>NZ_CP046137.1:0-4631871 GCF_038816185.1 Pantoea sp. RSPAM1 | reverse complement strand
GTTGTCCCAGCTTGGGCGGACAATTTGTGCCGGCGCCGGACGGTTTTGAACCGGTGCAGCCGGCGCGCTGACGCTGGCCATCGCTGGCTGACTGACCGCTGCGGCTTGTTGAACCGGGCGCGTGCCCACCTCAAAACGCAACAGAGGTACATTCGCACCGCAGAACTCATTCAGTAGTGCATTGATGCTGTTGAGGTATTTATCCCGAACCCAGTCGAGTACGAAGCGGTTAGGAGCATATAAGGCAAGCGTATTGTCGTTTAATTCAGCCTGAAGTGGACGGATCCACATGCTGAATTCGGTGGCAGGAAGCTCATCCTGCAAACGGGCAAGACACTGTTGCCAAAGCGTAAGTGACACGGCGGACTCCACTCGTACAAATTCGATAAGAAAAGTAGGTGCTAATCTAAGAAACGTTCATTTTTGACACAGACGAAAGAAAGCGCCTGCGACCGCTATCAGCGGTTTTCCATCCTGCAATCATTAGAGGATCGTCAGAGGAAGGGCGGATCATAGCGCAAAGCGCGACAGAGATCTTCCCTTTCTACACAGTTTTTATCCTTTTTATCCACAGGGCATGAACGCGAAGGAAAGTCTACGCCTGTGGCAGAAAAAACCACCTGGGATCGCGCTGAATGATTCAATTTTTCGGACGATCTCTCGTTTTTGTCTGCCGCTGCGGCAGGTCGATCGCAATAAGATCCTGCGCGATCCTTGCGCTTTAACGCAGACCCCGTATAATTCTTCCCCCGGCGTTGTCGCGTAAAGCTCAATGCCCGGACTCAGCGGGCTGTATCCGGGTTATCTGGTACCGCGACAAGCGAAGTAAATTGACTCGGGACTGTACAATTATTACAATCCCGCCTCTTTATTAAAGACACATTGAGGCGTCGGTCTGTTTTTTTGGTCCGGAAACGCGTCACCCAGTGAAAATTTTCAAGTTTAGGTAGAAATCGCCATGAAACGCACTTTTCAACCGTCCGTACTGAAGCGCAACCGTTCACACGGCTTCCGTGCTCGTATGGCTACTAAAAATGGTCGTCAGGTTCTGGCACGTCGTCGTGCTAAAGGCCGCGCTCGTCTGACCGTTTCTAAGTAATAAAGCTAACCCTGATGGGTAAGCTCGCATTTCCCAGGGAGTTACGTTTGTTAACTCCCACTCATTTCACTTTCGTCTTTCAGCAGCCACAACGGGCTGGCACGCCGCAAATTACTATTCTCGGCCGCCTTAACGCGCTGGGGTATCCCCGCATCGGTCTGACCGTCGCGAAAAAACATGTGAAACGCGCGCACGAACGCAACCGGATCAAGCGATTGACCCGCGAAAGCTTTCGCCTGCGTCAACATGAATTACCGTCGATGGACTTTGTGGTGGTTGCGAAGAAGGGTGTTGCCGATCTCGATAACCGTATGTTGGCGGAAGCGTTGGAGAAATTATGGCGTCGTCACTGTCGCCTGGCGCGCGGTTCCTGATCGTCCTGATACGCGTCTATCAACGCGGCATCAGTCCATTGCTGGGGCCACACTGTCGGTTTCATCCGACCTGCTCTCAATACGGAATTGAGGCCTTGCGCAGGTTCGGGTTGATAAAAGGCAGTTGGTTGACTTTAAAACGCGTATTAAAATGCCACCCTTTGAACCCGGGTGGTGACGATCCTGTGCCGCCAAAAACCTTTGATACCAGAGAACATTAACGATGGATTCGCAACGCAATCTCTTTCTCATCGCTTTTCTGTTCGTGTCTTTCATGATCTGGCAAGCCTGGCAGACGGACCATGCTCCGAAGCCTTTGCAGACCCAGACCACGCAGAACACAAACAGTGCAGCCGGTGATGCTGCAGGCCAGGGTGTACCGGCCAGCGGCCAGGGTAAAACGATCACCGTTAAGACCGATGTCCTGTCATTAACGATCAACACCCGCGGTGGCGATGTTGACCAGGCGCAGCTGCTGACTTACCCGGATAAGCTGGGTTCTGACAAGCCTTTTGAGCTGCTGGAAACCACACCGTCGTTTGTTTACCAGGCGCAGAGCGGTTTAACCGGCCGTAATGGTCCGGACAACCCGAATAATGGTGCGCGTCCGCTGTATACCACGGCACAGGACCACTTCGAACTGGCCGAGGGTCAGAGCGAACTGCGTGTTCCGATGACGTTCACCGCTGAAAACGGCGTTGTTTACACCAAGACGTTTGTGTTCAAGCGTGGCGACTATGCAGTTAATGTCGATTACAACATTAACAACACCAGCCAGCAGCCGCTGGAAGTGTCGATGTTTGGTCAGTTAAAGCAGACCATCGATTTGCCTAAGCACCGTGATACCGGCAGCAACAACTTTGCGCTGCACACCTTCCGCGGAACGGCTTACTCCACCAGCGAATCGAAATACGAAAAGATTAAGTTCGATACCATCGCCGATAACGAAAACCTCAATACCACCACCAGCAATGGCTGGGTGGCGATGTTGCAGCAGTATTTCGCGACCGCATGGGTACCGCGCATGCAGGGGACAAATACGCTTTACACCAGCAACCTGGGTAATGGCGTTGCTGCCATCGGCTATAAATCTGCGCCGGTCACCGTCGCGCCAGGTGCGCAACAGACGCTGGATGCCACGCTGTGGGTAGGGCCGGAAATTCAGGACAAGATGGCCGCGATTGCGCCTCACCTTGACCTGACGGTTGACTACGGTTGGTTATGGTTCATCTCTCAGCCACTGTTTAAACTGTTGAAGTTCATTCACAGCTTTATCGGTAACTGGGGCTTCTCCATCATCATTATCACGTTCATCGTGCGTGGCATCATGTACCCGCTGACAAAAGCGCAGTACACCTCGATGGCGAAAATGCGCATGCTGCAGCCGAAAATTCAGGCGATGCGTGAGCGTTTAGGTGACGATAAGCAGAAGCAGAGCCAGGAGATGATGGCGCTGTATAAGGCAGAAAAAGTGAATCCGCTGGGTGGCTGCTTGCCGCTGGTCATTCAGATGCCTATCTTCCTGGCCCTGTACTACATGCTGTCTGGCTCGGTAGAACTGCGTCATGCGCCGTTTGTATTGTGGATCCACGATCTGTCAGCACAGGATCCGTACTATATCCTGCCGATTCTGATGGGTATCACCATGTTCTTCATTCAGAAGATGTCACCGACCACCGTGACCGATCCGATGCAGCAGAAGATCATGACTTACATGCCTGTGATTTTCACCGTGTTCTTCCTGTGGTTCCCGTCAGGTCTGGTGCTGTACTACATCGTCAGTAACCTGGTAACCATTCTCCAGCAGCAGCTGATTTATCGCGGCCTGGAAAAACGTGGCTTACACAGTCGCGACAAGAAGAAAGCGTAAGACCGTCGCGGGAGGTTTCCCGCGATAAATACGGTTATGCTCAGGCGGTCAAAGCGACCGCCTTTGTTTTTTGTAGTGAGAGAGAATTTATGAGCCATAGCGATACCATTGTTGCTCAGGCAACCCCGCCCGGACGTGGCGGCGTTGGCATTTTGCGCATTTCCGGTCCGCGAGCCGCAGAGGTTGCCCAGCAGATACTGGGCAAACTGCCCAAACCGCGTTATGCCGACTATTTATCGTTTAACGATAGTGACGGTAGCGTGCTGGATCAGGGCATCGCGCTATGGTTTCCCGGCCCTCACTCTTTTACCGGTGAAGACGTGCTGGAGTTACAGGGCCACGGCGGCCCGGTGATTCTGGATCTGCTGCTGAAACGTATTGTGGCGCTGCCTGGCCTGCGCATTGCCCAACCGGGCGAATTCTCCGAGCGTGCTTTCCTTAACGATAAACTCGATTTAGCCCAGGCAGAAGCGATCGCCGACCTGATTGATGCCAGCTCAGAACAGGCGGCACGCTCGGCGGTCAACTCGCTGCAGGGAGCCTTCTCTGTTCGCATTAATCATCTTGTGGAAGCCCTGACGCACCTGCGCATCTATGTTGAGGCGGCCATTGATTTTCCCGATGAGGAGATCGATTTTCTGTCTGACGGCAAAATCGAAGGGCAGTTGAATACGGTCATCAGCGATCTTGATGCCGTGCGTGCCGAAGCCAAGCAGGGCAGCCTGTTGCGCGAAGGCATGAAGGTCGTGATTGCCGGCCGCCCTAATGCAGGAAAATCCAGCCTGCTGAATGCGCTTGCCGGTCGTGAGGCGGCCATCGTGACGGATATTGCCGGCACAACGCGCGATGTGCTGCGTGAGCATATTCATATTGATGGTATGCCGTTGCATATCATTGATACCGCAGGCTTGCGTGAGGCCAGCGATGAAGTGGAACGTATTGGTATTGAACGCGCCTGGCATGAAATTGAACAGGCCGACAGGGTGCTGTTTATGGTGGACGGCACAACGACGGACGCAACCGAGCCCGCGGAGATCTGGCCGGATTTTGTCGCGCGTCTCCCGCCTCAGTTGCCGATTACCGTTGTACGCAATAAGGCTGACATCACCGGTGAAACACGGGGACTGACTAACGTGAATGGCCACGCGCTGATCAGGCTGTCAGCCCGCACCAGCGAAGGCCTGGACACACTGCGTGACCATCTGAAACAGACCATGGGCTTTGCCGATAATATGGAAGGCGGTTTCCTGGCACGTCGTCGTCATTTGCAGGCACTGGAGCTTGCCGCTACGCATCTTGAACAGGGCAAATCCCAACTGTTGGGTGCCTGGGCTGGTGAGTTGCTGGCAGAAGAACTGCGTCTTGCGCAGCAGGCGCTTAGCGAAATCACTGGTGAATTTACCTCAGACGATTTGCTGGGGAGAATTTTCTCCAGTTTCTGTATCGGCAAATAACACTGCACATGTCCCGTAAGCGGCCCGGTAAAACGAAGCCGTCGCTGTTTACGGGCCAACGCGTCATGTGTTGCTTATTGGTTGTTGTGGCGTAGATTATTGTAGAGTTGGATGTTATGAAGCCGTATCTTCAGCGGGACGTCGACAAGTACTTCACGCGATGAGACGGGCTGGAATGCATCCAAAAACGTGAACTCACCGTATAGGTCGAATACTGGATGTTTTCCCTGGAGAGTTATATGACTACATCGCTTGATAATGCCGCGCTAGACACCCTTTTTTACCACGCCCGCACCCATAATCACTGGCAGCAAAAACCCGTCGAACAGGCCCTGCTGGAACAGCTCTACCAGCTCGTTGCCCTGGCCCCAACCTCAGCAAACTGCTCTCCGGGACGCTTCGTTTTTATTACCTCTGCAGAGGGAAAAGAGAAGCTGAAACCGGCGCTGGCGTCCGGTAACCTTGAGAAAACCCTGAGCGCCCCGGTCACCGTTATTCTTGCCTGGGACAGCGAGTTCTATCAGCATCTGCCGATGCTGTTTCAACATGCCGATGCGCGTAACTGGTTTACCAATACGCCAGACCTGGTTAAAGAGACGGCATTTCGTAACAGTAGCCTGCAGGCCGGCTACTTTATTCTGGCGGCCCGAGCGCTGGGGCTGGATGCGGGACCCATGTCAGGCTTCGATCCGCTAAAAGTTAACGATGCCTTTTTTGCCGATACCACCTGGCAGGCGAATCTGTTAATTAACCTGGGCTATGGCATCCCGGATAAACTTCCCCCCCGCCTGCCCCGCTTGAGTCTTGAGCAAGCCTGCCAGTTCGTCTGATATCCCAGCGCGTTACGATTTTGTCGTAACGCCCGTTTCTGCCGGTGACTTCTGCCTGTTGTGAGGGCTCCAGCCTGCTGCTTTTCTGAAAAAGGGCAAGCTGTATGCGGTAGCCTGAGCGCGCGCTTATCTTGCGATTGATGATTATTTGCCCCTTGTCATGGAGAGACAGATGGCGGGTCATTTTGTTCGCTGGACAGGCAATCTCGGGCAGTGGGTGGCTTATAGCGCAATCCCGCACGACATCAGTGACAGCGCGCAGCATCTTGTGGATAAACGTCCAGGGCGATTTCTGGCGGTTCGTATCCTGCTGGCACAGCGCATGCGGCGTATTTACGGTCTTCATCGTCTTCCACCCCATCGTTAAGCGTCATATCGGCCGCCCGGCCTTTGCGGATTGCGATCTTCCTGACTTCAATATTGCCTGTGCGGGGAATACCGTGGGCGTCCTGCTGGCTGAAGCGCGCAGTCAGGTCGGCCTGGATAGCGATATCGTGCGGGCACTAAGTCGTCAGGCGCAGACGCAGACAATGATGCGTCTGATGACGCGGCATGGACGCGCGCTGGCCTCATACTGACCCAGTAACAGGTCGCCAGCGCACGACTTCCTCAGAGCGCTCAGTGTGCGTCGATAAACGCGATTTTAAGCACAAACAGTAACGCGACAATCACCACGCAGGGGCTGATTTCACGCCAGCGCCCGGTGCCAAGTTTCATGACACAGTAAGCAATAAAGCCCAGCGCGATGCCTTCCGTAATAGAGAAGCTAAACGGCATCATCGCGGCCGTAACAAAAGCGGGAACGGCCTCCGTCAGATCGTCCCATTTAACCCGCGACAGGCTGGCGGTCATCAGCACACCAACGTAGATCAGCGCGCCCGCTGCGGCATAGGCCGGAACCATGGCTGCCAGCGGTGATAAAAATGTGACCAGCAGGAACAGAAGGCCGGTGACGACTGCCATCAGTCCGGTACGCCCCCCTACGGCGACGCCAGACGTACTTTCAATATAAGCCGTAACGGAAGAGGTTCCTGCCAGCGCGCCAGTAACGGAACTGATGCTGTCGACATAGAGCGCCTGTTTCATCCGTGGAAAGGTCCCTTTTTCATCGACAAGGCCGGCTTTATCGGTGACGCCAATCAGCGTTCCTGATGAGTCAAACAGATTGACCAGCATAAAAGAGAAGATGATGCCGGCCATGCCAATATTGAACGCACCCTTGATATCGACCTGACCGACCACAGAGGTGATGGACGGCGGCGCAGAGAACAGACCCACAAACTTCACGTCGCCCAGCATCCAGCCAATCGCCGTGGTGACGATCATCGAAATCAGCACGGCGGCGTGGATATTGCGTGACGCCAGAATGGCGATAATAAAGAAACCCAGTGCACCCAGCAGCACGTTATGCGAGCTGAGGTTGCCAACAGTGACCAGCGTATCCGGGTTGGCCACAATGATGCCGGCGTTTTTCAGGCCCATCATAGCAATGAACAGGCCAATGCCGGCGGTAATGCCCACGCGCAGGCTAAGTGGAATATTGGCGATCATCCAGTAGCGAACACGCAGCAGCGTCAGGATAAGCAACCCCAGCGCGCCCCAAAAAATGGCGCCCATACCGACCTGCCACGAGTAACCCATGGCACCCACGACGACGAAGGCAAAAAAGGCATTGAGGCCCATTGCCGGTGCCAGTGCGACCGGAAGATTAGCGAACAGGCCCATCAGGATGCTGCCGAATGCGGCAATAAGACAGGTCGTTACGAATACCGCCTGGGCGTTCATCCCTGCCACACCCAAAATTTGTGGGTTTACAAAAACGATGTATACCATAGTTAAAAACGTGGTAACGCCAGCAATGACCTCGGTACGAACCGTTGTACCGTGTTCCTGCAATTTAAATACGCGCTGAAAAAAGGGTTGTTTGTTCATGCCGTTTATCCGGAAGAAAATTTCACCGGCGCGTATCCTGGCGATTTTGCCCGGGCAATACAATGATTTTTCGCAACCGATTGCCATTATCACAACGCGTCAGGCTTAGGGTAGAGTGTAGGGGCACCCAACTAAAAGGATGGAGTCAGATGTCAGCAGAATGCGTCTTTTTCGATTGTGATGGTACCCTGGTAGACAGCGAAGTGCTTTGTACACGCGCTTACGTCACCACCTTTGCCCGTTACGGTATTACGCTCTCCCTGCAGGAGATGTTCGAAAAGTACAAAGGGGTGAAACTGTATGACATCATCCGTGACGTTAGCGAGTCGCATGGGGTCAGATTACCACTGGACGAACTTGAACCCGCCTACCGGCGTGAAGTTGCCCGACTTTTCGATCTGGAGTTGAAGCCGATAGCCGGGGCGAAGGCGTTGGTGGCGCAGATGAACGTCCCGGTGTGCGTGGTATCGAACGGTACGGTCAAGAAGATGCAGCACTCGCTGGGATTAACCGGCATGCTGGACTACTTTGCCGGGCGCCTGTACAGCGGTTACGACATTGGTCACTGGAAACCCGAGCCTGAGCTGATGTTTCACGCCGCAGAGCAAATGCGCGTGCCAGTTGAGCGTTGTATTTTAGTGGATGATTCTGAAGCGGGGGCGCGGGCCGGAATCGCCGCTGGCATGCCAGTGTTCTACTACTGTGCCGACGCGCACAACCCGGAACTGGACCACCCTCTGGTCACGGTTTTCACGGAGATGGCGGCGCTGCCTGAACTGTGGCGTGCGCGAGGCTGGAACCTGACAACCTAGCCTCAGGTTACCCAGTGGCGCCTGTCCAGCCGACTGAGCAGCATCGCCAGAAGCAGGCTGCCTGCCAGGGTGACCATAAAGACGGCGGGCAGATCCAACCAGGGACGCGTCATATCGTCGTAGTGATTGGTACGGATGAAATGGATAAACAGCGCGTGAAAACCGTAGATGGGCAGCGAGTAGCGCGAAATCGTCGCCAGGCCAGGCAGGGTGCGTTGATTAAAGGCATTTTTAGACACCAGCAGGGCGCTGATGGCCGCGATAAAAACCAGCGGTCCACAATAGAGATACCAGGTATCGTTAAATGCGCCGTTGACGATTAATGCCCGTTTGGTGCCCAGCATAATACCGATCACGCAGGCCAGAAAGGCCACGACCGCCAGCGCAGTCACGCCGCGCCGGTCTGTTTCCATGGTGCCGATAGCACGCCCCAACAGCGCGTAGAGCAGGTAATAAATACTGTCTCCGCTCAGATAGAGGTTGATCGGTAGCCAGTGAAACCGTCCCCACGACTGATCCATGGTATTGGGATTAGCCAGCACTACCACAACCAGCACCAGAACCGCGATATAGCGGGGGCGCACGCTTTTCACCTGAATTAAGGGCGACAGCAGGTAAATGCCGATCAGCGCGAAGAAAAACCACAGATGATAAAACACCGGTTTCTGAAGCATTTTCAATATTGAACGGCCTTCACCGATGGGCGTTAGCAGGCTGATATAGACCAGCGAGACGGCACTGTAAAACACCAGGCATCCCACCAGTCGCCATAGATGACGAGGTTGTGCGCTGCGTTCGCCAAAGAACAGGTAGCCGGAAATCATAAAAAACAGCGGCACACAGACGCGTGACGTTGAGTTGAGCAGGTTGGCGATGTCCCACCAGTGACCTTTTATCGCCATCGGCCCGGCCAGATACCAGGTGGTGGTATGGATGACGATGACCATCAGGCAGGCAATTGCCCGCAAATTATCTATCCAGTAAATCTTTTGCGACATGGTTTCCTCTGGCGCAGTGCGTCCCGGTGCAAAGCGTAGCCAGTCGCGTTGCAGTCAACAAGCGCGCCGACAGGGTTTCAGAACCCTCTGTGCGCAAGATCGCATGAAAAAAGCCAAACGGCACAGGTTAATTTTGCCGTTCAGCATCACTGTGGCGCTGAACGTCATCCTAAAATCCACTCTCCAGGCTGCGCGGCAGGATTTCCGGCTGCACATCGCGCGGTCAAAGGGTATACTGTCGCACTCTTTTTTTATCTAGCCGAACCGCGTGCGAACTCATCATGCAAAAGTTTGATACCAAGACCTTTCAGGGCCTGATCCTGACATTGCAGGATTACTGGGCGCGCCAGGGCTGCACCATTGTTCAACCACTGGACATGGAAGTGGGCGCTGGTACTTCACACCCAATGACCTGCCTGCGCGCACTTGGCCCGGAGCCGATTGCCGCCGCCTATGTGCAGCCGTCCCGCCGTCCTACCGACGGCCGCTACGGCGAAAACCCGAACCGCTTACAGCACTATTACCAGTTTCAGGTGATCATCAAGCCATCGCCTGACAACATTCAGGAGCTGTACCTTGGGTCGCTGAAAGAGCTGGGTATGGATCCCACGGTGCACGATATTCGCTTTGTCGAAGATAACTGGGAAAACCCTACACTGGGTGCCTGGGGACTCGGCTGGGAAGTGTGGCTTAACGGCATGGAAGTGACGCAGTTTACCTATTTTCAGCAGGTAGGTGGCCTGGAGTGCAAACCGGTTACCGGTGAGATCACCTACGGTCTTGAGCGCCTCGCGATGTACATCCAGGGCGTTGACAGCGTGTACGATCTGGTCTGGAGCGACGGTCCGTTAGGTAAAACAACCTACGGTGACGTGTTCCACCAGAACGAAGTCGAGCAGTCTACCTACAACTTTGAATACGCTGACGTGGATTTTCTCTTCACCTGTTTTGAGCAGTATGAGAAAGAAGCGCAGCAACTGCTGGCGTTGGAAAAACCGCTTCCGCTGCCTGCTTACGAGCGCATTCTGAAAGCCGCACACAGCTTCAACCTGCTGGACGCGCGTAAAGCGATCTCGGTGACAGAGCGTCAGCGCTACATTCTGCGTATCCGCACCCTGACTAAAGCCGTGGCTGAAGCCTATTATGCTTCTCGCGAAGCGCTGGGCTTCCCGATGTGCAATAACAAAAAGTAAGAGGCAGCCATGACTGACAAAACGTTCCTGGTGGAAATCGGCACCGAAGAGCTGCCACCGAAAGCATTACGCAGCCTGGCGGAAGCCTTTGCTGCTCAGGTGACTGCCGAGCTGGATGCGGCGAATCTGAACCATGGCGAGGTGAGCTGGTTTGCTTCCCCGCGCCGCCTGGCGCTCAAAGTCGCGCAGTTAAGTGCTTCCCAGCCCGATCGTGAAGTGGAAAAGCGCGGGCCTGCGGTCGCGGCGGCCTTCGACGCAGAAGGCAATGCCACGAAAGCAGCGGAAGGCTGGGCGCGTGGCAATGGCATTACGGTCGATCAGGCGGAACGCCTGAGCACTGATAAAGGCGAATGGCTGGTTTATCGTGCCCAGGTTAAAGGTGAGGCTGCTCAGGCATTGCTGCCAGCAATGGTTGCCACTGCCCTGAGTAAACTGCCTGTGCCTAAACTGATGCGCTGGGGCGACAGCGACGTGCAGTTTGTGCGTCCGGTGCATACCGTCACCCTGCTGCTGGGCGATGAACTGATTCCCGCCACGATCCTCGGCATTAAGTCAGATCGCGTTATTCGTGGTCACCGCTTCATGGGCGAAAGTGAGATCACGCTGGAGAACGCCGATCAGTATCCGGATGTGCTTGAAAAGCGTGGTCAGGTCATTGCCGACTATCAGGTTCGCAAGGCCATGATTAAAGCCGATGCAGAAGCCGCGGCGCGTCGTTTAGGTGGGATCGCTGACCTCAGCGACAGCCTGCTGGAAGAGGTGACGTCGCTGGTGGAATGGCCGGTCGTATTGACCGCCACCTTTGAGGAAAAATTCCTTAAGGTGCCGTCTGAAGCGCTGGTTTATACCATGAAAGGCGATCAGAAGTACTTCCCGGTTTATGACGCGGAAGGCAACCTGCTCCCCAACTTCATTTTTGTGACCAACATTGAGTCCAGCGATCCGCAGCAGATCATTTCCGGTAATGAGAAGGTTGTACGCCCGCGTCTGGCGGATGCCGAATTCTTTTTTGATACCGACCGCAAAAAGCGCCTTGAAGATCACCTGCCGCGCCTCGAAACCGTGCTGTTCCAGAAAGAGCTGGGTTCGCTGCGTGACAAAACCGACCGTATTCAGGCCCTTGCCGGTTGGGTCGCCGCGCAGATTGGTGCTGATGTGAATCACGCCACGCGCGCGGGCCTGCTGTCGAAATGCGACCTGATGACCAATATGGTGTTTGAGTTCACCGACACGCAAGGCGTGATGGGCATGCACTATGCGCGTCATGACGGCGAAGCCGAAGATGTTGCGGTGGCGCTAAATGAGCAGTACCAGCCGCGTTTCGCAGGGGACGATTTGCCGTCCAGCCCGGTTGCTTGTGCCCTGGCGATTGCCGATAAAATGGACACGCTGGCCGGGATTTTTGGTATTGGTCAGCATCCAAAGGGCGATAAAGATCCCTTTGCACTGCGTCGTGCCGCGCTGGGCGTGCTGCGCATTATCGTAGAAAAAAATCTGCCACTCGATCTGCAAACGCTGACCGAAGAAGCCGTGCGCCTGTATGGCAGCAAGCTGAGCAATGCCAATGCGGTTGATGACGTCATCGACTTTATGTTGGGTCGCTTCCGCAGCTGGTATCAGGAAGAAGGCCACAGCATTGATACGCTGCAGGCGGTACTGGCACGTCGTCCAACCCGTCCGGCCGACTTTGATGCCCGCATGAAGGCGGTCTCACACTTCCGCACGCTCGATGAGGCTGCCGCGCTGGCCGCTGCCAATAAGCGCGTCTCTAACATTCTGGCTAAATCGACCGAACCGCTGAATGACAGCGTGCAGGCGTCGTTGTTAAAAGAGAATGAAGAGATTCAGCTGGCCACCTTCGTGACCGCGCTGAGCAGTAAACTGCAGCCTTACTTTGCAGAAGGTCGCTATCAGGATGCGTTAATTGAGCTGGCGCAGCTGCGCGAAGCCGTAGACAACTTCTTCGATAAAGTGATGGTTAATGCGGAAGACGAGGCGGTGCGGATTAACCGTCTGACGCTGCTGTCGAAACTGCGCGAACTGTTCCTGCAGGTCGCTGATATTTCGCTACTGCAGTAACCGGCCTCGACAATGTTGAAAAGGGACGAGAAATCGTCCCTTTTTTATTCTGTGTCACTCGTCCTGAATAATCGAGGTACGTTGCCCATCGACAGGGCGATCCTCATCTGTAGAGCATGTTTATATTCAGGCCCTGAAGCCGGTTACCGGCACAGGCGCGCTATCCGCGTGTCTGTCTCAAGCCGCCAGGCATCGTGGCGGCACAGCCCGAATGCCCGTTTTAAAATGTCCAGGTAACGCCTGAAGAAAGCGTCCAGTAATACTGTTGATCCGTCATCGGACTGTCGCGAAGTGCGCCAGTCAGGAAGGTGACTTTGGGCTGAAGATAAATATGCAACGGCGAAACCGGGTGCCAGTCAAACGCCAAAGCAAGCCATGGCGTAATGCCCTGATGACGCCAGGAAGGTAAACCGCTGCGCTCGGATTCCTGCGCGTTCACGCCGTAGTAATAGCTTGCCTGCTGCTTATTCAGCCAGTCCACCCCAACCTGCGGATAAACGTCCAACTGCATGAAAGATACCTGGCCCGCCCATGCGACCGTTCCCAGCAATCCCCGGCTTTCATTCAGCGTATCCGCAGAGAGTTCCGTTCGGAAAGCGCCGACGGGGGTTATCTTTTGATAGCTGATGCCGCCCATCATGGTGCTGTGGCGGATGTCTAGCTGTCGAAGCGCCGGGTCAGATGACTGGCCGGGATCGAATTCGTTATCCAGATACCACCAGCGCGCCTTTAGCTGTGTGGTGTCATCTTTGATCATATAGGCGCCGACTTCTGTGCCGTCAATATAGACATGGTTGTTGTCATATCCGACATAAGGCAGACCTGAAAACTGCGTTTTGTACTGGCGATAAGGCGTAAAGTTCGCCTCGCCCTGGGCGCCCAGCGTCAGCCCCTCAGCCCAGGCCTGTGTGATATTACCGACCAGGAGGCAGCACAAGGCCATTCTGAAGTGTGATCGCATGATAGTGATTTGTCCGGTTTTCGTCTGTCTGAGGCAGTGGGCTGCCGGGTCTCACAGCCCATGACGAGGCCGGAGCGTAAATAAAAACTAAGCGTGGTAATGAACTGCCTTTTAACCTGGCTTACGACCGCCGGGCCGCTGAGCGAAAGATATAGCGGACTCGCTGCAGCAATGCAAGACGCGGCGATGCTTATTCTTACCGGATTTATCTCCTGATTACCGCTGCCTTCTCTGACTCCTGGGACGTAACATCAATCATCGTCAAATGGTCCTGCACGCTGTCAATGTTATCCCTTTATTTATTGCGGGAGTAAGGTGTTTTTGTTAAGGTCCCGTTCCGCCGGATAACCGTTAATTTCGCGGTTTTACCGCGATCTCATGATGTTTTTACCGCGATCTCATGATGTTTTTCCCGTGAGTGGCAAGGCTTAAAAAGAAAATATCTGGCGCAAACAGGCTGTTTCATGTCGAATGAGACAGGGATGAATAATAGTGGACTCACAGCCCTGTTTTAAAAGGATAAGGCTGTCTGTATGAGAGAATAAACAGGATGCAATGCGCCACCTGTATTTTATTATCAGACGGTTGTATGCCCAGGGGAATTATTTCCGGTATTTTCTGTGCGCTGCTGAGTAGTGCGGTGCCCGCTGTGACGAGTCAAACGCTGTCTGTAGGCTATGCGCAGAGTAAAGTTGAAGATGTTAACAATATGCCCGGTGTGAATCTGCAATATCGTTATGTGCGGGACTCGCCGGTTAGCGTAGTGGCCTCTTTCACCACCCTGAAGAACAGTGAGGACAGCAACAGTTCTTTCTTTCAGCGCCATATGTCCGATCACGTAAGTGCAAAATATTATTCTTTACTGGCAGAGCCGGCATATCGTCTGCATTAACGCGTCAGTATTTATGCGCTGGCCGGCTTTTGCCATGCCGGGATGAGCCGCCAGAATCACGGCTATGATTCCCAGAGAATGCCTCAGAACATCCAGTTTTCGGAGACAACTAATACGTTGGCTTACTGAGCCGGTATTATCATCAACCCGGTTGATTATCTGTCAGTAACCCTGGGTTACGAAGGTTCCCGCACCCGGGTTGACGGAGAGCCACGCGCTGTTAACGGCGTTAATCTGGGGGGGGTTACCGTTACTGATTGCGCGTTTATGCCCATTTGCTCTGCATCCTTCGCGGCGTGCCTCTCACCACTTAAGAATACGCATAACGCCGCTGGCCCTTCAGAAAGCCGGCTACAGGCAACTTGCTTCGCCGATTGATCAGGATGCGGGCGGCGTGGTTCGGGCAAAGCTTTCGCGCTGAAACAGGTTTTCTGCCAGCCTGACTAACGCCGGGCGACCAACGCACCAGTTCGGCACGACGCGACGGAAATTCAGATAACCGATCATGCAACCCGTTGCAATATCCGCCAAATTAAGTGCGCCAGTGTTGATCCATTTTGCTTCGTTCACGGAGGCTTCCAGGCTGTCCAGGCCACGCTGAATCTTTTCACGATTACGCAGTAAAACCTCTTCTGACTGCATAGCACCCGGACGTAACTGCTCACGCACAATCACCAGCGCCGCGTCACTGATACCGTCCGCTAACTTCTCGAGCTGACGAACGTTTAACGATGCGAGGGACGTGTCAGGCAATAAAGCAGGCGTCGGACTGCGCTGTTCCAGGTACTCAGCGATGATGCTGGAATCAAACCAGATCTGATCGTCCTCCGCGACCAGTGCAGGCACTTTTCCTAACGGATTATATTGCGGAACGTGGCTGTCATCGCTGTAAGGCGAAGCATTAACGAATTCAAACATCATCCCTTTTTCCAGCATGATGATAGATATTTTGCGTACAAAAGGGCTGGTATAGCTGCCAATCAGTTTCATTGCGTAGCTCCGTTTAGCGAGGTTTTATAGCAATAGCTATTCACCAGGGAACATAAAGGGATTCAGACTGCTTCGTGTAAAGCCTTCCTGCTCCATACGGGCATCCAGCACCAAAGAAGCGAGATCGTCCGCGACGGGTTCAATTGCCGGACTCTTTTGCTGGTACAAGATTTTCAGGTAGCTACCACAGTCACCACAGCTTTCAGCTTTTACTGCCGCATGTTCACTGTCCAGCGACCAGTAGTGAAGATCGCGGGATTGTTCGCAGTTTGTGCACTTGCTACGCACCACGTACCACTCACTTTCGCACAGATTGCAATGCAGGTAACGTGCGCCTTCATCGGTGCCCATATGAACCATGCTGGCAACGGGCCGACTGTTGCACACCGGGCAGTAGTGGCGTTGATTGCCCATTTCTGCCTGTGCTTTACCCGGTATCAACGCCGCCATTTGCGCCCAGTAAATCGACAGTGATGCCCAGATAAAAGGCGCTTTGTCGCTACTGACCTGAGCGTAATCGCCCGCAAAGAGTGCGCTGGCCATCGTTTCCAGCTCGCTGGCAGAGGCTTTTTCCAGGTTCTCCAGCACTGCCAGCGCCTGGCCGCTCATCTCGGGTTTAAGTTCCGCAATCAGCGAATGCAACAGGCGGTGCCAGTGGGTATCCCGCGGTAAAGTATGAATATCCAGCGGCGGTTTGCCTTCCTGAGCACTTTGTACCAGACGGGCATGAAGATTCATCTGCAGCGGATGGTCATACAGCACAATTTCCTGCGCCTGGGCTATGACGGCGGCAAAGCGTAAATAATCGCCCAGTGGATTTTTAGCGGCCAGATCCCGCAGTCGCGCGGCGCGGCGGCTGTATAAATGCTTCAACTGGGGAAAAAGTAACGGCGGGATTGTCTCCGCTGGATTTTTTTCGCTCTTCTCCAACTGATCTTGCGGGATAATGCGGATGCTCATAGAGGGCATTTTCCTGTTTTGTTGGCTGATTACGCGATTCACGACACCAGCAAGAATAGGTTTTCAGTCGTGGCTCGGGCCTTTCGGACGGCGGCGTTGTCGCCGGTTTTACGTTTTTTCTGTTGCGGTCATCTCCATCACGACAGGACTCATCGTCATTCAGTAGATTGCAGCACTTCAGGATCTCATCAATGTTCCCGACAGGCTGATCATAGCAGTCCAAATGCCGCCCTTGTGGATGAAATGTATTTTTCCCGAGGCTGGATGATTTCATCCAGATAGACATCGAGCATGCCGGGCCACCCGCGCGCCATTTCACGCTTTATGCTATCAGGGTGCCATGCGCTTGTTGCTCTCTGTCTGCAGGTTCAGAATAGGCACTATTCAGCATAACGGAATACTATTACCTTTCAATCATTGCGGAATCAGCCAGGATCAGAAAAAAGTGAATAAAAACGAGGCGAGTATTGATGCTGATGTAATCGGGAATGCCGGTCTGCGTGAAACTCAGGTGTGGCAACGTGACGATTTACATCACTCCCGGGCTGACTGGCTAGCGGAGGAGGTTCCCGTGGCGCTGGTTTATAACGGCATTTCTCACGTCGTGATGATGACAACGCCCAAAGACCTGGAGGCTTTTGCCATCGGTTTTTCTCTCTCTGAAGGCATTATTGATGCGCCGGCAGATATCTTCGGCATGGATGTGGTCGCGGGTTGCAATGGCATTGAGGTACAGATTGAGCTTTCCAGCCGTCGTTTTATGGCGCTGAAAGCGCAGCGACGGGCCCTGGCGGGGCGGACCGGCTGCGGCGTTTGCGGGGTTGAGCAACTGGACCAGATTGGTAAGCCGCTTACGCCGTTGCCGTTCACCCAGCGGTTTACGTTAGCGCATCTGGATCGCGCACTGGGGCAACTTAACCAGTTTCAGCCAGTGGGGCAAAAAACGGGCTGTACCCATGCTGCGGCCTGGATACAGCCTGATGGTGTGCTGATTAACGGCTGCGAGGACGTCGGTCGTCATGTGGCGCTGGATAAGCTGTTGGGCTATCGCAGTCAGGCCGCCTGGGGCGAGGGCGCCCTGTTAGTGTCCAGTCGCGCCAGCTATGAGATGGTGCAGAAATCTGCAATGTGCGGCGTGGAGATTCTGTTTGCCGTCTCCGCTGCGACCCGACTGGCTGTTGAGGTTGCAGAACGCTGCAACCTTACCCTCGTCGGTTTCAGTAAGCCGGGCCGGGCGACCATTTACAGTCATCCACAGCGGCTGATGTAAACGCTGAGCTGCGCGAACGAGTGCGTGCACAACCGGTTATCAGGCCGTCACGGGCTCGCTGACTGCACGAAGCCCGTTTTGCGGCCACAATCAAATGAAAATGCGCAGTCTTTGCATGTTTTTTCAAAACCTTATGTTTAATAGGGCATTGATTACGCTTTTACCGATCATGAATTTAACTATAATGATACGACTGCTTACGCGGCACGTGCCGACATTGTCGTGCTGCTCAAACACTAAATGGAGAGGAAGAACATGAGTTATTCACTGCCATCCCTGCCTTACGCTTACGACGCACTGGAACCGCATTTTGACAAGCAGACGATGGAAATCCATCACACCAAACATCATCAGACCTACGTCAACAACGCCAATGCGGCGCTGGAAGGCACTGAATTTGCCGATCTGCCCGTTGATGAACTGATCACTAAGCTGGATCAGCTGCCAGCAGACAAAAAAGGCCCGCTGCGCAATAACGCTGGTGGTCACGCTAACCACAGCCTGTTCTGGAAAGGCCTGAAAACCGGCACCACGCTGCAGGGCGAGCTGAAAGCCGCGATTGAGAAAGATTTCGGCAGCGTAGAAAAATTCCAGGAAGAGTTCGAAAAAGCGGCAGCAACCCGTTTCGGCTCTGGTTGGGCCTGGCTGGTTAAGAAAGGCGACAAACTGGCCGTGGTTTCCACTGCGAACCAGGACAACCCACTGATGGGCGAAGCTATCGCTGGCGTTTCTGGCTATCCAATCATCGGTCTGGATGTGTGGGAACACGCCTACTACCTGAAGTATCAGAACAAGCGTCCGGACTACATCAAAGCGTTCTGGAACGTGGTTAACTGGGACGAAGCGGCAGCCCGCTTTGCATCGGCTAAGTAAGCGATAACCCAAGAGACCTGACCGGCAGAACCTGTTCTGCCGGTTTTTTTTCGCCTGAACGTCAGGTTTTCGTCCTTTTCCGGCCTGAATGATGCCATCGCGATAGCTGATGCTGCCATGCTGCGCTGCCCGTACCGCTTCCCACCTTTAAAGCCCGACGTTCGACGTCAGTTAAACCAGAATTAAACGAAGCGTCAGTTTATCGCGGTAAGTTTTTAACAATTTGAGTCATTAACCTGTTGTTGATGTCGCTCGTTTTATCATCAGCACCACTATCAAACTAATAAGAACTTATGCCATGTCTGTTTATACTACACACGAGCCGGTTGCTGATTCGTATGCCTCTCTGTTTTTTCAATTGGTCAGCGGAAAGTACGTCCCAAATAAACGTTGGCTGAGCCGTCAATTCCGTTTTAAATTTGCCTTAAGGACGCTGATTGCGCCCGTAACCACATTGCGCTATTTACAGCAGCTCTCAGAGTTACCCCGGTTTTCGCAATTGATGCGTGTGCAGGGAGTCTTACCCGCGAAGTTACATCGCCCTTATCTGCGTGCCGGAATGGGTGTAGCTGCACGCGCCCGGGCTATTCTCGACCATTATCATTTAATGAACAGTCTGGATAACCATCAACTTCGTCAGGTTTTGCAAAGTGGCGAAGAAAGCGTGCTGGCCAGGCTGAAGGGTAAAAATGATGAAGATTTTGTCATTGCCTGTAGCTCAGGTTATTACGATCGTGAAGGTGAAATAACCTTAGTGTTGCGTTATCAGGGAGAAGGCTTAGCCTCACTTTCATTCACGATCCTGAATGAGGAAAACGCGCGTACACTCTTAATCGGTGGCTTACAGGGACCGCGTAAAAGTATCAGCAATGATGTTATTCGCGATGCAACCAAAGCGGCACATGGTTTATTTCCTAAACGCTTATTGATGGAAGTCGTCTTTATTTTATCTCAGCAATGTGGTGTCAGGAAAATAGCAGCGGTAGGGGATGAAACGCATGTTTTTCGCAGCCTGCGTTATCGCCAGAGTAAAGAGGATAAATTCCATGCCAGCTACAGCGATTTCTGGCTGACGATCAACGGAAAGGAGCGTGCTGACGGCATCTTTATGCTGCCGCTGGCGCTGCCGCGTAAAACGCTGGAAGAGATTGCCAGTAAGAAGCGCGCGGAATACCGCCGTCGTTATACGCTGCTGGATACGCTGGCAGAGCAGGTTGGGACTGCTACTGGCCAGCAAAACAGCGATCGGGCCGCCGCCTGAAACATGATTAAAAGGCGTTTTTAGCAAATCCGGTCATAACGCTAAGACCCATTTCTCGTCCCAGCGCGGTCATTGGATGCACCACCACCAGGCCGCGCACGCTTTTCTTCAATGCGCCTAAATTTGCCTGCTCTTTTTTCGTAATTTCGCGGCTGAACGGCAATTTTTGCAGTTTTTGCGCTTCCAGGCTCAGCTTAACGTTACGCTGACTGCGAAGACGCTCAATTTCCGTTACCAGCGTTTCTTTCTCTTTCAGCAACGCGCCCAGCTTTTCAGCATCACCGGATTCGAGTAACTGCGGCTCTTTACGATTCAGCGCGTCAAGTTGATCGCTGAGACGTTTAATTTCGTTTTTTTCTTGCTCTTTCATGACAACAACTCGTTGAGGAAAACAGGCCAAGGATACACCAAATTTAACGTAGATTCTTGGTGGTTAGCGTGAAAAGGGGAGCCTTGAGGCTCCCGGCGGGATTTAGCTGACTGACTTTTTAAACGCCTGTTTCATACTAATGCGGGAAATCAGTTCGGTGAGTGACAGGACCATGGTGGAGCGTACCATCTGCAGATAACGTTGCTGCTGCATAGCCTGTAGTGCTGCATCTTCAGCATGAAATGTGGGAACGGGAGGCCAGGCCGCCACACAGTGCAATTCACCAAAGGGTCCCAGAATTTCATCATCAATAAAACGGTAATCGCCCGCGTCATGATTGAGTTCTTCACGCAGCGCCAGCAGTAACTCACAGTCTTCATATTCATGCCGACTAATCACGCCAAGGCCATAGATCAGCTTGAGCCTGACGGAGAGCTCACCCAACGGACCGTCGCCCAGCAGCAAGGGCTCTACGGCGTATTTCACCGCGTAGTCATCTTTACGGAATACCTGCAGCACCAGCACATTGACGGCTTCAGCTAACAACTCGACAGCGGCGAACAAAAAGCTTCTCACCGAGCGTCCAGCGTTCAGGCGTTCAAGCACCCGGTTTTCAAAAGCCTGCTTTTCTTCCATTCTTGCCTGCATCAGTGTAGTGCTGCTGTCGGGGGCCCGTTTATTGCCCCCGATCTGGGTCGCTAACATGAGGCTATTATGCCATGGCGTGCCAGGCACTCACGGCCTCTTTTATTATTTCACTCTCAGCATCCAGTCCTGAAACCTGCGCTAAGGTTGCCTGTGGGCCTTTTTCCGCCAGCAGCGCGGCTAACTCCTGCGCCTGGGGATCCTGATCGCTATGATAATGCATTGCAGCAGCAATGCCCTGAACCAGGTTGGCATGCGGCAGGCCATATTCGAGCGTGCCGAGTGTCGGTTTGATCAGGCGATCGCCTGCGCTCAGCTTGCGGATTGGCTGACGACCTACGCGTTCAACGTCATCTTTAAGATAGGGATTTTCAAAGCGGCTAAGAATTTTTTGAATATAAGCAGCATGCTTATCTGCATCAAAGCCATAGCGTCTAATCAGTACCGCGCCGCTTTCTTCCATTGCACCCTGGACGACCGCGCGAATATTTTCATCGAGAATGGCATCGCGAATCGTCTGGTGCCCCGCCTGTTGCCCCAGATAGGCCGTAATTGCGTGGCCGGTATTCAGGGTGAAAAGTTTACGCTCCACAAAGGCCATCAGGTTATCGGTCAGTTCCATGCCCGGAATGGTGGGCAATTCGCCTTTAAACTGGGTTTTGTCCACAATCCATTCGCTGAAGGTTTCCACCGTGACTTCCAGCGGATCCTGACTGCCTGCTTCAGAAGGGGGAACAATACGGTCTACTGCTGAATCCACAAAGCCGACGTGTTGTTCGAGCCAGGCGTGATATTCAGAAGGCAGCGCCTGCAGCACGTGCTGTTTAAGCTGGCTGGTACCACGCACCATATTTTCACAGGCGATGATATTTAACGGCCGAACATTGCCGTTATCACTGCGTTTGGCCAGACCTTTTGCCACGCTGGCAGCGATGCGCTCAAGGATTTGCGGACCAACGGCAGTGGTAACGAGATCGACATCCGCGACCAGTCCAGTAATGTCGTCGCTGGTGCTGTTCACGGCACTGACGCCCTTAACCACTTCAACGTTGGCCTGTTCACCTACCACATGCACGGGATATTCATGACGTGCATTAAGGGCATCCAGCACTGCCTGATTCACATCTGCAAAAATCAGCTCAATACCGGCATCTGCCAGCAGTTTGCCGATAAAGCCACGACCGATGTTGCCTGCTCCAAAATGTAACGCTTTCATAAAATTGACCCATATCAAATAACGATGGGGCGGGCATGTCCGCCCCCAAAAAATGGGACGGGCACAACCGCCCCAGGGAAATATCAGACCCGATTATGCTACAGCGGGTTTGCCTGATAACAGATCCAGAACATCCTGTACGCTTTCTGTACGTGCCAGTTGTTCAATGACCTGCTCATCATCAAGCGCGTTTGTCAGGCTGGTAATCACCTGAATGTGCTCGTTATTGCGGGCAGCTATACCAATCACCAAACGTGCCACTTCATCAGGTTCCTCGCCAAACTGAACGCCGGCAGGGTACTGGCAGAAAACCACGCCCGTTTTCAGTACACGGTCTTTCGCTTCAACGGTACCGTGCGGCACAGCAATCGACTCGCCAAGATAGGTTGGCGTCAGCTTTTCACGCGCCAGCATGGCATCAATGTATTCGGGTTCTACGTAGCCGCCTTTGACTAACTGCTCACCGGCAAAGCGAATCGCCTGCTCTTTATTGCTGGCACTCAGCCCCAGGAAAACGTTGCTCTGACCGAGTTTAAACAGGTTGGCATGGCTGTCATCGTAGCTGTCACCCAGCGTCTTCTGCACGGCTTCGCGGTTAGCTTCACTGCGATTAGCCGCCACCAGGCGTTCGGTCAGCGTGCTATAAAGTGCACTGTCCAGGAAGTTATTTAAGGAAATGTGCTGGGCATGAGGCGCCTGACGGATGGCTCGTTCGGTAAGATCGCGATGGGTAATCACCAGATCAACGTCACCCGGTAAGGCATTAATCGCGCTGTTGGTGACCGACACGTTACTCAGACCTGCATCATGGACCTTCTTACGCAGGACACCCGCGCCCATGGCGCTTGAGCCCATGCCTGCATCGCAGGCCACAATGATCTTACGCACATGGTCCAGTTCTACGCTCATCGCGTCGCTCGCAACCGGCGCACCTGTCGGAGTCTGACCTTTTGACTGGGCTTTCATATCACGCATACGCTGCGTAGCCGCTTCAATATCGTCATCTTCTTTGACTTTGCTGGTCTTCAACAAAATGGCAGAAATCACAAACGACACCGCAAATGCAGCAAAGATGGCGGCGATATTGGCAAAGTAAGCCCCTTTTGGCGTCATAGCCAACACGGCCAGGATAGAACCTGGTGAAGCAGGCGATACCAGACCACCGTGCAGTACGGTCAGCGTAAACACACCGGTCATTCCGCCAAGAATGACGGCCAGCAGCAGGCGTGGTGCCATCAGCACATAAGGGAAGTAGATCTCGTGAATGCCGCCCAGGAAGTGGATGATCGCTGCACCGCCAGCAGACTGCTTAGCACTGCCGCGACCAAAAAACATATAGGCCATCAGCACGCCCATCCCCGGACCCGGGTTGGCTTCGATCAGGAAGAAAATTGATTTTCCTGCTTCACTTGCCTGCTGAATACCCAGAGGTGAGAAAATCCCGTGGTTAATCGCGTTGTTCAGGAACAGAATTTTTGCAGGTTCAACGAAGATTGACGTCAATGGCAGCAGGTTGTTCTGCACCATCAGGTTAACGCCCGTGGCAAGAATGTGTGAAAGACCTTCAACCAGCGGACCAATCGCCATAAAAGCCAGCATGGCCAACAGCATACCGATAATACCGGCAGAGAAGTTGTTCACCAGCATCTCAAAGCCGCTTTTGATCTTGCCGTCAACCATACGGTCAAAGGATTTGATCGCCCAGCCGCCAAGTGGGCCGGCAATCATCGAGCCGAGGAACATCGGCATATCAGCACCGACAATTACCCCCATCGTCGTGATTGCACCAACCACGCCACCGCGATCGCCACCGACCAGGCGTCCACCGGTATAACCGATCAGAAGTGGCAGCAGGTAAGTGATCATGGGGGCGACCAGTTTCGCCAGCGTTTCGTTAGGGATCCATCCTGTTGGAATAAACAGCGCGGTGATAATACCCCAGGCGATAAATGCGCCAATGTTAGGCATCACCATATTACTCAAAAAGCGACCAAAGCTTTGTACTTTGACCTTTACTGATGAGGACATAAGCCCACCCCTTGTTGAGACGCGCTGCAACAGGAGCGCGCGTTTGTTTTTGTTTAGCCACTACGGCGATGAGCCGTCAGTATTACTGTATGCAGGCGGACTTTATCACGCGAATAGTGGACTGCGTAGTGCACGAGGCTTAGTGTGATTTATGTCACATTTATGCCGGGGGGATGGGGGGATATTAAGTGACTTTCATCACAAAAATAGGCCATTAAGGCGAGAGGGTAGCGGATTTTTAGCCATAGAAATCGATTTATAGTGATTGAGATCACATTTATGGCGCTGAGCTTTGTTTGATAAATGAGATTTAGATCACAATTTAATTTAATAAAAAACGGGCCGGATCACATTTTGATCAGGCCCGTTTGAATGCGGAGTCAGTTATTCACCTGGCTCAGGTCAGGGACAGAAATGACCCGTCCCTGCGCGCAAATTATTGCAAATTACCCTGTACTGCATTTTTAGCCTGGCTCAGCGCTTGCACATTAGCTGATAAGCTCGTCATTAAGTCATTATATTGCGTTGCCTGTTCCTGCGTTGGGAACTGAACGCCACCGTTATTAAAACTGACTCGTGTTCCCTGAGCCTGCAAAAACTCACCGGTCTTTACCGCATCCTGGCTAAGTGCCTGCAGTTTGGGTAGCAATGGGATCAACTGGCCAGCAGGCTGCGTAACCACTTTGTCATACGCGGTATCGAAGACTTTTTTCAGGTCGTCGTTTTGTTTAAGTGCGCTTTTACTTTTATCTGCCTGCATTTTTGCGGTTTCCAGTTGCTGGGTAGCCACCGTCAAGGCGCTGTTGGCCTGGGCCAGTGAGTCGTGGCGGCTCAGATAGTCCTGCGGCACATGAATAGCAGAAAGTTCATCCACCACCGGGCGCATCCCCTGATCCACAGCTTTGTTCGCCTGCTGCGAGAAGCCATAAAGAATGGCGTAATCACCGGTGAAAGGGCCAAAACTTTGTTTCTGATTTTCACTCAGGCTGGGTAGATGTTCACCGCTACGCATAACGGTATTTTGCAGAAAATCGATAAATGCTTTGCGCTGTTCGCCCTCTTTATCACCACATGCGGTAAGTTGCAGCACAAGAAGCACGCCAGTCAGCAAAATGCCGCTGCGTGCCAGGATACGGGAAATGCCTGAAGCCATGGGTTCAACTCCTGTCGGTAAAACTGGCTGATGTCCGGATAAGCAGTGGCCTAAAGAATAGAACAAAGGATAACGGCCACACAATGCGAAAGCGCGATGTAAGGCCATAACCTGTAAGAAAGTTTGCCTTAAGCGTGTTTAAGATGATGTTACAGGCTTAGGGTGTCAGAAAAGAAGGCCAGCGCATCCGCGACTCGGGCTTTTTTGCACCGATAACGAGTCCGCGCGAAGGGGAGCTAACGGATCCATAAATACAGGTCATAAATAATTAATTCCATCTTATGTTTCAAGCGACATAGATGTTCCATCTGAATCGTTAACGTTAAATGTCCATTAACGAGTTGCCCTAAAATTGTTCGTCTGCATTAAAGTAGTGCAAACGCCTGCATGAACGCAATCACTGGCACGAATCGCACAAATTATCGTGTTCACTATAATTAAAACGTCATGTTGTCCTTCGATGATAAAGCTGACTCCCTTTTCAACGTTTCCGGCGCCACCTACGTCAGGCCTGGCAAGCGTTTTCTCTTTTTAGCAGCGAGAAAGGCGTGATGGCTGACAGCACTCTCCAGCCTGCATGTGTTTAGAAAATGAAAGTCTGGCGCATATTTTGCAACCAACTCACAGAGCCGGTGCGGTTATCCTGGCCAGTTCGTCACCTGATTGCAGGCCATAAAGAAAACGCGACCGGTGCTGTTGACAGGGACTGTGCTAACAAAATCAAGCGCTTCAAAAGGTTAAGTAGATTAACCATTTTTCAGGATTGTAAAGTTAAAAAAAATGTTTAATTTTCACTGCAAATTGTCAGGTCTCTATCCATACTTAGTCTCCCGGCATTTGTGGTATTGTGTTGACATGTTTAACAGCAATGCAGGTCAGGCTGTGTCCCATAAGGGTTTTCTTACAATAAAAACAAACTCTTAAGGGATGCAGCTTGCTTAATCCGGTTTCTGAGCCTGATTTCAGGTTCTTGTACCTTCTTTCACGTGATTCATAGTGAGTTTTAAGGAGTTCTCTATGGAGTTAAAAGACCCAATGTTTGAATTGCTCAGCAGCCTTGAGCAGATTGTTTTGACACGTGATAACAGCCCCGTAACGCTGCAAACCCAGCGTCAGCCAGCCTTGCCAGAGCCACAGCGTTTACGCGAAATGGCAGGCATGCAGGTAGATGAGTTTGCCAGGATTATGGGCGTTAGCGTTTCTTCGGTTAAAAGCTGGGAAGCCCAGCGTACGCGTCCTTCCGCAACTGCACAAAAATTGATGAAATTACTTCACGCCAATCCCTACCTTGGGCGTCAGTTACTCGATTAAGTCACTAAGTCGTCTCCCGGCTTTTGCTGGTACCGGTCACGTGAGTGACCGGCCGTTCAATACCTCTGCCTGATAACCGGCTTCATTAAGCCTGTTTCCTGTCGGTCAGCTAAACTTTGGCAAGATGTTAAGAACATTGCCAAACCAGCAGATGATGACGGTGACACCAAATAAAATGACCACAGCCGGAATAACCTTTCCGCCCCATACAGTGAATGTTTTATTGGGAAAACGTTTTCTCGATTCTAACGCCAGCAGGGCAGGGACGATAACTGCCCAGATTGTTGCGCATAATCCTGCGCCACCGATACCGTAAATAAAACCATTGGGGAAGAGCAAATATAAGATGCCGGGAGGTAGAAAGGTTAACAGCACCGTTTTAAATCGTCCAAAGTGAGAATTATCGATTTTAAACAGATCCGCCAGATAGTCGAACAACCCCAACGTGACCCCAAAGAAAGAGCTGGCAACGGCGAGATTAGAAAAAACCAGTAAGAAAAACGCAATGACGCCGCCAGGGTGAGTTCCCATAAAAGACTTCACCAGCGCGTCAACATTTCCGCCTGAAGAAATGATTTCTTTGAATTTTTCACGCGGAATATTCCCCATGGTGCAATACAGCCAAAAAAGATAGATCAACAGCGCCAGCAGTGAACCGAGAACAATGCTTTTAACCAGCTTGTCTTTTCGTTTTCCATAACAAATGATCAGGCTGGGAATATTGCCGTGAAAGCCAAAAGAGGCAAGGCAAACCGGAACGGCCATAAAGATATAAGGAAAATAACGATTGCTTTCACTGATACTGCTAACATCGCTGAGGATTGAAAAATCAACTTTGAAAAATAAAGAGCCAAAAACAATGACGAAGGCTAAAATTTTAATACCCAAAAAGAGCGAGGTGATTCTGCTGGCTGCCAGAGAGCTAATCCATAACACGCTGGCAACGAAAATCGCTGTACCGATGCCGACAACACGTGAAGGTATCGTCATGCTGGAATGCATGGACAGGGTTTCGCCAATAATCGCGCCATTAGCGGAGATATAAGCGTAAGTCAGTATATACAACACAAAAGCAACGGTAATACCGCTTATTACATTCCATCTTTTACCCAGCAGATCTTTGGTTAATGTATTGAAGCTTGAGCCTGTTGGATAGTTCAGGTTAGCTTCCAGTAACAGCAGACCGGAATGAAGCATGGAAAACCAGGCAATGATCAAAATTAAAGCGCCCCAGAAGAACCACGCGCCCGCAAGATCGACAGGAAGTGCAAACATCCCCCCACCGATGACGGTTCCAGCGATAACCATCACGCCCCAAAAGGCGGAGTGTTTCTGATCTGTATTTTCTTCCATGGTGTCCTCTTAACAATATTCTTCGCTTTTATCGTTGTTATAATTTTTATGCCTGATGGGCTGGGGAATGGAGCAGCCGTGGCCAACACAGCTGCTCACTGTACAGGTATGACTATGAAATCTCTTTAAGTTTTGCGGTGAAATGGCGCAAAACCTTAGGCTCATAGGTAAAGGCTAATCCTTTTATGTTGCTCGCATTCTCTTTCACATGTTCAAAAGCTTCGATGATGAAGTCCATATGCGTTTGTGTGTAAGTTGCTCTGGGAACGGTTAACCGCAACAGTTCGGCCGGACAGGGCAGTTGTTCTCCTGATTTAGGATCGCGGCCCAGCAAAAACGAGCCGATTTCGACTGCCCGAATACCGGCCACTTTATATAACTCGCAGGCAAGTGCCTGAGCCGGGAACTGATGCGCCGGAATGTGCGGCAATAATTTCCCGGCATCGACAAAGGCAGCATGGCCACCGGCTTGCTGGCAGGTCACGCCAATCGATTCAAGACCATCAACCAGGTATTGAATTTGACTGATACGATAAGCCAGCCAGTCTTGATTCATGCCGTCATAGAGCCCCACCGCCAGGCGTTCCATTGCGCCGCCTTCTAACCCACCATAGGTGGGGAATCCCTCCTGAACAACGCAAAGAGTTCTGCAGTCGGTGTACACATCAAAGAAGCTGTCATCTTTGAAAGACAATAAGCCACCCATGGGGACCATCGCATCTTTCTTTGCCGACATGGCCAGCATGTCGGCATATTTATAGCTTTCCCGGGTAATCGCTTCGATTGTCCAGTTTTTGTACGCTTTTTCCCGCTGCTGAATAAAGTACGCGTTTTCGGCAAAGCGGGCTGAATCCATGACCACCGGAATGTCATATCTTTTTGCAATCTGGTACATGGCTTTTAAGTTTGCCAGCGACACGGGCTGCCCGCCGGCGGAATTGCAGGTAATAGTGGCAACAATATAGGGCACATTCTCTGCGCCGACATCCTGAATGCCTTTCTCCAGGCGCTCAAGATCAAAGTCGCCCTTGAAGTCGTGGCGAACCGCGGTATCGAAAGCCTCTTTGATATATACATTCCGCACGGTACAGCCATTTATCTGGCTGTGGCCCTGTGTGGTATCAAAAAAGTAGTTCGAGAAGGCCACCATTTTTGTTCTGTCCAGACCTTTTTCTTGCTCCCGTTTTTTTATTAATACCGGAATATAAATTTGTTCTGCGCCACGGCCCTGATGTGTTGGAATAGTATAGGCATAACCAAAAATAGCTTTTACCGCTTCCGATAACGCGTAGTAACTGCGGCTGCCGCTGTAAGATTCATCGCCTCGCATCATAGCAGCCTGCATATTTTGCGTAACGGCGCCGGTTCCGCTATCGGTGAGAAGATCAATAAAAACGTCTTCACTATCCAGCAAGAAGGGATTCATTCCGGCTTTTATCATCGCGGCATCACGATGCTCTCGTGTCGTGCGTTTGACGGGTTCAATAACACGGATTCGGAATGGCTCAGGTAAGTGTTTAAAGTTATCCATCATCATGTCCTGTTATTCAGATGTGCCGATGCCGTAGGTTTTTTTAATGAATGAATTAAAAACCCAGGCAAATTTTTTATCCTGTTTCAGCCAATAAGAAACGTGACTGCATTGTATGTTGCATCGCGTTTTTAACAGCCAGTTTTGGGCAAGTAAACGGATCGCAACAATAATGCAGGGTTTTTAAAGTCTGAATGATTGAAAATGCGCCCGATAAATGACGACCCTGTCAGTCGAAAGAGATGGGCGATTGTAAAAAGAAGGCGTTAGGGCAGGTGATTGACAATAACATTATCAATGTTAAACCATTTGGATATTATGCTGCTGTTGTTTAAGATGATCATAATATTTCAACTCTCATTAAACATAGTGCCACCCTATTATATTAATTCTTTATGTCTAGCATTACGTTTAGTTATCGTGACTAATATCACATGAAACCTTCTTTCTGTCTTAATGATTATTTATTTTTTATTTTAAAAATACATTTTTTTGACAGTTTTCCTGCTTGCTAATTACTTTTAAAAAAGCGATTTTTTCCCACATTTAGATGCCCTCTCTGATCGCTGTAAAAGAGAAAGCCGTGCCGATCGTAATCGATAGAGGATTCCCAGGTCGGGCTTACCGTTTCCTGCAAACCTGCAAACCTGCAAACCTGCAAATCACATAATCGGTGATCGGTGCATGATGACTGGCTTACCCTGTGCAGTTTACTTCAAACAAAGGCGACCGCATGCAGCAGTGGGTTTTAGCTCAACCCACCGTATTTCGCGGCTTGCTTCACAAACCACTTCTCGGGCACGTTATAGGGAGCCTCAGCCAGTTGCGTAATGCCATTTTCAATATTGGCAGAAGCCTGACGCCAGAGTTCTGAGTTGCCCTGTCCGAGTAATTGAATTTGAAGCCTTTTTTCAATCAGATAAACACGGGCGAAATGGGGATCGAAACGAACAATTGAACGTGTATTGTCAATAATGTCAGCCAGCTTTATCGTTTGTGCCTCTGGGCTGGCCTGAGCCGTATGGCGGAAATCGGCCACTTTACGTGCCGCACGGTTCTTGGCACTCTGTGGTGCCGTGTTGGTCAGCATCTCAACCAGCTTCGCGACCTCGTTACCAAAATGCGTCTGGATATCATTGAGGGTGGTCGCCGTATCTTCCACGGTATCATGCAGCCAGGCTGCGGCCAGCATCACAGGATTATCGGTGATGCTTCTGACCAGTTCTACAACGGCAGCGGGATGCACGATGTAGGGCTCATCAGTATATTTGCGTCGTTGACCCGTTTCGGCATGGGCTTGTGTGGCATAGCGGCGCGCCAGTTCTTCCAGAGAATCCTGCATGCACTACCTCATTTCATAAATTGCTTGCAATTAACTAGTGCGCTATTTATATTGCGTCTATGAACAGTAATCAAGATGACAAAAAAGTGAAAGCTGCGCCACTGTTGCTCGATCAGCAACTTTGTTTTGCACTTTATTCCGCCAACCTGGCGATGCATAAAGTATACCGTAAGTTGCTCACACAGATGGATATTACCTATCCGCAATATCTGGTGATGCTGGTACTGTGGCAACAGGATTCACTGACCGTATCAGAAATTGGTGAACGCCTCTTTCTGGATTCTGCAACGCTGACGCCGCTGCTGAAACGGCTGGAAAATGCGGGCTTACTTAATCGCCAGCGTTCGCGTCAGGATGAACGTCAGGTCGTCGTGAGTTTAACGGGTGCAGGGCGTTCGCTGCGCCAGCAGGCTGAGAGCATTCCTGATGAGATTCAGTGTGCATCTGACTGCAGCGAAGATGAAATGAATTCGCTCAAACTGCAGTTGAACCAGTTACGTGACAAACTCATGGTGCCGCGCTAAATTTTTAATCTGGATGTAGAAACGAGTCAGACCGACTTAACAGCTCGGTGCTTTTTAATAAGTCGCAAGCGATTAAATAGTGTAATGGAGAACAGATATGTCTTTAGAACAAGTAGTTTACCGTGCAAAAGCTAAGGCTACCGGCGGGCGTGATGGTCGTGCAACCTCATCCGACGGCGTTCTGGATGTGAAACTGGGTGTACCGAAAGAGATGGGCGGTGCAGGTGGCGAAGTCACTAACCCGGAGCAGCTTTTTGCCGCGGGATATTCAGCTTGCTTCCTGGGGGCAATGAAGTTCGTTGCTGGCCGTGACAAAATTGCGATGCCAAAAGATGCATGGATTGAGGGCGAAGTGGGTATTGGCCCTATCCCGAATGGTTTCGGTATTGAAGCAACGCTGAATATTCACCTGCCTGAAATGGACGAAGCCGAAGCGCAGAAACTGGTTGATGCGGCTCATATCGTTTGTCCCTATTCAAATGCCACGCGCAACAACATTGATGTCACGTTGAATATCCTTCGCTAAACGCCCAAGGGCCTGAATACAGGCCCTTTTTTCTCTCTGCGCCTTTCTGAGTGACGTTTTTGAAACGTCCTGTCCGGGATTATTCTCTGGTCTAATTTGTTGCCGCATGGTTAACTGTGCCACTTCGCATTATGACGCGTAAAAACGTTCAGAATACTCTTCTTATTTATCCGGCCCGCTTAATTCGCGAACTCTGCCGAAATATGGCAGTCAGATTAACGTTTAGTTAAGCGCTTCGCTCCGGGGAAACACCATTTTTCATGAATTACATAAAATCATTAACACAGCAAAAGCTGTCGCTCCTGCTGGCTCTGTATCTTGGTATCTTTCTGAATTTACCAATCTTTTATCGCCGGTTTAATGCCTTTCTGACCCGATCAACCGTGACAAACTGGCTGACTGCGTTTACCGAAGTCGTCGCTATCGTGCTGCTGACGTTTTTCCTGATGCGGTTGTTATCGCTAGGCGGAAAATGGTTCTACCGGATTCTGGCTACCCTGATCGTCCTGATCTCTGTTGCTGCTGGCTATTATATGGCCTTTTTCAATGTGGTCATTGGCTACGGAATCGTTGCATCAGTCATGACGACAGATACCGATTTGTCAAAAGAGGTGGTGGGTTATCACTTTATCCTGTGGATGGTGCTGGTCAGCGCGCTGCCACTGTTTATGATTTGGCGCAACAACCTCAGTATGACGCTCAATGAGCAGCTACGTACGCCTGGACAGCGCCTGAAACCCACTTTGATTATGCTGGCCTGCGTTGCGCTCGTGTGGTTACCCATCCGTTACTTCGACAAGTTGCAAAAGGCGAATGAGGAAGTGACCAACGTCGATCTGCCAAGCTATGGCGGAATTGTCGCGCACTCATATCTCCCCTCTAACTGGCTGGCCGCGCTGGGTTTGTTTACCTGGACCAGGATTGACGAGACGCTGGAAAATCAGGAACTCCTGGACCCTGCCCAGAAATATACCTATGTTGCTCCTCCGGGGTTAGATGATACCTATGTGGTGTTTGTTATTGGCGAAACCACCCGCTGGGACCATATGGGCTTGCTGGGCTATGAGCGAAACACCACCCCTAAGCTCTCTAAAGAGAAAAACCTGGTCGCATTCCGTGGCGAATCTTGTGATACCGCGACCAAGTTGTCTTTGCGTTGTATGTTTGTGCGCGAAGGCGGCACCATGGACAATCCCGGGCGAACACTGAAAGAGCAAAATGTGTTCGCGGTGATGAAAGAACTGGGCTTCACATCTGAGCTGTTTGCGATGCAAAGTGAGGTTTGGTTCTACGATAACATCAACGCCAATAATTTCTCATTCCGTGAGCAGATTGGTTCTGAGCCACGTAACCAGGGTAAATCAGTAGATGATATGCTGCTGGTGCCTGAGTTACAGGCCTCACTGCAGCGCTACCCGAAGGGTAAGCATCTGGTTGTCCTGCACACCAAGGGCTCACATTATCTCTACTCACAGCGCTATCCGCGCAGTTTTGCACGCTATCAGCCAGAATGCATGGGCGTGGATGAAACCTGTAGCAAAGCGCAACTGATCAACGCTTACGATAATTCCGTCCTTTACGTGGACAGCATGCTGGACAGCGTTCTGGATCAGCTGCGTGATAAAAAAGCGATCGTGTTTTATGCATCCGACCATGGCGAATCGATCAGCGACAATATGCATCTGCATGGTACGCCGCGTGAAATGGCTCCGCCGGAGCAGTTCCGTGTTCCTATGATGGTCTGGGCGTCAGATAAATATCTGGCTGACGCGACAAACCGCGAAAACTTCGAACGCCTGCAGGCGCAACAGCGCGTCGGCAAAACCCATCGTCATGTCGAGCTGTTTGATACCATTATGGGCTGCCTGGGTTATACCTCGCCAGATGGCGGGATTAAGCAGGCTAATAACTGGTGTCAGGCACCTGCCGGAACAGCGTCAAAAGCGCTGTAGCGGTAAGGCAATTTTTCGTGGCAAAGCATAAAACTCACTGGCCGCCTGCTTTCCAGGCGATTGGGCGGCAAAGCGCAAAAAGCGGTTGACGCTTCCTGGGGGGAGCAGTAACATGCGCCCCCATCGGCGAGTAGCGCAGCTTGGTAGCGCAACTGGTTTGGGACCAGTGGGTCGGAGGTTCGAATCCTCTCTCGCCGACCATATTTAAGAAACCTGTCTGCAAAGACAGGTTTTTTTTCGCCTGAATAAAAGAGGATGAGAACCTCCGAAGGAGGGTTGCGCCGAGCGAAGCGAGACAACGTTGCGAACGCAACGGCCCGAAGGGCGCGTCCCGCAGGGGCGCGTAATCCTCTCTCGCCGATCATATTTAAGAAACCTGTCTGCAAAGACAGGTTTTTTTTTCGTCTGAATAAAAGAGGATGAGCACCTCCGAAGGAGGGTTGCGCCGAGCGCAGCGAGACAACGTTGCGAACGCAACGGCCCGAAGGGCGCGTCCCGCAGGGGCGCGTAATCCTCTCTCGCCGACCATATTTAAGAAACCTGTCTGCAAAGACAGGTTTTTTTTCGCCTGAATAAAAGAGGATGAGCACCGCCGAAAGAGGGTTGCGCCGAGCGCAGCGAGACAACGTTGCGAACGCAACGGCCCGAAGGGCGCGTCCCGCAGGGGCGCGTCATCCTCTCTCGCCGACCATATTTAGAAACCTGTCTGCAAAGACAGGTTTTTTTTCGCCTGAATAAAAGAGGATGAGCACCGCCGAAGGAGGGTTGCGCCGAGCGCAGCGAGACAACGTTGCGAACGCAACGGCCCGAAGGAGAGCTGGCCCTGTGGCAATCGATTCAGGCAGACAATTTGACCTGCGGGATTCGCATAAAAGGAGACCGTCTCTCACAGGCATAAATAACATCTTTGCCAGACGCTATTGCCCCGCCTCGGTTATTAGAATATCTCATGTCACGCTTTTTTCGGGACCGCCATAATTCCTCCTTGAAATCAATTTCTGCTCCAGACAGCCTGTTTTATTGTCTCATCGCTGTGCAGGCCTTCTCATCAGAGGGTTACAGAGGGATAAAAGATAAGTTTTGGTTATGCCACAAAATGGCGAGTTGGTCATTTTTAACCCAGAGTTAACAGCATTTTTCGCTGTGTGAACGTCATAACGCACAGTAAATCGTTCAGATATCCAACATTTGGCGCTAAATGATGTCTGTTTTTTATTAGCGAAAATCACTGCTCAATTATGACCTCTGTAGCAGAATACATGGCATATAAACCCACGCCGCTGTGCATTATATGGCATTGCGTCTGTATGGGTTTTTTTATCGTTGCTTGCTATTCCTCACACTCTGTGTAAATAAGTAACCGTTGTATTGACGTTCTTTGCAACTGTTGACAAATTGATGCGTCAATAACAGTGCAGATACAGATTTTTCTGATGGGTGCTTATCAATCAGGATTATCCAAAGAAACTATCTCACTCTTATCACACCCGCAGGGTGGACCGCCTGAACCGCATAAAAAAACCAGAGGTCAGGCAATGCACACAACAACACATCACAATGGAGCAAAAGCATGATCAACTCCCTGGCCAAATCCAGGACGCTGAAGGTCGGTCTGAGCCTCGTCGCCATGACCGTAGCCGCAGGTGTTCAGGCGAAAACCCTGGTTTATTGTTCGGAAGGTTCTCCGGAAGGGTTTAACCCGCAGCTCTTTACGTCGGGAACGACGTACGATGCCAGCTCTGTTCCAATCTATAACCGTCTGGTTGAGTTCAAAACCGGTACCACCGAGCTGGTGCCGGGTTTGGCAGAAAAGTGGGACGTCAGTGCTGATGGTAAAACCTATACCTTCCATTTACGCAACGGCGTGAAATGGCAGACGACGAAAGATTTCAAACCTACGCGTGAGTTTAACGCAGATGACGTGGTGTTCTCTTTTGAGCGTCAGTTAGATAAAAACAACAAGTACCACAACGTCTCTGGCGGCAGCTACGAGTACTTTGAAGGTATGGATATGCCAAAGCTGATCAGCAAAATTGAAAAAGTGGACGATCATACTGTTCGCTTTGTGCTGACCCGTCCTGAAGCGCCATTCCTGGCTGATCTGGGCATGGATTTTGCGTCCATCATGTCCAAAGAATACGCTGACAACATGCTGAAAGCGGGTACACCGGAGAAAATTGACCTGAATCCAGTAGGTACCGGTCCGTTTGTGCTTCAGCAGTACCAAAAAGACTCGCGTATTCTGTACAAAGCGAACCCGGATTACTGGGGAACCAAGCCAAAAATTGATCGTTTGGTTTTCTCGATCACCCCCGATGCGTCAGTACGCTACGCCAAGCTGCAGAAAGGCGAATGTCAGATCATGCCGTATCCGAACCCGGCTGATATCGCCAGCATGAAGAAAGACAGCAAAATTAATCTGATGGAACAGCCTGGTCTGAACGTCGGTTATCTGTCATTTAACACCGAGAAAAAGCCGCTGGATAATGTGAAAGTGCGTCAGGCACTGACCATGGCGGTGAACAAGAAAGCCATCATTGATGCGGTTTATCAGGGCGCCGGCCAGCCAGCGAAAAACCTGATTCCACCGACAATGTGGGGCTATAACAACGACGTTAAAGACTACCCCTACGATCCTGAGAAAGCGAAAGCCCTGCTGAAAGAAGCGGGTATGGCTGACGGTTTCTCAATCGACCTGTGGGCGATGCCGGTTCAGCGTCCTTATAACCCTAATGCGCGCCGCATGGCAGAAATGATTCAGGCGGACTGGGCGAAGATTGGCGTGAAAGCCAAGATTGTGACCTATGAGTGGGGCGAGTACCTGAAGCGTGCTAAAGCAGGTGAACATCAAACTGTGATGATGGGCTGGACCGGTGATAATGGCGATCCGGATAACTTCTTCGCGACCCTGTTCAGCTGTGCGGCGGCCAAAGACGGTTCTAACTACTCGCGCTGGTGCTACAAGCCGTTTGAAGATCTTATTCAGCCAGCCCGTGCGGAATCTGACCACAACAAACGTATTGAGTACTACAAGCAAGCTCAGGTGGTAATGCATGACCAGGCGCCAGCGCTGATCATCGCGCACTCCACCGTTTATGAGCCGGTGAGTAAGAAAGTGACGGGTTATGTGGTTGATCCATTAGGTAAACATCACTTCGAAACTGTCGATATTCAGGAATAACCTTTCGGATTATTGCAGTCAGGGCCGGTTTTACCGGCCCTCAGGCGATCGTATCAGGTCGCCTGTTAGCTGCTCTTTTTTTTCGGCTAATTACTTATACAAAAAGAAGCGCTTTTTGCGTCGCGTCCTGCTGTCGCCGGATGCGGTTAATGAGCAATGTTATCTCTGGCCAGGGCCAGAGGAAAACGACTGAGATTTACGCCTATGCTGCAGTTCATACTCCGGCGTCTGGGGCTTGTCATCCCAACGTTCATCGGTATTACATTATTGACCTTCGCGTTTGTGCATATGATTCCGGGCGATCCGGTACTGATCATGGCTGGCGAGCGCGGTATCTCACCTGAGCGCCATGCTGAATTAATGGCGATGATGGGGCTGGATCAGCCGCTGTGGAAACAGTATCTGCACTATATCAGTGGTGTGCTGCACGGTGATTTAGGTATTTCACTGAAAAGCCGCATTCCTGTATGGACCGAATTCGTCCCACGCTTTAAAGCTACGCTGGAACTGGGGATCTGCGCGATGATGTTCGCCGTTGCCGTGGGGATTCCGGTCGGCGTTCTGGCCGCCGTCAAACGTGGCTCTGTATTCGATCATACCGCAGTCGGGATTTCCCTGACCGGCTACTCGATGCCGATTTTCTGGTGGGGCATCATGCTGATTATGCTGGTCTCGGTCCAGCTCAACCTTACGCCGGTTTCGGGCCGTGTGGCCGATACGGTGTTTCTGGACGACAGTCATCCATTGACCGGTTTTATGCTGATCGACACGTTCATTTGGGGGGAGCCTGGCGACTTCAAAGATGCGGTCATGCATATGATTCTGCCCGCGATTGTGCTGGGCACCATTCCACTGGCCGTCATCGTTCGCATGACGCGCTCCGCCATGCTGGAAGTGCTGGGTGAAGACTATATCCGCACCGCCCGGGCCAAAGGTTTGACGCGTATGCGGGTTATCGTCATCCACGCATTGCGTAATGCGATGTTGCCGGTTGTCACCGTTATCGGTCTGCAGGTCGGTACCTTGCTCGCAGGGGCGATTCTGACTGAAACCATCTTCTCCTGGCCGGGTCTGGGTCGCTGGTTGATCGAAGCGCTGCAACGTCGTGATTATCCCGTTGTGCAGGGCGGAGTGTTACTGACGGCTATTCTGATCATCCTGGTCAACCTGCTGGTTGATCTGCTGTATGGCGTGGTGAATCCGCGCATACGTCACAAGAAATAAGGGGACATCATGTCTGTTGTTGATCCCGCAAGCGTAAATGTCGCACCCAAGCCGATGACCCCGCTTCAGGAGTTCTGGCACTATTTTAAACGTAACAAAGGCGCGGTTATCGGCCTGGTTTACATCATTTTGATGCTGTTGATTGCCATCTTTGCCGAGGTACTGGCGCCGCACGGGCCGGCGGAGCAGTTCCGTGACGCGCTGCTGCATCCACCTGTCTGGCAGGAGGGGGGAAGCTGGAGCTATATCCTGGGCACGGACGACGTGGGCCGCGATATTTTATCGCGTCTGATGTATGGCGCCCGCCTGTCCTTACTGGTGGGCTGTATGGTCGTCGTGTTATCCCTGATTTTTGGCGTTATTTTCGGCCTGCTGGCGGGCTATATCGGTGGGGCGGTTGATGCCACGATTATGCGCCTTGTCGATATCATGCTGGCGCTACCTAGCCTGCTGTTAGCCCTTGTTCTGGTCGCCATTTTTGGCCCGTCGATCGTCAATGCCTCTATCGCACTAACCTTTGTCGCGCTGCCGCACTATATCCGTCTGACGCGCGCAGCGGTGCTGGTTGAAGTGAACCGGGACTATGTGACGGCTTCCGGTGTTGCGGGGGCAGGCATGTTGCGTCAGATGTTCGTCAACATTTTACCTAACTGTCTGGCGCCGCTGATTGTTCAGGCGTCATTAGGCTTTTCCAACGCCATTCTCGATATGGCGGCGTTGGGCTTTCTCGGAATGGGTGCGCAGCCGCCAACGCCGGAGTGGGGCACCATGCTCTCCGACGTCTTACAGTATGCGCAAAGTGCCTGGTGGGTGGTGACTTTCCCTGGATTAGTCATTCTGCTTACTGTGCTGGCATTTAACCTGATGGGCGATGGTTTGCGTGATGCCCTCGACCCGAAACTCAAGCAGTAAAGAGGCACCGAGATGGCATTATTAAATGTAGATAAATTATCGGTGCATTTCGGCGACGATAAGGCACCGTTCCGGGCAGTGGATCGCATCAGCTACCAGGTTGAGCAAGGCCAGGTGGTCGGCATTGTTGGCGAATCCGGCTCGGGTAAATCCGTGAGTTCTTTGGCCATCATGGGATTAATCGACTTTCCCGGCAAAGTCATGGCGGAAAAACTCGAGTTCAATCAACGCGATCTGAAGCGGATTTCTGAAAAAGAGCGTCGTCAGCTAGTGGGTGCCGAAGTTGCAATGATTTTTCAGGACCCGATGACCAGCCTGAATCCCTGCTATACCGTGGGCTACCAGATCATGGAAGCCATCAAGGTGCATCAGGGCGGTAATAAAAGCACCCGCCGGCAGCGCGCAATTGACCTCCTGAATCAGGTCGGGATTCCCGACCCCGCTTCGCGTCTGGATGTTTATCCTCATCAGCTTTCGGGCGGGATGAGCCAGCGTGTGATGATCGCCATGGCTATCGCCTGTCGTCCAAAGCTGCTGATTGCTGACGAACCCACCACCGCGCTGGACGTGACGATTCAGGCGCAGATCATCGAACTGCTGCTGGATCTGCAAAAGCAGGAAAACATGGCGCTGATCCTGATCACTCACGATCTGGCGCTGGTGGCGGAAGCCGCACACCATATTATTGTGATGTATGCCGGACAGGTGGTGGAAAGCGGCAAAGCGACGGATATCTTTAAAGCGCCGCGTCATCCTTACACCCAGGCACTGCTCAGGGCGTTACCGGAATTCGCGGCGGACAAAGCACGGCTGGCCTCGTTACCCGGCGTCGTGCCTGGAAAATACGATCGTCCGATGGGCTGTCTGCTGAATCCGCGCTGCCCTTATGCCAATGACCGCTGCCGTAAAGAAGAACCTGAACTGCGGACGATTCCGGGACGTCAGTCCAAATGTCACTATCCGCTGGACGATGCCGGGAGACCAACTTATGAGTCCTGATAATACAAAGCACGAGTATCTGCTGCAGGCTGTCGACCTGAAAAAACACTATCCGGTGAAGAAAGGATTGTTTGGTCAGGAACGCCTGGTTAAAGCGCTGGATGGCGTCTCTTTTAATCTGGAGCGCGGTAAAACGCTGGCGGTTGTCGGAGAGTCTGGCTGTGGCAAATCCACGTTGGGCCGTTTACTGACCATGATTGAAACGCCGACAGAAGGGCAACTGTACTGGCACGGTCAGGATTTGTTAAAACACGATCCGCAGGCGCAGAAGCTGCGTCGGCAGAAAATTCAGATCGTGTTTCAAAACCCCTATGGTTCGCTGAATCCGCGCAAAAAAGTCAGTCAGATACTGGAAGAGCCGCTGGTCATTAACACCGCGCTGACAAAAGCGGAACGTCGCGAGAAAACGCTGGAGATGATGGCTAAGGTCGGATTAAAAACCGAGCATTACGATCGTTATCCCCATATGTTTTCGGGTGGCCAACGTCAGCGTATTGCCATTGCCCGTGGCCTGATGCTTGAGCCAGACGTGCTGATTGCTGACGAGCCGGTTTCAGCACTGGACGTGTCCGTGCGGGCACAGGTGCTTAATCTGATGATGGATCTGCAGCAAGAGATGGGGCTGTCCTATGTGTTCATTTCTCACGATTTATCCGTGGTCGAGCATATCGCAGATGACGTGATGGTGATGTACCTGGGACGCTGCGTGGAAAAGGGCAGCAAAGAGGCGATTTTTGCCAATCCACGCCATCCTTACACTCAGGCGCTACTTTCTGCCACGCCGCGACTCAATCCTGATGAGCGTCGTGAACGTATTAAGCTGACCGGGGAACTCCCCAGCCCGCTGAATCCACCGCCCGGCTGCGCATTTAATGCCCGCTGCCGGCGTCGTTTTGGCACCTGTGTTCAGCTGCAGCCCCAACTCAAGCAGTATGGCGACCAACAGATAGCCTGCTTTGCGGTTGACCAGGATGAAAACCAGCTAACGGCATCGGTCGAGTCTGCCAGCCAGCCTTAATCAGTGACAGGCGGAATCCTTGTGGGGTTAACCACAGGGAGCCCGCCATCACCGCCGTACGTTCATGTCGTTATTCAGTCCGTTTAACGTCACAACGGTTTCATTCCCCTTCGCCTGTGAAAGTCCAGCAACGTGCGATGTGCGTTCCACATTCCGTGCCACATCCTGCCGGTAAAACGTCCCGTCTGGGCGCTGCTGCTGCGCGTCCGAAGCCTGTTCTGTTCATCAGCATCATCTTTTCGCACCGGCACAATCATTAGCGGGTCGTGATGAGGTCAAACGAGAGGTCTTCAACCTAATTGATACATTAGCGACATGAACAGGGGCGTTTTCAGTGCTGGCGCGCTACTGTGGCAGGATGAAGGCGCTTTATTTTTTTGCTTCATCGATGGATTAAACAAATCGACTACTGAGGGAAATGTCGTAAAAAATAATGATTTCAACAGCGATCGGTTTCTAATTAGCAATAGTTAGCCGGGTAATACTTTACCCGCTGTAATTTGAAAACACGGAATCCGGCCAGGGGTAAAGCTACACTCGCCGGTAACATGCCGAATCGAATGAATTTTTTTTGCTCAGAAATACAAAGGGTTGGAAAAGCAGCTATCCTGATGTCAGCGATTGCTAAGATATTAATCAACTGTGAAAATATTTAACTTAAGATGGTCTCAACAATTTTGACGGATATATGTGAAATAGTACTCATTTTTTGCTAAAGAGTAGTGATTAGCATTAAGCTTTCTTATTGAATTCGTCGGTTTTGTAATCAGAATTATCTCACTGTGTTTAAATTATTATGATATATTCCTGGAAAAATCCCCCCTTAGTTGTAGGCCAGGGTCTATGAAAAATTACGACGACTTGCAGCGTTTTAAGGAAAAGACAAAAACGCTCGACATCGCCTTTCAGGATATGTCAGGCCAATCGCAGGAAGCGGCGGATAAAAGTAAATGGTCTCTCATTCGTCAACTGGCGAGCGAAGACCAGCACATGCCTTTTAGTGGGGGACAACGTATTGATCTGCCTCAGCCCCAGCCGATTCAGGGTGACGAATTCAGCACGCCTGAGGTGACGGAACGTTCTCAGCCTGTCACGCCGCCTGCTGCTGTGTCTTCGCATTCTATTATGAATAGCCTGACCAATAGTGAACCCGATGTTGAGGTGGTGGCGCCCGTTGCCCCTTCTTCTGCCTCACCTCTGTTTCCGGCTCCCTCCGCGCAATCTGTTGCACAGGAAACGGCGAGGGTTTCGCCCGTGACTGAGAAAGAAACGCGGATACCGCAGGTAACGGCGCAGCCGAATACTGACGTTCCTGCCACAGACCATAGCCGTTTTAGCGGGCTCTTCCGCGCGCGCAGCAGTGGGTCAGAAAATTTACCAAAAGAAACGTTATTAAAACCGCTACTGGAGAAGATTGCCTTATGCCGTTAGTTTGTGTGTGCTCGCCCAAAGGTGGGGTGGGGAAAACGACGTTGGCAGCGAATCTGGCCTGGAGTCTGGCCCGTTCAGGTAGCAAAGTGTTAGCAATCGATTTTGATGTTCAGAACGCCCTGCGCCTTCATTTTGGCGTGCCGCTGCACGATGGACGTGGCTTTGTTGCGCGCTCCGAGGAACAGGCGGACTGGAGCCAGTCTATTCTGACGACCGGCGGAAATATTTTTGTCCTGCCCTACGGCAATGTGACCGAATCCCAGCGCGAACGTTTCGAAGAAAACCTGACCAAAGATCCTCACTTCATTAAGCGCGGCCTCGACACTTTACTGAACTATCCCGGCCTGGTCATGGTCGCGGATTTTCCGCCTGGCCCCGGCCCTGCGCTTAAAGCGATAAAGACCTTAGCCGATATGCATCTGGTCGTGATGTTAGCCGATACCGCCTCAGTATCGTTATTACCGCATATTGAAGAAAATCGCCTGATTGGTCAGCCGCTGAACAGTAAACACGGACATTATTTTGTTCTGAATCAGTGTGACAATCGCCGGAATATTAATCGTGACGTGACGGCTTTTATTCAGCAACGTCTTGGCGATAATCTTTTAGGCCAGATTCATCGCGATGAAAGTGTGGGTGAAGCGAATGCCTCCCAGCAATCTGTTTATGATTTCAGCCCGTCATCCGCCGCTGCCTTTGATATTGAACTGATCGCTAAACGCGTCGCCAGTATTCTGAATGTCAATGTAGGGAATGGCGAAGTTCAGGCACAGATTCACACCAGCAACTATTAAATGTAATGACCTGGTCAGGCCAGGTTTAAAAAAACAGCTCTTTCAGGATGGAACATGGGTAAAATCGGGTTTTACCTGCTGCTACTGGTGCTTGCACCTGTTGCTGCGGTGATCATTATCACGCCAATGGATAGCCAAAAGCAGTATATTTTTGGCTTGATAAGCATCGGTATGGTGTTTTTATTGGGTGTCAGTAAAAGCCGTAAAATAACGGTCGTTATGGTTATTCTTTCCGCCCTGATGTCGTCCCGATATATATGGTGGCGAACAACGGAAACCCTGCATTTTAATTCTGAAATCGAAGCGATACTTGGCATCGGCTTATATATTGCTGAGCTGTACGTCTGGCTGATTTTGATCCTGGGTTTCCTGCAAACCACATGGCCATTGAAACGTACTATTGAACCCTTGCCAGAAGACACCCACTTATGGCCAACGGTCGATGTCTACATCCCGACATATAATGAAAGCCTCGACGTGGTGCGCGACACGGTTCTGGCTGCTCAGTGCATCGACTATCCACGCGACAAAATTAAGGTTTACCTGCTTGATGATGGTAAACGCAGAGAATTTGCCGTTTTCGCTGCCGATGTGGGAGTGGGCTACATTACTCGTGATGATAACAGCCATGCCAAAGCGGGTAATCTTAATCACGCGATGAAGATTACCAAAGGCGAGCTGATTTGCGTCTTTGACTGTGACCACGTCGCCACCCGGACTTTCCTGCAGGCAACGGTGGGGCCGTTTTTGAAAGATCCTAAGCTGGCACTGCTGCAGACGCCTCACTACTTTTACTCGCCAGATCCGTTTGAGCGCAACCTGAGTGCCGCTCGCAGTATTCCTAATGAGGGATCGCTGTTCTATGGTCCGGTTCAGCAGGGTAACGACAACTGGAACGCGACCTTCTTCTGTGGTTCCTGTGCCGTAATTCGTCGTTCAGCCCTGGAAGAGATCGGCGGCTTCGCAGTAGAAACGGTCACTGAAGATGCGCACACCGCGCTGAAAATGCAGCGTCTGGGGTGGGGATCGGCGTTTCTGGCGATTCCACTGGCTGCTGGCCTGGCGACCGAGCGCCTCGGGCTGCACGTCATTCAACGTACGCGCTGGGCCCGTGGTATGACGCAAATTTTTCGCGTGGATAATCCGCTGTTCGGCCGTGGTTTAAAATGGCAACAGCGGCTGTGCTACCTGAATGCCATGTTGCATTTCCAGTTTGGTCTGCCGCGAGTAGCCTTCCTGACCGCGCCGCTTGCCTATCTGCTGTTTAATCTAAATATCATCCATTCGTCGGCGTCGCTGATTTTCGCCTACGTTTTGCCGCATCTTGTCCTCTCCTTGTATGTTAACTCACGCATGAATGGCCGTTTCCGCTACACCTTCTGGGGTGAAATCTATGAAACGGTTATGTGCTTTCATCTGGTCATCCCCACTATCCTCACATTGCTTTCACCCAAACACGGAAAATTTAACGTGACGGATAAGGGCGGCGTACTGGACCAGGGGTTCTTTGATTTCCATATTGTTCGTCCTCACGTCATCGTGGCCTTTCTGCTCAGCGTCGGCATTGTGGCGGGCATTGTGCGCGCCACCATGCATGACTATTTTGGCGTGGATCCCTACGTGATTGCGCTCAACGTCGGGTGGGCAGTCTTTAGCTTAATTATTTTGATGGCAGCCATTGCTGTGGCACGCGAAACCAAGCAGGTACGAAAAACGATTCGTATTGAGGTACAGATTCCGGCCATTATCCACTATGCCAGCGGCATTTCATCCCGCACGATGACCAGCGATCTGTCGATGGGCGGCGCGAATCTGGATGCGCCAGATAATCGTCATGAGCACGATACGATTGAAGAGATCGATCTGATACTGAAGTCAGGCACTATTACCATCCCGGCGACCAAAATATCGGGCGATGAAGAAAGCATTCGTCTGAGCTTTGGTGCCATGCCGTTGGCACGTCGCCGCGAACTGGTGCGCGTGGTACTGGCACGTGCCGATGCGTGGATCCAGCCTGAATATAAGCAGGACAATCCGTTAACCTCTCTGGGCACCATCATTCGAACGGTTTTCGAACTGTTCTGGCTGACCTGGCGAGATCGTCGTGAGAAACGTAAGAGCGGCTCAGACGTTGCGGCGAAAGAGGACAGCGCAGTATGAGGATCTTGATACAGTCGATGCTGGCCGGTTCCCTCTCGGCGGTGCTGTGGGTCATTCCGGCCTCGGCTGAAACGCCCCTTGCAGACAACAGCGTGATGCCGACCAGCAGTGCGGCACCCAATAACAGCGCGGCGCCGACCAATAGTGCGGTCCCGAATAACAGCGCAGCACCCAATAACAGCGCGGCGCCGACCAGCAGTCCGGCACCCAATAACAGCGCGGCGCCGACCAACAGTGCGGCACCCAATAACAGTGCGGCGCCGACCAACAGTGCGGTACCGAATAACAGTGCGGTGCCAAATAACAGTGCCGCGTCGGTTCACAATGCGGCACCGAATAACAGCGCGGCCCCGGGCAGCGACCCTTCGCTTAGCAGCCAGGTCTCGCCTGCGGACAGCAGTGCGGCGGATAACCGTCCGGCATCGAGTGTTGCGACTGGCGCGCCTGATAACAGTACGGTATCTGCCAGCCCGACGGCACCCGTTAAGGGTGCCGCCGTTGCCGATTCGGCCACACAGATCGGAGAAAAGGCTCCCGCTCCGGCGGATGCACAGCCTGCCAGCAGCGCTTCGCCCGTCACTCAGGACAGCAGCGCGTTATCCAACGTGCCACCGCCAGCCGGCCTCGGTAATGCGGAAACGGGCCTGGAAGCCGCCGCAGGCGAAGCGCCCTACAGACCAGGCCAGACCGCTTCATCCGTCGACACAACCTCAATGGTCAGCAGCATGCTCAACCAGCCGGTGAGCAGCACGCTAAACGTGGCACAGATGGGACAACGTCAGGGCATTACGCTGACCGGCGGACAACTGCAGTCAGGCATCATTTTTACGTTACCGGGCGACGAGGTGGTGACCAACGCGCGTCTCAACCTGTCCCTGCGCGTTTCACAGGCGCTTGCCGCGCGCAATACCTCATTGCAGCTGATGTTAAACGGACAGCCGCTTGGCACGCTGCCGCTGGGGTCGGGTGACAGCGATGAAAGCGATTATCAGCTGGATATTCCGGCAGCGATGATTGTGTCCAGTAACAATTTGAGTTTCAAAATTAACGACGCGGACAAGCTGCTGTGTGAAAAAGACAGCGCAGAGCAGTACCAGGTCACTATTCTGCCTAAAACGATGCTGAGCCTTGAAGGCCAGCAGTTAAATATTGGCACCAGCCTGCGTAATTTCCCGCGTCCATTTATCGATCCTCAGCGTATGACTGCGGCTGACGTGACGTTTAGCTTTGCCGACAATGTCACGCCGGATACGGTGACTGCGGCGGTGCTGGTGGCCTCCTGGTTGGGTATTCAGAGTGATTATCGTGGCATCCATTTTCCTGTGGTGCGCGGTAATCTGCCGGAAAAAAACGGCATCCTGTTTGGTCATCCTGGTGACAGGATCGGTACGTTAACCTTTCCAGCCAGTCATGGTCCATCCCTGCAGATGGTCGATAATCCGGGTAATCCGGTTTACAAGCTCCTGCTGGTCAGTGGAGAAGATGAAAGTCAGCTGCGCCAGGCCGCTTATCGTTTGACCACCCAGCCACTGGCGACCGACAGCAACAGCATGCAGGTCAAACCGCAGTCCATTGTCCTGCGCACTCCTTACGATGCGCCGCACTGGATCAATACGGCGCATCCCGTGCGATTGAGTGAACTGCTGCGTAAAGATCAAAGCCTGACGGCGACCGGCATCTGGCACGATGCGATGCGGGTGAATTTCCGGGCTGCACCCGACCTGTTCCTCTGGGATGGCGATACGGTCCCACTCTATTTGCACTACCGTTTCCCGTCTGAAAACTGGATTGACGAGAAAAACTCGCTGCTTAACGTCACGTTGAACGGCACGTTTTTACGCAATCTGACGGTGAATAAAGTGGGCTTACTTGAAAGCGCCTGGCATCGCTTAGGGGGAGATGCGCGTCAGGAACATTACCAGATTAACCTCGATCCCTATTTGATTTATGGCGACAACCAGTTGGCGCTTTATTTTAACATCAAGCCTAAAGCCGATGCGCCCTGCGGCGTTTTGCTGAACAACAATATCAAAAGTCGAATCGAAGACGATTCCTGGATTGATCTCAGCCACACGCGGCATTTCAGTATGCTGCCTAATCTCTCCTATTTTATTGGTGCCTCTTTCCCGTTTTCCCGGCTGGCTGACTTTTCGCAGACCACGCTGCTGTTGCCTGAAAATCCAAGCGATGCGGAGATCTCAACACTGTTAAACCTGTCCGCCAGGGCAGGAAATGCCACCGGCGTGGCGCTGGCACAAAATCAGGTTCTGTTTGGTCTGCCAGTCGGCGGCAATAACCTGGCTCGCGTCCAGCAAAGTGACATACTGGCAGTGAGCACGACGGGCAACAGTGCGTTTAACCAGGCGATGCTGGCGAACTCCCCGTACGAGGCCAACGGCAGTGCGCTAGGGGTTAAAGAGCCGTCTGCGCTCGAAAAATTACGTAGCTGGCTGGTGGGCGACTGGTATCGCCAGCCGCTGGATGCCGATCGCTACTTCTCTTCAAATGAGTCCTGGCGTGGGTTTCTGAGCTACCGCTCAATGTGGAATCCGGATCGTCTGGTGGTCATGGCTGTGGCGACCAGCGACGATCAACTGCTGCGGTTGCATGGTGATCTAGGCTCGGCCCGCATCAACGCGGCGGTACGCGGCGATACGGCGATTATCACCGATGAGAACGGTATCCGGAGTTTCCGTGTGGGGCCGCAGTTCCCCAGCGGCGAGATGCCGTGGTACATGATGGTGGTGTGGTACGCGAATCAGCATTCGGTATTGATGGCGTTGGCTGCACTGCTGTTCTCCTCCATCGTAGGGAGTGCAGCGTGGGTGATGCTAAAACGACATGCGTCGCGGCGTCTTCAGTCAAAACACGATCGCGATGCCGGTAAGAAGTAAGGGTCATAATAATGAATAAAAACCAAATCAGTGCCGGTATCTGTCGTGCGTTGTTACTGGGCGGGGCGCTCTCGCTGTCTTTGCCATTGCAGGCGGCGGAGAGCAGCAACCCGGCCTTGCAGGCGCTCTTTGATCAGGCGGCCTACTGGCATCAAAAGGCTCATGACGACCTGGCAAAAGCGTCACTGCAAAAAGTGCTCATGGTTGAGCCCAACAATACTCAGGCGCTTTATCTGCTGGCGCTCTATTCGCAACAAAGCGGTGACAACGCAGGAGCCATGCAGTATCGCACGCGTCTCAGTCAGGTTTCACCTGACGATCCGCACCTTGCTGAACTGGATAATGCCCGTCAGTTGCAGACAATTCCCCAGGCGCAACTCTCGCTGGCCCGTCAGCAGGCCAGAAGCGGAAATATTGCGGCGGCCTTGCAGACCTGGCGCAATACCTTTAGCGGCAACGAACCGCCCGCCAGCGTGGCTGCCGAATATTATCTGACCATGGCCGGCGATCGCACGTTGCTGCCACAGGCCATTGAAGCGTTGCGCGAGTTTTCAGCCCAGCATCCTCAGGATACGGGAGCCAAACTGGCGTTGGGCAAGGCGCTGACTTATCAGGACTCGACCCGACGTGAAGGCATTGACTTGCTGAGTACGCTGGCAAGTGGCAATCAGGATGCCGATCGTTCTCTTCGTCAGGCGCTGTTGTGGCTGGGTCCACAGGCATCGGATGCCTCGCTCTATCAAACCTGGCAGCAGCGGCATCCCCAGGATAATGCGGTAATGGACTATTACCGCAAGAACGTGGGCGGAGCCGAAAAAGGCGCAGGATTTAGCGCGCTTAACAGCGGCGACGTCAACACGGCGGAAAGCAATTTCGGCAAAGTGTTACAGGCTAACCCGCAGGATGCGGATGCGCTGGCCGGGATGGGATACGTCGCGCAACGAGAAGGCCGTTATCAGGACGCAGCGGATTATCTGCAGCGCGCGGCGCAACTGGGTGGCGATCAAAGCGCCGATCGCCAGAAGCAGGCTGCTGATGCGCGTTTTTATGCGCAGTTAGCCAGCGCCCAGCAGGCCTTTAAAAATGGCGACAGCGCGCAGGCACTGGCGCTGAGCGAACCGCTAACGCATGCAGAAGGTGAGAAGGGCGTTGCGGCCAGCTTATTCCGTGCCGATATTTTGCGCCGCAGTAATCAGCCCGATCAGGCAGAGCAGGCTTATCGCGCGATTCTGAAAACCGATCCCGATAACCGGAGCGCACGCGAAGGATTGTTCTACGTGCTGCGTCAGCAGAACCGCAGCGCTGAAGCCAATACGTTACTGGCCTCATTGCCGGAAAGCGTCAGGCAAAGTGTGGCGCCGCGAGGCAGCAGCGTTGATCCGATTCGCCAGCAGGCGAAACGTCAGGCCGCGGCAGGCAATATGAATGCCGCTATTGCTACCCTGCAGCAAGGTATCCAGCGTTATCCGCAGGATGGCTGGTTACGTCTCGACCTCGCCCGCCTTTACCGTCAGCAAGGGAATACCCTGCTGGCGGCGGGCGTCATGCAGCCGGTGATGCGGAGTGGTGCCAGCACCACGGAACGCTATGCGGGCGCTATCAACGCCAGTGAGAGTGGCGCCTGGCAGCAGGCAAGTTCGCTGTTGGCGGGTATCCCTGCCCGCGAGCAAAACCGTGATATGCGGGAACTGGCACAGCGTGTGAATTTCAATTTGCAAATGGCCACGGCCGATCAGTATCTGGCGCAAGGATCGAATGCCGCAGCGGCAAACACGCTGAAAGCGCTGGCGGTGAATCCGCCTGATAATCCTGTTGATGCCGGGAACCTGGCACAAAAGTTGGCCAAGGCCGGCGATATCAACACTGCCGTGGCGGTGGTTCGCGGAAATATGCAGCGCGGTGTTCAGGGAAATGCCGGAGATTATGCCGCTCAGATAGCCGTACTGAATCAGGCCGGGCTGGACAATGAGGCACAACGTTTTCTTAGCCTGCCCGAGCTGCAGGCACGCAGTACACCAAAGCAGCTGGCAGAGATACGTGAAGGTTACCTGATTAACGACGTTGATCGGCTGCGACAGCAGAAGCAGTATGCGGCTGCCTACGATAAGCTGATTGGTGCACTGCAGCGCGATCCGCAGAACCGTGATTTGATGTTCGCCATGGCCCGTCTGTATCAGGACGGCAAAATGAATAAAGACGCGGGCGTCGTCTACGACTATTTGATGACCCAGGATACGCCATCCCAGGATGCGCGCGTTGGCGCAATCAATGTCGCGCTGGCACAAAATAACGTGCAGCGTGCCAATGAACTGGCAAAAGGACTGACGTCAAGCCAGACGCCACAGCGTCAGTTGCTCCTGGCGCGGGTCGCCGAGGCCAATGGCGATCACATGCAGGCCATGCGCTATCTACGCTCGGCACGCGGTCAGATTATTGGTTTGCAAGGCGCACAGCCCGGTTCCACGCCGAACATTGGCGGACTGGCCCTGGCCGACAATCCCTTTATCAATCGCAGTACCTCGCCCGTGGGGCGCACGCCGTCCAGCTATGGCACCGTGCTGCCGTGGCAGGTTGCGCCGGTATCCGCAGAGGGCACGCAGGAGGGCACCCTGGCCGGTGCCAATACGGTTTCCTCTCAGCAGGCTCAGACGCTGCACGATGTTGACGCCATGATGGAGACGTTGCAGGAAAAGACCGGCACCTGGGCGCAGGGCACCGTGCAGGTGCGCGGGCGTGACGGTGAGTCAGGGCTGAGCCAGTTAACGGAAGCCAAAGCACCGCTGACCTTCTCTACCGTGCCGTTTGGCGATGCGCGTTTCAACTTTACCATGACACCCGTTTCACTCACGGCGGGTAGCGGTGCAGGCGATGCCTGGCGTCGCTTTGGCACGAATGCGCTGGAGCAGGGCAAAGTGGTCGCGGCCGGTCTTGCTAAAGTCGACGATGTCCCGGCTGCCACAACAGATTCGCAAAGCGCATCTGGCGTGGAGCTGAATCTTGCCCTTCAGGGCGACAGCTATAAAGTCGATCTGGGCAGCACGCCACTGGGCCAGGATCTTAATACGCTGGTGGGAGGGGTGCAATGGTCGCCTAAACTCACGGATTTCCTGACGCTGATTCTGACCGGTGAGCGCAGGGCTATTACCGACAGCCTGCTGTCTTACGTTGGCACGGAAGACAAGTCCAGCGGCAAACGTTGGGGTAACGTCACCAAAAACGGCGGCAATGCGCTTCTGAGTTATGACAACGGCGATGCCGGATTATTTGTCGGGGCAGGCGCTTACAGCTACGTGGGTAATAACGTGGCCAGTAACAATAATCTGCAAGCCAATGCGGGTGTTTATGTCCGTCCTTTCTATGCTGACGATCGAGAACTAAAGGTCGGCATGAGCCTGTCCTGGATGAATTTCTCGAAAAACCTCAGCTACTTTAGCTATGGCCAGGGCGGTTATTTCAGCCCACAGGACTATGCGTCGATTTCTTTCCCAGTCGACTTCTCACGCACGTTTGACGATCTTAAAGTTAACATTGGCGGCGCAGTGGGTTACCAGAGCTACAGTCAGGATAAGAGTGCTTATTTCCCGGGCGATGCGGGTCGTCAGGCGCAGCTGGAGCAGTTGGCTGCCAATGGCAATGTGAAAAGCGCCTTCTATGAAGGCAACAGTAAAAACGGTGTAGGTTATAACCTGCATGCGGGCGCGGATTACAAAATTGATAAAGATGTCACGATTGGCGGACAGCTGGGTTATGACACCTTTGGTGACTACAACGAGAGCACGGCGCAGCTCTATTTCCGTTATTTATTCGGAGAGAAGTAATGAGTGAAGCATTTAGCGGGATGACCCACCCGTATCAGCCTGGCTGGTTTGATCTGGTCAGCGTAATGGTTGAAGGAATGATTGCCAACGCCGGCCAGGAGCAGGCGGAGGCGTTTCTGCACAGCATGGGCGAATCGCTGGCGACACGCTATCCTTTACCTGAATCGCGTACGGTGCAGGATTTTGAACGAGAAGTGAACCTGCAGCTGGCCCGGTTCAGTTGGGGATTTGTGCAGTTACAGCCGCAGGAAAACGCCCTGTTGATCAAGCATCATGCTCTGCCTGTCGGCGACAGCACACAGTCGGCCGCTCACTGGCAGGCGGCATTGAGCGCCATCCTGGCGGGGATGTTTTCCGGCTGGCTTCAGGGCCAGGGCGGCAGTAAAACCGTGCCGGTTGTGCTGGAGCTGAACGATGGTCATACCATGCATTTTCGATATCAATAAGGTGCTCTGATGAGAGTTAAGCCCGTGTGGTCCGGTATTCTGGTTTTGTTTATGATGTTTTTCAGCACCCAGGCGATGGCAAGTGGTTGGGATACCTATAAAAGCCGCTTTCTTCAGTCAGACGGACGCATTATTGATACGGCAAATAATAATGTCAGTCACACAGAAGGCCAGGGTTACGGCATGTTGCTGGCGGTGGCTTATAACGATCGCGCGACGTTCGATAAACTCTGGAAGTGGACGCGCACGAACCTGCGCAATCCGCAAAACGATCTGTTCTACTGGCGCTACATTCCTGATGCACAGGATCCTGTCGCGGATAAAAATAACGCGTCCGATGGCGATGTACTGATTGCATGGGCGTTGCAACGGGCAGCGCAAAAATGGAATGCAAGCGATTATCAGCAGGAATCGGACCGCATTCAGCGTGCGATAGTCAAACTCGATGTGACGAACTTCGGTGGCCACACCGTAATGATGCCGGGTGCCCAGGGATTCAATAAGAACAGCTATGTGGTTTTGAATCCCTCTTATTTCCTTTTTGTCGCCTGGCAGGAGTTCGGCCAGCGCAGCCATTTGCAGGTCTGGAACAAGCTGATTGATGGCGGGATGGCGCTGCTGGGCAAGATGCATTTTGGCAACAGCGATCTGCCGCTTGACTGGGTCGCGCTGAACGCCGACGGCTCCGTCGCGCCTGCGGTGGGTTATTCAAATCGCTTTAGTTACGATGCCATCCGCGTGCCGCTGAATATCTGGTGGTACGATCCGCAAAGCCTGGCACTGGGGCCTTTCCAGCGACTCTGGCAGGGCTATGGTCGTATGAATACGCCGGCCTGGTTTGATGTGCTGGCCAATACGGCGGCGCCTTACCATCTGGAAGGCGGCTTGCTGGCGGTACGTGATTTGGTACTCAACGAAACAGGCTACCTGAGTGACAAACTGTCTCCTGAGCAGAACTACTTTTCTGCCAGCCTGCAGTTACTGACCTGGATGGCTTATCAGGAAAAGCGCTGATCGTGGCCTGAACACAGACGGCAGCATTCCTTCCCTGTTCCACATTAAGGGGATGCTGCTGAGACAACTCTCTTTTTGTTACATCCTCCTTTCTGAATCGTCTGCTTCCGCCCCCTTAAGCCACAAAATAACGCTGCAATAGGATATACTTGACACGCTTTTCCAGACGGATATCTACACTCTTAGCGAGCCGGGAGTAAAATTTTTGCGCGTAAGCCGATCACTGACGATAAAACAGATGGCAACCGTTTCTCTGATTGCGACGGTCACCATCAGCATTTTTATCGTTATCCAACTGTTCCATTTTGTGCAGCAGCGCAGGATCGACTACGCCCAGCAAATGGAGAATATCGCGCATACCGTGCGTCAGCCGCTGTCTGAAGCCGTCCTTAAAGCCGATATTCCTCAGGCCGAACGCATTCTTCACTCTCTTAAACCGGCAGGCATCTTATCGCGCGCGGATGTGGTGTTGCCCAATGCTTTTCAGGCGCTCCACGCGAATTTTGAAAACGAAAAGCCGGTTCCCAGGCTGGTGGCCCGTCTGTTTGAGCTGCCGGTGCAAATCACGCTACCGCTCTATTCGGTGGAACATACTGGCCTACCTAAGCCGCTGGCCTATCTGGTTTTACAGGCCAATTCAACGCGTGTTTATCAGTTTATCCTGAGCACGCTCTCGACGATGATCATCACCTACCTACTGCTGGCGCTGATACTGTCGGTCTCGATAAGCTGGTGCATCAACCGGTTAGTGGTGCATCCACTGCGGCGAATTTCACGTGAGATACAGGAGTTGCCGCCCCAGTCAATTCTGACGCACAAACTCACCCTGCCTGCCGATCATCGCGACGATGAAATCGGTATGTTGATTCGCAGTTATAACCGCAATCAACACGTGCTGGAGTCTATCCACGATGAGATGAGCCGGTTAACGACGCACTTTGCCGTTACCGATCTGCCTAACCGGGCATTGTTTTTAGCACTGTTGGACCAGTTTATCTCTTCCCGGAGACAGCCTTTTAGTTTGATGGTCATCCGCATTGAAACGCTGCAGGAAGCCAACGGCGTATTAAGCGACGAGCAGCGCGATACGCTGATGTTAACGCTGGTCGACAAAATTCGCAGCACCATTGATGACCGCACTGTCTTAGCGCAGACCACAACCAGCGATTTCGTTCTGTTGATGAAATCAGCCAATAACCCGTTTCGCGCCCTGCGTCTGGCCCGTAATCTGATGATTCGCCTAAACCAGCCCGTCAATCTGCATCAATTACAGCTACGGCCTAATGCCAGCATCGGCCTGGCATTAGGTGAAGAGGGTGAGTCGATGGGCGCCGGTGAAATGCTGGACAGAGCGACTTCGGCCATGATGTCAGCACGCCGTCAGGGCAAAAATCAGATCCTGTTTTTTGATGCGGCGTTAACTGAGCGTGCGCAAAAACGCCTGACCCAGGAACATGATATTTTACAAGGCCTGCACGACGACCAGTTTGCCCTTTATCTGCAGCCTCAAATCGATATGCAGACCGGCAGGTTAGCCGGTGCGGAAGCGCTGTTACGCATGCGTCAGGCCGACGGCAGCTATGGCTTACCCGAAGAATTCATCGCCAGTGCTGAAGAGATCGGGGTGATTTCCGCCATTGGCCGTTGGGTCGTTGAGGAAGCCTGTCGCATTCTGGCGGGCTGGCAGCGTCACGGCGTAACGGTGCCGCTGAGTATCAATATTTCTGCCGTACAGTTACGCGATGCCAGCATCGTCAGCCATTTGCACGCTCTGCTTGAGCGGCATCGCATTGCGCCCGGTTCTCTGGTGCTGGAGATGACCGAAACCGCGCAGATTGGCGATGCCGAGCAGGCTATTTCTCTGCTGAGAATGCTGCAAAAAACCGGTGTTGCCGTCGCGCTTGATGACTTTGGGATGGGCTATTCCAACCTGAACTATCTGCACCAGTTTAAGTCATTGCCAGTCAATAAGCTTAAAATGGACCGCAGCTTTGTGGCCGCCTTACCTGAAGATGACACGATGGTGCGCATCGTTGCGGCCATTGCGGATATTATCGATCTGGATGTGATTGCTGAAGGGGTAGAAACCTGTGAGCAGCGTGACTGGCTGCTTGCGCGTGGTATCACGATTGGTCAGGGTTATCTCTACTCTGAAGCCCTGCCGCTGGCGCAGTTCAATGCGCAATGGGTTCCCTCACCTCAACCGGAGGATTAGTCCTCTGATTCCTTGATTTTGCAAGAATTTTAGTTACAAAACCCCTTGCTGAAGCGTTTCAGTTCAGAATTACGCTTGTATCATTTCCCCTGACTTTGCAGCCCTGTATTAATCACGTAAACAGAGTGTTATTTTCTGTCCACTGTCTGGCCCGGCCTGCCTCGCCAGCCAGTCACTATAAAAAATCCGACAACATTACCCTATTCGTTAGTGGATACCTGTTTATGAAACTATTTAAAAGCCTTTATTTCCAGGTTCTGGTCGCCATTGCTATCGGCGTACTTATGGGCCATTTCTATCCAGATTTAGGTACCCAAATGAAGCCGTTAGGGGATGGCTTCGTTAAATTGATCAAAATGATCATCGCGCCTGTGATTTTCTGTACGGTGGTGACCGGTATCGCCGGGATGGAAAGCATGAAAGCCGTCGGCCGCACGGGTGCGGTTGCGCTGCTCTATTTTGAAATCGTCAGTACTATTGCGCTGATCATCGGTCTGATCGTGGTTAACGTTGTACAGCCTGGTGTGGGCATGAACGTTGATCCCGCGACGCTGGATGCGAAAGCTGTGGCCATTTATGCCCAGCAGGCCGAGCAGCAAGGCATCGTTGCCTTCTTACTGGATGTGATTCCGGGCAGCGTGATTGGTGCTTTTGCCAGCGGTAACATTTTGCAGGTCCTGTTGTTTGCCGTCCTGTTCGGTTTTGCGCTGCATCGTCTGGGCAACACGGGCACGTTAATTTTCAACGTGATCGAAAGCTTCTCCAAAGTGATTTTTGGCATCATCAATATGATCATGCGCCTTGCGCCTATTGGGGCATTTGGTGCCATGGCCTTTACCATCGGTAAATATGGCGTAGGTTCACTGGTCCAGCTTGGACAGCTGATTATCTGCTTCTATATCACCTGTATTCTGTTTGTGGTGGTGGTGCTGGGACTCATCGCTCGCGTCTTCGGTGGCTTCAGCATCTTTAAATTCATTGCCTACATCAAAGAAGAGCTGCTGATTGTACTGGGCACCTCTTCATCGGAATCTGCACTACCACGTATGCTGGATAAGATGGAACGGCTGGGTTGTAAGAAGTCCGTGGTGGGGTTGGTAATTCCAACAGGCTATTCCTTTAACCTGGACGGAACCTCAATCTACCTGACGATGGCGGCTGTCTTTATCGCCCAGGCCACCAATGCCCACATGGATATCTTCCATCAGATTACGCTGCTGGTCGTGCTACTGCTGTCTTCCAAGGGCGCAGCCGGGGTAACGGGCAGCGGGTTTATTGTGCTGGCGGCAACGCTTTCAGCAGTAGGACATTTACCGGTTGCTGGCCTGGCGCTGATTTTAGGTATTGACCGCTTTATGTCCGAAGCGCGTGCGCTGACCAATCTGGTCGGTAACGGCGTTGCTACGGTGGTGGTGGCAAAATGGGTCGATCAGCTGGATAAAAAACAGCTGGGTGACACGCTGGCGGGCAAAAATAAGGCAGAAAATCCCTCAGAATCTGCGATTTAACCTTTGAATGTGATTTAATCCTCTCAAATGCCCGCTGTCACTTGCCCTGACAGCGGGCATTTGGATAATAAACCCCACTTGTTTTTTTCAACGTTTTTCACTTCGTTGCGTGACATCCCGGTCTTCCTGTGGTCAAACCTGTTGTTAATGATCGGCAGCGCGAATCGGCCATGTCCGGTTTGCTTATAAACGCGGCTAAACGCGCCAGTGATAACGATTTTTGAATTGTTTGAGTAGGGGTTCACATGCAGGGCACCAGAATTCGGCTTTTGGTTGGTGGATTAGTACTGGCAGCGACCAGTTACGGTGCGCCGGCAGAAACGCTGCAACCTGATCCAGCCTGGCAACAGGGAAGACTGGACAACGGATTTAACTGGCAACTGTTGGCAACACCGCAACGGCCAAGCGATCGCATTGAGTTACGCATGGTGGTTAATACCGGTTCACTGGTGGAAAGCGCCCAGCAAACCGGTTTCAGCCACCTTTTGTCACGCCTGGCGCTGGTACATAATACCGCCCTGGATACGAATCAGCAGCGCGCATTATGGCAGCAGAGTATCGATCCACAGCGGCCTCTGCCGCCGGTTATTTCATCGTATGATTACACGCAATACAATTTAAGCCTGCCCAATAACCGCCCTGAGTTACTGAAAGAAGCCCTGAACTGGCTGGCGGCCACGGCGGGTGATATGGCAATTACTAATCAGGTTGTCGATACAGCCCTGTCCGCTTCCGATCCGGTAAGAACCTGGCCTGCGGATACTCAGGATGTCTGGTGGCGCTATCGGCTGAAAGGATCGGCGTTGCTGGCGCACGACCCGGCTGAGAAACCGCGTGCCCCCGTTGACGTCGCGCAGTTGAAAAGTTTCTACCAGCAGTGGTATACGCCAGATGCCATGACACTTTATGTCGTCGGCAATGTCGACAGCCGTAACCTTTCCGAACAAATCAACAAAGCGTTTTCACCGCTGGAAGGCAAGCGCAGCGCCCCTGCATCCATGCCCACCCTGTCTCCTTTGCCGCACGATCCGGTTAACCTGGTCAGCGGCACGTTAGCGCAGGATCGCCTGTCCCTTGTCTGGGATACGCCGTGGCAGCCCATCCGGGACTCACAGAACTTGCAGCGTTACTGGCGTAGCGATCTGGCGCGCGAAGCGCTGTTCTGGCACGTTCAGCGCGCAATGAGCAATAAAAAAGTTCAGGGTGCGCAGGTGGGATTTGACTGTCGGGTGCTTTACCAGCGCGCGCAGTGTTCCATTAATATGGATACGCGCAATGACAGCCTGGAACAGAATATGAACCTGGTTGCCCGCGAGCTGGCTGCCGTGCGCGATAACGGTTTGCCCCAGGAAGAGTTTGATGCCCTGATGGCCCAAAAACTTCTGGAGCTGAATAAGCTGTTCACAACCTACGCGCGCACAGATACTGACGTGCTGATCAGCCAGCGTTTACGCTCGCAGCGCAATTCGGTGGTAGATATTGCACCGGAGCAGTATCAAAAGCTGCGGCAGAATTTTCTCTCCGGCCTGACGCGGGAGCAGCTCAATCAGGAGCTGCGGCAGCAACTGAGTCAGGAGTTAATGATGGTACTGATTCAACCGGAAGGGGAATCAGAAACCAACGTTAAGAGCCTTAAAACGGGCTGGGATAAGCTGATGGCGTTGCCTGCGACAGCATCTGCACCGGCGGCTGGCGGGGACGTCAGCCAGCCGGACAGTAATGCTGCCGGTGATGCAGCGCCACCCACCTCCTGATCTATCAGGTTTTTGCCCTGAGCCATTCGGTCACTAACATTGGCCAACTGGCGAGGGGCAAATCCGCAACGCCACGGATGCCAAAACCGTGCCCGCCTTTCTGGTAAAAATGCACTTCGACGGGAACATTGTGTTCCCGTAATGCACTGAAAAACACCATGCTGTTATTCACCGGGACGGCATCATCATCGGCGGCATGAATCAGCAAGGTCGGCGGCACCTGGCTGTGCACCCGGGTTTCGAGTGAATAGGCATCAATCGCTTTCTGGTCAGGCCATGCGCCTAATAAACGGGTGCGCGAGCCTTCATGGGCCAGGCCATCACGCATGCTGATCACAGGATAAACCAGCACCATGGCGTCCGGACGAGGCGAAAAACTCTCTGCATTGTCCTGAACGGGATAAATCTTCTCCGCAAACCGCGTGCCGAGACTTGCGGCAACATGGCCACCAGCCGAAAAACCCATCATAACAATGTATTTGCCGTTCAGGCCACGCTGCGCCCGCTCGCGCAGGACGCGCACGGCTCGCTGCGCATCGGCGAGCGGGGCATCCGGTCCTTCATGATGTCCGTCATAGGGCAGGCGATAGGTCATGACGGCGAGGGTATAACCCATAGAGGTGAAAAAGGTTGCCAGCGCGCTGCCTTCACGGTCAATCATAATGCGATGGTAGCCCCCGCCGGGCGCGACCAGGAGCGTAATCCCGTTGGATTCCACAGGATGCCAGATAGCCATTTCCGGGCAGCGAACGCCGGTTGCCACGCGATCGTAGGGTTCGTACTCTTTTGCCGTATCAACTATTTGTGGCTGAGCGCGTGAATCGCTGGCACCGGGCGCATCACCATTAGGCCAGATATTAATGATTTCAGTATTCATAGCTGTGTCCTGATGCGAGAGATGTTGTCGTTGTTTTGTTCGCGGCCGTGAAAACAGCATCCTGCTGTCGCTGTTTAAAAGATGGCCTCTTTTGGCCTAATCGTCCAACTCAAAACCGCTAAAATGCCGAGATTCAGACTATGCCTGGCATGCTGAGCATGGTGCTAAGCCAATAATTTTAAAGGAATAAAAATGAATTAAGATTAGCTGGCATTAACGGACGAGGACAGGATAAAGCAAGAAGGAAACGGGTTAGCTGACTTAAGTTAAATGAATGGGTTTTCCTTTTGCCCTGACGGAAACGCAGGACATATTTATCATATTTTTATTTAAAGAAAGTGATGTGTTACTGCGCGGTTAATCGCTGTGCAAGCGGGAAGTCTGGCACGGGCTGCGGCGCGCAGAACGCGAGCGCTACGCGCTTTCATCAATAATTAGCCTGTTTCGAGCGTCAAACGTCCAGAAGGATGCCCAGGCAATCTCCCGGAAATAGCCATCGGGATCGCGAAAATAATCGCTGTAGCCGCCCCAGTGGACTTTTTGTGGCGGCTTAACCCGGTTCCCCCTGATGTTGTACCAAAGCCATGAGATTATTAACCTCCTGCTCTGACTTAACATTTATGGCATCAGTAATCCCGTTGAACCCGCCCTCAGCATGGCTTTCATTGATATCTTTTGCCAGATTTGGCAGCGGATAAAGCTCAAGCCCGGTGCCGGCATGACTGAAAAACACAATGGGCGGATTCTGCTCAGTCACCTGCGTTTTAAAATCGATGCCTTTGTAAAAGGCCAGGAATTTTCCCTATCACGCACGCTCATGCAGACCAGATTGCTGCGATTCCTACTCACTCCGTTTACAGTCAGGCGTGGCCAGGATACTCGTCTCATCCTGGCCACGCGACAGAGCAATTATGCAGGCATATCTTCCAGCGGAATAATCGCCCCACGAAACTGAATAACCGTGCTGGCAGTGAGATGACCACGCTGGGCGGCCTCCTCGACCGAGGCGCCAACCAGACGCTTAGCCAGATAGCCTGCACTGAACGAATCGCCCGCCGCCGTGGTGTCAATAATCTTTTCTTTAGCCAGCATGATTGACGGAACCTCCCTAACAGGTTGCTCTCCCGCGGCAATCAGGCAGGATTCCGCGCCGCGCTTAATGACGATTTCGCTAACGCCTGCCTGACGTGCCCGGGCAATGACGTCTTCGACAGGCTGCACGCCCCATAACAGATGCTCGTCATCCAGCGTCAGGAAGGCAATATCCGTGTTATCGAGCATCTTTTGATAGGCCTGGCGAGTGCTGGCATTGTCTTTCCACAGGCGAGGCCGGTAATTATTATCAAAAATCACCTTGCCCCCGTTTTCGCGGCAGTTTGCCAGCAGCTGCATGAGCTTTGCACGGCTGGCGTCAGTCAGGATGGCAAGACTGATACCACTGAGATAAATGTAGTCGTAATGTTCCAGCTGCTGGCAAATGTCTTCAGCCAGAGGGCCATCAAGCCAGTAGCGTGCCGCTGCGTCATTGCGCCAGTACCAGAATGTGCGCTCGCCCTCGTCGTCTGTCTGGATCATGTACAGACCGGGCATTTTATCCTCAAGGCGTTGGATCAGGTCGGTATGCACGTTTTCCTGCTGCCAGCGGGCCATCATTTGTGCGCTAAAGGGATCGTTTCCCAGCGCCGTCACGTAATCCACCCGGACTTCGTGTTGATCGACCTGTCGGGCAAGGTAAACGGCCGTGTTGAGCGTGTCACCGCCAAAGCCGCGTTTAATGTTGTCGCCTTTTTCAGACAGTTCAATCATGCATTCACCGATAACGGCGATTTTTTTATGCGTCATGGTTTCAGGCCTGTAGTTTACATTTGCTACAGTCTCGCGTTTGTTAGCGTCATCGTCAACTTTTTAAAACAGCGTTTTAATTTAATTTGGGATGAGGTAAAGCGATAATTAACCCGATAAAGCGGCTTGTTTCGGCGATTGTCGCGCTAAAAGAGGCGTAGACTCGTTGCTTCAACGTGGCCGGGTTTTCACTAAGTTGTCGAATGTTAAACGATAAGCGCTGCCAGGCCGCCAGATGAAGGCGCTTACTATCAACCAGGAAAAGACCATGGTTATGGAGAATTTTAGTCAATGGCTACCTTCTTCAATTGACATCAATCTGCAGCAAAAAAAACGTCTCATCTGGCAACAGTGTCAACGCAGCTATACCTTTCAGCCCATCTATAAGGTTTCCGGGCAACTGCTGGCGATTGAACTGCTGACGGCCATCACACATCCGTCTGAACCAGAGAAGAAACTGTCTCCTGAAGCCTATTTTTCTGAGCTGGAAATAGTACAACGCCTTGATATTGTTCAGGAGCAGTTAGAATTACTCACCCAGTGGGAATCGTTCTTTAGTCGCAATAACGTCATGGCATCAGTGAATATTGACGGCCCTTCGTTGTCGTTGATACAAAACCATATGCCGATTCGCAGTCTGATTACCCGTTTACCCTGGGTGCGCTTTGAGCTGACCGAGCACCACGTCCTGCCTCAGGAGGAGATGGTCGCGCAAATGCCTGAACTGGGGCCGTTGTGGCTGGACGATTTCGGTTCGGGCATGGCGAACTTCTCTGCACTGACCGAGCTTAAATACGACTACATTAAGCTGTCACGTGAACTTTTTATTCTCTTACGTGCGTCGGATGAAGGCCGGATACTTTTTCCCATGCTGTTGTCGCTGATTAATCGTTACTGTAACGGCGTGATTGTTGAGGGCGTTGAGACGCAACAGGAGTGGGATCAGGTTAAATCGTCCCCGGCGATGGCGGCTCAAGGGTATTTTTTTTCTCGTCCTGCTCCTTTTTCCGAACTGAAAAGCCTTCCTGTCCAGCTTGATTGATCCCTTCCCGCGCGCTCTCGACTATCTTTAACGGAGACCGTGAAAGAGCAGGGAGGAAGCCTAATGTCACGCGCCGGAAAAATCGTAAGCTGGATTGGCGGGATTGTTGTATTGCTGATCGTCGTTGTAGTGATAGTCATTGCAACATTCGACTGGAATCGCCTGAAACCCACTATTAATCAGAAAGTGTCTGCGGAACTTAACCGTCCCTTTGCCATTCGGGGGGATTTGGGCGTCGCATGGCAGCGTAACCCTGAAGAACCCGGATGGCGCGGCTGGTTACCCTGGCCTCATCTGCACGCCGAAGACATAATGTTGGGCAATCCCCCTGATATTCCTGACGTGACCATGATTCACCTGCAACGCGTGGACGCCACACTTGCCCCTCTGGCCCTGCTGCACAAAGAAGTTTTTATCCCATGGATAAAACTGCAGCAGCCGGATGCCCGCCTGATTCAGACCGCCGATAAGAAAAACAACTGGACCTTTACCCTCGCTAACAGCGACAGCAAAGATAACAATGCGGCACCTTCAGCCTGGTCATTTCGTCTTGATAATATTCTGTTCGATCAGGGCACCCTTCTTTACCGCGATGCCGTTAACCAGGCCGATGTTACGCTGAAGGTTAACCCGCTCGGCAAGCCTGTGCCCTATTCTCAAATCGCGGGCGGAGACGATAAACAGCAAGGCGCGGGTGATTTTGTCTTTGGCTGGCAGGCAAGCGGCAGCTACCACAATGAACAACTCACGGGTCAGGGCAAGACTGGCGGCATGTTATCCCTGCGTAGTCAGACCACACCGTTCCCGATTCAGGCAGACGTTCGGAACGGTAGCACGCGCGTACAGCTGACCGGCGGCGTCCAGGACCCCCTGAATCTGGGCGGGCTGGACGTGCGTCTACGTTTTTCTGGCGATACGCTGGCAAACCTCTACGGTCTGACCGGCGTTCTGTTACCGGATACGCCGCCTTATGAAACTGATGGCCGCCTGATTGCCAAATTCACCGGTAAAGACGGCGCCGTTTTTCGTTACCAGGGATTCAATGGTCATATTGGCGACAGCGATATTCATGGCTCCCTGACCTACAGCCAGGGCAAGCCACGGCCAAAACTGGTCGGTGAACTTAGATCGGATCAGTTACGTATGGCGGATCTGGGCCCGTTGATCGGTGTTAACTCGGGCAAGGGCAGCGAGAAAACCGAACAGGCCAAGGCAAAACGCGGTGAAAAAACCGTACAGCCTGCGGACCGCGTTCTGCCTCACGACAGGTTTAACACCAAAAGCTGGGACGTAATGGACGCGGATGTGAAGTTTAGCGGCAAACGCATCGAACACAGCGGCTCACTACCGTTGAGCGATCTTTATACCCATTTGCAGCTCGATAATGGAAACCTGCTGCTTGATCCACTGCGTTTCGGTATGGCGGGCGGTAATCTGAACAGCACCATCCGCCTGGAAGGGGATCGCTCACCGATGCGCGGCCGGGCTGATATTCATGCCCGTAAACTTCGCCTGCGCCAGCTGTTCCCCGACGTACAGGCAATGCAAAACAGCCTTGGTCAGCTGAACGGCGATGCCAGCCTGACCGGCACCGGCAACTCCGTTGCTGACCTGCTGGCAACCAGCAACGGTCAGTTGAAACTGCTGATGAACGACGGACTGATCAGCCGCAACCTGATGGAAATTGCCGGACTAAACGTCGGCAACTATCTGGTCGGTAAGCTGTTTGGTGATGATGAAGTTCGTATTAACTGTGCGGCCACCGATCTTAAACTGCAAAACGGTCTGGCCACGCCAAACCTGTTTGTGTTCGATACGGAAAATGCCCTCATCAACGTCTCAGGCAACGCGAACTTTGCCAACGAGCGGCTGGATCTTACGGTCAATCCAGAGAGTAAAGGCATCCGAATCGTAACCCTGCGCTCGCCTTTGTATGTTCGGGGCACCTTCAAGCATCCGGACGCTGGCGTGAAAACGGGTCCCTTACTGGCGCGCGGGGCAGCGGCCGTGGCATTAGGTGCTGTGGTCGGGCCTGCGGCAGCGCTGTTGGCGCTGATTTCACCCAGCGATACTGACGAGAATCAGTGCAGCCGGGTCCTGCAGCAAATGAAGAAGAAGTGATCAGTTGCGATAGAGCACTTTGATAATGTGATAACCAAAAGCGGTTTTCACCGGCCCGAAAGGTTGTAGCAACGGGCAGGTGAATACCGCTTTATCAAAAGCCGCGACCATTTTTCCCCGACGAAACTCGCCTAAATCTCCCCCGTTCCGACCAGAAGGGCACACAGAATGCTTGCGGGCAAGCTGCTGGAAGTTTTCGCCTTTTTGCAGTTTTTCCAGCAGGGCGATTGCCTGCGCCTCATGTTTCACCAGAATATGTAAAGCTGCGGCAGTTTTCGCCATGATAATGTCTCTGTTGTGTATAATCGTCCCCCATTATAAACCTGTCTTTTCAAATCGCAGATGCGTTTACCGCGCCTGTTCACTGAGCCAGTACATGCCGGCTCGCGGTTTGGAATTAGTATCTTATTTCAACAGAGCGATGTCCTGATGCGTTTAAACTCCAGCCAACAACGAGCCGTCGAATTTGTTACCGGTCCCTGTCTGGTGCTGGCAGGCGCTGGCTCGGGAAAAACCCGCGTAATCACCAACAAAATCGCGCATCTGATTCGTGAGTGTGGCTATCAGGCCCGCCATATCGCCGCCGTAACCTTCACCAATAAAGCCTCACGTGAAATGAAAGAGCGCGTGGCGCAAACGCTGGGGCGCAAAGAGGCGCGCGGCCTGATGATCTCCACGTTTCACACGCTGGGTCTGGAAATCATCAAGCGCGAATATGTGGCGCTGGGCATGAAGTCCAACTTTTCCCTGTTCGACGATCAGGATCAGCTGGCGTTACTCAAAGAGCTGACCCGCGAGTGGCTGGAAGAGGACAAGACGTTACTGCAGCAGCTTATTTCTACCATTTCGAACTGGAAAAACGATCTGGTCGATCCGCCGCAGGCGGCCGCGCTGGCCCGCTCGGAGCGGGATAACGTGTTTGCCCATTGCTACGCCCTGTATGACCGGCATCTGAAATCCTGTAACGTGCTGGATTTTGACGACCTGATTCTGTTGCCTACGCTTCTGCTACAGCGTAATCAGGACGTCCGCGAGCGCTGGCAACAACGTATTCGCTACCTGCTGGTGGATGAATATCAGGATACAAACACCAGTCAGTACGAACTGGTGAAGCTGTTGGTCGGCACCCGCGCGCGTTTTACCGTTGTCGGAGATGACGATCAGTCGATTTACTCCTGGCGCGGTGCCCGGCCACAGAATCTGGTCCTGCTTAATGAGGATTTTCCAGCGCTGGAGGTGGTCAAGCTTGAGCAAAACTACCGCTCTTCACAGCGTATTCTCAAAGCCGCGAATATTTTGATCGCTAATAATCCTCATGTGTTTGAGAAGCGTCTTTTTTCTGAACTGGGTCTGGGCAGTGAACTCAAGGTGCTGAGCGCCAATAGCGAAGAACATGAGGCCGAACGGGTAACGGGCGAACTTATTGCCCATCACTTTATTAATAAAACGCAGTATAAAGATTACGCGATCCTGTACCGCGGTAATCATCAGTCCCGCGTGTTCGAAAAATTCTTGATGCAGAACCGCATTCCCTATCGCATTTCAGGCGGAACCTCGTTTTTCTCTCGTCCTGAGATCAAAGACCTGCTGGCTTATCTGCGGGTGCTGACCAATCCCGATGATGACAGCGCTTTCTTACGTATTGTGAATACGCCACGGCGCGAAATTGGTCCGGCAACGCTGCAAAAACTCGGTGAGTGGGCCAATATCCGCAATAAAAGCCTGTTTAACGCCAGCTTTGATGTGGGCCTTGGGCAAACGCTGACGGGGCGCGGCCTTGAACATCTGCAGCGCTTCACCCACTGGCTCAACGACATTATCCAGCTCAGTGAGCGTGAACCGGTTAATGCCGTGCGCGATCTGATTCGCGGCATTGATTACGAAAGCTGGCTGTTTGAGACATCGGGCAGCCCCAAAGCCGCTGAAATGCGGATGAAAAACGTCAATACGCTGTTTCAGTGGATGACGGAAATGCTGGAGGGCAGCGATCTGGATGAGCCGATGACGCTGGCGCAGGTTGTCACCCGCTTTACGCTGCGCGATATGATGGAGCGCGGTGAGAGCGACGAAGAGCTTGATCAGGTACAGCTGATGACGCTTCATGCCTCAAAAGGGCTGGAGTTTCCCTTCGTGTTTCTGGTCGGCATGGAAGAAGGGTTGTTACCGCATCAGAGCAGTATCGATGAGAACAACATTGAGGAAGAGCGCCGTCTGGCCTACGTTGGCATCACCCGCGCGCAGAAAGAGCTGACGTTTACCTTGTGTCGGGAGCGCCGTCAGTATGGTGAGCTCATCCGCCCTGAACCCAGCCGTTTTTTGCTGGAGCTGCCGCAGGACGACGTCGTGTGGGAAACCGAGCGCAAAGTGGTTAGTGCAGAAGAGCGCATGAAAACCGGCCAGAGTCGGGTGGCCGGGTTACGTGCAATGCTGGAAAAGGCGAAAAAGAGCTAATCAGTCGCAGACGGGATCAGGAAAGCGTTAACGACCAGTGAACATAGGACTGATAGTGGCTTTCCTGCTCAAGCAGCTCGGCCCGCAGAGGATGTGCTTCCAGCCAGCCCGCCGGTAATGTAACGTGCAGGGCTTCATCATCCGCCTGCATACGAACGGCGGGTAACGTGTCATCACGACGCCGAGTCGAGAAGATAATGGACAGCCGTAGCAGACGGCACAACCGCTCGGCCAGCCGCGGCGGCAGGGCATTTTGTTGTGTGAGTAGCGCAAGGTCGATGCTGCCACTTTGATTTTGCAGTAAACAGGCCAGCAATTTTTTCTGCGCTGGGGTAAAACCCGGAAGATCAAGATGGCGGACCAGATAGGCCGCGTGCTGCGGTGCCTGACGGAAATCGACGCTCAACCCGATTTCATGAATCGCACAGGCGCTTAGCAGAAGCTCCCGACAGCGCTGATCCAGTTTCCAGTGAACACTGACCTGGCGAAAAAAACTTTCCGCGAGCTGCCGGACCCTGTCTGCCTGGCAGACATCAATATTGAACCGGCGCTGCACGTTTTGCAGCGTGCGGCTGCGAATATCGCGATCGACAGGCAGGTGCAGCATTCCGTACACCAGCCCTTCACGTAGCGCGCCGCCGGCCAGCGTCATGCTGTCAATATTGAGTTCCTGAAAGATGGCGATAAGAATGGACAAACCGCTTGGAAACACCAACGCCCGCTCCAGCGTCAGGCCTTCGATTTCAAGCTCTTCGAGTTTGCCGCACTGAATGGCGCGCTGTTTTAACTGCTGTAGCTTACTCAGGGTGATGCGCTCATCCATGCCCTGGGCGACCATGATTTCCTGCAGAGCCTGAACGGTTCCGGACGCACCAACGCACACCTGCCAGCTCTGTTTGCGCAGTTCACCGGCAACAGGTTTCAGCATCGCTTTGGCAGCCTCTTCAGCCTGGTCAAAATTCTCTTTCGCCAGGTGGCGATCGCCAAAGAATCGCTCCAGCCAGGTGACACAGCCCATCTGCAGGCTAAACAACACGTTGGCATGGGAGCCATCGCCGGTGGCTAACTCTGTGCTGCCACCGCCAATATCCACGACCAGGCGTTGATCAGAACCCCCGGTAGTATGTGCTACGCCTTGATAAATCAGACGCGCTTCTTCTTCGCCGCTAATCACATTGATGGTGCAACCCAGAATCTGTTGCGCCTTATCAAGAAACGCCTGCGCATTGGCGGCAATGCGTAACGTGGCGGTTGCCACTACCCGAATTTGATCGGGAGGAATATCCTGAAGCTGTTCAGAGAAAAGCCGCAGACATTGCCAGCCCCGAGTCATGGCTTCGGCTGACAGGCAATTGGATTGATCCAGGCCTGCTGCCAGGCGCACCTTGCGTTTGATTTTGGCGATGGTCTGGATACTTCCTGACACTTCGCTGACGACCAGCATATGAAAGCTGTTAGAGCCTAAATCAATTGCAGCATAGAGTGTCGATGCGCTTAGCATGGTCAACTTAACCCGAACGTTTACGGTTGCTATGACGGGGTGCACCGCGACGGCCGGTATTGTTGCCTCCGCGACGCTGACCGTTGCCTGAACGATTGCGCGTCAGACGTTTCGGTGGCGGTAATTCACTTAACAGCGCGTCGCTATTGTATTTACTCACCGGAATGCTATGACCAATGTACTCTTCAATACCGGGCAGGTTTAATGCGTACTCTTCACAGGCCAGGCTGATGGAGTGACCGCTTGCGCCTGCACGTCCCGTACGGCCAATGCGGTGAACATAGTCTTCGCGATCGTCCGGCAGGTCATAGTTAAATACGTGCGTCACCGCAGGGATATGCAGGCCACGAGCCGCAACGTCCGTCGCGACCAGAATATCAATATCGCCTTTGGTAAAGTCATCCAGGATACGTAAACGCTTCTTCTGTGCCACGTCACCCGTCAGCAGGCCGACCCGGTGACCGTCTGCAGCCAGATGGCCCCAAATATCTTCACAGCGATGCTTGGTATTCGCAAAAATGATGGCTCTGTCAGGCCACTCCTCTTCTACCAGCGTCTGAAGCAGGCGCATTTTCTCTTCGTTCGAAGGGTAGAAAAGCTCTTCTTTAATGCGATGACCGGTTTTTTGCTCAGGTTCAACTTCAACGTATTCAGCACTGTTCATGTGCTCGAATGCCAGTTCACGCACGCGGTAAGAGAGTGTGGCGGAGAACAGCATGCTCAGGCGTTGCGTGGCAGCAGGCATGCGACGGAACAACCAACGGATATCTTTTATAAAGCCGAGATCGAACATGCGATCGGCTTCGTCCAGTACCATGACCTGAATGGCACCAAGATTGACGTGATTCTGCTTGGCGTAATCGATTAAACGGCCGGTGGTACCCACCAGAATGTCGACACCGTTTTCCAGTACTTTTAACTGTTTGTCGTAGCCATCGCCACCGTAAGCCAGACCTAATTTAAGGCCGGTTGATGCCGTCAGTGGTTCAGCATCGGCGTGAATTTGCACCGCAAGTTCACGGGTTGGGGCCAGAATTAACGCCCGAGGTTGGTTAACCTGGCGGCCCTCTGGAGCAGGGTGAGAGAGAAGATGATGAAACGTTGACGTTAAAAACGCCATCGTTTTGCCGGTACCGGTTTGCGCCTGACCTGCGACATCACGCCCTGAAAGCGTAAACGGCAGTGCTAACGCCTGGATAGGCGTGCAGTTATGAAACCCTTTTTTATCAAGGGCTTCCACCACCAGAGGGTGCAGGGCGAAGTCGGAAAACTTCTGTTCAGTTAAGTGTGTTTTGCTCATAGTGTGGTAGAATATCAGCTTACTATCGCTTTACGAAAGCGTATCCGATGAAATAAAGTCAACCAACATTGGTTTATATTACGCCAATTCGCCAGGCACAATCTTGTGGAGTAAAACATGAGCAGCGATAAAATCGTTCATCTGACCGATGACAGTTTCGACACCGACGTGCTAAAAGCCGACGGCGTTATACTGGTAGATTTCTGGGCTGAATGGTGTGGTCCTTGTAAAATGATCGCGCCAATCCTTGATGAAGTTGCAGAAGAGTATGATGGCAAACTGACCATCGCTAAGCTGAATATTGACGATAACCCAGGCACTGCGCCTAAATACGGCATTCGCGGCATCCCGACGCTGCTGCTGTTCAAAAACGGTGAAGTCGCTGCGACAAAAGTGGGCGCATTGTCCAAAGGTCAGTTAAAAGAGTTCCTGAACGCCAACCTGGCGTAATCGGGCCGGGCGTCCGGCAGTGGTTAAATTTTTGCCTGCTGCTGGACGTTCGCTTTTAAGCGTGCTAACTTATTTTCACTGCACTATGAACATACCTTGTAGTTAGCATTCAAAGTTTTCTCTTGTTAGACCCTGTCATACTGTACCTACCAGCGGTTTAGCAATCTATTGACTAGCTCTACTCTGACTAAGTCGACCGTCTCTCGCTCCCAGTCATTATTCAAGACGATGATCGTTGAGAAGAGTTGAAAAAGTCATTAACAGAACAGGCATGGACTAACTGCCATACCATTCACGACAAACATTTCGAGTATTACCCCGAGTTTAAGAACCCATCAATATGAATCTTACCGAATTAAAGAATACGCCGGTTTCTGAGCTGATTACCCTCGGCGAGAATATGGGGCTGGAAAACCAGGCTCGTATGCGCAAGCAGGACATTATTTTCTCAATCCTGAAGCAGCACGCGAAAAGCGGCGAGGACATCTTCGGTGATGGCGTGCTGGAGATATTGCAGGATGGATTTGGATTCCTCCGCTCTGGAGACAGCTCCTACCTCGCCGGTCCTGATGACATCTACGTTTCTCCCAGCCAAATTCGCCGCTTTAACCTTCGCACTGGTGACACCATCGCCGGCAAAATCCGTCCACCAAAAGAAGGTGAGCGCTACTTTGCCCTGCTGAAAGTTAACGAAGTTAACTACGACAAACCAGAAAACTCGCGTAACAAGATTCTGTTCGAAAACCTCACGCCGCTGCACGCTAACAGCCGTCTGCGTATGGAGCGGGGTAATGGCTCAACTGAAGACTTAACCGCTCGCGTACTGGACCTGGCATCACCGATTGGTCGTGGTCAGCGTGGTCTGATTGTGGCACCGCCTAAAGCCGGTAAAACGATGCTGCTGCAGAATATCGCGCAGAGCATTGCTTACAACCATCCAGACTGTGTGCTGATGGTGCTGCTAATCGATGAGCGTCCGGAAGAAGTGACAGAGATGCAACGCCTGGTAAAAGGTGAAGTGATCGCGTCTACCTTTGATGAACCAGCTTCGCGTCACGTTCAGGTGGCCGAGATGGTGATCGAAAAGGCCAAGCGCCTTGTCGAGCACAAAAAAGACGTTATCATTTTACTCGACTCCATCACGCGTCTGGCCCGTGCCTACAACACCGTCGTTCCGGCCTCCGGTAAAGTACTGACCGGTGGTGTGGACGCCAACGCCCTGCATCGTCCTAAGCGTTTCTTCGGTGCGGCACGTAATGTGGAAGAGGGCGGTAGCCTGACCATCATTGCGACGGCTCTGGTGGATACGGGTTCGAAGATGGATGAAGTGATTTACGAAGAGTTTAAAGGCACCGGTAACATGGAGCTGCATCTCTCGCGTAAAATTGCCGAAAAACGCGTCTTCCCGGCGATTGACTACAACCGTTCAGGTACACGTAAAGAAGAGCTATTAACCTCTCAGGAAGAGCTGCAGAAAATGTGGATCCTGCGTAAGATTATCCATCCAATGGGTGAAATCGACGCGATGGAATTCCTGATTAACAAGTTGGCCATGACCAAAACCAACGACGAATTCTTCGATATGATGAAGCGTTCTTGATCCTTTAGAGCGTCATCTGACTATGATGGCGTTTTTTTCTTTGAATGATCATAAAATAGCCCTGACGCCACGTTCTGACGTGGCGTTTTTTATTTTCGGGCTATAGGATTGAATGCTGGCAGACGTAATAATAATGACGGTGGCAGTGGTGGACGATTGACCGTTCGTGCACCTCTTCATGCCGAATTCGGAATCTGGAACGGTAACAGGCGCGATTTTTGACGTAATGTGAGTTCCAGGATGATAGCTGAGAGCATTTAACGTGAATTTACTCACTATGAGTACTGAGCTTGGTTTAGTTTTTATCTTTTCCTTAGTATTTCTTTTCCTTGCTCGCAAAGTAGCAGAAAAAATTGGATTGGTAGACAAGCCAAACATGCGCAAGCGCCATCTTGGCGTTATTCCACTGGTTGGCGGGATATCCGTGTATGCAGGAATTTGCTTCGCCTTCTTCATCACTGACTACTACTTGCCGCACGCTAAGCTTTATCTAGGTTGTGCAGGCGTACTGGTGTTGGTTGGTGCACTTGACGATCGCTTTGATATCAGCGTGAAGATTCGGGCAACAGTACAGGGTATTGTTGCGCTGGTAATGATGTTTTGCGCCAAACTCTACCTGTTGAGTCTGGGATTCATCATTGGCCCGGTAGAACTGATTGTTGGGCCCTTTGGTTATGTGTTGACGCTTTTTGCCGTCTGGGCAGCGATTAATGCTTTTAACATGGTTGACGGTATTGATGGTCTGCTGGGCGGCCTTTCTATGGTGACGTTTGGCGCCATGGGGATCATTCTTTATCTTGATGGGCAGCACAGTCTCGCAATGTGGTGCTTTGCCATGATAGCTGCCACGATCCCCTATATTTTACTTAATCTTGGTTTTCTGGGACGCCGTTTTAAAGTATTCATGGGCGATGCCGGCAGTACCATGATTGGTTTTACGATTATCTGGATTTTGCTTGAAACCACGCAAGGCTTAAGCCATCCCATCACACCGGTTACAGCATTATGGCTGATTGCCATTCCTCTGATGGATATGGTCGCGATTATGTACCGTCGGTTACGCAAAGGAATGAGCCCTTTTTCTGCCGATCGCCAACATATACATCACTTAATCATGCGAGCGGGTTTTACGCCTCGTCAGGCTTTCGTACTGATTACCGCTGCTGCTGCTCTGCTGGCGGGCATAGGCGTGCTGGGTGAATACCTTGCCTTTATCCCTGAATGGGTGATGTTAGTCCTGTTCTTGATTGCCTTCATGGGCTACGGCTATTGTTTGAAACATGCATGGCGCGTCGCGAGAAAGATCCGACGCTTCAAACGACGCCTTAATAATCTCAGCAATGCCCGAAAAAATGTACCCTGATAAGACTTAACAAAGGATAACGCTGTGATGCGCGCTAACGTTGTGGAGAACGAACTGGATATTCGCGGCCTGGGCTGCAGGCTATGGCGTGGAAAGCGCTGGATAGTCGGCTGTGCAGTCGTGTTTGCATTGGTAGCCTGGATGGCGACGCTGCTGATGAAACAGGTGTGGAGCACGACCGCGATAACAGGGCGGCCTACGGTGAATATGCTGGGATCCTACTATTCCCAGCAACAGTTCCTGAACAATCTGGATATGCGCAATAACGCTTTAACGTTAAATACGGCGTCACCTACCGTGATGGACGAGGTGTATCAGGAGTTCCTGATGCAGCTCTCATCCTGGGATACCCGCCGGGAGTTTTGGCAGCAAACCGATTATTATAAAACGCGAAAAAGCGGCAATGCCCATAACGATGCTGCCTTGTTGGACGATATGATTGATAACATTCAGTTTACGCCAGCGGATAGCGCACGAAATATTTTCGACAGCGTCAAACTCAAGGCAGAAACTGCTGCGGATGCAAATAATTTGCTGCGCCAGTATATTGCCTATGCCAGTGAACGCGCTGCACGCCATCTCAATGCAGAGTTAAACGGGGCGTGGCAGGCAAGGACCAGCCAACTTAAGGCGCAGGTCAAACGTCAGGAAGACGTAGCGAATGCGGTATTCCTGCGACGGCAACATCGGCTGGAACAGGCGCTTAAAATTGCCAGCCAGCAGGGTATCAATGAAAAGCAGACGCGTGAGGTGAGTGAAAATCTGGCTGACAGCGATCTGTTTCTAATGGGGCAGCCTTTATTGCAGGGGCAGTTAGATACCCTGAGAGCGACCGGGCCGAGCTTTGATATCAGCTACGACCAAAATAAAGCGATGCTGATCACACTGGATGCAGGCCCGACGCTTAACAACAAATTCCAAACCTACCGTTATTTGCGTACGCCGGAAGAGCCGGTCTCACGCGACAGTCCCCGCCGGGCATTTATGATGGTGATGTGGGGCGCGGTAGGTGCGCTGGTCGGTGCGGGCGTGGCGCTAGCGCGTCGTCAGCGTCCGATGTCAGATACACAAGATTGAGAGAAACAGTGTGAAAGTTCTGACAGTTTTTGGCACCCGACCTGAAGCCATTAAGATGGCACCACTCGTGCAGGCACTGGCACAGGACCCTGCTTTTGAATCACGGCTGTGCGTCACTGCGCAACACCGTGAAATGCTTGATCAGGTGCTGAGCTTGTTTCAGCTGCAACCTGACTACGACCTTAACGTTATGCGACCCGAACAGGGATTAACGGAGATAACCTGCCGTATTTTACAAGGCATGCATACCGTACTGCTCGATTTCAAACCCGATATTGTGCTGGTCCACGGGGATACGACGACCACGCTGGCGGCCAGCCTGGCGGCTTTCTATCAGCAAATTCCCGTCGGGCATGTTGAAGCGGGTTTACGCACGGGCGATCTGGCGTCGCCGTGGCCGGAAGAGGGGAATCGTAAGCTGACGGGACATCTTGCCCGTTTACACTTTACGCCTACACTGCGTTCCCGACAGAACCTGCTGGATGAAAACCTCGCCGCCGACAGTATTGTTGTCACCGGTAATACGGTCATTGATGCCTTGCTGTGGGTGCGGGATCGGGTGCTGGACGATAATGAGATAAACGCGCAGCTGGCTTCACGCTATCCCTTTCTTGACGACAGTAAAAAGCTGGTACTGGTGACGGGTCATCGTCGTGAAAGCTTCGGCGAAGGTTTTGAGCGCATCTGTAGCGCTCTGGCCCAGATTGCGCGCCAGCATCCTCATACGCAAATCGTTTATCCGGTCCATCTCAATCCTAACGTACATGAACCCGTCAACCGCATTCTGCGCGGCATTGATAACATTGTGTTGATTGAACCTCAGGAGTATCTGCCGTTTGTCTGGTTGATGAACCGGGCGTGGCTGATTCTCACCGATTCTGGCGGTATTCAGGAAGAAGCGCCTTCACTGGGTAAACCCGTGTTGGTCATGCGTGAAACCACCGAGCGTCCAGAGGCCGTCGAAGCCGGAACGGTGAAGCTGGTTGGTACGGACACGGCAAGAATTGTTAATGAGGTCAGTACATTACTTAATGATGATGAGGCCTGGCAGACCATGAGCCGTGCCCATAACCCTTATGGGGATGGCGAAGCCTGCGGGCGAATAGTGCAATCCTTAAAAGATAACAGAGCCAACTTATGAGTTTTGAAACCATTTCCGTTATTGGACTGGGTTACATTGGGCTGCCAACCGCAGCCGTTTTTGCCTCAAAGGGAAAGAAAGTGGTGGGCGTCGATATCAATGCCCACGCGGTTGACACCATCAATCGTGGTGCCATTCATATTGTCGAACCCGATTTGGATCGGGTGGTTCAGGCTGCGGTCGAGCGTGGAGATTTACGTGCTACGACGCAACCCGAAGCCGCTGACGCTTTTTTGATCGCCGTACCCACGCCCTTTATGGCGGAACGCCAACCGGACTTACGCTTTGTGCGTGCGGCTGCGCTGTCGATTGCGCCGGTACTGAAAAAAGGCGATCTGGTGATTCTGGAATCGACTTCTCCGGTTGGCAGTACAGAACAGATGGCGGACTGGCTGGCCGCGGCGCGGCCAGATTTACGTTTCCCACAGCACGACGGGGATCCTGACGTCTTTGTCGCCTACTGTCCCGAACGCGTTTTACCCGGTCAGATCATGACTGAGCTGATCAGCAACGATCGCGTGATTGGCGGCATGACGCCAGCCTGTTCTGCCCGTGCGAGTGATTTGTATCGTATTTTTTTACAGGGCGAGTGCGTCGAGACAAATGCACGCACCGCTGAAATGTGCAAGCTGACAGAAAACAGCTTTCGCGACGTAAACATCGCCTTTGCCAATGAGCTGTCACTCATTTGTGCTGCGCAGCAGATTAACGTCTGGGAGCTTATTGCACTGGCGAATCGTCATCCGCGCGTCAATATCCTGCAGCCGGGGCCTGGCGTCGGCGGTCACTGCATTGCGGTCGATCCCTGGTTTATCGTGGCGCAAAATCCGGACTTAGCGCGCCTGATTCGGACTGCCCGCGAAGTGAATGATGCCAAGCCGCACTGGGTGCTGGATCAGGTAAAAAAAGCGCTGGCAGACTGCCTGATGCAGACTGGAAAACGAGCCAGCGATCTGACCATCGCCTGCTTTGGCCTGGCGTTTAAACCGAACATTGATGACCTGCGTGAAAGCCCAGCCATGGAAGTGGCGCACCTGATTGCCGACTGGCATCAGGGCCGCACGTGGGTAACCGAACCGCATATTCAGCAGATTCCCGACATCCTGGCGACACAGGCCACCCTGGTTTCAACCGAGCAGGCGCTGCAGGAGGCGGATATTTTGGTGATGCTGGTCGATCACCATGCTTTCCGCCGTGTTGATGCTGCACAGATCACTCAGCAATGGGTTGTTGATACGAAAGGTGTCTGGCGCTAAAAAACTCTGGTTAACAAGGATCCGATTAACTTATGTCTGTCCACGTTAAGGTTAATCCACTCACCTGGGAGAGCCAGTTCTTCGGCTTTGACGCCGTGAGGCTGGAAACCGGGGGGATCTGTCGCTCGAAAACGCGCTTCGGCACGCCTGCGCGCTGTTTCAAATCAAAGTGTCAGCGGAACAAACCGACATCATCGATGCGTTAAATCAGCACCAGTTTCACCTGGTGGAAGGTGAAGTGGATTTGTCGTTGACGATCAAACGCACCGAACGCCAGACAGGCATTCGTATTGCCCGGGAAACACAAATCCCGGCATTACGTGAAGCCGCATCTCTGGCCTTCCGTCAAAGTCGTTTTCGCACGCCGTGGTTTGCGCCTGATGACAGTGCCCGCTTCTATGCGCAGTGGATCGAAAATGCGGTCCGCGGCACCTTCGATCACCAGTGCCTTGTGGCCAGTGATGAATGCGGCGCGCTTCAGGGCTTTGTCTCTTTACGTGAGGTCGAAGGCGATGCACGTATTGGCCTGCTGGCGGTAGTGCCTGAGGCGCAGGGACAAAGTATCGGTCAGCGCCTGATGCTGGCTGCAGCGGACTGGGGCCGTGCGCGTCAGCTCGAACGTCTGCGGGTTGCCACGCAAATCAGTAATCTTACGGCGATGCGTCTTTATCTTCGCAGTGGCGCACGTCTTGAAAGCACGGCGTACTGGTTTTACAGGAGAGGTCATGATTCCCTTTAATGCGCCCCCGGTTGTGGGAAGCGAAATCGAGTATATGAAGTCTGCCATGAGCAGCGGCAAGCTGTGTGGCGACGGCGGTTACACTCGCCGCTGTCAGCAGTGGATGGAGCAGCGCTTCGGTAGTGCGAAAGTTTTACTGACGCCTTCCTGTACCGCCTCGCTGGAGATGGCCGCGCTGCTGATCGATATCCAGCCGGGTGATGAAGTGATCATGCCGAGCTACACCTTTGTTTCAACCGCCAACGCCTTTGTATTACGTGGCGCAAAAATTGTGTTCGTGGATGTGCGCCCCGACACCATGAACATTGATGAAACGCTGATTGAAGCGGCGATTACCAATAAAACCCGCGCTATCGTGCCGGTCCACTATGCGGGTGTTGCCTGTGAGATGGATACGATTATGGCGCTGGCGGCACAGTATAAGCTGTTTGTTATTGAGGATGCTGCGCAGGGCGTGATGTCAGGGTACAAAGGCCGGGCATTAGGCACCATTGGTCATATCGGATGTTTCAGCTTTCACGAAACCAAGAATTACACCGCAGGTGGAGAAGGCGGCGCGACGTTAATTAACGATGCCAGCCTGGTAGAACGCGCAGAAATTATTCGCGAAAAGGGCACCAATCGCAGTCAGTTTTTCCGGGGACAGGTAGATAAATATACCTGGCGGGACATGGGGTCCAGCTATCTGATGGCTGACCTGCAGGCGGCTTATCTCTGGGCTCAGCTGGAGTCTTCTGAACGAATTAATCAACAGCGCTTGCGCTTGTGGCAACGTTATTACGATGCCCTGAAGCCGCTGGCGGAAAACGGCAAGATGACACTGCCTTCCATCCCGGCTGATTGTCAGCACAATGCCCATATGTTTTATATAAAGCTGCGTGATGAGAAGCACCGTCAGGCCCTGATCAACTGGCTTAAAGAGGCCGAAATCCTGGCCGTTTTCCATTATATCCCTTTGCACAGTTCGCCTGCGGGCCAGCGTTTTTCACGTTTTGCTGGTGAGGATCGTTTTACTACAGCAGAGAGTGAGCGCTTATTACGTTTACCGCTGTTTTATAATCTGTCGGATAACAATCAGAGCACCGTGATCGGCTCGCTACTGAGCTTTTTTTCCTGATGTCATTAGCCAAAGCATCGTTATGGACCGCCTCATCGACGATAGTAAAAATTGCGGTTGGGCTGCTGGTCGTCAAGTTACTGGCCATCAGCTTTGGTCCTGAAGGCGTGGGCCAGGCCGGTAACTTTCGCCAGCTCATCACCGTGCTGGGCGTGCTGGCCGGTGCGGGTATCTTTAACGGCGTCACCACGTATGTTGCACAATACCAACAGCAGCCCCGACAACTCCGCGCGCTCATCGGCACCGCCTCGGCAATGGTGACGGGCTTCTCAACGCTGCTGGCGCTGGTCTTTTTATTGGCTGCGGCTCCCATCTGCACTGCGCTGTTCGGTCACGATCGCTATCAAAACGTGATACGTATCGTTGCCTTTCTTCAGTTTGGTATCGCGTGGGCAAACCTGCTTCTGGCGTTCATAAAAGGCTACCGTGATGCGCGCGGTAATGCGCTGGCCCTGATTTGCGGTAGCATAACGGGCGTGCTCGGTTACGTGCTGTGTTGGTGGCTGGGGGGCTATACGGGCGCATTGACCGGGCTGGCTTTGGTGCCCGCGTTACTCGTTTTTCCAGCGCTGGTGATACTGAAACGTCGTGTCCCGCTCCCCTTGAGCTGGCTGCGGCCCACCTGGCAGCCGGAAATGGCGCGTCATCTGGCAAAATACACGATTATGGCGCTGATCACCGCTGTCACCCTGCCGGTTGCCTGGGTGATGATGCGAAATCAACTGGCGGCCAGTAACGGCTGGGCCCAGGTAGGATTATGGCAGGGCGTAACCAGTATATCTGATGCTTATCTGCAGTTTATCACCGCGACCTTTAGCGTCTGGCTACTGCCGACACTGGCCCGGTTAGAGAACAAAAAGGATATTGCGCGTGAGATCGGCCGGGCGTTACGCTTTGTGTTACCGGCGGTCGCGGCGGCCAGCCTGAGCGTGTGGATGATGCGTGATATCGCCATCAGCCTGCTGTTCTCCGCGGCATTTCACGACATGCGGGATTTGTTTGTCTGGCAACTCTGTGGCGATGTTTTCAAAGTCGGCGCCTACGTTTTCGGCTATCTGGTCATCGCGAAAGCCTCATTACGCTTTTATGTGCTGACCGAAATCAGTCAGTTTATTTTGCTGACGCTGTTCTCGCGCTGGCTTATCCCGTTACAGGGGGCCAGTGGGGCAGCGCAAGCCTATATGTTCACCTACGTTACCTATTTCGCGCTCTGCTGTGGCGCATTTATTCTTTACTGCCGAAGAAAATGACTTTAATTCACGTTTTGGGATCCAATATCCCCCATCACAATCTGACGGTGTTGCGTTTTTTTAACGACGTGATGAGCATCGAGCAGCCTGTTACCGCACCGCGTCACTTTATGGTGGTGGCATCGCAGTCTGAAAACCTCACCGGTTTTGGCGCTTTGCACATTGAAACCTTTAGCAGTAAGAAAGCGCTGGCTGAGGCGCTGTTGCAGCGGGCGAAAAATCGCGACCAACGCTTCTTTTGCCACGGGCAGTTTAACCCCTGGCTTTGGCTGGCGTTGCTGAGCGGCAGGTTACGCCGTTCTCAACTGTTCTGGCACGTCTGGGGAGCGGATTTGTATGAAGATTCACGCAGCCTGAAGTTCCGGCTGTTTTATTTCCTGCGCCGTGCTGCGCAGGGGCGCGTTGCACACCTGTTCGCCACCCAAGGCGATCTGTATCACTACCAGCAACGCCACAAGTCTGTACCGCAGTCTTTACTTTATTTTCCCACAAAGTTACCTGCAGTCGCCATTACGCCCCATCCAGACAAGACGTTTACCGTGCTGCTGGGTAATTCTGGTGATGCCAGTAACCGCCATATTGAGGGGCTTGCAGCAATCAAGGCTCAGTTTGGCGAAGATGTGCGCATTAACGTGCCGCTGGGTTATCCGCCTGACAATGATGAATATATCGGACAGATTCAGAACGCCGCTGACAGACTCTTTCCGCAGGGGCAGGTAAGGTTACTGCGTGATAATCTTGCGTTTGACGACTATCTGACGCTGTTGGCTCGCTGCCATTTGGGCTATTTTATGTTCGAACGGCAACAGGGTGTGGGAACGCTATGTTTGCTGATTCAGGCTAATGTGCCTTTCGTCCTGACGCGTAAAAATCCGTTCTGGCGGGATGTTACCGCGCAGCGGCTTCCTGTCTTGTTCAGCGACGATGCGCTGACGCCTGATATCGTCTCAGAGGCGCGTCGGCAACTTGTGGGATGCGATAAACAGCGTATTGCTTTCCTGGCCCCGGGCTATCTGGAAGGCTGGCGAACAGCGTTGCGCCTTTGCGAAGGAGAGCCCTCATGAGTCTTATGGCATTTAGTGGTCTGCTGGTCGTGTATGTGCTGTCACTGGTGACCATTGTGACCCTAAACCTGCGCGAACTCAGACAGGAACGATTTAACTTTCACCTGTTTTTTACCCTATTGTTTTTACTGACCTTCTACTTCGGTTTCCCGCTAACCAGTATTCTGGTCTTTCGGTTTGATACGCAGGTGGTTCCGGCGGATTTTCTGCTGCAGGCGATGCTGTCGGCCACGGCGTTTTATGCTATTTACTTTGTCAGTTACAAGGTTCGCCTCAGGCCAGCATCCGCAGCGCCTGCCCGGCCCTGGCTACAAATGAACCGGGTCGAAACGCATCTGACCGGCGGGCTACTGGCGCTGGTGGCGGTTGCAACCGTAACGGTATTCTTTATCCATAACGGATTTTTGTTATTCCGACTGACGGCCTATAACCAGATCTTTTCCAGTGAAGTATCCGGCGTTGCACTGAAGCGGTTCTTTTATTTCTTCATCCCGGCGATGCTGATTCCCTATTTCTTGCATCCCACGCGCCGTAACTGGCTGCTGTTTCTCATCATCACGGTCAGCTTTGGCTTACTGACCTACGCGCTGGTTGGTGGCACGCGTGCCAATATCATTATCGCTTTTGCGTTATTTCTGTTTATCGGTATCACACGCGGCTGGATCACATTGTGGATGCTGGCCGCTGCGGGCGTGATGGCGATTGGAGGAATGTTCTGGCTGGCGCTGCGTCGCTACAATCTGGCTGTCATGGGCGACGAGGCTTTTTACACCTTTCTGTACCTGACGCGCGACACGTTTTCGCCATGGGAAAACCTGGCTTTGCTGCTGGAGAATTACCATAAGATAGACTTTCAGGGCTTAGCGCCCATGTGGCGAGATTTCTATGTGTTTATCCCAACCTGGCTATGGCCCGATCGTCCTCTGTCAGTACTGAACAGCGCTAATTACTTTACCTGGGATGTACTGAACAACCATTCCGGACTGGCGATTTCGCCTACCTTAATCGGTTCGCTACTGGTGATGGGCGGCGTCTGGGCCATTCCGCCAGGCGCTGTGGCCGTTGGGCTCATCATCAAAGCTTTCGACACGCTCTATAAGCGCGGACGCAATGAATCGAATCGTTATACCGCGGCGATTCTGCAGAGCTTTTGTTTCGGTGCCGTATTCAACATGATTGTGCTGGCGCGTGAGGGGCTGGATGCATTTGGCTCACGTGTTGTGTTTTTCTGTATTATTTTTGCCGCCTGTCTGGGGATGGCGAAATTGCTTTTCTGGTTACTGGATCATGTCGGCCTGATTCGCAGCCGACGTGAGCGGGCGCTGCATAGCCCATCCTGATTAACCCTCTGGGATCTAAGGGAAGAATTAAAAAGAGATGAGTACCGTTTCCGAAACGCCACGCTATGTAATTCGCGGCATCACGTTGTACGGCTTTGACAACATGGCTTCTTTTGTGGATTTCCTGATGCCGGATTCTGCTGTCCGGAGCGGCAAGCTGGTGGCTATCAACGCGGAAAAAGTGCTAAATGCCGAACAGGATGCAGCACTGCATGCTCACATTCAGCAGGCTGAATTCAAATATCCGGATGGCATCAGCATTGTTCGCTCTGTTCGCAAGAAATACCCGCAGGCCTCGTTACAGCGGATTGCAGGAGCCGATCTGTGGGAAGCCTTAATGGAACGTGCCGGACGCAACGGAACGCCGGTGTTTTTGATCGGCGGTCAGCAGGCAGTGTTGGACGAAACCTGCGATAAACTGCGTCGTCAGTGGAGTGTGAATATTGTAGGGGCGCAGGATGGCTATTTTGTCCCGGCGGAACGCGATGCGCTGTTTGCCAGGGTAGCGGCCAGCGGAGCCAGGCTGGTAACGGTAGCGATGGGCTCTCCGCGTCAGGAGCTTTTGATGGCCGAATGTCAGAAGCACTGGCCTGATGCGTTGTATATGGGCGTAGGCGGTACCTATGACGTGTTTACCGGTCATGTAAAGCGCGCGCCTGTAATCTGGCAGAAGCTTGGACTGGAATGGTTTTATCGCTTAATCAAACAGCCCAGTCGCCTAAGCAGGCAATTGAAGCTGGTGAAATATTTGCGTTATCACTGGCGTGGCGATCTGTAAGATCGCTGATTAACGCCATGTTTTTCGCATGAGTAACGGCATAAATGCGCTAATTGTCGACGAAATGCACAAAGCGTAATCAAACGCGCTATTTTCTTTAAAAAGCACTAGACAGCGTGGGCGCTTATCTCTAGTATGCACATCCGCAACGGCGCTACGCGCCCGTAGCTCAGCTGGATAGAGCGCTGCCCTCCGGAGGCAGAGGTCTCAGGTTCGAATCCTGTCGGGCGCGCCATTTAGTTTGTGCGTATGAGCTTCGGTGGTTTGAGTACCGCGTTAGTAACAAAGATTTAAATGCTGTGGGTTTGACTTGCAACATTCAGTACAGTGGTGGCTATAGCTCAGTTGGTAGAGCCCTGGATTGTGATTCCAGTTGTCGTGGGTTCGAGTCCCATTAGCCACCCCAGATTTTGCTGGGATACGCGAAGGTGGCGGAATTGGTAGACGCGCTAGCTTCAGGTGTTAGTGTCTTAACGGACGTGAGGGTTCAAGTCCCTCTCTTCGCACCAGGCAAAACAAAATAAAAAATCGGCGAGTAGCGCAGCTTGGTAGCGCAACTGGTTTGGGACCAGTGGGTCGGAGGTTCGAATCCTCTCTCGCCGACCATTTTTAGAAACCTGTCTGCAAAGACAGGTTTTTTTTCGCCTGAATAAAAGAGGATGAGAACCTCCGAAGGAGGGTTGCGCCGAGCGAAGCGAGACAACGTTGCGAACGCAACGGCCCGAAGGGCGCGTCCCGCAGGGGCGCGTAATCCTCTCTCGCCGACCATTTTTAGAAACCTGTCTGTAAAGACAGGTTTTTTTTCGCCTGAATAAAAGAGGATGAGAACCTCCGAGGAGGGTTGCGCCGAGCGCAGCGAGACAACGTTGCGAACGCAACGGCCCGAAGGGCGCGTCCCGCAGGGGCGCGTAATCCTCTCTCGCCGACCATATTTAAGAAACCTGTCTGCAAAGACAGGTTTTTTTTCGTCTGAATAAAAGAGGATGAGCACCGCCGAAGGCGGTTCGCGCCGGGCGCCATTGAGACAACGTTGCGCAGGCAGTGTTATCTTTCGGGGGCAGAAAATCTGCTCAGACGGGCACATCATTTTTCCTGAAAGTGGAGTCGGATCGGAGTCATCATAATGGCTGTCGCAAAACTGAGACGCTTAATTTCCTGTTTTAACAAGGATTGACAAGTCTTTACCTTGTTTGTCGCCTGTATGCGACATCCATTGTCTGGTTTGTCGTAATAACACGACGCTCATCGCAAAGAGAAAGAACCCAAAAAAAGCGGCAAGGAATAAGTATATGATTTTTATGGTTAATTAAAATAATAATAGCAACTGGCATGGATTATGCAATAATTAACGTGTAGATGCTCATTCCACCTCTTATGTTTGCTTCGGCTACATAAACCTGGGAATGACGCAGAGCCAATTTTGGGTACCTGTTGTCTGCCTGCCTGTATCGCGAAAGTCTTACAGGGTTATCAGACACCACGTTGAGTCGGGTACCTCTCGGTTGTCAAACCGACCTGATCTTACACCTGCTTTTAGCAGGTGTTTTTTTTTGCCTGAAAGCGCAGACACAAAAAAACCGGGCGAGCCCGGCTTTTTACTAAACGCGATGCTGTGCTGTCAGGCATCAGGATTATTTTTTAGCGTGAGCAACAGGCCTTCACGACGCATTTTTGCCGCCTCTTCCGGACGGCGAAGGCGATCGTAAACGTCGGCCAGCCACGCGTAATCAAAGGCGTCAGGGCGCTGAGCCAGTGCCTGCTGAAGTGCTTCCGCTGCCTGCTGCCATTCACCGTGGCGCATTAACAACTGCCCCAGAGTACTGTGCAACAAGGGCGTCGCGCCATGCTGTTTAATTTGCTGACGTAAGGCTTTTTCCAGTGCTTCTGGGTTGCCGCTCTTAATACGTGGCATCAGCAGCACCAGACGGTCATCGTAATGACGTTTAAGCCCATCCAGCAAGATGTCCTGTGCGGTATCGTGGTCGTCACACTCAATCAAATGGTCAATCATCGCTACCTGCAATGATGTCTCATGGCGAGTTTTACGGCTCAGATTGCCCCACCAGCGCTTTAGTCCCTCGCTGCCCTGATCGGCCATCGCCTGGTTCATCAGGCCCAGCCAGGCCTGTTGCTGCAGCAGGGTGCGTTGCTCTTCTGTCCCGACCTCGGATTTTTCCATGGCGGGAAGAATATCCAGCAGTGCGCTCCAGGCGCTGGTGCGGACATATGCCTGCTCAGCCAGACGAAGCACTTCCGGATGACGAGGCGCGACTTCGAGCAGGCGATCGATGCTGTGGCGCGCTGCATGATCTTCATGACGCGCCAGTTGAATGCGGGTACGGGTAATTTCGACCGGAATCACATCATTGCCGGCCAGCTCAGCCGCCCGTTCAAGGTGCTGGTTGGCCCGCATTTCATCTCCACGCTGTTGTGCGGCTTCTGCAGCTAGCAGGTAGTTAGCGACAGGCACATCAGCATGCTCTGCGTCTTTAGATAACAGTTTCTCTACCTGTCTGAAATCCCCTTCCGCCAGTTTCATCAGGGCATTTTGCGTATGGCGCTGGGCACGACGACGCTTACGGCCCGTGAACCAGCCGTGGGTACGCGCGCCGGTGCGAAATAAACGGCGCAGTATCCATTCCACGGCCAGGATCACAAGCAGGCTAATAATCAGGATGATGGCCAGGCCCGTCACGCTGGTTTCAACGTTCCAGTTGTCGGTCTGAATCAGCACGTAGCCCTGATGACCCGCAATCATCGGCCCCAGTACGATGCCGGCAATCAGCAGAACAAAGAGGATAAATACCTTTAGCATGATTAGCCTCCCTGCTGATTAGCGGCGGCAGAAGGCTGTGCCATCAGATTACGAACGCGGGTTTGCATCAGCTTTTCAAGCAGCGGCTGGCTCTCCAGGCTGTCGGGCAGATCCATGTTGATGTTCTGCTGGCTTAATTCATCCAACTGGGCCAGAAACGCTTTGGTTGAGGCATCATTGGTGTCATACCACGCGCGCACCCATGTTGAGACGGTTTCAAGCGACTGCTTGTAAATCTCTTCCTGGTGACGTGGTACGGCCTGAGCAGCGATGAGCAGGCGCGAGCGGATGTTCTCACGCAGATAAACATCCTGATTCGGTGCCAGCAGCGGCTGTGCGGTATTATCGCGACGGCGGATGGTAATAAAGTCATCCATAAAGTTATGCCAGCTCTTCACCAGATTCTGACGCCATTCACGAATGGAACTGGAAAGTTCACCGCTGTCGCTGTCCATAGGCGCATCATCGCTGTCGTTATCTGCCAGCCGCAGATTATCCACACCGTTTGATAACTGATTAAGTTTCAGAATAATGCCGTCATAATCCACCTGGGAGATGGCGGAGAGCGTACTGATATCCTGAGTTAATGCACGACGCACGTTCATGACGCTGGGATCGTTCATGTCTGCCAGGCTGGCATCTGCACTTTTCAGCAGCGCTGCAGCGGTGGTCACGTCTTGATCGCTCCACAATTTACGTCCGGCCAGCTTCACCAGGTAGTCAGCCTGGGCCACTAGCCAACTGCGCACGTCATTACCTGAAATTGACGCCATTTTTTCACGCAGCGTTTCCAGCTCTTTGGCCGATGCCGCCTGCTGTGACTGCGCGGTCTCTAATGCTTTTTCTGTCGCGCTCAACTGTTGGGCCAGCTGCTGTTTGTCGCTGTTTGCCTGTTTCTGCAGCGTGGACAGCTGATCACTCAGTTCCTGGTTGGTTTGTGCCTGCTGTTCGGCCTGGTGTTTATCGTTCAGGTACAATCCTGCGCCAATCGCCAGTGCGATGACAATCGCGACTGCTCCCAGCACCATGCCGCCATTATTGCGATTGCGCGGTGATTTTTCCTGGGTAGAAGAGGGGCGATCAACCGCTGGTGTGGTTTCATCAACCACGGCGGAGGTGTCTTTTTGTTCCGTCATATCTGGCACATCCCATTGTTAAGTTCAACATAACGCGCGCAACAGCGCATCGTTATCGGCACCATCGGCTACCTGAATAGTCTGCCAACCGAGATCGGCGGCCAGGGAAGCCAAACGTTCGCTGACGACGAGTAGTCGACAGCGGAGCAGCCATTCCTCACGATCGACCTCGGGGAACAGCGAATACAGCTGATGCAGCATCTCACCGCTGGTCACGACCAGCGTGTGAATATTACGATCGCGCCAGCGACGGCCTTCGATGGCGCCGTCATAGTGTTTTTGGCAACGTTGATAGCACTCTGCATAGGTGACCTGCGCGCCACGGGCCGCCAGCGTTTCTGACAGCAGCTCGCGTCCCTGATTCCCTCGAAGGATAAGCGCATGCTTACCCGCTATTTGCTGCAATGTCGCCAGTTTTATCAACTCTTCGCTGGTTTCATGCGCGTGAGGGTAGGTCACCTGCAGGCCGCTGATCGTATGAAAAGCCAAAGCGGTACTGCGACCAATTGCATAATAGTCTACGTCAGCGGGCCATGCCTTGATGGCATGCTGTGCAAAGTGAATAACCTGCTGCGAAAGGAGAAAAACAAGATCGCCGCGTTTCAACGTGGCAAGGGTGGCCGGTAACTGCAGGAGATCGTTACCCGGCGCGAATTCTATCAGCGGCAGGCTCCACGCCTGTTTACCCTGGGCGTGCAGGCGCGAGACCAGCTCCGCCGCTGCGGGTTCCGGGCGCGTCACCAGAATCGTCATACGGGAGATTGCCCCTGATAAACGTCGCGCAGAATTTCACGCGCGCCACCGTTGAGCAACTCGTCTGCCAACGAAATGCCCATTTGCTCTGCCTGATCGCGAGGCCCACGGCGTTCACCGCTCACCATGACGCTCCCATCGGGTGCCCCCACCAGACCGCGAAGCCACAGTTCGTCGCCTTCAAGCACGGCAAAGCTGCCAATTGGAACCTGGCAGCCGCCTTCAAGTCGGGTATTCATGGCACGTTCCGCTTTCACACAGACCGCCGTATCATCGTGATTCAATGCCTGTAACAGCGCAATCAACGTGCTGTCGTCTAACCGACATTCGATGCCAACTGCGCCCTGACCCACAGCGGGTAAGGAAATATCCGCAGGCAGCGGCTGGCGAATACGATCGGCCAGGCCAAGTCGATTCAACCCAGCGGCGGCAAGAATAATGGCGTCATATTCGCCAGCATCAAGCTTACTTAATCGTGTGCCCACGTTCCCGCGCAGCGAACGAATCACCAGATCGGGACGTCGCGCGCTAATCTGGCACTGACGCCGCAGGCTTGACGTTCCAATGACGGCGCCCTGTGGAAGTTCATCAATTGACGCGTAGTGGTTGGAGACAAACGCATCGCGCGGATCGTCCCGCTGGCAAATGGTGACCAGGCCCAGACCTTCCGGAAATGCCACGGGCACATCTTTCATCGAATGTACGGCCAGATCGGCACGGTTTTCTAACATTGCCTGCTCGAGCTCTTTAACGAACAGCCCTTTCCCCCCCACTTTCGCGAGCGGTGTATCAAGAATGATATCGCCCTTCGTCACCATAGGTACCAGCTCCACGCGCAGGCCAGGATGGGCACTGATCAATCGTTGCTGTACATATTGTGCTTGCCACAGGGCAAGTGGGCTTTGTCGTGTAGCAATTCTGAAAATTTTGTTTAACATGCCGTTAACCATTTAGATCGTTCATCGAATATCCTATCATCGTTGAGGGAATGCTGTCAGTTTCAACGGATTGAAAAGAACCGTCTGCGGATTAAACCTGATATATCAGACAGTAATCTCAGGCCAGGCGCAGAGTGAGCGAAAAGTAGACGAAACCGTGCTAAAATGCAGGTAGCGTAACTTTCTTTACGGTCAATCCGGCGAGTGATAGATTGATCACGTTTCCAGCAATTATCTGCACGACATTTCTCTTATTACGCGGCAGAGACTGGAAACAGGGTGCTTAAACTCCAGGACAACCAGGCGAAACGTCTTGTACCTCTATATTGAGACACTAAAACAGAGACTGGATGCAATTAACCAGCTGCGCGTTGATCGCGCACTCGCTGCCATGGGGCCCGCTTTTCAGCGAGTCTACAGTCTGCTTCCGATCTTACTACATTATCAACATCCGCTGATGCCGGGTTACCTCGAAGGTAGCGTTCCCCACGGCATCAACGTCTTCACGCCTGATGAAAACCAACTGCAGCTGCTTGCAGAGTTAACGGGCAAACAGGAACTCTCCCTGGTCGAAGCCCCTAAAGGTGAACTGCCTATCACCGGCATCTACTCAATGGGAAGCACCTCTTCCGTTGGGCAAAACAGCGTGTCCGATTTGGATATCTGGGTTTGCCATCAATCCTGGCTGGATAATGAAGAGCGCCTGAATCTGCAGCGTAAATGTGCCCTGTTGCAAAAATGGTGTGCCTCGCAGGCCATCGAAGTCAGCTTTTTCCTCATTGATGAAAACCGCTTCCGTCACAACGAAAGCGGCAATCTTGGCGGTGAAGATTGCGGTTCTACCCAACATATTTTGCTGCTGGATGAGTTCTACCGCACGGCGGTAAGAATGGCCGGTAAACGTATCCTGTGGAATATGGTGCCAGGCGAAGAAGAGCATCACTATGATGACTACGTGATGTCGCTGTATGCGAAAGGCGTGCTCACGCCAAACGAGTGGCTGGATTTGGGCGGCCTCAGCACGTTATCAGCAGAAGAGTATTTCGGTGCCAGCCTGTGGCAGCTGTATAAAAGTATCGATTCGCCGTATAAAGCGGTGTTGAAAACGTTGCTGCTGGAAGCTTATAGCTGGGAATACCCGGATACTAAACTGCTGGCGATGGACATCAAACAGCGTCTGCACGACGGCGAGATCGTCTGCTTTGGCCTTGATCCTTACTGTATGATGCTGGAACGCGTAACACGCTATCTCACCAGTATTGACGATCAGCCCCGCCTTGATTTGGTTCGCCGCTGCTTCTATTTAAAAGTTTGCGAAAAGCTCAGTAGTGACGATCACCCGCAGCGTAGCGGCTGGCGCCGTGAGATCCTGTCGCAGCTGGTTAAAGCCTGGGGCTGGGACGACGAAAAGATTGCTATTCTGGACAACCGTGCCGAATGGAAAATCGAGCGCGTGCGTGAAGCGCACAATGAGTTGCTGGATGCGATGATGCAAAGCTATCGCAACCTTATCCGCTTTGCCCGCCGCAACAATTTAAGCGTCAGCGCCAGCCCGCAGGATATCGGCGTGCTGACCCGTAAATTGTACGCCGCCTTTGAGGCCTTGCCGGGCAAGGTGACGCTGGTTAATCCGCAGATTTCTCCCGATCTGTCCGAATCCAACCTGACCTTTATTCACGTTCCGCCGGGCCGTGCCAACCGGCCAGGCTGGTATCTGTACAACCAGTCGCCGGACATGAGCTCGATCATCAGCCATCAGCCGCTGGAATATAACCGCTATCTTAACAAGCTGGTCGCCTGGGCCTGGTTCAATGGACTGCTGACCAGCAAAACGCGGCTGCACATCAAGGGCAATGAGCTATGCGATCTGGCGCGCCTGCAGGAACTGGTCGACGACGTCTCCAGCCATTTCCCCCTGCGTCTGCCTGCGCCCACGCCCAAGGCGCTCTACAGCCCGTGTGAAATCCGCCATCTGGCCATCATTGTTAACCTTGAGCACGATCCAACCTCGGCGTTTCGTAACCAGGTGGTGCATTTCGATTTCCGCAAACTCGATGTGTTCAGCTTTGGTCAGCAGCAGCAGTGTTTAATTGGTAGTATAGACCTGCTGTACCGTAACTCGTGGAATGAGGTGCGTACGCTGCACTTCAGTGGCGAACAGGCGATGATCGAAGGCCTGAAAACCATCCTGGGTAAAATGCATCAGGACGCTTCCCCGCCTGATACCGTTGAGGTGTTCTGCTACAGCCAGCATTTACGTGGATTGATTCGTACCCGCGTACAGCAGCTGGTGTCAGAGTGCATCGAACTGCGTCTTTCCAGTACGCGTCAGGAGCCAGGGCGGTTCAAAGCACTGCGTATGGCGGGCCAGACCTGGGGGTTGTTCTTTGAACGCATGGGCGTATCGGTTCAGAAGCTGGAAAACGCCGTTGAGTTTTATGGCGCCATTTCCAACAACAAGCTTCACGGCCTGTCGATTAAAGTCGAGTCTAATCAGACGCCACTGCCGCCTGTGGTTAACGGCTACGCCAGCGAAGGGATCATTCAGTTCTTTTTTGAAGATACCACCGACGATCGGGGTTTCAATATCTACATTCTGGATGAAAGTAACCGCGTCGAGGTCTATCACCATTGTGAAGGCAGTAAGGAAGAGCTGGTACGGGACGTTAGCCGTTTTTACTCCTCGTCGCACGACCGTTTCACCTATGGCTCAAGTTTTATCAATTTTAACCTGCCGCAGTTCTATCAAATCGTGAACACGGGTGAACGTTATCAGGTCATTCCATTCAGAAATCAGGTTCTCACCGATCTCTGTGCCTCGCAGCCTGATAACGACAATAACGATTATCAGCCACGCTATCAGGTATATTGAGTTCGGTAAGCCCGCAATGATGCTGTCTTCAGGGCTTGCCACAACGCTCACGTGATTAGCTGGCATTTCCTGTTGCTTTTCCAACTTCAACTGCGATGATAAGCATCCAGGTCACAGGACATGAAGAGCATAGAGAATGAAGAAAGTGATAAGCCTGTTAGCAATGACAATGGCAGTAACAAGCCTTGCAGGCTGTGGATTGAAAGGACCGCTCTACTTCCCGCCGCAGGACACGCCAAAACAAGCTGCGCCAACGTCAGCACCCACGCAAAAACAGAAAGCCGACGCGTCTAAAGCGGATGTAGGTGGTCTGGTGACGGGTGGTTCAAGCTCAAGCTCACAAATGAAATAACACTTATGGCGCATCCGGCGGAGCAAAAAATGCAGTTCTCCAAAATGCACGGTCTCGGCAATGATTTCATGGTTGTGGATGCCGTAACGCAAAATGTCTTTTTTTCGCCGGAATTGATCCGCCGGCTGTCCGATCGCCATCTCGGGATTGGCTTCGATCAGCTGCTGGTCGTTGAACCGCCTTACGATCCCGATCTCGACTTTCACTACCGCATTTTTAATGCAGACGGGAGTGAAGTCGCGCAGTGTGGAAATGGCGCCCGCTGCTTCGCCCGTTTTGTTCAGTTAAAAGGGCTGACGAATAAAAGCGATATTCGCGTGAGCACCCAGGCTGGTCGCATGGTTCTGAGCGTGACACCAGACGATCTGGTACGTGTGAATATGGGCGAGCCGAATTTCGAACCCCAGCAGGTGCCTTTCCGCGCCAATAAAGCTGAAAACCTTTACCTGTTACGCGTGGCGGAACAAACGGTGATGTTTGGTGCCGTCTCAATGGGCAACCCTCACTGCGTCATCCAGGTGGAAAGCACGAAAACGGCCCAGGTTGAACTGCTGGGACCGATCCTGGAAAGCCATGAGCGTTTTCCGGAACGCGTCAACGTGGGCTTTATGGAAATTATCAGCCCTGAACACATCCGGCTGCGTGTTTATGAGCGCGGTGCAGGGGAAACCCAGGCGTGCGGTAGCGGCGCCTGTGCGGCGGTTGCCTGCGGTATCCAGCAGGGTATTTTAAGTCAGAAAGTGCGCGTTGATTTGCCAGGCGGCACGTTACATATCGCCTGGAAAGGCACCGGACAGCCGCTTTACATGACCGGTCCGGCCACACATGTCTACGATGGGTTTATTCACTTATGAAAAATATCGACGAGCAGGTGGAAAATACTGTCCTGCTGGACGATCAGGCCGTCAGTGATTATCTGCGTCAGCATCCTGATTTCTTTATGCGCAACGCCCGTCAGGTGGAACAGATGGCGGTGCCGCACCCGGTTCGCGGCAGCGTATCGCTGGTGGAATGGCACATGGCGCGCCAGCGCAATCACATCCAGCGTCTGGAAGAAGAAATTACGCTGCTGATGGAGCAGGCGACCGCAAATCAACAGTTATTCTCACGTCTGCTTTCACTGCAAAGTCTCCTGTCCGCCGCCAGCTCACTCCAGGATATGCTTAATCGCCTGCATCGCTGGGCGCGCGATCTCGGACTGGCGGGAGCCAATATCCGCTTGTTTAACGACAAGTGGCGACTGGGTGCGCCGTCTGACTTTGTGCAGCTTGGTCTGGCCCGTCAGGCTTTCGAACCGTTACGCATTCAGCGCTTCGGTAATGAGCAGCACTATCTGGGGAATATCAATGGCCCGGAACTGCTGCTGCTGCTGCCTCAGGCAAAGGCCATTGGTTCAGTCGCCATGTCCCTGATGGGGGATGAGGGCGAACTTGGCATCATTATCTTCAGTAGCCGTGACAGCCTGCACTATCAGTCGGGCATGGGCACCTTACTGCTTCAGCACCTTTCGCAGATGATACCTGCGCTGCTGGAACGCTGGGTGGAGCGCGCATGAGCAGCGTGTTGCAGGAGACCGTTGACGGCTTTCTGCGCCACCTGAAGGTTGAACGCCAGCTCAGCCCGCTTACCTTGAGCAGCTACGCGCGTCAGCTTGCCGCACTGGTGACGATTGCCGATGAGATGAAAATCAGCGCGTGGTCACAGCTCGATCCCGCCATGGTGCGTAGCATGGCCGCCCGCAGCCGTCGTGCAGGTCTGGCTGCAAGCAGTCTGGCATTACGTCTTTCCGCATTACGCAGTTTCCTTGACTGGCAGGTGAGCCGCGACATGCTGGTGGCTAATCCGGCGAAAGGGATCGCCACGCCGCGCAACGGTCGTCATCTACCGAAAAATATCGATGTTGATGACGTTAACCAGTTGCTGGAGATTGATCTCACCGATCCGCTGGCGATCCGCGATCGTACAATGCTGGAAGTGATGTACGGCGGAGGGTTACGTCTTTCCGAGCTGGTCAATATGGACTGCCGCCATGTCGATCTTGAGGCGGGAGAGGTTTGGGTTTTAGGTAAAGGCAGCAAGGAACGGCGCGTGCCGATCGGTCGCACCGCCGTCAGCTGGATCCAGCAGTGGTTGCCGTTACGCACCGCGTTTAACCCTGGGGATGATGCGCTGTTTCTCTCCAGCCGTGGCTCTCGTATCTCTGCGCGCAACGTCCAGAAACGCTTTGCCGAGTGGGGAATTAAGCAGGGTCTTTCCAGTCATATACATCCCCATAAGCTGCGCCACTCTTTTGCCACCCATTTGTTGGAGTCGAGTGGCGATCTGCGAGCGGTGCAGGAATTACTGGGCCATGCGAATCTGTCGACCACCCAAATTTACACCCATCTTGATTTCCAGCATCTGGCATCGGTGTACGATGCTGCACATCCCCGCGCCAAACGAGGAAAGAGTGAATGAAGTTTTATCGTCCTCTGCGTGACATCAAAGCGATCACTTTCGATTTAGACGACACGCTCTACGACAACTACCCGGTGATCCGTAAAACCACGGAAGCCTCTCATGCTGCGCTGCAGGCTTTCCACCCGGCGCTGCGAGCCGTAACGCCGGAAGACGTAGCCGCCTCGCGCAGTCAGTTACGTGCAAGCGAACCTGAGATCTACCATGATGTCTCTGAGTGGCGTCGGCGTTCTGTAGAACATGTCATGTGCCAGGCCGGTTTAACGCCATCCGAAGCCGCGGCGGGCGCGACGCAGGTTATGGATGTGTTCCATCAGTGGCGCAGCCAGGTCGATATGCCCGCTGAAACCCATGACACGCTGAACGCCCTGGCGAAGAAAGTGCCGCTGGTGGCGATCACCAATGGCAACGCGCAGCCTGAAAAACTTGGGTTGGCACACTACTTCCAGTTTTCACTCCGGGCGGGGCCAGACGGGCGCGCTAAGCCGTGGCTGGATATGTATCAGCTGGCCGCGCAACGTCTTAATATCGCCCCGGAACACATTCTGCACGTTGGCGACGATCTCACCACCGATGTGGCAGGCGCGATTCGTTTTGGCATGCAGGCCTGCTGGATTAACCTTCGTGAGGGTAATCTCATGCAGATCGAGGATGCCCGTCTGCTGCCACACGTTGAAATTTCCCAGTTGGCATCACTCACCTCGCTGTTATAATGGCTGTAAATTTATCCAGTCTTATGCTTCGCATTTTCTGACTTATTGGTGCTTATGGACGTTTCTGAACTGCTCGACGGTTTGAATGACAAACAGCGCGATGCCGTTGCGGCGCCGCGCAGTAACCTGCTGGTGCTGGCGGGCGCGGGCAGCGGAAAAACACGCGTTCTGGTGCACCGCATCGCCTGGCTGCTGTCGGTAGAAAACTGCTCGCCGTACTCCATTATGGCCGTGACCTTTACCAACAAGGCGGCCGCAGAGATGCGCCACCGTATTGAGCAGCTCATTGGTACCAGCCAGGGGGGAATGTGGATAGGCACGTTCCACGGTCTGGCACACCGCCTGCTGCGCGCGCATCATCTTGACGCAGGCCTCCCGCAGGATTTCCAGATCCTCGACAGTGAAGACCAGCTGCGCCTGCTCAAGCGCCTGATTAAGGCGATGAACCTGGATGAGAAGCAGTGGCCGGCGCGCCAGGGCATGTGGTACATCAACGGCAAGAAAGATGAAGGTTTGAGGCCGAAGCATATTGAAAGCTACGGCAATCCGGTCGAACAAACCTGGCTGCGGATATACCAGGCTTACCAGGAAGCCTGCGATCGCGCCGGGCTGGTCGACTTTGCTGAACTGTTGCTGCGGGCTCACGAGCTGTGGTTAAACAAACCCCATATCCTGAATCATTACCGTGAGCGCTTCAGTAACATTCTGGTGGATGAGTTTCAGGATACCAATAATATTCAGTACGCCTGGATTCGCATGCTGGCGGGCGACAGCAGCAAAGTGATTATCGTAGGTGACGACGATCAGTCAATTTACGGCTGGCGCGGTGCGCAGGTCGAAAACATTCAGCGCTTTTTAAAGGATTTTCCCGGCGCGGATACCATTCGCCTGGAGCAAAACTACCGCTCGACCAACAACATTTTAAAGTCAGCGAATGCCCTGATCGCCAATAACAACGGCCGACTGGGGAAAGAACTGTGGACTGACGGCAGCGATGGTGAGCCCATTTCGGTTTACTGCGCCTTTAACGAGCTGGATGAATCCCGCTTTGTGGTCAACCGTATCAAGGCCTGGATGGAAAATGGCAATGCGCTGGCGGATTGCGCCATCCTGTATCGCAGCAATGCCCAATCGCGTGTGCTGGAAGAAGCTCTGCTACAGGCCAGCATGCCGTACCGTATCTATGGCGGTATGCGCTTTTTCGAACGTCAGGAAATCAAGGACGCGCTGGCTTATCTGCGACTGATGGCCAACCGCAACGACGACGCTGCCTTTGAGCGCGTGGTGAATACGCCAACGCGCGGTGTGGGTGACCGCACGCTGGATGTGGTGCGTCAGACGGCTCGGGAAAAGCAGATGACCTTATGGCAGGCAACGCGCGAGCTGCTTCAGTCGCGCGCCCTGGCCGGTCGTGCGGCCTCTGCGCTGCAACGCTTCTGTGAGTTAGTGGATTCGCTGGCAAGCGAAACTGTGGATATGCCGCTGCACGTGCAGACCGACAGAGTCATCAAGGATTCTGGCCTGTGGATCATGTACGAGCAGGAAAAGGGTGAAAAGGGCCAGGCCCGTATCGAAAACCTGGAAGAACTGGTGACGGCAACGCGCCAGTTCAGCTACCAGGATGAAGACGAAGATTTGATGCCGCTGCAGGCATTTCTTTCTCATGCGGCTCTCGAAGCCGGGGAAGGCCAGGCGGACAAATGGCAGGATGCGGTGCAGCTGATGACGTTACACTCGGCGAAAGGCCTGGAGTTTAGCCAGGTGTTTATTGTCGGGATGGAAGAGGGCATGTTCCCGAGCCAGATGGCGCTGGATGAGGGCGGGCGACTGGAAGAAGAGCGTCGCCTGGCTTACGTCGGCGTCACGCGTGCCATGATGAAGCTGACCCTGACCTATGCTGAAACCCGCCGTCTTTACGGTAAAGAAGTCTACCATCGACCTTCACGTTTTATTGGCGAACTGCCTGAAGCCTGTATCGAAGAAGTCCGTTTACGCGCCAGTGTGACGCGACCGGTCAGTCATCAGCGCATGGGCACGCCGATCAGCAAAAACGACACGGGATTCGCCCTGGGGCAACGCGTTCGCCATGCCAAATTTGGAGAAGGCACCATTGTGAATCTCGAAGGCAGCGGAGAACACAGCCGTTTGCAGGTGGCGTTTCAGGGGCAGGGGATCAAGTGGCTGGTGGCCGCCTACGCTAAACTGGAAACCGTCTAGGCGCTGGTTGACGACTTTTTCGTCTCAGCGTAACATGCGCGCACTATTATCATGAGAGGACAATGCCTTGGACACGCCCAGTCGATGCTGGCTCATTAACCTGGTTTTCAGGAATAACATCTAAGGCTATCTCATTACGCTGGTAGCCTTAGCGGTTATCAGCGACCTCCCTTTTTAATCCGTCGCACGAGTCAGCACTGATTTATCTTTTATCCGTGTTCAGGTTCGCGGGTCTGCATTCAGACCGGCCGACAGCATTGTCCCATAAAGTCTGCAATGGGGAGTCTTGCTATGCTGAGCGCATTTAAACTTGATAACAGCCGCCTGACGCGTCTGGAACTGGAAGAGGAAAGCGATAAACTGACCACGTCAGTTTGGGTTGACCTGGTCGAGCCTGAAGAAGGCGAGCGCGACCGCGTACAATCTGAACTGGGCCAGAGCCTGGCCACGCGCCCTGAACTGGAAGATATCGAAGCCTCGGCGCGTTTCTTCGAAGATGAAGACGGCCTGCACATTCACTCCTTCTTCTTTTTTGAAGATGCCGAAGATCACGCCGGTAACTCCACCGTGGCGTTTACCATCCGCGAAGGGCGTTTATATACGCTGCGCGAGCGCGAGCTTCCCGCTTTTCGTCTTTATCGAATGCGTGCCCGTAACCAGACATTGATCGATGGCAACGCTTATGAGCTGCTGCTCGATCTGTTCGAGACGAAAATCGAACAGCTGGCAGACGAGATAGAAAACATCTACAGCGCACTGGAAAAGCTCAGCCGCGTTATCATGGAAGGCCAGCAGGGTGAGGAATACGACCAGGCACTCTCGCGTTTAGCCGAGCTGGAAGATATCGGCTGGAAGGTGCGCTTGTGTCTGATGGATACGCAGCGTGCGCTTAATTTTCTGGTTCGAAAAGCCCGTTTGCCGGGTAATCAGCTGGAGCAGGCGCGCGAGATCCTGCGCGATATCGAATCTCTGCTGCCCCACAATGAGTCGCTGTTTCAAAAGGTCAACTTCCTGATGCAGGCGGCGATGGGCTTTATCAACATAGAGCAGAACCGCATCATCAAGATCTTCTCGGTGGTTTCTGTGGTCTTCCTGCCACCGACGCTGGTGGCATCCAGCTACGGTATGAACTTTGAGTTTATGCCTGAACTGAAGTGGAGCTTTGGTTACCCTGGCGCCATTAGCCTGATGATACTGGCAGGCCTGGCACCTTATCTCTATTTCAAACGTAAAAACTGGCTTTAACAGGCGCGCGGGCCGTGAATTCGGCCCATTAAGCTGGCCTGTCGCCTTAATTCTGCTACTCTGGCCGCTCAATTTTCATAATTGATTAATCATTCTATGGACGCTCTTTCGTTGCGCTGGCAATGGCTGCTGCTGTTAGTGTCATCTGTATTACTTGGCGCAATCTTCCAGTATTTTCACGTGCCGGCCGCCCTGTTACTGGGACCAATGATCGTTGGCGTGCTCATGGGCTTATCCGGTGCCACTCTGCGTATGAACAAGCGCTTATTCCTGCTGTCGCAGGCGGTACTGGGCTGCATGATAGCGCAGAGCCTGTCACCTTCTATCCTGACGCCGCTGTTGCAGGACTGGCCAGTCGTGTTAGCGGTACTGCTGCTGACGCTGGCCGCCAGCGGTCTGTCGGGTTTCCTGCTGGTGCGTTTCAGCCAGCTTCCGGGCCCGACGGGCGCATGGGGATCTTCCCCTGGTGGTGCCTCTGCGATGGTTGCAATGGCGGGTGAGTTTGGCGCGGACGTCCGACTGGTTGCGTTTATGCAGTATCTGCGGGTGCTGTTTGTGGCGGGCGCGGCGGCCATGGTGGCGCGGATCGGGCTGGGCGACGGCGGTCATGCCGGCTCGCTGGTGTGGTTTCCGGCGCTTAACAGCGGTTTCCTGGTGACAATGTGCCTGGTGGTTTGCAGCGCATGGCTTGGCCCATGGCTGCGTATCCCATCTGGCGCGTTACTGATACCTGCGCTGATTGGTGCAACCCTGCATTCAACCGGTACGGCGGTGCTTCAGATGCCAGAATGGCTGCTTGCCCTGGCGTACGCCATGATTGGCTGGAGCGTGGGGTTACGTTTCACCCGACCGATCTTCAGGCTGGCGTTAAGCACGCTGCCGCAGATGCTGCTGTCCATTTTTGGCCTGATGCTGCTGTGCGGTGGGCTGGCATGGATGTTAACCCGCGTGTTGCATATTGACCTGATGACGGCGTACCTCGCCACCAGCCCAGGCGGGCTGGACACGGTGGCGATTATCGCTGCCGGAAGCCGGGTAGATATGGCCTTTGTGATGGCGATGCAGACCCTGCGATTATTCACCATCCTGCTGACCGGACCGGCAATGGCGCGCTTTCTTTCACGCTTTGCGCATTCGGCTCCGCGCTGAAAACGCCACGGCATCCAGAATAAAGACCAACAGAGCCAGCCAGATAAAGCCAAAGGTTACCATTTTATCTGGCGTAACGGTTTCACCATAAAACAGCACCGCCAGCAAGAACATCAGCGTAGGGCCCAGATACTGAAAGAAGCCCACCGTTGAGAGGCGCAGTCGGGTACAAGCCGCGGCAAAGAACATCAGCGGAATCGTGGTGACAATGCCTGCGGCGATCAGTAACAGGTTCAGGCTCATGGGGTTCGCGCTAAGGTGGCTGGTGCTGCTGTCAGCAAAGCCAAACAGATAGAGCGCGGCCAGCGGAAACAGCCACAGCGTCTCAATCAGCATGCCGCTCTGCGCATCCACCTGAATTTTCTTCCTCATCAGGCCATAAAACGCGAAGCTGAACGCCAGTCCTAAGGCAATCACCGGCACTGAGCCAAATTTCCACAGTTGCAGAAGCACGCCGCCAGCCGCCAGGGCGACCGCCAGCCACTGCAGGCGGCGGAAACGTTCACGCAGGAAAATCATGCCAAACACAACGTTAATCAACGGGTTGATAAAATAGCCCAGGCTGGCTTCAAGCATATGCTGATTGTTCACCGCCCAGATAAACAGCAACCAGTTTCCCCCTACCGTTACCGCCGTAAGGGCCAGTAGCAGCACTTTTTTTGGCTGGCGCAGCACGCTTCTGACCTGTCCCCAACTGCGACTCAGGGTAATCAGTAACAACATGAACAGGGCTGACCAGATCACCCTGTGGGTCATGATTTCAGTCGCCGGTACGGCCTTCACTAATTTGAAGTAGGCGGGCGCAATGCCCCAAATAAAGTAGGCGCCAAGTGCAAAGCCGATGCCCTGACGGGTTTGCTGTGTATCCATAATTCATCCTGAAAATGCGTACTGTACCGGAGGTCACTGAAATACGGCGGTGTGACAGAGGGCCGCAATGGTAACGCAGTCCTCGTTATCTCTGTAGCCCGATCTGGCGATAATGCTGGGTCAGTCTTTCTTCTGCTCCAGCGCGCGCTGGCGAGAAAGGCAGATGGCATGATGATGGTTATCTGCCCATGCAATTAATTGCTGCATGGGTTCAAGGAAGGAACGGCCTAAATCCGTCAGGCTGTACTCAACGCGCGGCGGCACATCCGGATAAAGTGTGCGCAGGATATAGCCATCCATTTCCAGCCGTTTCAGACTGCGTGACAGCACCTGACGGGCAACATCGCCAATATGACGGTGAAGTTCATTGAAACGTAAGGTCTGTCCCGCCAGCGCTTCAAGAATCAATAAACTCCATTTGTCGCCTATCCGGTCAAGCACATCCCGGATGGGGCAAGGTTGTTGATACGTAAAGGTTGCGGGTGAAGATTTGGGCATCGGGTCGGTTCCTGTACATCGCTAAGCGTCACTTTCAGGTGATTAAGTCACTCTGGTGTGACCTCTTGTTATCGATTTTGCGTGAATGTAACATCCGTCACGACGTCAGTCTATTTTTGTGACCAGGTGTCTGAGCGAAACCCTGTCTCGCATTCGACAGACGTCAGGCAATCCCTGTGTAGTCAAAATCTGTTACCTCGCGACGCGCGAGATGACGAACGATCAAGGAGAATGATGATGGTAGCTTTTCTGAAAACCCTGTTGCTGGCGGCAGGTATCCTGACCGCAGGTGCAGTTTACGCGGCACAACCTGGCGAAGGCCGCGATATCAAGGTGGAAGAGGCCAATCGTGCACTGGTGATCCATTTCTATGATCAATTTTTTAATCACCACAAGGTCGCTGAAGCGGCCCAAGTTGTCGCGGATAATTACCGTCAGCATAATCCCGGCGTGCCGAACGGCAAGGCACCGCTTGTTAACTTTTTTACCGACTATTTCAGGAAAAACCCGCAGTCAAAGGCACGCATCGTCCGAAGCGCGACCGATGGCGATTTGGTCTGGCTGCATGTTCACTCCACTAACGGTGAACACGATCGTGGCCAGGCCGTTACGGATATTTTTCGCGTGAAAAACGGCAAAATTGTCGAGCACTGGGATGTGATTCAGGCTGTACCGGCGACGTCGGCGAACACCAATACGATGTTTTGATTCAGGCAGGATAACGCGTGGCAGTACCCAAACGCTGCCACGCGTTCCGTTCTGTAATTAACCTGTCAGATAGGTGGCTGTGGCGGTCGCGATGTAAACGCCCTGATCATTGTGTAACTCCACCCGCGCCACAGAGACTTTATTACCGGCGCGCAGTAAACGACTGGTGGCGATAAAACGCTCGCCGCGACCGGGACGCAGATAATCTACCCGCATATCAATCGTTCCCATGCGAGACAGTCGCTGACGGAGCATTTCCTCACTGATTGTTTCCTCACGCGTCAACGCGTGACTCACGCACACCATGCCTGCCGCAACGTCCAGTACAGCGGCGGTAACGCCACCGTGGAGAATCTGTTGAGCGGCATTGCCGACCAGCATGGTTTTGTTCACAAAACTGATTTCAGCGTAGTCGGCGTCAAGGTGATCCAGTTCCAGACCAAGTGCCTGGTTAAACGGCATATGATAAATAAAAATTTCACCGACCAGGCGGCGAGCGTCCTGCTGAGTCAATAGCACGGATGACATGGTGTTTAGTCCTGAACAGCTGGCAAATGAACTGTAGATGTTAATGATTTGTTTATTCTATGCTTCGCTCGACAGGGTTTCCAGTTTAGGAAATCAGCGCTGATGTTCACTCACATTTGTGTGTAGAATGTCCTGCTTTTTACAACACCCATTCGCTTTTATGAATACGCAGTTTCCACTGGAGAATCCTATGCGTAAGCATCGCGCCTTGCTGGCGGCAATGTTACTTCCTGCTTTGGCGCAGGCGGACGAAGCCACGATCAAACACGTTCACGACGCACCCCAGGTGCGTGGCAGCATTATTGCCAACCTGCTGGAGCAGCATGACAACCCGTTTGTGCTTTATCCTTACGAAAATAACTATCTGCTTTACACGTACACCAGCGACATGAATAAAGAGGCGATCTCCTCTTATAACTGGGCAAAAAATGCGCGTAAGGATGAAGTGAAATTCCAGCTCAGTCTGGCGTTTCCACTGTGGCGCGGCATCGTCGGTGACAACTCCGTGTTAGCCGCTTCCTATACGCAGCGCTCGTGGTGGCAGCTATCCAATAAAAAAGAGTCGTCGCCTTTCCGCGAGACAAACTATGAGCCGCAGATTTTCCTGGGCTGGGCGACCGATTATTCGTTTGCCGGCTGGACGCTACGTGATGTTGAAGTGGGCGTGAATCATCAGTCCAATGGCCGTAGCGATCCCACGTCACGCAGCTGGAACCGTGTGTATACCCGCCTGATGGCGCAAAACGGTAATTTCCTCGCAGAGATCAAACCCTGGTTCCGTATTTCTGAGAGCGCCAGCACGGACGACAACCCGGATATTACAAAATACATGGGTTACTACCGGGCGAAAGTGGGCTATGCGATGGGTGACAGCATTTTCAGCGTGGAAGGCAACTATAACTGGAATAGCGGTTACGGCGGCGCTACGCTGGGCTGGAGTTATCCCATCACCCAGCACGTGCGTTTTTACACCCAGCTGTTTAGCGGCTATGGTGAATCTCTCATTGACTATAACCACCGTCAGACTCGTTTAGGCGTAGGTGTGACCCTTAACGATTTGTTCTAACCAACCATTAAGTCAGGAATACAGTGGCAACCTCGGCAGTTCTTAATCAGGAAGCGTTGGCGCAGCAGGTATTGCAGGATACCTTCGGCTACCAGCAGTTTCGTCCCGGTCAGCAGACAATCATAAATGAAGCGCTGAGCGGGCGGGATTGCCTGGTGGTGATGCCGACCGGCGGCGGTAAATCACTCTGCTATCAGATTCCGGCGCTGGTGCGAGAGGGGCTGACACTGGTCGTGTCGCCACTCATCTCTCTGATGAAAGATCAGGTGGATCAGCTCCTGGCAAACGGCGTGGCCGCGGCCTGCCTGAACTCAACCATGACGCGCGAACAGCAGCAGGTTGTCATGGCCGATTGCCGCAATGGGCGCGTGAAGCTGCTCTATATCGCGCCAGAACGTCTGATGATGGACAACTTTCTTGACAGTCTGGCGCACTGGCAGCCCTGTATGCTGGCCGTTGATGAGGCGCACTGTATTTCCCAATGGGGGCATGATTTCCGACCAGAATATGGCGCGCTGGGACAGATGCGCCAGCGCTTTCCCGATCTGCCCGTCATGGCGCTGACAGCGACCGCTGACGAGACGACCCGTCTTGATATCATTAACCTGCTGCATATGCAGGATCCGCTGATTCAAATCAGCAGTTTTGACCGTCCCAATATTCGTTACACGCTGGTGGAAAAATTTAAACCCACTGAGCAGTTGCTGCGTTACGTACAGGATCAACGAGGCAAATGCGGCATTATCTACTGTAACAGCCGGGCAAAAGTTGAGGATACCGCCGCACGTCTGCAAAGCCGGGGGTTAAGCGTTGGGGCATATCATGCCGGAATTGACAGCGCCCAGCGCGCCCGCGTACAGGAAGCGTTTCAGCGCGACGATTTGCAAATCGTGGTGGCGACCGTGGCATTTGGGATGGGCATCAACAAGCCGAACGTGCGTTTTGTGGTGCACTTTGATATTCCGCGCAACATTGAATCCTATTATCAGGAAACAGGACGTGCCGGACGTGACGGCCTGCCGGCAGAAGCCATGATGCTCTACGATCCTGCTGATATGGCCTGGCTGCGCAAATGCCTGGAAGAGAAGCAGCCTGGCCCGTTACAGGATATTGAACGTCACAAGCTGAATGCGATGAATGCTTTTGCCGAAGCGCAGACCTGCCGTCGTTTGGTGCTGCTGAACTACTTTGGTGAAGGACGTCAGCAGCCCTGCGGGAACTGTGATATTTGCCTCGATCCGCCTAAGCGCTATGACGGCCTGGTGGAAGCCCAAAAGGCACTCTCCAGTATTTACCGCGTCGGCCAGCGCTTTGGTATGGGCTACATTGTTGAAGTATTGCGCGGTGCCAATAATCATCGTATCCGCGAACAGGGACACGACAAGCTGCCCGTTTATGGGCTGGGTAAAGAAAACAGCCATGAGCATTGGGTCAGCGTCCTGCGTCAGCTGATTCATCTGGGGCTCGTGACGCAAAACATCGCCATGCATTCTGCGCTGCAGCTCACTGAAGCGGCCAGACCGGTATTACGCGGTGAAGTTCCGCTGATGCTGGCGGTGCCCAGACTGATTACCGCCAGACCGAAAAGCAGCGGGTCGGCAAAAGTGTATGGCGGCAACTACGACCGCAAGCTGTTTGCCAAGCTGCGTAAACTGCGTAAAGCGATAGCCGACGAAGAGAATATCCCCCCCTATGTTGTGTTTAACGATGCAACCCTGCTTGAGATGGCAGAACAGATGCCGGTGAGTGCCTCAGAAATGCTCAGTGTGAACGGCGTGGGGCACCGCAAACTGGAACGTTTCGGTAAGCCATTTTTGCTGATGATTAAAGAACATCTCGATGAAGAGTAAAGAGGAGTTACCATGTTGATTTTGTTCGGCACGATTGCCCTGGTCCATCTTGTTGCCCTTATGAGTCCCGGCCCGGATTTCTTTTTTGTCTCGCAAACCGCGGCCAGCCGTTCGCGCAAAGAAGCGATGTTGGGCGTTCTGGGCATTACCCTGGCGGTCATGATCTGGGCCGCGGTAGCGTTGATGGGCCTGCATCTGATTTTGCAAAAGATGGCCTGGCTACACCAAATCATCATGGTCGGTGGCGGACTCTATCTGCTATGGATGGGTTGGCAGTTAATTGGTTCAGCCCGTCAGCGCCACAAACAGCCCGTGCAGCAGGAACCTGTCGTCGAACTGCCCAGGAAAGGCATGAGCTTTATTAAAGGCCTGCTGACCAACCTGTCGAATCCCAAAGCGGTTATCTACTTTGGTAGCGTTTTTTCCTTGTTTATCGGTAACGATGTGGGGGGGCTGGAACGCTGGGGGCTGTTCGTCCTGATAAGCGTTGAAACCTTCGCCTGGTTTTCTCTGGTCGCGGCTGTTTTTGCCCTGCCGTGGATGCGGGATAAGTATCAACGCGCTGCGAAGTGGGTAGACGGTGTGGCGGGCGTGCTGTTTGCCGGTTTTGGCATTCATCTGATCCTGTCGCGCTGAGAGCCGGTTGCCGGGCACGTCAGTCGTTACGGCAAGCCGCCGACAGCGTCACTGTCGTGCGGCAGTCTCAGCCGGGTCAGGCGATACGTCTGGCGCTGGCCAGCAGTCCCCCAATCGCGATGAATAAGCCGCCGAAAACGCGGTTCATTAGCTTCATCTGCCTGGGCCCTTTGATCCATCCTGCAATGCGCGTGGCTAATGTGGCATAGCCAATCATGACGATGATATCCACCAGAACGGTGGTAACGCCCAGCACCAGATACTGCAACATCAGCGGCTGGTGGGGCAGGATAAACTGGGGAAACAGCGCCGCCAGAAACACAATGCTTTTGGGATTCGTCAGGTTCACCATTACCGCCCGCTTGAACAGGCGACGCCGCGGCATGGCTTTCGACATAGCGTTGAGGTCAATCGCGCCCGCAGTGCGCCACTGTTGGATGCCCAACCAGACCAGATAGCCTGCACCGGCCCACTTTAAAATTTCAAACGCCAGCAGCGACTGGGAAAAAAGCGCCCCAAGACCGATCCCCACCAGGGCGATATGCAGGGCAAGACCAACCTGCAGGCCTGAAATGGACGCGACCGCGCCACGATAACCGTGGCTGATGCCCGTGCTCATGGTGTTAATGGCACCAGAGCCGGGTGAAAGGCTAAGAATTGTGGTGGTAAGAAGATAAGTCAGCCACCATTCGATGGTCATGGGTTGTACTCCCTGTCACGTCTGAAGTGTGACACAATACGCCAGAATGCTGCGCAGGGCTATGGACATCATGCGGCCGTTCAGACTCTTTTTTCCGGCAATCAGGAGGGCGGATGAAGCAACACAGAGCAAGCTGGCTGCAACGCGAAAAGGCCTTCGCTGCCTTCGCGACCGGCCCACTGCTTGATTTCTGGCACAGCCGTGAAGAGTGTGAATTTACCGGCGTTGAGAATCTGACCTTACGTTACGTTCGGTTCATTTCACCGCAACACAAGCGCGTTATTGTAATCGTTCCAGGGCGCATTGAGAGCTACGTTAAATATCCCGAGCTGGCCTACGATCTGTTTCACTGTGGGTTCGATGTGATCGTGCTCGATCACCGTGGTCAGGGGCGATCCGATCGCCTGCTGGATGATTCGCATCTTGGACATGTGGTGGCGTTTTCCCACTATGTTGATGACCTTGAAACGCTCTATCTGAAAGAGATTGTGAGCCGTCATTATCAGCAACGTTATGCGTTGGCGCATTCAATGGGGGGCGCCATTTTGGCTCTGTTCCTGGCGCGTCAGCCTGGCGCGTTCCACGCTGCGGCTCTGGTTGCGCCGATGTTTGGCATCGCGCTGCCGTTACCCTCTTTTCTGGCGCATAAGATCCTCGACTGGGCAGAGAAACGACCTGCCGTTCGCGATGGCTATGCATTAGGCACGGGGCGCTGGCGGGCTCATCCCTTTGGCATTAACCGTCTGACGCACAGTCATGAACGTTATCGTCGCAGCCTGCGTTTTTATGCGGACGACCCGGCGATTCGTGTTGGCGGCCCCACCTATCACTGGGTACGGGAAGGCATTCATGCCGGACGCAACATATTCAGTCAGGTTGATAAAATAACGACGCCGCTGCTGCTGCTACAGGCAAGCGAAGACAGCGTGGTGGATAACCGCTCACAAGATCTGTTTTGCGCCGCCATGGCAGCGGCCGGCCATCCGTGCGAGGGCGACAAGCCGCACGTTATCAACGGCGCACGCCACGAGATTCTGTTTGAAAAAGACAGCATGCGTGCCGAAGCATTGAATGGGATCGTCGATTTCTTTTTATCGCATCACTAGTTATCCGTTTACATTACCGGCTACGGCCAACCGACACAGATACCCGAGGTTTTCATGTACCACATTGTTGTGTCCGACCTGGACGGCACACTGCTCTCACCCGAACACCGCCTCACGCCTGATGCCCGAGAAACGTTGCAGCAGCTGGTTGCAAAAGGCATTCACTTTATTTTCGCCACAGGCCGCCATCACATTGATGTCGGACAAATGCGCGACAAGCTGGGGATTCCGGCGTATATGATTACGTCAAACGGTGCCCGCGTGCATAATCCAGCCGGCGAACTAATTTTTAGCCATAACCTGGATTGGGATATCGCCCAGGATCTGTTCGGCCTGCAGTACCATCATCCGGAAGTGCTGACCCATGTTTATCGTGACGATGAGTGGTTTGTCAGCCGTTGCAGTCCGGCAGAGAAAGATTACTTTCGCGAATCTGATTTTCATTATCAGGTTTATGAACCGGGCATATTGCCCACTGACGGCATCAGCAAAGTCTTTTTTACCTGCGAAGAGCCTGAACACCTTATTCCAATGGAGCTGGCGATTGAAGCGCGTTGGGGAGACAGGGTCAACGTCAGTTTTTCACTGCCCACCTGTCTGGAAGTGATGGCGGGCGGCGTCTCAAAAGGCCACGCGCTCGAATCTGTGGCAAAACAGTTAGGCTTTACGCTGAAAGACTGTATTGCCTTTGGTGATGGTATGAACGACGTTGAAATGCTGAGTATGGCAGGCAAAGGCTGCATTATGGCTAATGCGCACCAGCGCCTGAAAGATACCTTGCCAGAGCTGGAAGTGATTGGCAGCAATGTTGAGGATGCCGTGCCGGCGACGCTCAGAAAGTTGTATTTATCCTAGTGCGCCTGAGCAGAAGGCCGGTTAACCGGCCTTCTGACGGCTAGGCCAGTTTTTGCTTGTGTTTATGCTCGCTGACCATAGTAAGTAGCAACAAAATCACTGCCAGCACACAGCCCACAATCATGACTAAAAATCCGCCATCCCAGCCAAAATAGTCCACCGTGTAACCCACAATGGCGCTGGCTGCAACCGATCCTCCCAGATAACCGAACAGCCCGGTAAAGCCCGCGGCCGTCCCGGCGGCTTTTTTCGGCGCCAGCTCCAGCGCGTGGAGTCCTATCAGCATTACCGGCCCGTAGATCAGGAAGCCAATAATAATCATACAGGCCATGTCCACACCGGGATGACCCGGCGGATTTAACCAGTACACCACCGTTGCGATGGTCACCAGCGTCATAAAGAACACGCCCGTTGCGCCACGGTTTCCGCGAAACACCTTATCGGACATCCAGCCGCACAGTAGCGTGCCAGGGATCCCCGCATACTCATAGAAGAAGTAAGCCCAGGATGACTTATCCAGCGTGAAGTGTTTCACCTCTTTGAGGTATGTGGGCGACCAGTCCAGAATGCCGTAACGCAGCAGATAAACAAACACGTTTGCCAGGGCGATATACCAAAGTAATTTATTTGGCAGAACATACTTCATGAAGATTTGTTTCGCCGTGAACTCTTCTTCATGGCTTTCATTGTAGTCAGCCGGATAATCGTTTTTGTAGGCCTCGATGGGCGGCAGACCGCAGGACTGCGGCGTATCCCGCATCAGGGCAAAGGCCAGGATGGCAATGACAATGGCGCCAAAGGCCGGCATATAAAGGGCCGCCTTCCAGTCGTTAAACCAGGCCATTCCCAGCAGAAACAGCAGGGGAGGAATGCCGCCGCCGACGTTATGGGCACAGTTCCACACCGAAACAATGCCGCCGCGTTCCTTTTGCGACCACCAGTGCACCATAGTGCGTCCGCAGGGGGGCCAGCCCATACCCTGGAACCAGCCACAAATAAACAACAGCACAAACATCACCATGATGCTGGAGGTCGCCCAGGGAACAAACCCCATGACCAGCATCACGAAAGCGGCCAGAATTAATCCTGCGGGCAGAAAGACCCGTGGATTAGAGCGGTCAGACACCGAGCCCATAATAAACTTGGAAAAGCCGTAAGCGATGGAGATACCGGAAAGCGCAAACCCCAGATCGCCTCGTGAGAAACCCTGTTCAACCAGATAAGGCATGGCCAGGGCAAAATTCTTTCTAACGAGGTAGTAAGCCGCATAGCCAAAGAAAATACCGATAAAGATTTGCCAACGCAGGCGGCGGTAGAGTGGATCGATACGATCCTCTGCCACCTGGGGCTGGTGTGGTGCAGGTTTAAAAATACTTAACATTAGGTGGCCCTCCGGGCGCATTATGGTTTTGATTCCCCAGCAGGTTGGGTCGAAAGAAAAAAGGGTGCTCGCAATGCACCATTGCGCGCAGAGAATAGACAGAGACGGACTGGGTTACTGTGATGAATGACAAATTTGTTACAGTCTTATTACAGTAAAGCGCGAAAATGCCAGGCAGATGCGCTTTTTCGCCCATTTTTAACCTCAGGCGTGCTCTCTTGAGCGAATAAAAGTTGGGCTAAGAAAGCGTTGCCTGAGTGCCTGGTAAATAACCAGATGTCAACCAGATAATGCAGCTCTGATTCAGGACATTGTTTACACTGACGCTCTGTTTATTTCGGGGTTGTTACCGTGCTTTTATTGATTGTTACTACCATTCTGTGGGCATTCTCCTTTAGCCTGATCGGTGAATACCTTGCCGGGCAAGTGGACAGCTGGTTTTCAGTACTGATGCGCCTGGCGCTGGCCGCCATTGTGTTTCTGCCGTTCCTGCGCTGGCGCGGCTACCGGCCCTCGACGCTCTTGCTCTATATGCTGGTAGGGATGTTGCAACTGGGCATTATGTATTTGCTGAGTTTTGAAGCCTATCTGTATCTGAGCGTGTCAGAGTTCCTGCTGTTCACCGTGATGACGCCGCTGTATGTCACCTTAATCTACGACCTGATCAGCCGAAGGCCCCTGCGCGTGGGCTACATTTTCAGTGCGTTGCTGGCCGTTGCTGGCGCGGCAATTATTCGTTATGACAAAGTCAGCGATAACTTCTGGTTTGGTCTGCTGCTGGTCCAGTTGGCGAATATCTGCTTCGCGGCCGGTATGGTGGGCTACAAACGTTTGCAGGAAACCCGTCCAATGCCGCAACATACGGCGTTTTCATGGTTTTATCTGGGCGCGGTTCTGATTGCGAGCGTTGCCTGGGCAGCCTGGGGCAATCCCCATAAATTGCCGACCACGACGCTGCAATGGGGCATTCTGGTCTGGCTGGGCGTCGCGGCTTCGGGACTGGGTTATTTTATGTGGAACTATGGGGCAACGCAGGTCGATGCCGGCACGTTGGGCATTATGAATAACATGCACGTTCCGGCCGGATTGCTGGTTAACCTTGCGATATGGCAGCAAAAACCGCACTGGCCAAGCTTTATCGCAGGTGCTCTCGTGATTATGGCATCGCTGTGGGTACACAAGCGCTGGGTCGTCGGTAACAGCGCGAAATAGCCTGGATGACCTTAGCGGGAAAAAAGGTTGGTGAGAGATGAGCAGGCGCGTTGAGCGCCTTGTCCGGCGAGCGACGGACGCCTGATGCGCTAAAGGCTGAACGGCCTAAGTTTACTCGTGATGACAGATTTCCCGAGCCAGCGACAGGACACCGCCTCTGGTCTCAGGCGGGAAAGCAAACGGGCACAGATGTTTGTTTTCCCGACCGGGTGAAATACTATCGGGCTGCGTTTTAAACGGGTTTACCTGTGGCGGGCCGATGAATCATCGTCAGCCCTTTAAGAAAGTTACGCAGGATCTGATCACCGCACTCGCGGTAGTTTTTATGGTCCGGTTTGCGGAAGATGGCGCCAATCTCAGCCTGAGAGACCGTAAAGTTGGCTTTTTTAAGCACGTCAGGAATATCGGTCGTTTTCAAATCAAACGCGATGCGCAGCTTTTTCATAAAGATATTGTTGTTCATCTTGCGCTCGATGGAGGGCGCAGGCGCGTCTTCACTTTTTCCACGGCGATGAAAAATTAAACCGTTAAGGAAATATCCCATCACCACATCGGGGCAGGGGCGAAACGCCGCATCCTCATCTTTCTTCAGCCAGCTGGTGATGTCCGCCTGAGGCACATCACATTCAGCCAGCGCAAAAATCGCCACCATTTTGGCATCGTTCAGATCGAGCATATAGCGCACGCTGCGCAGAATATCGTTGTTAGTCATGGTGAGATCTTCTCATGGTAAATCGACAGGCTGCGCATTATAGGGGATTTTGCCTGCTATCGCGCAGCTTTGTCACTCACGCGATAAAACCTTCGCAGGATGCGCGGCGTCCCTGACAAAGGGCAGATGCTCGCAGGCATGCTGACGGGCAAAACGCATAAACGCTTCCAGTACCGGCTGGCGCTGTTCACCATCGCGCACCGCGGCGTAAAGACGACTCCATAATCCTTCGCCCAGCGTTTTGGTGATCACCAGTCCCTGTTTTTCAAAACTTTCGACGACCCAGTGCGGCAGCGCAGCAATCCCCATCCGCGCCGAGACCATTTGAATCATCAGCAGCGTGTTATCGACATTCTTGAGCGCCGGACTGATCCCCGCAGGTTGCAGAAAGTGACGCCAGATATCCAGGCGCTGACGCTGTACCGGATAAATCATTAGCACTTCATCCGCCAGGTCTTCAGGTGAAATGTGTTCAACCTGCGCCAGAGGGTGATCCGGTGCCAGCACCAGGCGGACTTCGAAATCAAACATGGGTGAGTAGAACAAGCCTGAGCGCGGCAGGATATCCGACGTCAATACAATATCCAGTTCGCCCTGCTGCAGCGCGGGCTGCGGATCAAAGGTCACGCCCGATTTAAAATCCATCATCACCTGGGGCCAGCTCTGACGAAACTTATCTAAAGCCGGTGTCAGCCACTGAATGCAACTGTGGCATTCGATCGCGACGCGCAGGGTGGTCTGATGCGGTTCGTGGCAGGCCTGAAGCGCCTGCTGAATTTGCGGCAGTATCTGCTCTGCCAGCTGCAATAAAATTTCGCCCTGCGGGGTAAAACGCAGTGGCTGACTTTTACGAACAAACAAACGGAATCCCAGCCGCTGTTCCAGATCGCTGAACTGATGTGATAACGCCGACTGTGTCTGATGAAGCTGAGCCGCCGCAGCAGCCAGCGAACCCGTATTCTGCAGAGCCTGAAGCGTCCGGAGGTGTTTGAATTCGATCATGAGAGTCCTTCACATCGAAGCTGAATAATTTGCGCTTGAGCAACATACAGTACCCGCAGAATATAGCGGTGTAAACATCTGGACGGCTAAACATCTTTGACGGCCCGCCAAAGCCGAAGACTTTCTGGAGAATAGTGAATGACTATCTTAAATCATACTCTCGGTTTTCCACGTATTGGTCTGCGTCGCGAGCTGAAAAAAGCACTTGAAAGCTACTGGGCTGGCAACAGCACGCAGGAAGAATTACAGGCGGTGGGTCGCGAGCTGCGTGCGCGCCACTGGCAACAACAAAAAGCGGCCGGCATCGATAAAGTGCCGGTGGGCGACTTTGCCTGGTACGATCATATTCTGACGACCAGCCTGATGCTGGGCAACGTGCCTGCTCGCCATCGAAATCAGGACGGATCGATTGATCTGGATACGCTATTCCGCCTGGGCCGGGGGCGTGCCCCGACGGGTGAGCCGGCCGCGGCGGCAGAAATGACAAAATGGTTTAACACGAACTATCACTACATCGTGCCAGAATTCACGCAAGGCCAGTCTTTTTCTTTAACCTGGACCCAACTGCTGGATGAAGTGGATGAAGTGGATGAAGTGGATGAGGCGCTGGCGCTGGGTTATAACGTTAAGCCTGTGTTGTCAGGGCCGTTAACCTACCTCTGGCTGGGTAAGGTAAAAGGAAAACCCTTTAATCGTCTGTCACTGCTGAACGATATCCTGCCCATTTATCAGCGGGTCCTGACCGAACTGAACGCACGCGGCGTTGAGTGGGTACAGATTGATGAACCCGCCCTGGCGCTGGAACTGCCGCAGGAATGGCGCGAGGCCTTCAAAGTGGCTTACGCTGCGTTAAACGGTCAGGTCAACCTGCTGCTGACCACCTATTTCGACAGTATCGGCCAGAATCTGGATATTATCCGCACGTTGCCAGTGCAGGGCCTGCACGTGGATCTGGTGCAGGGGCAAGATGATATCCAGCATGTGAACCAACTACTGCCCGCAGACTGGGTGTTATCAGTCGGCGTGATTAATGGCCGCAACGTCTGGCGTGCCGATCTCAGCCGTTGGTTTGAGCGTCTGCAGCCGCTGATCGCCACACGTGAACACTTGTGGATTGGCACATCCTGCTCGTTGCTGCACAGCCCTATTGATCTGAGTGTGGAGACCCGTCTGGACGAGGAGGTGAAAAGCTGGTTTGCCTTTGCCTTGCAAAAATGTGAAGAGCTGTCGTTACTGAGTACGGCGCTTCGCCGCAACGATCCCGCCTCGCTGGAGGAATGGAGCGCTCCGGTTCAGGCACGTGCGCACTCCCGACGCGTCCACAACGCGGCTGTCGCACTGCGTCTGACAAATGTTCAGGCCAAAGACACCGAACGTGCCAGCCCTCACGCCGGGCGTGCCAGCACACAACGTCAGCGTTTCAACCTGCCCGCCTGGCCAACCACCACCATCGGTTCCTTCCCACAGACCCCTGAAATTCGAGGATTACGACTCGACTTCAAAAAAGGCGCGATTGATCGCGCGCATTACCGTACCGGTATCGCGGAGCACATTAAGCAGGCGATAGCTGAGCAGGAACGTTTGGGACTGGACGTGCTGGTTCACGGAGAGGCGGAACGCAACGATATGGTGGAATACTTTGGCGAGAATCTGGACGGCTTCGTCTTTACACAAAATGGTTGGGTACAAAGCTACGGTTCACGTTGTGTCAAACCGCCGGTCATTATTGGTGACGTCAGCCGTCCGGAAGCCATTACCGTGGCGTGGGCAACCTATGCGCAGTCCCTGACTGACAAGCCGGTAAAAGGCATGTTAACCGGCCCGGTGACCCTTCTCTGTTGGTCATTCCCGCGGGAGGATGTATCACGTGAAACGATCGCCAAACAGATTGCACTGGCGCTGCGGGACGAAGTTGCGGATCTGGAACTCGCTGGCATTGGCATTATTCAGATTGATGAGCCCGCACTGCGTGAAGGATTGCCGCTGCATCAGTCCGACTGGGCAGATTATCTGCGTTGGGCCGTGGAGGCGTTTCGGTTAACCGCCGCTGTCGCGAAAGACGAGACGCAGATTCACACGCACATGTGTTACTGCGAGTTTAACGACATTATGGCATCCATTGCGGCACTGGATGCGGATGTGATTACCATCGAGACCTCACGTTCCGATATGGAGTTGCTGGATGCATTCAACGCATTTGAGTATCCGAATGAAATCGGGCCCGGCGTGTACGATATTCACTCCCCCAATGTACCCGACGTCGAGTGGATAGAAAATTTGTTACGCAAGGCCGCACAGCGTATCCCTGAGGAAAGTCTGTGGGTGAATCCGGACTGCGGCCTGAAAACCCGCAGCTGGCGTGAAACCCGACAAGCGCTGGCTAATATGGTCAAAGCGGCAAGAAACCTGCGGGGCGAAACCGCCTGATTTCCTGGTGTTGTGTCAATACGTTGCCAGTGTGTTGGGGCGCCTGAGCGCCCCTTTTTTCAGTCACTTCGCGGGGGCAACACCGTATTGCGCAAACCAGGTTAACATGCGCGCCCAGCCATCGGTGGCCGATTCGGCGTGATAGCTTGGACGATAGTCGGCGTTAAAAGCATGTCCTGCCTCGGGATAAACAATGATCTCAGCTTTGGCATTGGCCGCGTGCAGTGCCTGGCGCATCTGCTCGACGCTCTCCAGCGGAATGCCGTCATCCTGACCGCCATACAACCCCAGCACAGGCGCGTTCAGATCAACGGCGATATCGATAGGATGTTTTTGCTGCTTCATGGTTTTTTCACCCACCAGGCGACCATACCAGGCTACGGCGGCGCGCAGCTGCGGGTTGTGCGCGGCATAAAGCCAGCTGATGCGTCCGCCCCAGCAGAAGCCGGTAATCCCCATGCGGCGAATATCTCCCCCGTTACGGGCAGCCCAGTTCGCCGCGTGATCGAGATCTGCCAGCACCTGGCTGTCGGGCACTTTACTGACCAGCTCGTTGAACAGGGTAGGGATGTCGTTGTAATCGTTGGGATCGCCTTCACGGAAGTACAGTTCTGGCGCGACGGCCAGATAGCCCTCCAGCGCCAGCCGACGGCAAATGTCGCGAATATGTTCGTGAACGCCAAAAATTTCCTGTACCACCAGAACGACCGGCAACGGACCTTCTGCTGACTGCGGCTTCGCATAAAACGCAGGCAGATTTTCACCCTGGCTCGGAATGGAGGTTTCCCCCGCATGGATGTTGGCGCTGTCGGTAATAATGGTGGTCGCTGCTGTGGGTTGAACTGCCGGAGCAAACGCGCCTGCAGCTGATTTTTGTGTCATATTATCTTCGGTTTTCATCGTTCTCTCCGTGCAAGCATAGGCGCAATCACGTAACTATAGCCTGGCCACCCATGACAGGTACCGGGCATTGAGTAACAGAGCTGTTAACCAATAAAATTACACTTCTCTTTAACATTCCCGCGATAGCTTCCACATCACCATATGTAGCAATACGCAAGGCGAGAGATGGATGTGTGATCTAAATCACCTTATTATTCTTTGGGAATGTAACTTTCATTTTCTTAAGTGAATTTAGTCACATATTTACCTCGCCTGGTGACGTAAAGTGGCGTAAAAATTTTCCTTACCCCGGAGTCTGATATGACACAGTCTGACGTATTCCATCTTGGCCTGACTAAAGCTGACCTGCAGGGGGCAACGCTGGCCATTGTTCCTGGCGATCCAGAGCGCGTGAAAAAGATTGCCGGACTGATGGAGGATGCACAGCATCTTGCTTCCCATCGCGAGTTCACCACCTGGCTGGCTAAGCTGGATGGCAAACCGGTTGTTGTGTGTTCGACAGGTATTGGCGGACCTTCTACATCGATTGCCGTTGAGGAGCTGGCACAGCTTGGCGTGCGTACGTTCCTGCGCGTGGGCACCACAGGGGCGATTCAGCCCCATATCAACGTCGGCGATGTTTTGGTCACCACAGCATCAGTGCGCCTGGACGGTGCCAGCCTGCATTTTGCCCCCATGGCGTTTCCGGCAGTAGCGGACTTTACCTGTACGACGGCATTAGTCGCGGCGGCGGAAGCCTGTGGCGCTAAAACCCATATCGGTATTACGGCCTCGTCTGACACCTTTTACCCGGGTCAGGAACGATACGATACCTTTTCAGGCCGTGTCGTAAAAAGCTTCCAGGGCTCAATGCAGGAGTGGCAGCAGATGGGCGTGTTGAATTACGAGATGGAGTCGGCGACCCTGTTAACCATGTGTGCCAGCCAGGGGCTGAGAGCCGGAATGGTAGCGGGCGTTATCGTCAACCGCACCCAAAAAGAGATTCCGGATGCCGTCACGATGAAGCAGACGGAAAGCGACGCGGTGAAAATCGTGGTAGAAGCCGCGCGCCGTTTACTGTAATTCCTCTGTTTTAACAGACAGGCCCGTGATCGGGCCTGTCTGTCCTGCCACTGACAAGCCTTTGCGTCGCCTCTTCCAACGCCAGCAAATATATCTGGACATTCATACAGTGCGAATTTACCTTTTCCTTCATTAGCCTGACCAGCGGGGAAAACATGGATCAGCACATCATTATCTACATCTGCCTGGCGCTTGCCGGCCTTGGTGTGGGCTGGATACTGGCGCAAATGCGGGTCGGCCATCAGCTGGCCAGCTTTTCTACAGAACGTCGCCTGCTAAACGAGGGGCAACAGCGTCAGCAGCTGCATATCGAACAGCTCCAGCAACAGGTGCAGCAGCGTGAACAGGAGCTGAGACAGCTTCATGGCGCGTTAAGCGGGGCCAATGAGCGCCTGCAACAGCTCGACTACTGGCGCAACGAGAGCGAACAACTCACCCGTGAACTGCGTAATCAGCTCGAAGTGAACAGCGCGCAGGAAGCAGAGCTGCGCGAGGTCACGATTCGTCTGGAAGAAACCCGCTTTGCAGCAGAAGAAAAACAGCGACTGCTGACAAACAGCGAGCAGCGACTCAGCGCGCAGTTTGAAAATCTGGCCAACCGTATTTTTGAAAACAGTGGACGTCGGGTTGATGAGCAGAATCGTCAAAGTCTTAACAGCCTGATAGGGCCGCTCCGGGAGCAGCTTGACGGGTTTCGCCGCCAGGTGAATGAAAGTTTCGGTGCTGAAGCCCGTGAGCGCCACACGCTCACTCACGAGATTCGTCAGCTGCAGCAGTTGAATGCCCAGATGGCTCAGGAGGCGCTCAACCTCACGAAGGCGCTCAAAGGCGACAATAAAATTCAGGGCAACTGGGGCGAAGTGGTACTGAGCAGGGTGCTGGAAGCGTCTGGGCTGCGTGAAGGCTATGAGTACGACATTCAGGTCAGCATACAGAATGAACAGCAAAGCCGGATGCAGCCGGATGTGATTGTTCGCCTGCCACAGGGAAAAGATGTGGTTATTGACGCTAAAATGACGCTGGTGGCCTACGAGCGTTATTTTAATGCCGATGACGATGTGGAGCGCGAGCAGGCTATTCAGGAACATGTCAGCGCCATGCGCGGGCACATTCGCCTGCTGGGCCGCAAAGATTATCAACAATTGCCCGGTTTACGCTCGCTGGATTATGTGTTGATGTTTATTCCTGTTGAGCCGGCCTTCCTGTTGGCTATTGATCGTCAGCCCGAACTCATCAGTGAAGCCCTGCAGCAGAACATCATGCTGGTCAGCCCGACTACGCTGCTGGTGGCGCTGCGGACGATTAATAATCTCTGGCGCTATGAGCACCAGAGTCGAAATGCACAGCGCATTGCAGAGCGGGCCTCCAGACTGTATGACAAAATGCGGCTGTTTGTAGACGATATGAGCGGGATTGGTCACAGCCTTGATAAAGCGCAGAACAGCTATCGCGAGGCGATGAAGAAACTGGCAGAGGGGCGGGGCAACCTTATCGCCCAGGCTGAAGGTTTTCGCGATCTGGGTGTAGAAGTAAAACGCGCCATTAATCCGCACCTGGTTGAACAAGCCATGCCTGAGAATGAGCACGACAGTGAGCAAAATGACAAGGACAACGCAGACGAAAGTCATGAACAGGTTCGGCACCTCCGCGAATAAGCAGGTCGCCAGCGTGCCTGACCTCCATGACTCTGATACACTTCAGTGAGTATTGTTTGTGGAGCAGGTAAAACCGATGGCAGATGAATCACAGCAGGAAACTACCCATTTTGGCTTTCAGACGGTCGCCAAAAGCGAGAAAGCCGATAAAGTCGCGGACGTGTTTCACTCCGTAGCGGCAAAATATGACCTGATGAACGATTTAATGTCGTTTGGCGTCCATCGAGTCTGGAAGCGTTTTACCATTGACAGCAGCGGCGTGCGCCGTGGTCAGCGCGTGCTGGATCTGGCAGGTGGAACCGGCGATCTTACCGCGAAATTTTCGCGCCTGGTGGGTGAAACCGGTCAGGTTGTGTTGGCTGACATTAACAGCTCAATGCTGAAAATGGGCCGGGAAAAACTGCGTAATCTGGGCGTGGTAGGCAACGTCAGCTATGTGCAGGCCAACGCCGAAGCATTGCCGTTTCCTGATAACTACTTTGACTGCATCACTATTTCGTTCGGTCTGCGTAACGTGACTGAAAAAGAGAAGGCACTGGCCTCGATGTTCCGCGTGCTCAAGCCAGGTGGACGCTTACTGGTGCTGGAGTTCTCTAAACCTGTTATCGAACCTCTTAGCAAAGCTTACGATGCTTACTCGTTCCATATTTTGCCCCGTATTGGGCAACTGGTCGCCCAGGACGCTGAAAGCTATCGCTACCTTGCTGAGTCAATTCGCATGCATCCCGATCAGGAAACTCTGAAAGCGATGATGAATGACGTGGGATTCGAAAACACGACCTATTCCAACATGACGGGTGGTATTGTGGCGCTGCATCGTGGGTTTAAATTTTAACCATTATGGCAATGACCTTAACACCTGTAATTACTGCCGGTATTGAAACGGCGTTAAACCGCATACTGTATCGCGATCGTAGCCTGAAAAGCGCACGTCAACGCCTGGTCGGTAAGGTACTGATGCTGCGTTTAAGTGAGCTATCCTGGCCGCTGGTGCTGGTGTTCAGTGAACACCAGCTTGACGTGCTCAGTGACTGGCAGGACAGCAGTGACTGCACGGTCATTACCCAGCTTAAGTCCCTGCCAAAGTTACGCGATCGCCAGCAGCTGACGACCTTGATTCGTAGCGGTGAGCTGCAGGTTGAAGGTGACTTGCAGGTGGTTCAGCACTTTTCTGCGCTGATGGATTTGGCCGAGCTGGATCCTGCTGAATACCTTGCTCCCTGGATCGGTGATATCGCCGCTCAGGGGATGAGCCAGGGCGCGCAGCGTGTGTGGCGTTTTTTCAAAGCAGAAACGCAACGGCGTCAGGACTATCTTGGTCAGGCATTAACCGAAGAGTGGCGGGTTGCGCCGGGCGCCCTGGAATTTGCCTGGTTCTCTGAGGAGGTTAGCGCGATGGAACGTTCGCTTGAGGCGCTTGATGCGCGTCTGGCACAGCTGGAGGCGAAATGAGTTTTGGAGAGATCCGCCGGTTATATTTTATTGTTAAGGTGTTTTTGACTTACGGCCTTGATGAACTGATTCCGCAGATGCGTATTACCCTCCCGCTTCGACTGTGGCGGCGTTGCGTGTTCTGGATCCCTAACCAGCACAAGCACGAGCAGATGGGCATTCGGCTACGTCTGGCCATGGAACAACTCGGCCCCGTCTGGATCAAGTTCGGACAGATGTTGTCCACGCGGCGCGATCTGTTCCCGCCGCAAATCGCCGACGAACTGGCCATTCTTCAGGACCGCGTTGCGCCTTTCGATGGCGTGAAAGCTAAAGCGCAAATTGAAGCCTCAATGGGCGCACCGATTGAATCCTGGTTTGATGACTTCAATATCACTCCACTGGCCTCAGCCTCTATCGCTCAGGTACATACCGCAACCCTGAAATCCAATGGCAAGAGCGTCGTTATCAAGGTAATCCGCCCGGATATTCTGCCGGTCATCAAAGCGGACATGAAACTCATCTACCGCATTGCCCGCTGGGTGCCACGACTGCTGCCGGATGGCCGCCGTCTGCGCCCGGTTGAAGTGGTACGGGATTATGAGAAGACCCTGCTTGACGAATTAAACCTGTTGCGTGAAGCCGCCAATGCCATTCAGCTTCGCCGCAACTTTGAAAACAGCCGCATGCTATATGTGCCAGAGGTCTATTCGGACTATTGTAGTGAATCCATGATGGTAATGGAGCGCATTTACGGCATTCCCATCTCTGATGTGGCGACGCTGGAGCAGCACGGCGTCAACATGAAGCTGTTAGCAGAACGCGGTGTACAGGTATTCTTTACCCAGGTTTTCCGCGACAGCTTCTTCCATGCCGACATGCATCCCGGCAATATTTTTGTCAGTTACGATCATCCTGAAGATCCTCAGTATATCGGCATTGACTGCGGCATCGTCGGTTCGCTGAATAAAGAAGATAAGCGCTATCTGGCTGAGAACTTTATTGCCTTCTTCAATCGTGATTATCGCAAAGTGGCGGAACTGCATGTCGATTCGGGCTGGGTGCCTGCCGACACCAACGTTGAAGACTTCGAGTTCGCTATCCGTACCGTATGCGAGCCCATTTTTGAGAAACCGCTGGCAGAAATCTCGTTTGGGCATGTGCTGCTGAATCTGTTTAACACGGCGCGTCGCTTCAATATGGAAGTCCAGCCGCAGCTGGTGCTGTTGCAAAAAACCTTGCTTTACGTTGAAGGTATCGGTCGCCAGCTCTATCCACAACTGGACCTTTGGAAAACGGCAAAACCCTTCCTTGAGGACTGGATTAAGGATCAAATCGGGATTCCGGCGATTATCCGTGCGGTAAAGGAAAAAGCCCCTTACTGGGCAGAAAAACTGCCAGAACTGCCAGAATTGTTTTACGACAGCATGCGGCAGCATAAGCAATTACGCCTCAGCGTGGATAAACTCGCGAACGATTTAAGTGTCCAACGTTCACGTCAGCAGCAGGCGCGTTACCTGTTTGGCGTAGGCGCGACGCTGTTGATTAGCGGAACGGCGGTGCTCCTCAGCAGGCCTGAGTGGGACCTGTTCCCAGCGGCATTAATGGCGGCGGGCTTTGTCAGTTGGTTAATCGGCTGGCGTAAGACAAACTGATTGTCACCTGCGCCAGAAACGCGGTAATGTCGCTGATTCGAGCCCGAATAAACACGGGTTTCGTGGTGCGTGACCCCGCATTTTTTAACAATAAAATCGAGGCTATCTCATGGGCGGTATTAGTATTTGGCAGTTGTTGATTATTGCCGTGATTGTGGTTCTTCTGTTCGGTACCAACAAATTACGTAATCTGGGTTCGGATTTGGGTTCTTCTATCCGTGGGTTTAAGAAAGCCATGAGCGACGAAGACGATAAAAAGGATCAACCGAAAGAGCAGGATGCTGATTTCCATGCCAAAACGCTGGCGGATAAACAGCCAACGTCGGTTCAGAAAGATGACGTCAAGAACGACAAGCAGGTGTAAGCCGTGTTCGATATTGGTTTTGGTGAATTGGTATTGGTGTTCGTGATCGGGCTGATCGTTCTTGGCCCGCAACGTCTGCCGCATGCGGTCAAGACGGTTGTCGGTTGGATCCGGGCGATCCGTTCGCTGGCCGCCAATGTCCAAAGTGAGTTAGCGCAAGAGCTGAAGCTTCAGGAATTGCAGGACAGCCTGAAAAAGGTGGAAGAAGCCGGCCGGGGCACACTGTCCCCCGAGCTTAAGGAATCCATGGAAGAGCTGCGGAAAACGGCTGATTCAATGAAACGCTCGGTCAGGCAGAGCATTGATATCGAAAGAGACGAAGACGAAGCCAATACCATCCATTCTCCTCACCCTGTATCGACCACCGAAACGCTGCACCCCGTTACACCTGCCGCCAGCGAACATCAGGCGCAGGCACCTGTGCAGGCTCCGCTGCCGACGTCTGAACCTGCGGCTTCTCAACCGGCCGACAGCCGCGTTGAGTCCTCACCAGATCAGCCGCGACCTGTCTCAGGGCATGCCAGTGCACCGCCACAGTCGCCCGCTCATGCCGATGCGCAAACCGCGGCTAGGCCCGTTAGCGCTGTGTCGCCGGCAGGTTCAGTTTCTACTCCTTCTGCAAGTGATGAGCGATAATGGCCGTTGAAGATACCCAACCCCTGATCAGCCATTTGATTGAGCTGCGTAAGCGTCTGCTGAACTGTATTGTTGCCGTGTTAGTCATCTTTCTGGCGCTGATTTACTTTGCCAACGATATCTACCATGCGGTGGCGTCGCCGCTAATCAATCAGATGCCCGCAGGCGCCAGCATGATCGCCACGGATGTCGCGTCACCGTTTTTTACCCCGATCAAGCTGACCATGATCGTATCGGTATTCCTTGCCGTTCCGGTTATCCTCTACCAGGTCTGGGCCTTTGTCGCGCCAGCCCTCTATCGCCACGAACGCAAGTTGGTCATGCCGCTGCTGTTCTCCAGTACGTTGCTGTTTTACGTGGGCGTCGCTTTTGCGTACTTCATCGTCTTTCCGCTGGCTTTTGGTTTTTTCGCCAAAACCGCGCCCCAGGGCGTCACTATTGCAACGGACATTACCAACTATCTTGATTTCGTGATGACGCTGTTCATGGCCTTTGGCGTGGCATTTGAAGTGCCGGTCGCGATTGTGCTGCTCTGCTGGACGGGCATTACCAACCCCGACGATTTGAAAAAGAAACGCCCCTATATTCTGGTTGGCGCGTTCGTTGTTGGGATGCTGCTCACACCACCAGACGTTTTTTCCCAAACTTTGCTCGCTATTCCGATGTACTGCCTGTTTGAAGTCGGCGTATTCTTCTCACGTTACTATGTGGGAAAAGGCCGCCAGGCAGAGGATGAGGAACATAACGCCGATTCCTGATGTCTGATTGGGCACAACCCGCAAGGCGGGAGAGGAAAGTCAAAAACCGCCGCCAGGCGGTTTTTTGTTTAGGGTGTTATTGATAAAGAGTGGAAAAAATATGTTTGATATCGGTGTAAACCTGACCAGCACGCAGTTCGCCTCCGATCGGGAAAAGGTGATCTCACGCGCGCGCGAAGCGGGCGTCACCGGCATGTTGATTACCGGCACCAACGCACTCGAAAGTCAGCAGGCGCAGAAACTGGCTGAGGCTCATCAGAATTATTGTTGGTCAACTGCTGGCGTGCATCCACATCATGCCAGCGAATGGTCAGCGGACGTTGCCAACACGCTGCGCCGCCTGGCAGAGAAAAAAGACGTAGTGGCAATAGGCGAATGCGGGCTGGATTTTAATCGTAACCTGTCAGCTCATGAACAGCAGGAATATGCGTTTGACGCTCAGTTGGCACTGGCGGCAGAGCTTAATATGCCGGTGTTTCTTCACTGCCGGGAAGCCCACGAGCGCTTTGCGGCAGTTCTTGAACCCTGGCTGCCCAAATTGCCTGCTGCAGTGATTCACTGCTTTACCGGCACGCGCGAGGAGCTGACCGATTGCCTGGACATGGGGCTGTCGGTAGGGATTACGGGCTGGGTATGTGATGAGCGTCGAGGTATCGCGTTGCGTGAGATGCTGCCATTGATTCCGGCAGAGCGGTTACTACTGGAAACGGATGCACCTTACCTTCTGCCGCGTGATATGCGTCCCCGCCCCACGTCGAGACGAAATGAACCCTGCTTCTTGCCGCATATCCTGCAGCAGGTCGCAAACTGGCGCGGGGAGAATGTTGAGATGCTGGCACGTCAGGTGGATCACAATGCGCGTAAGCTATTCGGGCTGATTTAGGCTTTGCGGAACTGACGGTTATCCACGCTGCGTACGATCTGCTTGTTGAGCAGATTCAGCAACAGAATTGAGCGTGCTTCGCCATCCGGCTCAGAGAATATCGCACGTAAGCCCTCGAACGTGCCTTCGGTGATGATCACTTCATCACCGTTTTGCGGCGTTTCGGGATCGAGCAACGTCTGGGGGACGTCGGTTTGCAAGGCATCAATCACCAGGGCGGGCACGGTTGCCGGTGTTGTACCAAAGCGCACAAAATGGCTGACGCCACGCGTACTGCTTATGGTCGTGGTATGAATAGCTTCCGGATCAAATTCGATAAACAGATAGTTTGGAAACAGCGGCTCATTCACGGTCGTCCGCTTACCGCGCACGATCTTCTCCATCGCGATCATTGGACTCAGGCATTTTACCTCTTGCCGCTCAAGATGCTCTTTCGCACGCAATAGCTGCCCACGTTTGCAATAGAGTAAATACCAGGATTCCATAACTGCTCCCAATGAATGGACGCTAAGAATAGCAAACCTCCAGCCAGAGTTATAGCGCATTGGGGCCTGTAACGCGGCGTTGCCTGGAAAATAAACTAAGATTGTTCTGAATGATCAGTGCCACCGCATGAAGTGAGTAAACGTAAGTCATTCGCAACACTCGGGACAAGAAAGATCGCCGTACCCAGCCTGACTGTCGTAAGTTACAGGCCAGGTATAAGATGGGGCGCATAAAGCTCAACACATCCCCACAATCAGCCCTATAATGGCCCATTCACTCTGGCCGGAAAGTTGAAGCCGCATGAAATATCAGGATTTAAGAGACTTTATTGCGCTGCTTGAACAGCGTGGTGAACTTAAGCGTATATCGCACGAGATCGACCCCGAACTGGAAATGACGGAAATTGCTGACCGCACCTTACGTGCAGGCGGCCCGGCATTACTGTTTGAGAACCCTAAGGGTTACGACATGCCCGTTCTGTGCAACCTGTTTGGCACGCCAAAGCGCGTGGCGATGGGGATGGGGCAGGAAGAGGTCAGCGCACTGCGAGAAGTGGGCGAATTGCTGGCCTTTCTCAAAGAACCCGAGCCGCCAAAAGGCTTCCGTGACCTGTTCAGCAAAATGCCGCAGTTTAAGCAGGTGCTGAATATGCCGACCAAAAGGTTACGTAATGCGCCCTGTCAGGAAGAGGTCTTCAGCGGCGATGAGGTCGATCTGACGCGGATTCCCGTAATGAAATGCTGGCCAGGCGATGCAGCACCCTTGATTACCTGGGGACTCACGGTAACCCGCGGTCCGCATAAAGAGCGACAAAACCTGGGCATTTATCGCCAGCAGGTGATTGATAAAAACCGTCTTATCATGCGCTGGCTTTCTCATCGCGGCGGGGCACTTGATTATCTGGAGTGGACGAAAGCCCATCCTGGCGAGCGTTTCCCGGTATCTGTTGCGCTGGGTGCCGATCCGGCGACAATTCTTGGCGCGGTGACCCCGGTACCGGACACGCTGTCAGAATATGCCTTTGCCGGCCTGCTGCGGGGCAATAAAACCGAAGTGGTCAGATGTATTTCCAACGATCTGGAAGTGCCTGCCAGCGCGGAAATCGTGCTGGAAGGCTACATTGAACCCGGCGATATGGCCCCCGAAGGTCCCTATGGCGACCATACGGGCTACTATAATGAAGTCGACAGCTTCCCGGTTTTTACCGTAACGCATATTACTCAGCGGCATCAGCCTGTTTATCACTCGACCTACACCGGACGTCCGCCAGATGAGCCAGCCGTCCTTGGCGTGGCGTTAAATGAAGTGCTGGTACCGATTCTGATTAAGCAGTTCCCGGAAATCGTCGACTTTTATTTACCACCCGAAGGATGCTCCTACCGGCTGGCGGTTGTCACGATTAAAAAACAGTATGCCGGTCATGCCAAGCGCGTAATGTTTGGCGTTTGGTCGTTTCTTAGACAGTTCATGTACACCAAATTTGTTATTGTGTGTGACGACGATGTTAATGCCCGTGACTGGAACGACGTCATCTGGGCAATTACTACGCGTATGGACCCGGCACGCGATACCGTATTGGTAGAAAACACGCCAATCGATTATCTTGATTTTGCGTCACCGGTGTCAGGACTGGGTTCTAAAATGGGCCTGGATGCGACAAATAAATGGCCGGGCGAGACACAACGAGAGTGGGGCACGCCGATTGTTAAAGATCCGGCAGTCACTGCGCGTATCGACGCTATCTGGGATGACCTCGGTATTTTTAAACAGCCATCACAGCGTTGATGGCGCGCAATAACCATAAAGACGACCCGACAGAGGGAACGCATGACAACGTTAAGCTGTAAAGTAACTTCAGTTGAAGCGATTACCGACACGGTGTATCGCGTTCGCCTGATTCCGGAAGCGGAATTTAGCTTTCGTGCAGGACAGTATCTTATGGTAGTGATGGATGAGCGCGACAAGCGTCCGTTTTCTGTAGCCTCTACGCCAATGGAAACCGAAATCATTGAGCTGCACATCGGCGCGTCGGAGCTTAACCTGTATGCGATGGCCGTGATGGATCGCATTCAGCAAGACGGGCATATCGTTGTTGATATTCCCCACGGCGACGCATGGTTGCGTGAAGAGAGTGACAAACCGTTAATCCTGATTGCGGGCGGCACGGGCTTTTCCTATGCGCGCTCCATCTTACTGACGGCGCTTGCCCAACAGCCAGACCGGGATATTGCGATTTACTGGGGCGGTCGTGAGCTGAAACACCTGTACGATATGGATGAACTGGACGCGCTGGCCATTAAGCATCCTAATCTCAAAGTAATTCCGGTAGTAGAACAGCCTGAAGCAGGCTGGCAGGGTCGTTCCGGCACCGTATTAACGGCCGTCATGCAGGACTTTACTACGCTGAGTGAGCATGAGATTTATATCGCCGGGCGCTTTGAAATGGCAAAAATTGCGCGCGATCGCTTCTGTTCTGAGCGTGGCGCAGTGGAATCACAAATGTATGGCGATGCCTTTGCCTTTATCTGATTTCATGCAGCAAGAAAAAACCCGCCCCTGACAGGCGGGTAAATCCCACAATAACGTCCCAACGTATCAAACGCGTTCGATAACGGTTGCGATGCCCTGACCCAGGCCAATACACATTGACGCCAGGCCAAACTGCGCATCGCGGCGTTCCATAATATTTAGCAACGTCGTAATGATGCGTGCGCCTGAACAGCCCAGTGGATGACCCAATGCAATGGCGCCGCCATTTAAGTTGACCTTGTCATCCAGTTTGTCTGACAGTCCCAAGTCCTTAATGCAGGGCAGAACCTGCGCTGCAAAGGCTTCGTTGAGCTCGAAGATGTCAATGTCGTTCACGCTTAGCCCAGCGCGTTTCAACGCCAGCTTGCTGGCGGGCACCGGACCGTAGCCCATGATTGAGGGATCGCAGCCCACCACCGCCATACTTTTAATACGGGCGCGGGGTTTCAGGCCCAGCTCCCGTGCGCGGCTTTCACTCATAATCAGCATGGCGGCGGCCCCATCTGACAGGGCCGAGGATGTGCCTGCAGTGACCGTCCCGGTCACGGGATCAAATGCAGGTCGAAGAGCCGCAAGCCCTTCCAGGCTGGTATCTTCACGGATCACTTCATCAAAGTCGTAGCGTTTCAGCACGCCTTCGGCGTCGTGGCCGTGTATTGCAACAATTTCATTTGCGAAATCGCCGCGCTGTGTCGCCTGCCATGCACGGTGATGGGAACGCAAAGCGAATGCATCCTGCTGCTCGCGGCTGATGTGGTGCATGCGCGCCAGCATCTCTGCGGTCAATCCCATCATCCCTGCCGCTTTCGCAACGGTACGCCCTAAGCCGGGATGAAAATCTACGCCATGGTTCATGGGTACATGTCCCATGTGCTCCACACCACCAATCAAACAGGCATGTGCATCTCCCACCATAATAGCGCGTGCGGCATCGTGTAGGGCCTGCATTGATGATCCACACAGACGGTTGACCGTTGTGGCGGGTACGACATGCGGGATTTCGGCCAGCAGCGCGGCGTTGCGGGCAATATTAAAGCCTTGCTCCAGCGTTTGCTGTACGCAGCCCCAGACAATGTCATCCAGGGTGGCAGCATTGACTGCCGGATGCCGACTCAGCAGTTCACGCATAACGTGCGCTGACAGGTCTTCAGCACGTACGTGACGAAAGGCACCGCCTTTCGAGCGGCCCATTGGCGTGCGCACTGCGTCAATAATGACTACATTTTCCATTTTTTATCACCTCAGGCGCTTCTGAACGCGGCTTCATCAATCGGTTTGACGGCGGGATACCAGCTTTCATGTTGGCGCGCTTTTTCTGACAGCAGGGCAGGCAGCTCATACAGGCCGCCCAGTGCCGTGTAGCGTTTCGCCTGATCCACGACATTACTGTTCCCCAGCGTGTCGAGATAACGGAAAGCCCCACCACGGAATGGCGGGAATCCCAGGCCGTACACCAGCGCCATGTCTGCCTCGGCAGGTGAAGCAATAATCTTCTCTTCCAGACAGCGGACAACTTCATTAAGCATTGGCAGCATCATGCGGTTCAGGATTTCTTCATCACTGAAGATCCGTTTAGGCTGGCAGGCAGGTTCAAGCAGCGCATCGACCTCGGGATCAGAGACTTTTTTAGGTTTGCCTTTCTTGTCTTCTTCCCAACGCCAGAAGCCTTTACCATTTTTCTGACCAAAGCGTTTTGCTTCAAACAGAATATCAATAGCGTCGCGATAGTCCTTTTTCATACGCTGCGGGAAACCATCCGCCATCACGCTTTGCGCATGATGTGCGGTATCAATCCCCACGACATCCAGCAGCCAGGAAGGGCCCATCGGCCAGCCAAACTGTTTTTCCATCACTTTATCGATTTGGCGGAAATCCGCACCATCGCGCAACAACATGCCGAACGCGGCAAAGTAAGGGAACAGAACACGGTTTACGAAGAAGCCTGGGCAGTCATTCACCACGACAGGGGTTTTGCCCATCTTGCTGGCCCATGCCACGACTTTACCCAACGTCGCTTCACTGGTTTTCTCTCCGCGAACCACTTCAACCAGCGGCATACGGGGAACCGGATTAAAGAAGTGCATACCGCAGAAGTTTTCGGGACGCTGCAGTGCCTGCGCCAGTTGGCTGATGGGGATCGTAGAGGTATTCGAGGCCAGGATGGCATCACTGCGCATATGTTTTTCTGTTTCAGCCAGCACGCTGGCTTTGATCTGAGGATTTTCGACTACCGCTTCGACCACAACATCTGCCTGATCGAATCCAGCATAATCCAGCGTGGGTTGAATAGTGGCAATGACGGCAGCCAGCTTATTCCCGTCTATATTACCTCGCTCCAGCTGCTTGTTCAGAAGCTTACTGGCTTCGTTCATGCCCAGGGCCAGCGCCTGCGGATGAATATCCTTCATCTTGACCGGCACACCTTTCCACGCCGACTGATAGCTGATACCGCCACCCATAATCCCGGCGCCCAGCACGGCAGCCTGCTTCGGCGCACCATTTTCGCTGCTGCGTTTTTTTGCCAGACCTTTAATGTACTGATCGTTAAGGAAGATTCCGACGAGCGCGCGAGCCACATCCGATTGCGCCAGCGGAACAAACGCCGCCGTTTCCAGTTTTAACGCATCGTCACGGCCTAATGCGGCTGCGGCCTCGATCGTCTTCACGGCGGTGAGCGGCGCAGGATAATGTTTTCCGGCCGTTTGCATGACCATGCCTTTAGCGATCGTAAAACTCATTGCGGCTTCAACAGGGCTGAGTTTTAACGGTGCTAATTTAGGCGCACGACGTGCCTGCCAGCTGCCGTCGTTGGCGGCTGCTTTCAGCATGGTCAATGCGGCATCACGCAGCTTATCTGGGCTGACAACCGCATCGACCAGGCCAAGCCTGAGCGCGGCCATACCATCAATATCTTTACCCGCTGCAATGATTTCCAGCGCGCTGTCAGCACCCAACAGACGGGGCAGGCGAACGCTGCCGCCAAAACCCGGCATGATGCCCAGTTTGGTTTCAGGTAAGCCCAGGCGAGCGGTCGGCGTGGCAACCCGTAAGTCCGTCGCCAGAACACATTCACAACCACCGCCCAGCGCGTAGCCATCGATCGCGGCGATGGTGGGAACGGGTAAATCTTCCAGACGATTAAAAATGCTGTTGGCAAACGTCAGCCACTGGCTCAGCTTTTCCGTTGGCGCGTCAAAAAGCGCAAGGAATTCGGTGATGTCAGCCCCAACGATAAAGGCGGGTTTGGCTGAACTCAGCAGCACGCCGCGCAGATTGGCGTGTTGCTCCAGCACAGCAATCGCTTCGCCGAGGCTGGCAACGGTTTGTGTATCCAGCTTGTTAACGGAGCCGGGGGCATCAAACACCAGCTCGACAATGCCGTCGTCCAACTGATTAAGAGTGAGGTTAGCGCCTTGGTAGAGCATGTACGTCTCCTGAAACCGCGAAAGGTGATCTGGTCATACCAGATGATCGTGAGTTTGGGAGTGATGTTAATTTTTTGCAAACAGCTCTTTGTTTATTTGCTAACAAGATCACAGCCACGTGGAACCCGGCATCCGTATTTCGGCTGTGATAAACTGCGGCTTTTCCGGACACTGGAGAGGCGGCAATGGATTCACTTAAGAGCTTGTATCACGCGCATATCACGACTTTGCAACAACGTGCTCAGCAGGTATTAGCACGTCATAAACTGGATGCCATGCTGATCCATTCCGGCGAATTACTCACCGTGTTTCTGGATGATCATACTTATCCGTTTAAGGTTAACCCGCAATTTAAGGCCTGGGTGCCCGTAACCCAGGTGCCAAACTGTTGGTTGTGGATTGACGGTGTGAACAAACCGAAATTGTGGTTTTACTCTCCGGTGGACTACTGGCATAACGTTGAACCACTTCCGCACAGTTTCTGGACCGATGACGTTGAGATTATCGGCCTGGCAAACGCGAATGCCATCGGCGATCTTCTGCCAGCCCAACGTGAAAACGTCGCCTACATTGGCCCGGTGATCGAACGTGCGGCGCAAGTAGGGATTAAGGCGGGAAATATTAATCCAAAAGGCGTGATCGATTTCCTGCATTACCATCGCAGCATAAAAACCGACTACGAGCTCAGCTGTATGCGTCAGGCGCAAAAAATTGCCGTGGCCGGGCATCGTGCGGCGAAAGAAGCCTTTTCTGCCGGCCTGAGTGAATTTGATATTAATCAGGCTTACCTGACAGCAACCGGACATCGCGATACCGATGTGCCCTATGGCAATATCATCGCCCTGAATGAACATGCCGCCGTGTTGCACTACACCAAACTGGACCATCAGCCACCGGCTAAGCGTTACAGTTTTTTGATTGATGCCGGAGCGGAATATCAAGGCTATGCCGCCGATCTGACGCGCAGTTATGCCGCACAAAGCGGCACGCTGTATGCCAAAATGGTTGAGGCGATGAACGCGGAAGAGCTGGCGTTGATTGCTACGCTGAAAGCGGGCGTGCGCTACACCGATTATCATCTGCAAATGCATCAACGTATTGCAAAATTGCTGACTAAATTTGATTTGGTGCACGGGATAAGCGAAGAGGCGCTGGTAGCCGAGGATTTGATCGGCCCCTTTATGCCACACGGTTTAGGCCATCCGCTGGGCTTGCAGGTCCACGATGTTGCGGGCTTTATGCAGGATGAAACCGGTACGCACCTGGCCGCGCCAGAGCAATATCCTTATCTGCGCTGCACCCGGGTTATCCAGCCTGGGATGGTGTTAACCATCGAGCCAGGCTTCTATATTATCGATTCACTGCTGGCCCCGCTGCGAGAAGGCAAATTCAGCGCGCACTTTAACTGGCAGGCACTGGATGCGCTTAAGCCTTATGGCGGTATTCGCATTGAAGATAATGTGATTATTCATGCTAACCGCGTTGAGAACATGACGCGCGACCTGCATCTTGCCTGATGGAGGCGTTTGATATTCCTGCGCAGGCGCTCAGCGTCAGCGAGGAGACGATAAAAAAAAGCCGGTTTATTACGCTGCTGGCTCACACCTGTGGCGTGGACGCGGCGCGGGCTTTCGTCCAGCAGGTAAAGCAGGATCATCCCACTGCCCGTCATCATTGCTGGGCCTGGGTAGCGGGTGCGCCCAACGACTCACAGCAGTTGGGCTTTTCCGATGATGGTGAGCCTTCCGGTACGGCAGGTAAACCCATGCTCGCGCAGCTAATGGGCGCTGATGTCGGAGAGATTACGGCAGTAGTCGTGCGGTACTACGGCGGCATCATGTTGGGCACCGGCGGTCTGGTGAAAGCCTATGGCGGCGGTGTTCAGCAGGGATTAAAGCAGCTGGCGCGTCAGCGGAAGGTGCCCGTTAAACACTTCACCCTGCAGTGTGAATACGCGCAGCTCAGTGATATTGAGCGTCTGGTGCAACGCTTCGACGGCAGCATCACAGAAAGTGAATATCTTGATCGTATCTTTCTGACACTGGCGCTGCCTTATGGACAAATTGATGGATTCAAGCAAAATCTGTCAGACTTCAGCCGGGGTGCGTTAACACTTCTTCCGCTTACACCATGATGTTTTTCTCTTTGATTAAAGGAACGGCTTAATGCACTTTCGCGCCATTACCCGCATTGTCGGTCTGTTGGTGATCCTCTTCTCGGTAACGATGATTTTACCTGGTCTCGTTGCATTGATTTACCGCGATGGCGCCGGACGTGCCTTCAGCCAGACGTTTATGATGGCCCTGGTGATTGGTTCATTACTGTGGTGGCCAAATCGCAAGAAGAAAACGGAACTCAAGCCGCGCGAAGGGTTTCTGATAGTCGTATTGTTCTGGACCGTGCTGGGCAGCGTCGGTGCCATGCCCTTTATCTTTGCCGAACAGCCGCACCTGTCCGTTACGGATGCCTTTTTTGAATCCTTTTCCGGATTAACAACCACGGGCGCGACCACGCTGGTGGGGCTGGACTCCTTGCCCAAGGCCATTTTGTTCTATCGCCAGATGCTGCAGTGGCTTGGCGGTATGGGGATCATTGTGCTGGCCGTGGCTATCCTGCCGATTCTGGGTGTAGGTGGCATGCAGTTGTATCGTGCTGAAATGCCTGGCCCATTGAAAGACAACAAAATGCGCCCGCGCATTGCGGAAACGGCCAAGACGCTCTGGCTCATCTATGTGTTGCTGACGATTGCCTGCGCGCTGGCCCTGTGGTTTGCCGGGATGCCAGCCTTTGACGCAATCGGCCACAGTTTTTCCACTATCGCTATTGGCGGTTTTTCAACACATGATGCCAGCATCGGCTATTTCCAGAGTGGGACCATCAACACGATCGTTGCGGTGTTCCTGCTGATATCCGGCTGTAACTACGGTCTGCACTTTTCATTACTGAGTAACCGCAATCTGCGAGCCTACTGGCGCGATCCCGAGTTCCGGATGTTTATCGGGGTGCAACTGACGCTGGTGCTGATTTGCACCATCGTCCTGTGGCTCCACAATGTGTATGACAGCGGCTGGCAAACGCTGAACCAGGCTTTTTTTCAGGTGGTCTCTATGGCAACCACTGCCGGATTCACCACGGACAGTATCGCGCGTTGGCCGCTGTTTCTTCCGGTGCTGCTGTTGTGTTCTGCATTTATTGGCGGCTGTGCGGGTTCAACCGGCGGCGGTTTAAAAGTGATTCGTATTCTGCTGCTGTGCAAACAGGGTAATCGTGAACTTAAGCGCCTTGTCCATCCCAATGCGGTTTACACCATTAAACTGGGCAATCGTGCGCTGCCAGAACGCATTCTTGAAGCCGTATGGGGATTCTTTTCGGCTTATGCACTGGTGTTCCTGATCAGCATGCTGGCGATTATTGCCACCGGCGTTGATGATTTTTCTGCGTTTGCTGCGGTTGCGGCAACGTTAAACAATCTTGGCCCGGGCCTGGGCGTGGTTGCCGATAACTTCACCTCAATGAACGATGTAGCTAAGTGGATTTTGATTTCTACTATGCTGTTTGGTCGCCTTGAGGTTTTCACGTTGCTGGTGTTGTTCACGCCGACCTTCTGGCGGGAATAACGAATAAGGATGATCCTAATGAAAGCGTTAATTCTCTTTTCCACCCGCGATGGTCAGACGCAAAAAATAGCCTCGGCTATTGCTGATGAGATTAAGGGCCAGCAATCTTGCGATGTCATCAATATCCAGGATGCAAAGACACTCGACTGGCAGCAGTACGATCGGGTGTTGATTGGTGCTTCAATCCGCTATGGTCATTTCCAGCCTGTCGTAAACGAATTTGTTAAGCACAACCTGCCTGCACTGCAGCAGCGCGTAAGCGGCTTTTTTTCTGTTAACCTGACGGCGCGCAAGCCTGAGAAGCGCTCGCCGGAGACGAATGCTTATACCGCCAAGTTTTTAGCACAGTCGCCCTGGCAGCCTGATTGCTGCGCCGTCTTTGCTGGCGCACTCTATTATCCGCGCTATCGCTGGTTTGACCGGGTCATGATTCAATTCATTATGCGGATGACCGGCGGGGAAACGGATGCATCTAAAGAAGTGGAATACACGGACTGGCAACATGTGCAGCGTTTTGCCAGGGATTTTGCACAGTTACCAGGCAAATCGTACTGAAATAACGCGATTTGGCGAAATTTGAGACGAACAGTAATCTTTTTGCAATTAACCCTTGTCAGGCCGCGCGAACTCCCTATAATGCGCCTCCATCGACACGGCACAACGGCTTACGGAATGCGGTGTTGAGAGGGTTCAGGAGACTGAACCGCCGGAGAAAAACTTCTGAAAAAAGAGGTTGACTCTGAAGGAGGAAAGCGTAATATACGCCACCTCGCGACAGACGGTTAACCCGCTGTTCGCACTGCTCTTTAACAATTTATCAGACAATCTGTGTGGGCACTCGCAGGATTGATATCAGCGTCTCCGGACGTAAAAAATATCAAGTCTTAAGAGTGAACACGTAATAAATTCATTACGACGTTTTCCTTGAGCATCGCTGAACTGGTTTCAGCAAATCAAACTTTAAATTGAAGAGTTTGATCATGGCTCAGATTGAACGCTGGCGGCAGGCCTAACACATGCAAGTCGGACGGTAGCACAGAGGAGCTTGCTCCTCGGGTGACGAGTGGCGGACGGGTGAGTAATGTCTGGGGATCTGCCCGATAGAGGGGGATAACCACTGGAAACGGTGGCTAATACCGCATAACGTCGCAAGACCAAAGAGGGGGACCTTCGGGCCTCTCACTATCGGATGAACCCAGATGGGATTAGCTAGTAGGCGGGGTAACGGCCCACCTAGGCGACGATCCCTAGCTGGTCTGAGAGGATGACCAGCCACACTGGAACTGAGACACGGTCCAGACTCCTACGGGAGGCAGCAGTGGGGAATATTGCACAATGGGCGCAAGCCTGATGCAGCCATGCCGCGTGTATGAAGAAGGCCTTCGGGTTGTAAAGTACTTTCAGCGGGGAGGAAGGCGATAAGGTTAATAACCTTGTCGATTGACGTTACCCGCAGAAGAAGCACCGGCTAACTCCGTGCCAGCAGCCGCGGTAATACGGAGGGTGCAAGCGTTAATCGGAATTACTGGGCGTAAAGCGCACGCAGGCGGTCTGTTAAGTCAGATGTGAAATCCCCGGGCTTAACCTGGGAACTGCATTTGAAACTGGCAGGCTTGAGTCTCGTAGAGGGGGGTAGAATTCCAGGTGTAGCGGTGAAATGCGTAGAGATCTGGAGGAATACCGGTGGCGAAGGCGGCCCCCTGGACGAAGACTGACGCTCAGGTGCGAAAGCGTGGGGAGCAAACAGGATTAGATACCCTGGTAGTCCACGCCGTAAACGATGTCGACTTGGAGGTTGTTCCCTTGAGGAGTGGCTTCCGGAGCTAACGCGTTAAGTCGACCGCCTGGGGAGTACGGCCGCAAGGTTAAAACTCAAATGAATTGACGGGGGCCCGCACAAGCGGTGGAGCATGTGGTTTAATTCGATGCAACGCGAAGAACCTTACCTACTCTTGACATCCACGGAATTCGGCAGAGATGCCTTAGTGCCTTCGGGAACCGTGAGACAGGTGCTGCATGGCTGTCGTCAGCTCGTGTTGTGAAATGTTGGGTTAAGTCCCGCAACGAGCGCAACCCTTATCCTTTGTTGCCAGCGATTCGGTCGGGAACTCAAAGGAGACTGCCGGTGATAAACCGGAGGAAGGTGGGGATGACGTCAAGTCATCATGGCCCTTACGAGTAGGGCTACACACGTGCTACAATGGCGCATACAAAGAGAAGCGACCTCGCGAGAGCAAGCGGACCTCATAAAGTGCGTCGTAGTCCGGATCGGAGTCTGCAACTCGACTCCGTGAAGTCGGAATCGCTAGTAATCGTGGATCAGAATGCCACGGTGAATACGTTCCCGGGCCTTGTACACACCGCCCGTCACACCATGGGAGTGGGTTGCAAAAGAAGTAGGTAGCTTAACCTTCGGGAGGGCGCTTACCACTTTGTGATTCATGACTGGGGTGAAGTCGTAACAAGGTAACCGTAGGGGAACCTGCGGTTGGATCACCTCCTTACCTGAAGATACTTTCCCGCGAAGTGCTCACACAGATTGTCTGATAGAAAGTCACGAGCAGAAAAAACCTCTACAGGCTTGTAGCTCAGGTGGTTAGAGCGCACCCCTGATAAGGGTGAGGTCGGTGGTTCAAGTCCACTCAGGCCTACCAACTTCGCACTCATGCTGCGTTATGTCTCCGGCTCGCATAGTTCACTATGCTTCGCGGACACACGCCTTGCCTGAGCACGAAGTGCATTTCTCACGAAGTGCACGCGGTTGAGTGGTGGTAGTGGTCTCTGCAGTAACTGTATGGGGCTATAGCTCAGCTGGGAGAGCGCCTGCCTTGCACGCAGGAGGTCAGCGGTTCGATCCCGCTTAGCTCCACCATACTCACTACTGTATTTTTTTCTGAAAATACTTCAGAGCGTACCGGCAACGGTGTGCTGCGAAGTATTCTGCTCTTTAACAATCCGGAACAAGCTGAAAATTTGAAACGACACAGGGTCGCACTCTTCCGTAATAAAGAATGATGACAATGTGTTCGAGTCTCTCAAAAGCTCATGACACGCGGCGTAAAACGCCTGTGGGTTGTGAGGTTAAGCGACTAAGCGTACACGGTGGATGCCCTGGCAGTCAGAGGCGATGAAGGGCGTGCTAATCTGCGATAAGCGCCGGTAAGGTGATATGAACCGCTACAACCGGCGATACCCGAATGGGGAAACCCAGTGTGATTCGTCACACTATCATGCAGTGAATACATAGCTGTATGAGGCGAACCGGGGGAACTGAAACATCTAAGTACCCCGAGGAAAAGAAATCAACCGAGATTCCCCCAGTAGCGGCGAGCGAACGGGGAGGAGCCCAGAACCATCATCAGCTTGTGCATCAGTGGAAGCGTCTGGAAAGTCGCAGGGTACAGGGTGATACTCCCGTACACAAAGGTGCACAGGCTGTGAGTTCGATGAGTAAGGCGGGACACGTGGTATCCTGTCTGAATATGGGGGGACCATCCTCCAAGGCTAAATACTCCTGACTGACCGATAGTGAACCAGTACCGTGAGGGAAAGGCGAAAAGAACCCCGGCGAGGGGAGTGAAACAGAACCTGAAACCGTGTACGTACAAGCAGTGGGAGCACCTTCGTGGTGTGACTGCGTACCTTTTGTATAATGGGTCAGCGACTTATATTCTGTAGCAAGGTTAACCGTATAGGGGAGCCGCAGGGAAACCGAGTCTTAACTGGGCGTTAAGTTGCAGGGTATAGACCCGAAACCCGGTGATCTAGCCATGGGCAGGTTGAAGGTTGGGTAACACTAACTGGAGGACCGAACCGACTAATGTTGAAAAATTAGCGGATGACCTGTGGCTGGGGGTGAAAGGCCAATCAAACCGGGAGATAGCTGGTTCTCCCCGAAAGCTATTTAGGTAGCGCCTCGTGAACTCATCTCCGGGGGTAGAGCACTGTTTCGGCTAGGGGGCCATCCCGGCTTACCAACCCGATGCAAACTGCGAATACCGGAGAATGTTATCACGGGAGACACACGGCGGGTGCTAACGTCCGTCGTGAAGAGGGAAACAACCCAGACCGCCAGCTAAGGTCCCAAAGTCATGGTTAAGTGGGAAACGATGTGGGAAGGCCCAGACAGCCAGGATGTTGGCTTAGAAGCAGCCATCATTTAAAGAAAGCGTAATAGCTCACTGGTCGAGTCGGCCTGCGCGGAAGATGTAACGGGGCTAAACCATGCACCGAAGCTGCGGCAGCGACACTATGTGTTGTTGGGTAGGGGAGCGTTCTGTAAGCCGTCGAAGGTGGCCTGTGAGGGCTGCTGGAGGTATCAGAAGTGCGAATGCTGACATAAGTAACGATAAACAAGGTGAAAAACCTTGTCGCCGGAAGACCAAGGGTTCCTGTTCAACGTTAATCGGAGCAGGGTGAGTCGACCCCTAAGGCGAGGCCGAAAGGCGTAGTCGATGGGAAACAGGTTAATATTCCTGTACTTGGTGTTACTGCGAAGGGGGGACGGAGAAGGCTATATCGGCCGGGCGACGGTTGTCCCGGTTTAAGCGTGTAGGTGTGTGTTCCAGGCAAATCCGGTTCACTTTACACTGAGGCGTGACGACGAGGCACTACGGTGCTGAAGTGATAAATGCCCTGCTTCCAGGAAAAGCCTCTAAGCATCAGGTAACACAAAATCGTACCCCAAACCGACACAGGTGGTCAGGTAGAGAATACCCAGGCGCTTGAGAGAACTCGGGTGAAGGAACTAGGCAAAATGGTGCCGTAACTTCGGGAGAAGGCACGCTGTCGGTAGGTGAAACCCCTCGCGGGTGGAGCTGAAGGCAGTCGAAGATACCAGCTGGCTGCAACTGTTTATTAAAAACACAGCACTGTGCAAACACGAAAGTGGACGTATACGGTGTGACGCCTGCCCGGTGCCGGAAGGTTAATTGATGGGGTTATCCGTAAGGAGAAGCTCTTGATCGAAGCCCCGGTAAACGGCGGCCGTAACTATAACGGTCCTAAGGTAGCGAAATTCCTTGTCGGGTAAGTTCCGACCTGCACGAATGGCGTAATGATGGCCAGGCTGTCTCCACCCGAGACTCAGTGAAATTGAAATCGCTGTGAAGATGCAGTGTACCCGCGGCAAGACGGAAAGACCCCGTGAACCTTTACTACAGCTTGACACTGAACACTGAGCCTTGATGTGTAGGATAGGTGGGAGGCTTTGAAGCGTGGACGCCAGTCTGCGTGGAGCCAACCTTGAAATACCACCCTTTAATGTTTGGTGTTCTAACGTAGGCCCGTGATCCGGGCTGCGGACAGTGTCTGGTGGGTAGTTTGACTGGGGCGGTCTCCTCCCAAAGCGTAACGGAGGAGCACGAAGGTTGGCTAATCCTGGTCGGACATCAGGAGGTTAGTGCAATGGCATAAGCCAGCTTGACTGCGAGAGTGACGGCTCGAGCAGGTGCGAAAGCAGGTCATAGTGATCCGGTGGTTCTGAATGGAAGGGCCATCGCTCAACGGATAAAAGGTACTCCGGGGATAACAGGCTGATACCGCCCAAGAGTTCATATCGACGGCGGTGTTTGGCACCTCGATGTCGGCTCATCACATCCTGGGGCTGAAGTAGGTCCCAAGGGTACGGCTGTTCGCCGTTTAAAGTGGTACGCGAGCTGGGTTTAGAACGTCGTGAGACAGTTCGGTCCCTATCTGCCGTGGGCGCTGGAGAATTGAGGGGGGTTGCTCCTAGTACGAGAGGACCGGAGTGAACGCACCGCTGGTGTCCGGGTTGTCACGCCAGTGGCACTGCCCGGTAGCTAAGTGCGGAAAAGATAAGTGCTGAAAGCATCTAAGCACGAAACTTGCCCCGAGATGAGTTCTCCCTGAGCCTTTAAGGCTCCTGAAGGGACGTTGAAGACGACGACGTTGATAGGCCGGGTGTGTAAGCGCAGCGATGCGTTGAGCTTACCGGTACTAATGACCCGTGAGGCTTAACCTTACAACGCCAGAGGCGTTTTGGTTGAGAGACAGAGAATTTTCAGCATTGTTTCCCGGATAAAGAATTAGCGGTGTCCTGCGGACGTGAGTCCGACGGATTTTGCGCTGAGGCAAGGCGTCGACTGAGGCGTTACGAAGGAGCATACGTGGGTATGTGACTGAGTGGCGCGAGGGAAGACAACACAGCATCAGCACAAAAGACACAGGACAGTGCACCAAGATTTGCCTGGCGGCTGTAGCGCGGTGGTCCCACCTGACCCCATGCCGAACTCAGAAGTGAAACGCCGTAGCGCCGATGGTAGTGTGGGGTCTCCCCATGCGAGAGTAGGGAACTGCCAGGCATCAAACAAGTGAAGAAGCCCTGAACTGACGTTCAGGGCTTTTTTACGTCTGCGTTCTGCCGGATAACCCCCCGTCATATTCCGTCTCATCATGACCCCGATACAACCGCGGGTCTGCAACGCCGCTCCTGGTGCCTTAACCATCCCCCGCACTGAGTCATTCTGAGCATCATCTGAAACAAAGCTGTGAAAATCGTTACCCGCCAGCCTTCCGGTATCCACCCATCACTTTATTACTGTCGCTATCAGGATTTTCAGGGGCCGCAAAATCGTTGAAAGCCTTTCATTGCATGCAAATTCCCCCGCATTACCGTTGTGATGCGGTAAACTACCGGCAGATTAACCCGTTAAGGCCGTATCATGTCCAGTTCGTATATCTCATTAAAAGCCGACAACACGCTGGGGCTTGATGTCAGCGCAAAAACACGTATTGTCGCCGAATCGCCGGAAGTCATACTTTCAGCCTGGCAAATGAGCCAGCGTAGCCAGCAACCTTTTCTGATCCTCGGGGAAGGCAGCAACGTGCTCTTCCTTGAAGACTTTGCAGGCGTGGTGGTGATCAACCGCATTGCAGGGGTTGAAATCCTTGATGAGACTGAGCACTGGAAACTGCACGTTGGCGCGGGCGAGAACTGGCACCAACTGGTAAAAACTACCCTGGAAAAAGGGATTTCGGGTCTGGAAAATCTGGCACTCATTCCTGGAATGGTAGGATCAGCGCCCATACAAAATATCGGTGCCTATGGCGTTGAGTTAAAAGATGTATGTGAATACGTCGATGTACTCAATCTGCATACCGGTCTCACACAGCGTTTGAGCCGTGACGATTGCCAGTTTGGTTATCGCGACAGTATTTTCAAACATCAGTATCAGTCAGGCTACACGATTATCGCTGTCGGATTTTCATTGAAAAAACACTGGCAGCCTGTCCTGACCTACGGTGATTTAAAAACGCTAAACCCTGCCACGGCAAATGCCTGGGATGTTTTTCATGCGGTCTGTCATATGCGACAGAGTAAATTACCGGATCCGAAAATAACCGGTAACGTGGGCAGTTTTTTTAAAAATCCCGTGATAACCGGCCAGCAGGCGGCTGTGCTGTTAAATGAGTACCCAGCGATGCCACATTATCCCCAGCCTACGGGTGATATTAAACTGGCTGCAGGCTGGCTCATCGATCAATGCCAGCTTAAAGGCAGCCGAATTGGCGGTGCGGCAGTGCATCAGCAGCAGGCATTAGTGTTAATCAATGCTGAAAATGCCACACCCGACGACATTGTCGCGCTGGCAAAAAAGGTACGTACCCGGGTAGGTGAAAAATTTAATGTCTGGCTGGAGCCAGAAGTTCGTTTCATTCAGGCTCAGGGTGAATGTTACGCTGTAGAGGTCATCTCATGAAGGATCATAGCGTACCGCTTAAATTAATCGATATCCTGGCCGATGGTGAATTTCACTCGGGTGAGCAACTCGGTGAAACGCTTGGCATGAGCCGTGCGGCGATTAATAAACATATTCAAACGCTAAAAAGCTGGGGCCTTGAGGTGTATACCGTCACAGGTAAAGGCTATAGTTTTCCAGCCCCACTTCAGTTACTGAATGAACAAGAGATTTTGGGGCAACTGTCTCAGGCTGATATAGCTGTAATACCGGTTATTGATTCAACTAATCAGTATTTACTCGAACGTATGCATTCTCTGCCGTCAGGGTCTGTCTGTCTCGCTGAATATCAGCAGGCAGGACGTGGCCGACGCGGACGCCACTGGTTTTCACCCTTTGGTGCCAACCTCTATATGTCTATGTACTGGCGCCTGGAGCAGGGCCCGGCAGCGGCAATGGGACTGAGCCTGGTCATTGGTATCATTATGGCGGAAACGCTGCGGTCGTTAGGTGCGCAGGACGTACGGGTAAAATGGCCTAACGACATTTATCTTCATGATCGGAAGTTAGCGGGGATCCTGGTTGAATTAACCGGTAAAACCGGCGATGCAGCACAAATCGTGATGGGCGCCGGAATTAATCTGGCGATGAGAACTGCCGAAGCGGCGCAGATTAATCAGGGCTGGATTAACTTACAGGAAGCCGGCGTGACGATTAATCGCAATGAACTGGCAGCAACACTGATTAATCGCCTGCGAGAAGCACTACCCGTATTTGAGCAGGAGGGATTAACGCCCTTTGTGACGCGCTGGGCCGAACTAGACAACTTCATTAATCGCCCGGTTAAATTACTAATTGGTGAACGTGAAGTGCACGGCATTGCTCGTGGCATTGATAATCAGGGTGGTTTGCAGCTGGAACAAGACGGAAAAATTCAATCGTGGGTAGGCGGAGAAATATCTCTTCGACCGGTTTGAAAATAAAATAAAGCCTGCTTTTTGGCAGGCTTTATCGCCACCTGTTATTTTCTGAGACGCAGTTTTTCCACCGCGTGGTTACCGCTTTTCGTCATGATTAAGCTGGCTCTTTCACGTGTGGGAAGGATATTTTCCTTAAGATTCAACCAGTTAATCTCCCGCCACAATGAGCCAGCAATATTAACGGCTTCGTCTTCAGGCAACTGAGCATAGTGATGAAAATAAGAGTTAGGATCGGTAAAAGCGCCCTGGCGAAATTTAAGGAAACGATTTACATACCAGCGCTGCAAAAGATCTTCTTCAGCATCCACATAGATTGAAAAATCCACAAAGTCGGAAACAAAAACATGGTGTGGATCGTGAGGATAATCCATGCCGCTCTGCAGCACATTTAAGCCTTCCAGAATCAGAATATCAGGTTGCTGGACAACCTTATCGCCATCCGGAATAACATCATAAATTAAATGGGAATAGACGGGAGCGGTAACCTGGCTGGCGCCCGACTTAAGGTCGGAAACAAATTTCACCAGTCGATGCATATCATAGGACTGAGGAAAGCCTTTTTTCTTCATTAAGCCGCGCTCTTTCAGCACGGCGTTGGGATGAAGAAAACCATCTGTCGTAATTAACTCAACTTTACGGTGTCCGGGCCAGCGGCTCAGAAGCGCCTGCAAAACACGAGCAGTGGTGCTTTTGCCCACCGCAACGCTGCCCGCAATGCTGATGATATAAGGAATTTTTTGCCCGTTCGTTCCCAGAAACTGCTCCAGCACGGCCTGACGGCGGACATTCGAACTTATATAGAAATTAAGCAGACGTGAGAGAGGCAGGTAGATTTCTGCCACTTCCTCAATTGAAAGATCTTCATTGATCCCTTTCAATTGCGCGATCTCATCCTCTGACAGCGTCATTGGAACCGAGTCGCGTAATGCCGCCCACTGTTCACGAGTGAACTGTAAATAAGGCGTCGTAAGTGATGTCGTTTTATCCATAAGTATACATTTGACTGCAGATTCAAACCGATCTGTACATTTTCGCCGATGACGAGTCGGGCCGTGTAGAGAAATGAATTGCCGGTCACAGGGCTATTAACGAGAACAATGGGCTGGAGGGTATCACCAGTATAGCTTTTAAAAGAAGTAAAAAATAAACGGCGATATGCTTTCGCAAGCCTCTCCGCAGATTTGATAAATCGTCGGTACAGAGACTTGAAATCTTTAATCGTTATGCTTTTTATTGCCCTTCATACATCAGACAATTTTTTGCAAAGGCCTTTGTGGCTTTCGCACCGCTGTTATCGTGACGCATGGTTCAGGCAGGGTGCATGGCATCAGATTTGCCCGGATATATCCATTTGATGTTGCACAGTTGATGCTATAGCACCGTGTGCGTGCCTGCTGTTCGAAAGGCAGGCGCGTCATGTCGTACTGGAGCATGAAGATTGTCAGCGCTTGCTCTTCATTGCGTGAACCCGGCCTGCCCTGACGTCTTCGGTCTCGTGCTGCTGTATTAAGGACATCCATAGCTTATCTGTCAGCGACGCTAGTGCGTCAGCCATGCTTATAGAGGCTGTCAGCGACGTTCTTTATCGCATCTGAGTTTCATGCTTACCCGTCCTGCTATGCGGTGGACAGCATGACAGGCTGTCTGTGAGTCACACAGCCGATATACGAACGCTTATGCAAATTATCAGCCCTTTTTCTCTTCAGGCACCGAACCGCCCCACAGGCGGTCTGTCAGCCGTGATGTTTTCATCCGCCTTTTGCCTGATACTTATCTTCATGCCGGGCAGTGTCGCTTAAAACTTTAAGGCGATAACACCCAAGGTTGCGGCTGTAGTTAGGGCCGTGTTGCGATAAAAACACGGCTGAGGCGATTGAAAACTGAGCAGTTAATGCATTTTTCTGGCAGAGGCCTAAGAAAACCTGAGGGATGAAGACAGCAAAGCGGGCGAGACAAGGGGAGTGAGCAACATTATCGGAAAGAGAGCGAAGAGAAATTTTAACCAATAATTGGATGTTATTTCTGCATATCAGGGGTAAATTGCGATGCTTTGCACAAATAGTAAGCGATAGAACAAAAACAGTGATTTTTTTGTTGCATCCTTCTGCCGACCTTCCTAGAATGCGCGTCACTTGATGCCGGCTTAGCTCAGTTGGTAGAGCAACTGACTTGTAATCAGTAGGTCACCAGTTCGATTCCGGTAGCCGGCACCATCAAGTAGGTGGGATTCCCGAGCGGCCAAAGGGAGCAGACTGTAAATCTGCCGTCACAGACTTCGAAGGTTCGAATCCTTCTCCCACCACCATTTCAACCCCTGGGTTGAAAAACAGATAAACAACCTGTTTATCTGGCAGGTGAGTCGCTTCTTCTCACCCTGAATTCAGATTGGGTGTAAGCTCAGTCAAAGTCAGTCAGCTTCGCTGACGGGCGAAGGATAACAGAGGACATCCTCTGTTATTCACAAGCTACAGAAAGAACAGGTAGCCGAGTTCCAGGATGCGGGCATCGTATAATGGCTATTACCTCAGCCTTCCAAGCTGATGATGCGGGTTCGATTCCCGCTGCCCGCTCCAGATGTGCTGATATGGCTCAGTTGGTAGAGCGCACCCTTGGTAAGGGTGAGGTCCCCAGTTCGACTCTGGGTATCAGCACCACTTCCTTTATCTCCCTCCTGATTTTCTCTGTAACTCCTTGCAGTCAGGCAATGCCTGGTTAATGTGACGATATCTTTGATATATCCGTGTCTTAGAGGGACAAGCGATGGCTAAAGAGCAATTTCAACGTAACAAACTGCACGTAAACGTGGGAACCATCGGTCACGTTGACCACGGTAAAACCACCCTGACTGCAGCGATCACCACCGTTCTGGCTAAAACCAACGGCGGCCAGGCACGTGCGTTCGATCAGATCGACAGCACCCCTGAAGAAAAAGCACGTGGTATCACCATCAACACTGCACACGTTGAGTATGAAACCCCGTCTCGCCACTACGCACACGTAGACTGCCCAGGCCACGCCGACTATGTTAAAAACATGATCACCGGTGCTGCTCAGATGGACGGCGCGATCCTGGTTGTTGCTGCGACTGACGGCCCAATGCCTCAGACGCGTGAGCACATCCTGCTGGGTCGTCAGGTAGGCGTTCCTTACATCATCGTGTTCCTGAACAAGTGTGACATGGTTGATGACGAAGAGCTGCTGGAACTGGTTGAGATGGAAGTTCGTGACCTGCTGTCACAGTACGACTTCCCGGGCGACGATACCCCAATCGTTCGCGGTTCAGCCCTGAAAGCGCTGGAAGGCAACCCAGAGTGGGAAGAGAAGATCGTTGAGCTGGCTGGTCACCTGGATAACTACATCCCGGATCCAGTACGTGCAATCGATATGCCGTTCCTGCTGCCAATCGAAGACGTCTTCTCAATCTCTGGCCGTGGTACTGTTGTAACCGGTCGTGTAGAGCGCGGTATCGTTAAAGTCGGCGACGAAGTTGAAATCGTGGGTATCAAAGATACTGCGAAATCAACCTGTACCGGTGTTGAAATGTTCCGCAAACTGCTGGACCAGGGTCAGGCAGGCGAAAACTGTGGTGTTCTGCTGCGCGGTATCAAGCGTGAAGACATCCAGCGTGGTCAGGTTCTGGCGAAGCCAGGCTCAATCAAGCCACACACCAAGTTCGAGTCAGAAGTTTACGTTCTGTCTAAAGACGAAGGTGGCCGCCATACTCCGTTCTTCAAGGGCTACCGTCCACAGTTCTACTTCCGTACCACAGACGTGACCGGTTCAGTAGAGCTGCCAGAAGGCGTTGAAATGGTTATGCCAGGCGACAACATCAAAATGGTTGTTACCCTGATTCACCCAATCGCGATGGACGAAGGTCTGCGCTTCGCAATCCGCGAAGGTGGCCGTACCGTTGGCGCGGGTGTTGTTGCCAAAGTTATCGCTTAATTACCGATAATATTTGACGCAATGCACGTGGAAAGGGCATCATTTGATGCCCTTTTTGTACGCTGTTTCATAGAACCTGACTCATCAGTGATTTTGAACCATAATCATTGCTGAGACAGGCTCTGTTATGCGGCGCCGGATACCGAGTTACGCCCCAAAAGCTCATTCGGTTTGGATGCCTCGCAATGCGGGGCAGAATAGTTTCTGAATTATTGTGGCAGGTTGGTTTATGAGTGCGAATACCGAAGCTCAAGGGAGCGGGCGCGGCCTCGAAGCGCTGAAGTGGGTAGTGGTAGTCTTATTACTGCTTGCGGCGATCGTAGGTAACTACCTCTATCGCGATGTGACGCTGCCTTTACGCGCGTTAGCTGTGGTTGTACTGATTGCGGCAGCAGGCGGCATTGCGCTTTTGACGACAAAAGGCAAAGCAACCGTGGCCTTTGCACGTGAAGCAAGAACCGAAATGCGTAAAGTTATCTGGCCAACCCGCCAGGAAACACTGCATACCACGTTAATCGTTGCCGCGGTTACTGCCGTGATGTCACTGATTTTGTGGGGGCTGGATGGTATTCTGGTCCGTCTGGTATCGTTTATCACTGGCCTGAGGTTCTGAGATGTCTGAAGCTCCAAAGAAACGCTGGTACGTCGTGCAGGCGTTTTCCGGTTTTGAAGGCCGCGTAGCACAGTCGCTGCGTGAGCACATCAAACTGCACAACATGGAAGAGCTGTTTGGCGACGTCATGGTTCCTACAGAAGAAGTTGTTGAGATCCGTGGTGGTCAACGCCGCAAGAGCGAGCGCAAATTCTTCCCTGGCTACGTTCTGGTACAGATGGTAATGAATGACGCCAGCTGGCACCTGGTGCGCAGCGTTCCGCGCGTGATGGGCTTTATTGGCGGTACCTCTGACCGTCCTGCGCCGATTAGCGACAAAGAAGTCGATGCGATTATGAATCGCCTGCAGCAGGTGGGCGACAAGCCGCGTCCAAAAACGCTGTTCGAGCCGGGCGAAATGGTACGTGTCAACGATGGTCCATTTGCCGACTTTAACGGTGTGGTTGAAGATGTGGACTACGAAAAGAGCCGCCTGACGGTTTCTGTTTCCATCTTTGGACGCGCAACGCCAGTCGAACTCGACTTCGGTCAGGTTGAGAAGGGCTAACCTTTTCCGACATACAATTTGGCTGTTGCAGCAGGCGCGAAATTTAACTATAATTTCGCGCCTTTTGTTTTTATGCGCTGGCAACAGCGTGTAAATCGTTACCACGGGGAGCCTTTTACAGGCGCTATAACCCAATTGAGGAATTATCATGGCTAAGAAAGTACAAGCCTACGTCAAGCTGCAGGTTGCAGCTGGTATGGCGAACCCAAGTCCACCGGTTGGTCCAGCTCTGGGTCAGCAGGGTGTTAACATCATGGAATTCTGTAAAGCGTTTAACGCCAAAACAGAATCACTGGAAAAAGGTCTGCCGACTCCAGTTGTTATCACCGTATACAGCGACCGTTCTTTTACCTTTATTACCAAAACGCCTCCGGCTGCCGTTCTGCTGAAAAAAGCAGCAGGCATCAAGTCTGGTTCTGGTAAGCCGAACAAAGATAAAGTCGGTAAAGTGACTCGTGCTCAGGTACGTGAAATCGCAGAAACTAAAGCTGCGGACATGACTGGTTCTGACGTTGAAGCGATGACTCGCTCAATCGAAGGTACTGCTCGTTCCATGGGCCTGGTTGTAGAGGACTAAGAAATGGCTAAGCTGACCAAGCGCATGAGCGTAATTCGCGACAAAGTTGACGCGACCAAGCAGTACGATATTGCTGAAGCAATCGCTTTACTGAAAGAACTGGCTACTGCCAAGTTCGTCGAAAGCGTTGACGTTGCTGTTAACCTCGGCATTGATGCACGTAAATCTGATCAGAACGTCCGCGGTGCGACCGTTCTGCCACACGGTACTGGTCGTTCAGTACGTGTAGCTGTCTTCACCCAGGGCGCAAACGCTGAAGCTGCTAAAGCAGCTGGCGCTGAGCTGGTAGGTATGGAAGACCTGGCCGATCAGATCAAGAAAGGCGAAATGAACTTTGACGTTGTTATTGCATCTCCAGATGCAATGCGCGTTGTTGGCCAGTTAGGCCAGGTTCTGGGTCCACGTGGCCTGATGCCAAACCCGAAAGTTGGTACTGTAACACCTAACGTTGCTGAAGCGGTTAAGAACGCTAAAGCAGGTCAGGTTCGTTATCGTAACGACAAAAACGGCATCATCCACACTACCATCGGTAAAGTGGACTTCGATGCTGACAAACTGAAAGAAAACCTGGAATCTCTGCTGGTTGCGCTGAAAAAAGCAAAACCTGCTCAGGCGAAAGGCGTGTACATCAAGAAAGTTAGCATCTCTACCACCATGGGCGCCGGCGTAGCCGTTGACCAGGCGGGTCTGAGCGCAGCGGCAAACTAATTGCTGCTTGAAACGGGCGAAAAATTCACCTAGAATCTTACGCCCGTTGTTCTGCATTAATGCAGACGTTGATGTGGGTTATTCAGAACGTGGTAAGACGGTGGCCGGGTCAGCAACCTGAAGCACAGTGAACTGTGCGGCGGGTGAGGGTAAAGACAGCCAGCGCAATGCGGTTTGAGTAGTAACACACGACACAAATTTTAGGTTGGAGCCAGGCCTTATCCTGGCCTCCGTCCAAGACCGCAGGAGCGGAACATCCTCGGATGTAATGCTTAATCCCCTGCGTAGACGGTGACAGAACCAAAAGATTTTTTCTTAACTGGATTCTGCTCACCGTGTATTAGCGCTTATTTTCCTTCGGGCGAGTGAGTGAAGTGAGTTCCGGGGAAATCCTTCCCCGGTCAAATCCAGGAGCTAAAGCTAATGGCATTAAATCTTCAAGACAAACAAGCGATTGTTGCTGAAGTCAGCGAAGTAGCCAAAGGTGCGCTTTCAGCGGTTGTTGCGGATTCTCGTGGCGTTACCGTTGATAAAATGACCGAACTGCGTAAAGCAGGTCGTGAAGCTGGCGTTTACATGCGTGTTGTTCGTAACACCCTGCTGCGCCGCGTCGTTGAAGGTACTCAGTTCGAGTGCCTGAAAGACACGTTTGTTGGTCCGACCCTGATTGCATATTCTTTGGAACACCCGGGCGCTGCTGCTCGTCTGTTCAAAGATTTCGCGAAAGCGAATGCAAAATTCGAGGTCAAAGCTGCAGCCTTTGAAGGTGAGCTGATCACGGCGGCCAATATTGACCGTCTGGCAACTCTGCCGACCTACGAAGAAGCACTGGCACGTCTGATGTCGACCATGAAAGAAGCCGCTGCCGGCAAACTGGTTCGCACTCTGGCTGCTGTTCGCGATGCAAAAGAAGCGGCTTAAGGCCTCTCTTTTCTTCGCACTTGCTAACGTATAAACTTTTTCTGATTCTTAGGAACAATTGTTATGTCTATTACTAAAGACCAAATTCTGGAAGCCGTTGCTGCTATGTCCGTAATGGAAGTAGTTGAGCTGGTTTCTGCTATGGAAGAAAAATTCGGCGTTTCTGCTGCTGCTGCTGTAGCTGTTGCTGCTGGCCCAGCTGAAGCTGTTGAAGAGAAAACTGAATTCGACGTCGTTCTGAAAGCTGTTGGCGCGAACAAAGTTGCAGTAATCAAAGCCGTACGTACCGCAACTGGTCTGGGCCTGAAAGAAGCCAAAGATCTGGTTGAAGCAACTGGCGTGATCAAAGAAGGCATCAGCAAAGATGACGCAGCTGCACTTGAAGCTGCTCTGAAAGAAGCTGGCGCTGAAGTTGAAGTTAAGTAAGACAACCCTCGGGTTGCAGTCTGAGTAGTTTCAGACTGATGGCTGGTGACTTTTTGGTCACCAGCCTTTTTGCGCTCCAGGGCCTCAATGGGGTTTCGCACTGTTTGTCCATTGTTGCTCATCAATATCTTTCTCTATCGACGACTTAATATACTGCTTTCCCGTGCGGGTTCCCTGCCCACGCTGAAGCAATGAAATGATTTAAGCGTGATAGAAAGAGGTATTGCACGTACTGCAGAGCAGTGCGTGAATCAAACAAAATCGTGTTGCATGAACTGTCCTGTCAGGACGGACAGCGTGGGTCGACTTGTCAGCTAGCTGAGGAACCCTATGGTTTACTCCTATACCGAGAAAAAACGTATTCGTAAGGATTTTGGTAAACGTCCGCAAGTTTTGGACATACCTTATCTCCTTTCTATCCAGCTTGATTCGTTTCAGAAGTTTATCGAGCAAGATCCAGAAGGTCAGTACGGACTGGAAGCTGCCTTCCGCTCTGTATTCCCTATTGCGAGCTACAGCGGCAACTCTGAGTTGCAGTATGTCAGCTATCGCTTAGGTGAACCTGTCTTTGACGTGAAAGAGTGTCAGATCCGTGGCGTGACCTATTCGGCACCGCTGCGCGTCAAACTGCGTCTGGTGATCTATGAGCGCGAAGCGCCAGAAGGCACAGTAAAAGACATTAAAGAACAAGAAGTCTACATGGGTGAAATTCCACTCATGACAGACAACGGTACCTTTGTTATCAACGGTACTGAACGTGTTATCGTTTCTCAGCTGCATCGTAGTCCTGGCGTGTTCTTTGACAGCGATAAGGGTAAAACCCACTCCTCGGGTAAAGTGCTGTATAACGCACGTATCATCCCTTACCGTGGTTCATGGCTCGACTTCGAGTTTGACCCGAAAGACAACCTTTTCGTCCGTATTGACCGTCGTCGTAAGCTGCCGGCCAGTATCATTCTGCGCGCACTGCATTACACCACTGCTCAAATTCTCGACGTATTCTTCGAGAAAGTGGTGTATGAAATTCGTGACAACAAGCTGCAGATGGAACTGGTGCCAGAGCGCCTGCGCGGTGAAACCGCGACCTTCGATATCGAATCGAATGGCACGGTCTACGTTGAGAAAGGGCGTCGCATCACTGCGCGTCATATTCGTCAGCTGGAAAAAGACGGTATCCAACACATTGAAGTCCCAGTGGAATACATCGCGGGCAAAGTGGTCTCTAAAGACTACATCGATGAGAATACCGGTGAGCTGATCGTTGCGGCCAACATGGAACTGTCGCTGGATCTGCTGGCGAAGCTGAGCCAGTCGGGTCACAAGCGCATTGAAACGCTGTTCACCAACGATTTGGATCACGGCCCATACATCTCCGAGACGCTGCGCGTTGACCCAACCAACGATCGCCTGAGTGCACTGGTTGAGATCTATCGCATGATGCGTCCTGGTGAGCCGCCAACGCGTGAAGCTGCAGAGAACCTGTTTGAGAACCTGTTCTTCTCTGAAGATCGTTACGATCTTTCTGCAGTTGGCCGCATGAAGTTCAACCGTTCATTGCTGCGTGATGAGATCGAAGGTTCAGGTATCCTGAGCAAAGAAGACATCATCGAAGTGATGAAAAAACTGATCGACATCCGTAACGGTAAAGGCGAAGTGGACGATATCGACCACCTCGGTAACCGTCGTATTCGTTCAGTCGGTGAAATGGCTGAAAACCAGTTCCGCGTCGGTCTGGTCCGTGTAGAGCGTGCAGTGAAAGAGCGTCTTTCTCTGGGCGATCTCGATACGCTGATGCCACAGGACATGATCAACGCCAAGCCAATTTCGGCGGCGGTGAAAGAGTTCTTTGGTTCCAGCCAGCTGTCTCAGTTTATGGATCAGAACAACCCCTTGTCAGAGATTACGCACAAGCGTCGTATCTCTGCTCTCGGCCCGGGTGGTTTAACCCGTGAGCGTGCCGGCTTCGAAGTGCGTGACGTACATCCAACGCACTACGGTCGTGTCTGCCCAATCGAAACCCCTGAAGGTCCGAACATCGGTCTGATCAACTCCTTGTCTGTGTACGCGCAGACGAACGAGTACGGTTTCCTGGAAACTCCTTATCGTCGCGTCATCGACGGCGTGGTTTCCGATGAAATTCATTACCTTTCTGCAATCGAAGAAGGCAACTACGTTATCGCGCAGGCGAACACCAATCTGTCAGAAGAAGGTGCGTTCGTTGATGACCTGGTCACCTGCCGTAGCAAAGGTGAATCGAGCCTGTTCAGCCGCGATCAGGTTGACTACATGGACGTTTCGACCCAACAGGTCGTCTCTGTCGGTGCGTCACTGATCCCGTTCCTGGAACACGATGATGCTAACCGTGCCCTGATGGGTGCGAACATGCAACGTCAGGCCGTTCCTACTCTGCGTGCCGATAAGCCGCTGGTAGGTACCGGTATGGAGCGCGCTGTAGCCGTTGACTCCGGTGTCACCGCTGTTGCGAAACGTGGCGGTACCGTTCAGTACGTTGATGCATCACGTATCGTTATCAAAGTTAACGAAGACGAGATGTACCCGGGCGAAGCGGGTATCGACATCTACAACCTGACCAAATACACCCGTTCTAACCAGAACACCTGTATTAATCAGATGCCGTGTGTTTCTCTGGGTGAGCCCGTTGAACGTGGTGATGTGCTGGCTGACGGCCCGTCTACCGATCTCGGTGAGCTGGCGCTGGGTCAGAACATGCGCGTCGCGTTCATGCCGTGGAACGGTTATAACTTCGAAGACTCCATCTTAGTCTCCGAGCGCGTGGTGCAGGAAGATCGCTTCACCACCATCCACATTCAGGAACTGGCCTGTGTGTCTCGTGACACCAAGCTGGGGCCAGAAGAGATCACAGCTGACATCCCGAACGTGGGCGAAGCTGCACTCTCTAAACTGGATGAGTCCGGTATCGTTTATATCGGCGCTGAAGTGACCGGCGGTGACATTCTGGTTGGTAAGGTGACGCCAAAAGGCGAAACCCAGCTAACGCCAGAAGAGAAACTGCTGCGTGCGATCTTCGGTGAGAAAGCGTCTGACGTTAAAGACTCTTCTCTGCGTGTGCCGAACGGTGTTTCCGGTACCGTTATCGACGTCCAGGTCTTCACCCGCGATGGCGTGGAAAAAGACAAACGTGCGCTGGAAATCGAAGAGATGCAGCTGAAGCAGGCCAAGAAAGACCTGTCTGAAGAGCTGCAGATTCTGGAAGCGGGCCTGTTCAGCCGTATCCAGTCTGTCCTGATTTCTGGTGGCGTTGAAGCAGACAAACTGGACAAGCTGCCGCGTGAGCGTTGGCTGGAACTGGGTCTGACTGACGAAGCCAAGCAAAACCAGCTTGAGCAGCTGGCAGAGCAGTACGACGAACTGAAGCACGAGTTTGAGAAAAAACTCGAAGGCAAGCGTCGTAAAATTACCCAAGGCGATGATCTGGCACCTGGCGTGCTGAAAATCGTTAAGGTTTATCTGGCCGTTAAACGTCAGATTCAGCCTGGTGATAAGATGGCAGGTCGTCACGGTAACAAAGGTGTTATCTCTAAGATCAACCCGATCGAAGACATGCCTTACGATGAGAACGGTACGCCGGTCGATATCGTACTGAACCCGCTGGGCGTACCTTCACGTATGAACATCGGTCAGATCCTTGAGACTCACCTGGGGATGGCAGCGAAAGGTATCGGCGAGAAAATCAACGCGATGCTGAAGAAGCAGGAAGAAGTCGCCAAACTGCGCGAATTCATCCAGCGTGCTTACGATCTGGGCACAGATGTGCGTCAGAAAGTTGACCTGAATACCTTTAGCGATGACGAAGTTCTGCGTCTGGCTGAAAACCTGAAAAAAGGTATGCCGATCGCCACGCCAGTGTTTGATGGTGCGAAAGAGAGCGAAATCAAAGAGCTGTTAGAGCTCGGCGGTCTGCCTTCTTCCGGTCAGATTACCCTGTTTGATGGTCGCACTGGTGAGCAGTTCGAACGTCAGGTAACCGTTGGTTATATGTACATGCTGAAACTCAACCACCTGGTTGATGACAAGATGCACGCACGTTCTACCGGTTCCTACAGCCTCGTTACTCAGCAGCCGCTGGGTGGTAAGGCACAGTTCGGTGGTCAGCGCTTCGGTGAGATGGAAGTATGGGCACTGGAAGCATACGGTGCGGCATATACCCTCCAGGAAATGCTTACCGTTAAGTCTGATGACGTCAACGGCCGTACCAAGATGTATAAGAACATCGTGGATGGCAACCATCAGATGGAACCTGGCATGCCAGAATCGTTCAACGTACTGTTGAAAGAGATTCGCTCGCTGGGTATCAACATCGAGCTGGAAGACGAGTAACCCTCAGTAGCAGGCCTCGGCCTGTAAGCGCAGGGTTAACGCGCTCGCATTTGTACTGGTTATGGGGCGTTCAATTTCGGTTGGACGCCCCTGAGTCTCACTCCGACGGGAGCTAATCCGTGAAAGACTTACTTAAGTTTCTGAAAGCGCAAACTAAGACCGAAGAGTTTGATGCGATCAAAATTGCGCTGGCTTCGCCAGACATGATCCGTTCATGGTCTTTTGGTGAAGTTAAAAAGCCGGAAACCATTAACTACCGTACCTTCAAGCCAGAGCGTGACGGTCTTTTCTGTGCCCGTATTTTTGGACCGGTAAAAGATTACGAATGCCTGTGCGGTAAGTACAAGCGTTTAAAACATCGTGGCGTAATCTGTGAAAAGTGTGGCGTAGAAGTTACACAGACCAAAGTACGTCGTGAGCGCATGGGCCACATTGAGCTGGCATCACCGACTGCGCACATTTGGTTCCTGAAATCACTGCCATCGCGTATCGGCTTGCTGCTGGATATGCCGCTGCGTGATATCGAGCGCGTGCTGTACTTCGAATCTTATGTTGTGATCGAAGGCGGCATGACCAACCTGGAAAAACGTCAGATTCTGACGGAAGAGCAGTACCTTGACGCGCTGGAAGAGTTCGGTGACGAATTCGACGCGAAAATGGGTGCAGAAGCTATCCAGGCGCTGCTGAAAAATATGGATCTGGAGCAAGAGTGCGAGCAGCTGCGTGAAGAGCTGAACGAAACCAACTCCGAGACCAAGCGTAAAAAACTGACCAAGCGTATCAAGCTGCTGGAAGCGTTCGTTCAGTCTGGTAACAAGCCAGAGTGGATGATCCTGACCGTTCTGCCGGTTCTGCCGCCAGATCTGCGTCCGCTGGTACCGCTGGATGGTGGTCGTTTCGCTACATCGGATCTGAACGATCTGTATCGTCGCGTGATCAACCGTAACAACCGTCTGAAACGCCTGCTGGATCTGGCTGCGCCAGATATCATCGTGCGTAACGAAAAACGTATGCTGCAGGAAGCGGTTGATGCCCTGCTGGATAACGGTCGTCGCGGTCGTGCGATCACCGGTTCTAACAAACGTCCTCTGAAATCTTTGGCCGATATGATCAAAGGTAAGCAGGGTCGTTTCCGTCAGAACCTGCTCGGTAAGCGTGTTGACTACTCCGGTCGTTCTGTAATCACCGTAGGTCCATACCTGCGTCTGCATCAGTGCGGTCTGCCGAAGAAAATGGCACTGGAGCTGTTCAAACCGTTCATTTACGGCAAGCTGGAACTGCGTGGCCTGGCCACCACCATCAAAGCCGCTAAGAAAATGGTTGAGCGTGAAGAAGCTGTCGTTTGGGACATCCTGGACGAAGTCATCCGTGAACACCCGGTCCTGCTAAACCGTGCACCAACGCTGCACCGTTTAGGTATTCAGGCCTTTGAACCGGTTCTGATCGAAGGTAAAGCAATCCAGCTTCACCCGCTGGTTTGTGCGGCCTATAACGCCGACTTCGATGGTGACCAGATGGCTGTTCACGTACCGCTGACGCTGGAAGCCCAGTTGGAAGCGCGTGCGCTGATGATGTCGACCAACAACATTCTGTCACCGGCGAACGGCGAACCAATCATCGTTCCTTCACAGGACGTTGTACTGGGTCTGTACTATATGACCCGCGACAAAGTGAATGCCAAAGGTGAAGGCATGGTGCTGACCGGCCCGAAAGAAGCTGAGCGTGTATATCGCGCTGGCCTGGCCGAGCTGCATGCGCGCGTTAAAGTGCGTATCACTGAGTACAGCAAAAACGAGCAGGATGAGTTCGTTGCGAAAACCAGCTTGATCGACACCACCATTGGTCGTTCGATTCTGTGGATGATCGTACCGAAAGGTCTGCCTTTCTCCATCGTCAACCAGGCGCTGGGTAAAAAGGCTATCTCTAAAATGCTGAACACCTGTTATCGCATTTTGGGCCTGAAGCCGACCGTTATCTTTGCTGACCAGACCATGTACACCGGTTTCGCCTACGCCGCCCGTTCAGGTGCGTCTGTGGGTATCGACGACATGGTTATCCCAGCCAAGAAAGTGGAAATCATCTCTGAAGCGGAAGCCGAAGTGGCCGAAATTCAGGAACAGTTCCAGTCTGGTCTGGTTACCGCCGGCGAACGTTACAACAAAGTCATCGATATCTGGGCTGCCGCGAACGAGCGCGTAGCGAAGGCGATGATGGAAAACCTCTCAACCGAGACCGTGATTAACCGTGACGGCGAAGAAGAGAAACAGGTTTCCTTTAACAGCATCTTTATGATGGCCGACTCCGGTGCGCGTGGTTCTGCTGCACAGATTCGTCAGCTGGCCGGTATGCGTGGTCTGATGGCTAAGCCAGATGGCTCCATCATTGAAACGCCTATCACCGCGAACTTCCGTGAAGGTCTGAACGTACTTCAGTACTTCATCTCGACGCACGGTGCACGTAAAGGTCTGGCGGATACCGCACTGAAAACCGCGAACTCCGGTTATCTGACGCGTCGTCTGGTTGACGTTGCGCAGGATCTGGTTGTGACCGAAGACGACTGTGGTACACACGAAGGCATCATGATGACGCCGGTCATCGAAGGTGGCGACGTGAAAGAACCGCTGCGTGAGCGTGTTCTGGGTCGTGTGACTGCGGAAGACGTGCTGAAGCCTGGTACGGCTGACATTCTGGTTCCACGTAACACCCTGCTTGATGAGCACTGGTGTGACGTGCTGGAACTGAACTCAGTAGACAGCGTGAAAGTGCGTTCTGTTGTTGGTTGTGAAACCGACTTTGGTGTGTGTGCGCATTGCTATGGTCGCGACCTGGCACGTGGTCACATCATCAACAAAGGCGAAGCAATCGGTGTTATCGCGGCACAGTCCATCGGTGAGCCGGGTACACAGCTGACGATGCGTACGTTCCACATCGGTGGTGCGGCATCACGTGCGGCTGCTGAATCCAGCATTCAGGTGAAGAACAAAGGTACCATCAAGCTGACCAATGCCAAGTCGGTAACGAACTCGGCAGGCAAGCTGGTGATCACCTCGCGTAACGTTGAACTGAAAATGATCGACGAATTTGGCCGTACGAAAGAGAGCTATAAAGTTCCTTACGGTGCGACCATGGCGAAAGGTGATGGTGAGCAGGTTGCTGCGGGCGAAACCGTTGCAAACTGGGATCCGCATACCATGCCGGTTATCACGGAAGTGGGCGGTTTCATTCGCTTCACCGACATGATCGACGGTCAGACCATTACGCGTCAGACTGACGACTTAACCGGTCTGTCATCGCTGGTGGTCCTGGATTCTGCTGAGCGTACCTCAGGTGGTAAAGACCTGCGTCCAGCCCTGAAAATCGTTGATGCCAGCGGCAATGATGTTCTGATCCCAGGTACCGATATGCCTGCTCAGTACTTCCTGCCAGGCAAAGCGATTGTACAGCTGGAAGATGGCGTGAAGATCAGCTCGGGTGATACCCTGGCGCGTGTTCCGCAGGAATCGGGCGGTACCAAGGATATTACCGGTGGTCTGCCACGCGTTGCTGACCTGTTCGAAGCGCGTCGTCCGAAAGAGCCAGCAATTCTGGCGGAGATCAGCGGCATCATCTCCTTCGGTAAAGAAACCAAAGGTAAGCGTCGTCTGGTGATTACACCGTTGGATGGTAGCGATCCGTACGAAGAGATGATTCCGAAATGGCGTCAGCTGAACGTGTTCGAAGGTGAACGTGTTGAGCGCGGTGACGTGGTTTCCGATGGCCCAGAGTCACCACATGACATCCTGCGTTTACGTGGCGTGCATGCGGTTACTCGTTACATCACTAACGAAGTGCAGGAAGTTTACCGTCTGCAAGGCGTTAAGATTAACGACAAGCACATCGAAGTCATCGTTCGTCAGATGCTGCGTAAAGCAACCATCATGAGCGCGGGTAGCACCGAGTTCCTGGAAGGTGAGCAGGCTGAATTCTCTCGCATCAAGATCTCTAACCGTGAACTTGAAGCGAACGGAAAAGTTGGCGCAACCTTCATGCGTGACCTGCTGGGTATCACTAAAGCGTCACTGGCAACCGAATCGTTCATCTCTGCTGCATCGTTCCAGGAAACTACACGTGTCCTGACTGAAGCGGCAGTAGCAGGCAAGCGCGATGAACTGCGCGGTCTGAAAGAGAACGTGATCGTGGGTCGTCTGATCCCGGCTGGTACCGGTTACGCTTATCACCAGGATCGTATGCGTCGTCGTGCGGCAGGCGAAGTGCCGGCTGCACCGCAGGTGACTGCTGACGAAGCATCCGCAAGCCTGGCGGAGTTACTGAACGCTGGTCTGGGCGGTAACAACGACGAGTAATCGTCAAACGCCTGATAAAAAACCCTGCTCTGGCAGGGTTTTTTTTATCTTTAAGCCATCAGTAAATATCGTGTCGGTTTAACCCAATGTCTTTTAACTGATAATCGCTAAGCCTGGACAAAATAGCGCGGGTTTCCCGCTGGCATTGCCAGCGTCGTATGTTCCTCCAGACAATGCGCAAGAACCGAAACGGTCTTATGGCAAATGGCGCAGCCGCGCGGTTTTCTTCATATCCCATGATCCTGCCCCTCGTTGTTTGTCTGAGAAACATTTTCACGTAGACCGCCTGTTCGATACAGATTCACACAGAACAAATATTTAACATACAGATTGCGCGTTGACGCATCTGAATGGTAGAAATAGCGTGAATCTGTACCGCTTTGCAGGGCAGTAAATTTTCATAAGGCATACAATGACGCGTTATCAACATTTAGCCATGCTGCTGGAAAAGCGCATTGCGCAGGGGCTGTATCGGCACGGAGAACGGTTGCCCTCGGTGCGCAGCCTGAGTGCTGAACACGGTGTCAGTATTAGCACCGTGCAACAGGCCTATTATTTGCTGGAGCAGAAACAGTTGATCATCCCGCAGTCCCGTTCGGGCTATTACGTCGCGCCGCATAAAGCGATGCCGCCCATTCCGGCTCTGACCCGACCGGTACAGCGCCCGGTGGAAATTACGCAGTGGGATGCGGTATTTGATCTGCTTAACAGCCGGCTGGAAGATGATATATTGCAGTTGGGCAGCGGCATGCCGGATCTCACACAGTCAACCCTGAAGCCGCTCTGGAAAGCGTTTAGTCGGCAGGCACAGAAGCAGGAAAGTACGCTGCTGAATTACGATAATCTGTATGGTGTGACCTGCCTGCGAGAGCAGATCGCCCGGCTGATGATTGACAGTGGCTGTCAGCTCAGCCATGAAGATATTGTCATTACGACGGGTTGCCATGAAGCCCTGTCTGTTTCCATTCGCGCTGTCTGCCAGCCTGGCGATATCATCGCCGTAGAATCACCATCCTTTCACGGTATCATGCAAACGTTGCGCGGTTTTGGCATTCGCGCCATTGAGATTCCCACCGATGCGGTAACGGGCATCAGCCTTGAAGCGTTAGAGCTGGCCTTTGATCAGTGGCCGATCAAGGCCGTCGTGGTGGTGCCCAACTGTAATAACCCACTTGGTTTCATCATGCCAGAGAAGCGCAAGCGCGCCCTGTTGGCCTTAGCGCAACGTTTTGACGCCGCGATTATTGAAGACGATGTCTATGGCGAGTTGGCCTGGGAGTATCCACGGCCTTCATCCATTAAATCGATGGATGAAGACGGGCGCGTATTGTTATGCAGTTCATTTTCAAAAACGCTGGCGCCGGGTCTGCGCGTAGGCTGGGTGGCGCCGGGGCGCTACCGCGATCGGGTATTGCATATGAAATACATTGGAACCGGCTCTACTGCGACTCAGCCTCAGCACGCAGTTGCAGAGTTTATTCAACAGGGGCATTACCTGACCCATCTGCGGCGGATGCGTCAGGTTTACCAACACAACTACGAAACCTTTATTTGCTGGGTACGGCACTATTTCCCCTGTGGAATCTGCGTCACGCGACCTCAGGGGGGATTTCTGATGTGGATTGAATTGCCAGAAGCCTTTGACGCCGTGCAACTTAATAATACGTTGCGGGCGTCCGGGATACAGGTTGCTGTGGGTTCGCTGTTTTCCGCCTCGGGCAAATATCGCAACTGCCTGCGCCTGAACTATGCCTTGCCTGCCAGCGATAAAGTTGAAAGGGCCCTGGCGATAACGGGCAGAGCTGTTGAGCTGGCGATGGCGGCATGTGTCCACGATCGGCCAAGGGCACATACCTCAGTTCCTGTGGGTGAGGAGCAGGGCCAGAAAGAGGAGGGAACTGGCCCTGGTCCGGCTATCCCGGCCGGACACCAGTGACTTTAAAGGACATAAAAAAGCCGCGCCAGTAGCAATCTTCATTGCCGTGCGCGGCTTTCCAGTTTTTATTTGCCTGTTGCACGACGTGCGAGTTTAACTGCGCGGCAGTGCGATTAATGCCCGGATTCGGGCTCTGTAAGCCTTAACAGTTCATGCGTTGCTGCCCGCCAGTCCTTTGCCTGCGTAATGGCGCTCACCACGGCGATGCTGCCGACACCGGTTTCCATCACCGCTGGTACGCGGTCTATGCTGATGCCTCCGATCGCGACTGTTGAGATGCCCTGTAACCGCCCCAGGTGGCGTTTAAGTTCTGCCAGGCCCTGAGGGGAGGATGGCATCACTTTCGTCTGGGTAGGAAAAATATGTCCCAGTGCAATATAGGAAGGGCGCAGTGCCAGCGCCCGATCCAGCTCTGCATCATCATGAGTTGAAAGTCCCAGCCGCAAGCCTGCGTGCAGGATCTGCTGCAGGTTAGCGACCTCTAAATCTTCCTGACCCAGATGGACGCCATAAGCCTGGTGTTTAATCGCCAGTTGCCAGTAATCATTGATAAACAGACGTGCCTGATAGCGCTTACCTGCGGCGATAGCCCGAATGATCATGGGTTCAACCACCTCGTCCGGCTGATCTTTGATCCGAAGCTGAAGGGTTCGCACACCGGCTTCCAGCAGGCGCTCTATCCATTCCACGCTGTCAACGACCGGATACAGCCCCAGACGTGATGCGGTTGCGGGAAAGGCGTTCATTTATTCCTCCTTTATTGCGGTCGCAGGGTGATACAGCTCACCGCCGCGCTCACGAAAATGATCAGACATTTTCGCCATCCCCACCTCAATCGCCTGAGCTTCGGCTTCCTGCCTTGCGGCGTAGTCACGCACTTCCTGGGTAATTTTCATTGAGCAAAATTTGGGGCCGCACATAGAGCAGAAATGGGCCACCTTACCAGACTCCTGCGGCAGGGTTTCATCGTGATAAGCCCGCGCGGTATGCGGATCCAGTGCCAGGTTAAACTGATCTTCCCAGCGAAACTCAAAACGTGCTTTGGACATCGCATTGTCACGGATCTGCGCGCCCGGATGACCCTTGGCCAGATCGGCTGCGTGCGCAGCGATCTTGTACGTAATTAAGCCCTGTTTAACATCTTCCTTGTTTGGCAGACCTAAATGCTCTTTGGGCGTGACGTAGCACAGCATGGCGCAGCCGAACCAGCCAATCATTGCGGCACCAATGCCGGAGGTAAAGTGATCGTAACCCGGAGCAATATCAGTGGTGAGGGGGCCCAGAGTGTAAAACGGCGCTTCATGGCAATGTTCCAGTTGTTCGGTCATGTTGCGACGGATCATTTGCATGGGAATATGGCCGGGGCCCTCAATCATCACCTGCACGTCGTATTCCCAGGCAATTTTCGTCAGCTCACCTAAGGTGTGCAGTTCCGCAAACTGCGCTTCGTCATTGGCATCCTGAATCGATCCCGGTCGCAGACCGTCACCCAGTGATAATGAGATGTCGTATGCCGCACAAATTTCACAGATATCGCGGAAGTGCTCATACAGGAAGCTTTCTCTGTGATGCGACAGGCACCACTTCGCCATAATGGAACCACCCCGCGAGACAATCCCAGTCAGGCGTTTCGCGGTCATGGGCACATAGCGCAGCAGCACGCCTGCATGAATCGTAAAATAATCCACGCCCTGCTCGGCCTGTTCCAGCAACGTGTCGCGGAAAATTTCCCAGTTCAGATCTTCTGCCACACCGTTAACTTTCTCAAGCGCCTGATAGATCGGTACCGTGCCGATAGGCACCGGGCTGTTACGCAAAATCCATTCACGGGTTTCGTGGATATAGCGGCCGGTGGAAAGATCCATGACGGTATCGGCGCCCCAACGCGTTGACCATACCAGCTTTTCAACCTCTTCTTCAATTGAGGAGGTCACGGCTGAGTTGCCGATATTGGCATTCACTTTCACCAGAAAATTACGCCCGATGATCATGGGTTCGGATTCGGGATGGTTGATATTTGCCGGAATAATAGCGCGCCCGGCAGCCACTTCCTGACGCACAAACTCAGGGGTAATATTTTCTGGCAGATGGGCGCCAAAACTGTGCCCTGGATGCTGCTGCAGCAGCACCTCGCCGCGGATGCGTTCCCGGCCCATATTTTCCCGCAGCGCGATAAACTCCATCTCCGGTGTGATTATGCCCCGGCGAGCATAATGGAGCTGGGTAACGCAGTGGCCTGCTTTCGCACGGCGTGGTGTGGGCAGGTGTTCAAAACGCAAGTGATCCAGGCCGTCATCGGCCAGCCGCTGTTGCGTGTAGGCAGAGCTGATTTGCACCAAATTTTCGCTGTCATTCCGCTCTTCAATCCAGCGCGCCCGCAGTTTATCCAGCCCCCGATGCACGTCGATTTGTGCGGCGGGATCGCCGTAGGCACCGGCCGTATCGTAAACCGGAACGGGCTCATTCTCCTCATAAACCGGCGCTTCTTTACTGCCGCTGGTCAGGGTCGGGCTGAGTTGAATTTCCCGCATTGGGACACGGATATCGTCGCGGCTACCGGTGAGCCAGATACGTTTTGAATTAGGAAAGGCACTGCCGCCCTGAAGAGAGTCAATGAATTCCTGTGCCTGAGCACGTTGTTCGCGACGGGTCGTTTTAGCAGTAGACATAGCAATATTCCAGTAAAAGGGAAGGTTGCTTGTCCGGAGTTCGGAAGGAGTAACGGCACTGCTGACACCCTTCGGTGGCGTACCGTATAAATTTACTCTTGTTCCCTTCGCAGGTTCTAACCTGATCAGGTTCCGCGGATCCCGAATTAACGGTCTCAGCCCTTAGGCACTCCGACAAGATGAGGTTTCAACGATTTCGCTACTGCGCCTGCCCGGCTTCACCCGGGAAAAAGGGATGGCATGGACAGCGCGCGTAGGTGACGTGTCAACCGTAAACACCGACTACGTTCGGCGTTAAACGTAAAGCCCACTCAGCATAAGGGGGCTTTTTGCTAATCACAAGTCTTTTACAATCGGTCAGGTTTTAGGCGGGGCGGGCAATTTCGCTGTCGTTAGCCACTGGCGGAGTCAGGTGATTATCCCATGCCATCTGGATGAGTTTGTCCTCAAGCGTAAAGCGTCCTTCCAGGGCTTCTCCGACCTCCGATAGCGCATTCTGAAAGGCGACGTAGTTATCGTCATCAATCGCCTGCTGCAGGTGTCCGTCATACAGCTTCATCAGTTGTTCGGTGTTGGCTTCCAGTGAGGGGTAAATCTGCGTTGCTGCCAACAGCGGACTGGTACCGTCCATTTCTCCGATCAGGCGTTGATAGAGGCTGAAGTGGCCGGATGAAAGGTAATCGACCAGATTGTGGCAAAAGTTATCAAGCGCCTGTTCATCCAGACGCGTCAGTGCCTCTTTCTTCGGCTTGATACCGACCAAATGGTAATAAGAAACCAGTAACTGGCGGCGAGCGGCCAGCCATGAATCGACCAGTTCATTACTGCCACCTACGCGTTGGGTCAGAACGTCTAACTGGTTGAGCATAGTTAACTCCGTATGCGTTATGCACCTTCATATTTCAGATTAGCGATGTGCCAATTGCGCTTGTTCTCCGCGAACCTGTCGGGATAAATAAGCGTGCTGTCGTCTTGCAACCAGAATTATTTGGGTATAGTTGTTCATCTACACACTTAACATCGGGACTTCAGCGTGCGGGTTGACGCTAAGGATGACGAAATAAATGCAATGCGAAATTTCAAGCGTAGACGCTGGATGGTGGATTGTCAGTAGTGAACAGAAAATTTGGTTACCGCAAGGAGACCTGCCTCACGGTAATGCGCAGCATTTTGGCCTGACGGGTCATCAGGGGCGCGTGATTGGTGAATGGCAGGGGGAGAATGTCTGGCTGATTTGCGAAACACGTTCGTCAGATATGCTGTCGTTGCGGCAGTTGCTTAACGAAGATCCGGGCCTGTTTCAGCTGGCAGGGCGCGGTGTACAGCTGGCCGAGTTTTATCGCTCTCACCGCTGGTGTGGCTACTGCGGCCATGAGATGCACGCCAGCAAGCGTGAATTTGCCTGCCTGTGCAGCCACTGCCGTGAACGCTACTATCCACAGATTGCGCCCTGCATTATCGTCGCCATTCGCCGGGGGGACGAGATCCTGCTGGCTAACCATGCGCGCCAGCGTAATAACATTTACACTGTGCTGGCCGGTTTCGTCGAAGTCGGCGAAACCATTGAACAGGCCGTCGCGCGCGAGGTAATGGAAGAGAGCAACGTGCGTGTCAGGAATGTCCGCTATGTCACATCGCAGCCCTGGCCTTTCCCGCAGTCTCTGATGATGGCGTTTATGGCAGAATATGATGGCGGCGAGTTACAACATGACGGCAAAGAGCTACTGGACGCCGGATGGTTCCGCTTTGATGCGCTGCCTCTACTGCCGCCGCCCGGTACCGTCGCCCGTCGATTAATTGAAGATACGGTGGCCCTCTGCCGCGCTGAGGCGTGAGAGTGCTACACTACTCGCTTGATACCGAGAGAGTCCTGAGATGAGTGAACTGAAGAACGACCGTTATTTGCGCGCCCTGTTACGCCAGCCTGTAGATGTCACCCCCGTATGGATGATGCGGCAAGCCGGGCGTTATTTGCCGGAATATAAAGCGACGCGTGCCCAGGCAGGCGATTTTATGTCGCTGTGCAAAAATGCCGAACTGGCCTGCGAAGTCACCCTGCAACCCCTGCGTCGCTTCAAGCTGGATGCGGCGATCCTCTTCAGTGATATTCTCACCATCCCTGATGCGATGGGGCTGGGTTTATACTTCGAAACAGGCGAAGGCCCGTGCTTCTCCAACCCGATTACCTGCCGTGCTGATGTCGATCGCCTGCCGGTGCCCGATCCTGAACAGGAGCTGGGTTACGTGATGAATGCGGTACGCACCATCCGTAAAAACCTCAACGGCGAAGTCCCATTGATTGGCTTCTCAGGCAGCCCCTGGACGCTGGCGACCTATATGGTTGAAGGGGGAAGCAGCAAAGCCTTCACCAAAATCAAAAAAATGATGTATGCCGAGCCTGCCACGCTGCACGCCATGTTGGATAAGCTGGCCGACAGTGTCATCCTCTATCTTAATGCTCAAATCCGCGCCGGTGCGCAGTCGGTGATGGTCTTTGACACCTGGGGCGGCGTGTTAACCGGCAACGACTATCGTGAGTTCTCGCTTTACTACATGCATAAAATTGTCGATAGCGTGCTTCATGAGAACGAAGGCCGTCGTGTGCCCATCACCTTGTTTACCAAGAATGGTGGCCAGTGGCTGGAAGCCATTGCTGAAACGGGCTGTGATGCACTAGGTCTGGACTGGACTATTGATATCAGCGAAGCCCGCCGCCGTGTCGGCCACAAAGTTGCTTTGCAGGGCAACATGGACCCTTCCATGCTTTACGCCCCCCCGGCGCGAATCGAGCAGGAAGTGGCAACGATTCTGGAAGGATTCGGTAAGGGTGAAGGCCACGTCTTCAATCTGGGACACGGCATCCATCAGGATGTTCCACCCGAGCATGCCGGCGTATTTGTTGAGGCGGTGCACCGTCTGTCACGCCAGTATCATTCGGCGTCATAATGGATATCGCCGCTCTTCGCGCGGAGCAACGCCAGCGGGCCGCTGAAGTCGTGCTGCAGGATGATTTTGACGTGCTGCCGCCACGCTTTATTGGTGGCGCAGATGTCGGTTTTGAGCAGGAAGGCGCTGTGACGCGTGCGGCACTGGTTATTCTTGAGTACCCGTCCATGAAGCTGGTGGAACACCGCATTGCGCGCATTGACACCACCATGCCTTACATTCCGGGCTTTCTCTCTTTCCGTGAGTATCCAGCCCTGTTAGCGGCATGGAACATGCTGGAGCAGAAACCGGACCTGTTATTTGTCGACGGTCACGGCATCTCACATCCGCGCCGGCTTGGTGTCGCGTCGCATTTTGGGTTGATGGTGGATGTTCCCACTATCGGTGTTGCGAAAAAGCGTCTGTGCGGGCACGTTGAGGCGCTGGATGAAACGCCCGGCAGTCGGCAGCCGTTGATGGATAAAGGAGAACAAATTGGCTGGGTATGGCGCAGCAAGGCACGCTGTAACCCGCTGTTTGTTGCCACCGGACACCGCGTCAGTCTCGACAGCGCTCTGGAATGGGTGGAAAAGTGCACACAGGGCTACCGTTTACCGGAGCCCACGCGCTGGGCGGATGCTGTGGCATCTCGCCGACCCGCATTTCTGCGCTGGCAAAGCGCGCTTTAACACTGTTTGTATGGCGCTTTTGGGTTACACTGCCGCCAGCGAAACGAATAAGAGCTCTGTGTATGTTACAAAACCCTGTACATCTGCGTCTGGCAAAGCTGGAAAGCTGGCAACACCTGACGTTTATGGCTTGCCTGTGCGAGCGCATGTATCCCAACTATGTGGCTTTTTGCCAGCAAACCGAGTTTGCCGATCCTGCACTTTACCGCCGTATTCTGGATCTGATTTGGGAAACGCTGACGGTTAAAGATGCGAAGATCAATTTTGACAGCCAGCTGGAAAAGCTTGAAGCGGTGATTCCCGATGGCGATGCGTTTGAGGTTTACGGTGTCTATCCGGCCATTGATGCCTGCGTGGCATTGAGTGAAGTGCTGCATTCGCTGTTAAGCGGGGACACGCTTGAACATGCGATTGAAGTCAGCAAGACTTCGATCACCACCGTTGCCATCCTGGAAATGACTCACGAAGGTCGCGAAATGACCGATGAAGAGCTACGAGAAAATCAGGCTGTCATCGACGAATGGGACCTGCAATGGGAGATTTTTCGCCTGCTCGCGGATTGTGAAGAGCGAGACCTCGAATTGATAAAAGGTCTGCGATCTGACCTGCGTGAGGCGGGAATTAGTAACATCGGTATAAAAATTCAGCAATAAGGCGAGAAAACGTGACTTCAGGCCTTAATTAGCGCGCCTGAAGGCTTCACATCAGCCCCCAGTCTGGTCTACATTTGGGGGGCTGAAAATTGTGGCTATCGGTGCGTGCAGGCTGAAGAGTGCCCGAAGCTGGCTTTTCCCTCGCACTCGTTGCTTAGCAAGCGATAAATACACTTTAAGGATAACTTATGAACAAGACTCAACTGATTGATGTGATCGCAGAAAAAGCTGACCTGTCTAAAACCCAGGCCAAGGCAGCGCTGGAATCTACTCTGGCTGCAATCACTGAGTCTCTGAAAGAGGGTGATGCTGTACAACTGGTTGGTTTTGGTACTTTTAAAGTGAACCACCGCGCTGAGCGTACCGGTCGTAACCCACAGACTGGCAAAGAAATCAAAATCGCTGCGGCAAACGTACCTGCATTCGTGTCTGGTAAAGCTCTGAAAGACGCCGTTAAGTAAGACGTCGCACTGCGGTAACGTTTTAAAACAGGGGCGGTTTCGCCCCTTTTGTTTAGGGGCCAGCCACCATGACTACGCTGTTTCAGCGATTATCAGCCCTGCTTCTCTCCTCATTTCTCATTGGGTGTAGTTCAACACCCGACATTCCGGCTTTCTCGGCCAGCGGTTATCTCGCCGATCGCGGCAGTGTCCGTATCTGGCGCAAAAATACCGATCATCACTCGGTACATATTCGTACGCTCTATAATCCGTTCAACAGCGAAAAAAGTGAAATTACGGACTATCGCTGGCTCGGCGATGATCTGATCAGCGTGGAACGCCAGGTGAAAGGCGAAAAGCCAGACGACGTTACGCTACGCTTTGATCAAGGCGGCAATCTCAATTTTATGCAGCGCCAGCTCGCGACGCGCCGTGAGGCAGTCAGTCCGGATGCGGTTGAGCTTTACAAGTTTGATGCACAACGTATGCGTGAAGTCAGCGATGCGTTGTTAAGTGGGCGGGTGTTTCTGAAACAAGGACACTGGTCAGGTGGAAGCGTTGTGACAACCTGTGAGGGCCAGCAGGTGACGCCGGCTTTCGACAGTTATGCACTGCAGACGCTTACGCACTACCGCCGTGATAAGGCGGAACCCTTGATGATTTCATGGCTGGAGGCGCCTGAAGGCGTGCAGTTGCTGCGTGTGACTCAAAAAGATGAATGCGCGGATGCGCCGGATGAGGCGAATTTCTGAGGCAATAAAAAGGGGCACTGGGTGCCCCTATGATCATTATTTACGGTTAATGGCGCGATAGCCGATGTCGCGTCGACAGAAACTGCCTTGCCATGAAATCGGCTTAGCCAGTTCGTAAGCCCGTTTCTGTGCGGCAGCAACATCATCGCCTAGCGCGGTGACGCAAAGAACCCGCCCACCGTTCGTCAAAACCCGATTCTCTTCAAGGCGCGTCCCTGCGTGGAAAACTTTGCCGTCGGCAACCTCTTCCAGCGGCAGACCGTGAATCTGATCGCCGTTGTTGTATGAGCCGGGATAGCCCCCGGCCGCCAGCACCACGCCCAGTGAAGGGCGGGGATCCCATTGTGAGTCTTTTTGATCGAGCTTGCCTTCACAGGCGGCCAGACAAAGATCCACCAGATCCGACTGCAGGCGCAGCATAATGGGTTGTGTTTCGGGATCGCCGAAGCGGCAGTTGAATTCGATGACTTTAGGCTGACCCGCTTGATCGATCATCAGCCCGGCATATAAAAAGCCCGTATAGACATTGCCTTCGGCGGCCATGCCACGTACGGTTGGCCAGATAACCTGATCCATAACGCGCTGGTGGATTTCATCGGTCACCACCGGGGCAGGGGAATAAGCACCCATTCCTCCCGTATTCGGCCCGGTATCGCCGTCACCCACTCGTTTATGGTCCTGGCTGGTGGCCATTGGCAACACATTCTCGCCATCAACCATCACGATAAAGCTGGCTTCTTCGCCGTCCAGAAACTCTTCAATCACGATACGGTGCCCGGCATCACCAAACGCATTGCCCGCCAGCATATCCTGCACGGCATCTTCCGCTTCCTGCAGCGTCATGGCCACAATCACGCCTTTACCGGCAGCCAGCCCGTCAGCTTTGATGACAATCGGCGCACCTTTTTCACGCAGATAAGCCAGCGCAGGGGCGACGTCGGTGAAGTTTTGGTACTCGGCACTGGGGATGTTGTGACGTGCAAGAAAGTCCTTGGTGAATGCTTTAGACCCTTCCAATTGCGCGGCGGCCTGAGTTGGACCAAAGATTTTCAATCCGGCGTCGCGGAATGCATCAACCACGCCTGCCACTAACGGCGCTTCAGGGCCGACAATGGTGAGATCAATCTGTTCACGTTGAGCGAAGGCCAGCAAAGCGGCAATATCGGTGGGGGCAATATCGACGTTCTGCAACGCGGGTTCCAGCGCTGTGCCCGCATTACCCGGTGCGACAAAAATGGTTTCTGCCAGCGGCGACTGCGCCGCTTTCCAGGCCAGTGCGTGTTCACGTCCGCCGTTACCGATGATTAAAATTTTCATAAAGGGCTCCACAGAATTAATGGCGGAAGTGACGCATGTCGGTAAAGATCATGGCAATACCATGTTCATCCGCTGCCGCAATCACTTCATCGTCGCGGATAGAACCGCCAGGCTGAATCACACAGCTTACGCCCACGGCAGCAGCGGCATCAATGCCATCCCGGAACGGGAAGAACGCATCGGAAGCCATCGCGGACCCTTTTACTTCCAGACCTTCATCACCCGCTTTGATTCCTGCAATTTTGGCAGAGTAGACGCGGCTCATCTGACCAGCACCTATGCCGATGGTCATATTGTCGCGCGCATAGACAATGGCGTTGGACTTAACGAATTTCGCCACTTTCCAACAGAACAGGGCATCACGCAGTTCCTGCTCAGAAGGTTGGCGCTTGCTGACGACGCGCAACTGGCTGGCATCGACCATACCGAGGTCGCGATCCTGAACCAGCAGACCGCCATTCACCCGTTTAAAATCAAGGGCAGCCACACGGCCCTGCCAGTCACCGCATACCAGCACGCGGACGTTTTGTTTTGACGCGGTCACCTTCAGCGCAGCTTCCGTTGCAGCAGGAGCGATGATGACTTCAACAAACTGTCGGCTGATGATGGCCTGGGCTGTCGCCTCATCCAGTTCGCGGTTAAAGGCAATGATGCCGCCGAAGGCCGATGTCGGGTCAGTCTGATAGGCACGCTCATAAGCTGCCAGAATTGACTCACCCACCGCAACACCGCAAGGATTGGCGTGTTTGACAATGACGCAGGCGGGCTCAACAAACTCTTTCACGCACTCAAGCGCGGCATCGGTATCCGCAATGTTGTTATAAGAGAGTGCCTTGCCCTGCACCTGGCTGGCGGTAGCGACCGAGGCTTCCTGCACATTCTCTTCTATATAGAAGGCGGCGTCCTGATGGCTGTTCTCGCCATAGCGCATATCCTGCTTCTTAATAAAGTTGAGATTGAGGGTGCGCGGGAAGCGGCCGGCTGGTTGGCTGGTTTCACCATGATAGGCAGGAACCAGAGTACCGAAGTAGTTAGCGATCATGCTGTCGTACGCGGCGGTATGTTCAAACGCTTTGATTGCCAGGTTGAAGCGGGTTTCGAGCGTCAGTGAGTTCTGATTGGCGTCCAGCTCAGCGATAATGGCCGGATAATCGCTGCTCTTAACGACAATCGCCACGTCTTTGTGATTCTTGGCCGCCGAGCGCACCATTGTCGGGCCGCCAATATCAATGTTCTCAACGGCGTCTTCCAGTGAGCAATCTGGTTTTGCGACGGTTTGGGCAAAGGGATAAAGATTGACGACCACCATATCAATCGGACTGATCGCGTGCTGCGCCATCACCGCATCATCTTGTCCACGACGTCCTAAAATGCCGCCATGGACTTTTGGGTGCAGTGTTTTAACACGTCCATCCATCATTTCCGGGAAGCCGGTGTAGTCAGACACTTCTGTGACGGGAAGTCCCGCCTCTGCGAGCAGGCGAGCGGTACCACCTGTGGAGAGCAGCTCAACACCGCGCTGAGAGAGTGCCTGAGCAAATTCGAGGATGCCGGCTTTATCAGAAACACTGAGCAGGGCGCGGCGTAAAGGACGAGGTTGTTGCATGGTGGTTTTATCCCTTGGCTTTGATTCGCGTAAATAAGAGCGTTACATCAAGCTTGCGTGTTTGCTTTTCTCTATATAGAGCAGCAAAAGCGTAAAAACTTCAGGTAACGCCCCGAAAAGGGGCATCCATTGCGTTGCGGGGCATTGTAGCGAAAACGTTTGCGTGATGCTCGTCTAAATTTGATGCGGTCGGGAATGTGGATAACTTTGTGCGTAACTGCGTATAAGGCGGGGTTTTGCTGTGGAATGCAGCGAACAGTCATTTTTATTGAATTTAGCCCTTGTCAGCCAGAGAGAACTCCCTATAATGCGCCTCCATCGACACGGCACAACGGCTTACGGAATGCGGTGTTGAGAGGGTTCAGGAGACTGAACCGCCGGAGAAAAACTTCTGAAAAAAGAGGTTGACTCTGAAGGAGGAAAGCGTAATATACGCCACCTCGCGACAGACGGTTAACCCGCTGTTCGCACTGCTCTTTAACAATTTATCAGACAATCTGTGTGGGCACTCGCAGGATTGATATCAGCGTCTCCGGACGTAAAAAATATCAAGTCTTAAGAGTGAACACGTAATAAATTCATTACGACGTTTTCCTTGAGCATCGCTGAACTGGTTTCAGCAAATCAAACTTTAAATTGAAGAGTTTGATCATGGCTCAGATTGAACGCTGGCGGCAGGCCTAACACATGCAAGTCGGACGGTAGCACAGAGGAGCTTGCTCCTCGGGTGACGAGTGGCGGACGGGTGAGTAATGTCTGGGGATCTGCCCGATAGAGGGGGATAACCACTGGAAACGGTGGCTAATACCGCATAACGTCGCAAGACCAAAGAGGGGGACCTTCGGGCCTCTCACTATCGGATGAACCCAGATGGGATTAGCTAGTAGGCGGGGTAATGGCCCACCTAGGCGACGATCCCTAGCTGGTCTGAGAGGATGACCAGCCACACTGGAACTGAGACACGGTCCAGACTCCTACGGGAGGCAGCAGTGGGGAATATTGCACAATGGGCGCAAGCCTGATGCAGCCATGCCGCGTGTATGAAGAAGGCCTTCGGGTTGTAAAGTACTTTCAGCGGGGAGGAAGGCAACAAGGTTAATAACCTTGTTGATTGACGTTACCCGCAGAAGAAGCACCGGCTAACTCCGTGCCAGCAGCCGCGGTAATACGGAGGGTGCAAGCGTTAATCGGAATTACTGGGCGTAAAGCGCACGCAGGCGGTCTGTTAAGTCAGATGTGAAATCCCCGGGCTTAACCTGGGAACTGCATTTGAAACTGGCAGGCTTGAGTCTCGTAGAGGGGGGTAGAATTCCAGGTGTAGCGGTGAAATGCGTAGAGATCTGGAGGAATACCGGTGGCGAAGGCGGCCCCCTGGACGAAGACTGACGCTCAGGTGCGAAAGCGTGGGGAGCAAACAGGATTAGATACCCTGGTAGTCCACGCCGTAAACGATGTCGACTTGGAGGTTGTTCCCTTGAGGAGTGGCTTCCGGAGCTAACGCGTTAAGTCGACCGCCTGGGGAGTACGGCCGCAAGGTTAAAACTCAAATGAATTGACGGGGGCCCGCACAAGCGGTGGAGCATGTGGTTTAATTCGATGCAACGCGAAGAACCTTACCTACTCTTGACATCCACGGAATTCGGCAGAGATGCCTTAGTGCCTTCGGGAACCGTGAGACAGGTGCTGCATGGCTGTCGTCAGCTCGTGTTGTGAAATGTTGGGTTAAGTCCCGCAACGAGCGCAACCCTTATCCTTTGTTGCCAGCGATTCGGTCGGGAACTCAAAGGAGACTGCCGGTGATAAACCGGAGGAAGGTGGGGATGACGTCAAGTCATCATGGCCCTTACGAGTAGGGCTACACACGTGCTACAATGGCGCATACAAAGAGAAGCGACCTCGCGAGAGCAAGCGGACCTCATAAAGTGCGTCGTAGTCCGGATCGGAGTCTGCAACTCGACTCCGTGAAGTCGGAATCGCTAGTAATCGTGGATCAGAATGCCACGGTGAATACGTTCCCGGGCCTTGTACACACCGCCCGTCACACCATGGGAGTGGGTTGCAAAAGAAGTAGGTAGCTTAACCTTCGGGAGGGCGCTTACCACTTTGTGATTCATGACTGGGGTGAAGTCGTAACAAGGTAACCGTAGGGGAACCTGCGGTTGGATCACCTCCTTACCTGAAGATACTTTCCCGCGAAGTGCTCACACAGATTGTCTGATAGAAAGATAAAGAAGCAAGACGGCTGCGAAGTCGAGACACGCGTACGTGTCCCCTTCGTCTAGCGGTTAGGACTCCGCCCTTTCACGGCGGCAACAGGGGTTCGAATCCCCTAGGGGACGCCACTTGCTTGGTGACAGGTGAAAGGTGTCTCCACAAAGTATCTCAAAACTGGCCTCAGGGTCACGTTTGAGATATTTGCTCTTTAACAATCCGGAACAAGCTGAAAATTTGAAACGACACAGGGTCGCATTCTTCCGTAATAAAGAATGATGACAATGTGTTCGAGTCTCTCAAAAGCTCATGACACGCAGCGTAAAACGCCTGTGGGTTGTGAGGTTAAGCGACTAAGCGTACACGGTGGATGCCCTGGCAGTCAGAGGCGATGAAGGGCGTGCTAATCTGCGATAAGCGCCGGTAAGGTGATATGAACCGCTACAACCGGCGATACCCGAATGGGGAAACCCAGTGTGATTCGTCACACTATCATGCAGTGAATACATAGCTGTATGAGGCGAACCGGGGGAACTGAAACATCTAAGTACCCCGAGGAAAAGAAATCAACCGAGATTCCCCCAGTAGCGGCGAGCGAACGGGGAGGAGCCCAGAACCATCATCAGCTTGTGCATCAGTGGAAGCGTCTGGAAAGTCGCAGGGTACAGGGTGATACTCCCGTACACAAAGGTGCACAGGCTGTGAGTTCGATGAGTAAGGCGGGACACGTGGTATCCTGTCTGAATATGGGGGGACCATCCTCCAAGGCTAAATACTCCTGACTGACCGATAGTGAACCAGTACCGTGAGGGAAAGGCGAAAAGAACCCCGGCGAGGGGAGTGAAACAGAACCTGAAACCGTGTACGTACAAGCAGTGGGAGCACCTTCGTGGTGTGACTGCGTACCTTTTGTATAATGGGTCAGCGACTTATATTCTGTAGCAAGGTTAACCGTATAGGGGAGCCGCAGGGAAACCGAGTCTTAACTGGGCGTTAAGTTGCAGGGTATAGACCCGAAACCCGGTGATCTAGCCATGGGCAGGTTGAAGGTTGGGTAACACTAACTGGAGGACCGAACCGACTAATGTTGAAAAATTAGCGGATGACCTGTGGCTGGGGGTGAAAGGCCAATCAAACCGGGAGATAGCTGGTTCTCCCCGAAAGCTATTTAGGTAGCGCCTCGTGAACTCATCTCCGGGGGTAGAGCACTGTTTCGGCTAGGGGGCCATCCCGGCTTACCAACCCGATGCAAACTGCGAATACCGGAGAATGTTATCACGGGAGACACACGGCGGGTGCTAACGTCCGTCGTGAAGAGGGAAACAACCCAGACCGCCAGCTAAGGTCCCAAAGTCATGGTTAAGTGGGAAACGATGTGGGAAGGCCCAGACAGCCAGGATGTTGGCTTAGAAGCAGCCATCATTTAAAGAAAGCGTAATAGCTCACTGGTCGAGTCGGCCTGCGCGGAAGATGTAACGGGGCTAAACCATGCACCGAAGCTGCGGCAGCGACACTATGTGTTGTTGGGTAGGGGAGCGTTCTGTAAGCCGTCGAAGGTGGCCTGTGAGGGCTGCTGGAGGTATCAGAAGTGCGAATGCTGACATAAGTAACGATAAACAAGGTGAAAAACCTTGTCGCCGGAAGACCAAGGGTTCCTGTTCAACGTTAATCGGAGCAGGGTGAGTCGACCCCTAAGGCGAGGCCGAAAGGCGTAGTCGATGGGAAACAGGTTAATATTCCTGTACTTGGTGTTACTGCGAAGGGGGGACGGAGAAGGCTATATCAGCCGGGCGACGGTTGTCCCGGTTTAAGCGTGTAGGTGTGTGTTCCAGGCAAATCCGGTTCACTTTACACTGAGGCGTGACGACGAGGCACTACGGTGCTGAAGTGATAAATGCCCTGCTTCCAGGAAAAGCCTCTAAGCATCAGGTAACACAAAATCGTACCCCAAACCGACACAGGTGGTCAGGTAGAGAATACCCAGGCGCTTGAGAGAACTCGGGTGAAGGAACTAGGCAAAATGGTGCCGTAACTTCGGGAGAAGGCACGCTGTCGGTAGGTGAAACCCCTCGCGGGTGGAGCTGAAGGCAGTCGAAGATACCAGCTGGCTGCAACTGTTTATTAAAAACACAGCACTGTGCAAACACGAAAGTGGACGTATACGGTGTGACGCCTGCCCGGTGCCGGAAGGTTAATTGATGGGGTTATCCGTAAGGAGAAGCTCTTGATCGAAGCCCCGGTAAACGGCGGCCGTAACTATAACGGTCCTAAGGTAGCGAAATTCCTTGTCGGGTAAGTTCCGACCTGCACGAATGGCGTAATGATGGCCAGGCTGTCTCCACCCGAGACTCAGTGAAATTGAAATCGCTGTGAAGATGCAGTGTACCCGCGGCAAGACGGAAAGACCCCGTGAACCTTTACTACAGCTTGACACTGAACACTGAGCCTTGATGTGTAGGATAGGTGGGAGGCTTTGAAGCGTGGACGCCAGTCTGCGTGGAGCCGGCCTTGAAATACCACCCTTTAATGTTTGGTGTTCTAACGTAGGCCCGTAATCCGGGCTGCGGACAGTGTCTGGTGGGTAGTTTGACTGGGGCGGTCTCCTCCCAAAGCGTAACGGAGGAGCACGAAGGTTGGCTAATCCTGGTCGGACATCAGGAGGTTAGTGCAATGGCATAAGCCAGCTTGACTGCGAGAGTGACGGCTCGAGCAGGTGCGAAAGCAGGTCATAGTGATCCGGTGGTTCTGAATGGAAGGGCCATCGCTCAACGGATAAAAGGTACTCCGGGGATAACAGGCTGATACCGCCCAAGAGTTCATATCGACGGCGGTGTTTGGCACCTCGATGTCGGCTCATCACATCCTGGGGCTGAAGTAGGTCCCAAGGGTACGGCTGTTCGCCGTTTAAAGTGGTACGCGAGCTGGGTTTAGAACGTCGTGAGACAGTTCGGTCCCTATCTGCCGTGGGCGCTGGAGAATTGAGGGGGGTTGCTCCTAGTACGAGAGGACCGGAGTGAACGCACCGCTGGTGTCCGGGTTGTCACGCCAGTGGCACTGCCCGGTAGCTAAGTGCGGAAAAGATAAGTGCTGAAAGCATCTAAGCACGAAACTTGCCCCGAGATGAGTTCTCCCTGAGCCTTTAAGGCTCCTGAAGGGACGTTGAAGACGACGACGTTGATAGGCCGGGTGTGTAAGCGCAGCGATGCGTTGAGCTTACCGGTACTAATGACCCGTGAGGCTTAACCTTACAACGCCAGAGGCGTTTTGGTTGAGAGACAGAAGAATTTTCAGCATTGTTTCCCGGATAAAGAATCTGCGGAAACGCATGATTTTGCGGCGTGACAAGGCGCAGAGCGAAGACATCAGCGGGAGCATACAGAAGTATGTGACCGGTGTGGCTGAGCGATGGCAACGCGGTCACGGTGTAAAAGAGGCGTTTCGGCACAAAGAATTTGCCTGGCGGCTGTAGCGCGGTGGTCCCACCTGACCCCATGCCGAACTCAGAAGTGAAACGCCGTAGCGCCGATGGTAGTGTGGGGTCTCCCCATGCGAGAGTAGGGAACTGCCAGGCATCAAACAAGTGAAGAAGCCCTGAACTGACGTTCAGGGCTTTTTTACGTCTGCGATCTGCCGGATAACCCCTGGTCTCTGCGCCGTTCCGGGCCGGATGCCTACCTTTACCGGCGTTTAGCGCGCAAGGGTGAACCTGCAGCAGGGCACGGGTGCAGTGGCGGAGCGACGTAAAACACAGGCACGTCATCTTGTACGCGCCAGGCAGGCTATTATCAGTAGGCATCTTAAAAAATGCCTTAAAATCGTTGAAGATCGTCTGGTTGAGTTGGATAAGATGGGCAGCATTAATTAAAGAAAAAAAAAGACCAGCTATTTTAAAAACGCGGAATGCGTTTAAAAACAGCCGGTCGCGTGCTTTTTTAGCGCCGTTATTATTTATATAACTCAGCGGTTACGTGGGCATAATTATTGGTGTCTGCACTGATAACTCTAAAATGATCGCCTTGTTGTTTCGCCTGTCTGGCAATTTTAGAGACCGCGCCATCCAGTGTTAATGAAGTGGCAGAGACGGTTTGTGCAAAACAACCGAAAGACATCAATGAAAATGCCACGGCAGCAGCAGCTGACGTTACTTTATTGATTTTCATAATATTACCCCTTTATTTCAGTTGATGAAGGAGTCTGTCTGGCTCCGTTAAAATTAAACTAGCAGAGTATGTGCAGTTTTAAATTAACGCCCTGTGCTCTAATTAATATCAAGCTGCTAGCATTATTTTCAGTGTGTAAAAGAGAATATCAGCAGGTTAAATCTGTAGGGATTTAATACTGGAATAATATAACTATACACTGGAATATCTTTCAGCCTGATTGTTTACAGCGCATAGTGAGATGCACTTTTCAGCTATGCCTGCTGACCAGCTCGTAATCTAAAAAACCGTCAAATCGTCCGCACAGTGATTTATCTGACCTTCGCCTGTACAGCCTGAGTACGATCACAAAGCCCTGACCACCCAGGGCGAAGCTGTATCCCGCTGTCAGCTGTCAACATGATTCCGTTAAAGGCCTGTTCAGCAGACTTATTGGTTTTAGCGCCTCCGTTCTCTTTTTACCTTTCTGGTGTTTCGGTGACGCCGATCCGGACACCGGGTAAAGGAGTACAGCAGCGGTCAGGTATGCGCATCAAGAGGCTACCTGGCGCCGGATAAGCGCTATATAATCTATTGCATTACGCTTCGGGGAAACCTCATTGAATACAACATTAAAGCGCCTGACGCTTGCAGGCATAGTGACGCTTACCGCCTTAAACAGTTATGCCAGCCGTGTTGTGACCGATCAAATTGGCCGCACCGTTACGATTCCAGATCGGGTTGACCGTGTGGTCGTGCTTCAGCATCAAACGCTGAATCTCCTGGTGCAGTTAAACGCGACAGATAAAATCGTAGGGATTCTCGCTAACTGGAAGCAGCAGCTAGGGGACAATTACGCGACGCTGGTACCTCAACTGACGCATAAAGCGCTGCTGGGTGATTTAACCCACGTGGATTTGGAAAAGCTGGTTGCGCTGCATCCACAGGTGGTATTTGTCACTAACTATGCGCCAAAAGAGATGATTGACCAAATCTCTGCATTGGGTATTCCGGTCCTGGCAATTTCATTGCGCCATGACGAGGCCGGACAGCAGGATGAGATCAACCCCAATATGCAAAACGAAGATCAGGCGTACGACCTGGGTATAAGAGAGGGGATTACGCTGATTGGGGAAGTCGTCAACAGGCAGCAGCAGGCCAAAGCGTTAATCTCAGCGGCATTCGCCGGTCGTCAGATCGTCACCGACCGTCTCAAAAATATTCCTGAGCAGCAGCGTGTTCGCGCCTATATGGCTAATCCCGATCTGACCACCTATGGAGCGGGTAAATATACCGGCCTGATGATGGCGCATGCCGGTGCCCTTAACGTGGCGGCCTCGTCGATTCAGGGATTCAGGCAGGTCAGCATGGAGCAGGTTGTCGTATGGAACCCACAGGTCATCTTCGTGCAGGACCGCTATCCCCAAGTGGTAAAGGAGATTCAACAGAATCCCCTTTGGCGAACCATTGATGCAGTGAAACATCACCGGGTATGGCTGATGCCTGAGTATGCCAAGGCATGGGGCTATCCCATGCCGGAGGCCATAGGGTTAGGTGAACTGTGGATGGCGAAGAAACTCTACCCTGATAAATTCCGCGACATCGATATGCAGCAGCAGGCTAATCGCTGGTATCAACGGTTCTACCGGACGTCATACCATGAGAAATCTACAGGTTCTGGCAGCAGGTAGCCTACGTGACGTGTGGAAGATGCTCATGACGGCCTTCCATGCCGAATCCGGCTTAACAGCAAATACTCTGTACGGGCCAGCCGGTCTGCTGCGTCAGCGCATTGAACAGGGTGAAATATGCGACCTGTTTGTTTCGGCTGACCTACAGCATCCAGAAAAGCTGCGCCAACAAGGCCTGGCAGATCATACCGGCCATTTTACAAATAACAGGCTTTGCCTGACGGCTAAACGTGATTGCGTCATTGAACAGGACGACTGGCTGTCGCTATTACGCCGTGAGGATTTGCGGCTGGGAACCTCAACGCCGCTTTGCGATCCCGCAGGTGATTACACCCTGCTGTTGTTTGACCATATCGAACAGCACCATCCCGGTTGTGGCGATGCACTCAGGCAAAGAGCGATCGCTATGGTTGGCGGACCAGGCAGCTTGCCTGTGCCTGCGGGTGACCTGGCAGCACAGTGGATTATCAATACGGGCCATGCTGAGCTGTTTATCGGTTACGCCAGCTATGCGCCTCGCCTGGCTCGTTTTTCCCAGCTTCGGGTTTTTAACATTCCTTCCGCTTACAATGTCCAGGCACGATACGGCTGGGCCACGCTGTCCGCCGCGGCCAGGCCGCTCGCGGCATTCCTGGGTTCCGATACGGCGCAACAGATTTTACGCCAGTACGGTTTTCTGTCCCTCAGCCAGTGACAGAACAGGCTTTCAATTTCTTTTTCGCAGGGGCGCGCTTAGCGAGATGTCACATCTCTGCCCGCGCCTTGAAACTTTTTCACCTGTTGATATGCAGACTCGACATTTAGCCTTTAACTGGTTATCTTTGGCTGTCTGGATGTCTAAACGTATATATGGTTACTAGAGGTGATTAAGCTATGCCAATCAGGGTCCCCGATGAATTACCGGCAGTGAATTTTTTACGTAACGAAAACGTCTTTGTGATGACGTCGTCACGTGCCAGTGTTCAGGAGATCCGTCCGCTTAAAGTGCTGGTTCTTAATCTCATGCCCAAGAAGATTGAGACGGAAAACCAGTTTCTGCGCTTACTCTCTAACTCACCGCTGCAGATCGATATCCAGCTACTGCGCATCGACAGCCGGGAGTCGCGGAATACACCCAGCGATCATCTCAACAACTTCTACTGCAATTTTAACGATATTCAGCACGACAACTACGACGGCTTAATCGTGACAGGTGCGCCGCTTGGCCTTGTTGAATTTAACGATGTGGCTTACTGGCCGCAGATAAAACAGGTGCTAGAGTGGGCGAAAGATCATGTTACCTCAACGCTGTTTGTCTGTTGGGCCGTCCAGGCGGCATTAAACATTTTATATGGTATTCCTAAACAGACCCGGCAGACTAAACTGGCGGGCGTCTTTGAGCATCAAATACTGCATCCCCATTCCTTACTCACGCGGGGATTCGACGATAATTTCCTCGCTCCCCATTCACGTTACGCTGATTTCCCGACGCAGCTCATCACGGATTATACCGATCTGGAATTATTTGCTGAATCGGAACAAACCGGCGCGTATCTGATGGCGAGCAAAGACAAAAGGCTGGCGTTTGTGACCGGGCATCCGGAGTACGATGCACTGACGCTGGCGGGAGAGTTTCAACGCGACTATGAAGCCGGGCTGAATCCTGAAGTACCCTATAACTATTTCCCACAGGATAATCCGCAGCTTACACCGCGCGCCACCTGGCGTAGCCATGGCAACCTGCTGTTTTCAAACTGGCTGAATTATTACGTCTACCAGATTACGCCGTTTGATCTGCGCCATATGAATCCCACGCTGGAATAATCCTTTTTAGCGACAACTGAACCGTGTTAGCCGCTGGCAGCACGGTTTTTTTTCGTCTGTAAAACGTGAGTGAAAAGTATTACCTGTTAAAAAATAAAATAAATCATTTATTAATCATGATGATAGGTCGTTTATTTATTAAAAATGGAAATAGTTTTTGATTTTAAAATTAAAATGAATATGCTCTGATCCTGTAGCTCAATAATTACCCTATCTGTGGATCATCCATGTTGATCCGCCTGAAAACAGGAGAGAGCAGACATGACAGACTCGGTTATCAACAGTGAATTACTTTTCAGTAAACCCTTTAGCGATGCGGAAAAGCAGTTGCTTACTCCCGATGCCATCGCTTTTCTGCAGGAACTGGTGACGCGTTTTGCACCCCGGCGTGAGACATTGTTAGCCGCACGTCAGGTCCGGCAAAAAGAGTACGATTCCGGCGGGTTACCGGACTTTGATATGGAAACGGTTTCCATAAGAGAGCAAGCGTGGACGATTCGTGGTATTCCGGCTGATTTACAGGATCGTCGCGTTGAGATCACCGGTCCGCCCGATCGCAAAATGGTGATTAACGCCTTGAATGCTAACGTAAAAGTGTTTATGGCCGACTTTGAGGACTCGCTGGCACCTTGCTGGGAGAAACTCATTGACGGACAGCAAACCTTACGGGAAGCCGTGGCGGGAACGCTGCGCTATACCAGCGAGAACGGAAAAATCTATCAGCTACGGGCCGATCCTGCGGTATTGATGTGCCGGGTACGTGGACTGCATCTGTCTGAAAAACATGTCAGCTGGCAGGGCAATGCGATTCCCGGTGGTCTGTTTGATTTTGCACTCTACTTTTTTCATAACGCGGAAGCCTTACTGGCAAAAGGCAGTGGTCCCTATTTTTATCTGCCTAAAACTGAGAGCTGGCAGGAAGTTGCGTGGTGGCGGGATATCTTTAGCTTTGCCGAGGATCGTTTTGATCTGGCTCGCGGCACCATAAAAGCCACCGTATTGATCGAAACGCTACCGGCGGTATTCCAGATGAATGAGATCCTGTGGAATCTGCGGGATCATATCGTGGGGCTGAACTGTGGCCGCTGGGATTATATTTTCAGCTACATCAAGACGCTGCGCGAACATGCCGATCGGATTCTGCCCGACCGGCAGTCTGTAACCATGGCTCAGCCGTTTCTGGATGCTTACTCACGACTGCTGATCCAAACCTGCCATCGCCGTGGTGCTTTTGCTATGGGCGGCATGTCAGCCCTGATCCCCAGCAAGGACAGCGCGCGCAATGAATGGGTGCTGCAGCGCGTCACTGAAGATAAACAGCGTGAAGCTAACAACGGACATGACGGGACCTGGATAGCGCATCCCGGTCTGGCAGACACGGCGATGTCGGTGTTCAACGCCGTGTTAGGCGAGCGTCCCAATCAGCTGCAGGTTCTGCGGCTGGATGACAGCCCGATAACGGCAGAGCAGCTTCTGGCACCTTGTGAAGGTGACAGAACCGAAGCGGGCATGCGCGCTAACATTCGTGTGGCGTTGCAGTATCTGGAAGCCTGGATTAGCGGCAATGGCTGTGTCCCCATCGATGGCCTGATGGAAGATGCGGCAACTGCAGAAATTGCCCGGACTTCAATCTGGCAATGGATCCGCCATCAGAAATCGTTGCTCGATGGACAGCCGGTTACGGCCGCGCTCTTCCAGCAGCTGCTGAACGATGAGCTGCAAACGCTACAGATGCATCTGGGCGATAAGACATTCAGTTCCGGTCGTTATGAGGAAGCGGCGCGCCTGATGGCGCAGATCACAACCCAGGACGAACTGGTTTCCTTTCTGACTCTGCCAGGCTACCGCCTGCTTCCCTGACTTAAGGAGCCGTTGCCATGACACGTACTCAACATATTCAGCAACTCGAAAAACAGTGGCAGAACGCGCGCTGGCAGGGCATTACCCGCCCGTACAGCGCAGAGGAAGTGATTAACCTGCGGGGCTCTGTTGTGCCGGCCTGTACTCTGGCAGAGCGGGGGGCGGTGAAGCTTTGGTCGCTGCTCAATGGCGACGCTAAAAAAGGCTATATCAACAGTCTGGGAGCATTAACGGGCGGTCAGGCTCTGCAACAGGCAAAGGCCGGTATAGAAGCGATCTACCTGTCTGGCTGGCAGGTCGCTGCCGATGCCAACGTAGCAGGGCAAATGTATCCGGATCAGTCGCTTTATCCGGTCAACTCCGTGCCTGAGGTGGTCACCCGTATTAATCAGACATTCCAGCGCGCCGATCAGATTCAGTGGGCTAACGGCACAGAACCGGGAGACAGCCGCTATATCGACTATTTTCTGCCTATTGTCGCTGATGCAGAAGCGGGCTTTGGTGGCGTGCTGAATGCGTTTGAACTGATGAAGTCATTGATCAGCGCAGGCGCGGCGGCCGTGCATTTTGAAGATCAACTGGCGGCGGTGAAGAAATGCGGTCATATGGGCGGTAAGGTGCTGGTGCCAACCCAGGAGGCGATACAGAAGCTGGTGGCGGCGCGTCTGGCTGCTGATGTCATGGGCGTACCCACGATCCTGCTGGCGCGGACCGATGCGGATGCCGCAGACCTGATCACGTCTGACTGTGACGAATACGACCGCCCCTTTATACGCGGCGACCGCACGGCGGAAGGTTTTTTCCGCACCAACGCCGGCATTGAGCAGGCAATCAGCCGTGGACTGGCTTACGCCCCTTACGCCGATGTCCTTTGGTGTGAAACCTCCACCCCGGATTTGGCCATGGCCCAGCGTTTTGCCGATGCGATTCACGCCCGCTATCCAGGCAAGCTGCTGGCTTACAACTGTTCGCCTTCGTTTAACTGGAAAAAGAATCTGGATGACAAAACCATTGCGGCCTTCCAGCAGGCGCTCAGTGACATGGGCTATCGCTTTCAGTTCATCACGCTGGCGGGCATCCACAGCATGTGGTTCAACATGTTCGATCTTGCGCACGCTTACGCTCAGGGCGAAGGCATGCGCCATTATGTGGAAAAAGTTCAGCAGCCGGAGTTTGCTGCGCGAGAACGGGGTTACAGCTTTTCATCGCATCAGCAGGAGGTCGGAACAGGCTATTTCGATCAGGTGACCAACACGATTCAGGGCGGCAAGTCATCGGTGACGGCCCTGACAGGGTCCACCGAGGAGCATCAGTTTTGAGTTGAGTCTGTGTCTTTCCCGCCCAGCATCTGCGGGCGGGCTTTTTCAGGAGTGAATCATGCCGCCACGCGAATCACTGATTGCTCACACCATTCTGCAGGGTTTTGACGCGCAGTATGGCCGTTTTCTCGATATTACCGCAGGCGCACAACAGCGTTTTGAACAGGCCGAATGGCAGGCGGTACAGCAGGCGATGAAGGCGCGTATTCATCTTTATGATCATCACGTGGCATTAGTCGCCGATCAACTGCGCGTGCTGAACGGGGCGGCACACTGGGACGATGACTTTTGGCTGACGATTAAAAGCCATTACGAAACCCTGTTGCCCGGCTATCCGCGCTACGAAATTGCCGAGAGCTTCTTTAATTCGGTGTACTGCCGGTTGCATGGCCATAATGCACTGCAGCCGAAACGCCTGTTTATTTTCAGCTCTCAGCCAGCCTCAACGCAAACTTCCCCTGCGCGCCCTCTGGCGCGAACCTACTTGCCACATCAGGGCTGGCAAGCGCTGTTCCATCAGGTACTGCGCGACCTGCCTTTAACGCTGCCATGGCAGGACCAGGCGCGCGATGAGGCGTGGATTTACCGTCATTTGCACGAGCAGTTTTCCGCCGCCCAGTTGGCGCAGGGCTGGCTGGATGTTTGCAGTGAGCTTTTTTTTCGCAACAAAACCGCCTGGATTGTTGCCCGGCTGCACCTGCCCGACGGTATATTTCCCTGTCTGTTGCCGATTCAGCGCAGCGATAGGGGCGAACTGTGGATTGATACCTGCCTCACGGACGTCAATGACGCGAGCATCGTGTTTGGCTTTGCCCGCGCTTATTTCATGGTCTATGCGCCGCTGCCGGCGGCGCTGGTGGCCTGGCTCAAACCTGTATTGCCGGGTAAAACGCTGGCAGAGCGCTATATGGCTATCGGCTGTCAAAAACATGGCAAAACGGAAAGCTATCGGGAATATCTCCAGGCGCTGGCGCAAACCGACGCCGCGTTTGAGATCGCACCGGGTATTCGAGGCATGGTGATGCTGGTGTTCACATTACCGGGCTTTGATCGGGTATTTAAAGTCATCAAAGATCGGTTTGCACCGCAAAAAGAGGTCACAGAAATGCAGGTCAGGGCCTGTTATCAGCAGGTCAAAGAGCACGACCGCGTGGGGCGCATGGCCGATACACAGGCTTTTGAACAGTTTGCGTTGCCGCTCGCGCGTATCGCTCCCGCGCTACTTGAGGAATTTCAACACACGATTGCCGGAAAGATACGTATTGAGGGCGATCGCCTGATCATCAGCCACCTCTGGCTGGAACGTCGGATGCAGCCCCTGAATCTTTACCTGGCGCAGGCCAGTGAAAACCAGCGCCAGCATGCCATTGAAGAGTATGGCAATGCGATCAAACAACTGGCTGCCGCCAACATCTTTCCCGGCGATATGCTGTTTAAAAACTTTGGCATCACCCGACACGGGCGCGTCGTGTTTTACGATTACGATGAAATCCGCCCTATGCAGGAACTCAATTTTCGTGAGGTTCCTCAGGCGCGATATGAAGAAGATGAGCTCAGTGCGGAGCCCTGGTACAGCGTAGGGCCGGATGACGTCTTTCCTGAAACCTTTCGCTATGCGTTATGCAGCGAGCCTGCCACAGGCGCACTACTGCAACAGCGGCATCCGGAAATTTTTGAGGCGAGCTGGTGGCGTGCACAACAGCAGCGCATCGCTCAGGGGCATATTGAGGACGTGATCGCCTGGCAGCATGCCCAGCGTTTCTGCATCCGATACGGCAGCACGTTGACAACGTCGTCGCGCTTGCCTGCTATTGCAGGCATTCAGCCGTCCGTTTTTGCCAGCGGCCATGAATCAAACAGATAACCATCAAAATCAAGGTCATCAACATTGGAAAACTCCAGCAGGCGCTGTTTCACGTTTTCAAGATGCTGCCACATCGCCAGCTTTGCAGCGCGTGCGTCCTTCTTGATGAGTGCAGCAAGAATCTGTCGGTGATCGATCAACCATGCTTTACGATAAAGCGTATCGCCCAGGTGACTGTGCAACTGAATCCACATTGGGTTATTTTCACGCCATTGCCAGGACTGGCGAAACAGTTCGACCAGCATGCTGTTATGCGTGGCTTCGGCAATGGCAAGATGAAAATGCATGTCACCGCTCTCTGAGTTTTCCAGCGAGCAGCTTGCCAGTTCGCGCTCTTCTAACAGCAGGGCCTGGCGCATTTTGACGATATCTTCTCGCGTGGCCTGAAGCGCGGCGAATTCGGCGATATTACTTTCCAGTAGCTGTCGTGCCTGAAGCTGTTCAAACGGGCCGGCATCGTTGCAAAAATGCGTGTTCACTTCTTCAATACGTAATGGGTTTTTGTGCTCCACCACATAAATACCAGCACCGCGTCTGACTTCGATTAGCCCTTCAATTTCCAGCATAATCAACGCCTCGCGAACCACGGTGCGACTGACGTCGAGCATGTCAGCAATTTCACGTTCTGGCGGCAAGCGCTGACCCGAGCGGTAAGGCGTCTCCAGAATCAGTTGCCGGATTTTCATACCCACTTGCTGATAGGGCCGCTGCTGAGAGACAGACCTCATAATTATGCTCCCGTCAGATACCGTTCCGGCGAAAACTATATCACCCAACGGGTAAGGTAACAGGATTTTGCGCACGTTAAGATAAACTGGTTGACCAGATAAAAAGAAAATATATCCTTTATTTAACAATTGGTTGCGGTTTTTATTAAAAGTGACATCATGCGATGCCACTTTTGAAACAGCTGTGCGACATAATGGATGCGTCGTTACTTCAACATAAAATCGTATTGCACGCCGGTTTTCACATCCCAGTAATAAAGTTTATCGCCCAGCGCGCTGCCGGGCCGCTTCTCTCTGGCACGGTCAGCAGCCACGTACATATTCAGTCCTTTGAATGGCCCATCGGTAACGTTATACATCACTGCTCCCATGAGTCCGAGCCCGTTAATTTTAGTATTACGCTGCTTGTCTTCGTAACCTCTGGTAATAATTGGCCCCAGCATGACACCGACGTTTTGATTTAAGAAATACTGCCCGCCAAACTGCGCGGAGAACATGTTTTCCTTGTTGCGGTCGATGCTCAGGGAGTCGGGATAGCCAATATCGGTGTAGACAATGCGCCCATCGATATCATGGGTCAGTTTGCCCACGGCGCCGAACAATCTTGCCTTAGCAAAAGAGTAGGTTAAGCGCCCGGAAATTAAGGCGGTCTCGTGATGGTAACTAAGAGGCTTACTCATCCCTTCTACCTGACCATAAAATCCCATAAGCTCCCATTTCAGCGCGTGGTCGTTAGAAAAGGTATGCGTTTTTTCGAAAATGCTCTGCACCTGTGTTGAGACATCTTGCTGATAAGACGCCCCCAACGAATAGCGTGACGCGGCATCGTGCCATGATCCCACCAAATAGCCGCGTCCCCGGCGGGGATGATACTGACCTGTTGCGCTGTCAATCACCCCTTCATCACGCACGCCGGTTGCTGAATCGACATAGTAGAAGGCGCGTTTACGCCACATCGACCAGAATTCCAGGTTTTCCGTTGCCTCAAAACGGGCCAGGACGCCTTCAGAAATCGTCTGTATCGTGCGAGACGAATTATCGGCAATCAGGGGAATGCGGTAGGGGAGACTGCCGTAACCATAGTCGGTACCAAACCGCCCAATGGTTAAGTAGAGATTATCGGCGGGTTTAAGCTTGACCGCGCCGACTGCCACGCCAAAACTATCGTGCCCATCCAGATAGTAGCGGGTGCTCCAGCCGTCTTTCGCCCCCAGTTTGTAAACGTAATAGGCACCCGCGCTGATACCAATAAAGTCAGAATAGTAGCGGGTGTTCACATCAATGAGTCCGCCTTGTACCCAGGCGTAGATATCACGCCCGCTACCTGCACTCGGCTTATCTGCTCGTCGAAAATCATTCTTTAAACGAATTCTTAAACTGTCTTCATTATCATTGATGGCTGCGGCGTACAGCAGCGAGGGACACAGCAGCAAAGCGATGGCCATGCAGCGAAAAAAACGTGTGTTCATAAAGGAATCCCTGGCGTATTAAGTATTTTCATTACGTTCAGGCGCAGGCAGAACGGGCTGCTATCCAATGGGATCAGCCATGCGTAACGTGCAACCCACTCAAGAACTGGCCTGGTTGAATTAAGGGCGTGCGTTATTATCCTGCTGCCACACCTGTTCATAGTCGTAGCCGGTCAGGGCCTTCACCACGACTTTGGTTTCGGGTGTACAGTCGGCTTTATTCCCGCCGGCCTTAAGACGATCAATTTCTTTCACCAGAACCCGATGCGTTTCACGGGTCAGCTTAAATTTGAAGGTCATATATAAGCTGATGAGTAATAAACCACCGGTGCCAAAGACCAGCAGACCAGTAATTGCATTCAGCGCACTTTCTGGCTGAATTAACTGCCCTTTAACGAAATGACTGTGCTCCAGTACGGCACCGACCATCATAATTGCGACGGCCACAGTACTTTTACGCATCAGCGTCATCACGCCAGCAAAGACGCCTTCACGCCGTTGACGTGTAACCATTTCATCCACATCAGGAATAAAGCTGTAAATATTCCAGGGGATAAAATAAAGCCCAGCGCGGCCAAAACCTAACAGAACAAATACCAACGTGGTGAGCCACCAGGAAGACACAGCGCTATGGCCGATATACATCAAAATGAGATAACCGAGTACAGCAAAAATACACAGATAAGAAATACGCATGGCCAGGGCGGGCCTGATATTCAGCTTGTCCAGCATAAACATGAAAAGCAGCGTTGCGGGAATGGATACGGAGGTGGCAATCGAAAGATAGGCTGACGCGTTTGCCGCATCCAGACTCAGGCCATATACGACGAAATAAACGAACACCGCTATGAAAATATCCAGCGCCGTAAAAGATGAAATATAGATAATCAAGTGCTGTCTGAATATTTTGATTTTGAAGGTGGTGGCCAGCTCGATAAACATATTTTTCAGGTGGGATATCAGTCCAATACTCGGCCCGGCGTTAAGTCGCTCAAACTCTTCGGGGTTCATGTCTTTCGATTCCCAGGTACAGGACCAGGTAATCAGCACCACAATAAAAAACAGGCATGAAAACAGAATGCCGGTGTAGGTGTATGTCAGGGCAGAGTCCTGACCAAAATACTGGATCATAATGCCCGGTACTGAGGCGGTGAGGAAGGTGCCCACCTGTGAAAACGTCAGGCGGATTGCCGCCATACGGGTTCTCTCACCAAAATCGTTGGTCATCTCTGCCGCCAGGGTTTCCCAGGGCACCAACACCATCGCCACCAGTAACTCAACCGCGAGATAGGTCCCAAGATAGTACCAGTAGCTCATGTCGCTGACCCAGACCAGCGCATAGATAAACATCAGCGGTGCGCTGATGAGCAGGAAGAAGCGGCGTCGGCCAAAACGTTTACCGAGGCGGGTGCTGCCAAACTTATCGGTGATATAGCCCATTATCGGGCTGAGAATAGCGTCAATGATGCGGGCAATAGCAAAAATGGAGCTCGCCTCGAGCATCGAAAGACCACAAAATGTCGTATAGAAAAAAAGCAACCATGTCCCAATTAGCGCCATGGAGCCACCGCCAAAAATATCGGTAATGCCATAGCCTATTGCGGTGCCCGTGCCCACCTTCCTGCGTGGCGGTATTGTTGTTGTCATCATAATGTTCCCTTGATTAATTCAGCGTAACAGTCAGAAAACATCTTCAGGTTGTTATGCGATCGTGAAGATGAAGAGAATTATTCTTTAGTTAATTTGTAATGGGAGAAACGGTTAAATTGGATCGGCGCTTTGTTTAAATAATTGTTCCTCCTTTTTTATTTTTTGTTGGCTTTAATGTTTGAAATAATTGGTTTGTTCAGGTTTCGACATTTAATATCGAATGAACTTTATTTTGGTTAACCAGTGTTAAGGGTGGTTAAGTCAACACAGTGAAGGCTATGTTGATTATCTGTCAGTGTATTTTTTTGTCTGTAGTGCGAACGCATGGTAATCAGTCTGCTATTTTAAAAAAAAGAGGTTGATCACAAATCCCCTGGATGTCCATAAGTTAGACTTAAAGTCAACTTTTGGTTGACCAATTAAGTGATTGAAATGTCTTATTACGTGAGAAGGATGTTGTTTGATGTGGGTCTTATTTGGGGTTTTTGTTAAGCAAGGTGGCGAGTAATATATAAAATCTATTCGCCTCGTTATGTATAAAAGCAATCAAAATAACGCTTTTTATTTTTTTAAATATTCAAGGAATCGATAATGATTTATTTTACATCAGGACCTGTTCCATCCTCTGCAAAACTTGAAACCGCTATGGATGCGGTTATCGATCAGGCGATTGATGCACAGCGCATTGTCGGTTGTACGGTGATGGTAGCTAAAGCCGGCGAGTTAATGTATCAGCGAGCGGCGGGTCTGGCTGACAGAGAGCAGAAGAAAAGCATGGCGCTGGATGCGATTTTCCGCCTTGCCTCGCTGACCAAACCCATCGTGAGCCTCACGGCAATGCGCCTGATCGAACAAGGGTACATGAGTCTGGATGACGATATTACGCGCTGGCTGCCCGATTTCCGTCCCTGCCTGGAAGAGGGGCAACCTGCAACCATCCTGGTGCGACATCTTCTGAGTCACATGTCAGGTTTACGGTACCGTTATTCCGCGCCGGCTGATTCCCTTTATCACACCCTGAACGTGTCTGATGGGATCGACTATCAACCGGGGTTATCCATTGAAGAGAATCTACAACGCCTGGCAGGCACTCCGCTGCAGTTTAAACCGGGCAGCGGCTGGCGTTATTCCCTGGGCATTGATGTTTTGGGCGAAATCATGGTGCGGGCAACCGGTAAGCGTTTGCCGGATCTGGTGAGTCATGCGGTCACGGAACCGCTTGGGATGAAAGATACGCTGTTTACCGTCCGGGATAAGGCGCGTTTAACCAGGGTGTACACCGATGACAGCCCGGTGCCCACGGCGATAGGTGAGAATCAACGCATACCTTTCGGTGAGGGCGCAGCCATTTTCTGTCCTGACCGTATTCTTAAACCCGATGCCTGGCCGTGCGCCGGCGGGGGAATGGCAGGGACAGCCCCCGATTTCATGCAATTGCTGGAAACGATCCGGCGACAGGGCGCCCCGCTGGTTACGCGCGACAGCTTTGACTTTATGACGCAGGAACACGTAGCCGCGAAATATGCCACGCAGGGACCGGGATGGGGATTTGGTGTGGGCTGGGCACTGCTTGCCGATCCCGATGCGGCCGGGTCGCCTCAGTCAGCGGGCACGCTGTCGTGGAGCGGCGCTTACGGCCATACCTGGTTTGTTGATCGCCAAGAAGAACTGTGTGTACTGGCCATGACAAACACGACGCCGGAAGGGGTAAACGGTCAGTTCCCCGTGATGCTTCGCGATGCCGTATATAGCGGTCTTGCGTAGTTGATTGTTGGACTGACGGCGGGCGCCCCCTTCCAGGGCGGCGCTGGCCAGTCCACAGGCTGTTTCTTATAAAGGCTGCGGTTGAGAAAGCATCAAGAGCGCGCCGGCGTTATCGGGCGGGGCGGCATTTCTTTAACGGCCACTGTACGCCAGGGTGACCTGACGGGCTTCGCGGATGACCAGCGCGCCCAGTTCGGTGATGCGGTCGTCCGTCATACGGGCAATAGGCCCAGAGATGGAAAGCGCCGCAAATGGCTCGCCGTGCTCATCGTAAATGGGGGCCGCCACGCAACGCAAACCGAGCGCATGTTCTTCGTCATCGAAAGAAAATCCCCGCGTCCGGATCTGTGCCAGATTGGTTTTCAGACTCTGAGGTGACATCAGCGTATTGGGCGTGTAGTAATGCAGGCCTTTCTGATGCAGCAGAGCGGTAACCTGTTCGTCGCTGAGATGCGCCAGAAAAGCTTTACCTGCGCCCGATGCATGCATTGGCAGTTTGCCGCCGATCGGTGCAGACATGCGCATCAGTTGCGTACACTGTACCTGATCGATAATCACCGCCTGAAAATCGCTGAGGTCCAGCACCGCCAGATTGACCGTTTCACCCGAGTTTTCCATCAGCGTACGCAGCACCGGGTGGACCAGCGCCAGCAGGTTCCGGCTCTGTAAAAAACTGCTGCCAACCACAAACGCATGTGCCCCCATGGTCCAGTAGCCTAAATCGCCCTCCTGGCGCACAAACCCCTGCTGCTGCATAGTGGTCAGCAAGCGATGTGTTGTGGAGTTAGGCAATCCGGCCTGCTGCGCGAGTTCGGTAAGCGCGACGCTGCCATGTGAATTCGCGATCAACTCCAGCAGCGTTAACCCTCGGGTCAGTGACTGAACCTGACCGCCTGCGGGCGCAGAGGGGGCAGGGGTGCCACGGGGTTTTTTTCCGCGTTTGGCGGCGACGGGCGTTGCCATTCTGTTTCTCCTTTTCACATAGTGGAAACCATTTTCGTTTTAATCAGCCTGAATGCAAACGCTGGCGTGCTGGTCAGACCTGATAATCACTTCCCTGAAATTCTCCACGAAGGTTACTTTGAGGCATCATGGCCTTATGCAAGAATGACTGGCTGGTATTTCACCAGCGCATTGACGTGGATGAGACAACCGTGAGCAATCTGACCGACGCGCTGCATCAGCAACTTGCCCAACGCATTATGGTATTAGACGGTGGAATGGGCACCATGATCCAGAGCTATAAACTGGACGAACACGATTTCCGTGGCAGCCGTTTTGCTGACTGGCCCTGCGATCTCAAAGGCAATAACGACCTGCTGGTGCTAAGCAAACCAGAGGTGATCCGCGAGATCCATGATGCGTATCTGGCCGCCGGCGCGGACATTCTCGAAACCAATACCTTTAATGCCACCCCCATCGCGATGGCAGACTACCAGATGGAAGCCCTGTCGGCAGAGATTAACTTTGCGGCCGCGAAGCTGGCGCGTACCTGCGCAGATGCGTGGACGGCAAAAACGCCAGATAAACCGCGCTATGTCGCGGGCGTACTGGGCCCCACCAACCGTACCTGCTCGATCTCACCCGATGTTAACGATCCGGCATTCCGTAATATCACCTTTAATCAGTTGGTGGACGCCTATCGTGAGTCCACCCGGGCGCTGGTGGAAGGTGGTTGCCACATCATCATGATTGAAACGGTATTCGATACGCTCAACGCCAAAGCGGCTGTTTTTGCGGTGAAAGCAGAGATGGAAGCCCTCGGCGTGGTGCTGCCGTTGATGATCTCCGGCACCATCACCGATGCTTCAGGCCGCACGCTTTCCGGACAAACTACCGAAGCCTTTTATAATTCGTTGCGCCATGCAGAACCCTTATCCTTTGGTCTGAACTGCGCACTGGGGCCGGATGAACTACGTCAGTATGTCGCTGAGCTGTCACGCATCGCCGAAGGCTATGTTACTGCCCACCCCAATGCCGGTTTGCCCAACGCCTTCGGCGAATACGATCTCGATGCAGAGGTGATGGCGCAACAGATTGGGGAATGGGCCAACGCCGGATTTCTGAACATTGTTGGCGGCTGCTGCGGCACCACGCCACAGCACATCGCTGCCATCGCGGCGGCCGTGGCAGACGTTGCGCCACGTCAGCGCCCCAAATTGCCCGTTGCCTGCCGTCTTTCGGGTCTTGAACCGCTGAATATCAGTGCAGAATCGTTATTTGTGAACGTGGGAGAACGCACCAATGTTACCGGCTCTGCTAAATTTAAGCGCCTGATTAAAGAAGATAAATACCATGAGGCGCTGGAGATCGCGTTACAACAGGTTGAGAGCGGTGCCCAGATTATTGATATCAATATGGATGAGGGAATGCTGGATGCGGAAGCCGCGATGGTGCGTTTCCTCAACCTGATTGCGGGTGAGCCCGATATTGCCCGCGTGCCCATTATGATCGACTCCTCGAAATGGGAGGTGATTGAGAAAGGGCTGCAGTGTATTCAGGGAAAAGGCATCGTCAACTCCGTCTCAATGAAAGAAGGTGAGGCCGTATTTATCCACCATGCCCGCCTTGTTCGCCGCTACGGGGCCGCCATGGTGGTGATGGCCTTCGATGAGGTGGGGCAGGCCGATACGCGTGAGCGGAAGATTGAGATCTGTCGCCGCGCCTACCAGATCCTGACGCAACAGGTGGGGTTTCCGCCTGAGGACATCATTTTCGATCCCAATATTTTTGCCGTTGCGACCGGTATCGACGAACACAACAACTACGCGATGGATTTTATTGGCGCCTGCGAAGACATTAAACGTGAACTGCCCCATGCGATGATCTCGGGTGGCGTATCTAACGTCTCGTTCTCGTTCCGGGGCAACGATCCGGTTCGTGAGGCGATTCACGCGGTGTTTCTCTACTACGCCATCCGTAACGGTATGGACATGGGAATCGTGAACGCCGGGCAGTTGGCCATTTATGACGACCTGTCTGACGAACTGCGTGAGTCCGTTGAGGACGTGATCCTTAACCGGCGCGCCGACGGCACTGAGCGATTACTGGCGCTGGCGGAAAAATACCGCCGCAATAAAAGCGACAGTGCGGATGAAAAGCAGCAGGTTGAATGGCGCGGCTGGGACGTAGTAAAACGGCTGGAATACGCACTGGTCAAAGGCATCACCGAGTTTATTGAACAGGACACGGAAGAAGCCCGTCAGCAGGCCGCGCGCCCGATAGACGTAATTGAAGGGCCGCTGATGTCCGGCATGAATGTGGTGGGGGATCTGTTTGGTGAAGGCAAAATGTTCCTGCCGCAGGTCGTGAAATCGGCCCGCGTGATGAAACAGGCCGTCGCCTGGCTTGAACCCTACATTCAGGCCAGTAAAGAAGCCGGACGCAGCAACGGCAGGGTGGTGCTGGCAACGGTAAAAGGCGACGTCCACGACATTGGCAAAAACATTGTTGGCGTGGTCCTGCAGTGCAATAACTATGAGATTATCGACCTCGGCGTGATGGTGCCGGGCGAGAAAATCCTCAAGACCGCGCGCGAAGTGAAGGCTGACATCATTGGTCTTTCCGGGCTCATCACGCCGTCGCTGGATGAAATGGTCAACATGGCGAAAGAGATGGAGCGTCAGGGATTTACGCTGCCGCTGTTGATTGGTGGCGCCACCACGTCTAAAGCCCATACCGCCGTGAAAATCGAACAGCACTACAGCGGGCCCACCGTTTATGTGCAAAACGCCTCGCGCACGGTGGGTGTCGTGTCATCCCTGCTATCGGATACCCTCAGGGATGACTTCGTCGCGCGCACCCGCAAAGAATATGAAACCGTGCGTATTCAGCATGCGCGTAAAAAACCGCGCACGCCGCCGGTCTCACTCAGCGCTGCGCGCGACAACGCGACGAAAATTGACTGGGACAGCTATACACCGCCCGTCGCGAAGCACGTCGGTGTCAGGCCCGTCGACGCGGGCATTGACGTGCTGCGCAATTACATCGACTGGACGCCCTTTTTTATGACCTGGTCGCTGGCTGGCAAATACCCGCGCATCCTGGAGGATGAGGTCGTGGGCGATGAAGCGAAACGACTGTTTGCCGACGCTAACGCGATGCTGGATAAGCTGAGTGACGAAAAAGCGCTGACGCCACGCGGCGTGGTCGGCCTGTTCCCGGCTAATGGCGTGGGCGACGATATTCATATCTTTGCGGATGAGCAGCGCGATACGCTGCTGAGCATCAGCCACCATCTGCGGCAGCAAACGGAAAAAACCGACTTTGCCAACTACTGTCTGGCCGATTTTGTGGCGCCGAAAAGCAGCGGTAAAGCTGATTATATCGGGGCTTTTGCCGTGACGGGCGGGCTGGAAGAAGATGCGCTGGCCGAGGCTTACGATAAGCAGCAGGACGACTACAACAAGATTATGGTCAAAGCCATTGCGGACCGCTTAGCCGAGGCCTTCGCCGAATATCTGCACGAACAGGTGCGCAAAACGATTTGGGGTTTTGCGCCCGATGAGCACCTCAGTAATGAGGCGCTCATCCGCGAAAATTATCAGGGCATTCGCCCGGCGCCGGGCTATCCGGCCTGTCCGGAACACACCGAAAAAGCCACTATCTGGGCGCTGCTGGATGTGGAAACGCATACGGGTATGAAACTCACGGAGTCTTTTGCCATGTGGCCAGGCGCCTCGGTATCAGGCTGGTACTTCAGCCACCCAGACAGCCGCTACTTCGCCGTGGCGCAGATTCAGCGCGATCAGGTTGAGGACTATGCGGCGCGTAAGCGCATGTCGGTAAGCGAAGTGGAGCGCTGGCTGGCCCCTAATCTGGGTTACGACGCCGACTGAAAAAACAAGGCAGCCTGATGGCTGCCTCTTTTTTAGTTAAACCGGGCGTCACGGTCCGAGGTCATGTCATACAGCTGGTACTTCCTTCCCAGCATCTGGCCACCATCACGGGTGAGCGGTACCCAGTTAATCTGCGCACGGCCACGGGTTGGCGTAACGGTAAACAGATCCATGGGGATGGAGATATAGAAGCCTTTAGTAAAGTCACCTTCGCCATACTGTTGCGATGATACGTTAGTTTTTGTGGCATAAACGCCAACCATCACGCCACTGTCGAAGCGCTTAGAGAGATCAATGGTGACGCCTTTATCCTTCGCCAGATACTGCCCGACGCTGGCTTTCACTAAGACGTTCTCCATAAACCAGGGACGCCAGTAGCCGGTAAGATTACCGGTCGGCGCTTCGTAACGGGTGAATCTCATCATGTCATTCCAGTCACGCTGGCGCACATAGTTAGCATCCACGCCAACGGCCCAGTTGCTGTCTACCGGACGATAGAGGACTTCGCCGCCTACGCCGCCATACATGGTTTCCAGATAGCCGCCGTAGACCTGGCCATAGAATCCATTACCCAAATAATCCATGTAGTTGGCTTGCAGATCGTTAACGTAAACGTTGTTTTCAACGTAGTCGCGAATGTGCGTACGTACGCGTGGCAGCGTGGAATCCGCAGGTGCGCCATTGTAGTTAAACTTGTTGTAGTTGTTCGCAACGTTAGCAAACAGGCTACCGCCTACCAGCAAGTGATCGGTGAGCCAGTAATCGACGTTGCCCATCACGCCAACCTGGTACAGATAGAAACTTTCCGGGCCGCCCACAGACTGGTTAAGTACCGGCGACAGGCTGTAACTCAGGCGCTCTTTGCGAATAAACATGCCCTGCTCGGTAGACTCCGGATCAACCGGATCTGTGCGGACCTGTTGTAACGGCTTCTCATGCCCTAATGGATAACCCCCCAGCTCGTTGCGCAGGCTGGCAACGGAGGTTTCTGTCGTGACCTGAGGCATGTTGTAACGCGACTCCGTCACGTTTATGGTCTCAATACCGTCTGGGAGATGATTCATGATGATGCGGTTCGCGCGATCCACACCTTCACGCGTGTCACGGTATTTGGTTTGCTCGCCTGATACGTACAGCGTGCTGCCTTTGGTCTGGATTTTTGGACCTGCCAGGCCCGCGTTGGACTTCAGTTCAGACAGCTGATTACCTGTCACCGTGGTTTCCAGCAGCTTAGGTTGCGGGTTCGGATTGTAAGCAGGTTTCGGACTGTCGATATGATCCTGATGCATATCGTTGAAGTTGGTGCGAATGGTGAAGCCGAACATAAAAGTATTGCCGCGCTCATAGCTGGCATTGATATCGGCCCAGTCAGTGACGCGGTAGATTGCGCCGACGTTGACCTTGCTGCGCTGCGGCAGGCGTCCGGCGAAATCATCCTTGTAATCGTTACCTTCGTATTCCACCTTCAGGCGCAGCGGCTGCCAGGGCGTCTGGTATTCTATCCCGCCAAATACCGCCGAAGGGCCGTGGAACATCTGCGAGCCATTGATCGATCCCGCCTGACCGACGCCGGGACGCTGACAGTAGCTGTCGCTGTAAGAACAGAAGGGATTTTTCACGGTTCCGCTGTTGCCCAGATAGCCCCAGCCCATACCCAACGTAAAGTCGAACGGCCCCCAGGCTTTGGTGGCGACCAGGTACTCGCTGTCGAACAGGCCGGTGCCGCCCAGATCGCGGGTACCAAACGAGACCTCCGGCAGCCAGTAACCTTCCTGCCACAGGCGCAGCTTCAGGTCGAAAGCTTTATCTTTATAGCTTTGGTTGCCGCTGAAACTTTCCACCGCGCTGTAACGCCGGGTGCGCACATCGGTATAACGCACGGTTGTTTCCAGCCAGGGAAAAAGCTGCAGTGAAGCAGAATAGTAGCGATACTGATCATTATCGCGGAAGTTCAGGCTAAATTCGCCCTCTTTCGCCATACGCGCGGTGGGCACCTGCATCAGGCCCACGCCGCCAAAATCAGACTGCGAAGGCGTTACCGGCGCAGCATACATTTCCGCATGGGCCTGACAGGCGCTTGCCACAGAAACAGCCAACAGGCTGAGAAGATAACGTTTTTTCATCAGTCTGGTATCCGGTGAGTCAGAACAGAAACAAGGCGATCATTCAGGTCTTTAAACGCGCCTGGCAGGCTCCACGACGAGAAGCCCGTCATAATGATGCTGCCGGGTTCGGGTTCAACGTGGCGGTGATTCCAGTAGGCCACAGGCGCTTCCCGCGTCGTGCCGTCCGGCGCAATCACAATCGCGATATTACGTTCTGCTCCAGCCTGGCGGGGGTGCTCGCTCAGGTAATCCCGTACGGATTTCCCTGGCTGCCAGTTCACGGCACCGGCGCCTGCGATGGGGCCAAACAACAGGACGCTGGTGCTGGGCTGGGTAAGGTAGAGGTCGTAGCTGCCTTCCAGGCGGCGGTTATCCATCGTGTGCAGACGGATCCAGTCGGGATCCAGAGAGGTGAACTGCCGCCCGGTCACCCGGATACCGCTTAACTGACGAATAACGGCATCAATGGCCGCAGCCTGATCTCCGCTACTGTCGGCACGCCAGGCGCGCAACTGTGCCAGCGTTTGCTGATACTGCTGCTGCGCGACTGCCGTAGCCCCGCGCTCGGCAATAACGGCGCGTCGCCAGTCAGTCTGTGTCATCAGCGCGGGCTGAGTCACCAGCTGTGCCAGGTTTTCCACCTGGTTAACCTGTACGCTCTGGGTATCGTGGGGGGCATGCACGGTAACCTGACCTGCGGCCTGAGCGGCCAGGGTGGTGAGCAGGCTCATTCCTGCCAACAAGCGTGTTATGTTTTTCATGATTTTGCCGGCTTCAGAATGGTGATATCAACAGGGAATGCATCGGCAGCCAGCATTTGTCGGGACTGCACGACCTGACCGCTACTGTTGTCGATCCAGAACGTGTTTTGCCACTCGCGACCCAGGCTGTCGATATGAAGCTGCTCATGCCAGACGCGGCAGGCAATGCGGTTCCCCGCAATATCCAGCACCTCGTCATCGCCCCGCGTGAAGGTTGAGCTCAGGGTACCGCTATGGACGTTGCCCTGAACGGTCCACTGAACAATTCGCCTCCAGCTGTCTCCGTTGCTGAGGTGCAGGCCTTTAGCCAGCGGATCCTGCTGTAAATTACTGACGTCTGTCAGATTGTCAGGCAGGCCCAGCGTTTTGATCAGCCTGCCATGTGCGGTAACCAGCATCGATTGATCGCGAGTGACCCACTTTTGCTGGCCATTTTCGTTATAACCCAGCACGACAAAAATACGCTGGCCATCATTGATTCGGGCATACAGGCTGGCATAGGGCAGATTATCAATCTGCTGAGGCGTGACGGTGACATCTTCTGGCCCTTCAATGGCCATTATCACGGTCTGTTCGAGTCCTTTTTGCGTTTGTGTACAGGCCTGCAGCAGCAGGCAAACGAGCAGCAGCGGAAGTTGGCGCACAATGTGTCCCTGATAAATGATGCCAAAGTAAAAATAACCACACGAAAGTGTGGTTATGTTTAAAGCTCCCATACCCTTACTCGTTCAGGCTGCCGACGCTGTGGCATCCTGATAGCGACTCATTTACCTGCGCAAACGAATCGTGATATGCGCGTTCGCAGCCTTGCTACAGCCCGAATGAGCAGGGTACCCATCAACGCGTGGTGCCCGTTGTGGTTGTGGTTGTTGTACCAGTATTTGCCCCGTCACCACCGCCAGAAGCGGCAACACCGAGTCCTACTAACGCGCCGAGCACCCCGATACCCACAGCGGTCGTCGTACCTGCGGACATGGTGCCCGCCTGTGCGCCCGCTGCAGCACCAGCTTCTTCCGGCGCGGCAAACGCACTGGAAGAGACGGCTACGTAAAGTAATGCCAGACCGGCAATCATGCGTTTTTTCATAACAACACCTACATTGAGTGAATGAAGGATTGCTATCCGACATTTTTGCACAACAGCATAAACCGTTGACGCAAAGCCGAGGGACAGGCCCATTACGGGCGCGTCCAGTATAGGGCAACAAAATACCAGAGTTCAGTAATGTAAAAACCTGTCAGTCTGTGGGGGCGTAAACGGGCTTAATTAAGCAAATTCAGCGTTAACTTATTTTAAAGGCATGGGTTTATCTTGAAAGGCCGGATATTTGTCTGCCAGGACTGAGAAAGCAAAGCGGTTTCTACTTATTTAGTATTCTTTGGTACGGAATAAGAATTATCGGAATTTCCTTACGCGTGGTGAAATTAAATAACATTATAAAACAACAGGTAAGAATGAACTGCGTGCCGTTTTAGGGCCATTTTTAATAAGATTGTCATGATTTAACCCCGGCTAACTTCGGATTTGCCTCAGCCTATTTTAAGAATTATCCAATCCGTATAACGACTTTTCAGATAAAAAGCGGGTTGCACTCTCCATCATAGAATAAAAAAGGCGACTAAATAGCCGCCTTTTTGTGCCTGGGGAAATTTAACGCCAACGCTTGTAGCGATTAATTAAGGCATTAGTGGAGCTGTCATGACTGGTAATATCACTGTCATTTTCGAGCTCTGGCAGAATACGGTTTGCCAGTTGTTTGCCCAGCTCAACGCCCCACTGATCGAAGGTAAAGATGTTCAGAATGGCACCCTGGGTGAAGATTTTATGTTCATACAGGGCAATCAGGGCACCCAGGCTAAACGGCGTGATTTCGCGTAACAAAATAGAGTTAGTGGGCCGGTTACCTTCAAACACTTTAAACGGCACAATATGCGCGACCGACTCGGCAGACTTGCCGGCGTCGGTGAACTCTTTCAGAACCACGTCACGCGATTTACCAAAGGCCAGGGCCTCCGTCTGGGCAAAGAAGTTAGACAGCAGTTTAGGATGGTGATCGGCAAGCGCATTGTGGCTCACCGCAGGGGCGATAAAGTCGCACGGGACCAGTTTGGTGCCCTGATGAATCAGCTGGTAAAACGCGTGCTGGCCGTTAGTACCCGGTTCGCCCCAGATAATCGGGCCTGTCTGATAGGTAACAGGCTGGCCTGCACGGTCAATGTATTTACCGTTCGATTCCATATTTCCCTGTTGGAAATAGGCCGCGAAGCGATGCATATATTGGTCGTACGGCAGGATGGCTTCTGTTTCGGCACCGAAGAAGTTGTTGTACCAGATCCCGATCAGTGCCAGCAGCACCGGAAGATTCTGCTCCGCTGGCGTGGTTGAGAAGTGCTTATCCATGGCGTGCGCGCCGCTCAGCAGCTGCTCAAAATTATCGAAGCCAATAGAAAGGATAATTGACAGACCGATTGCTGACCACAGTGAATAGCGACCGCCTACCCAGTCCCAGAATTCGAACATGTTGTCCGTATCAATACCAAATTCGCCTACCGCTTTGGCGTTAGTGGAGAGCGCAGCAAAGTGCTTTGCAACGTGCTGTTGATCGCCGGCGGTTTTCAGGAACCAGTCACGCGCACTGTGGGCATTGGTCATGGTTTCCTGGGTGGTGAAGGTTTTAGAGGCGACCAGGAACAGCGTGGTTTCAGGACTCAGATCTTTCAGCGTTTCGGCAATGTGGGTGCCATCGACGTTAGACACAAAATGCATGTTCAGGTGATTTTTATACGGACGCAGCGCTTCCGTCACCATGAAGGGCCCGAGGTCAGAGCCACCGATACCGATGTTCACCACGTCCGTAATGGGTTTTCCGGTATAGCCTTTCCAGTCACCGCCGATAATGCGTTCGGAAAAGCCTTTCATTTTTTCCAGCACGGCGTTGACTTCAGGCATGACATCTTTGCCATCAACGATAATCGGCGTATTACTGCGGTTACGCAGCGCGACGTGCAGCACGGCGCGATCTTCAGTGCGGTTAATCTTCTCACCCGAGAACATAGACTTGATCGCACCGCTTAAATCGGTCTCTTTTGCCAGTGCCTGAAGCTTGTCGAGAGTTTCCTGAGTAATGCGGTTTTTCGAAAAATCCACCAGCATCTGGTCGTCAAAGGTGGCTGAGAATTTAGCAAAACGATCGGCATCCTGGGCAAACAGGTCGGCAATTTTCGCCGTTTTCATCTGTTCATAGTGCTCTTGCAGCGCTTTCCAGGCTGCGGTTTGGGTCGGATTGATATTTTTCATGGCAACACTCTTGTTGATATTAAGAACCGTCATTCCATCGGGGTCGCATCGTACCCGGTTAGCATTTCAGTATGACCACAGTTGCAACTGAAAGGAAAATTTTGTCTGCACCATAAAGGCACCATGATGAAAACACGCTGTTTTACGGTCAATAATGCGGCAAGATTTCAGTCTGATTCCATGGTGGAGAGGCTGAAAAGTATGGCCTGTTAGCAGACCGCATACCTTGTGCCACATCAGAAAGTGGTGGCGTTGCTGAAGCCATTAAGCACTGTAGTCGCTGCATTAGGGCAAAATTTGTTATCCGGTGCGCTCTGCATGAAAAATTGTCCCACAGCGGTCATTGACAGCAGGGCCAGAAATCGATAAATCTATGCGCGCTACTTGCGCACCCGTGCGCAAGCCAGAAGAGGCGCGTCGCCCAGGCAGTGTGTTGGAGGAACCGTATCCGGCGATAACACATCAGGGGGAGCGACGCCGAGGTGGTAAACACACGGTGTGTTGACTGTCGGCTACAGGGGCTGAATCCTCTGGGTTGTCACCAGAAACGTCCACAGTCGGACGTTTTGCAAGGTGGAGCGCTTCTGGGTGACTCGTCTATTCGATCTTACCCGTTTCTGCTCTTTCCTTGTGCTTAGGCTGAATTACTGTTTCTCACCCGTTAACGGATGAGGGCAACGTACCCTGACACGAGGTCATACAATGTCTCTGAATCTGAATGTAGCGAAATTTGGCGGTACCAGCGTTGCCGATTTCGATGCCATGAACCGTAGCGCCGATGTGGTATTGCAGGACAGCAATACCCGGCTGGTGGTGCTCTCTGCCTCTGCAGGCATCACAAACCTGCTGGTCTCTCTTGCCGAAGGCCAGGAGACATCGCAGCGTGCAGCGCAACTCGATGACATTCGCCGCATTCAATACGCTATCATCGATCGTCTGCAAAATCCGGACGTCATTCGCGACGAAATCGACCGCATCATTGATAACATCGGCATGCTGTCCGATGCGGCCGCGCTGGCCACGTCTAACGCCTTAACCGACGAACTGGTCAGCCACGGTGAACTGATGTCGACCTTGCTGTTCGTTGAGATCCTGCGTGAACGCAAGGTTAATGCAGAATGGTTCGATGTACGCAAAGTCATGCGTACCAATGACCGTTTTGGCCGTGCTGAGCCCGATGTGGCCGTACTGGCTGAACAGGTTAGCGCGCAGCTGCAACCGCGTATTGCGGCGTCACTGGTGGTAACCCAGGGCTTTATCGGCAGCGAAGAAAAAGGGCGCACGACCACGTTAGGTCGCGGCGGCAGTGACTACACGGCGGCCTTGCTGGGTGAAGCGTTAAAAGCCTCGCGCGTGGATATCTGGACGGATGTGCCAGGGATCTACACCACCGATCCGCGCGTAGTGCCTGCGGCAAAGCGTATTGATGAGATCACCTTTGAAGAAGCGGCTGAAATGGCCACCTTTGGGGCCAAAGTGCTGCACCCTGCGACGCTGCTGCCTGCAGTGCGTAGCGACATTCCGGTGTTTGTTGGTTCCAGTAAAGATCCTGCCGCGGGCGGTACGCGCGTCTGCAATGAGACGGCGAATCCACCGCTGTTCCGTGCGCTGGCGCTGCGCCGCAAGCAAACCCTGGTCACGCTGCACAGCCTGAATATGCTACACACGCCGGGCTTCCTGTCTGAAGTCTTCAATATTCTGGTGCGTCACAACGTGTCAGTGGATCTGATCACCACGTCGGAAGTAAGCGTGGCGTTAACGCTGGATACCACGGGATCAACCTCAACGGGCGACAATCTGCTGAGCCAGGCGCTGCTGACGGAGCTGTCGTCACTCTGTCGGGTGGAAGTGGAAGAAAACCTGGCGCTGGTGGCCATTATCGGCAACGAATTGTCGAAAGCCTGCGGCGTAGGAAAAGAGGTCTTCGGCGTGCTCGAACCTTTTAACCTGCGGATGATCTGCTACGGTGCCAGCAGCTACAATCTCTGTTTCCTGGTGCCGGGTAATGATGCTGAAAGCGTAGTGCGTACACTGCATCACAATCTGTTTGAATAAGCGCTCAGCCGCCAGTGGGTTAAAGCCGGTCTTTGTCCGGCTTTTTCACGACAGGCCGCCAGGCGGCACAGCGTGCTTTCACAGTCGTCCCTCACTCGCTTATTAGGATATCTGTTTATGCTTGCCACCTTAACTCGCCTGTTTCCTTTGTGGGCAATCTTGTTGTCTGTCGCTGCCTACTATTCACCCACGACCTTTCTTGGCGTCGGTCCATGGGTCGCTTATCTGCTGATGCTGATTATGTTTGGCATGGGCGTAACGCTGAACATTGATGATTTTAAACGCGTACTGACGCGCCCGGCACCGGTTATTGCCGGCACCTTCTTACACTATCTGGTCATGCCGCTGGCTGCCTGGGCGCTGGCTAAGCTGTTTCATATGCCGCCGGATCTCGCTGCGGGGATGATTCTGGTGGGCAGCGTTGCCAGTGGAACCGCTTCTAACGTTATGATCTATCTGGCGAAAGGCGATGTGGCCCTGTCGGTGACGATCTCGTCGGTGTCAGCATTGGTGGGCGTGTTTGCCACGCCGCTGTTGACGCGCTTTTACGTGGATACGCACATTCAGGTTGATGTCGCTGGGATGCTACTGAGCATCGTGAAGATCGTCGTGATCCCTATCGGGTTAGGCCTGATCATCCATCACACTATGAACAGCGTGGTGCGCCGGATCGAGCCCTATCTGCCAGCCTTTTCCATGCTCTGTATTCTGCTGATCATCAGCGCCGTCGTGGCAGGTAGCCAGGGCTTTATTGCCTCAGTCGGTGTCATGGTGATTGCGGCGGTCATCCTGCACAATGCCATTGGTCTGCTGGGAGGCTACTGGGGCGGTAAACTGTTTGGCTTTGATGAGTCCACCTGCCGCACGCTGGCGCTTGAGGTCGGTATGCAAAACTCAGGACTGGCCGCAACGCTGGGCAAACTTTACTTTTCTCCTCTGGCCGCGCTGCCGGGTGCCCTGTTCTCTGTCTGGCACAACCTGTCCGGTTCACTGCTGGCGGGTTACTGGTCGGGTAAACCTGTTGAGAAAAAGAAGTAGTTTTCTGCCTGCACAACCGACATCACGGGGCCGGATGGCCCCTGTAAATTAATCCCCGTCCCGTTCGTCATCCGGCTGTTCCAGCACCGTGTAGGCCACTGCGCAGAACAGGGAGTTCAGCCGCTTCATATCACCCAGCAGGCCCAGATGGAGAGAGCTGGTTTCAATGCTCTGCACATTCTGCTGGTGCAGGCGATTGACGTGTGAATGGGAATAACGGCGTATTTTCAGGCGGAAACGGTGTTTGGCTCGGCGCAACCGCTTCGCGCTGGTGACGTCGTGCGAGAGGAAAACCGACAGGCTCAGCCGCAGGTTTTCAACCAGCTGTTCGTAGAGGGACTCAAGCTCTTTCATGCCTTCAGGCGAAAAGGTTCGGCGCACGGCAAGAGACTTATCGGCTACATCGCCGCTCATGCGTTCAATGATATCGCCTGCCATTTCCAGATTTAGCGACGTTTCAATCACTTCTCCCCACCGGCGAGAATCCTGCTCTGATAAGTCCTCTTTGGGCATGCGCGCCAGATAGAGTTTGATGGCGGTGTAGAGCACATCGACGTCATCATCCAGCCGCCGCACGCGACGTTCCGCGCGTGCTTCTCCACGAACCACTTGCAGAAACGTGTCCAGCATCTGCTCCAGCACGTCGCCCATGCGCAACGCTTCGCGCGCCGCGTTAACTAACGCCAGTGCCGGTGTATCCAGGGCGCTGCTGTCAAGGTGCCTGGGTTTCAGCGTGGTATCGCTTTCGGCATCGTCAGCGATCAGTCGGCAACACAGACGCGCCATGGCATCGGCGAACGGCACCATCACCACGCAGCGAATCAGGTTGTAGAAAACGTGAAAGAAGATCACCAGCTCTTCGTCGTTCACCGGCAGCTTGTCCAGCCATACCGCAACCGGATCGACAAAGGGCAGAATCAATACGCAGCCAATCAGCTTAAACAGCAGGCTGCCCATCGCCACGCGTTTACCCGCCGCGTTGGAGCCACTGCCGTTGATGACGGCCAGTAAACCACTGCCGAGGTTAGCGCCAATCACCAGGCACAGCGCCACCTTAAAGGCGATCACGCCCGTTGCCGTCAGGGTGGCTGTAATCAGCACCGCTGCCAGACTAGAGTAGCTGATAATCGCAAAGACCGCGCCGATCAAGGCATCCAGCATCACATCGCCCGTTAAGCTGGAAAACAGCACCTGCACGCCCGAGGCCTGGGTAATTGGCCTGGCGGCTTCGACAATCAGCTGCAGCGCCAGCAGGATAAGCCCCAGACCAATGCTGGTCCGTCCAAGCTGTCCTGCGCGGGTTTGTTTGCGGCTGATGAAAAACACTACGCCAAAAAAGATAAACAGTGGTGAAAGCCAGGAGAGATCAAACGTCAGGACGCGCGCCATAATGGCTGTTCCGACGTCAGCACCCAATATCACCACCAATGCCGGTGTCAGGCTCACCAGGTTTTGGGCCACAAATGAGGTCACCAGCAGCGTGGTGGCATTGCTGCTTTGTACCAGCATGGTCACGCCAATGCCGGCCAGGAACGCCATGGGTTTCTTTTCGACACTGCGGCTGAGCACCCGGCGCAAATCGGCACCGTATACGCGCATAATTCCGGAGCGGGTAATGTGCGTGCCCCATACCAGAAGCGCAACGGCAGAGAGTAAGTTAAGCAGGGTTAACACGTATAGTGGCTCCTTAACCATCAGGCTTCAGGCGGTTCAGATTGCCAGCCTGATGGAGAACGCAATCTGATCACGTGATTGCCGGACGCTGTACAATTTTTTTCAGTGTTTTAAACAACCTGCGCAACGTCGACATCTCTAAATGTAGACTACTCTGGCGATCTACATGGACAAATCCGGCCTGCGCGCACCGCTTCGTTTACCGGGCGAGTCTTTTCAGGCCGATTGGACGGTCAGCGCTGGCGCATCGCACAGGCAAAGACAGAGACGTTCAGTGGGCGCGGGGCTGACCGGAGAGGGCCGCGGGTGATACACGGTTGCTGACCCCGGCAGGTCAGCACAGGAGCGGGTTTAAGGCGGTCATGCTCTTAACCCTTACCGCCGCACGGGAAAGGGCGCCAGCTTCAGTATGCTGAGCCCGCCAGCAGGGCATGATGGACTGGCTTATCATGGGGCACATCAAGCAGTGAACACAGGGTGCCACAAAGCTCGGTTTGTTGAGGCGCCAGCCCGGGCCTTAGCGAGAATCCCTCGCCAAACACAAACAGGGGAACGGTCGTTTCTTCTGGCAGCATGCCACCGTGCGACCGGTCGTCGTTCATCCCGTGGTCGGCCGTGACGACGATCTGATAGCCTTCTGCCAGCCAACCGGGCATCCACTGCGACAGATAGCCATCCGCCATGCGCGCGCGGTTACGGTACTGCGCAGAAGACAGGCCATGCTGATGCCCGGCATGATCGATATTCATCGGATGAATCAGCAGAAAATCCGGGTTGTAACGTAACCGAAGACTCTCGGCATCTTCAAACAGGTGCGAGTCTGGATAGCCGTCATCGACGTAAAAATGACCAAACTGAACAGGCAGGGTCGGGGCCTCAGTGTGACGATCGCGTGCCGGGACGAAAGGCGTGCGGTTATACAGTTCGCTTATCCAGTGGTAAGCGGCGGCGGCGGTGGTAAGTCCGGCATCGCGCGCATAGTGAAACACACTGCGTTCGCGGCTCAGGCGGTTTACGTCGTTATGAATGATGCCACTGCGCACCGGCGCAACGCCGGTCAGAATACATTCATACAGCGGACGTGACAGCGAGGGTAGTTCGCAGGTCAGGCTGTAATAATGCCCTCTGTCCTGGGCGCATTCCGCATGCAGGTAACCCATAGCATGTTGAGCAACGTAGTGACTCAGGCCGTCCAAAATCACCAGAATCGTTTTCATGTTTTCTCCTTACTGCGCTGCTGAATTTGCGCGTCTGAGTCCTCAGGGAGGACGGTGAGGTTATCTGACGCGGTGACAGGCTTAGATTTCACGTCTTATTACTGCCTGCGCAGGAGTTATTTTTGATAGTGTGCGCACACTAACCTGTTGCGGGCCGTCTGCTTTCTGATGACGTCTTGCTTACTGCATCGCGTTTTTTTGCGGCCACCTGACTTCACTGTCAGAGGACAGAAGCCACGCGCCAGCTCAGGGCAGTAAACCCCTTCATTCAGAGACGTCGGTGAAAGCATTATCTGACGCCGTCGTTCGCAAAAGCCGAGCCAATGTAGTCTGCGGATATGAAAAATGGATGACAGGCTTAACAACCCGCGGCACGGCGAAAATCAGCCGCCGTAGCGGGCCGATGTGAGCCGCAGTAACACCGCAATAAAAAACCGGCCTGTACAGCTGTGTTATTCCGCCTTAGGGAGACGGAATTCACCCTGCCTGACAGGGAACACGACACGTCTCAACGTTGTGTCGGAGAGGGCATCGTATGCGGTAAGCCTGACGGCTATATTGTGATTTGGGTCACACTAAAGCATGATAACGCTAACCTAACTTCATTCGATTTTGAGGCGTGACATGAGTGATAAAAACCCTGTAGCACAGAAGATTGCGCGCCTGATGCAGTGGGTACTGAACGCGGGGCTGTTAATCCTGGCCTTCATTCTGATGGTATTTTTGGGCAAGGAGACAGTACATCTGGCCAATGTGCTGTTTAGCACCGGTGAGCAGGCGTCTTCCTACCTGCTGATTGAGGGCATTGTGATTTATTTTCTCTACTTTGAGTTCATTGCACTCATCGTGAAGTACTTTCAGTCGGGCTACCATTTTCCCTTGCGCTATTTTGTTTATATCGGGATTACGGCCATCATCAGGCTGATCATCGTCGACCATAAAAATCCCTTTGATACGCTGTGCTACTCTGCGGCCATCCTGCTGCTGGTGATCACGCTGTGGCTGGCAAACAGTAACCGGCTTAAACGCGAGTAATCACGTTCTCAGCATTCAGGACGGGTGTTCCTTGTATCGCTCTGCGCTAAACTACCTCTCTGAAAATTTTTAGGGGAAAGTGCCATGACGCAAGACCCGCTCCGTTCGTTACGTTCACTCAACTGGCTGGCGCTGGACGATGCCGCATTGACGCAACCGCTTCGTGACTGGTTAATGGAAGAGGATTCCATGACGCGACGCTTTGAACAGCATTGCCAGAAGGTCAGGGTGGAACCTGTACAGGAGGGCTTTATCTCCGCCGATGAACTCGGCGATGAAGGGGCATTACTCCCTGCCGATCAGCGTTTCTGGCTGCGAGAAGTCATTCTCTACGGGGATGAGGAACCCTGGCTGGCAGGGCGCACGCTGGTGCCAGAAAGTACCCTTAACGGCCCGGAAGCGATGTTACAGCAACTCGGTACGCGCCCGCTGGGGCGTTACCTGTTCTCTTCTTCAACGCTGACCCGCGATTTCATTGAACCTGGCCGCGTTGATGCGCTCTGGGGACGCCGCTCGCGCCTGCGACTGTCAGGGAAACCGCTGCTGTTAACGGAACTGTTTTTACCGGCTTCGCCGCTCTATCGTGATCAAGGTTAAGGGTTTGACCTGTGCAGAACACACAAAACATGACGAAATGGCAGGTTTACAGCCGCCTGATGCGAATTGATAAACCGATTGGCGCTCTGCTGCTGCTGTGGCCAACATTGTGGGCGCTGTGGTTGGCGAAGATGGCTGTTCCGCCCCTGCACATACTGGCGGTGTTTGTCGCCGGGGTATTTGTTATGCGCGCCGCAGGCTGTGTCATCAATGATTATGCCGATCGCAAGGTCGATGGTCATGTTGAGCGCACGAAGCAGCGGCCGCTGGCAAGCGGTGCCGTCACCGCGAAAGAGGCCAAATACTTATTTGCGGTGTTAGGGCTGATTGCCTTTGCCCTGGTGCTGAGCATGAACCTGATGACCATCATGCTCTCGGTCGTGGGCCTGGCACTGGCCTGGGTTTATCCGTTTATGAAGCGCTATACGCATTTGCCGCAGGTGGTGCTGGGCGCGGCATTTGGCTGGGCGATTCCCATGGCATGGTCAGCAGTTAGTGAGTCCTTACCTCTTGTTTGCTGGCTGGTATTTCTGGCTAACATTTGCTGGACGGTGGCCTATGATACGCAATATGCCATGGTCGATCGCGATGATGACCTGAAGATTGGCGTTAAATCAACGGCGATATTGTTTGGCCGCTACGACAAATTTATCATTGGTTTGCTGCAGTTGGCGACGCTGGTAATCATGGCGTCGGTAGGGATGATTCTGGATCTGAACGGGGCCTTTTACTGGACACTATTGCTGGCTGCGGGGCTGTTTGCTTATCAGCAAAAGCTGATCGCAGAGCGCGATCGCCAGGCCTGTTTCCGCGCTTTTCTGAATAACAACTACGTAGGGCTGGTTCTGTTTCTGGGCGTGCTGATGAATACGCTGCCGTTTTCACAGCTTTTTTAACAGCCATTGAAAGAACATCGCAGCCAGCTTGTGGATTGGAAAGTGGGTTAAAGCAGGTCGTTGCGCCATGCCAGCATGCGAATAAAAAAGGCGACCTTAATGGTCGCCTTTTTCGTTGTCGCTGACCCGTTAATCGTGCGCGACAGCGCTTTCAATGGTCATACGGACATCGTTGGTAACCAGCTCAGCCAGGATATGCCAGGTCGCCAGCGTCTGCGCCACGTCTGCATCGCCACTGTCGCTGATATAGCCCTCATCACGCAGTGTGAGCACCAGTGAGGAGAACACCGCTTTATCAAAGAACTCTGGCGCGTTGATGCCGTGCAACACGCTCAGACGCTGCGCCAGGGTGCGGCTCTCTTTTTCCAGCGTGCCACGGTTGATGGTGGGCTTGGCACTCAGGATGGAGAACGTAATGGCGTAGCGCTGCAGCGTCTCACGCACACCTGCGGCCAGTAGCTGAAGCGTACGGTAACGTGCGGTATTGAACGACAGCAGGCCCGCTTCAATGGTGATCAGTCCCTGACGCGCCAGTTCCTGGCACAAATCAGTGAGCAACTGCGGCAGTTGGTCATTACTCCAGCGCAGGAACAGTTCGCTCTTCAGCATCGGGTAAATCAGACTGACCTGACGCAGCAGTTCGGCTTCGCTCAGATTACGGTGCTGCTGCACAATCGCCGCAATCAGCGCTGGCATCACCAGCATATGATGAATGTTATTACGGTAGTAGGTCATCAGTACGGCCTGCTCGCGCGGCAGAATAATGATGTCACCAATACTGTCTTTCTCACTCTCGAACTTGTTCATGCTAAGGGCATGGTCCAGCAAGGCTTCGGCGGACATGTCTGGCAATGTTGCATCCGGTGAGTAGGGCACATTGCGCAGCAACTGGGTGTAGCACTCCAGTTGTTCAATCAGCTGCTCGCGAGTTAGTGAGCGCTGACGTGAAGCAAGCAGGGCGGTCACGCACAGGTTCATGGCATTCGCCGCGCCGGCTTCATTGATACGCACCATAATAGTGGCCGCGATATCATTCGCCGTCGGGGTTAACCAGCCCGGGCGCTGGGCTTCAATGGGATCGATAGAATCCCGCCATTCAGGAACGCGCTTGTTCAGATAATTTATCAGCGGCAGCGGCTCACCAAAATTCACGTATCCCTGGCCGAGGTTACGCAGCTTGCGCAAGCCGCGCACCATCTGCATAAAGCCTTCTTTCTCTTTAACGGCGCCGCGCAGTTCTTTCGCGTAGGTTCCCACTTCCATGACGTGTTCATAACCGATGTAAATAGGCACTAACGTGATAGGGCGCGTACCACCGCGCAGCATGGCCTGCAGCGTCATGGATAACGTCCCGGTTTTAGGATCCAGCAGTCGGCCAGTACGTGAACGGCCGCCTTCAACGAAATACTCAACGGAATAGCCGCGGGTAAAAAGCTCGCCCAGATATTCGCGGAAAACGGTGGAGTAGAGCTTGTTGCCCTTAAAGGTACGGCGAATAAAGAAGGCACCCAGACGGCGGAAAATCGGCCCGGCAGGCCAGAAATTCAGGTTAATACCGGCGGCGATGTGCGGCGGTACCAGCCCCTGGTGGTACAGCACGTAAGACAGCAGCAGGTAATCCATGTGGCTGCGGTGGCAGGGCACATAAACGATCTCGTGGCCGTCCTGCGCCAGCTGACGCACGCGCTCACCGCCGTTCACGTTGATCCCCTGATAGAGGCGGCTCCAGAGCCAGCCCATTACCCGGTCCGTCACGCGAATGGCTTCATAGGAGAAGTTGGCGGCAATCTCTTCCATCATCTCGATGGCGTTCTGCTGCGCCTTCTCATGGGAAATCTTTTTACTGCGGGCTTCGTCTTCTACCGCTTTTTCAATCGCCTTCGATTGCAGCAGGCGATTGAACAAATCCTGGCGCGCGGGAAGGCGCGGGCCAACAGCCGCCAGACGCTGACGGGCAAAGTGGATACGGGCAACCCGGGCCAGTTTCTGGGCGATGGATTTATCCGTGCCGTGCTCAGTCGCCATACGACGCAGAGAGACGGTCGGTGAGAAGCGCACAAAACTGTCACGTCCATGCCAGAGCACGGCAAAGAATTTTTGTACGCCGTTAAGCAAGCGCAAATGCGGTGGATTGTCTTCACCCTGCACTTCCCGGCCAGGTGCACGACCAAACATAACTGAAACCGGTAACATCTGAATATCAAGCTCAGGATTACTGCGGTGCAGATCAAGATATTCGTGGAAGATTTTTACCGACTCGACGCTGGGCACGAAATAGGGGAACACGCGCGGACCGTCGTGAATAAAGACATGGCGCGGCAACAGGGCCCCGTCAATTTCCAGTGGTGAGAGCGGATCGGGCAGATCGTGCCGGATGCACTGCGCACGCAAAGTGAGGAGATCGGCCTTTGAATCATAAGGCAGGACATACATAATAGGCCGGGTAGGATCCAGCCCATGTTCGGATACGGGATCGGCCGGAATGGCCTTACTCTTTACCAGAAACGAAAGGGGTAAATTCAGTAATTTATAAAAAAGTATACGCCAACCTGACATAGACAATATGAAGCCTCTTGTTAGCAAAGCGGCGCAAGCTTATCAGAAAGCGCAGCAAAAATCTGTGACAGCGACAATTGTGCGCTGCCCAATATTGACGTCAATCCTTTGAAAAGAGTTCCTTTATTATGACAAATAATGCCACCGGCCTTAACCGTATTGTGAAAGCGGCCGGCTATTCATGGCAAGGTCTGCGTGCTGCCTGGCAGCACGAAGCCGCTTTTCGCCAGGAAGCGGTTGCCGCAGTGGTGGCGATTATCCTGGCCTGCTGGCTGGATGTCGATACTGTTTCGCGCATCCTGATGATTGGTTCTGTCGTGCTGGTGATTATTGTCGAAGTCCTGAACAGCGCGATAGAAGCCGTGGTAGACCGCACAGGCCAGGAGCGTCATCCGCTTGCCGGGCGGGCAAAAGACATGGGATCCGCTGCTGTTTTTATCGCAATATTACTGGCCCTTTTTGTCTGGGGAACGCTGCTTTGGTCGCATTTGCGATAAGCGTTCCATCTCGGCTCAAATAACTGATTTTGGCCTGAGTTTTGGTTTCCATTTCACCAATACCTGTATATACTCACAGCGACTGTATAAACAACCAGGGGGCGGGATGAAAGCATTAACCAGCAGGCAGCAACAGGTCTACGACTTGATTCGCGACCACATTAATCAAACAGGCATGCCGCCAACGCGCGCAGAAATTGCTGCACAACTCGGTTTTCGTTCGCCCAATGCGGCCGAAGAACACCTGAAAGCACTGGCGCGTAAAGGCGTGATTGAAATTGTCTCTGGTGCGTCCCGCGGTATCCGTTTGTTAATGGAAGAAGAGCCATCAGACGGCCTGCCGCTGATTGGTCGTGTTGCCGCCGGTGAGCCATTACTGGCCCAGGAACACATTGAAACGCATTACAAAGTGGATCCCGACATGTTCAAGCCTTCAGCGGATTTTCTGCTGCGCGTAAGCGGTATGTCAATGAAAGACATCGGCATCATGGATGGCGATCTGCTGGCCGTACACAAAACGCAGGATGTGCGCAATGGTCAGGTTGTGGTGGCGCGCATCGATGACGAAGTCACGGTGAAACGCTGGAAAAAGCAGGGTTCTGTGGTACATCTCTTACCTGAAAACAATGATTTCGAGCCTATCGTTGTTGACACCCGTGCCCAGTCACTGACCGTTGAAGGTCTGGCCGTGGGCATTGTGCGTAACGGCGAGTGGCTGTAAAACCGGTTAAGATTGTCGGCTTTCGTCAATCTTACTCTTCCCCTGCTTATCCTTACTCTTCCGCTGCGGGTTGACCTGAAACCCCGGCGGTTAATCGCACGGATTCACGAATGCGCTTTCTGACGGCTACCGATAAAAAACTGTGGCGGTTAGCGCTGCCCATGATCCTGTCAAATATTACGGTTCCTTTGCTCGGCCTGGTCGATACAGCCGTTATTGGTCATCTTGACAGTCCGATCTATCTGGGCGGCGTCGCCGTCGGCACAACCGTCACCAGCTTTGTCTTCATGTTGCTGCTTTTTCTACGCATGAGTACTACGGGCTTAACGGCACAGGCATTCGGTGCGGGCGATAAGACCGCGCTGGCGCGTGCGCTGACACAGCCACTGATCATCGCCCTGGTGGTCGGCATCCTGTTTATCTTTCTCCGCTATCCCGTCACCGCACTGGCGACCCGTTTTGTCGGTGGGGATCCGTCGGTGCTGGAACAGGCTGCCCTGTTTATTCATATTCGCTGGCTCAGCGCGCCCGCAACGCTGGCTAACCTGGTGATTCTGGGCTGGCTGCTGGGCGTTCAGTATGCCCGGGCACCCGTCATCCTGCTGGTGGTGGGTAATGTCATCAATATCTTGTTAGATCTTTGGTTGGTTCTGGGCCTGCACTGGGGCGTGGCCGGTGCTGCCACCGCCACCGCGCTGGCAGAATATGTGACGTTGCTGGTCGGTATGGCGATGGTGTGGCGCGTATTAAGGCTCCGTGGCATCACGTTTGATATGCTTGCCCGCAGCTGGCGTGGCGATATTCATCGCCTTCTTCGCCTTAACCGCGATATCTTACTGCGCTCATTGCTCTTGCAGCTCTGCTTTGCCTCGCTGACCGTACTGGGGGCCCGTATTGGCCCGGACGTGGTAGCGGTAAATGCTATCCTGTTGATGTTTATTACTTTTACCGCTTATGCTCTGGACGGCTTTGCCTACGCCGTCGAGGCTTTTGCTGGCGAGGCACACGGGGCAAAAGACGGTAGCCGACTGCAGCAGGTATGGTTGTCTGCCTGTCGCCAGGCCCTGTTAGTGGCGCTGTTTTTCTCGCTGGCCTATGCTTTTTTTGGCTATCAGATCGTGACTTTGCTGACTTCGATTCGTGCACTGCAAGAGGCGGCCGATAGTTTTCTGATTTGGCAGACGGTGTTACCGCTGATCGGCGTCTGGTGCTATCTGCTGGATGGCATGTTCATTGGCGCCACGCGGGGCAGAGAAATGCGTAACAGCATGGCAGTGGCTGCGCTGGGGTATTTCCTGACGCTCACGACACTGCCTTGGCTGGGCAACCATGGTTTGTGGCTGGCTATCGCCGTTTTCCTGGCCCTGCGTGGCTTATCCCTATGGCTGGTCTGGCGGAAGCACTGGCGTAATGGCACCTGGTTCAATGCCTGACCGCTTAACCGGAATTATGACGCAGGATACATAATATTTTCATTTTTTCCGGCAAATCTGAAATTACCTACTACAATTAACTTTGAATGGCGCTGATGACCAGCGCTTTATATCGTGATTTTGCTTAACTGCAAGATAATGCGAAACCGAAGGATAACGTGGAGGTCTGCAATGAATAAAGACGAAGCGAGTGGTAACTGGAAACAGTTCAAAGGAAAAATGAAAGAGAAATGGGGCAAGCTGACCGATGATGACATGCAAGTCATCGAAGGGAAACGCGATCAGCTGGTCGGTAAAATCCAGGAACGTTACGGCTACGCAAAAGAAGAAGCGGAGAAGGAAGTAACGGCCTGGGAAGGTTCTAATAAAGATTACCGCTGGTAATCACGCTTTTCAGGGACGCTCCTACCCGGGTCGGTACGCTCATGCCGGCCACCGCACAAGGATGTGCAAACTAGCTCCGCTTACCGCGCTTTTTCCCTTCAGTATGATGGTCGTGATCGCAATGTTCATGCTGTTCACACGCCTCAACTTCAGCACAGTTCTCGCATAAGCCGTGCGCTTCGATCACGCTATTTCTGAGGACAAAACGGGCTTCCTCAGCCAAAGAGGCGATGATCTGCTCCGCGCCCTGAGCCTGCTTTTCGGTCACGCCGGCACAGCGATCGCATACCAGCATAACCGACGTGTGCGCAGGTGCTTCGAAGTGATGGCACATTACGTAGCTGTTATTTGATTCCACCCGATGAATAAATCCCTGCTCCAGCAGGAAATCCAGCGCGCGATAAACGGTGGGCGGTTTTGCCTGTGGCTCGCTAACCCGCAGCTGATCCAGCAGATCATAGGCACTGATTGAGCCAGGCTGTCCGGCCATCAACCTCAGCACCTCTGCTCGCTGTGTTGTCAGGCGAACACCGCGCTGTAAACACAGCTTCTCAGCCTGGGTCATAATTTGCTCTGGCGTCATGGTTGACATGAAAGTTCTCCGCTGGACAGGTGATGTTATCTTATCACAATAATTATGTTGACGTTGAACCTCGCCAGAGTCCCCAGGCCTGCCTTTTTGCCCGCTTTTACCCCTGTTATCCCCCCGCCAACAGCCCGCCTGAGGCCAGTGTATTTCAGAATGTTTATAGATATTTTTTACTTTTACTTTACATCTCACTGAGTTAAGCACTAATGTTTAAATGTTCTTAATAAAGTGCTGGCTCAGACCGGATTTGCCTGAAGCTTTTCTGGCGGTAACTGCACATATCGGATCGAAAAATAATCAATCCACGGAATTGCGCCACTATTTACTCTGAATTCACAGCAATAAAGCGTTAGCAATCCTCCACAATGGAGCTAACAAACTATTCAGTCGTTAATGTTTTGACGGCAATATTTCAGGTGATGATAAGCAAATGGCAAAATTAACCGTACCACGTTCCGTTCTTGTTTTTCCTGCAGTGTTCAATGCCCTGGTTTTTTCATCTTCCGCGCTGGCCGCAGGCACCTGGTATGATGCCCGTAACGATGCCATGGGTGGAACAGGCGTGGCGTCCTCGACCTACGGATCAGCCGTTCTGGCCAACCCGGCCTTAATGACCAAAGCGAAACCTGATGACGATGTCAGCATCATTCTTCCCAGTGCCGGTGTGCAAATCAGCGACAAAGACAAGATGGTCGATAAGATCGATAACATCACTGACACAGTGAATCGCTATCAGGATCTGTTCAAAAATGCATCGGGGTTTGAGCTGTTGCGTCGTATTCCTGAGATACAGGCGGCGTCAGGCGACTTAGCGAATACGCTCCGGGACTTACGCGGTAACAAAGCCAATGCCACAGCGGGCGTGGCAATCGCCGTCACCATCCCTAACGAGACCCTGCCTTTTGCTTTTGTGACTAAGGCTTACGGTACAGCACATGTACGCGCAAACGTGAAAGAGGGTGACATTGTCATACTGCAGGGCGTTGCTGATGGCACCTTTGCAGGTATTCCTGGCGGTCCCTTTGGGCTGGCTAATGTCCAAAACTTGCTGGGTTCCAGTGCCAATGGGCTGGCTGCACTAAATACGGATTACGGTATCGCCGTTGCGCATGAATTCACCATCGCCGGTCAGCCTGTTTCAATTGGCATTACACCCAAGCTGCAAAAAACCTGGCTGTATAACTATTCTGCCAGCGTCTATAACTATGACAAAAACGATTTACGCGATGGCCGTTACCGCAGCACGGAAAGTGGCTTCAACATTGATGCCGGCATGGCGACAGTTTTTGCTGAAAACTGGACGCTGGGCGTGACCGGACAAAACCTGGTTTCCCGCGATCTGGAAACGAAAGAAGTGAACGGTTATCGCGATACTTACGAAATCCGGCCGTTAGTCACAGCGGGTCTGGCATGGGATAAAGGTCCCGTTACGTTGACAGGCGATGTTGATCTGACTGAAACCCACCGTTTTAAATCGCAGGAAAACAGCCAGTACGCTGGCGTCGGTGCGGAATACCGTGTACTGGACTGGCTGCAGTTACGTGCTGGTTACCGCGCGGACATGCGTTCGACTGATGAAAACGTAGCCACAGCCGGTTTCGGCCTGTCACCATTCAATAATTCTGTGCACCTGGATCTGGCGGGTTCGGTAGGCCAAAACAATACCTGGGGCGCGATGGCTCAGCTCGGATTTAATTTCTAATCTCCGCCATTCACGGGCGGGCGATACCTTGTCGCCCGCCCTTATGCTATCCTTGCGCAGAATATCATCACTGTTAACCACCGGACCGACTGCGCTTCATGACAGATACTTTTTCTTCCCAACGCTTCTCCATTGCCCCCATGCTCGACTGGACTGACCGTCACTGTCGCTATTTCCATCGCCAGCTTACGGCTGACACGCTGCTGTATACCGAGATGGTAACAACGGGCGCGATTATTCATGGCAAAGGCGATTATCTGGCATACAGCGAGCAGGAGCACCCGGTCGCATTGCAGTTGGGCGGCAGCGACCCGACAGCGCTGGCGCAGTGTGCGGCGCTGGCAGAGCAGCGCGGTTACGATGAGGTGAACCTCAATGTCGGTTGCCCGTCAGATCGGGTACAGAATGGTCGTTTTGGCGCCTGCCTGATGGCGGAAGCTGGCTTAGTGGCTGACGGCATCAAAGCGATGCGCGATGTCGTGAGTATTCCGGTAACGGTTAAAACGCGCATCGGGATTGACGATCAGGACAGCTATGCTTTCCTTACCGACTTTATCGGCACGGTTGCCGAACGCGGTGGCTGTGACACCTTCATTATCCATGCCCGCAAAGCCTGGCTTTCCGGACTCAGCCCGAAAGAGAACCGTGAGATCCCACCGCTGGACTATCCACGGGTTTACCAGTTAAAACGCGATTTTCCTCAGTTAACGATTGCGATTAACGGCGGCGTTAAAACGCTTGAAGAAGCGAAAACGCATCTTCAGCACTTGGATGGCGTTATGATGGGCCGCGAAGCCTATCAAAACCCCGGTATCCTCGCACAGGTGGATCGTGAATTATTTGGCCGCGACCGTCCTGCTGTCGATCCGGTTGCGGTGGTGCGCGCGATGTATCCTTATATCGAGGCAGAACTGTCGAAAGGCACCTATCTCGGCCATGTCACGCGCCATATGTTGGGCCTGTTCCAGGGCATTCCTGGAGCACGTCAGTGGCGTCGTCATCTTAGTGAAAATGCGCACAAACCTGGCGCTGATGTCCGCGTGCTAGAGGCGGCGCTGGCGTTGGTCGCCGACAAAATTCCTCAGGAAGCCTAGTTCTGCCAAACCAGCCATCAGGCTGGTTTTTTTAACACCATAATGTAGTGAATTTCATCATCATTGGGCTGGGGCTATCCTGTTATCTTATTTAAAATCAAAAAGTTAACCTTTGGCACGTTTCTTGTAATAGATAATCTATTGATAATGAGGAGCACCAAAATGGACATACTTTTTGTATTGGGTTTTTTCCTGATGCTGTTATTCACCGGCGTGTCGCTGTCAGGCGTCATTGCTGCCCTGATCGTCGCGACGGTGGTGATGTTTATCGGTGGCGTGTTTGCGCTTATCGTACACGTTCTGCCCTGGCTCATCCTGGTGGTGGCAGCGGTGTGGCTTTATCGCCGCTTTTTTACTGATGAAGACACGCGTCGACGCAACAGGCTCAAACGTCGCTTCAGCCGGCTGGAAAGAGATGGCCGGTACTAAATGTGGGCGAGATCACAGGTTAAGAGATTGCCGGTAAGATAATGGCTGCGGATCATACTTTTTACTTATGTTTTCTGTCAGGATGGCTCGCGTGATTTCGTCATCTCTTCATCTCTTCATCGCTTCTGCCCCTACATCAGTGCGAATGAAAAATAAAAGAAGGGCTTCCTGCGGGAAGCCCTTTTTATTTCACGGGATTAACAGGCTCGATCCGTGCGTGGCCCGGCTTTCCAGCACCTGATGTGCCTTACTGGCGTCTTTAAGGGCAAATTGTTGCTGTTCTGGCACATCGACCTTAATCGCACCGCTGGCCAGCAAAGAAAACAGCTCAGCGCTGGCTGTCTCCAGTTCCTGGCGATTGGTGATGTAACCAAACAGGGAGGGCCGGGTAACGAACAACGATCCCTTTTTGTTCAGGATACTGAGATCGATATTGGTCACCGGACCCGAAGCATTACCAAAGCTCACCATCAGCCCCTGACGGCGCAGACAGTCGAGCGAGGCCTCCCAGGTCGCTTTACCCACGGAGTCATAGACCACGCCAACCTTTTCGCCTGCGGTCAGTTCCATGACGCGCTTGGCAATATCTTCTTGCTGGTAGTTAATGGTGGCCCAGGCGCCGGCGTTTTTTGCCCGCGCCGCTTTTTCTGCAGAGCCGACGGTGCCAATCAGGTGTGCGCCAAGCGCTTTCGCCCACTGGCAGGCAATCAGCCCAACCCCACCGGCCGCGGCATGAAACAGGAAGGTTTCGTCCGGTTTTACCTTGTAGGTCTGACGAAGCAGATACTGTGTGGTCAGGCCTTTGAGGAAACTGGCGGCTGCCTGCTCAAAGCTAATTGCATCCGGTAACAGCATCAGGCGCTCTTCAGCTACATTGTGACGTTCACTGTAAGCGCCCAGCGCCGCCTGGCAATATACGACGCGATCGCCGGGCGTAAAGCGCGTAACGGCCGAACCGACGCGGGTGACGACACCGGCCGCCTCGGTGCCCAGCCCCGAGGGAAAATGGCCCGTTGGATACAGGCCGCTGCGCACGTAGGTATCAATATAGTTAATACCAATCGCGCGATTCTCTACCTGGATTTCATGCTCGGTGGGATCGGCAAGCTCAAAATCGACCCAGTTTAAGACCTCGGGACCGCCGTGTGCGTTGAACTGAATACGCTTTGCCATTCTTACTCCTGTGATTGTTTCATCATGAGGGTGAGGCGCGCCCCTTAACTGAGGTATACTTGCGCGTCCCCACAGAAGATCGGTAATGCATTCACTATGGCAGGAAATAAACCCACCAACAAATCGAACGAAACGCAGGATCGCCAGTTAGAAGGCGTGAAAATGCCGCCGCATTCGCTGGAAGCGGAGCAATCGGTACTGGGTGGGTTAATGCTGGATAACGAGCGCTGGGACAATGTGTCCGAACGCGTCGTGGCTAATGATTTCTTTAATCGCTCGCACCGTCTGATTTTTTCCGAGATGCAGCGCCTGCTGGAAAACAGTAAGCCAATCGATCTGATCACCCTGTCAGAATCGCTCGAAACGCGGGGCGAACTGGAAATGGCAGGCGGTTTCGCCTATCTGGCTGAGCTGGCCAAAAATACGCCCAGTGCTGCGAACATCGGCGCTTATGCCGATATCGTGCGCGAACGCGCCGTGGTGCGCGAAATGATCGCTGTGGCAAATCAGATCGCCGATGCCGGTTACGATCCGCAAGGGCGCAGCAGTGAAGATCTGCTGGATTTTGCTGAGTCCAACGTATTTAAGATTGCAGAGGCGCGGGCCAATAAAGATGACGGCCCAAAGAACATCGAGCAGATTCTTGAAGCGACCGTTTCTCGCATTGAGTCGCTGTATCAGACGCCGCATGATGGTGTCACCGGAGTGGATACCGGCTACCAGGACCTGAATAAGAAAACCGCCGGGCTTCAACGGTCAGACCTGATTATTGTGGCTGCCCGTCCGTCTATGGGTAAAACCACCTTTGCCATGAACCTGTGCGAAAATGCCGCGATGCTGCAGGACAAGCCGGTTCTGATCTTCAGTCTGGAAATGCCCAGCGAGCAGATCATGATGCGTATGCTGGCTTCCTTGTCGCGCGTGGATCAAACGCGCATTCGTACCGGCCAGCTCGACGATGAAGACTGGGCACGGATTTCAGGCACCATGGGCATCCTGCTGGAAAAGAAGAATATGTATATCGATGATTCTTCTGGCCTGACGCCAACCGAAGTGCGTTCGCGCGCGCGTCGTATCTACCGTGAGAACGGTGGACTGAGCCTGATTATGATCGACTACCTGCAGCTGATGCGCGTACCGGCACTGTCAGATAACCGTACGCTGGAAATCGCAGAGATTTCGCGTTCACTCAAAGCGCTGGCAAAAGAGCTGAATGTGCCGGTGGTGGCCTTATCCCAGTTAAATCGCTCTCTGGAGCAGCGCGCAGATAAACGCCCGGTGAACTCCGATCTGCGTGAATCCGGATCGATCGAGCAGGATGCTGACTTGATCATGTTTATCTATCGCGATGAGGTCTACCACGAAAACAGCGATCTTAAAGGGATTGCCGAGATCATCCTGGGTAAGCAGCGTAACGGCCCCATCGGTACCGTTCGTCTCACCTTCAACGGTCAGTGGTCGCGTTTCGATAACTACGCTGGGCCGCAATACGACGACGAGTAATGCTGCTGTGTGCGGACATGCACGATCTGTGCATGTCGGCCCCCGCCGTGCGAAATAGTGTTGGACAAGCCTGCAGATAATCGGGTTATCTGTAGTAAAGCAACACTTTACGCGATGGAAACAGCATGACTCATGTAGACGATTACGATCTGAAAATCCTCACTCTGTTACAATCCAATGGCCGCCTGACTAATCAGGAACTCAGTGATTTAGTGGGTCTTTCTGCATCGCAATGCTCACGCCGCCGTATCAATCTTGAACAGGCAAACCTTATTCTTGGCTATCATGCGCGTTTGTCGCCCGACGCCGTCGGTCTTGGCATGATTGGGCTAATCGAAGTGCGCCTGATCAACCATACCGCCGACTATGTTGAGAGCTTTCATCAAATGGTAGAACGGGAAGAGGCCATTGTTGATGCTTATAAAACGACCGGCGATGCTGACTATCTGCTTAAAGTCGCGGTAGCTGACTTAGCCTCGCTCAGTGCGTTAATCAGTCAGCTTTTAGCCGGGCACCAAAGCGTTTCCCATATCAAAACGTCGGTCGTGCTAGGCAGACTGAAAGAGAATGGCCTGATGATGAGTGCGGAACCGGCTGTGCGCCAAAAAAGCGCATGATGTGCCATTTTGGTGCAGATTAAACGCGGTAAACCGCCTTATTTTGCGCTATCTGTGCATAAAATAAGTCTGTGTTGCACAAGCGTACCCGTCCGAACAAGCGAGAACAGTGATATTCTCTCAATCTGTTGCCAGCGCAGCCAGGCTGGCGCAGTTATTGCATCAGTGCGTCATTACCCGTACTGAGACAGCACCATGGATAACATTGTACAACCCGCTCATATTCCCCACTCCCGACTTGAGGATGCGCTTGCGATTCTGCTCGGCACGTTAATGGTGTCGTTCGGCGTGATTATGCTGAAGCAGGCGGGCGCGCTGACCGGCAGCACGGCAGGCCTCGCGTTTTTAATCAGCTACCTGTCGCCCATGACGTTTGGCAGCGCCTTTTTTCTTATTAACATCCCGTTTTACTGGCTGGCCGTAAAACGGATGGGCTGGGAATTTACCCTGAAAACGTTCAGTGCCGTCGGACTGGTGTCGCTTTTTACCCACCTGCATCCGTTATTTATGCATTTTTCCGCGCTGAATCCTTTTTATGCGGCATTGTTCGGTAACGTCATCATGGGGATTGGGTTTATAGTGTTGTTTCGTCACAAAGCCAGCCTGGGTGGAATCAATATTCTGGCGCTGTGGTTACAGGATCGTTTCGATATCCGCGCAGGTAAACTGCAAATGGCGGTAGATACCTGCGTCGTGCTGGCGTCACTTTTTGTCGTCAGCCTGCCAATGTTGCTCGCGTCTGTGGCAGGCGCGGTGGTCCTTAATGTGATTATCGCAATGAACCATCGCCCCGGGCGGTACAGGGTTTAGTGGCCCCTTTTATTTCTAGACCAACCATGGAGATCTGCACCGTGTTCCAAAACGTTGATGCCTATGCTGGCGACCCGATTTTGTCGCTGATGGAAGCCTTTAAACAGGACCCGCGCGAGCATAAAGTGAACCTGAGTATTGGGCTTTATTACAACGAGCAAGGCATCATTCCTCAGCTACAGGCCGTGGCCGACGCTGAGGAACAGTTGCGTGCCGAGCCGCAGCAGGCTTCGCTTTATCTGCCAATGGAAGGATTGAGTCCCTACCGCAACGCGATTGCCCCGTTGTTATTTGGTGCCGATCATCCGGTGCTAAAAGCGGGACATGTGGCATCCATCCAGACATTAGGCGGTTCGGGCGCGCTGAAAGTGGGCGCGGATTTTCTCAAGCGCTATTTTCCGCAGTCAAACGTCTGGGTTAGCGATCCGACCTGGGAGAACCATGTTGCCATTTTTAGCGGTGCCGGTTTTGAGGTGAAGACCTATCCCTGGTACGATCCTGACACCCACGGCGTGCGCTTTGAGGCCTTCCTCAACACGCTGAAAACCTTGCCAAAGCAGAGCATCGTGCTGTTGCATCCGTGCTGCCACAACCCCACCGGCGCCGACCTGACCAATGCTCAGTGGGACGAAACCGTCGCGGTGTTGAAAGCGCAGGAACTGATCCCGTTTCTTGATATCGCCTATCAGGGTTTCGGTGCCGGAATGGAAGAGGATGCTTACGCGATGCGTGCGGTTGCCGCCGCAGGCCTGCCTGCGCTGGTCAGCAACTCCTTCTCGAAAATTTTCTCGCTCTATGGCGAACGCGTCGGTGGGTTGTCCATTGTGTGCGACAGCGCTGAAGAGTCCAGCCGTGTTCTGGGTCAGTTAAAAGCGACCGTGCGTCGTAACTACTCCAGCCCGCCGAATTTTGGTGCGCAGGTTGTGGCAAGAGTCCTGAACGACGCGGCTTTGAAAGCAAACTGGCTGGCAGAAGTGGAAGCGATGCGCCTGCGTATTATCGACATGCGTCAGGCGCTGGTGCAGGTGCTGAGCACGGCATTACCGGGCAAGCGCTTCGACTACCTGTTAAAGCAACGCGGCATGTTCAGCTATACCGGCCTGAGCGCGCAGCAGGTGGATCGTCTGCGCGAAGAGTTTGGTGTGTATCTGGTCGGCAGCGGTCGTATGTGCGTGGCTGGTCTCAACAGTAAAAACGTTCACCAGGTTGCAGAAGCGTTCGCCGCGGTCATGTAATTTACAGCCGTCACAGGTTTTAGCCGCCAGCATTGTCTGGCGGCTTTTTTATTTTCAGGCTTCGGGTTTACCTTTGCGCCACATTCTGCACACTTAAATGGTCTGACAGATTCAGGGAAAAAATTATGTGGCATCAACAAACGTTGATCTTAAGCGCGAAATCTCGTGGTTTTCATCTGGTCACGGACGAAATCGTGCAGCAGTTGACGGGATTACGTGATATCAGAACGGGACTGGTGCATTTGCTGTTGCAACATACTTCAGCCTCACTAACGTTGAATGAAAACTGCGATCCTACGGTTCGACATGATATGGAGCAGCATTTCATGCGCCACGTCCCGGAAGACGCACCTTATCAGCATGACTATGAAGGTCGTGACGATATGCCCGCGCACATTAAATCGTCCAGTCTCGGCGTATCGCTGACATTGCCCGTGCAGCGCGGTCAGCTGGTATTAGGCACCTGGCAGGGGATTTGGTTGGGTGAGCATCGCATTCACGGCGGTGCCCGGCGTATCGTTGCCACCTTACAAGGGGAATGATAATGAATAATTCGGAGTTACTGACCTATTGCATGAACAAACCCGGCGCCGAACAGAGCGTACATAGCGACTGGAAGGCCACGCAGATCAAAAGCAACGGCGTACTGTTTGCCATGGTTCACGAGGTAAAAGGGCGTCCGGCGGTATCGTTAAAGTCGACGCCTGCACTGGCCGAACTGATGCGGGAAGAGCACAGCGATGTGTTCCCCAGTGAACACCTGAATAAATCCCACTGGAATACGCTGTTTCTGGATGGCACGTTGAAAGATTCGCAAATCTATTATCTGGTGGACGCCTCTTTTCAGCAGGCCGATGCCGGACGATAACGGCCCTTTCCCAGGGTGGAAAAGGGCAAACGGCGTCGTTATGCCGCTGATTCATCACGCAGCGTATTGATATCAATAACAAAGCGGTATTTTACGTCGCTTTTCAGCATACGTTCGTAGGCGTCGTTGATCTGATTCATCGCAATCAGCTCGATATCTGAGGTAATGCCATGCTCGCCACAGAAATCCAGCATTTCCTGGGTTTCTGCAATGCCGCCAATCAGTGAACCGGCAATACTGCGGCGTTTAAAGATCAGATTGAAAACCTGTGGTGCCGGGTGGTCGTGCTCAGGTGCGCCCACAAGGGTCATATTCCCGTCGCGCTTCAGCAGGGTGATAAACGGGTTGAGGTCGTGCTGGGCGGCGACGGTATTCAGGATAAAATCAAAGCTGTTAGCATGCTGAGCCATCTGGTCGGCATCTTTTGAGATCACCACTTCGTCCGCGCCCAGGCGTTTACCGTCTTCGATTTTGGACGGAGAGGTGGTGAACAGCACGACATGCGCGCCCATAGCATGCGCAATTTTCACGCCCATATGACCCAGGCCACCCAAACCGACGATGCCAACTTTTTTACCGGGGCCTACATTCCAGTGGCGCAGCGGCGAATAGGTCGTAATGCCGGCACACAGCAGCGGTGCCACGCCTGCCAGTTCAAGATTTGCAGGAATACGCAGTACAAAGTCTTCATCGACCACCATTGAGGTGGAGTAGCCGCCATAGGTAATAGCTCCTGTTAAGCGATCTTCACCGTTGTAGGTGCCGACAAAGCCATTTTCACAATACTGCTCCAGCCCTTCCTGACAGCTCGGACAGCTACGGCAGGAATCCACCAGGCAGCCGACGCCGACCAAATCGCCCACTTTGTATTTTTGGGTCTCAGGACCAACAGCGGTAACGCGACCGACAATCTCGTGCCCCGGTACCACTGGGAAAATTGTGTTTTTCCACTCATTGCGTGCCTGATGCAAGTCAGAGTGACAAACGCCACAGAACAGCACTTCAAGCTGTACGTCACGAGCACGAAGCTCACGCGGTTTGAAATCAAACGGTGCCAGTTTGGATTTTGCATCCTGAGCAGCATACGCATGGGTAATGTTCATGGTGTCTCCAGTTAAGGTGTGTCGTGATTTTTTGATCAACGCCGCAGCGTAAAGCGCGCAGCAAGAAGGTGACGCCAGGGGCGTACCAAAGAGGAACGGATTAAGGATAGTCAGGGGATTGAAAAGCGTATATGCCTATACGTGTCTGAATCTTGCCTGATCCTGCATTTCTCAGGGTAAACAGAACAGCAATAAAAAAAAGCCCCAGAGGCGTGCTGCTTGTCAGTCACGCCTCCGCTCAAAGGTGGCCTGAAAAACGGCTATGCCATTTCTCAGCGCTACCGCTGATGGCGATGCGCCATCGGCCTTCTCCTGATTTACGGTTGCCTGGCCGGAAGATCACAACATCAGTTCGTGAAAAATGGCCAGTAATGTGAACGTCGCTGCCGCGGCGTTGAGTAAGGTCGTGTCAGAAACAGAGGATGAGGAGATCCCTTGCCATTCTTGCCTGACCTAATGAAGGGATAAGTGCAGTTAAAGAAGGCCGCAACGTTATCCGTTGCGGCGTCCTTTTATTTTTCCAGTAAGGGCTTCAGGAAGCGCGCGGTATGCGATTTCTCGCAGTTTGACACGGTTTCTGGCGTACCTGATACCAGAATTTCGCCGCCGCCGCTGCCACCCTCAGGGCCCAAATCGACAATCCAGTCCGCCGTTTTAATCACGTCAAGATTGTGTTCGATCACCACAATCGTGTTGCCCTGATCGCGCAGCTGGTGCAGGACTTCCAGCAACTGCTGAATATCGGCAAAGTGCAACCCGGTGGTCGGTTCATCCAGAATATACAGCGTCTGGCCGGTACCGCGTTTCGATAATTCACGCGCCAGCTTCACACGCTGGGCTTCACCACCGGAGAGTGTCGTCGCTGACTGGCCCAGACGGATATAGGATAAACCTACATCCATCAGCGTTTGCAGCTTACGCGCCAGCGCCGGAACAGCATCAAAGAACTCACGGGCTTCTTCAATGGTCATTTCCAGCACTTCGTGAATGCTTTTGCCTTTGTATTTAATCTCCAGCGTTTCACGGTTATAGCGTTTGCCTTTGCACTGATCGCACGGCACATAGATATCCGGCAGAAAGTGCATTTCAACCTTAATTACGCCGTCACCCTGGCAGGCTTCGCAGCGTCCGCCACGGACGTTAAAGCTGAAGCGGCCGGGATTGTAACCGCGAGAGCGGGACTCAGGGACACCGGCAAACAGCTCACGTACCGGCGTGAAAATACCGGTATAAGTGGCCGGGTTGGAGCGCGGCGTACGGCCGATAGGGCTTTGGTCGATATCGATAACTTTATCGAAGTGTTCCAGTCCAGCGACGTCGCGGTACGGTGCCGGTTCGGCTATCGTTGCGCCGTTCAGGGCGCGCTGTGCAATCGGGAACAGCGTATCATTGATGAGCGTCGATTTACCTGAACCGGATACGCCGGTAATACAGGTAAACAGGCCGACAGGCAGGGTTAAGGTGACATCCTTAAGGTTATTACCCCGCGCGCCGGTAATTTTCAACACCTTAGACGGATCGCCTTTCACCCGCTCAGCGGGCACGGCGATTTCGCGTTTACCACTGAGGAACTGACCGGTCAGGGAGGCCTCTTCAGCCATAATCTGATCGACGGTTCCTTCCGCGACAATCGAACCACCGTGTACGCCAGCGCCAGGGCCGATATCAATAACGTGGTCGGCGGCACGAATCGCATCCTCGTCATGCTCGACCACAATGACGGTGTTACCCAAATCGCGCAGGTGAATCAGCGTACCAAGCAGGCGCTCGTTATCACGCTGATGCAGGCCAATGGAGGGCTCATCCAGCACGTACATAACGCCGACCAGGCCGGCACCGATCTGACTGGCCAGGCGAATACGCTGAGCTTCACCGCCGGAGAGCGTTTCAGCGGAGCGCGACATCGACAGATAATTCAGGCCAACGTTGACCAGAAAACTCAGGCGATCGCCAATCTCTTTCAGCACTTTCTCGGCGATTTTAGCCCGCTGGCCACTCAGTTTCAGGTTTTCAAAAAATGACATGGCGTGCCCAATACTCATCTCTGAAATAGTGGGCAACGTCGTGTTTTCAACATACACGTGGCGCGCTTCGCGGCGCAAACGCGTGCCTTCGCAGCTTGCGCAGGCCCGGTTGCTGATAAACTTCGCCAGCTCTTCGCGCACTGCAGAGGATTCCGTCTCTTTATAACGGCGCTCCATATTATTCAGCACGCCTTCGAACGGATGGCGGCGAATCGAGGTATCCCCCCGATCGTTAATATATTTAAACTCAATGTTCTCTTTGCCGGATCCATACAGGATCACGTTGCGAACGTTATCTGGCAGGCTGCTGAATGGCGCTTCGATATCAAACTTAAGGTGTTCAGACAGCGAGCGCAGCATCTGGAAATAGTAAAAATTACGCCGATCCCAGCCGCGAATAGCGCCACCGGCCAGCGACAGCTCAGCATTTTGCACCACGCGATCGGGATCGAAATATTGCTGCACGCCCAGACCGTCACAGGTTGGGCAGGCCCCGGCGGGGTTATTGAACGAGAACAGGCGCGGTTCCAGCTCACTCATGCTGTATCCACAAATCGGACAGGCAAAGTTAGCTGAAAACAGCAGTTCTTCCGCATCAGCATCGTCCATGTCAGCAACAATTGCTGTACCGCCAGACAGTTCAAGCGCGGTTTCAAACGACTCGGCAAGGCGCGTCGCCAGATCTTCACGCACTTTAAAGCGGTCAATAACGACTTCGATGGTGTGTTTTTTCTGCAGTTCCAGCTTGGGCGGATCGGAAAGATCGCACACCTCGCCGTCGATTCTGGCGCGGATATAGCCCTGGGCCGCCAGATTCTCCAGCGTTTTGGTGTGTTCGCCTTTACGATCTTTCACGACCGGCGCCAGCAGCATCAGGCGGCGGCCTTCAGGCTGTTCGAGCACCTGATCGACCATCTGGCTGACCGTCTGTGCCGCCAGCGGCACGTCATGATCCGGACAGCGCGGTTCACCCACACGGGCAAACAGCAGACGCAAATAGTCGTGAATCTCCGTGATCGTCCCCACCGTGGATCGTGGGTTGTGCGAGGTAGACTTTTGCTCAATGGAGATCGCCGGTGACAGCCCCTCGATATGATCGACGTCCGGTTTCTCCATTAAAGAAAGAAACTGGCGCGCATAGGCAGAGAGCGACTCCACATAGCGGCGCTGACCTTCCGCATACAGCGTATCAAACGCCAGAGAGGACTTACCGGAACCTGACAGGCCCGTCACCACAATGAGTTTGTCGCGAGGAATAGTCAGGTTGATGTTTTTCAAATTATGGGTGCGGGCACCACGAACTTCGATCTTATCCATTCACCTTTCCCGGATTAGCAGCACTCACCGCGCCCTACGACACGGCCAGAAGAAACGCATCATTATGGCACAAAAAATAGACTGAACAAATATCCAGTAGTTTTTTGCCTCTTAAGGCGGATGATAAAAATGGAACACCGCTCTAAAGTGGGAAACCAGGCGCGGGACGTGTTAGAATTGATCGCGTAGACTTACGTAAAAATTCATCGGGAGACAGCAACATGGCCAGTCGTGGCGTTAACAAAGTGATTCTTGTCGGGAATCTGGGTCAGGATCCGGAAGTACGTTACATGCCAAATGGTGGCGCTGTCGCCAACATTACGCTGGCTACGTCGGAAAGCTGGCGCGATAAGCAGACCGGTGAAAACAAAGAAATCACTGAATGGCACCGCGTAGTGCTGTTTGGCAAGCTGGCGGAAGTGGCGGGTGAATACCTGCGTAAAGGCTCTCAGGTCTATATTGAAGGCCAGCTGCGTACCCGTAAATGGCAGGATCAGGGCGGCCAGGAACGTTACACCACCGAAGTCGTGGTTAACGTCGGCGGCACCATGCAAATGTTGGGTGGACGTCAGCAGGGCGGTAACGCGCCAGCAGCAGGCGGCGGCCAGGGCAATAACAACGGTTGGGGCCAGCCTCAGCAACCGCAGCAGGCGAACAACAACCAGTTTAGCGGTGGCGCGCAGTCTCGCCCGCAGCAGCAGCCAAGCGCACCTGCCGGCAACAACAATGAACCACCGATGGATTTCGACGACGACATTCCGTTCTGATTACAACGCGGCGTCGCTTCTCTACCAGATAAAAGCCCCTTGCCGGGGCTTTTTGTTTTTCTGCCTTGATTTTGCCACCGTGACAGCCTGGCTTTTAGCTCAGGTCGTGCAGCGCCTTATCCAGCGGCGGGCTCAGTGAGATGTCCTCAAACGCAACTGCCAGGCCAGCGCGTTCTGGCGTGCAGCACATGACGCCAACATTAACGCGGCCCGGCGGGAAAGGGCACAAACGCAGCAGCGGCCAGCATTGCCCTTCGATTGAATACTGCAGTCTCAGGCTGTCGCCTTTGCGCGTCAGTCTCAACCAGAATACACGCGCATCGCCGGGAAAGATGCCCGTGGCCCAGTCAGACTGACCCAGCGTCAGGACGCTGCCGATAGCGGGCGCACCATCATTATATTCAATGCCCGCTTTCAACCAGTGCTGCGCATCGTGCATCAGCATCAGTCCGGCCTGATCGTACAGCGTTGTAAAGTCTGCACGAATCTTGACCTGGAAAGTAAAATCCTCCTGCACCGCTCTGGCGAAGACATGCCCGGAAAAGCGCTCAAATCCATACCAGGTTTGGTGCCAGAAATCCGTTTTTTCATCGGTAACCACGTGCAGGATACCGTTTTGATGCTGCCACCTTGCGGGTTCATTGATCCAGGAAAAAGAGTCGAACACGGCGCCTCCAGAATAAACCATTAATCACAGCCTTAGCGTTGAGAATAGTCGGCTAAGAAGACGAGTGCCGATCAAACGACATTGAGCGGACAGGCCTTAGCGCCATTCGGCCAGCAGGGTGGCGGTATCGACAACGCGCGGCACGTTACCGGGCATGCTAAGAGCTGCCCAGACTTCATTATGCTGACCAATTAACTGCTCAGCGTTGGCATAGGTCCTGTCGGCAGTGGTGTGCGCGTCGGCGGCCACGGTGATGCGATACCCTAAGCCTGCTCCGACCTTGAGCGTGGTATCAACACAGTAGTCGGTGGCACAGCCACAAATCACGAAGTCAGTGATAGCTAAGGTGGCCAGCAGCGAAGCCAGGGTTGTTTGCCAGAAACTGTCGCAGGCGGTTTTGGTAACGTAATACGCATTCTGGGGCTGTTCAATTTCGGGTAGCAGCGCAAAAGCATGGCTGCCCTCAATCATGTTCCCTTCGCGATGCTGAATAAACAGTGTAATGTCAGCCTGTCTGATCAGTCGGTTGATCTGCGCCACTCGCCCGGCGCGATCGAAACGCGGCGATTCAAACACGCCATTTTGCATATCAACGACCATGACTACGCGCTGCATAATTGCTCCCGGTTAGTGTGCCTGTTAAGCAGTGTTACCTAATCGACAGAGGATAACAATCTGCGGTTTGGGTGCGGTGCAGAAGACCTTGTTGCAGGAATAAGGAGAGGTGAGGCTGAGGGCATTCCAGCCGTATTTCCCGGTGAAAAAGATCGCGCGCAGTTCAAGCAATCGCCAGACCTGCCAGGTGTGGAGCTTTACCAGGCGCACATCTCTCATTACGCCTTTGAGCCGCATACGCACGAAGCGTTTGGTATAGGAACCATTGAGTCGGGAGCACAACGTTTTCGCTATCGCGGTACGCAGTACATCGCGCCCGCGCATTCGCTGGTGATGATGAATCCCGATGAGCTGCACACTGGTGAATCGGCCTGCGAAGACGGCTGGCGCTATCAGATGATTTATATTCAGCCGCAGTTGATGGACGAACTTAGTGGCGATCGCGGCTGGTGGTTTAATGAGGCGCTCAGAACGGATGTGCGTCTGGCACAGCCTTTATCGCAACGCCTCTCGGCGCTGTGGCAGGCCGATACGGCACTGGCACGCGACAGTTTATTATCTGAACTGCTGCTGTATATGCGTCCGCTGGCGCGAATGTCCTCACCGCTTAAAGCTGAAGCCCGACACCGTTTTGATGACGTGCGGGACTACCTGCGAGCCAATCTGGCTGAACCGCTCAGACTGGAGACGCTGGCCGCATTCGCCTCGTTGTCGCCCTGGCACTTTTTACGGGCCTTCCGCGAGCGTTTTCACGTTACGCCTCAGCAAATGTTAATGGCTTACCGACTGTATGAGGCCAAACAGCAGCTGGCTCAGGGGGAGGCAATTGCCAGCGTGGCTGCCGCCGTGGGCTTAACGGATCAGGCTCATCTGACGCGCGCGTTTGCCCGTCGTTATGGCATCACGCCGGGCCGCTATCAAAAACAGATAAACCCAAAACCACTCGGGCGTTTATGAGGCGACTGCCGGCGCTGATTTGGACGCGCTGAACGGTGGCCAGCGGGCCTGCTACTGGGGCCTCACTTCGCTTCGCTGATGTGAATCATGCCGCCTTTCCGGTGAGGAAATACAGACAGCGCTTATCTCTGTTGTTGATGAAACCTCACTCCGTTTTTGCCATCCTTGACGGGCCGTTGTGGACATTGGTCTGGACCCAATACGGGCAACCTGAATTCACATTTGTCGCTGTTTTTTTTGCCTGGCTTCGGGCCTGTTCTGGCCGAGGCGATGTAAACCTCAGCCACGCGGTGCTGCCATCAATACTCAATAAGGCTTGCCCCTGATAATTGATAATTACCCGGTGTGATATTCACGCTTTTTCGGATTATGCCTGACCCTGGCACGGCAAAATAACGCTGTAATCGCGCTTTCCTCACCCTGTAACTGGCCTTTATCTGTTAAATGCGCCGCGCTCTCTGCAAAAAAAGGTGATCCCCGTGGGGCGTTACCACGTGCTGTCGGGTGCATTTTGAACAAAAAACAGACAGTTTTGTCCGGGGCACGACCGTCATTCGCCCTAAAAAGAGGGGAATGTGAGCCTGATGTTTAGGCTGGCCGCCAAATTTATGCGTAATCAGCACGAATCGTTGCCGTTTGGTTAAGATAAATCCCATTAAAAAACCATCCTTTACTTCAGCAGTGTCTAATTACATCCCTGGTTCACCCCGCTTCGCTTTTATTTAATGTTTAACGCTGGGCATCAATAGTACAGGATATGTGCTATTAGCTGCTGAAAGTGATAAGTATCAATAAACTGTTTATCTGAGATTATTCTGGCCTGTTTTTATCTTTTTATGCTGACAACGATCGCGGCGAGATTGGAAAAAATTCCCAGCGCCAGCGGTGGCTAAAAAAAAGTACTTTACAAACCGACTTAACATTACCCTTACTGAACAAAGAGGTGAGGGGATATTCGATTCTTTTAGGGATGCTAATGAAAAAAAGAGGGGCGCCAATCTCACCGAAATGAGATTTGGCGTATAAAAGTGGCGTAGATAGAGAGACTTTTGCTGTTGTGAATCAATTTTACCGCAAAAAAGGAAGCGTAACCGCAAATCCATTCATTAATTATGGACTGGGCGAAGCGCACCACCATAAATGTCCTGCTAAATGCTCTTCATCTCTTCTGGTAAGAACAAATCTCAGCGATGTCGGTGTTATAAAGCCGTTATCTCACTATTAGCGGTTATCTGAACCGGCAGGGTAATGATAAACGCTACGGCTAATATCCAGTAAACGGCAGCTGCGCCGGGTTCCTACATCAAAAGTGCTCTGTAAGAAGTTGACCGCCTGACGTTTTTCGTTGGTGGTGAAGAAATTCTTCAATACGCTCTGTAGCATTTCCTTGTCCGCGTTCAGCGCTTGCAGTTCGCGTGTCAGGAACTGTACTTTTTCTTCCAGTTCTTTGATTTTTCTGCCTTCTTCTGATGATAACCCAGAGAACTTCTTCTTCCAGCTGTAGAAGGTTGCCTCAGAGATGCCCAGCTCTTCACAAATCTCTTTAACCTTAACGCCCGATTCAGAAGCTTTAATGGCATTTGTGATTTGATCTTCGCTATATCGTGACTTTCTCATAAATGCTCTTACCTTTCTTATCAATTAATGGATGAGAATTACTTTATTAACCTTTGGTACTGTATAATTTCATTGAGTGCCGTATTTAAATACGGACGTTAAATTGCGAGGGTTAAATTAAGATATTTAGAATAAATATCATCATGGGATAAATCTTATTTTATTCTTATCGGTATACAGCGCCTTCCTGGTATGGGGTTTTTGATATAAATTCATCGCATCCCAAAGATAAAAAATGACTGTGAATTTGATATTCAAAGCCGCCTGGCCTGTTTTATTCAGGGAGGATGGTTTTTGGAAACATTATTGATTTCAATTTGAAATCGTTTCCAGTAGAAGGTATTCGGTCCAGGCATAATCAGAATTCTCCTGAATTCTCCCGATAAAATAAGACTGGATTCTCATTTTCGCGCCGGACTGGCGCGATGTTTATAATTTCGCTATGAAATTTAAGTGCTTATTAACTCGTCCCATGGATGGGCACCAAAGTGGTAGATGTAGAGTAATACTAAGGAAGAGTCGATGAAATTGAGCGTAATGTCTAATGCCGCCTGGATGATGTCTGAAAAGATCATCTCCGTCTTTGGCGTCATTTTCGTGACGTCTTATGTGGCAAAATCCTTCGGTCCGACCCTATTTGGTCAGATGGCATTTTCAACGTCATTATTTGCTATGGTGCAAACCATAGCCCTGTTTGGCACTGAAACAATTTTGTTTAAACGTGTCAGCAAAAATGCGGCCAAAGGTTTACGTTTAATGCGCATCGCACGCACGTTGCGCATGGGTTTATTACTTCTCACCTCAGGGCCAGTATTAATTTGGGTTTGGTACAACATGCAGGAGAACTTCCTGGCATTTGCACTGGCCTCTTTTGTTGCGTCTGTTTTTGTCACACAGGACACTTTTAGCGTTTACAACAATGCACGACTGGCTTCAAAGCTAAATACCGTGGCCAATGCGATTGGCATGCTGGTGAGTTTTATCCTGAGCTTTATCATTGCCTGGCTGCGTCTCAATCCATTGTGGCTAACGCTTTCGGTTATCACGGTCACGCTGGTGCCTTACGCCATCAAACGTTACACCTTTTATCAGGCACATCAGGACCAGCTTCCGCCGCGCGAGACGCGAACGCTGTATTTGCGTTACCTGATGTATGCCGGATTGCCTCTGGCGATTTCCAGCATTTTTATCTCTGTCCAGGTTAAAGCCGCGCAGATGTTTTTGGCTGGCATCGCATCGGCCCAGGAGCTTGGCTTGTTTGCCGCAGCCAATACCATCGCCGCCTCGTGGATTTTTATTCCCGTCGCACTCATCACCTCGTGCTTCAGCGAAATTTTTCGCGCGCGCGGTGAGGAAGCGATCAGGCTGACGGCGCGGCTCAATGGCTATGTGATGGCCGTGTCTTTGCTGATGTTGCTGATCGTCGCATTGTTCGGTGAACAGATAATCATCGCGCTGTACGGCCCAGCGTTTACCCAGTCGGGCAATCTCATCACCTTGCTGTCGATAGCGACCAGCTTTTCGGCGCTGGGCACCGTCGCGTATCGCTACATGGTAAAGGAAGGGGGCTTTGATTATTTACTGAAGAAAATCATTTGTCTGGTGATCATCAGTATGCCGCTTTCCTGGTGGCTGATTCAGGGCTATGGCATTACAGGAGCCGCATGGAGCGTTTTTCTTTCAGAGCTCCTGTCCCTGACCGTCATGAATTATTTCTTTAAACACGGCGTTATTCAAAAAATCCAGGTTTCCTCACTCAACTACAAAACCTACAAATGAGGTCAAATATGCTCAAGTTAAAACACGAGCTCAGAAGAAGTTTGCAGTACTTCATCAAGAAGATGCCCTGGACTTATCAGGACCGGATTTATTATTTCCGTAAGTTCAGAAGGCTCCCCAACCTGCGTGAGCCCAAGGTGTTCAATGAAAAAGTGCTGTATCGTAAGTTCATTCATGGTGACTATCAGCTCTATGCCCGCCTGTCTGACAAGTTTTCGGTGCGTGAGTATATTGCTGAGAAGATCGGCAATGAATATCTGATACCCCTGCTTCATGACACGACCGATCCCACCACGTTGAACAATCTGACGCGTTGGAAGGGAACGGTGATCAAACCAAATCATGCGTCAAACATGGTTGAGATCGTGCTGGAGGAACCTAATGCACTTCGGAAGCAGCAAATCATTCATAACTGCTATAAGTGGTTAAAGACTGACTTCGCCAACGAAGCGCGTGAGATTCACTATCGCTATATCAAGCCACGTATTCTGGTTGAGCAGTACATCGGTGATGGCAAAAGTGCCCCGGTTGACTACAAGTTCCACATGTTTAACAAGCGCGATGGCAACTTTGAGTATGTGCTTCAGGTCATTTACAACCGCTGTCAGCCTCAGCTCTCAATGAATTTTTATGTGAACAACCTGAGTGAGGCGTTCCATAAAATTCGCGATACCGGGCTGGACGTCTCGACGGTGATGCCATCGTTACAACAGGCCCTGGCGTTAAGCAAAACGCTGGCCAGCGACTTCGACTATGTACGTGTGGACTGGTATATCCACGATGAACACATTTATTTTGGCGAGCTGACGTTCACGCCAGGCGCAGGCATGGTGACGGGGCTGGATGGCGGGCTGGATAAGATGATGGGTGAAATGTGGATTCAGGATCGTCGCGGAACGCAGAGGCCGGACGTAGAAATACAGGACGTTGCCATTCCTGTTATGTTGAAGAAAATTTGACGTCACACAGCAATATAAAAAACCCCGCTTTGCGGGGTTTTTTATAGGTTTATCAGGGCATTTGCCAGTTAGCGGGCGCCCGACTCATCACGTCGATAAAGACATCTTTAGAGACGCTAAAGAAATGGTGCACGTTTTCCATACTCAACGTGATGCCCATCAAGCCGGTCACGAACCAGCACGACATCCCAACGCCTATGCTGCCACAGAGAAACGCCATGACGTGATGGCTATCCTGGCGGAGACGGGTTTTTAGCGTGCTGGCAAAGAACATCATTATCGCGCTGAGCAATTCCCAGCGCATAACAAGAAAACTGGTGGTTAAAGTCGCCATCAATTTTGACCTCAAAATCGGAGATTACGCCTGACTGTCTGCGAACATCACGTCGGCGGAAAAGTCTGTCAGGTCGGGCTCTTTCGTCGGCAACAAAAGTCATAATGTGATGTGGGTCACACTATATCATCCGATTTCTGATTTTTGTACAAAATTTGTCTGATCTGGCAGCAGAAAAAGAGGGCGCTCACAACAGGGTTGGGGCACTGAACGCGGCGTGCGCCTGGGCAGGCGCACGAAGCGCGTCAGCTGACCGGACAGCATTCTCCCGTTGTCCGCTGGGTAAAGCTGGTCATCGTCTCGCTGCAGTCAAAGCGCATCAAACGCGGACGCTGGATGGCCTGGCGGCGCATCGCGTGGCGATAAGCCGTGGGCGTTTGTGAAAACTGGCGACGAAAAACGCGTGAGAATGTCTGTTGCGAGTCATAGCCATATTGCATCGCAATATCAAACACCGGCCGCTGCGTTTGTCGCAGCGCTTCAGCGGCCAGCGTCAGGCGGCGTTCGCGAATATAACCACCCAACGTCTGTTTCGTCACGCTACGGAACATACGTTGCAGATGCCATTTCGAATAGCCTGATTTGGCGGCGACTTCGTCAATTGACAGGCTCTTATCCAGGTTTTGGTCAATCCAGTGCGTCAGTGAATGAATGATCTCTTCTTGTATCATGGCCTCATCCTTCTGGTGAATTTCCCCTTAGCGTTCATGCGGAATTGACAGGCTTTCGGCGATAAAACCGGGTCCGTCCGCTGGCGCATGAGATCATAAGGGAAGGTGTCGTTCTGATGGGAAAAGAGTATAATTCCTCAAGTTAACTTGAGGTAAAGTGCCAAATGAAAAAAGATCGCAATTACCCAAAACCCGTGCTGACACCGGGCGAAGTGGCGCGCCGAAGCGGCGTCGCCGTCTCTGCACTGCACTTTTATGAAAGCAAAGGGCTGATTTTCAGCACCCGCAATAGCGGAAACCAGCGGCGTTACAGCCGTGACGTGCTGCGACGGGTGGCCATTATTAAAATTGCACAGCGCATTGGTATTCCGCTCGCCAGCGTCAGTGACAGTCTTGAGAACATGCCGGCAGATAAGCGGATGTCTGCTCAGGAATGGGGCAATCTGACGCAGCACTGGCGCGACGAACTGGATAAGCGCATCGAAACGCTGACGCGCCTGCGTAACGATCTGGATGGCTGCATTGGCTGTGGATGTTTATCCATGCGTGACTGCCCGCTGCGCAACCCTGGCGACCTGCTGGGCCAGCAGGGCTCTGGCGCAGTACTGCTCGATCCTGAGCAGGATGGTTCCCTGCATAAGACAAGGTGACGTCTATACTTGCAGCATATTCACTCACAGGGAACCATGATGATCACCGTTCACCATCTTGAACAATCTCGCTCTCACCGGGTGTTGTGGATGCTGGAAGAGCTGGAAGTGCCTTACCAGGTCAAGCGCTACCAGCGCGAACCCACGATGCTGGCGCCGGACGCATTAAAAAAAGTGCATCCGTTAGGGAAGTCGCCCGTGATCACCGATGGCAATCGCGTGGTTGCCGAGTCCGGTGCCATCCTTGAGTATCTGGAAGAAAGATACGACAGCGAAAAACGGCTGCAGCTTACCGATGAAGAGGCGCAGCTACAGGCGCGTTACTGGCTGCACTATGCGGAAGGTTCACTGATGCCGCTGCTGGTGATGAAGCTGGTTTTTGGCCGCCTTGGCAGCGCGCCGGTGCCGTGGTTGCTCCGCCCCGTGGGCGCGGCGCTGGGCAAAGGCGTTCAGAAAGCCTGGCTGGATAAACAACTCAAATTGCACAAGCAGGTCATTGAAGCTCACCTTTCAACACAGCCGTGGTTCGCGGGTCAGCGCTTCAGCATTGCGGATGTGCAGATGAGCTTCCCTGTTCTGGCGCTGAGCCAGCGCGCCGGACTGAATGATGCCCCCGCTACGCAAAAATGGTTAACGACCGTGCAACAGCGCGCGGCCTGGCAGCGCGCTATTCAACAAGGCGGTGAGATTAACCTTTCTGGCTGATGCACGTAGCCCGATGACGCCGCCCGGCGTCATTTTTGCCTGTCTTCCAGTTATTGACGCCTTATCCTGACGGACAGAATGTTAAATGATGGTATCAAGAGCATTCCTGATGTTATCAACCTGATCTTTATAGTCACCAATCCTCACTCAGCGGTTGAAAAACGGCAGTTAAACGCCGGATAATCTGCCCCCTTTAAACGGGGCAGCGTGACGTCCCGTTCTGTGCGGCGATGTAAACGTTTGCCTTTTGTCGGCTGCCCGCTGGCGATGACAGGTTTCCAGGGACGTCAGTGCCGTTACCGCACGATCCCACTACAACAATTTTGAGGCTCAACTATGTCAATTGAATCACGCCCGTCCGGTGGAAAGCTGGATGCCTGGTTCGCCATCTCGGCCCGTGGCAGCAGCGTGCGACAGGAAATTGTCGCCGGGCTGACTACGTTCCTCGCCATGGTTTATTCCGTGATCGTGGTGCCCGGCATGCTCAGCAAGGCGGGATTTTCACCCACGGCGGTGTTCGTTGCGACCTGTCTGGTGGCGAGCGTGGGATCGATCATCATGGGGCTGTGGGCGAATTTACCCATGGCAATTGGCTGTGCTATCTCACTGACGGCGTTTACCGCTTTCAGCCTTGTGCTGGGTCAGCACATTAGCGTACCCGTGGCGCTGGGTGCCGTGTTCCTGATGGGCCTGCTCTTTACCCTGATTTCCACCACCGGGATTCGCGCCTGGATCTTACGCAATCTGCCCATGGGGGTTGCACACGGAACGGGCGTCGGCATTGGTCTGTTTTTGCTGCTGATTGCGGCAGACAACGTGGGACTGGTCGTCAGAAATCCGGCCTCAGGGTTACCCGTTGCCCTGGGCCAGTTTACGTCGTTCCCCGTCATGATGTCATTGCTGGGGCTGGCCGCCATTTTTGGCCTGGAAAAACGCCGCGTGCCTGGCGGTATTTTACTGACCGTTATCGCGATTTCTGCTTTGGGTCTGGTGTTCGACCCGGCCGTGCGCTGGCAGGGACTGTTTGCCCTGCCCAGCCTGCGTGATGCGCAGGGTGAGTCACTGCTCTTTAGCCTGGACATCATGGGCGCCTTGCAGCCTGCGGTGCTGCCCAGCGTGCTGGCGCTAGTGATGACGGCGGTCTTTGATGCCACCGGCACGATCCGCGCGGTTGCAGGCCAGGCCAATCTGCTGGATAAAGACGGGCAGATCATCAATGGTGGTCGGGCGCTGACCACGGATTCCGTCAGTAGCCTGTTTGCCGGCCTTGTCGGTGCTTCGCCTGCGGCAGTCTATATCGAGTCTGCCGCCGGTACGGCGGCGGGCGGTAAAACCGGCCTGACGGCGATCGTTGTGGGTCTCCTGTTCCTGGTCATTCTGTTCATGTCGCCGATCGCATACCTGGTGCCGGCTTACGCCACCGCGCCAGCGTTGATGTATGTCGGCCTGTTGATGCTGAGCAACGTGGCAAAGATCGATTTCGGTGACTTCGTTGATGCCATGTCCGGTCTGCTCACGGCGGTGATTATCGTGCTGACCTGTAACATCGTTACCGGCATTATGATGGGGTTCGCCACTCTGGTGGTGGGCCGTCTCTTTGCGGGCGAGTGGCGTAAGCTCAACGTGGGCACTGTCGTGATTGCCGCCGCGTTAGTCGCCTTTTATGCCGGAGGCTGGGCGATCTGACTGTCAAACCGGACGTTCAGCGGCGCGTCCGGAATTATCCGCTTTTTGGTCTTTTAAGCACGGCTTGCTTTTCCTGCCCTGGCCAGTTTGTTTTACACTTTTAACTTATAGTTGATTCGAAGATAACAACCGCCTAAGGAAAGCATGGAAATCTTTTTTACTATTTTAATTATGACACTGGTGGTGTCGCTCTCTGGGGTCGCCGCACGTATCTTGCCTTTTCAAATCCCGCTACCGCTGGTGCAGATCGCCGTCGGTGCGCTACTGGCCTGGCCTAATTTCGGCCTGCATGTGGATTTTGATCCGGAACTGTTCCTCGTCCTGTTCATTCCGCCGCTGTTATTTGCTGACGGCTGGAAAACGCCGGTCAGTGAGTTTCTCCATTACGGGCGGGAAATTCTTGGCCTGGCGCTGGTGCTGGTGCTGATTACCGTCGTCGGAATTGGCTATCTGATTTACTGGACGGTTCCCGGTATTCCTCTGATTCCTGCTTTCGCCCTGGCGGCAGTGTTATCACCTACCGATGCCGTGGCGCTTTCAGGCATTGTCGGCGAAGGCCGCATTCCTAAGAAAATTATGGGAATACTTCAGGGCGAAGCCTTGATGAACGACGCCTCAGGCCTGGTTTCACTGAAATTTGCCGTCGCGGTAGCGATGGGCACCATGGTGTTTAGTTGGGGCGGTGCCAGTGTCGAATTCCTGAAAGTGGCGGTCGGCGGCTTAATTGCCGGTGTTGCGGTCTGCTGGCTCTACGGTAAGTCACTGCGTGTCCTGAACCGCTGGAGCGGGGGGGACGATGCCGCCACACAGATCGTCCTGCTGCTGCTGCTGCCGTTTGCCTCTTATTTGATTGCAGAACACCTGGGCGTTTCCGGCATTTTAGCCGCCGTCGCGGCCGGGATGACCATCACGCGCTCCGGCATTATCCGTCAGGCCCCGCTGACCATGCGATTGCGCGCCAACAGCGTCTGGCACATGCTGGAGTTTGTGTTTAACGGCATGGTGTTCCTGATGCTGGGCCTGCAATTGCCCTCCATCCTGGAAAATTCCATTCAACAGGCGAACGCGGATCCCAACGTGGATATCTGGATGATCTTTGCAGATATCGCATTGGTCTATGCGGCGTTAATGGTGGTGCGTTTTGGCTGGCTGTGGATCATGCAGCGTTTCAGCAAGCGCCTGTTAAAAAACAAGCCGTTAGTTTTCTCCAGCTACTCTTTGCGCGAACTGCTGATTGCCTCTTTTGCGGGCGTGCGCGGGGCTATCACCCTGGCCGGTGTCCTGTCGATTCCCCTGTTCCTGAGCAACGGCAATCCTTTCCCGGCGCGCTATGAGCTGGTGTTTATCGCAACCGGCGTGATTCTTTTCTCGTTACTGGTTGGCGTCATTGTTCTGCCGGTGCTGCTACGCGGCGTCGAGACGATGGATAAGAGTGCACATCGGCACGAACTTCAGCATGCAAGAGCGGTGATGGCCGGTGTGGCTATCGAGAGTCTGCAAAAGATGGAGGCGCGGCTCGAAAAGGAAACCGACGAAAATATCGATCCTGAGCTGCTGAAAGAGGTCAGCCTGCGTGTCATCGGCAACCTGCGCCGCCGTGCGGAGGGGAAAAACGACCTGGAGCACGCGCTGTTTGCCGAGAACCTGGAACGTCGCTTCCGTTTGAACGCACTGCGTGCCGAACGTGCCGAAGTGTATCACCTGCGTGCCACCCAGCAGATATCCAACGAAACGATGCAAAAATTGTTGCACGATCTGGACCTGCTGGAAGCGCTTCTGATCGAGAAAGAAGAGTAAACGCCCTGTTGCGCCGCGCCCGTCCGGTCACCTGCGTTCTGCGACGGCCGGGCGGGCCGCCGCGCTAGACGGAGAGGCGCGGCGCCCGATCGGGCCAGTGTTCGCGGCAACACGCGATCCACGCCTGCGCGCTGCGTGACAGATAGCTGCCTCTCCGCCAGATCAGCCCCAGATGCCATTGAAGCTCGGATTCCAGCGGCAGCCACAGTAACGACTGTTTATCTAACCGCTGGCATATCGGCTCCGGCAAAATTGCCAGCCCCATCCCGGCCTGCACCATGGCGGCCAGAAAATCCCACTGCCCGCTCCGCACGGCAATGGTAGGAGTTATCTCCTGACGCTGAAAAGCTTTCATCAACTGGCGGTTCAGCGAAAACTCTTCATTAAAAATCAGCAAAGGATGCGGAGCCAAATCGCGCAGGCTGAGCTGGGTGCGTTGCAGCCAGGGTTCCTGACGGGGCAGTAAGACACATAACGGATGCTGCATCAGCGATAATGTTTCCAGGGGTAATTCGGCATCGACCGGGAGTGCCGTCAGGGCAATATCCAGCGTGCCTGCCAGCACCGCCTCCTGAACCGCTAAGCCGCCAAACTCAGCAATGCTGAGTTCCACGCCCGGATACCGGCGACGAAATGCCGAAACCGAACCGGCGATTTGCATGCCGACCATTGGGGGAATACCGAGCCGCAGCTTGCCCGTTTTCAACTGATTGATGTCGCCTATCTCTGCCTCAAGCTGATGGAACTCCTGCAAAATAGCCAGTCCGCGTTGATAAACGGCTTGTCCGCTGTCCGTGAGATGCAGGCGACGTCCATCGCGAAGCAGTAGCGCGCAGTCCAGCTCCTCTTCCAACTGACGCACCATTTTGCTGATCGTCGGCTGCGTCACAAACAGCTTTTGCGCGGCCCGGGTAAAACTCTGCTGACGTACCACTTCGGTAAAGTAACGCAACGCACGAACGTCCATAACTATTCCTTTCTGGCATGATTTTAATAATTTTAATTCATTTTTTTCACAGTACCTCGTGATTCTATACTGAGCGCATTAACGACATGGGAGAAATATGATGGCTCTGGCATTGCGGCGTCTTAACCTCGACAGGCTGCAACGGCTCAGCTTACCGCTACAGCTGGCGCTGTTTATCTCGGTATTCGTCGCCAGCGAGCAGCTGGTAATCTGGCTGCACCTGCCGCTGCCTGCCAACATTGTCGGCATGCTGCTGATGTTAATGTTGATTGCGCTGCGCGTTTTGCCACTGCGCTGGGTGAAAGTAGGGGCAAGCTGGCTGCTGGCAGAGATGCTGCTGTTCTTTATCCCGGCGGTGGTGGCGGTAGTGAATTACGCCGACCTGTTGCAGATTGACGGCTGGCGGATTTTTGTGGTGATTGCGGTCAGTACGCTACTGGTGCTGGCAACGACCGCCCTGGTGGTGGATCGCCTGTACCGCTTTGAGGTCGCGCGGGCCGCGCGTAAGCAGGGCGGCGGCGATGCGTAATCTGCTTATCAGCCTGCTGTGTGCGGCCGTCACGTTATTGATTTATTACCTGAATAAACGACTGTATCGCCGCTGGCCAACACTGTTACTGATGCCGCTGATCATGACGCCGCTCATTCTGGTGGCGCTGCTTCTGCTGACCCATATCAGCTGGCAAAACTATATTGCAGAGAGCCACTGGCTGCTGTGGCTGTTGGGCCCCGCGACGCTGGCCTTTGCTGTGCCGGTCTATGAAAATCTGACGGTGATTAAACGCCACTGGTTATCGCTGAGTGCCGGGGTGTTAACTGCCACAACGGTCTCAGTGTGCAGTTCCGTCTGGCTGGCGCGCTTACTGAATTTACCGGAAACTATTCAGCGAAGTCTGGCGGTGCGCTCCATTACTACGCCCTTTGCGCTGGCAGCGGCCAAACCCATGGGTGCGCAGCCCGATCTGGTGGCGCTGTTTGTGGTTGTGACAGGCGTATTTGGCATGGCGGTAGGGGATATGCTGTTCCTGCGCATCGCCATCAAACAGGGCGTAGCGAAAGGGGCCGGATTTGGTGCCGCTTCGCACGGTGCCGGTACCGCACGCGCTTATCAGCTGGGGCAGCAGGAAGGCGTGGTATCAAGCCTGGTGATGATGCTGTCTGGCGTCGTAACCGTCATACTGGCGCCGTTCATCGGGCACCTGATGTGGGCACACTGAGTTTGGTGATGACAGGCCTGAATGCGCCTGTCATACGCTCTTTTCCGCTTACCTTACAGTGCGTTGTCCGTTTTGGCACAAAATGACATCTCTTTTTACGTAAAGCTTTCCAAATTTAGTTGTCACCTCGTTTCAGACTGCTACCCTTGATGCGGAATTATTTGACCCATCATGGAGAGAATCATGTTTAAGCAACTTGTTACCGGAAGCGCTCTGAGCTTCATTATGCTGAGCGGCGCCGCGCAGGCCATCGAGGGCAGCGTCGATGTTGGCGAGCACAGCACCAACCTGAATGTCGGTTTGGGCACGACCTCACCAGGCCTGTTCCTGAACGGCAACTGGTTGCGTAGCGATCATGACGGCAGCACTTACGGCGCGGGCCTGGGCTACAACGTCGATTTCGGCGATCTGCGACTGGCGCCAACCGCAAAGGCGATTTTTACCCATCCTGAAGACGGGAAAGACGGATTTGCGGTGGCGCTGGGCGGCAGCGCGCAGTACAACTTCAACAGCATGTGGGGGCTGTACGGCCAGTACTATTATGCGCCGGAAGGCCTTACCGATCATCTTGACAGCTACCAGGAAGCGAGCGGCGGTGTGAGCTTTACGCCGGTCTCTCTGCTTAACCTGCGCGTGGGTTATCAGTATATCGAGCTGAATAATAAAGGCGGTCGTAAAGACAACGTCCTGGTCGATGGTCCCTACGTGGGCGCATCACTGCGCTTCTGATATCGGCTGAGAAAAAGGGCAGGGACCTCGCGGTTCCTGCCCTTTTTTATACCCGGGAAAAGGGATTAGTGCGCTTTGCCTTGCTCAATACCGGCACCGGTCTGGGAGCGAATAAACTGCGCCCGGAAGCGTGAACGCTCTTCTGCGCCCTGTTGCGAATGATCGGTAACCGAAAACAGCCAGGTGCCCACAAAGGCGATAGTAATAGAGAACAGGGCCGGATATTCATACGGATAGATCGGTGAAGCATGGCCCAACACCTGAACCCAGACGGTAGGGCCAAGAATCATCAGCACCACGGCGGTGATCAGCCCTAACCAGCCGCCGACCATCGCGCCGCGGGTGGTGAGTTTAGACCAGTACATGGAAAGCAGGATAATCGGGAAGTTACAGCTGGCCGCAATCGAGAACGCCAGGCCGACCATAAACGCGATGTTCTGTTTTTCAAACAGAATACCCAGGGCGATCGCCACAACACCGAGCACCAGCACCGTAATTTTTGACACCCGCAGCTCGTCGCGCTCGCTGGCCTGGCCCTTGCGGTAAACGCTGGCATACAAATCGTGAGAGACCGCCGAAGCGCCAGCCAGCGTCAAGCCAGCCACCACGGCCAGAATCGTGGCGAATGCCACGGCGGAAATAAAGCCCAGGAAGGTGCTGCCGCCAACCGCATTCGCCAGGTGTACCGCCGCCATATTGGTGCCGCCGATTAACGCGCCGGAGGCATCTTTAAAGGCCGGGTTGGCACCGACCAGCAGTATGGCGCCGAAACCGATAATAAAGGTCAGAAAGTAGAAGTAACCCATAAAACCGGTGGCCCAAAATACGCTTTTACGTGCCTCTTTGGCGTCGGCAACGGTAAAGAAGCGCATCAGAATATGCGGCAATCCCGCCGTACCAAACATCAGCCCCAGCCCCAGCGACAGGGCAGAAATCGGATCTTTAACCAACCCGCCGGGCTGCATAATGGCCGCGCCTTTCGGGTGGACAGCCATCGCTTCAGTGAACAGCGTATTAAAGCTAAAACCGGTGCTTTTCATTACCATAATGGCCATGAACGAGGCACCAAACAGCAACAGAACGGCTTTGATGATCTGAACCCAGGTCGTCGCCAGCATGCCGCCGAACAGCACGTACATCACCATCAGGATCCCCACCAGGATAACGGCGATGTGATAATTAAGGCCGAACAGAAGCTGGATCAGTTTACCTGCCCCCACCATCTGAGCAATCAGATAGAGCGCAACCACCACCAGTGAACCGCAGGCTGACAGAGTACGTATGGGTTTTTGCTTCAGGCGGTACGAGGCAACATCGGCAAAGGTATAGCGCCCCAGATTACGCAGCCGTTCTGCAATCAGAAACAGAATCATTGGCCAGCCGACCAGAAAGCCCAGCGAATAGATTAAGCCGTCATAGCCCGAGGTATACACCAGCGCCGAAATACCCAGAAAAGAGGCGGCGGACATAAAGTCGCCTGCCATGGCCAGCCCATTCTGAAAGCCGGTGATATTTCCGCCTGCGGTGTAGTAATCGCTACGCGAACGTGTTCGCTTCGACGCCCAGTAAGTGATACTCAACGTGGCGCCGACGAAAATCACAAACATGACGATCGCCTGATAGTTAACAGCCTGTTTCTGTACCGCGCCCGTAATGGCATCGGCGGCCAGAGCAGAAAAGGGCAGCAGCGCGGCCAGCATCCACAGCATAAGACGGATCATAGTTTTACCTCGCTGAGGATAGCCTTCGTCAGACGATCAAACTCGCCGTTTGCGCGCCAGACGTACACACCGGTCAGGACAAAGGAGATGACGATCAGCCCCACGCCGAGCGGAATACCGCGTGTGACATTGGTGCCGGCATGCAGAGGCGTGCCCAGCCAGCCAGGGGCAAAAGCAATAAGCAGAATAAAGCCGACATACAGCACCAGCATAATCAACGACAGCAGCAGGGCAAAGGACTGGCGCTTGTGTACCAATTCCTGAAAGCGAGGATTACTTTCAATTTTTTGGTAGATTTTTTCCTGTTCGGGCAGGGCATCATTCATCACATTATCTCCAGAAGCATGCAGGCGTGGACCTCACGCAAAAGCGTGAATGAGTTATATTTTTGTGACTACAGAAACACACTACGTAGGGAAGTGGTGGCGGAAAGCCTGATGCTTTCCGCCGGGTGGTTACGGCATGGTGATGGACTGTTTCTCTTCAAGCAGTTTCTCAACGACGCCAGGATCGGCCAGCGTTGACGTATCGCCTAAATTACTGGTATCACCCGCAGCGATTTTCCGCAGGATACGGCGCATGATTTTACCGGAGCGGGTTTTTGGCAGAGAGTCGGTCCAGTGCAGCACATCGGGCGTGGCGATCGGGCCAATTTCTTTGCGTACCCAGTTACGCACTTCGGTGTAAAGCTCGGGTGAGGGCTCCTCGCCGTGATTCAGGGTGATATAGGCGTAAATGGCCTGGCCCTTAATGCTGTGCGGGATCCCCACCACAGCGGCTTCGGCAATTTTAGGGTGGGAAACCAGGGCCGATTCGATTTCTGCCGTGCCCAGACGGTGCCCTGACACATTCAGCACATCATCCACGCGGCCGGTGATCCAGTAATAACCGTCCTCATCCCGTCGCGCGCCGTCACCGCTAAAGTAGGCATTTTTGAAGGTAGAGAAATAGGTTTGTTCGAAACGGTCGTGATCGCCGAACAGCGTTCGGGCCTGGCCTGGCCAGGAGTCAGTGATAACCAGGTTACCTTCGCAGGCTCCTTCCTGAGGATGCCCCTCATTATCGACCAGCGCGGGCTGTACGCCAAAGAAAGGCGTGGTTGCAGAACCGGCCTTAAGCCGCGTTGCGCCGGGTAGCGGGGTGATCATAAATCCCCCGGTTTCCGTCTGCCACCAGGTATCCACTATTGGACACTGGCTATTGCCGATTTTTTTGTGATACCACTCCCAGGCTTCCGGATTAATCGGCTCACCGACCGAACCCATAATACGCAGGCTGCTACGGTCGGTGCCTTCAATCGCCTTATCCCCTTCGGCCATCAGCGCGCGGATAGCCGTGGGCGCGGTGTAGAGCAGGGTGACTTTATGCTTATCGACCACCTGCGCCATGCGGGCGGACGTCGGCCAGTTAGGCACGCCTTCAAACATCAGCGTCGTGGCACCGCAGGCCAGCGGGCCATACAGCAGATAACTGTGGCCGGTGACCCAGCCAACGTCAGCCGTACACCAGTAGATATCGTCCTGATGGTAGTCAAAAACAAACTTAAAGGTGGTCGCGGCGTAAACCAGATAGCCGCCGGTCGTATGCAGCACGCCTTTCGGCTTACCGGTTGAACCTGAGGTATACAGGATAAACAGCGGATCTTCTGCCTGCATTTCTGCCGCAGAGTGGTTGGTACTGGCGTTTTGCATCAGCTCGTGCCAGTGCCTGTCACGTCCTTCAACCCAGCCGACGTCTTTGCCGGTACGTTGAAAGACCACGACGTTTTTCACGCTGCTTACGTTGGGATTTTTTAACGCATCATCCACATTTTTTTTCAGTGGGATCGTACGCCCCGCGCGAACACCTTCGTCGGCTGTCACAATTAAGGCTGCACTGGAGTCGATCACACGACCTGCCACCGCCTCCGGTGAAAAACCGCCAAAAATAACCGAATGCACAGCGCCAATGCGCGCGCAGGCCAGCATAGCGACCGCGGCTTCCGGCACCATTGGCATATAAATCGCGACGACATCGCCTTTTTTAACCCCGAGCAGTTCCAGCACGTTGGCAAAGCGACAGACATCGGCGTGAAGCTGACGAAAGGTTATTGTTTTGCTTTCGTTGGCGTCATCACCTTCCCAGATGATGGCAGGATGATCGCCCCGGGTTGTCAGGTGACGATCCAGGCAGTTCGCCGCCAGATTGAGCGTGCCGTCCTCATACCAACGAATGGAAATATTGCCCGGCGCAAAAGACGTATTTTTGACTTTGCTGTAAGGCTTTATCCAGTCAAGGATTTTACCTTGCTCCCCCCAGAATGTTTCTGGATCGGTAACCGATTGCTGGTACATCGCCTGATACTGTTCGGCAGTAATCAGCGCGTTTGCTGCAATATTTTCTGGAACAGGATAGATATGATGTTGGCTCATGGCGAATCTCCTTGAAGATGTTAATCATATGTCAATCAATGGTTAAGTGAACCCCGACAACCGGTTTTGTTTCTTTTTTGCGCCATAGATCACGCGTTAACCCTACTGACATAAAAACGTCGTGAATTGTGTAAAATCACCTTAACTCCCTGCAAAAAATGGGGATTAAGTTGCAACATTTTGTGTAGGGTGCTGGTTAAAAAAGCAGCGAACGAACCGCGCAGACATTGAGCACTGCCTGAATAGCTATGCGAAAACTTATCGAAGGTTTACTTTTCATAACAGCAGGTTAGGGATTTGCGCCTGTGCCAGCATTTTATGCTTAAGAGATGGTGAAGTTTTAATCGAAGCCTCCAAGGGTTGCATTTACCACAGTGAAAATGGTACTTATCTCGCCCCTGATCATCAGGTATCAACTCAGACCGCGTCTGAAAATGGGTATGGAAATCATCGCATTTCAATGCGGGACGCCGTCTATAAACACCCTCTAATTTACCGGGCTTTTTGCTCACTTCCCTGTGTGTATTGTCTTCTGCACCTTCGCAGTAGAGAGAAACGGGTTTTGACTGAGGAAATTACGCGTTATGAAAGGTTTTAAAATCAGCCTTGCCTGGCAGATTCTGATCGCACTTGTGCTTGGCATCGTCGTGGGTGCCGTGTTGCATAATCAGCCAGAAGATCGTGAATGGTTAGTCAATAATATTCTCAGCCCGGCGGGCGATATCTTTATTCATCTGATTAAGATGATTGTCGTGCCCATCGTGATTTCATCCTTGATTGTCGGCATTGCGGGTGTCGGGGATGCGAAAAAGCTGGGACGCATTGGTCTCAAAACCATTTTGTACTTTGAAGTGATTACCACCGTTGCCATTGTTGTTGGTATTACCCTGGCCAACGTGTTTAAGCCCGGCACCGGCATTGATATGTCTACGCTGGCAACGGTGGACATCTCTAAATATGAAGCCACAACCGCTCAGGTGCAGGAAGGCACCCACAGTCTGGTGGCGACCATCCTGTCGCTGATCCCACAGAACATCTTTGCCTCCATGGCGAAGGGTGAAATGCTGCCGATAATCTTTTTCTCGGTACTCTTTGGGCTGGGGCTTTCCGCTCTGCCTTCAGAACAGCGCGATCCGCTGGTCAATCTGTTCCGTGGCGTATCAGAAACCATGTTTAAAGTGACGCATATGATCATGCGTTACGCACCAGTGGGTGTGTTTGCGTTGATCGCCGTGACGATTGCTAACTTTGGCTTCGCGTCGCTGTGGCCGCTCGCGAAGTTGGTGCTGCTGGTCTATGTGGCGATCCTCTTCTTTGCCTTTGTGGTGCTGGGGGCGGTCGCGCGTTTCTGCAAGCTACGCATTACGACGCTGATGCGCATTTTAAAAGATGAGCTGATCCTGTCTTACTCAACGTCCAGTTCAGAAACCGTGCTGCCGCGCATCATGGAGAAAATGGAAGCCTATGGCGCGCCCAAAGCGATTACCAGCTTTGTTGTTCCGACCGGCTATTCGTTTAACCTGGATGGGTCAACGCTGTATCAGAGCATCGCTGCCATCTTTATTGCTCAGCTGTATGGCATTGATCTGTCGCTGACGGACGAAATTATTCTGGTGCTGACGCTGATGGTCACCTCAAAAGGCATTGCGGGCGTGCCTGGCGTATCCTTTGTTGTGCTGTTGGCAACGCTCGGCAGCGTGGGTATTCCGCTGGAAGGGTTGGCGTTTATTGCGGGCGTGGACCGCATTATGGATATGGCCCGCACCGCGCTCAACGTGGTGGGTAACGCCCTGGCAGTGCTGGTCATTGCGCGCTGGGAAAACCAGTTCGATACAGAGCAGGCTAAAGCGTACGAATTACAGTTACGGACGCAAACCGCGAGTTAACAGCGGGTTAGCAAGACAAAGGCTCAACGGTAGTTGGGCCTTTTTTTTACCCCGTTTTTGTCACCGCAGAAAAAAACGTAGGCAGAGGATGAATTATTCATTCGTTGTGTTAAAAATATCCAGAATAAATTATTCCTGTGGAGGACGAGTGTGAAAATCGATCTCAGTCAGATGATCACGGAAGGGCGCAATCCGGCCAGCCAGCACATTGATGAAATGAGCACAGAAGCGATGTTGCGGGTCATCAACGAGGAAGACAAAAAAGTCGCTCTGGCCGTGGAGGCGATCGTGCCGGAGATTGCGCGCGCGGTGGAGGCGATCTGCGCGGCGTTCAGCGCAGGGGGACGTCTGGTTTACTGCGGTGCCGGGACATCCGGCCGTTTAGGTATTCTTGATGCAAGTGAATGCCCACCAACTTTCGGAACACCACGCGACCAGGTTATTGGCCTGATTGCCGGGGGCCATCAGGCCATCTTGCAGGCGGTTGAAAACGCAGAAGACAATGTGGAACAGGGCGCTCAGGATCTGAATGCTATTCACTTTAGCCGCCACGATGTGCTGGTCGGCATCGCTGCCAGTGGACGGACGCCTTATGTATTGGGCGCGCTGGACTACGCCCGGCAGTGCGGTGCCTCCACGATAGCGCTGACCTGTAATCCACACAGCAAAATGGCTCAGGTCGCCGATATCGCCCTGACGCCAGTCGTGGGGCCTGAAGTGGTGACGGGATCATCACGCATGAAAGCCGGCACCGCACAGAAGCTGGTGCTGAATATGCTCACCACCGGGGCGATGATTCGTAGCGGTAAGGTTTACGGCAACCTGATGGTGGATGTTGAAGCCACTAACCAAAAGCTGGTACAGCGGCAGGTTAACATTGTAATGCAGGCCACTGACTGTGATGAAGCCAGCGCCCGTTCGGCGCTGTCGGCCTGTAGCGGACACTGTAAAACCGCCATCCTCATGGTGTTGGCAGGATTAAATGCCGATGAAGCGATCGCGCTGCTCGCTAAGCACCAGGGCTTTATCCGCAAAGCATTGCAGGATTCGGGAGCACGCTAATGGCAAAAATGACCGATGCACTTCTGCACGATATCGTGCAGGCGGTGGGCGGCGCGGCGAATATCGTCGTATGCGGCAACTGTATGACGCGTTTACGACTGACGCTGAGACACAATCAGGCTGATATTGCCCGGCTGAAACGCCTGCCTGGCGTGCTGGGCGTCATCGACAGCGATGATCAGTTGCAGATAGTGCTCGGTCCTGGTAAGGCACAGACGGCGGCAGAACGGATGCAGGCCATCCTGGCGCAGGCGCAGGGCGATGCCGCGGAGTTGCACCAGGTGGCCGCAGAACAGAAACAACAAATAAAAGCCAGGCAGACCGGCGCGCTGCAGCAGTTCCTGGCACGCTTCGCCACCATTTTTACGCCGCTCATTCCGGGTTTTATTGCCGCAGGTTTACTGCTGGGATTTGCCACCCTGATTGAGCAAAGCCTGCACCTGAGCACGCCTGGCGATCATCCTGGCTGGCTGATTCAGGGCGTGGCCTATATGAAAGTGTTCGGCAAAGGGCTGTTTACCTTCCTCAGCATTCTGATTGGCTACAACGCGCAAAAAGCCTTCGGCGGCACGGGCGTAAACGGGGCCATTATCGCCTCGCTGTTTATTCTGGGCTACGTGCCCGATGCCAAAGTCGGCTATTACAGCGGCATGGACAGCTTTTTTGGTCTGGCTATCGATCCGCGCGGTAATATCATCGGGGTGCTGCTGGCGGCCATGTTTGGTGGCTGGCTGGAAAGGCAGCTGCGCACGATCATTCCAGACAATCTGGATATGATTCTTACCTCGCTGCTGACCTTGTTGATTACGGGCGCGCTGACATACCTGCTGATTATGCCGATCGGCGGCGAGCTGTTTAAGGGCATGTCATGGCTCTTTATCCACCTCAATAACAACCCGTTTGGCTGTGCGCTACTGGCCGGACTGTTCCTGATCGCCGTCATGTTTGGCATTCATCAGGGATTTATCCCGGTCTATTTTGCCCTGATGGAAACCCAGGGATTTAACTCGCTGTTTCCGATTCTCGCTATGGCAGGTGCCGGTCAGGTCGGTGCCTCGCTGGCGCTCTGGTGCAAAGCGGAAAAGGGCGCGCTGCTGCGAGCCCAGATAAAAGGCGCTATCGTGCCAGGCTTACTGGGCGTGGGGGAACCGCTTATCTACGGAGTAACGCTGCCGCGCCTCAAACCTTTTATTACCGCCTGCTGTGGCGGTGCGGTCGGCGGGTTCTTTATTGGCTTAGTGGCATGGCTGGGGCTGCCGGTGGGCATGAATACCGTATTTGGCCCGTCGGGACTGGTCACGCTGCCGCTGATGACGTCGCATCAGGGGATTTTCGCCGGCATGGCTGTCTATCTGGGGGGATTGATCGTCGCCTGGGTTAGCGGTTTTTTACTGACGTGGTGGTTCGGCACCCGCAATGTCGACCTGCGCTGAATTGATAAATAAAACACGAAGAAAGCCTGTTAAGCAGGTCTTTAAAAAAATAAGGATGGGGAATCTGTTGCATCAAAACGTCCCTAACGCTGTCTCGGGCTTACCAGTCTGCATACTCAGCACGCTAGGTTCGCAATCAATGATCGCGGTATAAATACCGAAAGCCGTTCTAAAGCGGCTTTTTAAATGCAACAAATTTGCGCGTAGCACTAAAGAGTCATTACGCAAGTGCCGAAAACATAAAAAAAGGTAATCTTTACCTTTTAACACTCATTCATTAACACTTCTGGTGTAAGTGTGACGGGTACGAGCAAGGACTCCTATGCGCAATAACCAACCTGTTTCCCAGCGTGAATATGTCTATGACGATCATGCCACGCTGATGTCAACGACCGACCTGAATAGCTATATCACCTATGCCAACGACGCCTTTATTGAGGCCAGTGGTTTTACCTCTGATGAGGTAAAAGGGCAGCCGCACAATATGGTGCGCCATCCGGATATGCCACCAGAAGCCTTTGCAGATATGTGGGCCACCTTAAAACAGGGTGAACCCTGGACCGCGCTGGTTAAAAACCGGCGTAAAAACGGAGACCATTACTGGGTGCGGGCGAATGCCATTCCGGTAGTGCGTGACGGCAAGGTCCAGGGCTATATGTCTGTACGCACTAAACCCTCAGCGCAGGAGGTTAAACAGAGTGAAGCGCTGTATCGGGATTTCCGCGAAGGACGCGCAGGGGGCCGCCAGTTTCACAAAGGGCTGATTATACGCAGCGGCTGGCGTCGTCCTGGATCGATATTAAAAACGTTGCCGCTCCGTTGGCGCATTCGCACTGCGTTACTGGCTGTCTTGCCGCTGTCCGTTGCGGGCGTCTGGGCATTGGGCGTTGCGCCACTGGCGCTGGCGGGCTTTACGGGCGGTATGGCCTGCCTGCTGTTGCTGGCCAGCCTGTGGCTCGAACAGCAGATCTCGCGTCCCATCGAGCGCATGTGCAGGCAGGCGCTGCGTGTGGCAACGGGCGCCAGCCATCAGGTTGAGCAGATGGATCGCATCGACGAGGTAGGACTGACGCTTCGTGCCATTGGACAGCTGGGGCTGATGTTCCGCTGGTTAGTCGATGACGTCAGTGGTCAGGCCATTAATGTGCTGAGTGCCAGTGATGCGATTGCCCGTAGCAATAATGAACTGAGTCGTCGCACCGAGCAGGCGGCGGCCAACGTACAGCAAACGGCCGCGACCATGAATGAAATGACCGCAACGGTAAAAAGTAACACGCAGACCGCACAGGAAGTGAGTTCGCTCTCTGTTAACACCAGTGAAGCGGCAAGCAAGGGCGGCGAGGTCATGAAGGAGATGATGGGAATGATGGCAGAAATCGCTGACAGCTCACAGCGCATTGCCAGTATCACCAGCGTTATCGACAGCATTGCTTTCCAGACCAACATCCTGGCGCTGAACGCGGCGGTAGAGGCGGCCAGAGCGGGTGAACAGGGGAAAGGGTTCGCCGTGGTGGCCGGTGAGGTGCGGAGCCTGGCACAGCGCAGCGCAAAAGCCGCCAGCGAGATTAAAGCGCTGGTTGAAACCAGCGCCAGCCGGGTCAATTCAGGTAACCAGCATGCGGGTGCCGCAGGCCATACCATGCAGGACATTGTGCAGCAGGTCCAGAACGTGACGTCACTGATCGGCCAAATCAGCGCCGCGACAGCAGAACAGTCCACCGCGTTGAGTGAAGTGAGCACGGCGGTGGAAGATCTGGACGATATTACCCATCAAAACGCCGCTCGCGTTCAGGAAAGCGCAGAAGCCTCAGGGCGCATGACGCATCAGGCTAACCGGCTGGTTGAAGCGATCAGCGTGTTTCGCTAAGACGCGACCGCCTGCGTGCCCGTATAGCCGGCACGCAGCGCACCGGGTGACTGGCCAGTTATCCGCTTAAAGGCCCGGCTAAAAGCGGCCAGTGAACCATAGCCCAAATCGAAAGCGACCGTTTCCAGCGCCTCACCCTGGTCGGCGATGCGTTTAACCGCCAGTCGCATGCGCAATTCGGTCAGGTAGCGCAGCGGCGTCATACCGGTGGCATGAAGAAAGCGTTCGGCAAATACCGAGCGTGAGCTACCGGCTTCGCGCGCTAAACGTTCTACCGTCCAGTTCTCGCCCGGAGAACGGTGCATGGCGGCAATGGCCTCACTCAGGCGCGGATCGCGCATCGCCTGCACCAGCCCGCTACTTTGCCCACAGCCATTTTCTACCCAGCCACGCACCACCAGGGCCGCAACCACATCCGCCAGACGCGAAAGAATCCCGGCGTGACCCGCGTGTCGGGTTCGTGATTCACGCTCCATCGCCTCCAGCATTGGGCGAATCTCCGGGTAGTGTGACAGCAGCGTACTGACCAGCATGACGTCCGGCATCGTGTTGATCAGCGGCTGCATGCCGCCCAGTTCAAAGGCCATGCTGGCACTGAATAACAGGACGCTGTGGTCATCTTCACAGGCATCCGCCGGTGCAGTAATGGCACAGATACTGTCACAGATCGGTTTGCTCGCCATCGCGTCAATGCACTGACAGTCGGCATCCTTACTGGAGAGCAGGCTGTGCGGCTTACCGTGAGGGATCAGCAGAGCATCGCCACTGTTCAGCGTGAAAAGCGCGCCGGATGCGCCACGCACCAGCAGCGTACCGCGCCCGACAAAATGAAACTGGGCCCGTCCTGGAGAATCATTAAAGTGCAGGCCAAAAGGGGCGCTGACGGCAATGCGCTGGTAGTTAACGCCATACAGGCGCATGCCCATTAGCAACTCACTGGTCAACTCATCGTAACGGCTCATCACAGAAATCCAGACGAATTATCAAAAATAACGGTGTAACCATCATAGATCGTCTTGCTCATCCCCTCTATGCTCAGCACTACTTTTTTTCCGGAGAAGCAACATGAGTCTCAACACTGAAGTGGCTGATGAGGTTTCCATACCCACTCATCCAGCGTGGGGCGCCGTCTTTGCGATGTCGTTTGGCGTATTTAGCCTGATTACCGCCGAGTTTTTACCTGTTAGTTTGCTGACGCCGATAGCGCGCAGCCTGAACGTTTCGGAAGGTCTGGCGGGACAGACAGTGACCGTCACGGCCCTGATTGCGCTTCTCACCAGTCTGACGGTAGGCAGCCTGGTCCGACGCATCGATCGCCGGGTGGTGATGCTGGCCTTCTCATTACTGCTCATCGTTTCCGCATTGATGGTGGCACTGGCCGCCAATCTGACCGTCATTTTGCTGGCGCGCGTTCTGCTGGGGGTGGCCATTGGTGGTTTCTGGACGTTGTCTACCGCCATTACCATGCGGCTGGTGCCCGCCGATCAGCTACCTCGCGCACTTTCCATCGTGTTTAGTGGTATCTCACTGGCCACCATTATTGCGACCCCGCTGGGCAGTTATCTGGGCGGGCTGGTAGGCTGGCGAGCGATCTTCCTGTTTACGGCGGGCCTGGGCGCGACTTCCCTGCTTTGGCAGTTTTTCACCCTTCCCGCCATGCCTGCCGAAGGCAACGCGCGCAGTGGCGGTGTACTGGCGTTGTTACGGATAAATGTCATGCGCTGGGGAATGCTGGCGGTGATCATGATGTTTACTGCCCACTTTGCTTTTTTCACCTATCTGCGACCGTTTCTGGAAAGCGTGGCGCGCCTCGACCTCAGCCAGCTGTCTCTGGTGCTGCTGGCATTTGGCATCGCTAACTTTGTGGGTACGTATCTGGCTGGTTATCTGGTGACGCGCAGTGTGTCACTGACGCTGAGCGGAATGGCCCTGTTGATGGGTGCGACGGCCCTGATGCTGGTGAGTTTTGGCCATACTGGCTGGCTGGTTGCAGGCGGTGTCGCGATCTGGGGCCTGGCCTTTGGTTCGATGCCGACGGGCTGGTCCACGTGGATTTCACGTGCGGTACCAGACGATGCTGAATCGGGCGGTGGGTTACTGGTAGCAACCATTCAGTTGGCGATTACGGTAGGCGCGGCGGCGGGAGGCTGGATGTTTGACTTACGCGGCGCAGGCGGCGTTTTCCTTGCCAGCAGCGCACTGATGCTGGTGGCGGCAGTAACGATCTTTTCGCGCGTCAGGCATCACGGTTAATGTGACTCATGGCAGCGATATATGCTGCCTTTTTATTTCACCTTGGTTTTTTAACCTTTTGTGTTTTAACAGGGCTAAACGTGCTTTTCAGTTTCAGTTTTATTGAACAACTTAAGCAAAACCCTCTGCTTTTTTCTGATCAATATTCGGCCTATTATGTTTTCACACAAGGCATATAGCCTTAAATAAACTGAAAATGACCGAGGAATTTATCATGAAAACTATCAAAACTTTTGCTGCTGTTATCGCCCTTGCCATTCTTCCTGTTGCAGGCTTCGCGCAAACTGTGACAGCGACCGGTTCTACTCTGGATAGCACCGAAGCGAAAATTGCTGCGCAGGCGCAAGAAGCTGGTGCTTCCTATAAAATCACCGAAGCTAACACCAATAACGGCGTGCACATGACCGCTGAACTGCTGAAATAATGCTTGAAGTTGTGTGCTGACAGGACGCCTATGGGCGTCCTGGCGGCGTTTGTGGATGCCCGCCATTTCATCTTTTCCCTTCCTGGTCCCCCATCAGACGCCTTTGTTATTCGCCATTAAGCCTGTCAGCTGTGCAGACGCTTGCCTGATTTTGGGCGCGATAACGTGCAGGCTTCTCCGCTGTGGCCGCAATTTCACGCGAGAGACGATTTGCTGCCATTAATAGCCAGGTGCAAGACAGGCTGGCCTCGGACGATCCCCTATGCAGCAAGAGGGTAAGACCGCGTAAGCCTGGTCGGACGACAGCCGATGCCAAAGTCCATCACGGGCTAAGGGAAGCAGAGCCCGGGCAGAAGAGAAAGACGTGAACCGCATCAGTAACCGGTTTACCGATCTGCTGCGCTCAGCAGGTCGCCAGGTTCTGCTTGTCAGTCGTGATGGCGCGAAGCGCGGCTAACAATCCTGGCAGGCACCGACTCATGACTCTGGATTCGCGATAATTTGCCTGCGGCATGGCATGAGGCTGCCGCAGGCGAAGAGCCCGGTTATGACACGTCTTCAGAGGCGTCGCGCATCATTTCACCGTGCGGCACGTCATCCAGAATCTGCTCAAAGCTGCGCAGACGTTTATAGATAGACATCAGCTCAACCAGCGTCGACCACGAGGTGATCAGGTACTGGAACGAGCTGCGGACCTGATCGAAAACGTTGGTTATCTGGTTAAGCAAACCCAGCGTTATCGTTCCGGCAACAATGGACGGGAACAACAGAAACAGTCCAAAGACGTTATCGACCTGAAGATAAAGAATGCGGCTGATGTTGAAGTAGAGATAGTGAAAATACAGACGGAAATAGTTAACCCGCACGTTGTTGAACAGCACTTTTACCGTGGGCGGTGTGGCGCGGTCGGCGTTGTCTTCGCCGTAAACCAGCTCTTTACGATAAGCAGCTTCAACCCGTTGATTACGAAATTCGAGACCGGGGAGCTTAATCCCGACCAGCGCCAGCAGACCGGTACCGAACAGCGACCAGAGAACCGCAGCAATCACCAGCGCGTAAGGAAGATTCCCCAGGATCGGAATGTTTTCGACATGGTGTGACAGGGCGATCAACACCGGCAGAAACGCCACCAGGGTCATGATGGCCTGGATAAAGTTCACGCCCCAGCTTTCCAACGTTGTGGCAAAACGCATGGTATCTTCCTGCACACGCTGAGCCGCGCCTTCAACGTGGCGTAAGCGCTGCCAGTGGTGCATGTAATAATTGTTCATTGCGGTACGCCAGCGGAATACCCAATGGCTAATGAAAAAAGCATTCATCACCCCAATGACGACCGCAATTAAGGCAATGCCCAAAAAGGCCATTACCTGAGCATAAAATTCGTTGATTTGAACCGAGCCGGCTTTCGTCAGCGCTTTTTGGATCAAATCATAAAAAGGGCCATACCAGGCGTTCACGGCAACACCAACCTGCACACCAAACCAGGTGACAAAAATAATCAGTGCCGAACCCCATACCGACCAGCGTTGCCACGGATGGTTGTCAGTTAGTCGCCAGGCTATCGCGAAGATGGCCACCATCAGCCAGTAATAGGCATAAAACCACACCTCACCCGGCGCAATAAACCGCATTACCGTCGTGGGCAAGGGCTGCTTGATGGCCGCCTGAAAAGCAGGCCAGAAATGGGCCGGTAAATCGCTGGCAAAGCCAAACCAGACAAAAATCGCCAGTAAACTCCAAAGGGCGGCCGAGCTGAAAAACAGTCCCGGTCGCGGGAAGAAAGACTTAAACATAGGTACTCCGCTGTTGTGTAATCGCTTTTATAACGTTTAAACGGCTATCTGTCTGTAGCCTGTTGTTTCTGAACATGACATCGACAAAATATATGTTAATGAAATTGTGCTTTTTTGTTTCCTTAAACTAAATGTTTATTGGTAATGGTGTTACACTTATAGTTACTGTTACCGGTAACAGTTCGTTGTACCCGAAATCCGCAGATAAAAACCACTACAACGCACTCACTTCTCTTTTTCGTACCGCAGTTGATGCGGTGATGAGGCAATGTCATGTCAGACCAGAAAAAGGGTCATTCACGCAGGGATTTTTTGCTGAAGACCATCACCCTGGCGCCCGCAGTGGCGGTAGGCAGTAGCGCACTTGGTGCATTTTCTGCGCCCGCTGAGGCGGCAGCGCCCGCCGCACCCCAGTCTGCCCGAGATTATCAGCCCACCTGGTTTACCGCCGAGGAATTTGCCTTTATCAAGGCGGCCGTTGCGCGCCTGATTCCTGCTGATGAACGCGGCCCCGGCGCGCTGGAAGCAGGCGTGCCTGAGTTTATCGATCGTCAGATGAATACGCCTTACGCCACCGGAGCGAACTGGTATATGCAGGGGCCTTTCCATCCCGACGTTCCTAAAGAAATGGGCTATCAGCTGCCGCTGGTGCCGCAGCAGATCTACCGTCTCGGTCTGGCTGATGCCGATCATTACAGTCAGCAGCAGCACGGTAAGGTGTTTGCCCAACTCGACGCCGGGCAGCAGGACGCATTATTACAGGCCATGGAGAGCGGCAAAGCCGGTTTCCGTCAGCTGCCCGCCAACGTGTTTTTCTCCTACTTACTGCAAAACACCCGCGAAGGCTTCTTTAGCGATCCCATCCACGGCGGCAATCAGGGCATGGTGGGCTGGAAGCTCATCAACTTCCCTGGCGCACGCGCCGACTTTATGGACTGGGTAGAGCGCGGTGAACGCTATCCGTTCCCGTCAGTGTCGATTCGTGGAGAGAGAAGCTGAGCATGGCAAATGAATTAAAGAAAGTGGATGCCGTGATTGTCGGCTTTGGCTGGGCGGGCGCCATTATGGCCAAAGAGCTGACCGAAGCAGGTCTGAACGTGCTGGCGCTGGAGCGCGGTCCACATCGTGATACCTATCCGGATGGTTCTTACCCGCAGTCGATTGATGAGCTGACCTACAACGTTCGCAAAAAGCTGTTCCAGGACCTGTCTAAGAGCACCGTCACCATTCGGCACGACGCCTCACAAACGGCCGTGCCTTACCGCCAGCTGGCGGCCTTCCTGCCCGGTACCGGTACCGGCGGCGCCGGGCTGCACTGGTCGGGTGTCCATTTCCGGGTTGATCCCGTAGAGCTGAAACTGCGTAGCCACTATGAGGCGCGCTACGGCAAAAACTTTATTCCTGAAGGCATGACCATTCAGGACTTTGGCGTGGACTACCAGGAGCTGGAGCCGTTTTTTGATAAAGCTGAAAAGGTGTTTGGCACCTCCGGTAGTGCCTGGAGTATTCAGGGCAAGGTCGTCGGCAAAGACAAAGGCGGTAACCCCTTTGCGCCCGATCGCTCTGACAACTTTCCACTGCCGGCGCAAAAGCGTACCTGGTCGGCTCAGCTGTTTGCCCAGGCCGCCGAGTCCGTAGGTTATCATCCTTACGATCTGCCGTCGGCGAACACCTCTGGCCCCTATACCAATACTTACGGCGCCCAGATGGGGCCGTGCAACTTCTGCGGCTACTGCAGCGGCTACGCCTGTTATATGTATTCCAAGGCATCGCCGAATGTGAATATTTTGCCTGCGCTGCGCCAGGAGCCAAAGTTTGAGCTGCGTAACAATTCTTACGTGCTGCGGGTCAACCTCACGGCTGATAAGCAGCGTGCGACCGGTGTCACCTATGTTGATGCGCAGGGCCGTGAGCAGGTGCAACCGGCGGATTTGGTCATTCTGTCTGCCTTTCAGTTCCATAACGTCCATTTGATGCTGTTGTCCGGCATCGGCAAACCTTACAACCCGATCACCAACGAAGGGACGGTAGGGCGCAACTTCGCCTATCAAAACCTGTCGACGTTGAAAGCGCTGTTCGATAAAAACACCACCACCAATCCTTTCATCGGTGCAGGCGGTGCAGGCGTCGCCGTGGATGATTTTAATGCCGACAATTTCGATCATGGTCCGCACGGCTTTGTTGGCGGGTCGCCGTTCTGGGTGAACCAGGCGGGCACCAAACCGATCTCGGGGCTCCCCACGCCGACCGGCACGCCAAACTGGGGCAGTCAGTGGAAAGCCGCCGTGGCGGACACCTACACGCATCATCTTTCCATGGATGCTCACGGTGCGCACCAGTCTTACCGCGCGAACTATCTGGACCTGGACCCGAACTACAAAGATGCCTACGGTCAGCCGTTGCTGCGCATGACGTTCGACTGGCAGGACAACGACATCAAGATGGCGCAGTTCATGGTGGGAAAAATGCATAAAATCGCCGAAGCCATGAATCCTAAAATGATCATTGGCGGGGCGAAGAAGCCCGGTACGCATTTTGACACGACCGTGTATCAGACGACCCACATCAGCGGCGGCGCGATTATGGGTGAAGATCCCAATACCAGTGCGGTGAACCGTTATCTGCAAAGCTGGGATGTGCCGAATGTCTTCGTTCCCGGCGCTTCAGCGTTTCCGCAGGGGCTGGGATATAACCCCACCGGCATGGTCGCCGCACTGACCTACTGGTCGGCGAAAGCGATTCGGGAACAGTACCTGAAGAACCCGGGTCCCCTGGTGCAGGCATAAGGAAGATGGTGATGAAAAACGGTATTTTAGCCCTGGTGTTGGGCAGTCTCGCCTTCGCTGCCCTGGCGGATGACAGCACGGCGGATCGGGTCAAACGCGGTGAATATCTGGCGCGCGCGGGCGACTGCGTAGCCTGCCACAGTAGTGAAGGCGGCAAGCCCTTTGCAGGGGGATTGCCGATGGCCACGCCGATTGGCACGATCTACTCCACCAATATCACGCCGGATAAATCGACCGGTATTGGTGACTACAGCTACGATGACTTTCAGAAAGCCGTGCGGCACGGTATTGCAAAAAACGGCGATACGCTCTATCCCGCTATGCCTTATCCGTCTTATGCCGTGGTCAACGATGAAGACATGCAGGCGCTGTATGCTTACTTCATGCACGGGGTTGCCCCGGTCAGTCAGGCCAACAAAGAGAGTGATATTCCCTGGCCTCTGTCAATGCGCTGGCCGCTGGCGATCTGGCGCAACCTGTTTGCACCGGATGTAAAGGCGTTTCAGCCTGCCGCGCAGGAGGATGCGACGCTGGCGCGTGGCCGTTACCTGGTAGAAGGTCTGGGCCACTGCGGTGCCTGCCATACGCCGCGTAGTTTTACCCTGCAGGAAAAGGCGTTAACCAATGCCGGGGGAACGGATTATCTGGCGGGCAGCAGTGCGCCGGTTGACGGCTGGACCGCAAGCAATCTGCGCGGAGATAACCGCGACGGACTGGGCCGCTGGAGTGAAGATGACCTGCGCCAGTTCCTGCGCTATGGGCGTAACGACCACACGGCGGCATTTGGCGGCATGGTGGACGTTGTCGACCACAGCCTGCAGCACCTGACGGATGAAGACATCACGGCCATCGCCCGCTATCTGAAGTCGCTGGGTGCCAAAGATCCGCATCAGGTGGCGTTTAGCGTGGATGACGCGACGGCCAAAGCCTTATGGAAGGGCGACGACAGTCAGACGGGCGCCGCGACCTATGTGGACAGCTGCGCAGCCTGCCATAAAACCGATGGCAGCGGCTATAAACGCTTCTATCCTGCGCTGCGGGGCAATCCTGTGGTGATGGCAGAGGATCCGACCTCGCTGATTCACATCGTGCTGGTTGGTGGCGAACTGCGTGGGGTAAAAGGCGCGCCTTCAACCATCACCATGCCGGCATTTGGCTGGCGTCTGAACGATCAGCAGGTCGCGGACGTGGTGAACTTTATTCGTCGCAGCTGGGGCAACAATGCGGCGGATAACGTGACGGCGAAGCAGGTAGCAGCCCTGCGTGAAGAGGTCAAAGCTCGTCAGGGCAATGCAGATATCAAGGTGTTAGAAGGGAAGTAGACCTCAGTGTTTCAGCCTTCCCCGCAGGGGGAAGGCTGAATGTTCAGATATGTTCCAGCCTGATACCGCGCGTCTTAGGCCCGAAAATGCCCACCGACAGCATCACCATCAGCATACTCAGCACGATAAACACGATAACGCCATGCGTACCGGCATACTGCAAAATCACACCGATCAAAAGACTGCTGAATGCGGTTGATAACCGGCTGAACGAGTAGCAGAAACCCACCGCCCGTGCGCGGATGTGCGTGGGGAAAATCTCGGTCTGATAGGCATGATAGCTGCAGGTCAGCCAGGCATTCGAGAAGGTGATCAGGAAACCGCAAATAATCAGCAATACCGGGTTGGTTTGCAGGGCAAACAGCGTACCGAATACCACCGTCATGAGCGAAGAGAGAACGATTTGCCATTTATTTTCGAGCTGGCTGGTAAAACTGCCACAAATCAGCGATCCAATCGGGTAGGCAAGCGTGATAAAGAACGCATACAGCAGGCTGTGGGTGATCGACGTGCCCTGACCGGACAGCAATGCCGGCAGCCAGTTACCAAAACCATAAAAACCAATCGCCTGAAAGAAGTTCATGACCACCAACATAAGCGTGCGCTTGCGATAGCGGGCTGACCAGATCTCCCGAAAGCGGCTCTTCTCTGGTTTCTTGTCTGAGACGGACGGCTTCGTCAACGGCAGGCCCGGGGCGATGCCGCACCGTTTTTCCATTTTCACCATCACCTGATGGGCCTCATCGACGCGCCCCTGCTGCACCAGCCAGCGAGCGGACTCTGGCAGGTTTTTGCGCACAAACCAGATCACCAGTGAACAGACCGCACCGGCAATCACCACCCAGCGCCAGCCTTCCAGCCCAAGGATATTTTGCGGCACCAGCCACCACGACATGAGCGCGACAGCAGGCACCGACAGGAACTGGATAAAAAACGAAAAGGCAAAAGCCCGGTTACGCAGGTGAGTGGGGACCCATTCACTCAAATACGTATCAATGGTGACCAACTCTACCCCCAGCCCAATCCCCACCAGAAAACGGCACAGGATCACCATCTCCGCGCTATGCTGAAAAGCCATGAGCAGTGAAAATACGCCGTACCAGGCCAGGGCACAGATAAAGGTCAGTCGACGACCAAAGCGGTCGGCAAGGGGCGTGAGCAGGCTGGCGCCAACAAACAGCCCCAGGAAGGTAGCGGAAGCAAACACAGCCTGATCGGTAATGCCCAGTATCCCGGCACTGCCCGTGTGAAAGATACCGGCCGCCAGCAAGCCAGTGCTGATATACCCGGTTTCAAACAGATCGTAAAGCTCAAAGAACCCGCCCAGCGCCAGCAGCGAGATAAAGCGCCATAAACCCACAGAAGAAGGTAGCGCATCAATGCGCTCAGCTAAGCTGGTGTTGGCCGACGCTGCCGCCGTCGGTGCTATCCCTGTGATAAAGGCTGGTGTCATGTAAGGTGAACCTCATGTCAGGATGATTGCCATTCCCGCTACAGGCCGTGAAGTGTTTTGAAAGCGTTGCCCATTCGCGAGCCGTGAAGCAGCAGAATAATCAATTACCTGATTCTTGCCGACAGGAATAGTGATGAATTTTCAGCAACGCATATTGCAGTATTGACTGGGACGGTTTTTAGGGCAGACCGGCAGGCGGCCGACGTAAAGGCACAAGAGCCGGTCAGGACACAAAGGCGCGGTCAGTCGTCACCATGACTGGCGGGCCGGTAAAGGCCGGGCAGTCACAGCCTGATGCCGCGACGCACAGCGTCTGTTTCCCGCTCTGGTCTCATCACCCGAGCGGGAATCCGTTTTAGACGCCAGACAGGCGGAAAGCAGAAACGGAATGGGTCAGGTGCTGAGCCTGCTCTTCCAGCGAAGCAGCCGCGGCGGCCGACTCCTGGACCAGTGCGGCGTTTTGCTGCGTCACACCATCCATCTCAGTGACCGCCTTTTCAATCTGGCTGATACCGTGATGCTGCTCATCGGACGCGGTAGAAATGTGGTCCATCAACTCGTTCACGCGGCTTACCGAGGTAATAATCGCATTCATCGCCTCGCCCGTGCGACTGACCTGATCAGAACCCACGCGAATCGTCGCGACCGATTCGGCAATCAGCCCTTCAATTTCTTTCGCCGCCACGGCGCTGCGTTGCGCAAGATTACGCACTTCACCGGCGACGACGGCAAAACCCCGGCCTTGCTCACCGGCGCGCGCCGCTTCGACGGCGGCGTTCAGCGCCAGAATATTGGTCTGAAAAGCAATGCTGTTAATCACGCTGGTAATATCCTCAATTTTCTTTGAACTTTCATTAATTTTGGCCATTGAAAGGATAACCTGCTGAGAAACCTTCTCGCCGGTTTCTGCGTTCTGTACCGCTTCGTTAGCCAGACGGCAGGCTTCAAACACATTGTCCGTGTTCTGTTTAACCGTTGCCCCCAATTGCTCCATACTGGCCGCCGTTTCGGTTAGCGCCGCAGCTTGCTGCTCGGTACGGGACGCCAGATCGGTATTACCGCTGGCAATGTCCTGTGAAGCACAGGACACCGCGTGGGTTGAGTGGCGCACCCGGATAATAATGTCCGTCAGAGACGTCCGCATTTGCTCCATCGAACTCATGAGTTGCTGAATTTCGCTCTTCGAGCCGATTTTGACCGGCACCGGGTGATCGAGCACGCCTGCCGCAATCTCGCTGCAGTGCGCTTTTGCGTTATTGAGCGGCGATAAGATATAGCGTCTGACAAAGATCAGTATCGCAATGGTGATGGCCAGGAATAACAAGCCAAACACGATGAGCAGCGTGATCCCGGATGAAAAGTTGCCCTGGGCGTCAGTATTCAGTTTCTTCGCATAAGCCTCGTGTTGGGCCAGCACCTGATCCAGGACGATTTCATACTGCCGGTCTAGCCGGACTACGTTGGCAATTTGATTTTTAAAGCGCTGCTGATCGCGGGCTTCGGCCGCTTCAATCAAGGGTTGAATTCCCTGATCGCGATAAGCCAGATAGGCCTGACGATAGCGGTCTGCATCGGCCTCTTCACCCGGAATGCGTGGCGCACTGAGATAAGCCTGAAAGGCAGCATCGGCTTTAGCGGCGACGCTTTTTACGCTGTCCAGAGAATAGCTGCCCTGCGGGCCGTCGTTCTCAATTTCTTTCATGTATTCCATCAGCCGTACGCGTAACGTTCGGCTATGGTTGATAGGATCGATAACTGATAACACGACGCGGATTTCTTTATTAACCGCATTTAACGACGCGTTGCTCCGGGCCAGTAACCAGATGCTGACCGATATGCTGATAAGAAAAAGAATTAACAGGAACGACAAAACCAGTAGTGAAGATTTTTTTAACGACATGACGCAGTCCTGAATAGGGGATTATGGACTGATGTATCGGCATCAGCAGGGTAAATATTTAGTGGGAACGTGCTGAAATTAATAAACAATAAGGTGGGTAAAAGATGAGCGAAATAATGAACCAGATGATTCAATGTTATTACCTGATGATCTTTTTTGCCGGTTCGGTTATTTCGCCCTTTACGTTAGATCCCCTGATTTTTAGGGCCAGACAGATTTAACAAAGCCCGATCGATCGGGGCGTGCACAGGATGACTGCTGGCGATTAACAGCACGGCGCAAGAGGTGATGTATCGTAACGCATTATAAACTTCCATTTTATTTCATCATTCAACGGTCATGCTTTGTTATTATTGCCATGACAACAATATCTGTCAGAAAATCACGCTTTATTGTTGTCAGGTCTGGTCCTGTTTTATTTGTAAAATCAACAGAAAAAAGGCTGACCTGTGTCAGGTAAATAATCTGAATGATGAATCTTTATCCGGTTATCGTCGTTAACCCTGACCTGTCGTCTACACTTATTACGTCGTTACAAGGAAATCTCTACTCACCGGTATCGAGGTAATAATGCAAGTATGTCCCTATTTGTTTCTCTATGGTCGCTGTGAAGAAGCGATAGAATTTTATTTGCAGGCAACGGGTGGAAAACTGCTGCAAAAAATGACGTTTGGCGATATGCCGGAGCAGGGTGAACAGGTGGGCGATCGGTCTGCTCCGCCGTTGCCCCCTGAGAAAATTATGCATGCGCACCTCCGTATTGGTCAGGGTGAGCTGATGATGAGTGATGGCAATCCCCATCAGCCTCCGGCCTCAGAACACGCGGGCTATGCCGTGAGTCTGGCAACTAACGATGCAGAGCAGGGTAAGGCATGGTTTGAAAAGCTGTCTACAGGCGGGAAAGTCACCACGCCGTGGCAGGAGACATTCTGGTCTGACGGCTTCGCCATGTTTATCGATAAATTCAATATTCCATGGCGCATCAACGTGGTAAAACCCGACGCGTAATACGCTGCAGTCTGTAAAGACGCGAGGCCTTCCTCATGGGAAGGCCTCAACGTTCGCCGCCACCTCTTTTTCGCGGTGCGACAGTAATCAGAAGTTATAGCCGGCGACCAGGTAGTAACCCCAGCCCGTAGACTTGATTTCAGACGCGCTTTCACCAAATCCTAACTCCTGACCCGCTCCCCACTGACCGCCGTTATGAAAATAACGGGCGACGGCCGAGAAGTGCCAGTGATCGTAGCCCAGCGACAGGATATGGCTGGAAGCGATAGAATTGCTGGTGCGAATCGGGCCACTCTTTTCGCGTAAGTCTGAACCCCAGTCGAAGTTGGTAAAGCCTACGTAGCCAAGGTTACCGCCCCACAGGGTGGTGATCGGCACAAAATATTTCACTTTGAAGCGATAGCCATCCCAGCTGTTTTCATTCGCTGCACCGTAGTTTTCCCACTGGTATTTGGCATAGACGTTAAGCGACAGGCCGATATCGCTGTGCGTATCGATGTCGGTGCCCAGGCCCATATACCAGGTATTCTGACGGTTGGCGCTGTTGCGGCCCATATCGTAGATATAGTTGTTCGCGAAGTACCACTCTTTAAACGGACCAAAGGCCAGGCTGGTGCCGGTCAGTTTATCAATGGAGAAACGCGGCTCAATTTCCATGAACAGCGGCGAACCGTGGTCGAAAATGCCGTTAGCATTGCTGTTGCCCACGCCAAAGAAGTTCGGCAGATCAACGTAGCCGTAAAAATCAAACCAGTCTTTTTTGGCAAACGCTTCGTATTCCAGATAGACGTCATTATTGAACTGCGGTCCGAAGCGAGTGTGGTAACTGCCCACCACGTTTACGCTCTGATGCCACCAGTCGGAAACATACTGGGGAGCATTGTCAGCAGCCTGCACTGCACCGTTTAAGGAACCTGCCAGCAGGACACCTGCCATTAACGTTTTAAATTTCATTATATTTTGACCACTGGTTTTTATGCGCAAGACAATCGTTTGCGCGCTGTTTGGAAATCAATCCCAAAGGTTGGGCAGTAATGTACTCAGGCCGCCTGTTTTAGTTAGCGTAGCGTGCCTGTAACAGAGAGATAGAAAATAGCTTTTGATCACATTTGTCAAAATGTGTTGCATAACAATTCATCAATATTGTGATTCTTGTCACAATATTGTTTCGGGCGAACGGAACCAGGCAACCGTTTACGTTGTCCGATTCCGAATCAAACAGCAGGGATCAGGGAAAAGTGACGCGGACCTGAAAACCACAACGCTCACCGTGCGGATTCAGGCAATTGGAGAGCGCAACGCGGATATGATGTTTGTGCGCCACGCTTCGTACAATAGACAAGCCTAACCCGCTCCCCTGGGCTTTAACATCCGGGGCGCGGGCAAAGCGATCAAACGCGCGTTCAATAAACGACTCCGGCATGCCCGGGCCGTTATCGACGATATCTACTACGGTTTGCCCGTCAACACGGTGCAGCAGGACATCCACCAGGCTGCCTTCAGGCGTATGAAGCATGGCATTGCCAATCAGGTTATCAAACAGGCTTCGCAGCTCAGACCGTCCGGCCTGCAGCTGGTAGTGCGTGGTGCCGCTAAAGCCAATGTCGATACCGCGTTTATCTGCCACCACCATGAGCTGCTCAATGCTCTCTTTCAGCACATCTTCCAGCGCGATAGTGTCGAGGCTGGCGACCACTGACTGATCTTCCCAGCGTGACATATTCAGCAATTGGGTCACCAGATGGCGGGTGCGGGTTACGCCCGATTCCAGTTGTGCAAACTGACGACTGGCCTCGCCAGGCTGAATATGCTGTCGCAGGTTCTCCAGCTGCAACGTAACCGCCGTGACCGGCGTCCGCAATTCGTGAGCGGCATCTTCCATAAACTGGCGCTGTGAAGACCAGGCCGCACGAAGTTTATCCAGCAGCGAATTATAGGCGGCGACCAGCGGCTGAATTTCATCAGGCAGGCTTTCCGGTGAAACGCTGTGTGGGTGATGGGCATCCTGCGCGGCAATTTCCCGGGAGGCAACGCGCAAATCCCGGGTGATTTTACGCACGACCAGCCAGATAACCAGTAGTGACAGCGGCATCATCAAAATCAGCGGAATAATCGCCGACAGCGCTCGCCTCACCATCATTTCTTTCATGTAGCTGAGATTGAGCATCACCTGAATGGTCTTTATCTCGCTGCCGGGCTGGCCGGAGCGGGTATAAATTCGCCATTCGCAGTCGTGGCAGCCGCCGATCTGCACATCTTTATAGCCGTTTTCCGCCTGTAACGGCGCGTGCAACTCAGGCCAGGAGCTGGAGCGTAGCCGACCTTCGGCATCCCACAGCTGAATGACGAAGGCGCTTTTTATCTTGTGTGCTGGCGCAATAAGCGGCATCAGCGGGGGGATCTCGCGATTCACTGACCAGGCATCGGCCAGCTTGGCGAGCTGCTCATCCTTGATGACGCCCACCATTTCACCGTAGCAGCTAAAGAAATACCAGGCCACGCCGCCAATCATCAGTAAATGAATGACCAGTAACGTACTGAGTAATTTATTCCGTAACGATCGCATAAAGATTTTCATATTGCCGGCACTCGCCAACCCAGTCCGCGCACGTTGCGGATCACATCATTATCCAGCTTGCGCCGCATGCCGTGGATTAATACGTCCACCGCATTGCTGCTGACTTCTTCGCCCCAGCCATAGATGCGGTTTTCTAACTGCTCGCGTGACAGGATGGCACCGGGCCGCTCCAGCAGCGCATAGAGCAGGGCATATTCCCGGGCGGTTAGCTGCTCACGTTGCCCTTTGTACAAGACTTCGCGCGTCAGCATATCCAGTTGAACATCCCCGCTGCCCAGCAGCGAATCGGCGGAACCGTGATGGCGCCGGGTAATCGCACGCATGCGGGCCATGACTTCCTGAAGATCAAAAGGCTTAAGCAGGTAGTCATCAGCACCATAATCCAGGCCCTGTACGCGCTGAGCGACCGTATCGCGGGCGGTAAGGATCAAGACCGGGGTGGCATCCCCGCGCCCGCGTGCCCGTCTCAGCACCTGCAAGCCGTCGTCCCGGGGTAAGCCAAGATCAAGCAGGACGCAGCTGTAGCCGCCTTCGCTCCAGGCGTTTTGCGCATATACGCCATCGCGTACCCAGTCAACTGACCAGCCCGCCGCTTCCAGCGCCTGCTGTAAATTCGCGCCGATCATTTCATCATCTTCGACCAACAAAACGCGCATGGATGATGCCCTCCCGAAAAATGGCAACAGTGTAGCGCTGGATTATTAGCGCAGAATTATTGGGGCGCTCAGCCTGCTAAAAGGCCGGGACGCGCCGGATACCTGTACCTAAAGAGACGATCTTACCGCTTTGCTAATTCTGCGCTAATTTTTCGCTAATTAAGGGATAAATTTAACGCGCTACAGTGTGTTCCCTGCACATCTGCTTTAACCAGGAGAACACCATGAATCAGCGCGAGTTTATTCGTAGTTTGCTGGAATGGATAGAAAGCAATTTAGGACACGATCTGCATCTGGACGAAGTTGCTCGCCGCGCAGGCTATTCCCGTTGGCACCTGCAACGTTTATTTCGCCAGCATACCGGCTTCTCACTGGCCGAGTATATCCGTCAGCGCCGTCTGACCGAGTCGGCCCTGACGCTGCTTAACAGCAACGAAGCGATTTTACAGGTGGCGATGAGCTATGGGTTTGATACCCAACAGGCCTACACCCGCACGTTTAAAAACTATTTTATGGTCACGCCGGGTCAACTGCGTCGTCAGCGCCGGGTAGAGCCAGATCGTTTATTATTCCCTTATGCCATGGCTAGTTAGTCTCTGTATGGACATTCCCATCCGCGAACTTGTGGGAATGTCCATGCATCGCCAGGGCTGCCTCGCGTCCTTTTTCCTGATCCACGCTGTCCGCTTTCCTTCCGTTGCTTTATTCTGACTGCCTGAGGCACGGCGTCGTGGCTGTGCAATAACCTTCAGCAGGCCGACTTGTCCCAGGAACCCGATGACTAACAGCGATAACCTGATCGCCATGATGTTGTTTGCGCGCGTGGTGGAACTCAAAAGCTTTACGGAAGCCGCACGCGTACTCGGCGTGTCAAAGTCCCATATCAGCCGGGAGATTGCCGGGCTGGAACAGCGGCTGGGCATTCGGCTGCTCCAGCGTACGACTCGCCGGATGACGCTGACGGAACTGGGCCAGGCTTACTATCCCTTTTGCGTGCGTATGCTGGACGAAATGCACCGGGCCGAAGATTTTGTGCAGCAGGCTCACCAAAATCCTGCCGGTAATGTCCGCTTACAGGCGCCCGTCACCTATGGCTGCCAGTGCATCGTGCCGCTGCTGAATCGGTTTCTACGCGGTCATCTGCACATCAATGTCGATCTCAGCCTAACGGATAACAATGATGAGACCCTTGGCGACGGGGTAGACATCGCGATAGTTATCCGTGCTCACGCGCCTCGCCAGGGCAACTTTCGTGTTTTGAGCGACATCCACTGGGGCCTGTACGCCGCGCCTGACTACCTGGCGCAGCATCCTGCCATTTCGCATCCGCGCCTGTTACCCCGCCATGATCTCTTGATGTTTCACGGTCCGGCGCATACTGCGGCACTGCCTTTTCGTCGCGATAAGCTGCGTCTGGCGGTAGACGTGCGTAGCCGCTTTCGGGCCAATAACAGTATGGCGCTGCTGAACGCTGCACTGGCGGGCAACGGCATCGCCTATCTGCCTTCCTATATGGTGCAGGAGGCGCTGACGCAGGGACAAATTGTCCAGGTGCTGCCGGAGTGGCAGATGGATCGCTCACAGAGCTACCTGCTCAGGCACCAGGACATCGCATCGGCCTCTCCCATCAGCCTGCTGTGCGATATGCTGATCGGTCAACTGGGCGCGCGCTGATTGTTGCAGTACAGCAACAAAAAAGGCCAGTCAGCAAATATCGCGCGCCGACTGTTGTTGTCTCGTCACCATTGTTAGCCTGAATCCCTAAACACGATGGGGATATCGCATGGAAATTACGTCTGAGGCACCTGTATTCCACCACTGGAAACGTAACTTATGGGTTTGCGTCTTTGGCTCGTTTACGACCCTGGTCGCCATGACCTTGCTGCTGCCTTTTTTACCCTTGTATGTGCAACAGCTGGGCGTACAGCATCCGGCGGCCATTGCGCGCTGGTCTGGCGTGGCCTATGGCGCAACCTTTCTCAGCGCCGCGTTAACCGCGCCGCTGTGGGGCAGGCTGGGCGATCGCTACGGCCGTAAGCTGATGCTGATCCGGGCGAGCCTGGGAATGGCCCTCGCCATGGCACTGATCGGCATGGCAACCGCTGTGTGGCAGCTGGTGGCGCTGCGTTTACTGGCGGGATTACTCGGGGGCTATTCTTCCGGCTCCACCATTCTGATTGCTGCGCAAACCCCTAAAGCGCATACCGGATGGGCGTTAGGGGTGCTGGCATCCGGCATGATGGCCGGTAATGTTGCAGGCCCCTTGCTGGGCGGTGTACTCCCGCCGCTGATCGGCATTCGGGCTACGTTCTGGCTGACGGGGGCGGTCATTTTTGTGGCATTCCTGGCGACCACCTTTTTGCTGAAGGAGCCGACCGTGGCGCGCAAGAAGGTGGAGAGCGTTTGTCCTCAGCCGGGAGAGGCTGCTCCTCCCTTTGACCGGGCGATAGTCAGGCTGATGTGGTTAACGGCCATGCTGCTGGTGTTTGCCAATATGTCGATCGAGCCTGTCATTACGCTGTATATCGGCCAGTTTTTACATCAGGAGCATGCCATTACCCTGATGTCCGGCCTGGTGATGGCCGCGGCCGCGCTGGGCAGTATTCTTTCAGCACCCTTTGTCGGCAAGCTGGCCGACCGCGTGGGGCACTGGCGGGTTCTGAGCGCGGGCCTGTTTGGCTGCGCGCTGTTACTGATCCCTCAGGCTTTTATTACCGATGCCTGGCAGCTGTTGCCGTTACGTTTCCTGATGGGCATGTCGCTGGGCGGTCTGATGCCCTGCATTACCGCCATTATCCGTCACCACGTTCCCGCCGTGCAGGTGGGGCGCATGCTCGGCTATTCGACGTCGGCGCAGTATATCGGGCAGGTCAGTGGTCCCCTTTTTGGTGGGGTGATTGGTGGTGCGTGGGGAATGCGGCCTGTATTTCTGGCTACATGCCTGGTCATGGGGCTGTGCGCCTGGTTAAGCTGGCGCTGCCCACGCGCAAATGCGAAGGGCAGATAGCAGGCATAAAAAAAGGCGGACCGGAGTCCGCCTCTGTTCAGGTGCTAATTACTTCTGGTCGGGCAGCGCATAGGCAATTACGTAATCGCCCAGCCTGGTGCCGAATGAACCATGGCCACCGGCAGCAATCACAACGTATTGCTTGCCGTTAACTTCATAGGTCATTGGCGTTGCCTGACCACCGGCTGGCAGGCGCGCCTGCCACAAGAGTTCACCGGTGTCGGTGCTGTAAGCACGCAGGTAGTTATCAGCCGTTGCGCCAATAAAGAACACTTTGCCTGCGGTGGCAACCGGTCCGCCCAGCATTGGCATACCCATTTTAAAGGGCAGCGGTACAGGTGAGCTGTCACGAACGGTACCAATACGTTGTTTCCACACCACTTCGTTGGTTTTCAGGTCAACAGCAGAAACATAACCCCATGCAGGTTGTTTACACGGCAGACCAAAAGGTGACAGGAACGGATTCAGTTCAACGCCATACGGCACGCCGTACTGCGGCTGAATACCGGTTTCAGTACCTGAACCGCCTGTTGCGCCTTTTGGTGGCTCTTCTGGATTACCCGGACCACGTGGGATCAGCTTAGACACGAATGGCAGCGCCATTGGGTTAGCAATCGCAATTTGACGATGCGGATCAACGGAAATGCCGCCCCATTCAAACATGCCCAGGTTGCCCGGGAAGACCAGGGTGCCCTGCTCAGACGGTGGCGTGAACGGACCTTCGTAGCGCAGACGTTTGAAAATCACGCGGCACACCAGCTGGTCATACATCGTTGCGCCCCACATGTCCTTATCCGTCAGGTTCTGTTTCGGACGGAAGGTCAGTTCAGAGTAAGGCTGTGTCGCTGAGACATGGTCGCCCTTAGCCGCGCCCTGCGGAACAGGGGTTTCCGGGGCCGGAACCACAGTTTTACCTGTGCGGCGATCCAGAACAAAGATGTTCCCGGTTTTGGCAGGGGCATAGATAACCGGCACGGTGTTACCGTCTTTATCGGTTATATCCGCCAGCGTCGGCTGCGAAGGCAGGTCCATATCCCACAGATCGTGATGCACAGTCTGATATGACCATACCAGCTTACCGGTCGTCGCGTTCAGCGCCAGCACGCTGCTGGCATAACGTTCCTGCTCAGGTGTGCGGTTGCCGCCCCAGATATCCGGCGTGGTCACTCCCATTGGCAGGTAAACGATATCCAGCTTCGGATCGTAAACCGCAGGTGCCCACGAGTTAGGGGAGTTCATGGTGAACGTGTGTTCATCCGCCGGAATTGCGTTAGGATCTTTCGCGCCCGGATCGAACACCCACAACAGCTTACCGGTGTTCACATCAAAGCCACGGATGGCGCCTGAAGGTTCACGGGTTGAAAAGTTATCGGTTACCGCGCCGGCCATCACAATGGTGGTATCAGTAATCACCGGTGGCGAGGTTGGCTCATACATGCCTGGCGTTGTGACCGGCTGTTTGTGCTGCAGATCCAGCTCACCGTTGTTACCAAAGGCCGGGCAGCGTTCACCGGTTTCTGCATCCAGCGCAAACAAACGCCCGTCATTGACTGGCAGGTAGATACGACGCGAGCACAGCGCAGGCTGGGTATTGGATGCATCCTTCGCTGCAGGGAATTCGTGGTATGACACACCACGACAGGTCACGTGCTGGAAGGTGGGGTTGGTTTTCAGGCCGGGATCAAACTTCCACTTTTGCTTGCCGGTGGCCGCATCCAGAGCAAATAAAATCTGATGTGGCGTGCAAAGATAAAGCGTGTCGCGAATCTTGATTGGCGTCACTTCATCGGTAATTTCGCCCGGATCGCTTGGGCGTTTCATATCACCGGTCTGGAATTGCCAGGCAACCTGCAGTTCTTTCACATTGTCGTGGTTGATCTGCTTGAGCGGCGAGAAGCGCGTCCCTTGCTGATCGCGCGCATAGGCCGGCCAGTCGCCATCAGCAATATTGCTCAACGGCTGTGCCTGAGGCGCATTATCCGCTGTTGCCGGTAATGCACCGTTAACCACTTGCGGATCATTAAAGACGGAATAGGTTAACACCGCTGCACTGGCAACCAGTGCCACGCCCATGGCACCCAAGGCGCCTTTACCCGGCTGGTAAAAGCCGCGATAGACAAAGGGCAACACCAGCCAGACGCCGAAGATCACCAGTACGTCGGTACGCGGTGCCAGTGCCCAGAAGTCGGTGCCGACTTCCCAAACGCCCCAGGCCAGCGTAGCCAGCAGCAAGAGCGCATAGACAACCAGGGCAGCGCTATTGCGTCGCAACAGCAGGAAAGCGGTAAGCAGCATGGCTGCACCGCCGATGATGTAGTACCAGGAACCCCCGATCGTGGCCAGCCAGATACCACCAATTAACATGAACGCACCCGTTAGCACGGCGAACAGCACCGTTAAAAAACGGACCACGCTAAAGGATGAGGAGTTTTTCCCCATAATGTTGACCTCATTTCGTTGCCAGAAAACTCAGGAAAACAATCAGATAGATTGTTGTCAGTCATAAAGTACAAAAGATGAAAGGCATTCTTATTTCGCTCTTCCCTGAAGCGTGATGATCCATATCTGTTAAATGTTATAGCAAAATTGGTATAAGTTTTGATTTTTTTGGCTAAAAGCTCTTAACAATGCATCTAAGGCAATACTTTAGACGGTGTTAATGGGGCTTTCCGATATGATTCAATAGTGCCAGGAGATAAGAAAGGTTAAAGCGTAAAGGGAATGAGATCGCCAGACGCGCGTTGTAATTGCCAGCCGCTAATGTTAAGTGCCGCGAGTTGCTCTGCTGATAACGTCGGTTCGTAACCGCGCACGATAATCTCGGCGCCTTTCCCTTTTAATGACTCAAGAAAAAAAGGAAATGTAAATTTCCGATAGTTGTCATTAAAGAATGAATAACTTAAGACAATGGCGGAAAAAGGAAAGGATTCGACGAAATGCCAGTCTGCGCCAGGCGGTGCGAAATCAAAAAGCCAGAAACGATAAGCGTTAATTAATTCCAGTAATTTTTCCTGATGGGCCCTGAGGTTGCGATAATTAATACCAATACGCACCCGCGCATCCTGGAGGTGTAAATAACGTTCGGGATGGTGAATCCATTCTTCTAACTGTGCATCACACAGGGGAATAATGATTAATGCTGCTTCAGTTGCAAGATGGTTGTGCAATGAAATAATGTTGTCATCGTTAAGTATCCTTTTCGTCGGTTGTGTGCAGTCCGAATTCGGGAGGTGGTAACAAATACCGGCCACCTGACTCGTGACGTGATGAATAGGCTCAGTAATATAAGGGTTATATCCGCTATTTTTCATTATCTCATCGAAACTATTTAACGTTTGCTGTGAATTATATTTTTTGCGTAACGAGAGGGAAGTCCGGCGATTAATATACGCGATTCTCCTGGCAACACACGTTTTTTATATATTAATCAGCACTTTTTTGTTATCCGTTATTTAAATTTATATGCACTCTAATGATAACGTTAAATGGTCTTTTCTGGCGTGACTACTCGTCGAAAGCGTTAATTCACCCTGCACGTTGTTTTGTAAAACGCGTAATAAACGTCATCTGATTATCAGCAGAAAGTGTCGTTCTGGTGTCATAACGGTCGCTTCGTTTACTGCTTTATCTTATCCTGAGTTAAGTTATCAGCAGAGCAGGCGGTTTTTTTTAATAATCATCCGCACGGGTCAATCCTCATGAAAAACGCAGGCGGAGACGCCCGATGCCGCGCGACGCCCGCCCGCAGGGCAGGAGGAATACAGGTGTAGTGGAATAAAAAAACCGGCCTGAGGCCGGTTTAAGTAGGGTACCAGTCGTCGAGCTATGTTTAACCTGACGGGCTCGGGGGAGTGAGCGATCAGGAGGGAACTAATGCGTTCCCGTTTTTCCCAGGTTGGCGTCAAAACGTGTCCAGCTTTCGGTCAGATCGATGACGCTGCGGGTTTTGCGTGCTTCATCAATCTTAATGGCCGTCAGGCCAGCTTCCAGTGCGTCAACAACAGAAACTTTTAACGGCGTTCCCTGCTTGATGTGCTTTACGATCTCTTCCGCCATTAAGGCATCGGCACCGTAATGACCGTCATAGGCGTTGCCGCTGTATGCGGTATCCACTTCTTTTTCGCCGGTGCGTGCGTTGTGCACGCGAAAATAGTTACGGACAAAATCGCCTTCAGCCATGCCGTCAGTGCCTATGACGCAGAACCGGCGAAATTCGTCCGGGACGTTGAGGTTAGCGTGAAAAGACAGCGTTGCGCCGCTGGCGTACTCAATCAGGGCGGTCTGGTAATCAACAATATCGGCATCACTGCTAAACACCGCGTCGGTACTCGACCAGCCGCTGGGCTTAGTGTGATAAATCTCAGACTGCTCGGTGATTGCGCCTTGTGGTGCATGCTGAGGCGTGAATGACTTGCGTCCGCCAAAGCTGGCCACCCGAAGGGGGCGCTCCTGAATTAATCCCTGGTAGAGATCGATGTCGTGACAGCATTTTTCCAGAATATAGGGACCGGCATATTTTTCGAGCCTGCGCCAGTCGCGCTGGAAGAATGCGCCATGATAAGGCTTGATATGTTCTGTCGCTTCAATAGACGTGATTTCACCCAGGCGACGATCGTCACGTGCTGCCAGCAGATCGTGATAGAGCGGCGAGTAACGCAGCACCAGCCCTACCAGAATACGGTCTTTACCATACTGCTGAACCAGTTTTGCCATCGCCATCGTTTGTTCTTCGTTAATCACGACAGGCTTTTCAGTAAACACAGTATAGCCTGCTGCCAGCGCCTGTGTGACATGCTCAAGGTGCATAAAGTTAGGCGAGCCCACCAGCAGCAAATCAAAACCACCCTGTTCCAGCAGCGCCTCAACGGAATCGAATGCCTTGCCGGGATCGATGCCGAAACTGTGCAGATTCGGCAAACCGGCCGGTGCTGGATCGTAATAACCTACCAGCGAAAATTCGGTATCAGCCTTGTGAAACTCTTTAACGACATGAGAAAGACGAAAGCCGAGACCAATAATGCCTACTTTCATGGTAAACCCCTGATCCTGAATTCTGACAACGGTGAGTACGCCGCTGACGGGACGCAACTATGGAAAGACTGGCTACCAACTTATTACGACAGAAAAACTAATGTCAATAACGCGTTGTGTGATTTGCATGCGTATTTTTAAGTATTTCATTGATTTTAATTAATAAATAGTTATTGTTTTTTGCCTATATTTATTTGTTATTGCGATTTAAGTTTTTTTCACCTATCGTTCGCAGATTACAGAATCGAGATGCGTTTACGGCGGGAGGAAGCGCGTGCAATCACACTATCTCCTTGGTATTGATGGCGGCGGTACGCAGTGTCGCGCGCGGTTGACCGACGCGAATGGCAACGTGCTGGCTCAGGCGGTGGGCGGCCCCGCCAACGTCTGGTCACAGTTTGATGCGGCGCTGAACTGCGTTGAGCAGCTCATGGCAGCTGTGCTGTCTCAGGCAGGGCTGACGCCACAGGCGCTGGCGCAGACCTCGCTGGTGGCAGGATTAGCCGGTGCGAATGTGGCCTCGGTTAAGGCGCGCCTGACGCAATGGCAGCCTGCCTGCGCGACCGTGCAGGTGGTCAGCGATGTTGAGATCGCCTGCGCCGGCGCCCATGCGGCGGCACCCGGTGCGGTTTTTATTATTGGCACCGGCAGCCAGGGCGCAGCCTGGGATGGCGAGCGGTTTACGCTGCTGGGCGGCTGGGGATTCGCGCTGTCCGATCACGGCTCCGGCGCTGAGCTGGGGCGACGCGCGCTGCGGCTGGCATTACTGGCCCATGAAGCCATCGTTGACAGCACAGACTTTACCCACGGCCTGATGGCACAGTTTAACCACAGCCCGGAAACCATGTTGATGTGGACGCGAGAAGCGATGCCCGCTGACTGGGCGCGCGTGGTGCCTGATGTTTTTGCCGCCGCGCACGCGGACGATCGTCATGCCGTGGCTCTCCTGCAGCAGACTGCAAGTGACATTGGCTTAATGGTCAGCCGTCTCTCAACCATCAGTCAGGGCTGCGTCGCCCTCATGGGCGGGCTGGCCACACCGATTCAGCCCTGGCTGAGCGCGGAGAGTCAGGCCCGGCTGGTCGCTGCGCAACACGATGCTCTGGACGGGGCATTAATGATGGCCCGGGCAAATCTGAGGACGCTATGATTGCTCCAAACGTTACCGCGCGCATTCTGAGACTGATTGTGGAACATGCGCCTGTCAGCCAGTCTGACCTCAAGGTCCGAAGCGGACTCAGCATGTCTACCGTCTCCCAGGCGACCAACCGACTGCTGGCGCAGGGCATCGTGCAGGAACTGGGGCTGCGCCGCGTATCAATGGGGCGGCCTAAAACCTTGCTGGGGCTGAATCCCGATCGCGCCAGCGTCATTGGCATTCAGCTTAACGCCGAACGTAACCTGATCGTCATGACCGACCTCAGCGGCAATCTGCTGGGGGAACAGCAGATGCCTTCCGGCGCCATCACGCCACGACAGCTGGGCGATGCGCTGGCTAAATTTCTACGCGGCGTGGAAGAAAAACAGGTGGGCGCGATTGGCCTGGCCTTATCCGGTTTAGTCGATGCCGAAAACGGCTACTGTATTCGTTCGAAAGTGCTCGACTGGGAGAATATCCCTATCGCGCAGATGCTGGAAACACGCTTTTCCCTGCCGGTATTTATCGAAAACGATGCCAATGCGATGGCGATGGCCACCCTGGTGTTTGGCCAGTTGGGCAATGCGCAGTCAGCGGTTATTGCGACTTACGGTAAAGGCATTGGCGCAGGCATTATTCTTAACCGCCGGCTGTATCGTGGACGACATGGTAAAGCCGGCGAGATCGGTAACGGCCTGGTAGGCGATGGCTCGCTGCGTCTGCTTGAGGACGTGGCCTCCTCCCGGGCAATTCTGCAACGTGTCCAGCAGTATGAAGCGGGCGATCCGCTAACATTGCAGGCGCTCGATCAGCGGCCCACGGCCGAGGTGCTGAGCGCACTGGAAGAGGCGGGACGTGAACTGGGGATTTCCCTGGCCAATCTGTCGGTGGCGTACGATCCTGACGTCGTGTTCCTGGCGATGGAACCGCACATGGCTTCACGTATTCTGCTGGACCACATTACCCAGAGCTTTCAGGCCTATCGTCTGAAGCTGACGCCACAGATGACACCGCTGCAGTTTCTGACAGAATCAAACCGCATGTGGGCGCTGGGCGCGGCAGGCTTTGCCGTAAATATGCTGCTCGATCTGCTCGCTGCCCAGGCGGATGAAGAACCCGTGACCTGACGGCGCCGCAGCGCCATCCTGTTTAACGCAGACGCTGCCCCTGCTCATCAAACAGCAGGCAGTGGTCTGCCGATAAACCCAGTCTGACCTCCACGCCTAAATCACGCCGTTGCGCCTCGCGCGCCTCAACAACCAGCATCTGTTCAATGCCTAAATCCAGGTAGAGATAATTGGTGTGGCCGAGCATTTCGGCAAAGGAGAGCGTGCCGCTGAACTGACGTTCGGCTGGCGTTTCCGCGGCTGGCTGCATGTGCTCGGGACGAATGCCCAGGGTGACGCGCTGGCCCTCGCGGCAGGGCGCCGCAATCTTTAGCACCAGCTGCGTTATCTTTAAATCCGGCACGCGTAACTGCACCTCACCCTGACCCGTGGCGGTGACTTCGGCATGGAGGAAATTCATCTTTGGCGAGCCGATAAAACCGGCCACAAACAGGTTGTCTGGATCGTTGTACAGCGCTAACGGCGCGCCAACCTGTTCAATCCGCCCTTTGCGCAGCACCACGATACGATCGGCAAGCGTCATCGCCTCTGACTGATCGTGAGTCACATAAATCATGGTGTTGCCCAGCGAGGCGTGCAGGCGGGCAATCTCGATGCGCATTTGCAGACGCAGCTCGGCATCCAGGTTGGAGAGCGGCTCATCAAACAGGAAGATGCGCGGATGGCGAATAATGGCGCGGCCAATGGCCACACGCTGACGCTGTCCCCCGGAAAGCGCCCGTGGCAGGCGATCCAGCAGTTCGGTCAGGTGCAGGCGCGCGGCGGTTTGTTCAATCGCCTGGGCTATCTCGGCTTTCGGCTTTTTCATCACCTCAAGCGGATAGGCCAGATTACCGCGCACCGTCATGTTGGGATAAAGCGCGTAAGACTGAAACACCATGGCGATGCCGCGTTCGGTTGCGGGCTGACGGGTCATGTCTTTATCGTCAATCAGCAATGTTCCGTCAGTAATGTCTTCCAGCCCGGCGATCATCCGTAGCAGGGTAGATTTACCGCAGCCGGATGGCCCAACGAACACCACAAATTCGCCGCTGTTTACCCTGAGATCGACGCCATGAATCACATCGATATGGTCATAGGACTTCTTAACGTTCTGTAAGCGCAGGCTGGTCATAAACTCTCTCACTTAAAGTAACTGGCCCATATATATGGCGTTGCTGCGCAGGATGTGGCTGAATCCCATGCGTTGATAGAACGCGCACACCTGTTCATTCTGCAGGCTGACGCCAAGGTGAACGCCTTTCACGCCGGCCTGGCGCAGCGCAGCCAGTTCCTGTGCAATCATCCTGCGGCCCCAGCCGCCTTGCTGCACCGGGGGCAGCAGATTGATATGTAAATGCGCGGGCCACTGTGTCACCAGCTGCGCATCGGCGCGCTCAGGCTGACGGATGCTGTCGAGAATTTTACTGTCATAGGGGGCGCTGGCGGTGCGGTCACGGTATTTTTCCTGAAGCTGAGGCCACCAGTGCTGCGCAAGCTGCGCTTCAAAGTCGCGGGTGTCGGGCGTCGCGACAACATAGCCCATCACTTCGCCTTCCACGTCCAGCACAAAGGCAAAATCCGATGCAAAGCGGGCGTAGGGCACCGCAAAGCGCTGTCCGGGATAGTCGGGATCGGAATAGTGGTTACGGGCATCCTTACCGGCATTGGCGGTCTCCAGACAGATGCGGTAAAGCGCTGAATAGTCCGACTCGGTGGCCGGACGAATGACACCTTGATTCGCCATCGTCATCTCTCACAGGTCAGTAGTTGAACAACCTCACGGTAATGAAAGCTGACTTAGTTTTCAAGATGGAATAATTGCCCCGCTATTCTGAAGTCGCCTCCGCTCGGATCTTATCAGCTGACCAGGCCAGTCCCTGTGGGCTTCTGTCGCAGGCGGTGAACCGGCTGGCGGCAATCGTCAGAGGAAATAAAAAGTTAAAAATGTGAGCGTCATATGATTTTCATATTATTTATCAGCAAGTTATTACGCCATTTTGAGGCTGGTTTATCGTGCTGTCCGGCGGCGAACGGACACCGATAACGCGCCAGATTTATGCGGATTTCTCTCCGCTTATGCTGAGCGCTGCCCTGCCAGTGTGTTTTTTTGCGCAGGCTCACAACCTGGCAATTCCCACGGTGGGATGTTTGACTTTATTTTTTTATTAAAGTAACTATGAGTGAGAAGGTGATTTATGCGGCGACAGTCTGCGGGATTGCAGACCCTGTGAAGAAAGGATGCCCATCCTGTATTGGAGAAAGTGAGCATGATGTCTGATTCCTCAGTTCGTTCGTTCCGTTTTCGCACTTCGGTTCGTAGCCTGTTGGCGGCGGGCTTGCTGATGGGCAGCGTTGCTCATGCCGACAGCACCGTTACCCTGAATGAATGGGATATCTACAGTTATCCTCAGCAAACGGCGGCCGTCGATGAAGGTATTAAAGACTTTTCCCGGCAAAACCCCGGTATCGTTATCAACCGGTCCGTGCACTCCTTTGAAGACACGCGCATTCCTCTTAAGTTGGCCCTGACCGCAGGTGAAGGTCCGCAGATTGCCCAGGTGAATCAGGGCGGCGGCGATATGGGATCGCTGGTCAAAGACAAACTGCTGCTGCCGCTGGATAGCTATGCGGCCGAATACGGCTGGACCCAAAAATTTCCGGACTCCATTCTCAAGCGTAACCGCTGGTCTGACAGCGGCCAGTTTGGCAGCGGCAAGCTTTACGGCGTGGCCAGCCTCGGTGAAATGGTTGGCCTCTATTATAACAAGGCGCTGCTGGATAAAGCCGGTATTGCGGTACCGAAAACCCTGAGCGAGCTTGACGCCGCAATGGCAAAACTCAAGGAGCAAGGCACGCCGCCAATGATGCTGGGTTTATTAGACGGCAACATGGGGCAGCAGTTGCTCAGTACGCTGTGGGAAGCGCAAATTGAAAGCAGCGACCGCAAAAAACTGGATGATTTGATTTACGACGTGGGCGGCACGTTCAAAGATGACAAGCTGAAAAAAGCGGCCACCATGATGAAAGGCTGGGCTGATAAAGGCTATCTGTTCCCGGGCTATCAGGGCATTGGTCATGATGATGCTGCCACGTTATTCCAGAACGGTCAGTCAGCGTTCCTGGTGAGCGGAACCTGGTATCTGGGCCAGTTTAAAGACAACAAAGATATTCACTTCACCGGGATGCCAGCCGGTGACGGCGTTAAGCAGCCGTTGATGGTCGGCGGAACCGATTTGGCCTTCTCGATGACCAGCATGGCGAAAACCAAAGCCCAGCAGGATGCTGCCGCCAAATTTATTAACTATATGGTGTCGGACAGCATGGCAAACCGCTGGCTGAACGTTGGCTTCCTGCCGGCCAGTACGAATAAAGACGCAAAAATCCCGGCGGATAATCCGCTGTTGGGCGAAGCCTGGCAGGTGTGGCTGAACCTGAATGCCTACGACGGTCTGGGCCATTATGTCGACTGGGCAACCCCGACCATGAACGCCGAACTGAATCAAAACGTTCAACTGCTGCTGGCGGGCCGACAGACGGCTGAGCAGATGGTGATTAACTTCGATAACAACTATCAGCGTTACATGAAAACCCTGAAACACTAAGCCGGTTGCCCGGCAGCGAAACTGCCGGGCCTGAATGTCGCTCTGACTACGACGAGTACGGTTATGTTGAATCAAAGCAGTTGGCGTAATTTTCTCTATCTTCTTCCCGCAGTCCTGGTTTATGGCCTGTTTCTACTGTTACCGCTGCTCGCGTCGTTGGGAATCAGCTTTACCGAGTGGGATGGCACCTCCCGGCCAGTTTTCGCGGGCATCAGTAACTACCTGCGTATGTTCAGCGATCCGGTCTTCTGGATTGCCCTTGGCAATAACGCCATTCTGATGCTGTTTTATACTCTCCTGCCGATTGGCGTGGGGCTGCTGCTGTGCAGCTTTCTGTATGAAACCCGAAACAATACCGAGCGCAGCGTGCTGCGTATCCTGTTCTTCCTGCCTTATATCATGCCGATGGCGGTTCTCGGCGTCGTCTGGCGCTGGCTGTACAATCCGGCCTTTGGGCCCATCGATCAGGTCCTGCGCGCCATCGGATTGCCGCAGTTGGCGCTGTCCTGGCTCGGGGATTTTACCTGGGCACTGCCGGCCGTCGGCATGGTCGCCACCTGGTACTTTTTTGGTTTCTGTCTGGTGCTGTTCATGGCGGGACTGCAGCGAATGAATCCGTCCCTGCTTGAAGCTGCGGACCTGGATGGCTCCTCGCGCCGCCAGAAGTTTATGCGCATTACGCTGCCGGGACTGCGTCCGGAGCTGCGCATCGCGCTGTTGCTGACGGTCATTGCCAGTCTGAAGGCGTTCGATCTGGTGTACGTAATGACGCAGGGCGGCCCTGGCACCTCCACCATGGTGACCAATATCTTTATGTACAAGCAGGGCTTTGATCTGCATTACTTCGGCTATGCCTCATCAGTTGCCGTATTCAGTATGGTCATTGTGTTAGGGCTTAACTACCTGATCCATCTGGCATTGAAGGAACGTTACTGATGAAAAGCACGCCGATTATTTCTCGTGCGCTGATCTGGATTGTGGCGCTGATGACCATCATGCCGTTTTTAATGGCGTTGATGACCTCGTTTAAAACGCAGATGGAGCTGTTCCAGGGCGTGTTTCATTTGCCCGCCTCACTGAATGTCAAAAACTACATCACCGCCTGGCAGCAGGGGCACTTTAACGTTTACTTTATGAACTCGGTGCTGGTGGTGTTTCCGGTGGTGCTGAGCAGTATTTTGCTGGGTATTCTGGCCGGATTTGGCTTTGCCTTACTGAAAATTCCGGGCAAGAAAGTGGTGGCGGCCATGCTGGCGCTGGGCATGGTGCTGCCGAGTGAAGCCTTTATTATTCCGCTCTATCATGAACTGCACTGGATGGGGCTGACCAACACCTATCTGGCCCTGATTCTGCCGCAGGTTGCGCTGTCGCTGCCGTTTACCACCCTGATGATTGCCAGCGCTTTCCAGCAAGTGCCTAAGGAGTTAGTCGAGGCGGCGGTGATGGATGGCGCGCCTCGCATTAAAATCCTGTGGGGGATTTTAGTTCCGGCCATCTGGCCCACGATCTCCACGCTGGCCCTGCTGTTGTTTATCTGGACGTGGAACGAATTCCTTATTCCGTTGATTTTGGTCAACAAAGATGAGCTGCGAACCTTGCCCATTGGCATGATGTTTTTCCAGAATAAGAACACCATTGATATCCCGGTGCTGATGGCTGGCGCGATGATCGTTATCATGCCGCTTATCGTGGTTTTCCTGTTTTTCCAGCGCAAGTTTATCAGCGGCGTAACGGAAGGTGCGGTGAAGTAAGCGCACCGGGTCATCTCTCACTCACTAAGGCCGGACGATGCATCTTTCCCTTGGCGATTTTCATCCCGTCGCAGACGGCGAAACCCCTGATACACGCCTTCTGCAACAGGCGATTGACCAGATTGCGGCGGCGGGCGGTGGGCGACTTACGCTGCCGCCGGGGCGTTATCGCAGCGGCTGCCTGAACCTTCCTTCCGATTTTGAGCTGCACCTTGAAGCCGGCGCAGTGCTGGTTGCCAGCCGACATCTGGCGGACTACCAACAGTGGAAAGCGCTGAGCTGTGCCGAGAAATCGCACAACGTCCTGCTGTATGCGCTGGGGCAGCGTAACCTGACAATTACGGGGCAGGGCCATATTGAAGGAGACGCCGAAGCGTGGTTTGCGGCGGAGCCTGACGACCAGGGCTACCGGGTTCCAAAAGCAGACAGGCCACGCATGATCGTGTTTGAGGATTGCGAGCAGGTCAGATTGCAGGGCATCAGCCTGATCCACGCACCGATGTGGACGGTGCACCTTGTCAGCTGCCGCCATGTGCATATCGAACGTCTGACCATTGATAACGCCATGACGCTGCCCAACACCGACGCACTGGACATTGACAGCTGCGAGGCGGTATTTATCAGCAACAGCTATTTCAGCGCGGCAGATGATGCGATTTGCATCAAAACCACCTTCAAGCCCGCTGGCCTGCGTCGTCCGGCGCGACGCATCGCGGTGAGCAACTGCCTGCTGCGCAGCGACAGCTGCGCCTTGAAGATCGGCACTGAAACCTGGGACGATATTGAAGACATTACCGTTTCAGGCTGCACCCTGTTTGATTCCAACCGCGGCATCGGCATTGTGTCACGAGATGGTGGGGCGATACGGCGCGTCCTCTTCAGTACGATCGCCTTTAGCTGCCATCATGTCGCCGCCTGCCACTGGGGCAAAGCCGATCCCATTTTTATCTCCGTGCGGACCCGCGATCCGGCGGTGCTGCCGGGTATCGTGGAGCAAGTCCAGTTCAGTCAGCTCAGCGGCGTGGCAGAGGGCGCGATCAACCTGCATGCTGCCCAGCCAGGCTGGATCCGTGATATCTCACTCAATCAACTCCATCTGCGGCAAACTGTCGCGCAGGGCGTGCAGGGGCAGTACGATGTGCGGCCGCCCTGTAATCCCGACTCTCCCACCGGGATGGGGCTGGATAATGCTTACCGGCTGGACAAAACCACTGGCGAGGCTTACGGCGTTGAGCGCTATCCCGGCGGGCTGCCGGGACTGTTTGCGCGCGGCGTAGAGAACCTGCAATTGAACAACCTGACGATTCAGCGGCCTGAGCCGCTGCCGTCAGGCTGGCATCCGGACAGCATCGTGTTGCTGGCAGACTAAGTTACAGCGCCGCCGCGATAGCGGCACCCAACTGCTGCGTATCTGCGCTGCCGCCCAGGTCGCGGGTTAAATGCTCACCGGCGGCCAGGGTACGCTCAATGGCGTTCAGCACGGCATCACCGGCTTCCTTATAGCCGAGATGCTCCAGCATCATGGCACCACACCAAATCTGGCCGATCGGGTTGGCGATATTTTTACCGGCGATATCGGGCGCCGAGCCGTGTACCGGTTCAAACAGGCTGGGGAATTTGCCTTCCGGATTGATATTGGCAGACGGCGCGATGCCAATGGTGCCGGTGCAGGCAGGGCCGAGATCCGACAGGATATCGCCAAACAAATTGCTGGCAACCACCACATCAAACCAGTCGGGATGCAACACAAAATTGGCGGTAAGAATATCAATATGATATTTATCCACCTTGATCTCGGGATAGTGCTCACCCATCGCCTGAACGCGGTTATCCCAGTAGGGCATGGTAATCGCGATACCGTTCGATTTGGTGGCAGAGGTCAGGTGTTTTTTGGGCCGACGCTGGGCCAGTTCGAAGGCAAACTTCAGAATGCGATCGACGCCCACGCGGGTCATGACCGTTTCCTGAATGACCACTTCCCGCTCGGTGCCGGGGAACATGGTGCCGCCCACGCTGGAATACTCGCCTTCGGTGTTTTCCCGCACCACGTAGAAATCGATATCGCCCGGCTTACGGTTGGCTAACGGTGCTTTCACGCCGGGCATCAGGCGTACCGGACGCAGGTTCACGTACTGATCAAACTCACGGCGGAACTGTAACAGCGATCCCCAGAGCGAAACATGATCCGGCACCACGTCAGGCCAGCCAACCGCGCCAAAATAAATCGCATCGAACGTTTTCAGCTCAGCAAACCAGTCGTCCGGCAGCATTTTGCCATGCTGTTGCCAGTATTCTGCGCTGGCATAATCGAACCACTCCCAGCGCAGTGGGATGTTGAACTTCTCTGCCGCCACGTTCATCACGCGCACGCCTTCTGGCATCACTTCTTTGCCAATGCCGTCGCCGGGAATCACGGCAATACGATGGATCTTCTCTGTCACTGGGCACCTCTGAGGTGGGTAGGGTGAGTCGGTCAGGTTTCCGCATGCTGTCTTGATGCAGCTTGATTTATGACCGGGCGTTAGCGCAGTATAACTCTCCACCTGTGGTAAACAATTGGCCTTAAAGTTAATCCCATGTTGAATCAAAGTAGAGAATCAAGGACCTCAAGTGACGATCTGGCGTTTTTCCTGCGCGTGGCGTCACTGGGCAGCCTGACGGCGGCTGCGCGGACGCTGGGGCTTTCTCTGGCGGCCGTGAGCAAACGCCTGAGCCTGCTTGAACAGCGGCTGGGGGTGCAGTTGCTACGCCGCAGCACGCGCAAGCTGGAACTGACGCCCGAAGGCCGTCGATATCTGGAAGGGGCTCGCCCGTTGCTGGAGCAGTTGGTGGCGCTGGAAGACGCGGTGAGCGGGGAAACGGCCGAGCTGCGCGGCACGCTGAATATTAATGCCTCGTTTGGTTTTGGCCGCCGCCATGTCGCGCCCTGCGTGTCTGCCTTTGCTGCTCTGCATCCTCATCTGGCGCTTTCCCTGCAGCTCAGCAGTCAGCCGCTGAATTTTCTGGATGCCCATGTGGACATCGACATTCGCGTCGGCGAACCGCCAGACTCACGGCTGGTTGCCCGGAAACTGGTGCAGAACCCGCGTGTACTTTGCTGCTCGCCCGCCTACGCCGCTAAACACGGGTTGCCGGACAGCATCCGGGCGCTGGCGCAGCATAACTGCATTTTGCTGAGGCAGCATGACAGCGATTTCGCCCTGTGGCGTTTTGTCAGCGATGCGGAGAGCCTGAGTCAGAAAGTCCGCGGCAACCTGATCACGAACGATGGTGAGGTGGCGATGCGCATGGCGCTGGATGGTCATGGCATCCTGCTGCGCTCCTGGTGGGATGCAAAACACAGCATTGCAGCCGGGGAGCTGTGGCATGTGTTGCCTGAATGGCGGTCACCGGACGGCGATATCTTCGCTGTGTGGCAGGCGCAGCGACAGCAGCCCTCGCGCCTCATGGCGTTTGTGGCCTTTCTGCAGGAAAGGCTTCAAAGCGATAGCGCGTTAACTCATCTGTGATATCCCACGCAACTTTTCTGTAAATCATAATCACTATTAAAGTATTTTCAGGCAGCGTCGATACCGATCTTATGTGTCTGCGCCCGTTGCGTAGGCCGAATGTGGGCACGCCTCTGGTCTGAGGCGCGGTTTAACCTCTGGTGGATGCCTGGCGATGAATACAGATTTAACCCGCTCCGGGGATGGCGTTTCCCCTCAACGTATTGCAAAACAGGCAGACAGACTGATTGTCATGCTGTGTTGGATCATGGTGGTGATTTCAGCCATCGTCGGAAGCCTGTACCAGTCAACCTGGCTGGCGATAACGGTCGGCACCGGGCTGGCACTGGTCGCCACGCTGGTGGGATGGCTGGCAAACGGCACGCTATTTTCACGCTTATGGCTGGCCTTCACGCTCATCGGCTTTGCGGGGTTGCTGATTCAACTGGGCCAGGGCGAAACCGAATTCCACTTTTCGGTGTTTGTCTTGCTGTCGGTATTGCTGGTCTATCGCGACAGCCGCCCCTTGATGATGGCCGCCGCGACAGGCGCCGTTCATCATCTCCTGTTTAACTATCTGCAGGAACACGATCTGTTTGGCATCGTGGTCTTTCACCATCCCGGTCTGGATATGGTGCTTTTCCACGCGCTGTTTGTGGTGGTACAGACCGCGATGCTGGTGCTTATCGCCCGGCAGATGGCCGCCGATCTACGCACCTCAAGTGAGGTTGCGCAACTGGCTGCCCGCATCAACCGTGAACCGGGTTGCCTGACGCTGTCGGTGGAAAATCAACAGAGTGAAACGCCATTTGCCAAAACCTTTAGCCAGACCCTGAGCACGATGCGCGGTACGTTGAACCAGGTCAGCCACGGCGTCGCGGAACTGCTGCAGGAGGCCGACAGCATGCTGTCGCGTAACGCCGCCCTGTCGCAGCGCACCGATGAACAGGCACAGGCGCTGGAGGTGGCGACCACCGCGATGTCACAAATCAGCGTTGCCGCCAGTCAGGCGAAGGATAAGGCGCAAACGGCCTGCGATCTGGCTCATGAAACCCGCCAGGTAGCGAATAAAGGTCAACAGAATATTCAGCGGGCGATGGCCTCCATGGCGCAGATTAACGTGGAGTCAGGCCGGGTTAAAACCATTCTTGAGCTGATTGACGGCATTGCGTTCCAGACGACGATTTTGTCCCTGAATGCCTCTGTAGAAGCCGCTCGCGCGGGTCAGGAAGGCCGGGGTTTTGCCGTGGTGGCCAACGAAGTGCGCAGCCTGGCATTGCGGTGTGAAAATGCCGCTCGTGAGATTCGCCAGCTCATGGATGTGTCCAGTTCCAGCGCCGAGCAGGGTACCGCGCAGGTTGATCAGGCCGCCCAGACCATGCAGGCCATTCACGTCAGCATCGACAGCCTGTCACAGCTGGTGAACGAGCTGTCGGAGATGAGCGTGCAGCAAAATCAGAGTATCGAACAGATTCAACACAGCATTAACAGTATTGATGACAGCGTGCATCATAACGTCAAACACGTGACCGAAACGCTACAGGTGGCGCAGCACCAGCGTCAGCAGGCGAGCACGTTACAACAGGCCATCTCACTGTTTCGTTTTAGCTAGACGAGGCAGGCAGAAGCCGTCATGAGGCGGTTCTGGCGGAGAAAACACGGACGTCATTGCCCAGGTCGGAAGCATGCCGTATCAGCCGCGTCGATGAGCGCGAGTGCCCCTGCAGGCCAGATGGACCGGCCTGCGGGGCAACGGCGGGCAAGGCCGCAAAGTGATTAATCGACGCCTTTCACCAACAGTACGCGATAAGTCGCGCCCTTCAGGCGGTGCTGTTTCGCCTCCTGATATTCCGGGCTGTCATACCAGGCATGGGCGGCGTCGGTGCTCGGAAATTCAATAATCACCACACCTTCCGCCTCGGGGCCTTCCAGGGTTTCCAGATCGCCGTAAAAAGCCAAAGGCTTGATGGGATGGTTGCCATGGGCTTTGCCGGCTTTATCGGCGTAAGTCACCATTTCATCCTGATCCAGGGTGTTGTCACGAATAAATACGACGTAAGCGCTCAACGTTTTTCTCCTCAGGCTTGCTTGTCTTGGGTTTGCGTATCAAAGTCCGATGCGTCATGGCGCTCGCGCAGCTGATCGGCGGGTTCGCCCATCACTCGGTTCACCTTGCGGCCGCGCATAACGGCCGGACGCAGGGCGATCTCTTCGGCCCAGCGCACCACGTTTTTATAGGACTGAAGATCGAGGAATTCTGCCGCATTGTACTGGTTGTACAGCACCATGCTGCCGTACCAAGGCCAGGTGGCGATATCGGCGATGGTGTAATCGTCACCCGCCAGATAACGGTTATCGGCAAGCTGACGGTCCAGCACGTCAAACTGACGTTTGGCTTCCAGTGAGAAGCGGTTGATGGCGTATTCAATCTTTTCTGGCGCGTAATGATAGAAGTGACCAAAGCCGCCGCCAAGATAGGGCGCGGAGCCTTGCAGCCAGAACAGCCAGTTCAGCGTTTCGGTGCGTTTGGCCGGATCTTTCGGCAGGAAATAACCGTATTTTTCCGCCAGGTACAGCAGGATGTTACCGGATTCAAATACGCGAATCGGTGGAGTGGCGGAATGATCGCACAGTGCCGGGATTTTGGAGTTGGGGTTGATCTCCACAAAACCGCTGGTGAACTGATCGCCTTCACCAATATTGATCAACCAGGCATCGTACTCAGCATCGTTGACGTTCAGCGCCAGCAGCTCTTCCAGCAGAATCGTCACTTTCTGGCCGTTAGGCGTGCCCAGAGAATAGAGCTGCAGCGGATGCTTACCAACCGGCAGGGCTTTTTCATGGGTTGGGCCAGCGGTAGGGCGGTTAGTTTTGGCACCATTACCTTTCGCTTCCGGGTCCCACTTCCAGACTTTAGCGGGCTGATAGTGTTGTTCAGACATGATGAGGTTCGCCTTTTTGTGTTTGGAGTTTTCACGAGTGTAGCAGTTGCCAGCGCGCGGGTTTAACCCTGGTGGCGGTGACTTTGTATCGCTTTACTACAGCGCACAAGACAGCTTTACCGCCAGTACGAAGAGATTTTCCCCGCACAAATCACAGTCATGACGCCTGAGCAATGCTAAGCTAAAACGGTTTAGTAAAATTTAGCTTTATCTGCGTAGGAGAGAGGTATGTCAGCACGAGTGTGGTGTCTGGGTGATGCCGTGGTGGACCTGCTTCCGGACGGGCCGGGGCATTTAATACAGTGTGCAGGCGGAGCGCCCGCCAATGTGGCGGTGGGCATTGCCCGCTTACAGGGCCGCAGCGGGTTTATTGGCCGGGTAGGGGACGATCCTTTTGGTCACTTTATGCAGCACACGCTGGCGACTGAACAGGTTGATACCCGCTATATGACGCTGGACAGCGCCCAGCGCACCTCAACGGTGGTAGTGGCGCTGGATCAGGAAGGTGAGCGGACTTTTACCTTTATGGTGCGCCCCAGCGCAGATCTGTTTCTGGAACAGGGCGATCTTCCCAGGTTTGAGCAAGGTGAATGGCTTCACTGCTGCTCAATTGCCCTGGCGGCAGAACCTTCGCGCTCCACCACCTTTTCTGCCATGCAGCAGATCAGCGATGCCGGCGGCTTTGTGAGCTTTGATCCTAATATTCGTCACGATCTGTGGCACGACGATACCCAACTGCGTGACTGTGTGAACCGGGCGTTGCAGCTGGCTGATGTGGTTAAGCTGTCTGAGGACGAGCTGGCTTTTCTGACTCCGGCGGCGCAACACGCTGACAGCATGCAGGCGCTGGCGGAACGCTTTGCAATTAGCCTGCTGATGGTCACCCAGGGCAAGGCCGGCGTGAAAGTCTGGCATCAGGGTAAACATTATCATTATCCCACGCTGCCTGTGGTGAGCGTGGATACTACCGGCGCAGGGGATGCGTTTGTCGCCGGGCTGCTATGGGGGCTGGCGGAGAAGGGGATGCCCGCGAATGAGGCCGGGCTGGCGGCACGACTCAGCAGCGCACAGCAGTGTGGGGCGCTGGCGACGACGGCAAAAGGGGCGATGACCGCGTTGCCTTACCGTCACCAAATTGAAGGATGATATCCCGATAACGCCACGATGCACTGACCGGCAACCCTCGCCCGTGTCCGGTCAGTCAGCGGGTGCAGCGCCGAACGGGTTCAGCCGCTCATCCAGCGGGCCTGTCATCACTCAAGGTTACAGCGCCCGTTACCTCAGGCCGGGCAGAGCGATCGGCACCTGTCCACGCTGATGACCTGGCCGCTCAGGGTGAACTGACGGCTGGCATAAAGCGTGGTCGGGCTTTGTCTGTCACCGCCACTCAGGCTTTACTGTTGCCCAAACATGCCGAGCCTTTTCGCGCATTGATCAGTTCCCGCGGCCATCCGCCCGTTGTCAGCGCTCCCCGTTCGCGCATCCTGAGCGGGGCCGGCAAGACAGCGACCTCGATCATAAATGTCACTGCCGATCCTGCTTTGCTGTGAGGCAGTTCACTCATTCGCCCTTCGTTGCTTTACATGCCCATTCCTGCCTCGTAATGTCATCTTAATGTGAGCGGATAACAATTTTACGCAGGAGACTGCCATGACCCTGGACAGAGATTCATTAGCGGCCGTACTCGCCCGGCGCGACTGGGAAAACCCCGGCGTCAGCGAACATAACCGGCTGGAAGCCCATCCACCGTTTTACAGCTGGCGCAGCGCTGAGGCGGCCCATAACAACACGCCATCGGCGCAGCGTAAAAGCCTGAGCGGCGAATGGTCGTTTGCCTTTTTCCCTGCGCCCGAGGCGGTGCCGGATAGCTGGCGCACCCAGGATTTGCAGGCGGCAGCGACGATTACCGTGCCGTCAGTCTGGCAAATGCAGGGCTATGATGTTCCGATTTACACCAATGTTACCTATCCCATTCCGATTGATCCCCCGCGCGTTCCGGCTGAAAACCCTACAGGATGTTATTCGCTCACATTTAATGTGGAGGCAGACTGGCTGCAACATGGACAAACCCGAATTATTTTTGACGGCGTGAATTCAGCCTTCTATCTGTGGTGCAACGGACGCTGGGTGGGCTACGGGCAGGACAGCCGCTTGCCGTCTGAATTTGATCTGAGCGAATTTCTGCGCGAAGGTGAAAATCGCCTGGCGGTGATGGTGTTGCGCTGGAGCGATGGCAGCTATCTGGAAGATCAGGATATGTGGCGCATGAGTGGTATTTTCCGCGATGTTTCCCTGCTGCATAAGCCTGCCAGCCATCTTCGCGATCTGCACATTCGTACGCATTTCAATGACGATTTCAGTCGTGCGCGGCTGGAAGCTGAGGTGCGGGTCGCCGGAGCACTGGATGACGATTTACGGGTCAGCGTGCAGCTCTTCACGGGTGACACGCTAACCGGAGAAGCGACGTCGCCCTTGGGCAGCGCGATTATTGACGAGCGCGGCGCGTGGCGCGATCGGACAACGTTGTGCATCAACGTTGCCAACCCTGCGCTGTGGAGTGCGGAAACGCCGCATCTCTACCGGGCGGTTGTGCAGTTACACCGGACGGACGGTACGCTGATTGAGGCGGAGGCCTGCGACGTGGGATTCCGTCACGTCAGCATCGAAAATGGCCTGCTGCTGCTCAACGGTCAGCCACTGCTCATCCGCGGCACTAATCGCCACGAGCATCATCCTGAACGCGGTCAGGTGATGGATCGTGACACTATGGTGCAGGATATTTTGCTGATGAAGCAGAATAACTTCAACGCGGTGCGCTGCTCCCATTACCCTAACGATCCCCTGTGGTATAGCCTGTGTGACCACTACGGCTTGTATGTCGTCGATGAAGCCAACATCGAAACGCACGGCATGGTGCCGATGAATCGCCTGAGCGACGATCCCGTCTGGCTTCCCGCCATGAGCCAGCGCGTCACGCGCATGGTGCAGCGCGATCGAAATCACCCCTGTATTATTATCTGGTCACTGGGTAACGAATCGGGCCACGGTGCTAACCATGATGCGCTCTACCGCTGGCTGAAAAGTGAAGATCCTTCCCGCCCGGTTCAGTACGAAGGTGGTGGGGCCAATACCGCAGCGACCGATATTATCTGTCCGATGTATGCCCGGGTCGATGAGGATCAACCTTTTCCGGCCGTGCCAAAATGGTCCATAAAAAAATGGCTGTCTATGCCAGGCGAGCAGCGTCCGCTTATTCTCTGTGAATATGCTCATGCCATGGGAAACAGCCTTGGTGGCTACGCGAAATACTGGCAGGCATTTCGTCAGTATCCGCGCCTGCAGGGCGGTTTTGTCTGGGACTGGGTCGATCAGTCGCTCATAAAATATGACGATAACGGCGAACCCTGGGCTGCCTACGGTGGCGACTTTGGTGATACGCCTAATGATCGCCAGTTCTGCATGAACGGGCTGGTCTTTGCCGACCGGACGCCCCATCCCTCGCTCTATGAAGCCCGCCATGCGCAGCAGTTTTTCCAGTTCAGGCTGCTACCGGGCAGCGAGCGCACGCTGGAAGTGACCAGCGAATACCTGTTCCGCCACAGTGATAATGAAATCCTGCACTGGTCGGTGGCTCAGGATGGCAACCTGCTGGCCGCCGGTGACGTCACGCTGGATATCGCGCCACAGGGCCGCCAGCAGATCGCACTGCCGGAGGTGCCGCTGCCGCAATCTGCAGGCCAGCTCTGGCTGACGGTGCGGGTGGAACAGCCTCAGCCGACGGCCTGGTCAGAAGCCGGTCATATCAGCGCCTGGCAGCAGTGGCCACTGGAGGCGATCCTGAATGTGGCCCTGCCGCCTCAGGCGGCGAGTGCGCCACAGCTCAGCTGCGGCGAAGACACCTTCAGCGTGGCGGTGAACAACCAGCGCTGGGCATTCAGCCGTCAGCAGGGCGTGCTCACGCAGTACTGGATCGACGATCAGCCGCAGCTCCTGTCGCCGCTGCGCGATCAGTTTACCCGTGCGCCGCTGGATAACGATATCGGCGTCAGCGAAGTCACGCGCATCGACCCTAATGCCTGGGTAGAGCGCTGGAAAGCGGCGGGGCATTATCAGTCTGAGGTCACCACCCTGCAGTGCACCGCCGAAGCGCTCTCCGACGCCGTCCTGATCAACACCGTCCATGCCTGGCAGTTCCAGGGCAAAACGCTGTTTATCAGCCGTAAAGCCTACCGTATTGATGGATTTGGCGAGATGGCGGTGACGGTCAACGTGGAGATCGCGAGCGGCACGCCTTATCCGGCACGCATCGGTATGAGCTGTCAGCTCACCCAGATCGTCGAGCGAGTGAACTGGTTAGGCCTGGGGCCGCATGAAAATTACCCGGATCGCCTGACCTCGGCCTGTTTCGACCGCTGGGACTTACCGCTGAGTGAAATGTACACCCCGTACGTCTTCCCCACCGAAAACGGCCTGCGCTGCGGCACGCGTGAACTCAACTATGGTGCGCACCAGTGGCGTGGCGATTTCCAGTTCAACATCAGTCGCTACAGCCAGACACAGCTGATGGAAACCTGCCATCGCCACCTGTTACGGCCTGAGGCGGGCACGTGGCTCAATATTGATGGCTTCCACATGGGCGTCGGCGGAGACGATTCCTGGAGCCCGTCGGTATCACCGGAATTCCTGCTCAGTGCAGGACGTTACAGCTACCAGTTTATCTGGGGGCAACAAAAATAATGAGCAGGCAGGCTCGCGCCTGCCTGACTCTCGCGTAAGGACGTCCAATATGTACTATTTAAAAAACACGAATTTTTGGCTGTTTGGTTTTTTCTTCTTCTTTTACTTTTTCATCATGGGTGCCTATTTCCCGTTCTTCCCCATCTGGTTGCATGATATTAACCATATCAGTAAAGGGGATACCGGCATTATTTTTGCCAGTATTTCGTTGTTTTCTCTGCTGTTTCAGCCGCTGTTTGGCCTGTTGTCCGATAAGCTCGGCCTGCGCAAACACCTGCTGTGGGTTATCACCGGTATGCTGGTGATGTTCGCACCTTTCTTTATTTACGTTTTTGGGCCGCTATTACAGATGAATATTCTGGCGGGCTCGATTGTTGGCGGTATCTACCTGGGTTTTATCTACAACGCCGGGGCGCCCGCGATTGAAGCGTACATTGAGAAAGTCAGCCGCCGCAGCAATTTTGAATTTGGCCGGGCGCGCATGTTTGGCTGTGTGGGATGGGCCTTGTGCGCCTCCATCGTCGGGATCATGTTCACCATCAATAACCAGTTTGTGTTCTGGCTGGGGTCGGGCTGTGCCGTGATTCTGGCGCTGCTGCTGTTCTTCTCCCGTACCAGCACATCGTCATCCGCGACGGTTGCGCAGGCGGTGGGAGCGAATCACTCGGCGTTCAGCCTGAAGCTGGCGCTGGAGTTGTTCAGGCAGCCAAAACTGTGGTTTTTATCCCTGTATGTTGTCGGCGTGTCCTGTACCTATGACGTGTTCGACCAGCAGTTCGCTAATTTCTTTACCTCATTCTTTGCCACAGGCGAACAGGGTACGCGGGTGTTTGGCTATGTGACCACCCTGGGTGAATTACTGAACGCGTCCATCATGTTTTTTGCGCCGCTGATCGTTAACCGCATTGGCGGCAAAAACGCCCTGCTGCTGGCAGGCATGATCATGTCCGTGCGTATTATCGGTTCCTCCTTTGCCACCACGGCTGTGGAAGTGGTGATTCTTAAAACGCTGCACATGTTTGAAATCCCTTTCCTGATTGTCGGCTGCTTTAAATACATCACCAGCCAGTTTGAAGTGCGCTTCTCCGCCACCATTTATCTGGTGTGCTTCTGCTTCTTCAAACAGTTAGCGATGATATTCATGTCGGTTCTGGCGGGTAACATGTATGAAAGTATTGGCTTCCATGGCGCCTATCTGGTGCTGGGCTCTATTGCAATGGCCTTTACGTTGATCTCCGTTTTCACCCTGAGCGGGCCGGGACCGCTGACGCTGTTACGTCGTCAGGCTGCCTGATTCCTTCCTCAAGACAACCGGACTGGCGTCATGACGCATCCGGTTGTCTGCTGGCCAACCGCGTTTTTTTCATCACGTCATTCCCCCTTTTCGCCTCGTCGCCGCTTGGTTTTGCGAACTGTCTCACATTCATAAAATCGGTTTAGCAAATTATTTTGCCTGAAAATACATCGATGAATATCATCCGAAAACTAAACCGGTTTAGCAAAAGACAGCATCACTACCGTTACTTTTTCTGGGATGTAAAACGATGAATAAAAAGGCACTTGCCATAACCGTTGGGCTGCTGATGAGCGCGGGGCCGGTTCTGGCAGCAGAACCGAGCATGAGCAGTATTGAAGCCCGGCTGGCGGCACTGGAGCAGCGGTTACAGGCCGCTGAGCAGCGGGCGAAGGCGGCAGAGAATCGCGCGGAAGCCGCAGAAAAACAGGCGCAGCAGCTTGCCCGCGCACAGCAGAAAAGTCAGGCCACCGCGACGCAGGTTGAACAGCGTACGGCGAAGCTGGAGCAGAAAGCGAGCAGTGAAGACGGCTTCGAATTTCACGGCTATGCCCGTTCCGGGCTACTGATGAACAGCTCGGCGACCAAAACTCAGGGCGGCCCGACCGTGACGCCTGCCGGGGAAACCGGCGGGCACGTCGGGCGCTTAGGTAACGAACCTGATACCTATGTTGAGCTGAATCTGGAACATAAACAAACGCTGGAAAACGGCGCAACAACCCGCTTCAAGGCGATGCTGGCCGACGGTCAGCGCACCTATAACGACTGGACGGCATCCAGCAGCGACCTCAATCTGCGTCAGGCTTTTGTCGAGCTGGGCCAGCTCCCGACCTTCACCGGCGCGTTCAAAGACACGACCGTCTGGGCGGGTAAACGCTTTGACCGGGATAATTTCGATATCCACTGGATCGACTCCGATGTGGTGTTTCTCGCCGGTACCGGAGCAGGTATTTACGACATGAAGTGGAGCGATCAGGCCCATAGCAACCTGTCGCTTTACGGACGAACCTTTGGCGATATCGAGAACAACGACAACACCGCACAGAACTCTATTCTGACGGCTAACAACTTCTACGGTCCATTCCAGCTGATGCTGAGCGGCATGCGGGCGAAAGATAACGACGACCGGCTGGATGTGAACGGCCTGAAGGTGAAGGGGGATGCCGCGAACACCGGGTTACATGCGCTGGTGGGACTGCATAACGACAGCTTCTATGGCCTGCGCGAAGGCTCAGCGAAGACAGCCGTGCTGTACGGTCACGGCTTAGGTGCAGAGGTAAAAGCCATCGGTTCAGACGGGGCACTGTTACCGGATGCCGATACCTGGCGGCTGGCCAGCTATGGGATTACCCCGCTGGGCGGCGGCTGGCATATCGCCCCGGCGGTGCTGGCGCAAAGCAGTAAGGATCGTTACGTCAAAGGCGACAGCTATCAGTGGGCCACCGCCAACATGCGCCTGATTCAGGGGCTGACCGAGAACTTTGAAATGCAGTACGAAGCCACCTATCAGTATATGGATCTGCGGCCAGAGGGCTTTAATCAGCGCAGTGCGGTCAATGGTAATTTCTACAAACTGACCGTTGCGCCTACGCTGAAGGCCAGCAACGTGGGTGAATTCCTCAAACGTCCGGAAATTCGCCTTTTTGCCACCTGGATGGACTGGGACCACCGACTGGATAACTACGCGCGCGGTGATGCCTTTGGCAGCAGCGGCTTTGAAGCGGGCGGTGAGTGGAACTTCGGCGTACAAATGGAAACCTGGTTCTGATCAGTCGGCCCTGCGGGGCCGTTTCAGCCGGGCCGACACTATCACACGATAAAACAGAGGTTTTTTATGGATTTCGTACAAATCTCCCGTGCATTGCTGCCGTTGCTGGGGGGCAAAGAGAATATTGCCAGCGCGGCGCACTGCGCGACCCGGCTCCGGCTGGTGCTGGTCAATGACGCCAAAGCGGATACCAGCGCGATCGGTAAAATCGACGGGGTAAAAGGCTGTTTCCGTAATGCCGGACAGCTGCAGGTGATTTTTGGCACCGGGGTGGTCAACAAAGTCTACGCCGCCTTTGTCGCCGAAGCCGGGATCAGTGAATCAAGTAAATCTGAAGCCGCCGATATCGCGGCCCGCAAGCTCAATCCTTTCCAGCGCATCGCCCGTTTGCTCTCGAATATTTTCGTGCCGATTATTCCGGCCATTGTCGCGTCCGGCCTGCTCATGGGCCTGCTGGGCATGGTCAAAACCTATGGCTGGGTGAACCCGGAAAATGCCCTGTATATCATGCTGGATATGTGCAGTTCGGCGGCGTTTATTATTCTGCCGATCCTGATCGGCTTTACGGCAGCACGTGAGTTTGGCGGTAACCCGTTTTTGGGGGCGACGCTGGGCGGCATCCTGACCCATCCGGCGCTGACCAATGCCTGGGGCGTGGCGTCCGGGTTCCACACCATGAACTTTTTTGGGATAGAAATCGCGATGATCGGCTACCAGGGCACGGTGTTTCCGGTGTTGCTGGCCGTGTGGTTTATGAGCCTGCTGGAAAAACAGTTACGGCGCATCATCCCTGACGCGCTCGACCTGATTCTGACGCCGTTCCTCACCGTGATTATTTCTGGCTTTGTGGCGCTGCTGATTATTGGTCCGGCGGGGCGTGCCTTGGGTGACGGCATCTCCTTTGTGCTTAGCACGTTGATTGCTCATGCAGGCTGGCTGGCCGGATTACTGTTTGGCGGGTTGTACTCGGTTATTGTGATTACTGGCGTCCACCACAGTTTCCACGCGATTGAAGCAGGCTTGCTGGGTAATCCTTCAATCGGCGTCAATTTCCTGTTGCCGATTTGGGCGATGGCCAATGTGGCGCAGGGCGGTGCCTGTCTGGCGGTGTGGTTTAAAACCAAGGATCCTAAAATCAAAGCCATTACTTTACCTTCAGCCTTTTCGGCCCTGCTGGGCATTACCGAAGCCGCCATCTTTGGTATCAACCTGCGCTTTATGAAGCCGTTTATTGCCGGACTGGTCGGGGGTGCCATCGGCGGCGCCTGGGTGGTTTCCGTTAAGGTCTATATGACCGCAGTGGGGCTGACTGGCTTACCCGGCATGGCCATTGTTCAGGCCAGCTCGCTGCTGAATTATATTATTGGTATGGTGATTGCCTTTAGTGTCGCCTTTGTCATCGCTTTCCTGCTCAAGTACAAAACGGATTCTGAATAATGGCCCTGAAAAACCTGCTGCCCGCCATGCTTAAGGCGGTAATGAAAGGCCAGCCCAGGGCGCAGGAGGACAGCCACTATCCGGGCTGGCACCTGGCGCCGGTTACCGGGCTGCTTAACGATCCCAATGGCTTTATCCATTTCAACGGACAGTACCACCTGTTCTATCAGTGGAATGCCCTGGCCTGCGAGCACAAGCACAAATGCTGGGGCCACTGGCGTTCAGCCGATTTACTGCACTGGGAACACGAGCCGGTCGCGCTGTTGCCCGATGAAGAGTATGACCGCAGCGGATGCTATTCCGGCAGTGCGGTGGACAACAAGGGCGAGCTTACCCTGTGTTACACGGGGAATGTAAAATTTGAGGACGGCTCACGTACCGCCTGGCAGTGCCTGGCCGTGCAGAACAGTGAGGGCGGATTCGACAAGCTGGGGCCGGTTATCCCGCTGCCTGAAGGCTACACCGGTCATGTCCGTGACCCTAAAGTCTGGCGGCATGGCGGGTACTGGTACATGGTGCTGGGCGCGCAGGACACGCAGTTACAGGGCAAAGTCCTGTTACTGCGCGGAAGCGATCTGCACCACTGGGAGAATCTGGGCGAAATAGCGGGAAGTGGCCTGGGCGGATTAGGCGCGGCGGGCTATATGTGGGAATGCCCTGACATGTTCACTCTGGGAGCCTCGACGTTTCTGATCTGCTGCCCGCAGGGCATTCCTCGCGAAGCGAAGCGCTTTCTTAACAGCCATCCCAGCGCCTACCTGAGCGGCACACTGGATTATGGAAACGTCCATTATGCACACGGTGCCTTTCATGAGTTGGATGCAGGCTTTGAATTCTATGCGCCCCAGACCACGTTGACCGAAGACGGGCGCAGGCTGCTGGTGGGCTGGATGGGCGTGCCGGACGGCGAAGAAATGCGCCAGCCCACCGTAGCGTTTGGCTGGATTCATCAGATGACCTGTATACGTGAGCTGACCGAGCGGGACGGGCGGCTTTATCAGCAGCCGGTGGCCGAGCTGCAGGCGCTGCGGCTGGACGAGCAACGCTATCGCGGGCCTGCGGATGGCGCACCGGAGATGGCGGCCCGACGTCTTGAGCTGGTGCTGACGTCCGACGGCGATATCACGCTGGACTTTGCCGATACGCTCCGGCTGAGCTGGCATCAGGAGACGCTGTGTCTGGCACGCCGCAGTCTGGAAAACGGCGAATGGCTTTATCGTCACTGGTGCGGCAGCGCGCGCAAACTGCATATTCTGTGCGATCACTCCAGCGTCGAGATTTTTATCAATGACGGCGAAGGCGTGATGAGTAGCCGCTACTTCCCGCAGCATCCGGCCCGTTTACGCCTGAGCGGCAGCGCAGAAGTCACTGCCTGCTACTGGTCGTTACGATCCTGCATGGTAGAATAAGCCCTTGTTTCCTTAAACGAAGCACCGACGTGAAAAAAACAAAGCGCGTGACCATCAGTGATATCGCTGCGCTGGCCGGGGTGTCAAAAGCCACGGCCAGCCTGGTGCTCAACGGGCGCGGTAAAGAGCTGCGCGTGGCAGAAGAGACGCGCGAACGCGTGATGTCTCTTGCGCAACAGCATCATTATCTGCCCAGTATCCATGCCCGTCTGCTGCGCGAAAACCGTAGCCATACGTTGGGGCTGGTGGTGCCGGAGATCACTAACTACGGTTTCGCCGTTTTCTCTCACGCGCTAGAGAACCTTTGCCGTGAAGCCGGGCTGCAGCTGCTGATCTCCTGTACCGATGAAAATGCCAGCCAGGAAACGCTGGTGGTTAACAACCTGGTCTCGCGTCAGGTTGATGGGCTGATCGTCGCCTCAAGTCAGCAGAGCGACAGCGACTATCTGAAGCTGAGCGAACAGCTGCCGGTCGTGCTGTTTGACCGCCACGTGAATAACAGCAGTTTGCCGCTGGTGATCACCGATTCGATTACGCCGACCGCCGAGCTGGTAGAGCGCCTGGCGCGAGCTCATCCCGATGAGGTCTATTTCCTGGGCGGGCAGCCACGACTGTCGCCGACCAAAGATCGCCTGGCCGGCTTTATGCAGGGGCTGGCGCGGGCGGGGGTAAGTCCCCGGCCGGAATGGATTATTCAGGGTAACTACCATCCCAGCAGCGGCTATGAAATGTTTGCGGCCCTGTGCGCCCGTCTTGGCAGGCCACCTAAGGCGCTGTTTACCGCCGCCTGCGGTTTGCTGGAAGGGGTGCTGCGCTATATGAGCCAGCACCATCTGCTGGAGAGTGATATTCACATAGCCAGTTTCGACGATCACTACCTGTATGATTCGCTGTCACTGCATATCGATACCGTAGAACAGGACGTACCGCGCCTGGCGCAGGAGTGCTTTTCCGTGATTAGCCAAATGATCCAGGGGCAGGAACCGGCGGACAAACAGATTATCTTGCCCGCCAGGCTGCGCTACCGTTCATCTCTGGCGCGTTAACGCCGCTTACCGGCAGGCGGCTAAATCGGCCATCTGCTGTTTATCAGGCAGGCCAACAATCTGTTGCAGCTTTTGTTCATGATTCAGGTAGTAGATAGCGGGCGTGCCGTTGGCCCCTAACGCCTGCATCTGCGCCTGGTTATGCTGAATCTGATCAAACAGCGCGCGCGGCGTGCTGTCCGGGAAGGCCGGCTTATTTTTACCCTGCGAGCGTTCAAAATCCTGCCAGGCTTTAGCAGGATCGGCCGCCGCGAGAATGGCTGACGCGTAGCGTCCGCTCTCGGGCTTAAGAATGCCCACAAGCTGGGTTTTGATGCTGAGCGCGTTATTTTGTACCAGCGGTTGCACCTGCTGCCAGAAGGTCCGGCAGTATGGGCAGAACGGATCGGCAAAGACCACGACCTGACAGCGGGCTTCAGCGCTTCCCTCCTTGATGCCCGGCATGGCCTGCAGTTGCTTCCACATGGCACGTCCGGCGGGCAAATAAATTTCATCATTGATGATTTTTTCGCTGAGGTTATTGCCCTGCGCGTCATACATATAGCCCGAAATCGCATGCTGACCATCTGGCGTCAGGTAAAGGGTGACGCCGGTTCCCTGATATTGCCCCAGCCAGCCCTGAACCCCGCCGGGTGCCTTAAAAGGTTTGATGATTTCCACGCCCTGCTTTTCAATTTGCTGGATGGGAGCGGGCAGCGTAGCCGCCTAGGTCGTGCTGCTCAACAGCAGTGCGGAAAGCAGTATCCTGAACGTTTTCATTAATCCCTGTCTCTTAACGTCGTGATGAAAGTGAGGCGGTGCGGCTGTCGAGCCACTCAAAGAGCAGCATGCCTGCCAGCATGGCGATCAGGAACACGGCGCCCTTAAGCACGCCGCCGCCGAGCAGCACCAGCGCCGGACCGGGGCAGATGCCTGCCAGCCCCCAGCCGATCCCGAACAGCATAGCCCCTGCGATCAGTTTTTTATCCAGCGCGCGCTGGCCGGGCAGATGAAAGGCTTCGTCAAAGACCGGACGCTCACGTCGGGAGGCCAGCCAGAAGGCCGCCAGCCCGACGGTAATCGCGCCGCCCATCACCAGCGCCAGAGAGGGATCCCAGGCGCGGGTAATGTCCAGAAACCCCAGAACCTTGGCCGGGTTCGCCATGCCGCTGACGATTAAGCCCGTGCCAAATAACAGCCCACTAAGCAGCGAAAATAAAACGGCCATTGTTCCTCCTGATATTCACCCGTGGCCCATCACGCCAACGGTCAGCATGGCGGTTAACATAAAGACCAGCGTCGCCACCAGTGAGCGCAGTGACAGCCGCGATAATCCACATACGCCGTGACCGCTGGTGCAGCCCGAGCCCAGGCGAACACCCCATCCCACCAGTACGCCGGCGAGTACCAGACGTCCCCATGACGCTTCCGTTTCAATGGCGGGCAGGGCGCTGAACAGCTGGAACACCAGCGGCGACAGGACCAGGCCCGCAATAAAGGCCAGCCGCCAGGGCTTGTCTGATGAGCAGCGTTTAAGCAGACCGCCCAGAATGCCGCTGATACCGGCTATGCGGCCACAAAACAGCACCAGCATGCCCGCCGCCGCGCCAATCAGCAGCCCACCTGCCAGGCTTTGCAGCGGTGTAAAATGAATCAGGTCAATATGCATTATCCACCCTTCTCAGTGCAGTGCTTACGTCTTGCGTTAAAAGCGGTTTAGCGGGATTTTCAGATAGCGCTCGCCGTCGCTCTCGGGTTCAGGTAATCGCCCGCCGTGAATATTCACCTGCAGAGCCATTAGCATGAGTTCTGGCAGCGGAAGCGTGGCATCACGCTGCTGCCGCCGGGCAATAAAACTCTGTTGGTGTTGATCAACCACCCACGGGTTGTTTTCCCGCTGCTCACGTACCGTGCTTTCAAACTGCACGTCGCGCCCGTCAGGGCGATAATCATGACCGGTAAATAAACGTGTGTCGTCTGGTAACTGCAGAATGCGTTGCAGGCTGTCCCATAATACGGCAGCGCTGCCGCCGGGGAAATCAGCCCGCGCTGTGCCGCTGTCGGGCATAAAAAACGTGTCGTGGATAAAGGCACAGTCGGCGATGTGATAGGTCACCGATGCCAGCGTGTGGCCGGGAGATAAAATGACTTCACCCCGCAGATTGCCGATGTAAAACACCTCGCCGTCCCTGAATAAGGTGTCCCAGATTTTCTCAGCGGGCGTCAGGCCGGGCAGGTTATAGAGAGTTTGCCACAGCCTTTGCACCTCAGTGACCTTTTCACCGATGCCGGTAGGCGCACCGGTTTTCCCGGCCAGCCAGGCGGCGGCAGAGAAGTGGTCGGCGTGAGGATGGGTATCCAGAACCCACGCAACCTGCCAGTTTTTTTGCTGAACAAAATCCAGAATGCGTTGGGCCTGCTGACTGGATACCGCTCCCGAGCGGCGATCAAAGTCCAGCACCGGATCGATGATGGCGCAGCGCCGGGTTTGTCCGTCAGCAATCACATATTGCAGGCTCCCGCTCTCCGGTTCATAGAAATGGTACACCTCTGCCTGAGGCGGATGGCGCAGCCTGTTTGCATACCAGGCCAGGGGCTTATCGGCGTCGGCACCAAACTGTTGGCAGGTAGCCCGAAATTCGGCCTCATTTATCCGGCCTTCGCGCAACTCATGCAGTAAAAACAGGCTAAGCGATCGCGCACCACTCCGACAGTGTGCAAAGATTTTTGCACCGCGTTTAATCCGACGATGAAAAGCCTCAACCGCTTCCCAGCTCAGCGTGTCAAAGGTGAAGGGCATATAGACATAGTCCATGCCCAGTTGCTCAGCCAGCGCCTTTTCCTGCTGATGAGGCAGAAAGGGGCCTTCTTCCTCATCAGGCCGATTATTAATCACAACCTCAAAGCCCCACTGGTGCAACTGGCTGAAATCCTCTGCACGTGGTGCATCGGAAAACGCGATTTGCGCATTAAAATGGCGGATATTCATAACCTGTTCCCGTTTATTCAGAGATTTTTAAGCAACATGTAGCTGGCCATTACGATCAACATGGCTGAAAAGACGGCATTGATCGCGCGCGCATTGTTTTTCAGCCGGCTGGCCACCGCGACACCGACTAAGCCGCCCAGCAGGCCGCCAGCAATGAGGTAGCTCGTCATCACCACAGAAACTTTGCCCGCCAGGGCATAGCTTGCGCTGGTCGAAATCCCCATGGCGAACACCACCATCAGCGAGGTTGCTATTGCCTCCACCACAGGAAAGCGGAACAACCAGACAAGCGCGGGCACCACCAAAAATCCCCCTCCAATGCCCATAAAGCCGGCCAGTGTGCCCAGCAGCAGTACGCTTCCCCAGACGATAGCGGGGGCAAAGTACCTGTCTGGCGCGGAAGCCCCGGGCACAGGGGACTGTTTTCTCAGCATCATCAGCGCCACGGTGAACATCAAAAGGGAAAACGGCAGTAGCAGGTATTGTCCACTGACGATTTTTCCCAGTTCGGCTCCGAGCAGTGCGCCGCAGACCGCCACAAGAGAAATTCTCGCACCCGTTGCCCATCTGACATTGCCTTTACGACTATGGGCAAACAGATTGATCAGGGCGCTGAACGCCACCGCAATGGCGCTGGTGCCGATGACCCAATGCGTGTCGGGCACCTTTACCAGATACAGCAGCAACGGCACGCACATAACCGATCCGCCGCCGCCGGTCAGCGCCAGAAAAAAACCTACGGCGATGCCTGTAATAATTAACAGGCTCACCGTGAGGGCTGAAAAATGGGTGAATTCCTGAATGATCATTTTCATTCCTGGCGCTATTTTTACGCTATTAAAGAGATCGTAAAAATGACTGTCAACTCATTATTTCTTTTTGCTATATCATATAGCTAAATATTATAAGGGGTTTTTTTTATAACTTTAAAGTCTATTGATTTGCTTTATCTCTGCCGTGCTATCCACTAGTTTTAAATGAAAGGGAGGCCTGCATGAATGATAAAAATAATCTCCATCACCCGCATCTTGTTGTTATTGGTGGTGGTTCAGCTGGAATTGGCGTCATCGCAAGTATTAAGAAACGCATTAAAAACATCAAAATAACGCTAATTGAGCCAAAGAAAGAACATGATTATCAACCGGCCTGGACCCTGGTGGGGGCCGGATTATATTCCGCTGAAAAAACCCGAAAACGCATGAGTGACGTTATTCCGTCAGGCGTGAACTGGATTCACGATGCCGTGACGCATGTTTCACCGCATCTGAAATATATTGAAACAGCAACAGCCCAAAAAATAGGTTATGACTATCTTATTATCGCCAGCGGTCTGATGCTGCGTTGGGATAAAATCAGGGGCCTGAGTGAAACCCTGGGCCGCAACGGCGTCACGTCAAACTACCGATACGATTTGGCGCGCTATACATGGGAACTGGTGCAAAACCTGAAGCAGGGAAAAGCCATTTTTACCCAGCCAGGGATGCCGATAAAGTGCGCGGGTGCGCCGCAGAAGGCGCTCTATCTTTCCGCCGATTACTGGCTGCGACGGGACCGTCTGGCACAAATCAACATTCAGTTCTGCCTGGCAGGTCAGGTCGTTTTCGGCGTGCCCGAATTTGTTCCGCCGCTGAAGGCCTGTCTGGAGAAATACCAGGCGCAGGTCAATTTTGGACATACGCTGACCGCCGTCGATGGAATCAATAAGCAGGCGACGTTTGCTCTCACCGATCCCGACGGCAGCACGCGTGACGTTACCCTGCCGTTCGATATGCTCCATGTTGTCCCGCCTCAGGCTGCGCCAGACTTTATTGCCGAAAGCGGTCTGGCAGATGCTGCTGGCTGGTGCGATGTCGACAAAGAAACGCTGCAGCACAGCCGCTGGCCCGATATTTTTGCTTTAGGCGATTGCTGTTCAACGCCGAACGCCAAGACGGCCGCAGCGGCGCGTAAACAGATCGTGGTCGTGGCCGAAAACCTGAGGCAGGTCGTTAACGGGGCAATCCCGCAAACGCGTTACGATGGCTACGGTTCGTGTCCGCTCACCGTGGAGAAAGGCAAAGTCGTGCTGGCTGAGTTTGGTTATGGCAACCGCCTGCTGCCGACTTTTCCGTTCCATTCGGCCCGTCCCAGCCGCGCAGCATGGTGGCTAAAGGCCTGGTTTTTACCGCGCTTCTACTGGGCTGGTATGCTGCGCGGTATTGAGTGGTTGGCCAAAAGTAAACCCCTGGAGTGAAGGCCGTTCAGGGGCGAACGTATAAAGCGCCCCGCGACTGTTGTTCAATAATGTAGGTTATGGCGGCTGGAACGACGCGAAAGTGGGATGGCAGCATGCTGACGTCAATATGTTGTGCCCGTAGGGCGTTATTGCAGAGTAACAGCGTAACGCCCGGCGCATTCTTAAGGGCATCTGAAATCGTCCTGCCAGTTACATCACCTGCCGCGTCGCCATTAAAAACGATGGCGATATCCCCGTCAAAATCCTCTTCTTTAAGCAGATTGCCAGCATTAGCCAGGGCGTGAGCAATGCGGTTTTTATCAGGAACATGCAAAATGATTTTCATTCTGGGCCTCAGGTTGTTATCGCGACGGGAGAAAAGCGAATGGCTCAGAATAAAACAGTGTGAGGGTCGGATAAATATGATGAGTGAAAGAAAATATGTCGCCGACGGTTTTTTAAAAAAAGAAAAATAGCGGATCAATAAATTCGAATTTGCTGTGTGGGTCTTTTTTTTAAAAAAAAGGGGGAGTCCCCCTTTAATCGCTAATTATTTTTTCAAATTTTCAGGAAAATTAGCAGGTAATTCACTCGCCGCGCAGGCAATCACGTCATCGTTATTTTTTCCCGCATCGTGAACAAAAGTGATAGTCGCGAACTCATCAATAACCTCTATTGGATAAGTCGGTCCGGCATCGCGGTATTGCGCCATTTCGTCCAGATGATCGTTCTGGAAGCAGACGGTGCGTTCAGGATGATTCATGACCCAGCGCGGGAAGAAGATGGTGCCATGAAACAGCTTGTCGCCCAGGTTGGCAATCAGGCTGACACTGGTGCCGGTCGGTTCAGTCCAGGACACTTTATAGATGTCTTCACCGACGCAGACGATATAGACATGCTGGTCTTTCACCCAGCGGTTGCCCACCATGCCGCTGTGAATACGGTAATCGATGGTGTTTTCGTTTTTAATATACAGCTCGTAATTCCAGCCATTGTCATAGGTATAAACCAGATGTTTACCGATGAAACCGTCAAGATTGTGTTTGTCGAATTTGCTCATTATTTGTTCTCCTCTGTGATTGGAACCAGCTTACCCATTCACTTTGTGAATTAAAAACGCTAATTTATGATGAAATTGATTCAAAAATTGGATGGGTTATGCATAAAACCACACTGGAGCAGTGGAGCCTGTTAGACAAGGTGGTGCGAGAGGGCAGTTTTGCCAGAGCGGCGAGTCTGACCAACCGCAGTCAGTCATCCGTCAGCTATAACCTTGCGATATTGCAGCAGCGCATAGGGATTACGCTGTTGCATGCAGAGGGGCGCAAGGCGGTGCTGACGCCCGCAGGCGAGTTGCTGCTGGCGCAGGTGCGCCCGCTACTGAAAGCTTTTCATTCACTGGAGGCGTTTGCGGGATCAATACGCAGCGGCGTCAGAACAAAGCTGGATCTGGTGGTTGACAGCATCTTTCCGCGTCGCCGACTGTTTTCCGTCCTTAAGACGTTTCAGAAATGCCATCCTCATACTCAGATCAACCTGACCGAGGTGCTGGAAACCAACACCGATTACGCTGAGGCCGACGTGATGGTGGTGACCCAGCGCCAGGATATGGCCGGGCGGGGAGAGTGGTTGATGAATGTGGATTTCGTCGCCGTGGCGCACTGCGACCATCCCTTGCATCAGCATGGCGGCATCCTGGATGAAGAACGGTTGGCACAGTATCCACTGATTCGCATTGCCGACCGGGAACATTTCACCGTGCAGGATGAGAGCAGCAATGGCGATTACTGGTCGTTTTCGACGATTGAGGCGGCGGTAGAGGCGGTGGTGCACCAGGTGGGTTATGGCTGGATCCCCTTCGAGCGCATCGAACATGAACTGGCGCAGGGAACACTGAAAATATTGCCCTTACAGCACGGCGTTCGTCGTGCCACCCCGCTGCACTTACTGATTAAGAAAGACATCCTGACGCTGGATCCACAAATTGTCACTTTGCTCGATCTGCTGAAAAACGCCACCCGTTCGTGACAGAAGGATCGCGATGAGGAACGCGTCTTCAGGGGCTATTTGTCACCGTTCAACGCAAGGAGCAGGGCATCCAGCGAATCTGGCGCGTGCGGATATCCGTTTTTTACCTCCTGAATGTCCCAGGACATCGCATCCTCAAGGCAGTAATCGCCTGCACACTGCAACGCAAGGTCTTCATCTAACAGCCCAATCGGTAGCCAGATCAGGGGGCGGCCGCGCAACAGGTTCGGCACCGTTGAGCCACAGTGCCTGCAGAAGTCATTACGGTATCCCTGCGGGCGACGCCAACTGCTAATATCGGCTTCACCGGCCAGCCAGCTAAACTGATCGGCATGAACCAGCGTGGCCAGGTTATGGCCGGTACCGGTCTGACGGCGGCACAGCGAACAGTGACAGCGGTAAAAATGGCTGGGTTGTTGAGCCAGCTTAAAAACGACCGTTTCGCATAAACAACGTCCAGAAATCATCCCTGTTTCCCTGAATGCGCCAACCCAAAGGCGGTGTTTAGTGTGCCCGCTTTTTGGCCCAGTAAGCCATAAAGTTAATCGCGTCGCGATCGACGCCGCGCTCCCCTATCAGGTGGCGACGTAATCGCTTCACCACGGTCGATTCGGCCGCGACCCAACCGTAAAATTCCGTGTTGCGGCCCTGAGCACGGTCCCACAGCAGTTCGCCTTCTGCCTCTTCCTGTACGTCCTGCTGGCGGCCGCCATCGGGAACGTTAACCCGGGATTTTATTGCCTCAACCAGGCATTCCCCGTGTGAAGCAAATGCAGGTTTTCGCGGCAACCAGACGATGTCGGCAAAGGTATAGGCGTGCAGATCGACGCAGTCTTCCGCATCCGGGACTTCAAAAAAGGCCTGAACCCGAGGCGGATTTTCCTGACGAGACAGTCTTTCCAGAATGCCTTTCGCCGCGGGTAATGCGGTTTCATCGGCAATCAGTAACGCATTACGCAGCGCATCCGGCGGCGTCCATTCATATCCGCCGCTGTCAGATTCACAGGCCGCATTGGGCGCAACGATCACCAGGCTGTCACCCGGTTCAGCATTGATGGCCCAGGCCGATGCCGGGCCTTCCGTACCATGGCTGACAAACTCAATCGTCAACTCCTGGCGCTCAGGATCGAGATGACGCAGCGTATAGGTGCGCAACAGCGGGCGCTTCTCTTTTGGTAGCGACAGAATGGTCTGGTACCACTCGCCATCATTGGGAAGCGCAGGCATGCTGCCATCTTCTGCCGGCAGCAAAATTTTGATCCGCTGATCGGGCGCGTCAGACTTCATCTGCGCCACGTCAGGCCCGTTGAACACCAGACTCAGCATTGAGGGAGAAAGATGACGCTTGCGTGCCAGTTTTACGTCAAACAGGCGGTAGCTATGGGCTTCAGCCATCGTCGTTCCTTTTGGTTAATGAGCCGATAAGGTTGAGCGGCGACGTGCACGCCAGATCACACCTGACATCGCCACGAACAGCAGGGCAGCGCTGAATGCGGCACCGATCAGCGCTGTTTCGCCCTGTGACTGCGACACCAGGGGAACCAGCAGCGCGCACAATCCGTAGCCTAAGGTATGGCTGGTGGCTATCCAGCCCGCACCGGCACCGTCTGCCAGCCTGTCATTTAGCAGCAGCTGATACGCAGGCGTACCCAGTGCAGCACCAAACGAAAGCAGGGCACAGCCGGTGTAAAACAGCCAGAGCGGTGTGCTCAGCATCATCGCCAGACCCAGAGACATCAACAGCCCTGCACTCAGCAACAGCGCAAGCGGCGTCAGTAACTGTGGTCGCAACACCGTGAACTGGGCAGCCAGTGAGGCAACCGCCGCCACGCTCAGCAGCCAGGCAACCTGGTGGCTTATCGCGGCGGTATCACCCCCAAACGGCCTTGCCAGCGCTGGGGAAAGACCCAGCTGCATCAGGCTGACCGTGGCCGCCAGCAGCAGAGCGCACAGCAGGTAGGGCAGACAATCGATGCGCAGGCGGGCATTCCTGCGCGCCACCGCAGGCTGTGGCTCGGTACCGCGCAACGGCAACAACATAGCCAGCGCCAGCAACGGCGCAACGACCAGTAACACCAGCGGTGCCAAGGGATGGATCACCAACATCCCGGCCGCGCACAGCGGGCCAAGCAGCCTGCCACAGCTCAGCCCGGAGCTGATGGTCGCCAGCGCCGTCATGCGCTTGCCTTCACCGGCACGGTTTAGCGCCCAGACCTGGCACGCCGGGACCATCGCCGACACCATCAGGCCGTAGATCACCCGGGCAATAATTAGTATGCCTAATCCAATCGGCGCACTAACCGCCCGCGTAGACAGAAGCGTGCAGCCCATGCCGAGTAGCAAAAAACTTGCGCCATAACCGGCCAGTGACCACAGCACGACCGGTTTGCTGCCGAGACGCGCAATCTGTTTTCCCCACCACGGCGATGAGGGCAAAAACAGCATAGAGCCGAGCGTTAACAATCCCGCCCAGACCGAAAGACTTAAACTGGTCTGCGCAACCAGCATCGGGATAGCGACCAGCAAACCATTCTGTCCGACGCCCAGCAGTCCGGCGCTTATCGCTAAGGGCCAGTTAGATAAGGCTTTTTGCGGCGTGGCGGTCAGTTCAAGAGATGTCACGATGTTACTAACCCGTATCTTTGTTGTATGTATTTGTAAAATTTATTCCGCCGATTCTAACAATTTTCGTTGATAATGAGAACTATTATCGGCAGAATTCGCATTATCATAACGCCTGGAAATTGTTTGATAATGATTCAATCGACGCACAATGGATCCTGGGATGTGGCCGCACAGTGCTTCCTGAATTCTCTGATCCGTGAAACCAAGGACTGGCGACTCAGCCAGGGTGAACCCGCCGAGTTAGTGATTCCGTTGGCGGAAGAAAAGGCCCTACACTTTAGGGTGGCTTACTTTTCTCCTACCCAGCATCACCGGTTTGCTTTCCCGGCCCGGCTGGTCACTCACCTTGGCAGCCAGACGGTGACGTTCGCCACCGTTGCCAGACTGATTGTCGATAAGCTGCAACATCAGCTACAGCTCCCCGCTCCCGGCTGTGAGGCGTTTTACCAGCGCGTGATGGAAAGCCATGCGCATACCGCTGAGGCAACGGCTGCCCGCCACGACTGGCGCGGCCTGCGTGAGAAAGCCCTGAACTTTGCCGAAGCAGAGCAGGCCTTGCTGGTCGGGCACGCCTTCCATCCGGCACCCAAATCACATGAACCTTTTACGCAGCAGCAGGCCGAGCGTTACCTGCCTGATTTTGCGCCACATTTCCCGTTACGCTGGTTTGCGGTGGATAAAGACCAGCTGGCGGGGGACAGCCTGCAGCTGACGTTGCAGCAGCGCCTGACGCGCTTTGTGGCAGAAAACGCGCCGCAGTTACTGCATGCGCTCACCGATCGGCAATGGCTGTTCCCGCTCCATCCCTGGCAGGCGGACGCTCTGCTCCAGCAGACCTGGTGTCAGCAACTGGTGGAAAAAGGCCTGGTTACTGACCTGGGTGAAGCCGGTGCGCCCTGGCTGCCCACCACCTCATCGCGTTCGCTGTACTGCGCCACCAGCCGCGACATGATCAAGTTTTCCCTGAGCGTGCGGCTGACAAACTCCGTCCGCACCCTGTCGGTCAAAGAGGTCAAACGCGGCATGCGACTGGCGCGTCTGGCGCAGACCGAACGCTGGCAGGACATGCAGGCACGCTTCCCGGCATTTCGCGTGATGCAGGAAGATGGCTGGGCCGGACTGCGCGATGCGCAGGGCACGATTATGGAAGAGAGCCTGTTCGCACTGCGTGAAAACCTGATTGTCGACAGGCCGCAGAGCCAGACCAACGTGCTGGTCTCTCTGACGCAGTCCGCGCCGGACGGCGGCGACTCACTGCTGTCTGCCGCAGTAAAACGCCTGAGCCAGCGTCTGCACATCAGCGAAAAACAGGCCGCACATGCCTGGGTCGACGCCTATTGTCAGCAGGTGCTGAAACCCCTGTTCACCGCCGAAGCGGATTACGGCCTGGTGCTGTTAGCTCATCAGCAAAATATCCTGGTGGAAATGGAGCAGGATTTGCCGGTTGGTCTGATTTATCGCGACTGTCAGGGCAGCGCCTTTATGCCCCACGCCGCAGGTTGGCTGGACATGATTGGCGAAGCGCAGGCGGAAAACGTCTTTAGTCGCGAGCAGCTGCTGCGCTACTTCCCCTATTACCTGTTAGTGAATTCGACCTTTGCCGTCACGGCGGCACTGGGGGCGGCGGGCATGGACAGTGAAACCCATTTGATGGCGCGGGTACGCGATGCGTTAAGTGCGCTACGCAACGAGGTTACGCACAAGGGCTGCCTGGATTACGTGCTGGAAAGCCCGCACTGGAACGTCAAGGGTAACTTCTTCTGTTACCTGCACGATCACAATGAAAACACCATCGTCGATCCGTCGGTGATCTACTTCAACTTCATCAATCCACTGCTGTCTCAGGAGCGCTAAATGTCTCAGGCAACGATTGTTCACAGCGGCCACGGCCTGCGTTGCGAAAAGTCAGGAAAAACCCTGAATCTGGGTTGGGGACAGGACAACAGTGCGGTGCTGCATTTTACCGGTCCACTGCCCGAAGGCTGGCTGCGTGATGCGCTGGATCAGATGTTTATCGCTGCCCCGCAGCTTTCTGCCGTGGTGCTGCCCTTCGCAGAGTGGCGTGAAGAGCCACAGGCGCTGGCGCTGTTTGCGGCACTGAAAAGCGATATCGTCCACCGCGAGACGTTCTGGCAACTGCCGCTGTGGTTGTCAGCTCCCCATCAGCAGGCCTCCGGCGAGATGGTATTTGATGACGAACGTGAGATCTATTTTCCCCAGCGCCCAGCGCGACCTGATGGCGAAGTGTATCGCCGTTACGATCCGCGCGTACGGCGAACGCTGAGCTTCCGCGTGGCCGATCCTGCCCGGGATGCCGAAGCGTTTACCCGCTGGATGAACGATCCGCGCGTGGATTACTTCTGGGAGCAGAGCGGATCGCTGGCCACTCAGACCGCCTATCTTGAACGCCAGCTCACCAGCAGCTATGCCTTTCCGCTGATTGGCTGTTTTGATGACGAGCCCTTCAGCTACTTTGAAATTTACTGGGCGGCGGAAGATCGTATCGGACGTCACTACAGCTGGCAGCCGTACGATCGCGGTTTGCATCTGCTGGTGGGTGAGCCACAGTGGCGCGGGCCGCACTTTGTGCAGAGCTGGCTGCGCGGCATCAGCCACTGTCTCTTACTGGATAATCCGCAAACCCAGCGCCTGGTGCTGGAACCGCGGGCGGATAATCAGCGCCTGTTTCGTCACCTTGAACCTGCGGGCTATACCACCGTGAAAGAATTCGATTTTCCGCACAAGCGCTCTCGCCTGGTGATGACCCAGCGCGCCCGTTTCTTCAGCGAGGTGGGACTGTGATGAATTCGCACGCCTGGGAAACGGTTAACCGTCAGCTGGTGGCAAAAATGCTGGCCGAGCTGGAGTACGAGCAGGTCTTTCAGGCCCAGCCGCAGGACGACAACCGTTACTGCATCAGCCTGCCGGGTGCCGAATGGCAGTTCACCGCCGAGCGGGGCATCTGGGGCTGGTTATGGATTGATGCACAAAGCCTGCGCTGTGCGGATGAGCCGGTACTGGCGCAGACGCTGCTGTGCCAGTTACAGCCGGTGCTGTCGATGAGCGATGCCACGGTGGCGGAACATATGCAGGATCTTTACGCCACGCTGCGCGGCGATCTTCAGCTTATGCAGGCACGTCAGGGCATGAGTGCCGATGCGCTGATTAATATGGATGCCGACCGCCTGCAGTGCCTGCTCAGCGGGCACCCCAAGTTTGCCTTTAATAAAGGCCGTCGCGGATGGGGACAAGAGGCGCTGGTGCGCTATGCACCGGAATACATGAATACCTTCCGCCTGCACTGGCTGGCGGTAAAGCGCGATCATATGGTCTGGCGCTGCGACAGCGAGCTGGACATCCAGCAGTTGTTGCAGGCTGCGATGGACAGCGCCGAATATACGCGGTTCACCGAGGTCTGGCAGGCGCAGGGGCTGGACGACAGCTGGCTGCCTTTGCCGGTACATCCCTGGCAGTGGCAGCAAAAAATCGCGCTCGATTTTGTTGCGGATCTGGCCACGGGCAATATGCTGTCGCTGGGTGAATTCGGCGATAGCTGGCTGGCGCAACAGTCACTGCGCACGCTCACCAACGCCAGCCGTCAGGGCGGGCTGGATATCAAACTGCCGCTTACCATTTACAACACCTCCTGCTATCGCGGTATTCCGGGCAAATATATCGCGGCGGGCCCGCTGGCCTCCCGCTGGCTACAAAACGTCTTTGCCACGGACAGTACGCTGCAGCAGAGCGGGGCGGTGATCCTGGGCGAACCGGCCGCCGGTTATGTTTCCCATCGCGGCTACGCCGCGTTGCCCGAAGCCCCCTATCGCTACCAGGAAATGCTGGGCGTGATCTGGCGTGAAAATCCTTCGCGCTGGCTGCACGCGGACGAAACGCCAATTCTGATGGCCACGCTGATGGAGTGCGATGAAAACAACCAGCCGCTTATCGGCGCCTACATTGCCCGCTCGGGCCTGAGCGCCGAGGCCTGGCTAAGTCAGATGTTCCGCGTGGCGGTGGTGCCGCTGTATCACCTGTTATGCCGTTACGGCGTGGCGCTGATCGCACACGGGCAAAATATTACGCTGGCGATGAAAGACGGCGTACCCCAGCGCGTATTGCTGAAAGATTTTCAGGGCGATATGCGTCTGGTAAAGGACGATTTTCCGGAGATGGACTCTCTGCCTCAGGACGTCCGCGATGTGACGGCACGCCTGAGTGCTGACTATTTGATTCATGATTTGCAGACTGGCCACTTTGTCACGGTCCTGCGTTTTATTTCGCCGTTAATGGCGCGCCTTGGCGTTCCGGAACGACGCTTTTACCAACTGCTTGCCGCAGTGTTGAGCGACTATATGCAGGACCATCCGCAACTGTCGGCGCGTTTTGCGCTTTTCTCACTCTTCAAGCCACAAATCATTCGTGTCGTGCTGAACCCGGTAAAACTCACCTGGCCCGATCAGGACGGCGGAAGCCGTATGTTGCCCAATTACCTGGAAAATCTGCAAAACCCGCTGTGGCTGGTTACCAAGGACTGAATCATGACAAACACTGTTGATTTTATTGGCGTTGGCATTGGCCCGTTTAACCTGAGTATCGCGGCGCTGGCACACGAAGCGGAAGGCTTTACCAGCCAGTTTTTAGACAGCCGGCCGGATTTTGCCTGGCATCCCGGTATGCTGGTGCCTGACTGCCATATGCAGACCTCGTTTTTAAAAGATCTGGTCTCCGCGGTCGCGCCCACCAGCCCGTTCAGCTTTGTGAACTATCTGGTGAAGCGTAAAAAGTTTTACCGCTTCATGACCACCGAGTTACGTACCGTCTCGCGCGATGAGTTTTCCGACTATCTGCGTTGGGCCGCCGAGGGCATGCAGAACCTGCGCTTTAATCACAGGGTGGAACGCATTGATTTTGATGAGGCCAATAAACGCTTTGTGATTCACAGCAACGGTGAGGAAAGCTATGCCCGCAACATCTGTCTGGGCATTGGCAAGCAGCCCTACCTGCCGCCCTGCGTCAACCGCATCAGCGCCACCTGCTTCCACGCCAGCGAAATGAGCCTGCGTAAACCCGACCTGCGCGGCAAGCGCGTGGCGGTGATTGGCGGCGGTCAGAGTGGCGCCGATCTGTTCCTCAACGCCTTCCGGGGTGAATGGGGTGAACCGGCTGAGGTCAGCTGGGTATCGCGCCGTAATAATTTCAACGCCCTGGATGAGGCGGCTTTCGCCAACGAATACTTCACGCCAGAGTACGTTTCCAGCTTTGTCGGTCTGAACGAGGCTGCCCGACAGAAAATGCTGGCTGAACAGAAGATGACCTCGGACGGCATCACGGCAGATTCCCTGCTGACGATTTATCGCGAGCTGTATCATCGCTTTGAAGTGCAGCGTCAGCCGCGCAATGCGCACCTGCTGCCGAGCCGCTCGGTCATTGAACTCAACAGTCATCACCAGGGCTGGCAGCTTCAGTTGCAGCACCAGCTTGACCAGGGCTACGACCTTATCGAATGCGATGTGGTGATTTTCGCCACCGGCTACCGGCCTGCGCTGCCAGAACTGCTCTCACCCCTGATGAGCCGCCTGACCATGAAAGATGAGTGCACGTTCAGCGTGCGTGAGGACTTCACGCTTGAGTGGAGCGGGCCAAAAGAAAATAACATCTTTGCGGTGAACGCCAGTATGCAAACCCACGGTATCGCAGAGCCTCAGCTCAGCCTGATGGCGTGGCGATCCGCCCGTATTCTGAATCGCGCACTGGGGCGTGATTTGTTCGATCTCAGCACGCCGCCCGCCCTGATCCAGTGGCGCAGCGTCAGCCGGGAAAAACCGCAGCACGGCGCTGCGTCCATTAAAAACTATACCGAGTCCTTGGGGTAAGCCTTAACCTCGCACGCAGGAACGAAAATGAAAACTAAAAACAAGAATATCTGGCTGCTTAATCCGCTGCTGTTAGCCATGATGGCACCCGCGGTCGCACAGCAAACCAGTGAAAATGACATGGTGGTTTCGGCCAGCCGTACGCACCGTACGGTGGCAGAAATGGCCCAAACCACCTGGGTGATTGAGGGGGCCGAACTGGAGCAACAAGTCCAGGGCGGCAAAGAGTTTAAAGATGCGCTGGCGCAGCTGGTGCCGGGCCTGGACGTCAGTAGCCAGGGCCGAACCAACTACGGCATGAACATGCGCGGCCGCGCGATAGTGGTGCTGGTGGACGGCGTTCGCCTGAATTCTTCGCGCACAGACAGCCGCCAACTGGATTCGATCGATCCCTTTAACATCGATCACATTGAGGTGATCTCGGGTTCGACCTCACTGTACGGCGGGGGCAGCACCGGTGGCCTGATCAATATCGTCACCAAAAAAGGCCAGCCGGGCACCCAGTTTGAGTTTGAAACCGGCACCAAAACCGGGTTTAACAACAGTAAAGATCACGATGAGCGCGTCGCGGGCGCGATCTCGGGCGGCAATGACCGCGCCTCGGGAAGGTTGTCGGTGGCCTACCAGAAGTTTGGTGGCTGGTATGACGGCAACGGCGATTCTGTTCTGCTCGATAACACCCAGACGGGCCTGCAATACTCCGATCGTCTGGATGTGATGGGCACCGGCACGCTTGAGATTGACGATCACCAGCAGTTGCAGCTGGTGACGCAATACTACAAGAGCCAGGGCGATGACGATTATGGCCTCTTTCTTGGCCGAAACTTTTCGGCGGTGACCGGAAACGGTAACGCCTACACCAGTAAAGGACTGAACTCAGACCGTATTCCCGGCACCGAGCGCCACCTGGTCAGTCTGCAGTACTCAAATACCGATTTCCTGGGGCAGGAGTTGGTGGGCCAGGTCTACTATCGTGATGAGTCTCTGGCGTTTTATCCCTTCCCAACGGTGTCCGGCGGGCGGGTGACCAGCCTCTCTTCCTCTAAACAGGACACTGACCAGTACGGCGGCAAGCTGGCAATCACCAGTAAACCGCTCGACAACCTGCAGTTGACCTACGGTGTTGATGCCGATCATGAACGCTTTAGTTCCAATCAGATGTTCTTTGATCTGGCACAGTCGGCCGCCTCGGGTGGCCTGAACAACCAGAGCATTTACACCACCGGACGCTATCCGGGTTATGACATTACTAACCTGGCGGCTTTCCTGCAGTCCAGCTACGACATCAACGATACCTTCACCTTGAGTGGCGGCGTACGTTATCAGTACACCGAAAACAAGGTGGACGACTTTGTCGGCTATGCCCAGCAGCAGGCGATTGCTAATGGCACGGCGCGTTCGGCCGATGCGATTCCAGGCGGCTCAACGGATTACGACAACGCCCTGTACAACGCCGGTATCCTGATGCATATCACCGAGCGCCAGCAGGCATGGTTCAACTTCTCGCAAGGCGTTGAACTGCCAGATCCGGGCAAGTATTACGGCAACGGCACCTATCGTCTGCAAAACGGCAACTACCAGTTGTTGAACAGCGTTAATGTCGATCAGTCGAAGCTTCAGGGCATCAAAGTCGATTCTTACGAGCTGGGCTGGCGTTACACCGGTAATGACCTGCGCACGCAGTTAGCCGCCTACTATTCGCTGTCAGACAAATCGATTTCGGTCAACCGCAGCGATATGACCATTAACGTGGACGATGACAAGCGCCGTATTTATGGCGTGGAAGGTGCGGTGGATTACTTCATCCCCGATACCAACTGGAGCACCGGCGTCAACTTCAACCTGGTGAAGTCTGAAACCAAAAAAGAGGGCGGCTGGAAGAAGTGGGATGTCATTTATGCCAGTCCATCGAAAGCCACTGCCTATGTTGGCTGGTCACCGGATCCCTGGAGCCTGCGCCTGCAAAGCACGCAGTCGTTTGACCTGACCGATAACGGCGGCAACAAAATTGACGGTTATACCACCGTTGATTTTATCGGCAGCTACCAGTTGCCGGTGGGCAAGCTGAGCTTTAGCGTCGAGAACCTGCTGGATCGCGACTACACCACGGTGTGGGGACAACGTGCGCCGCTGTTTTACAGCCCGACCTATGGCTCGCCGTCGTTGTATCAGTACAAAGGCCGGGGACGCACCTTTGGGCTGAACTATTCGGTACTGTTTTAAGTCTTCATTCTTGCCCGGTTGACGCCGGGCAAGCCTCTCTCAATCTCACTTTTTCCTCCTGTCGCCGCTAAACAGGCTGTGCCGTTACATAATGTAAACAATACCTAAACGAATACGCTCAGTTTTGTCAGGTACATGCCGATAGTCTTTATGTGCGTACATTTAATGCACAAAGCATTTTCGTTTTAACGACCAGGCGGAACAAACAATGACCATTACACAGCGACTTTTCCTGACCTTCTCCCTCCTTGCCGCATCACTGGCTGTTCTGGCTGTGGTGGCGATCACGGTGGTAACAGGATTTCAATCACGCTTCGATTACGTGCAGAGAAATACGATTCCTTCCATTACCGATCTTAATAAGCTTGTCGATAGCAGCAATGCCCTGACGCTGCTGCTTTATCGCCATCAAAGTGCGACCGATCAACGTAAGCAGGCGCAGTTTGAGAAAGATATCGCTGGCGTAATTGCGGATCTGAAAAAGCAAAACCAGTATTACTTTGATCACGACATTTCCAGTGCTGAAGACAAGGCCCTGAGCGAAAAAGCCTTTGGGGAGATAAAAGAAGCGGAAGCCAGGCTGCCGACCTTTTTTGCCGGGTCACGGGCACAAAATGATGCCATCGCGTTGGGCGAGATCCAGGGAGACAGTGGTGTGGGTCAGTCTGTTCGCGATTTGATAGCGGGGTTAAAGCGACAGTTGCAGCTGAATGTGGACATTGGTGACACGTACAGCCAGCAAAACAATCAGGTTTATCAACAAACCTTGTGGGGCATGTCCGGCGGTTCGCTGCTGATTATCCTGCTGCTTGGCGCGTTTTCGGTGAAAACCATTTTCAGCATCCGTCGTCAGCTTAATGCTATCCGCAGCACCATGGAAAACGCCAGTGAACGCCTCGATCTGACGCTGCGGGCGGATGAAACCCGTCGGGATGAAATTGGCTTAACGGCCAGCGCTTATAATCATCTGGTCAGCAATGTGGCGCAGTCGTTGTCATCCGTTGAGCAGGCTTCGCATTCGGTCAGTTCGGCCTCGTCGCAGATTGCCGCGGGTAATGAGGATCTCTCGGCGCGGACCGAAGAGCAGGCAGCGTCGCTGGAGCAAACGGCGGCCAGTATGTCTGAACTGAGCGAAACCGTGCGCCAGACGGCTGAAAATACCCGCCTTGCCAGTCAGCTGTCCAAAAATGCGCGTGAAATCTCGGAAGACAGCGCCGGCAAAGTCAAAACCATGCTGAGCACCATGTCCGATATCAAAAGCAGTTCAGCGAAAATCAACGATATCATTGCGTTGATTGAAGGCGTTGCCTTCCAGACCAACATTCTGGCGCTGAATGCGGCCGTTGAAGCAGCCCGTGCCGGAGAGCAGGGACGGGGCTTTGCCGTGGTCGCCGGTGAGGTGCGTAATCTGGCGCAGCGCTCTTCTTCTTCTGCCCGTGAGATCAAAGAACTGATCGAGTCCTCCATGCGCTACGTTGCAACCGGCGCTGCTCAGGCTGAAGACGTCGGACAGAATATGAACCGGATGAACGATGCCGTGCGTCAGGTAAACGATCTGGTCGATGAGATTGCGGTGGCGGCGAGCGAACAGTCGCAGGGCATTGGTCAGGTCCATGAAGCGGTCAATCAGATGGACAGCGTAACCCAACAAAACGCCGCACTGGTGGAGCAGGCTTCTGCCGCTGCGCGTTCGTTAACGGAGCAGTCCAGTACGCTGCAACAGCTGGTGGCCGCCTTTACCATCCGGTCAGCTCAGGTTGTCGCCGCTCAGCCGCCTTTAGCCGCCGTGACGGCCGCGCCCGTGCTGAAGCGTCCCCAGCTTGCGGCGGCAGGTGCAGGTGCGCAGGAAGATAACTGGCAGAGCTTCTGATCGTGGCGAAGCAGTGGCCCAGGCGGCCGCTGCTTTTAAAGGGTTACGAACGCCTGTGCAGCGTCAACGGCGTTGATAACCAGTGAGCAACGCGTTTGCCCGCCTTAATGGCGGGTTTTTCAATCCAGAAAAACATCACGGAGGCCAGCGCCACGCTGATGCTAATGGAGAGGATGAAAATCATCAGATTGTCTGTCCAGGCTTTATCCGCCAGGCTGTTCATCAGCAGTATCATCAGCGGATAGTGGATGAGATAGAGCGAATACGAGATATCGCCAAAGAAAATTAGCGTGCGGTTATGACCACTTTCCTTGCGGTAACCCAGCATCACCGTGATGCTCATAATGGCCGCCGCCAGCCAGAAACCGCCATACAGGCCAAACGGCTGCGGCCCAATCATCAGCGCTGTCGCAAACGCCAGTACCAGCCCCACCTGCAGTATTCTGCGCATCTGAGGATTCAGCTCAGGAAGCTTCTGCCTGACGATTAATTCAGCCAGCATCATCCCTAAGATAAACTCCATGCAGATGGTATTGCTGATAAGTTTGATCCACGCCTGCCACCAGTGCGTCACTGCCATATCAGGCGAAACCTGAGAGGAAAAGGTAAAACTGCCGTTGTAATACAGCTGAAAGCCCACGCTGGAGGCGAGGAAAATCAGTGCACACAGGAAGCTACGGTAGCGATAGTTTATGCACATCGCCACGGTGAACACGGCGTAGAACAGGATCTCATAGGAAAGCGTCCACGGCGGACCTAATGCGCTGAATCCAAAGGTCGGCCCGGGGCTGCTGTAATCCTGCAGGCAGAAGTAGAGCGCACAGGACATCTCCTGAAGCGAACGATCGTGATAAACCACCACGAACGAAAGCAGCCACACCACAAAGAAGACCGGCCAGATGCGGAAAAAGCGTTTCACCATGAACGACGTCGGCGCTTCGTTAAACTGATGCGTAATAAACGTCATGATGAAGCCGCTGATAATAAAGAATACGTCCACGCCCAGCGCGCCGGGAATGTGCCGGGTCCAGTGACTTTCTAACAGCGATGAGTTGTGCGCCAGCACCACAAGTAGCGCAGCCAGGCCGCGCAGATACTGGATTGAGACGATTTTCATGAGCGTTACAGGCCTGTCAGTTTACTCAATCACGGCGTTCGCCTTAACGAGCCGGTCAGGGTTAAGCGTAGGCCGTATTGTAAAAATGCCTTAACGATTATCAACCGCCATTTAGTAGCCAGGAAAAAAGAGTTTTGCCTGATAGCCGGATTTTGCAGAAAAAATGGCGATGATCGACGAAGTTGGGCGCACAGGTTCAGAAGTGCGCCGTTGGGATTTCAGAGGGTTCTTAAACAAATATGATGACTTGAGGGGATACAGGCACTACGCGGGCGCGCGCGAACTGACGCTCCCGCCCATGGCGCGCCGGAAGATCTCGATCGTCCACATCCACAGAATATGCCCCAACGTCTCCGAGGCGATTTCCGCTAACGGCAGGTGCCACAAGGGCGGTGCCCAGCCGTTCATCGGCAAAATCACGCCGTGAAAGCCCAGGGTAATGAGCAGGGCGAACGCTACGCCCTGGCCCAGCGTCACGACCGGGAGGATCTCGGCCAGGGCGCAGTAGAGCAGGGCGAAGACGATTGAGAACAGGTGGTGAACCCCGGCAACGCCCCAGTTCACCACGTGACCAGAATAATGATAGACCAGGTTGCTGACGTTGATCCCCATATCCTGCAGCATCTCCGCAGGGGGAATCGCCCTGTCAGGCGTTCTGGGCGGAAATGGATTCTCCGTTCCCCATTTTACAAAGCTGGCAACGTTGCCGCCCCAAAACCCTGCCCAAAGCGCCGGACCATAATGCCGGTCGGCAGGGGATGTCAGACGAAACGACCTGTTCATAGTTAACCGCTCCTGCTGAGTAAGATAACCACCGTGGATTACTGCCCGTAATAGGCATTTGCTCCGTGCTTTCTGAGAAAGTGCTTGTCCAGTAAGGGCTGTTGCATGTGGGTAATACCGGGCGTTAGCTGGCGGGAGAAAATCCCTATATAGGCGATCTCTTCCAGCACCACCGCATTGTGGACCGCGTTATCGGCGTCTTTTCCCCAGGCAAAGGGCCCGTGCGCGTTAACCAGCACGGCAGGAATCGCGGTCGGGCTGATGCCGCGCGTACGGAAGGTTTCAATAATCACTTCACCGGTATTGTGTTCATAGTCGTGGGCTATTTCGGCCTCCGTCATCAGCCGGGTGCAGGGAATGGCCCCATAAAAGTAGTCGGCATGGGTTGTGCCCCAGGCGGGCAGATCCTGGCCAGCCTGCGCCCAGATGGTGGCATGGCGTGAATGGGTATGCACAATGCCGCCGATATCCGCAAAGGCGCGATAGAGCGCCAGGTGCGTCGCGGTGTCCGACGAGGGTTTTTTACTGCCTTCCACCACCCGGCCGCTTTCCAGTTCCACGACCACGATGTCGTCCACCGTCATGCCGTCGTACGCCACGCCGGAGGGTTTGATGGCCATCAGCCCCTGCGCGCGATCGACGGCGCTGACGTTGCCCCAGGTAAAGGTCACCAGCTGATGGCGCGGCAGCGCCAGGTTGGCGGCCAGCACCTGCTCTTTCATGGCGGCTATGCTCATACTAAACCTCCTTCCTGCATTTTCTGTTCAATCCAGCGCCGGGCCTGAACGATCTCGGCAACCGGCTCCTCGGCTTTCTCTGTCCACATTTCAATCAGGAACGACCCGCGATAGTTCAGCGCCTTAAGCGTGCGGAATACGCCGACAAAGTCCACGCAGCCCTGACCAAAGGGGACATCCCGAAACTGGCCCGGCGAGCTTGCGGTCACGGGTTGGGTATCCTTCAAATGAATCGCGGCGATGCGATCAATACCCAGGGTCAGTTCGGCGGTGACATCATTGCCCCAGGCGCTGAGATTGCCCACGTCCGGATAAACGGAAAACCAGGGAGAAGCCTGCTGCTGCTCCCAGACTTTCCACTTGCTGATGGCGTTCATAAACTCGGTATCCATGATCTCAACCGCCAGCATCACCTGCGCCGCGGCGGCGCGTTGCACCGCGCGTGACAAACCTTCGGCAAAGCGCGCGACGGTGCCATCATCGTGGGGTTCGTAATAGACGTCGTAACCGGCAAGCTGAATCGTGCGGATCCCCACGTCCTTTGCCAGTTGGATGGCGCGATCAATCAGATCGTCTGCCCGCTGGCGGATCGCCGGATCGTGACTGCCAAACGGAAAGCGGCGATGCGCCGACAGGCACATGGAGGGAATGGTCACGCCGGTTTCAATCATGGCGTTGACCAGCGACAGGCGCTGCTCTTTGCTCCAGTTCAGGCGCGCCAGCCGCACGTCGGTTTCGTCTACCGACATTTCCACAAAATCAAAGCCACAGGCTTTTGCCAGCGCCAGTCGTTCAGGCCAGGTGAGGTTAGCGGGCAGGGCTTTCTCGTAAATACCTAACGGATGCTGGCGTTTCATACTGTTCCCCAAATGCTGGCAATGGCCTGATGGAATTCCGCTGCGCGTTGAATGCCGCTGGCGGGATCGCTGAGGGCGCGTCCGGCGATAAACGCTTTCACGTCAATGTCTTTAAATTGCGCAAGATCCTGAGGCGTAATGCCGCCCGTGATGGAGAGCGCAAAACCTAAGTCCGACAGGGCTTTCATGGTATCCAGGTCATGCTGATTCCATTGCTGCCCGCTGGCCTGGGCATCCCGCCCCCGATGGTAAATGGCCTGTTTCAGCCCCAGTTGCCGCCAGCGGCGGGCATCGTCCAGCGTCCAGTGACCAAACAGTTCGATTTGAATATCGCCCTGGTGCTGCTGCGCTACGTCCAGCGCGCTGGCAAACGTTGCCAACGGTGCGGCACAGATGACCGTCATCCAGCTTGCGCCCGCCGAGAAGGCCATGTCTGCCAACGTGCCGCCGGCATCCGCCACTTTATAGTCAGCCACCAGGGTTTTTTGCGGATGCTGCTGGCGTAGACGGCGCACGGCTTCGACTCCGCAGCTCAGGCACAGCAACGTACCGGCTTCGATGATATCGACATGCTGATGCAGCTGCTGTGCGGTATCCAGCGCCGCATCCAGCGCGGTATGATCCAGCGCCAGCTGGAGTAAAGGCAGGCTCATAAGGGGGCTCCTTGTGCGTCACTGAGGACGCGGATCAGATGCTGATAACGCTGATACTTCTGCTGATAACGGGCATGCCGTGTGCTGTCTGGTAGCCAGGTGACGATATCTGGCGCCAGGGCCTGCTGGGCCTGCTGCAGCGAGGCGTAAGCACCGGTGCCGGTCAACGCCACCAGTGCCGCGCCCAGACAGCCGCTTTCGCTGATCTGCGGCACTTCAACGCGCAGACCGCTGGCATCGGCAAACATCTGCATCCAGGGCGCGGAGCGCGTAGGGCCGCCGCTCAGACGCAGGGCAGTGACCTGAGGAAAGCGTTGCAGAATGCGGTTAAGATGCGTCAGGTGGGAAAACACCACGCCTTCGTAGATGGCCTGAACCAGATGCGCGCGCGTGTGACCCGCCTGCAGACCAAAGAAACTGCCGTGCAGGTCGGCCCCGGCGTTGGTACCGTAGAGAAAAGGCAGAAACAGCAGCGCGCTGCTGGCAGGTTCCAGCTCCCCGACCCACTGATTTAATTGTTGGTAGTCGCGGATGCCCCACTGTTCACAGAACCACTCCAGGTTTGCCGCCGATGTCGGGCTGGCTTCGTGGATAAGATACTGGCCTTCAATGGCATAGCGACCGTAAACGTAGGGATAGTCTGCTTCATCGCTAATGCAGTCGGTAATGCCGCTGGTCACCGACCAGGTGCCCATTACCGCGTTCAGGCGCGTTGCGTCATTCAGTCCCGCACACAGCGCGGTGGACATGACGTCAAACAGGCCCCCGACAACAGGCGTGCCGGGCAGCAACCCGCATGCGGCAGCAGCCTGCGCGGTGACATAGCCGGCAATCTGCGTTGATGCCACAATCGGGGGCAACGCCGGCACGATCTCGCTGATATCCAGCATCTCAGCCAGCGCGGGCGACCAGTCTGCCGCCTGCATATCGTACAGATTGGATTCAGAGATGTTCGTTTCTTCACAGGCCAGCTCGCCGGTCAGACAGAAACGCAGGTAGTCGTGGGCCATCAGTACGCTGCCGATTGCGGCGTAGCGCTGGGGCTGATGCTGCTTTAGCCAGCGCAGGAGCGACACCGGATGGCCGGTCCAGAGCGTCTGTCGGGTGAGAGGATAGAGTTTTTGCGGCATGCCTTCCCGCTGCCACTGCTGCACCAGGCTCAGAGCGCGACGATCGGAGGATAAGATGCCATTTCCCAGCGGATTGCGATCTTTATCCAGCAGAAACAGCCCTTTACCCTGAGCTGAGATGCCTAATCCAGCGACGTCGGCGGCATTCTGACCGCTGCGGGTCAGTACTTCGCGAATGACCGCTGCCGCCTGCTGCCAGAGCAGCGTCATATCGCGTTCGGCATAACCCGGCTCTGGTACCTGTACCGGCAGGTTTTGCCGCGCAACGGCCAGCTCGCGGCCCTGCCCGTCGTAGAGTCCGGCTTTAATAAAGGTGCCGCCGCAGTCCAGTCCCAGCCAGCGTTTCATAATGCCTCCCGTTTGGCAGAGTCACAGCGGGCAGGCAGGGTCATTGCCAGCAGCGCAGCCAGCGCCAGCGAAATGGCAAGGCTGTAAACCCCGGCATCTTTGCTGTAAAACGCAATCAGCACGCCGACCATATAAGGTCCACAGAAGCCGCCAAGGTTGCCCAGTGCGTTGATCAGGCCACGTGCCCCGCCCGCGACCTCGGCATTGAACAGGCGCGGCGGAATACTCCAGAACACGCCCGCTGCAGACTGAATAAACACGCCACAGCCCACCAGCGCCGCGTAGGACCACCAGATATGCGCTTTTAGCAACACCGACAGCGCCATGCACAGCGCAAAACCTGCCAGTGGCAGCGCCACAAACAGCTTGCGCCGCCCGGTTGCATCCGAAAGGACAGAAAACAGAAACATGCCGAAGATCGCCCCGACGTAGGGCAATATGGCCAGCATACCAACCTGCTCGACATTGCCGTGGGTCAGCTCTTTCAGAATGGTGGGCAACCACAGGGTGTAGCCGTAAATGCCGGTCTGATAAAAGAAATTGACCAGAATCAGCCGCCACATTACAGGCTCGCGCATGACCTTAAGCAGAGAAGCGTTGCGTACGTTCTGTCCTTTGATCATCAGTTGCTCGTTGTGCAGGGTCGTAATCAGATACTGCTTTTCAGCCGGAGAAATCCACTTCGCCTCCTGCGGCCGGTTGCTGATGGTGAAATGCCACAGCACCATGACGACCAGCGATAACGCGCCTTCCACGTAAAACAGCATGCGCCAGTCCCAGCCGGTGATGATCCAGCCGGAGAGCGGCGCGGTAATGATCCCGGCGATCGGTACAAACATGATCACAATGGCATTGGCGCGGCCACGCTCGGCATCCGGGAACCAGTTGCCGATCATCGTCAGCACCACCGGCAGCATGCCACCTTCGGCGATCCCTAACGCAAAGCGCAGTGCCAGCAGCTGGTACTGACTGGTTGCCATGCCGGTCAGTATCGAAATGACTGCCCAGGCCAGCAGCGACCAGCCAATAAAGCGTTTGCCGTTACCGTAGACGGCCAGCTTGCCGCCCGGCACCTGCAAAAACAGGTAACCAATGAAGAAAATGCCGCCCGCCAGACCAGCCATTGAGGCGCTGATGCCCAGTTCGGCGTCCATTCCGCCCGGCATAGCAAAGGCAATATTGACCCGATCCATATAGGAAATGATGCAGGTGATCAGGACAGGCGGAATGATCCGTAACCAGCGCAGGGCAGGGATCTTTTCACGGTTAACGGCAGTTGATGTCAGACTCATGACCTTTCTCCTTGCTTACGCCAGATCGCGGGTGGGGATCTTGATCACCACTTTGCGAATCGGTCCTGGCGTGCCCACCGCGCAATTTGGGCGGTGGATATCCTGCGGAAAAAACACGGCAAAGGTGCCCGGCAGCATGCGCACCTGGGTCTCATGCGGCACGTGCTGGTAAAAAATAATGTCGCGCTCGTGGTCGTAAGGCTGATGCACCGCGAAATCCACAGGCTGCGTTGCGACGCCGATGACTTCTTCGCCCGTAACCAGGTACTGCACATCAATGTGCAGGCGGTGCGCTTCCGGGTAGTTCTCCTCGGCCGGAACGGTGTGCAGATCCAGTACCTGCATAATCCAGCCGGTTTCACTGTCCTGATACCGTCCCGCCGCCAGGGTGTGCAGGTCGTAGCGGGTCAGGCAGGCGATCGCGTTGGCGATCGCCGGAGGATAGTGACGCGGGTCGGTATTCGCGATGTGTCCGGTGATCATGATTTCCTCCCTACAGCGCCTGGATACGCGCCCAGACGCGCTCATCTACCGGAATGCCAAGTCGCTGATTTTCAGCCCGCAGCGGCGGAAACTTATCGCCGGGCAGGCGGATCGCCTGCGCGCTGTCGGCCCGTTCAGCATGGATAACCGAGTTACGGATGCGGTCGAGTTTGTGCTGGCGGGTTTCACCGTCGATAAGGCGGTCGACATCAATGGCGATAAAGACCTGTGAAATACCAAACTCATCGCCGTTATCGTGTGTGACCTCGGTGACGGAGGCGCCGTTGGAGAGCAGGGTGGCCAGCATGTCCAGTACCACCGACAGCGCGGAGCCTTTCCAGTAACCCATGGGTAAGATGCGACGGTTTTGCTCAAGGGTGGCCGGATCGCGCGTGTAATTGCCTTCATCATCAAATCCGCCATCGACCGGCAGGCGCTTACCGGCCAGACGATTCACTTCCAGCATGCCGTAGGAGAACATCGACATCGACATATCCACCATGGTGATTGGCTCGCCTGGCACGGCGATGATCAGTGGGTTGGTGCCGATAGCGCCGCTTTTCGCGCCCCAGGGCGGCATCACGGCAATGGAGTTCGTCCAGCAAATGCCCACATAGCCTTTTTCCGCTGCCTGCCAGCCATAACTGCCGCCGCGCATCCAGTGATTGGCATTACGCAGTGCCACCAGCCCAATACCGTGATCCGATGCCAGGGCCATGGCACGATCCATCATCCCGTGCGCGGTGATATTGCCGATGGCGCGTTGCGCGTCCCACTGCTCGATCGCGCCCAGCGACAGGACTTTTTGTGGCTCCGCCTCGGGCACGATATGGCCAGCATCCAGCTGCTGAATAAACCGCGGGAAGCGGTTTACGCCGTGGGAATACACGCCGTTGAGACTGGTTTCGGTAAACATGCGCGCGCAGGCTTCGGCTTTATCCTGAGGCACGTTGCGACCTGTAAGTACGCGGAGAAACTCCTCATACAACTGCTGATAGCTGATTCTCATACGACTGATACTCCCAGCGTTGCCGCTTTATTTCATAATGTGGAATGTCATTTCAATTAAATGCTATGAGGAAAATACGGGCCAGTCAAAGAAATGACCGAAAAATTAATCAATAAAAATCAAAGGATTATTTTTATTGTCAACTTTTGTGATCTCTGGCTTATTCGCCAGGTTTTGCCCAGAGACGGGCCGGTCAGCCCAACAGAGGCTGACCTGATTGACGCGTGCGGCATCCCTGCCTGAGCAGAAGGCTTAGCGCAGCCTTACCCGGTAGAGCGACGTGTTTGCGGTGATATAGAGTTCATTATTATCCGGTCCACCCAATGTGCAGTTGGATACCGTTTCAGGGATCGGGATTTTGCCTTTGCGCTCTCCGTCAGGGTTAAAAATAATCACGCCGTCCGCGCAGCTACAGTAAATGTCGCCGTGAGAATCGACACAGAATCCGTCCGGAAAGCCCGGCGTGACATCGGCAAAAAACTGGCCGGGCGACAGCTCGCGTCCGTTAACCTGATAGACCCGGAGCTGGTGGCGTCCCAGGGTTGGAAAGTCCACCACCGACATATCAGCAACATACAGCAGGCTTTCATCGGGCGAGAACGCCAGCCCGTTAGGCCGTTGCAGATCGCTGGCCGCTATGCTGAGCTGCCCGGTGGCGGGATCGAAGCAGTAGAGATAGCAGCCAATCACCTGACTCGGGGCCAGATAGCCTTCGTGATCGTTAACGATCCCGTAAGGCGGATCGGTAAACCAGATGGTGCCATCGGCGCGGATCGCCAGATCGTTGGGCGAGTTAAAGCGCTTGCCCTCAACTTTGTCGATCAACACGTTGACCGTGCCATCCAGTTCGGTCCGGCTGATAGCCCGGCGGCCGTGTTCGCAGCTGACTACGCGTCCCTGCCCATCCCGGGCATTGCCGTTGGCATAGTTAGCGTGATGACGCCAGATGCTGAGCTCACCGTTGCGCTGCCAGCAGTACATGCGGTTGCCTTTGACATCGCTGAATACCACCGCATCGTGCTGCGGCAGCCATACCGGGCCTTCGGCCCAGATGGCAGGGGAACACAGTTTTTCTACCTGCATGCTGCTGGCCTCCGTTACTTCACGCCCCAAATGGTTTTATAGTGCTGCTGATAACCGTTTTCGGGGTCATAGTTATTTTGCGGTCCGCCATCCCGGCTAATATTTTCCTGAGTAATTAAGTGCGCAGGCGTGACATAGCCAGAAGGCGGCTGGCCAGCGAAGGCGCGGTTGAACTCATCCAGCAACTGCCAGCCGTGCAGTTTTAAGGGTTCCGCCACGGTTGCCGACTGGCTTTCGCCATTGCGAATACGCTGGAAGGCCGAGACAGAGCCATCGCCCGCAGAGATATTGTATGGTGCGTTTTTGCCCCCCTTGCCTGCGGTTTTCAGCGCCGGTGCCATGAAGTCAAAATAGAGATCGTTAATCGCCAGCGAGTACTGCCAGCGGTCGCCGTATTTCTGTAACAAGCTGAAGGTGAGCGACGGCATACGGTTAGAGGTATCGGCCAGCGGCGTGTCAATAAAGTCGATCACCTTACACTCACTGCACTTTTCAATTTCCTGCTTCATCGCATTGGCTTTATCCAGCGCGATTTTGTACAGCGAGTCGGTAAAGATGATGACCTGAGCTTTACCGCCTGATTTCACCACCGCGTACTGTGCCGCCAGGCGGGCAACCTCATTTGAGTCAGAGGTAATGTTATCCGTAATGCCGTACTGCTTAATCGGGCCAGGCTGTGGCTCTGCATGCCAGGCCATCAGCACTATCTTTTGCTGGACCGCTTTTTTGAGCGGCATTTTGGCGACGTTGGGGTTCCAGCCGCCAATAATGATGCCGTCAGGGCGCTGGGCAATAGCCTGATTTAGCGCGGCCAGTTGATCTTTCACCGACCCCGCACCGTCCAGCGTATCCAGCTTCCAGCCCGCCACTTTCGCCGCTTCGCTCAGCCCCTGCTGAACCCCCTGCACGCCGCCATTTTTCATATCTGAGGCGATAAAAATCAGTTTCTTGTTCGCCTGGAGTTTCGGCCCTGTGGTAGGGCCGTCCCAGGTGGTAGCGCTGGACGTGGCTTTGGCGACGGCCGCGGTGGCCTGTTCCAGGTAGCTGTCTGCATGAGCGGGCAGAGAGGCGACCAGCATGGCAACGAGAGAAAGACCAAATACCGGATTTTTCATAATGAGTTCCCTGGTGTGATGGTTTTTTGCTGTGGGTCAGGTGTTGTTGCTGGCGTGCTCTGACTGCGCACGACAGCTTTTTGGTTCAACATACGGCGACGCTGGGCGTAGCCGGCAAGCGTAATCGACAACAACAGCGTGGCACCGTTAAATAAGGGTTCAACCCAGAAGGCGCCGCCAAACTGCTGAATACCGGCGATACCAATAGCCAGAATCGCGATGCCCACTACGGTGCCCCAAACGTTAACCCGTCCCGGACGAATGGTGGTGCTGCCCAGAAAGGCGCCGACTAAGGCAGGCAGCAGGTAATCCATCCCGACGCTGGCCTGGCCAACGCCCTGTTCAGCAGCAATCAGTACGCCGCTGAAGCCGGTGATGAAACTGGAGGCGATAAAGGATCCAATGACGTACTTATTAACGGCGATGCCGTTGAGGCGTGCCGCGACGGGGTTGCCCCCCACGGCATACATGCATCTTCCCAGCGGCGTATGCTCGGTGACCAGCCATAGCGCCAGCGCCAGGCCCAGCACATAGAATGCGCCAATCGGAATGCCAAGGATTTCCGTGCTGTGCAGGGCGCTGAACGCGTCCGGTAAATCGCCCACAATTTGTCGGCCGCCGGAGTGCCACAGCGCAATCGCATACAGCACCGTGCCGGAGCCCAGCGTGGCGACAAAGCTGTCAATGTCTGCCAGCGCGACCAGAATGCCGTTAAGCAGGCCATACAGGGCCGACAGCACCAGCACCGTCAGCACCGCCATCTGCCAGGAAAAGCCATATTCCACCTGCAACGTAATAGCCAGAATGTGCCACAGCACGATGCCAAAACCGACGTTGAGGTCGATTTTGCCAACGATCATTGGCAGTGTGGCCGCCAGCGCCAGCAGCGCAATTTTTGCCTTACTGGACAGAATCGCCTGTACGGTCAACATCGAAGCAAAGGTTGGGGACAGAACTGAAAACAGTAACGCTAACAGCACACATAACAGCAGTAGCCCATAGCGGGTGAGGATCTGCATCGACCACGGCGCAAAGCCATGCTGAGCAAGGCTGACCCGTTGTTCGAGCGCGGTAGACTTCACCGAGGTTTTAGACATTTCGTTTCTCCTGACTGCCTGTTCAGACGGTAGCTAATGGAGCAGCAGAACTGGCCGAGGCCAGCTCCAGTAAACCTGCAAACGTAACCTGTTCATTTCTCAGCTCACCCACCACCTGGCCCCGGTTAAACACCAGCGCGCGGTTGCAGATATGAGCAATTTCTTCAAGGTCATTGGAAATCACCAGCACCGCCACGCCTTCGGCGAGGGCTTTATTGAGCAGGTGATAAATCTCTTCGCGTGCGCCGACATCCACGCCAGCGGTAGGATCTTCAAGAATCAGTAGCGGCGCGTTGAGGTGCATCCAGCGGGCCATAACCACCTTCTGCTGATTGCCGCCGGACAGGGCGCTGATATCCAGGTTGACGTCTTTGGGCCGCACGTCGAACAGCTGGACTTTCCACCAGCTGGCACCTAGCTCGGCGCGGCGACCATAGTGCGATATCAGCCGATGACCGCTGGCGCAGGGGTTAATAAACAGGTTTTCACGCACGCTCATCGACATCACCAGACTTTCGCCCGTGCGGTCGCCTGCCACCAGTGAGATGCCCGCTGCCATTGCCTCACGCGGGGAGCGTGGGTGGCAGGGGTTGTCGCGAAAAATAACCTGTCCACTGGTGGCCTGCTTCAGGCCAAACAGCATTCGGCCTATTTCTTCCTGACCGGCTCCGCGCAGTCCTGCCAGTGCCAGCATCTCACCTGGCTGCAGACTAAAAGAAACCGGCCCGACTTCGTCAATGCACAGCTGGTTCAGCGACAGCACCGGCGGCCGCGCCTCGGGCAGCGCAAGGCGCTGGTTACTCTCCAGCGCCTCGCCCACAATCATTTCCACCAGATCGTGAAGCTTGTAATCTGCCGTGACGCCTTCCGCAACGCGTTTACCGTCACGCATCACGCAAATACGGTCGGCAATTTCGATCACCTCATCCAGGCGATGAGTCACGTATATCATGCCGACGTTGCGGTTTTTCAGGCGTTCAATCACGCCAAACAGGTGACGCACGTCGTTGGCGGGCAGCGAGGCGGTGGGCTCATCCAGCACCAGCACTTCGGCGTTGACCGCGACGGCACGGGCGATGGCCAGCAGCGATTTCTCTGTCCGCGACAGTTCAAACACGCGGGCATCGGGGTCCAGCTGAATACCGACTTCCTCCAGCGCCGAACGCGCCCGCTCACGCACCGCCCGCCAGTTGACCAGGCCAAAGCGGCGGTTGAATCCCATCACCAGTGCCATATTTTCCGCCACGGTCATCCACTCAATCAGCCCCAGGTCCTGGTGAATGAATGCGATGGGCTGGCTGGTTGCCGTTTTCAACGCGGCGGCGGATGCCGTGACGTTTCCCTGAAAGGTAATCTGGCCCTCATCGCTGGTATATACGCCAGCCAGCACTTTGATCAGGGTGGATTTACCTGCGCCGTTTTCCCCCAGCAGCGCCACCACCTCGCCGGGGAAGACGTCCAGACTCACATCATTAACCGCGGGATTGCCGCCGAAGCGTTTGGTGATATGGCTGAGTGTAAGAACCGGTTTATCCGAATGAGGTTGCATTATCTGCCTCCCGTGACGCCTGGTGAGTATCGGCAGCAAGAGCGGCGACCGCTCGTTGCTAATTTCAATATGTGAAATACTATTCCAAAAAATAGTATTCCTGACGCCGGGGAAAAGCAAAGAAGGAGAGCGGATATTTATCTATAAGAAACAGTAAGTTAAAATATTGTTTTGAATTTGTGATGAACAGCGCACTTCTGTCACGACGAGAAGCGTGCGCCCGACCACACTAAAAAGCTAAAGATTCCCTGTCGGTAAGCCTTGAGTTAACATCATGCGTTAGCGCGTTCGGGAAGTGAGAAATGGAGAGGGTTGGTGGATGGCGGTGAAAGTGGATAAAGCAAAGGAAACGAAGAGCGATAAACCCTTAGGGACACAAAGCCTGTTTCGTGGCCTGCAGTTAATAGAATTGTTAAGTAATTATCCTAACGGTTGCCCGCTAGCCCATCTTGCTGAACTGTCTGGCATGAACAAAAGCACCGTACATCGCCTGTTGCAGGGGCTGCACAGCAGCGGTTACGTGACCCAGGCGCCTTCGCCCGGGAGTTATCGCTTAACCACCAAGTTTATTTCAGTCGGTCAGAAGGCGCTGTCGTCGCTCAATATTATTCACGTGGCAGGGCCACATCTGGAAAAACTGAATCTGGACGTGGGTGAAACCGTCAACTTCTCCAGCCGCGAAGACGATCACGTTGTCTTGATCAACAAGTTAGAACCGACGACGGGCATGATGCGCACCCGCGCCTACATCGGGCAGCATATGCCGCTCTACTGTTCAGCCATGGGCAAAATTTTTCTGGCCTGGGGCAGCGAAGAGTACCTGCTGCAATACTGGCAAAACCATCAGGACAGCATTGAGCAACTGACGAAAAATACCATTACCACGCTGCCCGAGATGCAGCAGGAACTCAACGATATTCTACAGCAGCGCACCGCAATGGACCGCGAAGAAAATGAACTGGGCGTCACCTGCATTGCGGCACCGGTGTTCGATATTCAGCAGCGTGTCCCTTATGCGGTTTCGGTATCCCTGCCTACGGCCAAGCTGCAGCAGATTGGCGCGAAGAATCTGATGGCGAAGGTGGTTGCCACGGCGCAGGCCATTTCAGAAGAGCTGGGCTTCACCGCCTGAAAACGCCCTTTTCAGAACAGCAGGCCTGCCAGGCCAGGCTTAGTTTTCAGGTAGCGTGCTGTCTCCGTCACCGAGCGTGCGCTGCATCAGCACCGTATCCAGCCAGCGGCCATGCTTGAACCCCACCGACGTTAATGTGCCGGTGACGGTAAAACCGGCGGCACGGTGCAGGGCGATAGAGGCCGTATTGGCACTGTCACCTACGTTTCCCACCATCTGGCGAAAGCCGCGGGACTCTGCCCAGTGAATAGCGTGGGCCAGCAGGCGTTTGCCAATGCCCTTTCCCTGAAACGCCGGCGCGATATACACGGAATCCTCCAGGGTGAAACGATAGGCATAACGGGGCCGGTAAAAGCCCAGATAGCAGTAGCCACAAACCTGTCCTTCACTGAGTGCGATGAACCAGGGCAGTTCGTCGGCGCGAAGTTTCTCCAGCCGACTGGCTATCTCTGCCTCGTCGGGCGGGACGATTTCAAAACTGCCCGTGCCCTGTAATACGTGATGGGCGTAAATCTGTTGTATTGCCGGAACGTGGCTGTCATCTGCCAGTATTATTTCCATTTTCTGTCTCCCTGCAAGTTAGCGTCGCGAAAGGCATTGTTATCAGAATAAAAACGACCGAATATCGTGCTTCACCGGCAGAGGCCGGGCTGGCTGCACCGGAGGCGGTAAAGCGCAACGCCTCCCGCAAGACAACCAGGCCGGACACGACCGAGCCCGAACAAGAATACGCGGATTACCTGGCCAAATTCCAGCGCCTGTAAGCCTCATCAATCGCCTTTGTGCCCTGCAAAAAGCATTTGGGCAGATCGATATGCGAGTAGCGCGTTTTATAGCGCCTGCGGTTTCCCGGTGTTATCAACGCGATGTGCGTGATCATCGCCCAGTTCACCTTATCCACACCGCCCTTAAGCGCGCCTGGCCGGCTGGCAGTGGCGTAACAACGTTTGACGTAACGCAGCAAGCTGGCGGGCATTGGGACATCAAGCAGAATATAGCCGGTTGCTCGCGCCAGTCGTTCGTTAAGACAGGCTGTGTAGTTGCCGTCCATTACCCAACAATCCTGGTGAATAGCCTGATGATGTAAATGCAAAAATTCAGCTTTCTCTCTGGGCTGCCAGTGGGTATTGGGCAGGTGATAAAGTTGGTCAAGATGAATGGCAGGCAGGGCGGTGTGACGTGAGATCGCAGTCGCAAGCGTTGATTTTCCGCTGTTAGACGGCCCCATAATGCAGATGCGCGGCCCCAGATTCTCAAGACTGATTAACGCATTCATGGCGATGGTCCTTAGATGGTGGGGGGATTGCTCACGGCCCGGCGGGCAGAAGGGCAATCCAGCAGAATCAGACTGAACCTTCTTTTTCGATCACCAGCACTCGCGCTTCACCCTGGGGATGGGCGACATGCTCGGTACCGATACTGGCATAGAAAACATCCCCCGTTTCGAGACGGATTGTCTTCGTTTCTCCCGCTTCCTTGTAATGCATATCAACGCAACCATCCATCACGGCAAACACTTCCTGGCCATCATTGATATGCCATTTGTAAGGCCTGTCTGTCCAGTGAAGGCGCACGGTTGTGCCTTCAAAATTAGCAATGTCGAGAGCGCCCCAGGCCTTTTCGGCTGAGAAAGCTTTGCTGACGTAGGTTTTCATTTTTTTCCTGACAGTCTGAACGCGTAGGATACGGTTATATCGCATCACATGAGGCATGACTTGCAAAAATTTGCGCATATCGCTGGTAGCGGAAGGGAAGGTCACCCGCACGGGGGCAGGTGAGCCAGCGTGGCACGCCGGGGCGCTGCCACGTGCACAATGTAACCTGCCAGCCGTATGCGGTCACCTGCCCGGCTGGCATGAGGGCGGAATCAGAAGTTTACGTTAGCGCTGATACCACCCACAAAGGCATCTTTCACCTCACTGACCGCACCCGGTGCCACCACGTATTGCAGGTTAGGACGCAGCTGCAGCCACCTGGTCAGCTGGGCATTATAGTAAATTTCATAGTTGTATTCCGACCCGTCCTGAATGGGCAGGTAGGTTGGACTGTTGAAGTCGGTTTGGCCGCTGGCGTCGTTCTGTTGACGCAGCGAGCGCGTATAGGCGCTGTTAACATGAATACGCGCGGCCCCCACACCAATCTCATCCTGCGGACGGGCATCAAACGGCCCTTTCCAGGTAAAGCTGATGGACTGGTAGTTATCTGTTTTAGAGGTTTTATGATCGTTCATGACCGCCTGAAGGCTGACGCCCAGGCCACGGCTGACATCACCGCCTTGTGCCGTAAGCTGCTGCTGTAACAGCACATAGCCGCCGTAGGCATGGTCTTTGCTCTGGTAGGCGCCATCACGCCAGCTGCCGTAGTTATCGCCATTTGCCGACGAGTAGTAGTAGCCGATGCGATAATTACCCGGCAGCTTCTCCGGGCCGAAAGTCGGTTTCCAGCCCAGTTCGACCGGCACCAGGTTGCCTTCAGAATTGCTGGTATCAAGACGGAAGCCGTCGCCCCGGTCGTAGTTCGCGCGGTTTTGATTATAGAAACCAACCTGGAAAAAAACCTCAGGGATAAAGTTAACCTTCACCCGTCCGCCCCACTGGGATACCGGCCAGTTGAACCAGCGATCGCCCCGCCAGTTACCGGCCTGACCGCTGCCGAATGCCAGGTTCTGAAACTTGCTGTCGAAGTTATCGAAGTCTTCTCCGACGGTGACGCGGCCGGCTTTAACATTCACTGTGTTATCGAACAGACCTTTGCTTAACCAGAACTGCGTCAGTCGCCAGGTCTGGCCGCGGCCGTAGACTTCCTGTGTCGAAGAGAGCATCCCGGTGCGACGGTCGGCAACCTGATCGGAGATGTTGCGACCATTACGATCGGTGATGGTCACCTGGAACTGAGTATCCTGCCAGTCGAGGAGTTTTTGCAGATCAAAATTGGCCCCGAAAGCCCATTGATCGCTGTAACGCATCGAGGTATGAGTATCGGCACCGCCGCCCAGATTTGCGGCGCTTTCCATGGTGTAATTAACGTCTAATTTAATGCCGTCTTGTTCCAGCTGTGTTCGCGAACCGTTCCAGTCACCAAACAGATAAGGTGAATCGTAGCTGAAGGCATCAGCGGCCAGTGCGGAGGCGCTTAGCATCGTAAACATCAGGGTGCCCGCGGCCAGGCGAGGCATAAACTGCACTGCTTTTTGCATATTCATAGTCGTTATTCTTGTGTGAATGACAGTAATTGACAGGGCAGAGAATAATGCTGACTAAATGTCAATTTTTGCAAATCCGTGCGTATATAACGTCAAGATAATAAGTAATTAACGCAAGTGTGACAGCTCTCTCTGAACGAATATGTTTTTAACAGAAAAGGCATTTATTGTGAGGCAGCGTAAAAAAAGGGATGCCGGAGCACCCCTTTCGCTTCAGGCTTTGCTGGCGCGGGAGAGTTCTTCAATCTCCTGCTTACTCAAGGCCAGTTCCGTTGCCTTTACCAGTTCATCAAGCTGTTGCAGGGAGGTGGCGCTGACGATAGGTGCCGTAATACCCGGGCGAGCAATCAGCCAGGCCAGTGCAACCTGAGTAGCCGAAGCATCATGCGAGGCGGCGACATCTTCAAGCGCCTCAACAATCCGCAAGCCGCGTTCGTTCAGGTATTTATCCACAATGCCCTGGCCGCGCTGACTTTTCGCGGCATCCTGAGGTTTCTTGTATTTACCGCTCAGAAAGCCGCTGGCCAGCGCATAGTAATTGATCACGCCAAGGTGGTTGTCGCGTGCGACCTGCTCCAGTTCACTTTCATAACCTTCACGGTCGTAAAGGTTGTATTCCGGCTGCAGGGTTTCATAGCGCGCCAGCCCCTGCTGCTTGCTGATATCCAGCGCCGCCTGCAACCGCTGTGCGCTGTAATTGGAAGCACCCAGCGCCCGCACTTTTCCTTCTTTGACCAGTGCATCGAAAGTGCCCAGCGTATCGGCCAGCGGCGTGGATTCGTCGTCGCGATGTGCCTGATAGAGGTCTATAACATCCGTTTGCAGGCGGCGCAGGGAATCTTCCACGGCCTGGCGAATATAGGCGGGTTTCAGCCCTTTTTTCTCTGGCGACATCTCTATACCGACTTTTGTCGCCAGCACGATCTTGTCGCGTTTGCCGCTTTTCTTCAGCCATTTGCCGATGATGGTTTCTGACTCGCCACCCTGATTGCCTGGTGCCCAGCGGGAATAGACGTCTGCGGTATCAATAAAGAACAGACCTTTTTCAACCAGCGCATCAAGCAGGGAAAACGAGGTTTTCTCGTCTACCGTCCAGCCAAACACATTGCCGCCAAAAGTCAGAAGCGGCACGTTGATACCACTGTTGCCGAGCTGGCGGGTTTTAAGCTGCGTCATAGCATTCTCCTTGGTTAAACGAATAAGGGATATCTTTTAGCTTAGCAAAGGAAAATCTTCGTTATTTAATTCGGCTTATCAACCCGTGCGCCAGGCGAATGCAATGTGCCGAGACCGACAAGAAGGGTGAGATGAATGTAGCCCGTACAGGGCAGACGGAAGGGTACGTCTTTTCATCTGTTTTACCCGCCAGCAGGCGCCGCCGATGCCAGCTGATAAGGCCACATTTTCCCGGCACGAAATCTGACATTGCTTTATTTACAGTCTGAAACGCATCTTAACCAGAATGCAAAGAATCGCGGCAGACGGCGAGGCCGGTTGGCGCTATAAAAAAGCAGGGGCCGGGCCAACGTGGCCGGAATGTTGCCCACTAAAATCCGGAGGCATCGTGGCACTACGTCATACCGATACCGTCTTTACCTCAACCTCGCCATGCCGACGCCGGTTTCTGAAAAGCAGCGCGGCGCTGATGCTGGGTGCCGCACTGCCGTTGCCGGTTCTGGCATCCATCCCGCCTTTTCCCGCCCTTAAAACTGTTGCGGCGCAAAGTCATCTGCTGTTTGGTTTTGCCGTCAGGCCCGACAGTCTGCAATCCGATGCGCACTATCGGCAGTTTGTGGCGAGTCAGGCGAGCATTATCGTCCCGGAAAACGCACTGAAATGGATGGCCGTCCATCCCGCGCGCGATCGCTACGATTTCGCCGGGCCCGATGCGATCGCCGCCTTTGCCCGCGAGCAGGGGATAAGGCTTCGCGGGCATACGTTTTGCTGGCACCGCGCCCTGCCGGACTGGGTACAGGCTATTGCTGATGAGGCTGAGCTGGAGAAGGTTTTGAGGCAGCATATAGCGACCGTTGCGGGCCGCTACCGCGGGCAGATTCACAGTTGGGACGTGGCTAACGAAATCATCAATCCCGCCGACGGACAACCTGGTGGATGGCGCAACAGTTTCTGGTATCAGCGGCTTGGTACGCGTTATATGGATATTGCCTGCGAGGCGCTGCATCAGGCCGATCCCCATGCGGTAATTTGCTACAACGACTACGGGCTTGAAAGTGACGATGCTAACGGGCAGCGAAAACGGGCGGCGGTACTGGCGATGCTGCGCGACTTGCAGTCCAGACACATCCCGATTGGCGCGCTCGGCATCCAGTCTCATCTTAAGGTTGGTTCCCATGCCGCCTTTGGGCCAGGACTGGCGGCATTTATTCGCGACGTGAAATCGCTTGGCCTTAAGGTGTACATCACCGAACTGGACGTGGATGACAGCAGCGTGCCGATCGAGAGCCGGCCGATGGCGGTTGCCGGTCTGTACAAACGCTATCTTTCACTGGTTCTGGAGGCGGGCGTTGCCGCTATTTTAACGTGGGGCGTTTGGGATACGCCACACCGCACGGCTGCGACACCGAAGGCGGGGGACGCGTTGGCGACCGGGCCACTGCTGTTTGGTAAAGACGGCAGCATTAAAGAGGCCAGTTGGGCGGCGCTTCATGTGCTGCGCGAATCACTTCAACACGGGTGACGTGCGTGCGGCTATCCACTGACGATAACGCAGCGGCGTCATCTCCATCATCTGATGAGAGGCTTAACCGCAGAGCGGAACCTTGCTCTGCGGTTAAGCGATCAGAAGGACTGCCAGTTTTCCGCTGACAGGCCAGCGCTGGTGCTCTCCGCTAAAGACTTCTTCAGCGATGGTTTACGCAGCACATTCTGACCGCTGGCCGGGGTTCTGCCTGTGTTAAACACCGCTACCGACTGACGTAACTGCGTTGCCTGATCCTCCAGCGATGCAGCGGCACTGGCCGACTCTTCAACCAGCGCGGCGTTTTGCTGCGTAACGCCATCCATTTCAGAGACCGCTTTACTCACCTGCTCAATGCCGCGCGTCTGTTCAGCCGAGGCTGAGGCAATCTCCGCCATGAGCTGCGTCACGCTGTTAACGGATTTTACGATGCTTTCCATCACATCACCCGCTTCTGACGCGTGCGCCGAGCCACTGCTTACGCGCTGCGTTGACTGATCAATCAGCACACGGATTTCCTGGGCAGCGCTGGCGCTGCGACCAGCCAGGGAACGGACCTCACCGGCGACCACAGCAAACCCGCGGCCCTGTTCTCCGGCCCGTGCGGCTTCAACTGCGGCGTTAAGGGCCAGGATATTGGTCTGGAAGGCGATGCTGTCAATAATGCCGATAATGCTCGCGATCTGTTTAGCGCTTTCACTTATCTGCTCAATATTATTAATCACCTTCGCCACAATTTGCCCACCCTGCGAGGCCATCACGGAGGCGTCTTTCGCCATGGTGGTTGCCTGCTGAGCATTTTCCGCGTTCAGTTTTACCGTTGAGGTGAGCTGCTCCATGCTGGCTGCGGTTTCCTCAAGGGCTGCGGCCTGTTGTTCGGTGCGCGAGGAGAGATCGGTACTGCCGGCAGAAACTTCTGCCGCGCCGGTAAAAATTGACTGCGTGGCATCATCCACAGAGCGGATGGTGACAACCAGCGCACTGCGCATCTCTTCGAGCTGGCGAAGCAGTCTGCCGGTTTCATTTTGACTCTCACTGGCGATCTCCTGAGTCAGATCACCGGCAGAGATAGCACGCATGTAATCCGTCGCCATGCTCAGCGGTTCCAGCAGCAGGGTTCTCAGACCGGCCCAAACAGTGGCAACGGTGACAAGGGTAATGATCGCGATAATCAGCAACGTCCACAGCATATTGCTGTAGTTGCTATCGTTTTCAGCGGCGATCTGCTTCATTAACTGGTAGTTCGCACTGCGCCATGTCTGATAAGCCTTATCCAGATTATCCTGAGCCTCCTGCGCATCAAGATTCCCATAACCCTGATAATTATTATTTTTCAGGAAGTCTACTGAGGCGAGCATTGTTTCGTGCATCTTGTTGTAAGCTGCCTCGACATTTTTTGTCACCTCAGCATGCTGACCCGGTAATGCGGGTGCAATCTTATAAGCCTGGAAATACTCATCAGCTTTATCGGCGGATTGTTTTGCCACCTCCAGCAGTTTGGCAATAGACGCCAGTGACGCCGGATCTTTCTGGTTTTTAAGGAAGCGAATCGCCACGCGGCTGATCGTCACGCGGGTTTTAATCAGCGTTTGTACACTGTCGCTCAACTGCTGTTGCTGTAGCGTAAGTTGTTCAGTATGCGAGAAATTTCGCCCGGCCTGACTGACTGAGGAATAAAAAAGAAAGCCCGTAATGGTCAATAGCGCACTAAAAAGAAATAATACGGCAACAATACCCGTCGTAATTTTAAGGTTTTTAAGCATGGCGGTAATCCCGATTAAAGGTGATAAAGGTTTATCGGTATTAAAATGATTAGCTTAATAGTGACGCGCTAAATAATGTGATCTATGACAGTAACTAAGAAATAAAAGCGGCTTTTCTGAAGAGAGAAGATGTTAGCGAGCCGTTGGGGGACATCGCTTCAATGATAAAAGGCAGCGCGGCTAAAATGTACCATCAGATACATTATTGTGATCTGGCAATAATAAAAAGGTCCAGGGATTGCGGCCATGCGTCGTTATTTTGCACAACACAGGCCTGTATTTTCACGCGAATATAATAACGCTTTGAAATAATAAGAATGGAAACGTGCTGCCCGGCGCTTTTCTCCCACTGGCATTATTCGTGCAAGCGATGCAGAGGTGAGTGGATGTCAGGCGTGATGGCGTAATGAAGGGCGAAAAATATTCTGGAAGGCTGCCGCGAGGGCGAATGCAGTTTATGACAGGCATAAAAAAACCCGCACAAGGCGGGTTGTTTTCACAACGACTTAACTGCTCAGGCTGTTGCCATCATCGCTATCGTAAGCGGTCGTGAGGGCATCAGCTGTTACAGAGCAACAACATTGCCAGCTGAAGGGCCTTTAGGGCCGTTCTCGATTGAGAACTCCACTTTCTGGCCTTCATCTAATGTTTTGAAATCGCTGCTCTGAATAGCAGAGAAATGTACGAATACATCTTTGCTGCCGTCCTGAGGAGAAATAAAGCCGAAGCCTTTATCAGCGTTAAACCATTTTACTAAACCAGTCATTTTAGTTGACATTGAGGTGTCCTTTTCATTTTGAGCCACACAAGGTGACGAAGATGGCCTGTTTTGCAGATTTTACTTATTGGGCACTTAGGAGGAGGCTCATGAAGAAGGGCATCTGGGAATGACGCTTGAACTGAGGACTGCTTTACTAAAACTGCTTTCATAAGGTCTGTGTTCCAAACCGATGTCGCTACACTATAGAGGTTGAACGTATTAAGCAAGGTTTAATTTTATTTAAGTCAGACAGGCCGGCGGCCATGTTGCAAACCCTGCCAGCGCACGGCCTTGCGCTGGCCTGGGCCCGTTGTTGAACAGGCCTGCTTATCCCGATCGCCGCCGCCACATTCATTTCTGCTTTCCTGGGGTTCTGCCCATCCAGATCAATAAACAAGAATAGTTATCATTTGTATAATCCCTTTCTGCTGTTACCGGAACGGATAAGGCCATGCAAATTACACCAGGTACAACCTATCGCATCAGGGGATACCAACATTCTATTCATCCCGCCTGGCGGCAAAAATTATTAACCATGGGCATGTTACCCGGCACGCTGATTGAGGTCGTTCGGATTGCACCGCTGGGCGATCCCGTGCAGATCCGCACGCGTCGCGTCAGCCTTGCGGTCAGGCAGCAGGACCTGGCGTCCGTCATGCTGGAAGAAATACGCCGATGAAAACATTGAAGATTGGCCTGATTGGCAACCCAAATACCGGCAAAACCACGCTGTTTAACCAGCTTACTGGCGCACGTCAGCGCGTCGGCAACTGGGCTGGCGTCACTGTCGAACGTAAAGAAGGGCAGTTTTTTACCGCCACAACGGATGTACGACTGGTGGATTTGCCGGGCACCCGCTCACTCACCACCTGTTCGGCGGACGGCTCTGTTGATGAAAGCATCGCCTGCCGATACCTGTTTGACGATCGTGCCGACCTGATTGTGAACGTGGTCGACAGTTCAAACCTGGAGAGTCATCTTTTTCTGACGTTTCAGTTACTGGAACGGGGGGTTCCCTGCATTGTGGCGCTGACTATGCAGGATATTGCGGACAGCCATAACATTTGCATCGATCTCGCGGCACTCTCAACCCGTCTGGGCTGTCCGGTTGTCTCCCTGACATCTACCCGTGCTGACGGCATTGCTAAGCTGAAAGACGCGATTGACAGCTGGCAAAAAGAGATCGCGCCGCCGCCGGTGGTGTACCCGTCCGGGATCGAAGCAGCGATTTCCCGGCTCTGCGCTATGATGCCCGGCGATATCAGCGGGCAAAAACAGCGCTGGCTGGCGTTACAGCTACTGGAAGGCGATATTCACAGCCGTGAGGTTTGTCCTGCGGCTGTAGCGCATTTGCCCGAGATTATTCGGGCGGCTGGTGGCGATCCGGCGATGGCGATCGCCGACAGCCGTTATCAGGTCATTGCGACGCTCTGTGCCGCCGTCAGTAATATTCAGCAGTCAGCGCCGGGCGCGCTGACTGAAGGACTGGACAACATCGTGCTCAACCGGTGGGCAGGTATTCCCGTTTTTCTGGGTGTGATGTACCTGATGTTTGTTCTGTCGATCAATATTGGTGCCGCCCTCCAGCCACTATTCGATAGCGGTTCGGTGGCACTGTTTATTCATGGCACGCAATGGCTGGGTTTTCACTTTCACTTTCCTGACTGGGTGACGGTATTTCTGGCACAGGGAATCGGTGCCGGAATCAATACCGTGCTACCGATTCTGCCGCAAATTGGCCTGATGTATCTGTTTCTCTCTTTTCTGGAAGACTCCGGTTACATGGCGCGTGCGGCATTTGTTATCGATCGCCTGATGCAGTCACTGGGCCTGCCCGGTAAATCCTTTGTTCCCTTAATCGTCGGCTTTGGCTGCAATGTACCTTCCGTTATGGGCGCCCGCACACTCGACACACCCCGTGAGCGCTTACTTACGGTGCTGATTGCGCCCTTCATGTCCTGCGGCGCTCGTCTGGCCATTTTTGCTGTATTTGCCGCCACGTTTTTTGGGGCTTACAGCGCCAGCCTGGTCTTTTCCCTTTACGTGCTGGGCATTACGGTGGCGATTATCACCGGGTTGATCCTGAAACACACTCTACTGCGTGGAGAAGCGTCTCCGTTTGTGATGGAGCTGCCCGTCTATCACCGTCCCCATCTCAAGAGCCTGCTGATCCAGACCTGGCAGCGCCTGAAAATGTTTATCATCCGTGCCGGACGGGTCATCATTTTAGTGAGCATGGTTATCGGTCTGTTCAGCAGCTTTTCGTTTAACGGATCGACGGTGGACAATATCAACCAGTCCGCCCTGGCCTCAGCCAGCAAAGTCGTTACGCCGGCACTGTGGCCAATTGGGATCGCTCCGGATAACTGGCAGGCCACTGTGGGCCTGGTCACCGGCATTATGGCAAAGGAAGTGGTGGTGGGAACGCTGAACAGCCTCTATGTCGGAGAAGATGTGCAAAGCGGTGCCTTTGATCCGCAGCACTTTGATCTGTTCGGTGAGCTGGGCGATGCACTCACAGAAACCGGCAACAGTCTGCAAGCGGCGTTTCGCCTGAGCGCGCTGGCAAATCCTATTGAGGCCAGCAAAGGAGACAGTGAAATGAATGCCAGGCAGATGGGCGTGATGAGTGCGAAGTTTGGCAACGGCTTTGCCGCTTACAGCTACTTAATTTTTGTGCTGCTTTACGTGCCCTGCGTCTCGGTTATGGGGGCGATTGCCCGCGAGGCCGGAAGAAACTGGATGCTGTTTTCATTCTTTTGGGGTTTGAATGTCGCCTGTTCTGTCGCCACGCTGTTTTATCAGAGCGTCAGCTTCCGCAGCCACCCTGGCGTGAGTGCGCTTTGCCTGATCGGTGTCGTAATGGTCAACGCTGTCGTGTTTGTTCTGCTTCGGCGATTCAGCACGCGCGTGAAGGTGACGCCTTTTTCCAGCGTGGCAAGCTCAGTGGGTTGTGGGTGCTGCCAGGGATGCGCTAAACATGAGCATACCGGTTAACGCGTTTGCCGTGCGACGAATCAGCGCCCGGAACTCGCCTCTGTTGCTGTTGGCGTGTTGGGCGCAAGGGTACGACGGCAGGGCGTTGTCAGTTGCCCGGAACCTGAAAACCACTGTGCCCGCTGACAATAGCCTTAGTCACGCGGCAGTGGATTGGCCCCAGCCTGTTTCAATTCAGGTACAATACATAGTGCGTGCTCATCGGCCCATGTGAGCATGAAGGCTACCGGCCAAAATGTGATGTTTAAAAAAACAGGCCGTTTAAGCAAAAAAGGGTATTCGATATATCAGCCGCGTGAATATTTAGCGTGGCGATATATCTTCAATACATCGATGCATGAAGTTAAACGTTAATTAAACACGATGGCGTCTTCTGCTTTATATATTTATTTAGTTGTGGACTTTACTGTTTTTTTAGTTATGCAGCCTTTAGCATTTTGATGGCTATTATAAGGATATTCTTATTCCTGAGACAGAATCCCCACTTCCTCTCAGTAAGACTACGATTAAGAGAGTCCTGATTTCGCATTGTAGGGCGGTTTGCAGAGCCGGCTTATTGCGAAAACGATCCGCATTTATGTAAAGTGGAGATTATCCTTCTTTATGCATTACAGAGGGTATCTCAGGCCCTTTATAAATTACAGAATACTCCTAATTTATCTTTTAATGTTCTGTTTTATTAGGTTTTTTCTATACCTGAATCTCTTGAAAACATTTTGATACAAAAATTGACGATGTGCCTACATACGACTGATTTAGAGTAGCCAAAAATTGTTCAAATAAAAAATAGTTGGGACTATCTGGCCCTCTCTCTGCATTACATTTTAATAAATTTGTCACACCAGAGGTTATATGATTAATAATCAGCAGGGCCCTTTAGTGTCATTTATTGTGCCCGTTTATAATGGCGCCGAATTTATTGCCCGCTGCGTTGAGAGTATTCTTAAGCAGCCACAGGCTGAACGCTGTGAACTGATTCTGGTGAATGATGGATCCAGCGATAATTCACTTGAACTGTTGAATGAATACCAGAATTATCCTGGTGTGTTGATTATCGATAAGCCTAATGGCGGGGTATCTTCAGCGCGTAACCGTGGGCTGGACGCCGCAAAGGGTACCTTTATTTCTTTCGTTGATGTTGACGATTTCTTGCCCCCACGTGTACTTGATACCTGGCTGATGCTGATGAAGGACGATGTGATGTTAGCCGTAGGCGAATCGCGTACGTTTTCTCATGATGGGGAACCTCTGTCAGAGGTAACAGAAAACGACACACAACGCTGTATGAGCGCGGATAAGGCGATTAGTGAACTGCTGTATCACACACCCAGGCACGGTCTTTGCGATAAGTTTTTCCGCAGAGACATCGTGCAGCAGCAGCAGTTGCGCTTCCGTGAAGATATCTTTAACTTTGAAGATCTGTTGTTTGTCATCAGCTATTTGTCCGCTGCGCGCCACGGGCAGGTCGTGTTTAGCCGTCGTGTGGTTTATCACTATGTCGAATCAAGAAACTCTGCCACGCGTTCGGATCTAAAAGAAAAACACTTCACCTATGTCCGGGCGTTTGCCGGAATTAAAATGTTGCTGCTGCGCCCCCATGAACGCTTTTACTACTTTTTGTTCCTGAAAGTGACCGCTTCGCACATTTACAAAGCACTGCACAGTAGGGAGTTCAACGCTGAGTTTGTTAAGCAATACATCGATCTCTACCGTCAACATTACCGTGCTTATTGCGCCGCTGGTGTCATTCCGGATGCATGGAGCCTGTACTTCACCTTCTTCTTTCTGTCTCCGCGGCTGGTATCGGGGCTGCGTCACTTCGCACAGAATGTGCTGAGGGCACGGTCGTGAAACAGAAGCTACAAAACTCCCTGTGGATGATTATTGAGAAGCTGGTTGCCGTCTTTGGGCTGATGTTCGTCACCTCTTTTGTGGCGAAATACGTGGGGCCTGTGACGTTCGGCGTCATCGCGATTTCGATGCTGATATTCCAGTTTATTCAGTCGGTCGCCATGATGGGCTGCGACGTCATCCTGCTCAAACGCATTGCGCAGAATCACCGCTCCGGCATCCGGCTTATGGTGCCCGCCGTCATGCTGGTCTTTACCATCTACTGCGTATTGTCTGTGATTGGCATCATCGTGATGCGTGAGGAGATGAGTGCTCAGGCTTTTGTCTTTATCTGCGCCGCCGCGCTGGCCTGTCTCTTTTCGGCTATCGACCTGATTAACATCTATAACGAAGCGGTGCTGAATGCCAGGCTGAATGTCATCGCGAATCTGACCGGACTGCTCATCAGTCTGGGCATTCGCTATGGTATTTCGTACTACCAGCTCGCACCTGAGTTGCTGGCGATTCCTATTGTTCTGGCCACTTTTATTCCTTTCGTTATTAAAATTTGCGTATTTGGCTGGTATCACAGGCGTTCTCAGGTGCGACCATCGCTTCCCAGGCTGAGCCATATTCGCCGTTACAGCCGCTATATCCTTCAGGCCGGGCGTTCGCTGGTGATGTCGGTTATCGCAATTACTATTTACACCCGACTCAGTCAGCTCAGCGTCTCATGGTTTTTAGGTCTGAAAGAGGCGGGTATTTTTTCGGTCGCGATGACGTTGTCGGTGGCGTGGGTGTTCTTGCCTAATGCGCTGCTGGCTTCTTTCTATCCGGCTCTGTTTGCCGAACGCGATCCTGACGTGGCCGTGGTACGGGCCCAAAAACTGCAGTTGCTGGTCATTGCTGTCTCACTTGGTGTGATCCTTGGCATCATTCTTGTCGGCCCGTGGTTTATAGCGCATTTCTATGGCGCGGCCTACACCGAAGCGATTGCACCCATGGTGCTGTTAAGCGTTGGAGCCATGTTCGGTGTGCTGAGCAGCGTAATGGACAGATTCATCATCAAGTACAACGGTTATCGTTATCTGATCAAAAAAACGTTTTGTGTGTTGGTGGTGTGCCTGGCAACGACGGTAACGTTGGTGCCGCTGTTTGGCATCACCGGAGCGGCGATAAGCGTTGTCATGACCGAGTTTATGGCTTTCACCGTGCTTAATTATTTTTTCCGTGGCCAGCCGATGATGAATATTCATAAAATATTCATTCAGCCGGGTAAATTATGGTTGCTGATTAATCGAACGTTATTTTCTGGCCGATAAGTTAAAGTTTTATGAAAGGTATTATTATTTTTGAGGAATAATACCTTTCATCATATTGAAATACATTCATTGAGATTTAATTTCCTCGTCGATTGTCGATAGGCTTCAGGTAAATATTATTTTTAATAATCCTGCAAACCTGCGGGAGGCGTACATATGCCTTTATTCATTATTTTATCTACAGTATTTGATTAAGGTTAATTACCGATCTTCGTTGCCGGAATTATACCTGTTTACAGTCAGTTTAATTTAGCGCTTTTATACTGTGATTGTGGATTTATAAATAATTAAAAAGCTCATTTTCTCCAGGGAGATAAGGAATGAAGGCGGCTAAACAGCGCCAGTTTTCCTCTGCCCGATAGTGCCATGACGTATGCTGGTTACGAGGTTTTAAAATGAATGATAAATATTTATTCAGTATAATAATACCGGTTTATAATGCCGAGAAAACGGTGATGCGTACGCTGCAAAGCCTTCTTCTCCAGACATTTAAAAATTTTGAAATCATTCTGGTCAATGATGGCAGTAAAGATAACTGCGCTGCGATCCTTGAGGAGTTCAAACAGTACAATAATGTTAAAGTCATTACTCAGGATAATGCCGGGGTTAGCGTCGCCCGCAATACTGGATTGGAAGCGGCATCGGGTGACTATGTTATCTTTATCGATTCCGACGACTGGGTTGACAGTGATTTCCTTGCTGTATTTCATCAGCACCTTTACTCAGACATTCCACAACCTGTTGATCTGATGGTAGGGAACCTCAAGTGCGATCGCGTGGGCGACCTTACGACTTACGGTTATTTTACGCAACCCGAGATTCCGGCCGTCCTGGGCGAGATAGAGCTAAGCGATAATATTGGTTATCTTCATAACAAGTGTTACAGAAAAAAAATTATCGATGATTTTAGTATTCGCTTCACTAAAGGCATTTCAATGAGTGAAGATCTCCTGTTTAATCTTAACTATTTCTACTACATCGATAACCTGTTTGTTTTCGACAGTGCCTCCTATCACTATGATGATGTAGAGAACTCGCTTTCAAAGAAACGCGTACTGTATGAAGAGCTGCTCGATCGTAAACATTATCTCAACGACTTATATCAAAGGCTGCTGGTTAAGTATAAACATGGCGATATGACCCGCTTTTCTACTGGAATAACCAAACGTAAGCTGACGCTGGATATGCAGATCGTGACCGCGATGTACTACACCACGCTGAATATCAATGAGGTGCGTAATAGCATCAAGCGTATTAAAGAGAAGCGTTATCCTGAGAATGTCCTGGGGCTGTTAAACAGAAGCGAGAAAGTGAAGTATCATGTCATGAATGTCAATGCCAGAGCGGCCTATCTGGTGCTTTATATGCTCTACAGATTACGTTTTTTTTAAGATTAACACTGTCGCCTTTTTTATTATTCATTACCAGGCCTTCTGGTGCAGGGCGGGGCATGTTGTTGTGTTAACTTTACCTGGTTTTGAGATTTCCGGATCGCCAGCATCAGGCGCCGTTTTTCCAGCGCCAGTTTGTTAAGGCATGCATAAGAGCGCGGGCTGTTGAATGCCATCAGCCAACGCTCTGTGATTTTGCCAGATTCAGTCAGTATCCTTGAGCGATATAATAACCCGTCTGGCATGTCGTCACGTCCAGTTGAAACGCGAAAGAATAGCACGCTGGTTGGGTTTTATCGCGTTGATCAATGCCAGCATCGGTCAACGACCCATGAGATTGATGGATTATGATACGCAAGCGTAATTCATCCCTTCTTTGATTAGGGGAAAAAACGCCATCAAGGACATCATAATAAGTGGCTTCAGACTCGCGTTCTTTCCAGATGTCGTAAGCTGAACGACAGACGAATGCCAAAATAGCCGCGATAGCGTGTGGCCTGATGCCTTTTAAAGAAGTGCCCCCCATTTTGTGTGAATCGCCACGGGTTTAACCGCTACCTCAGCGTCAGTTGGAATGACTTAAGGAGAGGTGTCCATGAGCGGTAAGCGTTATCCCGAAGCGTTTAAAATCGAAGCAGTGAAACAGGTCGTTGATAACAGCCATTCTGTTTCCCGTCTCGCACTCCCCCTCGATACCCCAACCCACAGTTTCACGCTGGGATAAAGGCGTCCGGTCCGGATTCTTTCTGTGATAATGAACAGTCAGAATATAAATTAATAATTCTGAATCGAATGCATGAAACGCGAGTTTGCAGAACTGGAAAGAAATTCGAAGGAATTAAACGATTCAAAAAAAAGTATTTAATAAAAAAGATCAAAAAAACAAAGGGGTAACGTTATCGGCAATCCTTCAGATTTAAATTAATAGCAGCCTATGTAATTTTTTGTAAGTTTTGCGCTTGCATTAACCATAAAAAAAGCATAGAAAGGTTACAATTTAGCAACATTCAATAATGTTTTACATTGACACACTTGATAGCTTTCACTTCTGTCTGGAGAGAGAAATGAAAAGACTTTCTGCGTTGTTAACCTTAAAATCGCTAAATGGATGTGCAGCATCGCCCCTGAGTCATTTAATGATGAATCAACGATATCAGACAAGGTCGGATATTGCTGCATCATGGGTAGGAGCATCGGCAGATGACCTTATTATGTCATGGGGACCACCACAAAGCAGCCAAACCCCGAGTCATGGCAGCAGCATACACGCTTATCTCTACAGGTGGCTATTAAAGGGTAGCGACTCAACCCCATGGGATTATATCTCTGAGTATGCAACCTGCGTTCAACGTTTTCTCGTTAAGAATGGCTTAATAACCCGATGGTATTCTTCTGGCGATTGTCCGAAAAGGCCTGAAGACGCGAAGCTAATTCCAGACACAGCGATAGCCAAATCAACATTAAAGCTATCTGATGATCATATTGATACCAGATCAAACGATGATGCCAGATTGACCTGATATTCACTTTCCTTAAAGTTCCAGGGCAACAGAATACTTGAAGGTTAAAATGAAAAAAGGCAAACAAAACACGCAATTATGCTTTATAAATAACTCAAAAATAGCTTTTCCCAATCACAGCATAAAAGCATTTTTTTCAGCGCTTATAGCGTTTAATGTTTTGACTTTTTCTGGCGGAGGCGCTTATGCCCAATCCACTGGAATATTACCTGTCTCCGCTAATCAGGAAGATCTTAAAGAAAATGGTGACAAAGCCTCTCAATCAGATAGCAGTGCTAACGCGCTTCCTACAATGCACGTGGTACTGGAATGGGAGTGGTTGCCAAATGGAGAAAACCTTGCACGCAAGAATTATCAAGTGAAACTTGATGCCTGCAAAGGGGCCGGCATGCCTTTCAAAGCGCTTTCAGCGCAGGATGAGGCCAGGCTGGGTAAGGGAGAGGTAGAGATATCCATTGATGGACATCATCAGGTTGCTAGGGAAGTCAGCTGGACGATGAGCGCTGAGGGTGAGGATGCTCAACATGCCTGTTTGATTACACTCGAAGAACACACAGACCAAAACGAAGTTAAAGATGCTGCAGAGGAAGGAATGTATCAGGCTATCGACAGCGACAGTCGCATTCAAAATCATCAGAATGCCCAGTCTGTCGGCTGGAAAATAACGGGAGAAAAGCAATATAAAAATATTCCCTGTACTGCCTGGAGTAATGGTAAACAAGAGGTCTGTATGTGGTCAGGTGGATTAAAATGGGGATTTGATGATTCACCAATGGATACACAGGGATGTTCTGTCAGTACTGCCGGTGATTTTCTTACTTCTATACCTGTTGACGCGAAGCCTGTAAGCGGTGCTAGCGGATGTTTATTCAAGCTCAAGACATTCAATATTAACAAAAGCTAACTCACCTTTTTTATCGATTCCATAAAACGGTCAGTCGTTCACAACTCATGGAGAAAAAAATGAAAAGCATCATGTTTCTTTTCACAATAATGTTCGTATTGACAGGATGTAGCACATCGGGTGGGGAGGATAAATTTAGCCGCACTTACGTTTCGTCCCATATCATAGTCAACAAAACCACACAGGCTGAAGTTAAAGCGCTTTATGGTGTGCCTGACGATCAAAGTTCATCCTCAGATGGTTCGGTCACCTGGCGTTACTACAAGGGTGGAAACTTAAGCACTGCATCAAGTGTTCTGGGATATATCCCGGGTGCCAGTGCTCTCTCCAGCGCCGTTGGCATGGCTTCGGGTGCACAAAATGCCTCTGATTCAATGACAAAAGCATCCGGCAAACTGACTGGCAATACGGAGCAACATAGTGATTATTTATCCGTATGGTTTGATAAAAACAACGTTGTAAGTAATTGGTTTATGTAAAACTGGAAGTTAAAGAGGGTGATGTTATATGTCACCCTCTTTTTAAAGTTTTTATTGCCTATACTTTACGACTGACTTTCGTTTTTTATGAATAATTGATGTAGAACGGATTTCGCCGTTAGCGCTCTGGCACCGCGCCGCCTCAATCAGATTTAACCTTATCATTATATCCTAACGTCTGATCCTGACCCCGAGTTTAAGCCAGTCATAATCAGGGCTAGCCAGTTTCGGTCTGGCTGCATTAAATGTATTTGGCAGAGAATTAAATGCCCTGTACGCCCGTCCATTTTCAGTAATGCGTCGGTCACACATTGAAAAAAATGTCAGGCTCTGTTCTCAGGTGACTGACATCACACTTTAAGACGTGTCCGTTGTGCATAAATTTATCTAAACAGCGATGAATATTCTTTTCCGCCAGAAAAAATCAGAGCCTGAAATCAGCAACTCGCAGCACTCCGAGACGGATTCCTGTTAGCTAATCAATGGACAGGCCGCGATCACGTTATTCCCTCACAAGGTTTTGCAGGGCGGATCCGATATTAGCGTCACGCTTCGCTAAACCGCATAAAACTGTTTGCGGGCCTTTACCGAACGCCATTTCCCCCCACATCTGCAAAATCACCTGCCGGGAGGGTAATCCCGAAATACAACCCTACTGGCGACGCGTGTCGTGCTTGCATGGGTTGCCAGAGCATGAGGTTTTTCGTTGAATGATGTTGCTGCAGCTTGTCAGGTTTATCGGGCAGCATGTCAGTGCGGATGGCGTATTGATTGGGGTCCAGCGTTTATCGAACCCACGAGCTTGCAGCTATGCTCCAAAACCCAGATATAAAAAAACCCGCTGATATTCAGTGATATCATCGGGTTGATTTAACGTACTGATTTTTTATGTCTCCGGACTGACTAAGCTATCCCAAGACAACAATATGGTGCCCGAACCCGGAATCGAACCAGGGACACGGGGATTTTCAATCCCCGTGTCGTAGTGTTAAATTTCGCGGCCAAAAGTTATCAATATGTTAAGTCGAACCTGTTCAATAACAGGTAAGATTAAATGCATTCAAAATCAATAAATTGCGCAAATCCTTCAAGGGTTAAAGTTATCCCTGTCGTCTCGACAAAGGGCGGTGAAGGTAAGTCCACTCAAACCGCTAATCTTGGTGGATTTCTGGCCGATGCAGGTCTGAAAGTTCTCATCATCGATGGTGACCATGCCCAGCCTACCGCCAGCAGTATCTACCCTCTAACTTACGAAGCGCCCTGCGGTCTTTACGAATTGCTCATGCAGACCGTCGACCTTTCCATCAGCGATAGCATTATTTCCCGTACGTCTATCAACAATCTGGATGTCATCATTTCAAATGACCCCCGCAACCTTCTGCCAACCTACATGCTCAATGTTGCTGACGGACGCGTTCGTCTACGCAATGCACTGTCAAATTCAGTATTCAGCCAGTATGACGTCATCCTGATTGATTCTCAGGGATCGCGTTCAGTGATGTCCGAGCTGATAATTCTGGCTGCCACCGGTGAAATGATAGGAATGGTCAAACCTGCACTGCCAGATGTGCGTGAGTTTCTTCGTGGTACGGTTGCACTGATGGAGGAGCTTATACCTTACCGGGCCTTTGGTATTAACCTTCCCGCTATACGTATGCTCGTGAACTGCATGGATTATACGCTTCTGGCTAAAACCACGGTCGAACAGGCTGAGAGCATCATTCTTAGCGGGGGTTACAGTCAGCATTCAGACAAAATCCGCATAGAGATGCTACAGACGCGCATCTATGACCTAGATGTTTACAAGCAGGGTCATGCATCCGGATTACCGGTTCACCGGCTTGAAAAGAAAACATCCCGCAAGAGTGATTCCGCTTTAGATTCCATGCATAAACTTGCCTGCGAACTGTTTCCCGAGTTTAAAGATCGCTTTGACGCCTTTACTGTTAGCGGAGGGGTTCATGTCTGATAACCGCCGGAACATTCCCGGACTGTACTCACGGGATGCGGAACAGAGCGTCATTGGCGGCCTGATGCTGGACAATGACTGCTGGGATGAAGTTGTATTGCGCATCAGCGCCGATGATTTCTTCAATAAGGTTCATCGCGAAATCTTCAGGTCAATGTCGCACCTCGTGGCGGTAGGCCGGCCTATTGACCTGCTTACGCTGTCTGAAAGTATTGAAAGCCGGGGCAAAGACTCACTTGAACTGCTGGGCGGTTTTGCCTATCTGGCCGAGCTAGTCAAGAACACCCCGAGCGTGGCCAACATTACGCACTACTGCGACATCGTGGCTCGTTACAGTCGCGGTCGCCAGCTGGCAGCCATCGGTAGTGAGATACATGAATCAGCCACCGCGCCAGGCGCTGACATCGCTGTCGCGATGGAAACGGCCGAGCAGAAAATCATGCAGCTGGCAGAGCGGGCCGAGCCGCAACAGGGCGTGACCATCATAGACGGACTGGAAAAACTGGCAGCCGAGCTGGAACGACGCTGTCAGACGTCCGATGGTATTACCGGCACGCCGACGGGGTTTGACGAGCTGGACGCTTTCACCAGCGGTCTTCAGCCAGGTGACCTCGTTCTCGTCGCGGCACGCCCCTCCATGGGAAAGACTGCGTTCCTCATCAATATCATCATGAATTCTCTGATGAAAAAAACAGAATCCAACGGCCAGTTTTACAGTCTGGAACAGCCAGAAGAACAGATTCTGATGCGCGTGGTGTCGTCGCTCGGTAACGTTGACCTGACCCGCATGAAAAGCGGAATGATGGACCAGGAAGACTGGGCCCGCGTCTCAGGTGTTTTCAAATTGCTGACAGAGGATATTAAAGATCGCCTGCTCATCGATGATACCAGCGGGCTGACGCCGGCGATGCTTCGCGTCCGTGCGCGACGTACTGCCCGACGTTACGGCAACCCTTCCATCATTGGCCTCGACTACCTGCAGCTCATGCGCTGTCCGGATCAGGAAAACCGCACCCAGGAAATTGCCGAGATATCACGCTCCCTCAAAGCACTTGCGAAAGAGATGGCCTGCCCGATTGTTGCACTTTCCCAGTTGAACCGTGCACTGGAGAGCCGGGCAGATAAGCGGCCCAACAACGGCGATCTGCGTGACTCGGGGGCGCTTGAGCAGGATGCTGACGTCATTATCTTTGTTTACCGTGACGAGGTTTACAACGAAAACTCCCCGGATAAAGGCCTGGCTGAACTCATCATCGGCAAGCAGCGCCAGGGCCCTACCGGCACTCTGCGCCTGCGCTTTGAGGGCCGGTACACCCGCTTTGAAAATCTCCAGGTCGATGCCGGGAGGTCTGCATGAGTAACGTGCGCAACCTGAACCTGGGCACAGCGATGCTGCAGCGGGGGAAATCGCCTGTACAGCAGAGTGACGGTGCAGCCTCGCCGCTCGTACCGGCTAGCGAAATGGCCATGGTGTTGACACTTGATCAGCTCCGGCCCAATCCGGACAACCCCCGCAATGCAAAAAATCCCCGTTACGAAGATATAAAGGCTTCTGTAAGGGCGCGAGGTCTGGACTCTGTACCTAAAGTCACCCTAGATCCGGACGGTGATGGCGTCTATATATTCAGCGATGGCGGGAATACCCGCTATCAAATACTGTGTGAACTCTGGCAGGAGACGGGTGATGACCGTTTTTTTCGTGTTCACACTATCTTCAAACCATGGCCGGGGCGCCTTAAATGTCTCATTGGTCATCTGGCTGAAAATGAGGTCAGGGGAGATCTCATCTTCATCGATAAAGCTTTTGGTGTTCATAAGGCCCGGGTTATCTATGAAGAGCAGTTAGGACGTAGTGTTACCTTAAGGGAACTTTCGGAACTGTTGGGTAAAGAAGGTTATCCAATTGATAATTCAAGTGTCAGTAGAATGGAAGACACGCTGAATTATATTTACCCGTATATGCCCCGCATGTTGGAAAGCGGAATGAGTCGCGGGCAGGTTATGCCATTGCTCAGCCTGCGTTCCTCAGCACTGAAGGTCTGGAAATCTTTCAGTGGCGACGTCAAACCCAGGGTCACTCTCGATGACGTTTTTGGAGAAACCTGCCGTGTGTTTGATGAGCCGGACAGCTATTCCCTGGAAGTTTTCAGAGATGAGTTCATCGGCCAGTTGTTAAAAGCTCTGCCACACCCCAGCCTCAACTATGACCGCTGGCTGATTGAGCTCGACCCTAAGGAGCAGAAGCGCCGCGAGCAGTTTGGTGAGCCTCCCGCCATGCCGTCGCTGACGCCCACTCGCCTGTCAGAAGGTTCTGGCGGGAAGGCTCCACCTGTCACCGTACTTCCGGATGACCCGACCGCCGTCACGCCCGTCACCGGCCTGCGCTCAGGCACCCTCACTGGTTCAACCCGCCCCGACCCCGCTCCTGAGCTAGTTGGCCTTACAGTGCTGCCAGACAGCACTGGCATCAGCGCCGGTAGCCTTCCCAGAAGTGAAATCCAGAATGACCTGTTCGGTGGCCGCCCTGTTTTTACCGGTGATGCAGTAAACACAAACATTGAGCACGGCGCTGAAATAGTTTCTTCGGACAGCCTTTCCCTTATTTCTGCGTTCGATGATAAGGAGAATACGGTGCCTGTATGTACCGGCTCCGTGACCTTTGCCGAAACCGGTCTTGAGCCCGTCAGCGACATCTGGCTGATCCCGGCTATGCAGGATGATGTTGAGCATCTCCAAGACATGGCCTATCGGCTGGTCTACGAAATTGCCGAGGGTATGGGCTGTGTAAGCGACATCAGTGAGGACAAAAGCCCTAAGTCTGCCGGTTTTTCCGTATCCGGCAGCAGCAGAGAATTCAGCCTGTTCCTTTCAGGCCTGTCCGGCTGCCTGCCCAATCAGCAGTGCAACATGTTCATGTTCTGTCTCAATTTTTTTGGTTCACATAAACCGGCTGACACGCCGGTATTTGACGACGTCATGGTGGTCAAAATGATGCGCCTTATCCGCATCGTTCGCCGCCTGCGAGAGCTGCAGCGCCTTGCCGCAAAAGGGGGAGAAAATGTCTGATGACCTGAATGACGAAATGGCACAGGCCAGTACGGCTTTATTCATTCAGCGCGGTATTGATGCCGTCCGCTCGCAGCTCCGCTCTGACAGGCCGTCAAACGAGTTCTGTGAGTGCTGCGGTGCTGACATTCCTCTTGCCCGTCAGCGTGCTGTGCCGGGTGCGGAACTCTGCGCCGACTGCCAGTATCTCGAGGAGAAAAAGAGCCGCCACATGGCGGGCGGTAACGGTAGGGGTCGTCATGGCAGATAAGTCAAAACTCACCCGGCGCATCCGTCGCCTTATGGCCCTTGGGGCGAAGAACAGCAACGACCATGAAGCCGCCCGGGCGGTTGCGCTGGCCCAGCGGCTTATGCGCCGTCACGGCCTGAATGACGAACAGATTACGCTGAGTGAGATAGGTGAATCGGTCTGCGAACAGCTGACCAGCAACGCCGAGAAAGTGCCCGCCTGGATGCACTCGCTGGCCACGGTGGTGTGCATGGCCACGGGCTGCCGGTGCTGGTTTGGCTGGTACGGCTATGTGAGCCCGGGCGGACTGCGCATGATACGCCGGTCACTTCATTTTTACGGCTTCGGCGAGCGCCCCGAGCTGGCCCTCTATATTTATACCGTCCTGCAGCGCAAGCTGCGGGCGGCAACCGACATCCATATGTCTACTTACCGCAAGCGCCGCATTCTCAGGAGCACGCTGCGCGGCCGCGCCGACCAATTCCGTGAAGGCTGGGTCTCCGGCGTGTGGCAGGTTCTGCAGTCCTTCAGCACGCCTGACGGTGAGAATCAGGTGCTGCAGCGCTGGCTGGCGCAGCGGCATTCGGGACAGGCTTTCTCCGCGCTTGTCACGCGCGAGGCGAAAAACTGCCGCGGCAACATGTCGGCACGCACGGCGGGATGGTTTGCAGGCCGTCAGGCCGAACTCAGTCACGGCCTGACAGGGGCGCAGGCTAATAAGCAGCTTACGGCGGGAGACACGCGTAATGATTAACACACTCTTACTGGGGGCCTGCCTGTCGGGCTGGCTCTTTGATGCAATCGAACTGACCAGCCAGGTCAGTACGGGAGGTGGTCTGTGAACCAGCAAAACCTTCCCGGCGCTACAGCCAGCATTCTGAGCTCGCTGCTGATGGACCTCAAGAGCGGCAATATCCGCCGCTGCGAATCGCTGGGCCTGTCGGTTGAGGAAATCCGGGCGCTCAGCGGCCTCAGCCTCGATGAGCTGCACTATATCGGTCAGTCGAAGGTGTCCGTTCTGGACGTCAAATTCAACCACGAGAACTTCTGGCTGATACTCAACCAGGCCCGCAACGAGCAGGCCCGTATGCTGATGATCGACCGCGCCCTTGAGCTGGGTGGTTCTATGGAGCTGATGGACAAATACTTTGGCATGTCACCTTCGGACGTGAGCAGCCGTCGCCGGCTGATGGGCATCGAGAGCCGCCAGGGCCGGACGCAGTCTCTGACCGAGGAGCAGGATGCGCTTCTGTGGGACGAGTGGAAAAACACCGGGCTTGAGTCGCCGGAATCACACAAGGCGCTGGAGGCGATGATGCTCGCGGCTGAGCTTCACGGCCTGTCGCTGACCGCCGTGTGGACGAAGGTCTGCCAGTGGTGCCGGGAGGTATCAAAACGGGTTCCCTCAGTATCTGCGCTGCGTAAGGAGGCCTGATGAGATTAAACGACTTTACACGGCGTCAGCAGGTTTCCCCGTCGGTTCGCCGCCGGTCTCAGCAACTGTTTCTTGCGGTCTGCAGCGGCAAAAAGGTGTTCCGGCGGCTTGCCCTCAACGGCTACCTCAAGATTGATGTCGGTCCCTGCTGGCGTATTCTCAGCAAGGACGGAGGCCGGCAGTGGTGGCTGATGGATCATGAGACGTACAACCGTGAAATACGCCGGTAACGGACGACCAGCGATGACCAGACAGTGCCGGGTTAATCCCGGCACTGTGCTGTCTCAGGCAAAAAAGGGGAGCAAAAAATGAACATACCCGCCGACAGCATCGTGGCGCACACGCTGTCACGCATGGAAAAAAGCCTTGAGCGCAGGGCTGTTAACGGCGACGCCGGTCAGGAACGTAGCGGCCTATTGTTTATGGGCAACGTCCACGACGCGTTTCCCCGCCGGCTCTTTCTTGACACGCGCCTGTCGCCGCTTGATAAAACGGCCTGGGTGATGATACGGCTTTACGCGCAGCAGAATGAGGGAGCGGTGTTTCCGACCTATGACGAACTGCAGGCGCAGCTCGCCTCGGCGCACTCTGAGAAAGCCTCGCGTGAAACCGTGAGCCGCACGCTGCTGATGCTACGGCTCACGGGCTGGATAAGCCTGTGCAAAAAGGTGCGCGACGAGGGCGGCCGGGTTCGCGGCAACATCTATGCCCAACACGATGAGCCGCTGGGCTACCGTGATGCGGAGACCTTTGATCCGGGCTGGCTGACGCTGGTTGAGCAGAGCTGCCTGAGCCGGAACAAGTCCGTGCGCATGACGGCGCTGGCCATCATCAACGACATTCTTCTGGACAAGAGTATGCGCCATCGCCACAGCCGTCTGGCGTTGATTGAAAGTCGCATAAATGCCCCTTCAACGCCGCTGGCCATGATGCGTAAAAACGGCGCGGCACGACCGGGTTCGAAAAACGAACTCAGTCAGAAAGCAGCTGAAAAATCACCTTTAACACTGAGTTCGGAATCCGAACTCAGTCATGCGCAGGGTCGAAAATCACTGAGTACGGAATCCGAACTCAGCCTGAAATCAGTTAGTTACAACCCAGTTCGAAATTCGAACCGTAACGTACGTTCTTTCACACACAGTGTGATTAAAGAAACGTACGTCCCTGACCAGCCGGTTTTGCCAGAGAGCTTTCTGGCCAGCCTAAACAGCGAAGACCGCCAGATGGTGAGTCAGCAGTTCGGTTCGCTGCCGGTGCAGGTGGCTGAAGGGCTGAGCGGCCTGTTGCAGGCGCAGCTGCGCATTGGACGCCTGGCAAACCCAGCGGGCTGGATGTTTACCATGCTGAAACGTGCCAGACAGGGCGAATTCCGGCTGTCTAAAGTTCCTGTTACGCCTTCTACGCAGCGGACTGCAAAGCCCGTCAGCAGCCCAGCAGACAGTTCTGCATCCTTCTCTGAGTCAAAAAATACTACTCCCGTCCTGCCAGAGAATCGTGCGTCTGCCGAGCAGGTAAGTGCGGCTATTGCCGCCATCAGGCAGCAGTTCGTAAAAAAACCGCAATCAACGGGTTAAAAAATAATCTTGCTGCGGGGCGCAGCAAGCTCAAAAAATAAGCAGCAGATTAAGGCTCAGTATCAGCTTGCCAGTTGAAACTGCATACCCGTGATTATCGTTATGCCGGTGGAGAATGCCACCGAAGAAAACACCACGGTGCTGCCGGGCGTGGTCAGTGAAGCGTTGATGCAGCAGGCCATAAAAAAGCCGCAGGCAATTAAATACTGATAACAGGGGCCGTCTGCTATTCGCCTATCAAATATCCCGTTGAACTCACAGCCAGAAGCGTAAGTTTAAGCAAAATGCCATCACCTACATACTGGATATGTTTTGACATCAGAACTTTTGCTAGCAATACGCATTAATTCCTCTGGTGTCATCATCTAACAGGAGGGGGAAATGCCCGATAATCTGGTGATTCTTCAATGGAACGATAAATTAGAAGAGAGATAAGTCCTGTTATGAAGAGAAAAATAAACATCTCAGACACAAGCCCTGCATTAATGAGAAAGCCGCAGAATAGTGGGCACAATGAGGTCCCCAGAGATGTAAGGTTTATCAGAGAAAAGGAGGTTCCCCGCAGATGGTCTGGTGCCAGCCTATCAACTTCGACACTTAATGCGGGCATTGTGATGAGTTCACCCACACTGAGTACAAATGTGGCAATAACAATCAGTGTAAGTAATTCAAAACGGACCATTATAAATAATATCTGAGCTAACGAGATTAAAAATATCCCGAAAATAACTTTTCTCCGCGTACTCCATCTTCGTAAAAGAAACAAAACAGGATACTGGAAAATAATAACGGTAAATGCATTCGTCATAAAAATCGCGCTGATAGTATGCGTCAGATCTGGGAAATGCTGACGAGTGAGAAGCTGGACTAAAGGAGAATCAAATGAAACATAGGTAAACATGACAAGAAAAAAGCACAAAAGAAGTCTGGAAAATGACTGCTGTGAGAAGAGAATTCGGAGTGAAACGCCAATGCCATGGTTTATCTGTTCTCCAGTCCTTTTAACCACTGGATAGCGAACGATTATGCCCGTAAGCATTAAAGCATACAGGAGATAAATGAGACCAGAAATGATAAATAGGTTAACTGTCTGTGAGACAAGAGCATAGGTTCCGATCAGAGGGCCCAAAGCTGTGCCAATATTGACGATATAATAACGGATATACTGGAATTTTTCTCTTTTACTAACCTCACGAATATGATCTCCAATCATAGACTTACTTAATGATTCCGTAGATGCTCGTCCTGTTGCAATACATGCCATAGCAGTGGCAAATTCAGCTGGGTGATTTGAGTACGCCATCAAGAAAAATCCAGCCACACTCACTAACAAACTGGTTATAAGCGTACGCTCACGGCCCAGTTTATCTGACCAATAGCCGGTAAACACACCAATCAATACGCCAATAAACGAAGTAATAAAAAAAATGGTACCGATGATTATGGCACTGAGTTTGAATTGTTGGTAAAGCACTACAGATAAATAGGGCCAGGTCATGAAATAACCCATCCTGGACAGAAAGGTACCAGCGAGCATGGTACCAATTACAGGTACCAGATTATTCGGAGAGTTGGCTATTTCGTTATTATTGGTCATTTTCACACCTGATATGACTGGACTGGTAATGCACCATCAGCCCCCCATTCAGCCCAGGAACCATCATAGACTTTTAGATGATTAAATCCTGCAATGTACGCGGCTATGAGAACAATACATGCGGTTACTCCGGATCCACAACTAAACACCAAAGATTTTTTAGGAGACAACCCCTGGCGGTCAAACAGAGCGCTAAGAAAGTCTCGTGATTTATATTTTCCTTCCGCTAAAACCTCTGTAAAGGGAATATTCACTGAGCCGGGGATATGCCCGCACCGCAAACCTGCCCGAGGTTCAGCTTGAACTCCGTTAAAGCGAGCGGCTGGTCTCGCGTCGACAATGACAAATTGGTGTGTATTGATATTGCTTAATACAGCTCTTTTGTCCACCATGTATTCGGATTGGGCTGGAAAATGCTTAGCCTCGCTAGCGACCGGGAGCGTGTGATTTTCACATACTGCGAACCCAGCCTCCTTCCATGCTGGCACCCCCCCATCTAGTATATACACCTCCTCAACTCCCATAACTTTTAACATCCACCACACTCTTGGAGCGGAATATATTCCCTGTTGATCATAAACAACAACTTTTGTGTGCGGTGTAAGACCTATAGCACCCAGCTTAGCGGACATGTATGAAAACGAAGGAAAAGTGTGAGGTAGTTCAGAGTATTGATCAGAAAAAACATTATCCAGATCAAAATACACAGCACCAGGGATGACCTCTTTTTTATTTTCACCAGTCATATTCATTGTTTTTTTTAACGTGGCATCAAGAATAAGTATTTCTTTGGATGGCTGCATGTCCACAACCCATTGAGGAGAAACAAGAATTTTCATTAAAACTCCTTTTGACAAGAGGCCTTTTCAGGCCTCGTAACAATTATTTTAACTATACTTCGATAATGTCGATACGATTTTTATCCACGAGAGGGATATCATAATTTTGCATCTGGAGTATTTCCCCTGCAAAACAACCGTTTTTATAAATACCCGAGAGTCTGTCCTGTGTGAAGGCTTCAATGGCACTAGAATCGAAATGAACCTGATAATCAGTGTCACCAGTCAATGGGTCAGTAAAACGAGTCAGGTATCCAAATGTTGGTTCAAAGATGTTCACACAGCCTACAATCTGTCCAATTCTTTCATGAACAATATCATCAATAACTAAACTTTCCTCCGTTGCCGGAATGATAGCAAATAGCTGGCGTCCAGCCCGACACCATCCAACATGTGACGGAAGTTCCAATATCTCAATACCTGAAGTACCAAAATCCTCACTTACTCCTAGCTGGAAATTCAAAGCTACATTGTCATGTATCCATCTGATATCACGATAAAAATCAGCAACTTGATCTTGTGTCAATTGAAGATGGGGATGGCGTCGGCCATGATCGGTGAAACAATTGAATCGTACAGTTTGTACACCCAGCTTATTAAACAGCTGGCAATACTTAATGAGGTCGCTTCTAGTATGGTTATGTGTTCCTACCGTGATCCCAATGTTCACTCTCAGGCTGGCTTTATGATCATTACCGCTACTATAATTTTGAATTCGGGATATAACTTCAATACATTTATTTCCCGGAAACACTCCTTTGATTGGGTAGTCAGCATGAGGACTTAATAGTAACGCTTCAGGATCGTCGACCAGGCCATGGAATGTAATTGAGATCGTTCCGTAACCATTATTTACTGCTTTATCGAGTAGTTCTTTGTAGTTCTTCTGTAATAAAGGTTTACCACTAGTCCACGCATCCCCAGCTGCCATTGTATCTGTTTCATTTTTGTTTTCACCAGCACGAAACTCTCGATTATGTGCTGGACCATATATATCCATAAATTCGCCATTGTGTGCAAAACTGTCAACATAGCGGGGGTAAACGTTAAAACTCTGCTCAGTCAGTTTCCTGTAGATATCATGTCCCTGCTGGATACCAAAAGACTTTGAAAATACTTTTTCATAATTAACAAACCAGCAATGGTTACAATTCTGTCCGCAAGTATCCTTTCCGACAAAAGTATCGACATCGAGATAGAAATGGATGTCTTCATTTTTAATTGATTTAAAAGGAACTCGAAAATCAATGTCCCCATGATAATCGTAAGATATATCCTTATTTTCCTGCATTCGACATTGCCTCATTGTTGTTTTTTGATTCAGTATTTATATATCAGCAATAACATCTGTCAATCCTTGAGCTTCGTGTAACACTTAATTGAAACATTAAATCCAATAACGATTTCGCATCAGAGTATTAAACTAAAAAAATGATTTATTTTTATATTTTATCATTAAAAATGATAGTGACCTTACGTTACTATTTTGTTGCTCTGCTATTTATATACCTCTTAAATTAGAGAAAAAAGAACATATGTACATGATATTAATGATTATTTACATTTATTGACAATTTAATTTTAAATTCTAATCTTTACTACAGACTGGTTATTGATAAGGTTAAAGAAAAAGGAAGATTTTTATAAATGAAGAAAAAAAGTGTTCTAATACTGGCTAAAACAGAGTACGCGCGTACTCCTTATGATGAATGGTTACAGGATTCAGGTGTAATACCCATAGTGGTCACATCACCAAAGTTTTATGAGGAATATGCCTGCCACATTACGCACTGTTACAGTCTTTCAAACTATGATGAGGATGATGATAGCCTATTTGAATTGGTAGAAAAGATTTATAAAACAACTCCTTTTGACCATGTATTCTGCCGGGCAGAGGTTGATATTATTCGGGCAGCATATATTCGATTTCGTTATGGAGTATTGGGGCAATCAACCGAAAGTGCTCTCTGCTACAGGGATAAATACCTGATGAAAGAGCGACTTTCAGGACAGAATATTAAAGTTCCGTCATATCGTAAAGTTGATTCGGCTCAAGATATCCGTGCATTCTGTAGGCAAAGTGGATTCCCATGTGTTATAAAGCCCCGGCTCGCATCAGGTTCCTCCGGAGTGGTGATTATTAAGTCATTTGAGGATTTAGAGCTTTGTCTGAAATACGGCGAAAATCAATTTTCAGGGATGCTCGCTGAGACTTATGTTGACGGAGAGATGTTTCATGTTGATGGTCTTATCGTTGATGGCGAGCTGAAATTTATTCAACCGTTTAAATATATCAATGACTGCCTCTCGTATCGCAGCAATATGTACATTGGTAATATTCCTCTAGGAAATCATGATAGATTGTATTCCCTATTGGTTGATACGACAAAAAAAATCATCAGCTTTATGCCTGAAACAAAAAACTTCGCGTTTCATTGTGAGCTGTGGGTTACTAAGCAACAGGACATTATCTTCTGTGAGATCGCTAGTAGAACCGGCGGAGGAATGATTAGTTTTTTGATAGAAGATATGTCTGGATTGAATATTGACCGCGCATGGTTATTAGCCGAGTGTGAGGTAAACGCTGTAGTCTATCCTGACTACCATAAAGATTTTCAGCGATTTGGTTGTGTCTGTATCCCACCGGCAAATGGCAAGCTTCTCTCATTGCCAAGTGTCTATCCCTCTGCCGTTCGCCGGACACATCTGACAGGAAAATCAGGTGTGACTTATAGTGGAGGGGAAAAATCGGGTCTTTATCTCATTGGACATGTGGTGGAAGCTGATGATCCTGCTTCCGTCCTGACGATTTTCAGTGAATGTTATGAAAACATCCATGATGGACGTCACTGGGAAATTGTAAGCAATGACTGATAAGAGTGGTGGTGATGAAAACCGCTATTTCCCTCATCCAGCGATCCGGAGGTTTACCTCTGGTGTTTATCGTAATTTCGAAGAGCTTGAGCAGGCTTCTCAGGATTTGTTGAAAAAGCAGTATCCCCGCTACTCCCGCTTTGGAACGCCAATGACTGATGCTGTCGAGCAGGAAATCACTCGCCTTGAGGGCGGCCATTGTTCGATAAGTACATGTTCGGGCCTCGCTGCGATTACCTCTGTTTTAATGACCTTTTTACGTCCGGATGACCATATTTTAATCACTCGCTCAGTTTATGAACCTGTCCGCCGCTTCATTATGACTTATTTAACATCACTTGGTATCAATGCGACATTTATCAGTGCGAATGAATTTAGTCACTGTGAGGATTATCTCACAGATAAAACAAAGCTAATTTATATTGAATCACCCTCTTCAAATATTTATGAAGTTACTGATATCGATACTGTTACTGTCATTGCAAGACAGAAAGGCATACTGACTGTGATGGACAACACTTGGTCCACTCCACTCCTATTGAACCCCATCAGTCACGGTATCGATATTGTTGTTCACTCTGCTTCTAAATATCTGACAGGACATTCCGATGCTGTGATCGGAACAATAACCACAACAGAACGTTACTACCACCCTGTCCGCCAGTATCTCATGAATTCAGGAATGAATGCTGGCAGCGAAGAGTCTAGTAGTCTTTATAAAGGTCTTAAAACATTACCCTCTAGACTGAAAACACAAAGTGAGACAGCACATCAACTTATTGATTTTTTGAGTAAACATCCTGCCATTGAAACAGTAATTTCTCCTAATCTTTCGTCGCATCCTGACCATAAAACATTCATTAAGTATTATCAGCAAAGCAACGGAATTTTCAGTTTCGCCATAAGAAAACCGACTGACGCCAGACGTGATGCTTTTTTAAATGAGTTTAAAAAAGTTAAGTTAGCTTATGGCTGGGGAGCTGTAGACAGTTGTCTGATTCCGTTTACACCCATACACTGGCCAACTGGTAGCTCAGAGATGATTTTTTTCCGAGTCAGTATCGGTCTTGAAGACAGTCACGTCCTAATAACTGAGTTTTCATTAGCTCTCTCAAGACTTCAATTAAACGATTCAACTGTTTTATAACTTAATTTTTCGATTTTCTCGCATATTAATAATTGTGAGTACCGAACTGTACCAATGTTCTTACCAGAACGTAGGGAACCATGTTAAACAAGCAGATCCTAATGCGCAGTGAAATTTTGCGGATGTTCTAAGTACGGGTAGCGTTCTGAACGTCGAGTGTGTGCCAGAAGCGGACGTTTACTATGGAGATGAATTGATTCATTCTTGATAGCTCATCCTCTTATACGTAACGCATCAAGTAGCGCCTGCGTTGCATCAGAGGACGTTCCAGAGGACGAACAAACCAGCCCAGAGTCACGGCGTACAGCAGGTGCCACAGGTATTAGGCACAAGTTGCGCAAAGTGGCCGATCCAGTCATTAATTATCTAATTTTGACAAGATTGACCTGAAAAATTCAATGGCCTTCCAGATGTCATCCTGCGTATCTCCATCCCAATCAGGCACTATGGCCAACTCAGCCTTAAGTTGCTTAATGAGGATATGTGCATCTGCAACTTCATCCTTTCGACATTTTGATGCGATACGAGTTATCGCTGTTGTAGGAAGATTGGACTGAGGTGGGTGGTTGGTATATTCGGCTGTAATTAGTTTTTGTAGTTTACGCATATGATCAATATACCTTTAGGGATGGATAGGATGGCAGAAGTTATAATATTTAATAATGCTTCCAAAAGAGGGCTAAGAGAATAGTCAAATACTTAACTTCCGCTTGTCGCTCATAGCGGACCCTGACCTGCCGTCAGTCCGCTTTGTGCCAGAAGCGGACGTTTCCAACATCTGCATGCACTAATCCCTAGAGTACAGATTTCACTGCATAACCATGCAGAAGCGCAGAAATCATCATGAGCGTTTTTCGGGGTTCCGGGCAGGGAAAAGTGACGGAAATGGCCCTCAGGCCGCAGAAGAGAGCATTGCATAGCGTTTTCCAGTAGCTGCACTCGGATCGCAACAGCACTTTTATGTTAAAAGAGAGTGTCCGGGCTGTTGTGCCTGAAACCTGACGGAGCAGAAATGAGAACGCAAAAGCGATGCATGGGATACGTGGCGATCGTGGTCGACGACTACGACCGCGCGATCGAGTACTACACCGACAAGCTGGGCTTTACCCTGGTTGAGGACACACCGCAGCCTGGCAAACGCTGGGTTGTAGTGACGCCGAACCCGGAAAGCGACTGTAATCTTCTCCTGGCCCGCGCTTCAAACGAGCGGCAGGAAGGCTTTATCGGCAACCAGTGTGGCGGGCGGGTATTCCTGTTCCTGCAGACCGACGACTTCTGGCGCGACTACAACGCCATGAAAGAAAAGGGCGTCCACTTCTGCCAGGAGCCGCGGGAGGAGGAGTACGGGATGGTGGTTGTGTTTGAGGACATCTACGGCAATCGCTGGGATCTCTACCAGAATGCGCAGCCCTGACAGCTATGAGGCTGCGCACGTCCGGTGCGTGGCCGAACTCTTATGTTAAATCAGAGTGCCCGGGCATTATTGATCGCAACCCTGTAAACGCCCAGGAACAGGCTCTTTGGTTTTATCGGAGAGGCTTTTTCATTGAAGGTGAAGTGTGAGCCGCAAAACCATTACGTTCATAAAATGGTATCGCCTGCTGTCGGGCATCGAGGAACACGAAGTTCATATCCCTGCTTTCTGATTCAGTGGTGGCAAAATCCAGCAGTTTTTTCCCTATACCCGCACTTCTTGATGCCTCATCTACGACCAAATCATCAATATGGAGATGTGATCCTCTAGCCAGAGTATGAACGGGGCGGAAGCCCATCAGGCCAAGCATTTTTTCATCGCCAAATGCGCCAACAAGCTCATAACCGTTCATGGTCTGAATTCTGACGCTTTCGATAAATTTCTCTTTGGAAATATTCCGTAGCTGTGAAATCAGACTGTAAGCATGATCCCATTCAACCGGCAGTAATTTTCTGATCGCGATGTCCATAGTGCTCTCATCTCCACATAGGTTTCTGATTTTATAAGCGTATGAGACATGATTCGCAACAGGGTTGTTATGTTTAATGTGGCAGAGCTTCCCTGTGACCACCATTTGATGTCCGCTCCTCGCTCATAGCGGACCTCATGCTCAGTCAGCCTGTCCGCTTTGTGCCAAAAGCGGACGTTGCTTGCATCATGGAATGTTAGTTTACCGGGAGCAGGTCAGCGCCTCTATGCAGCTAACCCCGCATCTAATGATTTTCTGCATATCGCCATTTTCAAATTTGAAGTCTGATTTATGAAACTGCGTAGTAAGAGATTTGACTGAATGGCCGGATGGCGCGGGTGCAGAACAGCGCCCCAGGGGGAAGGTGTAACGCGCCGTCCGGCACGAGAGGAATTATGAAGGCCATCTGCAATAGAAACAACTTTAAAGAGGAACGCGTTGCAGGTTGCATAACGGATGTTATGAGCGTAGCTCATATGGGCAATTGGGGGGTAATGCCAAATATTTCAACAGGCGTTTAATTAGTCCACCGGGCCTTTAAGTGCAAAAGTATAGCTTTATCATGGTTTTAAATGAGATAAGCCATCCCTGAAGATGGCTTATCAAATGCAAATACAGACGCAGTTTTGTAAAAATGTTGCCGCATTAAATGGCACACAACCAAAGTATTTGAACCAATTATACAGCGTTTGTGCGGAATACGCTGACAGCATCCCTCAGGCTTGCGGCCCGGCTTGCAAGTTCATCAGCAGATGATGCAGACTCTTCAACCAGTACGGCATTCTGCTGCGTAACCTGATCCATCTGTGTCACCGCAATATTTATCTGAGATATGCCCGCACTTTGTTCTTCAGAAGAAGATGCAATCTCTCTGACTAATTGAGATGTTTGCTCAATAGCTTCCACGCTTTGCTTAACTTTTTCACCGGCATCCCGGGCCATCGAAATTCCCTGTTCGGCATGCTCAACTGACTGCTCAATCAGTCCTTTGATCTCCTTCGCCGCTCCAGCCGATCGCTGTGCCAGTGCCCTGACTTCAGATGCAACAACAGCAAAGCCCTTGCCGTGCTCACCTGCCCGGGCAGCTTCAACGGCTGCATTTAAAGCAAGAATATTCGTCTGAAACGCTATCCCGTCAATAACGGAGATGATTTCTTTAATCTGCCCCGCACTGTTGCTTATTTTTTCCATTGAATCCAGTACTGACTCCATCGCCTCACCGCCTCTTAAGGCCGCACTGGTAGCGGAGTTGGCCATTTCAGCAGCATGGCGCGTGTTATCTGCATTATTGCCGATAATTGACGATAACTGCTCCATACTGGCCGCAGTCTCAGCCAGAGAGGCTGCCTGTTGTTCAGTTCGCGCAGAAAGATCACCATTTCCGCGAGCAATTTCTTCAGATGAGGTAGCGATAGTGGCAGCGTTGCTTTTGATGTTTTCAACCGTAAGTGTAAGTCTTTGACTCATTTGCAGTAATGCCTTGAGCAGCCCGGCAGTTTCATTACGTCCTGTCACCGTAAATGTTGACGTAAGGTCACCACCTGCGACTTCAAGCGCCAGCTTTGATGCTACATTGACAGGTCTGGTAACGGAGCGAATGATAACCAGAGCGAAAATTACTGCCAACAGGACGATAAAAACAAGAACGGTCAGTAGTGCATATTGTGCATACCGGTGTTCCTTAATCTGCCCATTCAGCATTTCATTCAGTTCATTACCTCCGGCAATGGCGTAGTCGCTGAATTTGTTAATAGCGTGCGTAAAGAGCGCTGCATAGTCCTTCGGGTTCTGATTCGTCATGCTCCGGTTAATGAAAATCGCTTCAGCGGTTTTGAGAGCACTTTTTGCCTCCTCAACGGCTGCATCTGCATTTGCGCTAAATTTTTGCTTAAGTGTGTTATCAGATAAAAATAGTTTTTCAGAATCCTGAGCAAATAAATTCAGGTTATACGAACCATTACTGATTAAAGACTCCATACGGACAGAGTCTGCTTCACTTATGGTTTCATTTCGGGCAAGAAGTGACGTGCCGAATGCACGTATTTTCCCAAGGCTTTCGGTTAGCTCAGGCAATGATGAAAAATTACTCGTAATTAAACGGTACGTGTTGATATCTGAATCAAGTGAAAGGCCGTAAAAATCCAGCACATCACGGTTCGCGTTCAAAAGGTTGCGGATGAGGAGGGCATGCGCATCAAGGCTGGCTGTCAGAGTCAGTTGTGAAGAATCGATTCTCTGCTGTAGCTGGCTCCACTGTGTGCGCACATCATTGATTTTGCTGATTATGGCAGCGCTGCCTTCTGTCTTGGCCATATCTTTGGTAATAACATCAGTGATGTTTTCAATTTCATCTCTGACCTGAACGCGGGACGGTGTTGCTGGATTTTTGGTTGCAATGGCAAGGGCGGTTTCTGCACGATGGCGCTGTATCAAATTGAGCAGGGCTAAAATCTTATTTTCTACGGGTACACCTGTTACCTCTCGTTGCTTATCCTGAATGTATTTATTACCTTCGGACACAAAAAGCATGGTAGGAACTGAGAACAGAACAAGGGAAAACAGGCCCAGAATGGCAAATTTGGCGGTAAGACTTATATTGTTTAGAATCTTATTCATTTATAATTCCTGGTGAATTAGTTCGTTATAGTGACAATTGCAAAAGATACATTTGCAAAGCACCTTAACCTTTTTATCGGTTATTCCTTCATTAACTTTATACCGCATTGTTGATTTACTGCTTTACGGAATAAACTTTTAGTAACGTTAAATAAAGCACTTAAGCTAAATAATCATTTTTTCTCGGGATGAAGTTCTGTTCGCAGCGGCATTAGCCATTGCTGGATTTTCATCTGAGAATTTTTACTGAGATTTGAATGAGTCGGCTGAACTAAATGCGGTTCGCGCACATGTATTATTAATATGTCGCCGAAGGACGTTGTCTCGGGGGTGTAAGGTGAAGCAAAACTATCTGACCTGGCAGGCGCTTTGATCGCTGCGAGTGACCTGCTCCCCGTTGATTCACTCATAACGCTATTAGCAATGTCCGCTTCTCGCTCATAGCGGACCTTCAGCGCCGTCCGTCCGCCTTGTGCCAGGAGCGGCCCTTTGGTAGTTGTCAGTAGGACGATATTTGAGCAGAATGAGACAACCTTTAAGTATGAACGTTTTTTATACAACCACACACTATTGAATCCAGGTCCAAAAGGGGCTACTGACCCACAAATGAAAGGATGCACGAGATCGAGCTATGCGTATTCATCAACAGAATAAGTCCCGTAAACTGTATCGCAGCGTCAATACGACTACGCGGCACCATTCTAATAATCCAGGTGCAGAGTATCGCTGGGAACGCAATCGTAAAAAAGTCGGAGATGAGCTACTGGTAAAACGCGAGACAATGCATGGCAGACAGAAGCGTGGCCGAGACTATACCCCATTGTTTTATTTTCTGATCAAGCAGATTGGCAAACCGTGGGATGAAATATTCAGCGAAGTATGTGGACGTCTTGATACCACCGAGCCTGTATTCTGGTTGGTCGCGCTACATGAGCATCAGCGAAGGGATTTAGTCTGCATTGGCGAAAGCAGTTTTTATCCGGGTTTATTTGTTGATGAGAATGGAATTCTGCAACAGGTAAACCCTTCAATTACGAGAAAGGACGTTAAAGTGACTTGCCGCTGCTGTACGCACACTTATATCGGTGAGCCTGTACCCTGGATAGATTGAGTGACACCACCTATCTTATCTTGGCTGCGGTCATTGTCAGCAGTAAGAGTGCTTGCAAACATCCGTTACTTACTGACTGCGGGCCGTTAGCCCTTCCGCTCTGTGCCAGAAGCGGACGTTATTATTCAGGCCTCATCTATGCAGTTAGTAGAGTTAGATTGTGTTAACTAGTTGTTTCAAAAAAGCCATACCTGAACCCTGATGAAGCAAAAATGAGAACGCAAGAACGATGCATGGGTTATGTGGCCAGTAAGCGTCTCATATAGACCGTCTGTCCGTTTCCCTCCGGCCCCGTGACAATAATGTCCATCATTTATAATGGACATTAGAGTATGAAACACCGGACCTGGCTACTTGCCCCCCTGCATCTGCACTTCGACGAGAATTTAGCCCGGGTCGAGGCCGGAGGCCGTCTGGGAATTTTCAAAACGACCGTTTGCGATCTTTTTGTTCGATTACGGAAAGCCGGGCTTTCATGGCCTTTGCCCCCCGCCTTGTCGGAGCAAAAACTGGATGAGTGTCTTTACCGCCCTCTCTCCAGCGCACCGCCAGTCCCTGTGGTTACCGTTACGGACGAAAAGCCGATCGCCAGAAAGCGCATCCGCAGACCAAACTGCCCGCGCGCGTTCAAAACCGCCCTGGTCGAGAAATCACTACAGCTAGGCACTAATGTGGCCCAGCTTGCACGCGAAAACGGCATTAACGATAACCTGCTCTTCAACTGGCGCTGCCTTTATCGGAAAGGCTTGTTGCTTCCACACAACAGTGAGCTGGCACTACTTCCTGTCATCCGCAATGCCTGACCGAATCTTAGATCACTCACACGTTGTACATATAAAAGGAGAAAGCTATCGACTGAAGCAAAAGCCAAAGCAGGACTAACAACTGGTCAAAAAATGCTCTTGCTGCGGGGCGCAGCAAGTTCAAAAATTGAACAACCTGTAATTAGAGAATCGTGATTATGAGTTTCAGGCTGTTGTGAAACCTGTGCTTTCCGGATGATGCCGGTTCATCTTAACTGAATGCAGGTATTAACGATGGCAGAGAAGAAAAACAGGGCCGGTGCGCTTCAGTCTGAACTACGAATTGAACTGCACACTAATTATGCGATTGGTTTATGGGAAGGCCGCAAAGCGGAGAAGCGTGAAGACGGTAAAAAGGGAAAGCAGCCTATTATGGGAATGCCCCAGTTTCTTCATCGTGCCACACAGATCAACCGAGATTCTCAGCAAAACGAACCCTGGGCTGATATGGCCATGCTGACCCTTGAAGAAAAGATTGAGCATGCCAGTCAGCAGATGAATGAACTTATCGCGTCCCTTGATAAGCAGATGAGTTTCGTGCCTGCTGGCGTCAGTATTACGGATGCACAGGCAGCTGAAACGCTGGATCTGACGGTATTCAGTGGCACCCCCCTTGGTTACCGGTGCGTATTTTTACTGATGGGTTTTGATCAGTATGCAAAAAGGGTTTTGCAGGCTGCCCATTACGGTGTCATCTCCCGAAGTCAGCGTTATGACATGCTGGGCAGCGGAAGCCGTCTGCTCAGAGAGATTTATGGTTCTGTTCTACGCTATCGCAAAGTAGGCGCAACCCGTCTTGACGCTGCTGAAGATAACGAGACATGGCGCACTGCATGTGAGGCGGCCGGTGAACCTGATCGCGCTGTCCTTCTCGGAGAAAAGCGCTCGGCGTTTTCCCCGCCGGTTAATGAAGCGAGCGTAAGCCTTCTGCGCCTCCGTTATAAAGCCGGTCAATAGCGGGGCCGGTGATGCGGTTATTTTTGTGTGAGAAGCCTTCTCAGGGTCGTGACCTCGCCGCTGTGCTGGGGGCGAGCCGGCGCGGTGACGGTTTTATGACGGGTAATGGCGTGACGGTCACCTGGGCGGTAGGCCATCTGCTGGAGACCGCACCGCCAGAGGTCTACGGCCAGCAGTACGGAAAGCCCTGGTCTCTGTCTGCACTGCCAATTCTCCCTTCAAGGTGGCAGGTTGTCGTTAAAAAGGACACGCAGGATCAGTTTAAGGTCATTGAGAAACTGCTCAGACAGGCTGATGAGGTGGTCATCGCCACCGACGCCGATCGTGAAGGTGAAGTCATCGCCCGCGAACTGCTGGACTACTGCGGCTGGGAGGGGAGGATTCTGCGCCTCTGGTTTTCGGCTTTGGACGAGCTCAGCGTCCGGGCTGCTCTGAGCGACCTGCGTCCGGGACAGGCTTCGGTCGGGATGTACCATGCCGGGCTGGGGCGTTCACGCGCGGACTGGTTGGTCGGCATGAACCTGTCCCGACTGTATACCCTCCGGGCGGCCGAAGCCGGTTTTGAGGGCGTGGTCTCAGTCGGGCGGGTACAGACGCCCACGCTGGCACTGGTTGTTCGTCGCGACCGCGAGATTGCCGCATTCGTGCCGAAGCCCTACTGGCAGGTTAAGGCTGTGCTCAGTGCTTCAGGTGTCAGTTTTCAGGCATCGTGGGTGCCTGCCGCCGTCTATGCTGATGTGGAAAAGCGCTGTATTCACCAGAATATTGCTCAGCAGGTGGCGCAGCTCTGCCGTCAGGCGGGTGTTGCAACCGTGACGGAGTACGAAACAAAACGGGAGAAAGAAGCCGCCCCGCTGGCCTTTTCACTGGGAACGCTGCAGCGGGCCTGTGGCAAGATGTGGAATATGTCGCCACAGCAGGTGCTGGACACTGCTCAGAGTCTGTATGAAAAGCACAAGGCCACGACCTATCCCCGCACAAACTGCGGCTGGCTGCCGGAGTCAATGCGGGAAGAAATCCCGGCCGTGTTTGATGCCATGGCGCGTACTGACCCCTCACCTGAGTTCGCATCTCTGCTTTCACAACTGGACAGAGGGTTTGCTTCCCGCATCTGGAACGATAAAGAAATCACGGCGCATCACGGCATTATCCCCACGCGCAACGCCGTTCAGCTGTCCAGCCTGACTGAGACAGAGCGCCAGGTCTACCTGCTTATCCGTCGCAACTACCTGGCCCAGTTCCTGCCGCTCTGCGAGTCAGATGCGACGCGCATTTCCTTTGACATTGGTGGCCAGTTGTTCCGCACAACTGGCCGAACTGAAGTCTTAAAGGGCTGGAAAGTGCTGTTTACGAAGGACGAAGAAGATAAGGACACTGCTGAGGAAGACAGCGCAGGTTCCCTGCCACCGCTCAACAAAGGGGCACAGTGCGGCGTTACTGGCGCAGAAGTTAAGCAACTGATGACCCAGCCGCCTGCACACTACACCTTTGACACGCTGATTGGTGCCATGATGAACGCCGCTGCGTACGTCACCGACCTTCAGCTGCGTAAAATCCTCAAAGAAAACGCCGGGCTCGGCACTGAAGCAACGCGGGCTGGCATCATCGAGCAGCTGCTGAGCCGCCGTTTCATCACGCTCAAAGGCAGTAAACTTCTGGCAACAGACCTGGGGGCGGACGTCATTGATGCCCTGCCACCGCAGCTGACCGACCCGGGTATGACTGCGCTCTGGGAGCAGGCGCTTGACGAAGTGGCTGCCGGCCGTATGAACCTGAGTGACTTTCTGCAGCGTCAGACCGCCTGGACCTCGACGCTGGTCAGCCAGGGAATGCAGCAGCGCATCAGCATCCGGGTGCCGCCTTCGCCTCCGTGCCCGCTCTGCGGCAGCAAAACCGCCCTGCGCAGGAGCCCTAAAGGAGAATTCCGCAGCTGTACTCGCTACCCGGAATGCAAAGGCATCATCAGTCTGGATACTGGCAGGCGTAAAAGCTCAGGCAGAGCTAAGTCGCCAAAAACAAAAAAGAATTAACCCGTGTTATCCGATTGCGGGCGGGTAGCGCCTTTGTTATTGTGACGCCGGCTCTGAAGCCGCACCCCGTGACTGCGGGCTCCGTCAGCATCTAATGCATGTGCTGCCGGAATACAGTCTGGCCGCCCCCTACTACCTGTGCGGGAGGCGGCAAGGCACGAAAACTCCGTGAAACCCGTGCCGGGAGCTGAACACGCCAGCGGAGCAACTGCCTCAGGCAGATTAACTTAAGGTCGATGGTGCAGACCCCGATGGCGGTGCCGAGAGGTGCCGCTTTTTATTATCCGCGCACTGATGAATTTTTATACGTAGCCAGATTGACAAGCGCTGCGTGTACGTGAAAGATAAAGAGGCTAAACGTTGTCCTTCCGACAACTGCCAATGTTCCGGTGATTTGAGAGGAACGCCTTCGGGTAATCACATGCCAATGCCATCATAACCTGAGAGATGGCGCTTTCGGGCGGTTCAAACCTGTTAACCTTTGCAAACAGGGACCTGTATACCAGGTTAAGGTCCACTTCACTAATACAGCCTGTCGGCAATTACTTGCTGACCCCATGCGGGAAACTCTCTCCCGCACGGGACTGATGTTTCTCCGCACCCTGTTTCGTGTTACTCCGGAGATCACATCATGACTGCAACTGCAAACACCCCTGCTTCAAACAACACTGACTCTGCTGGCTCTGCCACTACCGGCAACAACCAGAAAGAGTATTTCAACCTTAACGTCAGTGGTATCGGCTACCTCAGTTCGATTCGTCGTCTTGAGGGGCAAAAAGGTGAATTTACCTGCGCCGTTATCAATGCCCTGACCGGACCAACTGACAGTGCATCCTATACCCGCTTCGACATTACCGTTGCAGGTAAAGAGCAGACCTCACTTATTAACCGCTGTCAGAAAGCCGTTGATGAAGAGGAAAAAGTCCTGATTGGATTTGTACTCAGTGGTCTTAAAGCCGACGTTTTTACCCTGCAAAGCGGTGAGCATGCCGGTGAATCCCGCCCCTCACTGAAGGCTCGCCTGATAAAGGTTGAGTTCATCAAAAAGGGACAGGTCGTTGTTTACAAGGCTCCTAACGCTTCCCAGACGCCAGAAACCGGTCCAGCCGCTCAAAAGGCTTACGATCCGGAATCTTTCTAAGCGTCACGGACACACCGCCGGAACACATCCCGGCGGGTGTGTTCCTCTCAACACCATTTCTAAGAGGAATTCATTATGTCCGCACGCGGCGTCAACAAAGTTATCCTGGTCGGCAATCTCGGTCAGGACCCCGAAGTTCGTTACATGCCAAACGGAACTGCAGTGACCAGTCTTTCTCTGGCCACCTCAGAAACATGGCGTGACAAACAGACCGGTGAAAACCGGGAAAAAACCGAATGGCATCGCGTCGTGCTGTTTGGAAAGCTGGCTGAAATAGCCGGTGAATACCTGCGTAAGGGTTCACAGGTTTATATCGAAGGCAAACTCAGAACACGTGAATGGCAGGATAGCGAAGGTACTAAACGCTATACGACCGAAATCGTGGTTGATGTAAATGGAACGATGCAGATGCTGGGCGGGGCTAAAAACAGCACCAACACCAGTGGAAACAATAAGCCTTCAGGCCAGCAAGATGGATGGGGTAAGCCACAACAGCCTCAGCCTTCTCAGGCACAACAGTCGGCTCCGAGTAATCCGGCGAACGAGCCGCCAATGGACTTTGACGATGACATACCGTTCCTCGGACACGGTTATGGCGTCTGTCGTAAGGCCATTTACGCAATTTCGTAAAGGATTCATTAAGTTATACCATCAGGAGCGCCAGTTTGACTGGCGCTTTTTTATTCACCATAATCGAGCCATGCACGGGGTAAAACGTTTATGCCCGTTATACTCAGAGTACGCGGATTCAAATTTTTCTTTTATTCAAACGAAGGTAACCCCCTCGAACCTGCTCATATCCATGTTCGCAGTGCTGAGGGCGAAGCCAAATTCTGGACGCAGGGTGAAGTCCGGCTGAGCACTAATGATGGATTCGATTCCATAACGCTCAGAGAGTTAACAAAGCTGGTTAAAGTTAACCAGACGCTTTTTGTGGAGGCCTGGAATGACTATTTCAGCTAAAACGGTAAGGTTCGACGAAAGTACCATGTGGGTTGAGCTGAGCGATGGCAGAACGATGGGAGTGCCACTTGTCTGGTTTCCAAAACTTCTCAACGCATCAGAACGAGACAGAAACGACTTTGAGCTGAGTAAGCGTGGCATTCACTGGGATGTGCTCAATGAGGATATATCAGTGGATGGCCTGCTGGCTGGCCGGGGTGACGTAACCCATACCCCTCATCATGTTGCATAATAATTCAAAAACCAGAACGCCAGCTGATGCTGGCGTTTTAATTTAAGTCTTAAAACACAAATTCTTTTAAATTAGTTTAATGGCAGTCAGAAATAAAATACGCAGGCTGTTCCCCCTGAAATAAAACCATCCCGATGGCAGTAAAGTCTTTATGAATAAAAGGAGAAGTTTTATTTAGCATGACCCTCCGACTAAGGCCTGTGAATGTCAGCCCTTCTGAAAAGCATATTTTCACCCGAACCTCCGGTTTTCCGCTGGAGCTCAACATTTGCTTTGTGAGCAATCAGACCAGCGGACATGCATGCTTAATCAACAGGTTTAAATGCACGGTTAAGTTCAGCAATACCTTGATGATTAATTTCTTCATCTGCTTCATCAACAGCCCTCGAAATGGTCAGCAGGCTCTGAAATTCACTGAGCAGGAGCGCGGCATCAGACTTCAGCAGGTCATCGCATTCGGCAGAGTCAATAACCGTATTAATCGCCTTATTGGCGCTTTCAATCATTTCGGTCACGCCACCTTCTTTACTGACAGCAAGAACAAGCGCGCTAATGAGAAGAGACTGCGCCTCAACGCGGGCTGTTAACTGCTTCATACCTGCATCGATGTGCGATATTTTAGCCAGCATGCTGAGTACAACGTTTTTCATTATATCCTCCTTAAAGTGAAGATTAGCTTTTTAAAATGAGCTGTTCAGCACTCTGCTGTTCAGGCGAGACCGCCATGTTCAGTCCGCAATGACCAGTACAATCGGGCTGAACGCGTCAATTGAGTCTTTTTAACGGAAGCCCGACTGCCTCGATGCGCAGGAAACGGTCACAGAACATCAGGCTTTATGATTCCCCTGTGAGGGCAAAGCCTGAACGATTTTCTCCTGAACATGCCTTATACCGTCACGCAGACTGGCGAGCGTTTCAAACGGAATGCCCATTTCACAAATCATCGCAGCAGGCACCCCGGCGGCCCGGCTTTCCAGTTCACGGCCTGCTCCGGTCAGGCGGATAATCACCCTGCGTTCATCATGACCGGTGTCGCGCATGCGGCTGATGAAGCCTGCCTGTTCGAGTCGCTTCAGCAGGTGGCTTAGCGTACCCGTGTCCAGCTGCACGCGCTGACCTACCTCAGATACCGTGATACCGTCCTTTTCCCACAGTACCAGCAGCGCCAGATACTGCGGATAGGTCAATCCGAGGGGCTTCAGATGCGGCTGGTAAAGCTTTGTCATGGCCAGCGAGGCTGAGTAAAGCGCAAAGCAGAGAAACTGCTCCAGATTCTGGGGCTGAGTGTTATTACTTTCACTTTCGCCACTGAGGTTTGTCATGCCGGTGCTCCTGATGAGGTTGAAGTCCGGCAAGCGTTCGGTAAATCGTATGATGCGAAAGACGCAGGAAAGCCGGAAAAAAACAGAATATCACGGGCAGGTACCGGCACCTTAAACCGTTGCCAGACTAATCGTGACTGCAATATTATCGACATCAATTAAGTTGCGTTCAATTTATTTTGTAAAGCCTGTGGAGTCTACCCCTGTTGCAGCCGATAGAACCTGACAGTGACAATCACACCCAGGGAAAATAATGAAGGTTTCAACACGTCTTGCTACAGGCTTTGGTTTACTTGTTCTGCTTCTGGTTATCTGTACCGGGACCGCCCTGCACGCGCTGACCGAGGCGCAGCGCGGCATGAATGATGCGATAAACAATAAAATGAAACGGTTTGCGATTGTTCTGGATATGCGCGGCGACATTCGTGACATGGCGATTGCTGCGCGCAACCTCGCGCTGCTGACCGATGAGAAAGAATCCCGTCCGGAGTGGGAGCGCATGACGACCCAGCGGCAGAAATATATTCAGGAGCGTGAGCACCTTGTTGACAGCATGGCCCACAACGTCAGTGAGCAGGGCAAAAACGCGCTGGCTGAAATACTGGCGGCAGAAGATGCTGCTCTGCAGACGCTGATGACGGCCGGCAAAATGGGGCTGGAGAACCGTCAGCAGGAAGCGACCGCTTACCTGATGAAGACTGCGCGACCGGCGCAGCAGAAGTTACTGAAAGCCCTTAACCAGCTGACCGACATTCAGAGAACACTGACGGTAAATACGGTCAGTGAAACCAGCGAGACCGTGTCCCGGACCCGGGCGCTACTGGTTATTCTGACACTGCTGTCTGTACTGACCGCCGTGGCGGGTTGCCTGATTGTCAGCCGCAGCCTGATGCGACAGTTGGGCGGTGAGCCGGTTCAGGCTCAGGCGCTGGCCGCCGCTATCGCTGCCGGCGACCTGACAGGACCGGTTACGCTGCGCCGTAACGACACAACCAGCCTTCTGGCTTCACTGGATGGTATGCAGGCGAACCTTCGCGGCCTGGTGTCGCAGATTAAAGATTCGTCCGCCTCCGTGGCGCTGGCCGCCGATGAAATTTCACAGGGCAACACGGAGCTGTCATCACGCACTGAGCAACAGGCTGCCGCCCTGCAGGAAACGGCTGCCAGCATGGAGCAGCTCTCAGCTACTGTGAAAAGTAACGCGGCCGGCGCCCGGCAGACGGCAGATTCGGCCCGCGAGACCGCGCAACTGGCCCGCAGCGGCGAAACCGACGTGAAGCGCATGTCAGACACCATGCATGATATCTCAGTGAGTGCAGCGAAGGTGCGCGACATCACCTCCGTGATTGAGAGCATCGCGTTCCAGACCAATATTCTGGCCCTGAACGCCGCGGTCGAAGCGGCGCGTGCAGGTGAAGACGGACGCGGCTTTGCAGTGGTTGCCGGAGAGGTCAGGACGCTCGCGCAGCGCAGCGCTACGGCCGCGAAAGACATTAAAACCCTGATAGAGCAGGCCGTCACGCAGGTGGAGAGCGGCGTCACAGTGGCCTCGTCAACCGGGCAGAGCATCCTGAAAATTGTCGGTATGGTAGGCGAGCTGGCCGAATCCATGGATGAACTGTCGCTGGCGTCCTCGGAGCAGATGCAGGGTATCTCACAGGTCAGCATTGCCGTGAGCCAGATGGATGGCGTCACTCAGAATAACGCGGCGCTGGTCGAGGAGTCTTCTTCCGCTTCACAGTCCCTTTCAGAGCAGGCCCACACCCTGCGCAACATGGTGGAGACGTTTAAGGTATGAGTCACGGCACAGACAACGAACGGGAAGCCGTACAGATGTACGAGACACTTAGCGCCATGAAGGAGCGGGTGGACTTCATGGTAAACCAGCTTATTCGGGGAAATTACCTCACGTCGTCAACATTTGCCAACAACCTGCTTCACCTGAACCGGGCCTTTGAGCCGATACATGCCCAAATGGCGGTGCCGGGTGTTATGGAGCTACTCCTCCGGGAAGACGTCCTGCTTGCTGCTGACATGATTGCCACGGGCGCGCAATTGCGATGATGAATAATTTTCTCGTCTGCGTCACTGGTCAGGGTGGGGACGGACTGCCAGGCAAAACTAAAGTAATACTTTAAGCATTCCAGCCTTCCCGATTCAGCCTGCACAGGCTTTAACGCCAGAAACGGCCCGACAGGCACTGCCGGGCCATTTCGCTCAGGGTACTATACTTTAAGGACATTCGCTTTACGGAGGCTTCATGGGTTCCAGAGTGGATACTAGGGAAAAGGCATTTGAACTGACGGGCATCGTTACCTCGCAACTGCTCAGCATAAAAGTCGGCGTAATGAGAGAAGACATTATTTCCGCGCTGAACCGCCTCAGTCAGGAAACCAGTGACTGGGCGGTGCGGGCAGGCTGCGTAAAGGCCGTTAAGATGATGAGAAGCAGGGGGAACTGACTCATCCTGAAGCACCACCTGCAGTGTGTGTATGAGCGAAGGGTCTATCGTTATCAGTGGGAGATGAACAGTCCTGAGGTTCCTCTGCCATAAGCAGTTTTTCCTTTAACCGCGTCATATTGCCCGTCCCCCGCACTGTGCAGGAATCCCCCGGTCTGTCTGATTGCATCCTGAATGGCCTGCCGACGGGCATCGCTGGTTTCAGTTTTAAGCATCCTTTTTAGCTGAGCCGACAGCGTTTCTGTACTGACTTCAGCGTCATCATCAAGCAGTGCTAACAGGGCTTCTCCAATGACAATGTTGATGCTCTCTTCTTCAATTCTGAACATATAAACCTTCCTTTTTCCTGGCTGTAAAAGTCCATTTAGGCGGACAAGTGGCATTGCTGTGGAGCGGTATTTCTTTTGTTTGAATTTTAATCTACACCCCAGCTCCCGAAAGTTATAATTAAAAATGGCCCTGAATGTATCCAGAAATGCTGTTGAGTCGCTAAGACTCAAGGGTGATGGCATTGCACTAAGAATACTGGTTGGCTGTAATCCACTAATCAGCCTTAAACCCTCAGGTGATAACATTGTCCTGCCATGAAATTGCTGTTATGGCATTACGTAGCAGGCCGCAGAGATATATCAGTAAAGGGTGAAAACCGAATGTCCCAAAAAGATGCCTCAGGCGGTTGGTTCCCCTTTTACATTGTACAGAGCGCTCTTTGCGGAGAACGCCATTAACCTGGTTATTCTCACAAAGGTATGAAAGAGCAAGCGGCTAATCTCTCCCTCCGAAAATTTTTTGTTCAGTTCACGATCAGAGTTTTGAATTGTCCGGTTTCACGCTACGGCCAGAATAACAGTCCTGATTAAGACTATTCCTGGGGTGGAACCTGATGGCAGTACCTTCCGGACAGGCCGCTAAACGTGCCGGCATCATTGCCTGCACTGTGATGCTGGCAGGCTGTGTGAATACAGCCGCGACAGACACCGCGTCGGTGTATTCCCGCAGCCGCACGCCGGCCCGGTTTGATGATATCTACCGCAACCGCTCGCCTGAGGTGGTGCGCTACGATCGCTATACCCTTGTCAGCACCCGCCCTGCCGATGCGCAACTGGACCCGCTGAATCAGGTTGTCGATATCACTATGCCGGCGCAGCTGGTCAGCACGGTCGGTGAAGGATTCCGCTATCTGCTGCTGGAGTCAGGCTATTCACTGTGTTCAGCAACGAGCGCTGCGTTTTCCGAACTGCTCAGCCGTCCGCTGCCCGCTGTTCAGCGCACCATCGGCCCGCTGAAGCTCAGCGAAGCGCTTCAGGTTGTCGCGGGTCCCGCCTGGCGTCTGAAAGTGGACGAAGTAAACCGTGAGGTCTGCTTCGAACTGCGCGACCAGTACCGCAGTTTTTCAGCGCCGGCTGTCAGCCTTCCGGCCATTCGCCCAGCGGTCAGCGCCCCGGTATCTAAGTCCTATACAGCCCCGGTTATGCAGACTAAAGCCGTATCAGTTCCGACACCTGCATCCGGGCTTTCCAGAAACCCTTTCACCGGCGATGTGGTCACACCATCAGGGCTTAAACCGCAGAGCCTCAGCGTTCCCTCGCCGGTACTGCAGCAGAGTCAGTCGTCAGTAACCTCAGGCAGTTTACCGGCCTCTTCACAGAAGCCGGCCTCTTTAGCTTCAGGGGGAACCGCAGCTGCTGCGCATACCCCGGCTCAGCAGAATCACGGCGTCATCACGCCGGCAGCCGTTAAAACCAAAACTGCCCCCCTGACTACAGTGAATGCCACGCCGAAAGCGTCTTCAGTCGTGCATCAGCAGCCGTCCACGGCTGTCACACCGGCACCCGCTGCGGACAGCCGCATCGTACCCACTTATTCGACGGGCACGCCGGTAACGCCGCCTGCCACGGGGCAGACCTGGCGGGCTGAGCCGGGCACCACGCTTAAAGAAGCGCTCACCGCCTGGACGGCAAAAGCGCCCTGCGCCAATGGCGGCAACTGGGTCCTGATCTGGCCCGTCACTCTGGATTACCGCATCGATGCCCCTCTGGTGTTTCACGGCAATTTCGAGTCGGTTCTGGTGCAGGTATTTGACCTGTACCGCCAAGCTGAAAAGCCGCTGTTTGCCGAAGCCAACCGCATTCAGTGCCTGGTGTCCGTCAGCGACACCCCCACGCCCGGAGGGCGCTGAAATGGGTTTTGCCATGCCGGTTATCGCGCTGGCCATGTTCTTCTGGCTGATGGCCAGTGACGCCCAGCGCCGTAACTCTGACGTTGTCACGCAGTCAGTGACCGTGGCCGCGCCCGCCCGGCTTGCCACCGACATGCTGCGTACGGCTGATGCGGTGAACGACTGGCGGCATGGCCGCTCAGTGGGTGACGGACCGGTTTCGCCGGCAGCGACCGGCATGATGCCGCCCCCTGATTCACGGGTTCAGAGTGTCATCCAGAACGGCAGGCTGTGGGTGTGGGTCGCTGATACGCCGGGCGTTTATGCCGCGCTCCGTAATCAGTCGACATCCTCTGCGCTGGCGCTGACCGTTTCGGGAGGCCGTCTTCGTATGTATGACGGCACCGACATGAATCTTTCCCTTCCGTCCGGCGTGACGGAGGGGAGCATTGTTTACCTTAACTGAGGAGCAGCGGATGTCGCGCACCCCATTAAAAATGACGCTGCTGGCCATGGCCGTGCTGCTCTCTGCGTGCTCGGTCAGAGATGTGGCCACCATTGAAAAAGACAACAATACGCAGGGCGACACGGCGCAGCGGATACTGCAGAGCCGCCTGGATATGTCGCAGCCGGCTGTCGTGTGGGCGGACAAGCCCTGGGTGAACCTGAAACCCATACAGTCAGCTATCGCGGCGCCGGACGACGTCAGAATGCCACCCTGTCCGGTGTATTTTAACAGTCCCGAAGGGCTGACGCTGCCGCAGATAGCCAGCCGCATTAATGCCCTCTGTGGCTTCCGGGTTTACATCTCGCCGGAGGTGTCCGCTGCGCTGCTGCAGTCCGCCGGTGGCAGCGTCGTCACGTCACAGATGAGCGGCCGCCTCCCGGCACCGGACGACAACGGTCGGGTGCCGCTGTCACAGATGGGTATGCCGGCGCAGCCCGCTGTCATGTCAACGTCTGAACCTGTCCTGTTCCAGGGAACGCGGTTTCAGGGCGATGCGCAGGAAGCCCTGAACATTGCCGCCAGTACGCTGGGCCTCTCCGTTCGCCGCACAACGGGGCGTGTGGATTTCTTTATTCAGGACACGCGCACCTTTCAGCTCGCCATACTCAATACCAAAGTCGACAGCTCCGCGTCTATCACCTCCGGGGCGGGTGCTCAGCTGGGCAACCAGAGCGGAACAGGCGGCACCAAAGGCGACGTCAGTTCGAATCAGAAAACCAACTACGGCATGAACAGCGACCTCTATAACGATATCCGCAAAACGGTCGAGCAGATACTCACGCCAAAAAGCGGCCGCTACTGGCTGTCTGACGCTACCGGCACGCTCAGCGTGACTGACACGCCTGACGTACTGGACAGGGTCGGCCGTTACATTGATTACCAGAATCAGGTCCTGCACCGTCAGGTACAGCTGACACTGCAGATAGTCCGTTTCACCCAGACCAAAAATGTCGACAGGGGGCTGGACTGGGGGCTGGTTGCCAGAACGGTTTCCGGCCTGGGCGCGAGTATCGGCAGCACCTTTACCGGTGCCCCGGCCAATGCGGGGAGCTTTGGTCTGTCCATCCTGAACAGCGCAACCGGCGGGGCTGAGAAATTTTCCGGCTCACAACTCATGATCAGAGCGCTTGAGCAGCAGGGTACGGTCACGATGGCCCTTAACCAGACCGACCCGACGGCTAACCTGACACCGGTGGCCTACCAGTTATCCAACAATACCGGGATGCTCAACAGCTCAAGCTCCACGGCGGTGGCCAACGTAGGGGTGACGTCCAGTCAGAGCGTATCCAGTATTACCACCGGCCTCTTCATTACCATGCTGCCTTTTGTGCAGGCAAATGGCGATATCCAGCTGCAGTTCGCCTACAGCTACACCACGCCGCCCGATATCAAGAGTTTTATCAGCAAGGACGGCAATACCCGTAACGACGTCGCCAATACCGCAACCGAAGGACTTGCGCGCAAGGTCAACCTTCGAGCGGGTCAGACGCTGGTACTTACCGGCTCAGATCAACAGAACGCATCCTCAGATAAGCAGGGCACCTTTTCGCCTGAAAATTATCTTCTGGGCGGCGGTCAGAGCGGCGCGAAGAGCCGTTCCACGCTCATCATTATGATTACGCCGGTTTTGCTGGGACAATAACGATGAAAATCAAAAAGAAAGTGTCAATTCATCTCAGATCCGGCGTAACGGTCAGAGACAGAAAAAACCGCCGCGAATGGGTGGCCGGCATGGAGTGGGAGGAGGCACAGTCCGGTATTCAGTGGCTTCGCCACGGCAGCCGTGCTGCGGACACGCACTACCGGATTCAGGGAGCTCGTCCGCATGCTCTGGTGGGTAATGTTTCCCCGGGCCGGACCCGTAGCGGCCTGTACTCTCTGGCTCTGGCGTTTCAGCTAAAAGAAAGCGGCAATGCCTGGGGCATATACCGGCTGAGCCGTGAGCATGACAGCTGGGTGTTTCTTGCCATAAGCAACGGACATCTTTCGGTCATGGGCGACTTCACAGGCACCCGTGCTGATGCAGAGTCCGCCGCCAGAAACTTCCTGCATTTTAACGATTCCGAATCGGGTGAATTCCGTTGTGTTGCAGCAGCGGATGAGAATACTGATGTTCTGTCTGTTACCTCAGGCCTCACACGCGCTCAGCTTAAACGCTGCCGTCTCCGCCGTCGCCTGAGCCCGGCGGAAGTCGCACTCCCTTCACTGTTGCTGATGGTGTTGCTTTATGCCGGCTGGTATGCCAAAGACACCCTCAGCGAACGGGCGAGACAGGCCGCCGATGAAGCCGCGTTCCGCGCAAGGATGGCCATGACGCCGGCAAAACCTGTGCTGCCTGCCTCAGCGCCGCATCCGTGGGCGCATCAGCTGCCGGTGCCTGTGATGCTCAGCTTCTGCTGGCTGACGCGTGAACCGCTGTACGCCTCTGTTGCCGGCTGGCGCGTTTCAGATGCGGAATGCATTCCGAAGGGCATCCGCCTGCGCTACACCGCCACGCCGGGCGCCACGGTGAGCGATTTTGCCAGACGCGTCAAGGAGTTGTTCGGCCTTGATGCGGTTTTCAACCTTCAGGAAGGCGGCAAAAACGGGGATGTGTTTATCCCTGCCAGGGTTAGCCCTGCGGAGTTTGAAGACGAAAAGCTGCCGGGTACTGATGTGCTTCTGATGCGCTTCATCTCTCACCTGCAGCGGCGAAACATTGATGTGAAGTTTGATGAAGTTAAGCCGCCTGTTCTCGCCCCCGGGCAGGAAATGAAAACAGCACCGCAGGACTGGCGGGAATTCACCTTCATCATTAACTCCCGCCTGCAGCCCGAGCTGCTGTTTCAGGGGCTGGATGCGACGGGGATTCGTCTGACGAGCGTGGCCATCACCATGAACGAGCAGGCGAAGTTCAATTACACCATTAAGGGGAGCGTTTATGCGCAGAAATAGCCCTGCCGTTATCTGTCTGCTGCTGTCATGGACGCTGATGCATCACGCTCAGGCAGCAGACAGCGGCTCTCTTCCGCCCAACGTCACACTGGGTGAGCTGGAATCCGCTCAGGCGCAAAACCTGCTGCTTGAGCAGAGGGTTCAGACGGCGCGACTGCAGCAGCAACTGCGGGAGAGCCAGACGCCCGTCGCGTCTGCGCCAGCGCTGTCAGCCGTCGTTCCGCCGCTCTCCTCTTATCCGCAGGCGGGGCAGATGCCGTCATCATCCTCACAGGTAAAAGAGAGCAGCTCAGCGAACACTAAGTCTGCCGGCATCCGGCTGGTCGAGATTTACGGCAAGCCCGGCCAGCTCCGCGCCCGCCTGCTGTTGCCGAGCGGCGGTATCGCCGAGGTGGTGAAGGGCGACCAGATCCCCGGTACGGCAAAGCGTGTCACGGCCGTGACCGAAACGCTCGTGCGTCTCAGTGACGACACCGAACTTTCATTCTGAGGTGACCATGAAACCGGCTAAAGAAATTGCTGACTTTGTGTTTGCAGAACAACACCCGATCCAGGGCGTCACACTGCTGATTGATAAAAACCGCCGTCAGGACCCGGCCATACAGCGCTGGGCCATGGATATGGCTAAACAGCACCCCGGGGCAAAAACGGAATTCGTTACACTCAGTGAACTCAGCCAGCGCCGTGAAAGCGCCGTTGCTCAGGGGCTGGTTGTCACTGAAAACGACCTCGACAAAAAAGACGTGAGTCGCTCCCAGGATAAGGTGCTGAGTTATTTCAGCCTCGCGTATGAACTTCATTCCTCAGATATTCATTTTGAGATTAGTGCAGACCGCAAACTCACCATTATCAGGATGCGCATCCACGGTGAGCTTGAGGTGATTGATGAGCTCACCGATGAGGAAGGAATTACCCTCGTCTCAACGGTATACATTTCCATGTGCGATGTCCGCGAACAGTCTTTTTACATGGGGCGTGAGCAGTCGGGCCGTGTTGACGCGAAGTTTGCACGTCAGGCCGGGTTATACGGGGCACGTTATGAGCATCGCGCCACGCCTGACGGGCTGTTTGTCGTCATGCGTATGATCCCAGATGACAGCAAAAATATGCCAACGCTGCCTCAGCTTGGCTTCCTGCCCGGGCAAATCGGGATTGTAATGCAGATGCTCCGCCTGCCCTCGGGTATGGTGCTTCTTACGGGGCCAACCGGCTCAGGCAAGAGTGCCAGCATGCGCTCGTTCTGTGATCTGTGGATGAAACTGACGGGCGGCAAAAAGCTGCTGCTCACTCTTGAGAACCCGACCGAAGGCCTGATGCCCGGCGCCATTCAGACGCAGGTTATGCCCGATGACAATAGTCCCGAAGCCATCAGCCGGGCGTGGAATAACGGCAATGCCTCTTCGCTCCGACTCGATCCGGATGCGCTGGGAACGGGTGAAATGCGTGACCTCTATTCCATCCTTGCAGCAATTTATGCCTGCGAGACAGGCCACCTTTTTTTCTCAACGCTGCATACCAAAACCCCAATCGGTGCCCTCCGGCGCATGGAGCTCTTCGGCATTGATCGCCGTCTTCTGGCTGACCCTTCCCTCATCGTCGGGCTGATAGGTCAGCGACTGGTGCCCCTGCTCTGCGAGAACTGCAAAATCTCCTGGTCCGATAAAATGCCTGAGCTCAACATGGAGACCCGTGAGCGACTGAAGAAATACTGCAACGTTGAAGGCGTCTGCACGGCACAGCAGCTTTTCTTTCGTAACCCTGAAGGTTGTGAATGCTGCAGAAAGGTCATTCCGTTCAATGGCCGGGTGGTCAGTAAAGGTGTAACCGGGCGCGCCGCAGTGGCAGAGGTCATGCGCACTGATGCCAGAATGATGAAAATCTGGCTGTCAGACGGGCCTGATGCCGCGCGTCTGGACTGGATCAAACGGGGGGGAATCTCACGCCTGATGCACCTCATGCGCTACCTTGCCGAAGGCAGGGTCGATCCGCTGGAAGCTGACCTGATTTGCCCCCTGGATGAAGACGAACACCTGCACAGCGAGGCGTCTCATGTCGCGTAATCTGCGTTTCAGGACAGAGCGGGGCATGTCCCTTTTTGAACGATGCCGTTATCACGCCGTGAGACTGACCTTCACCGGCGCACACCGTCAGGTGTTTTACGAGAACATGCGTTTTCTGCTGGAAAACCGCAAGCCGCTGGATATTTCCCTGAAAATGATTGGCGATGTACACACCAGTTTTGGTGAGAAGTGGCATCCCTATCGGGAACTGATCGAAGACTGTCTCGAAGGGCTCAGCGATAACACCCCGGGGCGGTCGCTCAGCGACGTGCTGGCCATATGGGTGCCTTACGAAGAAGCCGCGCTAATCACTGCGGGAATACGGACAGGGAGGATTCCTGTCTCCCTGTTACAGGCAGACAAACTCATCAGAGCCCGCCAGCGCATCCTTAATCAGGTGGTTTTTGCTTCTGTCTATCCGCTGGTCCTGGTTGTACTGGGTGGCAGTCTGCTGGGCGTCAATAACCTCGCGCTTGTTCCGATGCTGAGTAACATCAGCGACCCGGCAGGCTGGACGGGGGCTCTGGGCTTCATGAAAGATCTTTCGGACTGGACAGCTCAGTGGGGACCTGCAGCGGCATTTTCCACTGCCGCTTTGCTTGTGGCCAGCCTGTGGTCCCTTCCCCGTTGGCGCGGCAGACTGCGCCGCATCGCCGATAACTTTCTGCCCTGGTCTTTGTATAAGGATCTTCAGGGAGCGGTGTTTCTGATGAACACCGGTGCGCTTCTGGGTGCCGGGGTCCCTGAGCTTGAGGCACTGGAGCTTCTCAACGGTTTTGCTCCCCCCTGGCTGCAGGAACGCATAGAGGCCGCCATGGACGCCATGAGCGAAGGGAATTCTCTCGGCATGGCGCTGCGTGAGTGCGGCTATGACTTCCCGAGCCGTGAGGCTGTTAACTACCTGTCACTGCTTGATGACGGCAAGGGTTCGGCCGAAATGATCAGCAACTATGCCGACCGCTGGCTTGAGCAGACACTGAAACGCGTCGCCCGCAGGGCCAACACCATCAAATTTTTATCAATGCTCATGATTCTGGGGTTCTTTGCACTCATCATTCTGATGATTATGCAACTTCAGGATACAGGCTCTTTCAACCTTCGCTGAGGACATGCCATGTCTGTTTCAAACAATACCGTAAAAGTTCACCCGGACCGGGGCTGGGGGTTCGGTGAACAGGGTTATATCGTAATGGGGACTCTCCTCGTTCTTGCCATTGTGGTCGTAGCCGGCTGGAAACTAATGCACAGAAAAGACACCGCCGTTGAGGTCACCAGCCTGCAGACCATGCTGAGCAACGGCGTGGCCCTTAAAGGACGTAACGGATACGATTATTCCAGCGGTGCCTCCATGACAGGCATTCTTATTCAGAGAGATGGCGCACCGTCCGGTTATACCGTTCACGGCACGCCATCGTCTGGTACTGCCACCCTGACAAACAGTTACGGTGGTCAGGTCGTCATCGCCCCGGTTGCGGTCAATGGCTACAACAATGCGTTTTCAGTCACAACCCAGAGCCTCCCGCAGTCAGCCTGTATTGATGTTGCAACCGCTATGAACTCATCCGGCACCTCCAACACGCTGACCATCAACAGCACGGATCTCAGTAATGGTGCCAGCTCTGAGGCAATCGCACAGGCCTGTACCGCAGACAGCGGTCGCACCGGCAACAACACGATTGTCGTGACCCATAACGGCTGATGTGATGTCCCGCCCGGTGCTGGTTGTGATGATGTTTATGACGCTGTTTTGTGCCCGTGCGCAGGCATTCTGCTTTGACGCAGCGGGCGCTAAATACCATATCGATCCGCTTCTGATTAAGGCGATCGCGACAGGTGAGAGCAGCCTGCACGCGGCTATTACACACATTAATCGTGATGTGCGCACCGGGCGGGCACTCAGCACGGATTACGGACTGATGCAGGTGAACTCTTCGCATATTCCGTCGCTTGTGGCGCAGGGCTTTATCAGCAGCCCGCAGGATCTGCTGACGAAACCCTGCCTCAACGTACAGATAGGCACCTGGATACTGGCCTCGCATTTTCAGGTCTGTGGCATCAACTGGAACTGCCTGGGGTCGTACAACGCCGGATTTCGAAAAGACCGGCACGAAACCCGCGAGTCCTACGCCAACCGCGTTTATGCCATTTATAAAAAACTGCTGTTAAAAGAGCGGGGAATAAAACTGTGACACTGCTGACCCTGAGTATGCCCTGGCAGTTTACTGCCGCGCTGTTTCCTGTGTTTCTCTCACTGCTGAGCCTTATGGCCAGACACGTCCGTAAAAGCATCGGCCTGTATTACCTCCCCCGTAACCGGGGTGAAAATGAGGTCACCGCCGCTGCCGTCTGCTGGCTGTTTGCAGCGGCTGCCACGGCGGTCATCCTCTCTCCGCTTTCACAGCGACTGCCTGCGTTTTTTTTCATCCTGTTTCTCTTCAGGCTGACGCTGACCGATGCCCTGACGGGGTTGCTGCCGCGACACATGACCGTCAGTTGTCTGCTGGCCGGGCTGGCGGGCTCACTCTGGAAGCCCGTCAGTGAAGGTTCCGGCGCCGCGTTGTCTGTCCTGGCGGGTCACGCAGCTGCCTGCCTGGTGGTCCTCGTCATGGTCGGTGCCTTACGGCAGTTCAGTATTATGCGCGACGGCAGAGAAAACCCGGCGCTGGGCGACGTGTGGCTGGCTGGCGCTGTCACGGCCTGGCTTGGCTTTTCAGACGGCTGCTGGGCGATCGGAACAGGCGTTGTCATGTTTACACTCTGGCAGGCGCCGAAACGCCACACGGGCAAAGGCGGTCCGCTGGGGCCATGGCTGTCAGCGGGCGCCGTGACAGTGACCCTGATTCAGCTCTATCAACCCATTGTGGTCTGGTGAATAACATGCCTGCTCAAAAATCTCACGATCGTGGCTGGGCCATAGTCAGCACCGGGATTGCACTCATGGTTGTGCTTTATATGTCCGTCTGGGGCGGTTCACTGGTTCGCGACTGGAATGCGAGGCAGAACTGGCTCAGGAGCGCCACGCAGGTATCGCGGTTCACGCAGGCCGTGAAAAGCTACACGGGTCGCTACTACGATACGCTGTTGTCGACCGCGCCCGTTACGGTGACGCCGGCCATGCTGAAAAACACGGGTTTTCTGGAGCCGGGATTCACAGAAACCAACGATTATGGTCAGCAGTATCTGGCCACGGTGGTGCGTAATCCGTCCCAGAATAACCAGCTGCAGGCGCTGGTTTACACGCAGAACGGGAATCCGCTGCCCTTTATGGCCATGGATCAGATTGCCGTCAGTATTAACGCGGGGATGGGCGGCTACATCGATACAGCGGGCACCGTCACCGGCGCCCGGGGCGGCTGGTCGGCACCTCTTCAGACGTTTAACGCCAGCACCACGCCCGGCCATATTGCGGCGCTTCTGACTACGGACGACCTGGGCGCATCCCGTGCCGAAAGCGATCGGTTATACCGGTTTGCGGTAAACGGCAAACCGGACCTCAACACCATGCATACCAGTATCGATATGGGCGGAAATGACCTGAACAATACGGGCAATGTGAACGCGGCAAACGGCAATTTCAGCAGCAACGTCACGGCGAACGGCACCGTAACGGGTCAGGACGTTAATGCACGCGGCAACATGTCTGCCGGCAGCAACATCACGGCGAACGGCGATATTCGCAGTAACAGCGGTTGGCTCATCACCCGCGACGGTAAAGGCTGGCTGGATGAAGCGCACGGTGGCGGTTTTTACATGTCGGATAACGACTGGGTTCGCGCCGTTAACGATAAGAGCATTTACACCGGTGGCCAGCTTCAGGGCGGAACGGTCAGGTCAAACGGCCGGCTCTCCACGGGGGATGTCCTTCAGCTTGACGGGGTAAGCAGTCCCGGTGCGGGATGTGGGCCAAACGGTCTGGTCAGCCGCGACTGGAGTGGCGGCATACTCTCCTGCAAAGATGGTAAATGGGTGGGTATGAAATCAACCGGCCAGTACGCTGACCTGGGTTATATCACGGGGCAGTATAATGGCTATAACGGTCAGCCTTATACCATTACCGTTTATGCTTCAGGCGGCTCCCCGACTGTCCACAAAGAAGTGGGGGATGGTGGTGACTGCACTAACACTTACGATCTTACTGGCTACTCCGGAGGTAAGTATGTTGCACAGGCGCACGATAATAATCCGGGCTGGGCAAAAATGGGGTTTATCAGTTTTGAGGTGCCGGCTAATACCAGCTTCAGCATCGTTTCCAACCCCTTACCTGAATACGGATGTTCACCGGGCGCCTTCAGCGGCTTCATTTACCAGTGATGTCCGTATACAGAACGGGCGTGCAATAAAAGACCGCCCTCTGGCGGTCTGAGTTTCATACTGCTGACCGGGATACCCGGGGTTGCTCTTCTCTGATGTGTTCGTCGGGTGTTTCTGCCGTGTCGGCTATACCCGAATGGCCGGTATAGCCGCTGCGGTGCCAGGGCAGCGGCTTTACATGCGGAATGTCTCTGGCCATTGCGGCAAAGGTGACGAACATACACAGAGCTGCAAAACGGAATCCCGCTTTCATGTGCTTTCCTCCTCGCTGTTGAACAACCGGAACTATCCTGCAAAAAATTCCGTAAAGCTGCGTCAGTCAGATTTAAATCTCCTGAGTAGCCTGTAACGGATTCATAAATCTTTGAAAGCGGCTGATGAGTTAATCATCGCCAGTGCTGCGTTAATTTTGCACCTTATGGCTGCTCTGCTGTGCAGCCATAAGGAATTCACCGATGTCACTTTCCCATGCCTCACCTGATGAACTGGTTGCGCCCGTATCGGGTGCCAGCGTCACAACAGATGAGCCCGTTGTTTCTTTGCCAGCCCCTGAAAAACGCCCGCCCGACATACGGCGACTGTTGCGTCAGGGCGGTGCGGCCTTTGTGGTTATCGCTCTCCTCGCCACCCTGACGGCTTCAGCGGTCCTGCTTGTACGCGTGTCAAACCTGACTATCCGGGTTAATACCCTGGATGCCGCTTTCCGCAGCGGCGAGATTGGCCAGCTGTCTTCGAACGTTACCATCATGCAGGAAAAGCTGAAAACGCTGGAAAAACAGGTGTCAGCGCTTGCACCGGTGCAGGACAGAATCACCTCGCTGTCGACTGAACAGCTGAAACTCAGCACCCGCGTGAGTCAGCTCAGCGATGCCGGCCTCAGCGATCAGCAGTCTGTACAGCAGCTGCAGCAGCAGCTGGGTCAGCTCAGCCAGACGGTTCAGACGTCGGCTTCGGTCATTGAGGTGCTGAAACAGCAGGCCGAGGCGGCACCCAAAGCACCTGAGCCTGAAAAGGCATCACCGCAGCCGTCTCAGAAGGCGGCCCACTCCCCAAAAAAGGCTAAACGGTCAGTCCGGCACGCGGTGATGCCGGCTGCACCGTTTGAGCTGACCGGCATCGAACGTCGCGGCGGCCAGACCTTCGCCGTCGTCATTCCCCGTGGCGTCACCGTGATTTCCTCAATGCGCCTGCTCTCACCCGGGGACGGCTTTATGGGCTGGACCCTGCGTGCGCTTGAGGGCAACGCGGCGCTGTTCAGCGTTAACGGCAGTGCCGTTCGTCTTCAGGTTCAGTAAAAGGACAACTCATGAAAAAAACACTGACTGCAACACTCTTATTACTGCCTTTCTGGGCGCTGGCATCCACCGCGCAGACGCCGGCAGTGAACAGCCGTGTGGCGCCGCTTCAGGAAAACACCTCTTCCAGTCTGAGCACTCAGCAGCAGGCCGGGCAGTGGGGGTTGTCTGACAGTGACTGGAGTCGTTATCAGACGCTGATGAAGGGCGAGCGCGGGATCATGTCACCGGGACTGGACCCGCTCACGGCGCTCGGTGTGGAAACCGATAACAGCGCGGAACGTCGCCGCCTGGCTGAGTTATGGGTAAAACACGAATATCAGCGAACCGAGAAGGAGCTGGCTTTTCAGCGTGATGTTAACGCGGCCTGGCTTCGCCTCTATCCGGAAACGCTGGCGGTAAACATGGGCGCCAACGCGGCCGGCATTGCGCACGACACGCAGGGTCGCCTGGCGCTGTTCCTGAAGGAGAACTGCTCACGCTGTGATGCGCGCCTTGCCGCCGTTCTGGCTGATAACCGCCCCGTCGACCTGTATCTGGTCGGCATCGACAGCGATGACGGCCTGCGTGCCTGGGCCGTTAAGCACAACATTCCGGTAGAAAAAGTCCGCAGTCGTCAGATAACGCTTAATCACGACAATGGCCTGTGGTTCAGGTACGGCATGGGGCAGATGCCGGTCATTCTGCAGCAGGGGGAGACCGGATGGCAGGTCGCGGCGTACTGAAACGGGCCGCTGCCGTGCTCTGCCTGGTGAGCTGCGCCAGCAGTGCGGCTGACAGGCGACAGGTCATTCCGGATGCCTACCGGCAGATAGCGGCAGCAGAACGCGTGCCGGCGGAGTCGCTGTATTCGCTGGCTATGGCAGAGAGCACCCGCAAAACCGCCTGGGGTGCAAAACCCTGGCCGTGGACCATCAACGTTGCCGGCCGGGGTTATCACTATGAAACGCGTGAAGCGGCCTTCACCGCGCTGCTGGGGTTCATGCAGCGCTGGCCGCTGAAGAACATCGATGTTGGCGTGGCGCAGGTCAACCTTGGCTGGAACGGGCATTTTTTTCCGACCTACCGCGATGCCTTTGACCCGTATCTCAACCTCCGTGCCGCCGCCCGCATACTCCGGGCCTGTTATGAAGCCCGTCCCGGCAGCTGGTTAAACGCGGCTGGCTGTTATCACCATCCGGCCGGCGGTAAAGAGGCGCAGACCTACATTGCTATCGTCCGCCGCAAGCTTGGCCAGATTGCCCCGGTGTCATCCGGTACACAGTCTGTCACGCCGGTCGAGCTCGCCAGTAACACCCTTACCTGGATCGAACCGAAATGATGAAACGCAACTGCTTTATCCGGAATGCTCTGTTCAGCGCGTGCCTGCTCTCCGTCGTCACGGGGGCCAGCGCGGCGCTGGTTGTGGTTGGTGACCTGGGTGGTGAGCCCACAGCGCCGTACTTTGATGCCATCAACGCCGATAAAGATGCTGTTGCCGGGGCATCTTCTGTGCCGGCTGCGCCGCCTGAATCGCTGTCCATTTCCGACATGCTGCCCGTCAGCACGCCGGAATTGAGCCCGGGGCCAGTAACCCCTCAGCCGCTTGAGCTTTCAGGCATGCCGCCGGTGTTTGTTGTGGGCGATGACAGCCTGTCCAGACAGTGGCTTTCACAGCATGCGGCAGCGCTCGGTCAGATGCATGCCACAGGCATGGTCGTGAGCGTGAAAGACACGGCTGCTCTGAGCGCGCTTCGTGCGCTGGCGCCGTCAACTGAAATGGTGCCGGTCAGCGGCGGTGACCTTGCCCGCCGTCTGCACCTGGTCCATTACCCCGTGCTGATTACTGAAAAGGGGCTGTCACAGTGATTCCTGTGTCTGTTATTGCAGAGCTGATAAGGGCGAATCCTGTTCAGGTCGGGGTTGCTGTGGCGCTGGCACTTGTTCTGGTGTGTCTGCTTTCGCCTTTCTGTCTGAGGAGCGCGAGTGAGCGTCGCCATCGCCGCTATCAGAAACGCGCCGCATCAGCACTCTCCCGACTGCCACAGCTGCGTGACGACGCTGCCCGCATGGTCTGGCTGCGCAAAATGAATCCCTATGTGTTTGAGGAGATGTTGCTGACGGCATTATCCCGCCAGGGGTTTCGTATCAAACGTAATGCCCGCTACAGCGGCGACGGCGGCCTGGACGGTCAGGTCTGGATAGCCGGCCAGCGCTGGCTGATTCAGGCTAAGCGCTACGGCGCCACCATCAATGCACAGCACGTTGCCGCCTTCGGCCTGCTGGCAGTTCAGGAACAGTCCCGGGGGCTGTTTATTCATACCGGTCGCACCGGCCTGAGCAGCCATGATGCTTTCAGCCGCTGCCCGTTAGTCATTCTCATCAGCGGCCAGCGCCTGCTTCAGCTGCTTGCCGGCGACCGCCGCTGGCTGGATTTTCATGACAACTTTCATCACCTGAAGCTGCAGTCCGGTTTCAGCGCCCCTTCATCCCGCCACTGAGGTCATCTGTTATGCGTATTTTCTTCAGAACCGTGCCGGTCGCTGCCATTAACCTGCTGCAGTCACTGAACGCAGGCCGTGCATTCAAATCCCTGTTCCTCCTTTTGCTCAGCCTGCTGAATTATATGTTACTGCTGTTTATGTACCTGCTGAAGCCCGTGTTCCTCTGGCCATTGATGTTCCTGTCCGCTGTCCTGACCCTCCTCATGATGGCGGTTCCGGTTCTTTTGTTTGCCAGTCCGGTTTTTACCCTGAGTAGCGCCTGCAGCGGGCTGTTAAAGGTAATCCATCAGTTTCCTGAGATGTGGCCGGTGTTAATCCTGCTGAGTCTCCAGGCCGACATGCTGCTGTTTTTGCGTCGCGAATATAACCGCGAATTTACGAGAATGCGCGATCGTATATACGGACGGGAAATCGTTCATGCCGGGTCGGGTTGCGGTGGTGATTTAACACATAAGCAAAGAGGCGAGTCATGAGCGGATTCCTGTCGAAAATTGACGCAAATCCGCCACACTGGGCAGGCGAGCTTATCGACGCCTGGGATGACACACTGCTTTATCAGTACGCTGGTTTTCTCACACGGCATCACTGGACGGAATCCGGCACGATCAACGTCTTCTGCATCAAAGGCACATCGCATCCGGATTATCAGGGCCTCAGCTGGTCTGAGTTTCTGCACCAGGGCAAACATATGGCAAGTAACCTTGCCCTCATTGAGAGCAATCAGGCTTACTATGAGTGCTACACGTCTTACTATTGTGAGATAGCAGCCAAACAGCCCGCTATGTGTTTTAACAGCTACAACGGCATAGACTGGTATGTTGGCGCAGACGGCAATCACCGTGCCGCCCTGGCACGATTTTTGTTTCACTACCTGGGAAAGTCTTATCTGCACGGAGTGCAACTGAATCATTATGAGTTCAATGTGCCGCTTCTTGACGTGTTTCTCGCCCTTAGGGAAGAGCTGAGTCTGCACACGGCGCAGGGTTTTTTTATGGACCTGAGCGTGAATCGCGTTCACCGCTGCAGAGAGAGTAATCCTGGCTGGAAAACAGACATTTACTCCACCTCCCTTTATTTCAGCACCGGCTCGTGGAGCCGGCGTTATGAGCAAAATCCGGCTGTCAGAGCTGTCAGCGAAGCCCGTGAAATTACTGCTCCTGCTGAGGGCATTGAGCTGCTGGTTGCGCTCAGGCTCTGGCGTGAACGGCGCATGGCTGAGCGTAAGGGTGTTTTCAGCTGGCTGTCTGGCAGGAGAGATGCATGAGCGATCGCTATGTCATGGAGTCGCTGCTCCGCCCCGCCGTCGAGATGTATTCAGCAACCGTTGCCGGCAGCGCCACGTTTATCTGCCTGACCGCCCCCTGGTCAGTTGCGCTGGCGCCCTCGGTAAGCTGGGTGACTGCTGCGGGCTTTGGCGTGCTGGCGCTGAAGCGCACTTCTCAGGGATTAAAAATACTGCGCTACCGGCGCAATATTCGTCGCCTTTCCCGCTATGCGCTGACCAGCGATCAGATACCCGTCAGTCGACGGCACCTGTTCCTCGGCAAAGGTTTTCAGTGGTCGCCCCGGCACACGCAGCGGCTGATGGAGGCCCGCCGCCCGGAGTGCGAAATCTACGTCCAGCCCTCCGTCATGTACCGCATGGCCCGGGAGCTGGAAAAAAAGATGGAGTACAGCCTGCCGTGGCTGTGCCGGTTGACGTCGGCCGACTCCGCCATCAATCCGTTCCGGCCGCTGCCGCCGGTCGGCGGAAGTTCCGTTTATCACGGGGTTGAGCCTGATGAGGTCAACGTTATGTCTGACCTGGGCGAGCGCGTGGGCCATATGCTGGTCATGGGCACCACCCGCGTTGGCAAAACCCGCCTGGCGGAGCTGATGATCACCCAGGACATCCGCAGGCGCAACGCTGCCGGCGAATTTGAGGTGGTTATTGCTTTCGACCCCAAAGGTGATGCTGACCTGCTGCGGCGCATGTATGCCGAATCGCACCGTGCCGGACGTCAGAACAATTTCTGGGTGTTTCATCTGGGCTGGCCCGACATCAGCGCCCGCTATAACGCCGTGGGCCGCTTCAGCCGTATCTCCGAGGTGGCGTCGCGCGTCGCGGGTCAGCTCTCCGGCGAGGGTAACTCTGCCGCCTTCCGTGAGTTTGCCTGGCGGTTCGTTAACATTATTACCCGTGCGCTGGTCGCCCTTGGCCAGCGTCCGGATTACAGCCTGATCCTGCGTTACGTCACCAACATCGGCGAATTGTATGAGACCTATGTCGATAATCTGCTGAGCGAAAAGGCTCCAGAGCTGGTCGCTTCGATGCAGGCTAAGATAGCGCTCCCGTTAGCGGACAGAGATCTGCCCCGACACCTCCAGGGGCGGGAGAACGGCAAGAAAATCTGGGCATCTGAGCAGGTGCTCGGCAGTCCTGAGGGTAAAAAGCTCTGGGACCCGGTCCTCGATGGCCTGCGCAGTGCGGTGCAGTATGACCGGACGTACTTCGATAAAATCGTGGCGTCGCTGCTGCCGCTGCTGGAAAAGCTCACTACGGGCAAGACGGCCGCGCTTCTGGCACCTGATTACACCGACCTCAGCGACCCACGTCCGATACTCGACTGGCACAACATCATCAAGTCACGCGGCGTGGTTTATGTCGGCCTCGATGCACTGTCTGACCCGGTAGTGGCCGCCGCCGTGGGTAACAGCATGTTTGCCGACTTGGTCTCTGAAGGTGGCCATATCTATAAGTTTGGTCTGGGCGATGAGGGCGACAAAAAAGCCGGTAAGGCCGTCATCAACCTGCACTGCGACGAGTTTAACGAGCTGATGGGGGATGAGTTTATTCCGCTCATCAACAAGGGCGGCGGTGCCGGCTTCCAGGTCACGGCCTATACGCAGACGCTGTCCGACATTGAGGCCCGTATCGGGAATGCGGCCAAAGCCAGCCAGGTCATCGGTAACTTCAACTCCCTGGTGATGCTCCGTGTGAAAGAGAAAAACACGGCCATGTTGCTGACCGATCAGTTGCCTGAGGTGGGGGTGTATCAGAAAACCCTGACGTCAGGCGTAACCGACGTCTCCCGCCCGGGCGAAGGTACGGACTTCAACAGCAACGTCAGCGATCAGGTGACGCTTGTCAAAGTGCCTATGATAAGCCCCTCTGACATCATCAACCTGCCGAAAGGCCAGGCCTTTGCCCTGCTGGAAGGCGGACGGCTGTGGAAAATCCGTATGCCGCTGCAGGTCAGCGATGACAGTGACCGCTTTATGCCGGCGAGCCTGAAACAGCTGGCTGACGCGATGGAGAAAAACTACCACAGCGGCGAATCCTGGTGGACGGGTGGCGACGCCTGTATTCCGGGAGGCCTTCATGTCCCAGAATGACGGCGGGAATACCCGGCAGAGCGCTCCCGCTAAACACAGACACCCGGGTCCTTTTACGCTACTGCTGTGGGACCTGCCGCTGAGCCTCATCGGCATCCTGATTGGTTCGCTGTTCGTCAGCCTTGGCGTGGAGTACGCCTGTATCACATTCCTGTGGCCGGACGAGGGGGCGGCGCACAGCTATCAGGTGATGCTGGCCGAAAGCCACTGGCTTTCTTCGGGGTATACCCGAAGCCTGCTGATGGCCACGCCGGTGGACACCATCACCCGATGGGTTCAGGCCGCCTGGCACTGGCTGTTTGTGGACAGCGGATTCAGTCACTGGCTGGCCTCTTTCAGGGAAACGGGCCGGAAAGGGAGCGGTTTCATTCCGTCCCTGAACGGCTTCGGCGCATCCCTCATCAGCTGGCTGGGAGAGTACCTGCAGGCCACGCTCTGGGTGACGCTGATTTTCTTTATCCGGGTGATGATCCTGTTTCTCAGCATCCCGCTGTTCGGGCTGGTCATCATCACCGGCATCGTTGAGGGGCTGGTCAGGCGCGACCTGCGTCGCTACGGGGCGGGCTACGAATCGAGCTTTGTCTATCACCATGCCAAACGGTTCGTTAAGCCGGCGCTGTACGGCCCCTGCATGCTGTATCTGGCCTGGCCGACAGCTGTCTGGCCGAATCTTTTTTTGCTGCCTTCTGCGCTGCTGGCTGGCGGTGTGCTGGCCGTCGTGACGGCATCGTTTAAAAAATACCTCTGATGTGATGTGTGATTACGGGAACATGCCCGAAGGCCTGCGCTGCTGCAGGCTTTTTTTTAGTCAGATGATGCTGTTAGCTAAAATAAGAAATGAAGAAAATTACATCCAATAGATAATCTTGCTTTTAATTTAACTTAAGAAATTCTTTGTGTTATTGGAGGTTGATTATAAAAAATTTTTCTCTAACACGATAAAATATATGATTACCAAGTGTAGCAGACGTCAACTTTACCTTTTCTGAAGTTAGTAATCATTGTAAATTTATTGTAAAGGTAGTGAGTGAAGATAATGTTCTGTCCCAGAAAAAAAGGTGATTTCAGGAGAAGATGGTGGGTGATAAAGATTATTCAAGACTTTCCAAAGTTCTATGGCAGTAAAGCTCCCGGACTCTGGGGTGATTTGCTAATTATTAAATTTTGAATGTGAATACGAAGAGATGAAGAATGAATAAACTATTAATAACATCAGTTGTTTTATTTTTGAGCGGCTGCTCGGCTTCATTTAATCACCCCGCGCCTACCAAATATCGAGATGCAAGTGATTTTGCAGATGCTGTCTTGGGTGGTAGCGGCTGCATGGGGGTAGGTAATTACGCTTACAGCCCTGGACGTATTACGGTCAGTCCCCATGGAGTTAAAGAATTTTCGGTTAGTCATTATTTTACCGATGTATCCAGATGTAGTTTAGGCAGCTTTAAAAAAGAGCTGGAAAGATTTTGTCAGTTTCATGGTGGTGAGTTTGAAACAGATGATACTAGTGGGGACTGGTGTGTAAAAAATAACAGACCATTATTTTATTCTTATAAATATGGTGTTAAAGAAAAGTCCGATGTTCTTACTGACAATCAGTGGGATAGTTTGGCACGTTCAGAGTTGGGCTTCATTACTAAGAAAGAATATGAATCTCAAGTTGAAAATGAAGTCTCACGTAAGCATGTAAAACAGGTGGCATTGGAGTTGCAGAAAAAAATGAGAATGAATGAATCTGTTAATGCTTCGGTAGGCGATTTTATCTGTACTGAAGATTTAGAACATCAAAATGAGTACTATCAGGGGCCTGTTTACTTTGGCGGTTACGTTGAAGCCAAAGCTAACAAAAAATTAAAAGTCAGGGTTGTGTGGCATGGAAGAAGAGACCTGAACATTGTAAACGGCAACAATCCCGACCCAATTATTTGGACATCTCCAAAAGGATGGTTCCATTGTGATAAAGAGGTCATTGGCAAACTACCGTAAGTTACTTTTGCCTAAAAATGCAATGGATTGCCTTAATAGTAAAGACATTAATTCTCTACTGAAACTTCAGCGCCCGTCTTCAGCCGACTGAATGTGAATTTCTACGATAAGAAGAACGGGTTCCTGAAGATCGATTCACATGTATTGTGGTAGTAAGGATTTTGATGGAGTTCCTTACCACGCCAGCGTTCGTCATCATTATGTGTAAAGCCAGTGGCCAGCCCGGGCCGAATCAATGAGCATGCTGACCGTAAGCGGCTTATGAGGGTCCGGAATCTCCCCTGTTCCTGGCAGTTCCGGATGGACGTAATTTCTGATATCAAAACCCAGACTTTCGACGTTCCAGCGCTCAAAATACTCATGCATCAATGCTCCTGCCGTCTCTATAGTCAGCTTCAGGTCGTCCCGGAGGCTGGTTTCTGCCGTAACAGGCAGACGTTCGCCCCAGAAGATAAAGCGACGGCGGGCATAGTTATCTCTCACAAAGGTAATGATTTCTTCACTCAGGCTGTCCATTAAAAATAGGTCCATTGAATACGGTGTTCCGGCCGGGCAACCCGGTTGTAGGTGTTGCGGATATCGTTAAAGATGTTGTAGACCGTGGTAAACGTCATTATCCAGCCCAGCCACGGGACATTCCGGCCAACGAACGCCCCCAGATGGTTGGTCCAGCTCACGTGCAGTTGACTGATGGTTTTGCCGTTGAGCGTCGGCAGTAACATGCCTTTTGGAAAACGGTAATTCAGCAGATATCGGGAAGCCAGAGAGGCGACTGACGTGCCTTTGGTTGCGCTACCGGGTTTTGCGCGGGTGGGAATAAGAGGCTGTCCTGCCAGAACCAGTGCCGCGTCGGTGGCCGCCAGACCGAGATGCTCACTCACCACCTGTACGCCTACAAGCCAGAACAACTGGACGTGGGTAACATTGCTGTATCCGCCATAGAAATACGTGCCATTAAGCTCTTCGGTCGTGTCCATGTGCCTTCAGCTCCGGATATGAATGCATTATTTGATTAATCATCGCCCAGCCGGTGCGGTTTTCGCCAGAAACAATCTGCTTTTATTTTCAGAAATCCATAAAGATTTTACTGCTGTCAGGCGGTGGCGGTTGCGGCACTCTCACCCTCATCTGATACCCGGGAGAGCCGTACATGCGCCGTTTACCCCCTTTCATTGCACTCCTCGTCTGCGTCATGCCGGCCGTGGCGTGTCATGCCTCCGAAAAGGACGAGCTCGCGCTGGTGATGCGCCAGTTGGATCAGGTCCAGGCGGGCCTTGACCGCGCCCGCGTGGTGGCGAACCAGAATCAGGATGCCCGCTTTTACTTCGACTATCAGCAGGCCACCCGCGATATCGCCACCATGAAGCAGGGCATTTCCACCTACCTCGAGCCGTCCCGGGCACAGCCTAACACCGGCTCAGCCCCGGTGACCGGGCAGTACCGGGCACAGGAGCAGGCCTGGCGATGAACGGCGCACAGACCTCCGGCTGGGCGGCGGGCACCGGCGGCAGCCTAACGCCTTCACAGCTGAATATCCTCATCCTGAGCGCGCTCGCCATCGTCATCCTGCTGTTCTCTGCCTGGGCGTTGGTCCAGGCGTACCGGGGCCTTGCGTCTAAAACGGTGACGTTTCGGCAGTTTACCGAGACGTTTATCCGTCTGGCGCTTCTGTGGCTGCTGACCCTGTTTTTCTTCTTTAACTGAAAGGACACCACCATGAAATTTCGTTTTATCAGGCTCTGCCGTGCCGCACGACTTCGCGCCACGCTGCTGATTCTGCCACTGTTTCTGGCTGCCGGTCAGGCCCGGGCAGGCCTTCCGCCCGTACAGCCGCCCCCCGGTGGCGGAGGTGGAGGAGCCTGGAACACCTGGATGGCCTACTTAAAAATGGGCGCACTGGGTCTTGGTCTTCTTGTCACTGTCGCAGCATTCCTGGCCGTTGCGCACGCCGTCATTACTTCGTTTCACGATGTCCGTAAAGGCAAAGGCACCTGGACCGAATTTGTTCTTTACTGCGTCGTGGGCATCATCCTCATCCTCGTGGTGATTTATCTCGCAACCCAGGCAGCAGACGTTCTCTGAGGAGCAGTGATGGCCGTTATCGACTTTCTCCCCGACCGGCTCAATTACCCGCCCGTGGTGTACCGGGGATTTACCGCCGGCGAGTTTCTGCTTGCTGCAGGCACGGGCAGTATCGCGGGGATACCGCTGGGCATACCGCTTTGTCTGGTGCCGCACGTCGGCTGGCTGGCATTTCCGACCTGCATGCTGCTGATGCCGATTCTGACTGTTTTTTTCGGCGGAAGCTGGATTGCTGCCTATAAGCGCGGCAAGCCTGAGAACTATATCTGGCAAAGGCTGGAGCAAATACGCTGCCAGTTGGGCCTGTCGCGCTCGATGATTCTGGCCAGCCGCGCCTGGGAGCTGCAGCGCACGTCCGCACGCGCTATGAGGAGGTCCACATGAGCCGGTTTCGTAACGGTATCACGGCGCGTGATAACCACATCTTTTCCCTGCGGATTTTCTGCGTGCTCTTTTTCGCCGGCATGCTGGTCACCTCAGTCGGCTGGATGCGTGCGCCCTCGGATATGACTATCCATATCCCGCCCGACCTGCGCTCGGGCAGCACGCAGAAATGGTGGGTTATTCCGCCTTACACGGTGTACGCCTTTGCGTTCTACATCTTCCAGCAGCTTAACGCCTGGCCGACCAACGGTGAGGTGGACTATTCGGCGAAGATTGCCCAGCTCAGCCCTTACCTGACGCCGTCCTGCCAGGATTTCCTGAACAGGGACTATGAGTTTCGTAAAAACAGCGGCGAGCTAAAGGACCGCGTGCGCGTGGTGTATGAAATTCCCCGTCGCGGCTACAGCGACAGCAGCGTCGACATCCTGAGTGACGATCGCTGGGTGGTCCGGCTCGACCTGATAGCTGACGAGTACTACCACGCCGAGAAGGTCAAGCGGGCTCTTGTTCGTTATCCCCTCAAAGTCGTGCGCTGGGAAGGTGATCCGGCGCGCAACCCGTTTGGCATGGCGCTTGACTGCTATGCCTCCACGCCGCAGCAGCTCGAAGCCATGCCGCAGGTTGAGCCAGAGAAAAAATCAGGAGTCTTCCAGTGATGATACGTCCTCTGATACTACTGTGCCTGCTGCTGGTCTCTGGCCTGACGCAGGCGGTTGAGCTCATGAAGTGGGAGCGTATTCCGCTGCAGATACCGCTCACCGTCGGCCAGGAGCGCATCGTGTTCGTGAATAAAAACGTGCGAGTGGGGTTCCCGCCAGCCCTCAACGGAAAAGTGCGTATTCAGAGCACCGGCGGCGCGGTGTACTTCGATGCCAGAGAGGCCTTTCCGGTGACGCGCATTGAGCTGCAGAGCAAGGAAAACGGCGAAGTCATCCTGCTTGACGTCAGCGCCGTGCCCGGCAAGGTGACGCGTGAACCGGTGAAGCTGGTTTATGACGGTGAAGTGGCTACGGCAACGGCCAGTGACAGGCAGTCGGTGAGCGGCGATGCCGGCAGCAGCAGTAAAAACACTTCTTCGGCGTCGGGTACTGACACTGCGCCGGCACGCAAACCACCAAAACTCAGCGCTCCGCTGCCGGTGGTTCTGACCCGCTATGCCGCACAGAGCCTCTACGGGCCGGTCCGCACCGTGGAGCCGGTGCCGGGCATCAGCCCCGTGTCACTGAAGCTGCCATCGTCCATTACGACGCTTATGCCCGGCGAGCCCGTGTCGGTCACGCCGATGGCTGCCTGGAGCCTGCTGGGCGACAGCGTGGTGGCGCTGCAGGTGCGTAACCGCTCGGCCGGTAAGGTGGTCCTCGACCCGCGTGAGCTGCAGGGCCAGTTCGAGACGGCGACCTTTCAGCACCGCTGGCTGGGCCGTGCCGGCACGCCGGAAGACACAACTGTCGTGTACCTGGTCATTCAGGGACGCCCTGAAGGCGCGTTTATCGTTGAACCCGTCTCAGTCATGCCCAAAACGGCGCGGAGGGCGAAGAAATGAGCCAGCCCGGCACAAACCTGATAGTGAAAATTGCGGTGCCTGTGGTACTGACCGTCGCCATCGTCGTGGGCGTCAAATCCTGCTCGGATTCAAAGGAAAAAACGACGTCGACGCAAAAAAACACCAATGCAGCGCTGAAAGACCTGACGCCTGATGAGCTCAAGGCGCTGGGCGTAGAAGGCGACACGCCGCAGGATACCCTGCGCACGATAGTGGGCAATTTTCGCCGCGTTCAGGACCGCCTCGATACGCTCGCCAGTGACAACAAAAAGCTGAACGAAGAAAACACGGAGCTGAAAAAGACCAACAGTAACGTGGATGCACAAATCAACGAGGCGGTGACAAACGCCCGGGCTGACGAGGCCGAGAAGCGGGCCAAACTCAGCGCACAGGTTTCCGACCTCAGTTCGCAGGTCGGTCAGATGCTTGAGCAGCTTAAAAACGGGAATTCGGGCTCGCCGGCTAAGCCCACTTCAACCGGCAGCGACATCCCGATTGGTCTGGGCTATGACAACGGCACCAGCGGCAGCGTCGCGATGTCAGCCCCTGCCTCAGACGGTCTGCAGTGGGTCGAACCCAAAGACGGACTCCCGGTGGATGCCAGCGGCAAACCCGTTACCGACAGCAATAAAAACAGCGCGACCGGCTTCTCGTTTGCCTCGTCGTTCAGTGAAGCGGGTGACGCCGGTAAGCAGGCCGGCGCAGCGGTTTCCACAGCTGTCAGTCAGGCCGTGCCGGATGCGGTGAAGCCCGTCGATCCGGTGTTTACGCTGCCGGAAAACTCCACGCTGGTCGGCAGTCGCGCCATGACGGCACTGCTCGGCCGCGTTCCCATTGACGGCAAAGTCACTGATCCGTACCCGTTCAAGGTCATGTTAGGCAAAGACAACCTGACGGCCAACGGCATCGAGCTGCCGGACGTTCAGGGTGCCATCGTGTCCGGCACGGCGACCGGTGACTGGACGCTGTCCTGCGTGCGCGGGTCCATTACCAGCATCACGTTTGTGTTCGCGGACGGCACGGTGCGTACGCTGCCGTCGCCGGACAGTCAGAACGCCAGCGGTAATAACCAGAATTCACAGAACAGCAGCGGAAACGGCAATAACAGTATCGGCTGGCTGTCGGATGACAACGGCATTCCCTGCATCTCCGGCACCCGTAAAAGCAACGCCTCTACCTATCTGCCGACTATCAGCCTGCTGGCCGGCGCTGCCGCTGCCGGCGATGCCCTTTCACAGAACCAGATGACGGGCCAGACCAACGCCATGGGCGGCGTGACGCAGACCCTGACCGGTGATGCGGGACAGGCCGTGCTGGGTAAATCGCTGTCCGGGAGCATGAAAGAAACCGTGGACTGGGTAAAACAGCGTTATGGCCAGACGTTTGACGCGATATACGTGCCGCCGGGTCAGACCGTGGCGCTGCACATTACCCGCCAGCTGGCGATCGACTATGAAGAAAAAGGCCGTAAGGTGAAGTATGACTTCAGCCTGGCAGGCTCAGGTACGGGGATGGACTGATGAACAGCCAAAGTAAAGACAGCAGTGAGCTTGAGTACCGTGTGGGTTATACCCCGCTAAGTGGCCGACTGTATGCCGGCTTCGTCCGGCGAGATACAGGCAAGTGGGAAGCTGAACCGCAGGACGTGACGGACTGGGCCATGCTGGCCGTCGCGCAGAAGCTGGTTCGTGAAGATACTGATGTTCTGCTCAGGCAGGCGGACGGCCGCATCCTGCGCCTTTCAGCAGTCATTTCTGAGATGCACACGCTGGAGGCTGATGATGAAGAATAATGCCTTAATTTTGCTCATTCTGAGCGGGACAGTTGCCCTGATGCTGAGCGGCTGCAGCACCTCCAAAGATGAAATGCTGCCGCCGGGCGACAGCACCATGCTGGAGCTCTGGAACAACGGCGCCTCAACAACCCACGCCACCGCTGAAAGCCGCGCCACGCTGCGCCGGCCAGTCTCAGACAGTGAGCGTACGATCGGACAGCAGACCCGGGACAGCTACAGCCGCACCCAGGAAAATGAAATTCAGCAGACGTTTCCGCGCCTGCCCAATCCGGACATGGTGATGTATGTGTTTCCGCATCTGGCCGACGGCAACACGCCGGTGCCGGGCTACAGCACCGTGTTCCCGTTCTACAGTCAGGTGCAGTATGCGCTGCCCGGCGAACGCACGGAGGCGCTGTAAATGGCCTTTAGTCTTTTTCGCCGCAGCCGTGAAGCGCAGACTGAACATCAGTACGGTCACGGACCGTTCTCGGTTGAGGGCCATGAGCCGATCACCCGTGACGGCCGGCTGACGCACACCGATGAATCAGGTCTTTATGCCACCGGTCCCTCCATTATTGACCACGTTCCCTGGGGGGAATACCTGCCGGAACACCAGTGCATCCTTCTCGACGACGGCGTTTCTGTGGGGGCTGTATATGAGATCAATCCCGTCGGCACCGAAGGTCGTCCCGAATGGCGTCTGGAGGAAATCCGCAACGTGGTGGAAAACGCCCTGCAGGACAGCATTCCCGAGCTGGACTCACATCAGTGGGTGGTGCAGTTCTTCTGTCAGGACGACACCGATCTGTCGGCTTACATGGATTCCTTACGGGCCTATGTAAAACCCCACGCACAGGGGACGGCGTTTACCGAGGCCTGGCTGAACGAGCAGGAGAGGCATCTCAAAAACGTTGCCACTGAAAAAGGTCTCTTCGTGGATGAAACCGTGACCGGTGCGCCCTGGCGCGGGCAGATACGTCGTACGCGCATGGTTGTATACCGCTGGGTGGAAAAGCCTTACCGCGATCCGATGGCGCCGGAAGTTTTACTGAATCAGGTCTGCGACCGTCTGACCTCCGCATTCAAAGGTGCCGGCATCCTTTCTGTGCGCCAGAACGGCGAACAGATACACAGCTGGCTGCTGCGCTGGTTCAACCCGGCCCCTCAGTGGACGGACAAAGCCACGCTTTACCGCTGCGCCCGCCACCGCGACGACGCGCCCGGCGACCTGCCGCTGCTCAATGACTTCAGCGAAAGCCTGTGGTTCACCCGGCCTCGCAGCGATGCAGACAAGGGCATCTGGTGGTTTGATAACGTCGCCCACAAAGCGGTGCCGGTAGCCCGACTCCGTAAAAGTCCTCAGACCGGACACCTCACGGGTGAAGTTAAACGTGGCGAAAAGATTAACGCCATTATGGACCTGCTGCCGGAAGGCACCGTGCTGGCCATGACGCTCGTCGTACAACCCCAGGACAGGCTTGAGAAGGATTTTTCCCGTCTCAGTAAGAGCTCAATGGGAGAAAACGTCGATTCCATGCGGGCCCGCGAGGATGCCGCCACGGCCCGCACGTATCTGGGTAACAAACACAAGATGTACCGGGCGGCCATTACCCTGCTCATAAAAGGTCAGGATGAGGCCGCACTGAGCGAACGCTACCTTGAACTCAGCAGTGAGCTGCTGAACTGTGGACTGGAGCCGGTTAATCCGGAACACGATATCGGCCCGCTCAGCACGTACATGCGGGCGCTGCCGATGTGCTTTAACCCGCAGCACGACCGCCAGAACTGGTACACGCGCCTGATGTTTGTTCAGCACTTCGCCTGTATGGTGCCGTTTTACGGGCGCGATACCGGCACAGGCCATCACGGCCTGTCCTTTTTTAACCGGGGCGGCGGTCCTCTGTCAGTTGATCCGCTCAATAAAGCGGACCGCACCCAGAACGCGCATCTTATATTGTTTGGTCCGACCGGTGCCGGCAAGTCTGCCACGGTGGTGGACAAGATGACGCAAATGGCGGCCATCTACCGGCCTCGCATTGTCCTGGTCGAAGCAGGCAACAGTTTCGGCCTTTTCGGTGACTACTGTGCGTCGCTGGGCCTCAGCGTTCACCGTGTCAGCATTAAGCCCGGTAAAGCCGTATCGCTGGCACCCTTTGCTGACTCACACCTGTTGCTGGAAGTGGAGCCCGAAAAGCTGCTCATCCACGAGGAGGATTTACCGGAAATAGACGCTGACGTTGTGGATGAAGATGAGGATGATGAAGACGGTGAACGTGATGTTCTGGGAGAAATGGAAATTGCCGCCCGCCTGATGATTACCGGTGGAGAAGCCGCAGAAGAATCCAGACTGTCGCGTGCCGACCGGGGAATGATCCGCGAAGCTATCATGAATGCCGCCCGTAAGGCTTATGCTGAGTCCCGTCAGATGCTGCCCGAGGACCTGATGTTTGCGCTGCAGGACATCGCTCATGATGCCAGCCAGGGCGCTGACGGCCGGGAGAAACGCACGCCGGCCCGACGCGCACGCGCCGAGGAGATGTCAGAGGCGCTGCGTATGTTCACGGAAGGCTTTGAGGGTGACCTGTTCAACAAGCCAGGCACGCCCTGGCCTGAGGCCGACGTCACCATCGTTGACCTTGCCACGCTTGCCCGGGAGGGCTATGAGGCCCAGCGAGCCGTGGCGGTGATTTCCCTGCTGAACACCATTAATAACATCGCCGAGCGCGATCAGTATCTGGAAAGGCAGATTATCGTGGCCATTGATGAGGGGCACATCGTCACTACCAACCCGCTGCTCGGACCCTATGCCACGAAAATCGCCAAAATGTGGCGTAAGTTAGGTGCCTGGTTGTGGATTTTTACCCAGAACCTTGAAGACTTTCCGGACACGGCCAAAAAAATGCTCAACATGGCAGAGTGGTGGATTTGTCTGGTCATGCCCCCGGCAGAGGTTGAGCAGATTGCACGCTTCAAGACGCTTAAAGATGAGCAAAAGTCCATGCTGCTTTCGGCCAAAAAACTTCCCCAGAAGTATACCGAGGGCGTCATTCTTTCCGTTAACACGCAGGCCTTGTTTCGGGCCGTACCGCCGAGCCTCTACCTGGCGCTGGGCATGACGGAAAAAGAAGAGAAAGCAGAACGCCGGGCCATCATGAATGAATTTAAATGTACGGAACTTGAGGCCGTTTACCATGTTGCACGTCGTCTTGACGAGAGCCGTGGTCTTATTCACTGACAGGGGATTTTATGAAAAAACTGACCATGGCGCCGCCACTGGTTGTCGAGGACAAGGCTTTAATCGCCACTGTCATTTTTACCGTCCCGCCGCAGGGGCAGGCATCGGTCGGTGAGACGGATAACCGTGCCATCGTGCAGCTCCGGGAGGAGATAGGTCAGCGCCTTGAACATCCCTTACTGGTATCGGTTTATCCGCATCGCGTCGGGCGCCGCAGCTGCACGGCCGTGCATCTCTCCGGTGCCAATAACAGGGCTCTGGATATTCTCATTACCGTCACGGGCAATACGCTATGGCCAACCGAGGGGGATTACAGGACCGGCATCCGCTGGAATATTTGCGTGCCAGATGCGACAGATATGCTCTGGGTGCTAAAGGAGATAGACCGCGCGACTGAAGCTGATATGTGTCATTAAACAGACCCTCCGTTATCGCCCGGCACCGGTGTGTGGTGTCGGGCGGGAACGGAGGCTGCGGGTGCGGGCGGCACAGAGCCCGCGAATATTACGATTCACACTAACGCTGCTTTTTTTAGGTTTTAACGAATGGCTTTCATGTGAAATCTACATACATCGCTCACAAATTTGTGATTTTAATAGATTAGACAGATTAACTTGCTTGATTATTTTTCCAGCATCTAATATATCATTTTATAAGTTTGTGACTTCATAGCGAAAGGATGAATTATGAGTCTAAAACTTGGTCCTAAATGAATTGCTGATTCGACAGGGAAACCTGATCAGCTTCAAAGAAAGAATAAAAAACTCCCGGTAATAATCCGGAAGTTAAGCCCAGTAAACCTAAAGGTAGATAGTGTCTTAAAGGCATGTCAAATCGATGTCCTTTTTTAAATTCTTACGTAAGGTGCATTAGCGTCAACCTTGTAATTAGAAGGAGTACATTCACAATAACCATGATTAAAAATCACGCAATGTGATTATTACCTTTCTTGACTAATTATTTGTCACCTACGGTGTAAATTAATAAAATTCTATCAGAGTGACTTAATATTTAGTCAATTCAGATAGTTGTTAATCAATCCTATTCGATTTGAAAAAATCTAATTTAGTGCAATTGCATTTCCCGTTTCACTAAGTAGATGTAGTTTAAAACTCTATAACTGCTTTATCCCAAGAGCAGACTTCGCTTGCATAATGACCCTGTGCTGAAGTATATGAATAAAGATGGTTGTTTCACTGTTAATGACTTGGAAATTATTTTTTATCAATGAGTTGCTATTACAATGGTCTCTCACCATCTAATTGCGGTGATATGCTCTTGCAAATTAGTTAATTCCAAAGTCATTTATTGGAATCTATAGGAAGCATTAGGATGAATGTTTATTTAATCTTATAAAATTTCTTGCTAACTTAAAGAGTATTTGTTTATATAAACCAAGCTTTGGAATTTAAATTTCCGTGGCCGATTTTTTTGATTAAGGTTACCTTTGAGATGATAAATAGATGAAAACAATATCTGTATTTAATAATAAAGGTGGTGTGGGAAAAACCACATTAACTTATCATATAGCTCATTCCATATCTGAAATGGGCTTCAAAGTTTTAATGATCGATGCTGACCCACAGTGTAATTTAACAATATACTCTTTAAAACAAGAGTTTATTCATGATTTATGGGCTGAGGAAGACACTTTTATTGATGAGGGATTCGAATATGCTCATAATGCACTATCTTCTAAACAATATGACAAAATTATCTCGAAACCAAGAAGTTTACACTTCCTTCTTAAACCCACAGAAGAAGGTACTGGAGATCATAATAAACTTCCTCCGCCAGCAACACTAACAGATAATTTAGACATTATACCGGGAAGACTGACGCTACATCTTTATGAGGAGAAAGTTGCTGGGCGCTGGACCGATCTTTACCGTGGAGATCCATTAGCAATAAGAACCATAACGAAGATTAGAAATATAGCTGAAGAGTACACAAAATTATATAATTACGACTATGTTATTATTGATACATCCCCAAGTCTTGGTTCATTAAATAAGGTTATAATATCCACTGTAGATGGATTCTTTGTTCCTGCTCTGCCTGATTTATTTAGCCTTTATGGAATTAAAAATATTGGCAAATCTTTAGCAGCTTGGAAGGACGAGTTTGATACGATCTACAAACTTATTTCAAATGAAAAAAGGCATGTTTTTCCTGAGAGATTCGTACGTTTCTTAGGGTATACTATTTACAATGCTAAAAAATACACAGGCACAGAAACCAAATGGAATTTAGCACGAGCACATCTCAATTACGCAGAAAAGATTCCACAAACAATACACGATAACATCAGTGCATCCTTGAGAGATAATATACCAGAGAAGCTACTCGAAGTTCCGATAGGTGATACAGCTATTATGCATACTCATAATACTTTTCCCTCGATGGCACAACACTACAACGTTCCTATGTGGTTAGTTCCAGACTTAGGTAATATCGAGCCTGAACATATTGATACCTTACGTGGATCGCGAAAAAAATATATTGATACTCAAGTTGGATATCATGATTTTACAAAAGAGCTCTTAGAAAGAATAAAACTATTAGGGTGAGCGCATATGAAAATTGATAAAATCATAGAGAATTACGCCGCTGAAGAACATCTTTTTAAAATATTCATGACCACTGTAGTGAATATGTTCCAACACGAACCAAGTCTCAATCAATATGGCACTCCAATTATCCATACTATAAAAAGTAGGTTAAAGGACAAAGATCACCTTAGAGATAAAATATTAAGAAAACAGAGTGATGAAAATCCAATTACAGAAGAAAATTTTTTCGAGCGCGTAACTGACCTTGCGGGTGTGAGGGTTTTACATCTCTATCAAGATCAATTTATAAATATACATAATTTCATTGAGCGTCAAATCGAAAAAGGGGAATGGTACTATAGGGAACTTCCCGTTGCGTATACATGGGACCCAGAGTGTAGAGAATACTTTACCAATTTAGGTTTAGAAACAAAAATTAGAGAATCATATTATACAAGCATACATTATCTTATCAAACCAAAAGAAGACTCTTTGTTAACATGTGAGGTCCAAATAAGAACTCTCTTTGAAGAAATATGGGGAGAGATCGATCACACAATTAACTATCCCAAAAAGACTGAAAACGTTTCTTGTCGGGAGCAGTTGAGAGTTCTTTCAAAATTAGTTTCTACAGGAACTAGATTAGCAGACTCTATTTTCAGGACACATAGTCAAGAATAGTTAAACCCCATGAGTTAAAACACTCATGGGGTTTAAAATCTAATATGTATTTAATTGTAAATATATTACTTTTTAACCTTATTTAGATTAAAGCGATTTTTATTTTAAAATTTCAATTAAGGAAAATGAAATGCATTTAAAAAAATCCTCCTAACCCTTGGGGTTGTACCAATGCTGTCAGAATTTAAATAGCGTTATCAAGATTTTTCTGAAATTTTTGATATCCACGCTGTTCTCTAAAAGAAAAAATCACTAGTTGAAAACTACACCTATAAAGCGATCCTTTTTTTCATAAAAATTTTCGCTTAAAAAACAATCTATCTTTAGGAGATCGCCAATAAAGCGCTGAATATTTTTGAATCTGTAACCTTCATTGTAGCGCTGTCGCGCCTTATACAGTCGTCTCGACTCAGCGCGCCGCCCGGCGATCAATTCTCTTTCTGCATCGTTTTTGGATCCATCCATCACTGCCAGCCAGCGTCGTGCGGCACGGTGCCAGAGGCCGCGTTCTTCAAGTGATTCAGCAATGCTGTCTTCCAGTTTCATTGATTTTTTGCTCGTATTAATCAGCCTGATCGTATCCGCTATTCTTCCTGGCTCCCGTTATGACTTCTTCATTTAACCCTTAATCAGCATCAGGAAAATGGCTCTGAAAACACTACAGGAGCATTCTGATGCGACATCCCTTCGAACTCGACCCCGAAATCATTCACCACATCATACACAGCCAGGCCGGCTCCGTGGCCAAAGCCCTTATCGAACTCATCATGAACAGCATCGATTCCGGCGCGGGTGCGGTCATTCTGGAGATTCCCCCGGAGGGCTTCGCCTGCCGTGACGACGGTCATGGTTTTGCTTCACATGACGATGTGAAACGCTATTTTGGCCGGTTCGGTAAGCCACACCGCGAAGGCGATGCCACCTATGGAGGCTTTCGCCTCGGGCGTGGCCAGATTATGGAGCATGCCCGGACTGTCTGGCGATCGCAGCGCAGGCATATGTATGTTCGTTCCGTGTCAGAAGCGCAAGCTCTTAATATCGTCTAATATCATTCTCCTGAAGGTAGATCAGAGTAATTTTCTATTCGCTCCTGTTTCTCTGTATCAATACATGCCTATTAGATTGTTAAGTTCGTAATCTTGAGTAGCATTTACATACCCCTAGTCTAATTTAGGCATTCATCTCCCCCTTTATTCTTGTACATGAATCAGCAACGGTCCCTAGCCAAAACCAAACAAGAATTGATAGGTGATATTGTTAACTGTCTGATTTAGAACAACTAAATATGGATTGGCATGTTATCAATTACGCTTTATATTGTGATCAGAGTTAACCTGAACACTTCTGGGCTCGTTTAAAAAACACAAAGAGAGGAACGTTATGGCACTATATTTTGTTAGTTACGATTTAGTTAAAAACAAAGATTACTCAAAAATTATTGACGAATTAAAAAGATTAGGTGCTCGGCGCATGCTAGAGTCCTATTGGTGTTTAACTCGCCCTACATCAGGTGAATCAAAAAATCTACGAGATCATTTTAAGCAATTCATTGATAACGACGATCGCCTCGTTGTATCAGAGGTAACTGATTGGGCTGGGTTTAATATGATGGATAATCCTAATAACCTTTGATGATAGAATGCATGGCTGGTAAGAACCCAGCCATCATATTTAAATATCTAGCCAGCCACTCAATGTTGTTAGGAAAACTTTAGCAGATATTTTTGATAGCTCAATTTGATTGACAATCACCCTTGATTTTCATAGAATAGTTCTAGGATTATATTCGTATTCCATTCACACTTACCGATGGTAGGTTCACCACTGTTTTAATACTGTTTTCGATACAAAGAATTATGTTTTCGCGTGGGCCATTGCTCCACTCAGAGCTTGTATAAAAGGCATCAAGAACCTTAGCCATACTTTTTTCGCTGTTAAAGGCGCGAATCAGATAGTAGTAATCCGGGTCATGCAGCGAGTTACCGAACGCAACAACATCGATCCCGTAGCTTTGATGAAGGGGAACACTAATTTCCTGCATAATAAGGTGAAAAACGGCCCCTTTACCTTTATGTAATTTGTATTGCATTATTTCAACTGTTTTTATCACCGTTCCCCCTACATTGGCTTAACGAAAAATACTATTTTCAAACTTTATCATCACCTACTAAAAATAACTATCAGAACAAGTTTTATTTAATTTAATCCTATGCACATAAGAAATTTATTCATATTTCCTGATTATTCATTTTTTTAGCAGAAAAATTTCCAGTTTCACTGTATCTTCTGTCTTTCATGTCTGTCCTGATCTTGCCCGTTATTCTTTCACATCCGCATTATGACTTCTTCATTTAACCCTGATTCCGCGTCGGGAAAATGGCCCTGAACCCACAACAGGAGCATTCTGATGCGACACCTCTTCGAACTCGACCCTGAAATCATTCACCACATCATCTACAGCCAGGCCGGCTCCGTAGCCAAAGCCCTCATCGAGCTCATCATGAACAGCGTTGATGCCGGCGCGGGGGCGGCCATCCTGGATATTACCCCGGAGGGCTTCACCTGCCGTGACGACGGTCATGGTTTTGCTTCACATGACGATGTGAAACGTTATTTTGGCCGGTTCGGCACGCCACACCGTGAAGACGATGCCACCTACGGTCGTTTTCGCCTCGGCCGTGGCCAGATTATGGCGCATGCCCGGACCGTCTGGCGCTCGCAGCGCTGGCAAATGGAGGTCGACACGCGGGTAATGGGTTATGAATATGAACTGACAGAACCCGGAGAGATTCAGGAGGGGTGTGCCATCAGTGGTGACTGGTATGAGCCGATGTCCACTCAGGAGCGTATGTCCTGCATGCAGGAAATTCGTGATCTGGTGCGTTACACGCCCGTCTCGGTCAGCCTCAACGGCAAGGTGATTACGCGTAAACCGGAGCTGGAAAAATGGGACGCTGAGGATGACGCAGCCTGGTATCGGCTGCGGGAAGAAGGCGCTGTGTCCATTTATAATCAGGGCGTGCTTGTCAGGCATGACCCGGGCCATAACTGGGGCGTTGGCGGCCTTATCGTGAGTAAAAAAGCCATTGCGCTAAACGTGTCGCGCACTGAGATTCTGCGCAAGAGCTGCACGGTCTGGAAGCAGATAGCAGCAAAATTCAGCGGGCTGGCTCAGGCCTTTTCTGACAACACCGGCAGCCACCGCAAAACCGAGTCACGCCGTGAGAAAACCGCCCGGGCGCTGCTTGCCGGTGAGGGAGACCTGCAGACGCTGGTTAACGGCGAAGAGGTGATTACGCTGCTCCCGGGCAAACAGCACGTTACCCTGGAGCACTTCCTGCGCAAATGCCGCTACTATCCCTCTGCCGTCGATAAAAACTGTTTTACTGTGGCTGAGTATGCACGGGACGTCCCGCGCGGGGAGCTTATTGCGCGTGCCGGCATCGCGCCGGTCATTCACCCGGTGACGCTGACGCGCTTTAACTGTGACGGCACGGACGATTTTATGGACTGCATGCGTCGCGTGCGCGACAACCTCATCGCGTACCGCGCACAGCTGCCGTCTTCCGGCCGCTGGGGAATGCCGTTCAGCTCAGAGCTGCAGCTTATTGATTTTGACACGCTCAGCGCGAATTTTGTTGACCGCACGCAGATGGTGAGTGAAACGACGCTGGATAAGGAAACCCGCAGGGCCTGGACGGCGCTGCGCTACTGCCTGGCCCAGTATGCCCGGGTGTGTTCGGGCGGCGAGCGCGGGAGCACCTCCCGGGCTTACGGCGGCGTGCGGTTCCAGATTCTGCTGGGCGAGTCGACGTCGGCCGACGCCTGGACGGATGGTGAGACGTACATCGCGTATAACACTGATATCGTGCGTCAGCTTAAAACCGACGCGCTCAGAACGGCCAGTCGCCTCTTCAGCCTGACGGAGCACGAGGTGGCACATGAAGGTGACAGCATGGACTGCGGCCACGATGAGGGATTTTATCAGCGGTTTCACGATATCAGCACAGCGTGTGCAACTGATCGTCAGCATTTTATGCACGTCTGGCTGATGAAATACACGACCAGCCTTGAAGGTGCCGGTAAACGCGCGAAAGGCCAGGCGTGGAGTGAGCGTTACCTGACTGAACGCGCCAGCACCGGTCGTGAAAGGAACGGCCTGCCCGGGATTATCAGTGCTGACAGCCTGGCTGATGATGTCGGGGCGGCTGTCGAACCGGAGGACGGTAACCTTCTGACCTTCCTTAATCAACAGCTCGGAGTAGCGGGTACGCAGTCACCTGAATCCGGCGACTGGGCTGACGTCGTGGCTGCGGGGATCGAGGAGGCCGGCGTCGCCCGCGAACGCAGGGCTGAGGAGAGAAGAATTCACGAGGAGGAGTTGGAAGCTTACAAAGCATCGCCCGAATACCTGCAGCTTATAAAAGAACAGACCGAGTATTTTGGTGCCTCTGAGCAGGAAGAGCGAGAGTTCATGGCGTCCAGCCGTCTTCGTTTACTTGAGTCTCTTCCCGGCGCAACCCCTGAAAACCTCACGCAGGAAATTTTAGAATATCTTGTCTACATCACAGATACAGATGAAGAGGAGCTGGATGCCTGGCAGCGAAAAACATGGGAACAGCCCGGCGGATACCGACCTCTGCCCACAGCAGACGACACCGCTTCAGCTGTTCAAAAGTCAGATACCCGACCAAAAGACAGCCTCCCGGAATCATGGCTGCCGTACGTTAATGAGGGTGAGACACGCGAAACGATTGAGCGCAATGCGGCCGCTGCAGGATTTTACTGGGAGCTTGATTATCTTGAATGGCGGCATTCAAACGAGACTGGCAGACTGAATTAATAAATAAAAAAAGGGGCCAGTAAGGCCCCTAAACGCGTTTGTCTCAGTCATCGAATTTTTAATTAATGGGTTATCACAACTTGCCACTCTGTTATCGACACTGCCAACGTTATCTTTAGCTGTTTACGTTGATGATATGAATGAAAATCAATATTTACTTTCTTATTTAAGAATGATTTCAGCTTTGAATAAAAACATTAACACGGGAGTGTTGTGTTAATGTTCTGTTTAACTTCCAGCTTAAGCAACGCTGTATAATCATAAACTTACCAGTCATAAATGCCTTCTTCGATTTCAGAGGTAAAAATGAAGTACCGTAGCGACATTGACGGCCTGCGTGCTGTGGCCGTCACTCTTGTTATACTTTTCCATGCAGGGCTCAGTGTAATAGCTTCAGGTTTTATCGGTGTAGATATCTTTTTCGTTATTTCAGGATTTTTAATAACCAGAATAATACTCGACAGTTATTCAGAAGGTAAATTTAGCTTAAGTGCGTTTTATAACCGACGGATATGGAGGCTACAGCCCTCCCTGCTGGTAGTGGTATTTTTCGCAGCGATACTTGGCAGTATTTTCTACCTGCCCGATGACTACAATACGTTTTTACACAGCATTAAAAACCTGCTGTATTTTTCCTCAAACCGTTACTTCTCAGATGTCACCACGACCTATGCATCCGAAGACGCTAACTACCTTATTCTCCTTCATACGTGGTCACTGTCCGTCGAATGGCAGTGGTATCTGTGCTTCCCCGTTCTCTTGTTGATAGCGCTGAAGTATGCCGGCAATTCCGGTGCCTTTTACATAAACTGTGCGGCAACCCTCTTTCTGACGTCATACGCGCTTAATGTTTCTGCGACCTCACATACCGACCACTACTATGATTTGCTGTCACGGTGTTTTGAGCTTCAGGCGGGCAGTTGCCTGGCGTTTGGCAGGTTAAAGCTCAGGGGAAGATGGGCAGGAGTAACCGGTATCGGGTCTCTGGCTGTGTTAATAGCAATCGCCCTAAAAGATAACGTGCTTCCTGCTTACCCTAATGTATTCACTGTTTTTGTAGTTCTGGCCACGGGCGCAGTTATCCTGTCCGGCGAAACCACGTTGACTGCATCTTCACGATTACTTTCGTCGCGGGTTATGGTGTGGGCGGGAAAACGTTCGTATTCGTTTTATCTGTGGCACTGGCCCGGCATTGCCGTTCTGCATTATATGAAGCTCTTCGATAATAAAATGCTGGTTGCCGGCGTGCTGGGTTCGTCACTTTTGCTTGCCTGCCTTTCATACCGTTTTATTGAAATGCCATTCAGGCGTAATCAGAAACCGCTGCGGGCAACGTTTGGCTGGCTGATGATATTGCCCCTCCTGATAAGTCTGGGTCTCTATGCTGCTGCCAGAAAAGATGAGTTTTTCCCCTGGCGGTTTGGCAGCGCGTATGCGCATGCAACAGCGCTTCAGCTGGAATACAAAAACCTTTCCGGCCACCGTTCTGACTGCCTTACTGATGATGTTGAAGGGAAGTATCCGGATGACTACTGTACATTCGGGCCGGCTGACGCAAAAAACAGAGCTTTCTTTATCGGTGACTCCAATGCCAACCACTACTGGATGTTCCTCGATGTTCTGGCTAAGAATGCCGGCCTCAAGATTACCGCGCGCAGCACGGCCACCTGTCTGACATTACCCGGCCTGTACCAGTACGACTGGTGGTTTAAGAGCCGCAACACGACTTACGATCAGTGTCATGTCAATACGCAGAAATATTACCAGGATATTAAGTCAGGAAAATACAAATACGTCATCATTGGTGAGCTGTGGCCAATGTACGTCAGCGATAAAATTCTGAACCATCCGGGCGATCCCCGCAGCCTTGAACTTGCAAAAGCGAGACTGGATAAAGCTCTGAGAGAGGCCTTTGACATTATCGTTAAGTCCGGCGCACGGCCCGTTATTATGAAGGAAATTTACACGAGGCCTGAAGGTTATGAAGCCTGTGTTAAAGACCATCTGATGCGTCGAGAAAGCATACTGGACGGCTCCTGTGACATTCCCAAAGTCACCAGTCCGCCGCGTTCATGGTTCGACGGGGAGTTTACCTCGCTGAAGAAGGATTACCCCTCGTTGATCATCATCGATATCAAGGATGCACAGTGCGCACATAACTTATGCCTGACCGAGGTTCAGGGCTCTCCCATTTACCGTGATGTCGGGCATCTTAACGATTATGCGGCGCACGTTTTCGGGGAAGAATACCTGAGAATGAAAGGCAATCCTTTTAAAGATAATCACCAGTAAAAGAGATAACCACGGCCCTTTTATTGGGAGTATAAGCGCGACAGTGAGCAGGCAGAAAAAAGCTGAGGTCTACTCAGATGATAAAAAAGGGGCCGGGGGGCCCCTAACTGAATTGCTAATTCGTTGTCTAAATGCACAGCACACCTTATCGGGTGCTACTTCAATATCGGCACATGCCTTCTTTTCTTTATAGTATGACTCAGCAGTTTTTATCCCCCCGCCACAATCCTGTTGCCTGCAGCCAGAATTATGATTTCTGAGTTAAGAGTTAACGGCTGACCTTCCTACACTAAAAACGCACCCTGACTGCACTATCCACACAGGGAGCGTTATCCATGAAAATCCCCCTCTGCTGCCTTGCCTTACTGTTCCTTAGCACAGGTGCCCATGCTGGCATCGTGATTTATACCGACCATGCGCATCCCGTTACCGGTGAGCTGAGCCCAGACATCACCGTCACCGAGCTAGACGCGCCCGATCGCCTTTTGGCGCAGCAATTCGGCCCGCTCTCCGCTGCCCCCGCGCAGGCTGAGCAGCAGGCCCGGTCGGTCATCGCCTCGCCGGCGTTCCGTCAGAATCAGCAGGCCTTAGCGGCGAGCTATGCCGGCGTCGCCCACGCCTGGTCACTCGGGCTGGAAAAGTATCCCGCCGTTGTGTTCGACGATAAATGGGTGGTGTACGGCACAACCGACGTCGCCGCAGCCCGGGCGAAACTCGATGCCTGGCGGGAGAAACAGCCGTGAACATGCGCCTGTCCCGTCCGCGCCGGCTGATGCTGGCCACGCTGTTTACCTGTACCGGCACGCTCGCAAGCGTGAACACCGCGAGCCTGGTCTCCAGCGCCATGAGCCCGGACTGTATCAGCTGGCGCATCAGCGGCATCTGCTACTGGCTGCTCTGCACCCCCTTTGGCTGCACGGTCAAAACCTCGGTCAAAGTCACCCACTACATTCCGGAAGCGGTGGTCTCTGCCTACCTTAACCCGGGCGACAACCCGTGGACCGAAATGTCAGCAGTGAGCGCCACGGCAGGCGGCGCTGAAAGCCTGGTATCCGGCAGTCTCGCCGGCGTGCCAGCTGGCGGTGGCCGTCAGGAGATGAAGGCTCCGGGCATGCGCAAGCAGAACCTGCATTTCTACTACGGCGATGCGTATGGCCACCCGGCAACGTCGCTCATCGGCGGGATGGTGCCGGGCTACTCCTGCCGTTCAGCCGCCACGCCGTTCGTGCCGTATTTTGTCAGCGCCATGGACGCACTGGCCTGGCGAACGGGCATTCCTGAATCGTTCTATCCGGAAGCGCTGATACCCGGAAAGCGTGAAATCGGGAATACGTTTGCCGGCGAGATGTGGGGCAACGTTTATCCCCGCAGCGGTTTCGTGACGCAGACCGACAGCTACAAGTCAGCGGCCGTCGTGGTTCAGCGTGTCGCCGACATCATCACCCGAGAGGGACAGCTGCACGTCTATAACCCACTGGTTGGCCAGCGGTCTCCGGGCTACTGGCCCCCTGACCCCGTTACCGAAAACACCGGCACAAAAAACCACAAGTGGCAGCGGCTTTCGCCTCAGCTGTCGCAGAGCTGCGCGGTCTTTCCTGATACGGGTGGCCAGACGGCGGAAAGCGGCGACTACGCCTGGGCGCTCTGGCAGCCTTACAGCTGCTGTAAGCGACGTGGCCAGACCTTCCTTTACAGCACCGATTTTTAATAAGGACACACAGCATGAAGAATTTCAGCGTTAAAAAACTGCGCGTGGCCATGGGCGCATTAATCCTTTCCCTGACGATGCCGGCACTGGCCATCGATACCACGCTTTCCTCTCAGGGTGCCGGCGTCAGCGGCGCCATTAACGACGGGCTGTTCTATTCCATCGGCGGCGGCTCGGTCATTTCGCCGCCCTCAACGCGCAGTAACATGTCACGGCTCGGCCTGGACGGAGGCTGGAGCAGCGATTTGATGTGCGGCAACTTTGACCTGAAAACCACGGTCGGTAACCAGCTGAACGGCATCACCAGCGGATTTAAGGACCTCATGGGCAACGTCATTCAGGGTGCGACCGGCGCGGTGATGAGCATGCCGGCAATGGCCATTCAGCGTGCCAACCCGGGTCTGTATGAAATGCTGACCAATGGCGTGCTTCAGGCGGGCCTGAACTTCGATAAGGCCCAGATGAACTGTCAGAACATGTCGAAAAAGCTGGCCGACTACACCCTGGGCAGTAAGTGGCAGCAGGCGGCCGTGTCCGAAGAGTATAAAGACATCGTGGCATCGAGCGGCGGTGATGCGGTATCGAGCGACCAGAAACTGCAGAAGGCCACGGGCGAAGAAGGTGTGACCTGGGTCGGTGGCCAGAAACGCGGCGGCAAGGGACAGCCGGCGATCCAGCCCACGCGCGACCTGGCAAAAGCCGGCTACAACATGATGAACAGCCTGCCGGTGACCAGCAAAAGCAGTGTCGGGTCAGCCAGCTGTAACGGTACGGTCTGCCAGCGCTACAAATCCTCCGATGAAGCCGCTGCGGCCGTAGTGAAGGTGCTCGGTGACCGCTCTATCCGCACCTGCCGCGAAACCAGCGAATGCACCAGCGGCGGCGCGGATAACCAGCCGGGCAGCACCGTTGCCGGCACCGGCTTCTCGCCGGTTCTGGAGGACGCCACCAAAACCAACCTGGAGCAGCTCAGCAAACTGGTTAACGGTCAGCTGCAGCCCACGGCCGATAATCTGGCCGCGCTCAAAACCGGCAGCCTTGTCGTCACGCGCGGCGTGATTCAGGCGCTGCGTGATGACCCGGACAGGGCCGCACTGGTGCAGCGACTGGCGGGTGAGCTGGCAATGGCTGACACGGTTGAAGCGGCACTCACCATGCGCCGCATGCTGACGACCGGTGAGTCTGAACCGAACGCGGCCGAACAGCCTGAGGCCATCGCCGAAGGTGACCGCCGCATTGATGCGCTCGACCGCGAGCTGAACGCGCTGCGTAACGAGATGGAGCTGCGCAAGTCCATCAGCAGCAACAGCCTGCTGACCACGCTTGAGCGCCAGGGCGAACGCAATCAGGACAACCAGCTGCAGCAGAAAGCCGGCAATCAGGACCAGGGCTTCAGCCAGATGGGCCAGCCCCAGCCAGGAGGCAACTGACATGAAGCGCAGATTCATGAGCGGCCTCACCGGCCGCATTTTGCAGATATTCCTCAGTACCGTTGTGGCCATGGCCGCGCTTTTTGGCCTGGCGTCGGTGTTCATGGCGTACGACCCCGACGGGCACCTTATTCAGAAGTGGCTCTACGACAGCCGCTGGGCCATGTTTGCCTGGCGACTGTGCATGTATGGTTTCATCGGCTGCGTCTGGATTATGAAGGTGCGACCGCGCCTGCTGAAGCGCTGGCCGGACGCCGCCGGAGGCCTGCCGCGCCTGGAGCGACTTGCCATCATTTATCTTCTGGCCACGGAGTACGTGGCCTGGTCAAACGCGGTTCAGGGAGGCTGAGATGACGGCGAACAGTTACCTGGAATACTTCCTCATCCTGTTTGGCTGGGTGCTTAATAACTCGATGTGGGGCATCCTCAGCAGCACCGGTCTGTTCGCGCTGCCGCTGGTTTTTAAGGTTCTCGGCGTGTGGCTGAAGGTGCGGGAGGAAGGGGCCGATGAGGGAAACAAAGGTGTACTCGCACTGCCGCGCATCGAGCACGCCATCTATGTCTCATTTCTGGTCATGCTGGTCTGCTGCATTCCGCTGCTGCCGGTGGATATCAGCACGATAAAGTTTGACGACGCGCGGGCAAAACAGTGTGGCTTCAGCGTACCGACGCCGCAGAACTCCGGCTATAAAGGGCTGGTAAATGACTTCGACGGCCGCACGGCTGAGGTGCCGGTGTGGTGGTATCTGCTGCATATGATGTCGAAGGGCACCACGCAGGCAATGATAGCGTCCATTCCCTGCGGCACGCAGCTGCGACAACTGCGCTTTGACGTTCAGAACACTAAACTGCGCGACCCGGTGGTGCTGCAGGAGGTTCAGGACTTCGCAAACCAGTGCTACTCCCGGGCCTATTTCAAGCTGAAAAACAGCAACAGCCAGCTGAGCGACGCCACCATCAACTCAGTCGGCTGGATTGGCAGCGACTATTTTCTCAATACCCCGGGCTATTACGACTATTACACGGCCATGACGCCCCGCAGCCAGTGGCCTTACAGCAGCAGTCGTGACAGCGGCTATCCGGATACGGGCCAGGGGGGCTATCCGACGTGCAAAACCTGGTGGTCTGACGGCAGCAACGGACTGCGCAAGCGTGTTCTGGCCAGCATCAGTGACGGCACGCGTATTGAGCTGCAGCGCCAGTTCCCGGGCAGTCAGTGGGAAGAGCCCGCTCTGCGCTGGCTGGTCAGCCCCCGCAATGCCGGATTGTCCGGTGACGGCACGACTTACGCCATTGGCAGCGCAGATAATACCAGCGGCGTGGTTGGTAACCTGACCCGGCTGACGTCGACAATTGGGCTGGGTCTGAAGCAGGCCGAAGCACTGCCGGGCTTTGATGCGCTCAAGCAGGCACTGCCGATGATACAGGCGCTGCTTCAGATGATGATCATCATCGTCATCCCCGTGCTGATGATGTTCAGTGCCTATGACCCTAAAACAGTAGTGACGATTTCGTTTGCGCTGTTTGCGCTTCAGTTCATCACGTTCTGGTGGGCGCTGGCGGGCTGGCTGGATGACCGGCTTATCACCATTCTTTATAGCAATATGGCCGACCAGGGACTCACCAGCTCGGTGCCTTTTGCCAATTTCATGAGTTCAACCAACGACGGCTGGATCATGAACCTGGTGCTGGGAATGATGTACTTAGTTTTTCCTGCCTTCTGGGTGGGAATGCTAGGCTGGGCTGGAGCTAAAATTGGGTCAATGGCAAGCAACTTGGCTGATGGAGCTAAAATGCCAATGCAAGCAGGTTCTGAGGCTGGAAAGCAAGCTCAAGGGATGGTAACTGGTGCAGCAACTGGCGGAATTAAAGCTGGTGCCAGTCAAGCTTTTAAACGATAAGCATAAAAAACGGTGGCTTTTCCACCGTTTTATTCAAAATCCTCTCTACGCTCCCAACTGTACCAAAGCCATTCCCTGTTTTTTCTAAACTTCTTATCATCAATATTTTTATGCTGGTTAGAAAGAGAAGATGCTAAACCTGACAATACAGTACCTCCTAAGGCATCTGTAGCGCTGGTAAGAATGACTGGCTCTTCAACTTTACGCTTCAGCTTTGATACATCGTGAACAAATTTTTGGCCCTTACTCGCGAAACGAGCCAGGGTACTATCAAAATCATCCTTATCGAATCCGTCATCAATCATAAGGTCTCCCATAGCTATCGTTACGTGATCAACTTTATCGTATAAAAAGCGTAAGTTCACATTACTAAAAAAAGGGATGACTGGCAAATTTTTGTACAACTGACTATTTACAATAAGTGTCGGTCAATAAATAAGTAAATCAATGTGTTAATTAATATGAGAGCACGATGTGGGGAAGGGAATTCCGTGGTTCAAGGTACAAATACAGGATGTTTGGAATCTGAACGGTGCTCCCAAAACGGCTTAAAGCGTATACTTCTATTTAAACTCAGGGAACGCTATCAAGAGAAATAGGACTCAGTAAAAGAAATACATTTTTCATATTGTCATGGCAGGGATAACCCTATGATATAATTACAAGGTTTCTGTTCGTCATACAGATCTATAACATCAATATGGTAAACCGGAGGAATCAAAATGCTTATGAGTGATAAAGAAGTTGATAAGGATAATGAAGCAACAGAATCACAAGGCTCGGCATTTTTGCAAAACAAGCTTCTCTCATCGCGCTCAATAATTATCTCAGGGGAAGTTAACCAAACTCTGGCTGAAAAAGTTGTCACTCAACTAGTACTTTTGCAAAGCATCAGTCATGACCCTATCCGACTGTATATTAATAGCCAGGGTGGTCATGTCGAATCGGGTGATACTATTCATGACTTCATAAAATTTATAAAGCCTGATGTGCATATAATCGGTACAGGGTGGGTGGCAAGCGCAGGAATCACAATTTTCTTAGCTGCTAAAAAAGAACATCGTTATTCATTGCCAAATACGCGCTTTATGATTCATCAGCCGATGGGTGGAGTAAGAGGTCCTGCTTCTGATATCGAAATTGAAGCTAAAGAGATAATCAGAATGCATGATCGCATAAACAAACTTATCTCAGAGGCTACTGGCCAGGCACTTGAAAAAGTTAAAAAAGACACGGACCGTAATTACTGGATGTCACCAAATGAAGCCCTCGACTATGGAATAGTCAATAAAGTAATAACCAGTTATGATGATTTGCCAGTGAAATAAATCAATTTAAAAAATAATGCCAGATTTTGTTGCTTTGATCTGGCATTAGAAAATGCTTTGTAGGATGGATTATCAATACTTTTTGGGTAGCACATGAATTATGACCACTGATAAAACTTGAAAATGGATCGCATAACGATCTAACATTTCTGCTGTTGTACCGTTGCTTTAGCAACACGCCAATGTCCCGGCAATCTGAGAGGGACGCCTTCGGGTGATTGCACTGCCAAAACCGTCATGACCTGAGAGACGGAGCCTTCGGGCGGTAAACCCGTCAGCCTTTGAAAATGGGGATCGCGACAAGCGCGATAAAGGATCTACTTTCACCTTCGTCTGATTCGTCAGCACTTCTTTCAGGCCCTTCAGCCTGTTTTATTACGTTTCCTCACGTCTGATGACGTCTGCATCCGTTGCGAACTTTGCGTTGTGGGTATGACCATTTGGAACATTTGGGCATCTTCCACAACCGCATTGAAAGCAGAGGAGCGCGGCGTCACTTGCGTTCGAGTGAAACGAGTACCAAGTGACGCGCGCAGCGCATAACGGTCAGTGCTTACGCACTGTACCTTTAACGTCAGGTTTACCAACTGACCAACACGTATTAAAGGATTTCTGACGTCACAAAGACGTTTTTCCTCTCATCACTGATTCACTTTCAACCTATCGTTCATTCACTTTTTGAAGCGTTGAACGCTACTTAAATAAGGAGAAATCGGCACGACATCGATGGCGACACCAGACAGCTGGTGTGTGGAGGCAGACTGATTCATTTCAGCCCGGCAAAAGCCGCGAACAGGTCAGAGACCTGGGGAGCCTTGCAATAACTCAACATTTCGCCGCCCCGATGCACAGATGTCTGTCGAGACGCAGGAAGCGCAAAATGAACCGTGCCGTCGGGGTGAAATTTCATCGTCTGTAATCGTTGTGCAGCCGGTGACAGAACTTTTCCGTTCACACAGACGGAAAAGCTCTGTCACCTCATTGAATGGAGAGTGATCTGTGGCAAAGCTGAATAAAAATTTAAAAACCCTTGCCCGCCAGGCGGGCGGAAGTTTTAAAACTGTATCTGACCGTACAAAAATTGCTGACCGGTTTGCTGACAGAATGATCAGTCTTAACATTCAAATTCGGGACATTAAAAACATAAAGACAAATCATATAGAAATTTATATTAGAAGTCGCCTGGCAGAAAATATATCCAAACGTACGCTACAAAATGAAATGGCGGCGATACGTGCAATACTGCGCGTATCGGGTAAAACCTTCATGGCTGATCCAGCTCATCCGAAGTTGAATAATGACGCTCTGAATATCTCTGGAACCAGCCGCGACGGAACTAAGGTTGCAATAACTGATGACTATTTCAAGCAAGTATTAGCATCAGTTAGTGAAAAGGATGAGGGCGTCGCCTACGCAATGAAACTTTCACGGCTTTTAGGTTTGCGAACAGAAGAAACCGTTCAGTCTGTTAAATCACTTCATACATGGAAAAAAGCACTGCAGAATGGAGATGAAAAAGTTCGCGTTGTTTTTGGTACGAAAGGAGGACGGCCGAGAGATACCACAATAATAAACCGGACTGAAACTATTGAAGCCATTAACAGAGCAATAATTTATTCTGCTAAAAATAATGGAAAACTTATCGATAAACCTTCCATTCATCTGGCAATCGAACGATACAGGAATATCGTACGTGAGGCGGGACTTGTTGGCGAGTTTGCCCCCCATAGTTTGAGATACGCTTATACTAATGACGCCCTTAAACTCCATAAGGACAAAGGTTTTAGTCAAAAAGAAGCAGAGGCGCTCACCTCGATGGATTTAGGCCATGGTGACGGAAGAGGACATTATGTTGCACGGGTTTATAACAAACTGAAGGTATAATCATTGGGCAATCTTTAATAACCCCTTAAAATTTAAATGAGTTTAAGGGGAGATGTTTACAGGTTCTTGATTAAGACCTTTTTTACTTATCGTGATGTATCTTATACGAGAATGTTACGTGTTCCTTCACGTAATTTTCACCTTCAACTTCAGGCTGTATTTCGTCAATGGTTACTTCGCAAAGCATTCCACTATTGTTTAACAGCATTGCTTTCTGCCCAACCATCAGACGTACCGAACGTGTTGGCCTCATTACAGGCCTGAAATCTAATGGGTTTGAATTAGCTCCATGAAGCTTCCATACAGCTTTTAGGTCATAATCTTTATAGATTCTGACTGTTTCGCTGTTCGCTTGGTCGAACATGATATCGAATTTATGTTCACCGTAACCGACGCTATAGAAACTATGATCTCTATGATTGAATGTTACGCATCCGTTAAGAGCTGGATTAGTGTAATTCGCAGGATCAAGTAGAGTATCGGCATGCTCTAGTCTTGCGCAGCGCTCCCTGTATGTCGCAATTGAAACCGCATTGTTTTTGTCGGCTGGCAAACCCGCGATCCAGCGCCATATCGCTTCAATTTGGCTGGCTCCAGGATATTCCGTCCGGTCTTTAGGATAATTGAAATCAAAACCTTTAGATTTGTGTGGACTTAGCCAGTCTGGCAGTTCGAAATCAGGATTGTCAACAAACATAACTGACAGCCACGTCTCTGGCTTGGTGTCCAGAACATCTCTTATCCACCTGTTTTCAATTCCGACTCCTGTAAGTGGCATATTATTCGCACGTTCAACGTAGTTAGGGTCTACAATCATAAGCACATGTGCACAATCCGTCATCTCACGCATAAACCCGCTCAAGCTACTTCCGTAATCAACTCTTTCATCGATTTTAACGATGAAACCTGCCATATGAAGATGAGAAGCAAAGAGGTGAACCCACTTACAATGCTCTGCTGACGTCCATGCGTAAGAAATAAATAAATCGGTTTTCATTCTTAATTTCCCTTTTGGCAATAATCTATTAATGACGAATCTGTCTATAGGTGAACTGAGCTACTGCATAATGACTAATTAGATTACCTTAATTAATAATTAAATTTTATGATAAAGCTCGAATTTATGAGCTTTGTCTCAGTTGAAACCAGAATTTGATGAGGCTTAAAATTGAAAAAATTTTCTAGATACTTGCCGGGTTAAAAATCCTGCAGTACGATACTTCTGCTATCTGTTGTCTTACGACAACTGCCAATGTTCCGGTGATTTGAGAGGAACGCCTTAGGGCAATCACATGCCAATGTCATCACTACCTGAGAGATGACGCTTTCGGGCGGTAACAAATCTGTTAACCTTTGAAAACAGAGACCCCTGCGGTTAAGGTCCTTTTCTACTTCGCAATACACTCCCATACACCTGTTTTACTCATCTGGCATTTTGTGCCTGATTCTCACTCCTGAGGGGTACTTTCCCTCCGGGACGGTTCCCTTTTTATCAAGGAATCGTACCCATGCATTACACCAGAATGATCAACCCTCTCACGTTACTGAATTGTGACTCGCCAGCTTCAGCAAAAATCATGGTGGATTACGTAAAAACTCAGCTTAACGTGCGCCTGGATTACAGACTCATGGTCGATGCAGATCCACAGGTTCCTGCTGACGGCCTTCCGGACTACCTTACTTTTCTGAGACATGTCGCACTCGCAGTTGGTTTTGCGACTGAACATGGATACATCAGACATGCCTTTACCGAACAGGCAGTGAACGAACTTACTCTTTTGGGGACAAGTGTTCACAGTCTTCACTGGAATGCGGCTTTTTATGAGGGCGCTACCCGGTCCCGAGAGGACAAAGCGCTGGACAACGCTACAGAGCAACTGCGTGCAATGTTTTATCAGAGCGCTGATGCTTCTGACATCGTCTGACCGCCTTATTAACCGAACCGTTTCTCACCCTAACGGGACTTCTGTCCCCGTCAGGGGCAGGGTTCCCCAATGATTTAAGGAATCCTTTATGAACGCATTAACTCTTAACGAAGATTTTCAAATCAGTGCCGGCGAACGTGACGCTTACAAAGTTGCACTGGCCAAAGCAGAAGGTGACCTGCTGATTATTGCAGCGCATCGTCGCCTTGGTCTTAACACCGATACCGATGAAGACGGTTTTCCATACTATGTCTGGGAAATGGCTGACGTTGCCCGGGACCTGGCCGAGCTGTCTGTACGCGAACTCGTGCCGGCATCATGGCAGTCTTTTTTTGAAAACCTCTGCCAGATGGCCAGAAACATTGATGAAGCAGCCTGGACGTTTTTTTTCGGCAGTGCCGTTAAGGACGAAGAAGGGCTTATGTACGAAGAACGCGAATATCTGCGTTATGGCGAATGCTGAACAGACTGATATCAGGTTTTCCCTTGCGGGGATTTTCTCCCTGCGGAGATAAATCCTCCTTTAATTAAAGAGGATTTGTCGATGAACACTCCGGCTTCTGAATCATCACTGCTGGTTAAGCACAACAGCGAAGAGTGGCACCGTATGTGGAACAGGCTTGCGGAGCACCCTTTTAACCGTTCTCTCACCGCTCCCGGGCAGACTTACCACGGCGGCGAAGACTGGGAGTGCGTTGAAACACTGGAGCCACCATCCAGCGGAGCTGAAAGATGTTATCTCCATCACTTCAGACACCGCTGTCACCCTGTGGCAGGGAATGTGAGTGTTAACATTTCTGCCAGCCGGCGCTTTACCCCGCAGGATTCGCGTAACGCTTACTACCACGATTTTGGTTAGTGATTAACCATTGGCCTGCGTCATTTTCTGACAAAGGCTTTAACCCGCGCGGGGACAACTTCCCCGCAACAGCGGCGGTGGTTTTCTCCGCGCTTAATCAGGAGAAAACCATGAGCGGTATAATGCTTTCACTTATCACCCGCCTTTCAGGCGCACTCAACCGGCTTGCCGGCAACCTGCAGCATCAGCAGGCAGAGTGGTTTACCAACCGCAGCGGCCGCTGCAGCTTTAAGGCAGACGTCGTGCCGACAGAGAACGGGTTCACGCCCGTCATCTCCCGTCGCATCGGCTTTACTCAGCGTGACTGGCGTATAGACCAGCTGCCTGGGGCCGGTACATACGCAACAGCCCGTAAGGCCCTCAGGGCCGGTCGGCTGATGGCGCAGCAGATGGCGGAACTACGCTACCGCTTTGACTGATGTTAACTGAATGACACTTCCCGGAGGGACCTTCCCTCCCGGGGAGGTCACCTCCTTTTTAAGGAGCGCTTATGATCCGTTTTACATCAACTGAACTTCGTCCTCTGCTGACACAGAACCAGGGCAAAGGGCGCCCGCTGATCCTTGAAAAGAATCTTGGAATTTATGTCCGCGTGCCGGATGACAATGGCTGTGCGGAATGGCTGAAAGCCTGGGCTGCCGGCTGCAATCCTGCCAGAGATGCTGACTGGTCAGCACTGTGTGATGCCTTGATACCCGAGCCGGAGTTTTCTTTCAGCACCTTCCTGGACCAGAGTATTTACGATGCCGTGCTGAATGAACATCACGATTTATACATGCAACCTGGCATAAATCAGTTTGCTAAATCGCTGACCATTTATACAGAGACACAGCCGCCTCTGAAGGAATACTTACCGGTTGCGGATTACCGCGATCAGATTCAGTGGCTTTATGACCAGTCCCGCCAGCATCTTCGCGCCTGCGTGAACAATGCTGAGCGACTCAGCTGGCGTTCGAAGACGCTTCATGTGCTCGACAGGGTTATCCGCGTTGATTCTAAGCGGGCTAAACCTGAAGACCGTAAGAAGTTTGAAAGCGCCGTAAGTCGCGTCAAATCCGATATCGAATCGCTGAAGTCAGACGGCTCTTACCGCCGTTACTGATGCCACTCCGGGTTTAACACGGAGCAAGGCGGAGAGAAATTACACCTGGCGACGTCAGTCGCCATCATCCCCCTGAGGGCACTCTCACCGGGGAGATGCCCTCTTTTTTAAACGTAAAAAAGGAGTAAAACTATGTTTTCATGGTGCAAAAACCGTCTGGAAATCACCGGTAAGTCTGCCGACATCGACGTTATGCAGTCGTGGATTGCCGGAACCGAAGTACCGCTTTACCGCCACGCCATACGGCAGGCCATAAAGCTGTTTCTCGCCGGCTGTGCCGGTATGCTCAAACCCGTCAAGGCAACGAAATACCGTGCTTATCCGGAGCTGGTTTCATCAGGCACCGGAGGCAGCACGTCACCAAACCTGGCGTTTCAGCATTTCCTGGAGCTGCTTGACAGGGATGCCTTGCTTGACGACGCAACGCTCTCGAAAATGGACAAAATCTGGCTCCAGTCCGGTATCGGTGACGTGAAATGGGAGGCAATCCCTTTTGCTGCCCGCCAAACCATCACCCGGCTTATGTCTGTTCACTACGCCGACTGGTTTGGCGTCGCCTCTGCGGGCGGTCAGTTTGACCCGCAGGAGCGCTGGGAATGGCTCAGTATAATGCCGGACTCGACCTGTGCGTGTGACATGCTGATGGTGATGCCGTCATGTCTGGCCACCGAGCTCAACGGGGAAAGTGGTCTCTTCTGTGGCCTCAGCACAACGTCAGGACTCTATACCCAGCTTTACGGGACGGAGTTTCCGGCGGGGCACCGGCTGGAGTGGAGTCGTGACGATATCGGTTCACTGAAGCTGACGTTCTCTTCGCCCCGGTTTCCGCCGTCGGCGGAAGTCATGGGGCACATGTCGGAGAAGTTTGACTGTGAAATCCGTCATTACTGGCTTTCTCCGGATGCCGGCACGTCGGGTTACAACTGTTTTGATCGCGGTGACCACGTCGACAGCGGCCCTTATCCGGAGGATGAGGTGCAGTATCCGGTGAGTGAAGGTGCCCGTCTGTATCAGTTCAGTGCTGAAGCAGGCGCACCTGCCACTCCGGCCGTTGCACACTACGCCGGCGTTCGGGCATGACGTTACCAACCGACAGACCGGCATCTCAGGTCTGTCAGACAATGGCCACAGCATATGCTGTGGCCGCTTTTCACCCGAAGGGGGAACACCGTTTCCCTTACGGGGCGTGTTCCCCTTTTTTACTGAGGAAACACGCATGAGCGTCCGCATCGACAATGAGAAAGAATTCATCTCCCTTTTCAACTCTATCGCCCGAGGCATCCGGCGTATTCAGGTATTTACCGACTTCATCAGTTGCAGCGTCATTGCGATTCAGAATGGCCTGCAGTTCTGTGAGAAACGTGAACAGAAGTACATGGCCATCGTGGCCAGATACAAAAAAGAGGACGTTTCATCAATGGCCAGACTGCTGGCATGCGTGGTGAACGGCCTGGAAGAAAAACCCTGTGACTTTCTCGGGCGCATTTACATGCTGCTGGAGCTGGGTGACAAAGGCAAAGACCAGTATTTCACGCCGTGGAGCGTGGCGCTGATGATGGCGCAGATGCAGCTCGGCAGGCCCGAAGAGCTGTTCAGGGACAAGCCGTTTATCACGTTTGCTGAGCCTGCCTGCGGTGCCGGTGCCATGACGCTCGCATTTGCCTGTGTGCTCCGACAGGCCGGTTATTCTCCGCACCGCCATATATGGGTATCGGTGACTGACATTGATCCGCTGGCGGCGGGCATGGCCTATATCCAGCTGTCACTCTGCGGCATACCCGGTGAAGTTGTTATCGGGAACGCCTTGTGTGACGAACGGCGACGGGTTCTGCTTACCCCTGTACATTACTGGGAGGGATGGTCAGGACGACTGCAGAAGCATGTTAAAAAACCCGAAGAGCGAAGTGAAGAGGCTGCTTGAGCAGAAACAAACGCCAGTCTGGTAATCACCTAAGAGGCTTTTAATTATAGATAAAAGGGGGCATTTGCCCCCCTTTTTACTATCTGATAAAACGATCCAGAAGCCATTTAAACAGCGAGCTTAAGGCGATTTTGCTGATCCAAATCAGCGGGATAAGATAGGGTCTCGCATTTCCTTTCTTATCAAAAATCAGACTTTGCAGAGTCATATTGATTCCTCATGACTGCTTTACATGGAGCCGAATCTGCCTCTACAATGAAGTTGCTAAACATTCAGTTGTGCAGTTCGACAATGAATTTCACTTCTGATTAAAAACACCTCCTGGTGTGCGAAAGGCTGAAAGCATTGGCGTGCTTTCGGCCTTTTTTATTGTGTATGTACTACTCGCAAGGTCACATCTCTATATTGGGGTTATGGGGAATACACAACATGAGAGCTATATGTATTTTAGGTAGTTGACGGCGCTTAACAAGAGGAAAAAATCGAGCAAAAAATGGATTGAATTTTTTTTTGCTGGCTCAAGCCGCGCCGCATAAGGCCCCAACTCCTGTCAACAAGCCTAGAGAATTTTTTAGATTTATAAACAACCGCTGATTTTTCAAACATTCCCTATCTGTTTAAAAGTTGTTCTGTCACTTTTGTCACCGTCTCGCTATTTTTTTTCGCATTTCATGAGCATACAAAAATCATACCTGAGCTTCGTTGACTGTCGAGTAGCTACTCGACAATACTGTATATATAAACAGTAAAAACAGGAGGTGCCATGACATGCTCACTTTATACAAATACCCGCTATCCCCGATCTCGATAGCTGCACCACTTTTCCTCGAAACCTGTCAGGCAGGTTTTCCCAGCCCTGCTCAGGATTACGTTGAGCGCGAGTTAGACCTCAACGAATATTGTGTCATGCGCCCAGCTGCCACGTTTTTTGTCCGCGCCTCCGGACAGTCTATGACAGACATTGGTCTCAACAGCGGTGATTTGATGGTGGTCGATAAGGCCGAATCTCCCCGGCACGGTGACATAGTCATTGCAGAGATTGAGGGTGAGTTTACCGTTAAACGCCTGCTGCTCCGGCCCAGGCTGACGCTTCAGCCCATGAATCCTTCCTTTCCTCCCATATACCCCGATCCGGAAACGCTCCAGATTTTCGGGGTGGTCACCTCGTTTATTCATAAAACCCGGGGTGAGTGATGTTCGCCATTGTGGACGTCAACAGCTTTTATGCGAGCTGTGAAAAAGTCTTCAGACCTGATTTGCGTAACCAGGCTGTCGTCGTTCTGAGTAACAACGATGGTTGCGTCATCGCCCGTAGTGCTGAAAGTAAAAAATATGTACGAATGGGCGAACCCTGGTTTAAGATTAAAAATGAAAACTTCCCTGTTAAAATTCATGCATTTAGCTCTAATTATGCGTTGTAGTAAGTTAAGTGGAATGCAACATTGATCGTATAGACTTTGAACAGCAACGCTGACCTCAGAGGTAAACGCAATGACGACTCCACTAAACAACAGTGCCATTTTACTGGCGGAACGCTGGCTGAAGCTGCTGTCCGACCTGGGGCGGGCACCCGCCACCCTGACCGCCTACCGCGCAGCCCTCTGTCATTATTTTGCGTTCTGCAGCCGGAACAGGATTGAACCTGAAAAGGTCAGGTTTGATGACATGGCTGCCTACATCCGTCCTCAGTTACCCGGTATGCCTTTCCCGGCCGCAAGCGCCACGCTCCAGCTGCGCCTGTCGGCTGTCCGTCTCTGGTACGACTTCCTGATGTATCTTGACCTGTGTAAGGTAAATCCGCTGCCCCGTTCCGGCACGCCGGGCATGCTGTGTTCCGCACGGGGGCTGGTTCCCCGTATCGTAAAGCTGCCGCGTATTCCTGACGATGCACAGTGGCAGCTTTTTCAGGCTCATGCCGCGGATTCTCCGCTTCGTGACCGGCTGATGCTGGCGTTAACCTACTGCGGTGCGCTGCGACGATCGGAAGTCACCGCGCTGAGTACTGATGACCTTGACTTTGCCCACCGCCTCATCCGCGTCCGGGCTGAAACCACCAAGAACCGTCATGAACGGATCGTCTGTTACAGTCCCGCCCTGACGCCGGTGCTGGCGGCTCATCTTTTACAGATGAAGCTGTCGGGGATGGTAAAAGGAGCCCTGTTCCGCTCTGAGTCCGATCGTAATCAGGGGGCACCGCTCTCTTACTGGAGCTGGAGCAAAACGGTACGGAAATGGGCGCTTGAGTCAGGGCTGCCCGACATTTCAACCCATACTTTCCGCCACCTGCGGTTGACGCATCTGGCCCGTGCGGGCTGGAAACTGCACGAACTTGCCACCTACGCAGGTCACCGTGATCCGCGCACCACTCAGATTTATATTCACCTTTCCGGCAGGGATCTTGCCGCCCGGATGGCAGGAGCAATTGAAACGGCAGATATCAGGATGGCGAACCTCATTTTCGGCACGGAGGAATAATATGGCAGCGTCTGAACAGCCTGAGAATGTGTGGCTTCCCTTCGATCTCTCCGCTTACAGGCTTGATGCTTTACTGACTGAGCCTGAAAAGGCCGCACTGGCCACCTCTCACAGCCGGGGCAGGCTGCTGCGGATGAAACCTGCTCCTGAGTTTATCAGGCCGCTGAAAGACATCGCAGCAGAAAGCGGATGCAGCCGCGAGGTTGCTGACCTGATAATACTGGACCTCCTGCGTGAGATGCACCTTTCGGGTATACCGTACTGGCGATGGCCGCAGGAACGCTGGCAGACATTCAGCCGGACGGACGGAAAAGGACGGCCGCTGATGGCCGCCTTTGCATGGCATTTCGCCGGACGGTATGATCCCCTCAGCCTGCCAGACATCAGAAAACCTGCCCTGTATACCTGTGCCATTTTTGGTCAGGCTATTTACTTCCGGGAGCTTCACCGCCTGACTGAAACCCTGAAATCGCTGGGCTATGCTGCGGGTAGTCAGGTCACGCATCTGTCGGGCATACTGGCCACGCTGATGGTCATGAACAGAGATCCCCGTCTTGAAACCTTTACGCCTGAACTGCTGTGGGAAGCCCAGAACAACACAGATAGCGGGACATCCCGGTACATTGGCCGGATTTCACACGGCCTTGCTGCGCTGGGCATCTTCAGCGCCCCGATGAGGATGCGTAATTATACCCGATGGTATGAAAAACCCGTAGACGGGATCGATCCGGCCTGGGTCAGGTGGTGCCGGCGCTGGCGGGAAACGTCTGTGCTGAGGCCTCGCACCCGTGAAGGCCAGTACAGTTTTATACTGCGCTGCGGCCTCTGGCTGGCAAAGGCGCATCCGGAGGTGCGTGAACCGTCAGACTGGAGCATGGAAATCTGCGCCAGCTTTATCGCTGCGGTCGGCCGGATGAACGTGGATGAGCTACAGTTGGGCACGGAAAGGGGCACCCGAAAATCGGTGCGATCCGGTGAGCCTATGATGCCGCATTCAAGGGCGCATTTTATCTACTCACTGCGCCGTTTTATGGTCGACTACGAAAACTGGGGCTGGGGTCGCCTGCGCTTCAGCCCTGCCCGTCATCTTTCCACACCGGATACCACCCTGTTTCGGCGCGACGTCAATCCCCGTGTTATCGACGATCCGGTCTGGCTCAAGCTCATCTGGGCCAGCCTCAATCTGCGTCAGGAAGACCTGCTTACTGAAATACATTATCCGCTGGCCATGCTGCAGGCGATGGCCGTCATCTGGACCCATGCGGGGCTGAGGAAAAATGAGCTGCTCCGCCTGACTACCGGTTGCATCGCGCCGCAGGCAGATGAAATAACGAAAGATGACGGCAGCGTCATCCCGGCCGGAACCCTTTGTTACCTGCATGTCCCCGCCGGAAAAACATCAAAAGCCTTTGTTAAACCCGTGGCGACAGTGGTAAAAAAATATGTCGACATCTGGCTGGCCGAACGCCCGGCAGAACAGGCCATGCTGGCTGATGAGCGGACCGGTGAGAAGGTCCGGCTGCTGTTTCAGTACCGGGGGAAGCCTGCCGGCAGCGCTATCCTCAACCGCACGGTGATACCGATGCTCTGCGCAAGAGCGGGCGTTCCTTCTGAAGACAGCGGCGGAGTGATAACCAGCCATCGGGGACGCGCCTCAGCCGTGACCGCACTGGCCAGCGTACCGCAGGGCATGTCACTGTATGAACTGATGCAGTGGGCTGGTCACTCAACGCCCCAGTCCACCATGCATTATCTCCGTATCCGCCCGACACAGCTGGCCGCCTCGTTTGTAAAAGCAGACAGAGTCGCGCACATGATCAGCGTACTGATTGATCGCGACCCTGACGCCGCCAGCCTGACCGGACCTGCAACGTATTATGATTTAGGTGATTCATACTGCACAAATCCGTTCTGGAGCAGCTGCCCGCACCGGATGGCCTGCATCGGCTGCGATTTTAACCTGCTGAAGGACAGCGCGCGCGGGCTTATTCTGGAGAGTAAAGCATCCATCCGGCGTTATCTCGAAGAGGTCCCGCTCACTCCCGATGAGAAAGCCGTACTGGAGCAGGATGCTGAAAAGGTTGAGCAGGCTCTTACAAAATTGGGCCCAAAATCCTGAGTGCTCAAATGCTTTCAATGTCCGGTCTGAGGGTGTCAGTTCAGAGTCAGTACAGACGACCGAACGTCGTATTTGATATGAATCTGATTATAGCGGGCGTTATGACGTAACTGATGGAACAGCAGATGAGAAAACAGAAGCGATGTATGGGGTATGTGGCTGTCGTGGTCGATGACTACGATCGTGCAATTGAGTATTACACCGATAAGCTGGGCTTTACCCTGATTGAGGACACGCCGCAGCCGGGTAAGCGCTGGGTCGTGGTGACGCCGGACCCTGACAGCGACTGTGCTATTCTTCTTGCCCGCGCGTCGAACGACCGGCAGGAAGGCTTTATCGGCAACCAGTGCGGCGGACGGGTTTTTCTGTTCCTGCAGACCGACGACTTCTGGCGCGACTACAATGCTATGAAGGCAAAAGGCGTCCACTTCTGTCAGGAGCCGCGCGAGGAAGAATACGGAATGGTTGTCGTGTTTGAGGACATCTATGGCAATCGCTGGGACCTTTACCAGAACAGGCAGACCTGAAACTCTGTCACGACAGTGTCCCGGATTTAGGGGAAGCCTTACAGGCGTAAACCCTGTCGGATCAGGCCCGCAGAGAGCGCTTCTGAACAATATACTGAACTGTCTGACCTCAGTGCAGCGGTCGCTGCACTGAGGTCTCCCCTGGATAGAGGCCGTACGGTCCGGGTTAACCACACAGCGTCATGATATAAAATCCGGCCGCCGTCATGGCCAGCGAACCCAGCACGTGTATCAGCACCGAGGCGGCTGCCCAGGCATAGCTGCCTGACTGCAGCAGGGCAAAAACCTCAGTTGAGAATGTGGAGAAGGTCGTCATTCCGCCACACAGCCCGGTGGTAATGAGCAGCCGCCAGGCCGGATCGAGGCCGGGATGGCGCAGAAAATACGCCAGCGCCGCCCCGATGATAAATCCACCCAGCAGGTTGACCAGCAGCGTCCCCGGCGGCAGGTCCGGAAAAAGCGCGTTCAGGCGTGCGCCCAGTTGCCAGCGGATAACACACCCTAAAGCACCGCCGGTGATGACGGCAAAAAGCTGATTCACGTTCATTCCTTTTTTTTAATATTCAGAACATAACGGCACACGACCTGTGCGGCCGTATCCATTTCATATACAACCGGCACGCCGGTCGGGATGTGCAGCTGTGCCACGCTGTCGTGGGGCATGCCGTTCAGAAAGGCGGTCAGGGCGCGCAGCGTGTTGCCGTGCGCCACAATCAGAACGGTACTTCCGCAGCGCAGCTGTGGCACCACAACGTGGTGCCAGTATGGCATGACGCGACGCAGGGTCATTTCCAGGCTTTCCGTTGCAGGCAGGTCGGCCAGCGCAACGCGGCGATAGCGCAGATCCCGACGCAGCTGCGCCGGAGCCTCCGCGTCTGCGGGCGGAATGCCGCTGAAGCTTTTGCGCCATAGCCGGACGGTCTCTTCCCCCATCATCCGGGCAGCGTCGTCCTTGTTCAGCCCCTGCAGCGCACCGTAGTGGCGCTCGTTCAGTCGCCAGCTCTTTTCCACGGGCGTCCAGCTTCGGTCAAGACGGTCCAGCACCCGCCAGACCGTGTGAACGCAGCGTGTCATCACCGAGGTGAAGACACGGTCGGGCATAAGGCCCACTGCCCGCAGCGCGTCACCGGCTCGGTCGGCCTCCTGCCGCCCCCTGACCGTCAGCGGCACGTCCGTCCAGCCGGTAAAACGGTTTTCCCGGTTCCACTGGCTTTCGCCGTGCCGCAGGAGGATCAGCGTTGCAGGGGCCACAGGCATTCCTTCTTTGCCGGACGGGGACCGTCCGGCGGATGTGTTACGTGCGGCGCACAAACGCATGAAGCCCCGCGTAGTGCGCGTCCTCACCCAGCGCCTGCTCAATGCGCATCAGCTGGTTGTACTTTTCCACGCGTTCGCCGCGGCACGGCGCGCCGGTTTTCAGGTGTCCCGCGCGCAGGGCCACCGTCAGATCGGCAAGGAACGTGTCCGTGGTTTCCCCGCTGCGGTGAGACATGAACGCACCCCAGCCGTGCCGCTGGCAGAGAGCCACGGCGTCCAGCGTTTCGCTGAGCGAGCCTATCTGATTGAGCTTGATCAGCGCGGCGCTGGCGAGGTTTTCGTCAATGCCGCGCTGGATGTACTTCACGTTGGTTACAAACAGGTCGTCACCAACCAGCTCGGCCCTGCCCGCAAGCTGCTGGTGCAGATGCTTCCAGCCCGCCCAGTCGTCCTCGGCCAGGCCGTCTTCCAGCAGGATGACCGGAAACTGGTCCATCAGCTCGCCGTAGTATGCCGTCATTTCCGCCGCGCTCAGCGCGCTGCCCTCGGTGCGCAGATGATACTGACCGTCAGCGAAAAACTCACTTGAGGCAGGGTCCATGCAGATGCTGATGTCCTCTCCGGGCCTGTATCCCGCCTTCTCAATCGCCTGTACGATAAACGCCAGCGGGTCACGGTTCGACGACACGGCGGGCGCAAAACCGCCTTCGTCGCCCACTGCCGCTGAGAGTTTTTTGTCCAGCAGGATCTGGCGCAGCGCCTGGTAGACCTCGCTGCCCTGACGCACGGCCTCGCGCAGCGTGGGTGCCCCGTGTGGCGCTATCATGAACTCCTGGAAGTCCGCGCCCTGACCGCGGGCGTGCACGCCGCCGTTGATGATGTTCATGCACGGCACGGGCAGCAGATTCGCCTGCAGGCCCCCCAGGTAGCGCCACAGCGGCTCGTGCGAGGCCTGTGCCGCCAGCCGGGCCACCGCCAGCGATACGCCCAGAATGGCATTGGCACCCAGGCGACTCTTGTTCTCCGTGCCGTCCAGCATCAGCATGATGTTGTCCAGCTGCCGCTGCTCGCGCACGTCCAGGCCGCGCACGGCTTCGCAGATTTCCGTATTAACCGCCCTGACGGCATCCAGCACGCCTTTGCCGCCAAAACGTTGTGCGTCACCGTCGCGGCGCTCTGCGGCCTCGCGCGACCCGGTGCTGGCCCCGGAAGGCACCGAGGCGCGTGCCATCATCCCGTCCGGGGTCCGGGCCTCAACTTCAACGGTGGGGTTGCCGCGAGAGTCAAGAATTTCCCGGGCGGTCACGTTATCCAGTGTAAAGTGCATAGCGTTTCTCCCGGTTTAGTCATTCAGGTGAGTAATAAGCACATCCACCGTGAGGTGGTTGATGTATTCCGCCGAGCGGGACGTCAGCATTCCCATAAAGCGGTTGCGGTGCCCGGCAAGCACGAGGTCCACGCCCAGCTCATTGATGCACTTCTCCACGTCCTCAAAGCGGCGCATGGTCACCAGCTCCCGCGTGTCTACCGCCTCAGGCACGGAGGCCGCCAGCTCGCTCATAAACGCTTTGGCTTTCAGCACCTCTTCCGACACGACGTCGTCCATCAGGCTGTCGGACACGTAGTTCATTTCCCGGTAGTCGTCGCTGATGTGGGCCAGGGTGATTTTCATGCCGAGCGGCTGCGCCAGCGCGACCGCCCGTTTCAGCAGGAGGGTGCCGTCGTCTTTGTCGTTCACAAGTATCAGTGCGTGGGTGTAGCAGGTCATAATGAACTCCCGTTCTGGTTAAGGCGGGACTCAAGCCACGGCAGAAGCTGTTTTTTGCGGCTGAGCATGCCCGGTACGGAGCAGGAGGCCGCGTTAACGCTCTCCCGCCCGGCGAAGTAAAGCGTTGAAAACCCGGCGCGAATGTCGGTCAACATCAGCACCGTCAGCCCGGCACCCGACTGGTCCGCCAGATACGCCAGGGCAGCGAGCAGGTCGTCCATCACGGGGGCAACCTGTGTCGGTGAGCTGACCTCAATCTGGGCAATGCGCACGTCGGTGCCGGCAATGACGAAGGCCTTGAGATCCCTGCCCAGCAGCTGCTGGGCGCTGAGGCCGCTGACGTCCGTTTTGGCGGTGAGGAGGTCACGGGCGAAGGCTCTGCGGTTTACGCCGGACAGCACGCCCAGTTCGGTCGCCGAACGGATATCGTCTTCGGTGGTGGTCGGCGAGCGAAGATTCACGGTGTCACTCAGGAGTGCGCCCAGCAGAAGCACGGCGAGCGTCGGGGGCAGCGTGCGGCGCGCTTCAGCGTCCATCAGCAGCCAGAGCAGCGTGGCGCTGCTGCCAACCGGGCGGATATGCACCTCCGGCGGCAGTTGCGTTATCAGCCCGCCCAGCCGGTGGTGGTCAGTGATGCCCACGACGTTGCTCCGGAGCAGGTCGTCAGGCCCCTGCGCCGGCTCGGTGAAATCGACCAGCCACACCCGTTCATCCTGCAGCGGAATAGCGAGCAGCGGCGGCAGCGTAAGACCGGCGGTGTCAAAGATAAAGCGGGTTTCCCGGTTAGCCTCGCCGAGACGCCATGCGCGGGCGTCCATGCCGCGCCCGGTCAGCCAGTGAGCGGTGACGACCGCCGTGCAGATGGCGTCGCTGTCAGGATTGATGTGGCCAAAAACGTGTATCAAGGGTCTCTCCCCGTAAAGGGAAGTACGCAGGCCGGGAGGAAAGTAAGGACGGCCTGACGTACCTCCTGAAAATCAAGAGTCACATCAGGCGTCATTAGCTCCGGAACGGAGCGGTTGGGAAAGGTGGAACGCCATCACCCTGTACTCTGAGTATAGAGCCAGACGGAAAGCCTGTCAGTATTATTCTGCTGGCACCCTCAGCCCGCCAGCGCAGCGCGTGCCTCGCGGAGCACCCGGCGGATGTTTTCCGGCACCGCCGGGCTTGTGCAAAGTGAAAGCGGACTGGGGTGAGGCATCTTCAGCACCGTGACGCCGGGGCACTGATGACTGACCGTCCCGCGGGCCTGAGCCGCTACGGCACCGGCCAGCACCACCACGCGCAGCGCGGGCAGATACGCCAGCACGTCCTCAAGCCAGGCGCAGCCGCTGCGGATGTCCGCCGCTGAGGGCCGTTTCTGCGGCCCGTCGCTGACCCAGGGCACCGTATTCCACAGCACGCTGTCCCGGCGCGCAATACCGGCTTCCGCCAGAAACCGCCCCAGGTTCTGCTGGGCCGGCCCCGGGTTATCCCGCGACACAAACCGGGGTGACGGGCTGCTGCGCGCCGGCGACTGCAGCAGGACGAGCAGTCCGGCCCCGGTCCCGCCGTCGGCCGGATCAAACCACGGCAGCTCCACGCCGTGCTGACGCAGCCCGCTGACCCAGCGATTCAGCGCGGCCACGTGCGGCGCGGTGACTGCCGCGAGGCGTTCCTCGCGTAAAAACGGGTCCAGCAGCGACGTGCAGGTTTCACTCACGGCTTCCGGTCCAGGCCTGCCAGACAGGGGGAAACAAACAGTTTCCCGCTCCATGCCCCGCGCACCGTCTTCACCGCGACCAGCAGCCACATGGCGGCCAGCATGACGACAAGAAGCGCACCGAAGCCTTTAAAGAACGCCAGGTCAACGAGGGTGGACAGCTTCAGCGTGGCGACCGTGTACACGCCCAGCGGGAAGGTAAAGCCCCACCATCCCAGATTGAACGGAATGCCTTCACGGAAGTATCGCACGGTTATCAGCGTGGCCAGCAGCATCCACCACAGGCCGCAGCCCCAGAAGAGAATGCCGGCAACGAACCCCACGCCTTGCGCGATATGACCGATTTCCGGCATGCCCGCCGCGGCAAACACCCCGGGCGCATCTCCGCCGATGACCAGCATCCCCAGCGAGCCGGTACCAATCGGCCCCAGTGCCAGCCAGCTTGAGGCCGCCATGCTTTCGTGTGGTAGCTTGTGCAGCGCCATACGCAGCAGCAGGATGGCGAGGATGCTCAGCGCCACCGGCACCGAGTACGCCCACAGCACGTAGCTGGTAATAATGATGCCGAGCTGCGCGTGGGGGTCGGCAATGTGCGGTGCCAGCAGGCCGCCACTGACTGCCGCAACCTCGGCGGCCACGACCGGCAGTAACCAGACGGCGGTCATCTGGTCAATGCTGTGCTGCTGCCGGGTAAACATCATGTAGGGAATACACACGCCACACAGCAGCGACATCGCCACGTCCAGCCACCACAGGGCGTGCGCTACGGGAATGACGTCAGCCCCCCACCGGGGGAGGCCAAACGCCAGCAGCCCGTTGATGATGGTGGCCATGCCCATCGGGATGGTGCCGAAGAACATGGACACCGTTGAATGGCCAAAGATGCGCTTTGCCTCACCGAAGTACATCACCCAGCGGGCCAGATACATCACGGCAAAGACGCTGAACAGGAAGATGTTAAACATCCAGAGTCCCTCGGCGACGAGGCGTAATCCCGGAACCGGCCAGGGGAACTGCGCCAGAGACAGAGACAGGATACCGGTCCCCATGGTCGCGGCGAACCAGTTAGGCGTGAACTGACGTATAGCCTCTTTCGGGCTGCTCAGCGCGCTCAGCGGGCGCGCTCCGTTATGCAGGGTAAATATTTTATCGTTCATGCCGTAATCTCCTGAGTAGACAGAAAGAGTATAGGCACGTCGGGTTAAATCTTTAAAATAGGTTATTCAGTTAAAATAAACCAGTAAAAGTGGTTAGACTCTCCCACTCCGGGAAGGACCGTCACACCGCCGGAGTGAGGGAAGGACTGAATCAGGCCTGCGGCGGGCTTTTAATCGTGGCCGTGACGCGGTTCTGTTTCAGGTCAACGACCGCAATGCTGAGGTCTTTATTCAGCACCCACGCGCGGGCACCGTCTTTGCTGAAAACGATGGCCTGACGGGGCGCATCCAGTCCGGTAACGGTGGAGACCACCTTACCGGCGGCGGTATCAATAACGGAGAGGCTGTTGTCGCCCAGGTTGCCGCTGTAAACATAGCGGTTATCCGGCGTCAGGGCGGCACCGTAAGGATCCTGCCCCACGGGAATGGTTGCCGTAATGGCGAGCTTCTGCGTGTCAACCACGGCGATGGTGTTGCTGCCGCTGTTAGCCGCGTACAGTGTGCGGCCGTCGGCGCTGACTGAAATGGCGCGCAGCTTGCTGAAGCCTGTTATCTCGCCGCGAATCTCGCCCGTTACGGCGTCAACCAGGGTAATTTTATCGCCCTTAAAGTTAGTGACGTAGACGGTTTTGCCGTCCGGGCTGATTTTTATGCCCTGACGGGGCTGGGCAAAACCCGTCACGACCGCAACGGGCCGGTTGTGCGTCAGGTCATACACCGAGAGCGTGCTGGCGGCCTCGTTATTCACATACAGGCGCTGACCGTCACGGCTGATAGCTGTGCCGAATGCCCCGGGCCCCAGCGGCAGCGAGGTCTCCACGTCAAGCGTCCCGGTGCTGATTTTTCTGACCACGCCGAGGCTGCTGTCTGAAAGATATACGGCCTTCCCGTCGGGGGAGAAAAGCGCATTGCGGGGCGTGACGTATCCCTTAAGCACCTTTCTGACTTTCCCGGCAGCCAGGTCGTAGACCACCACCTCAGAGCGCTCACTGTAGGACGCCACCGCCGTTTTCTCATCGGGACTGACAGCAAGGGAATTGTTGTGGATATCGCCGTCAAACGTCCAGCGTTCCTCTGCGGCACCGGCGAGGGTGCTGATAAGAAGAAACGCCACCGCGGTCAGTCCCGGGATCCTGTATTTTTTTATCATCATTTTTCCTGCATTGGGGTGGGTAAGGGATAAGACTCATTGCCCGATTGAGGGCTTCAGAGTAAGCGTGGCAGATTAAATCCTGGCGGGGAAATCGATTTTCCGACTATGTCTTACCACCCTCAACCTTCCCCCCTGTCAGTAAGCATACTGAGGTAGTTCAAGGCTGAATAATTCCTGTTCAGAAAATAAACTTCAGAGGAATGGTAACTGATTTTTTTTGTTTAAATTGCATTCCACATAAACGCCTCGATGTCGAACAGGGTAATGAGCGTTTTAGAGGCTCTGTCACCTCGCGTGGAACAGTATTCGATTGATGAGATGTTTCTGGACGTACGCGGAATCGATTTTTGCATGGGCTTCGAGACGTTTGGCCGCGAAGTCCGGCGCAGTGTGCGTGAACATACAGGTCTTACGGTTGGGGTCGGTATTGGCAAAACCAAAACGCTTGCAAAATCAGCCCAGTGGAGCAGCAAGGAGTGGCCCCAGTTTGGTGGTGTGCTGGCCATCACGTCGCACGTCCGTGCAGAGAAAATGCTGGCCCGCCAGCCTGTTGAGGAGGTATGGGGAGTCGGCAGACGCATTGCCAAAAAACTGAACAGCTTGGGAATTACAACTGCACTGGAGCTCTCCCGCGCGAATCCTGCAATGATCCGTAAACACTTCAGCGTGGTACTGGAGCGAACGGTGCGCGAGCTGAACGGCGAGAGCTGTATCAGTCTGGAAGAGGCACCGCCGGCGAAGCAGCAGATCGTGTGCTCCCGTTCGTTTGGCGAAAGGGTCACCGAGTATGAACACATGAGGCAGGCAATCTGTCAGCATGCAGAACGGGCGGCCGTTAAATTGAGAGGGGAAAAGCAATACTGCAGACAGGTTTGTGCATTCATCAAAACCTCACCTTTTTCGCCCGGGGAGACTTACTACGGTAACGTGGCTTCAGAGACACTTATGTCGCCCAGTCAGGATTCCAGAGACATTATAGAGGCTGCAATGAGAGCACTTGATCGGGTGTGGATAAGCGGCCATCGCTATGCCAAAGCAGGCGTTATGCTGAACGACTTCACTCCCTCAGGTGTTGCACAGCTCAACCTCTTTGACGAAGTTCAACCCAGAGCGAACAGTCAGCCTCTGATGCAGGTGATTGACCATATAAATCAGACCGGGATGGGAAATATCTGGTTTGCCGGAAGGGGCATAGCGCCGGCATGGCAAATGAAGCGGGAGATGCTTTCACCAGCCTATACTACGCGCTGGAGTGATATTCCTGTCGCCAGACTCTAGACAATCCATATATGATGATTATTCGCAAACTTCTATGGAATGAATATGATGACCAATCCTTTAAGCTGGGAGAGCTGGAACGAGGTTTATTTAAACAAGAAAAAAAATAAAAGAGCCTCACTTGAACGGTGGGGGCTACGAAATCTTCATTCTGTGGAAAATCTTGATCACATTGTATCTGAGGTTAAAAAGACATACTTAAATAACAACCCTAATGTCAAAGTCAGCGCAAACTCAGTTTGGATTGATGGGACACCTCAGGCAGAATTCACAGTAAGCCATTACAAGCGTGTGTATAACAATTCATCTACAATCAGCGGCAATGCTACACAGCCAAACTTTAAATTTTGCAAGAATGAAGTCCTGAATTGTGAGCTGGCAGACCTTTTGTTTATTTTCAATGAATTCAACAGCCAAAATAGTTCTAAAAGGGTACGTGCCGTTTTGTTACAGGGTAAGTGCTCAGATAAAGATAATTTGTTACCCAATGGGCCTTCAACAGAGAAAGAAAGGAAGCTACTTGAATCAGTTAACCGGAATGAAAAACTGACATTATATCCTGGTACAAAAGCGTCTGGTAAGGATATAGGGTCTTACACGTTGGGGGGCAATGCGCCAGGACTGGCTGATTGCGCTAAGTACCTAATGATGCCGAAATATGAAACGTGGAGCTATAACACGCCCGATTATGTCGATCCCTACGTAATAGGCTGGCCAGTAAACTCATCAAATAAAAGCCTGGGTACTACAACAAATTACCTAGAGGCAATCATCAAAGAAATGCTCAAACATGGGACGATGGGCAGGGATGTTCAGATTCGAAATGGCGCCATAGACAGGAGCTGCTCATGGTCAAGGATGATTGATGATTTGCTGACAAGTTACGATGGAGTAACAATGAAAGGCTACGAGAATCAAAAAAGGGTGTATACATCATCCGGACATGCACCTGACTACATTAACAGTCTTGGCTTGACGATAAATCATCGACAATGGCTTACGTATATGTCCCAACATGAACTCGATTTTTTAAAAATGAATGATACTGACTTTGACACTTTTGAGTGGATTGAACGTCAGCATAATTTCTACATGAGACGCTTGAATTATCGCATTAGGAATAATAAACCTTTTTGGTGGTCCGGCCCTGTCATTTCTACGATAACAGTAAATATTGACCATCATGAAGGTGAATTTGTACGAGATTAATTTAGCATCTGGGAGAAAATAATAACCCCGTATCTATGGGGTTTCGCGTTTATCCTGTTCAGGTGCCCATTCGAGTCCGCATTTATCGCAGGACCATTTTCCGTTTGGATTTTTCCTGATGCCATAGAAATTGCAAAAGGGACATGTTTTTGGCTTATACACTATTTTCCATCCTCTTTCTGGTAAACAGGGTCAGTGCCACGCGGAAACTTCAAGGCTTCATTTCTGAAGTGCTGAAGCCTTTGTCTGAAGTATTCCTGAAGCTCGTCCGGTTGCTGTCTCTCGACTTCCGAAGGAATCACCGGCAGATTCATACGATCTTTATAAGCTACCCCTGATGCGGCCAGATCCACGTTGACCTTATCCCGCTCTTCTTTGCTTTTTGCTGCTATGTTGTGTGACATATGAAGCCCTCCCTGACAAAAGTATATCAGCTACCGTATTAAGGTTCCGCATCCATCGCTGAAAGCGTTTATGAACATCCCCCCTAAGCGTCAGCAGCAAGCTGTCTACGCCAAGGCCCCGAAAATCACGCCCTTCACTTCGCAGGCACTGTGAAGCCCACTCACTGGGTTTAAAAAGGAAGCCAGCAGTTAAAATGCCGGCTCCAACTTTCATGATCAGTATTCAGGCCAAACGTCTGCTTAGTGCCAGAAGCGGACAGTTGTTGTCACGAAGCCTGTTGATTTATGTGATGCAGGGCATTTCTCGCGTAAACCCCCCCCTTGTCCCACTTTATCTCGCGCCCTTTAATTTACTGATAAGCAAAGTAGTCGATTATGGTTATGAAGGGCACCGTTCTCCCTAACCCCTTCGCGCAATTCCTTCCAATACCAATTACAGATGCAATGGTTAAGTAAACCTCTCGTTACTTCAATGGAAGGGAATTTCATGTTTACGACACCGTTCTGGCCCGCTGCTGACTCATACCATATCCACATGATGGATATCCCTCTGCCAGACTCACTTTCGCCCGCGGCCCTGGACCTTATCCACCAGGCTACTCGTCTTGCTGAGGCGGCCGGTCATATTCACCCGGTTTCCACACGGACCGGGAGTACGTTGCTTCAGTCTGTTGAAGAAAAGCTCAGCATTATCTGCTTCAAGCTTGCTCAGGAATTTGATGATCCGGATACCTGCAAAGCGTTGCTGTTACGTGCAGAAATCCTGTCTGACGCCAGTACAGCAAAAGAGCTTCTCCCGCAGATAGCGGGGCTGGATGAACAGGAGCTAGTGCAGGGAATAGGTTACATGTCAACATGGGTTGGTAAGTCTCGCATGCAGCATTATTCCGCCTGGTTTGGGTTACCCGAACGCAGGCTACAGGAAGTTTCAGATGTGATGGATGAGCTCTTTCCGGACAACCTGTACTGGCTGCAAAATCATATCGACCAGCGGCTGGTTGCGCTGCCTGGATGCCGCTACAAAATTGTCGATCTGTTTGCCATTGCTGGCGAAGCTAACAGCTATCCCAAGCATTTCGCCTATTTCTTTCCTGAAGATGAAGGGGTGAAATACTCAGCCCAGAAGCGCACCATTGTGTTTGCAAATACCTATTTAAACCTGTTTGAACGCTTTGCCCGCTCCCAGGCTTCCCTGCTTGGCTGGCAGCATGAAGCTATCCCGGACAGCGCTCTCTGTGCCCGCCACCTGATCGCCTGGTTCCGCGGCCATGATCTGGGACATTCTGTTGTCCTTGAAAAGATGATGTTTGGCAAATTAAGTAAACAGGATAGATGGGGATCAATGGTTGTGCAGGAAGCACTGGCGGATGTGTTTGGGCTGCTGATGTGCCTGACAGAGCCTTCCCGGGAGGCCCTACAACTGAACGAGACGTTACAGTTAAAAATTTTCCTGCTGGAAATGCTGAGATATTTGCGCCGCGGCCCATGTGATTATCCTGATGCAGGGGCGGCCTATATACAACTCAAGTGGCTAACTGAACGCCGGTGTCTGAACTGGAATGGGGCGCATTATGTCGTGGACCTCAGCGCTGTGAAGCCGGCTATGACGGCACTGGCAACAGCAATGACAGGCTCTGTTTTACAGGGTAATACAGAGACGGCCCTGGCGTTCCTGCAAGGCTATTCACCTCATTATCAGCGTGAAGAGGCGGATCAGCTTCTAAACAGGCTGGGTAAAACTGTCGACATGATCGAGTACGATCAGAAGATTAAAGGCTTTACGTTATGATCGAGTTTTCAAACGGTTTCTTACTGAGTCTTTCGCTTTGTCTTGATATCGGGATTGCCAACATCGCCATGATTACCCTGGCTATGCAACGCGGATACTTTCATGGTTTCTGGCTGGGAATGGGGACTTGTGTGGGTGACCTAGCATATGCATTACTGGCGCTGGCGGGAATGGCCGTACTGCTTCAGTATGAAGCAGTACGCTGGATGCTCTGGATTGGCGGTGGAGCAATGCTTCTGTTTTTCGCCGTCAAAATGCTGATTGCCGCTTTCAGGAAGGTTTCGGAACTTAACGTGAGCGAAACTCATCAGTGTCGCCCACTGCTACGTGAATTTGGACGGGGCGTGGTGCTTGCCATGTCCTCCCCCACGGCGATTCTGTGGTTTGCGACAGTAGGTGGTGCGCTGATATCCCGGATGGGCCAACACAGCGTTACAGCAACGTCCTGGTTTCTGAGTGGCTTTTTCATCGCGGGAATGTTCTGGACCTGTGTCTTGTGCCTGGTTGGAAGTTTTGGCGGCAGACTGCTTGGTCAACGCCTGCTTAAATATTCCTACATAGCTTCAGCGATCATATTCAGCTATTTTGCGCTTTATGTAATTGTGTCAGGGTACCGGGAGTTTATGGTGGCCTGATCTGACCTGCGAAGCATAGTGATGGGGAGTTGTTCCCATCACTTTGCGAAATGCATTAATGAAATGACTCTGATCGTAAAATCCCAGCATTATCGCCGCATCGAGAGGATGCACGTTTCTGCGAAGCAAGTCGCGGGCATGGTGCAGACGAAGCTGCATATGGTACTGCAGAGGCGGCATACCCGTATGCCGGGTGAAGAAGCGAACCAGATGATATTTGCTCATCCCCGCCAGTTGCGCGAGCAGCTCCAACTGCGGTTTTATGCTGAGGTGCTCCCGCAAGTACTCAATAACAATATTGATTTTCTGTTCGTCAGATCTCTCAAGCAGAGCTGGCGTCTCGAGCAGCTCACCACAAAGCAGAATCAATTCCTGCTCCTCATCCATGCCCCGCTCCAGTCGGGCTGATGTTGCAAAACGGTACAGCGCGTCAAACAGGCGAGTGTTATCGATTATGCCTTCTCGCAGAACAGGGGCTTCATGAGCGCTAGTGAGATTGTCCTCATCTGCAAGCATTTTTATCACTGTCTGAGGTATGTGCACGCTAATGAATTCCACGGCTTGAGTCTCAAAACGCGAAGCCTGAATGGTTCCCGGATTATATAAGGTAACCTGACCACTTTTAACATAGGCCATTTTCCCTGCGAGCCAGATTTCTTCTACCCCTGTCAGGTTTGCACTGATGACATATTCATCGTGCAGATGTTTCGGAAAGCGCGAATTACGGGCTCTGACCCGCGAACACTCTATGCCATTTCGGCTAAACCATTCTGCAGACTCTAGTGACAACGTATCTGACCTCATGCAGCAATAGTGCATAATTATTAATGAATTATATAACCATTTATTGAACATTTTTTCAACTGGTCGCCTTTGAGCGCCAGCGAATAAATTACTCTCAGGGTGCAGTCTGTCAGTAACCGGGCATGTCACTCCCTGACCAGATCGTGTCCGAGCGGCTTGGTAAAGTTAGCTGGCTTTGTCGGAAAGTTCACAAGAACTCACGGACTGGCAATGCAGGAAAGGGACACAAGAGTTGTTCCAGATGTCCGCCTTGTGCCAGAAGCCGACGTTGTTAACTTCCCAAGCTATTCATTGCGAGTAGATTATGTATCTTATGAGGATACGGTTAACATTAATACCTTAAAAGAATATAATATGACTCCATTATTTTTATCATTACAGCTATTAATGGTATGGTTCTAAATGCAATTAAAATTAGAATTGCGCATGCAAAATTATGTCTATATGAATTCTTTGTTAAGAGGTTTTTATGGCCCATATTCCAACTGAAAATGTAACAAGCTATAGTGATTTTGATCACAAAGATTATTGGCATGCCATAGAGTGGCTAAAATCGCAAGGGTTAAATGTTAATAACTCTAGGTATGTATCTATAATGCGCGATCTTGGGGAGTTTTCCGTTGGAGAATACTCATCGGAATTGATTTGGGGGATGTCAGAAGTTGATACGCTTTACCGTGTATATCTGGATATCCTGAGGCATGGTTATTTTGATAGTGAGAGCTTAAGGAAATTATTAAATGGTTCAAAGTTTCTTAATGATGAAAAGTTAGGAGGGTCAGAAAACAGTAGGAATTATTTGTTTGAATTGATTATAGCCGGCGTTTTTGCAAAAAGCGGCGCAAAAATAGACTTCAATACTATCGCAGATTTCGGATTCAAATTACCCCGGGAGTCCACTGGTTATGTTGAATGTAAACGAATAGCAAGTCATGCCCAATTAAAAAAACGGATCATCGAAGCTTATGAACAAATTCAGTTACGTTGTGCGGAGAATGATGTAGGTATTGTCGGAATAGATTTTAGCAGGTTAATGTGGGAGCATTTTAATGGGAAGTTAGTTTGCTCTAAACTTCAGGATATTGAGCCTTTCCTAAAGACTGCATTTAATAAAATCACTGAGAATATAAACAGTATGTATGAAAGCAATAACACCATAATGATAATAGGTTACTACTGTGTACCATTTATAAATTTTGATGATAGTAATATATTATTTTATAGAGGAATGGAGATTGATTTAAAATATCATGAAAGGCATTTACACCCCCCATTCAATCAAATATTTATGCATCGAGCTGGGCTTGCCTTGTGGATAAAGGAACATATAAGATTATCTTTAGGTAATTGACCCTTCCCGCCACGAAAAATGTAGGTAATTGGATATTATTAATAATAAGTAAATACTTGACTAAAGGATAATGATTTTTATGACCTCCAAACAATTACAATTTCCGTCCATTTCTTGCCCACGAACGATGTTCAGATTCATTTGTTCGTCCGCGGTGTGTCAAAAAATGGATGTTATTTGTATATGTGAACGAATACACAGTGTGGTTTTTCCTCACCATAAGACATGTGCGCTTTGAGCAAATCAACAGGAAATTTATTAGTTGATGAAAAAGGTAAAACGTTATAATTTGTATGCTTAGTGTGGGCCAATCTAAAAAATAAGTTCTGGAAGATTTCATAGCGCATTATATAAGAATTATGCACAATAATAGAAACCTGGAGAATATATGGACGGAAAGAGACTTCAAGATTATTGGTCACAAGAGGTAGATGCACTTATTGCAACGTACAGACAATTTGAAACTCTTATTCCTTCTCAAGAGCATAAAGGGTCGGCACATAATGGTGAAGATGGTCGATTCGTTGAGGACTTATTGCGAGAGTATTTATCAAAATATCTTCCTAAGGGTTTAGAGATTCTTACTGGGTTTATTCTTAGGCCTGCCGTGAAAACTGGCACTACAGGAAAAGAGCGGAAGTATGACCTTGATAAAAATTCATCTCAGTTAGACATAATTGTCTACGACTCTGAAAGATATCCAGTATTCCAAAAGTTTGGAAATAGTGCAATTGTTCCTCCAGAAGGGATTGTAGCTATAATCTCCGTGAAAAAGCACCTTAACGATGGGGATATTGTAAAAGAGTGCCAGGCTTTATGGCATGCTTCAACCTTATGTAAAACACAATATTCTAATAACCAAGACGACAAAGTAAGGGGGCCCTACCTTGCTTTAGTAACCATGGAGTCAAAAATCGATAAAAAACGTGTGGAAAACCTAGACTGGATATTTAATAACATAGTTGAAGCATATAGATGCGGTGATAAACCTACGTTTGATGACTTAATTGGTTATATTGGTTCTCTTAGTGAGTGGAGCCTGTTTAAGCGAAGACCATCCGGTAAAAATGTAACTAAAGCGAAATTTATTAGTTTGGTTCACGCTGAAGGTGAGTCTCACCTGGGATTACAATTCATTCTCACGGGCATTCTTTCGGTTTTTTACGATGAAAGCAGACGAAATATAAGACGCCCAGGGTTTACAGCATTTCCTTCCGGACGAGATATTGAGAAGTACCTTGGGAAAATAGATTGTAATGGTGAACGCTAGCTCTACCAAAGCGCCGCTAGAGACAGACCTTCGCCCTTCGATACATTTTGGACTCCCTTGGAGCAAAGTGTTACATTTACCTTATACTTCAAGATAATGCGTTATGTCCTCAACTCGCTCATAGCGGACCTTCAGCGCCTTCAGTCCGCTTTGTGCCAAGAGCGGACGTTGGCGCATCATGGCAATGTATCTCTAATCAAAAAATCACGGGCAAAAACTCATATCTGAGAACACAGGTACGCCCTGCTTTTTCAGCTGTTTTTATAGACGGAAAATTTTGCGGAATAATGGTTCCTGCAATCAGGCAATCCTCCCGGCTAAAGTGCGAAAGATGGTTACGAAGCAAACACTGTGCCCGGGAAGCCAGAGAGCGTCCGCGAAACGCGGGTAGTATCACTTCTTCCGAAATTTGGTAACCCTTTAAGAATGCAACTTTCTCTTTCTCGCAAATAATTAGTCCGACCCGGACGCCTTTTTCCTGAACAATATACGTATGGCCTTTAGAGATATGGTTACCAAGCTCTTCGTTATCTACAGAGCACAGGCTGCCTGATAAGGCAGGAATTGTAGACCATGAATGCTGATAGGCCTCCAGCAGAGCATTTCGGCACCAGTCAAAATCAGCGCTTGAGGCGGGTTTCAAAGTAAGGCCATCGTCATGATACTTTGGTTGACTAAACAGGCAGGATGCATATACAAGCTGGTCAGTCATACCCTGGACGGGATTGTTACCGGGCGCAAGCTGGCGAATGTGTTGTGGTTTTAAATCCGCCCATTCCCGGCTGATAGATTTGAGCACGGAATCATTAATGTCAGCGCTCCAAGCCACAATATCAACGAAAGGGCGGTTAATATCGCCCCCTCTGTAACGTGGGCCTGTCAAAAAATATTGACCATCGATACAAAGCTTCCGTTGTAAGAAATAGGACTGGGGTAGACCCGTTTCTTTCCACGGAAACCCTGCCGCAAAAGCATTGTCTGCGCATCTTTCTGTCTGTTCACTAATCCATTTCTGAAGCCAGCTGTGTAGGGTTTTCTGAGGCAACGGTAGTTCTGCATAGTGGGAAAGCATAAACTTAAGCATCTTATCCATCTGATATCGACCCCTTAAGCAAATCAATCCCACTAATTTCCCTTTTTTTATTTTTACAGCAAGCGGCATATGAAGCTTTAACGTCCGCTTTTCGCTCAGAGCGGACCTTCATCTCAGTCAGCCTGTCCGCTTTGTGCCATAAGCAGACAGTGACAGCATCGACATGTACACATATGCGGGAGGCAGATTATCTGCTGAGCGCCCGGCCCGGCATGTCTTAAGCCGGGAATTTACGATGTCGTGTGGTCTGGTCGCGGTTGCGATTTACTAGATAAGCAGAGAGGCTAAGCCATGAGCGAGTTTCTGGCCAGACTAAATATAAATCCGCCGCAATGGGCAGGGGAGACGATTGGTGCCTGGACAGCCGGCTGCGGCTGCACGGCAGATTTCTTAAACGCCATTACAGGGCTAACCCCTCCCGATGCTCCCCTGAGCCATTAGTAAATAAAGTCGCGTTTGATAAACGGATCACCGTATGAATATGAATCTCATCCGTGCAAAACACCTCATAGACAGCATGCTCTTTCATGGTTCTTAGGCACCGGATAGTCCGGTGCCAGCTGACAGCCTTACTCCGCTTCACCGCGTGCTCCCGCATGAATCTGGCTGAAGAGACGTTTCACCCAGGCGTCAGTAACGTGCTTCGGATCGGATGAGATATACGTTGATACAACAAAGCTCCCGGCTTTGTTGCCGGAGGCCCCCGTGCCTTTGAACGTACGGCTAACCTCAATCGTCAGTCTGTCATTTCCGGCCCAGTTCCTGGACATTCGGTAATACCTGCCGGGCTCTGCCGACCAGCTGGTGCCCTCTGAAATGGCTGAGGCTGACCAGCCCGCATTCCCCTGGCCGCTGTTGTGTGCGGCAGCCACATCCCCGTCTGATACGAAGCCAAACTTTTCTTTCAGACGCATCGCCACGGTATCGGCCGGTATGGCAATGGGGCCGTAGGCATCACTCACCTGATTACGTTTTTGCGCTATTGTCTGGCCTTTTACGTCTGAAGGCACTGGATGGCCGTCATTAAGCGAACCAAACTGGCCGATACCGCTCATGAAGCTGCTGCAACCTGTAAGCGTGGTCGCCAACACAATGGCAGAGAGAGTAAGAGCTTTTTTTGACATGCTATTCTCCGGTTAACAGGCGGGCTGCACCCGGCAGCCCGCGTTGTTCATAATCAGAAAGTGAAAGAAAGCTGCGCGGCTGCGCCATAGCTGCGGTCTGTACCGGCCATGCCGGTCAGGTCGAGATGCACGACGTTGAAGGGTGAAATCCCCACACCGGCGGTAAACATGCTGCGATCGCTGTTGCGCATGTCTGCGCGGTAACCGGCACGCAGCTGCGCCCAGTTCCAGGCATTCAGCTCGGCGCCCACGCCGGCATACTGTGCTTTTTCATCCGAGGCAAAACCGCTGGCCGGTGTCAGGTCAACGTCTGTGGCCAGCGTGACAAAACCGTTGCTCCACGCCGTGCCGGCAGTCGCCTGCGGGCGGATCTGGAACGTGTCCGTGATGCCGTTGATTTCACGCGTACTGATGTTACGCGCCACAAGGTTCTGTCCTGTCAGTCCGACGGTCCACTCAGGTGTCAGCTGAGCCGCAAAGCCGACATCGACGTTTGCGCCGCTTTCAGAACGCTTCCAGTCACCGCTGCGAAAATCTGACGCGCTGTAGTTACCGACGGAAACGTTGTAGTTCCAGGTATCCACGCGCTGGACCTTTGGCGTGATACCGACAGAAACCGGCGTGTCGCCCAGGATAAACTGATGCGCTGCGGCGATACCGTATTCCGTGACCAGTGCGGCAACGCCCTGCGCCCGGGAGGTCATCTGGTCAATATCCGTCTGAGTCGGCGAGAAAATGCCGCTCTGTGCCGCATCGAGATACGCCAGGTCACGCTGTGTGATATCGGTGCGGACCTTCGCCTGTCCCCAGCCTTTGGCCACAAAGGCGAAAGGGAGGGTGTCATTGGGAATGGCAATCACCGCAGAAAGCCCGGCACTGGCATGCCCGCTGTCGCCGTCGACGGCCTGCAGTGCCTGTTTCAGCGCTGCCGCCTGTCGTGAGCTGTTGCCGGTGCCCGCTGAATCGCGGAAGTCGTCAAAGGTGCTTTTTACCAGGTCCAGGCCGTCACGCAGGTTATCCGGATCGCTGATTTGTGCCCCAACGCCCGGCAGTATGAGCCCGACGTCGTCACCGGCATCGTGGCGGGTCATCAGCGCGGGGTTGGCCAGTGCAGCGGCAAGATAACCGGAAGAGGCCACGCCGGTTCCCCCCATGGCGTCGTTACGCGCTTCGGTCCAGGTTGTTGCAGCATTCACTGACGGTACGGCTGAAGCCAGTAATGCCAGAATGATGCTGCGGGTTAACAGTTTTGCTTTCATCTTTTATTTCCTTTTCTTGTTTTTGACAAAGGGTTTCCCTGGTGCTGACGCACCAATAAAATAAACAGCCCGGTTTTTTGTTATTTAAATACGGTTAACCAAAACTTATGACTTCTTTCAGATAATCCTCCCATTCAGGCGTAATATGAAAAGCCGGGTTTATGAAAGGTATCCGTTCCTCCTCACTCCACATGAAATTTTGCCCTGGTCTGAGCTTACCCATAATACTTTCATCAGTGACGAATGAGATCGAAAACGGCAACTCAGATCCCTCTCTAAGACTGTCAAATAACCTGACCGGTAATTTTCGAAAAGAAATTTGAGCAACCCTTCCTTTTAACCGCAGTAATTCACAGAAAGAAAGAAAGGCGTTTGTCTCTGATTCATTGCTGAGCGTAAGAGGAACCACGCCGGTTAAATAATTACTTTCAAAGGACACGCCATTAATATATTTATCCCGGGTCGCTGTGATTACCATCTCGTGGCTGAAATTCAGTTCTGGCTCACCTGTGTAATGCTGACGTCTGTAAAAACGTAAGGACTTAATCACGGTATCTTTATGCGGCAGAAGGCATTCAGCTGCCTTCCAGAAGTCACGCAGTATCACGGTCGGAACCGGAAGAGTATCTTCTCCGGCGAGCCAGCCGGACTGAACACAGAACCATGACGCAAGCTGTTCCAGCACAGGCAGGGTAAGGTGATCAAGCGTGCGCTCGCGGTTTTCAAGCACACTCATGCCGATGTTCAGCTCAGAGAGTATTGTGGCCACCTGCACCACATCAAGGCTGTGGCGGTCCATCAGGTGCCAGAAGCGCTCATAAACGCGGTTTACCGAGGCTTTGAGGGGTGCTGTGGTCCCTGTCATGACGCCCTCAACAATCACATTGACCAGCTCTGAAACGGAGATGCCGAGTTTATGTGATACCTGATTCACAAATTCCCGTGATGCCGGCCGGAAACGAATGGTTACTGGCGGACTTACGGTTTTCTTCCCTTCCGCAAACTGCTCAAGCAGCTGCCTCTGCTCATCGGTCTGCTCTAAGGCGACGCGGGACAGGATTTCTGTCAGGTTCATGCGTTTCATAAAGGCCCTGGTGTTGGCTAAATGAGAAAATAATTTGTTAATCTTTTCTGTATTCGGTGTGAATACAGTACCTGGCGAAACCGCGTGTTGTATAACGCGATATTTCGATCGTTCAGATCGAATACATGTGTGTAATCAGTGTGAACATTGCCTTCGTGACTTAACACCCGAAATTATTTTTCCGGTTCAGAAGTTTTTTTCAGCAGCATCACCGGCCACCGGGTCCGGGACGGACAGCGCCAGTGCCACTGCCGGAAGAGGATTTCCAGTTGCATCAGCGCGCGGGCTGAATCCCGGAAAGGGATGCTGGTCAGCCTGCTCCGGTAAGACCAGCCCCGCACCTTCAGGTATGTCCTGAGCCTGGCGGCACGGGCAGGCGTCAGCAGATGCGAAGCAACAACAACGGTTTTTCCCCCGGCTAAGGCCGCTTCAGTTGACTCAAACACCCCCGACCAGAACCAGCTCACGCGCTCAGGCGTGAGTCCGACGGTTGGCTGACAGGGTGACAGATGAACGGTGATGCGCTTTCTGCGGCTCAGCATGCAGGGCTTCCTGAGCAGCTGACGGGTCAGCCAGTCGAGGGGTCTGAGCAGAAACGGAGAGAGTGCCGTAAGCAGCCACATAAAAAAGAATGCGTCACAGCCGGATGAAATAAAAAGGCTGATGCTGCCGGACAGAGTCAGCCACAGCAGAAGGTACAGCGCTACCAGACGTTGCTGCATAAGTGTTCAGTTTAATTAAAGGAAGGTTGCGCAAGAAAAGCACGGGACGTTAAAGCCGTCCGCCGTTAATCCTGAATCCGTTCCCGAAAATTAACGCAAGCAGAATATCTCTCTGCGCTGAATCCAGGTTTAACGTTGCAAATGACACCCCGTCTCTTAGCGTTACGTCATTTCAGATAAAGAGCGGGTATCGATGGAACGGGTGATGAAGTGGCTGACGGGGCGGGGAAACAACAGGTCTGCAGGTCAACCGGCGAGTACGGTCGTCAGGGAGGTGGCGTTTCGCCCGGTTCTGGAGGGCAGCACGCTTATGCAGACGGAGGAGCGACGCAGGCTTGTCAGAATGCTGGCAGATAACAGTCCTCTTTCGCAGTCCGTTACCGGGGCATGGTGGCTGATGCCTGCGCAGACGATGCTTGAGCGTGTGCAGGACTGCCCGGCCGCCTGGAGCGGTGCATATTCGTCACCTGGGGGATTTGGTGACCTGAGCCTCGGCGTGGCCGTCCGGGCGGTCAGGCTCGTCAGGGGAATGATGCTGCCGCCCGGCGCCACACCTGAAGAGCAGTCGGCACAGGCCCCGGGCTGGGTCTGCGCGGTGTTCTGGGCAGGCCTGTTCCATCATCTGCCCTGGCTGACGCAGGTGGAAGGCGCGACGCAGTCCGGAAAAATCTGGTATCCGGGGCTGCACAAGCCGGACGGACCGTGGCGGATCAGGCCGGCAAAGAATGCCCGGGCTCCGGCCCTGACAGGTCAGTACATGGCGGCAAAGCTGCTGCCTGAGACCGGCATGCTGTGGCTTCACCAGTGGCCGGAAGCGTCACGCTGCCTTCTCCAGTTTCTGTCGGGTGAGCGTGCCGGTGCCGGTGCCGGTGTGATTTACAGCATCATCATGCAGGCGCGGGAGGGGGCGGGTCTGGAAACCGGTGGTCTTTCAGATATTACTGGCACGTCTTCTGTAAACCCGACGCCGGGAATGCAACATGCTGATAATTCCCCAAAATTAGCAGATAACGCACCTGTCCTTTTGTCGAGTCACATCATTTCAGCAAATGTTTCAGAGCCAATTGAAAGCGAAGCGGTAACGTATACTTCCACACAGGCAGCCGGTGAGGAGGCCAGTCCCGGAACAGAAAAACCTGAATTACCGGTACTGAGCTCCGCACTGCAGTCTGCCCTCAGCGTGAGCGAAGCCACTGAGTATGGTTCAGATAGTGAAAATGAAAAGGAAGATTCAGAAATTAAACAGAGAGTGGATTTACTTTCGGTACTGGACCTGATGGCTAAAGGGGAGGCACCCGTCTTATCAGCCGTACAAACTGCTGAGTCAACGAAGCAGGAGCAAACGGAAGACGGTAAGCCGGTGGGCGACAGTGAACCCTCTGAGGGCACCGTTTTTCTGGACTGGCTGCGGGAGAGTGTGGAGGCCGGAAAAATTACCGTCAATGAGTCCGACAGTCTTCTGCATGTACTGTCCGGTTTTATTTTTATGATATCGCCCGATGTGTTTTTCCGGTTTATTTCCTCGCAGCCAGAAAATAAATACGAAAAAAACAAGCTGCAGAAAAACTTTGAATCACTGGGCCTTCATCACTCACGAAATGGTAAGGGTCTTTACTCTTACCATAAATATGACTCGCCGGATAAAAGCGGTCATTTCACCAAACTGTCGGGCTATATGATTAAGTCTGACATTATTTTAAATAAAGGAAACTGTCTTTCAGACAGTAAATGGCTCTTTCCCAAAAAAGAGTAATTACAGGGTTAATAAAAACGAGGTTACCATGTCTGATAACATAACATTCGATGATTTACTGAATGATTATTTCTTCAGTAAATCACTCCGTGAGGCTACAGAATGGAGTTACCGCAAAGTCGTAAAAACATTCGTTCAGTTTGCAGGGCCGGATATAGTTCCTGAAACGGTTACGAATCATATGGTACTGACCTGGAGAAGGAAAGTTATCGCGGATGAGAAACTGTCCAAAATAACCTGGAATAATAAACTGACCCATATGCGGGCAATTTTCAATTTTGCCATTCATAAGGGGTATATCTCTCCCCGTGAAAATCCGTTTAACGGGGCCATTGCCAGACCCGATGTTAAGCGGAAAAAAACGCTGACAGATGCCCAGATAAAAAAAATCTATCTCATCATGGAGGCCCGTGAACAGGATGAATTCATTGGCGTAGGTCAGGTACGTAAAAATGCTCTCCGTCCATGCTGGTTCTGGCTGACAGTGCTGGATGCGTTACGCCGGACAGGCATGCGTCAGAACCAACTTCTGCACATCAGGCTGTGCGATGTGAATCTCACTCATAACTGGATCAGCCTCAGGCCAGAAGGTGCAAAAAATCATCGCGAGCACAGGGTTCCGGTAACCAGCCAGCTGCGCCCACGCCTCGAAAGGCTGTATAACCTTTCACTTGAAAGGGGTGCCAAAATGGAAGATCAGCTTTTCAACCTCTCACGGTTTGACGGCCGGAGAAATGAGGTCAGTGAGAACATGGACAATCCGCCACTCCGTGCTTTTTTCAGGCGACTTTCTAAAGAGTGCGGTTTTGTGGTCAGCCCGCACCGCTTCCGGCACACGATAGCGACGAACCTGATGAGGCTTCCCGATCGCAACCTCAAGATGGCACAGGATCTTCTGGGTCATTCGACACCGGCGGTAACGCTGCAGTACGTGGAAAGTGATATTGAGAGGGTAAGAAGCGTGATTGAGGAGCTGGATGTGGCGTAAGATTAATCTTAAGTCAAATCTAACTGACTGATTTGAAATATGGAAAAAATACGAAGTATTTATTTACATTATCTTGACAGAGAGGCTGAAGAACAGGTAAATACGTTGCTGAAGTGTTTTTAATGGATGTGAGAAGTCCAGAGGATGGTGGAACATCCTCCGGACTTTAAAGTCCCGTTTTCAACAAAGGTTCGGTAAGGCATATTTACCAACTTTTGGCTGAAGGGGACCCTCTGTCTTGCCCGTTAAGGATCTCATCTCTTAACGAACAGGCTCTGAAGAGTGGTGCCCGAACCCGGAATCGAACCAGGGACACGGGGATTTTCAATCCCCTGCTCTACCGACTGAGCTATTCGGGCAACGGGGCGCATTAAACCGTAAAGGCCGCAGGCCGTCAACGGCTTTGATAAAAAAACCACGCAAAACGTGACTGATTGCCTGAATTTCAGTCAAAGACGATGAAACTCAGGCCAGTGCGCCGTCTTTACGGCAGAGGGCAATACTCAATACGTCTTCCGCCAGGCGTTTCGCCACGTCAACGTCCTGCACGTTGCGTTTAACCAGCAGTTTGCTCAGGCAGCCTTCCAGTATCAGTTCCATTTGATCGGCAACCATACTGGGATTATCCAGACCAAGCGAGGTTAAAATAGTATGGGTAAATTGCCATGATGCGCGCTTCTGCTTTTCTGCCATCTGATGGATGGGCTGATCGGGCTGGGGATAAAAACTGCAAGCGGCGATAAACAGGCAACCGGGAAAGCGGCCCTTGTTGACCTGCTCGTTCAATCCTTCATAGCGTGCCATCAGCTTCTGATCAGGACGCAGAGCGTCGTTCTGCAGAATGTCATGGCGCCACTCTTCAATCTGCCGGGCGTGAAACTGTAATGCATCGTAGAGCAGCGCGTCACGATCGGGCCAAAACTGTTCAAGCTGTGCCAGGCTGAGCTGCATATCATCGGCCAGGATTGCCAGCGATGAGGTCGCCGCCAGACCGTTTTGTTCCAGTACGTTTAACGCATGGTCAAGTATCTGTTCACGTTGCAAATCGTTCTCCTCTGGTGTGCAAGCCTGTTTTGTTCAGCAGACTGTGTCCTGGTTCCAGTGTTGTTTACTCATGCAATTTCTGCAAATGCGCGCGAAAATCATTCGCCTTCAGGAAGCCGGTAATACGCGATCCGGGAATCTCTTTTCCTGTCGCATCAAAGAACAAAATCGTGGGTAACCCGAGCACGTTAAGATGCTGAAGTAGCGCATTATCGCTGGCATTGTTCGCCGTAACGTTAGCCTGCAACAGCTGCACATTGTTCAGGCTGTCACGTACTGCGCCGTCGCTAAAGGTATATTTTTCAAACTCTTTACACGCTACGCACCAGTCCGCATAGAGATCTACCATGGTGATACGGCCCTGAGCCTGAATCAAGGCCTGGTCTAGCTGTTCAACGGTTTGAACAGGCTGAAAGGGAAGGTGCGCGATGTTCTGCTGCTGCGCACCGCTGCCAAAGGCCCAGTCCTGCAACGGGCGGGCGCTGATCAGGGCGGCGGCCAGCATCATAATTTGCATCACGCGCCACTTGCCGCCGCTGGCGCGTAAGCTCGCGCTGAATCCCCACGCAAAGAACGCCACGGCCAAAAGGCTCCACAATCGCAGGCCCCACAGATCGCCCAGTATCCGCTCCAGCAGGAAGACCGGCAGCGCGAGAATAACAAAACCAAATCCTTCTTTGACGGTCTGCATCCAGGGGCCGCTTTTAGGGAGAAAGCGGTTGCCAAACAGGGTAACGGCAATCAGCGGCAATCCCATACCGACGGCATAGAGCCACAGCGTACCGGCACCGGCCAGCAGGTTCCCGCTTTGCGCGATATACAGCAGAATCGCACTAAGTGGCGCCGTTGTGCAGGGCGAACAGATTAAGCCTGCCAGCGCACCCATTAAAAAAACGCCTGGCAGTGAGCCGCCCTGCTGACGGTTGCTCCACAGGGTCAGACGCGTTTGCACGCTGGCGGGAAGCTGCAGCGAGAACAGGCCAAACATCGACAGGGCCAACAGGATAAACAGCGCCGATAAGCCAATAAGCACGTAAGGATGCTGCAACGCCGCCTGAAAGCGCAGGCCCGCCGCCGCCACAATCACGCCCAGTAAGGTATAAGTAAGCGCCATTCCTTGTACATAGACCATGGCCAGCGCAAACAGCCTTCCCAGGGAATAGTTACGCTTACCGCCGAGGATAATGCCGGAGATCAGCGGGTACATCGGTAATACACATGGCGTGAAGGCCACGCCGATGCCAATCAGCAGCGCCCACAACGGCGAAAAGGGCAGAGGGTTGGCGCTGGCAGGCGCAACGGCTGGCGGGGATATTGTGGCGGCTACCGGGGAAAGGGGGATACTGCGGGTTTCCGGTGGATAACAGAAGCCGGCGGCGGCACAGCCTTGATAACTTACGCTAAGGGTCGCTCCTTTGGCGGCCTGCTGCAGCATGACGGGCACGCTGAGATCCTGCGGGTAAATCTCGCTTTTACCAAAAAATTCATCTTCATGCAGCTGGCCCGCAGGCAGGGCTAACGGCGCAATACCTGCATCATGGGGTACGACCTTAATCTGTTGGCGGTAAAGGTAGTAGCCCTCTTTGACTTTCCAGTGCAGGTTGAGCTGCGAGCCTTGCTGATCGAAATCAAAGGCAAAAGCCTGGTCAACGGGCAAAAAGCGGCTGGTGGTGTTGGGGGAAAATAAGGCAGCCTGCGCCTGCAGGCAGATAAACAGCGCCAGTACGAGTGTGATTAAGCGAGAGATGCGTGCAGCCATGACAAGTATTCACTGTCTCCATGTTGAACCGGAAGTACCAGCAGTTCTGGTACATCGTAAGGATGCGCGAGCTTAAGCAGTTCGATCAAGGCCTGCTGATGGGCTGTGTCGCATTTGAGTAACATCTGAACTTCGCTGGACTGCGTCAGTTGGCCCTGCCAGACATAATATGACGTTGCACCCGGCAAGAGGGTGACACAGGCGGCCAGCCTGGCCTGCAGCGCCTGTGCGGCAAGCTGCTGCGCACAGGCCTGGTCTGGCGCAGTGCAGAGGATGATAACGGCGTTCATCGTAACAATCCTGTTGAAAATAACGCCGATAGTAGCACGTTCCCTGCCCGGCTGGGGTTACAGCAACAGCCCACCAAAAATAAAGCCGAACATGACAGCCAAGGTGATAGCCAGGACGCCAGGAATAATAAAGGCATGGTTGAAGACAAACTTACCGATTCGGGTTGAACCCGTATCGTCCATCTCCACGGCGGCTAACAGGGTGGGATAGGTCGGTAAAACAAACAGCGCCGACACGGCGGCAAATGAAGCGATGGCTGTCAGTGGCGTTACGCCAAGGGCTAGCGCGGCAGGCAGCAGGGCTTTGGCGGTGGCGGCCTGGGAATAAAGCAGCATGGAAGAGAAGAACAGCACCAGCGCCAGCATCCACGGATAGGTTTTTAAAGTATCGCCCGCCAGCATCTGGATATCAGCCAGATGGGCTTTTACAAAGGTGTCGCCCAGCCAGGCCACGCCCATCACACAGATGCAGGCGCTCATGCCAGACTTGAATGTGCTGGCGCTGAGAATAGCACCGGTATCAATTTTGCAGGTCAGACTGATCAGCGTGGCAATAGTGAGCATAAACACAACGATCGCCTCATTGCGCGGCAGCGGTGGGTTAGCGATCAGGTTGACGCTTTCGCTGGTGGCGGTGGCGTAAATCACCACTGCGGCAATACCGGCCAGAAACAGCAGTACCGATTTTTTAGCGCCGGGTTGAGTCTGATAAACCGTCTCGCCGCGTAGCGTCACTTCACCTTTCGCCAGCCGTGCCTGGTAAACCTCATCATCTTTTAGCTCTTTACCCAAGAAATTGGTCACCAGGGCGGCAAGAAACAGCCCCACCATGGTGGCCGGAATGGCAATCGCCAGCAGCATAATATAGCTCACCCCACGCGGTTCCAGCAGCGTGGCAAAGAACACCACTGCCGCCGAAATGGGAGAAGCGGTAATGGCGACCTGAGAGGCGACAACCGCAATCGATAACGGACGGGAAGGCCGGACGCCTTGCTCTTTCGCCACTTCAGCAATGACCGGCAAGGTGGAGAAGGCGGTGTGGCCGGTACCCGCCAGCAGGGTCATCATGTAGGTCACCAGCGGCGCAAGGAAAGTGACATAACGGGGATGACGACGCAGCAAACGCTCGGCAAGGCTGACCAGATAATCCATGCCGCCCGCCACCTGCATGGCGGCAATCGCGGCGATCACGGCCATGATGATTTCGATGACATCAAAAGGGATCGCACCAGGCTTCATGCCAAAGCCCAGCGTCAGGATCAGGACGCCCATGCCGCCTGCGAAACCTATGCCGATGCCGCCCAGGCGTGCGCCCAGCCAGATCGCCATCAACACGATAAACAGCTCAATCAAGAACATCTGTCACTTCCTCAAACAGGATTAGCCGGTAAGCAAACTCATCCTTTTAACAAACAAAAAGGCACATCGTTTTGATTACGATGTGCCTTTTACATCAGTAAGTACAATAAAGCCTTACTGTTCGTTTTCGTCGGTGTAACGTTTGGCTTTGTAAACCGGATACATCAGGTTTTGCACAGAGAAAATATCGTCCAGCTCGCTTTCGGTGAGCAGGCCGCGCTCCAGTACCACCTCGCGAACGCTTTTACCGGTTTCGGCACAAATTTTACCGACGATATCGCCATTATGGTGCCCAATGTAGGGGTTCAGGTAAGTGACGATGCCAATAGAGTTAAACACATACGCTTCACAGACAGCTTTATTGGCGGTGATGCCGTTAACGCATTTTTCCAGCAGGTTGTAGCAAGCGTTAGTCAGGATGCTGACCGACTCAAACAGCGCCTGGCCAATCACCGGTTCCATAACGTTAAGCTGCAGCTGCCCGGCTTCGGACGCCATGGTGACCGTGGTATCGTTGCCAATCACTTTGAAGCACACCTGGTTTACCACCTCAGGCACCACCGGATTCACTTTGGCAGGCATGATTGAGGAGCCGGCCTGCAATTCTGGCAGGTTAATTTCGTTCAGGCCGGCACGGGGACCTGAAGAGAGCAGGCGAAGGTCGTTACAAATTTTAGAAAGCTTCACGGCCAGACGCTTCAGCGAAGAGTGCACCATCACGTAGGCGCCGCAGTCGGAGGTGGCCTCGATCAGATCTTCGGCTGGCACCACCGCCAGGTTACTGACTTCTGCCAGTTTCTGAACGGCTAAGTGTTGGTAGCCATCCGGCGTATTCAGGCGAGTACCAATAGCGGTCGCGCCCAGGTTAACTTCCAGCAGCAGTTCGCCGGTGCGCAAAATGCTTTTTGTCTCTTCATTGAGCAGCACGCTAAACGCATGAAATTCCTGACCCAACGTCATCGGCACCGCATCCTGTAGCTGAGTACGGCCCATTTTTAAAATCGTCTGGAATTCGTCAGCTTTACGCTGGAAACCTTCGGCTAACTGACTAATGCCGTCGAGCAGTTTCAGCAGTGAGCTGTAAACGGCGATGCGAAAGCCGGTTGGGTAAGCATCGTTGGTGGACTGGCATTTATTCACGTGGTCGTTGGGATTCAGATACTGGTATTCGCCTTTCTGATGCCCCATCAGCTCCAGACCAATATTGGCCAGCACCTCATTGGTATTCATGTTGACCGAGGTGCCCGCGCCGCCTTGATACACATCGACCGGGAACTGATCCATGCAGCGACCTTTGTTCAGCACTTCATCGCAGGCCTGAATAATGGTATTGGCGATGTCACGTGGCAACGTCTTCAGCTCTTTATTGGCCATCGCTGCCGCTTTTTTTACCATCACCATGCCGCGCACAAACTCAGGAATATCACTGATTTTGCTGTTGCTGATGTAAAAGTTTTCAATCGCACGCAAAGTATGAACGCCATAATAAGCATCCGCCGGAACTTCGCGCATGCCTAACAGGTCTTCTTCGATACGAATGTTGTTCGCCATGATAACCTTCTTGTTGTCACTGCTAACCATCGCAGATGATGTGTTTGTTTTGTGGGGAAGCGCCAGAACCGCTATTTTATCCGTATTCAGGCGGGTGAGCACGATCCTATTCTGACCTGGACGTAAAGCGCGAACGGAGATCACCAATCTGGCCGCGTTGCGTTAACAATATGTGAAATTGCTCACAAAAATAACCCTCGTGTAAATATTTGCCAGGTAAGGTTGAAATTGGTCGTCCGAATAACCATCTCTGTTTTTTACGTTTTTCTACATCCTATTCCACGCTGTCGGGTTATCAACCGGGCAGCCTGACTCACAGGAGAATCCGGTGCGCTGGTTACCGTTAGTGATTTTTTTCGTACTGGCCTGGATTGAGATCTCGCTTTTCATTCAGGTTGCACACGTCCTGGGCGTGCTGCTCACCATGCTGCTGGTGGTTTTCACCTCCTGCATTGGCGTGTCTTTGGTTAAAAATCAGGGCATGAAAAACTTTATGCTGATGCAGGAGAAGCTGGCGCGCAATGAAAGCCCGGCACAAGAAATGATCAAAAGCGTCTCGCTGATCATTGCCGGTTTCCTGCTGCTGTTGCCGGGTTTCTTTACCGACATGCTGGGGCTGTTGTTACTTTTGCCACCGGTGCAAAAACATCTGACGCTGAAACTGATGCCGCATCTGCGCGTCTGGCGCGGGCCGGGAGCGGGTCCGGACAGTGGTTACACGATGGATGGCGAGTACGAACGTAAAGATACCGATCGTCTCGAACACCATGACGATCACAAAGATCGTTAACTCACGTCAACGCGCGACTTCAGGTCGCGCGTTTTGTTTATTTACCCGCCTGTAAGCCCGTTTGTTTAAAAATTCATCAGTCGCATCATCAGCTAAAAAAAATTTGTAGGTTGCCCCCTTGAAAGCGGAAGAGCACGGCCCTATCTCTCTGGTCACGAGGCCGGAAGCCACACAGCCCGGTATTCAACCCAAAAATGAATGATTGGACTTCTCAAAGGAGAGCTATCAAATGAAAATTCGTCCATTACACGATCGCGTTATCGTGAAGCGTAAAGAAGTTGAAGCTAAGTCAGCGGGTGGCATCGTGCTGACCGGTTCTGCAGCAGGCAAATCCACCCGTGGTGAAGTCCTGGCTGTGGGCAAAGGCCGTATCCTTGAGAGTGGCGAAGTGAAGCCGCTGGATGTGAAAGTGGGTGACGTCGTGATTTTCAGCGAAGGCTACGGTGCCAAGACGGAGAAAATCGACAACGAAGAAGTCCTGATCATCTCTGAAAGCGACATTCTGGCAATTGTTGAAGCGTAAGTTTTACGCGTAATTCACTGAACGAAACGAATTTAAGGGAAATTTGAAATGGCAGCTAAAGACGTAAAATTCGGTAATGACGCACGCGTAAAAATGTTGCGTGGCGTTAACGTACTGGCAGATGCAGTAAAAGTTACCCTGGGCCCGAAAGGCCGTAACGTTGTTCTGGATAAATCTTTTGGTGCACCGACCATCACGAAAGATGGTGTTTCTGTTGCGCGTGAAATCGAGCTGGAAGACAAGTTCGAAAACATGGGCGCGCAGATGGTAAAAGAAGTTGCCTCTAAAGCGAACGACGCGGCGGGTGACGGTACTACCACGGCAACCGTGCTGGCACAGTCCATCATCACCGAAGGCCTGAAAGCCGTTGCAGCGGGCATGAACCCAATGGATCTGAAGCGCGGTATCGACCAGGCGGTGGTTGCTGCAGTTGAAGAACTGAAAAAACTGTCTGTGCCGTGCTCAGACTCTAAAGCGATTGCGCAGGTGGGTACCATCTCTGCAAACTCTGATGAAACCGTCGGTACCCTGATCGCGCAGGCGATGGAAAAAGTGGGTAAAGAAGGCGTCATCACCGTTGAAGAAGGCACCGGCCTGCAGGACGAGCTGGACGTGGTTGAAGGTATGCAGTTCGACCGCGGTTATCTGTCTCCTTACTTCATCAACAAACCAGAAACAGGCGCGGTAGAGCTGGAATCACCGTTCATCCTGCTGGCTGACAAGAAGATTTCCAACATCCGTGAAATGCTGCCAGTGCTGGAAGCCGTTGCGAAAGCAGGCAAACCACTGCTGATCATCGCGGAAGACGTCGAAGGCGAAGCGCTGGCGACCCTGGTGGTGAACACCATGCGCGGCATCGTGAAAGTGGCTGCGGTTAAAGCACCGGGCTTCGGCGACCGCCGTAAAGCCATGCTGCAGGATATCGCTATCCTGACTGGCGGTACCGTGATCTCTGAAGAGATCGGTATGGAGCTGGAAAAAGCGGCGCTGGAAGATCTGGGTCAGGCGAAGCGTGTCGTGATCAACAAAGACACCACCACCATCATCGATGGCGTGGGTGAAGAAACCACTATTCAGGGTCGTGTCACTCAGATTCGTCAGCAGATCGAAGAAGCCACCTCTGACTACGACAAAGAAAAACTGCAGGAGCGCGTAGCGAAACTGGCAGGTGGTGTTGCCGTTCTGAAAGTGGGCGCAGCAACTGAAGTTGAAATGAAAGAGAAAAAAGCACGCGTTGAAGATGCCCTGCACGCAACCCGTGCTGCGGTTGAAGAAGGCGTGGTTGCCGGTGGTGGTGTGGCGCTGGTTCGCGTTGCAGCACAGCTGACCGAACTGCGTGGTCAGAACGAAGACCAGAACGTGGGTATCAAAGTTGCGCTGCGCGCAATGGAAGCGCCACTGCGTCAGATCGTTTCTAACGCCGGCGAAGAGCCTTCTGTTGTGGCGAACAACGTGAAAGCAGGCGACGGTAACTACGGTTACAACGCGCAGACTGAAGAATACGGCAACATGATCGACTTCGGTATTCTGGACCCAACCAAAGTGACCCGTTCTGCTCTGCAGTACGCGGCATCGGTTGCTGGCCTGATGATCACCACCGAATGTATGGTCACTGACCTGCCGAAAAGCGATGCGCCAGACTTAGGTGCAGGCGCTGGCGGTATGGGTGGCATGGGCGGTATGGGCGGCATGATGTAATTGTCCCTGACGCTTGTGTCATAAGAACCCCCGATCGGAAACGGTCGGGGGTTTTTCTTTTGCGGAGGAAAGGGTATAAGTAGGGGCGCAACGGTGACGTTGGCACGGATTAGGGCAATGAATGTTCAGAAAAAATGCGTGTTTTTCTGCTACGCTGCCATCCGACACTGATGATAATAAATGGGGATTATAATGCGTATTAACCTCTTGCTCGGTCTTACGGCTGGTGCGTTATTGCTTGTAGGCTGCAGCAGCTCAACCGACCTGACTTCTGCTGGACAGCGCGTCACCTTTACCGATCAGCAGCCTGGCAAACAATGTCAGCTTCTGGGCAGCCTGACCGGCTCACAAAGTAACTGGTTAAGCGGAGCCGGTGGCGAAACCAGCGCACTGCGCGGTGCGGCTAACGACCTGCGGAACCGCGCTGCCGAAATGGGCGGAAACGTCATTTATGGCGCAACCAGTCCTACACAAAACCTGCTTTCAGCCTTTGCACCACTCGACAGCAAGATGACCGGCCAGGTCTATAAATGCCCTAACTGATCCTGCGCTGAACAGGCAACATTTTTTTGAGACGACCGGCCAATGTGCCGGTCGTTTTTTAGCGTTTATCATTGGTTTTTAGCCGCCAGTGCCACGGGTTGGCAGCCCGCTGTTCGGCGGAAATAAGGCTTACGGCTACCGGGCTGTGTGCCGCCCGTGATTTATTCCTGCCGAAGTTGCAGATCCAGCGGGGTTTTACTGGGTTCTCCGCCAATCTCACGTGCCAGCTTCGGCACCAGATAACCGGACACCCGCGGCAGCAGATCGCGTATTAATGCACGGGCGTCTTCATCAGAAACGAAGAAATGCGCTGCGCCCTGCACTTTGTCCAGCACATGCAGGTAGTAGGGCAGAATGCCGGCATCAAACAGCGCATTGCTGAGTGCCGCCAGGGTTTGTGCATCATCATTCACGCCGCGCAGCAGTACGCTCTGATTGAGGAGCGTCACGCCAGCGCGTTTCAGGCGCAGCATGGCATCGCAGAGCGCCTCGTCAATCTCACGGGCGTGATTGATATGGGTTACCATCAAGACCTGAAGCCGCGTTTCCGCCAGCGCCTGACACAGCGCCTCGGTAATGCGATCCGGAATCACGACCGGCAGGCGACTATGAATACGTAGCCGTTTCAGATGCGGGATAGTGCCCAGCGCGTCAATGAGCCAGGCCAGCTCATGATCTTTTGCCATTAACGGATCGCCACCCGAAAAGATGATCTCATCCAGTTCGGGATGGGCGGCAATATAATCCAGCGCGGCCTGCCAGTTACGCTTGTTGCCCTGATTATCCTGATAGGGAAAATGACGGCGGAAGCAGTAGCGGCAGTTCACCGCGCAGCCGCCCTTGACCAGCAGCAATGCACGGTTTTTATATTTATGCAGTAATCCCGGCACGACGCTATTTTGTTCGTCCAGCGGATCGGTGCTATAACCGGGCGCGTCGACAAACTCCTGACGGCTGGTCAGAACCTGAAGTAGAAGGGGATCCTGCGCATCGCCTTTTTTCATGCGCCGGATAAAGGCGCGCGGCACGCGCAGGGCAAAAAGTCGGCGTGCGTCGCCGCCAGCAGCCAGATCCGGATGATGGTCGAGCGCTAAAAGTTGCAGTAATTCATGAGGATCAGTGACAACATCAGCAAGTTGCTGCAACCAATCTTCTCTGGAAGGGGAATTTAGGGTTACAATGTGTGCCATTTTTTTGGCTATTACCAGTTAATATCTACAGAGGGCCTTTATGGCGACTTATCTTAGCAACGATTTCCGTCCCGGTCTTAAAATCATGTTCGAAGGCGAACCTTATGCCATCGAATCAAGCGAGTTCGTTAAGCCGGGTAAAGGTCAGGCGTTTGCACGTGTAAAAATGCGTCGTCTGCTGACCGGTTCACGCGTTGAGAAAACCTTCAAATCGACTGACTCTGCCGAAGGCGCAGACGTGAAGGATATGACGCTGCAGTACTCATACAACGACGGCGATTTCTACTACTTCATGCACCCGGAAAGCTTTGAGCAGTACCAGGTTGAAGCCAAAGTGCTGGATGAAGTGCAGAAGTGGTTGCAGGACAACGCGGAGTGTATCGTAACCTTGTGGAACGATAAACCGATTGCGGTTCAGCCACCAAACTTTGTTGAAGCGGAAGTCGTTGAAACTGACCCAGGCCTGAAAGGTGATACTGCCGGTACGGGCGGTAAGCCTGCTACGCTGTCTACGGGCGCAGTCATTAAAGTGCCATTGTTCGTGCAGATTGGCGAGGTGGTGAAAGTTGACACCCGCTCTGGCGAATACGTTTCACGCGTAAAATAATCCTGAGAGGCGCATCCTGTGATGCGCCTTTTTTCTTAAGTGAGTTTCAACAATGAAAAAACTGGCAAAACTTATCGCGTTGGCGTTGCTGGTCTCTTCTGGTCTGAGCGCCTGTAACACGTTTCATGGTTTTGGCGAAGATGTCTCTCACCTTGGCGGAGCGATTTCTCGCGCCGCGAAGTAACACGGCAGAATTTCCTTTTTTCAGCGGGTTAGCCTCGCAGCGTGGCGTAATCGGTCTATGCTTTAAAAGCTGTACTTTTAATGCAACGTAAAAAAGGAATAGGCTTATGTTAAAGAAAAGTATTGTTGCGATTTTCTCTGTGGTGATGTTATCAGCACTGCTTTCTGGCTGTAATACCACACGTGGCGTTGGCGAAGACGTTGAAGCGGGCGGTCAGGCGATTCAACGTAGCGCGCAGTAAGCTTTAAAAAAACCGGTACGACCTTTTTTCGTACCGGCTTTTTCTCTTCACTTCTCTCCCTGTTTGACCCAAATCAGCTCATCCACCGGAAATCCGGCCTGACGTGCCTGCTGTACCAGCGTTTGTTTCACGCCTTCATCCAACTGCGGCGTCCGTGACAGAATCCATAAATAGTGGCGATTAGGCCCACAGACCAGGGCGTAGCGGTAGTCAGGATCCAGCGCTATCACGTTATAGCCACCGTAGAAGGGCCCAAAGAACGAGACCTTGAGTGCCGCACGCTGTTTATCGCCGGTGAAGTAGGCTTTACCCACGCTCTCCTGCCAGCGCTGCTTTTTTACGTTATAGCCGCGATTAACGACTTTCAGGCCGCCATCCTCACGTGGGCTGTAATTTGCCGTAACCTGTTCGAGGCCGCGTTCAAAGCCATGATCCAGCCGGGCTATCTCGTACCACTGACCGAGGTAACGCTGACTGTCGAAGTTTTCAACGACGGTAACGTTTTTTGGCGGTGTGGTCGTGCAGGCGACGGACAGGAAGGCACTCAGGCTGGCGACCAATGTTTTCCATGGAGACATAAAAAGATTCCTTTGTTATTTAACCTGTTAATTATAGAAGCCGCTCAGTTTATTGGACAGGCTTGCGCCACGATTGTTTGCCACTGACATTACGAGTAGACTTCCCTCCCTTATTTGTATCAGGAGCCGTCACCATGAGTGAAACGACAAGCTGGCAACCTGGCGCTTCGATTGCCAGTTTAATTAAACGCGCAGCCATTATTGCTGAAGTGCGTCGTTTCTTCGCCGATCGCGGCGTACTGGAAGTCGACACGCCCGCGATGAGTCAGGCCACAATTACCGACATTCATTTGGTGCCGTTCCAGACGCGCTTTGTCGGTCCTGGCCTGTCTGAAGGCCGCGATCTCTGGCTGATGACCAGCCCGGAATACCACATGAAACGCCTGCTGGCGGCCGGAAGTGGCCCGATCTATCAAATGGGCCGCAGCTTTCGCAATGAAGAGGCCGGGCGCTACCACAACCCGGAATTCACCATGCTGGAGTGGTATCGCCCCCATTATGATATGTACCGCCTGATGAATGAGGTTGACGATCTGCTGCAGCAGGTGCTGGAGTGCGACAGCGCGGAGTCGCTCTCTTATCAGCAGGCCTTTATTCGTCACCTTGAGCTGGACCCGCTCTCTGCCGACAAAGCACAGCTGCGTGAGGCGGCGGAAAAACTAGGTGAGGGCGAGCTGGCCAGTCGGGAAGAGGATCGCGATACCTTACTGATGCTGCTGTTTATGCTGGGCGTGGAACCGAAGATTGGCCAGGACAGGCCCTGTTTTATCTACCACTTTCCGGCCAGCCAGGCGGCATTAGCGGAGATCAGTACGGAAGATCATCGGGTGGCAGAGCGGTTTGAGGTGTATTACAAGGGGATTGAGCTGGCGAATGGCTTCCGCGAACTTACCGACAGCCGTGAACAGCGCCAACGCTTTGAGCAGGATAACCGCCGGCGTGCGGCGCGAGGGTTGCCGCAACATCCGATTGATCACTACCTGCTGGCTGCGCTGGAGCACGGCATGCCGGCCTGTTCGGGCGTTGCACTGGGCGTGGACAGGTTGATTATGCTGGCGCTGAAGGCGGAGTCGCTGAGTGACGTTATCGCTTTCCCGGTAGACCGCTGCTAGGCCAATTTCATGCCCGCTTCCACCCCGGGCGTGAACCGGATAAAGACCAGGCCGCCAGCCTGGCCTTAACTGTTTATCACGGCGGGACGCACCACGTTGCCGCCAGTATGCCCGGCCTACTGACTGCTGTCCGGAAACTCCTGAATCGTCACCGGGAAGGTCAGCTTCTTGTCATTACGCAGCACCTGCACATTTACCACCGAACCGGGACGAATCTCCGCAACCTGATCCATGGTTTCCTGTGCGGAGAGCGCCGGTTTACCGTCTACGCTCAGCAGCACATCATTGGCCTGGATACCGGCTTTCTCAGCCGGGCCGCCCGGCGTCACCACGCTGACGATAATGCCCTGAACCCGATCAAGACTGTTGCCCTGGCCGTGAAGCGGCGGCACTTCGCGGGCGGTAATGCCGATATAGCCGCGAATGACCCGACCATCACGGATGAGCTTATCCATAATTTTGGATGCCAGCGCGGTAGGGATAGCAAAACCAATGCCTTCGGGCGTTTCGCCATCGCTGCTTTTATCAAACGTCAGAGTATTGATGCCCATGAGTTCGCCCAGCGAGTTAATCAGTGCGCCACCGGAGTTCCCCTGATTAATTGATGCATCCGTTTGCAGGAAGTTCTGGCGGCCTGACGAGCTGAGTCCGACGCGGCCCGTTGCGCTGATAATGCCCTGCGTGACCGTTTGTCCCAGGTTATAGGGGTTGCCGATGGCCATCACCACATCGCCAATGTGTGCGACGCGTTTGGGATTAATCGGGATAACCGGCAGGTTTGACGCGGTAATTTTTAGCACGGCCAAATCGGTCATGGCATCCGAACCCACCAGCGTGGCTTCAAAAAAACGGCCATCCTGCAGGGCGACGATGATCTGATCGGCATTATTGATAACGTGCTTGTTGGTCAGGATATAACCCCGGTTATTCATAATCACGCCTGAGCCCAGCGTGGTAATACCGCGGTTGTTGTTCCCATGCGCGCTGCGGTTGTAAACATTCACAACCGCAGGCACGGCGCGCCTCACCCCTTGATTAAAGCCAAAGGGCGTTTCATCGTTAATGTCATTTTGACTATACAGGGCAGCACCGCCCAAACGCAGTGCGGGCAGCGCTGCGAGCAAGATGCCCGCAACAATCAGTCCCAACACCACTGAACGCAAGAGTTTAAGAAACATGGTGTTAAATCACGTCAGGGGAGAACGTTGGGGAGAATAACATGAGAGCGGCGGACACACACGTGCTTGTGTCCGCCATCGTGCGGGGTTTATCTCAATAACAGATAGATACTTTCCTCACCACGAACCACATTCAGCGCCATCACCGGCGGTTTGGCTTCCAGCACTTTGCGCATTTCGGCAATATTCTGAATTCGCGTGCGGTTAACGCCAACGATCACGTCATCTTTTTGCAGGCCGACCTGTTCAGCCGGGGTGCCTTTTTCGATGGCATCAATCTTCACGCCTTTATCACCGGTTTTGGTCTGACCATCGCTCAGGGTCGCGCCCTGCAGGGCGGGAGAAAGCAGCTGTGCGCTGGCCGTCGTCTGGGCGCTTTGCTCAAGGGTGACATCAACACTCACCGGTTTACCTTCACGCAGCAGGCCAAGCTTCACTTTCTCACCCGGCGCCGTCGTGCCGATCTTCACCCGCAGTTCTGCGAAGCTGGTAATCGGTTTATCATTGACTGAAACAATGATATCGCCCGACTTGATACCGGCTTTTTGCGCCGCTGACTGCGGCAGCACTTCAGAAACGAACGCGCCGCGCTGGGCGTCAACGTTAAACGCTTTTGCGATGTCTGCGGTCATCTCGGTACCTTTGATACCCAACTGACCCCGTTTGACTTCGCCGTACTTAATCAACTGGTCGGCCAGGTTCATGGCCATATCGCTCGGAATCGCAAAGCCAATGCCGATATTGCCGCCACTGGAGGCCAGAATGGCGGTATTAATCCCGATCAGCTCGCCGTTCAAATTAACCAGCGCGCCGCCTGAGTTACCCCGGTTAATGGCGGCATCGGTCTGGATAAAGTTTTCCAGCCCTTCGAGATTCAGGCCGCTGCGGCCCAGTGCCGAAATAATTCCGGAGGTCGCTGTCTGGCCAAGGCCAAAAGGATTACCGATGGCCACGGCAAAATCACCGACTTTAAGCTGATCAGAATCCGCGACTTTTATCTGCGTCAGGTTTTTCGCGCCCTGAATCTGTATCAGGGCAATATCGGTCTGCTCATCGTGACCAATCAGTTTGGCATCATATTCGCTGCCATCGCCGAGCTGGACGTTGATCTTATCCGCGCCGTTGACCACGTGGTTATTGGTCAGAACATAGCCTTTGGCGGCATCAATGATGACACCGGACCCCAGCCCCTCAAAGGGTTGAGGCTGGCTTGGGGCGCCACCGGGCAACTGGCCAAAGAAACGCTTAAGCGGCTCGGGAATATCCTGTGTCTGGGCCTGGGCATCAGACTGGGTGCCTTCAACGTGCACGCTGACCACAGCAGGCAACACTTTTTCCAGCATCGGTGCCAGGCTGGGAAGCGGCTGGCTCTGGATCTGTGCAGGTAGCGTCGCCATCGCGCCGGGCGCAGCGGCAAGACTCATTCCAATGCTCAAGGCTAATGCGCTTAACAGTCGTGCTTGTTTTTTCATTGTTATAACGCTCTCGCTGCAAAAAAGGGGGGAGTAAATCAATGAGACAGCCGTTTGCGGCCGGGGTTCGCAAAAACAGCGGGCACAGCGTCACTGTGCCCGATCATGCTTAGTCGCGGACGGCGCGTTCACCACGCAGTAAGCCAGAGGCGCCTTCAGAGTAATCACGCGGCATTTGCACCGGTGCCTGATCGTTATCCGCTTCGGCTTCGGTCAGTTGCCATGCAAAGGGGTTTTTGTCCCCAGGCATGTTCGGCAGCAGGTCGTTGGACCCTTTCGCCATGTGTTGATAGAGCTGACGGTAATCACGCGCCATGTTATCCAGCAGCTCTGCGCTCTGCGCAAAGTGGTTGGTCAGTTCTTCGCGATAATCTGCCAGCTCGGCTTTCGTCTTATCCAGTTCGTACTGCATGCTGCGCTGCTCGCGCAGCTTCCGGTTGCCAAAACGCATGGCGACTGCGCCGACAATAATACCTACCACTAAACCAATTAGCCCGTATTCCCAGGTCATAATGACTCCCGTGTTATTTCCGTTGTTCCGTAGGGCGTTGCACCACTTAATAATAGTCACTATACCCGTTAATCTTATGGATGTGGAACTCTGGAGCGCCATGCCTTAGTGTAGAGCGGCCTTTTTTTCGACAAACGACGTTTGAATAAGACAAAATTCAGGGACACTGAGCGAACCATGCAAACCTCATCTCCGCTTGCCCGCTATGAGCAGGCGCTATCACAGGGCGATTTCAAGCCCGACGACGTACAGCGTGAAGCGATTACCCGCTTAGATGCTATCCAGCAAGGGCTGATCGCGCGTCAGCACTCCACCGATCTCCCCTCGCAAGGGCTGTTAGGTCGTCTGTCGAAGCTGATGGGAAAAGAAAAGTCGCAGCCCAAAGCGCCCGTCCGTGGCTTGTATATGTGGGGCGGCGTTGGACGGGGTAAAACCTGGGTCATGGATCTGTTTTTTCAGTCTATTCCTGGCGACCGCAAACTGCGCTTACACTTTCACCGTTTCATGCTGCGCGTGCATGAAGAGCTGACCGAACTGCAGGGGCACAGCGATCCGTTACTGATCATCGCCGACCGCTTTAAAGCAGAAACCGATATTCTCTGTTTTGATGAGTTTTTTGTGTCTGACATCACGGATGCCATGCTGCTGGGCACGCTGATGGAAGCCCTGTTTGCGCGCGGCATCAGCCTGGTTGCGACCTCGAATATTCCGCCTGATAACTTGTACAAAAATGGCCTGCAGCGTGCGCGTTTTCTGCCCGCCATCGAGCAGATTAAGCAGCACTGTGAGGTCATGAATGTCGATGCGGGCATTGATTACCGTCTGCGTACGCTGACGTCCGCGCATTTGTGGACGTTTCCTCTGGGGCCGGAAACCTACGCCGAGATGGACCGCATGTTCCTGGCATTGTCAGGCGAAAAGCGCAACAGCGCACCGGTGCTGGAGATCAATCACCGTAAAATGCCGACCCTGGGCGTGGCAGAAGGGGTGATTGCGATTGATTTTAAAACCCTGTGTGGAGAAGGGCGCAGCCAGCATGATTATATTGAGCTGTCACGCCGCTTTCACAGCGTCCTGCTGTTCGATGTGCCGGTCATGATCTACAAAACGGAAGATCAGGCGCGGCGTTTTCTGGCGTTGGTGGATGAGTTTTACGAGCGCCATGTCAAACTGGTTGTCGCGGCAGAAACCTCCTTGTTCGAAATTTATCAGGGCACGCGCCTGAAATTTGAATATCAGCGCTGTCTGTCCCGTTTGCAGGAAATGCAGAGCGAAGAGTACCTGCGGCTGGCGCATTTACCGTAAGATTCCGGGTAATAAATGAAAATAGGGTTCGATTTTTGTAATCGACTTCTCTATAATCTTGCGACCCCACGTTACAGCACAGGATTTTTTTCCCAAATCCTCTGCGTTCCGGTAACGCTATCCGAAGGGGTGGCTTGCTGGTCAAAATGGTCGTGTGAGCCTCATTCGTTTACTTAAGCGTTTGGGATTTCACCAACGTGTAACTTAATTTGGGTAAGCTTTTCGATGAAAACTTTTACAGCTAAACCAGAAACCGTCCAACGTGACTGGTATGTTGTTGACGCAACTGGCAAAACCTTGGGTCGCCTGGCGACTGAACTGGCGCGCCGTCTGCGTGGTAAGCATAAAGCGGAATACACTCCGCACGTTGATACTGGTGATTACATCATCGTTCTGAACGCTGAGAAAGTTGCTGTCACCGGCAACAAGCGTTCTGACAAGATTTACTATCACCACACTGGTCACATCGGTGGTATCAAACAGGCGACCTTTGAAGAGATGATTGCTCGCCGTCCTGAGCGCGTGATTGAGATCGCGGTTAAAGGCATGCTGCCGAAGGGCCCGCTGGGTCGTGCTATGTACCGTAAACTGAAAGTTTACGCAGGTAACGAGCACAACCATGCGGCACAGCAACCGCAAGTTCTTGACATTTAATCGGGATTAAAGGCAATGGCTGAAACTCAAAACTACGGCACTGGTCGCCGCAAAAGCTCATCCGCACGCGTCTTCATCAAGCCGGGTAGCGGTAACATCGTAATCAACCAACGCTCTCTGGAGCAGTATTTCGGTCGCGAGACTGCACGCATGGTCGTGCGTCAGCCTCTGGAACTGGTTGATATGGTTGGTAAACTGGACCTGTACATCACCGTTAAAGGTGGTGGTATCTCTGGTCAGGCAGGCGCGATCCGTCATGGTATCACCCGCGCGCTGATGGAGTATGATGAGTCACTGCGTGGCGAACTGCGTAAAGCAGGCTTCGTTACTCGTGATGCTCGTCAGGTTGAACGTAAGAAAGTCGGCCTGCGTAAAGCACGTCGTCGTCCTCAGTTCTCCAAGCGTTAATTGTTGCTGCTTCGGCAGACACAGTTGGCACAAAAAACCCGCTCCGGCGGGTTTTTTATTTTTATTTTCAGGTCATCCTGTCCTGTAAAACCACAATACTGTTCGCATTTTACCCGCAAAAATGCATTCCCCCACCCACAAGCTGCCTAAAATCTGGTAAACTCTGTGTCACTTTGCGCCCGCAAGCTGGCGCGTTATGCGCCTGGCATTCGTCGGGGGTGGTTAGCGCGGATTGCGAGCGAGTTCTATGAGCAGGTGAGTCGCCGTGTGGTTGGCCATTCGCAGTAACTTTTTGTGAACAAACTGGGAGGTTTTCATGGCTGTCGCTGCCAACAAACGTTCGGTAATGACGCTGTTTTCTGGTCCTACTGACATTTTTAGCCATCAGGTACGTATTGTGCTTGCCGAGAAAGGTGTCAGCGTAGAGATCGAGCAGGTCGAAATGGATAACCTGCCGCAGGATCTGATTGACCTCAATCCGTACCGCACTGTGCCGACGCTGGTAGATCGCGAACTGACGCTGTACGAATCACGCATCATCATGGAATATCTGGATGAGCGTTTTCCCCACCCACCCTTGATGCCTGTCTATCCGGTTGCACGTGGCGAAAGCCGTTTAATGATGCACCGTATTGAGCAAGACTGGTACAGCCTGATGAGAAAGGTTGAGAACAGTAGCGGTCAGGAAGCTGAGGCGGCGCGTAAGCAGCTGCGTGAAGAGCTGCTGGCTATCGCTCCTCTGTTTGGGCGTACGCCATTCTTTATGAGCGACGAGTTCAGCCTGGTAGACTGCTATCTGGCTCCGCTGTTGTGGCGTTTACCGTCAATGGGGATCGATCTGCTCGGGTCGGGCTCTAAAGAGCTGAAAGGCTACATGAACCGCGTATTTGAGCGTGACTCCTTCCTTGCTTCACTGACTGAAGCTGAACGTGAAATGCGCCTGCAAGCCCGGGGCTAATGTATGGAAATGTCACAACTCACAGCCCGCCGACCTTATTTGCTGCGTGCTTTTTATGACTGGTTACTGGATAACCAGCTTACACCGCATCTGGTCGTCGACATCAACCTGCCTGGCGTCCAGGTTCCACTGGAATATGCCCGCGATGGTCAGATCGTACTGAACATTGCGCCGCGTGCCGTGGGCAACCTTGAACTGGGCAACGACGAAGTCTCGTTTAACGCACGTTTTGGTGGCGTTCCACGTCAGGTGAACGTCCCAATGGCGGCCGTACTCGCCATCTATGCGCGTGAAAACGGCGCAGGCACGATGTTTGAACCTGAACCGGCCTATGAAGGCGGCACACAGGACTATGCTGAGAATCAGGAAGAGACGGTCATGTCAGTGATTGACGGCGACCGCCCTGATGATGCCAGCGATGACGATAATTCACCGGATGACGATCCCCCGCCACGTGGTGGCCGTCCCGCACTGCGCGTGGTGAAGTAACACAGAATACCCGTCACCTGACGGGTATTTTTTTGCCTGTCTGCCAGCCGGTAACAGGCATAAAAAATCCGGGAACACAGGTTGCCCGGATTTTTGCTTTCTGCCACAGCGATCAGTAAACGTCGCGCAGGTAGCGTTTCTCTTTCTTCAGCTGATCGATGTAGTCAGCAGCCCGTTCACTGGAGAGCCCGCCAAACTGACGTACGATTTCATACAGCGCATTATCCACGTCTTTGGCCATGCGTGATGCATCACCACAGACGTAGAAATATCCACCTTCCTGCAGCCAGGCGTAGAGTTCTGCACCCTGTTCCAGCATCCGGTTTTGCACGTAGATTTTCTTGTCCTGATCGCGTGAGAACGCCAGATCGAGACGCGTGAGCAGACCGCTTTCCTGCCAGGCCGTCAGTTCTTCACGATAAATGAAGTCGTGTTCCTGATGCTGATCGCCAAAAAACAGCCAGTTTTTGCCCTGAGCGCCTGTTGCCTGACGCTCCTGCAAAAAGGCGCGGAACGGGGCGATACCGGTGCCGGGGCCGACCATAATCAGCGGGGCGTTGCCGTTTGCCGGCACGCGAAAGGCTTTGTTGGGTGAGATGAAGATCGCGGGCTTTTCACCACGGCGTACGCGCTCAGCCAGATAGGTAGAGCACACGCCGCTGCGGTTGCGGCCACCGCTGTGATAGCGCACTGAGGCGATGGTCAGGTGAACCTGATTCGGGTGCGCTTTTGAGCTGGACGAGATGGAGTAGGCGCGATGCTGCAACGGGCGCAGCAGGGCGACGAACTCGGGTACGCTCAGGTTACGCGTCAGTTCGAGCTGCAGCAGATCCAGCGTATCTTTGCCCCATAGCCAGACACCGAGCGCGTCTTTATCGTCGTGCTGAAGCACGTGACGCAGCTCCTGGTTGGTGGTGTTTTGGCCCACCCACTCGATCAGCTTGCGTGATGGCTCAGAAATTTCAAACTGGTAGGTCAGCAGATCGCCAAGACTTCTGTCGAAGCCAGGCACCGGCGTCTGATAATCGGCGTTCAGCTGTGTCAGCAGCAGGCTGACCAGCGACGGTTCGTTCACGGGGATCACACCCAGCGCATCGCCCGCTTCGTACTTCAGACCGCTGTCAGTCAGATCAAATTCGAAATGGCGAATGTCTTTCGCAGACTGCTCACTCGACAGGCGCTTGTTGGTGATGAGTGCTGCGGCATAGGGATTGGATTTGTTGCTGCCAGGAATAACCGGCGCTTCCGGAGCGCTCTCCAGCACCGTGCCGCTGCTGCCTGCGCTGCTGGCAAACTGGGGCATCGTGCTGTTAATCCACTCATTTGACGGCTCTTCGTAATCGATATCGCAGTCGATACGATCAACAACACGTTTGGCACCCAGCTGTTCCAGGCGCATATCCAGGAATTTACCTGCCTGACAGAATCCGTCATAGCCGGTATCGCCAATGGCCAGCACGGCGAAGTGCATCTGCTCCAGACGTGGCGCAGTGCTGGCGGAAATTGCGTCCCAAAACAGCTGGGCGTTGTCAGGCATTTCACCTTCACCGTAGGTCGAAGTGACAATCAACACGTGGCGCATGGTGGCGAACACGTCCAGATCCACATCGCCTAATGCCTGAACGACCGGCACCAGACCTTTGGCACGGGCTGATTTGGCGGCAGACTGCGCTAATGCCTCAGCGTTACCGGTCTGAGAACCATAAAGAATGTGCAGCTGGGTCGTTGTCGCAGCGGCGTTACCTGCGGCAGGCTGCTGTTTGTCTTCTAAGACCAACAAACGGGAGTGCAGGCCAGCCAGAAAGCCCGCCAGCCAGTATTTCTGATCACCATTAAAAGGTGCATCTTCAGGAATATATGGAATTTTCATGGATACCTTTACTCAATCCCGCTCTTACCGTCATGCGTCGCGCTATCGCCAGTGTGGTTGTATCCGTCCTCTCAGTGACAGCCTGCCACAGAGAGGAGCGGGGTTGACCTACGCCCGGTACCGCGAACACATCCGGTTAATCATGATTAAACACAGTTCAGTTTACAGTCATGGCTGTCAGGCCAGTTTGCCTACCGCCGCCGCAATTTCAGGTAATGCCGCACGCGCAAACAACTCTTCAAAATCAGGCAGGCGACCGAGAATGTCACGGTTGCAGGCATCCTGATACATGATCCAGCCGTAAGTGGCCAGGCTGTCCATTGAGCGGATATTACGTTGCGTCAGTGCCGCTTTGTAATCGGACATGCGTTTTGAACCGATCAGGCTGGCCAACTCGCTGTCGCTATAGCTTTCAATCGCTGCTCGCGCATGGCGTTGCAGCTTACTCACCAGTGAAAAGTCTTCGGTCATCAGCAAATTACGCACTGCTTTCTCGACGGCAGGATCCTCAACAGGGGTCCCTTTTGGTAATTTGCCGAGGGCCAGCTGCTGCGCGAAGCTCAATACGGTGTAGTTGTTAAGTAACACAAACATTTCTACCGTATCCGTCGCGCCATAAGCGGGCACGGCACCATCAGCAATGGTTTTTCCTTCGCGCCACGCGGCTTTGAATTTCGCCACCTGGTGCGCTGCCAGGGCCGTTGAGAGTTCTTCCAGCAAATCTTTACGGGATTTCGCTTTCAGGATCTCACCGCCATCCTGATACAGCAGCAGGGAGCGCGGCATCACATAGACGAAGTGCTGACACTCGGTTTCCCAGTGCTCCAGCAGCCAGGCGGCACGCGGAGACTGCGTGGCCTCCAGGTGCCAGTTCAGCATGGTCAGAACCGCCTGCTTGTGAATCTGTGCCAGCTCATCCGGGTCAGCGATTGAGCCAAACAGCACGGAGTCGCCCGCCGCATGGCTCGCCAGTGAACCATAGGGATCGTACTGATAAGCAAAGCCGCCGCTCATGCCGTTACCAAAGCCTTTACCAAAGGTCCCCAGGTTCAGCACCGCACCGTTAGTCATGTATTCGCAGCAGAAGTCACCGACGCCTTCCACCACCGCAGTGGCACCGGAGTTACGCACCGCGAAGCGATCGCCGGCCTGGCCCTGAACGAACAGACGGCCGCCGGTGGCGCCAAACAGAGCGAAGTTGCCGATCAGAACGTTGCCATCGCTGTCCTGCGCGCCGCCGCCCGGTGAGAGCACGACCAGTTCGCCGCCGCACTGACCTTTGCCAACGCCGTCATTGCAGGTACCACGATGCTGCATCAGCATGCCATCATTACAGAAAGCCCCGAAGGACTGACCTGCTGAACCGGTCGTGCTGATTTGCACGGTGGCCGGGGCCAGATAGCGACGACCGCGATCGTCCTGCAGCACGGCGGGCATCGCCTGCAATTGCGCTGCTGTCAGCGTGTGATTCAGCATGCGCTCAATATCGATCGCTAACTGACCGCCAACGCTTTTATTGCGGTTGTTCAGAACGACATCGTGACCTAACTGCAGTGCGGTTTTGCCCTCTGTCACCAGCTGCTGGTTGAGTTCTTCCACCCAGACATCATCCAGCTCAAAATCTTTTTCCAGATAAACCGGCTTGTCGATTTTCAGTTCCGGCACGACGGTGAGCATGGCACGCAGGTCCAGCTTACCGACTTCCAACGGGTGGTCCATTAAATGGAGCAGATCGGCGCGGCCACGGGCTTCACGCAGCGAGCGCAGGCCCATGCGTGCCAGAATTTCGCGCACTTCATGCGCCACGTTCAGGAAGTACTGCGCCAGCTGGCGTGGATCGCCATCAAAAGCTTCGGCGTTAGTGGTTAATCCCGCCGGGCATTTAACGTTACAGTTCTTCGCCATTACGCACTTCAGCATCATCAGCGCGGTGGTACCAAACTCAAAGCTGTCGCCGCCCAGCAGTGCGGATTTCACCACGTCGCTGCCGGTTTGCTGTGCGCCTGAGCAACGCAGCAGGACTTTGTCGCGCAGGCCGTTTGCACACAGCGCCTGGTGGACTTCGGCGATACCGATTTCGGCAACGCGTCCGGTATATTTCAGGCTGGTGACCGAGGCAGCGCCTGTACCACCCGTGTTTCCGGCGACGTTGATGACGTCAGCACCGGCTTTCGCCACGCCCACGGCAATGGTGCCAATCCCTTCAGAGGACACCAGCTTCACAATGACGCGCACGCGGGCCGCTTTACAGTCGTGAATCAGCTGCGCCAAATCCTCGATAGAGTAGGTATCGTGGTGCGGCGGCGGGGAAACCAGCTCAACGCCTGGCGTGCCGCCGCGCGCGGCGGCAATCTCTACAGTAACTTTTGCCGCCGGAAGCTGGCCGCCTTCACCGGGCTTGGCGCCCTGGCCGATTTTGATCTCCAGCTCTTCCAGCATTGGATCGGCCAGGTATGCCGCCCAGACGCCGAAGCGGCCTGACGCCAGCTGTTTGATGCGGGACGCCCGGATGGTGCCGTGACGGGAGTAGTGCTCACCGCCTTCTCCACAGTTACTCATGCCCCCGACCATGTTGGTGCCATGCGCGACGGCTTCATGCGCCGGTGCGACCAGCGCACCGTGACTCATCGCGCCAGACGCGAAAGTGCGGGTAATTTCGCTCGCGGGCTGAATATCGCTCAACGGCAGCGACGGCAGCGCCGTGAAAATGCGTGACAGGTAGTCCGACGCTTTGCCGCTGGCGGTGACTTTCAGGCCGCCAGCAACCACTTCTGCGGTTTCAATCTCGTCGTTAAAACGGGCTTTCAGCGCACGTGACAGGTTGAGCAGGCGTTCACTTTCTGGTTTCAGTCCGGCAATGGCATCGGTCAGACGCAACATAAAGGCATTCTGGCTGCCCTCAATGGCGTCACAGACCAGGCCGCGGGTGGCAAAACCATTGTTAGTCAGCGAGTAGCGACCCAGCTTACGCCGGAATTCGGCCTCACTGTCGATATGGGTGAGATCCGCCGGGAAGGCCAGAATATCGCGCAGCGCGGCTGGGCGGCGCTTGCGCTCTTCGTACATCAGGCTGGAGAACTGACGATAATCGGCCGTAATGGCAAAATCATTCATCACCTCATCCGGGATGCGCTCAAAGCTGCTGTCTTTAAATGTCTCCGGCTTGATGCCAAAGGCATTGTCCAGACGGGCCAGCGTCATCAGACGAATAAAGTTATCCTCTTCACGCGCTTTGTCCGCGAAGCGAATCGGCTCTTCCGTCATATCAATAAAGGTGCGTACGGCAATGGTGCCGTACGAGTGGCCTGCGCCCTCCGCACGTTCTTTAAACAGGCCTAACAGCGGCACTTCAGACTCGCCCTGAATTTTCAGTGCGCTCTGATGCCAGTCCACCGCCATTTGAGCGATGGTGGCAAAGCCCGCGCCGCCCACAGGCGTTTTGATGTTTGGAAAATACTTTCTCAGTACCGGATCATCGGTATTCAGGAAGTTAGGCTCGAAGAACTCGCCGCTGCTGTAGCTCTCAACGGTACACAGCCCCACTTTACCCATGGTTTTCATCAGGGCTTTTTCGGCCGCTTTAGCGTAGCGTTTAAAGGCTTTGTTGCCTTCTTCGCCTTCACCAAATTTTTCCTCAGCACGCATTTGCACGCCGAGCGGATAAACGGCTGACGCGCCAAAGCCCAGCGTAGCCGCAATATGGTGAGAAGAGATGATCTGTCCGCTCTCCACCACCAGCGACACATCCAGGCGTAAACCTTCCTGTACCAGACGCTGGTTAACGGCAGAAATGACCAGCAGCATGGGCAATGCGGCCTGGGTCGAAGAGATATGGCGATCGGTCAGTACGGCAATGCCGCCCTCTGAGCGGGCAAAATCCACTACCTGCTGTGCCAGATCGTCAATTGCTTTTTCCAGCGCGCTGGCGTTCGCTGTTCGGCTTAGCAGATCTTTGCCGGTGACCGGCTCGTAAAGCATTTCGAAGCGAGCGTAAGGGGCCACGTTTTGCTCGCGCAGTTGCAGCATGTCCAGATGGGTCAGAATCGGGGTTGGCACAATGATCTGCCGACCTTTACTGCGGCCCAGATGCGGTTTAGCGCCCAGCGCCACGCGCAGCGTCATGCCATCCGCTTCGCGAATGGAGTCCAGCGGTGGATTGGTCACCTGGGCAAAGCGCTGCGAGAAGTAGTGCGCCATGCCGCCTTCATGATCGGAGAGGCCGTTAATCGCATTGCCGTAACCCATCGCAGAGATTTTCTCGGCGCCGGTGTTCAGCATCGGATCCATCATGAACTTAAAGCTTTCCTGGTTGTAATAGTACGCCACGAAGCGCTGATAGGTTTTCAGATCGCCGCGATAGCGCAGGGGAGAACCCTGTTGTTCAGCAGGAATAACCGGCAGCTCTCGTAAATCGACACGCGACTTGCCGAGCAAGGCCGCATAGTCTTTTTCAGCAGCCAGCTTCTCCAGCGCCTGGTGCGTGGTGTAACTGCGCTTTTCGCGATGGTCAAAATACAGCATGCCGCCGGCTTCAATACGGCCACGGCGCAGCACGCTTTCAGGGGGAAAGGCAATTTGTCCCGCTTCGGACATGGCACCGATGTATTCCGCCGTTTCGATTGAACGCAGCGGACGCAGCCCCAGGCGATCAAGACGCGCACCGATCACCTCGCCGTTACCAAAGATTAAGGCGGCCGGGCCATCGTTTTTCTCTTCGTAGAGCGAAAAGTATTCCAGCATGTCGCGCACGGCAGGGGAGAGCGCCGTATCGTTTTCCCAGGCAGGCGGCATCATCGACACCACCGCGGTGATCAGGTCCAGATCGTCTTCCATCAGGCGGCTGTGAATGCTCTGATCCAGTCGCGAACTGTCTGACTGGCCTTTTGGACGCACAATGGTTTTGCCACGGGCGGAAGCCAACGCAGATTCGGCGATGCGGTTTTTACGGTCGGTATTCAGCTCACCGTTGTGGGCCATCAACCGGAAAGGCTGTGCCATGGTGGTGTGCGGATCGGTATTGGTTGAGAAGCGAGTATGGAAAAACAGTCCGCGTACGTGATGATCGGGATCGGTCAGATCTTTGAAGTAAGGGATCACTTCATTCGAATTCAGGCGCGCTTTAAAGACCTGGGTGCGCGACGACAATGACAGTGGATATAACCCGCCAAATTCGGTTTGGGTAAAGGCTTGTGCCTCGATCGTCAGCAGGGCGCGATAAATCAGTTTTTCGAAATCGCTTTGATTACTGATGTCCTGAGGTGCGGCAAAAATCCACTGCACAATGGGAAGCTGGAACTGCATGGCAGCCGGGCGCGTGACGCTGTTATCCAGCGGCATTTCACGCTTCAGGATAACTGGCAGATTAAAGCGATTTAGCGTTTCTTCGACTAAACGTTCGGCATTGGCGCGCAGTTCCGTATCTTTCGGCACGAAGAAGTTACCCACACCAAAGCGACCGGCCTCAAGGGCCTGGCCGGTAATCTTACGGAAAAAATGCAGGGAAAGATCGACGTTAACCCCGGCGCCATCACCCACGCCTTCGGCGGACATACCGCCACGGTGGGGAACCGTACAGAGTGCGCTATGCGCCATGCGCAGAATTTCATGAGTCTGCTCGCCGTCCTTACGGGTAATGAAACCTACACCACAGCTGTCACTTCCTGCTGCTGGGTCATACAAGCCATAGGAATCAGGTTTTTTACTGGACATTGAGGGTCTCCTTAAAACTGCTTTAGACATTACCTGCATTGTTTCAGGCACTGAGTTCAACTGCACATTTCCCAGCGCAAATTCTTTCATTTCCGCGCCTGACAGCCTGCGCGATTGGGTATTACGCACTTTTCATCGCCGGGAAAAAGGTCCCTTGAGGCGTTACGCTTGATTTTTCCGTTCTCGAAAGGAGATGACTCAAACCATGTGGGCGTCATGTTGCATAGATATGCCGTGACACGTATCCATCATGAAAGCTTTCAGCGGAATTCCAACTTATCGGGAAAGCGAATCGAGGTCAAATAGTGATACTGACACAGTTTAATCCCGTTTTTGTGTCCTTAACTAAATGAATTTATTATTTTTTTATGTCTAAACTGTGTCAGTTTGCCATTCAGGTATCGGGGATGAAATGTGAACTGTATCACTGTGCAGAAGGCGTGAAATCACTGAAGTATGCTGGCGATAAGGGACTAAACAGCATCAAATGCTGCTGCAGGCAGTGTAAGCACAGGATGTATCTGTTTTTCTTATAGCACCAAATTTGAATGAATAAGGGCATCGTGATTAGCAAAATTAATCACACCAGTTTGCTTAAAACTGCAATTTATATGAATGAGTATGCATGGAAAGCAGGGCGTTGCGACAATATGAGGTCATTTGGCGGAAAAGCAGAGGCAAAAATAGCCCGCCTTGCAAACTGGCGGTCTTACAGATTCATTGAGTTAGCACAATTAGTCAAGGGTTTTAGCATTAAGGGGCTGAACGTCGGCGAAGAGACCGGCTTTTGCACCTTATAAGTGCATCCGCGCGGCGATCTTACCTTATGCACTGCGACGACAGCGAAATAAATACGCTATCATGTGGCTGTTCTCATCCAGGGAGTGTTTATGAAACAGATTCGCCTGCTGGCGCAATATTATGTTGATTTAATGGTCAAGCTTGGCCTGATACGTTTCTCGCTGCTGCTGGCCTCCGCGCTGGTCGTGCTGGCGATGATTGTGCAGATGGCGGTCACCATGGTATTGCGTGGCCATGTCGAAAGTATCGATATGGTGCGCTCGGTCTTTTTTGGCCTCTTAATCACGCCCTGGGCGGTCTACTTCCTTTCTGTGGTGGTTGACCAGCTGGAAGAGTCACGTCAGCGTCTGGCAAGGCTGGTGGATAAGCTTGAAGAGATGCGCACGCGCGATCTCGAACTCAATCAGCAGATGAAAGAGACCATCTCACAGCTTAATAATGAAATCGCCGATCGTAAAAAAGCCGAGGAGGCACGTGAGCAGGTGATGGCGAAGCTGCGTGAAGAGGTGGCGCGCCGCGAGCAGGCGCAAATTGAGCTGGAGCAACAGTCTTCCTTTCTGCGTTCGTTCCTGGATGCCTCACCGGATCTGGTCTTTTACCGCAATATCGACAAACAGTTTTCGGGCTGTAACCGGGCCATGGAACTGCTAACCGGCAAAAGTGAAAAACAGCTTATTGGTCTGACGCCTCGCGACATCTATGACAACGATACGGCCACCAAGGTACTGGAGACCGACGAAAAAGTCTTCCGACATAACGTCTCGCTGACCTATGAGCAGTGGCTGCAGTATCCCGATGGCCGCAAAGCCTGTTTTGAGATCCGGAAAGTGCCCTATTATGACCGCGTGGGTAAGCGCAGTGGGCTGATGGGCTTCGGACGCGATATCACCGAGCGTAAACGCTACCAGGACGCGCTGGAGAGTGCCAGCCGGGAGAAGACCACCTTTATCTCAACGATCAGCCACGAGCTTCGTACGCCGCTTAACGGCATTGTCGGGCTAAGTCGCATCTTACTGGATACCGATCTGAACCAGGAGCAGCTCAAGTACCTGAAAACGATCCACGTTTCCGCGATTACGTTGGGCAACATTTTCAATGACGTCATTGAAGTCGATAAGATCGAACGCCGCAAGGTTCAGTTGGATAACCAGCCGGTCGACTTCACCAGTTTCCTGGCCGATCTGGAAAATCTCTCAGGCCTGCTGGCTCAGCCAAAGGGGTTGAAGTTTGTCATGGCGCCGCAACTCCCGCTGCCGCATAAGATCTCGACTGATGGCACGCGCCTGCGGCAGATTCTGTGGAATCTGATTGGTAACGCGGTGAAATTCACCCAACAGGGAGAGATCGTCGTACGCGTCGCGTACGAGCAGGATGAAACGCTGCGTTTTGAGGTTCAGGACTCAGGGCAGGGGATTCGCGAGGAAGAGCAGGATAAAATTTTTGCGATGTATTATCAGGTTACCGATCAACACGGCGGGAAGCCGGCAACCGGAACCGGTATTGGTCTGGCCGTATCACGCCGTTTGGCACAGGCCATGGGCGGGGATATCAGCGTAAACAGCGCACCGGGGCAGGGTTCCTGCTTTACCGTTGTGATAAAAGCGCCACGCATTGCAGAAGAAGTGGAAGATGAAGGCGTGGACGACTCGCTTCCGCTCCCGGCTTTGCACGTCCTGCTGGTGGAAGATATTGAGCTAAATGTCGTGGTGGCACGCTCGGTACTGGAAAAACTCGGATGCAGCGTAGAAGTGGCGATGACCGGCAAGGCGGCACTGGAGATGTTTGATCCGCTTGAGTTTGATCTGGTGCTGTTAGATATCCAGCTGCCGGACATGACCGGGATGGATGTGTCACGCGCCATCCGTCAGCAGTATCCAGACGCTAACCTGCCGCCGTTGGTTGCGTTGACGGCCAACGTGCTGAAAGACAAAAAAGAGTACTTCGACGCGGGCATGGACGACGTGCTCAGTAAGCCGCTTGCCGTGCCCGCGTTAACGGCCATCATTAAAAAGTTTTGGGACTATCAGTCTGAGAGCGATGTGCAGCCGGCTATGTTCGTTGATCACAGTAAAACCGATGCAATACTGGACGTTCCTATGCTCGAACAATATCTGGATCTGGTGGGGCCGAAGCTGATTACGCAAAGCCTGACGATGTTTGAACAGATGATGCCGGGTTATCTTGAGGTGCTGGATTCCAACATGATGGCGCGTGACCAAAAGGGCATTGCTGAGGAAGGGCATAAAATCAAGGGGGCAGCAGGCTCGGTAGGGTTACAGCATCTTCAGCAGGTGGCAAAGCAGATTCAAAGCCCTGAACTACCGGCATGGTGGGACAACGTTGGCGAATGGGTCGAAGAACTAAAGCGTGAATGGCAACACGATGTGCAGGTACTGCGCGAGTGGGTTGCTGAAAAACAGCGTTGATACAAAAAAATGACCCCAGCCGAGGCCGGGGTGCGCTAATACTGCGCCAACACCAGGGAAAAAGACGCTGCTGCTATGCTTAATGTTATTCATGCAACAGCGGGGTATTGGTTAACACTTGCAACACCTTAGCAAATTCGAATTACCTTGTGACAAGATTCATTAAAATTTGTGATGTTGAACCGCGTTTAAATACAGGAAACATTAATTCGACAACATAGTCAAGCAATGAATCAGTTTTACCGTCACATTGGTTTTTTTTTAAGCAAATCTTCTGTTTTTTGTACGCGCTTAACCCAAATTTGTTAACAAAACCCGTGTTGCGCGCGTTAACTAAAATTTTTTGCCGTCTCTTGCGAATAAAACATGTATAAGCTTATGATAATAAAGAATAATGAAGAAAGCAGGTTGATTGGACCCAAAACGTTTCGGGTCGCCGGATCTTACCTCATCATCAAAAGGTTTTGCCTATAGAATGTCTTTTATAATTCGGCAAAAACATAGCGTTAAAATAACGCTGTGTGATAAATAAATCCCTTGGTAAGGTCACTGAGTGAACGTTTTAGCAGCAGGTGCAGTGAGGGATTTTTACAGCCTGCAGGATTATATATAAGTTTTATGAAACATTGAGCTAAGGGATTGTCACAAATTGGTATCTTCTTTCCAGCATCGTGAGCGTCTTACAAAAAAGATGGAACCGATTCCTTACGCGTGGAAGTAATTGAACTCATTCAAACTATTGTTGCATACAGAATGCATTTTCTTTGTTTTGTTATAAACGTTGCACAATGTAGCAGCGCATTTGTCAGCACAAAAGTGTACGCCGGGCAGTGGTCACGCCTGAAATTAATTAACACATAAAAATCTTGAGACGAGCGCATGAGTAAGCATAAAGGGAACCTGTGGCGGCGCGTGAAGCCTGTAGTGATGCGCATAGTATTTATTTGGCTGGGGCTATGGCTGGCGGGCATTCTGCTCTTTTCGTTCATTCCTGTCCCCTTTTCCGCCGTGATGGCAGAGCGTCAGGTAGGTGCCTGGTTCAGGGGCGATTTTAGCTACGTTTCTCATTCTGACTGGGTAGGCGCAGATGAAATTTCACCCTGGATGAAACTGGCCGTCATCGCTTCTGAAGATCAACACTTCCCCGACCATTGGGGGTTCGACGTGGCGGCAATCCGGTCCGTACTGGACGACAGTGACAGCCGGATGCGCGGAGCATCCACGCTGTCACAGCAAACGGCAAAAAATCTGTTTTTATGGGATGGACGGAGTTGGGTGCGTAAAGGACTGGAGGCGGGATTAACCGTCGGGCTGGAAACCGTATGGACCAAACGGAGGATCCTGACGGTTTATCTGAATATCGCGGAGTTTGGCAAAGGCACATTCGGGGTAGAGGCGGCTTCACGCCGCTTCTTTCATAAACCTGCCAGCCGGTTAACGTTGTCCGAAGCGGCGCTGCTGGCTGCTGTCTTGCCCAATCCGCTGCGCTTTCGCGCAGACGCACCTTCAGACTATGTCCGTCAACGCCAGCAGTGGATTCTGCGCCAGATGCGTCAGTTGGGTGGCGAAGGCTTCCTGCAGCGCAATCACCTGAACTGACGTTAGTCTTCGTCGAATCCGGCTTCAAACAGTTCAATGACGGCGGCCAGGGCTTCCGTTTCCTGTGGGCCGCTGACTTCGATCTCGATATGACCGCCTTTGGCCGAATCCAGCATCAGCAACGCGATTACGCTGCTGGCTTCGGCCTCTGTCCCGCTCTCGTTACGTAACAGCACTTCGGCATCGAAACTCTGTACCAGTTCAAACAGCTTCATAGCAGGACGTGCATGCATGCCCAGCTTATTTCTGATTTCCACGGTTTGCTTAACGGTCATGATTTACGTTTTTCCAGCGTGCGATGACGAGACTGTACATTTTTACCCCGGGAGCGGAAATAGTCAGCCAGCTGTTCGGCAATATACACGGAGCGATGTTTGCCGCCAGTACAGCCAATCGCCACGGTAAGATAGCTACGGTTGTTGGTTTCCAGCATCGGCAACCAGAGTTCCAGATAGCTACGCGTCTGATAAATAAAGTTATGGACTTCAGTATGGCGATCGAGGAACGCGGCTACGGGCCTGTCCAGACCGGTCATGGGACGTAACTTGGGATCCCAGTGTGGATTAGGCAAAAAGCGCACGTCGAAAACGTAATCGGCATCAATGGGAATGCCGTGCTTGAAGCCAAACGATTCGAACACCATGGTCAGCTCACGCTCACGTTTACCCAGCAAGCGGGTACGCAGCATCTCGGCCAGTTCGTGTACCGACATCTCTGAAGTATCAATAATCAGATCGGCACGGGAACGCAGCGGTTCAAGCAGGTCGCTCTCTTCGTCAATTGCGCTTTCCAGCGACAGATCCTTGCTGGATAACGGATGGAGACGGCGCGTATCACTGTAGCGGCGGATCAACGTGTTGCGATCGGCATCAAGAAACAGCAACTGCGGTGAGAATGCTGAAGGCAAACTGCTGAGCGCCGTCTCAAAAATCTCAGGAGATTCGGGCATATTGCGTACGTCAATACTCACGGCCGCAGAGATATTGCGCTCGACCAGTGATTCAGCCAGTTGAGGCAACAGCACCACTGGCAGATTATCAACGCAGTAAAAACCCATGTCTTCCAGCGCGCGAAGCGCCACTGACTTTCCCGAGCCTGACCGACCGCTGACGATCATCAGCACCATGACCTTCTCTCCCGTTTTAAAGCCGGTTTACACCGGTAAATCACGCGCTTTATTGCTCTGTTTGTGCTTCGGTAATAATGGCATACAGTTCTTCATCGCTCTGCGCGGCACGCAGGCGGCGGCAAACCGTTTTATCCGCCAGTCGTTTTGCCACTAACGACAGCGTGTGTAAATGGGTTTTACACTGGTCAGCCGGCACCAGTAGCGCAAAAAGCAGATCGACAGGCTGATTATCCACGGCATCAAAGGCGATGGGTTGTTCCAGGCTGATAAAGACGCCCACGGCCCGTAAGGTATCTTCCTCCAGCTTGCCGTGAGGGATCGCGATACCGTTACCGATACCGGTGCTCCCCATGCGCTCACGGGTCAGGATCGCTTCAAACAGCGTTTGATGCGGCAGGTTGAGCTGCTTAGCGGCCAGTTCGCTGATAATCTCCAGCGCCCGTTTTTTGCTTTGGCAGTGTACGCTACTGCGGGTGCAGTCTGGCGAAAGCACCGTGCTCAGTTCCAGTGTTAAATCATTGTTCATTGTCGTTTCACTTGCGAGTTCACATAGCCATCAACCCGGTACGCAAAAATCACGTCGCGGAATAATGGCGCTGGCACAGATGACAAAACGGGGCGGTTAATCCGCCCCATCCTTTCAGCTTTGCGCCCCGGGCGCGCCTGCCAGCGTGAAGGTTAGTGTTTTTTTAGCTTGTCTTTATATTTGGTCAGTTGACGGGTCAACTTGTCAATCAATCCGTCAATCGCCGCATACATATCTTCCGCTTCAGATGTGGCGTGCAGCTCGCCACCGTTGACGTGCAGGGTTGCATCAGCAATCTGCGTCACTTTCTCAACTTTCAGGACAACATACACCTGATTGATATGATCAAAGTAATGTTCCAGTTTGGCAAATTTCGTTGTCACGAACTCACGCAGGGGGTCGGTGATTTCAACATTTTGCCCGGTAAGGTTCAGCTGCATAGGTCTTCCTTCTCATTTCTGTCAAACCAGCTGTTTACGCTGATTTGAAGGCGGTATGGATAAAGACTCGCGGTACTTAGCGACGGTTCGACGTGCCACTATTATCCCTTGATCAGATAACATTGAGGTCAGTTTACTGTCACTCAAGGGCTTGGCGGGGTTTTCCGCCGAAATTAATTTTTTCACCAGCGCACGAATAGCGGTAGATGACGCTTCTCCGCCACCTTCAGTATTAACATGACTGGAGAAAAAATACTTCAGTTCAAAAATGCCACGCGGGCTGTGAAGGTATTTTTGCGTGGTCACGCGAGAAATCGTCGATTCATGCATGTCCACCGCCTGGGCAATATCGGCCAGCACCATAGGACGCATAAACTCTTCACCCTGGTCAAAAAAGGCCTGTTGCTGTTCCACAATACAGCGGGAGACTTTTAATAATGTCTCGTTACGGCTTTCAAGGCTTTTAATCAGCCAGCGGGCTTCCTGCAAATTACTGCGAATAAACTGACTGTCGCTGTCGTTGCGTCCGGCTCCGCCCATGGCGGCATATTGCTGGTTGATCTTCAACCTGGGCAGGCTGTCGGTATTCAGTTCGACCGTCCAGCGCGTCGTCACTTTACGTACCAGCACATCGGGAATCACGTATTCAGGTTCACCGGTGTTAATCGACTGACCCGGACGCGGATCGAGCGACTGAATCAGCAGCATCGCCTCTTTCAGTACGTCTTCTTTCAGACGCGTCACGCGCATCAGGCTGCGGAAATCGTGGTTCGCCAGCAAGTCGAGATGGCTGCTAACGATCAATTTTGCTTCCGCCAGCATCGGCGTTTCAGGCGCATACTGCGACAGCTGCACCAGCAAGCAGTCGCGCAAATCACGCGCGCCGACGCCGACAGGATCAAAACGCTGAACGCGCTTTAACACGGCTTCGACTTCGTCGATTTCCAGCTCATCGTTACCAATACTGTCGAGAATCTCTTCAAGTGAAACAGTAAGATAACCGGTGTCATCAATGGCATCGACGATGGAGGTCGCAATGGCACGATCGTTATCGCTGAAGGGCGTTAACTCAACCTGCCACATAAGATAGTCCTGCAGTGACTGTGTGGTTTCGCCCTGATAAATCGGCAGCTCGTCATCCTGATAATCCGTACCGGTTCCTGAAGGCGTGCCAGCGGTGTAAATCTCGTCCCACGTGGCGTCAAGCGGCAGCTCTTCAGGCATATCCTTTTGTTCCAGCGCTTCTCGGGTATCCAGTCCCGCTTCGCCTTCCTGGTACGCTTTCGCGTCTATTTCTTCGTGCTGTTCGGTTTGCTCAAGCAGGGGGTTACTTTCCAGCGCCAGCTGTAACTCTTGCTGAAGTTCGAGCGTAGAGAGCTGCAGCAGACGTATCGCCTGCTGCAGTTGTGGGGTCATCGCCAGTTGTTGGCTGAGCCTGAGTTGCAAACCTTGCTTCATAGACAGGATGGATATTCCCGGGTAAACATCAGTATTAACGACACCTTATCAGAGTCTGAACTCTTCACCCAAATAAACCCGTTTAACTTGCTCATCTGCAAGGACTTCATTTGGCGTACCATGCGCAATCAGGTTCCCCTGACTGACGATATAGGCACGCTCACAGACCGCCAGCGTTTCACGCACGTTGTGGTCGGTGATGAGAACACCAAGGCCACTGTCACGCAGGTGTTCAATGATTTTTTTGATGTCGATAACGGAAATCGGGTCGACCCCGGCAAAGGGTTCATCCAGCAGGATAAATTTCGGATTAGCGGCCAGCGCACGCGCAATCTCAACGCGACGGCGCTCACCGCCCGACAGCGATTGCCCCATATTGTCGCGCAGATGCGCAATATGAAACTCTTCCATCAGTTCGTTAGCCCGATCCTGTCGCTGCTCTTCAGTTAAGTCATCACGAATTTGCAGGACCGCCATCAGGTTGTCATAAACGCTCAGGCGACGAAAGATGGAGGCTTCCTGCGGCAGATAGCCAATGCCGCGGCGCGCACGCGCATGAAGCGGCAGGATGCTGATATCTTCGTCATCAATAATGATGCGTCCCGCATCGCGCGGAACAATGCCTACTACCATGTAAAAGGTGGTCGTTTTACCCGCACCGTTTGGACCCAGCAGCCCGACGATTTCACCGGACTTTACCTGCAGGCTGACGTCTTCAACCACGCGGCGGCCTTTATAAGCCTTTGCCAGGTTTTCTGCGATTAATGTGGCCATAGTGATCAGTTACTCTTTTTTTCGCTGTTGGTTGACGCGGGCTTATCCTGCAACTGCGACGGCACCAACACGGTCGTTACGCGCTTGCTCTGGCCCTGGCTGTAAGCCTGCATTTTTTGCTCTTTGACCAGATAGGTGATGCGGTCGCCTTTGATGTTGCTGTCCAGTTGCTCAATGTAAGCGTTGCCGGTCAGCTCAACAAAGTCATTGGCAAGCTCATAATGCAGTTTGGACGCATGACCCTGAACCGGCTTGCCGTTGTCTTGCATCTGGTAAAAGGTGGCAGGATTACCGTAAGCATCCACGATGGTTTTTTTACTGTCGCCGCCCGGACGTGTAACCACCACTTTATCCGCAGTAATTTTGATCGATCCCTGGGTGACAATAACATTACCGGTGAAGGTCGCGACATTGCCTTGCAGATCCAGAGCCTGATTCTCAGAGTCGATATTGACGGGTTTGTCCGAGTCACCGGTCAGGGCCAGAGCAGGCAGGCTGGTTGCAAGCAGCAGACTGGCCAGTAATAACTTAATGCGGTTTTTGTTCATTTTGAATTTCATAAGAAGTTTTGACCTTTTCGATTAACTCGGCGTTCTTTGTCCGTAAATTACCGCGCATTTTCATACCGGTAGAGTTAAAACTGCGGCCATATAACGTCACCTGGTCGTCAGAGGCGACGTCCTGTGTGACAAGATTGACCTGAGCGTTATCCGTTTTAATTCTCTCAAGCTCAGAATCTGGAGCCAGAGCATTCAGCTCAACATGGCCGTACAGATACAGCATACGGTCTTTGGTAAGCTTTGCTTTATCTGAACGTACCGTCCAGGTCGGCATTTTATTTTCGTCATAGGTGGTCATCACCGGATTATCAAACCAGCTTATTCCGCTGTCTTCGTAGTAGGTGACTTTGTCCGATATCAGCTTATAAGCCAGCCCGCCTTGCGGGTTATAGACTACGGTATGCGAATTGGCACTGGTGTAGGTTGGCGTTTGATCATTATTCGCTACCGGCGCGCTGTTGTCGCCATCCCGGTTAGTGAAATTCCAGCCAATAAGCACCAGCGCAATCAAGGCCAGACCCAACGTTATCCAACGCCTGCTTTTACTCATACTGATTGCCCTTTGGCATCCTCGAATTTATTTTGCGCCATTAAGATGAGATCGCACAGCTCCCGCACCGCACCGCGCCCACCAGCAATACGTGTAACGTAATTCGCGCGCGTCAATAGCAATGGATGGGCATCGGCGACAGCCACGCTTAACCCGACTTTCGCCATCACTGGCCAGTCAATCAGATCGTCGCCAATATAGGCGACCTGATCGTCAGAGAGCGACAGTGTATCCAGAAGTTCACCATAGGCCAAAAGCTTATCTGATTGCCCCTGATAAAGGTGGCGAATTCCGAGCGTTTTACAGCGGTCTTCCAGTAATTTGGCTGTGCGGCCGGTAATAATAGCCACTTCGACGTCAGAGGTCAGCAGGCAGCGAACGCCATAGCCATCGCGCACGTTAAAGGTTTTCAGCTCTTCGCCGCTGTTCCCCATATAAATCAGGCCATCCGACATCACACCGTCAACGTCGCAGATCAGCAGGCGAATTTTACTGGCGCGCGCCATCACATCTGAACTGACCGGGCCGTAGCACGTTTCTAAAGGGGCATTTTCCGACTGCATTATGTCTTCCTGTTTACACTACGCCAGCGCGCAGCATGTCATGCATATGTACCACACCCAACAGACGGTCGTCATCGGCCACCAGCAGGGAAGTAATGTTTTTGGTTTGCATCAAATTCAGCGCATCCACCGCCAGCACGTTAGGCCGCACGCGAATGCCGCCCCGGGTCATGACTTCAGCGATAGTGGCGTGTTGAAAATCAATGCCCATATCAAAGATGCGGCGCAGGTCACCATCGGTAAAGATGCCTTCGATCTTCATCAGATCGTCCACGATAACCGTCAGGCCGAGATTTTTACGGGTAATTTCCAGCAGGGCATCACGCAAGGAGGCATCGCGAGTGACGTGCGGGAGTTCATCCCCGCTGTGCATAATGTCGCTGACGTGTAGCAGCAGCTTCCGGCCCAGCGCACCGCCCGGATGGGACAAGGCAAAGTCTTCTGGCGTAAAGCCGCGGGCTTCCAGCAGGGAAACGGCCAGCGCATCGCCCATGACCAGCGTTGCGGTTGTGCTGGTGGTGGGGGCCAGGCCGAGCGGACAGGCCTCCTGTGGGACTTTCACGCACAGGTGGATATCTGCGGCGCGGGCCATGGTGCTTTCAGGACGGCTTGTCATACAGATCAACGGAATCTTTTGGCGTTTCATTACCGGTATCAGCGCCAAAATCTCACTGGATTCGCCACTGTTAGATATTGCGATGACGACATCATCTTTACCTACCATGCCAAGATCGCCATGGCTGGCCTCAGCGGGATGCACAAAGAACGCTGGCGTGCCGGTACTGGCAAAGGTGGCCGCCATTTTTTTGCCGATATGGCCTGACTTGCCCATCCCCATGACCACCACTTTTCCCTGACAGGCATAAATCAGCGCGCAGGCGTCGGCGAAAGCTTCATTAATATATTGATCAAGCTGCTCCAGGCCTTCGCGCTCGATGCGTAATACCGTTTTACCGGCTTTCTGAAAATCAAAATTTACCGTTGGTTGCTGATATGACATGGCGAATCTGTCCTTGTTAGCCGTCCATAAACGCCGGCTGTAGCCACAGCAGCGTTACCCAGACGAAGAAACCACAGAGTAAAAGCGAACCCGCCGTACGGCCAACCCGGCGGCGACGCAGCAGACAAAGCATGGCGAAAAGCACGCTGACACCAAGCATTATCCAGTAATCGCGCGCAAATGCGTGATAGTCTACGCTGCCGGGATGAATCAGGGCCGGCAGACCCAAAACGATAGCCAGATTATAAATATTGGCACCAATCAGGTTGCCGATAGCGATATCATCTTCACCTTTTAGCGCGCCCGCGATGACCGTTGCCAGCTCTGGCAGACTGGTGCCGACGGCAATGAGCGTTAGCCCCATGACCAACTCGCTGACGCCAAAGTAATCCGCAAATACGGTCGCGTTATCGATCACCATGTGCGTCGACATGGGCAGGATAATCAGTGCGACGGCCAGCCAGAGAAAGGCGACGGTATTTCCGCTCTCTTCGCGCGGCAGTTCGGCTAATTGTTCGCGCGTTAAGGTATCGTTATTGTCCATCTCTGCTTTGCGCGCGATGCGGATGGTCACTATCAGATAAATCGCGGCGATAGCAATCAGTGCAAGGCCATCCAGGCGACTAAGATAGTTATCAAATAACATGATGCCGCTCAGTAGTGAGACCAGCACCATCAGCGGCAGTTCACGGCGTATTAAATTGGAATGGATGCTTAGGGGATGCAGCAAGGCCGCGCCACCGAGAATCAAAAGAATGTTGGTGATGTTTGAGCCAAGCGCGGTGCCCACCGCCAGATCCATCTGTCCGTACTGCGCAGCCGAGAAAGAGAGAATGATCTCCGGGAGCGAGGTGCCGATACTGACGACGGTCATGCCGATGATCAAGGGCGGGATGCCAAAGGATCGACAAAGTATTGCAGCACTAAACACCAGACGATCGGCACCATAAGCCAGTAAAAGCAGTCCGATAATTAGCAGTGCGGTAGCGACGAACATGAAAAATCCTTGCTTAAACCCCTGTCGGCTCGCCTTCAGGTTCTTTGTGACAAAACAGGCGCTGATTTTGACCGTCTGAACGGCAAAAGTAAATTTTATGACCGTTTTCGCCAAATCTTTGTATTAAGTTTCTGTAAAGCTATCGTGCGTTTAGCTTTAACAGGCTACCATCGTACCCTATGTTGACGCCCGATCCGTAATAGAGGTGATAATGATCCAACAAAAAACGAACCTGGTTGAGGTTCGTGGCGTGAGTTTTTCACGTGGCGATCGCAAAATTTTCGACGATATTTCGCTGACGGTGCCCAAAGGGAAAGTGACGGCGATTATGGGGCCGTCGGGGATCGGGAAAACAACGCTGCTACGCTTAATTGGCGGGCAACTGCAACCTGACAGCGGTGAGATCTGGTTTCGGGATGAGAACATTCCGACATTGTCGCGCACAAAGTTGTATGAAGCGCGTAAAAAGATGAGCATGTTGTTTCAGTCTGGTGCACTGTTTACCGACTTAACGGTATATGAAAACGTGGCCTGGCCGCTGCGTGAACATACCCGGCTGCCCGCGCCGATTTTACACAGTACCGTACTTATGAAGCTGGAAGCCGTGGGGCTACGCGGTGCTGCTCAGCTGAAGCCTGCGGAGTTGTCAGGCGGGATGGCCCGCAGGGTTGCGCTGGCGCGCGCGATTGCGCTTGAGCCTGAACTCATTATGTTCGATGAACCCTTTGTGGGGCAGGATCCCATAACGATGGGCGTGCTGGTTAAGCTGATTGATGAACTGAATCATGCGCTGGGCCTGACCTGTATCGTGGTTTCCCACGATGTGCCCGAAGTGTTGAGTATTGCCGATTACGCCTACATCGTGGCAGGACAAAAAATTATTGCGCACGGCACGACGCCAGATCTGCGTACTAACAACGATCCCCGTGTGCGCCAGTTTATTGACGGCATTGCGGATGGGCCAGTGCCGTTTCGTTTTCCGGCGGGCGACTATTTGGCCGACTTAACCGGCTCAGGGAGAATCTAAGCTGATGTTGTTGAAAGCACTGGCGTCGTTAGGACGCCGGGGAATAGGAACCTGCGCCAGCTTTGGGCGTGCCGGTTTAATGCTTTTTCATGCGCTGGTCGGTAAGCCCGCGTTCCGTAAACACTTTCCGCTGCTGATAAAACAGCTTTACAGCATTGGCGTACTGTCTCTGGTCATCATTGTCGTCTCCGGTCTGTTTATTGGCATGGTGCTGGGCCTCCAGGGTTATCTGGTGTTAACCACCTATGGTGCAGAAACCAGTCTGGGCATGCTGGTGGCGCTGTCGCTGCTGCGTGAACTGGGGCCGGTTGTGACGGCGCTGCTGTTTGCAGGTCGCGCAGGATCGGCCTTAACGGCAGAGATCGGGCTGATGAAAGCCACCGAGCAACTTTCCAGTATGGAGATGATGGCGGTTGATCCCCTGCGGCGGGTTGTTTCGCCGCGCTTTTGGGCGGGTTTTATCAGCATGCCGCTGCTGGCGTTAATCTTTACTGCGGTAGGGATTACGGGCGGCGCGCTGGTCGGCGTGAGCTGGAAAGGGATTGACGCCGGCTTCTTCTGGTCGGCGATGCAAAACGCCGTCGATTTTCGTAGCGATGTGGTCAACTGCATCATTAAAAGCGCTGTGTTTGCCGTCACTGTCACCTGGATTGCATTGTTCAACGGTTACGATGCCATCCCGACCTCTGAAGGAATTAGCCGCGCCACGACGCGCACCGTGGTGCATGCATCACTGGCGGTGCTCGGTTTAGATTTTGTGCTGACAGCACTGATGTTTGGGAATTGATGCGATGCAAAGCAAAAAAAGCGAAATTTGGGTTGGCGTGTTTATGATCATGGCAATGATTGCCGTGTTGTTCCTCTGCCTGCGCGTGGCGGATCTTAAATCTCTTGGCACAGAACCTACCTGGAAACTGTATGCCACCTTCGATAACATCGGCGGCCTGAAAGCCAGCTCACCTGTAAAAATCGGCGGGGTTGTGATTGGTCGGGTGACCGATATTTCACTTGAACCGAAAACCTTACTGCCGCGCGTCACAATGGATATCAGTGATAAATATGCCAACCAGATTCCGGATACCAGTTCGCTGGCAATCCGTACTCAGGGGTTACTGGGCGAGCAGTTTCTGTCATTAAATATCGGCTTTGACGATCCTGAGCTAGGATCGTCAATGCTGAATGACGGCGGGACGATTCGCGATACCAAGTCGGCGATGGTGCTGGAAGATCTGATTGGCCAGTTCCTGTATAAAAGCGGCGACAATAAAGGTAACCAGCAAACCAGTGACAGTAAGGACGCGCAGGGCGGCGAGATGGCCGCACCGGCAGCAGCGGCTCAACCTTAAATAGAGGGATAACATGATGTTTAAACGTTTTCTGATGATCGCCATGCTGGTCATTGCGCCATTCGCGGCGACAGCGGCTGACCAAAGTAATCCTTATACCTTGATGAATGAAGCGGCTAACAAAACGTTTACCCGCCTGAAAAGCGAACAAGCGAAAATCAAGCAGGATCCCAACTATCTGCGTGACATTGTCCGGCAGGAACTGCTGCCGTATGTGCAGATTAAATACGCGGGTGCATTAGTACTGGGCCGCTTCTATCGCGATGCCACGCCGGCCCAACGCGAAGCCTATTTTAAGGCTTTTGGTGATTATCTGGCCCAGGCTTATGGTCAGGCGTTAGCGCTGTATCACGGCCAGACTTACCAGATCGAACCGCCAAAACCGCTGGGCGATTCCAATATTATCGCGATCCGCGTGACGATCATCGATCCTCAGGGCCGCCCGCCTGTGCGTCTGGATTTCCAGTGGCGTAAAAACAGTCAGACCGGTAACTGGCAGGCGTTTGATATGATCGCTGAAGGCGTGAGTATGATCACCACCAAACAGAATGAGTGGGGCGATCTGCTGCGTACCAAGGGGATCGATGCGCTGACCGCTCAGCTGGAAGCCTCAGCGAAACAGCCTATCACCCTGGATCAAAATAAATAATGCAGCCCTCACTGAACTGGTCTCGCGAGGCGAACACACTGCGGCTGGAGGGCGAGCTGGATCGTGACACGCTGCTCAGCCTCTGGGAGCAGCGTGAAGCGCTGGTTAACGCGGTTGAACTGATCGATGTTTCTGCCCTGCAAAGGGTGGATTCATCGGGACTTGCGCTGCTGGTTCACCTGCGGGAGATTAGCTCGCAGCAGGGAGGGTCGCTGCGCTTTGTGGGAATCGGCGACAAATTGCAGTCGCTGGTCACCCTTTACAACCTGCAACAAATTATTGTTTCTGCGGATTAAAGCGCCTGAAATGGCCTTTCTCGTCAAAGCCCCGGTCCCGTACAGGGGCTTTTGCGTATTTAAGAATCAGGCACTTTCCTCTACTATGTCAGCCTTATTATTATTAAGTGAAGTTAAGAGCAATGGAAAACAGTGAGATTCAGGCCGTGCTGATGGCAGCGCTGCCCTTAGATGAAGTTCATGTCATGAGCAATGATGGCAGCCATTTCCAGGTTATCGCCGTGGGTGAGCTGTTTGGTGAGTTAAGCCGCGTGAAGAAGCAGCAGGCTGTCTATGCGCCGCTGATGGAATTTATTGCGGACAACCGTATTCATGCCGTCTCCATCAAAACTTACACGCCTGCAGAGTGGGCGCGTGACCGTAAACTCAACGGTTTTTGATTCCCTTCGGGGCTGCTCACCTGAGCGTGACCGTTTTATAGCCAGTTAATTGAGAACCGTGTTAATGGATAAATTTCGTGTGCAAGGCCCCACCCGCTTAAGTGGTGAAGTCACCATTTCCGGCGCGAAAAACGCCGCACTGCCCATTCTGTTTGCTGCTTTGCTGGCTGAAGAGCCGGTAGAGATCACGAATGTGCCAAAGCTGCGTGACATCGACACCACCATGAAGCTGTTGACGCAATTGGGTGCCAAGGTTGAGCGCAACGGTTCTGTACACGTTGATGCCAGCGGTGTAGACGTTTTTTGTGCGCCTTACGAACTGGTGAAAACCATGCGTGCCTCAATCTGGGCGCTGGGTCCGCTGGTGGCGCGTTTTGGTCAGGGCGAAGTTTCACTGCCGGGCGGCTGCGCCATTGGTGCGCGTCCGGTTGACCTGCACATTACGGGCCTTGAGCAGTTAGGTGCAGAGATCAAGCTGGAAGAAGGTTATGTCAAAGCCTCGGTTAACGGACGCCTGAAGGGCGCGCTGATCGTGATGGACAAAGTCAGCGTAGGCGCGACCGTCACCATCATGAGCGCAGCGACGCTGGCCACCGGCACTACCGTGATTGAGAATGCGGCGCGCGAACCTGAAATCGTTGATACCGCCAACTTCCTCAACACCCTGGGCGCCAAAATCAGCGGTGCCGGTACCGATAAAATTACTATCGAAGGCGTCGAGCGCCTGGGCGGCGGCGTTTACCGTGTACTGCCCGATCGCATTGAAACCGGCACCTTCCTGGTTGCGGCAGCCATCTCCGGCGGTAAAGTCATCTGCCGCAATGCACAGCCCGATACGTTGGATGCGGTGCTCGCGAAGCTGCGCGAAGCAGGAGCAGACATCGAAATCGGAGAAGACTGGATCAGCCTGGATATGCACGGCAAGCGCCCTAAGGCGGTTAACGTGCGTACGGCTCCGCATCCGGGATTCCCGACCGATATGCAGGCCCAGTTTACCTTGCTGAATCTGGTGGCTGAAGGAACGGGATTGATTACCGAGACCATCTTCGAAAACCGCTTTATGCATATTCCTGAGCTGATTCGTATGGGCGCGCATGCAGAAATTGAGAGCAATACTGCAATCTGTCACGGTGTAGAAACGTTGTCAGGTGCGCAGGTGATGGCAACGGATCTTCGTGCCTCGGCCAGTCTGGTCCTGGCAGGCTGTATCGCGGAAGGAACAACGCTGGTTGATCGTATTTACCATATTGACCGTGGCTACGAGCATATCGAAGATAAGCTCAAAGCGATGGGGGCAAATATCGAGCGCATCAGCGGCGAATAATCTTGCGGCATGATGCTAATGAAACCAGCCTTATCACAAGGCTGGTTTTTTTTCGGCTACCGATCGCGTTACGCTAACTTTTGGTCTCGTTGTGAGTCGGTCGCACACGCTTTTTGCGATCCAGCAGACAATGGGTTTCGGGATCGTAATAACGACTTGGCCATATCTCTGACGGATGGACATTGATCGCATCGGCAATCAGCCATTCGCCTTTAGGCCAGGGGCGCGAAAGCGCGTTGGCCAGGGTTGATGAACTTAATCCCGACTGACGTGAAAGCGCCGCCAGCGTGGTGCCACGTTTACGAAGTGCGGCAATGATATCGGCGGGATGCCAGTCCTCTGTCCTGCTCTGCATAACTTTTTCTCCTTGTCCTTGTCAGTGCGTAACGCGCGAGTGATGCTGACTTGTCTACATCCTATCTGGAAAGTTGCTGAGTTTTATATCAGCAAGTTTCCATAAGATTCCAGTAATATTTAGGCAAGCAGACAGAACTGAGCGGCCTGACGCAAAAGGAGTGTAACGCGTGAAAGAAGAGGGAAGAGCGGAGAGGGTAACGGAGCCGGGGTGGCTCCGTCAGGAACAGAAATCAGAAATCACGTTGGACTGACATATGCGCCAGCGCTTCCAGGGCGGAACGCCACGGGGTTTCTGGCAGAATCTGCAAGGCTGCAATAGCTTTATCGGCCTCTTGCTCCGCACGCTGACGCGTCCATTCCAGTGAGCCACACTGGTTCATCGCTTCCAGTACCGGCGCCAGCAAATGGCGACCGTTGCCCTGTTCGATCGCATCACGGATCATTTTCGCCTGTTCAGGCGAACCATGGTTCATGGCGTGAAGCAGTGGCAGTGTCGGTTTACCTTCGCTGAGATCATCGCCGGTGTTTTTACCCAGGGTTTCCCCGTCGGCACTGTAATCAAGTAAATCGTCAATTAACTGGAAAGCGGTTCCCAGATAGCGCCCGTAATCCTGTAGGGCTTTTTCCTGCGCTGGCGTTGCCTCCGCTAAAATCGCCGAGGCCTGAGAGGCGGCTTCGAATAAGCGCGCTGTTTTGCTGTAGATCACCCGCATATAGCTCTCTTCTGTGATGTCAGGATCGTTGACATTCATCAGCTGGAGCACTTCCCCTTCCGCGATAACGTTCACCGCTTCAGACATTAGCGCCAGAATACGCAGCGATCCCATGCTGGTCATCATCTGGAAGGCACGAGTATAAATAAAATCACCGACCAGCACGCTGGCTGCGTTACCAAATGCAGCGTTCGCGGTGGCCTTGCCACGGCGCATATCGGATTCATCCACGACATCGTCATGCAATAGCGTGGCGGTGTGGATAAATTCGATCAGCGCCGCGTTGGTAACATGTAAATCGCCCTGATAACCCATGGCGCGCGCCGACAGCACGGCAATCATGGGGCGAATGCGTTTACCGCCGCCACTGATGATGTAATAACCCAGCTGGTTGATGAGCGAGACATCTGAATTCAGCTGGTCGAGTATGGTCTGGTTAACGGCAGCCATGTCCTGTGCGGTTAATTCGTTAATCTGTTCTAAGTTCATTCGTCTTTTCAGCTATGACTCGTTTCTTTGCCATGGTAAGCGGTTTTACCCAGCCAGCGTTCAGTAATCTGTTACTGATTGTACTTGAATTTTCAGGTTGAGAAACGTTTGCATTGAGCCTGTGTTTTTTTTCTGCAAGAGTGTGCAAAGTGCTCTTGTCTTCTGTTTGAGTTTTGCGTAGAATTCGCGCCCTATTGTGAATATTTAGCGCGCCGCCTGATGAACTGAAAGGCAAGCGCAGAAGCGGAGTTTTATATGTACGCGGTTTTCCAAAGTGGTGGTAAACAACACCGAGTAAGCGAAGGTCAGACCGTTCGCCTGGAAAAGCTGGACATCGCAACCGGTGAAACCATCGAGTTTGACCAGGTTCTGATGATTGCAAATGGCGAAGACGTGAAAATCGGCGCGCCACTGGTTTCAGGCGGTGTGATCAAGGCAGAAGTTGTTGCTCATGGTCGTGGCGAGAAAATTAAGATCGTTAAGTTTCGTCGTCGTAAGCACTACCGTAAGCAAGCTGGCCATCGCCAGTGGTTCACTGATGTGAAAATCACTGGTATCACGGCGTAAGAGGAGATCTGACAAATGGCACATAAAAAGGCTGGTGGTTCGACTCGAAATGGTCGTGACTCCAATGCAAAACGTCTGGGTGTAAAACGTTTCGGTGGTGAATCTGTTCTGGCAGGTAGCATCATCGTTCGTCAGCGTGGTACTAAATTCCACGCCGGTAACAACGTAGGTTGTGGTCGTGACCACACCCTGTTTGCTACCGCAGACGGCAAAGTAAAATTCGAAGTTAAAGGTCCGAACAACCGTAAATACATCAGCATCGTTGCTGAGTAAGGTTGTCGTGACGCAGACGGTTAACGTCTGAACGCACGAATTAAAGGCCCCGCAACGCTTGCGGGGCTTTTTACATTCTGTGACCCCTTGCCCGACAGGCGACATCGCCTGAATATTTGCTGTACACTTTATGTACACGCTGGCGTCAGTCAGTTTAGATTTATCCGCCGCTGGTCGCGCAGAAGACCCTGGCGGACCCGTCTGCAGCGTATTGCAGACGATTGTGTGACGGAGAAAGAAAATGAAGTTTGTAGATGAAGCGACAATTTTGGTCGTCGCAGGTGATGGCGGTAATGGCTGTGTCAGTTTCCGCCGTGAAAAATATATCCCGAAAGGCGGCCCGGACGGCGGTGATGGCGGTGACGGCGGCGACGTATTCTTAGTGGCTGACGAAAACCTTAACACCTTGATCGATTATCGTTTCGAAAAATCTTTCCGCGCTGAGCGTGGTCAGAATGGACAGAGTCGCGACTGTACCGGTAAACGCGGCAAAGATATCACCGTTAAAGTGCCGGTAGGAACCCGTGTTATCGACCAGGGAACCGGTGAGACCCTGGGTGATATGACGCGTCACCAGCAGACCCTGATGGTGGCAAAAGGCGGCTGGCACGGTCTGGGAAATACCCGCTTTAAATCCTCGGTAAACCGCAGTCCGCGTCAAAAAACCATGGGTACGCCCGGTGAGAAACGCGACCTGCAGCTGGAACTGATGCTGTTGGCGGACGTGGGCATGCTGGGCTTACCGAATGCCGGTAAATCCACGTTTATCCGTGCAGTTTCTGCGGCGAAGCCGAAAGTCGCTGACTATCCGTTTACTACCCTGGTGCCAAGCCTTGGCGTGGTGCGTATGGATAGCGAGCAGAGCTTTGTGGTGGCCGATATCCCCGGTCTGATTGAAGGCGCAGCCGAGGGCGCAGGTTTAGGTATTCGCTTCCTGAAGCACCTGGAACGCTGCCGCGTGCTGCTGCACCTTATCGACATTGCGCCCATTGACGAGAGCGATCCGGTTGAGAACGCCCGTATTATTTTGGCTGAGCTGGAGAAATACAGCGATAAGCTGTTTAACAAGCCGCGCTGGCTGGTATTTAACAAAGTCGATCTTATTGATGAAGAAGAAGCTCAGGCGCGTGCAAAAGCCATTGCTGAGGCGCTGGGTTGGGAAGATAAATACTATCTTATCTCTGCCGCCAGCCGTCAGGGCGTAACCGACCTGTGCTGGGACGTCATGAGTTTTATCAACGCCAATCCGAAAGAAGCTGACGTTGAAGAAAAACAGCCGGAGAAAGTGGAGTTCATGTGGGACGATTACCACAAAGAAGCCATTGAAACCGCGGCGGTTGAAGAAGATGAAGAGTGGGATGACGATTGGGATGAAGATGACGACGAAGGCGTCGAAATCATCTACCAGCGCTAGACCGCTTATGACTGCCCCCTTTCCACCGGAACGGGGGCAGATTTCTTTCAGGGCTGCGCCAGCACCGCAACGGTAAACCGTGCGCGACAGCATAATTTATCCTGATCGTGACGAATCCTACTCTGCCACGTCTGGTTCCGCTTCCCCACATCCAGCGGACGACAGATACCGCGCACCCGCCCACCTGAAACGGCCCGATGATGGCTGGCATTTACTTCGATGCCCGCCACGCGGCAGCCATCCTCTGATGCCAGATAACCCGCCACAGAGTCCGGGGTTTCGGCTAACACTACTGAGGCACTGCCGTGCAGCTGGCCAAAGGGCTGCCGAGTGCGGCTGTCTACTGGCATGGCGGTTTCAGGATAGGCATCACCCACTGCGGTAAAAATGATGTCTACATGCACTATCAGCGTATGCGTGCTCTGCGCATTGGGCGCATCCAGACAGACCACGCGTTTCCAGAGCGTTGACATTGTCAGGCGCCCCAGGGCTGCGTCATCGCCTTCCACACGACGATGTCACGTGACGTAACGCAGAGGCGAAAGAATTAGCGTAGTGATAACCGCCCACGGCTGTCCTGTTTTACATCAGCATGGCATCTCAAGGGTAAAAGAAAGGTGTTCACTGGGCCGGGCGACAGGACGTTGCCGCCTCTGCCTGCGATCCCCGTTAGCGTCCCTGAATCCGGGAGGGGTCGGTTAAGAAAATTTATGCGATTACCCAGAGTGCCAGCGTGAGGCGGGGCGCAGATAACCCACTAAACAAGTGCCGATTCCGCGAGAGCCGGGCATAAGAAAAGCCATGCGGCCAGTGGTGATGCGACCTGGTGCACAGGCGAAGCTATCCTGAACAGGTTGTTGCGCGCCTGAAGCCGAGGCGTTACCCCTGACTTTTTGGCGATAATAAAAAAAAGCAGCAGGTGCTCGCCCGCTGCTCTTCATCACATAAATCAGTAATTCTTATTAATATCGCGATAGAGCCGGCTTTCAAACCGCACCAGCGGAATACGGCGTGTGCGCTGATCCTGCGGTGGAACCGCATAGCCAGAAAGAAACTGCACAAACGCCACGCGTGCCCCACTGGAGGTGGTGATAAAGCCTGCAAGGTTATATACGCCTTGCAGTGAACCGGTTTTTGCCGAGACCTTGCCATCCAGACCGGCTTCGTGCAGGCCGCCACGGTACTGCAGCGTACCATCGTGTCCGGCCAGCGGCAGCATCGAAATATAATCCAGTTTGCTGTCGTTCTGCGCAATATATTGCAGCACCTGCATCATGGTGGCGGGGGAGATCAGATCGTGACGTGACAGGCCCGAGCCATCCACCTGGATGCTGTTACCCAAATCAATATTGGCTTTTTCACGCAGGATGCGGCGAACCGCATCTGACCCTGCGCGGAAGGTGCCCGGTACGTTGAAGTAATGATGACCAATGGTGCGGAACACCGTGTCGGCAATCATATTGTCGGACTTCTTCAGCATCATATGCAGCAGCGTATGCAGCGGCGCTGACTGTGTTGATGCCAGCACGGTGCCCGGTTCGGTCACCTGCGTCTGACGCAGCAGATGGCCGCTGTAATCAATACCGGCGGAACGCAGTTCGGCTTTCAGGATTTCGCCTGCCCAGGCCGCGCCATCCTGAACCGCAAAGGCTAAAGGAAGCGGATCGCTACGCTGACGCATACAGCCGGTTAAGGTGTAGCGGTTCAGCTCGCCTGGCACCACGTCCAGCTCGCAGTATTGTCCCTCGCCGCTGTTGCGCCCAATCGTTCGCACCTGGCTTAACATGTGAGCCGGGTAGTAGGACGCAATACGGATAAAGGCATTTTCGCCCGGTTTGTCGGCACTGTAGAGTGAAACCGAAAAGCAGTTTTTATCCACAATCGCCGCCGCCGGCGGTGCGCTAAAGCACTGGGTCATGTCATTCCACGGCCAGCCAGGCGCCGCATCATGGCTGGCAAACACCGAGGTATCGATGACCAGATTACCTTTGATGTGGGTGATGCCTTGTTTTTTTAACGCCGCGACCATATTCCGCAGATCCTGACGACCCAACGTGGGATCGCCAGCAAACCGGGCAACTAAATCACCATTAAGCGTGCCATCGACCAGCGCGCCCTTGGTTTCAAAGGTGGTTTGAAAACGGTAATCACCGCCCAGTTCCAGCAATGCCGCCAGTGCGGTGATCACTTTCATGGTACTGGCGGGAAGTGCCATCTGTTTCCCGTGGTAATCGATAATTGGCGTGGATGCGCCCACTTTTTGCACCAGCAAAGCCAGATTGGCACCATCTGGCAGATATTGCATGTATTCATCAACTGGCGCTGCTTGTGCCTGCAGCATAAAAGCACAGGTTAATCCGGTAACAAGTCGTGAAAATCGCATAATCTCGCGGCAACTGACAGGTGAAGGCGACAATACTACGTCCCTGGACGGTGGAAAGTAAACGATGACCCGCAGGGAACTCTGGGTTAAAATACGTATCAAATTGCAAAACCTTTTCTGGCCTGGAACACTTTCCGGGTCAGTCTTCTTTTATTTGCAAAACGAGGTCTTGCGCCGCAGAACGCTTTTTTCTGCAGTCACCGGTCAGGATGCACCGTGAAACAGGAATGATGACGAGGAGCTAAAATGAACCAGATTCCGATGACGTTAAGAGGCGCTGAAAGGCTGCGCGAAGAGCTGCATGAGCTGAAAACGGTGAAGCGCCCGCGCATTATTGCCTCCATCGCGGAGGCCCGCGAGCACGGCGATTTGAAAGAGAACGCCGAATACCACGCCGCGCGTGAAGAACAGGGGTTCTGTGAGGGACGCATTCAGGAGATTGAAGCCAAACTCTCTAATGCGCAGGTCATTGACGTCACTCAGATGCCGAAAACCGGCCGCGTGATTTTTGGCGCAACGGTGACCGTGTTGAACGTGGACACGGATGAAGAGTTTACCTATCGCATCGTGGGTGATGATGAAGCAGATTTTAAACAGAATTTGATTTCTGTTAACTCGCCGATGGCCCGGGGCCTGGTGGGGAAAGAAGCCGATGACGTGGCGATTATCAAAACGCCAGGCGGCGATGTCGAGTACGAAATCCTGAAGGTGGAGTACATCTGACAGGGTGCAATTGTCTGAAAAGCATTGCCGTACAGTGTAAAGAAAGGAAAAAGGCCGCGCTGCGGCCTTTTATCCCATGTAAGAGCATGGCACTTTCTTTGCCCACTTAGCGTGGCAGAGAAATTTTGCTCTCTTTAGCGGGGCGATACAGCACCAGCGTTTTGCCAATGACCTGAACGTTGCTGGCACGGGTTTCACGCACGATAGCTTCAACGATCAGCTGCCTGGTTTCACGTTCTTCAGAGGCAATTTTCACCTTGATCAATTCGTGATGTTCCAGCGCGTGTTCAATCTCAGCCAGCACACCTTCGGTCAGGCCATTGCCTCCGAGCATGACGACTGGCTTGAGCGGATGGGCGAGGCCTTTGAGGTGCTGTTTTTGTTTGGTACTTAGATTCATCGTATTATTTACTTACTCGGGGATTGAAAACGGTTCATTCTACCGCCATCTCGGGTATATCGCCAAATCGACGCAGCCTATCGCGTGCAGATTTATCGCTACGATGACGATTTAGTTGGAAATTTTATGACCGGTAAAAAGCGTTCAGCCAGCTCCAGCCGCTGGCTACAGGAACACTTTAGCGATAAATACGTGCTCCAGGCACAGAAAAAAGGGTTGCGTTCGCGCGCCTGGTTTAAACTTGATGAAATCCAACAGGGTGACAAGCTTTTCAAACCCGGGATGACCGTGGTAGATCTGGGTGCTGCCCCCGGTGGCTGGTCGCAATATGTGGTACAGCAAATTGGGTCCAAAGGTCGCGTCATCGCTTGTGATATTCTGCCGATGGATCCTATTGTTGGTGTCGATTTCCTTCAAGGTGATTTTCGTGAAGAATCGGTGATCAAAGCGTTACTTGAACGTGTGGGCGAGCAGAAGGTCCAGGTCGTCATGTCGGATATGGCACCGAATATGAGTGGTACACCTGCCGTAGATATTCCCCGGTCGATGTATTTGGTTGAGCTGGCGTTGGATATGTGCCGTGATATTTTGGCTCCCGGCGGCAGTTTTGTTGTGAAAGTGTTCCAGGGAGATGGCTTTGATGAATACCTGCGGGAAATTCGCTCCCTGTTTACGAAAGTGAAAATACGTAAGCCTGACGCTTCACGTTCACGTTCACGTGAAGTTTATATTGTGGCGACTGGGCGCAAACTGTAACTGACGTAATGGATAACACGGCATTCCTGCTGCGATTCCATGTACGAAGGATCTATAGTACCCTACGCTATCTGTTAACACCGTTGTAATATGAGGTTAATCCCTTGAGTGACATGGCGAAAAACCTGATTCTCTGGCTAGTCATCGCGGTCGTACTGATGTCGGTCTTCCAGAGCTTTGGGCCCAGCGAGTCGAATGGCCGTAGGGTTGATTATTCAACCTTCCTGTCGGAAGTGAACCAGGATCAGGTCCGCGAGGCACGTATTAACGGGCGTGAAATTAACGTTATCAAAAAAGACAGCAATAAATACACCACTTACATTCCTGTCAATGACCCCAAGTTACTCGATAACCTGTTGACCAAGAACGTCAAAGTGGTTGGTGAACCACCTGAAGAGCCGAGCCTGCTGGCATCTATCTTCATTTCATGGTTCCCAATGTTACTGCTGATTGGTGTGTGGATTTTCTTCATGCGTCAAATGCAGGGCGGCGGTGGCAAAGGCGCGATGTCCTTTGGTAAAAGCAAAGCCCGTATGTTGACGGAAGATCAGATTAAAACCACTTTTGCTGACGTTGCAGGCTGCGACGAAGCGAAAGAGGAAGTCGGTGAGCTGGTTGAATACCTGCGTGAGCCGAGCCGCTTTCAGAAGCTCGGCGGTAAAATTCCGAAAGGCGTGCTGATGGTTGGCCCGCCGGGTACCGGTAAAACCTTGCTGGCAAAAGCGATTGCCGGTGAAGCGAAAGTGCCATTCTTTACCATTTCGGGCTCTGACTTTGTTGAAATGTTCGTCGGTGTCGGTGCATCTCGTGTGCGCGATATGTTTGAACAGGCCAAGAAGGCGGCACCGTGCATTATCTTTATCGATGAAATCGATGCGGTCGGTCGTCAGCGTGGTGCCGGTTTAGGTGGCGGTCACGATGAACGTGAACAAACCCTGAACCAGATGCTGGTTGAGATGGACGGTTTTGAAGGCAACGAAGGCATCATCGTGATTGCCGCAACCAACCGTCCAGACGTGCTTGACCCCGCGTTGCTGCGTCCGGGCCGCTTTGACCGTCAGGTTGTTGTTGGCTTGCCAGACGTGCGTGGCCGTGAGCAGATCCTGAAAGTGCACATGCGCCGCGTGCCATTAGCAACGGATATTGACGCGGCAATCATTGCGCGCGGTACGCCGGGCTTCTCAGGTGCCGATTTGGCTAACCTGGTCAACGAAGCCGCGCTGTTTGCTGCCCGCAGCAACAAGCGTGTTGTATCGATGGTTGAATTCGAAAAAGCCAAAGACAAGATCATGATGGGCGCAGAGCGCCGCTCCATGGTGATGACGGAAGCGCAGAAAGAGTCCACGGCTTATCACGAAGCCGGTCACGCCATTATTGGTCGCCTGGTGCCGGAGCACGATCCGGTGCATAAAGTGACCATTATCCCGCGCGGTCGTGCATTAGGTGTGACTTTCTTCCTGCCTGAAGGCGATGCCATTAGCGCCAGCCGTCAGAAACTGGAAAGTCAGATTTCGACCCTGTACGGTGGTCGTCTGGCAGAAGAAATCATCTACGGTGTTGAGCATGTCTCAACCGGCGCATCAAACGACATCAAAGTGGCGACTAACCTGGCACGTAACATGGTGACCCAGTGGGGCTTCTCTGAAAAACTCGGTCCGTTACTGTATGCAGAAGAAGACGGTGAAGTGTTCCTCGGCCGTTCTGTGGCGAAAGCCAAGCATATGTCAGATGAAACCGCGCGTATTATCGATCAGGAAGTCAAACACCTGATTGATACAAACTACCAGCGTGCGCGTCAGATTCTGGGTGAAAACATGGATATCCTTCATGCGATGAAAGATGCGCTGATGAAGTACGAAACCATTGACGCACCGCAGATTGACGACCTGATGGCACGCCGTGAAGTGCGTCCGCCTGCGGGCTGGGAAGATCCCGGCACCAGCAGTAATTCTGACAACAATGGCACGCCAAAGGCACCGCGTCCGGTCGATGAACCGCGTACGCCAAATCCAGGCAACACCATGTCAGAACAGTTCGACAAATAAGACTTCACGTCTTTTAATAAAACCCCGGCTGGTCCGGGGTTTTTTACATCTATACATTGCACTACAAGGAGTAGATCACCATGAAATTGTTCGCCCGTGATTCCCATCTCGATTTGTCATTTCCACATGTGATGGGCATTCTTAACGTCACGCCGGACTCTTTTTCGGATGGTGGTAAACACAATGCGTTAGTGGATGCACTCACACATACCAACGAAATGGTGAATGCCGGCGCAACCATCATTGACGTGGGTGGCGAGTCTACACGTCCCGGCGCGGATGAGGTCAGCGTTGAGGAAGAACTTGAGCGGGTCATCCCCGTGGTGGAAGCCATCGCACAGCGCTTTGAAGTCTGGATCTCAGTGGATACCTCAAAGGCAGATGTGATCACTGAAGCCGCCAGAGTGGGGGCGCATATCATCAATGACGTGCGCTCGCTGTCTGAACCAGGCGCGCTCGCCGCGGCGGCGGCAACGGGATTACCGGTTTGCCTGATGCATATGCAGGGCGAGCCACGTACCATGCAGCAGGCACCGGCCTATCAAGATATTGTCAGCGAAGTGGATGCTTACTTCGTTGAGCAACTTGCCCGCTGCGAGGCGGCCGGAATAAAAAAAGAGAATCTGCTGCTCGACCCGGGCTTCGGTTTCGGTAAGAATCTCAGCCACAATTATGAACTGTTGGCTCGACTCAGCGAATTTCACCATTTTGGTCTGCCGCTGCTGGTTGGCATGTCACGGAAATCAATGATCGGCCAGCTGCTGAATGTCGGGCCTGGCCAGCGTCTGACGGGCAGCCTGGCCTGTGCGGTAATCGCCGCCATGCAGGGAGCCCGCATTATTCGCGTTCATGATGTAAAAGAAACGGTCGAGGCGATGCGGGTGGTCGAGGCGACACAAAGAGCTAAAGGATGATAGAGCATGAGTAATCGTAAATATTTTGGTACAGATGGCATTCGCGGCAAAGTGGGAGAGTCTCCGATTACCCCTGATTTTGTGTTAAAGCTCGGCTGGGCCGCGGGCAAAGTGCTGGCGCGCCACGGCTCAAAAAAAATCATTATCGGCAAAGATACCCGCATTTCGGGCTATATGCTGGAATCTGCACTGGAGGCAGGACTGGCCGCCGCAGGGCTGTCAGCGGCGTTTACCGGCCCAATGCCGACGCCTGCCATTGCCTATCTGACCCGCACGTTTCGCGCTGAGGCCGGTATTGTTATTTCCGCCTCACATAACCCGTTTGACGACAACGGCATTAAGTTCTTCTCAGCCGAAGGCACCAAGCTACCTGATGATGTCGAAGAAGCGATTGAACTGGAAATGGAAAAGCCGCTGACCTGTGTGGAATCATCCCTGCTGGGGCGCGCCAGCCGAATTGTGGATGCCGCCGGCCGTTACATTGAGTTTTGTAAGGGTACCTTCCCAAGTGAGCTGAGCCTGAGTGGCCTGAAAATTGTGGTGGACTGTGCAAATGGCGCCACCTACCACATCGCGCCGAATGTCCTGCGTGAGCTGGGCGCAACGGTGATTGCTGTTGGTGTACAACCTGATGGCATGAACATCAACAAAGAGTGCGGTGCGACCGATCTGAAAATGCTGCAGCAGCGCGTTCTGGCCGAGAAGGCGGACATCGGCCTGGCCTATGATGGCGATGGCGATCGCATCATGATGGTCGACCACTTGGGCGAGAAGGTCGATGGCGATCAGATTCTGTATATCATTGCCCGTGAAGGCCTGCGTCAGGGGCAACTGCGCGGCGGCGTTGTCGGCACGCTGATGAGTAATATGGGGCTGGAACTGGCGCTGAAGCAGTTGGGCATTCCTTTTGTGCGGGCGAAAGTGGGTGACCGCTATGTGCTCGAAAAATTACAGGAAAAAGGCTGGCGGCTCGGCGCTGAAAACTCAGGCCACGTGATTCTGCTGGATAAAATCGCTACCGGTGATGGGATTGTAGCAAGTTTGCAAGTGCTTACTGCGATGGTGCGCAATCACATGAGCCTGCATGACCTGTGTACAGGGATGAAGATGCTGCCTCAGGTGCTGGTCAACGTGCGCTTTACGGGTGAACACGATCCTCTCGAAAGCGAAACAGTGAAAACCGTGGCGCAGGACGTGGAGAAAACCCTGGCCGGCCGTGGGCGCGTGTTGCTGCGTAAATCCGGTACGGAGCCGTTAATCCGCGTGATGGTAGAAGGCGAGGATGCAGCCCAGGTCACGGCGCTGGCCAACCAAATTGCGGATGCGGTGAAAGCGGTCTGATGCAGGTGACAGGCCGGGACGGCGTGCTGTTCCTGCCTGTAAAATCATCGTAATGGCGCTTTTTTCTGCAATCAGCCTGCGACAGCTAAATTGCACTTGCAGAGGTATGCGCCATTGGTTAGTATTCACACCCGCTTCTGATGGGTGATGAACATACCCCCCGTCATATTGGTTGAAGCTTTAACTGTGCGGATTACGCGCAAGGAAACAGGTTGATTATGTACGAAGCTCTGTTAGTTGTTTTCCTTATTGTAGCGATTGGCCTTGTCGGTCTTATTATGCTGCAGCAAGGCAAAGGCGCTGATATGGGAGCATCATTCGGTGCAGGCGCGTCTGGCACGCTGTTTGGTTCTAACGGGTCGGGTAACTTTATGACTCGCATGACCGCAGTACTGGCGACGCTGTTTTTCGTGATTAGCCTGATTCTGGGTAACCTGAACAGTAATAAGACGTCCAAAGGAAGCGAGTGGGAAAACCTCACTGCGCCAGCTCAGTCTCAACAGCAGACTCAGCCAGCTAAACCGGCTACGCCGGGCAATGATATCCCGCACTAATAGCAGCAAAATAGCGTCAGACAAAAGCGGCAGAACAGCGTCGCAGTCAGTGCAGTACCGAGGTGGTGAAATTGGTAGACACGCTACCTTGAGGTGGTAGTGCTCGAAAGGGCTTACGGGTTCAAGTCCCGTCCTCGGTACCAAATCTTAGTATTACTTGCATTTTATGCATGTTCGGCGTAATATTCGCCACGTTTTCGGACGCGGGGTGGAGCAGCCTGGTAGCTCGTCGGGCTCATAACCCGAAGGTCGTCGGTTCAAATCCGGCCCCCGCAACCACTTTCCCTTAGAGTTCTTTTTCAAATATACTGTATGCATCGACGGGCGCATAAGCAGCGAGTTTTGAAAAAAATTCTTTTGGATGGGCGTCCGGGCCGCAATGCGGCATACAGGGTCCAGTGATAAAAAGCCCCGACTATTCGGGGTTTTTTGTTATTAGCGAATCGTAATACTGGGCTATAGGCCCTTTTTTTATGTCTTGGGGGTGGGCTTGTCCACATTAGAGCAAAAATTGACAGAGTTGGTATCTGCTCCGGTAGAAGCGCTCGGCTACGAACTGGTCGGAATTGAATTCGTTCGTGGTCGCACATCAACCCTGCGCATCTATATTGATAGTGAAGATGGCATCAATGTTGACGATTGCGCGGACGTCAGCCACCAGGTGAGTGCGGTGATGGATGTGGAAGATCCCATCACGGTGCCTTACCACCTTGAAGTGTCCTCACCGGGGCTCGATCGTCCTCTGTTCACTGCAGAACATTATGCACGCTTTACCGGCGATGAGGTGAGCCTGGTGCTGCGTATGGCCGTTCAAAACCGCCGTAAATGGCAGGGAATCATCAAATCTGTTGAGGGCGAGATGATAACGGTAAACGTTGAGGGTAACGACGAGGTGTTCGCGCTGAGTAATATTCAGAAAGCGAACCTGGTCCCCCACTTTTAAAAGTCCGGATTGAGGCTAACCAGGATGAACAAAGAGATCTTAGCTGTTGTAGAAGCCGTTTCTAACGAAAAAGCCCTGCCGCGTGAGAAAATCTTCGAAGCGCTGGAGAGCGCGCTGGCGACTGCGACCAAGAAAAAGTACGAGCAGGAAATTGACGTACGCGTCAGCATCGACCGTAAAAGCGGCGACTTCGACACGTTCCGCCGTTGGGAAATCGTAGAACAGGTTACGCAGCCTACGCGCGAAATAACGCTTGATGCGGCGCGCTACGAAGACGAATCTCTCAATCTGGGCGACTACGTAGAAGACCAGATTGAATCTGTTACGTTTGACCGTATCACGACGCAGACCGCGAAGCAGGTTATCGTACAAAAAGTCCGCGAAGCCGAACGTGCGATGGTGGTAGACCAGTTCCGCGAGCAGGAAGGCGAAATCATCACGGGTGTGGTGAAAAAAGTTAACCGCGACAACATCTCGCTGGACCTGGGCAATAATGCTGAAGCCGTGATCCTGCGTGAAGACATGCTGCCACGTGAAAACTTCCGCCCGGGCGACCGTATCCGCGGCGTTTTGTACGCCGTGCGTCCTGAAGCACGCGGCGCGCAGCTGTTTGTGACGCGTTCTAAACCTGAAATGCTGATCGAACTGTTCCGCATTGAGGTGCCAGAAATTGGCGAAGAAGTGCTTGAAATTAAAGCCGCTGCCCGCGATCCGGGTTCGCGTGCCAAAATTGCAGTTAAAACCAATGACAAACGTATCGATCCCGTCGGTGCCTGTGTGGGTATGCGCGGTGCGCGTGTTCAGGCAGTGTCCAGTGAGCTGGGCGGCGAGCGCATCGATATCGTGCTGTGGGACGATAACCCGGCACAGTTTGTGATTAACGCCATGGCTCCGGCCGATGTGGCGTCAATCGTGGTTGATGAAGATAACCACACGATGGATATCGCTGTTGAGGCTGGCAATCTGGCCCAGGCGATCGGCCGTAATGGCCAAAACGTGCGTCTGGCTTCACAGCTGAGTGGCTGGGAGCTGAACGTGATGACCGTCGATGATCTGCAGGCCAAGCATCAGGCTGAAGCCCATGCGGCGATCGATATGTTCACTAAACATCTCGACATCGACGAAGAGTTCGCCACCATTCTGGTGGAAGAGGGCTTCTCAACGTTGGAAGAACTGGCCTATGTGCCAATCAACGAGCTGTTGGAAATCGACGGCCTCGACGAAGAGACCATTGAAGCCCTGCGTGAACGAGCAAAAAATGCGTTAACCACCCTGGCACTGGCAAAAGAAGAGAGCCTGGGTAACCAGGAACCTGCAGAAGACCTCCTGAATCTTGAAGGTCTGGATCGTGCACTGGCTTTCCGTCTGGCATCGAAAGGCGTTTGCACGCTGGAAGATCTCGCCGAGCAAGGTGTTGACGACCTGACGGATATTGAAGGGCTGACTGATGAGCAAGCTGGCGCGCTGATTATGGCCGCACGCAATATCTGCTGGTTCGGCGATGACGCGTAATAACAGGAAGGAACAGCATGACAGATGTAACCGTAAAATCGCTGGCAGCAGAAATTCAGACTTCGGTCGATCGCCTGGTACAGCAGTTTGCTGATGCGGGGATCCCAAAGTCTGAAAATGATGCGGTGACCCAGCACGAGAAAGAAACCTTACTGTCTCACCTGAAGCATGGTCAGGCCGGTTCAGGCAAACTGACATTGCAGCGCAAAACGCGTAGCACCTTGAATATTCCTGGCACCGGGGGTAAAAGTAAGTCGGTGCAAATCGAAGTCCGCAAAAAGCGTACGTACGTGAAAGGTGATGCAGAGTCTGAGCAAGCTCAGGCAGAAGCGGAAGCTGAGGCACAGCGTGAAGCGGAAGAGCAGGCGCAACGCGAGGCCGCTGAACAAGCGCGTCGTGAAGCGGAACAGAAAGCGCAACGTGAAGCCGAAGAGAAAGCCAGGCGCGAAGCCGCTGAAAAGGCCAAGCGTGCAGCAGCGGAAAATGAGAAAGTGACTAATCAACCTACCGACGAAGTGACCAAGGCCGCCCAGTCCGATAAAGCACGTCGTGAAGCGGAAGCCGCCGAACTGAAGCGTAAAGCGGAAGAAGAAGCGCGCCGTAAGCTGGAAGAGGCTGCCCGCCTCGCCGCGGAAGAAGCCCGTCGTTTAGCCGAAGAAAAAGCGGCTGAATGGGAAAAGCCGGAAGAAGAGGATAAGGGCGACTACCACGTTACCACCTCTACGCATGCCCGCCAGGCAGAAGACGAGAACGATCGTCAGGTCGAAGCTGGCCGTGCCCGTACGCGCAGTGCGAAAGCCGCGCGTCCGGTTAAGAAAGGCAACAAGCATTCTGAAGCCAAAACCGATCGCGAAGAAGCCCGTGCGCAGGTTCGTGGCGGTAAAGGCGGTAAGCATCGCAAGCCAAGCGCGCTGCAGCAGGGCTTCAACAAGCCTGCTCAGGCCGTTAACCGCGACGTGGTGATTGGCGAAACCATCACCGTTGCTGAACTGGCTAACAAAATGGCCGTTAAAGGTTCTCTGGTCATTAAAGCGATGATGAAGATGGGCGCCATGGCGACCATCAACCAGGTTATCGACCAGGAAACCGCACAGCTGGTTGCCGAAGAAATGGGCCACAAAGTGACCCTTCGTCGTGAAAACGAGCTGGAAGAAGCGGTAATGGACGATCGTGATACCGATGCAGCGCAGGAAGCGCGTGCGCCGGTCGTGACCATTATGGGCCACGTTGACCACGGTAAAACCTCACTGCTGGATTACATCCGCTCGACCAAAATCGCCTCTGGCGAAGCGGGCGGGATTACACAGCACATCGGTGCATACCACGTCGAAACTGATAACGGCATGATCACCTTCCTGGATACCCCGGGCCACGCCGCGTTTACCGCGATGCGTGCACGTGGTGCGCAGGCAACGGATATCGTTATCCTCGTCGTTGCGGCTGATGATGGCGTGATGCCACAGACGATCGAAGCAATTCAGCACGCCAAAGCCGCCAAAGTGCCGGTTGTGGTTGCCGTGAACAAGTGCGATAAGCCAGAAGCCGATCCGGATCGTGTTAAGAACGAACTGACCCAGTACGGAATTATTCCGGAAGAGTGGGGCGGCGAAAACATGTTCGTTAACGTCTCTGCGAAAGCCGGTACCGGCATTGACGACCTGCTGAACGCGATTCTGCTGCAGGCTGAAGTGCTTGAACTGACGGCTATCCGTGCCGGTATGGCCAGCGGCGTTGTCATCGAATCGTTCCTCGACAAAGGTCGTGGTCCGGTTGCGACCGTTCTGGTACGTGAAGGTACGCTAAACAAAGGCGATATCGTTCTGTGTGGCTTTGAATACGGCCGCGTGCGTGCGATGCGTGACGAACTGGGTCGCGAAGTGATGGAAGCGGGTCCGTCTATCCCGGTTGAGATCCTCGGCTTGTCCGGTGTTCCGGCGGCAGGTGATGAAGCGACCGTGGTGCGTGACGAGAAGAAAGCCCGTGAAGTGGCACTGTATCGTCAGGGCAAATTCCGCGAAGTGAAACTGGCACGTCAGCAGAAATCTAAGCTGGAAAACATGTTTGCGAACATGACCGAAGGCGAAGTGTCCGAACTGAATATCGTGCTGAAAGCCGACGTACAGGGTTCTGTGGAAGCGATCTCCGACTCCTTACTGAAACTCTCCACCGACGAAGTGAAGGTGAAGATTGTCGGTTCAGGCGTAGGTGGGATCACCGAAACCGACGCGACACTGGCTGCCGCATCTAACGCGATTATCCTTGGCTTTAACGTCCGTGCCGATGCGTCCGCGCGTCGCGTCATCGATGCTGAAAGCCTGGATCTGCGCTACTACTCCGTCATCTATAACCTGATTGACGAAGTGAAAGCTGCGATGAGCGGTATGCTGGCACCTGAGTACAAACAGCAGATTATCGGTCTGGCTGAAGTGCGTGACGTGTTCAAATCGCCGAAATTTGGTGCAATCGCAGGTTGTATGGTGACGGAAGGCAACATCAAGCGTCACAACCCAATCCGTGTACTGCGCGATAACGTGGTGATTTACGAAGGTGAACTGGAATCACTGCGTCGCTTTAAAGATGACGTGAACGAAGTGCGTAATGGCATGGAGTGCGGTATCGGCGTGAAGAACTATAATGACGTTCGTGTCGGCGATATGATCGAAGTCTTCGAAGTGATTGAAGTTAAACGCACCATCGCTTAAGTCCTGGCGTTGATGATGCAATTTGGGAGGCCGCTGGCCTCCCGAATTATTTGGGAGATATAAAAATGGCGAAAGAATTTGGCCGTCCGCAGCGTGTATCACAGGAGCTGCAAAAAGAGATTGCGATGATCCTGCAGCGTGAGATCAAAGATCCACGTCTTGGCATGATGGTGACCGTTTCTGGCGTTGAGGTATCTCGTGACCTCGCGTATGCCAAAGTGTTTGTCACCTTCCTCAATGATAAAGATGAAGAAGCCGTCAAAAATGGCCTGAAAGCCTTAAAAGAAGCCTCTGGCTATATCCGCACGCTGCTGGGCAAAGCCATGCGCCTGCGTATCGTGCCGGAGCTGACTTTCTTCTACGACAACTCGTTGATCGAAGGGATGCGCATGTCGAACCTCGTCACCAACGTGGTGAAAAAAGACGTTGAGCGTCGTGGTCCTGACGCCACGGACGATGACGAGGAGGCGTAATGAGTCGTCCTCGTCGTCGCGGACGCGACGTCCATGGCGTTTTGTTGCTGGACAAGCCACAAGGCATGTCATCCAATGATGTCCTGCAAAAGGTTAAGCGCATTTTTAATGCTAACCGTGCAGGCCATACTGGTGCACTTGATCCGCTGGCGACGGGCATGTTGCCAATCTGCCTGGGTGAAGCCACCAAGTTCTCGCAATATTTACTGGATTCCGATAAGCGTTATCGTGTGATTGCCCGCCTGGGTGAGCGCACCGATACCTCCGATGCGGATGGCAATCTGGTGCAAACGCGTCCGGTGACCTTTACGCAGTCAGACCTTGAAGCCGCACTGAACGGTTTTCGTGGTGACATCATGCAGGTGCCTTCGATGTTTTCAGCACTGAAACATCAGGGCCGGAAACTGTATGAATATGCGCGCGAAGGCATCACGATCGAACGTGAGCCCCGACCGATTACCGTATATGAATTGCAGTTTATTCGCTGGCAGGGCAATGAACTCGAGCTGGAAATTCACTGCTCGAAAGGCACCTACATTCGTACCATCATTGACGATCTGGGCGAGAAGCTTGGCTGCGGTGCGCATGTCATCATGTTGCGCCGATTACAGGTGGCACGCTATCCCTTTGAAAGAATGGTCACGCTTGATCAACTGCAGACACTGCAGGCAAACGCCAGCGCATCAGGTGAGGATCTGACGTTACAGCTTGATCCGCTGTTGCTGCCGATGGACAGTCCGGCTGCGGATTTTCCAGCGGTCAACCTGTCATCGGATGTGGCAGCCTACTTTAAGCAGGGCCAGCCTGTGCACGCCAGTCAGGCACCCAATCAGGGCCTGGTTCGCGTCACCGAAGGCGAAGAAGGCAAATTTATCGGTATGGCAGAAGTTGCCGACGATGGCCGGATTGCACCACGGCGTTTAGTGGTGGAATATCAGGATTAAGTTGTGCGCTTTACGCGTTGGGCATTTGCGTTGCCCTCTGGCGAAGAGTAGAATAGCGCGGCTTTAAAGCGGGATGCTGAATTAGAGATCGGCGCCCATACATTCATTTAACTGGAGTTTATTATGTCTCTAAGCGTAGAAGCTAAAGCAGAGATCGTTGCTAAATATGGTCGTGGTGCTAACGACAGCGGTTCAACTGAAGTTCAGGTTGCACTGTTGACCGCGCAGATCAGCCATCTGCAGGGCCACTTCTCTGAGCACAAGAAAGACCACCACAGCCGCCGCGGTCTGCTGCGCATGGTATCTCAGCGCCGTAAGCTGCTGGACTACCTGAAGCGTAAAGACGTTGCACGCTACAGCAGCCTGATCGAAAGCCTCGGTCTGCGTCGCTAAGTCTTAAAATCGGATCGTCAGGGAGGCCGCTTATGTGTGCTAAAAACCATCTGGCGATCGGATTTGTGCGAGTTTCATGAAAAGGGGGCCTTTATGGCCCCTTTTTTCGAGCAATGCGCAGCAATCCTGAGCAAACTCATGTATTGTTGTTGGGTGTGATCTTTGTTTGCAGAGGTTCGCGCGGCTAATGAGAGGCTTTTACCGCAGGGGCGGTTAAGGGTTGTCATTAGTCGCGAGGATGCAACGGAGATCGGTAATTAATGGCAGGCTCACTATAGCACTGCCCCGATGTTAAGGACTTTGATTTTGCTTAATCCGATCGTACGCAAATTCCAATATGGTCAACATACCGTCACGCTGGAAACCGGCATGATGGCTCGCCAGGCGACAGCCGCGGTCATGGTGAGCATGGACGACACTGCCGTCTTCGTTACCGTTGTTGGTCAGAAAAAAACCAAGCCAGGCCAGGACTTCTTCCCCCTGACCGTTAACTATCAGGAGCGTACTTACGCTGCTGGTCGTATCCCGGGCAGCTTCTTCCGTCGTGAAGGTCGCCCAAGCGAAGGCGAAACCCTGATTTCACGTCTGATTGACCGTCCAGTGCGTCCGCTGTTCCCGGAAGGTTTTGTCAACGAAGTGCAGGTTATTGCGACCGTTGTTTCAGTTAACCCCCAGGTTCACCCGGACATCGTTGCCATGATCGGTGCGTCTGCAGCCCTGGCGCTGTCAGGTCTGCCTTTCAACGGCCCTATCGGTGCGGCACGCGTCGGTTATATCAACGACCAGTACGTGCTGAACCCAACGGCTGACGAATTGAAAACCTCCCGTCTGGATCTGGTGGTTGCCGGTACACAGAACGCCGTTCTGATGGTGGAATCTGAAGCGGAAATCCTGTCTGAAGAGCAGATGCTGGGTGCGGTGGTGTTTGGCCACGATCAGCAGCAGGTCGTGATTGAAAACATCAACTCACTGGTTGCCGAAGCGGGCAAACCGCGTTGGGACTGGCAGCCAGAGCCGGCAAATACTGCACTGATTTCACGGGTTGCGGCGCTGGCCGAAACCCGTATCAGCGATGCATACCGTATTACTGATAAGCAAGAGCGTTACACTCAGGTTGGCGTCATTAAAGACGAAACCATTGCTGCGCTACTGGCGGAAGACGAATCACTGGATGCGGCCGAAATCGGCGACATCGTTCACAGCCTGGAGAAGACGGTTGTTCGCACCCGTATCCTGAACGGCGAGCCACGTATTGATGGCCGTGAAAAAGACATGATCCGTGGCCTGGACGTGCGTACGGGCGTTCTGCCACGTACTCATGGTTCAGCCCTGTTCACCCGTGGTGAAACGCAGGCGCTGGTGACCGCAACGCTGGGTACTACCCGCGATGCGCAGAACCTGGATGAGCTGATGGGTGAGCGTACCGACAGCTTCCTGTTCCACTACAACTTCCCTCCGTACTCAGTGGGTGAAACCGGTATGGTAGGCTCGCCTAAGCGTCGTGAAATTGGTCACGGTCGTCTGGCGAAGCGCGGCGTGCTGGCCGTGATGCCAAAAGTGGAAGAGTTCCCTTACACCGTTCGTGTGGTATCTGAAATCACCGAATCAAACGGTTCATCGTCCATGGCGTCAGTCTGCGGTGCTTCTCTGGCACTGATGGACGCAGGTGTACCAATCAAAGCCTCTGTTGCCGGTATCGCGATGGGCCTGGTCAAAGAAGACGACAAGTTTGTTGTTCTGTCTGACATTCTGGGTGATGAAGATCACCTGGGTGACATGGACTTTAAAGTGGCCGGTAGCCGTGATGGTATTACCGCACTGCAGATGGACATCAAAATTGAAGGCATCACCCGCGAGATCATGCAGGTAGCACTGAATCAGGCCAAAGGTGCACGTCTGCACATTCTGGGCGTGATGGAACAGGCTATCAGCACCCCGCGTCAGGAAATCTCTGAGTTCGCCCCGCGCATTTACACCATCAAGATCAGTTCAGACAAGATCAAAGATGTGATTGGTAAAGGCGGTTCGGTTATCCGTGCGCTGACCGAAGAAACCGGCACCACTATCGAGATCGAAGATGACGGTACGGTGAAAATCGCAGCGACTGATGGTCTGAAAGCGAAAGAAGCCATTCGTCGTATCGAAGAGATCACTGCAGAAATCGAAGTGGGCCGTATCTACAGCGGTAAAGTGACCCGCATCGTCGATTTCGGTGCCTTCGTCGCTATCGGCGGGGGTAAAGAAGGTCTGGTGCACATTTCACAAATCGCGGACAAGCGCGTTGAGAAAGTGACGGACTACCTGCAGATGGGTCAGGAAGTTCCGGTGAAGGTGATGGAAGTTGATCGCCAAGGCCGTGTACGTCTGAGCATCAAAGAAGCGACAGAAACCAAGCCTGAAGCTGTTGCAGCTGAGAGCGCACCTGACGCTGAATAAGTCGTTCCTGATTTGCCTCTCCTTGCCTGGCAGGGAGAGGCTTTTGTGTCATCGCGAGGGCAGGAATCCTTGTGCACAGCAGGCGGATGACAGGACGGTTGTCCCAATGTTTGTATTCGGGAGTGGGAAATGAAGCCTTTTTTGCGCTGGTGTTTTGTTGCGACAGCTTTGACGCTGGCAGGATGCAGCAACTCCAATTGGCGTAAGAACGAAGTTCTTGCAGTACCTTTACAGCCCACACTGCAGCAGGAAGTGATTCTGGCTCGCATGGAACAAATTCTTGCCAGTCGAGCCCTTACCGATGATGAACGCGCACAGCTGTTATATGAGCGCGGAGTGTTGTATGATAGTTTGGGTCTGAGGGCATTAGCGCGGAACGATTTTTCGCAAGCGCTGTCTATAAGACCAGATATGCCAGAAGTATTTAACTATCTTGGTATATACTTAACGCAGGCGGGCAACTTTGATGCCGCCTATGAAGCGTTTGATTCTGTACTTGAGCTTGATCCAACTTACAACTATGCGCATTTAAATCGTGGTATCGCCCTCTATTACGGCGGTCGATACAAGTTAGCGCAAGATGATCTGCTGGCGTTTTATCAAGACGATCCTAACGATCCTTTCCGCAGCTTGTGGCTCTACCTGGTTGAAAGCAGGATGGATGCTGACAAAGCGAAAGTGGCGCTCAAGCAGCGTTACGATAAAGCGGTTAAGGACCAATGGGGATGGAATATTGTCGAGTTCTACCTGGGCGACATCAGCGAAGCAACACTGATGGAACGTCTTAAGGCGGACGCAACGGATAACACCTCGCTCGCTGAACATCTCAGTGAAACCAACTTCTATTTAGGTAAGTATTACCTAAGTCTGGGGGAGAAGGACAACGCAGAAGCGTTGTTCAAACTGGCGGTTGCCAACAACGTGAATAACTTTGTTGAACACCGATACGCATTGTTGGAACTGGCGCAACTCGGCCAGGCACAAGACGATTTATCAGAATCTGACCAGCAATAGCTGACGAACTTTTTTGCCTGTAAAACCTGTCAAGTCATCATCTTCAGGGATGAGGGCTTTTCTGTTCGTCAAAACTTCTAATTTGAGCCGGTTCACACTTTTTGATGAAAATGACTGAAAGTTTTCACGACGAGTTATGTAGACTGGCCGCCGCAATCAACGAGGCACGTGTACTACATGACTGATATTCAAACCACTTTTGCAGACCTTGGCCTGAACGCCGACATCCTTGAATCACTGAATGGTATGGGCTACGTAAAGCCTTCCCCAATCCAGGCTGAGTGTATTCCTCACCTGCTGGCGGGCCGTGACGTGTTAGGTATGGCGCAGACCGGGAGTGGTAAAACGGCAGCGTTCTCTCTGCCGCTGTTAAACAACATTGATCCTACTATTAAAGCACCACAAATTTTGGTGCTGGCACCGACCCGCGAACTGGCGGTTCAGGTTGCTGAAGCGATGACCGAATTTTCCAAACACATGCGCGGTCTGAACGTGGTTGCCCTTTACGGCGGCCAGCGTTATGACGTGCAGCTGCGCGCCCTGCGCCAGGGTCCACAGGTTGTCGTAGGTACCCCAGGCCGTCTGCTGGATCACCTGAAACGTGGCACGTTAGATTTGTCTAACCTGCGTGGTCTGGTGCTGGACGAAGCTGATGAAATGTTACGCATGGGCTTCATCGAAGACGTTGAAACCATCATGGCGCAGATCCCGGAAGGTCATCAGACCGCACTGTTCTCTGCCACCATGCCAGAGGCGATTCGTCGCATTACCAAGCGTTTCATGAAAGATCCGCAGGAAGTGCGCATTCAGTCGAGCCTGACTACGCGCCCAGACATCAGCCAGAGTTACTGGACGGCTTACGGCCGTAAAACTGACGCACTGGTTCGCTTCCTTGAAGCAGAAGACTTCGATGCTGCGATCATTTTCGTGCGGACTAAAAACGCTACGCTGGAAGTGGCTGAAGCGCTGGAGCGCAGCGGTTACAACAGTGCGGCACTGAACGGCGATATGAACCAGGCACTGCGTGAGCAGACGCTGGAGCGCCTGAAAGATGGTCGTCTGGATATCCTGATTGCTACCGACGTTGCGGCCCGTGGCCTGGACGTTGAGCGTATCAGCCTGGTGGTTAACTACGATATTCCGATGGACGCAGAATCTTACGTTCACCGTATCGGCCGTACCGGTCGTGCGGGTCGTGCAGGTCGCGCACTGCTGTTCGTAGAGAACCGCGAGCGTCGTCTGCTGCGTAATATCGAACGTACCATGAAGCTGACCATTCCAGAAGTTGAACTGCCAAACGCAGAACTGCTGGGTCAGCGTCGTCTGGCTAAGTTTGCCGCGAAAGTGCAGCAGCAGCTGGAAAGCAGCGATCTGGAACAGTATCGTGCACTGCTGGCGAAGATGCAGCCTGAAGAAGAGCTGGATATCGAAACGCTGGCTGCTGCCCTGCTGAAAATGGCACAGGGTGAACGTCCGCTGATCGTACCTGCTGACGCACCGCGTCCTCCTCGCCGCGAATTCCGTGAGCGTGATGACCGTCGCGACAGCCGTGATTCACGTGGCCCACGTGAAAGCCGTGATGGCGATCGTCCACGTCGCGAGCGTCGTGATGTTGGCGACATGCAGCTTTATCGTATTGAAGTGGGCCGTGATGACGGTGTTGAAGTCCGTCATATCGTTGGCGCGATCGCTAACGAAGGCGACATTAGCAGCCGTTACATCGGTAACATCAAACTGTTTGGTACGCACTCGACGATCGAACTGCCGAAAGGCATGCCGGGCGATGTCCTGCAGCACTTTACCCGTACGCGTATTCTCAACAAACCGATGAATATGCAGCTGCTGGGTGATGCACAGCCGCACGAAGGTGGCCGTGGTGAGCGTCGTTCAGGTGCTGGCGAGCGCCGTGGTCCGCGTCCTGAAGGTCAGGGCCAGCGTCGTTTCTCTTCTGAGCGCCGTGAAGGTGGTCGTGAAGGCGGACGCAGCTTTAACCGCGAAGGCGGTCGTGGTCCACGTCGTGAAGACGGTGCTGCCGCACCACGTCGTCGTGACGCGTAAGCGAGCTAAATTGTCGTAATAAAAAGGGAAGCCTGCGGGCTTCCCTTTTTTTGTGCTGCTTCTGGCTTATCCCAGAAGGGCGATTGCTGCTTTACAGGCTGCGGGCAGCGTCCATCGCCAGCTTAAACGAGTGCAGACGGGCTTGGGTATCGTAAATCTGCCCGTTAACCATGATCTCATCCGCCTGGGTTTCACGCAGCAGTGAAGCCAGCCCGTGACGCACTTTCTCGACATCCCCTACCAGCGACATGCTCAGCGCCTGCTGTACGCCATACTGTTCGGACGGTGACCACAGACTGTCCATATTCTGGACTGGGGCAGGCAGCGGGCCCGGCTTACCACGGCGCAGATTAATAAACTGCTGCTGCATGGAGGTAAACAGAAAACGGGCGTCACGTTCCGTGTCCGCTGCAACGATATTGATGCACACCGTGGCGTAGGGTTCTGCAAGGCGAGCTGACGGCGTAAAGTTCTCGCGATAGACATGCAGCGCCTGAAACAGCTGGTCCGGCGCAAAGTGCGAGGCAAACGCAAACGGCAGGCCCATTTTGGCCGAGAGCTGTGCGCTGTAAAGGCTGGAACCCAGCAGCCACACCGGAATTTTCAGGCCTAGACCGGGCACCGGCTGAACAGGTGGCTGTGCGTCGGCTTCTGCATCAAACCAGCTGATCAACTCAGCGACATCGTCCGGAAACGTATCAGCCTGAATGCCCGACAAATTGCGACGTAAGGCCAGCATGGTGCGCTGATCCGATCCTGGTGCACGCCCTAATCCCAGATCAATGCGATCAGGATAAAGCGAGGCCAGGGTGCCGAACTGCTCTGCAATCACCAGCGGCGCGTGATTCGGCAACATGATGCCGCCCGAACCCAGGCGCAGCGTTGTGGTGTTCGCGGCCAGATAGCCAATCAGCACAGACGTGGCGGCACTGGCAATGCCGGTCATATTGTGGTGTTCAGCCAGCCAGTAACGTTCGAATCCCAGGGCTTCAGCCTGACGCGCCAGCGCGAGTGAGTTGTGAAACGCATCTCGCGGCGTGGCGCCCTGAGGAACAGGGGCCAGATCGAGTACGGAGAGTCGAACGCTTTTTTTCTCAGACATGAGTACTCCAGAGTGTATAGCGCAGGTGTCATACCCTGCGCCATCAAGTATCGCGTAACATCCGCTATATTAAAACTTTTTACACTCGCCCTATGTTGCCTGTATGTGCCTTTCAGTCGCCAGCCTGCAAAACCATGCCCGGCAGTTTGCGCCAGTAGCCATTACAGTCACGATTTTTCGCCAGATCCAGGGGAGCCTGCCCCTCTTCATTTGCGCGGAAACGGTCAATCAGGCTTAAGGTTTCCTCATCCTGAGGTGACAACCGCACGATATCGACATAGTTGTGCATACCAACCAGATCGTTCCCCAGGTTATAGCAGTAACCGCTCAGGGTCTGGATACCGTTCAGGACAAAAACCTGTTGCGATTCCTGTGAGAGAACCCGGCGTCCATGAGGATAATGAATACAGCAGGTTTCGCAGGCATCTTTGGCGCGATTCTCCGAACGTGCTGTAAAGCAGCGGGCTGACAGGGCCAGCGGCAAATGACCATAACCCAGCACCTCCACCTCGAACTGCCGGCGGATGCCCCTTGTCTCACACTGCTGGAGCAGTTCCACTAGCCAGTCGCGCGGCATTTCAACGGGCAAGCACCAGCGCGTCATGCCCTCTTTGACTAAAAGCTGCAGCGCATCGGCGTTATAAACATTGAGCGTGGGCCCCGCAACGAAGGGCAGCCTGCGCTCTGCCGCCATATTCACGGTGCCCAGGTCGTTGGCCTCAATAATAAACTCGCCATTCTCTACATAGCGCTGTAGCTCTTTAAGCTCAGAAGGCGATTGCAGTAAAGCCAGCGTGCTTATGACCACCTGCTTCCCACGGGCTGACAGCATGCGTGCTAAATCCATCCAGGCGGCAAAAGGCGTGGCGCGACGCTTGCTGCAGACGGCTTCCCCAAGACAAACAATGTCAGCGCTACTGTCAGCAGTGAGGTGATAAAAATGTTCCAGCGTGGCGGTGGGCCAGTACCAGAGCACGGGGCCGAGAGAGTATTTCATGGTTTTTCCTCACTGCCAGTCACGATGATAGGCGCCTAAGGTGGTCTGCGTGCCTTCTGACAGCGCCCCTAGCGTCTTCATCCACTGCTGTGCCACTTCAAAGTCATCCGGTTGAGCTTGACAGCGATCGATAGCCTGACGCCAGACGCGGGCGACATCGGAAACGTAGGCAGGGCTGCGCTGACGGCCTTCGATTTTTACGGAGGCAATCCTTGCCCGCATCAGCTCTGGCAACAGTTCAAGCGTATTCAGACTGGTGGGCTCTTCCAGCACGTGATAGCGCTGGTCGTCAACCTGATAACGGCCTTTGCACAGCGTCGGGTAGCCGGCGCTTTCCTCTGCGCGATAGCGGTCAATCAACACCTCATTCAGCCGCACCTCCATCCCGATCGGCGTTTGCTGCCAGCGCACAAACTTCGCCGGCGAGCAGGCGCCTTTACTGTTTGGCGATTCACCGGTAAGCCAGGAGGAGAGATAGCAGCGGCCCTCGGCCATGATGCACAGGCTGCCAAAGGCAAAGACCTCCAGCGGAACAGGTGTACTGCGCGCCAGCTGTTTTACCTGATGAATCGACAGGACGCGCGGCAGCACCACGCGGTGCAAATCGAAATGGCGATGATAAAAACGAATGGCTTCAAGGTTGGTGGCGGAAGCCTGCACTGACAGATGACGTTCGATATGAGGATAGCGTGCGGTGGCATATTCCAGCGTCGCAATATCCGCCAGGATCAGCGCATCAGCACCGCTGTCTGCCGCCACATCAATGGCCCGCTGCCAGCGCGGCATGCCGTCGGGATGTGCAAAGGTATTGATCGCCACGTGCAGCTTACGGCGATGCTGATGAAGGTAGTACGCCGCTTCGCGCAGTTTCTTATCTGTAAAATTCAATCCAGCAAAGTGACGCGCGTTGGTGTCATCTTTCAGTCCGACATAAACCGCATCGGCACCATTTTCAACCGCACTTCGTATCGCAGGCAGGTTTCCGGCCGGACACAGCAGCTCCATACTCAATCCTCTCGTGATGCAGATGGAGCACGAGTCTAGTCATGGCGCTTTGGGCAAATGTTGATTTGGGGCAGTGAAACCGTCATTGATGAGAGAGTCTGGCTTTTTTTTAATCCGCTTACGATAGGTTTTATTGATCTCAAAGGAGGCGGGAATGGCACTCTGTGGCAATATAGCTAAAATTTTTTGTGACAGGAGTGCAAAACGTGTTCCAGCGGTTATCTGCCAGTTTAGTCAAAAACGGCCCCAGAATCCTTAGCTTACCTGCAACACTTGCTCCTTTCATATTGAAGAAGCAGGCCTTGCAACAACTCTTAAACTGGCAATTTCGTCATGCTTTAGCCGAAGGTGAGTTAGACTTTCTTCACGGGCGCTTTTTGGGTATTGAGATTAGCGATGTTAATCTCACGTGGATCACCACGCTTAAAAGTGGCCGACTGAGGGTGTTGCAGAATACCGAAGCAGATGTCTGGTTCCGGGGCAACGCCAATGATTTGTTGCTGGTAGCAGCACGCAAAGCGGATCCAGACATGCTTTTCTTTCAGCGCAGACTGCTGATTGAAGGGGATACGGAACTGGGACTGGAGGTTAAGAACGTAATGGATGCAATTGAACTCGACACCATGCCCAAGGGGTTACGTACTGCCATCCAGCAGATGGCTGCAATAGTGGAGACAACAATGCAACAGGACGCGAGAGCCGCACAGGCACGCGCGGGTGTCTCATGTTAATACGAACGGAAATTGGCGTAGACGCCGCCGGTATTGATGCATTGCTGCGACGCTGTTTTCCCACCTCAGCCGAAGCCGAGCTGACTCAGGCCCTACGCGAAGATGGCCTGTTGACCCTGGGCGTCGTCGCCACAGATGATGAAGGGCAGGTGCTGGGCTATGCTGCCTTTAGCCCTGTCACCATGCAGGGCGAAGATCGCAACTGGGTCGGACTGGCACCGCTGGCCGTGGATGAAAGCCTGCGCGGTCAAGGCATCGCTAAACAGCTGGTCTACGAAGGTCTGGATACGCTGAATGAGTTTGGCTACAGCGCAGTTGTGGTGCTGGGCGATCCTGCGCTGTATAACCATCTGGGCTTTGAGCCTGCAGCACGCCACGGTTTGCACTGCCGCTGGCCAGACAGCGAAGCCGCTTTCCAGGTTTACCCCCTGGCAGACAACGCCTTTGACGGCGCTGAAGGACGCATTGAGTATTCAGCCCCGTTTAATAAACTGAGCTAAGCCATGCTTCAAGGCTTACGGGTTGCTCGGCAACCAACTGTAGTTTTCGTTGACGGGTCAGTTGCTTAACCCGGTACTCCAGTGCGGAGGCCTGCGACCGGTCGCCCGCCGCGCAGGCATAGACCAGCGCCAATGGGCCCTTACCGCGCAGGGCCCGGGCCCCGCGCCCACAGGCATGTTGTCCAAGGCGGCGCACAACGTCGGTTGTGATGCCGGTATACAGCATGCCTGCGGCCGTTTGTATCAGGTAAAGTTGCCAGTGCTGACTCATAATGTGTTCCAGAAATGCCCGCCCGGCAGTGTAGCGCGCTTCTTTGCGCCGTGCTATCCGTCGCCCTTACCCGGAGTTGATTGTGTCTGACCTTGCCCATCTTGTTCGCTACCTGAAAAAGCAGCATGTGCTGTCCCTGTGCTGCTGTGCTGACGACGATCTGTGGTGTGCAAACTGCTACTACGTGTTTGATGAATCACGCATGGCCTTCTGGCTCATGACGGAGTCGGATACGCGCCATGGCCTGTTAGCAATGAAAAATAACCGCGTGGCGGGGACAATCAACGGACAGCCGAAGACGGTACTGCTGATTAAAGGCGTGCAGTATCGGGGTCATATCCGGCCGCTCAGCGAAGAAGACGCGTCTGAGGCGCGCACCGCGTACCAACGTCGCTTCCCGGTTTCGCGCAAGGTTTCCGCGCCCCTATGGGAAATTACGCTTGATGAGCTGAAAATGACCGACAATGCGTTGGGTTTCGGCAAAAAAATTCTCTGGCAACGCGAGGCGTAAATAAAGCGCCCCCTTCCTGGCGGAAAAGGGCGCGGACCGTTACAGTGCCTGCAGAATACGCAGGGACTCACGGTTAAAGGCAGGCAGATCCGCCGGCGTACGGCTGGTGACCAGCTTGTCAGCGTCAACCACCACTTCCTCATCACGGAAGTCGGCACCTGCATTGATCAGGTCGATCGCAATGGCCTTCACGCTGGTCATTTTACGACCGCGAACGCCGTTTGCGCTGATCAGCAGTTGTGGCCCGTGGCAGATGGCAAAGATGGGTTTGCCGCTGGCCACAAAGTCTTTGGTAAAGGCAACAAAGCGGTCGTCACCGCGCAGTGCATCCGGCGAGTGTCCACCTGGCAGCAGCAGTGCGTCAAATTCCGCCGGGCTAACGTCGTCGATGCTGCGATCGATGGTGACTTCAGCATCGCCCTGTTTGCCCTTGACGGTTTTACCCGCCTGCTCCTCAATGGTCACCACCTCATAGCCTGCACGCTTGTAGACTTCGGCTGGCGAGGTAAACTCAGAGTCTTCAAATTCATCGGTGATCAGAACCGCAATCTTGGTGCTCATCTATACTCTCCTTTAGGTATGTCAGGCGCATACTGCGCTATCCTGATGACCTGTTAAGCTTGGTCGTCGATTCTGAGAACGCAAGCCAGGCGGCTCACATTGGCCAGATTTTGCACGGCTGGCAGCGAAACAGGGAATATTCTGAGATGAATCGTGTATTACTGACGGGCGCAACCGGCCTGGTAGGATCCTGTCTGCTGCGTTTACTGATCGACGATCCGCGCGTGGATGAAATTATTGCGCCCAGTCGTCATGCGCTTCCTGCAATGAACAAGGTCGTCAACCCTGTTGAAGCCGATCTTACGGATGTTCTGCGCCCGCTGGAGGCACCGCTGACGACGGTATTTTGCTGTCTGGGCACCACGCGTAAGCAGGCGGGCAGTAAAGAGGCCTTTATTCACGTGGATTACACGCTGGTGGTGGATACCGCCCTGAACGCGTTACGTCTGGGTGCCAAAAAGATGCTGGTGGTCAGTGCGCACGGTGCTAACCGTCACTCCCCCTTTTTATACAATCGCGTGAAAGGTGAGATGGAAAACGCGCTGCGCCATCAGGCGTGGCCGAGCCTGACGGTGGTCCGGCCTTCGCTGTTGCTGGGTGAACGAAAAGATAAACGTCGGGGAGAAAGCCTGATGGCGCCGCTGTTCGCCTGGTTGCCAGGCAACTGGCGTGCCGTATCGGCTCAGGACGTGGCTCGCTGCCTGCATCACCAGGCGTTTGCCGAAGAAAATACGGGGTTCACGCTGATCGAGTCCGGCGCGATCCCCCGTGTTTCAGCGTAGATACCAGATTTTCTGATTTCGGCTGCCGCGCCACAGGAGCGTAGCATCGCGTTCTGCCTCTTCAAACCGCCCGTCAATCACCACGTCTATCCAGGGCAGGATCGCGCGCTGTGCCGGGCTGAGTGCCTGCAAATCATAGCCGGTCCACAACCAGATATCTTTGCCTGGGCACGCCTGTTTTACCCGTTTCACTAACCGACGAACATGCGGCACGTTGTGAGGATGCAGCGGATCGCCGCCGCTCAGCGATAAACCCTGACGCGGGATACGTGTATCCTGTAAATCTGCTAACAGCTGCTCCTCCATTTCCAGTGTAAACGGCACGCCGGAATCCAGCCGCCAGGTGCTCTGGTTGTAACAGCCGCGACACTGGTGCTCGCAGCCTGAGACAAACAGCGTACAGCGTGTACCGGGCCCGTTCACGATATCCACATCGTAGTAACGATGGATGCGCATCATCCCAGCTGTCCGCTATCCAGGTGCTTCACCCGACGCTGCACTTCCTGCTGTTTACCGGCGTTAAACGGGCGCGCATCCGGGCTGCCGAGATAGCCACATACGCGTCGCGTAACGGAAACCCGGGCAGGATCGTGATTGCCGCAGTTGGGGCAGGTAAAGCCGCGACTGGTGCAGGTGAATTCGCCGTTGAACCCGCAGTCGTAACACTCGTCAATCGGCGTGTTGGTGCCGTAGTAGGGCACGCGGTCATAGCTGTAATCCCACACGTCTTCCAGCGCCTTGAGGTTGTGCTGCACGTTGGGATATTCGCCGTAACAGATAAACCCGCCGTTAGCCAACGACGGATAGGGCGCTTCAAAATCGATCTTATCGTAGGGGTTCACCTTCTTCTCAACATCCAGATGGAAGCTGTTGGTGTAGTAGCCTTTATCGGTCACCCCCTTTACCACGCCAAACTGCGCGGCATCCAGACGACAGAAGCGGTCGCACAGGTTCTCACTGGGCGTGCTGTAGAGACTAAAGCCGTAGCCGGTTTCGTCTTTCCAGGCATCGGTAGCTGCACGCATATGGGCCACGATGGCAACGCCTTTAGCGCGCAGCGCCGCATCATCGAAAGGATGGTGCTGCGCGCCACTCAGGGCATTCAGGGTTTCATGCAGACCGATATAGCCCAGCGACAGCGAGGCGCGGCCATTGCGGAAAATGGGGCCAATCTCATCATCGGCATTAAGCCGCACGCCGCAGGCACCTTCCATGTACAGGATAGGCGCAACGCGGGCTTTGGTTTTTTCGAGTCTGGCAACGCGCGTCATGAGCGCCCGCTTCGCCAGCATTAGCCTCTCATCCAGCAGGGCCCAGAAACGCGCTTCGTCGCCCCGGGCTTCCAGCGCAATGCGCGGTAAATTAAGGCTGATGACGCCGATATTGTTCCGGCCTTCATGAATCTGCTCACCGTTTTCCTCGTAAACGCCCAGAAAACTGCGGCAGCCCATAGGGGTTTTAAAGGAGCCAGTGACTTGAACCACCTGATCATAATTCAGAATGTCGGGATACATCCGCTTACTGGCACAGGTCAGCGCCAGTTGCTTAATATCGTAGTTAACCTCGCCAGCACGGCGGTTCACGCCTTCCCGAATCGTAAAGACCAGCTTGGGGAACACGGCGGTTTTGTGATTTTTACCCAGCCCCGCCAGGCGGTTACGCAAAATAGAGGTCTGAACCAGCCGTGCCGCCCAGCTCGTGCCCAGGCCAAAACCAAAGGTCACGAACGGGGTTTGCCCGTTTGCCGTGTGTAACGTATTTACCTCGTATTCCAGCGACTGGAAGGCGTCATAGCACTCTTTTTCGGTACGTTCGCGAGCATAGGCGTCCGCCTGCGGAATGTGCCAGTTCTGCGCCACGGCAAGGTGTTTTGCGAAGCTCTTTTCCACATAGGGTGCCAGCACTTCATCAATCCGGTTCAGCGTGGTTCCACCGTAAATATGGCTGGCGACCTGCGCAATGATCTGCGCCGTGACGGCCGTTGCGGTGGCGATGGATTTTGGCGGCTCGATCTCGGCATTACCCATCTTGAAGCCGTTGGTCAGCATCCCTTTCAGGTCGATCAGCATGCAGTTGAACATGGGGAAGAAGGGGGAATAATCGAGATCGTGATAGTGGATCTCGCCACGTTCATGCGCCTGAACGACATCCCGGGGGAGGATCTGCTGCTGCGCATAGTGCTTCGCGACGATCCCGGCCAGCAGATCGCGCTGGGTGGGGATCACTTTGCTGTCTTTATTCGCATTTTCATGCAGCAGGGCGGCGTTGGTCTGATCCACCAGACCACGAATGGCGTGATGCAGATGGCTGCGGCGCTCGCGCTCAACGTCGCGATCGTGACGATACTCAATATAGGTCCGTGCCAGCTGCGGGTAAGGCCCGGCCATGAGCGTTTCTTCCACAGCATACTGGATGTCACCGATGTCCACTTCCTGACGATGGGCCAGTTGAGTGCTGACCCGATCAGCCACCGTGTCGCACCACCGTGCATCTTCCACGTTTGCCGCCCGTGCCGCAGCCTTCACTGCTGCGGCGATACGCTGTGAGTCAAAGCCTACGCGGCATCCGTCGCGCTTCACCACCACCGTTGCCATTTTTTCTCCGTTAACTACATATGGGTGTTTTTTCGGATTTTAGACTCAACATGTAGTAATTGCAGTGAATTAATCGGCTTGTTTTTGACCTGAAGCAAAGAAGCTTTGAACAAGAAGATAAAATCAACACTGAAAAAAACAGACCCGAGATCGCCTTTTCCGGCGGGCGAATTTGCTTAGCGGCGCAAAATGATTTAACTCTGTTTAGCGTTCTTTTTAGCCATTGACCTGCAGGGAGCCGTGCCAGTGCCGTTACGTCGAAATGTGCTGATCTGTTGTTGTGTGCTGACCTTTTCCGCCGCCGCCGATACGCTGCCGCTCATGCCGTGGCCACAGCAGGTTGAGCAACCTGCCCAAGCAGGCTGGCTGATGCTCACCCCACAGCTGACGCTGCAGATTGTCGGGGACCAGCTGCCCGGCGCCGAAACACGCTGGCTGTCGCGCATCGCTCGCCAAACCGGCTGGCCGCTGTTACCCGCCGCTCAGCCGGTTGAGCATCCCACAATTCGTATTGCCATCGCACAGGCGGTCAATCCCGTCCCTCAGCCTGACAGCGACGAAAGTTACCAACTGGACGTCAACCGCGACGGCGTGCTGCTGAAAGCCAACAGCCGCTTTGGCGCGATGCGCGGCATGGAAACCTTACTGCAGCTGACAGAAAACAGTGCCGAAGGCACCCGCATTCCCTGGGTAACGATTCACGATAAACCGCGCTTTGCCTGGCGCGGCATCCTTATCGACAGCGCCCGCCATTTTATGCCGGTCAGAACGCTGAAACGCCAGATCGATGGGATCGCGGCGGCGCGAATGAACGTGCTGCACTGGCATCTCACCGACGATCAGGGCTGGCGCTTTGCCTCCCTCCGCTATCCGCAACTGCAGCAGAAATCCAGCGACGGGCTTTTCTATACTCAGGCGGAGATGCGTGAGGTGGTGCAGTATGCGGCTGAGCGTGGCGTGCGCGTGGTGCCGGAGCTGGATATACCCGGTCATGCCTCCGCGCTGGCGGTGGCGATGCCGGAACTGATCAGTGCGCCGGGCCCGTATCAGATGGAACGCGGGTGGGGCGTTTTCAAACCCTTACTGGATCCCAGCAACGAACAGGTTTATCAGGTTATTGACGCGCTGGTGGGGGAAATGGCGGCGATCTTCCCCGATCCCTACCTGCATATCGGCGGTGATGAGGTGGATCCCAGCCAGTGGCAGGCATCTGCCGCTGTTCAGCAGTTTATGCGCGACCGTGGGTTAGCCGATCCCCATGCGCTGCAGGCCTGGTTCAATCAGCGCGTTGAGAAAATCCTCGAAAAACACCAGCGGCGCATGGTGGGCTGGGACGAAATTGCCCATCCCGAACTGCCGCACAGCATTTTGATTCAGTCCTGGCAGGGACAGGATGCACTGGGCACGGTAGCGAAAAACGGCTATCGCGGCATTCTGTCCACGGGTTTTTATCTCGATCAGCCTCAGCCGGCCAGCTATCACTATCGCAACGAAATCTATCCTCAGGGCCTTAACGGCCAGGATGTCGTGCAGTCGGGCGAACAGGCTCAGAGCTGGTCCTTTACCATGCCGCGGTTAAAGGGCAGCCCGGTAACGGGGAGTTTCACCCTGATTAACGGCCACAACGGCTGGCGCGGTTTTATCGACTTTGCCGGAAAATCGCGTCGTCTGGTGAATGCCATCGACTGGTTTTCGGCGAACCGGGTGACGTTCACGGTGGATACCTGGATGGGACCGTTCAAACCGGTCGTCACCCTGGCGAACAATCAACTGAGCGGATACATGCTGGTGGGTAACATCCGTTACGCGGCCGAAGGGCAGCGGCTCGACGCGGTACCCAGGGGGATTCAGCCTGTGCTGCCGGATGCGCGCCAGATGCAGCAAAACCTGCTGGGCGGTGAGGCCGCGCTGTGGGCCGAAAACGTCAACAGCGCGATTATTGATACCAAACTCTGGCCGCGTGCGTTTGTGGTGGCGGAGCGGTTATGGTCAGCCCAGGATGTCACCGATCCCGACAGCATGTACCAGCGGCTGGCGGCAATGGACCGCTGGACAACCGTATCGGTGGGGCTGCAGCAGCATGATCAGGCAGACCGACAGATGACGCGGCTGGCAAACAGCACGGATATTCAGCCGCTGCGCGTGCTGGCTCAGGCGCTGGAACCAGCCCAGTATTACACCCGCCAGCACCTCAAGTTTCAGGCCGGGCATTACAACTACTTTGAACCGCTGAACCGGCTGGCCGATGTTTTACCGGCAGAAAGCGACACCGTCAGAATGCTGGATAAGCAGGTGGTCGCGCTGGTTGAAGACAGAAGCAACGTGGCGGCTGCCGCAGCGATTCGCTCCCAACTCCAGCGCTGGCACGATAACGCTGCTCAGGTTGCGCCATTACTCAACGGCAGCGCGCCACTCAAGGCGCTGGAAAGCAGCGCGAAACAGGTGGATGCGCTGAGCGTCATGGGCATTGAGATGGTGAATGCCTATGTCCGTAACCAGGCGTTCGGGGCCAGCGAAGTGGCGCAGATGCAGGCGAAGCTGGATGCGGCGGCGCAGGTACAGGATGAGACCGTGATTGCTCTCGTCCGGCCCCTCGAGCGCCTCCTGCATGCTTTCAAATAAGCTGGCGTCCTTCGCGCCGCAGGTGCGTTGGCCGCGGCTCATCACCCCGGTCACTTACTGCAGTAAGCTCCCGGGGATGACTCACCTTGCCACCTTCCCGCAACACGAATGCCACCGGCTTATTCCGCAGAAGATGAGGGATGGAAAAGACATACGGAACAATGGTTTGGGGATGATTTGGCGGATGGGTTTCCAGGGGAGGTTATGCCGCGCTGAGCGTCGCGGCAAGGTAAAGACGAACTCAGGATGAGGTCGCGGGGCCACCGACCGAATGACGGCGGACCAGCGTAGGGCTGAACATATTGGTCACTTCCGGCAGCGGCTGTTGATGTGCCAGCGCCAGCGCCAGTTCAGCGGCCTGCTGCGCCATGGTAACAATCGGGTAACGCACCGTGGTTAAGCGAGGGCGAACGTAGCGGGAAACCAGCACGTCATCGAAGCCGATGAGTGACATCTCTTCCGGCACCTGCACGCCGTTGTCGCTCAGCACCGCCAGGGCACCGGCGGCCATGGAGTCGTTGTAGCAGGCCACGGCGCTAAAGTTTTTACCGCGCCCCAGCAACTCCGTCATCGCCTGCTCGCCGCCGACTTCGTCCGGCTCGCCCCAGGCGACCAGCCGATCGTTGCAGGGCAGGCCGTGCTCCTGCAGCGCGTCGTAATAACCCTGCAGGCGATCCTCCGCATCGGAAATCGTGTGAGTGGAGCAGATAAACGCAATATTCTGATGGCCCAGTTGAATCAGATGGCGCGTCGCCAGCCAGGCGCCGTAGCGGTCGTCCAGCGCGATGCAGCGCTTTTCAAAGCCCTTCAGCAGACGGTTCAGTAAGACCATGCCCGGCATCTGCTTCATCAACACTTCCAGCTCGCTGTCGGGGATTTTCTTGGCGTGCACCACCAGCGCCGCGCAGCGATGGCGCATCAGCTGCTCAATAGCCTGCCGCTCTTTTTGCTCATTATGGTAACCGTTACCAATCAGCAGAAAGTTGCCCGTCTGGCCCGCCACCTCATCAACGGCTTTCACCATTGCGCCAAAAAACGGATCGGAAACATCCCCGACCACCAGCCCCAGGGTTTCAGTGGACTGCTGCGCCAGCGCCCGTGCATTGGCGTTGGGATGATACTGCAGCGACTCCATCGCCTGATTCACAGCCTGACGTGAACTGTCACTGGCCTTGGGCGAATTGTTGATGACGCGGGAAACCGTGGCGACGGAAACTCCCGCCAACCGGGCAACATCCTTAATGGTGGCCATGCGATTACCTGATTTTGGGGAAACGTTTACACATCGCACCAGTGTTACGGAAAAGCGGGCGCACATCAAGACAACAGAATGCCAGCGCTGTCGCAAACAGGGTAAAATCAGACGGTTGGAGATGCCTTCTGTTCAGGTTGCAGCCCATGCTATGCTGCTGATCCCAACACCTGCCATAGCGATGACCATGAAAATTAAAGTGCCACATCTGGCGCACTGGGGCGCCTTTACCGCGGTAAGCGAAAACGACCGTCTTATCGGCTGTGAACCTTTTTTTGCCGACGCCGATCCCTCGCCGATGCTCAACACCATCCCGGAACTGGTTTACTCAGACAAACGTATTCGCCAGCCCATGGTGCGCCGCTCATGGCTGAAATCGCGCGAAAACAGTGACCGCACGCTGCGAGGACGTGAAGATTTTGTTGCCGTTGACTGGGAGACGGCGCTGGATCTGGTGGCAGAGGAAAATCGCCGTATTCGCGAACGCTACGGTGCATCCGGCATTTTTAATGGCTCTTACGGCTGGTCATCGGCAGGGCGCGTCAACCATGCGCGTACGCTGGTGCGCCGCTTCTATTTTCAGGGCGGCGGTGGCGTTGATCAGCAAGGCAACTACAGCTGGGGTGCCGCGCAGTTTTTCCTGCCTTACGTGATGGGCACCTACATGCCGCTGACCGGGCGCGTCACCGACTGGCCGCAGGTGGTGGAACATGCGGAGGTGTTTGTCGCCTTCGGTGGGCTGGCGTTAAAAAATGCCCAGGTAGCATCCGGCGGCGCAGGCCAGCACAGCCTGAAACCGGCGCTGCAGCAGCTGGCGGCAAAAGGCACGCCGGTGATTAACATCAGCCCGATGCGCGATGACTGCCCAGAGTTTGTTAACGCGGACTGGATCCCGATCCGGCCCAATACCGACGTGGCGCTGATGTTGGCACTCGGTTACGAAATTTATCAGCGTGGCGCGGCCGACGAGGCGTTCCTGGCCCGTTACTGCACCGGCTGGCCACAGCTACGTGCCTATCTGCTGGGTGAAAGCGACGGCATCGCCAAAACGCCCGGCTGGGCCAGCAAGATCACCGATATCCCGGCAGATCGCATTGTCCATCTGGCCCGACAGCTGATCGGCAAACGCAGTTTTATCACCTGCTCCTATTCGGTCCAGCGCGCCCACCGCGGCGAACAGCCTTACTGGATGATGATCGCGCTCTCTTCCATGCTCGGGCAGCCGGGCTTGCCGGGCGCGGGCTTCTCGTTTGGGCACGGTTCAATGAACAGCGTGGGCAATCCGCGTCAGGAAGGCCCCGCGCCGATGATGAGCACCGGACCGAACCCTTCAGGCCTGTCCATTCCGGTTGCCCGCATCAGTGACATGCTGCTCAATCCCGGGCAGCCTTATGGTTTTCAGGGCGAAACTCTGCACTATCCGGACATTCATATGGTGCACTGGGCGGGCGGCAATCCGTTTCACCACCACCAGCAGCTTAACCGGCTGGTGGAAGGCTGGCAGAAGCCGGACACCGTGGTAGTGCAGGATATCGTCTGGACGCCGGCTGCGCAGATGGCCGATATCGTGCTGCCCGCCACCACCACGCTGGAGCGCAATGACATCGGCGGTTCATCACGTGACCGTTTCGTACTGGCCATGCACCAGGCAATTAAGCCGCAACATCAGGCACGAAACGACTTTGATATTTTTGCCGATCTCGCCGAGCGCTTAGGCTATCGCGATACCTTCACTGAAGGGCGCAACGAGATGCAGTGGATAGAACATCTCTATCAACAGTGCGCGGTCGCTCACGACCGCCGTGGCATTGCTTTTCCGGAGTTTGGTGAGTTCTGGCAGCGTGGCTTTGTGGAGATCCCCGAAGGCGGTAAGCCTTATATCTTTATGGAAGACTTCCGCGCCGATCCCGAGGCCAACCCGATACAGACGGCCAGCGGTAAGATTGAGCTGTTTTGCCAGACCATCGCCGACTACCACCTGGAGGACATGGCCGGGCATCCGGAATGGCGTGAGCCTCAGGAATGGCTGGGCGCGGCAGCCAGCCGTGATTATCCGCTACACATGATCTCCATTCAGCCATCGGACCGGTTACACAGCCAGTTAGATGCGACGGCTACCGTTCAGGGCAACAAAACCGCCGGACATGAAACCCTGTACATGCATCCGCAGGATGCGGCGGTGCGGGATATCGGAGACGGTGACGAAATTGAGGTCAGCAATGCGCGCGGCAAAATACTGGCTGGCGTGCGGCTCACCGAGGGGCTGAAGCAGGGCGTGGTGATCATTTCCACCGGCGCCTGGTTTGATCCGGGTTTTGGCAAAGCGTGGCAGCCATTTGACCGGGCGGGTAACCCCAATGTGTTAACGCTGGATATCGGCACGTCATCCCTGACGCAGGGACCCAACGCCATGAGTTGCCTGGTTGACATTAAAAAACATGCCGTTTGCACAAAAGCCTAAGGTTCACACGGCTGGTTACATTTTGCAGGCATCTGTTGCGTTTCAGTCGTGGCGAAAAAGCCGTTCCGCTTGCTACATTCAGGATCCCAGAGGTATTGATGGGTGAACATCAACTGATTTTTTCTTGATTACACCGACCTGCGTAGATACGCAGGTTTTTTTTGCCCGAAATAAACTTAACGATAACGAACTGATACACAGTTTTCCTGTGTTTTTGCCCGTGCTTTGATTATAACTGCGGGATTGACCTCATTTTTTTAAGCGCAGCGGATTGCCATGCCCCGGATTAAAAAACTACTGGGTAAAGACCAGATAAAAGCCCCGTTTAACCCGTTCCGTTTTCGCCTGATCTGCCTGGGCGTATTTTTCTGCATGGCTGTTCTGCTGGTGCGCGTCGCCGATTTGCAGTTTCTTAATCAGCCCATGCTGGAACACGAGGCCGATCAGCGCTCGCTGCGTACCGTTACGCTTCCGACCAGCCGTGGCACCTTACTGGATCGCAACGGCGAAGCCCTGGCGCTCAGCGTGCCGTCGCGGGATGTCATCGCCGATCCGCAGCGCGTGCTGGAGAGCAACCCTGATTTTACCAGCGCCAAGTGGGCCTATCTGGCGGCGGCGTTAAGTATGCGACCCGAAGAGGTCGCGGCGCAGATCACCGCTAACCCCAAACGTCGTTTTCTCTATCTCGGGCGTAAAGTTGAACTGGGGATCGCCAAAGATATTAAAGATCTGAAGCTTAAAGGCATCAGTGAAGTCTACGACGACAGCCGCTTTTATCCGATGAGCGAAGCCTCCGCGCCGCTGATTGGTATTGTGGGAGCCGATAACACCGGCCTCAACGGACTGGAAAAGGGCTTTGATAAAGTCCTGCAAGGCCAGCCGGGCAAAGAAGTCTACCGGCAGGATGCGGCGGGGAATATTATCTCGATGATTAGCTACCAGCCGCCCACTCAGCCGCCCACGGTGCAGCTCAGCATTGATAAATTCAGCCAGTACACGCTCTACAGTAAGCTGCGCGATGGCGTGCTGTTAAACAAGGCTGATTCGGGCGCGGCGGTGCTGGTCAAAATTGATACGGGCGAGATTCTGGCGATGGCCTCTTATCCCTCGTTCAACCCCAACAACTATCAGGGGGCAACCCCGGCGCAGATGCGCAATACCGCCATTAATGACAGCTATGAGCCGGGTTCAACGGTAAAACCCCTTGTGGTGATGGAAGGGCTGGAGCGTCACCTCGTCCGGCCGGATTCCGTGCTGGATACCACGCCTTACCGGGTTAACGGCCACCTGATTCGCGACGTCGGTCACTGGCCGCGTCTGACCATGACCGGCATTCTGCAAAAATCGAGCGACATCGGCGTTTCTCATATCGCCCTGGCGATGCCGGCGGAAGCCCTGGTGAACACCTACTACGCGTTCGGCCTGGGTAAACCCACCGGGCTGGGGCTGACCGGCGAAAGCGTGGGGTATTTCCCGCTGCACCGCACGCGCTGGGCCGATATCGAACGCGCGACCTTCTCCTTCGGCTACGGTTTGCGCGTCACGCCGCTGCAAATTGCCCGTGAATACGCCACGCTGGGTTCCTATGGCGTTTATCGTCCGCTGTCGATCACCAAAGTGACGCCGCCGGTGCTGGGCAAGCAGGTCGCTAATCCGGAAACGGTCAAGGAAGTGGTACACATGCTGGAAAGTGACGTCCTGCCGGGCGGCACGGGACTGAAAGCGGCGGTACCGGGTTATCGGCTGGCCACTAAAACCGGTACGGCTGAAAAGATGGGCAGCAGCGGGAAGTATGACGGCGGTTATGTGAACTATACCGCAGGTATTGCCCCGGCCAGCCATCCTGAGGTGGCGCTGGTGGTCATGATTAACCATCCTACCGCGGGCGATCACTTTGGTGGCTCTGTTGCCGCGCCGGTGTTCGGTAACATAATGGGGCCAGTGCTCAAGCACATGAATATTGCCCCGGATGCCATCTACAGCAAGCCTGTGGATAACGGTTCAGATAAATCCTAACCAAATCAAACTGTAAGTGAGGTGTGGATGTTTTTACACCTCGTTTCATTTCGCCGAATTCATTTTCCTTTTTCACCTGTCACTGACGCCTGCAGGGTGAGAGTATGAACATCCCAGAGGTATTGATGGGTGTGAAAACGGGCACTGCTCCGGCAAGGCCAATCGTTATTACACCAACCCACGCAGATGCGTGGGTTTTTTTTTGCCCACTACGCCTGCCGCCAGCCCCTGTTATCCGTGCGGGTCCACGCCCTGGACAGGGGACTGGTAAGGTTTCTTAACGCAACCCTTACGGTTTGGCGATGGAAAGTCGTAACACAAGTAGCCGATAATCTTTGCAGATGCCGTTTCGACGATGCCTCCCACCGGGAGGATTTCCTTTATTCCTGTTTACCTGAAGAGTTCGATGACTACTCACGATCCCCGTACCCGTGGTTCCCGCTGGCTGAAATGGCTGCTTCTGCTCATCGCGCTGTTAATGGTTGCCGCCGTGGCATGGCGATTGATGGGCCATAAAGGCGCAGGCGGCCCCCTGCCCACGCGCGGTCATGCCGGACGCCATGGCGGCCCTGGTATGCTGACAGGCGGCACGACGCTGGTTCACAGCGGCACCGCACGCACCGCCGATGTGCCGGTCTATCTCAATGCACTGGGTACGGTGATCCCCAATGCCAGCGTGACGGTCACCAGCCGGGTAGACGGTCAACTGGAGAAGGTCTACTTCACCGAAGGGCAGAAAGTTGAAGCGGGCCAGCTGCTGGCGCAGATCGATCCCCGCAGCTATGAGGCCACGCTGAATCAGTATCAGGGGGAACTCAGTGAAAATACGGCGTTGCTGAAAAGTGCCGAACTGACGCTGGCACGCTACCGTAAACTGGCGGCCCAGGACTCGCTGTCTCGCCAGGATTTAGATACGCAAATTGCGACCGTGGGACAGTATCGCGGCGCAGTGGCTGCCGATCAGGCCCAGATTGCCAGCGCCAGGCTGAATATTGGCTATGCGCGCATCACCGCACCCGTCAGTGGTCGGGTAGGGCTGCGCCAGGTCGATCCGGGCAATATGATTCAGAGCGCCTCCACGACCGGGCTGGTGACCATTACTCAGATGCAGCCAGCAGCGGTAACCTTCAGCGTGCCACAAAGCAACATTCCGACGCTGGTCAGCGTCCTTCATCATGGTCAGACGCTGCCCGCCACCGCCTTCGATCAGGATAACCAGCATGCCCTGGGTCAGGGGCAGGTGAAATTTATCAGCAACGAGATCGACACGGCGACCGGCACCATTACGCTGAAAGCCCTGTTCGCTAACGACGACGAGGCGCTGTACGCCAACCAGTTTGTGAACCTACGCCTGCAAACCAGCGTGCTGAAAGGCGCCACCATTATTCCGGCACAGGCGTTACAGTTAAGCAGCGACGGCAGCTTTGTTTTTATCATCAATAAAGACAACACCGTGACGCGCCAGCCGGTTACGGCAGGTCCGGCTTACGGTGAGACGTGGCAGGCTATTCTGCAGGGCGTGAAGCCTGGCGACCGTCTGGTCACGGAAGGGATCGATCGCCTGACCAATGGCAGTAAAGTTTCGGTCGCCGACAGCACCCAACCGACCCCACCGGCTGAGGCACAATGAACCCGTCACGCCTTTTTATTCTGCGTCCGGTCGCCACCATCCTGCTGATGGCGGGCGTGCTGATCGCTGGGCTGTTTGCTTACCGGTTTCTCTCAACGTCGGCGCTGCCGCAGGTCGATTACCCAACCATTCAGGTGACAACGCTCTATCCCGGTGCCAGCCCGGACGTAATGGCATCGACGATCACTTCACCGCTGGAGCGTCAGCTGGGACAGATGTCAGGCCTGAGCCAGATGAGCTCGACCAGTTCAGGCGGATCGTCGATCATCACCCTGACGTTCAGCCTGGATCTGTCGCTGGATGTGGCCGAGCAGGAGGTGCAGGCCGCCATCAACGCCGCCAGTAATTTGCTGCCGACCGATCTGCCCACGCCGCCCACCTATAAAAAGGTCAATCCGGCCGACAGTGCAGTCATCACCTTAGCTGCCAGCTCGGATACGCTGCCGCTGACGCAGGTTCAGGACCTGGTAAATACCCGCGTTGCGCTCAAGCTCTCGCAAATTTCCGGCGTGGGCATGGTAACGCTCGCGGGCGGTCACCAACCGGCAATTCGCGTGCAGATGAACCCGCAGGCGCTGGCGGCCCATGGCCTGACGCTGGAAGACGTGAATACGCTTATCGGCAACAGCAACGTCAAAGGCTCCAAGGGCGGATTTGACGGCCGCTATCACTCCGTCACCATTGACGCCAACGACCAGCTACGCACCGCCGCCGAATACGGCAACCTGATTCTGACCTACCAGAACGGCGCCGCCCTGAGGCTGAAGGACATCGCCCATATTGAGCAGGGACCGGAGAACAGCTTTCAGTCTGCCTGGGCCAACCACCACCCGGCCATCGTGATCGGCGTGCAGCGCCAGCCGGGGGCGAATGTCATCCAGGTGGTGGACAGCATCAAGGCGCAGTTGCCCACGCTGCAGGCCGCGCTGCCCGACGGCGTGAAAATGACCATCCTGTCCGATCGTACCCAAACCATTCGCGCCTCCATTAGCGATGTCCAGTTTGAGCTGATGCTGTCCATTGCGCTGGTGGTGATGGTGACCTTTCTGTTCCTGCGTAACGTGGCGGCCACGCTGATCCCCAGCGTGGCGGTACCGCTTTCGCTGGTGGGCACCTTTGGCGTGATGTATCTCGCCGGCTTCAGCCTCAATAACCTGTCGCTGATGGCGCTGACGATTGCCACCGGTTTTGTGATCGACGACGCGATAGTGGTGGTCGAGAATATTTCCCGGCGGCTGGAAGCAGGGGAGCCACCGCTGGAGGCGGCGTTAAAGGGATCGCAGCAGATTGGCTTTACCATCATCTCTCTGACCTTTTCCCTGATTGCGGTGTTGATTCCGCTGTTGTTTATGGGCGACGTGGTGGGACGCCTGTTTCGTGAGTTTGCCATCACGCTGGCGGTATCCATTCTGGTTTCAATGCTGGTCTCGCTGACCTTAACGCCGATGCTGTGTGCTTACCTGCTGCGCTCTGTTCCGCCCGAGAAGCAGTCCCGTTTCGCGCGCAAAGGCGGCGAGGTTTTTGACTGGCTGATTCGCGGGTACGACCGCCTGCTGACCCGGGTGCTGAATCATCAGAAACTGACGCTGCTGGCGGCGCTGGCGACCTTTGCTCTCACCGCGCTGCTGTATATCCTTGTCCCCAAAGGCTTCTTCCCAACTCAGGATACCGGGTTGATTCAGGGCGTAACCGTGGCCACGCAGGACGTCTCTTTTACCGAGATGGCGAGGCGCCAGCAGGCGCTGTCTGCGGTGATCGTGCAGAATCCGGCGGTTGAGAGCGTCTCTTCGACCATCGGTATTGACGGCAACAACACCAGCCTGAACAGCGGTCGGTTGCAGATCAACCTGAAGCCCTTTGGTCAACGCGACGACAAAGCCGGTGCAGTCATCAAGCAACTGCAGGAGGCGGCAACGCAGGTGGTCGGCATTCAGCTCTATCTGCAACCGGCACAGGATCTGACGGTCAACGATCAGGTCACGCCGAGCCAGTATCAGTTCACCCTTGACGATGCCAACAGCGAAGACCTGGTGACCTGGTCGCCGAAACTGGTGGCGGCCTTGCAGAAACGGCCGGAGTTCAACGGCGTGGTAAGTAACCTACAGGATCAGGGCCAGGTGGCTTATGTCGAGCTGAACCGGGACAAAGCCGCGCGGTTGGGCGTGACCGCAGCGGACGTTGATAGCGCGCTCTATAGCGCGTTTGGACAGCGGCTGGTTTCGACGATCTTTACCCAGTCGAATCAGTATCGCGTGGTGCTGGAAGTCGCTCCACAATACCAGCAAAGCCCGGCCGCTTTCGACGATGTGTATCTGAAACCCTCTGCCAGCACGTCCGGCACCGCATCAGACAGCACGTCTGCCAGTAGCAGCCCGGATACCTCATCAACCTCAACCGCCACCAGCACGGCCACAACCGGCACCAGCAGCGGCATGGTCAGGCTGACCGCCATCGCCACGATCCATCAACGGACCGGGTCGCTGATGCACATGCGGCTGAATCAGTTTCCGGCGGTGATGATCTCCTTCAATCTCAATGACGGCTATTCGCTGGAAGATGCGCAGAACGCCATTACCCAAGTGACTGCGCAGCTGCAGCTGCCCTCGGCGATCACGCTGCGCTATCAGGGAGAAACCTCGGCGTTTCAGCGCGCCACAAGTAACACGCTGTGGCTGATACTGGCGGCCCTGCTGACGATGTATGTGGTATTGGGCATTCTGTACGAAAGCTTTATCCATCCGGTGACGATCCTCTCGACGCTGCCCTCTGCGGCGGTCGGGGCGTTGTTAACCCTGTTGCTGGCGAATACGGCGTTCAGCCTGATTGCGCTGATCGGGGTGATTCTGCTCATCGGCATCGTGAAGAAGAACGCCATCATGATGATCGATTTTGCGCTGGAGGCCGAAAAAAAGCAGCATCTCTCCCCCCGGGAAGCCATTCATCAGGCCTGTCTGCTGCGTTTCCGCCCGATACTGATGACCACCATGGCGGCGCTGCTGGGCGCACTGCCGTTGATGCTGGCGTCCGGATCGGGCGCAGAACTGCGCCAACCAATGGGGCTGGTGATTGTCGGCGGATTGATCGTCAGCCAGGTACTGACGCTGTTCTCCACGCCGGTGATCTATCTGTGGTTTGATGGGATTGCCCGGCGCGGCAATGCCTGGGTGAAACGCCGTCAGCAACAGGCGCGGAGCGGGCAATGAACCTGACCCGGCTGTTTATCTTCCGCCCGGTCGCCACGCTGCTGTTGACGATGGCGATTCTGCTGCTCGGCGTGCTGGGTTACCGCCTGTTGCCGGTGGCCCCGCTGCCGCAGGTGGATTTCCCCACCATTATGGTTAACGCCAGCCTGGCCGGTGCCAGCCCGGAAACCATGGCGGCAACGGTTGCCACGCCGCTGGAACGCTCGCTGGGGCAAATTGCCGGCATCACCGAGATGACCTCAAACAGCTCGCAGGGCTCCAGCACGATCATTTTACAATTCGACCTTAACCGGGATATTAACGGCGCGGCCCGCGACGTGCAGGCGGCGATCAACGCGGCACGCAGCCTGCTGCCCAGCGCGATGGCATCGCTACCGACCTACCACAAAGCCAACCCCTCGGATGCGCCAATTGTCATGCTGGCGCTGACCTCCGCCACCCGCTCGCCGGGTGAGCTCTACGATCTGGCCGAAAGTAAAATCGAACAGGCGATGGGGCAGATCAAGGGCGTGGGCGACGTGTCATTAATGGGAAGCGCGCTGCCTGCGGTCCGCATCGATCTGCAGCCGCGTAAACTCATCCACGCAGGCATTTCGCTGGATACGGTGCGCAGCGCGGTGGCCAACAGCACCACCACGCTGCCCAAAGGCTCGCTGCAGGGCAGCAGTCAGTCGTGGATGGTGGACGGCAATGGCCAACTGGACAAAGCCGCCAGCTATCGCAACCTGATTATCAGCAACACAGACGGCAATGTCGTGCGCCTGGGCGACGTCGCCAGCGTGTACGATTCAGTGGAGGACCGCTATCAGGCGGGCTTTCTCAATGCCCAACCGGCGGTCATGGTGGGTATTAAGCGCCAGGCGGGCGCCAACATGCTGGATACCATCGATGCCATCAAAGCCCGCCTGCCTGCCCTGGAAAAAGATCTGCCTGCCGATACGCAGCTTAAGGTGGTGGTGGACCGTTCGCCCGGCGTGCGCGCCTCGCTATACGATACCGAAGAAACGCTGCTGATTGCGGTGCTGCTGGTGATTGCGGTGGTGTTTGTGTTTTTACGCAACCTGCAGGCGGTGATCATTCCGGCCCTGGCGCTACCGGTCTCGCTGATCGGAACCTGTGCGGTGATGTACCTGCTGGGTTACAGCCTGGATAACCTGTCGCTGATGGCGCTGATCATCGCTACGGGATTCGTGGTCGATGACGCCATCGTGGTGCTGGAAAATATCACCCGTCATATTGAAGCCGGCCAGCGCCCGCTGCGTGCGGCCATTCGCGGTGCGCGGGAGGTTAGCTTTACCGTGCTGTCGATGACGGTCTCGCTGATTGCCGTGTTTATTCCCATCCTGCTGATGGGCAGCCTGCTGGGACGGCTGTTTCGCGAGTTTGCGGTCACGCTAACCGTTTCCCTGGTGATTTCGATGTTTGTCTCGCTGAGCCTGACGCCGATGCTCTGCGCGCGGCTGCTGAAACCGAAACCCAACGTGAGCAAGCGCCCGCATCCGCTCTATCAGTGGATTGAAAATCAGCTAAACCACGCGCTTGCGGCCTACTCGCGCGGCCTTGACTGGGTCATGCGCCATCAGAAACTGACTCTGTTCAGCCTGCTGCTCACCGTGCTGCTTAACCTGTTTCTCTATACGGTGGTGCAGAAAGGCTTTTTCCCCGAACAGGATACGGGCCTGCTGATGGGCGCCTTACGGGCGGATCAGAACATTTCGTTTCAGGCGATGAAGCCGAAGATGCTGCAGTTCACCCAGATCATTCGGTCCGATCCTGCCGTTGAAAGCGTGATGTCATCCATGGGCAGCGGGATGTTTGGCTCGCGCAATAACGCCGACTTTTTTGTCCGGCTTAAAGCTTTTGACAAGCGTGATGCCACGGCCAGCCAGGTGGCTAACCGCTTAAGCCAGAAAACCAGTAAGATCCCCGGTGCGCAGCTGTTTCTGATGGCGGCGCAGGATCTGCATATCGGCGGGCGCAGTGCCAATGCCACCTATCAGTACAGCCTGCAGGCGGACGATCTTGCCCTGCTGCGCGAGTGGACGCCTAAAGTCCAGGCGGCACTGGCGGCTATTCCGCAGCTCAACAGCGTTGATTCCGATGCGCAAACCGGCGGTCAGGAAGTGATGCTGACGATCGACCGCGACCAGGCCACCCGGCTGGGGGTGAATGCGAAGATGCTGGACACGATGCTGAATAACGCGTTCAGCCAGCGCCAGATTGCCACGCTGTACCATACGCTCAATCAGTATCACGTGGTGATGTCGCTGCAGGACAGCGACACCCGCGATCCCGCGATGTTGCAGCAGCTTTACGTGATTAACGACAGCGGCAATCGTATTCCACTGTCGGCCTTTGTCAGCTTCACGGGGGGGAATGCGCCGCTAACGGTGACGCATCAGGGGCAGTCAGCGACCAGCACGATAGCCTTTAACCTGAATGACGGCGTCTCGCTGGAGCAGGCGGAGGCGCTGATCAAACAGGCGATGGCCCGGCTTGGCCTGCCCTCAACCATTCAGGCGGGCTATGCCGGAACAGCGGCCGAATTTAATCAACTGACCGCCACGATGCCGTGGCTGATTGTGGCGGCGCTGGTGGCGGTCTACATCGTGCTGGGTGTGCTGTATGAGAGCTATATTCATCCGCTGACCATTCTGTCCACCTTGCCTTCGGCAGGCGTAGGCGCGCTGCTGCTGCTGTTACTGACCAATACGCAGCTCACGGTGATCGCACTGATCGGCATTATCCTGTTGATCGGTATAGTAAAAAAGAACGCGATTATGATGATCGACTTTGCCATTGATGCCGAGCGGCGGCTTGGCCTGTCACCGCAGCAGGCGATTACCCAGGCCTGCCTGATGCGCTTTCGCCCCATTATGATGACCACGCTGGCGGCGTTCTTCGGGGCGCTGCCGCTGGCGTTGGGCAGCGGCGGTGATGCCGACTTACGCAGCCCGCTCGGCATTGCCATTGCCGGGGGATTAGCGCTGAGCCAGCTGCTGACGCTGTTTACCACACCGGTTATTTATCTCTGGCTCGATCGCCTGAGCCGTGCCACCCAACGTCAATGGCGTCGTCTGCGCCATGCGGGATCCTGAAGCTATGAAACCATTTATTCCTGTCGCGCTGACCCTGCTATTGGGCGGCTGTACTGTTGGCCCTGATTATCAGCGTCCCGCGATGACCATGCCGGTTCACTACAAAGAGGCCAGAGGCTGGCAGCAGGCGACGCCGCAGGACGATCGGCATAAGGGCGAGTGGTGGGCGGTGTATCAGGATGCCACGCTAAGCAGCCTGCTCAGTCAGGTCAGCCTCTCGAACCAGAATGTGGCTGAATACGCGGCGCAGTACCGCCAGGCGCAGGCGCTGGTGGCGCAGTCCCGGGCGGCGCTGTTCCCCACCCTGGATTATGACGCCAGTACGACACGGAGCGGCAGCCACACTGAGAGTACGCGCACCACCAGCAGCAGCCATCAGGCGGCGCTGAACGCCAGTTGGGAGCTGGATTTATGGGGCAAACTGCGGCGGACACGGGAAGAGGATCAGGCCAGCGCGCAGGCCAGCGCAGCAGAACTCGCCAATATCACCCTGAGCGCCCAGACCGAGCTGGCGGAAGACTACTTCCAGTTGCGCATCATGGACGAAAAAATTGGTTTGTATCAGCAGAGCATCGCCGCCTGTCAGCGCTATCTGAGGGTGATACAGAACCAGTATCAGGCGGGAACGGAATCCCGCGCTACCGTGGCTCAGGCGCAGCAACAGCTGGAGAGCGCCAGCGCCTCGGCCCAGGATTATCAGTGGCAGCGCGCCCAGATGGAACATGCTATCGCCCTGCTGGTGGGCAAAGCGCCTGCGGATTTCAGCCTGCCTGCGGCCACGCTGACGGCCACCTTACCGGCGATCCCCGGCGGCTTACCGGCCGAACTGCTGCAGCGCCGTCCCGATATCGCGATGGCCGAGCGTAAAATGGCGGCAGCCAACGCGGCGATCGGGGTTGCCACCGCCGGGTACTATCCCGATCTCAGCCTCAGCGCCAGCGGCGGCGTGAGTGCATCTGCGCTGCATAACCTGTTTTCCTTACCCAACCGCGTCTGGTCGCTGGGGCCTGAGCTGAGCGGCTCGCTGCTGGACTTTGGCGCCACCTCGGCCAGTGTGGATCAGGCCCGCGCCGCTTACGATGCCAGCGTCGCGAACTATCGACAGACGGTGCTGACGGCGATGCAGGATGTCGAAGACCGCCTGGTGGAGCTGAACACGCTGCAGGGCGAAATCGCCGCACAGCAGCGGGCCACCGCCGCCGCGCAGACTTCGGCGCAGGTCACTCGCAATCAGTATGAGGCCGGGATGATTGACTATCTGGATGTGGCGACAACCGAAAACAGCAGCCTGAGCGCACAGCAAAGTTTACTGACGCTGAAAAGCACCCAGTGGGTCAGTAGCGTGGCGCTGATCGCGGCGCTGGGCGGCGGCTGGCATACCGCTCCATGAAGGCGGCATAGCGCTGAAATCTGCCAATAATCAGTTGTCGAATACGGCTAAATCCTGCATCGTGAGTGGCTATTTTAAGATGCTAAGGAGCCGGCATGTTATTCACCTTTTTCCGCCTGGTATTCCGCCTGCTGTGGCGGGTTGAACTCCGGGGCGATCTCGCTGAACTGCATAAGCAGAAGGTGCTGATTACGCCGAATCACACCTCGTTTCTGGATGGGGCGCTGCTGGCGCTGTTTCTGCCCATCAAACCGGTTTTTGCGATTTACTCGTCGATCAGCGAGCACTGGTTTTTACGTCTCATCAAGCCGTACGTGGATTTTGTTCCGCTCGATCCCACTAAACCTTTGGGACTGAAGCAGCTGGTGCGGCTGATCGACAGCGGGCGTCCGGTGGTCATTTTCCCGGAAGGCCGGATTACCGTCACCGGATCGCTGATGAAAATTTACAGCGGGGCAGGATTTGTCGCGGCAAAATCTGGTGCAACCGTGGTGCCGATGCGCATTGAAGGCGCGGAGTTTACGCCGTTTGGTCGCCTGGCGGGCGTTTTTAAGCGTCGTTTGTTTCCGCGCATCACACTCAGCGTGTTACCCGGTACCCATATTCCGATGCCTGAAGCGAAACGCGCCCGGGATCGTCGCGTGCTGGCCGGTGAACACCTGCATCACATTATGATGGAAGCACGCATGGCGGTGCGTCCACGGGAAACCCTGTTTGAGGCTTTCCTCAATGCCCGTCAGCGCTACGGCGCGTTTAAACGCTGCATTGAAGACGTGAATTTTAAACCGGACAGCTACACCGGTTTACTGAAAAAAGCGTTGGGTGTCGGACGGATTCTGGAGCGTTACAGCCAGCCTAACGAGTACGTAGGGCTGCTGCTGCCTAACGCGACGGTTACCGCGGCGGCTATCCTGGGCGCGTCCCTGCGTGGGCGCGTGCCTGCGATGCTGAACTATACCGCTGGCGTAAGCGGCATGCGCGCGGCGCTGACCGCATCAAAAGTGAAAACCGTGTTTACGTCCCGCCAGTTTCTGGACAAGGGCAACCTGTGGCACCTGCCGCAGAGCCTGACAGAGGTACAGTGGATCTACCTGGAAGATCTGAAGGATACCGTCACGCTCAAAGACAAGCTCTGGATACTGGCGCATCTGATCTCGCCGCGCCAGGCCCAGGTGGCGCAGCAGCCGGAAGCGGCGGCGATGGTGCTGTTTACCTCGGGATCGGAAGGCCATCCCAAAGGCGTGGTGCACTCGCACAAAAGCCTGCTGGCCAATGTTGAGCAGATCCGCACGGTGGCCGACTTTACGCCGCGTGACCGTTTTATGTCGGCCCTGCCGCTGTTTCATGCTTTTGGCCTGACCGTGGGGCTGTTCACGCCGCTGATGACCGGAGCGCAGGTCTTTCTCTATCCCAGCCCGTTGCACTACCGGATCGTGCCTGAGCTGGTTTACGACCGTAACTGCACCGTCCTGTTTGGGACCTCCACCTTCCTGGGTAACTATGCCCGCTTTGCCCAGCCCTACGACTTTGCCCGCCTGCGCTACGTGGTGGCCGGGGCAGAGAAGTTGCAGGAAACCACGCGCCAGCTGTATATGGACAAGTACGGCATTCGTATTCTGGAAGGCTACGGCGTCACTGAATGCGCGCCGGTGGTGGCGATCAACGTGCCGATGGCCGCCAAAGCGCATACCGTGGGCCGTATCCTGCCGGGAATGGATTCTCGCCTGATGTCGGTGCCGGGCATCGAAAACGGCGGGCAGCTCCAGCTGCGTGGCCCTAACATCATGAAGGGCTATCTGCGGGTGGAGCACCCCGGCGTGCTGGAAACCCCGGTTGCGGATAACGGGGAAGGACAGATGGAAGCGGGCTGGTATGACACTGGCGATATCGTCAGCTTTGATGAGGGCGGCTTCTGCCAGATTCAGGGCAGGGCGAAGCGCTTTGCCAAAATAGCCGGAGAAATGGTGTCACTGGAGATTGTCGAGCAGATTGCCCTGAAGGCCTCTTCAGATAAGCAGCATGCGGCCTCGCTGCGCCCTGACGGTCATCGGGGTGAAGCATTAGTGCTGTTTACTACCGACAGCACTTTAGCGCGTGAGGGCCTGCAAAAAGCCGCGCGTGAACTGGGCGCCGCCGATCTGGCCGTGCCGCGCGACATTCGCGTGGTCAAACAGCTGCCGCTACTGGGCAGTGGTAAACCTGACTATGTCACCCTGAAAAAAATGGCAGAAGAGGACCAGGCATGATCCCAGAACGTGATGCGCCGTTATTGTCGCGCGGCATGATAGCGGTAATGGTGGCGCAGTTTTTCTCCGCGTTCGGCGATAATGCCCTGCTGTTTGCTACCCTGGCATTATTAAAAAACCAGTTCTATCCCGACTGGAGCCAGCCGATCTTGCAGATGCTGTTTGTAGCCACCTATATCCTGCTGGCCCCGTTTGTGGGGCAGATGGCGGACAGCTTTGCCAAAGGGCGGGTCATGATGTTTGCCAACAGCCTGAAGCTACTGGGCGCGATGATCATCTGCTTTGGCTTTAATCCCTTTCTGGGTTACACGCTGGTGGGGATCGGCGCGGCGGCGTATTCGCCCGCCAAATACGGCATCCTTGTGGAAATCGCCCATGACGAGAAGCTGGTTAAAGCCAACGGGCTGATGGAAGCTTCCACCATTGCAGCGATCTTACTGGGCTCGGTGGCGGGCGGCATCCTGGCGGACTGGAACCTGGTTGCCGCGCTGGCGGTCTGTGCCCTGACCTATGCCGTGGCGGTAACGGCGAACCTGTTTATCCCCAAACTGCACGCCGCGCGTCCTGGCCAGAGCTGGAACTTCGCGGCCATGCTGCGCAGCTTTATTGCCGCCACGCGGGTGCTGTGGAACAACGCTGAAACGCGTTTCTCCCTGCTCGGGACCAGCATGTTTTGGGGCGCAGGTGTCACGCTGCGTTTTCTGCTGGTGTTATGGGTGCCGGTGGCGCTGGGGATCCAGGATAACAAAACCCCGACCACGCTGAATGCCATGGTGGCGGTCGGTATCGTCGTGGGCGCGGCGCTGGCGGCCAGGCTCGTCACGCTGGAGACCGTGCGCCGCTGTATGCCTGCCGGTGTGCTGATTGGGATCGTGGTGGTGGTTTTCTCGCTGCAACATACGCTGCTGAATGCTTACCTGCTGCTGTTGGTGATTGGCGTACTCGGCGGTTTCTTCGTGGTTCCGCTTAACGCGCTGCTGCAGGAGCGGGGCAAACAGAGCGTGGGATCCGGTAATGCCATCGCGGTACAGAATCTCGTTGAAAACACCGCCATGCTGGTGATGCTTGGGCTGTACACCTTAGCCATTCGGGCTGGCGCGCCTGCGGTTGCGACCGGCATGGGCTTCGGCGCACTGTTTGCACTGGCGATTGCCGTCTTGTGGCTGTGGCGGCCGTCCTCCCGCCCCTGATGTCACCACGGCGGGGCGCGCTGGCCCCGCCGTTTGGCTTTTCTTTCCTGCCTCGAACGCACCGTCTCGCCCTTTGTCCCCCTCTTTTTTTGCCGAAGCAATATATTTACTATTCAAAATAATATAGTTTATTTGGTGATTGTTTTTAATTGTTATTTAATTTTAATTGCGATAACTTTTTAAGATGCATAATTAATTTAAACTTGAAATCGAATTCAACGTTAAAAAATTTGAAATAAATATTTATTTGATATTGCCGATTAATTTCTGGCTTCCTTCGGGAATTAGCTCGAAGGAAAGAAAGGAGCTCGGTTTAATGAATATGACGCAAAGACTCTCTCTGGCTTTTACGCTTTTAGCAGGTTCGTTAATTATTCTAGGTATCGTAACCCTTTCACTTCTCGCGGGTTTTCAGGCGCGGTTTGAATATGTGCAGGTCAATACGATTGATTCGCTCAAGGTGCTGAACCGGTTGGTGGACGAAAGTAATCGCCTCTCCGTGGCGTTATATCGCCATCAGACCGAAGACGAGATCGCTAAACTGGCCAGCCTGGAAGCGGTGATCCAAAAACGCATTGAGGATATTTCGACATTAACAAAATATTATATCGATAATGATATTACGAATGACGAGGATCGGGCGATGACGGAAAAGTCACTCCGGCTTATCGCGGCGGTAAAACAAAATCTCCCGACGTTTCTCAGTGCATCCCGTGCTCATCAGAATCAACTCAGCCTGGCGCTGTTAAGTGATGATGAGGGCATCGGCGGCGCCATCACCCAACTCAAAAGCAGTTATCGCAATCAGTTTGACTTTAACAGCAAAATTGGCGAAGCGTTGCGCCTGCAAAACCAACATATCTACCTGCAGACCAAATGGGGCATGGCCGCCGGTATTGCCCTGACGATTATCGGGCTGGGCATGCTGACGATCTTCACCATCCTGCGCGTCCGCCGCAGCCTGAAGGCCATTGGTGATGTGATGGAGCGCGCCAGCACCCGTCTTGATCTCTCCCTGAAGGCCGATGACAGCCGCCGCGATGAGGTCGGCATCATGGCACGCTCGTATAATCGCCTGATGGAAAGCATCTCTTCTGCCCTGCATGCGGTCAGCAGCGCCTCACAGTCGGTCAGCAGTGCATCGGCACAGATTGCGGCAGGCAATGAAGATTTGTCGGCTCGCACGGAAGAGCAGGCGGCCTCGCTGGAGCAAACCGCAGCCAGCATGACCCAAATCAGTGAAACCGTCAGGCAGACCGCAGACAACACGCGCCAGGCAAGTCACCTTGCAGAAAACACGCGCAATCTCTCTGACACCAGTTCAGCGGCGCTCAATACCATGCTGACTACCATGGCGTCGATTCGCGACAGCTCGGGCAAGGTAGGCGACATCATCACCCTGATTGAAGGCATTGCGTTTCAAACCAACATCCTGGCGCTGAACGCGGCGGTTGAAGCGGCACGTGCCGGAGAACATGGGCGCGGCTTTGCCGTCGTGGCAGGCGAAGTGCGCAACCTGTCGCAGCGCTCCACCACCGCAGCCCGTGAAATCAAAGGGCTGATTCAGTCATCGAATGCGTTGATCGAATCGGGAACGTCCCAGGCGGATAACGTGAACCACAATATGGAGACGATGCGCGGTGCGGTCAGTCAGGTCACCGATCTGGTTAACGAAATCGCCGCGGCGGCCAACGAGCAGAGTCAGGGAATTTCGCAGGTGCATCAGGCGGTTAATCAGATGGACGATGTGACCCAGCAGAATGCGGCCCTGGTGGAGGAAGCCTCGGCCGCGTCGCTCTCTCTGCAGGAACAGGCCGATACGCTTGCTGCGCTGGTGCGGAAATTTACGCTTGCTGGTCCATCGGCCTAAGGGGAGACGCCACAACGCAACCCTGCAGCCGTCAGGGCACCCAAGCCGGTGCTGGCGCTGGCGACAAGTGGGCAGGATAACTGGCAGCGTTTTTAAGCGGACGGTTTGAAAACATAACGAAAGGTCGGCGGTCAGTTACGCCAGACTGAAAACCGCGTGCGCACCGGGTGCGCACGCTTTTTTATCAGCGACGCAGCGCGATCGCTTCGATTTCAATCTTCACATCTTTGGGCAGACGGGCCACTTCCACGCAGGAGCGCGCCGGGAAGGGCGCATTGTGCTCGGTAAAAAAGGCTTCATAGGTGGCGTTTACGGTCGCAAAGTCATTCAGATCTTTCACGAATACCGTGGTTTTCACGATATCGGCAACCTTCAGGCCCGCCGCTTCCACAATCGCCTTCACGTTTTCCAGCGACTGGCGCGCCTGTGCGGATACATCCTCGGCAACCTCGCCCGTGGCCGGGTTCACCGGAATCTGACCGGACGTGATGATCATGCTACCGAGATCTACGCCCTGCACGTAAGGGCCGATAGCCGCTGGGGCTTTTTCCGTACTGATTTCACGAGACATCATTTCTCCTTAGAGTCAGGCCGGGGCAGCAAAGGCGCTGCCCGCAATAAAACGCGATTCATTATAAGCGCGGCAGAGCCGATTAAAAGTGACCCAATACCACATGACGGGCGAACTCTTTCTCACAGTATTTACACTTGAGGTGTACCTCATCGGCGCGGTGCTTCACGGCGAAGCTGGAGAACACCGGCTCAGTGCGGCTGATACAGTTGCTGTTCGGGCAGGTCAGCACCCGATCGATGCGATCCGGTAGCGCAGGGGCGATCTTGGCCACCACTTCATAGTCATCAATGCGGTTGACGGTGGCGTGCGGGGCATAAAACGCCAGCTGATTGATCTGATCTTCCGTGAGATAAGTGTTCTCGATCTTAATCAAATCTTTGCGGCCCATCTCCCCCGACGGCAGATTCAGGCCAATGGTGATGCGCTGGTCGGTTTCGGTCAGGCGAAACAGCGACAGGAGCTTAAAGCCTACCTGCGCAGGGATGTGATCGATAACCGTGCCGTTTTTGATGGCTTCGACCTGCAGTTTGTTATCCTGGCTCATACTGTCACTCCTTACAGGGCGGTGTCGCTGTTTAAAACCAGTGCCAGTAAAGCCTGGCGTGCGTAGATGCCGTTACCGGCCTGCTGGAAGTACCAGGCGTACGGCGTGCTGTCCACGTCGGTGGTGATTTCATCAATGCGCGGCAGCGGGTGCAGCACCTTCATGTTGTCGCGCGCACCGTTCAGGTCTGCGGCGCGCAAAATAAACTGCGCTTTAACGTTGGCATATTCTGAAGGGTCAAGCCGCTCTTTCTGCACCCGGGTCATGTAGAGAATATCCAGATCCGGCATCACCTCTTCAAAGCTGTCGTGACGTGACCAGGTGATATTCTGCTCGTCCAGCATATCGGTAATATACGCCGGCATCGCCAGCGCATCCGGGGCGATAAAGAAGAAACGGTTGCCGTCAAACTTCGCCAGCGCCTGGGTCAGCGAATGCACGGTGCGGCCATACTTGAGGTCACCCACCATCGCCACGTTCAGGTTGCTGAGGCGGCCCTGGGTTTCACGAATGGTGAACAGGTCCAGCAGCGTTTGCGTTGGGTGCTGATTTGCGCCGTCTCCGGCATTCAGAATCGGGATGCCGTTGGAAAACTCGGTGGCCAGCCGTGCTGCGCCCTCCTGCGGATGACGCATCACGATGGCATCCACATAGGTGCTGATAACCGAAATGGTATCGGCCAGGGTTTCCCCTTTTTTACCCAGTGACGTATTGCTGCCATCGGCGAAGCCCACCGCAGAGGCGCCCAGGCGATGGATGGCGGTTTCAAACGACAGCCGGGTGCGGGTCGAGGCCTCAAAGAAGCAACTGGCGATCACGTTATGTTTCAGCAGTTCCGGCTGGGGATGTGCTTTAAGCTGCGCAGCGGTGTGCAGCACCAGCTCCAGCTCGTCGCGGCTGAGATCGTTAATTGAAATGATGTGCTTGCGATATAGCGGGTTAGCCATAGCTCTCTCCTCTGCGGCGCGGCCGGATTGCGGACAAAAAAAAGCCCCTTAGAAAGGGGCTTTTTTAAGATCGGTTCGATGACGGAAAGAAACAGCGGTGCCGCCTGCGTTGAGGCGAGGTAGCGCGTCACATTGTGCACGATGCTGTTGCATGTTTCCTCCGGCAAATTGTGGCGCATTATACGCCATCAGACATGCGCATCAAGGAAAAATCGCGCCACAGGTAAACGTTTGCGGCAGCCCGATTAGCGCTGTCCCAGCGTTGCCACCATCACCGCTTTAATGGTGTGCATGCGGTTTTCCGCCTGGTCGAAGACGATGCTGTGCGCCGACTCAAAGACGTCATTGCTGACCTCCATGCCATCCTGCAGGCCGTACTGTTCCGCCATCTGACGGCCCAGCGTGGTCTGATCGTCATGGAAGGCCGGTAAGCAGTGCAGGAATTTCACCTGCGGATTGCCGGTCAGCGCGAGCATCGCGTGGTTGACCTGATAGTCGCGCAGCAGGGCAATACGTTCTTCCCACACCGCTTTGGCTTCACCCATGGAAACCCAGACGTCAGTGTAGATGAAATCGGCGCCTTTCACGCCCTCGGCAATATCTGCCGTCAGGGTGATTTTGCCGCCGGTCTGTTCGGCAACCTGACGGCACTGGGTCACCAGATCGGCTTCCGGCCAGCAGCTTTGCGGCGCAACCATGCGCAGATCTAAGCCAACCTGTGCCGCCGCTTCCAGCATGCTGTTGCCCATATTGTTGCGGGCATCGCCCACGTACACCAGGGTCATCTCACTGAGCGGTTTGCCCGGCAAATGCTCCTGCATGGTCAGCAGATCGGCCAGCAGTTGCGTTGGATGGAACTCAGTGGTCAGGCCGTTCCACACCGGCACGCCCGCATGTTGCGCCAGCGTTTCGACCAGTTCCTGACCGTAACCTCGATACTGAATACCGTCGTACATACGACCCAGCACGCGTGCGGTGTCTTTCATCGACTCTTTATGGCCGATCTGGCTGCCGCTTGGGCCGAGGTAAGTGACGTTTGCCCCCTGATCGTAAGCGGCAACTTCGAAAGAGCATCGGGTACGGGTCGAGTCTTTTTCGAAGATGAGCGCGATGTTTTTGCCTTTCAGGTATTGGGTTTCGCTGGCGGTTTTTTTGGCGTGTTTTAATTCGGCAGACAGCGTAAGCAGGTAATCGATCTCGGCCGGGGTAAAATCCAGCAGCCTGAGGAAATGACGGTGATACAACTGACTCATACAGCACTCCGGTACGGGTTTCGTAATGAATTAAAATTCAATTTAACCGTATGAATATGCATTTTCAACCCTGGTGAGAATAATCTTTTCTGTTTTGTGTAGTGGCGCGACAGGCAGTATGGGAAAATAATCACTTATTGCCGAACTCAGAGAGGATATTGCCATGGCATTTGAAGCATTGTTGGAAGAGCAGCGTGAAGAGACGCGGCTGATCATCGAAGAACTGTTAGAGGATGGCAGCGATCCCGATGCGCTCTATACCATTGAGCACCATCTCTCCTGTAACAACTTCGACTCGCTGGAAAAAGCGGCGGTGGACGCCTTTAAACTGGGCTATGAAGTCACCGAACCAGAAGAGCTGGAGCTGGAAGACGGCACTACCGTGATGTGTGTGGACATCCTCAGCGAAGGCGCGCTGAAAGCCGAGCTGATCGACGCGCAGGTAGAACAACTGGTGAACCTGGTGGCCAAATACAACGTCGACTATGACGGCTGGGGCACCTACTTTGAAGATCCGAATGCCCAGGATGACGACGAAGACGATGGCGAAGCCATCGATGAAGATGACAACGGTATTCGTCACTGATCTGTCGAGGGCGGAGCCTGCTCCGCCTGTTCTGTTTTCCTGCCCTGTCTGACAGCCATGAATTACGCACCCTTACTTGAACCAATACAGCAGTTTTTACACTGCCGCACGCCGCAGGCCTGGATTGATGAAGCGCGCAAACCCGAAAACCTGACCCTGCTCCTGACCGACCATCTGGTGTGCGAACTGAAAGCCGCGCAGACCGCCGTGTGGCTGATCCGCAAATACGTTGCCGACAAGCCCAGCGGGGACCGGATTCTGGCGTGGCTGCGGCCCTACGAGAACTTTATCTTCCGCGAAGACGGCGACAGCGATTTTATCAACGCCCATAAAAATCTGACCAAAGCGATTATCGTGCGTAACGAGCTGCCGTGGGCCGACGATCTGGTGGAGAAGATGGTGCTGCTGATCAAAGAGGAGCTGCATCACTTTTATCAGGTGTGGGAAATTATGCAGTCGCGTGGCCTGGTGTACGAGAAAATCACCTCAAGCCGTTATGCCAAAGGCCTGCTGCGTGAAGTGACCACCCACGAACCCGACACGCTGGTGGATAAGCTGATTTGCGGTGCCTATATTGAGGCGCGTTCCTGCGAACGTTTTGCCAGCCTGGCGCCTTTCCTGGACAGTGAACTCGAGAAGTTCTACATCTCGCTGCTGCGTTCCGAAGCCCGTCATTATCAGGACTATCTGACGCTGGCGGCACAGATCTCCCCGAAAGACATTGCGGCACGCGTGCGGGCGATTGGGGAAGCGGAGGCCAGGCTAATCAGTGAACCGGACACGGAGTTGCGCTTTCACAGCGGCGTCCCGGCGTTTTAAACGCATTACAGCGTTTTCAGCATCCTGAACTCGCAGTCACCATGTCCGGTACAGCCCAGCGCATGGTCGATGCGGGCAAAACCCAGCGATTCATAAAGCTTGATGGCGCGGGTCAGGCTGCCGGTGGTTTCCAGATAGCAGCTGCGAAAGCCCTGCTGACGCGCGTGCGCCATGGCTAAGAGCGCCAGTTCACGCGCCACACCGAGGCCGCGAATCTCCGGCAGGAAATACATCTTTTGCAGCTCACAGATATCCGGCGCGCTGCAGGCGAGGGGAGCAATGCCGCCGCCGCCCATCACCTTTCCCTGATGCTCCACCACCCAGTAAGCACTGTGCCCGGCGCGGTAAAGCTCATAAAGCTGATCCAGGTTGGGATCGGCCACGGTATAGCCTTTGTCCGCCGTCAGGCCAAATTCCGCAGAAACGTCGCGGATCACCCGGGCGATATGGGGATTGTCGTCGGCGACGATAGGACGCAGCAAGGGTTGCGGCTGTGTATCAGGGATCATAACGGGGTAGCGTGACGGAATCAGGTTAGACATGCGTCAGAAATAGCATTATCGTCGGGCAAAAGCAATATTGTTCACCGTGCATGGAGGCGTATAACGTGTTTTCCCGCTTCAGTTTTAAAACCATTAAAGACCTTTTCCCTTTCTTTATTATTGTCGGCTTTATCAACATCTGGGCATATTTTCAATGGATTGGCAGGCCGGATGTTTTTCCGCTGATAATAAATAATGTGGCTGGCGTTATTGCTGTCCTTATCACCTCGATACTGTTTTTCAGCGTATTTTCGGTCACGCTACTTATTCCCTCCGGGTTCTGTTCATTATCCGCCGTGCAAAAGGGCAAAAAAGCTCGCCCGACGCGGCGCTATAACGAAGGCTGCTGCGCGATCACCGCCTTTAGCGCCTTCCTGACTATTTTCACATGGCTTTATTTTGGCAGCACAGCACGCGCCTGGCTGATCCTTCCTGTGGCATTTGTTGTGGCTTTGTGCGTACACAGCCTGGTGAATCACCGGATTAATCGCCACCGGCAACAGCATCAGCGCCAGCTGCTTGCCAGGCTCAGGCGTATTCGGTCGGCTGAGAACGGATTAAGTGCAAAATGTAAAAGGCGTTTTTTACTGGCAGAAATAAGCCTGAACGTTATTATAATCAATCTCTCTTACACTTTTTTTTCTGTTGCTATCTCTGTTCTCTCTTTTTTTCCTCTGTTGTTTTTATTGCCAGGTGATATCTATTTCTCAGCGAAAAATACCCTGCCGCAGTATTTTATTATTACCGGTTTATATCTGTTGCTTTTTATGCCGGCGCTGTTCTCACTCTTCACCAATAAAATAAAAGCGCATCATGGCTTCAAACCCATTTTGGCGTTTTCACCTGGTCTGGTCATCGGCGTGTTTACGCTGTTTTCTGTTCAGCTGGTGCAGATTAATCAGCGTGCGATTGAAATCGTCGGCATGGCGTCCTGGCACGAAAAGGTGTTTTCCGTGCCGTCGAAAGACTTCCCGGCCTATTACTTTCCCACGTCGGTCTGGGGGCCCAGTAAAGCGACGGGCGACGCACGTTTGATTACAGGCATCGAGGCATTTACCAACGGCGAAACTCACCTGATCTGCCCGGCACGTTTAAAGGCGCTCAGGCAAAGGGTGCTGAAAAGGAATGCCTTCCTGTGGCAGGCTGATGAGAAAGCCAAAGCGGACCTGGTTAGCATGAGCCAGAACTGTCTCTTGATTAAGGGCGATAAGGTGACGACGGCGGCGGTCTTGAACGCGCTACTCCCCAATGCGCCGCAAATGAAACCATAAAAAAAACCCACGCCGGAGCGTGGGCTTTAGCGAAAACAAACCGGAACGATTACAGCGCGGCAATCACCGCCTGCTGTTCAATCAGTTTTGCTTTGGACTGTTCCATCTCGGCGACGCGCTCGCGCTCTTTAGCAACGACCGCTTCTGGTGCGCGAGAAACAAAGCCTTCGTTAGCCAGCTTGGTCTGGATCTTTTCGATTTCCACATCCAGCTTCAGCAGCTCTTTGGCCAGACGCTCCAGCTCAGCGGTTTTATCCACCAGATCCGCCATCGGGATCAGCAGCTCGGCGCCTTCCACGATTTTGGTCACCGACACCGGGCCTTTCTCGCCCGCAGGCAGAATGGTCAGGCTTTCCAGTCGCGCCAGGCGTGACAGGAAGTTACGGTTGGCCTCAACGCGGCGCTGGGCCGCCGGAGAGCAGTCGCGCAGCAGCACATCCAGCAGCTTGCTCGGCGCGATGTTCATCTCCGCACGGATATTACGCACCGCGATGATCGCCTGCTTCATCCACTCGATATCGGCTTTGGCTTCGGCATCTTCTTTCGCCGCATCAAACTGCGGGAACGGCTGCAGCATGATGGTGTCATCGCTGATGTTTTTCAGGCCTTTCACGCGCTGCCAGATGGTTTCCGTGATAAACGGAATGATCGGGTGCGCCAGACGCAACAGGGCTTCCAGTACGTGAACCAGCGTGTGGCGCGTGCCGCGCAGTTCTGCTTCGCTGCCGCTGTTCATGACCGGCTTCGTCAGCTCCAGGTACCAGTCGCAGAACTGGTTCCAGGTAAAGTCATACAGAATGTTGGCGGCGATATCAAAGCGATAGCTGTCCAGCGCCTCACGGTAGGCTTTTACCGTGTGGTTGAACTCGGTCAGAATCCAGCGATCCGCCAGCGACAGCGTCATCTCGCCGCCGTTCTGACCGCAGTCCTGGTCTTCGGTGTTCATCAGCACAAAGCGGCTGGCGTTCCACAGTTTGTTACAGAAGTTGCGATAACCTTCCAGGCGCTTCATGTCCCAGTTGATATCACGGCCGGTTGATGCCAGCGCCGCCAGCGTAAAGCGCAGGGCATCAGTACCTGATGGCTCAATGCCGTTCGGGAACTGCTTCTCGGTACGCTTGCGGATTTTTTCCGCCAGCTGCGGCTGCATCATGTTGCCGGTGCGTTTTTCCAGCAGATCTTCCAGCGAAATGCCGTCAACCATATCCAGCGGGTCAATCACGTTGCCCTTGGATTTGGACATCTTCTGGCCTTCTTCGTCGCGGATCAAACCGGTCATGTAGACGGTTTTAAACGGCACCTGCGGCTTGCCGTTTTCATCTTTGATGAAGTGCATGGTCAGCATGATCATGCGGGCAATCCAGAAGAAGATGATGTCGAAGCCACTCACCAGCACGCTGGTAGGGTGGAAGGTGCGCAGGGCTTCGGTATTTTCCGGCCAGCCCAGCGTCGAGAAGGTCCACAGGCCTGAGGAGAACCAGGTGTCCAGCACGTCGTCGTCCTGGCGCAGCGCCACATCGGCAGCCAGGTTGTTCTCGGCGCGAACCTCGTCTTCGGTACGACCCACATAAACGTTGCCGTCGTTGTCATACCAGGCCGGGATACGGTGGCCCCACCACAGCTGACGGGAAATACACCAGTCCTGAATATCACGCATCCAGGAGAAGTACATGTTCTCGTACTGCTTCGGTACAAACTGAATATCGCCATTCTCAACCGCTTCAACCGCGACTTTTGCCAGCGGTGCCGTACGCACGTACCACTGATCGGTCAGCATCGGCTCGATGACCACGCCGCCACGGTCGCCGTAAGGCACGGTGAGGTCATGCGGTTTGATCTCTTCCAGCAGGCCCAACTCGTCTACCGCCGCCACGATGGCCTTACGCGCAGCAAAACGCTCCATCTTCTGGAAAGCAGCAGGAATCGCGTCGCTGTAGGCGGTGCTGGCTTCGCCGTTGGTGTCATAAACCTGCGCGCTTTCACGGATATCGCCGTCGAAGGTCAGGATGTTAATCATCGGCAGCTTATGACGACGGCCCACTTCGTAGTCGTTAAAGTCATGCGCCGGGGTGATTTTCACGCAGCCGGTGCCTTTTTCCATGTCCGCGTGCTCGTCACCCACGATCGGGATCAGACGATCCACCAGCGGCAACATCACAAACTTCCCGATCAGATCTTTGTAACGCGGATCTTCCGGGTTCACGGCCACGCCGGTATCGCCCAGCAGGGTTTCCGGACGCGTGGTGGCAACAACCAGGTAATCTTTGCCGTCGGCGGTTTTGGCGCCGTTGGCCAGCGGATAGCGGATGTGCCACATGGAGCCTTTGCTCTCACGGTTTTCCACTTCCAGGTCAGAGATCGCGGTGCGCAGCTTCGGATCCCAGTTCACCAGGCGCTTGCCACGGTAAATCAGGTTCTCTTTGTACAGGCGCACAAACACTTCTTTCACCGCATTGGACAGGCCTTCATCCATGGTGAAGCGTTCACGCTCCCAGTCCACCGAGTTGCCCAGGCGGCGCATCTGGCGGGTAATGGTGCCACCGGATTCGGCTTTCCACTGCCAGATTTTGTCGATAAAGGCTTCACGACCGTAATCCTGACGGGTTTTGCCTTCTTCTGCGGCGATCTTACGCTCAACCACCATCTGCGTGGCGATGCCCGCATGGTCGGTACCAGCCTGCCACAGGGTGTTTTTGCCCTGCATGCGCTGGTAGCGAATCATGGTATCCATGATGGTTTGCTGGAAGGCGTGACCCATGTGCAAGCTACCGGTGACGTTCGGCGGCGGGATCATGATGCAAAAGCTTTCCTGGCGGGTGTCGCCATTCGGTTTGAAGTAGCCCTGCTTTTCCCAGTGTTCGTAAAGCGGCTGCTCGATATCTTGCGGGTTATATGTCTTATCCATCTCTGCTATGTCGTTTCCGGCTGTGGTGGCGTTGCCGTATTCAATTGGAAGCCAACGCTGCGATAGGCTTTATAGCGATCGCGCGCTAACTGTTTGAGCGATTCTTCATAAGGAACGAAGTCTATCACTTCATGGAAAGCAGTAGCAAAATCTGCGAACTGCGGCAGCAGGCTGATCAGCAGGTCGCGTGGCGAATTGCCCCGACGCTGCGGCCATGCCAGCTCAACCGGTGCGCCGTAGCGCGGACCTTCTCCGGCGAGATTGTGCGGCACAAAGGCGTTGGCGGGGCGCTGCCACAGCGCCTCATCAAGCCGAATCGCTTGCTGCTCATCTTCACAGGCGATGAGCACCCGCTTACCCGCCCGCCAGCGTGTTTCCGCCAGATCGCACACCAGCGCTTCAACGGCGCTTAAGCCATCGCGGGATGCATCGGTTTCCAACACGTAGAAGGTTGCGTTTTTCATCGAATTGCCTGTTTAAAGAAAAGAAGGGCGGAGTAAGCTCCGCCCCGATGGGTTCGGTGGTCCGTATGATTAATCGTCGCCGTTCAGGCCAGCACGATTCAACAGGAACTGTGACAGCATTGGCACCGGACGACCGGTGGCGCCTTTGGCCTTGCCTGAACGCCAGGCGGTACCGGCGATGTCCAGATGCGCCCAGTTATATTTGCGCGCAAATCGGGCCAGGAAGCAAGCGGCGGTAATTGCCCCACCCGGACGGCCGCCAATGTTCGCCATATCGGCAAAATTGGATTCCAGCTGTTCCTGATACTCATCGGCCATCGGTAAACGCCAGGCGCGATCGCCCGACTGCTCCGAGGCACCAATCAGTTCATGCGCCAGCGGATTGTGGTTCGACAAGAGTCCACTGACGTGATGACCCAGAGCAATGACGCAGGCGCCGGTCAGCGTGGCAACGTCAATCACCACTTCCGGATCGAAGCGCTCCACGTAGGTCAGCGCATCACACAGCACCAGACGGCCCTCAGCATCGGTATTCAATACTTCAACCGTCTGACCGGACATGGTGGTCAGGACGTCGCCCGGACGCATGGATTTGCCGTCCGGCATGTTCTCGCAGCCGACCAGCACGCCCACCACGTTCAGTGGCAGGTTCAGTTCGGCGACCATGCGCATCACGCCATAAACCGAGGCCGCACCGCACATGTCGTACTTCATCTCATCCATGCTGTCCGCGGGCTTGATGGAGATACCGCCGGAGTCGAACGTCAGACCTTTGCCCACCAGCACAATCGGACGTGCGTCGGTATCTGGATTGCCTTTGTACTCAATAACCGACATCAGGGATTCATTATGCGATCCCGCGCCCACCGCGAGGTAGGCGTTCATGCCCAGCTCTTTCATCTGCTGCTCGCCGATGACGCGAGTCGTGATGTTTTTGCTGTAGGCATCCGCCAGCTGGCGCGCCTGAGATGCCAGGTACGCAGGATTACAAATGTTCGGCGGCATGTTGCCCAGATCTTTTGCCGCTTTCACACCGGCGGCCACCGCCAGCCCGTGCTGAATGGCGCGCTCACCGCTGGTGAGTTCACGGCGCGTCGGCACGTTAAACACCAGCTTACGCAGGGGACGACGCGGTTCGGCTTTGTTGCTCTTCAACTGGTCGAAGTTATACAGCGCCTCTTTCGAGGTTTCGACGGCCTGACGGACTTTCCAGTAAGTATTACGCCCTTTGACGTGCAGTTCGGTCAGGAAGCACACGGCCTCCATCGAACCGGTGTCATTCAACGTGTTGATGGTTTTCTGGATCACCTGTTTGTACTGGCGCTCGTCCAGCTCACGCTCTTTACCGCAGCCAATCAGCAGAATACGCTCTGACAGGATATTCGGCACATGATGCAGCAGCAGCGTCTGGCCCACTTTGCCTTCCAGTTCACCGCGGCGCAGCAGGGCGCTGATATAGCCGTCGCTGATCTTATCCAGTTGCTCGGCAATCGGTGACAGACGACGCGGTTCGAAAACACCAACTACAATGCATGCACTGCGCTGTTTTTCCGGACTACCGCTTTTTACACTGAACTCCATGCACTCTCCTGAATCTTAAAGACAACGGCCGCTGCTGCCGCTAGAATGTAGCGCGTTCGTGACCCATTTATTAATTAGAGCATCATGACAGCATGCTGCTGGAGGTCATAATGAATCAGGGTGACAAGATGTTGTTTTTTCACCACCCCAACGCGATTACCATACATTTTTAGCGTCGACGACGGCCATTTATGAAGAAAAATGGCTAATAAGCGTTGAAATTAGCGATTTTCCTGCAAAAAGACAAGTTTTCACAGGCGTATTAAGCGTGATCATTATTAGATATCTGGTTCGGGAAACGCTCAAAAGCCAGCTGGCTATCCTGTTTATCCTGCTGTTGATCTTCTTCTGTCAGAAGTTGGTGAGGATTTTAGGGGCTGCGGTGGATGGCGAAGTGCCGACAAACCTTGTTCTGACACTGTTAGGACTCGGCGTGCCTGAAATGGCGCAACTTATTTTGCCCCTAAGCCTGTTTCTGGCGATTTTAATGACGCTCGGGCGGCTGTATACGGAAAGTGAAATTACCGTTATGCATGCCTGCGGCCTGAGTAAAGCGGTGCTGGTCAAAGCGGCGATGGTGCTGATGCTGCTCACCTCGGTAGTGGCTGCGGTTAACGTCATCTGGCTTGGCCCCTGGTCGTCGCGCTATCAGGAACAGGTCACGCAAAACGCCAAAGCGAACCCTGGCGCAGCGGCAATGGCTGCCGGGAAGTTCCAGACATCCAGCGATGGCAACACCGTACTGTTTGTTGAAGACGTTAAGGGCAGCAATTTTGGCCATGTCTTCCTGGCGCAGCTGCGGCCAAAAGGGAATGCGCGGCCTTCCGTGGTGCTGGCTGACAGCGGCCATATGGAACAAAAGAAGGACGGATCACAGATTGTGACCCTGGATAAAGGCACGCGCTTCGAGGGAACGGCGTTGCTGCGTGATTTCCGCATCACCGACTTCACTAACTACCAGGCTTACGTAGGTTATAAGCAGGCCACGCTGGATCCTAACGATGTAGACCAGGCCACGTTTGCCACGCTGTTATCGAACAACACGCCTGAGTTTAAGGCTGAACTTCACTGGCGTATTACGCTGGTCTTTTCCGTGCTGATTATGGCATTGATGGTGGTGCCACTCAGCGTGGTTAACCCGCGTCAGGGACGCGTGCTCTCTATGCTGCCCGCGATGCTGCTGTACCTGATTTTCTTCCTGCTGCAGAGTTCGCTGCGCTCAAGCGGGGCGAAAGGCCGTCTCGATCCGGCGATCTGGATGTGGGTGGTGAATATCAGTTATCTGGCGTTAGCGATCGTGCTTAACCTGTGGGATACCGTGCCGATGCGTCGAATTCGTGCGCGCTTTACACGCGGAGGATCGGTCTGATGTTTCGCGTTCTCGATCGTTATATCGGTAAAACGATATTTAATACCATCCTGATGACGCTGTTTATGCTGGTCTCGCTGTCCGGCATTATCAAGTTCGTCGATCAGCTACGTAAAACCGGCCAGGGTGCCTACAGCGCGCTGGATGCCGGTTATTACACCTTGCTGAGTGTGCCAAAAGACATCGAAATCTTCTTCCCAATGGCGGCCCTGTTAGGCGCCTTGCTGGGGTTGGGAACGCTGGCGCAGCGCAGTGAACTGGTGGTGATGCAGGCGGCGGGCTTTACCCGCATGCAGGTGGCACTGTCGGTGATGAAAACGGCGATTCCGCTGGTGCTGCTGACCATGGCTATCGGCGAGTTTGTTGCCCCTCAGGGCGAGCAGATGGCGCGAAACTTCCGTGCGCAGCAGCTTTATGGTGGCGCGCTGGTGTCGACGCAAAGCGGTTTGTGGGCCAAAGACGGCAACAACTTTATCTACATTGAACGTGTTAAAGGTGACGATGAAATTGACGGCGTCAGCATTTACAACTTCACTGACGATCGCCGCTTACAGAGCGTCCGCTATGCCGCAATGGCGAAATGGGATAAAGACAAGAAGTTGTGGGTGCTGTCTCAGGTGGATGAATCGAATCTGACCGATCCGAAACAAATCACCGGCTCACAAAGCCTGACTGGCGAGTGGAAAACCAGCCTGACCCCAGACAAACTGGGCGTGGTGGCGCTGGATCCGGATGCGTTGTCGATTACCGGCCTCTATGATTACAGCAAATACCTGAAGCAGAGTGGTCAGGAATCTGGCCGTTACCTGCTGAACATGTGGAGCAAAATCTTCCAGCCGCTGTCGGTCGCGGTCATGATGCTGATGGCGCTGTCGTTTATCTTTGGTCCGCTGCGTAGCGTATCCATGGGCGTGCGCGTGGTCACCGGCATCAGCTTCGGCTTCCTGTTCTACGTACTGGACCAGATTTTTGGCCCGCTCAGCCTGGTGTATGGTTTGCCGCCGATTTTCGGCGCGATACTGCCGAGCTTCGCCTTCTTTGCCATCAGTCTGTTTATGCTGATAAAACGGCGATAGACGCTGAAAACCAGAAAGGCCGCGCAATGCGGCCTTTTTTTCATTTCATTGAGGCGGTCAGCGTGAGTTTCGTAAAAGTGTGAGCTGTTAAGACCTGAACTTACGTGCCCCAATCCCTGATCAACGCACCATATAGCGTCTCGGCTTCCGCTAACCGGCTCAGCAGACAGTATTCATCGGTCTGGTGCGCCATCGACGGCTCGCCAGGGCCGAGGATAATGCAGGGCGGATTGCCCAGCGCGGGCAGCAGCAAGGACGCATCGGTAAAGTAGGGCACAATGCGCGGCATCAGGGACGCATCGTGCAATGGCTGGCAGCGTTGATAAACCCCCTGAATCCATGCGTGATCGCCTTCACTGAGCACCGCTGGCAGGTCGACCAGCGTAGATATCGTCACACTTTCGCCCAGTAAGGTGTTGAGTTGCTGACGAATGGTGGCGTGCTGAAGATTGGGCGCGCTGCGGATATCCACATCAAACTGCGTGCGGTCAGGCACGGAGTTGATGTTCAGGCCGCCTGTGATGCGCCCGACGTTGATCGTTGGCTGCTTCATCAGCGGATGCGGCGCGCCGGGGGAGAAATGCTGAATTTTACCCAGTGCCTCTGCCGCCAGATAAATGGCATTGATGCCCAGCTCTGGCATCGCGCCGTGGGCGGTTTTACCGCGGGTTTCACAGCGCAGCCACAGTGCGCCTTTGTGGCCGATAACCGGATAGTTGGCGGTGGGCTCGCCAACGATCAGCGCGCCCACCTCGGGCAGGTCAGCAGTATCGATTAGCGCCCGCGCGCCGTCGCAGCCGGTTTCCTCACCGCCGGTGATCAGTAGCACCACGCCCGGGCCCTGGCGAAGGGCCTGCTGGTGCGTAACGCAGGCGACGGCAAAGGCGGCAACGGCCGCTTTCATATCGCTCGATCCCCGGCCATAGAGCCGATCGCCCACGATCTCGCCAAAGGGACTGTGCTGCCAGTCGGCGTTACCGAGCGGCACCGTATCCAGATGCCCGGTGAAGGCCAGTGCAGGGCCGGCCTGCTCGCCGCGCAGGCGGGCTATCAGGTTATGGCGTCCTTCACCGAAGGATGACAGCGTGACCTGGAAGCCGTTTTCCTCCAGCCAGTGGGCAAAAAACCTCATACAGGCGGCTTCGTTACCCGGTGGATTGAGGGTATCAAAGCGGATCAGCTGTAACGCCAGATCCGCCGTGCGGGTAAGGGCCATCAGTGACGAACCGTTAACCAGTCAAGACAGTTGATCCACAGCTGGCGATAACCCGGCCACTGAGCAAATTCCTGCGGCAGCCAGTGGGCAGACATATCGCTGGTCCAGACCAGCGATCGGCCCTGCTGATATTCGCGCACCGCCAGCAGCGGATGGCCAGTGCCGGCAACGGTCGCCAGCAGTTTACCTTCGGGGTGCATTTCCACTTCGTTGTAGCCCAGTAACCACGGCCACTCATCGGGCATGTCGCTAAACAGCGCGTGAGATTCGGTGACGTTCGGATAAGAACCTTCGGGCGTTTCGATGCGGTCATCACAGGCCAGGCAGCGTACCGGCAGCACTTTCTCGACCGCCGTGTTGCGATAGCGCGCGCCGCCGTTGATGCCCTGAAAACTGAAGTAGCCGCCAATCATCATCAAGGCACCGCCCGCGGCTACATAGTCGTGGATCAGCGTCAGACGGTTCGCCGTGCGCTGGCTCTTCAGCCAGGTATCCGGGTGCAGCAGCAAGGTATTGGCGCCGATATCCGACAGAATAATCGCATCCCACTGTTTTAGCCCGTCCAGCGTCAGCGGGAAGTCGGTGGCGGCGGCATGGGCGGGCATGTAGGTAATGGCATAATCACTGTCGGCCAGCGCCGCCATAAAGTCAGTCGCGCCATTGTGCCAGGTGGCGGTGGCAAACTGATCGAAGCCTTTCACGTGAACGGACGTGCTGGTCCAGGATTCCCCGACCAGTAAAATTTTCTTCTGCATTACGCTTCTCCCTTACCCACCAAAAACGCGCTGTGGGTTAGCAATCAGTAAGGTTTCAAGTTGTTCGCCGCTTACGCCGTGGCGTTTCAGGCGCGGAACAAAATGTTTAAGGATGTAGCCATAGCCGTGACCGCCGTAGCGGGTCAGCATGGTTTTCAGGAACACGTCCTGGGACAGCAGAATCTGCTCAATAAAGCCGTCATCGATCAGCTCGCGAATGGCACGGGCATTCTCTTCATCGGACGGTGACTGCGCGGACTCGTCGGCGTAGTAATAGCTCATGCCGATCATGTCGTACTCCAGATACGCACCGCGCTGGGCCAGCTCACGCTGATAGCGCTTGTCGGCAAAGCTGGGATTCATGTGGCACAGCACCACGTGGCGCAGATCGGCCCCTTCTTCTTGCAGGATATCCAGCACCTTGTGCCCCAGCCGCTCCCAACCGGGCAGATGCACCTCAATGGGCACGTGTGTCGCGGCACTGGCCCGGCCCGCCGCCCGCAGGGATTTCTCCTCGCTGGCGGTGAAGCGGCTGGAGACGCCGATCTCTCCGATCAACCCGGCGAGTACCTCGGGTTTTTCTTCCCGGCCGCCCAGGTCGTAAATCAGCTTGTCAGCTAACGCCTCGACGCTAATGGTTTTCACCCATTCCGGATGTGAAGGCTCCAGGTACAGGCCGGTGCTCATAATGATATTGAGCCCGGTCAGGCGGGCGATGCGCTGCAACGCTTTGGGATCGCGACCGATGCCGATATTGGTAGGATCGACTACCGTGTCACCGCCCAGCGCCCGGAACTTCATCAGCTCCTCAATCGCCAGATCCACATCGAACAGCTGGCAGTTATCGCGGCTGATTAACGGGTTAAGCGACAACTCGCCCAGGTTTTCCATGCTTACCGGCATTTCCGCCAGATGACGATCGCCACAGCAGCAGGGCGGCACCCATTTGCCAGAGGCATCCAGCAGGATATGTTCGTGCATCAGCGTCACGCCCATTTCGCTCACCGGCAGCGGGCCCAGCACGGTCATCACATAACCGCTGTTGATGCCCAACGGCAGCGGATCGGGATGACGAAAAATAGAGTGTTTCATCAGCTATCCTTTCGCCGCCGATCGCGTCGGGTTGAGAATGCGGGTATTCAGCCAAATCGCCAGCAAAATAATCGTACCGGTGGCGATCTGCGTGTAAAACGGCGAGATGTGCGACAAAATCAGGCCGTTCTGAATAATGGCAATCGACAGCGCGCCGAGCAGTGTGCCGATGATGGTGCCGAAGCCGCCAAACAGGCTGGTACTGCCCAGCACCACCGCTGCGATGACCTGCAGCTCGAAGCCTTCGCCCTGGTTAGAGGAGCCGCTGCCCAGACGGGCGGTAATAATCATGCCCGCCAGCGCCGCCGCCATGCCGCTGAGGATGTAAACCTTCATGGTCACAGCCTTGGTGTTAATGCCGCTGCGACGTGCGCCTTCGGCATTCGCGCCAATCGCCGTGACATAGCGACCAAAACGCATGTGATTAAGCACGATATGACCGACAATCAGCACCACAATGCCGATCAGCGCCGGCATCGGCACGCCCAGCACTTTCGCGCGCCCCATAAAGGCAAACAGGCTGTCGGCAGGAATGGGAATGGAATAGCCCTGAGTAATCAGCAGCGCGATCCCGCGCACCACGGCTAAGGTGGCAAGCGTGACGATAAAGGCCGGAATGCCCTCATAGGCGATAAAGAAGCCGTTGATAGCGCCCACCAGCGCGCCCAGCAGCAGGCCGCCCAGCAACACCACCGGCCAGGGCAGTCCCCAGTTGTTCAGCGCAATCGCCGACAGCGCACCGACCAGCGCCAGCGTTGATCCCACCGAAAGATCGATCCCACCCGTGGTGATCACCAGGGTCATCGCCGTGGCGACGATCAGCAGCGGCGCGCTCTGGCGAATGATATTGAGCCAGTTAGCACTGCTGAGAAAGTTGCCGGTGATCAGGGAGAACACCACGCAGCAGAACACAAAGAACAGCGCGATGCTGACCACGCCAGAGTGATTGTGCAGCAGGCGACGCGGCAACGAGTGTTGGGCCATACGGGAACCGCTCAGATTCATAATAGTCATCCTGTTACCTCGCTCAGTGCGTCGCCGCAGAGCGGGCGACAAATTTTTCGCCCACGATCAAATTCACAATTTCGCCCAGATCGGTGTCCGCCACCCGGCGGTCTGCCACGTTGGTGCCTTCGTACATCACCATGATGCGATCGCACACCAGGAACAGATCTTGCAGGCGATGGGTGATCAGGATGACGCTCACGCCGCGCGCTGAGACCCGACGAATCAGCTCCAGCACCGCTTCCACCTCGGCCACGGCCAGCGCGGCGGTGGGTTCATCCATAATCAGCACTTTGGGATCGAAGGCGGCGGCGCGCGCGATGGCAATCGCCTGGCGCTGCCCGCCGGAGAGATTACGCACCAGTAAGCGCGTGTCGGGGATTGAAATGCCCAGGCCTTTCAGCATCTCTCGCGCATCCGCATGCATTTTCTCTTCGTCCAGAAACGGAATGCCGAGAATGGACTTCATCGGCTCGCGTCCCATAAACAGGTTGCCCGCCACATCCACGGTGTCGCACAGCGACAGGTCCTGATAAACCATTTCGATATGGCAGCGGCGGGAATCCGCCGGATTGCTGAACTGCTGCTCTTCACCGTCAATGCGGATCGTGCCGCTGGTGGGCACCACCGCGCCAGACAGCACTTTGGTCAGCGTGGACTTGCCCGCGCCGTTATCGCCCACCAGGCCCAGCACTTCGCCAGGCGCCAGCTGTAAGTTCACGCCGCGCAGGGAACGTATCGCGCCGTAGGTTTTGGTTATATTCACCATCTCTACCCGTGCCGGGGCAGTTTGTGATTGCTGCATTCGATAACTCCCATCACCACTAACGGGAAAAGCTGAACAGAGATAAAAAAACTTTATCGTGCACGGTTTACGCCCTTGTAAACCGGTTTACCTGCCAGATAAAGCCTTCATACGTAATCTCTGAACAACCGCTGTAACGATATTTGCTTGCCAGATACGTCATTGCAGCATCCGTGCCAGCCTGCAACACAGGCATTACACATCCGGTTTAACACGTTGTTTTTAAACACGTTTAAATGTTAACTTTTAGTAAACCGGTTTACCTACTATAACGCTCTGAAATTAAAATGCGCGTTATTTGCGCTAAAGTTGTGCGCTTTTGCGCCATTTTGGGACGCTGTTAACACATTTGTATCGAATCGCGCGCCACCCATTCCACCGCAAGACGGGTTTCGGAGGGAATATCGGGTTCGTCATTCAGGATGCGCAGCATAATGTGAACCGCCGTGCGGCCCAGTTCCCGGGCGGGCTGGCGGATGGTGGAAATGCGGGGTTGGGTAAAGTCGGCATAGGTGGCGTCATCAAAGCCCACCAGCGACAGCGCCTCGGGAGCCTGTAACCCGCGTGCGCGCAGGCCATCCAGCAGTCCCAGCACCAGGTAGTCACTGGCGGCAAACACGGCGGTTGGGCGGTGCGGCCGGCTGAACAGGTGTTGAAGCGCCTGTTCGCCAAACTCACGCTGGTATTCGCCGTACATCACCCATTCAGGCGGCACGGTCAGGCCCGCCTGCGCCATGGCGGTGCAGAAGCCCTGATAGCGTTCGCGCACGCTCATCAGCTCGTCCGGCCCGCCAACAAACGCGATGTGACGATGACCGGCGGCAATCAGTTTTTCGGTAGCAATGCGCCCGCCCTGCACGTTATCGGCGAACACCTTTGGCACCTTGCTGCCGGGAATATCTTCATCCAGCAGCACAATACGCTGGTGACGGTTAATTTCCTTACGCAGCAGCCCGTTATCCGGGTGGTTGGTGGTAAACAGCAAACCATCGACCTGGCAGGTATCCAGCCAGCGGATAAACTGGCTTTCCTTGCCGGGATGGTTGCGGGTGATGCAGAGCACAAGGCTATAGCCACAGGCCGAAGCGGCTTCTTCCGCCGCGTCCGCCAGTTCGGCAAAGAAGGGGTTAGTAATATCGGGCAGGACCAGCCCTAAGGTTTCGCTGCCGCCTTTGCTCAGGCGGCGCGCCAGGCTGTTGCCGCGATAATCCAGCTGGCGAATCGCCGCTTCAATCCGGTCGATCGTCTCCTGCGGCAGCAAAATGCTTTGATTCATATAGCGGGATACGGTTGCTTTTGACAGCCCGGCCAGCGTCGCTACGTCGGATAACAGCACCCGTTTTTTAATCATATCCACAGCCATCTTGCCCAGAATCGGCTATCTGTAACACAGTTACGCGCGCCGGATACAGTATTTTTGCGCCGCCCCTGGCGATAAAATAATCGCTTGACAAAATCTGAGCAGAAGAGAATGGTAGAGACAGTTTACCGCATGGCCCGGGAGTCCCTCCCACACTGGCTTAGCCCGTTTCAGGTGTTCACCATAATGGACAGTGAGCAGAAACGCGGTTATTCAGGTTCAGGCTGAATAAGCCATTCACACGATATTTGCCCGCCAACAATAATCCCTCTGCATTTCGATGCGGAGATCGACTGGTTATCGCACATTCCCGACGAGGAATTTTAAGATGATGGCATTTAACACCAGAAAACTGCGTTCTGTTGCGCTGGCAACGGGCTTACTGGCAGCGGGTTCGTTTTTTACTTTGGCTCATGCAGCACCGACTTATGCGCTGGTACAGATCAACCAGCAGGCCCTGTTCTTTAATCAGATGAATCAGGGCGCACAGGAGGCAGCGAAAGCCAGCGGTAAAAATTTAGTGATCTTCAACGCCAACGATAATCCCGTATCGCAAAACGACGCGATCGAAAATTATATTCAGCAGGGCGTGAAGGGCATTATGGTGGACGCGATTGACGTCAACGGCATTATGCCTGCGATTAAAGAAGCGGCCGCCGCCAAAATACCGGTGATTGCGATTGATGCGGTATTACCGGCGGGCCCACAGGCGGCACAGGTGGGCGTGGATAACCTCGAAGGCGGTAAGATTATTGGTAAATATTTTGTCGATTACGTGGCGAAAAATATGGGCGGCAAAGCGCGGCTGGGCATTGTGGGCGCGCTGAACTCAGCCGTGCAGAATCAGCGTCAGAAAGGCTTTGAAGAAACCCTCAAGAGCAATGCTGGCATTACCGTCGCGGATGTGGTGGATGGCCAGAACGTGCAGGACACCGCGATGACGGCAGCAGAGAACCTGATCACCGGCAACCCGGACCTGACGGCCATCTATGCCACGGGTGAACCGGCGTTACTGGGTGCGATTGCGGCCGTAGAGAACCAGGGGCGGCAGAAAGACATCAAAGTCTTTGGCTGGGATCTGACCTCTAAAGCCATCAGCGGCATTGATGGCGGATATGTCACCGCCGTCCTGCAGCAGGACCCGAAAAAAATGGGTGAAGAGGCGGTCAAAGCCCTGAACGCGGTGACGTCCGGCAAAACCGTGTCGAAAACCATTCTGGTACCGGCGACGGTGGTCACCAAAGCCAACGTGGACAGCTACCGCGCGATGTTTAAGTAGCTGCTGACTCGCCGCCTGCCTGGAGCAGCGCGGCGAGTTCCTCTGAGGTGGGGAAGGCCTGGCGGGTGCCATGCCGACTAACGGTCAGTGCGGCAGCCTTGCTGGCGTGAGTAAGTGCTAACTTATCAATCTCGCCTTCACGGAGGAGTGCGGACGCCAGCATCACGGCCAGAAAGGTATCGCCTGCACCCGTGGTATCCACCGCCTCAACGGGCGTGGCAGAGCAAAACTCGCGGCGGTCGTCCTGAATCAGCCAGGCCCCGGCGCTGCCGTGAGTAATCACTAACGTTTTAACCTCGCTGGGCGGTAACTGTTGGGCTTCATGCTGATTCACCACCGCAATATCCACCAGCGGCCAGCACGCGCGAAAACCCGCATGCACCGGCGAGGGATTAAAGACGGTGGTCAGGCCCAGGGATTTCGCCAGGCTGAACAGTGCGTGGGTTTTCTCGGGCGTGAAATTGCCCTGCTGCACCAGCAGATCGCCCGGATGCGCGCCAGCAAGGTGGTGACTGAGCGTCGAGACAGCCAGCGCCTCAGCCGCCGCTGTACTGGTAATAATGGCGTTATCGCCATCGGCGCTGTTTAAAATAAGCGAGGTATCGCTCAGGGTTGCAACAGGCTGCGCGGGCAGTAATGTCACCGGCTCGTTCATCAGCTGCTGACGGATCCAGTTTCCTTTGCTGTCGTGACCGGTCGCGGCAAGTAAAACCGTTTCGATGCCGCAGCGGGATAATACGATGGCCTGATTCGCGCCTTTACCGCCGATATCCTGCGAACGGTGATAACCATGCACAGAAGCGCCCTTAGCCGGAATATCCGTCACAGACCAGGTTTCATCGACAGTAATATTACCAGCCACATAAACACGCATAGTGTTTTCCTGAACAGGATAAAAAAGCGATGGTTGCTATATCAGCAGAAAAAAATGATGCAATACAAGCGATATTTTCCCGCCCAAAAGCCGTTATTGGCGTGATTCACTGTGATCCGTTTCCGGGGACGCCAAAATATCGCGGCAAATCCGTCAGCGCGATAATTGAACGCGCCTTACGGGATGCTGAAAATTATATTCTTGGCGGCGTTCACGGTCTGATTGTGGAAAACCATGGCGATATTCCGTTTTCAAAACCCGAGGATATTGGCCCGGAAACCCCGGCATTAATGGCGGTGATTACAGAAAAAGTACGCGAGCGTTTTGGCGTGCCGCTGGGCATTAACGTGCTGGCAAACGCTGCATTGCCTGCGTTTGCCACCGCGCTGGCGGGCGGGGCGGATTTTATCCGCGTCAACCAGTGGGCCAATGCCTACATCGCCAACGAAGGCTTTATTGAAGGGGCCGCCGCCAAAGCGCTGCGCTATCGCAGCCAGCTACGCGCCGAACATATTCGGGTGTTTGCCGACAGCCACGTTAAACACGGCAGCCATGCGATAGTCGCCGACCGCTCTATCCAGGAACTGACCCGCGACGTTGATTTCTTTGAAGCCGATGCGGTTATCGCCACCGGCCAGCGCACCGGCGACAGCGCCACGCTGGATGAAATCGACGAGATCCGCACCGCCACCGCCTTACCGCTGCTGGTGGGATCGGGCGTTACGCCTGCCAATGTCTGCCAGATTCTGGGACGCACCCAGGGCGTGATTGTGGCCAGCGCGCTAAAGGTGGACGGCGTCTGGTGGAATGATGTGGATCGGGCAAGGGTTAAACACTTTATGGCTGTGGCGCAGGCGGCGCTGGAGCAGCCCTGACCGCCGTTTATCGCCTGGCGCAGACAACAAAAAACCCCGAGGGTGAGACGAGGTTTTTTGTTTACGTCAGCACGGTTGCGTGCGGTGCACATCATGCATTATCAATCTAATCAGCCTGTTACAGGCAGCGGAAAGGGTCGCTGGCTGTAAGTGCTCCTGACCCCAGGAGCCAGCGTATGAGATGGATAGAAATCGCTCGCGTATTTCTGAAGCGCAGGGTCGCACGACTGCAACTGCCTGACATTATGGTGAAGTCCTTCAGGTCAATCACGTTCGGGCCGCACCTGAGGGAGGTGATGTTTACCTCCCTTTAATCATGTAGTTGAATTAAGCAGAACAGGGCAGTGTTAAATCAGGCCAGCCAGCCTTTCACCACCGGCAGCACGGCGGGGATCTGCGACAGCAGGTACAGCACCAGCCCGATGGTGCCACCCACCAGCGTGCCGTTGATGCGGATAAACTGCAGGTCCTTACCGATGTTCAGCTCGATCTGCTGCGACATCTCCCGCGCATCCCAGCTTTTCACCGTGTCGCTGATATGGCGCGTCAGGAAGGCGGCAAATTCCGGCGCCGCGCTGCGGGCGGCCTCTTCCAGATGCTGATTCATGGAGCTGCGCAGCCCTTCATCGGCGGCCAGGGTTTCGCCCAGCCAGAGCGCGGCCAGGCGGACCTTGTCCTGCACTTTTGAATCATCGCTGTTGAGATCCGCTTTCAGCCAGTCGCGCAGATCGCCCCACAGTTCGCCGATATAGCGGTTCAGCGTGGGATCGTCTTTCAGCCAGCCTTTGATCACCTCGGCGCGCTCTGCCATCTCCGGATCGTTTTTCAGTTTCTCGATCAGGCGATCTATCGCGCGGTTAAAGCCCAGCCGCAGCTCATGGCCCTGATCCAGCGCCACATCATCCAGCAGGGAATCCACCGCGTTCGCCACCAGATCGGCACTGTGCTCGCCCAGCCACTCGGTTGGCAGCACTTTGGCCTTGATGGGATGCTCGCGCTTCAGCCAGCGCACCAGCTGGCTGGCGATAAATTCCCGGGTGCTGGGCTTATGAAGCAGCCGCAGCAGCTGATCCACAGCGGCATCCAGCAGTTCCTGATGGCGATTATTTTTGGTCAGGCTTTCCAGCATCAGCGCGCCGGTCTGGCTGAGATCCACCTTGTCGATCGCCTTATGCACCGCACGGCGCATAAAGTGTTGAATGCGGGCATCGTCTGTCAGATCAAGAAAGCCGCGCATCACCTGCAACAGATGGCGACCGACCCGATCGGCGTTGCCGGGCGCGCTCAGCCAGGTGGCCAGCATCTGCGACGGATCGTGACGGCGGATCAGATTCAGTAGCGAATCGGTATCCAGAAACTTTTCCTGCACAAAGCGGCCCAGATTCTCACCGATGCGATCTTTATTGCGCGGGATGATCGCCGTATGACGGGCAATAAACGGCACCGGCACGCGGCGAAACAGCGCCACCACCGCAAACCAGTCGGCCAGCGCCCCGACCATCGCGGCTTCGGCAATGGCTTTGATACCGCTGACATAAAAGTTGGGCGGCAGAAACAGCGTGACGACAAAAGTGACGGCAGCCAGCAGCAGCAGCGAGAGCGCCAGGCGTTTGGTCCGTTTTAGTTCAAGTTGTTTATCCATGTCCTGATCTTAGCAGCTTGCCTGATGATTAAGTATAAAATGCCGGTTTGCGCCCGTGTTACCCTGATCAGAATGGGGCTTGTTTAACGCAGTAAATTTGCGACAAAGTAGATGAGTAGTGGGATGAATCACACCAAAATTTATCCCCAGGATAACGGCTTTCGTGACTCAGGTGCCCGGCATTAGAAACAGGATTCAATGCACGAAACGGATCAGGGTTAAATCACGGGTTAACAGGCGGCGGGCAGCCGAAACGAATCAGGTCTCCAGCAGCGCACTGACGCTGGGAAGTAAGGTACATCACCGAAAAAAAAGGACTATAATCCCATTTATCGCTACCTAATGGGAATAAATTCCCATTATGGTGTCAGACGTTGAATGCCGATTCCTGTAGGGCTTGCTCGGCCCGGCCAATGCCTAAGCCCTTAGCAACATGTCGCCACGACTTCACCGCGCTCAGCACCTCATCGTAGATTTTCGTTGCGTCACTCTGTGACAGCCTGAAGAAATCTTTTACCTCAAAAGCGAGTCGGTAATCGAGCGCGTTGTCTGAATCATTAATATTGAGATGAAGCCCTTGCTTGCCGACAATCGGGTTTACATCATAAGCCGGTGATAACGTCCAGCCCTGCCGTGTGAGCAAGAAACCGTGATTGCGCAGATGGTCGTCAGTATTCGATACGGCAATATTCAGCACGATTCTGCGCCATAGCTGGGCTAAATCGGCTTTTGTTTGCGCGCCCTGGGTGGAGAGAAATTCGGCGATTTCTAAATAACTGGCCCCCTGCGACTGCTCACCATCATAGTAGTGAAGCTGTGTCATTGCCGATGAAAAATGAATCCGCTTTTCACCCTCGCGATCGAAGCGGCGAGTTAAAAAGGTATGGTGTGTTGATGAAAACCGCCTGATTTCGGCAGGAGACATATTAACGCCAGCCGCGATGGCCAACTGATGGCACACCATCTCCCATGCACCGATGTCACAGGTGTCTGTGGTATTGGGAAACTTGGCGATCCACAACTGGTTATTCTCATCGGTCACACAGGCCTTTGGCCTTGCTCCGCCTAATGATGACCCCGGTGAAATCAGCATTTTCAACCAGGTGTAATATTCATCACTATCAATATTTTCAACTTTTTCAATGTGCAGGGCGGCATGCTCTAATTCTTGTAGTGCCGCGATTGGCGGGGCGGCAAAATCACTGTTGTTATCCAGAAAATCATCACATCCTGATTTCCTGAATCGAATGCCGCCCATTCGATAAGCATCATGTACGCCCAGAAGATAATCCAGCTCAGTCAGTCGACTATTCGCCCGCATACCCTTACGTGCTTCAATCGCTGCGCGACGCTGCATCAAAATACGCCCCCAGCGATCGGGTGACGAATCGAGAAAAGCACGGAAGTTTTTATTTGCTTCGTCGTTGTAAAGTTCCCCTGAATGAAGCGTCAGCATAGGATCGATTTGCAAACGGTGGGGAGAGGTTAAAAATGCGTTGTCATATGAAAAGCTAAATACACCGCCACGACTGGAATCACTGTAAGAAAGATGGCCCAGCAATAAAGGCTTCTCTATGGGTTGCCAGTCTGCATAGACCTCAATGCTTTCACGACTCATTTTGAACCTTCCAGCAGTTTAATGTTTTGCAGCTTGATACCGACCTCATCGTGAGCCGCCATTTCTGCAAAATTGTTTTCCATTCCCAGCACGGCCATGATTTTTAAATAGGTGCCAATGGCAACGCCCGGATCGCCTGCGAAGGCCTTGTTTATCGTCTTATGATCAAAACCGGTTCGCTCGCATAGCAATTTTTTGGTGAAGCCACGGCGTTTCATCGCCAATAGCAAATCCTCACCAAAGTGCATGAGGATTTTGCGTTGCCTGGGAAACAACACATTGTGCAAATCTCGTTTTGCCATCAACCTATCCCCGGGACTAAATTCCCAATTTTAGTTTAATAATGGGAATATAATCCCTTTTTTGAAGTTGTACAATCAATCTTCGTTTTGACCCTTTCAACGCGAATTCGCATAATTTATGCCTCTGAGCGGGCAGCGAGAACATCACCCCAACCTGATTTCTGTACGAAAAAGCGCAGAACTGTCATAGAAATGTCAGTTCAGTGTATATCGTTAAGCTCATTATCAATGCGAAGCGCAGGGGAAAAAGCGTGCGTGACAGTGGATAGGCTGGCCATTACCGTTTCATGATGGCGATAGCCATGGGGATGCATGTCAGACATGGTGAAAGTATGCGACATTTCTGATCGTTAATGCCCTGCAAAGTTGCTATTGGTTATCCTCGCAGCAGCGCACCCATAGCACGCTTTATCCGGCGCTTGTCACTAAGATTTAGCGCATGACTGGCGCATGTCGTGGAAAATTTGTTAAGAAAGTGGATGTTCTTGAGTGGCTTATTTGCATTAATTGTTCAATTTACTCTGGGCTCAACCGCAATGCACTGTGCGGTATTTCAATTTGTTGACGCACCCTATCCATGGAACCAGACCAGGAGAATTCACGTGAAAGCAATCGCAACGGCAACCACAAGTCAGTTGATGCTTATGAGTGGCATCGGCGCGCACGCAGAAGGGCTGACCACCTCTGCCGATGGAAAAAACCTGACCGTCAGCTTCGGAAAGCCCACCATGAAGCAGGTCCTGCATTACCGTAAAATGTACGACAAAAAACCCTTCCCCGATGCCGAAATTTATTACTACGACAACGGCACCTATAAAATCATCTCGCAGGGGGAAAACCATTATGGCGTGTACGTGATGCAGGGCGATTTCGATGACGAGACCTTCACGGTGCGCTTTATTTCGCTGCCGTCCACTGACTGGGGCAACAAAACCGCCTTCCATCAGTTGACCTTTGTGCGCGGCGATAAGCAGAACGTGTTTATTCAGAACGCGATTGTCGATACCGGCGAGGCGATTGCCCAGCAGAACGGCACTTACACCCAGGAAAAGAACACCGTCACCAACCCGGTGTCCACCAGTTGGAAACACGAGTAGCGTTGAGGTGGCAGCCTGGCTGCCACCGTATTTTACCGACGGCGACCGCCAAACAGGCTGCCCAGCACGCCGCGAATAATCTGGTTAGTAATCTGTCGTCCCGCGCTTTTCGCCATGGTTTGCACCACGCCATCCCGCTTGCCGCCGCGCGGACCGGTGCTGCCAAACAGGATGTCTTTTAATCCCCCCAGAATACCGTCATCAACCGCCACCCGGTTGCCTTTGGCTTCGGGCGCATTGGCCTTGTCACTGGCGGCCTGCACGCCCTGTTGCAGACGTTCGTAAGCCGATTCCCGATCGATCTCCGTGTCATATTTGCCCGACAGCGGAGAATGGTTGATCAGCCCGTTGCGCTCGTCCGTGTTCACCGGCCCCATGCGCGAGCCGGGGGCGATCACCATCGCCCGTTCCACCACCGACGGGCTGCCTTTGGCATCCAGAAAGGAGATCAGCGCTTCGCCGGTGCCCAGCGCCTGGATCGCCTCTACGGTCGTAAAGGCCGGATTGGCGCGCAGGGTTTCGGCGGCGGTTTTCACTGCTTTCTGATCGCGCGGGGTAAAGGCGCGCAGCGCATGTTGCACCCGGTTGCCCAACTGGCCCAGCACCGTATCCGGAATGTCCGCCGGATTCTGCGTCACGAACCAGATCCCCACGCCTTTGGAGCGGATCAGGCGGATCACCTGTTCTATCTTCTCCAGCAGCACCGGCGGGGCATCGTTAAACAGCAGGTGCGCCTCGTCAAAGAAAAACACCAGCTTGGGTTTATCCAGATCGCCTGCTTCCGGCAGATGCTCATACAGCTCTGACAGCATCCACAGCAGGCTGGTCGCGTAAAGCTTAGGCATCTGATACAGCTTCTCGGCCGACAGGATGTTAATGATGCCCTTGCCGTCGCTGTCGACGCGCATCCAGTCGCTAATCTCCAGCATCGGCTCGCCAAAGAAGTGCTCCGCGCCTTGTTCTTCCAGCGCCAGCAGCCCGCGCTGAATCGCGCCCACCGAGGCGCTGTTGATATTGCCGTACTGCGTCTGAAAACTTTTCGCGTTATCGCCGATGTACTGCGTCATGGCGCGCAGGTCTTTAAAATCCAGCAGCAGCAGGCCCTGATCGTCGGCAATGCGGAAGATGATCTGCAGCACGCCGCTCTGTACCTCGTTCAGGTTAAGCAGCCGCGCCAGCATCAGCGGGCCCAGATCCGACACGGTTGCGCGCACCGGATGGCCTTTCTCACCGAAAATGTCCCATAGCACCACCGGATTGCGCTGCGGCTCCCAGTCGGTCACGCCGATGTTGGCCAGCCGCGCCTGCAGCTTTTCACTGCTCTGGCCTGCCATCGCCACGCCGGTTAAATCGCCTTTCACGTCCGCCATAAATACCGGCACGCCGATGGCGGAGAAGGATTCCGCCAGCTTTTGCAGCGTCACGGTTTTGCCTGTGCCTGTGGCACCGGTGATCAGACCGTGGCGGTTTGCCATCTGCGGCAGCAGGTGCAGTTGAACGTCAGGGGTTTGGGCGATAAGCAGGGGAGCGGTCATAGCGCAGTACTCATAAACAGTCAGTCATGCGTCAATCATAGCCAGCGGGGCGGCAGCCGTCAGTAAAGATTACGTGCTGCCGCCTGGAAATTTACTTCTCCACCTCTTCAAAATTCAGCAGCGTGACGCCAATCCCCTGCTGGGCGTGCGTCACGTTTTTGCGCAGCGCGACCTGCACCTCGCCCTGTAGCATCACCACGTAAGGCGAGTTCTGCTGAAGCTGCTGTTGCAGCGAGACGTAATCGGCCCGGCGCTTCGCGGCATCGCTTTCTCCGGCGGCTTTACGGGTCAGGGCGCTCAGTTCAGGAATGTCCCAGCCCACGCGCCAGGCCAGGGTTTTGCTGCCGTTCGGCACGTTATAGGCAAAGGTGCTGGCGTTAGTGTTCGGGTCGATGTAGTCCGCGCCCCAGTAGGTAAAGATGGATTCGAACTGACGGCTGCGCATCTTGCTCCACAGCTCGGATTCCGCCACCGGCTGGATATCCAGATTTACATCCGCCTTCGCAAAGCTCGACTGCAGCGCCTGGGCAATATCGATATACGGCGGCTGATTCACCACCGACAGCGCGATGTGCGTGCCGGGCTTAATGCCGCCTTTGGCTAAAATCGCTTTGGCCTTCTCGACATCGTAGTGGAACGGTGTGGTTTCCAGCGCGCCGTCAAAACCCTGGGGCAGGAAGCTCTGGTGCACGCGATATTGCCCCTTCAGCAGCTGATTCGCCAGGCTGTCGTAGTCCACCAGCCAGCGCGCCGCCTGCCATAAGGCCGGATTGCCCAGCGCAGGCTGCTGCGTGCTTTTGGTGTTAAAGCCCAGGTAGTAGATCAGGCTGGAGGGAAAGGCGGCGATGTGCACGTTGGGATCGCTTTTCAGCGAGGCCAACTGATCCGGCCCCAACTGGTACGCCGCATCTACATCGCCCTGCTGGATCAACAGCCGACGGGTGCCCGGATCGGCCACGCCTTTCAGCAGCACCCGTTTCAGGTGCGCTTTCTGGGTGCTGTTGGGATTGGCCTCCAGCACCAGCGCCTGCAGGGGCACGAACTGCTTGATTGCGTAAGCTGCGCTGCCCGCCGAGTGGGTTTTCAGCCAGCCGTTGCCGAAGTCGTTACTGGCGGCATGGGACTGCGCCAGCTTGCTGTCAACGATGGAGGAGACCGGCGCGGTCAACAGGCGCAGGGCCAGATCCTGCCCGATCTCTGCCGGCCAGCGCAGCTCCAGCTGATGATCGTTGTTCACGGTGAACTGCTGATCGATGTTCTCCGGCGTCCAGCCAAATTCACTCAGGATAAACGAGGGCGCTTTGTTCAGCTTTACCGCGCGGGTGAAGGAGAACACCACGTCCTTTGCCGTTAACGGATTGCCGCTGGCAAAGCGCGCCTGCGGGTTCAGGTCAAACACCAGGCTGTTTGGGGTTTTACCCGGCTGCCAGTGCAGGGCCGCCAGAGGGGACAGCTTCTGCGGATCGTTATGATCCGGCTCCAGTAACGTCTGATAGATATTACGCAGGCTGCTGTTGCTGACGGTTTCAAAGCTTTCCGCCGGGTCAAAACTGATAATGCCGTCCAGCGGCACGGCGACCACAAACGTATCTTTCGGCGTTGCCGCGTGGGCGGCAGAGGAGAGAGCAAGGGCGGTTAGCAGGAGCAGCGGTTTGCGCATGGCGGTTATCCTTAATGATTGATAACCCTACTGTAACCCGCGCCAGAGCAGGTCAAAATGCCGGTTTGTTCTGAGCTATGCCAGTTTCGTCTTAGCCGAGTTGTTTCAGGTGACAGGCCGCCCTGATGCGGGCGGCTCAGATCGTCAGTGGAAGTTATGAATCACTTCCAGCACGCCGTTAATAATGAACTGCACGCCCATGCACACCAGCAGAAAGCCCATCAGACGCGAGATCGCCTCGATGCCGCCTTTGCCCACCAGGCGCATGATCGCCCCTGAACTGCGCAGGGAAATCCATAAAATCACGCTCACCACCAGGAACGTCAGCACCGGCGCGACGTTCAGTACCCAGGCCGGAAAATCCACCCCGCTGCGCACGGTAGACGCCGAGGAGATGATCATCGCGATTGTCCCCGGCCCGGCGGTGCTGGGCATCGCCAGCGGCACAAAGGCGATGTTCACCGGTTCCTGCGCGGTTTCCAGCTCATCGTGCTTGTGTTTGGCTTCGACTGAATGGCCCACTGGCTTCGCCGGAAACAGCATCCGAAAACCAATAAAGGCCACGATCAGCCCACCCGCGATGCGCAGCCCCGGAATGGAGATGCCGAACGTGTGCAGCACCGCGCTGCCCGCGTACCAGGCCACCATCATGATGGCGAACACATAGATGCTCGCCTGCAGCGCCTGACGGTTGCGCTCCCGAAAATTCATCTCACCGGCCAGGCCCAAAAACAGCGCCACGGTGGTGAGCGGGTTGGCGAGCGGCAGGATCACCACCAGCCCCAACCCGATTGCTTTGATTAACTCCAGCATGCCTTATCCCGCTTAGTGTTTAGGCCGTTCCAGCGCTTCCAGCAGCTCCGGGAAGAAGTCTTGCAGGATCTCCGGCGTCATCAGCTCCGGGTACTGCATCAGGTGCTCGCGAATGCGTTCGTTCACGTCCGGGATGAGGCGCTGTGCCGCATCGCTGGCGCTGATTTTATGCTTCTTCATGCTGCGCAGCAGGTCGGCGGGCAGGTTATCTTCGTCTTCGTTGTCTTCCACCATCTCCAGCGCATCCAGCTCGTCGAACATCTCCATCAACGCTTCGGTCTGCGGCGTGCGGGATTCATATTCGCGCGGATGCTCTTCGGCCATATAGCGCAGCATCAGGCGCATCGGCGTGCCATCCGGGGACTTGGGTGGTTCGGCGGCGAACCAGGTCAGCAGCTGGTGGATGGTGACCTGATGGACGTGATAACCGTTATCCACCAGTTCGTCGGCCAGCAGTTCAGCGCTTTCGTTTTCAATCAGGCAGATATGCGTGCGGTTAGGATCGTACTCTTCGAGCCACTGGTAGATCTCTTCGATCACTCCGTCGTCGTACTCGAACTTTTTGTTTACATAGCTCCCTTCTGACGCATTTACGCAGGCTGTGATCAGGTCTGGATCAAAGTAAATTGCGATGTTGATACCTTTCATGCGTGCCGTCCTGTTCAAATCCAAAACATCACTATAGCGCTCAACGCATTAGGAAGGAAAACTTATGACTTAACGTGTTGCGATACACGATGATGCAGACAACGGGCGGGCCACTGGCAGGCGGTAAACAGGCGGAAGGGAAGGGCGATAAACCTGCCAGCGCGGGGCTGGCAGGCGGCGGTCAGGAGATAAAGTTTTTACCCTGTTTCAGTACCACGTCACAGGCTTTTGTTTTGAGCTTCTCGCCCATCGGTGAGTTGCTGAGGCTTTGCAGGTTCAACTGCTGGCCATTACCGGTATTCAGCAGCCCGGCCACGCCCTGGGTGTAATCCGGTTTCTGCTCCTGCGCGGCGGTAGTATTCAGGCCCAGCTTGCTCAGCACCTGGTCTTTTACCGACTGCACGTTGTTTTTCACCACGTTGTGTTCCACGCAGTACTGCATCACGCCGGCGGCATTGGTCATGCTGTTGGCGCTCATGGCTTTGTCGTTGCTGTTCAGCAGGCTGGTAATGGAGGACATCGACAGCCCGCCGTTCTGCTGACCTGCTGCACCGTTGTTTTGCTGGCTGAGCTGGTTGGCGGCACTGCTCAGTTGATCCTGCCAGCTTGCGGCTGACGCATTGCCCGCCAGCAGTAGAGCTGCCAGGGCGCAGGCGATATGGCGCTTTTTCATTTCGACCTCGATTGGGTTTTATGCTTCGTGCTGTTAAGAGGCGGTGCGGATGAGAAAGTTCCGACGAAATGATGAGGGGAAGGCGGTTTGGGAGGATTCTGGCGGTGGTAAAACGTGTGTTTATCCGGTTCAGTGTGTTTTTTCGCCGCTTAGCGCACAACACAGTGGAATTGGGTTGCTTGCTGGGCACGTAACGGTATAATCGCCAACGTTTTCCGCATCCTCTTCAGTGCCGAAGTGGCGAAATCGGTAGACGCAGTTGATTCAAAATCAACCATCGAAAGATGTGCCGGTTCGAGTCCGGCCTTCGGCACCAAAAGCATGTAAATGGACCTCAACTGAGGTCTTTTTTTATGTCTAAAATCCAGTATTTATCTACCTTTCCCGCTATATTAACTCTCTCAAGGTCAACCGACATCAACGTACATCTACCAACACATGTTGGTACAGATGATGGTATTTCCGGCTCGATAATGCTTGTACCAACAGGGAGGGGATAAGCATGGCGTTAACAGATATCAAAGTCAGAACAGCCAAGCCAACGGATAAGCAATACAAGCTGACTGATGGCAGTGGTATGAATCTTCTCGTCCACCCTAATGATTCTAAGTACTGGCGTTTGCAGTACCGTTTTGACGGCAAACAAAAGATGCTGGCACTTGGGGTTTACCCTAAAATCACACTGGCGGATGCCAGAGCACGTCGTGACGAAGCGCGTAAGCTGCTAGCGAATGGCGTCGATCCGGGAGACAAAAAGAAAAATGATAAGGTTGAGCAGAGTAAAGCTCGAACCTTCAAAGAGGTAGCGATCGAGTGGCATGGCACCAATAAAAAGTGGTCTGAAGATCATGCCCATCGTGTGCTATAAAGTCTGGAAGATAATCTCTTCGCAGCGCTTGGTGAGCGTAAAATCGCTGAGTTAAAAACTCGCGATTTATTAGCACCCATTAAAGCCGTAGAGATGTCTGGACGTCTTGAGGTTATTGCCCGTCTTCAACAGCGCACTACGGCCATCATGCGTTATGCAGTGCAAAGTGGGTTAATTGATTATAACCCGGCACAAGAGATGGCTGGGGCGGTTGCTTCCGGTAATCGACAACATCGTCCGGCGCTGGAATTAAAGCGCATTCCTGAGTTACTACAGAAAATAGACAGCTACACCGGCAGGCCGCTAACCCGCTGGGTAACAGAACTCACCCTGCTTATCTTTATTCGATCCAGTGAGCTGCGTTTTGCTCGCTGGTCAGAAATCGATTTTGAAACGTCAACGTGGACCGTCCCGCCTGAGCGAGAGCCTATTCCTGATGTAAAACATTCTCAGCGAGGCTCAAAGATGCGTACACCGCATCTGGTGCCGCTTTCAAAGCAGGCGCTGGCGATCTTAAAGCAAATAAAACAGTTCTGTGGCGAACATTGGCTGATTTTTATTGGCGATCATGATCCGCGTAAGCCAATGAGTGAAAATACCGTAAACAGTGCCCTACGCGTGATGGGTTATGACACTAAAGTTGAGGTTTGCGGGCACGGCTTCCGCACAATGGCCTGTAGTTCATTGATTGAGTCAGGTTTATGGTCCAAGGATGCGGTCGAACGTCAGATGAGCCATATGGAACGTAATTCAGTGCGCGCGGCATATATTCATAAGGCGGAATTTATCGATGAACGTAAACTGATGCTGCAATGGTGGGCTGATTTTCTGGATGCCAATCGGGAGAGAGCGATTACGCCGTTTGATTATGCGAAGATAAATCGGGGCAATGTCTAGCATATGCGTTTAATTAAATAAAACTAATCAGCCATCCTCCTAAGCGAGGATGGCTGATGGACTTTACTGGAAGTAGTGTTTCTGAGTCCACCGTAACGATTACCCCTCATCAGCGATAATAACCACGCAAACTTGTTAGCAACTAGAGTATTAATCAGGTTATTCCACTAACGGGGCATAAAGAATGGCTAACAGGGTATAACGACCAGCCCTTAATGAACACGATTCCTCGTAAACATAGCTTTAAATTGCTGAGGATTGATACGTAGTGTGCGTATGCTATTAAGAACGTGATTCTCGGAAGCTTTAGCCACTTTCGATATCTGCATGGCCCCAAGAAGATTGTGTGGTAGTATACGGACGAGATTAATGAGTTTGTCAAAGGTGAGATTGCAGTAGGGGCTGTGCAAAAATAAAAACCATCAAGACATATTCAAGACTTGATGGTTTATCACTTAATAAAAAAATAATATCGGTTATATCAATCGTAATAATCGGGAGAGTTCATCCAATCTGGTCCAACCTCACCAAGCTCGATAGTTATACTTGAACTAATAACTTCAATGCTATTGATTTCAATATCATTATCATCTTTGTTAAAATTAATTATAATATCGATATCTATATCCTCTGAAGTATTGAAGATTCCTCCCCCCATACCAATAAATTCTTTATCAATACCATCCCAGGTATTGAAGTAAAGATTAGTCTCAATATCAACGTTACAGTTCACTGTATATTGTATCGAGAAAGATTCTTCTTCAGTATCAATAATGCTTAGGTTTGAGAGGAAATTTTCAAAATCATTTATAGGTTGTTGTTGGTCATCAACCATTGTTAACTCTGAAGATTCAACGTCATAGTAGAACGATGAACTTGCTTCTACATTAACTGTTAAGTTATAAAGCTGATGTGGTATTGATTCTATTATTTCTTTATTTAGCTCATCAATATTGAAAGCTTTCAGAGCATTAATGATATTGACTGACGCATTCGAGTGGAATGCAGTTAACGCATTAGACAGTTCATCAATGGAATATAAAAAAGGTGATGTTTCACAAAATCCTTTCCAATCATTATCTTTTGATACGGCTAAGATTTTTGTATTATTGGATTCAGCCCAAACCTCAAGCGTAGAAAGGGCTAATGCGTCAGGGAACTCATTTTTTTTATCTATTTTTACAGCAAATGGTGCTATTTTATTAAAATACAAATCTATTATTTTACTTAGATTTGATAGCTCAGCACATTTTATTTCTCTAGCGCCAGCCATTTCCTTAAACTCATTAAATCGAGATTTAGATATTTCGGACTCATCATCTAGGAAAAGTTCGGCCATTAACTCTTGTCTACGTTGAGGAGTAATTCCCCACGAGTTTCCGATATCTTTAAGGTTTTTTTTCGTTTCAGTCTTGTTCTTTTTAGCATCTTCAATAAGATGAGATAATGTTTCATGCTGAATTATATCTACCACAATAAATTTAATTTCTGTATTTTTGAATTGTGATAGTTTTGATAGTATGCCAACTTCAAATCCATAATGATGATGAATGTAAATAGATGTATCTAAAGTTATTGCACCTATCTCGCCATTTGAAATTAAATTTTTTAATTCATCAATATTAACATTAGGCATTATAGTTACCTTATAATTTAGTTTGTTAAAAATAGCTCATCTGCCAGTTGGTTTAATATGAAATTACCATTCTGCGTACGCATAATTAACTTTGCATGATTTGTTTTTTGTACTATTGCCTTGTATTTTTCTTGCAAAGGAATGGGTGGCAATGATAATTCAAAGCTAAGTAATTCCTTTCGGTTTAATTTTGGTATATTTGCTCTATCAGGTAGTGTTTCAGTATATTTAGTAAATAAATCAGAGAGCAAAAGTTGCCATATAAATTCACGGTTCGTTTTCCCAGAGATAGGTTTTACTGGATACATATCAGCCGAACATAAACCACCGAAATCAGGAAGGGCACATTTTTTTAAGTAAGGTCGAATTTTTGAATACAGCACATAGTTTTCATCAAAAAGGAATTTTTTACTGATTAAATTTTCTTCCCGTGCAGTTAGTGCAGTTAAAAGTAATCCAGTGTTCCTTTCAATCCTATCAGGTCCGATATGTATTAAGTCGATAAACTTGTCTTCTCTTGGATCCACCATTGGTGCGTCCAGAGTCACAATATCACCTAGTTTTACTTTATTTCCACAATCATCTAACTGGGGGAAAATCTCCACAAATGTAGCGCGCAAAAAATCATCAGCCAGTTTAATGGCTTGCTCGCGTTTTTGGCGTATACCATCGGCTTTATCAAGGATAGCAGCAATGCGTTTTTGTTCTTTTAACGAGGGAAGCCTAATTTTAATATCTTGTATCTTTTTTACTGATAAATGTTTTACAGTCACAACATCTGTTGTGGCATGAATTTTATCCAATTCCTTTTGCAAGAAATGATATAGAAAATTTTTATCAAGTGTTTCAGGATTTGGCGTAATTTTACATACCCGTTGGTTCAACAACGCATCAGTACCTTTCCAATACTCACGATTGAAATCTCCATCCATCCCAACAAGTAAATCGCCTTTTTTAATAAGGTATTTTAAGTCATAACTACCTTCATAATAGGTCTCGGTTCTTCCAGAAAGAATATCTCTAATACGGATTAGTGGAACACCATTTTTCTGATTGAAACCACTTGAAGGAAATGCATATCCAGACAATATATCTATATGTTTGCCAAGAGTGACTAATTGATATTTACTCACAGCATCCCCTCCAGCTCATCCAGATCCGCCAGAATCTCTTTTTCCAGATCTTTTAATCGTTTCAGTATCACCTTCGGGTCTTCATACTCATCGGCCTGATACACCACCTCTTTGTAACGATTGATGGAGAGATCGTATTTCTGCGCAGCGATATCCGCTTTCGGCACCACAAACGCCGCCTGTGTGCGATCCTTAAAGTCAATATCAGCATCAATCCCTTCCGGGCTCTGCTGTTTCAGCAACGAAGCAAACTTCTCACCCATAAAGTTATCTACCGGCAAACCACGTAAAGCACGGTAATGCTTCCAGCTTGCCAGCAGGTGCGGAAGATCGTTCTCTTTTATCGGGTTGCGCTTGTCATCCAGGCTGTAGCCGTCATTTTGTAGATCGTAGAACCAGACTTCGTCCGTCTGGCCGCCTTTGGTAAAGATCAGGATTGCCGTTGCTACGCCTGCATAAGGCTTGAATACACCGGAAGGCAGATTAATCACCGCTTCCAGCTGGTTATCTTCCACTAGTGTTTTACGCAGTGACTGGTGCGCTTTACTGGAGCCAAACAGCACCCCCTGCGGCACGATAGTGGCGCTGTGACCGCCCACTTTCAGCATTTGCAGAATCCGCGCCAGGAACAGCAGTTCGGTTTTTTTGGTTTTCACCATGGCCGACAGTGTGGAGTCGATATCTTCCTCGTCCAGTGAACCAGTAAACGGCGGGTTCGCCAGAATCAGGTTGAAGGCGTTTTTACTGGCCTGCGGGAAATTGGTGCTGAAGCTCTGGCTCATGGTGTCCTGATAATGAATATCCGGCTCTTCCACTCCGTGCATAATCAGGTTCATGGCAGCGATACGCAGCATGGTGGTATCAAAGTCGTAACCATGGAACATGTTGTTATCCACATGGTCACGCCACGGCGTCAGCAGATCGCCAGTAAAGATTTTTTGCTCTTCCAGTTTTCCGCGTTCATTGGTGCCAATCTCGGTATGAATTGATTCCAGCGAGCTGTATTTTTCCAGCAGATATTCATAGCTGGTCGCCAGAAAGCCACCGGTGCCACAGGCAGGATCGCAAATCGTCTCGCCGCGGGCGGGATTCGGCTCCATCATTTCAACCATCGTGCGGATAATGTGGCGCGGCGTGCGGAACTGGCCGTTGATTCCGGCAGTTGTCAGCTTGCTTAACAGGTATTCGTAAAGGTCGCCTTTGGTATCGCCGCGATCCAATGGCAGGTTTTTGATCACCTCAACCGCTTTGGTCAGCAGTGACGGCTTAACAATCTCCAGACGGGCATCTTTCATAAAGTTGCCCAGCAGCGTTACCTTCGACGCATCGGCCTGGCCGAGCTGACGGAAATGCTGGAATACGCCGTCGCGCACTACTTCCATCATCTCGTCCGAGCCAAGGTTGCTGTAGTGGCTGAAGCGGAACTCCTGCTGCTCAGGCGCAAAGCGTGGTTTAAAATCAACGCCTGCGATTTGTTTACGCTTCTCGTCCCGTTGTTCCTGGGTATCCAGCATCCGGGAGTACATCAGGTAGGTGACCTGTTCGATTACGGTCAGCGGGTTAGTGATGCCGCCTACCCAGAAATCTTCCCATAGGCCGTCGATTTTACTTTTTAAGTCACCGGTGATCATTGTTAACGTCTATACCTTGTTATAAATACAAAAGCCCCGCTACCGGGGCTTGTCATTTATGCATTATACCCTCGCTGTATCGGTCACAACACCCAACTCTTCGACTATCTTTTGCAACCGGGCGATCTGCTCTATATCCGGGAACACCCCGGTAACGCCTTCGTTGTGGATATGCGTAAACGGTTGTTCAAAGAGCTGCCGCATTTCAATTGTGCCGTAATCACGTATATGGTTTTTCAGCAATGACAGGAAGCGCAGTTGCTGGCTGGTCAGGCTGTTGTCAGCGGCGAACTGGGCAAAGCGCACTTCCACTGCGTCGCTGTCCATCCCGATGATGGTACGCAAAAGTTTATCCAGGCTAGCTGTTGCCTGCGGATAGAACTCTTTCAGCGCCCGGATATCAACGTTCGGATTCTGGATCAGCACCAGCTTCGCCAGTTCATCCAGCTCGGCTTGCGTGACCGGCTCGCCGTTGCGGATTTTCTTTAGCACCGGGTTTTGCTGGAACAGCGGCTCCAGCGCCCCTTGGACCTGCTGACGATAGAGTTTGAAATCAATCGATCGGATGTTGGTTTTACGGGTTTCCGTCTGGATCAGGTTCGCATCTTCGGTAATATCCACCTGTATCGAGCCGAATTGCGGCGTCGCATCTTTTTCCATCAAGTGCATGATGCCGCGCAGATGAATGCGGATATCTTCCAGCTCTTCCAGGCTGGCTTGCTTCCACCAGCCTAAATCACGAAGTTGATTAATCCGTTGTCCCTGTTGCTGCACCTGAGTCAGATGCGGCGGCAGACGTTCCACTTTCTCGATGATTACCGGCCACAGCACATCCAGCTCTTCCGGGTTGGTATAACGGGCGGTTTGCGCCGCCAGAATATCCATATCGAAGCGCATGGCATCGCTTTGCCCGCGTACGTCCAACCACTGCATTAACGGGGCCAGGACAGAGAGCAAATCCTGCTGTGTTTTCGGGGAAAGCTGGCGCAGCACTTTTTCATCGCTGTACTGCGCTTTTTGCTGCCACTTTTCCTGCACGGCAATCGACTTTTCATCCAGCGCGTTGATCTGCTCGCGGAGCTGGTGAGCGACTAAATCCACCGCCTGTTTGTCGAACTTACGCTGTGCGGCAGCCCCCAGCATAACCCACGCTTCGAAGCGTTTTTGCGCCAAAGATTTTGTCGCTGTCACTTCGGCCTCTTCGGTATGCAACTCGTGATACTCAAAATTGCCCCAGTGATCGAAAATGCGGAATTTCTGTTTATCCAGCTGTTTGCCGTTTTCATCGTAGCCGTACAACCCTGAACAAAGACGCGTACCACGGCCAATCATCTGCCAGAACTTCACTTTCGATTTGACTGGTTTGGCAAAGACCAGATTCACAATCTCCGGGACATCAATACCGGTATCGAGCATGTCAACAGAGATAGCGATGGTCAGCTCTTTGTTGGTGCTTTCATCCAGCCCTTTGAAATCGTCAATCAGTTGCTCGGCGCGGGGATCGTAGTTGTCGATGACCTGGCAGAAGCGTCCGGCAAACTGCGGGTACATGTCGTCGAACAATTCATTCAACAGCAGCGCGTGTTTGTGGTTACGGGCGAAAATGATGGTTTTACCTGGCAGTTGCCCATCCACATCTTTCAGGCCATTTTCCATCAGGTTACGCAGGATATAACGGTTGGTGTCTTTGTTATAAATTGCCTCATCCAGCGCCTTGCCATCAAATTCCAGCGTATTGGGATCGATACCCTGTTCTTCCAGCTCACGGATTTGTGCGTCGCTTAATTTCTCCCTTTTGATGCCTTCGCGCAGGAATTCAGTGGTGTGCGTGACAACCTCATAGGGAACCAGATTGTTATCGGCGATGGCATCTTCCAGGCTGTAGTTTGCGGTGGGGATACGTCCTTCACAACCAAACAGGCCGAAAGTAGTTTTACTCACCATGTCGATCGGCGTGGCTGTCAGGCCAATCTGGAGGGCATCAAAATACTTAAATAGATCACCGTAGACATTGTAGATAGAGCGGTGGGATTCGTCGGCAATGATCAGATCAAAATAACCGACATCAAAATGGTCCATGATTTTCATCATGCCGGGATAGGTGGCGATGTAGATTCTGGCGTTCTGCCTGTCTGCTTTTTTAGATTTTCCAACCACATACAGCGGTTCATTGGTAAATTGATTAAAGGCATTAGCCGCTTGTTTACGCAGCTCTTTGCGGTCACAAAGGAATAAGACACGTTTGACCCAACGAGCATCGATCATTAGCTTGCTTAGCGCAATCGCAACGCGAGTTTTACCTGTACCTGTGGCTTGAACAATTAAAGATTGTCGGTACTTATTGGTAAACCGTTCACTTACACGGGCAATGGTTTCAAGCTGATACAAACGTCCTGCAACGGCCTTACCCTCTTTATCTTTTGCGTGCGGAACACTATTCAGGGGAAGACGAGTTCCACGTTGCTGAATAAGATATTGCAGGCTTTCCTTGCTGTAGAAGCCAAATACTCGACGCGGAGGATAGCCATGTATTTTATGGTCGTCCCACAGCCAGATATCGTAGCCGTTGGTGTAGAAAATGACCGGACGCTGACCATATTCTTTTTCCAGCCAATCGGCATACAGTCGGGCCTGAATTCTTCCTTGCTCGGCATTGACGCTAGTTTTTTTTGCTTCCACCACCGCCAGCGGGTTATGCGCCTCATCCCACAAGACATAATCCGCATAACCGTCACCGGTTGCAGTAGGTTGTTCTTTAACGGGGTGTTCCTGCGTAACCTGATCGGTATTATTAAGCCCTTCCCCTACATTCCAGTCGGCGGCAAGCAGGCGAGAATCAATCAAGCGGCGGCGAGTTTCCGCTTCATCTATAGAGAGAATATCTGCAACATGCTGGTTGCGAGCTCTGGCTTCATTCAGGCGCTGAGTAAGGTGTTCGGCCTTTTCCTGCTCTTGCTGTAGGGCGCGTTGTAACGCCAGTTCGCGCTCACGGCTTTCATCTTGAGCCCTGATTGCATCTTCCAGACGTTTTTCATCTGCACGACCTGAAGATTGTGTTAACGGAGGAAGAGAAAATTTGGGGCAATTATCAACATTACCATGGGCATAACGAACATAGAGCCAAACTCCCAGTAAATACGCTTCCTTGAGCAGCCAATAGGTATCTTTAGCTTTAATACGTCCACCGTGTGCGGCGCGGTTGCCATGGATACGCAGTGCATCCATTTTCATGATGATGGCTTCTGGCATCATGCTGGTGAAGACATCGGCGTTCATTAAATCATACAGATTTGCTTTGATGCCTTCAGGCAGCCGTTCCTGGCGGTATAACCAACGTACCATCAATTCGGTGTAGTTGCGTAGCTTGACCAGACAGCTTTCCGGATCGGAGTGAACATAGCGTTCCGCCATACACGCGAGTTCTGCCAGTTCCGGCCACTGGCTGCGCAACATTTCAAAATTGAGAGACTGCTCCATCAATCATCGCCTTATGTCGTGGATACAACAGGAGTTGTGGAAAGGATATCACACTAATTTGGCTGACAAAGTGAGCCCAGATTTATTCACTAAACAACATTACTGTTGTGACCTGAACGGCGACGGCCAGCGTAAGGCGAAGCACGCCGCCTCGGCCTGCAACGCCACGGTTGCCCTGCCGCCGGTGTTCGGCGATGGAACGACGCCTTAACTGTTCGCGACCGCCGAGCCGAACGGCCTGCACATGGGCAACGCCAGCATCAGGCCCCTGAAGCCGAAACGCTACCTCTATCACGCCTGTCTGGCCAACATGGAGGCCAACGGCTAGCGCAACCCGCTCAGCATGAAGGCATTCAGCCAGGCGCTGGAGAGCATCCTGCGCGAGTACGGCAGGAACTACCTGAAGCGGCGTACGAAGCTCGGGATGCAGACCAACCTCGGGCTGACAGACGAAAGCAGCGCCGACTGGCTGCCTAAGTGCGACGATCCGAATGCGACATGACAAACGTTGATCTCATCGCTTATTCGTTTATAGTTAAGCACCAGCTCTGAAAAGAGCTGGTTTCATTGCCGGCGCTCATCATGTGTTCAAGCTGGCTTATTTCAGTCCTGAAGGTGACCTGTTGCCGTAAAGGAGAATTTTAAAAATCATGCGTCTTACGCCACCCTGAGTCGTAACCCTCCCCGTCGCACTGAGTAATCTCAGTCGCGCATCCTTAAACATCCCGTCTGCGGATGTGCTTTTTCGCACCTGAAATTTTTGCCCTTACGGGCTGACTGTATTCAAAATCTGAGAAATTATTATGCTGCTGTCCTCGACGCGTAAGGACTGGCTGGGTAACGTCCGTGGTGACGTCCTTGCCGGTATTGTTGTCGCGCTCGCGCTGATTCCCGAAGCGATCGCTTTTTCCATCATTGCCGGCGTCGACCCGCAGGTCGGCCTCTATTCGGCGTTCTGTATTCCCGTGGTGATGGCCATCTTTGGCGGACGCCCCGCCATGATTTCATCGGCCACCGGTGCTATGGCGTTACTGATGATAACCCTGGTGAAAGACCACGGTCTGCAGTATCTGCTGGCGGCGTCGGTGCTTACTGGCCTGCTGCAGCTGGCCGCCGGTTACCTGAAGCTGGGCGCTCTCATGCGTTACGTGTCGCGCTCGGTTGTGACGGGCTTCGTTAACGCGCTAGCCATCCTGATATTTATGGCGCAGTTGCCGGAACTGACCAACGTCACTTGGCACGTTTACGCGCTCACCGCCGCGGGCCTGGCCATCATCTACCTTTTTCCGTATCTCAATAAAACCCTCCCCTCGCCGCTGGTCTGCATCGTGGTGCTGACGGCCGTCTCCATGTATCTGCATCTCGACGTCCGCACCGTGGGTGATATGGGCAAACTGCCCGACAGCCTGCCGGTGTTCCTGATTCCGGACATTCCGCTGAACCTGGATACGTTGCTGATTATCCTGCCTTACTCTGCCGGCCTCGCCGTCGTGGGGCTGCTGGAGTCAATGATGACCGCGACCATCGTCGATGATATGACGGATACACCCAGCGACAAAAACCGTGAGTGCAAAGCTCAGGGTATCGCTAACGTCTGCACGGCGTTCATCGGTGGCATGGCGGGCTGCGCCATGATTGGTCAGTCCGTGATTAACGTAAAATCCGGCGGCCGCGGGCGACTTTCTACCCTCACTGCTGGTGTGGTGCTGCTGTGTCTGATCATCTTTCTGCGCAACTGGGTGTCACAGATTCCCATGGCGGCCCTGGTTGCGGTGATGATTATGGTGTCGATTGGCACCTTCTCCTGGCGCTCCATTACGGATCTGCGTCGCCATCCGCTTTCGACCAGCGTGGTGATGCTGGCAACGGTGGTCGTGGTGGTGGCGACCGACAACCTGGCGTTTGGCGTGCTGACCGGCGTGCTAATTGCCTCATTAAATTTTGCCACCAAAGTGGCGCGGTTTATGACGGTCAAATCAGCCCTTGAGGGCGGAGTCCGGACTTATACCGTAACAGGACAGGTCTTTTTCGCTTCAGCGAATCGTTTCATGAACTGTTTTGACTTCCGCGAAGCCACTGAGCGCGTGGTTATTGATGTCACCCACGCTCACTTCTGGGACATAACCTCCGTCAGCGCGCTGGATAAAACCGTAATTAAATTCCGGCGCGAAGGCTCTGAGGTGGAAATACGCGGCATGAATGATGCCACCCGCACGATCGTCGACCGGTTTGGCGTGCATGACAAGCCGGAAGAAGTGGAAAAACTTATGGGCGGACACTAACCGAAAGGAGCGAGAGTGATGAAAACTAACGTTATTGCTTGCGTGGATGGCTCACCATCAACCGGGGCGGTCTGCGACTATGCAGCCTGGGCTGCTGCCGGCCTCTCGGCACCGCTGACTCTGCTGCACGTTGTGGAAAAAGACGGCCATCCGGCCGTCTCTGACCTGAGCGGCATCATCGGCATTGACAGCAAAGAGCTGCTGACCGAAGAACTGGTCCGGGTCGAGGGCGAGCGCAACCGGCTCCTCAGGGCGCAGGGAAATGTCATCCTTTCAGGGTGCGCCGGGCGGCTGGCGCTTGCAGGGCATTCAGCGGTGCGCCAGCTGCAGATGCACGGTGTTCTGGATGAAATCCTGACGGAGCTGGACGATGTCAGGCTTATGGTGATGGGCCGTCGTGGATCTGAACACCAGGTAGGCAGTCACCTGGAAAGCGTCATCCGCCTGCAGAAGCAACCCGTTCTGGTCGTGCCGGAAACGTTTACTGCGCCCTCGCGGGTGCTCTTTGCCTGGGACGGCAGTGAGGCAAGTCGCAAAAATCTGACCAGACTGACTCTGAGTCCGCTGCTGCGCGACCTGGCCTGCCATGTCGTGATGGTTAACGGCGACGAGGCTTCGCTTCTTGATGCCCGGTTGATTCTTGAAACGGCGGGTATCCCTGCAGAAGCCCGGTTACTCAAAGATGATTCTGTCCCGCATGCCTTAGGCCTTTACGCGGAAGAGAATGAAATTGATTTCATCGTGATGGGAGCATGGGCACACACGCGGCTTCGTCAGTTCTTCATCGGAAGCAACACCTCAGCCATGCTGGCTGAGAGTCGTCAGCCCTTACTGATGCTGCGTTAAACTACATCGGCCTGCGACCGCGGGCCGCTCTAATCATTATGCTACGGAACCCGGACAGAGGCTTCGTAGCAACGGCTTAGCACGGTACCTTCGTAAACCGTGCTCAGGGAATATCATGCGTCAGTTGTTTCGCTTTATACATCAGCACGGCAGGCATCTCGGCTTTGGCGCCATACTGATGGCCATGTCGAGTTTCGGACAGACTTACTTTGTGTCGCTTTACGGGCAGGACTGGCGGCAGGCTTTCGGGCTCAGCGACGGTGGACTTGGCGGCCTTTATGCAGCCGGCACGGTGATGAGTGCTCTCACCCTGACGTGGGCAGGACGGCTGATTGATTACACCACCACACGGAAGTTTACGCTGGCCGTCACCTTTCTGCTGACGGTGGCCTGCCTTCTGGTTTCAGGTGCTCAGACTGCATGGATGCTCTGCGCTGGCTTTTACCTGCTCAGACTGGGTGGGCAGGGGCTGATGGTTCACACTGCCCTGACCGCGACTGCCCGACAGTTTCCACTGGACGCGGGCAAAGCGCTGGGCGCGATCGCACTGGGCCTGTCGCTCGCGCAGGCGTTTTTTCCTGTGGCGGCGGTGCAGGTCGGTCACTTTACCGGATGGCGTACGGCCTGGCTCATCAACGCGGTGATACTCATCGCGGGCGTTGCGCTGGCGATATCCTGCCTGCCACGCCGCGCCGAAAAACCACTCCGCACGTTCAGAAAACGGGGAGACAGAAAAGTCCGCGCCCCCTCCATATGGAAAAACCGTAACCTGCTGCTGGCCCTGCCGGTGGTGCTTGCATCACCCTTTATTACCACCGGCTTCTTCTTTCACCAGGCGCGCCTCGCAGAAGAAAAGGGGTGGGCACTGTCATGGGTTGCCGCATGGTTTATCGCCTACGCCCTGACGCAGGCAGTCTCGCTGCTGTCATTCGGCCCGCTGATTGACAGACTGACGCCACGCAGGCTGCTGCCCTGGTTTCTGATGCCGCAGGGGGCTGGGATGTTTGCTCTGTGGTTCAGCAACGGCCTGTGGGTGACGCCGTTCTACCTCATCATGACCGGTATCTCGTCGGCCATTGCCTCCACGCTGGCCACCGCGCTGTGGGTTCAGCTTTTTGGGCCAGCCCTGCTGGCAAAGGTACGTTCGGCCGTTGAGGCCGGTACGGTTATCGCCAGCGGAGCTTCACCGGTCATCATGGGCGTCCTGATTGACCATCATGTCTCTTTGCGGTCGCAGGCGTTGATGTGTCTGATATTCATCATTATAGCCAGCCTGACAGCAAGCCGGATTAAAACGGCTACACAGAGCCTCATCAGGCATGAGAACGGGACGGCTGACTGATTCAGAAAGCGCCTTATATGAAAATACTGATGAGCGAGACGGCCTGCCGTTATGGCCCAGGATGTCGTCTCGCTGAAATGGTAAACTGTAAACACATCGTTTTGTGGAGGTTTCATGGGTTCCGTTGAGGACACCAACGAAAACGCGCTTGAGTTGATTGGCAGTATCACCCGCCAGATTTTACTTAACTCACCCAAAGTCAGTAAAGAAGACCTGATAAATGCACTGAATAAGCTCAGCCGTGATACCGACGACTGGTATGTAAAAGCTGCCTGCCTGAGGGCACTGCAGATGTTGAAAAACCGGTTACACTGACCTTAAGCAGGGTACTGGGTAGGTCAGCCCGGCTGTTTTGAAACCGGAGCTTTCTTTTGTGACGACGTTTTTTGTGATGAGGGCCCGCAAGGTTGTCTTAGCATAACTGAGCCATCCGTGGAATAAACCGCCCTCCCGAAAAGCCGGTCAAACTGTTCGATTGCCTGTCTGATTGTTCTGCGACGGGACGCGTTAGTCTCAGCTTCCAGCATCTGATTCAGTTGTTTCGATATCATTTCATTACTGACGTCAGTGTCATTACGAATCAGCGCCATGATTGCTTCGCCAATCACAATATTCACTTTTTCTGGTTCGCTCCTGAACATGTAAACCTTCTTTTTTCCTGGGGGTAAAAGTCCGTTGTCACGGACAAGAAGTGCTGTCTTGTTGCGTTGGTGTCTTTTTGTACACGCTCTCAGTGTAGTCTCTTCTCAGAGGAAAAGTATATTTGAAATATTTTCTGTAACTATCTGAATTATATGTTTTTAGACTGATTGGATTTCACTGCACGCTTTTGTGTAATTACCCTGCAGTGTCCTTATGTTTCAGAGGCTGCCAGAATCGCGCAATGCACACCGCTGAGCCACTGTGTTTTTTATCCTGATGCGCTTTTCCTGTTTGTGCTTTTAGCGGATATGAAAACATGTGCTTTGCCATGCAATCCACCCCTCTGGGATCGAAAACGACCTCCGGGATTAACCCGGAAAAAGGAAATGTTTATTTCCTTTATTCATTGCAGAATTAACGTCAGTTGCCGATAGTGTATATAGTGGATGCAGGGGAGCCGGATATGCCGACACCAGGGCAAAACACTCCGGTTTCCCTGCGGTGCTTTAATACCGACAGCAACCACGTTGAACAGGCCGTCGCCCGCCTGGTCTGATTACGCCAGTTCCCGCGATTCGCTCAAACGCCTGTATTCCTGAGATGCATCATGCAGCGGGCCGCACACAACAATTGTGTTTGTTACGCTGAAATTGATATTGTGTGCAGCGCCGGGCGGGGCGTTACACCTTCCTTCAGGGCGTTGTTCTGCACCCGCGCCGTCCGGCCCGTTCGGTAAACGATGTCAAGCGCCGGCTTTACCAGATGAGATTTTGCGCCAGCAGCGTTTTTAACCCTGCTTTTTGAAGAGTTCATCAGGGCAAACTTTATTGATATGAGGGAAATGTCTGCTCCCTGCCCGAAACGATCATTGCGGCACAGACATCTCCGCGCGTAATAAACTGCCTGTCTTATCTTCTGTCACCTGAGGTCTATCCGTTCGGTAAAAGCCGGAAGGTCGAGGGGCGGATGAGGTTAAGGCAGATGCGTTTATCCGGAACACGTTGGCGCGATGAGCTATGACGGGCCTGAGGGGGATTTCGGGTTTTGTCATTACACCCTTAAGGCGACAGGGCGATGAGGCTGCAGACTGGACAAAAGCCACATAAAAATTGCTGTCAGCCCGGTAAAGCCGCTAGCATAACGTAACCAGTGCACCTTTTTCTCAGAGGTTAGTTCGCGTGACAGAGACAGTTATCGTCTCGCTTATCCGAAACTTTAAATGTTCCGGATCTCAATACAGAGGCCCCGAATCAGCCCCATCTTTTCCTGCAAACTCCATCAATCTTCAGCCAGTGCCAGAATCGGACGTTGCTTGCATCAGGGTATGTTAGTTTCCAGGGAGCAGGTCAGGTCAAAAAAGTTAATGTTACAAAAGCTGGTAAAGAACAGTGTGAGCCTTTTTTAAACTACATGACAGGTCTTAGCCTCAAGGCAGAGCGAATACGTTTAACGTCCTGCAATTCAGTGCGAAATCGGCTGCAGAGCGGTAAGCGTTTAGCATTTTAATAGCGCTCACGTAGCCTCCACGTAAGCCATTCTTCGAGTTCAGGGTCGGCAAGAGGTCGCGAGTAAAAGAACCCCTGAGCCTGATCGCAACCATACTGCGTAAGAGCCGCGACGGTGTCCTCATTTTCCACCCCTTCGGCCAGCACCTCATAATTCAGCTCCTTGAGCATACTGATAATGCTGCGGGCAATGATACGCGACGCTGTGTCAGAAGAAAGGCCGGTAATGAGTGAACGGTCCAGCTTGATAACGTCAAGCGGGATACGGCGGAGATAGTTAATATTGCTGTGCCCGGTACCAAAATCATCCAGAGAGATGCTGAAACCTTTATATTTCAGCGCTTCGAGTGTCTTTATTGCTGCCGCGTTTTCGATTATCTGCTCGGTTTCCAGGCATTCAATCCCTAAAAGTTCGGCAGGGATACCCGCACGGATCATTTTATCCTCAAGTGCGCTGGCAAAATCCGGACGTGACAGATCCTGACCGCTCACGTTAAACGAGACCGGTAACTGGACAGGGCTGTGACGAAACCTGACAAGACGCGCAATCGCCTGGTCCGATACCCAGTCGGTGAGGGCGCTGAGTAAATCTGTCTGCTCTGCAAGCGGGATGAACGCCGCCGGTGAGAGTTCGCCAAATACAGGATGGCGCCATCGAATCAGTGCTTCAAGCCCGACAGGAATACCCTTTTTGAGACAGATTTTAGGCTGGTAAACCACATACAGCCCGGTGTTATTACGCAGCGATGAAGCCAAATCATTGAGCAGAGTAAAATCACGCGTTCGACGCTCGTCTGACGCTTCGCTGAAGCGCCTCCACCCGATATTCTCTCCTGCAGCCTCATGCAGTGCACTGACAGAACGGCGAAGCACCTCCTGAGAGGGCAGCAAATCTGCTGAAAAATCCACCTCGCCGGCCCGGGTAGTCAACGCCACGGTAAGCCCGTCACCGATATCAGCATGAATGCCCTGAAGTTTGTCCACCACCCAGGACGCATTCAGTTTGCTGTCGGCACGCGTAAGGAGCGCAAACCGTCCCGTTGCAACGGTGTAAATCGTATCCGTCTGTGCAGGTTTAAGCCGCAGCGGCAGGAGCGTGGATACGTCTTTCAAAAGGCTTTCCACAGGCTCCATCCCCATGGAACGCGCCAGTTCGTAAGCATGCGACAGGTCAATACAGTCAATAAGTATAAGGCGCCTTGGCGTTTTATCCCCCGAGGCTTTCAGATACTGAAGGTCACGCATCAGACGCTGACGGTTTGGCAGGGAAGTCACGGGATCGGCGAAGCTTGCAGCATGCCAGGCCTCCAGAAAAGACATAACAAGCGCAGCCAGTAACTTAAGCGTGGCAACCTTTTCGACGCCGAAGTCATGCGGTGCTGTATCGGTTACGCAGAGTGTTCCCAGAATAACGCCTTCGCTGTTCTTCAATGGCGTGCCCGCGTAAAAACGGATGTAAGGCATACCGGTTATCAGGGGGTGGGTACTGAACCGTTTATCGTGGAGAGTGTCAGGCACTACCATTGCCTTATCATTATCGACAACGTGCCGACATAGCGAGTCAGCGCGTGAGGATTCTTTCAGGTTAAAATTCCGGGCTGCTCTGACATACTGCTTCTCATCATCCAGCACAGAAATGAAGCTGCCAGGAATACCCAGAGCCTGACTGGCGAGTCGCACGAACTTTTGAAGTACATCATCCCGGCTTTCGTCAGGCTTGCGCAGCGTAAGGAGCGCGCGATGCCGTCGCTCTTCGTCGCCGCTAAGATTGGTCAGCATGTGTAGCACCTCCGCACCGCCCTGAAGCCGGTACGAAAAAAAGGAAAAGTGAAAGCTGCAAATACAGCTTTCCTAATAAATTTATTAAGAAAAATTTTAAGGCTTCAGTACTTATAAGTATTTTTTCAAACTGTTCTACACTTCTGTCAAAGAAGTAACTTTCTTACTTAAGTGTAGACATAATAATGCATATTTGTGCCTGTCAATCCATGAATTAGATTTATCGTTTGTGTCCATTCTCAGCGTTGACGCGAGGGGAGATCTTCATCAGCCATAGAGATACTGAGCACATCGTTACGATGCTCTCTGGTACGGTTTCTCAGCGGCTCATCCTGGTAGATTCAGGCCGCTGAAAAACGGTTCTCATTTTGTTCGCTACGTCTCGAATGCAGTAAAAGGCGCTTCGGCTTTACTTGAAAAAACATCACTTCTTACTTCTCAACTGGCCCGAAATGCCGCTAACCGCTTTGATCTGATGTGAGTTCAGGAAGAGAAAAACAACCTATTTAGTAATCTAATCGGCCGTTTCAACGCATTGTTGACAGGTATATTTGAAAAAAATTAATTGTCCGGGTTTATGCCATGCTAAAAAGAAAAGTTCATCTCCGGCTTCTGCTGACATCACTCACTGCGGGAGGCATTATCGTTACGTGCCTGTTGATGATGGGGGCGATTTTTCTTTTTCAGAAAAAAAACATTGAAGAAAGCCTGATTGAAAACAATATTGCTTATGCTCAAAAGCTCGCTGACACTACCGACCGTTATCTCAGGACAGCGCAGCAGGAGCTGGCATGGAGCGCCTCTCAGATTAAAACGCTGGATGATGTTATCTATCTTTCTCATGAAAGCGACAGACTCAGACTGCAGTCTGGCTTTTTCAATACCGTAGTAGTCGTCAATCGTGATGCGGTTATCGCTGCGACATCTCCGGAAAGCATAAAACTTGTTGGTGTAAAGCTGAAATCGGTTGCCAGTCGTCAGTCTATTGATACAAAAAAGCCATTTATCTCATCTCCGTTTACGTCGGCGACGGGCAACTACGTCATTTTCATCTCTCAACCGATTTTCACTCCTGAAGGCAATTATATTGGTTATATCGGGGGGACAATTTATCTCAAAAAGCAAAGCATGCTGAGCGATATCCTGAGCCAGCATTTTTTAAACAGAGAAGCCGTGGTCAGTATTGTCAGCAACGAGGGGCTGATTATTTTCAGCCATGATCAGTCAAAGACCGGCGAGAAAATGGTCCTTCCTGCATCACTTCAAAAACGACTGGCCGACACGCAAAACGGCAGGTTCATTACGGAGAACGACGGGCATAAACTACTTATCGGTTATGCAAATCTGCGCACAACCGGCTGGAATGTTTTTATGGCGGGGACCTCTGAGACGGTTAATGCCATTCTTCTTCACTCCGTTCGGAATATCCTTTGGTTCATTATCGGTATCCTGGCAATGACCACAGGTATCATGGTACTGCTTGCAGGGCGAATTGCATTACCTCTTGAAAAGCTTGCCGAAATGGTGCGTGAAGGCGGTAGTAATGCCACCGCTGAGTCAGTTCGCGGCGTAAAAGCATGGTATTACGAAGCCGATTGTCTGACTGAAGCCGTTCGGGATCACCGAAAGGCCGTCTCAGGACATATGGCTGCTATCAGCGATGAGGCAATGACCGATCCACTGACCGGTGTGTATAACCGCCGCGGCTTTACTGTAATGGCTGATCGGTTAATTAACACCTCGGAACACTGCGTTATTGCTATTGATATTGACCACTTTAAAAACATCAACGATACATTCGGTCATGATGCAGGGGATGATGCTCTGGTCAGTCTTGCTTCGTTACTCAGACAGGCCTGCAGACCCACTGACATTGTCAGTCGGTTCGGGGGAGAGGAGTTCATTGTACTTCTTACGCACACGGGCCTGGCTGACGGTACGATGACTGCAGAGCGTATAAGACTCACAGTCAGCACGGCTTATTTCCCCGGGGCAGGAAAAATGACTATTTCAGCCGGGGTGGCCGTTTTCATTGGTAATGAAAGCGCGCGCGAAGAGGGTCTGAGTCGTGCTGATGAAGCCCTTTATCAGGCTAAACGGGCCGGAAGAAATCGAGTCTCGGTGAATGACGCTGATTAGTTAACATCAGAGCATCTAAAGCTTAAGTACTTAGTGTTTTGCTGACCCTACGAAAAAAAACAGTGCCATTTAAAATTATAAGTTTGGTGGATTAGGGTGTAGATTAAAAATCAAACAAAAAGAAATGCCGCTCCAGAGCAATACCGCTTGTCCGTTGAAATGGACTATTGTGCCAGGAAACAGGAAGGTTTATATGTTCAAAAGTGAAGAAGAAATAATCAACATTGTCATTGGAGAAGCACTGTTATCGCTGCTGGATGATGACGCTGAAGTCAGTTCGGAAACGCTCTCGGCCCGGCTAAAGCAGATGCTCAGAACCGAGACCTGCGATGCACGTCGTCAGGCCATAAAGGATGCAATACTGGAGACCGGAGGTTACTTAAACAGCGCGGTAAACGGGGCGCTTAACGCAGTCAGAGGGAGTTCTGCTAATGGAAAAAGGTTTTCAGGACAGCTCAACTCACACTGACAGCAGCGGTTGACCGTTTGCTGGTTTAGAGAGCAGGTGATGATTAACATAAGTCAGTTCATCCTGCGCTTCATCATCTTCACAGCCTTTTCACAGCTGACCCGCACCGCCCAGTCACTGGTTTCAAGTCTGAGGCGGTTTAACGCGGATATAATGTCTTCTTGCCTTACGCTGTCTTTTCCTCTTAGTAACTTCCTGGTAACTAAACCTGTCAACGCCAGCGCTTTTTCGTCGGTATCCTCTCTGGAACCTATGAAGCCTCCGCAAAGCAAATAGCCTTAAAGTACAGCATCCTGAGCGGAGCGGTCCGGCAGCACCTGCCGGACTTTGTCTGGGATGCAGAGTATGTAGCCCGTAAAGCTGGTCAGCTTAAACCGCTACTTATGTTTTCTCTGGTATTCCGTCAGCTTCCTGACCAGTGACGCAGACCAGAAAGTTATTCATCATCGCAATCGCCCTGCCGGTCGCAATCAGGTCGGCGGCAAGCAGGACGTCTTCCCGCAGGAGCACGGCCATCACGCCGGGCACCGCCATCCTTGCCTGAACGGGCTCAAAGGCCCGGTTCAGGTGAAGCAGGTTGTTAGTAAACGTGGATGTCGTCAGGTAATTCCCCCGAATCAGCTGGTTCACCATGAAGTCCACACCTTCCTTCAGGGCGCGAAGTGTCTTGTACATCTGTACGGCTTCACGTTCATTGTCTGTGTCGTGACTCATACCTTAAATGTCTCCACCATGTTGCGCAGGGCGTGGGCCTGCCCGGAAAGCGACTGCGAGGCAGAGGAGGACTCCTCAACCAGCGCCGCGTTATTCTGCGTCACGCCGTCCATCTGGCTGACAGCGATACTGACCTGAGAGATACCCTGCATTTGCTCAGAGGACGCCAGCGACAGTTCGTCCATGGATTCGGCCAGTTCGCCGACCATGCCGACAATCTTCAGGATGCTTTGTCCGGTTGAAGAAGCCACGGTCACGCCGCTTTCCACCTGCGCGACAGCCTGTTCTATGAGAACCTTGATGTCACGGGCTGCCGTGGCGCTGCGCTGCGCGAGCGTCCTGACCTCACCCGCTACCACGGCAAAACCGCGACCGTCCTCACCTGCACGCGCCGCTTCAACCGCAGCGTTCAGGGCCAGAATATTGGTCTGGAAGGCAATACTCTCAATCACGGAGGTGATGTCACGCACCTTTGTGGCGCTTGCTGAGATGTCATGCATCGTGTCAGACATACGCTGCACATCGGCTTCACCGCTGCGGGCAAGCTTCGCGGCTTCACGCGCTGAGCTCGCCGTCTGCTGGGCGCCTGCCGCGTTACTTTTTACTGTTGCCGAAAGCTGCTCCATGCTGGCGGCCGTTTCCTGAAGGGCCGCAGCCTGCTGTTCGGTACGTGAGGACAGTTCGGTGTTGCCCTGTGAGATTTCGTCGGCGGCGAGCGCGACGGACGATGATGATTCTTTAATCTGCGACACCAGGCCGCGCAGGTTTGCCTGCATGCCATCAAGAGAGGCCAGCATACTGGTTGAATCGTTACGGCGAAGTATAACCTGGGTCGTCAGGTCACCTGCCGCAATGGCCGATGCCAGCACCTGAGCCTGCGCGGGCTCACCACCCAACTGACGCATCAGCACTCTGATAATGACAATGCAGGCACCCACGCTGACAATAATGGATACGCCAGCCAGTAAAATCAGGATGAGAGATGACTGCGAAGCTAAAGCGCTGTTCTTCGCCACTTCAGAACTACTGGTTTTCTGTTGTATCCCAGTCACGATCAGCAAATCGCTCAACATTGTGTCCTGTATAGGCTGTACTTCTTTTATGAGACACTCAGTAAACTCTTCATTACGATTGGCCAGACCGAGCTGGCTGGCCTTCGAGAAGGTGGCGAAGAAAGATCGCTCCGTATCCGTCAACCTTTTAAATGCCTCACGACCAGCCGGGAGTGAATCCTTCTCCAGCAGATCCCCCAAGGCCTGACGGTTGGCCGTAAACTGCGCTTGCGTTTCCTGCATGCGCTCTGCCAGTGGTTTCATTGCGTTAGTATCTGCCAGTAGCCCAATCGTTCTCACGTCAATGGCCATCTGTCTTATTTCACCCAGCATCTCTTCTGCAATCTGATACTTCTTCATTTTGATGTTTACAATCAAGTCCATACCCTCGCGGGCCCGGTTCAGTGCATTGAGTGCAGTCCCTGTACAGATAATAAACAGGAGAATAAGCAGGCCGAAGCCTGCGGTCAGGCGGGTAGATATTTTCATATTTTTCTCTTTTTGAGGAAGTGCTGCCGTGTATATGTTAGTGCTGTCATTAACTGATATTAAGCCGGGCCTGCTGACGCGCCTGTCAGGCGTAACATTCTGCCGGAGGCCAGCTTCTATCTGGCTGAATGCATTCCCCGAAATACCCTTGCAGATGATTACTGAAACAAAGCCTGTTGCCACAGTTGCGTCGAAAACTCTGTCATTTTTACCGAATCTCAAATCAGTATCAGACTCTATCGGCGGCAACAGGGGGGAACTCCAGAGTTCACCAAAAATAAATTGGGTGCAATTTAATTGATGTCGATATTGTTGCTGTCATCGGCCGTTGGCAGTTGTTTAAGCCATCCATTCCTGTCCGTGATATCCTGTTGTTCCGGCTCCCTGACGTCTGTCGCATCAAACGATTAACCGAATGCCTGCCGGCCCTCAACCTCATCAGGAGCAACGGCATGACAGACTCTAAAGACAGCGGCGAAGATAAACGCGCTCAGCCCCAGAACCTTGAGCAGTTTCTCTGCTTTGCGCTGTACTCGGCTTCGCTGGCCATGACAAAGCTTTACCAGCCGCATCTGAAACCGCTGGGCCTCACCTATCCGCAGTATCTGACACTGCTGGCACTTTGGGAAAAAGACGGTGTGACGGTGTCCGAGGTCGGGCAGCGCATGCACCTGGAATCCGGCACGCTCAGCCACCTGCTTAAGCGACTTGAACTGGCCGGCTTTATCAGCCGCACGCGCGACACCGGTCATGATGAAAGAAGGGTCATCATCCGCCTGACCCAGGCAGGCCGTGAACTGGAAAGCCGGGCAGCCGGCGTGCCAGCGGCGATGATTTGTGAAATGGGCATACCTTATGAAACGCTGGCCAGCCTGCGCGATGGGGTAAGACACGTACAGGAAAAAATTATTCAGGCTCTGCCTTCTCAGGAAAACCAAAAAGCCTGATGCGCTGTCACTGCATCAGGATGTTTAAAAAAGTCGTTTTTTGGCAGATGCGTTCACCTGACGCGGTAAATTTCAAGGGCACTTGCCAGGATTGACTTGAAAAAGCCGCCTCGCTTTGATTGCAAGGACCTGAATAAGAGATTTTGAACGTCAGGCTTTATTTTCAGAGGGAAGATACTGAAAAACGTTGTACTCAGCATGCTGGCAAAGATATCTCACATTGATGCCGGCTTGAATTGATGCTGCTCAATTTTTATCATAAAGTCTTACCAGACTTAGCGAATGGAGGATGCGGATATGGCACGTAATATTGCCCCTGGATATTGTGTAGTAGATCAGCCGGGTTCCCTGGATTTTCAGGCATGATCACTTTTCAACAATGTCCATTCGCCGGCCGCTCAGATGTTTATGCAGATGAATGCTGATACGCTCTGGCTAAAGCCAGGGCAAATTTTGATTGTTGCAGACCCTGATACACCGGCACCTTTAACACTTAACGCTCTGGCTGCATTGAGACAGGCTAAGTCAAAAACGAATGAAGCTTTGATCGGCACCAGGACTGATGAAGCTGAGTATCTGCACAAGTATTATGGACTTATCGCAGGCATTACAAGCGCAGGTGACAAAATATTCGGCATAACCAGTGACGTTGAAGAAAAGTATTTTTCTTCAATTGAGCAAATACTGAAAAAGATTGAGGCAAGTTATCAAAATCAATTTCGTACACAAGGAACGCTGATTAGCCAGCAGTTTTTTGCAGAGCGTAATCAACTCTTTAATCAATTAAAAGAATTGGTTAACAAGCCATTATTGAAATCTCTTATCCGCTATTCGGTTAAATTCAAACCATACGAAGACATCCGTAGAGCATTAAACCTCTCTAGCCGTTCAATAGTTCACGAGTGGTCTACGGTTGGTATTGGTGCAATACCGGGTTATTCCACATTCGTGGGGAATGCTGCCAAAGCTGCACGTTTTCTTAAAAGCGGCGGCTACATTGGTATTGGTTTTTCTTTTGCGAACAGCACGAATGAAGTGGTCAAAAGCTGCACGACGGGCCGAGAGAACGAGTGTGAAAGAACTGCTTTTAAAGAATATGGAAAGTTTATTGGCACTACAGCTGTTGGTTATGGTGGCGGAGCCTTAGGTACGTTTGCTGGTCTGGGTGTATGTGCGGCTATTGGTATTGCAACAGCAGGTGTTGGCGGCGTAGCTTGCGCAGCGGTTGGCTCAGTTACTGGTGGGATGGCTGGCGGCTATGCAGCTGACTTGGGAATGGATGCTTTATATAAACATATTGGCCTTTGATAAATGAAAAATCTTGTTATTCTAACTATCCTTTTTGCCTGTTCATGCTTCGTCCTGTCTGTCCTTCTGTACGCAATAAACAGAAGTAAATATTATGAGATCATTAGTCTTTTTCAGAAAAAATATACGCTTCCTGCACCATATCTTTACAGCAGTATGATTGGCTTCTTTGGTGCTGCCACGATGTCATATTTCTTTATCAGACTTAAAAGAAATAAAAGTATATTTTTTCTGGATAAAAAAAGCGAGGCGTATCAGTTTGTAGATGAGAGTAATGTCGAATTGATGCGATGGATGATTCCATTTTTTTATATTTTTGTACTGAGTGTAGGATGTTTTGTTTTTCTTATTTTTCTTGGTGGTGTGCTGACCTTGATCGATAAGTTCACAGTTTGACTTTAAGTATAATATCTTAAGGCCGCTAATGTTTTTTGTTTACTCTCGATGATGCCAACCACTCAGCCAGCACCTCCCCGTACCATCCCAAATACTGCGCCAGTTCCGGCTTCCTCCGCTCATTCAATATCAGCACCACTTCATTCACAATCCACGCTTTAGCAAGGGCAATCTCTTTCGCCAGCACATCCGCATTAAACCTGCTATTCAACTGGCAATAGCGCCTTGCTAACACTCGAAAGTCTTCTTCTTCGCCCATCCCTTTGACCAAAGGCGCTAAATCTATCGCTGGGTTACCCAGGCCAAAGCGTTCCCAGTCGAACAGCACCAGTTCGCCATTCTCTCTCTTTCCCCAGTTACCTGCATTAGTATCACCGGAGATCACGCAATGCGGTTCAAAAAGAACATTGCTGTGCTTCTGCATTGCCCGAAACTGCCGTTCCGCCTGAGCAGGCAGGCGAAGCAGAGCGAGGCAGCCTTCGAGTTCTGCCTCATCCCACTGATGTGTGCTGAACGTCCATGAGGGATCAGGCGGTACAGAATGTAATCGTGTAATAACGGACAGGAATGCATCGCCTGTAACAGCGTCTTGTTGGATGGATTCAGGAATGTATTCGAGTACGAGCTTTCGGTGTTCGTAGCAGGCTGATTTCACAACGGGCGTCAGAATGCCATGCTGGGCCAGAAGGGGAGCGGCATTGTGATAGAAAGCATATTCAACCTCACTTACCGGCTCTTTTTCAATGGCGCAGGGCTTGCCCTCGCAATCAACCATGCATTTTACACGGGCAGCGCCCATCTTCGCTAAATCGGCTTCCTTCATAGCAACCCTGTATCTGCTTACAACATAACAATCCCACTCACCCCCACCTCCGCAGGGGCAAGCCCCCTCAACGCCTTACCAGTCCGTCAACCCAATCGCCTTCATCACCCGCTTTCTCATATGCACAGGCAATGACGCCAGTTCCTCAATCGTTCTCACCCGTGTCCCGTTGATCACGTCCCTGGGCTTAACGCTGATAATGATCCGGCCCCAGGCCACTTTCACATCCAGTTGCGCACCAATGGGAAAACCCGCTGTTTTCAACCAACAGCCTTTCAGGGTAATCGCCGGAATACGGCGGTAATCTGGAGTGCGGGTCACATAACCCACGGTCGCATAGCGCTGGGTGTAGGTTTGATCTTTCGCTTCAATCTGACCTGAAATAGAATTGATGACAGTCATGATGACTATTCCTTGTAAATAGTGATTGTGATCAGCGATGCGGATGTGGGGCAACACATTCGTATCGCGCTAAATGACCTGATGATTTAATCAGGCAGGCGGGAACGCAGCGAGCGTGAAAAGAGAAAACTGCGAAAGACCACGCAGAAGAACCCCGCTCTTTTCAGCTGAATTCATGCGTTTTCGACGTTGATTCAATTCCCCTCTGTTAACCCGCAAAGGATCGCCATGTTGTAAAAAGACGCTTTCCCTGGCAGGACAAAATGGACCATCATCGCGATTGGGATGCTGGCCGGGCTGACAGGGGCGCTGCCCGATGCGCTACATTTGCCGGCGAGCTATGCGCGTTATCTGTGGCCACTTTCACTGGGTGCGGCCAGCGTGCTGGCGTTCACGCTCAATCGCCTGAGCGCCGTAAAATCCTGGCTGTGCGCGCTTGCGGTATTGCCGTTTATTGCGTTGATGACCGGCTGGCAGCACTGGAATTTTCCTGCGTCTCATGCGATGACGTTTTTTTCAAAAACAGTGGCGCAGTCCTGCTTATGCTCATGCTGGCGATGCCGTTTCTCGCTGCTATCTGCCATTAATCGCCAACGCCGAACAATAACCTCTCCCGCAGTGTAATCATCGTAAAAGCGGTGTGGTGCAACACTTTTACGCTGTACGTGACCGCCATCATGACCGGGCTGTTCTGGCTGGTGCAGTCGCTGTGGAGCAAGCTCTTCAGTCTGATTGGCCCTAGCCTGTTCGAGTGTCTCTTTTTCAGAAATGACTTTTTCCCGTCGATGGCGACCGGCGCGGTCATAGCGGCGGGCATTGTATTTTGTCGACGTCTGCCAGGCGCAGTGCCTAAAGCGTGGCGCGATCTGGAAATTAACGGCCAGCGCTTGTCGGTGGATTACTATGGCGATGAGGGGCACCAGAAAGAGCCGTAGGCTTTGATGTTTTCCAACCCAATGCAAAGCGAGCCCGAAAGACAAACCGGGATTTATGCGCGTAAAGACCGTCCTGAGCGTTGCGCTAATGCCTTATTTCCTTAACGCAGTCAGAGCATCTTCTCGGGATTTCGTCCTGTGCGACATGCCCAAAGTGTCCCTGACACGCTCCCGCAACCTCGACATCAAAAAAATTTTAAAAATAATTAATATTTTATGATCCGCTAATCCTGCTTTTTACTCAGCAATATCCTGTCAGGATTTAAAGGAAGAACGGTAACAGGGAAGGGAGGAGTAATTAATGTCGGAATATACCTGGGTTTTGCATAAGAAAGATCTTACATCATTAATAACATAATAGCCCATTCGGGTGAATAAATGACGTTTTAGGTGTCTTGCCTAATTAAAAAACCGCTACTAGAATGCGCCCTGTCCGACAATGACGTTCTTTAACATGTTTGTGTAAGGCGTTCATTAGGGTGTGCTGAGGTGACAATTTCCTCTGTCACGTTGGCATAGCATATTGTGAAATATGCTGGACGATATCATGCTCTTAGTATTAACTCGTAATAATAAAATAAGGAAATTAAAAATGAAAAAAATCAACCAGTCTGAAGCAAGCGAAGTTATTGGTGGCACCACCACGTGTTCAAATAGCTTTGAACTGAACCTGGTGGGTAATACCACTGTATGTAATGCAGTGAAAACCTGTACTGATAAAAATGGTGCGGTACAAAAAACCTATACTCCAGCGGCTATCATCAACTGCGGAAGGATCGGCTAAGCCCCATTACGTCATACTAAGCAAGAGTAAATTTAACTAATATTTATTCTTACAGGCGTTGTATTTAAAATACAACGCCTTCCTGATGATGACTGAACGCCTTTTTCTTATTGTTATAGCCTGGATTGAATTCCGCCATGAAAAAAAGAATCACGAATGTGCTGGCGTATACCGTTTTTGTTGCGGCTGTTTCAGCATTAATTACCACTGCCTGGTTCCGTACATTTGTACTTAATCAATCCAGCGGTGCAGAGCAACAGGTACTGACCTCTCTCTCCAGCGAAAAACTGAATAAAACACCAATAGCCGATGGCGATGACATTATCGAAATCTTCTCTTACGGCTGCCATTATTGTGAGATCAATGAAAAGAATGTTGAAGCGCTGGAAAAACGTATGCCAGCGGGCAAAAAGCTCGTGCGTGTCCATCTTAGCCTCGACAGTCAGGTCGGGCTGGCGCGCTATGCACCGGTGTTCGCCACGCTGGAAGAGATGGGGATTGAAGAGACCAACCGCCAGAGCGCCTACGATGCGGTGATGAAGGACAAGACTGATTTAGGTGATCCAACCATGCGTGATGCGTGGCTGAAAGCAAACCAGATTGACCTCGCGGAATACCATAAAGTCAGTCAGTCTGCAGAAGTTAAAAAACGGCTGGATTATATGACGCGCGTTTCTCAGTATTACGACATTAACGCAACGCCGACCTTTATTGTCGCAAAAAAATGGGTTGCGATTCAGGATCGGGATTTCCCGGCTTTCTCTGACAAACTGCTCTCAATTTTAGCAACAGGTAAAGTGCCGGAGTCATAATGAAGTTTTATGCGCTGTGGTGCGCACTGTTTTGGCGGAACCTCACCGTCAGATGCCAGTGGCTGGCGTATAAGTTTCAGCTTATTGGCAACCGGGCGCACTGTTTATTATTTCGCGGCTTACACTACCGGATTATTTTTGCCTTTGCCCATGCCAGACGTTTTTTAAAGTTAATACCACGCGATCTTAAATTGCGGGCGGCGGTAGCGGAATCAAATCGCCGCTGCCTGCTGAATGATGATAAAAATTTTGATTATATCTGGCTGACCCAGCGGCGAAAGCTGCTGGAAGAGGGGCTAACCTACGGACAAAATCGCCGCTTATTGCGCGAGCTGGCAGCCTGTTCGGCACAGCTTAATGCTGTAGTAGAGCCGCTTCAGCGCGCGGGGCAGCCGGTACTGCTGGCCCCGCTGCACATGGTCTCGGACGTCCTGGCCACCATGGTCGGCGCGGCGGCCTATCCAGGGAAGGCAACGGTCGTCATCTCCCGCAGCGCAGAGGTCTATTCAGAAGCCGAGCGACGGCAGGGCGGATTTGATCTTAGCTATTGTTCGATTCATGAAGATAATAAAAGTATTGCCGGGAACTTAATGTCGTCGGTCATAGCGGCGGCAGAGAATAAGCGAAATATCATTATATTCCCTGATATCACGCCGGATTTCACTCAGTTCGCCAGTAAAGACAAAGCAGAGAAATTATCTTGTCGCTTATTTGAACGTCCGGCCAGTTTGCACAGCGGCATTATCCGGTTGGCCAGAGTGATGTCCGCACAGGTGGTGTTTTATCATCTTTATTTTGATAACGGATTAAAGATAAGGATTCACGCTCCCATCGCGGCCAGAAAAATAAAAGATGAAATGCCGCGAATTATCGAACAAAGCATCCGTGATTATTCTACTGACTGGATGCTGTGGCATTCACACTCGCTGTTTTTTATTAATGAGTAATCAGGCATCACGGCAGAAAAGAACAGGATGTTTTAGGGGTTAAATTATGGAAAATATTATTCCAAAAATCGTTTATCAGGCTGAAACGAATGAATGTGCGCTGGCCTGTATTTCAATGCTGGCAGAAACGCAGGGAATTGATGCACCGCTGGACATGCTGCGCGAGCATTATCCCGCATCGGCTCACGGCACCGCGCTTTCAACCCTGTGCGAGATCCTCTCCGATCTGGCTATCCCGACGTATCCGGTCGCTTTCGATCTGGATGAGCTGGCGAAAATCCCGTTACCCGCCATTTTGCACTACGGTGCCAGTCATTATGTCCTGCTGGCATACCGTCAGGGCAGCTATGTTTACGTGATGAATCCGGCGATTGGTGAGCAACTGTTACCCATCGCCGCGCTGCGAGCCGAAATCAGCGGCTATGCGCTGGTGCTGGATAACGACGCCATCAGTAAAAAGCCCTCAGTGGCAGCACAAAGCCGCACGCGACGGTTTCGCGTGCTGGAATGGATGAGCCTTAAACAGACGGCGGGGATCCCGGGCATTTACCGTCTGATGCTGCTGGCGTTTCTGATTTCGCTGACGCTGTTTATCATGCCGGTGATGGTCAGTTCGGCCATCAACAACGTGTTTTCATCCGGTGGTGAAACTGAATTCCCCTACGCCTACTATCTGCTGGCGTTTGTGGTATCCACGCTGCTGGCGTTTATCGTGCGTAGCGTCACCGAACGTTTTATTAAGCGTTTTGTGGTGATGCAAAGCGTCAGCGGCTTCGCCAGCCTGCTGATGAACTCACTCTCCTTCTTTGAAAAACGCAGTCCGGGTGAGATTTACAGTCGCTTTTCTCACTGGCAGATGGCGGCCGCGCAAAAAATAGAACTGGATAACGGTCTGCGTACGGACTGGGTGGTGGGCATCATTGCACTGGCGGTGATGTGTTACATCAGCCCGTTACTTGCTGCTATCTCTGCCGTCGGCGTAATGCTAATGGGCCTGGTCAGTGTATGGGCCATCTTCCGCGATCGCTTTTACACCCAGCAGATTCAGGTGAAAAGCGCGGAGCAAAGCGACTTCCTGCTGGAATCGATCCAGGGCTTCGCCACGCTCAAATCGGCGGGCTTAAATAGCCAACGTCAGACGGCGTTTGCCGGCTTTGCCGCGTCCCTGTTTGACGTCAGGCAGAAGCAAAAGGTGTACGAACAGGTCAAAAGCAGTCTGTATCAGCTGATTGGTAGCCTGGAAATGGTGTTGTTCATGTTGCTGGCTTTACCGCTGCTGAAAGACAACCGCATCTCGCTGGGGGAGTTCTTCGCCTACAGCTTTGTGCGCCAGATTTTTACCGCCTACATCACCCAGATTTTCTTCTCGGTCCTGCAAAAGAACCAGCTGCACGTCATTGATACCCGCGCCGCCGATCTATTCCCTCAGGCAAAAAAAGACGAGGATGCCGGGGCAATCGTACCGCCCGTAAACTTTATCCAGCAGCTCAGCTACCGTGCGTTGCAGTTTGCTTACGAGCCAGGCAGGCCGGTGCTCAACGACGTGTCTCTGACAGTATCCCGGGGGGAAACCCTGGCGATTGTCGGCGAGTCTGGTGCCGGTAAAAGTACGCTGCTGAAAGTGATTACCGGGCTTATGGCACCTCAGTCGGGCGAGATCCTGGTAGATGGGCAGCCGGTAAGCGCCCGGCAGGCGCAGAAACTGTTCTTTCTGCAAAGCCAGGGGGACATCCTGTTTAACACCAGCGTCCTGCAAAATATCACGCTGTTCGATCGCCATTGCGATGTGCAAAAACAGCGGCGTATTGATCATTCCCTGCGCGGCCTGAAGCTGACCGACGTGATAGACAGCCTGCCAGGGAAACAAAACGCGCTGATCCGCGAAAGCCATCCCGCTCTGTCGTTGGGCCAGCGTCAGCGGCTTATGCTGGCGCGTGCGATGTACAGCGACCGTCCGGTGATGGTGCTGGACGAGCCGACCGCCAACCTTGATGAACCCACCGCGCTACAGGTGATGCAAACCCTGATCGATCACTGCCGCGAATACGGAAAAACGCTGATCGCCGTGACACACAGTGAAACGGCACTGCCGCTGTTTGATCGCATTTGTGTGCTGAGAAATGAACAGATGCAGGATCTGCAAGACACGGCGGCGATAAACACCGGTCCCCAGGGAGAAAAGGCGTGAGTGTCATGATGAAAAACCTTCTCTCACGGCGGGTCAGTCAGCGTAAATCCTTTTATGCCCTGGTCGTGCTGGTGCTTATTCTGCTGGCGGGTGGCGCATGGGGGCTGCGCAGCATGTTGACGGGCAGCGTCGTACCGCAGATCTCGCAGGCGATCGATCGCGGTGATATTGAAAAAACCGTGCTGGCCACCGGAATCCTTAAACCCTCTGTGCAGGTGAATGTGGGTGCGCAGGTCAACGGCCAGTTAAAAAAGCTCTATGTGCGTGCCGGCGATCGGGTAACCAAAGGGCAGCTACTGGCGGAAATTGACCCCACGCTGCAACAGAGCGAACTGCGCAAATCGGAGGCCGAGCTGGACAGTGCGATAGCGCAAAAACAGGCGTCCTTATTCAACTTAACCCAGTACCAGCTGGAACTGAAACGTCAGCGGCAGATGGATCGCGACGGGGCCGGAACGAAAAGCAGCCTGGAACAGGCGCAGGCCAGAGTGGATACTCAAAAGGCACAGATAAAAGTGAATGAGGCGCAGATCGTGCAGGCGCAGATGGCGCTGGAAACGGCGAAAGCCAACCTGGGCTACACGCGTATTCTGGCCCCGATGGACGGCCAGGTACTGGGCATCGTCACCAAAGAGGGCCAGACCGTTGTCTCCTCGCAAACCGCGCCGACGATTCTGGTGCTGGCGAATGTCGACACCATGACGGTGCAAACCCGTATTTCAGAAACCGATATCCTGAAAGTGCATCCCGGCCAGCCGCTGACGTTTTACGTGGTCGCGGACCCGAATCATCGTTATCAAAGTGTGATGGGCACATTGCAGGATGCCCCTGACGACGCCTTACAGGATGAGGGCACGCGTGCTCAGCCCCAGCAGTCTTCCGCCGTGTACTACAACGGCGTGTTTAGCATACCTAATCCTGATCATCTGCTGCGCACTGCCATGACGGCACAGGTGTTCATCGTCACCGAACAGGCCAAAAACGTGCTGCGCCTGCCGGTCATGGCGCTGGGCCAGCCGCTAAATGACGACCTCTACGTTGTGCAGGTCGTCAACGGGAAGACAACCGAAAAACGGCTCGTGCGCGTGGGGATCAACGACCGACAGTTTGTTGAAGTGAAAGAGGGGCTGAGTGAAGGCGAGCATGTGGTGATGCAAAACGCAGTAGGGGGCGCCAATGACTAGCGATCCGGTAATTGAGCTCTCTCATATCTCCCGGCGTTTTGGGACGGACAATGCCGCGGTCACGGTGCTGAAGGACATTTCCTTGCGTGTATATGCCGGCGAGATGCTGGCGATTGTGGGGGCGTCCGGTTCCGGTAAGTCCACGTTGATGAATATTCTGGGCTGCCTGGACAAACCCTCGGAAGGCGAGATGCGCATTATGAATGTCTCTACCCAGGTCGCGACCAGTGACCAACTGGCGCAGTTACGCAGTCAGTATCTGGGATTTATTTTTCAGCGTTATCACCTGATCCCGTATCTGACCGCCATCGAAAACGTCACCATCCCGGCGCTGTATACCGATATGCCCGTCGCGACGCGTCAGTCGCGTGCGGAATATCTGCTAAACCGCCTGGGGCTGGGACAGCGCATGCGCCACCGGCCTGCGCAGCTTTCCGGCGGTCAGCAGCAGCGCGTCAGTATTGCGCGCGCCCTGATGAATGGCGCACCGGTGATTCTGGCGGATGAACCCACCGGCGCACTCGACAGTGCCAGCGGTCAGGCGCTGATGGGCATTTTACATGGTCTGCATCAGTCCGGGCATACGCTTATTATCGTGACTCACGACCGCAGCATCGCCGCGCAGTGTCAGCGTATTGTGGAAATCCATGACGGCCAGATCGTTGCCGACCATACCAACCCGGTGAGCCAGCAGGCTAAACCGCAGGGATTACCGACGCTGACGACGACCGGACGAACCGCCGTGTGGCAAAGCACTAAAGAAGCGGTGCGCATGGCGTGGCGCTCGCTGCTGGGGCACCGCATCCGTGCATTTCTTTCTATGCTCGGCATTATTATCGGCATCGCCTCGGTGGTTTCCTCGATGGCGGTGGGAGAGGGCGCGCGGCAAAACATTCTGAGCCAGATAAGCCAGCTTGGCACCAGCACCATCGAAATTCAGCCCGGTCTGGGCTGGGATCAACCGCGTCCGGATTTTGAACGTTCACTGACGCTGGAGGATGTCGCACTGCTTGGCAAGCAGCCATTTACCGACAGTCTTTCGCCGGTCGTGGGCAAAACTGTAAGAGCGATCCGCGGAGGGAAACAGGTGTTGGTATCGCTGCTGGGCGTCAGCAACGGCTTCTTTCGTGTCCAGGGCCTGCACTTTGTTGCCGGAAACCGGTTTACCCCACGTGACCTCGACGATCGTGAACCGGTGATCATCATCGATCCAAACGTGCGCAATACGCTGTTTGCCGACGGGCAGGATCCGCTGGGCGAGATTATTCAGCTTGCCGGCGTGCCGTTCCGGGTCATTGGCGTGGCGGATAAACAAGGGCCGAAGTACATCGGCGAACAGCCAGGTGCCTGGATCCCCTATACCTCGCTGCTTGAAAGAATGTCAGGAGATGCGCCGTTGCAGTCCATTACTCTGCGCATTGCGGACGGCTATCCGATTGAAACCGCTCAGCAGCAGATTGAACGACGGCTGGATGCGACGCACGGTAAACGTGATTTTTTCACCATGACCAACGATCAGTTGACGAAGACCATCCGCAAAACCTCAGAGTCGATGACGCTGCTGATCACCGCGATTGCCGGGATCTCCCTGCTGGTCGGTGGCGTGGGGGTGATGAACATCATGCTGGTCTCTGTGACGGAGCGCACGCATGAAATCGGCATTCGCCTCTCTGTCGGGGCGCGCCCGGGGGATATTATGCGCCAGTTTCTGATTGAAGCGATGGTGATTTGTACACTTGGCGGCGTGACTGGCGTGGTGGGATCGGGCATCGCCGGGCTGATTTTCTCCCAGATTACCCAGGAATTCACCATGATTTTCACCTGGCCGCCGATCCTGATGGCCTGCGGGTTTTCCGCGCTTATCGGGCTGGGATTTGGTTTTTTTCCGGCACGGAATGCCGCCCGTTTGCATCCAACCGAGGCGCTTGCACGCGAATGATCAGGTTCACCCAACTCTCAATGCCGATGATGGTGCTGATACTGACCGGCTGCGGCCAGGCCTTAAAGAGCGACTATCAGCGCCCCTTGCTGTCCGTTCCTGACGCCTGGCGCGTGCAGGATACCGGTGAAGGTGTGGCGAAATTTACCCCGCACTGGTGGGACAACTTTGGCGATCCGCAGCTGTCGCGGCTTATCCTGGCCACGCTGCAAAGTAATAACGATTTAGCGCTGGCTGGCATAAAGCTTAAGCAGGCGCGTCTGACGGCGGGCCAGTCCTATCTCAATCTGACGCCCGATTTCTCTCTTAGCGCCAGCGCCAGTAATAGCCAGAATTTACGTCGTAACACGACGCCAGCGGAAAGTTACAGCAACACGCTCACGGCCGCCTATGAACTGGATCTGTGGGGGAAACTGGCACGTACGCGTGAGCAGTCTGACTGGCTGGCAAAGGCGTCGGAACAGGATTTACGCGCAACCGCCCTGACGCTGATCGGCACGGTGTCCCAGCTCTATTGGCAAATTGCCAGCCTGAACCAGCAAATCAGCAATATGCAGCGCAGCCTGGACATTGCACGCGATACGCTGGCAAGGGTGACGTCCCGCTGGAAAGCCGGCGATCTTGGCCAGCTTGATTATCTGCAGGCGCAGCAAACGGTGTTGAGCCGGGAAATCAGCCTCGACGATCTCCGCCAGCAGCGCGATGAAAGCCGTAACGCCCTCACGATTTTACTGAGTCGTCCGCCCGGGCAATACCCGGCTGAACGCGCGTCCCTGGACAGTGAGCAGCAGGTGCCGGTCGCGCAACGCCTGCCACTGGAGACGATAGCTAAACGGCCAGATGTGCGCGTCGCCGAACTGAATCTGCGCGCGGCCCTGGCCGGTTCGGACGTCGCCCGGCTGAGCTTTTACCCCTCACTGACGCTCAATGCCTCCCTCAATGCGGGCGCGGCGGTCTTTCAGCAATGGTTTAGTAATCCCGCCAGAACGCTGGGTTCCTCGCTTGATCTGCCCTTTATCCAATGGAACAGGGTGCAGCTGACCCTTGCACAGTCCGATCTGGATGTGCAAACCGCGGCTGTTCAGTTCAAAAAAGCGGCCTACAGCGCACTCCAGGATATTGATAACGCGATGTCGCAGCGTCTGACCTGGCAGCAGGAAAAACAGCGTCAACGGGATAACCTCGTGCTGAGCCAGAAAAGGCTGACGCTGGTGGAAAGTCAGTATCGCCACGGTGCCGTGGCCTATCAAACGTTACTTGATGCGCAGAATACGCTGCTGGACAGCGAAAACGCGCAGGTACAAGCCCAATACAATTACCTGTATTCCACGATGAAACTCTGGCTGGCGCTGGGTGGCGGGGAAGACGACACAGTGAATCACTAAGGATGAATCATGCAAAGGGACAGTTTACAGACGACAAACACGCCACGTCGCGTCGTGGTCACCGGTTATGGTGCGGTCACCCCACTGGGGATGAATGCCGCTGACAGCTGGGCGGCCATCATGGATTACAAAACGGGCTATCGCTATTGCGACAAGTCTGCCGCAGGGATCAAATCGCGCTTTTATGGGCTGATTGATGAGGAGCCCTCGCTCAAAGGCATACCGGGCCCGATCCGTCGCCGCCTGCCACGTTTCGCGCGGCTTACCTTGGGTGCCGCGCGGGAAGCGATGCACATGGCTTTTGGTGATGAAAAGCCAGAGCAGCACTACGATCTGCGCGATTGCGGGGTCATCATGGGCACCGGCTGGGCCGGGCAGGATGAAACCCATCTCAATCATGAAGACTTCATACATACGCGCGTAGGATCGCCGTTTGGCTGCTTCTTTTCTATGCCAAACGCCGCTACGGCGGCGGTCAGCATGTTGTGGTCATTGCGCGGATATCAGAATACGCCGGTGGCCGCCTGTGCGACCGGGACCATCGCCGTGGGCGATGCCTTCGAACTAATCCGCCATGGCCGTGCAAACATGATGCTGGCAGGCGCGGGAGAGTCGCTGCGTTCTGATTCGGCGGTATGGAATATTGACGTACTGGGGGCGCTGGCCAGTGAGCAGGTGGCGTTAAGCCGTGCCTGCTGCCCGTTTAGCCTGCATCGCAATGGCTTTGTACTCAGTGAAGGGGCGGCCGTGCTGTGTCTGGAGGAGCGGGAATCCGCCATTGCGCGCGGTGCGCAGATCCTGGGGGAAATTCTCGGTTACGGCAACTACTCTGATGCTTTCGATTTTACCGCACCGGCCGACGACAAAATTGCCCGGGTGCAGACCATCCGCCGCGCCCTTAACCAGGCTGGCATCAAACCCGGTGGGCTGGATTACATCAACGCGCACGGCACCTCTACGCCGCTCAACGATCTCAACGAAACTGAAGCGCTTAAAATTGTGCTGGGTGAGGCGGCCTACGCCACGCCGTGCTCCAGCACCAAATCCTACAGCGGTCACCTGATCGCAGCCGCAGGCAGTTTTGAATCCATTATCTGCCTGCAGGCCATGCAGCATCAGATGATACCTGCGACCTGCCACCTTGATGCGCCGGATCCGCAATGTGATCTGGACTATGTTCCGAACAGGCATCGCCCGGCAGCGTTGAACATCACGCTTAACCTGAGTTTTGGCTTTGGCGGTGCTAACGCGGCGCTGGTGATTGGACGGGGCAAATGAGGTCGGTGCGCTATACGTTACGTGACGCAGAGCGTTGGGCGTCGTTTTCCGGAGACCATAATCCGATTCATTTTGATGCTGCCGAGGCAAGACGTCTGGGCATGGACGGACTATGTGTACACGGCATGCGTGTGTTGCTGGATATGAAGTCGGTGCTGAGCCAGGCGCTGGAAAAACACACATTGTTGTCGGGCGGGCTGCTGTTCAGCAGCCGGCTGCGCGATCCCGTGCTGTGCGCCATTCCTTATCAGCTGTCGTCAAGTGAAACGCACAGGGGGGAACGGGTACAGGTCAGCGGCAAACTGGTTAACACCTACACCATGCAAAACAGCATCAACGGTAAGCTGAGCGAGGCGAATCCGCTGGCGTTATCGCCAGTTACCCACGTCAATACGTTACGTGGAGACGTGCTGGCAGCGCTGTATCACCAGTTCAGGGCGGTGGAACCGGGCCCTGTCCCGCTTTGGAGCTTTTTTGACGCGGTGCTGTTCCGTCAACTGGTCAACGCCACGGAAACGCTTGAGACCGCACAGGGCCTGATCCCCGGCCTCAAGGCGACCTGCCTGGGCGAGGTATTCAGCCAGGTACAGGTGGTACAGACGCACCATCAGACGCATTTTTCGCCGGGTCTGTTTCAGACGGCGGGGAACGCGCTGCAAGGTGACGCGATACATTACGCCATCCAGCCCACGCTGGTGACGGGGGAAAAAACGGCGGGTCTGGTGCTGGTAACGGCTATCCAGGCATGGCGGATCAATGAACCGCTGATGGCGGTCACGGTGACGTTGAAAACCGGGCCGCTGGCTGAGTAGCAAGACACGTAGATGTGTCACTAAAATTTCGACCTGAAAATTATTAAAGCATTGAATTAAAGGAATAAAAATGGCTAATTTTGATGAAGTTTACACCAAGGTATGCGAGATGCTGTGTGATGCAAAAGATCTGGAGATGGCCAGCCTTCGGCCGGACATGCCGTTGCCGTTGCTGAGACTCGACAGCCTGGATTATGTGGAATTAATGGTGCTGGCGAAGAGAGAGTTTGGCGTGACGATTGAGGCTGAGATGTTCGCCAGTAACATTAACATGACGCTGAGCGAGCTTTGCCAGTACCTCAGCGAAAAAAGCCAATAAATCATGCGTAATCAATGGATCTTAGTGACCGGCGGAAGCCGGGGGATAGGGCGTGCGACAGTATTGCGTCTGGCAAAACAGTGGAATGTGGTGTTCACCTGGTGCAGGGATGAAAGTGCAGCGCACGAAGTCGAGTTGCTCTGCAAGGCACTCCCCGGCAAGGTGGAGGGATATCAATGTGACGGATGCGATGAGCAGACAGTGACCGGGCTGGCCGCCGATCTTCTGGCGCGTTACGGCGCCCCTTATGCGTTGGTTCACAATGCCGGAATTACCCTTGATGCCTTGTACATTCACCAAAGTCCGGCCAACTGGCGTAAGGTGATGGACACTAATCTGAATGCCATATTCTACTGGAATCACGTGCTGCTCGAACCCATGATGATGCAGGGAACAGGCTCAATTGTGATGATGTCATCGGTTAGCGGCGTCAAAGGCAACAGCGGGCAAAGCGCCTACGCGGCAAGCAAAGCGGCAATGATTGGGCTGGCACGCACGTTATCGGTTGAATTAGGCCGCTTTGGCATTCGGGTTAACTGTCTGCTGCCCGGCTATATTGATACTCAGATTATGGCCAGCATTCCTAATCCAAAGCTGGTTGAACTGCGAAAAAAGATCCCCCTTAAACGCTTTGGCAAAGTGGCCGAGGTTGCGGGCGCCGTTGCCTGGCTGGTCAGTGACGACAGTGCCTACATGACCGGCCAGACCCTCATTTTGGATGGTGGCCTTTCTGCCTGATCCCGATGGTTAATTTTGCTGTGCTCCAACAGGACGTATTACGTCCTGTTTTTTTTGGTCGCTCATCTGTCAGGTGCTTTCTGCCGCTTATCAAGGACTTGTAACCAGTAATCCCTTTCTCCTGCTGATAAAACGCCCGTCACTGCATGCAAAATGTGATCAGTTGAATCCATCCGCAGGTGAAAAACACAATGTTTGCTTAAGTCATTGAGATCAGAATCCTGGAAAAATCCGGGTGAAAAACAGCGCCCTCACGTAAAAAAATGCCTGCAAAGGACAAAATCACCAAAAATAAAAAGGCCCGCCAACGGTTGGGAACGGTGACTTTTTACTTCTTTTTTACAGTATTTACATCAAACGAAAGAATCCATTTACAGATTAAACGTCTACGACACTCAAATTTAAATACTATTAATTTCTTAGGTTATATCCTTACAGTTTCATGGGGATTAATCCCATCTCGTTTTTATTATCTTATGTTTGATGTGTCAGCCTTTAAGACGTATATTAAAAATGCATACGTCATTTATTCGTTAATGACTCAGGGAGAGATATTAAATACACCGATTAAGTATGTTGTTATTGTATAAAACATCATCCGTGTTCTCGGTATTAAGGAGGGTATTTTCAGTATCAAAAAAGCATTTCTGGCTCAAAGCCAGCGAGAGAGACGTCCATCGGAAATCCTATGCATATGAAGAGGCATTATGAAAAATCGTAAATACCTGACGCCGTCTGAAGTCGAAAAACTGCTTGAGGCGACACTGCACGGAAAGCACCCAGAGCGGGATTACTGCCTGATCTGGATGTGTTTCATCCACGGCTGTCGGGTGAGCGAAATCAGCAGCTGGCGGCTGTCTGATATCGATATAGAGGGAAATAATATTTATATTCATCGATTAAAAAACGGCTTTTCAACCGTTCATCCTCTTTATCGACGTGAGCGGAAATCGTTATCACTCTGGATGAATAAAAGAAATCAATATCGTGGCGCGGAAACAGACTGGTTGTTTCTTTCTAATCGGGGAACAAAGTTATCCCGGCAACGAATTTACTGGTTGATAAGAAATTACAGTCAGGCTGCGAATCTGACGATTAATGCACATCCGCATATGTTAAGACATGGCTGTGGTTTCGCTCTGGCAGACCGGGGAATAGATACGCGCTTGATTCAGGATTATTTAGGACATCGTAATATACAAAATACCGTTATCTACACGGCAAGTAACGCGCAACGATTCAAAGAAGTCTGGTAAATAAGACGTAACCAGTTATTACAATGGAGTCATTTTGAACTAAATTGGAGCCTACTTTAGTGAGTGGCTAAATTTCTGTCAATACTGTTTGTATTATCAGGACACATTTATTTTTTACTATTTAATTTCAACACGTTATGTAAGAGTTTTTGTTTAATTCCCTCCTCGCACCGCTCAGTTTATTCTTATGCCCGTGAAGCATTTCTAATTACATACTGGCAATGCATCAAAATTATCAATATAAAATCCTGTTATTTTATTTTTAATTGGTTTTTTATTCTGCCTGTTTTGATTTTTTGGTTTTAAAAACCAATGGAGTCACTTTAGTTCAAAATGAATCGTTTGTCTTTCAGGGAAACCTTTAGGCGATTTATTAATTTGAGACGGAGTCTCAAGAACTAAATAAAGGAATGACAGATGGTTTTGTCATAACGAATTCGACTGCCTCTTTACAGGTATATCGATTTTAATTGTTTACAGGATATTTCTCGTGAAAAAGACTCTTATTGCTATTGCTCTGATGGCTACTTCGGCTATTTCTTCTTCTGCTTTCGCTTCTGATGGCGCAGTGAACTTCACCGGAACCATCACCGACGCGGCCTGTACGATTGATACTGCATCTCAGAACCAGGACGTATTCCTCGGCAACATCGCACGTACTGCCTTCTCGGGTGCCGGCTCTCTGGCCGCCGCGAAGAAATTCACATTAGTGTTAACCGATTGTCCTGACACTGTAACGGGCGCAACTGTCCGCTTTGACGGTACTCAGGTCTCTGGCGACAACAGCATCCTGGCCCTGACCGCTGGCGACAGCACTGCAACAGGTGTGGGTGTGCAGATCTCTGACAGCCAGAACAAGGTCGTTCCACTGTTTGAAGACTCTTCGGTTTACCCTCTGGTCAGCACCGGTCCTAACAATCTGGACTTCAGCGCGCGCTACATCTCCGTGGCAGATGACGTCACCGTGGGTGATGCAAACGCTGTAACGCAGTTCACCGTCGTTTATCAGTAACTTCACTTCTGTTGTAGCAGATCAGAGGCGATTGCTGCCTCTGATCTTTTCAAATGTTTCAGGCAGGTAGAGGCACCATGAACAATTGGCGCAAGACAGCGTTAGCGGTGGTATTAACGACCTTCTGTACGATGGCGCAGGCTGGCGTAGTCGTTGGCGGCACGCGTCTGATTTATGACGGTGCAAAGAAAGAGTCATCTATCAATGTCAGTAATCCTGACAAAAACGTGTACTTAATTCAGTCATGGGTGGATGGCGGAGAAACGGATGCCGGCGTGAAAGCCAGTAAAACCCCGTTTATCGTTACGCCACCCTTATTCCGTCTGGACGGGAATCAGCAGAATATCCTGCGCGTAGTCCGTGCCGGGGGCGATCTGCCGGAGAACAAAGAGTCGCTTTTCTGGCTCAATATTAAATCTATTCCTTCTACAGAGAAGCGGCAAAACACCCTGCAGATTGCGGTGAAAACGCGTATCAAACTGATTTTTCGTCCGGCTGGAGTGAAAGGCTCGCTCGAAGATGCGGCGAAAACACTGAGCTGGAAACGAATCGGTAACCAGATTCGTGTGACGAATCCGTCTCCCCATTACTTCACCTTTTTCAACGTCAAAATCAACGGTACTGAAGTCAAGAACGTCACCCTGGTCGCTCCCCAGGCCGATGCCACGTTTGATTTACCGGCCAGCATCGCCGGCGGATCGCTAACCTGGCAGTTTATCAACGATTATGGCGGTACCAGCAAAGTTCTTACAGGCAGTATCTGATCTTACCCTCAGGGGCGTGTGTGCCCGTCGCCAATAAGGAAGTGATGAACGCAAGCACCAGGCTGCGTCATTCGTTGGAACCAAGAAATGAAAATAATAACCAAGAACCCTGTAACAGCCTGTTTCAAGATGTCCAGGCTTGCGCAACTGGTTGCCTGTCAGGTTGCACTCTTGATCACCGGGATGAGCGCAGTCAGTGCTGCAGAGTACTTCAACCCTGCCTTATTAGAAATTGATAACCCTGTTCAGGGCAACGCGGATTTGTCCATTTTTGAGGACGGGAAGCTACAGCCTCCGGGCACGTATCGTGTTGATATCTATCTTAACGGCCAGGAGGTGGATACCCGGGACGTCACGTTCTTTCTGGCGACCGACGCGAGCGGTAAACAAAGCCTTCAACCTTGCCTGAGTGGTGAGCAGCTGCAAGAGCTGGGCGTAAGAATCGGGATGTTCCCTGGTCTTCAGGCCACAGAGGAATGTGCCCATTTTACTGAGGTGATAGCGCAGTCCTCCGCAACGTTCCGGTTTGAACAGCAGAGATTGGATCTGAGCATTCCGCAGGCGGCGTTGAATTCGCAGGCACGCGGTTATGTCGCGCCGGAGCTGTGGGATCCGGGTGTACCCGCGCTGCTGTTAAATTACAGCTTCAGCGGTGCAAATACCGAAGCGCGGGAAAATAATGCCCGAAATACCAATACTTATTATCTGAACCTGCGTTCCGGAGCGAATCTGGGTGCCTGGCGTCTGCGCAACTATTCAACGTGGAATCGGGACAATAAAGGCAAAGACAGCTGGAACTCCATCAATACCTACCTGCAACGCGACATTCAAATACTGCGAAGTCGGCTGACGCTGGGCGACAGTAATTCGCCGACGGAAGTGTTTGATACTGTGCCTTTTCGTGGCCTTCAGCTTGCCTCTGACGACGATATGCTACCGGACAGTAAGAAGGGCTATTCGCCCGTGGTGCGGGGCATCGCGCAAAGTAATGCGCAGGTCACCATTCGCCAGAACGGTTATGTGATCTATCAGAGCTATGTGCCTGCCGGATTGTTTACCATTTCCGATCTCTATCCAACGGCGGGCAGTGGCGATCTCAACGTCACCATTAAAGAGGCCGACGGCACCGAGCGAACGCAGATTGTTCCTTTCGCTTCTGTTCCGGTACTGCAACGTGAAGGGCACCTGAAATACAGCTTCACCAGCGGTCAGTATCGTTCGTATAACAAAGAGGTGGAAAAAAACCCTTTTACGCAGGGCACGGCAATCTATGGTTTGCCGCATGGCGCAACCGTTTATGGCGGCCTGCAGGCAGCAAGCAAATACCAGTCGATGGCGCTTGGCTTTGGGCAAAACCTGGGTCGCATCGGCGCGCTCTCCGCTGACGTGACGCAGGCGTGGACCCGCCAGGAAAATGCCGTGAAAGAAAACGGGCAATCCTATCGCCTGCGCTACGGTAAAAGCTTCGTTGAGACGGGCACCAACTTCAGTCTGGCCAGTTATCGTTATTCCACCGCGGGTTTTTATACCTTACAGGAAGCGCTGGAAAGCTACGCCAGAGGCAATGACTATTACCGCGATCATAAGAAGAGCCGTGCAGAGCTTACGCTTAGCCAGAACTTATGGCAGAGGGGGGGCGCGCTCTCGCTGAGTCTGGTGAAAGAAGAGTACTGGAATAACAACCGTTCCAGTGAATCGGTCAGCGTCGGCTACAACAATACCTGGGAAGGGATCTCTTACGGGGTGAACTACAGCTATAACCGCAACGGCATGGATAGCTATGGTAACCGGAACTATTACACCGACCAGGTTATTGCGCTGAACCTTAGCATACCTCTGAGCAAATGGCTGCCGGGAAGTTATGCCACCTATAACCTGAACAGCAGTAAAAATGGTCATACCTCGCATAACGTTGGCCTGAGCGGTACGGCGCTATCTGACGACAACCTGAATTACAACATCAGCCAGGGTTATACCACTAACGGGCAGGGTGCAAACGGCTACGCCAGCGCCAACTACAAAGGCACTTACGGCGAAATGAACGCCGGTTACGGTTATGACCATAGTCAACGGCGCATGGATTATGGCCTGCAGGGCGGCGTTGTGATCCATGAAAACGGCGTGACCCTTTCACAGCCGCTCAGCGAAACGGTGGTGTTGGTAAAAGCGCCGGGCGCAAACGATGTCAGTATCGCCAGCAATACCGGGGTGAGAACCGACTGGCGCGGTTATGCCGTGGTGCCTTATGCCACCGCCTATCGCCGCAACCAGATTTCGCTTGATACCTCGACGCTACCGGAGAATGTGGATATGACGCTGACGAGCGCGTCCGTCATCCCCACCCGGGGTGCCGTGGTCCGTGCTGACTTCCAGCCAAACGTGGGGCAGCGCGTTCTGATGACGCTTACCCGCGCCAACGGCAAGCCCGTTCCGTTTGGCGCAACGGTCGGTATTGATGACGAGAAAAAGGGCACAGGCAGCATTGTCGGCGATGGTGGGCAGGTTTATCTGACCGGGATGCCGGAGAGTGGAACGCTGAAAGTGAAATGGGGAACGACAGAAGCGCAGACCTGCCGGGTGAGTTATCGCCTGAATGAACAGCCGGCTAGCTCGGGTATTCAACTTATTAATGGAGCCTGCCGGTAAGGCGGAACAGGGACATGAACAGACCTATGCAGACCTTTAATGTAGACAAGACCTCACACCGCAATGTATTGCGCCGTTCTTTCTGTGGCAAAAGCGCGGCGTTGCTTTGCCTGGCATTGACGGGCGGCATGTTGAGCGCTCATGCACAGGCGGGCGATTGTGCCCCGACCAACGGGACACAAACTTACAACTTTAATCTGTCTTATCTGCTGAACGATCCTTCACAAAATACCGCTGGCAGGGTGATTAACAATGCCTATCAGTGGAACCTCAGCGGTAACTACAACGTGACATGCTCTTGTATTGGTTACTATAGCGGTGCGTACGTAACGGCAAAAGTGCCGGATACCGGGCTGGTTTACAGCGACGGAAATCTTAATTACTACAGCATTAATGAATATCTGGCAGTGGCCAGTGAGGTCTACATTGCGGGAGGATATGGCGCAAACCGGCCAACGCCGTTTACCAGCGTCAGTAACCTGAACAATGCGACCAGTTGCGAAAGGTATCCTTACGCGACAGGTTCACGCGGATCGATATCCCTGTACTTTCGACGACCTTTTGTCGGTGTACAAACTATTCCACTGACTAAAGTCGTTGATGTTTATCTTGCCTCTGATTCGACAACGCAGTCTACCACCCCGGTTTCAACCGTCTGGATGAGCGGCACGGTGACCGTGCCGCAATCCTGTGAAGTCAACGGCGGCGGCGTGATAAACGTCCCTTTTGGCGACATCATGTCAGGTGATATTGCGACTAAGGGAGAGATGGCGAAAAACTTCACGCCTAAAAACGTCAACTTCAACGTCGCTTGCACCAATATTTCAGACGGTGTGAAGGTCAACCTCTCTTTCCAGGGAACACCCGATGCCAACGATCCGACACTGCTTGCAACCACCAACAGGGATGTCGGGGTCAGGATCCAGGATATTGCTGGCGCAACCATCGCGCCGCTAAGTGGACGTTTGCCCCTGGCAATGGATTATGCCTCTCAGACTGGCACCTCGGGGATTCATTTATCGCCTGTTAACACGACAGGTAATGCGCCCGAATCCGGTGATTTTACTGCGACAGCGACGATTCGCGCTGAAATAGATTAATTCCGTGATGCAATGCGTAAAGGAAAATAACATGTTTAGGGAAGCCACATTCAGTTTGAGTAGCACAGTCAAACAGTCGGCGCTGGCCCTGTGGCTGACAGCCGTCGTGCTTTCACCTGCGGCACGTGCTGATACCCAACTTAACATTACCGGCAATATCAGAGTCTCGCCTTGCAACATTGACCTGCCTGCTGGCGGATTGAATGTGGATTTAGGCCAGAACATTTTGGCGTCCTCGCTGGCTGAAGCCGGCTCGTCAACCGAGTGGCGACCCTTTTCGATTGTCCTGAGTGAATGCCCGGTATCGACGCGCGAGGCGACGATGACGCTGAACGGCACGGTTGATGAGGTCGAAAGCGCGATGTACGCGAATACAGGGACCGCATCTCGGGTACAAATTGAGGTACAAAGCCTTGCCGGTGCGCCGCTCGGCAACGCCGCGCAAATGGTCCAAAACGTTGACAGCTCGGGTCGTAGTACGACGTTCGAGATGCTGGCACGCGCTTATAGTGCCCAGGGCCGGGCCACAGCAGGCACCATTGTTGGAACAATGCAGGTCACGTTCACCTATCAGTAGTTGAAGACGAGCGAACAGCGAGGAAACCAACAAATCAAGTAAGGCATTTGTTACAGAGAATGCTTCCGTCAGAGGGCGTTACTGAGAAAACAAGGAGGTAAGATGAACGACGTCACTAGCCTAATGCCAGCGCCTGCCTTATCAGGCACATCCCCTGTCCGGCAGCCGGGGAGTGGGGTGCTGATCATGGATGCCTGTCCCGCCACCGCGCTGGGCATAAAACACATTCTGGTCGAGTCATGTGGGATAACTGACACGGCAAGATATGTACAGAATCTTGCAGGCCTCGCATCGCAAGTGGCCAGCGCGCCGCCTGCGCTACTGATTATGGATATCTGTGGCGAAAAAGAGCGTATGTTGGACGGGCTTCGGCTTTTAGCTCAACTGCACGAAGACTGCCCGACGATGAAGATCATTATCTGCACGGATTTTAACGACTATCGGATACTTGAGTTGCTCGTCTCATCCAAAGCGAATGGCATTTTGTTGAAACACGAACCGGCACTGGCGCTGGCGCAGTGTGTCTCACGATGCGCCTCTGGCGAGCAACAATGGCTAAGCCCAAAAGTGCAGCAGCTGCTTGCAAAAGCCACTCCGAGAAATACCGCGTTGACCGCCAGAGAACTGGATGTCCTTGCATACCTGTTTTCCGGCCTGAGTGTTTCCCGAGTGGCACAGACGCTTCATCGCGATATTCGCACCATCAGCACGCATAAACGCAATGCCATGGTGAAGCTGGGCTTTCACAATGATAGTGAACTCTTTGCTAAGGGGACCTGGATGGCACAAATCGGTCCTGCCAGCCGGCTTTAAGCGTCACCGTGGATGTATTCGTTAATGGATAAACGGCCGGCAGCGCCGGCCTGCAAGGAGCAACAGCCTGATGAATCAGACATGCACATCAACCCGTACCGTCGCGTTAATGGACAGTCACCCTTTAACACTTTTTGGACTCTCAACGCTGATTAAATCTGTCGATAAAGACTGTAAAATCGCCATTCGGGAATCGAGTCTGGGTAAAATCATTGACGCCCTGATGTATCAGCCCGTAGACATTCTTATCACTGATTTGCAAAGTGCGGAGGAGAATCTTCAGGAGGGCATTGATATTTTACGGCAAGAAAGTGCCCAGTTTCCTGAGATGAATATTGTGGTTTATACCTCATGTCATGACGGTCACGGGCTGCGTAGTTTACTTAACCATTATAATATCAGCGTGATCGCGCGCGGTGAGTCACTTGCCGATACAAAGGAATTCTTTAAACAGGCATTTGAGCAACAACGTGTACTCAGTCCAAAAGTGTGCGGTGACCTTGCGCGCGTAAATGAAACTCATCAATGTGATGCGTCGAGACTCACGCGTAGTGAACTTGATGTTTTAAGACACCTTTTTAATGGCATGGATTTACAACAGATTGCGCGAATGAAGCAGTTAAGCATTAAAACGATTAGCGCTCACAAATGCAATGCTATGCGGAAACTCAATGTCAGGACCGACTCAGAGTTATTTTTACACTTAAATGATATTTTTAATCATGGATTTGATTCATTATGATTCAACATGCGCATAGTACTGATTTTTGCCAATGTATTCAGCGTAAAGCGCCGATAATCGTTCTTTCAGATAACTACTGGTTATATTTTGGCGTATCCCAGCTTTATCCCTATGCAAATGTTATACATGTCAGTTTTTTTGATGAGGCACTTTACAGAAAATTATGGGGTAATGTCAGCAGAGTAATGTTAATTGTTGATAACGAAATATTTATTCAGGGTGAATGGTTATCAATGTTGGAAATGCTTGAGATTTGCACTTTTATAAAAATTGTTTGGTTAAAAGGAGATAAAACAGGGGCATTTATTCCACTTAATCATGAAAAAAGCGTTTTGGTTGAGAAGAAGAGTACGCTTTCAGTGTTCGAAAGTGACTTGAATGATGTTTTTTACGGGCAGGGCTCGCAGAACGTCGAAAACCGATATCCAGGCTTAACAAGAAAGGAACGCTACATGATAAAATATCTTGCCGCTGAACATAATATTCAGCGGGTTTCAGAGCAAGCTTGCCTGTCAGTGAAGTCAGTCTACCAGGTAAGATCCACGCTTATGAGTAAGCTTGGTTTCGATAATGCTTATTTTTTTCAGCTTATACTTTTTAAGAACATCCACATACTTTTCCCATTTTTTACTAACATATCGTATTCATTCAATGCCCAGCAAAAAAGAGAAAACGTAAAACCAGTAGAACGGCTATCCCGGCCGGCCCAGGAAAGAACAGGATTGTTATTGTTTCGTCGGGTGACAACCGCACAAAATGAATAAATTCCCTCTGACGAAACTGAGGATTAATGATCTGGCTTAGAGATAGCATTCATCTCTTTTTCTGACCCGGCTAAATAGAAAATTAAGAGTAAACCTGATACAGATAAATGTATCTGATTGAATAGGGTGATAATGAAGTGATATGTTTTTTGCATGAAAGAAAATTACGAGCTTTTATTTTATAACCTCATGTTTTTTATCCTTTTTGATGTTTTTATGATCGCGTAGTTTCATGCGAATCTTAAATAACATCATCAGCCTTAATTAAGTTTTAATTTATTATCTATGATCAGGTGTTGTTAACGCATCGTGTGGTTTAATATTCTTTTTTTAAGGTGTCTTGAGTGTTTTTTTAGATTTATTGTCCTGTTTTTTGGCATTTAAGGAGGTTTGCGTTCTTTAGGGTTTGTTTTGACAACAAGTTCCACTTTCTGGCGTTACAAATTTTTAAAATCACTCTTCCAAACATCTTCATCTCTGTGATTTAATCTTTCGGACATAAAACGATGAAAGTATCTGCTCCTGGTTTCGCCAGTGTGAGAACAATAACTCTCTCAGGGATTTATACTGAAGTGATAATTGAATAAAACAGTTTTTATCAGGCATCTTTATGTGCGCTTGTGGGTTTACATTACGGGCATGATGAAGAGCGCCATATTCAGATATCAATTATGCTTTTGTCTGGGGTTTCTTTAAGCGCTTACGGAAGAGTGAAATGAAAAGTATGGGAATGAAAAGAAGGAAGTATTTGACAGTGAGTGAAGTAGAGCGATTGATCGCCGCCGTCGGTCACTCTAAAAACAGCGAAAGAAATAAATGCATGCTGCTGATGTGCTTTATACACGGGTTAAGAGTGAGCGAGCTATCGCAACTGAAACTAAGAGATATTGAAATTTCAAATAAAATAATCTACGTGTCGAGATTAAAAAATGGATTTTCAGTTCAGCATCCTTTACAGCAGCGCGAACTGTTGGCGTTAGAGGCATGGATGCAGAAGCGTTCCGGCTATCTGGGTTCTGATTCTGAATATCTATTTTTATCCAGACATGGTAAGAAACTCTCCAGACAGCAATTGTACCGTATTTTCAGGATGACTGGGGAAATGGCTAATATAAATATTGATGTGCATCCACATATGTTAAGACATGCCTGTGGCTACGCCCTGGCAGATAAGGGATGTGATACCCGACTGATACAGGATTATTTAGGACACAGGAACATTCAAAATACAGTCATCTACACTGCATCGAATGCTGCCCGATTTAAATCAGTCGTCTTCTGATCTTTATGACACGGTTTTCCCTGGGTTATCCTGCCTGCGCTTTATCGGGGGACGCTATAATGATGTCTGTTGTGGCATTCCCCAATGACGGTTTCTGATTAGATAATAACGCACTGCTCCACCGGAAAGCCGGTGGCGGGTAGCGAAAAGCGCAGAACAGGCGTTGAGAACCTGTCTGAATAAGCCTGTAATGACGCAGGATGCGTTGCGCCTGTGAAGCCTGTTATCTACAACAAAGACGCAGTAAGGCTCCGTAATTGCTTTATCGCCCTGTGTCGCCGTTCTCCTTATAGTCTGGTATACAGACCCGCACCGCGCTTAACGTCAGGATAAAAAATGAAAGTCAGTGAAGAAACCCTTATGCGGGCCGGTTTCACGTCACGTGAGCTGGGCAGAATAAAAAAATCTCACAACGCTCCGGTGATACTCTGGGCGAAGCCATTAGCGAACTGGCCCGACGCTTTATTATTGCTGCTGTCGCCGTGACATTTTGCCTGGTTGTGTTCTTTGTTCTGCTTGTTTTTGGCTCAGCCCAGTCGGTTATCCCTGGTGCTATCGGTCCGGCCTGCGGCGCTGCCGTTGCAGCATTCGCCAGCCACCTTTTATCGCTTACAAAGCCTGGCGTTTCAGACGCACTCAGCGCGGCTGATCGCTGTTTTTGCTGTCGTGAAGCCGTTCGATAATGAGCCAGGCTTTCCCCCGTAGTTCACGATCTTCATTGTAAGCGGTGACCTGTCCATCGTGTCTGTTTTCAGGAAGTCGTCGGTCGGCAGTCACCGAAATTTATCCAACGCCGCTGACTGCTTCGGCGCGACCTTTGTAAGCCGGTTTCTGACAGGCGCATCACCGCAGGAGGCGCTGAGATGGGCAAATGCCAGCGGTTCGCTGGCAATCGGTAAGCGTGGCCCAATGGAAGGAACGTTAACGCAGGCCCAGATCAGGCAGTTTTTAAGTGGGGCAGGCTAAAATTTAAGCTTTAAAATTAACATTGTGGCTTTTCTGCTTCTCTAGCGTCCGGCGTTTTAAAGAAGATAATATTGTCGTTGTGTTATAAAATTGAAATTCCTGAAACATTATAAATAATAATATGCATTCTTTTCTATCATTGAGTCTAACGCTGGCGCTTATCATTTTGCTGATAAAGTATTTTTTTCTGCCGATGTTCAAACGAGACGATTTCTTTGCTGCTAAGGGTGAGTTGAAGAGGATTTCTATCGATACACCGATGCTTAACCGTCTTGGGATGAACACGGAAGATTACTATTACGACGCAGATTTTCTCTATCAAAAGCGCAAGGAAGACATCCTTAATAAAATCGCGCTGGGCCAAATTATTCAGGTGAGACCGACCGGAACGCAGATTAGCAATCGTCGTGTCTGGCAGGTTCGATACCTCACGGGTGCCTCGCGGACAGAAAAAACAGTCAGTATTCTGAATAACTACTCGCTATTCAATCAGGATTTTGCCGGTTTTCTTTCAGCCGTTCGGTTAGCCAATCCCGAGGCAGAAGTAAAAAAAATGACAATCTGGCGTATATAAACCTTTGGAGGCAGATGCTGAAATGAGTCCTGAACTGGAGGAAGTTATCGCATTTGTTCGTGATTATGCGGGATGGAAGTCTAAAGTCGTTAATGAAAAAACATTGTTGGAACGAGACCTTCATCTTGCCGGTATGGATGGCGTCGATTTTTTAGCTGCAGCCGAAACGTTTTTTGCCGTCAGCTTCGATATCGAAGATGACGATTTTCGTACGCTGTTTGATTTGAAAGAGAATGAATACCTGTTCAGCAGTGAAGGACTCGATTTATTGGGTATTGGCTACTTTTTTGAATGGCTGCGGGGAAAACCGCATTCTGTCGTCAAAGATCTTTCTGTTGGTCAGCTTCACCAGGTTCTGGTGAAGCTACGCAGCAAAAATTCGCGAGATGTCCGTCGCGACATTTAGAGCAATGTGTCACGTTGGGCACGGATAAGTGTTTCCTGAGCGCGGTCAGAACCAGTCAGTAAACCTCATCACGTCACGTTATTTAGTCGTGCTTTTTCCATCTTTATCCCAAACACCGCGATACTCAGTAGCAAACAGACAACCGCACTAACGCCGAACAGCAAATTAACGGGCAGGTTCAGGCTGGCATGATCCACCACCGCGCCTAACAGCACGGGCACCCAGTTAGCGATATAGGCAATCACGTAAAACAATGAAATCAGTTTTGCATGACTGGCGGCAGGGGAGATCATATTCACCAGGGTTACGCTTCCTACAAAGATGGCGCCATAGGCATAGCCGGCGACAAGCAATCCTGTACATGCCCAGATCAGAGAGTGGTAGCCAATCGCCCAGGTAAAAAGCACGATGGAAATGGCCCGCGTAAGGCAGCCTGCAGCAAGAGACGTGCGGGCGCGAATCAGGGCGGTCATCACGAACCTGTAGCACTGTTTTGTGGAAGACAGCATGGCAAGTAAATAACGTCGTTGGAAAAATTCTTCAGGCAAGTACATCTGGGCAGCGTAAATGAACCGAGTTGGCAGATTACCCGATAAAGGTTAACGCATCCCTTTTTTAAATCACTGAAAAAATGAAGGCGGCTGAAAATCGCATTTATGAAAGAAGAGAAAAATAGTTAAGTCAGGCCGGATAATTGAGGGGGAATGCTGGCACCAACTTTCGTGTCAGGTTACCTGGTTCAACAGAACATCGCAGTCTTGCCACGAACTGTTATGTATATCGATTTCAGCATGAGGACATCCCATGCACGCTGAGCCAATAAATATCCAGTCTTCTGTTTTTTATATAAGAATGCTGGCTTTATTATTGCTGCGCGTATGATTTCCGACGTTGTCGCAATTCTGTGTATGGTTGTATTATCGACCTGTATTTACGCTATCATGCAGGGTGTGGTAAATGTCAATGTATATTAACCTTTTAAAAAATGCCAAGAATTTATAAAAACATTTATAATTGAATTGCAGGTTTTTGAGTTAAAACTGCCTGCAAAGATGTGTCTCTTGCAGGCGATTTGTCGTTATAAGAGAGAAATCTTACTTTCATGCGGTAGCGCGTTCGTTCCACGCGTCAGTGAACTGAATGTTTCCATCGACAATTCGCCAGGTGATTTTTTCATACTGCAAACTGATACTTTCAACATGGTTCATTTTATCATTGCCAGATAATCGGACATTAGGCACGCCGCAGTGTACGCTGGTTACTTTAACGTTTTCCATCAGGACAGTGTAATAACATACTTCTTGTCCCGCATGGTTTATATGATAGAACTTAATTTCTGCACTATTTAATGTTTGACCAGTAGCCGCAGCTTTATAAAAGTAAGGTGTGGAACTATCAACATCTTTTTCAATCATCATGGATGAATGCTGACGTGTACCCGTGATCTTTCCGTTAGTACTATCGACAGGGAGGTTAATGCCATGACCCAATCCTATAATCTCTATGCTTCCTTCTCGATCCTGAACGTCGACAGATCCTTTAATCTCTGCGCCACCGTCGTCTTTAAGCCACATATAGGGAGGTATTGGCATGCTATTTTCTCCTTTTTTTTCTGATTAACATCATTGTTATTGAATAAAAAACAAGACTGATTGCGAAGACAATAAAAAAGTCAATGTAGAAATAGGCATCATAGAGAGATTCTGCATTAACATCACCCGTCAAAAGAAGGGATAACTGACTGACAAACTCATGGTCTGCGTAGTTCTCGGGATGACCGAGTGAGCGAGCAACAGCAACCGTGATCATAAAAAAAAATATGATCTTAATCGCCACACGGGCAAGTGCTGTAACCATTAGCTACCACCTCAATCCAGCCACGAGCCATAAGATCACGCATGCAAGGTACCTGAACAGGATCCGTTTTGAGGAGAGCATCCCTTATGCGCGAGTAGTCTGAATTATGGGGTAGGGTTAAACATCCTTCTGATACTTGTCCGGGATGAAGCCTGAATAATCCCCGGTAAACACCTTCTATCCATGTTCCGTCATCAATACTTAGGTCATCTTTATACAAAGCAAACCACTCGTCGCGTCCAAAGGCCGTCCTATGGTAAAATCTATTCCATGTATCCTGGATTTGCGTCTTTGTTTTAGACAATAGCCCACCAGAGCCACGTTCTACAATCCAGTATTTACCTAGTGGCAACGGACCGTTATTTTTAACAGCGCCACATGCTCCGTTGTTACGGTAAATACCATTGCCGGAAAAGGCCATGAAAACGCCCACGCCATATAAATTAAAAGGCGCATAATCCGCACCATCAAGCGTCAGCTTTCCCTGTAGTGCCATAATATATCATTCCATAGCGAGTTTTGTGGCTTATCATATAAGTGAATAATTAAGCTATCAACGCTATTTTCGCAAATTTTAATTTATATTCAATTAATGTGGGGTGCGTTTGATTTTACGATTCACTTTGTTAAAAACTGTTCTTAATGGTGAGTTACATGTGTTTTTTTTAAAATTTTCGTTGTGTGAATTCTTTTCATATTCGTAAGTAGTGTGAGCTTTATATCAGGTCAGTGATTTTCATGAATTATGTTGGTCACTCATATCGTCAGACGCGAAAGCTATTTTTTCCGTGACAGATATGAAAGTCGGAATTCACTGATATTCCATTAAGAGAGGGTTAGCAAGCCAGCGGGAGTCGCCTTATGCAATTACTGGTAACGGAGGTGATGTCGCGCGGATTACGCCTCCGAAAATATAATAAAGGTCTTTGAACGGCTTTATCTCAGCGACACCAAAAACCCCACCGCCACCAACGCATAAAACCCCGCACAAACCACATCAAAACTGCGCCGTGCCCGATTGAGGTACGTCTGTGCCAATTGCGAAGCAAAAATCAGCGCATACAGGCTAAATATCATCACTCCGGTCAGTGCGCAGGTAGCAACCAGAACATAGCTCTGCCACTGTGGGGCGCTCTGGGTCAGGCCTATGCTGGTGACAGTGAACCAGGTCAAGGCGGCTTTAGGGTTAGTAAGGTGCAATCCCAAACCCTGCAAATAATAGTCGCGTAAACGCGCGTGGGCCTGGGCTGGTCGTGCCGAAAGTTCTCCAGGGCGAAAGGCACTGCGCAGCGCTTTCGAGGCCAGCCAGAGCAGATAAGCCGCGCCGAGCAGTTTTAACCAGACGATAAAACCGTGGGAAGAAACCAAAATCGCGGACACGCCAAAGGCGGTTAACAGGCCCCAACAAATCGAACCTGAAATCACACCGGTGGCCAGCACCAGACCAGCTTTACGACCATAGTTCATCGCCGCATTGGCAATGGAAAGATTGCCCGGGCCAGGCGATGCCGTCCCTATGCTGTAAACCAGTAATGCTGCAAAGAATGAAGACATATCCCACATCTATCCAACCCCAACAGAAAGCATAAGCATGTATTAACATAATTTTAAAAAACATACATAACGGCTTGTATTGGATGGACGTGCACAGCAATGCTCGACCCCACGTGATTAACGCTGTTCAGCACTGAATCCCGTACTTTCGACGATGAGAATGTTCCCGCGTCGTACTGGGCGCCTGAAGCTGAAAAAGGAGGCACGTCCCTTCACGTGCCCCGGGACACATTCCGCGACAACACTACTGCGATACCGCTAACCCGGGATCCGGTTCTCCTGGTTCCTTTGGTTCTTTGATCAGAATCCACAGAGCCGCCGCACCGATAAGGTCAAACACCGCCAGCGCAACAAAGAACGGACCAAAGCCGATGATGCTGACAAACGCGCCAATAAACAGGTTAAAGATCAACTGACCGGACCAGGCACAGGCGCCAGCCATGCCGACGGCAGTCGCGACCTCATCCTTCCTGAACAGGTCTGCGCCCAGCGTGGCGGCCACGGTAGAAAGCAACTGGTGCGAGAAGCCACCAATGCTGATCAGCAACACGGCGACATAGGGGTTTTGAACAATGCTGACCAGGCCGATGGTGGTCATCAGCACCGCCCCGAGCGTAAAGGTAATACGGCGCGAATTGATCAGGCCGATGCCGCGATCGTTCAGGAACTTCGCCACAAACCCGCTGGCCAGGCAGCCCAGATCCGCCATCAGGAACGGCAGCCAGACAAACATCGCAATCTCTTTCAGGCTGAAGTGCAGGGTTTCCACAAAGAAGATCGGCACCCAGAAATTGATGGTGCCCCAGGCCGGATCGGCCAGAAACCGTGAGAGGCCAATGCCCCAGAAATTACGCTGTTTGAGGATGGCTAATTTAGAGGTCTTCTCTTTCTGCTCGGCATGAAGGTGTTTTTCCTGACCGCCCTCAATATAGGCGCGCTCGTCCGCCGACAGCCGTTTGGCCTCTTTGGGATCTTTATAAAAGATGAGCCAGATAAAGGCCGCCACAATAGCCAGGCCACCGGCCACCAGAAACGCAAACTGCCAGCTGTGAAACAGTATGCACCAGGCGATCAGCGGCGGTGCCAGCATGGCACCAAAAGAGGTGCCCATATTAAATACGCCAGTGGCAATGCCGCGCTCCTTCGCCGGAAACCAGGTGGCAGCGGTTTTCACCCCGGCCGGAATCGCCGAGGCTTCACTAAAGCCCATGATGGCGCGCATAAACGCCAGGCCCTGCCAGGAACCCGTCAGTGAGTGGGCTAAGGTGGCCAGCCCCCAGACGATGGCGCAGATAAAAAAGCCCAGCTTCAGGCCGATGGTGTCAATGAAATAACCCATAACCGGCTGGCCGATGGTATAAGCCAGCTGAAAGGCACTCACAATCCACGAATATTGCTCTTTGCTGATATCCAGCGCTTCCATTATCGTTGGCGCGGCAACGCCCAACGCAGTGCGATCGAGGTAATTAATAATCGTAATAAAGCAGACCAGTATTATCATGTGCCATCGATAATGTTTGATTGTTTTCATGATTCATCCCTCATTGTTACCTTTTACTAATGATTTTTCTGAACAGGTGACATGATTTTTAAATTAGAGGTAGGTTAATTAATTGAATGTTAGTAAATATCGTGATTGCACCTTGTTATTATCAGGCAAGCGATTTTGCAATAAATACGGAATCGCATGGTGTGATGAGGCGCATTGTTTAATGCCGTGAAAATCACTTTTGGTAAATAATGTGATCACCGTAACCCACACAGGCAAAAAGATTAAATAGCGCCTGGATGACCTGGAATCAGGTTAACACTAAAACGTTGCAGTCAAACCTTTATGCCTGAAGACGCTTGCTGGCGATCATAAAGGCATGTCCCTTGCAGGTTGAGAGGCGAGGTGTGCTGTCTATTTCGACTTATTTATAGGTGATGTTAATCACCACAGCGGGTTAGATGTCTGATGGTCAATAAGGCAGTCTTTCATTTTGTACGTAAGAAAGATCGGGCTTGATATAAACATTTTTTATTCAGACGTTTTTCTCATGCGTTCGCTTTCTCTGCCGGTGCGGAGCGTTTATTTCTACCAGAAAAGAAATGATGGCGATGTTAAGCGTTCATGAAAATACGAGAGTGAAGGAATAGATTGCAACTGTATAAAAGGAATCTTAAAAGGTCGTCGTTTAATGTTGAACGGGGATTCAGTATTATTTTTACCCTGTGCCTCCGACTGGATTGCCTCCATTCCGTTTCTGGCCGGTATTCTGGGCGTGCTGGTGGGCGGTAGGCTTTAAGACAACCTGGTGCGCTGGAGCGTCAGCGCCATTACCGCGCACAAGGTGCTAATCGTATCGGGTGCGGCCCATGCGGCCTGCTTCGTGGCGCCGATTCCGTTTATGTTGACGGTTGCCGCGGTTCAAATACAGGGGGCGCTGAGACATCGCTGTGGTGAAGATGGCGTTCAGTCATTACGTCATTCTCGAAGCCAGGCGTTTTTGACTTAGCGAGAGGGGCGGGATCTTTAAAAAACGTAGCCGCTTTGCCTTAATCAGAGACGAGGCATCAACGGGGATATTCCGTCTGATGCCTGGAGCCTGGCGTAGAGCACTGTGGAGTCTGGATGCGTCTCAGCCTACTTTTGCAAGGTAACGATCAAGCGTGTCGATTAAGTCTTTCTGTTCTTCCGGGATATTGCAAAGGCGAATATGCCATTCGTATTGGTCATCAAAACTGACAAATAACGAAAGACCGTCGTGCCAGGGCACATAGTTGTATCCGAGAAAACGCCACTGTTCCCCTATGGGATGATTGACACCGTCATGATCCGTAAAAGGGCGGGATACGATGTACCGTTCTCCTTGTTTGAGATGATGATAATGGGGTTTTAAGCCATGCGCGGTCCAGTGTCCCTGTTCATAAGGTCCTGTCATCCTCCTGTCTCCTTTTGCCGTTTAAGCGTCAGCAACCTGGCTGGCGTTATTCATCCTGAATCAATATTGCCAGCCTGTTAATAATGGCGTCCAGCGTCCCATCCGATGCGGATGTATGGAGCAATCCCTCAATATAGTGATCGCCGCGAGTATAAACGGTCACCAGACTGAGGCACTCAGCGACAGAGGCATGCGAAATCCTTTCTTTTTCTCTCAGCGACATATTGTTGGTTATCCACCGATTCCATCCAAACCCCGTCAGCATGAGTTGATTTTTTTCGGCGGATAGCGGCATGTTTTTTTCAATATTGTTCTGGCAGTCATTGATGAAGCGTTTTAGTACGGTATTGTCTTGTCTGATAATCAGGAGATTAGCCCGTTGCACGATATCATCGTGCCAGGCCAGTCGTGACAGCCAGGATGCAGGCAGGGCACCATAACCATAATAAGCGCCCGCGAGCTGACCATAAATAGCGGCAACACTGTCCGCGTCATCGCCAAGATTCGCCGCCTGTAACGCCCCTTCCTCAAATGTTTCGCTGTGCCAGAAACACCAGAGAGCGGCTTCCAGTGAGTGAATCACATAGCCAGAACTGCTGATTTCATCTCGGGATTTAAGACGGTAGCGACCTTGAATAATGGCTAAAGAATCCGGATGCAGTGTTTTTATCCATGCGTACTGTGCGGAATGAAACGCGTTGAACAGCCTTGCTTTGGTCGGTGTGTTATCGCTGTTGAGCAGCATGTGGATCAGGCCCGTGATGTACTGGCAGGCCTCAATACATCGCTGTTCTGCATGAGTGGTGGCGCTGGCCAGTTTCGTCGTTTCAAAGACGGCAGTGAGGGGGGCATGATGCATGAATAATGCCACAGGCGCGGTGCGCATCAGGCTGCCGTTGCCCGCACTTCTGGGGGCGGTGCTGCCCGCCAGCGCAATGCCTTCAGCGCTGAATTTTTTTAACGCGAGGGCGACAGTAGTGCCAATATCGAAACAGGTTCCGGTGCAGGAGTTATAACCATAATCTCGCCAGTTGATATAGCGTCGCATTTGATCGGCAGGTGCATTTTCGCCCCGTTCGATCAGGCTGTCAGCCAGACACAGCATCATGGACGTGTCATCCGTCCATTGACCGGGTTCAAGCATAAAGGGACCACCGCCAACCAGGTCAGTTACAACCGGTTTTGCCGGTCTGGGCTGAAATTCAAGGGTGGTACCTAACGCATCGCCCAGCGCCAGACCAACTAATGCGCCTTTAGCCCGATTGATTTTATCAGCATTCATCCATTTTTCCTGATTTACCTCAGCGTCAGCCAGACAGGGCGGCACGCTTCGCGGCTTTCCAAACACGATTTGGCACATTAACGCGCGTTGAAAGCGATGTCGATTAAAGACTATTGGTGGGCTGGGGGAGGAAAGGGGAATGGGAAAGGCAGGCGTGGTTTCATTGCAACGCCCAGGCGTAAGCTATAGCGGGGCGGCCCACTGGCCCCCCCAACTGAACCGCTAGTGGCTCTGCTTACTGTCTTCTTCTTTATGCTTCTTCGCCAGGTAATGGCCTGCTGCGCAACCTGCCACGGCACCGGCAACCGCATGATGTTTGAGATGACCCGCTACGCCGCCCACCAGTGCGCCTTTCAGGCAGCCTTCAGCCTGCGCCTGAGAGGTAACCGACATTAAAAGGCCCAGCGTGACCAGCAGAAAGGGAAGTTTATGCATCAATACTCAGTCCTTATAAAGGGGGAAGGTGTTCATGCTGTGACGATAACGCGAATGCGAGGCGGGCGGATGAAAAAATGCGAGTCGTTGCGCGACTGTTGCAGAAAAAGCCACGGACTTTTCATGCCAGAGAGGGCCTGAATTTTTTGAACCGCATCACACCCTGCGTTTTTTGCGTATCCCTTTCCTCTATTCCTGGACGTAAAGATGCAATAACTACCTCGCCATACATAAAACCGGAACCCACGATGAAAAAAACCTTAGCCTGTATTTCATTCCTGGCAGGCAGCCTGCTCGCGGGATATGCACCTGCGCTGATTGCCGCCCCTTTGCCGTTAACGCCAGACACGAGCATTCCGGTAAGCCGCTACATTACGGCGCTGAATCCGGATCACTCCATTACCTTTCGTCTTTTTGCCCCTGCCGCGAAGCAGGTTGCCGTCGTAACCGGTTCCACGCCGCTGAGCCAGCAGTCGCATGACATGAAAAAGGACAGCACGGGGATCTGGTCATGGACCAGCGAGCCAATGAAGCCCAACCTTTATGAGTACTATTTTGACGTAGACGGTTTCCGCACCCCGGATACCGGCAGCCGTTTCCCGAAACCGCAGCGCCAGGTGAACACCAGCATGATTCTGGTACCGGGCAGTATTCTGGATGAGCGCAACGTGCCGCACGGCGATGTGCTGACCCTGACCTATCACTCTGGTGCGCTAAAATCAGAACGTCAGGTGTTCGTCTGGGCACCGCCGGGTTACAAGGCTGATAGCAAGCCGCTACCGGTGCTCTACTTCTACCATGGCTTTGGCGATACCGGGCTGTCGGCCATCTCTCAGCTTCGCCTGCCGCAAATCATGGATAACCTGCTGGCAGAAGGAAAAATTGAGCCGATGCTGGTGGTGGTGCCCGATACCGAAACCGACATCGTGCAGGCTATTCCTGAAAACTTCCCGCCTGCCGATCGCCGCAAGGACTTTTATCCGCTGAATGCCGCCGCCGCAGATAAGGAGCTGATGCAGGATATTATCCCGCTGGTGGAAAAACGTTTTACCGTGAGTCGCAAACCTGCCGACCGCGCGATAGCCGGGCTGTCTCAGGGCGGCTATCAGGCGCTGGTGTCCGGCATGACACATCTGAACGACTTTGCCTGGCTGGCCAGCTTTAGCGGCGTGACCACCAGCACCGTGCCTGATGAGGTCGTCACGCGTCAGTTGAGCCAGCCGCAGACCGTGAACAAACAGCTGAGAAACTTTACGCTGGTGGTGGGCGATAAAGATATCGTGACAGGCAAAGACATTGCCGGACTCAGAACCGAGCTGGAAAAGCAGGGCGTGAAGTTCCATTACACGCAATATCCGGGGCTGGGACATGAGATGGACGTCTGGCGCCCTGCGTATGTGGAGTTTGTGCAGCAGCTGTTTAAACCACAGTCGCACTAATTCTGGCTTCAGCGCTGACCGCGCACAGGATGAGCAGGACATCTTGTGTATCCTGTGCGCATTCTCGCCAACGCGGCGGGAACGCTGCTGTTTCGTTGGTGGCGGATTGCGTCATGTCAGCCAAGCGCTAAGCGCTTAAGCATCACCCGCTGCCCAAACGCATCACTGCCTTATGCGACCCAGCCATTTGCCTGATAAAACCCCTCCGCGTTCGAGCCGGGATCGGTAGTCAGCATAATCGCCTCTGCGCCCCGATCGCTAAACCACTGGACGATCGCGTTCAGCAGGTGCGTCCCGATGCCCTGTTTTTGATATTCAGGTTTAACAAACAGTCCGCCAGTTAGCGGTTCGGGCGCATAGATCCCCAATCCATAACCTGCATAATCATCCCCGACCTGGCAAATCCAGCCGCCGCCCTGACATATATCCTCCCGCGCTTGCTCACGCTGTAAATAGTGAATTTGATGCGCGTGCAGCCGGTTTTCCGTTACGGAAAAGCGTATTTCATCTATTTCTTTAAGGTATCGGAGGGCAAATTTAAAAAGGAAAGAGACAGGGGCGTTCTGTATAACGTGACGATGAAGTTGGAGCATATTGTCGTCTGGATCGCGGTATTTCAAGTCGCCAATATCCAGGTTGACCCCTGTATTTTCCGGAAGCGGTTTTTAACCCGTTTTTTTCCATTTGGCTGGAATCCGGTTGTCATCGGTCTGTCAATTTCATCTGTTTAAGGCTGGCCTTAAGGCCGTCGGGAAGATTGAACCCAGCCCTGTTCCCATTTCCCCTGTACTCTGAAAGGAATCCATCGGGACACATTGCCTCACAGGGATGGCCGGCAAAAAATGCGGTCCATGGAAAAATGGAGTTTTATAGTTTGCCATTCATCATTAAATAACAAGGGTTTAACGATCGATTTTTAGGATTTGATAGGTTTAATCATAGTTTAATCCGTTAAAATTCATTTGATTGATAGCTAAAGGCGATCAATAATCAATCTACTTCAACACTGTTAATCAGAGCATGGGAATGGAAATCCAGAGTCTTGATAATAATAACCGTGCCTGGCGGTTCATTGCTGAACCCATAGTAAACCTGAAATCCGACCTTATTGCTGTTGAAGTATTAACCCGATTTGCCGCACCAGGGACCCCTTTTTTTCATATAAACAGAATGAATAAAGGACAGAAAATAAAGCTCTTAAAAGAGCAACTGTTCTTAATTGATAGAAAAAGACATTTCTTTGAACGTAACCAGTTGCTGTGTTCTGTCAATGTAGATGTAGAGATGGCTTTTGCGCTGCTGGAAGAACGGGATATTTACGAGCTCGCCACAGCGCATTCTTTTCTTCGCATCGAGGTTTCAGAAGACTTTCCCAACCTGGCTGAGGGGCTTAATAATCCTCTGCTGCGAAAGTTATATAATAATTACACTTTATGGCTGGATGATTTTGGCAGTGCATCTTCTCATTTTCCCTGTTTGCAGGAGGGATTATATGAGGCGGTTAAAATCGACAAGCACTTTTTCTGGGAACATCATCATCGTCCACTCTGGAAAGAAACGTTGGCGCAAATTAAAGACTACTGCCAGTTTATCATTGTCGAAGGCGTGGAAAAGGATACTTACTTCCAGTTTGCTAAACCCCATGCTGCCGCATTTCAGGGCTATCTTTTTAAAGCCTTTTCTTTTGAAGCCATTACCTAACGACGCTTTTATTCTTAACGTCGCTGCCTGCTCGTTTTGATTTATTCTGATCCTAAATTTCCTCACTGCCTTATTACTGGCTGAGAGGGTTAAAGCCGACAGCCGACAGCGGTTGGTGAAGCTCGCAGCCTAACGAATGCTGTTCTGGCTGGATAGCTTAACTACAAGAACAGTCCCTCCTGTGATTTACGGCAATCGCGTGGGCTGCAGCCGAACCAGCGGCGAAAGGCGCGTGAAAAAGCGCTGACTTCAGAGTAGCCCAGCAGCAGCGCCATCTCGGAAACAGAAAGATGATGCTGTTTGAGATAATGCGTGGCCATTTCTTTGCGTACGCTGTCCACCAGCGCCGAGAAGCTGGTTTGCTCATCACGTAAGCGCCGTTGCAATGACCAGGCGGATAACCCCTGTTTTTCCGCGATGATTTCCAGTGAAGGTTCGCCGTTCAGCAGTTGCAGATGAATGTCCGTTCGGGTTTGGTTAACGGTGTCCTGACGCACCACGGGCGGGCTGAGCCGACGGATGGCATCCTGCATCACCAGCAGCAGCATCGGATCATGATCCGGCATTTTCCGGTTCAGATCCGCTTTCGCGATGATCATCGAGTTAAAGGGTTGATCGAAATAAACTGGGGCATCAAACACTTTACAGTGTTCGTGCCAGTGCTCAGGGCGCGGATGCTCAAAATGCACTTCGCGCGGCGCCCAGTGCCGACCTGCGGCATGGCGGATCAGGTTGAGGAACATGCCCAGCGTTAACTCGGCATCCTGGCGGCGCATCAGAATCACGCCATGGCGAACCTGATAATCCAGTTGCCAGCAGTCGCCGCGTTCGGTCAGCCGGATGCAGGTGTTGTGTTGATGAAAGGGAAAGGCATTGACGACGTTTTGCAGCGCCTGTTCCAGCGTGGCTGAACACAGGCCAATATAGCCGATCAGCCCCAGTGACTGGGGTCGGAACTGATGACCGTATTGCAGACCAAAGTTGTCCACGCCTGCCTGGCTTGCGGCTTCCTCCAGCACCCGGCAATAGCTGACCAGATCCAGGCTCAGCGTTGGGCAGGCGAGCATATCGGGATCGATCCCGCTGATCCCGAAAATGCGATCGACATCGCCGCCCTGTGCATTGATAAATTCGCCTAAGCCCGTTGCGGCGGCAGACAACACACCGCGATGGCCGCCTGCGCCGGAGATGGCCGTTAACGCGGCCTCTGGAACTCTGCTGGTCATCTTGTTTTCCGCAAAAAGTGAACGTCTAAAGGTTTTGCAAAAAACGTACCAGCTGGAAACCACGCGATAACAATCGCTTACCTGATTCGCTCTCCGTGTTGCACCGCAATCAGGCACTGCGGCGGTGCGTTAAACGCCAATCGGTAGCGCGGCACCTTCAAGATAGCGCTGGCACAGCCGGACAGTGTGGCTGGCCCAGCGATCGCCCAGGCTGCGCGCCATCTCGGTTTCGCGGTGGGAAGCCACCCAGGCCGTCAACTGGATACGCCGCTGGATCAGCATGGCGGGGATCATCGCCAGTTCCCGATCGCTGATGTGCGCGACCTGTTCGTAACCGCGTAACCAGTTTTCCACCCACTTTGGCGCACTCGGATGATGCTCAACAAAACTGATGGCCGCGGCAAGATCGTGCAGGTACCAGCCCATGCCGCAGTCATCAAAGTCGATCACCCGGGTTTCGCCTTTATGCACCAGCAGGTTGGTCAGGCGCAGGTCGGCATGAATCAGCCCATAGCGTTCAGGTGACTGTCCGAAGTCCTGCATCTGGCGGCGCACGTGTTCCAGCGTTTCTTCTACCACCGCGTGTTCAGCGGTGGGTAACCCCGCAACGTCCCGCCAGTCGCCCCAGTGGCCTGCCGGAGACACCATCGTATGATGATCCCAGATGATGCGGCGAAACCCCTGCGGCTTCTGCCATTTCCGGCTGTGATGGTGCAGACGGGCAGTAATGGCACCGAGCTGACGAAACGCAGCCGGATCGACGCTGTCGGTCAGCATATCGCCCTCTATCCAGTGAAACAGCACCGCATAGCGTTCGCCACCCTCGGGCAGCGGCAGGACCTGAATGCGTTCTCCCTGACGATCTTCCACGGCAGCGGGGACGCTGATGTCCGCCGCCTGAAGCGCATCCAGCCAGAGCAGCTCACTTTCAATATCCTGCTTCGCGTGGTAATCGCCCCGGTGAATGCGCAGCGCGTAGCGGCCCTGCGGCGTGCTGACAGATAACGTCGCGTTTTCTGAGCGACACAGCAGCCTGACCTCAGCCTGTGCACAGGCGGGATAGTTCACTAATGCCCGGTGGGCAAGCTGAAGGATGGTGTCGTTACTCAGCGTATCGTACTGTTTATGGCTCATGTCCGGCTCCCGGGTTTCTGCGTGTAGGGCCAGCATGGCGCTGAACCCTGCCTGCACGCTTGACCTGAAAGCAGGGGAAAATTGACTTTGGCAGGCACCTGGCAGCCAGGTCCGGGGCAAGTTGACCTTAAATCACGGTGTTCTGTTTTCTGCGGTCAAGTTTTTCCCTTCTCACTGTGTCCATCATCTACCCGACAGCTTTTGTGCGACATTTTTCAATTAACACAGACGGGGAACGCAGTGATGAAAGAGAAACTGAAACCCACCCTGGGCACCCTGCGACTTTGGGGCATTGCCGTGGGGCTGGTGATATCGGGAGAATATTTCGGCTGGAGCTACGGCTGGGGCGCAGCGGGCACGCTGGGCTTTCTGGTCACGACGTTTTTTGTTGCCGTCATGTATACCTGTTTTATCTTCAGCTTTACCGAACTGACAACGGCTATTCCTCAGGCGGGCGGCCCGTTCGCCTATAGCCGCCGGGCGTTCGGCGACACCGGCGGGCTGATTGCCGGAATCGCCACGCTGATTGAGTTTGTGTTTGCGCCTCCCGCTATCGCGATGGCCATTGGCGCCTATCTCAACGTGCAGTTTCCTGAAATTAATCCCAGGCTTATCGCCGTGTGCGCCTATCTGGTGTTTATGGGGCTGAATATCATCGGCGTGAGCATCGCCGCGACCTTTGAACTGCTGGTTACGCTGCTTGCCGTGATTGAATTACTGGTGTTTATGGGCGTTGTGGCGCCCGGCTTTAGCCTGGCGAACTTCGTCGCCAACGGCTGGGCGGGCCAGGGAACCTTCTCGCTGGCTTCCGTATCCGGTATGTTCGCTGCCATCCCCTTTGCCATCTGGTTCTTTCTGGCGATTGAAGGCGTCGCGATGGCGGCAGAAGAGGCAAAAGATCCCCGCCGCACCATTCCCCGCGCCTATATCAGCGGTATTTTAACGCTGGTGGTGCTGGCGATTGGCGTGATGGTGTTTGCCGGTGGGGCAGGCGACTGGCGTACGTTATCGGGCATTAACGATCCGTTGCCTCAGGCGATGAAAATGCTGGTCGGGAATGACTCGCGCTGGATGCACATGCTGGTGTGGATTGGCTTATTCGGCCTGATCGCCAGTTTTCATGGCATCATCATGGGCTATTCCCGCCAGTTCTTTGCGCTGGCCCGCGAAGGGTATTTGCCGCCCGCCCTGGCGAAGCTTTCACGCTTTAACACACCGCACCGCGCCATTCTGGCCGGTGGCGTAGTGGGCATTCTGGCCATTTTCTCTGACGGAATTAGCTTTCAGGGCATGAGCCTGACCGCCGCCATGATCACAATGTCGGTGTTTGGCGCGATTGTGATGTACATCATGAGTATGCTGAGCCTGTTTAAGCTGCGTCGTACCGCGCCCACGCTGGCGCGCAGTTACCGTGCGCCGGGTTATCCGGTGATCCCCGCCATTGCCCTTTGCGGATCGCTGATCTGCCTGGCGGCGATGCTGTGGTTTAACCCGGAGATTGGCGCGCTGTTTATAGCCTTTATGGTCGTGGGTTACCTCTATTTCCTGACGACCCAGTCCCGGCGCGGCACGATCGCGCAAACCTCTGTCGCGGCGGAGATCGATTAACGCAGACAGACGCTGCCGCGCACTGATGTACGGCAGCGACAGTATTGAATCCGAGGAGTGATGATGACGGTACGTTCAACCATTATGGATACCAACAGCTTTCGTGCAGAAAACGCGGAAGCGCTGGCCCCGGCGATTCGCCAGTTAACCGACAAACGCAGCAAGGTGCTGGGCGAGTCATATCGGCTGTTTTACCGTAACCCCGTGCATCTGGTGCGCGGGCAGGGGCAGTATCTCTGGGACCAGGCGGGCAAACAGTACCTGGATATGTATAACAACGTCGCCAGCATCGGCCACTGTCATCCGGCGGTCGTGGAAGCCGTGCACCAGCAGATGATGCGGCTGAATACGCACACCCGTTATCTGCATGAGTCTATTCTGGACTACAGCGAGCGCATTTTGGCAACGATGCCGGCGGCCATCGATCGGGCCATGTACATGTGCACAGGGTCCGAGGCAAACGATCTGGCGATTCGTATGGCGCATGCGTGGAGCGGCGGCACGGGCATTATCGTTTCGAAAGAGGCCTACCACGGCACCAGCGCGCTGACGTCCGGCGTATCACCGGCTCTGGGCAGCGGCCAGCCGCTGTCATCGCATACCCGGCTGGTGGCATCGCCAGATTTTTACCGCATTCAGCCCGCCGATCAGGGAGCCTGGTTTGCCCAAGAGATTCAAAAACAGATCGATGATATGGCCGCGCACGGCATTAAGTTTGCGGGCTTTCTGGCGGATTCAATATTCTCTTCAGACGGCGTATTACCCGGCCAGCCGGGCTTTTTAAAGCAGGCTATCGACGTCGTCCATCAAAACGGCGGGATTTTTATTGCCGATGAAGTTCAGCCCGGCTTTGCCCGTACAGGGGAATCATTCTGGGGATTTGCGCGCCACGGCGTGGTGCCCGACGTGGTGACCACGGGTAAACCGATGGGCAACGGTATTCCCGTATCCGGTCTGATGGCGAAAGCCCCGGTTATGGCAGCCTTCAGTGACTCGCTCCCGTATTTTAATACCTTTGGTGGCAATCCGGTGTCGATGGCGGCGGCGCATGCCGTGATGGATGTGATCGAGCAGGAGTCGCTTCAGGCGCACAGCCTGAAAACCGGGCAGGCTTTGTTAGCGGCTCTACAGTCCCTTCAGGGTACCTATGCCTGCGTAGGCGACGTGCGCGGCGCAGGCCTGTTTATTGGCTTTGAGCTGGTCACGGACAGAGAGACGAAGCAGCCTGACAAACGGCTGGCGCTTGATTTGGTCGAGGCGCTGCGCGAAGAGTGTGTGCTGACGTCTGTCGCCGGGCCTTACGGCAACGTGCTGAAGATTCGGCCGCCGCTGTGCTTCCAGACGCATGATATCGACTGGGTCGTCAGCGCGATGGATCGCTGCCTGAAAAAACTACAGGGACAGGCCGCTGCCGGGCACAGGACAGGGCGGTAACGGGATGATTTTGCTGAATGTTGCACGCGGCGCATAACGCCCGTCATCACTGCACGGACAAAGCCCGACGTCAGCCGGGCTGGCGATATCCGTAATCCTGATGCCAGGGATTGGCACGGCAGAATTACAAGGGGAGTTCGTGGCTGTCGCCGGAAATTGTCCAGCTGTCAGGATCCAGTAACCGCCCGTGCCCGAAAACACAGCCGTTTGGCTGGAAAAACACCTCGCCATATTGCGGATCGTTGACGTAAAAGGTGCCGTCTTCGCGCCGCTCAACGGTGAGCTGTGCAAATCGCGCCTCAAAATCCGCCAGGTTATCCAGCCGCGGATCGTCATTCAGGCGAATCAGCCAGCAGGTTTCCTGCCCCGGCAAGCGGACTTCACAGTGCTGTGTCGGGCCATGAGCGATCCGCTGGAACGCGCGGTTGCCGGAGATCTGTACTAAACCTTTACCACTGCGCAGCAGGATGCGTTTATCGTAGCAACGCACGTCATCAAAATAGCGCTGCGGCAGCCAGGCGTGAGAAAAATCAGGCTGCCCTTCATGAACACGAAACAGAACGATCGCCAGACCGCGATACTGTTGTACGCGCGGCAGCGTGCCACATCCTCCCCAGTAGGAAGGCCGCCCGAAGCCACTGTGCAGGCGTTCACCCGGATGATTGATCCAGATCTGCGCCTCCGGCGTCTCGCCAATCCTCAGATGAATCGGGGTTTCCTGATAACCCCATTCCCCCCAGCGGTATCCGGCAAGGGAACCCATTGCCACGTCGCGGGTTTTATAGTGGTAAAGGCGCGCAATGCGGTTAAGCCCCTGAGCGAAATACCATTCCAGCGCACTGTCACCTTGCCATACCGCCACCTTTGCAAGTTCAGGTGAGATCGACAGTTTGCCCTGTTTTAACAGTAGCGCCAGCTGCGGTAAGGCATGAAAGCGACAACCAATGTTGCCTTTGCCCCACAACAGACGTGAGATAGCGGACAGCTCCAGCGAGCGACCTGCGCGCAGCGTGTGCTCGTATGAACGACCTTGCGATGCGGTGAGCATGCCCTGATGGGAAGAGCGTGCTATCTGTTCCAGCAGGCGTAGGATAGCGCGCTGGCTGCGGGCAACGATTTCGGCATCCGGTGCCAGGGCGGCGAGGGCGGTTAATCCTTTAAGATCGACAGGGAAGTAAGGCGCGGAATTCCATTCGGCCATCTCGCATTGTTCAAAGTGATCCAGCCATGCCAGCACGCGCTGACGGCCTGCTTCTGCCTGCTCATAGCCCTGACGGCCTGAGCGGGCAAAGGTTTTATCCGGAAAGGTGCTTCCCGCCAGGTAGGCGGCGGTATGAAACAGCAGCGCGTGGTTTTCTGAAAAATACCACTGCACGTCATTTCCCGGCTCATCCATCCAGTAACGAAAGGCTAAAATCGCCCGATCCATTTTCTCGCGAACGGGAGCGGCAATGCGATCGGCCCACTGGATCCGACACCACAGCAGCGGTACAAGCGTAAAGTCGGCGCAGTCATGGCACTCTTCAACCGGTGTTAAAACGCCTTCCAGCATGTTCTGGGTTTCGGCGTCATCCCTCCCGCAGGCTAGCCGGGCCAGCGCTTTTACGCTGCTGTATTCGCCGTGCAGGGCAACATGGTTAAGAGCCTCATCTGTGCGCGCCTCAAGCGTTTTCGGCACCTGCGCCTGTTGCTCTGCATGGCAGATCTCCACGCCCAGGATGCGCCTGATATGAAAGTTGTCTTTTTCCATGCTGATAACGAAATGACGAAAATCAGCCGGCAACGCGTCGCTTTCGGCAATTTCTGCCACCGTTTCGCCTTGATGTAAAACCGCGTTGAGCAGCACGGGCTGGTCCAGCGAAATAAAGTCGCCCTGCACGCGGATATTCAGGTTCAGCGTTTCCGGGGCTGGTATTGGGAAGCACAGGCGAACGGTGCCGCCTGTGTAGGTCGGCTGTTCAAACGCCATGCCTTCGAGCAGGGCTTCCATCTGCCGCACCCGCTCCGCTTCAACCGGCGTGGGAAGTGCCACCTGCAGCGGCGCACCTTCAACATAGTCCAGCTGGAAAAAGAAGCGCACATCGCGTTCGGCCAGGTCATCGAACCAGACCGCGATAGCGTTCACTCCGGCATCCAGCATGAGCGCGAACTCAACGGTGCTTTCCAGATTACGCTGATAGTCCGCCAGCCATGCCACATCACCGCCGTTCAGCGTAATACAGGCGGCACCGCAGGTGGTTAGCCGAAAACGGTACAGACCACGTTGTTCCGCAACGAGGCAGGTTTCTGCCTGAGCGCCGATGCGCGTAGCCCGGAACCAGAAACCTGATAAATCGACCCGATCGGAACCAAAAGGGAACCACCAGTTTTTCAGGGTAGTATCGCCGAAAGGAGTGGGCTTTTTCCCGACATAGTGTTGCTGAAACTGCGTCCGACAGGGATAGGTATGGGGAATAAAGTTTTTATGTTTGCTCAGAAAGAAAAACGGATCCATTTCACCGGACATCGGCGCATTGGGCACATCATAGCGCTGTGAAGAAATCGCGGATAACTGCCAGTAGCGAACGGCGTCATTCTGGTTAAGGGGGAAGTAACAATAATGGTTCTGGTCCATGACGATGTTCTCCTGGTGTCGACGTCCTGTTATTTTTTTAAATGTCTTAACGCTTCGGTCAGGCATAAAATAGCCAGCGCCTGGCCATAACCGGTTGGCTGTAGCGGAATATCTTTGTAGAACTGCAGGGTTCTTCCCATGCGGGTGCCATATGAGACGTTGTGGACTGTGCCGCTGCTGTCAATATTTCGCCGTACCGCGCCCAGGGCTTGTAAACCTGCCTGCAACCAACGTTCATCGCCATAGCCAAGACGAACGCCTTTTAATAAGCCATAGCCAAATCCGGCGGTAGCCGATATTTCTTCATAGCTGTCTGGATGGTCGAGCAGCGTGTGCCATGCACCGCTATCAGATTGCAGCGTGATTAATGTATTAATTTGCGTTTTCAGGCATTCGAGTAAATAGTCACGTACCCCGCCGCGAAGTTGGGTCAGTTCCAGAAACTCAATAATGCCGACGGTTATCCAGGCATTTCCCCGCGCCCAGCGGGCCTGAGCAAAATGGCTCTTCTCGGCAAAGCTCCAGCCGTGAAACCATAAACCGGTCTGCGGATCGTTAAGATAACGGGCATGCAGTAAAAACTGGCGTACGGCCTCATCGACCAGCGCCTGACGTCCGGAAGCTACACCGTAATGGCCGAGAAACAGCACCACCATAAACAGTGTGTCATCCCATATCTCCATGGGGTTAATGCCGTCGGACACCACGTGCTGGAAGCCTTGTTCCGGAGTGCGCGGCAGCTCTGTCATCACCCTGTCGGCCCAGCTATCCAGCACCGATTGATAATATGGTGCCCGGTTATGTGCCCACAACAGGGATAACGGCAGCATGGGGGCGGTGGTATTAATATTTAACGGGGGCAGGCCTTGTTGAATATTTTGCTGAAACCAGTTTTCAATGATTTGGTAAATATCGTCGCGACGGGTCAACTCCCATAATCTCACCAGACCAAACAGGCCAACACCCTGCGGCCATTCCCAGTGAGCAAATGAGATGTAATCGCCTGCTGTGCCATCCATATTGGGTTCGTTAAATTTGCCTTCGTCTTTTAGCTGTGTAAATCCATTAAGTAACAGATCAAGTTGGCGGGCTGTTGATAATAATTCCATTATGTTTCCCTCAATGCTGTATAAATCCTTACTCGTTTTTTATATTTCTGTGATTATTCACTGTAACCTTGACGTCCTTATTCGCCTCGACAGGCGGGAATAACGGTTATCCATAGGTTTCTCTGGGAAATGAAATCCCATGACGTCATCATTATCGGCTGGCCTTAAGAAGCCAGTTTTACATTAACCAGATATATTGACTTATTCATACGGTTGGCGTTCAGGGGCACTATTCTGGCCTCAATCATTATTCTTTCTCATAAAAGAGTAAAACCGGCCTTAATGATGCGATTGCCTGCCTGATTAATCGTGCTGCCTGCCATCATTATTCACGCATAACGACAGGCTCGCCCGGGCAGACGTAAAGGCTTAATGCTCAGCCTTAACGCGCGAGCCAGCCGCCATCGACGGCAATCGTATAGCCATTCATATAGTCAGAAGCCCGTGAGGCAAGAAATACCACCGGCCCCATCAGGTCCTCTGGTTTTCCCCAGCGACCGGCGGGAATGCGATCGAGGATTTCGGCACTTCGCTGTGCATCAGCGCGCAGTTGCTGCGTGTTATCGGTTGCCATATAGCCCGGGGCAATTGCGTTGACATTAATACGGTGCTTCGCCCACTCGTTGGCCAGCAAGCGGGTTATGCCCATTACGCCACTTTTAGACGCGGTGTAAGAAGGCACGCGGATCCCGCCCTGAAAAGAGAGCATTGAGGCGATGTTGATGATCTTGCCCCCATCCCCCTGGGCAATAAAATGTCGGGCGGCGGCCTGCGACATAAAGAACAGGCTCTTAATATTCAGATCCATCACATCATCCCAGTCCTGTTCGCTGAAGTTGATGGCATCCTCACGGCGAATCATGCCCGCGTTATTCACCAGAATATCAATGCGGTCAAAGCAGGCGATGGCGCTGTCCAGCAGGGCAGGGATAGCATCAATGTTACGCAAATCAGCTTTCAGGCTAAGGAAGCGACGTCCCAGCGCGGTCACCTGTTTAATCGTTTCGTCGGGTTCAACCTGATTAATACCAACAATATTGCAACCGGCTTCAGCCAGTCCCAATGCCATAGCCTGACCCAGGCCGGTATTGCAGCCCGAAACCACCGCGATTTTGTCCTGAAGAGAAAACGCATTCAGTATCATGTGGACTCCTTATTCACGCGCGACCTGCTTCTGACAGGCGGCGCATTGGTGAGGATTAGCGCAGATCCTTGACCGATACGTGGTCCATATCATCAAACACCTGGTTTTCACCTACCGTTCCCCAGATAAAGGTATAGGCTTTCGTACCGACACCTGAATGGATCGACCAGGCCGGTGAAATGACCGCCTGTTCGTTATGGACAAGAAGATGACGCGTTTCCTGCGGCTCACCCATCATATGAAAAACGCAGGCATCATCATCCATATCGAAATAGAGATAGACTTCCATACGGCGTTCGTGGGTATGACACGGCATGGTATTCCAGAGGTTGCCGGGTTCAAGCTGCGTTAACCCCATACTGAGCTGGCAGGTTTCCAGGACGTCAGGAACCAGATACTTGTTGATCGTGCGGCGATTGCTCGTGAGGTTATCGCCGAGCGTGACGGCAGCGGCATCGCCAGCCGTCACTTTGCGGATGGGCAATGTCTTATGCGCCGGTGCGCAGTTGTAATAAAACTTCGCGGGACGATGGGGGACCAGGCTGCTGAACAGGACTTCTCGGGCACCTTTGCCGATATACAGCGCTTCACGATGACCGATCTCATAGTCTTCGCCATCAATGGTGACCTGACCGGGCCCGCCGATATTAATCATGCCGAGTTCGCGACGCTCCAGAAAATAGCTGACGCCAAGTTGCTTCCCCACATCGTTACCTATCGCTAAAGCCTGGCCGACCGGCATCACGCCGCCAACAATGATACGGTCGATATGGCTGTACACCATGGTGAAATCATCGGGCACAAAGATCTTCTCAATCAAGAATTCATCGCGTAATCCTTGTGTATCCAGCGCGTTGGCGTGGGCGCTATGAATGCTTTGTCTGACTTCCACGTTAACCTCCCGTTAGTGGTGCAAGTAAATTTATACAGTAATGAATTAAAGCAGCATGAATTCATTTTTGTGCATCCTATTAGGCAAAAAATCTCTTTTCAATTAAAATTGAAATAATGTTTTATTTTTAAATTTAATTGGTGAGGTGGCTCTGGTTTTTTTTGGGTGAATTAATGATTTTTGTAAGTGTAATAGCTAACTTTGCAGCATTATTCTTATTTTTTAAAAGTAGTGTATTAGGACGGTTTTATTTAATTGTTAATTTAAATAAGTACTATCCGAAGGGGAAGAGAAAGTTCATTAAAGGGAGGGGTATGTGATGTTAAATTTTCTATTTATAAAGTTAATTTTTGAAAGAAAGTCCTTTTTCCTGTCATGGCCCCACGCAAGGGGCCATATATTTAAATTAGGTAAATTTTCACTATCGGAAAGCGGTTGTTTTTCTTTGCAAGTCCAACTGTTTTCTCCAGGCTCGATTGTGAAGAATAAAAGCGTAGGACTTATAAAACATCTCGCTATTAAGACACTTAAGAGCGATCAAACTTAACCCGATGCTTAATAATGCGCCAGTAAAAGAAAGAGAGTAATTATTGTTGCCGCTTATTGATGAAATCATAGTGATAAGTAGAAAAAATAAAGCGGTAATCAATGCCAGGATTAATATTAAAATATAAGCCCTTAGCGCCAAATATATTCCGCGCGAAACCATCATCATTGTCGTAAACAATACGAGTACATAGATAAAGGCTGCGGCAATAATACCGATAAAAACGGCGTGTTGTTCCCATCCCATCAGGTCATAGATAAATAACCAGAATGAAAATTGAGGCAGGGAAAAACTGATCACAGTAAGCACCATACTAATGATTAATGGTGCGCCAAAGGTATGTAATCCAATTGGCATGCCCATTTTTTCTTTCATATCATCTTTAATGTTCTCTAGTTCATCAACACCACTAACCTCTATTTTTTTATTTGTTTTTTCGCTTAATTTGATTATTTTATTAATGTATTTCATTTTTGTAACTTATGTAGAGGAAAGTGACTGAATAACGCCGATAACATACTTTCCCGATTGAACAATGTTTTGGGGATTCCTTAATGTGCCTGTCAACGCACTACCAGCAAACGCCGATGAATTAACCAGCGCTGACGTTAATTCGCGCTGCAGAGATTTTTGTATAGCCTCAGCAGGGTAACGTTTAGGGTAAACACCTGCTTTCATCGCTGCCTTAATACCCCCGTTTGAAATACCGGGATTTTGAGCGCGTATTATTTCTTCTGTAATTCTTTTTCTCTCAGCGCGACTTAACGTTTTAAGCCATTCGAAGGCCTTTGCAGAAGAGGATGCTTTCATTACCTTGTATGTTTCAATTGCGCTCTTCAGACCGGCTCCCGCTCCTGCAAGCGATATCACATCCAGCGCAGTCGTTGTTGCAACGTACCAGGATTGTGAATCAAGCCACGCGACATAATCTTCGTTGCCTTCATAGATAGCATACAACCGTGCAGTGCCGATAGCGCATTGCATACCTGTAGCCAATCCGCCTGCGATAATCATACCCGCGACAACACCCGATGCGCCTGCTGTCAATGGCACGGCTGCAGCAGAACCAAATGCAAGGAATCCCGTCACCACTAAAGCACCACATGAAAACATCGTCGATGTAATCTCGCTAGCCAATGACGGTTTGCTAAGCGTTTCCGTCAGCGCCTTTGCAGCAACCTGAGGATTTGTGGCATTAACCTTGGTAATGATTACATGGCTCACACTACTCTTGCTGGCTTGAGCGTGACGACGTGAAGGGCGAACCAGCCATTGTGCAAGACCATCAGAGTATATAATGCCGACCTGACTGAAGTCCCGCGTGCAATCTAAACGATTTGCCAGAGCATTGAAATCAATGTCATCTGCGGACACCATCCCCATCCGTTGGCCAAGGCTGTAATCCGGAAGGTTATTTGAATACGATTCTGGTAAGGCCATTCGCTCACTCCTTGATCATGAAAGCCGAGTTATCAACCCTAAAGGATAAAGCGTAGCGGAAGCTGATAAATTAAGAATAGTCTCAATAACCGATTAGTCCCGCAAATTCATTTACAGAAAAATCGAGTCAGCAATCTGCTTCTGTCTGGATAAGATGTAGAAAAAATATTAATGGGGTTTATATTTTAAGTAACAGGTGCAGTCGTTCGTCGCGCAGGCAAAGACTGAGTGGGCCGCGATGAAACAACGGGGGTTATTGCCGTCTTAGTACGCTTCAGTTGCCAGCGTTTTGGGCGTGAGTCTCTGGTGCCATTTCCGCTATGGCAGGTTTGATGGTGTTAAGAAAATGGCTGCACAAGATGAGCCCGCTAAAATCGGGGCCGGGCTTTCACAAAAAATTAATAAAAACCCGGTCATCAGGTGAGCATACGTTTAACAATCCTGCCTGATAATCCCTCACCTGAAATAATTTAGTCGCTCCCGTGATGAAAAGAAGAGAGGGTTCATGAACTTCCGATTCACCATGCTGGCGGCCAACAGACGGTTATTGCCTAACGTCTGGGATGCCGTGGCTTTTCCGTTGATTATTTGTCTGATTGCTATGGTCGCGGTCGGCTTTCATCAAACGTTGATGCCGATTGAGAGTTTGAAAACCCAGGCTATCTCGCTCGATCCCACTAATCTGCCGGAATATGCCATGCGCACCACGCTGCGTATGCTGGTGGCAATGCTGGCTTCCCTGGTATTCAGCCTGATTTACGGCACGCTGGCCGCCAAAAGCCGCCGTGCTGAAAAGGTGCTGGTGCCGATTCTGGATATCCTGCAGTCCGTGCCGGTGCTGGGATACATCTCCTTTACCGTCACCTTCTTTATTGCGCTTTTTCCGGGGCAGGTGCTGGGCGTGGAGCTGGCAGCCATCTTTGCCCTGTTCACCAGCCAGGCGTGGAACATGACCTTTAGCTTCTATCAGTCATTGCGCACCGTGCCAGCCGATTTGGTGGAAGTCTCGCGTGGGTTTCATCTGACAGGATGGCAACGTTTCTGGAAGCTGGATGCGCCTTTTGCCGTACCGGGGCTGGTCTGGAACATGATGATGTCGATGTCAGGCGGCTGGTTCTTTATTGTCGCCTCTGAAGCGATCACGGTCGGTAATAACACCTTTACCTTGCCCGGTGTCGGTGGCTATCTGGCGCAGGCTATTCTGCATAAAGATATCCACGCGGTAGGCTGGGTGTTACTCACCATGGTGATTGTGATTCTGGCTTACGACCAGTTGCTGTTCAGACCGCTGGTCGCCTGTGCAGATAAGTTCCGTATGGAAAACACCCGCTCAGGTAATGCGCCAACCTCCTGGGTGCGCGATTTAATGCGGCGAACCCGTCTGATTCATCAGATCTTCACGCCGTTACGGCTGCTGCTGTCAGCGCTGGCGCGTATCTCATGGCGCTGGCCGACAGCGGCACCCGTGCGTTTCGAAAACAATATTCGCCGCGCTTCAAGGCTGGGTGACACTGTCTGGGGCGCGTTCGTCATTTTACTGACCTTGTATGTGGTTTACCGGGTCATTACCTACGTTCAGATCGGCGTGACGTTGGATGAGGTGAAACACGTTTTCACGCTGGGGCTGATTACCTTATTGCGCGTGTCGGTGCTGATTCTGATTTCGTCGCTGATATGGGTGCCGTTAGGCGTGATGATTGGCCTGCGGCCTGCTCTGGCGGGGAAGATTCAGCCCGTGGCTCAGTTTCTGGCGGCCTTCCCGGCCAACCTGATGTTCCCGGTTTTCGTGATTATGATTGTGCATTTTCATCTTAATCCCGATATCTGGCTGTCACCGCTCATCGTGCTGGGTACCCAGTGGTACATTCTGTTTAACGTCGTCGCAGGGACGAGCGCGTTTCCGAATGACTATAAAGAAGCCGCCGCGAACTTTCATATTCGTGGCTGGCAATGGTGGCGTCAGGTGATGTTGCCCGGCATTTTCCCTTATTACATTACGGGCGCGATTACCGCTTCCGGAGGCGCGTGGAACGCCAGCATCGTGTCTGAATTTGTGCAGTGGGGGAATACGCAGGTCACGGCACACGGTTTAGGTGCCTATATCGCACAAACCACCGCCGCCGGGGATTTCCCCAAAATCATTCTTGGTATCGCGGTGATGTCGCTGTTTGTCACCCTGTTCAACCGTCTGTTGTGGCGACCGCTGTACGTGTACGCCGAATCAAAATTCCGTGCTAATTAAGGGACACCTGATGTTAAACACTCCACCCACACTGAACCCAGACGTGTCGAACAGAAAACCAGAAGGGCGCAAAGCTATCCTGACGGTGAAAGATATTAAGCACGGTTATGATAAAACGCATGGTGAAGTCCTGATCCTGGATGACGTTAATCTCACCCTGCAGGAAGGGGAAATTGTCGGCCTGCTGGGCCGCTCAGGCTCAGGAAAATCCACGCTGTTACGTATCATTTCTGGCCTGATCACGCCAGGTTCAGGCGCGGTCGAGTATCTGGGCAAGCCGCTTAATGGGCCGGCCAAAGGCGTGGCGATGGTGTTCCAGACCTTTGCGCTGTTTCCCTGGCTGACGGTACTGCAAAACGTGGAAGCTGGCCTGGAGGCGCTTGGCGTGGAAAAAGCGGAGCGCAGAAAACGCGCCCTGGCAGCCATCGACCTGATCGGCCTGGACGGTTTTGAAAACGCCTACCCACGCGAGCTCTCAGGTGGAATGCGTCAGCGTGTCGGTTTTGCTCGCGCGCTGGTGGTCGATCCCACTCTCTTATTAATGGATGAGCCTTTCTCTGCACTGGACGTATTAACCGCCGAAACGCTGCGTACGGATTTACTTGATTTGTGGAACGAGGGACAGATGCCGATGAAGTCGGTGCTGATTGTCACCCACAATATCGAAGAGGCCGTGTTTATGTGCGACCGCATCCTGGTGTTGTCGTCAAATCCCGGACGCGTCGTGGCTGAAATCAAAGTGCCCTTTGGCCATCCTCGTAATCGCCTTGATCCCGCGTTCCGTCGTCTGGTTGATGATGTATACACGCAGATGACCGCCAGACCAACCAGTGATAATGTGAAAAAGAGCCTCAGGCTGGGCACGCACCTGCCACAGGTATCAACTAACCTGATGGCCGGCCTGATTGAAACCCTGGCGGCCGCGCCCTATCACGGTCGTGCAGACATGCCGGATGTTGCGCGTTCGCTGCATCTGGAGGTCGATGAGCTGTTCCCCATAGCCGAAGTGCTCCAGTCACTGGGCTTTGCCGACGTCAGGGAAGGGGATATTTTCCTTACGCCACCTGCCCGGGTTTTTGCCGAATCGGATACCCAGCAACGCAAAGTCATGTTTGCCGATCATCTGCTGCGCTATGTGCCGCTGGCCGCCTTGATTAAAACCGTGCTGGATGAACGTCCCGGTCATCGTGCGCCGCGCATGCGCTTCGAGCAGGAGCTGGAAGACTCGCTGGCTGACAGCGCCGCCAAAGAGACGCTGGACAGCGTGATCAACTGGGGCCGCTATGCAGAAATCTTTTCTTATAACGATCAGACCGAATATTTTAGTCTGGAAGACGTTGAGTTTTAATTCTGCTCGCTCAGCAAAACGTTGCGCTATCCCTTACACCATCCCGTTACTCTGCACGGGATGGTGCCTGAAAGATTCTCAAGGCAATATTCCTTCCTGAAAGATAAATAAACGCGGTTTACACTGTTCTTATTCCTCAGAGGTAAGGGGCTGATTACGGCATTTAATCGATAAAATTCATTGCCTGCACATTGAAAGCCCGCTGTTTATCTATCCCTGAACACGGTAAAGCCAACCTGAACGGCCTGTTGTGGTCCAGTCCCGCCAGGCTATTAATGCCTGGGAAAGCAAAAAGGCCCATTGCTGAGCCTCTGAAAAAGACCTGATGACTCAGGGACGCCAGACTGTGCCATCCGGCGTCCTGGCCATCGTCCAGGTCGGATTGCCGCCCTCGCAGGGGAATTTTGCCGCCAGCGCTTCGTTGATATCAATCCCTAACCCCGGCTTGTCATTGACGTAAGCATAGCCCTGATCCACTTCAGGACAGCCCGGGAAGACTTCACGTAGCGCATCATTCATTGGTGTGTATTCCTGAACGCCGAAATTAGGCGAGCTCAGATCCAGATGCATGTTTGCGCAAACCCCAACTGGAGAGATATCCCCAGGGCTGTGCCAGGCGGTGCGAACACCGTTTAATTCACTGTAGATGGCGATTTTTTTCGCCGGTGTGATACCGCCAATCGAGCTGATATGACAGCGGATATAATCAATCAGCTTATTGTCGATCAACGGCTTCCACTCATTTACGTTAACGAACAACTCGCCCATTGCGATCGGCGTGGAAGACTGCTGGCGCAACATTTTCAGCCACTCCGTATTCTCGGGAGCAACCGGATCTTCAAGGAAGAAAAGCTGATAAGGCTCCAGCGCTTTGGCCATATGAATGGCATTAATCGGCGTAATACGTTCATGGGCATCATGGAGTAGCTCCACGCTGAAACCCAGTTTATTGCGCAGATGATCAAACAACCGCGGAATGCTTTTCGCATAGGCTTCCGGATCAAAATAGATCCCCGGGGCTTTGGTGCGAGGCGAGCGCTTGGGTTGAATATTTTTCGCTTTCACCATGCGATTGGCAATCAGCCGCAGGTCATCAGTACCGGCACCGCCGTACATGCCCATCTGGCAGCGAATATACTGGTAGCCTTCTTCCATTTTGGCGCGAGCGCTGTCTTCCACTTCAACTTCATCGCCGCCATCGGTGTGCACATAGAGCGCAATACCGTCGCGACATTTCCCACCCAGCAGTTCATAAACCGGCAGCCCGGCCTGTTTACCTTTGATATCCCATAGCGCCATATCAATGCCGGAAAGGGCATTATTCATTACCGGGCCATTGCGCCAGTAGCCACTCACGGCGGCGGACTGCCAGATATCTTCTATTCTGGCGGGATCTTTGCCAATCAGAAACGGGGCAAGGTACTCATCAATGGCACTTTGTACGGCGTAAATGCGCTGGGTAAAGGTGGCGCACCCCAAACCGTACAGTCCGGGCTCATTCGTTTCAATTTTAACCACCACCAGATCGATGCCGCCCGGCGCAGTCAAAATTGTTTTTACATTGGTGATGAACAGATTGCTCACACTCGCTCCTTATTATTCAGAACATTAACCGCACCGTACTCATCGCTGCACCCAGATTTAATGGTATGTTGTCATACAACATTGCCTTTCTATCATAAATTTATCCGGCTTGAATCCTGCACTGCTGTTTTTGTGACGGCGATCTAATGAAATAATGCTGGTTAAATAAATTGCTTTTATTTCCAATAAATACAATTGGTTGGTGTGATTTCTTGTTAATCATTTGTGATATGTGCCTCATAAATACGCTTTGTGTATTGATTTAATCTGCCGGCAAATTCACCTTAATAAGATAGTTGTCATACATATTTAAAGGTGGATTATGACTGCAATGTTCGATCTGACCGGTAAAACGGCTTTGATAACGGGGTCCTCTCGCGGCCTGGGTTTTGCCTACGCCGAAGCATTAGCAGCTGCCGGGGCAGAGGTTATTTTGAACGGCACGCGTGAAGCGGTGCTGAACGAGGCCGTTGAACAGCTAAAAAATAAAGGCTATCGCGTCTCCGGCCGGGTGTTTGATGTGACCTGTGAAAGCGCGATAGAGCAGGTGTTCGCCAGTCTGGATGAGCAGGGCATCGCAGTCGATATCGTAATAAATAATGCCGGGATCCAGTACCGCAAACCCATGCTGGAGCTGGAACTGGAAAACTGGCAAAAGGTGATTGATACCAACCTTACAAGCGCCTTTCTGGTTTCGCGCGCGGCAGCCAAACGCATGATTGCCCGCGATCGGGGCGGCAAAATCATCAATGTCGGTTCGTTGACCAGCCAGGCGGCCAGGCCAACCGTTGCACCTTATACCGCTGCCAAGGGCGGCATTAAGATGCTGACCTGCTCAATGGCGGCCGAATGGGCGCAGTTTAATATCCAGACCAATGCGATTGGGCCGGGATATATCCTGACGGACATGAACAGTGCGCTGGTGGACGATGCCCGGTTCGACAGCTGGGTGAAAAGCAGTAATCCTTCGCAGCGCTGGGGACGGCCAGAAGAAGTGGCCGGTACGGCCGTTTTTCTTTCATCGCCTGCCTCAGATTATATCAATGGTCAGATTATCTACGTGGATGGCGGCTGGCTGGCCGTGCTGTAAGCGTTATTGACCCGAAAGAGGAAAAACATGTGCACAGCATAATGACGCATGCCTGCGTGGCAAAGGGCAAAAAAGAGATCGCGGTTGAGCAGCGCGAACTGAAGTATTCGGATGATGATGTCGTTGTTCAAGTGGAGTGCGGCGGCATCTGCGGCTCGGATATTCATTATTACCATGAAGGACGTGCCGGATTATCCGTGATTAAGCAACCGCTAGTGATAGGTCACGAATTTGTGGGGCGGATTTTCCAGGCGCCGGCAGCATCAGGGTTAGAACCGGGACAAAAAGTCGCGATTAATCCATCACAGCCATGTGGTCAGTGTGAGTATTGTCGGGCAGGTAAACAGAATGCCTGCGCCACCATGCGCTTTATGGGGAGCGCCCAGTTCACTCCGCACGTGAATGGGGGATTTGCACAATATGTCGTGGTGCCTGCGAAGCAGTGCGTGGCTTATGATGAGCAGGTTCCGGCCAGCGTCATGGCCGTTGCTGAGCCTACCGCCGTTGTGATCCATGCGCTCAACGTGGCAGGCAGCCTAGTCGGGAAAAGGGTGCTGGTGATGGGCGCGGGCCCTATCGGCGCCCTGGCGATTGCCGCCGCAAGCGCTTCCGGCGCGGCAGAGATCGTGGCGTTCGATCCCAGCGAGCGCTGCCGCCGCATCGCGGTAGAAATGGGGGCTGATGCGGCAGTGGATGCAAGCGACCGTGTCGCCGTTGCCCGCTACGGTGAAAATCGGGGATATTTCGACGTTACGCTTGAAGCCAGCGGAGCCGAAGCGGCGATTGAATCCAGTATTCTGGTCACGCGGCCGGGCGGCGTCGTGGTTCAAATTGGGATGGGAAAAAGTCCGCTTAATTTCCCGGTAGCGCAGATGCTGGTAAAAGAAATTAGCTGGAAAGGCTCCTTCCGTTTTATCGATGAATTTGATGTGGCGGTGAAATGGCTGGAAAAAGGCATTATCGATCCGCGTCCGATTCTTTCCGGCAATTATGCCTATCACGATATTGAAGCGGCATTAAAGGCGGCCAGTGATAAAACACAACATTCAAAAGTCTTGGTTCAGTTTTCATAAAATATCTCAGAACCTGTAGTTATTACTCCGGCTTAAAACATCAGTGATTGTCGCGGGTGAAGAGATCCTCACGCTCCGCGTAAGCGGCACTCGCCTGTCATTTAGTCGCCTGTTAACGCATCGTCGACCTCAGGGTGAAAACATGAGTCATTTAAATACCCACACCACAGAACGTAATACCTCTGATCTGGTCCGGGCATCCGTATCAGGATGGCTGGGTACAACGTTAGAATTTATGGATTTCCAGCTCTATTCTCTTGGTGCGGCATTAGTTTTTCATGAAGTCTTTTTTCCCGAACAGTCGGGTGCGATGGCGCTGATTCTGGCAATGGGAACCTACGGTGCAGGTTATATCGCGCGAATCGTCGGCGCCGTTTTTTTTGGCAAAATGGGCGACCGTGTTGGCCGAAAAAAAGTCCTGTTTATCACTATTGCCTTAATGGGCGTTTGTACCACCTTAATTGGCGTATTACCCACTTACCAGCAGGTGGGTATTTTAGCGCCCTTGCTGCTGGTGGCGCTGCGTATTATTCAGGGATTAGGTGCCGGTGCAGAAATATCGGGTGCCAGCACGATGCTGGCTGAATATGCGCCCAAAGGAAAAAAGGGCATTATTGCCTCGCTGGTTGCTATGGGCACCAACTGCGGCACGTTAAGTGCAACCGCCATCTGGGCGGCTATGTTCTTTTTCTTCACCAATGACGAAGTCATTGCCTGGGCATGGCGTATTCCTTTCCTGGCCAGTTTCGTCGTAATGGGATTTGCAATCTGGCTGCGCTTCAACCTGAAAGAAAGTCCGGTGTTTGAAAACGTTGCCGAATCTGCCACCGTCAAGCCCCACCATCAGCCGGCACAGTCTGTTTTCCAGTTAATCAAAGGCAAAGCCTTCTGGATTGCTACCGGGCTGCGATTTGGTCAGGCGGGTAACTCAGGCATCATCCAGACCTTTCTGGCGGGTTATATGGTTCAGACGCTGTTGTTCAATAAGGCGGTTCCCACCGATGCCATCATGGTGAGCTCGGTAATAGGATTTTTAACAATTCCGCTTATCGGCTGGCTCTCAGACCGGATAGGGCGCCGTATTCCTTACCGCATTCTGACGCTGGGCTCGATTATTCTGGCTTATCCGATGATTTCACTCATCGTCGATAACGCGCAGGCGGTGAGTACCATCATGGTTTGCCTGATCGTAATCCACAACATCGCAGTGTTGGGCCAGGCGGCAATTGAAGGGATCACCATGGCAGAGATGTTTGGTTCCAGAAACCGTTTCGCGCAAATGGCCATCTCTAAGGAGATTGGTGGGCTGTTTGCCACTGGTTTAGGGCCGCTCCTGGCCGGTATTTTCTGCCAGCTCACGGGCACCTGGTATCCGATTGCGATCATGCTGATCGGCTATTCCTGTATCGGCCTGCTGGCTTCACTGATAATGCCAGAGGTGGTGGATAGGGATCTTACTGCAGAGGCCGATGCGTCGGGCGGCGTGCCGGATGATCGTCATCCTGTTGCCCCCTCGATTCGGGCAGGAAGCGGCGAGTAAGGCAAGGTTGAACCCTGTCTGTCACTGCGTTAGCGCAGGACTTTGCGGGAAAGGATAAGATAGAATGGCGTCATGTAGGACATCATATGAGAAGGTGTTGTGAGCATAAAATCCATTCAGAAACAGAACGTCGTTAACGAAGTGTTCGAGCAGATTAAGGCGAAGCTACTGGACGGTAGCTGGTCCGCAGGCACGCGTTTACCTTCTGAAGCGGAGCTGACGCACTCTTTTAATGTCAGCAGGGTCAGTATACGCAGCGCGGTGCAGCGCTTGCGCGATCTGGGTATCGTGATTACCCGTCAGGGCAGCGGCAGTTACGTGTGTGAAGACTTTTCGCCACAGATGCTTAATCACAATGCCAGACCGTTAATGCATCTGAGCCGGGAAGCCTTTAACGACATGATGGTTTTTCGCCAGACCGTCGAGTTTAAATGTGTTGAGCTGGCAGTGGAACATGCCACAGAAGAGGATATTGGCCTGCTGGAGCAGGCGCTCAATAACATGCTTATTAATAAAGGTGATTACAAGAAATATTCGGAAGCGGATTACGAATTTCATCTGGCGATTATCCGCGCCTCTCATAACAGCGTGTTTTACAACGTGATGAAGTCAATCAAAGATATTTATTACTATTATCTTGAAGAACTGAATCGCTCACTGGGCATTACGCTTGAAAGTGTTGAGGCGCACATCAAAGTCTTTATGGCGATTAAAAACCGCGATGCGTCCTCGGCGGTACAGGTGCTGAATGAGGCGATGAAACATAACGTGGTCGCCATCGATATGATTAAAAAAGAAGAGGGGGAATAGGCTGTTTCGCGCTGCGGGAACGCGAAAAAAGCCACCCTTTTGCAGGCTGAGGAAAACAGGGTTCACCGTGGCAGGCTTTTTATTGTCATTGCCCTGCTGGTCCGCTTTATCGCCAGTAACGCTCTGGTCTGGGCCATGAGCACGTAGCGATCCTGCATTCTGTAAGACATGACGGCGAAGCGGCAGGTTAGCCATAAGGCTCTCCCGACGTGAGTGGTGAAGTTAACGGTGGCAGAATAAACAAGGGAGCCAGTGAACCGGGCTCCCTTTTCAATCAATGCAGGCAGCACTGCTTGTATTTTTTTCCGCTGCCGCAGGGGCAGGGATCGTTGCGGCCCGGCTGTTTTTCCACAGTGACCGGCTGCTGCACCTGAGGAATCGCTTCGGGCTGTGAGATCCAGTAATCATGAAGCGCCAGGGCGGCAGGGCGGATAGCATCAATGCTGCTTTCCATTTCTTCAGGCGTCAGCGCATCAACCTTTTCCAGGTTCTCTTCTGCGCCGTGCAGGGCGATGGCGTCCAGTGAATCCTGGAGCTCAGCGGGAAGTGACGACCAGTCTGTTAAGGCCACGCCGCGCATATAGCCGTAGCACCACTCTTCAACGACGGTAAATTCCAGACCTTCCATTTCGCGCACGCCAAACAGGGGTTCAAACTGTTCTGGAAACTCAGACAGGCGGTCAGCAATGTCGTTCATGTGCTGGAAACTGAGTTCCATAAAGCGCGTCATTTCGCGCTCATTACTCCATTTGGGAATATGCTTTTCACCGCCCCAGAGCGCGACCAGCCAGCGACTTGGCTCTACCGTCGTCGGACCTGAAAGCACGGCAGTAAGCAGGCCATCCAGTTCTGAAACATCAAGAATCGACGCTTCACTACCGTATTTTTCCAGCATATCTTCGAGCCATTGCAGCTCTTTTTCGCTTAACGGGCCTTCTTTCATGGGATATCTCCGGACGTGTCGGGTGCAGCAGAAAATTTACTGCGTGTAAAAACGCGCAGTGTACACGCTTATTGCGCTTATCGCAGCGTTGCAAGGCTGCGCAGGACGACACCGGACGCCACTGCGGCATTATCTCCTCTGCTGTGTTGCGATCCGCGACTTGCAAAACGTCTTTAACAGGAGGTAACTATCCTGGTATCACATTGTTGCTTAACCTGACAGAGAAAGACAGGTAAGGTGTAGGTTGGGTCCAGAATGAGTCGTGATTCCTTACACTTACCTTTATGAGTGACGGAACCGCAGCCCTGTTTAGATTGTCTTCAGAGTAGTCTACTGTTATTAAAATCAATTCAATGTGGAAATTATTATGCGCAGGACTCAAATTGCTTTTATTTCAGCGGGTTTACTGTTCGGCTCGCTGAGCCTGATCCCCGCCGCTCAGGCTGCAGGTGAAACCACCGACAATGTGCCACCGCCGCCGCAGATTCAACCGGCCAATCCAACCGCTCAATCTGGCGATAACAACGCGCAGCCCGGTGCTGCGGCACCTGCTCAGCCGCAGGCGCCGATGAGTTCTGACTCCAACGACGGCATCACGCCAACAACGCCTTCGCAGTCAGCGGGTAATCCAGGTAAGCCAAATTACGATCTCAGCACCATTATCATTGATTATAAAGAGCACAAAATCGGCGATACCGTGCCAGATAAGTATCGGAGCAAGACTTACACCATCACCGAGTGGCAGAAACGTAATTTGCCTGCGCCTCAGCCAGATACCCACTGGGCTTATATCAATGCCAATTACATTCTGATTACCAACGACACCGGTAAGATCGTTATGGGCAAATCCGGCGATATCTTCTTCCGCGGATAGTCCTGCGGCGCTTTGTAAGTTATCTCTTCTTTCAACGGCCGCGTTAAGCGGCCGTTTTCTGTTTCTGTCTTTTTTATCAGTAATGACTTCTCAACGTGTTTGCAACATGGCAACGTGTTTTTATTCACTGCAATGGAGAAGGCATGATGTCGCAACACGTCAATCAGTATGGTCAACCTGTAGGGCAATCCATGCCCGACTGGCAGCCACGTCCCTTACCTCAGCGTGAGGTGCTTCAGGGTCAGGTTTGCCACCTTGAGCCCTTTAGCGTGGCTTCGCATGCTGAAGCACTCTGGCAGGCTTGGTCACTGGCAGAAGATGGCCGTGACTGGACCTATCTTTCTGAGGGGCCGTTTAATGATGAGGCCGCCTGGTTAGCCCATGCTGCTACGATGGAGGCGAGTCAGGATCCGTTGCATTTCAGCGTTATTGATGTTGAAACCGGTAAGGCCGTCGGAACGCTATCGCTGATGCGTGTTGATGCGCAAAATGGAGTGATGGAAGTGGGATACGTCACCTTTTCCCGATTGCTAAAGCAAACAAGAATGGCGACCGAAGCGCATTTTCTGCTGATGCGTTATGCCTTCGAGCAACTGGGCTATCGGCGTTATGAATGGAAATGTGACAGCTGTAATCTGCCTTCGCGTCGGGCCGCGCTTCGGCTGGGATTTCGCTTTGAAGGTGAATTTCGTCAGGCCCGCGTTTATAAAGGCCGCACGCGCGATACAAGCTGGTTTTCAATCATCGACAGTGAATGGCCAACTGTTAAAAATGGGCTGGAATGCTGGCTGGCAGAGGCTAATTTTACAGCCGACGGGCGACAGCGTGAAAAGCTGGAAACCCTGCGGGGTCAAGGCCTGAAGCGCGGGTAACGTCTCAGGCAAGCACATATTTAATGGTCGCCATAAGCAACGTGGTGGTCATGATCATCAGCAGACGCTGTACCCAACGCATATCGTTTTTTAAACTCCCGACGTCGGTCTTAAGTACGCTGACATCTGTTTTTAGTTCAGCGACGTCGGTCTTAAGTACGCTGACATCTGTTTTGAGTTCGGCGACGTCGGTCTTAAGTTCGGCGACATCGGTTTTGAGTTCAGCGACGTCAGTCTTGAGCTCGGCGACATCGGTCTTGAGTTCAGCGACGTCAGTCTTGAGTTCGGCGACATCAGTTTTGAGTTCAGCGACGTCAGTCTTGAGTACGCTGACATCGGTCTTAAGTTCAGCGACGTCGGTCTTGAGTACGCTGACATCGGTCTTGAGTTCAGCGACGTCGGTCTTGAGTTCGGCGACATCAGTTTTGAGTTCAGCGACGTCAGTCTTGAGTACGCTGACATCGGTCTTAAGTTCAGCGACGTCGGTCTTGAGTTCGGCGACATCAGTTTTGAGTTCAGCGACGTCAGTCTTGAGCACGCTGACATCGGTCTTGAGTTCAGCGACGTCAGTCTTGAGTTCGGCGACATCCGTCTTGAGTACGCTGCCGTCTGTTATCAGTCCACCCGTCACTGTCTGAAGGAACTCTACGCCTTTCGCCACCTCACCAGTTTCGGTTCTGAGGCATGACTCCGTTTTCTTCAGTTGCGTGCTTAGCGAAAAGATATGCTGATTCTGACGCTGAAAAGCCTGCATGACATCAGCACGGGACAGCGCATTGTCCTGCTTTAATGCCGAAAAAATATCCACCATCGCTTCTGCCTGGCGATCGTTGATACCTGCGCGCTGTAAACGTTTAAACGCTTTGTGTGTATTCATCATGGTGAGTGTCATTCAAGAGCCTTCCCGATTCATCACGTTATTACACTATCATGTCAGGAGAGCCGGTCTGGTCACAGAACAGAAAGAACATACTGCGAAATAAATTCCAATATATCAATTAGTTAAACGCGTAGTTTTCATCTTTTTGCGGGGTGGGCCGCAAAAAAACGTTGTCAGCTAGCCTCTTTTACACAGCCCGCTTACCAGGCAGTGTAAAAGGTGGGGGCTAACAGTCATCGTGAATAACCATCAGGGAACGGGAACAACCTTTAACGTCATCAGACCGATGCCGAGTTTGCGTGGGTCCTGACCTGCGATGTTGTTAAGATTACTGAGTTGCGGCTCTGGTGGGGTAAACGTTAACCGACGGCTTCCGCGGGTGTTATCAAAACGCAGCGTTTGGGTTGACGCTTCTTCTCCCAGCATCAGGGGCTGTTTTATGTCGCCTACCTGCACCGTTGTGGGTCGGTGCGCATTGGGGCCATAGGCGAGAGCGGTAATCACCAGATCAAATCTGGCGGGCAAAGGGTTAACGAATTCTATGGTCACTTCCGGGGCAAGATTGGCGTTTGACCAGCGGCCCCAGTTTTCCGAACGGGAAAGGCCGCTGAACTGCTTCACGCTTGCGGGGGCGCCGGGAACCGCGAACAAAAAGCTGTCGGCATTATAACGAATCGCATTATCGTCGATGCGCAGCTGCGCCACGGCATGTTGATAGTTTGCATCGTTCTGGGGGCCTGCCGGGAACTGCACCTTTCCTTTCCACAGGGGGTTATCCATGCGCATAACGGAGGGATGGCCCGCGAGCTGGCCCATTGCCAGGCACCAGTCGCTGGACAGGGCCAGCGCGGGTTGCCAGATACGGGCAATTTTAAAGCAGCGATCGACCCAGACAAACTTTTCCGCCGAGGTAAAGTCGGCCAGCTGATAACGTAAAGGTGCCGAATATTCCCCCTCAGGCAGTGGCTCCACATGCTTCTCCGTCACCCTCAGCAGAATGGGCAAGGCAAAGCTGGCTCCGGAAAAGCTGAGCGTGTTCTTCGTCTGATCCAGCGTGATGCTGTCGATCTTTTTGGGGAAGTTCCACAGCTGAATGATATCGGCTTTCCAGCTCAACACTTTGGTTTTCATATCCTCAAACTGGCTCGACAACGACACTGCGGACAGGCTGCTACGTCCCAAACCTATCGCATTGTCGCCGCCCAGAATATCCAGTAACGTCGCGCCGTTATCCAGCGTACTGCGTTTCATATCCATCACTTCTGCCTGTGGTTGATCGCCACGGATCACCATAAACAGATCGTGACGAGGAAGCTTGATCAGAAAGGGATGCGCCGTGTTGTTCATGGCCAGATGATCGGATGCCACCACAATTACGGTATTCTTAAACCAGGGTGAAGCCTTAATACGGGAAATCAGGCGTGCGATATGCTCCTGCGAGCAGGATACGGCGCTGAACGACTGATTTGGCTTGCCCGCATAGCTATAACTTTTGCGCTGACAACTTCGGGAAATAAATCCATCAGGATGATGCGTATCCACCGTGAGCGCAAACAGCGCAAAACGTTTCTGCTGGCGCGAAAGTGCCTCATAGGTTTTAAACACCTCGTCCAGCACGGTATCGTCGTAATAACCCCAGTTATTGCGGTAGGTCGGATCGCTAACCTTGTCTTTGAGTTCCTGTGAACCGTACAGGCGCGCAGAGTCAAAGCCGTGAGAACGTAAAAAGACATCTTTACCCGCAAAGCGCAGGTCAGCGCCCTGAATAAACCAGTTTTCATAACCGGAATTTTTTAAAATATCACCCAGGCAAATGTTCTGTGGGTAAAAACTGGAAAGAGAGGCAGAAGCATTACCGTCGAAAGGGGCAAAAAGCGGAATACCGCACATCGACGCGACCATACCGGCAATGGTGTAATCCGTGCCGGGAAGCTGCTCGGTCTGGCTGAAGTCGATGCTTTGCTCTTTTTCCCGGCTGAGTTCGGGGGCCAGTCCAGGGAAGGCAATCGGGTCGAAGTAGGTCCGCTCCAGGCTTTCAGCATAAATATACACCACGTTAAGTGCGGGCTGCGCAATGCGCTTTTTCGGGACCTTGTAGACGGTGGCAAAGTCGGAGTGTTCGCGCAGTGAGTGCGAGGTAATGAGTGAACTCACTTGCTGAAAGGCTGGCGACGTTTGTACCGCGCCGGCGGCACAGGCAAAGGCTACCAGGCTCCAGCCTGAATGAAAGGGCCGCTCGCGGCGGCGCAGCAGCCATGACAGGGTACAAAACAGTAAAAACAGCACGATGACCAGCCCAAGGGCAGGCACAACGTATTTACTCAGGCCGGCACCGGTCAGGCTGTTTGTTAAGGTATACACGACAGCGTCAGTAATGCCGTCGCCGGTAAAATAATTACTGGCGAACAGTGTGGCATTGAGCAGCACGAACAGTATTAACAGGCATAAGGTGAGGGAAAACCAGATTCTGCTTCGGCCTGCTTTACAGGAATAAACAGCAATCGCGGTCAGAAAAAGTATTACTGACACGAATTCAGACAACGTCAAATCCTCTTATCGTATGAATATGTCTCTTATCAACAGGGGGGACATTCCATGGATTTTTGACTCAATCTATAGCGGCTGTCGTCGGGCTGCAACATCTCCGCGCAGATTTGGCTGCAGACTCACAGTACCGTCAATCTGACGTCAAACAGGGGCGAAGTGCCCGGCGATTTCTGTTGAAACGGCCGGACAGAAGGCGGATTACGCGCGTTGTTCCTGCGGCGCTGAAAGTCTGGCGGGGGAGGAGGGGCTGTCGTGCATCGCTTCCCCGACCAGGCTGGCACGATTGTAAAAGCGTAACCGCAGGTTAAAATCGAGGTACGCGCGCGCACTGTCAGTAAGCCGGATGACCGGCGGCGGCGTGAGCGGACGCTGCTGAAACAGAACAGAGCGCACACAGGCATCGCTGCTGCCAGCATGCACCTGCTGATAATAGCCGACGCTGGCTTCCGCTTTGCGTAACCGGGTATTAACCCGACGGTGCTCATCCATAGCCAACTGATGTGCCAGCGCCGTGAGTTCGTCACCGGGGTTGCTGAGATTCTGTTGCACCGCAGGGAAATCACTGCGTTTCATTAACTCCATCAGATAGTTTTGTCTGCCTACGTATTTTACCGGGGCCAGTTGCTTCAGCCATTCGCGAATAAAGGGATTCTGAGCAGGCGCCGCGATAAAGCCGGTTTCAATCATCGGTCTGAGTGGGTTAACCGTGTTTTGCTGACGATAATATCCCAGCACATCCATGGGGCGGTCGCTTTGTGCCTGATGGACCCAGGCAAGATCCTCGAACAGCAATGTGTTGCAGTCGATGCTGATGCCACCGTAGCGTAATAACAGCTCCAGCCGGATGATGTCGCCTTTTAGCTGCGGAGTCAGATCGGAAGAGACAAATTGCAAATCCGGCAGCCACTGTCCCAGCGTCCGAGGGGTAAGCAGATGAATCTCATGATCCGGATTATCACGGCGAATTTTACTGGCGTTAAGGGCAACGGAAGCAGGTAGCCGGTCGCCGGGCCAGTACAGCCAGACTTTTTTAGCAATGGCAGGCAGAGTCTTAGGTGTGGATTCCAGCAGCACGTCCTGTTCCTGCGTAGGATCGTATTCAGGCGCGCTTACGGCCCGGTGTTGTTTCATCGTCCACAGCATGCGGCTGGTGAAAGCAAGTTTTTCCCATTGACGCCAGAGATGATGCAAGGAACGGCGGTGTGAATTCATGTTTCACCTGTTATTTTGATTATAGTGTTTATGCCAGTCGGCAAAATAAGGGCTTGAGCTGTCATCCCGTATATAAACCGCCATAAACGCAGACATGCTGCGCTGCGCAATGAGTATTGTATTTCCCTGGTAGGGTTCGATGGCGAGCCACGACAGTTTCTGCGCACAAGCGTGACCTGAGCGGCCGCGGCTCAATTATTTAATAGAACACAATTCAACAATTCGCTATTCCTGATGAAAACTTTAGGATAAAACGGAAATAAGTATTCGCCTGAAATAAAAATAAATATTTATTTACGCTAATGTTTTATTCCGCTATGGCAATATCTTTATATCGACAGAGGGAGAGTTTTTCTGTCCTGATACTGATCAACAGTGCGTGAGTAAGGGAAGCAGTGCTGAATCGAGATAAGTAAAATATTCAGCATGAGTAATGAATTTACAGATGCGCGCAGCCTGACAGTCATTGTCTACGCTTTAGCGATACAGACGAAAAGGAGATGACATGCCATTTGAATCTCGAGGATTACTGGCGATTGACAGGCAAACCAGACGGGCGCTGTTTCTCGATCCTGACACCTTTGACGTCAGCCAGGCCGTGGACGTTATCCCAACGCGACTGCACGAGCTTTTGATGCTCGCGCCCTGGGAAAAGGCTTTTCTGCCGCTGTACGGTGACGATATGCAAGGCGATGCGCCTCATCCTGGCCATAAAGTGGCGGTCATTGATTTACGACAGCGGGCGATTAATGACTATATCGACCTCTCACCGTCACAAGCGCCGCACAGCGGTCAGTTAGGGCGCGACGGCAAAGTGTATCTGTGCTGTGAAAATCCTACTGTCGTGGTGGTGATCGATCCCGTAACCCACCGCGTTGAAAAGACGATTCCCATTCCGCTTGATAATACCCATCGCCTGACGCTTTCGCCCAGCGGCCGCAAGCTCTTTACCGACAATGAGCAGGATGCCACCATCACCGTCGTCGACCTGTGCGAAGCGGAAGGGCGAGTCATTGATACCATTTTGATGCCCGGCCCGGTTTCAGGCCTTACTGCATCTCCTAAGCACCCCTATCTCATCGCCAGCGCCGCCGATGTGCCGCTGCTGTATGTCGTCGATCGCCAGAGCCATCGAATCCGCCAGCGGCTGGCGCTTCCGGGCCACCAACAGCCCTGTCAGAAGGTTCGCTTTAGTCCGGATGGCGAGTATCTGATGGCGATCGGGCACCAGGAACCCATCGTCACGCTTTTTGATGAATTGCTGAATCCTTTGGGGCATATCGCGCTGACTCACCAGCCGCTGGATGGCTGTTTCAGTCCGGATAATAAACGGCTATTGATCACCCATGATGATAACCGGACGCTGAGCGTCATTGATCTGGTACTGAAAATCGTTCTTGCGACAACCGAGGTAGGGGCAGGCTACGAAACGCTGAGCTACTTTCAAATTGGTTAAATAAAGGGGCGATGGTAGATGGCCGAACTCCAGTGACGGCTGCTGGCGTGTTTTTCCGCCTGCCAGCCGCGCTTACGCAATTCACGAGCAATCATCTTGTTCATAATGCCGTGTCCCAGTAGCAAAACCGTCCCCTGCTGCGACAGGGCGATCAGGCGATCGGCGGCACGCGAGGCGCGGGCGCGCGCATGCTGCAGCGACTCGGTCTCGCCGGTATAGCCACAAAACCACATGGCGCGCAGGATGGCCTGCCACACAAAGGTGGGCAACTGAATGCGATCAGCCCGGAGCAAAGGAATACCGACTTCACTGAAGAGCGCATCAACGTGATGGGGATGCAGCCCAAGGCGCTCCAGCGAAGAGTGGGCGCGGGGCAGAGGACTGCAGACCACAACCGCCGCTTTTCTGGCGATGCTGATGCTGCGATCGGGCGGCCCATCGCTCACCAGTGACAGATCGTAGGCTTCACACCAGTCTGCCAGCCCCTGTGCGCTTAAACGTCCGGCAAAAGGGTGGTCAGGTTTACCATGTCGCATCAGGATAATGGTCATAATGATTTAACGGCGTTCTCCGGTTTATGCGCCAGTCAGGTATATCTGAGGATGCATTATGTGGCAATCGCTGCCCGTGCTGTCATCGGGCAGTCACACCAATGTGCGACAACATCAGGCGATGAAAGGGTCAGACAGCCAGTTTGGCTTAATGTTAAAGGAAAAGTGCCTCTGGTTCCGGTGTATGCTGTTTTTTTGTGCGCCGGATCGGGATTAACCGCCTGATTTTGCGCGTAAAATGGCATATTAATTAAGCTTGATAGTGAAGAAAATCTAACAAATTTTCGCAAAGGCTATTGATTTATCTACGCGCGTAGATAACACTAGATTCCAGTGATTGCTCACGGTGCTCGATGCACGGTAGGCCGATCGAGGATCAAGTTACATTCGCCAGATTAATACGACCGCTGAAATATACAGCGGCGAAGCTCGCGATACTGCGGATTCCAACACCAGGGAATCTTTAACTTTCCTTTCATCATGGTTAGCCAACTGAATGTCGCCACCGGGGCGTTCTGCTCGTAGTCAGGGAACCGTCTCTCGGAATGGCATTTATCGATCTGCATATTTTCAAGGGACAGCGTTTATGACGGCACAGCACTCCGTTACGCAGCAGGCAGCACAGCCTTCTACCTCCGCCGCTGATGAGCGGTTTACTACCCCAGCCGGCCGCAAAGATTTTTGGCGCGCGACGGTTTCATGCTGGTTAGGGACGGCAATGGAGTACGCGGATTTCGCACTCTATGGCCTCGCCGCCGGCATTATCTTCGGTGATGTTTTCTTTCCTGAACAAACCCCCGCCATGGCGCTGCTTGCCAGCTTTGCAACCTGGTCGGTTGGATTTGTTGCCCGCCCCATCGGCGCGTTATTTTTTGGCTGGCTGGGCGATCGAAAAGGTCGCAAAGTCGTCATGGTAACCACCATTATTTTGATGGGCGCATCCACAACCCTAATCGGCCTGATTCCCAGCTACGCCGCCATTGGCATCTGGGCGCCTGCCTGTCTGGTTCTGCTACGTTTCAGTCAGGGGTTTGGCGCAGGCGCTGAGCTTTCCGGCGGAACCGTGATGCTGGGCGAATATGCGCCGGTTAAGCGGCGTGGCCTGGTGTCTTCGGTTATCGCCCTCGGCTCTAACAGCGGCACGCTGCTGGCATCGCTTGTCTGGCTGCTGGTGGTGCAGATGGATAAACAAAGCCTGCTGGAATGGGGATGGCGTATTCCCTTCCTGAGCAGCGCCGTCATTGCCCTTGTGGCACTGTGGATCCGCCGCAACCTGCGGGAAACCCCGGTGTTCGAGCGCAAGAAAGCGCTACTGGAAGCGGAGCGGGCGAACCTTATCGCCGCGCAGCATCAGACGGTTGATACGCGCCCCTTCTTTCAGCGTACCCGTGCTTTCTGGACCATGGTCGGCTTACGTATTGGCGAAAACGGTCCCTCTTATCTGGCGCAGGGGTTTATCGTCGGGTATGTCGCTAAGGTCCTGATGGTCGATAAATCTGTGCCGACCACGGCGGTCTTTATTGCCTCGCTGCTCGGCTTCCTGATAATTCCCCTTGCCGGCTGGCTGTCAGACCGCTTCGGTCGCCGGGTCGTTTATCGGGTTTTTTGCCTGCTGCTGATGATTTACGCCTGGCCAGCCTTTACGCTGCTGGATACGCGCGAACCGGCGATTGTTATCCCGGTTATCGTGGTGGGCATGGCGCTGGCTTCTCTGGGCATCTTTGGCGTCCAGGCGGCCTGGGGCGTGGAGCTGTTTGGCGTGAACCACCGTTATACTAAGATGGCCGTGGCCAAAGAGCTGGGCTCAATTATTTCAGGCGGCACTGCACCCTTGGTGGCGGCGGCGATGCTGTCGTATACCGGGCACTGGTGGTCCATTGCGACCTATTTCTCAGCGATGGCTTCCATTGGTTTCCTGACCACCTTTGTGGCACCGGAAACACGCGGGCGCGATCTTAATCTGCCAGAAGACGCTATCTGAATACGATGATGTTACATGGCAGGCGGCATGAGATGAGGAGGGCGAAGTGGCGAAACCGGTAAAAACGACGGTGACGCGCAGCGACGTGGCAAAAGCCGCTGGGACCTCGGTTGCCGTGGTCAGTTACGTCATTAATAACGGACCACGCCCGGTCGCGGATGCCACCCGTCAGCGGGTGCTTGCCGCCATCGAGCACACCGGCTATCGCCCGAATGCCGCCGCCCGCGCCCTGGCGTCGGGCCACACCAAAACCTTTGGGCTGGTGGTGCCGAATATCAGCAACCCCTTTGTCGCATCGATGGCGCACATGCTGCTGCAGGAGTCGCTCAATCACGGGCATGTCATGCTGCTTGGTGATGCAGGCGACGATCGCAAACGGGAGCTGGAGCTGATTCAGGGGCTACTCAATCGTCAGGTCGACGGCCTGTTTTATAACAGCGTGGATCGCCATCCTTTCATTGATATCATCACAGCCAGCGGGACACCGCTGGTTATGCTTGATCGGGTTGAAGCGCAGCCCGGGGTCAGCATGTTACGGGTGGATGAGCGACAAGCCGCCTTTCAGGTGTGCGCACATTTGCTGAGCCATGGTTATCAGCAGGTCGGCATGATTAGCGGACCGCTGGATATGCTCAATGCCCAGGATCGTATTCAGGGCTGGCGTGACGCGATGCAGGCGCACAATGTACAGATTGATGAATCACTGATTTTCCCCACCACCTATACTCGTGAGGGCGGTTATCAGGCCACACTACGCATGATAGCCAGCCAGAAGCTGCCCCGCGCGCTGTTTGCCAGTAACGAAGGCCAGGCCATTGGCTGTATCCGCGCCTTGAGTCAGCACGGCATTCGCGTGCCGGAAGATGTGGCGCTGGTCTGTTTTAATGGCACAGAACAGTCTGCCTATCACGTTCCGGCATTAACGACCGTGCGTCAGCCGGTTAAAGATATGGCACGCTGCGCTATCCATATGTTGAAACAGTGGAATGGCGAGGCACGCATTGAATCGTTTCCACACCACCTTGAAATTGGTGAATCTTGTGGCTGTCGGCCATCACAGGCCAGAGTAAATAAATCAAATAATGAAAAGACTGATTATTGATTGTGATCCGGGGAATGGTATTGCAGGGGCGAACACGGACGACGGCCTTGCTCTTTCTCTGGCATTAGCCTCACCAGGGCTGTCGTTAGAATTAATTACTACCGTAGCAGGGAATACGCCGAGCGATGTTGGTGCGCGGGTCGCCAAAGATTTGGTGACCCGGCTGGGCTGTGCCGTGCCTGTCGTGCAGGGTGCCCGTCAGGCACTGTGCGAAGATCCTGGCCCCTGGCGCGCTGTGCTGGACAAGCGGGTTGAACAGCTCAATCTGCTGTCACTCTGGCAGGGCGTTCCTCAGCCTGCCATGTTAGAGGCCGATGCAACGGATGCCGCGCAGGCGATGGGGCAACTCATCTGCGATAACCCCGGCGAAATCACGCTGATTGCGATTGGCCCACTCACCAATGTGGCGCTGGCCATGGAGCGTTTTCCGGACATGGCGGAATCGGTGGCAGAGATCGTGATTATGGGCGGCGTTTTTGCGCTGGATGATTACATCAAAGACACCAATTTCGGCATCGATCCGGAAGCTGCTCATCAGGTATTACACAGCGGCGCCGCCATTACGCTGGTCCCCATGGATGTCACCACGCAAACGCTCCTGACTCAGGACGATCTGACGCGCATGACCCGTCGCGAACATCCGCTGACGCGCTTTGTGCATGACACTTTGCAGCCCTGGATCGACTACTCAATGCAAACCCGTCACCTGGCCGGATGCTGGATCCATGATGCGCTGGTCGTCGCCTGGCTGCTTAATCAGCGCGTGGCATGGGGAACGGACTATCGTGTGGATATTGAGCTGCGTCCGGGCGCGACGCGCGGTAAAACCTGGCGCTATCGGCAGCCATTGCGTCTGGACGTGGGTATTCCGCCTGACGCCGGCGCGCTGGTGCATGTGTTGCACAGTGTGGATAACGCGCGCCTGCTGTCAATCATTGAGCAGGCCTTTAACCACCTTCCCGAGTAAAACCCAGGCGATTCGTCGCCTGGATTCTCTGCCGTCAGACACGCTTTCTTACAGCCTGATCCACTGCCTGACAATTGCGCGGTACGCTCTCCTCTGGAACATGATGTATACATTTGATTAACAATTACATCACTCTCCGACAGCGGCCAGGAACGTTATGGGCGATGCGCCAGAGTGTCTCAGAGAGGAGACGTGTATGCTTGACTGGACATCGACCCAGCGCAACGTGGCTTTCGCCTGTTTTGCCAGTTGGACGTTGGACGCATTCGATTTTTTTATTCTGGTGTTTGTACTGAGTAATCTTGCTCAGTACTTCCACAACTCTGTTACCGATGTGTCTGTCGCCATTATGCTAACGCTGGCGGTGCGCCCGATTGGCGCGCTACTGTTTGGGCGGATGGCGGAGAAATATGGCCGTAAACCAATCTTAATGCTGAACATTATCTTTTTCTCCGTGTTCGAACTGCTGTCCGCCTGGTCACCAACCTTCGCTGCATTTCTGGCTTTCCGCATATTCTATGGTATTGCCATGGGCGGCATTTGGGGCGTGGCCTCTTCACTGGCAATGGAAACTATTCCCGACCGCTCTCGTGGTCTGATGTCGGGACTTTTCCAGGCCGGCTATCCGTGCGGTTACCTGCTCGCGTCCATCGTCTTTGGTTTATTTTTTGATGCGGTGGGCTGGCGCGGCATGTTTCTCATCGGCGCTATTCCGATTCTGCTGTTACCCTTTATCTATTTCAAGGTCCCTGAATCGCCCGTGTGGCTGGCGGCACGTGAGCGCAAAGAGAGCAGCGCACTGATGCCGATACTGCGTCAGCACTGGAAAATCTGCATCTACATGGTGCTGTTAATGGCTTGCTTTAACTTCTTTAGTCATGGTACGCAGGATCTTTACCCGACCTTCCTGAAAGTGCAGCACCAGTTTGATGCCCACACCGTGAGTATTATTGCCATCAGCTATAACATTGCCGCTATGCTGGGGGGCATCTTCTTCGGCACGCTGTCTGAACGTATCGGCCGCAAGAAAGCCATTATTATCGCCGCATTGCTGACGCTGCCGGTGCTGCCGCTGTGGGCCTTTTCCAGCGGTTCATGGGCTATTGGTCTTGGGGCCTTTTTGATGCAGTTTATGGTGCAGGGCGCATGGGGCGTGATACCGACTTACCTGAACGAACTGGTGCCGGGGAATGCAAGAGCGGTATTGCCCGGCTTTGTTTATCAGTTAGGTAACCTCATTGCGTCCGTCAATGCGACGCTGCAGTCACGTATTGCTGAAGCGCATGGTGGCAACTATGGGCTCGGAATGGCCATCGTAGCGGGGACCGTGGCCGTATTGATTTGTCTCTTTGTCGCCTTTGGCCGTGAAACGTGCGGAATTAAAATTTCCGGCGCGATGGCAAAGCAGACAGATTAACGCGTTTCACAGACGTCTACCCATTTTGCCGCAGTGAGTTCAGCCATCTGCTGCGGCGAAATGCGTACGGCACTGTTAACCGCGCCCGCGGCGGGCAACACTTCATCAAAGCTTTTTAACGAGATATCACAATATACCGTGACCGGATTTTCCAGGCCAAAGGGGCAAACTCCGCCAACCGGATGCCCTGTCCAGTTGATCACTTCGTCCACGCTTAACATCCGCGCTTTGGCACCCAAGGCGGCTTTGAGTTTGCGGTTGTCTAACCGCGCATCGCCACGGGTCACCACCAGGATCACCTCATTCCTGACCTTGAGGGAAAGGGTTTTGGCGATTTGTCCCGGCGCCACACCGTGAACGCGAGCCGCCATTTCTACCGTTGCGGTACTGTAAGGCATCTCAATGATGTCGATTTCCGGCGCACGCTCGGCAAAAAACTGGCGTACAGACTCCAGGCTCATTTTTCTCTCCATGCTAATTGAAGGCGTAAAAATTGCCACAAGCCCGCTGCGGTGTAAACGAGAGAGAGAAAGAATAGGTAACAGAATGCATAGCGGCGAGAGGGTTGGGGAAGAGCAGAGGCAAAACGAGAGGGCGCTAAGGGGCTGACGCGGTTTTATTTCTCTCTGTTTTCACTCCAGGGGCGCCGGATAACATGGCTATCCGGCACGCGCTTATATGACGTCACTCGTCGCGGGGCTGAGAACACCGGGCAGATCTTCCCAGGCCAGAATCGTATTTCGCCCCTGATTTTTCGCGACGTATAATGCGCGGTCAGCATTGGCAACGGCCTGATCAAATTCATTGTCGTAAATCGGCGCAATGCCTGCGCTAATGGTGACATGCGTCGAAACGCGCTCATTAAACAAATGGGGAATTTCCAGATTCACCACATACTGGCGAATTCTTTCCGCCAGTTTCATGGCGATTGATGCATTGACGTTGGTCATTAATACTAAAAACTCTTCTCCGCCGTAACGTGTTACCACATCGCGTGAGCGTACCGCATCGCGAATGGCAACCGAAACGCGTGCCAGCGCCTGATCACCCATCGCATGACCATAATTATCGTTGTAAGCCTTAAAGTGATCGATATCTAACAGCAGCACATAATGACTGCCGACATGATTATCCAGAATGTTATCGAGGCGATTTTTCAGTCCGCGTCGGTTATATAAGCCTGTTAGCGGATCGAGCATGCTGAGATCGCTGAATGACTCTTTTTCTTCATACAACTGATACATTAAGCGCAGCGTAAAGTCTTCCGAACGGCGACGCATCAGATGTTGCAATGAAAAGCCAATCAGCGGTAAGGCAATCGTCAATAAAATCAACGGCAGATGTTGCCCGTGATCCAGCATGAGCACTGTTAACATGGAAGGTGTAATGTGCAGGCAAAACGCGACCAAATAATCGCTCAGTGCAATGGCGCTGATAAAAAAAACGCACAGTAGACTGACAATCAAAAAACCGCCATCGTCAATCAAAACAGAATGATAGCGATACTGAATATGCCATGCCCATAGCCCGCCCAGGATTAGCGCGACGGGATTTAACAGTGGTAATTTTAGTTTAGTTTTTATTAAACACGTGCTCAGCATGGTCAGGCTAAAGAACGCCACCATCATCACCGGCACGGTGACTTGTGTTTCATTATTTTCGGCCAAAGGGAGCAGACAAAATAGCGAAACGGATGCGTTTAAAAACAAAAAGAGCATCAACGAGAGGCGGTATTTGCTGTGTTTCAATTCATCATAAGATTCTATTTTCATTATTCATACTCGTGACGGCCCTGAAATAACAAAGCAAAAACCGGCGCAGGATTTCAGCCGGTCAACAGGCATTATATTGCTGTTATAAAAAGTGTAATCAGTTGCAATTTAACATTTTCTTGTTTAGCTGTCATCTTCCCACCCGCCCGTGAAAAAACCAGCTGAAAGTTGAGAATTATTATCATATGATAATGGGAATTGTTATCATATGATATCGAATCAACTAAAACGGCTCACAGGTGGTCAGGGGGAAGGCAATGCGCGGTATCAAACTGGATAGTGCATGGGGAAGTATGCTGGCATGTGCGGCAATACCGGTAATAACAGCATGGCAGCCAACCTTTGAGCAGTGGCGCGTCGTGATGTTAATCGCGTTATTGCTCACCCTGCTGATGTTGTTTAGTCAGCGCATGCGGCACTATGTTTTGCTGCCTTCCTGTCTCGCGCTGGCAGGCGGCATTGCGGCAACAGGCTTCACATTCAGCGGGCTGTAGTGTGTCCGGGGAGTGAAACGGGTAAGGCAAGGGAAATACAGGAATAATAGAGTGGGAATGACAACGTTGGTGCGAAGAGAGGGACTTGAACCCTCACGTCCGTTAAGACACTAACACCTGAAGCTAGCGCGTCTACCAATTCCGCCACCTTCGCATCGTGTTGTCTTTTCATATCACCGCAATGGTGCGAAGAGAGGGACTTGAACCCTCACGTCCGTTAAGACACTAACACCTGAAGCTAGCGCGTCTACCAATTCCGCCACCTTCGCGCAGTGCTCGCGATATGAAATATGTGATTTTGGTGCGAAGAGAGGGACTTGAACCCTCACGTCCGTTAAGACACTAACACCTGAAGCTAGCGCGTCTACCAATTCCGCCACCTTCGCATACCCGCAATACGTTACCGTATTACAACCACGGAGGCGCATTTTAGAGATTTTACTCAATGCGTCAACACATATTTCGCCAGACGGAAACGATCGCTGCAAAAAGCAACGTTTTCAGCCTGGCGACGCGCTAAAACGGCGAAAAAGGCAAAGAAAACGTATTAACGGGCTTTGGCACCGCGACCGTAAACCGCACGATAAACTTTAAAGCGGCCGGTTTGCGCCAGCACTTCGTGATTGCCAAAGGCTTCGTCCAGCACCTGGGGATAAGGCAGGAAGGCGTTCGCCACAATGCGCAGCTCTCCACCGCTGTTCAGGTGCTTAACGGCACCTCGGATCAGCGTTTGGGCGGCATCCAGGCTGGTCTGCGTGCCTTCATGGAACGGTGGGTTAGAGATAATCATGTCAAAGCGCCCGGTCACGTCAGAAAAGACGTTACTGGCAAAGACTTCGCCTTCCAGGCCGTTAGCGGCCAGGGTGGCTTTACTGGCCTCAACGGCGGCGGCATGGACGTCACACAGCCACAGGCGCACTTTGGGTGAATGCGCCGGTAACGACGCGGCGATCACGCCTGCGCCGCAGCCGATATCCAACACTTTCCCTTTGGTGTGCGGTGTGAACGTGGAGAGCAGTAATGCGCTGCCCGCATCCAGACCGTCGCGGCTGAATACACCAGGTAAGGTATGAACGGTCAGGTCATCCAGCTGGTAGCTGTTACCAAAGGCCGAGGCATCAAAGGCAGGCTGCTTCTCCAGATGACCATGATAAAGACCACAGCGGCGTGCACTGTCGATTTTTTCCAGAGTCGCCCACTGCTCCAACATGCCTTCAGCACTGCGCACGCCGCTGCGGTTTTCGCCTACCACAAAAATATCGCAGCCAACCGGCAGCAGAGACAGCAGATTTTGTAACTGGAATTGCACTTCCGGTTTGTTCTTGGTCCAGAAGTAAACCAGCGTATCGCAGCCCTGAACATCCTCTGCCTGAGCGACCAGTCCATAACGCGCCTGTTCCCCCATACGGCGGCTCAGGTTTTGCCAGTGATGATATTGCTGAGTGTGCACGCGTGAAGAGGCGGTCTCAAGCTGTGCGGGTAGGTCATCCTGCAAATCGCCAGCAAATAAAACGTGGCGGGCGGTAAATTCATCACTGTGGCGCAGAATGACTTCGCTGGCCGGGGTAAAAGCAGACATGTAGGGCTCCTGTAAGATCTGAGCGGAGATTATAGTGGTTTGTTGGCGCATGTTCGATGGGTTTGCTAGCATAGCGTCGCATTCAGCGAGCAAAGCAGGTATATCATGACGTCCAGGCGCGACTGGCTTTTACAGCAAATGGGGATTACGCAGTATCAACTGCGCCGCCCGCGCGTGCTCCAGGGCGAGATCGCCGTACGGCTTTTGCCGGATACGCAGCTGATTATTGTGGCGGAGAATCCGCCAGGTTTGCAGGAACCTCTCCTGCGTGATGTCCTGCACACGCTCAGTCTTAAACCAACGCAGGTGATGACCGTGACGCCTGACCAGCTGCAAATGCTGCCGGAAACGCTCAACTGCGCGGGCTGGTTATTAGGTGTTGAGAGCGAACAAACCTTCAATGGCGTTGCCTTAACCAGCGCTTCTTTTAATGAACTGCTTAGCAGCGGTGCCGCCCGGCGCGCGCTCTGGCAACAGATGTGTGAACATGACAGCCATTTCTTTCCTCACGCCTGACGCGATTCCCGAGGCCTTTGCTATTGAATGTCGCAGCCATGCATTCCCCTGGCGCGAAGAGACCTTTGCCAGCAATCAGGGCGAACGTTTTCTGAATCTGCGGTTAGATGTCGATAACCAGATGGCCGCCTTCGCGATCACCCAGGTGGTTCTGGATGAAGCGTCGCTGTTTAATATTGCGGTCGACCCGGCTTATCAACGGCGCGGCCTTGGCCGGGCGCTGCTGCAGCATTTGATCGATCAACTGATTGCGCGCGATGTCATGACATTGTGGCTGGAGGTGCGTGCGTCAAATGCCCCCGCCATCTCGCTGTACGAACAGCTGGATTTCAACCAGGTCAGCCGCCGTCCGAACTATTATCCCACCGCCAGCGGCCGTGAAGATGCCCTGATCATGGCGCTCACGCTCTAGCCGTTTCTGAGGAGTTTTGATGTTAGATAACTGGGATTGCATCCTGTTTGATGCAGATGACACGCTGTTTCACTTTGACTCGTTTGCCGGCCTGCAACGTCTGTTTGCCGGGTACGATGTGCAGTTCACCGCTCAGGATTTTGCGGATTACCAGGCGGTCAACAAGCCGCTCTGGGTGGAGTATCAAAATGGCCAGCTGTCTGCACTGGAGCTCCAGACCCGCCGCTTTGTCGGCTGGGGGCAGAAACTCAGCGTGGCTCCGGCGATCCTTAACGATGGCTTTTTGTCAGCCATGGCGGAAATTTGTCTGCCGCTTGAGGGGGCAGTCAGCCTGATGACGCTGCTGCACGGCCGCGTCAAAATGGGCATCATCACTAACGGCTTTACCGCGCTGCAGCAGCGTCGTCTGGAGCGCACAGGCTTTCTCGAGTATTTCTCTGCACTGGTGGTGTCAGAAGAAGTGGGCGTGCCTAAACCTGACGCCAGGATTTTTGACTATGCGCTCGAACAGATGGGGCATCCGCAACGCGATCGCGTGTTGATGGTTGGCGATACGCCAGAATCAGATATCCTCGGCGGCATGAATGCGGGCGTTAAAACCTGCTGGATCGACCACGGCTCGCGCCCGCTGCCCGAAGCGATCAAACCGGACTGGCGGGTGAATACGTTATCCGAGCTGGAAGCGCTGCTAAAAGGCTGAGCCTGGCGCGTCACGCGGATCTGGAAAGGAAAAGGCCCTTGAGATGGGCCTTTTTTGATCAAGCTTGTTGGTGAGGCATGAGGGCAATGTCTGGCAGGCGGTAAAGTAAACCGCGCCGGGCCGTCGCGTCAGACCGAGGGCTTTGCGGCATCGTCCTTTTTCTCGTCCTCCTCATCATCCTCTTTCACAGGCGTACTGGCCGTGAGCAGGAACGGAGACTGCTGCCAGCGCGTGCGGCGGTCACGCAGTAACGTACGGCTGAGGATGATGCCAATCGCCAGCGCCAGCAGCATCATCAGGCGCAGAATATTCGTGGTATTATCCACCTGACGCGATTCGGTGACCAGCACGTGCGTATCCAGCGTAACCCGCAGAAACCCTGCGGGGCCGTTGCCGCCGGTGAGCGGTTGCACGATTTGGTGATTGAAGTAACTTCCCGCGCGTTTGCCATCCAGTGCCAGCCGATCGCGCACGTTAATATTTTCGCCGCTGTGCGCCACCAGGCTGCCATCGCCGGCATAGACGGACGCATCCAGAATACGGCTGTTCTCGGTCATCTGATTAATAATGGCTTCAATCTGACTGCGGTTGTCTTCGCTGTTATCCATCAAGGGCTTAAGGCTGAACGCCACCTGGCGGGTCAGCGTTTGAGCCAGCTCTTCTGCCTGTTCAGAACGCGCCATCTGATGGCCAAGGCTAAACCAGGATGCGCCTTGCATAAGCACCACTAACAGCGCCAGCGAAATCAAAACGATCACCGTGCGATGTAAGCGAAATTTCAGTGCGGTTTTAGCCATTAATTATCCGAATCACGTGACGACAGAAAGCCTGGATATTATGTTGCCAGAAGCAGCGCAGACAAGGTAGCCTCTTGCGTGGTTTTGTTGTTCCTACAGGAGCCCTGATGTCAAATCATCTTACCTGGTGCGATCTGCCTGCTGATGTCTCTCTCTGGCCGGGGTTGCCCCTTTCACTCAGCGGTGACGAAGTTATGCCGCTTGACTACCGTGCGGGTCGAACCGGTTGGTTACTCTATGGTCGCGGCCTGGATAAACAGCGTTTGACCGATTATCAGCACCAGCTTGGCGCCGCGATGGTGATCGTCAGTGCCTGGAACGTAGACGACTACCAGGTGATTCGTCTGGCAGGTTCCCTGACGCCGTTTGCCAGCAAACTGGCGCACGATCTGGCGCTGGATGTGGCACCGCTCGGGAAAATCCCGCATCTGAAAACGCCGGGCCTGCTGGTCATGGACATGGACTCCACCGCCATCCAAATCGAATGTATCGACGAGATAGCCAGACTGGCGGGCTGCGGTGAGCAGGTGGCAGAGGTCACCGAGCGGGCGATGCGCGGCGAGCTGGATTTTACCGCCAGCCTGCGCCAGCGCGTGGGCAAGCTGAAAGATGCCGACGCCAATATTCTTAAACAGGTGCGCGATGAGCTGCCGTTAATGCCAGGCTTAACCACGCTGACCAAAAAATTGCAGGCGCTGGGCTGGCAGGTGGCTATCGCCTCTGGCGGCTTTACCTATTTTGCAGAGTTCCTGCGCGACAAGCTGCATCTGTCGGCCATCGCGGCGAACGAACTGGAAATCCGCGACGGTAAACTCACGGGTGAAGTGTTGGGGCAGATTGTGGATGCCCAGTACAAAGCCGAGACGTTAAAAAAACTGGCTAAGCGGTTCGGGATTGCGCCAGAACAAACCGTCGCCGTGGGTGACGGGGCGAATGATTTGCCGATGATCAAAGCCTCGGCGCTGGGCATTGCTTACCACGCCAAACCGAAGGTCAATGAGCAAACGGCCGTCACCATTCGCCATGCCGATTTAATGGGCGTATTTTGCATCCTGACCGGAAGCCTGATTCACGAAGAGCGTTAACTGAGGAGTTGTTTTGGCCAAAGCGGCAAAACGCGCATTTGTTTGTAACGAGTGTGGCGCAGATTATCCGCGCTGGCAGGGGCAATGCAGCGCCTGTCACGCCTGGAACACCATTACCGAGGTACGGATTGCCGCCTCACCCGCTGCAGCGCGCAATGAGCGCCTCAGCGGTTATGCGGGCAGTGCCGGGACCAGTCGGGTGCAAAAGCTGTCCGAAATCAGTCTGGAAGCCTTGCCCCGTTTCTCGACCAGCTTTAAAGAATTTGACCGTGTGCTGGGCGGTGGCGTGGTGCCCGGCAGTGCCATTCTGATTGGTGGTAATCCCGGGGCCGGTAAATCCACTTTGTTGCTGCAGGTCATGTGCCGCTTAGCGCAGACCATGAAAACCCTGTATGTCACCGGCGAAGAATCCTTACAGCAGGTGGCAATGCGCGCCCATCGGCTGGGTTTGCCGACTGAAAACCTCAACATGCTGTCGGAAACCAGCATCGAACAGATCTGTCTGATCGCTGAGCAGGAAGCGCCGCAAATCATGGTCATCGACTCCATCCAGGTGATGCACATGGCCGATATCCAGTCTTCACCCGGCAGCGTGGCCCAGGTGCGCGAAACCGCCGCTTATCTGACGCGCTTTGCCAAAACCCGCGGCGTGGCGATTATCATGGTGGGCCACGTCACCAAAGACGGATCGCTGGCCGGGCCGAAGGTCCTTGAGCACTGTATTGACTGTTCGGTGCTGCTGGATGGCGATGCCGATTCGCGTTTCCGCACCTTGCGCAGCCATAAAAACCGTTTTGGTGCCGTGAATGAACTGGGGGTTTTTGCCATGACGGAGCAGGGCATGCGAGAGGTGAGCAATCCTTCGGCCATTTTCCTGTCGCGCGGTGAAGAGATTACATCGGGCAGTTCGGTCATGGTCCTGTGGGAAGGAACCCGGCCATTGCTGGTCGAGATTCAGGCGCTGGTGGACCATTCGATGATGGGGAATCCCCGACGTGTTGCCGTTGGGCTTGAACAAAACCGCCTGGCGATTCTGCTGGCGGTACTGCATCGTCACGGTGGATTGCAAATGGCGGATCAGGATGTGTTCGTCAACGTCGTGGGCGGCGTGAAAGTCACAGAAACCAGCGCCGACCTGGCGCTGATGCTGTCAATGGTTTCCAGCCTGCGCGATCGCCCCTTGCCGCAGGATCTGGTTATCTTTGGCGAAGTCGGGCTGGCCGGCGAAATTCGTCCGGTACCCAGCGGTCAGGAACGGATCTCAGAAGCGGCGAAACATGGCTTCAAACGGGCGATTGTGCCTGCGGGTAACGCGCCGAAAAAGCCGATTGAGGGCATGCGCGTCTACAGCGCGAAAAAGCTGGCGGATGCGCTGGCGATTCTCGATGATCTTTAAGCTTTCCCTAATGCCCTTTTGCCGTTGCGCAAACGGGCCGGTGAGGGACAACTGTCCTCACGTCGTTGATCATTTTTCGCAGGAGGCAGCACATGTCGGCGTTTGATTATTTAAAAACGGCCATTCGCCAGCAGGGCCACACGCTACAACAGGTGGCCGATGCCAGTGGCATGACCAAAGGGTACTTAAGCCAACTGCTTAACGCGAAAATTAAAAGCCCCAGTGCACAAAAGCTGGAAGCCCTGCACCGTTTTCTCGGTCTGGAGTTTCCACGTCGCGACAAAAAAATTGGGGTGATATTTGGTAAGTTTTATCCGCTGCATACCGGCCATATTTATCTCATCCAGCGTGCCTGTAGTCAGGTCGATGAGCTGCATATCATTATGGGCTACGATGAGCCGCGCGATCTGAGCCTGTTTGAAAACAGCGCCATGTCGCAGCAGCCCACCGTCAGCGACCGTCTGCGTTGGTTACTGCAAACCTTCAAGTACCAGAAAAATATTCGCATTCATGCCTTTGATGAAGAGGGCATTGAACCCTATCCCCATGGCTGGGATGTGTGGAGTGCAGGGGTGAAAACTTTTCTCGACGAGCAGGGAATTGCCGCAGACTGCATCTATACTAGTGAAGCACCCGATGCCGAAATGTATCAACAGCACCTGGGCATTGAGACGATACTGATCGATCCGAAACGATCGTTTATGAACATCAGCGGCGCGCAGATTCGTCAGGATCCCTTCCGCTTCTGGGAGTATATTCCCACCGAAGTAAAGCCTTTCTTTGTGCGCACCGTGGCCATTCTGGGCGGAGAGTCGAGCGGAAAGTCGATGCTGGTGAACAAGCTGGCGAACATCTTTAATACGTCCAGTGCGTGGGAATATGGCCGTGACTATGTTTTTTCCCATCTGGGCGGCGATGAGATGGCGCTGCAGTATTCTGACTACGATAAGATCGCGCTGGGCCATGCACAGTACATCGATTTTGCGGTGAAATATGCCAATAAAGTGGCATTTATCGATACCGACTTTGTCACCACCCAGGCCTTTTGCAAAAAGTACGAAGGACGCGAGCATCCTTTTGTTCAGGCAATGATTGATGAGTATCGCTTCGACCTGGTCATTTTGCTGGAGAATAACGTGCCTTGGGTGGCGGATGGATTGCGCAGCCTGGGCAGCTCTGTCGATCGCCGTGAGTTCCAGAGCATGCTGATCTCAATGCTGGGTGAAAACCACATCGATTTCGTTCATGTGCAGGAAGAAGACTACGACGCGCGTTTCCTGCGCTGTATTGAACTGGTGAAAGGGATGCTGGGCGAACAGAGCCCGCTCTAAGGCCTTTAGCTTCATACCGGGGCGGGGAAAAAACAAGACGTCGCCCTTTAATGGCTGTTTTTTATTCATATTATTTGCTTACTCTCTAACCTGAACGTCAGAAATAATGGCTCGTGAAAAACACGGGCAGCCAATTAATGTGTGTAACATTACAAAACAAAAAAAAGATTTTGAATTCCCGGGTAACATTATTACGTATTCAGAAACTGATATTATTTCATTTCTTCTGTGTGTTGCTGTTAAATGTAAGCTCAATATTTTTAAATGGTTTATATTAAGGGGATATTCATAAGATAGAAATAATGATATACCCGGATGTAATAAGATGAAAAAGATTAGTATTGGTAGTGATGTGGTTTTTTATCCTGGGAAAAGGGAAATTATTAGTCATGATCAGACGGTGAAGTTGCACTCCTCGGCCTCCTATTGTTTTGAATTGTTGATCGCGCGCCAGGGCGAAATTGTCGATCATGAGGCGCTTTATCAATATGCCTGGCGCCGGTTTGGTATGGAAGTCAGTGCCAATGCCTTATATCAAAGTATTTCCCTGATCAGAAAAGCGCTGCTGGCATGCGATATCCGCCAGGACGTGATCAGAACAATTCCACGTCGCGGTTTTATGCTTTCAAACGCAATCCTCATTGAGGAATCGACGACTGCGCCTGAAAAGCGTATTTCTGATGAGGAAGCAGTGGCTGTCAAATGTGCCCAGGAAGACGAACAGCGTATTCCGCTCTTACCCTCGGCCAGTGAAGAGGAGGTTTCACCAAATACGACGCAGCCCGTTATTCAGGATGATGAGAATATTTCAGAAAACCTCATTAATGACATGCCGCATTCTGAACCAAAATCAAAAAAAACGATCGGCGATCCTGAAACTGCTATATTAACACTCACGAAAAGCGCAAATCGCTATGCGATTTCCCCCCGTAATCTGTTTGTGACAGGGCTGACGGTGTTGACAATACTGGTTTGTGGTTTTGCCATCATGGCCTTTTCACTTTACCGTCAGGAAATGGATTTTGTTAAACGCTTTGATATGAACGGATGCGAAATATATGGCAATGAAAAAGCGGATAACAGTCTGGTGGCACGAGTCGCTGTTAATATTAAAGTCGGTTGTACAGAGCGACGCAAAATTTTCATTACAGCATTCACCAATGGTGAAAGAATTTCAGTTTTACAGTGTAAAAATAGCCTCTCACTTTTCGGCTCCCCGGACTGTGTTTCATATTATTATATAAGGAGTCAGTGGTGAAGTTAAGTTTTCTGTTAGCTGGAATCGTGATGACAGCAGCAGGCATTGTCGTGTTTATCTTTCGACAGGATGCTGTCAATTGTATTGCAAACATTAATTACATCAGGGGCGGTGAGACATTTTCAGTGATCGCCTCTCACGATATGCGAAACGGTCAGGGTATTATTACGATAACGGGACGGCTCACCGATAGCGCACATAAGGTTATCAGCCTGAGTAAAATTATTCGTTTTACTTATCAGCGCGAGGGCAATCTGTATCTTTCACGATCAACATTAATAGAACCCTCACCGGATAACCAAATGTCTTTAGAGGAACAACAAAAGTGGCTGCCGGCTTTTTTTATTACCGCCGGTTCGACATTTCCGTTTGTGATTAAAAGGACAGGCCTGCAGACGTGGGTATTCTATTCTGGGCCGGTACCGCTTTACCTTTGCGAAAAGTAATGTCGTTAATGTGGCGTTCGCTGTCGTTGCACGCACGGCCTGGCCTGTTGTTATCTTATGAAGTGTCTCTTTTCAGCAACACAGGTTTAACATTATCATATTGAATTTAAATATTTTTTTGTTTTCTAAAGCCTTCTTCACATAAGGTCAGAACACTTCACACACAGTTTCTCTCGATGCCCCTTATGATTCTCGCCGCCAATGAGCATGTTTATTAACCAGAATCACAAGAGGGAATCAATGAAAGCCAGGTCTTTATCACTCGGCATGACAATTGCCTTATGCGGTGCAAGTTTTATTTCTTTCAATGCTATTTCTGCATCACAAAATACCATTCGCTTTCAGGGCGAGGTCAATGCACAAACCTGTAACGTTAATGTCAATGATGCAACCGGCAGCCCGATTATTCTGCTGCCAACGGTTTCCACTACCGCGCTGAGTACGGCAAAATCAACCGCCGGGAAAACGCCTTTTACCATTAACCTAACCGGTTGTGTTGCACCGGCATCAGGTTCAACGCAGGCAATTAATATTAATCTGGTCGGCAACAACATTTCATCGACTGGCGATTTACTGAATACCGGAACAGCGAAAAACGTGGCACTGCGTTTACTGGATAATAGTGACAAAGCGATCAATTTATCTGGCGGTACGGCGACAGTCAGCGGCATGACGCTGGCAAGCGGAAGTACCAGCGCATCGCAAAATTTTTCGGTCGAATATTACAGCGACTCTGGAAGCGCTGGTGCAGGTACAGTTTTGAGTAGCGTCCAATATTCTGTCAGCTATCCATAACTATCAGGCCCTCTTTATTTAAGAGGGCAGGAGAAACCTGTGTTTAAGTCTATCGTTAGTTTATTGCTGATGCTGTCAGCCACACTGTGTCAGGCGAGTGTGGTACTCAACGGCACCCGGATCATCATTGATGGTTCGAAAAATGAAAAGACCATTCAGTTTACTAATGCAGGCGATCAGCCTGCGCTTATTCAAATTCAGGCAGTGAATCCGGATGCCAATTCAACACCGCCCTTTGTGGCGCTGCCGCAAATTTTTCGTATCGCACCGAACGCCGGTCAAACGGTTAAAGTCAAGGTCACTGAAAAAAATGTGCCGCAGGACAGAGAGTCACTGTTTTATCTTGACTATACGGAGCTCCCCTCTGTTAAAAAGGGCGATGAAGATAAGAACAAACTTTATTTGATTATCAAGAACAGGGTGAAAGTCATCGTTCGTCCCGGGGATCTCGATTTCTCTGTAGATAGAGTCAGACAGGCGCTTTCCTGGCGTATCCAGGGGCACGCCATCCTCCTTAAAAATGCGTCTCCCTTTTACGCCAATATTCGCTCGTTTGTCCTCGTAAAAGGTAATAACGCGCTTTCCTGGGACGATGCCGTCACGCTGGCCCCTTTTAGTGAACAGCGGATTACGCTGAAAGGCCATTCATCCCTCTCTGGATATGCGCTTAATGCCATCCTGATTAATGATTTTGGCGCCGACGAAAAAATCAACGTAAACGAAAAATAGCAGAAATGAATAAAGTCACATTATCGTTATTCTTCGCTTTGAGCCTGATTGTAGCCAGAGCAAGTCAGGCGGTTGATGCGCAAAATGATTATACGTTTGATCCTGCCTTGATACGTGAAATGATGCCGGGACAGGTTGCGATGCCTGATGATTCACAGGATGCCTGGTTTCAGCCCGGCCGTTACGATGTCGATCTTTACCTCAATGGTAAATTCCAGCAATCCACGGCTCTGCAAATCGTGCGCGCCGAGGGGCCGCTTTCTGTGTGTCTTACCTCGCCGTTTTATCGGGCGTTTGGCGTCAAAACTCCTTATCTTTCCGCCCTGAAGGCGAAAGACTGCGCACGGCCTGAGGCGTTTTTGCCCGGCGCGACCGTCAACGTGAATACGGCAAGCTTACGCGTGGATGTGACCATTCCTCAGGCGATGCTGTTCCAGCGGCCCGTAGGCTATATCGCGCCCGAAAACCTCACGGCGGGCGATACCATGGCATTCGTGAATTACAACCTTAACCAGTTTTATTCCGATTATAAAAATGCGCAGCGTTTTGAATCCACCTATCTGGGCATTAACAGTGGTATGAACGTCGGGATGTGGCGTTTCCGTCAGCAGGGAAATTTCACCCATGACGAGTTCGGCAATCGCTGGCAAAGCGCCCGGGCCTGGGTGCAACGTGCGCTGCCCACTTTACGAAGTGAGGCGGGAATAGGGGAACTTTTCAGTAACGGTGACTTATTTACTGCTGTCAGTTTTAACGGCGTCAGTCTGGACTCTGACGATCGTATGCTGCCGGATTCTGTTCGGGGTTATGCCCCGGTGGTGCGCGGCGTGGCAAACAGCAACGCACGGGTAACAATCTGGCAGGGCAAACAGCGGATATACCAGACAACCGTGCCGCCGGGTCCGTTTATCATCAATGACCTGAGTCCGGTGAGCTATGGCGGCGATCTCAGCGTGGAGGTCCAGGAGTCTGACGGCAGCCTGCATCGCTTTAGCGTGCCTTATGCGGTCTTACCGCAGTCGCTGCGTCCTGGCCGGACGGACTTCAACTTTGCTGCCGGTAGAGTCAGGGATTACAGCAAAGACAACGCCTTTACCGAATTAACCCTTAAGCACGGACTGACCAACGCCATCACCCTTAACGGCGGCGTCAGGCTGGGCCAACGCTATCATGCTTTGCTGGCCGGCGGCGTCTGGGCCTCTGACATGGGCGCAGTGGGATTTAACAGCGCGTATTCTGAAGCCGATCTGAACGGCGGTGAGTCGACCCAGGGATGGCGTTACGCACTGAGTTACAGTCGAACCTTTCAGCCCACCAATACAACATTGACGTTTGCGGGCTACCAGTATTCCACACAGGGTTACCGGGATCTTAACGACGTGATTGCGTTGAATAATGCAGAAACGCCGGGTCGCAATAGTATCACCAGCGAATATATGCAGCGTAACCGGCTGCAGATGACCCTTAATCAGACGCTGGGGCAGTGGGGTAATATCTATGTTTCTGGCTCAAAACAAAATTACTATGATGGACGCTCCCGGACGACGCAGTTTCAGGTCGGGTATGGCACGGTATTGCCCAAAAATATCGCGTTGAATATTTCTCTTTCCCGGCAGTATTCGCGCAGAGCCTACTCAACCGATCCGCGCATGGCGGTGATGGCCCAGCATGCAGACGATACCTTTTATCAAGATACCCAGTTGCAGGTCAGCCTCTCTGTGCCGTTGGGCTCGGACGCCACCTCTCCCTATCTGGCTCTGGGCGGGACGCGGGGAAGCCAGAACGGCAGTAACTACAACGCGTCGCTCAGCGGGCTAAGTGGCGAGAGCGGCACCAGCTATAGCGTGAATGTGAATCGCGATCAGCAGCAACGTGATACGACGTTGAGTGGCAGCCTGGGCAAAAAGTTTTCAGAAGCCAGCGTAACGGGTACCGCATCGACCTCTTCGCGGTTTAACCAGATGTCCGTTAACGCGATGGGCGCAGCGGTAATCCACAGCGGTGGCGTGACGTTGGGCAATTATCTCGGCGACACCTTTGCCCTTGTCGAAGCGAAAGGCGCAAGGCGCGCCCAGGTTCTTAACAGCCAGGGGACAGAGATCGATCGCTTCGGTTATGCCCTGGTACCGTCGCTTAACCCCTATCACTACAACCGGATTTCATTGGGGACCGGCGGCAGCGATAGCCAAGTTGAGATACAGGATAGCGAGAAAATCGTCGCGCCCTATGCTGGTGCGATGGTGAAGGTCTCGTTCAGAACCCTACGCGGTTATCCGCTCATGTTAAAGACCCGCACCAATCGCGATACCACAGTGCCAATGGGCGCAGATCTGCTGGACGAGTCGGGCAATCGGGTGGGGACATTTGGTCAGGGCGGCAATGCCTGGCTACGGGTGGCTAAAACTCAGGGGCAACTGAAGGCCGTCTGGGGAGAGGGCGCACAGTCATCCTGTTTGATTGATTACCGCATCCCGAAACCCAAGCCCGACGCGGTGATCACCTACGCGGATGCCGTCTGTCGTTTTTAAAATCTGAGGTGTGAATGATGAAGCGCATTTTGGCGGTAATAACAGTATTTTTGGGGACGGTGTGGCTCCCGGCTTACGCGACCTGCACGCGGATACAGCCGGTCGATCAAGGCTGTGATGCCTGCGGTGCACCCCTGAATTTCGGCAATATCGGGTTAATGAATCTTCGCTATCAGCCCGCCGGCACCGTGCTGGCCCGTTCGGTGTTTCGGGTGGTGCCGTCTGTTGCTAACAACAATCCCGATCGCGTGTTGTACGAGTGTGACCTCGCTGATAAAGACCAACTGTTTGAAGTCTTCGCCACCAATGGTGACAGCAACGTTGGCGGTGCCTGGGACATGGGCAACAACTATTTCCAGACCTATTTTCCTTTTACCGCATTAAAGCTGGTTCACGTGCGCAGTGGTAAGCCTTTTACCCGTATCTGGCAAAAAGTGCCGCTCACGCAATATGAAACAGACGGGAACAAAATCAAGATCAGGGGGCGCGATTTCAGCCCTATAAGCGCGGAACTCATTCGTACCGACCGCAACAACCGTACGCCGGGTTACGCGTCGTGGGGTTGCCTCTGGGCGGCAGCCGATAATTATACCGGCGCATACAATTGTAATCAGCCCAATGGCTATGTGGTGTTTATGGGGCCGGGCATGAATGTGCCTGAAGCGGGTCAGGACAGCTGGAATCATTACGATACCTGGGGAACCGGACGCTACATGGCCTTTGGGATGAATACCGCGCCGGTTGCCACCCTGACGCAGAACATGACGCAGGGCTGTCGGGTGGAAAATTATACCGCAAACGTCATTTTCCCTGGCATCAGCATCAACGGGCTTAATGAAGGCCAGACCGTATCGGCACCGCTCAACATTACCCTGGCCTGTGCGAACGGAACGGAAAAAATCTCGGGTATTAACTCAGGCCAGCTCTCTCTGGGATTTCAGCCGAGCTATGCCGCGTGGCTGCAGGCGCAGCAGCTAGGGTTGACGACGGGAGACGGGCTTTCGCGCTACCTGGTGTCGGATCGTTATGACAGCGATCCTTCACTGGCGAAAGGCGTCGGCATTCAGTTACAAACGTCCGGTGGTCAGCCGGTCTCTTTTTTGAGCTGGAGCAGCTTCAGCGGTAATGCGGGCTGGCGACCGGTGCTGGAGGATGCGCAGGTCATCAGCGGTAGCCAGCAGAGTGACGAAAAGCTGTATCAGCGCACGTTCAGTGCCCGTCTTGCAAAGCTTCCAGGTCAGACTGTTACGGCGGGCCATGTTGATGCGACAGCGTCCATCCTGATTCGGCTGCAATAAGATGAGAACGCTCCTTTGGTTATTTATGTGCCTTGCAATTAATGTCCAGGCCGCAGTGATTCCACAGCAAAGCCGGCTCATCTTTCATCCTGGCGAGGTGCAAATCCCGTTACTGTTGGTCAACAGTGGTGACGCGCCTGTCCTGATCCAGACCTGGATAGACGGCGGTTCACCGGAACGATCACCCGGCAGTAAAGCCTTTCCGTTTGTTGCGCTTCCCGGCGTTTTTACGCTGAATAAAGATGAAAAAAAGCAGATTGCGGTTCTTCGCACCGAGCTGGCCGCACAGCTGCCAAAGGATCGGGAATCCCTTTACTGGCTCAATCTTTACGAGATCAGCGCAGTGAAAAAAAGCACGCTACGGCCGGGCAGCGACAAGATCAGCATGGCGCTGAATACCCAGCTTAAGGTGATTAACCGACCGTTCAGGGAGGTAATACCGTTTTCGGCACGTGTTCACGCGGTGACCTTTCAGGTCAGGAAGAAACAGGGGCAGGCGTTTATTCATGCCACTAATGGCAGCCGCTACTTTTTTACCCCAGGCAAAATGACGGTGGTCGTGGGTGGAAAACGCTACGCCGTTTATCTGGATGGGGATAAGACGCTCGCCCCGTTTTCAAGTAAAGACTATCCCCTTATGGGAGATGTACCTCTGACGGCGAGCCATCTCCTGCTGGATTACACGGCGCTGGACGATGAGGGCAACCCGCAGGCCTTCTCTGCCCGCATAGATCCGCCGTCAGCGTCATCGTAGAAGGACCGCGGGTGCCCGCGGAAGGGCACCCGCAGGCGTCATCAGTAAACCATGACGACTTTGCCGCGCATATGGCCTTCCAGAACGCGCTGGTGGGCTGCTTCAAGGGTTTCCACACTTAACCCGTGCAGGGTTTCATTCAGCGTGGTTTGCAATTTTCCGTCATCTAACAGTTGGGCAACCGTATTCAGAATCTCGCCCTGCTGAGCCATATCGGGCGTGGTAAACATGCTGCGCGTATACATGAACTCAAAGTGCAGTGCGGCACTTTTTAGCTTCAGTTGATCCATCGACAGCGGATGTTCATTCTCGACGATGGTGCAGATATGGCCTTGCGGCGCGATGAGCTGGCTCATGGTTTCCCAATGGCCGTCGGTGTCGTTGAGACAGAAAATATAATCGACCTGTTTGATACCGTGTTTTTCCAGCTCCCCAACCATGTCTTTGTAGTTAATGACAAGGTCTGCCCCGCGATCGCGGCACCACTGAGCGGAATCTTCCCGTGAGGCGGTGGCAATCACTTTGGCTTTGCTGCGCATTTTTGCCAGCGGAATGGCCAGCGAACCGACGCCGCCAGCGCCGCCCACGACAAGCAGTGTTTGATCTTCACGTGCGGCGGCCATATCCAGCCGTTCAAACAGGCCTTCCCATGCGGTCAGCGCCGTCAGGGGAATAGCGGCAGAAGCTGCCCAGTCGAGGGTTTTCGGTTTGTGGCCGGTGATGCGTGAATCGACCAACTGCTCCGTGCTGTTGCTGCCCGGACGGGTAATATCGCCCGCGTAGTAAACCTCATCGCCTGGTTTAAAGCCGCTGACTTTGCTGCCGGTTTCCAGTACCACACCGCTGGCATCCCAGCCAAGAATACGCGGCACCTGTAAACCATTTTTGATCGCCCCTTTATGGACTTTGGTATCCACCGGGTTAACCGAGGCGGCTTTTACCTGAACACGCAGGTCATATTCGCCAGGCGTGAGGGTTTCTGGAAAAATTTCGACGAAGTTTCTTGGGTTTTCGGGATCGACGGCAATCGCGCGAACAGACATGGTTTATCTCCTGTAGTGTTTTCTCAAGTGTAGAACCCTGAGGCGATACTGATAAGATGGACAATCGTTATCAGCGTGTTCGTCTGAGGTGAACAATGGCGTTTCGTGAGTGGCAGGATATGGCGCTGTTTGCGTTAGTGGCAGAGTGTGGCAGTTTTACCGCTGCGGCAGAGCGGGCAGGTTTGCCCAAATCCAGCGTCAGTCAGCGCATCAGCCAGCTTGAGCAGCGGCTGGGCATCCGGCTGTTAAACCGGACGACGCGCCAGCTTAACCTGACGTTTGCGGGCGAACGCTATCTGCTGCATTGCCAGGAGATGATACAGGCCAGCGAACGCGCCGAACAGGCGATTGCCAACCTGCGGGAAAATCCCAGTGGTCGCCTGCGCATTACCAGCCCGGCGGGAATTGGCGCAACTTTACTGGCACGCTGTAACGCCGCGTTTTTACGGCGTTATCCTGATGTCACGCTGGATATTTTCGTTTCGGATGATATCCGCGATCTGGTGCAGGAGGGTTTTGATCTGGCCTTGCGCACCGGTCAGCCGCAGGAGTCGTCTCTGATTGGTCGGCGCGTTGGCTACTGCCAGCGATCGCTGGTGGCCGCGCAAGCCTATCTCGATCAGCATCCTCCAGTGACCCATCCTCAGCAGTTAGCCGCGCACCGTTGCATTGCGCACCGGGCCTGGAATGAGTGGGTACTCAAACGTGACAGCGAGTATCATCGTTGGCTGCTCCCGCCGGCACACCTCACCGACAATTTACTGTACGCACGTGAGTCTGCGCTGGGATGTGCCGGTATTACGCTGCTGCCGCGCTTTTTAATCGACGGAGACATGGGCGATGCGCGCCTGGTAGAGGTCTTGCCGGAATGGGAAATGGAGGGAAACGAACTGTGGCTGGTGTATCCCAGCCGAAAACTGAACTCACCTGCGCTGATGAAGTACATTGAATTTGCGTTGCAGTCGCCGGTGTTTCGCGAATTCTACCACTGAAGAAAAGAAAAGGGCAGCATCGCTGCCGCCCCTGAATTACTTAATAATGCGCTTGTACTTGATGCGCTTCGGCTCCAGCGCATCCGCGCCCAGCGTGCGTTTCTTGTACTCTTCGTATTCGGTAAAGTTACCTTCGAAGAACTCGATCTTGCCTTCATCCTGGTAATCCAGAATGTGGGTCGCGATACGGTCAAGGAACCAACGGTCATGCGAGATCACCATGGCGCAGCCAGGGAACTCAAGCAGGGCGTTTTCCAGCGCGCGCAGGGTTTCAATGTCCAGATCGTTGGTGGGCTCATCGAGCAGCAGCATGTTGCCGCCAACCTGCAGCAGTTTTGCCAGATGCAGACGACCCCGCTCACCACCGGACAGCTCGCCGACACGTTTGCCCTGATCCACGCCTTTAAAGTTAAAGCGTCCGACATAGGCACGGCTTGGCATTTCAGTGTTGCCGATGCGCATAATGTCCTGACCGCCGGAGACTTCTTCCCAGACGGTTTTGGCATTATCCATGCTGTCACGGAACTGATCGACAGAAGCCAGCTTCACGGTTTCACCCAGCACAATCTCGCCGGAGTCAGGCTGTTCCTGACCGGACATCATGCGGAACAGCGTTGATTTACCAGCGCCGTTCGGGCCGATGATGCCGACGATGGCGCCTTTCGGTACGGAGAATGACAGGTCGTCAATCAGGACGCGGTCACCGTAGGATTTACGCAGGTTGCTGACTTCCAGCACTTTGTCACCCAGGCGGGCACCCGGCGGAATAAACAGCTCGTTGGTTTCGTTACGTTTCTGGTAGTCGGTGTTGTTCAGTTCTTCAAAGCGAGCCAGACGGGCTTTGCCTTTAGACTGCTGGCCTTTTGGCCCTTTACGTACCCACTCCAGCTCTTTCTCGATAGATTTACGACGTGCGGCTTCGGAAGAGGCTTCCTGTGCCAGACGGGCATCTTTCTGCTCCAGCCATGAGGAGTAGTTACCTTCCCACGGAATACCTTCGCCGCGGTCCAGTTCCAGAATCCAGCCAGCCACGTTATCCAGGAAGTAGCGGTCGTGCGTAATCGCTACCACGGTCCCTTCGAAGTCGTGCAGGAAGCGCTCAAGCCAGGCGACAGATTCGGCATCCAGGTGGTTCGTCGGTTCGTCCAGCAGCAGCATGTCGGGCTTTTCCAACAGCAGGCGGCACAGCGCGACACGGCGACGTTCACCACCAGACAGGTTGGCGACTTTTGCGTCCCAGTCCGGCAGGCGCAGGGCATCGGCGGCGCGTTCCAGCTGCGTGTTCAGGTTATGACCATCATGTGCCTGAATGATCTCTTCCAGACGTCCCTGCTCGGCAGCCAGCTTATCGAAATCCGCATCTTCTTCAGCATATAAGGCATAAACCTCATCAAGCCGTTTCAGCGCACCGACCACTTCGGACAGGGCTTCTTCAACGGACTCGCGCACGGTGTGCTCAAGGTTAAGCTGCGGTTCCTGTGGCAGGTAGCCGATTTTAATACCGGGCTGTGGGCGCGCTTCCCCTTCAATATCTTTGTCGATACCGGCCATGATGCGCAGCAGTGTAGATTTACCCGCACCGTTCAGGCCGAGTACACCAATTTTCGCGCCGGGGAAAAAGCTAAGGGAGATGTTCTTGAGAATATGTCGCTTGGGCGGAACTACTTTGCCGACGCGATGCATGCTATAGACGAATTGAGCCACGTTGTATTGAGCCTCTGGGTCTGTTTGTCGTTTGGATGATGTCGAAGTTTAGCCTTTTTCGCCGCCTATTCACAGCCGATGCGCCGGGATAATTCCGCGCCGTCGCGCAGTCGGGCGTAACTGTTTGATTTGTGTCCGCTGTCAGGCGGAGCAGCATAAGGCCGCCTTAGCGCAGCGCGTCTTTTTTCCGCGACGAGAATTTAGCAACAGCCTGTTGCCGCCGCGTGACAGAAAGGCGTCAGGGAAGGCGGACGGGAATATGCTGTTGGGTTAGCCATTCACGCAGGACGGGTTCGGGCGCGCTGTCGCTGACCAGTAAATCAAAGCGGGCGAGCTCACCAATGCGTGCGGGCAGCACTTTGCCATATTTGCTGCTGTCGGCGACCAAAATACGTTGGCGGGCGCGCAGCATGGCATGGTGTTTCATCGGCAGCTCGTTGAGGTTGTAGCAGGTCGCTCCCTGATCCCGGTCCACGCCCGCCGCTGAGATAAACGCCAGGCTGGGACACAGGTTATCCAGAATGGAATGGCCGCCGACGGGCGTGAATAAGGCATTGTCTGCATGAAATTCCCCACCGCTCAGGATCACGTTGCAGGCGGGTTTTTCTTTCAGCGCCAGAAAGGTATTCATGGCACAGCAGATGGCGGTAAAAGGCAGCTCATCCGGAATCGCATCCACGACATAGGGCAGAGTGGTGCCGCAGTCGAAAAACACCGTGTCGTTTTCACTAATCAGGCTGGCTGCTGCCTGAGCGAGCCGCTGCTTGCGGGCCGCATTTTGGCCATGTTGATCGGAGATGAAATAGTGTCCGGCGTGGTGTCGGGGATCGCTCACAATATAACCGCCCAGCAATACCACGCTCGATGTTGGTTCACTTAAGTCCCGACGCACGGTCATCTCGGAGACGTCCAGCAGCTGTGCGGCATCTTTCAGATGTAATTTATCGGTGCGCTTAAGTGCCAGAGCCAGTTTGCGAATGCGTTCGTCGCGGCGGGTTTCCATTGTCATTTCTGAACCTGTATTCCTTGAAGAAGACGTCATACGTCAGAGCCTGTCACATTGTTATCGCGCAATTAAATTTACCTGAAATTGCCGTGGTTTGATTGAGGCTGTGACAAATTTCAAAAAATATAAGGTGTTGCATGCTGACCGGTTAAGATTTTTCATCTTACCCGCAATGCGATTACCCCGCAAACCTGCACTAAAGCTAAGCATAACGCGCCGTTCAGGTCGCTGGTTTTGTAATAATAGTAACATCCTGAAGACGAAAAATCCGCTATCCCGCCGGTTACTGTCACGCTAAATGTGAAATTTATCACATATTAAAGGTATTTTAATTGATAGTGTTATTTTTATAACATTTTAGCCGTTTATTGCCGGGGGGAAAATGGATATCGCCGTTATTGGTTCAAACATGGTGGATTTAATCACCTATACCAACAGCTTTCCTAAAGCTGGAGAGACGCTTGAGGCACCCGATTTTGCGATTGGTTGTGGAGGAAAAGGGGCCAATCAGGCTGTGGCGGCAGCAAAACTGGGTGGCGAGTTGATGCTGGTCAGTAAAGTCGGCGATGACCTGTTTGCGCCCACCACGCTGGCTAATTTGCAACAGCAGGGCGTGGATACGCGTTATGTCACAACCGAAAAAGGGGTTTCCAGTGGCGTGGCCCCCATTTTTGTTGATGATCAGTCGCAAAACCGCATTTTAATTATCAAAGGCGCGAATCAGCACCTCAGGCCTGCGGATATTGACGCTGCGGGTAATGCGTTGAAACGCTGTCGGTTGATCATTCTTCAGCTCGAAATTCCGCTGGAAACGGTGTACTACGCCATCGATTTTGCCCGTCAGCATGCTATTCGCGTCATCCTCAACCCTGCGCCCGCCGTGGCAGACCTGGATATCCGCTATGCCTGCCAGTGCGACTTTTTTATGCCCAATGAGACAGAGCTGGAAATTCTTACCGGGATGCCGGTGGGGACGGATGATGACGTCAGGCTGGCCGGTGCATCCTTGCTGAAACGTGGCCTGAAAAACCTGATCGTTACGCTGGGCAGCCGCGGATCGTTGTGGATGACCGGAGAGACACAGCACCGGGTGGCGCCTGTGCCGGTTAAGGCCGTGGATACCAGCGGTGCCGGCGATGCGTTTATCGGCTGCTTCGCTCATGAACTGGTGAAAACGGGCGATATTCCTGCGGCGATGGCCAAAGCCTCCGCCTATGCGGCCTGTAGCGTGACGGCGCGCGGCACACAACGTTCTTATCCTGATTCAGCGGAATTTCAGCGCTTTCTTGACCTTCAGTGAGGTACAGCCATGCACCAGAACATTGTTCAGCAAAATGACGGTTATCTAAATAAGACTCCGCTGTTCCAGTTTATTCTGCTTTCCTGCCTGTTCCCCTTGTGGGGCTGTGCGGCAAGCCTGAATGACATTCTGATTACGCAGTTTAAAAGCGTTTTCGCCCTGAGCGATTTTGCCAGCGCCCTGGTGCAGAGCGCCTTTTACGGCGGCTATTTTCTGATTGCGATTCCTGCCTCGCTGGTGATCCGTAAAACCAGTTACAAGCTGGCTATATTAGCCGGACTGGCGTTGTACATCCTGGGCTGCCTGCTGTTTTATCCCGCCTCGCATAGGGCAACTTACACCATGTTTCTGGCGGCGATTTTTGCCATTGCCATTGGGTTAAGCTTTCTGGAGACGGCGGCGAACACCTACAGCTCTATGATTGGACAGCGTCAGCATGCCACGCTGCGTCTTAACATCAGTCAGACGTTCTATCCGGTGGGGGCGCTGATGGGCATTGTGCTGGGAAAATATCTGGTGTTTCAGGATGGCGAAAGTCTGGAAACGCAAATGGCAAACATGACGGCGGAGCAGGCGCATGCCTTCCGCCTGTCGATGCTGGAACATACCCTGGAACCCTATAAATATTTGGTGATGGTGCTGGTGGTTGTCATGCTGCTATTTATGTTCACCCGCTATCCACGCTGCAAGCCGCAAAGCAACGAAAAATCGCTGCCAACGCTGGGGGAAACCTTTCACTATCTGGCTAAAAATCGCCATTTTAAACGCGGTATTCTGGCGCAGTTTTTGTACGTCGGTATGCAGGTGGCGGTGTGGTCCTTTACCATCCGTCTGGCGCTTACGTTGGGAGCGGCGAATGAGCGCGAGGCATCCAGCTTTATGATTTACAGCTTTATCTGTTTCTTTATTGGCAAGTTTGTCGCCAACATTTTAATGACGCGTTTCCGGCCAGAGAAAGTGCTTATCGCCTTTTCACTCCTTGGCATCGCAACGCTGGGCTATGTGATGCTGGTGCCCAATTTCACAGCAGTCTACGCCGCGGTGTTTGTCAGCGTGCTGTTTGGTCCGTGCTGGGCGACGATCTATGCCGGGACGCTCGCGACCGTTGACAGTAAATACACCGAAGTCGCGGGAGCATTTATTGTGATGTCCATAGTGGGTGCGGCCTTTGTGCCCGCGCTGCAGGGGTTTGTTTCCGATCACCTGGGATCGATGCAGCTGGCATTCGGCGTGTCGCTGCTGTGTTTCGCATGGGTTGGGTTCTATTTTTGGGGCGAGCTGCGCCACAAAAAGCAGCCTCGCCTTAGCGGAAACCTGGTGGAGGAGGGGCGATGAAAACCCGTTTACCGCTTTGTCGCGAACAGTTCAGCTACACGCCTGGCCTGCTGCTGGAGAGCGAGGATTTCAGCGTCGAGCTGTTTCGTTATCCTGCGGGCATTGAAGCCATTCGCATTCACAACCGACGGGGCACGGTAATTGTGTTGCCGTTTCTGGGCCAGATGGTGTGGGACGTGAATTTTGACGGCCGCGCATTAACCATGGGGCATCGCTTTAAACAGCCGCTGCCGGGTGATTCGATTATCGATACCTATGGCTGCTTTGCCTTTCACTCTGGCCTGCTGGCGAATGGCTGCCCTGCTGCGGAAGACACGCACGCGCTGCACGGCGAAATGGCCTGCGCACGCATGGATACAGCATGGATTGTGCTGGAGGGCGACAGACTTTCGGTGGAGGGCGAAACCGAATACATCAAGGGGTTTGGTCACCACTATCGGGCGGCGCCGGCGGTAAGATTAGGGGCCAGTCAGGCGCGACTGCTGCTGGAGATGAGCGTCACCAACCTGGCTGGCGCGCCGATGCCGTTACAGTACATGTGCCACATCAACAGCGCGTGGGTGGCGCAGGGGCAGTTCAGGCAGACCATACCGGATGAGGCATTTCAACTGCGCCGCTCCCTGCCGGCACATGTGCGGCCCACGCCGCAATGGACCGCTTTTACTGCTTCCCTTGCCGGCGATCCCGCCGCTTTACGCCGGTTGGATCAACCCGAGATGTACGATCCAGAGATTGTCTTCTTTGCCGATCATCTGGCGCAGTACGGTGAGAACGTTCAGTTTGAACTCCATTCTCCGGACGGTTACGCCCTGATGACGCGCTTTTCTACTGCGCAGTTCCCGCATGCCACGCGCTGGATACTGCACAATGCGGATCAACAGGTTGCTGCCTATGTGCTGCCCGCCACCTGCCGTCCTGAAGGCTTTGCTGCGGCAACGCGCGCCGGAACGTTAATCGCGCTGATGCCCGGCGAGCAGCGCCATTTTCAGGTCGAAACCGGCCTGCTGTAAAACCCGTAAGGCGACGCTTCAGGGTCGCAACCTTACCTGGTGAAACAGGCTGTTGTTATTGCATCGTCTTGATCCCCTGGAATTCCGGGAGCGCGATGCGCTCCGGATAATCCCGGTGGCGAAACGCGCTGGATAGCCTGTCGGTATCTTCATTCGCGCTGGCTTCTTACTGAAGCCAGCCTCGTCAGTCCGGATAAACACACCGATATGCCGCGTCAAGTCGGAATCCCGCCGTCACGCCTCCTGTTTTTTGCCCGGCTGAGAGCCCTTCGTCTGCGGTTTGGCGCCGAGGGCGATGATTTTTGCCATCTCTTCCTCTTCCCGCGCCGAACATAAGCTTTTTTATGTGATCAAGATCACATAAAAAGACATTAGCCAGCTTTATGAGAATGCTTGCTCTTTTAAAAGTTGAATGATAATGATTATTATTAGTGTTGTTATTATCGTTAAAATGAACGGTTTAATGCAAATTAACCACATAAAATGTAGTTTTTAATCATTTTTTTAAACATAAATTCTTAATTTTCTTGATCTCATGGGTTAGCCAGCTCGGCTAAAGGTTAATGAATCTGAACTGACTCGCGCGGTCTGGCGCATGCTGCTGCCCTGTTTTCACGGTGGCCGGGCGGCTTACGTCTTTAACAAAGGAACAGGATATGGTGTTACGTAAGCAAAATCTGTCGGTGCCTCGCCGACATCTGCCTGATGAGGTCCTGACTGCTCAGGACTTTATCTTTAACGACGCGCAAATCCCTGCGTGGCATCAGCAAACGCAAGAGGCGCTGGCGCTGATCTCCAGCACCGTTCAGCGCGTTGAAAAACCCTTCAGCGGTATTCTGCCCCACGAGCTGGCTCCGGCTTTTAGCGCTGTCGATCTTGACCAGCCGCTGGGAAATAACGAGGCCGCGCTGGAAGAACTGCGGACGCTTTATCTGCGCGATGCTGTTTGGTTCCACCATCCCAAATACGTGGCGCACCTTAACTGCCCGGTCGTACTGCCGTCTCTGCTGGCCGAGCAGATCATGGCGGCAGTCAACAGCTCCGTGGATACGTGGGACCAGAGTGCGGGCGGAACGCTAATAGAGCAGAAGGTGATTGACTGGACGCTGGGTCGCATACGTCTGCCTGCGAGCGCAGACGGCATCTTTACCAGCGGCGGGACGCAGTCGAACCTGATGGCGATGCTGCTGGCGCGCGACAGCTGGTGCGCCGCACATCATCCGGGCCACCTGATCAAACATCAGGGCCTGCCTGCCGATGCGGCAAAATGGCGCGTGTTGACCTCCAGACTGAGCCACTTCAGCATCCAGAAATCGATGGCCATTCTCGGCCTGGGCTACGATGCGGTCATCCCCGTAGCGTATGACGACCATTACCGCATGGACAGCGTGCAGCTTGAGCAGGAGATCGTGCGCTGTCATGAGCAGGGCCTGATCCCCATCGCCGTCGTTGCTACCAGCGGCACCACCGATTTCGGCAGTATCGATCCGCTGGAAAGCATCGCGAAACTTTGTCAGCAGCACGGTATCTGGATGCACGTTGACGCGGCGTACGGCTGCGGCCTGCTGGTTTCCGAACAGCATCGCCAGCGCCTCAACGGCATTGAAAAAGCCGACTCGGTGACGGTGGATTACCACAAGTCATTCTTCCAGACCGTAAGCTGTGGCGCGTTCTTTGTGCGCGAGAAACAGCACCTTAGCCATGTGACGCACCATGCTGATTACCTCAATCCGCTTAGCGCCCAGCAGGAAGGGACGCCAAACCTGGTCAATAAAAGTATTCAGACCACGCGTCGGTTTGACGCGCTGAAAATGTGGCTGACCTTACGCATCATGGGGCCGTCTGCACTGGGTGAGGCATTCGATACCCTGCTGACGCTGACTCAGGCAACCCATCAGCGGCTGAACGCCCATCCGGCGATTGAGGTTCTGCATGCGCCTGAACTGACCACCCAAATCTTCCGCTTCGTGCCACGCCCTGGCATGAACCCCGCACAGCTGGACGCCATCAACGCCGGTATCCGCAAGGCGCTGTTCCGATCCGGTAATGCGGTGATTGCCGGAACCAAAGTGGAGGGGCGGCAGTACCTGAAATTTACCCTGCTGAATCCCACCACCTCGCTGGCTGACATTGAAGATGTGATCGCCCTGATCGCCCATTACGGTCGAGAACAGGCGCGTGACGTGACATTACCCGTGGCTAACCAGTGAGAACGGTGCAATGAACAACCAGATGTATGACTTTATCGGTATTGGTATCGGTCCTTTTAATCTCAGCCTGGCCTGCCTGAGCGAACCGGTTGAGGGGCTCAAGGGTATTTTTCTGGATCAAAATTCGGGATTCGACTGGCATACCGGCATGATGCTGGAGAGTGCGCATCTGCAAACGCCCTTTATGGCTGACCTGGTGACGCTGGCCGATCCCACCAATCCCTACAGCCTGCTGAATTATATGAAACAGAAAGGGAAAATTTATTCGTTTTACATTCGCGAAGACTTTTTCCTGATGCGAAAAGAGTATAACCAGTACTGTCAGTGGGCCTGCTCACAGCTGAGTAATTTACGCTGGAACACGCGCGTAGATTATGTGAGCTACGACGATGCCCGACAGTGCTACTGCGTTCGCTCGGTGGATACGCTCACGGGTCAGCAGCAAGAGTGGCTGGCCCGTAAGCTGGTGCTGGGCACCGGACCCACCGCCTGGCTGCCGGCGTGCAGCCGACCGCACCAGTCGCGCTTCACCCATTCCAGCCAGTATCTGGCAGACAAAGCGGAATTGCAGAAAAAAAGCACCCTCACCGTGCTGGGAAGCGGGCAGAGCGCTGCAGAGATCTATTACGATCTGCTGACGGACATCGATCGGTTTGGCTATCAGCTGAACTGGATCACCCGCGCGCCGCGTTTTTATCCGCTGGAATACACCAAACTGACCCTGGAGATGACCTCGCCAGAATGGGTCGACTACTTCCACGCGCTGCCGGGGGAGAAGCGCGATGCGCTGAACGCGCGCCACAAAAATCTCTACAAAGGCATTAACAGCACGTTAATTAACGACATCTACGACCTGATGTACGTCAAGCAACTGGATGGCGCGCTAGACGTTAACCTGTTCACCCATTCTGAACTTACCGGCATGCGCTGGTTGCCAGGTGGTGAATGTGAACTCGCGCTGCATCATCAGGAGCAGGATTGTGCTTACACGCGTCGTACTCAGGGCCTGGTCATGGCAACGGGTTATCAGTATCGCCCGCCGATGTTTATCGAAGGCATCAGCCAGCGTCTGCGCTGGGATGAGAAGGGCCGTTACGACGTCCAGCGCAATTACAGTATCGACCTGCACAACCAGGTCTTCGTCCAGAACGCGGAGCTGCATACGCATGGTTTTGTGACGCCGGATCTTGGCATGGCCTGCTATCGCAACTCGGTGCTCCTGCGTGAACTTACCGGGCGGGAAGTTTATCCCGTTGAGCGTCAAATCGCCTTCCAGACTTTCCCGGCCCAAACGGAACACTAATATGTCACAGTCCACACTTTTCACTGCGGCCCGTCCAGCGGGTCAGTTTACCCTTCGTCCCCTGCTGCCCGTTGATGTGAGGCTTATTCACCGCTGGGTCACGCGCGACTACGCCCGCTTCTGGGGAATGCAGGATCACGCGCCAGAGCAGGTCGCCGAATTCTATCAACAGCTGACGGCAAAGGATCCCCATGCGGCGTTAATCGGCTGCTGCGATGGCGAACCGGCGTTTCTTATCGAATGTTATCGTGCCAGTGAGGATGAGGTCGGCAGGCATTATCCCGCCCAGCCAGACGACTACGGCATGCATATTCTGATCGCGCCCGCGGTGAAACCGGTCAGCCAGTTTAGCTGGCAGGTGTTCAGCACGGTCATGGACTACATGTTCAGCCGCCCCGAGGTTAACCGCGTGGTGGTTGAGCCGGACGTGCGCAATGACAAAATCCATCGCCTGAATAAACGTGCGGGTTTTCGCTATCAGCACACCATTGATATGGGACATAAAACGGCCTGGTTGGCTTTCTGCCAGCGCGATGATTATCAGCAGGCCCTACTGCAGGATTCACTTATGAATAACACCACACCGCTGTTGAACGGTTCACACCTCGCCGGACAAGACTGGCTGCAGGCCAACCGTTTACTGATTCGCAAAGCCATTGCCGAATTCGCGCACGAGAAGCTGATCACCCCTGTTGATGTCGGCAGTGGCCGTTACCAGCTGGCCGTGCCGAATGGCGAATCAGACTATGTTTTTTCCGCACAACGGCTGGCGCTGGACCACTGGGAAATCGATGCGGCTTCCCTGCAAAAACAGGAAAACGGCCGCCGTTTACCGCTGGATGCGCTGCAGTTTATTGAAGAGTTCAATGCCCAAATCGGCATTCCTCAGGCGCTGTTGGCAACCTATATGGAAGAGATCAGCAGCACCTTATGCAGCAGCGTGTTTAAGCTACAGAAGAACAATCCAGACAGCCTGGCGCTGGTGAAGGCGGACTTCCAGACCCTGGAGTCGTCGATGACGGAAGGGCATCCCTGCTTTGTCGCCAATAACGGCCGTATTGGTTTTGATGCACGCGATTATCTGGCTTATGCGCCTGAGGCGGCGACGCCGGTGAGATTGATCTGGGTCGCCGTACATCGACGTAATGCTCACTTCTCCAGCATCAGTGAACTGAGCTATACGCGGCTGTTGCAGGAGGAGTTAGGACAGGCTGCCCTCGACCAGTTCGCCGTTCAGCTGGCGAGCAAAGACGTCGCCGCCGAAGACTATATCCTGATGCCGGTCCATCCCTGGCAATGGCAGAATAAACTGCTGACGGTGTTTGCTGCGGATATTGCTCACCGGGACATTATTTATCTCGGAATCGGTGAGGATCACTATCAGGCTCAACAGTCGATTCGCACCTTCTTTAACCGCAGCCAGCCACAGAAACGCTATGTGAAAACGGCGCTGTCGGTGCTGAACATGGGCTTTATGCGCGGTCTTTCGCCTTACTATATGGCGACCACGCCCGCGATTAACGAATGGCTGGAAACGCTGGTGGCAAACGATAGCTGGCTCCAGCGTTGTGATTTCCGCATCCTGCGTGAAGTGGCCGCGGTGGGCTATCACAACCGACATTACGAACGCGCGATCACAGGCGACTCTGCCTACAAGAAAATGTTTGCGGCCCTGTGGCGTGATAATCCGGTCACTGACCTGCAGCCTGGCCAGCGTTTAATGACCATGGCGGCGTTTCTGCATGTCGACCATCATCAGCAGCCGTTATTACCGGCGCTGATCGCCGATTCGGGGCTGCCAGCGGAACAGTGGATTGACCGTTACCTGAACTGCTATCTCAGCCCACTGCTGCATTGCTTTTATCAACACGATCTGGTGTTTATGCCTCACGGCGAGAACCTTATTCTGCTGCTGGAAAACAATGTGCCGGTCAGCGCCTACATGAAAGACATCGGCGAGGAGATTGCGGTGATGAATCCGAATGCGGTTCTGCCTGAAAAGGTGCAGCGGCTGGCGGTGGACGTGCCCGAACATCTGAAGCTGCTGTCGATTTTTACCGACGTCTTCGACTGCATTTTCCGCTTTATCAGCGCGATTTTGCATCAGTCTGATACCTTGTCGGAAACCCAGTTCTGGCAGCGGGTGGCGCAGTGCGTCAAGGACTATCAGCAGGCCCATCCGCAGCTTGCCAGTAAGTTCGCCCGCTACGATATGTTTGCGCCCGAATTCACCCGCTCTTGCCTGAATCGCCTGCAACTGGCGAACAATCAGCAGATGATTAACCTGTCCGATCCTGCAGAAAACCTCAAGTTTGCCGGTACGCTGGAGAATCCCATCGCCAAATGGCGGTAACGGGATAATGACCTCCTTTCACATCAGCGCGGTCGCTCAGGCGACCGCGTTTTTTATCGTTTTTCTGGACATTATTCACGATGGCTCTTTTTCAACCGGTCTCGCGCCTCACGCGTCGACATTTCCTGTTCCCCTTATCGCTGGTGTTATTTGAGTTTGCCACCTATCTGGCGCACGACATGATTCAGCCAGGCATGCTGCGGGTCACGCAGGCATTTCACGTGGGGCCGGAGTGGGTCTCCACGTCACTGACCGCTTACCTGATGGGCGGCATGCTGTTGCAGTGGCTGTTGGGCCCGCTATCCGACAAGCTGGGACGACGTCCGGTGCTGTTGGCTGGCGTGGCCTTTTTCATGCTGACCTGCCTCGCAACCCACTGGGTGCAGAGCATTGGGCAGTTTATCCTGCTGCGCTTTCTTCAGGGCATCAGCCTGTGTTTCATCGGTGCAGTCGGTTATGCCGCCATTCAGGAGGCATTTGACGAAGCGCTCAGCGTAAAGATGATGGCGCTGATGGCTAACGTAGCGCTGCTGGCACCGCTGGTCGGGCCGCTGGCGGGCACGGCGTTTCTGGCTGTTGCGGACTGGCGCACGCTGTTTCTGTTTTTTGCCGCTCTGTCTGCTCTGGCATTGACGGGCCTGTGGCTCTCGATGCCGGAAGCGGCGGGCGACAGAAACACTTCCGTGTCGCTGACGTCCCTGGCTGCCGGCTATTACGCCTTGTTAAAAGACCGCCAGGTGATGTGCGGTTCACTGGCCATCGGCCTGGTGACGATTCCCTGTCTGGCCTGGGTAGCGCTTTCTCCCGTTATCCTGATTCACGATCTGGGACTAAGCCGCATGGATTATGCGCTGCTCCAGTTACCGGTCTTTCTGGCGATGATCGCCGGAAATCTGCTGCTGGGCCGGCTTGCCAGCCGTCTGCCGGTTGAACAGCCGCTGCGGCTGGGGGCCTGGCCGATTATGGCGGGTTTGACGGTGGCCGCTGTTGGCACCTTTACCAATGCAGGCAACGCGGCATGGCTGACGGCGGGCCTGAGCCTTTACGGATTCGGCACCGGAATGGTGAATGCCGGGCTGTACCGACTGACATTGTTCTCCAGCCGGGCGGGCAAGGGCAGCGTAGCGGCGATGTTAGGGATGGTCAGTATGGTCGTGTTTGCGCTGGGCATTGAAGCGGTGAAAGCGGCGTACTTCGGTGGCGGAACGGCCTGGTTCAGCCTGATTAATCTGCTGTGCGGGCTGTTATGGCTGGCACTGGTGCGGTCGTTTCTGCGCGAAAAACAGCGGCGACACAGCACCGTAACGGCCTGAGGTAAGACAGGCGGCCTGGTGCCGCCTGTGGGAAGGATCAGAAATCGTAGCCGACGGTGGCAACGATCGTGCGTTCTGCCCCCCAGTAGCAGAAGCCGGTGCCATAGCAGGCGGAGACATAGTCGCGATCGGTCAGGTTATTCGCGTTAACCTGCACAAAAGCCCCTTTCAGGCTGCTGTTCCAGACGCCTAAATCGGCACGTACCGAGGCATCAAACAGCGTGGCGGAAGGCAGACGGGTGGTGTTTTCATTGTCTGCCCACTGCCGACCAATGTAACGGACGCCTGCCCCTACGCTGATCCCGGCATCAAACTGGTATTTCGCCCACGCAGAAGCCATTGAGTTGGGCGTCATGTAAGGCGTGTGACCGTTGTTACCGTCGATAGAATCTTTGAAGCGCACGTGGTTGAGCGTAAAGCTCGCCAGCATGCTCAGGCGCGGAGTGAGCTGATTATGGGCTTCCAGTTCGAGTCCCTGAGAGTGCACTTTCCCGGCCGGTTCGTAATAAGAGCCTACCACCACGCGGTTACCCACATCATTTTGCGTCAGGTCGTACACGGCTGCTGAGTAGAGATCGGACGTGCCTACGGGCTGGTATTTAATCCCGGCCTCGTACTGCTCAGACGTAGTCGGCTTCAGCAGGTTGCCGTCCTGTCCGGAAAGCGATTGCGGCGTAATGGCCTGACTGTAGCTGGCATACGGAGAGATTCCGTTATCAAATGCATAGAGCAGCGCCACGCGACCGCTGACGTGATCGTCTTGACGGCGATATTGCGTATCGGTGCTGTACTGTCTGTTTTCAGACACGATCCTGTCGTAGCGGCCGGAGAGATCCAGATGCCACTTGTCCCATTTCATCTCATCCTGCAGATACATACCGGTTTGGTAGTAACGGCGCTGTGAGTTCTGGAATACGTAAGCCGGATTCGTCCCCACGGCCTGGCCTGTCAGCGCGTTAAGCTGACTGGCTAAACCACTGGCATTACGCAAATCATTGGTGTACTGATGATATTCCGCGCCCAGCACCACCTTATGATCGATAGGACCCGTGTCAAAATCGGCTTCCAGTTGATTATCGATCGCGTACGCTTTCAGTAAAGAACGTGAACCGGAATAGTAGCGATTAAGCAGTTCAGACTGCGGTGAATCCCACCCAACCTTGTAGACCTGATCCAAATCGACATTAGAGTGGGAATAGCTGGCATTGGAGCGGAAGGCCCAGGTTTCATTAAAGCGGTGAGCGAACTCCGCGCTGTAAATTTGCTCGCGACGTTTGAACTGATCCAGTGTGCTGTCGCCGTCATAAAAACCGGTGCTGAGCTTACGTCCGTTATGCTCGGTGATGCTGCCATCACCCGGCACGGCACTGTGATAGCCACCGGAAGGATCTTTCTGCAGATAGGCGCGTAACAGCAGTGACGTATCTTCATCCGGTTGCCACAGCAGCGAGGGCGAAATCGCATATTTTTCTTCGCGGGTATGATCGTACTGCGTATCGCTGTTGCGCGTGATGCCGGTCAGACGAAACGCCCACTGATCGTTAATCGCGTTGGTGTAATCAAATGCGGCGCTGTTGGTGTTATGGGTGCCGGTGGACAGGCGGAAATGTCCTTCAGGCGCGTATTGAGGCCGCTTAGAGGTCTCCATCACTAAGCCACCGGGAACGGTTTGGCCATACAGGGCAGAGGAGGGGCCTTTGATCACGTCAATGCGTTCGAGGAACCAGGGATCAACCTGCAGCACGTTGTAGCTGCCCGGATCGCTCATCAGCCGCAGGCCGTCCAGGAAAATATTATTCACGTCGCCGCCGTGGAAACCGCGCAACGATACCGTATCGTAGCGGGTGGCCGCACCGGCGAAGTTCGTAAAGGCGCCCGCGGTGTAATTCAGCGCCTGATTCACATCCATCGCGCCCTGATCGTCCATTTGCTGGCGCGTGATCACCGAGACTGACTGCCCGGTGGTGATCAACGGACGATCGGTCTTGGTTGCGCCTTTACTGACGGTCGCCGTATAACCTTCTGTCGGGGTTGTCGACGTTTCTTCGGGCTTTGCTGTGACCACCAGCGTGTTGGCGGCAAAGGTCACTGCAGGTGTGGCAATGGCGATGGAGCACAGCAGCGCTAACCGTTTCCGGCAGAAAGGCATTCTCATTGTTTATCCCCTACAAATGGTAGATACGCCGCTCCCGACAGAGGAAAGGAGCGAAAATTGGTGTTAAGAACAGGTTATTTACATTGAATGCAAATGAGAATTATTGTCTTTACTGTTTAGCATTACAAGATGTCTTCAGCGTTATTGTTAAAGAAATTGCAGGCTAACGGGGTAAACACGCGTGGAACGTGCGTCAGATAAGCCTTTCCGGGCAGGCTGTATCGGGCGGGGCGGGGGAGAAACATTCAACACGCTTCACTTTCAGCGTAAAGGCAGGCCGGCGATCTGGCCTGCCGGGGAGAAGATGTCAGATGGCGACCAGACCGCGTACGTTATCCGCCTCCATATCACTGCCACGACCGCGCTGGATAATCTCGCCGCGCGACATCACCAGATAGCTGTCGGCCAACTCAGCGGCGAAATCATAGAATTGCTCAACCAGCAGAATCGCCATATCGCCGCGCTGCGCCAACTGACGGATCACCATGCCAATCTCTTTGATCACCGACGGCTGGATCCCTTCCGTCGGCTCGTCGAGGATCAGCAACTGCGGACGACTTGCCAGCGCGCGACCAATCGCTAACTGCTGCTGTTGTCCCCCGGACAGGTCGCCTCCGCGCCGCGACTTCATGTCGAACAGCACGGGAAACAGCTGATAGATCTCATCGGGTACCTGTTTGGCCTGTGAGGCGGAGAAGCGGGACAGGCCCATCAGCAGATTCTCCTCAACCGTGAGACGGGGGAAAATTTCGCGGCCCTGTGGCACGTAAGCGATGCCGGACTGGACGCGCTGATGCGGCTTGCGCGTCCCGATCGGCTTGTCCTGCCAGCGTACCTCACCCGATTTGGCCGGAATTAATCCCATCAGGCATTTCAGCAGCGTGGTTTTCCCTACACCGTTGCGGCCGAGCAGGCAGGTGACTTCGCCCTGTTTAACCTCAAAGGACAGGCCACGCAGAATGTGGCTGCCACCGTAATACTGATGCAGTTCAGATACCTGTAACATTTAGCGCCCCAAATAAACGTCGATGACCTGCTCGTTGGCCTGAACCTCGCGCAGCGAACCTTCCGCCAGCACCTTGCCTTGATGCAAAACCGTGACGTAATCGGCAATGGTTTCCACAAAGCCCATGTCGTGTTCAACCACCATGAGTGAGTGTTTCCCTGCCAGGCTACGGAACAGCTCGGCGGTATAGGCGGTTTCCGCATCGGTCATGCCGGCTGCAGGTTCATCCAGCAGAAGCAGGTGCGGCTCCTGCACCAGCAGCATGCCGATCTCAAGAAACTGTTTCTGCCCATGCGACAACAGGCCCGCCTGGCGGTGACGCGAACCCGTGAGCCGCAACAGGACGAGGATCTCGTCAATCCGATCCCGCTGCTCGCTGTTAAGCCGTGCGCGCAGGCTGGCCCAAACGGTTTTGGTAGTTTTCAGGGCAATTTCCAGATTTTCAAACACCGTCAGCGCTTCAAACACCGTGGGTTTCTGAAATTTGCGTCCGATACCGCGACGGGCAATCTCAACGGGGGAGTGGCTGGTCAGGTCATTATCCTGATCGTAAATGACCCGGCCCTTATCCGGTCGTGTTTTGCCGGTAATCACATCCATTAGTGTGGTTTTTCCTGCGCCGTTAGGCCCGATCACACAGCGCAGTTCGCCCACGCCGATCTGTAAGGAGAGATCGGACAGGGCGCGAAAACCATCAAAAGAGACGGTGACGGCTTCCAGTTGCAGCACCGGATCGCGCTGAACACGATGACGATCGGCGGGAAATGATTGGGTATACGGGTGCTCAGTCATCTTTTCTCCGGCGCAGTAAGCCAATCACGCCACGCGGCAGAAACAGCGTGACCAAAATAAACATCATCCCCAGGAAAAACAGCCAGTACTCCGGAAAGGCCACGGTGAAAAAACTCTTCGCGCCATTGACGATGGCGGCCCCGAGCAGTGGACCAATGAGGGTGCCGCGCCCGCCAAGTGCGACCCAGATAGCGGCTTCGATGGAATTAGTCGGCGACATTTCACCGGGATTAATAATGCCCACCTGTGGGACATAGAGCGCCCCTGCCAGGCCGCATAACACGGCGGACAGTGTCCAGACGAACAGCTTAAAGCCACGGGGATCGTAACCGCAGAACATCAGACGGTTTTCCGCGTCACGGACCGCCGTCAGCACCCGGCCAAATTTACTGCGGGCCAGTGCGAAGCCCAGACCTAAGCTTGCTAACAGCAGCAGGACGGTGGCAATAAATAAGCCGATGCGCGTGGCGGTCGCGGTAACACTAAAACCCAGCAGGGTCGTAAAACCGGTAAAGCCGTTGTTGCCGCCAAAACCGGTTTCGTTGCGGAAAAACAGCAGCATGCCGGCATAGGTCAGCGCCTGGGTCATGATAGAGAAATACACGCCTTTAATTTTCGAGCGGAAGGCGAAGAAGCCAAACACCAGTGCCAGCAGGCCTGGCACCAGCACAATCAGGCACAGCGCCCAGGCGAAATGCTGGGTCCCTGTCCAAAACCACGGCAGCCGATCCCAGGACAGGAAGGCCATAAACGCGGGCAGCCCGTCACCGGATGCCTGACGCATCAGGTACATGCCCATCGCATAACCACCCAGCGCAAAAAACAGTCCGTGACCCAGAGAGAGTAAACCGGCATAACCCCACACCAGATCCAGCGCCACCGCGACCACGGCATAGCACAGAATTTTACCCACCAGGGTTAAGGTATAGGTAGAGATCGCCAGCGGATGCGTTGCCGGTAGCAGCGCCAGAAATGGCATGATCAGCAGCATTAGCGTAACCAGTGCGCCAATACTCAGCGTCAGGCGCGGGGCCTGACGAGCCAGTCGTAAGGAGATGGGTTGCGTCATCAGTCAGTTACCCTTCCTTTCACCGCAAACAATCCTTGCGGACGTTTTTGAATAAACAGCACAATCATCACCAGAATAAGGATTTTCCCCAGCACGGCACCAATCTGTGGCTCCAGCACTTTATTGAGAATGCCCAGCCCCAGCGCGGCCACCACCGTTCCGGCAAGCTGGCCAACCCCGCCCAGCACCACCACCAGAAACGAGTCGATGATATAGCCCTGGCCCAGTTCTGGCCCGACATTCCCCAACTGCGACAGGGCCACGCCGCCCAGCCCGGCAATCCCTGAACCCAGGCCAAATGCCAGCATGTCGACCCGGCCCGTCGGCACGCCACAGCAGTCGGCCATGGCCCGGTTTTGGGTGACGGCGCGTACGTTCATCCCCAGCCGCGTCCGGTTAAGCAGCAGCCAGGTCAGTATCAGCACAAACACCACGAACAGGATGACTGCAATGCGGTTCCAGGGCAGCACCAGATTAGGCAGGACCTGCAACCCGCCCGACAGCCAGTCGGGATTGGCGACCTCCAGGTTCTGTGCACCAAACAGCATGCGCACCAGTTGAATCAGCATCAGGCTGATGCCCCAGGTCGCGAGCAGGGTTTCCAGCGGGCGGCCATACAGGTGACGGATAATGGTGCGCTCCAGCGCCATGCCAATGGCTGCCGTCATCAGAAACGCGACCGGCAACGCCAGCAGCGGATACCAGCCGATATACTGCGGCGCGACCTGCTGAAAAAGGTTTTGCACCATCCAGGTGGCGTACGCGCCCAGCATCAACATTTCCCCGTGCGCCATATTGATCACCCCCAGCAGACCGTAGGTAATCGCCAGACCCAGGGCGGCAAGCAGCAGTATCGAACCCAGCGACAGGCCGCTAAACGCCTGACCCAACAGATCGCCCCACATCAGGCGGCTTTTAATCTGTTGCAGGCTTTCTGTTGCCGCCTCGCGTACGGTTTCATCGGGCTCGGTTGTCGGCTGCGTCAGGCGCTGCAGGCTGGCCTGAGTATTAGGATCACTGGATTCACCCAGCAGTTTCACTGCTCTCAGTCGCACCATCGGCTGCGGGCTGGTCAGTTGCAGGTTGGCCGCCGTCATGGCCAGCGCAGCATGAACCTGAGGATCCTTTTCAACACTCAGGCGTTTCTCTATCAGCGGGAGCAGATCGGCGGCTGCATCATTTTGCAACTGTTGCGCTGCGCGCAGGCGTACGCTGGCATCAGGGCTGACCAACTGGTGGGCGGCGAGAGCGCTGGCAATCAGTACGCGCAGGCGGTTGTTCATAAAAAGCTTTTTTACGTCGCCGTTGGGCTGTGAGGCGTCATCCAGCGGCTGAAGACTGTCCCCGGTTTTGCTAAACGGATGGTGATCCTGATCGGTGACCACGGTTTCGGCTTTCAGCGCTTCCAGCAGCGGTAAACGGCGCGCATCTGGCGCAGCGGCCCACTGTTGCAGCAGGTCTGCCTGCTGGGTTCGACTGGCTGCGACAAAGTCTGCGGCAGGTCCGGCGCAGGCAAACAGCGGCAGAAGCAACAGTAAACCTAAAAAACTCAGGCGAAGCATCATGGTGAGCCTCATCAAATGGGCGATCATAGAATATCCCGACGGCCGCCCTCACAACCCGTGCGAGGGCGGCATCATGGCTACTGTGTGGTTTTTACTGGATGATCCGGTTTTTTATCGTTGCCGGGAATGTACGGGCTCCAGGGCTGGGCGCGTACCGGTTTGTCCGTCTGCCATACGACGTTGAACTGACCGTTTTCTTCGACTTCGCCAATCATCACGGGTTTATGCAGGTGGTGGTTGGTCTGATCCATCGTCAGGGTAAAACCATCTGGCGCTTTGAAGGTTTGACCGGCCATGGCGGCGCGCACCTTGTCCACGTCGGTTGTGCCGGCTTTCTCGACGGCCTGCGCCCACATGTGAATGCCTACGTAGGTGGCTTCCATCGGATCATTGGTGACCACGGTGCTGGCATTCGGCAGATTGTGCGCTTTCGCGTAAGCCCGATAATCGGCAACAAATTTGGCGTTGGTCGGGTTATCTAAGGATTCAAAATAGTTCCAGGCGGCTAACTGACCGACCAGCGGTTTGGTATCAATCCCACGAAGCTCCTCTTCACCGACCGAGAAGGCCACGACCGGAATATCGGTGGCTTTGATGCCCTGGTTAGCCAGTTCTTTGTAGAATGGTACGTTGGAATCGCCATTGATAGTCGAGACCACGGCGGTTTTGCCGCCCGCGGCGAACTTTTTGATATTTGACACGATGGTCTGGTAATCGCTGTAGCCAAACGGGGTGTACACTTCTTCGATATCTTTATCCTGCACGCCTTTTGAATGCAGGAATGCACGTAAAATTTTGTTGGTGGTGCGGGGATACACATAATCGGTTCCCAGCAGGAAGAAGCGTTTGGCGCCACCGCCATCCTCGCTCATCAGGTACTCCACTGCCGGAATCGCCTGCTGATTCGGCGCGGCACCGGTATAAAAGACGTTCGGCGACATCTCTTCGCCTTCGTACTGCACCGGATAGAAAAGCAGGCCATTCAGCTCTTCAAACACTGGCAGCACGGATTTGCGCGACACGGAGGTCCAGCAGCCAAATACCACAGCCACCTTGTCCTGGGTCAGCAGTTGACGGGCTTTCTCAGCAAACAATGGCCAGTTTGAGGCCGGATCCACCACTACGGGCTCCAGTTTTTTCCCCAGTACCCCGCCTTTGGCGTTGATTTCATCGATGGTCATGAGGGCGACATCTTTGAGCGGCGTTTCAGAGATAGCCATGGTGCCGGAAAGCGAATGCATGATGCCCACTTTGATGGTCTCAGCCGCCTGAGCGCTCCAGGCGAATCCCAGACTGGCGACGGTAGCCGAGAGGGCAAAAGCTTTAAGCAATGAACGTCTTTTCATCAATGATAAACCCCTAATGTTATGGATACGTTATTCAATGGGTTGGAGCCGGGCCTGCTGGAGCATGTGTAGCGTAATTTTTCTGACCTCCGCTTTACTGACGGCAATGTGCTCGGTCAGGATCTGACGGGCGTCCTGGGTCTGCTGTAACAAAATGGCCTGTAAGATCTGCGCATGTTCGCGATACGTCGCCGCGACACGATCTTCCCGGGTAAAATCGAGGCGACGAATAATGCGGATTTTCTCCGTCAATTCGGCATGGATGCGCGCCATTTCGGCGTTGCCCGCGGCGGCGACCAGCGTCATGTGAAACGCCTCATCGTGCTGCGAGACGACCTTGCCATCTTCCAGCCGGGCGGCATCACACCAGAACTGATACAGCTCGCGCAGCCGGGCGGCGCACTGCGCCGAGGGCAGTTCGCACAGTCGCTTCACGGCTTCGCACTCCAGTACGGTGCGCAAATCGTACAACTCTTCGAAGTAGGCAAAATCAAAGGTTTTTACCTGCCAGCCGCTGCGAAACCACACGTCGACGTAGCCCTCTCGCTCCAGCCAGAACAAGGCCTGGCGGACCGGTGTGCGGCTGACCGCCATGCGCTCGGCAATCTCACTTTCACTAAAACGGTCACCGGGCATCAGGCGAAATTCAAAAATGTCGTTTTTCAGCGCCTGGTAAACACGTTCTGCCAGCGCTTCCGGACGGGCTTTGCTGCGCGTTGATCGCGTCGTCATCGGTTCTCCTTATTCCAGCCACAGCAGCGTATCGCCCGGACTGACAGGGCGACCGGCCTGGCAGGCCACGCGTTTCACCTGACCTGCGCAAGGGGCCGTAATCGCCAGCTCCATTTTCATCGCCTCAACAATCACCAACGTCTGTCCCTCGCTCACCGTGTCGCCGGGCTGCACCAGCACTTTCCAGATATTGCCGTTCATGTCTGCCTGCACGGCCTGCGCACTGTCATCCTCAACAGGCGCATCGGCCACCACCTCCGCGTGGGCTGGCGCTTCAGGCGCTTCCTGTGACCAGAGCCTGACCTCCTGCTCGAATGCTGCCGCCTGCCGCTGACGGAACGCCGCAATGTCGTCGGCGTTCGCCGCCAGAAACTGCTGGTGGGCGGCAAAATCAAATTCAGTATCCTCGATACGCAGTGCGGCGCGGCCCTCACGGAAATCATCGCGTAACTGCGTCAGCTCCTCTTCAGTCACCGGATAGAAACGCACCTGATCGAAGAAGCGGAGAAGCCAGGGTTCTCCGGCACTAAACTGCGGGTTCTTCAGGAAGGTGTTCCAGATGGGTAACGTGCGGCCAACCAGCTGATAACCGCCGGGAGAGTCCATGCCGTAAATGCACATGTACATTCCACCAATGCCGACGGTGCCCTCTGCGGTAAAGGTACGGGCAGGGCTGTACTTGGAGCTGAGCAGACGATGGCGGGGATCGACCGGCACCGCGCAGGGCGCCCCCAGGTAAACATCGCCCAGGCCTAAAATCAGGTAGCTGGCATTGAACAGCGTATCGCGGACCTGATCACGACTGTCTAATCCATTGATACGTTGGATAAAATCGACGTTATTAGGTAGCCAGGGCGCGCTGGCGCACACGGTTTCTTTATAACGTTCCACGGCACCGAGCGTGGCGCTGTCTTCAAACGCCATCGGCATCCAGACAATGCGTGATGGTACTTTCAGCGTACTGACGTCACCGAGCTGGGCTTCCCGCGCCAGCAGCTCGGACATTAACCGGGACTGTGACAGCGTGAGGCTGTCGTAGCGAATTTGCAGTGACCGCACGCCGGGGGAGAGCTCTTCGATGCCGTCTATCGGCTGTTCGTGCAGCGTTTCCATGAGCAGATGAACGCGCAGGCGGAGGGCCAGATCCAGGACGTTGTCGCCATATTCGATCAGGATGTATTTATCGCCTGCCTGACGATATACCGCCTGAGGCGTACGGTCGGTGGCGGCAACGGCGGCAAGCAGGGTGCCGGAACCAAAGGCGTTGTCGGCCAGTGACGGCACGGCAAATGTCTGCGCGGTGTGCGGACGCAGCGTGTCAATGACCTGCGACCGGGCATTTTCCCGCGCGACGGCTTCCTCAACGCTGATGGGATGGAAACGGATTTTATCGCTTGGTTTAACCTGGCCGACTTTCCACAGTTCGGCTTTGGCAATTGTCACCGGGCACACAAAGCCACCAAGGCTCGGGCCGTCATGGGTCAGGATGACCGGAAAATCCCCGGTAAAGTTGATTGCACCAATGGCATATTCACAGTCATGCACGTTGGACGGATGCAGACCCGCTTCACCGCCGTTGGCACGCGTCCAGTCTGGTTTTGGCCCCACCAGGCGCACGCCCAGGCGGTTAGAGTTGTAATGCACCTGCCAGTCGCTGGCAAAAAATTCATCAATGGCCGCCTGAGTAAAGAAGTCCGGTGCGCCATGCGGCCCGTACAGCACACCAATCTGCCATTCACTGCCATATTCCGGGATTAGCGACGGGCTGAGCGCCTGAGGTGCGCTCACCGGTGCGGGCGTGGTGCAGGCCGCCAGGGCCGGTTGCGAGACGGGCAGCATATCGGCAACCCGAAGCGTGCGGCCCGCGTGCCCGCCAAACTGGCCCAGAGAGAAGGTGGAACGACTGCCAAGGTATTCCGGGACATCAAAGCCGTTTCGGATCGCCAGATAACAGCGGCAGCCGCGCTGGGCGCGACCCAGCGCCAGCGTTTGACCGGCGTTTACCGTCAAAGGCTGCCAGTTACTGACAGGTTCTCCATCCAGCGTGGCGCCACAGTCCGCGCCTGTCAGCGCAATGGTGGCGGCGCAATGAAAACGCAGCGTCGGGCCTTGCAGGGTAAATTCCAGTCCGGCCGCGGCTTCATGATTCCCAACGATGCGGTTGGCCAGGCGGAAGGCATAATCGTCCATGGGACCCGATGGCGGTACGCCAATATTCCAGTAACCGAGACGGCCCGGTACGTCCTGAATGGAGCTGAAGGTCCCCGCCTGCAGCACTTCGACCACGGTTGCTGCGGGCGTAAAACTGTCCAGAAAACGCGTCCAGACCTTGCCGCTGCGGAACGCGTCAGTGGTCACAATTTGGCGAAGATAATCAAGATTGGTGGCAATGCCGTGTAACTGTGTGGCGTTCAGCGCACTGTGGAGTTTTGCCAGCGCCGCCTCGCGCGTTTCTGCATGGACGATGAGCTTAGCGATCATCGGATCGTAGTAGCTGGATACCTCGCTCCCGGTCGTTACCCAACTGTCCACGCGGACATCGTCAGGAAAACAGACATGGGTGAGCACGCCAGGGCTGGGCTGAAAGTTTTTTAACGGATCCTCAGCGTATAACCGGACTTCAATCGACGCGCCCTGTGGGGCCTGCTGCAGGCGCTCCCAGTCGATAGCTTCGTCAGCGGCGACGCGCAACATGCACTCCACCAGGTCAAGGCCCGTTACGCATTCCGTGACCGGATGCTCAACCTGCAGACGCGTGTTCACTTCCAGAAAGTAAAAGGCATCCTGCTGCGCATCGTAAATGTACTCCACGGTGCCGGCGCTGCGGTAATTCACCACTTCACCCAGGCGTACGGCCGAGGCGAGCAGCGCATCACGCGTTGCCGTCGGCAGGCAGGGCGCGGGCGTTTCCTCCACCACTTTCTGGTTGCGGCGTTGTAGCGAGCAGTCGCGTTCACCCAGCGCCACCACGGTGCCCTTGCCGTCACCAAAGATCTGCACTTCGACATGGCGGGCATGATCGATACAGCGTTCAAGAAAGACGCCCGCATCACTAAAAAATTGTTCACCCAGTCGACGAACGCTCTCCCAGGCATTGCGCAGAGCCTCGGCATCAGCACAGCGCGTCAGGCCAATACCACCACCGCCTGCCGTGCTTTTTAACATCACTGGATAACCGATCGTTTCGGCTGCACTGAGGGCGTCATCAAGCGTGTTGAGCAGCGGCGTGCCCGGCGTCATCGGCACGCCGGCCTGGGCGGCTAATTCGCGGGCGCGATGTTTCAGCCCAAATTCGCCAATTTGCGCGGCCGTCGGCCCGACAAATACGATACCGGCCTGTTCACAGGCGGCGGCAAAGGGCAGACTTTCTGACAGAAAACCATAACCGGGCCAGACAGCCTGTGCACCGCTTTCCTGCGCCGCCGCCAGGATTTTATCGATACGCAGATAGCTGTCACTGGCCTTATCACCGCCCAGCGCGATCGCGATATCGGCTTCCTTCACATGCTGCGCGTTGCGGTCAACATCGGAAAACACGGCGACGCTCGTGATGCCCAGACGTTTCAGTGTTCGGATGGCGCGACAGGCAATCTCACCACGGTTAGCAATCAGGACAGTGCTGAACATGATTATTTACTCCCAAGCGAGGCGAGCCAGTTGCGCCAGCCGCCAAATTCAGTGATTTCCAGCGCGCCATGTAGTGCGGCACCTTCACAGATAAAACCTTTCACTACGCGCCCATCGGCAAGGGTCAGATTGCCGATGCCCAGCGGAGCAGGGATTTCGGCAACAAACTCACCAAAGCGCGCCAGCGGGATATCCCACAGTTCAACGGTAATGGCTGCGCCCTGTTCGGTACGCATCAGACCCGGTTTCTTGATGGGGCCCTCTAACAGCGCGAACAGGCGATACAGACTGGCGGTCTGCGTTTCTTCCACCAGTACGGCCTGACGTGTCGTGAGCTGGAAGTTAAGTGGCATACCCGTCAGGTGTGCACCGACGACGGCAACCCGCACGTGATCGTGGGACGGAGTCAGTCCCGTTGAGGATGACGACAGGGGCAGGCCAGTTGCGCCCAGGGGCAGGGCCAGCGCGTGCTGCCAGCGCAGACCAAACTGCGCCAGTGCGCGGTCGTGCCAGGCGGGGGCGATGAGCGTAATGCCTGCGGGCAGATCGTCATTTCTGAAAGGGGCGGGCAGGGCCAGTGCCGCGAGATCGGCCAGATTGGTGAAATTGGTGTAGGTGCCGAAATGCGAGTTGTAGAGCACCGGTTCCTGCTGCATCTCCGCCAGGGTGTAAATCGTTGGCGAGGTAGGCACCACCAGCGCATCGAATCCGGCCAGAACCTGCTGAATCTCACGGGTCAACCCGGCGCGCTGGTATTCGGCCTGCCAGGCATCCACGGCGCTGTACTTCAGGCCATTCGCTACGATGCCATGGACGACCGGATCCATGTTGTCTGGCTGGTTGAGCATCTCGCCCACGGCCACGGTGCGTTCGGCAACCCACGGCCCCTGATAGAGCTGTTCGGCAAGCTGGCGGAAAGGGGAAAAATCGATGGGATGCAGCGTTGCGCCTGTCGCCTTTAGCGCGCTGAGCGCAGCATGCCAGGCGGCTTCGGCTGCGGCATCGTCATAAAATTCGGGCTCAGCGGGAATGGCGAAATCCGGACGGGCTTTCATGCCTGCAGGTGCCGTGCGGGGATCTACACGCGAATAGGCATCTTTCTCATCGTAACCGCCGGCCACGCTGGCCACGGTAAAGGCATCTTCAACCGTTAGCGCAAACACCGAAATCGTATCGTTCAGGCGGCAGGCCGGCACCACGCCGCGTGCTGAGAACCATCCTTTCGTGGGTTTCAGGCCGACAATGTTGTTGAAACCTGCCGGAACGCGCCCTGAACCGGCGGTATCCGTACCGAGCGAGAAGCCCACCAGGCCGCGCGCCAGCACTGATGCTGACCCCGAACTGGATCCGCCACTCACAAAATCCGGGTCAAAGGTGTTACTGACTGCGCCATAAGGTGAACGCGTACCGACCAAACCGGTAGCAAACTGATCAAGGTTGGTTTTGCCGATAACAACCGCGCCTGCTGCTTTCAGGCGCGCCACCACAAAGGCATCCTCTTCAGCGGTATAGCTAAACGCCGGGCAGGCGGCGGTGGTCGGCCAGCCAGTCACGTCAATGTTATCTTTCACGGCAAAGGGAACACCGAACAGCGGAAGGGCATCCGGATCCTGCTGGTAACGCGCCAGGAGCGGCTCAGTTTGCGCCATTAACTGGGCGGGAGTGGCAAGACAGATCCACGCATTATCGTCTGGATCCAGCTCAGAAAGGTGTTCAGCCAGCAGCGTGTAGACCTGCTCCGGGTGTTGCCGAACGCGTTGCTGCCAGTCATTAAGGGTGAAACCGAATGTCGAAGCCATGCAGTGAATTCCAACAGGTATACAAGATGGGATTCAACAAAGCAAAGGACGTGCCAGGATTTTAATGCTATGAATCAATGAGATAATTCGAACGGCCATAAGAATATGTGATGATAAAACGCACAGTTGTCGCGCAGGCATTGTGACATCACGGTGCGTTAAAGCGGTGCGAAGGTAAATTTTGTGAAGAACATGGCAAGAGTGGCTTCCCTTGGTTAGCATGAATAACGTCTGGCACAGAGCCAGTGCCCAGCAACAGAGGAGATTTACGTGGAGAAGTGGCGTAACTGGATGATAGGGATCTGCCTGGTCAGCACGGCCGGCAGCGCATGGGCTGATTCGCTTGATCAACAACGGCAACGATATCAACAAATTAAGCAGGCCTGGGACAGTAATCAGATGGCAACAGTTGAACAGCTGTTACCGACGCTACAGGATTATCCGCTTTATCCTTATTTAGAATACCGTCTGCTGGCGCAGGATCTGGACCAGGAAACCAGCCTGGCAGTACAAAATTTTATTCAAAAGTATCCGACTTTGCCGCCAGCGCGCTCGCTGAAAACGCGGTTTGTTAACGTACTGGCGCATCGTCAGGACTGGCAAGGCGTACTTAACTTTAGCCCCGACGAGCCCACGCCGGTGCAGGCACGTTGTAACTGGTACTATGCCAAATGGTCAACCGGCCAACAGCAGGCGGCTTTTGCAGGTGCGAAAGCGATCTGGCTGCGCGGCACGGCCCTGCCAAATGACTGCGACAAGCTATTCTCCGTGTGGCAGGCCAGCGGTCAGCTTTCTCCCATCACCATTCTTGAACGTATCCGCCTGGCAATGAAAGCGGGCAATGACAGCCTGGTCAGCTACCTGGCCAAAACGCTGCCTGCCGATTACAAGACGATGTCGGATGCATTACTGGCATTGCAGCAAGATCCTCAGTCCGTCACGACCTTTGCCAACAGCGTGGGCGCAACCGACTTCACGCGCCAGGCCACGATTTTTGCCTTTAACCGCGTCGCCCGTGCCGATATGGAAACGGCCCGTAGCCTGATCCCTGAGCTGGTGCGCGCACAAAAAATGGGGCCAGAAGATGAGCAGGCGCTGAAAGAGATTGTCGTCTGGCGGATGATGGGCAGCGATCTGACCTCCGAGCAGGCGCGCTGGCGCGATGCGGTGGTGATGAACAGCGAATCGACCGCGTTAATTGAACGGCGGGTTCGCCTGGCGCTGAGTGAAAACGATCGTCGTGGCCTGAACACCTGGATTGCTCGTCTGCCGGTTGAAGCGAAAGAGAAAGACGAGTGGCAGTACTGGCAGGCCGATTTGCTTTATTCAAAAGATCGCAAAGAAGAAGCCGATGATATTCTGCGTAAGCTGATGAAAGAGCGCGGTTTTTATCCTATGGTTGCCGCACAACGTTTAGGGGTGGACTATCCTCTTCAGGTTGATGCAGCACCCAAACCTGACGCGGCAACCACCCAGGGGCCAGAACTCGCACGCGTGCGTGAGCTGATGTACTGGGGCATGGACAATCTGGCACGCAGCGAGTGGGCCAACCTGATCGGCAGCAAAACCCATGTCCAGCAGCAGATGCTGGCGCGCTACGCAAGCGAACAGGACTGGTGGGATCTGAGCGTACAGGCCACGATCACCGCGAAAATGTGGGACAGCCTGAAGGAGCGTTTCCCGCTGGCATGGCAGGATCTGTATAAGCAAAACACTCAGGGTAAATCCATTCCGCAGAGTTATGCGATGGCGATTTCCCGTCAGGAAAGTGCCTGGAACCCGAAAGCCCGTTCCCCAGTGGGTGCCAGCGGACTGATGCAGATTATGCCGGCGACCGCGACACACACCGTGAAGATGTTTAGCATCCCGGGCTATGTGAACGCGTCTCAGCTGTTCGATCCGCAGACCAACATTCAGATCGGGACGCAGTATCTGGAGTATGTTTATCAGCAGTTTGATAAGAACCGGATATTCGCCTCAGCGGCTTACAATGCCGGCCCGGGACGTGTACGGACCTGGCAAGGCAGTACAGCAGGCAATCTCAACGCCGTTGCCTTTATCGAAACCATTCCGTTTTCGGAAACCCGCGGTTACGTGAAGAATGTGCTGGCCTATGATGCGTACTACCGCTACTTCCTGGGGCAGCCGGACAAGATCCTGTCCGATGCTGAGTGGAATCGCCGCTACTAGCTGTGTTAAGCTTCCGTACTCTTTAGCGAGTACGGAAGCCTCTCATGAATCAACCCTCTGTGCCATCCACGACTGACCCGGCTACGGACGCGCACTGGCTGCGTTTTGTTGAGCTGATGCAACAGGCTTTTGCGGATAACCAGGCGCTGCCGCTGTTACAGCTGATGACGACGCCAGATGAACGAGAGTCCTTTGGTACACGCTTGCGTATCATTGAATCGCTGCTGAATGGCGACATCAGCCAGCGTGAACTGAAAAACGAACTGGGCGTGGGGATTGCCACGATTACACGCGGATCAAACAGCCTGAAAGAGGCGCCTCCGGCACTGAAGCAGTGGCTGGAAGCACACCTGACGCGTCGCTGATTACTGCTGGTAGAACGGATGAGTTAGCGGGCAGAGCGCCAGTATCAGAGCCTGGTGGTAAACGCTGGAGCGGCTGAGCAGGCCCTGGGTCAGGGTACCGATTGCGCCGCCTTTGTGCTTAATATTGTCGATGCCGGTGAGGCGCGCCATCTCCTCACCCAGTTCGCGTCCTTCATGTAAACCGGCCATCACCACTGGCGGCAGGGTAAAACTGGCTGAACGTGACTCTCCCCGCTGTTTCTGGTTTTCCACCACCATCCAGGCAAAAGCGCACTCTTCTTCAATTCCGGCTTCAATCGCCACCCAGAAGTCGGCTTCCGGGCGAACCTGACGGGCATTCATCACGCGCTGGCGTGCGCCAGTTCGCGTTTCGAGGTTGGTTAACGGCTGTGCCGCAACGCCGCTCTCGACCTCGACCCCTTCGATATGGCAGGATCCCTCGCCGAAAACGTCGTTGAATGCCTGAGCAATCGCACGAATCTTCGCTGGATTGATGGTAGCTGCGACAACATGGTACATAATTAATTGAACCCTCAGGTAATTAAGGCGATTTTGGTCGCAGTATAACGGAAACTACGCATGCTACAGGTCTATCTTGTTCGTCACGGTGAAACGGTATGGAATGCAGAACGTCGCATTCAAGGGCACTCCGACAGTCCGCTGACGGAAAAAGGTGAGCAACAAGCCCGTCAGGTCGGTGAACGCATCAAAAGCGCCGGTATCACGCATATTATTTCCAGCGATTTAGGGCGCACCCGGCGCACTGCTGAAATCATTGCCGATGCCTGTGGTTGTGATATCACTTTCGACCCGCGACTGCGGGAGCTGAACATGGGCATACTGGAAAAACGATTGCTTGATGAGCTGAGCCCGGAAGAAGAGGGATGGCGTGCTTCGCTGGTGAACGGCAGCGAGGGCGGCCGCATTCCTCAGGGCGAATCCATGACGGAACTTGCGCAGCGTATGCAGGCGGCACTCAATGCCTGCCTTGCGCTGCCGGCAGGGAGCCGCCCGCTACTGGTCAGCCACGGCATGGCGCTGGGCGTGCTGGTCAGCACCATTCTGGGGCTACCAGCCTATGCCGAACGTCGCCTGCGCCTGCGCAACTGTTCGATTTCCCGCGTTGATCATCAGCAGAGCGCATGGCTGGCACAGGGTTGGGTCGTGGAAACGGCGGGTGATATCGCCCACCTCGACGAACCCGCGATGGACGAGCTTCAGCGTTAATCGGTGATGCCGTCATGAGCACGGCATCACGCCAGGCATTAACGGCGAATCGGGATCAGATATTCACAACGAATCTCTGTAGGCGGTTCGCCACGCTTTTTACCGCCATGCGTAATAAAGCGTTCGATGTCCTGACCCATGCGGCGCGTCAGGCCCAGAGTCGGCATGCAGGTACCGTATAACAACAGAATAAACTCCTGAAGTTCAACGCGCGGACCGCTGTAGTTGAACTGAACGTAATCTCCGGCTTCAAGAACGACTTTCTGGCCCGAATGCATATTGGTCGCGCTGTCGGTTGGCACGGCTGTGGTGTAGAGAATCTCCTGCTCATCGTCTTTTTCATGACTGGCAAGGACCTGGTGCAGACCGTAGAGCACGGGCGGAACCGTATCCGTTTCCAGCAGAAACTGCTTCCAGAAATGGACGCGCATTTCATCGCGGTAGCTGGAAATTTGTTCCAGGGTACAGGTGTAGCTCTGTGTCTGTCCCACCAGAACAGTCTCTGGAAGGGTGACGAACTGCGATTCCGGCAGCTGAACGTTTCCTAACCGAATCGGTGGGCGAATACCAAATGAATTCCAGTCAGACGAGCGGCGATACCATGCAGGTGTCTGATTAAACTGCTTTTTAAAGGCTCGTGTAAACGTCTGCTGTGAATCAAACCGATACTGCAAAGCAATATCGAGAATCGGGCGGCTGGTCAGGCGAAGTGCCACCGCGGCTTTGGAAAGACGTCGTGCCCGGATATAGGCGCCAATGGCGTGTCCAGTAACGTCCTTAAACATCCGTTGTAGATGCCATTTAGAATAACCGGCTTTAGTGGAAACGTTATCCAGTGAAAGTGGTTGATCCAAATGGCTCTCCAGCCAGGCAAGCAAATCGCGAATGATACCGGCTTGGTCCATAAAACATCCTCATACTCTGGTGGCGCAGCTAAATGAAGTCGACGAATAATAGCACTTATTGCTTTAAAGACATGTTTGGCTTTGACTGGGATGGTTGTGCTATTTACGCGGGAATTTATACCCTTTTTACGTTGGTTATTGTATCGATTGACAGTACATTACATGCTCATCTATTACATTTGCAATGGTAACTCAATGACAATACCTCGTCTCCTGCTCGTCACCTTCGCGGGTTTACTGTTTTCCAGTCCGCTTCTGGCTGAAGAGATTGGCTCCGTCGACACCGTGTTTAAGATGTTTGGACCCGACCACAAAATTGTGGTTGAGGCATTCGACGATCCCGACGTAAAAAATGTCACCTGCTACATCAGCCGGGCGAAAACAGGCGGTATCAAGGGCGGGCTGGGGTTAGCGGAAGATACATCAGACGCGGCGATTTCGTGTCAGCAAATCGGGCCGGTAGAACTGAGCGAGAAAATTGCCAAAGGTAAAGCACAGGGTGATGTGGTGTTTCGTCAGCGCACATCGCTGATCTTCAAGAAACTGCAGGTCGTGCGTTTCTTTGACAGCAAGCGTAACGCATTAATTTATCTGGCTTACTCAGATAAAGTGGTGGAAGGTTCACCTAAAAATGCGCTAAGCGCCGTACCCATTATGCCGTGGCACTAGGGCAATCATTCAACGCCCATGAGGGCGTTAAATGAGCGCCAGTTTAATCCTGCAGGTCACCACAGAAACGATAACCTTCGCCATGAATGGTGGCGATGATTTCGGGGGTATCTGGCGTGGATTCAAAATGTTTGCGGATACGACGTATTGTCACGTCAACAGTACGGTCGTGTGGCTTGAGATCGCGTCCGGTCATTTTCTTCAGCAAATCAGCACGCGTCTGAATCTTGCCGGGATTTTCGCAGAAGTGCAGCATGGCACGGAACTCACTGCGCGGCAGTTTGTACTGCTCACCGTTGGGATTGATGAGTGAGCGACTGTTGATGTCCAGCTCCCAGCCGTTAAACTTATAGCTTTCAACCTGGCGACGCTCTTCATTGGGTAAAGGCAAATTCATGGTACGCAACAGCAGGTTACGTGCACGAATAGTTAATTCGCGTGGGTTGAACGGTTTAGTAATGTAGTCGTCTGCACCAATTTCCAGCCCAAGAATTTTATCGACTTCGTTATCGCGTCCTGTCAGGAACATCAATGCGACATTGGCTTGCTCACGCAGCTCACGTGCCAGTAACAGGCCGTTTTTACCCGGCAGATTGATGTCCATAATAACCAGATTGACATCATTGTCGGTCAACACCTGGTGCATCTCTGCACCATCGGTCGCTTCGTACACGACATAACCTTCCGCCTCAAAAATGCTTTTGAGGGTATTGCGCGTGACCAGTTCGTCTTCAACGATGAGAATGTGCGGGGTCTGCATGTTTAGCTACCTAATTTTGCCAACTAAATTGAAAACAGGGCGTACAGCGGTTAGGTGCTCTCCAGTGCGGAGAACGGCAAGCTTTGCTGAACCGTTGTACAAAAGTAAATTTTGATAAGCTTTTATCAAGGTCAACAACCGTATTTGCTAGCCTGCCGGGGTAAAAATTCCATGCCCTGCGGAATAGTAATTTGAAACACATACTAACTGTATTAACAGCAACCTAACAGCAATAACAACAACTGGTAAGCATAAAAACAACGCTTCGTTGACTTATATCAAATGCAATTGTAGCACGTTAACATTTCTGTGAAAAACATCTCGAAAAATAGCCTGCTGGCTGACATTACGTCTCATATTTGTCCCCGCCAGCCCGGCTTATCACAAAAGATGATGTTAGAAACTTACTATTACAGTGGACTGAAATGAAAGGCTTTTATTTCGAAAGTTTTGATAATGTGCACTTTATGATAAAAAGGCGCTCTCTGGCCTTTTTTAACGTGTTTTAACATGTATTTCAGAGTCTTAACATAACCACCTCTATCCCTCAATAAAGCAGGTGCATGTTACACTCTCAGCGTACACATTTACTGATGGAATGATCATGCTTTTTCCTCTTATCCTCGTCTCACCTGCCCGGGCAGAAAATATTGGCGCGGCGGCGCGTGCCATGAAAACCATGGGCTTTAATGAAATGCGTATCGTTGCCAGTGATGCATGGCAAGAGCCGGCGGCCCGCCGCGTAGCGCATGGCGCAGGCGATATTCTGGACAAGATTAAAACCTTTGAAACGCTGGCCGACGCGCTGGCAGACATCGACTTTTCCGTCGCCACCACCGCGCGAAGCCGGGCCAGATTCCGCTACTATGCAACGCCGCAGCAGGTGGAAGCACAATTGCGCGAAAAACGTCAGTGGGTAAACAGCATGGCGTTGGTATTTGGCCGTGAAGACAGCGGACTGACCAATGAAGAGCTGGAGCAGGTTGACCTCCTCACCGGCATTCCAATGGCAAACGATTATCCTTCACTGAACCTGGGGCAGGCCGTTATGGTTTACTGCTATCAGCTGTCGACGCTCAATCAGGTGGTTGCGCCTGCCGCCCCGGTGGCCGACGGTCAGCAGCTCCATGCCCTGCGCCAGCGGTTTGAACAGTTACTGAGCCGGTTAGAGGTGAGTGACGACAATAAAATGGCCGACTGGATTAACCAGCGTATTGGCCTGTTAGAGCAGCGCGACAGTGCCATGTTGCACCGTTTGTTGCATGACGTGGAAAAAAAGCTGGCAGATAAATCCTCGGGTTAAACGTGGCTATCCAGTCACAGATGTTAATGAAACGCGGTATAACAAACGATTCACCAGGCTTTCCTGGTTTAACAGCATGCTAAACATTGTGGTCTGTATTTGCGCAAAAGATAAAACCGTTGACTTAATGTGCGCTTTGCTTTACTTCTTGACGCAGATGGACAATCAATGACAGACAGAAAAATAAATCTGAATGCGTAATCACAGCCTGAACACCACAATTATTACCACCACCATTACCATTACGATCGGTAAAGGGGCGGGCTGACGCATCCAGGAAAAACAGAAAAGAAGCCCGCACCTCACGAGTGCGGGTTTTTTTTTGACTCAAAATCAGGAGAGTTGACATCATGCGAGTGCTGAAATTCGGTGGGACCTCGGTTGCGAATGCAGAGCGTTTTCTGCGCGTGGCCGATATTCTGGAAAGTAATGCGCAACAGGGACAGGTTGCCACCGTGCTTTCTGCGCCCGCTAAGATTACCAACCATCTGGTCGCGATGATCGAAAAAACCATTAGCGGTCAGGATGCGTTGCCGAATATCAGCGACGCGACGCGCATCTTTGCGGAGCTGTTGCAAGGGCTTGCCGAGGCGCAACCCGGTTTCGATTATGACGGGCTTAAAAGCCGCGTAGACAGCGAGTTTGCTCAGCTTAAACAGGTGCTGCACGGGATCAGCCTGTTGGGACAGTGCCCTGACAGCGTCAATGCGGCCATTATCTGTCGCGGTGAGAAGCTTTCCATTGCGATCATGGAAAAGTTATTAGAAGCGCGTGGTTACGGTGTCAGCGTCATCGATCCGGTCGAGAAACTGTTAGCTATCGGCCATTATCTGGAATCAACCGTTGATATCGCCGAGTCAACCCGTCGCATTGAAGCCAGTAAGATCCCCGCTGAAAACATGATCCTGATGGCGGGTTTTACCGCCGGGAATGAACGTGGTGAGTTGGTGGTGCTGGGGCGTAATGGTTCTGACTATTCGGCGGCGGTGCTGGCGGCTTGTCTGCGTGCCGATTGCTGCGAAATCTGGACCGACGTAGACGGGGTTTATACCTGCGATCCCCGTCAGGTACCGGATGCTCGCCTGCTCAAATCCATGTCTTACCAGGAGGCGATGGAGCTCTCCTATTTTGGGGCGAAAGTGCTGCATCCGCGGACTATCGCGCCTATCGCCCAGTTTCAAATCCCTTGTCTGATCAAAAATACCGCCAACCCGCAGGCCCCAGGTACGCTGATCAGCGCCAATGGCGAACAGGATGAATTCCCGGTTAAGGGCATCACCAACCTGAATAATATGGCGATGTTTAACGTGTCTGGCCCGGGGATGAAAGGCATGGTGGGCATGGCCGCACGCGTGTTCGCGACTATGTCACGCACCGGGATTTCAGTGGTGTTAATCACCCAGTCCTCTTCCGAATACAGCATCAGCTTCTGCGTTCCTCAGAGTGAGCAGGCGCGCGCGCGCCGTGTGCTGGAAGAAGAGTTCTACCTTGAATTAAAAGATGGCTTACTGGATGCGCTGGACGTTATCGAAAATCTGGCGGTGATCTCGGTTGTAGGGGATGGCATGCGCACCCTGCGCGGGATTTCAGCGAAATTCTTCTCTGCCCTGGCGCGCGCCAATATCAACATTATCGCGATTGCTCAGGGATCCTCTGAACGCTCAATTTCCGTCGTGGTGAACAATGATGACGTTACGACCGGCGTGCGCGTCGTGCATCAGATGCTGTTTGCTACTGACCAGGTGATCGAGGTTTTCGTGGTCGGTGTGGGCGGCGTTGGCGGTGCGCTGCTGGACCAGCTGCATCGCCAGCAGGCCTGGCTTAAGCAGAAGCACATCGATTTACGAGTGTGTGGTATCGCCAATTCCCGCGCCCTGTTGACCAATGTCCACGGTATCGATCTCCGCAACTGGAAAGGCGAAATGGAACAGGCCAAAGAGCCGTTTAATCTGGGGCGCTTAATTCGCCTGGTTAAAGAGTACCATTTACTGAATCCGGTGATTGTGGACTGTACCTCAAGCCAGGCGGTTGCCGACCAGTACGCAGATTTTCTGGCGGAAGGTTTTCACGTGGTCACGCCGAATAAAAAGGCCAACACCGCGTCGTGGGAATACTATCAGAAGATGCGTGTGGCGGCGGCGGGATCGCGTCGTAAGTTCCTGTATGACACTAACGTCGGCGCGGGTTTACCCGTCATTGAGAACCTGCAAAATCTGCTCAATGCAGGCGATGAGTTGATCAGATTCTCTGGCATTTTATCAGGATCGTTATCCTATATTTTTGGCAAGCTGGATGAAGGTGTATCGTTGTCAGAAGCGACCAGGATGGCACGCGAGATGGGCTTTACCGAGCCCGATCCTCGCGACGATCTCTCCGGTACGGATGTCGCGCGTAAGCTGCTGATTCTGGCGCGTGAAGCGGGGCATTCGCTCGAAATGAGCGACATTGAAATCGAACCCCTGCTGCCCGCGCATCTGAATGCCATCGCCGACGTTGACCAGTTTATGGCGCAGTTACCCGAAGCCGATGCGGCGATTGCAGCCAGGGTGGAACAGGCACGTGCTGAAGGCAAAGTGCTGCGTCTGGTTGGCGTGATCGAAGAGGGCGGGGCATGTAAAGTGAAGATCGATGCGGTTGACGGTAACGATCCGCTTTTCAAAGTCAAAAATGGCGAAAACGCGCTGGCCTTTTACAGCCGCTATTATCAGCCGATTCCGTTAGTATTGCGCGGATACGGTGCAGGAAACGACGTGACAGCTGCGGGCGTGTTTGCCGATCTGCTGCGCACACTGTCATGGAAGTTGGGAGTGTAATGATGGTAAAAATTTATGCGCCGGCCTCAATCGGTAACGTCAGCGTGGGTTTTGACGTGCTGGGCGCGGCGGTATCGCCAGTGGATGGTACATTGCTGGGTGACTGCGTGTCGGTCGAGGCGGCCGAAAACTTCAGCCTGAGCAATACGGGACGTTTTGTCAGTAAACTGCCCAGCGATCCCAAAGAGAACATCGTCTATCAGTGCTGGCAGCGTTTCTGTGAAGCGATTGGCAAAACCGTACCTGTAGCGATGACGCTGGAAAAAAATATGCCGATCGGCTCCGGCCTCGGCTCCAGCGCCTGCTCCGTGGTGGCTGGCCTGATGGCAATGAATGAATTTTGTGGTAACCCGCTTGATGAAACTCAGCTCCTGACCCTGATGGGAGAACTGGAAGGGCGCATCTCCGGTAGCGTACATTACGATAATGTCGCACCCTGCTTCCTTGGCGGCATTCAGCTGATGCTGGAAGAAAACGGCATTATCAGTCAGGCTGTTCCCGGATTTGACGACTGGCTGTGGGTCATGGCCTATCCGGGTATTAAAGTCTCGACGGCGGAAGCGCGGGCGATCTTACCTGCGCAGTATGCAAAGCAAGACTGCATCAAACACGGTCGTCTGCTGGCAGGCTTTGTTCACGCCTGTCATACGCGCCAACCCGCGCTGGCGGCTAAACTTATGCAGGATGTCATTGCTGAGCCTTATCGTACTCAGCTGTTACCGGGCTTTGCCGAGGCTCGCCAGGCCGCGCAGGATATTGGCGCGCTGGCCTGTGGAATATCGGGCTCTGGCCCCACGCTATTTGCCGTTTGCAACCAGATGGAAACGGCGCAGCAGATGGCCGACTGGCTGAGCCAGCACTATCTGCAGAACGATGAAGGCTTCGTCCATATCTGCCGTCTTGATACGGCTGGCGCACGTAAACTGGGATAACGCATGAAACTCTACAACCTTAAGGATCATAACGAGCAGGTCAGCTTCGCCCAGGCGGTGAAACAAGGTCTGGGTTCACAGCAAGGGCTGTTTTTTCCGCTCGAACTGCCGGAGTTTGAACTGACCGACATCGATGCCATGCTGGAAATGGATTTTGTTACCCGCAGCAGTAAGATCCTTTCAGCCTATATCGGGGATGAAATCCCGGCAGCACAGCTGACTGAACGCCTGAAAACCGCGTTCACCTTCCCGGCGCCGGTTAAGGCCGTCAGCGACGACATTGCCTGCCTGGAGTTGTTCCACGGTCCGACGCTGGCGTTCAAGGATTTTGGCGGCCGCTTCATGGCGCAGATGCTGTCATACGTCAGCGGGTCCGATGAGCAAATTACCATTCTGACGGCGACGTCCGGCGATACCGGTGCTGCCGTGGCTCACGCCTTTTACGGCATGGAGAATGTGCGTGTTGTCATCCTCTATCCGCAGGGGAAAATCAGCCCGTTGCAGGAGAAGTTGTTCTGTACGCTGGGTGGCAACATCGAAACCATTGCGATTGACGGCGATTTTGACGCCTGCCAGTCGCTGGTTAAGCAGGCGTTTGACGATCAGGCGCTGAAAAAAGCAATAGGCCTGAACTCCGCTAACTCAATTAACATCAGCCGTCTGCTGGCGCAAATTTGCTACTACTTCGAAGCGGTTGCCCAACTGCCGCAGGAGAAGCGTAATCAGCTGGTGGTCTCCGTGCCAAGCGGAAACTTTGGTGATTTGACGGCCGGCCTGCTGGCGAAATCACTGGGCCTGCCGATTAAACGCTTTATCGCCGCGACCAACGCCAACGATACGGTGCCACGTTTCCTGGGCAACGGTGAATGGCAGCCTAACGCCACCGTGGCGACGCTGTCGAACGCTATGGACGTTAGCCAGCCAAACAACTGGCCACGTGTGGAGGAGCTGTTCCGCCGCAAAACCTGGCGTCTGAGCGATCTGGCTTACGGTGCGGTAACGGACGATGTTACGCGTGAAGCGATGCGCGAACTGGCTAAGCTGGGTTACGTATCTGAGCCGCATGCGGCCATTGCCTGGCGTCTGTTGCGTGACCAGCTGCAGGAAGGGGAGTTTGGTTTATTCCTCGGAACGGCCCATCCGGCTAAGTTCCTGGAGAGCGTGGAAAGCATTCTGGATCAGAAACTGGCATTGCCTGCTGAGCTGGCTGAACGCGCGGATCTGCCCCTGCTGTCGCATCAGATGGGCGCAGATTTTGCCCAGCTGCGGGCGTTTCTGCTCAAGTAATGCGCTGTCAGTCAGGATGAGGTGGGATGACCACCTCATCGCTTTTGCAGCGTTAATGCGTCGGGCTGTGGTTACCGTTCGGCGCGTTTAAACACCATCTCATTCTCACGGCTTTCCTCAGCCGCAAAAGCATAGCCATCCACGTCGAACCCCGTAAGCTGCTCTGGCTTCGTCAGGCGATTCTGAATGATGTAACGGCTCATCAGTCCCCGCGCTTTTTTCGCATAAAAACTGATCACTTTGAATTTGCCATTTTTCTCATCCAGAAAGACCGGTTTAATCAGGCGCGCCTGCAGTTTCTTAGGTTTGATGGCTTTGAAGTACTCATCGGAAGCCAGATTAATCAGCACGTCATCGCCCTGACTGGTCAACGCATCGTTCAGTTTTTCCGTTAACAGATCGCCCCAGAAGCTGTAGAGATCCTGACCGGCCGGGTTAGCCAGTTTAATACCCATCTCCAGCCGATAGGGCTGCATTAAATCCAGCGGACGCAGCAGGCCGTAAAGTCCGGACAGCATACGCAGATGCTGCTGGGCAAAGTCGAAATCTTGCTCGCTAAACGTCTCGGCCTGTAAACCGGTATAGACATCACCTTTAAACGCCAGAATAGCCTGACGGGCATTCTTCAGATTGAAATCCGGCTGCCAGCTGTTAAAGCGGTCAGCGTTTAAATGCGCCAGCTTGTCGCTAATGCTCATCAGTGAAGCGACCTGTGCCGGCGAGAGCTTACGCGCAATTTCAATCAGCTGTTGTGACTTTTCTAACAGCGCGGGCTGGGTAAAACGCTGCGTCGTCAGGGGGCTTTCATAATCCAGCGTCTTGGCAGGAGAAATCACCATCAACATCGTCGCTTCCTCAATGAGTCCCTTTTTTAAGGGGTTAGCCTGTAATTGTTGCCTGCGAGTGTAGCAAAAAAGCCGCAAAGATCGGCAAATCACTCCTATTTGTTCGCGCTATCGTAAACGGCATTCCCTGACCTTGCACCACCGTTACCGCGTGATATTATCCCAACAGCCTTTTATCACCCTGACAGTTAACTAAGAGAAAAAACATGACGGACAAACTGACCTCCCTGCGTCAACTGACCACCGTAGTGGCCGACACTGGTGATATCGCAGCGATGAAGCTGTATCAGCCTCAGGACGCAACGACCAACCCTTCTCTGATTCTCAATGCTGCTCAAATCCCTGAATACCGCAAACTGATTGATGAAGCGATCGCCTGGGCGCGTCAGCAAAGCAGCGATAAAGAACAACAGCTGCAGCTGGTATCCGACAAGCTGGCCGTTAACATCGGCCTGGAAATTCTTAAGCTGGTGCCGGGCCGTATCTCCACCGAAGTGGATGCTCGCCTTTCTTATGACACCGAAGCCAGCATTGCCAAAGCTCGCAGCCTGATTAAATTGTATAACGATGCCGGTATCAGCAACGATCGTATCCTGATCAAACTGGCCTCCACCTGGCAGGGCATTCGTGCCGCAGAGCAGCTGGAAAAAGAAGGTATCAACTGTAACCTGACCCTGCTGTTCTCCTTCGCTCAGGCGCGTGCCTGTGCTGAAGCGGGTGTTTACCTGATTTCGCCGTTTGTTGGCCGTATCCTTGACTGGTACAAAGCCAACACGGATAAGAAAGAGTACGCGCCACACGAAGATCCTGGCGTGATCTCCGTGTCTGAAATCTACGATTACTACAAGCAGCACGGTTACGAAACCGTAGTGATGGGCGCCAGCTTCCGTAACGTCGGTGAGATCATCGAACTGGCCGGTTGTGACCGTCTCACCATTTCGCCTGCGCTGCTGAAAGAGCTGGCGGAGAGTGAAGGCACACTGGAGCGTAAGCTGAGCTATAAGGGTGAAGTTAAAGCGCGTCCGGCTAAGATGACAGAATCTGAGTTCCTGTGGCAGCACAATCAGGATCCTATGGCCGTGACCAAGCTGGCCGAAGGCATTCGTAATTTTGCCATCGACCAGGGCAAGCTTGAGAAGATGCTGGCAGAAATGCTGTAATCGTTTTACCGTGGCGGCGCTGTCGCCACGGTTTTCCCTTTCCGCCACCGTTTGTTATTCTTCTTAGTACCTCCTTCCCCATGCACCGCACTGCGGTATATCACAGCGAATATCATCATGAACACATTACGTATCGGATTGATCTCGGTTTCCGATCGCGCCGCGAACGGGATTTATCAGGATCAGGGGATCCCTGCCCTGGAAGCCTGGCTGAACAGCGCGATCAGCACGCCCTTTGAAGTGGAAACGCGACTGGTGCCCGATGAACAGCCCATGATAGAACAGACGATTTGCGAGCTGGTCGATGAGCGTTTTTGCCACCTGGTATTGACCACCGGTGGGACAGGCCCGGCCCGTCGTGATGTTACGCCCGATGCAACGTTGGCCGTTGCCGATCGCGAGATGCCGGGGTTTGGTGAGCAGATGCGGCAAATCAGCCTGCAGTTTGTGCCGACTGCCATTCTGTCGCGTCAGGTAGGGGTAATCCGTAAACAGTCGCTCATTCTCAATCTGCCCGGCCAGCCGAAGTCCATCAGGGAAACCCTTGAAGGCCTGAAAGATGATCAGGGCAAGATACAGGTTCCGGGCATTTTTGCGGCTGTACCTTATTGTTTACAGCTTCTGGAAGGCCCTTACGTGGAGACGCACGCGGATGTGGTAGCAGCTTTTCGCCCCAAAAGCGCGATACGTGAGATAAATAACTAAATATTTTGCTTTTCAGGAATAAGCTACAGGCTCGCTGGTGTGGTGATAAATTGACGGTATAGTAAGCAAATATTTACAACGTTTTTCACTTTCTCTGGACGCTTATGACCACACTTGAGATACCGCGCCTGAAACCCCAGGACTACAAAACGCTGGCACTCGCGGCGCTGGGTGGCGCGCTGGAATTTTACGACTTTATTATTTTCGTCTTTTTCGCTGCGGTGATCGGCGAGATTTTCTTCCCCAGCGATATTCCTGAATGGCTACGTCAGCTCCAGACATTCGCTATTTTTGCTGCGGGCTATCTGGCGCGTCCGCTGGGCGGCATCATCATGGCCCACTTTGGCGATAAAGTGGGACGCAAAAAAATGTTCAGCCTGAGTATTTTGTTGATGGCGCTGCCCACGTTGGCTATGGGCGCACTGCCTGGCTGGGACGCGATTGGCCTGGCGGCCCCCCTGTTAATGCTGCTGATGCGCATGCTACAGGGCGCGGCGATTGGTGGGGAAGTGCCGGGCGCATGGGTTTTTGTGGCGGAGCACGTGCCCTACAAACGTATTGGAATCGCATGCGGCACGCTGACCGCCGGACTCACTATCGGCATCCTGTTAGGGTCGGTCGTGGCAACCTTAATTAATACCACCATGACCCAGCAGGCCATTCATGATGGCGGCTGGCGCATTCCTTTTTTCCTGGGCGGATTGTTTGGCCTGGGGGCGATGTATCTTCGCCGCTGGCTACATGAGACGCCGGTTTTCATTGAAATGCAGCAGCGTAAAACGCTGGCGCAGGAGCTGCCGCTGAAAACCGTCATCCTTAAACATCAAAAATCGGTCGTGATTTCGATTCTGCTGACCTGGATGCTGTCTGCCTGCATCGTGGTGGTGATTTTAATGGCGCCGGTCTGGCTGCAGAAACAGCATGGTATGGCCCCGGCGCTTACGTTAAAGGCCAATAGCATCGCGATTATCATGTTATGTATCGGGTGCATTGTTGCCGGGTTGTTGGTGGACCGTTTTGGTGCCAGTCGGACGTTAAGCCTCGGTAGCATGCTGCTGGCATTGTGTAGCGGCATGTTCTATTCCCTCGCACCTCAGTATCCTGATTACCTGTTTCAGCTCTATGGGCTGGTGGGCTTTAGCGTGGGCGTCGTGGGTATTGTGCCCTTTGTGATGGTCCGTGCGTTCCCTGCTGAGGTGCGTTTCACCGGCTTGTCGTTCTCTTATAATCTTTCTTATGCGGTATTTGGTGGCCTGACGCCGATTTGCGTGACGCTGCTGATGAACGTTTCCACCATGGCACCCGGCTGGTATGTCATGGCGCTTGCGCTGGTGGGGTTGCTGACCGGTCTCTGGCTCAGACAGGATATCAGCCATGAGCCGAATCTGTGTGACGGGATAAAACAGGCATAAAAACGCACGCGGAGCCGGGCTCCGCGTTTTCGTTCCACAGCCCTCCGGCATACCTGACAACAGCGGCGTTTTGTCTGGTTTGTTACTCTCTCCTTCGCCAGAAGCCAGGAAGCATCGCCGTAATGGCCGTTTCATCCCCCTTTGCCGTATTGCTCAAAAAAAGCTCGGCTCAGTGCGAGAGGGGGGTTCTGCCGTGGCCGTTTCAGCGTATTCCGTCCAACCTTTTCGCTGGCCTGCTCTTTCGTTGAAAATTTTTTTTCATTTAACCCTTGATGCGCTTCTAAGCGACCCCATTTACTTGTCATCGAGCGTTGTGAACGTTGTAAAAAAAAGCATGTGAGGTTGGGTTGAATGTAAACAACCTGCCCACATAAAAGGTTCACAACCCAAACTGGCAACGAATTTAAGTGGGAGATGTTTAGATGGGTAAGATTATTGGTATTGACCTGGGTACAACCAACTCTTGTGTTGCGGTCATGGACGGCACTAAAGCGCGCGTACTTGAAAACGCGGAAGGCGATCGCACCACGCCTTCGATCATCGCTTACACCCAGGATGGGGAAACTCTGGTCGGACAACCGGCTAAACGTCAGGCCGTCACCAACCCGCAGAATACTCTGTTTGCGATTAAGCGCCTGATCGGCCGTCGCTTCCAGGACGAAGAAGTGCAGCGTGATATCAAAATCATGCCATACAAAATTGTGGGTGCCGATAACGGCGACGCATGGCTGGAAGTAAAAGGCCAGAAAATGGCACCGCCGCAGATTTCTGCGGAAGTCCTGAAAAAGATGAAGAAAACGGCTGAAGATTTCCTGGGTGAGCCAGTGACTGAAGCGGTTATCACTGTTCCAGCCTACTTCAACGATGCGCAGCGTCAGGCGACCAAAGATGCCGGCCGTATCGCAGGTCTGGAAGTCAAACGTATCATCAACGAACCTACCGCCGCGGCACTGGCGTACGGTCTGGATAAGGGCCAGGGCAACCGCACCATCGCGGTCTATGACCTGGGTGGCGGTACATTCGATATCTCTATCATCGAAATCGATGAAGTTGATGGCGAGAAAACCTTTGAAGTGCTGGCAACCAACGGTGATACCCACCTGGGTGGTGAGGACTTCGACAGCCGTCTGATCAACTATCTGGTCGCGGAATTTAAGAAAGATCAGGGTATCGATCTGCACAACGATCCGCTGGCGATGCAGCGCCTGAAAGAAGCGGCAGAGAAAGCGAAGATCGAGCTGTCTTCTGCGCAGCAGACCGACGCCAACCTGCCGTACATCACGGCGGACGCAACCGGTCCTAAGCACCTGAACATTAAAGTGACCCGTTCTAAACTGGAATCACTGGTTGAAGATCTGGTTGCGCGCTCTATCGAGCCGCTGAAAGTGGCACTGCAGGACGCCGGACTGTCAGTTTCTGACATCAACGATGTCATCCTGGTCGGTGGTCAGACACGTATGCCACTGGTTCAGGCGAAAGTGACCGAGTTCTTCGGTAAAGAGCCACGTAAAGATGTGAACCCGGACGAAGCGGTTGCCGTAGGCGCTGCGGTACAGGGCGGTGTGTTAGGTGGTGATGTTAAAGACGTTCTGCTGCTGGACGTGACCCCGCTGTCGCTGGGTATCGAAACCATGGGTGGCGTGATGACATCGCTGATCAGCAAGAACACCACCATCCCAACCAAGCACAGCCAGGTGTTTTCGACGGCAGAAGACAACCAGTCTGCGGTAACGATTCACGTGCTGCAGGGTGAACGCAAGCGTTCCAACGACAACAAGTCTTTGGGCCAGTTTAACCTGGACGGCATTCAGGCTGCGCCACGCGGTATGCCGCAGATTGAAGTGACCTTTGACATCGATGCCGACGGTATCCTGCACGTGTCGGCGAAGGACAAAAACAGCGGTAAAGAGCAGAAGATCACCATTAAAGCGTCTTCCGGCCTGAACGAGGACGAGATTGCGAAGATGGTTCGTGATGCTGAAGCGAACGCAGAATCTGACCGTAAGTTCGAAGAGCTGGTGCAGACCCGTAACCAGGGCGACCAGATCGCGCACAGCACACGTAAGCAGTTGGATGAAGTGGGCGACAAGCTGTCAGCTGATGATAAAGCGCCTATCGAAGCTGCACTGAGCGCGCTGGAAACTGCGCTGAAAGGCGAAGATAAAGCAGAGATCGATGCCAAAATGCAGGCGCTGATGGAAGTGTCCAGCAAGCTGATGGAAGCCGCACAGCAGTCTCAGGCAGGTGCAGCGGATGCCCACGATGCGTCAGCGAAGAAAGATGACGATGTGGTTGATGCTGAATTCGAAGAAGTAAAAGACAATAAGAAATAATTGCCCCTGACCGGGCGCGACGGTTGCCCTGACAGCCGTTGAAACCAGCACGGGCGTAGGAGTTTTCTCCACGCCCGTGCGATCATGTTAAGGGCTAAATACATGGCGAAGAGTGATTACTACGAGATTTTAGGCGTCGCCAAATCTGCTGACGAGCGTGAAATCAAAAAGGCTTACAAGCGCCTGGCGATGAAACATCACCCGGACCGCAATCCCGGTGATAAAGAATCTGAAACCAAATTTAAAGAAGCGAAAGAAGCCTACGAGATTCTGACCGACCCTCAGAAGCGTGCGGCCTACGATCAGTATGGCCATGCTGCCTTTGAACAAGGTGGTATGGGCGGTGGCGGATACGGCGGCGGCTTTGGCGGCGGCGGTGCAGATTTCAGCGATATCTTTGGCGACGTTTTCGGGGACATCTTTGGTGGTGGCCGCCGTCAGCGCGCAGCCCGTGGTGCAGATTTGCGCTACAACATGGAGCTGACGCTGGAAGAAGCGGTTCGCGGCGTGACCAAAGAGATCCGTATACCGACGCTGGAAGAGTGTGACGTTTGCCACGGCAGCGGTGCCAAAGCGGGCACCAAACCGCAAACCTGTTCAACCTGTCATGGTGCAGGCCAGGTACAGATGCGTCAGGGCTTCTTTACCGTACAGCAGGCTTGTCCGACCTGTCATGGTCGCGGCTCGGTGATTAAAGATCCGTGCAATGCCTGTCACGGTCATGGTCGCGTAGAGAAATCGAAAACCCTGTCGGTAAAAATTCCTGCCGGTGTGGATACGGGCGACCGTATTCGTCTGAGCGGCGAGGGTGAAGCCGGTGAGCAGGGCGCACCGGCGGGCGATCTGTACGTGCAGGTAACGGTGAAAAAACACCCGATCTTCGAGCGTGAAGAGAACAACCTCTACTGCGAAGTGCCGATTAACTTCGCGATGGCCGCGCTGGGTGGCGAGATTGAAGTGCCGACGCTGGACGGTCGCGTGAAGCTGAAAGTCCCGGCGGAAACGCAGACCGGTAAGCTGTTCCGCATGCGCGGGCGCGGTGTGAAATCGGTGCGCGGCGGTGCGGTAGGCGACCTGCTTTGTCGTGTGGTGGTGGAAACCCCTGTCAGCCTCAATGACAAGCAGAAAGCGTTGCTGCGTGAGCTGGAAGAGAGCTTTGGTGGGCCCAGCGGCGAGCATAACAGTCCGCGCTCCAAAAGCTTCTTCGACGGCGTGAAGAAATTTTTTGACGACCTGACGCGTTAATCGTCCAAAAGCAAAAGTTCAACGCGGAGAGGAGACTCTCCGCTTTTTTTATCTTCGCAATCGTAGCGCTGTCATACTAACAAGCCGCTTTACCTTGCCTGCTGCATTTTCAGTCGCACTTTTCTTCATGCCTTAATTCATCTCTTTGATGTAGCCAAAATTTCAATATTGTGTAAAAGCGGATAAATAAGCTTTTTATCAGCTCTGGTGAGTCGTTACACTGCTCCGCATTGTGTTTTCTGCTCAGGAGGAGTGCATTTTGTCAAAACCTCGTCGTATCAAGCATTTACTAAAAAGTTTCATTGAGAGTGATGCCAGCAATGGCATGGTATTAATATTAGCCGCAGTGGTAGCCATGGTTCTCGCCAATGGCGCGTCTACCGCTCAGGGCTATCAGGCGCTGCTTGAAACACCCGTACAAATTCGTTTCGGTGAACTGGATATCAGTAAAAATCTGCTGTTATGGATCAACGACGCCTTGATGGCATTGTTCTTCCTGCTGATCGGTCTGGAGGTGAAGCGTGAGCTCATTTCGGGTGAGCTGGCCAGCCGCGACAGGGCCATCTTTCCGGTCATTGCCGCATTAGGCGGAATGGCTGCCCCTGCATTGATTTTTTTGCTGTTTAACCACGGCGATGAGATTGCCCGTAACGGCTGGGCGATTCCTACTGCGACCGATATTGCTTTTGCACTCGGCGTGCTGGCGTTACTGGGCAGCAGGGTTCCGACGGCGCTGAAGGTTTTTTTAATGGCGCTGGCGATTATCGATGACCTGGGTGCGATTATCATTATTGCGCTGTTCTATACCAATGATCTTTCAGTGACCTCGCTCTGCGTAGCGGCAGGCGCTATCGTGGTGCTGGCCATACTGAACCGGTGTAACGTACGAAATATCGCCATCTATATGCTGGTCGGCATGGTGCTGTGGACGGCCGTGCTGAAATCGGGCGTCCATGCCACGCTGGCGGGCGTGGTCGTGGGCTTCTTTGTCCCGCTGGAAGAGAAAAACGGCCATTCGCCAGCGGAACACCTTGCGCACGGTTTAATGCCGTGGGTGAACTGGTTGATTCTGCCGCTGTTTGCCTTTGCTAACGCTGGCATTTCGCTGACGGGCATCACCTTTGGCGACGTGCTGTCGCCGGAGCCGCTGGGCATCATTCTGGGTCTGTTAATCGGTAAGCCGCTGGGGATTACGCTGTTTTGCTGGCTGGCGGTGAAGCTGAGGCTGGCAGCCTTGCCTGGCGGCACGACTATTCGCGATATCATGGCGATTGGCGTGCTGTGCGGCATTGGCTTTACCATGTCGATATTTATCAGTTCACTGGCCTTTGACGCTGCCCACGAGCAATTAGTGACGTTCTCTAAGCTGGGTATCCTTAGCGGTTCACTGCTCTCAGCGGTGCTGGGGTATACCCTGTTGCGATTTAAGCTGCGCTAAACGAGAGGAGGCGTAAGCCTCCTTTTTTAGGTCAGGCGAGCGCGGGAATCACCAGGCCTCTGCCCTCACAAACCGCTCAAGGGAGAAGAGACGGTCACGCCGTGAAAAGAGTCAGGATGCGGTGACAGGGCGTAAAGGCGCTTATTCGGACCAAAGGAAGGTGGAGGCACAACGTTATTGTCTGCGCGCATCCGGCCCAGCGTGCAAGAGAAGGCACTCTCGATACGGAGCGAGGCAGACAGGCTAATACTAAGAGCACGCGCGAGCGGGCCGTCGGGCAAGGCAGAACGAAAAGGCGCAGGGCGTAAATCGCGGACATAAAAAAACCGGCTCAGAGCCGGTTCTTTCAACAAAGCGATGAACAAATGGCGATTAAGCCAGTTTGTTGATCTGTGCAGTCAGGTTTGCTTTATAACGTGCAGCTTTGTTTTTGTGGATCAGACCTTTAGCAGCCTGACGGTCCACAATTGGTTGCATTTCATTAAATGCGTTCTGCGCAGCAGCTTTGTCGCCTGAAGCGATCGCCGCGTATACTTTCTTAACGAAGGTACGCATCATAGAGCGACGGCTTGCGTTATGCTTGCGACGTTTCTCAGATGTTACGGCACGTTTCTTAGCTGATTTGATATTAGCCAAGGTCCAACTCCCAAATATGTTCGATAGAGACAAATCAAAGGCCGAGGACTATGCCTTTTGGACCTTCTGTTGTCAATGGATTTGTGCAAATAAGCGTCGTTTACAAGTGATAACCTGTATGACACTCGGTTACGTATTTGATGGCGCAAGATTCTACCAGCTTCCGCTCCCTGAATACAGTATTTCGCAACAAAATTCTCTCAGCGGCTTTGCAAGGCAGTAAATACGGCCTGTAACGCATGAAAGGCGTGTTCACGGGTTAACCTTGGCGCCTTTCGAGGGTATAATCCGCCGATTTCCACCGGTTTGAGTCAGCCATGAAGTTTATCCGCGGTATTCATAATCTTAACGCGCAGCATCACGGCTGCGTTTTGACCATTGGTAATTTCGATGGTGTGCACCGCGGTCATCAGGCGCTGATGGGGCGGTTGCTGGAAGAGGGACGGAAACGTAACCTGCCAGTGATGGTGATGGTGTTTGAACCCCAGCCGCTTGAACTGTTTGCGGGCGAAAGCGCACCCGCCAGGCTCACTCGCTTGCGAGAAAAGCTAAAATATCTGGCAGAAATTGGCGTGGACGCCGTGGTGTGCGTGCGTTTTGACCATCGCTTTGCCGCGCTGTCTGCGCAGAGTTTTATCAGCGAACTGCTGGTGAACAAGCTGGGCGTGAACTATCTTGCCGTCGGGGATGATTTCCGCTTTGGCGCTGGTCGTCAGGGGGATTTCCTGTTATTACAGAAAGCTGGCGCCCAGTATGGTTTTGATGTGGTCAGCACAGAAACCTTTTGTGATGGCGGTAAGCGCATCAGCAGCACGGCGGTGCGTCAGGCACTGGCCGAGGACAACTTAGCGCTGGCGCAGTCACTGTTGGGCCATCCATTCAGTATCTCTGGGCGCGTCGTGCACGGTGATGCACTCGGACGCACGCTGGGGTTCCCTACGGCTAATCTTCCTTTACGCCGCTGCGTGTCGCCGGTTAAAGGCGTTTATGCGGTGGAAGTCCATGGGCTGGGGCCACAACCCCTGCCTGGCGTTGCCAATATCGGCACCCGCCCGACGGTAAAAGGTTTGCGCCAACAGCTTGAAGTTCACCTGTTGGACATCAATATGGATCTCTATGGTCGCCACATTGATGTGGTGTTGAAGCAGAAAATACGAAACGAGCAGCGCTTTGCTTCACTGGATGCGTTGAAAGAGCAAATTGCGAAAGATACGGTAACGGCCCGACAATTTTTTGGTCTGTAACCTGAGCGAAAAACGGAATCGAGAATCTGATGAGTGACTATAAATCAACCCTGAATTTGCCGGAAACGGGGTTCCCCATGCGTGGCGATCTGGCCAAACGCGAACCGGGAATGCTGCAACGTTGGTATGATGACAATCTGTACGGCATCATCCGCGAAGCCAAGAAAGGGAAAAAAACCTTTATCCTGCATGATGGCCCTCCTTATGCAAACGGCAGCATTCATATTGGTCACTCTGTTAACAAGATTCTGAAAGACATCATTGTGAAGTCTAAAGGCATGGCAGGTTACGACTCGCCGTATGTGCCGGGCTGGGACTGTCACGGTTTGCCTATCGAGCATAAAGTTGAGCAGATGATCGGCAAGCCGGGCGAAAAAGTCAGCGCCGCCGAATTCCGCGCCGCCTGCCGTCAGTATGCCGCCGAACAGGTTGAAGGGCAGAAAGCCGACTTTATTCGCCTCGGCGTGCTGGGCGACTGGGATCGTCCTTACCTCACCATGGACTTCACCACCGAAGCCAATATCATTCGTGCGCTGGGTAAAATCATCGGCAATGGCCACTTGCACAAAGGCGCCAAGCCGGTGCACTGGTGCATGGATTGCCGTTCTGCTCTGGCGGAAGCCGAAGTGGAGTATTACGACAAAACTTCTCCCTCCATCGATGTGATGTTCAATGCCGTTGATGCGGACAGGGCGCGCGCAGCCTTCGGTGTGACCGCCTCAGAAGGCCCGGTTTCGCTGGTGATCTGGACGACCACACCGTGGACCATTCCGGCTAACCGCGGAATTTCACTGCATCCCGAGTTCACCTATCAGCTGGTGCAGATTGCAGGACGTAGCCTGATCCTGGCAAAAGATCTGGTTGAGAGCGTCATGAAACGTGCGGGCGTCAGCGACTGGACCGTACTGGGCGAATGTCAGGGCGCGGCCCTGGAATTGCAGCTGTTCCAGCATCCTCTGCTTGAGCAGATTCAGTCCAAAGTCGTATTAGGTGAGCACGTCACGCTGGACGCCGGTACGGGGGCTGTTCATACCGCGCCAGGCCACGGCCCAGATGACTACGTGATTGGTCAGAAATATGGTCTGGAAACGGCTAACCCGGTCGGCCCTGATGGTGCCTACCTGCCGGGTACGTATCCGGGACTCGACGGCGTTAACGTTTTTAAAGCCAATGATATGATCGTTGAGCTGCTGAAAGAGAAAGGCGCATTGCTGCACGTTGAAAAACTGCTGCACAGCTATCCACACTGCTGGCGCCATAAAACGCCGATTATCTTCCGTGCCACGCCGCAGTGGTTTATCAGCATGGATCAGAAAGGCCTGCGTGCTCAGTCATTGCAGGAGATCAAAGGCGTTCAGTGGATCCCGGACTGGGGCCAGGCACGTATTGAATCCATGGTTGCCAACCGCCCTGACTGGTGTATCTCCCGTCAGCGTACCTGGGGCGTGCCGATGGCGCTGTTCGTGCATAAAGAAACCGAAGAACTGCACCCGGAAACCTTGTCGTTGATGGAAAAAGTGGCGCAGCGCGTTGAGCAGGATGGCATCCAGGCATGGTGGGATCTCGATCCGCGCGACCTGATGGGCGACGATGCCGATAACTACGTTAAGGTACCGGATACGCTGGACGTCTGGTTTGACTCAGGATCAACCAGCTACTCTGTCGTGGATGCGCGCCCGGAATTTGGCGGCAATACGCCGGATATGTATCTGGAAGGGTCAGATCAGCACCGTGGCTGGTTTATGTCGTCGCTGATGATCTCGACCGCGATGAAAGGCAAAGCGCCTTATCGTCAGGTACTGACGCACGGCTTTACCGTCGATGGTCAGGGCCGCAAGATGTCCAAATCCATAGGTAACACCGTTGCGCCGCAGGATGTTATGGACAAGCTGGGTGCGGACATTCTGCGCCTGTGGGTGGCTTCTACCGATTACTCGGGTGAGATGGCGGTATCCGATGAAATCCTGAAACGCTCTGCGGACGCGTATCGTCGCATTCGTAACACCGCGCGCTTCCTGTTAGCCAACCTGAGCGGCTTTAACCCGGCCACCGATCTGGTTAAACCGGAAGAGATGGTGGTGGTCGATCGCTGGGCGGTGGGACGTGCGCAGGCGGCACAGGCGGATATCATCGCCTCTTACGAGCACTACGATTTCCACGAAGTGATTCAGCGCCTGATGCAGTTCTGCTCCATCGAGATGGGCTCTTTCTATCTGGATATCATCAAAGACCGTCAGTACACCGCAAAAGGTGACAGTCTGGCGCGCCGTAGCTGTCAGTCTGCGTTGTGGCACATTGTGGAAGCGCTGGTGCGCTGGATGGCACCGATCATGTCTTTCACGGCCGATGAGATCTGGGGCTATTTGCCGGGCGAACGGGCGAAGTATGTGTTCACTGAAGAGTGGTACACCGGTCTGTTTGGTCTGCCGGAAAACGAAGCGCTGAACGATGCCTACTGGGCCGAACTGCTGAAAGTACGCGGTGAAGTGAACAAGGTGATTGAGCAGGCACGTAGCGATAAACGCATTGGTGGCGCGCTGGAAGCTTCCGTAACCCTGTATGCTGATGCCGAACTGGCGGCGAAGCTGAAGGCTCTGGGTAATGAGCTGCGCTTTGTGCTGCTGACCTCCGGTGCTCAGGTCGCTGATTACGCCCAGGCTGATGCTGATGCGCAGCAGAGTGAACTAGTAAAAGGTCTGAAAATCGGCCTGCATAAAGCAGAAGGCGAGAAATGCCCGCGCTGCTGGCACTACACGACTGACGTCGGTCAGAATCCGGAGCACGCTGCGGTGTGCGGTCGCTGTTACACCAACGTAGCCGGCAACGGCGAAGAGCGTAAGTTTGCCTGATGAGTAGACCTGTTTTCTCCACCGGATTGCGCTGGCTGTGGCTGGTGCTGGTTGTTATCGTTGTTGATTTCGTCAGCAAGCAGTGGGTCATGAACAACATGATGCTGCATGAAACGCAGCCGCTGATGCCGTTCCTTAACCTGTTCTATGCGCATAACTATGGCGCGGCGTTCAGCTTCCTCGCGGATAAAGGCGGCTGGCAGCGCTGGTTCTTTGCCGGCATTGCCCTGGCGATCGTGGTGTCGCTGCTGGTCATGATGTACCGCAACAGCGCCAGTCAGAAGATCGCCAATATCGCCTATGCCTTAATCATTGGCGGCGCAGTGGGCAATCTGTTTGACCGTTCATATCATGGCTTTGTGGTAGATTTTATCGATTTCTACGTCGGTAACTGGCACTTTGCTACATTTAATATCGCTGACTGCGGCATCTGTATTGGGGCCGCGTTGGTGGTGCTGGAGGGCTTTTTCAATCCTTCCAGCAAGCAGGTTAAAAAAGGGTAAACCATGACTGAGTCTGTACAGGGCGACAGCGCGGTATTGTTGCATTTCGTCATGAAGCTGGAAGACGGCTCAGTGGCGGAATCCACCCGTGCCAACGGTAAACCGGCGCTGTTTCGTCTCGGCGACGGTAGCCTGTCCGGCGCGCTGGAGCAGGCACTGTTGGGATTGAAGCCGGGTGAAAAACATCAATTCACGCTGGCACCAGAGGACGCGTTTGGTAGCGTCAGCCCCGATCTTATCCAGTACTTTTCCCGCCGTGATTTTATTGACACGGGAGAGCCTGAGATTGGCGCCATCATGCTGTTTACCGGAATGGGCGGCAGTGAAATGCCAGGCGTGATTCGCGAGATTTCCGGTGATTCCATCACCGTGGATTTCAACCATCCGCTGGCAGGCCACCGCGTTCAGTTTGATATTGAAGTGCTGGATATCGATCCGGTACTGGAGGCGAACAATGCAAATTCTGCTGGCTAATCCACGGGGTTTTTGTGCAGGTGTCGATCGCGCCATCAGCATTGTTGAAAACGCACTGACGCTGTTTGGTGCGCCGGTGTACGTCCGGCACGAAGTGGTTCATAACCGCTACGTGGTGGACAGCCTGCGCCAGCGCGGCGCGATTTTTATTGAGCAGATCGCGGAAGTGCCGGATGGCGCTATCCTGATCTTCTCTGCACACGGCGTCTCGCAGGCGGTACGCAATGAAGCAAAAGGGCGTGATCTCACCGTCTTTGATGCCACCTGCCCGCTGGTGACCAAGGTGCATATGGAAGTGGCCCGCGCCAGCCGTCGGGGTGAAGAATCGGTGCTGATTGGCCATGCGGGGCATCCGGAAGTGGAAGGCACCATGGGGCAGTACAATAACCCTAAAGGTGGGATGTACCTGGTGGAGTCGCCGGACGACGTCTGGAAGCTGGACGTTAAAGATGACAACCGCCTGTCCTTTATGACCCAGACGACGCTGTCGGTGGATGACACGTCGGAAGTGATTGATGCGCTGCGCGCTCGCTTCCCGAAAATCGTGGGCCCACGTAAAGACGATATTTGTTATGCCACCACCAACCGACAGGAAGCCGTGCGGGCGATGGCCGAGCAGGCCGATGTGGTACTGGTAGTGGGATCGAAAAACTCCTCTAACTCCAATCGCCTGGCCGAGCTGGCCCAGCGCATGGGCAAAGCGGCGTATCTGATCGATGATGCGGCGGACATTCAGCCTGAGTGGGTGGTTTCTGTCGATTGTGTTGGCGTAACGGCGGGCGCTTCGGCTCCCGATATTCTGGTTCAGAACGTGATTAGTCGCCTGCAGGCCTTGGGCGGTGGAGAAGCGAGAGTGCTGGAAGGGCGGGAAGAAAACATAGTGTTTGAAGTGCCCAAAGAGTTGCGGGTTGACGTCCGCAACGTGCAGTAATCCGCACACGTGAAGCAATGAAAAGGCCGACTCTGTTCGGCCTTTTTGCTTTTCAGACCGGGTGACGGCGGCGGAAATTGCTTTTACTGATAATCCGTCCCACCTGGCATAAAAATTCTTATTATCCCCGAGAAAGAGTGGCGCAGTTGTTATCTGATGGTTAACCTGATTGCGCTTGCATGCATAGATTTGTTTTAGGAATGAATAAATATGAAGAATATCCGCATTGCCATCGTGGGCGCGCCGGGGCGCATGGGGCGCAATCTGATTCAGGCGGTTGCTCAGCTGGAAGGCGTTGAGTTGGGCGCAGCGTTGGCCCGACCGGGATCCTCGTTGATCGGCAGCGACGCAGGTGAACTGGCCGGTATCGGCCACGCTGGCGTGACCTTGAGAGATGACTTACGCACCGTCGTCGATGATTTTGACGTCGTGATTGATTTCACCCGCCCGGAAGGAACGCTGGAATACCTTGCCATTTGTCGTGAGCACCGAAAAGCCATGATCATCGGTACCACAGGCTTTGATGACGCCGGAAAGGCAGCGATTCGCGACGCGGCGGCGGATATTGGCATTGTGTTTGCCGCTAACTTCAGCGTAGGCGTTAATCTGGTCCTGAAGCTGCTGGAGAAAGCCGCCAAAGTGATGGGCGATTATGCGGATATAGAAATTATTGAAGCGCATCATCGCCACAAGGTGGATGCGCCCTCTGGCACGGCGCTGGCGATGGGCGAGGCGATTGCAGAGGCGATGGACTGGAAACTGGATGAGCATGCTGTTTACAGCCGTGAGGGCCATACCGGTGAGCGCAAAGCGAATACCATTGGTTTTGCCACTGTGCGGGCAGGAGACATTGTCGGAGAGCATACCGCGTTATTTGCCGACGAAGGGGAACGCATAGAGATAACGCACAAGGCGTCCAGTCGCATGACCTTTGCCAATGGCGCTGTGAAGGCTGCAATTTGGGTGAGTGAGAATAAAACCGGGCTTTACGATATGCGTGATGTGCTGGATTTATCAAGTTTGTAATGAGTTTTACCTGTGTGATGTGGTGATTTCAATCGCTAATAACTTGATTGAGAAGGGCAATTTTTTGATTGCCCTTAATTTTATCTAAAAAATAGTCACTTTGGCCTGTTTTTTCATTGTGATGAATAAAAGTCGTATTTTTCTTCCTTTTAATTCTCAGTAAACCTGCTAATTTTGACCATTTGGTCAAAATTAGCAGGTGGTTTTCCCGGAATAAACATCGGCTGCGATCGGCAAACGTTTATTCGGCTGTGTTTACCCCTGTTTTTAACGCTTATCCTCTTCATTTTCACTCTGAGCCTGAAAAGATGTTAAAAATGTTGCTTCAGGGTGGACAAGTATCAGGACGATCATTAGAATGCGCGCAATTTGCCAAAAATTGACCACTCAGGCAGTTTTTGCATTGATTCAGATCACTATTTTGAATTAATATGCAGATATTGTGACTGTTTATTCCCTGGAGGATGTTTTGATTAAGTCAGCGCTCTTGGTTCTGGAAGACGGAACCCAATTCCACGGTCGGGCCATCGGGGCTACAGGGTCGGCAGTGGGGGAAGTCGTTTTCAATACGTCAATGACCGGTTATCAAGAAATCCTCACTGATCCCTCCTATTCCCGCCAGATTGTTACTCTCACTTATCCCCATATCGGCAATGTTGGTGCTAACGCCGCCGATGAAGAATCCAGTCAAATCCATGCGCAGGGCCTTGTCATTCGTGACCTGCCGCTGATTGCCAGCAACTACCGTAGCGAAGAAAGCTTATCGGCTTATCTGCAGCGCAATAACATCGTGGCGATTGCCGATATTGATACACGCAAGCTGACGCGACTGTTACGGGAAAAGGGCGCGCAGAACGGCTGCATTATTGCAGGTGATAATCTGGATGCGGCTCTGGCCTTACAAAAAGCGCAGGCTTTCCCTGGCCTGAAAGGCATGGATCTGGCGAAGGAAGTGACGACGGCTGAAACCTATGCCTGGCAGCAGGGGAGCTGGACACTGGAAGGGGATTTGCCCGAACAGAAACAGGCAGAAGCACTGCCTTACCACGTCGTCGCTTATGATTACGGCGCGAAACGCAACATTCTGCGTATGCTGGTGGACCGCGGCTGCCGCCTGACCGTGGTGCCGGCCAAAACGCCAGCAGAAACGGTCCTGGCGATGAATCCGGACGGTATCTTCCTCTCTAACGGCCCTGGCGATCCTGAGCCCTGCGATTATGCCATTGAGGCGATTCAGGCTTTCCTGAAAACCGATATCCCGGTGTTCGGTATTTGCCTGGGCCACCAACTGCTCGCCCTGGCCAGCGGCGCGAAAACCGTCAAAATGAAGCTGGGACACCACGGCGGCAACCATCCGGTTAAAGATTTGGATAACAACCGCGTCATGATCACGGCGCAGAACCACGGCTTCGCGGTGGATGAGGCGAATCTGCCTGCGAACCTGCGTGTGACGCACATTTCCCTGTTCGATAAGACGGTGCAGGGCATCCACCGTACCGATAAGCCTGCGTTTAGCTTCCAGGGCCATCCGGAAGCCAGCCCGGGACCGGGTGATGCTGCACCGCTGTTTGACCACTTTATTGAGTTGATTGACGCATTCCGTTCGAAAGCAAAGTAATCAGGAGCTAATCATGCCAAAACGTACAGACATAAAATCCATCCTGATTCTTGGTGCCGGTCCGATTGTGATCGGTCAGGCCTGCGAATTCGACTATTCCGGTGCACAGGCGTGTAAAGCCCTGCGGGAAGAGGGTTACCGCGTCATTCTGGTGAACTCCAACCCGGCCACCATTATGACCGACCCGGAAATGGCCGATGCAACCTACATTGAGCCGATTCACTGGGAAGTGGTACGTAAAATCATTGAAAAAGAGCGCCCGGATGCGGTGCTGCCCACCATGGGCGGCCAGACGGCGTTGAACTGTGCGCTGGAGCTGGAGCGTCAGGGCGTGCTGGAAGAATTTGGCGTCACCATGATTGGTGCAACCGCAGACGCTATTGATAAAGCAGAAGACCGTCGTCGTTTTGACGTGGCGATGAAAAGCATCGGTCTGGATACCGCGCGCTCCGGTATCGCGCATACCATGGATGAAGCGCTGGCAGTGGCGGCCGATGTGGGCTTTCCCTGCATTATCCGTCCGTCTTTTACCATGGGCGGCACCGGCGGCGGTATTGCGTATAACCGCGAAGAGTTTGAAGAGATCTGTGAACGCGGCCTCGACCTTTCCCCAACCAACGAGCTGTTAATTGACGAGTCGCTGATTGGCTGGAAAGAGTATGAGATGGAAGTGGTGCGTGACAAAAACGACAACTGCATCATTGTCTGCTCAATTGAAAACTTTGATGCCATGGGGATCCATACGGGCGACTCCATCACGGTTGCGCCCGCGCAGACGCTGACCGACAAAGAGTACCAGATTATGCGTAACGCCTCGCTGGCGGTGCTGCGTGAGATTGGTGTGGAAACCGGTGGCTCCAACGTACAGTTTGCGGTGAACCCGAAAAACGGTCGTCTGATCGTGATCGAGATGAACCCGCGCGTGTCACGTTCCTCGGCGCTGGCCTCAAAAGCAACCGGCTTCCCGATAGCGAAAGTGGCGGCAAAACTGGCGGTTGGCTTTACGCTCGATGAGCTGATGAACGACATTACCGGTGGACGGACGCCGGCCTCGTTTGAGCCTTCAATCGATTATGTCGTCACAAAAATTCCTCGCTTCAACTTTGAGAAGTTTGCTGGTGCGAATGACCGCCTGACCACGCAGATGAAGTCAGTGGGCGAAGTCATGGCGATTGGTCGTACCTTCCAGGAGTCGGTGCAGAAAGCGCTGCGCGGCCTGGAGGTTGGCGCGAATGGTTTTGATCCGAAAGTCCACCTTGACGATGCGGAAGCCTTAACCCGTATCCGTCGTGAGCTGAAAGATGCCGGTTCCGATCGGATCTGGTACATCGCCGATGCCTTCCGTGCGGGGATGTCGGTGGACGGCGTATTTAATCTCACCAATATTGACCGCTGGTTCCTGGTGCAGATTGAAGAGCTGGTTCGCCTTGAAGAGCAGGTGGCGCGAGAAGGCGTGAACGGGCTGAGCGCTGATTTCCTGCGTACGCTGAAGCGCAAAGGTTTTGCCGATGCGCGCCTGGCCTCACTGGTGGGCGTGGCAGAAGGTGAAATTCGTAAGCTACGTCAGCATCACAATCTGCATCCGGTTTACAAGCGGGTGGATACCTGCGCGGCAGAATTTTCGACCGATACCGCCTATATGTACTCTACCTATGAGGAAGAGTGCGAAGCGAATCCTCATCAGGATCGTGACAAGATCATGGTACTGGGTGGTGGACCAAACCGTATCGGCCAGGGCATTGAGTTTGACTACTGTTGTGTTCATGCGGCACTGGCGCTGCGGGAAGACGGTTTCGAAACCATCATGGTGAACTGTAATCCGGAAACCGTCTCCACGGATTATGACACTTCTGACCGCCTTTACTTCGAGCCGGTAACGCTTGAAGACGTGCTGGAAATCGTCCGCATTGAAAAACCGAAAGGGGTGATTGTGCAGTACGGTGGTCAGACGCCGCTGAAACTGGCTCGCGCACTGGAAGCCGCTGGCGTACCGGTCATCGGGACCAGCCCGGATGCGATTGATCGGGCAGAAGACCGCGAACGCTTCCAGCAGGCCGTTGACCGCCTGAACCTGAAGCAGCCTGCCAACGCCACCGTTGCCACCCTGGAGCAGGCGGTAGAAAAAGCTGCCGGGATTGGTTATCCGCTGGTGGTCCGTCCCTCATACGTGCTGGGTGGACGTGCGATGGAAATCGTCTACGACGAAACAGACCTGAAGCGTTATTTTCAGACGGCGGTGTCGGTTTCTAACGATGCGCCTGTCTTGCTGGATCGCTTCCTTGACGATGCTGTAGAAGTCGATGTGGATGCCATCTGTGATGGTGAGCGTGTACTGATCGGCGGCATCATGGAGCACATTGAGCAGGCAGGCGTTCACTCAGGTGACTCGGCCTGTTCTCTGCCGGCCTACACACTGAGCCAGGATATTCAAAACGTCATGCGTCAGCAGGTTGAAAAGCTGGCGTTTGAGTTGAACGTTCGCGGCTTAATGAACGTGCAGTTCGCGGTGAAAGACAATGAAGTCTACCTGATTGAAGTTAACCCACGTGCTGCGCGTACTGTTCCTTTTGTGTCAAAAGCGACGGGCGTACCGCTGGCGAAAGTCGCCGCACGCGTGATGGCAGGCAAAACGCTGGCAGAACAGGGCGTCACCGAAGAGGTGATTCCGCCTTACTACTCTGTCAAAGAAGTGGTGCTGCCGTTTAACAAGTTCCAGGGCGTCGACCCCATTCTGGGGCCAGAAATGCGCTCAACCGGTGAAGTTATGGGCGTGGGCCGCACCTTTGCAGAGGCCTTTGCCAAAGCGATGCTGGGTGCGCAAAGCAACATGAAGAAAACCGGACGCGCGCTGCTGTCGGTACGTGAAGGCGATAAGAAACGTATCGTGGACCTGGCCGCGAAGTTGCAGAAGTTTGGCTTTGAGCTGGATGCCACTCACGGCACCGCTGTGGTGTTGGGAGAAGCGGGCATTAATCCTCGTCTGGTAAACAAGGTTCACGAAGGTCGTCCACATATTCAGGACCGGCTGAAAAACGGCGAATATGCCTACATCGTGAATACCACGGCAGGCCGCCAGGCGATTGAAGACTCCAAGCTGATTCGTCGTAGTGCGCTGCAATACAAAGTTCATTACGACACTACGCTAAACGGGGGTTTTGCTACGGCCATGGCGTTAAACGCCGACCCGACTGAAAAAGTGATTTCAGTACAGGAAATGCATGCGCAGATCCTTGCGCATAAATAGCGCTGGCTGAGTGGCGGTAATAGCCCCTGCGGTGAGACGATTTGCCAGTGTGCTGGCTTAACGCTCCTCGCAGGGGCTTTTTTTTGAGAGATCGGGCCTGAACTGAGCAGTTCTACAGGCACGGGTAAAGATCACCCTCCGCTGAGTGCGTTTCTGTCTTAGCAGGCAGCGTGGAGGCTGTAACTGCCTGCGGCAAGCGCCGCTTGTAAAAACGGCATCGCCTTTAGAATGCTTGGTGAGTCTGGGGTTGGTCAGAAAGTAGTCTGCTCCCAACAGAACGGGATGAACCCTGTTTCTGAGCGGCGATTCTCAGGTCAGCGCGACATTTCGAATAAACCGATATTTTTTAATATTCTTTTCAGGATCATGAACGTTTCTGAGTGAACAGACTTTAATTAAATATTGTTTTTTCAATATTGATGCCTTGATGTTTAAATACTCATTAATATTTTTAATTATTTACGATCTGTTTCTTAACAGTTCTACTGTATTTTCGCTATTTGACCGTTACTCAACCGAGTTTAAACAAACCCGCATTACTGCTTACAGTGCTCGATAATCACCTGTTCAGCCGCAGCGCTTAACTTTAAAATACCCTGTATTTTTCATGGTTTACATACCCAGAGAACCCATTCGCTTCTCTGAAGTTTACATGCTTGATTAAGAGTTAGCGCCTGACATGTTTATTCCCAAGTTTTTCAGATGGGGGCAGTGCTCTTTTGATGATTATCAAAGAGCCTGTAATAATTTTGGTTATAACTGCGAGTCCGCACCGGAATTTATTGCCTTTAAAATGCGATGTGGGCAGTCCTTTGACTTTTATTCTTATCAAAGGAAAGGGAAAACGATGGGGAGCGTCTGCGTTGAAAAGGGCTGGCTTGCCAACGATGGCAGACATCGGCAGCGTTCGCTTCCCGCGCTACTTGCCCCCTCAACGTCTGTCTATGTGCCGTTTTGCAACGAGGCGTCGAAAAAGGTGCTTTTGCCTTTCCGGTGCAAGTCGCTACATCATTTGCAGCGTCATCGCTTCCTCAATACCTCCTATAGCCTGTTTAGTAAGAGCCATGCCGCTTTTACCAAGAGCCCTGTCGCCGACTTTTCCCGTAAAACGGTCTCGACACGGGAGAGAGAGCTCAGAAAGTTTCTCAATGACGGGGGGAGTTTTCTCAATGTCAGCCAGCTTGACGGGGAACATATTTTTGAGGTGTTTGAGATTCTCTATCAGGCGAGACGCAATCAGGTCATCGCGGAGAGGGCCATTAATAAAGCGTTTTTCCGGGAGTTTCAGCCCTGTTTCAAAGGCTATATGATGTTCCTGCATAATGAACCTGTTGCACTGCAGCTCCTGCTTTCTGTCTCGAGCAGTGCCGGGATGTTCGTTGATTTTATTAATATTGGCTACCGGATAGACAGCAATGCTGGCGCGGTGGGGACAATGCTGATGTGGAAGAACCTGACAGCCTTGTATCAGGAAGCAGCAGAAAAGCAGCTTCCTCTTCATTACTCCTACGGTTCGATGTCCGGAGACTATAAAAACCGCTGGTGCCATTCGGTTAATAACGGCCGGGTCATCATCTGATTGATCCTTTCTGTCGGCGCGTTGACATACCTCTGCGTCGTGAAGCAAGTTTAGCGTGATTCGACCTGGTGCCTGATGGCCCTGTTTTTCCGCTCCCGTGGGCGGCTTTTGCCTGCGAAGCGCGATTGATCAATGCTTCCCTGCCAGCGCTGCGGCAGGGGAAAATGGCTCGCTGCATGCCTCAGGGAATAATGTTCGCCATCCTGAACTGAGTAAACAGGCGGATAAACATCTCATCCGTGGCGCAAAATTCGGTAAACCCTGCCCGCCTCAGTTTGCTGCCATCACCAAAAATATCGTAATCCCAGCTAAAGACAAAATCGGCGAACTGACCGTCACTCAGCCTCATGATGTCAGCCTCAACCAGCTGTTTTTTTCCGCCAGGGCATGCCATGTCCTGCAGTAATCGCCGAAAAGCTGCTGAAATGACAACGCAACCGGGGGCGCCGTCTCCAGTTCAAACCACCCTGCAATGAGGGGCCAGAGCTCACACCATCGCCAGATATCACCGTTATTGATGTTAAATGCCTGATTCCTGGCGGAGAATGCGGTCGATGCCCACAAGGTGGCGGCAGACAATACGCTATCATCGGTGTGATCGATAATGCTGTGCCAGGTGCGCTGCAACCCTGGAAGGCGCAGGGGCAGATTTTGTGCTTTGCACAGTGAAGCGTATATCGCGATACTCAGCGCAAGATTCATGGTACTGCCGGTTAACGCGCTGCCGACAACGCCAGGACGAAGTGCATGCCAGTGCCAGGTTTTATGATGCTGAAAGCGGCACAGCCAGTCCTGTTGCGCCATATCGAACTCGGCGGCGGGAATAGCGGCATCGCTTTCTCTGGCGGGGATTTTGAACGGGCCAAGATGAGCGCCGTAAATTTTGTAGCCCTGCATCAGGCTCACCGTTTCCAGCGGAGCCACGTTCTCAACCTGAGTGACCAGGTTACGTAACATGGTGACGTTAGGTTCAACCATTTCCCGCCAGCTCGCGGCATTAAGCCAGGCGCTGTAGAAAATGTGGGTAACGTGCCGAAGGGGCTTGAGGGCGCGCGCAGTGTCTTTTTCATTGAGCAGATCGACATTAACAAACGGCACCGTGCCACGGTCAGCGCCTCCTGCGCGAGACAATCCAATAACCTGCCATTCATTCTGCAACAGCGTTTTAACCAGTTTGCTGCCGACGATACCGCTTGCACCCGCAACCAGTGCGACTTTAGATTGAGGCTTCTGTGACATTTTTTGTCCTCCAGTTTGGTTGCAGACAGCCTGCTATAAATTGTTTTTTGCCGGTATCCCCGAAAGCTGATGTCACTTATAAGAGAAATGCGTAAATGAATAACAAGCTCAATGCTATTCGAACGTTTTTACGCGTGGCTGAGGCGGGGTCTTTTTCTGAGGCAGCACGCCAGTTGAATATCAAACAGTCTGCGGTCAGCCAGCAGATCGCCGCGCTTGAGGCTGAACTCGGCGTAGTGCTGCTGCACAGGACGACGCGGGTGAGGATACTGACAGCGCAAGGAGAATATTACCGGCGTAAGATGCAGCCCATACTTGAGGCAATGGCGGTCGAGAACCAGCTATCCCCTGTCGCACAGCAATGGCAGGGCAAGATAAACGTTCAACTCCCGGGCGGATTAGGGCGTTTGTTTCTTCCCCATCTGCTCGGATTGCAAAAAGCGAATCTGGGTTTGCATCTGACGCTCTCGCTTGATGACAGGATATCCGACCTGGCCAGAGAAGGCGTGGATGTGGCGTTCCGCCTTACTCAGGATGCGCCGGAAGTGTATCCGGCACGGAAAATTGCGCGTATTGAAACACCGCTTTTCGCATCACCGGATTTCCCGCCGCTCAATTCACTGGATGCATTGATATGCCAACCGCACGTGCGTTTCAGCAGCATTGCCGAGTCTGCGCCATTGCGGCTTGCCAGGGGCGATGAAACACTGGAACTGGCCGTAAAGACAGCTCAGGGCCAATAGCAGTGAAGGGTTATTACAGGCGTTGCAGGCGGGGATCGGTGTAGGCGATATGCAATTACCCCTTGCAACCGAGGCGTTGAAATCCGGCTCGCTTATCAGGATGTTGCCAGCGTATCGCTATCCCGATCGCTTTGTGTATGCCGTTTTCCCGGATGCGCGCTTTATCCCTCCCAGGGTAAGAGGCATCGTCGCGTTAATCGAAAAAGTGCTGGTCGATCTGCCAGGGGCAAACTCAATACGGCTCACAGTCAGAGGGAAGACCGGCGATGTAACGCATTCTCAGTCAGGCTGCTGATGCGGCCCACTGGCGCTGTATCAACCCGTTCATACTGGGGTAAGCGGCAGCAATCTCAAATAAATTTGATTTAATTTTTAGCCAATCATGCCCAATCTGCTCATTCGCACAAATCTATAATCCAAAAAACTACCAGACTGACATTGACCGCTGTAATATCCGGCTCGCTCATTATTAGAGCGTAAACAGGATAGTTATAACAATGAAAGCGCGTTCTTTTTCACTGAGTGCAGTGGCTGCACTCCTGGCTCTGGCGTCTTTTTCCAGCCAGGCTGAAATCACTCTTGTCAAACAAGACCCACAAGCAGGCGATCCCCTTAGCCGTCTCGATTTTAAATTCGGTGGCAGTATTCGTCCTCAGTTTAACCATCAAACCGGCGTGAATGATAAATCCTATAAGCGTAATGGCTTTGACGGTGGTTCACGTTTCCGCTTTAGCGCGGATTACTACCTGTTTGACGATATCAGCTGGACCAGCTACTACGAGCTGGGCGTTAACATTCCGGCCGTATTCAACTGGGATAATCACTACGCTGAAGGTGCGCATGAAACCACGCGCCGCCAGCTCTATACCGGCCTGAAAAGTAAAACCTGGGGCCAGTTGACCTTCGGTCAGCAGAACAGCGTTTATTACGACGTTGTGGGTGCCAAGACGGATATCTGGGATTACGACATGCTGGCACAGGCACCGGGGAACGGCATTAACGGTGATTACGACGGTTCATACCGCTCTCGCAAGCAGCTGAAATACAAAAACAGTTATGGTGCTGTTGACCTTTATGCCTCTTACCTGTTTAGCGATAACGAGTATTTGCCGGGCAATGGACTGCGCTATAAGCGTCAGGGCGGCGGTTCTCTGGGTGTGAATTACAACATTACGCCAACACTGGCATGGGGCACGGCCTGGAACTACACGCGTGCCAGCATGCGTGATCCGGTCACGGGCAACAATAAAGATTATGACCAAAACATTTTTGGCACGGCACTGAGCTGGACGCCGGGTAACTGGACACTGTCAGCAGGCGGTGGCTGGTATCAAAACTTCCTCACGACCAAACAGCGCAATGTGAATAACTATTTTGCGGACGATGCCTGGGGCATCGAATATTACGCCGGATACAAAATCCCGGTGGCGCAATATGGTGTCAAAGCCGTTCAGCCTTATGTGATGGGTGACCGTTTAGAATACGTGAATGGCCGTAACTACCAGCGCATTGATAATGGCCTGGGTGTGACCTTGTTCCTGGACTACGGTTTCCGCGTGGATTATGAGCACGTCTTCACTTCCAGCACAGATAATCAGGGCGACATGAATCTGGTTCGCTTCCGCTACGATTTCTGATGACCTTCGACGGCTCCTGCGGGAGCCGTTTTAGCCCCTCTGTTTATCACGTATTCACGTCATTATCTGGCGATTTACGGGCAGCAACCGCACCTTTAACCGAGTAAAACCCTGTACAAACTCGGAAAGGCGGTGTCAATGCCGCTTTATTTAAGAAGCCCGTTCCTGCTATCGACGAAGGTTTAACCTTTACGTATCATGGCGCCTGATTTTTTTCAGCGAGCCTTTTAACATGATTAGTCTTATCGCGGCATTAGCAGCAGATCGCATTATTGGAATGGAAAACGCCATGCCGTGGGACCTGCCTGCAGACCTGGCGTGGTTTAAGCGCAACACACTGAAAAAGCCAGTTATTATGGGCAGACTGACCTTTGAATCTATTGGTCGTCCGCTGCCTGGCCGGCTCAACATTGTGGTCAGCAGCAAGCCGGGCAGTGCCGAAGGCGTAACCTGGGTAACGTCGCTGGACGATGCCATCAGTGCGGCGGATGAGGCTGAAGAGATCATGGTCATTGGCGGAGGCCGCATCTATGAGCAGATGCTGGCGCGCGCCGACCGTCTTTATCTGACCCACATTGATGCGGAAGTGGAAGGCGACACGCAGTTCCCGGATTACGAGCCGGATGAGTGGCACTCCACGTTCAGTGAGTTTCATGATGCAGATGAGCAGAACTCGCACAGTTACTGCTTTGAGATCCTCGAACGCCGTCGTTAATTTACGCGCAGTAAAAAACGCCTTGTTGTGACAAGGCGTTTTTTTATGGCTGCGTGTTAGCGGGTTGACGATGGCGGAGTAAGATCGTCCGGTACGGACAACTGACGGTTCGATGGCTGAACATAGTAGCGTTGGGTTTCCCAGTGCAGGAGCGTCAGGTTCCCACCCCAGCAGCAGCCGGTATCCAGACCGATAATGCCCGCTGGCGTGCCTTTCCCTTCCAGCGACGCCCAGTGACCGAAAACAATGGTGTAGTCGCGTGCGACCGGGCCTTCAATCATGAACCAGGGTTTTAAAGGCGGCGGGGCGGATTCCGGCGCATCCTTGCAGATCATGTCTAGCTGACCGTTAGGAAAGCAGAAACGCATACGAGTCAGCGCATTGGTCGAGAAACGCAGGCGGGACAGGCCGGTCAGGGATTCATTCCAGTTATTCGGCATGTCGCCGTACATCGCGTCAAGAAACAGTGGGTAACTGTCGCTGGACAGCACGGCTTCCACTTCGCGTGCGCACTGTTGTGCTGTATCAAGATCCCACTGAGGCGTAATGCCGGCATGGCCCATCACCAGCTTTTTCTCTTCATCGACCTGCAGCAACGGCTGGCGACGCAGCCAGTTAATCAGGTCATCGGCATCTTCCGCTTCCAGCAGCGGTGTCAGGCGATCTTTGGGTTTATTACGACTGATTCCGGCATAAACGGCCAGCAAATGCAGATCGTGATTACCCAGCACCAGACGGACGCTGTCACCTAATGACTTTACGTAGCGCAGAACCTCCAGCGATCCGGGCCCTCGCGCCACCAGGTCACCCGTCAGCCATAAGGTATCCTGATCGGGATCGTAATTGACCTGGTTCAGCAAAGCACGTAATTCATCATAACAACCGTGAACGTCGCCAATCAGGTAAGTATTCATAGAGGATTATCCAACTCAGACAGTCGCCCGCCAGGCGGGCGAAGGGCGCCAGTATCAATGGATGTGGGTTTGAATCGCGAGGCGGAATACCGGGATCTCGACGTGGAATTCATCGCCTTGCTCATCGACCATCACATAGTGACCTTGCATGGTGCCCATCGGGGTTTCAAGAACAGCACCGCTGGTGTACTGATATTCGTTTCCCGGTGCAATATGCGGCTGTTCGCCTATGACGCCTTCACCCTGAACTTCCGTCTCACGGCCGTTGCCGTTAGTGATGAGCCAGTAGCGTCGGAGCAGTTGCACTGAGGACCGGCCTAAATTGCGAATCGTGACGGTATAAGCAAAGACATAGCGCTCATCTTCCGGTGAGGACTGTGAGGCGACATACAGACTTTGTACGTGCAGCGATACGCGGGCCGGTTCACTCATGGGTTACTCCTGGGGTTGATCCAGATGATCTGCCAGCCAGTTGGCCAACTGGCAATACTGGGCGACCGAAACATTTTCAGCCCGCAGGCTGGTGTCGATTTCCAGCTCATCCAGTGCGCCAGCAACGACCATGTGGCTCAGGCTGTTACGCAGCGTTTTGCGGCGTTGACCGAATGCTTCAGTGGTAATGCGGCTCAGAATACGCACATCTTTGACCGGATGAAGCGGTGTCATATAAGGGACTAACCGCACAACCGCCGAGTCCACCTTTGGGGGCGGGGTAAAGGAGTGCGGCGGTACTTCCAGCACCGGAATCACCTGACAATAGTATTGAGCCATTACGCTCAGACGACCATAGGCTTTGCTGCCGGGACCCGCAACCAGACGATTGACCACCTCTTTCTGCAGCATGAAGTGCATATCTTTAATCGAACCAGTATAGCTGAACAGATGGAACATCAGCGGGGTCGAAATATTATATGGCAGGTTACCGAAGACCCGCAGCGGCTGACCTTTCTCTTTGGCCAGCGCAGCGAAGTCAAACGTCATGGCGTCCTGCTGGAAAATCGTCAGCTTAGGCCCTAAAAACGGGTGAGTTTGCAGGCGTGCAGCCAAATCGCGATCTAACTCCACCACGGTTAAACTGTCCAGGCGTTCGCCCACGGGTTCAGTAAGCGCACCCAAACCCGGACCGATTTCCACTATTGCCTGATCGCGCTGTGGATGGATAGCGGAGACGATGCTGTCGATAATATATTGATCGTTCAGGAAGTTTTGCCCGAAACGTTTACGGGCGTAGTGCCCCTGATGGACGCGATTATTCATTACTGCTCTTGATCATAGTGATGGCGAGGTTAAGCGCCGTGATAAAGCTGCCCGCGTCAGCCTGACCCAGCCCGGCTAATTCAAGCGCGGTGCCGTGGTCGACTGAGGTACGGATAAACGGCAGGCCGAGGGTAATATTAACTGCCCGACCAAATCCCTGAAATTTAAGCACCGGTAACCCCTGATCGTGATACATCGCCAGCACCGCATCGGCGTGTTGCAGATATTTAGGCTGGAACAGCGTATCCGCAGGCAGCGGACCGGTGAGTTGAATGCCTTGCTCGCGCAGCGCATTGAGTGCCGGGATGATCGTGTCTATCTCTTCCCGCCCCATGTGGCCGCTTTCACCGGCATGGGGATTCAGTCCGCAGACAAAAATATGCGGCTGAGCAATGGCAAATTTATGCTTAAGATCCTGATGCAGAATGGTGATAACTTCATGCAGACAATCCTGGGTGACGGCACCAGCAACATCTTTTAACGGCAGATGCGTAGTGGCAAGCGCGACACGCAGTTGCTCGGTGGCCAGCATCATCACTACGCGCTGCGCGCCCGCGCGCTCGGCAAAAAATTCGGTATGTCCGGTAAACGGAATGCCCGCGTCGTTAATTACGCCCTTGTGAACGGGGCCAGTAATTAAGGCAGAAAACTCTCCAGATAAACATCCGTCGCAGGCGCGTGCCAGGGTTTCCAGCACATAGTGGCTGTTGGCGACGCATAGCATGCCAGGCGTGACCGGCTGCGGTATTTCAACGGGGAGGACGGTGAGCGTGCCAGCCTGTTGCGGTTCGGGTTCACCTGCGGCGTCGTAAACGCGCAGCGTCAACGGCAAACCCAGCTGAGCGGCACGGTGCAGCAACAGCTGGGGAGATGCACACACAACCAGCTCAACAGGCCAGGCTCGCTGAGCCAGTTGAACGGCAAGATCGGGACCAATCCCGGCGGGTTCGCCGGGCGTGATCACCACACGAAAATCACTGCGCATTGTTATCCAGGATTTTCACGTAAGCCCCGGCGCGCTGTTCCTGCATCCAGGTTTGCGCTTCTTCCGCAAACTTACGATTAAACAGCATGCGGTAAGCGCGCTCTTTCTGGGCGGCATCGGTTTTATCCACCTGACGCGTATCCAGCAGCTGAATCAGATGCCAGCCAAAAGAGGAGTGGACCGGCTGACTGGTTTCGCCTTTTTTCAGACGCAGCAGCGCGTCGCGGAATGCCGGGTCAAACACTTCTGGCGATGTCCATCCCAGGTCGCCGCCTTGATTAGCCGAACCCGGATCGTCGGAGTACTGTTTGGCGGCCGCGGCAAAGGTCGTCTTACCACTGCGAATATCTGCAGCAATCTGTTCCAGCTTAGCGCGAGCCTGATCGTCAGTCATAATCGGAGACGGCTTCAGCAGGATGTGGCGCGCATGCACTTCGGTAACAGAGACGTTTTTGCTCTCGCCGCGCAGATCGTTCACCTTCAGGATATGGAAACCCACGCCTGAGCGGATAGGGCCAACAATGTCGCCCTTCTTCGCTGTGGTCAGCGCCTGAGCAAAAAGAGTAGGCAGCTCTTCGATTTTTGCCCAGCCCATGTTGCCGCCCTTCAGCGCCTGAGAATCGGCGGAGTAGGTCACGGCCAGCTTGCCAAAGTCTGCGCCACCTTTCAGTTCCGTTATCAGCTGTTTTGCCAGCTTCTCCTGATCGTCAACCTGCTGCTGGGTAGGGTTTTCCGGCAGAGGCAGCAGGATATGACTGATATTCATTTCAGTGCCCTGGGTATTCTGAGCGCCGACCTGCTGCGCCAGCGTATCGACTTCCTGCGGCAGGATAGTGACACGACGGCGGACTTCATTATTACGCACTTCAGAGATCAGCATCTCTTTACGGATCTGAGCGCGATAGGTGTTGTAGTTCATCCCGTCATAAGCCAGGCGGCTTCTCAGCTGATCAACGCTCATGCGGTTTTGCGCGGCAATATTCTGAATAGCCTGATCCAGTTGCTGATCGGTAATCTGTAAACCGGCTTTATCACCTAACTGCAGGATGATCGCATCCATGATCTCACGTTCGAGGATCTGATGGCGCAACGTCTTGTCATCAGGCAACTGTTGACCTGCCTGCTTCGCCTGAGATTTAACGGTGCTCATCATGCTGTCCACGTCACTCTCAAGGACCACGCCGTTATTCACTACAGCTGCAACTTTATCAACCACTTGTGGTGCTGCGAACGCGGTGTTGGCACTGAGCGCCACACCAAGAATCAGCATTCTCCAGTTCTTCATACTTTATCCATTATTGGTTCCGCACTGCGGGATTGCCTGTCAAACATCACAACATCAGAATGCACGCTGATAAGGGATGATACCCTGACTCAGCATCTGGCCGGTTCCCAGGCCATAATTTGAGCTCAGGCCACGTAACTCAATGTTGAATGAGATTTGGTTGTCATACTTACTGTCGTTGTTTTCCCAACCGTTGATTTTGCGCTCATATCCCAGACGAATTGCGTAGCAACAAGAGCTGTACTGCAGGCCAACCAACTGTGATGCAGGACGATTATTGCGCGTATCATAGTAATACGCGCCAACCACCGACCACGCATCATGAATCGGCCAGCTCGCCGTCGTACCGACCTGTGAAATCCCGTTTTTATAAATCGGGTTATTCACCAGTGAACTGTTGTTCAGCGCAGAAGCAACATACTCCGGGCTACTGTAACGGTAGCTCAACTGCACCATACGGTCAGCATCACGGCGGTATTCCAGTACGGTATTTCCCTGTGCCACGTTATTCAGGCGGGTATCATACTGCAGCCCGCCGCGCACGCCCCAACGGTCACTTATCTTCCAGTAGCTGTCACCCGCCCACAGGAGACTACCGGTGTCGTCTTCTTTATTGACCTGGTTAACACCAGTACGAGAAGGCGTGAACGAATAGATTTGACCTACAGAAACGTTAAAACGTTCAACCAAATCGGTATCATAAATTCGCGTAGTGACACCGGTGGCAACCTGGTTGGCCGATGCGATGCGGTCCAGGCCGCTGTATGAACGATCGCGGAACAGGCCGGTATAGTCGGTTTGCAGCAGGGTGGAGTCGTAAGGGTAGATATCACTCTGGTTACGATACGGGATATACAGGTACTGAACCCGGGGTTCCAGCGTCTGCGTGTAGCCCTGCGCCCAGTCCATATCGCGGTCAAACACCATACGACCGTCAACTTTAAACTGTGGCAAGGTCCGGTTAACAGAGTCTTTCAGCACGCCACTGCTTGTACTGGTTGGCGCAAAATTCGTGTTGTAGTAATCAACATCTTTCTGCTGATAGTGCGTCGCCAGAAACTTCGCTTCGGTATCCAGACTGGCCCAACCGTTGGACAACGGCAGATTAATCGTGGGCTCAACGTGTAAACGCGTGGTTTCAGGATAGTTGCTGTTGACGTTGGTAAACTTGACGGCCTGTGCATAGATGCGGGTGTCGAACGGACCCACATCGTTCTGGTACCAGTTGAGGTCCAGTTGCGGGAAGGCGCGATAGACGTTGCTGTTGCTCGTGTTGCCAAAAATCTGGAAATCTTTGGTCGACAGCGTTGCGTCCCAGTTGGTATCCGCATAGCCCACGCTGAATTTTTGCGAGGCGTAACCATCTGTCGAAGTGTAGTAAGGCGAGGTCAGATCGTTGAAATAAAACTGATCGCTGACTTTGGTGTAATCAGCGTTAAAACGCCAGTGTTGGTCGTAAACACCAGAGTGACGCCAGTAAAATAACCAACGGTCCGAACTGTCATTTTGGGCAATGCCGCGTGCAGCTTTGTCGTTGTCATACTGTTTATCTGAGGCCAGATAGTCAAACTCAACGAGGCCTGCGCCAGCCTGTGTCAGATAACGGAACTCATTCTGCAATTGCAGCCCGCGCTTACTCATGTAATGCGGCGTAATGGTCGCATCGGCCTGTGGCGCGATGTTCCAGTAGTAGGGCAGAATGAACTCAAAACCGTTGCTGCTGCCGTATTTAGCATTGGGGATCAGAAAACCGGAACGGCGACGATCGCCCAAGGGCAATTGCAGATAGGGGCTGTAAAACACGGGGACGGAACCCAGTTTAAAGCGCGCATTCCAGATTTCAGCCACTTCTTCCTGACGATCCTGAATGATCTCAGAACCCGCGACGCTCCAGCTGTTGCTGCCGGGCAGACAGGAGGTGAAGGTGCCGTTTTCCATGATGGTATAACGGTTTTCACCGCGCAGCTTCATCTGATCGCCCGTTCCGCGGCCCTGACGGCCTACCATCTGATAATCGCCGTTCCAGACGTTGGTATCTTTGGTATTCAGATTTGACCAGGCTTTCGGACCTTTCAGGATGACCTGATTATCATCGTAGTGCACATTACCTAGCGCATCGACGGTACGAACGGGGACGGTCTGACCTTCAGGCTGGCGTTGGTGAAGCTGTACTTCATCTGCCAGCATGCGGCTATTGCCCTGCTGCACATCCACATCACCTGTGAAGACCGCATCGTCAGGATAGTTGCCTTTCAGGGAATCCGAGTGAATAGTAACGGGCAGCTGATTAGGATCGCCGTTAACCAGGGGGCGATTAAAGCTTGGCACGCCTAACATACACTGCGACATTAAATCATCGGCGAAGGCTTGCTGGCTAATGGCTGCGCCGATCATGGTGGCCAGCAGAGTAGGTATATGTTTTTTCATACGCGGTATCGAGAATTCCATGAAAACTGGCATCATGCCGACAATCGGGTCAGAGACTAACGCACTGCCTGGCGTTGTGCCAGTGTTAATCCTTTTCTGTCCGCGCTGCCGTTAGGCGCTGAGATAAATGACAGGTATGATAATGCAATTTTCAGCCGTAAGCATGGCGAATTGAGGAGTTTATGCGCTACTGGGGAAAAGTAATAGGTTTAGTGCTTGGATTGCTGTCCGGCGCAGGCTTTTGGGGAATTGTTATTGGTCTGATCATTGGGCATGGATTTGACAAGGTTCGCGGCGCGCAGAGCAAAGCTTACTTCTCAAATAATCAGACCCGGCAGTCACTCTTTTTCAGCACGACTTTTCAGGTCATGGGGCACTTAACCAAGTCGAAAGGGCGCGTAACCGAAGCGGATATTCAGATTGCATCGCTGTTTATGGATCGCATGCAGCTGCATGGCGATGCCCGAATGGCTGCACAGCGCGCCTTTCGCGAAGGCAAGCAGGGGGAATATCCGCTCCGTACCAAACTGCGTGAATTGCGCAGTGCCTGCTTCGGACGTTTTGATCTGATTAGGATGTTTCTGGAAATTCAGATCCAGGCCGCGTTTGCCGATGGGTCGCTGCATCCCAATGAACGTCAGGTGCTGTATGTGATTGGTGAAGAACTGGGGATTTCTCAGAGTCAGTTCGACCAGTTTCTGCGCATGATGGAGGGGGGACAGCAGTTCGGCGGCGGTCGCAGCTATTCACAGCAGGGCGGTTTTCAGCAGGCGCAACGCGGCCCGACGTTATCCGATGCCTGTAACGTATTGGGTGTGAAATCCACCGACGATGCCACCACCATCAAACGCGCCTATCGCAAACTGATGAGTGAACATCACCCGGATAAGCTGGTGGCGAAAGGTCTGCCGCCCGAGATGATGGAGATGGCGAAACAGAAAGCGCAGGACATTCAGTCGGCTTACGATCTGATTCGCAAAGAAAAAGGCTTTAAATAAGTGAGATGCGCGCCCGGACTCATAGCGTGGGCGCGCGAGGCATCAGCATCATGGCAGATTAAAAATCGGCAGGCTGCCTGAAGGTCATGGCATTACCAAACGCCGGGTGCGTGATGGTCAGCGATTCGGCGTGCAGCAGAAGACGATCTGCCATGGCTTTCGCTTCCGGATGTGCGTAAAAACCGTCACCCAGAATCGGATGGCCCAGCGCCAGCATATGTACGCGCAGCTGATGCGAGCGCCCGGTAATCGGTTTGAGCGCGACGCGCGCGCTGTTATCGTCACCGTATTCCACAACCTGGTAGTCGGTTTGCGCCGACTTGCCGGTGTCGAAACACACTTTCTGCTTCGGGCGATTAGGCCAGTCGCAAATCAGCGGTAAATCCACCATGCCCTTCTCCTGGGCCGGATGGCCCCAAACCCGGGCCACATAAGTCTTTGCAGGCTCGCGTTCACGAAACTGGCGTTTAAGCTCGCGCTCTGCGGCCTTTGTCAGGGCGACCACAATCACGCCGCTGGTCGCCATGTCCAGCCGATGCACAGATTCCGCCTCAGGATAATCGCGTTGGATCCGCGTCATCACGCTGTCTTTGTGCTCGTCAAGCCGACCGGGTACCGAAAGCAGGCCGCTGGGCTTATTCACCACCATGATATGGGCATCCTGATACAGAATGTGCAGCCAGGGCTCAAGCGGCGGATTGTAGGGTTCCATACTCTATTCCAAAAAAGAGGGCCTTGCGGCCCTGAACTTATTGATGCGTAACCACAATCAGACGCAGTGCATCCAGTCGCCAGTTGGCTTCATCCAGACTCTCCAGTACCTGCTGGCGATTCGTTTCCAGCGCCTCGACCTCATCGTCACGGATGTTGGGGTTAACGGCCTTCAGTGCTTCCAGACGTGATAACTCGGCCCCCAGCTTTTCGCTCGCCTCGCGCCGTGCAGCGTCAATAACGGCACGAGCTTCACTGACGACTTCTTTTTCAGCCAGTGTCAGGATCGCGTGTACGTCCTGCTGTACGGCATTCACCAGCTTACTGCCGGTGTGGCGATTAACGGCATTCAACTGGCGGTTGAAGCTTTCGAATTCCACTTTACCCGCCAGGTTCGTCCCGTTGCGATCCAGCAGCAGGCGCACCGGCGTAGGGGGCAGGAAGCGGGTTAGCTGCAGATGTTTCGGTGCCTGGGATTCCACCACGTAGATCATCTCGACCAGCAGTGTCCCCACAGGCAGTGCCTTGTTCTTTAACAGCGACAGCGCACAACTGCCGGTGTCACCTGACAGAATCAGATCCAGGCCATTACGGATTAACGGATGTTCCCAGGTAATAAACTGCGTATCTTCACGCGACAGGGCCTGATCGCGATTAAAGGTGATTGTACAGCCGTCTTCCGGCAGGCCCGGAAAGTCCGGAACCAGCATATGATCTGAAGGTGTCAGCACGATCAGGTTATCACTGCGGTCTTCCTGATTAATGCCGACGATATCAAACAGGTTAAGAGCAAAGTTAACCAGTTCGGTATCATTATCCTGTTCGGCAATGGTACTCGCCAGCGCCTGGGCGGCTTCACCACCGTTAGAGTTTAGCTCCAGCAGGCGGTCGCGGCCCTGTTCGAGTTGGGATTTCAGCGCATCATGCTGCTTACGGCATTCGCTAATGAAATCATCAAACCCGTCGCTGTTTTCCGGTGCGGCAAGGTAGTTGATCAGCTCTGCGTTGACGCTGTCGTAAATGGCTCTGCCGGTCGGGCAGGTGTGCTCGAACGCGTCCAGCCCTTCGTGATACCAGCGCAGCAGCACGGCCTGGGCCGTTTTCTCCAGCCAGGGGACCAGAATCTGAATATCGTGCGCCTGGCCAATACGATCCAGTCGGCCAATGCGTTGCTCCAGCAGATCCGGGTTAAACGGCAGATCGAACATCACCAGACGGCTGGCGAACTGGAAGTTACGGCCTTCGGAACCAATTTCGGAGCACAGCAGGACTTGTGCGCCGTTCTCTTCAGAAGCGAACCAGGCGGCAGCCCGATCGCGTTCTATGATCGACAGGCCTTCATGGAACACGGCGGCGCGAATCCCTTCACGTTCACGCAACACCTGCTCCAGTTGCAGTGCTGTAGCGGCCTGAGCACAGATCACCAGCACTTTCTCTTTACGGTTGCTGGTCAGATAACCCATGAGCCATTCAACGCGCGGATCGAAGTTCCACCAGGTGCCGGTATCGCCTTCGAACTCCTGATAAATCTGTTCCGGATAGAGCAGATCGCGCGCGCGCGCTTCTGCGCTTTTACGTGTGCCCATAATACCGGACACTTTAATGGCCGTTTGATACTGAGCCGGCAGGGGCAGACGAATGGCGTGTAACTCACGTTTCGGGAAGCCTTTCACCCCGTTGCGGGTATTACGGAACAGCACGCGGCTGGTACCGTGGCGATCCATCAGCATAGAAATGAGTTCGCTGCGCGCGTCCTGTTTGCCTTCACGATCGCTGTTTGCCACCTGCAGCAGTGGTTCAATATCCTGCTCGCCGACCAGTTCATTGATCATATTCATCTCGTTTTGTGAGATGGCATGATCGGCCAGCAGCGATGTCACCGCATCGGCAATCGGGCGGAAGTGCTGCTGCTCTTCAACAAAGGCGGCAAAATTATGAAAACGGTCGGGGTCAAGTAAGCGCAGGCGCGCAAAATGACTCTCCATGCCCAGCTGTTCTGGCGTCGCGGTCAGTAACAGGACGCCCGGCGTTTTTTCAGCCAGTTTTTCGATCACCTGATACTCGCGGCTTGGTTCGCCTTCGGACCAGGCCAAATGGTGCGCTTCATCCACCACCATTAAATCCCAGTCGGCGTCCGCCAGCTTATCCAGACGCTGTTTGTTGCGACGCACAAAGTCCAGCGAGCAGATAATCAGCTGTTCGGTGTCAAAGGCATTGTCACTGTCGTGCTGCGCTTCAGCGTAACGATCGTCGTCAAACAGGGCGAAGCGCAGGTTGAAGCGGCGTAGCATTTCTACCAGCCACTGATGTTGCAGGGTTTCTGGCACGACGATAAGTACGCGCTCAGCACGGCCTGCCAACAGCTGCTGCTGGATGATCATGCCGGCTTCGATGGTTTTCCCCAGGCCGACCTCATCCGCCAGCAGAACGCGCGGCGCATGGCGGCGGCCTACGTCGTGGGCGATATGCAGCTGGTGGGGGATCAGATTGGTACGCATGCCGCGCAGGCCGCTGACGGGCAGGCGATACTGCTCACTTTGATACTTACGTGCGCGAAAACGCAGGGCGAAGCGATCCATACGGTCGAGCTGGCCTGCAAACAGCCTGTCCTGGGGTTTGCTGAACACCAGTTTACTGTCGAGCATCACTTCACGCAGCATGACGTGGGTTTCTTGGGTATCAAGGCGCGTGCCGATATAGGTTATCAGGTCATTGTCATTGCGTACTTCATCGACCTGCATCTGCCAGCCTTCGTGGCTGGTAACGGTATCACCCGGATTAAAAATCACGCGGGTGACCGGCGAGTCGCTGCGAGCGTAGAGGCGATTTTCCCCTGTGGCTGGGAACAGCAGGGTGATCATGCGCGTATCAATCGCCACCACGGTGCCTAATCCCAGTTCACTTTCTGTATCACTAATCCAACGCTGACCTAATGTAAAAACCATATAATTTTTGCTCGAATTTTTAACGTTTTTGGAGGTGTTCCCCATTCTCAGGCAATAGCATTTCATCCAGGCAAAAGGGCCTGGTGCGTCATGTCAGAGCAGTGAGTGTTGAGGAAGGGCGCTATGGTACTGGATGGCAGGGCATTCGTCACCTGTCAAAAAAGGCCTAACTGCCCTGTAATGAGTGTAGCAAAGTCGCCATCGACAAAAGGCAGAATGCCTTCGGCTACGGGCTGCAGCTGTTTAGTTACGTAGTGATCGTAGTCCAGCGGCGTGGTTCGGGCCTCTACCGGCTCGGGACCGCCGGTGGCAATCACGTAACGAATGCGGCCCCCGGTTTGATATTGCAACGGCCGGCCTAGCTTACGATTCTGCTCATCAGCCAGACGGGCGGCGCGGACATGGGGCGGCACATTGCGTTCATACTCGTTCAGTGGGCGGCGCAGGCGCTTTTTATAAATCAGCCTGTCGTCCAGCTCACCTGCCAGCAACTGGGCCACCGTGTTACGCACATAGTCTTCCCACGGCTGGCGATGAAATATGCGGCTGTAAAGCTCTTGCTGAAACTGCTGTGCCAGCGGCGTCCAGTCGGTGCGTACCGATTCCAGTCCTTTAAACACCATACGCTCACTTTCGCCTTCCCGAATTAAGCCTGCATAGCGTTTTTTACTGCCCTGTTCAGCACCGCGAATCGTCGGCATCAGGAATCGGCAAAAGTGATTTTCATACTCCAGCTCCAGGGCGCTGGTCAGGCCGTATTGCTGCTGCAGGTGTTCACGCCACCAACCGTTGACCTTCCCGGCCAGTGCCCGGCCAATTGCCTCTGCCTCGTCTTCATCCCGGGCAGATTTCAGCCAAACGAAGGTCGAATCGGTGTCGCCATAAATCACATCGTAGCCTTCAGCCTCAATGAGTTCACGGGTTTGCTGCATGATGGCATGACCGCGCAGCGTGATAGACGAGGCCAGACGAGGGTCAAAAAAGCGGCAGGCGCTGGTGCCGAGCACGCCGTAAAACGCATTCATGATGATTTTCAGGGCCTGCGACAGGGGTTTATTGCCCTGTTTTTTCGCGGTTTCGCGCCCCTGCCAAATCTGCTCTACGATGGCCGGCAGGCAATGCGTCTCACGTGAGAAGCGCGCCTCGCGAAAACCGGGCACCGAGTCCGCATCCGTTGGGTGCGCCAGACCTTCGATGAGCCCGACGGGATCGATCAGAAAGGTGCGGATAATTGAGGGATACAGGCTTTTATAATCCAGCACTAACACGGAATCATACAGGCCCGGCCGGGAATCCATCACGTAGCCGCCGGGGCTGGCTTCCGGCGCCACATCGCCCAGATTCGGGGCGACAAAACCGGCCCGGTGCATGCGGGGGATGTACAGATGACCGAATGCCGCGACGGAGCCGCCGTGGCGGTCGACTGCCAGCCCGTTAACGGCTGCGCGCTCCAGTAAAAACGGCATGATCTCGGTTTTATGAAAGATGCGCGTGACCAGCTCGCAGTCCTTCAGGTTATAGCGCGCCAGCGCCGGTTTATCATTGGCAAAACGCCAGTTGATCTCTTCCATGCGCTGCCATGGGTTATCAATGGCTTTGCCTTCACCGAGCAGCTGTTGCGAAACAGATTCCAGACTAAAAGAGGGAAAATCCCAGAAAGCGGATTTCAGGGCATCGATGCCGTCAATAATCAGGCGACCTGTCGCCTGGGCAAAAAACACGCCGGGTTTAAACCCATGCTCTCGCCACTCCAGCGCGGCCTGCTGGCGGCCAAGACGTAACGGAATGCCGTAGCGATCGGCGTGTTTCTGCAGCACGCGCAGGTCAAACTGCACCACGTTCCAGCCGATGATCACATCCGGATCGTTATCGGCAAACCAGCGATTCAGCGCCTCCAGCAACTGCGGGCGGCTCTCAAGATAGATAAGTTCGAAATCCAGTTCGCTGGCGTCGCCGTTAGGCGGTCCCAGCATGAAAACCTGGCGCTGTCCGCAGCCTTCCAGACCAATGCAGTAAAGCTCGCCATGCTGGGTCGTTTCAATATCCAGCGAGACCCACTTCAGCGGGGGCCGGTAATCAGGGTGCGGTTTAAGCCGCGCGTTTACGAGTGCATCGCCGCGCGCCTCACCATCAAACCATACGGGCGCCGTAATAAACCGCTCCATCAAATAGCGTTCAGGTGGGCGAATATCGGATTCATACAGCGGAATGCCGCTTTCACGCAGTTTCTTTTCAACCCACTGCAACTGGCGATGCTGCCGGCAGTACAGGCCAAATACGGGACGGCGGCGAAAATCTTTTAATCGCAAAGGCTGCATCCGCAACTGGCGCTCGCCCTGCAACAGCGTGTCGACCTGCGCCTGATATTCACAGGGAATAAACGTCACTGATTCCTGCAAAGGCAGCACAACGCGCTGAGCACCCTCGTCGGTGGCCAGCCACAGCGTAATTTCGGTGCCTTGCGGCGTGTCGCGCCAGTGACGACTGAGCAGAAACCCTGCGCGGGGCTTATTCACGTATTCTCCAGGCAGATAGCGAGTCGGACATCTCATTTACCAGTATAACATGGATATTTATACAGTGTCTGCCGGTGCGTTTTGTCAATATTGGCCTACAATTCTTGCCTTGACGCTGTGATGTCTGCTCTGGACAATCCAGCCTTCTGCTTTTTCTGAGGATTGATATGGAAGCCTGGGTTGAACACCTGATTACACAGTCGCTGGAGTGGGCGCTGTTTGCCGTCGCGCTGGTGACGTTTCTGGAGTCACTGGCGTTCGTGGGGCTGTTACTCCCTGGCACCGTCATGATGGCGAGCCTGGGTGCGCTGGTGGGCAGTGGACAGATCGGCTTATATCCCGCCTGGGCCGCGGGCTTCATAGGCTGCCTGCTGGGCGACTGGGTTTCGTATGGCATTGGCTGGAAGTTCCAGGGGCCGCTTCATCGCTGGAAATACCTGCAAAAGTACAAAGGGCTGCTGGATAAGACCGAACACGCGCTGTATCAGCACAGCATGTTTACCATTCTGGTCGGGCGCTTTGTCGGGCCAACCCGGCCGCTGATCCCGCTGGTGGCGGGCATGCTGGAATTGCCGGTACGCAAATTTCTGCCCCCCAATCTGATCGGCTGTATTTTATGGCCTCCGCTCTATTTATTGCCGGGTATTCTGGCAGGCGTCGCGATTGATGTCCCGAAAGAGGCCCAGGGCGGCCATTTCATCTGGCTGTTATTAGGCGTTGCTATCCTGGTATGGCTGGGATGCTGGCTGTGCTGGCGCTGGTGGCGCAGTGGAAAAACGCGCGACTGGGCGACGGCGTATTTGCCACCCGAACGTCTGCGCTGGCTGGCGCCGCTGAGTTTTGTGGTGGCCGTTGCGGCGTTCGTCGGCATCCAGTTTCATCCGATGATGCCAATTTTCCGCCACCTGTTGTGGCAGGTCTTTATCGGTTAACGGCGCGGGATGCCGAGCACGTCGGCTTCCCGTATGTTCCCTGACAACAGTGCGTCCGTCGCGCCCTGCCAGTAAACGCGTCCATCCACCACCACCACGCTACGTGGCGCTATCTGCTGTGCGTCTTCAAGACTGTGTGACACCATCAGCAACGTAATCGCACGGGTTTCGCAGACGGCGCGCACCAGATTAAGCATCTCACCGCGCAGGGCCGGATCCAGCGCCGAAAAAGGTTCATCCAGCAGCAGCACCGGGCGATCGCGCAGTAAACAGCGCGCCAGAGCAACGCGCTGGCGTTGGCCTCCCGAGAGCTGGCCCGGCAGGCGTGACAGCATCTCACTGAGTCCGACCTGCTGCGCAATGGCCGTCACCTGTAGGCGCTGATCTGAAGTCAGCTTAAGACCGGGATGTAAGCCCAGCCCCAGGTTCTGTTCTACGCTCAAGTGCGGAAACAGGTTATTTTCCTGAAACAGCATTGATACCGGGCGCTGGGCGGGCACGCTATTCGTATGGTCAACACCGTTAATCGTCAGGCTGCCCTGGCTAACGGGCAGAAAACCGGCAATCAGGTTTAATAACGTACTTTTACCTGCCCCACTTGGGCCGAGAATCGCCAGTCGTTCGCCGCGCCCGGCATGAAGGGAAAAACGCATCGGCAAATGCTGATACAGGTAAGTCAGATTATTCAGTGTCAGCATGGCGGCCCGGTAATTTTTCCATCAAGGTGAACAGAGACAGGCAGAGTAGCAGCAATAACAGTGCAGTAACGGCGCCATCGGCGCCGCGATAGGCGCCTATCTGCTGATAAAGATAGAATGGCAGCGTGCGGAAATCGGCATTACCAAACAGCGCCACGACGCCAAAATCTCCAATCGACAGCACGCAGGCAAACGCCAGCGCCTGTGCCAGCGGACGTTTCAACGCCCGCAGTTCAATCAGCCACAGGCGGTTCCAGCCGCTGATGCCCAGTGCCCCGCACAGGTGGGCGTAACGTTCAGCGATATCCCGCATCGGGTTTTCCATTACTTTCAGCGCGTAGGGAATCGCGATTAACGCATTGGCAAAGATCACCACGCCATCCGCGGAGTCCGGCAAGCCGGTCGTGGCGTTCAGTAGCAGGAAAAAGCCGGTTGCCAGCACGATACCGGGCATGGCCAAAATCAGCATGCCGCTGGTGTCCATGATCTGTGCGGCGAGTGTATGCTGCCGCAGGCGCAGCTCCCGGCTGCTCCACAACAGCATGGTGGTCAGAACCAGACACAGCACGCCGGCGCCGATCGCGATGCGTAACGAGGTCAATGTTGCCTGCCATAACGCCGGTTGCTGTAACGCGCCCTGAAGGCCGCCATCCAGACCATCTACGATCACCGCCAGCAGCGGTGGCAGCAGCAGCAGCAGGGCGAAAATGATGATGGCGGCGTCGCTGACGCGGGCCAGCGTGGAATCCTGAGGATCGCGCCAGCCGTGCAGTTGCGGGCTACTCGCCGGAATGGCGTTGCTGAGGCGCTGGCTGAGGAGCACCAGCACCAGGCAGCAGCTGAGCTGAATCAGCGCCAGGAGCGCCGCGCGGCCCGGATCGTAGTCATAGCTTAACGCCTGGAAGATGGCCAGTTCGATGGTGGTCGCCTGCGGCCCGCCACCCAGCGAGAGCACGGTGGCAAAACTGGCAAAACAGAGCATAAAGATTAATGCCCCGGTGGGCAGGAGCTGGCGGCGCAGCCAGGGCCATTCAAGCAGCCGGAAATGATGCCAGCCACGTATGTTCAGTTGGGCAGCAAGCTGACGCTGTTCGGCAGGAATGCTTTCCAGCGCCTGCAGCATCAGGCGCGTGGCCAGCGGCAAGTTGAAAAACACATGGGCCAGTAAAATTCCCTGAAGCCCGTAAGGCGAGAAGTGATAGTCCACGCCAAGCCAGGCGCAAAGCTGCGCCAGCCAGCCCACCCGACCATAGACGGTGAGCAGGCCGAATACGGCCACCAGCACGGGCAGAACCAGCGTCATGGCGCACAGGCGCAGCAACACCTGACGTCCGGGAAAGCGCCGCCGATAAAGGGCTCGGGACAGTGGAATAGCCGGCAGCAAGGAGAGCAGGGCGGAAAGCAGCGCCTGCTTAAACGAAAAGCCAATAACATGATGCAGATACGTATCCTGCAGGACAGACCGCCAGTCGGTTGCCGGCGCCGCCATCCACAGTGCTGTGAAGGCCAGCAGCGCCACGCTGCAGAGCATCAGCGTGGCGAGCGAACCCGGAATCAGCCAGAAAGGGATTAACGGCTGACGGCGCGTTGCCATTGGCTAACCCATTGCGAACGGTGGCTGGCAACCTCTTCTGGTGAAAACTGCAATGTTGTCTTTGGCACGCTGAGCGAGGCAAACCCGGCGGGCAGGTCAGTTTTGATCACCGGATACATCCAGTTCCCGGTAGGGATGGTGTTCTGAAAGGCTGGCGTAACCATGAATTGCATAAACTGTTCTGCCAGTTTGGGCTGCTTGCTGTTCGCCAGTCGGGCGGCCACCTCTACCTGCAGATAGTTGCCTTCGGCGAAGGATGCCGCAGCATAGTTATCTTTTTTCTCTTCAATGATGTGATAAGCCGGTGACGTGGTATAGCTCAGCACCAGATCGCTCTCGCCTTTAAGAAACAGGCCGTAGGCTTCACTCCAGCCTTTGGTGACCGTGACGGTTTTCTTCGCCAGCTTTTGCCAGGCCTCAGGCGCGTTGTCCCCGTAAACCTTTTGCATCCACAGCAGCAGGCCAAGACCCGGCGTGCTGGTGCGAGGATCTTCATAAATCACGCGCCATTTTTCTGGGCTTTCAACCAGTTCTTTCAGGCTTGTGGGAGGATTTTTTAGCGTGTTTTTGTTGTACACGAAGGCGAAATAACCGTAATCGAACGGCACAAAGGTGGTGTCCTTCCAGCCCCCGGGCACCTGCAGCTCACGGGTATCCACGTCGCTTTTGGCAAACAGGCCGATTTGCTGCGCGGCCTGCAGAAGGTTGTTATCCAGGCCGAGTACCACATCGGCCTTTGTGTTCTTGCCTTCCATACGTACACGGTTCAGCAGCGAAACACCGTCTTCCAGCGCGACAAATTTCAGCTCGCAACCGCACTGGGCTTCAAAGGCTTTTTTGACGGCCGGACCCGGCCCCCAGTCTGCGGAAAAGGCGTCATAGGTGTAAACCGTCAGGACAGGTTTGGCCGCAAAGACCGGGGCAGAGAGTAACAGCAGCACGGGCAGGACGTTTTTTAACACTTTGCGCTCCTAGGCGGCAGGGTTGAGTCGCAAAGGATCTGAGCACAACAACCTCTCAAATCCCTACGTCGGTATTAACCGATTCAGGTTCGACGGGTATGTCTCAGCGCCCTGACACTGTGGAAAGGGGCACCCCGTTGAGAACGCCACATTCTAGTCATTAAATGCGCAATGGGAAAGGCTCACAGCGAAGGCGGGGCAAACCAGGCGGATTTAAAATCAAACCAGCCCAATGTATTCATCCGCACGCCGCGCATACTGCGCTGGCCCTCCAGCAGCAGCCAGTGATGAAACAGCGGATGAAGCCAGCTATTTTCCACCAGGTGTTTACCCCATTCGGCGAGGGAGAGCGTTTTTTCACGCCAGCGCGTGGCATCTTGCTGCCAGTTAACAGGCAGGCAGTGCTGCATCAACGGCGTTTCGTATAACAGGGCAAACAGGGAATATTCGAGGGGCAGGGTAAAATTGACGCTGCCCAGCCAGATATCACTCTCGCCTTCGCCCTGATGCCAGCTTTCGTAACTGACTTCCCGGGTGTTTAACGTAACGCCCTGTTCTGCCAGCAACGGACGTAAGGCATCCGTAATACTGACATGCTCAATATGCTGGTTATACCAGGTTAACGTCAGGCTCGTGAGGCCCGCCGGTTTGTCCACTGGGGTCAGATCGCGGCGATGATGCCAGCGGGGTAGCAGGCCGTAAGCCGGAAACCAGTAGCGCTGATAACCCGTGCCCGCATTATTGAGGAGTGCAATCGGGTTGAGCAGGTCGCTGAGCCAGCGTCGAATATCGCGATCGGCCATTTTTTCTGAACGCTGATCGAACAGTAAATAGTAGCAGCCTTCTTCAAGCCGGCTCTCTTCCTGTTTCTCATCGGCTTTTTCGCCCTGCAGGCGAACCCCTGCATAAACCAGCTCGTCACTGATCTCTGGCAGTACCCACACCGACACATCATCGATCAGCGCGCGATAGCCAAAGTAGTCGTCAAACGCTTCTATCTTCAACTGGCTGTGCTGATTACGGACGACCCGATAAGGACCTGTTCCCACAGGATGACGGGTAAAATCGCGAATTTCAGGCCATTCCCGTGGCAGAATCATGGCGCTGACGCTGCCCAGCAGCCAGGGCAGCCAGCTATCGGGCTGATCCAGATAGATATCCAGGGTCCAGGGGGCCGGTGAGTCGAGCCGTTGGATATGAGAAAACAGGGGGGACTGACGCAGGCGTTCCAGGCTTGCGATCACATCGGCCATGTCCAGCTCCCGGCCATGATGAAAACGAATGGCAGGACGTAAAAAAAAGCGCCAGTGGAGATTGGATGTTTGCTGCCAGTGATGGGCGATATCGGCTTCGATTTCCCCCTTTTCCTCATTTATGCGCGTCAGGCCGCTAAAGATCTGGCGGGCAATATGGGTTTCCGAACGGCGCAGGGGCGAACCGGGTAACAGATTAAGCAGAGGGCGATAATAGAGGACGCGCAAAATATGTTTGCCCTGGCGGAAGCTCCGCCCCAGGTGGGCGCTGATCATCTGTCTGACCTGATCTTTATCCCCCACCAGCTGGACTAGCTGATCGATACGATCCTGCTCCAGAAGATCTTCGGCACGCTGCTGCTGGAGCGCGAGCCCGGTGTAGCAAAAAGTCATCAGGGAACGTTTGCCCCGTCCGGCTTCGGGCTGCCAGGTGAGCCAGCCAGCCGCTTGCATTCTGTTTAGCAGGTTTCGCATATGGCGACGCGAACAGTGCAGCAAATCAGCCAGTTCGCCCAGGGTTGTTTCCTGTGGTTGCCCCTGGCAATTTTGCCACAGACGAATGAACTGCTGCTTCAGACGTGATGACGACATAAAAGAGGAACTCCCTGAGAAAGGCGCTCTGTTTTTCTTACCTCATTTTAGAGGCAATCTTTCCTGTATTGGAAGAGCGGGAGGCATTCAGTAATGAATGGCGCTCTGACATGGACTGGCAGCGATGTCTGTCCCTTCTGAGTAGTGTGTTACGATTTCGCCAGCAGGGTAATTCTGCTGGTTTTTTTTACGTTGCAGGTTTGGGTCGGGGATCCATTGTTCCCGTTTCTCCCGTTGTTCTGTCAGGGATAAGGCATGAAATCTTTGTTATCGTTCTCGCGCCGTTTCAATCCGGTCTTTTTGGCTTTTATGGTGACCGCCTTTATCCTCGGCGTGGCCGGTGCGCTGCAGGCGCCGACGCTGAGCCTGTTTTTATCGCGAGAAGTGCAGGTGCCACCGCTGTGGGTCGGGCTGTTTTTTACCATCAATGCCATCGCGGGCATTGTGGTCAGCATGATGATCGCCAGGCGCTCCGACAGCGTCGGCGATCGGCGTAATATCATCCTGGTGTGCTGCATCCTTGCCCTGGCAAACGCCATACTGTTCGCGTTTACCCGCCATTACCTGACGCTGATAACGCTGGGCGTGCTGTTATCGTCGCTGGCGAACGTCGCCATGCCGCAGCTCTTTGCGCTGGCGCGAGAATATGCCGACAGTTCCTCGCGTGAAGTGGTGATGTTCAGTTCCATTATGCGCGCTCAGGTGTCGCTGGCGTGGGTGATTGGGCCACCGCTGTCGTTTGCGCTGGCGCTAAATTTCGGTTTCGTTACGCTGTTCAGCGTGGCGGCCGGCTTGTTCTTTCTCTGTTTCCTGCTGATCTGGTTTACCGTGCCCTCGGTGCCGCGTGCGGCTTCCCTGATGCAGTCGGGCGGGATCCCCCTGAGCGGCTGGCGGATTCGTGATGTGCGCATTTTGTTTGCCGCATCAACGCTGATGTGGACCTGTAACACCATGTACATTATCGATATGCCGCTGTGGATCAGCAACGATCTGGGCCTGCCCGAAAAGCTTGCCGGTCTCTTAATGGGCACAGCCGCCGGGTTGGAAATCCCGGTCATGATCCTGGCCGGTTTCTATGCCAAACGTTGGGGTAAGCGAAAGATGATGGTGGGCGCGGTAGCCTCCGCCGTCGTGTTTTACAGCGGCCTGATTTTGTTCCACAGCCACCTGGCGCTGCTGGTCCTGCAGGTGTTCAACGCCCTGTTTATCGGCGTTGTCGCGGGCATTGGCATGTTGTGGTTTCAGGATCTGATGCCGGGGCGGGCAGGCGCAGCCACAACCCTGTTTACCAACAGCATTTCGACCGGCATTATTTTGGCGGGGTTATTTCAGGGCACACTGGTTGAACATTTTGGTCACGGCAGCGTGTACTGGGTGATTGCCGCGATTGCTTTATTGACGCTGGGAATGATACGCAACGTTAAAGACGTTTAATAAACACGTTCCCCCGACAGAACAGTGCCGGGGGAACGGTGCTTTAGAGCACAATCCGCTTAATATCGCCAATGATAAAGATATAGGCGACTAAGCCAATCACCGCAGTGATGCCAATATACACGAGCGCATAAAAAAAGCTGCTTGTCATTGAAATGATAATGCCGATAATCAGGGGCGCTAAAATCGAAGCCATATTGGCGCAAAAATTAAATATACCACCAGTGAGCCCTGCCATAGAAGCTGGAGCAATATCTGCGATTATTGTCCAGCCCAGACCGACCATGCCTTGTCCAAAAAAGGCAATGGACATGACGATGATAACGGCGCTATCTGAACTCATCCAGTTAGCCGCGATAATCGTGCCGGAAAGCACCAGGCCGCTAATAACCGGAAGTTTTCGGCTCAGATTAATAGATCCTGTTGCATTCAACAGTTTATCTGAGAGCCACCCGCCAAAGAAAACGCCTACAGCGGCAGCCATAAATGGCCATACAGAGAAAAAGCCCACCTGAAGCCATTCCAGTTGACGTTCTTTCGCTAAATAGGTGGGAAACCATGTCAGAAAAAACACCAGGGTCGTATTTCCAGCGAATTGTCCGAGACTGGCGCCAATAATTTGTCGGCAGCAGAGTAAACGTTTGGCATCGGGCCAATTAAAGGGCGTGTTTTTTAATGTTTCAACAGGTTCATTATTATTAATGTAATCAATTTCTTCCTGATTGGCTTTCTGGGATGCTTCAGGCTCATGGTAAAGTCGCCACCAAATAAACGTGAACAGAATACCGGCGCCGCCGGTAATAAAAAAAAGGCTGCGCCAGCCGTGATACTCCAGAATGAGATAGAGTAAGGGCGAGAAAGCCGCCAGACCAATATATTCCCCGACGGTATAGGTTGCGGTGGCGCGGGCACGTTCATGACGCGGGAACCATTTTGCCACTACGCGACTGTTAACTGGAAAACAGGGGGCTTCGCTCAATCCTAGCCCCAGCCTCAGGAAGATCAGAGACTTGAGCCCAAGAGTAAATGTTTGCAGCAGGGTGAAAATCGACCAAAACAGCACGGAAAGGGCGTAGGTCAGTTTGTTACCAAACCGATCTAAAAACATCCCTCCGGGGATTTGTGCCAGCGTATATGTCCAGGCGAAGGCGGAAAAAGCCACGCCCATCATAGCGGGATCGATTTCAAGTTCGCGGGTGATTTTTGGCGCAACGATGCCTAAAATTGTCCGATCAAGATAGTTAATCATTGTGCCAGCGGATATTAATAACAGAATGATTATTCTGACTTTCGTGGGTTTATTTTTCGGCATGTGCCTGCCAGCGTGTTCCTCTTTGTATAACTTTTCCATGATGTATCCCTGAAGTTTAAACTATTTTTTGATGTTTTTTTTACATTGAAAAATAGTCTGGTGTTGCTAATTTTTTTGTTTCTTTATAGCATTTTTTAAGCGTCATTAATTTTGACCTGAGTACATAACTAGTCCTTTTGACGATGATAAAGTAGCGATAGCAGATTTACTTTTCATTCAAAGGCAAACGCCATGAACCTCAAACAACTTTATTATTTTAAACGCCTGTCAGAAACGGAGCATTACACGGAAGCGGCATCCAGTCTTTTTATCACCCAGCCCTCTCTTAGCCATGCTATCGCTGAGTTAGAAAAGGAGTTAGGCGTTTCGCTCTTTTTCCGTCAGGGCAGAAATGTAAGGATTAGTGAAAGTGGAAAATGTTTTTTGCCTTATGTTGAGACAGCACTGTCGGCACTGGAAAATGGCAGAGAGAGGCTAAGAAATAATCACCTTCTGTGCCGGGAAAATATCCGAATTGGATTTATATACACAATGGGGGAATATGTTATTCCGCAAATTATCAACAATTACTCCCAACATTTTCGTCATAATGATGTGACATTCTCTTTTAAACAGGGGACGTCAGTTGCGTTGTTGCAGTCACTTAAAGCGGATAAGGTTGATATGGTCATCTGTTCACGGATTGGCGACGATCCTGATATTGAATTTATCCCGGTTATTGAACAAGAATTAGTGGTAGTGACCGCGAAAGATCATCCGTTAGCGCGTCTTCACGAAAGCGACGTTGATTTAGCGGAAACCATCCATTATCCCTATGTCTATTTTTCAGAAAGTAGTGGGCTACGTCCGTTTATTGACGACATCTTTCACCAGCAAACGCTTTCACCGGATATTGCCTGTTATGTGGAAGAGGATTTAGCAATGGCCGGGTTGGTCAGTATCGGCTATGGTATTGCCATCATGCCAAGAATTGCGGCGCTCACGCACTACAATCTCCATATCCTGACGATCAAAAATTCGCTTCCACCGCGTTATATTTGTCTGGCGACAATTAAAACAAAAATGCTTTCACCAGCGGCGCTAAGGCTAAAAAACTTTATTATTACGCACAGCGATGTTGCCAGGAAACATGCCCAAAGCGCGGCTTTGGGCATGTCGTCCGCCGCTAGGAAAGCATCTCCATCATCTCCCGCAGTTGTGTAACGGCGATTTGCCCTGGTGCCGAGGACTGGCCCAGGGTGCCAAACGTCATTGCGGAACCGAACAGGCGTCCGGTGACCCGACTGACTCCGCCCATTTTTCCCATCGACATCGTGATAAGCGGCCGCGTTGCGTAATGCTCTTTCATTAACAGGGTCGCAGACAGCAGCGTCAGCACATCCTGAGGTGTTTGAGGCATGACGGCAATCTTGGGCAGGTCTGCACCTAAATCCTGCATGCGACGTAACCGGTAAATGATCTCTTCCTTCGCGGGCGTTTGGTGAAAATCATGATTACTCATAATGACCTTAACACCCGCGTTATGCGCCTCGCTTACCAGCGAACGGATGCGTGACTCATCGTTAAACAACTCGATATCAATCACATCAGCCAGCCCGCTTAAGGCGGCCGCGTGGTTGAGCGCGAAGTATTCGTCGTCACTGATGTCCATTTCGCCACCTTCTTTTTTACTGCGGAAGGTAAAGAGCAGCGGCGTTTCCCCAAGTTGCTGACGAATGTCGGCCAGCGCCAGCAAGACCTCCTTCTCGTCTTTACCCTCGATGAAGTGGTCGACGCGCCATTCGATAATGTCTGCCTGTGCGGAAGTCAGTATCTTTGCTCTGGCCTGAAGCTCCTCGCGAGTGCGGCCTGTTAAGGGCACACAGAGCCGCGTTTGCCCTTCCTGAAAGACGATGTTTTTAACCCTAACCTGAGTCATAGTCATTCCTGTTTTAACTGTTCAACCAGCCGCTGCAGCGCATTGACGGCGTGTTTCTGCACAATGACGTTGAAATTGGCGGAAAGCGATATAAAGCGCAAGGATAAAACCGGTCACCGCAATAATCAGATCAAACCACATGATGCTGGCGATACTGGTTCGTGAGAGATGCGCGGTGAATAAAGGGATGGTAAAGCTGGCCAGACTGCCGGCAGTATAAAACACGCCTGTCGCAAAGCCTTTCGCTTGTGGAAAACTCATCGCCATAATCGTAGCACCCAGTTGCATAACGCCGCCTGCGGCCGCAAATCCAAATACGAACGCAAAACCGGTAACAATCAGTGGCGTTGGATAGAGGCAGACGATCAGCAGTGAGAGAGCCGACAGAAACGTGTAAATGACCATCGCGATGGCGGAGCTCAACACTTTTTTCACCATGACCGCAGTGACGAATACGCAGGTCAGCGATCCTGCCGTGTAGATACTGAGTAACTTCACCGATGCGGTGTAGGGCATGCCCGCGACAAACTGTCCATACTGTGCCAGCCATTGGCTTACCAGATAAAACGTCGCCATGCTGATATAGCCGTAAAAGGTGAACACAACCATATCCAACGGATACAGACGACTACGCGGTGGCGCGGTTACCCTTGCTGATGTTTCCGAGACTTTATGTACCTGGTGATCGGGAAACGGCATTTTGATCAGGTAGATTCCGCTCATCATCATTAAGGCGGCTGCCAGCACGAATGACCAACCAAACCACCAATCCGCCCAGATAAGCAGGCTAATGATAAACGGCAATAAAAATTGCCCGGCGGAGACAAACGCTTTTATCAGCACGTTAGCGCGGCTGGCGGAGTCCGGGAAGGCCTCCATCAGCGCCGGATAGGTGGCAGAATCAAGGAAACTGTTTGCCATTCCTGCCAGCACGCCAAAGAAATAGGCCGTGTAAATATCGCGGGTAAACAGGATACCGATGAAAAAGGCCACGTAACTGATGATGCCAAAATAGACAAAAGGCTTACGGCCAAAACGATCCGATAGAAAACCGGTAACGATGGTAATCAGTTTGCCAATGCCCAGCGAGGAAATCACTATCGATACGCCCGCCGCATCGGTGTTCCATTGCGCCTGCAGGTTAGCCATGTTGAGCGTGATGACCAGCACGCCCATGCCATGAATGAGGTAATTGAGATACAGCCCGGCGGCGGTAGGAATATACTTGTTTTTCATCTCAGCCATCCTCAAAAAAGGATGTTTTTGATGTGATCAACCGGCATCGGTTTTCCCGTCCAGATTTCGAACGCGCTTGCGCCTTGCCACAGCATCATGCCAAGACCGTTAATAATACGGCAGCCTTTTTTCTCGGCCGTCTCAAGCAGATGTGTTTTACGTGGGATATAGACCACATCGGAGACAATAAGCTCAGGACGCAGGAAGCTCTCGTCGGGAAGCAGCATCTGTCCTTCAAAGGGTTTCATGCCGACGCCGGTCGCATTGGTCAGGATAACGCTGTCGTTAATTTCAGCACGCAAACGATCGTGGTCGTCGAGGTCATAAAGGTGAATCTCACAGTCAGTATGGGCGCGAATCTTCGCGACGGTTTCCTGGGCATTTGCAAAGAATTTATCGCGTTGGTTAAAGACCGAGATCGCCTTAACGCCATCCAGGGCAGCCTGAACACAGATGGCCGTTGCCGCGCCGCCCGCGCCCAGAATCGTCATCTTTTTGCCCAGAATATCGATGCCCTCTTCAGCGAGGGCCCGCATATAACCTGTCCCATCTGTGATGTGTCCGGTCAGCACGCCGTTATCATTGACGACGGTATTCACCGCGCCCACAAGCTGTGCTGCGGGAGACAGTTTATCCAGGTAGCGGCAAACCTCCGTCTTATTGGGCATGGAAACATTGCATCCGCGCAGCTTCAGCGCACGAAAACCCTGCACCACCTCCTCCAGTTCCTCAGTGCCGACCTCAAAAGCCAGATAAACATAGTCCAGCCCAAGGTGCGCGAAGGCTTCGTTGTGCATGGTTGGCGACATGCTGTGGCGAATGGGGGTGGCGATCAGTCCAATCAGCTCGGTATGCCCGGTAATACGTTCAGCCATAATGGTGTCCTCAGTAAGTTAAAAGTGGAATGCTTGTCGCTTCGTGGCTGCCCAGTGCGCCAGTCTCTTCCAGGGCATCCAGCACGTTGCGTCCTTCGCGTACACCATCAATAATTCGCCGGGCTTTCAGGCTGTCGCCGATGTTCATTATTTTTATATGGCTGGCGGTGGCCCAGCGCTCAACCGCCTCTAAACCGCTGCGGTTGGGGCACATCCCCAGACAGATAAAGCCGTAGTCGAAGGTGATGTCGAAAGTGTGGTGGGCGTTTTTAACGCGGAAGCGATCGGGTTTGACCTCAATGAGCTGCGTGTCCATGTGTTGTTCTACCTGGTGCTGTTCAAGCAGCGCTAACATGGCACTCTTTGTGATGATGTCGAGGTCGCGTCCCGGTGAATTCTGCATTTCAATCAGTACTGCTTCAGCGCCCCGGGTGGCAAAATACTCAATGACATCGAGTCCAACGGCACCGCCGCCGACCACGGCGATACGTTTGCCTTGCGGAGCGCTGAATGTATCCAGGTGTTGAATCATGCCCGTAATCGTGAACACGGCGCTGCCGGGGCGGTCGATCGTCTCATGTAATCCCGCAATGGGCGGCAGCAGGGGGACAGAGCCCGTGGCATTCACAATTAAGTCGGGACGCAGAACCTCAAGCTGCCCGGGCTGAACCTGTTGTCCCAGATGCAGTTGTAAATTCTCCAGCCGGGCCATACGGTTGCGCAGGAATTGCGGAAAATCGGCAATACGTTTTTTTTCGGGTAATCTTGCGATCTCGACAGCCAGCCCACCGATGTGGTTTTTGGCTTCGAACAGCCAGGTCTTGCACCCTACCTCTGCGGCCGTGCAGGCGGCTTCGATGCCTGCCGTGCCAGCCCCGATGACGACGACACGCGTCGGACGCTTGACCTGGCGCTGCTTATAAGCGTCGCCATGAATGATATCGGGATTAATTGAGCAGCGAAGGGGAAGAGAGCGGGCGATGCGATGGTCGGCGCATCCAATATTGCATGAGATACACTTGCGCATCGTCTCCTCATGTCCACTCTGTACCTTTTGTACCCAATCCGGTTCAGCAATCAACCCACGACCAATGGCGATCAGGTCCGCGTCACCCTGAGCAAGGATGTCTTCAGCAAGTTGCGGGGTGCGAATATTGCCCGCGACAACGGTAGGCTTATTAAAACGGGTGCGAACGGCACGTGACAGATAGCGTTTCCAGCCATCCTCTTGAGACATTTGGTCTATCTGTAAATACAGGTTGTCATTCTGCGCCGCTGACACATTGATGATGTCGACCTTTTCCTGACAACGTTCAAGAATGTGTAGCGAATCTTCCAGCGTGTTTCCGCCCTGTAAGAAATCATCCGCGCTGATACGCAGGCTGATGGGAAACATCGGTCCCACACAGGCCCGAACTTTGTCGACAATCAGGGTTAAAAAGCGCGACCGATTCTCAATATTGCCACCAAATTCATCAGTACGTTGATTAAACAGTGGTGATAAAAACTGACTGATTAAATAAGAGTGGCCGGCATGAATCTCTACGCAGTCAAAATTGGCGCGTCTGACGCGTTCTGCTGCGTCGCCAAATTTGTCAACCGCCCGATATATTTCCTCATGCGTCATCGGACGGGGAATATTACCCGTCTTTTTGGAGGGGACCGCGGAGGCGGAAATGGGCGTTTCCCCATTGAGGCGATAGGCATAGGCTGATGCACCGGCGTGGTTTAGCTGGATGGCGACACAGGCTCCATGTTTATGCAACGTCTCGGTAAGTTTGTATAAGCCAGGAATATACTGATCATTATCAATGCGCAGTTGTGTGGTGCCGTTCGACGCGAAGGGGAAATCCACACAAATATTCTCAATCGTAATGAGCCCAGTGCCGCCCCTGGCGCGAAGGGAATAGTAATCAAGCTGTTCCTGAGACACTTCGCCATTCAGACTGGCCAGGTTGGTGCCCATTGGCGGCATGATGATACGGTTTTTTAATGTCATTCCGTTGATGGTGAGCGGGGTAAACAGGTGAGGATAAGCGTGCATACAGAGTCTCCACAAAAGATCCGACAGCCAGGCTGAGACGATCTCGATGTGTTTTGCGTTAATTTTTATCTGTCGCGATGATAGCGAGGGAGAATGAGCGAAAATAATGCTTTTTTTTGCACAAGCTATAGGTGAGCTCTATGGAGTTAACGACCAAATAACAAAAAATTGAGAATGATATTAATTAAATCAGCAAGCCGTTTACGTCTTGTGAAAAAAGCGAAGGGAAAGGTTAGAAGAAGATGATGCGAGTCATAAATATCAACGTTATTGCTGAACAAATAACAGAGGTTCCGCAATAAAATAAATCGCGATTAATTGTTTTAGCGCAATTTTTGCCAGAAGAAAAAAAGCCCGATCGGCAGAACCGACCGGGCTGGTTACCTTGTTTATGCGTTAACGCATAAAGGCAGGCTGGTGAGTTTCGTAAGCCGAGATCGCGCTTTCGTGCTGCAGCGTCAGGCCGATACTGTCCAGCCCGTTCAGCATGCAGTGACGACGAAAGTCATCAATCTTAAAGCTGTAGGTGTTGTTGCCCGCTTTCACGACCTGCGCTTCCAGATCCACTTCGAAGCGGATACCCGGATGCGCCTTCACCAGCGTAAACAGCGCCTCCACCTGCTCATCGCTCAGCGTAACCGGCAGTAACTGGTTGTTGAAGCTGTTGCCATAGAAAATATCGGCAAAGCTGGGCGCAATCACGACTTTAAAGCCGTAATCGGTCAGTGCCCAGGGCGCATGCTCACGTGACGAACCACAACCAAAGTTTTCCCGCGTCAGCAGGATAGAAGCACCTTTATACTCCGGAAAGTTGAGCACGAAATCCGGATTGGGTTCCAGGCCGTGATCGTCCAGGAAACGCCAGTCATTGAACAGGTGGGCGCCAAAGCCTACGCGGGTGACTTTCTGCAAAAACTGCTTTGGAATGATGGCATCGGTATCGACGTTAGCGGCGTCCAGTGGAACCACCAAACCAGTATGTTGGGTAAATTTTTCTGCCATGATGGTGTCCTTATGTCAGGCTGCGAATGTCGGCGAAATGGCCATTAACGGCGGCAGCGGCGGCCATTGCCGGGCTAACCAAATGCGTCCGTCCGCCACGGCCCTGGCGGCCTTCGAAGTTACGGTTACTGGTTGAGGCACAGCGCTCGCCGGGGTTCAGACGGTCGTTGTTCATGGCCAGACACATTGAGCAGCCGGGCAGGCGCCACTCAAATCCTGCTTCAATAAAGATCTTATCCAGCCCCTCCGCTTCGGCCTGTGCTTTAACCGGGCCGGAACCCGGCACCACCAGTGCCTGAACGCCAGGCGCGACCTTACGCCCTTTGGCAATCGCGGCGGCGGCACGCAGATCTTCAATGCGTGAGTTTGTGCAGGAGCCAATAAAGACTTTATCAATGCTGACATCGGTCAGTTTGATGCCGGGTTGCAGATTCATGTAAGCCAGCGCTTTCTCCGCAGAGGCGCGCTCGACCGGATCGGCAAACGAAGCCGGATCGGGGATCTGCGCATCCACCGCGATCACCTGGCCGGGGTTGGTTCCCCAGGTCACCTGCGGTGCAATCTCTTCCGCATGCAGCGTCACCACGCGGTCAAACTTAGCGCCCGGGTCGGACTTCAGCGTGCCCCAGTACTCAACGGCCTGCTCCCAGTTTTCACCTTGAGGTGAAAACTGGCGACCTTTCAGGTAAGCGAAAGTGGTCTCATCCGGGGCGACCAGACCGGCTTTAGCGCCCATCTCGATAGCCATGTTGCACAGCGTCATGCGGCCTTCCATGCTCAACGCTTCAATCGCCGAGCCACAGAATTCAACAACGTGGCCGGTACCGCCTGCGCTGCCGGTTTTACCAATAATCGCCAGGACGATATCTTTCGCCGTAATGCCCGGCGCAACCGTACCTGTCACTTCAATCTTCATGGTTTTGGCACGGCCCTGTTTCAGGGTTTGCGTGGCAAAAACATGCTCAACCTCTGACGTACCAATACCAAAGGCCAGTGAACCAAAGGCACCGTGCGTCGCCGTGTGGGAATCGCCGCAGACAATGGTCATGCCGGGCAACGTCATGCCTTGCTCTGGCCCAATCACATGCACGATGCCCTGGAACGGGTGATTCAGGTCATACAACTGCACGCCGAATTCGGCACAGTTTTTCATCAGTTCCTGCATCTGAATACGCGCCATTTCACCCGAAGCATGAATATCTTTGGTCTGGGTGGAGACGTTGTGATCCATGGTGGCAAACGTTTTTGAAGGCTGACGAACTTTACGACCGTGGGCACGCAAGCCATCAAAGGCCTGAGGCGAAGTCACCTCATGAATCAGATGACGATCGATATAGAGCAACGGTGTTTCATTCGGCGCTTCGTGAACGACATGTGCATCAAATAACTTCTGATATAAGGTTTTCATTTTATTATTTTTCCTCGGCGATAAAGCGGGCAATGATGCTGCCCATCTCATCGGTGCTGATCGCAGGGCCGTCACCGGCCAGGTCTTTGGTGCGATAGCCTTCCGCTAACGCCCGGCTAATGGCGCGCTCAATAGCGGCGGCGGCGTCATCGGCATTCAGGCTGTAGCGCAGCAGCAGCGACAGTGACAGGATCTGAGCAATGGGGTTAGCAATATTTTGCCCGGCGATATCCGGTGCTGAACCGCCAGCCGGTTCATACAGGCCAAAACCCTCTTCGCTCAGGCTGGCGGACGGCAACATGCCCATTGAGCCGGTGATCATCGCGCACTCGTCTGACAAAATGTCGCCAAACAGGTTAGAGCACAGCAGCACGTCGAACTGAGAAGGATCTTTGATCAACTGCATGGTGGCGTTGTCGATGTACATGTGGCTCAGCTCAACATCGGGATAATCTTTCGCCATCTCGTTCACGATTTCCCGCCACATAACGGATGTTTGCAGCACGTTAGCTTTATCGACAGACGTGACTTTATTACGGCGCTTGCGGGCGGACTCGAAAGCCTGACGCGCAATGCGTTCGATTTCAAAACGATGATAGACTTCGGTATCGAAAGCGCGCTCGTGCGGGCCGCTGCCTTCGCGTCCTTTCGGCTGACCAAAATAAATGCCGCCGGTCAGTTCACGCACGCACAGGATATCGAAACCGCGTGCTGCGATATCGCTGCGCAAGGGACAAAAAGCTTCCAGGCCGCTGTAGAGCGCCGCAGGACGCAGATTGCTGAACAGCTTAAAGTGTTTACGCAGCGGCAACAGCGCCCCACGCTCGGGTTGAGAGGCCGGGGGCAGGTGCTCCCACTTAGGGCCACCTACCGATCCAAACAGGATGGCGTTGGCCTGTTCGCAGCCTGCAACAGTAGCCGGTGGCAAGGGTTCGCCGTGACGGTCAATGGCGATACCCCCGACGTCGTACTCACTGGTGGTAATACGCAGGTTAAAACGCTGACGAATCGCATCCAATACCTTGATAGCCTGCGCCATCACTTCCGGGCCGATGCCGTCGCCCGCCAGTACTGCAATATGTGAAGAGTTTGACATGATTACACCGTTTCCTTCTGATCTTTTGACTTGCGCTGTAACTCTTTCTCGACCTGTTTGGCTCGCCAGATGTTGTTTAAGGCGTTCACCATTGCTTTGGCAGAAGACTCGACGATATCCGTCGCCAGACCGACGCCGTGGAACTTACGATTGTTGTAGCCCACCACGATATCAACCTGACCCAGCGCATTCTCGCCGTGGCCTTTTGCCGTCAGCTTGTAATTAACCAGCTCTGCGTTGAACTGGGTAATTCGGTTAATGGCCTGATAAACCGCATCAACCGGACCGTTACCGGTCGCCGCTTCTGATTTCGTTTGTTCGCCACAGCCCAGATTGACCGACGCGGTCGCCGTAATACTGGAACCTGACTGCACATTGAAATCATTCAATTGGAAAAATTCAGGCTCTTCGTTTTGTTTGTCGATGAAAGCCAGCGCTTCCAGGTCGTAATCAAACACCTGACCTTTCTTGTCCGCCAGTTTCAGGAAAGCGTCATACAGGGAATCCAGGTTGTATTCGCTCTCTGTGTAGCCCATCTCTTCCATACGATGTTTTACCGCTGCACGGCCGGAACGTGATGTCAGATTAAGCTGAATTTTATGCAGGCCAATGGATTCTGGGGTCAGGATTTCATAGTTTTCACGGTTTTTAATCACGCCGTCCTGATGAATGCCTGAAGAGTGGGCAAAGGCGTTAGAACCGACCACCGCTTTGTTGGCCGGAATCGGCATATTGCAGATCTGACTAATCATCTGGCTGGTACGATAAATTTCCTGATGATGAATGTTGGTGTGAACATTCATGATCTGCTGACGGGTTTTAATCGCCATGATCACTTCTTCCAGTGCGCAGTTACCGGCGCGCTCACCTAATCCGTTCAGCGTCCCCTCTACCTGACGCGCGCCAGCCTGCACGGCAGCAATCGCGTTGCCGGTCGCCATACCTAAATCATCATGGGTATGAACAGACAGGATGGCTTTATCGATGTTTGGCACGCGGTGAATTAACTGGCTGATAATGTTGGCGTACTCGTTTGGCAAGGTGTAGCCAACGGTATCCGGAATGTTAATGGTGGTGGCACCGGCGTTAATCGCGGCTTCGACCATGCGGCACAGGTCGTCAATCGGTGTACGGCCACCGTCTTCGCAGGAAAACTCCACATCGTCCGTGTAGTTACGGGCGCGTTTCACCATGCGCACCGCACGTTCAATCACCTCAGGCAGGGTGCTGCGCAGCTTGGTGGCAATGTGCATGGGTGAGGTGGCAATAAAAGTATGGATACGGAAGACCTCGGCGACGCGTAAAGACTCGTAGGCGGCATCAATATCTTGTTCAACACAGCGTGCCAGGCCGCAAACCCGGCTGTTTTTGATCGTGCGAGCAATGGTCTGCACGGATTCAAAATCACCCGGTGAGGACACAGGGAAACCGACTTCCATAACATCAACGCCCATACGTTCCAGCGCTAACGCAATTTGCAGTTTTTCTTTCACACTCAGGCTGGCTTGTAATGCCTGTTCACCGTCACGCAGAGTGGTATCGAAAATAATAACTTGCTGGCTCATCGTGTTCATCCTTTTGCGTTTCTTGCCTTGCAACGAGCATAAAAAAACCCGCGACAGGCGCGGGTTTTTAACTTTTAGCAGGTTCGAATCAGTGTTTGATTTCGCCCACAAGTCTACCGCGCAGATAAGTTGCGTTTAGTAGTAGACCTGATAGACGGAAAGAACGTGACATGTTTCAAACCTCGTGAATTTTTTGCTGCCTCTATTGGTACTGGAATCGCCAATCGATGTCAACCATAAGCGAGGGGTTATTTTTTTGTCACAGTAAAGAAAAATGTTCTGACATTTAACGGCTGCGCAGAGTATTAAACGAGACCCTTTGCACGCGCGGCGTTGAGTGCCGACGAACCGGGCCCGAAGGGCTGCGGTGAGGGAGTAATGCAATGAAATATAATGATAATTTACTGTCGTGGCATCATTTTACCCAGGCGGTTTTGTTTAAAGGCAGCATAATCGAATGTACATGACGCGTTTATAAGAGACTTACGCCATAAAAGTGCCCCACCAAAAGACGGCTGCCTGAAGGCCTTCATCATATGTTTTTTTTATTTCTTAGATACGGCTGGAAAAAATATCAATCCCAGCATTTTCCTCTGCTATTAACAGACGTATTTAGTTTAATAATCGTAAGCCAAAGTTGGCGAGCAGAGCCTTTGTATCCTGTGCCCTTTAATAAAAGGCGTTTGGCGTTTGCCAGCCCGTTTTTCTGCGGTTATGGTAATCGACCTACTCTTAGAAAAAATAACCCAGCAGAATTCTCTGTATCGGGACAGCAGAAATGAATTCTGCTGTCTTTGCAAAAACATAAGGTTTTGATCTTAATTGGCGAATAGCAGGGCAGGATGCATGTGGCTAGCGGGAAAGCAGTCGTCAGTAGATTCAGTTCCTCAAGCCGGGAGGCAGAAAATGGAGATGTTGTCAGGAGCCGAAATGGTCGTCCGGTCGTTAATCGATCAGGGCGTTAAGCAGGTATTCGGTTATCCGGGCGGCGCAGTGCTCGACATTTACGATGCGCTGCAGACCGTCGGCGGTATTGATCACGTTCTGGTTCGTCACGAGCAGGGCGCCGTGCATATGGCCGATGGCCTGGCTCGCGCAACCGGCGAAGTGGGCGTGGTGCTGGTAACGTCGGGTCCGGGCGCAACCAATGCGATCACCGGTATTGCGACGGCCTATATGGATTCTATTCCGTTGGTTATTCTGTCAGGTCAGGTGCCTTCATCCCTGATCGGCTACGACGCCTTCCAGGAATGTGACATGGTCGGTATTTCCCGTCCGGTGGTGAAACACAGTTTCCTGGTGAAAAATACCGAAGAGATCCCGACGGTATTGAAAAAAGCCTTCTGGCTGGCATCCTCGGGCCGTCCTGGACCGGTAGTTATCGATCTGCCAAAAGATATTCTCAATCCTGCCAATAAGCTGCCTTATCACTATCCGCAGGAAGTGAGCATGCGCTCCTATAACCCGACGATTCAGGGGCACAAGGGCCAGATCAAGCGTGCGTTAAACACGTTGCTGGCAGCGCATAAGCCGGTGATTTACGCCGGAGGCGGCGCGATTACCTCTTCGTGCGAAGCCGAACTGCTGCAGCTGGCCGAGCGCCTGAATATTCCGGTTACCACGTCATTGATGGGGCTGGGCGCGTTTCCCGGCAGTCATCGTCAGTGCGTAGGCATGCTCGGCATGCATGGCACCTACGAAGCAAATATGACCATGCACAATGCCGACTTAATCTTCGGGGTAGGTGTCCGTTTTGATGACCGCACGACGAACAATCTGGCGAAGTATTGCCCGAACGCTACCGTGATGCACATCGATATCGATCCCACTTCTATTTCGAAAACGGTGGCGGCCGATATTCCGATCGTTGGGGATGCCAAACAGACGTTACAGCAAATGCTCGAACTGCTTGACCAAAGCGAAGCGAAGCAGCAGCTGGACAGCCTGCGCGACTGGTGGCAGTCGATCGAAAACTGGCGTGGTCGTCAATGCCTTGAATACGACCGCACCAGCGACAAAATCAAACCGCAGGCGGTTATCGAAACCATTTGTCGTCTCACCAACGGGGAGGCCTATGTGACCTCGGATGTGGGTCAGCATCAGATGTTCGCCGCCCTCTATTACACCTTCGATAAACCCCGTCGCTGGATCAACTCCGGTGGTCTCGGCACCATGGGCTTTGGCCTGCCTGCCGCACTGGGGGTGAAAATGGCCCTGCCTGACGAAACCGTCATCTGCGTTACGGGTGATGGCAGTATTCAGATGAATATCCAGGAGCTCTCTACCGCACTGCAGTACGATTTGCCGGTGCTGGTGCTGAACCTGAATAACCGTTTCCTGGGCATGGTGAAGCAGTGGCAGGATATGATCTATTCCGGCCGCCACTCTCAGTCCTATATGGAATCGCTGCCTGATTTTGTTCGTCTGGCAGAAGCCTATGGCCACGTGGGTATTGCCATTAATCATCCTGCTGAGCTGGAAGAGAAGCTGGCCATGGCGCTGGAAACTCTGGCGACAGGACGGCTGGTCTTTGTTGACGTCAACGTTGACGGCAGCGAGCATGTTTACCCGATGCAGATTCGCGGTGGCAGTATGGACGAAATGTGGTTGAGCAAAACGGAGAGGACATAATTATGCGTCGTATTTTATCGGTTTTGCTGGAAAACGAATCCGGCGCATTGTCTCGCGTAGTGGGCCTGTTTTCACAACGCGGCTATAACATTGAGAGTCTCACCGTTGCGCCCACTGACGATCCTACGTTGTCACGCATGACGATTCAGACCGTGGGTGACCAGAAAGTGCTGGAGCAGATCGAGAAGCAACTGCACAAGCTGGTCGATGTACTGCGCGTCACGGAGTTGGGGCAGGGCGCTTACGTTGAACGTGAAATTATGCTGGTGAAAATTCAGGCAACGGGTTATGGCCGTGAAGAGGTAAAGCGCAGCGCCGAAATTTTCCGTGGGCAGATCATTGACGTTACGCCTTCGCTTTACACGGTTCAGCTGGCAGGAACTAGCGACAAGCTCGATGCCTTTTTGAATACCGTCCGGGAAGTGGCGGAAATTGTTGAAGTGGCCCGCTCGGGTATTGTGGGCGTGTCTCGTGGTGAGCGCATTATGCGTTAATGACGCACTGGTGGCCTCAACGAAATTTGCAACCCGGCGAAATGCCGGGTTTTTTCTTTTTAATGCGTAAGACAGCCAACCATCGGAAAAGCGGTTGCTACGCGCACTTTTCTGCTGTTAGATGTGCTAAAAGGGATGTCCATAGCTTATCTGCGGATTAACAATCAGCTTAAGCCTGTTTAATGGTGGGGTTACAGTGAAACTGGATGAAATTGCGCGTCTGGCGGGTGTATCGCGCACCACGGCCAGTTACGTTATTAATGGGAAAGCACGGCAGTATCGTGTCAGCGACAAAACCGTTGAGAAAGTCATGGCGGTAGTGCGCGAGCACAATTACCATCCCAATGCGGTAGCGGCAGGTCTGCGCGCCGGTCGCACGCGCTCGATTGGGCTGGTCATTCCCGATCTGGAAAATACCAGTTACACGCGTATTGCTAACTACCTTGAACGCCAGGCCCGCCAGCGCGGCTACCAGCTGTTGATCGCCTGTTCTGAAGATCAGCCCGATAACGAAATGCGCTGTATTGAACATCTGCTGCAACGCCAGGTTGATGCGATTATCGTTTCAACGTCCCTTCCACCCGAACATCCTTTTTACCAGCGCTGGATTAATCACCCGTTGCCGATTATTGCGCTGGACAGGGCGCTGGATCGCGAACACTTCACCAGCGTGGTGGGTGCCGACCAGGATGATGCCTTTGCGCTGGCTGCTGAATTGCGTCAGCTTAAAATCAGTAATGTGCTGTTTATGGGCGCGTTACCTGAATTGTCGGTCAGTTTTCTGCGCGAGCTGGGCTTCAGGGATGCCTGGAAAGGGGATGAGCGCCCGATAGATTACATTTACTGTAACAGTTTTGAACGCACTGCCTCCGCAGCCCTGTTTGAAAGCTATCTGGAAAATCACCCAATGCCAGATGCGCTTTTCACCACTTCTTTTGGCCTGCTGCAGGGCGTTATGGATGTTACGCTAAAACGTAACGGCCGCTTACCGGCCGACCTGGCGATTGCCACCTTCGGCGATCATGAGCTGCTGGACTTTCTTGAATGTCCTGTCCTGTCTGTTGGTCAACGTCATCGTGATGTCGCCGAACGGGTGCTGGAATTAGTGTTGGCTTCTTTAGATGAACCCAGAAAACCCAAACCCGGTTTAACCCGAATTCGTCGTAATTTATTACGGCGGGGACAATTAAGCAGAATTTCTAAATAAAATCAGGGCAGCAATGCGTCTGCCCCTGACTATTACCTGCTGTTTTTAAACTCTTTCCATTCAAAGTAAAAAAGCGTCAGCGCTAATCATCTATGCTAACAAATTAACTTAACAAACCATTCTTGTTTACTTACAACTTAGCCGGTGTTTAAAACCCCCGTCCGCGCGCGTGCCGCTGTGCATCCGTTAAGAAATCCCCTAAAATGCGTCCCCTGTCTCAAAACCACGCGCCGCCGTTCGGCCGGAATAAGCGCGCTAATTTTAGCCATGCTGTTTCGGGGCAGGTTTTTTTATTCAGTTATTCATTAGTTTAATTTTGATTAATCATCTTTTGGCGTTTTGAAACCTTCCCAGCGTTAATTCCCGCCTCGGTAAATAATCATATTCACCTGCCGCTCCGGCTTGACAATGATTTCCTACGATCCTTAAACTCGTTTTGTGGTAAAAAGTGGGATAAAGTGGTGTTAATGGGTAATTGAGGGGTGAGACTGGCATGTTCCGTGGAGCAACGTTAGTCAATCTCGACAGCAAAGGACGCCTGGCGGTACCAACCCGCTATCGCAATTTGCTGAACGAGGAATCACAGGGGCAGATGGTGTGTACCATCGACCTCCACCAGCCATGCCTGTTGCTCTACACCTTGCCCGCCTGGGAAATCATTGAGAAGAAGCTGGCGAGTCTTTCCAGCATGAATCCTCTGGAGCGCCGCGTGCAGCGCTTGCTGTTGGGGCATGCCAGTGAATGTCAGATGGACAATGCGGGCCGCTTACTGGTGGCGAATACGCTTCGTCAGCATGCAAATTTAAGCAAAGAAGTGATGCTGGTTGGGCAGTTCAACAAGTTTGAACTGTGGGATGAACAGACCTGGTATCAACAAGTCAGGGAAGATATTGACGCAGAACAGTCAGCTCAGGCGCCTTTATCTGAGCGGTTGCAGGATTTATCGCTATAGCTATGCAGGAAAATTACAAACACACCACCGTGCTGTTGGATGAGGCGGTTAATGGCCTCAACATCAAGGAAGACGGAATCTACATCGACGGCACTTTTGGTCGTGGCGGTCACTCACGCTTAATTTTGGCGCAGCTTGGCGCCAGCGGAAAGCTCATCGCCATTGATCGTGACCCGCAAGCTATCGCCGCGGCGGCTGAGATAAAGGATCCGCGCTTTTCCATTGTTCATGGCCCTTTTTCCGCCCTGGCGGACTACGTGGCAGAGCGTGAACTGGTTGGGCGCATCGACGGCATCCTGCTGGATCTGGGGGTTTCGTCCCCGCAACTGGATGATGCTGAACGTGGCTTTTCTTTTATGCGCGACGGACCGCTGGATATGCGAATGGACCCAACGCGGGGCCACTCTGCCGCCGAATGGTTAATGCAGGCGGAAGAAGCCGATATCGCATTTGTGCTGAAAACGTATGGGGAAGAGCGTTTTGCAAAACGCATCGCCCGCGCCATCGTCGAGCGCAACCGTGAACAGCCAATGACGCGCACGAAAGAGCTGGCAGAGGTTATCGCCGCAGCCACGCCGGTTAAAGACAAGTTTAAACATCCGGCCACCCGCAGCTTTCAGGCGATTCGGATCTGGATTAACAGCGAACTGGAAGAGATCGATACCGCTCTGAAAGGCGCGGTCGAGGTCCTGGCGCCACAAGGGCGTTTGTCCGTTATTAGCTTCCATTCGCTGGAAGACCGTTTAGTTAAACGCTTTATGCGTGATCAAAGCCGGGGGCCGCAGGTGCCGCACGGATTGCCAATGACTGAACAGCAGCTCAATGCGCTGGGCGGTCGCCAGTTAACGTTACTGGGCAAGATGGTACCGGGTGACGCCGAGGTGAAAGAGAACCCCCGTGCGCGGAGTTCCGTTTTACGCATCGCGGAGAGAACCGACGCATGATCGGCAACGAAAGGCACAGCCTACCCGGCGTTATCGCCGGGGATATTTTGCGCAAAGGCAAAATTCCGCTGCTGTTGCTAATTGCTGTACTGGTTTCTGCCGTGTTGGTCGTTACCACTACGCATAAAACGCGCCTGTTAACCGCCCAGCGAGAGCAGCTGGTGCTGGAGCGCGATGCGCTGGACATTGAATGGCGCAATTTGATTCTGGAAGAGAACGCCCTTGGCGATCACAGCCGCGTTGAGCGGATCGCCACCGAAAAGCTGCAGATGCAGCACGTTGATCCTTCGCAGGAAAACATCGTGGTGCAAAAATAAGGATCTGTTACTGCTAATGAACGGCGTAAAAAGAACGCTGAAGTTAAAAAAACCAGAAGATAAAGCCAGCTTTGTAAGCTGGCGTTTTGCGTTGTTATGCGGTTGCATTTTGCTGGCGTTAGGTGGGCTGCTGTCCCGGGTTGCGTGGCTGCAGGTGATCAATCCAGACAAGCTGGTTAAAGAGGGCGATTTACGCTCCTTACGTGTTCAGGCGGTGCCGACCGCGCGCGGGATGATTAGCGATCGCGGTGGCCGTCCGCTGGCGGTCAGCGTGCCGGTCAATGCGATCTGGGCCGATCCTAAAGAGCTGCACGATGCCGGTGGCGTCACGCTCGACAGCCGCTGGAAAGCGTTGTCAGATGCGCTTTCCATCCCGATCGATCAGCTGGCCGCGCGCGTCAATGCCAATCCCAAAGGGCGCTTTATTTATCTGGCGCGCCAGGTTAATCCCGCCATTGGGGAATATGTTAAAAAACTCAAGCTGCCGGGCATTCACCTGCGCGAAGAGTCCCGTCGCTACTATCCTGCGGGGCAGGTCACCTCACACCTCATCGGCTTTACCAATATTGATGGCGAAGGCATTGAAGGCATCGAAAAGAGCTTTGATAAATGGCTGACCGGCGAACCGGGCGAGCGAACCGTACGTAAAGATCGCTATGGCCGTGTTATTGAAGATATCTCTTCTGTAGACAGCCGTGCCGCGCATAATCTGACGCTGAGCATCGACGAACGTCTGCAGGCGCTGGTCTACCGCGAACTTAATAACGCGGTGGCGTTTAACAAAGCGGAATCAGGCACAGCGGTGCTTGTGGACGTTAACACCGGCGAAGTGCTGGCGATGGCCAACAGTCCGGCATACAACCCGAATAATCTGAGCGACACGGCCAAAGACCTGATGCGTAACCGCGCCATCACCGACATTTTTGAACCCGGTTCAACGGTGAAGCCGATGGTAGTGATGACGGCGCTGCAACGTGGCGTGGTGAAAGAGAACAGCGTGCTGAATACCGTTCCCTACCGCGTCAACGGCCATGAAATCAAAGATGTCGCGCGCTACAACGAACTGACTTTGACAGGTGTTTTACAGAAATCGAGTAACGTCGGTGTTTCACGACTGGCGTTAGCGATGCCCTCCTCAGCACTGGTAGAAACTTACGCGCGCTTTGGACTGGGCAAACCGACCAATTTGGGGCTGGTCGGGGAAAGTAGTGGCTTATACCCTAAAAAACAACGGTGGTCTGACATAGAGAGGGCCACCTTCTCTTTCGGCTACGGGCTAATGGTAACCCCGTTACAGTTAGCGCGAGTCTACGCAACCATTGGCAGCTTTGGCATTGCCCGTCCGCTGTCGATAACGAAAGTTGATCCGCCGGTAGGCGGAGAGCGCGTGTTTCCTGAGGCCCTCGTAAAAACCGTGGTCCACATGATGGAAAGCGTGGCGCTACCGGGCGGCGGCGGGGTGAAAGCCGCCATTAAAGGCTATCGCGTGGCGATCAAAACCGGTACGGCGAAAAAGGTCGGCCCGGATGGTCGTTACGTGAATAAATACATTGCGTATACCGCAGGCGTTGCGCCTGCCAGTCGTCCTCGTTTTGCGCTGGTGGTGGTGATTAACGATCCCCAGGCCGGTAAATATTATGGTGGTGCGGTTTCTGCACCGGTGTTCGGTGCCATCATGGGCGGCGTGCTGCGCACCATGAACATCGAACCGGATGCCCTGCCGACCAATGACAAAAACGAGTTGGTGACAAACAGAAGTGAGGAATCAAGTGACAGATCGTAACCTGCGCGACTTACTCGGACCGTGGGTGCCTGACGCACCTGCGCGCCCGTTGCGTGACATGACGCTGGACAGTCGCTTAGCGGCTGCAGGTGATCTGTTTGTTGCAATTGCAGGCCATCAGGTTGACGGACGCCGGTTTATTCCTCAGGCAATTGCGCAGGGCGTGGCGGCCGTTGTCGCAGAAGCGGAAGGGGAAGCAAGCGACGGTGAAATTCGGGAGATGCACGGCGTGCCGGTGATTTATCTGGCGCAACTTCATCAGCGCCTTTCTGCCCTGGCAGGCCGTTTTTACCAGCAGCCGGGCGAAAAGCAGAAACTGATTGGCGTGACCGGTACGAACGGCAAAACCACGACCACACAGTTGCTGGCGCAGTGGGCCAGCCTGCTGGGTGAAACCAGCGCGGTAATGGGGACAGTCGGCAATGGTCTGGTCGGGCAACTGGTCCCGGCCGAAAACACCACCGGTTCAGCGGTGGATGTGCAACATAACCTGGACGAACTGGTCAGGAAGGGCGCATCGCTGACGGCAATGGAAATTTCCTCGCACGGGCTGGTACAGCATCGGGTCGCAGCGCTGCCGTTTGCCGCTGCCGTCTTTACCAACCTCAGCCGTGACCATCTTGATTATCACGGTGACATGCAGCAGTACGAGTCCGCTAAATGGCTGCTGTTTTCCGAACATCAGGTCGGTGTGGCCATTATAAATGCTGACGATGAGGTCGGTCGCCGCTGGCTGGCAAACCTGCCAGACGCGGTGGCCGTCACGATGGAAAATAACCTGCAGCCCGGCTGTCATGGCCGCTGGCTTCGTGCGACTGACGTGAATTATCACGACAATGGTGCGCACATTCGTTTTCACTCCAGCTGGGGCGAGGGCGAAATAAACAGTCGCCTGATGGGCGCCTTCAACGTCAGCAATTTACTGCTGGCGCTGGCGACGCTGCTGGCGCTGGGCTACGCCCTTGACGATCTGCTGCGCGTAGCGGCCAGACTGCAGCCGGTGAACGGACGCATGGAGGTCTTTAGCGCCACCGGTAAACCCACCGTGGTCGTAGATTATGCCCATACGCCAGATGCATTAGAGAAAGCGCTGGAAGCGGCGCGGCTGCATTGCAAAGGCAAACTATGGTGCCTGTTTGGATGTGGCGGCGATCGCGATAAAGGTAAGCGCCCACTAATGGGAGCGATCGCTGAGCAATTTGCCGACATCGTGGTGGTGACAGATGATAACCCACGAAGCGAAGATCCGCAGGCTATCGTACAGGATATTCTGAGCGGGCTGCTTGACCCCGGCCGTGCCCGCGTGGTCGCTGGTCGGGCGCAGGCCGTGACCAGCACCATTATGCAGGCCCAGCCCGATGACATTGTACTGGTGGCTGGAAAAGGTCACGAAGACTATCAGATTATTGGCAATCAACGTCTGGATTACTCCGATCGTGCCACGGTCGCCACACTGCTAGGAGGCGTAGCATGATTCCGGTTTCATTGAGCACATTGGCAGAGGTCGCCAGCGGCACCCTGCACGGCGATGACCTGGTTTTAAATGACGTCACGACAGATACCCGTAAGGTCACCGCAGGCAGCCTGTTTGTGGCCATCGTGGGCGAGCGCTTTGATGCCCACGACTTTGCAGAAGATGCCATCGCCAAGGGTGCCAAAGCCTTGCTGGTGAGTAAGCATTTACCTGTCTCAGTGCCTCAGGTGGTTGTAAAAGATACGCGTATCGCCTTTGGTAAGCTGGCAGCATGGGTGCGCCAGCAGGCCACTGCCCGCGTTGTTGCGCTGACCGGCTCATCAGGCAAAACGTCGGTAAAAGAGATGACCGCGTCCATCTTGCGTCAGTGCGGCGAAACGCTGCATACCGCCGGTAACCTGAATAACGATTTTGGCGTGCCCATGACCTTGCTGCGTCTCACGCCAGAACATCAGTATGCCGTCATTGAGCTTGGCGCCAATCATCAGGGCGAAATCGCTTACACCACCGACCTGGTTCGTCCGGAAGCGGCACTGGTCAATAATCTGGCCGCCGCGCACCTCGAAGGCTTCGGTTCGCTGGAAGGTGTAGCAAAAGCGAAGGGTGAAATTTTTTACGGCCTGCCTGCCAGGGGAACGGCCATTTTAAATGCTGACAGCAATGACTGGCCGCGCTGGCAGGAGAACCTGCACGGTAAAACGGTCTGGCGTTTCTCGCCTCAGGCTGCGGACTGTGACTTCGGTGCGCATGATATCCGCATTCGTCAGGATGGGACCCATTTTGTGATGCACACGCCCCGTGGAGAGGCCGACATCATTCTGCCTTTGCCTGGGCGACACAATATCGCCAATGCGCTGGCCGCTGCTGCGCTCGCCCTGTCGGTCGATGCGCCGCTTAGCGCCGTTCAGGCGGGCCTGAAAAGTCTTCAGTCCGTTCCCGGCCGCTTATTCCCTGTTCGCCTCTCTGAGGATCAACTCATTCTGGATGACAGCTATAACGCTAACGTCGGATCGATGGTTGCGGCGGCTCAGGTGCTGTCTGAGATGCCGGGCTACCGTGTGATGGTGGTGGGCGATATGGCTGAATTAGGTGATGAAAGCGAAAAGTTTCATCGTGAAGTCGGGCTGGCGGCCAAAGCCGCAGGGCTGGATCGGGTGCTCAGCACCGGTCAGTTCAGCCACTTCCTGAGTGAAAGCAGTGGCGTTGGCGAACATTTCAGCGATAAAACCGCGCTGACTGAACGTTTACGCCAGCTGCTGTCCGAACACCAGGAAATGACCGTATTGATTAAGGGCTCGCGTAGTGCCGCCATGGAGCAGGTAGTACAGAGTTTACAGGAGAAAGGAACATGTTAGTTTGGCTGGCCGAGCATCTGGTCGCATTTTATTCCGGCTTCAACGTCTTTTCGTATCTGACGTTTCGCGCCATTGTCAGCCTGCTGACCGCACTGTTTATTTCACTGTGGATGGGCCCACGGCTGATTGCGTGGCTGCAAAAGCTGCAAATCGGCCAGGTTGTGCGTAACGATGGTCCGGAGTCGCACTTCAGCAAGCGCGGTACGCCGACCATGGGCGGCATCATGATTTTGACGTCAATATCCCTGTCAGTATTGATGTGGGCTTACCCTTCCAACCCGTACGTCTGGTGCGTACTGGTGGTGCTGGTGGGCTTTGGCGTGATCGGTTTTGTCGACGATTACCGCAAAGTGGTCCGTAAAGACACGAAAGGGCTGATTGCGCGCTGGAAATATTTCTGGATGTCGGTGATCTCTCTGGGCGTCGCTTTTGCGCTTTACCTGGCCGGAAAAGATACCCCGGCGACCGAGCTGGTGGTGCCTTTCTTTAAAGATGTTATGCCTCAGCTGGGCTTGTTTTACATCGTACTGGCTTACTTCGTTATCGTCGGCACCGGCAATGCCGTTAACCTCACCGATGGTCTGGACGGCCTGGCGATCATGCCGACCGTCTTTGTTGCGGCGGGCTTTGCGCTGGTTGCCTGGGCAACGGGTAACGTGAAATTCGCAGAGTATCTGCATATTCCTTATCTGCGCCACGCTGGCGAACTGGTGATCGTCTGTACTGCTATCGTGGGGGCGGGGTTAGGGTTTCTCTGGTTCAACACCTATCCGGCCCAGGTGTTTATGGGGGATGTCGGATCGCTGGCGCTGGGCGGCGCTCTGGGCACCATCGCCGTGCTGCTGCGTCAAGAATTTTTACTCGTGATCATGGGCGGCGTGTTTGTTGTTGAAACCCTGTCGGTGATCCTGCAAGTGGGATCGTTCAAGCTCCGCGGGCAACGCATTTTCCGTATGGCGCCGATTCACCACCACTATGAACTTAAAGGCTGGCCGGAGCCGCGCGTGATTGTGCGCTTCTGGATTATTTCGCTCATGCTGGTGCTGATTGGCCTGGCGACGCTGAAGGTACGTTAATCATGGCTGACTATCGCGGGAGAAAAGTTGTCATCATCGGACTGGGCCTGACTGGCCTGTCCTGTGTTGATTTCTTTGTAGCGCAGGGCGTAACGCCACGCGTGATGGATACCCGTATGTCACCGCCCGGGCTGGACAAGCTGCCTGAGCAGGTGGAGCGCTATGTGGGCGGGATAAACAGCGACTGGCTGTTGGCTGCCGACCTGATTGTTGCCAGCCCCGGTATTGCGCTGGCACATCCGGCGCTGTGCGAAGCCGCGGATGCGGGCATCGAAATCGTAGGCGATATTGAACTGTTTTGCCGTGAAGCACAGGCACCTGTCGTGGCAATTACCGGTTCGAACGGAAAAAGTACGGTCACCACGTTAGTCGGCGAAATGGCGAAGGCCGCAGGCTGGCAGGTCGGTGTCGGCGGCAACATTGGCTTACCCGCCCTCAGCCTGCTCAAAGCGCCTGCGCAGCTCTATGTCCTTGAACTGTCCAGCTTTCAGTTGGAGACCACTCACAGCCTGAAAGCCGCAGCGGCCACCATCCTTAACGTGACTGAAGATCATATGGATCGCTATCCGTTAGGTATGCAGCAGTATCGGGCAGCAAAACTGCGGATTTACGAAAACGCGCAGGTCTGTGTCGTGAACGCGGATGATGGCATGACAATGCCGGTACGCGGCGCTGACGCGCGCTGCGTGAGTTTTGGCATCGATATTGGCGATTATCACCTTAATAAGCAGCAGGGCAGCATCTGGCTGCGTGCCAAAGGCGAGAAGGTTCTGAATACCGACGAAATGACGCTGGTCGGCCAACACAATTACACCAATGCGCTGGCGGCTTTAGCGCTGGCAGATGCGGTAGGGCTGCCCCGCTCAACCAGCCTCTCCGCGCTGGCAGCGTACTCTGGACTCCCACACCGCTTTCAACTGGTTCATCAGAGTCGCGGGGTGCGCTGGATCAATGATTCAAAAGCGACCAACGTTGGTAGCACGGAAGCGGCATTGAAAGGCTTACAGGTTAACGGCACGCTCTGGCTGCTGCTCGGGGGCGATGGTAAATCGGCTGATTTCTCGCCGCTGGCCCCTTATCTGCAAGGCGATCGTATCCGGCTGTACTGCTTTGGTCGCGATGGCGATGCGCTCGCCGCGCTGCGGCCTGACGTGGCGGTGCGAACCGATACGCTGCAGCAGGCCATGGAGCAGATCGCCAGACAGGTCCAGCCGGATGATATGGTACTGCTTTCCCCCGCCTGTGCCAGCCTCGATCAGTTTCGCAATTTTGAACAGCGCGGTGACGTCTTCGCGCAGTTGGCGAAGGAGTTAAGCTGATGCGAATTCCTGGTGCAGGCATAGTGAATTATCTGTCAGGTCGCCTGAGTAACTGGGTGATGGGGTCGCGTGAGAGCGATGATACCTCACTGATACTCTACGATCGTACGCTGCTGTGGTTAACCCTGGGATTAGCCGCGATTGGTTTTGTGATGGTGACGTCGGCATCCATGCCGGTAGGTCAGCGTCTGAATGACGATCCGTTCTACTTTGCCAAGCGTGATGCGTTCTATATTGCGCTGGCATTCGGCATGGCGCTGGTCACGCTGCGCGTTCCGATGGATTTCTGGCAGCGCTACAGCAACGTGATGTTAATGGCGTCTGTCGCTATGTTGCTGATTGTGTTGGTGGTGGGCAGCTCGGTAAACGGTGCGTCACGCTGGATTGCCTTGGGGCCGCTGCGTATTCAGCCCGCGGAATTATCTAAACTCACGCTCTTCTGCTATCTCGCCAGTTACCTGGTGCGCAAGGTAGAAGAGGTGCGAAACAACTTCTGGGGTTTTTGTAAGCCAATGGGCGTGATGGTGGTACTGGCCGTACTGCTGCTGGCCCAGCCCGATCTGGGGACGGTGGTCGTGCTGTTTGTCACCACGCTGGCGATGCTGTTTCTGGCGGGGGCCAAACTGTGGCAGTTCCTGGCCATTATCGGCTCCGGTATCTTTGCAGTGGTGCTGCTGATCATCGCCGAGCCATACCGTATGCGCCGTGTCACCTCGTTCTGGAATCCGTGGGAAGATCCGTTCGGCAGCGGCTACCAGCTGACGCAGTCACTGATGGCGTTTGGCCGCGGTGAATTCTGGGGGCAGGGGCTGGGGAATTCGGTTCAGAAACTGGAGTATTTGCCCGAAGCCCATACCGACTTTATTTTCTCGATTATCGGAGAAGAACTGGGTTACATCGGTGTGGTTTTAGCGCTGTTAATGGTATTCTTCGTGGCTTTTCGTGCGATGTCGATTGGCCGGCGCGCGCTTGAACTTGATCAACGTTTTTCCGGCTTTTTAGCCTGTTCAATTGGCGTGTGGTTCAGCTTTCAGGCACTGGTCAACGTAGGCGCTGCGGCCGGTATGTTACCGACCAAAGGTCTGACGTTGCCGCTAATTAGTTACGGTGGCTCAAGTTTGATCATTATGTCGACGGCCATCGTATTTTTGTTACGTATTGATTATGAAACGCGTCTGGCTAAAGCGCAGGCGTTTACCCGAGGTGGTCGATGAGTGGTAAACGATTGATGGTAATGGCAGGTGGCACCGGCGGACACGTTTTCCCGGGGCTGGCTGTTGCCCATCATCTGAAAGCGCAGGGCTGGGACGTTCGCTGGTTAGGCACTGCAGATCGTATGGAAGCCGATCTGGTACCGAAGCACGGTATCGACATCGACTTTATTCGTATCAGCGGATTACGCGGCAAGGGCATCAAAGCCCTGCTGTTAGCACCGATGCGTATTTTCAACGCATGGCGTCAGGCTCGCAAGATTATTAAAGCCTGGCAGCCTGACGTGGTGCTGGGCATGGGTGGCTATGTTTCGGGGCCGGGTGGCCTGGCTGCATGGAGCTGCGGTGTCCCTGTCGTGCTGCATGAGCAAAACGGGATCGCCGGGCTGACAAACAAGTGGCTGGCAAAAATCGCGACTAAGGTTATGCAGGCGTTTCCCGGCGCCTTTCCTCACGCAGAGGTGGTAGGAAACCCGGTACGTACAGACGTGCTGGCACTGCCCTCACCGGCTCAGCGTCTGGCCGGGCGCAGCGGCGCTATCCGTATTCTGGTGGTGGGTGGCAGCCAGGGCGCACGTATCCTTAACCAGACCGTGCCCCAGATTGCGGCACTACTGGGTGAGCAGATTACCGTCTGGCATCAGACCGGAAAAGGTGCGTTGCAGGACGTTCAACGTGCTTATCAGCAAGCGGGTCAGGACCATCACAAGGTGACCGAGTTTATTGATGACATGGCAGCGGCCTACGCCTGGGCAGACGTCGTGATTTGTCGCTCAGGTGCACTGACGGTGAGTGAGATCGCCGCGGCAGGATTACCGGCGATCTTCGTGCCGTTTCAGCATAAAGATCGTCAGCAGTACTGGAATGCCTTGCCGCTTGAGGGCGCAGGTGCAGCCAAAATTTTCGAGCAGCCGCAGTTTACAGCGGAGGCGGTAGCGGAAACGTTGCGTCACTGGGATCGACCAACATTACTCGCGATGGCTGAAAAAGCCCACGAGGTGGCGGTACCCGATGCGACTGAACGGGTCGCGCAGGAAGTGGCTCGCGCCGCACATTAACGCATCAGGTCAGCCTGGCTGACCCGTGCTCATATTGAGCACAAACTGAATGAGTAGGTAGGTAATAAAGCGTAATGAATACACAACAACTGGCGAAACTGCGTTCTATCGTGCCCGAGATGCGTCGCGTCCGGCACATTCACTTTGTCGGCATCGGTGGTGCTGGCATGGGCGGTATTGCCGAAGTGTTAGCGAATGAAGGTTACCATATCAGCGGTTCTGATCTGGCGCCAAATCCGGTGACACAGAATCTGATCAATCTGGGCGCGACCATTTACTTTAACCATCGCCCGGAAAACGTAACGGATGCCAGCGTTGTCGTGGTCTCCAGCGCGGTGGCGCAGGACAACCCTGAGCTGGTGGCTGCACGCGAGCAGCGAATCCCGGTCATCCGCCGCGCAGAGATGCTGGCAGAGCTGATGCGTTTTCGCCACGGTATTGCAATTGCCGGCACGCACGGCAAAACCACCACGACGGCGATGGTCTCGAGCATTTACGCGGAAGGCGGTCTGGACCCCACCTTTGTGAATGGCGGGCTGGTAAAAGCCGCAGGCACGCATGCACGTCTGGGCAGTAGCCGCTACCTGATCGCCGAAGCGGATGAGAGCGATGCGTCATTCCTGCACTTGCAGCCAATGGTCGCTGTTGTCACCAATATCGAAGCGGATCATATGGACACCTATCAGGGTGATTTTGAAAACCTGAAGCAGACGTTCATTAATTTCCTGCATAATTTGCCGTTTTACGGTCGTGCGGTGATGTGTGTTGATGATGCTGTAATTCGCGATCTGCTGCCGCGTGTCGGCCGCCAGATTACCACTTATGGTTTTAGCGACGACGCCGACTTTCGCATCGAGGCGTTTGAACAACGCGGCGCGCAGGTTCATTTCAGCCTGATTCGTCAGGACAAGGCGCCGTTACAGATCACTCTGAATGCGCCGGGTCGACACAATGCATTAAACGCCGCTGCCGCCGTGGCGGTGGCCAGCGAAGAAGGGATTGAAGACAGTGCGATTCTGGCTGCGCTGGAAAGCTTCCAGGGTACCGGTCGTCGTTTCGACCAGCTGGGTGAGTTTCCTACGGAACCGGTTAATGGGCAGCCTGGCACCGCGATGCTGGTGGACGATTATGGTCATCATCCCACGGAAGTTGACGCCACGATTAAAGCCGCGCGAGCGGGCTGGCCGGATAAAAAACTGGCGATGGTGTTTCAGCCGCACCGTTATACCCGCACGCGTGACCTGTTTGATGATTTTGCCAACGTGCTGTCTCAGGTTGACGTTTTGCTGATGCTGGATGTGTATGCCGCCGGCGAAACGCCGATTCCGGGTGCTGACAGCCGTGCGCTGTGTCGTGCAATCCGCAACCGCGGTAAAGTCGACCCCATTCTGGTGCCGGAGCATGATGCGTTAGTCGAGATGCTGGCGCCGTTATTGTCAGGTAACGATCTGATTCTGGTTCAGGGCGCAGGCAACGTCGGGAAAGTGGCGCGTAAACTGGCGGAATGCAAACTGCAGCCAGAGCACAAAGTGGAGGGCCGTCATGTCTAAAGTGGCTGTTTTGATGGGTGGCACCTCAGCCGAACGCGAGGTCTCCCTGATGTCCGGTGCTGCCGTACTGGCCGGTTTACGCGAAGCGGGCATTGATGCGCACGGTATTGATACACGTGAACAGTCTGTACTGGATCTGAAAGCGCAGGGCTTCGACAAAGTCTTTATCGCGCTGCATGGTCGCGGTGGCGAAGACGGCACGCTTCAGGCGATGCTGGAATTCCTGCAACTGCCTTACACCGGCAGCGGCGTCATGGCGTCGGCGGTGACCATGGACAAGCTGCGTACCAAATTACTGTGGCAGGGCAGGGGACTGCCGGCGGGTAAATTTGTCTGGATTACGCGTGAACAGATGCAGAGCGGTCTGGATGCGGCGACCGAGGCGGCGATTAGCGCATTGGGTTTACCCCTGTTCGTGAAACCGAGCAGCGAGGGATCCAGCGTCGGCATCAGTCGTGTAAACCAGTTAAGCGATCTGTCAGCTGCGCTGGAAGAGGCATTTCGCCACGACGACAATGTGCTGGTCGAAGCTTTTCTAAGCGGTGAGGAATATACCGTTGGCATTCTGGGTGACCAGATTCTGCCCGCGATAAAAATAAAAACCGCCAGCGAGTTCTATGACTATGAAGCGAAATACATTTCTGACGATACTCAGTACTTCTGCCCAGCCGGGCTGAGTGCCGAGCGCGAGGCGGAATTACAACAGCTGGTGTGGTCAGCCTGGCAAGCAATCGGATGCAGCGGCTGGGGACGCGTTGATGTCATGACTGATGATCAAGGACGCTTCCAACTGCTGGAAGCGAACACCTCACCGGGCATGACCAGCCACAGCTTAGTGCCGATGGCGGCAAAGCAGGCCGGACTGACATTTTCTCAACTGGTCGTACGTATTCTGGAGTTGGCCGACTGATATGTCACAGGCGGCGATGAATGTACGTAATCGTGAAGCGCAGGAGCGGGCACGCACCGGTCGCAGTAACGGTGCCCGGCTCTTCGGCATCGTGTTTCTGCTGATGGTGATGGGCGTAATGATTGCGGGTGGCCTGGTCGTTCTGAAGTGGATGAACGATGCCTCCCGTTTACCCCTGTCGAAGCTGGTGGTCACGGGGCAACTGCACTACACCACCCATGACGATATTCGTCAGGCGATTTTGTCACTGGGTTCACCGGGCACGTTTATGTCGCAGGACGTGAACGTGATCCAGCAGCAGATAGAACGGTTGCCATGGATTAAACAGGTTAGCGTGCGTAAACAGTGGCCGGACGAATTGAAAATCCATTTGGTGGAGTTTACACCGGTAGCGCGCTGGAATGACTCACACATGGTGGACAGCGACGGTGTGTCATTCAGCGTCCCGGCTAACCACATGGGTAAAGAAACGCTGCCGATGCTATACGGTCCAGAAGGCAGTGAAAAAGAGGTGCTGGCGGGTTATCACAGTATGGATGACGTGCTGAAAGCCAGGAAGTTTACCCTGAAGGTGGCGTCGATGACGGCGCGACGTTCATGGCAGTTAGTGACCAGCGACGATGTCCGCATTGAGCTGGGGCGGACCGATACCATGAAGCGTCTGAATCGTTTTATTGAGCTCTATCCGGTGCTGTTGCAGCAAGGTCAGAATGAACACAAGCGCATCAACTCGGTTGATTTACGCTATGACTCTGGCGCTTCTGTTGGCTGGACACCGATAGTGATGGATCCACAGGACAGTAATCAGCAACAAAACCAGGCACAGGCTAAACAACAATGATCAAGGCAACGGACAGAAAACTGGTAGTTGGACTCGAAATCGGCACTGCGAAGGTCGCCGCCCTGGTTGGGGAAATTCTGCCCGATGGTATGGTCAATATTATTGGGGTCGGCAGTTGTCCGTCCCGCGGTATGGATAAAGGCGGCGTAAACGATCTTGAGTCGGTGGTGAAATGCGTTCAGCGCGCCATCGATCAGGCTGAGTTGATGGCGGATTGCCAGATCTCCTCTGTCTACCTTGCATTATCGGGTAAACATATCAGCTGTCAGAACGAAATCGGGATGGTTCCGATTTCCGAAGAGGAAGTGACTCAGGATGATGTTGAGAACGTGGTGCATACTGCTAAGTCAGTGCGCGTGCGTGATGAGCATCGTATCCTGCACGTTATTCCGCAGGAATATGCTATCGACTACCAGGAAGGCATCAAAAATCCGGTCGGCCTGTCTGGCGTGCGCATGCAGGCAAAGGTGCATTTGATCACCTGCCACAACGACATGGCAAAAAATATTGTTAAAGCCGTTGAACGTTGTGGCCTCAAAGTTGACCAACTGATTTTTGCCGGTCTGGCGTCCAGCTTTGCGGTCCTGACCGAAGACGAACGTGAACTGGGTGTTTGTGTCGTGGATATTGGTGGCGGCACAATGGATATTGCCGTCTATACTGGCGGTGCGTTGCGGCACACCAAAGTGATCCCTTACGCGGGGAATGTGGTCACCAGCGATATCGCCTATGCATTTGGTACGCCGCCCACCGATGCGGAAGCCATTAAAGTGCGTCACGGCTGTGCGCTAGGATCGATTGTAGGTAAAGATGAAAACGTTGAAGTGCCGAGCGTAGGCGGACGTCCGCCACGAAGCCTGCAACGTCAGACGCTGGCAGAGGTTATTGAGCCGCGTTATACCGAGCTTTTAAATCTGGTCAATGACGAGATTTTGCAGTTACAGGAACAGCTTCGCCAGCAGGGCGTTAAGCACCATCTGGCAGCCGGGATTGTGTTAACCGGCGGCGCGGCGCAGATTGAAGGTCTGGCAGCCTGCGCACAGCGCGTATTCCATACGCAGGTGCGCATTGGTCAGCCGCTGAACATTACTGGCCTGACGGACTACGCCCAGGAGTCTTACTATTCCACAGCGGTCGGGCTGTTGCACTACGGTAAAGAGTCACATATGAACGGTGACGCAGAGGCTGAAAAGCGCGTTTCCGTGGGTAACTGGTTTAAACGTATTAATAGTTGGTTAAAAAAAGAGTTTTAATTTTTGTAAAAGGGGATCATGCTGTTTTCTTTAGTGATCTCCAGGCGACAGGCACATAACGGAGAGAAATCATGTTTGAACCTATGGAATTAACCAATGACGCGGTGATTAAAGTCATCGGCGTCGGCGGTGGCGGTGGCAACGCCGTAGAGCACATGGTACGCGAGCGTATCGAAGGTGTGGAATTCTTCGCTGTGAATACCGACGCGCAGGCGTTGCGTAAAACAGCAGTCGGCCAGACCATCCAGATTGGTAATAACATTACCAAAGGACTGGGAGCGGGTGCGAACCCGGAAGTCGGCCGTAACTCTGCAGAGGAAGATCGCGAAGCACTGCGTTCTGCGCTGGAAGGGGCAGACATGGTGTTCATCGCAGCAGGTATGGGTGGCGGTACCGGTACCGGCGCTGCGCCTGTTGTGGCTGAAGTGGCCAAAGATTTAGGTATCTTGACCGTTGCGGTCGTGACCAAGCCCTTCAATTTTGAAGGCAAAAAGCGCATGGCCTTTGCTGAGCAGGGGATCGCTGAGCTGTCCAAGCACGTGGATTCACTGATCACCATCCCGAACGACAAGCTGTTAAAAGTTCTCGGGCGCGGTATTTCTCTGCTCGACGCGTTTGGCGCAGCCAACGACGTGCTGAAAGGCGCCGTACAGGGGATCGCCGAGCTGATTACCCGTCCTGGCTTGATGAACGTGGACTTTGCTGACGTACGTACCGTGATGTCAGAAATGGGTTACGCGATGATGGGTTCAGGCGTGGCCTGTGGTGAAGACCGTGCAGAAGAAGCCGCTGAGATGGCGATTTCCAGTCCGCTGCTGGAAGATATCGACCTCTCTGGTGCGCGCGGCGTGCTGGTCAACATTACTGCGGGCTTCGACCTGCGTCTGGATGAGTTCGAAACCGTGGGTAACACTATCCGCGCCTTCGCCTCAGATAACGCGACCGTTGTCATTGGTACCTCTCTGGATCCAGAAATGAATGACGAACTGCGCGTCACCGTAGTGGCAACCGGTATCGGCATGGATAAGCGTCCAGAGATCACTCTGGTAACGAACAAGCCTGCCAGCCAGCCTGTTATGGATCATCGTTACCAGCAGCATGGTATGTCCCCGCTGCCGCAGGAGCAAAAACCCGCTGCGAAAGTGGTGAACGATCAGAGTGCACAGTCAAACAAAGAGCCCGATTACCTTGATATTCCGGCGTTTTTGCGCAAGCAGGCCGACTAGGAATAACCTTATAATTGGGATTTCCCGCTCTTTGTGCTAAAGTGTTCGCCCGCTGGTAACGTATACTGGCGGTCGGAAAGCGATATTGCGAGATAATAACGATGATCAAACAAAGGACATTAAAACGTATTGTTCAGGCGACAGGTGTCGGTTTACATACCGGCAAGAAAGTCAGCCTGACCCTGCGCCCTGCGCCGGCTAATACCGGGGTCATCTATCGTCGCACTGACTTGAATCCACCGGTTGATTTTCCGGCTGATGCAAAATACGTGCGCGACACCATGCTGAGCACCTGCCTGGTGAACGATGAAGGCGTACGTATTTCGACAGTTGAACACTTAAATGCCGCACTGGCAGGTCTGGGCATTGACAACATTATTGTCGAAGTTGATGCGCCAGAAATCCCAATTATGGACGGCAGTGCAGCGCCTTTCATCTATCTGCTGATGGATGCAGGCATCGAGCAGCTGAACAGCGCGAAGAAATTTGTGCGCGTTAAGCAGACCGTGCGTGTTGAAGACGGTGACAAATGGGCCGAGATCAAACCCTACAACGGTTTCTCGCTTGATTTCACCATTGACTTCAATCACCCGGCTATCGATTCCAGCTCTCAGCGCTACCAGATGAAATTCTCTGCCGAAGCGTTTGTTCGTCAGATCAGCCGTGCACGTACTTTCGGCTTTATGCGTGAAATCGAATATCTGCAGTCTAAAGGCCTGTGCCTGGGCGGTAGTTTAGATTGTGCGATTGGCCTCGATGATTTCCGCGTGCTTAATGAAGAAGGCCTGCGTTTTGAGGACGAGTTTGTGCGTCACAAAATGTTAGATGCCATCGGCGATCTGTTTATGTGTGGCCATAACATTATTGGCGCGTTTACCGCGTACAAATCGGGTCATGCTCTGAACAACAAACTGCTGCAGGCCGTTTTGGCGAAGCAGGAAGCCTGGGAATGGGCGACCTTCGAAGACGAAGCTGAATTGCCGCTGGCGTTTAAAGCACCTAATCTGGTTCTGGCCTGATATCGGCTCAGAACGTAAAAACGGCTGGTTGCGCTGACACTCTCTCCGGTCAGTTGCACCAGCCGTTTTTTATTGCCTCGCCATTTATTTCCGCTCGCTGCGACAGCATTCTCCGCTCAGAACGACCAGTTGCTGAATTGCTGCACAATCGCGCGCGATTTCTCCCACTGTCGCACTAAACTCAGGTGTCGCCGCGCCACATTAGTGTTACTATCTCTGGCGCTTTTACAGGCTGCATGCTGCTGAAAACAGCAGTGAATAATTAAAATGTTATGCGCAATGGAACAATTGTGATCGGAATTTTTCTACGCTGGCGACAAATAGGTAGACGCTATTTCTGGCCTCATTTCCTTCTGGGAATGGTGGCGGCCAGTCTTGGCTTGCCGGCGTGTGCGCAAACCACCGAACTCAATACGGCATCCGAAGCCTCAGCCAGTAGCCTGTTCATTGGCAACGCCGTCCGTTTTGATCATTTGATCCGTATTCAGGAAGCCTCGCGACGCCCCAGTTTTACGGTTGACTACTGGCACCAGCATGCCATTCGCACGGTTATCCGCCATCTCTCTTTCTCTCTAACGCCACAGGCGCAGGCGGAAGAGCAGGTGCATCCGCTGGCCGCACAAAAGCTGGCGTTGATTGACTCCCTTCATGCGTTATTAACGTCTCAGGCGGCACAGTCCGGCAACCCTGTTGGTCTGTCTCCGCAACCTCTTCCTGCTGCTCCGGTATCCTCACAGGCTGACGGACACGGCAAAGTGCACGGTATCCGTGCCGGACCCGCGCCATTGTTCTGCTAATCTTTGTGCTTTAAATCCCATTTTAGATTTCGCAGTCCGGGTGACCCGGCTGAATTGAGAATATATTTATTATGTTAATCAAAATGTTGACCAAAGTTTTTGGTAGCAGCAACGATCGTACTTTGCGCCGTATGCGCAAAAACGTTGATATCATCAACAAGATGGAGCCGGAATTCGAAGCGCTCTCTGATGAAGAACTGAAAGCCAAAACTGAGCTGTTCCGTGAGCGCCTGAAAAAAGGCGAGTCACTCGAAAGCCTGATTCCTGAAGCATTTGCGACGGTACGTGAAGCCAGTAAGCGTGTGTTTGGCATGCGCCACTTCGACGTGCAGCTGATTGGCGGGATGGTGCTGAATAACCGCTGTATTGCAGAGATGCGCACCGGTGAAGGTAAAACCCTGACGGCAACCCTGCCAGCCTATTTGAACGCATTAACCGGAAAAGGCGTACACGTCGTTACCGTCAACGATTATCTGGCCCAGCGTGATGCGGAAAATAACCGCCCTCTGTTTGAGTTCCTTGGCCTGAGCGTCGGGATCAACATGTCAGGCCTGCCTTCCGTCGCCAAACGTGAAGCTTATGCCGCAGACATTACTTACGGCACCAACAACGAATACGGTTTTGACTACCTGCGTGACAATATGGCGTTCAGCCCTGAGGAACGCGTACAGCGTAAGCTGCACTATGCACTGGTGGATGAAGTTGACTCCATCCTGATTGATGAAGCCCGTACGCCATTAATCATCTCGGGTCCGGCAGAAGACAGTTCAGACCTGTACACCAAAGTGAATAAAATCATTCCTCATCTGATTCGTCAGGAAAAAGAAGACTCAGACAATTTCCAGGGCGAAGGCGACTACTGGGTTGATGAGAAAGCGCGCCAGGCACATATGAGCGAGCGCGGCCTGGTCAAAGTTGAAGAACTGCTGGTGAGCCAGGGCATCATGGAAGAAGGTGAGTCGCTTTATTCACCGACCAATATCATGCTGATGCACCACGTTACCGCTGCGCTTCGCGCCCATGCGTTGTTCACACGTGACGTTGACTACATCGTCAAAGAGGGTGAAGTTGTCATTGTTGATGAGCACACGGGTCGTACGATGCAGGGCCGTCGTTGGTCAGATGGTCTGCATCAGGCCGTTGAAGCCAAAGAAGGCGTTGAAATTCAAAACGAAAACCAGACGCTGGCGTCAATCACCTTCCAGAATTACTTCCGCCTTTATGAAAAACTGGCGGGGATGACCGGTACGGCGGATACAGAAGCGTTTGAGTTCAGCTCTATCTACAAACTCGATACGATTGTTGTTCCGACCAACCGTCCGATGGTGCGTAAAGATCTTGCCGATCTGGTTTATATGACCGAGAAAGAGAAGATTGACGCCATCATCGAAGATATTCGTGAGCGTACGGCTAAGGGGCAGCCGGTTCTGGTGGGTACGATCTCAATCGAAAAATCAGAAGTGGTATCGAACGAGCTGACACGTGCAGGCATTAAACACAACGTACTGAATGCTAAGTTTCACGCCCGCGAAGCGGATATCGTGGCGCAGGCGGGTCAACCGGGCGCGGTTACCATCGCGACAAACATGGCGGGCCGTGGTACTGATATCATGCTGGGCGGTAGCTGGCATGCGGACGTTGCCGAGCTTGAAAACCCAACCGATGCGCAAATCGACGAGATTAAAGCCGCCTGGCAGATTCGTCATGATGCAGTGCTGGCCTCTGGTGGTCTGCATATCGTGGGTACTGAGCGCCATGAATCTCGCCGTATCGATAACCAGCTGCGCGGTCGTGCAGGCCGTCAGGGTGACGCCGGTTCTTCACGCTTCTACCTGTCAATGGAAGATGCGCTGATGCGTATCTTTGCGTCGGATCGTGTTTCAAACATGATGCGCAAGCTGGGCATGAAACCTGGCGAAGCGATTGAGCATCCGTGGGTGACCAAAGCCATTGCCAACGCACAGCGTAAAGTGGAAAGCCGTAACTTCGATATTCGTAAGCAACTGCTGGAATATGACGACGTGGCCAACGATCAGCGTCGTGCTATCTACAGCCAGCGTAATGAACTGCTGGATGTGTCCGATGTATCAGACACGATCAACAGCATTCGCGAAGACGTCTATAAATCCACTATCGACAGCTACATTCCACCCCAGTCGCTGGAAGAAATGTGGGATGTACCGGGCCTTGAAGAGCGCCTGCGTAACGACTTCGATCTGGATCTGCCGATTAGCGAGTGGCTGGACAAAGAACCGGATCTGCATGAAGAGACACTGCGTGAACGTATCATGACGCACGCGGCCGAAAGTTATGCGGCAAAAGAAGAGATTGTCGGCGCAGAAATGATGCGCAACTTTGAAAAAGGCGTCATGCTGCAAACGCTGGATTCGCTCTGGAAAGAGCACCTGGCTGCGATGGACTATCTGCGTCAGGGCATCCACCTGCGTGGCTATGCGCAAAAAGATCCTAAGCAGGAATATAAGCGTGAATCTTTTGCCATGTTTGCTGCGATGCTGGAAACGCTGAAGTACGAAGTGATCAGCACGCTGAGCAAAGTCCAGGTGCGCATGCCGGAAGAGGTTGAAGCGATGGAGCAACAGCGTCGTGAAGAGGCCGAGCGTCTGGCGCAACAGCAGCACCTGAGCCACGCCAGCGACGAAATTCTGGCGGCAGAATCGCTTGCGCAGCAGGGCGGTGAGCGCAAAGTGGGGCGTAACGATCCTTGTCCATGCGGTTCAGGTAAAAAATACAAACAGTGTCACGGTCGTCTGGCCTGATAAGCGGTTAACGAAAAGGAGCCACTGGCTCCTTTTTTACTTTACCGCTGACCATTCGGCCCCCTGAGCGGTTAACAACCTGCTTAACATGTTTTAGAATCAGCCCTCATTCACCCACTCTTCGGGATATTTTCATGAAGCACCTGCAGGTTGCGGTCGGCATCATTCGTAATGCCAGTAAACAAATTTTTCTTGCCCAGCGGGCGGCCTCTTCCTATATGGCCAATAAATGGGAATTTCCCGGCGGCAAAATTGAAGCCGGTGAGAGCGCAGAGGAAGGGCTGGTGCGCGAACTGGCAGAAGAAACCGGGATTGAAGTGACGCAGGCGCAGGCAATTGGCACGAAAGATCACACTTACGATGATCTGCGCGTGACGCTGCACTTTTTTCTGGTTGAAGGCTGGAAAGGAGAACCCTGGGGCAAAGAAGGGCAACCACAGCGTTGGGTCGATCAACAGGCGCTGATCGCCGATGAGTTTCCGGCGGCGAATCATGAGCTGATCGCACGCCTGGTCGCGGGCGAACTTTAACAGAGTGGGGCAGCAAAGCCCCACGTCTCACTCAGCGATCTTCCTCACTCCAGTTGTCGCTGTCGTTTAAATCATCACTGCTTGGAATGCGCTTTTCTTCCGCCGCCCATTCGCCCAAATCGATCAACTGACAGCGTTTACTGCAAAATGGCCGCCACGGACTGAGTTCATCCCAGATCACCGTTTTACGGCATTGTGGACATTCCACCGTCATTATCTCTTCCTGCATGTTCACCTCTAACAACAGGCCAGTTGGAAATTCAGGCGCGCAGGCACTTCGCCGCGCTCACTGTCCAATGGCATAAAACGAATCGCAAAACGGCTTTTATGGCCTGAAACCTGAGGATACAGCGCATCCTCCATTTCCAGCTGCAGCCGCAATAAATCAGCGCCTTCAGCATTATCCTGATAAAACCCATTCAAACTGGTTTGTAAACGGTAGGTGCCCGACTGGCGAATCAAATCCAACAGCATCGCCAGCGTACTGTGCAGCGGGATAAGCGTTTCCATCCAGCGCGTCACCTGCGCGTCGCGCGTTGCCTGGGGCAGGTGCAGCCAGATGTGCAGGCCGGGTAAATCAAAGCTACAGCATCCGCCGGGAATGCTGAGTCGCTGGCGCACCAGGGCAATCAGACGATCTTCCCGCAACTGCTGGCCCATTCGTGGGGCGCTGTTGAGCAAAACAGACTGCGCTTTGAGTTTGTCACGCAAGGCATCGACCACGGACATATCGACACCGGGGACATCCGCCCAGGCGCGCAGTTTCGTTTGCTGGCGTTCAAGTTCTTTCAGCAGCTCGGTGCGCATGTCGCCGCGCTCGAAGATATCCAGTAATTCGCCAACCAGGCGGAAAAAAGTCAGTGCCGTCGCGGTGTTTTCCAGCGGCATAATGTCGTGAAGCTGGTCGATTAGAAATTCCACGCGCAGCCAGGTACGCATTTTTTCATTCAGTGGATGTTCAAACAGAACGACTGTACTCATGGATTAATCCTGTCTCGTTGCCGCAAGCTTTAGATAAAGCTGATGAAGTTTGGCAACCTGGGGTAGCGCCTTTTCAGGTGCGCCACTGTTATCAATAATATCGTCAGCACAGTCAAGGCGCTGTTGGCGCGTGGCCTGTGCTGCAAGAATACGTTTAGCCTGCTCAAGAGAAACATTATCGCGCTGCAGCGTTCGTCTGAGCTGCGTCTCTTCGTCGGTGTCGACCACCAGCACGCGATCGGCCTGGCGCTGCAGCCGGTTTTCAACCAGCAAGGGCACGACCCACAAAACATAGGGTGAGGCCGCCTGAGCTTTAAGCTGTTGCGTCCGGGCATTTATAAGCGGGTGAAGCAGCGCGTTTAACCAGTTTTTCTCATCGGGCGTCGCAAAGATGATTTCTCTTAGTCGTGAACGTTGCAACGTTCCCTCTTCGGTCAATATCGCATCGCCATAGCGTTCGATAATGGCCTGAAGCGCTGGCGTGCCGGGTTCAACGACTTCGCGTGCAATGACATCCGCATCAATGATATCGACACCGGACGCAGCAAAATACCCGGCAATCGTACTTTTACCGCTGCCAATTCCGCCAGTCAGCGCTACGGTGTAGGGGGGATTTCTCACTCGAACTCTCTTAGTCGGTCAGTATCACGCAGGTCAACGCGTCGTTACAGGATAAAATGCGTGCCGGATCACACTAAAAATCCGCATCTGAATGTAATGGATTGTAGCGTAAATAAAGTGAAATTCGCAGTCTTGTTGCGGCTGGAATGGCGCGTATCATGACACAGGGAAAACCCTGATGGCGTCATGTACGGCAGTGTATAACCTCTTACCAGGACACGATGTATGCGCATTGAAGAAGATTTGAAACTGGGATTTAAAGACGTACTGATTCGCCCCAAGCGCTCCACGCTGAAAAGTCGCTCACAGGTTGAGCTGGATCGCCGCTTCACCTTTAAGCATTCCGGTCTGAGCTGGAGCGGCGTGCCGGTTATCGCCGCCAATATGGATACCGTTGGCACCTTTATGATGGCTGAGGCGCTGGCGGGTTTTCATCTTTTAACGGCCGTCCATAAGCATTACAGCGTGGAAGAGTGGCGGGCCTTTGTTCAGCGCGTGCCGGGTTCAGTACTGAACTATGTCATGGTTTCAACCGGTACCTCGGATGCCGATCTCAATAAACTGATTGCGATCATGGCGATCTCCGATGCGCTGCAATTTATCTGCATCGACGTCGCCAACGGCTACTCTGAACACTTTGTTGATTTCCTGAAACGAGCCCGGGAAACGTTTCCCGGCAAGACAATCTGCGCGGGTAACGTGGTAACCGGTGAGATGGTAGAAGAGCTCATCCTGTCTGGGGCGGATATCGTCAAAGTGGGCATTGGGCCTGGCTCAGTTTGCACCACGCGAGTCAAAACGGGTGTCGGCTATCCCCAGCTTTCTGCAGTTATTGAATGTGCCGATGCAGCGCACGGTCTGAGCGGTCAGATCGTCAGCGACGGTGGCTGCAGCGTACCCGGCGATATCGCAAAAGCCTTTGGCGGTGGCGCAGACTTCGTCATGTTGGGCGGCATGCTGGCGGCGCATGATGAGTGCGAAGGTCGTATAACAGAAGAAAACGGTGAGCGTTTCATGCTGTTCTACGGCATGAGTTCAGAATCGGCCATGAAGCGTCATGCCGGTAGCGTCGCAGAATACCGCGCGGCCGAAGGCAAAACGGTGAAGCTTCCGTTACGCGGGCCCGTAGAGGAAACCCTCCGCGATATCCTTGGCGGTCTTCGTTCTGCCTGCACCTATGTTGGTGCTGAACGTCTGAAAGAGTTAACCAAGCGCACCACCTTTATCCGGGTCGCCGAGCAGGAAAACCGAACCTTTAATCGTTAAGGTTGCCTGCTGCGTATGCAGTAAGGGCTATACTGCGCCTTTACTGCATCACTTCTCCCAGCCCAAACACCGGCAAATACATGGCAATCACCAGCGTGCCAACGATGCCGCCAATCACCACCATCATGACAGGCTCCAGCGAGGCGGCAAGGTTATCAGCCCGCATCAGCGTTTGCCCTTCATGCCATTCAGCCAGGCGCGCCAGCATCACATCCAGTGCGCCAGCCTCTTCCCCCACGCGAATCAACTGGCTGCAGAGCGGACTAAATAAGGGATGATTGCTCAGCGCCAGATACAGGGGATTACCCTGCGCAATGTGGTTCTGTAGCAGCCTGATGGCGTCCTGCCACAGTCGCGAGGACAGGGTGACTTTCGCTGCCTCAAGTCCCTGAAGCAGCGTGAGTCCAGCCTGCTGCGTTAACTGGAGAACGCTGTAGATTTGTGTCAGCTGATTGCCCTGCCATAGCCCGCCAACGACAGGAATGCGCATCAAAACGCGCTGTTCGCGCCGCTGCCAGTTTTCGGAACGCCGCCGCCACTGTTGCCACCCTGCGACCAGCAGAATAATCAATCCACTTAGCGGGAATCCCCATGCCTGTAATCGCTCAGAGAGCCCGATCACGGCCGCAGTGAACGCAGGCAAGGGAGCATTAAAGGAAGCATACACGGAAACAAACTCCGGCAAGACGAACAGCAGCATGCCGCAGGTAACGGTCAGTGCGACGGCCAGAATAAACAGCGGATAGCGCAGCGCCTTGATCACCTTGCTCCGCAAATGTTGCTGGCGCGTTTGCTGCTGTGCCAGCTGTTCGCAGCAGACATCCAGCTGGCCCGTCAGCTCACCCACCTCCATGAGCGCCGGGTAAAGCGGGGGAAATATTTGCGGCCACTGTCGTAAGGCGCTGGAAAAAGGTTCGCCCGCTAATATCTGATGTTGTAGAGCCAGCATCAAGGCTCGCCAGGGCGTCTGCGAATGTCCTTCGGCAAGCAGGCTCAGGCTTTGTGACAGCGGAAGACCTGCCTTGAGCAGCGTGGCGAGCTGGCGAATCAAATCAATTTTGTGCTGCCACTTCCAGTCTCTTCGCCGCATCACCTTTCCCCGCGTCCAGCTGACGGGCAGTAAATGACGCTGTGCCAGGTCAGAAAACAACGTCTCGTCGTCAGGCGCAAGATGGTGGCCCGTTTGCAACCTTCCGCTGCCGTCCACCGCATGCCAGCGATACACATAAAGGCTAGTCATTATCCAGTCCGACAACGCGCTGCATTTCTTCCAGGGAGGTATCCCCACGGCTGACGGCTTCAAGACCCGATGCCAGCAGGGTGCGCATGCCCTGCTGTTTTGCCAGACTCAGCAAGCCCTCAAGTGGCATTTCGGCGGCAATGGCGTTTTGTAACTTAGCCGTTATGGGCAGTAATTCAAACAAGGCCAGCCGACCAAAATAACCGGAGAAGCAGTGATCGCAGCCCGGCGCCCGCCAGGTTTGTAACGTTCCGGGCCAAAGTGAGGCGGGAAAGTGGGCAACCGCCTGTGCTGGCTTACGGCAGTGAGGGCACAAACGCCTGACCAGCCGCTGGGCAACGATCAGACGAAGTGCGGAACCCAGCAGATAACCGGGAATGCCCATTTGACGCAAGCGCGTCAGGGTTTCCGCTGTCGAGTTGGTATGCAGGGTAGAGAGAACCAGATGACCGGTTTGGGCTGCCTTAACGGCAATCTCCGCCGTCTCGCCGTCACGTATTTCACCGACCATCATCACGTCCGGATCCTGACGTAACAGGGCGCGTAATACGCGATTAAAATCAAGGCCATACTTTGGATTAATCTGGGTCTGGTTGATACCAGGGAGAGGAATTTCAACAGGATCTTCCACGCTGCAGACATTCTTATCAGGCTGGTTGATCGCGCTCAGGCCACTGTAAAGCGTGAAGGTTTTGCCACTCCCGGTAGGGCCCGTTACCAAAATCAGACCTTGTGGCTGCCTGAGCGCGGCGGTCAGAAGGCGTAACTGCGCGGCGGGTAGTCCCAGCTTGTCCAGCGACAAGGCCGCGCCCTCACTCTGAAGCAGGCGAACGACGGCTTTTTCGCCGCCCTGAACGGGCAGGGTAGAGAGCCGAAAAGAGGCCAATTTTCCGTCAATGTCACAACTAAACTGTCCGTCCTGAGGCAGGCGCCGTTCGGCAATATCCAGACCGGCCAGAATTTTCAGTCGTGCCAGCAGCGCAGCCGGTTGTGTATCAAACTGCAGGGGGAGAGAATGCAGGACTCCGTCAATCCGCAGGCGAATACGCAGAGTGCTCTGATAGGGTTCGATATGAATATCCGATGCACGACGCAGAGTGGCCTGGCGCAAAAGCTGACTGGCCGTATCAATGGTTGATTCGCCGGGCGCTTTTTCATTGGCGACCAAAGGCTTACGCATCGATTCGAACTGTTCTATTCGGGCACGTGGCCAGCACTCTACCTCTGCCTGACACTGGCTGGCAAACTGCAATGCCTCCAGCAGGCCTGCCGGGACGCTTTCAGCAACGGCAAGGCGCAAGTGTGTCGCACTGTGCTCCAGGACGATCGCCCGAAAGCGCTGGCAGATGAGCGCAATCGCATCATCAGACGTGGGCATAGGCACCTCCCCGATCGGCAAAGCGGAACTGCTCCTGACAATTATCACGTAGCGTGGTGTTAGCGCTGGTACAGGTGCGCTGCCACTGAATGCTGCCTTCATTGCTGTCCCACAGAGGCAGCATTTCAACGCTGAGCCCGTTAAGGCTTTCCTGTCCGGTCAGGGTGATCGTGCCGTTCACGACGGTGACCGCTGAAACATACCGTGATGTTGTGCCTTGCGGAATCCCTCGCTGTCCGGCCTGGCAGGCGTCCGGGCCGCCGCGTTCAATGGCGCAAAGCTCAACCGCCGTTTTAAACGGCACCATCGTTTGCAGCATGTCGGTCAGCGCGGCGCGCTGCAGATAATTTTGGTAGGCGGGCAACCCAATAGCGCTGAGTATTGCCACGATGCCGACCACAATCATTAACTCGACCAGCGTGAATCCACGTTGAGAGATCATTGCATTACCTCCTGAATAAGAAGGTCGCAGTCTAAAAAACCTGTGATGGCGTTAACAGCCGCAAAAGGAAAGAGTGGAAAAGGGCAGGCAGTAAAGACAGCGGGTTACAGCAATACAGCGGTTACGCTGGAATAAACAGCACAAAACAGGCCGTGCCAGCGGCACGGCACAAGCCATTATTTAGCGTCAAAGCGCATAGACAGATCCAGAGCATGGACATGTTTAGTCAGTGCGCCGACGGAAACATAGTCCACACCGGTCTGAGCAATCTCCCGGATGGTCGTTTCGGTCACGTTGCCTGAGACTTCCAGCAGCGCACGGCCCTCGGTTATCTTCACCGCCTCGCGCATCTCATCCAGCGTGAAGTTGTCCAGCATGACGATGTCGGCCGACGCCGTAAGCGCGTCCTGTAGCTCCTTTAACGACTCAACTTCGACTTCGACCGGTACATCCGGATAGAGCCATGAGGCTTTTTCCACGGCCTGGCGAATCGAACCACTGGCAATGATATGATTTTCTTTAATCAAAAAGGCATCTGACAGACCCAGACGGTGATTGCTGCCGCCACCGCACAGCACCGCATATTTCAACGCTGTGCGCAGCCCTGGTAGGGTTTTGCGTGTATCCAGAAGCTGAGTCTGTGTGCCTTCCAGCAGCGCAACATAGCGACTGACTTCGGTGGCAACGCCAGACAGCGTTTGCACAAAGTTCAGGGCGGTGCGTTCGGCGGTGAGCAACAGGCGAGCAGGGCCCTCGATTTCAAACAGCAGTTGATCCGGCGTAAGCGTTTGGCCATCTTCCACGTGCCATGTCAGCGCGGTATAGGCACCCAACTGGTTGAAGACTTCCTCTACCCAGCGTTTACCACAAAAAACACCGGCTTCGCGGGTAATCACCCGGGCATGGGCGCGACTTTCGGCGGGCAACAGCTGGGCGGTAATATCCCGTTCGCTATCTACCTCACCGCCAAGATCTTCCTGTAATGCGCGTGCGACCGTTTCAGGAATATCATTTTCAATACGTTCAAGCAGCGCTCTCCGGCGACTGTCAGGATCATAGCGACGCAAAGACATAGCGTTCAGCTCCAGCAAAAGACAGATAACAGTGGGATTACCATATCCTGGATAACACAGCGGTGCCAGCCCTGAGGGGATTTTTGTTTAGTATACTTAACAAACGGGCGAGGGTGAGGAGAGCGCGGCGCATTTTGGCGCAATAAAGCCTTAGAATTCATGCTATTCTCAATTCGACTTCGCGATGAGAAATCAGTATGAAATTAGAACATGGATGGCTGACCGGTGTGCGCCAGGTACCGTCACCGCACTGTAATGAACGGCCGCACAACGAGGCGCCCTCTCTTCTGGTCATTCATAATATCAGCCTGCCGCCTGGCGAATATGGCGGGCCGTGGATCGATAAATTGTTCACGGGCACACTGCCTTCTGACGCGCATCCCTACTTTGCTGATATCGCGCATTTGCGCGTTGCAGCCCACTGCTTAATTCGTCGTGATGGCGAGATTGTGCAATATGTTCCTTTTGATCAACGCGCCTGGCATGCAGGCATATCGCAGTTTGAAGGGCGGGAAAACTGCAACGACTTTTCCATCGGTATCGAGCTGGAAGGAACGGACGTTGAGCCCTATAGCGAAGCGCAATACCACGCGCTGCATCAGGTCACGCAAATTTTGTTACAGCACTATCCGATAACGCCTGCACGCATTACCGGACACAGCGACATTGCACCGGGACGTAAAACCGATCCCGGACCGGCGTTTAACTGGCAATATTATCTGCAGCGGTTACCGCAACAAAAATCGTGATTCATCTGGAGTAACTATGACGTTATTTACCTTGTTACTGGTTTTAGGTTGGGAGCGGCTGTTTAAGCTGGGAGAGCACTGGCAACTGGATCATCGGCTTGAGCCTGTGTTTCGTCGCCGTCAGCAGGTTTCCCTCATGCGCACTCTGTTGATGTTACTGGTCGTGATGGCATTGACCGCGCTGGTGGTGTGGAGCCTGAAAGGGATTCTGTTTGGGATCCCGCAGCTTGTGTTCTGGATTGTGGTGGGATTACTGTGCATCGGTGCCGGTGTGGTGCGTCAGCATTATCATGCCTATCTGCAGGCGGCGAGTCGGGATGAGGCGGCCGCGCATCAGGCGATGGCGGCAGAACTGACCTTGATCCACGGCGTGCCGGTTGAATGCAGCGAACGCGAATATTTACGCGAATTACAAAACGCCCTTATCTGGATTAACTTTCGTTTCTATCTGGCGCCAATGTTCTGGTTTGTGGTGGGCGGCGCATGGGGGCCAGTTTTACTGGTCGGCTATGCCTTTTTGCGGGCCTGGCAAAGCTGGTTGGCAAAACACGGTACGCCAATGGCGCGCGCGCAATCAGGCGTAGATACGCTTTTGCATCTGGTTGACTGGATCCCGGTCCGCCTGGCGGGCGTTGCCTATGCGCTGCTGGGGCATGGTGAAAAAGCGTTGCCTGCCTGGTTTGCATCATTAACCGACAGGCATCGCTCTCAATACCATGTGCTGACGACGCTGGCGCAGTTTTCACTGGCCCGCGATCCTCATACCGATAAGGTGGCTACGCCGCGTGTTGCGGTGGCGTTGGCAAAACGCATTTCACTGGTATTAGTGGTGGTCGTGGCGCTCTTGACCATTTACGGAACGCTGGTGTGATCCACAGGTGGCACGCCAAAATCCGGTGTGCCATCTTCACGCCAGTAAAAATATTTCAGGCGCGTGTGGCGGTTGCCATCCCACAGCGGATCCCCTTCAATTTCTGTATAGTTGCGCGCATGGTAGACCAGCAGATCCCGCCCCGCTTCATCCTGGGTAAAACAGCTGTGCCCTGGGCCGTACTGGCGGTTCGCCCAACTGGTCGAGAATACCGGCCGTGCTGACTTCTGCCAGGCCAGGGCATTAAGCGGATCGGCATCACGCGGAATCGACAGCAGGCCCATACAATAATTCTCATCCGTTGCGCTGGCGGAATAGGTAATAAAAAGCCGGTCGCCATGCACTATCGCCGCCGCCCCTTCATTAACACTAAAGCCTGCGCACTCCCATTCATATTCCGGACGGCTCAGCATGACCGGTTTACCTTTAAGCGTCCATGGGTTGCGCAGCTCCGCAAGATAGAGGTTGGAATTGCCCGGAATGCCGGGATCTTTCTGCGCCCATAAATACCAGTTTTTACCCTGATGAACGAAATGAGTGGCGTCCAGCGAGAAGCTGTCAATATGGCTCAAAACCCGGCGCGGAGGCTGCCAGCGGCCGCTGAGCGGATCCTCACTCTCGCAAACCAGCGCGTACATGCGGTGCTGAAACAGCCCGTCTTTGATGTCACGCGAGGGCGCTGCGGCAAAATAGATGACCCATTGACCGTCAATGTGATGCAGCTCCGGCGCCCAAATCAGCTCGCTGAAGGGGCCGATATCGGGCTTGTGCCAGATCACCACCGGCTCCGCGTAGCGTAAGTCTGTTAGCGTACTGGCGCGTCGGATTTCCAGACGATCGTATTCCGTCACAGAGGCAATAAAGTAGTAATGCTCTCCGTGGCGCAGGATAAAGGGATCGGCACGCCGTTCGATAAAGGGGTTTGGCCAGGGTTCATTCATTTCAGTGCTCCTGTCTGGATCCCGCTCAGCGGCGGGTTGCTGCCCGACTGTGCCGCGATGCGACGCAGGGCAAGATCGCGTTGGATGGTTTGCATTAAGGTACGATCCACTTTCATCAGTCGTACTACACCCGCGGTAATCAAATAGCCAAAGCCTGGAATAACGGTAAACAGCAGCACGATGCCGTTAATCGCCTGGGCGGATTGCTGCTTAGCTCCCGCATCGTAACCGTAAGCGGAGAGCAGGAATCCCACCATCGCCCCTGCTACCGCTAACCCGACCTTGAGAAAGAACAGGTTGCCTGAAAAGCTGATACCCGTGATGCGCTTGCCCGTTTTCCATTCACCATAGTCATCCACGTCTGCCATCAGGGACCAGTGCAGGGGGGAAGGAATTTGATGCAGGATATTCAGCAGGAAGTAAGCGATAACGATTGCTACGGTGGCATGGGGATCAAGCCCGTAGAAGCCGCAGGAGAACAGGGCCAGCACAATATTGGTCCAGAAAAAAACTTTTAGCTTGCACCAGCGATCGGTCAGCACTTTGGCCAGCGTACTGCCCAGCATCATGCCCACCACACCCAGGCTGATAAACAGCGTGGCAAAGTGTGCGCTTTGCCCCATCACCCAGGTCACGTAGTACATCGTTGCCGCCATACGAATAAACCCTGGGCAGACATTACAAAACGTGAGCAGCAGGATGCGCACCCATTGGTCATTTTTCCAGACATCGCGCAAATCGTGTTTCAGGTCATCATTGGTTGGCACGGCAGGATGAATACGTTCACGGACGTTTGCGAAACAGAACAGGAACATCGCCAGGCCGACCAGGGCCAGTACGCCCATCGCCATTTGGTAGCCGCGCGCTTTGTTGTCGCCCCCAAACCACTCTGCCATGGGCAGTAAAGACAGCGAGAGAATCAGCGTGGCAATCCCCACCATCACAAAACGGTACGACTGACAGGATACACGCTCGCCAGGATCGTTAGTGATCACGCCACCCAGCGAGCAATAGGGGATATTGATCGCGGTGTAGGCCAGGGACATAAAAAAATAGGTCACAAACGCCCAGATAACTTTACTGTGATAGCTCCAGTCAGGCGTGGTAAACATCAGCACGCTGAATATAACGTAGGGCACTGATACCCACAGCAGCCAGGGGCGAAAGCGCCCCCAGCGGCTTTGGGTTCTGTCGGCAATCGCGCCCATTATCGGATCGGTAATGGCATCCAGAATCCGGACGGAGAGTAACAGCACACCGACCAGCGCCGGGGCTAAGCCAAATACGTCGGTATAGAAATAGCTGAGAAATAACATGACGGCACCGCCAATCATGTTGCAGCCGGCATCCCCCATGCCGTAACCCAGCTTTTCTCTAGACGAGAGGGTTTTACCTGTCATTAATTTTTCCTGCAGAACAATTAAACAGAAAAGAATTATTAATGTTTAATCAGCAGGATGAGCGGCAATAAATCGTTGCGATGATGGACAAAACAGCCATACGAGGAGAAGTGTGAACCGCGTCGGATCTGGTGACGGCCCACCCGCTGAAAAATGGCGGCGGGTGGGCAGGGGGATCAGGCTTTTTGCGTCTTATTTTTGACGAAATAGCCAATAGCAAGAACGATCAGCCAGACAGGAATCAACCAGACGGAGATGGCCATCCCCGGCGTCATGGCCATCAGAACCAGAATGCCGGCCAGGAACACCAGGCAAATCCAGTTACCCAGCGGGTAGAGAACGGCCTTGAATCGGGTGGTTACGCCTTGCTGATTTTTCTTTTTACGGAATTTCAGGTGCGCCAGGCTAATCATCGCCCAGTTGATGACCAGGGCAGAAACGACCAGCGACATCAACAGGCCAAACGCTTCAGCCGGCATTAAGAAATTGAGCAGTACACACAGTGCCGTGGCAACGGCCGACACCAGAATGCTCATCACGGGCACACCGCGGCGGTCCACGTTCAGTAGCGCTTTAGGTGCATTGCCCTGCTGCGCCAGACCAAACAGCATACGGCTGTTACAGTAAACGCAGCTGTTATAGACCGACAGCGCCGCAGTCAGAATGACGACGTTCAGCGCATTAGCCACCATCGCATCGCCCAGTTCGTGGAAAATAAACACAAACGGGCTGGTTTCTGCGGTGACGCGCGTCCACGGCATTAAAGAAAGCAGTACCGCCAGCGAACCGATATAAAAGATCAGAATACGCCACAGCACCTGGTTGGTGGCTTTAGGAATCGTGGTTTCAGGATTGTCCGCTTCGGCAGCCGTAATCCCTACCAGCTCCAGTCCGCCGAACGAAAACATAATAATGGCCATGACCATCACCAGTCCGCCCAGACCGTTGGGCATAAAGCCGCCTTGTTCCCACAGGTTGCGCACGGTGGCCTGTGGACCGCCGGTGCCGCTAAACAGCAGCCAGCCGCCGAACAGGATCATGGCAATAACCGCAATCACCTTAATAATGGCGAACCAGAACTCCATTTCACCAAACACTTTTACATTGGTCAGGTTGATGGCGTTGATGAGCACGAAGAAGATGGCGGCTGAGGCCCAGGTCGGAAAATCGGGTACCCAGAACTGAATATATTTACCGACTGCGCTCAGCTCGGCCATCGCCACCAGCACATACAGTACCCAGTAGTTCCAGCCGGAGGCAAAACCGGCGAAGTTGCCCCAGTATTTGTAAGCGAAATGGCTGAAGCTGCCGGCGACCGGCTCCTCGACGACCATTTCGCCGAGTTGGCGCATGATGAGAAAAGCGATAAATCCGGCAATGGCATAGCCTAAAATAACGGCCGGGCCAGCGGATTTGATAACCGACGCACTGCCCAGAAACAGGCCGGTTCCCACTGCACCACCCAAGGCAATCAACTGAATATGGCGGTTTTTTAAACCGCGCTTCAGCGATTCGCCGTGCTGTTGTTCCATACACACCTCATGATGTTGTTATTCTTCGCCGCAGGATGCGCTGACTGTAAAGAATTAAATACATGTAAGACTGATATTTTGAGTGAATCTGACTTGCCTAATGCCGCCAGCTGTAACCTGACGACCAGAATAGTGATAAGCGCAGGGCTTTGCACCTGCTTTCGCTTTACCTGTAACGAGTTGGCTGAAAAAGAAGCAGCGGAGAAGAGGGAGGCTGACGAGGTAGGCAAAAAACGAACCTGAACGCAGCGAAAGAAAAGCGCAGCGAGCTAAATCGGTTTAATTCAGGGCTTTGTGTAATTTTAGGTAAATCCGGAAAAATTTAACATTGAGTTAACACCCTGTTTTCCACTTTTCGACTCAACAGTTAATGCAAAAGCCCAGCCTTACGTCACCTTAATGTCACAGTTGCCGTATAGACACAAGGTGAATACTTTGTTACTTTACGGGCTCCTTTTTTGAATTGGTATTACCAATTTACTTTATCAGACAGGCACACTAAGAAGGGAAGATGGCTTACATTAAGATTCGTCAACCCAAACTCTCCGATGCCATTGAGCAGCAACTTGAATCCCTGATTATGGAAGGGACGCTGCAGCCGGGAGAGAAGTTGCTCCCCGAGCGCGAACTCGCCAAACAATTCGATGTTTCACGTCCGTCTCTCCGTGAGGCAATCCAGCGTTTAGAAGCGAAAGGATTGTTACTACGCCGTCAGGGCGGCGGAACATTTGTACAGAAACATCTCTGGCAGAGCGTGAGCGATCCTCTCGTTGGGCTTCTTGCCGAGCATCCGGAATCGCAGTTTGACCTGTTGGAAACGCGCCACGCTTTAGAAGGCATCGCCGCTTACTATGCCGCGCTGCGCGGTACAGAAGAGGATTTACAGCGGATTCGCGACTGCCATCTTCATATACAGCAGGCGCAGGACAGCGGCGATCTCGACGCTGAAGCAGACGCAGTAATGAAGTATCAGATCGCTGTCACAGAAGCAGCCCATAATGTCGTGCTTTTGCATTTGCTACGATCAATGGGGCCTATGCTGGAACAGAACGTTCGACAGAATTTTGAATTGCTCTACTCGCGCCGGGAAATGCTGGCGAAAGTGAGCGGTCACCGCGCCAGAATTTTTGAGGCGATTGTGGCTCGTGAGCCGGAACAAGCACGCGAGGCTTCACACCGTCACCTGGCGTTCATTGAGGAAATCTTGCTGGACAGAAGTCGGGAGCAGAGCCGTCGAGAACGCTCCCTGCGTCGTTTACAGCAACGTAAGGAATAACGTGCGGCAAAGATCGTGCGAACATGTGCGACGAGCCTGTCTCCCTGACGTTAACAGGCTCCCGATTTTTCAACGTATTAGACACAGATAAGGAATACCCCCATGTCAGAACGTTTACACAATGACGTGGATCCGATTGAAACTCGTGACTGGCTACAGGCGATCGAATCGGTCATCCGTGAAGAAGGTGTTGAACGTGCACAGTATCTGATTGATCAGGTGCTGAGTGCAGCCCGCAAAGGCGGTGTGAAAGTTGCTGGCGGTGCTGCCGCAATCAGCAACTATATCAACTCTATTGCCGTTGAAGATGAACCGGACTATCCGGGCAACACCTCACTTGAACGTCGTATCCGCTCCGCCATTCGCTGGAACGCCATCATGTCGGTGCTGCGTGCATCGAAGAAAGATCTGGAACTTGGCGGCCACATGTCCTCCTTCCAGTCTTCTGCCACCATCTATGAAGTGTGCTTTAACCACTTCTTCCGCGCGCGCAGTGAAAAAGACGGCGGCGATCTGGTGTACTTCCAGGGCCACATTTCTCCGGGTATCTATGCCCGTGCTTTCCTGGAAGGTCGTTTGACTGAAGAGCAGATGAATAACTTCCGTCAGGAAGTGGACGGTAAAGGTCTGTCTTCTTATCCGCATCCTAAACTGATGCCGGAATTCTGGCAGTTCCCGACCGTTTCTATGGGTCTGGGCCCACTCAATGCCATCTATCAGGCTAAATTCCTGAAATATCTGGAACACCGTGGTCTGAAAGATACCTCCGGTCAAACCGTTTACGCTTTCCTGGGCGACGGCGAGATGGATGAGCCAGAATCAAAAGGGGCGATCACCATCGCCACCCGTGAAAAACTGGATAATTTGGTTTTCATCATCAACTGTAACCTACAGCGTCTGGATGGACCTGTCACCGGTAACGGTAAGATCATCAACGAGCTGGAAGGCATTTTTGCCGGTGCTGGCTGGGAAGTGATCAAGGTTATCTGGGGCGGTCGTTGGGATGAACTGCTGCGTAATGACACCAGCGGTAAACTGATCCAGCTGATGAACGAAACCGTTGACGGCGACTACCAGACGTTTAAGTCACGTGATGGTGCCTATGTCCGTGAGCATTTCTTCGGCAAATATCCGGAAACCGCTGCCCTGGTGAAAGACTGGTCAGACGATGAAATCTGGGCACTGAACCGTGGTGGTCACGATCCGAAGAAAATCTATGCGGCACTGAAAAAAGCGCAGGACACCAAAGGCAAGCCGGTACTGATCCTGGCGCATACCATTAAAGGTTATGGTATGGGCGACACCGCTGAAGGTAAAAACATTGCGCACCAGGTGAAGAAGATGAACATGGATGGCGTTCGCTATATCCGTGATCGCTTCAACGTGCCGGTCGAAGACGACAAGATCGAATCTCTGCCTTACATCACCTTCGATAAAGGCTCTGAAGAGTACAACTATCTGCACGGTCAGCGTGAGAAGTTAGGGGGCTACCTGCCGTCCCGTCAGCCTAACTTCACCGAGAAGCTGGAAATGCCGGCGCTGGAAGAGTTCAGTGCGCTGCTTGAAGAGCAGAACAAAGAAATCTCTACCACCATCGCGTTCGTGCGTGCGCTGAACGTCATGCTGAAGAACAAGTCGATCAAAGATCGTCTGGTGCCGATTCTTGCGGATGAAGCCCGTACCTTTGGTATGGAAGGTCTGTTCCGTCAGATTGGTATCTACAGCCCGAACGGTCAGCAGTACACGCCGCAGGACCGTGAGCAAGTGGCATATTACAAAGAGGACGAGAAAGGCCAGATTCTGCAGGAAGGGATCAACGAGCTGGGCGCAGGTTCTTCCTGGCTGGCGGCGGCGACCTCTTACAGCACCAACAACCTGCCGATGATTCCGTTCTACATCTATTATTCGATGTTCGGCTTCCAGCGTATTGGCGATCTGATGTGGCTGGCGGGCGACCAACAGGCGCGTGGCTTCCTGGTCGGCGGTACCTCAGGCCGTACCACACTGAACGGCGAAGGCTTGCAGCATGAAGATGGTCACAGCCATATTCAGTCGCTGACGATTCCAAACTGCATCTCCTACGATCCGGCATATGCCTACGAAGTGGCAGTCATCATGCATGACGGTCTGGTACGCATGTACGGTGAAGCGCAGGAAAACATTTATTACTACATCACGACGCTGAACGAAAACTACCACATGCCAGCGATGCCGAAAGGTGCCGAAGAAGGTATCCGTAAAGGTATCTACAAGCTGGAAACGGTTGAAGGCAGTAAAGGTAAAGTGCAGCTGCTGGGTTCAGGTTCTATCCTGCGCCATGTGCGTGAAGCCGCGCAGATTCTGGCTGCTGATTACGGCATCGGTTCTGACGTTTATAGCGTGACCTCGTTCACCGAGCTGGCCCGCGATGGTCAGGACTGTGAGCGCTGGAACATGCTGCATCCAACGGAAGCCCCACGCGTGCCATACATCGCTCAGGTGATGAACGCTGCGCCTGCTGTCGCGTCAACCGACTACATGAAGCTGTTTGCTGAGCAGGTTCGCAGCTACGTACCGTCTAGCGATTACCGCGTGCTGGGCACTGACGGCTTTGGCCGCTCTGACAGCCGTGAGAATCTGCGTCACCACTTTGAAGTGGATGCATCTTACGTTGTGGTTGCCGCACTGGGTGAACTGGCGAAACGTGGCGAAATCGATAAGAAAGTCGTGGCGGATGCGATCGTGAAGTTCAAGATCGATGCCGATAAAGTTAACCCGCGTCTGGCTTAAGAGGTAACAGAGTAATGGCTATTGAAATTAAGGTACCGGACATCGGGTCAGACGAAGTTGAAGTCACCGAAATTCTGGTCAAGGTTGGCGACAAGGTGGAAGCCGAGCAGTCGCTGATCACCGTAGAGGGCGATAAAGCCTCTATGGAAGTGCCTTCGCCGCAGGCCGGCGTGGTCAAAGAGATCAAAATCGCAACCGGTGACAAAGTGGAAACCGGCTCGCTGATCATGATGTTTGATGCTGAAGGTGCGGCAGAAGCGGCACCTGCGCCAGCGCAGGAGAAAAAAGCAGAGGCCGCGCCTGCGCCTGCCGCTGCGTCTGCTAGCGCCAGCAAAGACGTCAACGTGCCGGACATCGGCGGTGATGAAGTTGAAGTCACCGAGATTCTGGTAAAAGTGGGCGACAAAGTAGAAGCCGAACAATCGCTCATCGTCGTTGAAGGCGACAAAGCCTCAATGGAAGTCCCGGCACCGTTCGCGGGCGTGGTGAAAGCGATTAACATCGCCACTGGCGATAAAGTTAATACCGGCTCTCACATCATGGTCTTTGAAGCAGAAGGCGCTGCACCGGCTGCTGATGCGAAGCCAGAAGTGAAAGAAGAGGCGGCGACGGCGCCTGCTGCCGCTGCGGGTGCCAAAGACGTTAACGTTCCTGACATCGGCGGTGACGAAGTTGAAGTAACCGAAGTGCTGGTGAAGGTCGGCGATAAAGTCGAGGCCGAGCAGTCCCTGATTGTGGTGGAAGGCGATAAAGCGTCGATGGAAGTGCCGGCACCGTTCGCGGGCACCGTCAAAGAACTGAAAGTGGCAACGGGCGACAAAGTCAGCACGGGTTCACTGATCATGGTCTTTGAAGTCGAAGGCGCTGCGCCTGCTGCTGCACCGGCTGCGAAGAAAGAGGCGGCCCCTGCGCCTGCGGAATCTAAGCCTGCTGCATCTGCATCTGCATCTGCGCCTGCGGCGAAAGCCGACAGCAAAGGTGAGTTTGCCGAAAATGATGCCTATGTACATGCCACGCCGGTCATTCGTCGTCTGGCGCGTGAATTTGGCGTTAACCTGGCGAAGGTGAAAGGTACAGGACGCAAAGGCCGTATCCTGAAAGAAGACGTTCAGGCTTACGTGAAAGATGCCGTGAAACGCGCAGAGGCTGCACCAGCCGCAGCCAGCGGTGGCGGATTGCCGGGCATGCTGCCATGGCCGAAAGTTGACTTCAGTAAGTTCGGTGAAGTTGAAGAAGTGGAACTGGGCCGTATCCAGAAAATCTCGGGTGCCAACCTGAGCCGTAACTGGGTGATGATCCCACACGTAACTCACTTTGATAAAACCGATATTACCGATCTGGAAGCGTTCCGTAAGCAGCAGAACGCCGAAGCCGAGAAGCGCAAACTGGACGTGAAATACACGCCAGTGGTCTTCATCATGAAAGCTGTCGCTGCAGCGCTTGAGCAGATGCCACGCTTCAACAGCTCACTGTCTGAAGACGCGCAGAAGCTGACGTTGAAAAAATACATCAACATCGGCGTGGCGGTTGATACGCCAAATGGTCTGGTCGTGCCGGTCTTCAAAGACGTGAACAAGAAGGGCATCACCGAGCTGTCTCGTGAACTGATGGCGGTCTCTAAGAAGGCGCGCGATGGCAAACTGACCGCAGGCGACATGCAGGGCGGCTGTTTCACCATCTCCAGCCTGGGCGGCCTGGGTACTACCCACTTCGCGCCGATTGTGAACGCGCCGGAAGTGGCCATCCTTGGTGTGTCCAAGTCAGCGATGGAGCCTGTATGGAACGGTAAAGAGTTTGCACCACGTCTGATGATGCCGATCTCTCTGTCCTTCGATCACCGCGTTATCGACGGTGCAGATGGCGCACGTTTCATTACCATTATTGGCAATATGCTGTCAGACATTCGTCGTCTGGTTATGTAAAAAGCGCAAAAGGCCGGCAAATGCCGGCCTTTTTGTAACATTCAGGGCACCGCGGTTGGCAGTTTATTAACAATTCTGTAAACTCTTGCGGTGAACATGTCCCGGTGGAATAAGGACATCATGAGCCTATTCCATTAGGCATAATTGGCGCAGTCAGATTGCGTACCTGCCACGCAACCCCGTCAACGCTAGGGTGGTAGAAACATACGCAATATGGCCAGTTAACTAGCCTAATGGGATAGGCTCAGCGTCTGACCCGCCGGAAATCCAATAAGAGGTCATGATGAGTACAGAGATTAAAACTCAGGTCGTGGTACTTGGGGCAGGTCCTGCAGGTTACTCTGCAGCTTTTCGTTGCGCTGACTTAGGTCTGGAAACCGTACTGGTCGAGCGCTACAGCACCCTCGGTGGTGTCTGTCTTAACGTAGGCTGTATCCCGTCTAAAGCGCTGCTGCACGTTGCGAAAGTGATTGAAGAAGCGAAAGCGCTCGAAGAACACGGCATTGTGTTTGGTCAGCCGCAAACGGATATCAACAAAATCCGTAGCTGGAAAGAGAAGGTGATTAACCAACTGACCGGCGGCCTGTCTGGCATGGCGAAAGGGCGTAAAGTGAAAGTGGTTAATGGCCTGGGCAAATTTACCGGTGCCAATACGCTGGTGGTAGAAGGTGAAGGTGGCGCAACCACCATTAACTTCGATAACGCCATTATTGCTGCAGGTTCACGTCCTATCGAACTGCCGTTCATTCCTCATGAAGATCCTCGTGTATGGGATTCCACTGACGCGCTGGAACTGAAAGAAGTGCCTAAGCGTCTGCTGGTTATGGGTGGCGGAATCATCGGTCTGGAAATGGCTACCGTTTACCATGCGCTGGGTTCAGAGATCGACGTGGTCGAGATGTTTGACCAGGTTATCCCGGCGGCTGATAAAGACGTGGTTAAAGTCTTTACCAAACGTATCAGCAAGAAATTTAACCTGATGCTGGAGACCAAGGTGACCGCCGTAGAAGCCAAAGACGACGGTATCTATGTTTCGATGGAAGGCAAAAAAGCGCCGGGCGAAGCTCAGCGTTATGATGCGGTTCTGGTTGCGATTGGTCGTGTACCAAACGGTAAAGGCCTGGATGCTGACAAAGCCGGTGTCGAAGTTGACGATCGTGGCTTCATCCGCGTTGACAAGCAGATGCGCACCAATGTGCCACACATTTATGCTATCGGCGACATCGTAGGTCAGCCAATGCTGGCACACAAAGGCGTGCACGAAGGCCACGTTGCGGCAGAAGTCATTTCAGGTCTGAAACACTACTTCGATCCGAAAGTGATTCCTTCCATTGCCTATACTGAGCCAGAAGTTGCCTGGGTCGGTCTGACTGAGAAAGAAGCGAAAGAGAAAGGCATCAGCTATGAAACCGCCACGTTCCCGTGGGCGGCATCAGGCCGTGCGATTGCTTCTGACTGTGCAGATGGCATCACCAAACTGATTTTCGACAAAGAGACCCATCGTGTTATCGGTGGTGCCATTGTCGGAACGAACGGCGGTGAACTGCTGGGTGAAATCGGTCTGGCCATTGAAATGGGCTGTGACGCTGAAGATATTGCGCTGACCATTCATGCGCACCCAACCCTGCATGAATCCGTAGGACTGGCGGCCGAAATCTTTGAAGGCAGCATCACCGATCTGCCTAACGCGAAAGCGAAGAAGAAATAAGTCTCAGGACAGTCATAGCGGCCCCTTACGGGGCCGTTTTTTTATGCTGGTTATTATCGAATAAGAAAATCAATCAAGGAAAGGGCGCCTGGGCTAACACATTTACACTGGCATATAGGGCGGAGTAAACTCCGCCACTCACGAAGTTTTACTGCCTGGTTTCGTAATTCAAGACAGCCGAAAGTTCAGCACTCATTATTCTGAGGCGAAGCTCACATAATGAACCTCGGTTTGATAAACTCAATCCTAAGAGAATTAACCCGCTAATAACAAGTAAACCGTCTTTCGACTTCATGGTGGCACCTCTCTTGATTTTCATCGAGCGAGGGGCTACCCTGACAGTGTTTGGGTGTTAGGGTAGTGACCTCCGCTCGCATTAGTTGACTGATTAATGTGAGCGGTTCCTTCCTCTTTCCACCTCAGGTTCTTACCCAAAGCAGAAAGCTTCAGGCGCCCAACCGCAGTCTACGCATTTATTATTTTATTGTCCCCAGGTTTTTTATTTTTTTAATAATGCTAATTAATAAAATTTTCTGTCTTTTATATTTTAAATGTTATTTTTGCTGATTTATTAATGACTATTTTAAAATAATTATTTCTCGGTTCTTATGTTACTGTTAATTTTGATGGTTGATCACTTCGTTATTATTAACACGTAACCAGTCAATAAAATGACGTAATGGTGCTGAGACATAACGCCTGCCGGGATAGTAGAGCCAGAAGCCATCGGCATTTTCCGTATAGTGACTTAACAGCTCAACGAGGGAGCCACTTCGCAGACTGGCACTGACCACGGCCTCCTGCAGAAAAGCAATCCCTGCTCCCGCAAGGGCGGCCTGCAATATACGTTCGTTGTTATCCAGCACCAGAGAGCCACTGACGGCGACTTCCCGCTTTTTCCCTGCGTGCATGAATTCCCAGCGATAGCGTTGCCCGCTCGGGAAACGCCGCTCAATGCAGAGAAACTGCAGCAGATCGTCTGGTGTTTGCGGGGCACCATGACGTTCGATAAACGCCGGGCTCGCGACAACCAGTGTACGCATTGCCGGGCCAAAGGGCAGGGCGATCATATCCTGCGCCAGCACATCGCCGTAACGAATACCTGCATCAAAACCGGCTTCAAGGATATCCACCAGCGCATCGTTACTGTCAATTTCCAGCGTAATGTCCGGATAGCGCTGAAGAAAGGGCAGGATCAGGCTGTCAAAAAACAGCGCTTCTGCAGAGCGGGGCATATTGAGTTTCAGCGTACCGTGAGGCCGGGCTCGCCAGTCATTGAGTTCATCCACGGCCTGCGATAAATCGAGTAAGGCAGGCTGAATGCGCTGCAGAAAATGCTGTCCTGCCTCGGTCAGTGAGACACTGCGCGTCGTGCGGTTGAGCAATCTCACCCCTAGCCGTTGCTCAAAATGACGCATGGCGTGGCTCAGCGCAGACGGCGTCACGTTGCGCGCCTGTGCAGCTTTGCGGAAGCTCCGGTGGTGTGCAATCGCACTGAACATTTCCAGTTCCTGCAGGGTGGCCCGCGAAAGTGTCATTAATGAATTTTCCTCACTGAATGGGCAAGAAAACCGCAATTGTTGTTGATATTGATGAGGATTATAACAATAACACCGCAATTAAAGAGGAATACATCATGCAACAACGTCAATTAGGTAATCAGGGTTTACGCGTGTCAGCGCTGGGACTCGGCTGTATGGGCATGACCTTCGCCTATGGCAACAATGATGAGCAGCAGGCTCTGAATACACTGTCTCGTGCAATTGAACTGGGCATCAACTTTCTGGATACCGCCGAAATCTACGGTCCCTTTACCAACGAGGTGCTCATCGCTAAAGCCCTTAAAGGCCGCCGCGACAATATCACGGTTGCCACAAAATTTGGTTTTGCGATTACTGGTGAAGGCCAGGGCTGGGAAAAGATGACGGGCGTTAACAGCCAGCCTCAGCATATTCGTCGCGCAGTCGAAGGATCATTAACCCGTTTGGGGACCGATCATATCGATCTGCTTTACCAGCACCGTTTTGATCCGAGCGTACCGATTGAAGACGTGATTGGCACGATGGCAGATCTGATTAAAGAGGGAAAAGCCCGCTATATTGGGTTGTCTGAAGTCTCATCGGCTACGCTGCGGCGCGCCTGTGCCGTCCATCCCGTCTCTGCCTTACAAAGCGAATACTCACTCTGGACGCGCGATCCCGAACAGGACATTCTGGCGACCTGTCGTGAGCTGAATGTCGGTTTTGTGCCTTACAGTCCGCTGGGCCGGGGCTTCCTGACGGGCAAACTGACGTCGGTCGACGCGCTGGAGCCGCATGATTTCCGCCGCAGTTTGCCCCGTTTTCAGCAGCAGGCACAGGAACATAACCAAAAGTTAGTCGCGCAGCTCACTGAGATGGCACACAGTTATGGTATTACTGCGGCACAACTGGCGCTGGCGTGGGTCATGGCGAAGGGGGAAGATATTGTGCCGATTCCGGGAGCGAGCAAGGTCCATCATCTGGAAGAAAACTGTGCCGCAGCGAATGTCGTCCTGACAGGGGCGGACAGTGACACGCTGGACAGGCTCTTTGCGCCGCAAAACATCAGGGGTGAACGCTATGCGAATGCAGAATATGGCATGATTGATCGCTAAGCAGACAGCGGAATGACTGGGGGAACCGGCAGGGCTTTACGCCCTGCTTTTTTTCCGTTTAAACCGGATTAGTTAGCGCATTCTGCTACAGAAAACCCTAATGTTGCTTTTTTGTAAACAGATTAACAAGGCGTTGAAATCCTGCTATGCTGCCCCACGCGGAACCGGGCACCTTACCCTACTCATGGAATGCGTTGTCATCAGGGTGCACCGGAAACCCATACAATGAGAGCGAGGAGAACGTCGTGCTAGAAGAATACCGTAAGCACGTTGCCGAGCGTGCTGCCCAAGGGATCGTACCTAAGCCATTAGATGCTTCCCAGATGGCCGCGCTGGTTGAACTGCTAAAAAATCCACCTGCGGGTGAAGAAGAATTTTTGACCGATTTGTTGGTCAACCGCGTACCACCCGGCGTCGATGAAGCGGCGTATGTTAAAGCAGGTTTCCTGGCTGCTGTCGCCAAAGGCGAAACCACCTCTCCTCTGGTATCTCCTGAAAAAGCCGTTGAACTGCTCGGTACCATGCAGGGCGGCTACAACATCCATCCTCTGATTGAAGCATTAGATGATGCGAAACTCGCACCGATCGCGGCGAAAGCGCTTTCCCACACGTTGCTGATGTTTGACAGCTTTTATGACGTTGAAGAAAAAGCCAAAGCAGGCAATCCACACGCGAAGCAGGTGATGCAGTCGTGGGCGGATGCCGAATGGTATCTGTCACGTCCTGAGCTGGCTGAAAAAATTACCGTTACGGTTTTCAAAGTCACGGGTGAAACCAACACCGACGACCTGTCTCCGGCGCCGGATGCCTGGTCACGTCCGGATATTCCACTTCATGCCCTGGCGATGCTGAAAAATGCTCGCGAAGGGATTGAGCCAGATGAGGCGGGTAATATCGGGCCGATTAAGCAGATCGAAGCACTGCAGGCCAAAGGTTTCCCGCTGGCCTATGTGGGCGACGTAGTGGGCACAGGTTCATCCCGTAAATCGGCCACCAACTCGGTGCTGTGGTTTATGGGCGATGACATCCCTAACGTGCCGAATAAAAAAGGCGGTGGTGTTGTTCTGGGCGGCAAGATTGCACCTATCTTCTTCAACACCATGGAAGATGCCGGCGCGCTGCCGATCGAAGTGGATGTGAACGACCTGAATATGGGTGATGTCATTGATATCTATCCGTTTAAAGGTGAAGTGCGCAATCATGAAACCGGCGATCTGCTGGCCAGTTTTGAACTGAAAACCGACGTGCTGATTGATGAAGTGCGTGCCGGTGGCCGTATTCCCCTGATCATTGGTCGTGGCCTGACCAGCAAAGCGCGTGAATCCCTGGGGCTGCCTGTCAGCACCGTGTTCCGTATCGCGAAAGACGTGGCGGAAAGCTCACGTGGCTACTCACTGGCGCAGAAAATGGTTGGCCGCGCCTGTGGCGTTGACGGCGTCCGTCCGGGTGCCTATTGCGAACCGAAGATGACCTCGGTGGGCTCGCAGGACACCACCGGTCCTATGACCCGCGACGAGCTGAAAGACCTGGCATGTCTGGGCTTCTCTGCCGATCTGGTGATGCAGTCGTTCTGTCACACGGCGGCTTATCCGAAGCCAGTCGATGTGAACACGCACCACACGCTGCCAGATTTCATCATGAACCGTGGCGGGGTTTCCCTGCGTCCGGGCGATGGCGTGATTCACTCATGGCTTAACCGTATGCTGCTGCCGGATACCGTCGGCACCGGCGGGGATTCTCACACCCGCTTCCCAATCGGTATTTCCTTCCCGGCAGGTTCGGGTCTGGTTGCTTTTGCGGCTGCGACCGGCGTAATGCCGCTGGATATGCCAGAATCGGTCCTGGTGCGTTTTAAAGGTAAAATGCAGCCCGGCATTACGCTGCGCGATTTGGTTCACGCCATTCCGCTGTATGCCATCAAGCAGGGGCTGTTAACCGTTGAGAAGAAAGGCAAGAAAAACATCTTCTCCGGTCGCATCCTTGAAATTGAAGGTCTGCCCGATCTGAAAGTCGAGCAGGCGTTCGAACTGACCGATGCATCGGCAGAACGTTCTGCTGCAGGCTGTACCATCAAGCTGGATCAGGCGCCGATCAAAGAGTATCTGACCTCTAACATTGTCCTGCTGAAATGGATGATCTCAGAAGGCTACGGCGATCGTCGTACGCTGGAGCGCCGTATTGAAGGCATGGAGAAATGGCTGGCGGATCCTCAACTGCTCGAAGCCGACGCCGATGCAGAATATGCTGCGGTGATTGACATCGATCTGGCGGAGATCAAAGAGCCGATTCTGTGCGCGCCAAACGATCCTGACGATGCGCGTCTGCTGTCAGATGTGCAGGGCGAGAAGATTGATGAAGTCTTTATCGGTTCGTGCATGACCAACATCGGTCACTTCCGCGCGGCAGGTAAGCTGCTGGACAGCCACAAAGGCCAACTGCCAACCCGTCTGTGGGTCGCACCACCGACCAAAATGGATGCGGCACAGCTGACGGAAGAAGGCTACTACAGCGTATTCGGTAAGAGTGGCGCGCGTATCGAGATCCCCGGTTGTTCACTGTGCATGGGTAACCAGGCACGTGTGGCCGATGGCGCAACGGTGGTATCGACCTCAACCCGTAACTTCCCGAACCGTCTGGGAACAGGGGCTAACGTCTACCTGGCTTCTGCGGAGCTGGCGGCGGTCTCATCATTGTTAGGTAAGCTCCCAACGCCAGATGAGTATCAGCAGTTCATGGCGCAGGTGGATAAAACGGCTAGCGATACCTATCGCTATCTCAACTTTGACCAGTTGAGCCAGTACACTGAAAAAGCGGATGGCGTGATTTTCCAGACCGCCGTCTGATTGCTGACCGTTGGTCCATTTAAGAGGGACGCTCTGGCGTTCCTCTTTTTTTATGCCTGAAAAGGGTCCTGAAGGAAGCCGGATGTGTGCGCTAAGCAGGTGCAGGGTAATGAAAATAGCGGTATAACAGCGCGAGTGACTGATAAAGAGATAAGATCATGGAGTATGAATTTCTACGTGACATCACGGGCAAAGTGAAAGTTCGTATGTCGATGGGACATGAAGCACTGGGCCACTGGTTTAATGAAGAGGTCGAGCACGATGCCAGCGTGCTGGATGAGGTGGAAGCGGAAGCCCATAAATTAAAAGGGAGTGAACGTCAGTGGCAACGTATCGGGCGGGAATACACGCTGTGGATGGATGACGAAGAGGTGATTGTCCGCGCGAATACGCTGAATTTTGAAGGCGATGAAATGGAAGAGGGCATGAATTATTACGATGAAGAAAGCTTGTGCTTCTGTGGTATGGAAGATTTTCTGGCGGTCATTGCTGCCTGGCGGCGCTTTATGCAGAACAGATAACACCGGTGAGTATCGCAGGCCCTGTTGTTCCCCTCCGTATTGATTGATTGTGCTCAACTAACCGCGTGCTATTCTGCGATTCATGCCGCAATTTTCTTCTAAATGATTTAATATCATCATAATGATTATAATTAATCAAAATGGTGATGATATGGATATTAAAGCAACAGTTGAAAAAATCCCGGGCGGTATGATGGTTGTCCCGCTGGTTTTAGGGGCCATTGTGAATACGTTCGCGCCCGAAGCCTTACAGGTGGGCGGCTTTACCACCGCGCTTTTTAAAGAAGGTGCACCTGCTTTGATTGGGGCATTTTTGTTTTGTATGGGCGCAGGGATATATATCAAAGCGGCACCGAAAGCCTTGTTGATAGGCGGTGGCGTCACGGCAAGCAAGTTTCTTGTTGCTGTGGCCGTGGGCTTTGCTGTAGATACCTTTTTTGGCGCGGAGGGACTGTGGGGACTGACGTCGGTCGCCGTCATTTCGGCCATGAGCAATACGAATGGCGGCCTTTATGCCGCCCTCGCGGGGGAGTTTGGCCAGGACAATGAAGTCGGCGCGACCCCCGTGATTTCCCTCAACGATGGTCCGGTACTCACCATGATTGCCCTGGGCGCGGCAGGAATGGCAAATATTCCTGTCATGTCGGTGGTGGTGGTAATCGTCCCCATGCTGCTGGGCATGTTGCTCGGTAATCTCGATCCAAAAATGCGCGACTTTTTCTCTCAGGGCGGCCCGATACTGATTCCCTTCTTTGCCTTTGCGTTGGGCGCCAGCATTGATTTTGCCATGCTGCTCAAAGGCGGGCTGGCTGGCATCATTCTGGGGGGCTTGACCACGCTCGTCGGCGGCTTCTTTAATATAAAAGTCGATCGCTTGTTAGGTGGCAGCGGAATTGCCGGCGCGGCGGCATCCAGCACGGCGGGTAATGCCGTCGCCACGCCTGTTGCTATTGCTCACGCCGATCCCGCCCTGGCGGACGTCGTTGCGGCGGCCACGCCGCTGGTCGCGACGTCCGTCATTGTTACCGCAATTTTAACGCCCATGCTGACCTCATGGGTGGCAAAGCGTAATCTGCAGCGATCGCTGTCATCCACGGAGAAGTTATGATGAAAATGCTTGTCATCGCCGACGATTTTACGGGCGCAAACGATACCGGTGTCCAGTTGGCCAAAAAGGGCGCACGCACCGAAGTGATGCTGACGCCACAGCAGAAACCCTCGCGGCGGACTGACGTACTCGTCATCAACACGGATAGCCGGGCGCTTAGCGCAGATCAGGCAGGCATTGCCGTTACTCGGGCGCTTTCTGCCTGGCTGGGCACGACGCAAAATAACGTACTGATTTATAAAAAAATCGACTCAACCCTGCGGGGTAACCCCGGGGCTGAGATTGCCGCAGCTATGGCGGCAAGTGGTGCCACGCTGGCGATCGTTGCCGCGGCCATACCTTCGGCAGGCCGCACCACGCGCCAGGGTGAGTGTCTGGTGCACCAGCGTCCGTTGCTGGAAACAGAGTTTGCCAGCGATCCTCGCACTCCGATTATTTCGTCGCGAATCAGTACGCTTATCGGCTTACAGACGCGTCTGCCGGTGAGTGAAATGTCGCTGGACGTGGTAAGAGGCGGAGAGCTACGTGCCCGGTTTGAACGTCTGGCAGGGCAGGGAGGGGGCATCGTCGTCATGGATGCCGAAAATGATAACGATCTGACGCTCATTGCCCAGGCTGCGCTGGCCATGACCCAGCCCCCTTTATTAGTCGGTGCGGCGGGTCTGGCGAATGCACTTCCGGCTGAAAGTTACATGACTATGCATCAAACTCTGCCCGTACTGGTGGTGGCAGGCTCAATGAGTGAAATGACCCGACGTCAGGTTGAGCAGGCGCAGCGCTCAGGACGGGTTGACGTTGTCAGAATTGCGGTACAAACCCTTCTGGGGCCTGAAGATGAGAGCGAGCATATCGTGGCCCAGGCGTGCGAGATTCTGATGCAGAACAGGCACTGTGTTCTTCAGACCAGCAGCAGCGTTGACGATCGTAATCAGATTGATGCTCTGACGGCGCACTACGAACTGAGTCGTGAAGCCTTAGGTGAAAAGCTGAGTCAGCGGCTGGGAGACATCACGTTGGCGATTCTCGATCGTGCCCGTACCGGCGGCCTGTTTCTCACCGGTGGGGACATCGCTATTGCGGTGGCTAACGCATTGGGCGCAGAAGGTTATCGTATTCAGAGCGAAGTCGCCCCCTGTATCCCCTGCGGCACCTTTGTGAACAGTGAAATTGATGACCTGCCGGTTATTACCAAGGCGGGGGGATTTGGCACTGACAGTACGCTATGCGAAGCCCTGCACTACATAGAAGAGTTGTATCTCCAACCTTAAGCTCTGGCCTGCACATCGGCGACGTTGCAGTCGATGTGCAGGTTAAAATCGATTTCAGAGAGCACAAGGTAGGGCTGATTTGTATTAAGAGCACGCGGGGCAGGACAATATTTAATACCGGGCGCGATGTTCTGTTTTATTAAAATATAACCTTTCACCAAAAAGATGAGGAGGTGACGGGCGGTTTTAACATGAGTGATGAAATTTAATTGGTTAATAATGCGATGGCGCTAAGTCAAATTAACGTCGCACGTTGCTCCTTTAACGCAGTGCTGTAAGCATTTTCATTCTCATCTCTTTTTAAGGTTATTGATTTTAATCGGTTTTATCTCGTTAAGTTACTCTGCGTTCCGCTGAGGCTGCGGAGTGATAGATAAGCATCTCTGCGCTTTATTGACGTGGCTTAAAATTAAAAAATGTAACGGAGTGGAAATTTCAGCAACTGCGTTAATAATCAACTGGACATTAATGCGCTTATATTTTCGTCACTCATTTTTGGGTGCGTGAACAGGCTTTTCATTAAACTTACGGGCCTGATTATTAATATTTTTGTCATTATTCTCAGTTAATTAATGGAATTTGTTTTTTTCCACTCGCGGAGAAATTATGCTCAGCAATACATCTATCAGAACACGACTCTATATCGCATTTGGCGCGATTACGCTGGTCATGATCATCGTTTGTAGCTTGTTTTATGCCGGTTTTGGCCGGGTAACACAAGTCAGCCAGCTTAATATTCATACTTATCAGGTTGTTGAGGGATTAAACAAGGCCACCGAAAACCTGCTTAATATGGAAACGGGCGTGCGTGGTTTTGCGCTCAATGGCAAACCGCAGATGCTGGTCCCGTTTAATGAAGGAAAACAATCGTTTAATAGATATATGGAGAGTACGCATCAGCTGACCCAGGATAATCCGGAACAGCAGAAACGTTTAGTTGATTTGGAAAACAGACAAAAGGCCTGGCTGGAAACCTATGCCCAAAAGGTGATCGCTGCGCGCGAACGCCTGAATCAGGGCTCGCTGGATCAGCAGCGCTTTTTTGAGCTCTTTGCCTCGGATGAAGGGAAAGTTCAAATGGATGCGATGCGCTCTGTCATTGAGTCAATGATTGTCACTGAAAAATCGTTGCTGCAGTCCCGTGCAGACGAGTTAATCAGTGAGCGTACAAAGACCAAAATGACGTTAACAGGCGGACTGGTGCTTTCGACAGGCATCTCATTGGTGTTGGGACTGCTTATTTCCCGTAGCATTTCCCGTCCCCTGACGCTGGCGGTTAATACGGCTGATACCATCGCCCGGGGCGACCTGACCTCCGTCATTACCGTGGATCGCAAGGATGAGACCGGCAAGCTGCTTGCGGCGCTGGCCAATATGCAAAATCATCTACGGACACTGGTTTCTCAGATCAAAGATTCCGCTGCGTCGGTTGAACTGGCAGCCAGCGAAATCGCACAGGGAAATACAGAGCTCTCTTCCCGCACGGAGGAGCAGGCTGCCGCGTTGCAGCAGACGGCAGCCAGTATGGAGCAGATTACCGCTACCGTGCGCAATAACACTTCCGTCGCAGAATCCACCGCCTCTTCGGCTCGCGAGACGGAATCGCTGACCCGCGCCAGTGAAAAAGCCGTCAATGAAATGAGTCAGACCATGCACAGCATTTCGGTGAGTGCGGCCAAGGTCAAAGAGATTACGGCGGTCATTCAAAGCATCGCGTTTCAGACGAACATTCTGGCGCTGAATGCCGCCGTTGAGGCAGCAAGAGCAGGTGAACATGGTCGCGGTTTTGCCGTGGTGGCGAGCGAAGTCCGGACGCTGGCTCAACGCAGCGCCTCGTCGTCACGAGAAATCGGCACCCTGATTGAAGAAGCCGTCAGTGGCGTCGAGAAAGGCGTAAAAGCGGCAGATAATACGGCACACAGTATTCTTAAAGCCGCGAGCGAGGTCGCCTCGCTCGCGCAATATATGGATGGGCTGGCTCTGGCATCGGTAGAACAAATGCAGGGCGTTTCGCAGGTCAGCGTGGCTGTGACCCAAATGGACAGCGTAACGCAGAGCAACGCGGCGTTGGTCGAACAGTCCGCTTCTGCATCCCAGTCGTTAACGGAACAGGCAAGGAGCCTGAGAGTATTAACTGCTGCGTTTCAGATCTGATGCCCGTCGGCCAGCCAGGGTAAATCATGCCTGGCTGGCTGTGCCGGATGGCTTAACGGGTCAGAAAGTTTTCCAGTTCGTGGCCTTTATTGCCCGTTTTATCAAATTGCGCCGCGTAGTAATCGCAATTATGTTTCTTATGGCGTGAAAGCGCCGCCATTTTCCGGATTTCTTTTATCCCTTTTCCTTTCAGCCCACAGGCCAGCCGCTTGAGTGCACGGGCGTTTTCAAACTGATCGAACGCGCGGGGATAGATCAGTTGGGGAACGCCATTCTTGAGTAACTGCGCGGTGGTGCCAATACCGCCATGATGAATGGCAAATAAGCACGTTTCGACAAGGGCAATATTCAGTTGAGGTACGGTCATCACGTCATCGTTCACCGACAAGGCGGTTGCTGTTGGCGTGACAAGTACGCATTTTAACCCCTCAGCTTTTAAATCCTGCAATATCTGGCTAACGGACTTTTTCTCAGCCAGTGCCCAACTGGTAAAAAACACCACCGTCCGGGAGTCAATAAAGGCGGTAATCTGTTCGTCATCCGTTGATGCACGGCTTTTATTAAGCATAAAACCAGCGTAAAACCCGTTACGCGCTTTTTTCTGATAGAACCAGGGTTCGTATAACACGATCAAACGCTGTCCACCGCTCACCCAGTCAGCATAAATATTTCGACAGGCGGGCAGGTGATTGTCGCGGCGTAATTTGTCCAGCGTATCCTGAAGTGCGGGTGACACCAGTGCGCGTTGAAATAAGGCCAGTTTCCAGTTCAGATTCATTCGCAGGCCTTTTTCCAGGGCGTTAACCACACGCCCGGGCTGCAATTTTAAATTTGAATTGGTCAGGCTGATTGCATATTTCTTAATCTGGTATTTGTCACTTACCGCTTTTGCAGCGAAGCACCATAAAGAATGAATGATAATGCAGTCATCATCCACGAGGGCGCACATGGCATTGAACATGGCTTCCTGCTGTTCCGCCATATAGTGTGAGATACGTTTCAGAGAGTGCTTTTTTTTCCACAGCGAACGGTCCTGTACCGCGTTGACGTACGTTTCTGCATCGCCCACCGCAACAAAGGAAAGTCCGCGTGAAACGGCTTCCGACCTGAAGTAATCGTTAGCGAGCAAATAAACATCGTGATTTTTTTCTTTCAGAAGCGATCCAATTTCAATACAGGGAAAGACATCGCCAGCTGAGCCGAGTGCGCCAATGATCACTTTCATTTCAGACACCAATTTGGTTAAAAATGGTGTTAAAGGCGGCAGCCGTCCGCTCCCGGCTAACTTTTCCTTCCAGATCTAAAAAGTGTCCCGCATCTCTGATCTGATAAAAGCAGGTTTTGTCCGACTCGCCGCATATCTCTTCAATGTTTTTCTGCGGCGTATGAATATCCAGATCGCCATTGATAAAGTGAAACTGACATGCCGAGTTATCGATAATACTTTTGTAGTCATGATTGCGAATATTAGCGATTTGCTCAAGGTGGAAGCGCCCCTGGCGGTACTCAATTTCATCCAGCGTGGTGAGGTGTCTGAAATTGCAGAATTTCATTTTGTTCGGCAAATAGGCGCCGACTTCATCGTTCATCAAATGCGCAAGATCGACAAATTTTTTCTCTTTTGAGTACAGATTTGCCTGTTTAACGTAGGTGCGCATTCGATCGTTAAATTCGAAAGAGTAAGACGCAATAATGGCGTGTTCCAGGCCATCTTCGCCGTTATTTAACAGCTTCAGCGTGGATGCGCCGCCCCACGAGGCAGAGGCAATAATGTTAGGCTTATAGATTGAAATAATTTCCCGAATGATCGCCACTTCATCATCCAGCGTAACGATATTACAGTCCTGCTCATTGTAGGGTTTCGATTTGCCGGAAAAAGGCAGATCGAACGTAATCACATCTGATTTATCCGCCAGAAACCGCTTCCAGTTCCGAAAGGAAGACGAGGTCGCCAGCGCGCCATTTATCAGGATGGTCCTGTTACGTGTGGGCACGCTGCATTTCACCAATTCCACATAAACATTAAGTTTGTTTATGTTTATAACAGAGTATGCGTGACTCATATCACTCTCCTTACCAACGATTACCCGCAAAAAGTAAATTTTTTTAATGTATATCACAGGGTGATGCGATCATTAAGTTATTTTTATGTTTTATTGGTTTTTTTAATGGGGGTGTTTTTATGTTCATGATATTTAAGGTTTTAAATGAGAGTTTAGATGACTAACCTTAAATGGCTTACTTTTAATCAAAAATTAAGCTTATGTTTTCTTGCGATATAATGTGATATCCCTCATGGTAAAACCACTTGTTAGCGATGCGTAAAGCGATGGGTTTTGTTAAATCACATTATTTTCATTAAATAAATTCATGTTAACTAAAATAATGTTTTTAGGGGGGCTGGATTGGTTTTTTAGTGTTTAGTACTGAATATTTGAATTAACACCTGCGTTGTAGCGGAGAAGTGAAAAAAAAGGCCGGAGGAGGGCAGCGATGACCGTGCTAAGCAGGAAAAAATGACACGCGGGGTGCTGTGCGAATTTCCGGGCCAATGCTCGCGGCAACCAGGTGATACAGCCACCAGAAGAGGCAAAATACCCGAACGGCGGCCATCCTGGTTCGCAGCGCATAATAAGTCCTGTTGTGGTTGAAACGGGAAGAGGCAGGGATGATGACGAAGGGGAAAATGGCCCCCACGCAGGGGGCAGGGCAGCGGTAGGGTGACTAGTACGTTTTTAATCCCACTGACGGAATGTTTCTGCCGTAGTATATCTCACGCATTTCCTTCCACAGCAGGTCGGTAATACGTTTGTGCTCCTGAGGCGTCAGATCTTCAGGGCGGGTATTAAAAAGATAGTGTTTTAAATCGAATTCTTTCAATAACATCTTGGTGTGAAAAATGTTTTCCTGGTAAACGTTAACATCCACCATGTCGTACATGCCCTTCATGTCTTCAGACATAAAGTTCTGAATAGAATTGATTTCATGGTCGATAAAATGTTTCACGCCGTTCACGTCACGCGTAAAGCCGCGCACGCGATAATCCACCGTGACGATGTCTGACTCCAGCTGATGAATCAGATAATTAAGCGCCTTAAGAGGGGAGATCACGCCACAGGTCGATACTTCGATGTCGGCACGAAAGGTGCAAAGGCCGCCTTCTGGGTGGCTCTCTGGATAGGTATGTACACAGATATGACTCTTATCAAGGTGCGCAACGACGGAGTTGGGCAGCGGACCCGGATGTTCTGACGTATCAATATCTTTGGGATCGATGGGTTCCTCACTGACCAGAATGGTCACACTGGCACCCTGTGGCTCATAATCCTGGCGGGCAATATTCAGGACATTTGCGCCGATGATGGAACAGGTTTCGGTCAGAATTTCTGTCAGGCGATTGGCATTATATTGCTCATCGATATAAGCAATATAGCCATCACGTTCAGCTTCAGTATTTGCATAGCAAATATCGTAGATACAAAAACTCAGGCTTTTGGTCAGGTTATTGAAGCCATGTAGTTTTAGCTTTTGCAATTTTATTCACCCCCTTACAAATGCCCAGTCAGCGCGGGTCTTCCAGTGCATTCAACAGATATTGTGGCAGGGCAAAGCTGCCAGTATGAATCGCCGGTGTATAGTAACGGCAGCGTAAGCCAGAGGCTTCGAAACGCGCCTGTAACAGCGCCGCGTCGGGCTGACGCAAAGCAGGATTGTCGCTGGCCCAGGCAAACGTCATGATCCCGCCGTAGTAGGTCGGGATAGCCGCCTGATAAAAACTGACATCCTGGAAGTAGTGGCTGAGTTTACGATGGCTGTTCACCGCCTCATCCTGCTGCAGGAAGCAGACGCCGTTTTGTGCAACGAAAATACCGTTCTCATTCAGGGCTTTTTTACAGCCTGCATAGAATTCAGAGGTAAACAGGCTTTCGCCCGGACCGATGGGATCGGTACAGTCTGAGATAATAACGTCAAACTTCTCATTGGTATGATTGACGAAATTCACGCCGTCATCAATAACCAGATTGAGACGCGGATCGTCGTAAGCGCCGGCACTGTGATTAGGCAAATACTGACGGCAAAAGGTGACCACGCCAGCATCGATCTCGACCATTGTGATTTTTTGGATATCAGCGTGGCGGGACACTTCGCGCAACATGGCACCGTCGCCGCCGCCGATGATCAGCACGCTTTTTGCCGAGCCGTGAGCCAGCAATGGCACGTGCGTCATCATCTCGTGATAGATAAACTCATCACGTTCGGTTGTTTGCACCACGCCATCCAGCGCCATGACGCGACCCATGGCCGCGTTTTCAAAGATGATTAAATCCTGGTGGGCCGTTTTATCCCGATAAAGCTGTTTATCGACGGTAAAATACTGGCCAAAGCCGGTATGAAGTGTTTCATACCACATCTCATTTTGGGCCATGATGAAGCTCTCCTTTCGTGACATCACCCCGAAAACCGGCGGGACATCATAGCTAACTATGATAGTCCTTGCACGGGCAAATGTCTGGCGGGAGAGCGGGCTGGCGCGCTACTTTACATAGGCAAGCAGGCTGAGAGAATCCCGGGCCAACGACTTACATTTTTGGTCATTAGCAATAGCGATGCCGCTTAAATCACGATAGCTGGCTTCACCGAGGGCTTTCATGTTGTAGTTGTTGTAATTGCTCAAGTCCCAGCGGTTCTGCTGAGCAAAAAACACCAACGCCTTACGAATCTGCGCATCGGGCAAATCCTGGTAGCCACAATCATTTTTTAAATAAACGAATACGGCAGTGAGATCGGCAAGACCTTCTGCTTCAGATTCGCTCAGGGCAAAGCTGGTGGAGGAGAAGCCGAAGAGTCCCGCTAGCAGCAGGATCTTGATGCTTTTCTTCATAGTTATTCTCATCAGATAATTGTCTTAAGACGTTAGCATAGTTATGTAAAGATTTTCGATTAATTTACGCTTTTCGGGGCATTCTGTCCGGCTATGCTTGACCTTGCCATAGGGGCAGGGTTTAGGCTTCAGGTCATTTCGTTACAAGGATGCTGATTATGCAACGTCGCCACTTTTTGAAACTCAGCGCGGCACTGGGCGCGGCGGGTGCGCTGCCGCTCTGGAGTCGCTCGCTCATGGCCGCTACCCGACCGCCGCTTCCTGTCCCCGCATTGCTGGAGGCGGATGCGAATGGCCTGTACAGCCTGACGGCGATGGAGGGCACGACGCAGTGGCAGGGGAAAGCCGTACCCACCTGGGGCTACAATGGCAGCCTGCTGGGCCCGGCGATTCGCCTGAAGCGCGGAACGACCGCCACCATCAACATTCATAACCGCCTTAAAGAAGCGACGACGCTTCACTGGCACGGGCTGGACATTCCCGGTGAGGTAGACGGCGGCCCACAGGGCGTCATTGCGCCGGGCGCGATGCGTCAGGTGACCTTTACCCCGGATCAGCCTGCGGCAACCTGCTGGTACCATCCGCATTTACACGGCAAAACCGGCCATCAGGTCGCTCAGGGCCTGGCGGGGTTAATTTTACTGGAGGATCAGCCGTCAGGTACGCTCCGGCTGCCCAGCCAGTGGGGCACCGACGACGTACCGCTTATCTTTCAGGATAAGCAGCTGAGTCAGTCTGGCGAGCATATCGATTATCAACTTGACGTGATGCGGGCGGCCGTGGGCTGGTTTGGCGACATGATGCTGACGAATGGCGTGCAGTATCCGCAGCACGCCGTGCCGCGTGGCTGGCTACGTCTGCGCCTGCTTAACGGCTGCAATGCCCGTTCGCTGCATATCGCGGCCAGCGACAAACGTCCCCTGTATGTTATCGCCAGTGACGGTGGGCTGCTGTCGGAGCCGGTGAAAGTGGATTCACTTCCGCTACTTCCCGGTGAGCGTTTTGAGATCATGGTCGATACCTCTGACGGCAACGCCTTTGATATCGTTACGCTGCCGGTCACGCAAATGGGCATGACGCTGGCACCTTTCGATCGCCCCCTGCCGCTGGTAAATATCTTGCCGCTGCGGATCATGGCCAGTGCAACGTTACCCGACCAGCTCGCCACGCTGCCAGCTGTGTCAAAAACAGAAGGCCTGACAACACGCTGGCTGCAGCTCAGTATGGATCCCCAGTTGGATCAGCAAGGTATGCAGGCGTTAATGGCGCGTTACGGTGAGAAAGCCATGGGCAAAGGAGGGCAGCACGCTATGCCCATGGGTAACGACGCGAGCGGGATGAAACATGACAGCGGCGCAGACACGATGGATCACCAGAATATGGACCATGAAGCAATGTCCGCTGTGGCCTATGATTTCCATAACGGCAATAAAATTAACGGTCTGGCATTTGATATGACGAGTCCCGCGTTCAATGTGAAGCCGGGCGCCGTGGAAAAATGGACCATTTCCGGCGAAGGCGACAGCATGCTGCATCCTTTTCATATTCATGGTACACAGTTCCGTATTCTTTCAGAAAACGGCAAACCGCCCGCCGCCCATCGTCAGGGATGGAAAGACATGGTGAATGTCGACGGCTGGCGCAGTGAAGTACTGGTGCGTTTCAATCACACTGCCGCCGCCGATCATGCTTATATGGCCCACTGCCATTTGCTGGAGCATGAAGATACCGGGATGATGCTGGGCTTCACCGTGACCTGATCAGGCTTGTTCAAGGGCCAGTCGGATGTCTTCTACCAGATCTGCGGCATGTTCAATGCCGATCGATAATCGTATTGTCGCGTCGGTAATACCGATGCGCTCACGGACCGCATCCGGCACGCCAGAATGCGTGGTTGTGCCGGGATGGCTGGCAAGTGACTCGGTACCGCCCAGGCTAACGGCCTGCTTAAACAACGCAAGTGCATTGAGAAAGCGAAACGCGGCAGGTTGTCCGCCCACAATATCAAAAGAGAAGGTCGAACCAGCGCCGCTGCATTGCTCGCGATACGTCTTGCCCGCCGGGCTTTCTGCATTCAGATAGGGCAGCCAGTGCAACGCTGCTACCTTAGGATGCGGCTGCAGAAAGGCGGCAACGGCTTCGGCATTGTGAAAGGCTTTTTCCATGCGTAGCGACAGCGTCTCCAGCGAACGGCCAATCATCCAGCTTGAGTGCGGGTCGAGTTGCGTACCGATAGCGCTGCGCAGGGCGCGAATTGGCGTCATCAGGGTTTTCTTACCCATCACCGCGCCAGCGATCAGGTCAGAGTGCCCGCCGACATATTTCGTCAGAGAATACAGCGATAAGTCCGCCCCCAGCGTCAGCGGCTGTTGAAAAATCGGGCCCAGCAAGGTGTTATCACAGGCGATGACCGGACGCGAACCCTGATGCCGCTCGATCTCGTCGGCGATGCGCCCCATCAGCGCTATATTCACCAGGCTATTGGTGGGATTCGCCGGGGTTTCCACCAGAATCATCGCGACCCGCCCCTGCGCCATCGCACGATGAGCCGCATCACGCACTTTTGCTTCATCGTGTCCGTCGCTGAAGCCGACCGCCTGAATGTTCAGATTGTGCAGTGTCTTACTCAGCAACGTTTCCGTGCCGCCATAAAGCGGCTGCGAATGCAGAATGACTTCTCCCGGTCGTGCAAAGGTTAACAGTGTCGTCGAGATAGCCGCCATACCGGAAGCAAACAGGGCACAGCTTTCCGCCTGTTCGTAAATGGCCAGGCGATCTTCTACGATCTCGCTGTTGGGATGATTAAAGCGGGAATAAACCAGCCCGCCGCTTTTGCCTTCCGGCGGCTGACGACGGCCTGAAACATAGTCGAAAAAGTCGCGGCCTTCTTCTGCGCTGTCAAAAACAAAGGTAGAGGTAAGAAACACGGGCGGCTTCACGGCACCTTCCGAAAGACGCGGATCGTAGCCATAATTCAGCATCTGGGTTTCAGGATGCAGTTGACGATCGCCAACGTGCGTGTTCTTACTTGAGGGTGAAGTCATTGAGATCTCCCAATAAGGTCGTGAACTGCATAACGATATGTTGATAAAACTCTATCATGCAGCAATTAATGCTGTTAAATGCTGTGTTGTTCTAAGGTAATGCTGACTGTGCAACTGACAGACGAAAGGTGAAGATTTTTACAACACGTAAACGTTTGCTTTTTCCGCGCGGCATCAGTATGCCTTTTTACTATGATAGACTGCGTGGCTTTGTGAGCTACCGGGCAAAAGGCAATGAAACATACTGTTGACGTAATGATCCCTGAACAGGCAATCGCCGCGCGCATCGCTGAACTGGGCAAAGAAATCACCGAGCATTACCGCGACAGCGGCAGTGATATGGTGCTGGTGGGGCTACTTCGTGGCTCATTTATGTTTATGGCTGATTTATGCCGCGTCATTGATGTTCCGCACGAAGTGGATTTTATGACGGCATCCAGTTACGGCAGCGGTATGTCTACGACCCGGGATGTGAAAATCCTGAAAGACCTGGATGAAGATATTCGCGGCAAAGATGTTTTAATTGTCGAAGACATTATCGACTCCGGTAACACGCTTTCGAAAGTGCGTGAAATCCTGCGCTTGCGTGAGCCAAAATCACTGGCGATTTGTACGCTGCTGGATAAGCCTGAACGTCGGGAAGTCGACGTCAACGTTGAATACGTCGGCTTTTCTATTCCCGATGAGTTTGTGGTGGGCTTTGGTATTGATTATGCGCAACATTATCGCCACCTGCCTTACATCGGCAAAGTGGTGCCGCTCGAAGACTGAATGCCGTTTACCGCACATTCTTCCAAGGCCTGAGCCCGTCGTTTCGTGTAGGCTTGTCGTGCAACAGCGTTACTGGCGCTGAAAATCGCCGTTAACTAACAGATTAGCCATGCCATGACGATAGCGTTGTTCAAGGTTTTCCCGGCTGCTTGCCGTCACATCGAGATTGCGCAGGCAGCCATCCTGGATACCGTAAACCCAGCCATGGAGCGAAACTTTGCGTCCACGTTTCCAGGCGGATTGCAAAATCGTGGAATGCCCAAGATTATAAACCTGCTCAACAACGTTGATTTCGCAAAGTTTATCCAGGCGTTTATCCGGCGGGAGTTCCCCCAGTAACACGCTATGCTTGTACCAGAGATCGCGAATGTGCAGCAGCCAGTTATCTATGAGACCCAGCTCCGGGTTATCCATAGCGGCCTGAACACCACCGCAGCCATAGTGGCCGCACACAATGATATGTTCAACTTCTAACACCTCTACCGCGTACTGCACCACAGAAAGGCAGTTGAGGTCGGTATGAATGACCAGGTTGGCGACGTTGCGATGAACAAACAGTTCGCCGGGCTCAAGGCCGGTAAGGCGTTCGGCGGGCACGCGGCTGTCTGAACAGCCAATCCAGAGGAAGCGCGGTTTTTGCGCCTGAGCCAGTCGCTCAAAAAAACCGGGATCTTCTTTGACCAGTAATGTGGACCATTCGCGGTTATTACTGATCAGGGTATCAATATCTGTCATGGCGTTAAGCAACCTGTTACTGCGCATGTGCGTGCGCGTACTATAGGCGAAGGCTTCCTAAATTCAAACGGCATTACAATGCCATACAACAGGGTATGTATTCAGAATGACCTATGCACTGGAACTATCCCGGCTGACCAAGACCTATCCCGGCGGCGTACAGGCGCTCAAGGGCATCGATCTGAACGTCGAAGCCGGTGATTTTTATGCGCTTTTAGGGCCTAACGGCGCGGGTAAATCGACCACTATCGGCATTATCAGTTCGCTGGTGAATAAGTCTGAGGGCAGCGTCAGGGTTTTTGGCTACGATCTGGAAAAAGACGTAGTGAACGCCAAACGCCAGTTGGGCCTTGTCCCACAGGAGTTTAACTTTAACCCGTTTGAAACGGTCATGCAGATCGTAGTGAATCAGGCGGGTTACTATGGCGTTGAGCGCCGTGACGCCCTGCAACGTGCGGAAAAGCACCTCAAGCAGCTCGACCTGTGGGAAAAACGCAACGAGCGCGCGCGGATGTTGTCCGGTGGCATGAAACGTCGTTTAATGATCGCCCGCGCCCTGATGCATGCGCCCAAGCTGTTGATTCTGGATGAACCTACCGCCGGGGTCGATATTGAACTGCGCCGCTCAATGTGGGTGTTTTTGAAAGATCTGAACGCGCAGGGCACCACTATCATTCTGACCACTCACTATCTTGAAGAGGCAGAAATGCTGTGCCGCAACATCGGCATTATTCAAAATGGCGAGCTGGTGGAAAACACCTCCATGAAATCCCTGCTGTCAAAGCTGAAATCGGAAACTTTTATCCTGGATCTGGCCCCGCGCAGTCCGCTGCCGTCGCTGGAAGGTTTCCAGTATCGCCTGGTCGATACCTCTACGCTGGAGGTCGAAGTCCTACGTGAGCAGGGGCTGAACAGTGTATTTAGCCAGCTCAGCGCTCAGGGCGTGCAGGTACTGAGTATGCGCAACAAAGCGAATCGTCTGGAAGAGCTGTTCGTCGGCCTGACGCAAGGAAAAACAGGAGCTAAAGCATGACACATTTGTACTGGGTGGCGTTAAAGAGCATCTGGGCCAGGGAGGTGAACCGCTTCGCCCGTATCTGGATTCAGACGCTGGTGCCGCCCGTTATCACCATGACGCTGTATTTTATTATCTTCGGCAACCTTATCGGTGCGCGTATCGGCGATATGAATGGGTTTAGCTACATGCAGTTTATTGTGCCTGGCCTGATTATGATGTCGGTGATCACCAATGCCTATGCCAACGTGGCTTCCTCGTTTTTTAGTGCCAAGTTTCAGCGCAATATCGAAGAGCTGCTGGTGGCGCCGGTGCCGACGCATATTATTATTGCGGGCTATGTCGGTGGCGGTGTGGCACGTGGCATCTGTGTCGGTGTGCTGGTGACGGCGGTGTCGCTGTTTTTTGTCCCTTTCCATGTTCATTCATGGACGATGGTTGCCGTCACGCTGCTGCTCACTGCCGTGCTGTTTTCGCTGGCCGGCCTGATTAACGCGGTGTTTGCCCGTACCTTTGACGATATCAGCCTGATACCGACCTTTGTACTGACGCCATTAACTTACCTGGGCGGCGTGTTTTATTCGCTGACGCTGTTACCGCCCGTGTGGCAAGCCATTTCAAAGCTGAACCCGGTGGTGTACATGATAAGCGGCTTCCGCTTTGGTTTCCTCGGCATCCACGATGTTCCGCTGGCGCTGACCTTATCGGTACTGATTGCCTTTATCGTGGTGTTCTATATCGCGGTCTACTTCCTGATTCAGCGCGGGCGCGGATTGCGTACCTGATGCCATGACGGACAAAAAAAGCAGCGATATCGCTGCTTTTTTATGTGGGCCGGGCTTACGCCAACTGTACCGGCAAGGCTTTCGCCAGGCGCTTCATCTGATTATCCCCTTCAAAGTAGGCCACGTTGGGCTTCCACTGACGGGCTTCTGCATCTTCAACCTGCACATAGGAGCAGATAATCAGGATATCGCCTTCACAGGCACAGCGCGCCGCTGCGCCGTTGACCGAAATGATTTTTGAACCTCGTTCGGCGGCGATAGCATAGGTAGAGAAACGCTGACCGTTGGTCACGTTGTAAATATCGATGGCTTCGTATTGCAGGATGCCAGAAGCATCAAGGAAATCCTGATCGATGGCGCAGGAGCCTTCATAGTTGAGGTCTGCCTGCGTCACCTTCACGCGATGCAATTTGCCTTGTAAAACCGTGCGAATCATAGTCAGAAACCTTGTTATACAGCCAAAAATACGACCTGCAGCCTTTACTGCGTGAGGTCGACCTGTTGATTATCGATCAGCCGTGCGTTCCCCAGCCAGGCCGCCATTAAAACCACGGCACGCTGACTGTCCACCGTCAGAGGGGCTAATGTTTCTGCATCGCAGATTGCCAGGCCATCCGGACGCAATCCTTTTTCCTGCAGCGACAGATTCGCGGCATCAATAATATCGTCAATCTGCCGCTCGCCATTAGCCAGTCGGGCGGCCATTTCATTCATTACCTGACTCAAACCGGGGGCCAGCTTGCGTTCATCGTCAGTGAGATAGCCGTTGCGTGAGCTGAGCGCCAGGCCATCTTTGGCACGGACGGTGGGCACACCGACAATCTCGATGTCGAACCCCATATCCGCCACCATTTTACGAATGATGGCTAACTGCTGAAAATCTTTCTCGCCGAAGCAGGCAATATCGGGCTGAACCAGATTAAACAACTTGCTGACGATGGTCGCGACGCCGCGAAAATGGCCGGGACGGCTCGCGCCTTCCAGCAGCGATGACAACACCGGGACCTCTACGAACGTCTGATTGGCCAGCCCCTGGGGATAAACCTCGGCAGGTGAGGGCGCAAACACGACATCGACGCCGTGACGGTTGAGCTTCTCGCAATCCTCCTGGAGCGTACGCGGATAGCGAGCCAAATCGTCAGGACGATCAAACTGCATGGGGTTGACGAAAATGGACACGATAACGATATCACCCCGTTCACGCGCCTCGTCGACCAGCGTTAAATGCCCTTCGTGCAGGTTGCCCATTGTCGGCACCAGCGCGATACGTTTACCTTGCTCGCGCCAGCGACGAACGTCACGTCGCAACATAGGCAGAGTGTCGATGATCAGCACGGCAATTCTCCTGAATTACTGGAAACTGTGTTCAACAGCGGGATAGCTTCCTGCTTCAACTTCAGCAATATAGCGGCGGATGGCCGCCCGGATGTCGCCGGTCTCAGCCAGAAAGTTTTTCGCAAATTTGGGCACGTGCCCGCCGGTGATCCCCAGGGCGTCATGCATGACCAGTATCTGACCGTCGGTAACGTTACCTGCGCCGATACCAATCACCGGAATCGCCAGCGCCTGGGTCACGCGCTGCGCCAGCGCAACAGGGACACATTCCAGCACCAGCAGCTGAGCCCCCGCCGCTTCGATAGCCAGCGCATCAGCCAGGAGCTGCTCCGCGCCTGCTTCATCGCGCCCCTGTACTTTATAACCGCCAAAAATATTCACAGACTGCGGCGTTAATCCCAGATGGCCACATACCGGCACGGCGCGTTCCGTCAGCATGCGTACGCTGTCTGCCAGCCATGCGCCGCCTTCCAGCTTCACCATATTGGCCCCGGCTCGCATGAGCTGCGCTGCGTTACTGAAGGTTTGCTCTGGCGTGGCATAACTCATGAAGGGCAGGTCAGCCAGTAAGAGCGACTGAGGCGCACCCCGACGCACCGCTGCGGTATGGTAGGCGATATCGCTTACCGTTACAGGCAACGTCGAATCATGGCCCTGTACGGTCATTCCCAGCGAGTCACCTACCAGCAGCACCTGAATGCCCTCATCGGCAAACAGCCGGGCGAAACTAAACTCGTAGGCGGTCAGGGTCGCGAATTTTTTGCCGCTTTCTTTCCACTGACGCAAATGAGAAATGGTGGTGGGTTTCATGGCGCTCTCAACTCAGAAATTCAGATGGACGCATTTTACTGTATCGCGTTGCTGAGCGGAATCTGTGACGTGTGAATAGCTGATCAGCTGTGCCAGGGACGGATGCTGGAGCAGTCAAGTCTGGCCAGAAGCGGCTGAAGCGGGCGGCCATCAGGCAGGTGCAGATTGGGGGCAATCGCCAGCAGCGGTACCAGCATAAATGCACGATTAAGCAGGTCGTAATGCGGCACAATCAGCCGATCGCTGTTGAGGCTGGCTGTACCAAACAGCATGATATCAATATCCAGCGTGCGCGGGCCCCAGCGCTCGGCTTTGCGAACGCGGCCATGTTCCCGTTCAATTCGCTGGGTTTGATCCAGGAGCGCCTCGGCAGTAAGCGCGGTTTCAAGCGCGACCGCCGCATTGAGGTAGTCCGGCTGGTCGGGTGGGCCATAGGGCGGCGTGCGGTAAAAGGGGGAGGTAGCTACGCGTTGCGTCTCAGGCAGAGCGTCCAGGGCTGAGAGCGCTGCATCAATCTGATGCAGCGGATCGGCAAGGTTACTGCCTAATGCTAGATAAACCCGGGTCATGAGGCGTTGTTGTTATCACGACGCGGAGCCGTTGAACGGCGACGAGGGCGGCGCGAGCGGCTGCGGGGGGCCGGATCGTCTCCCAGGGTATTCAGCATCGTTTTCTGCTGTGGCGGCGCGGCAACCTGGAACTCTCCCCACCACTTACTCAGGCGCAGCAGTTCCGGATTGTTTTCTACCTCTGCTCGCAGCGAGAGCAGGTCGTAAGCAGCACGGAACTTAGGATGCTCCATCAGCTTCCAGGCCCGCTTACCGTGGCGACGAGACATACGTAACTGCAGCTGCCAGATGTCGCGAATCAACGATGTGATGCGCTTGGGAATGGCTAACGCACGGCAGGCTTCGTCCAGCGTATCGTTCATGGCCAGGGCAAAGGCATCGTAATAGGTCAGGCCACTTTCCTGCGCTATACGTTCTGCCGCTTCGAGCTGTGGATACCAGAACATCGCGGCGAACAGGAAGGCCGGATTAACCCGCATATCATTTTGAATACGGTTATCCGTGTTCTTCAGCACCTGGGCCAGCATGCGCTCCATGTGGCTGTCGCCGTTCTCGGTAAAGTTACGGGCCAGCGTGGGGAACAGCGGCTGAAATAACTGGTATTCACACAGCTTAAGCCAGGTACTGTAACCATAGCCGGCCTGCAGCAGTTTTAGCGACTCTTCAAACAGACGCGCAGCGGGCACGTCGCGAAGTAATGACGCCAGACGGGGAATCGGCTCGGCCGTTTCAGGCGCAATACGCATATTTAATTTGGCAGCGAAACGCGCAACGCGCAGCATGCGCACAGGATCTTCGCGATAACGGGTTTCCGGATCGCCAATCAAGCGAATAATCCCTTGCTGCAGATCGTTCAGACCACCGACATAATCCCGAACCGAAAAATCGGCCACGCTGTAATAGAGGCTGTTGATCGTCAGATCGCGACGCTGAGCATCATCTTCGATGCTGCCAAAGATATTGTCGCGCAGCAGCATACCGCTCTGGGCACGCTGAGAATTGTTATGATCGTCGCTGGTCTCTTCAATCTGATGATGACCGCGGAATGTCGCCACTTCGATCACTTCCGGCCCAAACATCACGTGCGCCAGACGGAAGCGACGGCCAACCAGACGGCAGTTGCGGAACAGTTTACGCATCTGCTCCGGCGTGGCGTTTGTGGTCACGTCGAAGTCTTTAGGCTTCTGTCCCAGCAGCAAATCGCGCACGCCGCCGCCAACAAGATAGGCTTCATAACCGGCTTTATTCAGACGATACAGCACCTTGAGGGCATTTTCGCTGATGTCTTTACGTGAGATGGTGTGGCTTTCACGAGGAATGATGGTCATATGACTCTCAGGTTCAACCTCTGCTGGTGCTTCCTCGTCATCACGCTTCAGGACTTTCCGGCAAAAATTAGCGACTCGGGTAAAAATGGGACACCTCGACAGTGACAATTAGGGTGTAGGTAAAATCAGCGGCTAATCATAGCCTGTTGTGAATCATTTGAGAATGCTGTTGTCTATGCATCCGTTATCAGGGCGTTATCGTGAGGTATCAAAGCGATATTCCACTGCTTCACGGCGTCAGACAGCAGTTTCTCCTGCGTTTTGTCCATCCAGCCTTCGGCGACAGGCTGCCCCAGAAAGCGTAAAGCCTGCACCAGGCTCGGCCGCGTATCCCCTTCCGGTAACGCGGGCGCATGATTTTGCTTAGAAAGTTTCTGCCCATCGGCCGTTGTTGCCAGCGGCAAATGCAAATAGTCCGGAAGCGTCCAGCCGAATTGCTGGTAAAGCGCAATCTGCCGTACCGTAGGCTCAATTAAGTCTGCACCGCGTACAATTTCCGTGATGCCCTGATGATGATCGTCCACGACGACAGCCAGATTGTAAGCAAACAGCCCATCACGACGATGAATGATAAAATCTTCCTCAGCCAGTCGCCGATCGGCAATAATCTCGCCTCTGAGCCGATCCTGAAAACCATAAACAGGCGCATGCTGGCGCAGGCGCAGGGCCGCACCTTCGGGGCCGCGCTGACGATCCCGACAGTGGCCATCATAAAAGCCACCGGCTTGCTGAATACGGCTTCGGGTACAGGTGCAGAAATAACTTTGACGGTGCGCTCTTAGCCAGTGCAGTGCGTCCCGGTAAGCGTCGTGTCTCTGGGATTGCCACATCACCTCGCCATCCCAGAACAGGCCGTAATGCTCCAGCTGTTGCAGAATACGCGTTGCGGCACCGGCGACTTCACGCGGCGGATCGATATCTTCAATACGAACCAGCCAGCGGCCGTGCTGTGAACGTGCGCTCAGGTAACTGCCTAACGCAGCAATCAGAGAGCCGAAATGGAGTTCGCCAGAGGGAGATGGCGCGAAGCGCCCAACGCAGGATGAGTATGACATAGGCGTTAGGGATCACACGGCGGAAAAAGTGGGACTTCTTCCGCCGTGTGGCTGCAGTCAGACGGCAACATTAACCCGCCATTTGCTTCTCACGAATTTCTGCCAGTGTCTTACAGTCGATACACAGATCGGCGGTAGGACGCGCTTCAAGACGGCGGATACCGATCTCTACGCCACAGGAATCGCAATAGCCAAAGTCATCATCTTCGACTTTCTTCAGCGTTTTCTCGATCTTTTTAATTAACTTACGCTCGCGGTCGCGGTTACGCAGTTCCAGGCTGAACTCTTCTTCCTGAGCGGCACGGTCAACCGGGTCAGGGAAGTTAGCAGCTTCATCCTGCATATGTGTAACGGTGCGATCGACTTCGTCCCGCAATTGATTGCGCCAGGCTTCCAGAATCTTGCGAAAATGGTCCAGTTGCGCGTCATTCATATACTCTTCGCCCGGCTTCTCCTGATAAGGCTCCACCCCAGCGATGGCGAGAATACTCAGGGACGATGTTTTACGGTTTTGCCCTTCTTGCATGTTGTTTCTCTCCTGGATAACACGCACTATACCCTTCGATAGCCATCGGTAAGCGCATTCACGCTGACCGTGTTTATGACCCTCTCCTGGGTACATCGATCCCCCAACGGGGAAAAAACAGGCCGCTATAAATAACAGAAGCAGTCAAGGTTGGCAATTATTCCTGATCGCATCTTGACAAGCCTGTGAGGAACAGCGTAGTTGACCCCTGACAGAAGGTAGTCATATCACAGAAGGATGCCAGTGATATTACAATGTTACGTCAACCGGCGTCGTCAATAACATCCCGACCGATGACAGTTCTGCCCGATAAGCCAAAATCTCCACGCCACTCAGCTGCGCCTGTACCAGTTGCTCTGCGTAAGCGGCATCAATGTGACGCGCCGGGGAAACGTCCTCAATCCCCGAGTGCAGAACGGCAAACAACAAAACGGCCCGATGACCCTCTGCCACAGCCTGACTCAGCTCGCGCAGGTGTTTCTGTCCTCGAATCGTCACCGCATCCGGAAAATAGCCTTTACCTTCCTGCAAAAGCGTCACGGATTTCACCTCAATATAGCACTCAGGTCGATCCTGTGCCTTGAGCAGGAAATCAATTCGGCTTTTTTCAGTGCCATATTTGACTTCGGCCTGACATTCCTTGTAGCCCGCCAGCGGTAAAATCTGGTTTTCGCTTAGCGCCTCACGTACCAGTTGGTTGGCGCGCAGGGTATTCACGCAGATCCAGTGGCCCTGCTGCGTCTCGGTCATCTCCCAGCTATGCGGATATTTGCGCGTCAGACTGTCAGAGGTTGAATACCAAACGGTGTCGCCCGGCGTTGCACAGCCGGTCATTGCGCCGGTATTGGCGCAATGTATTGTCAGCGTCTCGCCGTCAGGCGTCACGACATCGGCCAGAAAACGCTTGTAGCGGGTAACCAGTCGCGCAGATTTGAGAACGGGGGAAAAAAGCATAAGGCTCCTGATTAAGGCCGTAAGGGCCAACTGGCCAGCGTGCGGTAGCGGGTCCGGCCTTGCACGTACTCGGAGGCGAAAAGGGAAAATTCGCTGGCTGAAAATTGCCAGTGAAAGCCACGTGGCGGCAGGGCGACGGGCTGCGTCGCCGCACGCAGCAGCGTCACGTGGGGATGAAAGGGCTGGGCCGGTTGCCCGCAGCCGTGTCGCGCGGCCTGGGCGCGCAGCAGGCTTGCTAACTGTAACAAGCCGCGCGGCGGACGCTGGCAACCCAGCCACACTACGCCGGGACGAGGCCAGTGGCCCGCATCGTCTAATGCGACGTCAAACGCTGGCTGGCGGATTCGCGACGCCAGCGTCTGCAGCTGGATGGCGGTTTCAGGGGAGACATCCCCCAAAAAAGCCAGCGTCAGGTGGAGGTTGGCGGCTGCAATCGGGCGGCCAGCATCCTCATTAAACGTGTGTGCCCGCCAGTGAACCAGTTGCTGTTGCAGCGCCTCTGGCGGGGTAATAGCAAAAAATAAGCGTTGTGACGCCATGGCGGTCTCCGGCAATCCTCACGGATGAGTGCTACAATGCGCGCCATCTTAACACAGCCACTCGTGGAGTTTGCGGTGAGTGATTTACCCGTCAGCGCGGTGTTGCCTGACCTTCTGAGCGCGCTTAACGACGCCTCAAACATCCTGCTGGCCGCGCCCACTGGCGCAGGTAAATCCACCTGGTTGCCGCTTCAGCTTTTACAGCATCCGGCGATAGCGGGACGCATCATTATGCTGGAGCCGCGTCGGCTTGCCGCACGTAATGTGGCGCAACGGCTGGCAGAGCAGCTGGGTGAACAACCCGGCGCGACCGTAGGCTACCGTATGCGTGGCGAAAGCTGCGCAGGGCCGATGACCCGGCTTGAAGTGGTGACCGAAGGCATTCTGACCCGAATGCTGCAGCAGGATCCCATGCTGGACGGCGTATCATTGGTTATCCTGGATGAGTTTCATGAGCGCAGCCTCCAGGCCGATCTGGCACTTGCGCTGCTGCTGGACGTGCAGCAGGGGTTGCGTGAAGATTTGAAAATCCTGCTGATGTCGGCGACGCTCGATAACGCCAGGCTGTCAGCCTTGTTACCGAATGCCCCTCTCATTACCTCGGAAGGGCGTAGCTACCCGGTTGAACGGCGCTACACGGCGCTGAGCCAGACACTGCGGTTTGAAGAGGCAGTCGCGCGCGAAGTCGCGCAGTTACTGCGGGAGGAAACGGGCTCACTGCTGTTGTTTCTGCCTGGCGTTGCGGAAATCGAGCGGGTAAAGCGAGAGCTGGAAACGCGCGTTGACGCTGATGTGGATCTGACCCCGTTGTATGGCGCACTTCCCCTCGCGGCCCAGCAACGAGCCATCCTGCCTGCCGCCAGCGGACGCCGCAAAGTGGTGCTGGCGACCAACATCGCCGAAACCAGCCTGACAATTGAAGGCATTCGCCTGGTGGTGGACAGCGCGCAGGAACGAAGCGCGCTGTTTGATGCCCGCAGCGGTGTGACGCGGCTGCAGACCCAGCGCGTCAGTCAGGCCTCTATGACGCAGCGCGCCGGACGAGCCGGACGTGTCATGCCCGGTATTTGCCTGCATCTGGCAGCGCAGGAACAGGCCTCACGCGCGCCTGCACAGAGTGAAGCGGAAATTTTGCACAGCGATCTCACCTCGCTGTGGCTGGAGCTGCTGCAGTGGGGATGCACCCGTATCGATCAGCTACAGTGGATCGATCTGCCGCCGGAAAAGCATGTACGTGCGGCCCGGCAGCAGCTGTTGCGGCTGGGGGCGCTGGACGATCAGGGCCATCTTAATACCCAGGGACGACGAATGGCGCAGTTGGGCAGCGACGCCCGTCTTAGCGCGATGTTATGTGCGGCAGGCGGTGACGCTGATGCCGTTGCCAGCGCGGCCTTGCTGGTGGCCATTCTGGAAGATCCTCCTCGCAGCGCCAGCGTCGATTTACGTGACGCGCTTTATCGTCCATCGCCTCAGTGGCAACGCCGCGCACAGCACTGGCAAAAACGCATTGGCATCCTGGGTGGCCGGGTTGACGAAGACCGGTTTGCCGCGCTGCTGACCGCTGGATTCAGCGACCGCCTGGCACGACGTCGCGATAACAGCGGCCGGTATCAGCTCGCTAACGGACTGGGCGCGATGCTGGACGAACAACAGGCACTGACGCGTTACGAATGGTTAATCGCGCCCACATTATTACAGGGCAGCAGCGCGCCGGACGCGCGCATCCTGCTGGCCATGCCCGTCGATATTGATACCCTGACGCAACAGTGTCCGCTGCTCGTTGAACAGCGGACCGAGGTGGAATGGGATGAAGAGAAAGGCACATTGCGCACGTTGCGGCGTGAGCAGATTGGCGAGCTGGTCCTGAAAACTCAACCGCTTGCCCGGCCCGATGCAGAAGTACTGCAGGCGGCCATGCTACGGTGGGTCAGTAAAAAAGGACTCTCGGTGTTGGGCTGGACGCCGGCGTCCACGCAGTTGCGTCTGCGCATTCAGTGTGCGGCCCAATGGTTACCCGAGGAGCCATGGCCTCAGGTTGATGACGCCAGCCTGCTTGAGTCGCTCGAACACTGGCTTCTGCCTGAGATGAGCGGCGTGCGCGACCTGAAGAGTTTAGAGTCCGTGAATCTTGTGAGCGCGCTCTTACATTTGCTCACATGGTCACAACGTCAGCGGCTGGATACTGTGCTGCCAACTCATTACACTGTGCCCACCGGAAGTCGGCTGCCCATCCGCTATGATGCGGATAAACCGCCTGCACTGGCGGTACGCATTCAGGAAATGTTTGGCGAAGCCAGCAATCCGACCGTGGCAGAAGGGCGGGTTCCACTGGTGCTGGAGCTGTTATCGCCCGCCCAGCGCCCTTTACAGATTACCCGCGATCTTGCGGTCTTCTGGCGGGGAGCCTATGCGGACGTGCAAAAAGAGATGAAAGGGCGTTATCCCAAACATCCCTGGCCTGACGATCCTGCTTCCGCCTTGCCGACAAGGCGGACAAAAAAGCATACGTCACAGGGCGGAACCTCAGGTTAATTCAGAGGGTTCTGCCATGCGACAGTGAAGAAAGCAGTTAGAGTAGCGGCGCAGCCGTAAGCTATGCCTGGAGAATAAAACGCATGTCTGGGAACGATCGCGAACCTATTGGGCGCAAAGGAAAACCGCTGCCACCGCGCAGCAGCGCCCGCCGTGGGCGGCGCAGAGACATCGATGATGATGCTCAGGACGATTTTGATGATGACTACGAGGAGGAAGCGCCGGTGCCACGTAAAGGTAAAGGTGGAAAACCGCCGCGCGGCAAACGCCGTTGGCTGGGATGGTTAATTAAGCTGTTCCTGGTATTTGTGGTGGTAATGGCCGCGTGGGGCGTATACCTCGACTCGGAAATTCGCAGCCGCATAGACGGTAAGGTCTGGCAGCTGCCTGCCGCCGTATATGGTCGTATGGTCAGCCTTGAACCTGGCATGGCCTACAACAAAAGTGAAATGATCGCGCTGCTTGAAGGCACGCAATACCGTGAAGTTTCACGTATTACGCGCCCGGGTGAGTTCTCGGTCAAGGGCAACACCATTGAACTGTTGCGCCGTCCGTTTGATTTTCCGGACAGCAAAGAGGGGCAGATCCATGCCCGTATGACCTTTAGCAAAGATGAACTCAGCGAGATTAAAAACGTTGAAACCGGACGTGATTTTGGTTTCTTCCGTCTTGATCCACGTCTGATTACCATGCTGCAGTCACCCAACGGTGAACAACGCCTGTTTGTGCCCCGTGCGGGTTTCCCGGATCTGCTGGTTGATACGTTGATCGCCACCGAAGATCGCCATTTTTACGAGCATGACGGTATCAGCCCGTATTCTATCGGTCGTGCCTTCGTCGCGAATATTACGGCAGGTAAAGCGGTGCAGGGCGGCAGTACGCTGACTCAGCAGCTGGTAAAAAACCTGTTCCTGACCAACGAACGTTCACTGTGGCGTAAAGCGCGTGAAGCCTACATGGCCGTGATCATGGACGCCCGTTACAGTAAAGATCGCATTCTGGAGCTTTACCTCAACGAGGTGTACCTCGGCCAGGCAGGTAACGATCAGATTCGTGGTTTCCCCCTGGCCAGCCTTTACTACTTTGGCCGACCGGTAGATGAACTGAGCCTCGATCAGCAGGCAATGCTGGTGGGCATGGTAAAAGGCGCTTCGCTCTATAATCCATGGCGTAACCCGAAGCTGGCGCTGGAACGACGCAATCTGGTTCTGCGCTTACTGCAGCAGCAGAAAGTCATCGACCAGGAACTGTATGACATGCTGTCAGCCCGTCCGTTGGGCGTGCAGCCGAAAGGCGGTGTCATTACGCCACAGCCTGCCTTTATGCAGATGGTGCGTAACGAGCTTCAGGCAAAACTGGGTGACAAGGTAAAAGATCTGTCGGGCGTGAAAATTTTCACTACCCTGGATCCGGTTTCTCAGGATGCGGCTGAAAAAGCGGTTGTAGACGGTATTCCCACCCTGAAAAAGCAGCGTGGCCTGAAAGATCTGGAAACCGCGATGGTGGTTGTTGACCGCTTTACGGGTGAAGTTCGTGCGATGGTCGGCGGAGCCGATCCGCAGTTTGCAGGCTATAACCGTGCGTTACAGGCTCGTCGTTCTATTGGTTCTCTGGCGAAACCCGCGACGTATCTTACCGCACTGAGCCAGCCGAATACGTACCGGCTGAATACCTGGATCGCCGACGAACCTATTGCGCTGAAACAGCCCAACGGCAGCATCTGGAAACCCATGAATGACGACCGCCGCTTCAGTGGCAAAGTCATGCTGGTGGACGCGTTAACCAACTCTATGAACGTGCCAACGGTGAACCTGGGCATGACGCTGGGGCTCAATGCCGTGGTGGATACCTGGACCAAACTGGGCGTGCCAAAAGATCAGCTCAACCCGGTTCCGGCTATGCTGCTGGGCGCACTCAACCTGACGCCGGTTGAAGTTGCCCAGGCGTTCCAGTCAATTGCCAGCGGCGGTAACCATGCCGAACTGTCCGCCGTGCGTTCTGTTATCGCGGAGGACGGAACCGTGCTGTACCAGAGCTTCCCACAGGCTCAGCGGGTTGAACCAGCCCAGGCGGCCTATTTAACGCTGTACACCATGCAGCAGGTCGTTGATCGCGGTACTGCACGGGCGCTGGGGGCACGCTTCCCGAATGCGCATCTGGCAGGTAAAACAGGCACCACAAACGACCTGATCGACAGCTGGTTTGCGGGCATCGACGGAAAAGAAGTGGCGATAACCTGGGTAGGGCGTGATAACAACCAGCCCACCAAACTGTACGGTGCCAGCGGCGCCATGCAGATCTATCGTCGCTACCTTGATAATCAGGCACCTATGCCGTTGCAGCTGACGCCGCCTGAAGATGTCACGATGATGAATATCGATTCGGCAGGCAACTTTGTTTGTGGCTCGGGCAGCAGTACTTGGCGTTCGCTACCGGTTTGGGCGCTGGATCCCAACGCGCTGTGTCAGCAACAGCAGCAGCAGGTTCAGCAGCAGCAAATGCAACAACAGCAACAACAGCAACAACAGCAACAACAATTGCAACAGCAGCAACAACAGGAACAGAAAGACAGTGATGGCGTTGCGGGCTGGATAAAAGATATGTTTGGTAAATAACCGGCTAAAAGCGGTTAAAAAAAGGCACTCCGGTGCCTTTTTTTGTGCCTGCTGATGATGAGGGAATCGAGCGACAAACAGCGCCACTGAAGGGAATTCCGCTTGCAGAAAATGTTGTATCTCGCATATTATCGAAACGTTATAATAATCATTATCGTTTAGATTCGCTTGTTCATCCCCATTTGAGAGACACCTTCATGACTGCGCGCACCACCACTTTTGGTTTCCCACAAAGGTTATTTACCCGTCGCCCTCTGGCACTGATGATCGCGCTGCTTTCCGGCGGTGCAAGTTCGCTGGCCTTCGCCGAACAAACGGTGGTGGTTTCGGCCAACGGAGGTGCCGCTGTCGGGCAGAAAAACCCGTGGGGACCGGCGGCCACCGTTGCTGCGAAACGCAGCGCTACCGGAACCAAAACGGATACGCCGATTGAAAAGAACCCGCAGTCGGTTTCCGTGGTCACGCGTGAAGAGATGGAGATGCGCAACGTCAGCAGCGTCAAGCAGGCGTTTAACTATACGCCTGGCGTACTGACCGGCAATCGGGGCAGCTCCTCGGTCATTGACGCGCTGTCGATTCGCGGCTTTAGCGAAACCAACACCAATCAGTATCTTGATGGGCTGAAGCTGCAGGGTGACAACTACTCTGAATTCGCTATCGATCCCTATTTTCTGGAGCGGGCTGAACTGCTGCGCGGTCCGGTTTCTGTGCTCTATGGCAAAAGCAATCCCGGCGGTGTCGTCGCTTTAGTCAGCAAGCGTCCCACTCAGGAAACGCTGCGCGAAGTCCAGTTCCAGATGGGCAACCATAATCTTTATTCCACCGGCTTCGACTTCGGCGGCGCGATCGACGATGCCGGCGTATACAGCTATCGTCTGACAGGCCTGGCCAGCAGCCAGGATGCCCAGCAGGCGAACAATAAACAGAAGCGTTACACTATTGCCCCTTCATTCAGCTGGCGTCCGGATGAAAATACCCGTTTAGATCTGCTGACCTATTTCCAGAACGAACCGGATACCGGCTACTACGGCTGGCTGCCGCGTGAAGGGACCGTGGTGCCGATCACCCGGCCTGATGGCAGCCAGTACAAACTGCCGACCAACTTTGATGAGGGCGAGAAGAGCAACCGCATCTCACGCAATACCAAAATGCTGGGCTATAGCTTCGAGCACCGTTTTGATGATACCTGGACGGTGCGTCAGAATCTGCGCTATGCCGAGTTAACCACGGATTACCGCAGTATTTACGGCTTTGGTTATAACCCGGACACGCAGCTGATTACGCGCAATTCAGCACTGTCTAAAGAGAAGCTGAACCAGTTTGCTGTAGACAATCAGGTACAGGCTAAATTTGCCACCGGTGAACTCGCGCATACCCTATTGCTTGGTGTCGATTTCCAGCATACCCGTAATGATATTGACGCACAGTTTGGTACGGCAACAGCGTTAAATCCGTTTAACCCACAATATGGTAACGACACGACTTTCCCCTATTCTGAGCCCTACAAACACTTAAATAAACAGCGCCAGACAGGCTTGTATGCACAGGATCAGATGGAGTGGGATCGTTGGGTTCTGACGTTAGGTGGCCGATATGACTACGCCATGACATCAGTATACAACCGCTATAACGGTAATCTCGATCGTCAGAACGATCAGGCCTTTACCTGGCGCGGCGGTCTGAACTACGTATTCGATAACGGTATCGCACCTTACTTCAGCTACAGCGAAGCCTTCCTTCCCAATGCGGGCTCGACGTATGAGGGGAACGCGTTCGATCCTTCGCGGGCTAAGCAGTATGAAGCCGGTGTGAAATATGTACCGAAAGATCGGCCGATCGTCATGACAGCTGCGGTATACGAACTGACCAAAACCAAAAATCTGACGGCAGATCCCAACCCATTGCATCAGTTTGCCAGCATTCAGAGCGGCGAAATCCGTTCTCGCGGTGTGGAACTGGAAGCCAAAGCGGCGCTGAACGCGAACGTGAACCTGACGGCTTCTTATACCTATACCGATGCCGAGTATACGGAAGATACGCAGCTTCAGGGCAGAACGCCGGTACAGGTGCCTAAACACATGGCCTCGCTGTGGAGCGACTATACCTTCCACGAAACCGCGCTGTCAGGTGTCACGGTTGGTGCCGGAGTACGTTACGTGGGCGAAAGTCAGGGGCTGTACAGCGCAGGCAACGAGGCTAATCAGAACTTTAGCGTGGCAGGCTACACCACCGTCGATGCCGCACTGAAATATGATTTAGGCCGTTTTGGTTTGCCTGGCTCAACGGTAGGCGTTAACGTTAACAACCTGTTTAACCGCGACTACGTTGCCAGTTGTTATCGTGAGTATGCGTGCTACTGGGGCGCAGAACGGCAGATTACAGGGACCGCCACGTTCCGGTTCTGATAGATGAGGGCGCTCCGGCGCCCGTTTACAGGGATTACCATGCAGCTTCCGCAGCATCAACAAACGACCTTCCAACTGGAGAATGCCAGCTTTCGTGTACCCGGTCGCACGCTTCTCCAGCCGCTGTCTCTCTCTTTTACACCAGGCAAAGTGACCGCACTGATAGGTCATAACGGTTCAGGCAAATCCACGCTGTTAAAAATACTGGGGCGGCATCACGCGGCCAGCGAAGGCCGTGTGCTCCTTAACGGCCGGCCTGTAGAGAGCTTAAAAAGCAAAGTGTTTGCCCGGGAGGTCGCCTATTTACCGCAGCAGTTACCGGCTGCCGAAGGCATGACGGTGCGTGAGCTGGTGGCCATTGGGCGCTATCCCTGGCATGGGGCGCTGGGACGTTTCAGTCAGGAGGACCGGGCCCGCGTTGAGCAGGCGATTTCGCTCGTCGGATTAACGCCTTTTGCCTCTCGTCTGGTAGACAGCTTATCAGGTGGGGAACGGCAACGGGCCTGGCTGGCAATGATGGTAGCGCAAAACAGCCGCTGTCTGCTGCTGGATGAACCCACTTCCGCACTGGACATTGCCCACCAGGTGGACGTGCTGGCCCTGATTCAGACGCTAAGCCGGGAGCATGGCTTAACCGTTATTACCGTATTGCATGACATCAACATGGCGGCCCGTTACTGCGACCATCTGGTGGCATTACGTGGCGGCGGGCTTATCGCGCAAGGCGGCCCGGAGCACATCATGCAGGCGGACGTTTTGCAGGACATCTATGGTATTCCAATGGGGATCTTTCCCCATCCTGGCGGCGGCGCGCCGGTGAGCTTTGTGTGTTAAGGACAGGATAATGCCCGATTTATTCCGCCGTCGCCTGATGATGGCGATGGCGTTATCGCCACTGATGAGCCCCTTTTCACTCCAGGCGGCGCAGCCCGATCCCGCTCGCATCATCGCGCTGGAGTGGTTACCCACCGAGCTGCTGCTGGCGTTAGGCGTTGAGCCCTTTGGGGTCGCCGATGTGCATAATTATAATATCTGGGTCGGGCAGCCAGCCTTGCCTGTCGGCGTGGTGGATGTTGGGCTGCGCACCGAGCCCAACCTTGAACTGATGACCCAGATGCATCCCTCCCTTATTCTCTGTTCAAACGGCTATGGGCCGCCTAAAGAAAAGCTTCAGCGTATTGCGCCCATTATGGGGTTTGACCTGCACGGCGGCGACGGTAAACCGCTCTCCCGAGCGCGTATCTCTCTGCGCGCGCTCGGGGCCAGGCTGGGGCGGGAGGCTCAGGCGTCAGCACATCTGCAACGCATGGATGAGGAAATCGCCGCGGCTCGCCAGCGTCTGGCACCCCATGCCGGACGCGCTATCTTGCTGATGTCACTGCTTGACAGCCGTCATGCCATTACCTTCGGTAAGAACAGTTTATTCCTTGAGGTCATGGAACTGCTTGGCCTGAAGAATGCCTGGCAGGGCGAAACCAATTTCTGGGGAAGTTCAGTGATTGGCCTGGAAAGGCTGGCGGCGTTTCATGACGTCGAAGCCATCTGCTTCGATCATGATAATGCGGCGGTGATGCAGCAGCTCTCGCGCAGCCCGCTGTGGCAGGCAATGCCTTTTGTCCATAGCGGTCATTTTCAACGCGTACCGGCGGTCTGGTACTACGGGGCAACATTGTCGGCCCTGCATTTTATACGCGTGCTAGAACATGCGCTGGAGAAGGTCTGATGCGGCATCGTTATTTTCCTGTCACCGTGCTGAGCGTCCTGTTTCTGCTCGCGCTGGCACTCACCGCGACAAACCTTCAGCAGGCCCTGCCTCCGGGGCAGTGGACTCAGGCCTTATGGTCACCGGATACCGCTCATGTCCAGCAGATGGTGTTTCACTACAGTTTGCTGCCGCGCTGGGCGCTGGCGCTGTTGGTGGGCGCCGGTCTGGGATTAGCGGGCTTACTGTTTCAACAGGTACTGCGAAACCCGCTGGCGGAACCGGGAACGCTAGGGGTGTCATCCGGCGCACAGTTGGGGATTACCGTCGCCACATTGTGGCACCTGCCGGGCGGATCACTCACTCAGCAGCTTGCCGCCTCAGGTGGTGCGTTGCTGGTAGGGGCGCTGGTCTTTAGCGTGGCCTGGAGCAAACGCTTATCGCCCGTTACCCTGATTCTGGCAGGGCTGGTCCTGAGTCTCTACAGCGGGGCGGTTAATCAGATCTTCGCCATCTTCAATCACGACCAGTTGCAAAATATGTTTTTGTGGAGCACGGGCGCACTGAACCAGATGAGCTGGGACAGCGTTACCCAGCTCTGGCCGCGCCTGGTGCTGGCGCTGGTACTGTCACTGGCGCTGCTGAGGCCGCTGACGCTCATGGGGCTGGACGATGGCGTGGCAAAAAACCTCGGGCTGTCCCTGTCCGTCACCCGGTTAGCGATTCTGGCGCTGGCAATACTGCTGAGCGCACAGCTGGTGAGCGTCGCCGGCATCATTGGGTTTATCGGCCTGTTTGCGCCGCTGCTGGCAAGGCTGCTCGGTGGACGCCGCTTGCTGAGCCGCATGCTGCTGGCCCCGCTGATTGGCGCATTGCTGCTGTGGCTGGCGGATGCCTGCGTCCTGTGGCTTACAACGCACTGGCGCGAGGTTTCCACCGGCACGGTGACGGCGTTGCTGGGCGTGCCGATTTTGCTCTGGCTGCTCCCGCGCCTGCGGACGGGGTCCGTTCCCCCCGCACTGGATCAGGGCGACAACGTGCCGGTTGAACGTCATCATGTTCTGCGCTGGAGCCTGACTGGTTTGGTGGTGTTAGGCATGCTGGCCTGGCTCTGTCTGGCGTTTGGACGGGACGCGCAAGGCTGGATCTGGACCCAGGGTGACATGCTCCATGCGCTGCTTCCGTGGCGCGCACCGCGTGTGCTGGCGGCTCTGGCGGTAGGCTTAATGCTGGGCGTAGCCGGTAGCCTGATTCAGCGACTGACCGGTAACCCGATGGCCAGTCCGGAAGTTTTGGGCATCAGTTCCGGCGCGGCCTGCGGTGTGGTCATAATGTTATTCCTGGTACCCGGTAATGCGCTGGCGTTCCTGCTGCCTGCTGGTGCGCTGGGTGCAGCGGTAACCCTGGCGATCATTATGCTGGTTGCCAGCCGTGGCGGGTTTTCACCCGAACGCATGCTGTTGGCCGGGATGGCGTTAAACAGCGCTTTTGTCACCATCCTGATGTTGTTGATGGCCAGTGGCGATCCCCGGATGTCGGGTTTACTGACTTGGGTCTCCGGATCGACCTATAACGTCAGCGCCACGCAGGCGCTGCAAAGTGCAGGCTGTGCAGTCGTGCTGGTGTCGTTAGCGCCGCTGGCCAGCCGCTGGCTCACGCTGCTGCCTTTGGGAAGCGCCACGGCGCGCTCGGCCGGCATGGCGCTCACCGCCTCGCGGCTGGCGCTGCTGCTGCTGGCCGCGGCCTTAACGGCCAGTGCCACGCTGACGATTGGGCCATTGAGCTTCGTGGGGCTGATGGCACCACACATGGCGCGCATGCTGGGGTTCCGTCGCGCGTTGCCGCAGCTGTTGCTGTCGGGTGTGCTTGGCGCAGGTTTAATGGTGATAGCTGACTGGTGTGGGCGAATGGTGGCGTTCCCAAACCAAATTCCGGCGGGATTGATGGCCACATTTTTAGGGGCACCCTATTTTATTTGGTTATTGCGGCGCGCTCGTTAAAAAAAAAGACCGGCGTTTGCCGGTCTGCATTTTTTTACAGCTTAGCGAAGCAGCGACGGGCGGCATCGACAGTGTGCTGAATATCCTCTGCGCTGTGCGCCAGCGACATAAAGCCAGCTTCAAAGGCGGACGGCGCAAAATAAACGCCTTCTTCAAGCATCAGGTGGAAAAAGCGCTTGAAGCGTTCAACATCGCACTGCGTCACATCTTTATAGCAGGTGACGCTGTCGGCATCGGTAAAGAACAGGCCAAACATGCCGCCAACCTGATTCACCACCACCGGAATATTTTCCTGTTTTGCCGCGTCGACCAGTCCTTGCGCTAACTGTGCGGTCAGACGATTGAGTTTGTCATGCATGCCCGGCTGGGCAATCTGGGTTAAGCAGGCATAGCCGGCAGCCATAGCGACAGGGTTACCGGACAGCGTACCCGCCTGATAAACCGGTCCGGTGGGTGCCAGGGCATCCATGACTTCGCGACGGCCGCCAAAAGCACCCACCGGCATACCGCCACCGATGATTTTGCCGAGGCAGGTGAGATCCGGTTTGACGTTGTAATACTCTTGCGCACCGCCCAGGGCAACGCGGAAACCCGTCATCACTTCATCAATAATCAGCAGTGCGCCAAACTCATCACAGAGCGCGCGCAGGCCGGGTAAGAATTCGGGTTGGGGCGGAATACAGTTCATGTTTCCGGCCACGGGCTCGACAATAATGGCGGCGATAGCCTGCGGATACTGTTCAAACGCAGCGCGCACCGAATCCAGATCGTTATAGGTGCAGGTGAGCGTATGCCTGGCAAAATCGGCGGGCACGCCCGGTGAGTTAGGCTGCCCCAGCGTCAGTGCGCCGGAACCGGCTTTCACCAGCAGATGGTCGGCATGACCGTGGTAGCATCCTTCAAACTTGATGATTTTGTCGCGACCGGTAAAACCGCGCGCCAGACGAATCGCGCTCATGGTGGCTTCGGTGCCGGAGTTTACCATGCGCACCATTTCCATGCTGGGAACCAGTTTACACACCAGCTGCGCCATGGTGACTTCCATTTCGGTTGGTGCCCCGAAGCTCAGGCCGCGCTGGGCAGCCTCAATCACGGCCTGACGAATGCCATCATTGTTATGTCCCAGCACCATCGGGCCCCATGACCCAACATAGTCGATGTACTTTTTACCGTCGGCGTCATAGAGACAGGCACCGTCAGCATGCTCAATGAACAGCGGAACGCCACCCACACCGGTAAACGCCCGCACCGGCGAGTTCACACCGCCGGGGATCAGGCGTTGTGCTTCGGCGAACAGTTCTTCAGACTTACTCATTTTCGGCTCCAGCAGTTCATAAAATATCGGGCTATTCTACGGAAGAGGGGCTGCGGACGAAAGGCCGCTATAATCATCAAAGTGAATCCGGCACAGAGTGCGAAGCTGAAAGCTTGATTGCGCCGGGTCGCTGGCAGATAATAGCAATATTGAGGTCGTTTTCTGACCCGGACGTTTACGGAGTAACTCATGAGTGATGAAGTAGTAGCACTGCCGTTGCAGTTTACCGACGCAGCAGCCAAAAAAGTTAAGAATCTGATTGCTGACGAAGAGAACCCGGCACTGAAGCTGCGTGTGTATATCACTGGTGGTGGTTGTAGCGGCTTTCAGTATGGTTTTACATTCGACGATCAAATGAACGACGGCGACATGACCATTGAAAAGCAGGGCGTCTCGCTGGTGGTTGATCCTATGAGCCTGCAGTATCTGGTGGGCGGTTCTGTGGATTACACGGAAGGGCTGGAAGGATCGCGCTTTATCGTCACCAACCCTAACGCCAAAACCACCTGCGGCTGCGGGTCGTCATTCAGTATCTGATCATCGGGCCGCCTCATCGGGCGGCCTCGCCTACCATTCAACCGTCACCAGACGATGGTTCGTCCCGCTGCTTCCCTGTCGCTTTAGCACCGTTTGTGTCACGCGTGGCTGTGCGTTTATCTGACGACCGCACTCAACCTGCGGCACAGACTGTCCTGCTGAACGGTTAACTTCACAACGTGAATAGATGACGAGTCTGACGTTAACAGAGCCGGTCGTCGATCCCGCGTAGGCCTGCTGCGCGATCAGAAGCCCTATGACAAGAAGCAGTGCCTTAGTCATATTTAGATTCCTGGTGTGGTTGAATGCGCTAAGCGCTAAAACGGACACAGGGCATACGTGGCACGTGTCTCACAGTTAAAATTAACGGCAGTCAGGGTGATTTCTTTAGTTGATGGTGTAACGCATACAGAACCGACAGCATTATTTAACCGGATGCAGGCCTTTACACAGCTGGTCGGCGGCTAGCAGGATGCGCGGCCCCGGACGGCTGAGCCAGTCCTCGTTAATGGCAATCACGCTGACGTTAAGCTGCGGTCGCCAGAACTGCGCCGTGTGGCTCGCCTGCTGTGCATCGCCTGTGGTGACGATGACCTGCGGATGGCGCATCAGCACCTGTTCCCGGCTCACCTGGGGCCAGCTCACCGCACTGTCGGCAAAGATATTCTGCCCGCCACACAGCCTGATGATATCGTTTTGCAGCGTCGCCTTAGCCGCAGTAAAAATGGGCGAAAACCCAAACTGCAGAAAGACGCGAACGGGATGTGGTGTGTGGTAGCGCTCCCGCAAAGCCGCTTCCTGCTGGCGCAGCTCCCCGGCGGCTTGTGCGGCACGTTTTGGCGCTGGACTCCATTTTGCTAATCCTGCCAGCGCATCAATCATGCCATCCAGCGTTGCATCATTGACCCATTCAACCTTAATCCCCAACTGCTGCAGCTGGTCTACCTGACGCTGCGGATTGCCGCCGCGCCACGCCAACACCACGTCGGGTTTAAGCTGCAAAATACGTTCAAGATTGATGCCCTGCCAGTTAGCGACCTGTTCAATGTTTTTTGCTTCAGGCGGATAGCTGGACCAGGCGCTGACCGCAATGGGGGTGATACCTGCGGCAAAGGCGAGCTCAGTCAGATGGGGAGCAAGGGTGATGACGCGGGGTGGGGCAGCATACAGGCTGCTGCTCAACAGCAGCAGCCAGCATAACAACAGACGTTTAGCCACGTGCCAGACGGGCCAGCAAATTTTCAACCATCAGTGAAGACTGGCTGGCCGCGACGCTCAGAAACTCGTCAAAACTCAGGTGTGATTCCTTATCGGCCACGTCGGAAATCGCTCTGACAACCACAAAAGGCACCTGGAACTGATGACAGACATGGCCGATGGCCGTCGCTTCCATTTCAACCGCAATAGCCTGTGGGAAGGTCGCACGGATGCGCGCCAGGGGCTCAGCCCCGTTGATAAACGCATCGCCGCTCACCACCAGGCCGCGAACCGCGTTCAGGTTGAGCTGCTTAATGCAGGCTTCCGCCTCGGCAATCAGGGTGCTGTCAGCCGTAAAGGCAGCGGGACAACCTGCCATCTGGCCCGGCTCATAGCCAAACGCGGTGACATCGGCGTCGTGATAGCGCACTTCTTCCGACACCACGATGTCACCTACGGCTAACGTCGGGGCTAAACCGCCTGCGGAACCGGTATTAATCACGAGATCGGGTTTACACAACTGCAGCAACAGCGTAGTGCCAAGGGCTGCCGAGGTTTTACCAATGCCTGATTTCAGCAAGGCAACGTCAACACCATTGAGTGTGCCAGTGTAAATTTCACAGCCCGCCAGAGACAGAGTCTGACGATTTTCAATTTTGTCACGCAGCAGGGTCACTTCCTGCTCCATTGCGCCAATGATGCCTGCTTTCATTTTGCGTCTCGCTAATGTAATGAATGTAAAAATCGGGCATAGTCTATCATGGCACTGACGGGATCATTTCACGAAAAAATAAGGGGACAGGTATGGCGGCGATCAATTTCAGGAAGAAGATCAGCTTCACTCGCCCTTATAGCAACCGTAAAGATCCGCAGGGTGAATATTTTATTACCCGCCATTTTGAAAGCGATCGTGGACGCATCATTAATTCGGCGGCCATTCGCCGACTGCAACAAAAAACCCAGGTCTTTCCGCTTGAGCGCAACGCCGCCGTCCGTTCACGCCTGACGCATTCGCTTGAGGTGCAGCAAACTGGTCGATATATCAGTAAAGAGATTCTGCAAACCTTAAAAATGCAGGGTGGGCTGGCAAAATATGGACTGGACGACCTGGAAGGGGCCTTTGAAAGTCTGGTCGAAATGGCGTGTCTGTTGCATGACGTCGGGAATCCTCCGTTCGGGCATTTTGGCGAAGCTGCCATTAACGACTGGTTTGAAGATAATCTGCCTGCCGAACTGGTTGATCCACTGGTGGCTGGCGTCGAAAGCGAAGAGCAGCGCCAGTCCTTTGATCAAATGAACGCGATGATTCGTCAGGATTTATGCCATTTTGAAGGCAATGCCCAGGCGATCCGCATGGTGCACACCCTGCTGCAGCTCAACCTGAGCTACTCTCAGGTGGCCTGTATTCTTAAATATACCGCGCCGGCATGGTGGCAGGGGGAGAAACCGGCCGAATTTAGCGTATTAATGAAAAAGCCGGGCTTTTATTTGTCTGAGCGGGAATATATCAGCGAACTCCGTGCCGCGACGCATCTGACGGAGCATCATCGCTTCCCGCTGACCTATATCATGGAAGCGGCTGATGACATTTCATATTGTATTGCCGATCTGGATGACGCCGTCGAAAAAGCCATTTTCAATGTCGACAGTTTGTATGAATTCCTCAGCAAAGCCTGGGGGCCAATAAATAACAATGATGCGTTCAGCCGTACCGTAGGTGAGGCCTGGCGCGAAGCAGGAAGTAAAAAACGCCGCAGCCGTAGCGATCAATTTTTCATGTCCCTCCGGGTAAATGTTCAGAACGTTCTGGTCACCTATGCCGTTAAACGTTTTATCGACAATTTACCCGCTATCTTTGACGGCAATTTCAACCATGCATTATTAGAAGACGGCGGCGAAGAGGGGCGTTTATTACAAATATTTAAAACTGTAGCACGCCAGCAGGTGTTTAATCATTCCGAAGTTGAACAGCTTGAGCTGCAGGGTTATCGCGTCATAAAGGGGTTGCTTGAAATATACCAACCGTTAATGATGTTGAATTATGAAGACTTTACCACACTGATAAATGAAGATTTTTTGCGTAACCATCCGATTGAGACACGCCTTTTCCATAAACTTTCCGGAAAGCACAGAAAAGCCTATCTGTATAAAATGCGCACGCTGGTTGTTGAACACAAATATGAGCGTTTGTTATGGGAACGTTATTATCGCTTTCGTCTGATTCAGGATTACATTAGCGGCATGACCGATCTCTATGCCTGGGATGAGTACCGTCGTTTGATGGCGGTGGAATAAGCAGAGAATTGTAAAGAACGCGAATAAATTTTTACCTTTGCCTAAAACTTTTCGAGGAACTTCGCGCTAAAACATTTATCTGAACATTCGACCACAGCAATGGTCAGTATATCCATCATTGTGAGATACCAAAATGAAAAAAACCTCGTTAATGTTAAGCGCTCTGGCGCTTAGTCTTGGCATGGCACTGACCCCTGTGAGTGCTTTCGCTGCGGAGACATCCTCTTCCGTTTCATCTTCCCCAAGCCAGCCGTTGCCAAGCCTTGCCCCCATGCTGGAGAAGGTGATGCCTTCCGTTGTGAGCATCAGCGTGGAAGGCAGTACAACGGTCAAAACGCCGCGTATGCCGCAGCAGTTCCAGCAATTTTTTGGCGATAATTCGCCTTTCTGTCAGGACGGTTCTCCGTTCATGGGCTCGCCGCTGTGCCAGGGCGCGGGCGGGAGCGGCGGCGGTGCGCCTGCAGGCCCGGATACACAGCAGCAAAAATTCAGAGCGCTGGGTTCTGGCGTGATCATTAACGCTGAAAAAGGCTATGTGGTAACCAACAATCACGTGGTCAACGATGCGACGAAAATTCAGGTCAAACTGAGCGATGGTCGTAGCTACGACGCCAAAGTCATCGGCAAAGATCCCAGCTCAGATATTGCGCTGATTCAGCTGGAAGGCGCGAAAAATCTGACCGCCATTAAAATGGCTGACTCCGATAATTTGCGCGTTGGCGATTATACCGTCGCAATCGGTAACCCTTATGGTCTGGGCGAAACCGTCACCTCGGGCATCGTGTCGGCGTTAGGACGCAGCGGCCTCAACGTTGAAAACTACGAAAACTTTATTCAGACCGACGCTGCGATTAACCGCGGCAACTCGGGTGGCGCGCTGGTGAACCTCAACGGTGAGCTGATTGGTATTAACACCGCGATTCTGGCCCCAGATGGCGGCAACATTGGTATTGGTTTTGCCATCCCCAGCAATATGGTGAAAAACCTGACCGCACAAATGGTGGAGTATGGTCAGGTGAAACGCGGTGAGCTGGGTATCATGGGAACAGAGCTCAACTCTGAACTGGCCAAAGCGATGAAAGTCGATGCGCAGCGCGGCGCCTTCGTTAGTCAGGTCGTGCCCAATTCCGCCGCAGCGAAAGGCGGCATTAAAGCGGGTGACGTGATCGTTTCTATGAACGGCAAGCCGCTCACCAGCTTTGCCTCACTGCGCGCGGAAGTGGGCTCTTTACCGGTAGGCACGACGCTGAAGCTGGGCCTGCTGCGCGATGGCAAACCGCTGGATGTTTCCGTGCAGCTGCAGCAAAGCACCCAGGACAAAGTGCAGTCCGCCACGATTTACACCGGCATTGAAGGTGCAGATCTGAGTAATAACGCAGGCAAAGAGAAAGGCGTGCGGGTCGATAGCGTGAAAGCAGGCAGTGCGGCGGCAAGAGTGGGCCTGAAAAAAGGCGACCTGATTCTTGGCGTCAACCAGCAGCCGGTGACCAACTTAGGGGAACTGCGCAAGATCCTCGATACCAAACCACCGGTACTGGCGCTGAATGTGCAACGTGGCGACACATCGCTCTACCTGCTGATGCAGTAATGACGGCTTCAGGCTTATCAGGCGGACTTCGGTCCGCCTTTTTTATGGCACAGATCACAAATGTGATGCCTGCCGCATTTCTGCCAAAGCCGGCGCGGCTATGGGCGAATGCATAATGTTCTCCGCGTGTCACACGGCTATTCTGTCCTTCCTCTCATATGACTCAGGAGATAAGGATGGCTACCTGTCATCTCGACGCGCGGCTGGCGCAGGAAATTGTTGCGCGCACCATGAAAATCATTGATGGCAATGTCAACGTGATGGATGCGCGTGGGCGAATCATTGGCAGTGGTGACAGGGAGCGCATCGGGGAGTTGCATGAGGGCGCGCTTTTGGTGTTGTCTCAGGGGCGCATCGTGGATATCGACGATGCTGTGGCAAGACATCTGCATGGCGTGCGGCCAGGCATCAACCTTCCGCTACATATTGACGGGGCGATCGTGGGCGTCATTGGCCTGACAGGCGAGCCGGGCGCACTGCGTCACTATGGCGAATTAGTCTGTATGGCGGCAGAGATGATGCTGGAGCAGGCCCGGCTATTACATATGCTGGCTCAGGACAGCCGCCTGCGTGAAGAGCTGGTGCTCAACCTGATAAGAAGTGATGCGCTGACACCACAGCTGACAGAGTGGGCACAGCGCCTGGGTATCGATCTTAATCAGCCCCGCGTGGTGGCGGTGATCGAAGTCGACAGCGGGCAGTTAGGCGTGGACAGCGCCATGTCTGAATTACAGCAGCTGCAAACCTTACTTACCACCCCCGTTCGGGATAACCTGATAGCCATTGTGTCGCTAACCGAAATGGTTGTACTGAAACCGGCATTAAATACGCACGGACGTTATGACCGTCACGATCATCGCAAGCGGGTTGAGCAACTGATGCAGCGAATGAACGAAAGCGGTCACCTGCGCATGCGTATTGCGCTGGGCAACTTCTTTACCGGCCCGGGCAGCATCGCCCGCTCTTACCGCACTGCGCGCACCACTATGGCCGTTGGAAAGCAGCGCATGCCAGACGTCCGCAGCTATTTTTATCAGGATCTGATGCTGCCGGTATTACTGGACAGTTTACGCGGTGGCTGGCAGGCGAACGAGCTGGCACGCCCGCTGGAAAAACTGAAAAGCACGGACAGCAACGGTTTACTGCGCCGGACGTTAAGCGCGTGGTTCAGCAATAACGTCCAGCCCGGCGCGACATCACGCGCGCTGTTTATCCATCGTAATACGCTAGAGTATCGACTGAATCGGATCGCTGAGTTAACTGGGCTGAACCTTGGTCATTTTGACGATCGATTACTGCTGTATATTGCGTTACAGCTGGATGAGCAGGGGTGATGACGCTGCTTATGAAACCATGAGGATGCCTGATGCGAATCTTGTCCGCCATACTTTGCCTGCTAATCGTTACCTTTACCTGCCAGGCACGGCCTGACAGCCTGATTTTTCTCTCTACAGATGCCCTGATGACTACCCGGCAGGCTTTGCAGAATCATCAGGCGGGCACACTGACGGAACAGGCCTGGCGTCAGCTGCAACATCAGGCAGAAAAGGCGCTCAGCCAGCCCGAGCCCAGCGTGATGGATAAGGGGCTGATGCCGCCCAGCGGATCGCGGCATGACTACCTGAGCCTGAGCGCCTACTGGTGGCCTGACGGAAAGCAGAAAACGGGGCTGCCCTGGATTCGTCGGGATGGTGAGATTAATCCCGACACCAAAAATAACCAAACCGACGGTGTGCGGCTGGCGCGCTTTAGCGCAGATGTGCAGACCCTCTCGCTGGCCTGGTTCTTTTCTGGCGATGCACGCTATGCCAGCAAAGCACAATCGATGATCCGTCACTGGTTTATCGATCCTGCCAGCCGTATGAATCCAAACCTGAATTATGCCCAGGGGATTCCAGGCAGGATGCCGGGCCGTCATGATGGCGTACTGGATGGGCGCTATTTTGCGACCCGCATTGTGGATGTGCTGGTGCTGTTGCGCCAGTCACCCGGCTGGCGCAACAGCGACGAGGCGGCGTTACACCATTGGTTCAGTGACTATCTCAGCTGGCTGCAGACCAGCCAGCTGGCGCAACAGGAGCGGGATGCCCCAAATAATCATGGCAGCTGGTACAGCGTACAGGTTGCTGGTATTGCCGCTTACCTGGGCAAAAACACGGTGATTGCTGATATGTCGGCGCTGACCAAACGAAAAATTGATGGGCAAATACAGAAAGCGGGCACGCAGCCACTTGAGCTGGCGCGAACCCGCTCCTTTCATTACAGCGTCTTTAATTTGCAGGCGCTAACTGCTATCGCGGCGTTGGTTTCTCAGCGTGGGCTGGACGATCTCTGGCACTATCAAAACAAGCAGGGTGGTTCGCTACTGGCAGCGCTGGATTACATGGCGCCTTTTAGCGATCCCTCACGCCGCTGGCCGTGGAAAACACGCGAACGCCAAAGCGAGCGGTTAATCCCCTTACTGCTGCTGGCTGACGTCACACTTAAGTCAGAACGTTACCAATCCTGGATTGATCGTCCTGAATGGCGTACCGGTTCAGCAGAAGTGCTACGTGATGTGGCGTTACTCAGGCGATAGCCGCGCAAAATACCAATAAAAAAGGCCAGACGCGTCAAGTGAATCACACTTAATGCGGCTGGCCTGATGTAAATCTGAAATAATTAACGGCCGCTGCGGGTCAGTTTTTCCAGATCGGATTCAATTTCGGCGATTTTATGGGAAACGACGCCTTCAAGATGACGCAGATCATCAAGGATTTTACGTTTCAGATCGACTTCCACCTGATCGCGCTGGCAGATCTGATCCAGTTCATCGATCACATAACGCAGGTTCGGGCTGATTTCCTGCACTTCGCGATAGCCTTGTGACGCGTTATCAGCAACGACGGTCTTGCGCTGGCGAGGATATTTAAATTTCACGCTTTTGGCGAAGAATTCACCTTTATCTTTGCGGAAATAAATTTTCAAAATATCGTTATTCGCTTCCTGACGCAGGCTGTAGCGATCGATATCGTCAGGGTTACTAATGCCTAAGCTCTTAATATTGTCATACATAATTATTTTCCACCAAATGATAGGCGCGCAGAATTGTTCATGACTTAATGACTATAGACATAAATAACATGAATCAGTGCGCAACAGGATTTAACTGGCGCGAATTATGACCTGGATGAAAAGTAAACGCACCTGTTGGTTCGTGTAGAAAAACAACATTACCCGTAACAGCTGTAAACAAAAGATGACGGGCTGCCGTACAGCCCGTCCGACAGATTAGTCGATCGTACGCAGCAGTTCATTGATGCCGGTTTTCGCCAGCGTTTTGGCGTCCACTTTCTTCACGATAACCGCACAATAAAGGCTGTAGCTGCCATCCTTTGACGGCAGGTTTCCGGATACCACGACGGAGCCAGCAGGCACGCGTCCGTAATGAATCTCACCGGTTTCTCGGTCATAAATTTTGGTGCTCTGACCGATATAAACACCCATTGAAATCACAGAGCCTTCTTCAACGATCACGCCTTCAACGATTTCAGAACGTGCGCCAATAAAGCAGTTATCTTCGATGATGGTGGGATTAGCCTGCAGCGGCTCAAGTACGCCACCGATTCCTACACCACCGGATAAATGTACGTTTTTACCAATCTGCGCACAGGAGCCGACGGTTGCCCAGGTATCAACCATTGTGCCTTCGTCCACAAAGGCGCCGATGTTCACGTAGGAAGGCATCAGTACGGTGTTGCGCGCAATATAAGCCCCTTTGCGAACGGCAGCGGGCGGCACCACGCGGAAGCCGGCTTCTTTGAAGCGCGCATCGTCCCAGTCGGCAAACTTCATCGGCACTTTGTCGTAAAAACGGGTTTCAGCCCCTTCCATCACCTGATTGTCATTAATGCGGAAAGAGAGCAGAACGGCTTTTTTCAGCCACTGATGCGTTACCCATTCGCCGTCGATTTTTTCAGAAACGCGCAGTTCACCACTGTCCAGTTTGGCGATAACCTGATTAATCGCCTCGCGGGTTTCAGTGTCCACACTGGTCGGGGTGATGTCAGCGCGACGTTCGAAGGCAGATTCAATAACACTCTGTAACTGTTGCATATTTTTTCCTGATCTGTCATTTGTGGTGCCAGCCAGTGACCGGCACGGGTAAAAAGTTGATGTTCACAAATTGAAGCGGGTCACACTTTATCGTTTGGATTAAGGGCCTCTGTCAACCGTTGTTGCAACGTCTGACGCATTTCCTCATCCAGTGCCTTGCGCTCGCTATTGGCTAAAATAAACAAATCTTCCACGCGCTCGCCAATGGTGCTGATGCGCGCACCATGCAGAGAGACGCCGAGATCGGCAAACACTTCCCCCACGCGCGCCAGTAAACCTGGCTGATCCAGGGCCACCAGCTCCAGATAACTGCGGCGATCGGTGTGAGTTGGCAGGAAGTTAACTTCGGTATCCACGCTAAAGTGCTTAAGCCTGGCGGCCTGACGACGGGTGCGCGGTGGCACCCACTCTCTCTGGGTTATCGCCTGCTCCAGCGCCTGAATGATCATCGCATGACGATCGGGCGAAAGGGGACTGCCATCCGGCTCCAGAACAATAAAGGTATCCATCGCCATGCCATCGCGGCTGGTAAAAATTTGTGCATCGTGCACGCTGAGGTTGCGCCGATCCAGCTCTCCTGCCACGGCGGCGAACAGGTGCGGGCGATCGGGACTCCAGATAAAAATTTCGGTCCCGCCGCGCGTTGCCTGCGGGCTGACCAGCACCAGCGGTTGATTAAGATCGTGCCCCAGTAAGTGGCGGGCATGCCAGGCAATCTGGTTGGGCGTATGGCGCAGAAAATAGTCGGCGCGACAGCGATTCCAGATGTGGTGTAACCGCTCTTCATTGATGTTGTCCATACGCAGCAGCGCCAGCGCCTGCAAGCGGTGATGACGTACGCGTTCCCGCAGATCCGGACTGTTTTCCATGCCGCGACGCAGCTGTTTCTCGGTGGCGAAGAACAGCTCTCGCAGCAGACTTTGCTTCCAGCTGTTCCACAGGCTCTCATTGGTGGCGCAGATATCAGCGACTGTCAGGCACACCAGATAACGCAGTCGGTTTTCGTTCTGCATGACCTCGGCGAACTGCTGAATCACCGTGGGGTCCTGAATATCACGACGCTGCGCGGTCACGGACATTAACAGATGATGCCGTACCAGCCATGCCACAAGCTGCGTTTCACGCGAGTTAAGGCCGTGCATCTCGGCGAACTCCAGCGCATCCTGCGCGCCAAGAACAGAGTGATCGCCGTTACGTCCTTTCGCAATGTCATGCAGCAGCGCAGCCATCAGCAGTAACTCTTGCTGAGGCAGGCGCGGCCAGAGTTCAACACACAAAGGATGTTGTGGACGCGTCGCTTCGTTGGCAAAACTTTCCAGCTTCTGAAGAACCCGAATGGTGTGCTCATCCACGGTATAGGCGTGGAACAGGTCAAACTGCATCTGCCCTACAATCTGCCCCCAGAGCGGCGTATAGGCCCAGAGTACGCTATGGCGATGCATCGGAACTAATGCACGACTGACCGCACCGGGATGACGCAGGATCGACATAAACAGGCGGCGTGCTTCAGGCAACTGACAGAGCGGCTGCTTAAGATGGCGACGTGTGTGGCGCAGGCGGCGCAACGTGGTCGAATAGATCCCTTTGATGTTGTCATTGCGCACCATGACGTAAAACATGCGCATAATCGCCTGAGGCTCCCGATCAAACAGCGTTTCGTCGCGCAGATCGATCAGGTTACCCCGTAGCTGAAAGTCATCATCAATAGCGCAGGGTTTTTCATTCGTAGAGAGGGCCAGAATGGCTTCATCGAACAACTGCAGCAGCATCTGGTTCAGTTCGCTGACACGACGCGTGACGCGATAAAAATCCTTCATCATGCGTTCAACCGGCTCGTTGCCTTCGCCCTGATACTGAAGGCGCTGGGCGACGCTAAGCTGGCGATCGAACAGTAGCCGGTTGTCGTAACGCGTCAGCGACAGATGCAGCGCAAACCGAATCCGCCAGAGAAAGGCCTGGCATTCATTCAGTTCTGCGCGTTCGGCGTCGGTCAGAAAGCCAAAGCCCACCATCTCGTCGAGCGTCGTTGCGCCAAAGTGCCGCCGCGCAACCCACTGTAACGTATGAATATCACGTAAACCGCCCGGGCTGCTTTTAATATCCGGTTCCAGGTTGTAGCTGGTACCGTGATAGCGCGTATGGCGCTCTTGTTGCTCTTCAATTTTGGCGGCAAAAAAGCGGGACGACGGCCAGAAGCCATCGCTAAAGACATTTTTCTGCAGTTCGAGGAACAGCGCGACATCACCGGCCAGCATCCGCGTTTCAATCAGGTTGGTCGCCACCGTCAGGTCGGATAAGCCTTCCAGCAGGCACTCTTCCAGGCTACGCACGCTGTGGCCCACTTCCAGTTTGAGATCCCACATCAGCGTCAGCAGCGCGCTGGCGCTTTGGGCGGCCTCGTCGTTAAGCGGCTGACGGCTGAGAATCAATATGTCAATATCGGAAAGCGGGTGAAGCTCACCGCGACCATAACCCCCGACAGCAACCAGAGCGATGGATTTCATCCTGTCGAAGCCAAAGTAACGCCACAGGCGGCGCAGAAGGCGATCGATAAACAGGGTTCGGGCTTGAATCAGATTCTCTGCCGCCTCACCGCTATCAAAGGCCGCCGCCAGGTGCTGTTGAAAGCACTCCAGGCGCTGCCTGAGTATTTCACGTGATAGCTGATCGTCCTGCCACTCGCCAGGCGAATCATTCAGACCGTTTTTCACTTCTTGCGACAGGCTCATGCAGCGTTCTCATCAGTAACCATAAAAAAAACCGGCAGAGCGCCGGCCTTTTATCAGGGGAGGAATTACGCCTGGTTAACTAACACCGCGGGAAGGGTGTCGTCTTTACGCAGGGTTAAAATCTCACAGCCGTTATCCGTCACCACAATAGTATGCTCGTACTGCGCCGACAAGCTGCGATCTTTGGTTTTCACCGTCCAGCCATCTTTCATGGTACGAATCCGATAGTCACCGGCGTTCACCATAGGTTCCACGGTAAAGGTCATGCCGGCCTGCAGGACGACACCGCTGTCGTCTGCATCGTAGTGCAGAACCTGTGGCTCTTCATGAAAGCCCTTGCCAATGCCATGACCGCAGTATTCACGCACCACTGAGAAGTCATTCGCTTCAACATATTTCTGGATAGCGCGGCCCAGCTCGCGCAAGCGAATACCCGGCTTCACCAGACGCAGTGATAAATAAAGGCTTTCCTGAGTGACGCGGCACAGGCGCTCACCCTGGATCGTCGGCTTGCCGACGATAAACATTTTCGAGGTATCGCCGTGGTACTCGTCTTTAATCACGGTCACGTCGATGTTAACGATGTCGCCATCTTTCAACGGACGATCGTCGCTCGGAATACCGTGACAGACCACTTCATTTACCGAGATGCAGACGGATTTCGGAAAACCGTGGTAACCCAGGCAGGCAGAAATCGCCTGCTGATGCTGCGTAATGTGTTCGTGGCAAAGACGATCCAGTTCACCCGTGGTCACGCCAGGCTGGACATGGGGTTCGATCATTTCTAACACTTCGGCGGCGAGGCGGCCAGCGACGCGCATTTTTTCGATTTCTTCGGGGGTTTTAATTGAGATTGCCATTAAATTATTCCGCTGCTGCTGAAATTTTCAGCGATAATGAATGCTGTGCTCTCATGTTAACAGCAAGCCAAAAGGGCTGCCAAACAGAGAACGCCCCACAGGCAGTAAGCGAACATTTATTGGCGTCCAAAGCGTGATTATGGTATAAAGCGCGCCGACGATTCTCTGTATGGCCATTAAGGTCAGCGGGAAACGCACTAATCTCACTATGTGTAATAAAACACACATGTATCGACACATACGCCGGGGTGCCTTGAAAGAGGTCGGTTGTATGGGATACATGGAGGCCCAACCCCAATTAAACTAGAGGTAGTAATCATGGCAACTGTTTCCATGCGCGATATGCTCAAGGCTGGTGTTCACTTCGGTCACCAGACCCGTTACTGGTGCCCAAAAATGAAGCCATTCATTTTCGGTGCGCGTAACAAAGTTCACATCATCAACCTTGAGAAAACTGTACCAATGTTCAACGACGCTCTGGCTGAGTTGACCAAAATCTCTTCCCGTAAAGGTAAGATTCTGTTCGTTGGTACTAAGCGCGCGGCTGCCGAAGCGATCAAAGAGTCTGCACTGAGCTGCGACCAGTTCTTCGTAAACCACCGCTGGTTGGGTGGCATGCTGACCAACTGGAAAACCGTTCGTCAGTCTATCAAACGTCTGAAAGAGCTTGAGACTCAGTCTCAGGACGGCACTTTCGACAAACTGACCAAGAAAGAAGCGCTGATGCGCGCTCGTGAACTGGCCAAGCTGGAAAACAGCCTGGGCGGTATCAAAGACATGGGCGGTTTGCCGGATGCACTGTTTGTTGTCGATGCTGACCACGAACACATCGCAATCAAAGAAGCAAACAACCTGGGTATCCCAGTATTTGCTATCGTTGATACTAACTCTGATCCAGATGGCGTTGATTACGTTATCCCAGGTAACGACGATGCGATCCGTGCTATCAACCTGTACCTGACTGCCGTTGCGACCACCGTTCGCGAAGGCCGCTCTCAGGATCTGGCTGAGCAGGCTGAAGAAGCGTCTTTAGAAAACGCTTAATTAAGGTTTGCTCTGCATAAGAGCCCTTAGCATTCAGATGTGATCTGCAAGGGGCCAAACATGGCCCCTTTATTTTATCCAAGTCTGTTACGCCCCTGTTCAGGACGGCGGGACAGAGTAAATTTTCCGCAAATAAGTACCTTCTGATGCACTTGTGCTCAGGTACGAACCGAGGATTCTGGAATGGCTGAAATTACCGCTGCATTGGTAAAAGAACTGCGTGAGCGTACTGGCGCAGGCATGATGGACTGCAAAAAAGCGCTGACTGAAGCGAGCGGCGACATCGAGCTGGCGATTGAAAACATGCGTAAGTCTGGCGCAATTAAAGCAGCGAAAAAAGCGGGTAACGTTGCTGCTGATGGCGTAATCAAAACCAAAATCGTTGGTAACTACGGTGTGATTCTGGAAGTGAACTGCCAGACTGACTTCGTAGCAAAAGACGGCGGTTTCCAGGCGTTTGCTGATAAAGTTCTTGACGCTGCTGCGGCTGGCTGCATCACCGACGTTGAAGTGCTGAAAGCACAGTTCGAAGAAGAACGCGTTGCTCTGGTTGCTAAAATCGGCGAGAACATCAACATTCGTCGCGTTGCTCTTCTGGAAGGCGAAGAACTGGGCAGCTACCTGCACGGCGCACGTATCGGCGTTCTGGTTTCTGCCAAAGGCGCTAACGAAGATCTGATCAAACAAATCGCCATGCACGTTGCGGCAAGCAAACCTGAGTTTGTTAAGCCAGAAGACGTTTCTGCGGAAGTGGTTGATAAAGAATACCAGGTTCAGCTGGACATCGCGATGCAGTCTGGTAAGCCAAAAGAAATCGCAGAGAAGATGGTTGAAGGCCGTATGAAGAAATTCACCGGTGAAGTCTCTCTGACCGGTCAGGCATTTGTTATCGATCCAAGCAAAACTGTTGGCCAGGCGCTGAAAGAGCAGGGCGCTGACGTGATCAACTTCATCCGCTTTGAAGTGGGTGAAGGCATCGAAAAAGTTGAGACTGATTTTGCTGCTGAAGTTGCAGCAATGTCCAAACAGTCTTAATGATCTGAAAGAACCGCCAGATGGCGGTTCTTTTTTGTCTGCCACAGGCAAAAGATACATTTTCAGTTTCATCCCAATAGTAATTCTTTTGCTCTAAGCGGATGATTGATCGGAATTACTTCTTATTCATCATATCTTCCAGGACGAATTGACCATGGCGACCAACGCAAAACCTGTTTATCAACGTATCCTGCTAAAACTCAGTGGCGAAGCACTTCAAGGTGCAGAGGGTTTTGGTATCGACGCGAGCGTGCTTGACCGCATGGCTCAGGAAGTCAAAGAACTGGTCGAGCTGGGTATCCAGGTGGGCGTTGTGATTGGCGGCGGTAACCTGTTCCGCGGAGCCGGCCTGGCGCAGGCAGGCATGAACCGCGTTGTGGGTGACCACATGGGGATGCTTGCTACGGTAATGAACGGCCTGGCGATGCGTGATGCACTGCACCGCGCGTACGTCAATGCCCGTTTGATGTCCGCGATTCCCCTCAACGGCGTTTGCGATAACTATAGCTGGGCAGAAGCCATCAGCCTGTTACGTAATAACCGTGTGGTTATCTTTTCTGCGGGTACGGGCAATCCTTTCTTCACGACGGATTCAGCCGCCTGTCTGCGTGGTATTGAAATCGAAGCGGATGTGGTGCTGAAAGCCACGAAAGTTGACGGTGTTTACTCGGCCGACCCGGTGAAGCACCCTGATGCAACGCTGTATGAAAAACTGACTTATGCGGAAGTGCTGGATCAAGAGCTTAAAGTGATGGATCTCGCCGCGTTTACGCTGGCGCGCGATCATAAACTGCCAATCCGCGTTTTCAATATGAACAAACCTGGCGCATTGCGTCGCGTAGTGATGGGTGAAAAAGAAGGTACCCTGATTACGCATTAATACCCGAGGCGAGATAAAATAAGGTATATTCTGTCAGTGCGGTAATGTTTAGCCGTGCACCAGTCAGGATTATCGATGATTATCGATCCCGCTTCCGGTGATGCCGGAACTGGCCAGGTCAAACCGAATCCAAGGGTTTTAACGTGATTAACGACATTAAAAAAGATGCTGATACGCGCATGGACAAATGCGTCGAGGCATTCAAAACCACTATCAGCAAGGTACGCACAGGCCGTGCTTCACCTTCACTGCTCGACGGCATTATCGTTGAATATTACGGTACGCCGACGCCACTGCGTCAGCTGGCTTCCGTTACCGTTGAAGACTCCCGCACGCTGAAAATCAACGTGTTTGATCGCTCTCTCGGCCCGGCCGTTGAAAAAGCGATTATGGCGTCCGATCTTGGCCTCAACCCAAACTCAGCGGGTTCGGACATTCGTGTTCCGCTCCCTGCGCTGACGGAAGAGCGTCGTAAAGATCTGATTAAAATCGTACGCGGTGAAGCCGAGCAGGGACGTGTGTCTGTACGTAACGTTCGTCGCGACGCCAACGATAAAATCAAAGCGTTGCTGAAAGATAAAGAAATCAGCGAAGACGACGAACGTCGTTCGCAGGACGAAATCCAGAAAATGACCGATGCGCACATCAAGAAAGTTGATGCGGCACTGGCCGAAAAAGAAGCGGAGTTGATGGACTTCTGATTCCATCCTCGCCGACCCAAACGCCGTACAGAGAGGCATTCTGACAGAATGTCACCTCTGGCGGCGTTTTACATTGTGCCCCACGCTTTCACCTCTACATGGACAGCATTATGAAGCGATTAACTCTGCTCGGTTCAACCGGTTCGATAGGCACCAGCACGTTGGCAGTGGTCAGCGCCAATCCTACGCGCTATCAGATCACGGCGCTGGTTGCCGGTAAAAACGTGGCCCTGATGGCTGAGCAGTGCGTACAGTTTCAACCCCGCTATGCGGCGATGGCAGACGAAGAAGCCGCTGCTGCGCTACGTGAGCGACTGAGAGCATTAAAGGTCAATACTGAAGTGCTCTCCGGCGTTCAGGCAGCCTGTGAACTGGCCGCGCTGGATGAGGTTGACCAGGTGATGGCGGCGATTGTAGGCGCCTCAGGTCTGTTACCGACGCTGGCTGCCATTCGCGCGGGTAAAACGGTCCTGCTGGCGAATAAAGAATCGCTGGTGACGTGCGGTCGTTTATTTATGGAGGCGGTGCGCCAGCATAAGGCGCAGCTGTTGCCGGTAGACAGCGAGCACAATGCGATTTTTCAGAGTTTGCCCGCTACCATCCAGCATCAGTTAGGATACGCTGATCTGCAGAGTAACGGCATTGAGTCGATTATTCTTACGGGATCGGGTGGCCCTTTTCGTGACGCAAATTTAGCGGATCTGCGCAACATGTCGCCAGATCAGGCTTGTGCACATCCGAACTGGTCAATGGGGCGTAAAATCTCTGTTGATTCGGCCACCATGATGAATAAAGGTCTTGAATACATTGAAGCGCGTTGGTTGTTCAACGCCAGTGCCGCGCAGATGGAAGTGATTTTGCACCCCCAATCGGTGATCCACTCCATGGTGCGTTACTGCGATGGCAGCGTGCTGGCACAGTTAGGTTCACCTGACATGCGAACCCCTATCGCCCACAGTATGGCCTGGCCAGCGCGTACACACGCTGGGGTCACACCGCTGGACTTTACCCGCATGTCGGCGCTGACGTTCTCAGAACCTGATTTTGGCCGTTACCCCTGTCTGAAACTGGCAATTGATGCCTGCGAGGCCGGGCAGGCGGCCACCACCACGCTTAATGCTGCCAATGAGATCGCCGTGGCGGCGTTCCTGAATCAGCGAATTCGTTTTACCGATATCGCCGCGTTAAACAGCGCAGTGCTGTCATCGCAGCACGGCCAGGAACCGGATTCAGTGGACGCTGTCATCGAAATCGATCGTATGGCACGCGCCGCTGCGACCGAAATGTTGCCACGTTTCACGGCATAACAACGATTGCGTTGAGGCTATTTGTTCGCTTCAGGTGAAAATGTTATAGTCGCTGGCTCGCGTTTAACGGTCTGTCACCAAATTCGGTGTGGCCTGGCAGACAGTGCCGGGATTTGTACCGGGCGCAATGTATTCAGAAACCACAGCATTTCTGATGAAAGGAATTGATTACGCGTTATGTCGTCTGAAAATCACAACAACACCGATGACCAACAGGGAACCGGTCCACGCCACGTCGCTATCATCATGGATGGCAATGGCCGTTGGGCTAAGAACCAGGGAAAACTGCGTATCTCCGGTCACAAAGCGGGCGTGAAATCAGTCCGTCGCGCCGTTAGCTTTGCCGTCAGTAATCATCTTGAAGCGTTAACGCTTTATGCCTTTAGTAGCGAAAACTGGAGCCGTCCTGCGCAGGAAGTCACTGCTTTGATGGAGCTGTTTGTCTGGGCGCTGGATAGTGAAGTGAAAAGCCTGCACAAACATAATGTTCGCTTACGCATCATTGGCGATATCAGCCGCTTCAGTCCCCGCATTCAGGAACGTGTCCGTCGGGCAGAAGCGCTGACGGAGAATAACGATCGACTGACGCTAAACATTGCTGCGAACTACGGCGGACGATGGGATATTATCGAAGGCGTTAAAAAGTTGGCTGAGCAGGTTCAGGAAGGCTTGTTACGCCCTGATCAGATAACCGAAGAGAGTCTGACGTCGCAACTGTGTATGAATCAGCTGGCGCCAGTGGATTTAGTGATAAGGACCGGGGGAGAGCATCGGATTAGCAACTTCCTGTTGTGGCAAATTGCCTATGCGGAATTCTATTTTACTGATGTGCTCTGGCCGGATTTTGATGAACACGTTTTTGAAGGTGCACTGAATGCATTCTCTCTGCGGGAGCGACGCTTTGGCGGCGCTGCACCAGGCGGCGCCTGAGCAATCTGGGGGTAACCTTTGCTGAAGTCTCGTCTGATCACCGCGCTGATTCTCATCCCGCTGGTGATCGCTGCATTGTTCTGGTTACCGCCTGTTGGCTTTGCAATTATTACGATTATTATCTGCATGCTTGCCGCCTGGGAATGGGGGCAGTTGTCTGGTATGGCATCGCGTCAGCAACGGATCTGGCTTGCGCTGATATGCGGTCTGGCTTTGACGCTGATGCTGTTTACGCTTCCTCCCTACGAACATAACGCGCGCCTGCCGCAGGTGGCGGGCTGGCTGTGGGCCTCACTGGCCTGGTGGATTGCCGCGCTGCTACTGGTTCTGTTCTATCCTGCCTCTGCTGGGTTATGGCGTACCTCCCGACCCTTGCGTCTGCTGTTTGGTGCCTTAACGGTGATTCCTTTCTTCTGGGGCATGATGGCCCTCCGCCAGTATCATTACGAAGCCGATCACTTTGCCGGTGCCTGGTGGTTGCTGTTTGTTATGTTTCTGGTATGGGGCGCCGATTCCGGTGCCTACATGTTCGGCAAACTGTTTGGCAAACATAAGCTGGCGCCAAAAGTGTCGCCTGGTAAAACCTGGGAAGGTTTTCTGGGCGGACTGATCTCTTCTGCGCTGATTGCCGTCCTGTTCGCCAGTTTTGCGCCGCTTTCCGTTCCAACCGGCACGCTGGTGATCTGCGCCGTAATTTCTACCCTTGCTTCGGTACTGGGCGATTTAACGGAGAGCATGTTTAAACGCGAGGCCGGAATTAAAGACAGCGGGAGCCTGATTCCCGGACATGGCGGTATTCTTGACCGCATCGACAGCCTGACAGCAGCAGTGCCGGTATTTGCCTGTTTATTGCTGTTGGTGTTTCAGACACTTTAAGGGCAAGCGACGATGTTAAGCGTAATCTGGAGTTTTGCCGCATTTATCATTGCACTGGGCGTGTTAATCACCGTGCATGAGTTTGGTCATTTTTGGGTGGCGCGGCGTTGCGGTGTGAGAGTAGAGCGCTTTTCTATCGGCTTTGGCAAGGCGCTATGGCAACGCCGGGATCGTCACGGCACCGAATTTGTGATTGCGCTCATTCCACTGGGCGGTTATGTCAAAATGCTGGACGAGCGGGTAGAAAGCGTACCCGCCGAGCTTCGGCACCAGGCGTTTAACAATAAAGCGATTTGGCAGCGCGCGTCTATTATTGCTGCCGGCCCGATTGCCAATTTCCTGTTTGCTATCTTTGCCTATTGGGTCGTGTTCATCCACGGCGTGCCGGGTATCAAACCGGTAGTTGGTGAAATTCTGAACGGTTCGGTCGCCGCAGAAGCGCAAATTACACCCGGGACGGAACTTAAGGCCGTTGACGGTATCGAAACGCCTGACTGGGAAGCTGTGCGTATGGCATTGATCGGTAAAATCGGTGATGCCAGCACGACATTAACAGTGGGTCGTTTTGGCGAACAGGGAACGCAGCAAAAACAGCTCGATTTGCGCAACTGGCAGTTCGAACCTGATAAGCAGGACCCTGTTGTCGCACTGGGCATTCGTCCCCGGGGCCCGCAGATTGAAACGACCCTGGCTGAAGTGCAAAAGAATTCGCCTGCCAGTGCAGCCGGTTTGCAAGCTGGCGACAGGATCGTTAAAGTCGATGGTCAGTTATTATCGCAGTGGCAACCTTTTGCTACCCAGGTTCGGGATAACCCAGGAAAAAGTATTGCTCTTGAGGTCGATCGCAACGGTGACGCGGTGCAGTTAACTCTGACGCCTGAAGCGAAGCCTGGCAACAAAGCACAAGGGTTTGCGGGGGTGATCCCCCGGGTCGTACCGCTGCCAGACGAGTATAAAACGGTAAGACAATATGGTGCGTTTTCAGCCATTGGCGAAGCCAGTGTAAAAACCTGGCAGTTAATGAAGCTGACCGTCTCTATGTTGGGCAAGTTAATAACCGGCGATGTGAAGCTGAACAACCTGAGCGGCCCGATTTCGATTGCGCAAGGTGCAGGTTTGTCAGCCGAGTATGGAATGATTTACTACCTGATGTTCCTGGCGTTGATTAGCGTCAACTTAGGGATCATCAACCTGTTCCCGCTACCGGTTTTAGATGGTGGGCACTTGCTCTTCCTGGCGATCGAAAAGATCAAAGGGGGACCGGTGTCCGAGCGAGTTCAAGACTTTAGTTACCGCATCGGTTCAATACTGCTGGTGATGTTAATGGGGCTTGCACTTTTCAATGATTTCTCACGTTTGTAACCGCTGGAACGCGAGCTTACGTGGGATGTGTTAGGAAAACGCATAATAACGATGGCGATGAAAAAGTTGCTCATAGCGTCGCTGCTGTTTAGCAGCGCCACCGTTTACGGTGCAGACGATTTCGTGGTGAAGGACATTCATTTCGAAGGGCTGCAGCGAGTCGCCGTCGGCGCGGCTCTGCTGAGCATGCCAGTTCGGGTTGGCGATACGGTGAATGACGATGACGTCAGAAATACCATTCGCTCCCTGTTCGCAACTGGCAACTTTGAGGATGTTCAGGTCCTGCGAGATGGTAATACGCTGATTGTTCAGGTCAAAGAACGTCCCACCATCGCCAGCATTACCTTCAGCGGTAACAAAGCGGTTAAAGACGATCAGCTCAAACAAAACCTTGAAGCCTCAGGCGTGCGCGTCGGTGAAGCGCTGGACCGCACGACCATCTCTTCCATTGAGAAGGGCCTGGAAGACTTCTACTACAGCGTGGGCAAATACACTGCCAGCGTTAAAGCCGTCGTCACTCCGCTGCCGCGTAACCGCGTCGATTTGAAACTGGTGTTTACCGAAGGTGTTTCTGCCAAAATTCAGCAGATCAACATCGTGGGTAACAAAGCGTTTAGCTCAGACGAGCTCATTTCCCGCTTCCAGTTGCGTGACGAAGTGCCGTGGTGGAACGTGGTGGCCGACCGTAAATACCAGAAGCAGAAACTGGCGGGTGACCTTGAAACCCTGCGCAGCTTCTATCTGGATCGGGGCTATGCGCGTTTCAACATTGATTCGACGCAGGTCAGCCTGACGCCGGATAAGAAAGGCATCTACATCACCGTGAACATTACCGAAGGCGATCAGTACAAGATTGCGGGTGTAATCGTCAACGGCAGCATGGCGGGTCATTCGGCCGAAATCGAACATCTGACCAAAATTCCGGCGGGCGAGCTGTATAACGGCACGAAAGTCACGTCGATGGAAGATGACATCAAGAAACTGCTGGGTCGCTACGGCTATGCCTACCCACGTGTTGTAACACAGCCTGAAATTAACGATGCGGATAAAACCGTTAAGCTGCATATCAACGTCGATGCGGGTAATCGCTACTACGTGCGTAAAGTGCGCTTCGAAGGTAACGATACATCGAAAGATGCCGTACTACGTCGTGAAATGCGTCAGATGGAAGGCGCCTGGCTGGGCAGCGACCTGGTCGATCAGGGCAAAGAGCGTCTGAACCGTACGGGCTATTTTGAAACCGTTGACGTGGATACGCAGCGCGTTCCCGGCTCACCTGACCAGGTTGACGTGGTCTATAAAGTTAAAGAACGCAATACCGGTACCTTTAACTTTGGCGTCGGCTACGGTACAGAAAGTGGTGTGAGTTTCCAGGTCGGTGTTACCCAGGATAACTGGCTCGGCACCGGTAACACCGTGGGGATTAGCGGCACTAAAAACGATTACCAGACCTATGCAGAATTCTCTCTGACCGATCCCTACTTTACCGTTGACGGTGTGAGTCTGGGCGGCCGGGTGTTCTACAACAACTTTAAGGCCAGCAACGCCGATCTCTCCGGCTATACCAACAGAAGTTATGGTACAGACGGTACATTGGGCTTCCCAATCAACGAGAACAACTCGCTGCGCGTCGGTCTGGGCTATGTCCATAACGATCTGTCAGACATGCGTCCACAGGTTGCGATGTGGCGTTATCTTGACTCGGTCGGTAAGCCACAGCAGTTGAACAGCAACGGTGACTTCTCTGCTGACGACTTCACCTTTAACTATGGCTGGACCTATAACACGCTCGACCGTGGTTTCTTTGCAACCTCAGGTAACCGTACCAACCTGAACGGTAAAGTCACGATTCCGGGTTCAGATAATCAGTTCTACAAAATGACCCTGGACAGCCAGCAGTATGTTCCGATCAATAAAGATCATACCTGGGTTGTGTTAGGTCGCGGTCGTGTGGGCTACGGTGACGGCATTAGCGGTAAAGAGATGCCGTTCTATGAGAACTTCTACGCCGGCGGTTCCAGTACCGTGCGCGGGTTCCAGTCCAATACCATCGGTCCGAAAGCGGCTTACCTGAACAATGGCTCGTCATACTGTAACCTGAGCGATCCTAACGGTATCTGTAAGTCAAGCGATGCCATCGGGGGTAACGCGATGGCGATTGCCAGCCTTGAGCTGATCACGCCAACACCGTTCCTGAGTGAGAAATATTCGAATTCCGTCCGCACTTCACTGTTTGTGGATGCGGGTACCGTCTGGGATACCAAATGGCAGAACACGGCGGAGACGCGCGCTGCCGGTATTCCTGACTACAGCGATCCGAACAACATTCGCGTTTCGACCGGTGTGTCTTTACAGTGGATGTCACCGCTGGGGCCGTTAGTCTTCTCCTATGCCCAGCCGGTTAAGAAAGTTGAGGGAGATAAGTCAGAGCAGTTCCAGTTTAACATCGGTAAAACCTGGTAATGTTCTGTACAGGGATGTTAAAAAATTAGCTTGCACACGTGGGGCATTGTTATGCTCCACGCTGCAAACATACATGTTGAGGGTAAGGAGTTTATAGTGAAAAAGTTGTTATGTGCAGTTACTCTGGGTGTTGCATTGGCTGCTTCTGCTGGCGCACAGGCGGCGGATAAAGTCGCAACTGTGGATCTGAGCCAGGTTTTCCAGAAATCACCTCAGCGCGCCACTATCACCAAGCAGCTCGAGAGTGAATTCCAGGGCCGCGCGGCAGAACTCCGTTCTCAGCACGACAAAATCCAGCAGGAAATGCAGGATCTGCAGCGTAACGCGCCAACCATGAAGGCGAGCGAGCGCAGCAAGAAAGAGAAGCAGATTGACTCTGAGCGTAATGCTTTCCAGGCAAAAGCCGACGCGTTTGAGAAAGACAACCAGACCCGTCAGGTTCAGGAGCGTAACAAGCTGCTGGAAAAAATCCAGACCGCTGTTCAGTCGGTTGCCAAAAGCGGCGGCTATGACCTGGTGCTGAATTCTCAGGCTGTGCTGTATTCGGGTTCTGATGTTAAAGACATCACTGATGAAGTTGCTAAGCAGGTTAAATAATTGATGTCATCAATTCGACTGGCTGATTTAGCCCAGCAGTTGGATGCAGAATTGCACGGAGATGGCGATATCGTCATCTCCGGCATTGCTTCTATGCAATCCGCCACCACTGGTCAAATCACGTTTCTTGCCAACAGCCGTTACCGCGAGCAGCTCGCCCTGATCCAGGCATCAGCCGTGGTGCTGACGGAAGCGGATCTGGAGTGGTGTAAAACCGCCGCGCTGGTTGTTAAAAACCCCTATCTTACCTATGCGCGCATGGCGCAGTTACTGGATACGACGCCGCAGCCTGCGCAGCACATTGCGCCGAGCGCCGTGATCGATTCCAGTGCCAGACTGGGTGAGAATGTGTCCATCGGCGCAAATGCCGTTATTGAGTCCGACGTGGTACTCGGTGACAACGTGGTCATCGGCCCTGGCTGTTTTGTTGGCAAAAAAACCCGTATCGGCAACGGCTCGCGTTTATGGGCTAACGTCTCCGTTTACCATGAGGTGCAGATTGGTCAGGATTGTCTGATTCAGTCCGGCACGGTGATAGGTTCAGATGGATTCGGTTATGCTAACGATCGTGGCAACTGGGTGAAAATACCGCAGTTGGGTTCGGTCATCATCGGCGATCGGGTCGAAATCGGTGCCTGTACCACTATCGATCGTGGTGCGCTGGATAACACTCTGATCGGCAATGGTGTTATCATAGATAACCAATGTCAGATTGCTCACAACGTGGTTATTGGCGACAATACTGCGGTTGCTGGCGGTGTGATCATGGCGGGTAGTTTAAAAATTGGTCGTTATTGTATGATTGGCGGTGCCAGCGTCATCAACGGCCATATGGAAATCTGTGACAAAGTAACCGTAACCGGTATGGGCATGGTTATGCGTCCGATAACAGAACCTGGTGTATACTCCTCAGGCATTCCATTACAGCCCAACAAAACCTGGCGCAAAACTGCAGCGTTGGTGATGAATATCGATGAATTAAGCAAACGCTTAAAAGCCATCGAGCGGAAAGTCGGTAAAGACGACTAAATGCCATCCCATGACTGACCGGCTTTCATAATAACAGTGTAAGCAGGGAAGCCCGGCGCCACGGAAACTATTTGCGGCCTGCCAACGATCATGATGATCGGTGCAGGCCGTGTTATTGATGTCATCAGATTTTTAGGACAGGAAGAGTATTTTGACTACTGAAACTCATACTCTGCAAATTGAAGAGATTTTAGAGCTGCTGCCGCACCGTTATCCGTTTCTGCTGGTAGATCGGGTGCTGGATTTTGAAGAAAACAAATATCTGCGCGCGGTAAAGAACGTCTCCTTTAACGAACCGTTTTTCCAGGGGCATTTCCCTGGTAAACCGATTTTTCCCGGCGTTCTGATTCTGGAAGCGATGGCACAGGCCACCGGCATTCTGGCATTTAAAAGCGTGGGTAAACTGGAGCCAGGCGAGCTGTATTATTTTGCTGGCATTGATAATGCCCGTTTCAAGCGTCCGGTCGTACCGGGCGATCAAATGATTATGGAAGTGACCTTCGAGAAAACCCGCCGTGGTCTGACTCGCTTCAATGGCGTAGCGACTGTTGACGGTAAAATCGTCTGTGAAGCGACCATGATGTGTGCCCGTAGCCGGGAGGCATAATTCGTGATTGATCCAACTGCCAACATCCATCCCAGTTCAGTCATCGAAGACGGGGCTGTTATCGGCCCCGGCGTTCATATTGGTCCTTTCTGTTTTATCGGGGCTAATGTCGAGATTGGTGAGGGAACCGTCCTTAAGTCACACGTGGTGGTAAACGGCCATACGCGTATCGGTAAAGATAATCAGATCTATCAGTTTGCTTCTATCGGTGAAGTGAATCAGGATCTGAAATACGCCGGTGAACCTACCCGAGTTGAAATCGGCGACCGCAACCGTATCCGTGAAAGCGTCACTATTCATCGTGGCACGACTCAGGGCACAAATGTCACGGTTGTCGGCAGTGACAATCTGTTGATGGTTAACGTCCATATCGCGCATGACTGTGTCATTGGCAACCGCTGCATTATGGCCAACAACGCCACGTTGGGCGGCCATGTCACGGTGGACGATTTCGCCATTATCGGTGGCATGACGGCGGTGCATCAGTGGTGCACCATTGGCGCACATGTGATGGTTGGTGGTTGTTCAGGCGTGGCTCAGGATGTACCGCCGTATGTTATCGCGCAGGGCAACCATGCCACGCCCTTCGGCATCAACATTGAAGGCCTGAAGCGTCGTGGCTTCAGCAAAGAAGCACTGCACGCTATCCGCAACGCCTACAAGTTGCTCTATCGCAGCGGCAGAACGCTGGATGAAGTCAAACCGGAAATCGAGGCGATTGCTCAGCAACACAGTGAAGTGCAGCCTTTCTACGACTTCTTTGCACGTTCAACGCGTGGATTAATTCGCTAATTCATGTCAGCGCGTCCCCTAACGATAGCACTTGTCGCCGGAGAAACCTCTGGCGACATCCTTGGCGCAGGCCTGATTCGGGCATTAAAAGCGCGTCATCCCGATGCCCGTTTTGTTGGCGTCGCGGGTCCGCTAATGCAGGCCGAAGGTTGCGAAGTCTGGTACGAGATGGAAGAGCTGGCGGTGATGGGCATTGTGGAGGTGCTGGGGCGGTTACGGCGTTTATTAAGCATTCGTCGCGATCTTACGCAGCGCTTTACCACGCTTCAGCCTGACGTCTTTGTCGGTATTGATGCGCCGGATTTCAACATCACCCTGGAAGGTCATCTCAAACGCGCAGGCATTCGCACCATTCATTACGTCAGCCCCTCTGTCTGGGCCTGGCGACAAAAGCGCGTCTTTAAAATCGGCCGCAATACCGATCTGGTATTGGCGTTCCTGCCGTTTGAAAAAGCCTTCTACGACCGTTTCAACGTTCCCTGTCGCTTTATTGGTCATACCATGGCAGATGCCATGCCGTTACAGCCCGATAAGGCCGCCGCTCGACGCCATCTTGGCATAGGCGAGCACGCGCTCTGTCTGGCATTGCTTCCCGGCAGCCGGGGTGCCGAAGTCGAAATGCTGAGTGCGGATTTCCTTAAAACCGCTCAGCGTCTGCGTACGCACTATCCGGCGCTGGAAATTGTCGTGCCCCTGGTCAACGCGAAGCGCCGCGAACAGTTTGAAAAAATTAAAGCGGAGGTCGCGCCTGAGCTGCCGATGCATCTGCTGGATGGTCAGGGCAGGGAAGCCATGGTGGCAAGTGATGCTGCGCTACTGGCTTCGGGGACGGCGGCGCTGGAGTGCATGCTGGCAAAATGCCCGATGGTGGTGGGCTACCGCATGAAGCCGTTCACCTTCTGGCTGGCTAAACGACTGGTCAAAACAGATTACGTCTCTTTGCCGAATCTGCTGGCCGGGCGCGAGCTGGTCAAAGAGCTGTTGCAGGATGAATGTCAGCCTGAAGCGCTGGCAGCGGCGCTGGATCCGCTGTTACACGCCAGTCGTGAACGCGAAACGCTATTGCAGACCTTCCACGAATTGCATCAGCAGATTCGCTGGAATGCGGATGAACAAGCCGCCAATGCGGTACTGGAGCTCGCTAATGGCTGATTTTATTTACCCTGACGCCCGGCTGATTGCGGGTGTGGACGAAGTGGGGCGCGGCCCACTGGTTGGCGCGGTGGTGACCGCTGCCGTCATTCTCGATCCGGCGAACCCCATCCCGGGCCTGGCAGACTCCAAAAAACTGTCAGAAAAACGCCGTCTCGCGCTGTTTGATCAAATCCAAGAGAAAGCGCTCGCCTGGAGCCTGGGGCGCGCAGAACCGGACGAGATTGACCGCCTGAATATCCTGCACGCCACGATGCTGGCGATGCAGCGCGCGGTCGCTGGCCTGTCCATCACGCCAGACTTTGTGCTGATTGACGGCAATCGCTGTCCGGCGTTGCCGATGCCTTCTCTGGCGGTGGTGAAGGGCGACAGCCTGGTCGCCGAAATCAGCGCCGCCTCCATCATCGCCAAGGTCACGCGCGATCGTGAAATGGCAGAGCTGGATTTGTTGTTTCCGCAGTATGGTTTTGCGCAGCATAAAGGTTATCCTACGGCGTTACACATGGAAAAATTGACGCAGTACGGTGCGACCCCTCATCACCGCCGCAGCTTTGCGCCGGTACGTAATGCGCTGATTGATGCCGATGTACTGGCGAGCAGCCTGACCACGCTGCGCTAATCCGAACCTGTTTTAACCGGAAACTGATATGGCCGAACCCCGTTTTATACATCTGCGCGTACACAGCGACTATTCCATGGTCGACGGCCTGGCGAAAACCGGCCCGTTGATCAAGAAAGCGGCTGCGCTGGGTATGCCAGCCATCGCGATTACCGACTTCACCAATCTTTGCGGGCTGGTGAAATTTTACGGAGGTGCGCACGGGGCAGGGGTTAAGCCGATTATCGGGGCAGATTTTAACGTTGCCAGCGAGTTGATGGGCGATGAGCTGACCCAGATTACCGTGCTGGCGGCAAATAATACCGGCTATCAGAATCTGACACTGCTGATTTCCCGTGCTTACCAACGGGGTTACGGTATTGCTGGCCCGATTATCGATCGCGACTGGCTGGCGGAACTGCAGGAAGGACTGATTCTGCTGTCTGGGGGCCGTCGAGGGGATGTTGGCCGCAGCCTGCTAAGAGGGAACAGCGCGCTGGTGTCTGACTGCCTGGCTTTCTATCAACAGCATTTTGCCGATCGCTACTTCCTGGAGCTGGTCCGTACCGGTCGTCCTGATGAGGAGAGCTATCTGCATGCGGCGGTTGAGCTGGCGATTGCAGAAGGGATCCCCGTTGTTGCCACGAATGAAGTCTGCTTCATCAATGAAGAAGACTTCGACGCTCACGAAATTCGCGTTGCCATTCATGATGGTTACACGCTCGACGATCCGAAACGCCCACGCAATTACAGTCCTCAGCAATACATGCGCAGCGAAGAGGAGATGTGCGAGCTGTTCGCGGACATCCCTGAAGCGCTGGAAAACAGCGTAGAGATTGCTAAGCGTTGTAACGTCACGGTCCGGCTGGGTGAATACTTTCTGCCCCAGTTCCCGACAGGGGATATGACCACAGAAGACTTTTTAGTGGTGAAATCCCGCGAGGGGCTGGAAGAGCGCCTCGCGATGCTGTTTCCGGATGAAGCCGAACGGGCCGAAAAGCGGCCGGAATATGACGAACGTCTGGAAGTGGAACTCAACGTTATTAACCAGATGGGGTTCCCAGGCTACTTCCTGATCGTGATGGAGTTTATCCAGTGGTCGAAAGATAACGGCGTGCCGGTTGGGCCAGGCCGTGGTTCTGGTGCGGGATCCTTAGTCGCCTATGCGCTCAAGATCACTGACCTCGATCCGCTCGAATTCGATCTGCTGTTCGAACGTTTTCTGAACCCAGAACGTGTTTCCATGCCCGACTTCGACGTCGATTTTTGCATGGAGAAACGTGACCAGGTGATTGAACACGTGGCCGACATGTACGGCCGCGAAGCAGTGTCTCAGATTATTACTTTCGGTACGATGGCGGCTAAGGCGGTCATCCGCGACGTGGGGCGCGTTCTGGGCCATCCCTATGGTTTTGTCGATCGTATTTCAAAGCTGGTGCCGCCCGATCCGGGCATGACGCTGGAAAAAGCCTTTGCTGCAGAGCCGCAACTGCCGGAAATTTATGAGGCCGATGAGGAAGTCAAAGCGCTAATCGATATGGCGCGCAAGCTGGAAGGTGTTACGCGAAACGCCGGTAAGCACGCGGGCGGGGTAGTGATCGCGCCCACCAAAATTACCGATTTTGCGCCACTGTACTGTGACGAAAACGGCCAGTATCCGGTCACGCAGTTCGATAAAAATGATGTGGAATATGCCGGTCTGGTGAAGTTTGACTTCCTGGGACTGCGTACGCTGACCATTATCGACTGGGCACTGAAGATGATTAACCCGCGCCGTGAAAAGCAGGGGTTGCCGCCGATCGATATCGCCACCATTCCGCTTGAAGACAAGAAAAGCTTTGATATGCTGCAGCGCGCGGAAACCACGGCGGTTTTCCAGCTTGAATCGCGCGGCATGAAAGATCTGATCAAACGTCTGAAACCCGACTGCTTTGAAGATATGATCGCCCTTGTGGCGCTGTTCCGCCCTGGCCCGTTGCAGTCGGGCATGGTGGATAACTTTATCGACCGTAAGCACGGTCGGGAAGCCATCTCCTATCCTGATATCCAGTGGCAGCATGAAAGCCTGAAGCCGGTTCTCGAGCCGACCTACGGCATTATCCTGTATCAGGAACAGGTGATGCAGATCGCCCAGGTCCTGTCTGGCTATACGCTCGGCGGGGCGGATATGCTGCGTCGCGCCATGGGTAAAAAGAAACCCGAAGAGATGGCTAAGCAGCGCTCCGTATTTAAAGAGGGCGCGGAAAAGATGGGCATCGACGGCGAACTGTCGATGAAAATCTTCGATCTGGTTGAGAAATTTGCCGGATACGGTTTTAACAAATCGCACTCTGCGGCTTATGCGCTGGTGTCCTATCAAACGCTGTGGCTGAAAGCGCATTATCCGGCCGAATTTATGGCTGCGGTCATGACGGCGGATATGGATAACACGGAAAAAGTGGTTGGCCTGGTGGATGAGTGCTGGCGCATGGGGCTAAAGGTCCTGCCGCCGGATATTAACTCGGGCCTGTATCAGTTCCACGTCAATGATGAGGGCGAGATCGTTTACGGCATCGGCGCCATTAAAGGCGTCGGTGAAGGGCCGATCGAAGCGATCATTGATGCGCGCAACGAGGGCGGTTATTTCCGGGAGCTGTTCGATCTCTGCGCGCGCACCGATACCAAAAAGATCAACCGTCGGGTCATGGAAAAACTGATCATGTCAGGTGCCTTCGATCGTCTCGGCCCGCATCGCGCTGCTTTAATGAGCGCCCTTAACGATGCGCTGAAAGCGGCGGATCAGCATGCGAAAGCCGAAGCGATCGGCCAGGCGGACATGTTCGGCGTACTGGCCGACGAGCCTGAACAGGTAGAACAGTCCTATGCCAGCGTGACGCCCTGGCCGGAACAGGTGCAGTTGGATGGTGAACGAGAAACCTTAGGGTTGTATCTTACCGGCCATCCTATTAATCAGTATTTAAAAGAAATTGAGCGTTACGTTGGCGGGATGCGTTTGAAAGATATGCATCCTACCGATCGTGGTAAGATTACCGTTGCGGCAGGTCTGGTGATTGCTGCGCGTGTAATGGTGACCAAGCGCGGCAACCGAATTGGTATTTGTACACTTGACGATCGTTCCGGCCGTCTCGAAGTCATGTTATTTACCGATGCGTTAGATAAATACCAGCAACTGCTGGAGAAAGACCGTATCCTGATCGTCAGCGGACAGGTCAGCTTTGATGACTTCAGTGGTGGGCTTAAAATGACGGCCCGGGAAGTCATGGACATCGACGAAGCGCGCGAAAAATACGCCCGTGGACTTGCTATCTCGCTGACGGACAGGCAAATTGATGACCAGCTATTAAACCGACTCCGTCAGTCCCTGGAACCTCATCGTTCAGGGACAATTCCGGTGCATCTCTACTATCAGAGAGCCGACGCGCGCGCGAAGCTACGCTTTGGTGCAGCGTGGCGAATTTCGCCCAGCGATCGTTTACTCAACGATTTGCGGTCGTTAATTGGATCGGAGCAGGTGGAACTGGAGTTTGACTAAAACAGGAACATTATGAGTCTTAATTACCTGGATTTTGAACAGCCAATTGCAGAACTGGAAGCGAAGATTGATTCGCTAACCTCGATTGGTCGTCAGGACGATAAACACGTCAATCTCGACGAAGAAGTGAAGCGACTGCGCGAGAAAAGCGTTGAGCTTACGCGTAAAATCTTCGCCGATTTGGGCGCATGGCAAATTGCACAACTGGCACGCCATCCTCTACGTCCTTATACCTTTGATTACGTGCGCAATGCCTTTGACGATTTCGATGAGCTGGCGGGTGACCGTGCTTATGCGGATGACAAAGCCATTGTGGGCGGGATTGCGCGCCTTGATGGTCGCCCGGTCATGATCATTGGTCACCAGAAAGGACGTGAAACCAAAGAGAAGATTCGCCGTAATTTTGGCATGCCAGCACCAGAAGGTTATCGCAAAGCGCTGCGCCTGATGGAAATGGCTGAACGTTTCAAGATGCCCATCATCACTTTTATCGACACCCCGGGCGCTTATCCTGGCGTTGGTGCGGAAGAGCGTGGTCAGTCTGAAGCTATTGCCCGTAATCTGCGGGAAATGTCCGGTCTGAAGGTGCCTGTGATCTGTACGGTCATCGGTGAAGGCGGTTCCGGTGGTGCGCTGGCCATTGGTGTGGGTGACAAAGTTAACATGCTGCAGTACAGCACTTACTCTGTTATCTCTCCGGAAGGCTGTGCGTCGATTCTGTGGAAAAGCGCGGATAAAGCGCCTATGGCAGCTGAAGCGATGGGCATTACCGCGCCGCGTCTGAAAGAGCTGAAGCTGATTGACTCGGTGATTCCAGAGCCGCTGGGTGGTGCGCATCGCCATCCTGTCGAAATGGCGCAGTCGCTGAAACAGCAACTGCTGGCCGATCTGGCCGATCTGGAAGGGCTCAGCACTGAAGAGCTGCTCGATCGCCGTTATCAACGTCTGATGAGCTACGGCTACGCCTGATTTAAGGTGATAGTGTGAAAGCGGACTCCGGTCCGCTTTTTTTATGTCACGAATCTGACTGCGGATTAGCCGTGTCATTCGCTATGCTTACTCAATGCCTCAACAATAAGGGAGATGTGCATTGAATATTCTGGCGATCATGGGCGCGCATGGCGTGTTTTATAAAGATGAGCCTTTGCGCGAACTGGAAGTCGCGCTGAGTCAGCAGGGTTTTCAACTCATCCGGCCAAAAAACAATGACGATCTGCTAAAACTCATTGAACACAATCCCCGCATCAGCGGCGTCATTTTTGACTGGGATGAACACAACAGCCCGGAGCTGTGTGGTGATATCAATCAGCTTAATGAATATCTGCCGCTGTATGCCTTTATCAATACCCATTCCCAGATGGATATCAGTATTAATGAAATGCGTATGCCGCTGCATTTCTTTGAATATGCGCTGAATGCCGCCGACGATATTGCTCTTCACATCCGCCAGTACACAGATGACTACCTCGACAACATCACGCCGCCGTTGACCAAAGCGTTGTTTACCTATGTGAAAGAGGGAAAGTACACCTTCTGTACCCCTGGCCATATGGCCGGTACGGCCTTCCAAAAAAGCCCGGTCGGCTGTTTGTTCTATGACTTTTTTGGCGCCAATACGCTGAAGTCGGATATCTCGATTTCGGTAACGGAACTGGGGTCGCTGCTGGACCACACAGGGCCGCATCTGGAAGCCGAGGAGTATATCGCCCGCGCTTTTGGTGCGGAACAGAGCTACATGGTGACCAACGGCACCTCGACCTCAAATAAGATCGTCGGAATGTATGCTGCCCCGGCAGGCAGCACGATTCTGGTGGACCGCAACTGCCATAAGTCGCTCACGCATCTGTTGATGATGAGCGATTTGATCCCCATCTGGCTGAAGCCAACACGCAATGCATTGGGTATTTTGGGCGGTATTCCGCAAAAAGAGTTCACCCGAGCCAGCATCGAGCAAAAAGTGACGGTCACGCCGCGCGCCAGTTGGCCAGTACATGCGGTGATCACCAATTCAACCTACGACGGTTTGCTCTACAATACGCAGTACATCAAGCAAACCCTTGAGGTGCCGTCGATCCACTTTGATTCCGCCTGGGTTCCCTATACCAACTTTCATCCCATCTATGAGGGGAAAAGCGGCATGAGCGGTGAGCGGATACCGGGTAAAGTCTTCTATGAAACGCAGTCGACCCATAAACTGCTGGCGGCTTTTTCCCAGGCTTCGCTAATTCATATTAAAGGCGACTATGACGAGCAGACGTTTAATGAAGCCTACATGATGCACACCACCACCTCACCGAACTATGCCATTGTCTCATCCATTGAGACAGCGGCGGCAATGCTGCGGGGAAATCCCGGCAAAAGGCTCATTAACCGGTCAGTGGAACGCGCCCTGCATTTCCGTCGTGAGATACAGCGTTTACGAGAAGAGTGCGACAGCTGGTTTTTTGATATCTGGCAGCCTGAACACGTTGATGAAGCCCAGTGCTGGCCGATACAGCCGGGGGAAGAGGACTGGCACGGATTCACCCAGGCCGATCGCGACCACATGTATCTTGATCCGATCAAGGTCACGATCCTGACACCCGGCATGAGCGAGCTGGGCGTGATGGCGGAAGAGGGCATTCCGGCGGCGCTGGTGGCGAAGTTCCTGGATGAGCGCGGCATCGTGGTTGAAAAAACCGGCCCTTATAATCTGTTATTCCTGTTTAGTATCGGCATTGATAAAACCAAAGCGATGAGCGTGCTGCGAGGGTTAACGGAATTTAAGCGCGCCTACGATCTCAATCTCCGGGTCAAAAATATGTTGCCGGATCTCTATGCGGAGGATCCCGATTTTTATCGCAACATGCGTATTCAAACCCTGGCGCAGGGGATCCACCGTCTTATCCAGCAACATGATTTACCGCGGCTCATGTTGAAGGCGTTTGACGTGTTGCCCGAGATGAAAATGACGCCGCATCAGGCTTTTCAGCAACAGGTGAAGGGTAATATTGAAACCGTAAACATCAATGAGCTGGTGGGCCGCATCTCCGCCAACATGATCCTGCCTTATCCTCCAGGCGTTCCTCTGGTGATGCCTGGTGAAATGATCACAGAACAAAGCCGCGCCGTACTCGACTTCCTGTTAATGCTGTGTAGCATTGGACGCCACTATCCTGGCTTTGAGACGGATATTCACGGCGCGAGCCTCACCGAAGAGGGGGAATATCGGGTACGTGTGCTGAAACAGGCCGGGTAACAGGACGTTATATTTAACAGGAAGCAACGATGCTACAGCTAACGCATATCCATCATATCGCGATCATTGCATCAGACTATTCGCGCAGCAAAGCATTTTACTGCGACATTCTGGGGTTTGAACTGCAAAGCGAACACTATCGTGAAGCGCGTGATTCGTGGAAAGGGGATCTGGCACTGAACGGTCAGTATACGATTGAGCTGTTTTCGTTTCCCAAACCGCCCGCACGCGTCAGTCAACCGGAAGCCTGTGGCCTGCGGCATCTGGCCTTCAGCGTGCCGGACGTTGAAGCGGCGATGCGCTATCTGGCAACGCAGGGCGTGATATGTGAAGCGATCCGCATCGATGAGCTAACCGGAAAGCCCTGCACGTTCTTTGCCGATCCGGATGGTTTGCCGCTGGAACTCTATCAGGCGTAAAATGGCGGCTTTGGGCGATTCCACTGGCTGCGGTAGGGATTGAGGACATGTCTGATTTTGACGCACTGTTAAAGGAAACCGACGCGCTGGTCGTGGCGTTCAGCGGTGGCCTGGATTCTACCGTTCTGCTTCATCAACTGCGGGCCTGGCAGCAAGCGCGCCCGCGGTCACGGCTGCGTGCGCTGCATGTGCATCATGGCCTCAGCCTGAATGCCGATAGCTGGGCAGCGCACTGCCTGTACCAGTGCGAACGGTGGCAGATTCCTTGTGAAGTCCTGCGTGTGCAGGTAACGGATCAGGGACAAGGCATTGAAGCGGCAGCGCGTCAGGTACGCTATCAGGCTCTGGGTCAGGCGCTGTGCGCGGATGAAAAGTTGCTAACCGCGCAGCATCTGGACGATCAGTGTGAAACGCTGCTCCTGGCGCTTAAGCGCGGCAGTGGACCGGCAGGGCTGGCGGCCATGCCGGCGGCGTCGACGTTTGCCGGACATGCCTTACTCAGGCCCTTGTTAAACCATTCCCGCCTGAGCCTGGAACAGTATGCCGAGGCGCATCAACTGGTCTGGGTTGAAGATGAAAGCAATCAGGATCAGCGCTATGACCGAAACTTTCTGCGTCAGCAGCTGTTGCCGACGGTTATGCGCCGCTGGCCACATTTTGCCGAGGCGTCGGCGCGCAGTGCCGCCTTGTGTGGCGAGCAGGAGCAACTGCTGGATGAGTTACTGGCTGAGCCGCTTAGCGAGCTTATTCAACCCGACGGTAGCCTGTGCTTCACACCCTTGCTGACCATGAGTGAGGTAAAAGGCAACGCCCTGCTGCGTCGCTGGCTGGCCGCTCAGGGCGAGAAAATGCCGTCACGAGAAGCATTACGCAGAATCCGTCAGGAGATCATGTTGTGCCGTGAAGATGCGCAGCCGCGCCTGAAACTGGGAAACCACGAGATCCGTCGCTACCGGCAGCAGCTTTACCACTTGCCGCTCAGCGCCTCTTTAGCTGACTGTGAAATTGCCTGGAATGACGTCGAACAACCTCTGCATTTGCCACAAAACCTGGGCGTACTGACGGCCGAGAAAAGCACGAGTACGCTTCGCTGCCCACAACCGCAGGAGCAGGTATTCGTGCGGTTTCACGCAACAGGCTATGTTCATATCGTGAATCGCCCCGGCGGACGAGATATAAAAAAAATCTGGCAGATGCTGAATATCCCGCCCTGGCAACGCGCGCGCATTCCCTTAATTTATTTTAATCAGACGTTGATTTGCGCGCCCGGGCTGTTTGTTACCCGCGAAGGTGCCAGCGAGGATGCCGCTGGCTGGCAAGTCAACTGGCAGAAAACGACGGGAGAGCCGCAATAATGCAACGCATAGCAGCCTTGCTGCTGATAACTGTTTTACCGGTCCACGCCGCAGGCGATGTGAAAGCGGGTGAGCAACGCGCGGCCGCCTGTATGGCCTGCCACGGAGCACAGGGTAAAGCAACCACGCCTCTCTATCCCAATCTGGCTGGCCAAAATGCGGCCTATCTTAACCAGGCATTACAGGCCTATAAGAAAGGGGAACGAAGCGGAGGACAGGCTGAAGTCATGAAGGCGTTTGTGGCAGGCTTAAATGATGAGGATATGGCGAATTTAGCCGCCTATTACAGTTCGTTGAAACCTGAATGAGGTGGGCGGGAGTGCATCCCGCCCGACGGGGAGTGAATTACTCTTCGCTGACAACAACGGTGCCGAGTTCAGGATGGCTGAAGCTGGCAATATGATCGAGGCGTAACTCGCGCGTTTCACCGGAAAGGTCGATCGCCAGATATTCAACGTTTTTTCGTGAAAGAATATCTTTGGCTTTGGCCTTAAGCTGTTCACCGTCTTTTAATGCCAGCGACAGCATCCAGTTTTTTTGGCAGGCGAGTTCCAGATTATCGTAGTCATCGCAATTGATGGGTTTATAAGCTTCATTCATCAACATAGTCGCTCACCAATAAGTTTGCGGCGGCATAGGCCGCCTGTTCCCTGAGAGAAGCATTTAGCGCAACATTCGCGGCAATATCATCCAGCGCTTTTAAGGCGCAGCCAATGGCATCGGGTACATATCCCAGATCTCCGCTGCCGATTTCGGCATATTTTTGGCGAACTAACTCACAATATTTTTGCACAGGCACCTCCTCAGCAGAGCAGAAACACTCTGGTTGATTAGCGACTATATCACAGGCATTTCCAGAAAATCAGCCAGGCAAAAGCAGGAACCGCGCGCAAATCACTGCTAAAGTAGCGGTCTACGCCGTCTAAGACGACTCAGGATAAAGCACGAAAGGTTCAGTGAATGGTTAGCCCGATACAAAAAAACGCGTACTGCACGCAGGCAGGTGACAGATGATTATGCTGTCACGCAACGTTGAGCTGCCAGACAGTGAAATTGAACTGACGGCTATTCGGGCGCAGGGTTCTGGCGGTCAGCATGTGAATAAAACCAGCACCGCCATTCATCTACGTTTCGACATCGCCGCCTCGTCCTTGCCACCGTTCTATAAAGAGAGACTGCTAAATGCCCGCCACCATTTAATTACCGGTGACGGAACCGTGATCATCAAGGCGCAGGAGTACCGGAGTCAGGAGATGAACAGGGAGGCGGCACTGCAGCGGCTGGTCAACCTGATCCGCGAACTTACCACGGTAGAGAAAGTCCGGCGCTCAACACGACCTACGCGCGCCTCGAAAGAGCGCAGGCTGGAAGGCAAGTCACGACGCAGCAATACCAAAGCGCTGCGCGGTAAGGTGCAATAAGAAACATGTGCATGGGGCGTTATGACAAGTCAGACAGGGGCAGAATGCGGGAGCACGCCTGATAGCCGCACGTTATTCAGCAAAAAAAACGCCCCTTAAAGGGGCGTTACCGTGCGGTTACTTGTTAAGCGCATTAAGCAGAAATTCGACAATCTCATCCTGTTTGATCATCTGTTTCTCACCGGCACGACGGGCTTTATACTCAATCTCCTGATTATCAAGATTGCGATCGCCAATCACGATGGTGTGCGGTACGCCAATCAATTCCATATCCGCAAACATCACGCCCGGACGCTCTTTACGATCGTCCAGAATCACCTCTACGCCTTTGGCGCGCAGCGTGTTGTACAGCTCTTCCGCTAACTCTTTCACGCGAAACGATTTCTGCATATTCATCGGCAGAATCGCCACGTCGAACGGTGCCAGCGCTGCAGGCCAGATGATGCCGCGGTCGTCATGGTTTTGCTCGATGGCCGCCGCAACCACGCGGGTGATACCGATGCCGTAGCAGCCCATGGTCATGATCTGGTTACGACCGTCTTCGCCCTGTACGGAGGCTTTCATCGCTTCAGAGTATTTGGTGCCCAGCTGGAAAATGTGGCCGACTTCGATACCACGTTTAATCAGCAAGGTACCTTTGCCATCCGGGCTCAGATCACCTTCCACGACGTTACGCAGATCGGCTACCTGCGCCATTGGCAGATCGCGTTCCCAGTTGATGCCGAAATAGTGTTTACCCTCAATGTTGGCACCGGCACTAAAATCGCTCATCTTCGCCACGGTACGGTCTGCGATAACTGGCATATTCAGCCCTACCGGGCCGAGCGAGCCAGGACCCGCACCCACCGCTGCGCGGATCTCTTCTTCGGTGGCAAAGGTCAGCGGAGAAGCAACCAGAGGCGATTTCTCTGCCTTGATTTCGTTCAGTTCGTGATCGCCGCGAACCAGCAACGCCACCAACGCGTGACCACTTTCTTCTGCGCCCTTCACCATCAGGGTTTTCACGGTTTTCTCAATCGGCTGCTGGAACTGGCTCACCAGTTCTGCGATGGTTTTGGTATTCGGCGTATCCACCTCACGCATCTCTTCTGCAGGGGCAGGACGATCGCCCGCGGGCGCAACGGCTTCAGCAAATTCAATGTTGGCGGCGAAGTCAGATTCCGTTGAGAAAATCACGTCATCCTCACCGCTCTGCGCCAGCACCTGGAATTCGTGAGATGCGCTACCACCAATTGAGCCGGTATCGGCCTGCACTGCACGGAAATCCAGCCCCATACGATTGAAAATCTGGCTGTAGGCGCGATACATCGCATCATAGGTTTCCTGCAGCGATTCCTGAGAAGTATGGAAGGAGTAAGCATCTTTCATGATGAATTCACGCGAACGCATTACGCCAAAGCGCGGGCGCACTTCATCGCGGAATTTAGTCTGGATTTGATACAGATTCAGCGGCAGCTGTTTGTAGGAGCTCAGCTCATTACGAATCAGATCGGTGATCACTTCTTCGTGCGTCGGACCGAGCACAAACGGGCGCTCATGGCGATCGGCAACGCGCAATAGCTCTGGACCGTACTGTTCCCAACGACCGCTCTCCTGCCACAGATCGGCGGGTTGCACCACAGGCATTGAAATCTCAATGGCACCGGCATTGTTCATTTCTTCACGGACGATGTTTTCGACCTTTTTTAATACGCGCAGTCCGGTTGGCAGCCAGGTATATAAGCCTGAAGCCAGTTTACGGATCATCCCGGCACGCAGCATCAGCTGGTGGCTGATCACTTCCGCGTCAGAAGGTGTCTCTTTCTGAGTAGAGAGCAGATATTGAGTAGTACGCATTGATTACGATTCCAGTTGATCGGAAATTCACAGACAAAATTTGCTGGCGGCTAGTGTACCAGTGAGATCACTGGCTAAAAAGCGGGTTTTAACGCGGATCGATAGCCACGACTTCCGTCCCTGCGTCATCAATGCGCCAGCGCACGTTAAACTCCATTAGCCAGGCGGCATATTCCCTGTCCTGAATTTCACCTTTACGGTAAGCGGGCCGCGGATCCTGAGCGAGAACGTCGCTGATAAAGCGTGCCAGATGCGGATAGCGGGCGTGCTGTTGCAACTGCTGTTGGGCAAGCGCTGAAAACCGGACCGGCATAGTGCTTTCCGGCGCGGCCTGCGCGAAACCGGCGCGCGCTTCGGGCAGAGCCTCGGCAAAAGGCAGGTAAGGTTTAATATCGACAACCGGCGTACCGTCCACTAAATCCAGGCTGCCCAGTTGCAAAATGACCTGCTGCTTCTCGCAGCGAATGCCTTTGAGCTCAACCAGCGACATGCCGACGGGATTGGGGCGAAAGGTGGAGCGGGTGGCAAAAACGCCCATGCGCGCGTTACCGCCCAGCCGTGGAGGCCGTACGGTAGGGCGCCAGCCGCCTTCCATGGTCTGGTGAAAAACAAACAGAATCCAGAGGTGGCTGAAGTCTTCCAGGCCGCGCACGGCATCCGCCTGATTGTAAGGCGGTAAAAGATGCAGTTCGCCGCCGCCGTCCTGTACCAGCCCAGGCTGACGCGGCACGGCGAACTTCTCTTTCCAGGGAGAATGTATTACGCCGATTTGCGCAAAGGTGAATTCACTCATTGACTGGTGACTTTCAGCGCCGATCCCTGACAAACAGCCTGACGGTAACAGCCTGGCGTGCTGCTGACGATTTCACATTTATGCAGCAGCACAGCATTGGCTTTCATCTGTGACGCTTTAATCTGCATACGTTTACGTGCGGTAGCGATATTTGGGGGGGAGCTCTGATTGCTCACCTGGCAATCTTCAGCGGACACTTCGCCTAAATCGCGGAAGGGTTTGCTCACCAGATCGGCCGCATCGGTGTAAACCTTAACAGGCGCGGGACGATACGTTGGCTTACGTGTCGGTTCGCTGGATTGCTGCGGATGAGAAGGTGCGCTGCTTATTGGGTGGTACTCTCGAACACACCCTGTCAGCATCAATGCTAACAAGCAGAGCGGTAAAAAACGCATGGCAACATCCTCAAGTTTCAAAAAGTGGCGTTATTGAAACAAGGACACGGATAAATAACAAGTCAGCAAAGCGCAATATCAGAAAGGGCGGCTATAAGCCGCCCTGAGGAGAGATGGGAGGCTGAATTACCAGCCTTTAACCGCACCACCGTTAAAGACTTTGTTCGCCGCATCCGCGACCTCGTCAGACTGATAAGCCTGCACGAATTTTTTCACGTTTTCTGCGTCTTTATTGTCCTCACGCGCAACAATCAGGTTCACATACGGTGAGTCTTTATCTTCAACAAAGATGCCATCTTTCGCCGGTGTCAGGCCGATCTGGCTGGCGTAAGTCGTGTTGATGACCGCCAGTGCAATTTGCTGATCGTCCAGCGAACGTGGCAGCTGTGGCGCTTCCAGCTCAACAATCTTCAGGTGCTTCGGATTCTCAACGATATCCAGTGAGGTTGGCAGCAGGCCCACACCGTCTTTCAGCTTAATCAGGCCCACTTTCTGCAGCAGCAGCAGCGAACGACCAAGGTTAGTTGGGTCATTAGGAATGGCAACCTGCGCGCCGTCCTGCAGTTGATCGAGTGATTTGATCTTTTTCGAGTAGCCCGCAATCGGATAAACGAAAGAGTTACCAACGGATACCAGCTTGTAACCACGATCTTTTATTTGTTGATCCAGATACGGTTTATGCTGGAAGGCATTCACATCAATGTCACCTTTGCTCAGTGCTTCGTTAGGCAGCACGTAGTCGTTAAAGGTGACCAGTTCAACATCCAGGCCATACTTATCTTTAGCGACTTTAGCCGCCGCTTCAGCAACCTGCTGTTCTGCGCCGACAATCACGCCCACTTTAATGTGGTTTGGATCTTTGGCTTTTTGATCGCATCCTGCCAGCGCAATCGCGCCAATTAATGCACCCACAGCGGCAATTTTTTTAAATTTGAAAGACATGTCCTTTCCTTAATAGTGATATTGCTTGCTTATTTATGGGACACAGCACGCACGATGCGGTCGCCACAGAATTGTATGAGATACACCAAAACGACTAATAACACTAATACCGTATTCATCACTGTCGCGTTATATCCGATATAACCGTATTGGTAGCCAATCTGTCCCAGACCGCCCGCGCCCACGGCTCCGCCCATAGCAGAGTAGCCGACCAGCGTAATCAACGTGATGGTGGCCGCATTGACAAGGCCGGGCAGGGCTTCGGGCAGCAGCACTTTTCGCACGATTTGCATCGGTGTGGCACCCATGGCGCGTGACGCTTCGATCAATCCGGTTGGCAGTTCCAGCAGGGCGTTCTCAACCATACGAGCAATAAAGGGCGCTGCACCCACGGTCAGTGGCACAATGGCGGCCTGCAAGCCAATAGAGGTGCCAACAATGACGCGAGTAAACGGAATCATCCAGACCAGCAGGATAATAAAGGGAATGGAGCGGAAGATGTTGACCAACGCCGACAGCACCCGATACAAACCTTTGTTTTCAAGAATCTGACCCGGACGGGTCACATAGAGCAGGACGCCTACCGGTAAACCCAGAACGAAGCCGAAAAAGCCAGAGACAAAGGTCATCATCAACGTTTCCCACACGCCGCGCCCCAGCAACGCAATCATCGCTTCAGACATAACCTAGTACCTCTACTTTTACGTGATGTTCCTGCAGCCACTGAATCGCGGCCTGTGTATCGCTTTCGCTGCCGTGAATTTCCGCCAGCATGATGCCGAACTTCACACCGCCGGCATAATCCATCTGCGCACTAATAATGTTGTTGTTGATATTGAAACGACGCGCGGCTTCAGACAGTAAAGGTGCATCGACAGACTGCCCGGTGAATTCCATACGCAGTAAGGGCATGCTGTCTGGGCCTGCTTCAGGTGACAGGCGCTGTTGATAATCGTCCGGAATATCCAGATGCAGCGTTGACTGGATAAACTGTTGTGCCAGCGGCGTTTTAGGATGCGAGAAGACTTCGCTCACGCTGTCCTTTTCAATTAGCTCGCCCTGGCTTATCACTGCGACCTGATCGCAGATGCGTTTTACGACATCCATCTCATGCGTAATCAGCAGAATGGTCAGGCCAAGACGACGGTTAATATCTTTGAGCAATTCAAGAATTGAACGGGTTGTTGCCGGATCGAGCGCGCTGGTGGCTTCATCACAAAGAAGGACTTTGGGGTTGCTTGCCAGCGCACGCGCGATAGCGACGCGCTGTTTCTGACCACCGGAAAGATTTGCTGGCCAGGCGTCGTGTTTATCAGCCAGGCCGACCAGATCCAGTAGCTCGATCACACGCTTTTTAATTTCCTCACGAGAGAGCTGACCCAGCTCTAACGGCAGCGCAACGTTGCCCGCAACCGTGCGTGAGTTCATCAGGTTAAAGTGTTGGAAAATCATGCCGATCTGACGGCGGGCTTGAGTCAGTTGCCGTTCGCCCAGCGCCGTTAAGTCTGCACCGTCAACCAGCACGCGGCCGGAAGTTGGGCGTTCAAGCAGATTCACGCAACGAATGAGCGTGCTTTTACCGGCACCGGATGCACCAATGACGCCATAGATTTGCCCGGCAGGTACGTGCAGGCTGACGTTCGATAATGCCTGTATCGATCGCGAACCTTGCTGGAACACTTTGGTAATATTTTCTAATTTAATCATTACGTTATTTGTTATCGTCTTGCATTGTCCGTGGTCTGGTGTGCTCTCATCACTGAAAGCATGCATAAGCTGGATGGATGGTAAGGCATCCAGACGTCTAAATCAATGGAAGTGATTCAATCAGGCATTCTCCCTTTAATAGCAATCGTGCGATACTGATCGGCAATTTTTTATAGCAGGAGTTTTTACGTGACGAATAAAGTCCCGGCCATTTTTCTCGATCGCGATGGCACCCTCAATGTTGATCACGGCTACGTCCACGAAATCGATAATTTCCAGTTTATTGATGGCGTCATTGAAGCATTGCAACAGTTAAAGAAGATGGGTTTTGCGTTGGTTGTCGTGACTAACCAGTCTGGTATTGCTCGCGGTATGTTTAGCGAAGATCAGTTTATGCGCCTAACCGAGTGGATGGACTGGTCGCTGGCCGATCGGGATATCGACCTTGATGGGATCTATTTCTGCCCGCACCTTCCCGACGCGTCGATTGAAGAATATCGCCAGCAGTGTGACTGCCGTAAGCCTCAGCCAGGAATGTTACTGTCCGCGCAAAAAGAGCTTAACATCGATATGGCGGCTTCTTATATGGTAGGTGACAAACTGGAAGATATGCAGGCCGCCGAGGCAGCCGGCGTAGGGAAGAAAGTCCTTGTGCGCAGCGGTAAGCCGGTCACGGCTGAAGGTGAGGCGCTGGCTGACTGGGTAATAAAGAGTCTTGCCGAGTTACCTGCACGTATTAAAAGCGCGTAAAACAGCCCCTTTGTGCAAATTTCAGACGAACAGCAAAAAAGTGCAAATTTGCACTTGCGCTCTGTGAAAGCTTCCCTATAATGCGCCTCCACTGACACGGCATAACGGCTTACGTAACGCGGTGTTCAGCAGGAGGCTCTCAGGAGTTTCCGTCGGAGAAAAACTTCTGAAAAAAGAGGTTGACTCTGAAGGAGGAAAGCGTAATATACGCCACCTCGCGACAGACGGTTAACCCGCTGTTCGCACCGCTCTTTAACAATTTATCAGACAATCTGTGTGGGCACTCGCAGGATTGATATCAGCGTCTCCGGACGTAAAAAATATCAAGTCTTAAGAGTGAACACGTAATAAATTCATTACGACGTTTTCCTTGAGCATCGCTGCACTGGTTGCAGCAAATCAAACTTTAAATTGAAGAGTTTGATCATGGCTCAGATTGAACGCTGGCGGCAGGCCTAACACATGCAAGTCGGACGGTAGCACAGAGGAGCTTGCTCCTCGGGTGACGAGTGGCGGACGGGTGAGTAATGTCTGGGGATCTGCCCGATAGAGGGGGATAACCACTGGAAACGGTGGCTAATACCGCATAACGTCGCAAGACCAAAGAGGGGGACCTTCGGGCCTCTCACTATCGGATGAACCCAGATGGGATTAGCTAGTAGGCGGGGTAATGGCCCACCTAGGCGACGATCCCTAGCTGGTCTGAGAGGATGACCAGCCACACTGGAACTGAGACACGGTCCAGACTCCTACGGGAGGCAGCAGTGGGGAATATTGCACAATGGGCGCAAGCCTGATGCAGCCATGCCGCGTGTATGAAGAAGGCCTTCGGGTTGTAAAGTACTTTCAGCGGGGAGGAAGGCAGTGAGGTTAATAACCTTACTGATTGACGTTACCCGCAGAAGAAGCACCGGCTAACTCCGTGCCAGCAGCCGCGGTAATACGGAGGGTGCAAGCGTTAATCGGAATTACTGGGCGTAAAGCGCACGCAGGCGGTCTGTTAAGTCAGATGTGAAATCCCCGGGCTTAACCTGGGAACTGCATTTGAAACTGGCAGGCTTGAGTCTCGTAGAGGGGGGTAGAATTCCAGGTGTAGCGGTGAAATGCGTAGAGATCTGGAGGAATACCGGTGGCGAAGGCGGCCCCCTGGACGAAGACTGACGCTCAGGTGCGAAAGCGTGGGGAGCAAACAGGATTAGATACCCTGGTAGTCCACGCCGTAAACGATGTCGACTTGGAGGTTGTTCCCTTGAGGAGTGGCTTCCGGAGCTAACGCGTTAAGTCGACCGCCTGGGGAGTACGGCCGCAAGGTTAAAACTCAAATGAATTGACGGGGGCCCGCACAAGCGGTGGAGCATGTGGTTTAATTCGATGCAACGCGAAGAACCTTACCTACTCTTGACATCCACGGAATTCGGCAGAGATGCCTTAGTGCCTTCGGGAACCGTGAGACAGGTGCTGCATGGCTGTCGTCAGCTCGTGTTGTGAAATGTTGGGTTAAGTCCCGCAACGAGCGCAACCCTTATCCTTTGTTGCCAGCGATTCGGTCGGGAACTCAAAGGAGACTGCCGGTGATAAACCGGAGGAAGGTGGGGATGACGTCAAGTCATCATGGCCCTTACGAGTAGGGCTACACACGTGCTACAATGGCGCATACAAAGAGAAGCGACCTCGCGAGAGCAAGCGGACCTCATAAAGTGCGTCGTAGTCCGGATCGGAGTCTGCAACTCGACTCCGTGAAGTCGGAATCGCTAGTAATCGTGGATCAGAATGCCACGGTGAATACGTTCCCGGGCCTTGTACACACCGCCCGTCACACCATGGGAGTGGGTTGCAAAAGAAGTAGGTAGCTTAACCTTCGGGAGGGCGCTTACCACTTTGTGATTCATGACTGGGGTGAAGTCGTAACAAGGTAACCGTAGGGGAACCTGCGGTTGGATCACCTCCTTACCTGAAGATACTTTCCCGCGAAGTGCTCACACAGATTGTCTGATAGAAAGATAAAGAAGCAAGACGGCTGCGAAGTCGAGACACGCGTATGTGTCCCCTTCGTCTAGCGGTTAGGACTCCGCCCTTTCACGGCGGCAACAGGGGTTCGAATCCCCTAGGGGACGCCACTTGCTTGGTGACAGGTGAAAGGTGTCTCCACAAAGTATCTCAAAACTGGCCTCAGGGTCACGTTTGAGATATTTGCTCTTTAACAATCCGGAACAAGCTGAAAATTTGAAACGACACGGCGTCGCATTCTTCCGTAATAAAGAATGATGACAATGTGTTCGAGTCTCTCAAAAGCTTACAGCTTACAAGCTAACTGTGGTGCCGTTACGGTAAAACAGATAAACGCCTGTGGGTTGTGAGGTTAAGCGACTAAGCGTACACGGTGGATGCCCTGGCAGTCAGAGGCGATGAAGGGCGTGCTAATCTGCGATAAGCGCCGGTAAGGTGATATGAACCGCAATAACCGGCGATACCCGAATGGGGAAACCCAGTGTGACTCGTCACACTATCATGCAGTGAATACATAGCTGTATGAGGCGAACCGGGGGAACTGAAACATCTAAGTACCCCGAGGAAAAGAAATCAACCGAGATTCCCCCAGTAGCGGCGAGCGAACGGGGAGGAGCCCAGAACCATCATCAGCTTGTGCATCAGTGGAAGCGTCTGGAAAGTCGCAGGGTACAGGGTGATACTCCCGTACACAAAGGTGCACAGGCTGTGAGTTCGATGAGTAAGGCGGGACACGTGGTATCCTGTCTGAATATGGGGGGACCATCCTCCAAGGCTAAATACTCCTGACTGACCGATAGTGAACCAGTACCGTGAGGGAAAGGCGAAAAGAACCCCGGCGAGGGGAGTGAAACAGAACCTGAAACCGTGTACGTACAAGCAGTGGGAGCACCTTCGTGGTGTGACTGCGTACCTTTTGTATAATGGGTCAGCGACTTATATTCTGTAGCAAGGTTAACCGTATAGGGGAGCCGCAGGGAAACCGAGTCTTAACTGGGCGTTAAGTTGCAGGGTATAGACCCGAAACCCGGTGATCTAGCCATGGGCAGGTTGAAGGTTGGGTAACACTAACTGGAGGACCGAACCGACTAATGTTGAAAAATTAGCGGATGACCTGTGGCTGGGGGTGAAAGGCCAATCAAACCGGGAGATAGCTGGTTCTCCCCGAAAGCTATTTAGGTAGCGCCTCGTGAACTCATCTCCGGGGGTAGAGCACTGTTTCGGCTAGGGGGCCATCCCGGCTTACCAACCCGATGCAAACTGCGAATACCGGAGAATGTTATCACGGGAGACACACGGCGGGTGCTAACGTCCGTCGTGAAGAGGGAAACAACCCAGACCGCCAGCTAAGGTCCCAAAGTCATGGTTAAGTGGGAAACGATGTGGGAAGGCCCAGACAGCCAGGATGTTGGCTTAGAAGCAGCCATCATTTAAAGAAAGCGTAATAGCTCACTGGTCGAGTCGGCCTGCGCGGAAGATGTAACGGGGCTAAACCATGCACCGAAGCTGCGGCAGCGACACTATGTGTTGTTGGGTAGGGGAGCGTTCTGTAAGCCGTCGAAGGTGTGCTGTGAGGCATGCTGGAGGTATCAGAAGTGCGAATGCTGACATAAGTAACGATAAACAAGGTGAAAAACCTTGTCGCCGGAAGACCAAGGGTTCCTGTTCAACGTTAATCGGAGCAGGGTGAGTCGACCCCTAAGGCGAGGCCGAAAGGCGTAGTCGATGGGAAACAGGTTAATATTCCTGTACTTGGTGTTACTGCGAAGGGGGGACGGAGAAGGCTATATCAGCCGGGCGACGGTTGTCCCGGTTTAAGCGTGTAGGTGTGTGTTCCAGGCAAATCCGGTTCACTTTACACTGAGGCGTGACGACGAGGCACTACGGTGCTGAAGTGATAAATGCCCTGCTTCCAGGAAAAGCCTCTAAGCATCAGGTAACACAAAATCGTACCCCAAACCGACACAGGTGGTCAGGTAGAGAATACCCAGGCGCTTGAGAGAACTCGGGTGAAGGAACTAGGCAAAATGGTGCCGTAACTTCGGGAGAAGGCACGCTGTCGGTAGGTGAAACCCCTCGCGGGTGGAGCTGAAGGCAGTCGAAGATACCAGCTGGCTGCAACTGTTTATTAAAAACACAGCACTGTGCAAACACGAAAGTGGACGTATACGGTGTGACGCCTGCCCGGTGCCGGAAGGTTAATTGATGGGGTTATCCGCAAGGAGAAGCTCTTGATCGAAGCCCCGGTAAACGGCGGCCGTAACTATAACGGTCCTAAGGTAGCGAAATTCCTTGTCGGGTAAGTTCCGACCTGCACGAATGGCGTAATGATGGCCAGGCTGTCTCCACCCGAGACTCAGTGAAATTGAAATCGCTGTGAAGATGCAGTGTACCCGCGGCAAGACGGAAAGACCCCGTGAACCTTTACTACAGCTTGACACTGAACACTGAGCCTTGATGTGTAGGATAGGTGGGAGGCTTTGAAGCGTGGACGCCAGTCTGCGTGGAGCCAACCTTGAAATACCACCCTTTAATGTTTGGTGTTCTAACGTAGGCCCGTAATCCGGGCTGCGGACAGTGTCTGGTGGGTAGTTTGACTGGGGCGGTCTCCTCCCAAAGCGTAACGGAGGAGCACGAAGGTTGGCTAATCCTGGTCGGACATCAGGAGGTTAGTGCAATGGCATAAGCCAGCTTGACTGCGAGAGTGACGGCTCGAGCAGGTGCGAAAGCAGGTCATAGTGATCCGGTGGTTCTGAATGGAAGGGCCATCGCTCAACGGATAAAAGGTACTCCGGGGATAACAGGCTGATACCGCCCAAGAGTTCATATCGACGGCGGTGTTTGGCACCTCGATGTCGGCTCATCACATCCTGGGGCTGAAGTAGGTCCCAAGGGTACGGCTGTTCGCCGTTTAAAGTGGTACGCGAGCTGGGTTTAGAACGTCGTGAGACAGTTCGGTCCCTATCTGCCGTGGGCGCTGGAGAATTGAGGGGGGTTGCTCCTAGTACGAGAGGACCGGAGTGAACGCACCGCTGGTGTCCGGGTTGTCACGCCAGTGGCACTGCCCGGTAGCTAAGTGCGGAAAAGATAAGTGCTGAAAGCATCTAAGCACGAAACTTGCCCCGAGATGAGTTCTCCCTGAGCCTTTAAGGCTCCTGAAGGGACGTTGAAGACGACGACGTTGATAGGCCGGGTGTGTAAGCGCAGCGATGCGTTGAGCTTACCGGTACTAATGACCCGTGAGGCTTAACCTTACAACGCCAGAGGCGTTTTGGTTGAGAGACAGAGAATTTTCAGCATTGTTTCCCGGATAAAGAATCTGCGGAAACGCACGATTTTGCGGCGTGACAAGGCGCAGAGCGAAGACATCAGCGGGAGCATACAGAAGTATGTGACCGGTGTGGCTGAGCGATGGCAACGCGGTCACGGTGTAAAAGAGGCGTTTCGGCACAAAGAATTTGCCTGGCGGCTGTAGCGCGGTGGTCCCACCTGACCCCATGCCGAACTCAGAAGTGAAACGCCGTAGCGCCGATGGTAGTGTGGGGTCTCCCCATGCGAGAGTAGGGAACTGCCAGGCATCAAATTGAACGACCTGCACGTGACTTCGGGCAGTTCACTACTCAACAGAGTAGGACAAAAGCGAACGCTTTTGAACGCTGCGAGGCAGCGGCCCGAAGGGTGAATCACAGCGTGATTCATAAACTGCAAGGCATCAAATTGAGACCAGTACGCTGGTCGTGACCTTACCGGTGACGCGGAAGGGCGATATACCTGATATCAGAACGTTTTTCTGACGTCAGTACAGAATCGGTGGAGCGGTAGTTCAGTTGGTTAGAATACCTGCCTGTCACGCAGGGGGTCGCGGGTTCGAGCCCCGTCCGTTCCGCCACTTAATTGGAAAGCCCTGACTTAACAGTCAGGGCTTTTTCCATTTCTGAGCCAAAATAATTGCCATTACTCTTTCATACTGCAACGCCTCAAAGTCTGTAACGAGCGCAGCCTTCAGGGCTTTATAGAGAGGTGTTGCTGCAAATCGTTCTGCACATGCCAGGGCTGTCTGAGCACCCACTCACTGAGAAAATCAATAAAGGCACGCACGCGCTGGGTTACGCCGAGATCGCTGTAATATACGGCGTTAAAGGGCATCTCAACCGGCAAACGCTGATCGGCCATGATCTCCACCAGGCGGCCTTCTTCAATTTCTTTATGCACCATGTAATCTGACAGACAGGCGATACCATTCCCTTCCAGGCAAAGCTGCTTGATGGTCTCTCCGCTGTTTGAATCGAGCTCAGAACGAATGCCATAAAGTTCGCCGCTCTCACAGGCCACAGGCCAACGATTAAGACGCGGTGCATCAATAAAACCAAGACACTGATGATTATCCAGATCGGCCGCCCGCAAAGGTATACCGTGTTTTTTCAAATAGTCGGGAGACGCAATGAGACGGCGATAGCTGATAAAAAGCAGTCGCGCTCTGAGACCAGAATCCGTCAGGCTGCCTGCCCGAATTGCCACATCGACTTTTCGCTCAATCAGGTTGATAAAGTTTTCAGAAGAAATCAGCGAAAGCGCGATGTCCGGATAGCGCTCCCGAAAGGCCTTTATCATCGGCATGATGAGATGCAATATGACTGGCGTAGCTGCGTCTATCCGCAACAGCCCTTTGGGCACATCACGGCTTTCCATCAACTCGTTTTCCGCCGCGGTCATCACCTGAAGAAAATGTTGGACCTGCTGAAAATAACGTTCCCCTTCCTGCGTTAATGCAAGATTGCGGGTCGTTCGCGTAAGTAAAGCCAGCCCCAGCTTAGTTTCCAGCTTCTTAATCGTGCGGCTTACGGCAGAGTTGGCCATCTCTAAGGTCTCGGCAGCCCGGCTGAAGCTTCCACTTTCAACCACGCTCACAAATACTTTCAGTTCTTCAGACGATGCCTTCATGGTGTCTCTTCACGCCAAATGGCCTGTAGGCCGATAGAACAGTTATTAAAGCACAGCACTGACCAGGCCCCTTGACGCGAAAGGCTTTTTCCCGATAAGACAGATGATGAATTATGCCGCGCTTGAGCGGAACGGCCCACAAGGCAGCGTATCAATACAGCCCGTTATGATTAAAATAAACAGAGCGGGTTTGGAACAATCGGCAGCATCCATTGAAACCGCGTACTAAAATCCCTATAACAGATAAGTCATACGACTTTTTGAACGATTAGCCAGGCGGGAAAGTGCGCAAAAAAACCTACGCGATGAGATATGTAGCCGGACAGCCAGCGGAGAGGATCTTTCCCCCGGGTGCAATGTTTCATCTCGGCCAGGCGCTGCCTCCCGGCGCGCCGCTCCCCGCTCACCCCAATCTTAAAGTGCTGGTATGGAATATCTTTAAACAGCAGCGTGCCGACTGGATGTCCGTACTGGAAGGCTTTGGTAAAGATGCGCATCTGGTTCTGCTCCAGGAAGCGCAAACCACGCCCGAGCTTATCCGGTTTGCGACCAGCAACTATCTGGCGGCCGATCAGGTTCCGGCATTCGTGTTGCCGCAGCATCCCTCTGGCGTGATGACACTGGCTTCCGCTCACCCAGTCTACTGTTGCCCTTTGCGCGAGCGAGAGCCGCTTCTGAGGCTCTCTAAATCGGCTTTAGTCACGGCCTATCCGTTACCCACGGGTGAAACGCTTATGGTCGTCAACATTCATGCCGTAAACTTTAGTCTGGGCGTGGATGTCTACAGTAAACAACTTGGGCCTATTGGCGAACAGATCGTTCACCACCGTGGTCCGGTTATCATGGCTGGCGATTTCAATGCGTGGAGTCGTCAACGGATTAACGCGCTTTACCGGTTTGCTCATCAGATGCAGCTGGAAGAGGTGATGTTCACCGCGGACCATCGACGTAAAGCCTTTGGCCGGCCGTTAGATTTCGTCTTCTATCGCGACATGCACGTTAGTGAGGCGTCAGTGCTGGTGACGCGCGCATCCGATCATAATCCTTTACTGGTCGAATTTAACGCCAGTCGGTGAGGGGAATCGCGGAGAGGCATTCTGTCAGGAGGAGAGGGCGAAACGCCAGAAGATCATGCAAAGCGCAGTAGAATCGAATAAGAAAAAAGGCTGACATTTGTCAGCCTTTTCAACGTATCAGGTATCTGGCGTTGCGTTATTCTTAACAAACAACGTTAGCTCATCGCCAGGCTGAATATCTTTTGCGCTACTCACAACACTGTTCCAGCGCATCACGTCTTTAATATTCACGCCGTGACGGCGGGCGATACTGTCAAGAGAATCACCCTTACGAACACGATAGGTGATGCTGTTGCCATTATCCGCCAGGCTCGTGCCGTTCGAACCAACGGTCAGTATCTGACCCGGACGAATGCTGGCACTGCGCAGGTTATTTTGCTGCTTCAGTGTGGTAACGCTGACGCCTAACTTATTGGCAATGCCCGACAGGGTATCGCCGCTTCGCACTTTGTAGCCACCATCATTACTGGCCTTCGCCAGTTGGGTGGGCTGCACTGCAGAGATATCACCAGAAGCCAGTGAATCCCGCAACTGTGCGACGTTAGCTTTCGGCACCATAATGTAGTGTGGCCCATTAGGTGCTGTCGCACCGCCTTTGTACCCGGTATTGAAGCTCTTCAACTTAGTGAGCGACATACCGGCCATTTCAGCGGCTTGCGTCAGTTTAATCTGCTGACCCACTTCAACGCGTGCCAGTGCACGGTTTTCGTTAGGCGTCGGCAGTTTGATACCGTAACGCTTGTTGTTCTTAAGCAACTCGCTCAAGGCCAACATTTTTGGCACATAAACCGTGGTTTCACGTGGAAGCGAAAGATGCCAGAAGTCGGTAGGCTTACCGCGTGCCTTGTTCTGCTTAATCGCTTTGAGCACACGTCCTTCGCCACTGTTGTAGGCCGCAACTGTCAGAAGCCAGTCACCACCGAACATGGTATTTAGACGCTGCATCATATCCAGCGCTACTTTGGTTGAAGCGACTACATCGCGTCGACCATCGTAGTAACGGTTTTGTTTTAAACCATAGTTTCGACCCGTACTGCCAACAATCTGCCAGATGCCAGCGGCATTTGCAGATGACGTTGCGTGAGGATCAAAAGCGCTCTCCACTATGGGTAGCAGTACTAGTTCCATCGGCATCTTACGTTTCTTAATCTGCTCGACTATCCAGTACATGTACGGCTCTGCCCGTAATGTTACATCGTGGAGATAGCTCTTATTTTTTAAAAACTTTAATTTCTGTTCGCGGATCCGGGGGTTTTCCGGAATCCCCATCTTCAACTCGTCACTAATGAAACTCCAGAGATCACTATCTTCTGCGAGGCCAGTTCCATCTTCCTGCCATCGCGGCGATAAAAGTCGATCACCGTACTTTCCATTTTCACTTTGACCAGCTGAAGACAGACTCTGTGCATGCTGTTCGGGGATATTGGCGTCATTCCGTGATGCCTGACATCCTACCAGCAAGACCGAGGCGAGTAATATCGCTTTAGCCTTCATGTGTGTGTCAATAGTTCGCTTAAAAGACGAGCAACTATACGTGACGGTCCTTCACAACACAACCTGAAAAATCAAAAATGGTCTTTCTTCTCGCGTAGAACCGCAAATGTCTTCCATACAGGCTCTACCTCTGAATCAACGCTCAAAGCATGTTGTAAATCAGGATCTTGCGTTCTGAGAAATAAATTTATCACACGCTCGTGAGCCAGTTTTGTAGGTAAAGTAATGCGATTTTCGGCCCGTAAGTCCTTAATTTTATGGTATTCAGCCGTTATTTGCGGATCGTGGGGTAAAATTGCAGCAGCAAACTTCAAATTGGATAAAGTATATTCATGTGCACAGCACACCAGGGTATCCTCTGGTAGTTGGTTAAGCTTCTGAAAAGACTCAAACATTTGCTCTGGCGTACCTTCAAATAATCTACCGCAGCCGCCCGAAAACAGAGTGTCACCGCAGAAAAGATAAGGCGAACTGTAATATGAGATATGTCCTAAAGTGTGTCCCGGCGTAGCGATAACCTCGAAAGACAGGCCCAGAACGTTAAATTTATCCCCTTCGCTAACCCGAATGGTTGCACCTTTGTTCGCTGTTTCTTGCGGACCATAAACGGCAATGTCAGGAAAATGTTCGCAGAGGGTTTTAACACCGCCTGTGTGGTCATTATGATGATGGGTTAACAAAATCGCTTCAGGCTGCCAGCCGTTAGCTTTGATCTTCTCCAGTACCGGCTGAGCTTCACCGGGATCGACAATCAGGCATTTTCCGTTGTCATCTGTTAACGTCCAGATGTAGTTATCTTGTAATGCAGGAATACTGGTAAGATTCATAGATACCTCTCGCTGGCCGTATAAAAAGGAAAATGGTAAAGCATGAAGCCCGCTAAAACACGCCAAATCCTGAACGCGCCACGCTCATGGCACGATATGCCCTGGGGCGTCTATTTCCGCGATGCGCTTACACAGCAGCTTCAGCCTTACCTGGGAAAGCTGTACGGCTTTCATATGCTTAAGCTTGGCAACCTCAGCGCAGAAATCAATACGGAAAATTGTGCTATCTCACATCAGGTCAGTGTAGGCACTGAAGGGGGACAGCTACAGGTGCTGGCAAATCCGGCACAGCTGCCGTTTGAATCGAAGTCTGTTGATGCCTGTTTACTGGCCCACACGTTATCCTGGAGTCAGGATCCGCATCGGATATTGCGCGAGGTTGATCGCGTTCTGATCGATGACGGCTGGATGATCATCAGTGGCTTTAATCCGTTCAGTCTGCTGGGCATCAGTAAGATGGTGCCGGGCATCCAGCGTAAAGCGCCCTGGAGCAGTCGAATGTTTAGTCAGATGCGATTACTGGACTGGCTGGGCTTGCTAAATTACGAAGTGGTTTACCGCACGCGTTTCCAGGTGCTGCCCTGGCATCGGCAGGGGGGGAAAATGATCAGCGCCCATCTTCCCGCGTTAGGTTGCCTGAACATTGTTGTGGCGCGTAAACGAAGTTTTCCCCTTACGCCTACCAAGGCGCGGTTGAGCCTGAGCAAAAGACAATTGCCCCAGACGGTCAACGCGACGCGCCAGTTCCGACACGTCAAAGATCAGGATTCTGGCTGATAGCCAATATCATCAAAGGCCGGATTGTTCGCTGCGCTGCGCGCCAGTTCATCACAGCGTTCGTTTTCGGGATGGCCGTCATGGCCTTTAACCCATTCCCACTGAATCTGGTGTGTGCTGAGCGCGGTATCCAGCCGTTGCCACAAATCGACGTTCTTAACCGGCTTCTTCTCAGCCGTTTTCCAGCCACGCTTTTTCCAGTTGTGTATCCATTGTGTTATACCCTGGCGCACATACTGACTGTCGGTACTTAACACCACATCGCAGGGTTGCGTCAGGGCTTCCAGTGACACGATGGCCGCCATTAACTCCATGCGATTATTGGTGGTCAGGCGATAACCTGCACTGAAGGTTTTTTCATGCTGCCCGTAACGCAAAATTGCGCCATAACCACCGGGACCCGGGTTGCCGAGACAAGATCCATCGGTGAAAATCTCTACCTGTTTACGCATCTCTGGTAGACTTCCTTCTGACAAAACGCCAAGTCTGACATAAAACGAGGCCTATGAGCACTGCAAATAACCGTCAAATTGTTCTCGATACTGAAACCACCGGTATGAATATGATCGGGGTACATTATGAAGGTCACCGCATCATTGAGATTGGTGCCGTCGAAGTCATTAACCGTCGCCTGACCGGCAATAACTTCCATATGTATCTCAAGCCCGACAGGCTGGTGGATCCGGAAGCGTTTGGCGTTCACGGTATCGCCGATGAATTCCTGCTGGATAAGCCGACCTTCAGCGATATTGCCGATGAGTTTCTCGATTACATCCGCGGTGCGGAGTTGGTCATTCATAACGCGTCGTTTGATATCGGCTTTATGGATTACGAATTCGGTAAACTGCAGCGCGGTATCGAGAAAACCGAAACCTTCTGCAAGATTACCGACAGCCTGGCAATGGCGCGCCGTATGTTTCCCGGCAAGCGTAACAGCCTTGATGCGCTGTGCTCACGTTACGAAATAGATAACAGCAAGCGTACGCTGCACGGCGCACTGCTGGATGCCGAGATACTGGCCGAAGTTTTCTTAACGATGACCGGCGGGCAAACTTCGCTGTCGTTCTCATCGGAAGAGGAACGAGCACGTCAGCAGCAGAGCGAAGGTATTCAGCGTATTGCTCGCCCCAGCTCGGGATTGCGTGTGGTTACCGCCAGCGATGAGGAAGTTAACCAGCATGAGTCCCGGTTAGATCTGATTATGAAGAAGGGCGGCAGCTGTCTGTGGCGCGCCTGAGTCGCAAAGATTTGTGTGTAAAATCAACATTGGGGCGAAAATAGCAGCAAACAGAATGTCGCACAGGGAAAAGCGTTGACGCGTACTCATGTTGTGATTAATATGCGCCTCGTTCCCGACGGGGAACAAAGCGCGGAGCGGTAGTTCAGTTGGTTAGAATACCTGCCTGTCACGCAGGGGGTCGCGGGTTCGAGCCCCGTCCGTTCCGCCAAATTTCGACGCCATGCTGGTTACCAGCATGGCGTTTTTGCTTTCTGGTACCCGCGCATTTTCGCCTTTCTCCTGCCAGCCTGTCTTTACTTGCTATCGTTGGTTGCGCTGCCGCTTCCTGCCAGTCTGGCATGTCAGACATTGATGTATCCCTCATGCCTGGGATGCCGGGACCGAACTTGTCAATCCGCCCTCGTCGGGACAGGCGGATTAGCACCACCCTGGCCAGCAGAACTTACTCTTTCTGCATCACGACGGCACCAGACGGAATCGTAACTTCGTTTTCAGCCACTTGCTTTTCTCGCGCCACTAACCAGTAGCAGCTTGCCGCCAGCGCCACGCCGATAAACCAGCTAAAGTTGGCCACCTGATGCAGGGAAGGGATAAAACTGATCACCAGACAGATAGCGACTGAGGGCAGCAAAGCGATGATGGCCTTCGGGTTGAATCCACCGCGATACCAGTAGCGCCCCTGCGGTGTGGCATCAAACAGATCGTCTACTGAAATACGGCCGCCCTTAATCAGATAAAAATCAGCTAACAGAATGCCAAACAGCGGCCCGATAAACGAACCCAGTACGTCGAGCGTGTAGTGAATCAGCTCAGGAGACTGAAACAGATTCCACGGTGTGAGCAGGACCGATCCGACTGCCGCAATCATGCCACCGGTGCGGAAACTGATTTTCTGCGGCGAACAGTTTGAAAAATCGAAAGCAGGCGAGACAAAGTTCGCCACGATGTTGATACCGATCGTTGCGGTGATCATGGTCAGTAAGCCAATCGCCACGGCTAAATCGCTGCCGACCATGCTGACGGTTTCAATAGGATCGGTAATCATCTTGCCAAACAGGGATTGAGTGCCCGACACAATGACAACGGTCACGATGGAGAACAGCAGAAAGTTGAAGGGCAGTCCCCAGCGGTTACCCCGGCGGATCTCGCCCATGCTTTTGCCATAGCGGGAAAAGTCACCAAAGTTCAGCAGCGGGCCTGAGAAGTAAGACACCACTAATGCCGTTGCCGTAATCATCTGCCAGGTTTGTTCACCTGCCGACAGCGACTTGCTGGCCAGCGTAAAGGAGATACCGTCAAAACCTGTTTTGTATACAATCCAACCCGCCAGTGCCAGCATCACCACATACACTGCGGGGCCTGCGATGTCTATAAAGCGCTTAATCGCACTCATGCCATGCCAGAAGACCATAGCCTGCAGAACCCACATCACGCCAAAGCAGTACCAGCCCAGCTGCGATAAACCAAGCCAGTGGCTGTGGGTCAGGCTTTCAAGCGACGGATAAAACTTCAGCAGCACCAGCATCAGCGCGTTTGCTGCCAGCCAGGTCTGAATACCGTACCAGGCAAATGCAATCAGGCCGCGGATCACTGCCGGAATATTAGCCCCGAAGACACCAAATGCCTGACGACAAATAACCGCATAAGGCACACCGGCCATCTGGCTCGGTTTAGCGACCAGGTTGGCGCAGAGCTGAACAATGCAGATCCCCGCCAGCAGGCAGAGCAGCACCTGCCAGCTCGCCAGGCCCAACGTGAAGAAGCTCGCCGCTACCACATAGCCGCCCATGCTGTGTACGTCCGACATCCAGAAAGAAAAGATGTTGTACCAGGACCAGTTTTGATGGCGCGTAGGTGCCAGGTCTTCATTACAGAGCTTTGGACTGTATGCTTTCCCGGCTTCAGAGGCCGATGTGCTACCCACCGTTGAATGATTTGGCATGAAACCTGCTCCTCTCAAAGACACGAATAAAATAACCTTGTGAAATGACTTTGCAGGATCCAGGCCAAATTTGTTTTTTGTATACAAAATTTATTTTTAACGTATACGATAAGTGACGCAACGCTGTTTACCGGAGCAGGTAATGAAGAGTGAAAAAGGCCAGAGAACGGCGGCCGATCTGCATGATAAAGATGAACCTATCTATCAGGCGTTAATGAACGCCATTGTCGAACACCAACTGCCGCCCGGCAGCAAATTGCCGGAAGAGGCGCTTTCAGAGGTCTTCGGCGTCAGCCGCACGGGCATCCGTAAAGTGTTGCAGCGCCTTGCTGCGGTGCAAATGGTTACGCTTACGCCCAAACGTGGTGCACATGTTGCTACGCCCGGCGTTGATGAAGCCCGTGATATATTCCGTACCCGTTGTTTACTCGAGTGCGCCAATCTTCCCGCTGTGCTGGAACATATGCAGCCGCCTCACCTTGCCGGGCTGGCTGCGCTGGTCGCCCAGGAAAAGGCGGCCATCGAACATTACGATGGCCCTGCGGCGATTCGTCTCTCGGCGGCATTTCATATTCAGCTGCAGGCGATTTCCGGCAATCAGGTGTTAACCGATCTTGTTACGCGCCTGGCGCAGCGATCGTCTCTGGTGATTGCCGCGTGGGGCGCGCCGTGGCAACGTGGTTGTCGCTGTGATGATCACGATCGTTTGTTACAGCTGCTACGTGAAAAGGCCTTGGTGCCGCTCACTGACTCACTGCAGCACCACTTTGAGCACATTGTTTCCAGCCTGCATTTCGAACGCGGCGGTGAAACCTTGCCCGATTTCACCCGGTTATTTTCGGGTCACAAAGGAGCTGTATCATGAGCCTGATTCAGGTTATCAATCCCAATACCAGCCGGGCGATGACGGAAACCATCGCTCAGGCAGCTCGCGCTGTTGCCGCGCCCGGTACGGACATCCTCGCCGTGTGCCCTTCGCAGGGCGTGCCCTCCATCGAAGGGCATTTCGATGAGGCGATTGCGGCGATAGGCGTACTGGAGCAGGTGAAAATTGGCAGAGCACAGGGCGTCAGTGGTCACGTGATTGCCTGTTTTGGCGATCCGGGGCTGCTGGCGGCACGTGAACTGGCCAGCGGTCCGGTCATCGGCATCGCAGAAGCGGCCATGCATACGGCCACGCTGGTGGCAACGCGTTTCTCGATCGTCACCACGTTGCCGCGCACGCTGGTCATCGCGCGACATTTACTTCAACAGTATGGCTTTACCCACCATTGTGCGGCCTTACATGCTATCGATTTACCCGTGCTGGCGCTGGAGGATGGCAGCGGGCTGGCACAGGAGAAAGTGCGCCAGCGCTGTATCCAGGCAAAACGGGAAGATGGCTGTGGGGCGATTGTTCTAGGCTGCGGCGGCATGGCAACGTTGGCGGCATCGCTCACACAGGAGCTGGAGATGCCGGTGATTGATGGCGTCAGTGCGGCGGTAAAAATGGTGGAATCGCTGGTGGCGCTGGGATTTGGTACCAGCAAACAGGGCGATTTGGCTTATCCTTTACACAAACCCCTCTCGGGTGCCTTTCAGCACCTAAACTAAGCAGATGTTCCCGTTCACCGACAGGATGCAAGTTATGACTGAAAGCCAGGATAAGAAAACCTACAGCTTCAATAAAAATTACCCGCGCGATCTCATCGGTTATGGCGCGAATCCTCCTCATGCGGCCTGGCCCAAAAAAGCGCGGGTGGCGGTGCAGTTTGTGCTTAACTACGAGGAAGGGGCCGAGAACAGCGTATTACATGGCGACACGGGGTCAGAGCAGTTCCTGTCTGACATCATTGGTGCCGCCAGCTATCCCGATCGTCACATGTCGATGGAATCGCTGTACGAATACGGTTCCCGGGCCGGTTTCTGGCGCATTCATAACGAGTTTCAGAAGCGAGGATTACCCCTCACCGTGTTCGGTGTGGCGATGGCGCTGGCGCGTCATCCGGAAATCGTAAACGCCATTAAACAGGCGAAGTACGACGTGGTCAGTCACGGCTGGCGCTGGATCCACTATCAGGGCATCGATGCTAAAACCGAGCGTCAGCACATGCAGCAGGCGGTGGATGTGTTAACGGATCTGTTTGGTCAGGCGCCGACGGGCTGGTACACCGGACGCGACAGCCCGAATACGCGTCGTCTGGTGGTCGAACAGGGCGGATTCAGTTACGACAGCGACTATTATGGCGACGATCTGCCCTTCTGGACACAGGTTACCTGTCAGGATGGTACGGTAAAACCGCATCTGATCATTCCCTATACGCTCGAATGTAACGATATGCGCTTTGCATCGCCCCAGGGCTTTAACACTGCAGAGCAGTTCTTCACATATTTGCGCGATACGTTCGACGTGTTGTATGAAGAGGGCGAGACCGCGCCTAAAATGATGTCGGTGGGGATGCACTGCCGCCTGTTAGGGCGCCCGGGAAAATTCCGCGCGCTACAAAACTTCCTTGACCACATTCAGCAGCATAAGGATGTGTGGATCTGTACCCGGCAGCAGATTGCCGAGCACTGGATAAAAACGCATCCCGCTTCAGAAGCGTAATCGCTTCCGGGCGGCAGGCGCGTGGCGGCAGAAGGCTGTCGCCACGCGCTGTCTCTGTTGCTGTCACCTGCGTGACCACCGTGCGTGGCAGCGCTCAGTCGCACAGAGCGGGATCGGCCTCAATCACCAACTGCTTCATCTCCTCGAAATGCCGCAGAGAGAAGTCGGGAATACCTTCCCAGTCGCGGGCCGTTTTCTCCGCGACCTCATCGCTCAGAACTTTCAAGGGTTGCCCGGTAGACCAGGCGGTGACCAAAATCTGGCAGGCGCGCTCTAGCGTCCAGATGTCATCAAAGGCCTCGCCAATGGTCTGGGCGGTAACCATGACGCCGTGATTGCCCATTAACAGACGGCGCTTATCGGTCAGCAGGCTGGCCAGACGTGCGCCTTCCTCTTTCGTATCGGCCATGCCACCGTATAACGTATCTACCGCGATGCGGTTGAAGTAGCGCGCGCTGTTTTGATCGACAGGCGGAATGTGCGGCTGCGCCAGGCAGGCAACGCTGGTGGTGTAAATCGGATGCAGATGCATCACGACCCGGGTTTCTGGCAGCCGCTGATGAATTTGCCCATGAATGGACCAGGCGGTGGCATCAACATCATCCCACTCAGCACAGGATGCATCTTCAGCATTGAGCAGCAGTAAATCGCTGGCGCGAAGGCGTGAAAAGTGTTTCCACTTTGGGTTCATCAGAAACTGCTTACCATCCGGTGAAACAGCGGCACTGAAATGATTCGCTACCGCCTCATGCATGCCCAGGTGGGCAATAATGCGGAAGGCTGCCGCCAGATCGATACGCGTTTGTTCTTCGAACGAAAGCGCCATATTACCTCCTGAAAATGAACGCGTGCCCGGCACGCGTTTGAGATTAAGGCTTAGGCATCAAGGTCTTGAGATCGTCCGCCGTCGGCGCTTCAAAATGGTATTTTTTGAGCAGTGCGGCATACTCTGGCGTTTTACTGTAGGCTTCCAGCGCCGCAACCAGGGCCTGTTTCACCTCCGTATTGTCCTTCTTCACGCCGAAACCGTTTAAGACGGGATAGATGAGCGTGGTGGAAGATATCTGGATGCGATCGCCCAGCTTCTGGACAACGCCACGCGCCACTGCGGCATCGGTGATCTGCGCTTCCACCGCATGGGAAAGCATCGCCTGGGTCGTCTGAGGATCGGTCGCATATTCGCTGATCGCGATAGGGGGCTTACCGTTTTTCACACAGTAATCATCGGACAGTTTATGCAACTGCTGCAGCCATGAGGTGGCGCCCATCGAGCCAATTTTATGGCCGCAGAATGCTTCAGGCGTTTTGGGTTGATAATCACTTCCCTTCAGCGACAGGATAGCCTCGCCGCTTTTCAGGTAGGGAATCATGTCGATCACTTTCATGCGTTCGGCGGTGATATACATCGACGAGTTAGTGATATCGAACCGGTTACTCTGTAAACCGGTGATCAGGTTAGGAAAACGGGTATCAATATTCACGGCCTGACGGCCCATCACTTTTGCCAGACCATCCAGAAACTCAATGTCAAAGCCAGCGGGTTTATTATCCTTCATGTATTCATACGGAAAGAAGGTCATATCCGATCCGGCGATGATTTTACCTGGTTGTAAAAAGGCTGAGGCGTTAAATGACGCCAGGACAGCGCCTGCGGCAAGCAGACTTAATACACATGTTTTCATCATTATTATCTCTCTGTTAGGCGCAATCAGACGTTGGCAAGATCCTGACCTGCCTGCTGAACAAAGAACGAGGCCCCGCGCGGTTTCTGCGGCAGGCGAAGTTCATTAGGGGTGCTGCGGACCATGCCGCTTTCGTCACCATAAACCAGCGTTCCGGCATCCGGGCTGGGCAAGGGGTTTTCACCGAAAGGCAGCGCGTCTTCCGCCGCGTACACGGCGATAAACAGGGTGCGCGGCCACTCGGTTTCATTGGGGCTGGAGGCGTGCAGCAACCTTGTGTGCATAAAGCACACGGACCCGGAGGGACCAAAGCAGGCGCTGGGCTGCTGACACTGCTCTTTCACCACCGCAGGCTCGACGGCCCCGGTAAAACGCCCGTCCTGCCAGTGCGAATACAGTGGTCCACGATGGCTGCCCGGCACCACGTTTAGCGGGCCATTTTCCGGCGTAACCTCACTGACCATTAGCAGCGCGGTCACAATATCGTCGTTACTGTGTGGGGTGAACAGGAAATCCTGATGCCACTCCACTTTCGTTGCGGTATGGGGCAGCTTCGAGTTGATCTTGCTGTGATGATAGCGTGCGCCACTGCCACCAATTAACTGCCCGGCAATCTGCGCCATTCGTGACTGCAGTGCCGCATGGCGATAGGCGGCCGAGATGTCGTTTGGTGAGCTCACGCGACGCAAAGAAGGATGTTCGGCACTGTGATCGCTCTCAATGTCGAAACGCGAACGGCCATCCTGCGTATCGCCCCAGGGGGCACTCTGGCTACGGCTTTCCTCAACCCATTGGTCAAAATCGTGCTGCAGCGCGGCGATTTCCTCGCTTGTCAGGACATCTTCAACTACCAGAAATCCCTGCTGGTGATACTGATCTACCTGCCACTGTTCAATCATGGTCGTGCCCTCGTGTTGAATACATCGTTACGCCAGCGAGACATCCTTCAGAAATGCTTCCACGCGCGGATGCTGGCCGTCGCGCAGCGCCTGGGGTGCGTCGTCACAGACCACGCGCCCTTTTTCCATAAAGACAATTCGGTCAGAAACTTTGAAGGCAAAGTTCATCTCATGGGTCACGATCACCATGGTGATGCCTTCGCTTGCCAGGGCTTCAATCACCTGAAGGACTTCATTCACTTTTTCAGGATCCAGCGCTGACGTGGGTTCGTCGAACAGCATGATTTGGGGTCGCATCATTAAGGCGCGTGCAATAGCCACGCGTTGCTGCTGACCACCGGAAAGCTGATGAGGGTATTTCCACGCATGTTCGAGCATGCCGACTTTGAAAAGCAGCGCGGCTGCCTGCTGCTTTAAGGCCTGGGCAGGCGCGAGCTTGTGATAGCGCGGCGCCAGCATCAGGTTATCCATGACGTTGAGGTGGCTGAACAAGTTGAAGCTCTGAAAAACCATCCCAATGTTGAGGCGGTGCTCGGTATGCTCAATGACGCGTGGCTTACGTTGTTCTCCCTGCTGACGAAGGTGAATAAAAGGTTTTCCGTTAATACGAATCTCACCGTTATCGATCTGCTCCAGGCCATTCAGCAGGCGAATCAGCGTGGTTTTTCCCGAGCCTGACGGCCCGATCACCGAGACCACCTCACCAGCGTGGATCTGCAGGTTCACTGCGCCCAGTACTTCAACATTGTTGTAAGCCTTATGAAGACGCAGGGCCTGCAACGCGGGCCCGCTGTCGTGCACTGCCTGACGAACCGGGTTCACCGCCGTGCGTTGTGCGAGGTCGAACAGTTGCGCATCGGGTTTGCCGGAAGGCTGACGCTGCGTGACGTCAAGATAGCGCTCCAGCTGCTTTAACAGGAAGTCAAAGACGGTGACGATCAGCACGTAATAGAAGGCCACGGCAGCCATGGTTTCCATGACCAGAAAGTTCTGCGAGTAAAGCCGCTGGCCGACCATCAAAATTTCGGTAAGTGAGATAACAGAGACCAGCGACGTCAGCTTCACGATCGCGATGTATTCGTTTGCCAGCGCTGGCAAGGCTACACGCAGGGCCTGCGGAATAATAATGCGCCACTGAATACCGGCATAGCGCAGTCCCAGTGCCCGGGCAGCCTCGCTCTGCCCCCTGGGAATTGACAACAGCCCGCCGCGGTGAATCTCCGCGATGTAGGCGCTCTCACAAATGGTCATCGCGATAAACCCGGCCCAAAACGGATCGCTCAATATCGCCGACGTGGCGGGCACTGCCTGTGGCAGGTTGTAAACAAAAATCAGCAGAACCAGTAGGGGCAGGCTGCGAAAGAGCCAGATATAAAATCGGGCAGGCAGCGTCAACAAAGGATGGCGTGACTGCTTGGCCAGCGCCAGAATAAATCCCGCGATAATACTCATTCCCCAGGTCAGCAGGCTCAGTTTGATGACGGTCCAGGTCGCCAGCCAAAAGTTAGCGTCGCTAAACAGACTGAACATATAGTTCCAGTTAAATGTCATGGGCTTGCTCACATTAAACAGAAAAGGGTTAGTTATTTAATTCTGTAATTCACTATGGCGGCATGACGGGAACGATAGCAATTAGTAATTTCTTTGGTTCTGATTTTAAAAAAACTATCCAATGGCTGCCTGCCTTTTTAAATGACGTGTTTTTAATATCACAGGGGAATAATTAGCCTATTGCTTCCCTTTTTGCGCTTATTTAGGGCAGGGCGCTGATCATTAAGACGCAACGTGAGAGTTATTGGTGCAATTTCTTTTTTTGAGCGTCGCGTCCGGTTGCAGCTAAAAATCAGGCGGGCGGTAGTTTTGAATAAAGGGCACGCAGGCTAACTGAACGCAATGTGGCACAGCATTTGCAGCGCTACTTAGTCGAAAACGAAGCAAGGCTTCCGGGGCGCTATAAAAAACAGAGGTAACGCTATGAGTCGCTTTACACTTAAACAGCTCAGGTATTTTGTCGCCGTCGTAGAAACAGAAAGTATTGCTGAAGCTTCGCGCCAGCTGCATATCGCACAGCCCTCTATCTCTGTCTCCATTAAAAATCTGGAAGACGCCTTCGATCAGCAACTGTTGATCCGCCATCATGCTCAAGGGGTTTCTCTGACGCCTGGTGGCCGCCGTTTTTATGAAAAAGCCCAGGAGTTGTTACGTCTGACACATGAGTTTGAGCAAAATTCACGTGCAGATAACACGCTGATTTCAGGGACGATTGCAATAGGCTGCTTCGAATCTGCGGCACCGCTATACATGCCAAAACTGATTGCGGGCTTTAAAAAGCGTTATCCCGACATCACCATTGAACTTTACGACGGCGAGCAGCATGAACTGATGCACGGACTCCATCGCGGACGTTTCGACCTGGCGTTTCTTTACGATCTTGAACTGGATAATACGATACAAAAAACGGCGTTAAACGCGCCGCACAAACCCTATGCGCTCTTACCCGTGAACCATCCGTTAGCCCAAAGAACGCGTGTCACGCTGCGTGAGCTGAGTCAGGAACCCATGATTCTGCTGGATGCTGTACCCAGCAGGAATTACTTCATCAATATTTTCAAAAGCAAAGGTCATCACCCGCAGGTTGCCTACAGTTCGCCCTCCATCGAAATGGTACGGTGCATGGTGGGGCAGGGGTTAGGCTTTTCCGTGCTGGTCACCCGCCCTTACACAGATATGACTTATGATGGTGAAAAACTTGCGCAGATTGATATTGAAGATGAGATGGAAGCCTCGACGTTAATCATGGCCTGGTTAAGTCATAATGAACCGACGCGCCCAACAAAACTTTTTATGGACTATTGCCAGAATAGTGCGTTGGGGCCCATTGCATAAAAGTGCCGCGCAATTATCATGCTATTTGGTAAGAAAAAGAAATGTTTTGCGATAAATCTCATCGGCGAATTTCGCGCTTTATTCGCCGAGTGGCTTTAATAACCCGGCTCGTATCGTCTGCTTATTAATTTCTTATTCAGATATTAGCTTTATAATATTTTACCCATTCACTTGCCTCAAATAGTCTTGGCGCTAGCGCGTGTCAGGAACACGTCATTGAAACGGCGGGCTTGAGGATGGTGGAATGACAATAACAGAGCAAGAAACAGACACCCTGGTGATTGGGGCAGGACAGGCCGGTATCGCCATGAGCGAGCATCTGGGGCGGCTTGGCATTCCGCATTGCGTGCTGGAAAAAAATCGTATTGCTGAGGCATGGCGGACCCGCCGCTGGGATTCGCTGGTCGCCAACGGCCCGGCCTGGCACGACCGGTTTCCCGGCATGACGTTTTCGGGGCAAGATCCCGACAGCTTTGTGCCTAAAGAACAGGTCGCGGACTATTTTGAAGCCTATGCGCAACACATCAAAGCCCCCGTCAAGACGGGCGTCGAGGTCATCAGCGTGGCCCCTCGTGCCGGGCGCAGCGGATTCGATGTCCTCACCTCTGAAGGCCCGCTCGTCGCTCAACGCGTGGTCGTTGCCACAGGCCCCTTTCAGAAGCCTGTTATCCCCGCGATTGCGCCTACGGATGCGGGGTTCACTCAATTGCATTCAGCAGACTATCGTAACCCGCAACAATTGCCCGAAGGCGGCGTGATGGTGATTGGCGCGGGCTCGTCGGGGGTGCAGATTGCCGATGAGCTGCAGCGAGCAGGCAAAGACGTCTGGCTCTCTGTTGGGCCGCACGATCGGCCGCCTCGCCGTTACCGTGACCGGGATTTTTGCTGGTGGTTAGGTGTGCTCGGCCTGTGGGATGCTGCTGCCAGTCAACCGGGTAAAGAGCATGTCACCATTGCGGTCAGCGGCGCGCGCGGCGGCCATACCGTTGACTTTCGCAGGCTGGCGGAACAGGGCATCAACCTGGTCGGGTTAACGGAACGCTTTTCCGGTGATGTCGTGACCTTTAAGCCCGATCTGGCGCAAAACATCGCCTCGGGTGATGAAAACTATTTATCCCTGCTTGACGCGGCAGATGCCTGGGTAAAACGGCATGGCCTGGATTTGCCCGAGGATCCGGCCGCGCGCGCGTTTCTGCCCGATCCGGAAAGCGTCTCGCATCCTGTGCAGTCGCTCAATCTTGTCCGCGCAGGGATCACCACCCTCATCTGGGCAACGGGCTATGCCACCGATTACAGCTGGCTGAAGGTTAACGCCTTTGACGAGAAGCGCAGACCCGTTCATCAACGCGGCGTTTCCACCGAGTCCGGGCTCTATTTTCTCGGGCTACCCTGGCAGTCGCGCCGGGGCTCCTCGTTTATCTGGGGCGTGTGGCATGACGCAAAATATGTCGCCGACCATATTGCTATCCAGCGCCAGTATCAGGATTACCGTGCCGCTTCAGAAAACTGAACCAGGAGACTGTCTTTATGCCAACCCATACACGTATTCGGATGTTTAACACCAAAGAAACCTATCCCAATCAAACGCTGGACAACGATCTCTGCCAGGCCGTGCGTGCAGGTAACACGGTGTACCTGCGGGGCCAGGTCGGCACTGACTTCGACGGCAATCTGATTGGCCTGGGCGATCCGGCGGCGCAGGCGGCGCAGGCGATGAAAAATGTGAAGCAACTGCTGGAAGAGGCAGGAAGCGACTTGTCGCATATCGTCAAAACCACCACCTATATTATCGATCCGCGCTATCGCGAGCCGGTGTACCGTGAAGTGGGAAAATGGCTTAAAGGTGTTTTCCCCGTCTCGACAGGTCTGGTGATCTCAGCCCTGGCGCAGCCGCAGTGGCTGATGGAAATAGATGTCATTGCGGTGATTCCGGATGACTGGAAAGGTGGAGCGACCCAATGACCTTATCGATAACGGCACGTTGTGAAGAAACCGGTCAACTTGGCATCGCCATCAGTTCATCCAGCATCGCCGTGGGCGCGCGCTGCCCCTGGCTGCAGGCTGGCGTGGGGGCCGTATCCAGCCAGAACATTACGCTGCCTTCTTTGGGGCAGCAGATTCTGGTGTATCTGGATCAGGGCCGCCCGCTCGACGTGGCGCTCAAGCTGGCGCTGGCTGAAGACAGATTCAGTGACTACCGTCAGGTCGCCGCAATCGATATCCAGGGGAATACGGCGTTTTTCAGTGGCAGCCAAACCCTGGGGATCTGGAGCGTGGCTGAAGGAAAAAACTGTATCGCCGCAGGCAACATGCTGGCGGACAAAGGGGTGACGACAGCAATGTGTGCGGCTTTTGCCGCGGCCTCTGGGGAACTGGCCTGCCGGCTGCTTGCGGCCCTTCAGGCCGGCGTGGCGGCAGGCGGAGAAGCCGGGCCGTTACATTCTGCCGCGCTCAAACTGGTGGATGACTACACCTGGCCGCTGGTGGATCTGCGCATCGACTTGACAGAGGGCGATCCTGTTGGACAACTGACGCAACTGTGGCTTGCCTATGAACCGCAGATGGAAGCCTATGTCACGCGCGCGCTGGATCCGCGTGAGGCACCCGCCTATGGCGTGCCCGGCGATGAATGACAGGTTGCGGGCGCTTCTGGCCTCACTGCTGGCCTTTGACACCACCAGCCGGGCGTCAAATCTGGCCCTGATTCAGTTTATTGACGACTACCTGACTGACAGAGGCGTGACGACGCAGTGGCTGCATGACGACAGCGGCAAAAAAGCCAATCTGTATGCGCGTCTGGGGCCGGACGATGCGGGCGGGGTCATGCTGGCAGGGCACACGGACGTGGTGCCGGTTGAGGGACAAAACTGGTCCGTCCCCCCTTTTGCCCTGACGGAGCGTGACGGGCGATATTACGGGCGGGGAAGCGCTGACATGAAAGGCTTTATTGCCTGCGTGCTGGCGTCGCTGGATGACTTTCTGCAACAGCCTCTCCGCATGCCCTTACACCTTGCTTTTTCCTATGACGAAGAGGTCGGCTGCCTGGGCGTGCGCTCGCTCATCGCGATGCTCAACGCGTCAGCGGCAAAGCCCGCGATGTGTATCGTGGGTGAGCCGACCGGCATGCAGCCGGTTTATGGACACAAGGGAAAGCGGGCGGTGCGCTGCCGGGTACGGGGCCTTGCCTGCCATTCTGCCTATACGCACCAGGGCGTCAACGCGATTCACTATGCCGGGCGGCTGATTGCACATCTTTTGCATCAGGAAACGGCGCTCAAGCAACGTGATGAACGGTTCGAACCGCCCTACAGCACGCTGCAGGTGGGCACGATTCAGGGCGGAACAGCACTCAATATTGTGCCTGAAACCTGCCAGTTTGATGTGGAGTGGCGAACGCTGCCCGATACGGATGCACAGATCCTGTATGACAGTGTGCGCCACTTCGCTGAAGCTGAGCTGATGCCTGAAATGCAGCGCATTGATCCGTCATGCAACATTGTCTTTCACTCGCTGAGTGACTATCCCGGCTTGTTAACGGATCCGCAGACCGACGTTGCCCGCTGGCTGGCGCAGTGGAGCGGGCAAGACGACTTCACCACGGTGGCCTTTGGCACCGAAGGCGGGTTATTTAACGAGATGGGCATAGCGACCCTGGTCTGTGGGCCGGGAAGTATGGAACAGGGACACAAAGCGGATGAGTTTGTCAGTGTCGATCAGCTTGAACGCTGTATGTCGATGTTGAAAAATCTGTGTCAGTGGATGGCGATAACCGCCGGGAACGCGCTGGGTTAAGCCGCGCGGTGCGGATGCACCGCGCGGTCAGATTATCGGCTAACCCTTTTGCGAGGCAAGTTACAGCCGGCCGTAAAATGTCATTCGGGCCGTCTCAGACAAGGCGATGCCGGGCGCGGTATTGTAGGCCAGCACCGCCAGCATGCGCGTCACGTCACCTTCCGTGGGCGTCACGCGATGCAGTGAATTTCGCCCGCGAAACAGTACCAGGTCTCCGGCTTCAATGGCCAGCTCAGCGACCGGCTGCTGTTCATCCAGCACGGCTGCCACGCCCGCATAATTCATCTCGCCCGCATCGGCATCCCGCAGATCTTTCACATACTGAAACCGCCCGCCGCCGGTTGGTTTCTGCACCAGTAACGTGATGGCAAACGACGAGTTATCGAAATGCCATCCCAGCTCTTTCCCGTGCGAGGCATAGTGAAGGTTAATGGACGATAAAGGATCGGCGTAGGGATACAACGCCTCTTCATCAAGCACCTCGCACAAAAAAGACTGAAAAAGGGCATCGTCGTAGAGCTGACGCAGCGGAGAGTCCGGCGCGATGACGTCATCAGTAATACAGCCCTTAGTGCTACTGACTTCGCGGTTTCTCGGGTGCGTCTCGCTAAACGCAGGGTCCGTTTTCATCAGGTAGACGTTATGCTTACTTTGGGTATGGTAAGCACGGTGGCGTTGCGCATCGCCTTCTGCGACGACGGCCGTTAAGGCGGCGGGCTGTAAAAAATTGCGCAAGACCAGCGCGCCCTGCTGATGAAGTTGCGTCCGACACTGTTGACGCCAGGCGTGACTGGACAGAGGATGTAAGTCAGTGCGTACCAAAGATTCAGCCATCGTTTATTTCCTACGCGTGATTATTTAGTCATCACTGTAACGAGGCCCGATTGTACTGGATACCAATAAATATTTAAGACCCTGATAAGGAAGCCTTAATGCCCACGCCGTCGTTGCGCCTGCCTAAAATCAACGTGATTCAGTCATTCAAAGTGGCTGCGGAAACCGGCAGCCTGACCAAGGCGGCGGCGCATTTGGCCTTGACGCCCGCCGCGGTGAGCCAGCAGATTCGTCAGCTGGAAGATCATCTTGGCTGCGCCCTGTTTTTACGTACCCAGCAGGGTGTCATGCTGACTGAGATGGGCAGGCAGTATCTCCGCTACGTGGCGGAAGCCTTCGATATACTGCAGCTTGGCCAACGGAATCTCGGGCGAAAAGATACCGCCGCTCAGCTTACGCTGTATGCGCTTCCCGCACTGGCATCAAAATGGGTCCTGCCGCATTTGTCTGACTGGCGCGCGCGCTGCCCGCATGTCGGCCTCGCTCTTCATGGCACGCACGCCGACGTAGACTTCAGTAAAACCCCGGCTGATTTTGTTATTTGCTTTGGGGAAGAGGCCTATCCCAGGCTGAACAAACAGTATCTGTTCCATGATGAGGTTTTTCCGGTCGCCAGCCCCGCGCTGATCAATACCTTTGCTGCCGCAGACAGATTAAGCCAGGCTCCGCTGATTCATCTCGACTGGGGAAAAGAGGGACGTTTTCTGCCGGACTGGCCTGCGTGGTTTGAGGCAAAAGGACTCCCTGAGCCCGTGGCGCAGCCCGGCCTGACGTTTAATCTGACCTCACTGGCGATTGATGCGGCGGTGGCAGGCGCGGGGATGCTGTTAGGGCAACGTCGCATGATTGCCGGGGAACTGGCCCGGGGCGAGCTGGTGGCGATCGATTCCTTATGTCTGCCGCTCAGTAAACCCTATTACCTTGCCTGGCCTGCGCGGACAGCCAGCCAGCAGGGAAGTGAGGAGATGATTGCCTGGCTGCAGGAACGCGCGGCAGAGCGCGTTCCTGCCGGAAAGCCAGCCGGGGATGCCGCCTCCCTTTCCTGAGGGCCTGCACTGGTCAACGGGGCGATGGTAGACCCGCATGAAGGTGAGGCATCCTTGCCTCTGGCGCAATGAATTGGTTTAACTCATCAGACTGACCTGGGCCGCGACGATGCGCCAGCCTGAGGGGAATTTCACCCAGGTTTGTTGCTGACGGCCAATTTTCTCCGTGCCCGCACGGGTAAATTCGGTACTGCATACCGCGAAGTCATCACCAAAGGTGGTGATTACCGTGTTCTGTAAGGTGCGATCCAGCCCCGCCGAAGGACGGGCAGCACGGAAAGCGCGAATCTCATCAATGCCATACAGGTTCTCTCCGGCACCCAGCCGCACCGTTCTGGCATCGTGCCAGAAAAGCGCATCCAGCACGGCAATATCGTTGCCCGTCAGCGCCTGTTCGTAACGGTAAAAGGCGGCGGTGACGGCATCCAGCACGTCGGGACGGTTAATCTCTTCAGTATTCATCAGGCTCCAGCCATACAGGTAGGCGAAAATGTCAGACCTTGTTGTTCAAGGGCAAAGGCGGCTCGTAATACCGCCTGTTCGTTAAACGGCGCACCGATAAGCTGCACGCCAATCGGCAAGCCGCTTGCCGTGGCCAGCGGAACAGTACAAACGGGCAGGCCGAGAAAAGAGATCGGTTGGGTTAACATGCCCATGCTGGCCTTGGTCGGCAAGTTCTGCCCGTTGATGGCGATGGTTTCCTGGCCTGTCAGCGGCGCGCTGCAAGGGGTGGCGGGGGCGATCAGGACATCAAACCGCTCAAACAACGGCAGTGTTTGCTGTTGGAAATGACGACGGAAGCGTTGCGCCTGCACATACCACGCACCCGGCAGCATCGCGCCCGCCAGCAGGCGCTCACGGGAATGAGGTTCGAACCGTTCAGGTTGCTGACGCAGCGCCGGCAGATAGTGATTGCCGCCTTCTGATGCGGTCATAATAAAGGCGGCTGAGCGGGCCAGTTCGGCTTCCGCCATAATCACTTCCTCACTAGCCTGCAACGCGGTCGCGATTTGAATCTGCGCGGCACGGGCATCATGATCGCACCACGTCGAAAAGAACCCGCCCAGAACCGCACAGCGCAAATCCTGTGCCCCCCGTTCCAACTGAGGCCGCGTGGGTGCCTGAGGCCGATCGGCCTGAAAGGCATCCATGCTGTCTTTACCCTGCAGGAGATCGTAAACCTGCGCCAGATCGTCAACGCGGCGGGCAAAGGGACCGATGTGATCCAGACTGGCGACAAACGGATGGCTACCGCTGCGGGACAGGCGACCAAAGGTTGGCTTCAGGCCAAAGATGCCGCACAGGGAAGCCGGCACGCGTATCGATCCATTGGTATCCGTGCCCAGCGAGAAAGGCACCAGTCCGGCCGCCACGGCTGCCGCTGAACCGCCGGAGGATCCCCCGGCGATCCGCGCCAGATCATGCGGATTGCGCGTGGCGCCATAGTGGCTGTTTTCAGTGGTAAAACCGTAGGCATAGGCATCCATATTCACCATGCCAGAAAGCAGGGCGCCGGCCTGTTGCAGTTGGGTGATGGCAAAGGCGTCACGGTCGGCTGCCGGGCGCTGACGAAATAATTCAGCCCCAGCCAGGGTTGAGTAATCCTGCACATCAAACAGGTTTTTTACCGCATAGGGAATGCCCGCCAGCGGTGGTAACATCTCGCCGCGCAGGCGTTGTTTATCAATCGCATCCGCTTCCTGCAACATTCGCGTTGAAGTAATATCCGTCCAGGCATTAAGCTGCGGATTCTGTTTCTCAATCGCGGCCAGCGTCTGCTCCGCCACTTCACGCGCACTGATCGCTCCCTGCTGAATCTTCTGCTGAAGTGCCTGAATGGAAACCTCGCTCAGCCTCATGCGGTATATACTCCTGCAACTTCAAGACGATCGTCCAGCGGATAAGCCATCAGCGGGGCCGCCATATCGGCAATGCGCGTCATCTGGACCAGCAGCGCTGCACGGCGTGCGTCGTCCAGCTCCAGATGAAGAATGTGTTCCATTTGGGCGATATAGGTTGCCCACTCAATGTGATTCATAACGTACTCCTGTCAAAAACCGGCGGCGCTGCCGTTGCTACGCGGATCGCTTGCGCCTTCGAACATACCGTTGTTGTGACGAACAATCGCACCTGCATGGCCGACGACTTCACTGAATGGCGGAAGTGACTCCACCTCATGGCCTAACTGACGTAACCGCTCCAGCGTTTCTGGCGCGAAGCGACTCTCCAGCTTGAGGGAATCCGAGGTCTGTCCCCATGTTCGGCCCAACAACCAGCGGGGTTCGCTGACCGCCTGTTGCAGCGGCAGGCGCTGAATCACATGGCGGGTAAAAATGGCAGCCTGGGTCTGGGGCTGTCCGTCACCGCCCATGGATCCATATACCATCGTCCGGCCGTCTTTCAGGCGTGCCGCGGCAGGGTTCAGCGTGTGGAAAGGTTGTTTGCCCGGGGCGAGTGCCAGCAGGTGATCGGGATCGAGGCTGAAAGCCGCCCCGCGGTTTTGCCAGACGATCCCGGTGCCGGGCATCACCACGCCACTGCCAAATTCATGATAAATGCTCTGGATAAAAGAGACGGAAAGGCCGCTGCTGTCCATGACGCCCATCCAGACGGTATCGCCGGGGCCTCGTCCGGTTCCCCACGGCGCGGCGCGGTTATCATCAATCTGGCTGGCGATCGTTGTGAGCAGATCGCTGTCGAGCAGCGCCTGCAGATCGTCCACCACATGACGGGGATCGGTGATGTGCCGATCGCGTAAAGCAAACGCTTTTTTTGTTGCCTCAACGATGCGGTGAATGGTTTGTGCTTCATCGGCATTCGCCATATCCAGACGATCGGTAATGCCCAGGATCGCCAGAGAAACCAGCCCCTGCGTCGGTGGTGTGATATTCCAGATATCGCCTTCGCTATGTCTGACATGCAACGGCTTGACCCGACTGGCCCGCTGCTGCTGTAAATCGGCCAGGGTAACGGGAATGCCCAGGTTGACCATCTCGCCAGCCAGATGGTGCGCCAGCGTGCCGCGATAAAAGCTTTCCAGCCCTTCTTCACTTAACAGGCTGAGCGTGCGCGCCAGATCGGGTTGGGTGAAACGACTGCCTTCCGCCGGAACATCCCCGTCCGGCAAAAACAGGGCGGAAAAGCCGGGCTGATGCTGGAGCTCTTCGCGCTTGCTGCGGGTGGCCGCGGCCTGTGAGGCCGTGACCGGAATGCCGTCTGCCGCGTAACGCACCGCGTCACGCAGTAATCGTGCCAGGGGCAGGGGCGTGCCGCCGAGCTCGGCTGACAGTGCCAATGCCTCATGCCATCCGCTTACCGTGCCCGCCACCGTTAATGCGGCTTTTGGCCCGCGATGTGGAATGTGCGTTTCACCCTGATAGAAGTCGATATTTGCAAGAGAACCCGCTCTGCCGCTGGCGTCGATAGCAATGGGGTCGCCCTTACCCGGCATTATCAGCCAGAAACCGTCCCCGCCCAGGCCGTTCATATGCGGATAGACGACGGCAATTGTCGCAGCAGCGGCCACCATGGCCTCAATCGCGTTGCCACCTTCACGCAGCACCGCCAGCGCACTTTCGCTGGCCAGATGATGAGGCGTTACCGCCATGCCCAGCGGGGCCATATTGCTCTGAATCATGCTCTTCTCAATGTGTTATTCAGGGTACAGAACCAATAACCAAGCAAGAGCCGTTCCAGTTTTTATCGCCGCTAAGGAGTGGAACCGGTTTATCTGGCCCAAAATATGCTAGCTTCTGTTAAACCCCGCGGTTGAAACAAAAGTTACAGGACCTGAATGAAACAGCTTGATGAACGGCTCAAAACCCATTACCCCCAGCTTTCGCCGCAGGAGCAGCGCATTGCCGACTTTATCTTTGACCACTTTGACGATCTGATTAGCTATAACAGCGCCGAGCTGGCGCGCCTGAGCGGCGTGTCAAAAGCGACCGTCAGCCGGCTGTTTAAACGGCTCGGTTATGACAAATACAAAGATATGCGCGATGAGCTGCGTACCCTGCGCCAGAGCGGGATGCCGCTAACGGATAACCGCGATGCCGTGCAGGGCAATACCTTACTGTCGCGCCACTACAAGCAGGAGATGGCCAACCTGACACAATGGGTAAACAGCATTGATGCCCGGCAGTTTACGGAGGTGATCGCTCAACTGGCGCAGGCGAAACGTATCTACATTGTCGGCATGCGCAATGCCTATCCGGTGGCGCTGCACCTGCGCCAACAGCTGATACAGACACGCTCGCAGGTGTATATTCTGCCTCAGCCGGGCCAGACGCTGGCCGAGGACCTGGTGGACATAACGCCTGAGGATATGGTCGTGGTTATTGCCTTCCGGCGGCGCACCCGCATTATTCAGCCGCTGATGCAGCAGTTGAAAAGTGCTGCTATTCCCGTGCTGGCGCTGTGCGAGCCTCAGGCGCAGAGCGTTATCTCGCTCGCGCGCTGGCAGATCTGCGCACCGCTGGACAGCGTGTCAGCGTTTGACAGTTACGCGTCGGCCATGAGCCTCATCAACCTGCTTGCCAATGCCTTGTTGCATGAACTGCTGTCAGACGGACGCCAGCGCATTCATCATATTGCCGATCTCTATCACCAGCTTGACGAGCTGGAGCACCGTTAACAGGCACCGTTTTGGTGCTTTGCCCCGTTTTGGAACGTCCTGCGGGGCAACGTCTGCTGCCTCTTTCCCGCAATAAATACCCCTCGTCAGCCATTGAGGCGCATTTTTCAGCGTGCGTCCGCGTTGGCACATTAGTTGCAGAATGCCATCAATAAGAATCTTTTGTTTCACATAATCTCACCGGGGTGCATAATGAAAAAAGTTCTGATGGCGGTTGCAGCAGCGGCAGTACTGATGGTGCAGGCGGGCAACGTGTTGGCCGACCAACTGCAGGATATCCAGAAACGCGGCGTGCTGCGGGTTGCGGTACCGCAGGATTTTCCGCCGTTTGGCTCAGTGGGGACCGATCTGCAGCCCCAGGGCTATGACATCGACATGGCGAAGTATCTGGCTAAGCAGATGAAACTTAAGTTGCAGCTGGTGCCGGTCACCAGCGCGAACCGCGTACCTTACCTGCAAACGGACAAAGTTGACCTGGTGATCTCCAGCATGGGGAAAAACCCGGAACGCGAAAAGGTGATCGATTTTAGCCGGGCCTATGCGCCGTTCTTTCTGGGCGTTTTCGGTCCTAAAGGCGATCATCTGAAAGATGCCGCCGCGCTGAGCGGTAAATCTGTCGGCGTCACCCGCGGCGCGGTAGAAGATATGGTATTGAGTGAGGTGGCCCCTAAGGATGCGCAGGTGAAACGTTATGAAGATAACAACACCACCTTATCCGCTTACCTCTCCGGCCAGGTGCAGTACGTGGCAACGGGTAACCTGGTGGTCGCGGCCATTACGCGTCAGAACCCGGCAAAAGCGCCTGTCGCGCAATTTATGCTGAAAGACTCGCCGTGCTATATCGGATTGAAGAAAGACGAGCCGGCGCTCAAAGAGAAAGTGAATACGCTGATCGACCAGGGCATTAAAGACGGCACGCTGAATAAAATGTCCGAAGAGTGGCTGAAAGCGCCGCTGCCAGCCAACCTGGGCGCATAAGGACGGAGCAATGACCGGGCAACTTAATTTCCCTGCATTGTGGCCGTACTGGCCGGAGTTGCTCTCCGGCCTGTGGGTAACGATCCAGTTAACCGTGCTGGCAACGGTCGGGGGCGTCAGTATCGGTATCCTCGGCGCGGCGCTGCGCAGTGGTAAACCCAGTTGGTTAAGCCGCCTGTGGGGCCTCTACGTTGAACTGATACGCAACACGCCGTTTGTGGTGCAGCTGTTCTTTATTGTGTTCGGCTTACCGAACCTGGGGCTGAAACTCACGGCGGGTGAAGCCGCGCTGCTGGCCATGCTGGTTAACCTGGGGGCTTACAGTACGGAAATTATCCGTGCCGGTATTCAGGTCACGCCAAAAGGGCAGTGGGAAGCCGGTCGGGTTCTGGGGTTGACGCGCAGCCAGACCTTTTTACGCGTGGTGTTGCCGCCGTCGCTGCAGCGGATTTATCCGGCGCTGGTGAGCCAGTGCATCATCGTGATGCTGGGGTCGTCGGTGGTCTCGCAGGTCTCCTATGAGGAACTGACCTTTGCCGCCAACCTGATTCAGTCGCGCACCTTTTTAAGTTTCGAAGTCTACTCGGTGACCACGTTGATCTACCTGGCGTTGTCGATTGTGATGCGTCAGCTGCTGCTGGCGGTGGGCCGCAAATGGCTGGGGGTGCAGGCATGATGACAACCTTTACAGACTGGGACATCCTGCGCAATCTGCTGCTGGCGGCGCGCTGGACCATCGCCCTGTCGCTGGTGGCCTTTTTAGGCGGCACGCTGGTCACGCTGCCGCTGCTGTTTTTACGCCTGTTAAAGCGTAAATGGCTGACGCGCGTGATCCGTGCCTATACCGAACTGTTCCAGGGCACGCCGCTGCTGATGCAGCTGTTTCTGGCTTTCTTTGGCGTCGGACTGTTCGGTATCGACGTCGCGCCCTGGACCGCCGCCTCGCTGGCGCTGACTTTTTATACCAGCGCGTTTCTGCTGGATATCTGGCACGGCAGTATTCAGGCGCTGCCCAAGGGCCAGTGGGAAGCATCACGCTGCCTCGGGCTAGATTTTGGTCAGACGCTGACGCGAGTCATCGCACCCCAGGCGATTCGCATTGCGATTGCTCCTACGGTGGGATTTGCGGTGCAGGTGATCAAAGGCACGGCGCTGGCATCCATTATCGGGTTCGTCGAGCTGACCAAGGCCGGCACCATTCTGAATAACGTGACCTATCAGCCGTTTAAAGTCTTTGGGCTGGTGGCACTGGGCTACTTCCTGCTGTGTTATCCGCTGTCGCGTTACAGCCAGTATCTGGAGAAAAAATTTAATGCCGCTCATCACCATTAATCAGGTGCAGAAGTATTACGGCACCAACCACGTTCTCAAAGGCGTGGATCTGGATATCGATATGGGAGAAGTGATCTCCATTATCGGGCGCAGCGGTTCAGGAAAAAGTACGCTGCTTCGCTGCATGAACGGGCTGGAAGGCTATCAGGATGGCAGCATTAAACTCGGTGGTATGACCATCACCGACCGCGATTCTCAGGCGCGGGAAATCAGCCGTTCCGTGGGCATGGTGTTTCAGAACTTCAACCTGTTCCCACACATGACGGCGCTGGAAAACGTCATGCTGGCGCCGCGTCGGGTGCTGAAAAAGAGTCAGGCTGAGTGCCGTGAACTGGCGGTCCGCATGCTGGAAAAAGTGGGGCTGGGCGAGCGGCTGGATTATTACCCCTCCAGCCTGTCAGGCGGACAGCAACAGCGCGTTGCCATTGCTCGCGCGCTGGCGATGGAGCCCCGCGTCTTACTGTGTGATGAGATCACCTCAGCGCTGGACCCGGAGCTGGTTGGTGAAGTGCTAAAAGTGCTGGAACAGCTTGCCGCCGAAGGCATGACGTTGATTCTCGTCACCCATGAAATGAACTTCGCCCGCGACGTGGGCGATCGTGTGGTCTTTATGCATCAGGGGCGCGTCTGGGAGCAGGGCGACAGCAAAACGCTGTTCGCCCATCCGCAGACGGCGGAGCTAAAGCAGTTTATTTCCTCTGTGCGTCTGTGAGTGCTTAACAAGGAATTCACTATGGATATCTCTCAATTTCCGCAAATTAATCCACCCCAGCGCCTGCTCATGGGGCCCGGTCCAATCAACGCCGATCCGCGCGTGCTGCGCGCCATGTCGAGCCCACTGCTCGGGCAATACGATCCGGCGATGACGCAATACATGAACGAAGTGATGGCGTTGTATCGTGGCGTGTTTCGCACCGAAAACCGCTGGACGTTACTGATCGACGGCACCTCACGCGCCGGTATTGAGGCAATTCTGCTGTCGGCGATTCGCCCCGGCGACAAAGTGCTGGTGCCAATCTATGGCCGTTTTGGTCATCTGCTGTGTGAAATTGCTCGCCGCTGCCGGGCCGACGTGCACACGATTGAGGTGCCGTGGGGGGAAGTCTTTACGCCCGATCAGATCGAAGACGCGATCAAAAAAGTGAAGCCGCGCCTGTTGCTGACCGTGCAGGGCGATACCTCAACCACCATGCTACAACCGCTGGCTGAGCTGGGGGCGATCTGCAAAAAATATGGCGTGCTGTTTTACACCGATGCCACGGCGTCGCTGGCGGGCAATGCGCTGGAGACTGACGCATGGGGACTGGATGCGGTATCGGCGGGTATGCAGAAGTGCCTGGGCGGCCCGTCAGGAACCTCGCCGATCACGCTGAGTGACGAGATGGCGGCGATCATCCGTAAGCGCAAATGTGTCGAGCAGGGGATCCGCACCGAGGCGCATCAGGACGGCGACGACGAGATGATCTACTCCAACTATTTCGATCTCGGCATGATCATGGATTACTGGGGCCCGGAACGCCTCAATCACCACACGGAAGCCACCAGTGCCCTGTTTGGCGCCCGTGAATGCGCCCGCCTGATTCTGCAGGAAGGGCTGGATAACGGCATTGCGCGCCACAAGTTGCACGGTGAGGCGATGTTAAAAGGCATTCAGGGGATGGGGTTGGAAACCTTTGGCGATCTCAGCAACAAAATGAGCAATGTTCTGGGCGTTGTCATTCCTCAGGGCGTCAATGGCGATGAAGTGCGTAAGCTGATGCTGGAGGATTTTGGCATTGAGATCGGTACCTCGTTTGGTCCACTGCATGGCAAAGTCTGGCGCATCGGCACCATGGGGTACAACGCGCGTAAAGACTGCGTGATGCAAACCCTGGCCGCACTGGAAATGGTGCTGTCGCATGTCGGCTACCGTACACCACAGGGCGCGGGCTCGCAGGCAGCATGGAACCATTACGGGAGCCATGCATGATGATGAATGCCAGCGAGGCTCAGGTTGCCGCCCGGCGCGTGATGGCGCGCTGTGACGCGCTGGCTGAGATCAGTGAAAGCGAACAAGGGCTGACACGGGTGTATCTGTCGCCGGAACACCTGCGTGCCAATGCGCGCGTCGGTGAGTGGATGCAGGCCGCCGGTATGACGGTCTGGCAGGATGAAGTCGGCAACATCTGCGGTCGCTACGAAGCTGCCCAGCCCGGTGCACCGGCACTGCTGCTGGGCTCGCATCTGGACACGGTGCGTAATGCGGGCCGTTATGACGGCATGCTGGGCGTGTTGAGTGCGATTGAAACCGTCCAGTGGCTGCACGATCGCCAGCGTCGCCTGCCTCTGGCCATTGAAGTGATTGGCTTTGGGGATGAAGAGGGCACCCGTTTTGGCATTACCTTACTGGGCAGCCGCGGCATTACCGGCACCTGGCCTGACAGCTGGCCAACTCATCCTGATGGTAACGGTATTACGGTGGCGCAGGCGATGAGTGATGTCGGTCTGGACGCCAGCCAAATCGCGCGCGCTGCGCGCAACGTCAGCGATATCGTGGCCTATCTGGAACTGCATATTGAGCAGGGCCCCTGCCTGGAGCAGGAAGATCTCGCGCTCGGGGTGGTCACAGCGATCAACGGTGCCCGTCGCCTCAATTGCTGTTTCACCGGTGAGGCGGGTCATGCCGGTACGGTACCCATGGCGCATCGTAAAGATGCATTGGCTGCCGCCGCAGAGTGGATGGTGTTCATTGAGCACACCACGCGCGAGCAGACATCGCCGCTGGTCGCCACGGTAGGTACGTTGAGCTGCGCTCCGGGCGCGGTAAACGTCATTCCGGGCGAGGTGAATCTGTCGCTTGATGTGCGCGGGCCTGAGGACGCGCCGCTTGAAGCGCTGCTGTCCACCTTGCTGACCCAGGCGGAAGCGATTGCCCTGCGTCGCGGTTTAGCCTTCAGCGCGCAGGAATATTACCGTATCGCGGCGACGGCCTGCAATGCCGGATTGCAGGAGGCGCTGAGCCACGCGGTTGAAACCGTACAGGGGCGCAGCCTGGCCCTGCCCAGTGGCGCAGGCCATGATGCTATCGCAATCGCAGAACGCTGGCCGGTGGGCATGTTGTTTGTGCGTAACCATCGTGGCATCAGCCACCATCCGGCCGAATCGATCAATGAAACTGACGTCGCGCCAGCGGTTCAGGCCTATTTGCAGGCCGTTTGCCACCTTGCGGAGCAGCATTAAAATGGATTTAGATACCTTTAACCAGTTACCTGACGCCGCCGCCCAGCTTGCCCTGTCGCACTGCGTCGCGCTGCCGCACTGGCAGCAGGCGCTGGTGGCGGCTCGCCCGTTTCACAGCCTGGATGCCCTGCTGACAGAGGCTCACCAACTGACACAAGACTGGCAGGAGGACGATCTGAATCAGGCGCTCTCCGCACATCCGCGCATCGGGGAAAAGGCACAGGGCGACGAGAAGGAAAAACAGTTGTCGCGTAGCGAGCAATCGGCGATGCAACAGGCAGAGGATGCGTTACAGCAGGCGATGGTGCAGGGCAACCAGGCTTATGAGGCGCGCTTTAACCGTGTCTTTTTGATCCGGGCGAAAGGGCGCAGCGCACAGAATCTGCTTGATGAACTTACACGGCGGCTGGACAACAGCCCGGAAAGCGAGCGCCAGGAAGCCCTGGCGCAACTTCGCGAAATCACCCTGCTGCGCCTGAAGGAGAGTTTTTCATGAGCACGATCAGCACCCATATTCTGGATACGGCGCTGGGTAAACCCGCGCCGGGCGTAGCCATGTTGCTGGAACAGCACAGTGCACAAGGCTGGGTAACCTGTGCCCAGGGCGTGACGGATAGCGATGGTCGCCTGAAGGATCTGACACCTGAGCCGCTTGCGCCGGGACAGTACCGCCTGACTGCCGCGATTGGCGAATACTTCCGCGCAGGCGGACGAGAAACGTTGTACGTCAGCGCGCAAATTGATTTTGTGCTGACGGAAAGCGCCAGCCATTACCATCTGCCATTTTTAATCTCGCCCTGGAGCTGGTCTACCTATCGCGGCAGTTAACAGGTGCATCAGGCGCAGCGTTTTTCCGCTGCGCTTGAGAGCTAACGGCTATCAATACCTTCGGCCCATCCGACTATATTCCTGCTAACGCCAGGGTTATCTTAACGATGACAATGTGAAGGCAACGGAGCCGATAATGAGCACGCCAAAAGATAATGATGTAGCCGCTTCAGGTAAATGTCCCTTTCATCACGGTAAATCGGAAGAAGAAAGCGTTCTGGCTCGTGGAGCCGGCAGTGGCACCAGCAATCGCGACTGGTGGCCCAACATGTTACGCGTGGATCTGCTGAACCAGCACTCCAGTCGTTCTAATCCTCTCGGCGAAAACTTCAACTACCGCGAAGAATTCAGCAAGCTGGACTATTCCGCACTGAAAGCCGATATCCGGGCGTTGCTCACCGACTCCCAATCCTGGTGGCCTGCCGACTGGGGCAGCTACATTGGCCTGTTCATCCGCATGGCCTGGCACAGTGCCGGTACTTACCGCACCATCGACGGGCGCGGTGGCTCTGGCCGGGGTCAACAGCGTTTCGCGCCGCTGAACTCCTGGCCAGATAACGTCAGTCTGGACAAAGCCCGCCGCCTGCTGTGGCCGGTCAAGCAAAAATATGGCCAGAAAATTTCCTGGGCCGACCTCTATATTCTCGCGGGTAACGTTTCGCTGGAAAACTCAGGTTTCCGTACCTTTGGTTTCGGTGCCGGTCGTGAAGACGTCTGGGAACCGGATATGGACGTAGACTGGGGAAATGAAACCGAGTGGCTGGCCCACCGTCATCCGGAAAGCCTGGCTAACGCTCCGCTGGGTGCGACCGAAATGGGGCTGATCTATGTGAACCCAGAGGGACCAGAAGCCAGCGGCGATCCGGCTTCTGCCGCGCCAGCCATTCGCGCCACCTTCGGCAACATGGGCATGAACGATGAAGAGATCGTCGCGCTGATTGCCGGCGGACATACGTTGGGTAAAACCCACGGTGCTGCGGCGGCCAGTCATGTTGGCGTTGATCCGGAAGCGTCACCTATTGAAGCGCAGGGCTTCGGCTGGAACAACAGCCACGGCAGCGGTGTGGGTGCCGATGCCATTACGTCCGGTCTGGAAGTGGTCTGGACGCAGACGCCAACCCAGTGGAGCAACTACTTCTTTGAGAACCTGTTCAAATATGAATGGGTAAAAACGCACAGCCCGGCAGGAGCGATTCAGTATGAAGCCGTTAACGCGGAAGCCATTATTCCGGATCCGTTCGATCCTGAGAAAAAGCGTAAACCCACCATGCTGGTTACGGACCTGACGCTGCGTTTTGACCCGGAGTTCGAGAAAATTTCTCGCCGCTTCCTTAACGATCCGCAGTCCTTTAACGAAGCCTTTGCCCGTGCCTGGTTTAAACTGACCCACCGCGATATGGGGCCCAAAGCGCGTTACATCGGTCCGGAAGTACCCAAAGAAGACCTGTTGTGGCAGGATCCGTTACCGCAGCCGACACATCAGCCTACGCCAGCCGATATCAGTGAGCTGAAAGCGAAAATCGCGGCATCGGGTCTGACGGTAAGCCAGCTGGTTTCAGCGGCGTGGGCATCGGCATCAACTTTCCGGGGAGGCGACAAACGCGGCGGAGCAAACGGGGCGCGCCTGGCGCTGGCACCGCAGAACAGCTGGGCAGTGAATGCCAGCGTAATTCACGACGTGTTACCGAAACTGCAGCAGATTCAGCAGGAATCCGGCAAGGCCTCGCTGGCTGACGTTATCGTCCTGGCGGGCAGCGTCGGCATCGAAATGGCCGCTGCTGCTGCGGGTGTGGCCGCACAGGTCCCCTTTACGCCAGGTCGCGTGGATGCGCGTCAGGATCAAACCGACGTGGAATCCTTTAATGTGCTTCAGCCGCTGGCAGACGGGTTCCGTAACTACCGTCGTGTGAAAGGCGGCTCCTCGACCGAAACTCTGCTGCTGGATAAAGCGCAGCAGCTGACGTTGAGCGCGCCAGAACTGACCGTGTTGCTCGGTGGCCTGCGCGTGCTGGGCACCAACTTTGACGGCAGCCATCACGGCGTCTTCACTGACCGCGTCGGCGTCCTGAGTAATGATTTCTTCGTAAATTTACTGGATATGCGCACCGCCTGGCGTGCAACTGACAGCAGTGAAGAGATCTTTGAAGGCCGCGATCGTCAGAGTGGTGAAGTGAAGTACAGCGCGACACGTGCCGATCTGGTGTTCGGTTCCAACGCCATCCTGCGCGCCCTGGCAGAAGTCTATGCCAGCAGCGATGCGAAACAGAAGTTTGTGTCTGACTTCGTCGCGGCCTGGACAAAAGTGATGAACCTCGACCGTTTCGATCTGCAGTAACAGCCTGAACAATCCCCGGCCTGGCCGGGGATTGCTTTATTCTGCCAACCTAAAGTCGTCTGCATCGCGCCATGCCGGAAACCGCTCGCGATAAGTTTGCAGGTCAGTAAGCGACAGCGACGCCTCAACCTTACCTGCCGTAAAGGGCTCTCCTGCCGCCAGAATCTCGCCTTGCGGTGAAATAATTCGGCTGTCCCCACTGTACTGATGTTGATTGCCATCGCTGCCTACGCGATTGCAGCCTGCCACAAACGCCTGATTCTCAATCGCCCGAGCCAGCAGCAACGCCTGCCAGTGCAGCGCGCGTGGCGCAGGCCAGTTGGCGACATACAGCGCCAGATCGTAGTCATTTTGGTTGCGTGAGAACACCGGAAAGCGCAGGTCGTAACAAATTTGCGGCAGAATACGCCAGCCGCGCCACGCAATCACCGTACGCGTCCTGCCCGCAACATAATGCTGCTGTTCATCCGCCATGCGAAACAGATGACGCTTGTCATAGTGATGCAGCGTGCCATCCGGCTCGACCAACAGAAAACGGTTCACGGCACCTTCTGGCGTTGCAACGGCTGCACTGCCTCCCACCAGCGCATTGGTGCGCTTCGCATGGTGCTGTAACCATTCCACCACCTGCGGCTGCGGCAAGGCCTGCTGTGCGGCCTCCATCGCAAAACCCGTGGTGAACATTTCGGGCAGAATAATGACATCCTGTTCCGCGATATCGGCCAGCAGATTATCGAAATGGCGCAGGTTGGCCTCGCCATCCATCCACGTCAGCGGCGTTTGCAGTAACGTAATGGCTAGAGACGACATAAGCGCTCCGCTGCGGCGTCAAGCGTCGCTTCCTGTTTCGCAAAGCACAGCCGGATCAGTTTGTGCGGGAACGGTGCCTCGCAAAAGACCGATAGCGGGATCGCGGCAACGCCCACTTCACGCGTCAGCCACTGGCAAAATGCCACATCGTCCAGGTCCGAAATGGCGCTGTAGTCCGCCAGCAGGAAGTAGGTACCCTCGCACGGCAAGATACGGAAACGGCTGCTGCGTAAGGCCTGTATCAGCCGGTCACGACGCGCGCGATAAAACTCGGGCAGTTCACGATAATGTTCAGGATGCTGGCGCAGCATATCGGCAATCGCCAACTGCGCAGGCGTATTAACGGAAAAGGTGAGGTACTGGTGGATTTTACGGATTTCTGCGCTGATCGCTGCTGGCGCAATGCAGTAACCGACTTTCCAGCCCGTCATGTGAAAGGTTTTGCCAAAGGATGACACCGCCACGGCACGTTGACGCAGTTCGGGGTGCGCCAGCACGCTGGCATGACCATCCTGGGCAAAACAGATGTGCTCATAAACCTCATCGCTCAGCACATAGATTTCCCGGTCAGCAATCGCCTGCCATAAGGCGGCATAGTCTGCCTGGTGCCAGACGCTGGCCGAGGGATTATGCGGCGTGTTTAAGATAACCAGCCGGGTTTTATCGCTTAACAGCGCGGAGAACGCCGGCCAGTCAACCGCAAAAGTGGGAGGCTGTAGGGTAAGACGCTTCAGAATGCCGCCCGCTAACTGCACGGCAGGCGCATAGCTGTCGTAACTGGGATCAAAGCAGATTACCTCGTCACCGGGCCGCACCAGGGCGGTGATAGCGGCATACAGCGCTTCAGTAGCCCCTGCCGTCACGGTGATATCGCTGTTTACATCAGGGCGATAGTCGTACAAGGAGGCAGTTTTATCCGCGATGGCCTCGCGTAACGGCTGCGCCCCCGTCATCGGCGCATACTGATTCGCGCCCTGACCGACATGATAAGCGAGCCTGTCCTGCAGGTAAGGCGGACCGTCAAAATCCGGAAAACCCTGGGAAAGATTGATGGCATTGTGCTGCTGTGCCAGCGCACTCATCTGTGTGAATATGGTGGTGCCGAGTGCAGGCAGCTTGCTCTCGGGCGTCAGGTTGGACTGCGTCATGATTAGGTAGCCTTACGCGCAAAAACGGTAGCGGAAAAACCCTTAGTTGATGCCACTATAAACAGGATGCTAGTATTTGGCAATCAAGACGCTTAGACGGCTAAAAGGAACGATGATGTCCGATTCTTCTGCAATAGATCAGCTGGTGCAAGCCTGTCACTGGATAGGCGCGAAGGGCTGGGCGCCCGCCACCGGTGGCAATATGTCGGTGCGCCAGGATGCACATGTTTGCCTGCTGAGTGAGTCGGGCAAAGACAAAGGCAGCCTGACGCGGGAGGATTTTATTCAGGTCGACATTGCCACTAATCTGGCCCCCTCGGGCCGTAAGCCTTCGGCAGAAACCGCGCTGCACACGCTGATTTACCGTCTGTTCCCCGAGGCGGGCGCGGTACTGCACACGCACACGGTTAATTCCACGGTGCTGTCGCGGGTCGAGCAGGGCGCCGCCGTGCTGCTCTACGGCTATGAGATGCAAAAGTCGCTGAGCGGGCAAACGACCCACGATGCTACCGTGGCAATTCCCCTGTTTGACAACAGTCAGGATGTGGCGGCGCTGGCGTCAGAGATCGAGGATTATGCCGCCCGTTTTCCCCTGCGCTATGGCTTTCTGCTGCGCGGACACGGCCTGACCTGCTGGGGCAAAGACGTCGCTGAAGCCCGTCGTCATCTTGAAGGTCTGGAGTTTTTATTTGAATGCGAGCGCCAACGTCGCCTGCTGGAGAAAGCATGATAAAGGCCATTGTTACCGATATTGAAGGGACCACCAGCGATATCCGCTTTGTACATAACGTTCTGTTTCCCTATGCCCGAGCGCATCTGGCTGATTATGTTCGCGAGAATCAGACGCAGACTGAGGTGCAACAGGCGCTAAACGCTGTGCGTACCGAAGCGGGGCTACCCGATGCTGATACAAACGAGGTCATCGCTATTCTGTTTTCTTACATGGATGCGGATCGCAAATCGACCGGCCTGAAGGCGTTGCAGGGAATGATTTGGCGCGAGGGCTACCTGAGCGGCCGCTTTACGGGGCACCTTTATCCGGATGTGCTGCCCGCGCTCACGGCCTGGCACGCACAAGGCATTAAATTATATATATATTCCTCTGGTTCGGTTGCCGCGCAGAAATTGTTATTTGGCTACAGTGACGAAGGTGATATTACTGGTTTGTTTAGCGGTTACTTTGATACCCACGTGGGCGCCAAGCGCGAGGTGACGTCGTACCAAACTATCGCGGCGCAGACAGGCTTGCCGGCCGGGCAACTGCTGTTTCTTTCTGATATCCATCAGGAGCTGGACGCGGCAGAGCAGGCTGGCTGGCAGACGTTGCAGCTGATTCGTGACGCGGCGGATGATGAAAGCCATCATCGTCAGGTCACTGACTTTTCCCAGATTAACCCGGAGTTGATTTGACATGAGTGCACTGACCATTTTTAGCGATAGCGATTCGAGCCAGCCTTTATGGCACAGTACCGATCCCGACGCGATCCGCGATCGCCTGAACGCCAAAGACGTTCGCTTTGAACGCTGGCAGGCTGACCGCGACCTGGGTGAAAACCCGGATGCAGAAACGGTGATCAACGCCTATCAGCATGCCATCGACCGCCTGGTCGCTGAGAAGGGCTATCAGAGCTGGGATGTCATCAGCATGCGGGCAGATAACCCGCAGAAGGATGTTCTGCGCCAGAAATTCCTGTCGGAACACACGCACGGCGAAGATGAAGTGCGGTTCTTTGTCGAAGGCGCAGGGCTGTTCTGTCTGCATCTGGACGGTGAAATCCTGCAGATCCTGTGCGAAAAGAACGATCTGATCTCGGTGCCCGCCGGCACGCCGCACTGGTTTGATATGGGATCGTCCCCGCACTTCACGGCGATTCGCATTTTTGATAACCAGGAAGGCTGGATCGCCAATTTTACCGGCGACAAGATCGCCGATGCCTATCCGCGCCTGGCGTAATCACGGCGCGTGCTGAGGACGGGCGGCGGCGTTAACCGCCCGTCTGACTTATTGGGGCTGAAAGACGCCCGCTGCAACCTGAGCCGGTACGATCACGCCGGTATCCAGCACCCAACCACTGATCAGCGCCGCTGGCGTCACATCAAAAGCGGGATTGTAGACCTGCGCCTCTACCGGCGCCCACTGCACGCTGCCGAAGCTTCCGGACACACCGGTCACTTCGCTGGCAGCACGCTGCTCAATCGGGATAGCGTCACCCGTCGGACACAGACGATCCAGCGTGGTATGTGGGGCAGCAACATAAAACGGGATACTGTGATAGTGCGCCAGCACTGCCAGACTGTAGGTGCCAATTTTGTTCGCGACGTCGCCGTTGGCGGCGATGCGATCCGCACCCACCCAGACAGCATCAACTCTGCCTGCCGCCATCAGACTGGCGGCCATCGAATCGGTGATCAACTGGTAAGGTACGCCGAGTTCGCCGAGTTCCCAGGCGGTTAAGCGCCCGCCCTGCAACAGGGGGCGCGTTTCATCGACCCAAACATTTCGGACCTTGCCCTCTAGATGCGCGCGCGCAATAACGCCCAGGGCTGTGCCGACGCCCGCTGTCGCCAGGCCGCCCGTATTGCAGTGGGTTAACAGCTGGCTGCCGGGTTTGACCAGCGAGCTTCCGGCTTCGGCGATGCAATCGCACAGTTGTTTATCCTCATGAACCAGACGCAACGCTTCTTCCACCAGACTCGCCACCATTTCAGGCTGTGCCAGCGCCTGTTTCATACGATCGAGGTTATTCATCAGGTTGACCGCGGTAGGGCGGGCGGCACGCAGTGTTTCCAGCGACTGCGCCAGCTGCCCGCGCGTTTCACCCTGTTCCGCCAGCAGTGCCAGTAGCAGGGATGCAGACAGGCCAATTAGCGGCGCACCGCGCACCCGCAGCGCATGAATATGTTCAACCAACTGCGCGACCGAATGGGCAGGCAGCCAGTTCTTTTGCTGGGGCAGGGCCTGCTGATCCAGTATCCAGAGCTGGTTGTTACGAACCTGTAAGCTGGTAGTTTGGAATGTCTGCATTGTTGGTGAAATCCATGTTGCGTTAATAGCGGATATTGTGCCAACATGCGTAACGGATGTATAGACGTCTGAACGGCTTATTACGAAAGATTAATCAGGTCCGGCTTGCACCGGCGTTTGTTGATGAGGAAAGGTCAATGTCGCAATACCGTACGTTCACTGCTGCCGATGCTGTGGAATATGCCAAAACCTTTGGCGGCATGGATGATCCTTCTGTTCTAACCAGCGCGGAAGAGATTGGCGATGGTAACCTCAACCTGGTATTCAAAATTTACGACAACCAGGGTAAAAGCCGCGTGGTAGTCAAACAGGCGCTGCCCTATGTTCGCTGCGTCGGCGAATCCTGGCCGTTAACCCTGGATCGTGCGCGTATTGAAGCGCAAACGCTGGTTGAGCACTACAAATATTGCCCGCAGCATACGGTTAAGGTCACGCATTACGATGCGGATCTGGCGGTGATGGTGATGGAAGATCTTTCCAGCCATCGCATCTGGCGCAGCGAGCTGGTGAAAGGCGCCTACTACCCTGAAGCGCCGCGTCAGCTCGGCGAATATCTGGCGCAGACGCTGTTTCACACCTCAGACTTTATTTTGCACCCGCATCACAAGAAAGCCGAGGTGGCACGCTTTATCAACCCTGAGCTGTGCGAAATCACCGAAGATCTGTTCTTTAACGATCCCTACACCGACCACGAGCGCAACAGCTATCCTGACGCGCTGGAGCCGCTGGTCGCCTCCCTTCGCACTGACGACGCGTTGCGTATTGCCGTGGCGGGGCTCAAGCACGTTTTCTTCAGCCATGCTGAGGCGTTACTGCATGGGGATATCCACAGTGGCTCGATTTTTGTGGCTGACGGCAGCTTAAAAGCGATTGATGCCGAGTTTGGTTATTTTGGCCCCATCGGCTTTGACGTGGGCACCGCGCTGGGTAACCTGCTGATCAACTACTGTGGTTTACCGGGCCTGTTGCCTCCCCGCGAAGCCGTTGATGCCCGTGAGCAGCGCCTTAGCGACGTGCGTGATGTCTGGCATACCTTTGCGACGCGCTTCCTGGCGCTGGCAGAAAGTCACACCCAGGATGTGGCCATGGCTTACCCGGGCTATGCGCAGGCGTTTCTGCGCAAAGTCTGGGCGGACACCATTGGCTTTTGTGGAACGGAGTTGATCCGTCGAACGGTGGGCATGTCGCACGTGGCCGACATGAAGCTGATTCAGGATGATGAAATGCGCACTGATTGCCTTCGCAATGCGATTACGCTCGGCCGTACCCTGATTCTGGCCGCCGGGCACGTGGAGGATGTCGAGGCATTGATTGCCCGCATTCGTCAGGCAGGATAAAAAAAGGCCGACATGATGTCGGCCTGATTGTTTATGCCGCCTCACTGGGGCGGGCGGGTTTTGAGACATCCTGCTTTGCCGGCACGGCCAGCGCATCAGCCTCAAACTCATCCACGTTAATGGAACGCAGACGGCTCTGCTCGGCGCGTTTCAGCACTTCAGCTTCTTTGTCGTCAATCCAGCCCTGTTCCAACGCCTGTTTAGCCAGCGCATCCAGTCGGGTGAATGAGAAGTGTTTTTTATGCTGCTTGCACAAACGGTCGTGAATCACTTCCGCTGCCATCACGTCCTGTAATGCCTGCTCTAACTGACCTGCAGGATTATGCTGGCTCGGCGCGAGATACTGACCGCGGCCCAGGCGGGTGCGTGTCGCTGAAGGCACCTGCAGCATTTTTGCCAGTTTGTGATCAAGACGATCGGACGGTGCAGGGCAGTGCTGACCACCGGCAAACACCATCAGTCGAATAACGCCAGCCACCAGGCGGTTTGGGAAGTTACTCAGCAGATCGTCCATGGCTTTCTCCGCTTTATGCAGGGCATCCTGCACGCCCCAGTGCACCAGCGGTAAATCGGCTTCGTGGCGTCCTTCGTCGTCATAGCGTTTCAGCGTGGCAGACGCCAGGTAGAGCTGACTCAGCACATCGCCCAGACGAGCCGACATCCGTTCACGACGTTTCAGGCTGCCGCCTAAGACCGCCATAGAGACATCTGACAGCAGGGCCAGGTTGGCGCTAATGCGGTTCATGTGCTGATAGTAACGACGGGTGGCATCGCGCGTTGGCGCGGCGCTGGTGCGACCGCCCAGCAGGCCCAGCCACAGGCTGCGCATCGCGTTGCTGCCAACGTGACCAATATGGCTAAACAGCGCGTTATCAAAGCCTGCCACATCATTGCTGGCCGCCGCCGCCATTTCCTGCAGGACATAAGGATGGCAACGAATGGCACCCTGACCAAAGATAATCATGCTGCGGGTCAGAATGTTCGCGCCTTCCACGGTGATAGCGATGGGCGCACCCTGATAGGCACGCGCCAGGAAGTTACTGTCACCCAGCATGATGCCCTTACCACCCGCGATATCCATCGCATCAATGATTGACTGTTGAGCGCGATGGGTACAGTGATATTTGACGATGGCTGACAGCACCGCGGGTTTTTCACCCTGCATAATCCCGGTGGTGATAAGCGTAGCGGCCGCGTCCATTACATAGGCATTCCCTGCAATGCGCGCCAGCGGCTCTTCAATACCTTCCATTTTACCGATAGACAGCTTGAACTGACGACGGATATGCGCATAGGCGCCGGTCGCCAGTGCCACCGTTTTCAGGCTACCGGTTGAGTTTGACGGCAGCGTGATGCCACGGCCGACGGACAGACATTCCACCAGCATCCGCCAGCCCTGACCAGCCATTTCCGGGCCGCCAATGATGAAATCAATGGGGACAAAAATGTCTTTCCCACGGGTTGGACCATTCTGGAACGGGACGTTGAGCGGGAAGTGGCGATGACCAATTTCCACGCCCGGCGTGCTGGTAGGGATCAGGGCACAGGTAATGCCCAGTTCCTCTTTCTCGCCCAGCAGATGCTCGGGGTCGGAAAGCTTAAAGGCCAGACCCAGTACGGTGGCGATTGGGGCTAACGTGATATAGCGCTTGTTCCAGGTCAGTCGCATGCCCAGCACCTGCTGGCCCTGCCATTCGCCCATGCAAACGACGCCGGTATCGGGGATTGCCCCGGCATCGGAACCGGCTTCCGGGCTGGTCAGCGCGAAACAGGGAATCTCGTCGCCCCGCGCCAGACGCGGCAAATAATGGTCTTTCTGTTTTTCCGTTCCGTAATGTTGCAGCAGTTCGCCCGGGCCCAGTGAGTTAGGCACCCCCACGGTAATCGCCAGAATACCCGATACGCCTGACAGTTTCTGCAGCACGCGTGCCTGTGCATAGGCGGAGAATGCCAGCCCGCCGTACTCTTTTTTAATGATCATGGCGAAGAAGCGGTGCTCTTTCAGATAGGCCCACAACGCTGGCGGCATATCAGCCAGTTCATGGGTGATCTGGAAATCATTCGCCATGCGGCAGGCTTCTTCCACCGGACCATCAATAAAGGCCTGTTCTTCCGGCGTCAGGCGCGGTTGCGGGTAGTTGTGCAGTTTCTGCCAGTCAGGTTTGCCCTGAAACAGATCGCCTTCCCACCAGGTTGTGCCCGCGTCAATCGCCTCTTTTTCCGTACGAGACATCGGCGGCATGACCTGCTGAAAGCGCTGCAGCACAGGTTTGGAAAACAGTTTGCGGCGCAGGCTGGTCAGGTTAAGTGGCAGCAGGACGATCGCCAGCGGCAACAGCAGCCACGGCGTCCACAGGTGGGCCACCGCCATCGCTGCGCTCCACAGCAGCAGGATTGCGCTACTGACTGACAGAGAGATGCGGTGATAAAACAGGGCGCCAATCAGCACCACTGTCGCAAGAATCGAGACAACCATCATAATGAAGTGCTCCGTTAAGTAGTAAGAGGTCTGACCTGTTATAAAGAGAGGTTTAAATCACCTGCTGGCATTTATCAATTTGTTTACATCGCAATTACAACCTGACTCACAAAATCAGCGAAACAGCGCCCGCAATGAAAATAATGAACGTGAAAAAAACGGCGGGCATATGGCTATCTCACCCTGTGGTGCTTTGCGCAGGTCAACCATTCCGTTAAACTTGCTGCGATTAACCTCCCCTACAAAGGACAAGTCTATGTATCAGGACATTATTCGTTCAGAGCTCAATGAAGCGGCAGAGACGTTGAATCACTTTCTGAGTGACGACGCGAACATTCACACCATCCAACGGGCGGCGGTGATGTTGGCTGACAGCTTCAAAGCGGGCGGCAAAGTGCTTTCCTGCGGCAACGGTGGTTCTCACTGTGATGCCATGCACTTTGCTGAAGAACTCACGGGCCGCTACCGTGAAAATCGTCCTGGATATCCGGCTATTGCCATTTCAGACGTCAGCCACCTTTCCTGCGTGAGCAATGACTTCGGTTATGACCACGTCTTTTCCCGTTACGTTGAAGCAGTGGGGCGTTCAGGCGACGTGCTGCTCGGGATCTCGACGTCAGGAAACTCGGCTAACATCATCAAGGCGGTTGAGGCTGCACGTGCGCAGGGGATGAAAGTGATTACTCTGACGGGTAAAGATGGCGGTAAGATGGCGGGCAGCGCGGACATTGAAATCCGTGTGCCGCATTTTGGCTATGCCGATCGCATTCAGGAGATCCATATTAAAGTGATTCATATCCTGATGCTGCTGATTGAAAAAGAGATGGTCAGGTAACAGCACGACTGGCCTCCTGAGCGGCAGGGGGCGTTTTGACATAAGGCGGTTGCTATGTGCGAATTGCTCGGGATGAGCGCCAATGTTCCCACCGACATTTGTTTCAGTTTTACCGGATTAGTGCAGCGCGGCGGCGGAACAGGGCCGCATAAAGACGGCTGGGGTATTACGTTTTACGAAGATAAAGGTTGCCGCACCTTTAAAGATCCCTTGCCGAGTTTTAATTCCCCCATTGCGCGTCTGGTGCAGGAATACCCGATCAAGTCCCATTCCGTCGTGGCGCATATTCGCCAGGCGAACCGTGGGCCGGTCTCTCTGGAAAACACCCATCCGTTTACGCGGGAACTGTGGGGGCGAAACTGGACCTATGCGCACAACGGGCAGCTTAAAGGCTACAGGCAACTGGAGACCGGAACCTTTCGTCCGGTTGGTGAAACCGACAGTGAAAAGGCGTTCTGCTGGATCCTGCACAAGCTGGCCACGCGCTATCCGCGTACGCCAGGTAACTGGCCTGCGGTCTTTCGCTATATCGGCGAACTGGCGGGCGAACTGCGGCAGAAGGGCGTGTTTAACATGCTGCTGTCGGATGGTCGCTACCTGATGGCCTTCTGCTCGACCAATCTGTTCTGGATTACCCGCCGAGCCCCTTTTGGCCGGGCGCAGCTACTTGATCAGGATGTGGAAATTGATTTCCAGAAACATACCGGCGCGAACGATGTGGTCACGGTGATTGCGACACAGCCGTTGACGGGGAATGAAACCTGGCACCGGATTGTGCCAGGCGAATGGGCTTTATTTTACCTTGGAGAGCGCCAGGAACGACTGTGATGCCGCTTCAGGCTGGGTGATGACCGGGCTGCTGTTCATCACATATCTGCCGCTGGCAACATTCACCGTTGGCGGCTGATGATATTGCGCAAAATAGGCATAGCCGGGCTGAAGCTGTTTCCAGAAATCCGCATAGGTGGAATAGCGATGACGCTGCATATTGCTCTCCGTCATGCGGAACGGATAAATAGCAATATTCACTTCCTGCTGGCCGTTGCGTAACGCGGCGTTCACATAAGTGAAAATCTGATCCATGTAAGCATTGGTCATGGCATAGCAGCCGATAGACTTGCAGTCGCCATGAATCATCAGGTAATTACCGCTGTAGCCCTGATCGCGATCATACTGGTTCGGAAAGCCAATATTAATCGCGCGATAGAAGCGGCTGTCGGGCTTAAGCTGATTCAGTTTTACGCTGTAGAAACCTTCCGGGCTTTTAAAATCGCCTTCACGGCGTTTTGGGCCAAGGCCGCCAGAAAAATTGCAGATGCGATAGGTATCCAGCAAGCGGTACTCATTACCAATTTTGCCGTATAGCTCAAGCGTACGCTCTTCCTTAAAGATCTGAATATAAACCGGCGTGCCAATTAGCTGTTTCTTTAACTCTTTACTCACGGGGGCCAGTTGCTGAACCGGCTCGGGAGTCATTGCCATGCTGAGGGCTGGCAGTAAAAGCATCGCAAACAGAAGTGCGATTTTGCCCATGCTGTGTATACCTTGAAGTGAAGAAGAACAACGGCGCGTTACGTGCGCCTCTGTTTGCATTATCGGAACTTTCCGCTACCGCAGCGCAACATTAAACACTGTCTGTTTTTTTAGCAATACGGCGCAGAGCAAAATGTCCATTTCTTTGATGGAATAGCGCTGAAAATTTGTAAAGTTTGTTAGCAACTGCAAGAAATATTGCACAAGTCTCTTCTGACTGTATACTTATCCAGTACTGGAGGGGCAATGCGTAAGATCATTCATGTCGATATGGACTGCTTTTTTGCTGCAGTGGAAATGCGTGATGACCCTTCATTACGTGATATCCCCATGGCCATTGGCGGCAGCCGCGATCGCCGTGGCGTGATCAGTACTGCGAACTATCCGGCACGAAAATATGGCGTGCGCAGTGCGATGCCGACCGGTATGGCATTGAAGCTTTGCCCCCATCTGCGTTTATTGCCTGGGCGCTATGAAGTCTATAAAGAAGCCTCCAGCCAGATTCGCGCCATCTTTTCCCGTTTTACCTCCCTTATCGAGCCGCTGTCGCTGGATGAAGCCTATCTGGACGTTACCGACAGCACGCACTGCCAGGGGTCTGCCACGTTGATCGCTCAGGCGATCCGCGCCACTATTTTTCGCGAAACGCAGCTTACCGCCTCAGCGGGCATCGCACCGATCAAATTCCTTGCCAAGATCGCCTCTGATTTAAATAAGCCGGATGGTCAGTTCGTTATCACGCCTGCGCAGATGCCTGACTTTTTGCTGGCGTTACCCTTGGCAAAAATCCCCGGCGTGGGGAAAGTCTCGGCAAAAAAGTTGGAAGAAATGGGCCTGCACACCTGCGCCGACGTGCAAAAAGCCGATTTGGCGCTGCTGCTAAAACGTTTTGGTAAGTTTGGCCGGATATTATGGGAGCGTAGCCACGGTATTGATGAACGCGGTGTAGTGGTGGAACGCGAACGGAAATCATTAGGCGTTGAGCGTACGCTGGCTGACGATATCGACAGCTGGGAGCGCTGCCTGGAAATCATTGATTACCTCTATGCCGAGCTGGATCGGCGCCTGACGCAGATTCGTCCCGATAAGCATATTGCGCGCCAGGGCGTGAAGCTGAAGTTCAGTGATTTCCAGCAGACGACTCAGGAGCATGTCTGGCCGGTGTTGAATAAAGAAGACATGATTGCCGTGGCGCGTAAGACCTGGGATGAGCGCCGCGCCGGACGCGGCGTCCGGCTGGTGGGGCTGCATGTGACGCTGGTGGATCCGCAGCTGGAACGGCAGTTGTTGCTGGGCATATAGAGGCGTTCCGCCGTTGGCGGAGATGGGTTTTGCTCTGCTTCTGCCCGGCTGGGTGTTATGGTTTTGTTCTGAGCATGTTCCGCCCGCCAGGCGCCGGGGAGTTTCAGCCTGCCCGTGCAGGCGGTCGGGTTAAGGGGCTCGCGCCAGCCCCTTAACAATCCCGGCGTCCGGCAGCCACCGCTGTTCCTTCGTCGCTCACTGCGGCCTGACGGACCGTCCGGATGCGCCGTCCCTGGCGCAGCCGTCCTCGTCGCGGCTTCCCTGCCGCGCCGTCCTGGCCTTCGCTCTCTCCTCAGCGCGGCGGATGCCTCAGGAACCCCCGCCTGTGAGATTTTCTGTTTTTCCAAAAGGCTGGTTTTGTGTGTTATTAACAGCATGCAATAGAATTCTGATGAAACAAAAAATGAACACTAATGGGGCGGATGCTTTTATGGCACCTGAAGCGATACGGAAGTTGGTTTTAACCCAGTGACTGAAGCGGGGGAGTGGGCCGGCCTTCCCACTCGCTGAGCGGATGCAGGATTTCCGGATGAGCCGACAGGACGTCGGCGAAAGTCAGGCCGCGCCAGGGACGGCGCGTCCTGGCGGTCCGGCAGAAATCCTGAAGCCGCGAAGGGACCGCGCAGCGGCGGGTGGGCAGGACGGGAGCCCGGGGTCAAGGGGCCGCGGCGACTGGCGGCCCCTTGTCGGTCGCCCGCACGGGGCGGACTGAAACTGCCTGCCGCCTGGCGAGCGAAACCTTCCCGGAGCTTTATGACTGGACGCCGCTCAGGCTGTAAAGCCGGGAGCCCGGGGACGAGGGCCCGCGGCGAATGGGCGGCCCCTTGTCGGTCGCCCGCACGGGGCGGACTGAAACTGCCCGCCGCTCAGGCAACCAGTCAAAGCCACGTTCATGCAATGAACACCTACCGATCAGGCGGCAACCGCTAGCCCCCCGGTTCGGCGACGAACCCCTACATTTTATATTTCGCGTTCAGCGTCGCAAACCAGGGCTGGACGAAATCCTCATTACTGCCCCAGCCGGGGACGATCTTGTTTAGCGACGCCACGTTCACCGCGCCTGGATGGCTGTTGAGCGCCTGCTGAGAAATCGACGCGGCTTTGAATTCATACGTCGCAGGGGTGGTTTCACCGGCAATCTTGTTCGCCACCAGGCGCATATTTACGGCCCCGATGGTTTTAGGATCGACCGCGACGGTCTGTACCCACGGGCTGCCTTTCTGACGCATCAACTGCAGATCCTGATTGGAAACGTCAATGCTGTACAGTTTGATCTCTGTACGGCCATTTTCCTGCAGCGCTTTATACGCGCCCTGGCTAAAGGCATCCCACGCGCCCCAGATGGCGTCAATCTTGCCTTTCGGGTATTTCGCCAGAATAGCGCCCACTTTATTGGCGGTGTCGCCCTGAACATCCGTTGATACCGCGCCAATCGACTCAAGTTGATGAATGCCCGGGTTCTCTTTCAGCAATTTTTCATAAACCACCTGACGACGTTCCATCGGTGGGAAACCCGCTACCCATAATTTAACGATGTTGGCTTTACCGTTGAAATCTTTGATTAACTGTCCCAAAGACAGTTGAGCCAGAGAAGCATCGTCCTGAGCTGTCACCGTCACGCCCGGAATCGGGGTATCCACCGGTGTATCAAATACCGAGACTTTAATACCCGCGTCTGCAATGCGTTTTACCAGCGCGCTGGCGTATGGCGCTTTGCCATGTGACAGAACAATACCGTCGTATTTCTGGCTGATGGCCTGATTCACGAAATCCTGAAAGCGCGCATCGTCACCGTTGCTAAGAAACGTACTGACTTTAAAGCCCAACTGGCGGCCTTGTTGAATCGCCCCCGCAACAAACTGCGTGGTGTTGTCGTCTGAGCCAAGGTTACGGATAACCGCAATACGGATCGGCCCTTCGTGGTTAGCGATAGCGGCAGGAACGGGCGTAACGGTGTCGGCAAACGCTGCGCTGGCGTTTAGCAGGCTTAATGCCAGCAGCGAGAGTGTTATCTTTTTCATTATTCTTAACTCCAGTAAGGGAAATGCGCCTCAGCGGCGCTGAACGTACGTGATAGCCAGTGCTAAAGCCAGCACCAGCCCTTTAATAATGTCCATGGCGTAATAGGGCACGGATAACATCACCAGACCGTTTTGCAGCACGCCAAGAATAACGGCACCCAGTAGCGTACCCAGCGCATTCGGTTTACCTGAACCGGCAAGGGATAAGCCGATCCAGGCCGCAGCGACGGCATCCATCAGATAACCGCCGCCCGCATTCACCTGCGACGATCCAATGCGTGAGGCCAGCAGAATACCGCCCAGCCCCGCTAACAATGAGGCGATAACATAGGCCAGTACGCGATAACGCGTGGTACGAATACCCGAAAGTCTGGCGGCTTCGGGATTACCGCCCAACGCGTACATGCGGCGACCGTGCTTTGTCAGGGATAACGCCAGTTGTGCAACGACCGTGACAACCAACATGATAATGACGATGGTGGGCACCTGGCCCAGCAGGTTAAAGGTTGCCGGAATTGTGCCTTCAGCCATGTCGCCGCTGGGCAACACCATATTTTCCGTAATGGAGCCTCCAAAGCTGTAGGTCATTGCCACGCCCTGAATCACAAACAGGGTGGCGAGTGTTGCCAGCATGTCGGGAATACGCAGCACCACGATCAGGAAGGCGTTGAACAGGCCGACCAGCGTACAAAGGGCCAGCGTAATCGCGATAGCCGCCGTCGTATCAAAGCCGTACCAGACGAATAACGAAATCACCAGGGCGTTTGCCAGTGAGGCGGTCGAACCAACGGAAAGATCAAAGCCGCCCACGGTCAGCGACACGGAGACGCCCACGGCGATAACGGTCACGATGGCGATAGAGCGCAGGATATTGATGATGTTGTTCGGCTCCAGAAAACTGTCGGATGCCAGACCAAAGGCTGCGATCAATATCACTACCGTCAGCAGCATGCCCCACTTGTACAGGAAATCGAACAGTTGATGGCGCAGCGAGGAAGACGCTGCATTCAGGGATAAGTCTTTACTGCTCACGCAGGGGTTCCTCCGGTGGAATAGAGCAAAAGTGTCTCTTCTGTGGCTTGCCGTCCCTCTAACTCCGCCACAATACGTCCATCCCAGAGCACACAAATACGGTCGCATAAGCCGACCAGTTCAGAAAATTCGCCAGAGGCGTAAATAATGCCTTTGCCTTCACTGGCAAGGTTGCTGATCAGCGTGAACAGCTCCGTTTTGGCTTTAACGTCAACGCCTTTCGTGGGTTCATCAAAAATCAGTACGTCGGCGTTGTTGCGTAACCACTTGCCTATCGCCACTTTTTGCTGATTACCGCCTGAGAGACGACGCAACGGCTGCGCCGGGCCTGTCGTACGTACGCTGAGACGACGGATGACCTCCTCTGCCCAGCGCCAGGCCTGACGATGACCAAACAGGCTCCAGCGGGAAAAACTGTCGTCTGCGCTGATACTCAGGTTCATCGCCACCGATTCATCAATGAAAATACCTTCTTTACGACGCTCTTCAGGCACCAGTGCCATGCGCTGTTGCACCGAGTCGTGTGGCGATCGCGGTTTCCAGCGTTTACCGTGCAGTTCACCGTCTGAAACCCGGCTCTTACTGGCACCGAACAGCGCCTTGCAGAGTTCGGTTTTCCCTGCACCGGCCAGACCGGCAATGCCCAGAATCTCGCCTTTGTGCAGGCGCAGCGAGATATCCTGTAGCAGGTGTTCATCATGCAAACCCTCCACCGCCATGAGCACAGGCTGCGGCTGAAAAGGGCGACGCGGGGGATAAATATCGGTTAACGGATGCCCCAGCATTTTTTCAACAATCTGCTCACCGCTTAGCGAAGCCATCGGGGCGCTTTCGATCAGCCGTCCATCGCGCAGCACCGTCAGGCGATCGCAAATGGCTTTCAGCTCGTGGATGCGGTGAGAAATAAATACCACGCCAATGCCGCTGGTCTGCAGGCGACGGACCACGGCGAACAGGCGTTCGCTCTCGTGCTGGTCTAGCGGCGCAGTAGGCTCATCGAGGATCAGAAAGCGGCAGTGATGCGACAGGGCTCTCGCCAGCAGAATTTGCTGCTTCTCCGCCAGCGAGCAGCGCTCTACCGGGCGTTTAACATCTATGCTGGCATCCAGTTGGGCCAGCAGTTGGCGCGCCTGGCGACGAATATCGCCCCAGCGAAAGCCGTGGCCGGGCTCGGCCAACTGATCCAGCAGAATATTTTCGGCGACGCTTAATTGCGGCACCAGCGCCACATCCACCTCCTGCTGTACGAGGTGAATGCCCAACTGTTTCGCGTCTCGCGGGCTGCGAATCGACACCGGTTTACCGTCCAGACGAATCTCGCCGCTGTAGTGACTGTAGGCACCCGACAGCACTGCCATCAGCGTAGACTTACCGGCACCATTGGCCCCGGTCAGAGCATGAACCGAGTGGCCTTCACTCTGAAAATCCACCGACGTTAACGCGGCAAATCCGCCAAAATCGATGGAGATGTTACGCATCTCAAGGCGATTTAGAGCACGCATTGCAGGGATCTCCATTAAAGTCACTGACCACATTTTTTCCTGAAGCATCAGGCACGGCAACAGCCGAAAGCGCATAAGTTAGCACAGAAACTTATTAGCCATCCAGACATCTGGACATAATGGCGGCTAAAGCTGGGTTAGCCCAGTAAGTTGGTGATTTAGCGGCAGGAAGCGGGCTTACTCCAGCGAATTATGCTGCGCAGGCACCAGGAACGCTGTGACGCGTTTTCACTCATCAGGAAAGAATACGCGCGTCAGGATGCCAAAGGCCAACGTGACCCGGGTAATCTTTAAAACGGGGGCAGGGCAGGTTATTTGAATGCGTAGACCTCGGCTAAGTCGGCCAGATCCCAGTTTCCGCCGGTTAACAGCACACAGACTTTCTCATCAGGTTTAAGGCTGACCGAGCCAGCCAGCAGGGCCCCCAGACCAATCGAGGCCGCGGGTTCTGCAATTAATTTTGCATCCCTCGCAAGCACGCGCATGCCCTGAATAATGTGTTCATCGTCCACCAGAATAATATCATCTACATACTTCTCAATAATCGGGTAGGGATTGCGTCCCGGCACGCTGATTCTTAAGCCGTCAGCGATGGTGTTGAGCAGCGGAAGGGAGGTGGGCTGCTGGTTGATCCGGCTTTGATAATATTTCGGCGTCAGGGCAGGCTCAGCCCCAATGACCCTGACAGTGGGGCGGGTTTCTTTGATGGCCGTGGCGACACCGGAAAGAAGCCCGCCACCGCCCAACGGAACGATCACGGTATCGACATCCGGTAAATCATTCAGTATTTCGCAGCCGATCGTGCCCTGACCGGCCATAACCATTGGATCTTCAAAGCCATGCACCACCGCATAGTTGTTTAGCTCGGCAATCTCATAGACTTTTTTCCAGCGTGAAGCGTTGTCGCCATCGAAGAGAATGATCTCAGCACCTAAGGCCCGGGTGTTATCGATTTTAATTTTAGGTGTGGTGACCGGCAGGACCAGAACGACCTTTACGCCCAGCATTCTGGCAGCATAGGACAGGCCCTGCGCATGATTGCCTGACGAACTTGAAATTATGCCGTTGGCAAATGCCTCAACCGGTAAGAAAAGCACCTTATTCAGTGCGCCACGTATTTTAAACGCGCCGGTAATCTGCAACGTCTCTGGCTTGAGATAGAGCTGACAGCCGACCTGTTTTTCGATTTTTTCCGCGCGCAATAACGGCGTATGGCGAATATGCGCGGCAATACGCTGTTGCGCTTCGTGAATATCTTGCAGGGTAGGATACTGACACGTCATGGCGGTTACCTTCGTCTGGACGAAAAATTATTCAAAAAAAGCAAAACGGGTTCCGACGCCTTTTTCGATCGCATTGCGGTAAATTTTACCGGCGGTCGTATTGTCCTGGATGGAGAGTCCCGTGGAGTCAAAAAAGGTAATTTCCGCCTCGTTCTCTCTGCCCGGTTTATTGCCCAGCAAGATTTCACCTATCTCAGCATGAATCGCGTTTTCACCGATGATGTTTCTGTCCAACGCGTGCCAGATTTCCCCTTTTTGTGTGCACTGGGGCAGGGAATCGACCACGACTTTTGCCCGGCTAAAAATCTGCGGATCGAACTCCTGCTTGCCGCGCTGATCGGTGCCGATGGCGATGATATGGGTGCCGGGCTTAATCCAGCTGGCATCAACCAGCGGCCTTTTGCCTCGGGTAGTGGTAATGACAATATCGGCGTGCTCCACCGCGGCCTGACAACTCTCAGCCATAATCACCGGAATGCCAAACTCGCTTTCAATATCCTTTTTAAAGGCGAGTCGGGTGGCAGGCGTTCGGCTCCAGGCATGAATTTGCGCAATCTGCATTACCCTGGCGATGGCTCTGATCTGCATTCTGGCCTGATTGCCGGTGCCAATCATCGCAATGTTTTTGGCGTTGTTTCGCGCCAGCGCTTTTACGGAAACGGCTCCCGATGCGCCGGTTCTCAGGCCGGTAATCAGGCTGCCATCCATGACGCAGCACAGCGCCCCGCTTTGGGCATCAAACAAGATGACCGTTCCCATGCCGCTCGGCAGGCCATGACGAGCAGGATTTTCTGCGAACCCACCCGAGGAGGCCTTCATTGAAATCAGTGCGTTGGTTTTGTAATAGCTGGTTTTAAAGTCTATTTCTCCACGCGGCGCGGGAAGGTGCAGGCCAATATAGTCAGGCTGTTCCACCAGATTGCTGTTATAGGCTTTATAGGCCTCTTCCACAGCGTCAATGACATCGTCAATGCTGATGAGCTGGCTGACTTCCTGTTTGGTGAGCAATAACGTATTCATGCACTTTCCCATCGCTTTGAAGAAAAGACCCAGATGCTGTGATGGCCTGGCCGGAGAAAACTGGACTAACGAACATTATTGCACTGGCGAGACGACGGAAAATTTCAATCTGCCGATGGGATAAACACTTTTTACTGTTTCAGCAGATGGAGACGAAAGCTAATGCTGAGGTAAGCGCGATGACGGGAAAAAACTGAGCGAGGGAGGTAAAAGATAAACCATTAAAAAAGGGTTTATGATGAACATAAACCCTTTATCTTATGAACTTAACCTGTGCCTGTGAGTTACTTCTCAGGCACCACATTCAGCAGGGTGGTAAGCAGTTTCCAGTACAGGCCCACGCTCTCAATGTGTACCTGTTCATCCGGAGAATGCGGGCCCGTAATGGTTGGGCCAATTGAAACCATATCCATGTCAGGGTAAGGCTTTTTGAACAGACCACATTCCAGGCCTGCGTGAATAACCTGAATGTTAGGCGTCTTGTTGAACAGTGCCAGGTAGGTTTCACGGGTCAGTGCCATAATGGGCGAGTCTGCATCTGGCTGCCAGCCAGGGTAGCCGCCTTTCGGCTTCGTTTGCGCGCCTGCCAGCTGGCCCAGTGAAGTTAACATCTGCACAACGTAATCGCGGCCGGTATCGATCAGCGAACGAATCAGGCAGTTAATTTCTGCTTTATCTGCCTCCATCGTGACCACGCCGACGTTCAGAGAGGTTTCAACCACGCCTTTGGCAACGTCAGAGTTACGGATCACGCCGTTTGGCGTGCTGTTCAGCAAATTCAGGAAGCGATCGCGACTCTCTGTCGTCAGCGCATCACCCTGATGGGCAACCGGTTCGCTGACAAACGCAATGTTCTTCTCTTTGACACCATGTTCGTTCTGCACGGCGGCCAGGAAGCTGGCGGCGGCAGATTTCAGGTTATCCACTTTGCTGCTGTCAACAGACACGGTCGCGAAGGCTTCGCGAGGGATCGCGTTGCGCAGCGTACCGCCGGTGAATTCCACCAGGCGAAGATCAAGATCTGCCGCATGCGCAGCCAGGAAACGTGCCAGCAACTTATTGGCATTGCCCAGACCCATATGAATATCCGCACCCGAGTGACCGCCACGCAGTCCTTTCAGAGTGAACTTCAGGGTGTCAAAACCGGCCGGGATAGTTTCACGCGTCAGGGGCAGAGTGGTGATAAAGTCAATGCCGCCAGCACAGCCCATGTAGATCTCACCTTCTTCTTCCGAATCGGTGTTGATCAGAATGTCTGCCTGCAGCCAGCCCGGCTGTAAACCAAATGCGCCATCCATGCCGGTTTCTTCGGTCATGGTCAACAGGACTTCCAGCGGGCCGTGAGTCAGGCTGTTGTCCGCCAGGACGGCGAGGGCTGATGCCATACCAATGCCGTTATCGGCACCCAACGTGGTACCGCGTGCTTTCACCCATTCGCCATCGACATACGGCTGAATAGGATCTTTAGTGAAGTCGTGTACGGTATCGTTGTTTTTCTGCGGCACCATATCAAGGTGAGCCTGCAGCACCACCGGGGTGCGCTTTTCCATCCCCGGGGTGGCAGGTTTACGGATCAGAATATTGCCGACCTGATCGCGCTCACACCAGAAGCCTTGTTCTTTGGCCCAGCCAACGATATAGCTTGCCAGTGCTTCTTCATGAAAAGAAGGATGCGGAATAGAGCAGATCTTAGCGAAAAAATCCCACAGCGGCTGTGGAGAGAGTTGAGACAATTCAGACACGACAAGTCTCCTGTGTCAGTGCGCCGGCCAGGCCGGACATTGCGAAGTTCCAGTGAAAGATCGCCGTTAGTATACCGACGAGATAGGGCGAGAATATCACTGTTTCTCACCCGGTGTGATAGCCAACGCGTTAAAAAGCCGCAACCAGCAGCCAGGTGCTGGTTTTTAGCGCGTCATGTCCTTATAATCTCGCGCAACCTTTTCCCCGTTGCACATTTTTTAAGCCACACTGACTGGCTGGGATACCTATTTATGAGCGAAAAATACGTCGTTACCTGGGACATGCTGCAGATTCATGCCCGTAAACTGGCTCAACGCCTGCTACCTGTTGAACAGTGGAAAGGCATCATTGCAGTCAGCCGCGGCGGTCTGGTACCGGCTTCGCTGCTGGCACGTGAACTGGGTATTCGCTATGTCGATACCGTGTGTATTTCCAGCTACGATCACGATCATCAGCGCGAAATGAAAGTGTTAAAGCGCGCCGAAGGCGATGGCGAAGGCTTTATCGTGATTGACGACCTGGTGGATACCGGCGGTACCGCACAGGCCATTCGCGAGATGTATCCAAAAGCCCGCTTCTGCACCATTTTTGCTAAGCCTGCGGGTCGTGAGCTGGTTGACGATTATATCGTAGATATCCCACAAAACACCTGGATCGAGCAGCCGTGGGACATGGGCGTGGTCTATATTCCGCCGATTGTAAAAAACTGATTGATGTAACACAAACAACGCCCGGTTTTCCGGGCGTTGTGCTTTCTGCGCCTCGCGAGTTGTTTTGCGGTACAGTACACTTATTTACCGCTGTTAATGCTGTCAGAGAGGTAATATGCCTGGCAAAAACCTGAGCGTTGAGCTGTTTAAGCCTCGTTTTAAACACCCCGAAACCTCGACCCTGGTGCGACTGCGTCGCCACGCCACACATGAGGTGCATTCTGCGCTGGATGGGGACAGCCAGCGTGGCTGGTACCGGATGCTGAATAAGCTGATGTGGGCCTGGCGTGGTTTGCCCTCCCGGGAGATTAGCGAGGTGCTGGCGCGAATCGCCATCAGCGATGTTGAGCACACCCATTCGGCGCTGCTGGATACGGTCATCGGTTACCGTAACGGTAACTGGAACTACGAGTGGAGCAGACAGGCGGGCATCTGGCAGCAGCGGGCACTTGACGCGAACACCGACGAACACGATCGGGCTGGTCACGACTGGTTACATGCGTCGCATCTCTACAGCGTGGCGGCGTATCCTTATATCAAAGGCGATGAGCTGGCAGATCAGGCGCAGACGCTGGCCAGCCGCGCTTATGAAGAGGCAACCCAACGGCTACCCGGCGAGCTTAAAACGCTCACCTTTCCGATTCAGGGCGGCAGCCCGGTAAGCGGCTTTTTGCATATGCCGTCCGGCGTGGACGCGCCTTATCCTACCGTCATGTTTTGCGGCGCGCTGGATTCGCTACAAACCGATCATTATCGTCTGTTCCATGACTATCTGGCACCGCGTGGTATTGCCATGCTCACGCTGGATATGCCTTCCGTGGGTAATTCGATGAAGTGGAAGCTCAGCCAGGATACCAGCTTTCTGCATCAGCAGGTTCTGCGTGACCTGACCTCTGTCCCCTGGATCGATCACACACGCGTTGCCGCGTTGGGCTTTCGCTTTGGTGCCAATGTTGCGGTCCGTCTGGCCTATCTCGAATCACAGCGGCTTAAAGCCGTGGCCTGTCTGGGACCGATCGTACACAGTCTGCTGACGCAGGCTCCTCTGCAGAACAAAGTGCCGGATATGTACATGGATATGCTGGCCAGCCGACTCGGCATGACGGGCACCACGGACAGCGCATTGCGTGCAGAACTGCTTAGCTACTCCCTGAAAAATCAGGGCTTGCTGGGCCGCAGAACCTCAACGCCAATGTTGTCCGCCTACTGGACAAACGATCTCTTCAGCCCGGAAGAGGAGAGCAAATTGATCACCAGCTCCTCGTCGCAGGGTAAAGCCTTGTTAATTCCGGTAAAACCGGTAATCGCCAGTTTTGATAAGGCACTTAATGAAATCAGCGACTGGCTGGCACAATGTTTGCAAAGATAGCTGGCAAAATTTGCCGTGTTTGCTACAACTACTAGCTGGAATCCTTCGGATCGTCGAAAGACAGAGCAGCATGGCTGCTACGGTTCGGAATATAAAGCCTGTCCTTATGGAGAATTAGCATGACGTTACCGAGTGGCCATCCCCGCAGTCGCCTGCTTAAACGCTTCACGGAACTGGGTCCTTACATCCGCGATGGAAAATGTAGTGAAAACCGTTTTTTCTTCGACTGCCTGGCTGCCTGCGTGAATGTAAAACCTGCGCCCGAACTGCGTGAGTTCTGGGGCTGGTGGATGGAGTTGGAAGCGCACGCCGATCACTTTACCTACGTTTATCACATTGGTCTGTTTGACAAAGAAGGCGACTGGTCTGTCGCTACGATCAAGGGCAAAGATAACAACGCCCGCGTGGAAGAAACGCTGCGTAATTTCCATGGCCGTTTAAAAGAGACGCTGAAAGAGTTTGAACTGGATCTGGTGCCTGCCAGTGATTTTGATGAAAAACCGGTAAAACTCAGCGCCTGAAACCCGCCCCTGCGGGGGCGGGTTTGATGGGCCGCCCGGGAAAACCAGCCTGACGTATAAGCGCGCCAGAAAGCAGACAGCACAGCATGGCTGTAGACAAAAGGAAAGGGCGAGTTTTGCAACCCGCCCTTTTAATAGACACATTCACATTGAGGGTAAAGCACTAAGCCTCTCCATAGCGCGGGCCGTCATTCCCTCGACAGTCCCTCTCGCCAGGCAAGACTCAGATTCATCAGAACTGGTAAGTCAGGCCAACGGCAACAACGTCATCGTTGTTAAGCGCCAGCTTGTTGTCTTTATCCAGTTGGTTAATTTTGTAATCCACAAACGTCGACATGTTTTTGTTGAAATAGTAGGTTGCGCCCACGTCGATATATTTAACCAGGTCTTCGTTGCCGATACCGTTTTCGATATCTTTGCCTTTGGTCTGCACGTAGCCAATGGATGGACGCAGGCCGAAGTCAAACTGATACTGCGCAACCAGTTCCAGGTTTTCAGCTTTGTTGGCAGAGCCTGAAACGGAGCCACCAGCAACGCGGTTGGTTCCACTGATTGGCGTCATATTGCGCGTTTCGGTGTAAATCGCTGCCAGATAAACACTGTTGGCGTCGTATTTCAGACCGGTGCCCCAAGAGGTGGCTTTATCGCCGTGACCATATGCGCCTGCCTGCTGGGCATTGGTACGGTCAGAAGAGGTAATTGCACCGAGTACGCTCACGCCTGAATCAGCAATGGTATAACCCAGTGATGCGCCATAGCCGTCGCCATTCTGACGACTTGTATCGATGGCGTTATTAGAGCCTAAACCACGGGTGTTCGCGCTCTTGTCATCATTTTTACCCTGATACTGCAGTGCAAACTTCAGACCATCCACCAGACCAAAGAAGTTGGTGTTGCGGTAGGTCGCTACGCCAGTGGCGCGCTGGGCCATAAAGTTATCTGTAATCGCGGTACCATTACCACCAAATTCCGGGAAGACGTCAGTCAGAGATTCAACGTCATACAGCACGCCGTAGTTACGACCGTAGTCGAAAGAGCCGTACTGAGAGAATTTCAGACCGGCAAAGCCCAGACGGGTTTTGTTGCCGTTGTTAGCATCACCGCCTTCAGAGTTATTTGCCTTGTACTCATATTCCCACTGGCCGTAGCCGGTCATCATATCGTTAATCTGTGTCTGGCCTTTAAAACCAATACGCACATAGGATTTGTCGCCATTTTGACTGGCGGCATCGCTCATGTAATGCTCGGCTTTAACCTTGCCGTAGAAATCCAGCTTGTTACCATCTTTGTTATAAACTTCAGCGGCCTGTGCAGCAGAGGTGAGCGCCAGCGCAGAGACGACGATTGCCAGTGTACTTTTCTTCATTTGCTATCAATCCCAATGAGTAAAAATTTTTTGTCCTCAACGCCTTCCTGTTACAGGCATGGCTGCCTTTATTCTCCGGATGCTCAGTGAACAGGCCGGGGGGCATTCAGTTGCCGCCTTGTTACAACAAGAAAACTTTTGAGGCATCAATGAAAAAGTTTGTAAAACACGGACTTTTTACCGATCAACGATGAAGTTTTTATGACAATTTTGATGTTTTGTTGTTAATGGGGAACTTTTGGTCTATTCAGCGCTCCGCGAAATTTGCAGTTTTTCCCTTACTGGCTGTTGGCTTCCCTCACTGCACCTGTTAAAAAGTCGGTTCACAGAAATTTTTTACGGCAGGACAACATGAGTGGCAGTCAGACCCTTGTGGTCAAATTGGGTACCAGCGTTCTTACCGGCGGTTCGCGTCGGTTAAACAGAGCGCACATGGTGGAATTAGTGCGTCAGTGCGCGCAACAGCACGCCGCCGGCCATCGTATTGTGATTGTGACCTCCGGTGCGATGGCGGCCGGTCGTGAGCATCTGGGGTACCCCGAACTGCCGCCTACCATCGCCTCAAAGCAGCTGTTAGCGGCGGTGGGGCAAAGTCGTCTTATTCAACTGTGGGAACAGCTGTTTTCCATCTACGGCATTCATATCGGTCAGATGTTATTGACTCGCGCCGATATGGAGGATCGTGAACGCTTTCTTAATGCGCGCGATACTTTGCGTGCCTTGCTGGATAACCACATCGTGCCCGTCATCAATGAAAATGACGCGGTTGCCACCGCTGAAATCAAAGTGGGTGACAATGACAACCTGTCTGCGCTGGCGGCCATGCTGGGTGGGGCAGACAAGCTGCTCTTGCTGACCGACCAGCCGGGGCTGTTTACTGCCGATCCGCGTAATAACCCAGAGGCGGAATTAATCAGCGATGTGCACATTATTGATGATGCGTTGCGCGCCCTGGCGGGCGGCAGCGTGTCCGGACTGGGAACGGGCGGAATGTCGACCAAACTGCAGGCCGCAGACGTTGCCTGCCGCGCGGGTATCGACGTGATTATTGCTGCAGGCAGCCGAAGCGGCGTCATTAGTGATGTGATTGAGGGCAAGCCGGTGGGCACCCTGTTTCATGCGCAGCAAACGCCGCTCGAAAACCGCAAACGCTGGATTTTTGGTGCCCCGCCAGCTGGCGAAATTACCGTGGACGACGGCGCGCTTGCCGCCATTATCGAGCGCGGCAGCTCACTGCTGCCAAAAGGTATCCGCGAGATTCAGGGCAATTTCTCCCGTGGAGAAGTCATCCGTATCCGCAGCCTGCAGGGGCGCGATATCGCCCACGGCGTTTCGCGCTATAACAGCGACGCGATGCGCATGATTGCAGGGCATCATAGTCAACAGATAAGCGAAATTCTGGGCTATGAGTACGGGCCGGTTGCGGTACATCGAGACGATATGATCGTCAGCTAAGGAACAAATATGCTTGAAGAAATGGGAAAGGCGGCGCGTGCCGCGGCCTGGGCGATGGCGGATCTCACCGCAGCCGAAAAAAATCAGGTTTTGCTCACGATTGCTGACCGACTTGAAGCAGAAAGTGAGATTATTTTAACGGCGAATGAGCAGGATCTGGCCGAGGCGCGACAGAACGGTATGAGCGCCGCGCTGCTCGATCGTCTGACCTTAACGCCGGCGCGCCTCAGCGCGATTGCCAACGATGTCCGCCAGGTCTGCCAGTTAGCCGATCCGGTCGGGCAGGTGATCGATGGCGGCCAGCTGGACAGCGGGCTGCGCATTGAGCGCCGTCGCGTCCCGCTGGGCGTGGTGGGGGTTATTTATGAAGCGCGTCCAAACGTTACCGTGGACGTCGCCAGTCTGTGTCTGAAAACTGGCAACGCCGCGATTCTGCGCGGCGGGAAAGAGACATGGCGCACCAATGCGGCTACGGTGCGGGTGATTCAGAACGCACTTCAGCAGCACGGTTTGCCATCGGCGGCCATTCAGGCGATTGAGAACCCGGATCGTGAACTGGTTAATCAACTGCTAAAACTGGATCGGTATGTGGATATGCTGATCCCGCGCGGTGGGGCCGGCCTGCATAAGCTCTGCCGGGAAAACTCCACTATTCCGGTGATCACCGGTGGAATCGGGGTTTGCCATATTTATATCGATGACACCATGGACGTTGCCCCTGCACTGGACATCATCGTCAATGCCAAAAAACAGCGTCCGAGCGCCTGTAATTCGCTGGAAACGCTATTGATTGACGCCGGGATTGCCGATCGTTTTCTACCGGCTTTTACTGCGCGCATGGCGGAAGAAAATATCCCCTTACATGCTGATGCCAATGTTCTGACGCGGCTGCAACAGGGGCCTGCCAGCGTAACGGCCGTGAAAGAGGGCGACTATGATGATGAGTGGCTGTCGCTCGACCTGAACGTGAAACTGGTCGCTGATATGGATGAGGCGATTGCGCATATCCGCATGCATGGCACCCAACATTCCGACGCTATCCTGACGCGTAGCACCGGGAATGCGGCCCGCTTTGTGAAGCAGGTGGACTCTTCTGCGGTGTACGTCAACGCCAGTACACGTTTTACCGACGGCGCACAGTTCGGTCTGGGCGCAGAAGTTGCCGTCAGTACGCAAAAATTGCACGCCCGCGGCCCTATGGGGCTTGAAGCGCTGACCACCTACAAATGGATTGCCTGGGGTGATGATACCCTGCGTGCATAACTGCATTTTTTAAAATAAAACGGGGGCCTGTTCAGGCTCCCGTTTTTTTTATGTTGCGTTTTCCGCGCCACGCAATGGTAGAGTCTTGCGTTTTTTGATGCGTTTATAAGCCGTCAAAATGATATCGATCGACCCGGACGATTCAGCAACCTGGCCTTTTTTTACAAAAAATGACTGAAAAGTGAGGCTGCACGCGGCTTGCCGACGCATTCTGTGGTTCGCTGTGCGGTGACAGAGTGACAAATATTCAGAAATGCTAAGTCATGCCGTTAGGTAGTAAACTGACGGTAATATAAAATGAACTGGTAGCAAAAATGCAAAGAACATTCAGCGCCTCTTTCAGGGTCAATTATTAACTAATGGTTAAAAAAGAAAGTACCAGACAAGCTTTCACCGCCAGGCTGATTGCAGCCTGCGAAAGTGCAGGCATTACTGGACACGGACGCAACAAACAGGTCGCCTGTGCGTTACAACGTCAGGGTTGCAAGATTTCAGCACCGGGCGTTTGGAAATGGTTCAACGCGCAGTCCGTACCCGATAATGGCAATTTACTCGCGCTCAGCCAGTTACTGGGCGTCAGGGTTGAGTGGCTGCAACACGGTATGGATCAGCCTCCGGAATCGTTTCCCCTTCACGCATTTCCCGGCCCAAAAAACACCTTTCGCGTGAACAGTTTTGATTTAGGGCAAAAGTCAGCAGTAGGCGATGATTTTGTCGAAATCATTCAGGCCATTGAATACGATCAGGATGAGGCCCGGGTCCTGTTCAGCGGCCGTCCTGCCGACCATATCCGGCTCATTGCCATAAACAGCGATGCCATGTCCGACACCTTTGCCCCGCGCGATCAGCTGTTTGTTGACATAAGCGTTCAGCATTTTGACGGAGACGGTATCTACATCTTTATGTTGGATGAGCAGCTTTATCTCAAACGTCTGCAGCTGCAACACAAAAGAATTGCCGTTATATCGGACAATAAACGTTACGAAACCTGGTATCTCGACAGAGACGATGTCGGAAGTTTAAACGTTCTGGCCAAAGTCATTATGAGTCAGGCCCGGCAGTATCATATTCTGGGATAGGCTATCCAACAGGCCTGCCCGCCTAAGCGGCAAAAAAATAATCGGCCTAAATTCAAAAAGTTAACTATTAGTTAAAAATAAATTAACTGATGGTGTTTGATAAAGCATAAGAACCTGTTAATAATTTGAGCATGGATGAAACAACGTGTTATTTCACGGATGAAACGCTCTTAAACAATTGAGGCGCTGCACAAGCGCGAATCAAACCCCCCAAAAGCTAATGAGCTTTGGGATGGGGTGGATGCGCCTACTGCAGCGTCGTCAGATGCCGCCTGTTTCCTTTTGCCGACTCTTCCACCTGACTGATTATTCAGCCGGGAGGTGCGTCTGCGAACAGCATTCAGCGACATTCGAGCCTGTTCTTCAGACCTAAAATACTCGCCTGCCACCCTATCGCCAAAGACTCATTCACAGGAGGAGTTATGGCGATAATTCACTATGGCAAAAGCGTTTTCATCGGCAACGCGCGTACCCGCCGTCATCAGCGGCGTCAACCTCTTAACCATCTCAAACAAAGCATCGACGATGCGCTTAACTACCCACCCGAACCACGACCTTTGCGACGCGCTGAACAAATTTGTCAGCGGCAGGTGACTTCTGTGGTTGACCGCGCGGTAAACGCCCCCCAGCGGAGAAGCAAAGAGATTTCAGGTTTTGATAATTGCTGTCTGCCCCATGTTCACCTTTACGCGGTTCGCTGAACGCGGCGACCGTCACCGATCCACTGCCTGTCGCAGGCCGCGCCATCCTCCCTTTCTGTGCCCGGTTTTTAGGCCAAAACGTTAGTGCTATTGCATTTTTGACCGCATCTGCCGCTGTGTTTAACGCTGGAACTAATCAGTTTGTTTTATGTTTTTCCCCTGGGAGATGGGCTGCCTGCATCGTCACTGAGGAGTTTTTATGAGCCAGATTATTGCAATACTGAATTTTGAAGAAGGTTACGCCGAAATGCCCTATCTCGATTCACTGGGGTTTCCTACGGTTGCCGGAGGTATTCGTATCGGACCAAAAGGGGCGTCATTGAGTAACTATGTGCTACGGGTGCCGCGCCGGGTAGGCGATGTGTGGAAACAGTGCATTCTGGAAAACAAAATTACGGATATGCAAAGTCGCGATCCTCTCAAGCAGGCGCTGGCAAAGTGCAATGACGCACGAACCGATGTGTTGATGAGCATGGCATACCAACTGGGCGTTGACGGGGTTTTGCAGTTTAAAAATATGCTCAGTGCCATCACGCGCGAGCATTTTACGGAGGCGGGTGATGCCATGCTCAACAGTCTCTGGGCCCGGCAAACCCCCGGGCGCGTCAGGCGCCATGCTGAAGTCATGCGTAGCGGTAACTATGACATCTACCGGGGGCTGCTATGAGAGGGTTATTTTTCATCATTGCCGTACTGACCGTCATCATTATTTTGCTGCTAATGCAGCGTTTCACCACGCTGCAGTTTGTTTCTCACGCCAAATTGTTATTTAAAACCTGGTCTGTATGGCTGGCCTCGCTGGGGTCAATGCTCAGCGCCTGGGTTCAGTCATTTCCGTCGTCTGCGCTGAATGCGTGGCAAACGCTGCCTGACGATGTAAAGAGCATCCTTCCCCACAATTACCTTGGTCTTATCGGCGCCTTTATGGTGGCGATGGGCGTCATTGCGCAGTTTGTTCGCCAGAAAAACCTGCTGAGTGAAAAGCGCCAGAGCAAAGAGGAGACATCATGACGTTTATTTCTCTGTTTACCAGCGGCTGGCACGGGCTGGCGGCGATGGGTGCACTGATCATCGCCGTCGTTGCCAGCTACGTCGGAGGTAAGAAAATCGGCAAGGTGCAACAGCAAGCCCGGTCAGAAGCCGACAGCGCCAGGCAAGAGGCAAATCGCATGGCGAATGTTACTCATCAACAGCAACGCAATAGTGAGGAGGCGAAGCGTGTGGCGACTGATAACCTCAATCTTGATGACGCTGCTGCTCGCGACAAGCTGCAGCAGTCCAAATATCACCAACCCTGAGCACATCATTTATCGCGATTCAGCCTGCATTCTCTTTTCTCCCATCTATACCCATGGCGATGACGCCAATAAGGCCGACATTCGCACCGTGCGTGCTATCAATGCTCATAACGATCTGTGGGATGTTCTGTGTAGTAATCCCCATGGTTGAAATTCATTAATTACATGATTTATAAACAATTATCCTGAGGAGGATACCATGATTGAAGTCAACTCATTCGCTGAGCTGCGGACTACCGTGCCTTCAAAACCAGGTGAAATTGCCGTCCTGAAACGCTACTACGATAAAGACTCCAGCTTTCGAGGCGGCGGGGACTTTGTGGGGTTCACTGGTACCACTGTTTTAAAGGATGATGGGGGTACGGTAGCCATCGGTAACGGCTTTTACTGGAAGCGTTCTATTAACGATCCGCGAGAGGTGAATATCCTGCATTTTGGCGCCAGGGGTGATGGCGTCACGGATGATACCGATGCCTTTAAACGCATTCTCGGCTGGTCACAGACCTTCAGCCAGAATATGAAAGGGTTACCGGTGCGTTTTCCCGGTGGACGTTTCCTGATTACGCCCATGGATCTGAGCAATGCAGAAATCCCGTTCTTTGGCCTGGCTGGAGACGATCTGGCGCTGGGTTCTCTGCCGGGCACGACCATCGTGTCTGATAAAAGCGCGAATACCCTGTTTAAGGTCAAAGCGCGGCGCGTCACCATTCGCGGCATTACCTGGGATGGGCAGGCCACGGCGGATACGGTCACCAACACGGCAACGATCACCGCTGAAATGTGCAGTAATATCCAGCCCTTTTTTGAAAATACCTGTATGGAAGGTCAAATCGTTAATATCAGCTGTTTTCGCGGGCAGCGCAGCGGTGGAACTATCTTTAAGCTGCAGGACACGCTCGACAGTAAGTTTGAGCAAATCTATACAAATACGACCTACTCGCGCGTATTCGATATCGGCTGGTCAGGTTCCCCCAAAGGCGTCTGGGATCACTCTACGGCCGTTGAGTTATGCAATGCGAATTTCCAGACGGGCTATGGTGATGCCACGCTGTATATGCCACGTATGACGCAGGCGATCATGCGTAACATCTGGATTGAACATACGCGCAATCCCGGCGATCTGTCTGATGGGGGCTGGACCATCGATACGCTCAACGTCGAAAACTGCAGTACCCCTTTAATACTGAACAACGCCCGGGTGGTAATGCGTCATATTAACCTGCAGTCAGGTTCAAAGCTCAGCCAGGACCTGGTGGCAGGCAAGTGGCTTTCTACCTTCGAGTACGGCTATCGACGTGACGAGAACTACGGCACTTTCATGAGCGGTTCGCTGCGGGCCGGATACTTCAGTGGCTATAAGGTGGTGAACAATACGGAGACGGATAACTGGTATCGTCTTGGGCAGGTGTTTTTTCCGGCGCCCAATCAACAGTGGGTCATTGAGTTGATCGGTAAAGCAGATAACACCACGCCTTCAGGTACGGCAGGCTCGCCCGTCAATATGCCAGGCACGGGCAAGACCTGGATCAACCTGCAGCGGCTGGATACGGTCTGGGCAGATGCCTGCCATATGGGGCAGCCTGCGGTGATGGACATTCGCTATAACCGTGTGGGAACCACCTATGCCGGTATCTGGGTTAAGCTGCGAGCCAACAGTGGTGAAACCATGTTTAACCTGAAAACCACCGGTCCGACGCGCTTTGATACCGGGTCATGTTCACTGTTTCAGAGTGACCTTTCCCTGGTGGATGACGTATCGAAAGTGGGTACGCTTAAGCCTGCTGCGCGCTTTGGGTTACACAATGGCGTCGCGGGCGTGGGCGCGAATGAAAAAGGCGTGGTAACCCTGGCCACGGCGGCGGGGTCGCCGACCAATAAAACAACGCCGACGGGTTTTGTGCTCATCAATATTAACGGTACCGATCGTAAAGTCGCTTATTACGATTAACGTTGGCAATCCCGGGCGAGGCTTCGGCCTCGCTTTTTTGCTTTAAGCGCAATAGCTGTCTCTTTCGTCGCTCTTGGATTTGACTGGGATATGAATACCTGCGGATATATTCGTGCAACGCATTGATGCCCGTCTTGGTTATTTAAACGATTGTTAAACGACGTCAGCTAATCTTACGGGAGCGCTAACAAAAAGCGCACTACTTGACAAAAAATTTTGCAATTTAATACTAAAAATTATTCTTCCATTAAATCTTCGCAAGAAACCATCCATTCTTGCAACACAAGGAACACGTTGTATGGTGGCTGCCATCATTATTGGTATTTTTATTATTAGCGTAATCTATGCACACTCGCGCGGTGTAGAAAAACAAAAGTTCTCGCGTCAGTTGTTTGATCACTCGACCTTTATGGCACCTGTTAATATGTTCATGACAGGTTTTTCAAGATTGCCAGCGAAACAGCCCTACTTTTCGACAGAGGAATTTCCAGAGCTTCGCGAGTTGACCGATAACTGGCAGGTCATTCGCGAAGAGGCGATACGTCTGCAGGATCATATCAAGGCGGCCAAAAGCCATAATGATGCAGGGTTTAATACCTTTTTTAAGCGTGGCTGGAAACGGTTTTACCTTAAATGGTATAGCGACGCACATCCGTCTGCCCAGCAGCTCTGCCCGGTCACCACGGCTCTGGTCAGTAAAATCCCTTCAGTGAAAGCGGCGATGTTTGCAGAGCTACCGGCGGGCAGCCATTTAGGTAAACATCGCGACCCCTATGCGGGATCGGTGCGCTATCACCTCGGCCTTGTAACGCCTAACGATGACCGCTGCTTTATTGAGGTGGATCGACAACGTCACAGCTGGCGCGACGGGCAGGCGGTTATTTTTGACGAAACCTACGTGCACTGGGCACAGAATGAAAGTGAGCAAACGCGTATCATTTTATTCTGCGATATTGAGCGTCCTATGAAGTGGCGCTGGGCACAGGCCATTAATCACTGGGTAGGCAGTACCCTGATGTCGGCAGCAGCCTCACCCAATGACGAAAATGACAAAACGGGTTTCATCAACCGCATTTTTAAATACGTCAATGCGATTCGCGATGCCGGACAAAATTTAAAAAAACGGAACAGGACAGTTTATTACTGGGTTAAGCACTTCTCGATTGTACTGATATTCCTTGCGATCATCGTGCCGAGTATCGTGATGTAGAAAGGGAATGACAGCCAGAACAGCACTCAGCGTCTGGCTGAATCCATAATACAGGCAGTGAACACCGTTATTTGGGTTTAAACTGCCTTACATCAATCGCGTATCGTTTTATTTTTCGCCACAACGTGGTGCGGCCGATGTGGAGCAGATCAGACATCGCCTGTACTTTGCCCTGAGTCATGCGGGCAGCCTGGAGGATCGCTTCTTTTTCAATCGCGCTAAATGACAGATTATCCGGCAGCAGAGAGGCGTTTGCGGCATTGTCAGGTTGCTCAGATAAAAGCGATTCTGGTAGGTTATTCCATCGGATATGGCCATGTTCACTACTGATAGCAATATTTTCAATCACGCTGTTTAATTCAAAGTCATTACCGGGCCAGCCATAACCCATTAATTGCGTCATCACCTCGTCATCAACTTTAAAGCGCGAGGAAAAACGTTTTTCCAGCCTGCGTAGGCGGTGATTAATTAAATAGGGAATGCTGTTACGCCGCGCGCGCAAGGGCGGAATGGCAATCTCGAAGGAATGTAATGCGTAATAAAGCTGACGGCTAAAACGATTCTGTTCCACAAGATGGGCCAGATTAACGGTAGTCGTGGCAATCACTTTAATATCAACGGGGATCAGCCGCCGCGCATCAAGGCGGGTCAGCACGCCTTGCTTAATGACCTGAAGCAGGACAGATTGCTGTCCGGGTGTCAGATATTCAATCTTTTCCAGAAACAACGTGCCGCCGCTGGCCAGTTCCAGGCGGCTTAAACGGCCATCTCTCTCCTCGCCGGGTGCGCTGCCTGTAAAATCCTCTCCCTGTGTATTGTCGGCATAAAGCTGACAGTTAACCGCAATATAAGGGCCGCTTGCCCGGTCACTTTCATTATGAATCGCCTGGCTCAGCAACTCTTTACCGACCCCTTCTTCCCCGCACAGTAAGACTGGAAAGCTGCCTTTGGCTGCCTGACGACCAAAATGTATTAAACGACGCGTGTCGGCATCCTCTTCTGGCATCTGTTCAAAGGTGTGACTGACTTTACCCAGTTGGCTGGTCATAAGTTGACGGACTTGCTCAACCGGGTGGAGCAGTAAAATAAAGCTATTGCCCTGAACTTCAACAATGGGTTTCAGGGTAATCACCGCATCAACAAACTGATGCTGGCTCTCAAAGGTGACTTCCACATGTTTTAATCCCTCTACCTGCTTAATCGCCCGGCGCAGCAGAGCCGGCAGCGTGATCAAATCAGCAATGTTCTTTCCCTGACTGGTCAAGACATCAAGGTGCAACTGCCGGGCTGCCTGAGCATTCAGGAACTGCAGGATGCCTTGCTCATTCCACGCCATGACGCCGTCGTCCATGCTCTCCAGCAGGCCATAAAGCTGGTTCAGATGGCGGTTGGAATCGGCTAACAAATTGTCTGTTAACAGTGAATTGCCTATTTCCCGGGCAACAGAAAGCGTCAGCGAGAGATCGGAGGGCGCCCGATCCTGATAAAGACAGGCCAACGCGATGGAGCCAAATAAACGACCGTGATTATCGAATATGGGTGTAGAGCAGAAAGACCAGGGATGAAGAGCCCGTTTGAAATGCTGTTCCCGGCTGGTTTTTAATGGCTGTCCTTCAAGCGCGGCCAGCGACAGGGCGCAGGTACCAATGATACTTTCCGCACAGTAACTTCCCTCCTGCAGGCCTAATTTCTCAAGATCCAGCAGCGTTTGTGCATCGCCACAACGGTTTAAGATACAGGCGGATTCATCAAGAATAATCAGCGCACAAGGGCGGTTCGCCATATATTCCCACGCATCCTCAAGCGTGGCCTGGCCAATGGTGAGCAGGGCGGTTTTGCGGCGGCAAATCGACGCGTAAGTTAATCCCTGTGCCTGATGCGGTGCTTGCCAGTTGTCCCGCTGCATGTATTTACTGCAACGGTGCCATGACTGAGCTATCACCGCTGAAACGTGTTTATCGCTCTCGGGCGCGAACACTGTCATATCCATTTCCGCTGAAAGACCATAGGATCCCCCCAGCCGCGCAGCAAGGGGGAAGTCGTTGCCCGGAGACTCGGGCCAGCGGTTTACCTGTGACAGATTAACGCGACAGCCACTGCTGTCCTAGCAGATCGGCAGTGATAATCGCCGCATAAACGCTGTCTGGTGTGACCGGGAACGGCATATTGTGGATGGTTTCGCCTTCCACACAGGCCGCCTCGGCAACCGCCTGAATTTTTTTCTCGATATCCTGTTTCACGCCCATTTGCCCCAGGGTGACAGGCAATCCTACTTTCTGGCAGAACGCCAGCACGGTTTCGATCTCTTCTGTCGGGCTGTTTTGCAAAATTAACTGGGATAACGTACCAAACGCGACCTTTTCACCGTGATAAAGGTGATGGCACTCTTCCAGTACGGTAAACGCATTATGAATGGCATGCGCGGCGGCAAGGCCACTGCTTTCAAAGCCAATCCCGCTGAGGTAAGTGTTGGCCTCAACAATACGTTCCAGCGCATCTGTTACCACGCCTGCCTGAGCCGCGAAGCGAGCCTTTTCACCTTCCGCCAGTAGCGTTTCATAGCACAGCCGCGCCAGGCTTAACGCTGCGGCCGTCGACTTGCCGCCTGCCATGCTGGTTGCGCCAGAATCGTAACAGGCTTTGGCTTCAAACCAGGTGGACAGGGCATCGCCCATTCCCGCGACCAGTAAACGTACCGGGGCTTTGGCAATGATCGTAGTATCCATCACCACCATATCGGGGTTTTTGGGATAGATCAGGTACTCTTCAAACTCACCGGTTTCGGTATAAATCACAGACAATGCGCTGGTAGGCGCGTCGGTGGAGGCGATGGTGGGGATAACCACCACTGGCAGTTTGAGATACCACGCAATCGCTTTGGCCGTATCCAGCGTTTTACCGCCCCCTAATCCGATGACGCCCCGGCAGCCGTTTTGTTCTGCTAACGTCATCAGCCGGTTGATTTCAGCCCGGCAACATTCCCCGCCAAAACGTTCTGCATGACAGGTGACGTCATGTTCGGCAAGGCCGCTCATCACCTTATCGCCCGCCATGTTCATTACAAAGTCATCGGCAATCACAAAAAAACGATCGGCCAGGTTCTTTGCGTACTGGCCGAAGGACATGGCGGCATTGGGGCCCTGAATATATTTCGCTGGAGACTGGATAATTTTTGGCATTCCTTTCACCCTCAAGTAAGAACATGTTCGCATAGTGAACGCTGGCATCTCTCTGGCTCGACTTGCAGTGAAAGCCGAATGATGGCCGACGTCGCGTTTCACTTTACGCTCGACATGGAGGTGAAAAAGTTTTGCGGCCAACGTTCTGATATGGAACACCTTACCGCTCCGCACGTTTCATACTGGAACAATAAACCAGGTTTGAATGCTATGTTGCGATCGCGATCGTCTCCAGCAGTGTAAAACGGCAAAATGCTGTGACGATTTTCCTGACTACATGACGCGCGATGCTGTCTGCCGCTTAAAAACCTGCCTGCTCAACAGTATTTATTTATCGCTTCCGCCGTCATGACTTGCTTTGCCTCTCATTTTTACCCAACAGACGCGTGATATGTTTCATTATGGAACATAAAAAAACCTCACGATGTTCCGTTATGAAACTCTTCATCCTGACATTTTTTTTCTCGTCGACTCCATGAGAATCAGTGCGTCGACGAGCGGTCTGCCGCCGTCACCGTTCCCCCGTAATCGGGTTGTCTTTGCCTCAGGCAGAGTGACAGCTAACTGCATCCAACGGAGCATAAAGAATGAAAAAGCTGATTAACCGTGTGGAAGATGTATTGAGTGAACAACTGGCAGGATTGGCAAAAGCCCATCCTGAACTGACGCTTCACCAGGATCCCGTCTGCATGACGCGAGCCGATGCGCCTGTAGTGGGAAAGGTTGCGCTACTTTCGGGCGGCGGCAGCGGCCATGAGCCGATGCACTGCGGTTTTATTGGTCATGGCATGCTGTCTGGCGCCTGCCCCGGCGAAATCTTTACCTCACCCACGCCAGACAAAATGTTTGAGTGCGCCATGAAAATTGACGGCGGTGAGGGCGTGCTGATGATCATTAAAAACTACACCGGCGATATCCTCAACTTTGAAACGGCAACCGAACTGCTGCACGAAAGCGGTGTGAAGGTCACGACGATAGTCGTGGATGATGATGTCGCCGTAAAAGACAGTCTGTATACGGCTGGACGTCGTGGCGTGGCGAATACCGTACTGATTGAAAAACTGGTTGGCGCTGCCGCAGAGCGTGGCGATTCCCTTGAAGCCTGCGCTGCGCTGGGACGTAAGCTGAATAACTGTGGTCACTCTATTGGCATCGCGCTGGGCGCCTGTACCGTTCCCGCTGCAGGAAAGCGCTCATTTGAACTTCAGGACAATGAAATGGAGTTTGGTGTCGGGATTCATGGCGAGCCGGGTATCGATCGCCGCACCTTTACTTCGCTGGATAACACGGTCGATGCGATGTTTGAAACCCTGCTGGAAAATGGCACTTACAGCCGCCCGCTGCGTCACTGGGATGTCGATACCGGTAGCTGGCAAGAAGTGCAGCATACCAAGCAGGCTTTAACCCGCGGCGACAGAGTCATTGCGCTGGTCAATAACCTGGGCGCGACGCCGCTATCAGAATTATATGGCGTGTACAACCGCCTGGCGCAGCGTTGTGAAGAGCAGGGGATCACCCTTGAGCGCAGTCTGGTAGGCAGTTACTGCACGTCACTGGACATGGTGGGCTTTTCCATCACGTTGCTGAGCGTGGACGATGATTCACTGGCGCTGTGGGATGCGCCGGTCCATACACCAGCCCTGAACTGGGGCCAATAAGGAGTTCGATATGTCACTGACCCGCGCCCAAATTGTGAGCTGGCTTTACCGCTGTGGTGAGGTTTTTACCCGTGAAAGTGATTTTTTGACCGGACTGGACCGTGAAATCGGCGATGCCGATCACGGGTTAAATATGCATCGGGGATTCAGTAAAGTTGTCGAGAAGCTGCCTTCTGTTGAAGATAAAGATATCGGCTTTATTCTTAAAAATACCGGTATGACGCTGCTCTCGAACGTAGGCGGAGCCAGCGGGCCGCTGTTTGGTACGTTCTTTATTCGTGCGGCTCAGGTTACCCAGGCGCACCAGAGCCTGACGCTGGAAGAGCTGTATCAGATGATTCGTGAAGGGGCGGAAGGGGTCATTAATCGCGGTAAAGCCGAGCCGGGCGATAAAACCATGTGCGACGTCTGGCTCGCGGTCGTGGCGTCACTGCGTCAGTCCAGTGAGCAGAATGTCTCACTCAACGCTGCGCTTGATGCCGCCTGCCAACAGGCGGAGTCCGCCGCTCAATCCACCATCACCATGCAGGCCCGCAAAGGGCGCGCCAGCTATCTGGGTGAGCGCAGTATCGGCCATCAGGATCCCGGTGCAACCTCGGTCATGTTCATGATGCAAATGCTGGCCGCCGCCGCCAGGGAGTAAGGAGAGAGGAATGGTAAACCTGGTGATCGTGTCACACAGTGCAATGTTAGGCGAAGGCGTGGAAATGCTGGCGCGGCAAATGTTAACCGGCGATAACTGCAGGCTCGCGGTCGCCGCCGGCATTGACGATCCTGATCATCCTATCGGCACGGATCCAATAAAAGTGATGGAGGCGATTGAGGCTGTCGCGGATACCGATCATGTGCTGGTCATGATGGATATGGGAAGTGCCCTGCTCAGTGCTGAGACGGCACTGGATCTGCTCGACCCGGCCATTGCTGAAAAAGTGCGCCTGTGTGCAGCACCGCTGGTGGAAGGCACGCTGGCAGCCACCGTTAGCGCGGCGGCGGGGGCGGACATCGACACAGTCATTGACGTTGCCATGAATGCGCTGACGGCGAAACAGGCCCAGTTGGGGATAACGCCTCCCGCGCACGCCGCTTCGCTGCCCGTGAAAGCACCCGATTCGGACGCGCGTTCGGTTACGGTCACCATCAGGAACCACCACGGTCTGCACGTTCGTCCAGCTTCGCGGCTGGTCGCTGCACTGGCGGGGATGAACGCTGATTTGGTGTTAGAGAAACAGGGGCAGTGCGTGAAGCCAGACAGCCTCAACCAGATTGCTTTGCTTCAGGTTCGCTGTCATGACGCCATCACCTTGTCGGCGAGTGGGCCCGATGCTGAGCGTGCCCTGGCGGCATTTGGATCCCTTGCGGCGGAAGATTTTGGCGAACATCCCGAGTCGGTGGCGTTAAAAACATCGGCGTCCAGCGTCGAAAAGGTACAGGGTAAAGCGGTGTTTTATCCTCTGCCGCTGGCGCAGCCTGCCAGGCACCCTTGCAGCGATGTCGGGCAGGAAGAGGGGCGGCTGCAGCAGGCGATAGTCGATACGCTCAATGACCTGAATGCGCTGGCTGCCCTGGCAGAGAAAAAATATGGTGCTTCGGTGGCGGCTATTTTCTCAGGCCATCACACGTGGCTGGACGATCCCGACCTGTTTGACGCTGCCTGTGAGGTCATACGTAATGACTCGTGTTGCGCTGAATCAGCCTGGTATCAGGTGCTAATGGAATTAAGCCAGCAATATCAGCACCTGGATGATGCGTATTTGCAGGCGCGGTTTATTGATATCGAAGACATACTGTATCGTACTCTGTGCCACCTGAATGGGCGCGACATCAGGCTGCCGACACCAGACGTGCCCGCCATTATCGTGGCAGACGATATCTTTCCTTCAGCGGTCGTTAATCTGGATGAGCAACAGATAAAAGGCATTTGCCTGCGGGAGGGCAGCACGCTGTCACATGCCGCAATCATTGCTCAGCAGGCCGGTATTGCCTTTATCTGTCAGCAGGGCGCAGTGCTGGATATCATTCAGCCAGAGGACAGGCTATTGATTGATCCCGCTGCACAGCGCGTGAGTTGCGCATAACGCTGGTGTTCATAAGCCTCTGGTATCTGTTCAGGGGCTTTAATTTATTTGGGTTTGATACAAAATTTCAGTTAAATCTTTTTTTCTCTTTACCGTTCCACAACGCCCTCTCATTTTGACGCATTTTTATCCAATAATTTCTCGATATTTCAATCAACCCGATCTTTAACAAAGAGAAAGAACAGCAACGACTGCAAACCGCGCAGATGATTGGCGAGATTGGCAGTCAGGTGGCGGATATTGCTCGTACGCAGGGAGAGATTGGTGCGCTGAAGGAAGCCCAGAAGGTAAAAGGCCCCGCACCTGAAGGCGCGTCTGAAAAAGTACATAATGCCTACATTGAGAGCCTTAAAGCCACAACTGAGTACAAAATAGCAATCGCTGACTCCGGCACAGGAAGTTCATTACAGCGGGGGATTCAGGCGGCAACTGCGGCTGTTCAGGGACTGGCTGGCGGTGATTTTAAAGCGGCACTGGCTGGCGCATCCGCCCCTTACCTCGCCGAACTGATCCACAAAAATACCACCACAACAGGCCCTGACGGCAAGCCGGTGGTGAATACCGCAGCCAATCTGATGGCACATGCGGTTGTAGGCGCCGTCATTGCACAGGCGCAGGGCAACAGTGCGCTGTCCGGTGCCAGTGGGGCAGCGCTGGGCGAATTTATCGCTCAGGAGATGTATCCGGGTATCGCGCGGACAGATTTGAGCGAAGAGCAGAAGCAAACTATCAGCGCACTCGGAACGCTGGCAGCGGGGCTTGCTGGCGGTCTGGCAGACGGCAGTGCGTCAGGAGCCATAGCGGGCGCTCAGGCGGGGAAAAATGCGGTTGAGAATAATGCGCTGGGAGATATTGCGCAGGCGCAGTCTGAAGGCAAGACGGTGGAGCAGAAGGCGGTTAATTACGTTGAGGCTGAAAACGAGCGCTATAAGAAGGCAAACTGCGTCGGAATGAGCGCCGAAGCCTGCTCGGTGAAGATGTACACGGAACGGCGTGAAGCGTTGAAAGATGTGGCGTCAACGGGTGCAGATTTTGTGCCGGTGGTGGGTACGATAAAAAGTGCAGCGGAAGCACAGTCAGCACTGGATTATCTCTACGTGGCCGCTTCCCTGATACCGGGAGAGCGTGTTGCCGCGGGTATGCTGAAAGCGGCAGAGAAAGCGCTTACCAGTGGTGATGTTGCTGAAGCGTCCAAGCTGGTTAACAAAGCCAGCGATGAGATAGCAACGGCTTCACGGCCCAGCCACAGGCAATCAGAAATTGATGTAGGTAAAGATCTTGGCAATGGATGGCGCGAACAAGTCAGCTTCAAAGATGGTAAAGAAGTCCCCTATGGGACAAAAGGTGGGGTTCGCCCTGATTGGTGTCAGGGAAATGTTTGTAGTGTTGAAGTGAAAAACTATAATATTACGACTAATCAGAGCGGTCTGATTAGTAATGTGTCTAAGCAAGCGATCCAACGTGCTGAGAATCTACCTGCAGGAATGCAGCAGAGGGTTATTATCGATGTGCGTGGACAAAGTGTGTCATTAGAGCAAGAGAGAGCAATTATTAAAGGAATTGTCCAAAAATCTAATGGTGCTATTGATCCAGCTGCAACTGAATTCAAAAGGTAATTCTTATGAAACACATAGGGTTTTATGGTGGCAGTTCTATAGTTGAGCTTGGCTATCCTTCAGATATGATTGAATTTATTTCTATTTTAAATGAAAATATTATTGATAAAGAAGATGGGTATTTACTGGAGCAACTTTATCTTAGATATGTTCACCTTAAGGACTTGGATAAAACTCAATCATTAATAAAAAAATTACGAGTCCTTTTACCAAAAGACGTTGAGGAAAGGTTTTTAAAATATTTTGATGGTATTGAGTATTGCATAAAATCTGCGAAAGGGTTTTATGAAGACTGGAATGTTTATAAACCAGTAAAAATAGTTGTGACTGATATGCCAGATTTTATGGGGCATCGAGATCTAGCGGTAGAAGAATATGATGCTTTATCGTCTGGTGATATCCCATTTTGGCTACGTTAAAGTAAGCAATCCCAGCCCGGCTGCTGGGATTTTTTGCCTGTTACCAGGTCAGCCAGCGCTTCGCTTCTGCGGCTTTGTCATGACTTGTGACCTCCACCCTGAAACCTCCCCACCACCCTTTCCCTCAACCACCGATGCCCCAAATCCCGGTGCGATCGCTCATGCCACAGCATCACCAGTTCAAAGCCCGGAATCGCCATCGGTGGCTTCACGGTCATTAATCCCGGCATCATCGCCGCCACTCTCTCCGGCATCAACGCCACCAAATCGCTGGTGCTTAGTACGCTGCCCATTAACAAAAAGTGGGGCACGGAGAGCACCACTTTCCGGCTCAACCCTCTGGCTTCCAGCACGCTATCCGTCACACCGCGAAAGCCGCCGCCGTCTGGCGATACCACTACATGCTCCAACGCGCAGAGCGCTTCAGCGGTGATATCAGAATGCAGGGCGGGATGATCCTGACGTCCTGCCACCACATAACGCTCCTGAAACAGCGGGCGGATATGTAGCCCGTCAGGCACGCCGTCACGCAAATGAAGCACCAGATCGACCGTGCCTTTTTCCAATTGCTGCGCGATCAACGCGGGTTTCATATCCAGAATGGCGAGCCGGGTGCCCGGTGCTTCCTGACGTAATGCTGCCATCAGGGGAACCAGTGCCGTCTGTGCGCCGTAATCCGTGGCGGCCACGCGCCACTCCTGAACGGCGTCGGCAGGGATAAACGGGCCTGGCGCAGCAACCACCTCATCGATCATGCCGTTTAGTTGCTCAAGCGAAAGGCGTAACGCCTCGGCGCGCGCGGTGGGGCGCATGCCATGAGATACCGGGAGAAGCAGGGGATCGTTAAACCACTCACGCAGGCGCTCGAGCCGGGCACTGACAGAAGGCTGAGAAAGATTTAGCCGCTGCGCGGTCCGGCTCACGCTGTTTTCCTGTAACAGCACATTCAGAGTCATTAACAGGTTGAGATCGGGTTTCATGGTATCAGTCTTGCCTATAGTGAATATCCATTCATTTACTTTTACTGATAGCACATTCGGATGCAGGCTACCTCTCAGATTCCCATCAAAGCAGGTGATTTTATGAATGTGTTAATCGTTGTTGCCCATCCTGAACCCGATTCCCTTAACGGCGCGCTGGCGCGTTTCTCCGTCGGCCACCTGGAGCAGTTGGGTCATCAGGTGCGCGTTTCCGATCTCTATGCCATGAACTGGGAGGCGCGCGTATCGCCCGCTGATACGCAGCATCGCCAGAATGCCGAACGCTTTGATCCCTCTTTTGAATCCACCCAGGCTTTTGAAGGCGGCTTCCAGAGTGAAGATATTGTGCAGGAACAGGAAAAACTGTTGTGGGCCGATGCAGTGATTTTACAGTTTCCGCTCTGGTGGTTTTCCATGCCGGCAATCATGAAAGGCTGGATCGATCGTGTTTACGCCTGCGGCTTTGCCTATGGCGTGGGGGAGCACTCAGATACGCACTGGGGCGACCGCTACGGCGAAGGTACGCTGGCAGGGAAACGTGCGATGCTGGTTGTCACGATGGGCGGATGGGAGTCCCACTACAGCCCACGCGGCATCAATGGCCATATCGATGACATTCTGTTCCCCATTCAGCATGGCATCTTGTTTTATCCTGGTTTTGACGTCTTGCCGCCTTTCACGTTTTATCGCACCGGCCGCACCGACAGCGCGCGCTTTGCAGTACTGCGTGCAGAGCTGGGCGAGCGTCTGGATAATCTGTTTGTGACCGAACCTGTCGCCTATTATCGGCAAAACGGCGGCAATTACACAATTCCGGCTCTGACACTGCGCGACGATCTGGCGGCAGGCGAGCAGGGGCACCACGTACATATTCGCAAACCCTGACAGATGAACGGGCCAGATTTCTGCGCGTGACGTTCATCTGGCCCACTCGCAACTATTTTAAAATAACCCTTGCATGCATCAGCAGGATATGACCTAATGAATCGTCGGTTTGATTAACAGACGCTATCAAAGTAAGTATCTACAGCAGTTCTCATCTCTAAGCCTGTCGCGAGACATTCCTTCTTTTTGAGTCTTCTCTTACGTTCTGATTGAAATCTGTTCTCAGGCCATTACGCCGGAAGGCTCTATTATTAAGGAATTAAACATGTCTAACAAAATCCGCGGTACCGTTAAATGGTTCAACGCTGAGAAAGGCTTCGGTTTCATCTCTCCTCAGGACGGCAGCAAAGATGTATTCGTACACTTCTCTGCAATTCAGGGCACAGATTTCCGTTCATTAGATGAAGGTCAACAAGTTGAGTTTACAGTAGAAAATGGCGCCAAAGGCCCAGCTGCTGCGAACGTTGTTGGTCTCTAAGGACTGAAAATTACGCGTTTTAAATGTCCTCACTGTAGTGGCTCGCAGTACCGTACATCACATTTCGATGTGACAAGAGCCAACCCGCATGGAGCGAAATGCATTTTTTGCAAAACGGTCGTTGTTCAGATTAACGCGACAAGGATTGCAGCTCAGAGCCAGCCTCAGGCGCTCTGAAAAGGCTAAAGAGTTCTATAGCGTTGTTGCATTTACCGTAATAAAAGGCTGCCACTGGCAGCCTTTTTTGTTTCCCTTCCGGCAACGTTCCCGCTGCTATTGACTAAACCATCAGGGCAAGCACGCCGCCCCAGAACAGCAGGCAGAAAGCGATCGCTGCAATCCAGCTCAGCTGACGAACACGTCCACGAAACAGTGACTTACGGACGACGGGAAGCGTTTCACTATGCATTCTTATATTCTCAAGTGGTGGATATCAAGCCTCGCGGGGCAGGGATAAGCTGCCCGTTACGTCTTAGCTCGCGGCTTCCATTGCTTTAAAAATCACGTCAGACAGTTCGTTCAGTTCGAACTTCGCCACATAGCCATCGGCACCGACTTTGCGCACGTGATCTTCGTTTGCGCTGCCAGAAAGTGATGAGTGGATCACCACAGGAATATGGCGCAGCGTCGTATCGCGCTTGATGTTACGTGTCAGCGTAAAGCCGTCCATCTCTGGCATTTCCAGATCGGTTAACACCAGCGCAATCTTGTCGTGAATGGATTCACCCTGGGCCTGAGCCTGCTGATGCATCTCTTTGATTTTTTCCCATGCTTCCAGGCCGGTGTTGCACATGATGGCGGGAATACCCATGCTCTTCAGGCCTTGCTCCAGCAGCTGACGGGCAACTTTAGAATCTTCCGCCACAATCGCCACTGAACCCGGCTTCATTTTGAACTGACGCGCTTTCGGAGCTTCCGGCTCAACGCCGCGCACAGACGGGATGATGTCATACAAAATTTGCTCAACGTCCAGCACCATGGCCAGATTGCTTTTTTGTTCATCGTCATCAAGGCAGGCGATACTGGTGATATTACGGCCACCGATCCCGGCTTCCGCGGTATGCACCTGGCTCCAGTTTAGGCGCACGATGTTTTCGACAGACTCGACGGCAAACGCCTGGGTGTTTCGCGCGTACTCGGTCACCAGTAACAGGTTAAGTCCCGTTTCTGGAACACAGCCTGCGACAGCCGGTAAATCAATCACCGGAATAAACTGTCCGCGGATACTGGCCATGCCGAGCAACGGCGAACGCATGCCTGCTGCTTTGGTAATCGGCGGCATCGGTACAATTTCACGCAGTTTAAATACGTTGATACCAAACAGCTCTGATTTACCTTTTAACTGGTTAGAGCCCAGGCGAAACAGCAGCAGCTCAAATTTGTTCGATAACGCGAGATTTGCTCTCTCGTCGATCTCTTTCTGAAAATTATCCATTGTTGCCTCAGCATCAGCGCAGCAGGTGAAAAGGGTTGTGATGAAGTTATCGGCAGCAAGTGAAAAAAGGTGAGAGGGGAAAATCTAACGGCCGCATATTCTTGTGCCAGGCTTAACAGTGACTATTCAACATGGACACCTTCCCTTAAAGGAGTACGAGATGAAAAAAGTATTACTGGCCGCCTTGTTAGCCATGGCAACGTCTGGTGCATATGCAGAGCAAGGTGGTTTTAAGACAGGCGATACGCCGCCGCCGCAGAGCAAACAGGATGCGGGTTACAAAGGATCTGAAGATACCGGGCAAACCCATATCGATCAGATCCGTGACTTCCGCCAGGGTGGTTACGTCACGCTGGAAGGCTATATCGTTAAAAAATTAAAGGGCGATAATTATCAGTTTCGTGACGATACCGGCCATGTGACCCTTATCGCGCCGGAAAAAACGTTCGGTGGTAAAACCTATACCGCTAATGACAAAGTGCGGGTGAGTGGCAAGGTGCAGGGGAAAGGCGATAAAACAACGCTGCACGTGACGCGGATAGATGAGCCGTAAAGGCGTGGGCGAGAGTGAGTCTCGCCCGTTTTTTTAATCTTTTAACAGGACTGCGCGGCAGGTCTTGCCTTTGATTTTGCCCTGCTTGAGCTTGACCAGTGCCTGCTTAGCCTGGGCCGCTTCTATCGCCACATATGCATGCGTCGCGGTGAGATCGATTTTACCAATTTGGTCAGCCCGGTAACCCGCCTCGCCCGTCAGTGCCCCCAGGATATCGCCGGGGCGAATTTTGGCTTTACGCCCGCCATCAATGCAGAGCGTCATCATGGCGGCAGGCAACGCTTTACTGCTTTTCTTTAACGAACTGGCCGCAACCCAGGGCAGCTTCTGTTGCAGAAAGTCTTCAAGAGCATGAGCGCGTGCCATTTCGTCTGCAGCGACAAAGCTCACCGCTGCGCCCTGTTCGCCAGCGCGCGCGGTGCGGCCAATACGATGCAGGTGCACTTCAGGGTCCCAGGCCAGCTGATAGTTTACCACCAGCGACAGCAACTTGATGTCCAGCCCACGGGCCGCAACATCGGTTGCGACTAATACCCGGCCGCTGCCGTTGGCAAAACGGATCAGCACCCGTTCGCGATCGCGTTGTTCCAGATCGCCATGCAGGGGCAGGGCGCTGATATCGCGTGCATTGAGCGCAGCCGCGATATCGTCGCACTCGCGCTTGGTATTACAGAACACCACGCAGGAAGAGGGCTGGCGTTCGCTGAGCAGACTGATCAGCAGCGACAGCTTTTCACCGTGACTGGCTTCAATAAACTGCTGCTCGATAGCAGGGAGTTCACTCACTTCTTCCGTGACCACGCTCAGCGCCTCACGCTGAAAGCGCTGGCTCAGGGCGGCAATGCCTTCCGGCCAGGTCGCGGAGAACAGCAGCGTCTGACGTGATGCTGGCGTGGCAGCGATAATCGTTTCCATATCGTCGCGGAAGCCCATTTCCAGCATGCGATCGGCTTCGTCCAGTACAAGCGTACGCAGGCTCTCCAGCTTCAGTGTCTCACGCTTAATGTGATCCAGAATACGGCCCGGTGTGCCGACCACGATATGAGGCGCATGCACCAGCGAATCGCGCTGGGCGCTCATAGGCTGGCCGCCACATAAGGTTAAGATCTTAATGTTGCGCGTGAAGCGGGCTAACTGCCGCAGGACGTTACTGACCTGATCGGCCAGTTCCCGGGTCGGGCATAAAATCAGCGCCTGCGTCTGAAAGTGAGCGCTGTCGATATGTTGCAGCAAGCCAATGCCAAACGCGGCGGTTTTACCGCTGCCGGTTTTGGCCTGCGCACGCACGTCGCGTCCGTCTAAAATCGCGGGCAGTGTGGCGGCCTGAACCGGGGTCATGCTGGTATAGCCCATTTCGCGCAGGTTATCGAGCTGGCTGTCGGGAAGAGAATTAAGCGAGGAAAAAGCGGTCACGGGTGCGGCCTCTGCGGCTAAAAGTGGGGGGCATCATTGCGTGCGCAAGTCTGTCAGAAAGCGTGCGCAACGGCAACGTTAACCTTATGAATAAATAATATCCATTTCACGCGAGTTTTTTTAAGAATAAACTGAAGATGATGTGCGTTAGGTGGATTATTTTAATGAATGACAGCGGAATACCTTCGCCAGGATTCGGTCCGATAACCGTCTGACAACGTTAATAAATTCATAATCTTTTGTTTATAAGAGCGAATATTGAGTTAACCGGCGAAGTCCGTTTTTTTTACAGGGTAAATAGCATTAGTAATGTAAAAGTATTGGCTTTGGCCCCTGTAAAAATCATTGAGTAACTCCTTTATATTGAGCGACATAGATCGATATAACCACTGGCAGAGGGTTTTTTCATTGAATAATATCCCGCAGATCTTGCATGAAGACGTACTAAAAATCGTTGGTCGTGCTGTCCTGACGCTCCATCTTTATGGCGAAACCTTATCGGCAGATAAAGTTGCCTCTATGATCGGATGTTATGCAGAAGACGATCCTGTTGCCCCTGACGGCGCGCCGCTCTATGCGCTGGCGATGGAGTTAATGTCGAAAAAGAGGGAGGCTGGCCGGGCTTAACATCGCTGTGCCTGAGATGTCCGCGCCTCACTTTAGCGCCGTTGCGTAAAGTGAGGCGCATCTGCGTTAAACCTGCTGTCGCACAAACTGCGGTTTACCCCGCGAGAAACTCGCTATCACGGGCGAAATCCGCGCCACCGCTTCCGCCGAACAACTGGCCTCAACCAGCATCATGTTGGCGCTGTCGCCGATGCGCGGCCACTGGCGTTCGCCGCTGGCAGAAAGCGGAAGCACATTATCGGTGGCAATCGCCAGCGCGCGGCTCAAAGAGAATTCATCCGATCCCCCGTACAGCTGGGCATATAAATTGGCCTTTTCCAGCATGCTGCCGGTGCCAAATGGCGACCAGTGATCGATCACGCTGTCGGTGCCCGTCATGACGTTTACCCCTGCCGCCTGCAACTGTGGCACGGGCATGGTCAGCTTGCCGATGGGCAGTGTGGAGGCAATGCTGAACTGCTGCTCGGCCAGATCGGCAATCATCTTGTCCAGCTCTGCGCCCTGTAGGGTTGCCAGCGCAAAACCATGACTGAGGGTGACCTTACCGCGTAACGAGGGATTATTCTGCACGGTTTTGATCATGTAGCGAATCGCCTGCACGCCAGCGGCAGAGGTTTCGTGCAGATGGATATCGACGCTGCGCTGGTAGTCGAGCGCAATCTGGAACATGGCATCCAAAGATTTCTCCATCGCGCCATCCACATTTGTGGGATCGAGACCGCCAACATACTGCACGCCACGCTGCATGGCTTCGCGCATCAGCCCATCAACCTGAGAATGCAGCAATCCATGCTGGGGGAAGGCAACAATCTCACAGGGGAAATCGGGATGGTTTGCCAGCGCGGCCTGCAAATGTTCCAGGCTTTGCAGGCCGCTGACCGGATCGATATTACAATGGCTGCGCGCCCGGGTCGTGCCCATGGCGTTCAGCAGGGCGATAAGCCCTTCGGCCCGGGCCTGAGAGGTGGGCAGCAGCTGTGGAATCAGCACCTGTTCGCGGGCAATCATGTCCATAATCGTTTTGCCTTTACGCGGTCGTGGTGCCTGCCAGGGGCCGCCGTAAAAGGTTTTGTCGAGATGGATGTGCATATCCTGCGTAGACGGCAGCAGCAGGGCACCTTGCGCATCCCAAAACGGCAGTGAACGGTCACCTTGTCCGGCCGGACTGATTTGATGAAATCGACCCTCGCGAAGTGTGATGTCGTAGCGCGCCGTTTTCGTCTCAACAATCTCATCACCGTCACGTCCGAAGCCCTCTTCAAGCACTACATTACGCAAAACGTAGTGATCGGTTTGCGGCAAAGCCTTACCAGAGGACGCGGGCGGTGCGCTGCGGTTGGCGGCCATGCCCGGGGCGGTCATTCCGGCCATGATCATACTGCTGGCGGCGGTCAGACAGACGCCCTGGTGGAGAAAGCGGCGGCGGCTGGAGGGAGAATCAGTCTGCATCAGCGATTCCTGCGAAAGTAAGTGAGTCTTTAATCTGACAAACAGCGGCTTTCTCTGCTGGGTTGTTTTCCACTGCCTGCTATTTAAAAAATCACTGCCAGTGCAGACCGGCGAAGTCGGCCAGGGCATCCGCCAACTGGCGCTGCAGCACATCCTCGGGCTGACGACAAAACAGCGCCAGCTCAAAGGTGTCAATCACCGGTAAACCCTGCTGGCTATCCAGAACCCGATGCGAAGGTAAGCGACAGCTGGCCGGCAGCAGCGTTATCCCCAAGCCCTGCGCGCTGGCGGCGGAGAGTGCCACCAGGCTGGCACTGCTGTAACCAATCCGCCAGCTGCGACCGAGTCCATCCAGCGTCTGGCAGATCTCCTCCCGGTACAGCCCCAGTTGCGGAAACAGCACCAGCGGAACCGGCGACTGCTCGAAGCAGGGATGCGCGGCGCTGTCCAGCCACAGCAGCGGCTCCGGGCGCGAAGCCAGTGGGCGCTCACCGTAAGGCTGCTTGATCAGCATGATGTCCAGCTCTTCCCGTTGCCAGGCGCGCCGCAGTTCCACCTGCATTCCGCTCATGACATCCAGCCGCAGGTGCGGATGTTCGCGGCTGAACCGCGCCAGCAGTCCCGCGGTGGGGGCGGCGAAGTCTTCCGGAACGCCAAGGCGCAGGATGCCATCACGCCACTTATCGTTCAGCACATCGTGGGCTTCACCGTTCAGGGCAATGATCCGGCGGGCATAGCCCAGCAGTTTTTCGCCTTCTTCCGTGATTTGCACCTGGTGGGACGAGCGTGCCAGCAGCGTTTTACCGACCATCTCTTCCAGCCGTCGCACCTGTTGGCTGACCGTCGATTGCGAAAGGTGCACCCGTTCGGCGGCGCGGGTAAAGCTGGTGGTTTCGCATACGGCAACAAAGCTCAACAGCTGTTGGGGAGTAAACATGGGCTGGCGATTCATTTTTCCACTGCCTGTCATCCTGTTATTTCATTTCCAAATAGTAATCGCTGCTGTCAGGCTGACAATGTTTAATTCCAGGATCCCCTATGAAAAAAGACCCTTTATTGATGATTGCCGCCCTGATACTGGCCGGACTGAACATGCGGCCACTGATGACATCCGTTAGTCCGCTGCTGGAGCAGCTGCGGGAAAGTATGGGATTATCCTCGCTGGCGGCCTCACTTCTGCCCGCGATTCCCATGATGATGATGGGGGCAATAGCCTTAGTGAGCGCGCCGCTGCTGCAACGTATCCCGCTGCGAAGGCTGCTGTGTAGCGGGCTGGCGCTGTTAGTACTGGCGCTGGCCAGCCGTTTTTTTATCGCGCAAGGCGCCTGGCTGGTGTGGAGCACCGTACCGGGCGGTATCGGCATCGGGATTGTACAAATGGCTATGCCGGGATTGATCCGTCAGCGCTTCACGCAACGCAGCGCCATGATCACCGGGCTATGGGCGGCGGCGCTAATGGGCGGCGGTGGGCTGGGTGCTGCGCTGACGCCGTGGATCAGTGCGCACCTGGGCTGGCAGGGCGCGCTCAGCAGCTGGAGTGTGCCTGCGCTGCTGGCCGTCATGCTATGGTGGAGGATCCCTGCGGCGTCCCCGTCCCGGCAGACATCAGGCGTTATACCCTCGATCTGGCGGAATACGCGCGCATGGACGCTGGCGCTGAGCTTTGGGTTAGTAAACGGCGGCTACGCCATCTGTGTGGCCTGGCTGCCTGATTTTTATCATCAACAGGGCTGGAGCGCGCAGGCGGGCGGCGGCCTGCTGGGCGTGATGATTGCCTGTCAGGTTGCCGGTGCCCTGGTGTTTCCTCTGCTGGTGCGGGGGGCGGACAGGCGACCGCTGCTTCTGCTGACGCTGGCACTTCAGCTCTGCGGGTTAACAGGCCTGCTGGTGGCACCGCTCTACCCAGCCTGGCTGTGGGCAGGGATAGCGGGCGTTGGCCTGGGCGGCGCATTTCCTCTTGCCCTGGTGCTGGCGCTGGACCACCTCGCGCATCCTCAGGCCGGGGCGCGTCTGGTGGCATTCATGCAGGGCGTCGGCTTTATTATTGCGGGCAGTATGCCGTTTCTTGCCGGGCAATTGCATGCGCTTACAGGCCACTTTTCCTCTATCTGGCTGTTGCAGGGGAGCGTAACGGTCATGCTGATAGGCCTTAACCTGCGTTTTCATCCTGAAAGCTACAAACAGGCCTTTCCTGAACGGTAATTGGTCCTACCAAATCAGCAAAACGTTTTCAGCGGCTCACATAACGTTAAAAATAGTGCAGTAACTGTTGCCTAGAGTTAACAGCGGGTTAAATATCTGTAGCAAGCAAGCGCTGATTGCCAGATTGGTAGGACCAATCGGCGCGGCTTAAGTGACAGATGCGCCACCCGTTTTGCCGATCGCGCATCGCTTTCATCCTCTTTGGAGATCATGGCATGCAGATCTGGCAGCAAAATTACGATCCGCTCAACAATATCTGGCTCTCCAGCCTGATTGCTTTACTTCCTGTTCTGTTTTTCTTCTTTGCGTTAATCAGGTTAAAGATGAAAGGCTATCAGGCCGCCACGCTCACGGTCGTCCTTGCGCTGCTGGTCGCGCTGTTGCTGTATCGGATGCCGCTACAGCAGGCGCTGGCGTCAGCGATTTACGGTTTTATGTACGGCCTGTGGCCCATTGCCTGGATCATCGTGGCGGCGGTTTTTGTTTATAAGATCTCGGTTAAGACAGGTCAGTTCGACATCATCCGCGCTTCCATTTTATCGATCACGCCCGATCAGCGCTTACAGATGTTGATTGTGGGGTTCTCTTTTGGCGCCTTTTTAGAAGGTGCGGCAGGTTTCGGCGCGCCGGTCGCCATCACGGCCGCGCTGCTGGTGGGGCTGGGTTTTAATCCACTCTATGCCGCAGGCTTGTGTTTGATCGTCAATACTGCGCCCGTGGCGTTTGGTGCGATGGGGATCCCGATCATTGTGGCGGGGCAGGTGACCGGGCTGGACAGCTTTGCCATCGGTCAGATGGCAGGCCGTCAGCTTCCGTTACTGACGATCGTCGTGCTGTTCTGGATCATGGCGATTATGGATGGCTGGCGCGGTGTCAAAGAAACCTGGCCCGCCGTGATAGTCGCGGGGGGAGCGTTCGCGATTGCCCAGTTCCTCAGCTCCAACTTTCTGGGACCGGAGCTGCCCGATATAATCTCCTCGCTCGCCTCACTCATTTCGCTGACGCTGTTTTTACGCGTCTGGCAGCCGGTGCGCATCTTTCGCTTCAGCGAAACAGAAAGCCCGCACGCGGGCCAGCCTGTGAACCGGCAAAAATACACGACAGGGCAGGTGGTGCGCGCCTGGATGCCATTCCTGTTTCTGACGGCAACCGTCACGTTATGGAGCATTCCTCCCTTTAAAGCGCTGTTCGCAAAAGGCGGTGCATTAGCGGACTGGGTGCTCAGCCTCCCTGTGCCCGGCCTTGATGGCTGGGTAACCAGAATGCCGCCGGTGGTCGCGAAGGTCAGTAGCTGGCCAGCCATTTTTAAACTCGACCTGCTCTCGGCAACCGGTACGGCTATTCTGGTTGCCGCCCTCGTGGCTATCATTTTCCTGAAGATGAAGCCCCGGGCAGCCGTGGCGACCTTTGCAGAAACGCTGAAAGAGCTCATGTTGCCCATCTACTCTATCGGGATGGTGTTGGCGTTTGCTTTTATTTCTAATTACTCCGGCCTCTCTGCCACACTGGCGCTGGCATTGGCCCATACCGGCCATGCGTTTACCTTCTTCTCGCCTTTCCTGGGCTGGCTCGGCGTGTTTCTGACCGGCTCGGATACGTCATCGAATGCCCTGTTTGCCGCCTTGCAGGCGACGACCGCGCAGCAGATAGGCGTTTCCGATATCCTGCTGGTGGCGGCGAATACCACCGGGGGCGTGACCGGTAAGATGATCTCGCCGCAGTCGATAGCCATTGCCTGTGCCGCCGTCGGGCTGGTAGGCAAGGAGTCGGATCTGTTCCGTTTTACCGTCAAGCACAGCCTGATATTTACCTGCCTGGTGGGCATCATTACCACGCTTCAGGCTTACGTTTTTCCCTGGATGATCCCATGACATCAAACTTACCGCCGTCCGCCGAACCGCTGCGGGTACGGCTCCAACAGTATATTCGCGACCATCAGCTTGAGCCCGGCATGCGTTTGCCTGCCGAGCGCCAGTTGGCTGCGGCGCTTGGCGTCTCGCGCTCGTCGTTGCGCGAAGCTATTCAGCAGCTTATCAGCAGCGGGATATTGACGAGCCGACGCGGCGACGGCACCTGGCTGCGTCAGCCCCAGGAGCCCTGGTCTGAACAGCGCATTGTTGAGCCGATTCGTCAGCTGTTGGCCAACGATCCGGATTACCGCTACGACATTCTGGAAGCGCGCCACGCGATTGAAGCCAGCACCGCATGGCATGCGGCACTTCGGGCAACAGAGTCAGATAAGGAACGACTGCAGTACGCTTTTGACGCCACGCTGGCGTTAAAGGAGAGCGACGATCCCCATCTGGCCGGTCAGGCCGATCTGCGCTTTCACCTCGCTATCGCGGAAGCCTCGCATAACGTAGTGCTGCTACAAACCATGCGCGGTTTTTTTGATTTGCTGCAGTCCTCGATGTTGCACAGCCGCAGGTTGATGTACACCAGCCCGGCGATTTTCGACCGCCTTACCGTTCAGCACAGGGCAATGCTTGACGCCATTTTACTGGGTGATGCCGAGGCCGCCCGCTTAGCGGCGATGGATCATCTTGGTTTTGTTCATACCACGATGAAAACGCTTGATGAAGACGAAGCCAGACAGGCGCGGATTACGCGTTTACCAGGCCATCACCTGGACAACTACAAGGAGACACGCTGATGATTATTTCTGCCGCCAGTGACTACCGCGCCGCTGCACAACGTATTTTGCCGCCTTTCCTGTTTCACTATCTGGATGGTGGGGCTTATGCGGAGCACACACTCCAGCGCAACGTCGCCGATCTCTCAGAGGTGGCGCTGCGCCAGCGCATCCTGCGCAACATGTCCGAACTCAGTCTCGAAACCACCCTGTTTAATGAAACGCTGTCGATGCCGGTGGCGCTGGCACCGGTAGGGCTATGTGGCATGTACGCCCGACGGGGCGAAGTTCAGGCTGCCCGCGCCGCCGCAGGCAAAGGCATTCCTTTTACGCTGTCCACCGTCTCTGTGTGCCCGATTGAAGAGGTTGCACCGCAGATCAATCGTCCCATGTGGTTCCAGCTCTATGTGCTGCGGGACAGAGGCTTCATGCGTAATGCCCTGGAGCGGGCCAAAGCGGCGGGCTGCTCTACGCTGGTGTTTACCGTGGACATGCCGACGCCGGGCGCGCGTTATCGCGATGCGCACTCGGGCATGAGCGGTGAAAATGCCGCACTGCGGCGATACTGGCAGGCCATTACCCATCCAAAGTGGGCACTGGATGTAGGGTTACAGGGCAGGCCGCACGATCTGGGGAATATCTCCACCTATCTCGGCAAGCCAACCGGCCTGGAGGACTATATTGGCTGGCTGGCGAAGAACTTTGATCCTTCCATTTCCTGGCAGGATCTGGAATGGATTCGTGATTTCTGGGATGGCCCGATGGTGATCAAGGGCATTCTGGACCCTGAGGATGCCCGTGACGCGGTGCGCTTTGGGGCTGACGGTATCGTGGTTTCTAACCATGGCGGACGCCAGCTGGACGGCGTGCTGTCCTCGGCCCGTGCCTTACCTGCGATTGCGGATGCGGTCAAAGGCGATATCACGATCCTTGCCGACAGCGGCATTCGAAACGGGCTGGATGTGGTGCGTATGATTGCGTTGGGCGCAGACAGCGTCCTGCTGGGGCGCGCCTTTATCTATGCGCTGGCGACACAGGGACAGCGCGGCGTTGAGCATTTACTGACGCTGATTGAAAAAGAGATGAAAGTCGCGATGACTTTAACCGGCGCGAAGCGCATTGCCGATATCACCCAGGCGTCGCTGGTGCAGGCAAATGCGTTCCTGCAGGAAGCCAATCTGCGTCCGGCATAGTCGCCCGCAGCGAAATCAGATGCGTTGTCTATACTTACCTTCTTTACCAACAGGAGGAATGACATGACCATTCATAAGAAAGGTTCGGCGCATTGGGAAGGCGATATTAAAGGCAAAGGCACAGTCAGCACCGAGAGCGGCGTGCTGAACCAACAGCCCTACGGCTTTAACACCCGCTTTGAAGGACAAAAAGGCACTAACCCAGAAGAGCTGATTGGTGCGGCACATGCGGCCTGTTTCTCTATGGCGCTGTCGTTGATGTTGGGTAATGCAGGCCATAAGCCTGAAAGCATCGATACCACTGCAGACGTGTCGCTGGATAAAAAAGGTGAAGGCTTCGCGATCACCAAAATTGCCTTAACCAGCACCGTTTCTCTGCCGGGCATTGATAATGACACTTTTGATGAAATCATCAACAAAGCCAAAGCAGGCTGTCCGGTTTCTCAGGTGCTGAATGCAGAAATCACGCTCGACTACACCCTGAACAACTGACGACGATCCTGCGTCACTTTTCGTGATGCATGCGGTCGTAATGTTATCGGTGATCGTGCCGAATCCAGATGCGCCTGCGGGCGCATCTTCGTGTGACGCATCCAATCTTTGCAGAGGCAGGCGGTTCTGCAAAACACGGGGAAAGGCGGTTCGTCTTGCCAGTAATACGTGACGTACTGTTGTCGAGTGAGGGGACAGCGATAATATGCGCATGAAATCGTGGCTTTCTCGCCACAAGCTTGGCGTGCTGCTAATGGTGGTACTGCTGCTGGAGTTACTCTACTTTCTGCTTACCGCATCCTGGTTTCCCTGGAACGCCACCTGACACGTCAGGCATACATCTCTTCTCCACGCTTAATCCGCACGTCGCTGCGCGCAATACGGTAAGCCTTGCCGGGATCGCCCGCCACAAATTCAAATGTTGGCGAATAGTAGAACGGAAGCCAGCCGCCATAGGCGCTTTCCCATTCCCAGCGTACCGGGCAGGGCCACAGAATGCCTTCATACAAAATGTAATAAACCCAACGCCCAGTTGGACGGCGGGGACGACTACTTTTCATGGGATTCACGACTGTGTTGGTGTAAAACAGCTTATATTTTGAACGCTAAACGGCGTCCTTGCAATGTTGTCTGCCTGTTTTTGTGTCCTTGCGCCTGTTCAGTTATCTGAACGATGCACTTCACCACAAAGCAGCACCACATTTGGGCGGACTTTATGAATGCGGTTTGCCATGACTTCACAGGCGGCTTTCGTTGGATAAATGCGCTCCGACACCGGCAACGCTTCACAGGCATCATGTCCACAGGCGCTCACCAACAATACAAAACCAATCAACATAACCGACTCCTTCTCCCGGTTCGCACATCACGAAACGGATGAGTGTTCCTTTTTTATAAAACCAGTATAGCTAATTGCCGTCGGGGCACGCATCACGCTGGACGGTATCGGATTGCTCTGACGCATTATAAGACCTGCGCGCCTGAACAGCAGTGAAATCTTATTGTTAACAGCACGCGCAGCCACGTCGTCGCGTTAATTTCTGACGCCGCAACCCCATCGATTATTATCTCTGCCGTGATGATGTTCAGGGCCAGAAAATGATCGCGCCTGTTGAGGATTTTATTGCTCAACAGCAATGCCGGTACGTTTTGATATTTCTCACACTTCTGACATGCAAATCTGAAACCGGTTGCAGAAAATCTTTACCCTGTGTATTCGTTAATCATTCATCACAAGGAGAAATTAACAATGCCAAAGATTTTGCTGTGCTGCGCCGCAGGAATGTCCACCAGTATGGTGGTACAGAAAATGGAAAAAGCCGCTAAAGAACAAGGCATAGCGGTAGAGATAAAAGCTGTGGGAATTGAAGAGTTTAATGAGCTTGTTGCCGACTATGACTGCTGCCTGCTGGGGCCGCAAATTAAATATAAGCTGGCGGATTTTGAGCCTGTCGCCCAACAACACAGCAAACCCATCGCAGTGATTAACAGCATGGATTACGGAATGATGAAGGGTGAAAAGATATTAAGTGATGCACTTAAGCTTATTCATCCCTGATGAATGAGAAACTGAAAAATATATCGCAGGTCTGTGTTTGCCTGTGCAGCGTTATTCTCGTTTTCCTGAGCAGGAGTTGAGGGATGAGTCGCTTAAGCGAATCGTTATTCGGCGTTATCGAAAACCGCATCAGTCCGCTGGCGGGGCGCCTCTCCAGCCAGCGCCACGTCATCGCCATCCGCGATGGATTTATTGCCTCAATGCCGTTTTTGATTGTGGGTTCCTTCATGCTGCTGTTTGCGCATCCTCCTTTTTCAGCAGACAGCAGTTGGGCCTTCGCACAGTGGTGGCTTGGCATGGTCAAGGCACATGAAGAACAAATCATGATGCCGTACAACATGACGATGGGCATTATGGCGCTCTATATCGCCAGTGCTATCGCCTACAACCTGGCAAACAGCTATAAGATGAACGGCTTTATGGCGGCCAGCCTGTCGCTGATGGCGTTTCTGGTCGTGGCCGCACCGCAAACGGGCAAAATGCTGCCGGTAGGATCGCTGGGCGGGGAGGGGATTTTTACCGCCATTCTGGTCGCGCTTTTTGCCACGGAGCTGATGCACTTTTTGCAGAAACACAACATCGGCTTTAAATTACCCGAACAGGTGCCGCCAAAAATTCGTCAGTCCTTTGACCTGCTCATTCCCATCATTACCATCTTTATTACCTTATTTCCGCTTAGCCTGTGGGTACAGGCACAGTTTGGCATGCTGCTGCCGCAGGCCATCATGGCGATCTTCTCTCCGATCATCTCCGCCTCGGATTCACTGCCCGCCGTGCTGGTCGCCGTCTTGCTGTGCCACCTGTTGTGGTTCGCAGGCATTCACGGTGCCGTGATTGTCGGCGGGATTTTGCAGGCCTTCTGGCTGACCAATCTCGGCCTGAACCAGCAGGCACTGAATGCGGGTGAGCCTGTCAGCCATGTGTTTATCGAACCCTTTTGGCAGTTTTTTATCGTGATTGGCGGTTCCGGTTCCACCATGGGGCTGGTATTACTTTATTTGCGAAGCCAGTCTGCCCATCTGCGATCCATTGGCAAACTCAGCATCGTGCCCAGTATGTTCAACATCAACGAGCCGGTTATTTTTGGCTCACCTGTCGTGATGAACCCCATTCTGTTTATTCCCTTCGTGCTTGCTCCCCTGGTTAATGCCGTCATTGCCTGGATCGCCACTAAAACCAGTCTGATTAACCACGTCATTTCGCTGGCGCCGTGGACCACGCCCGCCCCAATTGGTGCGGCCTGGTCTACCGGCTGGGACTGGCGCGTCATCGTGCTGATTGCCGTGCTGGTGACGATTGCCACGTTGATTTACTACCCGTTTTTTAAAATGTACGAGCGTCAACTGCTGCAGCAGGAACTGAGCGCAGCACAACCGGTAAAGGAGTAATGCATGGAAATCGATGAAAGCACGGTAATCGAACTGATTATCCAGGCGGGCGAAGCGCGCTCCTGCGCAATGGAAGCCTTGCGTGCGGCTCGCCAGCAGAACTGGGAACGCGCAGACAGCATGCTGACCGCCGCGACGGCGGCGGCAAAGGCGGCGCATCAGATACAGACCCGGCTCATCGGTGCTGATGAGGGCAGCGGAAAAATCCCGGTCAACCTGATTATGGTTCACGCCCAGGATCACCTGATGAACGCGATGCTTTGCCGCGAGCTGGCAGAAGAAATTATTCAACTGCGTCGGGAGCTTGCCGCACGTTAAAAAAGGAGATTTTATGCAACATTCGACACTGACCGCATTTCCGGACGGTTTTCTTTGGGGCGCCTCGACCTCGGCATATCAGGTGGAGGGCGGATGGGATGCAGAGGGTAAAGGGCCGTCGGTTATCGACAAAGCCACGTTCAGCCAGGCAATTACGGATTTTACCGTTTGCAGTGACCACTACCACCGCTTTAAAGAGGATATCGCCCTGCTGGCGGAAATGGGACTAAAAACCTACCGTTTCTCCATCGCCTGGAGCCGTCTTTACCCGGAAGGCGACGGCGCGTTAAACGAGGCGGGCGTGGCCTTTTACCAGCAGTTAATTGATGAGATTTGCCGGCACGGCATTATACCGCTGGTCACGCTTTATCACTTCGATCTCCCCTGGGCCCTGCAGCAGGACGGAGGCTGGTCTTCTCGCCGCACGATAGCGGCATTTGAACGTTTTGCCATTACCTGTTTTGAGCAGTTTGGCAGCCAGGTCAAATACTGGCTGACCATCAACGAACAGAACATGATGATCCTGAAAGGCGACGTGATCGGGACGTTACCGCCTGGCACCGCCGATCCACAGAAAACTCTGTATCAGCAAAATCACCACATGATGCTGGCGCAGGCAAAGGCGATGATTGCCTGCCACGAACGCTTGCCGGACGCTAAAATTGGCCCGGCACCGAATATTTCCTGCGTCTATGCGGCAAGCTCCCGGCCAGAGGATGTGCTGGCGGCGGACAATTTCTCTGCAATTCGTAACTGGCTCTATCTGGATTTAGCCGTTCACGGGCGCTACAACCCCGTGGTATGGGCGTTCTTAAAACAGCGCGGCTGGCTTCCGACGATCGAGGATGAGGATATGGCCATCATCGCCGCCGGTCAGCCCGATTTTATCGCCTTTAACTATTATGCTTCGGCCACCGTCGGGGCAGAGGGCGAACATCATGATCCCGACAGTCGGCCCCATGCCGATCAGCAAATGGCCGGCATCGATCGCTCCGTTTACGTGGGCTGTAATAATCCGCATCTGCAGCAAAATCAGTTTGGCTGGTATATCGATCCAGTAGGCTTTCGCATCACCGCGCGCCAGATTTATGCACGCTATGCCTTGCCGCTCATCGTTACCGAAAATGGCTTAGGGGCGTTTGATACCCTGGCGGCCGACAACAAGGTGCATGATGATTACCGAATCGACTATCTGCGTGAGCATATCGCTCAGCTGCAGTTGGCGATTGCCGATGGCGTCGAGCTGTTCGGTTATTGCCCGTGGTCTGCTATTGATCTGGTGAGTACCCATCAGGGCATCAGCAAACGTTACGGATTTATTTACGTGAACCGCGATGAAAAAGCGTTAAAGGACCTGGCACGCTACCGCAAAAAAAGCTTCTTTTGGTATCAAAAGTTGATTCGCAGTAACGGCGCAACGCTGAACGCGTCGGTAGACTACTGAGACCGCGCGGCAGGGATGCCGCGACTTAGCGCTTATGAGGCCCGTCCGCAACCGAGGCGCGCTCAATCAGATGGCCACTAAAGGGCGGCAAGGCATCCACCTCCTGACCTTCCAGCATGGCGACCAGCTGCGCCAGCGTGTGCTGAATCATTTCTGCGACCGGCACATGCACGGTGGTCAGCGGCGGCAGGAAAAACTCGGCCATACGGATATCATCAAATCCCAGCAGAGAAACATCCTGTGGCAGCCGTTTTCCCGCAGCATGAAGCGCCAGCGCGGCCCCAATTGCCATGTCATCGTTACTCGCCATCAGGGCGCTGAATGTCACGCCCGCGTCCAGCAGCTGCTTTGCCGCCGCCATCCCACTGGCCGGCGTCCACGCGCCCTGCACGATGCAGGCCCTGTCCGCAAGCCCCTGCTCAGCCAGAGCCTGCTCATAACCTGCCAGGCGAGCGGCAGCGGTAGGGGAGCCCGTCATACCACGAATAAAGGCAATGTCGTGATGCCCGCGCGCGATCAGATAACGCGTCGCCTGAAAGGTATTGTGCTGATGTGTAGCCCAGACGCAGTGGGCCGGATGACGCGGCAGCTGGCGATTCACCACCATAATTGGGATATCGTGCTGCTCAATAATGGCATCCAGGGCCTCGGTGTCCAGAAAGCGGGGATAGATAATGATCGCGTCACAGCGCAGGTCGAGCAGAAACTCAATAGCGGCGCGCTCGTCGTCAGCGCAGGTTTTGCCATCAGCCAGAATTAACTGGCGACCGTAGTTATTGGTCAGAGTGGCAGCCTGAAACAGCAGCTCGCTGAAGTAGGGGCCGTTAAAAAGCGAGTGGGTAACAATTAAGCCAATATTTTGGGACTTTTGCGTGGCCAGGCTGCGCGCCAGCAGATTGGGGCGATAACCGGTTTCGGCAATGGCCTGATAGACCTTTTGCTGCGTACTTTTACTGACGTAACGATTTCCCGCCAGCACGCGCGAGACGGTGGCTTTAGAAACTCCGGCCTTGCGGGCCACATCCAGCATGGTAATCATTGGCTTACAGACCATCCATCCCTGCGGTTAAAAAAGGATACTAACTGATTTTTCGCAGCTTATTGACGGGCGGGCAATAAAAAAATGAAGCCTGTCAGGCGAAATACCAGGCGGGCAGGATAGCAATCAGGTTGTTCAGCGTATGCAGAAAGACCGGCAAGGCCAGCGAATTGCTGCGCAGGCGGGCATAGCAAAGCAGCAGAGAGAAGAGCGTCAGCGCGACCACGGTTTCCCAGTGAACATACTGTGTATGCATCAGCGCAAAGAGCAGGGAGGTCAGTAACATGCAGGCGAAACGGCTGTTGGGTGCCCAGAGCAGAAAACCCTGCAACAAAAAGCCGCGAAACAGCACTTCTTCAAATACCGGGGCCAGCAAGACGGCGGTGAGCAACAGGATAAGCATTGAGCTACGTCCCTGCTGGGTTTGCGCGACCAGCCAGCCTTCAGGCTGTAAGTACTGAGTTTGCGCCGCCATTAAAATAAACAGGGCGCCAATAAAAAGTAACGTCTGACCTGAGCGTAAAAAACCCAATGGAATATCCGTACGACGCTGGCAGTAGAACCGATACAGCGGATAGATGACCGCAAACTCGAACAGGCAGAGTACAGGCACCAGCAAACCGTCATTACGCAGAATACCGTAATTCGGAAACAGGGTAATCAGCATGGTAACGAGGTAATAGACAACAAAGCTGCCGACATAAAACAGTGTCAGCGTCACTCTGTCGGAATTGGTGTTCATAGGCGATCCAGCCAGCGATGATAAACGCATAGTAGCAACGCGTTGGATCGCTGTCGAGAGAGCCTGGGATACAATATTTTTTGTGCAACGCCGTCAGGGCGTTATGCCGGTTTGATGTGCATGGATTGAGGGGGCACATCCACTGTCAGACAGGGTGGCAACAGGCAGCCGGGCGCTTGCGCCGCAGCCTGAGAACAAGACGTGCAGCAACAAGGGCAGGATGACTGGCTAGCGGATGCTGACCGCAATCAGGGTCAACAAGAGAGCAATGCTAATAAAAAGGATCAGTTCCACTCGCGCCTCCTCAATAACTCATCGTGTCATGGGTGAGTCCGCAAATACTATCAGAGGCTTCTCGCGGTAATTTTAGCCAGCAAGTGCGATTCATCTGTTAATAACCGCATTTACCAGCATGTAATCCCTGGTATTGTGCGGTAAGTTTGATTTTACCGGTTCATACCTGCTGACAGGCTTGTTACTCTTCGAAGTCAGGTTTTACACGTCCATAAGGAGAAAACACGTGAATCACTATGGAAAAGCGCTGGTGGCCGCCGGTTTTGTACTGCTGACGGGCTGCCAGTCGGCCACACAAGCCGACAAGACCGCCGTGCCGCTCGATGCGCAGGCGGACAGCTGTGGCGCATCTCAGTATCAACACTTTGTGGGCAAGCGGTTGTCTGCCATCGATAATCAGCGTTTCACGCAAAAAGTGCGCGCCATCCCGTGGAATTCAGCGGTAACGATGGACTTTAATTTCACCCGTCTGAACTTTATGGCCGACAAAAGCGGTAATATCAGCCGTGTCTATTGCGGTTAAGTGGCAAATAAACAGCGCATTGTCATAGAGTTGTCATGGCGTCAGGCGAAGATAACGCCTGTACCCTGGGGATAGGCGATAACCGTTCGATCGGTTCAATCAACAGGGTAAGGATTTCCTCGTTACATCAATATGCAATGCTCGTCTTGTTTATTCCCGCTCAGGCGGGAATTTTTTTCTGGTTCAGCCCGAGGAAGAAGCAACGCATGGAATATTTCCAGAGGATTTCAGTCTCATTTTTGCTGCTGGTCAGCCCGGTTGCCCTGGCTTCAAGCCCGGAGGCATGGCAGAAAAGCCAGCAGGTGATGCGGCAGGCGTGCATCAACGCCAGCACCTTAAGCAAGGTAAAAGTACTGGGTCAGGTTGTCGAGTACGATGACAGCGTAGGCTACAGCGCGTTACTGCTTGAAGGGCTCTATCCGCAGAAGCACATGAAAAACCGCCGGGGACGAGAGCTTTGCCTGTTTCAGCGCAGCAGCGGTCGGGCCAGCGTAAGCGAGGCCAACCAGTACCGGCTGGCGAAATAGGTTATCAGCGGCTCACTCATGGGGCCGCGCCTCCATCAGCCGGGCTAACAGGGCACGGTAGCGTTGCAGGCGTTGCTCATCCCCTTCAAATTCCAGCTTGTTGATCACGCGTGCGATAACGGCTTTATTGGTCGTGGGCTGCCCGGCTTCCATAAGCTCCCGCATAATAACGGCCAGCAGATCCGACTCTGGCGGGACATTCCAGTCCGGGCTGTTGAAATAATCGGTGATAGCACGGCTGGCGCTGTTAGATTGCACTCTCATTCTCCATCTCCGCAAACAGACAGCCCGCCCGGTACGCGAGTGCGCAGCAGGCAGAGTCAGGTGAGTAAGTGGCGCCCGACAGGCACGGCAAAGGTTTAATCGGGCGCATTACGTCGATCAGAACGACCCACGTCCCGCACGAATCTGGCGGTTTTTTAAACATAGGTCTGCCGTTGCGTCTTGTCAGTAACAACCTGAAATATTTTTCAATTGTGATGAGTGATTTTCAAATAATGCCGACAGGTTACGACAGGGTTTTAGCACGTAGTTAACTGATTAATAAGTTTATTATTACCGCCGATAACACCCTGGGCGGAGGCAAAAAAATCGTGCTTACCTCGGGAAACGTCGCCCGACACACGCTGGTATGAAGAGGAAATCTGCAGGGTTCGTGGCAGGGTACAGCGGGAGCTGACCTTTCGAAAGGCGGTGACGCTGAAAGATTTCCTGCCATGTCTTTTCGTGGCCAGAGAAGCGTCAGATACGCGTTGCCCGTTAAGTGCAGAACGAACTGGCAGCAAAACAGGGCATTTATCGACGCTCACCATGATGAAAAAAGGGTTACGCCTCGCGTGTCAGAGGAATAAAAACGTTTCGCTCACAACAAATGAAATAAGATAACACCGCACCCGCGCTTTTATTTTAATGTGCTGATAAACAGAATAAAAAATTCCTTTTTTTTTATTCTGGCCGGTGATATTTTTTTCTTCACCCTGCTGAAGAGGCACCGGCATGAAAAATCTGATTGCTGAGCTATTAATTACGCTGGCAGAAAAAGAAGAAGCGGTTAAAGGGCAGGTCGCGCAGATCGAAGCGCTGGAACTCGTGGTCACCGCAATGCTGCGCATGATGCCGCCTGAGCAGCATCAGTCCCTCGTTAACAGCATTGATACGGCCATGATTCATGCCGGAGTGGATCACAAGGATCACAATGCCGCGTTATTAAAAAACGCTGTCACCCAATTACTTCATCGGCCCCACAACTGACATCACGCTGATCACCAGAATAAAATTGCGATCTCTGTATTATTCCAACGCAAAAGTCGTCTGATTCTTTTCTGGCATGCCAGAATAAATACTGTCTTTATCACAACGGAGTGAAAACAATGAAAGGCAATATCCTGATAGTAGTCCTGGCAGGAATAATGATGAGCAGCCACGCTAGCGCGGCAGATAAAACGCCGCAGCAGCAAAAAATGGCGATGTGTAATGAACATGCCAGCAGCCAATCATTAAAAGGCGATGTGCGTAAGCAATTTATGAGCGATTGCCTGAAGAAAGACAGCAAAGTCGCGGACATGTCGCCGCAACAAATAAAAATGAAAACCTGTAATCTCCAGGCCGGAGATAAAAAGCTGACCGGTGACGCACGTAAAACCTTTATGAGTCAGTGCCTCAAAAAAAGCTAAGACTCAGCCGGCCATTTCGGTGGCCGCCTCCTCTCATCGCCTGCCATCAGTCCGCTGCAGCACACTTTTAATTTCTTAATAAACAGATGATTAGCGAAAAAAATCGCCATTGAGGCGTAAGCTTTTCCAATCCTTTGCCACACTTACTGTTTATAAGGGATTGCGCCGCGCGCGTTCGGGCGCGCCGCTTTTACCCGTGACGGTTGGAAAAGGAGCCATGTCGTGAACTATCAATTTGTTATTGCTCTCAAGGATTTACCGCAACGTCAGCCGGTTAAAAAAAAGCTGGGTGAAACAGAGTTGTTACTCATCCGTGAGGCTGACAGCGTCCAGGCTTTCCAGGCGAAATGTCCTCATGCAGGCGCGCCGCTTGAGCAGGGCGCTATCTGCGGCGACAGGCTCATCTGTCCCTGGCATAAAGCGGCGTTTGAACTGAGCAGCGGTAAAATGTGCGAGCCGCTGGCGCTGGCCGACCTGAAACAGTATCCCGTTCGCATCGAAAATGGCCAGATTCTGGTTAACCCTGAAGCAATGTCGCCTGCTGCGCCAGTGGGCAGCGGTGACAGCGCCCCGGTCTTTGTGGTACTGGGCGGGGGCGCGGCCGGGAGTGCGGCACTGTGGCGATTACGCCACGACGGCTTTAAGGGCCGCCTGGTGCTGGTAGAGAGTGAGCCTGAAGCCCCTTACGACCGCACGGCGCTGACGAAATTTGTTCCCTCAGGCAAAATGAATATCGATGATGTGCCGTCGCTGCTTGGCAGTGACATACTCGATCACGTCGAGCGCATTCAAAAGCGCGTTGAGCGAGTGGATAATGAGGCGCACCGTCTGGTGTTTGCCGACGATAGCACGTTGCAGTTCGATAAATTATTAATTGCAACGGGCGCAGAGCCTGTCAAGCCGTCGCTTGCCGGCGCTGATTTAGCGGGCGTACATATTCTGCGCAACAAGCAGCATACAGCGTCCCTGCTGGCGGCCGTCGATCAAAGCCAGCAGATTGTGATTATCGGTAACAGCTTTATTGGCATGGAGCTGGCCTCGTCGCTGCGTAACCGTGACGTTGAGGTGACCGTCATTGCCCGTCACGCGCTGCCGTTTGCGGCGCAGTTCGGTGAGCCTATTGGCCGTTATTTCCATCAACTGCATCAGGCCAACGGCGTGACATTTGTGGAAGGTGAGATTGCGTCGCTGCAGGGCGAAAACCACGTGACGGGCGTGCGGTTAAAAAACGGTCAGCAGATCGCTGCCGATGTGGTGCTGTTCGCCACCGGCGTTAAACCGGCCACCTCGTTTATTCACGATCTGCCGCGGGTTGAAGATGGCAGCCTGCAAACGGATGAGCAGCTACGCGTGGCAGAAAACGTCTGGGTAGCCGGTGATATTGCAACCTATCCTTCCGCCCAGGGGCCGTTGCGCATCGAGCATTTTCGCGTGGCAGAGCAGCAGGGCCAGACCGCAGCACTGAACATGCTGGGGAATATTCATCACTATGACCGCGTGCCGTTTTTCTGGACCGCGCATTATGGTACCCGCTATGAATATATTGGTCATGCCAAAGACTGGGACGACTACCAGCAGGTGGGATCGCTGGAAGAGAAAACGTTTATGGCCTTTTACGGCAAGGAAGGGCGGCTGGCTGCGGTTTTCTCGTGTGGACTCTACACGCTGACCGCCGCGCTGGTCGAAAAGATGCAGGAGTCCATGACGATGGAACAGGCACTGGCATGGTATCAGGCCCACCATTCTGCACAATAATGGGCCCGCAAACCGTCTGGCAAACGGCTTGTTTGCCAGATATGTTGGTTAACTGCGGCTCAGCTTGTCCGACTTCGCCATGCACTGCTGCATGGCTTCGATCACGGCTGAACGAAAGCCTTTTTCTTCCAGTACTTTCACCGCTTCAATGGTGGTGCCGCCGGGCGAGCAGACCATATCTTTCAACTCACCGGGATGTTTACCCGTTTCCAGCACCATCTGTGCGGAGCCTTTCACGGCCTGAGCCGCAAACCGGTAAGCCTGCGCGCGCGGCATGCCGCCCGCCACGGCTGCATCGGCCATGGCTTCAATAAACATAAACACGTAAGCCGGCGCTGAACCACTGACGCCAACCACCGAGTGGATCAGGTATTCATCGACGACTGCCGCCTGACCAAAGCTCTCAAATATCGCGACCACTTCATCGGTCTCGCTCTGTTCAACCAGCACGTTGGGCGTAACGGAAGTCATGCCTTCACCGACCAGGGAAGGGGTGTTTGGCATTGCGCGAATGATCTTACGATCGTGCCCCAGCACGGACGCCAGGTTATCCAGCGTCACGCCCGCGGCAATTGAAACGACCACTGCCTCTTTTTTCAGACTGTTAGCCAGTTCTTTCAGCACTTTGAGGATCACATTGGGTTTGACCGCACCAAACAGAATATCCACGTGCTGTGCCAGCGCTTCCGCACTCTCCGCGGCGTTAATACCGTACTGTTCGGCCATTTGCTGATTGGTGCTCGGTTTGCGGTCGTAAATCCAGATAGCTGACGGTGTTATTTGCCCGCTGTTTATCAGCCCGCCAATGATGGCTTTTGCCATGTTGCCACCGCCAATAAATCCAATTTTCTTTTCCAGCATCACCGTCTCCTTTCCTGTTTTCACCGTTATCAACGCTGTAGCTTACTGCAGACAGGATTAATAACAAGTTAGCGGTAACGCAGGGCGGCCGGGGAATTTTACTTAACCCCGTTTTGCAAAACAGGTTAACATCGTCGCTATTTTCAGAATAAGGAACACCAATGTCTATCTGGGTCGATGCGGACGCCTGCCCAAACGTCATAAAAGACGTGCTGTACCGGGCGGCAGACAGAACGCAAACCATGGTCACCTTTGTTGCGAATCAATTTTTACGCGTACCGCCATCGCCCTGGTTGCGCACGCTACAGGTGCCGGCTGGGTTTGATGTTGCCGATAATGAAATCGTGAAGCGTGTGCAGGCTGGCGATTTGGTGATTACGGCAGATATTCCGCTGGCCGCAGAGGTGATTGAAAAAGGGGCGTCGGCGCTGAATCCGCGCGGGGAACGGTATTCACCTGCCACCATACGCGAGCGGTTGACGATGCGTGATTTTATGGACACGATGCGCGCCAGCGGCGTACAGACGGGCGGTCCCGCCGCCATGAGCCCGCGGGACCGCCAGCAGTTTGCTAATGAACTAGACAGCTGGCTCAGACAACGACAACGTTAAATCAAACAAAACTGTCGTCGTCATCGTAATCATTGCCGCCGAAGTCATTCAGATCGCCGTTGTCGGCATAGGTGTCGCTCCAGCCGTTGCTTTGATCCAGGAAGGACTGATTGTCGGCACCTGTTCCCTGGTCGAGAAACGACTGATCGTTCCCGCCATTAAAGGTATTCAGGCTGTCATCGACCTGAGGCAGTGACTGGGGTTCGTTAATGATGTTAACGATCTCTTCCGGCTGAGAGTGGTGGAACATGCTGGTCAGCATATCGGCCATGACCACACCGCCTGCTACGCCAACGGCGGTTTGCAGGGCGCCGCCCAGAAATCCGCTGCCACGGGGCGCAGGTGCGCTGGCATAGGGCTGCTGCGGCGGCTGTTGCGGTGCACTGTTCCACTGGGGCGATGGCTGAGCCGGTTGGGCTTGCTGACTGCCGCCGCCAAACAGACTGGATAAAAAACCGCCACTACTTTTTGGCTGTTGCTGTTGCTGAGCCTGTTGCTGGGCCAGATGATTTTCCAGCTCCTGAACCCGCTCATTCAGTTTTTTAAGTGCCGCTTCCTGAATCAGAATGGCCTGAGCCATATAGTAGGGCGCGCCCGGTTGCGCCTGCAGGTGTTGTTTGATCAGTTGTTCGGCAGCAGCATCGCGTGCCGCAGTCTGGCTTTCAGCTTGTTTCAAACGGCTAAACAGATTTTCAATCAGTTGTTGTTCTTCGCGTTGCATAATGACTCTCCCGTTGCGACTGTTAACAGTATATGGGGGCGACGTGCAGCAATGTAAATTCGTGGCGGTAAGCAAATGTTGCTGACGTAAACTTTTTTACCCAATGCACAAAATGTGCATCGTTAACATTCTGTATTTATTTGTTTTTTTTGAATGTTGGGTGCAATCATGCGTAAAATACGCTCAATGGGTAGAGGACGAAATAAATTCCCGCTATGATGCGTCCTATTATTGAGCCTAACCTGCAGCTGTGATGGGCTGCGCGGCGGAGGAACTGCCCTGATGTCCTTGTCCATTTTTTTGATCGGTGCGCGCGGATGCGGAAAAACCACTATCGGTGAAGCCCTGTCTCATGCGCTGGGTTATGCGTTTCGCGATACCGATCATCACCTGCAATTCACGATGCAGCGTACCGTCGCGGAAATTGTGGCTGCAGAAGGATGGGAGAGCTTTCGTGCGCGTGAAACCGACTCGCTCAAAGCCGTAACCGCTCCGTCAACCATTATCGCCACCGGTGGCGGAATGGTGCTGGCGGAAGGTAATCGCCGTTATATGCGTGAGCACGGTCAGGTGATCTGGTTAAGTGCACCGCCTGACATCCTGGCCCGACGTCTGGAAAGCCAGCCGGAAAATGCTCAGCGACCCACGTTAACCGGACGCCCTATCGCTGAAGAAATGGGTGAAGTGCTCCGCGCCCGTGCGCACCTGTACCGTTCTGCTGCGCATCACGAGGTGAACGCCATGCAGTCACCTGAACGCGTCGTGGAACAGATCCTGCAGTCGTTATCTCTGGCGCGTGCCAGTTAACCCTCAGATTTATCCCGCTTTCGCCGTCCTTTCCACCGTATTGACTATACTTATCCCATGGCAGGCAATCGCCTGTCGTGTGGAATGTCATTTAGCGAAGAGGGACACATTATGCCGACAAGACCTCCTTACCCCCGAGAAGCGCGCGTTGTCACTGTGGAAAAAGGCCCCGAAGGCAAAAAAGTGACGTCATGGCAACTGCGGGCCGACCATCCCAAGCCAGATTCGTTAATTAGCGAGCACGAATCAGAGCAGGAAGCGCATGATGCAAAAGATCGTTATGAAGATGTAGAAAAAGAGTAAGCCTCTGCTCTGGCAAGGAAGCCATTGATTTCCCCAGTTTCCTGCGGCAGCCATTGCTGCGCGGCGATCACAATCACTCACTATTTCGCGTGACAGATCAGCAAGTTCCCTTCTACACTGCCAGTCACCCTAATGTGCTGTGAGGAAGGTTTATGCTCAATGTAAGTGAGTATTTTGACGGAAAAGTTAAATCCATCGGTTTTGACAGTGCGAGCACCGGCCGTGCCAGCGTCGGTGTTATGGCAGAAGGTGAATACACGTTTGGCACCGCCCAACCGGAAGAGATGACCGTGGTAAGCGGCTCAATGAAAGTGTTGCTGCCGGGTGAGACAGAGTGGAAATGGTTTGAAGCGGGATCGGTGTTTAACGTACCGGGCCACAGCGAGTTTCATCTGCAGGTAGGCGAGCCGAGCGCATATCTTTGCCGCTATCTGAAAGACTAAGAAGAACGGCCGCAGGTAATCTGCGGCCAGTTGCATCAACGCTGAGCTTCGCCGCCTAACGCTTCAACCAGATTGCTGGTCAGGGCCGCCAGTTCACTGGTCATCAGAATAAAGTCTGCATCAAAACGCTGCGCAAAATCTTCCCGATCGATATCATCATTCTGGTCACGCAGCGTATCGCTAAACTTCAGGCGTTTCACCGAGCCGTCGTCGGATAATACGAACTGAATACGCTCCTGCCAGTCCAGTGCCAGCTTGGTCACCAGCTTACCGGCTTCGATATGGTTGGCAATTTCATCGCACACCAGATCCTGTTTCTTGCAGCGAATCACGCCGCCATCTTCCAGGATGGCCTTGAGCTCGGCTTCGTCCATGAGGGCAAAACCGGCCGGTACATCCCCGGAACGCACCCATTCGGTCAGGGTAAGTTCAATCGGACTTTCCAGCGTCAGGGGCACAACCGGCAGCGAACCCAGGCTTTTACGCAGCAGAGCCAGCGTGTCTTCGGCTTTTTTAGCACTGGCGCAGTCCACCATGATCAGGTTGTTCACGGTGTCGATCCACATATAGGTCTGACTAAAACGGCTGAACGCGCGCGGTAAAAGGCTGTGCAGCACCTCATCTTTTAGCGAATCTTTTTCCGTCTTTTTTAGCTTGCGGCTCTGCTCTGCCTCAAGCTTGTCGATTTTGGCCTCCAGCGCCTGCTTCACGACCGGAGAGGGCAGGATTTTTTCTTCTTTGCGCGCGCAAATGACAATCTGACCGTTGTTCACGTGGGTCAGGGCATCGCTGCGATTGCCCATTGGTGCCACCCACCCGGTCTTGCTCATGTCCTGACTGCCGCAGGGTGAGAAGGTGAAAGCCTCCAGCTGTTTTTCCATGTCGTCTGCGGACAACGGAATGTCACGATTCAGACGATAAACCATCATATTTTTAAACCACAACATCGGGATTCCTTACCGTGGCGCGATCGGGCGCACAAATCTGACTAAGTGTGCGCATGATAGCGAAACATCGGAGCGGTTTCATTGCCTTTCAGGCATTCGCCTTTTAGTGTAGAAAACACCCTAACGAATAATGAGGAATAAACCGTGCGCATAGGCATTGATTTGGGCGGCACCAAAACAGAAGTGATTGCGCTGTCCGGCGAGGGAAAAGAGCTGTTTCGCCATCGGATTTCCACGCCCCGTGACGACTACCGGGCAACCGTGCAGGCCATCGTTGATTTAGTCCGCCTCGCCGAAGAGAAAACCGGCCAAACCGGGACGGTAGGCTTGGGTATTCCGGGCACGATTTCGCCCTATACGCAGCGGGTGAAAAACGCGAACTCCACCTGGCTAAACGGTCAGCCGCTGGATAAAGATTTGGCGCAGGCGCTGAATCGTGACATCCGCATAGCCAATGACGCGAATTGTCTGGCCGTGTCCGAAGCGGTGGATGGCGCAGGCGCTGGGCATGCACTGGTGTTTGGGGTCATCATCGGCACCGGTTCGGGCGCAGGGGTAGCGATAAACGGCGCGTCACGCATTGGCGGCAACGGCAATGCGGGCGAATGGGGTCATAATCCTTTACCGTGGATGGATGAAGACGAGTTGCGTTACCGCGCGGAAGTCCCCTGTTATTGTGGCCAGCAGGGCTGCATTGAAACCTTTGTTTCCGGTACCGGCTTTGCTATCGACTATCAGCGGTTAAGCGGTGTGGCGCGCAAAGGCGCTGAGATTGTCAAACTGCTGGAGCAGCAGGATCCGGTTGCTGCCCTGGCAATGAGCCGCTATGAAATCCGTCTGGCAAAATCCCTGGCTCAGGTTGTCAACCTGATCGATCCCGACGTGATTGTGCTGGGTGGCGGCATGAGCAACGTGGACCGCCTGTACCAGACGGTGCCCACGCTGATGAAGAAATGGGTTTTTGGCGGCGAGTGTGAAACGCCGGTGCTGAAAGCGATGCACGGGGATTCAAGCGGGGTGCGCGGTGCGGCCTGGCTGTGGCCGGAATAAACGCCGCCGTGGCCTGCGGCCCTGTGCAACATACTGAAGGATGCACAGGGCTGGCTCAGCGAACCGGCGCGAAGGCAAAGACGAGCTGCTGTGGGGCGCGCGGTGGCGGCAAAGGCATATCCCGCGCGCTGCTGACGCTCTGCCAGGCCTTCAGGCACAGCGACTCATTTCCTTCCGTTCGCATCACGTTATAGCGCCCATCCGGGCGACGCTGTGCCGTCACCAGGCAACGCTGGCCCACATAGTTTTTCGCATTGTGAAAATTGCGCATGACGGACGCATTGACCTCGCGAATATAGCGCTTCACGTCCTGGCACTGCGCCTGAGGCAGGCCTGACGCGCATTGCGCTTCGGAAGCCTCAGGATGGTGACTGCATCCTGCCAGCAGCAGCATCGTGGCCGCCATCATTCCTGTACATCTCAACATAATTAACCTCTTACGTACCCGGCAATTCAAGTTTGCTGTAACCCAGGCCATTCATCTTGCGGACCTTAATTTGCACCGGAATGCGCTCTTTCATCGCCTCGACGTGACTGATCACGCCAATGGTTTTTCCACTGGCATTGAGTGCATCCAGCGCATCCAGTGCGGTATCCAGTGTCTCTGCGTCCAGCGTGCCGAAACCCTCATCAAGAAATAACGACTCGATGCGCGTTTTGTGGCTGACCAGATCGGACAGCGCCAGCGCCAGCGCAAGGCTCACCAGAAAACTTTCTCCACCTGACAGGGTGCGGGTATCGCGTGCGCTGTCCGCCTGCCAGGTATCCACCACGTCCAGTTCCAGCGCATCGATGGCGCGGCGCTGTAAAAGGTAGCGACCATGCAGACGATCCAGCTGGCGGTTAGCCAGCGCCACCAGGTGATCGAGCGTGAGTCCCTGGGCAAAGCGCCGGAATTTATCCCCGGTCGCCGAGCCGATCAGATCGTTAAGCAACGCCCACTGCGCCAGCGTGGTTTCTTCCTGCGCTATCTGTGCCAGCAACGTTTGCTGCTGGGTCCGCAGGCTGGCGTCGCTTTGCAACTGCTGCTGCAGTTGTCCCTGCTGACTGGCGTTCTCCCTCAGGGAATGCCGCAACGCTTCCAGCTGTCTGGTCAGTGCATCGGCGGACTCAGGCATCTCATCGGGTTTAGCCTGCTCATGGGTTGCCCGCCGTTGCTGCAGCTCTGCCAGGCGGGATTGTTGATGGAGCAGATGCTGATCGATCTGCTGCAGCCGCTGGCGAAGCTGTTGCGCTTCATGCTCGTCAAGCAACGCGGCCCGCAGGCTCGCCTCGTCCGGGAATGCCGCCGCAGCCAGCGCGGCGTTGAAGTGCTGCTCAGCGTCCGTCAGGCGAGTGCCCAACCTGTGTAGCTGGCTCTCCAGCAACGTCAGTTGGCCGTGGAGGCGGCTGGCTTCAGCCTGAGACTGCTGCAGCCGTTCACGCTGCTGCGTCAGCTGCGCCTCATGATGCTCGACGCTCTCCTGCATCTGCCGACGGGCCTGAATGACATCCCGATCGCCAAACAACGTCTCACGCTGCTGACGTTTTTCGCGGTATTGCTGGTCCAGTGCGGCGAGCTGCTGTTGCTGCTGATTCAGGCGCTGCTGCTCAAGCTGCAGCTGTTGGCGCAGGGCGTCAGCCTGGCTTTCCGCACGCGCCAACTGAGGCTGCAAGTTAGCAAGCAACCGCTCACTTTCCTGCCACTGCTGCCAGCGCTGTTGCTGTTCAGCCAGCCAGCTGTCGCGCTGTGCGCTGTCAGGCAGCGTCAGACCGAAGCCTGCAAATTGTTGCGCCAGGCCCTCCTGGAGCGGCTGAGCATTCGCCTGAGCCTGTTGGTGATGGCGCTGTAAAGTCAGTAACGCCTGGTGTTCGTTCTCCAGCTGCTGCTGCGTCAACTGCAGCGTTTGCTGGTGTTGCTGCTGTGTCTGCTGCTGCTGCAGATGCTGTTCTTTTGCCGCCTGATACGTTCGCTCGGCGTGTTCCAGCGTCTCTGCCTGCGTCGTTAATGCCTGTTCCTGACGGCTCTGCGCCTGTAGCCAGTGGTCCAGTTCGTCGGTGTCGTTCAGAGTGAAGGTAAGCGCAAGCTCACCACTCAGTGCCTGCCAACGCTGGGTCAATGCATCCAACTGCTGCATTACACTGGCGAGCTCGTCGCGCAGAGACTGCTGCTGGCCCTTCAGGTGTTTTATGTGCTCATTTTTGGCCGTGCCGGTTTCGCTCAGCGCTTCCACCTGTTTTTGCAGCACGGCTTTGCGCTGTTGGTTGGCGCTGACTTCGAGCGTGCGGTAGGTTTCAACTGCGGGATGTTCGCAGGCGCCGCACAACGGGCAGGGTTGCCCGGCCTCCAGCCGCGCCCGGTGTTCCTCCAGATCGGCAATATGGCTTTCAAGCTGGCAAATCTTCTCAACGTCGGTGAGTTGCTGTTTCTCCCGCTTCCATGTTTCCCGTAGCGTCAGTAATTCAGCCTCAGCCTGCTGGCAGGCTTTTTCCAGATCCTGCAACCGTTTTTCATACTGACCGCGCTGCTGATGTAGCGGCTGCCACTGGGCTGCAAGTAACGTCAGCGTCTGACGAGCGTCACGCTGTTGCGTTAACAGCTTTAAGGCCTGACGCAAGGCTTCGGGAGGATGCGCCTTGTGAAGCGATGTTAGTGCTTGCTCAGCGTCAGACAAGATCTGCTGCGTGAGCTGCCCGGCCTGCTTCAATGGCGCAAGCTGTTGTTGCAGCTGTTCGACCTGCTGCTGGCGCTGATGAAGCTGCAACGCCTGTTGCTGAATCTGCTGCGCCGACGCCGCCTGATCGCTTTCATGGCGGGCCAGTTGAGCAAAGCGGTCCTGCCACAGCGGAAGATTTTCGCCCCAAACCGGCATATCCGCCAGCTGTTGCCGACGCGCCTGCTGCTGTGCCAGCGCCTGCTGGAGATCGCTGACCTTATGTTGCTCGGTTTGCATCGCCTGTTCACGCTGCGTACAGCTCGCCTGCTGCTGTGCGGTTTCATGCTGCAGCTGTTGGATTTGTTGCTGCAGAGCCGAGAGCGCCTGATCGAGTGGAATAACCTGTCCGCTCAGCAGCGTTTCCTGCTGGTGCTGTTGCAAACGTACCTGTTCGCGCGCCGCTTCGGTTTCCTGATAACGCTGCTGCAACTGCTGCTGCTCGTGGGCCGTCGCCTGCATCTGCTGGTTTAACTGCTGCTGACGCTGTTGCAGCTCCGCGCGTTCAGTGTGCAGGTTGTCGCGCTGTTGCAGCGCACCGCGCAGTTTTTCTGCCGGTTCACTTCGTGCCAGACGCTGGCGATCGGCCTCTGCCGCCTGACTCGCCGCGTCGGCGGCCTGACGGGCGGCGTTCACCTGTTCAGCGTCCGCGCTCATCTGCTGTGCCAGCTGCAGCCAGTGCTGCTGTTGCTGAGCGGTGTCAAACTGACGGCTGAGTTGCTGCTCGGCCTCAGTCAGGGCTGCCTGCTGTTGCTGCAGCCCGGCGCGTGTCGCCGCATCAAGCAGTGTCATGCCGCCTGCCCGATTGCGCATCAGCTCCAGCGCATTTTTGGCTTCTTTATGGCGCTCAAACGCGGCCATGGAAACGCGCCCGTAAATTTCCGTTCCGGTCAGCTCTTCCAGCAGCTCTGCGCGCTCATTTGCTTTGGCGTTAAGAAATGCGGCGAACTGGCCCTGTGACAGCATCATTGAACGGGTAAAACGTTCAAAATCCAGGCCGCTAAGCGTTTCGGTAAGCTTGAGCTTGTCGCCCACTTTGTCAGCAACGATCTGATTATCTGCGCAGCGAGCCAGCTCGACGCGGGGAGCCTGCAGTTTGCCGTCGGCCGTGCCTCGTGCGCGGTTCTGGCTCCAGAATGCCCGCCAGGCCTCACCTTTGATTTCAAACTCGACTTCGGCCAGGCACTCGGCGCAGTCCCGCGTCATCAACGGGTTGTGGCCCTGAGAAATCGCACCCAGGCGCGGCGTCTGGTGATAGAGCGCCAGGCAGATAGCGTCCAGTAAGGTGGTTTTACCGGCACCTGTCGCGCCGGTAATGGCAAACAGACCATTACTGGCGAAAGGTTCGGTGCGAAAATCGATAAACCATTCTCCTTTCAGCGCATTAAGGTTTTTGAATCGCAGCGTGAGGATCTTCATGGGTTCGCCTCCAGGTCGGCCAGCGTCTGCTTAAACAGGGTGGTGACCTGGGCGATCTGCTTGTCATCAAGCTCGTCATTAAGCGCCAGGCGTCGGGCAAAAACCTCCTCGACCTTAAGTTCGCTCAGGGTTTCGTTATCCGTTTGCGCCAGGCTGTGCTGGCGCTGTTCGCGACTGCGGCGTAACAGCAGCACTTCCACCGGTAAATCTGCCGTCAGCGCTTCAACCTGGCGCTGCAGATCGCTCAAGTACTCCTGGGTGGTGACTTCTATATCAAGCCAGACCGGCTTCTCTCCGCTGGGAGTGGAAAGGTGGGCGAGTTGCTCACTGATTTGCGCCAGGGAGCCTTTAAGCATCTGCATCGGCTGGAAGGTGGGAACCGGCAGGGGCAGGGTTTCCAGGCCGCGCGGGCTGAAAGTCAGCAGACAGACACTTTTTTCGCTGCCCAGCTCGTCAAAGCTCAGCGGAATAGGGGAGCCGCTATAGCGAATATGGTCGCTGTTCGCGACGCGCTGAGCGCGATGAATATGTCCAAGGGCGATGTAATCGGCCGGCGGAAACGCCGAGGCAGGAAACGCATCCAGCGTGCCGATGTAGATATCGCGCACGGAGTCACTTTTGCTGACGCCAAGGGCGGTAAGGTGGCCGGTCGCCACGATCGGCAGGGACATGTTCAGCGCCTGTGCCGCCGCGAAGCTGCGCTGATAATGGGCGCTGATGGCCTCCAGCAGGCTGAGCTGTTTATCCCGTCCAGACTGACCGGCCTGGCTGCGCATAATGTCGCGCGGACGCAAGTAGGGAATTGCGCACAGCAGCGCGCCGGGTTCACCCTGGCGGGTTGTCAGGATCATGACGTCGTCACTCTCCTGCGGCGTGGCAACGACCCGGGTGTTCAGACAGGCCAGCAGTTCGCGCGATTCATTCAGTGTTGCCACCGAGTCATGATTGCCCGCCAGCACCACCAGTTGACAGCCGCTGGGCTGTAACGCCACCACGAAGCGGTTAAACATTTCGCGCGCATAGCTGGGCGGCGTACCGGTATCAAACAGGTCGCCCGCCACAATCAGCGCATCGACCTGATGCTGTTCGATCTGTATTAACAGCCAGTCAAGAAAGGCCTGGTGCTCGGCGGCGCGGCTCTTGTTGTAGAAGAACTGCCCCAGGTGCCAGTCCGCGGTGTGGATAATGCGCATAAAACTCCCTGCCAAATCGATTTGCCCGGCAATTATACTGGCTCAGTCACTCAAGCCAAAAAACATGTCGTCATGTTGTCATAAATGGTTGTTGCAGGCCGGTTTTTATGGCTAACTTTTTCATAAAAGTGTCACAAAACTGACGCATAATGGCGCCGCAAATATCAGTGAAAGCCGTCCTACCTGCAGGAGTAATAATGGCTAAGCGCATTTTAGTTGTGGAAGATGAAGCTCCAATCCGTGAAATGTTATGTTTCGTACTGGAACAAAACGATTATCAGCCGATTGAGGCAGAAGATTATGACAGCGCCGTCAGCAAGCTGATTGAACCCTGGCCTGACCTGATCCTGCTGGACTGGATGTTACCTGGCGGCAGCGGCATACAATTTATTAAACATCTTAAGCGTGAAGCCATGACGCGTGATATACCGGTCATGATGCTCACCGCGCGCGGCGAGGAAGAAGATCGGGTACGCGGACTGGAAGTCGGTGCCGATGACTACATCACCAAACCCTTTTCCCCGAAAGAGCTGATGGCGCGAATTAAAGCCGTTATGCGTCGTATTTCGCCGATGGCGGTAGAAGAAGTGATCGAAATGCAGGGCCTGAGCCTGGATCCCTCTTCGCATCGCGTGATGTCAGAAACCACACCGCTGGAAATGGGGCCGACAGAATACAAGCTGCTGCATTTCTTTATGACCCATCCTGAACGTGTTTACAGTCGTGAGCAGTTACTCAATCATGTCTGGGGCACTAACGTCTATGTTGAAGATCGTACGGTTGACGTTCATATTCGTCGTTTACGTAAGGCGCTGGAACTGACCGGCCACGATCGCATGGTACAAACCGTACGCGGAACAGGTTACCGTTTCTCTGCCCGCTTTTAAACGGAGCTTTAACCGTGCTGGAACGCCTCTCCTGGAAGAGATTACTGTCCGAACTGGTGCTGGCGTGTTTGCCTGCGCTGGTGCTCGGCCTGCTGTTCGGCTATTTGCCGTGGCTGCTGTTACTGAGCGTAGTCGGTATTTTACTGTGGCATTTTTACAACCTGATGCGCCTCTCTCACTGGTTGTGGCTGGATCGTACGATGACGCCACCGTCCGGACAGGCCAGTTGGGAACCGCTGTTCTACGGGTTGTATCAAATGCAACTGCGCAACCGGCGGCGGCGGCGCGAATTAGGTAATCTGATAAAGCGCTTTCGCAGCGGGGCGGAGTCGCTGCCGGACGCCGTGATACTCACCACCGAAGAGGGGACTATTTTCTGGTGCAACGGCCTGGCACAGCAGCATCTGGGGCTGCGCTGGCCAGAAGATAACGGGCAAAATATCCTTAATCTGCTGCGTTATCCTGAATTTTCTCGCTATCTGCGGCAACGTGATTTCGATAAGCCACTCACCCTGGTGCTGAATAACCAGCACCACATGGAATTCCGTGTGATGCCCTACAGCGAAGGCCAGTGGTTGATGGTGGCTCGCGACGTAACCCAGATGCATCAGCTTGAAGGGGCACGGCGAAACTTCTTTGCCAACGTCAGCCATGAACTGCGCACGCCTTTAACCGTGCTTCAGGGCTATCTGGAGATGATGAATGACTCCGTCATGAATCAGCGCTCACGGGACAAAGCGTTGCACACCATGTCGGAGCAAACCCGGCGGATGGACAGCCTGGTCAAACAGCTCCTGACGCTGTCGCGCATTGAGGCGGCTCCGGCCATTAATCTGAAAGAAAAGGTTGATGTACCGGTTATGCTCAAACTCCTGCAGCATGAAGCTGAAACCCTGAGCGGCGGACGTCACGCCATCCATTTTCATACCGATCCTCACCTGAAAGTGTTTGGCAATGATGAACAACTTCGCAGTGCTATCTCCAACCTGGTCTACAACGCGGTGAACCACACGCCCGAGGGGACGCGCATTGATATCAGCTGGCTGCGCAGCAAGCAGGGCGCGGTATTTACCGTCTGTGATAACGGCCCCGGCATTCCACCTGAGCACATCCCGCGCCTGACAGAGCGGTTTTATCGGGTGGATAAAGCGCGTTCACGTGCGACCGGCGGCAGCGGTCTTGGGCTGGCCATCGTGAAGCATGCGCTCAGCCATCACAATGCGCGGCTGGAGATCACCAGCATCCCGCACCAGGAAACCTGTTTTACCTTTACCCTGGCACCCCGGTTGATTGTGACTAACGGGATGCAGGAGAATGCGGTTCATTAACTGCTGACGGACCGAACGATGCGCCTTCTTTTTTTGCTGTTCTTTTCTCTCTTGCCTGCCTTGGTGCAGGCGCAGCCTGTGATGCTTTCAGGCAATCTCAGCAGCGCAGGCTCGGACACGCTCGGCTATCTGATGACCCTGTGGGGCGATGACTTTAGCCGCCAGTCGCCCGGGGTAAATGTGCAGGTTCAGGCATCGGGTTCCTCAACGGCGCCAACCGCGCTGACGGCCGGCTCCGTCCAGTTAGGGGCAATGAGCCGTCCCATGCAGGCGGATGAGCGTCAGGCGTTTGAGGCGCGATACGGTTATCCTCCGTTGGCCGTGCCGGTGGCGATGGACGCGTTGGTGGTGGTGGTGAACCAGCGCAATCCGTTGTCGTCCATCACTCCCCGCCAGCTTGATGCGTTGTTCTCCGTCACCCGTCTGTGTGGCGCACAGCAGGTGCCCGAACGCTGGGGCGATTTGGGTCTGCATCAGGCTGAGTGGCAGCAGCGATCTATCCAGCGCTATGGCCGCAACTCGGCCTCTGGCACTTGGGGATTCTTCAAGCAGCAGGCGCTGTGTCAGGGCGATTTTCGCAACGACGTGGCGGAGTTTCCCGGCTCGGCGGCGGTGGTACAGGCGGTCGCCGGGGATCCGCGCAGCATCGGTTATGCCAGCTTCGGTTTTCACCTGAGTGGGGTAAAACTGCTGCCGGTTATGACAAAAAGCGGGGAAGCCGTTGCGCCCGATCCTGAATCTATCCGCAGCGGTCGCTATCCCTGGGCACGTCCGCTCTATCTGTACGTTAATAAAGTGCCAGGTAAGCCCTTGCCGCCGTTGTTAGCCGCTTTTCTGGAACAGGTTCTGTCTAATGCAGGGCAGCAGCGCGTCATCGAGGCCGGCTATCTGCCGCTGTCTGAAACGCAAATGAACCTGGCGCGCGCCTCCCTCCGCTAAGTTTCGTCGCTCGCCCACAGCCAAACGGGTTATCGCCCTCGTCAATGTTTTTCCGTTCCTGCCGCGCGGCTGGCGGGGCGCAGTGCCGCATCAGGGGCATAAATCCCCGCTGAATGCCTCGGTGCAAACCTCAAAGAGAGCACAGTCAGAATCCGGCCTCGCAACATGAAATTATTTCATCTCCAGTGAATTTTTTTCGGTTGCACATGCGCACATCGCGTGGGAATCTACATCCAGACGTTTAGCCATCTGGAAGGCTAAAATAACATTGTGTAACTATTCCCGCCCGAAATTATCTGGCCGGTGACCAGGAGTGATCATGCAAAGACAAACCGCCCCGTTTCGCGCCGACACCGTTGGCAGCTTTCTCCGTCCCGCCGCGATTAAGCATGCCCGCGAAAAATTTCATGCAGGTGAGATCGGCGCTGATGAACTGCGCGATATTGAAAACGACGCGATTCGGGACGTGGTCGCGAAGCAGCGTGAAAATGGCCTCAAGGTCGTGACCGATGGCGAATTTCGCCGCGGCTGGTGGCATTTTGACTTTTTCTACGGTCTGAAAGGTGTTGAGCATTTTGAAGCCGAGCAGGGCATTCAGTTTAACGGCGTGCAGACGAAAGCGCACGGCGTAAAAATCACCGGCAAACTGGGTTTTGACGGGCATCCGATGCTGGATCATTTTCGTTTCCTGCAGAGCGTAGCAGGCGATGCGGTAGCCAAAATGACGATTCCCAGCCCAAGCGTGCTGCATTTTCGCGGCGGCCGAAAAGTCATTGACGCTGACGTTTACCCCGATCTTGATGTGTACTTTGACGATCTGGCACAGACCTACAAAGAGGCGATCAAAGCCTTTTACGACGCCGGCTGTCGCTACTTACAGCTGGACGATACTGTCTGGGCCTACCTTTGTTCAGACGATCAAAAGCGGGAGATCCGCGAACGTGGCGACGATCCAGACCAGCTGGCCCGCACCTACGCGCGCGTCCTGAATAAGGCGTTAGAAGGGAAACCGGCCGACCTGACCGTGGGCCTGCATGTGTGCCGTGGCAATTTCCGCTCCACCTGGATCTCTGAAGGTGGCTACGAGCCGGTGGCCGAGATCCTGTTCGGCTCCGTGAATGTGGACGCGTTTTTCCTTGAATACGACAATCATCGCTCTGGCGGATTCGAACCACTGCGGTTCATCAAGCCCGGTCATCAGCAGGCGGTGCTTGGCTTAATTACCACGAAGGTGGGTGAACTGGAAGATGCCGAACAGGTGAAAGCGCGCCTGGAGGAAGCGACCCAGTACATCAGCCTCGATCAGATTTGCCTCAGTCCGCAGTGTGGTTTTGCCTCAACGGAAGAGGGCAACAGCCTGAGCGAAGCAGAGCAGTGGCAGAAGATTCGACTGGTCGTGAACGTCGCGAATCAGGTCTGGTGATAGCGGAATGCGTGCAGCGTGGCGCAATAAATGCGCCACTTGTGCATACAAACCCGCCTTTATGCTGATATTTACCATCGCTTGTTTATTTTTAAAGCACATCATCTGATGCTGTTGCAGCGAATATTGATGTGATCCTCTAATATTGATTCAAATTGCGAAATAACCCTCTGGTTTTCCGATCCCGTATTGCCTTTCTTCGCTATAAACGTTTTACTTACCGCCGTTGTCGATTATCCCTCTGTGAACAGAAAAAAAGCAGCTTAAATCACCTGCGCTAAACCCGACGCTGCGCATAATGCGCTGTCATCATCTGGTCGGTCGTTGTACTAACGCAGCGAGGGGGCAACGCAAACTTATCTTTCATCGCAACATCAGTGACAGGCCGTATGACACATCGTTTAACCGTTAAAGACATTCTCGCGCTGGGCTTCATGACGTTTGCCCTGTTTGTTGGTGCGGGTAACATCATCTTTCCTCCCATGGTAGGTATTCAGTCAGGCGAACATGTCTGGATGGCCGCTATTGGTTTTCTGCTTACCGCAGTCGGTCTGCCCGTTATCACCGTGATCGCCCTGGCGCGCGTCGGCGGCGGGATTGATGCCCTGAGCACGCCCATTGGCAAAGTGGCGGGTGTGGTTCTGGCCACGGTCTGCTACCTGGCGGTAGGGCCGCTTTTTGCCACGCCGCGTACCGCTACGGTCTCGTTTGAGGTGGGCATTGCTCCGCTTACCGGCGATGGTGAACTGCCGCTGTTTATCTACAGCCTGATTTACTTTGTGCTGGTGATGGTGATTTCCCTCTATCCGGGGAAATTGCTGGATACGGTCGGCCATTTTCTGGCACCGCTAAAAATTGCAGCCCTGACGCTGCTGGGCGTCGCGGCTCTGCTGTGGCCGGCGGGAGGAACCATTCCTGCCACGGCGGACTATCAGCGCGCCGCATTTTCCAGTGGTTTTGTTAACGGCTATCTCACCATGGATACGCTGGGCGCGATGGTCTTCGGCATTGTCATTGTCAACGCAGCACGTTCGCGCGGGATTGATAATGCAGCGCTGTTAACTCGTTACACGGTTTTAGCCGGGATTATCGCCGGCATGGGTTTGACCCTGGTTTACCTCAGCCTGTTTAAACTGGGCGCAGGCAGTGGTGCATTAGTGGATCAGAATGCCAACGGTGCGGCAATTCTTCATGCTTACGTTCAGCAGACCTTTGGTAACATGGGCAGCTTCTTCCTTGCCGCCCTGATTTTTATTGCCTGTATGGTGACCGCGGTCGGCCTGACCTGTGCCTGCGCAGAGTTTTTCGCACAGTATTTGCCCTTGTCTTACAAAACGCTGGTCTTTGTACTGGGCCTGTTCTCGATGGTGGTATCGAACCTGGGGCTGAGCCATCTGATTCAGATTTCGATTCCGGTGCTGACGGCTATTTATCCGCCTTGTATCGTGCTTGTCGTGCTGAGTTTTACGCTGAACTGGTGGAATAAAAGCAGCCGTATTATCGCGCCGACTATGCTGGTCAGCCTGCTCTTTGGTATCCTTGACGCCATCAAAACCACCGGGTTTACAGCAGCGTTACCCACATTGAGTCAGCATCTGCCGTTAGCCGACCAGGGCCTTGCCTGGTTGCCGCCATCACTGGTGATGTTGCTGATTGTGGCGCTGGTCGATCGGTTAAAAGGGGCTGAACAGGTGTCGGTTCACTCGTAACGGCTAAGATTGATTCTTCTTTAACCACGGGCTTGCCCGTGGTTTTTTCATTTCACAGGTACAGGTTGTTATGCAAGAAACCAACAAGCTCAAACGCGGACTGAGCACGCGCCACATCCGTTTTATGGCGCTGGGATCGGCGATCGGCACCGGGCTGTTCTACGGCTCGGCGGACGCCATCAAAATGGCGGGCCCCAGCGTACTGCTGGCCTATATTATTGGCGGTGCGGTGGCGTACATCATCATGCGCGCGCTGGGTGAGATGTCGGTCAATAACCCTCAGGCCAGCTCTTTTTCCCGCTATGCACAGGATTATCTCGGGCCAATGGCGGGTTACATCACCGGCTGGACCTACTGCTTTGAAATTCTGATCGTGGCCATCGCCGACGTCACCGCGTTCGGGATCTATATGGGCGTCTGGTTTCCGGAGGTGCCGCACTGGATCTGGGTGCTGAGCGTGGTGCTGATCATCGGCGCGGTCAATCTGATGAGCGTGAAGGTATTTGGTGAGGTAGAGTTCTGGTTCTCTTTCTTTAAGGTCGCGACCATCATTGTGATGATTCTGGCCGGGTTTGGCATGATCGTCTGGGGGATTGGCAACGGCGGCCAACCGACCGGTATCCATAACCTGTGGACCAATGGCGGCTTTTTTGCCCATGGTATCGTTGGGATGTTGCTGTCGCTGCAGATGGTGATGTTTGCCTATGGCGGCATTGAAATCATCGGTATTACGGCGGGTGAAGCCAAAGATCCCGCAACCTCAATCCCACGCGCTATCAACTCGGTTCCGATGCGTATCCTGGTGTTTTACGTGGGCACGCTGTTTGTCATCATGTCCATTTACCCGTGGAATCAGGTCGGCACTAACGGCAGCCCGTTTGTTCTGACGTTCCAGCATCTGGGCATTGCCGCCGCCGCGTCCATCCTGAATTTTGTGGTGCTGACCGCCTCGCTGTCGGCGATAAACAGCGATGTGTTTGGTGTTGGACGTATGCTGCACGGTATGGCCCAGCAGGGTCATGCACCTAAAATGTTCATGAAGGTCTCTAAACGCGGTATTCCCTGGGTGACGGTGGTGGTGATGATGTTCGCCATGTTGATTGCGGTGTATCTCAACTACCTGATGCCAGAAAAAGTCTTTCTGGTTATCGCCTCGCTGGCGACTTTTGCCACCGTTTGGGTCTGGATCATGATTCTGCTGTCGCAGATGGCGTTTCGACGTAAGATCGGCAAAGCGGCCGCCCGGACGTTAACCTTTGCCTTGCCCGGCGGAAGCTGGACGGCAGGCGCAGGCGTGGCGTTTTTATGTTTCATCATTGGCCTGATCGGCTATTTCCCGGATACCCGCGTTTCGCTGTATGTCGGGATGGTATGGATTGTGGTGCTGTTGCTGGGCTATAAGCTGGTGCGCAAATAACCCACGCTTGCTGTCCTGGTCCCAATATGTGCGGGGCTGGGGCAGCCAATAATGACCGGCAACACAAAATAAAATCGGCGAAATGACTCGCCGAAACGGGACAGGGCAAGTGAAACAAACAGAGGGATGATTGACAAAATCATGCTAATGCAAAATGCATCCCCGTTAAATAAGTTGCCGTAAAATAAGACAAATGCCAGCGCGCGCATCAGCGTAAACGCCCGGCCTGTCTGGGTTTATTAGCCCGAAGGCGGCAAGATCATGCTGACCGGCACCATCGCGTCGTTATCCAGGTGTTTACCCAACTGCGTCAGGGCAGCTTGCAACGGGCACAGCGTCCCGACTGCGGTGATTTGACATCCGGGTTGCCGCCACTCCTGACGTAAAAGCGGATGGCTGTCGTTCACGGGTTGTAACTGTCGCAGGCCGTCCAGACTTTGTGCCTGGAAATAGAGGCGCAGGAAGCGCTGATGCGTCTTACTGTCGCGCCAGCGTTCCAGTACCAGACTGCTGCCAGGGGGGATATTGCCCCGCGTATAACCCGGCAGTTGCCATTCAAAGCCCATTAAGCGGCGCACCATCGCAATGTTGGTGTCATGTGCCACCAGAAGCAGCCAGCGCACGTCAGGGTCGTTACCTTTAATGGCCTCAAGCATCTGGGACAGCAGCAGGGAACCGTGACGTTGTGCCATGTAGAGCACGTCATTGCTGAGATCATAATTCGTGGTGAGCAGAGGAAGCAGAGCGGTGATCTGCCGGGCAGAGGTGATGTGTCCCCATGCCAGTTTCGCGAAAGGGAGGTTCTCGCTGTAGCCCAAACGCAACGTCTCGACCATGGCGGCCATGGCGCTAAGGCCCTCAACATAGACGCTTCCGCTTTTCGTCTGTTTCAACGCCCACGGACGATCGAAAAAGGGGCAATCGCTGCCGGACCGGCATACCGACTGTTTAAGCAGCGTGATCGCGGGCTGAAGCTGCTGCTGACGCTGCGCTAAATCCCCGGCCGCGTGACGTTTTGCCTCCCGTTCACGTTGGGGATCGGTATGGGCAAAAGGCAGTTTCTCGGTTTGAAAGAGAGGATCGATATCGCCGGCGACGGTATGAATCGCCACGCCACAGCCGGGAAACGCGCCATCCACCAACGCTTCGGCAGTCGCCCGCGTGCGCTGCAGCGGGCTGGCGCGGACATAGATCGCCTTCGCGTCAGGGCAACCTGCGTTAAGTAAACCCAACTGGCGATAGTGCTCCCCTTCCCAGCGGGCCTTATTGACCACCGCGCTGTAGCCATGGCCCGTCAGTTCGCCGTCCGCCGTGCTCCAGACGTACCACGGCTGCTCGCTTGCCGCTTCAATCTCTGTGCGGTTACCCGGCGTCGGCGGACGTACCCCGTGTCGGCTCAGCTCCACGACTTTCTCAAGTTGGTACTCGGGGGCGGCGTGCAGCGGCCCCGCCATGAGCCAAAAAGTGCAGAGCATAAACCAATGTCGGGGCAGACAGGCAGCCATCATCAATCCTCAATTTCGTGCGTGGCGAGCAGCGCTTTAATTTGCGGATAGATTACCGCATTCGCCAGCAAAACAGGATTGCCCTTTTTCAGGCCGTCGTTGCGCAAATAATCGTTAGTCACTCCTCCGGCCTCGCGCATCAATACGATGCCCGGCAGGCCATCCCACGGATGCATATGCGCTTCGTAATAGCCAATCAAGCGACCTGCAGCGGCCCAGGCACTGGTTAACGCGCCGGAGCCGATGCGAATAAACATCCCGCCTTGCCTGAGCAGGGCTTCGATGAGCTGCGTCACGTGCTCGCCGGGAACCCGACTGGAATTACTGATTCCCAGCAGGCCCTCATTAAGCTGTTGGGCTTTATGCACCTCTAGCCGGGTATCGTTGAGCCAGGCACCACTGCCTTTGCGGGCATGAAACAGTTCGTGATGATTGGGATCGCAAATCACGCCCACGACGGGCTCACCGTCGCAAACAATTGCCAGCGATACGCACCAGTTATGCAACCCGTTCACAAAACAGGCGGTGCCATCGATGGGATCGATCACCCATACGATACGGGCACCCTGAGTGTCACCGCCGCTCTCTTCTCCCAGAACGGCATCATCAGGATAGCGCTCTGAAATCAGTGACTTAATTAATTCTTCAACGTTGCGGTCAGCGTCACTGACCACATCCTGAAGGTCCCTCTTATGTTCCACCACCAGTTTTTGACGCTGTTGATACCATGACCAGGCGCGGCTTGCGGCCGCACGGGCGATTTCGCAGGCGTAATGATAGCGCGCGTCAATCTCAGAATGCAGAGCGGATGACATGTTTCCCTCTTATGATTTTAAAACATATCGGATAAAGGAAGCGCCTGAACAGGCGGTCTGACAGTGAGAGCATCGTGAATCATAGTTAAGCAAGGCTTATTAAGCCGCAGACCGGAACCAATGGCAATATGGCTGTGCTACTGACTGCGCGCTTTTTCAGCGTTACAGGTTTGTGGTGCGATGAAATGCGCTCACAAACCTGACGCCGTCAGGGGAAGATTACAACTGTTGATCGGTGGCCAGCTGCATCAGACGCGGATAAAACTGAAAAAAGCAGGCCTCAAACGCGGAGTAATGCGCCGTAAAATCGTGATAGGAGTCGCGCAGGGCGGCCAGCCTGGGGCGACGGCTCGCCATGCCATTCAGTACCCGTTCGAGACGCTCCGGGTCGGCGTAATGTTCGAGCCAGCGTTCACGCCACATTACGGCATTGAGCGCTTTAAATTCGTCGGGTGTGGCAGCCAGCTGCGGAACAATTTCGCTTTCGGCGTTGGCCGAAAATTGTTGTAGCGAGTGCGCCTGATGGAAGCGATCCCAGTGACGCGCCAGAAAATGGTCCCAAACGACATCCAGGGTAATGGGCGCAACGCGGTAGGTTTCTGCCCGAAAAAGCTGGCGTGCCTCACGCACTTCCGGCAAGGCATCGGTCATGACATCAAGCCGGCGATGCATCAGAATGCCGTCGGCCACCGGTTTGGGCCAGTGTTGATGCGGCGCACCGCGCACAAAATCCGCCATCAGATTGCCGAGGAGTGAGCTGCCTGCAAGATGGGCTAAGTGAAGATGAGCAAGAAAATTCATGCGCTATTATAAGCGCAACTCGCTGTGCGCAGCCAGTTGTTCAGAATTGTGCGATTTTCCGCTAAACTGTGCCGCCTGTTTTTCTGAGTAAGAAGTCTTTCATGCGTGTCGCCGATTTTGCTTTTGAATTGCCCGAATCCCTTATCGCCCATTACCCTCAGGCGCAGCGAAGCGGTTGTCGCTTACTGTCGCTGGACGGCCCGAGCGGGGCGCTGGCCCATGGCGTTTTTACCGATGTACTGGACAAGCTTCAGCCTGGCGATCTGCTGGTGTTTAACAACACGCGGGTGATCCCGGCCCGGGTGTTCGGGCGTAAAGCCAGCGGCGGCAAAATTGAAATGCTGGTAGAGCGCATGCTTGATGACAAGCGCGTGCTGGCACACGTTCGGGCGTCCAAAGCGCCGAAGCCCGGCGCAGAATTACTGCTGGGCGACGATGAGAGCGTGAAAGCCACGATGGTCGCGCGTCACGATGCGCTGTTCGAGATTGCCTTTGAAGACGACCGTGCCGTGCTGGACATTCTTAACAGCGTCGGCCATATGCCGCTGCCGCCGTACATTGACCGCCCGGATGAAGAGGCGGATCGCGAGCTTTACCAGACGGTTTACAGCGCGCGCCCTGGCGCCGTGGCGGCACCGACCGCAGGTCTGCACTTTGATGAGCCGCTGCTTCAGGCGCTGAAAGACAAAGGCGTTGAGATGGCTTTTGTCACCTTGCACGTTGGGGCAGGGACGTTTCAGCCGGTACGCGTAGAGACGATTGAAGAGCACCATATGCACGCCGAATATGCGGAAGTGCCGCAGGAGGTGGTGGATGCGGTGCTGGCCTGCAAAGCGCGCGGCAACAAGGTGGTAGCGGTAGGCACCACCTCGGTACGCTCGCTGGAAAGCGCAGCGAAAGCCAGTCAGGATGCGCTGATTGCGCCATTCTTTGATGACACCCAAATCTTTATCTATCCGGGCTATGAGTATCAGGTAATTGATGCGCTGATCACCAATTTCCACTTGCCCGAATCGACGTTGATCATGCTGGTCTCGGCCTTTGCCGGTTATCAGCACACGATGGCTGCTTATCGTGCGGCGGTGGCGGAAGAATACCGTTTCTTCAGCTACGGCGACGCGATGTTTATCAGCAAAAACCCCCAGGCACCGCTGGAAAAAGTGGGCGCCTGATCTGTTTACTTTGAACATCGGACTGTTTCTCCGATGGAGGTCTTGTGAAATTTGAGCTTGATACCACAGACGGTCGCGCGCGTCGCGGTCGTCTGATTTTCGATCGTGGCGTGGTGGAAACCCCGGCCTTTATGCCCGTGGGCACCTATGGCACCGTAAAAGGCATGACGCCGGAAGAAGTCCAGGATACCGGTGCGCAAATTATTTTGGGCAACACCTTCCACCTCTGGCTACGTCCCGGTCAGGAAATCATGAAGCTGCACGGCGATCTGCATGATTTTATGCAGTGGAAAGGCCCTATTCTGACCGATTCCGGCGGCTTCCAGGTCTTCAGCCTGGGCGATATTCGTAAAATCACCGAAGCGGGCGTTCACTTCCGTAATCCGATCAATGGCGATCAAATCTTCCTCGATCCCGAAAAATCGATGGAAATTCAGTACGATCTGGGCTCAGATATCGTCATGATCTTTGATGAGTGCACGCCGTACCCGGCCGACTGGGACTATGCGAAACGCTCAATGGAGATGTCGTTACGTTGGGCGCAACGCAGCCGTGACCGTTTTGATAGCCTGGGCAACAAGAATGCGCTGTTCGGTATTATTCAGGGCTCGGTTTACGAAGATTTACGTGATGTGTCTGTGAAAGGTCTGGTAGAGATTGGCTTTGATGGGTACGCTGTGGGCGGCCTGGCGGTCGGTGAGCCGAAAGAGGACATGCATCGTATTCTGGAACATGTCTGTCCGCAGATCCCTGAGGATAAACCGCGTTACCTAATGGGCGTGGGCAAACCGGAAGATCTGGTGGAAGGCGTTCGCCGTGGCGTGGATATGTTTGACTGCGTCATGCCAACGCGCAATGCGCGTAACGGTCACTTATTTGTGACTGACGGTGTGGTAAAAATCCGCAATGCGAAGCATAAAGACGATGTGTCGCCGCTGGATGCAGAGTGTGATTGTTACACCTGTCGCAATTACAGCCGCGCCTACTTGCATCATCTTGATCGTTGTAACGAAATACTGGGCGCGCGTCTGAACACAATTCATAACCTGCGCTACTACCAGCGTCTAATGGCGGGTTTACGCCAGGCTATCGAAGAGGGTAAATTAGAGCGCTTTGTTAGCGAGTTCTACCAACGGACGGGCAAAGCGGTTCCGCCTTTAACGTCTGATAATTCATCAATGAGGGAAATTTAATGAGCTTTTTCATTTCTGACGCTGTGGCTGCAGCAGGCGCACCGTCTCAGGGAAGTCCGTATTCTCTGGTGATCATGCTGGTCGTCTTCGGCCTGATCTTTTACTTCATGATCCTGCGCCCGCAGCAGAAGCGTGCAAAAGAGCATAAGAAGCTGATGGATTCTATCTCCAAAGGTGATGAAGTTCTGACGAACGGTGGCCTGGTGGGTCGCGTGACCAAAGTGGCAGAAACCGGCTACATTGCGATTGCGCTGAACGACACTACTGAAGTGGTTATTAAACGTGATTTCGTGGCTGCCGTCCTGCCGAAAGGTTCTATGAAGGCGCTGTAATTTTTACTTCCCTAAGGGAACTGCCGTGTTAAATCGTTATCCTTTGTGGAAGTACATAATGCTGGTCGTGGTGCTTGTCATTGGCCTGGTATATGCACTTCCCAACCTTTATGGTGAGGATCCGGCTGTTCAAATCACTGGCGCGCGCGGAAGCGCCGCCAGTGAGCAAACGTTGGATCAAATTCAGAACGTATTAAAACAAGATAATATTCAGGCGAAGTCTGTTGCGCTGGAAAACGGTGCGATTACGGCGCGTTTTGCTAATACGGATGTGCAGTTGCGCGCCCGTGAAGCGATCATGAAAGCGCTGGGCGAAAACTATGTGGTCGCGCTGAACCTGGCACCGGCAACCCCGCGCTGGCTCGCCCTGCTGGCCGCGCAGCCCATGAAACTTGGCCTCGATCTGCGTGGTGGTGTGCACTTCCTGATGGAAGTGGACATGGACACTGCCCTGAGCAAACTGCAAGAGCAGAATGCCGACAGCCTGCGCAGCGACCTGCGCGAAAAGAATATCCCTTATACCAACGTCAACAAGATTGCTAACTACGGCGTGGAAATTCGTTTCCGTGACGCAGCCAGCCGCGATGCTGCGGTTAAGTGGCTATCCTCGCGTCATCAGGATCTCGTCATTAGCAGCAGTGGCGATGATGCACTGCGCGCCACCATGACGGATGCCCGCCTCAGCGAAGCACGTGAATATGCGGTTCAGCAGAATATTACTATCCTGCGTAATCGCGTAAACCAACTGGGTGTTGCAGAACCGCTGGTACAGCGTCAGGGTTCTGACCGCATCGTGGTTGAACTGCCAGGTATTCAGGACACCGCGCGCGCCAAAGAAATTTTAGGTGCGACAGCGACGCTGGAATTCCGTCTGGTGAACACCAGCGTGGATCCGACTGCCGCTGCAAATGGCCGCGTACCGGGCGATTCTGAAGTCAAAGACATGCGCGATGGACGCCCTGTGGTGCTCTACAAGCGCGTGATCCTGACTGGTGACCACATTACCGATTCCACATCCAGCATGGATGAGTACAACCAGCCTCAGGTGAACATTTCACTTGATGGCGCGGGCGGTAATATCATGTCGAACTTCACTAAGGACAACATCGGTAAGCCGATGGCGACCCTGTTCGTGGAGTATAAAGACAGCGGTAAGAAAGATGCCAATGGCCGCGCCATTCTGGTGAAACAGGAAGAGGTGATTAACGTCGCCAACATCCAGTCGCGCCTCGGCAACAGCTTCCGCATCACCGGTATCAGCAACCCCAACGAAGCACGTCAGCTGTCGCTGCTGCTGCGCGCCGGGGCATTGATTGCGCCTATCCAGATTGTGGAAGAGCGGACGATCGGTCCAACAATGGGTCAGCAGAACATTACTCAGGGCCTGGAAGCCTGCCTGTGGGGCCTGGTTGCCTCCATCTTGTTCATGGTGCTGTACTACAAGAAAGTGGGCCTGATTGCGACCAGTGCGTTGCTGGCGAACCTGGTGCTGATTGTCGGGATTATGTCATTGTTACCGGGTGCCACGCTCACCATGCCGGGTATCGCGGGTATTGTGCTCACGCTGGCGGTGGCAGTCGATGCTAACGTCCTGATAAATGAACGTATCAAAGAAGAACTGCGTAACGGGCGTTCCGTACAGCAGGCAATTCATGAGGGCTATAAAGGCGCCTTCTCCAGTATTGTCGATGCGAACGTAACCACCCTGATCAAAGTTGTCATTCTGTATGCAATTGGTACGGGGTCCATTAAGGGCTTTGCGATTACAACGGCTATCGGTATTGCGACCTCCATGTTCACATCGATCGTCGGAACCCGCGCCATTATCAACCTGATGTACGGTGGCAAGCGCGTCAAGAAGCTGTCTATCTGAGGAGTGCGTTGTGGCACAGGAATATAGCATTGAGCAGTTAAACCACGGCCGCAAAGTCGTCGACTTTATGCGCTGGGATACGCTGGCATTCATCATTTCGGGACTGTTGATTATCATCTCGATTGCCATTGTTGGCGTACGTGGTTTTAACTGGGGTCTCGATTTCACCGGTGGTACGGTGATTGAGATCAACCTGGAAAAACCGGCCGATCTCGACGCCATTCGTGGTGCGTTGATGAAGTCCGGGTTCCAGGAGCCGTTGATCCAGAACTTTGGTAGCAGCCGCGACGTGATGGTGCGCATGCCGCCTGTTACGGGGCCTGCGGGCACTGAGCTGGGCAATAAAGTGGTTACGGTGATTAACCAGACCACCCAGCAAAACGCCACGGTAAAACGTATCGAGTTTGTTGGACCCAGCGTGGGCAGCGACCTGGCGCAGGCCGGAGCGTTGGCTTTGCTGTCGGCACTGATTGCGATCCTGATTTATATCGGTATCCGCTTTGAGTGGCGACTGGCACTCGGTACGGTCTTAGCGCTGGCGCATGACGTCATCATCACCTGTGGGCTGCTGTCGCTGTTCCGGGTTGAAATTGACCTCACCATCGTGGCCTCGCTGATGTCGGTTATCGGTTACTCGCTTAACGATAAAATCGTGGTTTCGGACCGTATTCGTGAGAATTTCCGCAAAATTCGTCGCGGCTCTTCCTACGACATTACCAACGTGTCCCTGACCCAGACGTTGAGCCGTACCTTGATCACCTCGCTGACCACGCTGGCGATGATCCTGATCCTGTTCATCTTTGGTGGTGCGCTGCTGAAAGGCTTCTCGCTGACCATGCTGATCGGTGTCACCATTGGTACGATTTCGTCGATCTACGTCTCTTCAGCCCTGGCGTTGAAGCTGGGCATGAAACGCGAACACATGCTGGTACAGAAAGTGGAGAAAGAGGGCGCAGATCAGCCTTCAATCCTGCCGTAATCGTTGCATGATAAAAAAGCCGCCAGTTCAGACAACTGGCGGCTTTTTTTTGTCTTTATGGTGTGGGCGCAGCCGTTTTAGCCAGTACCTGATGAATCCGCACATAGCCAAGCTGGTCCGGCGTAATACCGCCCAGGCGCAACGGCATAATGACCGAACTGCGTGGCGTCAGCGAGGCGGGAACCCGGATGGTTTGCGTCAGGCTGTCGGCCTCAAGCGGTTTACCGGTCGCGGGATCGAGCTGGCCCCAGACGACGGTAGCTTCCAGCCCCGGCAACGGCGTATTATCCCGCGTCTGTAGGGTCAGGTTAGCGCGTGAGCCGTTGGCTTCTGCCTCAACACGCGATAAAGACAAGCGAAGCGTGCCGGCCTGGGTCTGTAATTCAACGGGCGTGTTGGCCTGAGGCAATAACCAGGCACCCTGCTGCGAATGTCCGTTAAGCTGCCCCTGAATCTCCACCGCGCTTGCCTGGCTGGTCAGCCGCTGCATCTGCTGGTTCAACTGGCTGACTTCCTGATGAAGTTGATTAACCTGGGGCTGCCCGGCCGTTGTGCTGCAACCGCTCAATGCCACCAGTGACAGGGCGACGGGGGCCCAAACCATCCTGATCATCATGTTTTTTTATCCTTTATTCAAATGACGTGATACTGCCCTTTCCGCGGGATGCATCAGCATCCGCTTATGGCGTTGAAGCCTGAACTGAAATCGCGCCGATTACCTTAAGTGTGCTCTTAAATTGCCCTTAGCTGAGCGACAAAATGTCGTAACCGCCTGCGTGTCGGTTTGACCTCGCGTGACGCGTGATGACGCAAGCTGAAACGGTTGGACATCGCCACTTTACCCGCGCGGCGGCACAGGTATCCGATGATGCAGTAAACCGGGTACAAACGCGGCTAATTTCTCCGCTTTTTACCTTGAACGCTTTAAGCGTAGCGGGTTTTACGCTGGCGGGCATTTCCCATCTGGTCTGTGAAGCAGGCAGGGGAAAGCACGGGAATCGATTTTGTTGACCTGCAGTTCGCGCTACACTGTATAACCTATTTATCTCGTGTCAGGAAACGTCATGCATTGCCCATTCTGCTCCGCTGTAGACACTAAAGTGATTGATTCTCGTCTGGTTAGTGAGGGTTCGTCAGTGCGGCGCCGTCGTCAATGTCTGGTGTGCCATGAGCGTTTCACTACGTTTGAAGTGGCCGAGCTGGTGATGCCGCGCGTGGTGAAAAGCAACGACGTGCGTGAGCCTTTCAATGAAGACAAGCTGGCCAGCGGCATGATGAAAGCGCTGGAGAAGCGTCCGGTCAGTGCGGATGCCGTTGAGAGCGCGGTAAGCCATATTAAAACCCAATTGCGGGCGACGGGTGAACGTGAAATTCCCAGCAAGCTGATTGGCAACCTGGTGATGGACGAGTTGAAGAAGCTCGATAAGGTAGCCTATATCCGCTTTGCTTCTGTTTACCGCAGCTTTGAGGACGTGCGTGATTTTGGCGAAGAGATTGCCAGGTTACAGGATTAAATCATGACCGACGAACGCTATATGGCGCGCGCGCTGGAGCTGGCGCGCCGCGGCCGTTTTACCACCACACCCAATCCCAATGTAGGCTGCGTCATTGTGCGTGACGGGCAGATTGTTGGGGAAGGCTGGCATCAGCGCGCCGGGGAACCGCATGCGGAAGTGCACGCGTTACGTATGGCGGGGGATCGCGCGCGTGGCGCAACCGCCTATGTGACGCTGGAACCCTGCAGTCACCACGGCCGCACGCCGCCCTGTTGCGATGCATTAATTGCCGCAGGCGTAAAACGCGTGGTGGCGGCCATGCAGGATCCCAATCCGCAGGTAGCGGGACGGGGATTACACCGCCTGCATCAGGCGGGCATTGAGGTCAGCCACGGGCTGATGATGCAGGAAGCGGAAGCCCTGAATCGGGGTTTTCTGAAGCGCATGCGTACCGGCTTTCCCTGGATACAGTTAAAACTGGGTGCCTCGCTGGACGGCCGCACCGCCATGGCCAGTGGGGAAAGCCAGTGGATCACCTCGTCGGCGGCCCGGCGCGACGTGCAGCGGCTGCGCGCCCAGAGTTCCGCCATCCTCAGCAGCAGTGCAACCGTACTGGCGGATAATCCCTCGTTAACGGTGCGCTGGTCAGAGCTGGACAGCGAAAGTCAGCGCCTGGTGGATGAAGCCGAGCTGCGACAGCCAGTAAGAGTGATCGTCGATAGCCAGAATCGCGTAACGCCGCACCACAAACTTATTGAACAATCAGGCGAAACCTGGCTGATGCGCCAGCAGGTTGACGATCGGCACTGGCCAGAAACGGTGACGCAGATTCCTGTTCCACTGCGCGACAGCCAACTGGATTTAGTGGCGCTGATGATGGTGCTGGGCCAGCGGCAGATCAACAGCGTCTGGGTGGAAGCCGGTGCGACGCTCGCAGGCGCGCTCATTCAGGCCGGGCTTGTGGATGAGCTGATTGTGTATGTTGCGCCGAAATTACTGGGCAATGACGCGCGTGGCCTTTGCCAGCTTGCGGGGTTGACGCAGTTGGTCGATGCGCCCGTCTTTGCGTTTCGCGATATCCGTCAGGTCGGCGATGATGTGCGCCTGACGCTGACGCCGCAATAACAGAGGCGGAAAAGCGAGAGCACGCCGCCGAAGAGTATGTTAGAATCCGCCCCCCTGCGCGGGGCCAAACAAACCCCTGAAAGGATATGTATGAAAGTTATCGAAGCTGCTGTTGCAACGCCAGAGGCAAAAATTGCCATCGTCATCGCGCGTTTTAACAACTTTATCAATGACAGCCTGTTAGACGGCGCGGTTGATGCCCTGAAGCGCATTGGCCAGGTCAGCGATGACAATATCACCGTTGTCTGGGTACCAGGCGCTTATGAACTGCCGCTGGCAGCCCGTGCGCTGACCAAAACCAGCAAGTACGACGCCGTGATCGCGCTGGGTACCGTGATTCGTGGTGGCACTGCTCACTTCGAATATGTCGCAGGTGAAGCCAGCTCCGGTATTGCCAGCGTTGCCATGGACAGTGATATTCCGGTGGCATTCGGCGTACTGACGACTGAAAATATCGAGCAGGCCATTGAGCGTGCTGGAACGAAAGCGGGTAATAAAGGTGCCGAAGCGGCCCTGACCGCGCTTGAAATGATCAACGTATTGAAAGCCATTAAAGCCTGATTTTTGTAAGGGGAATTTTGTGAAACCTGCTGCTCGTCGTCGCGCCCGTGAGTGCGCTGTCCAGGCGCTTTACTCCTGGCAGTTGTCTAACAACGACATTGCCGATGTGGAATACCAGTTTCTGGCGGAACAAGACGTCAAAGACGTCGATATTACCTATTTCCGCGAACTGCTGTCCGGTGTGGCGACCAACAGCGCGTACCTTGATGGCTTGATGAAGCCGTATCTGTCGCGTCAGCTCGAAGAGCTGGGACAGGTTGAAAAAGCCATTCTGCGTGTTTCGCTGTATGAATTGAGCAAGCGTTCTGATGTGCCCTATAAAGTGGCCATCAACGAAGGTATTGAGCTGGCGAAAGTGTTTGGTGCCGAAGACAGCCATAAATTTGTCAACGGCGTACTGGATAAAGCCGGTCCACAAATCAGACCCCAACGCAAATAATCAATAAGGCCGGCTTGCCGGCCTTTTTCATTTATGGTTAAGCGGAACGCAATTATGTCATGTGGTGAATTTGAACTCATCGCACGCTACTTCAATCGCAGAACGCGTAGCCGCCGTGATGTCGAACTCGGCATCGGCGACGATTGCGCGTTGCTTAGCGTGCCCGAAAAACAGACGCTGGCGGTCAGCACCGATACGCTGGTTTCCGGCGTCCATTTTCTGTCTTCCATCCATCCTGCGGATTTAGCGTATAAATCTCTGGCGGTAAACCTGAGCGATTTGGCTGCGATGGGAGCCGATCCTGCCTGGCTGACGCTGGCCATGACCTTACCGGACGTTAATGAAACCTGGCTCAGCAGCTTTAGCGAAAGCCTGTTTGACCTGCTGGAATACTACGACATGCAGCTGGTGGGCGGCGATACCACGCGTGGCCCTCTCAGCCTCACGTTGGGGATCTATGGCTTGATTCCCCACGGCAAGGCGCTAAAACGCTCGGGCGCTAAGCCGGGTGACTGGATCTACGTGACCGGTACGCTGGGCGACAGCGCTGCCGGGCTGGCGCTATTACAGCATCACTGCCGTATTGACGATCCGGCGATACACGAAGCCCTGATCAAGCGCCACCTGCGCCCAATGCCGCGCATTTTACAGGGACAGTCGCTGCGTTCCCTGGCGTCATCCGCCATTGATTTATCGGACGGGCTCATCTCCGATCTTGGTCATGTACTGAAAGCCAGCGGCTGTGGTGCACGGCTGAATCTGGATGCGCTGCCGCTCTCTTCTGCACTGCGTGAAAACTTTGATGCCGAACAGGTGCTGCGCTGGGCGCTCAGCGGCGGAGAAGATTACGAGCTGTGCTTTAGCGTGCCGGAAGTCAATCGTGGCGCGCTGGATGTAGCGCTGGGGCATCTTGGCGTGCCTTATACCTGCATTGGCCAGATGGCACCGGAGTCAGAAGGGCTGTCACTGCTGGAAAACGGTAAACCCACGGAATTCCACCATAAAGGATTCGACCATTTTGACCTCGGATAAATCCCTCGCGAAAAGCCGCCTGCGCCTGCGCAATCCCTGGCATTTACTGGCGACCGGCTTCGGCAGCGGCCTGAGCCCGTTTATGCCCGGTACGGTAGGATCGCTGGCCGCCATTCCGTTTTGGTGGCTCATGACTTTGCTCCCCCATGATCTCTACTCGCTGGTGGTCTTGCTGGGCATTAGTGTGGGCGTTTACCTTTGCCACCGTACCGCCAGGGATATGGGCGTGCATGACCACGGCAGCATTGTCTGGGATGAGTTTATCGGGATGTGGATTACCCTGATGGCGATTCCGGTCAACAGCTGGCAATGGGTGGTGAGTGGTTTTGTTCTGTTCCGCGTGCTTGATATCTGGAAACCCTGGCCGATTCGCTGGTTTGATCGTAACGTGCATGGCGGTATGGGCATCATGGTGGATGATATTATTGCCGGTATTATCGCGGCGGCGATGCTGTACGCGACGGGTGTCTTTTTGGCCGCTTAAGCTTGCCAGACCGGGCCTGTACAGCAAAAAAACCGCCTGTTCTCCCTCATTTCGTCGTGCAGCATGATGGCCGTTCCCTTGCGGGAACGGTCTGCCGCTTTGCCTGTCGGGCAGCGCATAGCGCCGCATGCAAAGCGCTTGATAACCCGCTTACTGATAACCCGTTGCCGGGTGCGGTTGATAGGCCTCTTCCAGATGAGCGATCTCGTCTCCGGTCAGTTCCACGTTGACGGCGTCAACCAGCTCGGCGAACTGCCCGGCGCGCGAAGCACCGATAATCGGGGCGGTGACGGCGGGCTTGCTGAGTAACCATGCCAGCGCCACCTGCGCACGCGTCACGCCTTTGTCCGCCGCAACCTGTGCCAGCCGCTCGGCTATCATCGCGTCGTTCTCCTCGGTGGTGGCATAAAGCGAGGGAATGACGTCATCCGACACGGATCGCGCGGTGGTTTCTCCCCAGGGGCGGGTCAGTTTGCCGCGTGCCAGGGGGCTCCAGGGCAATACCGCAATGTTTTCCCGCAGACACAAAGGGTGCATCTCCCGCTCTTCTTCACGTTGAATAAGGTTGTACTGGTCCTGCATGCTGACAAAGCGTGCCCAGCCCTGTTGGTCCTGCAGGGCTAAGGCCTGAGCAAACTGGTGGCTATGCATCGAGGAGGCGCCGATGTAGCGCGCTTTACCCGACTTCACCACTGCGTCAAGGGCTTCCAGCGTTTCTTCCAGCGGGGTGTCATAGTCCCAGCGGTGAATTTGCAAGAGATCGACATACGCCATATCCAGCCGTCGCAGGCTGTCGTCGATAGATTGCAGAATGTTCTGACGAGATAAGCCCTGCGAGAGATTGCTCATGGGAAAGAAAACTTTGGTGGCAACGACCACCTCATCACGTCGGGCAAAATCTTTGAGCGCCCGGCCCACAATCTCTTCGCTACTGCCGTCAGAATAGCTGTTCGCGGTATCAAAAAAATTGATCCCTGCTTCCAGCGCCTGCTGGATGAGCGGACGGCTGCTCTCTTCCGGGAGTGTCCAGGCGTGCTTGCCGCGATCGGGTTCCCCAAAAGTCATACAACCCAGGCAAAGCCGGGAAACCCTTAACTCAGTGCTGGCTAATTGAATGGTTTTCATGAAGACTCCTGCTATGTCTACCCAGGGGATTAAGCATAGCAGGAATGACGCGCTTCACAGTGCGCGGGCAGGGGACCTACTGCGCCAGCCAGCTGCTGATCTGCTGTTGAATTCCGTCAACGTCCAGCTGGTAGTCGTGGCGCATTTCTTCCTGAGTACCAGGTGGAATAAATTCATCAGGCAGGCCGATATTCAGCACGGGCACGCCCAGGCGTTTAGCCATGATAAACTCGTTCACGCCGCTGCCTGCGCCGCCTTTAATCGCGCCTTCTTCCAGGGTAATCAGGGACCCATGACTGGCCGCCAGTTCGGCGATCAGTGACGTATCCAGCGGTTTCACGAAGCGCATGTCCACAAGCGTTGCGTTCAGCGCTTCCGCCACCTGGCTGGCTTCCGGCAACAGCGTACCGAAGTTGAGGATGGCCAGCTTTTCGCCCTGGCGTTTTACCACGCCTTTACCCAGCGGCAGGCTTTGCAGCGGTGTCAGCGCAGCACCGGTACCGGTACCGCGCGGATAACGTACCGCGGTCGGGCCATCCTGATAGTGATAACCGGTATACAGCATCTGGCGACATTCATTCTCGTCGCTTGGCGTCATAATCACCATGTCCGGCACGCAGCGCAGATAGGCAAGATCGAACGCGCCCTGGTGCGTCTGCCCGTCAGCGCCAACGATGCCGCCGCGATCGATGGCAAACAACACCGGCAGTTTCTGAATCGCCACGTCGTGGATGACCTGATCGTAGGCGCGCTGGAGGAAGGTGGAGTAGATGGCCACCACCGGTTTGTAGCCCCCAATCGCCAGGCCAGCCGCGAAGGTCACCGCGTGCTGTTCGGCAATGGCAACGTCAAAATACTGGTTGGGGTATTTGCGAGAGAAGCCGACCATGCCTGAACCTTCGCGCATGGCAGGCGTAATGGCCATCAGCTTCGGATCGTCAGCGGCCATTTCGCACAGCCAGTTGCCGAAAATTTTGGAATAGCTCGGCAGACCTTCGGCGCTTTTTGGCAACTCACCGCTGGCGACGTCAAATTTCGGCACAGCATGCCAGGTAATAGGATCCTGTTCTGCCGGTGCGTAGCCTTTGCCCTTTTTGGTCATAATATGCAGGAACTGTGGCCCTTTCAGGCTGCGCATATTACTCAGCGTATTGACCAGCGTCAGCACATCATGACCGTCCACCGGGCCGATATAGTTAAAACCCAGCTCTTCAAACAGGGTTCCGGGTACGACCATGCCTTTCAGATGCTCTTCGGTACGCTTCACTAATTCTTTAATCGGCGGCAGGCCGGTCAGAACACGCTTGCCTCCTTCACGCAAACGCGCGTAGGTTTTGCCCGAGAGGATCTGCGCCAGCCGGTTGTTCAGCGCCCCGACGTTTTCTGAAATCGACATTTCATTGTCATTCAGAATCACGAGCATATCGGATTTGATATCGCCCGCATGGTTCATGGCTTCAAACGCCATGCCCGCAGTAATGGCGCCATCACCGATAACGCAGGCCGTGCGGCGGCCTTTGCCTTCACGTTCGGCAGCCGCAGCCATGCCCAGTCCGGCACTGATGGAGGTCGAAGAGTGGCCCACGCTCAGCACATCGTATTCACTCTCACCGCGCCAGGGAAACGGATGCACGCCGTTCTTTTGGCGAATAGAGCCAATGCGATCGCGGCGTCCCGTTAAAATTTTGTGCGGATAAGCCTGATGACCGACGTCCCACACCAGATGATCGAACGGCGTGTTATAGACGTAATGCAGCGCCACGGTCAGCTCGACCACGCCCAGGCCCGACGCAAAATGGCCGCTTGAGCGGCTCACGCTATCTAATAAATACTGGCGCAGCTCGTTGCAGAGCGCAGGCAATTTCTCTTTTGGCAGGGCTCGCAGCGCCTGAACCGTCTCTGCCTGTGCCAGTGTCGGGTATTTTGTAATATCAAAACTCATCAGTGACTCATCATGGAAGTTATTTATCGCGTTCAATTACGAAGCTCGCCAGCGCCTTCAAGGCTGCGGTGTTATAGGATTTGGCAGAGAGCATGTGCAAAGCATCGACGGCTTCCTGATATAAATCCAGTGCCTTAGTGCGGGCATCGTCCAGACCCATCAGTGAAGGATAGGTGCTTTTTCCAAGATCTTGATCGGCACCCTGACGTTTTCCGATTACAGCTGTGTCACCCGTCACATCCAGGATGTCGTCCTGCACCTGGAAAGCCAGACCGATAGCGTCTGCATAGCGATCAAGATACGGGAGCGCCTCGCGACCTTTTTCGCCGGCGGCAAACGCGCCAAGCCGAACGGCCGCGCGGATCAACGCACCGGTTTTATGACGATGAATTTGTTCAAGTTGAGCAAGCCCCACCGACTGACCTTCCGCCGCCAGATCCAGTGCCTGACCGCCGCACATCCCCGCGACGCCGCTGGCTTTTGCCAGTTCTGACAGCATGGCCAGCCGATATTCCGCGCTCACGCCCGGCATAGGCTGGTCGGCAAGGATAGAAAATGCCAGCGTTTGCAGCGCATCGCCTGCAAGGATAGCGGTATCTTCACCATATTTAATATGGCAGGTCGGTTGCCCACGACGCAGAGCGTCATCGTCCATGGCAGGAAGATCGTCATGAATCAGCGAATAGGCATGAATACACTCAACGGCGGCAGCGGGCGCATCCAGACTCGCTTTGTCGGCGTGAAGCATTTCGCCGGTGGCGTAGACCAGAAACGGGCGCAGGCGTTTACCGCCTAATAATGCCCCATACTGCATGGCATTCACCAGAGGAGAACTCTGAAAAGGCAGGGCGTCTAATAAGCCCGTCAACGCACGATTCACCTGCCTGTGATAAGCGTCGAGCAGTTCAGGAAAATCCATTAGTTGTTTTCCGGCGTAAAAGAGGAGAGGTCGGCGTCTTTATCATCGCTGAGTAAAATACGAACGCGCTGCTCGGCCTGTTGCAGCGTCTGTTGGCCATTGCGTGCCAGCTGCACGCCGCGCTCAAATTCATTGAGGGCCTCTTCCAACGGCAGTTCACCACTTTCCAGACGACTGACAATCTGTTCCAGCTGCTGCAATGACGTTTCAAAGCTGGCTGGCTGTTCGGCTTTTTTCGGCATAGTTAGGATCGACTCACGGTTGGAACGTTATCATGCAATCGGTCATGGTAGCTGAGAGAGAATGATTAGCAAAATAATCAATGTGCATGCTGTTGCAGAAGCAGTCACCAGGTAAAGGTGATATACTCTCGCGCCTCGGATGCGGATGCGCCTGGCAGCCCGCAATTTTATGATTTTACCAGCTAAGTGCAGCCTGTTTTAGCACTTATTTGCCCAACGAAGCTGTATCGCCATGAAGTTTATCGTCAAGTTATTTCCCGAAATCACCATCAAGAGTCAGTCGGTGCGCCTGCGCTTTATTAAGATTCTTGCCAGCAATATTCGCAACGTGCTTAAAACCGTCAGCGACGAGATCGCGGTCGTCCGTTACTGGGATCATATTGAAGTGCGCTGCAAAGATGAAGCCATGCGCCCGGTTATTCCGGATGAGCTCATGCGCATCCCCGGCATCCACCATGTCCTTGCGGTGGAAGAGCGTGAATATACCGATATTCATCATATTTTTGAGCAGACGCTGGCGCAGTACCGTGATGCTCTTGAAAACAAGACGTTTTGCGTGCGGGTTAAGCGCCGGGGCAAACACAGCTTTAGTTCTCAGGATGTGGAACGCTACGTCGGCGGTGGCCTGAATCAGCACATCGAAAGCGCCACGGTGCAGCTTAAAAAGCCAGAGGTGACGGTCAATCTCGAAGTGGAAGAGAACCGCTTAACCCTGGTGACCGCGCGCTATGAGGGGCTGGGCGGTTTCCCGATTGGCACGCAGGAAGATGTACTGTCGCTGATCTCGGGCGGCTTTGACTCTGGCGTGTCAAGCTACATGCTGATGCGTCGCGGCTGCCGGGTGCATTACTGCTTCTTTAATCTTGGCGGTGCCGCACACGAAATCGGCGTGCGTCAGGTGGCGCATTATATCTGGAACCGTTTCGGTCGTTCGCATCGGGTCCGTTTTGTCGCGATAAACTTTGAACCGGTCGTGGGCGAAATTTTAGAAAAAGTCGACGATGGCCAAATGGGCGTGGTATTGAAGCGCATGATGGTTCGCGCCGCGTCGATGGTCGCTGAACGCTATGGCGTTCAGGCGCTGGTGACCGGTGAAGCGCTGGGACAGGTTTCCAGTCAGACCCTGACCAACCTGCGTTTGATCGACAATGCATCGGATACGCTGATTCTGCGCCCGCTGATCTCCCATGATAAAGAGCACATCATTAAGGTCGCGCGTGAGATCGGCACCGAAGATTTTGCCAGCACCATGCCGGAATATTGCGGTGTGATTTCCAAAAGCCCAACCGTCAAAGCGGTGAAGGGCAAAATCGAGGCTGAAGAAAGCCATTTCGACTTCTCAATTCTGGAACGCATGGTGGCCGAAGCGACCAACGTGGATATCCGCGAAATTGCCGAGCAAACCCAGGACGAAGTGGTCGAGGTTGAAACGGTCGGCTTGCTGAACGAAAACGACAGCGTACTGGATATCCGTTCGGTGGATGAGCAGGAAGACAAACCGCTTGAGTTGGTGGGAACAGAGGTGAAGTCGATGCCTTTCTACAAACTCAGCACCCAGTTTGGCGACCTCGATCAGAATAAAACCTGGCTGTTGTACTGCGATCGCGGCGTGATGAGTAAACTTCAGGCGCTGTATCTGCATGAGCAGGGCTTTAAGAACGTCAAAGTTTACCGCCCTTAAAACGTACGCTGTGCCCGCGCACCCGACCGGGAAGCGGGCACAGTGCTACCTGTACCGCGTTTCAGATGCCGAATCTTAACTGGCCTGGTAATCGTAAATGCCGGGTGCCATCACCAGTTGCGCGGCAACCTCCCGCGCTTTATCGCTGCCGACTAACAGATCAATTAACTTCAGCGCAAAATCCATTGCGGTGCCCGGCCCCTGACTGGTTAACAGATTGACGCGCGGATCCCACACCACGCGACGCTCCATCCATTTATCATCCGGTATGGTGGATTTCAAACCGGGGAAGCCGGTCATATTTCCCACGGGAAACAGGTTATGCGGCACCAGCACCGTGCCAGGCGCGGCGCAGATGGCGGCAACAATACGTCCGGTCAGATGAAACTGCCGCACGGTTTCCACCAGCAGCGGGCTGTCGCGAAACGTCTCGGCGCCTTTCAATCCGCCGGGCAGTACAATGGCATCGTAGGCGTTATCTGCCACCTCGACCAGCGGGACATCGGCCAGCAGGCGGACGCCGCGCGAGCAGAGGATTTCACGGCTGCCATCGCTTTCCACGCTGGCGGTAACCGTTTTTATCCCGCCACGCACCAGCAGATCCAGCGTGGTGACCGCTTCGATTTCTTCACTGCCATGAGCCAGACAGACCAGTACTGAGGCGTTCGCGCCCATAAAAAGACTCCTTGCGTTTAATCATGTCATACAGGCGCGTGTTTTCTGTCAACACGAGGCCGTGGGTGCGTGCCCGGCGCAGCAGGAAACCAGAGATGTATTCAATTTCCGTCAGCCGCTGTGCGCGAATATCCTGCAGCATCGACGACGTATTCGCCGCCGTCGTTTCAATCACATCGAATACCTGATCTTGCAGACTCTGACTGTCAACGGACTGGCCTTCTCGTTCCATCACCCAACTGATTTCATCGCACAGGGTGTGTATTTCACGGCTGTACTGGCGGAGCGCGCCGTTTTGACAATCGTGCTCCACGCTTAGCGGGTTTATCACGCAGTTAACCGCCAGTTTGCGCCAGCAGGCGGCCCGGATGTTGTCATGCCAGGCGACGTCGGGCAGTGCATCATGTAGAACGTCGGCAATCGCGCTCCAGCCTTCGCTTTTACGGTTGCCGGGACCAATATGCGTGACGCCGCTGGCGACATGTTTAATTACCGTTCCGTCCCGCATGGCGGCGTGCGTGGTAATGCCGCGCAACAGCGGCTGTCGCAGGCCCTTTAATTCCCCCAGCGTCCCCATTCCGTTATGCAGCAGCAGCACAGGGCAGTTTTCCGCCATCACGCTCTCCAGATTTTTAACGGCTGTCGACACCTGAGGGGCTTTCAGCGTGACCAGCAGCAGCTGACTCTGGGCCAGAAACAGCGGATCGTTGGCAATAAAGGTCCGGTTCGACATGCGACCCAGAGGATCAATTACGTTGGCTGAACAGTAGGGCTGGGGGACACGCAGCCATCCCTGTACATCATGTCCAGAATGGGCAAGGGCGGTAAGCCAGACCTGGCCTAGCGCGCCGCATCCTAATACGGTTATTTTCATGCTGCCTCCCGCTCGCGGGCGTATTATTTATGCGCTGTGACAATGGGTTAAGTATAGCGCTGCACAGCGTGATTTTATTTAGTGGCCTAAGACGCGTATTATGCATGCCAGTTTAGCCTCAGGAGAAGAAGAGATGCCATCTTTCGATATTGTTTCAGAAGTCGACATGCAGGAAGTTCGCAATGCGGTAGAGAACGCTAACCGTGAACTGTCCACCCGTTTCGATTTTCGTAACGTCACCGCCAGTTACGAACTCAACGAAAAAAATGAAACCATTAAAGTCATCAGTGAATCTGACTTTCAGGTAAAGCAACTGGTCGATATTCTGCGTGAAAAAATGCTCAAGCGCGGCATTGAAGGCGCGGCTCTGGACGTGCCGGAAGAAATTGAGCACAGCGGCAAGAGCTGGAGCCTGGATGCCAAAATGAAAAAAGGCATTGAAGCCGATGTGGCGAAGAAGCTGGTGAAGCTGATCAAAGACAGTAAGCTGAAAGTGCAGACCCAGATTCAGGGTGAATCTCTGCGCGTCACCGGCAAGTCACGCGACGATCTGCAGGGGGCGATGGCGCTGGTGCGCGGGGGCAATCTGGGCCAGCCATTCCAGTTTAAAAACTTCCGCGATTAAGCTCACTTCTCGCGTGCAGCGCGACGATACAGCGTGCTGCGCGCAACGCCGAGCGCCTGCGCCGTTTTGCTGATGTTGCCGTTAAACTGCTGCAACGTCGCTTTTATCAGACGATCGTCATGCTGCTGGCGCGCGGGTGATGCCGCGGCGTTGCCGCTGCGGTACTCCTCAGGTAAATGCGTGATCTCCACGCTATCGCCATCTTCCGCCAGCGCCAGCAAGACTTTCATCAGACTGCGTAGCTGGCGCACGTTGCCCGGCCAGGAATAGCGCGTTAATGTCGCCAGCACTTCGGAAGACAGGCCGATCTGACGCGCGCCGCCGCCCAGCGCGTGCCAGAGTTGCGTGATAAACGCCGGAAGAGAAGACCACTCACGCAGCGGCGGGATCGTGAAAGAAAATTCCTGCAGCCGGTACAGGAGATCCTCGCGGAAGGCGCCTTGTGCGACACGTTGCGCCAGATCCCGATGTGTCGCGCTGATCACGGCCAGGTTAACTGGCCAGCTCTGACTCGATCCCAGCGGCGCGACCTCTTTTTCCTGTAACACGCGTAAGAGCCGGGTTTGCAGCGCCAGTGGCATATCGCCGATCTCATCCAGAAACAGGAGGCCGCCATCGGCCTCACGGATTTTACCGATGTAGCCATTTTTGCTGGCACCGGTAAATGCCCCCGGCTGGTAGCCAAAGAGTTCTGATTCGATCAAGGATTCCGGAATCGCGGCGCAGTTAATCGCCACAAACTTTCCTTCCCGCCAGCGGCTCTGCTGATGTAACGCGCGGCTGACGTACTCTTTTCCGCTGCCGGTTTCCCCGCGAATGCATAATGAAACGCCGGCATTCAGCAGCCGTACCATTTTATCTCCCTCATGTTGCAGTGAGAAAGGCAGCGGACGCGCAGGGTCTGCTGCTACGCTGAAGCAGGTTCGGGTGGGCGCACGCAGACGAAAATAATAAGACTGGGATCCGATCATCACCGGCGTTGGCAGCGTGGTGGCCCGCAGATCGCCGTGAGGAAACAGCTGCTGAAATGTGATGACGCCAAGCTGTTCGGCGTGCAGGCCAAGCTCACGCAGGGCCAGCCGATTTGCGGCAGTCAGAACGTTGTCTGAAAACACCAGCAGCAGCTCATCCGGGCTGTCTAGCCGGTGCGCGTCGCTGTGCAGGCTCATCAGCCATTGTTGGGGATGCAGGCTCTGCTTAACCCACAGATACTCAATGTGCCGTGCCGCCTGTTTGACCCAGGCAAACGTATGGGCATGGGAAAAATGTGCAGGGCCGGAGACATCCAGCACCCCCGCAATCTGCCCGTTGGGCATTTGCAGCGGCATGGCGGCACAGTAAAGCCCCTGATTGCGGGTCAGGAAGTGTTGATTACCCTCGATTTCACAACCGTCGTCTATTGCCAGCGCCGTACCAATGGCGTTGGTGCCACGGCCACATTCGCTCCAGATGTTGCCAGGGGCAAGGGCGAAACGCTGTGCTTTTTGCATCGCCTGCATCTCGCCAAAGGTGTGCAGCACCCGGCCTGCCGCGTCAGACAGAATGACCACCGACTGCATCTGCGTCACCTTCTGAGCCAGCTTGTGCATGACGGGCTGAGCAAACTGCTGAAGGTCGGTATGACTGGCCACCAGCTCTGTCAGCTCGGCCTGACGTACGCGCGGAAAATCATCGGCCGAACGATCCAGCCCGTAGAGCTGGCTGCGTAGCCAGGAATCACTCAGCAGGGGGTTGTTATCGATAGCGGGCAACAGGGCATCGGAAACCTTGTGCTGCATGAATAACCTCGTGCGCTCGGAAAAGTGTAGCGGGATTGTAGCGCTTTGGTTTTAGCGGTGTTGCGATTTGCAACACAAAGCGGGATCAAAACCGGTTAGTCCACACTGTACGTCTGTGAGATTACCGTTCAGGTGATTGATTATTAACTTTTTTATCTGAACTTTCAGCGCGCAAGGGAAGTTGGCACAGGCCCTGCAAACGTCAGGTAACAGCGCGCTATCCGTTAAAAAATCAACATGCCGCTGCCTGTCTACCCTACAGAAGGAGTTTGCGATGCGTTATGCCCATCCCGGCACGCCTGGTGCGTTAGTGACGTTTAAATCTGCCTACGGCAACTATATCGATGGCAAATTTATCGAGCCACTGAGTGGTGAGTACTTCATGAATACCTCACCCGTCAACGGCAGTGACATTGCCCGTTTTCCTCGTTCCGATGCGCGCGATATTGATTTAGCGCTGGATGCCGCGCACCGGGCTGCAGAAGCCTGGGGAAAAACCTCCGTACAAACCCGATCTAATCTGCTACTCCAGGTGGCTGACCGCATTGACGCCAGTCTCGAAACCCTGGCCGTGGCGGAAAGCTGGGACAACGGCAAACCGATTCGGGAAACGCTCAATGCCGATCTGCCGCTGGCGTCCGACCATTTTCGTTACTTCGCAGGGTGCCTGCGCGCGCAGGAGGGCAGCACTGGCGAGATCGACGAAAAAACCGTGGCCTACCATTTTCATGAACCGCTGGGCGTGGTGGGGCAAATTATTCCCTGGAATTTTCCGTTGCTGATGGCCGCATGGAAGCTGGCGCCGGCCCTGGCTGCCGGTAACTGTGTGGTGCTTAAGCCTGCGGAGCAAACGCCGCTGGGCATTACGCTGCTGATGGAGATGATCGGCGACCTGTTTCCTGCAGGCGTGCTAAATGTGGTACAGGGTTTTGGCCGCGAGGCGGGCGAAGCGTTGGCAACCAGTAAACGCATTGCCAAAATCGCCTTTACCGGTTCTACGCCGGTGGGGCGTCATATCATGGCCTGTGCCGCAGAAAATATTATTCCCTGTACCGTGGAGCTGGGCGGGAAATCGCCAAATATTTATTTCGCCGACATCCTGAATGGCGAGCCGGACTTTATTGACAAGGCGGTGGAAGGACTGGTGCTGGGCTTCTTTAATCAGGGCGAGGTGTGTACCTGTCCGTCCCGTGCGCTAATCCATGAGTCCATTTACGCGCCTTTCATGGAGCGGGTGATGGCCAAAGTCGCCACCATTCGTCGCGGCGATCCGCTCGATACCGACACGATGATTGGCGCCCAGGCTTCGCGTCAGCAGTTCGATAAAATTTTGTCCTATATCGAGATTGCCCGCGACGAAGGGGGCGAGATCCTGACTGGCGGAGAGCGGGCCTTGATATCGTCCGAACTGGATAACGGTTTCTATATTCAGCCCACGCTGATTAAAGGCAGCAACAGCATGCGCTGTTTTCAGGAAGAAATTTTTGGCCCGGTTATCGGCGTCACCACCTTTAAAGATGAGGCTGAAGCCTTGCGCATCGCCAATGAAACCCAGTTTGGCTTGGGGGCGGGCGTCTGGACGCGGGACAGCAATGTCGCCTATCGCATGGGGCGGGCCATCAAAGCCGGGCGCGTCTGGACCAACTGTTATCACATCTATCCGGCCCACGCTGCCTTTGGCGGCTATAAGCAGTCCGGCGTGGGTCGCGAAACACACAAAATGGCGCTCAATCAATACCAGCAGACCAAAAACTTATTAGTCTGCTATGACACGGCCCCGCTGGGGTTGTTTTAAACCTACCTCCATGGAGCGTAAATCATGACAATGCAAATGAAAACGATGATGAAGGCAGCGGTTGTTAAAGCGTTCGGCGAACCCTTGGTGATTGAGCAGGTGCCCGTACCTCAGCCTGGGGCGGGGCAGATTCTGGTAAAAATCGCCGCAACCGGCGTGTGCCATACGGATCTGCATGCCGCAGAGGGGGACTGGCCGGTGAAGCCGGTTCCGCCTTTTATACCGGGCCATGAAGGCGTTGGGCACGTGGTGGCGGTGGGGGATAACGTGCACCACCTGAAGCAAGGCGATCGGGTGGGGATCCCCTGGCTCTATTCGGCCTGTGGCCACTGCGAACATTGCCTGGATAACTGGGAAACGCTGTGTCACAGCCAGCAAAATGCCGGCTATTCAGTTAACGGCAGCTTTGCTGAGTACTGCGTGGCGGACGCCAACTATGTCGGCATTATCCCCGAAAACCTCGCATTTAACGAGGTGGCACCGGTGCTCTGTGCGGGCGTGACGGTCTATAAAGGATTGAAAATGACCGACACTAAACCCGGTGACTGGGTGGTGATTTCCGGGATTGGTGGGTTAGGCCACATGGCCATCCAGTATGCCGTCGCGATGGGGCTGAACGTGGCGGCTGTCGATATCGACGATGATAAGCTGGCCTTTGCCCAGCGCCTGGGCGCCAGCGTGGTGGCGAATGCCAGAAACGTCGATCCGGCCAGAGTGTTTCATGAGCACTTTGGCGGCGCGCACGGGGTGCTGGTCACGGCGGTATCACCGAAAGCCTTTGAACAGGCCATCGGCACCTTACGTCGCGGAGGCACCATGGTGTTAAATGGCTTGCCGCCTGGCAAATTCGATCTGTCTATTTTCAATATGGTGCTGGACGGCATTACGGTGCGGGGTTCTATCGTCGGAACGCGTAAGGATTTACAGGAGGCGCTGGATTTTGCCAGCCGTCATAAAGTGAAAGCCAGCGTGGCGGTGGAACCGCTTAGCAATATTAACGCTATCTTTGCCCGGATGCAGGCGGGGAAAATTGAAGGCCGCATTGTGGTGGATATGTCGTTGTGAGCCACTCAATTACCGGGTGAAAAAAAGGTGCCTGAAGCAGGGCACCTTTTTCACATGGTTTGCGGCGACATGACTGACACCAACTGACTCAACCTTTCTCTACAACCGTGTGCAGTGAAGTGCCGCTCGCGACTAGCAGCTGCCGATCAGCGCTTCCAGCTCAGGCCGGCTGGTGACCTTACTGTCTATCTTGATGTAGGCGCTTTTCTCTTCCGGCACAATCAGTACGGATGAAACGCCGGGCTGTGCTTTCAGGCGTTTTTCCAGCGTGGGCACGGCCAGCGCGGCATCGCTCAGCACCAGACGCAGGCTGCTTACATAAGGCGGCTCCTGCATGGTCATGCTAACAAACAGCCAGGCTGCGGCCACAATCGCCCCGACCATAAACACGGTTTGTGCATCGAAATGACCAAACAGCCAGCCGCCCAGGCTGCCTCCAATGGCGACGCCCAGAAACTGGCTGGTGGAATACAGTCCCATAGCAGTGCCTTTATAGCCAGCGGGTGACTCCTTACTCACCAGCGATGGCAGAATCGCTTCCATCAGGTTGAAGGCCAGGAAAAACAGCTGCACGCCGACAACCAGCGTCCAGAAATGCCCCTGGGCGCCCCATAAAACGATTTCGGCGATGACCATCATGCCTACGCAGCCGACAAAGACCCGCTTCATCTTGCGCTTCACTTCGGCGTAGATGATAAAGGGCACCACACCGGCAAACGCAATCAGCATGGTGATCAGATAGACCTTCCAGTGTTCTGACGGCGGCAGGCCAGCCTGTTCAAACTGGTCGGGCAGGGCGATAAAGCTCGACATCAGCAAGATATGTAAAAAGAAGATGCCCAGGTTCAGTTTGATCAATCGGGGATTGGCCAGCACTTTACTGAAGCTGCCGCGCACCATCCCTGATTCACGATTTAGCACGTGATGAGAAGAGGAGGGGACAACCCACAACGTAATCGCTATGCCCAGCGAAGCAAGCATCGCGATCATCCAGAACAGCGCGTTCAGGCCCAGCTTGTGTGTGACGATCGGGCCTAAGACCATTGCGATGGCAAAGGTCACGCCAAAGCTGATACCGATAAACGCCATCGCTTTAGTGCGGTTTTGTTCACGGGTTAAATCGGACAGCAGCGCCATGACCGCAGCAGCAATTGCACCTGAGCCCTGCAGCGCTCGCCCCAGAATAATGCCCCAGATTGAATCGGTGCTGGCCGCAATAACGCTGCCAAGGACGAAGACCAGCAGGCCGCCGACGATCAGCGGCTTGCGTCCGATACGATCGGACAGCAGGCCAAAGGGGATCTGGAAAATGGCCTGAGCCAGACCGTAGATGCCGATTGCCACGCCAATTAAGGTTTCACTCGCTCCCTGGAGCGCCATGCCATAGGTGGTCAACACCGGCAGGACCATAAACATTCCCAGCATGCGCAGGGAAAAGACCGTGCCAAGGCCCCATGTGGCGCGCAGCTCCACCGGAGTCATTTTGTTATCGTTCATTCCAACCTCTGTTGATGTGCTGCATTTATTTTAGGTAGGGAGAGCGGGCGGGTAAAACAATAGTTCTTAAGCAGTCGTAACAAAAAGAAAGGGCGCGAAAATCGCGCCCGTTTCATGCTGTTGCAGTACACATTAGCGCACGTAGGTCAGCAGGTCTTTCGATGCTGGCGTCATAAAGTCAACCGACATCATGACGCTCAGGGCCGTGATCGCCACAATCGAGAAAACGAACAGCTTACGTGCCCAAACACGATCGTTTGAGGTTTTGTAGCCTGACAGCGCCATTCCCAGCCACCACACGCTAACGGCAGATGCGACGACCAGATATTTGTAGCCTGCGTAGCCACCGAGCGTCAGCATCAGCGTGGCGATCATAAACGCCAGGATATAGAGCGTAATATGATTCTTCGCCACCGAGATACCTTTCACCACCGGTAACACCGGGATGTTGGCGGCCTGGTAATCCTTAAAGCGGAAGATAGCAATCGCATAAGAGTGCGGCATCTGCCACAGGCTAAAAATAGCCAGCAGGATTAAGGCACCGGCATCAAACTCGTTGGTCACGGCGCAGTAGCCAATGACCGGCGGCGCAGCGCCGGACAGGCTGCCAATCAGCGTACCGTAAACGGAATGACGCTTCATATACAGGCTGTAAACGCCAACGTATACCACGAAGCCCATCACCGCCAGCCACATGGCCAGCGGATTAGCACCAAAATACAGCAGTGCAAAGCCAGCAATACCCAGCACAGTGGCGTAAACCAGGCTAACTTTCGCGGAGATAAGGCCTTTAACCAGCACCCGATTTCTGGTTCTCTCCATCTTGATATCGATGTCGCGGTCGATCACGTTGTTGAATACACAACCTGAGGCAACCACCAGTGACACGCCAACCAGCGAGGTGAGAAACAGGGCGTAATCAATGCTGCCCTTAGAGGCCAGCAAAAATCCGCCAATCACAGAAATTAAATTCCCGAAAATAATTCCTGGCTTTGTAACTTGCAGGTATTGCTTAAACATTACACAGACTCTTTAGTGGGGCATCATGTTGTAGTTGAGGTTCCACATGATCCAAAGTGAGCCAACGACAACAATCAGGATAATGATTGCTGAGAAGACAATGGCCACCATGTTCCAGCCACCTTCAGACTTGCTGTCCAGGTGCAGGAAGTAAACCAGATGAACCAGCACCTGAACCACTGCACAGACCAGCACAACGCCGAGGATGGTTCCATGAGAAGCGCTACCATCCATTACCATCCAGAACGGGATTCCCGTCAGGATGATAGAAAGGATGAAGCCGATCATGTAAGACTTCACGCTACCGTGTGATGCACCATGTTCGTTAACAGAATGACTCATTACATGGCTCCCATCAGATAAACAACGGTGAACACGCAGATCCAAACCACGTCCAGGAAGTGCCAGAACAGGCTCAGACACATGATACGGGTACGGTTAGTGGCGTTCAGACCGCGTTTAGCGATCTGGAACATCAGCACGGCCATCCAGATTAAACCAGAGGTCACGTGCAGACCGTGCGTACCGACCAGCGTAAAGAAGCCGGACAGGAAGCCGCTGCGGTCAGGACCGAAACCTTCTGCAATCAGATGATGGAATTCATAGATTTCCATCCCGATAAAGCCCGCACCAAACAGGAAGGTCAACGCCAGCCAGCCGATAACGGCGCCTTTGTTTTCCTTGTTCATGGCAATAACGGCCATGCCGTAGGTGATCGAGCTCAATAACAGCAGGGCGGTTTCAACCAGCACGAACGGCAGTTCAAAGATATCTTTGCCTGCCGGACCACCGGCGGTGCTGTTTACCATCACTGCATAGGTCGCAAACAGGGTTGCGAAGATAATGCAGTCACTCATCAGGTAGATCCAGAAGCCAAAGACTTTATTGGCTCCTGCATCGTGATGCCCATGCTCCGCATGGGCGTCGTGGTGGTGTTTTACAGTTTCAGTTGACATTATTTCAGACCTGCTTTGCTGATTTCGTCAAAGTGCTGCTTTTCAATCTTCTCAACTTCGGCAACCGGAACGTAGTAATCCACGTCTTCGTCGAAGCTTTTCACGATCCAGCTGATGATCATACCGACGAAAGAAACACCCGCCAGCCACCAGATATGCCAGATCATCGCAAAACCGAAGATAGTCGCAAACGCGGCAATCACAATTGCAGCACCGCTGTTTTTCGGCATATGAATTTCTTCATATTTAGCCGGTTGCTTGTACGCTTCGCCTTTCTCTTTCATTTCCCAGAAAGCGTCACGCTCATGCACATGCGGGATAACAGCAAAGTTATAGAACGGCGGTGGTGAAGAGGTTGCCCACTCCAGTGTACGCGCGCCCCATGGGTCACCGGTGAGATCGCGGTTCTGGTCGCGGTCACGCACAGAAACGTAGAACATGATGACCTGACAAAGGATACCGCAGGCGATCAGTGCCGCACCGCAAGCCGCGACCACTAACAGCGAGTGGAACTGCGGGTCGATGTCCTGGCTCAGACGACGGGTCATGCCCATAAAGCCCAGTACGTACAGCGGCATAAAGGCAACGAAGAAACCGATAATCCAGAACCAGAAGGCGCGCTTGCCCCAGGTTTCGTTCAGCGTAAAACCGAACGCTTTCGGGAACCAGTAAGTCACACCGGCCATACAACCGAATACCACACCACCGATAATCACGTTATGGAAGTGAGCAATCAGGAACAGACTGTTGTGCAGGACGAAGTCCGCACCTGGTACCGCCAGCAGAACACCGGTCATACCACCGACAGAGAAGGTGACCAGGAAGCCTACGGTCCACAGCATCGCAGAGTGCATCTGAATGCGGCCCTGGTACATGGTGAACAGCCAGTTAAAGATTTTAACCCCGGTAGGAATGGCGATAATCATCGTCATGATACCGAAGAAAGCGTTGACGTTCGCGCCCGCACCCATGGTGAAGAAGTGGTGCAGCCAAACGATGAACGACAACACGGTGATGGCGATGGTTGCCCATACCAGCGAGGTGTAACCGAACAGACGCTTTTTCGAGAAGGTCGCAGTGACTTCAGAGAAGACACCAAAGACCGGCAGAACAAGAATGTACACCTCTGGATGACCCCAAACCCAGATCAGGTTGACGTACATCATCATGTTACCGCCCATATCATTGGTAAAGAAATGGAAGCCGAGGTAACGATCAAGTGTCAACAGTGCCAGCGTAACGGTCAGAACCGGGAACGCAGCGATGATCAGGACGTTGGTGCACAGTGATGCCCAGGTAAATACGGGCATTTTGAACAGGTCCATGCCCGGTGCACGCATCTTCAGAATGGTAACGAAGAAGTTAATACCGGTCAGCGTGGTACCAATACCGGAAAGCTGGAGACTCCAGATCCAGTAATCAACCCCCACGCCAGGACTGTACTCTGCCCCCGACAGCGGTGGATAGGCCAGCCAGCCTGTTTGTGCGAATTCACCGACACCCAGAGACAGGTTAACCAGGATTACACCAATCGCGGTAAACCAGAAGCTCAGGTTGTTCAGGAAAGGGAAGGCAACGTCACGTGCACCAATTTGCAAAGGTACCGCGATGTTCATCAGGCCCACGACGAACGGCATAGCCACGAAGAAGATCATGATCACGCCGTGCGCGGTGAAGATCTGGTCGTAGTGATGCGGCGGCAGTATGCCTGCTTCCCCGGCCGAAGCCAGAACCTGCTGGGTACGCATCATTACCGCATCGGCAAAGCCGCGCAGCAGCATGACGAAGGCCATAATGATGTACATGATACCCAGTTTTTTGTGGTCGATGGAGGTGAACCATTCTGACCACAGATATTTCCACTTACCGAAATAAGTGATGGCGGCGACAAGCGCCAGACCTGCGATGATGATACCGGCGACCGTGACCATGACAATCGGCTCATGGAACGGTATAGCATCCAGTGTTAATTTTCCGAACATCGTATTATTCCTCGGCTCCCGCGGTAGCGGTGTGACTCATGTCCATGCCTTTATGCTCAGGCATGTCCATCTTCCCGTGGCTATGCATGAACTTGTTGATGACCTGCAAGAACAGTTCAGGATTAGCAGAAGAGAAATATTCCACCGGGTGATTTTCGCTTGGTACCGCTACTTTTTCGAAATCATCCATCGTTGTCAGCGTGTTAGGTGCCGCTTTAACTTTGGCAACCCACTGCTGGAACTCCGCGTCGTCTTTGGTGGCAATGGCTTTAAACTTCATACCAGAGAAACCGCGACCACTGAAGTTGGCGGAAATACCGTCGAAAGTTCCTGGCTCGTTGGCAATCAGATGCAGTTTAGTCTGCATGCCTGCCATCGCGTAGATCTGGCTACCGAGCGTAGGAATAAAGAAGGAGTTCATAACGGAGTTAGAGGTGATTTTGAAGTTAACCGGTGTGTTCGCCGGGAAAGCGATCTGGTTAACGGTCGCAATACCTTGTTCTGGATAAATGAACAGCCATTTCCAGTCCAAAGCAATGACATCAATCTCAACCGGTTTCACGTCTGACACCAGCGGTTTGCTCGGCTCCAGGGCGTGGGTTGATTTCCAGGTCAGCACACCAAGGAAAATAATGATCAGGATTGGAATCGTCCAGACCACGGCTTCCACTTTGTTAGAGTGTGACCAGTTAGGGCTGTATTTGGCATTCGTGTTTGAAGCCCGATATTTCCAGGCAAACAAGATGGCCATCAAGACTGCAGGTATCACGACGATCATCATCAGACCAAAAGCGGTCAGGATCAGCGAACGTTGCTCCAGCGCAATCTGTCCTTTGGGATTTAACAATGCATTATCGCAGCCACTCATTAATAAAGTGCCTGCGATTAATGACAAAATCCCCAAACTTTTATTGTATTTACTGAGTCTCATTTAACGACCTCAATGACAAAGGGCTCTATTGTCGTTTAAGTGTGCGCGCATTTTACGGGAAGGTTTATGCAGTGTAAACCAGCTTAAGGATGTGTCAGAACCATGTTGACACCTTTTGCTAAGGGTGTCACAGATGTTGTTCTCGGTGACAAATTATTAACGTGGACAAGCAGTTGGCGGCAATATAACAAAAAGAGATGGATACGGGGTCAAACAAAAGTGGTAAAGGAATAACCCTGACTTTAATCACCCAATTATTTAACAATGTTGCATCATTTATTCGATTATTTTTAACCAAATTAATTGCGCACCGGTTTTAAATTTCAGGGGGCAATCCCCCCGGTGAGTGAAATAAATTTTTGTAAATTGACACGCAAAGACAAATTAGGCGCGCTTAATCGACTGTACGAAATTGCGGCGAAATCACAAGCCGTTATCGGATAACGGCGGAGTCCTCTGCTGTTCGCAGCGCACGATAATCCAGCACCATACCGAATACTACACCACAAAGCGCCAGCGTCATACCGGCCTCAAACAAGGGAACCAGCACGGCCGACAGGCGAGTCAAGCCCGCAGCGTCCAGCGCTAGCGCCAGCAGCCATAAAGCCAGCAATCCACAGCCGCCGGCAAACAGGCGGTTTGTCCAGCGGTAGCCTGATGCAAAGCGGGTACGCGGCAAAAACTGCCCGGTTTTTTGTGTGAAATCCAGCGTACTGCGACAAAATGCTAACAGCGCCAGGCCGGGTAGGCCAGCCAGTACGGTAAAGGCATAAAAGGTTGGCCAGCCCCACCATTCGACTAAAAAACCCGCCACAGGGCCGACGTAAACGCGACCGACCGCTGACAACGCGGACAGCAGCGCGAACTGCGTGGCGGAAAAGGATTTATTACACAACGTCATCAGTAGCGCGACGAAAGCCGCCGTGCCCATCCCGCCGCACAGGTTTTCGATAAACACCGCGCTCGCCATGCTCCACAGGTGTTTGTCGGTGACCGCCAGCAGCCAGTAGCCAAAATTGGATACCGCCTGCAACAGGCCAAAAATCATCAGAGCGCGAAACAGGCTCAGGCGCTGCATCAGCACGCCACCATAGAGCGCCCCGATAATGGTGGCCAGCAGGCCAAGCGTCTTGTTCACCAGGCCAACATCGCCCGGATTGAAGCCCACGCCACGGATTAAAAACGTAGTGGTGAGCGAGGCGGCAAAGGCGTCGCCCAGTTTATAAAGAATGATCAGGGTAATCAGCAGCCAGGCGTTGTTGCGGTTAAAAAAGTCCCGCAGCGGATCAACCACCGCCTGACGTAATGAGCGGGGCGCGGACTGGCGGTTATCCGGCTCGTCAGCCATAAACGTAGCTATAATGCAAGGCACCAGTAACAGCGCCATCAGCCAGTAAGTGGCTCGCCAGCCGAGGTAGCGATCGGCCAGCCATAACGCCAGCCCTCCCGATATCAGCATGGCCAGCCGATAACCGAGAACCGTAATGGCCGCGCCGCTTCCGCGCTCTTCCGGCGGCAATACGTCCGTCTTCCATGCATCAAATACAATATCCTGTGACGCAGAACAGAACGCGATCAATACCGCCAGCGCCGCCATCAGGGTCAAATCCCGGCTGGGCTGCATGAACCCCATCGTGATGATGCTGGCCACTAGCGCCAGTTGGGTGATCAGCAACCATCCTTTACGGCGACCAAGAAAAGGTGGCGTGTAGCGATCCATCATGGGTGACCAGAGAAACTTAAATACGTAGGCCTGGCCAACCAGCGAAAAAAAACCAATGGTTTTCAGATCGATATTATCTACGGTCATCCACGCCTGTAACGTTCCACCCGTTAAGGCCAGTGGCAACCCGGATGCAAATCCCAGCAGGAGTAAAACAGCGGCATTTTTTTGACGGAAGACGCGGAAGTAGTGATTCATACTGACCTTGAGAAGGGCCCGGCATCATGCCGGGCAGGGGACAAAATTAGCGGGCGTTCTGCTTGATAAATTCGTTGACGCTGGTGTCCTGCGCCATATCCGCAATCACGTCGCTCAGCGTTGAGTTAACCGCATTGGTGATTTTCTGGTTAGTTGCGCTGAATGCACCTTCTACGCTGTAGGTCTGACGGTAGTTTTTGATCTGCTTATTGCCGTTTTTCGCGGTAGCAATAATAGAAATGTCCGCCTTGGTCGTAATGCTATAACGCACGTCGCCCTGGGTGACGTCGGCATACAGATTATTCACAATGATTTGCAGATCCACTGCGCCATTAGGTCCTACCATATAGCCGCGTGCGGTCATCTGCTTTTCCAGCACTTCCTGCAGTAAGAAACGCAGATCGCGTGAAGGGGTCAGACTGACCAGTTGGCCATCACGGTTCACTTTTGCCAGCGCCTGATCGCGGCGCTGGTCTGCGCCGTTAATGCTGACGGTGATGCCCATCAGGCTGGGATCGCGCTGCGGCAGCTGAATCTTGGGTTGAATGGTCAGTGTGTTGCTGCTGGAAGCACAGCCGGCCAGAATAAAGGCAGCCAGCAGTGGGAATAACAGTTTTTTCAACATACGCTTTCTCGTTAGTGTCATGGGTTGGTGTGCAAAAACTGCGGCCATCATAGCAAAGCGGTGCAGTGAATAAAGCCCCCTGCAAGAGGTAAAGTGAGCGCTGCGGTTTTTCGCCCCCGCTTTCTGGCATAAACAGCAGACTGATAAGGCGCGCGATACGCCCAGAGGAATGATAATATTCCGCCCGTCACCGCGAAGAGTGGCGGAAAACCAACTAATATTTAAACAGATGGGGCACAGCGCTCGCCATTGAGGGTAAAACCATGATTCGAGAACAGATAGAAGAGAAGCTGCGCCTGGCTTTTGAGCCGGCTCATCTGGAGGTCCACGATGAAAGCTACCGACACAACGTGCCTGCCGGTTCGGAAAGCCATTTCAAAGTGGTTATCGTGAGTGACGTGTTCACCGGCCAGCGTTTTCTCGCCCGCCATCGCGCGATTTATGGTGAGCTTAGTGCAGAACTGGCCGGCAGCGTTCACGCGCTCGCCCTGCACACCTACACTTTAAAAGAGTGGGAGGGTTTGCAGGATACGGTGCTGGCTTCACCCAACTGTCGCGGGGCTGGCACACTCGCCTGAACGCATCCCCTTTTAAACGGCCCTCGGGCCGTTTTTTGCGTTATAGGGTGGCTAAATGCGATCTGTGGCTCAAAAAAACAGCAAACTCCCTGAAAAGTGGTGACTTAGCATCCTCGACTCATCTCAGCGATGCCGCTATAATGCTGCGTCTATTTTTCCGGAATGTCTTCGGGACGCTTCTGGTAACAGGGATCAGGTTCTCTTCACGGAAGCCGTCCCGGTTGTTGGATACGGCGCATTAACCAATGTGTGGTGTCTGAAGTTGACCGAGCACGTGATTTTTTGAGGTAACAAGATGCAAGTTTCTGTAGAAACCACTCAGGGCCTGGGCCGTCGCATTACGATTACTGTCGCTTCTGACAGCATCGAGAGCGCCGTTAAAAAAGAACTGGTGGATGTGGCGAAGAAAGTCCGTATCGATGGTTTCCGTAAAGGCAAAGTGCCAATGAACATCGTGGCACAGCGCTATGGTGCTTCTGTGCGCCAGGACGTGCTGGGCGATCTGATGACGCGTAACTTTGTCGACGCCATCATTAAAGAGAAAATTAATCCGGCTGGCGCACCGAACTACGTGCCAGGCGAATACGCCGAAGGTCAGGACTTTACCTACGCGGTAGAATTCGAAGTGTATCCAGAAGTTGAGCTGAAAGGCCTGGAAAACATCGAAGTCGAGAAGCCACAGGTTCAGGTGACTGACGCGGATGTCGATACCATGCTGGAAACCCTGCGTAAGCAGCAGGCTAACTGGATTGAAACCGATGCAGCAGCCGGCGCAGAAGACCGCGCGACTATTGATTTCACCGGTTCTGTTGACGGTGAAGAATTCGAAGGCGGCAAAGCCTCTGATTTCGTTCTGGCGATGGGCCAGGGCCGCATGATCCCAGGTTTTGAAGAGGGCGTTGTTGGTCATAAAGCAGGCGAAACGTTCACTATCGACGTGAAATTCCCTGATGACTACCATGCGGAAAACCTGAAAGGGAAAGACGCGAAGTTCGAGATCGTGTTGAAGAAAGTTGAAACGCGTGAACTGCCAGAACTGACTGAAGAATTTATCAAGCGTTTCGGCGTAGAAGAGGGTTCAGTTGATGGTCTGCGTGCCGAAGTGCGCAAGAACATGGAACGTGAGCTGAAAGGCGCTATTCGTAACCGCGTGAAAACCCAGGCTATCGACGGTCTGGTTGATGCAAACCCAATTGACGTGCCAGCTGCGCTGATCGACAGCGAAATCGACGTTCTGCGTCGTCAGGCTGCACAGCGCTTTGGTGGTGACGAGAAGCAGGCGCTGGAACTGCCACGTGAGCTGTTCGAAGAGCAGGCAAAACGTCGCGTTGTTGTTGGTCTGCTGCTGGGCGAAGTGATCCGCACCCATGAGCTGAAAGCTGACGAAGACCGCGTGAAAGTGCTGATCGAAGAGATGGCTTCTGCCTACGAAGATCCGCAGGAAGTGATCGAGTTCTACAGCAAGAATAACGAGCTGATGAACAACATGCGCAACGTTGCGCTGGAAGAGCAGGCGGTTGAAGCCGTGCTGGCGAAAGCGAAGGTTTCTGAGAAAGAAACTAACTTCCAGGAACTGATGAATCAGACCGCTCAGGCCTAATCATCTTTTTAACCGGTTGTGCTAAAGCCCGCGCCTGCAAAGTCGCGGGCTTTTTTCTGTATTACGCTTGCTGCCAGTCGGTTTGTCGCTATTTGGCTAATTTTTAGGCAAATTGTTCGCGCATCGCTTTTTCCTGGTTAGCGATTGATGAAAAGGTTGTTATGCTTGAAACAACTGAGCAGTATCCCAAGATACAGGGAGTATGCAAAAACAGTTCGGCTGACTGATTAACCGTCCTGAAGTTGTCGGTAAGAGGCAGAGCGTAGTTTTTGTCGCTCGTCTTACGTAAAATCGGTACAGAATGTTGCCAACGAAATTTATCCAGGAGACGGTAATGTCATACAGTGGCGATCGTGAGTTTATTGCACCGCATAATGCGTTGGTGCCAATGGTGGTCGAGCAAACCTCGCGCGGCGAGCGTTCATACGACATCTATTCCCGTCTGCTTAAAGAACGCGTAATCTTTCTTACCGGTCAGGTGGAAGATCACATGGCTAACCTGATTGTGGCCCAGATGCTGTTTCTGGAAGCAGAGAATCCGGAAAAAGATATTTACCTTTATATCAACTCACCGGGTGGCGTGATTACTGCCGGCATGTCAATTTATGACACCATGAAGTTCATCAAGCCAGACGTCAGCACCATTTGTATGGGCCAGGCCTGTTCAATGGGGGCTTTCCTGTTGACTGCCGGGACGAAGGGCAAGCGTTTCTGCCTGCCAAACTCACGCGTGATGATTCACCAACCGCTGGGTGGCTATCAGGGACAGGCAACTGACATTGAGATTCACGCGCGCGAAATCCTGAAGGTGAAGCAGCGCATGAACGAACTGATGGCCGAGCACACTGGCAAGTCTTTGGAAGAAATTGAGCGTGACACCGAGCGTGACCGTTTCCTCTCCGCCAGCGAAGCGGTAGAGTATGGATTGGTCGATTCCATCCTGACGCATCGCCAATAAGCCCTAACTTCGCCTTGTCTCTGGTCTATAGTTAACAGGACAAGGCGATAATGGGTTGAATGAACATCGGCCGTGTACCCACGGCCAGTGCTGTACTACTGGTACGGCCTGAGAATAAGAAGAGGTTAACTGATGACAGATAAGCGCAAAGACGGTTCAGGAAAGTTGCTGTACTGCTCTTTTTGCGGCAAAAGCCAGCATGAAGTGCGTAAGCTGATTGCCGGGCCGTCAGTGTATATCTGCGATGAGTGCGTTGATCTGTGTAACGACATTATTCGCGAAGAGATAAAAGAGGTTGCCCCGCATCGCGAACGTAGCGCTCTGCCTACGCCGCATGAGATCCGCCATCACCTCGACGATTACGTTATTGGTCAGGAAAGGGCCAAGAAAGTGCTGGCCGTGGCGGTGTACAACCACTACAAACGTTTACGCAACGGTGATACCAGCAACGGTATCGAGCTGGGTAAAAGTAATATCCTGCTGATTGGTCCTACCGGGAGCGGTAAAACGCTGCTGGCAGAAACCCTTGCCCGTTTACTGGATGTGCCTTTCACCATGGCGGACGCCACCACCCTGACCGAAGCCGGTTATGTGGGGGAAGACGTTGAAAACATCATTCAGAAACTGCTGCAAAAATGTGACTACGATGTGCAAAAAGCGCAACGTGGCATTGTCTACATCGACGAAATTGACAAAATTTCACGTAAGTCAGACAACCCATCAATCACTCGTGACGTCTCAGGTGAGGGCGTGCAGCAGGCGTTGTTGAAACTGATTGAAGGTACGGTGGCTGCGGTTCCTCCGCAGGGCGGCCGTAAGCACCCGCAGCAGGAATTTTTGCAGGTTGATACCTCGAAAATTTTGTTTATCTGTGGCGGTGCGTTTGCCGGGCTGGATAAGGTCATCTCACAACGCGTTGAAACCGGTTCAGGTATTGGCTTTGGCGCCACCGTAAAAGGCAAATCGCAGAAAGCAACAGAAGGCGAGCTGCTGTCACAATGTGAGCCGGAAGATTTGATCAAATTTGGTCTGATCCCGGAATTCATTGGCCGTCTACCTGTCGTCGCGACGCTTAATGAGCTGAGTGAAGAGGCGCTGATTCAGATCCTACGCGAGCCAAAAAATGCGCTTACCAAGCAGTACCAGGCGTTGTTTAACCTGGAAGGCGTTGATCTGGAATTCCGTGATGAAGCCCTGACGGCGATTGCGAAAAAGGCGATGTCACGTAAAACCGGCGCGCGCGGTCTGCGTTCTATCGTGGAAGGTGCACTGCTGGAAACGATGTACGATCTGCCTTCTATGGACGACGTCGAGAAAGTCGTGATTGATGAGTCAGTCATTGAGGGGCAGTCTGAACCCATGCTGATTTATGGCAAGCATGAAGCTCAGGCTTCTGGCGAATAAATAAACAAATCGTCCACATTGTGCCATCTATAAAGGGGAAAATCTTTCCCCTTTTGCATTTCTCACCGTTGTGACATTGAATGTCTGACAATCATCCCCATATACTCAGACACCTGTGGGTTTAACCGCATACCTGCCTGTGCGGTACCCATCACCTGGCGGACACGAAACTAAGAGAGAGCTCTATGAATCCTGAGCGTTCTGAACGCATTGAAATCCCCGTCTTGCCTTTGCGCGACGTGGTAGTTTATCCGCACATGGTAATTCCGTTGTTTGTTGGCCGGGAAAAATCAATTCGGTGCCTCGAAGCCGCAATGGATCATGATAAAAAGATCATGCTGGTCGCACAGAAAGAGGCTTCAACGGATGAACCTGGCATAAACGATCTTTTTTCAGTGGGTACCATCGCCTCCGTTTTGCAGATGCTAAAACTGCCAGACGGTACGGTGAAAGTGCTGGTTGAAGGCTTGCAACGTGCCAACATCACGACGCTTGCCGACAACGGCGATCACTTTGTAGCCCAGGCCGAATATCTGGTTTCACCAGAGATCGAAGAGCGTGAGCAGGAAGTGCTGGTGCGCACGGCGATCAATCAGTTTGAAGGTTACATCAAGCTGAATAAAAAGATCCCGCCTGAGGTCTTAACCTCCCTGAACAATATTGATGATGCGGCGCGCCTGGCGGATACGGTTGCGGCGCATATGCCATTGAAACTCGCAGACAAACAGTCCGTGCTGGAGATGTCAGACGTTAACGAGCGTCTGGAATATCTGATGGCGATGATGGAGTCTGAGATCGATCTGCTGCAGGTTGAAAAACGCATACGCAACCGCGTGAAAAAGCAGATGGAAAAGAGCCAGCGTGAGTACTACCTGAATGAGCAGATGAAGGCCATTCAGAAAGAGTTAGGCGAGATGGATGATACGCCTGATGAGTACGAAGCGTTAAAACGCAAAATCGATGCGGCTAAAATGCCGCAGGAAGCGCGTGATAAAGCCGAAGCTGAACTGCAAAAGCTGAAAATGATGTCGCCTATGTCTGCAGAGGCAACCGTGGTGCGCGGCTACATCGACTGGATGGTGCAGGTTCCGTGGAACGCGCGCAGTAAAGTGAAGAAAGACCTGCGCAAAGCCCAGGAAACGCTGGACACGGACCACTATGGTCTGGAACGCGTGAAAGACCGTATCCTTGAGTACCTCGCGGTGCAAAGTCGCGTCAGCAAAATCAAAGGGCCGATTCTTTGCCTGGTCGGACCGCCGGGTGTGGGTAAAACCTCACTGGGACAGTCCATTGCAAAAGCGACTGGCCGTAAATATATTCGTATGGCGTTGGGCGGCGTGCGCGATGAAGCGGAAATCCGTGGTCACCGCCGCACCTATATTGGCTCAATGCCGGGCAAGTTGATCCAGAAAATGGCGAAAGTGGGGGTGAAAAACCCGCTGTTCCTGTTGGATGAAATCGACAAAATGTCCTCGGATATGCGCGGCGATCCGGCATCCGCACTGCTGGAAGTGCTGGATCCGGAACAGAATATCGCGTTTAACGATCACTATCTGGAAGTGGACTACGATCTTTCCGATGTGATGTTCGTGGCAACGTCAAACTCCATGAATATTCCAGCACCGCTGCTGGATCGTATGGAGGTGATTCGCCTGTCGGGGTATACCGAAGACGAAAAGCTCAACATCGCGAAACAGCATTTGCTGCCGAAGCAGATTGAGCGCAATGCCTTGAAAGCCTCTGAGATCAGCGTTGAAGACAGCGCGATTGTCGGCATCATTCGTTATTACACGCGTGAAGCCGGCGTACGTAGCCTGGAACGTGAACTGTCCAAACTGTGCCGTAAAGCCGTGAAGACGCTGCTGATGGATAAAACCAAAAAGCACATCACCATCAATGGTGAGAACCTCAAGGATTTCCTTGGTGTTCAGCGTTTTGACTATGGTCGTGCGGACAGCGAAAACCGTGTAGGCCAGGTGACCGGTCTTGCCTGGACAGAAGTGGGCGGGGATTTGCTGACAATCGAAACCGCCTGTGTACCGGGTAAAGGGAAACTGACCTATACCGGTTCGCTCGGTGAAGTGATGCAGGAGTCGATTCAGGCCGCCCTGACCGTCGTGCGCGCACGTGCAGAGAAACTGGGTATCAACGGTGATTTTTACGAAAAACGTGATATCCACGTGCACGTACCAGAAGGGGCAACACCGAAAGACGGCCCGAGTGCCGGTATTGCGATGTGTACGGCGCTGGTGTCCTGTCTGACGGGTAACCCGGTGCGGTCGAATGTAGCGATGACCGGCGAGATCACGCTGCGTGGTCAGGTGCTGCCGATCGGTGGACTGAAAGAGAAGCTGCTGGCCGCGCACCGTGGCGGCATTAAAGTGGTCCTGATTCCGGACGAGAACAAGCGCGATCTGGAAGAAATTCCACAGAACGTGATTGCCGATCTGGAAATCCATCCGGTCAAGCGCATCGAAGAAGTATTGAACCTTGCGCTGGAAAACGCGCCTTACGGCATGCAGGTCGCGACCGCAAAATAGTGATTAATGGCATAAACCGTTAAAAAGCAGAGCTGGCAACACCAATTGGTGCTTGCCAGCTTTTTTTTGTGCCGCTAATTTAGGTGGCTGCTGAACCATCGTTATAAGAGGATTACCGTTGTTTCAGCATATAAGGCTTGATATAACTTGCTGCGCGTTCGTACCCGACAGGAAGCGTGGGTACGATGTGAAATAATAAAGAGGGGATGAATAGAGTGAATAAGTCACAACTGATCGATAAAATTGCTGCTGATGCTGACATTTCTAAAGCAGCAGCAGGACGTGTATTAGATGCATTTATGGGCTCTGTTTCTGATGCGCTGAAAGGCGGAGATGAAGTGGCGCTGGTGGGATTCGGCACTTTCTCAGTACGTGAGCGCGCAGCGCGCACAGGCCGTAACCCACAAACCGGTAAAGAGATCACTATCCCGGCAGGTAAAGTACCGGGTTTCCGTGCAGGTAAAGCACTGAAAGACGCTGTCAACTAATGATAACGCCACCACTCATTAACACATTTTCTTGAGTGGATTAGAGGACGGTTAACGCGTTCTCATGTAACATACGGGCACATCGATAAGATGTGCCTTTTTTATATCCAGAGAGGCAGTAAAGGTCGCAAGGCTTGTCTCAACAGGATTATTGCTGCCAGCAAGATTTGCAGCTGAGTAATGCGCCGGGAAGAGGGCGTTATTGCGACAGGGCTTTACATTCACACTACAGCGGAGTGTTGTCATACCATGATGGACAATTTACGCGCGGCGTCGAACCATGTCGTGCTCAAGATTATTTTGGGGTTGATCATTCTCTCCTTTGTGCTGACCGGCGTTGGCAACTATCTGATTGGCGGCAACAATGATTATGCGGCCAAAGTGAATGGTCAGGAGATCAGCCGGGCGCAGTTAGATCAGGCATTTAACAGCGAACGTAACCGCCAGCAGCAAATGCTGGGCGATCAGTTCTCGCAGCTTGCAGGTAACGATGGTTACATGCAGCAGATGCGCCAGCAGGCGCTGTCGCAGCTGATCGATCAGGCCTTACTGGACAGCTATATCAAAGATCTGCACATTGCCATCAGTGACGATCAGGTTAAGCAGGCGATTTTCAATCAGGCTGCTTTCCAGACGAACGGTAAGTTTGATAACGCCAAATATAACGCGATGATCGGCAACATGGGCTTTACTGCCGACCAGTATGCGGAAGCGCTGCGCAAGCAGCTGGCGACACAGCAGCTCATCAACGCCATCGCCAACACCGACTTTATGCTGAAAAATGAAACCAGCAAGCTGGTGGATTTGGTGGCACAGAAGCGCGATATTCAGACCGCAACCCTGGACGTGAATGCACTTGCGGCGAAGCAGACCGTGAACGATGACGAGATCAACCAGTATTATCAGCAGCATAAAAACAGCTTTATGTCGCCTGAACAGTTCCGGGTCAGCTATATCAAACTGGATGCTGCAGCCATGCAGGAAAACGCCAGCGATGCGGATATTCAGGCCTGGTACGATCAGCATAAAGCGGATTACACCCAGCCACAGCGCGATCGCTACAGCGTCATTCAGACCAAAACGGAAGCCGATGCCAACGCCATTCTGGCTCAGCTGAAAAGCGGTGCTGATTTTGCCGAACTGGCGAAAACCAAATCCATTGACCCGATCTCTGCCCGCAAAGGGGGCGATATGGGCTGGCTGGAACCTTCTACCACGCCGGATGAGCTGAAAAATGCCGGGCTGAAAGAGAAAGGCCAGCAGTCAGGCGTTATCAAGTCTTCCGTTGGCTTCCTGATCGCGCGCCTCGACGACATCATCCCTGAGCAGGTCAAGCCGCTGGCCGACGTGCGCAGTGAGGTGGCGGATGAGGTCAAGCAGGAAAAAGCAGTGGATGCCTTCTATAAGCTGCAGCAGAAGGTGAGTGAAGCGGCCAGCAATGACAATGAGTCTCTTGCGGGAGCAGAGCAGGCGTCGGGCATGAAAGCCACAGAAACGGGCTGGTTTAGCCGTGACGACGTGCCGAAAGATCTCGATTTTGACGCGGTGAAACAGGCCATTTTCAACGGCGGGCTTCTGGGACAAAATGGCGCGCCAGGCAATAACTCTGACATTATCAGTGTGGATGGCGATCGTGCCTTCGTGTTGCGTATCAGTGAGCACAAACCTGAAGCGGTTGAACCGCTGGAGAAGGTTAAAGCACAGATTATCGACACGTTGAAACATGACAAAGCGACGCAGCAGGCTAAAGCCCAGGCCGATAAACTGTTAGCCGACCTTAAGGCCGGAAAACAGGATGTGCTTAAAACAGCAGGCCTGACCCTGAGCGCCAGTAAGACGGTTGATCGAAATACGCAGGATCCGGTGGCACAGGCTGCCTTTAACCTGCCACAGCCTGAGGATAACAAACCCTCCTGGGGCGTCAGCGAAGATATGCAGGGCAATGTGGTTCTGGTGGCGGTGGATAAGGTCAGCACCGGTACGATGCCACAGGCTCAGATTAATGAAATGGTCAAAGGCGTCACGCAGAACAACGCGCAGCTTGCCTTTGAAGCATTGCTGCAAAATCTGCGTAAAGAGGCCAAAATCAAATACGGTGCCGCTGCCCAGCAGATGCAGTGATCCTCGCAAATTTCAGATAATGACTGAAACAACCCAAGGCCGCTTATGCGGCCTTTTCCATTTCTAACCTTTGCCGTTTGAGGCCATCTCATTGTCGTGACAACCTGAGCCAGCTGTTTAACACAAGGAGAAACACAGCATGGCTAAACCCAACTTACACGCCTTTTATCTTTCCCTCGCCCTGTGTGGCGCGCTTTATCAAATGCCTCTTTCAGCGGCAGAAACCCCAAGTGAAACCCAGGCCGCGCAGGTTTCCATGCCGCAGCAGGAGCAGGTCAGCATAAACGACGCGACGGCAGAGCAATTATCAAAGGCGATGAACGGGGTGGGCCTTAAGAAGGCGCAGTCTATCGTCAGCTATCGTGAAGAGTACGGGCCGTTTACGGCTATCGATCAGCTGAAAGAGGTGCCCGGCTTTGGCAATGCCCTGGTTGAGAGAAACCTGTCGCGTCTGAAATTGTGAAGTGATGCGCAACTCTGATGCTTAACCTGCTGCTGCGGGCGGACTCTGCTAAAGTGAACAGGTCCAACCAGTTAATTTATAGCAGCAGGAGAACAGGAATGCAGACCACGATAAAAGTGCGCGGCTATCATCTGGATGTCTATCAGCACGTTAACAATGCTCGTTATCTGGAGTTTTTAGAAGAAGCGCGCTGGCAATGGCTGGAAGAAGCGGACGCCTTTAACTGGCTGCTTGAGCAGAAACTGGCCTTTGTGGTGGTAAACATCAACATCAATTATCGTCGCCCGGCGGTGCTGGGCGATGTACTGGAGATCAGCAGCGACATCACGCAGCTCAATGGAAAAAGCGGCATCATTTCTCAGCGGGTTCTTTTAGCGGGTGGTGAAACCGTTGTTGCGGATGCGGCACTGACCTTCGTGTGCATCGATCTGCGTTCCCAGAAAGCCGTCCCGCTGGAAGGCGAACTGCGGCAGCGACTGGAAAGACTGATGTCTTAACTGATGTCATAACGCATGTCATCAAGGCGGCGGCTATCTGTCGCCGCCGCGTTTGAGGTTATTGCAAACCGGTTTTTGCCTTCATGGCTGACATAATAGCGGGGCGATCCTGCAGATAAGCATTCAGGCCCTTTGATCGCAGATGACAGGCGGCACATTCGCCACAGCCGTCACCTTTAATGCCGTTATAACAGGTGAGCGTCTCTTCGCGGATCAACCCAAGCTGCTGCCAGTAATCGGCCAGCGCCCAGGTTTCGGCTTTATTAAGCCACATCAGCGGGGTTTCAAAACGAATATCGCGCGCCATGCCAAGGCTGATCGCGTGGTTTAGCGCTTTGACGAACTCGTCGCGACAGTCGGGGTAACCAGAGAAGTCGGTTTCGCACACGCCGGTGATGACGGCTTCCGCCTCAACCTGATACGCGTAAACCGAGGCCAGGGTCAGAAACAGAATATTGCGGCCCGGTACAAAAGTGCTCGGCAGGCCGCTCGCCTTGGGATCATAAGCGGGAACCGGAATGCTGTCTCGCGTCAGGCTGCTGACGGCCAGTTCATTCAGCATGGTCACATCGAGTACCTTGTGCGCTCGGGCGCCCAGCTTCAGGGAAAGGTCCCGGGCCACGTCAATCTCTTCACGATGACGCTGACCATAGTCGAAGGTCACACAGTGCACTTCATCGTAATGCTGTAAGGCCTGAACCAGGCAGGTGGTGGAGTCTTGTCCACCGCTAAATACGACAACGGCGCGTTTCATGGCACGTCCCAATAATAAAAATTGGTGCTTATGGTAATACCTGAACGCGCGCCTGAACAGCTGCGGGGGGCAATAACTGGCCCGATCCGGCTCTTCTAACCCCGTTAGTCAAGGTCTGATCGCGTGCTAGCCCAGTTCGCGCTGCCAGGGCGTAATATCACCAATGTGCTCGGCAACCCACTCAGGTTGATAGTAAGTATCAGGATAACGTTCTCCGCTGTCGCACAGCAGTGTCACCAGCGAGCCCTGCTCACGATTATCGCGTAAGCGTTTTGCCACCTGCATCATGCCCCAGAAGTTGGTGCCGGTAGACGGGCCCGGTTTGCGTCCCAGCAGCGTTTCCAGCTTCAGCATGGCGGCAATGGATGCGCCATCCGGTACGCGAAGCATTTCGTCAATCACATCGGGCAGAAAGGAAGGCTCGACGCGTGGACGACCAATGCCTTCAATCATACTGCCACGATTGCTGGTCAGGGTGGTGTCACGGTTGTGCCAGTAGTCATAAAAAACGGAATGCTGCGGATCAACGACCAGTAATCGCGTATCGCATCCCTGATAGCGAATATAGCGTCCCAGCGTGGCCGAGGTACCGCCAGTGCCGGCACTCATTATCAGAGTGTGAGGAACGGGAAAGGGTTCGTTTGCCATCTGACGGAAGATGCTTTCAGCAATGTTGTTGTTGCCACGCCAGTCGGTGGCCCGTTCCGCGTAGGTAAACTGATCCATAAAATGGCCGTTCAGTTCCCGGGCGAGGCGCTCGGATTCTGCATAGAGCTGACAGGGATCGCTGACAAAGTGACACTGACCGCCGTAGAAGGTGATCTGCTCAATTTTGCGCTTCGCGGTGCTGGCGGGCATGACGGCAATAAAAGGCAAGCCCAGCAGGCGGGCAAAATAGGCTTCTGACACGGCCGTACTGCCCGAAGAGGCCTCAATAACCGGCGTATCTTGTTTGATCCAACCGTTGGCCAGGGCGTACAGAAACAGGGAGCGCGCCAGACGATGTTTCAGGCTTCCGCTGGGATGCGTGCTTTCATCTTTGAGATAGAACCTGATGCCCGGAAAATCCGGCAAACTGAAGCGAATTAAGTGTGTGTCCGCTGAGCGTTGAAAATCAGCGTTAATTTCGTTAATCGCGTGGCGTACCCAGCATGTTGACATGGCGTTCATTTCCGGTCGGATGAAAGTCACTATTTTAAGGCACGTGCAGGAAAAAGAGCTTGCTGGTTTTGCGTTAAAATGGCGGTAATGGAGAAAAAATTTCTACCGGAGGGCCATATGCCAGATAAAATTGACCTTAAACTGTTGGCTATGCTGCAGCAGGACTGCACCACTTCACTCCAGGTACTGGCAGATGCGGTTAATCTCACCACCACGCCCTGTTGGAAGCGCCTGAAAAAGCTGGAAGAAGACGGCATTATTCGCGGGCGGGTCGCTCTGCTGGATAATGAAAAGCTTGGCCTCTCTCTCACGGCCTTTATGTTTGTCAAAACCACCCAGCACAGCAAAACCTGGTATCAGGAATTCGTCTCGGTGGTGCAGAGCATGCCGGAAGTGATGGGCTTTTACCGTATGGCCGGTGAATACGATTATTTACTGCGTATTCAGGTTGCCGACATGAAAAGTTATGATGCCTTTTATAAGCGTTTAGTTAATGGTGTAACAGGCCTGATCGATGTGACCTCCAGCTTCGCGATGGAAGAGATTAAATACACGACAGCCCTGCCTGTTGGCCCCTGAGTATCTGAGATTGAGAGCAGCCTTGTGCGATTATTCAGCCAGTTAAGTTGGTATTTTATCCGTGAGTGGCGGCGTTATCTGGGCGCCGTCACCTTACTGATCGTTATTGCTGTTCTGCAGTTGCTGCCGCCGTGGATTGTCGGGGTGATTGTGGACGGCGTGACCCACCAAAACATGGATGCCCGACACATCCTGATGTGGATTGGCATTATGCTGCTGACCGCCGTGGTGGTTTATCTGCTGCGCTATGTCTGGCGCGTGCTGCTGTTTGGCGCATCCTACCAACTGGCCGTTGAGCTGCGAGAGGATTTTTATCGTCAGCTCAGCCGTCAGCAGCCGGCGTTTTACCTGCGTCACCGAACCGGCGATCTCATTGCCCGCGCTACCAACGACGTCGATCGGGTGGTTTTTGCTGCCGGTGAAGGCGTGCTGACGCTGGTGGATTCTCTGGTCATGGGATGCGTTGTGTTAATTGCCATGAGTACGCAAATCAGCTGGCAACTGACGCTGATATCGCTAATACCGATGCCATTCATGGCGTTGGTCATTCACCGCTATGGCGAGCAGCTGCATAACCGTTTCAAACTGGCGCAGGCGGCCTTTTCCAGCCTGAACGATCAGACGCAAGAGAGCCTTACCAGCATCCGAATGATTAAGGCATTTGGGCTGGAGCAACATCAGTCGGCGCAGTTCGCCGATATTGCCCGTGATACCGGAGAGAAAAACCTGCGCGTTGCGCGAGTGGATGCGCGTTTTGATCCCACCATTTATATTGCGATTGGCTTTGCCAACCTGCTGGCGATTGGCGGCGGAAGCTGGCTGGTGTGGCATGATCAAATGACGCTGGGGCAGCTCACCAGCTTTGTCATGTACCTGGGATTGATGATCTGGCCGATGCTGGCGCTGGCATGGATGTTTAACATTGTTGAGCGTGGCAGTGCGGCCTGGAGCCGAATTCGTGCGCTGCTTTCTGAGGCACCGGTCGTTGAAGACGGTGATAAAGCCTTGCCTGACAGCGCCGGAACGTTACAGGTCTCGATTCGCGAATTCAGCTATCCCGCCAGTTCAGGTGCGATACTGAGCCAGGTTGAATTTCAACTCAAGCCGGGCGATATGCTGGGCCTGTGCGGCCCGACCGGCAGTGGTAAAACGACCTTGCTGAGTTTGATTCAGCGTCACTTCGATATTCAGCAAGGGGATATCCGCTACCATGCCATCCCTCTGCCACAGCTGCGGCTGGACAGCTGGCGCAGCCGTCTCGCCGTCGTCAGCCAGACGCCGTTTCTGTTTTCCGACAGCGTGGCCAATAACATTGCGCTGGGCAGGCCGGATGCCCGTCAGGAGGATATTGAGCAGGCGGCAAAAATGGCCTGCGTCCACGACGACATCTTACGCCTGCCGCAAGGCTACGAAACTGAAGTCGGGGAGCGCGGAGTTATGCTGTCCGGCGGTCAGAAACAGCGTATTTCAATCGCCCGTGCTCTGCTGCTTGATGCGGAGATCCTGGTTCTGGACGATGCGCTGTCGGCCGTGGACGGACGCACAGAGCACGAAATTTTGCATAATCTGCGCCTGTGGGGCAAAGGCCGCACGTTGATCATCAGTGCCCACCGCCTGTCGGCACTCACGGAAGCCAGCGAGATTCTGGTGCTGCATCAGGGCACCGTGACGCAGCGAGGCGACCACGCTGCCCTGGCCAACGCGGCGGGCTGGTATCGGGATATGTATCGCTATCAGCAACTGGAAGCCGCGCTGGACGATGATCAAACGGAAAAAGGAGTGCCGCATGGCTAAGTCACAACCTATGTGGCCAACACTTAAACGCCTGCTGAGCTACGGTAAACCGTGGCGCAAATCGCTGTCGCTGGCCGTGTTGATGCTCTGGATTGCCGCTGCCGCCGAAGTCACCGGCCCGGTTCTGGTGAGTTATTTCATCGATAATCTGGTGGCGAAGCATCAAATGCCCTGGGGCATCGTGGCAGGACTGGTCGTGAGTTTTATTCTGCTGCAGCTGCTGGCTGCCGCCCTGCATTACGGGCAGGCGTTACTGTTTAACCGGGCCGCGATTGGCGTGGTGCAGCGTTTACGCACCGATGCTATGAACGCGGCGCTGCGTCAGCCGCTCGCTGCGTTTGATACCCAGCCGGTGGGTCAGTTGATTTCCCGGGTCACCAACGACACGGAAGTCGTCCGGGATCTGTATGTGACCGTTGTCGCGACGGTCCTGCGCAGCGCCGCGCTGGTGGGCGCAATGATGGTGGCCATGTTCAGTCTGGACTGGCGCATGGCGCTGGTGGCGATGCTGATTTTCCCCATGGTGCTCATCGTCATGCTGATTTATCAGCGCTTCAGTACACCGATAGCGCGTCGCGTTCGCAGCTATCTGGCCGATATCAACAACGGTTTTAATGAAGTAATCAGCGGGATGAGCGTGATTCAGCAGTTCCGCCAGCAGGCACGTTTTGGCGAACGCATGGGGGAAGCCAGCCGCTCTCACTATCTGGCGCGCATGCAAACCCTGCGGCTCGATGGCTTCCTGTTACGGCCGCTTTTAAGCCTGTTTTCGGCGCTGGTGCTGTGCGGGCTGCTGCTGTTATTCAGTTTCTCCATGCCCGGCGTTTTCGAAGTCGGGGTGCTGTACGCGTTTATCACCTATCTGGGACGGCTTAACGAGCCCCTAATCGAACTCACTACGCAGCAGTCGATGTTGCAGCAGGCGGTTGTTGCGGGCGAGCGTATTTTTGAACTGATGGATGCGCCCCAGCAGCACTATGGTGACAGCGATCGGCCCATGGCGTCCGGACGCATTACGCTGGATAACCTGAGCTTTGCCTATCGCGATGATCGTGACGTGCTAAGCAACATCTCGCTGGATGTGCCTTCACGCGGCTTTGTCGCGCTGGTCGGTCATACCGGTAGCGGCAAGAGTACGCTGGCAAACCTGTTAATGGGCTACTATCCGGTGACGCGCGGTGAAGTCCGTCTGGACGATCGTCCGTTGGGGCAATATTCTCATCAGGCGCTAAGACGCAGCATCGCGATGGTACAGCAGGATCCGGTCGTATTGGCCGACACGTTGCTGGCCAACGTGCGGCTGGGTCGGGATATCAGCGAGGAAGCCGTGTGGACGGCGCTGGAGCAGGTACAGCTGGCGCCGCTGGCCCGGGCATTGCCTGCAGGTATTCATACCCGACTGGGCGAACAGGGAAATAACCTGTCGGTAGGGCAAAAGCAATTGCTGGCGCTGGCACGCGTACTGGTCCAACTGCCGCAGATTCTCATCCTTGATGAAGCCACCGCAAATATCGATTCCGGTACAGAGCAGGCCATTCAGCATACGCTGCGCACCCTGCGTCAGCATACGACGCTGGTGGTTATCGCCCACCGTCTTTCCACCATTACCGAAGCAGACAACATACTGGTGCTGCACCGTGGTCATGTTGTCGAGCAGGGCACGCATCAGCAGCTGCTGGCAGAGGAAGGGCGCTACTGGCAAATGTATCAGTTGCAACAGGTTGGCGATGAACTGGAATCGACATCACCGTTAGTCAGCGCGGGGTGATTGCACCTTTTTTGCGCATCTTTTTCTCCATTGTTCCGTCAGGATGCACGCCTTTGAGCGTAACAGCACCAAAGGAGTGCATCCGCTTCGTTTATCACTCCCCCAGTTTTTTCCAGACCGATATCCAGCATTTCCTGAGCCTGATTCCGTCGCGGCCTGATAACGGATTTCGCACAATACTTACATCTGGCACAGCCTTTGCTTAAGTCTCTGCGTGTCCATGAGACTTACTTATTTCAATTCCTTAAGGAGAGGCTATGAAGCTGGTTACCGTCGTAATTAAGCCGTTCAAGCTGGAAGATGTGCGTGAGGCATTGTCCTCCATTGGTATTCAGGGACTGACCGTCTCCGAAGTGAAAGGTTTTGGACGTCAGAAAGGGCACGCCGAACTGTACCGTGGTGCGGAATACAGCGTGAACTTTCTGCCCAAGGTCAAAATTGATATCGCCATTGCAGACGACCAACTGGACGAAGTGGTGGACGTAATCAGTAAATCGGCTTACACCGGAAAAATTGGCGACGGCAAGATTTTCGTTGCTGAACTGCAGCGCGTGATTCGCATACGTACCGGCGAAACCGACGAAGCCGCACTGTAAACAAGACTCAGTAATGTGATGGGATGGAAAAAAAATGAATAAAATGCTGACCAAGTTGGGCCTCACCAGCCTGGCACTGTTACCGTCGCTGGCAATGGCTGCTGCGCCTGCCGTGGCAGACAAAGCCGATAACGCCTTTATGATGATTTGCACTGCGCTGGTGCTGTTTATGTCAATTCCCGGGATTGCGCTGTTTTACGGCGGCTTGATCCGCGGTAAAAACGTGCTCTCTATGCTCACTCAGGTGGCGGTCACCTTCTCGCTGGTATGTGTGCTGTGGGTGATTTATGGCTACTCACTGGCCTTTAGTGAAGGCAATGCATTCTTTGGCAGCTTCAACTGGGTAATGCTGAAAAACATCGCGCTGACAGCGGTAATGGGCAGCTTTTATCAATATATCCATGTGGCTTTCCAGGCGTCCTTTGCCTGTATTACCGTGGGGCTGATCGTCGGTGCTATTGCGGAACGTATTCGTTTCTCTGCCGTGCTGATTTTCGTGGTGGTATGGCTGACGCTGGCTTATCTGCCTATCGCGCATATGGTCTGGGCAGGCGGCTTACTGGCTCAGGACGGCGCGCTGGACTTTGCTGGCGGCACGGTTGTGCACATTAACGCGGCGGTTGCCGGACTGGTCGGTGCTTACCTGGTGGGCAAACGTGCAGGCTTCGGCAAAGAGGCATTTAAACCTCACAACCTGCCAATGGTCTTTACCGGTACCGCGATTCTGTATGTCGGCTGGTTTGGCTTCAACGCAGGCTCGGCGTCGGCAGCTAACGAAATTGCCGGACTGGCTTTCCTGAATACCGTTGTGGCCACTGCCGCTGCTGTGCTGGCATGGACCTTCGGCGAATGGGCGCTGCGTGGTAAACCTTCTCTGTTAGGTGCCTGTTCTGGTTTTATTGCGGGTCTGGTTGCCATTACGCCAGCTTGTGGTTATGTCGGCGTCGGTGGCGCGTTAATTATCGGTTTAGCCGGTGGCCTGGCGGGCATCTGGGGCGTAACAACGCTGAAAAGATGGCTGCGGGTTGACGATCCTTGTGACGTATTCGGCGTTCACGGCGTCTGTGGCATCATCGGCTGTATTCTGACGGGCGTGTTCGCGTCCTCTTCACTGGGCGGCGTAGGCTATGCACCAGGCGTGACTATGGGGCATCAGGTTGCCATTCAGCTGTTGAGTGTCGGGGTGACTATCGTCTGGTCTGCCGTGGTGGCTTTCATTGGCTTTAAACTGGCGGATATGATTGTAGGGCTGCGCGTGCCGGAAGAGCAGGAGCGCGAAGGCCTGGACGTCAATAGCCATGGCGAGAACGCATACAACCATTAATTTATCTGTAACGACAAGAGAAAAGGGGCGATTTCGCCCCTTTTTGCTATTCGCTGCGCTGGCGCATCACACCTTCCTGAACCGTTGATGCCACCAGTTCTCCTTGCAGGTTGTAAAACTCACCGCGCACAAAGCCTCGCGCGCCCGATGCAGAGGTGCTCTCCACGCTGTAGAGCAGCCAGTCGTTAAAATTCAGCTCACGATGAAACCACATAGAATGGTCAATCGTCGCCACCTGCATATCGGGTTCCAGAAAGCCTTTGCCATGGGGCTGCAGGGCCACGGGCAAAAAGTTAAGGTCGGAAGCGTAGCCCAGTAGATACTGATGGATGCGTAAATCGTCGGGCAGCGTGCCGTTAGCCCGAATCCACACCTGACGTTGCGGTTTATCAACGTGGCCTCGTAACGGGTTGTGGATCTGCACCGGGCGGATTTCCAGCGGACGCTCGGCGATAAATTTCTCGCGCAGCTTCTCTGGCAGCATATGGGCCATTTTTTGCGCCATCTGCTGCTCGTTGGGGAGATTATCAGGCCCTTTTACCTGCGGCATAGGTTTCTGATGTTCAAAACCGCTTTCCGGCGACTGGAAAGAGGCCGTCATATAAAAAATAGGCTGACCATTTTGAATGGCGCTGACCCGGCGGGCGCTAAAACTTTTACCGTCACGCAGGCTTTCCACGTCGTAAATAATCGGTTTCTGGCTGTCGCCGGGGCGGAGAAAATAGCTGTGGAATGAGTGAATGACGCGATCTTCCGGCACGGTCTGTTTGGCCGCAAAAAGTGCCTGTCCCACTACCTGACCGCCAAAGACCTGACGAAGGCCAAGATCTTCGCTCTGGCCGCGAAACAGGCCTTCTTCGATTTTTTCCAGATGGATTAAGTTAAGCAGATTTTCGAGTGCCTGACTCATGACGCTTTCCTGATAATAAGTATTTGCCTAAGTGTGAAAGATCCGACCAGTTTCCGTCAATCAGACTTTCGGTCTTTCAACCGACCAGGCAAACTTTTGATTTTGTGCCAACATTAAAGACATACGGCGAGTGAAACGCTGTAATGAAGATTCACTGCTAAAAATCATTTTGATCAAAAGGAGACGACATCAATGAAATTCTGGCATGTGTTAAGTGGCGTAGCGATGGCGATGGCTCTCGCAGGTTGTGCACACAAAGGCAAACCGGTTCCAACCCCGACTTTAGGGTCAGCGGTTGCAGGACAAACGGCAACGATTGCTCAGCCTAACGTCAGTGGATCCGTCTATATTCGCCAGCGCATTGCGCTGCCGCCCAACGCTGCACTGACCGTGACGCTGTCAGATGCATCGGTTGCGGATGCACCGTCGAAAGTGCTGTCCCAGCGCGTTGTGCGCACGGAAGGGAAGCAGGCGCCATTCCATTTTGTGCTGCCTTTCAACCCGGCCGATATTCAGCCCAATGCGCGTATCCTGTTAAGCGCTGCCATTACGGTTGATGGCAAGATGGCCTTTATTACCGAAGAGGTCAAACCGGTGATCAATCAGGGCGGAACAAAAACCGATCTGGTGTTAGTACCGGTTCCTTCTATGGCGATGCCAACGCAGCCTGGCGCAGCCACGAGCGTACCGCCAACGTCACCGACGCAGGTGACGCCATCTGCCGCAGTACCAGCACCGACGACCATGTAAGGCCCCAAGGCAACCTTATCAGGGCGGCTTTGACGCCGCCCTGACGCCTTAAAATCGCCAGCGATAGTGGTCTAAATCAATCTCACCGGCGTCACTCACCTCAATGCCTTCCGCCTCCAGCGCCTCTCGCTGACGAAATAACCGATCGCCCTGCAGCGAAATAGCACCATGGCGATTAATCACCCGGTGCCAGGGAAGCGTACTGCCCTCGGGCAGGCGACTCAGGACGCCACCGACCTGACGCGCTGCTCTGGGCGAGCCCGCCAGCAGGGCGACGTCACCATAGGTCGTGACGCTGCCGGAAGGAATGGCGGCAACGATTTGCCATATTCGCTGTTTGAAGCTGTCAGAGCTGTCCATAAACTTTCCTGCCCGAGAAAAGGCGATAATTTTATCACATTGAGGGTTAATTATCGGCGATCGTACAAGAAACCAACGGTCATCCCGACCAGGCTTGCAATTGCCGGGGGCATCCCCGATAATGCATGCGCTCTCGAAATGAGGGCTAGTCAATGGGGGCCCTGTTGGTTCTCCCGCAATGCTAGCTTGTGAACTCGGTCAGGTCCGGAAGGAAGCAGCCGCAGCAGGTGACGTGTGTGCCGGGATGTAGCTGGCGGGGCCTCCACCATTTCATCTCCTAAACATTTCTCTTCCCAGATAATAAACAGGCGAATCTCGCCTGGGCCCTTCCATTGCCGGCAGGCGAGTTGTGCAAAAACGGGCTGGTGAAATCAGATCAAACGTAATACAAAATAGGTTAGCGTACAAATTTCCAGACTGACACCGGGACTTTGTCGTAGAGCTTGTTCATCGTCAGTTCAGCCAGGCGGTGATCGGCTGCTGAGTAAAATACTGCTAATTCTTCATCGGATAATTCGTACTTATTTTTTTCAATCACGCGTTCCAGCGTGTCAATAGAACGACAGCGCCTCAGTCGCATCAAATAATCAGTTTTAGTTAGGGTTTTGTTCATAAATAAACCGTTCTCACGTCAGTACTATAATGAATGGCTTGGCTGTTGAAGAAAAGCGCACTCTTCAGTAAACACATTAAATAAACGTTTCGCTGAGCGTTGCCAGCGCTGAAGATCCTGAGTATTTACACTGTAGTTGCTAAACAGCATAAAGGTATCATCAAGATATTCATCGATTTGGGTAATCAGTGCTTCGTCTTCAACGTGCTTAATTTTGTAATTCATGGTGAAAGAGGCAATGTGCTCAATCAAATCGTTTAGCTGTAAATTGCTTTCGGCAGTGGGGTCATTAACCCAGCCGTGATGACTGTCAGTTAATGTCGCCATGCTTTCGTCAAACAGACTCTCACACAAGTATTTAAGCTGGGCAATATCATGCCGTTTCGGTGAGTATTCGTCCATCTTTTTCCCCTCCGTAGCGAGCAAAGTTACCGCAATGCGGCGCGATTAGGTGAAGCGGCCAGGAAGTGGTTATCAGGTTTTTAATTAACGGACTGAGTTAAGAATAGTGTAAAATCATTAGTTCTGCTCACCTCCATTACTAAATATTACAATTCATCGCCAGGTGAGGGGCGCTGATTCTCAATCGGCTCAAATACAAGCGCGGCAGGGCAGATACGGAAGCTGACGTGTTCATTTTGCGTAACGATTTCATTTAAATCCAGACACGGATTAAATAAATTCCACTGAAAATCGTAAAGTAACTTAAATCTGTTCGTCTCTGTCATCTCAACAGCAATAACGCGTAAACTGCCTGGCACTAAGATGGCATTGGCTGAATACCAATGTAAATCGCCAACCAGTGAATCTGTTATTTTGAGAATATTCCGCTCTATAATTGTGGCTAATTTTGCGCAATCCGTTTCATCCTGCGCGACATCGCATTCAATTCTTACTGACATAGTCTGCTCATGAATAACAACTTATAAACCCATCATTGATGTTCTTCTGGCGGTTTGCAAGTAGTCCTCCACACATAATAAGGCCTCGTTAAGGGCAAACTTAAGCAAGTGGTTGATTCGTTGCTGCTTCTCTGTTGCCCTTTTTATGGCAAATCGTGCGCTGGTTTATTTTTTGAAACACATTGCCGTGGTGATAACGCGACAACATCGGATATCATCGTTGTTATGTTATAACATTTTTAGGTGCGGTGATGAATCAAAGTGGACTGTTAATGTCACTCGGAGGACGGTTGGTGGTGGCTCTCCTGTTAATCGCTGTTCTGGCAACAGCGATGTGGTGGGGAATGCAGCCGTGATAGCGTTGAGAAATCTGCAGGTGGGTTATCAGGGACAGTCTGTCTCACCCGTTCTGACCAGCCTGTTACCCCAGGGCAGCATGACCGCGCTGGTTGGTGCGAACGGAAGCGGAAAATCCACACTAATTAAAACTATCGCTGGTTTATTGCCGCCAGTGCAGGGGCAATGTGAACTGCATCTCCCGCGCCGGGAAGTTGGCTGGCTGCCTCAGCGAAGTGAGCTGGAAACACGTTTTCCCTTAACCGTGTACGAGCTGGTTTCAATAGGTTGCTGGCCGCGCTGTGGCTGGTTTGGCGGTATCAACCGGCGCTTGCGTAAAGAAATCAGCGAGGCCCTGGAGGCGGTGCAGATGAGCGACTATGCCGATGCTCAACCTGCCACCTTATCCGGCGGACAGCTGCAGCGTGTGTTGTTTGCCCGGCTGATGCTGCAACGCAGTCGCCTGTGGTTGCTTGATGAGCCTTTTAACGGCATTGACAGCAAGACGGTAACGCTACTGATGTCCATCTTGCAGCAGCAGCAGCAGGCTGGCACCACGCTCATGGTGGTACTTCATGATCGCCCGCTGGTTGAGCGTTATTTTAGCGATGTCCTGTCTATGGATGATGGCGCTCACCGCCGCAGTGTGATCGATACCGCGCCCTTACGGAGCGTGGCGCCGTGACAATTATTCAGCCGTTTATTGAATTCAGCTTCATGCGACGCGCGCTGGTGGCCTGTGTCGCGCTTGCATTTAGCGCCACTCCGCTAGGCGTTTTTCTCTCTCTGCGCCGCATGAGTCTGATTGGGGATGCCTTATCCCATGCCGTCCTGCCCGGTGCCGCTATCGGCTATTTACTCTCGGGTTTGTCCCTGGTTGCGATGGGCGTGGGCGGGCTGATTGCCGGCCTGGCAGTGGCGCTGCTGTCGGGTGCCGTGAGTCGTTACACGCCGCTGAAAGAAGATGCCAGTTTTGCTGGCTTTTACCTGGGTTCGCTGGCGCTGGGCGTCACGCTCGTGTCACTTCGCGGATCCAGCGTTGATCTGCTGCACGTTCTGTTTGGCTCACTGCTGGCGGTGGATAATCCTGCGCTGGCGGTGGTCGGTGGTATCGCCGCGTTTACGCTGCTGATGCTGGCCGTCATCTACCGTCCTCTGGTGATTGATGCATTCGATTCCGACTTTCTGCGCGCCCAGGGCAAATGGAGCGCGCCGCTGGTGCACGGTATTTTTCTGACGCTGGTGGTGCTCAATCTGGTCGCAGGCTTTCAAGTACTGGGAACCTTGATGTCGGTGGGGCTGATGATGTTGCCCGCTGCCAGCGCCCGTTTCTGGAGTCGTCACCTCGTCATCATGCTGGGCTCGGCCATGCTGATGGCCGTGCTGTCGGCGTATGCCGGGCTGGTGCTTTCCTGGCACTTTTCACTGCCGGCAGGACCGGCGGTGGTGTTGAGTGCCGCAATGCTGTTCTTTCTCTCCATCTTAACAGGGCCGTGCGGTGGGATTTTGCGCCGCCATTAATCAGAGGTAGCTATGAAGATATTACCCATTAGTCTGGCAGTCGGTGCGTTAGTCATCAGTCCCTTCTCTATGGCAAAAACGGTCGATGCGGTAGCGAGTTTTACCGTACTGGCCGATATTGTGAAGCAAATTGGTGGCGATCACGTCCACGTGAAGAGTCTTGTCGGGCCGAATGGCGACCCGCACACGTTTGAGCCGACACCACAAGACAGCGAAGCGCTGGCCAAAGCGGATGTGGTCTTCGTCAGCGGGCTGGGGCTGGAAGGCTGGATGAACCGCCTGATAAGTGCCTCGGGCTATAAAGGTCAACCCGTAGTGGCGTCAACCGGCATCGAAACGCGGACGATGGAAGAAGATGGCAAAACCATCACCGATCCTCATGCGTGGAACAGCATGTATAACGGCACGATTTATGCCAAAAACGTGATGGATGCGCTGATCAAGGCCGATCCGCATGATGCCGATGATTTCCGTAAGCGCGGCGAAAAGTATATTCAGCAGTTACAGAAGCTGGACAGTTGGGCCAAAACGTCTTTTGCGGCTATCCCGCAGCAAAAACGCAAAGTACTGACCAGCCACGATGCCTTTGGCTATTTTGGGCAACGTTATGGCGTCTCGTTCCTGGCGCCTGTCGGTTTCTCAACGGAAGCGGAAGCCAGCGCCAGCGATGTAGCCAGCCTGATCACACAGCTTAAGCAGCAGCATATTAAAACGTACTTTATGGAAAACCAGACCGATCCTCGTCTGGTGAAGCAAATTGCCAGCGCCACGGGCGCGAAGCCGGGGGGAGAGCTTTATCCTGAAGCGCTGTCAACGGCTTCCGGCCCTGCACCAACCTATGAGGCCGCTTTTAAACATAACGTAGAGGCGATGCTGAACAGCATGCGCTGAGCATAAAAAAAGCCGGAATGGCGGGTGAGCGACATTCCGGCTAAGGTTCACGACACACATCAACGTTTTTTCTTTCTTCCCTGTACGGCTTTAAAGCGCGGATTCGTTTTGCAGATGATATAGATGCGGCCTTTACGACGCACAACCTTACAATCCCGATGACGATTCTTCGCCGAGCGCAGTGAACTTAACACCTGCATTATGTCCTCTCTTATCGGCGACCCAGAAAGCGGCCAAAGCGCTGGTTGAAGCGGGCGGTGCTGCCTTCTTTCGCAAAGTCTTTCTGCTTACCGGTGTAAAACACATGCGAGGCCGACGAGACGTCGAGCGTAACGTAAGGCAGGGTTTCGCCTTCAAACTCAACAGTACGATCGGTTTTGATGGTGGAACCGATTTTGAAATACACGTCAGCAGAGGTGTCGTGGAACACCACGGCGCGATAGGTAGGATGAATATTCGCTTTCATGATTCTCACTAATGTAATGTTATACTATAACAATATTATGCGCCGCAGTTGATTCGATTGCAACCCTCCAAAAAGCAGGGAAAACAGGGGCAGTAACAATACAGCCCGGTGGCGAAGCGTGTGAGACAGGCGGAAAAGAAATCCATAGCTGAGAGGGCGAGGTTCAGTCAGCGTTGAGCGGGCATGGGGCCCATTGGCATGGCAGACAGAGAATGTGAGCAGTCAGGTATGAGAAGGCACGATGAGGACATAAAAAAGGCCGCTGATGCGGCCTTTTTATTTACAGATTAATGCGAGTGGTCGACAGGATGACCCTTTTCGATATCGGCTTTGTTCTTGCCGAAGCGACGACGCACCACCACAAAGAATACCGGTACGAAGAAGATGGCCAGCGCGGTCGCGGTCACCATCCCGCCCATTACGCCTGTTCCGACCGCATTCTGGGCACCTGAGCCTGCGCCGGTACTGATGGCCAGCGGCAGTACACCCAGAATAAAGGCCAGTGAGGTCATCAGGATAGGACGCAGACGCATACGACAGGCTTCAAGCGTGGCTTCCACCAGCCCTTTACCTTCCTTCTCCATCAGGTCCTTCGCGAATTCCACGATCAGGATGGCGTTCTTCGCTGAGAGGCCAATGGTTGTCAGTAACCCCACGACAAAGTAGACGTCATTGCTCAGGCCACGCAAGGTCGTGAAGATCAATGCGCCGACCACGCCCAGCGGTACCACCAGCATGACCGAGAACGGAATGGACCAGCTCTCGTAAAGCGCCGCGAGACACAGGAACACCACGATCAGTGAAATGGCATACAACGCCGGAGCCTGGTTACCTGACAGACGTTCCTGATAGGACATCCCCGTCCAGTCAAAGCCAATGCCCGACGGCAGCTTGCCGGCCAGCTCTTCCATCAGGTTCATCGCATCACCGGAGCTCTTGCCCGGTGCAGCCTGGCCCAGGATTTCCATTGAAGGTAAGCCGTTGTAACGTTCCAGACGCGGTGAACCATACTGCCAGCGTGCTGACGAGAAGGCGGAGAAAGGCACCATTTCGCCATTGCTGTTTCGGACGTACCATTTGTTGATGTCGTCCGGCAGCATACGGGCATCCGCTTTACCCATCACATAGACTTTCTTCACGCGACCACGGTCAATGAAGTCATTGACGTAAGAGCCACCCCATGAGGCACCGAGTGTGGTATTGATATCGCTCAGTGAAACACCCAGAGCCTGCGCTTTCTCCTGATCGATATCCAGTTTGAACTGCGGCGTATCTTCCAGACCGTTAGGACGTACACCGACCAGCGTATCCGGATGTTGCGCAATCATGCCAAACAGCTGGTTACGCGCCTGCGTCAGCTTTTCGTGCCCCAGGTTACCCTGGTCGAGCAGTTCAAAGTCAAAACCGGTTGCGTTACCTAACTCGATAATCGCAGGCAGGTTAAACGCAAAGACCATACCGTCTTTGATTTGCCCCAGTGCTCGCATTGCACGTCCCTGAATAGCAGGCACTTTCATGTCGCTACTGGTACGTTCATCCCAGGGTTTGAGGCTGACGAAGGCAATACCGGTGTTCTGTCCGCGTCCGGCAAAGCCAAAGCCTGCCACGGTAAAGACAGATTTCACCGAGTCTTTTTCTTTCGTCAGGAAGTAATCAGAAACTTGATCCAGCACTTTCTGTGTACGTTCCTGCGTGGCCCCTGCAGGGAGCTGAGCCTGAGCCAGTAACAGGCCCTGATCTTCTTCCGGCAGGAAGGAAGAGGGCAGACGTAAGAACAGAAACGCCATGCCCAGCACAATCAGCAGATAGAGCACCAGATAGCGACCGGTACCGCGTACGATATGGCCCACGCTGTCGACATAGTGATGCGTACTCTTATCAAACAGACGGTTAAACCAGCCAAAGAAACCGGTGGTTTTGCCATGATCGCCTTTTTTCACCGGCTTGAGCATGGTGGCACAGAGGGCGGGCGTCAGAATCAACGCAACCAGCACCGACAGCGCCATAGCAGACACAATGGTGATCGAAAACTGACGATAAATAACACCCGTTGACCCGCCGAAGAAAGCCATAGGGATAAAGACCGCGGACAACACCAGGGCAATACCGACCAGTGCGCCCTGAATCTGTTCCATTGACCGCTTGGTTGCTTCTTTCGGAGGCAGGCCTTCTTCCACCATCACGCGCTCGACGTTCTCGACCACCACGATGGCGTCATCCACCAGCAAGCCGATGGCCAGCACCATCCCAAACATCGTCAGGGTGTTTATCGAGTAGCCAAAGGCACTGATGATCGCAAAGGTTCCCAGCAACACCACCGGTACAGCAATGGTAGGAATCAGGGTGGCGCGGAAGTTTTGCAGGAACAAATACATGACCAGGAACACCAACAGAATCGCTTCCATCAGCGTTTTCACCACTTCGAAAATAGAAATTTTGACGAACGGTGTGGTGTCGTAAGGGTAAACCACCTTCATACCCGCCGGGAAAGTCGGCTGCAGTTTGGCCAGCTCGGCTTTAACGGCTTCGGCGGTGTTCAGGGCGTTAGCGCCGGTCGCCAGTTTGATACCAATACCGGACGCAGGCTTACCGTTATAGCGAGCGATGATCTCGTAGTTTTCCCCGCCCAGCTCAATCTGTGCCACATCGCGCAGACGAACCTGAGAGCCATCGTTATTCACCTTCAGCAGGATGTTGCCAAACTCTTTGGTTGAGGTCAGACGGGTTTGCGCAATAATCGAGGCGTTCAGCTGCTGACCCGGCACCGGCGGTGTCCCACCTAACTGACCGGCAGCCACCTGGGAGTTTTGGGTTTTCAGCGCATTGATAACATCAACCGGCGTCAGCTGGTAGTTATTCAGCTTGCTGGGATCCATCCAGATACGCATCGCGTACTGCGCACCAAAGACCTGAGTATCACCCACGCCAGGCGTACGGCTGATCGGATCTTTGATGTTGGAGGCAACGTAGTCAGAAATATCGTTCTGATTCATGCTGCCGTCATCGCTGATGAAACCCGCTACCATCAGGAAGCTACTGGACGATTTTTTAACCTGAATCCCCTGTTGTTGCACTTCCTGAGGCAGCAGTGGCATCGCCAACTGCAGTTTGTTCTGCACCTGAACCTGAGCGATATCCGCATCGGTGCCTGACTGGAACGATATTGTCAGCGTCAGCGCACCCGAGGAATCACTGCTTGATGACATATACATCAGGCCATCAATGCCGTTCATGTTTTGTTCGATGACCTGAGTCACCGAGTCTTGCAGCGTTTTGGCATCAGCACCAGGGTAGCTGGCCTGAATCTCAATAGCCGGTGGCGCAACATTGGGATATTGCTCGATCGGTAATTTGATAATCGATAACGCGCCCGCCAGCATGATGATGATAGCAAGCACCCACGCGAAGATTGGGCGATCGATAAAGAACTTAGCCATGTATCAACGGCTCCTGTTAGGACGATGTTTTAGCAGATTGGGTTTGAGAAGGATCACCCTTTGCGGCTTGAGCATCGTCTGTGACTTCTTTAGGCGTAACTTGTGCACCCGGTTTAGCGCGCTGCAGACCCGTAAAGATCACGCGCTCGCCCGCTTTCAGACCGTCCGTCACCAGCCATTTATCGCCAATGGCCTGGGCCGCTTTGATCTTACGTGCTTCGACTTTATTGTCCGCGCCCACCACCATCACAGAGGCATCACCGGTTGGTGTACGCGTGACCGCCTGCTGAGGAACGAGCAGTGCGTTGGGATTGGTCCCCTCATCCAGACGCGCGCGGACAAACATGCCCGGCAGCAGGGCTTTATCAGGGTTAGGGAAAATCGCGCGCAGGGTGATCGAACCCGTGGTTTGGTCGACGGTCACATCGGAGAACTCCAGCGTGCCGGGCTGTGCATAATTTTTACCATTTTGCATCAGTAGAGTGACGTTGGCCTTGCCATCGTTTTGCTTCAACTGACCGGACTCCAGCTCTGAACGCAGACGCAGAAAGTCTTCACTCGACTGGGTGACATCGACATACATCGGATCTAACTGCTGCACCGTTGCCAGCGCCGTGGTTTGTCCGCTTTGTACCAGCGCACCTTCTGTTACCGATGACTTACCAATACGGCCGCTGATCGGCGAAGAGACTTTGGTGTACGCCAGGTTAATGCGTGCCGTTTCTACGTTAGCCTTCGCGGACTGAACGGCCGCATTATTTTGTGCGGCGGTAGCGACGGCATTGTCATAGTCCTGCTGACTGATGTATTTGGTGCCAAGCAGGGGCTTATAGCGATTCACAGTAAGCTGGGCAATGCGTGCGTTAGCTTCCGCCTTTGCTAAATCGGCTTTGGCACTGTCGTAGGACGCCTGATAGGTCGCCGGATCGATCTGATACAGCGATTCCCCTGCTTTGATCTCACCGCCTTCAATAAAGTTACGCTTCAGGATGATACCGGAAACCTGCGGGCGAACTTCAGCAATACGAAAAGCCAAAGTGCGGCCGGGTAGTTCGGTCGAAATTTTAAGGGGTTCACTTTTAACCGTAACAACACCCACTTCAGGTGGCTGCTGCTGCTGGGCGGCCTGGTCGGATTTATTTCCGTCACATCCTGTTAACACGAAGCTGCCTGATAGCATCAGGACGGCCGCCAGAGGCGTTAACCCTCTGAATTTAGTCATAAATAAACCTCTAGAGTCCGATATCAAATGATCAATGGATCACAAAGCAGGCACCCATTGCTGCGTAAGAGTGTAGGTCGTGCTATGGTACATACATTCACAAATGTATGTAAACTTACCTCATTGTAAAAAAAGTCCCCTATGGCACGAAAAACCAAAGCGCAAGCTCTTGAAACCCGGCATCAAATTCTTGACGCCGCACTTGCCCTTTTTTCTAAAGAGGGGGTTTCAGCCACTTCCCTGGCGGATGTCGCATCCGCAGCCAGCGTAACACGGGGGGCAATCTACTGGCATTTCAAAAACAAAGCCGACTTGCTAAACGAAATATGGCTTCGCAGTGATGCAGGGCTGGATGATGTGAAACTTGAGTATCAGACAAAATACCCCGGTGATCCACTCTCCATTCTGCGAGCAATGCTGGTGTATATTTTTCAGGCGACAGCCAGAGATCCTCAGCGCCGCGCGCTAATGGAAATTATCTTCCACAAATGCGAGTTTGTGGGTGAAATGGCGGCGGTAAAAAGCATTCAGCAAAGCCTGTTGCTGGAGCGTTATAACGAAATAGAAGACGTACTGCGCCAGTGCATTGATGCCGGGCAGCTCCCGGAAACTTTCCAGACGCGTCAGGCCGCGCTGATTATGCGCGGCTACGTGAACGGCATGATGGAAAGCTGGCTGTTTACACCCGATAAGTTTGATCTGGTTACCGATGCGCCTGTGCTGGTTGATGCGCTGATTGATATGCTGCGCTTCAGCCCAACGCTGGCTAAAAAGGCCTAATCTTTACGCTGCGTGTCGCGTTTTCTTTCATAGTCGCGTTGAACAATGGCCAGAGCAGACAGCACGGTTTCTACCGCGATTTGGTTCTCTTCAAGAAGCTGAATGAGATCGACGGCCAGTTTGACCTCTTCAGGCGCCGTTTCCAGGGACATCTTTCCTCCTGAGCAGTTGTATCATGGGCCAGATAAGCGTGCTATCCGGGAATACCCTCCAGCCCGGATAGCGCATTAAGTGTTAAAGGCGCTGTTTGCCAGCGACATTGCCCATTCCACCGAACGGATAGCCTGTCGACAGCGTGCCATACGACCTTCGAGCACCTCCAGGTCTTTCTTCAACTGCTGCTGCACGACCAGGGTTTCCGCCAGCGCCATTCGCTGTTCACGCTGGTCGATCATCGCCTGCAGTCGTCGTTCATACTCGCGGTATTCCTGATATTTTCGCTGCCGGGAAGAGGGCTGAGCGCGCTCCTGTGGGCTACGTAACTCTTGAGTGCGGGCTTCACGTTGCAGAGCCGCAATCTGATCGACCAGATGGCTGGCCAGCCACTGGCTGCGGGCCACGTCACCATTGGGCTGGCACAAACGCTGATAATTGTGTTCAATCTCTTGCAAATAATCCGCCAGCCGGGTGCCTTTGGTGGTAAAAAGCTGGCTGTCAAAGCGGGGGGTACGGCAGTGTCCATCAGGATGGCTGGCAATATCCTGCCGTAAGTCAAGCATGCAGTTAAGCAGGCGCTGGTGTGCTGAGACGTAACTCATCGCCCGAGACTCAGGTATGCTAAGGTTACGGAACCGGAAAGGCGCTGAGCGATCGTTATGCAACGCATTGTATTATTGACCCTTGGCTGGCTGGCGATTGTGCTTGGCATACTGGGTATTGTATTACCTTTATTACCTACCACGCCATTTATGCTGCTGGCGGCCTGGTGTTTTGCCCGTTCTTCGCCCCGATTCCACGACTGGCTGCTCTGGAGATCGCCTTTTGGCCGTTATATCCGCCACTGGCAGCAGCACCGTGGCATGCCTCCCGGTGCAAAAAGCCGGGCGATGATCGTGATTGTGATAACCTTTGCGGTGTCTCTGTGGCTGGTTCCGCTGTGGTGGGTACGCGTCATGTTACTTATTATGCTGGCTGTGCTGCTGCTGTTTATCGGGCGCATGCCGGTGGTGGCAGAAACAGCGGATGAACGTTTACCGCCGCGATAAAGTTGCAATTAGCCGGCCATTTGCTTAGATTTGGGCCTCTTCGTGTGTAGCTTCCCATTATTCATGCCTCTTCGCTGAGCCTTTAACCCGGTGTTGGCGCTATTGAAGCTGCGCAAAACAGAACAGAATTTTTTTACCAGGCTTAAGATTATGACCGACACTGCGCAGCAGCTTGAACTGATTAAAAACAGTATCAAAAGTATTCCTGATTACCCGAAGCCGGGTATTCTTTTCCGTGACGTCACCAGCCTGTTGGAAGACCCAAAAGCCTATGCCGCGTCAATCTCATTGCTGGTAGAGCGTTATCGCAACAAAGGCATCACCAAAGTCGTGGGCACGGAAGCGCGGGGGTTCCTCTTTGGTGCGCCGGTTGCGCTGGGGTTGGGGCTGGGGTTTGTTCCCGTGCGCAAACCGGGCAAACTGCCACGTGAAACTTACAGCGAAACGTACGAACTGGAATACGGCACTGACCAACTGGAATTGCACAAAGATGCAATCCAGCCTGGCGACGTCGTACTGGTGGTGGACGATCTGCTGGCGACTGGCGGAACGCTTGAGGCCACGATCAAACTGATCCGTCGTGCAGGTGGTGAAGTGAAAGATGCCGCTTTTATCATTAACCTGTTCGATCTGGCAGGTGAAGCTCGCCTCAAGGCGCTGGGCGTTGACAGCTACAGCCTGGTCAATTTTCCCGGCCACTAAGCCTCGCTTCTGGCCTCGCGCAAGCTGGAGGCCATTGCGCTTTGCCTCTTCAAGATAACGAGTGATAGGTGCAAGCGTAGCTGTTAGACTACTGCAATCATATACAGGGGTTGCAGTGCGTCTGCGCTCATATTTCCATCCATATTCGTCGAAACCACATGAGCTATCAGGTACTTGCCCGAAAATGGCGTCCACAGGCGTTTGCTGATGTTGTCGGTCAGGAACATGTTCTGACGGCGCTGGCGAATGGATTGTCTCTGGGACGCATCCATCATGCTTATCTCTTCTCCGGCACGCGGGGCGTAGGGAAAACGACCATTGCCCGTTTGCTGGCAAAAGGCCTTAACTGTGAAACCGGCATCACCGCCACGCCATGTGGTCAGTGCGATAACTGCCGTGAGATTGAGCAGGGCCGCTTTGTCGATCTCATTGAAATTGATGCCGCTTCGCGCACCAAAGTGGAAGATACACGCGATCTGCTTGATAACGTGCAGTACGCCCCCGCGCGCGGCCGTTTCAAAGTTTATCTTATTGACGAAGTGCACATGCTGTCGCGTCACAGCTTTAATGCGCTCCTGAAAACGCTGGAAGAACCGCCTTCGCATGTGAAATTCTTGCTGGCCACGACCGATCCGCAGAAGCTGCCAGTGACGATTCTGTCGCGCTGCCTGCAGTTTCATCTAAAAGCGCTTGAGGTCGATCAGATCCGCCAGCAGTTGGATCATGTCTTAGAGCAGGAACAGATCGCGCGTGAGCCACGCGCCCTGCAACTGCTGGCGCGTGCCGCCGATGGCAGCATGCGTGACGCGTTAAGCCTTACCGATCAGGCTATTGCGATGGGTGAGGGCAGCGTGACCAGCGCCACCGTTGGGGCGATGCTGGGAACACTTGACGATGAGCAACCGCTTGGCCTGCTCGAAGCCGTGGTTGAGGGGAATGGCGAACAGATGATGGCGCTGTTAGCCCAGGCGGCTTCACGCGGCGTTGAGTGGGAAGCCCTGCTGGTTGAGATGCTGCGTCTGCTGCACCGGATTGCCATGGTGCAGCTCCTGCCCACGTCGCTCAATGACGATGAAGAGAGCAATGCGTTACGCCTGCGTGAGCTGGCGCGCGCGGTGCCACCGGCCGATCTCCAGCTGTACTACCAAACCCTGCTCATGGGGCGTAAAGATTTACCGCTTGCGCCCGATCGCCGCATGGGGATTGAAATGACATTGCTGCGCGCCCTGGCGTTCCATCCCAAGGCAGCCATTGCCGAACCGATCGCGCGGCCAACGCTGACGGCCCAGTCAGCTCCGGCGCCGGTTCAGAATGTCGCTGCCCAGCCCGCTGAGAGGGCGCCCGCGGCGCAGCCGCAAATGGCCGCGCCGGAACCGGCTGTCAGTCAGCAGGCCGTGCCGCCGGCTTCGCCCGATCCGTCCCTCTCCAGCTCCACCAGCCAGCTCCTGCAGGCGCGCACGCAGTTGCTGCGCCAGGGAGCAAACAAAGCAAAAAAGAGTGAGCCGGCAGCGCCAGGTGCGCGGCCGGCCAACTCTGCGCTGGAACGACTGGCCTCTGTTACCGAACGCAGCCAGCAGCGAGTCCGAGACAGCGCGCCTGCGGCACCGGTAAAAAAAGAGGCTTACCGCTGGAAAGCACAAACGCCAGTGACAGAGGTCGCTGAGCCGGTCGCGACGCCAAAAGCCTTGCGTTCTGCGCTGGAGCATGAGAAAAATCCTGAGCTGGCCGCGCGACTGGCGGAAGAAGCCCAGCAGCGCGATGCATGGGCGGCCGAGGTCGCAGGCTTACCGCTGCCTAAACTGGTTCAGCAACTGGCCCTGAATGCATGGAAAGAAACCACGGATGACGGCATTTGCCTGCATTTACGTTCCAGCCAGCGCCACCTGAATTCCGCGTCGGCGCAGCAGGCACTGAGCGCCGCATTAAGTCAGGCAGCAGGCCACCAGGTTGAACTGTCGGTTATTGAAGACGATAATTCTTCGGTATTGACGCCACTGGAGTGGCGTCAGGCCATTTATGAAGAGAAGCTGGCGCAGGCGCGTCAGTCAATCTTGAGTGACACCCACATTCAAACCCTTCGTCGCTTTTTTGATGCCGATTTGGATGAGGAAAGCATTCGACCCGTTTGAACACGCTGCAACGGTCTGAATAAACCGCGTTGTAGCCTCAGCAGAGAGAGAAAACTATGTTTGGTAAAGGCGGATTGGGTAACCTGATGAAGCAGGCCCAGCAGATGCAAGACAAAATGGCCCAGGTTCAGGAAGAAATTGCCGCCCTGGAAGTCACGGGTGAATCAGGTGCAGGCATGGTCAAGGTCACGATCAACGGTGCTCACAACTGCCGCCGGGTAGAAGTCGATCCGAGCCTGCTTGAGGACGACAAAGACATGCTGGAAGATCTGATTGCCGCCGCATTCAACGATGCCGCTCGTCGCATTGACGAAGTGCAGAAAGAAAAAATGGCTTCTGTCTCTTCAGGCATGCAGCTGCCACCAGGCTTCAAGATGCCGTTCTGATGCAAACCAGCCCCCTGCTAGAGTCTTTAATGGAGTCGCTGCGCTGTTTGCCGGGCGTTGGGCCTAAATCGGCCCAGCGTATGGCGTTTCAACTGTTACAGCGCGATCGGAGTGGCGGAATGCGTCTGGCGCAGGCCCTGACCCGGGCGATGTCGGAAATCGGCCACTGTGCTGATTGCCGCACCTTCACCGAGCAGGAAATTTGCACCATTTGCGCCAATCCCCGGCGTCAGCAAAATGGTCAAATCTGCGTGGTTGAGAGCCCGGCAGACATCCATGCTATTGAGCAAACCGGGCAATTTGCCGGCCGCTATTTCGTGTTAATGGGGCATCTTTCGCCGCTGGACGGCATTGGTCCAGCCGATATTGGTCTTGATCGACTGGAACAACGGCTGGAGAAAGAAACGCTTCACGAAGTGATCCTGGCGACCAATCCCACGGTTGAAGGCGAAGCTACCGCGAACTACATCGCTGAATTGTGCGGACAGTATGGCGTCGACGCGAGCCGTATTGCGCATGGGGTTCCGATGGGCGGTGAACTGGAAATGGTTGATGGCACCACGCTGTCCCACTCCCTGGCCGGTCGTCAAAAGATTAAATTTTAAACGCTTGCCGGTGTTGTGAAAGACACCGGCTTGAAAACCTCTCATTTATCCCCACATCCTCCTCAACGTTCGTTAAATCTGATTCTGTTGAGGTAGCAATGACCATGAAAGGACAAGAGACTCGTGGCTTTCAGTCAGAGGTAAAACAACTTCTGCACCTGATGATCCATTCTCTCTATTCAAACAAAGAGATTTTCCTGCGTGAGCTGATTTCCAATGCTTCGGATGCGGCAGATAAACTGCGCTTCCGCGCGCTGTCTGATGCCAGCCTGTATGAAGGCGATGGCGACCTGCGCGTGCGTCTCTCTGTGGATAAGGACAACCGTACCATTACGCTGAGCGATAACGGTATCGGCATGCGTCGTGATGAAGTGATTGAAAACCTGGGCACCATTGCTAAATCAGGCACCAAATCCTTCCTGGCGTCTCTGGGCTCAGACCAGGCGAAAGACAGCCAGCTGATCGGTCAGTTTGGCGTGGGCTTCTATTCGGCGTTTATCGTGGCCGACAAGGTCTCTGTGCGCACCCGTGCAGCGGGCGCGGCAGAAGACGAAGCGGTTTTCTGGGAATCCGCGGGTGAAGGGGATTACACCATCGCGGATATCAGCAAAGCCGAACGCGGTACCGAAATCACCCTGCACCTGCGCGAGGGCGAAGAGGAGTTCCTCGACAGCTGGCGCGTACGCAACATCATCAGTAAGTACTCCGATCACATTGCCCTGCCGGTAGAAATCGAAAGCAAAGACGAAGAAAGCGGCACGACCACCTGGGAGAAAATCAACAAGGCCCAGGCGCTGTGGACGCGTAACAAAGCTGACATCAGCGATGAAGAGTACAACGAGTTTTACAAACACATCGCCCACGATTTCAGCGATCCGGCAATCTGGAGCCACAACCGTGTGGAAGGTAAACAGGAGTACACCAGCCTGCTTTACATCCCGGCGCGGGCGCCGTTCGACATGTGGAATCGCGATCATAAACATGGCCTGAAACTGTACGTACAGCGCGTGTTTATCATGGATGATGCCGAGCAGTTCATGCCGAATTACCTGCGCTTCGTGCGTGGCCTGATTGATTCAAACGATCTGCCGCTTAACGTATCGCGTGAAATCCTGCAGGACAGCCGGGTAACCCAGAGCCTGCGTGGCGCGCTGACCAAGCGTGTGCTGCAGATGCTGGAGAAACTGGCAAAAGACGACAGCGAAAAATACCAGACCTTCTGGAAAGAGTTCGGTCTGGTACTCAAAGAAGGCCCGGCGGAAGATCACGCGAATAAAGAAGCGATTGCTAAACTGTTGCGTTTTGCCAGTACCCAAAGCGAAGGCGCGGCGCAAACCGTTTCGCTGGAAGAGTACGTCAGCCGCATGGTAGAAGGTCAGGAGAAAATCTACTACATCACGGCCGACAGCTATGCCGCCGCCAACAGCAGCCCGCATCTGGAGCTGTTCCGTAAGAAAGGCATCGAAGTGCTGCTGTTGTCCGATCGCATTGATGAATGGATGATGAGCTACCTGACCGAATTCGACGGTAAAGTCTTCCAGTCTGTCAGCAAAGCCGATGACGCACTGGATAAGCTGGCCGACGAAGAGACAGAAGAGCAGAAAGAAGCTGAAAAAGCGCTGGAGCCGTTTGTTGAGCGCGTGAAAACGCTGCTGGGCGAGCGCGTAAAAGAAGTGCGTCTGACGCACCGCCTGACCGATACGCCGGCGATTGTGACCACGGATGCGAACGAGATGACCACGCAAATGGCCAAACTGTTTGCTGCGGCAGGTCAGGATGTGCCGGAAGTGAAATACATCTTTCAAATCAACCCCGATCATCAACTGGTGAAACGCGTGGCGGATACCCAGGATGAAACCCGCTTCGGTGAGTGGATAGAGCTGTTACTGGATCAGGCGCTGCTGGCCGAGCGCGGCACGCTGGACGATCCTAACCAGTTTATCCGCCGTATGAATCAGTTACTGACGGCGTAAGCCAATCAAAACCGGTGGCAAGGTCCACCGGTTTTTTTTTGCTTAAGTGCATCGCCTGATTTCAGCAAGCCGTTTTGTTGCGCAAACGCCATGAAATGCATTCAGCCTAAGCCGTCAGTCCGAAAATGCCCTTTCGCTGACCTGACGCACTGCTATCACGCGCTAAAGCCAGTACACTAAACTTTCCTGACCCGCCGCTTCCTTGTGGTGGGCGGGTCATAATGGTATGTTCTTCCGCTTCTCAGATTCATCAATGCGATTCGCAAGGGGATTTACGCAATGCGTATTATTCTGCTCGGAGCTCCGGGCGCAGGTAAGGGGACTCAAGCCCAATTCATCATGGAGAAATACGGCATTCCGCAGATCTCCACTGGCGACATGCTGCGTGCAGCGGTTAAAGCTGGCACCGAACTTGGCAACCAGGCGAAAGCCATTATGGATGCCGGTAAGTTGGTTACTGATGAGCTGGTCATTGCGCTGGTCAAAGAGCGCATCACCCAGGAAGATTGCAAAAACGGTTTCCTGCTTGATGGTTTCCCACGCACCATTCCTCAGGCTGACGCAATGAAAGAAGCCGGTATTAAAGTGGATTACGTGCTGGAGTTCGCCGTACCGGACGAGCTGATTGTTGAGCGTATCGTCGGCCGCCGTGTTCACGCGCCATCAGGCCGCGTCTACCACGTCAAATTCAATCCACCGAAGGTGGAAGGCAAGGATGACGTGACCGGTGAAGAGTTGACCACGCGTAAAGACGATCAGGAAGAAACGGTGCGCAAACGTCTGGTGGAATACCATCAGTTAACGGCACCGCTGATTGCCTACTACAGCAAAGAAGCTGAAGCGGGTAACACTGAGTACCACAAGATCGAAGGTACGCGCAACGTGTCCGACGTGAGCGCAGAGCTGGCTAAGATTCTCGGCTAAGCGGATTGGGGCTGGTCAGGCTGGCCCCTTTTGCCCTCTTCGCGTTGACCTCCTCCTGTGTCTGTTTCTCTCCTCTTCCTGCAAGCCGCTGAACAGAAGGCTGAGGGTCGCCCGGTGCGAACTGCAAGGGCAGAAGATACTGAGATGAGTATGCTGTGGGTTTACTTGCAAGAGTCTTGCAACAGTAAAGTCACGACACAGAATGTGATATGCTTCTCTGCCTGTTTTTCCTCACGGCAGTTACCATGAAATTTCCCGGCAAACGTAAATCCAAACATTACTTCCCCGTTAGCGCCCGCGATCCGCTGTTACAGTCCTCCCAATTTGACAGTGAAGACGGCAGTTGGGTGGTCGGCATCGATCAGACGCTGGTCGATATCGAAGCCAAAGTCGATGACGCCTTTCTTGTTCGCTACGGTCTGAGCGCGGGTCATTCGCTGGTTATCGACGATACCGTTGCGGAAGCGCTGTATGCGGAACTGATGCGTGACGAACTGGTGACCCACCAGTTTGCGGGCGGCACGATTGGTAATACGCTGCATAATTTCTCGGTGCTGGCGGACGATCGTTCCGTACTGCTGGGGGTAATGTGCAACAATATCCAGATTGGTGGTTATGCCTACCGCTATCTGTGTAATACCTCCAGCCGAATGGACCTGAACTATCTGCAGGGCGTTGACGGTGCGATTGGCCGTTGCTTTACGCTGATTGGTGACCAGGGCGACCGCACCTTTGCTATCAGCCCGGGGCAAATGAATCAGCTCAGGGCGGAAAACGTCCCTGAAGACGTTATTGCGGGCGCCTCTGCGCTGGTGCTGACCTCCTATCTGATCCGCTGCGAGGCGGGCGAACCCATGCCTGAGGCAACGTTAAAGGCCATTGAATACGCCAAACGACACAACGTGCCCGTGGTCCTGACGCTGGGCACCAAACACGTCATCGGCGACAACCCGCAGTTCTGGCGCGATTTTCTGCGCGATCACGTTTCAATTGTGGCAATGAACGAAGAAGAAGCCCTGGCGCTGACCGGCGAAGCCGATCCGCTGCTGGCATCGGATATGGCGCTGGAATGGGTAGACCTGGTGTTGTGTACCGCAGGGCCGACCGGATTGTATATGGCGGGTTACACGGAAGAGGCGTTCAAGCGCAAAACCAATCATCCGCTGCTGCCTGGCGCGATTGCGGAGTTTAACCTGTACGAATTTAGCCGGGCGATGCGTAAACAGGACTGCCAGCAGCCGCTACGCATTTTCTCTCACATCGCCCCTTATATGGGCGGCCCGGAAAAGATCATGAATACCAACGGGGCAGGGGACGGCGCACTGGCCGCAGTGCTGCACGATATTACGGCAAACAATTATCATCGCCGCAACGTGCCTAATTCCAGTAAGCACGCACGCGCTTATCTGACCTATTCGTCCCTGGCGCAGGTTTGCAAATATGCAAACCGGGTAAGCTATCAGGTGCTGAACCAGCATTCTCCCCGACTGACGCGCGGCCTGCCCGAGCGGGAAGACAGCCTGGAAGAGTCCTACTGGGATCGTTAAGCCGGAAAGAGAAACTGCCCCTCAGCAACGCTGCCGCTGCTGAAGGGCAGGTCATTAGCTGTTGCCTTCACTGGCGAGCCTGGGCTGCTCCTGCTCAAGGTTTTCCTGCAGTTTCTGAATAATGCTGGCGGCAATCTCGCGTTCGCCCATTACGACATGGTTTGCGCCACGTTCCAGAATGTACTCCACCTCATCATCATAATGGGCATGCACAATGATGTTGATGTCCGCTTTTTTCTGGCGGGCGGCGGTAACGATTTCCCCCACCTCATATCCGTTGGGAATAGTAATGAGCAGCCAGGCTGCACAATCCACACGGGCTAACTCCAGCGTATTTGCGCGGGCAGCGTTGGCCAGCACGGCCCGAATGCCCTGATCGCGAAGTGCTTTGACGCGAGGAATCGAACTCTCGACCACCACCACCGGAATATCGAGCGCCATCAGTTGCTCACACAGCAGGTTACCGACGCGACCATAGCCAACGATGACCGCGTGATGGCAGATATCCACCGGAATCTGTTGTTCTTCTTCCAGCGCTTCTTCGAGCGTCTGCTGTTCCATCGTTTCATTCTTAGACAGATAGCGCCCAAGTAGGGTAAACAGCACCGGGTTGAGCATGATAGAGAGAATGGCGGCAGCCAGCACCAGATTACGGCCCTCTTCATCCAGCAGCCCCAGGGAGATCCCCAGCCCGGCAAGAATAAAGGCAAATTCGCCGATTTGCGCCAGGCTGACCGAAATGGTCATCGCGGTGCGGCGTGAATGACCCAGCAGCGAGACCAGCAGCCACGCCGCGGCAGATTTTCCTATCACGACGATAACCAGCGCTCCCAGCACCGCCAGCGGTTCTTTCACCAGGATCATCGGGTCGAACAGCATCCCGACAGACACAAAGAACAGCACCGCAAAGGCATCACGCAGCGGCAGCGTGTCGCGGGCGGCGCGCTGGCTTAACTCGGACTCGTTCAGCACCATACCGGCAAAGAAGGCCCCGAGAGCAAAAGAGACGTCAAAGAACTCGACGGCGCCAAACGCAATGCCCAGCGCCAGGGCTAATACGGCCAGCGTAAACAGCTCACGTGAACCCGTTGCAGCACTTTTCGCGAGGATCCAGGGCACGGCACGACGACCGACGACCATCATTAACACCATAAAGGCGGCGACTTTACCGATGGTCCAGAGCAGGTCCCATATCACCAGGCTGGCGCTGGCGTTACCCTGTTCCATCATGCCGGCAATCGCGGGCAGCAGGACCAGCGTAAGCACCATGACCAAATCTTCAACAATCAACCAGCCAATAGCAATCTGGCCGCGCTGGCTTTCAATAAGCTGACGCTCTTCTAATGCGCGCAGCAACACCACGGTACTGGCGGTTGAAAGACACAAACCGAACACTAAGCCTGTCATCCAGGACCAGCCCATCGCCCACGACATCAGCATTCCCAGTAAGGTCGCCACAGCGATCTGTGCGATAGCGCCGGGAATAGCTATCCGCTTTACCGACATCAGATCTTTCAGTGAGAAGTGCAGGCCGACGCCGAACATCAGCAGAATAACGCCCAGCTCTGCGAGTTCCGGTGCCAGATTGGTATCCGCCACAAACCCCGGCGTAAAAGGGCCAGCCAGTACGCCCGCGACTAAATAACCCACTAACGGGGAAATGCGTAACCGATTTGCCAGCATTCCAAGGAGAAAAGCCAGGACCAGAGCCCCGACGATAGTCGTAATCAACGGTGTGGTGTGATGCATGCCAGTCTCCATGGGGATAAATGTGTCCGCTTGTAACAAATGAGTCTAATGCATATCGGAAAGGATCGCTGAATAATTTGTGGGATTAACAGAAAAAAATATGCAAATATGAGAAAAATGCAATCGGAAGGCTGTTTTTATCACTTATCCCTGTCATCGTCTGGTTCAGCGCTCCATCAGGAACGGAACGAAATAAGTTTACGCCCGTTAAATGACACAGACGTGACGCCAATAATGCGCGAATGCGCTATAAACTGTCACCAACTGGAACCAGTGTGGGATTTGCTGAGGCCAGTCAGCGTCGCAAGCGTAACAACGGTTTTTTCAGATGGGCGCCGTGGTGCCATCGCCGTGCGGGATATTGGTCAAAAATAGCGTAAAAACAGGCTATTGTGCCGAAGCTTCAGCGCAGCCCCTACAGTATTCATGAAAAAAGTCGGGCTATTGGGTTGAGATGAAAACAGCAGTCATGTCGAAAAAAGCGCTAAGGCCCACTGTGTCGGGTTGATGTTGCAGCGGTTAACAATGTTGTGGGTTTAATGAACAACACCTTCATATCCCTTCAACATAAAGCCTTTAACGGCGCGTCAGAGAGAAGAGAGTGGGTAAATCGGACGGTGGATGTTTCCTGTCAGGTCGCCTGGCCTGCCATAATGGCCAGACGGCGCCGTATTCATCTTGAGTTGCGGTCGTTTCTGTGCGACACAGAAGGACGCCGATGGCCGAGTGGTGAAACGGATAACAATTAAAGGAGAAGGGCTGTGTTGATATTTCGAGGGGCGGGAGCAAGTCTGGCACTGCTCGTGATGTTATCGTCGCTGTTTACCCATGCTGCAGTGCCTGACCGCAGTTACCGCTTCAGCATTCTGCATACCAACGATCAACATGGGCATTTTTGGACGAATGATCAGGGTGAATACGGGCTGGCGGCGCAAAAAACGCTGATGGATACGCAGCGTTACGATATTCAGGCCAAAGGCGGTGGGGCATTAATCTTGTCTGCTGGCGATGTTAACAGCGGCGTGCCTGAGTCGGATGAGCTGGATGCGGAACCCGACATCCGCGGCATGAACCTGATTGGCTACGACGCCATGACGCTGGGCAATCACGAGTTCGATAAACCGCTCGCCGTCCTGCGCAAGCAGGAAAAATGGGCCAAATTTCCGTTTCTGGCCGCCAACGTCTATCAAAAAAGCAGTGGTAAGCGCCTGTTTAAGCCCTGGGCTGTATTTCAGCGCATGGGGTTAAAAATCGCCGTGCTCGGATTGATCACCCCCGATACCGCCCGGCTGACGAACCCTGCGCAATCAGGCGATATCGAATTCCGCGATCCCATTGCCGAGGCCGAAAAAGCCGTCGCCGAACTGCGTGCTACTGAGAAGCCCGACGTTATCGTCGCGTTAACCCATCTTGGCCATTATGACGATGGTCAACACGGCAGTAACGGTGTTGATGACGTGACGCTGGCCCGCAGTCTGCCAAAGGGAACCCTCAATATGATCGTCGGAGGGCATTCTCACGATGCGGTATGTATGGAAAAAGAGAATGTCAGTCGTAAAGACTATCAGCCAGGCCAACCCTGTGAGCCCGATCGGCAGAACGGTGTCTGGATCATGCAGGCGGAAAAATGGGGTAAATACGTAGGGCGCGGCGATTTTACTTACCGCAATGGCGAGGTCACGCTGGAGGCCTATCAGATGATACCGGTCAACCTCAAACACAAAATCAAAAATCTTGATGGCAGTGAATCCTTACTGACCTGGCAGGAAGCCATCCCGGCTAACACCGCAATGATGAAACTGCTGACGCCTTTTCAAAAGCGCGCAGACGCGAAGCTAAGGGTCAACGTGGGAAGCATTAAAGGGGATTTCCCCGGCGAAAAAGAAACCGTGCGGTTTAAACAAAGCGCCATTGGGCAGTTAATACTGCGTGCGCAGATGGCCGCAACGCAGGCTGACTTCGCGGTGATGAGCGGGGGCGGGATCCGTACTTCGCTGACATCCGGCCCGGTTGCCTGGCGCGATCTGTTACAGGTACAGCCCTTCGGTAATCAGGTTGTTTCCGTCACGCTGACCGGCGCGGAAATCAAACGCTATCTGGCAGTTGTGGCAAACATCAAACCTGATTCAGGCGGTTTTGCCCAGTTGGCCAACGTCAGCCTGATCGCCAACGGCAGCAGCGTCAGCCAGGTCAGGATCAACGGACAGCCGCTGGCAGATGAAAAAACCTATCGTATGGCGACAAACAGTTTTAATGCCGCAGGCGGGGATGGCTATCCGCGCATCGACACGCATCCGGGTTATGTGAACAGCGGCAAAGTGGATGCGCAGGTGCTGCGGGACTGGCTAAGCGCCCATTCTCCGCTAAACGCCAGCGATTACCAGCCACGTGAAGCGGTTATTTATCAGGCTGAGCAGGCAGCACCACCAAAGGATGAAGCGAAAGACGCGACGCCGTTGCGGCGCTATCCCAAAATGGTGCTGACGTGGATCCGGCACTGGAATGGAGAGAGTGCAACGCTGCATTAAGCCCAGGCAGGGAGAACGCCTCCCTGCTTTTTTTCAGGCGCGGCAGGATTTGCGGCCGAACCAGTGTGGACGCAGTTTGTCCCACACCAGGTTGTAGACGAAGGTATAGGGCAGAAAGAACAGAAAAAACGCGACTTCAATTAAAAATGCCTGCCACAGTGAAATCTCCAGCATCCAGGCTGCCAGCGGCAGGCCTATCAGGATAAAACCGCCCTCAAAGCCCAATGCATGCAGCGCTCGAAGCAGGGCGCGACGTTTCTGCCCTGGCGGATAAAACCGATCAAACACGCTGTTGTAAATCATATTCCACAGCATCGCCACCGTGGACAGCATGATCGCCAGCGCGCCCATCTGAAACAGGGGTTTATTCATCAACCATGCTGCCAGCGGAGCAATCGTCACGATGGCCAGGCCTTCAAACAGGGTGGCATGGACGACGCGTTCTGTGAGTGAACGGGTTTGCATTTCAATCTCCTTTATTCAGGCTGCGCATTTTCCCACGACAAAATGCTAAGATAAAATGATTATCTATCGATAAAAGCGATGGTTCTCATGCGTTACTCACCCGAATCTCTTGAAGCATTTGTACAAACTGTGGCGAGTGGTTCCTTTTCAGCCGCTGCGCGCGCTTTAAAAAAAAGCCAGTCTACCGTCAGCGTGGCCGTTGTTAATCTGGAAGCCGATCTCGGTTTTGCCCTGTTTGACCGGCGCGGCCGCCAGCCACAGCTCACCGAGCAGGGGCGACGCGTGCTGCCTCAGGTGCAGCAAATCCTTGCCGCCAGTGAGCGACTGGATGCGTTGGCGACGCGCTTGTCAGAGGGAACGGAGCCGCGGCTCAGCGTCGCAGTCTCAGACTTTTGGCAAACGCATTACCATCAGCGACTGCTTAAGCAATTTGATCAGCATTATCCTGATGTCGAGCTGGAAGGCATTGCGGCGGAAGATGATGATGTCGTTGAACTGTTACAAACCGGGCGTGCGCATATTGGCGTGATTCGTGCTCAGCCTACGCTGCCAGCTGACATTGCGGTCGCGCGCCTGCAGGTTGATGCTGAATTAGGGGTTTATCTGCATCGTGATCATCCTCTGGCGCAGGAAACCACGGTCAGCGAAAGTCAGCTCGAACCTCTTCGTCACCTGCGCCTCAATACCTGGACCGATCGTCGTGCACCGACTTTCCAGGGGAGAGTCTGGTCTGCTCAAACCTATTATGTGCTGCTGGAGATGGCGGAACAGGGTTTTGGCTGGGGTATTTTACCCCGTTGGCTGGTGAAACAGTTTGGACATGGTGTTTTAAAGGAGTTGTCCTTGCCAGGATGGCCGCAGCGCATCGCGGTTGACGTCATCTGGTCGCGCCGCAATCCACCCGGTCCTGCCGGGCGCTGGATGATCGATGAACTCTGCGCACTGCGACCGGCTTAGTCGCGTCGGGCAATATCCGCTAAGGGTGCATCCAGCAGCCGTGACAGATCCTGTGGGCGTAATTCGATATCCAGCCCGCGCTTACCACCGGAAATAAACAGGGTCGCAAAGGCGTTTGCCGAGCTGTCGATCACTGTAGGCAGGCGCTTTTTTTGGCCCAGCGGGCTAATACCGCCCACCAGATAACCGGTGATGCGCTGGGCCAGCATGGGATCGGCCATCTCGGCTTTTTTGGCATTGAACGCTTTTGCCACTTTCTTGAGGTCGAGCTGAGTGGCGACGGGCGTAACGGCCACGGCAAGGTGTTTCGCCTCCCCGTTCAACGCCACCAGCAGGGTTTTATACACCTGCCGGGCGTCCAGGTTGAGCTTACGAACCGCTTCGTCGCCAAAACTGGTTTCGTTACTGTCATGCTCATAAGGATGCAGTGTGAAGCTGACCTTTTGTTTTTCCAGTAGTTTTACCGCGGGCGTCATTGTTGCCTCATATTCAGAAAAATCTTATTACGTATTAATGAATAATAAATGTGGCGAAATAATGTGCTTTAGGCGAGAATTGCCACGCGCCAGCAATCCTGTTGCTGGCGACAACTAAAATCATTAACACATTCCTCTTTGAAGAGCCGATATGACTGTCGGCTCTCTTTTTTTGCTGTGAGTTATCCGACGCGCATTATTCCCGGCAGGTTATTCTCGCCATATAAATGCAGCGCGCCCACCGCGACCACGTATCGGCCCGAAGGCAGGCGACGTAAATGATCAGACCACTGGCTGTTACGCTGGCTAATCAGCGTGTCGTTCAGGGTCTGACTGAATGTCGCTGGCAACGCAATCTGGGGATCGTGCGGCGGGCTTTCCAGCCACCAGCTCACCATCGTTTGCAGCATGCGTGCGTTGGTATGCCAGTGGGTCAGCGTATCGGCCAGCAGCGCCATGCCATCGTCGGGCAAGGATTTCAGCAGGGTGATTTGCGCCTGCGCACCTTCCAGTTCAATCACGGGTTTATCCATCGCCCGCGCGGCCTGTAGCAGCTGATAATCAATACCGAAATCAGGTCGTAACCCCAGCCGCTGGGCCTGCTGGGCCTGTAGCATCAGCGCAATCTGCCAGGCCGGTAACGTATCAAACCGGCTCAGGGACAGACCGGTTTCGTTGCACAGTGTTTCAAGCTGCGCCAGCGCCTCATCATCCATTCTGGCGATCAGTGGCGGACGCTCTTCCGTGTTGTCAAATGGCGATCCTCCCTGGGTAATATCCGCTTCAACCACCAACGCATCGGCTTTTTGCAACTGCTGCAGCAGCCGGACCGGCAGGGGCTGCATGTCACGGGTACCCATATGAATGCTACCTACCAGATGAAACCGGCATTCGCCCGACTGAATATCCACGGCGGGCCAACGATAGCTGGCTGGAAAAAGCGGATTAATCCAGTTACGTAAACGTTGCAAAAGGCGCGCTGTCATTCCCTGTCCTTCACTGTTTGAAAGCCACCATGCTAGCGGGATCCCGTTGCGAAAGACAGAGCAGGGCAGTTATTGCTAAACGCGTGGCTTATAGCGCAACAGGCGGTTAGCATTGCTCACCACGGTTATTGACGACAGCGCCATGGCGGCACCAGCAAAAACCGGGCTAAGCAACAGGCCGGTAAAAGGAAAGAGTACGCCTGCTGCCAGCGGAATACCGATAACGTTGTAAATAAACGCGCCAAACAGATTCTGCCGGATATTGCCCAGGGTGGCGGAGGCAATCTTTAAGGCATCCACCACGCCATGCAGATCGGCCCGCATGAGCGTAATCGCTGCGGTTTCTACCGCCACATCGCTGCCGCCGCCCATCGCAATACCGACATCAGCCTGCGCCAGTGCCGGAGCATCGTTGATACCATCGCCCACCATGGCAACCTGCCTTCCTTGCTGCTGGAGTTGGCTTATCGCATCGGCTTTACCTTCGGGCAGTACGCCTGCAATCACCTCGTCAATGCCCACTTCATGCGCAATAGCCCGGGCCGTATTTTCGTGATCCCCGGTCAGCATAACCAGTCGGTAACCCGCTGCATGCAACCGCTGCAGTGCTGCTTTCGCTTCGGGGCGCAGCGTATCCCGCAAGCCGATCAGACCGGTAAGCTGTCCATCCTGTGCCAGCAACACCGGGGTTGCCCCTTGCCGGGTGAGCCTGTAAATTTCAGCCCGCGCCGCCTGGCAATCCACGCCGTGATCCTGCAACAGACTGACATTACCCAGTAACAGCTGCTTGCCATTGAGTATGCCGCTTACCCCTTTGCCGCGTATTGTACGAAATTGCGCAATCGCGGGCGTTGCTGTGGTACCCGCTTCCGCCAGGATCGCCTTCGCCAGGGGGTGACCCGATGTCTGTTCCAGCGCCGCCGCCGCAGACAGGACCGAATCGCGCGTGCTGCCGTTCCAGCTCATCACCTCGGTCACCTGCGGTGTGCCCCTTGTCAGCGTGCCGGTTTTATCAAACACCAGCGTATCGATACGGCTGGCGCGCTGCAGTGCATCGGCATCGCGTACCAGCACGCCGTATTCGGCGGCGCGGCCGGTTCCGGCGATAATCGACATGGGCGTGGCCAGGCCCAGCGCGCAGGGGCAGGCAATAATCAGCACAGTGGTAGCTACCACCAGCGCGTAGGCAATCTGTGGCACCGGACCGGCGATATACCAGACTGCGGCGCTTATCAGGGCGATAAGCACCACCACCGGCACAAACACGGCAGAAATACGATCGGCCAGGCGGCCCACATCTGGCTTACTGCTCTGGGCTTTACGGACTAACTGAATAATGCGCGCCAGCGTCGTATTGCCACCGGTCGCGCGGGCAATGAAGCGTACTGTTCCGTCCTGTACCAGGGTGCCGGCAAACAGACGATCGCCCTGCGTTTTGCTCTGCGGCACTGCCTCACCGGTCAGCATGGCCTCATCGCACCAGGCTTCGCCGTCCTGGACTTCGCCATCGACCGGCACGCGATCGCCCGCGACCAGCCGCAGGAGCATGCCAGGCTGTACCGCGCTAACAGGCATTGAGGTTTCACCCTGTTCCGTTACGACTCTTGCCTGTTCCGGCGTCAGATCGAGCAGGTGTTCCAGGGCTCGCGAGGAACGCTGGCGCGCGCGTTGTTCAAGCGCATGGCCCAGATTGATCAGGCCGAGAATCATTACGCTGGCTTCGAAGTAGAGATGACGCGCCTGCAGCGGGAAGAACGCCGGCCAAACCACCACACTAAAGGAGTAGATCCAGGCGGCGGCGGTACCCAGCGCGACCAAGGTATCCATTGTCGCACTGCGGTTGAGCAGGCTGCGCCAGGCACTGCGGTAGAAGTGACCGCCCGTGGCGACCATCACCAACAGCGTAACCGTGCCCAACATCAGCCAGGTGGTATGATTTTCCTCGGTGAGCATCATGTTGTTGCCCAGCATGCCCCAGATCATTAACGGCACGCCAAACAGCAGTGCAAGTCCCGCCTGCCAGCTAAAACGTTGCATGGCGCGTCGGGCGCTGCGCTGCTGCTTTTCACGGCGTTGCTGTTCATCTTCGACCACTTCCGCTCCATAGCCGGCCGCATCCACGGCGGCGACCAGCAGATGGGGTGCCACATTGCCCATCACCAGCGCGCTGCGTTCGGCCAGATTCACGCGGGCCTGTTGCACACCACTTACCTGCTCAAGGGCTTTCTCAACCCGACTGACGCAGCTGGCGCAGCTCATCCCGTCGATTAACAGCACCTGAGCGGGCTGATTTTCAGTTGCCGGAAGAGGAGAAGACTCCGTTGTCAGCGCCTCCGGCGGCGGCTCTGCTGCTGTCAACGGCTCAGACTTTGGGCGGGAACCCGCAGCTTTTAAGGTTGCATGATAGCCCGCCTGTTCAACGGTCGCGATTAGCGCTGCCGCCTCGGCGTGGCCTGACACGCTGGCTTCCTGTTGAGTAACCTCAGCCTGCTCGACATCGTCGCGCTGTTCGAGCGCATCTTTGACGCGTTTAACGCAGTGGCCGCAGGACAATCCGTCCAGCGCCAGAACAATCGTGTTTGACATGGTTGACTCCTTTGTCAGTGTTGCGTGGTTATGCATTCAAAAGTGACTGTGGTTAAGGATAAACCTTCCATCAAGGGGAAGGTCAAACGTTGAACGGTCAGATGGCAGGAATTCTTTAAACGGCGGCAACACCGCGTCCGTATAAAGGCGTAAGCGGGCAGGTGATAATGGAAAAATGAGCGGGGCTTTAGTCGGTATGGGTTAAGTACAGGCACCGCGTTTCACGAAAAATCGTGCGCGACTTTTAGAGGAAGTAAGGATGCAGCCTGCCACGTAAATCTGACACCGCCGGGTGCCAGGTGATATCGCCGCAGATTAACCTGCTGTCCGCTTACATCAATCTGAGGTTTTGATATTCAGCAGAAGGACGAGCGCAAACGTCCATAACTGAAAGATTGCGCTGACGACAGGCTGTATTGCTTATGCTTTCGGTCTGGTGAAGAGAACCAGCATGCCGAGAATGATGTCGCCAATCACCCAAATGCCACCAATAGCCATCACACCTAAACCTGCACCAATGGCAGCGCCGGCTCTTTCTGCATCGGAAGTCGCGTTATTGACCACTTCGCCACTTCCACCTAATCCCGCAATAAGGCAATAGATCATGAAAATGTTAAACAGGATAAAAGCCCACTTGATCACTTTGCCAAAAAAAGAACGGCGCGGCTTTCTAATCTGCTTATCACAAGAGGGACAGCGTAATGCTGAATCACTCACTTCCTTATGACATTCCGGACAGCTCACTAAAGCCATAATCATATCCTTTATTTATATAGTTTCATTTATTGTTGGTAACAAACTTGCGGGATTTTATAGGATTTTTACGCATTGACAAGATTTATATTGCTGTTTTTTATGATTTTAGTTTTTGGGCGGCGTGATAATGAAAAATCAGCCTGATGACAGGGGGTTCTCCCGGCAACATTAGCAATACAAATGGATTGCTGAATGAAAGCGCGGCATTTGGGGCCGGGTTATGTCAACGTCAGGCCTCACATCGTCAAGATGATGTACGCTATAGTTCTCAGGAAAGGTCAGTTTTACGTCCCTGCAATCCCGGCGAAGCAAGGATACTGGGGCAGGCACTAAACAGGTAAAATGCGGATTAAGCCCGGAGCTTACGATTGGTGTTTTGCGCATCCCATTATCAAGAGGAAGGTCAGGGAACCCATTATGAACATTAGTGCAGTGGCAAAAAAGACCGGACTGACCAGGAAGGCTATCCGTTTTTATGAGGAAAAGGGCGTAGTCACGCCCCCGCTGCGCGGCGATAACGGCTACCGGCATTACAACTCACACCATCTTGATGAGCTGAATTTATTACGCCAGGCACGGCAGGTGGGTTTTACCCTTGATGAGTGTCGCGAGCTGGTCGGGCTGTTTAACGACCCTGAACGCCACAGCGCGGACGTTAAGGCGCGTACGCTGCAAAAAGCTGACGAAATTGCTGCGCATATTGAAGAACTGCACGCCATGCGCGCACGCCTGCTGGCGCTGGCGGCGGCCTGCCCGGGTAATGACAGCGCGGACTGCCCAATCATTAATAACCTGGCAGGCTGCTGCAGTCAGGTTGGCGGCAAGCGTGACTGAATACGTAAAGTAATACCTTCCACTGCCACCACTTCAACCAACGTACCGGCAGGAAGATCCTGGCCTGCCTGAACGCGCCAGCTGCTGTCGCCAACGCGGACGTGACCAATACCGTTTTGCAACGCACTGTCCAGGGTCAGCTGCAGGCCGATCATCTGGTTGCCGCGCTGATTAAGTGAATTTGGCTGCTGGTTGCGCTCGCGATAGCGCATTACGCGATGCCAGATAAATACGCTCGCCAGCGTCAATGCGGCAAACAAGCAGCCCTGGGCGGTCCAACTGAGCGGCAAAGCCCACTCTGTGACACCGACCAGCATGGCTGCGAGCCCGCTCCAGAGCAGGTAGCCATTCGTGCCGAGCATCTCAGCCGCCAGTAGCAGCCCGCCCAGCGTCAGCCAGAACCAGTGCGGATGGGCGACAATCTCACTCACCATCAGCGTTTCGACTCGCTGCGGGTTTCTTTTAACAGCTCACCAATTCCGCCGATCGCACCCAACAGGCTGCTGGCTTCCAGCGGCATCATCACCACTTTACTGTTACTGGACTCACCAATTTTTTGCAGCGCATCCGTGTATTTCTGCGCCACAAAGTAATTTACGGCCTGAATATCGCCGGCGGCTATCGCTTCCGACACCATTTTCGTGGCGCGGGCTTCCGCTTCCGCCTGACGCTCACGGGCTTCGGCCTGCAGGAAAGCCGACGTTCGTTCCCCTTCCGCTTTCAAAATCTGCGCCTGTTTTTCCCCTTCGGCCCGCAGAATTTCCGCCTGGCGCACACCTTCTGCCGCCAGAATATCGGCTCGTTTAGTACGCTCCGCTTTCATCTGGGCGTTCATGGCGCCAATCAGCTCCTGTGGCGGGCGAACGTCACGAATTTCAATACGGGTGATTTTTACGCCCCATGGATTAGTGGCTTCGTCAACGATATGCAGTAAGCGGGTATTAATGCTGTCACGCTGAGACAACATCTCATCCAGTTCCATGCTGCCCAAGACGGTGCGCATATTGGTCATAGTGAGATTAAGGATTGCCAGCTCCAGATTGCTGACTTCATAGGCGGCTCGCGCCGGATCTATCGCCTGGACAAAACAGACCGCATCAATCGTGACGTTGGCGTTATCTTTGGAGATGATCTCCTGAGAGGGAATATCCAGCACCCGTTCCATCATATTGATCTTATGACCGATACGATCCATAAAGGGAACAACCAGGCTCAGACCGGGCTGAAGCGTGCGGGTGTAGCGGCCAAAGCGTTCGACCGTCCATTGATAGCCTTGCGGAACGATTTTCACACCGGACCACACGGTGACCAGGGCGACCAGGATGAGAACAGGAATCACGGTGAGCATATAACCTCCAGGTTGTCAGATGAACGGGCCAAATCGTTCGGCCCGTTTTCTGCTTACATCAGTAAAGCAGGGAATAGAGCTGACGGCGATAGCGTGCGGCAAGCGCATCGCCGGTGCCTAATGCCGCCAGGATTTCCTGCAACATTTTACGTGCCTGGCCGTCTGCGGCGTTAAGATCGCGTTTAATGACGTTAAACAGCAGTTCCAGCGCTTCTTCATTACGCCCGACCTGATGCATCTGCAGTGACAGTTTGGTCGCCAGTTCAGCGTTATCCGGGTCGCTTTCCAGCTGTGATTGCAACTGCTGAATTTCAGGCGTATCGGCCGCCTGTTTCAGCAAATCGATCTGGGCGATCAGGCTTTGATAACGGGTGTCCTGATCCTGCAACGGCACGGCGTTGAGTACCGTTTCTGCTTCATCGCTACGGTTCAGGGTAATCAGCACTTCCGCCAGCAGAAAACCAATTTCGCTGTCTTTATTACTGAGCTGCCATGCCTCTTTGAGCAGCGGTAATGCGTCCAGCGGTTTGCCTTCCTGCATCAGCGCCATCGCCTGCTGGGCTTTTAACTCCTCCTCACGCGGCAGCACTTTTTCCAGCAGGGCGCGCACGGCGTCCTCCGGCTGTGGCCCCTGGAAACCGTCAACAGGCTGGCCGTTCTGGAACAGGTAGACAGTCGGAATGGAGCGTAACCCAAATTGCGATGCCACCCTTTGCTCTTTGTCACAATCCAGTTTGGCAAGAATAAACTGGCCTGCGTATTCCTGAGCCAGTCGCTCCAGCAGCGGCGTCAGTTCCTGGCAATGTTGGCTGCGATCCGACCAAAAGTAGAACAGCACCGGTATCTGCATTGACTGCTCAAGGGTCTGTTGCAGGTTGGATTCGTTAATGTCGATAATCGAAGCGTGTGGTGACATGACTAAGTCTCTTTGCAGAAAATGTTTAAACAATATGGGGCCGACTGGCCCTGCTTCAAGCTGTATTCGCGCAATACCTTTACTGACTGCGAATGATGCGATCCAGTATCCAGCCTGGCAGCAGGCGTTTCAACAGGCCCATCGCGTGTGCGACCAGCGTCACCGGATAACGCAAACGCGGATGTTTGCTTTCGAGCGCATGGCGCAGCTTGGGTAAAATGGCCTCAGGCGGCAGCGTGAACCGCGCGGCCAGACCGGGATTCAGCACCGGATTATCCTGCTCGCCCTGCGTCACATTATCGGTGAACCGGGTCTGGATTGGCCCCGGTTCAATGAGGCTGACGCGCACGCCGCTTGCGTGCAGCTCCATGCGTAACGCATCGCTCCAGGCTTCCAGCGCGTATTTACTGGCGGCATAAACGCCCCGACCCGGCGTGGAAATCAGGCCTAACACCGAACTGGTATTCACGATACGGGCATTGCCAAAAGCCTTCAACGCCGGAAGCAGCCGCATAGTGAGTTGGTGGGTGCCAAACACATTGCTGGAGAATTGCTGTTCAAATTGCTGACGCGTGAGGGTGTTTAACGGACCATAGGTGCCGAAGCCAGCGTTATTAAACAGGGCAAACAGCCGGTTACCGGTCAGCGCCAACACCTCATCGGCAGCGCGGTCAACGCTCTCTGCGTCGTCCAGATCCAGCATCAGCCCCGTAAAGCCAAGACTTTGCATGCGCGCCACGTCGTCGGCTTTTCGACAGGCTGCAATAACGTGATAGCCGCGAGCCAGCAGGTCATTGGCTGCAACCAGGCCAATACCGCTCGAACAGCCCGTGATCAAAATGGTTTTTTGCATGTGTTACCTTTTTTGCACAACTACTGCTTAACTAATGGGGCCAGTTCTTTCGCCATCAGTTCAGCGATAAAGGGTTGGGCGTCAGGATTGGGATGAATACCATCCTGCTGCATCCATTCGGGTTTTAAATAAACCTGCTCCATAAAAAAGGGCAGTAAGGGAATATCGTGCTGTTTCGCCAACTGCGGATAAATCGCGCGGAACGCATCCGTATAACGGCGGCCGTAGTTGGCGGGTAAACGTACCTGCATCAGGATCGGTTTAGCCCTGGCGGTTTTTACCTGCTCGATGATGGTGCTTAACGTTTGCTCAATATCCTTTGGCGGAAAGCCACGTAAGCCGTCGTTACCGCCCAATTCGATTAACACCCACTGCGGTTGGTGCTGTTTTAATAGGGCAGGTAAGCGCGCCAGTCCTTGTGCGGCGGTATCGCCGCTAATACTGGCATTAATTACTCTGGGCTGCTGCTGCCAGTTTTTATCGAGCAGGCTGGGCCAGGCTTTACTTGCCGACATTTGATAGCCTGCACTCAGGCTGTCGCCCAGCACCAGCAATGTATCGGCCGCAGCAAGACGGGACACCAACAGACAGCACAATAACAGGAAAGGATAATGCCAGCGGAAAACATTCTTGAAGTTCATCATCTTACTAAGTCCGTGGGTCAGGGAGAGCATCAGTTAACCATCCTTACCGGAGTTGAGTTAGTTGTCAAACCAGCTGAAACAATCGCCCTGATTGGCGAGTCAGGATCGGGCAAATCCACGCTGTTGGGGATTCTGGCCGGTCTGGATGATGGCAGCCAGGGCGAGGTGCATTTGCTGGGCCAGCCGTTGCATCAGATGAATGAAGAGCAGCGGGCGGCCTTACGTGCGCAGCATGTAGGATTCGTGTTCCAGTCTTTTATGCTGGTGCCAACGTTAAATGCGCTGGAAAATGTCCAGTTGCCTGCACTGCTGCGCGGTGAGAGCGACCGTCAGAGCCGCGACCAGGCACGGGAGCTGCTCACGCAGTTAGGCCTGGGTGAGCGTTTGCTGCATCTGCCCGCGCAGTTATCCGGTGGTGAGCAGCAACGCGTCGCGCTTGCCCGGGCCTTCAGCGGTCGTCCGGGCCTGCTGTTTGCCGATGAGCCCACGGGGAATCTGGATCGTAAAACGGGCGAACGTATTGTCGATCTGCTGTTTTCCCTCAACCGCGATTATGCCACAACCTTAATTCTGGTTACCCATGACGAGCAGCTGGCGGCGCGCTGTAACCGACGCTTGCGTCTGCGTGACGGCAAGCTGTGGGAGGAGCAATGATCTGGCGCTGGTTCTGGCGTGAGTGGCGTTCGCCCTCACTGTTAATCGTCTGGCTGGCACTCACTCTGGCGGTGGCCTGCGTGCTGGCGCTGGGATCAATCAGCGACCGGATGGAAAAAGGCCTGAGTCAGCAGAGTCGCGACTTTATGGCGGGCGATCGTACCCTGCGCACCAGCACGGCGGCACCGCCCGACTGGCTGGCGAAAGCGCAGCAAGCGGGATTATCGGTTAGCCGTCAGCTGAGCTTTATGACCATGACCTTTGCGGGCCAGACGCCGCAGCTGGCGTCGGTCAAAGCCGTCGATAACCACTACCCGATGTTTGGCGAGCTGCAAACCCGCCCGCCGGGCCTGAAACCTCAGCCCGGCACGGCACTGGCCGCTCCGCGCTTAATGGCGTTGCTTAACCTCCACGTGGGCGATGAACTCGATGTGGGAGATACCACGCTGCGTATTGCCGGAGAGGTGATACAGGAGCCGGATGGCGGTTTCAATCCGTTCGAAATGGCGCCGCGTTTACTGATTAATCTGGCCGATGCCGATAAGACCGGCGCGATCCAGCCCGGCAGTCGCATCACCTGGCGCTACAAGTTTGCCGGCAACCCTCAGCAGTTGGAAAACTATGACCGCTGGATAACGCCGCAAATAAAAACCGGTCAACGCTGGATAAGTATTGCGAACACCGAAGATGCACTGGGCCGTTCAATGCAGCGCGCGCAGCAGTTTTTGCTGTTATCGGCGTTATTAACGCTGATGCTGGCGATCGCTGCCGTGGCCGTGGCAATGCGCCATTATTGCCGAAGTCGTTACGACCTGGTGGCGGTGCTGAAAACGCTGGGTGCTGCGCGCGGCGCGCTGCAAAAGCTGATTATTGGACAGTGGCTGGCGGTATTGCTGCTGGCGGCTGTAGCGGGCGGGGCAGTAGGGCTGAGCATCGAAGCCCTGTTGATGAGAATGCTTAAACCCGTTCTGCCCGCATCCCTGCCTGATGCGAGCCTGTGGCCGTGGGTATGGGCCACGGGGGCGCTGTTTGTCATTTCCCTGCTGGTGGGATTGCGTCCTTATCGCCTGCTGCTGGCGACGCAGCCTTTGCGCGTATTACGGCGCGATGCCGTCGCCACCGTCTGGCCGCTGAAAATCTACCTGCCGGCGATGGCTGTCGTGGTGGTGGGGCTGCTGGCGGCGCTGGTGGGCGGCAGTAAAATGCTGTGGGCGCTGCTGGCGGGCGTGGTGGTGCTGGCGGGACTACTGGCACTGCTTGGCTGGGGCACGTTACTGCTTCTGCGCCGTCTGACAGTGCGAAATCTGGCGCTACGTCTGGCGATTAACCGGCTACTGCGACAGCCCGCGACGACGCTGAGCCAGCTTGCCGCGTTCTCACTGTCGTTTATGTTGCTGGCCTTGCTGCTGGTGATGCGGGGCGATCTGCTGGATCGCTGGCAGCAGCAGTTACCCGCCGACAGCCCGAACTTTTTCCTGCTCAACATGACGGCCGATCAGGTGCCGCAGGTGCGTGATTTCCTGCAGACGCATCAGATTAAACCAGAAACCTTTTATCCTATCGCACGGATGCGGCTGAGTGAGTTGAACGGTCACGCCGCCGATCCTGAACGGGATAATGCCCTTAACCGTGAGCTCAACCTGACTTCGCTGGCGGCCCTCCCTGCACATAATCCGCTGGTGGCGGGCAACTGGCCACCTGCCGCAGGGGAAGTGTCCATGGAGGCCGAGCTGGCGGAGCGGCTAGGGGTGAAACTGGGAGACAGCTTAACCTTTGAGGGGGATACGCAACAGCTCAGTGCCAAAATTACCAGTCTGCGCAAGGTTGACTGGGAAAGCCTGAAGCCAAACTTCTTCTTTATCTTTCCACCTGGTGCGCTCGACAGCCAGCCGCTGACCTGGCTCACCAGCTTCCGGCTGGACAATAACCCCACACGACTGGCGCAACTAAACCGCGCATTCCCGACACTGAGCCTGCTGGATATTGGCAGCATCATGCGTCAGATCGGACAGGTACTGACCCAGGTCAGCCAGGCCCTGGAGATTATGGTCGTGCTGGTGACCGCCTGTGGCATATTGCTGCTGATGGCCCAGATTCAGGTGGGCATGCGTCAGCGCCGTCAGGAACTGGTGGTGTACCGCACGTTGGGTGCAGGCAAGCGACTGCTGCGGACGACCTTGTGGTGCGAGTTTGCGCTGATTGGCGTGGTGTCCGGCGTTGCGGCTGCAGTAGGGGCTGAAGCGGCGCTCTGGGCGCTACAGCGTAAAATCTTTGATTTCCCGTGGCAGCCCGACTGGGCCTTGTGGCTGGCGTTACCCTTATGTGGCGCGTTGTTGTTGTCATTGTGCGGAGGCTGGCTGGGCGTGCGTTTGCTCAAGGGCAAAGCGCTGTTCAGGACGTTCGACGGCGCATAAAAAACGCCGTGCGCGGCAAGGCTGCGTACGGCGTCAGTCCGTCTTAAAGCTTGTCTGTGGCCCAGCGAATACCGCTGGCATATTCAGCCGGCAGCAGGGGCAGCAGCGCATGCAGTGCAGCTTTGAGTCGGGGCTGATTGCTGTCGGTCAGGTTCAGATGGCCGACCTTGCGACCCTGGCGAACCGCTTTGTCATACCAGTGCAGATGGACAAGCGGCTGCTGTAGCCAGTCTGGATTCACATCGGTGCCAATCAGGTTGATCATGACTGAGGGCGCAATGACGATCGGCTGGGGCAGCGCCAGCCCCAAAATCGCGCGCAGATGGAGTTCAAACTGGCTAATCGAGGCACCGTTCTGCGTCCAGTGTCCGCTGTTATGCACTCGTGGCGCCAGCTCATTGATTAACAGACCCTGTGGCGTCACAAAACATTCCATCGCCATCACGCCAACGTAGTCAAGCGCGTCAAGGATCGCGCCCAGCATCTTTTCGGCCTGTTGCTGCTGTTCCACATCTGCCTGGGGAAACGCGACGCTGGTTCGCAGAATGCCTTCTTCATGCAGATTATGTGTCAGAGGATAAAACACGGTGCTGCCGTCGTGGCCGCGCGCGCCCACCAGCGACACTTCACCGGAGAAATTAATGCCTTGTTCGACGATGCACTCACCGTAGCAGTCGTCGGGCAACGTGTCCGTTTCGCTGGCCCGTAAACGCCACTGACCGCGACCGTCGTAACCTCCGGTGCGGCGTTTAACAATCGCCAGTTCACCCAGTCGAGAGAAAACCGCAGGCCACTCGCTGTTATCCGCCAGCAACTGCCAAGGCGCAGTCGCCAGATTAAGCTGGTCCAGCAGTTGCTTTTGCGTCAGGCGATCGGCCAGACGGGGAAAAATATCTCGGTTCACAAAGGCCGGATGGCGCGCCAGCTCGCGCGTCAGCGCGGTTTCGGGCCAACGCTCGATTTCGGCGGTAATCACGCTTTCGGCGATAGGCAGGGCGGCGGGATCGGCATCCAGCCCCACAGGATGAACGGCAATGCCCATCGGCTCGCCCGCCTGACGCAACATGCGGCCAAGCTGACCGTTACCCAGTACGCAAACCGGCTTCATGCGTCCTCCCGCGGATCCGGATTATCCAGCACCTCATCGGTCTGCGCCTGACGCCAGGCGGCCAGACGAGATGACAGCGCGCTGTCGTGAATCGCCAGAATCTGCGCGGCCAGCAATGCCGCATTGGCGGCACCGGCTTTACCGATTGCCAGCGTGCCTACCGGAATACCGCGCGGCATTTGCACAATAGAGTAGAGGCTGTCGACGCCGCTCAGCGCCGCGCTCTGCACCGGCACGCCCAGCACCGGCAGCAGGGTTTTTGCCGCCAGCATGCCAGGCAGGTGCGCCGCGCCACCGGCACCGGCAATGATGACCTGAAAGCCGTTATCTGCAGCCGTTTCGGCAAAGCTAAACAGCTTGTCCGGGGTACGGTGCGCTGAGACCACTTCCACATGGAAGGGCACGTCCAGGCTGGTGAGGATTTCCGCAGCGAACTGCATGGTGGACCAGTCACTTTTGGAACCCATAACAACAGCGATGCGGGCCGGGGCGGCATTCGACGACATGCGGTCAACTCCTGTGAATGAAAACACACCTGACCAGGCGGACAGGTTTTGAAGGGCAAAGAGAATAGCATGAGAAGGGCGCAAGGAAAACGGTTGCGTCGGGATTACAGGTCGTGATGGCAGGGTTTTATCGCCATTCTGTTGTCTGACATTGACGCGCGAGAAACGCTGAACTTTATTTAACGGAGTTGCAAGGTGACTGACATGATGAGCCGCGCTGCACCCGGTTGGTAAGGGATGCCATTAACTGACAGAAAGAGGAACAGGATGATTTCACGCTGGCAGCTGATTTTCAGACAAGCAGGCAGAAAACTGTGGTTCAGGGCAGCCTTATTTGCCCTTGCTGCGGTTATCAGCGCCCTGGCCTCCATTGTCTTTAAATCTGCAATTCCCCCCTCGGTTTCGGTAAAAGTCGGTGCTGACGCAGTGGACAATATCCTGAATATTCTGGCGTCCAGCATGCTGGCGGTCACCACGTTTTCCCTGAGTACGATGGTAACGGCGTTTGGTTCAGCAACTACCCATGTTACGCCGCGCGCCACGAAACTGGTCGTTGAAGACAGTACAACACAAAATGTTCTCGCGACCTTTATTGGCTCTTTCCTGTTTAGTCTGGTCGGCATCATCGCACTGAATATGGGGGCTTATGGTGAACAGGGGCGAGTGATCCTGTTTGCGGTCACGCTGGTGGTCATTGCATTAATTCTGGTGACGCTTCTGCGCTGGATTCACCATCTCACTTCGCTTGGCAGCGTAGATGAAACCACCTCACGTGTGGAACGCGTGGCGCTTGATGTTTTTAGCGCGCGTGCTCAATCTCCTTGTTTCGGCGCCAGGCCCTGGCGGGAAAGCGATCGTCAACCTGCGGGCACGTTTGCTGTTTATTCGGACGCTATTGGCTATGTTCAGCATATTGATATGGACAGGCTGCATAAGGCGATGACAGACAGTCCTGTGCATATCTACCTGGTCGCGCAACCCGGATTTTTTGTTCATCCCGCCCGCCCGGTCATGTATGCCACCCACGCCCTGTCTGCGGAGCAACGCAAACTGATGTTGTCTGCCCTGACAATAGCCGCGTCTCGCACTTTTGCCCAGGATCCACGTTTTTGCCTGTGTGTGATGGCAGAAATCGCCTCGCGTGCGCTGTCGCCTGCGACTAATGACCCGGGCACCGCCATTGATGTGATCGGGCGAGCCGTCAGAATACTCTCCTGCTTTGCACGCGAATGTGCGACGCCAACGGTAATCTATCCCGCCATTCACGTCGCGCCCTTGTCAACAGACGCACTATTCGATGATTTTTTCTCACCTGTCGCGCGAGACGGCGCGGCGATAAAAGAAGTGCAGTTACGGTTACTTAAGGCGCTGGGTATGTTGTCTGTCGCCTGGCCGGATGCGTACCAGGCTGCCGCGTTGCGTCATGCGCATGAAGCCATGGCATACCTGGCGCGGGAAGCGATCATCCAGACGGACAGAGCGCGAATTGAGCGCACATGGCGTGAACAATTTGGCGCAGACTATCCCCATCCCTTCCTGGATGAGAACCTAACCAATTCGCCCTGTCAGAAGTCGAAATCGATCAGCTGAATGCCGCTGGCATCGAGTTGAATCATGGAACCCTGACTGTGCCAGGCACCCAATACCGCGCGCTGTGCAGGAGCGCCATTCAGCGACAGATCGTGTATCGCGGGACGGTGCGTGTGCCCATGAATCAGCAGTGGGGCCTTATACTTAAGCATGGCATCAATCACGGCCTGTTGATTCACATCCATAATCTCCAGCGACTTATGCTGATTGGCCTGTTTACTGTTGGCGCGCATACGTTCTGCAATGCGTTTGCGAATAAAAAGTGGCAACGCCAGGAACAGACGTTGAATCCAGGGATTGTGGACTTTAGCGCGGAACTGCAGGTAACCCACATCGTCGGTACACAGCGTATCGCCGTGCATAATCAACACGCGATGGCCGTAAAGCGTCAGCACGCGCGTTTCAGGCAACAGCGTCATGCCGCTGGCGCGGGCGAAACCTTGACCGATTAAGAAATCGCGATTGCCATGAATAAAGTACACCGGAACAGGCACGGCTCGCAGGGCATCAGCAACCTGTTGATGCAGGGGATTGGGATCGTCATCGCCGATCCAGGCTTCAAACAGATCGCCAAGAATATAGAGCGCGTCGCAGTCAGGGGCTTCGCGCTGTAAAAAATGCAGAAAACCGGCGGTGATCGCCGGTTCTTCCTGACACAGATGAAGATCTGCGATAAACAGCGTGCGCGGCATTACTCGCTGACGGTCACTTTCTGGATCACGACGTCGTCTTTCGGCACGTCCTGATGCATACCGCTGCGGCCGGTTGAAACGGCTTTGATTTTCTCAACCACATCCATACCTTCAACCACTTCTGCAAACACACAGTAGCCCCAGCCCTGCAGGCTTTCGTCACGGAAGTTCAGGAAGTCGTTGTCAGCCACGTTAATGAAAAACTGTGCGGTCGCAGAGTGCGGGGCAGAAGTCCGCGCCATCGCCAGCGTGCCTTTGGTGTTTTTCAGACCGTTGTTGGCTTCGTTACGGATCTCTTCTTTGGTGGCTTTCTGCTTCATGCCAGGCTCAAAACCGCCGCCCTGAATCATAAAGCCGTTAATCACACGGTGAAAAATGGTGTTGTCGTAGAAACCTTCACGGCAATAATCCAGGAAGTTCTTTACGGTTGCGGGCGCTTTGTCATCGAAGGTCTTGATCACGATATCGCCATGGTTAGTCTGGAAAGTTACCATTTTTTTCGTCCTGTAAAGGTTGTCGTCAGTAGCATAGGGTGCGCGGTTAGGGTGCACACGCCTTTTTCTCGAACGTTCTTATATCATAATTTCCGATAATACGTCAGCCAGGCTGCGCAGTTGGCTTGCTTTGCATCGCGTCACAGATAAAAATACGGCACAATACCAGGATACTTAAAACGGTGCGTTACGCACGCTTACTACGGAAACCCCAATGCTGAAGATTTATAACACCCTGAGTCGACAAAAAGAGGAATTCACCCCTATTCATGCTGGCAAAATCGGCATGTATGTCTGCGGCATCACGGTGTATGACCTCTGTCACATTGGGCACGGGCGCACGTTTGTGGCGTTTGATGTGGTATCGCGCTATCTGCGTTACGTCGGTTTTGACGTGAATTACGTGCGCAACATTACCGATATCGATGACAAAATTATCAAACGTGCCAACGAGAACGGCGAGAGCATCGAAACCCTGACCAACCGCATGATTGCCGAGATGCACAGCGACTTCGATGCGCTGGGCATTTTACCGCCGGATTTGGAGCCACGCGCCACGCGTCATATTCCAGAAATTATTGAGCTGGTGGAAAAGCTGATTGCGCGCGGCCATGCCTACGTGGCGGATAACGGTGATGTGATGTTTGATGTCCTGAGCGACGTCGACTACGGCGCACTGTCGCGTCAGGATCTGGAACAGCTCCAGGCGGGCGCCCGCGTTGAAGTGGCGGATGTGAAGCGTAATCCCATGGATTTCGTGCTGTGGAAGATGTCTAAAACGGACGAACCCTCATGGCCATCCCCGTGGGGCCAGGGGCGCCCGGGCTGGCATATTGAGTGTTCAGCCATGAACTGCAAACAGCTTGGCGCGCATTTCGACATCCACGGCGGCGGATCTGACCTGATGTTCCCACATCACGAAAACGAAATCGCCCAGTCGACCTGCGCCCATGATGGTCCCTATGTGAACTACTGGATGCATTCCGGCATGGTGATGATCGATCGTGAGAAGATGTCGAAGTCGCTGAATAACTTTTTTACCGTGCGTGACGTACTGCAGCATTATGATGCCGAAACCGTGCGCTATTTCCTGATGTCCGGCCACTATCGTAGCCAGCTTAACTATGGCGAAGATAACTTGAACCAGGCACGTGCGGCGCTGGAACGCCTTTATACCGCGCTGCGCCATACCGATCGCAACGCGGTGGCCCACGGCGGTGAAGCCTTCGAGGCCCGTTTCCGCGAGGCGATGGACGATGATTTCAATACGCCAGAAGCCTATTCTGTGCTGTTCGACATGGCGCGTGACGTGAACCGTCTCAAAGGCGAAGACATGACGGCAGCCAATGCGCTGGCCGCAAAGTTACGTGAAATTGCCAACGTGCTGGGCATTCTGCAGCAGGAACCAGAAGTGTTTCTGCAAAGCAGCGCGCAGGGCAACGATGAAGAAGTGGCAGAAATCGAACGCTGGGTGAAAGCCCGTGCCGACGCACGCGCGGCAAAAGACTGGGCGCAGGCTGATGTCGCCCGCGACAAGCTGAACGCGCTTGGCGTGATTGTCGAAGATGGCCCTCAGGGTTCCAGCTGGCGACGTAAATAACGGGCAACACAGGAGAGGGCGAGCCATCGCCCTTTTTTGTTTATGACGATAAAACAGATTCACCTTCGCGGCTTCCGCTCGGTACGCGATCTGACCCTGCCGCTTCAGCAACTGAACGTGGTAAGCGGGCCTAATGGCTGTGGTAAATCCAACCTGTATAAGGCCGTGCGCCTGCTGCACGAGGCGGCCAATGGTCGCCTGGCGTTAGCGCTGGCAGAAGAGGGCGGTATTCAAAAAGTCATGTGGGCAGGGGGATTACGCCGTGGCGATCGTCGTCAAGATGCTAAACGTCTTATCCTTGCTGTTGTAATGAACGATATGGATTACCAGCTTGAATTGGGGTTTCCAGAACCGCTTGCGACCAGCCTGTTTAACCTCGATCCGCTGGTCAAAGAAGAACGTATCTGGCTGAGTGGTCAGCAGCGGCGTCCCTCTTCCTGCATCATGCAGCGCACGAACCAGACCGCCTTTTTGCATAATGTAGAAGGGGAGCGCGTAAGCTATCCCGCCGTACTGCACCCGGAAGAGTCTCTGTTTGGTCAGCTCGGCGAGCCACACCGCTATCCTGAGCTTTCTCAGATGCGTGAACGTCTGCGCCAGTGGCGCTTTTATCACGAGTTTGCCGTCTGGCCCGGATCACCGATTCGTGCGCCGCAGATTGGCGTGCGCGCGCCCATTCTGGCGCACGATGGCGCTAACCTCGCGGCGGCATGGGCAACCATTGTTGAGCGGGGTCATCATGAGCTGCTCTACAAGGTGACAGCGAAAGCATTTCCAGATACCGAATTTCAGGTGGATGTCCAGAACGGCCGTTTTCAGATGGTGATGCGGCGACAGGGCATTATGCGCCCGCTGGAAAGCGCCGAGTTCTCTGACGGGACGCTGCGCTTTCTGTGCCTCGTGGTCGCACTGCTCAGCCCCCGCCCGCCTGCCTTTATGGCGCTCAACGAACCTGAGAACAGCCTGCATGAGGATTTGCTCCCCGCGCTGGCGGCGCTGATTGCTGAAGCCAGCCAGTTTAGTCAGCTGTGGATCACCAGTCACTCACCGAAGCTGGCCGCACTCATCGCGCAGCATGCAGAAGTCAATCACATTGAGCTGGAGCAGATTAGCGGGGAAACGCGGATAGTCGGGGAAGAAAGGATTTAAAGAGCCCCTGGCACGGGGCTCCTGACGATCAGGCAACGACAGTGATGCGCTGTCCGGCAAACTCCACCGTTTGCCCCTGAACGATTTTGCAGCGCTTACGGGTTTCAACTTCCCCATCCACCCGCACTTCACCTTCACTAATCACGACTTTGGCCTGCGCGCCGCTTTCCACCCAACCTTCCAGTTTCAGCAGGTCGCAGAGATCAACGTGTGGGAATTTACCTAAAGAAAACGTCGCCATTATGCCTGCTCTCCATCGTGAAACTCTTCACATGCCTGTAAGGTATTTTCAATTAAGGTTGCGACCGTCATCGGCCCAACGCCGCCAGGAACGGGCGTAATATAAGCGGCACGCTCAGCGGCCGTATCAAAATCCACATCACCGACGACTTTGCCGCTTTCCAGACGGTTAATCCCGACGTCGATGACAATAGCGCCCGGCTTAATCCAGTCACCTGGAATAAAGTTCGGTTTGCCTACCGCGACGATCAGCAGATCGGCGTGCTCAACGTGATGGCGCAGATCGCGGGTAAAGCGGTGCGTTACGGTCGTGGTGCAGCCCGCTAACAGCAGCTCCATACTCATTGGGCGACCCACAATATTCGAGGCGCCCACCACGACGGCATTCAGGCCGTAGGCATCAATGTTGTAGCGCTCCAGCAGCGTGACGATGCCGCGTGGTGTACAAGGGCGCAGCTTAGGTGCGCGCTGGCACAGGCGACCGACGTTATAGGGATGGAAGCCGTCTACGTCTTTATCGGGCGTAATGCGCTCCAGAATTTTGACGTTATCAATGCCTGCCGGCAGCGGCAGCTGCACAAGAATGCCGTCAATCTCGTTGTCGCTGTTAAGTTTATCGATCAGCTGCAGCAACTCGGCTTCGCTGGTGGTGGCGGGCAGATCGTAAGAGCGGGAGATAAAGCCCACTTCTTCACAGGCACGACGCTTACTGCCGACGTAGATCTGCGATGCAGGGTTTTCACCCACCAGAACGACTGCCAGACCCGGAGCACGTTTACCGGCTGCCAGACGTTGCTTCACTTTTTCTGCAACCTCAAGCCGTACCTGCTGCGCAATCGTTTTACCGTCAATAATTTTTGCTGCCATCAGAGCGTAAATCCACTGTGTTGAGTTTAAGTCGGGGATGGCGCCTATTTTGTCAGAAGCACGTCCGGCTGTCAGGTAGAGATTCTTGCAGCAGGATGGTTTACGACATTTCGCCGTGACGAAAGTGTGGGTTAACGCTTATGATGCCAGACAGAGAACTTACTGGATGACGTGATGATTTGGTTAATGCTTGCCACTCTGGCTGTTGTATTTTTTGTAGGATTTCAGTTGCTGACTGCCGGTTCACGCCATGCCGCACAGGCACTCAGCAAGCGTCTGCAACTGCCGCCGGTCCATATTGAATCGATGCTGTCGCAGATGGGTAAAGAGGCGGCGAAAGAGTTTACAGATTACATCGCGGGTGATAACGAAGCGCACTTAAACAACGGCGCGGCGGTTTTGCTGATTTGGCAGGTGCTGATTGTGGATGGCAGCGATGAAAATACCTGGCGCTGGCACAGCGTGCTAACCCGGGCAGGTTTCTCTGCCACGCTTACCCGACAGCAACTGTTGCTGGCACTGGGCTTTTTGCGCCAGTTAGAGCCCGACAGCCAAGAGCTGAATGCGCTTCGCGAGCAATACAACGCGCGCGTCACGCAGCAGGGTGTTGAGCTGGAAGGGGAAACGGCAGAGGTAAGCAATCTGGTCTCGCTCAGCGCCTGGCGCGACCGTCATTAGCGCAAATTGGTTATTACCTGGGCACTCGCCGCGCCTCAGCGGCAAAAACGTTGACGTAACAGCGTTCAACCGTATAATTCGACCCAACCTCTCCGCGCCCTTAGCTCAGCTGGATAGAGCACCGGCCTTCTAAGCCGTAGGTCACAGGTTCGAATCCTGTAGGGCGCGCCACTATATTTCAATGACTTAAGCAAGTTTTAAGCCTACCTGATTCCCTCCTTGTGTCGTATTTGTGTCGTTGTCACCCAAAAGTGAGTCAATTTTGCGCGCATGTTCGGTCAGGTGGTTGGGTGCTAGGTGTGCATACCTGCGTACCATTTCGATGCTTTCCCATCCGCCCATTTCCTGCAATGCCGAAAGTGGAACACCTGCCTGAATCAGCCAGCTTGCCCAGGTATGCCGTAAGTCGTGAAAACGGAAATCCTCAATGCCTGCCCGCTTGAGTCCTATCCGCCACGCCGTGTTATCATCACAGCGCATTTTCCTGACTGATGGCGTCTTGGTGCCGTCTGGTCTGGTTGCCTCTTTGGTATGAACGAACACCCATCGTGAATGCTTCCCAATCTGCTCCTTCAACACCCGGCATGCGGTATCATTCAGCGCCACGCCAATAGCCTTGCCCGCTTTGGCGTTCTCCGGATTTATCCATGCCACCTTCCTTTGCATATCAACCTGAGTCCACTCCAGATCCAGAATGTTTGAACGGCGTAAACCGGTGGACAGCGCAAACACAACCACTGGTCTGATGCTGTCTGGCATGCAGTCGATGAGCCTGTTTGCTTCCTCTCTGGTCAGCCAGCGAATCCTTTTGCTTACAGGCTTCTTGGTCTTGATAACCGGCGCTGTCTTTATCCATCCCCATTCGTTAGCCGCGGCACGAAGAAGTGAGCGCATAAAAGAAAGGTAATGGCTTTTGGTCCCTGCGCTGACAGGACGCTCTTTGTGTTCAGGCTCGGGTTTGCTGTCCCTTATGGCCGCATCGCGCTGAATCTCCCATTTCCGGCGGTGGTTGCGGTTGATCATCCTTCCGACAATCTTCTGCACCTCCTCGCCGGTAATAGAGGAAATATCTCGTCCTGAGAAATGTCCAAGAAAGAACTCAATCTTTACCTTGTCATCATCTAAGCTTCGCTTGTGCTCTTTCTCGTCCAGCCAGCGCATGCAGGCCTCTTCGAAAGACCTCACAGGCAGGTCGCCTAACTCCTCAACCCGCCACGCTTCAGCCTTCAACCGGTCGTGCAGCTCCTGCGCTTGCTTTTTGTCCGCTGTGTTAAGCGATCGCCTAACTCTTTTGCCATTCGGGGTAAAGAAATGACAGTGCCATACCCCGCCTCTGAGGGTGATTGACATGATGGACCTCCGTTTGTGCCATCACCCATGCTCGCCGGGCGATTCTGTGATGGATTGCGAACATAATCAATACAGGCGGACCGAAGCACCAGGTACTTTCCGCTATCCCCACCTGTTCTGCGCGCCGGCAACTCACCGCGGCGAATCAGGTTGCTTACCGTCCTTGTTGAAACTTTCAGGTAAAGCGCGGCCTCGGCAAGCGTCAATGGCTCGTCGTTTTCCATATCTACTCCTCAGGTGGCTTGCTGCGTTTGAATGCGTAAATGAGAGCGATGAGAAGGGCGAGAGTGAGAATATCGCCCGGGTCGGCGGTGATGGTGATGTTCACAACTACTTCACTTCTTTGTGTCCGTTTGACCAACCCTCGTCATAATCGGTTTCCCCATCGCTAATCAGTCGCGCGTGTTCTACTACATCGCTCCAGTTCATATTGTTGGCGGCCCAATCCTCAATCTCGTATGGGTCGGCATCAAAGAACGGAAATGTATCTTCAAGCAGGCTCTTGGTTATATCTCCACCGTATTCATGGGCATAATGAGAGGCCCTGTTATGAGCAATGATGGCAACAGGTACGGCCCAAACACTATTGTCAGGCATGGTTACGAATAAGTTTTTTGACATAACAACTCCTCACGCAGAGCACGATAAAGGTTAATGGGGTGGGGTTATTTATTCAGGTGAGAAATGATGCGCTTGCCAATCCAGGCCATTACCGGAACTGCCATTGAGTTACCGATCGCCTTTATCCGTTTTGATGGTGTTGAATTAGCTATGGCTGTATGTCCAACTGGAAAACCCTGGAGAATCTCATATTCTTCTGGAGCAAGACCACGGACTCTTCCGCATCGGGTTACTACCAGGTCGCGGGCGTCTTTGTAGTCTCGGGCCGTGAGAGTGCTTGATACCGTGTCTTTTACGTAGGAGTCTGTTCTCTTGAAACGGTAGAGAGTGCCTCCATCAAGCGGGATGGGCAATCCGCCGCGCCTTTCAACAAACGATTCAATCTCCCCGCGCACGCTTTTGAGCTCAGGTAACACGACGGCGGGATTGATATCGGTTCTGGCTGTAGCGATGAGAATAAGGCGCCTGCGCTGCTGCTGGAGCCCGAAGTGCTGAGCGTCGTAAATTCTCCACGCGATGGTTCTTTTTGGTCCAGACAAATAACCAGCGTTCGACCATTTTTTCCTTGGTGGTTCCAGCTCACAGTTTTCGCCGGCAAGGAGGCCAAGAAGCGCGCCGAAGGCGTTATCTTTGGACGAGAGGACGCCTGGCACGTTTTCCCAGACGATAATTGATGGTTGCTTTCCTTCGCTGATTCGCTGCTCATCGATTGCATCTGCTAATTCTCCGTAGGAAATTGTTAACTGGCCTCGATCATCTTTAAGGCCCTTACGTGCTCCAGCTACAGAAAATGCCTGGCACGGCGTACCGCCAACAAGGATGTCTGGCGCCTCCACATCACCAGACCTCACCATTTCTGCGAGCTTTGTCATATCGCCAAGATTGGAAACGTGCGGCCAGTGATGAGCGAGAACGGCAGAGGGGAAGTCAGGCCCTTTTTTATAGTTGTGCTCTGGGTCAAACTGAGAGAACCATGCAGGAGTAAGTCCGAGCGGCCCCCAGGCTACACTGGCGGCTTCTATTCCGCTGCAAACAGATCCGTATTTCACTGGCATATCTCCCTGTCTACCTGCCGCACGAAATAGCTAAGCCACAGCTTTGCTGTGAAGGTATTTGGGCAGGGCGGTGATTGATTTGGTGTGTTTATCGAGGATGGCGGTGGTTATGGCGTCGTGGTCTGCTTTGGGCTTGCCGTCAGTGGCTTTGATGATTTCCTGTCTGCACTTTCGGGCTACGGCGCGTATGGCGTTTTCTACTTCAGCATTCACGCTACCCTCCGGTGCTGCTTAGCGCGCTCAACCTTCTCATAGTCCTGACAGCACTCTGGCGAACAAAAGAATCCTGTCGATACCTTCTCTTCGCAGTAATGGCAAGTACCGGTGAATTGCATGGTTGGGTGAGGGCGGTTGGCTAACGCTAGGTCAATCATGTGCTGCGTGTGTTCGGCAGCTTCGTCGAGAATATCTGCGCACATATCACACCTCCGCCGCTTCAGCTTTGAATGCCAACTCACACTGATCGCCTACTGACTTAATCAGCGCATCCATTTCCGAAAGGCTGCTGATATCAGACTGGCGGACTTCAAGCTGAATCAGGGTCGTCACAAGCTGGCTGATTCGGGTGAAATACCCGACATTTTGCATGTATTCACTTCCAACATTCTTGCCTTCTTTGGCAACTTCTTCTCCTGAAGGATGTAATTATACTGGTCTGCTGTGACCAGATATTTGTCACCAATCTCGATACGCATAGTGGTTACTCCTGAATTTGGGCGTAAAAAAACCGCCTAATTGGGCTGACCTGCTCCCCGTTGATTAATACACCACGATGTTAGTAATGTCTTCATAAGCCACATGAGGACATCCCCATGAAGAAGCGTTTTTCCGACGAACAGATCATCAGTATCCTCCGCGAGGCTGAAGCCGGGGTTTCTGCCCGTGAGCTCTGCCGTAAGCACGCCATTTCCGACGCCACCTTTTACACCTGGCGTAAGAAGTATGGCGGTATGGAGGTGCCCGAGGTTAAGCGGCTGAAGTCGCTTGAGGAAGAGAACGCCAGGCTCAAGAAGCTGCTTGCCGAAGCCATGCTGGATAAGGAGGCGCTTCAGGTGGCTCTGGGGCGAAAGTACTGACGACAGACCAGAAGCGGCAAGCCGTGATGTTGATGTGTGATGTGACCGGTCTGTCGCAACGTCGTGCCTGCAGGCTTACAGGTTTGTCCCTGTCGACCTGCCGTTATGATGCTCAGCGTCCGGCTGCTGATGCTCATTTATCAGGGCGTATTACTGAGCTGGCGCTTGAACGCAGACGTTTTGGTTACCGGCGTATCTGGCAGTTGCTGCGTAGGGAGGGCCTTCACGTCAATCACATGCTGTAATCTTAAAACGATCCCGATCCGTGATATTTGAGGTGACAGCCATGAAAACCTTCGTTGGGCTTGATGTTTCTCAAAAGAAAACAAGCATCTGCGTTATAGACCATAACGGCAATAAAATTCGTATGGCTAACGTCGATACGCATCCCGGTGTTATCGCCAATTATCTCTTTTCTGAAGGATTTGATAACTCGAAAGTGGGTCTGGAAACAGGGCCACTTTGCGTCTGGCTTTACCATTCACTCAAGAGCTTTGGCCTGGACATTGATTGTATCCATGCCCGCCATGTTCATGCAGCATTGTCGATGCAGTTGAATAAAACTGATCAAAATGACGCTTTTGGTATTGCCCGGCTGGTCCTTTCCGGATGGTACAAACCAGTACATGTCAAAAGCCTTGAATGCCATCAGCAAAGACTCATTCTGACCAGCCGGGAAAAACTGGTTCAGCTCAGGGTTGCCGTAACTAATCAGATCCGAGGGCTCCTGAAAACATTCGGTGTTGTTCTTCCCCCCGGGAAAAACAGTGTGTTTGAGCGTTCTGTACTTGAGTCATCACCTTCGCTGGAAACCGTTAAACCCGCAGTGATTATGTTGCTAAATACGTGGGAACATCTTTCTGACCAGATAAAAAAATTTAACTCCATGCTGGAAAAGCTTGCCCGAAAAGATCCAGTTTGTCAGATATTACGATCTATTCCGGGTGTGGGTGTTCTGACAGCATTAAGCTTTAAAACATCAATTGATGATCCTTCGCGTTTCAGACGAGTAAGTGATGTCGGCGCTTTCCTCGGATTAACGCCCAAAAAGTACCAATCCGGTGAGGTAGACAGGAATGGGGGAATTTCAAAACAGGGCAACAGAATGACGCGCACACTTCTCTACGAAGCAGCATCCTGTCTGTTGACGCGTTATGGCACTGATACAAGCCTGGCCATATGGGCAAATGGACTCCGGCACAGAATGGGCTACAAGAAAGTTATTGTTGCCCTTGCGAGAAAACTGACAACACTGATGCTAAGTATGTGGAAATCAGAGACTACTTATAATGAACGGCTTAACGCTATAAATTAAGAAGTGGGAAGTCACAATCAAATCAGACTGAGACCGTCTTAAACTTCAATTCCGGGACTCGCTTTGCAGGGTGAAAGCCTTGCGGGAATCACATAGGAATGAAGACGACGTCTTGCAACATGTTGTAGCATTGAAAAAATGACTACGAAGACGACAAAGACTCCATCTGATCCTGATATTGACTGATTAGACGACAAGCGGGTATACCGTATTTACCACCTTAATGGACTGAGCGTAAAACGCAGACGATGCCGTAAAGGGCTGGCGACCGAACGGTTTCCGCTTCTTCGCCCGGATGCGCCGAACCTTACATGGTCGATGGATTTCGTTATGGACGCACTGGCCAACGGTCGCAGGATCAAGTGCCTGACCTGTGTGGATGATTTCACGAAGGAGTGTCTGACGATCACCGCTGCTTTCGGTATTTCCGGCGTTCAGGTCACGCGTATTCTGGACAGCATCGCGCTGTTTGGCGGCTATCCGGCTACGATAAGAACTGACCAGGGGCGGAGTTTACCTGTAGAGCACTTGACCAGTGGGCCTTTGAGCATTGTGTGGAGCTGCGACTTATTCAGCCCGGTAAACCGACACAGAACGGATTTATTGAGAGTTTTAACGAACGCTTTCGCGATGAATGCCTGAATGAACACTGGTTTAGCGACATCAGCCATGCCAGGAAAACCATCAGTGAATGGCGTCAGGATTATAACGAATGTCGCCCGCACTCCACGCTTAATTATCAGACGCCGTCTGAATTTGCAGCGGGCTGGAGAAAGGGTAATTCTGAGAGTGAAGGATCTGACATTACTAACTGAGCCTTGTATCTGATACAGGGGGCAGGTCACCAGCATATAGCATGCGCTGGCGGCCCATAGCATCAGCAAGGGCATTAACGAGGAATGTGACCTCGTTGCTTTGTTCACTCACTGATGAGCTCCTTAGAAGAAGATTGCGCCGGTCTGTTTGTGCTTGATGTAGCCATCAAGGCCATAACGTGCCGCATCCCAGCAGTGGTTATGCTTATCCTCAATGACCGGAAGCACTTCACCAGTGACACGGTCTATTTTGTAGGAATAAAGACGAGCCTCTTTGGCTGTTTCTTTGCAGCGAGAATGGATAACTATTTTCTTGAAGCCACGCAGGCAAGTAATGCCGTCCTCAACACTTCCCTGCCACTTTTGCGGCGCTGAGATGTTGAAGCCCTGATTTTTGATATGGCTAATCGTTTCTGGTCGAGAGTTATCAGCCTTAATGGGCCATTTGCGAGACTGAGGGACACCGGGATATTTTGCATCATCCGTAACCTTCCACTCTTCAAGCTGCTTTGGCTTGGCCTCATCTTTGCCAGCGTAAAACTTCCACATGTCATCAAGCTCTACGCCAGTTCCGTAGGCCTCATGCTCTATGTAGAGACAATTATCGAGGATGAACATGCGCAGCAGCGTGCTTGGGTCTTTAGCAAAGCCGAAGTCAGCGCCGAACAGCAGCCTTTCAGCCTTTTGCCACAAGTCTGATGCGAAGTCCTGCACCACATAGCGGTTGGCAAGCACCTGCTTGTCGGAGTTCTCAAGGTAAGCGCCCTCCCAGATCCACGCGTAATCGGCGTAATCGAGGTTAGCTAAATCTTCAAGGCGCTCTTCTTCAAGAACATCAGGGAACCATGGGTTATCGCCATAATTCATCTCAACAATCATTGAGCTTTTTGGCGGGTTCTTCCTGAACATCTTGTCGGTTGCGCTGCCGTCCTTCTCCGGGTTCCATGTAACCCAGATTTCAGAGCCTTTTTCGCGCACCGTTGGGCGAAGTTTCTTCCAGGCGGTAGATGATACGGATTCGGCCTCATCAACCCAGGCAACTAAAATGCGCGCTTTGGATTTTATGCTGTCGAGATTATGGCGCAGACCACAGAATACGTAACTTACTCGGCGATTTTTGGTTCGGATATACTTCTCGCCGATTTCGAAATAGTCATCCAGCCATGGCACGGAGCGTATCGCCTGCTTAACCTCCTCCATTGAGGATTCTTCGAGCGAGTTCATGTACTCTCGCCCGCAGAGGATGACACCACTCCTTCCGCTCTCGGCAGCTTCGTATGCTTTAACTGCACTCATCAGGGCAAAAGTTCTGGTCTTTGCAGAACCGCGACCACCATGTGCGCCGCGATAGCGGATGTCGGGTGTTGCAAATACAGGAACTAGCTTGGCGGGGATAGGGAGATCAACCTGATTTTCCATTAGTTGGCTCTACTCCTACCAATCTTATTGTCGTTGGCTTGTTCGTCATGCTGCCATCGGAAGACTTGTGGTCGATTTCCTGACTGACTTTGTCGCCGTACTTCTTTGGGTTCATCCGTGCTAATGCCCACTTGCGAGTGTCGATGCGCAGTCGTGCTTTACCTACTGCTGCGGCCTCTTCTGCAACGCTGTCGGCTATGTCGAACATCTCTTCGAAAATTGCATCTGCGCGAATCTCAGTGGCTTTCGCGTACTGGTCGCGAAACTCATCGTGTTTAGCCAGCCATCTAAACACGGTCGCCTTATCAGGCATTCCCGGACGCTCACAAACCTTGCGAAGGCTTTCACCATCGGCAAGCAGTGAACAGATGTCAGCAGCCACCTCTGGTAAATAATCAGAAGGACGGCCATTTTTAATTTTGGTCGCCATATTAAACCTTTAATGTTTTTTCTAAAAAAGCCGATAAGTCATCAAGAATTTTTATAAAAAGGATATATACATAATGGGCCTATTTTTTGCTCCGACCCTCGTTGAATTGGCAATTAAGTCAATTTATGACCTTTATAAAAACAGCTCTGGCGGCTCAATAGTTACCCCGGAAGAGAAGGCAGAAACAGTTGATGCGGCGAATTCAATCGTTGACATTCAGGCGAAAGCTCAACAGGAACTCGCTATAGCAAGAAGAATTCTTATTGCTGAATCAGTAGAGATAACTGAAATTTATGAGGCTTCTGGTCAAGGTAACGCGGGCATACGTAAAGACGATACTGCCTTACAGGTTGGCGCTCATGGGGAAGGACGTAAAATGACGCAAAGAACCATTAAGTTTGCTGGTTTTAATCATAAAATAGAGGATGTTATCGCTCTTCTCGATGAGAGTTATAGCCAAGCCAGCAACTCTGAGGATGCCTCAGTAGTAGTCAGTCCGGATGAATCGGAACATACTCCATCTTAAGCACGTCATCAGGAGCTAGATATACCCATCGCCATCTTCTTTTTCTACACCAATGAAGCCGTTGACGATTTAAGGCTGTGACCTGTTCATCAGGCCTTCATGCGTTTCACCGGATTTAGTGGTTACTGTGATGCGGTAGATGTCGGACATTGAGAGCCTCTTTATCCGCATGTGTGGATCTTGCCATTACGATGAGACTGCACATGGTGATGGCAATACTATGTTAACTTTGGCAAAACCAAGGAGGTGGTATGTTTTCCTTTCTCAACACGTTCAAGCGGCTCATAAGCAAGCAGCAGACGGCGCTGACCGCTGAGCCAGAGTATTCAAATGAACAGCTTTTGCAGTGGGCCACCGGTTGCATGTTAGAAGGTTTGCCAGATGAATTTTATGAGGCGAGAATTTCTTGCTTCCGTAACATCGATAGTGAAGGACGCATAGCAATTGCAGCTATACATGACTTCAAGTTAACCAGCGAAAGTGAATATATGTCTTTCACTCCACCAGATGACCTTTACGCCACACACTGCATAGAGAAAATTCTTAACGAAGAAAACTGGCGTGAAGCCACTATAATCTTTACCACACAAACGACACGATTCATGTGGCAATAAAAAACCGCCCGGAGGCGGCTTATTTCTACATTCTTGTGAACCAATGAGGGCATTTATTATCACGCCGAAGATTTTCTAGCATGTAAAAGCAGAAATCATGAATGGCATCCTCTGCTGACATTTTCTCAGGAATTCTTTCGCTAGCATAAATGGCGTCCTGCACAATGCTGTAGATTCCTGTCGCGCTATAAATATGCGCTTTCTTGCCTTCGGGATCACTCCTCATTACATTGCCGTTGTTGCTCAACACCATTGTCTGAACACCCCATAAAAACAATTCTTGTTTAGTCATGATATTCCCTCAATGAAGTGAAATGTCATACTAACCCAGCTTCGCAACGCTTCACAGCGTGGCTAACCGTTATCCCTTGTCGGAGAGATTTATTTAATGCACTTCATAGCATTTTTAACTTCAGTGATTATTTGCTGCTGGAGTCGGCTTAATTCATTACGGTGCCTGCTTTCCTGGCGTGACCAGAACCATATTCCTATCCAAGTCATAATTAGCGCGCCGATGCAAACGCCGGAAAGGATGTTGTAAATCGAGTAACCACTCATTTAGCGTCCTGCTGACAGTTAGCTTTCCATGTCTTGTTGTGGGTCAGGATGGCCTGCTTTGTAGCATCATCCAGGGCCAGCACGTCAGCCCTTTTCAGAATAATTGGCTTCACCCAGTTACAGGCCGTATCAACTACTTCAGTCCTTGCGGGTCCATTCACGGAGCAGCTCGTCGTCAACAGCGCTGCCAGGCATGCGGGATACAGTTTCCTGTACATCGGCTGCTCCTTTGATGGTTTCATTTTGGCGCTGTGTGGCCGCCTTCATGGATTCGATATTGGTTTGAGTTTCCCGCTCGGTAGCTGCCTGCTCTGCTTTGGACTTTCCTTTGGAATGACCAACGCCGAATGCTGTCATAATGGCAGCTACGATGACGCCAATGATGCCGAGGATGTATTCAATGCTCATGGTTTAGCTCCGGGATCAATTCCTGCATCCAGCTTCTGCTCATTTAGGTTTTTGTCTGATGCAATCTTTTTCGCACCTATGTAACCGGCAGTAGCAAAGCCAAAGAACAGACCGAAGGTGACATCTGAAAGCGTGCCTTTGTATGCCTGCCAACCAACTACTCCACAGCAAACGATAAACGCCACGGCAGCCTGTGTTCGGCTGAGAGATATAGTGCCTGATGAACCGCGAAGCATACTGAATACGTCCATCAGATGAGGCCCTTGTAGATGTCATATGTGCCAGTGCGCATTACCTCTGCATGCCGGTTAGCGCGCTTTGGTGTTTGTCTGGCCCACAGGCTGTTAAGCATTCCACTGGCTGCGCCTGCGAAATTATCCGCAGCGACCATTGCCAGAGTATTTTTGAAGCCAGCAAGCCCATCTGTGCCGAGCTGGTAAGCCATGCTGATAAGCACATCCCTTCTCGCTGGATTGCACTTATTGAGCGCTGCCAGAATTGCCGGCTTAGCATTCATTTGCTGAATTCGGTTATCTACAAGCTCCTGCAGCCAGACGTCTGAAACCTGCTTTGAGAGGAAGAAGGTGTAATTGCTTAATGCCGCACCTTTTGGCCCAATCAGAAATCCTGTGCCTACTGTGGGGTAACCTTCAGTGTCAATGTAGGGTTTAGGGCGAAAACCTTCTTCAAAGTTAAGGATGGCGATGATCTGACTCATTTGGCTTCATCCTCTTTAACGACCTGGTTAACTTTGTCGGCGGTTTTGTTGGCTGTTTGGTCCGGTATCTGGCTTAGCTGCTTCTGCATCTGCTCAACCTGTTTTGCAAGCTGGCTTACTTTCTTATCCCGGCGTTCTGCAACTTTCTGATAGTCGGCCCTGATGCCGTCAATTCTCTCGTTAGCCTGATTGCTGACGTAGACAAAGATGATTGTCATGATGATACAGATGACGCTCATCAGAAGCAGAAGCGAGCCAATGATGACATTGCGCTTATGCCCCGCTTTATTTGTTGTTTGCATCGCTGTCGTCCTCCAGTGTGGCGATCAGCCTGTTTACTTCACTTCTGAATCTTTCGTTACCCGTAGAATTTGTCGCCTCAGACATAGCCAGAAGGATGCCGAGCGCGTTCTTGATAAGGCGGAGGTCAGTTTCAAGAGTGGATATGCGGCGGAGGTTACGATCATGCCGGTCGCGCAGTTCATCATTCTCTTCCCTGAGTAGCGCATTGCTCTCCTTGAGTAGCTGAACCTGCTCTTTGTAACCAGTTATAATGTCTCCGCTTGCGCGGTTATTGGTGACGATTGAGGTAATGCCAGCTATCAGCGGCTTCCAGAAAAGTGCTACTGCACCGCCACCAAGCAGCAATGCGCCAATGCTGGTAAATAAACTTTCATTCATGCCTGACCTCGCAAGCCAGGGTGTTGCGTGCTGTTCATAGCCGTCTCCGGCAACGCCAGAGGTTTCCGGCCTGAGCTGTAAAAGAATGCCCGCTTGCCACGAAGGGAAATCCGTGAGGTCGCGTTGATTGGCAAGGGGCGAAAACGAAAAAACCAGCTCTGTGGCTGGTCTTTGTAATTAGATGCTCTGACGCGAACGCGATTAATTGCCTGGCATATCTGCCCAGAGCTGATTTTTGCACAAACAAAAACGCCCTCGCAGTTGGTGACACCGCTGGGCGATTTGACTATCACAACTGATTTCTGCCTGGAAACAACCAGACGGAACTTCAATTGTTAGAAAGCATATCCCCAAGTTCGGGAAAAGTAAATAGCCCACGATAAAATAATGAGCTATTTCATATTGCACAACATAAACCCGCAAAAGCGCGTTAGGAGTTCTTGCGGGATTCTGTGACAAAGGTGACTATCTGTGAAGATAAACTCTCACGAACTCTGGAAGTTGTCTGGTCTCTAATTTTTGAAATAGCTTCTTTTTGTTGTGCACTTAAACCAGACCACTGATCTTTATCAGGGCCTATTGAGTCATGGTATTCAGAGATCTCAGCACTACATTTATCAAAAGATTCATTAGAGATGGCCCCAGCCGATTTGGTGGATCTGATTTGACTGTCTGCATAATGGGTTACGCAGTCGCTGAGATTTTTTGCAGCACTCTGTGTATCAGAGTGCGCCGCGGAGCACACCACCAATCCCATCACAGCTAAAGCTAATTTCATGCCCATATTCCCATAAGTAACAGAGCGCAAATCGTAGCATGGAGTGGGTGAGAGGTGGTTAAAATGTTTATTTTCTCTAAAGCATTACAGGAGTTTGCCGATATCATATGCCAAACATATCAGGGAGAAGCAAAGATGGAAAACACAAACCCTCTAGCAGCAATGACATTCATAATTTGGTTCTTCATGTTCATCCCATGCTTGCGCATGGCTCAGAAGGCCGGATTCGGATGGAAAATGGCACTACTGCTGTCTTTTCCCGGATTGCACTTTTTTACTCTTTATCTCTTCGCTTACAAGAAGTGGCCCAGCCTTCCCAATACTTGAGAACTGACAGAAAAAAGCCCACCTGAGTGGGCACGCACATTCTCCGCCCCAACGGGGGATTCATTTTTATCATATAAAGGGAATTACTATGGTTAATACCTTGTCAGAAATTCAGAACCGCACTATACCAATTGATGATATATCTACATCAAGAGGTGGAATATCTCTTTCAATCAGGCTATTTTCACCTGGAAATACCGGGATGATCGTAGACCTATGCCATCGTAACAGAGCCATTACAGCTAATGATATGGCTGGTGTTGCGTCTTTAGGAAATCAATATGCCGTAAGCAGCATTGTGATCATCACTAATGCAAGATTTAACTTTTCGCCTGATCTAGTTTTTCCTAAAGCCTGGGTTTGCTGGCTCCCTACCACCACGTATTTGATCGAGGATGGTACTAGGTTTGCCTTAGGGTACGATTATTTTGATCCGAACTATGGTGAATCTAGACCGTTCTATGAACTGGCACGTCGTTGCGGGTATCAGGATGGAGGGGATTTCTATTCATATGAATAAATGTACTTTCATCATGACCAAAAGCCCGCGAATGTGGGCTAACTTTTACCCTGACCTGCCCCCAGGATTAGATACAACCGTCAGTTAGTAATGTCGGTTTGTTTACCTCCACATTTTCCATTTCGCCACCGTGCTGCAAACTCTGATGGCGTCAGATAATTCAGTGCCGAATGTGGACGACACTCGTTATAATCCTGCCTCCAGTCGTTAATGGTTTTCCTGGCGTGAACGATATCGCTGAACCAGTGTTCGTTCAGACACTCATCGCGAAAGCGTCCGTTAAAACTCTCAATAAATCCGTTCTGCGTTGGCTTACCTGGCTGGATAAGCCGTAGTTCCACACCATGCTCAAAGGCCCATTGATCGAGCGCGCGGCAGGTAAATTCCGGGCCCCGATCGGTTCTTATTGTCGCCGGATAGCCCCGAAACAACGCGATGCTGTCCAGAATACGCGTGACCTGAACGCCGGAAATACCGAAAGCAGCGGTGATCGTCAGACACTCCTTCGTGAAATCATCCACACAGGTCAGGCACTTGATCCTGCGACCGTTGGCCAGTGCGTCCATAACGAAATCCATCGACCATGTAAGGTTCGGCGCATCCGGGCGAAGAAGCGGAAACCGTTCGGTCGCCAGCCCTTTACGGCATCGTCTGCGTTTTACGCTCAGTCCATTAAGGTGGTAAATACGGTATACCCGCTTGTCGTCTAATCAGTCAATATCAGGATCAGATGGAGTCTTTGTCGTCTTCGTAGTCATTTTTTCAATGCTACAACATGTTGCAAGACGTCGTCTTCATTCCTATGTGATTCCCGCAAGGCTTTCACCCTGCAAAGCGAGTCCCGGAATTGAAGTTTAAGACGGTCTCAGTCTGATTTGATTGTGACTTCCCACTTCTTAATTTATAGCGTTAAGCCGTTCATTATAAGTAGTCTCTGATTTCCACATACTTAGCATCAGTGTTGTCAGTTTTCTCGCAAGGGCAACAATAACTTTCTTGTAGCCCATTCTGTGCCGGAGTCCATTTGCCCATATGGCCAGGCTTGTATCAGTGCCATAACGCGTCAACAGACAGGATGCTGCTTCGTAGAGAAGTGTGCGCGTCATTCTGTTGCCCTGTTTTGAAATTCCCCCATTCCTGTCTACCTCACCGGATTGGTACTTTTTGGGCGTTAATCCGAGGAAAGCGCCGACATCACTTACTCGTCTGAAACGCGAAGGATCATCAATTGATGTTTTAAAGCTTAATGCTGTCAGAACACCCACACCCGGAATAGATCGTAATATCTGACAAACTGGATCTTTTCGGGCAAGCTTTTCCAGCATGGAGTTAAATTTTTTTATCTGGTCAGAAAGATGTTCCCACGTATTTAGCAACATAATCACTGCGGGTTTAACGGTTTCCAGCGAAGGTGATGACTCAAGTACAGAACGCTCAAACACACTGTTTTTCCCGGGGGGAAGAACAACACCGAATGTTTTCAGGAGCCCTCGGATCTGATTAGTTACGGCAACCCTGAGCTGAACCAGTTTTTCCCGGCTGGTCAGAATGAGTCTTTGCTGATGGCATTCAAGGCTTTTGACATGTACTGGTTTGTACCATCCGGAAAGGACCAGCCGGGCAATACCAAAAGCGTCATTTTGATCAGTTTTATTCAACTGCATCGACAATGCTGCATGAACATGGCGGGCATGGATACAATCAATGTCCAGGCCAAAGCTCTTGAGTGAATGGTAAAGCCAGACGCAAAGTGGCCCTGTTTCCAGACCCACTTTCGAGTTATCAAATCCTTCAGAAAAGAGATAATTGGCGATAACACCGGGATGCGTATCGACGTTAGCCATACGAATTTTATTGCCGTTATGGTCTATAACGCAGATGCTTGTTTTCTTTTGAGAAACATCAAGCCCAACGAAGGTTTTCATGGCTGTCACCTCAAATATCACGGATCGGGATCGTTTTAAGATTACAGCATGTGGTTGACGTGAAGGCCCTCGCGACGCAATAACTGCCAGATCCGCCGGTAACCGAAGCGACGGCGTTCAGGCGCCAGCTCTGTGATGCGTAAAGACAGCTGTGCGTCAGCAGCCGGACGCTGAGCTGAATAACGGCAGGTTGAAAGAGACAGACCTGCCAGCCTGCTGGCACGACGTTGCGACAGACCGGCGACCTCACACATGACTTCCACGGCTTCCCGCTTCTGGTCTGTCGTCAGAACCTTCGACCCAGAGCCACCTGAAGCGCCTCCTTATCCAGCATGGCTTCGGCGAGCAGCTTCTTAAGCCGCGCGTTCTCCTCTTCAAGTGACTTAAGCCGCTTTACCTCAGGGACTTCCATGCCGCCAAACTTCTTGCGCCAGGTGTAGAAAGTAGCGTCAGAAATAGCATGCTTCCGGCAGAGTTCCCGGGCAGAAACCCCGGCTTAAGCCTCGCGGAGAATACTGATGATCTGTTCGTCGGAAAAACGCTTCTTCATGGGGATGTCCTCATGTGGCTTATGAAGACATTACTAACATCGCGGTGTGTTAATCAACGGGGGGCTGGTCAATATAAAAAAAGAGTAGAAACTGGATTATTAATGCTCCAGTTTTTACTCTTTGGCTTGAAGATTTTACGGGACATATAGTTTTTATTTTTTAATAAAACTGTTAGCAGAAAAAGCGGAAGCGCTTTCTTTTGTCATCTTTTCTGCTTCAGAGTTTATTCGTCGTTCAAATATTTCTTTATCGATAATAAAATCTTTTTCATCGATGACCAGTGTGTAATTGGGTATATGCTCAGATCTGTACTGAATGTATGTCGTTACATGCAACTTAAAGGGTAAGTTAGAGGACAACGTGCTTGCTTTCATTGCCTTGTCCCCGGAAAGGCCTTGCTGCTCGTTAACTCTGTTTGCGATGTTAGTTAAAGCATTATGAATATCGTCTGAGAAATTTTTTGGATCCAGGTTTGTGAGGTTGATTTCTTTCGGGGCGTTATCGGATGCAGGTGCTAAGGTAATATCCATCCCACGCCTTTCGCTATAAACTTCGCCGAGATTTACGCTACCGGCTGCGGTCGTAATGATATGTTTTTCTTCAAGAATGAGTCCTTTATTAACCATCGCGGCACAAAATACAGCACCACCCAGAATCAAAGACGATACGAGTAATGCAGCGCCATACTGTTTTGGAACCATGAGACTAAGTCCTTTTTATTAATATTACTTACCTGATTATTTTACACCGAGATGACAAGCGCTAACCTCAAAAAAGCACACTTTATTTTGCTTTATTAATGCGTTAGGACATTCGTAAAATGTGACTGGTGTTACTGGATGCCGGGGTAGTGAGACTGAAAAAAGGAGTGCGCCCCTGTTTTGATGTTTTTTTGCACCAGGGCAGTTGAAGAAAACGTCACAGATGCAGGTTTTTTACTCAAAATAAATGCTTTACTCAACAAACAGCCCCACATCATTCTTATCCTAAACCTCTGCATAAAGCACAGAATGTTTATACCTCGTTTAGTTCGTATTCTTTATCTTATGCAATATCAGTAAGCGTTAATGCTTCCCTTTTCGTGGTGAATTCACCCATGTATAAGCAAAATTGAAAAGTTCATTGCATTAACTCTATACGTTATGTCTGAAATGAATCGGGTTAACGGGTATTCCAAAGATAGCTTTCGCATGGACATAACGACTGAGTCAGCATCGACAAGGTTAAGTTTAAACCAGCCCATTAACGTAAAAAACAGGCAGGGCAGGCCAGTAAATGGTGAATACAAAAAATTGCCAAAGCGTCTTTCCAGTTACGCGGGCAACAGGTCCGGAACGCTTTTTACTTCGAAAGTTCGCCAGTAAAAGTACCACTCACGCTAACGCGACTCTGCCCTTTTTACCTGCTTCCCAGCAAATCTCACTCGTATTGTGCGTGCTTGTCTTTATCTGCTGGTTACTACCGGGACTGTCAGGACATGAACCGTGGAAACCGGATGAAGCCTATACGTTCGGGCTGATCCGTCATATTGCCCAGACTGGCGACTGGGTCGTACCTACATTGGCAGGCGAACCCTTCATGGAGAAGCCGCCACTGTATTTTGTTGTGGCCTCTTTTTTTCTCCGCCTCTTCAGTCCGTTGTTAGGCGAGCCTGATGCCGCGCGTATGGCAACCGGCTTTTTTATCGTGATTGCCTGCTATGCCATTGCGCTCTCGGCCAGAGAGTTGTTCGGTAAAGGTGCTGGGCGCTGGGCCGTACTTATCCTGTTTGCCTGCATCGGCTTTCCTGTCAGAGCACACCAAATGATTACCGATACCGCGTTGTTTGCGGGCGGCGCTATAGGTATTTATGGTTTCATTTTGGGGATTCGCCGCCATGTGTTAGGTGGCGCGATACTGGGCATTGGCGCAGCGGTGATGTTTCTCTCTAAAGGGCTTCTCGGCCCCGGCATATTGGGACTGACAGCGCTGACGTTACCCTTAATGAACACAGCGTTTCGTAGCAGACGCTATATCGTGTTTTGTGCTATCGCGTTTCTGGTGTTTTGCCCGCTGGTTGTGCCGTGGCTGTATGCGCTCTGGATGCGTTCTGAAAAGCTGTTTTCAACCTGGCTACTGGTCAATAATTTTGGCCGTTTTGACGGTACCGCTAAGCTCGGGCCTAAAGCGAAACACTTTTTTTACTTTAAACTGCTTCCCTGGTATGCCTTTCCTGCATTGCCGATGGCTGCGTGGTGGCTCTGGCGCAGTTGGAAAACCGGCATCAGCGCATCCGCAATGGTGTTGGTAACGTTTTTTTTAGCCGGTTTTGTCACGTTGTCGAGTGCATCTGACGCGCGGGAGCTTTACGCCATGCCGCTGCTTCTGCCGTTGGTCATACTGGCAGCAGGTGCCTGTCAGCAGAAAACCCTCTGGACGATAAAGTTGCGGCCATGGGCACTCGGCTTATTCTGCCTGCTTCCAACGGTGATGTGGGGAGCGGGCATCATCCTGATGACCGGCTGGCCTGCGCCACTGTGGAATAAATGGGTGGCACAGGGGGCGCCCGGATTTACGCCTCAGATCTCATCAGTGATGTTTGCAGCAGCATTACTGGCTACTTTATTGCTGAGCGGGCTGGTGTTTTTGAATCGCACCTGCCGGGAAAGTCCCTTATCAATTTTTACCAGTTGCATCACGCTGTGCTGGGTGTTGGCCATGACGCTGGGCATGCCTTATCTGGATTACACCAAGCGTTATTCTGATGTTTTTCTCCCGCTGCGGGCATGGTTGCCAAAGGATGAATGTGTCGCGAGTCGGCATCTTGGCGAACCACAACGGGCTTTACTGGAATATTACGATGGGCTGATAACGCTGCGAGAAGGGAAGCACAGAGGCGCCTACCGCTGTAACTGGCTGCTCGTGCAACATGATAAAAGGCATCCTGAGGAATTTGTCGACGGGACGTTGGTCTGGCAAGGGGAGCGGCCTGCGGATAACGAAGAGAATTACCAACTTTATCGACTGAACAGATAAGCCAGTATTTTTCATGCTTAACTCGCCTGAGGTCATTTTGCAGGCGAGTGAGGATTCGTTACATCGGCTATTTCAGTGAAAACTGCACTCAGGGAAGCGACAGATGAACTTCATTTTCTTTTGGTGCCCAGTCTCTGTCAGAGAACTCATCTACAGAATAGGAGACATTGCGCAGCCCTTGGGTGCCAAGAAAGTTTTTTACGCCTTCCTGAAGATTACCGTCACGAAACAGTTCAGCAATAACAAACAGGGCATCGGAAAGCGAAAGCGTTCTGATTTGCGCGGGTAGCCAGTTTGTACGCGTGAAGATCAGATGATAAAGCGCTTCATCTCCCGATAAGGGAAAATAGCGCGTCCCAAATTGTTTGCGATGCTTGTCCAGAATGATTTCAAGGATGAAAATCTGTGCTGTACGTTGCCTGATTTGATTCACAAAAACATTTTCGGAATTGCCCATATCCAGCGTCGTGGCATCGTTGTTCTGCTTAACGCGTGTCTCGATAGCATTCCAGAGGTTGTCATACTGATTCATAGCTCGCCTTGTCTGAAATTGTCGTTTTCATAACAACGTTAGCAGAAGGAACTCGTGCGGCAAAGGTCGCGAGTATAATCAGGCGCTTTTGGCCGCAAAAAAACAGTATTGGTTTTACTGCTTCAGTGCCGCTGCGTAGTGCCCTGCAAACACGGGCTGTGCAGTATGACGTTTTTATGAAGCGGAGAAAGAAAATAGCAGAAGTTATGTTTGATGCAGTGAAAAAAAAATGGCCACAAAGGGCCATGTCGAGAAATTCAGACGCGATTAATGCAACACACCGGCAGTGGTTAAACAAAGTGTGCAAAACGCAACGCTGAATGCAGAGAAACCCACCAGACCAAGAACGACGAAACCGAAATTTCTCATATCGACCTCCACCGTGTCCGGGTGACACAGCCAAATCATAGGGCTGGCGGGTAAAAAAGTACATACTGTTAATAAAGACATAGAAAATACTGCTGTGACATTCATTAAATGGCTATTGTCGTTGTTAACGCTATTTGATCTCCGGCATCTGCCAGTAATGGTTTAGCGCCGCCGGAAAGTCTTTTAGCAAGGCGCTGACCTTTTACAGTTAAAGCTTGTGACGCTAAGGCCCTCAATGCAGCCACACAGCTCGCGCATGCTCTGCGGGGTTGCTTGACAGGAGCTATGCCTCATACAAATAGACGAGGCGTAATTCATTTATGATTTCCTGAAAATATACTATTTTTCATATTTAAGGCATTTGATGGGGGCACTCACTAATCTGAAGTTAATTGAACTTTTTCAATAATCGGGTTAAATTAATGATTGGCTTAGATTTTATGAGAATATGCTATTTTTAAATCTCTTAATTATCAATAGAAAGAATTATTAATAACAGAGACGGACTTACATGCGCCGCTTAGTTTAATAAACATGCGCATCTGATTGAGCAGTTACCCAATTAACTTTAGGTTTACAGGATTATGGAGATCTATTTGTATTTTTAGACCAGCGGTCGACTCGACCAGTATTGTATTTTCTTCATGCTCGAATACGCTGACAAAAGGATTTTAGTTTTCAGAATACAAAATCCATATTGGATTTTTATCTTTATCAAGATAAGCAATGAAACCCTCGGAGCCGTAGCTTCCTTCTCCTACATAACAATAACATTCATTGAGTAACCTGACTTCTTTTATTACATCAATGGATGTGACTTCTTCATTATTGTTACGATAAAAATCTATAAAATCAAAATCCGCACCCACTTCAATTTTTGGTGTGGGAAAGGATGTAATTTTACAGGATGTAGCTCTTCCATCGAAAAAAAACAGCATCCTTTATTGGCAATAACTCTTCTTTCTATAATTTTGATATGATGCTTTGCATTATTTTATCCACATTTCTTGGGCCGTGTGTTTAATCCTTTGTCGGGAACAACACCACCTGCTTTAATATTACGGCGATCTTTAAATCGCTGCTGAAATTTCTGCCACCATGTTTTCCCTGTTGATGATTCAGGGTGAGGGGCTAAAGGATTGACTTTATTGACCTTTACTTATCCAATCCTGATTCATAAGCTGCATCCAAGCTTCTGTTGTCATAAGTGACTAGTTGCCCGTCAACATCTACTACATTCAATGGAGACCTGTTCCAGTCCCACTGACCATTTTTCATAATTTCAGCATAATCATTCGCCGAAATTGTCCTCTGAGAAAAATTGATATCCTTGGGATTAACCCATTCCCCACTCAACCCCAGCGGATCCACCCCAGCTCAGCGGGTTTGGTGCATACTGATACAGGTTCCAGCCGCCTTTCAGCCCTATCGGGTCATCGGGACGATCCCGGTGCGGCCATACTTTTCAGGTCACTTAACATACTGATGTACATTGACTTTATAACGCCAGCTCTGCCGATTACTGCCCGGTTTTGCCATATACCCCGACGCGCACTTTTGGCCCGCACGCTACTGCCTAGCCGTGACTATCTCTGTCTGCACCAAGAAGTGGCCCGCTATGTGCAGCAGAAGCGGGATGCCAGGCAGACCCGGCAACAGATCGAGACGTTGCTGACTCGGGTCAGCGGCTGACGGTAAAAAGCCGGAAGGATCGTTAAGATCGCCTCCGGCTATTATTATTCGTAGACTTTTGCAGCCATTAAAATATCTGCAAAAACTTTCCAGTTCGTATCCTTTGGCAACGGCTGGTTAGTGTTTTCATAATACCCATCCATATCCTCAATCCATGAAGCTATAGCTTCAAGATAAGAGCTGAGATCTTTATTTTCCCATTCATCAGGGTTGTCTTTAAGATCTTTCGCCAGAGCTTCTATAAGTTTAACAAGCCCATCTTTACTGCTAACCGGTAATAAATCATCTAACATTTTAGCCACCTATAACTCTCTTAATACCATCACCCATTTTAAGAATGATACTTTTTCCATCTGTTTTTGTAGTCATTTTCCACATTTGGCCAGCAATTTCTTTCTCCGTAGCCCACTGCACCGGTATTTCTTTCAGCCCTGACAGTTTGAATGCAGCCAGTCTCCTGTGGTCCAGAGTCCATAATTTTCCGCTTGAGTCTTGCCAAATTTTAATTGCGGGTAAATCAGTGGGCTTGAGAGTACCGTTTTTAAGAGCAGCTGCGTTATTGAGAACGGTATGCTCGCCCGTTTGATTCTTAATTGAACTTTGCATGAAATGGATATCGTCAGGATTCTTTGTAAAGCTCCCACACTTATTCAACCCCAACGGGTCGATCCAACTCAGCGGGTTCGGCGCATACTGATACAGGTTCCAGCCGCCTTCCAGCCCTATCGGGTCCTGAACCGTGAACCGTCCCACCTGTGGATCGTAGTAACGGAACAGATTGTAGTGTAGACCGGTTTGGCTGTCCGCATACTGGCCCGCATAGCGCAGGGGCTGATGGGGCAGGGCAGACTGTTTTGCCAGCCGGGTAAAGCCCTCCGTCTGTCGGCGCACCTCGCCAAAGCTGCCGTACTGGCCGCTCCAGCGGATATCGCCCCGTTCATCGGTCACCTCCAGCGGCGCACCGTTGAGATCGGTATTGAACTACAACACATCGCCCCGGACGCCATATGGTCGATGCGCGCCAGCGGGCTCCAGGCCTCGTTCGGAGCGTGCACCAGGGCCGTGTCCACATTACGCGGGTAGAATAACTTGCCCCTTCCAGACCTATCGGGTCATCGGGACGATTCCGGTGCGGTCGTACTTTTCAGTCTACTTAACCTGCTGATGTAGCGTGACTTTCTGACGACAGACTTGCCTGCTGTGGTCCATTTTTTTCCCAATGCCCCGATGCGCACTTTTGGCCCGCAAGCTACTGCCTCGCCGGGTTGTGACTCACCCACCGCACCGTTGCTCAACCACCAGGGATGGCGACACCCGCGCTCACCGGCGGTGGCGTAAGACATAACGTATAATACCGTTCCGTTATGTTGAACGGACGCCTGACCGACAACGGCTCGCCTGCCGCCGGACCGGTGGCCGTTTACCCTCGCACGCGCCGGTGGCCGGGGGCAGTCAGTGCGCAGGGATGTACCGCTGTCTGCCCTGCACCTTATTCACGGCCTTACAGCCTGCGCCGGCTAACGTTGTACACTGTCCGGCGACACGGCCGGGCTTTCCTTCTGCGCCGCCGCTCTGCCGGATGCGTCTTTTCATGCACCCGCTGCAGCGGCGCTATCCGGTAACGGTGAAGATCGCTTCCGGCTTATTTTAATCATAGTTAATTTGGATTAGGCTCTTAACTTATAAATATCTTTAGCTTCTTCATCCATATCCAGACTTCCAAGAGCACCCAGATCTAAGCTATAGACCAGTTCACTATTGTCTTTCACATTTATAAAATAACCAAGGTCACCATCCTGACCTATTAATAAATAATCTGGCTCAACATCTTGTATAGTGTATGTTTCGTTTCGTTCTACAAGGTCTTTATAATTATAAAGGTATACAGTATCTCCCTGAGGGGTATGGATCTCATAAGTGTCCGTATCTTTTATTTCCTCAGATGAGAACTGTTTGTATTTATTTGGAAGTTTAATATTGAGAGTGCTCTCAGCAACCTTAAGACCATCTAAAATTTCATCTTTATTCATAACAATTCACCTATTTTTTCCAAGCGGCAGCATATTAAATATCAAAAAATGGATTGCTCATATTACCTTCTCTAAGTCCGTCAAAATATTTAAATGCATCACTGAGAGATTTACGGGCCTGGTTAGTGGGCACGCCAGCATCTAACATTTCTTTATAGCTAATATTAAATTCTTGCCTCAGGGTTGTATCCCAGCCACCCGTCGTAGCTCTTCGGGCGCGCTGCGCAGCACTGATAGCAGCATGCGGGCTACCAGATGATGATTTTAATAAAGTTGCAGGCGCAGAATTTCTTTGATAACCACTAATCCTTTTCTTGGCCCAGGCATCTTGAACAGGATGATGACTTTGTACAAAACCATCAGCTTTACTATTTGTATGCCCTGCTGAGCGATTGATTCCCGGAGATAATTTTCCGTGAGGATCGACATCGCCAGTTTTGTAGCCATTAGGAGCGCTACACTTATTCAACCCAGCGGATTCACCCAACTCAGCGGGTTCGGTGCATACTGATACAGGTTCCAGCCGCCTTCCAGCCCTATCGGATCCTGAACCGTAAACCGTCCCACCTGGGGATCGTAGTAACGGAACAGATTGTAGTGTAGACCGGTTTCGCTGTCCGCATACTGGCCCGCATAGCGCAGGGGCTGATGGGGCAGGGCAGACTGTTTTGCCAGCCGGGTAAAGCCCTCCGTCTGTCGGCGCACCTCGCCAAAGCTGCCGTACTGGCCGCTCCAGCGGATATCGCCGCGTTCATCGGTTACCTCTAGCGGTGCCCCGTTGAGATCGGTATTGAACCACAACACATCGCCCCGGTCGCCGTCTGCCATATGGTCGATGCGCGCCAGCGGGCTCCAGGCCTCGTTGGGAGCGTGCACATAGGGTCTGGCACTGGCCCTTATCCTGCTGTTCCTGTAACAGGCGATAGCCTTGCCAGAGGAAACTGATTTCTTTAATATTTTTGTTATTAGTTTAACTCAGCAATGGTGTGTCAATTTTGACCGATGATTGTATTTTAATAACAAAATGTTCGTTTGAAAAAGTAAGCCAGCAACCTTGCTGGCTTACTTTTTTAGTCCCATCTTTCATCTATATATGGTGTGATGCTTTCAATTGTTAAGAACTTTGATTTGCAATAAAAATCGAGCTCGTTATTTTTTATTTTTATTTCTGAATAATTTTCAAAGGAATTTATTTCCGGGGAGCAAGAGAAGCCGATTCTAGAACCAGTGGCATTTAAATGGATAACATCTCCAAAGTTAATGACCAGGCTAAGTGCATTGAATCCATCCTTCTTCCATTTTTCAGGATGCTTTTTCGGTATTTCCTTACAAAAGAAATGAATTTTTAAGTCTGAAAAACGCTCCAATGAAAAACTTGAAATCTCGATATTTTGAATGTTTAATTCATTATCAAACATGAATTGAATTTTTTCTTTACCTATCGCATTTTTAAACCACATAGAAATACCTTATGGGAAATTATAGTGACCATGAGTACCAGGAACTGAACCGGTATTCAAGTTGTCAAGAGGCCTAAGATTAAAATGAGGTTCAGCTCCATGACCAGAAGTAGCCTTGGTATGTCCTAAACTATGTTCTTGTAGAAAGACGGACTGACCTCTTTTGTCAACAAATTCGTATTGCCTAGTTTTTATTGGCTGCCCAGTACTATCTAATATTTTTTTACCACTCCCATCTAGTAAGTCGGGTCTTGTGATAGAGCTAGGATGTTGATTCATTGGTATTCCAGCATCCCTTTTAGCTTGCCTAAACGCATCTCTGCGACTGATACCTTCATAAGATGTCTTTTTGTTTGGAGCACCGCAATTACTCAACCCCAGCGGATCCACCCAACTCAGCGGGTTCGGTGCATACTGATAAAGGTTCCAGCCGCCTTCCAGCCCTATCGGGTCCTGAACCGTAAACCGTCCCACCTGGGGATCGTAATAACGGAACAGATTGTAGTGTAGACCGGTTTCGCTGTCCGCATACTGGCCCGCATAGCGCAGCGGCTAATGGGGCAGGGCAGACTGTTTTGCCAGCCGGGTAAAGCCCTCCGTCTGTCGGCGCACCTCGCCAAAGCTGCCGTACTGGCCGCTCCAGCGGATGTCGCCGCGTTCATCGGTTACCTCCAGCGGCGCACCGTTGAGATCGGTATTGAACCACAACACATCGCCCCGGTCGCCGTCTGCCATATGGTCAATGCGCGCCAGCGGGCTCCAGGCCTCGTTGGGATAGTACGCGTAGGTCTGGCACTGGCCGTTATCATGCTGCTCCTGCAACAGGCGATAGCCCTGCCACAGAAAACGGACTTCTTTACGATCGTGCTGGGTGCTGACCACTTTGCGGGTGCGCCTGCCCAGCGCATCATAATGATAGTGCGCGGTAAACCCGCCGTCCGGGCCATTGCCTTTAGCGGTGATGAGCCGGTTTCGGCGTCATAGGTAAAATGCTGCTCATGCAGGCCGCTGCGTCGACTGACCAGGTTGCCCCAGCCATCATATTTCATAAACAGGTTTTGCCAGTGATGCAGTCGATTGTCGGTAACCGGCAACGCGTGCAGTGCATCGTCGTTGGCGGCCAGGTTGTCCGCATTATCATAAGCAAAATGCGACGTGCTGTGGCCCTGTCTGGCTTCGTAGTGCTTCAGCAGGCGGCCTTCATCATCGTAACCATAGATAATGTCGCCGCGTAGCGTATCGCTGACGGATTCCAGCTCACTGCGTGCCGAATAGCGGAAAGCGCGTTCCAGAATGGCTTTTTCCGGCAGCACCACCTCGCTATGCAATTCACTGCGCTGCATCGTGCGCCTGCCAAGGCTGTCGTACTGGCGCGCCTGCTCTCTTGCGCCCTGACTGCGGCGAATTTCGCGGTGCAGGCGGTCGCGGGTAAATTCACTGACCAGTTGCTGATTGAAGCGGATGGCGCTGACGTGGCCAGAGCCATAGTGCAACCAGGCAAGTTGCTGTTCACCCGGCAGGGTCAGATGGGTGAGGTTGCCCAGTTCATCCCATTCGTAATCCAGTTTCCCGTTTATACCGGCTTCTGTTAACAGCTGACCTGCGGCGTCATAGGTAAAGGCGATTTCATCGTCTTCGATACCAAGCGCCATTCCGTCGCTGGTCGGCGTGCGAACCAGGCTGGCAAGTTGACCGCTACGATGACGCCGGTAGTGGTATTCTGCATGCTGCGTTGTGCGCTGGGTAATCAAACCGCTGTCGTCGTAGCTAAAGCGCTGCCAGCGTCGGGCTATGCCACCGTCATTAGCGGGCTGGCCATTTTCCTGCAAACCGCTGAGAAAACCCTGTACGTTCCATTCCATATTGCGTGAGGTCTTATCGGGCCGGATCTCACTCAATGGACGGCCGAGCGGATCGCAGGTAAAGCGATAGTCACCGCCGTTGCCGTTTTCCAGCCGCAGCAGATTACCACGGGCATCGTAATGCCAGCGACGCGTGCGACCAATGCGGTCCGTCAGGCTCACCGGTAATCCGAGTGCGTTATAGGTCCAGCGGACTTCGGTTTCCAGCGGATCGCGCCACGCACTGAGCTGCCCCTGGGTGTTCCAGTGCAGGGTTTCCCGGCTGCCGTCTGGATGGATAATGGCGCAGAGTTGTCCCTTGTCATTCCACTCGCGCTGGGTGACATGACCTTCAGCATCCACGCTGCGAACAAGCTGGCCAAATCGGTCGTAGCTGAACGTCGTGACGCTGCCAGAGCAGTCGGTGCGCTGCGTCAGCAGCCCTTGTTGGTTCCATTCCAGCTTCACCACGCCGCCCGTTGCATCGGTGATGCTGTCTGGCAGCAGTTCTGTGTCATCAGGGTAGTGATAGGTGGTGACGTTATTGAGCGCATCGGTTTCAGTCAGCAGGCGAACATTAAGATCGTAAGCCGCCTGAGTCGCGCTCAGATCGGGATAGTCCGTACGGATCACGCGGTCGGTCATGCGGAACCAGTGATAAGTGGTTCGACGTCCGACCGGATCGATTTCCTGCGTCATGCGACCATAGCGGTCCCAGTTGCTACAGCGCATGGCACCGCCGGGCATAATCACATCGCACAACTCGCCTGCGCGGTAAACCAGCATGGTCTGGCGGCCGTCGAAGTCGGTGAAGCGGGCGACATGATCGTCATCGTCAATGAGCCAGTGAGCTTCAACGCCGTCATCACGTCGCGCGCGTCGGATACCGTTGTCAAAATCGTACTCAAAATCCAGCTGCTCGCCGCCGCTGTGACGGAAGGCCACCACTCTTGGAAGGCCATCGATTTCCTGCCAGCGATACTCACTGAGCAGGCCATTCATATCTTCATGGGCGACCATCAGGCCATCGCGCCACTGGAAGCGTCGGCGCACGCTACCGCCCCGGCCCGTTACCCTAACGAGTTGGCCGATAGCATCATAAGCGTAACTGACCAGACAACTATCGTCATCCAGCCAGGCACCTGCAAGCCTGTTATTCGCATAGCGGCAGGTGACGCGCTGACCGGCGCTGTCTGTCAGCGCGGCCAATGTGTGATCGGGGTTCCAGTCGAACTGAATCTCGTTGCCGCAGGGCTCGGTCAGGCAGAGGGGAAGAGAAGGGGCATCATCGCGCAAGGGCATAAAATGCCAGCGCTCACCGCTGATGTCATACAATGACCAACTGTCGTCCCGATGATGTTCCAGCCAGCGTTTCTCCGCTTCGCAGTAGGTACGCTGGCCTTTGGGCACCAGAGGAAAAGAGACGTAATCGCCGGAGGGCGCACGCCAGACCAGCCCATCCTGGTAGCGTTCCAGACGGGTTTCCCAGAACAGGTTCCAGCCACGGCCTAATACGCTGTCGCCGGGATTACCGCTGCGCCAGTAGCGCTGCCAGCGTAGCGGCAGCCGGGAGGGCAGCACAAAATCCAGTTCATCATCGCCGCTAAGAAACTTCTGGCCGCTTACGATATCAACGGGACGGGCAAGAATACCTGCAGCCGCCACACCGGTCATCAAGGCACCAGCACGGCAGGCCACCCGGGCGATTTTATTGATGCCGGGAATCTTGCTCAGTAATTTACCCAGCGCGCCGACCTTGCCAGCCGCACCGCCCACGCCACCGGCCAGCCCGGCAAACAGCAGGGTAAGATCGGAGGCTTTATAAACCCATTCGGGCACTTCAGGTTGGACAGGCAGCGTTTGTTCAGGCTCGCCGCCGATATAGACGTTGTCAGAACCGGTCATCACTTTGGCATCGCAGGTGGTGCGATCGTCGAGGCGTGACGCAGGCAGGCCATTGATGTACACCCGAGAGGAGCCTTCCGCCATCTGCTGCGGACCATCGTCCTTGCAGGCCACTATGCTGTTGGTGGCCATGGCGGCGGGTTTACTGTTAATAAAGACATTGGGTGAACCGGTGGTAATCTTGCCCTTTGGGGTCATGCTGGCCGCCCCAGCATCCGCTATTCCGTCTCGCGCGGCGGTGGCCAGTTCGCCAGTAAGGTAACCCACGCCGATACTGAGTCCAACCAGCAATACGCCCACGCCAAGGCAGGAGGCGCCTATCCCGGCAATCATCAATGCACCCGCAGCAATACCGCCCGCCGCAGCGATCAGTCCACCGACAATAGTGCCTGCAATCATGCCCGCCAGGGCATGAGAGTGACCGATATCATCGCCGAGGCGTGCAGCTTCAAACATGATAATTGCCCTTGTCGTTAAGCATTAAAGCGAAAACTTTTAAGCAGTGCCTGAAACTGTTCGCTGTCCGCGTCACCAATGGCGGACGTAGAGGTCATGGTAAAGACCAGTACTTTGTGACCATCGGGCGTGAAGACCGACTGCTGTTGCCAGATGCGTTTGCCGTCACGCAGAAAACTGGCGTGTACGCATTCACCCTGTAGCAGCGCGTCACCCAATACCGCAGCGCTGCGTTCGGTTTGTTTCCATCCCTTTATGTGTTTTTGCATTAGCGTGAGCTGACGGTCGATGTACGCAGGCAGCGTTTCACCCTCGTTAAGCGTATCGCGTGAAATAGTAAAAGCGGGAGCAGAGGCACCAGAGGCGGTGAAAGCGTTAACCGTGCGGTCCTGATAATCATCAGGCAGTGTGATTTGGCCTTCCGTAAACAGACAAGCGATGTTTGAGCCTGACATCGTGCAGATTCCCTATCCTTAAGATGTGCTCAAGTTTGTCATGAAAAGCGGCGAATCTCCAGCAAAGGCATGCGCAGAGAGAGGGCGTATATATAATGTCAGAATAATCCTGATCGCGATGCAAAAAATGGCCTCATGGTGAGGCCAGAATGTGTTACCTGTGTGGACCGCCGCCAGGGCCACCGCCCCCGCCAGGGCCCATATGTCCCGGGCCGTCGCCTCCGGGGCCCCAGAATGGCCAGACGCATCCCGACAGGGCAGAAACACTTGCTAACGCGATAACGAACAGAATCACTTTTTTCATACAGGCTCCTGATTAACAGGAATGACTATATCAAGCTCTGCTTGTACAAATGTGTAGCGGATGAAAAAGACCCGGCAGGATAGCGTAAAAGTTCCGTTAATCGGGGCGTTCAGCAGCGAAAAGCGGTCGCAGCCCCACGTTCTGGCCTTGTCGCGTGCGTTTAATCCTGAGAACACCCTTCCGAATATTCCCGCTTCCCCGATAAACGAACCACGACAGTTATTCGTGCAGGCAACATCGTTATCTCTGATAGCTGAAAATGAACATCTGCAGATTACAGCGGCGCTGTTTTTGAGCGGACACGCCGGCCCCTTGCATCAGAACTGTGCAATACAACGCGGTTTTAGTCTCAGATCGGGTGCAGGCTGGCGTGGCGCTTACCCTGATCTCTGGCCTGTTAATTGCAGTGAAGAGGGGGTGAAGTCACCTTAAAACAATGCGAAAGGAGTGGAACGAATGTCGGCAAGCCGTTTATATGTTGCGCGTATAGGGTTGTCTGTAATTATCGCGGGGTTATCGTGCTCAACGGCGGCCTTTGGCGCAAATGTCCCAGCTGGGGTGGCGCTGGCACCCGTGCAGGAGATCGTGCGGGGCAACGGTGACGAGCCTGCAACCCTGGACGTTGACAAAGCTGAAACCAACGATGCCTTTTCTGTTATTAACGACCTGTTTGAAGGGCTGGTGCGGACTGATCCAGAGGGCAAAGTCATACCGGGACTCGCTGCTTCGTGGGAAACGGCCGACAACAAAGTCTGGACCTTTCATCTTCGTCCTGACCTGACATGGTCAGACGGATCGCCGCTGACAGCTGAAGATGTTGTCTTCAGCTGGCGTCGTCTGACCGATCCCAAAACGGCATCGCCTTATGCATCCTTTGCTAACTATGCGCATATCCTTAACGCTGATGCGGTGACGGGGGGGAAAAGCCCGCCTGACAGTCTGGGCGTAAAAGCCCTGGATGCGCACACCGTGCAGGTCACTCTGGATCAGCCTGTGTCCTATTTTTTGCAGTTTGTTGCCCATCCTTCCCTGTTTCCGGTCAGCGAAAATAATGTTAAAAAATTTGGCGAAGACTGGACCCGACCGGGCAACATGGTCAGCAGCGGTGCCTATAAACTGGACCAGTGGGTGGTAAATGAAAAAATTACGCTAACCCGCAACGACCGTTACTGGGATAACGCGCATACCCTCATCAACCGCGTAACCTTTTTACCGATCCACGATGTTTCTGCCGAGCTTAACCGCTACCTGGCCGGCGGTATTACGATTACGGAGAGCATTCCCGCCATTGATTTTACCCGGATGAAAAAAGAGCGGCCCAAAGAAGTGCACAGCACCTCTATTTATAGCGTGTTCTATTTCCAGATAAATACGCATAAACCGCCCTTTACCGATGTCCGCGTGCGTCAGGCGCTGGACCTGGCGCTGGATAAAGGCATCATCGCCGATAAGGTTATCGGCATGGGACAGAAACCAGCTTATACCGTTGTGCCATTATCAATGGGGGACGTCAAACTGTCTCCGCCTGACTGGGCGGGCTGGACGCAGGCACAGCGTATCAAAAAAGCTCAGGCGTTACTCAGCGAAGCCGGTTTTTCAGCCAGCCACCCTCTGAGTTTTACTCTGCTCTACAACACCAATCAGGATAACCAACGTATCGCGATTGCCGCTGCTTCCATGTGGGGTAAAACGTTAGGTGCGAAGGTCACGCTGCAAAATCAGGAATGGAAAACCATGCTGGATACCATGCATCAGAGGCAATATGATCTGGTGCGCTACACCTGGATTGGTGACTACAGTGAGCCCTCTACTTTTTTAAATACCTTTCGCAGTGGCGACAGCCAGAATAGCTCAGGTTATGCCAGCACAGCGTTTGATGCGGCAGTAAAAGCCGCGGGAATGGATACCGATCCAAACGCCGTAACCCAGGATTACCAGAAAGCCAGCGACATTATTGCAAAAGATGCGCCGGTTATTCCGGTTTTCTATGGTGCGCTCAACAAGATGGTCAGTCCAAAGGTCGGCGGCTATGCCCCATCGCATCTGGGTTTCTACTACACCAAGGACCTTTATCTTGTTAAATAAAATGCGCGCCGGTACGTTTCTGACGTAACCGATTTGCTGAGTGCTCTTTACTCGCTGGGGCCAGCTTTGGGCCCAGCGAGCCTGGTGACATCCCCCGCCTTTTCTGTCAGCGCTGTAAAACCTCCCTTCACAGGCAGTCAACGCTGTTCTCTGACACAGCAAATCCGAAAGATTGAAACTCGCTTGCAAAAGGTAACGACTGGAAATGTTCTTCTGTTTTAAAACGGCACAAGGAAATGGGATGTTAAGCGCAGAGGGGAATCCGTTACCCGATTTGCCTTGAATTAGCCGCACTCACAAAACATCTGTTACATGGCGCCTTGCCCGGTAATATCCATACGTCATTATTGAAGGTATAAAAATGGAAAACCCATTTTTTAAGAAACAGATCGTTGAATCATCCGGCGCTGAGTGCGGTGAAACCCTGTCCCCGTTGGCACTGTTGCTTCGCCGGAATCTGGTTTCTCTCGTTGTTGGGACAATAACCGTCATTTATTTCGTTCAAAGCCATCCGCTTCACGTGCGCCCGTCAGCCACCAGGCAGGCCGCGCAGCCACAACCTTTAACCTTCAATGCGCCTGCAGGTGGCACGGTTAACCAGGGGCAGAACAGCCAGGGCCAGCCTGCGCTGACCGCCGCTTCACTTGAACTTGCCTCTGCCCAGACCCGGTTAGCCGCTGAAAAAATTCGACTTGTCAGTGCGCAGTTGAAGCTTGAGCAGAGCAGTCTGCTGCAGGACATCGATCACACCCAGCAGCTTGCTCTGCAACAGGTCAGCGACAGCCGCTTCCAGCAGGCCATGCTGAATGGTCAACTTGAGCAACTGGCGGACCAGATTAAAATTGAATCGGCGCAAATAGGTATGGCTCAGAAGCTGGTCAACACCTGGCGACCGCTGTTAGCAAAAGGATACATCTCCACGCTTCAGTTTGAGCAGGAGCAATCGACGGTATGGGGCTATGAAAGCCAGTACCGTGCGCTGTTGCAGCAACAGTATGGTGCCCGCCAGCAGTTGAACGTTTTGAGCGACCAACAGCTTCAAATACCGCTAGCCACATCTGTAAAGCTTAACGTCCTGCGTCGTCAGCTGGCGCAGGTGGATGAGAACCTGTCACAAAATGAAACTACCCTGCAGCAGGCGCTCTATATGCCTTCTGAGGGTTCAGTGAAGTCTGTTATCGCGAAGGCTGACAACAGGGTAGCAGGGGAGCAATCGAGTCAGGCTGGTGAAGCCAGCAGTCAGCAAACCGTGACCACCAGACTGATACCCGACAAGCCAGTAGCCGGCATGCACAGAGACGACCCTGGCGGCGCGCATTTTCAGACCATCAATGCTCAGCAAGGTAATACCTTCAACAGTGGGCATCATTCGGTATCCGCGCATAATGTATAACCCGTCAGGCTGCTGGCTGAAGCGTAAGAGGTGAGCGGTATTTACAACATCAACCGCAGCAGGATACAGTCATTTCTCCTCTTCTTTTCGGCGACGCGCAAAATGCCAGATTACTGTTTCTATCAAAAAGGTCAGCACACCGTCGTGCTGGAAAGACATGATGCGGACGGCGGTTCTCAGTTAGAAGATAAGGGCTATATAAAGCAATTTGAAGAGGTGAGTGCAACGGACAAGCATCGGGCACTTAACCGTTTTGCTGATATTCGCCGAAGCAATCAAAAAGATCATCACGACTTCTTCTCAGGCGCGATCGCCATGCCACTGATGGGCATGCTTACCGCCATCGCTGTTTTTCTGTTACGAAAAAAATAGCCCGCTTGCGGATATCCACAGGCGGCGGGCCACAATGCCTGGCTGAAAAAGGCCAGGCTCAAACCCGACAGCAGTAGGCACCCCCTGTTAATAATCTGCTTTGTGCTCATGACGGCTTCATAAAACGTATTTGAATGTCTTTTTGGCCTCTTCTGCATTAAAGCCAGCCCGCTGTGCTGATTTTCCATCGCTCCTGCTGCCTGATAACAGTCACAATCATGCTTTATGCTGTGGTTCGGCAGTCACAAAGAGCGTTCCTGAAGCACGTCATCATATCGCCTGGTTATGCCGGCTTAGAGAATAAACGTCTCAGGAAAGTCATCTCGAGCGCGCGCGGGAGCCTGAATCATGTCAGAAGTGCTGGAGCAGGAAGGGTGGATAGAAAATGCCATCGGTGAAAAATTTAACGCCAAAGGTGAGGTACTGCCATTCAGAGGTAACACGCTGATTTGTCATCTCGAACAGGACAGTGAAATCGTCCGTGTGACTGGCGAAATGGTTGATGCAATGAAAGCCGCAGGGCTGGGGCGTTGTTACGCGTTTCTGCCGCGGTCAAGCTACCATATGACGGTGTTTAACGGGGCGAATGACCGGGCACGGCACTATCCGGCCTGGCCACAAGACCTGAATCTTGATGCGTCGATGGAAGAGTGCGACCGGCTGTTCGCGGCGAAGCTGGCAAATTTCAGGCTCATGCCCTCGTTACCTTTGCAGATGCGCATTGGGGCCATTGCCTTAAAACGTGGTGTCTCGCTGTCGCTGGCACCGTTGGACAGGGCGGAAGACCGCAAAATACGCTCGCTCAGAGATGCGCTCAGCCGCACGCTTAACTGCAAACGAAATAATCATGATGTCTACGAATTTCACGTCAGTATCTCTTATCTCATCAATAAACCGAACGATGAGGAGTTGCGCCTGCTGCAGATATTAAGAGCCGGCTATCTGGAAAAGCTGATTCAGGTTGCGCCGGTGATGACGCTAGGTGCACCTGAATTTTGTACCTTCAGGGATATGTCTCGGTATACGCCGTTGTTAAGGCTGGAATAGCCAAAAGTTCTGTTGCTTATTAAGGGGCACGCCTAAGTGCCTCGTATTAACACGGAAACTAGAAAATGATAAATAATAATTTTTAACAGGAGTAATTAAAAAGAATGTTTAAAAATAATGCCGCGAACCGCTCTGGCAAGACGGTCCGCGGGATGCGTTAATTTGAAACTTTATCCGCTTGTATGGTCGCACTACCTGTATTATCAACGCAGTTGTCATCGGTCACAAATGCCATAAACGTGGCGGTTGTAGGGACGTTGACGGTAACAGGTGCACTACCAACAGTGGTCCCCCAGCGAGCATTGCCTAAACCGCCCTGTAAATAGACTGAACTAATTTGGCAGCCGTCGCTTAGCGAACCATTTGCACAACTCATGCTATTCGAAAGCAGAGACACAGTATAGGTGCCGGGTTGCAACTGAAACTGTAAAGCAGTACCCGCCTGTACCCTGACGTTACTTAATGGTGGATAGATGCAATGATCTTTTGCATTGATTGTGAATGAAGCAGCCTGACTACCAAAAGTAAATAGTGATAATAATAATAGGGTGTTAATTTGGGTTTTCATTCAGAGTATCCTTGTTTCATATTCAGATAAATTTATGGAATCAGTGCTGTTTTCCATTCTCGGGAATGACTGTTGCTGAACTTTCTTTAAGGTAAACATTTCTGCTACTCCCCACCGGTCGTCAGGGGGTAAGCGTTACTGTAAGGATGTCTGACTGAAAATGTGAGTCACCATTGCTTACTCATCTTTCACCAGGATGAATACCTGATGTGACTTAACGTTGTTGCGATTGATGCACAAGAGTGAGGCGGTAGCACAGCGAAAACAGGAATAACGAAACGGGTAAAAGGGATGTCGTTCAACATCCAGGCCCCTTGAAATTTCTGTAACAGTTAAACAGGCTCAATAGCCTGTGTACCAAACCGCCTTGATTTAACATCAACCTTATTGGCAATGAAAATGCGTCCCAACCTGCAAATAGCGGGTAAAGGCTTCATGCAAAGCCTCTGCGCAGGATGCGTGGTTGAAGGCTACGTGATGCTCGAAGCCGTTACGGCAAATCCACGCCAGCAAGCGTTCCAACTGCGGCACTTGAATGACCGCACGACAGCCGACGGTATCAAGCGGATCGTTCACGGCGACGCCCTCAGCCACATAGGCTTTGATTTCCCCCCTCAGATCGTCGGAGCTCAGTCGGAAGAAGGTGATGTTGCCCGTTTTACTTCTGCCATGAACGGCACCACAGGTATTTTCGTTGCCGACGCGCTGACCAATAATATTGGCGGTGCCCATTGTGGCGTCCTCCAGAGAGGCTGTGGCAAAGTTGCCACAGTGAAACAGCACACATTTATCTGGATCGTCGCCGTAGTTATTATTCCAGTCGGCAATGGAGGCCGGACTCAGGCTGCAACTGGCAAGGGCATACATGGATAATGCGCCCATCACATCGACTTCACAGGCGCTGGGCAGTAACTGACCGGACATCACGCTCATCACAGAGCACGCGTTAATACCGAGCGTTTCCTGCAATGAGGTCCAGCACTGAATGGCGGTGGCATCAATGTCTTCAGCTATGACCCATTCAGCGATGACCACGAACAACTTTGCCATAAGGGTGATTTTATCTGAAGCCATCGTGCTGACATGCGCATTATCCAGCAGCAGGCGGCGCTTCTCATCGACACGAATATCTCTTTCGCTTAACCGTTTCATTCTGCTGAACACCTCTGATAAATCCAGGGTTTCCACGGCGATGCCCAGCCTTTCAAGTAATTTTTCACTGTAGCGAACGGTATTAAAACCAGCAGGACGCGCACCAATTGCGCCCACTCGCGCGCCGCGCATGCTGCTGACCACCCGGCAAACCTGCTTAAACCGGCTTATATCCCGGGCAAAAGATTCACCCGCTAAGTCACTCACGTGCTGGGTGGTTAAGGTGAAGGGAATGTCATATTGACGCAGGTTATTACACAGGGAGATTTTGCCGCAAAAACTGTCGCGCCGACTGGCGAGATGCATCTTGTCCAGGCGGTCTGGCTGGGCCTGAATTAACACAGGAACATTAAGTCCGGAAAGACGTAATGCTTCTGAAACGGCTTTTTCATCGCCAAAATTGGGGAGCAATACCACCACGCCATGAATATCGTCACGACGAGCGCGTAACCATGCTGCACATATTTTGGCTTCTGCACGTGTTTCAACGCCACCGTAGCGGGTCTGGGTTTCATCGAGCATTACCGGATTGATATTGTGCTGAATAAACACCTCAATAATCTGCTCGCGCGCCTCATTGACTACGTATCCGGGGAAGAACCCCCTGTTAGCGATGATAACGGCCATGGTTAATTGATGCGGTATTCTTGACATGATTTTTCTCCGGGATGCATAGTTTTATTACGAGTGTTTTAATGTCTTAAAATTTCATCATTGTTAATGATGTTATTTATTTTGTTCTGGTTTTTACAGGTGGTGTGATCTGTGCAAACCACTTAAGTGGACGCTTTTCTTATCGGGTGAGTTTGATTTTATTAATTCATTCTCATATTATTCGTGATGCCTGTTTTTGTCTATTTTTGTTTTTTTTAAATGGAGTGTATGCCGAAAATAAGGCGTGGTTTTTGGCAGTTGCTAGCATCTTTAATAGGTTTTTGGTTGTTGATGGTTAGAAGTGTGAAGAGATGTTTTATCGAGATGCGTTAATTAATCAACTTAAATATTGATGTATTTTTGAAGGTGTGGTTTGTTTTTTATTGAACTAAGTTCACAAAAGAAACTTAATGCAGTTTGTTTCTGTTTACTGTTTTTATATGGTTGGCGTCCTTTATTAATGCGGGAGGATGCTGGAATGGAATTACATAAACCATTAAAAGTGAGTTTTCGCGAAAAATTTTGTTACGGGCTTGGGGATACCTCAGCGAATATCTTCATGGGCATGACCATGATGTTTTTGTCGATATATTACACCGATGTATTCAAGCTCAGCCCTGCAGTAATGGGAACCTTATTCCTGATTACGCGCTTAATTGATGCGATAAGCGATCCATTAATCGGCGTGGTGGCCGATCGCACGCGTTCCCGACATGGTCGTTACCGCCCTTGGCTATTATGGTTCGCGGTGCCTTATGGGCTTAGCTGCGCAGCCGTTTTCCTTTCCCCCGAGTTGGGTGAAACCGGCCGGATCATTTATGCCTACACCACCTATATCATGCTGGTTATGGCGTTCAGCCTGGTGGCGGTGCCTTATGTCTCTCTGCTGGGCGCCATTTCAGCAGACAGTGACGAGAGGATACAGATAAACACGATTCGCTTTCCGTTAGCCAAGGTCTCTTACTTAATTTGTTCTTTACTGGTCCCGATGTTAATTGCGCTTTTTGATAATGAGGTGATGGGTTATCGGGTTGTGATGTGCGGTATTGGCCTGCTCTCAACGCTATTGGTTTTAATTTGCTATTACAATACTCAGGAACGCGTTTCAGCAGGGGATGTACAGACGCTCAGCGTCGGCAACCAGATACGGCTGATGTTGAAAAACGATCAGGCTTTAATCATTTTTGCTGCACAGCTGGTGGTGATGATTATGAATACGCTTAAGTTTGGTGCGGCGGCGTATTTTGTAAAATATGTGCTTAACTTGCCTGTTTCATTTCTGAGTGTTTTGCTTACCGCGGGTTCAATTGCCGGCATTATTGCCCCCTTGATTACCGGATATGTCCTTAAAACCGGACGGGTAAAACGGATTCCATTACTGATCTGGAGTCAGATCGCGGGGGGACTTATTACGTTAATCATTGGTTTTACCTCTGCCGAAGCCGTCTGGGTACATGCGGGGCTGTTTGTCACGGCGACACTGGTTGTTGAACTTATCGCCGTAATTATTTGGGCAACCGTCGCGGATGTGGCTGACTACGGCTTTTATAAATATGGCGTCCGAATAAACGGCATGATTGGCGGCGGCATGTTGTTTGCCACAAAAGCCGGAATGGCGATCGGTGGGGCAATTATTGGTTATGTCTTAGCATGGTACGGATATAACCCCGATTTCATGACCACGGCTTCAGAAAATCAACTTTCTGCGTTTAACCTCCTTTATGTCTGGCTCCCCGCATCCTGCATGTTTATCACCGCCGGAATATTTTCACGTTACAAACTGGATGAAAAAATCTGCCAGTCATTTATCAATGAAAAAGCGTTCTGATATCAGGAGTGGTAGATGAAAAAATTAACGGTTCGTGACAGAAGTTTTTATCAGGAGGATCGCCCCTTTTTCTATACGGCCTGTACTGCCTGGGAGCTGTTTCACAAACTGACGCTGACAGAGGCAGAAGCGTATTTAACAAATCGGGCAAAAAAAGGCTTTAATGTGATTCAGGCCGTTGCCCTGTGTGAGCTTGACGGTTTACAGACGCCGACTTACGAAGGCGGACATCTGCCCTTTAAGGATTTAACGTCTTTAATCCCCAATGAAGCCTATTTTGATCATCTGAGGCGAGTCACCGACATCGCCAACTCGCGAGATCTCTATATCGCCCTGGTGCCGATGTGGGGGTCACACTGGAGTGTGAACAACAGTTGGGGAGCGGCCAAAACGCCCTTATTTAACGCAGAAAACGTTCAGGCATTCTGTCGGTATCTCAGTGACAAGCTGCAAGGCACGGGCATCATATGGATGATCGGCGGTGATCGTGCAGTGCAAACCCCGGAACAACGCCAGCTGATGGAGAATATGGCCCAAGGGTTGCGACAGGGTGGCAGTGGCGATGCGCTGTTGACCGTGCACTCGCAGGGCGGGCGAAGCACGCTGGACATGTTGGGCGATCGGCCCTGGCATGATTTTATCGTCTGGCAATCGGGACACATGGGTGAGGCTTATCCGTCGTGGCGCGCCATTGAAATGGATTATCAGCGTCAGAGCAAGCCGGTTCTCGATGCTGAACCCTGCTATGAAGCCCATCCGGTCATGTGTCAGCATCAGTTCCGACGTGCACAGGAGGCCAGCCGCTTTACCGATCGTGAGGTGCGCCGCAGCAGCTACTGGTCAGTCTTTGCGGGGGGCGCGGGCATTACCTATGGTTGCTACAGTCTCTGGCAGATGCGCCGACCGGAAGATGACGCCATGGCGATACCTGAAAGCGCAGCGAGTACTTATCAGGGCGATACTATTCCGTACTGGTTTGATGCGCTTGACTATCCCGGCGCCTTTGCCATTGGCATCCTGCGACGGTTTATTGAATCCCTGCCTGACTGGCATCTACGGGTTCCCGATCGGTCTTTGCTTATCAATCCTAATCCCAGCGATCAACGCCACTGTGGTTTGATGCGCGATCACCAGCAGCGCTGGATAGCGGTATATATTCCGCAACAGCAAAATATCACCTTGGATATCAGCGCCTTTGCCGCAACGGGATTCGAAACAGGATGGTTTGATCCCCGCTATGGCATCATGAACTGGCTGAGCAATGATATGTCGGAGACCTTCTTCCTTAACATCGACCCACCCGCCAGCGGAAATGACTGGATACTCGTGTTGAGAGCAAATTCCTGATAAGGCGAACTGTGTTACTGTCCGCTCAGAAGCGCAGAGCGGGCAGGGGGCGTGAATGGATTACAAGAAGCAGATATTGAATATTCTGCACAGCGAATGCGAGTCACGGGCAGAGATGACGCGCCGCCTGGGTGTGACGAAGGCCTACGTGACAAAATTGACGTCGCAGCTGCTGGAAGAGCGGGTCATTGAGGAGCGGGACGTAAAGGACAGTGCGTTTGGCCGACCTCAACAGTTGCTGGCTGCAACGCCGGGCCAGTTTTTCAGCGTCAATATTACGCTTCGCAAAGGCCAGCTCCAGGCGATGCTAAACGACTTCAATACGCAAGTGCCCGCGCTGGCGCACCACAGGATCTCGTTGCCTGCCCTGCTAACGCCACAACGCCTGGTTGCCTTTATCGCCACCAGCGTTGCGGCGTTATGCCTGTCAGGCAATGTCCATCAGCAGCAGGTCAACGTAATAAGCGTGGCGTTGCAGGGCGGCATCGAGCATTTCACCGGCGTCGTACGTTATTGCCCGTTGTTCAGTGAGACGAACGTGGCGCTTAAAAAACGCATTGAAGACGCGATGTGTATCAGCACACAGATTTTTAATATTGCGTTCTGCACCACCTTTCAGTTGGCTCAGCGTTTACCTTACTCATCGTGGGTGGCGTTTATGCCTGGGTTTGGCAGCCTGGGCTATGGGCAATGTATTCACGGCGAGCCGGTACTGGGTGAGAACGGATTTTATCCGGAGATAGTGCATTTACCTTATGAGGGCGGTATTGAGCAGGCGTTTGCTGTCGATCCGGATAACCAGCCCGCAACGGTACTGGCCACCGCCAGAGCGCTCTGTTTTGCTATCTGCTGCACCGCACCGATTCACAATATCAGACACGTGATTGTCACCGGTGAGCTGTTTGAAGACTATGGCAACGAGGTGCTGCCACTGGCGCAGGCGATACTCGCAGCCAATGCAGACACTCATATCAGCGGCATCCGCATCACGCATGAAAAAACGGGGTACCACTTCGGCGTTAAAGGGCTGGTGCAGTTGAGTGCCAGTACCATCACTGAACATATACTGGCATAGCTCTGGGCCAATCCGGGTTTGATATCAGAGCAGGGCAACGAGATGCGCTTTAACTCAGACGATGAAGCGTCAATTTGGTCGCCGCGTCTTATCCCCCGAGCTCTCGTCATGCCAAATACGCCAGCCGCTTTCGGGGGCGTAAAGACGATTCAACAAGGGTACTGGCGATGGCGGCACCGATATCGGCACACACCGTGAGTCCCTGAACAAATGGCTGGTCATGCATCAAATAGGGCAGTGCGCCAAAGGCGATGCGTCCCAGGGCAGATTCAGGAGACAGTAAGGTATAATCGTCACCCAGTTCGGGAATCTCATCTCCACTGCTCTGGATCTGCTGGCGTAATCGGGGAAAGGGCAGGTCTTTGGTCTTAAGCGCTTTCTGTCCACGCGCATCAATAAACACGTCAAACGCCAGATTTTTCACCTTCGTCTCAATCAGCGTTTTGGCTGCTGACGGTGCAGCGTGTAATCCTCACCGAGTGCAAGAATGCTGATAATCCCGGCCTTGTGTAAGGCCAGCAGCCGACGAATCGATTACGAGGGGATTGCCGCGTAGTTATCAATAAACACTTTGGCGAGGCCGTCTGAAAAGCGCTTAGCGTCGCTTTCGTCAAGATAAAGAACGATGTCCTCGATCACTTCATGCAACCGCAGAATCGTATAGCGCCACGGCACGGTGCGCCTGTCACGTTTGTTGCGTTCGACTTCATTCAGATTGGCGTTGGCCCAGTGGAAAGGGTTCTGCTTGTGCCGATTGGCAAACCAGGCTTCCGGAAAACTGTCGGCATCAAGTGCGTTGAGCTCAATCGATGTGCTCCATTCAGCCGCCTCTTTCAGCTCTTTCACCATGAGCTTGAACACCCGATCGAGTAATCCGTCGGCACCCGCAGCAATCACATCGTCCACGGCGCTTTTAGTCACCACGTTCAGTGGCTCATAGGGAATCGGGCAGTAGAAATCGGCTTCTGGCAGAATGCCCGATCGTGACATTAATACGATCTTCAGCGCTTCGTGGCCGTTGTCCAGTGTGAAGGCGATCGCGTCGTCGTCGCTTTCCTGAAAGTCACCATGCTGGATCGCCACGGCCATTGCGGCGTCAATGCCGCTGAGCGAGGTGCCCATAATACCCACGTGACATGCCGGTATTTTTGCCGACATCAAGCCTGACCGGGTACTGGAAAAATAAGTACGGGTTGCCGCAGGGCAGGCAACGCGTCGTAACCAGTTTTTCTACCCGGCCGATATGATCAAGTTTGCTCGACTACTGCGCAACTGCGCGGGGGACCAGAGCGCTAACAGGTCACGACAGCGTAAGAGAGGCGGTTATGGTTGGGTTTCGCGCTGGAGTGAAACGCCATGTCGGCCTGAACAGGTTTATTCAGGCCGATGTTTGTCATGGCATCAACAGGTAAAGACTGGAAGCCTGATGTTAAACAGTCAATATCAAGCGACGTAACAGGCTGATGTTGCGGATTATGCGAAGAGCTAGAACGCGTATTTCACCCCCAGCGTGCCCTGGGTATCGCTAAAGCCATTATCGCCCAGTTGCTGAGCAACGTTGCCCCACAGCTGCAGGCGAGCGTTGATCTGACCTTCGACGCCAAGTTTCAGTTCACCTACGTTGCGCGCGCCACTAATCGTATTGCTGATTCCATTCATCATGACACTGTCGTTATGGGTGTTATGAATCCAGTTGGCTTCCACAAATGGCTGGAAAGTGCGATCTTTGCCCTCATCATTGATGTGATTTCCCTGCTGATAAAACTTCATGCCCAAACGCGTCTGAAGATTTCCGTTGGTGTTGTTAACAACCTGTGTGCCGTTATTTTCGATGTGATCGTCAGCCTGCACGTCCATCCAGGTGAGCTGAAACTTAGGCTGTAGCCAGTAACGCGTGCGGCCATCGCGGCTCTCTCCTGTCTGAAAGGTGTAGCCGGTTTCAAGGGACGCGGTGATCCCATCAGCATGGTATTTTTCCGTCGCCAGATTTTGCCCGGTAACCTGATTATCAAACCAGTTGTACAGCATCCATGCATCGACATAGGCCCCGGTTTTCTCTTTCTGGTTAGCGTACCAGGTGCCATACAGGCCCACGCTGTAACCGTTAATGTCTCCACGTGAGGTATAGCCATTCGCTTTAGAATGCGTGCGACTCTGGTTATTGGCGTAACCGGTCATCAGGCCAAGATGCCAGCGATCCAGTCCATTGCGGCTCCCCTGTGCGATATCGCCGCCGAGCTGCATCACGTAACGATTACTTTGGGTATGAAGCTTGCCGGAAGCATCTCTGAAGCGGTTATGCCCACCGATATGGCGCACCCACAGGCTCGTGACTTTTTGTTCACCCGTTAACCTGTCGATGTAGTGTGTTTCACCCAGGCGGTCGTGGAGGCGGGTATGGAAAAGCGTGTTGGCCGCCCGGGCATTTGCCAGATAGCTGCCAAATTCGGGACGGTACGCTTTTTCGCTGGCAAGAAACCAGTTGCTGTCTTTTTTAACCACATCGTAATCATAGGCCCCGGCGACGATTCGGCCTGATTTCGCGAAGGTGCCGGCGGAATCACCTTTAACCGTGACAATCTCAATGCCCTTATCGGTTAGTGCTCCCTGTCCACCCAGATTATTGATACTGACCCAGGTATGGCCGGTCGTATCGCCATTGACGATCAGTCGGTCAGCAGTGCCATTGTCACCTTCAAGAACGCTATTCAGGACCAGGCTGCCGTTATCCCCTGAGTAATCACCCTCAATGGTTAAGCTGTTGCCACTGTCTCGGTCATTGCTTAGATCGAGAGAGCCTGCGTTATTTACCTTACCCGCAATCGTGACATCCCGGACCGCAGAAGAAATGTTAACTCTTCCCCCTGATGCGATAGCGATTTGATCTGCATTGAGATCGCCGGAAAGGGTTAACGTCGCATTGCGGGTGTGCGCTGCATTGCCGACATTAATGATATTCCAGTTCAGAATGGCGACATCGCCTGCCTCCCCATATGTGAATGAAGAGCCGGTCAGTGATTGATTAATATTTAGAGTGTTAATATTTTCCTCAGTGTCGTCGTCAACGTCTCCATTGATGACGGTCAGGGCGCTAAGGTCTGAACCCTGATTGAGATTCAGGGTGTTGTTCCCATTTCCCAACAGAATCTGTCCGGAAACTTTGGCACCGTTATTCAGGTTTACCGTTGCATCAGAATGAGTAGACCTGATTGCAATACCTGATGCGGCTGAAATATCCGCACCCTGGTTCAGGTTGATGGTAGTTTTCCCGTCATTACCTCTAAAATCTGTATTGATACCGGCGACGCTGCCGCCAATAACCTCACCCGATATATTCACAGTCGTCGAGCCCGTTTCGCGGTTTAAGATATCAATGCCCGACAAAGCCCCCACAATTTTGCCCTGAATCTGGGTGAAGGCGATATTGCCGCCGCCCATGGTCGAGACGCTGACACCGGAGCCATTTTCACCCACGATTTCACCGCGGGTGGTAACGGAAGTATTGCCGTGACCGTGATTGTTCGCGTAGATACCATGCTCACCGCCGGTTATTTTGCCGCCAGATTGCACAATGGACAGATTGTTTGCGCTCTCAGCATTGTCGACGTAAATGCCTGAATTGTTGGTGCCTGAGACGTTACCCGCGGTCAGGATGATGGTATCACCGATTCCGTGATTGGAGGCATAGATACCGTAATGGCCCCCGGTGATGCTGCCATCTGACTGCATCACCAGGATGTCTTGTGCCGAAGCATGATTATCGACAAAAACGCCCGCGTATTCACCTGAGACAGCACTGGTTGTGATGATGGACGTGTTTCCGGTACCTTGGTTAGATGCCTGAATACCGTTAAATCTGCCGGTTATTTTTCCGCCAGACTGCATGATGGAGAGGTTTTTTGCCGTGCTGCCATTCAGGGCATTAATACCGTTATTCGATTCTCCCTTCACCTCGCCGGATACCGCGATAAACGTATCGGCCGTTCCCATATACTGCGTTTGAATGCCATTCTGTTCCCCCGATATTGTGCCTGCTTCCTGAATAAGGGTGATTGCGCCTGCCTCGTAGGACGTAATGATTTTAATACCATCGGCTCTTTTCGCCACCACAGTGCCGGAAATGTTAAGCGTGGTGTCGCCCGTACCGGTATTTTCAATATGTATCCCTGAACCATCGGCTACGATAATGCCGCCTTCCTGTTGCGTAATGGTCAGGGATGAACCGGTGACGGATAAGCCATATCCGTCACTGGTATTAATGTAAGACGTCCCGTCCAGCACGACGTCGAGGACATCGCCTGTCAGGCTTTGTGTGTCATGATCGGCGCCACTACAGGTGTATTTGTTCCCTTCTCGGCTACAGACCGCCTCTGCGGGGGCATTCATTAATCCAAACGTACTCATCACCGTAGCAATAACTAACTTACGCGTTGTTCTGCTCATTGTTATTTATCCATCCATTTATTTAATTGATTTTTTCTTGGCGTAACTGGGTTGTTAAATGATTAGAAAATCGCTTTTCACCAAACAGGGGTGTTAATTTTAAGCGCCCCGTTAAAATAATTATTTTTAATGTGGTGTTTTAAATAACGCATCAGTTAGCTTGTGAACTAACATTAAGGATTAAAGGTTTATTCTTAATAGTAATGATTATTAAACAAATGTGACATCATTTTTATAGCTTGATGGTGTGGCTGACAGAATGTTTTAATCTGCTATAAATTGGGTTGATTAAATGTATAGAAATATCTCTTAATCCTGAGCGGAGCGTGAAGGTTATTTTGCAGAGATGCTGACCATTTAAAAATAGTTAATATCGAACTGTACTGTGTTCCTGATAGGCCGAGACTATTACACATAATTTATTGATCGATACGTTCTGTTTATTTGTAAGAGAAGCTCACGTTTGATTATAAGGCGATAGAGAAGAGACAGCAGGTATCTTCTGTTGGTGTCGACAGAAATGAAGGAACTAAGTTTGTGGTGTTTTACGGATTTTAATCTGCTGCTTAATTATTCAGATTCTCAGTAAATGCAATGATAATATTTTCGTCGGGGTAATTTTTGTTAAGAACGTGAAGATAGACTCCATTAATGAGAGGTGGATCACGAATATCTGGGATGACAGACGCGTCATTTGTTGTGGTCGATGAAATATTTTTCAGTCTGGGCAAGAAAAATCTTAAATCTGCTCCCTTAACATTGAGCGTAAAATGTTAATATAATAATTAAATTAAGAACAGTACTGAAACACCACCAGGCGAGCCTTTTGCTGGCAGGCAGATGAATAACGGCGGGTGTCCTGTGGATAATAATCGTGCTTAACGGCTGTCATTTGCCAGTACCGTACAGTCATTTTAGGCGTCTGGTGAAAAGTTAAATCAGGCTTACGTAAACGCGAAGTCAAAAAAACCGGCTCAGAGCCGGATTTTTATTTAAGCCTGTGGCTGGCCTACAGGGCCTTTACCTAACGGGCCGCCTGGAACAGATTGCCCGCTTGGCGCATGTGGACGACCATCATTGCCTACAGCACCGCTGTCCTGCTGGCAACCCGACATCATTAAAAGGCTGGAAACAATCAATAAACCGCTCAGAATGCTTTTCATATTTTTCCCTCGTGATAAATACAACGTAAAACAGCTCGCCTGATAAGCCTGGTCGGTATTTCCGCTAAGTCAATGTTGATGAAATAAAGTTTTATAAATCATAGAGTTTGTAGATTCCCATTGGGGCTGAGTAATTTAACGACGGCAAACCGCTGTGCTTACCTTTGGTTAATGCGCCGGGCTTGATGCTCAGCACGCTAACCCAGGAGGCCAATATGACAGACAAACCTGTAGAAGGTGATCATCCTGATTATCGACCCGAGAAAAAAAACCATCACAGGGCAACACTGACGGCGCAAAAGATGATGAGACTCACGCGCCTGAGTCGGGTGATAAACATCCGGACTAAGCTTATTGGCCCACCCGTCTGCTTACAGGTTGGGCCTGCATTTCTAATCTGTAGAAAGTGCAGCATTCCTCTGCGCATCTGGCTATGCTAGCGACAGATCATTTAGTGAGATATCAGGAGAGAAGGTGAGGACGGCCGCCTGTTTTGACGCACTCTATGCCCAGCGCAATAGTGATACGCTGCAATCATGGCAGCGTGAAACCGTGGGGGCGCAACAGCAAACTGAAAAGTTTTTCTATCCTGCCGGACTGAAAGCCCTGACCAGTGGCATTCAGCCTGTCCTGAATCCGCAAATTCTGTCACTCCTTGCCGATCTTCGTGGCTTAACTCAGGGGGATCCGCTGGCAGATGTGATGCAGCCAAATCATTTCCATCTGACCTTCCTGCCTGTTACCCCAGCGCGCTACGACAGCCTGCAGCAGCTTCCCGCTTTATCACAGCTGACTGGCGCGTTTCGCCAAAGCGTCACTGACTTCTCGCTCAGGGTTGAGGTATTACGGCTGGTGGCGCTTCCCGATCAACTGTTACTGGCAGGTATTCCTGAAGGCCACGCCGTAGAGCAAAGAGCAGCATGCTGGAATGCACTGATGTCGTTAGAAGCGTGGCGTGACTTACTTCTGCAAAGACACGGTGGAAAAACAACGCCACCGGAATACTGGCATACCACGTTGCTACGTTATCGTTCAACAAGCCTGCCCGACATGCTCAAATCGTATTTTATCGACAATATGCACCGAAAATATGGGGCCATTTCGGGCGACATCAGGCTGGTATTTGCGGTTTATAACTGGGCTGATCCAGAAACGATAAAAGTTTAACCCGGAAGGAACCCATGATGAACAGGAATTCCCGAGCGTCGCCAAACGGCGCGAGAATGTAGCCGTTATTAATCGTAGTCACCGTTCTCGTAATGGGGCGAATAGCGGTCATCGAGCATTTCCTGGATAGCCATTAAACCCAGGAAAACAATCAAATTAAGAAAAAACAGTAATAATAAAATGGTGCTGGTCATTGCCTGTTTCCTGTCGTCACTTTTCCTTGAGGGTGAACGCGCCAAACACGGCACACAGGGAAAGTGACTGTTAAATAATGATGTGAAAGGACAGGGCGCGCATTGGGTACAACAAGAACGTGTAAAAAACGGCATTTCGTTGTTGTCACCGTCAGGTAATAACCTGATGCGCTTTGCTGTGCAGTATTGTATTGCCTGAATAAGCAGCAAGAAGCATCGGTAACCAGAAAAGTAAATTACGATATTTCATCGCGTGTGCGGAGAGTATGGTTAACAAGAGGGCGGTTACATAGCGGCTATTTATTCTTAAACGATGCATCATATCGCCAGCGCGCCACCGTGACGGCCAGGTCCTCTGGCGACGCTTCATGCAAAACTGCGGCGATGATGGCTCAGGCAAATTACCCGCCGGTTTTGGAAGGTTCCACAGGTCAGTGGTCACCATCTGGCTTTTTACACATTATCGTCAAAAAAAACGTGTTGAAATATCAGGTCATAAAACGATAAATGCGCCTTCCCTTATTCAGTGAGATCTGCATCACACTTAAAGGGGGGACAGTAAAATCGTCCATATCCTGACCTTATTTGCCCTCATCGCCCGCTATCGCTGCTTTATATGCTGCAAGGACACGACATGCAGTATGAGCGGAGCTTAATGATGTCTCATGTAAATACTTTCACTATGCACCACGAACATAAACAAAAAGTTCGTCGTATGAACCTGTTCATCTCAATTTCAGCCGCGCTAGCCGGGCTGTTGTTTGGACTGGATATTGGCGTGATTTCGGGTGCGCTACCTTTTCTGACGCATCATTTTAGCCTGAGCAGCCATGAGCAGGAGTGGGTGGTCAGCATCATGATGCTGGGTGCCGCGCTTGGAGCACTGTGTAATGGCTGGGTATCACACCGTCTGGGTCGCAAATACAGCCTGATGGCGGGCGCCGTGTTATTTGCTATCGGATCGCTCGGTTCCGCGGGTGCAACCAGCGTTGAAATGTTGTTGATGTTTCGTCTGCTGCTGGGCCTGGCCGTTGGTGTGGCCTCCTATACTGCGCCGCTTTATTTATCTGAAATGGCCACTGAAAACGTACGAGGCAAAATGATAAGCCTGTATCAGCTGATGATTACCCTGGGCATCGTAATGGCCTTTATATCGGATACTGCTTTTAGCTACAGCGGTAACTGGCGGGCCATGCTGGGGATTCTGGCCATTCCCGCCGTCATACTTTTTATTATGGTCATTTTTCTGCCGAACAGCCCACGCTGGCTGGCGGCTAAGGGAATGCATATTGAGGCAGAGGAAGTGCTGCGTATGCTGCGCGATACGTCGGAAAAAGCTCGCCAGGAACTCAATGAGATTCGGGAAAGTCTGCGCATGAAGCAGGGCGGTTTTTCGCTTTTCAAAAGCAATAAAAATGTCAGGCGTGCGGTCTTTATGGGCATGTTATTGCAGGGCATGCAGCAATTTACCGGGATGAATATCATCATGTATTACGCCCCGCAGATTTTTAAAATGGCGGGCTTTAAAAGCACTCAGGAGCAGATGATCGCCACCGTTATCGTTGGCCTGACCTTTATGTTTGCCACTTTTATTGCCGTTTTTACCGTAGACAAAGCGGGCAGAAAACCCATCCTGAAAATTGGCTTCTCGGTGATGGCATTTGCTACTCTGATATTAGGTTACTGCCTGATGAAAGCAGGGCATGGCCATATCAGCAGCGGGCTGTCCTGGGTTTCTGTCGGCATGACCATGTTATGCATTGGTGGATACGCGATGAGTGCAGCGCCCGTCGTCTGGATTCTGTGTTCTGAAATCCAGCCGCTAAAATGCCGCGACTTTGGTATTACCTGTTCCACCACCACTAACTGGGTGGCGAACATGATTATCGGTGCGACTTTCCTGTCACTCCTCGGCAGCATCGGCGCAGCCGGAACCTTCTGGCTCTATACCGGGTTTAACCTGGTGTTTATTGTTATTACTGTTTACCTGGTGCCGGAAACCAAGAATGTGACGCTGGAACGGATTGAGAGGAATTTGATGTCGGGTGAGAAGTTGCGGGATTTGGGGCGATAATTACTTTCATTACTGCATCCAACTATGCATCTCAATAATAAATTCATGACAGGTAATGGCCGCAAGTATTAGTCTACTGCCTGTCAAAACGCTGCACAGCACGAGCATTTATATTATTTCCAGAAAGTTGTCAGAAATGCATTGTTGAGTGGTAAGTCATTTCGTTCACACAGAATTTTCATCTGGTACAGGCGTAGATGATACAACGTACCAAATTCTTAACCTATCGCGAAAATCAAATAATAATGTCCAGTATGCACAAGGTTTCTTTTCTCATCTAAAAAAACGATGAAGCGCGTCTCGTGTCATTGTTCGGACTTAATATAGTCATTGAATCACGTGTAATGTTGCTATTGTTAATGAACACGCTTCCTCTACGTATAACTAATTATGTAAGTTTTATTTAGACTAATAAACTATAAATAAAATAAATAATTCAATAATTATCTGTTAAATTTTAATTATGCGATATTTTATCCTGTTTTTTGTGTTTATATTGGTTTTTTGTAATGATTTGTATTTTTTGGGGGGAGGGGCCATAAACTAATATCTCGTTATTATGCGTTCCATTAAGTTTGGTGACAATTACATTGGCTACAGAATTATTATTCTCCCCGTTCAGAAGTATGTTGTCATTCTTCTGCAACCAAGCTTCTTGATAAAGCGTTTGAGTAACGAATGCGAATTACGCATTGTAAAAATAAAGTTTAAGGGATTGTTGTAATGAAATTGAATAAAGCGGTTAAATCATTCGGACTGTGTGCAATGATGGTTGCATTTGGCGCTACTGCAGCTGACCAGGGCCATGGCGAAATCAACTTCAAAGGTTCAATTGTTGATGCACCTTGTTCAATCACTGCTGAGTCTGCAAACCAGACTGTTGATTTAGGTGAAGTGACCAATGCTGCGCTAAAAAACGGCGGCAAATCGGCACCTAAAGCTTTCACAGTAAAACTGGAACAGTGCGATACCGCAACCTCTAACAGCGTAACTGCAACCTTTACCGGTGCAGCTTCTGCTGGCAACAAAGATCTGCTGGGTATTACTGGTACTGCAAGTGGTGCATCCATTGCTATCACCAACGGTGCAGGCCAAATCATTAAATTGGGCGAAGCATCACCTGCTCAAAATATTCAGGATGGCACTAACTCACTGGCATTCTCTGCATACCTGCAAGGAGATGGGGCTTCAGCGACTATCGTTCCAGGTGATTTCACCTCTGTAGCGAACTTTACTCTGGCTTATAAATAAGGGAATAAGTGAGGGTTGATGATTTACATTAACCTTCGCATGCATGAGCAGAGTTATCTGCTCATGCCGTTCTTTGAAAGGATTTCTTTTCATGAAAATAAAGCCGCAGACTATTTTCTGGATGCTGCCTTTCATACTGACATTTTGTGCACCTGAATATGGATTTTGTTATTCCTTGGATCACGGGCATGGCGTTGTCGGTATGCAAGGCAGCATCCTGGATGCACCTTGTGCAATTGAAGTTAATGACAGAGATCAACTTATCGATATTCCAGCATTAACGACAGGAGAACTTATTCATGACGGGGCTGGCTTTACCAGGGATTTTTCTATTCATCTTATCAACTGTTCACTTTCTAATACTAACACGCCAGGTGGGGACAAAACGCATTTTATCGTCACCTTCGACGGAATACCTGACGGGAAATTATTCGGAGTAAGTGGTGCGAGCGGCATTGGAATTGAAATCCAGGACAAAGTGGGAAATATTGCTGTTCCCGGTCAGCCCATGCCAGCAGGACAGTTAGCGAAAGGTAGGCAAACTCTCAATTACCAAATGAGAATTGTCAGTGATATGCATCATATGCATTCTGGTAAATTTCGTGCCGTGGTGCGTTTTAAAGTTGACTATTACTGAGCTTTTTCTTGATGCTTAATATTATGAAAAAAAAGAATTATAAAAATCGCTCGTTAAAATTATCAATTTGCCCGATCGCACTGGCCGTCTTGTCCGCATTATTTATGCCTGGTTATGTAATCGCAGCTGATGATGATATTGAATTTAACATAGACGTCCTGGATGTGAAGGAACGTGGTGAGGTTGATATTGTTCGTTTTTCCCGTGTGGGTTATTTGATGCCGGGGAAATATGTTTTCAATGTCGTTGTAAATAAGTCTGAATATCCAGACGAAAAAATTGACTATATATTCCCTAAAGACAATCCGGATGACTCTTTAGCCTGTTTATCTCCCGAGTTGGTCAGCCGGTTCGGTTTTAAAGAATATGAATTAAAAAAAGCAAATTGGTGGAATGACGGTCAATGCCTTGATGTGAATTCTTTTGCAGGGATGACAGTCAGACCTGATCTCGGTTCTGGTGTATTACAAATAAATATCCCTCAGGCTTTGATGGAATACACGTCTGAAAATTGGGATCCGCCTTCTCGCTGGGATGATGGCATACCGGGTTTCATTTTTGATTACTACCTAAACGCCAGACATACCCAGTCAAGAGCCAATGCCGATGCGCAGACTTTAAGTGGTAATGGGGTAGCGGGACTTAATATGGGTCCATGGCGCATGCGCGCAACCTGGCAGGGTGATTACGATCGTGAGTCTGGAGCAAATGGCACTACAAAAAAAAACATAAAGTGGGATAGGTTCTATATTTTTCGCGCAATAAAATCGCTTAAATCCGAACTCATGCTGGGTGAGGCTTATTTGCCATCAACGCTGTTTGACTCGTTTCGTTTTACCGGTGCCAGCCTAACGTCTGATGATGCACAACTGGCTCCAAACTTACGTGGTTATGCACCTGAAGTGGTCGGCGTGGCAAAGACTAATGCCAAGATAACTGTGAGCCAGCAGGGAAGCGTAATTTATGAAACCACGGTAGCGTCAGGGCCTTTCCGCATTCAGGATCTGAACAACGCGGTGATGGGAAAACTGGATGTCACCATCCAGGAGCAGGACGGTACTAAACGAACTTTCCAGGTTGATACAGCAACAATACCTTATCTGACACGCCCCGGCAGCCTGCGTTACAAGTTGGCATTAGGTAAGCCGTCAGATTATGAGCACAATACGCAAGATATCAATTTTGCCACCGGCGAAGTCTCGTGGGGTATTTCAAACGGTTGGTCTGTTTATGGCGGTGGGCTATTTGCCAGCGACTACACGAGTATGGCGGTGGGTATGGGACGAGATTTGCTGGCTTTCGGGGCAGTTTCGCTGGATGCTACCACTGCGAGGGCGAAATTAAACGAAAGCGTTACCCGTAAAGGTAATTCTTATCGTTTAAATTATTCCAAACGCTTTGATGATTACGATAGCCAGATTACCTTTGCGGGTTATCGCTTTTCTGATCGCAATTATATGACGATGTCACAGTTTTTAAGTGCTAAAACGTCGAGTTACAGTAATCCCGGTAACGGTAAAGAGTTATATACTATCACGCTGGCAAAACAGCTGAGAAAACTTAATGCAGGAATCTACCTGAGTTATAACCACCAGACATACTGGGAGCGATCGGCGAGTGATACTTGGAATCTCTCACTTTCTAGCAGCTTCGACATTGGCCGGTTTAAAAATGTCAGTATGAGCCTTACCGGATACAGAACGCAATACGATAACACGCAAGACGATGGTGTTTATCTGAGCTTGTCACTGCCGTTTGGCGAAGGGACATTGTCTTACAGCGGTCAAACCTCCGGTGGGACACAAAGCCAAAGCATAGGGTGGCGTGACAATCTCGGTGAGAGAGGCAGTTACGATATTGATGTCGGTACATCATCGGATGGGGAACATTCAATTAGCGGTTATTACGATTATACCGGTAGCCTGGCAGAGATTACGGCTTCAGCCGGATTAGAAAATAATGGATATCGTTCTTTGGGCCTGTCGCTTGAAGGTGGGATGACGGCAACAGCTCAGGGTGCAGCACTGCACCGCTCATCTGGAGCAGACGGAACCCGCCTGATGGTTGATACCGCTGGGATTGCGGGAGTTGCCGTATCCGGTGGCGGTGACAATGTGAAAACAAACTATTTTGGTAAAGCCGTTGTTACTGACGTAAACAGTTATTATCGCAGCAACATAAATATTGACCTTGATGAACTTCCAGATGATGTTGAATCGACGCGTTCAGTAGTTGAAGATACGTTAACCAAAGGCGCAATTGGCTACCGAAAATTTGGTATTTTAGCCGGGCAAAAAGGAATGGCCGTTGTAAAACTTAAGGATGGATCAGTACCGCCTTTTGGTGCCATGGTCAGAAATGAGGACAAAATCCAGACGGGTATTATCGCCGATGATGGAAAAGTCTGGCTATCTGGAATGAAAACCGGTGGAAAAATGGATGTCAGCTGGAACGGCAGGGAACAGTGTACCTTTACCTTGCCAGAGAGACTTGTTGAACATGCCGGGAATTTATTACTCCCATGTATTGAAAAGTAAATTTAAAAATTGGTGGTCAACATCGTTAAGCCTTAACGGATTTTAGAATTTTTGTCCTGAGGTTACCACTCATTTTATTATCTTTAGGAATTAATTGAGGTTGATATGTTTAAAATATCCAAAACGTCTTTCCTGAGTTTAATAACTCTGGTAGTAACAACGGCTATTCCTGTGGCCAATGCGGCAGTAGGACTTGATCGCACTCGTCTGATAATCAATGGTGATCAAAAATCAGAAACAGTAACAGTTACCAATCATAATAAAGAAGCACCTTATCTTGCTCAGTCATGGGTTGAAGATGAATCAGGTAAGAAACTTGAAAATGAATTTATTGCATTACCGCCTTTACAACGTATTGAACCTAAATCCAAAGGTCAGATAAAAGTACAGGCGATGGGGGCAAGCACCAATGCACAGGATAGAGAGTCGTTATATTATTTTAACGTGCGCGAAATTCCGCCCAAAAGTAAAAAACCTAACACCCTGCAAATCGCATTACAGACACGTATAAAAATGTTTTATCGCCCGGCAAGCCTTAAGTTAGCCAGTGGCGATGTCCCCCAGGCAGCGCTTACATTAACACGTGAAGGTGACCGTTATCGTATTAATAATCCAACTGGTTATTATGTCACCGTGGTTGGTATGGGGTCGACCACTCAGGCCAGCAATAATGAATTTAAGTCAGTGATGGTCGCGCCAAAAAGCAGCGAGATTGCTGAAGCTAGCGCCGCGAAACTAGGGACAAAGCCGGTACTGACGTATATCAATGACTGGGGTGGCCGTCCTAAATTAATTTTTAGCTGCTCAGGCAATACATGTAAGGTCACTGATAAACAAGTAGGATAAATATTTTGCATAACGTTCTCCTGAAACACTTCACTAGTAAAACGATATTGCCTTACTATGTTGTTTGTCTGACCGGCATTTCAGTTGTGGGCAATGCCACACCCTCAATGCACGATAACTGGCAGGTGGAGGGAGAACATGGCCAGATTATGGTGGTAGGATTACTGAGCGAAGGTGCTTGTCATCTAGAACTTGGTTCAGCTTTACAGCAAATCGATCTGGGAACACTCAGTAAAACAGAGCTTAGCCAGCCGGGGGATGAAACCTCTCCTGTATCATTTAGCATCAGGCTGACAGACTGTTATCGTTCTTATAAAGATCAATCTATTATGCCGGGTAGTAATGAACTTTTTTCCTATATTGAACCTTTAGTGACCCTGTCATTCTCGGGCGTGTCAGATCATGATTTCCCGTCATTACTGAAAGTGAATGGTGTGAGTGGCATTGCGTTAAGAATTAGTGATAAAGACAGACAAACTGTTGCATTAAATCAGTCCGGCAGAAAATATTTTATCTCCCAGAAAAGTGAGGAATTTAATTACTTTGTTTCTGTAGTAAGATCTTCTGCTTCTGTACATTACGGTGATTTCTGGGCAGTGACTAATTTCAGGGTGAACTATGAATAAAAAAAACATGCTTACTATCGTCGCATTTTTGGGGATGATTCAGTGCAGCATGATGTTTTTCTCATCCACGTTGGCCAGAGCTGAGACAGGAAAATTTGACGAGATTGATAATATTAGCGTTGAAGGGCTTCTCGTTATCTCCACCTGCGATGTCTTAACCGGAGATGAAAATTACATCGTCGATTTTTCTGATGTCAACGTTAATGATATTTATTCAAAAAAACAGAATTTAACAAAAGATTTTACTGTAATCGCAAAAAACTGTGAGCCTGGAGCTAATTTACGCATTGCATTCACTGGTACAGAGAATGACAATCTTCCAGGTTTTATAAAAGTTAATGGTGAGGCGAAAGGTATAGCTATTGGATTTAGTATTAATGGAGTCCCCGTTAAAATAAATAATCATTCTAAATATTCAGGTGAAATTAATGGTGATGAAGTCTTGTTTAAGAATGAGGCTTATATCCAGGGTGAACCTAACGCAATAAAAGAAAAGAACATTGTAGCAGGGGGTTTTACAGCCACGGCGAATTTCACATTGAGTTATGAATAATGAAAAGAATATTTGGATATTTATTTACAATTCTAATGATGATGATCTGTGTTTTTTTTATTAGTTTTCACAGCATACCCAATGAATCTTTTCGTGCAAATGTTTACTTTGACGGTAATATTGTTGAAGATCCAGGTGCTTGCTCATTTGACGTCGAAGGTTTAAAGCCAGGCGCTGGCGATGGGTTGGCGGGCATTGTTGATGATGACGAAGCAATTTATAATTACAATTTTGGCGAAGTTATATTTCGTTCTTATAACGGAAGATACGTATTAGATAAAAAATATCGCAAAACTTTTAACATAGAATTTATGTGCACAGGTGAGCTCGCACTTGAAAGCCATATGTTAGTTCACATTGTACCGACATTTGGTACTGTATCTGGGCAGAAGAACAGTGTGATGCAGCTTCGTTCATACCCAAATTTGACATTAATAAAATCAGTGGGTTTACAGTTGCTGGTCAATGGTAACCCTATAACGACACAGCGTGGACACTGGCTCCGGACCAATCAGAAAACAGGAATGGCATTTCAGCTAATTCAGTTAGATTCATCAGGTGAAGACCTTACGGACGATGCAACTTTGTTTACAATTGTTAGTGTCATTGTAGAACCTAATTAGCGGTTAAATATGAAAAAAAAATCACTTATTAAAATAATTTTTCTTATTATATCTTTACAGTTTAGCTCAACTTCTTATGCTACCTCGACGTATCAAGATAGCGTAAATGATGGTTGTGAATATAATGAAGGCGATGATGGCGATATCTCTGGTTCATGCGGTTTTTCCTCTGTCGTTTTATTAAAAACCAAACTTGAAGTGGGGCCATGGTGTATACTCAATAATAATGATTTTTTGAACGCGGTTTTCGATTCAGTTGATCCCAATAAAATCTCGTCTTTGCGTTACGTTAAAGAGCTCAATTATGATTTCGCATGTTCAGACAGCACGTTAGGTTATAATGTTTTCTTTAATCTAGATGGGGTGAGTGCAAATGGGTTTAATGATAATAAGACGATTGCGACAACAGTTGATGGATTGGGTATGCAAATTCTGATGGACGGTACACCAATGTCTCTCCGCCAGAGTAAGGCAATTAATATGGCTTCTCCGCCTAAGTTAGAAGTTCTTTTAGTTAAGCTGGACAATAAAATCCTTGAAGGCGACAAGTTTTCAGGAACGGCCAATATGACGGTGTTATATGATTAAGTATTTTAATGCAAAAATTGTGCTGACAATATTGCTGTATTTGTCAGGCACATTGTTTACGTCTTCTCAAGCCAGTGTTAAAGGTATTCCATTACCCAAAAGCTGCCCTAAGGGTTCGATTAATATGACGGATGGCATACTGGGATTCGGTGACTGTCATCCTACAAGCGAAGGCCTTGAATCAGGTTTTTTAATTGGCGAAGGATGGACCATGCCAACAGGCACAAATCACGTCACTGAATTAGACGGCTATAAGGTTTATCCACAATATAGTGGCAATTACAGCGCGGTTCTTTTTTTTTGCCAAAGCACTACGGCAGTTAAATGTAAAATTTCTACGGCAAATTTTCAGATGCCCACGCGTAAGGTAAACGAGCTTAATACCACTAAAACAATATCCAAATCAAAGCCCAATTTTGGTGGCGCATCCAGCGCATTAGAGAAACAGCCTGCCGCCTCTTTTTGTGTGGCACTTCAGAATACCAATGGAACTGATTCAGGTTACTATGTCGATCCTAGTGAGCCATACTCATGCATGGATGGTAGCCCGTTACCCGTTGAACCCGCGACCTGTTATATTAATCGTGGAAATGATATTCATGTACATTTTGGTGACATAAAACGAACAGATTTAACCGAAAGCCCAAAGTCTCCTCAGGCGATTTATAAAGAGATTAACATTCCAATAACTTGCACACGAGATGCAGGCATATCGATGAAGATGGCTATTCTTTATACGGCTATTGTTGGTTCTCAGTACACCATTGCAACAACATCCAATGGCGTGCACATAGTCCCATATTATGATGATCACTTTGTTCAAGCCAACGATGATAAACAAGGTAAAAGCGTAGTATACGAATACGGTATTCATGAGAAAAATGTAAAGTTCTATATATTTAGAGATCCCGATGTTAAAGTCAAAAAAGTCCCTCTCGGTGCATTCACTGCCAGTTCAGTTTTGGTTTTGACGGAAGACTGATATAATTATTTTTTGGTGATTAACAAGGGTAATTTATCATTTTATATAGTGTAATCGTGATAGATGAAGATGGTCTGACAATGCCTGCGCTATTTCTTCAGCGTCGGCGTATGCCTCTAATATACAAATATTTTTGTCCTCTTCAAAAGAGTTTAACAGACAAGGCGTGAGCACAGACTTCGTTTAAAGAAGCAGTAAGGAGGGTGTTTTAGCTATTTTTATATGAATTTATCGAAATTAAAAGATACCACTTAGTCATTCTTGATTTCATAGCAGACATAACAAATTTCGTTTTCCGGGTATGCGCTTTGCACATTGTTATTGTAATGTAATTTAAAGAAAAAATTTGGTTAATAGAATATTAACCTATTAAAATTTTTCGAGGTTTGTTATGTAATTTATAATTTGTTGTTATCTCTGTCCCTGTTAATGATGATCATTTCTCGTATATCAATATCAAGGTGTTGAGAAGTAAGGCTGTTACGTGTCAAAAAAGCATTATGTTTTATATTTATTATCTTAGAAGTATTGATTTGAAGTTATTTTAGCAATTTCCAAGCCAGTGCTGTAATGATTCAAATTGGCGAGCAATTACAAAAAATTATCGGGTTAATATGCCTGTAGCCAAATTTCTCTGTCGTTGATATTATGATGAATACATATACCCATAAAGTTAGTGCTCAGAAAAAAAACAGAGGCATTCTTGCAGCTCTTTCTTTCTGGTTATGCGGAGGCCTGCTTTATGTCTTACCCAATAGTGGTGGCAGCGGCCTGTCTCTACCACAAAATCTCTTAACATGGGCGGTCATTTCGCTCATTTTGACGATCTCCATTCTTTCAAAAGATTTTACTATTAAGGCGTTCTCCCGATTTTCGAGCGGCGAACAGGCGATCATTATTGGTGTGTTAGCCTGGAGTTTTCCGCTTTTCCTGACAAGGGATCTTGACTGGTTTCAAAATGCATTTCCCCGTGTTACCGCCTTGATATTATTGACACTTTTATATTTTATATTGAGTCGTGCCATGGGGGGGCGATTAAAAAACCGTTATTGTCTGTTAAATATCATCATTATTGCCTGCGTTTTACAAGGAGGTTATGCGATTGTGCAGCTTATAAAATCACCAGCAGATCGTCCTTATGGCAGTTTTCAACAGGTAAATGTCCTTTCCTCTTTTCTTGCAACAGGTTTGAACTGCCTGCTATTTATTTTCTTAAGAAAAAAAACACACCATCGAGCGCTACTGCTGTACTGGTATGCTTTAGGGATTCTACTGTTAACCAGTGTAATCGTCGTGCTTCAGTCACGTGCTGCCTTTATTGGATTTGGCTGCGGAGTCATAATACTACTGATTTCAGGTTTAATAACTAAACGTAACAGGTTTTTGCCTGCGTTTTTTTTACTGCTCTCGGGGATAGGGATTGGCCTCTTTGTTTTATATATTTTCCCAATGTTTTTCCCGGATGCTGCTGTACCTGTGATCATTAAAGCAGAATCTACAAGCTCACGTCTTTACATGACACAGTTGACAATCGAACTGATTATGCAGTCGCCAATTGTTGGGCATGGATACGGGGGGTTTGAAGCGGTATTTGGTCAACTGGCTGCAACTAACCTCCCCGGTCTGGAAGCTGCTACTTTAACGCATCCACATAATGAAATTTTATATGCATGGGTAGAAGGTGGACTTATTTCGCTGGTCGGTTTGTTGCTAATGATCGCGGGAGTGCTAATGAAGTTGTGGGAGCGGGGAGCGCTGAAGAGGTACGGTATCGCACTATTACTACCTCTTGCCGCGCATATGAATCTGGAATATCCACTTTATCAGTCAGTTACACACGGCCTGATGCTGGTGCTATTACTGGTCATTGCAGGTTCAATACCCTCGCAGTGTAAAACAAAGGAAGCGCAGAACGGATATGGAAAAAAAAATTCTTTCCAGATTATAAGATGTTTTCTATTTTTAATATCAATTTTTATGATTTATTTTTCACTGACCGGTTTAATTACTCAGCAGCGATTGACCCAAATCGAAAAAAAAGGCTTGCAGGAGTTCACCGTCGAGCCTGAAAAAAAAATTAATGATTTACCTAATTATTACAGTCAACGAACGCGTATTGACTTTGATTACCATGTTGCCATGTTGTTGACTTTTAATAAAACACGAAATCCGGCTCTGTTGTCTGATTTCCAACAATGGGGATGGCGTTTTCTGAAAACCCATAATGATCCTAATATTTATGACAGTATGATGAAAATTTCTCAGTTTCAACAGACTACACAGTACCACTATCTTTGCGCAGAGGCGCATGGACGTTGGCCTAAGGACAAAAGATTTATTTGTTAAATCCCAGAATGAAACGAGTAAACAGATTTACTATAAGCAGAACATTATAATAAGAGTAATTGGGACATTAAATTTTCTCAGGGTGCGTTTTTATGATTTCAAATCAACTTAATTACGGGTAGCGGTATTAATATGCTTAGAAAAGTTGAGGGGTTTAGGCTACAACCACTTGTTGATCTTAATAGTGGAGAGGTCATTGCACATGAAATTTTATCAAGTGTGATCAATAAAGATCCCGAACAGTGGTTTTCTTCATTATCTAAAGAAACGGTTTTTTCACTATTTCTGTGGCAAGCCGAATATGCATTAACCCTTTCTGGTATATACTGGCTTAATCTACCCGTCAATGTTTTCAGCGACATCAATAAAGTTAATGAAATCCTAAAGATTAAGCATGAAAACCGTTTGGTGCTGGAAATTCAGGATCCGGATATGTTACTGAATTGTTCGTGTAAAGATATCTACGCTTTTGAAAACGGGATTTATCTACTGAGGAAGGCAGAGTGGATGATTTGGCTGGATGATATTACTTCATCTCTTATTAATCTGGTAGAAAAAATGTCATTGAATGTTGACGGCATTAAAATCGATCGTCAGGAAATCAGGTATCCGAAAGGAATCAATACCCTTATATCACGGGCTTTTTCTATCTCACCGCATGTGTTGGTTGAAGGGATAGAAACCGTAGGCGATAAACAACAAATGATGCTGACTAAGGCTACTTATGGCCAAGGTTTTTTATGGCCAGAAAAAAAAGTGCATATGGCTGTCCCACCCCGATTTAGATAATCATAAAATATTTTCACCAATTATTTCAGGCGAAGTCTTATCATTTTTATTGTGCAGGACGATTTTCGTTTACGGCGTGAGTGTGTCCTGAGCTTTGAACTGTGCTGTTGATAAAGCATACAGGCTGATGCCTTACAATAAATAGTTCTTCCATAAAACATCACAAAAACTTACCATTGCGAAGAACTTTTTTAGGATAAAGACGATATGAAAAAAGCAGTGGCAGTCATTTTATTAGCTTTCGCGTTAACAGGCTGTGGCGAGCCAAAGATCGATGGCTCATCGGAAGAAGCCTTTCAAACCTCTATGCAAAAAGTCCGTGAGTCTCTTGCCGAAGATAAACGTGCCGCCTTTAACGATGCCATTCAAGTCGTTGCGTTCAGCCAGGTCAGTATGAAAGAGCTGATGCAGGCGGGCAGCGGTGATGAAGGTGGACGCGCACTGATCGATAAAAAGATTAAAGGCGCGCTGGCCGGCAAGACTGGTGAAGAAGTCATTGATTACGCGCACAAGATTAAGCAAGAGCGTGCGGCTAACCAGTAGCATCACTTCTGAATCCTGGCCCAGCCGGGTCAGGATGTTGCAGGTAATGGTTGCCTGTTGGATGAAGCCCATTTTATGGGCTTTTTTTATGCACCGCGTTAAGGCTGTAACTGACCGACAAACGCCTGTTTTCAGGCCATTACACTCTAAAAGCACGCCTGGTCTTTTACGGACGGAGAAGGCGCTTTGTGATAAACCAGCGTTGCGTGATCCCACCATGGATTAACATTCACCCTGTGATCAACCAGCATAAAGCCCGCGTCTGCAATCTCAACGGTCAGTTCTTCAAGCGGCTTAAGGGTACGCCAGGGATGCCCGTTAACCATTAAAACCCTGCTGCGGGCATCGTAGCGGTCAAGGTCCGCTTTCTGTTTAGGCGCACCACACATACTGCTAATGATGAGCGTTCCATCGGCAGCCAGCACCTGAGACAATGCCCTGAGGCATGCTGTTCGCTGGGGACCGATCAGGCAGTGAAAGCAACTGCCGTCAAAGACGACATCAAACATTGCATCCGGATAATGTGCCAGGTCACAGACATCACCCTGATCAAAACAGCCGCTTAAGCCTGACTGTTCGAATCGCGATCTGGCCCAGTCCACGGCGACCCCTGAAATATCCATCCCAAAAACGCGAAAGCCTTTTTCGGCAAAACAATGTGAGGCCATGGCACCGTTGCCGCAGCCCAACTCAAGGAACGTTCCGCCAGGTGGGATGAACTGCGCAGCACCCAGCCAGCTAATGGTGGCGTTAAGTTGCTGATGCGCCCGTTGATAACCGCTGCCGGTCCAGGCTTCATGGCCTTCCCTCTGAAGGCGACGATAAATAGCGTCATAGCTTTCCACGTCAGGCTCACCTTTTATTCAAAGAGCGTCATGACAGATTATGTGATTTTTAGCGGCTTTTACCACAGGGCATCAGCAGGTAACAAACCGGGCGTATCAGGCATCAGCGCAATAAAAAGATGATGACCTGAAGCACGGCAAGCAGTAAGAATTTAACATTTTGACCACTCCTGGCGCTGCTACCGTGATTCTGCTTTACCTGCAAAGAAGGACTTGCGTATTGTGAGGCCCTGTTTCCTTATCGCCTTTTCACTATGACGAATCTGAATGTGACGATGTGCCGCAGCGCCTCTATTCTGTGCGCAGTTTTGAGCGTATTGATGAGTTTTACGGCTCTGGCTGGCGATCGAAGGACGTTAACACAGCCTGTCTCGCCGCCCGTTTGCCAGCGGATTTATGCGAGCCATCAAACTAATGCCGCCCCGATCATTCAGCAGGCGCTGAACAACTGCCCATCTGGCAGGATGGTACTGCTAGTGCCATCGCCCACGGTAAAGACGTTGATGAGCGGCCCCCTGTCTCTGCCCTCCGGCGTCAGCCTGGGGATAGATAAGGGTGCGGTGCTGAGCGCCATCCCCGATCCACGCTTATACGATAACGGCCGCGGGAGTTGTGGGAAGCTGGATAACCAGGGCAATGGTTGCCGGGCGTTTATCACGCTTAATCACGTCCACGGCAGCGGGATTTACGGACAAGGCGTGATTGACGGGCAGGGCGCTGCCAGCATGGCAGGTGAGGCGCAAACCTGGTGGCAACTGGCAGCCAGCGCCAAAAATGATGAGGCGAAGCAAAATGCCCCGCGACTGATCCAGATTGATCATGCCACTGATATTACGCTGTACCAGATCACCCTGAAGAATGCGCCAAATTTTCATGTAGTCATCAATGAAAGTCAGGGCATTACGTTGTGGGGCATCACCATCGACACGCCCGCCACGGCGCGAAACACCGATGGCGTGGACCCGATGGGTTCTTCCGATGTCACGTTAATTAACAGTCGCATCAGCACCGGCGATGACAATGTGGCGATTAAAGCGGGCAATGCACCTGCCTCCCATATCTCCATCCTGAATAACCAGTTTGGCTTTGGGCACGGTATGTCAATTGGCAGTGAAATCAACCGTGGCGTCAGTGATGTGTTGGTGGACGGGCTGACGCTAACCGGCACGACGAACGGTTTACGAATTAAAAGTGACCGTTCGCGGGGCGGGCTGGTGAGCGCTGTTCGCTATCAAAACGTCTGCATGGTCAATGTTGAAAATCCGATACTACTGGATACACATTACGATCCGCGTATTAAAGGTTCCTCGATTCCTGTCTATCGTGATATTACGTTTGATCACGTCAACGCGGGTAACGGAAAAATTACCCTGCAGGGTTACAGTGATGCTTTTCCGCTGGAGATCACCTTGCAAAAGGTGTTTATCGGTGAACAGGCGGTAATAAAGCAGGAGAATGCCCTTATCCACGGTATATTTACTCGTACCACCCGTGGGGAATGTCCGTAAAGCGGCGGGATGGATGCAGGCTGCCAACAGTCATAGCAGCCTGTGCCTCTAGCACTCAGCCTCTCGGCTTTACGGTTTTTGTGGTTTTAGCATTTTTTTCAGCCGCTACATTCTCAGAAGCAGCGTGAGCATCAGTGGGGGGTTCGCCGTACAAATGGTTGGCTTTATCATTCGGCCAGGCTTCTGGCGCAGAACAGCTATAGGTAAAGTTACCTAAAGCAAGTTTATATCCCAGCGTGTTTTTATCGTCTAAGGCCGCTCCCCAGATAACATCAAGTTCATCATCGTGGGTCGCAATAAAGGTTTTAGACAGTTGATCGAACTTTACCGGAATGAACCTGGCATAGGTATCTGAAACGGTAAAAGGCAGGCTGGACATAAACAGATCCATCTCGTTACTCTGCTTGTTTTTTATACCCAGAATCATCATCTCGTCAGAGGTTTTAACCAGTTGTAGCCTGATTGTCTTACCGCAAAGTTGATGTCCGCTGGCAGGCAAATTACCCAGCAAGGGCACACCCTGAGCAAGGGCGCTGTTTGAGACCAAAGTTGTTAATATAATGGGAAGTAAAGCAGTCATCGCGCGTTTCATAGGGCCCTGTATCAAATATAAAATCATCAGATTGCAGAGCCTGCATGTTTTAACGCTTCGCCATCTTGATCTGTTACATGAAAAGCGCAACAGATTGTCATCTGCGGGATTGACCGGTTACGCCATGTGTTTTATCGCACCGGGGTGAGTAGGCGCGATAAAATATGCCGGACAGACAGCATTGATGAGACCATGTCGATTAAACCGCATGGCGGCTTAAGGTGGAGCGCTATAGCATCTGCTTAATCTGCTGCTCCAGCGTGATTTGATCCCTGGCGAATAGCCGTATACCTTCGGCCAGTTTCTCTACTGCCATGGCATCCTGATGATGCTGCCAGAGAAACTCAGATTGTGTCATCGGGCTAGGGCGAGTTTCAGTGACACAACGGGGATGTAACTGGCGGATAAGTGGCTGGTGGTTGGCCGCCAGTTCGTCCAGCAATGAGGGAGACAGGGTAAGTCGGTCGCATCCTGCCAGGGCCTGGACTTGTTCAATACGGCGAAAGCTCGCTCCCATCACTATGGTTGGGTAGCCGTGCGTTTTATAATACTGGTAGATCTGCTGTACGGATTCAACACCAGGATCGTTCGCAGGCAGATAATCCGGCTGGGGCTGATGCTTCTGATACCAGTCGTAAATACGTCCAACAAAAGGAGAAATTAAGTACACGCCAGCTTCTGCGCAGGCTCGCGCTTGGGCAAAAGAAAAAAGTAGCGTCAGGTTGCAATTAATCCCGTTCTGTTCCAGTTCCTCTGCTGCACGGATCCCCTCCCATGTGGCGGCCAGCTTGATCAGTATGCGACCGGGCTCAATACCGTTTTTGCCATACAGTTGAATCAGCTTACGCGCTTTTGATACGCACATACCTCGGTCCCAGGCAAATCGAGCATCGACTTCAGTGGAAATGCGTCCCGGTACGTAGCGAAGCACTTCTGTACCGATATCCACTGCAACCTGATCGCAGGCATTAATCAATTGAGTTTCGGCACTCCCACCCTGGCGGCGCGCCTTGCCAATCGCATCCGCTATTAATGGCTGATACTGAGGCAGTTGTGCCGCTTTCAATATCAAAGAGGGGTTAGTCGTGGCATCATGCGGTGCGAATTTTTTTATAGACTCTATATCACCGGTGTCAGCTACGACGACGGTAAGGGCTTTCAAAGCATCCAACTGATTCATAATGTGTTCCTTGTCGTGTTTCAGTCCTGTACATGCTGATGTTCGTAATAGTCTATTCGTTCTACTTTTACTGCGGAGCTACCGCCTTCATATTCCGCGGCCAACCAGGCTTGAATAATTTTTTTGCCTAGTTCGGCACCAATCACCCGCGCGCCCAGAGCGATAATCTGGGCATTGTTACTCTTTCTCGCCCGCTCGGCGGAAAAGGTATCGTGACACTGTGCGGCGCGCACGCCGGGGACTTTGTTAGCTACGATGCTCATACCAATACCCGTGCCACAAATTAAAATGCCGCGTTCGAATTGACCCTGACGGATCGCTATAGCCACAGCATGGGCGACATCAGGATAAAGTGTGCAGTCATCATGTTTATCGCTACTGAAATCCACTACCTTTATTCCCCGCTCATTCAAGTCATTCACGAGTGCATCTCGAAATTCATAAGCGGCATCATCCGCGCCAATAGCAATTGTTTTCATGAGGTAATTCCTTTAATCATTAAGTATTCTAACTTCTGAATTAATAAAAATGATGTTATCGCCAGCTGCTATTACTGTCGGTGTCGGGCCACGTAAATGTACGGTGCCAGGAAGTTCTGCTGAATCTGCATTGTCAAAACTCAGAGTAATATGCCCTAATTGTTTAAAGTTTTGCGTGGCGACGTCTCCTACAGCAGTAACAACATACGCTGTGTCGTTAATTTCAATTGTTTGCCCTGGTGCCAGTTCTTTTTGACAGGGCGTTGATTCATGAATCGCACAATAATGGGCAAGTTCGGTTGGTGCGGTATTCGAAAACAGGATGAGCTTGTTTTCCTGCAAAGATTCTGCGACAAAATCACCCACTGCCGTAATGTGCAATGAACAAAAAGGCTGCATACTATTTCGTCCCCTCGTTTTCATTTATGGGCAAGGGGGCATCTTCACTGGCTGGAATCTGAGGCAAATCTGTTTCGGGATAGCGTTTTTTTAACCGCTTATCAAAAAAGGCCACCAGAACTGGCGCGGTAATCATGGTAATGATACTCGCCGTTGCCAGTTGAGCGGTAGCAGCGTCGACATAAACAAGCAGAGAGGGATCGGCTTGTGCAACCATTGCTGGCGTGAGTGCCGAGCTTGCTGCGGTCGTGCCCAGCGCGGCACCAAGTGCCGTTTTATTCTTCAAAAACAGGTTGTAAAGAAAATAGAAGATAAAGGCGGTCAGCGCGGAAATCATACCCAGCAGGATCCCCGACAGACCAGCAGTAAATACGGTGTTCAGGCTGGAGTTGGCACCAATAGCAAAGGACATAATGATGATTACCAGAGGCTGCGCTGAGGCGCACAACTGTTTGAATCGCGCATCGATATTGCCCCAGAGCATGCCGATGATGAGCGGAATTAGCATTGAAAGCAGGGCGGCAAACGGGATATTGGCCAATCCGCTGACGCCCAGCACCATCATCGTAACGAAAGGCCCGTCTTTAATACAAAACACCGAAATAGCCCCGGCATCGCTGGAATCACCGTAGTTACTGCACAGCGCGATATACAATGAACTATTGGAGCTGGTTAAACAGGCGATCAGCGCCAGAGTTGAGATGCCCAGAAATCCAGATGGCCCGAACAACGTGCCAGCAAACCATACAGCCAGCGCGCCAGCCAGACATTTTAAGAACAGCAGTACACTCCCTTTGTAAAGTGGTAAGCCGGCCTGACGAATATTTATTGATGTTCCGCAAATTAACAAAAATATGCCCATCATCGCGCTGGAACCCACTTTAAATAATGCAGTGGTAGGTCCGCCGATATTTAATGCCTGAGGTGCAATTGTGTTAAGTAGAATGGCTAAAATTAACGGTATGATAATTAAGCCTCCGGGGGCTTTGTTCATTTTGTCCAGAATATTAATATTCATAAATGACTCGCAGTATTGAGTGGCGTTAAATGAATTAACAACGTAATACCATCCGGACGACAATTACGTAGTTTCGATTTTTATTAATGAGATTCTTTATAGATGCGGTCAACGATAGTGTTGATAATATCCTCCGGCCCGGTGAGGCCGCCCTTACCCACACAGATTAGACCGGCGTAATCACCGCCAATAATTTTAACCATATCAGTTTGTGGAATAACGTAATCGATCATTTCGATACCGGTAGCGCCGAGTTCTTTCAGGACGCTGACCATCGTATCGCCGCCGGTCATGTAAATTCCTTTAATTGCCTCTGGCGCCCGATTTAGCACTTCCCGGACAATGCTGCCGAGTCCATGATTAATATTCTGTGCCGCCTGGCCATGATCCAGACCAAAGCGCAGCTCTTCTTGTTGCAGATCCAGTAATCGACCGGTTAAGGCCGATTCAAAAACAAACAGGGCATTGTGTTGTTCTGCCATGCAGTTGCAGGCGAATTCCACTACACGGTTAACTTCAATGTCGGCGGAATTGTTTCGGTCCACTAACAGTTCTGCATCAACAGGAATATGACAAACCTGCGCATGATTATCGATCAAATGCTGAAGCTGCTTTTTCGTTACGGGCGTTGCACTACCGGCGACAATCAGTACCGATCCGCGGGGTTGTTCAACGACCACAGGGGAAGCGATACTGGCGGGGGCTTCTCGCATTAAAGCGCGATGCAGCGCAAGCCTTTCAGTAAATGGGCCAGGATCGACAGCCAGCACATTCCAGTTAAGCGCAACCACCGCATCGGCAATCGCATCAACATCCTCCAGCGTAATAGCGTCAACGACGATAACCCTTACGCCACGTTGTTGTTGTTCACGTAAGTCCTGCTTAAGTTGATTCGTCCCCTTCATCACGGACGTCAGGGCAACATGGCCGACCTGATGATGCGTTTGTGATGCCAGCAGACCCGGAACCCAGGATTCAGTAACCGGCGTGCGCACATCGTGGGCAACGTCAGTACGCGACAGCGCTACGGAGTCAATGACGGAATACCCGCCCACCAGGATACGACGCGACTGCGGCATCGCGGGTACGACTACCGCTACTGTTTCATCAGGCAACTGCTCCAGCATGGCATCAATTTCAAAGCCGATGCCGCCACGCAACGTAGTGTCAATACGTTTGGTGAAGTAGTGAGCTCCACGGGCCTGCAGTAGTTTGACTGCAGTACTGACCTGCCACTGCGCTTCGGCTTTGGGCAGAGGTCGGCTGTCGCTGCTGACCACCATGGCCGGATAGTCGACTTCGTTGCGGGCAAAAGAGTCGGTATCGAAAAAAGCCGCAGTTTTTAATCCGCTGCGTGCCAACAGTACCCCTACTGTGGTTGCGCCGGTGAGATCGTCCGCGACAATTCCCAGCTTGCCGCCTTCGCCTTGCGGCCAGACTATTTCGATACAGGCTGGTGTCACGCCAGAGACATAAATGTCTTCATGGATAAATTCGGCCAGCGGCCCACTTTTGCCTGTGGGATGTAAATTGATAGTTGGAATGCCTCGTTTAGGATAAAGCCCGCAACGTAAAGTTCCACCGCAGTCAATAACCATTAGGCCAATTTCGTCTTCAGGCGGCTCACCGTTTTTAAAGACATCCACGGCTGGCCAACCCGTGAGTTCGCTCAGTCTTTCCACCAGAGGGGGGCACATGCCACCCGTGATGTAAGCAATTTTTTTTGCAGGGCCTGGCGTGATTTTTAACGGCCCGCCCCAGCCTTTGCTGCCTTTTCCGATTAACAGATATTTTTCCATTTCTCTGTCCTCACCATTCGTCTGTCGCCAGCGTTTATTGGTTTTTCATTTTCCAGTAGCGCGCTGCAACTAACGTGGACTCCAGCATGCTGACGGTGCCGGCTTTACCGGTGCCTGCTATGTCAAATGCTGTACCGTGGTCCACGGAGCTGCGCATAAACGGCAGACCAAACGTGATGGTAATGGACCGTTCAAAGTCGAGGGTTTTACAGGCGATGTGCCCCTGATCGTGATACAGGGAAAGAATGGCGTCGTAACGGCCTTGTTTACCCAAATGAAATACCGAATCTGCCGGTACAGGCCCTATAGCATTAATGCCAAGTGCCTGGGCTGCCTCTACTGCCGGGATTAAGTTGTCCGCTTCTTCGTGACCAAACAGGCCATTATCGGACGCATGGGGATTGAGGGCGGCGACCGCAATGCGTGGGTTCTGAATACTGAGTGCCGTAAATTCATGGTGGATCTGTTGGACGCAGGCCAGAACCCGTTCCTTATTCGCGTAATCACAGGCCTCTTTCAACGGCATATGGCGGCTGACAAAAAAGACGCGCAGATTATGAACGTGGAACATGGTTAACCCGTAATCTGACCGGGTTTCAACCTGATAAATTTCGGTGTGCCCCGGCAGTTTACATCCTGCCAGCTTGATCGCCTCCTTATGAATCGGCGCTGTAGAGACCACATCAATCTTGCCCGCCATCCCCAGCTCAATGGATTTCATGACATAGTCCAGCGACATCTGGCCAGCCAGTAACTGCACCTTGCCCCACTCAATGCTGTCGCAATCATAATCACCGGTTTCAAGCACATCCAGCGTTCCCCATTGAAACAGGGCCTCCTCCGGGCTGGAGATGGGATGAAGGGTGAAGTCGCATCCCATTATTTTCATCGCTCGGGTTACAATCGGTACGGAACCAATTAAAAACGGTTTGCACTCTTCGTAGACACCTTTTTCCATCATGGTGGCGACAGTAATTTCTGGACCTATCCCTGCAGGGTCGCCAAGCGTAATGGCTACAACGGGTTTTTTCTCTTGCGGCATTTATCACCTCTCATAATGGAATATGGTTATGTTCATATGATCATGTATAAATCATATGAACAGGAATCTACTCGATGAGAAAACAATTATTGGTGATTTACATCACATTTAGACGGGTTTGAGTTAATTTGATCAAATTTTGTGATCTAGCATATGATCAGTTAATGAGAAAAAGAACAGTATTGCAAAAAGCTAAATTTCACTCGCAAACTGATGGAGAACACAGATGAACCCTGTTTGGTTAGGAACCAGTTGGAAAATGAACAAGTCGTTATCGCAAGCTATATCGTGGTGTGAAACGCTTGCGGCGCAGCTCCCGTTGGTCACACATCCTGCGATACAGTCGTTTGTTATTCCGCCCTATACCACGCTGCAGGCGGTGAGTGATTTTATGCATCAGCATCGGTTGCCTTGTCTGACCGGCGCGCAGAACATGCATGAAGCAGAAGATGGCGCATGGACGGGTGAGATTTCTGCAGCGATGTTGACTGAGGCGGGGGCTTCCCTGGTTGAACTGGGGCATTCTGAACGCCGCGCTGCGTTTAATGAAACGGATGGGGCCATTAATCTAAAGGTCCAGCGCGCCATACAACATGGACTGCGGCCGCTTATTTGTATTGGCGATTCTGCAGATGAAAAGCGCTGGCAGGTTTCACGCGAAACGGTTGTACGCCAGATGAAAATTGCGCTGCACAATCTGACACCAGAGCAGGCGCTGCAAACGTTGATAGCCTATGAGCCAGTATGGGCGATAGGTGAGCATGGCACACCGGCAAGTCCGCAGCAGGCAGGCGAAATTCATGAGTTATTGCGACTGACATTGTGTGAGTCTTTTGGCCATGAGGTCGGGCAACGTATTCCCCTGTTATACGGTGGCAGTGTTAATCTGGACAACGCGGTGGCGTTATTGCAGCAGCCAGAAATAGAGGGGCTTTTCATTGGTCGGGCGGCCTGGGAGGCGAGTGGATATTGCGGCATTGTTAAGCGCGTTGCAGAGGAATTTATCGTGAACTCAAAGTAATATTACAGTCCAATAAGAAATGGATATAGCCCGTGATGACTGAACAAGACTCAGACTATGCAATGCTGACCGAAATAGCGATTGCCTATTACGATCAGGAACTGACACAGGAAGAGATCGCCCGGAAGTTTGGCATCTCCAGAGTAAAAGTGGGCCGCTTACTTAAAAAAGCCCGCCTGGAAGGAATTGTTGAAATAAATGTAAAGTACCATCCTGTATTCAGTTCTCAAATAGAACAGCAGCTTATCTCACATTTTGCTGTAAAACGCGCGTTGGTTGCTCTGGATCATCATGACGAAGATGAGCAGCGGCAGCAGGTTGCGGCGCTGGTGAGTAACTACCTGGCAGGTGTGCTGAAAAATGACATGACAGTGACTGTTGGGCAAGGCCGGAATGTCGCTGCCGTGGCGAATCATGTGGGTATCTTTCCTGAACGCCATTGCCGTTTTATTTGTGGCATAGGCGGCACCAAGCGTGACAATCAACTTATCGACGCTGACCATATCAGCCGAAACCTGGCGCGAAAATTCAACGGCTTCAGTGAAACCCTTTATGCGCCAGCCTATGTGGAAAACCCTGCGTTGCGAACGGCTTTTATGCAGAACCGCTTGATTAAGGCCACACTGGAGCAGGCAAGCAAAGCGGATGTGGCCTTAATTGGTTTGGGTGACATGAATGAAAACAGTTTTATGGTGCAACTGGGCTGGTTTTCTCCGCAGGAAATTGCCAGTGCGCGCCAGCAGCAAGGTGTAGTGGGCGATCTGGCGGGTTACAGTTTCTTTAATATCCAGGGAAAACCGGTTGATACGGTAATGAATGATCGGGTAATTGGTCTGAGTCTCGAACAGTTGCGTGCTATTCCCTGTGTCATCGCTATCGCCTCAGAGAGTACCAAAGCAACCGCAATCCTGGGGGCATTACGTACCGGTGTTATTGATGTGCTGGCGACCAGCGCATCCAATGCCCGATCGGTAATTAACATGCTAAAAACGGTATAGTTGACTGCCAGCTTGCAGGTAGAGGAATTTCCTTTCCCTGCCTTGAGATACAGACAGCGCTGCTTTAACGGAAAGCGTCATCGGTTTCAGCATGGAGAGTTTTAGGACAACATTTGAGGGGCGCAATGCCAACAATTAATGATGTTGCCCGGCTGGCCGGTGTGTCCACCGCCACGGTATCCAGGGTTATCAACCAGACGGCCTGGGTCGAACCTGCTACGCGTGAACGTGTGGAAAAAGCAATGCGTGAACTTAACTACCGTCGCAATGCCGCAGCGCTTGCCCTGGCCCGACGCAGTGGCAATATGCTGGGGCTATTAACTGGAAATTTGGCAGATCCTTTTTTTGCGCATCTTGCTAAAGGTGTTGAGGCCGTTGCGCGCAAGCATGATTACAAATTATTGGTTTGCAGCGGCGGCCACGATGCTCAAAAAGAAAAAACCGGTCTGGACTTTTTAATCAATCAGGGTTGTGAGGCGATGGTGGTGCATGCCAGTCAGCTAAGCGACGCAGAATTGATTCGTTACAGCGCGCATTTTCCCGCACTCATTGTGCTTAATCGCTATATTGCTGAGTTTTCACATCGCTGTGTCTGGTTTGAAAATTATCAGGCTGCATTGACTGCGACTCAATATCTTCTCGACAAGGGGCATCGCATTATCGCATGCGTGACCAGTGATATTCCTATTGCGGATCGCCAGGAAAGGCTAAATGGTTATATTGACGCCATGAACAGGCAAGGCATCACCCCTGAAAAAGAGTGGATTATTAGCGCGCCTTTTACAGAAAGAGGTGGGGAGCAGGCTGGGTATCAATTACTGAACAGCCAGGTCCCTTTCTCTGCAGTATTTACTTTTAACGATGTGATGGCTGCCGGTATTTTACGTATATTGCATCAGGAAGGTATATCGCTGCCGCGCCAGATGTCGGTGATGGGTTTTGACGATGTAGCGCTTGCCCGATACCTATATCCCGCGCTGACAACAATGCATTATCCAGTTGAATCGATGGCGCGTCGTGCGGCGTTGCTGGCTATTCGTTACTGCCAGCAGCTTACGGTCAAACCTGCTAATAATGCTTTTTCCGCCAGGCTGGTGTGCCGCCAGTCTGTTTGTGAAGTACCCGTGAATCAAGCGTAAATATGTGATTCGTGTCGAAATTATACCTCTCATGTAAGCGCTTACATAGAGCCCTCGCTGCTGTCCCGGTGACGTCGACTTTACCGCTTTAATCTTAAGTCTCCTTTGTTAACCGGAGCATTAATATGAACGTCACTCAACCCAGGAAAACGCTTACCTTTGGACTGGCTCTCATTCCGATAATATCAATGCTCGCATTACTCATTATCGGTTATGGCGTCATGGAATTAAGGATCGAACCTTTACTTCTTTTTTCAGCTGCAATTGCTGCTGCTATAGCCCGATGGCAAGGCTATGGATGGGAAGAGATTATTAATTCTGTGGTTGATAAGCTGGCTAAGGCGATGCCGGTTATTCTGATTTTGATATGTGTAGGTGGATTAATTGGTACCTGGATGTTTAGCGGGACAATTCCCTATATGGTCTATTGGGGCCTGAAACTTATCAGCCCGCAATATATCCTTATTGCCGCATTTTTTCTGACAAGCCTGGTGTCAGTTTGCACCGGGACCTCATGGGGCTCTGCCGGAACAGTGGGCGTAGCGCTTATGGGGGTTGCGGCTGGTCTGGATGTGTCATTAGGCGCTGCCGCTGGCGCTGTGGTTTCAGGCGCGTATTTTGGCGATAAAATCTCACCCTTATCTGATTCAACTAATTTTGCTGCCATTGTGGCGGAAACGACCTTATTTGAGCATATTCAACATCTGCTGTGGACGACTGTTCCAGCTTTTGTTCTGGCGGCCGTTGTTTATCTCATCGCTGGGCACAGTGGCGTCACCGGTGATATTGCGACTCCGCAGCGCGTGGCAGAGATCATTAATACATTGGAACGTTATTATCATTTCAACCTGTTGTTAGTCATCCCTCCAATAGTGGTTTTATGGGGAGCCATCCGCAAGATGCCAGTGATTCCATTGATGCTGAGTGCCTGTTTGCTGGCCGTGCTACTTGGTCTGATATTTCAGGGGGTCAGTATTAAACAGGGACTGGATGCCTTCATTGACGGTTTTGCGATGAACATGTTTTCAACTGAACATCATGCCATCGCGGTTGACGTTCCTCGATTACTTGAGCGCGGCGGTATGTTGTCAATGATGCCGACTATCCTTCTGGTTTTTTGTGCCTTCTCTTTTGCGGGGACGCTGACTTTAACGGGAGCGTTAACCGTCATCATCACGCGCTTGCTGACTGTGATTCACACCGTTGGCCATTTGATTGCTGCCACCATTGCGACCACCATTTTGGTTACCGGCGCCACAAGTGACGGCAAGCTGGCACTCCTGGTACCCGCTGAACTGTTCAAAGATGCTTACCGTAAAATGTCACTGGATACGAAAAACCTGTCCAGAACCATTGAGGATGCTGGCACCGTCATTGAGCCGCTACTGCCCTGGACATCGGCCGGTGTTTACATGGCGACGACGTTAGGCGTCAGCACGCTTGATCTCCTGCCGTGGGCTGTTCAGTGTTACTCCGCTCTCTTTTTCGCGCTGTTCTATGGCGTTACCGGAATAGGCATTGCCAGGCTGCCAGCGCCAGCTACGCGTCGTCCTGCTGCAGAAAAGGGAGAGTAGCTATGCCATTTGACCAGATAATTAACCGACGAAATACGGATTCAGTAAAGTGGGATTTTGATGCGAAACATCTTGGGCAAGGCGCTGAACAGTTACTGCCTATGTGGGTTTCTGATATGGATTTTGCCGCGCCGCCGCAGGTTATTGATGCGCTGATGCAACGTTGCCAGCATGGCGTGTTTGGTTACAGCGACCGGGGTCAGACTTACTTTGACGCGATGCTCACCTGGTATGCTACCCGACACCATCTCTACCTGAAACAGGAATGGATATGCACGACGGAAGGCGTGATACCGGGTTTATCTCTACTGGTGCAGCTGCTCAGCAATGAAAAGGACGGAGTCGTGGTTCAGGGCCCCTATTATGGTTCGTTCGAAAAAATTATCAGCCTGAATCATCGTCAATTGTTGAATAGCCCGTTAACAGAGACGAGCGAATCAGAATATCTCATGGATTTCGAGAACCTTGAGTCGCTGTTTAAAAAATATCGGCCACCTTTAATGATTCTGTGTAATCCGCACAACCCCACAGGACGCTGCTGGCGCAAAGCAGAGTTATGCCAGTTACTGACGCTGTGTGAAGCTTACAACGTCATCGTATTATCAGATGAAATCTGGGCAGATCTGGTGTTACCGGGACACCAATTTACGTCCGTTTTACATCTGGACCCGAGCTGGCATAACAGCGTTATCTCTGCCACCTCTTCAAGTAAAACGTTTGGCCTTTCATCGTTACGGGTCTCAAACTTTGTTATTCCCGATGCGCAGATACGTGACAGGTTTGCTGAACGTCTTAATGCCCACGGTCTTGATGTTTTTAATGTCCTGTCATTATCCGCTTCAACGGTGGCCTGGCAGTCAGGTGCAGGCTGGCTCGATCAATTGCTTGATTATATTACAGTAAATCGTCAATGGTTTACCGAACAGGTTGCAGAGCATGTGCCCTGGGCACGCGTTATACCTGCAGAAGCAACCTATCTTCTATGGATTGACTGCAATAAAGCCGGACTGAACGATCAGCAACTCAAAGCAGTCATCATGCATACCGCAGACATTACCCCCTCCATGGGTTATCAATTTGGGCCGCAAGGTAAAGGATTCATTCGGCTAAATCTGGCCTGTCCGCGAGATTATCTGCGGCTGGCCCTGGAAGGATTAAAGAGAATTCGGCTTTGACTGACTGACGGGCCAGCGATCATCGTAATCCGCTGGCCTCTACGTTGCAGGCCTCACTCTGACCGCTTTAAAAATTATTCCGGCGTTTCTTCACGACAACAGGCGGCTGGCGTAAAATCGGCCAACCTGAGTGGGTTGTCTTGCAGAGTGGACCTTATGCTTATCAGCACAGAAACAGAACGGACGCATATCGCTGATAGCCGTCTTGCCTGTACCCTTGCCGCCGTGGCGGGCGCCTTAAATACCGCCGCGTTTGAGATTGTAGGATTCTTTTCCGCCAATATGACCGGTAACGTCTCTTCGCTGTCCGATTTTCTGGCCAAGGCAAAGTTTCACAACGGTCTGTTTTTCCTGTTTATCGTCTGCATGTTTATTGTGGGCGCGCTTTTTTCCACATTAATTATTAATGCCGGGCGTCGACGCAAAATTCGCACTATTTATGCGGTGAATATCTTTATAGAAGGTATTGCGCTGGTGGCGCTGGGCGTGATTGAAGCCCGCTATCCCATTGCTGCATCCGGTGTGGTGCTGATCCTGAGCCTGAGCTTTTTAATGGGGCTGCAGAATGCGGTGGTCACGCGTATTTCTAACGCGCGCGTCAGAACGACCCACGTGTCCGGCACGTCCACAGACATTGGCATCGAACTGGCCATGCTGTTTGATGTCCTCCGGCGAAAAGAATCGCCCAAAGATGCGCCGCTCTATCTGGAGCGCCTGCGACTGCATACCTACACGATTCTTGCTTTTCTGGTGGGCGGCGTGGCCGGTATCTGGCTGTGGCATTTGCTGAACTACTATTTTCTGGTGCTTATCGGGCTGGGGCTGATGGGCATGGCGCTGGTCGCCATGCTAAAAACTCAGCCTGCTGGTGTTGCCCGTTAAGTGTGGCGCTTTTCAGGGGCCAGCACCTTGAGCGCATCATTAATCAGGCAAAACTGCGCAGGCGTTTGCCCAATAATTTCGCCGTCGGCGTTAATGTAGTGCGGGCGGCGCGTATGCAGCGTGAGTGCCGTGGTGCTGAAGGTGCGAACGTTACGCCAGCGGCCGTGGGTGCCGCGCCGCAAATAAGGAAACAGCGCCAACAACTGCCAGCTTCTTTTCAGCTCCAGGCTGTAGACGTCCAGCAGCCCATCGTCCGGGGCCGCACTTTGCTCTACGGTCATGCCACCGCCGTAAAAACGTCCGTTACCGACCGAAACCTGTACGGTTTTGATCGCAATAGCCTCTCCCTCATGATGTAACGTCGCACTAAAGGGGCGACTTTGTCGCAAGATGCGCAGTGCTGCAAAGGCATAACCCAGCACGCCCCAGCGTTTTTTGGCCTGAGCCGTAAGGTTACGCGCCAGCTCCGCCGAAAAACCGATGCTGGATACGTTCAGGAACAAATGACCATTTACCTCACCCAAATCCACAAAGCGTACGTGTCCCTGGCAAATGATGCTGACAGCCTGCTCCAGCTGAGGCGGAATTCCGAGCGTACGGGCAAAATCGTTGGCGGTGCCAAGCGGCAAAATGCCTAAGGGTAAGCCGGTCTGCATCAGGCCCGCCGCTGCCGCATTTAACGTGCCGTCGCCCCCGCCGACAATCACCAGATCCACCTGGCTGGCATACGCGGTAATGAGCTCAGCGTAAGGACGGCTGTCGTCGTAGGCGGGTTCTAGCAGAATCAAACCGGATTGCAGCAGCAGCTGCGTGGCGCGCGCGGCATCAATGCGACCTTTACGTGAGTGCTGGTTGATTAAAAGTAATGCCGTCTTTACCCTTTGCTGCATGCTTCGTCCATTTTTAATGAAATGTTAGTGATGAAGTAACCAGAAAGTACACATGCGGGAGTATCTCTCACAACCTTGCTTGCGCTACTTTACGTAAGCCCTGGACGAGGGATGGCCCTGACAAACTGCGCCAGGATTGTCTACACTGCCAGAAAATGGCACGACTCACGGGAGCACAAATGACAGAACAGCAATTTCGAACCCTTCTGGCAGAAAAAGGGTTTGCAGAGCCGGTGATTGTGGAGCGGGGCGCAAACAGCGAGCTGGATCATCATGAACATCCCTTTGAGGCGATGGCTCTGATCCTGAGTGGCGATATTACTTTGTACACCGAAAATCAGGCGACCACCTATCGCGAAGGCGATATTTTTCATCTTCATGCAGGGCAGCCACACCGCGAAACGTTTGGCGACAGAGGCGTTCGCTATCTGTCGGGCAGGAAAAGTTAATCCGGTGATGTGCCAGTGATGAACACCTTTGACGCGCTGTTTCAGCGCTTAGCCCAATCGCCTTTTCGTCAGCGTTTCCGTCTGGGGCGGTCGGAATATGACTACTGTCTGACGAAGGGAGAGGCCGATGTGGCAGCCCATGCGGCCACCTTTATTCAGCAGCGGCTGGCTGCCAGCGCTCCGCCTAATGACGGTAAACAAACGCCGATGCGCGGCCATCCGGTTTTCATCGCGCAGCACGCCACCGCGACCTGCTGTCGTGGCTGTCTGGCGAAATGGCATGGGATTGCTCAGCATCAGGTGCTGGATGATAAAGATCAGGCTTATGTGGTCGCGGTGATTATGCACTGGATCCATCAGGCGATGACGCAACCCGCGCCTGCGCCCCGTGAGCGCAAGGGCCGCACCGCGACTCAGACCTCTGCACCAGACAGCGGGCAACTTGACCTGTGGTAGAAAAGATTATCCGGCTGATGGACTTTTAACCAGTCAGGTTCGCCATATTTCATTTCAGGTCTATTCTTAAATCGTTCTTTGGTCTCCTGTGCCAGGATAATCACGCAAGACGACAAATTTCACACAAGAGGGAATTACGATGAAGAAAGCAATTATTGCACTGTCTGCTGTTTTACTGGCCTCGCCAGTTTTCGCTGCTACCACAACGGATGAAACTGTCGCTGAAGCGCATAAAGGCGCAGATACCGCTAAAGAAAAACTGCATCAGACCGAGCATAAAGGCGAAGAGCTGAAGCTGAAGTCTGAGCATGCCGCAGAAGGCAAGAGCAACTCGACCTCCAGCAAAATTTCTGAAAGCACGCAGAAAGGCTGGCACAAAACTAAAGAAGGCGCCGAGAAGGGCTGGGATAAAACCAAGCAGGGTGCTGAAGATCTGAAAAATAAAGCGACTAACTAAGCCGCTTTAGTGTGAAAAAACCCACCGCTGGTGGGTTTTTTTTGGCTTATTTTCGAGAAGGCTCGGCCGGAACCGTTTTCGCCTCTAAGGCCTCTGCCTTTGCGGCCTCTGCTTCTGCCGCATCCTGTTGTGCGGTATCAGACTGTTTTTTTCCTTCTTCAATAAACTCTTCATCGATCTCTTCGATGTTTTCACGGTTATCGCGCCCGGACAGCAGATTCCAGCAGGCAATGAACAGCGCGGCGATCACCGGGCCAATCACGAAGCCGTTAATGCCATAGATTTCCATCCCACCCAACGTCGTAATCAGAATCAGGTAGTCAGGCATTTTGGTGTCTTTGCCCACCAGTAGCGGGCGCAGAATGTTATCAACCAGGCCGACAACCACGACAAAGAAGCCAACGAGGAACAACCCTTTCCACAGCGCACCGGTGGCAAAGAAGAAAATGGTCGCCGGAACCCAGATAATAGCGGAACCCACTGCAGGAACCAGTGACAGGAAGCCCATCAATGCGCCCCAAAGCAGGCTGCCATCGATGCCGGTAAACCAGAAAGCCAGCCCGCCCAGAATCCCCTGCACGACGCCAACGACGACCGTGCCTTTCACCGTTGCGCGTGACACCGCGGCAAACTTCATAAACAGATGGTGTTTAACGTAGGTAGACAGCGGAAGCGCTTCCAGAATGAGATGCACCAGATAGGAACCATCTTTCAGCAGGAAGAACAGCAGGTAAAGCATGATGCCAAAGCCAACGGTAAAACTGAACGTACCTTTACCGATGATAAAGGCGCTGCCTGCCAGATACTGACCGCCTTTAAGGGCAAATGCCGACAGCTTCTGCTGGATCTGCGTGGCATTGTCCAGATTATTTTCAGCCAGATAGTGTTTGGCCCAGTTCGGTAGGTGTTGTAACAAATCGGCGAAGACCACCGGAAACTGGGCGGAGTTGGTTTGCAGCTTGTGATAAACCGTGTTCACCTCCACCACCATGGATGAGGCGATGATCGCTAACGGGGTGAAAACGATCAGGCAGATGCAAACCAGCGTCAGCAGTGAGGCAAGACCGTTACGATCGCCCAGTTTGCCGCGCAGATACCTTTTGAGCGGATGGAAGATGACGGCCAGCACCGCAGCCCACAAAATGGCCGAAAAGTAGGGCGCTAATACTTCAAAAAAGGCAATGGTGGCCATTGCTAAAATCAGAAGGAAAAACCCGACAGTAAGTCCTTTAAAGCGCATTGGATAACCTCATGTAAACATCCCTTAATAAGCACGCACGCCGATGCGGCCATTCGCAACCCGAGAGTGTATGAATGTGGCAACGGTAATCAACGATCAATTCTGTTTTTTAATCAATGTCAGACGGCATTCGTGCGCTAACGCCCTCACAACGTCGTAAAGAGGGGGCAGGGCGTAGTCTTAACATCGCCATTGGGCAAGACCTGTTATCTGTTAATAACGCCGGTCAATCCTACATTAGCGTAGCGGGTTCAGCCGTTTTTGCTGCCCGTTCGCGGTGGTTTATTCAGCGCGCAACGCGCTTTCGGGGTAAACCGCTGGCATAACAGCTGAAATAAAAATGTCATGGGGCAATGCTAGCGTGACAACCGGCAAGGTCAGAGATTATCCGACATCAAAGGAATAATAATGAAAATGAAATTCACCCTGATTGCGGCGGTACTGCTGGTAGCGCAGCAGGCACAGGCAATCTCGTTGTCCGAAGCCGGCATGCTGGCAAACAACACCTCGCAGGGATCGTCCAGCCCGGCGTTTAACGCACTTGAATTACAGGCGCTGGGGGCAGAGCGGGCGGCGATACAACATGGCGCGCCTGCGCTCAGCCGTGACCAGCTCAAGCAGGCGAAGCAGAGTGATAAACTCGCTGACTACCCGTGGCTGAAAGCCAGTGGTTATGATTTCCAGAGCAAAGCGTTGCAAAAGGCAGGTATTGCCTTGTTATCAGGGTTCAGCACGCTGCCGAAAGCGGTACTGGACGCCAATCGTGCCACGGTGACATCAATTAACCTCAATGCCACTCAGGGCGAGCGCCATCAGGCGCTGGCGGACGCAGAGGGGATCAGCTATCTCTATTTTCTCGCCGATGCCCTTGGGCCGCGTTTAGGTAAAGCCTTCCTGGCCGCCTATGACAAAGGCGAAATCAATAAGGCGGCAGCCCTGATCAAAGCCAGTGAAGTCAGTACCGGTGAAGCAAAAAAACATTTTAACTATCCGCGTCCTTTCCTGCACAAAGGGAATACGATTCATCTGGTGCCGGATGATACGGTGATCAAAGACAATCATCCCTACACGGCCGATGGCGGTTCGTTCCCCAGCGGGCACACCAACACGGGCTATACCGATGCGCTGCTGCTGGCCGAGATGGTGCCGGAGCGGTTTGAAGCCTTACTGCAACGCGGCGCACGTTACGGCTATTCTCGGCTGATTCTGGGCGTGCACTATCCGCTCGACGTGATGGGCTCGCGTATGGTGGCGCAATACAACGTTGCCCATTATCTGAACGATGCCGCTTATCGGACGTTATTCAACGATGCCCGTCAACAACTGCGGAGCGCGCTGGAAAAAGAGTGTGGAACAACCCTGACGGCGTGTGCCAAACCTGCCGGTAGCGACGATCCTTACGGCAATGGCAGCATGAAGCCGTTTTATCGCTTTACGATGAGCTATAACCTGCCCAAAGTCGCCGGGAACACGGCCAAACTGCAGGTACCGGACGGGGCCGAGGTGCTGCTGGAAACGGCCTTACCACAGCTGTCTGCACAACAGCGCCGCGAACTGATGGTGAAAAGTGCCTTATCCGCTGGTTATCCACTGGGTGGACCTGGCGCCGATCAGGCATTCTGGCAGCGGCTGGATCTGGACGCCGCTTACGCACAGGCCAAATCCCACAGATAAAAAACAGGGGCGGGAATCTCCCGCTCCTGTTTTTACAGCGTGGCCTGGGTTGGCATCATGCCAGGCACCAGAATAACCTTGCGGCACGCTTCTTCACGCTTTTCAAAAATCTCATAACCGCGAGCGGCATCTTCCAGCGGCATATGATGCGTCACGATTTCTTCCGGTGTTAAATGCCCTTTTTCAATCAGATTCAACAGATCGGGCAGGTAAGCATGCACATGCGTCTGGCCCATTTTAAAGGTCAGGCCCTTGTCAAACGCATCGCCAAACAGGAAGCCATGAATAAATCCCGCATACACGCCAGGCACGCTGACAATGCCGCCACGGCGAACCGCAGCGATACATTGACGTAACGCCTTGCCACTGCTGCCTTCCAGCTTCAGGTTGGTTAGCACTGTTTCGGTCATGCTGCCTTTGGCTTCAAAACCCACCGCGTCAATCACGGCGTCCACACCGCGGTGTCCCGCGCTGTGCTCAATAATCCAGGCCGCGGGATCGTCGTTGTTATCAAAGTTGATGGGAATGACGCCGTAGCGCTCTCTGGCAAAATTCAGCCGGTAGTCGTTGTGATCGATCATGAAGATCTGCTCTGCACCTTCCAGTCGGGCACAGGCGGCACTGAGCAGGCCCACAGGACCTGCGCCAAAAATAGCGACGCTCGAACCCTGCTTAATCTCCGCATTTTTCACCGCCTGCCAGGCCGTAGGTAAAATGTCGGACAGGAACAGAACTTTTTCGTCCGAAAGGGTGTTCGGCACTTTAAAAGGGCCAGCGTTGGCCTTAGGCACGCGCACGTATTCTGCCTGACCACCTGGCACTCCGCCATAGAGTTTGCTGTAGCCAAACAGGGCCGCCGGCGGCGTAATGCTTTTACGGTTTAGCGCCGCGCCTTTGCCGCTGTTGGTGTTTTCGCACGCGGCATACTGATGCAGATGACAAAAAAAGCAGTCACCGCAGGCGATAACAAACGGGATCACCACGCGGTCGCCTTTTGCCACAGCCGTTACCGCACGGCCGGCTTCCACCACTTCACCCATAAACTCGTGGCCGAAAATATCGCCATGATCGGTGCCGGGAATTTTCCCTCGATAAAGATGCAGGTCAGAGCCACAGATCGCCGTGGCCGTGACGCGCAGGATAATATCATCGGCGGCTTCCAGTCCGGGATCGGCAACGTTATCAACGCTGACTTTATGAGGGCCGTGATAGGTTAACGCTTTCATAGAGTCGACTCCTGTAAATCACTGGACGGCAACCGCCGATCGGGCGGCGACTGCATCAACAGCGCGGTTGAGCGCACTGTCCTGTCCAAAACGTTAAGGGTGTTTAAAGTGTAGTGAGGAAAAAATGGGTAAGCAGAGCGGTATCCGTAAACCCATGCCGGACGGGTTAGGCCGTAACGCCGTCATCACACGTTTTCCCCTGTTTTTTCCGGAAAGACGCACGATCTGACGCTTAACTTGAATGTTTGCCGTCAGATGGTGTAAAAAATGGGGCGCAATCGATTTCGTCCTGACGGGGCGGGCTGAATCTGGCAGGTTGCACTCATGCGTTGATGGCGAAAAACGCCCACCCTTTACCCGCTGCAAGCCTTAATTCAGGCTGATGCATACTCTGGAAGAGCTGATGAAAACCTCGCAAACCCGCACGCTGGAAACACCTCACGTCAATGATGAAACAGGCTGGCGAAAAACGGATACCGTCTGGATGCTGGGGTTATATGGCACCGCCATCGGTGCGGGCGTGTTGTTTCTGCCGATCAATGCGGGAATGGGGGGACTGTTACCCTTGATCGTTATGGCGGTGCTGGCGTTTCCCTTGACCTTCTTTGCCCATCGGGCCTTAACGCGTTTTGTCCTCTCAGGCAGCAATCCGGCAGGGGATATCACCGACGTGGTTGAAGAGCATTTTGGCGCAGGAGCGGGAAAACTGATTACGCTGCTCTATTTTTTTGCCATTTACCCTATTTTGCTGATGTACAGCGTAGCCATTACTAATACGGTTGAAAGCCTGATGGTGAACCAGCTGGGCCTGGTGCCGCCGCCGCGTGTGCTGCTGTCGTTGATATTGATTATTGGCATGATGACGGTGGTGCGCTTTGGCAAAAGCATGATTGTTAAGGCAATGAGCGTCCTGGTTTATCCCTTTGTCGCCGTGTTGATGCTGATGGCGTGTTGTCTGATTCCTTACTGGCACGGGGCCGCACTGGAAACCCTCAATGTGGGCAGCGGGCGCAACCTGTGGATGACGCTGTGGCTTGCCCTGCCGGTCATGGTATTCTCGTTTAATCACTCGCCGATCATCTCCTCGTTCGCCCTGGCGAAACGGCAGGAGTACGGCGAGCAGGCCGAGCGAAAATGCTCCCGGATTCTGGCCTGCGCGCACCTTTTGATGGTGCTTACCGTGATGTTCTTTGTCTTCAGCTGCGTACTCAGCCTCTCGCCACAAGACTTACAGTCCGCTAAAGCGCAAAACATTTCGATCTTGTCCTACCTTGCCAACCATTTTAATGCGCCGCTTATCGCCTGGGTTGGGCCGTTGATAGCCGTGGTGGCGATCACCAAGTCATTCCTCGGCCACTATCTGGGCGCACGTGAAGGGTTCAACGGCATGGTGAATAAAGCGCTCCGTAGCCGGGGCAAAGCGATGGCCCCTGACAGGCTGAATCGTCTGACGGCCGTGTTCATGCTGCTGACAACCTGGCTGGTGGCAACGCTCGATCCCAATATCCTCAATATGATTGAAACGCTGGGCGGCCCGATCATTGCCGTGATTCTGTTTTTGATGCCGATGTACGCTATCCAGCGGGTGCCCGCCATGCGTCAATACAGTGGAAAACTCAGTAATCTGTTCGTGCTGCTCGCCGGTCTGATCGCCATTTCGGCCATTTTTTATTCGCTGCTTAAGGCGTAAACCTCGTCGATATCGAGGCGCCGCCCGGTCCTTATGCCGGGATGGCGCTCACCTGAGACAGCGTTCAGACGTATTCATTAAACAAAGGTTTATATTTGTTACGAATTAGCATGGTAAAGTTAACGAGAATAATTCTTATTTCTCAACAGGGTTAATAAACATGAAATTCGGTATTTTTGCAGCCACGTTGCTGGCCTCAACGGTCTGCTCGGCCGCCACCTATCCTCTGACCGTTACGGATGTGGATGGACAGACGATTACGCTGCAGAAAGAACCTCAGCACGTCATTCTCCAGGACGGGCGAGACATCATGACGCTGGCGCTGCTGGATCGGGATAACCCTTTTAAACGGGTGGTGGCATGGAATAACCTGCCAAAGAAACAGGATACGCAAACCTGGGCGCTGCTGAAGAAAACCTGGCCGCAGGCTGAGAAGATAGTGGATATGGGCTTCAACGATCAGGGGCAGGTGAACCTCGAAAGCGTATTGGCAAAGAAACCGGATATCATGATTGCGCAGTTGCGTGCCAAACCTGCGCTGATGCAGTCGGGAGTGCTGACCACGCTCAGAAGCCTGAATATCCCGGTCGTGTTTGTTGACTATGAACTGCATCCTAAAGAAAACACCGTACCGGGTATTACGCTGCTGGGTAAAGTGCTGAACCGCGAAGCCGAGGCGAAGGCCTACACCGATTTTTATCAGCAGCACTGGCAGAATCTGCAGAAGGGCATTGACCAGGTTAAAACTAAACCCACCGTCTTTATCGAACCGATAGCCGGCAACAGTGACAGTTGCTGTTTTACTCACAGCCACAGCGGCTGGGGTGGACTGGTGGAAGCGGTCGGCGGCAAAAATATCGGATCGACTTTGCTGCCGGGTAACGCAGGTTTCGTTTCCCTTGAGAAAATCATTGCCATGAAGCCGGACGTATACATCATGACGGGGTCAAAACGTTCCAACAGTAATGTGCTGCCGTTTGGTTACGGAGCGGACAGGAAAGCGGTGGCGGCAACCTTTACGACGTTGTTGAAGCGTACAGGATTAGCGCAGATTGAGCCGGTAAAACAGGGGCGCACCTACGGGATCTATCACCACTTCTACAACCATCCTTACAACATTATCGGGATGGAGATTCTGGCAAAAGACTTGTATCCAAAGCAGTTTAGCCAGCTCGATCCGGTGGCGGATTACCATCAAATCATCCGCAGGTTTACAAAATTACCGGATGCGCCAGTGCTGCTGAGTTACCCCTGATGGTCATCCGCTCAGGCGCACAGCGCGCCTGAACGGATAGCACCGAACACCCGTTTTCAGGTTTGCGATGTGCGGCGGTGTGTTTCTTATGAGATCAAACCGGCATGTAAAATATATCCGGGCCGTTTTTCATCCAACTGTCATTAACCAGAGTTTAGTATTTCATCCCGACACTTGGGATGTGGTCTTGTCTGCTTTGCTTCTCCCTTTTTCTCTTAAGGGACATTTCCCAGTTTACTGGCTTTGACGATAACTTCCCGATCTCAGGATCGGGGTTTTATTTTTATGCCTCGCCAGGTTTGAGTTTCCAAACGATTTTCCGCACGGTATCGGTGTTTCACGCCTGATGAAGCGTGCCTGACGAGAGAGCGAAGCCGTCCGCGCCTGTTTAGCACGCTGACTTTTAAGAGTTTTGGTCATTCTTATTTCTTCCGGTTGCGACAATAGTAATGGCAACGGCGCTGAGTCGCCGTTACCACTGGAGGCAGTACCATGAAAAAAATAAAATCAGGTTTGATTATCGCCCTTTTAGCATACAGCACGATGTACAGCAGCCCTGGGCTGGCACAGGGGCCAGGCGGCCCAGAGGGGCCGTGGCATCATCCTGGGCGCGGTCCCGACGGCGATGGCCCGCCAGGCCTGGATCGTGATGGACCTCCTGGCCACCGGCCTGGTCCGCCACCACCGGATGTGCGGCGCGATTATCATCACGATCGCTTTGCCTGGCGCGGTCATGAATTTCGCCGGGGTGGCCCTGTACCGCGAGAGTACTGTGGTGAAGATTACCGGGTTGATGACTGGCGTGAGCGTGGTCTGAGAGAACCGCCGCCGGGGCAGCACTGGGCCGATATCGACGGTAACTATGTTTTGATTGCCGCCGCCACCGGCATTATTACCTCGCTGATCCTGAATAACGCGTTTCAATAGCGACACAGGGATGGCCGATGCCATCCCTTTTTTATGCACCGAACGCCCGTTACCAGGCTATTCTGACAGTTAATCCTGAACGTTTACCGGCTAAGGAGTTCTGATGACCACGGTTAAGATGGTTGCTGTTGATATGGATGGCACCTTTCTGGATGACAAAAAGCAGTACAACCGCGCGCGTTTCCTCGCCTGTTACCACCAGCTCACTCAGCGACATATCAAATTTGTCGTGGCCAGCGGCAATCAATACCATCAACTCCGCTCATTTTTCCCTGAGATCGCCAGTGAGATTGCGTTTGTCGCTGAAAATGGCGCGTTAATTATCGATCGTGATGAAGAACTGTTCTGCGGTGCTTTTAGCCGTAATGACATCGATGCGGTACTCGATACGCTTGACAATGGCCACTATCCTGATCTGCGCTATCTGCTTTGCGGACGTGAGAGCGCCTACTACTTCGAAGGGATGGATGAGACGTGGCTGGTCAAGATGCGGCATTATTGCCACCGGCTCAGGCCCATTCGTTCTCTTGATGAGGTTGCCGACGACAGGATACTGAAGTTTGCCCTTAATCTGTCAGACGCGTATGTCGAGCCTTTAATGGCGGATATTCAGCGCCTGCACGCAGGTTCGGCAGCGGCGACGTCAAGCGGGCACGGTTCGGTAGACTTAATCGTTCCTGGTCAGCATAAAGCTAACGGCCTGAACCTGCTGGCGCAGCGCTGGGGCATTTCTCACGATCGGGTACTGGCCTTTGGCGATGGGGGCAACGATCTCGAGATGCTGCAGCAGTCGGGTTTCAGTTTCGCGATGAGCAATGCCCCGCAGCGGGTTAAAGACGCCGCGCGCTTCCTGGCACCCGCGAATAATAATGAAGGTGTGCTACAGGTGATTGAGCACATGCTTGCAGGTGAAACGCCCTTCAGCGGGGCGGAACAGGGGGAATGTGCGGGCTAAAACACCGCCCGCACGACGCTTACGCGCTGACCGGCCAGGCGCGTGTTATCATGTCGCGCATCTCATCTTTGCTGTAGTTGACGAGGCTGTTTTTACTGTTGGCCCGGGCCAGGATCCAGTCTATATCCGACGGGCTTAACGTTGGCCCCTCCTGCCAGAACGTCATAATGGCTGAGCGTTGTAGCCAGGCTTTGAGATAGCGCGCGGGTGAATCGGTCTCCTCGTCAAAAAGCTGCGCATGCATGTCATCCATGAGCTGACGCTGGCGCGCATGCTGGCTGTCTGCAAGATGATCCAGAAACGTGAACAGCAGCCTGCCGCACACTTCACCATGATGAAAGGGTTTAATCGCGCCCAGCTCTCCGGCGATGCCGTGAATGACGCCCAGCCCCGCGCTGCTCAGGCTGACACCGCCCAGCCAGGACGCCATCATCATCGCCTCTCGGGCGCGATCGCCGGTTTCGTCTTGCTGGTTTTGCCGAGGCCAGCCCTGAATAAACTGACGCAGTCCGGTAAGGGCTAACTGGCGCGTAAAGAGGTTGCCCTTGCTGGAAAGATAGGCTTCAAATAAATGGGTAAACGCGTCGATTCCACAGGTGGCCAGCACCTTATCGGGGGCGCCCTTAAGCAAGTCGGGATCGAGAATCGCGACCTGTGGCACGAACACCGGATGGCGCAACGATGCTTTTATCTGGATATCCCGCTGGTCAGTCACGACGGCGTTCTGCGTGACCTCACTGCCGGTGCCCGCCGTGGTGGGAATCGCGATGAGCGGCAGGGTCACGGCGCTGACTGCCGTGTCTCCAACTTTTTCCAGGTAGCGGGCGGTGGGAAGCGGGTGCTGAATCATGGCGCTGAAGGCCTTGGCGGCATCCAGAACGCTGCCGCCTCCTACGGCGATAACCCGATCGACATGGCCGCGCCAGCGTGCCACCCAGCCATCAATATCGGCAGGCGAGGCTTCGTTGCTCACAATTTCATAACCCACAATGTGATCGTTCAGCGTGGTTTTAATTCGGGCATAGGCCTCGCCCTGTAGGAAGGAACGACCGCAAAAGAGCAGGGTAGCCTGGGGTTGGGCGGCCAACAGGGGAATCAGTTTGTTAAGGCTGCCCTGGCCCAAAAGGGTTTGTTGATTGCTGTACAGCTCACTCAGATTGTCACTCACCAGCGCATCCTTTTATTGCTTCGCTAAAATCTGAGTGTAACGAAAAGCGCGCGATCGGCCCCGGGAAACTTTCTTATAGCGAGGGGAGCAAAAGTTGATCGTCTTCGCAAAACGCAAATTCAACGACGTGGAGTGATGCTTTAACACGGATGTTACCCTTAACATGTTATCGGTAACAGGGGTTGTCAAAATGTTATGACCATGACAGCGCCCCAATTTTGCGCGTTCTCCGGGACGACGATAACAAAGCGGCACTGAAATTATTCAGAGCATCAGGTGGAGAAAAATTATGCCATTACTCTATGTGGCGATTGGCGTGGCATTACTGTTACTGCTGATGATTCGCTTTAAACTCAACGGCTTTATCGCACTGATTTTGGTCGCCCTGGCGGTAGGGATCATGCAGGGGATGCCGGTCAACAAAGTCATTCTTTCGATTAAAAACGGCGTCGGCGGGACGCTGGGCGGACTGGCGCTGATCATGGGATTTGGTGCCATGCTCGGTAAATTACTGGCCGACTGTGGTGGTGCACAACGTATCGCCACCACGTTGATCGATAAATTTGGCACAAGGCACATCCAGTGGGCGCTGGTGCTGACCGGTTTTATCGTCGGTTTTGCCTTGTTCTATGAAGTGGGCTTTGTGCTGATGCTGCCGCTGGTGTTTAGCGTTGCGGCTTCTGCTCGGGTACCGCTGTTGTTTGTTGGCGTGCCTATGGCGGCGGCCCTGTCTGTCACCCATGGGTTTTTACCGCCTCATCCAGGCCCCACGGCAATAGCGACGTTGTTTAACGCCGATATGGGGAAAACCCTGCTTTTTGGTACCTTACTGGGCATTCCGACCGTTATCCTGGCGGGACCGGTTTACGCGCGTTTCCTTAAAGGCATTGATAAGCCTATCCCTGAAGGGCTCTACAACCCTAAAACCTTTAGTGAAGCCGAAATGCCAGGCTTTGGCGTCAGCGTCTGGACATCGCTCGTTCCGGTCATCCTGATGGCACTGCGTGCGGTAGCCGAGATGGTGCTGCCCAAGGGGCACGCGCTGTTGCCGTATGCCGAGTTCTTTGGCGATCCTGTTATGGCGACGCTCATTGCCGTGCTGATTGCGATCTTCACTTTTGGTCTGAACCGCGGGCGCAGCATGGAACAGGTGATGGACACGTTAAGCGATTCCATCAAAATTATTGCCATGATGCTGCTGATTATCGGCGGCGGCGGGGCCTTTAAGCAGGTTCTGGTGGACAGCGGCGTGGATAAATACATTGCCAACATGATGCATGCCACCAATTTGTCGCCGTTGTTTATGGCCTGGTCTATTGCTGCTGTGCTGCGTATCGCGCTTGGCTCGGCAACCGTGGCGGCGATTACCGCCGGAGGCATTGTCGCGCCGTTGATTGTAACCAGCGGTGCCAGTCCTGAGTTAATGGTGATAGCCGTGGGGTCGGGCAGTGTGATTTTTTCACACGTTAACGATCCAGGATTCTGGCTGTTTAAAGAGTATTTCAACCTGACGATAGGCGAAACCATCCGTTCCTGGTCAGCACTGGAGACGATTATTTCGGTGTGTGGTTTAGTGGGATGCTTGCTACTTTCTTACGTGGTGTAAGGGCGCCTGCTCGTGACAAAAGGGCCGCGCAAACATGGCGGCCCCTGCTGTTAATCTGACGCTTCAAAGCCCGCTTTTACCATTTGTTCTCGCAGTGCGCGGGCGATCTCCCGGTTGCCTCCGGTAACCGGATAAATCACGTTATTCACCACATCATCAAGGTAATGCTCCGCAAATTCCTGTCGGGTAAGTTGCGTGCCGCCTTCATCATTAATAGCGAAAAAACCTTTGATTTGTTTACCGCTGTCTTTTGCCTTGAGGCTGTAGCGGCCCATGCTGGTATTAATGCTACTCATAAGGTCTCTCTCCCTGCTTTGCATTTTTCGTGTCAAAACCGTCGAGCTGTCCTGTCCGCCTAAATTTTAGCCAGGGAAGATTCTCAAAACGAAGCGACACGGGCGACAAAAAGGCTGCTATGCGATGCTTCTCACATAAAATGACAATTAAAGCTGAATGTTGCTTTCATAGTTGAGAACGCAACCAGCAAAAAGCACATCGCTGAATTTCGCCTATACTGTTAAGGGAATGTTTTTTAATGGTAAGGGAGATGAAATGAAAATAATTTTGTGGATTATCGCCATTATTTTTGTCGTGGGACTGTTGACCCTGACAGGGGTATTCAAACTGATTTTCTGATTCGACGGGCATCTCAACGGGTGCCCGCAGCCCAACCAGTGAGCGTTGCTCTTGACACCGCAAGCCGGTAAGGTCTTCATCCTGCTACCTGCTACCTGCTACCTGCTACCTGCTACCTGCTACCTGCTACCTGCTACCTGCTACCTGCTACCTGCTACCTGCTACCTGCTACCTGCTACCTGCTACCTGCTACCTGCTACCTGCTACCTGCTACCTGCTACCTGCTACCTGCTACCTGCTACCTGCTACCTGCTACCTGCTACCTGCTACCTGGATAAGCGAGCGCATTTGGACTGGCATTGCCCTAACTCTTAATCATTCTTTATGTGGTTTACCTGAGCGGGTCTGACGGCAAAAGACTCTGTTTGTCGCTACTTGCCCCGTACGGCGCCTGTATGAGATGCGACGTGATGTTGCATAAGCGTTGAGTTTGATTGTGAGAACAACAGAACTTAGTGGAAATGTTGAAAGTTCTTGCTGTTTGGCCTTGGTTCATCTTTTTTGCGCTAAAATTGCTCGTGCTTTTTTACGTCAATGATAATTACATGCTGAATATGCTGAGCATTTTTTAAATTTCGGGGCAGGCGGGTTTTCCCGTTGCTGATTTTCAGCATGGATACTGCGTTCAATCAACAAGAGACAGGTAATACCGAAGTGAACAGGTACCTTTTAACAACGTTATCAGCTCCATTACTGGCGCTGTTTTTTTCTTTTTCCCTCCAGGCCGCTATGCTCTCACAAGAGATTAAATCAGGCTGGAATACGTTTACCGGCAACGTACAGCAAACCTGGCAACAGCCTGATGCAATTGATGTTTATGTGCCCGCCATCACGTGGCATAACCGCTGGACGTATGATGAAGAGCATATTCACAGATATAACGAACGCCCCTGGGGCGCCGGTGGTGGCGTTTCGCGTTACGACGAGAAAGGGAACTGGCACGGCCTTTACCTGATGGCGTTCAAAGATTCTTTCAACAAGTGGGAACCGTTTGGCGGTTACGGCTGGGAGGCCACCTGGCGACCTTTGCAGGATCAAAATTTTCACTATGGTCTGGGCTATACCGCAGGGGTAACGGCACGGCATAACTGGGGATACGTTCCCGTTCCGGCCATATTACCGTTGGCGTCAATAGGTTATGGCTCGTTTAACTTTCAAATGACTTATATTCCAGGCACTTACAACAACGGTAACGTATATTTTGCCTGGCTTCGCTGGCAGTTTTAAGCTTTGGAGCCAGTGAAAAAGTAACCAAAGGGTAAATAATAGCGATATTTATCACTTTTTCATCAAATCAGGCTGGACAAAACCCTCAGCAATTGCTGTACTAGATGGCGACACAGTTTAGTGTCCATTTTTCATGTAAAGGTAATATAGATGTCTAAGATTAAAGGTAACGTTAAGTGGTTTAATGAATCTAAAGGATTCGGTTTCATTACTCCTGAAGATGGCAGCAAAGATGTATTCGTACACTTCTCTGCGATCCAGAGCAATGGCTTCAAAACTCTGGCTGAAGGTCAGCGTGTAGAGTTTGAAATCACTGACGGCGCAAAAGGCCCATCTGCTGCTAACGTTATCAGTCTGTAAGTTAACAGTCAGAATTCTAAAAACCCGCCTTATGGCGGGTTTTTTTATGCCGGTACCCGCCACATTTCTGGCTAAAGGATGAAACGGCTTTAAGGCGCAATTGCAGTGCTGTCTTGTCCCCGAATCATTTCCTGCACATCACGCCCTCAGGCACTCCCGCGCTTTTCGATATCACGCGGGCACACTGCGCCAGACAGACCACTGCAACACGATAACCGGCTGTAAACTGCGGCGCGAGTCACAGATAATCCTTGTAACATAATCATAACAACTCGCCGGGCGAGCATTTTAGCGCGTCTCAGGTTATAACTGACTCTCCGCATAACAGATAAAGAGGTGCCAGGATGGATATTCGTCCGGCTCATGCGAAGGACAGCTTCGTACTGAGCGCGTTGTTAAGTGAACTCGGTTATGGCGGGACAGAGCATTTTATTGAACAACGTCTGGCCCAGCTTATGACGGATCCCAATGAAAAGCTGCTGATCGCAGAACAGGGTAATCATGTTCTGGGATTTCTTTCCCTGCATTTTATTCCTCAGTTGGCGCTGGCAGGGGATTTTGCCCGTATCAGCTATTTCTGCATCGCGGACGGTGAGCGCAGCAAAGGTGTGGGCCAAAAACTGCTCCAGCATGCAGAAGCCCTGGCGGCGCAGCACGGCTGCGACCGCATGGAAGTTCACTGTCATGCTTCACGTCTTAAAGCTAATCAGTTTTATGGCCGTGAAGGCTATGTTGAATCACCACGCTACCATGTGAAAGCCCTACAGCCTTTGTAAAAGCATAGAAAGGACACCAAAGGGCCTGTATCACGGCAGCACTGCTCTCAGGGAGAACCCACGATGAAAGTCGCATTAGGGCAATTTGCGGTTCAGCGTGACTGGCAGGAAAACGCCCTAACCTGCCAGGACATGATGGACGAGGCCAGCCGTGCCGGGGCCGACCTGCTGGTTCTGCCAGAAGCAGTGCTGGCCACGGATATCACTAATCCCGATTTGATACTGGAAGCCGCTCAGCCGCCTGACGGGCCGTTTCTGTCGCAACTGCTTAGCGCCAGCAAGGGCCATGGGCTGACGACCGTGCTGGGAATGCATATGCCGGGCAGTGAGCGCAAAGTGTTTAACGTGCTGGTGGTCATTCGCGATGGCAAGATCGTGGCAGAATACCGCAAGCTGCATCTGTACGATGCGTTCGCGATGCAGGAATCAAAGCGGGTTGAAGCCGGACAAGCGATTCCGCCGCTGGTGGAGGTGGCGGGCATGAAAGTCGGGCTAATGACCTGCTACGATGTGCGTTTTCCCGAGCTGTCGCGGCGTCTTGCGCTGGAAGGGGCCGAGGTGTTGGTCTTACCCTCCGCATGGGTCAAGGGGCCGCTAAAAGAGATGCATTGGGATTTGCTGACCCGCACGCGCGCGCTGGAAAATACCTGTTATGTGGTGGCTGTAGGCGAGTGCGGTATGCGTAATATTGGCAATAGCATGGTGGTCGATCCCCTTGGCGTAGCGATAAGCCGGGCGGCCGAGTCCCGGGCACTTATTTTTGCCGAGCTCGATCCACAAAGAATCGCAACCGCACGCGCAATGCTGCCGGTGCTGGATAACCGCCGTTTTAGCCGGCCCGAACTGGATGGAACGCGCTAACCGGAGGGCAGGGATCATGGCTACCCGACTGGGCCTGAAACCTGACGGCGCCGCTGCGCGATCGTAATCTGTTACAGATTACGCTTGAGGTTAGCGCTAAACTGCGCCTAAATAAGCGTTACCGTTATTCGCCAGATTATAAAGGTTATATATGGAAGGTATCAGTATTGCCAAGCTGCTGATCATCGGTGCGCTTATCGTACTGCTTTTCGGCACCAACAAGTTACGTTCTCTGGGTGGCGATCTGGGCTCCGCAATCAAAGGCTTTAAAAAGGCCATGAAAGACGAAGACACCAGTGCAGCGCGCACCCCGGCAGAAGAAACCCCTGCGGAACGCGTTTCTCATAAAGACTAACGCGGCGTCAGTTTTAGAAAAGTGTTAATTTTTATTTCTGACAGCCATAAAAAAACCAGATTGCGGGCAATCTGGTTTTTTGTTTTTTAAGGCAGCCAGCAGGTGAACGGTTATTTCACTTCCAGGCCTTTTGCCTGCATGTCGGCATGATAAGACGAACGGACAAAAGGACCGCAGGCAGCATGGGTAAAGCCCATCGCCAGTGCCTCTTCTTTCATTTCATCAAATTCCGCCGGGCTGACATAGCGCTGAACAGGCAAATGGTGACGGCTGGGCTGCAGATACTGACCCAGGGTTAACATTGTCACGCCATGACGACGCAGGTCACGCATGACCTCGACGATTTCAGCGTTAGTCTCTCCCAGGCCGACCATTAAACCGGATTTTGTCGGTACCTCAGGATGGGCTTCTTTAAAGCGTTCCAGCAGCTTCAGCGACCATTCATAGTTTGCGCCCGGCCGCACCTGACGATATACGCGTGGCACGTTCTCAAGGTTGTGGTTAAACACATCCGGCGGTGTGGCAGTCAGAATTTCAAGCGCACGATCCATGCGGCCACGGAAGTCTGGCACCAGCGTTTCAATTTTGATGCTGGGGCTTTTTTCGCGGATAGCCGTAATACAGTCGGCAAAGTGCTGAGCGCCACCGTCACGTAAATCGTCGCGATCCACCGAGGTAATAACCACATAACGCAGTGCCATGTCGGCGATGGTCTGGGCGAGTTTACCCGGTTCGTTTGCATCGGGTGCGTTAGGACGACCGTGGGCCACGTCGCAGAACGGGCAACGGCGGGTACAGATCGCGCCCAGGATCATAAAGGTCGCCGTGCCGTGATTAAAACATTCAGCCAGGTTAGGGCAGGAGGCTTCCTCACAAACGGAGTGGAGCCCGTTTTTACGCATTGCGGCTTTAATGCCCTGAATACGACTGGAGTCCGCCGGCAGTTTGATCTTCATCCACTCCGGCTTGCGTAGAATCTCTTGCCGGTCGACGGCCACGGTTTTCACCGGGATCAGCGCCATTTTGTCTGCGTCACGGTACTTGACGCCGCGTTCCATCTGAATTGGTTTACTCATAAATCAGCAGGTTCCGGTCGGATTGCGATTTGAAAGCTGTCTCACTTAATCAGAGAAGGCGGCTTTCAACTTTATTTGAAAAAAGTGCAAAAATTATATCATCTCAATGGCCAGGAAGCAGCCAAAGACACCACCGATAAGTTACATATTTGTAAATACGCATTCACCGTTAACTCAGCGTGGGTTTTCATCCTGATGCCATTCAACCTGCTGATAACCTAACTGGCGGGCAAAGGTTTCAGCCAGCAACGGCTGAACATCGGCTAATGTGACGGCAGGCCGAAAGTGTTGCAGCTGCGTCATGTGCATTCCGGCATAGCCGCACGGGTTAATCCGTAAAAATGGCGACAGGTCCATCGCCACATTTAATGCCAGCCCGTGAAACGAGCAGCCTTTACGAATGCGCAGCCCCAGCGAGCAAATTTTTTCATCCCCAACATAGACGCCTGGCGCATCGGGTCGGGCCCGCGCCGCCACGCCGAAGTGGTCCAGTACGGCAATGACCGTTTCTTCTAAAGCGGTCACCAGCTGACGCACGCCGGTTTTACGGCGTTTCACATCAATCAGAACATACATGATCTGTTGTCCTGGCCCGTGATAGGTCACCTGCCCCCCACGATCGCTTTGTACCACAGGAATATCGCCGGGCATCAGCAGGTGCTCGGCTTTTCCCGCCTGGCCCTGGGTAAAGACCGGATAATGTTCCACCAGCCAGACTTCATCCCGGCTTTCGCTATTGCGCTGATCGGTATAGTGGTGCATGGCGTCTGAGGTCGATTGCCAGTCACATAACCCAAACTGGCGAATAAGAAGCGTGTCTGCAGACAAAACGAGTATCCGTTAAAGAGGGGAGACGCTGAGTATAACGCTGGCGGCGATGAAGTTAAACGCCTTCGGGATGAGAGGATGAGTACAGAGCGGCTGGGTCACCAGGGCAGAAAATACGGGTCAGCGCGTTATCTGCGCAGCCTGACCCGCTGACCGGTGTTGACAGCGTTACAGCACCATCCGCACGATTTCAATTTTGCCCAGCTCTTCGTACAGGGTTTCGACCTGCTCGATGTGGGTAGCATTGATCGTGACGTTTACCGAGTGATAGTTACCTTTGCTGCTGGGTTTCACTTCTGGGCTGTAATCGCCGGGTGCATGGCGTTGCACGACCTCAAGCACCAAATCAACCAGCTCCGGCTGTGCCAGCCCCATTACTTTGTAGGTAAATGGGGTAGGGAATTCGAGCAGTTCATTCAGTTTGGTTTTCATAATCACTCCGGTACATAAAAAAACAGGCTCCCGCCGAAGCGGGAGCATCATATTAACCTGTAATGGGGGCAGAGTGGCGGTTTTTCAACCGCCAGGCACCTTTAACCAAACCAGTGGTGGAACATCAGTTTGATATAGTCAACGATACGACTAAAGAAACCGCCTTCAGAGACTTCATTTAACACCACCAGAGGACGCTGATCGATAGTTTTGCCATCGAGCTGGAAATTGATACTGCCAACCACCTGGTTTTTCTTCAGTGGCGCATGCAGCTCGGTATTGGTGAGGACATAGCTGGCTTTCAGATCTTTCATCCGGCCGCGTGGAATGGTCAGATAAGCATCTTTTTCAACGCCCAGTTGGACGCGATCGCTGTTACCAAACCACACGGGCTCAGAGGCAAACTCTTTCCCGGCTTTGAGCGGTGCAACGGTCTCAAAGAAGCGGAAACCCCAGGTCAGCAGCTTTTTACTTTCCGTTTCGCGGCCTTTAAAGGTATGACCGCCCATCACGGCAGAGATCAAACGCATCTGTCCTTCTGTCGCAGAGGCCACCAGGTTATAACCTGCTGACGCAGTGTGACCGGTTTTGATGCCGTCAACGGTCAGGCTGGTATCCCATAACAGACCATTACGGTTCATCTGACGAATATTGTTAAAGGTGAACTCTTTCTCTTTGTAAACCGCGTACTCTTCAGGAACATCACGGATCAGCGCCTGGCCAATCAGCGCCATGTCGCGTGCTGAGCTGTATTGACCTTCCGCATCCAGGCCATGAACGGTCTGGAAATGGGTGTTTTGCAGACCCAGCGCTTTCACGTAGTTGTTCATCAGGCCAACAAAGGCATCCTGGCTGCCGGCGACATAATCGGCCATCGCCACACAGGCATCATTACCGGACTGCAGAACGATACCGCGCGTTAACTGGGAAACCGGAACGCGATCGCCAGGCTTCAGGAACATCAACGATGAACCTTTGAATACCGGATTACCGGTCGCCCACGCATCCTGCCCCACGGTAACGATATCGTCCTGGTGGATTTTTCCTGCTTTAACTGCCTGACCGATGACGTAGCTGGTCATCATCTTCGTCAGGCTCGCCGGGTCGCGGCGTGCGTCCGCGTTTTTCTCTGCCAGCACTTTGCCTGAGTTGTAGTCGATGAGGACATAAGCTTCGGCATCAATGTCCGGTACGCCGGGAATCATGGTCTTGAGATTAACATCATCAGCGATGGCAGCATGGCTGAGGGAGAAAGCGATCAGTGATCCCACTGTCAGGCGTTTTAACAAACGAGAAGGTTTCAGCGTGTTCATGTGTGGGACGACAACATCCATGGGTTTAAGGTTTAAAAAAGTCACTCATCATAACAAATGCCTGATTTTCAGACATCCGGCTTAGTGAATGAGTTGTTAGCAGAGGTTACCTGTCACGGTAACCATTGTCGATTAACGACCTGCGGTGGTGACGAAGGCCGCACTCTGGCCTTCGCGGCTCAGCCGTTGCTGTAAGGCCACGGCTTCAGCACGGGTTTTATAACCACCGAGCTGCACGCGGTACACATTGCCTGCGTTTTCCACCGCGCCAGGCACGCCAAAGCGCTGGCGTAAACTGTTAACTAACTGACGGGCACGCGCTGCATCATTAATGGCACTCACCTGAACGACATAGCCTGAAAGGGATGAGCCACTCTGGCTGGCGGCGGGCTGGCGGGTTGATGCGGCGGCACTGGCCGCAACCGGCGCAGCGGCAACGGGCGCGGCTGCGACAGGCGTGCTGGCGGCGGGCTCACTGCTTTCCAGCACGCCGCTGGGTAACGGCTGTGGGGCGCCCAGGAAGCCGCTACTTTGTACCGGTGCGCCCAGCGCGTTATTGCTTTGCAGCGTCGTATTACTGACGGGTGAAACATCCTGAGCCTCGGGCTCAGCCGCCGGGGCGGTCTGCGGCTGGCTGCTACCGTTCATGATGGGTTGACTGCCATCGCTCATGCCTTGTGGGCTGCTCATGACCGGACCGTTCAGGTCGGGACGTGCGGGCAGGGCATAGCTCTGTTTCGCGACCACGGTGCCGATGGTGCCGGGGCCGGAAAGCGTGCCATCCGGTGCGACACTGATGTAGTCAACCCGTACGCGGGAATTGTTGGAGATATTCAGGCGGTCACCTGCCGCACGGGACAAATCGATAATGCGTCCCGGCGTATACGGGCCGCGATCGTTAACCCGCACCACAATCTGGCGGCCGTTTGCCAGGTTTGTCACGCGAACGTAGCTGGGCAGGGGCAGCGTGGGATGAGCAGCGGTGAGGGCATCGGGATCAAAAGTCTCGCCCGTCGCAGTACGATTACCCTGGGCTTCCTCACCGTACCAGGCGGCCAGCCCGACTTCACTGTAGTTGGCCGGATTTTTGATGATACGGTAGTTTTTACCGTTAACGCTGTAGTCCTGATTGGTCGACGGATTGACCGGCTCATAACGAGGCTCAACGCCAGGAATCTCGACCACCGGGCCGTTATAGGCAGGCTGGGGCGGCGCACTTTGTTGTTGCGGTTCCTGGGTAGAACATGCAGCTAAAACCATTGAAGCCAATACAACGCCAAGCCAGTCCTTACGCATCTGCGACCTCTTAAACACTTTTAGATAACATTTTTCGGTGTGTGTGGATCGACATTACGATGCCAAATCCCGCCATAAGCACAATAAGCGCCGAGCCGCCGTAACTGACCAGCGGCAACGGAACGCCAACCACCGGTAAGATACCACTAACCATGCCAATGTTAACGAAAACATAGACGAATAAAATCAACATTAAACCCCCGGCCATGACGCGGCCAAAGGTAGTTTGCGCACGGGCAGCCACAATCAGTCCGCGCATAATTAACAGGAGATACAGCGTCAGAAGCAGCAGCACGCCGACCAGGCCCAGCTCTTCAGCCAGTACGGCAAAAATAAAGTCCGTATGACGCTCTGGTAAGAACTCCAGCTGTGATTGCGTACCGTGCAGCCAGCCTTTACCGCGTAAGCCGCCGGAACCAATCGCGATCTTGGACTGAATGATGTGATAGCCTGCGCCCAATGGGTCACTCTCCGGATCAAGCAACATCATCACGCGGTCTCGCTGATAGTCATGCATCAGGAAGAACCACAATATGGGGATAAAGGCCGCAACCAACAGGACGGCGATACCAATCAGCTTCCAGCTCATGCCGGAGAGGAACAGCACAAATAATCCCGAGGCCGCGACCAGAATCGAGGTTCCGAGGTCAGGCTGTGCGGCCACTAACAGCGTAGGAAGGAAAATCAGCACCAGAGCGATGGCGGTGTTTTTCAGGGTCGGTGGGCACACGTCGCGGTTGATGAAACGCGCGACCATTAAAGGAACGGCGATTTTAGCGATCTCAGAGGGCTGGAAGCGGATAAAACCCAGGTCCAGCCAACGCTGCGCTCCTTTACTGATTTGACCAAAGGCATCCACGGCGACGAGCAGGATGACACTGACAATATACAGGTAAGGCGCCCAGCCTTCGTATACCCGGGGCGGGACCTGGGCCAGCACCAGCATAATGATCAGCCCCATGGCGATCTGGCCGAGCTTACGCTCCATCATGCCGGGATCCTGACCGCTGGCGCTCCAGATAACAATGGCGCTAAAGCTCAGCAGCGCGAGGATAATCAGCATAAATAGCGGATCAATATGCATGCGCATCCATATTGATCGCTTCTGCGGGCTGTCATTCATCGACATGATTATTCACCTTCGTAGCCTGGCGGTGTGGGGGCCGCATCCGGCAGGACAGTATTATTGTCACCTAACATGATGTGATCCAGTATCTGACGCATTACCGTGCCCACGGCGGGTCCGGCTCCGCCGTTTTCCAGAATCATGGTCACGGCGACACGCGGTTTATCGTAGGGGGCAAACGCGGTCATCAGCTTGTGGTCACGCAGGCGTTCTGCAATTTTGTGTGCGTTATAGGTTTCGTTCTCTTTCAGACCGAAAACCTGAGCCGTACCCGATTTCGCGGCAATTTTGTATGGCGCATCGGCAAAGCTCTTGTGAGCCGTACCATTGGGGCGATTGGCCACGCCATACATCCCGTCTTTGGCAATTTCCCAGTAGCCCGAGTGGATATCGCCTATTGGCTGGGAAGGGGGTTGACGGTAAGGCACCAGGGTGCGGCCTTCGCGCGTGGCGCGCAGCATATGCGGCACTTTGATAACCCCGTCGTTGATGAGAATCATCATCGCTTTGTTCATCTGCAATGGTGTTGCCGTCCAGTAGCCCTGACCGATACCAACAGGAATGGTGTCCCCCTGATACCAGGGCTTTTTAAAGCGGCGCATTTTCCAGTCACGCGTCGGCATGTTACCCGCGCTCTCCTGGGGTAAATCAATGCCCGTACGTTCACCGTAGCCGAATTTGGTCATCCACTCCGACAGGCGATCGATGCCCATGTCATAGGCGACCTGATAAAAGAAGGTGTCCGCAGACTCTTCCAGCGACCTGGTGACGTTCAGACGACCGTGGCCCCATTTTTTCCAGTCGCGATAGCGTTTTTCAGAGCCGGGCAGTTGCCACCAGCCGGGGTCGAACAGGCTGGTATTTCGGTTGATCACGCCTGCGCTGAGGGCGGAAACCGCGACATAGGGTTTGACCGTTGAGGCTGGCGGATAGGCGGCCTGGATAGCGCGGTTATACAGTGGACGATTTTCATCGCTCAGTAATCCGCGATAGTCTTTGCTGGAAATTCCGTCAACAAACAGGTTCGGATCGTAACTGGGCGTGGACACCATGGCCAGAATTTCTCCGGTACGGGGATCGCTTACCACCACTGCGGCACGACTGCCGGCCAACAACGTTTCGATGTACTGCTGCAGTTTCAGATCAATGGTCAGGTAGATATCGCGCCCGGCCTGCGGGGATTGCTCGTGCAACTGACGAATAACCCGGCCACGGTTGTTTACCTCAACCTCTTCATAACCGGTTTTACCGTGAAGCAGGTCCTCGTAATAGGCTTCGATACCGAGTTTACCGATATCGTGTGTAGCTGCATAGTTGGGCCATTTACCTTCTTTGTCCAGACGCGCCACATCCCGATCGTTGATTTTCGATACGTAGCCCACAACGTGGGTCAGGGTTTGTCCAAAGGGATAGTAGCGGCGCTGGTAGCCTTTGACTTCCACGCCGGGAAAGCGGTACTGGTTCACGGCAAAGCGTGCAACCTGCACCTCATTAAGGCCGGTTTTTACCGGGATAGAGGTAAAGCGACGTGAGCGCTTACGCTCTTTTTCAAACGCCTCAATATCGTCATCGGTAAGTTCGAGCACCGGGCGTAAGTTTTGCAGCGTTTGTTTTAAATCGTCGACCTTTTCCGGCACCAGTTCTGCCTGATAAATCGTACGGTTCAGGGCCAGCGGCGTGCCGGTACGGTCATAAATAATGCCGCGGCTGGGCGCGACCGGCACCAGCTTAATGCGGTTTTCATTTGACCGGGTACTGTAGTCGTCGAAACGTAAAATCTGCAGGTGATAGAGATTAACCACCAGCACGGAGGAGAGCAGTAAGATGCCGACAAAAGCGATAAAAGCCCTGCGGACAAAGACTTTTTGTTCGGCGCTGTAATCGCGAAAGGCGTTGCTTTGTAATTTCATCCGCTACTTGTAATGTCTGGAGTGAGCTTATCGGTTATTCACGATGATAAGGATGATTTGTCGTAATGCTCCATGCACGATAGAGGCTCTCTGCAACCAGCACGCGCACCAGCGGATGAGGCAACGTTAACGTTGAGAGAGACCAGCTTTGTTCCGCCGCCGCTTTACAGGCCGGGGCTAATCCTTCAGGCCCGCCAATCAACAGGCTGACGTCACGGCCATCCTGCTTCCAGCGTTCCAGCTGCTGCGCCAGCTGTGGGGTTTCCCAGGGTTGTCCGGGGATATCCAGTGTCACAATGCGGTTGCCTTTACCTGTCGCTGCCAGCATCGCTTCGCCTTCCTTTTCCAGAATGCGTTTGATGTCGGCATTTTTCCCCCGTTTCCCCGCAGGGACTTCCGTTAACTCAAACGGCATGTCTTTGGGAAACCGACGCAGGTATTCCATAAAACCGGTCTGAACCCAGTCAGGCATTTTGGTGCCGACGGCAACAAGCTGCAATTTCACCGCTTAACCCCAGAGCTTTTCCAGTTCATACAACTGACGGCTCTCTTCCTGCATGACGTGCACGATCACTTCGCCCAAATCCACAACGACCCAGTCAGCGGCGGCTTTACCTTCCACGCCCAGCGGCATCAGGCCGGCGGCACGGGATTCCTGCTCGACGTGTTCTGCGATAGAGGTCACGTGGCGCGTTGAGGTACCGGTACAAATGATCATGAAATCAGTGATGCTCGATTTGCCCTGAACGTCGAGAGTCACGATGTTCTGGCCTTTCAAATCATCAATCTTATCAACAACGAACTCTTGGAGTGCTTTACCTTGCAAAAGGTTCCCCTTCAAAACTGGTGATAGCGGGCTGGCTGAAACCCGGAAGACAGCCAAAAAATTTAGCGGCGCAGTATATCACGCCCATATCAGTCGCGATATAAGCCGGCGCGGTCGATGTAGGTTATCACAGAGGCGGGCAATAAATCGTCGCAGGCGAGGTGCTGATGGCGGCGCTGTCTGATCTCGGTGGCCGATATCGCATAAAGCGGGGTTTCCGCCAGCCAGATCGCCCCGGCAGGACGTTGGTGAAGCTGCTGAGGGTCTTGTGTTACATGGCTGTCCAGCCAGCGCTGCATTGCTGGAGATGCCATCTCCGTCGGATAGCCCGGTCGCTTGCAAACCAAAAGATGGCACAGGCCAAGCAGCTCCTGCCAGCGATGCCATTTTTCCAGCGACAGCAGAGAGTCCTGACCAATAATAAAACCCAGAGGTTGTTCACCCCGTTCGGCACGCAGCGCTTCTAAGGTATCGACCGTCCACGAGGGCGTATCACGTTGTAATTCCCGCGTGTCGATGTCAAAAAGCGGCAAATCGCGAATAGCGCACTCGAGCATGTCAACCCGCTGCTGCGGACTGGCCTCTGGTTGGGGCCGGTGCGGCGGCACATTATTGGGTAGCAGTGTAATCCTCGACAGGCCAATCTGCCCGGCCAGCGTTTCCACCGGGCGCAGATGACCAAAATGCACAGGATCGAAGGTACCGCCAAACAGCGCGTGTAAATCAGACATGGGCGAGGCCTGCAGGGAAAGCCCGATTGGCAATTAACATCGACAGCGTCTGCAACTGCGGCCAGACCGACTGACCGTAATCCTGCTTTAGAGTAAGTTCAATTTGCATCAACAGATGAATGGCCTGCTGAAGCCTGGAGGCGTCCAGGCGCTGAAGTGCTTCCGTAAACAGGTTGCGACGGTTTTGCCAGATACGCTGCTGATCCATTAGCGTGCGCAGCGGCTGTTGCGACTGATGCCGTTGCAGATGCAGCAGGGTCATCAAATCGCGCTGCAGGGTGCGCAGCAATATCGCCACTTCGCTCTCTTCTCTTTCTAACTGCTGCAGGATGTGCAAGGCGCGGCGACTTTTGCCGCCGAGTAGCGCATCCACCCAGTGATAGGGCGTGAAGTGAGCGGCATCGCTGACGGCGGCTTCGACGCGCGGCAGGGTCAGTTTGCCATCGGGCCATTGCAGTGACAGCCGTTCAAGCGCCTGGGCCAGAGCCAGCAGATTACCTTCATAGCAGTAACACAACAGCTGGACGGCCGCATCATCGATATCGAGCTTAAGGATTTTTGCCCGGCTGATAACCCAGCGGGGGAGCTGAGCCTGTTCGGGTGTCTGGCAGGGGACCAGCACGGCATGAGCGGAAAGCGCTTTGAACCAGGCACTGTTTTCCTGGGCTTTACTGAGCTTCGCCATTCGGCAAATCAGCAAAATATCGGCGTGAAGCAGCGGGGCCAGCTTGATCAACTGCTCGGCAATCGCCGCGTTAGGGCCATTTTCCGGGAACTGCAACGTTAACGTTTGACGCTGGGCAAACAGGCTCAGCGACTGGCAGCTCATAAACAGGCTGTCCCAGTCGGTCTGCGCATCCAGTGTAAAACTCAGATGTTCTTCAAAGCCCTGTGCCAGGGCACTGGCCCGAATCGCATCTGCACTTTCCTGCAACAGCAAGGGTTCATTACCGGTTAATAAATAACAGGCGCGCAGCCCCTCACGGAGCTGCGCGCTGAGTTGTTCCGGATAAATCCTGATCATTTCGACATGGATGCCGCAGAGGAAGAGACCCCGGCAGCAGGCTGAACCGCTTTTGAAACCGTCGATGTAGAGGGCATCTGCTGGTTTTCCAACTGCGCGGCGTGCACGGTAAGCAGCTTACGAACCAGCTGTTCGCCAGCGCGCTGACGCATCTCCTGCACAATCATGTCCTGCTCAGCATCTTTCGCCAGCGCCGCGTTCGGGTTATCAAAGAACGAGCGGTAGACGGTTGCGCTGATCGGATAGATCCCTTTATTTGGGATCAGCACCTGAGCAGAAACCGACATCGTCAACTGGTACTCCGCTGTGGTACCGCTGATAAATACGGATGCGGTACTGCGGCTTTGTACTTCTCCACCAAGACGCATCGTCGGGACGGTCAGGCTGTTTTTCTGCGTTGCCTCAACAATATTGACGTTGTTAATCCGCAGCTGCTGGCGCACGGTACGCGTCAGCGGGCCATAAGGGTCACCACTGTCTAAAATCAGCGTTCTCAGTTCGGTTGGCACCTGAGTGGTGCCGCGTGGATGAAAACCACAGCCGGCGGTGATCACCACCGCCAGCATGACAAACAACCTGATAATCGGATGTCGCACAGTTCCTCCTGAACTTAACCCACAACCAGGTTAAGCAGTTTGCCCGGTACATAAATGACTTTACGAATGCTAACACCATCAAGGTATTTCGCCACTAATGGTTCCTCAGCCGCACGAGCCTGAACCTGTTCCTGGGTAGCATCGGCTGCCACGGTAATTTTACCACGGACTTTACCGTTAACCTGCACGACTACCAATAAGGCATCCTCAACCATCGCGGCGTCATCGGCGACCGGCCATTCTGCGTTGTCGATGGTGCCCTGGCCGCCCAGCGTTTGCCACAGTACGAAGCAGGCATGAGGAGTGAACGGATACAGTAAACGCGTCACGGCGAGTAATGCTTCCTGCATCAGTGCACGATCCTGTTCGCTGTCCTGGGGGGCACGCGTTAGCTTGTTCATCAGTTCCATGACGGCGGCAATCGCGGTGTTAAAGGTCTGACGGCGGCCGATATCGTCGGATACTTTGGCAATCGTTTTATGCAAATCGCGACGTAAGCTTTTCTGATCATCGTTCAGGCTGGCAACGTCCAGAGCGACAGTCGCGCCTTTCTGTGAATGATCATAGGCCAGTTTCCAGACGCGCTTGAGGAAGCGGTTCGCGCCTTCAACACCGGATTCCTGCCACTCCAGCGTCATGTCGGCCGGTGAGGCAAACATCATAAACAGACGTACGGTATCGGCGCCGTAGCGCTCAACCATCAACTGTGGATCAATGCCGTTGTTTTTCGACTTCGACATTTTGCTCATGCCTGCGTAGATCACTTCACGGCCCTGCGTGTCCACGGCTTTGGTAATACGGCCTTTCTCATCGCGCTCAACGGTGACGTCCACCGGGGAAACCCAGTTACGTTCGCCGTTAACGCCCAGATAGTAGAATGCATCCGCCAATACCATGCCCTGACACAGCAGACGTTTGGCAGGCTCATTCGAGTTAACCAGACCGGCATCGCGCAGCAGTTTGTGGAAGAAACGGAAATACATCAGGTGCATGATGGCGTGTTCAATACCGCCCACATACTGATCCACCGGCAGCCAGTAGTTCGCTGCAGCCGGGTCCAGCATGCCGTCTTTATAGTCCGCACAGGTGTAGCGCGCGTAATACCATGAAGACTCCATGAAGGTGTCAAAAGTATCGGTTTCGCGCAGGGCCGGCTGACCGTTTACGGTGGTCTTTGCCCACTCGGGATCGGCCTTAATCGGGCTGGTAATGCCGTCCATGACCACATCCTCAGGCAGGATAACCGGAAGCTGATCTTCTGGCGTGGGCATCACGGTGCCATCTTCCAGCGTCACCATTGGAATGGGCGCGCCCCAGTAGCGCTGACGAGAAACGCCCCAGTCGCGTAAGCGATAATTGACTTTACGTACGCCAACGCCTTTCGCTGCCAGCGCATCCGCAATGGCGTTGAAACCGGCGCTGTGATCCAGACCGCTGCACTCGGCGGAGTTAAACAGCGTGCCTTTATCAGTCATCGCAGCAGTGCTTACGTCCGGCTCGCTCCCGTCCAGGTTCAGGATCACTGGCTTGATCGGCAGATCATATTTTATGGCAAATTCCCAGTCACGCTGGTCATGTGCAGGCACCGCCATCACGGCTCCCGTGCCGTATTCCATCAGAACAAAGTTCGCGACCCAGACAGGAACAGCCTCACCTGTTAACGGGTGAACCGCAGACAGGCCAGTGGCCATGCCTTTCTTTTCCATGGTTGCCATATCGGCTTCGGCAACTTTGGTATTGCGGCACTCGGTAATAAAGTCAGCGAGTGCAGGATTGCTGGCAGCCGCCTGCAGCGCCAGCGGATGGCCGGCGGCCACGGCGACATAGGTTGCGCCGTAGAAGGTATCTGGACGCGTGGTATAAACCGTGACTTTCTCAAGGCTGTCCGCGACGTCAAAGGTGATTTCCACCCCTTCAGAGCGGCCGATCCAGTTACGCTGCATGGTTTTAACCTGTTCAGGCCACTCTTCCAGCGTATCCAGATCGTTTAACAACTCTTCGGCGTAATCGGTGATTTTGATAAACCACTGTGGGATCTCTTTACGCTCAACTTTGGTGTCACAGCGCCAGCAGCAGCCGTCAATAACCTGCTCGTTGGCCAGTACCGTCTGGTCGTTCGGACACCAGTTCACTGCCGAGGTTTTTTTGTAAACCAGGCCTTTCTCATAGAGTTTGGTAAAGAACCACTGTTCCCAGCGGTAATACTCTGGCTGACAGGTCGCCAGTTCGCGGCTCCAGTCATAGCCAAAGCCCAGCAGTTTAAGCTGGTTTTTCATATACGCGATGTTGTCATAAGTCCAGGGGCGGGGGCGGTGTTGTTTTTTACCGCCGCGCCTTCCGCAGGCAGACCGAACGCATCCCATCCGATAGGCTGCAGCACGTTTTTGCCGAGCATGCGCTGATAGCGCGCGATGACGTCGCCGATGGTGTAGTTACGAACGTGGCCCATATGAAGGCGGCCAGAAGGATAGGGCAACATGGACAGGCAATAATATTTCTCTTTGCCTTCCTGCTCAGTCACTTTAAACGTTTCGTTTTCATCCCACTGCTGCTGAACGCGGGATTCAATCTCTTCCGGGCGGTATTGCTCTTGCATGGCTGCCTGTGGTCCTTAATAAATGACACTTTGCTGACTTTACGATCCGCATAGCATACCCATAAGGCCGCGCATCAACAACACTTCCCACTTTTGCAGAGGCGATTTATCGTCAAAGCGTCAGTGCTTTCACTCTTTTACCATTCCTTACCATGGGAACCGGGCAAATGTGACAAAGTAGCTAAACTTAGTACAGGTACCGAGCGCAAAAAGGAGAATAAAATGAATAAAGTGGCACAGGAGTATCATGAGTCGTTGGCGGTATTAACCGAACGTCTTCGCCACGGCGATCGCGATCTGGATACGCTGGTAGAAGGCAGACGCCGTCATTTACGTGCGCACTCCGATCTGACGCCGGACGAAATCGATCGGGCGCTGGCATCGGTGCGCCGCGATTTGGCGGAGTTTGGTCGTAATTATGCCGAAGCAGAAGAACCGGTGGCGGACTCGGTCTTTATGCGCGTGATCCGGGAAAGTATCTGGAAAGAACTGGCGGACATCACTGATAAAAGCCAGCTGGAATGGCGGGAAGTCTTTCAGGATTTGCAACACCACGGTGTCTACCAAAGTGGTGAGGTGGTGGGCCTGGGCAACCTGGTCTGCGAAAAATGCCACTTTACCCGCGCGATTTATACGCCGGAAACCCTGTCTCGCTGTCCGGAATGTCACCACGATCAGTTTTATCGTCAGCCTTTTGAGCCTTGAAAGAAGCAGGCGGGCAGGGTGCCCGCCTGTTTTTTAGTGCAGAATTTTTGCCAGGAAATCCTTCGCCCGCTCTGACTGCGGATTATTAAAGAAGTCGTCTTTATTCGTGTCTTCGATAATTTTACCTTCATCCATAAAGATGACCCGGTTGGCTACCTTACGGGCAAAGCCCATTTCATGCGTAACAACCATCATGGTCATGCCTTCCTGCGCCAGTTCCACCATCACGTCCAGAACTTCGTTGATCATTTCAGGATCCAGCGCCGATGTGGGTTCATCGAACAACATGGCAATGGGATCCATGCACAGCGCACGCGCGATGGCGACACGCTGCTGCTGACCGCCAGAGAGCTGACCGGGAAACTTTTCCGCATGGGCAGACAGACCGACGCGAGTCAGAAGCTTGAGGCCTTTATCACGGGCGGCGGTTTTATCACGCTTCAGCACTTTGACCTGCGCCAGTACCAGATTGTCGATAATGCTCAGGTGAGGAAACAGTTCGAAATGCTGAAACACCATGCCGACTTTGCTGCGCAGCGTAGCCAGATTGGTTTTTTTATTGTTTACCTCTGTGCCGTTTACCGTAATGCTGCCCTGCTGAATCGGCTCCAGACCATTGACGGTTTTAATCAGGGTTGATTTGCCGGAACCTGACGGTCCACATACCACCACCACTTCACCGGTCTGAACCTCGGTAGAGCAGTCGGTCAGCACCTGAAATTGACCATACCACTTGGAAACGTTTTTCAGGTTAATCATTTAAACCGTCCTTTTTCTTTTTAGATAGCTGACCAACAGCGACGCGCTCAGGCTGATCACAAAGTAGATCAGACCAGCAAACAAAATCATTTCTACCTGGGTGCCATCACGCTCGCCAATGGTGGAAGCGGTACGGAAGAAGTCAGCCAGACTCAATACATAAACCAGCGAGGTATCCTGAAACAGGACGATGCCCTGCGTCAGTAACAGTGGCACCATGGCGCGAAACGCCTGAGGCAGAATAACCAGCCTCATCGACTGCCACTGCGTCATCCCCAGCGCCAGCGCAGCGCTGGACTGCCCACGCGCGATACTGATAATCCCGGCACGAATGATTTCAGAATAGTAGGCGGCTTCAAACAGGGAAAAGGCCACCATTGCTGAGATCAGGCGGATGTCGGTCTTGGGCGATATCCCCAGTACCTGCTGTAAAAAGCTGGGAACGACCAGATAAAACCACAGCAGCACCATCACCAGCGGCACTGAGCGGAACAGGTTGACATACAGTTTGGCAAACCAACTGACAGGTTTAAAAGTGGACAGGCGCATCACCGCCAGCAGGGTGCCCCACAGGATGCCAAACACAACGGCCGTGAGTGTGATCTTAAAGGTGATCATCAGGCCATTGAACAGATAAGGCAGGCTGGGAGGAATCGAACTCCAGTCAAATGCGTACATTATTTGCCTCCCACGTTGCCAGGCAGACGCACTTTGCGTTCGACCAGGCCCATCAGCACCATAATCACCAGGTTAATTCCCACGTAAGCCAGGGTAATCGCCGTAAAGGATTCGTAGGCGTGCGCGGAATAGTCCAGCAGTTTGCCGGCCTGAGCCGCCATATCCACCAGGCCGATCGTTGAGGCGATAGCCGAGTTTTTCACCAGGTTAAGCATTTCTGACGTCATTGGCGGCACGATCACCCGGTAAGCATTGGGCAACAGCACATAGCGATAGGTTTGGGGCAACGTCAGCCCCATGGCCAGCCCGGCATTCTTTTGTCCACGCGGTAAAGACTGAATGGCTGCACGCACCTGCTCGCATACACGGGCAGCGGTGAACAGTCCCAGACAGACAACAGAGGAGATAAAGAATTGCAGATTGGGATCCAGCTCCGACTTAAACCACATTCCCAGGTCCTGTCCTACCAACTCTGGCGCAACCAGATACCAGAAGAAGAACTGAACAATCAGGGGAATATTACGAAACAGTTCGACATAGCAGGTTCCTATCGTTGATAACAGGCGATTAGGCACAGTACGCAGAATGCCGAAAAATGAACCCACACAGAAAGCAATAATCCAGGCACAACAGGAGACGGCAATCGTCACCTGAAAACCGGACCATAGCCAGCCGAGATAGGTGGTATTACCGAACGGGGCCTGTTCGAGAAATATGCCCCAGTTCCAATCGATACCCATAACGAGCTCCGGTAAAAAAGGGTAGCAGAGCTACCCTGAAGATTGATGAGCGGCTAATTTCGCCTGATTCGGGGGAACGACCCGTTCAGGCTGTCTGTCCACGCCGCGGTTTCAGCAATCGAGAGGGCGACGAAGCCGCCCTTGTTATCGTTGTTAATTCAGTGCCTTGTCATTCGGCGTTTTGAACAGCGTTTTCATGTCGTCAGACAGTTCAAAGTTCATGTTCAGGTTTTTTGGCGGAATAGGCTGTTTAAACCAGGTGTCGAACCATTTCTCTGCCTGACCGGAGGTCTGAGCTTTGGCAATAGTGTCATCGACCAGGGCTTTGAACTGCGGATCCTCTTTACGCAGCATACAGCCATAGGCTTCTTTAGACTGTGGTGTCCCGATGATGACCCAGTCGTCCGGTTTTTTCGCTTTGGCGCGTTCGCCTGCCAGCAGGGCATCATCCATCATAAAGGCCACGGCGCGACCGGTTTCCAGCGTGCGGAATGAATCACCATGGTCTTTGGCGCTGATGATGCGCATATCCATCTTTTTCTCGTCATTCAGTTTGTGCAGCAGCACTTCTGACGTGGTACCCGAGGTCACGACAACGGTTTTACCTTTCAAATCGTCAAAGTCTTTGATTGGGCTGCCTTTCTTAACCAGCAAACGGGTGCCGATAACAAAAATGGTATCGGAGAACGCCGCCTGTTTCTGGCGCTCAAGGTTGTTAGTGGTCGAGCCACACTCGTAATCGTATGTGCCGTTTTGCAGCAGGGGAATACGGTTTTGCGAGGTGATCGGGATCATTTTGATTTGCAGATTGGGCTTATTTAACTTGGCTTTAATGGCTTCGGCGATAGCGTTTGAATACGCCTGAGAATAGCCAACCACTTTTTGCTGGTTATCGTAATAAGAAAAGGGAACTGATGATTCACGGTGCCCGATGACAATGACGCCATTGTCATTGATTTTTTTCAGGGTACCGCTCAGATCTTCCGCCTGGGCCGCTCCCGCTGCTGCGCCTAACAGCAGAAGAGATAATGCCACTTTGCGTAATTGCATGTTCCAACTCCTTAATGTGGAAAGTGCACAGGATCTACCCTGTACTGATTGTGTGATGTTGTGTGTATTTTGCACTGCTTTTTTTGTTATCCCTTCGCGCAACTGCGCTAAGAATATTCACTAACATAGCGGATTGTTAACTCAATGAAACAAAAAAGTTTCTTTTTTGCGATGTCATTCGCACCAAAAAAAGGCAAATAATCGCCATTGCACGTAAAAGGTGCGCATCTGGAATCTTTTTGGTGCGTCTTGTCCGTTAACGGGCCCGAATGTCGATGAATGCAGAAACATTTTGCAATCATCGTGCCAAAACAAAATGACAATGGGGTGAAATAGCCATTTTTACTGCAGAGGTAGAGGTAGAGGTAGAGGTAGAGGTAGAGGTAGAGGTAGAGGTAGAGGTAGAGGTAGAGGTAGAGGTAGAGGTAGAGGTAGAGGTAGAGGTAGAGGTAGAGGTAGAGGTAGAAGCAGAGGCAGAGGGAGAGGCAGAGGCAGACAGAAGAAGAGGCGGCGAAACAGCGCTTCGCCGCAGAGTTTTAGCGGTTACGCCTGATAAAGGCAATAGCGCCGCTCAGTAGCGCGGCTAACCACACCGGCCAGATGCCGGCTTTAGAATAGGGTGTTTCACCCCGGGTAGGCGTCACATTATCCACTAATACATCCCGGGTGAACTGGGGTAGCACTTTCTCCACATCGCCATCGGCATTCACCACGGCCGTTACGCCGTTATTCGTGCCGCGCAGCAGTGGCCTGCCCAGTTCCAGCGCTCGCATACGCGCCATCTGGAAATGCTGCCAGGGGCCAATCGAGTGACCAAACCAAGCGTCGTTAGAAACGGTTAACAGGAAGTTGGTGTCCGGGCGGAAGTTGGCGCGCACCTGTTCACCCAACACAATCTCATAGCAAATGGCCGTGGTCAGATGATAATTGGCCACATTAAGCTGAGGTTGCAGATAAGCACCGCGGCTAAAGGCGGACATCGGTAAATCAAAGAAAGGGGCCAGTGGACGCAGCAGATCGGCCATAGGCACAAATTCACCGAACGGCACGAGATGATTTTTCTGGTAGCGGTTGGTGCTGAAGTAGTTATAGGGCTTCGGTCCGCCCAGCACGATCACGGTATTGTAATCATGATAACGATTCTGCTCTAAACGTGAATCCACGATGCCGGTGACCAGCGAGCTTCCGCGCGCGCGCAGTTCATTATCCAGCGAACGCAGGAAAGGCTGCTGATTGCTTTCCAGATCGGTAATCGCCGATTCAGGCCAGATAATGATGGGGGCTTTGCCCATCAGCGGCTGACTCAAATCGCTGTAGATGCGCAGGGTATTAAGCAGCTGCTGCGGATCCCACTTCATTGACTGGGGAATATCACCCTGTACCAGCGCTACGTTGACCGCCTGCTTCGGCAGCGCCTGATACCAGTGCAGATAGCGCAACGGCCAGCACACGGCCAGTAACGCCAACGCGCCCAGCAGGCTTTTAAGATGGCGTTGCTGAACGGCGTAAACCAGCAAGCCTGCAACGATCATCAGCAGGAAGGTGATGCTTTCCACTCCGGCCAGAGGCGCAATACCTTTTAATGGGCCGTCAATCTGGCTGTAGCCAAACTGCAACCATGGAAAGCCGGTTAATATCCAGCCGCGCAGAAATTCCGTGATCTGCCACAGTGCCGGGGCGGCCAGTGCCAGTCGCCACAGGGTGGTTCGCGGCCAAATACGGTTGAGCAGTCCGGCAAACAGCGCCGGATAAACGGCCAGATAGGCGGCGAGCAAAACGACCAGGAATACGTTAACCGGGCCTGGCATTCCGCCAAAGGTCGCGATACTGACATAGACCCAGTTAATCCCGCTGCCAAACAGGCCAAACCCCCAGGTGAAACCAATGGCGCTGGCCTGCGGGCTGGTGCGGTTTAACGTAAGGATTTGCAACCCACACAGCGAGACAAGGGCGGCAGGCCAGAAATCATAAGGGGAAAAGGCCAGCGTGCCGCAAGCGCCGCTGAGTAAAGCCAGCAGCAGACGGACCCGCTGCTGCTGGTAAAAGGAGGCTAATGCCATAGATTTATTCGTCATCCAGTTGAGGTTGCGCCGAATTTTCCGGAATTTTTACGTGAACCTGGATGATACGACGGCTGTCAGCCATGGCAACTTTGAACTGGTAACCATCAATGTCGATGCTTTCGCCGCGCGCCGGCAGGTGACCAAAGCCCTGCATCACCAGTCCACCGATGGTATCCACTTCGTCATCGCTGAACTGGGTGCCAAATACCTCGTTGAAATCTTCAATCGGGGTAAGTGCGCGAACGGTATAAGTCTGACGGTTGAGCTGGCGGATATCACGATCTTCTTCATCGTCATATTCGTCTTCAATTTCGCCCACGATCAGTTCCAGAATATCTTCAATCGTGACCAGTCCGGACACGCCACCAAACTCATCGATCACAATCGCCATATGATAGCGTTGGGAGCGAAACTCTTTCAGCATGCGGTCAACGCGCTTGCTCTCAGGAACCACGACAGCCGGACGCAGAACCTTTTCCACACTGAAAGGCTCAGATTCGCTGCTCATAAACGGCAGCAGATCTTTTGCCATCAGGATCCCTTCAACGTGGTCTTTGTCTTCGCTGATGACCGGAAAGCGGGAGTGTGCTGAATCGATAATCACGCTGAGGCACTCTTCCAGGTTCTGATTACGTCTCAGCGTAATCATCTGGGAGCGGGGGATCATGATGTCACGCACGCGCTGTTCTGCAATATCCAGCACGCCCTCGAGCATGTCCCGGGTATCCTGATCAATCAGATCTTTTTGATTGGAGTCACGGATCAGGCCCAGTAGCTCGTCACGGTTTTTAGGTTCACCGTGGAACAGTTGGTTGATGAGAAGGGAAAAAAATCCCTTTTTACTACTGGGTGCATCGCTGTTTTGAGAATGGTCGTCGCTCATGGCGGTTTTTAAAGATCTCTCTGGTAAGGAAATTACGCTGCCGGCCTGTTTACCAGCAGCAGGGTGGCCTGAATCGGATACTCAGGTGTTTTCTTTCTCCGAAATGTACGGATCAGGATAACCAAGAGCAAGCATTATCTCTGTCTCAATACCTTCCATCTCTTCGGCTTCACTGTCTTCAATGTGATCATAACCCAACAGATGCAGCGTGCCATGGATCACCATGTGCGCCCAGTGAGCTTCTGGGGTTTTTCCCTGCTCCAGCGCTTCCTGCTCAACGACCTGACGACAAATGATCAGATCGCCTAACAGCGGTAATTCAATGCCGGGCGGGGCTTCAAAGGGAAATGACAGCACATTGGTCGGTTTATCTTTGCCCCGATAGGTCAGATTAAGTTCATGACTTTCAGATTCATCCACCAGACGAATGGTCACTTCACTTTCTGGCTGGAAGGGCGTTACCGCCGCTTCCAGCCAGCGTTGAAACTGGCTTTCAGTCGGTAAATTATCAGTCTGCTCGCAGGCCAGCTGCAGATCGAGGATCACGTCGCTCATGAATTCTCCTGGGCGCTGTGCTGAGCCGCAAGGGCATCACGTTTACGCTCTTCCGCTTGCTGATCGCGGCGTTTTTGATCGGCTTCTTCCCAGGCTTCATAAGCGGTCACAATACGTGCCACTACGGGATGACGCACAACGTCTTCGCTGTGGAAGAAGTTGAAGCTGATCTCTTCCACTTCAGACAGCACCTCAATGGCATGACGTAACCCGGATTTCGTGTGGCGCGGCAGGTCAATCTGCGTCACGTCACCGGTGATGACCGCTTTAGAGTTAAAGCCAATACGGGTCAGAAACATCTTCATCTGCTCGATAGTGGTGTTCTGACTTTCATCAAGAATAATGAAGGCGTCATTGAGCGTACGGCCGCGCATGTAGGCCAGCGGGGCCACTTCAATGACATTGCGCTCCATGAGTTTCTCGACTTTTTCGAATCCCAACATCTCAAACAGGGCGTCATAAAGTGGGCGCAGATACGGGTCCACTTTCTGACTCAGGTCGCCCGGCAGAAAGCCCAGTTTTTCCCCCGCTTCGACCGCGGGACGCGTCAGCAGAATACGTCGAATCTCCTGACGCTCCAGCGCATCGACCGCTGCGGCCACGGCCAGATAGGTTTTACCCGTACCGGCCGGACCCACGCCAAAGGTGATGTCATGGTCGAGAACATTTGCAATGTACTGTGCCTGATTCGGCGTACGTGGCTTAATGACGCCACGTTTGGTCTTAATGTTGACCGCCTTGCCATAGTCCGGCACGCTTTCCGCCGTTTGTTCCAGCACCCGGCTTTCTTTAATCGCCAGGTGAATCTGTTCTGGCTCAATATCCGGGATTTCCCCGCGCACTGGGGCAGTATCGACATAGAGCGTTTTCAGGATATCAACCGCGGCATTCACACACAGCACCCGACCTACCAGCTTAAACTGGTTATCACGGCGATTAATCTCAATGCCCAGACGACGTTCCAGCTGTTTCACATTATCGTCAAACGGACCACACAGGCTCATCAGACGGCGGTTATCAGCCGGTTCAAGGGCGATTTCACGGGTTTCAATATTCAAACGAATCCTTTGGGTCACTCAGGGCCAGTTGAAAGAGTTTGCTGCTGCATCAGACGCGTTAAGCGGATGCATCGTAACGAAATTATTTATGCGGTAGCGCCGGGGCGCAAGCTTGTGAAGTGATATTTGGGCGGCACTGGCATAAACCAAGTGCAAAACAGCAGAATGTGCGGCGGCAAATGCCGGGCCGCCGCACAAAACAAAGCATCAGGGCTGGAATACGCCAACGCCGATGTCGTTTTCCTTGCGGGTACGGGCGATAACGGACGCCGGGCTTTCTGCCACACGCAGGCCCAGTTCCTCTTCTGTACGAACCAGCTTGCCGCGCAGTGAGTTGGTATAAACGTCCACGATTTCCACGTCGGCAAATTTACCAATCATCTCCACGGGCCCTTCAAAGTTGACCACACGGTTGTTTTCAGTGCGGCCAGTCAGCTCCATCACGTTTTTACGTGAGATGCCCTCGACCAGGATGCGCTGCACGCTGCCCATCATACGACGGCTGATGGCCATCGCCTGCTGATTGATACGTTCCTGCAGAATATAGAGACGCTGTTTCTTCTCGTCTTCGCTGACGTCGTCAGGCAGGTCTGCCGCCGGTGTACCGGGACGCGCGGAGTAGATAAAGCTGTAGCTCATATCGAAGTTGATATCGCCAATCAGCTTCATGGTCTGTTCAAAGTCCTGCTGGGTTTCCCCAGGGAAGCCAATGATAAAGTCAGAGCTGATTTCAATATCCGGACGCGCCGCACGCAGTTTGCGAATGATGGCCTTGTATTCCAGCGCGGTATGCGCACGCTTCATCAGCGTCAGGATACGGTCGGCACCGCTCTGTACGGGCAGATGCAGGAAGCTCACCAACTCTGGCGTATCGCGGTAGACCTCAATGATGTCATCAGTGAATTCAATCGGGTGGCTGGTGGTGAAACGAATGCGGTCAATGCCGTCGATGGCCGCGACCAGACGCAACAGCTCAGCAAACGTGCAAACGTCACCGTCGAAGGTCGCGCCGCGATAGGCGTTGACGTTCTGACCCAGCAGGTTGACCTCACGAACCCCCTGTGCAGCCAGTTGGGCGATCTCCAGCAGAATATCATCTGAGGGACGGCTGACTTCCTCGCCGCGGGTATAAGGCACCACGCAGAACGTACAGTATTTGTTGCAGCCTTCCATGATGGAGACAAACGCGGTTGGGCCTTCGGCACGAGGTTCAGGCAGTCGGTCAAACTTTTCGATTTCCGGGAAGCTGATATCCACAACCGGACTTTTGCTGCCGCGCACGGTGTTGATCATTTCGGGCAGACGGTGCAGGGTTTGCGGACCAAAGACGATGTCCACGCATGGCGCACGCTGGCGAATATGATCGCCTTCCTGTGACGCGACGCAGCCGCCAACACCGATAATCAAATCCGGGTTGCGCTCTTTAAGTTTTTTCCAGCGCCCCAACTGGTGGAAGACCTTCTCCTGCGCTTTCTCGCGGATAGAGCAGGTGTTGAGCAGCAGAATATCCGCCTCTTCGGCTTCCTCTGTCAGGGTATAGCCGTGCGTGCTGTTCAGTAGGTCAGACATCTTAGATGAATCGTACTCATTCATCTGACATCCCCAGGTTTTGATATGCAGTTTTTTTGTCATCGAGCTAGCCATTAAATCAGTGCAGTGAAGTGCTGGGGGCGTATTGTAATGCTTTGCTGCGGATGTGACCAGCCTGAGGGCTTTTCTGATCGTGCCTCATTTTTCCGGTACACTTTGCAGGAATACCACCGCACTGAAAAGTGGCGGTCAAAGAGAGGGATAAAAGTGATGCAGGATAACCGGTTTGATGTGGTGATAGTGGGCGGTGGCATGGTCGGCGCCGCGCTGGCATGTGGTCTGACGCAGCACCAGTTTCGTGTGGCGGTTGTTGAGCGGGCAACGCCACCGCCTTTTGACCCACACAGCCTGCCCGATGTGCGTATTTCCGCGGTCGGATCCTCTTCCGTGGCACTCCTGAAACAGCTCAACGTCTGGCAACGTGTTGAGGCGATGCGCTGTGCGCCTTATCGCAAACTTGAAACCTGGGAGTGGCAAACGGCGCAGGTCAATTTCGACGCCGAATCGCTGGGGCTGCCGGAACTCGGTTACATGGTTGAAAATAATGTGTTGCAACGTGCCCTATGGGAGGAGATGGAACAGCGCGGCATCACCCTGCTGTGCCCGGCGACGATGGACGATCTCCAGCCCTGCAATGGCGGCTGGACGCTGTCGTTAAGCAACGGCACTGCCGTCACCGCAACACTCGTCGTGGGTGCAGACGGCGCGAATTCACAGGTACGCCAGATGGCGGGGATTGGCATTCATGGCTGGCACTATGCGCAATCCTGTTTGTTGATCAGCGTTACCTGTGAACATCCCGCTGGCGATGCCACCTGGCAGCATTTTACGCCGCAGGGGCCACGTGCGTTTCTGCCGCTGTTTGGCAACCATGCCTCTCTGGTGTGGTACGACTCCGCAGCACGCATTCGTCAGCTGCAGGCCATGCCGATGCCGCAGCTGGAAAAAGAGATTGCCCGGCATTTCCCGGCACGGCTGGGGCGTTTTCATGCTCATGCGGCAGGGGGATTCCCATTGGTCCGCCGTCATGCCTCGCGCTATGTTATGCCAGGGCTGGCGCTGGTGGGGGATGCCGCGCACACCATTAATCCTCTGGCGGGGCAGGGTGTCAATCTGGGCTATCGGGACATCGACGCACTGATGGACGTATTAATTGAGGCGCGCGATAAAGCAGAAGACTGGTCATCGGAACGCATACTGCTGCGCTATCAACGCCAGCGCCGTAACGATAACCTGCTGATGCAGAGTGGCATGGATCTGTTCTATTTTACCTTTAGCAACCGGGTTGGGCCGCTAAAGCTGATACGTAATCTGGGGTTGATTGCCGCCGAACGTTCGGGCGTGCTGAAGCGTCAGGTACTGCGCTATGCATTAGGATTATAAGCCTCAGCCACGCGTTGCACTGACGTGATGCGTGGCCTGTCGCCGGAAGGCAAAAACAACAAAGCCCGCAGAAGCGGGCTTTGTTGCTTAATTTGGCTGGGGTGCAGGGATTCGAACCCCGGAATGCTGGTATCAGAAACCAGTGCCTTACCGCTTGGCGACACCCCAATGGTGTCAAATCAAATTGTCTAAAAATGGCTGGGGTGCAGGGATTCGAACCCCGGAATGCTGGTATCAGAAACCAGTGCCTTACCGCTTGGCGACACCCCAAGAAAATGGTGGCTACGACGGGAATCGAACCTGTGACCCCAGCATTATGAGTGCTGTGCTCTAACCAGCTGAGCTACGTAGCCAAATTGTATTGCCTTTCGATGATGGCTGGGATACCTGGATTCGAACCAGGGAATGCCGGTATCAAAAACCGGTGCCTTACCGCTTGGCGATATCCCATTCGTCCACTCGCAGCCGCGAGATACATCGAAATTGGCTGGGGTACCTGGATTCGAACCAGGGAATGCCGGTATCAAAAACCGGTGCCTTACCGCTTGGCGATACCCCATCCATGCTGCCGAATCATGAAATGGTGCGGGAGGCGAGACTTGAACTCGCACACCTTGCGGCGCCAGAACCTAAATCTGGTGCGTCTACCAATTTCGCCACTCCCGCAGAAAAAAGATGGTGGCTACGACGGGAATCGAACCTGTGACCCCAGCATTATGAGTGCTGTGCTCTAACCAGCTGAGCTACGTAGCCATCTTTTTTTCGCGCAACCTTCATCGGCGTTGCGGGGCGCATTATGCGGAGTTGACTACACAGCGTCAACAAGTTTTTTGCCGTTTTTTGCCTTCAAACGCCTGTTTGTCTGGCTTATAACCAGGGTGATGCTTTATTCGGCAATTTTTCAGTGAATACAACGGCAATAACAAAAAAGATGGGCCGTATACGGCCCATATTGTCACTCAGTATAGCACTTATTTGTAGGCAGACTGGTGAACGCCTACGGCACGTCCTGACGGGTCATCCATGTTTTTGAAGGCTTCGTCCCACTCGATGGCTTTTGCCGATGAACAGGCAACAGACGGCCCGCCGGGTACGCACTCGGCAGCACTCGGCAGTGGGAAGAGTTCTTCAAAGATTTCACGGTACAGGTACGCTTCTTTCGAACCCGGCGTGTTATACGGGAAACGGAAGTGCGCCGTCGCCAGTTGCTGATCGCTGATTTGTTTGGCCGCGACCTCTTTCAGTGTGTCAATCCAGCTGTAGCCCACGCCGTCAGAGAACTGCTCTTTCTGGCGCCAGGCCACGCTTTCAGGCAGGTAAGAGGAGAAGCATTCACGCAGAATGTGTTTTTCCATTTTACCGTTGCTGCCGCACATCTTGTCTTTTGGGTTGATACGCATGGCGACATCCAGGAATTTCTTATCCAGGAACGGCACGCGCGCTTCAACGCCCCAGGCAGACATCGCTTTGTTGGCGCGTGCGCAGTCAAACATGTGCAGGGCCAGCAGTTTGCGAACGTTTTCCTCATGAAATTCTTTCGCGTTCGGTGCCTTATGGAAATACAGATAACCACCAAAGACTTCGTCAGCCCCTTCGCCCGACAGCACCATTTTGATGCCCATGGCTTTAATCTTACGCGACATCAGGTACATCGGCGTAGAGGCGCGAATCGTGGTCACATCATAGGTTTCAATGTGGTAGATCACGTCACGAATCGCATCCAGGCCTTCCTGCACCGTGAAGTGAATTTCGTGGTGCACCGTACCCAGATGCTCTGCCACCAGTTTGGCCGCTTTCAGATCCGGTGATCCTTCCAGACCGACCGCGAACGAGTGCAGCTGTGGCCACCAGGCGTCACTTTTATCCTGATCTTCCACGCGTTTGGCCGCGAAACGTTTGGTTATTGCTGAAATAATTGACGAGTCCAGACCACCAGACAGCAGCACGCCATAGGGAACATCGGACATCAGGTGGCTTTTTACTGACTCTTCCAGCGCATGTTTCAGTTCTGTAGCGTCGGTCACGTTGTTCTCAACGTTCTGGTATTCCATCCAGTCACGCTGCCAGTAACGACGAATTTCACCGTCGGTGCTGGAAAGGTAGCTTCCCGGCGGGAATTCTTTGATTGAACGGCATACCGGCACCAGCGCTTTCATTTCTGAAGCAACAAACAGGTTACCGTGCTCATCGTTGCCCATATACAGCGGGATGATACCGATATGGTCACGGCCAATCAGGTAGGTGCCTTTAACGCTGTCATAGAGGATGAAGGCAAACATGCCTTCCAGTTCGTCAAGAAAATCGACACCTTTCTCCTGGTACAGCGCCAGAATGACTTCGCAGTCAGAACCGGTCTGAAACGCGTAGCGATCGCTTAATTTTGCGCGCAGGGCCTGATGGTTGTAGATCTCACCATTGACGGCCAGTACGTGGGTGTGGTCAGCGTTATACAGCGGCTGTGCACCGTTGTTCACGTCGACAATTGAGAGGCGCTCATGAGCAAGAATGGCGTGGTCATCGGCGTAAACGCCTGACCAGTCCGGCCCACGGTGACGCATCAGACGTGAGCTTTCCAATGCTTTTTTACGTAACTCAACGGGATCGCTTTTCAGATCCAGCACACCAAAAATAGAACACATATCTGACTCCTGAACTCACCTGCGGCGATGTAATTTTACGTTTGTCCGGCAGCCTGTTGCTGCGTGATGTATAAGAAAATGCGTTATTTACGGTCCCCAATGCAAGAGGAATCGTATTTTGCTGATGAAAATGTTGTTGTGTGGCGAGATATATTGAATTTTATCTAACAGAATTGGGTTTTTATTGTTGAATCGGCAATGAAATGAAAATACAGCACGCTTTTTGAACGAGGATAACGAGCACAGAGAGCCATAAAGGTGAGACGCACCACAGAATCTGGCAGTGCGTCATAAGAAAAATGAATCAAAAGAGGTCGATATCGGCAACAGACGGGAAAATCCAGTCAGGACGGAAAGGCATCGCATCAATGTCGGTAAGCGTGGATACGCCAGAAAGCACCAGAATCGTTTCCAGACCGGCCTGAAAACCGGCGAGGATATCAGTACGAAGATTATCGCCTACGATAACCGTTTCCTCTGAATGGGCCTGCATCTTGTTCAGCGCGGCGCGCATGATGTAGGGGCTGGGCTTGCCAACGTAAAATGGCCTGCGACCTGAAATCTTTTCAATACCGGCACAGAGTGCGCCACAGGCGGGCACAAAGCCCCGGGCATGCGTATCAGGATTGGTGGCAATGAACCGCGCGCCGTTTGCCACAAAGAATGCGGCCTTGTGCATCATGTCCCAGTTGAATGAGCGGGTTTCCCCGACGATAACGAAATCCGGGTTAACGTCAGTGATGGTAAAACCGGCTTTATACAATTCGTGTACCAGCGCACCTTCGCCAATGACATAGGCTTTTTTGCCTTCCTGGCGGCGTAAAAAGTCCGCGGTGGCCATGGCTGAGGTGTAAAACACCGAATCCGGTATGTCGATTCCCGCCGAGGAAAAACGGTTTGCCAAATCACGCGCCGTTTGTGAAGGATAATTGGTCAGCACCACCAATGGCATGTCTTTCGCCAGGATGCGCTGCAAAAATTCTTTCGCGCCGGGCACTGCGGTATTGTCGTGCATCAGCACGCCATCGATATCACAAATTACATTTTTAATCGTCATAAAGGGGTTCCGATACGCGCCGCGCTGAATAAGGCCGCGCTTAGTCTTCCAAAAGATGTTGCAGCAGAATGCCGTTTAACATCGCCCGTTTTGCCAGGGCAAAGGCCCCAATCGCGGAGCGGTGATCAAGTTGTGAACGCACCACCGGCAGATGTTTACGGAAGGCCGCCAGCGCCTGGGTATTAATGCAACTTTCTATGGCCGGGAGCAACACGCGTTCAGCTTCCGTAATTTCGCCGGCCAACACAATTTTTTGCGGATTAAACAGGTTAATGGCGATAGCAATGGCTTTACCCAGATAGCGACCCACGTATTCGACAACTTCACTTGCCAGCGCATCGCCCTGGTTCGCCGCCTGACAGATGTGTGGCATCTGGCAGGCATCCTGAGTCAATATGCTGGGGTAGCCTTTATTCAACAGCTCTCTGACGCGCTGTTCAATGGCGCCATTCGCCGCGATGGTTTCAAGGCAGCCAAAGTTACCGCAATGGCAGCGTTCCCCGAGCGGATCGACCTGAATATGGCCGATTTCACCCACATTGCCATTACTGCCCAGGAATATTTGTCCGTTGGCAATAATCCCCGCGCCCGTTCCCCGATGCAGGCGCACTAATATCGAATCGGCACAATCACGGGTTGCGCCAAAATAGTGCTCTGCCAGCGCCAGACTGCGAATGTCATGCCCCACAAAGCTGGTCACCTTAAAGCGTTTTTTCAGATTGGCCACCAGAGGCCACTGGTCCACCGTAATGTGCGGCATATAACGGATAACGCCATTATGCGGATCGACCAGGCCAGGCAGGATCACCGAAATGGCTATCAGCTCACGAATTTTCGCTTCGCTTTGCTGAATAAAATGCGCAACGGCATCGAACAGCGCCTGCTCCAGCGTGTCCTGCGTGGTTTGCGGCAGGGGATAATCCTGTTGAGCCAGCGATTTACCGCTTAAATCGAACAGCGTTAAGGTCGCATCGTTGCGGCCGAGGCGCACGCCGATAGTGTGAAAATGACGGGTTTCAGTGACGATGGAGATGGCGCGGCGACCGCCGGTGGACGCCTGCTGGTCCACCTCTTTGATCAGGCCGCGCTCAATAAGCTGGCGGGTAATTTTGGTCACACTGGCGGGCGCGAGTTGGCTCAGATCCGCAATCTGAATGCGCGAAATCGGTCCCTGTTGGTCGATTAACCGGTAGACGGCTGCGCTGTTCAGTTGTTTGACAAGATCGACATTTCCAATTTGTGTCTGGCCGCCAGTAGTCATTCAGTGCTTACTCGCTCAGGACGTTATCTCCATTGACTAACGTCTTAATAATTTTAAAGTCGCGTGTAAATACGGTCAGATTGGCCAGTTTTCCTGCCTGGATAGTGCCTGACTGTTTTTCTACGCCCATTGCCCGTGCCGGATACAGTGATGCCATGCGCAGCGCTTCATCCAGTGGAATGCCTGCATGTTCAACGCTGTTTTGCACGGCTTTGATCATCGTCAGTGCTGAACCGCTCAGCGTGCCATGTTCATCAACACAGAGTCCATCACGATAATATATTGTTTTACCAGCAAAAATAAACTTATCGATTGTGGCACCTGCGGGCGCAGTGGCATCGGTAACCAGGACCAGCTTGTCACCCTTAATGCGTTTGGCATTACGAACGTTAGCGTAATGAACATGTAAACCATCCGCAATGATGCCGCAGTATACATCAGGCGCATCAAACAGCGCACCGATCAGGCCCGGCTCACGCCCAGCAAAGGCCGGCATGGCATTATAAAGGTGCGTCGCAAAGGTGATGCCGGCGGCAAAACCCGCTTTGGCTTCTTCGAAGGTGGCATTGGAGTGACCCGCAGACACCACAATACCGGCGTCCCTGAGTTGGCGAATCACGGCGCTGCCGACCCTTTCTGGCGCCAGTGTGACCTTGCTAATCACATCCGCATTCTCACACAGGAAATCGACCATCTTCGGATCAGGCTGGCGAATAAGGGCAGGGTTATGGGTGCCTTTTTTGGCGACATTCAGCCACGGACCTTCCAGATGTAATCCCAGCAGAAAGTGAGGATACTTCTGTAAAAAGGCGCGCATGGTTTCGACGGCGCGTACCATGAGTTCGTCACTGCTGGTAATCAGCGTTGGCAGAAAACTGGTGCAGCCGGATTTAACATTGGCGCGGTGCATGATTTCCAGCGTTTCCACGCTGATGGCATTGATATCGTCATTAAACTGCACGCCTCCACAGCCGTTAAGCTGCAAGTCAATAAAGCCGGGTGCGATAATTGCGCCCCCAACATCCTGCTGTTCTGTTTCTGGCGGCAAGGCTGCCAGAGAGCAAACCCGCTCAATTTTGCCGTCAGCGATGACGACAGCATGATTATCAAAAATGTCATCGCCGCTGTAGATACGGCCGTTTACTAATGCGTACATCTTGTTCTCCCGGCTTGCCTGCCGTTAATGCGTCTAACCGCAGGTGACGAAATGATTGTATTAAACGCCCTGCATATTTTCCGCTTCCATTTCACGGAAGTATTTTACCGTTTTTACTTTTAGCTCCATGGTGGCAGGTTCATCACAGACCACCACGGATTTAGGATGAAGCTGCAGACAGCTAATCGTCCACATATGGTTCACGTTACCTTCAACAGCAGCCTGCAACGCCTGGGCTTTTACGTGCCCGGTAACCAGGATCATGACTTCTTCGGCATCCAGAAGCGTACCCACACCAACGGTCAGCGCATACTTAGGCACCTGGTCAACATCACCGTTAAAAAAGCGTGAATTCGCCACGCGCGTGTCGTGGGTCAGCGTTTTAATGCGGGTGCGTGAAGATAATGAGGATGCCGGTTCGTTAAAGGCGATATGACCATCATTACCGACGCCGCCCATAAACAAATGGATTTTACCGAGGGCGCGAATTTTATCTTCATAACGGCGACATTCTGCGTCAATATCTGGCGCATTACCATTCAGCAAATTAATGTTTTCAGGTTGAATATCAACGTGGTCAAAGAAATTACGGTACATAAAGCTGTGATAGCTTTCCGGATGATCTTTCGGCAAGCCCACGTATTCGTCCATGTTAAAAGTCACGACATGTTTAAAGCTGACCTGGCCCGCTTTGTGCATGTCAATCAGATGCTTATAGGCTTCCAGCGGAGTCCCGCCCGTGGGCAGTCCCAGGATGAAAGGCTTGTCAGCACGAGGATTGAACGCATTGATGCGATTGACGATATGGCGCGCCGCCCATTTGCCGACCTGAGTGGGGGTGGATAAAGGAATCAGTCTCATAGTGCACCTCGAATGTGAGTTAACGGTCAGACGTGCAGCTAATACGTCGGTCAGGCCTGAAGTGACAGGCGCAAAAGGTGTAAGAAAGCGCACATCTTGATATTTCGCATCATAAAATAAGTTAGCCTTTATAGCCAGCGTGAGTGACATCAAAAATCGATTTATGGTGATAATTGTCACAGATAGTAGCTATTAATTTGTGAAGCGAATTAAATTGTTATTACACTCCACAGCATTGAGTGTAATGCCGTAAGAGGCTTGCTGCTGACATAACAACATTAAGCGGCAGCATAGCTACAGAGTCAGTTCATAGGGGGAAGGGTCAATGTTAAGTTATTTACAACGCGTGGGACGGGCGCTGATGGTGCCGGTCGCCACTTTGCCTGCTGCAGCAATACTGATGGGGATCGGCTACTGGATCGATCCGGACAGCTGGGGGGCGGGCAATGCCTTTGCCGCCCTGCTGATTAAATCCGGCGGCGCGATCATTGAAAACATGTCGGTGCTGTTCGCGATTGGCGTGGCGTACGGTATGTCAAAAGACAAAGACGGCGCGGCGGCGTTGACCGGCTTTGTGGGTTTCCTGGTCGTGACGACGCTGTGTTCGCCCGCCGCCGTGGCGATGATTCAGAAAATACCGGTAGCTGAGGTTCCTGCGGCCTTTGGGAAGATCAGCAATCAGTTTGTCGGTATTCTGGTTGGGGTTCTGTCAGCCGAAGTCTACAACCGCTTTAGCCATGTTGAACTGCCCAAAGCGTTCTCTTTCTTCAGCGGCCGTCGTCTGGTCCCGATCCTGGTCTCGTTCCTGATGATTTTGGTCGCGTTCATCCTGATGTATATCTGGCCAGTTATCTTTAATGGCCTGGTGAGCTTTGGTGAGCATATCCAGAAGCTGGGATCGGTAGGGGCTGGCGTCTATGCCTTCTTCAACCGACTGCTTATTCCGGTGGGCTTACATCATGCGCTGAACTCCGTGTTCTGGTTCGACGTCGCGGGCATCAACGATATTCCTAAATTCCTCGGCGGTGCGCAGTCGCTGGCGAATGGCACCGCTATTCCGGGCATCACGGGCCGTTATCAGGCGGGCTTTTTCCCTATCATGATGTTTGGTTTACCCGGCGCAGCGCTGGCGATTTACCATTGCGCTCGTCCTGAAAATCGGGCGAAGGTCGGCGGGATCATGTTGGCGGCGGCTTTTGCAGCCTTCTTTACCGGCATTACCGAACCGCTGGAATTTTCCTTTATGTTCGTGGCCCCGGTACTGTATGTCATCCATGCTGTGTTGACCGGTCTGTCTGTGTTTATTGCTGCCAGCATGCATTGGATTGCCGGCTTTGGTTTCAGCGCGGGGCTGGTGGACATGGTGCTCTCATCCCGCAATCCCCTGGCGACGCACTGGTACATGTTGATTCCGCAAGGGCTGGTGTTCTTCGTTATCTACTATGTTGTGTTCCGTTTCACTATCAAAAAATTCAACCTGATGACGCCGGGCCGTGAGCTGGCGGTTGCTGGCGATGAAACCGATGGTTATGAAGTGAATGTGGATACGACCGACAACGGTGAGAGCGCGACCGAATCTCTGGCGCGTCGTTACATTGGCGCGGTGGGCGGTTCAGACAACTTAACCGCGATCGATGCCTGCATTACGCGTCTGCGTCTGAATGTGAAGGATGCCGGGCAGGTTAATGAAGGCGTGGCGAAACGCCTGGGTGCCTCAGGTGTGATTCGCCTCAACAAGCAGAGCGTTCAGATTATCGTCGGCACACAGGCTGAAAGTATCGCCATGGCCATGAAAAAAGTGTTGGTGAAAGGCCCGGTTGCAGCCGCAACCGCCAGCACCGCCAGCGCACCCGCTGTGGCCAGCGACGTGAAACCTCAGGCTGTGTTAAACAGTGAAAAACGCGTTATCGCGACCTTAGTGGCGCCCGTAAGCGGTGAAATTGTGCCGCTGGATGCCGTACCGGATGAGGCTTTTGCCAGTAAAGCGGTCGGCGACGGTGTGGCAATCAAGCCCAGCGACACGCGCGTGGTGGCCCCCATTGCGGGCACCGTGGTGAAAATCTTTAACACTAACCATGCGTTCTGCCTGGAAAGTGAAAACGGGGTGGAGATCGTGGTGCACATGGGGCTGGATACCGTGGCGCTGGGCGGTCAGGGCTTTACCCGTTTAGTGGAAGAGGGCGCTCAGGTTACGGCAGGTCAGCCGGTGCTGGAGATGGATCTTGACTATCTCAACGCCCATGCCCGCTCGATGATAAGTCCGGTGGTGGTCAGCAATATAGAAGACTTCGCAGGATTAACGCTGTTGACGCAGGGCCAGGTGATCGCGGGTGAAACCCCGCTGTATGAAATTAAAGGCTAATTCGCTGTATCAACAACAAAAGGCAGGAAGCGATTCCTGCTTTTTTATTTTAAACGCCCAACAAACGGTTGTTTCTCTGCAACGCTTTGTGGATCATACCCGGATATTACGTGGTATAAACCACCCTTTCTACGCGTTGAGGATTTTGAGATGAGTGAGGCTGAAGCCCGCCCAACTAACTTTATTCGTCAGATTATTGACGAGGATTTGGCGAGCGGGAAGCACAGCAGTGTGCATACCCGTTTCCCGCCAGAGCCAAATGGTTATCTGCACATCGGTCATGCTAAATCAATCTGCCTGAATTTTGGTATTGCACAAGACTATCAGGGCGAGTGCAATCTGCGTTTTGACGATACCAATCCGGTTAAAGAGGATATGGAATTCGTTGAATCCATCAAGCGTGATGTGCAGTGGTTGGGTTTTTCGTGGAGTGGCGACGTTCGTTATTCATCTGACTATTTTGATCAGCTTTACCAGTATGCGGTTGAACTGATCGGAAAGGGACTGGCCTATGTTGATGAACTGACCCCTGAAGAAATTCGTGAATACCGGGGAACGTTAACCGCGCCGGGTAAAAACAGCCCATACCGCGATCGCAGCGTGGAAGAGAACCTTGCCCTGTTTGAAAAAATGCGCAACGGTGAATTTGCAGAAGGTAAAGCCTGTCTGCGTGCAAAAATTGATATGGCTTCCAGCTTTATCGTTATGCGCGACCCGGTGCTGTACCGCATTAAGTTTGCTGAGCATCATCAAACCGGCAACAAATGGTGCATCTACCCGATGTACGATTTTACCCACTGCATTTCCGATGCGCTGGAAGGCATTACGCATTCACTCTGTACACTGGAGTTCCAGGATAACCGCCGTCTGTATGACTGGGTGCTGGACAACATCACGATTCCGGTTCATCCACGTCAGTACGAATTTTCGCGCCTGAATCTTGAGTATGCGGTGATGTCAAAACGCAAACTCACGCAGCTGGTCAGCGAGAAGCATGTGGAAGGCTGGGACGATCCCCGTATGTTAACCGTGTCCGGCCTGCGTCGTCGTGGTTATACCGCGGCCTCAATCCGTGAGTTTTGCCGGCGTATTGGTATCACCAAGCAGGACAACATTGTTGAAATGGCCTCGCTGGAGTCTTGTATCCGCGACGATCTCAACGAAAATGCGCCACGCGCGATGGCGGTGTTGGATCCGGTGAAGCTGGTGCTGGAAAACCTGCCCGCAGGCCATAACGAAGTGCTTAGCATGCCGAACCATCCTAACAAACCAGAGATGGGGACGCGCGACGTGCCGTTCAGCCGCGAAATCTGGATCGATCGGGCCGATTTCCGTGAAGAAGCTAACAAGCAGTATAAACGCCTGGTGCTGGGTAAAGAGGTGCGACTGCGTAATGCGTACGTGATCCGGGCCGAGCGCATCGCGAAAGATGAAGAAGGCAATATCACCTGCATCTACTGCACCTGTGATGTGGATACGCTGAGCAAAGATCCTGCTGACGGCCGTAAAGTCAAAGGCGTGATTCACTGGGTGTCTGCTGAACATGCGCTGCCCGCTGAGTTCCGTCTTTACGATCGCCTGTTTAGCGTACCCAATCCTGGCGCGGCAGACGATTTTCTGACCACGATTAATCCTGACTCGCTGGAAGTCAAACAGGGCTTTGTTGAACCCGGCCTGCGTGATGCGGTGGCCAGCGCGCCCTACCAGTTTGAGCGCGAAGGCTACTTCTGTGCCGACAGCGTTTATTCAACCCCTTCACAGTTAGTGTTTAACCGCACGGTAGGTTTACGCGATACCTGGGCGAAAATCGGCGAATAATGTCTCTGTGATGTTGACCGCAGGGTAATCGAAAGGGCGACTTATCGCCCTTTTTTATTGCGGCGATTTTTTTTAGTACCGACGTTTCTCCTGAGCAGAATCCGCGTATTAATTTTATTTTTGTGGAACCGCTCTCAGTTTAATTTTTTTAATAAATTTCCCAGTGTTAATTCTTTTTTTTCAGGTAGGCTAACCCTCTGAAGTATCAGTCTGTGGGTTTAAAAGGAAAAAATGACACTTTTTGCACAGGAAGCCAAACATAGCGTTGTCGTGTTACATCAGCTTATTGAACATATTTTTAATCATGGTCGGGATGGTGGAGACAGTTTTCATCTGCTGCTCTCGCACTTTCATCCCGATTTTAAGATGGTCACGCCGCAGGGAAAACAGCTGAACCTGGATCAGGTTGAAGATCTTTTTCGACGACTGCAGGGGGCAAGGGAAGGGATGCGCATTGCGACCAGTGAGCACGTGATTCTTTCTGAGCATGCGAACGAAGTGACGATTCAGTACCGTGAACTGCAGATGATGAATGGTGAAAATAAAAGCCGTATTTCGCTGGCGATTCTGGACTGCACCACCTCTGTTCCGCGCTGGCGCTACCTGCAGGAAACGCTCGTGACCTGAGCGACAGCAATAAAAAAGCCGATGTAAACATCGGCTTTTTTACTTTATACCCCAAAGCGCTTATTTGTCGTGCAGCGTTTCGTCTTCACGGCAGTCGCCCAGTGCACAGTGACCGTAAAGGTACAGGCTGTGGTTGGTGAGCTTAATACCATGACGGGTTGCGATTTCACGTTGACGCGTCTCAATGGATTCGTCACTAAATTCAATCACTTTACCGCAATCCAGACAGATCAGGTGGTCGTGATGGTGCTGCTGCGTCAGCTCAAACACCGATTTACCGCCTTCAAAGTTGTGGCGGGTCACGATGCCTGCATCATCGAACTGGTTAAGCACACGGTAGACCGTGGCCAGTCCAATCTCTTCGCCCATGTCGATCAGGCGTTTATACAGATCTTCCGCGCTGACGTGATGGCATGCAGGTTCCTGAAGCACTTCCAGAATTTTGAGTCTGGGCAATGTGACTTTCAGGCCAGCCTTCTTTAATGCGGTATTGTTGTCAGTCATGCGGATATTGTCCTGTTACTTTAGTCACTCTTGTGGCACGTAGCCTGTATGTCGATCGACCGCCATTCTCATTTGCGTCTCATTATAGAACTGATGCGCTGAAATGAAAACCGATGTCCTTGCGATGCGCCAGCGGCGATGTTGGCTGCGCATGGCATGGAAAGCGGACGAGTCGCATTTCGCGTTTTGTCATCTCAGTTCCAGGGAAATAAGCAGATGATCGATGCGGGTATTCTACAGATTAAATGGGGAAAGTTACAAAAATGTAGCTATTAATTTTATAGGAAAAGTCATTCGCCCAGTGTGAACCTGCGTCCACACTGAGCTCAGCGCGATCAGGCTTCAATGATTTCTTTGAGCTGCAGCTCATCAAAAATTTGCTTAACCCAATTATCAACGCGTTCGTTGGTCAGCTCTGGCTGGCGATCTTCATCAATAGCCAGACCCAGGAAGTGGTTGTCATCAGCCAACCCTTTTGACGCTTCGAAATGGTAACCCTCGGTCGGCCAGTGGCCCACGATGATGGCGCCGTGAGGTTCAATGATGTCGCGAATGGTTCCCATGGCATCACAGAAGTACTCTGCGTAGTCTTCCTGATCACCACAGCCAAACAGCGCAACCAGCTTGCCGTTAAAGTCGATCTCTTCCAGCGTCGGGAAGAAGTCATCCCAGTCGCACTGGGCTTCACCGTAATACCAGGTGGGGATGCCCAGCAGCAGAATGTCAAAGGCTTCTAAGTCTTCTTTAGTGCTTTTCGCGATGTCGTGAACTTCTGCAACGTCTTTACCCAGTTGTTTCTGGATCATTTTTGCAATGTTTTCGGTGTTACCGGTATCGCTGCCAAAGAAGATGCCTACGATTGCCATGGGTAAAATAACCTCTTAAATCCTGATGATAGAATGAATGTCGGAGCCTGTTCAGCAAATGATAGCAGACCGCGCAAAAGGGCGGAATGTGTAAAGCCGCGACATTTGTTTCTGTGTGCGGTTTACCCGCGTGAGTCCAGTTTGAGTTGTGCCAGCAGCATTTGTTCAATTAATTCGCTGCGGCTGAGATTGCGCTGCTCAGCCAGCATATTCAGCGCTTCAACGGCTTCACTGTTCATTTTGAGTTCAACACGACGAAGTCCGCGCCCTTTGTCACGTTTCAGTTGATTGCGTTTGTTGATACGCAGTTGTTCATCACGCGTAAGCGGACTGGTTTTTGGGCGACCAGGTCGACGCTCGTTAGCGAATAGATCGAGCGTCGTACGGTCAGTGTGTTCTTTTGCCATGACTTAGTACAACTGAGTGGGCGCGAACGAGACGTTTCCGCTGCGCAGATTAAAGTATTGACTCTTCCCGCGGGCAACAGCGCCCACGGCAAAAATTTAGCGCGCCATCATACTCCAGGCTAACCGCGGACGCCAATCTTAAACTTTTACAGCCAGTTAAGATGTTTTAAAGCGCAAAAAAGCGTCGAATACTGCGTAAAACGGCATCAGGTTTTTCAGCATGTACCCAGTGACCAGCACCACCGATTACATGTGCATGCGCGGCCGGGAACTGCCTGAGTAACGCGTCACGATACTGATTATCCAGATAAGGTGAGTCGCCACCGCGAATAAACAGCGCGGGATGTGGCCAGGCAGGCACCTCCTGCCAGCCGGAGATCAGCGCGTAGTTGTCCCACAACACCGGGACATTAAAGCGCCATTCGCCCTGACTGAATGATTTCAGTATGAACTGAATGACGCCGTCCTCATCAATGTGGTTGCGCATGATCTCTGCGGCTTCAGTGCGCAAGGTGACGCCAGCGGCCGTGACGGCCCGGATAGCGGCGAAAATCTCGTCATGCCGACGTGTCTGATAGTCAACGGGCGCGATGTCGATCATCACCATCTGTTCGATACGTTCTGGTGCCAGCGCGCTCATTGTCATAGCGATCTTACCGCCCATGGAATGACCAATGACCGCGATCCGTTCAATCCCCTGAGCATCCAGCGTATCCAGCATGTCCTGAGCCATCACCCTGTAATTCATCTCGTCTGCGCGCGGCGATAGCCCGTGGTTGCGCACATCAACCTGAATAAGCGGTCGATCGTCTTTAAGCCCTCGGGCCAGAATGCCAAGGTTATCAAGACTGCCAAACAGACCATGAATCAGCAGGACAGGCGTGGAATCAGAAGAAGATTGTTCAGTTTGCAGGCGCGCATTCAAAATCATAGCAAAGTTCTTAAGTGTGAGACCTGAGCTTAGGTTATCATGGTTTTACCTTTTCAGGCGCGCTGCTTCCGGCGGCATTAGGACATATTCTGACTTTTGCCCATAAACCGTTTGAATGCTATCAGCCTGTCTGAATTTAACTTTATAATCTTCATGTTAGAACCTGCCTCCTTTTGAAATGCCTGTCAGCACTTCGGGGTATTCAGAAAATTGCGGGTTCTGTCGTGAGTAAAAAAACCGTACGGAATAAGATGAAAACGATCGAAGTTGACGAAGAGCTCTACCGTTATATTGCCAGCCACACGCAACACATTGGCGAAAGTGCATCCGATATTCTGCGCCGTATGCTGAAGTTTACTGCCGGTCAGTCAGCGGCGGTCAATGACACGCAGGCCGTCTCTGCACCGGCCCCGTCTAAAGCGGCACCGTCGGCAGGTAATGAATCGCGTCCTCAGGATCGTGTTCGCGCAGTGCGTGAGCTACTGCTGTCGGATGAATATGCGGAGCAGAAGCGGGCGGTTAACCGCTTTATGCTAATCTTGTCAACGCTCTATCGTCTGGATACCGCAGCGTTTGCCGAGGCGACCATGTCGCTGCAGGGCCGCACGCGCATCTATTTCGCGGGCGATGAACATACGTTGCTGCAAAGCGGTACCCATACCAAGCCGAAGCACGTTCCCGGCACGCCGTACTGGGTTATTACCAATACCAATACCGGTCGCAAACGCAGCATGGTTGAACACATTATGCTGTCGATGCAGTTCCCGTCGGAACTGGCAGAGAAAGTTTGCGGCACCATTTAAACTGAAGCGTCAGGGAGAAGCGCCAATGGCCAATCACCCCCGTGCCGGGCAGCCTGCCCAGCAGAGCGATTTGATTAACGTTGCACAATTAACTTCACAATATTATGTCCTGCAGCCCGATGTGGCTAACCCGGAACATGCGGTGAAATTTGGCACATCAGGCCATCGCGGTAGCGCAGGACGCCACAGCTTTAACGAAAAGCACATCCTGGCGATAGCTCAGGCGATTGCCGAAGAGCGTAAAAAGAACGGAATTACCGGTCCGTGCTACGTGGGTAAAGATACGCATGCGCTTTCTGAACCTGCGCTGTTGTCCGTGCTGGAAGTGCTGGCCGCAAACGGCGTAGACGTGATTGTTCAACAGGATAATGGCTATACGCCAACGCCGGCGATTTCAAACGCCATTCTTGAGCACAATAAATCGGGCGATCAGCTGGCGGATGGCATCGTTATTACGCCTTCGCACAACCCACCTGAAGATGGCGGGATTAAATACAATCCGCCGAACGGTGGCCCTGCAGATACCAACGTCACCAAAGTGGTTGAAGATCGCGCGAATCAGCTGTTGAAAGAGGGCCTGAAAGGCGTGAAGCGTCTGCCACTGGACCAGGCCTGGGCCAGCGGTCACGTGGTTGAGAAAGATTTGATCCAGCCTTATGTTGAAGGCCTTTCACAGATCATCGATTTCCCGGCGATTCAAAAAGCGGGCCTGAAGATCGGTGTTGATCCGCTTGGCGGTTCCGGCATCGCTTACTGGCAGCGCATTGCTGAGCACTACAAGCTCGATCTGACCCTGGTGAATGACGCCGTTGATCAGACGTTCCGCTTTATGCATCTGGATAAAGACGGCGTGGTGCGCATGGACTGCTCGTCCGAATCTGCCATGGCGGGCCTGCTGGCCTACAAGGACAAATTTGACCTGGCGTTTGGCAACGATCCCGATTACGACCGCCACGGTATCGTCACGCCTGCCGGCCTGATGAACCCGAACCACTATCTGGCCGTTGCGATCAACTATCTGTTCCAGCATCGTCCACAGTGGGGCAAAGACGTTGCCGTGGGGAAAACCCTGGTGTCCAGTGCCATGATCGACCGCGTCGTTAACGACATCGGCCGCAAGCTGGTGGAAGTGCCGGTTGGCTTTAAGTGGTTCGTGGATGGCCTGTTCGACGGCAGCTTTGGCTTCGGTGGGGAAGAGAGTGCGGGCGCTTCATTCCTGCGCTTTGACGGTACGCCCTGGTCCACCGATAAAGACGGGATCATCATGTGTCTGCTGGCAGCCGAGATTACCGCGGTCACCGGCAAGAACCCGCAGGAGCACTATGATGAGCTGGCCGCGCGTTTCGGTGCACCCAGCTACAATCGCCTGCAGGCGTCAGCCAGTTCAGCACAGAAAGCGGCGCTGTCTAAGCTGTCACCTGAAATGGTGAGTGCTGACACCCTGGCGGGCGATCCGATCACCGCGCGTCTGACCGCTGCGCCGGGCAATGGCGCGTCTATCGGCGGCCTGAAAGTGATGACGGAAAACGGCTGGTTTGCTGCCCGTCCTTCCGGCACCGAAGATGCATACAAAATCTATTGTGAAAGTTTCTTAGGCGCAGAACACCGCGCGCAAATTGAAAAAGAAGCGGTAGAGATTGTCAGCGAAGTGCTGAAAAACGCCTGATTTGCCTGTTAAATGAAAAAGCGCCCAGGTGGCGCTTTTTTTATGGCATAAACCGGTAGCCGATGCCGGTTTCCGTGAGCAGATGTACCGGTTGGGTGGGATTCGCCTCCAGCTTTTGCCGCAGGTGCCCCATATAGATCCGCAGATAGTGGCTGTGCTCAACGGCGTTTGGTCCCCACACCTGACTCAACAGCTGCCGCTGGGTCAGCACTTTGCCCGCGTTGTTCAGCAGCGTCGTCAGCAAACGAAACTCTATCGGCGTAAGGTGTACTTCCTCGCCAGCGCGCAGCACTCTGCGTGCCGCAATATCCACGGTAACGTCGGCGAAGCTGACCTTGGGATCGCTATGTTGTCCGGCATGACGGCGCAAGGCGACACGAACGCGTGCCAGCAGTTCACCAATACCGAAGGGTTTCGTCAGGTAATCGTCGGCCCCTGCATCCAGCGCGTCAATTTTATCCTGTTCGTCGATTCGGGCCGACAGCACAATCACGGGCAGCGCGCTCCACTGACGCAGCTCGCCAATAAAGGTTTTGCCATCGCCATCGGGCAGGCCGAGATCGAGAATGACCAGATCGGGTTTTCGCGTCGCCGCCTCAATCAACCCACGTTGTAGCGTTTCGGCATCGAAAACCTTCAGGCCTTCGCTTTCCAACGCGATGCGCACGAAGCGGCGAATTTCTTTCTCATCTTCAATGATTAAAACCGTGGTCACGCCTGTCCTGCCATTGCCTGAAAAGGGAAAACACACTGTATCAACTTTTCAGCCTTTCGTCCGTGTTGCCATCGAATCGCGCCAAAGATCATCGTCAAAACCATTATTTAACCAAAATGTAACTAATTTTCAGATTGTCATTAACAGTACAAAAAAGAGTCAAATTTAGTGGTCAGATGAGTAGTAAAATTACACAATCAGGCGTAATATTAGATGCAGATCACATTTAACCAACTTTTCGTCAGGAGGAATCCATGTACCGGACTTATTCTCGTCAAAAAATCATTTTGCGCCGTACGCTGGTTATCCTGTTGGGCCTGCTGGCTCTGCCGGTCATGCTGTTTCGCAAGGATCGTGCCCGCTTTTACAGCTATCTGCATCGTATGTGGTGCAAAACCAGCGCCAAGCCGGTCTGGCTGGCACAGTCTGAAGCCGCTGCCGGTGTCTTTTGGTAATCAAACCGCATTAAACCGCCTCAGCGACTGAATTTCTGGCCCGCTCCCTGGATTTTATGACGGGGAACGGGTTTTTTTTGATCATTACCGTCATCTGCAAAGCCCCACAGGCTGATTTCCCCACCATTTTGCGCTACACTTAAACCTCTACAAGTTTTCGGAGGTTGTACAAGTATGAGTGAGAAAATTCCGGTTGGAATCAGCGCTTGTCTGCTTGGTGAGAGCGTCAGATTCGATGGCGGCCATAAGCGACTGGCTTTCGCTACTGAGCAACTCACCCCTTTTGTACGTTTTGAACCTGTCTGCCCCGAAATGGCGATTGGCCTTCCTACGCCTCGCCCGGCCTTACGCCTCGTTAAAATGGGCAATGATGACGCTCTGCACCTGTGCTTCAGCAAAGAGGGCGGAGAGGACATCACTGATAAAATGCGCGACTGGTCCGAAAACCGCGTTAAATCTCTTCATCATCTTTGTGGCTACATCCTGTGCGCAAAATCACCCAGCTGCGGCATGGAACGGGTCAGAATTTATGAACCCGCCACCAACAATAACCGCAAAGCAGGCACCGGCATTTTTACCGCCTTTTTGCAGCGCGAAATGCCCTGGCTACCGCTTGAAGAAGATGGTCGCCTTAACGATCCCACCCTGCGCGAAAATTTTATTGGCCGGATTTGTGCCCTGCATGAGTTTAATCAGATGTTGAAACAGGGCCTGACTCGCCACAACCTGATTGCTTTTCACAGTCGTTACAAGCTGCTGCTGTTGGCGCATTCCCAGAAGAAATACCGTGAGCTCGGGCCGTTTATTGCCTCAATGAACCAGTGGGAATCGCTGGAGGCTTTTGCCTTTGAATACCGCAGCCGCCTGATGGATTTGATGTCACAGCCAGCGTCCCGCACGAATCACACTAACGTTTTGATGCACGTTCAGGGTTATTTCCGTAGTCAGTTAAGTTCTCCTCAGCGCAAAGAACTGACGTCGCTGATTGACTGCTACCGGCAGGGAACGCAACCGCTGTTAGCACCCATTACGATTCTTAAGCACTATATGGCGGAATATCCGCACCCCTGGCTGACGCAGCAGCGTTACTTTGATCCTTACCCCGAAGCTCTGCGTCTGCGATACGGACAATGATTCAGGAGTACTATGACCACGCATTTAGTCTGGCTGCGAAACGACCTGCGTATTAACGATAATCTGGCGCTGCACGCGGCCTGCACCCAACCTGATGCCAGGGTGATTGCGCTGTTTATCGCAACGCCCGGGCAGTGGCAGCAACATGAGATGGCGGCCCGCCAGGTCGCGTTTATTCATCAGAGTCTGGATATGCTGCAGTCCTCCCTCGCGGAGCGGGGCATTCCGCTTCATTTTCATCAGTGTGATGATTTCGCGGCCAGCGTCGATTTTCTGGTCGGCTTCTGCCAGAAGCAGCAGGTCGACAAGCTTTTCTACAATTACCAGTATGAAGTGAATGAGCGTGAACGGGATGCCAGTGCAGAAAAACGCCTGCATGAGGCGAACGTCGTCTGCCAGGGCTTTGATGACAGTCTGCTGCTGCCACCGGGCAGTATTCAAACCGGTGATGGTGAGATGTATAAAGTGTTTACGCCGTTCAGCAAGGCCTTCTTACGGCGGCTACAACAGGGTTTACCCGAGTGTGTGCCAGCCCCCAAAGCCCGTGAAGGTGCGCCGCTTAAGGCGCCAAAAAGCCTTCCGCCTTTCGATTATCCACAAGCAGATATCGACACGGCGCTGTTTCCGCCTGGTGAACAGGCGGCCGTTAAGCGGTTACGTGAGTTTGCCAAACAGGCGGTGCTCGATTATGCAAAGCAGCGCGATTTGCCCGCGCTGGACAGCACCAGTCGTTTATCGGTCTATCTCTCTACCGGCGTGCTCTCGCCGCGGCAATGTCTGCATCGAATCCTGCATGAACAACCCAAAGCGCTGGATAGCAGCCCGGCTGCCGTGTGGATCAACGAACTGATATGGCGTGAATTTTACCGTCACCTCATCGTGGCGCATCCGCGCTTGTGCAAACATCAGCCTTTTGTTCACTGGACACGCAACGTGGCGTGGCAACGTAACAGCGCGCACTTCGACGCCTGGAAGGCGGGGAAAACCGGTTATCCCATTGTGGATGCCGCCATGCGTCAGATGCAGACCATTGGCTGGATGCACAACCGACTTCGCATGATTACCGCCAGCTTTCTGGTGAAAGACCTGCTTATCGACTGGCGAGAAGGCGAGCGGTACTTCATGCAGCAGTTGATCGATGGCGACCTGGCTGCCAACAATGGCGGCTGGCAATGGGCGGCGTCAACCGGCACCGATGCGGCGCCTTATTTCCGCATCTTCAACCCGACCAACCAGGGCGAGCGCTTCGATAAAGAGGGGGAGTTTATTCGCCGCTATCTGCCAGAGTTGAAAGAGGTGCCCGACAGCGATATCCATCAGCCTCACCAATGGGCGCAGAAAAATAACAAGAAACTCGATTATCCGGCGCCAATCGTGGAACATAAGGACGCACGTAAAAAGACACTCGACGCCTTTGAGCGCGCGAAAAACGCGGCCTGAGGCGGCAAGGAGCAGAAATGAATCACTACGAGTTAGAAAAAATCGTCAACCAGCAGCTCAATACCGCTGCCTTTAGCGACTATGCGCCAAACGGCCTTCAGGTTGAAGGCCGCACCAGGGTAAAAACGGTGATTACGGGCGTGACCGCCTGCCAGGCATTACTGGATGAAGCGGTGGCCCGCCGGGCCGATGCCGTGCTGGTCCATCACGGTTATTTCTGGAAAAGCGAGCCTGCGGTCATTAAAGGGATGAAGCGCCAACGACTGCGCACCCTGTTGGCTAACGATATCAACCTCTATGGCTGGCACCTGCCGCTCGATGCGCACCCGCAGTTAGGGAATAACGCGCAACTGGCCAGGCTGCTGGGGATCGATGTGGCAGGTGAGATCATGCCGCTGGTGCCATGGGGCGAGTTCGCACAGCCCATGACCGGTGTGCAGCTGGCACAGCGTATTACCGAGGTATTAGGGCGTCAACCGCTGCACTGCGGTGATAATGCACCTGCTGCCATTCGTCGGGTAGCCTGGTGCAGCGGCGGTGGGCAAGGATTTATCGACGCTGCGGCTGGCTTTGGGGTAGACGCTTTTATTACTGGCGAAGTGTCAGAGCAGACTATTCACAGCGCACGTGAGCAGGGGCTGCACTTTTTTGCCGCGGGCCATCATGCCACCGAACGCTGCGGCATTCAGGCGCTGGGCGAGTGGCTGGCAGCAGAGCATGGCCTTGACGTGACCTTTATTGATATCCCCAATCCTGCCTGATCTTCCGGGTTCTGTATCACGCGGCAGAACCCAAATCTATTGACACATCTCTGTCACTTTCGGATAACTACCTTCCTAAGGCCGCAACATCAGTGCCTGCTTTTGGACGCCAGCATACTGCCTGAGCGCAACCATTTTTTTGACCGGGAGGTACGCGTTGCAAGAAACACGATGCTACATGCTGGGCGAACGCGCGGTGGTGCTGGAGCTGGCTCCGCCGGTTTCCCTCACCAGCCAGCAGCGAATTTGGCATTTGAGCGAGCGCTTACAGTCACATGGCGCGATACGGGACGTGATTCCCGGCATGAATAACCTCACGTTGTTGCTGGAGGAGGCGCCCTCCGACGCGCAGCAGGCCACAGCGCAGCTTCAGCAGTGGTGGCTGGAAAGCGAAGCGCAGACCACCGGGTCTCGTCTGGTAAACGTGCCGGTTATCTACGGCGGTGAAGCTGGCCCCGATCTGCTTCAGGTAGCGGATCATGCTGGCCTGTCAGCAAAGCAGGTGGTCGAGTTACACAGCAGTCGCGAGTACGACGTCTTTTTTATTGGTTTTCAACCGGGATTCCCCTATCTGGCCGGGCTTGATCCCCGCCTGCACATGCCGCGCCGCGCGGAACCCCGCGTAGCCGTACCGGCGGGTTCAGTAGGGATAGGCGGGAGCCAGACGGGCGTGTATCCGCTGGCTTCTCCGGGCGGCTGGCAGTTGATTGGTCAAACCCCGGTTGCGCTTTTCACTCCGCAACAGCAGCCACCGACGTTGCTGCAACCCGGCGACAAAGTCCGGTTTGTGCCGCAAAAGGAAGGTATATGTTAACAATTCTTCGGGCGGGGCTGGCTACCAGTATTCAGGATCTGGGCCGCAACCGCTGGCGTCAGTTCGGTATCGGCGTCAGTGGCGTTCTGGATCAGCCTGCCATGATCACAGCAAATTTACTGGTCGGTAATCCGCCGGGCAGCGCCGTTCTGGAAATAGTGCTGGGCCAGTTTAAAGCCGAGTTCAGCCGCGATGGCTGGTTCGCCCTGACGGGCGCCGGCTGTCAGGCCGAACTGGACGGGAAACCCGTCTGGACGGGCTGGCGACTGCCGGTTAAAAAAGGCCAGGTGCTGTTGTTAAAGAAACCGCTCCACGGTATGCGCAGTTATCTGGCAATACAGGGAGGATTCGATGTCCCAGAGGTACTGGGCTCATGCAGCACAGATATCAAAGCCGGGTTTGGCGGCTTCCAGGGGCGCACGTTGCAGGATGGCGATCGTATTCCTCTGGGCAAACCAGGGCAGCCCTTTACGCAGAAGAAAGGGGTGAAGCAGTTGCTGTGGGGCAATCGCATTCGGGCGCTGCCGGGGCCGGAATATCATGAGTTCAGTGAAGAGGCGCAGCAAAGACTGTGGCGAGCGGCCTGGACGCTGAATCCGCAAAGCAACCGCATGGGCTACCGTTTGCAGGGGCCAACCTTGCAGCGTGATACCTCCCGCGAGCTACTATCTCATGGACTGGTACCCGGCGTTATTCAGGTGCCGGGAAACGGACAACCCATTGTATTGCTGGCGGATGCACAAACCACCGGGGGCTATCCGCGCATCGCCTGCGTGATAGAGAGCGATCTCTATCATCTTGCGCAGGTCCGTCTGGGAGAGCCCCTCCATTTCGTTCTCTGCACGGCTCAGGAAGCGCAGACGGCAAAGCGGCAGCAACAGCACGCACTGGATCAAATGGCATGGGGACTGGCTAATGAAAATTGATTTAAACGCCGATTTGGGCGAGGGCGGCAGTAGCGATCGTGCGCTATTGCAACTGGTAAGCTCCGCCAATATCGCCTGCGGGTTTCACGCGGGCGATGCAGAAATGATGCTGCAGTCCGTTCGCTGGGCCAAAGCGTTCGGTGTGGCGATTGGTGCGCATCCCAGCTTCCCTGATCGGGAGAATTTTGGTCGCAGCGCCATGCAACTGCCGCCAGAAACCCTTTACGCACAAATCATCTATCAGGTCGGCGCATTGAAAAGCCTGGCGGAGAGCGAAGGGCAATCGTTAGTTCATGTGAAACCGCATGGGATGTTGTATAACCAGGCTGCCGCCGACGCAGGCCTGGCGGATACCATTGCGCGTGCTGTTAAGGCCGTCGATGCCGGACTGATCGTCGTGGGGCTGGCGAACAGCGAATCGATTCGTGCGGCAACGCACCATGGCCTGAAAACCCGCGAGGAAGTTTTTGCCGATCGCGGTTATCTCAGCAGCGGTGCACTGGTCCCTCGCGGTCAACCCGGCGCACTAATTGAAGAGGACGCTCAGGCAATCGATCAGACGTTGATGATGGTCCAGCAGGGGCGGGTAAAAAGCGTAAGTGGTGAGTGGGTAGCGGTTAACGCGCAGACCGTCTGCGTGCATGGTGACGGCGCGCACGCGCTGCAGTTCGCTCAACGATTGCGTGCCAGCTTCGCGAATAACAATATTGCTGTAACCAGTCAATAAAACAGCACCGCCGGGCTGATAAGCTCAGGCTTTTTTGGTCTATCACAAGGGGAAAATATGGACAGCGTAGTGAATCTCTGGCCACTACTGGGCATTGCGGCCATCGTAGTAGGCTTCGTTTTACGCTTTAATCCAGTACTGGTGGTGATCGTCGCGGGCTTCGTCACCGGGATTGCCGCCATGATGCCGCTGGGCGATATTCTGCAAAAACTGGGCGAGGGCTTCCTGAATACCCGCAATCTGCCGCTTATTTTGCTGTTGCCGCTGGCGGTCATTGGGCTGCTGGAGCGCCATGGTCTGAAACAGCGCGCCCAGACGTGGATCGCCCAGATTAAAACGGCGACGGCAGGGCGACTGCTCATCGTCTACCTGTTTGTACGCGAGATCACTGCGGCGCTGGGGCTGACCAGCCTGGGTGGTCACCCGCAAATGGTACGGCCGCTGCTGGCACCGATGGCCGAAGGGGCCAGCGAAAGCCGTTACGGTGAACTGGCGCCTGAGATTCGCCATCGCCTGCGAGCCATGTCCGCTGCGACGGATAACGTCGGCCTGTTCTTCGGCGAAGATATCTTTGTCGCCTTTGGCGCCATCATCTTTATGCACAACTTTATGCAGGAGTCCGCCGGTATTCAGACCGAGCCGCTGCATATCGCGCTGTGGGGCATTCCGACGGCCGTTGCGGCTTTTCTGATTCACTCCGCACGCCTGATAAGGCTGGACCGTCAGCTCGCGCGTGAGCTGAGCGCCATCAACAGCCAGGCCATCAACGCCAGAGGAGATCGCTAATGTTCCAGCAACAATATTTGATGTGGCTGGCTGGCGTGATTCTGCTTGTCGTGGCTTTCTTATCCTGGCGTGACAGCGGGAACCCACGTCGCTTTACCACCGGCCTGTTTTGGGGCTTATACGGTCTGATTTTTTTGGTGGGGGACTGGACAACGCAGCTGATGTCACAGCTGATGGGATCAACACAGAGCGGCACGCGCACCCTGCATATTACCGTGGGTGTGGCAGTTGTGCTGATGGGCTTAATTGCCGGCTGTGGTGGCGTAAAGCTGGGTCGCTACCATCAACGCAGCGAAGAGGAAAAAGAGGCCAGCGCACAACGCCTTAAAAATAAACTCTTTCTGCCTGCGTTAGCGATTCCTGTGGTAACGGTGATCGGCGTTCTGGCCTTTAATAATATTCCCGGTTTGCAGAACGGGGTATTTGGACCCGGCAATCATGCCACTCTGGTCACGCTGTTTTCCATGACGGTGGGCTGCCTGCTGGGCTGGCTAATCGCCATGAAACTGACGCATGAGAAGCCGGTTCAGTCGATGCAGGAAACCCGGCGTCTGCTGGATTGTGTGGGCTGGGCCTTCCTGCTACCGCAAATTCTGGCCACGCTGGGGCTGTTGTTCACCGCTGCGGGCGTAGGCGGCGCCATCTCGCATCTGACCGAACATTATCTGGCGGTCGATAACCGCTTTATTGCGGTGACCGTTTACGCTGTTGGCATGGCGCTGTTGACTATGGTCATGGGCAACGCCTTTGCCGCTTTCCCGATTATTACTGCCGGTGTGGGGATTCCCATTCTGGTGCTACAACATGGTGGTAATCCGGCTGTCATGGCGGCCATCGGCATGTTTTCCGGCTACTGCGGCACGTTAATGACACCCATGGCCGCGAACTTTAATATCGTGCCCGCCGCGCTGCTGGAGTTGCCGGACCGTAACGCGGTCATCAAAGCTCAGGTCCCAACCGGTGTGCTACTGTTAATTGTTAACGTTTTTTTACTCTATTTTCTGATGTTTCTGTGAGGCAGCATGAAAACGGTATTGATGACGGCGTTTGAGCCCTTTGGTGGCGAATCCATTAATCCCTCCTGGCAGGCGGTCAGCGCGCTTGAAGGCCAGCAGATTGGCGGGGCACGTATCGTGACGCGCCAACTGCCGGTGGTCTTTAGCGAGGTGCTGGACGTGCTGTATCAGGCGCTGGAAGAGAGTAAGCCGGATGCCATTATTGCCGTAGGGCAAGCGGGCGGGCGCAGTGATATCACCGTCGAGCGCATCGGCATTAACGTCGATGACGCCCGCATTCCCGATAACGCGGGCCATCAACCCGTGGACGAGCCGATTGCGCAGGATGGCCCGGCCGCCTACTTTTCACGCCTGCCGATCAAAGCCATTGTGGCCGCCGTGCGCAAAGCCGGTATTCCGGCATCGGTGTCGCAAACCGCCGGCACTTTTACCTGTAACCGGGTGATGTATGGTCTGCTGCACTGGCTGCATCAACATGACAGCGCGGCGCGTGGCGGATTTATTCATATTCCCTACCTGCCTGAACAGGCGGTGCATCACCCAGGTGCACCCAGTATGCCCGCCGCAACCGTGATCGAGGCACTGAAAATCGCGGTGCAGGCCACGCTGGAAACCGCCGACGATCTCAAGGAAGCGGGTGGCGCAACCCATTAAGAGGACGAGTGATGCCAGAAGGACCGGAGATTCGCCGTGTGGCGGATCAGCTCGAAATGGCCATTGTCGGGCAGCCTTTGGCCGACGTCTGGTTTGCTTTCCCTGCATTAAAAACTTACGAGCCCACATTAGTGGGAGAAAAGGTAGAGTCGATCGAAACGCGCGGCAAAGCGTTGCTGACACATTTCAGCAATGGTCTGACGCTCTATTCGCATAATCAACTTTACGGCGTCTGGCGCATCGTGTCGCCAGACGTGCAGCCCGAGACGAAACGGCAGCTGCGTGTGCGCCTGGCAACGGCAGATCAGGCCATACTGCTGTACAGCGCGTCGGATATTGAACTGCTGAATGCGGAAACCCTGGCCAGTCATCCGTTCCTGAATCGCATTGGGCCTGATGTGTTAAGCCACGCGCTGACGCCGGAGGAGGTAAAGCAGCGCCTGCTCTCAGCGCGCTTCCGCCGTCGCCAGTTCAGCGGTTTATTACTGGACCAGGCGTTTCTGGCCGGATTAGGCAACTATCTGCGCGTGGAGATCCTCTGGCTGGCACAGCTGCTTCCACACCATAACGCGCAGTCGCTAAGCGAGTCACAGCTTGATGCCTTCAGTGACGCGCTGCTGTCCGTACCGCGTCATGCCTACCGCATGCGTGGCACAATGAAAAAGTATCACAGCGAAGCCGCCTTTCGTTTTGAAGTCTTTCATCGTCAGGGCAAGACCTGTCGGCGCTGCGGCACGGTGATTGAGAAGGGCGTGTTATCCTCCAGGCCATTTTACTGGTGTCCGGGCTGCCAGGTATAAAAGACAGGCGGGCCTGACAGGCAGGCTCCGTTAATCATTCCGTTTTCTGTTGCAGGGCGATCATCATGACGCCTGAAATTCTGACCGAAAGGCTGATTTTAAAACCGCTCACCCTGCAGGACGCGGGTGCGATTCAGGTGGTGTTTCCTCAATGGGAAATTGTCCGCTATCTGATCGATTCGGTGCCCTGGCCCTATCCGGACGGCGCCGCCAGAGACTTTGTTGCGAACGGCATTACCTGCTGTAGAGGCGGGAAAAGGCTGGTTCTGGACGATACGGCGCAGGGACGCGGCGACGATGCTGATTGGGGTCATCAGCCTGAAGGACACGCCGGACAACCATCGCGGCTTCTGGCTGGTACCGGAATGGCAGGGGCAGGGTTACATGACGGAGGCCAGTAATGCCGTTACCGATTACGGGTTCAATGTGCTGAATAAACCGGTATTAGAACGCCCAAAGCCGCAGCAAACGTGCGTTCGGTCGCGATCTCGGTCAAAAGCGGCATGCGCCTCGTCCGGACCGAAACGCAACGCTATGTCTCAGGCGAACATGACGCCGAACTCTGGGAGGTGACGCGGGATGAGTGGCGCAAATTCAGAGCGGCTCAGGCTGGCGAAACAGCCGCGAAAAAGTAACATGTTGCCGTGATCCGATAGCATCTTTAGCGATAAGGTCAAACCTGTCCGATCTCAACGGAACCTGCATCCTTCGGGCACAAAAAAACGGCTATGCCTTGTCAGCATAGCCGTTGTGTCGTCAAGGGCCCGGTGCGCTATTCGCCCAGGCGACAGTCTTATTTGTCCAGCTGTGACGTAAAGTCGCGCTCGGTATAACCGGTATACAGCTGACGCGGACGGGCGATTTTCATGCCTTCGTCGTGCATCTCTTTCCAGTGGGCGATCCAGCCAACGGTTCGTGCCATGGCAAAAATCACAGTAAACATGGAAGACGGAATGCCCATGGCTTTCAGGATAATACCGGAGTAGAAGTCCACGTTTGGATAGAGTTTACGCTCGATGAAGTACGGGTCGTTCAGCGCAATGTGTTCCAGCTCAAGCGCCACTTCCAGCAGGTCATCTTTCATGCCCAGCTCGTTCAGCACTTCATGACAGGTCTCACGCATAACGGTCGCGCGTGGGTCATAGTTTTTGTAAACACGGTGACCGAAGCCCATCAGGCGGAAGGAGTCATTCTTGTCTTTAGCACGGCGCACGAATTCAGGAATGTGTTCAACGGTGCTGATCTCTTCCAGCATGCGCAGACAGGCTTCGTTAGCCCCGCCGTGCGCCGGTCCCCACAGGGACGCGATACCGGCCGCGATACAGGCAAACGGGTTAGCGCCGGATGAACCTGCCGTGCGGACGGTCGAGGTTGAGGCGTTCTGCTCGTGATCGGCATGCAGAATCAGAATGCGATCCATGGCGCGTTCAAGCACAGGGTTAACCTTGTATTCTTCACAAGGCGTTGCAAACATCATGTGCAGGAAGTTACCGGCATAGGAAAGGTCGTTACGTGGATAAACGAACGGCTGACCGATGGAATATTTGTAACACATTGCTGCCATGGTAGGCATTTTAGACAGCAGGCGGAAAGCGGCGATTTCACGATGGCGCTCAATGTTCACATCCAGCGAATCGTGGTAAAACGCAGCCAGTGCGCCGGTCACGCCACACATTACCGCCATTGGGTGTGAATCGCGACGAAAACCGTGGAACAGACGGGTAATCTGCTCATGAATCATGGTGTGGCGGGTAACGGTGACTTTGAACTCTTCAAACTGTTTCTGAGTCGGGGCTTCGCCATTCAGCAGGATATAGCACACTTCCAGGTAGTTAGAGTGGGTAGCTAACTGATCGATGGGAAAACCACGGTGAAGCAGGATACCTTCATCGCCATCAATAAAGGTGATTTTTGACTCGCAGGACGCGGTAGACGTGAAACCAGGATCGAAGGTAAACAGGCCGTTAGAACCCAGTTCGCGGACATCGACGACATCCTGGCCCAGCGTGCCTTGCAGCACTTTCAGTTCAACAGGCTTTTCGTCGGGTAGGGTTAGCGTCACTTTTTTATCTGTCATTTTCGTCTCCATAGCGCCTTGGGCAGGTAAGGATCTTTCGACACCTGAAACGCGCGCATGTTGCATTTAGGCAGTACTTCACGATGTCACTCTGCATTATAAGCAGTGAAGGGTACAGAGTGAGAGGCGCGTTCCACAGGAAAAGTAAAGCCGTGACATGTGCATATCGCGGTTGTTAAAGATCCGGTCAGGACATAACTTCTTTGTAACCAATAACCTGATGGTTTTAAAAGCTGTTAGTGGCAATGTTACATAACTTGAGCTTAGGAGAAAGTGTATCCCCATAACTTTTGTGCATCATAGAATTTTATCGGGATAGTTTGTAACTGAATTGTTGAACTATTGTCAAATCAGATAATTAAATTTGTATGAATTGTGAAAAACGTGAGAATGATCACTGTTCCACCCAAAATTCTCCAAAGAGTTTGTAGGGGAATTGTAATCAGAATGTGATCGTCCTATACTTCCGGCCAGGTCTCCGGAATACCCTGACACCAGGAGCCACCCAGCGTTTGTAACATGTCATTTAACACTGGATGTTGCTATTTTGGTGACGGATAAAGTCTGAACACGTTTAGGATTCAGGTCTTATGTCCGGAGGAAGCAAAATAAAAAAGAGCTGTGTGGGCAAAACCGTGAAAAAACAAAGACCTGTCAACTTGGATCTCTCGACGATCCGGTTTCCCGTTACTGCAATATCGTCCATTCTTCACCGCGTCTCCGGCGTCATCACCCTGGTTGCTCTCGGCATCCTGTTATGGCTTCTCGGTCTTTCCCTCTCTTCTCCTGAAGGTTTCCAGCACGCTGCCTCTGTCATGAATGGCTTCTTTGCGAAGTTCATCATGTGGGGCATTTTGACTGCGCTGGCCTATCATGCAGTGGGCGGGATACGTCATATGTTAATGGATTTTGGTTATCTGGCCGAAACGCTCGAAGCAGGTAAGCGTTCTGCGCAGGTGACGTTTGGTATTACTGTCGTGCTTTCAATTTTAGCAGGAGTCCTCGTATGGTAAGCAATGCATCCGCGTTGGGTCGCAATGGCATTCAGGACTGGCTGCTGCTGCGCGCGACGGCAATCCTCATCACGCTTTACATCATCTATCTCCTCGGTTTCGTGGTGATGACAGACACGCTGACGTATGACATCTGGCGTGGCTTCTTCGCTTCTGCATTTACAAAAGTGTTCACGCTCCTGACGCTGTTTTCCATTCTGATTCACGGCTGGATCGGTATGTGGCAGGTCTTAACGGACTACGTTAAACCGCTGGCAACGCGTCTGCTGTTGCAGTTGGTCATCGTAGTGGCGCTGTTGTCCTATGCAATTTATGGATTTGTTGTGGTGTGGGGTGTGTAAATGAGTTTACCAGTAAGAGAATTTGATGCCGTGGTGATCGGCGCAGGCGGCGCGGGTATGCGCGCGGCGTTGCAAATCTCCCAGTCGGGCCAGACCTGTGCCCTGTTGTCCAAAGTCTTTCCGACCCGTTCCCATACGGTCTCCGCGCAGGGCGGAATCACCGTTGCGCTGGGTAACACCCATGACGATAACTGGGAATGGCATATGTATGACACCGTCAAAGGTTCCGACTACATCGGTGACCAGGACGCGATAGAATACATGTGTCACGTCGGTCCGGAAGCGATTCTGGAACTGGAGCACATGGGTTTGCCCTTCTCCCGTCTTGATGACGGCCGCGTTTATCAGCGTCCGTTTGGTGGTCAGTCGAAAAACTTCGGCGGTGAGCAGGCGGCGCGTACTGCCGCAGCGGCCGACCGTACCGGCCACGCACTGCTGCATACGCTGTATCAGCAGAACCTGAAAAATGAAACCACTATCTTCTCCGAATGGTATGCACTGGATCTGGTCAAAAATGACGACGGTGCCATCGTAGGCTGTACGGCAATCTGCATGGAAACCGGCGAAACCGTGTATTTCAAAGCCAAGGCGACCATTCTGGCGACGGGCGGTGCTGGACGTATTTATCAGTCCACGACGAACGCCCACATCAATACCGGCGACGGTGTTGGCATGGCGCTGCGCGCGGGCGTGCCGGTGCAGGATATGGAAATGTGGCAGTTCCACCCAACCGGTATCGCCGGTGCTGGCGTACTGGTCACCGAAGGCTGTCGTGGTGAAGGCGGTTATCTGCTGAACAAACACGGTGAGCGTTTCATGGAGCGCTATGCGCCTAACGCCAAAGACCTTGCCGGTCGTGACGTGGTGGCCCGTTCCATGATGGTGGAAATCCGTGAAGGTCGTGGTTGCGACGGTCCATGGGGCCCGCACATCAAGCTGAAACTCGATCACCTGGGTGCGGAAGTGCTGGAATCGCGTTTGCCGGGCATCCTTGAGCTGTCCCGTACCTTTGCTCACGTTGACCCGATTAAAGAGCCAATTCCGGTTATCCCAACCTGTCACTACATGATGGGCGGCGTGCCAACAAAAGTCACCGGTCAGGCGCTGCGTGTGAATGAGCAGGGCGAAGACGAAGTGATTCCAGGCCTGTTTGCAGTGGGTGAAATCGCCTGCGTATCGGTACACGGGGCGAACCGTCTGGGTGGCAACTCGCTGCTGGACCTGGTGGTCTTCGGTCGTGCGGCTGGCGTGCATCTGCTTGAATGTCTGGAAGAGCAGGGTGAGCTGCGTGAAGCCAGCCAGGAAAACATTGATGCGGCGATGGCGCGTTTCAACCGCTGGGAAAATAACACCACGGGTGAAGATCCGGTTGAAATTCGCAAGGCGTTGCAACGCTGCATGCAGAACAACTTCTCGGTATTCCGTGAAGGCGATGCGATGCGTGAGGGGCTTGCTGAACTGAAAGAGATCCGTGAGCGTCTGAAGTCCGCGCGCCTGGATGACCGCTCACCTGACTTCAATACACAGCGTATTGAGTGCCTTGAGCTGGATAACCTGATGGAAACCGCTTATGCCACCGCAGTAGCGGCCAACTTCCGCACTGAGAGCCGTGGCGCACACAGCCGCTTCGACTATCCGGAACGTGATGATGCCAACTGGCTGTGCCATAGCCTCTATGTTCCGCAAACGGAAAGCATGACGCGCCGTGAGGTGAACATGCAACCGAAACTGCGTGCGGCCTTCCCGCCGAAAGCGCGTACCTACTAATTGCGGAGATCATCATGAGACTTGAATTTTCGATCTATCGTTACAACCCGGACGTCGATGACAAACCGCGCATGCAGGACTATACCCTGGAAGCGGAAGACGGCCGTGACATGATGCTGCTGGATGCGCTGATCCGTCTGAAAGAGAAGGATCCTACCCTGGCGTTTCGTCGCTCATGCCGTGAAGGCGTGTGCGGTTCAGACGGCCTGAACATGAACGGGAAAAACGGCCTGGCCTGTATCACGCCGGTCTCGGCGTTGGGCAACGGCAAGCAGAAAATCGTTATCCGTCCTCTACCGGGCCTGCCGGTCGTGCGCGACCTGGTGGTGGACATGGGCCAGTTTTATGCCCAGTATGAGAAAATTAAGCCTTTCTTATTGAATAACGGTGAAAACCCGCCAGCGCGTGAGCATCTGCAGTCGCCGGGCGAGCGTGAGCATCTGGACGGATTGTATGAGTGTATTCTCTGCGCCTGTTGCTCAACCTCTTGCCCGTCGTTCTGGTGGAACCCGGACAAGTTTATTGGTCCTGCAGGCCTGCTGGCCGCTTACCGCTTCCTGATTGACAGCCGTGATACGGAAACGGATGCGCGTCTGGATAATCTGAGCGATGCATTCAGCGTTTTCCGCTGTCACAGCATCATGAACTGTGTAAGTGTTTGTCCTAAAGGGCTAAACCCGACGCGCGCTATCGGCCACATTAAGTCGATGCTGCTGCAACGCAGCGCGTAGTGGTACCACCGGGAACCCTGGGTTCCCGGTATTTTACGGAAGCCTCTGTAAACGCGGTCCCGACCACGTTTACAAAGGTTCCCTTACGGGCCGGGCGCGCGCTGCGCACAGTGCTCGTATCGCTGAACTCACTACGGCAAACCGCGAAAGCGGCAACAAATGAAACCTCAAAAAAGCATAACATTGCTTAAGGGATCACAATGCAGAACAGCGCGATGAAGCCCTGGCTGGACTCCTCCTGGCTGGCCGGCGCGAATCAGTCTTACATAGAGCAACTCTATGAGGATTTCCTGACCGATCCTGACTCTGTGGATGCAGTGTGGCGCTCGATGTTCCAACAGTTACCAGGCACGGGAGTGAAACCTGAGCAGTTCCACTCCGCAACTCGCGAATATTTCCGTCGCCTGGCGAAAGACGCATCTCGTTACACCTCCTCAGTTACCGATCCGGCAACCAACTCCAAACAAGTGAAAGTGCTGCAGCTGATCAACGCGTTTCGTTTCCGCGGACATCAGGAAGCAAATCTCGATCCGCTTGGCCTGTGGAAACAGGACCGCGTTGCCGATCTCGACCCGGCTTTTCACGATCTGACCGACGCCGATTTTCAGGAAAGCTTTAACGTAGGTTCGTTTGCCATTGGCAAAGAAACCATGAAGCTGGCCGATCTGTTCGAGGCGCTGAAGCAGACCTACTGTGGCTCGATTGGTGCAGAGTACATGCACATCAACAACACCGAAGAGAAACGCTGGATTCAGCAGCGTATCGAATCCGGTGCGAGCCAGACGTCATTCAGTGGCGAAGAGAAAAAAGGTTTCCTGAAAGAGCTGACCGCGGCAGAAGGGCTGGAAAAATATCTGGGCGCTAAATTCCCGGGTGCAAAACGCTTCTCGCTGGAAGGCGGTGATGCGCTGGTGCCGATGCTGCGCGAGATGATTCGCCATGCGGGCAAAAGCGGCACACGTGAAGTGGTGCTGGGGATGGCGCACCGTGGCCGTCTTAACGTACTGATTAACGTTCTGGGTAAAAAGCCACAGGATCTGTTCGACGAATTCTCCGGCAAACACAAAGAGCATCTGGGCACCGGTGATGTGAAGTATCACATGGGCTTCTCTTCGGATATCGAAACCGAAGGGGGGCTGGTGCATCTGGCGCTGGCGTTTAACCCGTCTCATCTGGAAATTGTCAGCCCGGTGGTCATGGGATCGGTCCGTGCACGTCTCGATCGTCTGGCCGAACCGGTCAGCAATAAAGTGTTGCCTATCACCATTCACGGTGATGCGGCGGTGATTGGTCAGGGCGTGGTTCAGGAAACCCTGAACATGTCTCAGGCGCGCGGCTATGAAGTGGGTGGTACGGTACGTATCGTCATTAACAACCAGGTGGGTTTTACCACTTCCAACCCGAAAGATGCGCGTTCAACGCCGTACTGTACTGACATCGGTAAAATGGTGCTGGCACCGATTTTCCACGTCAACGCGGATGACCCGGAAGCGGTGGCCTTTGTGACCCGCCTGGCACTGGACTATCGCAACACCTTCAAACGCGATGTGTTTATCGATCTGGTGTGCTATCGCCGTCATGGTCACAACGAGGCGGATGAGCCAAGTGCTACCCAGCCGTTGATGTACCAGAAAATCAAAAAGCATCCGACGCCGCGTAAAATTTACGCCGATCGTCTGGAAGGCGAAGGTGTCGCGTCGCAGGAAGATGCTACCGAGATGGTGAACCTGTACCGCGATGCGCTCGATGCGGGCGACTGCGTGGTACCGGAATGGCGTCCGATGAGCCTGCACTCCTTCACGTGGTCGCCTTATCTGAACCACGAATGGGACGAGCCTTACCCGGCACAGGTTGACATGAAGCGCCTCAAGGAACTGGCATTACGTATCAGCCAGGTTCCTGAGCAGATTGAAGTGCAGTCGCGCGTGGCCAAGATCTATAACGATCGCAAGCTGATGGCCGAAGGCGAGAAAGCCTTCGACTGGGGCGGCGCAGAAACTCTGGCCTATGCGACACTGGTTGATGAAGGCATTCCGGTACGTTTGTCAGGTGAAGACTCTGGCCGTGGCACCTTCTTCCACCGTCATGCCGTTATTCACAATCAGGCCAACGGTTCAACCTACACGCCACTGCACCATATTCATAACAGCCAGGGTGAGTTCAAAGTCTGGGACTCCGTTCTGTCTGAAGAAGCCGTACTGGCCTTCGAATACGGTTATGCCACCGCAGAGCCACGCGTCCTGACCATCTGGGAAGCGCAGTTTGGTGACTTTGCTAACGGTGCACAGGTGGTGATTGACCAGTTCATTAGTTCTGGCGAGCAAAAATGGGGCCGTATGTGTGGCCTGGTCATGCTGTTGCCGCACGGTTATGAAGGTCAGGGGCCTGAGCACTCCTCAGCCCGTCTGGAACGTTATCTGCAACTCTGCGCTGAGCAGAACATGCAGGTCTGCGTTCCGTCCACACCGGCTCAGGTTTATCACATGCTGCGCCGTCAGGCGCTGCGCGGGATGCGCCGTCCGCTGGTAGTGATGTCACCGAAGTCGCTGTTGCGCCATCCGCTGGCGATTTCATCGCTGGATGAGCTGGCAAACGGCAGCTTCCAGCCAGCGATTGGCGAAATCGATGACCTGGATCCGCAAGGTATCAAGCGCGTCGTACTGTGCTCCGGTAAGGTTTACTACGATCTGCTGGAACAGCGCCGTAAGGACGAGAAAACCGACGTCTCCATCGTGCGTATCGAACAGCTTTACCCGTTCCCGCATCAGGCGGTACAGGAAGCATTAAAAGCGTATTCCCACGTACAGGATTTTGTCTGGTGCCAGGAAGAGCCACTGAACCAGGGTGCCTGGTACTGTAGCCAGCACCATTTCCGTGATGTGGTGCCGTTTGGTGCAACACTGCGCTATGCAGGTCGCCCGGCATCGGCTTCACCGGCCGTGGGTTATATGTCCGTACACCAACAACAGCAGCAAGACCTGGTTAATGACGCACTGAACGTCAATTAATTAAAAGGAAAGATAATGAGTAGCGTAGATATTCTCGTTCCCGACCTGCCTGAATCGGTTGCCGATGCCACAGTAGCAACCTGGCACAAGAAACCAGGCGATGCAGTCAGTCGCGATGAAGTCATCGTCGAAATTGAAACCGACAAAGTCGTTCTGGAAGTGCCAGCGTCTGCGGACGGCGTACTGGAAGCCGTGCTGGAAGAGGAAGGGGCAACCGTCACCTCTCGCCAGATTCTCGGTCGCCTGAAAGAAGGCAACAGTGCGGGCAAAGAAAGCAGCGCAAAAGTGGAAAACAACGAATCCACCCCCGCTCAGCGTCAAACCGCGTCGCTGGAAGAAGAGAGCAACGATGCACTGAGTCCGGCGATTCGTCGTCTGATTGCTGAGCACAACCTTGATGCCTCACAGATCAAAGGCACGGGTGTAGGTGGTCGCTTAACGCGTGAAGATGTTGAAAAACATCTGGCGAACAAACCGCAGGCTGACAAAGCCGCCGCGCCTGCATCTGACGCACAGACTGCCCAGCAGCCAGTGGCTAACCGCAGCGAAAAACGCGTGCCGATGACGCGCCTGCGTAAGCGTGTTGCGGAGCGTCTGCTGGAAGCCAAGAACAGCACCGCCATGTTGACGACCTTCAACGAAATCAACATGAAGCCGATTATGGATCTGCGTAAGCAGTACGGCGATGCGTTCGAGAAGCGTCACGGTGTGCGTCTGGGCTTTATGTCCTTCTACATCAAGGCCGTGGTTGAAGCGCTGAAGCGTTATCCAGAAGTCAACGCCTCTATCGATGGCGAAGACGTGGTTTACCACAACTACTTTGATGTCAGCATCGCCGTTTCTACCCCACGCGGACTGGTTACCCCTGTCCTGCGTGACGTGGATGCGCTGAGCATGGCTGACATCGAGAAGAAGATTAAAGAACTGGCAGTGAAAGGCCGTGACGGCAAGCTGACGGTTGACGATCTGACGGGCGGTAACTTTACCATCACCAACGGTGGTGTGTTCGGTTCGCTGATGTCTACGCCAATCATCAACCCGCCACAGAGCGCGATTCTGGGCATGCACGCCATTAAAGATCGTCCTATGGCGGTCAATGGTCAGGTTGTGATCCTGCCAATGATGTACCTGGCTCTCTCCTACGATCACCGTTTAATCGATGGTCGTGAATCTGTCGGCTATCTGGTCGCGGTGAAAGAGATGCTGGAAGATCCGGCGCGTCTGCTGCTGGATGTCTGATTCATCACTGGGCACGCGTTGCGTGCCCAATCTCAATACTCTTTTCAGATCTGAATGGATAGAACATCATGAACTTACACGAATACCAGGCTAAACAGCTGTTTGCACGGTATGGCATGCCAGCACCGACCGGCTACGCCTGTACTACACCACGTGAAGCAGAAGAAGCGGCATCGAAAATCGGTGCAGGCCCGTGGGTAGTTAAATGTCAGGTTCATGCCGGTGGCCGCGGTAAAGCGGGCGGTGTGAAAGTGGTTAACAGCAAAGAAGACATCCGTGCTTTCGCTGAAAACTGGCTGGGCAAACGTCTGGTGACCTACCAAACTGACGCCAATGGTCAGCCGGTAAACCAGATTCTGGTAGAAGCGGCAACCGATATCGATCAGGAGCTGTACCTGGGTGCCGTGGTTGACCGTGCAACCCGTCGCGTCATCTTTATGGCATCGACCGAAGGCGGCGTGGAAATCGAGAAAGTGGCAGAAGAAACGCCACACCTGATCCACAAAATGGCGCTTGATCCGCTGGCCGGTCCACAGCCTTATCAGGGCCGTGAGTTAGCCTTTAAACTGGGCCTGACCGGTAAGCAAGTCAGCCAGTTCACTAAAATTTTCATGGGTCTGGCCACCATGTTCCTGGAGCGCGATCTGGCGATGGTTGAGATCAACCCGCTGGTGATCACCAAGCAGGGCGACCTGATCTGTCTGGATGGCAAACTGGGTGCCGATGGCAATGCCCTGTTCCGTCAGCCAGAGCTGCGTGAAATGCGCGATCCAAGCCAGGAAGATCCTCGTGAAGCGCACGCGACACAGTGGGAACTGAACTATGTTGCGCTGGAAGGCAACATCGGTTGTATGGTTAACGGCGCAGGCCTCGCGATGGGTACGATGGACATCGTTAAGCACCACGGTGGCCAGCCAGCGAACTTCCTGGATGTGGGCGGCGGCGCGACCAAAGAGCGCGTAACCGAAGCCTTTAAAATCATCCTGTCTGACGACGCGGTGAAAGCGGTATTCGTTAACATCTTCGGCGGCATCGTGCGTTGCGACCTGATCGCAGACGGCATTATCGGTGCAGTAGCAGAGGTGGGTGTTAACGTGCCGGTCGTGGTACGTCTCGAAGGGAACAACGCTGAACTGGGCGCTAAGAAACTGGCGGACAGTGGTCTGAACATCATTGCAGCAACCAGTCTGACAGACGCGGCACAGCGTGTTGTTGCTGCTGCGGAGGGTAAATAATGTCCATTTTGATCGACAAAAACACCAAAGTCATTTGCCAGGGATTCACTGGCGGACAGGGAACTTTCCACTCTGAGCAGGCGCTGGCATACGGCACGCAGCTGGTTGGCGGCGTAACACCGGGCAAAGGCGGCACCACCCATCTGGGCCTGCCGGTGTTCAACACCGTGCGTGAAGCCGTTGAAGCCACAGGCGCGACCGCAACCGTCATCTACGTGCCAGCGCCGTTCTGCAAAGACGGTATCCTGGAAGCTATCGATGCCGGTATCAAGCTGATCATCACCATCACCGAAGGCATCCCAACGCTGGATATGCTGACCGTGAAGATGAAGCTGGATGAAGCAGGCGTGCGCATGATCGGGCCAAACTGCCCGGGTGTGATCACTCCTGGCGAATGTAAGATCGGCATCATGCCGGGCCACATTCACCAGCCTGGCCGTGTCGGTATCGTGTCGCGTTCCGGTACCCTGACCTATGAAGCCGTTAAGCAAACCACCGATATCGGTTACGGTCAGTCTACCTGTGTTGGCATCGGCGGTGACCCGATCCCAGGCTCTAACTTCATCGACATCCTGAAAATGTTCCAGGACGATCCACAGACTGAAGCGATTGTCATGATCGGTGAAATCGGTGGTAGCGCGGAAGAAGAAGCGGCTGCGTTCATCAAAGATCACGTGACCAAGCCGGTTGTTGGCTACATCGCAGGTGTGACGGCGCCAAAAGGCAAACGTATGGGCCACGCTGGCGCCATCATTGCCGGTGGTAAAGGAACGGCAGACGAGAAGTTTGCTGCGCTGGAAGCCGCAGGTGTGAAAACCGTGCGCAGCCTGGCCGACATCGGCGATGCCGTGAAAGCGGTTCTGCCAGCCAAATAAGCGGTCTGAGCGGAATGCATTAAGCCACCTTCGGGTGGCTTTTTTTATCGCTTAAACCTGAGTACGCCCTTTTGCCGCATGACTGATTGGCGTTATGCTGTAAATAACATAAAATAATCTTAAGTATTTCCGGGGTATTTGCTATGCTTTGTCTGACCTGTTTTTTAAGGCGCTAAAAGAATGGACGTTATTAAATACGCTATAAAGTTAAATATTTTTATAAAATCAAAATGTCCGGTGACACATTTTTAACAAAGCTTCCGTTTAAACATATTTACCACTTTATTTCCTTATTCCAAATCAATTTCCCGCCATATATAACAAACTTTACTGCTAGCAAAGGGCGCGCTTAAGCGCTTAAATTGCGCTGCATCAATCCAGCCTTTTAAAAAAATAATCAAACGTTTGTTCAAATACGGGAAAGCATCAATTTTTAATTTATGTCCCGTTAAACGTCTGAACCACGCGGCTGCATTGGTGTTTCACAGGTTACCGTTAACGGTTACGCCCTCATCCCAGGCCGCACACAGAACTGTCCTGTCGATGACAAAACTGGAATCAATAATCAGTCGTTCCTGACGCTTATTCTGTCTGTACGGATACAGAGTTAAGGTGAGGAGCAAGGAGTCATTATGCTAGATATTGTCGAGCTGTCGCGTTTACAGTTTGCCTTAACAGCCATGTACCATTTCCTTTTCGTGCCATTAACGCTCGGTATGGCGTTTTTGCTGGCGATAATGGAAACGGTCTACGTGCTGAGCGGCAAACAAGTTTATAAGGATATGACAAAATTCTGGGGCAAGTTATTTGGTATTAACTTTGCGCTGGGCGTGGCGACCGGACTGACCATGGAGTTTCAGTTCGGCACCAACTGGTCTTACTATTCTCATTATGTCGGCGATATTTTTGGCGCGCCGTTAGCTATTGAAGGATTAATGGCTTTCTTTCTTGAGTCCACCTTTGTTGGCCTGTTCTTTTTCGGTTGGGATCGCCTGGGCAAAGTCCAGCATCTGGCCGTGACCTGGCTGGTGGCGCTGGGATCCAATATGTCGGCGTTGTGGATTCTGGTGGCAAACGGCTGGATGCAAAACCCCATTGCCTCTGAGTTTAATTTTGAAACCATGCGCATGGAGATGCTGAGCTTCTCTGAGCTGGTCTTAAATCCGGTCGCCCAGGTGAAATTTGTTCACACCGTCGCGGCAGGGTACACCACCGGTGCCATGTTTATTTTGGGCATCAGCGCCTGGTATTTACTGAAAGGCCGCGATATGGCGTTCGCGAAACGCTCTTTTGCTATTGCCGCCAGCTTCGGTATGGCAGCCGTATTGTCAGTCATCGTGTTGGGCGACGAGTCCGGTTATGAAATGGGCGATGTGCAGAAAACCAAGCTGGCGGCCATTGAAGCAGAATGGGAAACCCAGCCTGCACCGGCTGCCTTTACGCTGTTCGGTCTACCCGATCAGGCATCACAGCAAAATAAATACGCCATTCAAATCCCCTATCTACTGGGGTTAATTGCCACCCGATCAACAGATACGCCGGTGACGGGTTTGAAAGAACTGCTGGCCCAGCATGAGGTGCGCATCCGTAATGGCATGAAAGCCTATGCACTGTTAAATGAACTGCGCAGCGGGAATACCGATCCAGCCGTACGTGATGCCTTTAATCACAGCAAAAAAGATCTGGGTTATGGTCTGTTGTTGAAGCGCTATACGCCAGACGTCTCAGATGCCAGCGAGGCGCAAATCAGGCAGGCAACACAGGATTCCATTCCACGCGTGGCGCCGCTGTATTTTGCCTTCCGCATCATGGTGCTCTGCGGCGTGCTGTTACTCGGCATTATCACATTGTCGTTCTGGAGCGTTATTCGTAATCGTATCGGCAAACATCGCTGGTTACTCAAGGCCGCGCTGTATGGCATTCCGCTGCCGTGGATTGCGGTTGAAGCAGGCTGGTTTGTGGCGGAGTACGGCCGTCAACCCTGGGCGATAGGTGAAGTGCTGCCTACGGCCGTGGCGAACTCGTCGCTCACCGTTGGAGACATCCTGTTCTCCATGGGGCTGATCTGCGGTCTCTATACCCTGTTCCTGATCGCTGAGATGTTCCTGATGTTTAAATTTGCCCGGTTGGGTCCCAGCAGCCTGAAAACAGGGCGTTATCACCATGAGCAGATGGGGAAAAACGTTCAGCCGGTACGTGGATAAGGAGAACCGCCATGTTTGATTATGAAGTTCTACGCTTTGTCTGGTGGCTGCTGATCGGCATTTTGCTGGTGGGCTTTGCCGTCACGGATGGCTTTGACATGGGCGTTGGCATGCTGACGCGTGTTTTAGGGCGAACCGATACCGAGCGGCGAGTGATGATTAATACCATTGCGCCGCACTGGGACGGTAACCAGGTGTGGTTGATTACCGCAGGCGGTGCGCTGTTTGCCGCCTGGCCGATGGTTTATGCCGCCGCGTTTTCAGGATTTTATGTGGCAATGATTCTGGTGCTGGCGTCGCTGTTCTTTCGTCCAGTGGGCTTTGATTACCGCTCTAAGATTGAAGACAAGCGCTGGCGCGGCGCCTGGGACTGGGGCATTTTTATCGGCAGCTTCGTGCCTCCTTTGGTGATTGGCGTGGCCTTTGGCAACCTGCTCCAGGGCGTGCCGTTTTATGCTGATGAGTATATGCGCCTGTATTACACCGGTAACTTCTTCCAGTTGCTCAACCCGTTTGGACTGCTGGCAGGGGTGGTCAGCGTTGCCATGATACTGGCGCAGGGCGCAACCTACCTGCAGATGCGTACGAACGGCGAACTTTACCAGCGCGCACGCGCCACGACCCAGATTTCCACGCTGGTGATGATGGTGTGCTTCGCACTGGCGGGCGTGTGGGTGAAGTTCGGCATTGACGGTTATGTGGTGACCAGTACGCTTGATCACTATGCGGCATCGAATCCGCTGGGTAAAACCGTGGTGCGCGAAGCCGGTGCCTGGATGGTGAATTTCCAGCAGCATCCCGTGCTGTGGGTGTTCCCACTGCTGGGCGTTGTGCTGCCTCTGCTGACGGTGTTGTGCTCACGTATGCACAAAAGCGCATGGGCGTTTGTGTTCTCTTCACTGACGCTTGCCTGCGTCATTATGACGGCCGGTATTGCCATGTTTCCGTTTATTATGCCTTCCAGCACGGTACCGGGCACCAGTCTGACCATGTGGGATGCAACCTCCAGTCTGCTGACGCTGAAAACCATGACCTTTGCCGCGATGATTTTTGTGCCCATCATCCTGCTTTACACCAGCTGGTGTTACTGGAAGATGTTTGGCCGTATCACCAAAGAGCATGTTGAGAGCAACAGCAACTCATTGTACTGATAAGGAGTCAACACATGTGGTATTTTGCCTGGATTCTTGGCACCTTGCTGGCCTGCGCCTTTGGTATCATCACGGCGCTGGCCATAGAGCACATCGAAGACAGCGCCGCCTCGGATCGACAATCCTGATGAGCGGATGGCTACAGACGACCTGTCGTCTGATGGATAAGGGCCCGTTGCGGGCCCTTTCACTGGTGCTGGCGCTCTGGCTGGCGGGATGTCTCCTGTGGAATCCCGCACGTTATGCCAGCGGTGCAGGCGGCATTGTGCTGTGGCAGGGCGTGTTGCTCATCTGGGCGGTATGCACCGGCGTGATTTACGGTGTTGGGTTTCGTCCGCGACGGTTTCGCTGGCGTGCTCTGTTTACCCCTTTACCCGCATTAGTGATACTCTTGTGGGGCGTAAGCCGGTTTTATCTCTGACAGCCCGTCAGCATTTTGCGCTGAAGCGTGAGTTTACTTCAGCGTCTGGTCAAGAAACCTCCACTAAAGCCTTCCGGTTGTAACCAACTGATAATTATTTTCTCCTGGCCCTGGCAGCCCATTCCCAACCCCAATTGTCTTGCGTATAGTAGCAACGTTTAAAACGAGGCCGGGATGTAGAGTGAGTACAACGCTGTTTCGCTGGCCGGTTCGGGTCTACTATGAAGATACCGATGCCGGTGGTGTGGTTTATCACGCCAGCTATATCGCTTTTTATGAACGAGCACGTACCGAGATGTTGCGTCAGCATCATTTCAATCAGCAGACGCTGTTAGAACAGCAGATTGCTTTTGTGGTGCGGCGCATGACGGTGGACTATCTTTCGGCGGCGCGTCTTGACGATCTTCTGGAAATTCAGAGTGAAGTGACATCAATGACCCGGGCGACGATGACATTTACCCAGCGTATCGTGAATGCAGAAGGCAAAGTGCTCAATGAGGCAGAAGTCCTGATTGCCTGCATCAACCCACACCTAATGAAGCCGATTGCGCTTCCCAAGTCTATTGTCGCGGAGTTCAAGCAGTGACTGACATGAACGTTCTTGATTTGTTCCTGAAGGCGAGCCTTCTGGTCAAACTTATCATGTTGATTTTGATCGGCTTTTCGATTGCTTCATGGGCAATCATTATCCAGCGCACGCGTATTCTGAATGCGGCGGGAAGGGAAGCTGATGCCTTTGAAGACAAGTTCTGGTCCGGCGTTGAGCTTTCTCGCCTGTATCAGGAAAGTCAGGCGCGTCGCGAAGAGCTGGCAGGCTCGGAGCAAATCTTTTACGCTGGCTTCAAAGAGTTTGCCCGTTTACATCGCGCGAATAATCATGCGCCTGAAGCGGCTGTTGAAGGCGCGAGCAGGGCCATGCGCATTTCCATGAATCGCGAACTCGAAGCGCTGGAAACCCACATTCCTTTCCTGGGCACAGTTGGATCAATCAGTCCTTATATCGGTCTGTTTGGTACGGTCTGGGGGATTATGCATGCCTTTATTGCTCTGGGAGCCGTAAAGCAGGCCACGCTACAGATGGTTGCGCCGGGTATCGCAGAAGCGTTGATCGCGACCGCTATCGGTTTATTCGCGGCAATTCCTGCGGTAATGGCTTATAACCGTCTGAACCAGCGCGTCAATAAACTGGAACAGGGCTATGACAACTTTATGGAAGAGTTCACGGCTATCCTGCATCGTCAGGCTTTTTCCAGCGACAGCGCTAAGTAAACAGAGGTAAATGATGGCCCGAGTGCGTGGTCGCGGTCGCCGCGAACTAAAGTCGGAAATCAACATTGTTCCACTGCTGGACGTCTTGCTGGTGCTGTTGCTGATTTTTATGGCGACGGCCCCGATCATTACCCAGAGCGTGGAAGTGGATTTGCCGGATGCGACGGATTCGAAGACGGTTTCCAGTGATGATAACCCACCCGTGATTGTTGAAGTGTCCGGCGTGGGACAATACAGCATGGTCGTCGATCACGATCGTTTGCCGCAGTTGCCGCCAGAACAGGTGATTAGCGAAGCGCAACGTCGTCTGGAAGCCAATCCGAAAACCGTCTTTTTGATCGGTGGTGCCAAAGAGGTACCTTATGATGAAATCATCAAGGCGCTGAACCTGCTGCATCAGGCAGGGGTTAAATCTGTCGGTTTGATGACGCAGCCGATTTAAAGTCGAACCGTTTTTGGGAACCGAGTGTGTCGAAGGCAACCGAGCAAAACGAAAAATTAAAGCGCGCGATAATCATTTCGGTGATTCTGCATATCGTGCTGATTGCGCTGCTGATATGGAGCTCATTTAATGAGCACATTGAAGCCAGTGGCGGCGGCGGCGGGAGCGATATTGAGGCAGTTATGGTCGATCCCGGTGCGGTGGTTGAGCAATATAATCGTCAGCAGAATCAGCAAAGCGACAGTCAGCGTGCCGAACAACAGCGTCAGAAACAGGCACAACAGCAGGCCGAAGAGCTCCAGCAGAAGCAGGCGGCTGAACAACAGCGGCTGAAGGAGCTGGAAAAAGAACGCCTGCAGGCCCAGGAAGACGCGAAGCAGCAGGCGAAAGCCCAGGCTGAACAGCAGAAAGCAGCCGAAGCGGCGGCGAAACAGGCTGAATCTCAGCAGAAAGCGGCCGAGGCGGCCGCCGCGAAAGCCAAAGCGGATGCGAAAGCAGAAGCTGATGCCCAGGCCAAAGCCGCCGCCGACGCAAAGATGAAGGCGCAGGAAGAGGCGAAGAAGGCCGCAGCAGAGGCGAAGAAGCAGGCTGAGCAAGAGGCGAAAGCCGTAGCCGCAGAAGCGAAGAAGCAGGCTGAACAACAGGCGAAAGCTGAGGCTGCCGAAGCCGCGAAACAGGCCAAGGCTGAAGCCGCGAAGCAGGCTAAAGCGGAAGCCGCGAAAGAAGCGAAAGCGGCTGAAGCCAAAGCCGCAGCGGAAGCGAAAGCCGCGGCCGCGCAGGAAGCTAAAGAGAAAGCGGCTGCTGAAGCCAAAGAGAAAGCCGCGAAAGAAAAAGCCGAAGCCGCAGCAAAAGCCAAGGCCGATGCTGCCGCGAAAGCCAAAGCAGACGCGAAGGCAAAAGCCGAAGCAAAAGCGAAAGCGGCGGCTGAGGCAGCGAACGACAGCGACGTCGACGATCTGCTGGGCGGCTTAGCGTCCGGTAAGAATGCACCGAAAAGCGGTGCCTCTGGTGGTGCTGCAGGGCAGGGGAATCAGAAGAAAGCGGGGGCCTCTGGCGCAGATGTCAACGCGTACCTTGGCCAGATTACCAGTGCTATCCAGAGCCGTTTTTACGATGCGGACCTGTATAGCGGCAAAAGCTGTGACTTACGTATTAAACTTGCTCCTGACGGTATGCTGATTGATGTGAAATCAGAAGGGGGCGATCCGGCGCTCTGTCAGGCTGCCATCGCGGCAGCGAAGCAGGCACGTATTCCGAAACCGCCTTCACAAGCGGTGTACGAAGTGTTTAAAAACGCGCCGATGCGTTTCAGACCGCAATAATGCAGTAACCGGCGGCAGGTTGATCTATGGTTAGCTTGCCGTACTCTAGTTGTACTCGTGGTTTTCAGGAACAGTGCCAATTATCGCGGACTCAGGTTCAGATAAGGGAGATAAAATGAAGCAAGCTCTTCGCGTAACGTTAGGCTTTTTTATCCTGTTGTGGGCAGCAGTGCTGCACGCAGAGGTTCGCATTGAAATCACCCAGGGCGTCAACAGCGCGCGTCCCATTGGTGTGGTTCCGTTCAAGTGGGCAGGCCCTGGCGCGGCACCGGAAGATATCGGTGGCATAGTCGCGGCTGACCTGCGTAACAGCGGTAAGTTTAATCCGCTCGATCGTTCTCGCCTGCCACAGCAGCCGACCAGCGCGCAGGAAGTACAGCCTGCGGCATGGAGCGCACTGGGCATTGATGCTGTCGTTGTAGGACAGATTCAGCCTAACGCCGACGGCAGCTATCAGGTATCTTACCAGCTGGTCGATACGGCAGGTGCTCCGGGTACCGTGCTGGCACAGAACTCTTATAAAATCACGAAACAGTGGCTGCGTTACGCGGCGCATACCGTGAGTGATGAAGCGTTCCAGAAACTGACGGGCATCAAAGGGGCATTCCGTACCCGTATCGCCTATGTGGTGCAGACCAACGGCGGTCAGTTCCCTTACGAACTGCGCGTGGCGGACTACGACGGCTATAACCAGTTCGTCGTGCATCGTTCACCACAGCCGCTGATGTCGCCGGCCTGGTCGCCAGACGGCAGCAAAGTCGCCTATGTGACCTTTGAAAGCGGCAAGTCGGCGCTGGTTATTCAGACGCTCTCGAACGGTGCGGTGCGTCAGGTGGCTTCATTCCCACGTCATAACGGTGCACCGGCGTTCTCGCCTGACGGCACCAAACTGGCGTTCGCCTTATCGAAAACCGGTAGCCTGAATCTGTACGTAATGGACCTGGGTTCTGGTCAGATTCGTCAGATCACCGACGGCCGTTATAACAGTACTGAACCGACCTGGTTCCCGGACAGCCAGACGCTGGCTTACACCTCTGACCAGGCTGGCGCACCACAAATTTATAAGATTGGTATCAATGGTGGTTCAGCACAGCGTATTACCTGGGAAGGGGCTCAGAACCAGGATGCTGATGTGGCCAGCGATGGTAAATCAATGGTGATGATTAGCACCAGTGGCGGTGCTCAACACGTCGCCAAACAGGATCTGGTAACGGGAGCCGTTCAAACGTTAACGGACACGTTCCTGGATGAAACACCGAGCCTGGCACCAAACGGCACTATGGTGATCTACAGCTCTACTCAGGGCATGGGTTCCGTGTTGCAGTTGGTCTCGACTGACGGTCGTTTCAAAGCGCGTCTTCCGGCAACTGATGGACAGGTCAAATTTCCTGCCTGGTCGCCGTACCTGTAATGTTTGAGCTTTCTGACATTACAAAAAAATAAACAATAATGGGAATTTTCAAATGCAACTGAACAAAGTACTGAAGGGTTTAATGCTGGCTCTGCCAATCATGGCAGTTGCGGCGTGTAGCTCACACAAAAATAACAACAATGACCAGTCTGGCGCAGGTGCTGATGGCGCTTACGGTGCTAACTCTGGCATGAACGGCAACGGTAACATGTCTTCTGATGAGCAGGCGCGTCTGCAGATGCAACAGCTGCAACAGAACAACATCGTTTACTTCGGTCTGGACAAATATGACGTTCAGTCTGACTACGCTCAGATGCTGGATCAGCACGCTAACTTCCTGCGTAGCAACCCATCATATAAAGTGACCATCGAAGGTCATGCGGATGAGCGCGGTACGCCAGAATATAACATCGCCCTGGGCGAGCGTCGTGCTAACGCCGTTAAGATGTATCTGCAAGGTAAAGGCGTGTCAGCCGACCAGATGTCTATCGTATCTTACGGTAAAGAGAAACCAGCCGTACTGGGCCACGACGAAGCGGCATATGCCAAAAACCGTCGTGCCGTACTGGTCTACTAAGAGAATCACATGGTTAGTAACTTCAGACATCACCTGTTGAGTCTGTCGTTACTGATTGGCGTAGCGGCCCCCTGGGCCGCTCATGCCCAAGCGTCAATCAGTAGCGTTGGCTCCGGCTCGGTCGAAGACCGCGTCACCAGTCTCGAAAGAATCTCAAACGCCCAGGCACAGCTGATGCAGCAACTGCAGCAGCAGATGAGTGATAACCAACGAGATATCGACTCATTGCGTGGGGAAATCCAGCAAAATACCTATCAGCTTAACCAGGTTGTTGAGCGCCAGAAGCAGATCTATCAGCAGATCGACAGTCTGAGCAGCAATAACAGCAACGCCAGCCAGTCAGCGGCAGGTGCCGGTGATAACGCCGGTGCGAGCGCGGCACCAGCCTCTGGCACGGATTCCGGTGCAGCAGCAGCCGGCGTCAGTGCGCCGGTACAGAGTGGCGATGCCAACAGCGATTACAACGCTGCTGTCGCGCTCATTCTGGAGAAAAAACAGTATGACCAGGCCATCACTGCGCTACAGGCGTGGGTGAAGCGTTATCCGGACTCAACGTACCAGCCCAATGCCAATTACTGGCTGGGGCAACTGTTTTATAACAAAGGTAAAAAAGACGACGCCGCGTATTATTACGCCACAGTGGTGAAGCAGTATCCAAAATCTCCCAAGGCGGCTGAAGCGTTGTTAAAGGTTGGCGTGATCATGCAGGAGAAAAACGACACGGCGAAAGCCAAGGCCGTTTATCAGCAGGTGATCAAACTTTATCCTGATACCGAATCTGCTAAGCAGGCGCAAAAACGGTTGTCTGGTATGTAATTTGTGCAGGTTTGACCGGATATCGAGTGATTTCTGGTCTTGCCGCATGAAAGGTAGGCAATTGAACCTTTTAACAGAAAATAAGGGTTGCGCTACCTCGGTAAATCAGTAATATATGCCGCCGTTGCCGGGACACATTGAAGATGTGTCTGGCAAGCCTGAAGATGGGTCGTTAGCTCAGTTGGTAGAGCAGTTGACTTTTAATCAATTGGTCGCAGGTTCGAATCCTGCACGACCCACCATCTCCCGCAGGACGTTGTTCCCCAAGAGAACCTTCAGTATTGCTTCACAACCTTAAGATGGGTCGTTAGCTCAGTTGGTAGAGCAGTTGACTTTTAATCAATTGGTCGCAGGTTCGAATCCTGCACGACCCACCATCTTAACCTCAGGCATTATTGGTGAATGTGTTTGAGCGGTTGTCAGCCCCGAGCGGGTCGTTAGCTCAGTTGGTAGAGCAGTTGACTTTTAATCAATTGGTCGCAGGTTCGAATCCTGCACGACCCACCAATTCAGAAAAGAGCGCCCTCAGGGCGCTCTTTTCGTTTGTCGCGCCGCGTAGTTAAACGTGCGGGATGAGAACCTGCAGCAGGTTCGACTGAATCGCGAAGCGATTCAGGCTGATGCGCCAGCATCACCCGGAGGGCGAGGCCCGCCGGGCCGAGGCAATCCTGCACGACCCACCAATTCAGAAAAGCGCGCCCTCCGGGCGCTCTTTTCGTTTGTCACGCCGCGTAGTTAAACGTGCGGGATGAGAACCTGCAGCAGGTTCGACTGAATCGCGGAGCGATTCAGGCTGATGCGCCAGCATCACCCGGCGGGCGAGGCCTACAGGGCCGAGGCAATCCTGCACGACCCACCAATGTTGAAAGGCGCCCTAAAGGCGCCTTTTTGCTATGCGTAAAACGTGCGGGATGAGAACCTGCAGCAGGTCAGCATCACCCGGCGGGCGAGGCCCGCCGGGCCGAGGCAATCCTGCACGACCCACCAATTCAGAAAAGCGCGCCCACCGGGTATATCGTCAGGCGTGCAGTGCGGTTAAACGCGCGACAGGCGCCAACCACAGGCCGACTGAATCATCCGCCTCCGCCAGCCATCTGCCATAAAAAAAGCGCCCTATGGGCGCTTGTGTGGCGTGAGACGTCAGCAGGATTAGCGTGCGGCAGTCTGACCCGGTTCGAGATTGAACTGTTTCAGTAGCGTTTCGAGCCGCAGCGCCTGATCTTCCAGGGCATTGGCGGACAGGGCAGAGGCGGAGACCAGCGAGGCGTTTTGCTGCGTGGTGCTGTCCAGCTCCGATACCGCCCGGGCGATCTGCTCAATACCGCGGCTTTGCTCGTCAGAAGCTGAAGAGATCTCACCGACAATATGATTGACGCGGGAAATGGCATTCACCACCTGTCCCATTCTCTCGCCCGCACGCGCAACGCGGTTATTGCCTTCGGCAATCTGACCCACGGAAGCACTGATGAGCTGCTCAATGTCTTTCGCCGCCTGAGCGCTGCGCTGAGACAGATTACGCACTTCGCTGGCGACCACCGCAAATCCGCGCCCCTGTTCGCCCGCCCGCGCCGCTTCAACTGCCGCATTCAGTGCCAGGATATTGGTCTGAAACGCGATGCTGTTAATGACGGCAGTAATCTCGGCAATTTTCTTCGAACTGGCAGAGATGTCGCCCATGGTTTGCACCACTTCACTCACCGCAGCACCGCCTTGCTCAGCCTGCAAAGAGGCTTCCGCCGCTATCTGGCTGGCATGGCGGGCGTTGTCGGCGTTATGCTTAACGGTAACAGTCAACTGCTCCATACTGGCAGCAGTCTGCACGACAGCCGCTGCCTGTTGCTCAGTCCGTGAGGAAAGGTTGTGGTTGTCGCTATTGATACTGCTCGCTGCCTGGGAGACGGTGAAGACGCTGTCGCGGACTTCCTGAATCATCGTCCGCAGGCGGTGATTCATTGCGCCCATTGCACCGGCCAGCTTGCCAAGCTCATCTCGGCCACCCGGTTTGATATCGGCACTTAAATCACCGCTGGCGATGCGCTCGGCCAGCAGCAGGTTGTTTCGGACAGGATAGGTTATCTGACGGCTGATCAGCCAGGCGATAAGAATACCCAGCAGAACGGCAATGCTCACCGTCAGCAGCGTCAGATTAATTGAACCGTGGGTCAGGTTGCTGTTTTCCTCTTTCATCTGCTGCAGAAGCATTTTAATGATGGCACTGCTTTTATCACCGTCCGTTTTAACGGCGCTTTCCGCAACGCTAAGTTCGCGGAAGCCTGACGCGTAACGCTCACTGAGTTGTTTCACGTCAAGCGTTGCGTTCCACAGTGCATTCAACTGTGTCTGTGCCTCCGGGGGCAACTGCGGCAATAAGGCGGAGAGGCTGGACTGAATCGTCCTGGCTTGCTGTTCAAGCTGCACCTGAAGCGTAGCGGCATTAACCGGGTCGTAGCGCAGTAACTGAAGCTGATCGCGTAGCTGGCTGATGGCGAGAAGCTGCTGGAACAGTACGCTGGCATCAGTCATCTGCGTTTTAATTAACGCTTCGTACAGGGTTGACTGGCTTTGCATGTTGCGCTGATCGAGCTGTTTACCCGTGGCGGCCAACGTCTGGACAGCCTGGGTCATGGTGGTGATGCTGCTTTGAAAGTGACTGAGTTGACTGGCGATAGCCTGAAGTTCAGCCTGCTGTTCAGGCTGCCATGTGAACTGCTGAGCATCCTGAGTGAGCTGTGAGGCGTGGGCAATGTAATCTGCCATCACTTTGCCGGCTTTTTCATCCCCATACAGCAGTTTGAGCCGGTTGACTTTGGCCTGAAAGACATCAATGTTGATATCGTAAATCAGGGTGCTTTGATCATAAACATCACGAATATTTTTAAAGCGTAATACGCTGATACTGCCCGAGCCCACCACTAATAATAAAACGAGTCCAAAACCTAAACTGAGTTTGTGCGCAATTTTTGTATTTTCTAACCGCAACCCCATGACTTCTGCCTCCTGCCCGTGTCAACGATGTTAAGCCAAATTGGTTATCGGTTGCACAGGGCAGGAGTTTAGTCAGAACGCGGTTATTTTTTGATAATGCAAGAATGATGCGCGCGCCGCGTAAGGCTTACAGGCTTTTCCAGATATGCATCACGGCATAGCTGCGCCACGGGCGCCACTGCTGCGAACGAACTTCTGCGGCCCCAGGCGTCAGGCCTCCCAGCTTATTGCGTACGGCAATATCCTCTTTGGGAAAAGCATCAGGCCAGCGCAGTGCGCGCATGGCGATGTAATGCGCGGTCCAGGGGCCAATGCCCGGCAGCGCAACCAGCCGCGTCATGATTTCATCAGGCGTGAGCGTAGCGTTAAAACGCAGGCTGCCTTCAAGACAGGCACCCGCAAACGCCAGAATCGCTCTGGCTCGCGCGCTGACAATCCCAAGGCTGGCAATCTCATCGACCGTTGCCTGTGCGATGCGCTGTGGCTGGACAGTATAGCGGGACAGGTCCGGGAATGGCGTCGAGCAGGGGGCACCAAACGCCTGGGCAAAACGGCTGCTGAGGGTGGTCGCCGCTTTCACGGTGACCTGCTGACCCAGAATGGCACGGACGCCCATTTCAACGCTGTCAAACGCGCCAGGCACGCGCAGACCGGGAGCGTCATGAAGGCTTTGTGCCAGCAGAGGGTCCTGCTGCAGGTGAGCCGCAATTCGCTGCGGCTGCGCGTTCAGGTCGAACAGATCGCGCAGCCGGCGCAGGAGTGCAGGTAATACCGGCGTCAGGGACAGCGTGAACTCAACGCAGAGCGCATGCCTGGCCGGGAGCGGTGAAACGCTGACCCAGCCGCGATACTGACCCAGCGCCACGGTTCTGCGGTAGGTCTGGCCCTCAACGGCTTCAATCTCTTTCATCAACCGCAACTGCAGAAAATCCAGCATTGCCTGCCAGTCGTAGGGCGGGCGATAGCTGAGCTGCAGTTGCATGGTATCGCCTGGCTGCTGTGTAGGTTGCGGCGCGGTTTTTCGCAAGGCGCCGGGTGTCATGCGATAGCGGGCCTGAAAAACGTCATTAAAGCGCCGTAAACTGCCGAAGCCGCTGGCGTAAGCAACATCGGTCACCGGGAGCGTGGTTTCGGTCAGTAGCTGCTTGGCCAGCAACATGCGCCGTGTCTGTTTCAGCTCCAGCGGGGTGACGCCTAACTCCTGCTGCACAATCCGCCGCAGCTGACGGGCACTCATGCCAAACTCGGTGGCGATGTCGTCCAGCCCGGCGTGCTCTTCCAGCAACCCCTCTTCAATGCGCTGCACCAGACGGTCGGCCACTCTGTGGGCATTGTCGACGGGCGCATTACCGGGTGCCAGTTCAGGACGACAGCGCAGGCAGGGGCGAAAACGTGCTTTTTCCGCGGCTTCAGCACTATTAAAGAACACGCAGTTTTTTTGCATCGGCGGCTTAACCGGACATATCGGACGACAATAAATGCCGGTTGAGGTCACACCAACAAAAAACACGCCGTCAAAACGCGTATCACGCGACGTTAACGCCTGGTAAGCCGTATCTGGATCAAACATGGTTGCTCTCCGGCAAATAGCGACAGCGTAGCGCTGGCGGATGAGATTGACTGGCTGTTTTCGGACAGCACATCAGTTTATTGTAATGACCGAAAACAGCCAGTTTGACGCTTAAAAAGTGCGATAATGCCCGACAGAATGATGATGGGAGGAACAGCATGTATTACTGCAAACCTGTGACAACCCCGGTCGGTGAGCTCACGCTTATCGCCAGCGATCGCGGTCTGGCGGCCATTTTATGGCAGGACGAAGTGCGCAGACATCCCCGCTTATCGCCGGTAGAACGCGACGATAACCATCCGGTGCTGCGCGAAACTGAAACCCAGCTGCACGAGTATTTCGCGGGGACGCGCCAGCGTTTTACCTTACCGCTGGATTTCGCCGGAACCGACTTTCAGATAAAAGTGTGGCAGGCGCTTCTCGCCATTCCCTTTGGCGAAACGCGCAGTTATCGGCAGATTGCCGAGGCGATTGGTCATCCTGCCGCGGTGCGCGCGGTGGGCGCGGCGAATGGCCGAAATCCGCTGTCGATTGTGGCGCCCTGTCATCGGGTGATTGGGACGAACGGCAAACTGACCGGCTTTGCGGGCGGGCTGGCGGTCAAAGCATTCTTACTCCAGCTGGAAGCGCCCCAGCAGGGGCTTGGCGGCCTCTCTTCATCGTAGCGAACAAATAAAACACGACACTCTGCCGCTTTTCCGCTATCGTGTTTAGCATATAAAACACGATGGCGATATTTACGTCCTGTTAAGCCATAACTGACGATTTTCGTTAATTTTACAGAACGAGAGCGGTGTCATGAGCACAATCTTTGATCCAGAAAATGCTGTATATCCTTTTCCGCCGAAGCCTGCCCGGATGAACGACGAGCAAAAAACCTTTTATCGGGAAAAAATTAAAGCGCTGCTTAAGGCTCGCAACGCCGTGATGGTGGCGCATTACTACACCGATCCTGAGATTCAGGCCCTGGCGGAAGAAACCGGTGGCTGCGTCTCGGACTCGCTCGAAATGGCGCGCTTCGGCAGCCAGCATGCGGCCGGTACGCTGCTGGTGGCCGGCGTCCGGTTTATGGGGGAAACGGCCAAAATCCTCAGCCCGGAAAAAACCGTCCTGATGCCCACGCTTGAAGCCGAATGCTCGCTGGATCTGGGCTGTCCGATTGAGGAATTTAGCGCCTTTTGCGATGCCCATCCCGATCGTACAGTCGTGGTTTACGCGAATACCTCGGCGGCAGTGAAAGCGCGCGCCGACTGGGTGGTCACCTCCAGCATCGCGGTGGAATTAATCGAGCATCTGGATAGCCTGGGTGAAAAGATTATCTGGGCACCCGATCGGCATCTGGGGCGCTACGTCACTCAAAAAAGCGGGGCCGATGTGTTGTGCTGGCAGGGCGCCTGTATCGTCCATGATGAGTTCAAAACCCAGGCACTGCAGCGGATGAAGGCGCTTTATCCGGATGCGGCGGTGCTGGTTCATCCCGAATCGCCCCAGGCGATTGTGGATCTGGCCGATGCGGTAGGCTCGACCAGCCAGCTGATTCAGGCTGCCAAAAGCCTGCCGCATCCGCAGATGATCGTGGCGACCGATCGCGGCATCTTTTACAAGATGCAGCAGGCGGTGCCCGACAAAATATTGCTGGCAGCGCCGACGGCAGGCGAAGGTGCGACCTGCCGAAGCTGTGCGCACTGCCCCTGGATGGCCATGAACGGACTGCAAGCCATTGCCGAGGCGCTGGAGTCAGGTGGACAGGCCCATGAAATTCACGTGGACGCGGCGCTGCGTGAAGCCGCACTGGTACCGCTGAACCGTATGCTATCCTTTGCTGCAAATCTCAAACATAACGTGAAAGGAAACGCGTAACGCGCGTCTTTGACAGGTGGCTGATATGGATTTTTTTAGCACACAAAATATTCTCGTGCACATCCCCCTGGGGGCCACGGGCTACGATCTCTCATGGATTGAAGCCATTGGGACACTGGCGGGCCTGCTGTGTATCTGGCTGGCCAGTCTGGAAAAGATCGTCAACTATGCGTTTGGTCTGCTAAACGTCACGTTGTTTGCGGTGATCTTTTTTCAAATTCAGCTTTATGCCAGCCTGCTGTTACAGCTGTTCTTTTTCGCGGCAAACGTTTATGGCTGGTACGCCTGGAGTCGGCAAACCTCTGATCAACAGGCCGAGTTAACCATACGCTGGTTACCACGCACAAAAGCCATTGGCTGGGCGGCTGGCTGCGTGATCGCGATTGCGTTAATGACGGTGTATATCGATCCGGTCTTTGCCTTTCTCACCCAAATGGCGGTAAGCCTGATGAATGCGGCGGGCTTTGCCGTGGCGATGCCGACGCTGCAGCCGGATGCGTTTCCCTTCTGGGACGCCTGCCTGATGATACTGTCGATAGTGGCCATGGTGCTGATGACGCGTAAGTACGTCGAGAACTGGCTGCTTTGGGTGATTATCAACGTCATCAGCGTGATGATATTTGCCCGTCAGGGGGTTTACGCAATGGCGCTGGAGTACGCTATTTTGACGTTGATTGCGCTCAATGGCTCAAGGATGTGGATAATCAGCGCACGAAAACAGGGTTCTCGTGCGCTGTCTGCTCAGTGAGGATGTGCGTGCTCACCGTGCTCGTGATGGTGGTGAGCACCCTCAATCACCGGCGTGTTAAGCGCGCAGTCCGGACCCACACAGGGCTGAAACTCCATCTGCACCGTCGCGTGTTCAATTTGATAATGGTCGTGCAGATAGGTGTGAATGCGGCGCAGCAAACCATCATGATCGCGTGGCGGGATCACCTGAACGTGCAGCGTTAAAATCGGCTTCTCGCCCACCTGCCAGACATGCACATGATGAACATCGCGCACCTCTGCAATATTACGCTTCAGATCGCGTCTGAGCTTATTCACATCCAGCGAATCAGGCGCGCCTTCCAGTAGTTCATGAAAACTCTCCCGCAGCAGCGCCCAGGCGTTACGCAGTATCAGCAGTGACACCAGAATCGACAAAACAGGGTCAGCAGGCGTCCAGTTCGTCAACAGAATGATGATCGCCGCGACGATGGCGCCTACCGACCCCAGCAGGTCGCCCATCACATGCAAGGCGGCCGCCCGCACGTTGAGGTTCTTCTCTTCACTGCCGTGGTGCAGCAGCCAGAATGAAAGAATATTCGCCAGCAGCCCACCAATAGCAATGCCCAGCATCAGGCCGCCGGTGATGGGCTGCGGATGGGAAAAGCGTTCAATGGCTTCCCAGACAATCAGAAAGGTAATCAGGATCAGGGCAATAGCGTTAACGAAGGCGGCCAGCGTGGTAAGCCGCAGCAGACCAAAGGTATGACGATCGTTGGGTTTACGTTTGGCAAACTGTACGGCCAGTAATGCCATCAGCAGCGCGGCTGCGTCGGTCAGCATATGACCGGCATCCGCCAGCAGGGCCAGTGAGCCTGAAATCCAGCCGCCAATCACTTCCGCGACCATAAAGAGCGCCGTCACGACAAAGGCCGCCATCAGGCGCTTGCGGTTCGTGTCCTGACCGCTATGAGAGTGGGTGTGTGCCATAAGTATCCAGTTTGAGTAATAACCTGTCGGTCAATGATATCAGCAATTGCCATTCTGCTGAGCTGTCCTGCTGGTGCTTCACCTTATCAGACAGCGCCTGACAGAGCCTTGCCCCTTCTTCAATGCCCATCAACAGCCAGCTTCCTTTCATACGGTGTGCTGACTCGGCCAGCTGCGTCGCGTCACCGGCCTGGTGCGCGGCATACAGCTGTGCCCGATCGTTCTCCAGGGTATCACGTAATGTTTTACCCAGTCGGTTAAGATATTTCTCGTTTTGCTGTGCCAGCTGCCACAGATTGTCCTCTACTGACGCCAGCGGATCGTCGTGGAAGTCTGCCAGCACGTCGCCGATATCCTGTAGCTGAACCGGTTTGATCAGCACGCGCTCGTTCGCAGCCAGCTGCACGTTAAGTAACTGCGCGTCGGCGGAACACAGTACCCGTCGCTGCCTGCCACCACGCTGTCGTTGCCGACGGCGTAGCAGGCGCAGCAGCAGGGTGCCATCAGGACGCGGCATCATCTGATCGATAAACAGCAGGTCGTAAGGGCAGCGCGCATCGGCCAGCAGCAGATCGCGGCCGTGCTCAAAACAGTCAGCCTGAACAGCAAAGCGGGCAAGCTGCTGCTCCATGACGATCAGGTTGGTGGGATGATCGTCAACCACCGCCACGCGCAGCCCCGGAAAGCCCGGCAGGGCAGTCGGGTCGCTGTCAGGAACGGGGTCGCAGGGGAGCAGTGGCAGCACGATCGTGACATCCGTACCTTTGCCGGGTACGGAATGGAGTGCAATATCGCCGCCCATCCGCTGCACCATCTCCCGACAGATAAACAACCCCAGTCCGCTGCCCTGTACCGATAGCGCTTTACCCGAAGGGGCCTGGTACCAGGGATCGAACAGTTTACGCTGCTCCTCTGCCGGGATGCCGCTGCCGTTGTCGCTCACGGTTAACTGCAACTTGTCCGTGGCCGACAGCGTCAGGCGAATCAGGCCCTGTCGGGTAAATTTAAACGCGTTGGTGATGAGATTATTCACAACCTGCTGCAGGCGATCGGCATCCATCATGATCGCGTCAGGCAGCGGGGTCAGGGCTTCAACCTGCAGCCGCGGACCCTCCGGGCGCATCAACGGATGGTAGAAATGGCGCTGCTGCGCCAGCCAGGGGGCCAGCGCCAGCGGACGGGGCGACAGGGCAAAACTGTTATTTTCAATTCGCGCATGATCCTGCAGATCGTTAAGCAGCGTCATCAGGGACTGTGCGCTACGGTGCAGCAGTTGCAGGTTGTCACTGGAACGCTGCTGTTTTTCCAGCTCCAGCAACCCCAGTATCGCCTGCATGGGCGTGCGCAGTTCGTGACTGACCGTCGCTAAAAACTGGCTTTTCATCGCGTTGGCGCGCTCGGCCTGCTCACGCTGTTGACGGTCACGTCGCTGTTGCCAGTAACGTCGGGCAAGCAGCACCAGCAAAATCACGATGGCGACGCCGCCGGTCAACAATACGGCCACCGGCAAGACGCGCATCGCCGCAACACTGCCAGGTTGCGGTGGCATCGACCAGCGATCGCGCATCTGGTTTTGCGTATCGGCGGGGATCTGCTGCAGTGCGCGATCCAGAAGGGATCGCAGCTCGGGCCGATCGGGCGCGATGCCCACCGCGAGGGGCCACGCAATATCGCTGGCGGCAAAAGCCAGATGAATTTGCGAATCGTTCCGGCTGGCAATCCGCCAGCGCGCGGACAACACGTTATCCACTAAGGCGTCAATCTGCCCGGTTGCCAGCGCATCGTACAGGCTGTTTCGGTCGCTGTAGCGTTGAACCTGCGCGTTGTCAGGAATAAGGCGTTGCGCCAGGTCATCCTGCAGAATACCGATGCGCTTGCCTGCCAGATCGCGCCAGTGCGACCAGTCAGCTGGCTGGCGGATATAAATGCCCCACAGCGCGCGCCAGACCGGCAGGCTGGTACTTTGCGTTTCGCCGTTAAGCGGCTGCATCAGCTGTAACATCACCTGGTGCTGAGCGATCAGACTGGCGGCCTGCTGAGGGTTACTGACCCAGCGCGGGGTAAAACGTAATCCTGTGCTTTGGGCCACCGCGTTGAGCAGATCAATACCGTAGCCCCGTGCGGTGCCGTTGCTGTCACGGTAACTCCAGGGATAGTTATCCGCTTCAGCCGCGTAGGCCACCACCGGGTGGGCCGTTATCCACTCGCGCTCGCTGGCGCTAAGCATCAGCGTCTGCGTGTCCTGATAGCGGGGAAGGCTGCTGCTCCAGCGTGCCTGCAGGGTACTCATCAGCTCGGCGGGTAGCTGGCGAAGACTCTCGTTCAGCCACGCGATAAGCGCCGGATCGCGAGCCACGGCGCGCAGGCTGAGCTGGCCGGCATCGATGCCGGAAGCGATTTGGTAGATTTGTCCCTGTTGCAACTGACTCAACAGAAAACCCGCGCTGGTTTCATCCGCCACAACGTAATCGTTCTGCTGATTCAACAACGTATAGAGTGCCTGAAGATCGCTGCCGTAGGTTCGCCACTGATGACGGGCCGCCAGGGCCGGGGGAAGCTGAGCCAGCGTGAGATGACTGATAGCCAACTGAGCATTATGACTATTGAACATCACGGCACGCTGGTTCTGCTGATTGCGATAAATACGCAACGGACTACTAAACCAGCTGTCGCTGGCGACCGTATTGGCTGGCAGGGGCGGGGCAATCATCCCCAAAGCAAAATCAATCCGGCCGTCCGTTAGTGCGGCTGATAAGTCAGCCTGAGTGGCATACAGACTGAGCGCGAACTGCGCCCCGGTTAACTGGTGCAACGCGGACAGGTAATCGGCGTCAATACCGTAGAGATCGTTACCCACCCGCATTGTCCAGGGGGCGTTGTTTTCCGCCAGCAGGCCAACCTGCAAGACTTTCCCCTGCATCAACCCGGCGCCTTTGACCGGCATCATCATGGGCAGGTTGATGCTGCTGACCGGGCGCACATCGGCCTGCGCTAACGTGGTAAATACCAGCAGGAACAGGAGCAGCCAGCGTCTCACTGCTGTGCTTTCCATAAATCAGCCAGCTCAACGACGGAGCGGGTGCCGGTTTTTTCCAGGATGTTTTTTTTGTGGGTGCTGACGGTTTTGTTACTGATATGCAGCCGCTCGGCAATTTGCAGATTGGATAAGCCACTGGCCAGCAAAGCCAGTATCTGGCGCTCTTTACTGGTCAACGGCAGTTCCGGCTCGTCAGGACAGTCGGGGAAGGCGGCGTGCCCACCGAGTACCGCCAGAATCGCACTGAGTAACTGCTCCATGCGTTGGCTCTTCACCACATAGCCGGCCGCGCCCAGGGCCTGAGCCCGCCTGACGTAGTGACGGGTTTGCTGGGCAGAATAAATCAGCACCGGGCAGTCGGGTAAATGGATTTTCAGGCGACGCAGAATCTCCAGCCCATCACCATCGGGCAAGCCGATGTCCAGCACGACGATATCGGGCGGAAGCGAGAGAAAAGCGCGGGCGGACTGTTCGCTGCAGGCAGAATAAAGTTTAAGAGGGATGGGGGATTTAGCCAACGCAGCTTCGAGTGCTACTTCAACCAGTGGATGATCGTCTATCAGAAGCAGTGAGGCCATGAACATTTCCCTGTCAGGTTAACAGGCTCAGCATAGCGGAAGTTGCGGCGGGATAAAATAAAGGAGAGCGAGGCTCTCCTTATTAGCTCAACAGTCAGTGATTACTGCGTGGTGCCGTCAGTTTTGGTATTAACGTGACCGCCACCTTTTTTAGTGTGCACTTTTTTGTTCATGTCAGGGCATTTGCCATCTTTACACTGCGTGTTCTTATCAATTTCATCGGCAGTCATGTTTTTGCTGCTGGAGGTGCTGTCCCGGGTTGGAGAAGACATCTCAGTGCCGGTGTTATTAATTTTGCTGTTATCCACTTTGTTCGGTGGCAGATTCTCATTCGCGCCGCCGGCGACGGCACCTGCTGCTGCGGCCTGGTTAGAGTTTCCGTTGGCAGCCATTGCTGCGCCGCTGCCCAGAGTCATTGCTGCCGTCAGAAAAATTATTGCAAACTTATTCATCATTATGCTCCCGTTAATAAATGATATTTGCTGTCTCTAACCGCTGCCAGATAAGGTTCAGAGAAAAAGCGCCCTGAGCGAAATAAAATTTCGCTGGTTAGCTTAAAGACAGGTGTTAATAAAAGTAAGCCACCGTTCCTCAGTGATTACCTTTAAAAGTCTAGACGCATAACCCATTTATGCAAATTTCACGCATACATTATGCGCTCATCAGGAATTTACACCCTGTGCGCTTCGGGCTACATTGGCTGGGTTGTGTCCGGCGGGCGCCGGGCCAGAAATTATATGGAATGAGTATGAATTACCAGAACGATGACTTACGCATCAAAGAGATTAAAGAGCTCCTGCCCCCCGTAGCCTTACTGGAAAAATTTCCTGCCACCGAACGTGCAGCGCAGACCGTGTCTCAGGCTCGCCAGGCCATTCACCAGATTCTGACCGGCCAGGACGATCGCCTGCTGGTGGTCATTGGGCCTTGCTCAATTCACGATACGGAAGCCGCACAAGAGTACGCGGCGCGCCTGTTAACCCTGCGTGAGCAGCTTAAAGGCGAGCTTGAAGTGGTCATGCGCGTTTATTTTGAAAAACCGCGTACTACCGTTGGCTGGAAAGGGCTGATCAACGACCCTTACATGGATGGCTCCTTCCAGCTAAACGACGGCCTGCGCCTGGCGCGTAAGCTGCTGCTGGAGATCAACGATTCCGGCCTGCCTGCCGCTGGCGAATTCCTGGATATGATTACGCCGCAGTACGTGGCGGATTTAATGAGCTGGGGGGCCATCGGTGCCCGTACCACCGAGTCACAGGTTCACCGCGAGCTGGCTTCCGGCCTTTCCTGCCCGGTAGGGTTTAAAAACGGTACGGACGGCACTATTAAAGTGGCGATTGATGCCATCAACGCAGCTGGTTCACCGCACTGTTTCCTGTCGGTGACCAAATACGGTCACTCTGCGATTGTGGAAACCCGCGGTAACGGCGACTGCCATATCATCCTGCGCGGCGGTAAAGAGCCGAACTACAGCGCCAGTCATGTCAGCGCGGTGAAAGCCGGTCTGGAAAAAGCCGGCTTGCCTCAGCAGGTAATGATCGACTTCAGCCATGCTAACAGCAGCAAGCAGTTTCAGAAGCAGATGCAGGTGGCGGACGATGTGGCACAGCAGATGATCAACGGCGAGCGCGGTATTATCGGCGTGATGATTGAAAGCCATCTGGTTGAAGGGAATCAGAGCCTGGAAAGCGGCGAGCCGCTGGTTTACGGCAAGAGCGTTACGGATGCCTGTATTGGCTGGGGCGATACCGAAAAGGTGCTGCATCAGCTGGCCGAGGCGGTTAAACAGCGTCGCCGGTAAGCAGGGCGAAATAAAAAAGGGCCAGACATTGTCTGGCCCTTTTTGCACGGAAGCAAAATTACTTTGCTTTACCCTGATTGGCAACGGCCGCGGCTTTCGCTGCGATCTCGTCAGCATCACCCAGGTAATAATGTTTGATCGGTTTGAAGTTTTCATCGAACTCGTACACCAGCGGAACGCCGGTTGGGATATTCAGTTCAAGAATCTCTTCTTCGCTCATGTTGTCCAGGTATTTCACCAGCGCACGCAGTGAGTTGCCGTGTGCGGCGATAATCACTTTCTCACCACTTTTAATGCGTGGCAGGATGGATTCGTTCCAGTAAGGAATCACGCGTTCGATGGTCAGCGCCAGGCTTTCGGTGGTGGGCAGCTGCTCAGGCTTCAGTGAAGCATAACGCGGGTCGTGTCCGGGAAAACGCTCATCGCTGCGGTCCAGCTCTGGCGGGGTCACCGCGAAGCCACGACGCCACTGTTTAACCTGCTCGTCGCCGTATTTTGCGGCGGTTTCAGCTTTGTCCAGGCCCTGCAGCGCGCCATAGTGACGTTCGTTCAGACGCCAGGATTTCTCAACGGGCAGCCAGGCCTGATCCAGCTCATCCAGCACATTCCACAGGGTGTGAATGGCGCGTTTCAGCACAGAGGTGTAGGCGAAATCAAACACGAAACCTTCTTTCTTCAGCAGCTGTCCGGCTGCTTTAGCTTCGGTACGGCCCTTGTCAGAAAGGTCTACATCATACCATCCGGTGAAGCGGTTTTCGTTGTTCCACTGGCTTTCGCCGTGTCGCACCAGAACCAGCTTAGTTACAGCCATAGCTTAACTCCTTAATACTTGATGTTTCTGAGATAATGGAAACCTGCTGTCGCCAGCCCGTTGGCTGACCAATTGCGTTCTACCATAGCGGAAAACGGCGCACTGCGTAAGTCTGTCTGTGACGCACTGCGCGTTTTTCACTCGGTGGCTCAGCGTGGTGTAAAGCGATAGCGCGTGACGGATTCCCAACGATCTCCCGGCTGCAGCCAGCAATCATCCTGTGGCCACTCGGGATGATTAGGCGAATCCGGTAAAAATTCACTCTCCAGCGCGATCCCCTGAAAAGCAGTATAGCTTTCCTGCTCCCGGGCGCGCGTGCCGGCCAGATAGTTACCGCTGTAGAACTGTAGCGCGGGCGCTGACGTGGTCACGCTCAACTGCAGCTTGCCGTCCTCTGACCAGAGTTCAGCGGCAGGCTGGCTGCTATCGCCTGCACTGTTCAGCAGGAAGGCATGGTCATAGCCTTTAACTGCCTTCTGATCGTCATCGGCAAGAAAATCCTGCTCAATGCGTTTGGCCTGACGGAAATCGAAGCTGGTGCCGTCCACGGCCTTGAGCGGGCCGTTGGGAATCCCCTCGCTATCCACGGGCAGGTAACGATCGGCGTGCAGTTGTAACCGATGCTGGCGCGCATCACCATGATGCGCGTCAAGATTAAAGTAAGCATGGTTGGTGAGACCGACCGGGCAGGGCTGGTCGCACTGCGCCTGATAGTGAATGGACAGGCAGTTATCGTCATCCAGCGCATAGCGTAAATCAGCAATGAGGTTGCCCGGGTAGCCCTGATCGCCATCGGGCGAATCAAGACGATAATGCACTTCCGTTTCTGACTGACTGACAATTTGCCAGCGGCGTTTATCAAACCCTTCTGGGCCGCCGTGTAACTGATGTTCGCCCTGATTGGCGTTCAACTGGCGGCTGATTTTATTCAGTTTTGCGCCGGCAATACGGTTTGCATAACGGCCGACCGTGGCACCCAGATAGGCATCCTGATGCAGATAGTCAGAAGGGGTTGCACAGCCCAGCAGGGCTTCACGCACGTGACCGTCCTGCAGGGGGACCCGCGCCGACAGCCAGGTTGCGCCCCAGTCCATAAAGGTGGCAATCATGCCATTGGCATTACGCAATACGGTGATGCGCCACGGCTGACCGTCCGGCGCATGCGAGTTCACATCGTTTAGCATTGGCCCGCTCCTTCTGATGCTTTGCACACGTAGAAGGTCTCCTTGATGCCCGTTTTGGCTTCATACTGGCTGGCGACGGCGGCCTGAACCCGATCCACCTGATCAAGCGGCATCAGGGCGACAATACAGCCACCGAAGCCACCGCCGGTCATGCGAACACCGCCACGATCGCCGATCTCGGCTTTAACAATCTCGACCAGGGTATCCACCGGCGGCACGGTAATTTCGAAGTCATCACGCATTGAGGCGTGAGATTCCGCCATCAGTTCGCCCATGCGGGCTAAATCGCCGCGAGACAGCGCCTCGGCGGCCTCCAGCGTACGGGCGTTTTCAGTGATGACGTGACGTACGCGTTTGGCAACCTGCGGATCTAACTGAGACTCAGCCGCGTTGAACTCGGCCAGGCCGACATCACGCAGCGCCTTTTTGTTAAAGAAGCGTGCGCCGGTTTCACACTGCTCACGGCGGACGTTGTATTCGCTTCCTACCAGGCTACGACGGAAGTTGGAATTGATGATGACCACGGCAATATCGTCCGGCATCGAAACCGGTGTCGTGCCCAGCGTCCGGCAGTCCAGCAGCATGGCATGATCTTTCTGGCCCAGCGCGGAAATCAGCTGATCCATAATGCCGCAGTTACAGCCCACGAACTGATTTTCGGCTTCCTGACCGTTGACCGCGATGGCGGCGCCGTCCAGTGCCAGGTTAAACAGCTGCTGGAAAACCGTTCCGACCGCCACTTCCAGCGAGGCGGAAGAGCTAAGGCCCGCGCCCTGCGGCACGTTGCCGCTAATCACCATATCGACGCCGCCAAAATCCGGTGCGCGTTGCTGAAGGTGCTTAACGACGCCGCGCACATAGTTCGCCCACATGGGTTCTTTTACGCTGGTAATCGGGGCATCCAGTGAAAAGATGTCCTGTGCCCGATCGTAATCCACGGCAACCACGCGTACCTGCCGATCGTCGCGTTTTGCACAGGCGATAACCGTTTGATAATCAATCGCGCAAGGCAGCACGAAACCGTCGTTGTAATCGGTGTGCTCGCCAATCAAATTGACGCGGCCTGGGGCCTGAATCGCGTGGGTTGGCGCATAGCCAAAGGTGTCAGTAAACACCTGCTGCGTGATGGTTTTTAAGCTCATTGTTGTGCCTCACGGAAATGAATATCGCTCACGGAACGCAGGCGTTCGGCTGCCTGTTCTGCGGTTAAATCGCGTTGGGTTTCGGCCAGCATTTCGTAGCCGACCATAAATTTGCGCACCGTTGCGGAACGCAGCAGCGGCGGATAAAAGTGGGCGTGCAATTGCCAGTGTTCATTGTCGTCACCGTTGAACGGCGCACCGTGCCAGCCCATGGAGTAGGGGAAAGAGCACTGAAACAGGTTGTCGTAACGGCTGGTCAGGCGCTTGATGGCACAAGCCAGATCGTCACGCTGCGCATCGGTCAAATCGGTCAGGCGCTTAACATGGGTTTTTGGCAGCAGCAGGGTTTCAAACGGCCACGCCGCCCACCACGGCACCACGGCCAGCCAGTGTTCGGTTTCAACAACGGTGCGGCTGCCATCCTGCTGTTCACGCGCAAGGTAATCCACCAGCATCGGCGAACCCTGTTTGGCAAAATAGCGGCGCTGCAGATCGTCTTCGCGCTGGGCTTCGTTGGGCAGAAAGCTGTTGGCCCACACTTGTCCATGGGGATGAGGATTAGAACAGCCCATGGCGGCGCCTTTGTTCTCAAAGACCTGCACCCAGGGATAGTGCTGACCCAGTTCAGCCGTCTGTTCTTGCCAGGTGCGGACGACTTCCTGTAACGCGCTCAGTGACATTTCGGGCAGGGTTTTACTGTGATCGGGCGAAAAGCAGATGACGCGACTGGTACCGCGCGCGCTTTCGCAACGCATCAACATGTCGTCGCTTTCTGGCGCGTCGGGCGTATCCGTCATTAACGCGGCAAAATCATTCGTAAAAACGTAGGTGCCTTGATAATCAGGATTCACATCGCCGGTGATGCGCGTGTTGCCTGCGCACAGGAAACAGTCAGGATCGTGTGACGGCAGCGTGTTTACTGCGGGCGTTTCCTGAGCCCCCTGCCAGGGACGTTTGGCACGATGAGGAGAAACCAAAATCCACTGATCGGTCAGGGGATTGTAACGGCGATGAGGATGATCGGCCGGGTTAAATTTTTCCATGTTGCATCCTGGTAAGCATCAAAATTAAAAAGTCATCAAGAAAAAATAGCACATTGGGTGAGTCAAAAACGTGATCCAGTCTGGATAAGTGGTATCGTTTACACAAGCTGAATATTCTTATTTAAAGGCGAATTTGCAGGACGCATCGCTAAAAAACAGGTTTAAATGGTAGCGTTTACATTTAGTGATAAACAACGCCGCTGTCACGGCGCCAGGGCACTCAAATTCTGTCCTGTTGGTAGCGATAGCCGCCGTCAGGCTGGGCCACAAAATGCAGACGGTGGGTAATACACTGGGGCGCGTCCTCAGCATGATGTGAAACGAACAGCAGTTGAGTACGGCCTTCACCAATCAAAATATCGATGAAACGTCTTACCAACTGGCGGTTGAGTGGATCAAGCCCCTGCAAGGGTTCATCCAGTATCAACAGCGTAGGATGCTTAACCAGCGCCCGGGCGATCAACACCAGCCGTTGCTGGCCCCAGGATAAACCGTGAAAGGGCATATCCCCCATTCTGCTATCCATGCCCAGCAGCGCCAGCCACTGACGCGCCAGCGCCATTTGGCGATCGGAGACGGCCTGATAAAGACCAATCGAGTCAAAAAAGCCGGAGAGGATCACGGTCCGGACGTTGACGCTTACGCGGTAATCAAGATGCAGGCTGCTGCTGACATAGCCAATATGCTGTTTGATATCCCAGATCGTTTCGCCGCTGCCACGGCGTCGGCCAAACAGGGTTAAATCGTTGCTGTAGCCCTGGGGATGGTCACCCGTGACCAGGCTAAGTAATGTGGATTTGCCCGCGCCGTTTGGCCCAAGAATATGCCAGTGCTCCCCGGTATTAACCTGCCAGTCGAGGCCGTCGATAATACGCTGGTCGTTATAGGATACGATGCCGTTACGCAGAAGCACTCGCGGCGCGTCATCTGCCAGCGGCGGTAGCGCGTCCGGGACGTCCGCCTCCGGCAGCGCCATGCCTGCCAGTTGCTCACTGCGCGCCAGCTGCGCCACCAGCGCCTGCGCCAGAATCTCCTCACGGGGGCCGACATGCGTCAGGCTGCATTCAGCCAGCACGCCAACCCGGTCAACGTAGTCCGGAATATCATCGAAGCGGTTCAGCACCAGCACCAGGGTAAAATCCGCCTGCGGCAACGGGTACAGTGTGGCGGTCAGATTCGCGCGCGATTCGACATCCAGGCCGTCGAAAGGCTCATCCAGAATCAGCAGGTCGGGCTGCTTCATCAGCGCCTGGCACAGTAATGTTTTGCGCGTTTCACCGGTAGAGAGATATTTAAAACGGCGGTTAAGCAGGCCGGTAATACCAAACTGCGTGGCCAGCTGCTCGCAGCGCACGCTGTCTTTAACCTCATCCTGAATGATTTCAGCCGTCGTGCGGCCGGTGTCATCCTCACCTTCACTCAGCAGGTCGGTGTTATTTCGTTGCCACTCATCGGCGACCAGCTTCTGCAACTGCTCCAGTGACAGGCGGCTGGGACGTTGAAAATCACAGGTTACCTGACCTGACAGCGGTGCCAGTTCCCCCGAGAGGGCGCGCGCCAGTGAGGATTTACCACTGCCGTTGGCACCGACAAACGCCCAGCGCTCACCGGGCTGAAGGTGTACATCGGTCAGCGACAACACTCGCGCATCATTAAGATGAAATATGCCTTGCGAAATATGCAATGAAGCCATGATTCGTTCCATTTTTTGCAGCGTTAACCGTTGTTTTAGCCACTGCTTCGAACGAAGTCAAACCCGAATAATAAATCAACGCAAAGCGGCGACGATGGCGTGGCTGCCGCTAAAGCTGGCGATCACCGCGTGACCCGGTTGCCACTGCCGACGCGCAATTTCCGCGTTTTCCAGCGTGGCACACAGCGTTTCACCGCCCGGCAGGTGCATCAGGACTTCACTGACCTGCTCACCAGTTTCGATAGCGCTTATCGTGGCGGCAAGCTGATTATCTGCCCCGGTTGCATGGGTATGAAGGCTGATCCACGGAGCTTTAATCAAGACCAGCACCTCTTTGCCAGCCTTGAGATGCAGGCGTTCTGCGCTGCGCGCGGTCAGGGCGACGTTGAGCCGGGTTACGCCATCCGAGAGCAGAATGGTCAGGTGCTGTTGGATAGGCTGCGCATCGTTATTCACCACGGTGCCGAACAGTTGATTACGCGCGCTGGTTTGCAATGAAGAGCGGGCGATGGCGGCCAGCAGGCTGTCCAATGGCAGCGTGTCCTGTTGCAGAGCATCGAAGGCGTGCTGTTGAATCTTTTCCATCAGGCCAAACAGCTGTACCAGACGCTCGCCATAGCGGGTTAACTGCGCGCCACCGCCGCCTTTGCCACCGGTGGCCCGCGTCACCATCTCCTGTTCAGCCAGCTGGTTCATCTCGTTGATGGCATCCCAGGCGCTTTTGTAACTGATGCCCGCCAGCTTCGCGCCCTGGCTAATCGAACCGGTTTGCTGCACGCGCTTTAACAGTTCGATGCGGCGTGGATCGGCAAACAGCTTTTGCTGCAGGCGGATGTGAAGGGTGAGTTCGGCTTGCATGGTGGCTCCTGCAAAGAATGAATCGCATAATCAGGCAGATGATAACGAGCTTTCAGCCTCAAAGTAAAAGCACGAAAAGGTCTGCGCAAAGTTTTACTAAGCCGTTACAATCTCTTTTTTTACACGCAAAGTGGGACTCTTCATGCTGGAACTCATCAAAAGCCTCGCCGTGGCAGTGATCATGGTACCTGTGGTAATGGCGGTTATGTTGGGCCTGATCTACGGCCTGGGTGAAGTGTTTAACCTCATCTCTAAAACGGGTCGCCGCGACAACAACAACGCTCGCTCACAGAACTAATCCCCACACTACGTCCGCCTCAGTGCGGACGTTGTCCTCGTCCTGAACACCTCTTTTTGCTTTTTTGCTAATTAGACGCTGCTGTCAGATAATGCGTTGTATTATTCAATATATAACGATCACTGGAGAAAAATCATGCGTTTACCTTTTCGTCGTCTGAGCATTGCGCTGGTAATGAGCGTTTCACTGGCAGGCCAGGCGCTGGCGGCCGATAAGGTCACCGTGTTTGCGGCGGCGTCACTCACTAACGCGCTGGAAGAGATTGCAGCGCAGTACAAAAAAACGCACGGCACTGACGTTGTTTCATCCTTTGCGTCGTCCTCGGTACTGGCGCGTCAGATTGAGCAGGGCGCACCTGCCGATCTGTTTATCTCAGCCGATCAACAGTGGATGGACGATGCTGTTGCGAAAAAAAGTATGATCGACAGCACCCGCTATACGTTGTTGGGCAATGACCTGGTGCTGATTGCACCGCGCAGCGACAGCGCCAAACCGGTGACGATAAACGATCAAACCAACTGGAAAAGCCTGTTGAAGGGCGAACGTCTGGCCGTGGGCGATCCCGATCATGTACCGGCGGGCATCTATGCTAAAGAAGCGCTGCAAAAGCTGGGAGCCTGGTCTTCTGTGTCCCCGGCGCTGGCGCGTGCCAGTAATGTGCGCGCCGCCCTGGCGCTGGTGGAACGTAATGAAGCGCCTTATGGCATTGTGTACGGCTCAGATGCTGTAGCCAGTAAAAAAGTTCAGGTAGTGGGCACCTTTCCGGAAGACAGCCACAAGCCGGTCGAATATCCTGTTGCCATCGTTAACGATCGCGACAACGCTGCCGTTAAGGCTTTCTATAACTACCTGAAAGGGCCTGAAGCGGCCGCAGTGTTCAAACAATACGGATTCTCGCCTAAAAAATGATACTCAGTGATGTTGAATGGCAGGCGGTCCTGCTCAGCCTGCAGGTGTCAGGCATTGCCGTACTGTGCAGTCTGCCCTTCGGTATCCTGATGGCATGGGTGCTGGTACGTTGCCGTTTACCCGGTAAAGCTATCCTTGACAGTGTGATCCACTTGCCTCTGGTACTGCCGCCGGTGGTGGTGGGTTACCTGTTGCTGATTGGCCTGGGTCGGCGCGGCGTGATCGGTGAAAAACTGTATGAATGGTTTGGCTTCAGCTTCGCCTTTAGCTGGCGCGGCGCGGCGCTGGCCTCTGCGGTTATCGCCTTTCCCCTGATGGTGCGGGCCATTCGTCTGGCGCTGGAGGCGGTGGATAGCCGACTGGAGCAGGCTGCGCGGACTTTAGGTGCCGGACGCTGGCGGGTCTTTTTCACCATTACGCTGCCGTTAACGCTGCCCGGTATTATTGTCGGCACCGTACTGGCCTTTGCCCGCTCCCTTGGCGAGTTCGGTGCCACTATTACCTTCGTTTCCAACATTCCCGGCGAAACCCGCACCATTCCTCTGGCGATGTATACGTTGATTGAAACGCCCGGGGCGGAAGGGGCCGCCGCACGTTTGTGCGTTATCGCGATCGTGCTGGCGCTGGCTTCCTTACTGGCGTCTGAGTGGCTGGCGCAGTGGGGACGGAAACGGATGGGGGCTTCATGCTGACGTTGAACATGGCTCAACGCCTGGGCGAGCATCAGCTTGAGGTTGATGTGACAATCCCCGCCAGCGGTATTACCGCGATATTCGGCGTGTCGGGCGCGGGCAAAACCTCACTGATTAACGCGATTGGCGGCTTAACTCAACCTCAGCGCGGACGCATTCAGCTGAATGAGCGAATACTGTTTGATGCCGATCAGCAGATCGCCTTGCCGCCGGAAAAGCGCCGCATCGGCTATGTGTTCCAGGACGCACGGCTGTTTCCTCACTACCGGGTTCGGGGGAATTTACGGTACGGTCTTTCGGCCAGCATGAAGGGCCAGTTTGATTCGCTGGTGGCGTTACTGGGCCTTGAGTCGCTGCTGGATCGCTTTCCGCTGTCGCTGTCGGGCGGAGAAAAGCAACGTGTTGCTATTGGCCGCGCCTTGCTCAGTGCACCCGATATTCTGTTGATGGATGAGCCGCTGGCGTCGCTGGATCTGCCGCGCAAGCGTGAGCTGATGCCTTATCTGCAGAAGCTGGCGAAGCAGGTTGATATTCCCGTGTTGTACGTCTCCCATAGCCTGGAGGAGATTCTGCAACTGGCGGATAACGTGCTGGTGCTGGATCAGGGTAAGGTTAAAGCCTTTGGCCCGCTGGAGCGCGTCTGGAGCAGCAGTGCGATGCGGCCGTGGCTACCCGCCAGCGATCTGACCAGCGTGCTGCGTGTGCAGGTGCTGGAGCACCATCCGGACTATCCTATGTCGGCGCTGTCTCTGGGCGATCAACATATTTGGGTCAGTCGGGTGCATTTGCCCGTCAAATCGGCATTGCGCATCCGGATTGCCTCAGCGGACGTCTCCCTGACGCTGCAACCGGCTCAGCACAGCTCTATCCGCAATATCCTGCCTGCGCAGGTCGTCGAACTCATTGAGGTGGGCGATCAGGTTGAGGTCAGGTTGCGCATTGGCGCAAGCGAACTGTGGGCGCGCATTTCGCCCTGGGCGCGCGACGAACTTAACATCCGCCCGTCACAATGGCTGTATGCCCAGATTAAAAGCGTGTCGGTGACGGCCTGAACCCGGCAGGCGTGCCTTGCCGGGTTGGGCAGGATTACAGGACGTACTGGTAAAGCGTGTCGGCGATACTGGTTTCCAGGTTGGTGCCAGTGACCATTTTTGCCCGGGATTTAATCACGTCATCCGCATTCCCCATTGCCACGCCCAGCCCCACCGTTTCCAGCATGCTCAGGTCGTTATAGTTGTCACCAAAGGCAATGACGTCCTGCAGGCTCAGCCCCACGGATTCTACCCACTGCGCCAGGCGCTTGCCTTTGCTGTTGCCGCCGCGGGCGACATCGACCTGATCGTGCCATGACCATTCACAGGCCAGCCCGAGTTCGGTTTCCGCGCGCTGCGCAAACTGCTGCAGTTCGGTGGTGTTCTCATGAGACAGGGCAAACTTCCAGATCGACCCGGCCTCTCTGGCCGCCTGCGCCAGGCTGTCCACCTGCTTAAACACAGGGCGCTGGTGCGGCGGAAGCGACTCACTCCACTTCAGTGTGCGAATCACATGGCCGGTTGGCGTTTGATACAGCATCGCATCGTCAACATACAGCAGGCCGTGAATCTGATGTTCATCCAGCATCTCAATGACGCGCACCGCGCTGCCGACGTCCAGCGGATCAGCGGCCAGCACTTTTTTGGCCGGATAGTCATACAAATAGGTACCGTTACAGCAGATTGCAGGCGTATCCAGGGCTAACGTCTGGTAGAAAGGATGGATAGCGCAGTGATGACGGCCGGTCACGATAATCACCTTGACGCCAGCCTGACGCGCTTGAGTAATCGCTTCCACGGATTGGGGCAGAATGGTTTTCGTTGGGGTTAACAGCGTGCCGTCAAGGTCGAGGGCGATTACACGATAGCTCATTAATCCTCTCATCGGGATGGGTTAGCAGAACAGTAAGTCTACACCTGACCGTGGTACAGAAACAAAAATCAGGGCACAAATCATTCCAGCGAGACAGAAAAAAACGCGCTACAGTGACCCTCAGAACAACATGAGTCAGCGAAAAAGGAGAATACATGAAGCAGGTTGTCTACACCGCCAGTCCCGAGAGTCAACAAATCCATGTCTGGCAGTTGAAAGAAGATGGCACCTTGACGCTCCTGCAGGTTACGGACGTCGCCGGTCAGGTTCAGCCTATGGTGGTGAGTCCAAAAAAAGATTTCTTGTATGTAGGCGTGCGCCCCGACTTCCGTGTACTGGCGTTTCGCATCGCCTCAGACGGCACCTTGACCGAAGCCGGACAGGCGCCTCTGCCGGGCAGCCCGACCCATATTTCCACCGATCATGCCGGCCGTTTCCTGTTTTGCGGCTCTTACAACGATGCGTGCGTCAGTATCAGCCCGATAGGGGATGACGGCGTGCCACAGGCACCAAGTCAGGTCATTAGCGGCCTGGCGGGATGCCACTCCGCCAATATCGACAATGCCGATCGGACGCTGTACGTGCCTGCCCTGAAGCAGGATCGCATCTGCCTGTTTACCCTCGGCGCAGACGGTCAGTTAACCCCGCATTCGCAGGAGCAGGTTACCACGGCGGAAGGCGCCGGGCCTCGCCACATGGCGTTTCACGCCAACGGGCAGTACGCCTATAGCGTCAATGAGTTGAACAGCACGGTCGAGGTCTGGGCGCTGAACAATGCGCAGGGCAAGGTCGAGTCAGTACAGACGCTGGATATGATGCCGCCTGATTTTACCGGTACCCGCTGGGCTGCCGATATTCATCTGACGCCAGACGGACGTTTCCTGTACGCCTGCGATCGCACCAGTAGCACCTTAACGGTCTTTAGCGTCAGCGAAGACGGTGCCGTGCTGACAGTCGAAGGGTTTCAGCCGACCGAAACGCAGCCGCGCGGATTCAATATCGATCACGCGGGCCAGTTCCTGGTGGCGGCGGGGCAGAAGTCACACCACATCGAAGTCTACACTATCACTCAGCCACAGGGCTTACTGAAGCCGGTGGGCCGTTACGCCGTTGGACAGGGTCCGATGTGGGTAGTGGTACATCAGCTGGCAGGATAACCTGCAAATTGCCGCTTCCGGAATCCTTCGACAGGCCAGAAGCGGCATTTTTATGCGGCGATCAGACGTAATGAACGGTCAGCGATGCGCTGGCTAGCACGTGAAAATGCACGTTAAACCCGACCATGGCGCCGCTGGCACCCTCATCGACGTCGATGTTGTCCACATCCAGCGCATGAACGCTGAAAATATAACGGTGGGTTTCACCGGCAGGCGGTGCTGCGCCGCCGTATCCGGCCTGACCGAAATCCGTGCGTGTTTGTAGCGCCCCGGCGGGCAGTGCGGCTTTACCCGAACCGGCACCCTGCGGCAGCGATGTGGTCTCGGCTGGAATGTTCGCCACCACCCAGTGCCACCAGCCCGAACCGGTAGGCGCATCCGGATCGAAGCAGGTGATGACAAAACTTTTGGTGCCTTCTGGCGCATCTTCCCAGGCAAGGTGAGGGGACAGATTATCGCCCTGATAGCCCATTCCGTTAAAAACATGTTTCTCCGGCATCTTCTCGCCGTCGTGTAAATCCTGGCTGTAAACTCGCATTACATCTCCTTGCGTTAATGGTCACTGCCTTTTCATCTTAACCAAAAGCCGGTTGACGTCCAGCCGTTGCAACATTAAGAAAGAAAGTGAGCGGGCTGCTCCAGTGCCGCGCCAATCGCATTGACCAGCTTATCCAGCGCCTCAGGGGAGATGATATAAGGCGGCATCAGATAAATCAGGCGGCCAAAAGGGCGAATCCAGACGCCCTGGCTGACAAAGAACTGTTGCAGCGCCGCCATATTGACCGGTTGATGCGTTTCCACGACGCCAATGGCTCCCAGCACGCGCACGTCAGCCACCGCGGGCGCGTGACGCAGGGGCAGCAGCGCGCTACGTAGCTGACGCTCGATTGCCGCAACCTGATGACGCCAGTCACCTTCCTGCACCATCGCCAGGCTTTCTGTCGCCACCGCGCACGCCAGCGGATTTCCCATAAAGGTGGGACCGTGCATAAAGCAGCCTGCCGGACTGAGGCTGATGGTATCGGCCACGTCACGGGTGGTGAGGGTAGCAGCGAGGCTCATCGTGCCGCCGGTCAGGGCTTTGCCTACGCACATAATGTCCGGTGAAATCGCCGCATGTTCGCAGGCGAACAGCGTACCCGTGCGGCCAAAGCCGGTTGCGATCTCATCGGCGATCAGCAGAATGCCGTAGCGATCACAGGCTTCACGTACACACTGCAAATAGTGCGGATGATAGAAACGCATTCCCCCGGCACCCTGAACGATGGGTTCCAGAATCACCGCGGCCAGCTGACGCCGATGCTGCTGGATCAGCCGGATAAAATCCTCTGCATCACGCGCATCCCACTCGTCATCAAAACCGCACTGCGGCGCCGCGGCGAAATGGTGTTCCGGCAGGTAGCCGCGCCACAGGCTGTGCATGGAATTATCCGGATCGCATACCGACATCGCGGCAAAGGTATCGCCGTGGTAACCGCGTTTAAGCGTCAAAAATTGCTGACGCGTCTCGCCGCGCCCAAGCCAGTATTGCAGCGCCATTTTCATCGCGACTTCAACGGCGACCGAGCCGGAATCGGCCAGAAACACACATTCCAGCGCGTCTGGCGTCATCGAGACCAGCTGACGACACAATGCCACCGCAGCAGGATGGGTAATGCCGCCAAACATTACGTGGGACATCTGCGCCATCTGCTGTTGCAGGGCGCGATTCAGGCGCGGATGGTTATAGCCATGTATCGCCGCCCACCAGGACGACATTCCATCCACCAGGGTACGACCATCTGCCAGCTGCAGATGATAATCCTGTGCCGCAACAACCGGATAGCAGGGCAGCGGCTGCTGCATTGAGGTGTAAGGATGCCAGATATGCTGGCGATCGAATTCAGCGTCCTGAGAAGTAAACATCGGAGTTGTAAACCAAAATAAAAAGATTTAGTTTACAAGTATAACCACGTTAACTGTCGGGATGACACCTTTTTTGGAGTAAGTAATGTCACAACGTTGGACTCTGGCTCAGGCCCAGGCGCTGTTTGAACGGCCATTTCTTGAACTGATGTTTGAAGCGCAACAGGTGCACCGTCAGCACTTCGATCCACGTCAGGTGCAGGTCAGCACACTGCTGTCGATTAAAACCGGTGCCTGCCCGGAAGACTGCAAATATTGCCCGCAAAGCGCCCGCTACAAGACGGGCCTGGAATCTGAGCGACTGATGGAAGTGGATGAGGTACTGCGTTCCGCGCAAAAAGCTAAAGCCGCGGGCTCCAGCCGCTTCTGCATGGGGGCGGCATGGAAAAACCCCAGCGATCGCGATATGCCTTACTTGGAAAAAATGGTCGAAGGCGTCAAAGCGATGGGCATGGAAACCTGTATGACGCTTGGCACGTTGAGCGACAGTCAGGCGCAGCGTTTAGGCAGTGCCGGACTGGATTTCTACAATCATAATCTGGACACCTCGCCGGAGTTTTACGGCAATATCATCACCACGCGCAGCTATCAGGAACGACTGGATACGCTGGGGAAAGTGCGTGACGCCGGCATCAAGGTCTGTTCGGGTGGGATTGTGGGCCTGGGTGAAACCGTAAACGACCGTGCCGGACTGTTGGTACAGCTGGCTAACCTGCCGACGCCGCCTGAAAGCGTACCCATCAACATGCTGGTTAAGGTGAAAGGCACGCCGCTGGCAGACAATGATGACGTTGAACCGTTCGACTTTATCCGCACCATCGCCGTGGCGCGCATCATGATGCCCACCTCGCATGTTCGCCTGTCCGCAGGCCGTGAGCAGATGAACGAGCAAACCCAGGCGATGTGCTTTATGGCCGGGGCAAACTCCATTTTTTACGGTTGCAAGCTGCTGACGACGCCGAACCCGGAAGAAGACAAAGATATGTTGCTGTTCCGTAAGCTGGGGCTGAATCCTGAGCATACGCAGACCGCAAACGGCGACAATGCCCAGCAGCAGCAGTTAAGTGAGCAACTGCTTCATGCCGATACAGAAACATTTTATAACGCGGCGCCGTAATGAGCTGGCAGCAACGCATCCAGCAGGCGCTGATACAGCGCCGTGCTGAAGATGGCTGGCGCGAACGGCGCGTGATTGAAGAGAATCAGACGCGCCTGATCCGCCATGCCGGTCAGACCTTTCGTCATTTTTCCAGTAACGATTATCTTGGGCTGAGCCAGCATCCCGCCGTCATGGCGGGCTGGCAACAAGGCGTGGACGAGGCCGGTGCCGGTGCGGGTGCATCGGGCCATGTAACCGGTTTTCATCGTTTGCATGCCGAGCTGGAAGCACAGCTGGCAGACTGGCTGGGCTATTCGCGCGCGCTGCTGTTTATTTCCGGTTTTGCGGCGAATCAGGCGGTGATTCACCTGCTGGCAGAGAAAAATGACCGCATTCTGGCCGACAAACTGACGCATGCTTCGCTGCTGGAGGCCGCCAGCCACAGCCCTGCTCAACTGCGTCGCTTTACCCATAACGATCCTCTTAGTCTGGCTAAGCGGCTGGATGCACCCTGCGAAGGGCAAACGCTGGTGGTGACCGAAGGGGTTTTCAGTATGGACGGCGACAGCGCGCCCCTTCAGGCGATCGCCGACCGGGTGAAACATGCCGGTGCCTGTTTGCTGGTCGATGATGCGCACGGCATAGGGTTGACGGGCGAGCAGGGACGTGGCAGCTGTTGGGCACAGGGCATGAAACCCGACCTGCTGGTGGTGACCTTTGGCAAAGCCTTTGGCGTCAGCGGGGCCGCACTGTTGTGTGATGAGGCGACCGCCGATTACTTTGTGCAATTTTCCCGTCATCTGATTTACTCCACCGCTATGCCGCCAGCCCAGGCCAGTGCGCTGTTAGCGTCGCTGAAACAGGTGCAGGCGGGTGATGACCGCCGCCAACGCCTCGCGCGTAATATCGCCCATTTCCGGCACGGCGCGGCCTCGTTGCCCTGGCAACTTATGGCGTCGTCCAGTGCCATTCAGCCATTAATCGTCGGGGATAACGGCCAGGCGCTGGCGCTGTCTGCACACCTGGCCAGGGCGGGCTGCTGGGTCAGTGCGATCCGGCCGCCAACCGTGCCGCCGGGCACGGCCCGTCTGCGTATCACGCTTACCGCCGTCCATGAGCCAGAGGATATTGATGCTCTGCTGGAGGCGCTGTATGACGCTGCAGGTTGATAAAGGCGCGGTTGCAAGGGCATTTGGCCGCGCCGCATCTCAGTATGATCACTACGCTGAACTCCAGCGGCTGAGCGGGGACGCGCTGCTGGCGCAGGTGCCAGCGCACAGCGGTTTGCAACTGCTGGATGCCGGATGCGGAACCGGCTGGTACAGCCGGATATGGCGCGATCGGGGTAAAGAGGTCACGGCGCTGGATCTCTCCCCGCAGATGCTGCAACAGGCCCGGCAAAACGGGGCCGCGCATCACTATCTGGCCGGCGATATTGATGCTCTGCCACTGGCAGACCAGTCTGTTGACCTCGTATGGAGCAATCTGGTGGTGCAGTGGAGCGAGAATCTTCAGGCGGCGCTGATGCAGTTTAACCGGGTACTCAGGCCCGGCGGCTGTCTGCTGTTTTCCACCCTGAGCGCGGGCTCCCTGCACGAAGTGCATCAGGCCTGGTCACAGGTGGATGGCCGTCTCCATGCGAACCGCTTTTTGCCTGCGCAGGAGATTGCCGCCGCCTGTGAAACACAGCGTCTGCGCTGCCATGCGCAAACCCTTACCCTGCATTTTCCCGATGCGCTGAGTGCAATGCGCTCCCTGAAGGGCATCGGGGCAACGCATCTGCATACCGGACGGTCTGACTGCGTGTTAACGCGCCAGCGTCTTGCTCAGCTCGAAGCCCACTGGCCGCGCGATGAGCAGGGTTTCCGCCTCAGTTACCATCTCATGTTTGGAGTGACACAATGTTAAATCGCTGGTTTGTTACCGGCACCGACACCGAAGTCGGTAAAACGGTTGCCAGTGCGGCGCTGCTGCAGGCTGCCACCGCCGCAGGCTACCGCAGCGCGGGCTATAAACCTGTGGCCTCAGGCTGCGAGCTCACCGCTGCAGGCGTGCGCAACAGCGATGCGCTGACCTTACAGCGTTACAGCAACGTCCCGCTGCGCTACGAACAGGTCAATCCACTGGCGTTTATGGAGCCGACTTCACCTCATATCGCCAGCGCGGATGAGGGCAGACCGATTGAGTTTGCCACGCTGTCGGCGGGGCTGCGGGAACTTGAGCCGCTGGCAGAATGGATTTTGGTAGAAGGTGCGGGCGGCTGGTACACGCCGCTTTCTGAGACGCAAACTTATGCAGACTGGGTTGAGGAGGAGCAGCTGCCGGTCATTTTGGTGGTGGGCGTCAAGCTGGGATGTATTAATCATGCCATGCTGACTGCCGATGCGATTCGCGCACGCGGCCTGCACCTGGCGGGCTGGATCGCCAATACGGTACAGCCACCCGGCCAGCGCTATCAGGCCTACCTGGCCGCCTTAACGCAGCGGCTTCCTGCACCTTGCCTGGGCGTGATCCCCTGGCTAACCCAGGAAGACCAGCAGGCACACTGTGGACATTATCTGACGCTGCCGGATCGATCAGGCCACCGTTAACCACTTCTCCAGGGTCGCGTCATCCAGCTGGGCGACGTTGCCCTGTGCCACATTGCGCCCGCGATGCAGCAGGAGAAAGTTGTCAGCCACGCGGCGAATCAGCGAAACGCGCTGTTCAAGCAGCAGAATCGTCAGGCCGAAGTCACGATTAAGGCGACGAATCAGATTCCCCATCTCTTCTTCCAGCCAGGGCGCCATGCCGTCGGCGGGCTCATCCAGAATTAACAGGCGAGGCTGCAGCACCAGCGCACGGGCCAGCGCCAGCTGCTGCTGCTGATAGACCGGCAGGTCGCCGCTGCGCTGCTGACGCAGCGAATAGAGCGCGGGTAACAGATCAAAGATCATTTCCGGGATCGCCCGATAACCGTCATTCGCCTGTGCGCCTGCCAGTAAGGCAATGAGTAAATTATCCTCAACGCTCATCTGAGTAAAAATGTGCCGCCCCTGCGGAACAAACCCGATCCCCTGTCGGGCCCGCAGCTCAGCAGGCTGCGAGAGCAGGTCTTCCGGCGGCGAGCCATCCTGCTGCCAGCTGATCGTCCCGCTGTTAATCGGTAGCTTGCCCATAATGCAGTTCACCAGCGTGGTTTTTCCCATACCGGGGCGTCCCAGTATGCCGGTGCAGGTGCCGGGAGGCAGATCAAGATCCACATTCCAGAGAATATGATTTTTACCGTAAAACTGATTCACCGACCGTAAACTTAGCATCTGACGCGCTCCTTCCAGATAATTAACCTGAATGCTTTCGCCGTTGATTTCTGGTAAATCGCTCTAATGAGATAGCGGCGCATTTCACGCGGCTACTGCCTGTAACACTCCGATGAAAGAGCATGCAATTACCAGGCCAGAGTCTCACCGGCGAAGCTAGTCGGGGCTAACCAGTGAAAATCACCCTGTTTAAAGATAAATAAAAGTTAACAATTCCACGTCAGGACGCTTACGCGGTACGGCGTTGGTGCAGGTTAGTGAAACCGGGAAGTGCACCTGCTCGTTAATGGGGCAATGTAAAAAAGGAAAGTGAGACGCACTTGTCGCCGATCAAGGCACGGATTGCGCTGATAGCTAAATCACGACCCGTTAGCGTCAGAAAATAAGCGAAAAAAAATATTTTTTTATCCCCCGCAGGGGAGTGAAAAAAATTATACACAGCCGATGTGCAAAGGGCTGACATTAGTTATCCACTATTCCTGTGGATAACCTTGTGCATTAGGTAATGAAAACAGGTTGGAAGCGAGGAAATACGGGGCCTGGTAACCCGATGATGAGAATCTGGGCTTTTTAAAGTAACTACATTAATTCAGTGACTTAGCAAAAAACAAGCCTGCCGGATTGGGGCCGATTCATCAAACTGCAATTTTATGACACATGCTTGACAAATGTTAAATCAATATTGGGCTTGGGGATAACCTTGCGCAACAGAATCCGGTTACCACGCGCGATAATGCTAAAGAGTCAAGCGTAAAGTGGTTGCCGCTACTGTGCATCAATACTGTTATTATATCCAGTATTTTTTTCTGGCAAAATCGCCATAGCAGAGTAAAATAATGGGCTGCCCGCCGTCTTTCATCTGCAGGAACCGCATTCATGAGTAAAGATTTCAAACTGAACTCCGCTTTCAAGCCTTCCGGCGATCAGCCAGAGGCGATCCGTCGTCTTGAAGCCGGACTGGAAGATGGCCTGGCGCACCAGACGCTTTTAGGTGTTACCGGCTCGGGTAAAACCTTTACCGTGGCTAACGTGATCGCCGATCTTAACCGGCCCACCATGGTGCTGGCACCGAACAAAACGCTGGCGGCCCAGCTGTATGGTGAGATGAAGGAGTTTTTCCCGGACAACGCGGTGGAGTTTTTTGTCTCCTATTACGATTACTACCAGCCTGAAGCCTATGTCCCAAGCTCTGACACCTTTATCGAAAAAGACGCCTCGGTTAACGAACACATCGAGCAGATGCGTCTTTCCGCCACTAAAGCATTACTGGAGCGGCGTGATGTTATCGTCGTTGCCTCAGTGTCGGCCATTTACGGTCTGGGCGATCCCGATCTTTATCTGAAAATGATGCTGCACCTGACGCGCGGTATGATCATCGACCAGCGCAGTATCCTGCGTCGCTTGTCAGAGCTGCAGTACACGCGCAACGACCAGGCGTTTCAGCGCGGCACCTTCCGGGTGCGTGGCGAGGTCATCGATATTTTTCCGGCAGAGTCCGATGATATGGCACTGCGGGTGGAGTTATTTGACGAAGAGGTCGAGCGCCTGTCCCTGTTTGATCCGCTCACCGGGCAGGTTGAATCGGTTGTACCGCGTTTTACCATCTATCCGAAAACGCACTACGTTACGCCGCGTGAGCGCATTCTGCAGGCGATGGAAGACATCAAGGTTGAGCTGGCTGACCGGCGTAAAACCCTGCTGGAAAATAACAAACTGCTGGAAGAGCAGCGCATCACTCAGCGCACCCAGTTTGATCTGGAGATGATGGGCGAGCTGGGCTACTGCTCCGGCATCGAAAACTACTCGCGTTACCTGTCGGGCCGTGGGCCGGGAGAGGCGCCGCCTACGCTGTTTGACTATCTCCCCGCAGATGGCCTGCTGGTGGTGGATGAGTCCCACGTCACGATTCCCCAAATTGGCGGCATGTACCGTGGCGACCGTGCACGTAAAGAGACGTTGGTAGAGTATGGTTTCCGACTGCCTTCGGCGCTCGATAACCGTCCGATGAAGTTCGAAGAGTTTGAAGCGCTGGCCCCCCAGACGATCTATGTGTCGGCAACGCCGGGCAAATATGAGCTGGAAAAATCCGGCGACGAGGTCATCGATCAGGTGGTGCGTCCAACCGGCCTGCTGGATCCGATTCTTGAGGTTCGCCCCGTGGCGACGCAGGTTGATGATCTCCTGTCTGAGATCCGCCAGCGCGTGACGATCAACGAGCGCGTCCTGGTGACCGTCCTGACTAAACGCATGGCGGAAGATCTGACAGAGTACCTGGAAGAGCACGGTGAAAAGGTGCGCTATCTGCACTCGGATATCGACACGGTGGAAAGGATGGAAATCATTCGTGACCTGCGTCTGGGCAAATTTGACGTACTGGTTGGGATCAACCTGTTGCGAGAGGGGCTGGACATGCCTGAGGTTTCGCTGGTGGCGATTCTGGATGCGGACAAAGAAGGCTTCCTGCGTTCGGAGCGTTCGCTGATTCAGACCATTGGCCGTGCGGCACGTAACATTAACGGTAAAGCGATTCTGTATGGCGACAAGATCACGCCTTCAATGGCCAGAGCGATTGAAGAAACGGAACGCCGCCGTGAGAAGCAGCAGCGGCATAACGAAGAAAACGGCATTGTCCCTCAGGGCCTGAACAAGAAAATCACCGATATTCTGGAACTGGGCAATAACGTGGTGAAAACGCGTGGTAAAGCCAAACCCGCTAAGCGCAATGCCGCTGAGGCAGACGCCGATTACCTGGCGTTGTCCCCCCAGGCGTTGCAGAAAAAGATCCACGAGCTGGAAGGGCAGATGCAGCAACATGCGCAAAACCTGGAGTTCGAACAGGCGGCTGGCCTGCGCGATCAGCTGCAGGAATTGCGCACATTGTTTATTGCGGTGTCCTGATTCAGTTAAAACCCTGAACGGCGTGCTCCAGCGCGGCGCGCAGCAGTTGGCGGTCGTGGCGGTACTTGATATCGGCGGCCTCCAGGGGTTCACGAATAATCAGGCGGTTTTCCACCCGACTGACGTCCGTGGACGGGCCAACGACGATCGCGTCGATCACCCGCTTGCCAATATAGTGCTCCATCATCGCCAGTTTGTCGGCCACGGTAAGCGAAGCCGCCGCAGGACTCAACTCGCGGCCCAGGTTGCCGATAAACACCATGTTAGCGGGCGTCCGGCGTAATGCCTGCGCCATCTCTTTCATGAGCAGAATGGGCATCAGGCTGGTGTAAAAGCTGCCCGGTCCAATCAGAATCAGATCGGCTTCTGCCACGGCATCGAGCGCCTCGCGGGTGGGCTGCACGGCGGGATGCAGCATCAGTTCCTGCGGTGGAAGCTGCATGGCGTCGATAGCGGTTTCCCCATACACCGCGTTGCCCTCGCTATCGGTTGCAACTAAATCAACCGGATGCTCTGACATGGGGATTAAAAAGGCGTCAACTTTCAACAGGTTTCTGATGATGTTGACCACTTCCAGCGGCCGTACGCTAAGGTGATCCAGCGCTTTCAGTATCAGGTTACCCAGATTGTGTCCGGCCAGTTCACCGTTGCCGGTAAAGCGATACTCGAACATGGCGGACGCCACGCTCGGCTCCGTGATTAGCTGGTTAATACAGTTACGCAGGTCGCCCCAGGCGATGCCACCTTCTGCGCGACGAATGCGGCCCGTGGAGCCACCGTTGTCTGTCGTGGTCACAATGCCTGTAAGGCGTGAACCCAGAGGGGACAGGGCCGACATCACGCGTCCTAATCCGTGTCCGCCACCTAAGGCCACCACGCGATCCAGGTCCGCCAGTGTTCGATTCATACTTCTCCTTTTCACGTCTGCGCCGGCCAGAGGGCCGGTTGAGGCAGACGGGGGGGTAATTTACGTCAATGCTTACCGGGTATTTTAACTTATCCTGTGAGCGAAATACGGTGAAAATTAACGTTATGAAGCACACAGAGTAAAAGCTGTGGATGGCGCATCACCACTAATCGCGCTACCATCTGTATACCGCGTTGACCAGCCGGTTAACGTACACTCAAGCCTGAATGCCTACGTCGGTGGATAGGGGATTCAGGCCGTAGCCTACGCGCTGCCAGGGTGCAGGAAGAAATGACTGCATCTCCCGAATTGGAAAGGTGTTCTGGTGTCACAATTTACTGATGCATTTGCGCGCAAATTTTACTATTTGCGCCTGTCGGTCACGGATGTCTGCAACTTCCGTTGTACCTATTGCCTGCCCGATGGCTATCAGCCAAACGGTATCCGCAATAAAAGTTTTCTCTCGCTGGATGAAATTCGTCGGGTCACCCGCGCCTTCGCGGCGGCGGGCACGGAGAAAGTGCGCCTGACCGGCGGTGAACCTTCATTACGTCGCGACTTTACCGACATCATTGCGGCGGTCGGAGAAAACGCGGCTATCCGCCACATCGCCGTCACCACCAATGGTTACCGGTTGGCGCGTGACGTTAAGCAGTGGCGCGATGCCGGACTCACCGCCCTGAACGTTAGCGTGGACAGCCTTGATGCACGCCAGTTTCACGCCATTACCGGCCAGGATAAATTCCATCAGGTGATGGCCGGGATTGATGCCGCCTTTGAGGCCGGCTTCAGCCAGGTCAAAGTGAACAGCGTGCTGATGCGCGACGTTAACAGCCATCATCTCACGACCTTTCTTGACTGGATCCGCACGCGCCCCATTCAACTGCGTTTTATTGAACTGATGGAAACCGGTGAGGGCGGTGCGCTGTTTCGCGAGCAGCACGTGTCGGGCGAGGTGATCCGCGATCGGCTTCTCGCGCAGGGCTGGCAGCGCCGTATCAGCGGCCGTAGCGATGGTCCGGCGCAGGTGTTTTATCACCCTGATTACGTGGGTGAAATCGGGCTAATCATGCCGTATTCCAAAGATTTTTGCGCCAGCTGTAACCGCCTGCGGGTTTCCGCTCAGGGTAACCTGCACCTGTGTCTGTTTGGCGATGGCGGCATTCCGCTGCGTGATTTACTGGCGTCCGACGATCAGCAAGATGAATTGCAGGCGCGCATTGCCAGCAGCCTGGGCCAGAAAAAACAGACGCATTTCCTGTTGCAGGGGAATACCGGTATCACACAGAATCTTTCTTACATTGGCGGTTAATTGCAGGAGCAAATATGGGTAAACCAGCCAGCGCGTTTCAACCGTTACAGCTTGCCACGCTGACGGTCTCAGACAGCCGTGATGCCAGTAATGATACCTCCGGGGATTATCTGCGTGAGGCCGCGGCCGAAGCCGGACACAGCGTCATCGACCACGCCATCGTGCCCGACAATCTTTACCGCATTCGTGCCATTGTCTCACGCTGGATTGCCAGCGAGGATGTGCAGGTGGTCATCGTCAACGGTGGAACAGGCTTTAACCTGAAAAACAGCACCCCTGAGGCGCTCCTGCCGCTGTTTGATCGGGAAATCGAAGGCTTTGGTGAGCTGTTTCGCATGATTTCCTATGAAGACATTGGCGGTTCGACGTTACAGTCCCGCGCGGTCGCCGGTCTGGCAAACCAGACAGTGATTTTCGCGGTTCCCGGCTCGACATCGGCCTGTACCAGCGCCTGGGAGCGCATTATCGCTGACCAGTTGGATGCGCGTACGCGTCCCTGCAATTTTGTCACGCATTTAAAGAAGCTTTAAGCATGTCACAACTTACCCATATCAACGCCGCCGGCGAAGCCCACATGGTGGATGTTTCCGCTAAAAACGACACCGTACGCGAAGCGCAGGCTGAAGTGCTGGTGCTGATGAAGCCAGAAACCTTACAGATGATCATTGAGGGCAGTCACCACAAAGGTGACGTGTTTGCCACGGCGCGCATCGCCGGTATCCAGGCGGCAAAACGCACCTGGGAGCTTATTCCGCTCTGCCATCCACTGATGCTGAGCAAAGTGGAACTCACCCTGGTGGCCGAACCCGAGTGGAACCGGGTACGCATTACGTCGCTGTGTCGGCTGACAGGAAAAACCGGGGTGGAGATGGAAGCCCTGACGGCGGCTTCTGTGGCCGCGCTAACGATCTATGACATGTGCAAAGCTGTCCAGAAAGATATTGTCATCGATAACCTGCGCCTGCTGCACAAGAGCGGCGGAAAAAGTGGTGACTTCCAGGCGGTGACCCATGATTAAGGTGCTGTTTTTTGCGCAGGTTCGTGAGCTGGTGGGCACCGATGCCCTGACGCTGGCTGCCGATTATCCCGACGTGGCTGCGCTGCGCGCTGCGCTGTCTTTGCAGGGCGAACGCTGGGCGTTGGCACTCGACAGCGAACGGTTGCTGGCGGCAGTCAATCAGACGCTGCGACCCATGACGTACCCGTTACAGGACGGCGACGAAGTGGCCTTTTTCCCGCCTGTTACTGGAGGATAAATGGACACGCACATTCGGGTCGGTCCGGCGCCCTTCGAGATGGCGCAGGAATACCAGTGGTTGGCGAGCTGCAACGAAGACGGCGCGGTCGTCACGTTTACGGGCAAAGTGCGCAATCACAATCTGGGGGATGATGTGGCGGCCCTGACGCTGGAACATTATCCCGGCATGACCGAGAAGGCGCTGCAGGAAATTATTGACGAGGCGCGCCAGCGCTGGCCGCTTCAGCGCGTCTCTGTCATTCACCGCATTGGTGAACTGTTTCCCGGCGATGAGATTGTCTTTGTCGGCGTCACCAGTGCACACCGCAGCAGCGCCTTTGCCGCTGCGGAATTCATCATGGATTACCTGAAAACCCGCGCCCCGTTCTGGAAACGGGAAACCACCGATCAGGGCGATCGCTGGGTCGATGCACGCAGCAGCGATCACGAGGCTGCGCAGCGCTGGGATTAGGGGTGAGCGTTGCGCTGCGGGGGCAAACCGGTTCTTTCCCTACGTGTGCTCGCCGCCGCCCTCGTCGCGTTGCAACGGCATCACGTCACCGTCCAGCGCGTTGATATCACAGATCCCTTTTCCGCCAGTTGCGCGAAAAGCGATAACCTGAGTTCAGATAATCACATCTGCCCTGCGAAGCGGGGCAGTGCTAAGCTACTCTTTTTTCCTCAGAGGACAGGTATGTCATTCACTTCTTTACCCAAACGCCTGACGCTGCTTGCCGTGCTGATCCTGGCGGGCTGTACCAGTAAAAAAACGCCGGAAGCGCCTGTAAAGCAGCCTGAGGATGTCAAAGCGCAGATCCAACGCCTGCTGCCTGCCAACGTCAGTAACAAATCAGGCTGGGCAGATGATATCTATACCTCATTCCGCACCCAGGGGCTTGAGGCCAGCGGCAGCAACCTGTGCGCGGTCATTGCCGTAGCGGGACAGGAGTCGGGTTTTGACGCCAGCGGTAACGTACCCGGTATGGCAAAAATCGCCTGGGACGAGATCGACCGCCGCGCGGCGAAGGTTCACGTGCCGGCGTTTTTAGTGCGCACAGCGCTGCTCATCAAATCCAGCAACGGCGAAAGCTATGCCGCGCGGCTGGATAAAGCCAAAAGTGAAAAAGACCTGAGCGAGATTTTCGACGACTTTATCGAGATGGTGCCCATGGGGCAGACATTGTTTGGCAACCTTAACCCTGTGCATACCGGCGGGCCGATGCAGGTGAGTATCGCGTTTGCCGAAGCCCATGCCAAAGGCTACCCATGGCCGGTTGACGGCTCCATCCGCCGTGAGGTCTTCACCCGCCATGGCGGCGTCTATTTTGGCACGATGCACCTGCTCGGCTATCCCACCGATTACAGCAAGCCACTTTACCGCTTTGCGGACTATAATGCGGGCTGGTACGCCAGCCGCAATGCCGCTTTCCAGGCGGCTGTCTCTCGTGCGACAGGCATGAAACTGGCGCTGGATGGCGATCTCATTCAGTACGGCTCAGACAAGGCGGGATCGACGGAGCTGGCGGTGCGCACCCTGGCGAAACGCCTGGATATGAGCAACAGCGAAATTCGCGACGATCTTGAGCAGGGCGAAAAGGCGGAATTCAGCAACAGCGACGTGTGGAAGCAGGTTTTTGCGCTGGCAGATAAAATGGCCGGACGGCGCCTGCCCCGTGAAATGTTGCCGGGCATTAAGCTTGAAAGTCCTAAAATCACCCGCAATTTAACGACGGCGTGGTTTGCGCAACGCGTCGACAGCCGTTATCAGCAGTGCATGTCACGTCAATAAGCACGGCGTTGTGGCGCAGTTGAACAGAGCTGTGCCACACTTAACCAGGTTCCCCTTTCAGGGGAATAACCCATTTGTTCAACAAGAGGTGCATCATGGACCGATATCCACAGAATGATTCAATAGTTCAGCCTGCATCTCGCGGGTTGCAGGCTTACATGGCACAGGTTTATGGCTGGATGACCTGTGGTTTATTACTCACCGCCTTTGTCTCCTGGTTTGCCGCCCGCACGCCAGCGGTGATGGAGCTGGTGTTTGCCAACCGCATGACCTTCTTCGGCCTGATTATTGTGCAACTGGCGCTGGTGTTCTTCCTCTCTGGCATGGTCCATCGCCTGAGCGGTGCCGTAGCGACCGGGTTGTTTATGCTCTACTCGGCCCTGACCGGGTTAACCATGGCCAGCATTTTCCTGGTTTACACCTATTCCTCCATTGCCAGTACGTTCTTTGTCACGGCGGGGATGTTTGGTGCCATGAGCTTCTATGGCTACACCACCAGGCGTGATCTGAGCCGCCTGGGCAGCCTGCTGTTTATGGCGCTGATCGGTATTCTGCTGGCATCGCTGGTGAACTTCTGGCTGAAAAGCCCGGCGTTGATGTGGGCGATTACCTACATTGGCGTGGTGGTGTTTGTCGGCCTGACGGCCTATGACACGCAGAAACTGAAAAACATTGGCGAGCAAATTGATGCGCGCGACACGGAAAACCTGCGTCGCTACTCGATCATGGGTGCGCTGACGCTCTACCTTGACTTCATCAACCTGTTCCTGATGCTGCTGCGTATTTTCGGCAATCGCCGCTAAAACACGGGCTGCTCTGGTTTGCCAGAGCAGCCGCTTCCCGGTTACGACTTCTGCAGTTTCTGTTCGTTTTTATGCCGCATATGCTTAGCGCGACTCTCCAGCCCCAGGTACAGCACCAACGCCAGCAGCAGGGGCAAAATAAAATAGAGCACCCGGTAGGCCAGCAGGGCGGCAATAATGGTACCGTGAGAGAGATCTTCGCCGCTCAACAGCGCTAAAAACACCGCCTCAAGCACGCCAATCCCCGCCGGAATATGAATAATCACGCCAGCGATACTGCTGATCAATAAAACCCCCAGCACCATTGGATAGCCCACATCCCGGCCCAGTAGCAGCCAGATAATGGTGCCCATCACCATCCAGTTGGCACAGGAAACGGCAAACTGAAACAGCGCCATGCGTAAAGAAGGCAGCTGTAACGTCTGGCCTTTGACCGTCCAGCGGCGACGTTTAGAAAACGCACAGGCCCAGAGATAAATCGCTACTAACACCAGTAACGCAGCCCCGATAAGCCGTAGCGTGGTTTCGCCGATAAACCAGCCACGGGGGATGGAAACCATTCCTGCACTGAAGATCACGCCCGCCAGTAAGATATAACCCAGCCAGTTGGTGGCAATGCTGAGTGAGAAAATGCGCGTAATGGTCCCGCTGTCCAGGCCAAGGCGTGAGTACAGCCGATAGCGCATGGCCACGCCGCCAACCCAGGTACTGAGGGTCAGGTTAAAGGCGTAGCAGATAAACGACACCAGCATCACCTGACGTTTGGCCAGTTTATGACCGCAGTAGGCGCGACCGATCAGGTCGTAACAGCCATACACGAGGTAGCTGACGATCACCAGGCCTGCGGCGGTCAGCACCACGAAGCGGTTATAGTTGACGATAACTTTATAGACGTCATCCCAGTTCACCTTGCGTGCATAGATGACCAGCAGCACAATGACGGCCACGAAGAACAGGCCAGTGAGTATTTTTTTTGCCAGTTTCCAGCGCGGATGCGTGTTTGCCATCAGGATTTCGCTCCTTCATTGTTGGCTTCGACGCGATCTTGCGTCTCCATTTCAGGCTGCACGGGCGGGTCAACCTGGGCCAGTTTTGGCGTGTGTGCCGGCAGCCAGCCGGCGATTGCAGGAAAGTGGCGCAGGAAGTGGAACACCACGATGCTTTTAGACAACTGCCACCAGTTACGCGGCGGCAGTTTATCCTCCTGAACGCGCTGGCAATCTTCTGCCAGTAAGTGCTCAAGATTGTCGCGTAATGTCTCATTAAAGTGGCGATCGTGAATGATCAGGTTCGCTTCGAGGTTTAGCGACAAACTTAAAGGATCGAGGTTGCTGGAGCCGACCGTCGCCCACTGCTGATCTTTCACCGCCACTTTACCGTGCAGCGGACGACGGCAGTATTCGTAGACCTCCACGCCAGCATCTACCAGATAGTTATAGAGCAGCTCTGCGCCGACTTTCACAATCGGCATATCGGGCTCGCCCTGCACAATCAAACGCACCCGAACACCACGCTGTGCCGCATTACGCATTTCCCGCAACAGTCGGTAGCCGGGGAAAAAATAGGCATTCGCAATAATCACGTCCTGTTTGGCACTGCGCAGCATATCCAGATAATGCTGTTCAATATCGTCCCGGTGTTGATCATTATCGCGATACACGAAGAGCACCTGCGCGTCGCCGGGCAGGGCGTTCTTGGCCGGACGATGTGAGCGCTGACCCCACCAGCGGCGGGTGGTGGCCTGACTGCCGATTGCCTCTTGCAGATAGCGGGTAATATCCGCCACTACCGGTCCTTTTACCTCAACGGTGTAATCCTGTTTGGCTTCAGGGCCATAGTCGGTGTAGTGCTCGGCGGAGAAATTAATCCCACCGACAAAGGCGATAACCCCGTCAACCACCACGGTTTTGCGATGCAGGCGGCGAAAGACGTTGGTGCGCATGCCCATCACCAGCGGACGCGGATCGTAGTAAATAAAACGGACGCCCGCCTGGGTAAGGCTGTTCACAAAGTCGTCTGACAGCTCGGACGATCCGTAACCATCCACCATCATTTCAACTTTGACGCCGCGCTGTGCTGCGGCCAGCAACTCGCGGTGTAAAGCGTTACCGACATCGTCTTCAAACAGGATAAAGGTTTCCAACAGCACACTGCGCTCGGCACGCTGAAGGGCGCCAAAAACCCGGGGGAAAAACGTATCCCCGTTTTCCAGCAGGCGCAGTTTATTGCCGTTTTGCCAGTCAAAATTCATAGATGGATCTCCACCGCCAGCGGCGCGTGATCGGAAAGGTGTGACCAGGGCTTACGCGGCAGCGCCCAGGGATGACTCACCGTGGCGTTGCGAACATAAATGCGATCCAGTCTCAGAAGAGGAAAGCGGGCCGGGAAGGTGCGTGCTGGTCGACCATGTTTGATGCTGAAAACCTCTTTTAGCCCGGCTCCTTTTTGCAGGATTTTATTGGCGCGTCCCTGCCAGTCGTTAAAATCGCCAGCCACCACCACGGGCGCATCCGGCGGCAGAGCCAGCACCATCTCGTTCAGCATCGCTATCTGGGCGCGACGGTGGGCCGCTTTCAGACCAAGGTGAACGCAGATAACGTGCAGCGTACCGTAGGGCGCGGGGAGCGTAATCTGGCAGTGCAGCATCCCCCGGTTTTCGCTACCGGCCACCGAGACATCGCGGTTCTGATATTCGGCAATGGGAAAGCGCGACAGCACGGCATTGCCGTGGTGTCCTTCCGGATAGACTGCGTTACGCCCATAGGCAAAATCATTCCACATGGTGTCAGCCAGAAACTCGTAATGTGAGGTATTGGGCCAGTTTTCATGTTGCAGAGGATGGATGTCATGTGTTCCCATCACCTCCTGCAACAAGACGATATCTGCCGAGGTTGCGCGTACGGCTTCGCGCAATTCTGGCAAGATGAAGCGCCGGTTAAAGGGGGCAAAACCTTTATGGGTATTGATCGTCAGGACTTTAAATGAAAATCCTTGCTGGATTTGTGGCATACTCGCGACGCGCTCCTTTTCATCTTCATCAACCACAAAGTGTAGTCTTTGTCACAAATGGAGGGTGAAGAAGAGGAATAAATAGGGCGTTATCTGATATTTGCTTTACATTGATGAAACCGTCCCTGGCCGGATACGGTTGCATTCAGGCAACCCGCCAGGTCTGCAGGAGAAAAAATGAAATTGTCTAATCGCTTTCAAATTATTACCGGTCAAACCTGGGCCCACATCGCTATGCACCTGCTGGTGATTGCCGCGCTGGTATGGGGCTGGAGACACAAAGCACTGGTCGAAGTGTGCAGTACCCTGGTGGTGACGTATGCAGGGGTGTTTATCGCCATGCTGATCACGCAGCGTAGTGCCCGTTTGCGTACCCTCGGTGATTACCTCGAAGAGGCGACGACCACCTACTACTTCGGCGCTGCGATGATGACGCTGTTCCTGATCTCTCGCATTTTCCACAACAATCTGCTGCTGGCCAGCCTGGGCATGGTTATGCTACTGGGCCCGGCACTGGTTTCTCTGTTGGCCAAAGAGCCTGCACGACGCATTGAGAAAAAACGCAGTTAACGGCGCTGCCCGACAACCCAAGCCACCGCAAGGTGGCTTTGTTGTTTAGACCGTTTGTAAGCAATTGTGAGCTATCTCGCACAGGAACGTTAAAGCTGTTACACTCCGCCGCTTATGCATCGTAGTTTGCACCCTTTTCACGCGTCAGCGTCAGCTGGCGTCACTATCCCTCTGAAAACTACACCGTGAAACACGGTCAGAGTGGACCGGAGTAATACTCGTCATGTCTTTTGACTCTCTCGGCCTGAGTGCCGATATTTTGCGTGCGGTTGCTGAGCAAGGCTATAGCGAACCGACACCTATTCAGCGCCAGGCGATTCCTGTGGTGCTGTCCGGCCGCGATCTGCTGGCAAGTGCGCAGACCGGCACCGGCAAAACTGCCGGATTCACGCTGCCTTTACTACAGAAGTTGTCGGCAAATACCGGCGCAGTACGTGGATGTCGTCCGGTGCGTGCGCTGATCCTCACGCCTACCCGTGAACTGGCGGCTCAGGTCGGTGAAAACGTCAGCGATTACAGCAAATATCTCCCGCTGCGTTCTTTGGTGGTATTTGGTGGCGTCAGCATTAACCCACAGATGATGAAGCTGCGCGGCGGCGTCGATATTCTGGTCGCTACGCCAGGCCGTTTACTGGATCTGGCTCATCAGAACGCGGTTGACCTCTCTCAGGTGGAAGTGCTGGTTCTGGATGAGGCCGATCGTATGCTCGATATGGGCTTTATCCACGATATTCGCCGTGTGCTGGCAAAACTGCCTGCCAAACGTCAGAACCTGCTGTTCTCGGCGACGTTCTCTGACGAGATTAAAACCCTGGCAGAAAAACTGCTGCATAACCCGGAGCAGGTGGAAGTGGCACGCCGCAACACCGCTTCGGAGCAGGTTTCTCAACAGGTGCATTTTGTTGATAAGAAACGCAAACGGGAACTGCTGTCGCAGCTGATCGGTGAAGGTAACTGGCAGCAGGTGCTGGTGTTTACCCGAACCAAGCATGGGGCTAACCACCTTGCAGAACAGTTGGGTAAAGACGGTATTACCGCTGCGGCGATTCATGGCAACAAGAGTCAGGGTGCACGTACGCGCGCACTGGCTGATTTTAAATCCGGCGCAATTCGCGTGCTGGTGGCCACCGATATCGCGGCCCGTGGCCTGGATATTGAAGAACTCCCACATGTCGTGAACTATGAGCTGCCAAACGTAGCGGAAGACTATGTGCATCGTATTGGTCGTACCGGCCGTGCGGCGGCAACCGGGGCCGCACTGTCACTGGTGTGCGTGGATGAACACAAACTGCTGCGCGATATTGAACGTCTGCTCAAGCGTGAAATTCCGCGTCTGGCCGTACCGGGCTATGAGCCGGATCCCAGCATCAAAGCGGAACCTATCGTGAATGGCCGTCAGTCACAGCAGCCACGCGGCCGTGGTCGCAGCCCGGGCGGACAGAGTGCAGGCGCTGCGCGTCCACAAGGGGACAAGCGTTCACAGCCCCGTCGTCAGGGACCGGCAGCGGGCCCGTCTGACAAGCCAGCTGCGCGTCCACGTCGCCCAGCGCCTAAGCGTAGCGGAAACGCCTGACAATGCGGGTTTTACTGGCACCGATGGAAGGCGTACTGGATTCTCTGGTGCGCCAGCTGTTAACGGAGGTCAACGACTACGATCTGTGCATTACAGAATTTTTGCGCGTCGTGGATCAACTCTTGCCGGTAAAATCCTTTTATCGACTCTGTCCTGAACTGCACCATGCCAGTCGTACGCCCTCGGGCACGCTGGTCCGGCTACAACTGCTGGGGCAGCATCCGGACTGGCTGGCGGAAAATGCCGCACGAGCGGTTACTCTGGGCTCCTGGGGCGTTGATCTCAACTGTGGTTGTCCGTCAAAGCTGGTCAACGGCAGCGGCGGTGGTGCCACGCTGTTAAAAGATCCCGATTTAATCTATCGCGCGGCAAAAGCCATGCGGGCAGCGGTACCGGCTTCGTTGCCCGTCACGGTGAAGGTGCGGCTGGGATGGGATTCCAGCGCGCGCAGTATGGAAATTGCGGATGCAGTACAGCAGGCCGGCGCCAGCGAGCTGGTGGTGCATGGTCGAACCAAAGAAGACGGTTATCGTGCCGAGGCGATCAACTGGCAAGCCATCGGCGACATCCGTCAGCGCCTGCGTATTCCGGTTATCGCGAACGGCGAGATCTGGGACTGGCAAACGGCCCAGGACTGTCTGCGGACCACCGGCTGTGATGCCGTGATGATTGGCCGAGGCGCGCTTAACGTGCCTAACCTGAGTCGGGTCATCAAATACAATGACGCGCCCATGTCCTGGCCGGAGGTGGTGGCGCTGTTACAGAAATATACCCGGCTGGAAAAACAGGGCGATACCGGCATGTACCATGTCGCACGTATCAAACAGTGGCTCGGGTATTTACGTAAAGCCTACGTTGAAGCCGGTGAGCTGTTCGGTGAGATTCGCGCGTTAAAATCGTCTCAGGATATCGCCACGGCCATTGACCGTTATGCCGGTTGCAAGAGCAGTCCAGCTCTGACGCCTTCAGTGTGGTAAAAATCGGTTAGCGCAGCGTCCTGCCGCGCTTGCCATTAATACTTTTCAGGCACGATCATCGTGTCCGGCACGTCATTACGGCGGTAATCCTGCGACCGTTCACGCGGTGGCAAAATAATTTCATCATGCGTAGCGTCTTCATAAGGCACCTGCTGCAAGAGGTGGCTGATGCAGTTCAGTCGCGCACGCTTTTTATCCACGCCCTGAACGACCCACCAGGGGGCCTCCGGGATATGGGTCCGGCTCAGCATCTCTTCTTTCGCTTCGGTATAATCTTCCCAGCGGCGGCGACTTTCCAGGTCCATCGGGCTGAGTTTCCACTGCTTCAGTGGATCGTGAATACGGCTCAGAAAGCGCAGTTCCTGCTCCTCGTCCGTAATGGAAAACCAGTATTTGATGATTTGAATACCGCTGCGAGTCAGCATTTTTTCAAATTCCGGCACGCTGCGATAGAACTCCTCGACGTCAGCCTCACTGCAAAAGCCCATCACCCGTTCCACGCCCGCCCGGTTGTACCAGCTCCGGTCGAACAGCACCATTTCCCCGGCGGCGGGCAGGTGCGCAATGTAACGCTGGAAGTACCACTGGGTTTTTTCGCGATCGTTAGGCGCTGGCAGGGCGGCAACCCGGCAGGTGCGCGGGTTAAGGCGCTGCGTGATGCGTTTGATAACACCGCCTTTACCGGCGGCGTCGCGGCCTTCGAACAGAATGACCAGCCGGTGGCCGGTGCGCATCACCCAGTCCTGAAGCTTAACCAGTTCGCCCTGCAGGTGCAGCAGTTCGCGAAAATAGCGACGACGCCAGGCCTTCTCATCATTCCCGTCAGGCGTGGTCTCGCCAAAACGCAGGTCGTCAAGTTCCATCTCCAGCTCTTCATCGTAGCTGTCGTAGAACTCCTGTAACAGACGCTGATTAAACGTGTCCCGGTTAAAGCTGTTATCGTGTGTTGCCATGACGAATCACCTGGTCAGATGTGGATAAACAGCCCGTAGAGCAGGGCAGAAAGTAAGACTGAAACCGGCAGCGTCAGTATCCAGGCCACTGCCAGATTCCGCAGCGTGGACATTTGCAGGCCTGATCGGTTCGCCGCCATGGTGCCTGCCACGCCGGAGGAGAGAACGTGCGTGGTGGACACGGGCAAACCGAATGCGTCGGCCGCGCCGATGGTCACCATCGCCACCAGTTCGGCGCTGGCACCCTGCGCATAGGTCAGATGGGTTTTACCGATGCGTTCCCCTACGGTGACCACAATGCGACGCCAGCCCACCATGGTGCCCAGCCCCAGTGCAATCGCCACGACCACCTTCACCCAGACAGGAATAAAGCGCGTAGCGCTGTCCAGTTCGGTTTTCACGGCGGTTAAATTGCGTTCAGTATCGTCCGGCAGGGCAACGTGGGCGCTTTGCAAATGTTTGATGGACTCCGACGCGAGGTACATTTGATTGCGCGTGTTGCTCACGGATTGCGCCGGGATATTGTCCATCGAGCCGTAGCGGCGGATCTGTTCGCCCACGTCGTGCAGCGTCATCGCCAGGGCCGGCAACACGTTGGCATTCATTTGTTCGCTGCTGACAAATGCGGTTAACACGTCCCGTGGGGCCGGTGCGGGCGTGGTGGCAGGCTGAATGTGCAGGAGCTGGCGCGCCGTGACGTCGGTCAGGGCGGCCACGCGGGGGATCTGATCGGGCGGCAGGGAACGGTTCAGGGCATAGGCGATCGGCATGGTGCCAACCAGGATCAGCATGATGAGCCCCATGCCTTTTTGTCCGTCATTCGATCCATGGGCAAAAGAGACGCCGGTACAGGTCAGAATCAGCAGTCCACGGATCCAGACGGGCGGCGGCTCGTTGCTCTGCGGGGCCTGATAAAGCTGACGGTTACGAATAAACAGCTTCATCGTCCACAGCAGCAGGGCGGCGCAGACAAATCCCACCACCGGCGACAGCAGGAGTGCGTATCCGACTTTCAGCGCCTGCTCCCAGTCCACACCGCTCAGCCCGCTGCGGCCGTGCAGCATGGCATTGGCAACGCCCACGCCGATGATTGAGCCAATCAAGGTATGCGAGGAGGAGGAGGGCAGGCCAAGATACCAGGTGCCCAGATTCCAGATAATGGCCGAGAAGAGCAGGGCATAAATCATGGCAAAACCGTTGCCGCTGCTGGCCTGCAAAATCAGTTCGACGGGCAGCAACGAAATAATCCCAAACGCCACCACACCGCTGGAGAGCATCACGCCCAGGAAATTACAGACTCCTGACCAGACCACGGCAATACCGGGAGTCAGAGAGTGGGTATAGATGACTGTCGCGACCGCATTTGCGGTATCGTGAAAACCGTTTACGAACTCAAAGCCCAGCGCAATCAGCAGCGCGAGGCCTAATAAAAAGAAGGGTAAGTAACTGGTGACCGGCGTGTTGGTTTTTTCTACATCATGAAACAAGTTAAATCCGGCAAAGGCCAGACCGGCGATCAGCAGAAGAAAGAAAATCGCTTTTGTGAAGCGGCTCCCTTTGCCATTGAAATCGGGTCGTCCATGAGTCGGGCCTGAAGAGGGTAAACTGTTTTCGCTCATGCAAAACCTCATAGCGGATGCAGATGCGGATTTACATCTGTTTCACGCTGTGTGATACCCGCTTTTTGTGACAAAAAAATGATCTGCGCCGTGAGAGGTCATTTTGCTGTAACAAAACTTCAGCAGGCTGAACTTCTTTATTAATAATGCTGACAGGATAGCCATGGCGACAGACGTTGTTCTTACCCCACAAAAACGTGATTTTGATGATGATGTGGCAGGACTCATTCATGGTTATCTCTTTTCTCCCGATGCCCTTCCTGTTCGCCTGAATGCCCGTGAAGCAGTTAAACTCGGTGAGCATCTTCCTGATGACGGCTTTCTCTGGCTGCATATCAATCTGAATCATGCCCGCGCGCAGCACTGGGTGCAGAGTCATTTTCAGGTGGATGATGACTTCTTCGACGAAATTCACTCGGCCTCGCCGCGAACCCGGCTGGCGGAGCAAAATAGCGCGTTGCTGGCGGTACTCAACGACGTCACGCTTAGTCAGGAGAACCGCAGTACGCAAAATGCAACGCTGTGGATATGGTGCCGGCGTAACCTGGTGGTCAGCGCACGTTATCGCCCGTCAGTGATGATTGAAATGATGCAGCAGAGGTTAGCCCGGCATAGCTTTCCCAGCGCAGAGGCTTTGTTGCTTTATTTGCTTGGTGAGCAAGAGTCCCAACTGGAACAGGTCGTGCGGCGCATCAGTCAGGTGGTCGATAACATTGAAGAGCGCCTCTTAAGTCCCGCCATTAAAGCTAATCGCAGCGAGCTGGGGCACTACCGGCGCATGCTGTTGCGGATTCAGCGCCTTCTGGCACCTGAACCGGCGGCGCTGTTTCGCTTGCTCAACCGACCTCCGGCCTGGCTCAACCACGACACGCTCCGCGAGCTGCGGGCGTTTACCGAAGAGTTCAGCGTGGTGCTCAACGATCTCGCCAGTCTGATGGAGCGCATCCGGCTGCTGCAGGAAGAGATTGCAGCACGTCTGATGGAACAGAGTAACCGCACGCTCTACCTGTTAACCGTGATAACCGTTCTGGCACTGCCAATTAATATTGTGGCGGGATTTTTTGGCATGAATGTAGGCGGTATTCCGCTGGCGGCGAATCCACACGGGTTTTTACTGCTGGTGCTGATCGTGCTCGCGTTCACCCTGCTGGCGGGCTGGCTGGCCTTGCGACGGCCCAGCGTGTAGAGGCAGCGGCCGGTGACAGAGCCTGTGCAGGGCATAAAAAAAGCCAGCCCGGTTAACCGGCGCTGGCTTTTTACCCCGTTAAGGGTCAGACCTTACAGATTACCGTTGCTTGCTGGCGCAGGCTGTGACGGCTGCACAGGCTGTGAAGGCTGAACCTGCGGCTGCTGTTCTGCCGGTTGCGACGGCTGAGACTCCGGCTGTACAGCGACCGGATTCGTTGGCTGTGACATCACCGGCGTCATCGGCTCTTCTTTTGGCTCCGCATCTTCGCCTTCGGTTACCTGAACAGGCGCGGGCACCACGTTGTTTTCTGGCGCGTTAACCTGAACCGGCATACCGGAGCGGTTCTGAATCGCTTTATCAACCTGAGACTGGTTCACGCTGCCGTCTACCAGGACTTTGCCAACGGCCTGGGTCAGCGTAATGGGCACCAGCTCACGAGAGTTAAACTGTTCTTCCGTGGTCGAGAGCGGATTGTGCACTTCCATCCAGCGTGAACCGTCTGGCTCAACCGAGGCTTTCACCGGCTGGTTGATAAACTGCACGCGCGTGCCAACCGGCACATGATCGAACAGCCATTTGATGTCGTCGGCACGTAAGCGCACGCAACCGTGACTGACCCGCAGGCCAATACCGAAGTTAGCGTTGGTGCCGTGAATAGCATACAGACGACCGATATAGAGCGCATACAACCCCATCGGGTTATCCGGACCGGCCGGGAACACGGCAGGCAGGTTTTCACCACGTGACGCGTATTCTGCATGCATCGCTTTCGTTGGCGTCCACGTCGGGCCATCTTTTTTACGCTGAACGGTGGTGGTCCAGTTCAGCGGCGTGTCTTTACCCAGTTCACCGATACCGATAGGCAGTACAACCACCGTTTTGGTGCCTTTCGGATAGTAGTAAAGACGCATTTCAGCACTGTTGATCACAATGCCTTCACGCGGCGCGTCAGGCAACAGTAACTGCTGTGGGATAATCAGTTTGCTGCCAGCTTTCGGCAGATAAACGTCAACGCCCGGGTTGGCTTCCAGCATATTGCTGAGGCCCATTTGGAACTGAGCTGCAAAAGCTTCCAGAGGTAATTTGCTGTCCTCGGGAATGGTAATTTCAATATTTTGCCCGGTCAGACGGCTGTTTGCCGGCGGTAACGGGTAAACAACAGCAAGGGCTGACTGACTGAATGCCGCCAAAGCCAATGCAAGTGAAGCGAACGCGCGAATGCTTTTTTTCATATTTTACAAGTCTTTATCGCCATGTTTCAGGCTTGTCAATGTATCGAACCCATGCTGGTCACTATGACCTGCTGCGCATTATATGTTCATTAAACTGATGTTGTGAATCAGGATTTTAACCGCTTTAAAATACTTTACCTGACTCGCCTGCGTTATCTGCCTTTGTTCTTTACCAATTTGGGCGAAAAACAGCCCATCATGGCTGCCAAAGCGTGACGTCCCCGTTTAGCTTGCGGTTCAGGAAAAACGCGGCGCTGATCAACGCAAGATGCGTCAACGCCTGAGGCGTATTTCCCAGGGCCTGCCCATGACTGTCAAACTCTTCCGCATACAAACCCAACGGATTAGCGTAGCTCAGTAATTTCTCGAACTCAAAATGTGCTTCGCGAATGCGTCCGGCACGCGCCAGACATTCCACATACCAGAACGAGCAGGCACCAAAAGAGCCCTCTGCGCCGGTTAGCCCATCAGCTGGCGTTTCGTGAATGTTATAACGACGTACCATGCCGTCGCTCACCAGGTTCACCTGGATGGCATCCAGCGTTGCGATCCAGTCCGGATCGGTGGCGCCCACAAAACGCACCAGCGGCATCAGCAGCATGGAAGCATCAAGGTGTTCACCGTGGCGGGTCGAAACAAAATGTCCGCGTTCACTGTTCCAGAAATTCTTCCAGATATCATCGCGGATCTCGCGACGGGTTTTGTCCCAGCGATCGTAAGGCATCGGCAGTGAACGCTTCATTGCCAGCCGCAGGCCCCGATCCAGAGCGACCCAGCACATTAAACGTGAGTGAAGGAAGTGCTCCGGCTCGCCGCGCATTTCCCAGATGCCGGCATCGGGCTGATGCCAGTTATCGCAAAGCCAGTCCAGCATGTCTGACACATGATTCCAGCCCCGCTGAGAAATGGCCTCGCCGTATTTGTTGGACAGGTAAATGGCATCCATCAGTTCGCCATAAATATCTAACTGTTTTTGCCGCCAGGCATCGTTACCAATGCGCACCGGGCTGGAGTTGGCATAGCCGGACAGGTTAAGCAGCGACATCTCCTGAAGATCCGTACTGCTGTCCAGGCGGTACATCACCTGCAGCCGCATTTCATCATGGTGGCTGTTCTCCACACAGCGGCCAACCCATTCTGTAAAGTGCCTGGCTTCGTCCACGTAACCCAGCCGCATCAGGGCGTACATGCTGAATGAGGCATCGCGTATCCAGGAGGCGCGGTAATCCCAGTTGCGTTCGCCGCCCAGTTCCTCGGGCAGGCCAAAGGTGGCAGCCGCGGCGATGGAGCCGTGTTGCCAGGAGGTCAGCAGCTTAAGAACCAGCGCAGAGCGTTGAACCATCTCCTGCCAGCGACCGTGATAGGTGCTGCGGCTGCTCCATTCCCGCCAGTAGCTCAGCGTTTCTTCAAAGCAGTTAGCGGTGGCCAGCTTTTCGATATGGGCATCCTGTACGCTGCCAAATTCGAATTCGGCATGTTCACCGGCGTTAAGCTCAAAACTGGCGGTGGCGTGATTGCCTTCCAGCGTCATCACCACCGTTGCCGCCAGGCGCAGCGAGGGCTGATCGGTGGCGTGAAAATCGATGCAGCCACGTTGTACCTCAGCGCGCGTGTCCGCCCGGGCGTAATCATGGCGCGGGGAGCACACCATATTAAAGCGGGCCCGGCCCCGAACCATCTTTACCCGTCGGATGATACGCGGCAGTTTATCCTGCCGGTCGCAGATCGGCATGTAGTCGGTGATCTCGGCAACGCCTTCTTCGGCCAGCCAGCGGGTCTGCAGAATATTGGTATCAGGCAGGTAAATTTGCTGGCGTCGGGCATTTTGCCAGTCGGGTGCCAGAGAAAACAGGCCGGCCTCGTCGCTGTCCAGCAGGGCGGAAAACACCGATGGGCTGTCCAGTTCCGGCCAGCAGAGATAATCGATAGTGCCATCGTTTGCGACCAGGGCGCAGGTGCGTAAATCGCCTATTACGCCATGGTCGTCAATCTTACGTTTAACCTTGCTCATCGGTTTCTCCCTGTCGTGTCAGCCTTAACTATAGCCAGGTACATTCATCGCGCTGCGTTCTGACACAGATCGTTAATTCGGGCGCCGGGCTGTCCACAAAAAGCACAATCTTCATTGCGGTATATACTTTTCATACACTTCCAGAGGAGACCGTTATGACTACACCACAACGAAAAGTTGCAATCGTCACCGCGTCGGATTCAGGCATTGGCAGTCGTTGTGCTGAAATGCTGGCAGAGCAGGGGTTTGATATTGGCATCACCTGGCGGTCTGACGAGGAAGGCGCACAGCGCACGGCAAAACGGGTCGCAGAGATTGGGCAGCGAGCGGAGACGATCCAGCTCGACCTGGCCGATCCGCCCGCAGGGGGCAAGGTGCTGCAGCAGCTTATAGACAAGCTGGGCCGCATTGATGTTCTGGTCAACAATGCCGGAGCGAATTTCAAAGCGGACTTTATGGACGTGACCTGGGAAGACTGGCGTAAAACATTTAGCGTAGATGTGGATGGCGTGTTTATCTGCGGCCAGGTTGCGGCACGCAACATGATCAAACAGGGGCAGGGCGGACGTATCATCAACATCACCTCCGTGCATGAGCACACTCCGCTGCCGGGTTCCGTTGCCTACACCGCTGCTAAACATGCGGCAGGCGGGCTGACTAAATCGATGGCCTTGAGTTTGCTGCCCCATAATATTTTGGTAAATGCCGTGGCACCAGGCGCGATCGCCACGCCAATGAACAAAATGACCGATGACGATGCGCACAAGGTCAAAATGCCTGAGATTCCTGCAGGTCGTCCAGGAGATACGCACGAAATTGCCAGCATGGTGGCCTGGCTGAGTTCTGAATGGGCCACCTATACCACCGGCCAGTCATTTATCATTGATGGCGGCTTTATGCTGGCAAATCCCCAGTTCAAGGGTTACTGATCGTCGGCCCGGCGATTATTCCAGTGGCGAATGGCCCAGCGAACCCCAAAGGCAACGAGCACGGCGGCAGCCAGCCACAGCAGATGTTTAAAGTGCTGATCAATCTTGTGCAGCCAGGGGGCAATGATTCCGCCGGCAAAATAGCCGAGTGTCACAAACAGCAGTGACCAAATTGCCGCCCCAATGATGTTAAGCGCCAGAAACTTCAGCGGATTGAGGCGGCTTGCCCCAATGATAATGGGACCGATCAGGCGAAAGCCGTACATAAAGCGCGCGCCGATCACGAACAGGCTCGGACGCCGCTTAATCAGGCGGTTAGCTTTGACAATTTTGTCCTGATGTTTTTTAAACCGCCGCAGGATACCTGTACCAAAGCGCCTGCCAATCCAGAAGAGCAGCTGGTCGCCCAGAATGCCGCCTGCCATCGCCGCCAGTACTACACCCGTGTAATGCAGTAACCCTTCATGCGCGGCTACGCCGCCCAGCAACAGAAATGTTTCCCCTTCGGCAATACAGCCGATAAACAGCGCAAGATAGCCGTACTGCGTAATTAATGCGTTGATATCCAAATGCAAGATGCACTTCCTGTGTAAAGAAATTTCTTTCAGTTTATACCTGATTCGATAAGCCATACGTCTAAGCGTTAATCAGCGATCTTTTTCGCTGTTTTTTTGCGCAAGCCTCACAGAAGTTGCCTTGCCGTTTATACTGTAAGCAATGCTGCCCTTACGTGGATGCTGCATCAAAACGGGGTAGCCCAACGGCATCAGAGGAGTAAGCGTATGAACCATGTCTGGGGTTTGTTAGCGCATCCTAATCAGGAAATGCGCAATATCAAGCAAGAGAACGAAACGGTTTCGCACCATTACACTCATCACGTTCTGCTGATGGCAGCCATTCCGGTTATTTCCGCCATAATCGGCACCACGAACTCAGGCTGGAATCTGGGTGAAGGGCAGTATGTACAATTGAATTTCCCGACAGCACTGGGCCTGGGTATTCTGTTTTATCTGTTGATTCTGGGCGGCGTGGCGGTGATGGGACGCGTTATTCACTGGATGGCGCGTGACTACCCGCAGCGCCCTGGTGTTGAACGTTGTACGGTATTTGCGGGCTATGTGGCTACGCCGCTGTTTTTAAGCGGACTGGTGGCACTTTATCCGCTGGTATGGCTGTGCGTATTAGCGGGTGCGCTGGCGCTGCTGTATACCGGCTATCTGCTGTACGTGGGCATCCCGCTGTTTCTGAACATTGATCGGGATGAAAGCCTGCGTTTTTCAAGCTCCACTCTGGCCATCGGCGTGCTGGTATTTGAAGTATTGCTGGCCTTAACCGTAGTTCTGTGGGGCTATGGCCCGCACCTGTTTTAACCTGCCGTTGCCGCCTGCCGGGCGGCAACATCTTTTTAACGCTCAGAAACAATCTCACAAGGATAATTTTACCGCTTCAGCGTATGATGCTGCGGCCAGCCCACGCTCTGCCTGCTCAGTCGTCGGCGGCCTGTGTTTACACAGCGCACAATCTTAACCGGGTCTTTTTTTCACGATGCCTGCAAAAATTCGCTTTTCACTGTTAACGCTGGCGCTGCTCGTTTCCGGGCAGGTTGTTTCCCTTCCAGCACAGGCGACCACGACGCTGTCGCAAATGGCGCCCATTGCTCAGCCGCAAATTGCCTCAGGCAGCGCCCTGATCGTCGATCTGACGAGCGGGAAAACGTTATTTTCCAGTCACCCTGACCGGGTGCGGCCGATTGCCTCGATCACCAAGCTGATGACGGCAATGGTGGTACTGGATGCGCATCAGCCGATGAACGAGATGGTCGCGGTTGATATCAGTCAGACGCCAGAGATGCGCGGCGTGTTTTCACGCGTGAAGCTTAACAGCCAGATAAGCCGCCGGAGCATGCTGATGCTGGCGCTGATGTCATCTGAAAATCGCGCGGCGGCCAGCCTGGCCCATGCGTATCCCGGCGGATATAACGCCTTTATTAAGGCGATGAATGCTAAGGCGCGTGCGCTGGGCATGAACCATACCCATTACGTTGAACCTACCGGTCTCTCCATTCATAACGTCTCCAGCGCTGAAGATCTGGTGAAGCTGTTAAAAGCCACGCGCGAATATCCCCTGTTGGGCGAGCTGAGCACGACCAAAGAAGAAACCGCCGTATTTACCCATCCCAGCTACGCGCTGCCGTTCCGCAACACCAATCATTTGGTGTATAAGAATGGCTGGCACATTCAGTTGACCAAAACGGGCTATACCGATGAAGCGGGACATTGCCTGGTCATGCGCACCATGATTAAAAACCGCCCGGTGGCACTGGTGGTGCTGGATGCATTTGGTAAATATACCCATTTTGCCGATGCTAACCGTCTGCGCGACTGGCTGGAAACGGGCAAAGCGGCCCCGGTTCCAGCGGCCGCGCTGGCCTATAAAAAACAGAAAGCAGGTCAGGTTGCCAGCAATGCTGCCAGCGGTTCTGAAGTAGAGTAATATCCGGCCGGGCCGCCGCGGGCGGCCCGGCCAATATTGATCGGTATTCCTATAGTTTCACGCCAGGCGAAAACCTAAACTACCCGCAAATGGCGAGGGTGATTCGCCTGATTACTGTGCCGGAATCTCATTCATATGCTCACGTTACGTTCCTTTATTGTTCTGATTTTTTTAGCATTGTTCACCGCTGTTCCTACCCTGAGCGTCGCCGCAGACGATCCGGCTCAGGCCACCACTACTCAGCAGCCTGACGACAAGCCGAAAGTGAACGCCTCGGTCGAGCTGCCCAAGATGCAGAAAATCCTCGACAAAATTAAAAGTCAGGTTTCCGTTGAAAGCGATGAAAACAAGCTGAGTCGGCTGAATGAAATGGCGCTGGAGCTGTCAGGCAATACGGATACGCTGGCCCAGGCATTGCAGCCTGATCGTCAGCAGCTTGAGGCCCAGCTGGCCGTGCTTGGCCCAGCCCCCAAACCGGAAAGCGGCGTCAAAGAGACGGCAGACGTCACGCGTAAACGTAGCGCGCTGGAAAGTCAGAAAAGTAAGCTCGACGATCAGATTAAGCAGGCGGAGGGCATTAAAAACAGCGCCCTGATGCTGTCATCGCAAATCGTCAATCTGCGCCGCGATCAGTTGAAAAACAAACTGGCGCTTAACTCTGGCAGCATTTTAGGGCCACGTTTCTGGTCGCCGGTATTCAGCAGCCAGGATCTTGACGATGAGAAGATTGGCGATTTCTTAAACGAGCTGAAAGATACCGCTGCGCTGTCCTGGGAGCCAGGCTGGCGTCTCGGTACGCTAGGCTGGTTACTGGCCGCCGTGCTGGTGATGACGTTGGGACGCCGCTATGGCGAAGAATTTTTAGCCTGGGTCAGCATAAATAAACTGCCGGAAGGACGCCTGCGCCGCAGCTTTTTGGCGACGGCCGTGGCCCTGACCAGCCTGGTGGCGGTGGTGTTGACCTTTGCCTTTATTTCCCAGGCCTTTACCCGCCGCGATGAAGTTTCCAGCGATGTGCAGGACTTTATTTATCGTCTGGTCGAATTAAGCGTTTATTGTGGATTGATTGCCGGGCTCGGGCGAGCATTTTTGTCCACGCGTCGGCCAAGCTGGCGTTTACCCACCATCTCGAACGAGGTGGCGCTGGCCCTGAAGCCTTTCCCACCTATCACCGCCTTGCTGGTGTTTATTTTCCAGACGGTAGAGTCCTTTAACTACACCGCCGGGACCAGCCTGAATACCAGTATCTTTGCTAACGGCCTGACAGCATTGCTGATCGGCAGCACGGCGCTGGCAATCAGCATGCGCACCAAGCGCGTTCGTCGACGTCTGGCGCAGGAAGGCACGCCGCCGGAAGCGCGCTCGACGCTGGTCGGGCTGATTCAGATGGCCTTGACGCTGACGTCGCTGACGATTCTGGCTTCGCTGGTGATTGGTTACGTCACTCTGGCGCGTTTTTTAAGCTACGAGCTGGTGTGGTGTGGGATTTTGTTTGGTTCGTTTTACATACTCAGCCATCTGGTGAATGACGGCTGTGAGAGTTTGTTCTCGGTCAACAACACGACGGGTAAACGTATCCAGGGGTCACTGAACATCGACGAACGTCACCTGCAGCAGGTGGCGACCATTTTGGCCGCGATTGGCAAGACGTTCCTGGTGTTATTCGTGGCGCTGGCGCTGCTCAACGGTACCTTTGCCTCGTCGACGCCCATTGAGTTGTTGCAGAAAGCCATCGAATTCTGGGGTGGCAAAGGGCTGGAGTCGCTGAATATCGTTCCGGCGCACCTGGTTAACGCGTTGTTGTGCCTGATTGTCGGCATTTACGTGCTGCGTTCGGTTCGACGTTGGCTGGACAACGATTTCCTGCCTAAAACCACCATGGACAGCGGGATGCGTGTTTCGCTCGTGACGCTGTTTAGTAACGTGGGCTATGTGCTGATTATCCTGCTCACCTTATCGATAATGGGTCTGCAGTGGAACAAGCTGGCCTGGATCGTCAGTGCGTTATCCGTCGGTATTGGTTTTGGCTTACAAGAGATCGTGAAGAACTTTATTTCTGGTCTGATCCTGCTGACGGAACGGCCGGTTAAAGTGGGCGATTTGGTGACGATTAGCGGCGTAGAAGGAGACATTCGTCGTATTAATGTCCGCGCCACGGAAATTCAGTTGGGTGACAAATCCACCGTGATCGTGCCTAACTCTCAGTTCATCTCTCAGAACGTACGTAATGCGACAATGGGCAATGCGCAGGGCGTGGTGACCATTAGCCTGACGTTCCCGCTGGATATCGATCCGGTACAGGTGCGGGAGATTTTGCTGAAGGTCTATGAGGAAAACGAGCGTATTCTGGAGAACCCGGAACCCTCGGTATCCTTTAAAGATCTTACCGCTCAGGGCATCGTGCTGAGCGTGACCGGCAACGTTGCCAGTCAGCGCCAGATCGCGGGTGCGAAGAGCGATCTGCTGTTCGATATTCTGACCCGCTTGCGTAAAGAGGGCATTGTGCTGTCCACGCCGCAGACCATGATTATTGAGCGCCGTCAGCTGGTTTCTTCTGATGCGGTAACCGAAGAACCTCCTCGCTAACTACATGGGCGGTCATTTTCGCTGACCGCCCATTTTACTCTGTTCAGGTGCGATGTGCCCGGTCAGGGCTGTTTTACCGCCCAGCCTTTTAGCTTGCTGGTTTTACCGATGCCCGGATTAAAGCTGTTGGTGGGGTCGAGCTTGCGGTAAAACGCGGTGAGCTGTGGCTGGGCCTGATACAGATGCCCGACATTATGCTCTGCCGGATATTCCGCCCCGCGAGTATGCAAAATCGCCAGCATCTTTTCTTTCAGCGCATGAACATCCACCCCTTTTTTCACAATGTAATCCTGATGGAAGACATGGCAGAAGAAGTGCCCGTAATAAAGGCGATGGCTTATCGACTGAGTAATCTCATCAGGCAGACTCTCAAACCACGCTTTATCATTGCGACGCAACGCAATATCCAGCGCCAGAATTTCTTCTACCTGATCCGCATGCACGGCGTGATAGCGCACCGCCGCGCCCGCGGCCGCAAAGCGATGTAGAAAGGCATGCGCACCTTCTTTTCCTTCGCATTCAAAAAACTCGCCGCCACCCTCACGAAAAAACTCACGCAGATAGTCACGCGCTTCCGCAATGCCATCACCCGACATTTTCAGCATTAAATGGTGTTGGTATTTATCACGATACTGTTTCATGCGCCTGGGCAGATGGGCGGGGAAAAGGCGACTGACGCGCTGCAGCAGCCGGTCGCTCAGATGCGGTTTGATAAACGACAGTTTGTTTAACCAGCCATCGACCCGGCCCTTAAGACTGAAAAACAGCGGCATCTTGTCGGTGCCAAGCTTGTCGATCATCAGGAAGGTGTCTTTGCCATAGACTTCGGCGATGTCGTAGATATCCCGATGCATATATTCCGCGGCCACGGGCAGATTGTTGAAATTTGCCAGCATATGGCAGCGCAGGTCAGCCAGTACCGAGGCATCATTGGTGCCGATATAAAACACCTGCTGTTGCGGTTCGCGCGCAAACGTATCCAGGCGCACCGCAAATACCGCCAGTTTGCCTGCGCAGCCCGACGCTTCAAACAGGCGGCGGGCATCGGCGTTAAAACGGGCGGGCGTATCCGCATCAACATCACGCACCCGTTCGGCGTAGTCGTGATCGGAGGCATGACGGCCGTCATGCAGCACATCCCCGGGCTGCCAGCGATCATCATCCAGCCGTCCCAAAATCTCTTCCGGCGAGGTGCCAAGCTCAATACCAAGGTGGTTGACTAACTTCAGCCGCCCTTGAGCGTCAATCTGGGCAAACAATGCCATCTCACTGTAGGCCGGGCCACGTTTAATCAGTGAACCGCCGGAGTTGTTGCAGATGCCACCCAGCACCGACGCGCCAATGCAGGATGATCCAATAACGGAATGCGGCTCGCGGCCCAGCGGCGCGAGGATTTTTTCCAGCTGATACAGCGTACTCCCCGGAAAAGCCAGCACCTGTTTGCCGTTGTCGATCAGCTGTAGCTTATCCAGTCTCAGGGTACTGACAATGACCAGCGGGCGATCGTAGTCGTTACCCTGCGGCGTTGAGCCTTCAGTGAGGCCGGTGTTCGCCGCCTGCATCAGAATAATGGCATCGGCAGTCACCAGCGTTTGCAGGACGCGCCACAGTTCCAGCAGCGTCGCAGGAAAGACGACCGCCAGCGCGTCTCCCTCACCGGAACGGAAGCCTTTACGATAGCGGGCGGTATGGGCGGCCTTTGTCAGTACGTTACCAGCGCCGACCTGGCGGCGGAGATCGGCGATCAGGGCAGAAGGTGTCATCATGGGCAATTCCCTTGTCTTATGCATGCGTCATTACTGTAGCACGTGAGTTGCGTCGGACGCAGTGTGATAGCCGCAGGTGGCATGCTATGCTCTGAAGATGGCATCCTGCATTTAGTCGATATTGCGCAGTTACTTAAGAGAACCCAACCTGATGAAATGGATTTGCTCTGTTAGCCTCGCTGTTTCCCTTGCTCTGCAACCTGCATTTGCCGGGGATCCAACCGTTCACCATCCCATGACCGAACAGGCGCGAGATGCCTACGTGAACAACCTGCTGAAAAAAATGACGCTGGACGAGAAAATCGGCCAGTTACGTTTAATCAGCGTGGGCCCGGATACGCCAAAAGAAGCCGTACGTGAGATGATCCACAAAGGTCAGGTTGGCGCCATTTTTAATACCGTGACGCGTCAGGATATTCGCGCGATGCAGGACCAGGTGATGCAGCTAAGCCGCCTGAAAATTCCGCTGTTTTTTGCCTATGACGTGGTACACGGGCAGCGAACGATTTTCCCGATTCCCCTGGCGCTGGCATCCAGCTGGGATCTCGACGCCGTCAATGAAGTGGGGCGCATTTCTGCCTATGAAGCGGCGGACGATGGGTTAAATATGACCTGGGCACCGATGGTCGACGTCAGCCGCGAACCGCGCTGGGGCCGCGTGTCTGAAGGGTTCGGCGAGGACACCTATTTAACCTCTGCCATGGGACGCACCATGGTGCAGGCGATGCAGGGCAAAAGCCCCGCAGACCGCTACAACATTATGACCAGCGTGAAACACTTTGCGCTCTATGGCGCGGTGGAAGGCGGACGCGATTACAACACCGTGGACATGAGTCCACAGCGCATGTTCCAGGACTACCTGCCGCCCTATAAAGCCTCGCTGGATGCCGGCAGCGGCGGCGTAATGGTCGCGCTGAATTCCATTAATGGCGTGCCCGCGACGGCCGACAGCTGGCTGCTGAAAGATCTGCTGCGTCATGAATGGAAATTCAAAGGAATAACCATCAGCGACCACGGGGCGATTAAAGAGCTGATCAAGCACGGTGTGGCGAGCGATCCCCAGGATGCCGTACGTATTGCCATTAAGTCTGGCGTAGATATGAGTATGAGCGATGAATACTACAGCCAGTATTTACCCGACCTGGTGAAGCGCGGCATCGTCAGCAAAGCCGAAATCGATGATGCGGCCCGGCACGTGCTCAATGTGAAATACGATATGGGGTTGTTTAACGATCCCTACAGTCATCTTGGTCCGAAAGAGAGCGATCCGCAGGATACTAACGCAGAAAGCCGCTTACATCGCCCGGAAGCCCGCGATGTGGCCCGCAAGAGTATGGTGCTGCTGAAAAACCGCCTTGATACCTTACCGCTGAAGAAATCTGGCACCATTGCCTTGATTGGACCGCTTGCCGACAGCCAGCGTGACGTCATGGGCAGCTGGTCGGCGGCGGGCGTCGCCAAACAGTCGGTTTCCCTGCTGCAGGGCATGAAAAATGCCACCGAAGGCAAAGCCACGCTGCTGTACGCTAAAGGCGCGAATGTGTCAGACAACAAAGGCATTCAGGACTTCCTCAACATGTATGAACCGGCCGTGGTGGTCGATCCGCGTTCGCCGCAGGCAATGATTGATGAGGCGGTCGAGAAAGCGAAGCAGGCCGATGTCATCGTGGCGGCGGTAGGGGAAGCGCAGGGCATGGCGCACGAGGCGTCCAGCCGCAGTAATCTGATGATCCCGCCTTCGCAACAGAAGCTGTTAGCCGCGCTGAAAGCGACAGGCAAGCCGCTGGTGATTGTGCTGATGAATGGCCGCCCATTGACGCTGGTTGATGAAGACAGAATGGCCGATGCCATGCTGGAAACCTGGTTCAGCGGAACAGAAGGGGGCAATGCTATCGCGGATGTGCTGTTTGGCGATTACAACCCATCGGGTAAACTGCCGATGTCTTTCCCCCGTTCTGTGGGTCAGATTCCCATTTATTACAACCATTTACCGACCGGCCGCCCGTACAATTTTGCCAAGCCTAATAAGTACACATCCCACTACTACGATGCGGAAAACGGCCCGCTTTACCCGTTTGGCTATGGCCTGAGCTACACCACGTTCACCGTGTCGCCAGTCACGCTTTCATCAGAAACGATGGCGCACAACGGCAGTATCGAAGCCAGCGTAACCGTAACGAACAGCGGCAAAGTGGACGGTGCCACGGTAGTACAGCTCTATCTTAACGATCCGGTTGCCAGCATCAGCCGTCCGGTAAAAGAGTTGCACGGCTTTAAGCGCATCATGCTCAAAGCCGGTGAATCTCAGCAGGTGACCTTTAAGATTGATGTTGATGCGCTGAAGTTCTGGAACCAGCAGATGAAGCACGTTGCCGAGCCAGGTAAATTTAACGTTATGATTGGTCTGGACTCTGTCCGCACGCAAAACGCTCAGTTCACCTATCAGTAAACTTCAGCCGGAACTGCTTGCAGGTTCCTGCCGGTGTTACCGCTTCCCCGTCCGGGGAGGCGGTTTTATCCTGCCTTCTGCCTTCTTCATTTCACTTTGAGAGTTTTACCCTTGCCTGTCGTGGCAGCAGACGTGATCCTGCTCTATCCTCGGGGAAAATGAATTCCTCAAGCACTGTCGAGGCGCTATGACGTATCAATCACTGATTGCTGAAGTCCACAATCAGCAGCGCACCCTGACGGCAATTGTCGAACAGGATGCGCGAACTGCTTATTTCTATATCTGGCCAACCGATCTGTTTCGCAGCCAGTTTGCGGTGCGTGGCTGCTGGTTACGAAACCTGCTCCCTGCGCCGGTTCAGGAAGATCACCAGGCGATGGAACAGGGCATTGCCCCCCTGCTGAGTGCAGAATACTGCCGTAATCTGGAAGCTGAACCGCCGCTGGATCCCGCAGGTCTGCAAATTCTCTGGGAACCCGGCGATGCGGGAGCGGCACTGTGGTACTACGGACAACTTCTTGCCGTCATTCCTGGCTGGAGCCTTTACCAGGATAAACAGGTCAGTTTCTCCGCCGGTTGTATCAAAAAAAACCGTCTGACCGCGCCGCTCGGTTCAGCCTCGACCAATCATTACTATGCCCTCGCCGAACAGCAGCGCCAGTTCTGGCGTGAATGGCATGACGGCAGCCAATGGGACAAGGTGCAACAGGACTTGCTGGCCTGTTATCAGGCGCAGTTTGGCGAGTCGGTCAAATACTACGCGATCGATCAGGGCAACTGGCCGCCCATGGCGCTCTCTCAGCACTACCATAACGGCATCTGGTACTTTCTGACCCTGGGCATGAGCATTCGGCCCATGCCGCAGGTTGATTTTCTGTTCGATGAGCTGGCCCCGCAGTACCGCCGGGCAGAGCTGGCGATGGCGGTCGATGGTGAAGTCATGACAGAAAGCAATGCGGTCCAGATGGCCAGCGCGCTGGCTGAATTTGTCCATTTGCCGTGGGCGCGGCTGACCTGGCTGGGGGAAGGCCATACGCTGGCCTCAGAGGTGGCACCGGTGGGATTCGAAAGCTACCTGTTAGCCAACGAGCTGGCCCCGGAACAGGCCCAGTTCCCGTTGCCAAGACAGGATGGCGACAGACCCACGCTGCTGTGGGCCACGCCGGTAACCGAAGCGGAACGGCAATTTGCCCAGAGCGAAGCCCAGGGTGGGCAACAGCTGCGTGAACGGCTCACCGCTGGGGGAAATACGCACATATTTCGACCGCGTGAACAGGTTGTGAACACAGAATAAACACCGGAGAAAGGGCGGTTTTGCCGCCTGGTGGAAAAAGTTACTGACCTGGCGTAACTAAATACCTTTATTGTTAAAAGACTTGTTAAATTTGTGATCTGGTCTACTCAAGTTCCCCCTTGCCGTGCCGTTAATCCCGATCAGGCAATAGCGCCACAAAAGGTCTAGAGGAACAATGATGTTAAAGACCACGCAATCCCGCTTCACAGCAACGCTTATCGGTTTTTTTGTTGCGCTAGTATTGGTCACTATTTGGGTGATCAACCAGTTTGTCGCGCCTCAGTTGGTAGACAATGAAAGCCGCCTGATTCGCTATCAGGTGGATTCGCTGGCAACCGGCATCGTGGAGCAAATGAACCGTGTGCAGGCACAGCAACGTGCCATTACCGAGGCCGCCTCGGTCATCGACAGCGCCGCAATCGACACTTTGTTACCTGCACTGGTTAACCAGTATCAGGACAGTAACGTTTTCGGTGGCGGTATCTGGCCTTTACCCCATCGTCGCGAAGCTGATAAAGAGAAAGACAGCAGCTTTTTTGCTCGTGACGCCAGCAACAAGCTTCAGGTCAACACCTACTGGAACTCTGAAGCTGCGGACAAATACTGGGAGCAGCCCTGGTATAAAGACGGCATGGCCGCGCCGAAAGGGCAGTGCGCCTGGGCTAAAGCTTATCAGGATGCCGCCAGCCCACAGCCACGTACCAACTGTGCCATGGCAATCTACCGCGACGGGACAGTCTGGGGCGTTTCCACCATCGACGTTACGCTGGGTTTCTTCAACCAACTGGCTAAAAAGATGGGCGAGGCGATTCATGGAGACGTCCTGATCGTTGAGTCCGACGGCAAGGTCGTGGGTAATGCGGCGCTGGTTAACGGCACGCCGAAACTCGAAAACCTGAGCGATCTGCAAAATCCTATGGCTGCGCCGCTGAAAGCGATGCTTGCCAGTGCGGGAACAAAGTCCGCAGAGTCAACCTATAGCAGCAACGATGGTGAACAAACGCTGTTTCTGCAGGCTATTCCGGGCAGCCCGTGGTATCTGGCCAGTAGCGTACCGTCCAGCCTGCTGAAAGCCCAGTCCCACAATATGCTGACGCGCCTGGGTTTGGTGCAGATCCCTCTGGCCATTATTCTGTTGCTGGTCATGCTGGGTTTCATGCGCGCCATGATGAAGCGTTTGAGCATGCTCAACCAAAATATCGAAGCGCTGTCGACAGGGGGCGCGGATCTTACGCAGCGTCTGCCAGCCAGTAACAGCCCGGAATTTAACGCCGTTGCCCAGAGCTTTAACCACTTTATCAGCTATCTGCAGGGGTTAATGCAGCAGGTTGGCAGCAGCGCCCTGGCCATCTCTGCGGCGTCGCGTGAAATTGCCAGCGGCAATACCAACCTCTCCTCACGCACGGAAGAGCAGGCCAGCTCGATTGTTGAAACGGCGGCTTCTATGGAGCAACTGACCGGCACCGTGCGCCAGAACGCTGACAACGCAACGCATGCGAACCAGCTGGCAGGTGAGGCTTCTAAAGTGGCGTCGCGCGGAACGGAAGTGGTTCGTCAGGTGGTGAGCACGATGGGCGAAATTCATCACTCTTCGCGTAAAGTCGTCGATATCATCAGCGTGATCGACAGCATTGCCTTCCAGACCAACATCCTGGCACTCAACGCCGCCGTTGAAGCCGCGCGTGCGGGCGAGCAGGGGCGTGGTTTTGCCGTGGTCGCCTCGGAGGTGCGTAATCTGGCGCAGCGTTCGGCCAACTCCGCACGTGAAATCAAAAAACTGATTGAAGAGTCGGTCGCGAATATCGATGCAGGCAGTCAGCTGGTTGAACAGGCAGGACAAACCATGGACGAGCTGGTTCAGGGCGTGAGCAGCGTCACTACGCTAATGAGCGAGATCATGGCCGCCAGTCGTGAGCAGAGCATGGGCATCGAACAGGTTAACGTTGCCATTACCCAGCTTGACGGCACCACCCAGCAGAACGCCGTCTTAGTGGAAGAGGTCTCCTCTGCCGCGCAGGCGATGGAAGCCCAGAGTCTGCAACTGGAACAGGTTGTACAAAGCTTTAAACTGTAATTCACAGTCAGGCCAGCGCCCGCTGGCCTGACGTTTTCGACGATCGCCATTGCCGTCTGACAGATTTGTGCATAAACAGCACAATTTTATCCCCTCAATCTCCCCAATCTTGTGCCAGAATAATGAGGAATACACTCAAGGAATCCTCATGTCTGCTATTGAAGTTATCCTCGTCGACCATCTTGATCGTCCCACCGGCAAAATGGAAAAGTTGGAAGTACATGAAAAAGGATTACTGCACCGCGCTGTCACGGTGTACGTTTTTAACACCCGGCAGGAGCTGCTGCTCCAGCGTCGCGCCAGTGACAAATATCACTGTGGCGGATTATGGAGCAATACCTGCTGCGGTCATCCTTATCCTCATGAATCGACTAAAGAGGCGGCCGAACGCCGTCTGCGCGAAGAAATGGGCATGATCCTGTCGCTGACGCCTGTTTTCGAACTGAGCTATAACCTGCCGCTCAGTAATGGCCTGACAGAGCACGAGTACGGCCATGTCTTTTTTGCCGTGAGCGACGCGCTGCCCGTGCTTAACCCGCAGGAGGCGGATGCATTTGATTACCGCTCGATGCAGGACATTGCCCTGCAAATGCAGCAGCAGCCCCAGCAGTTTACGCCCTGGTTCATTCATACCTTTCCCCGTATTCCTGCCTGTCTCGACAGTTTCACTTTCCCGGCTTAATCACCAAACCCTGGCCAATGTGGTCAGGGTTAGCCGCATCTGATTTCAGGACAAAACAGATCGCGGAATGCGATTGCCAGGCTACGCTTTTATTGCAACCTCTAAAACGGTGGGCGTGCCAGTCAGGTTATCCCTACGGCCAACCGTACTTCCAGATAAATACATTAATAAGGAAAGCATCATGGCAAACATTCGCGGTTTGGCCGGCATCAGCCTTTTACTGCTGAGTCTGGGAATGGCGCACGCGGCCGATCCGGTGCGTGTGGGTTCCAAGATAGATACTGAAGGCTCACTGCTGGGCAATGTCATCCTGCTGGTGCTGGAAAAGCACGGCGTCAAGACCGTTAACAAAATCCAGCTGGGGGTAACTCAGGTGGTGCGGGGCGCCATCACCGCGGGCGAACTGGACATCTACCCGGAATACACCGGCAACGGAGCCTTCTTTTTTAATGACGAAAAAGACAGTGCCTGGAAGCATGCCCGCGAAGGCTATGAAAAAGTGAAAAAACTGGATGCCGAAAAAAATCACCTCGTGTGGCTGACACCCGCGCCAGCGAACAACACCTGGACCATCGCGGTCCGTAACGACGTCGCGGAGAAAAATCACCTTAACTCCCTTGACGATCTCAGCGCCTATCTGAAAAAAGGGGGCACGTTCAAGCTGGCTGCCTCGGCGGAATTTATCGAACGCAGTGATGCGCTTCCCGCATTCGAAAAAGCCTATGGCTTTACGTTAAAACAGGATCAGCTGTTATCGTTGGCCGGGGGCGATACCGCCGTGACTATCGGCGCAGCCGCGCAGCAAACGTCAGGCGTCAACGCCGCCATGGCTTACGGTACGGATGGCCCGGTTGCCGCGTTGGGCCTGAAAACGCTCAGCGATCCAAAGGGCGTTCAGCCCATTTATGCGCCTGCGCCAGTAGTGCGTGAAGCGGTTCTCCAGGCTTATCCGCAAATGGCTGCATGGCTTAAACCTGTTTTCAGTGCGCTGGATGAAAAGACATTGCAGCAGCTCAACGCCAAAATTGCCGTTGAAGGACAGGACGCCAGCAGCGTGGCGAAAGCGTGGTTAGAACAGAAAAAGCTGCTGTAACCGATGTGGCTATCGCGGGAGGCGATATCCCGGCCTCGACAGCAGCCAGTGGCGCTGGTACTGATGGTGTTACTGAGCCTGACGTCAGGTTGCCTGCCGTTTGTCAGCTTTGCGGCCAATCGTCTGGTTGCCGGCCAGCCGGTGATGCTCTGGCAAATGGCGCACGGCATGGCACTTCTGCCCCCGCTGGCGTTGCTGTGGTTACTGCTGTGGGCCAGACCAACGGGATTTCGCTGCGCGTTGCAGTTAATGAGCGCCGGACTGGCGCTGGCGGTCATGATCTGGCTCAGCGGCGACCAGGCCAGGGTGCTGGCCGGGCAGGGCAGCCGGCTGGCGCGAACCAGCTTTGCGAGCGGCATGTGGTGCGCCAGCGCGCTGACACTCCTGTTGATCACCGATACCGCGCGTGCGCTCACCCATCGCAGGCTGTGGCAACTGGTGCTGAATCTGCTGGTATGGATCCTCCCCCTCTGGCTGCTGTTCAGCGGCCAGCTGGACGACCTGTCGTTACTGAAAGAATATGCCAACCGCCAGTCGGTCTTTGATGCGGCTTTATTGCGTCATCTGACGCTACTGGCCGCCACCGTCCTGCCTGCTTTACTGATTGCTTTTCCGCTGGGCATCGTGCTTTACCGGCGATCCGGCTGGCAAAGCAGCGTTTTCAGCGTGCTGAATGTGGTTCAGACGGTGCCCTCCGTGGCGCTGTTTGGCTTACTCATTGCTCCACTGGCGGGGCTGGCAAAACGCTTTCCCTGGGCAGGTGCATGGGGCATCAGCGGCATTGGCATGGCGCCCGCGCTGATCGCGCTGGTGTTATATGCCCTGTTGCCGCTGGTGCGCAGCGTGGTAACCGGACTGCAGCAGGTGCCGCCAGACGTGCGCGAAACTGCGCGCGGCATGGGGCTGAGCGGCAGGCAGCAGTTTTTCGCCGTGGAGGTGCCGTTGGCCTTGCCAGTGTGGTTGTCGGGCATACGGGTTGTGGTGGTGCAGACACTGGGCATGGCCGTGGTGGCGGCGCTGATCGGCGCAGGCGGATTCGGCGCGATTATTTTCCAGGGGCTGCTGAGCAACGCGCTGGACTTAGTGCTGCTAGGCGTGATCCCGGTGATTGCGATGGCGGTGACGTTGGATGCGTTATTCCGCTTGTTGATTTCCCTGCTGGAGAGAAAAGATGATTCAGTTTGATGGCGTCACCCGGTATTTTGCCGGTAAAGCTGCGGTTAAAAACCTGTCGCTGACCATCGCAAAAGGAACCTTTACCGTGCTGCTGGGCACCTCGGGCTCAGGTAAATCGACCACGCTTAAAATGATTAACCGTCTGGTGGAGTACGATGAAGGGGAAATCCGCTTTGCAGGGGAATCCATTCGCCAGATGGATGCCCAGGCGCTGCGCCGCCGTACCGGCTATGCCATTCAGTCGATTGGTCTGTTTCCGCACTGGACAATTGAAAAGAATATAGCCACCGTCCCAGCCTTGCTGGGCTGGTCAAAGGCGCGCAGGCGCGAACGTATTGACGCGTTGATCGCACTGCTGAATTTGGAGCCGGCGTTACTTCGCCGCTACCCGCATCAGCTCTCCGGGGGACAACAGCAGCGCGTTGGCGTTGCGCGGGCGCTGGCGGCGGATCCTGACGTACTGCTGATGGATGAACCCTTTGGCGCACTGGACCCGGTCACGCGCACTGCGCTTCAGCAGGAGATGTTACGCATTCACCGTGCCTCAGGGTGCACCATCGTGCTGGTCACGCACGATATTGATGAAGCCCTGACGCTGGCCGACAATATTGTACTCATGGACAACGGTGAGATCGTTCAGCAGGGTAAACCGCGTGAATTGCTGACCCGGCCAGGCAACGACTTTGTGCGTGATTTTCTGGGGCGCAGCGAGACAGGGCTGCGTCTGCTGGCGCTTGGCCAGGCAGGACGCGCAGTGCGTCGTGGGGAATGGCTGGATGCCGAGCCGCTGGCGGCGACGCTGAGCCTGCGCGAAGCGTTGTCACAGTTTATCAGCCGCGGCACGGATAAACTGCCCGTCGTAGATGCGCATCAGCAACCGCTGGGCGTGCTTTACTTCAGCGATCTTCTTCATCACGCAGAGGCTCAACAATGCGACGGTTAGCCGATCCTCTGCTGTGGCTGGTCCTGTTTTATCTCAGCCTGCTGGCGGCCATGCCCTTCAGCGGCCCCGTGTTTGCCGCCTGGTTTCCCGACCTGGCCCGCCCGCTTTATCAGCAGGACAGTTTCTGGCAGCTCACCCTGGCACATCTTTTTCTGGTGGTAACCGCCAGCCTGATGGCGATTGTTATCGGCGTCGGCAGCGGCGTGCTGGTCACCCGGCCTGCGGGACAGGCTTTTCGACCGCTGTTGGAAACCATCGCCGCCGCTGGTCAGACGATCCCGCCGGTGGCGGTGCTGGCGATAGCCGTGCCTGTCATGGGATTCGGTGCGTGGCCTGCCGTGGTGGCCTTGCTGCTTTATGGGCTGCTGCCGATTTTACAGGGCACACTGGCGGGGCTGGACAGTGTCCCGGCCAGCAGTCGTGAGATTGCCGTGGGTGTCGGCATGAGTGGCTGGCAGCGTTTGTGGCAGGTTGAGCTTGCGCTGGCGGCACCGGTGATCGTTGCCGGGATACGTAACTCCGTCATCATCAATATCGGCACGGCGGCCATCGCCTCTACGGTTGGGGCAAAGAGCCTGGGATCGCCCATCATCATCGGCCTTAGCGGCTTTAATACCGCCTATGTCATACAAGGCGCGTTGCTGGTCGGGCTGTTAGCGATCGTCAGCGATCGCCTGTTTGAACGGCTGCAGCGCCGTCTTAGCGTGAATGAACGATAAGTGAATAGCCGACCAGCATAAGTCCACTGGTGCCGCCGATAGCCATAATGGCAAACAGCGTGGCAAAAAATGTTTTTTTCCAGTTCATAACTAACCTGAGGGTGTTTACGTCAAGGCGGGGATAATAGCGCGCGCAAGGCAGCCGTCATAGTGCCGAGCGTGCGTTTTTATTTCAGTGTGCGTCGTGCAAACGTACAGAGAATCCCTGTTCCTGCCAGTGTGTCAGCTGTTCCTGCTGACGGCGCGTCAGTCTTTTACCGGTAAAAACAAACATATTCAGCCCTGGAAATAATTCGGGCCGGGGAACATCAAGCGGTTCGGCGAGCACGTCGATGCGCCAGCCGTGCTGCGACAGTCGCCAACCTTCCAGCCAGATGCGCGTGCGATCTTCAATGCCCCAGCCAATAATCAGCGCTTCTTTACCCGCTTTTTTGCGACTGCTTGCCAGACAAAACGCCACGTAGTCAATCAGAATGCCATCCAGCAGGCTGCACATTGTCCGTGCTGTATTCTGATCCAGGCTGAGTTTCTGCCTTATGGGCATAAAAACGTGATCGATCAAGGCATCAACCGCATGTTCGCGACCAATTAAAGCGATTTTATTGCGTAGCTTAGCCGGTCTTACATGGCGCAGTATGCTGATGAGTTCGTCCTGCATGGCGGTCCAGCCATCGTTGGAATCAACATCTCCACCTTCCAGTAGTGCTTTGACCTTGCCTACTGGGACTCCACTTTCAATCCAGCGCATGATTTCCTGAATACGCTGAACATCTTCTTCATCGAACTGTCGATGACCGCCTTCGGTACGTTGTGGTTTCAATAATCCATAACGTCGTTGCCAGGCGCGTAAGGTAACCGGATTTATGCCACAGCGTTCGGCGACATCGCCGATACTGTATAAGGTCATATTTACCTCTTTAACTGACCTGAGTTAAAACACCATAGCGAAGCCTGTTAAGTTGTACAACCAATTTTTAGATGTACAACTTGACGGCTGCGCTTAATTGTTGTTCTATCTCAATTATGAGATTTATTTTTCATAAGTGAGATGAAACATGTCTTTTGATCATACGGAGCAACGCTTAGCAGCTCGCCTTGCAGAATTACGGTTGAAGCAGGGTTGGTCACTTGATGAACTCTCAACCGCCACCGGCATTAGCCGGCCCACATTATCGCGTATTGAGCGTGCTGAAACCAGCCCAACGGCTGCCCTGCTTAATCGTTTGTGTGTGGCTTACGGTCTGACCATGTCGCGCCTGCTGAGCGAAGTGGAAGCGGAAAGCGATCTCCTGATCCCTCGCGAACGCCAGCCGATCTGGAACGACGAAGCCAGTGGATTTAGCCGCCGTAATGTCTCACCGCCCGCCCATAATTTCCGCTGTGAGCTGATCGAAGGCACACTGCGGCCTGGCGCGCGCGTCGAATACGACGCGCCACCGCTGCAGGGCATGGAACACCATATCTGGATGCAGCAGGGACAGCTGACGATAACTATGGGCGCGCAGAGCTGGACCTTAGCACCCGGAGACAGCCTGCGTTTTCATCTTAGCGGCGCGTCCTCTTTTCAGGCACATCTTACTGAAGGTGCCCGCTATTTACTGGTGGCCTGCAAATCATGATGACGTATCAACAACTCAGCGCCGCTGAGGCACAACAGGTTTTGCCCGAACTGGCCCAGGTCTTACAGGCCTGTGTGGCTGAGGGTGCCAGCATCGGTTTTATCGATCTTGAAAACATTAGCATGATGACCCTTTTTTGGCACAATCAGCTTGCCGCGCTGGAAAAAGGCCAGAGTGAACTGCTGGTTGCTCGCCAGCATGGCCGGGTGGTGGGCACCGTGATGCTCAATGACAGCGCCATGCCCAATGGAAGCCATCGGGCCGAAGTCAGTAAGCTGCTCGTGCATCCGCAGGCGCGGCGGCAGGGGATAGCGCGCAGGTTAATGCAGCAGGCAGAACAGCGGGCGCATCAGAAGGGAAAACGCCTGCTGGTGCTGGACACCCGAACCGGGGACGTGGCCAGCGAACTTTATCGCGCGCTGCACTGGCAGGTTGCGGGTGAGATTCCCGCCTATGCGCAGTCTGTTGAGGGAAAACTGGACGCGACCACGGTGATGTTTAAGGTGCTGGATTCGCACGGTGGCTGAAGTACAGGCCTTCGGGCCGCCGCCTTATCCCTGCGCAACACGCGACAACGCGCCACGGCGGTGGTGGCCTGCTGTTGACCCGAGAGCACGAGCAGGCCTTTTCTGAAGCCAGCACGAAAAAACAGACCTGAAAGCTGACGTCACTGCGATACTGTGTAAAAATACAGGCCATCGAGTAAAGCGGTAATCTTAACATGGCCCTGACAGCAGCATTAAAAAGCCAGATCGCACAGTGGTATAAAGCGCTGCAGCAACAGGTGCCAGACTTTATTCCTCGTCCTGCTCAGCGGCAGATGATCGCGGAGGTCGCGAAATGTCTGTCGGGTGATGACGGGCGCCACCTGGCTGTAGAAGCGCCGACTGGCGTGGGCAAAACCCTTTCGTATCTTATTCCTGGCATCGCCGTTAGCCGCGCGGAAGAGAAGCGGCTGGTGATCAGCACGGCCAACGTCGCCTTGCAGGATCAGATCTTCAGCAAAGATTTGCCGTTGCTTAAAAAAATCATTCCTGATCTCACCTTTACTGCGGCCTTTGGGCGCGGGCGCTATGTGTGTCCGCGCAATCTGGCTGCGCTGGTCGCAGACGATAATCAGCAGGCCGACCTGCTGTTTTATCTGGATGACGAAGCGGTCAGCAGCACCAAAGAAGAGCAGATCCAGTGCGGACGGCTGCAAAAGTCACTGGATCGCTACCAGTGGGACGGCCTGCGCGATCACAGCGAGGAGAACGTCAGCGACAGCCTGTGGCAGCGTCTGTCTACTGACAAAGCCAGTTGCCTTGGCGTGCATTGCCGCTGGTACCGCGAATGTCCGTTTTTCGTTGCCCGGCGGGAAATCGAGCAGGTCGATGTGGTGGTGGCCAATCACGCGCTGGTGATGGCGGCCATGGAAAACGAATCGGTGCTGCCCCCGGCCAAAAATCTGATGCTGGTGCTGGATGAAGGGCATCACCTGCCTGAAGTGGCGCGGGATGCGCTGGAGATGAGCGCCGATATCACGCCCGGCTGGACCAGCCTGCAGCTCGATCTGTTTGTGAAGCTGGTGGAGGCGATCATGAGCCAGATGCGGCCCAAATCCCCCCCGCCGCTGGCCAATCCCGATCGTCTCAAGGCCCACTGCGATGAACTGCGCGAACGCCTTGCCACCATAAGTGAGGCGTTAAGCCCATTGCTTCCGCCGCACAATCAGCCCGGCGAGTATCGCTTCGTGTTGGGGACCTTACCCGACGAGCTGCTGGCGCTGTGCGCCCGGCTGTTCAAGCTGAGCGACGCGCTACGTGGACTCAGCGAAGGGTTGATTAACGCCTTGAGTGAACAAACCGGCAGCGTCGATCTCGTGCGTCTGCACCGCAATTTATTGCAGCTCAACCGCCACTTTGGCTGGTTTGAATCAGTCAGCAAGCTGTGGCGACTGGCTGCGATGGAAAAAGCCTCTGGTGCGCCCGTTTCAAAATGGATAACCCGTGAACTGCGCGACGGTCAGGCACACCTGTTCTTCCACTGCGCGGGAATTCGCGTCTGCGATCAGCTGGAAAAAATGCTGTGGCGCAAGATTCCTCACGTTGTCGTGACCTCCGCGACCTTGCGCTCATTGAACAGCTTTAGCCGCCTGCAGGAAATGTCGGGGTTGAATGAAAAGGCGGGCGACCGTTTTGTGGCACTGGCGTCGCCGTTCAGCCACGTCGATCAGGGCAAGCTGGTGATCCCGCAGATGCGCTACGAACCGTTGATGGCGAATGAGGCTGAGCATATCGCGGAGATGGCGGCCTTTTTCCGCCAGCAAATGCAGACAGAAAAGCATAAAGGCGTGCTGGTGTTGTTTGCCAGCGGGCGCGCCATGCAACAGTTTGTCGAGGCGCTGCCGGAATTACGACTGATGATGCTGGTACAGGGCGATCAGCCCCGCAGTCGCCTGATCGCCCTGCACCGCAAACGGGTAGAGCAGGGCGATACCAGTATTCTCATCGGCCTGCAGTCGTTTGCGGAAGGGCTGGATTTAAAAGGTGAGCTGCTCAGTCAGGTACATATCCATAAAATTGCTTTTCCGCCCATAGACAGTCCGGTAATTTTAACCGAGGGCGAATGGCTGAAGAGCCTCAGGCGTTATCCGTTTGAGGTACAGAGCTTACCCAGCGCCTCTTTTACGCTGATTCAGCAGGTCGGGCGTTTGATCCGTAGCCATCAGTGTTTTGGCGAGATTGTTATTTACGATCGCCGCCTGTTGAGTAAAGCTTACGGCAGTCGGCTCTTGGCGGCGCTGCCCGTGTTTTCAATTGAGCAGCCGGTCACGCCTGAACCCGAGGCCAGAAACACCAAACCCAATCCCGGCACGCGCAAATCGCGTGCGAAGCGGCGTTAAGTCGTTGCCACTGAGCGGAAATGCGTGATGGAACTGAATAAAATTATCAAAGAAGTCGGGCGTGGTAAGAACCATGCGCGCGACATCGATTTCGACACTGCCCTGGCACTCTACGGCGCAATGCTGGACGGCGAGGTGCCGGATCTTGAAATGGGCAGCATTTTAATCGCCCTGCGAATCAAAGGTGAAGGCGAAGCAGAAATGCGCGGCTTTTATCAGGCGATGCAGTCGCGTGTGATGCGCCTGCAGGCGCCGAGCGGTCGTCCAATGCCTGTGGTCATTCCCAGCTATAACGGGGCGCGGCGTCAGGGAAATTTAACTCCATTACTGGCGCAGGTGCTTAACAGGCTCGGTCTGCCCGTGCTGGTTCACGGCGTCAGTGAGGATGCCACGCGCGTGACCAGCGAAGCGGTCTTTGCCGCGCTGGGGATCGTGCCGGTCACTACTGCCGAACAGGCACAGGCAAAGCTCGACAGGGGTGAGCTGGTCTTTATCACCATCGATCATCTCTGCCCACCCATGGCAAAACAGCTGTCCCTACGCTGGCGCATGGGCGTGCGTAACAGCGCCCACACGCTGGCGAAGCTGGCCACGCCGTTTGGTGAGCGCGAGGCCCTGCGCCTGTCAAGCGTATCCCACCCGGAGTATGTTCCACGGGTGGCGACCTTTTTTGGCGCTATCGATGCCCCCGCGATTCTGCTGAACGGGACCGAAGGTGAGGTTTATGCCAATCCGCAGCGCTGCCCGGCCATCAGCTATGTGGGCGGTGCAGCGCAGCAGGCAGAGGTCTGGGTAGAGAGACAGCCCGAGGTTGCGGTGCCGCTGCCCGCCGACAAGTCGGCCGCTGAAACGGCGCGTTGGACGGAAGAGGTGCTGAATCACCAGCGCCCCCTGCCAGAGGCGCTGCGACTGCAAATTGCCTGCTGCCTGCGCGCAAGCGGTCAGTGCGCCTCGCAGGAAGTCGGCCTTGAGAGACTGGCGGCGGCCGGTTTTTAACGGCGAGCCTGTGGCAGGGCGTGCTCAACCAGGTTTTGCCAGAAGCGGATACCGGTGGGGATAAGCGCATCATTGAAATCGTAATGAGCATTATGTAAGGGGGCGGATGGGGTTGCGCCATCTGCACCGAGCCAGAAATAGGCGCCCGGGCAGGCTTCCAGCATGCAGGCGAAATCTTCAGAGGCCATGGAGGGATTCACCTGCCACCGCACCTGCTCTTCCCCCAGCGTGCTGACGGCAACGTCGTGAACCTGCCGGGCCGGGCCTGCATGGTTGGTTGTCACCGGGTAGCCAGGTAGCCAGCGAATCGCGCCGCAGACGCCAAAGGGTTTCGGCAGCGTAGTGACAAAATCATCAATAAGCGCATGAACCCGTTTGCGCACATCGTCTTGCAGACAGCGCACGGTGCCACGCAGAACGATCTGTTCGGGAATCACGTTAATTGCCTCACCACCCTGAATCTGCGTGACGCTCACCACGGCCGAGGAAAGGGGAGAGAGGCGACGTGAGGGGATCGTTTGCAGTGCCAGAATCAGTTCAGCCGCCACCACCATTGGGTCGGCACCGCTTTCCGGCATGGCTGCGTGGCAGCTTTTACCGCTCAGCGTAATTTCAAACGCATCCAGAGAGGCCATCATCGCACCGGCGTTTACCGCCAGCGATCCCAGCGGCAGGCCGGGCCAGTTGTGCATCGCATAGACAGCATCCATAGGGAAACGGGTAAATAATCCCTCTTCCACCATTTTCCGGGCGCCGCCGAGGTTTTCTTCCGCAGGCTGAAAAATAAAATGCACCGTGCCGCTGAACTGACGCGTGGCGGCAAGCTGTCTGGCGGCCGCCAGTAAAATCGCCGTGTGGCCATCATGGCCGCAGGCGTGCATCACACCAGGTTTACTGGAGCGCCAGGCGGTTTCGCCTTTTTCATTGATGGGCAGCGCGTCCATGTCGGCACGCAGGCCGATGACCGGTCCGCTTCCATTTTTCAGGGTGCCAACCACGCCCGTCCCGGCAAGACCACGAAATACCTGTAGGCCCGCCTGCTCAAGTTCATGCGCAACCTTATCGCTGGTCCGATGTTCCTGATAGCCGAGTTCGGGGTCGCGATGAAACTGGTGGCGCCAGCGCAGCGCATCATCAAGCAGGTCAGAGGAAAGAGTCATGCAATGTCGCGCTCCATATCATTCAGGAAGCTTCACTTTAGAGGCCGGGCAAGAGCGCGTCTATCGCCAGACGCGATAAAATAGCGAATGGTCTAAATCAAAATGGAATAAGTAATAAACAAGCGTGCAACCGTATCGCCTGTTATGCCGACTCACGCTTAATTAAATGGAAGCCGATATCAATAATGCTTTCTGCGCAGGGACGCTGTTCAATCCGATCGGCCAGCAGCGTAGCGGCACGTTGACCGATTGCGACCCGATCGACGCTGACCGTGGTGAGGGCTGGGCGGTTGCTGGCAGCAAAATCCAGATCGCCAAAGCCCATCACCGCAATATCTTCAGGCACGCGCAGGCCACGACGTTCTGCCTCCATAATCGCACCCTGTGCCAGCGTGTCTGAACTGCAGACGATGACGTCATACTCACCCTGATCGAAGAGCTGCGTTAAACCGGCGCGTCCGGATGCCAGAGAGGCGGGGAGCGCCGCGTCTGCCTGCGGAATTGCGTCAATTCCCTGCTGGCTGAAGACGTCACATAATCCCTGTTTACGCTGTCCGGCGCGTTTGTCTGTCGTCCACACGAGGCCGGGCCGACGGAAGCCTTGTTCAAGCAGGTATTCTGCCGTGGCCTGACCAACGCGTTGATGTGAGAATCCCACCAGCATATCGAGCGGCGTTGGCGTCAGATCCCAGATTTCAACGACCGGTATCGCGGCATTCAAAATCACCTTTTTAAGGGCGGCCGAATGATGGATCCCGGTCAGAACAATCCCGTCCGGACGTCGTGACAGCAGCGTTGCCACCAGTTCGGCTTCAGTATCGGCGCGATAGCCCGCCACGCTCAGCAGGATATGATAACCCCGCAAGCCCAGCTCATCACTCAACGACTGAATGGTATCTACGAACATGTTGTTGTTGATTTGCGGCACCACGACAGCAATGAGCTTACTGCGCCTTGACGCCAGGCTCCCCGCCAGCGCATTAGGAATGTATCCCGTCACCCGTACCGCCTCCATGACTCTTTCAGCCGTTTTAGGCCGCACTAACTGCGGGGCATTCAGCGCCCGGCTGACGGTCATCGGTGACAGTCCGGCGTGACGGGCGACATCTTCAAGCGTGGGCGCATGGGTCGGTTTCGAACTTTTCACGGCAATCCATTTCACGGTGACGGCGGTATTCGCACAGGCATTATTCTTCATGTTCCTGAGCATTTCCAGCCGGTGCGTTACCTGTTAAGCAATATGCGCTGACATGACTAAAAACATTCGCGATAGATGTTAACGCAATCATTATGTTGTTTAACGCGAATAAAAAGTCATAAATGCGACCTTGCTGGCAGCATGGCCTCATTTATGCAGGGTAAATGTGATCTGTTGTTCAAAATAACGACAGCGAGGTTTTCTGATTCATGTCGGGGTGTAAAGATAAAAATGTTAGCGCAATCATTTTTAAACCACAGGAGATAACTATGTCCGTAAGCGCAAATTCTCATGCCGTGAGCTATGCCAAAACGGTGAACGCAAAAACGGCGGCCGACGTCGGTGATCGTATTGAATGGGTCAAACTCTCCCTGTCGATTTTACCCCTGGCCACGCCCGTCAGTGATGCCAAGGTGCTGACAGGGCGCCAAAAGCCGTTAACTGAAGTGGCCATTATTATTGCTGAAATTCGTAGCCGCGAGGGTTTTGAAGGGGTGGGATTCAGCTATTCCAAACGCGCTGGCGGGCAGGGCATTTACGCGCATGCTAAGGAGATTGCCGATAATCTGTTGGGGGAAGATCCAAACGATATTGATAAAATTTACACCAAACTGCTGTGGGCGGGCGCATCGGTAGGACGAAGCGGCATGGCGGTGCAGGCTATCTCTCCCATTGATATTGCGCTGTGGGATATGAAAGCGAAACGCGCCGGGCTGCCGTTGGCAAAACTGTTAGGTTCCCATCGTGATTCCGTACAGTGCTACAACACCTCGGGTGGCTTCCTGCATACACCGCTGGAGCAGGTATTAAAGAACGTGGTGATTTCACGTGAAAACGGCATTGGCGGGATCAAGTTGAAAGTGGGGCAGCCAAACTGTGCCGAAGACATTCGTCGCTTAACGGCAGTGCGTGAAGCGCTGGGCGACGATTTCCCGTTGATGGTTGATGCCAACCAACAGTGGGATCGTGAGACCGCTATCCGTATGGGCCGGAAAATGGAGCCGTTCAATCTGATCTGGATTGAAGAACCGCTGGATGCTTACGATGTGGAAGGCCATGCACAACTGGCCGCCGCGCTGGACACGCCCATTGCGACCGGTGAGATGCTCACCAGCTTCCGTGAGCATGAGCAGCTGATTTTAGGCAACGCCAGTGATTTCGTTCAGCCGGATGCGCCGCGCGTGGGCGGCATTTCCCCTTTCCTGAAAATCATGGATCTGGCAGCGAAGCACGGTCGTAAACTCGCCCCCCATTTCGCCATGGAGGTTCACCTGCATCTGGCGGCGGCTTATCCGCTTGAGCCCTGGCTGGAGCATTTCGAATGGCTGAACCCGTTATTTAATGAGCAACTGGAATTACGTGACGGAAGGATGTTTGTTTCAGATCGTCACGGACTTGGTTTTACGCTCAGCGAACAGGCACGAAGCTGGACTCAATTAACCTGCGAGTTCGGCAAACGTCCCTAATCTTTTTGGCGGGAATCTCTCCCGCCACCTCTCCTTTTAAATCTCTCTCAACCCGATATCCAGGAGTGGGTGATTAATACAATAATAAAACGTACCAAGGTACGTTATTCTATTTTGCTATTTCTGTTTCTTGCCACCGTATTTAATTATGCCGATCGTGCGACGTTATCTGTCGTCGCGCCTTTTATGAGTCAGGAGTTGGGCTTTGATCCTGAAGCGATGGGGCTGGCCTTTTCGGCCTTTGGTATCGCCTATGTCATTATGCAATTACCCGGTGGCTGGTTACTGGACCGCTACGGTGCCCGCATGGTATACGGCTGTGCGCTGATTGGCTGGTCGCTGGTGACCATGCTGCAGGGCACGATTTATCTCTACGCCAGTCCGCTTATCGTTCTGGTGATTTTACGTTTATTGATGGGGGCCATTGAAGCGCCAGCGTTTCCGGCAAACAGTCGGTTAAGTGTGCAGTGGTTTCCAAACAAAGAGCGGGGATTGGTGACGTCGATTTATCAGTCAGCACAATATATCTCGCTCGGAATTATTACGCCTTTGATGACAATTATTCTTCATAATTTAAGCTGGCACTATGTTTTTTATTATATCGGCGCGATTGGCGTTATTTTAGGGATCGTCTGGCTGTTTAAAGTCAGAGATCCCTTACAGCATCCCAAAGTAAATCAGGAGGAAATCGAGTATATTCGTGACGGCGGTGGAGAACCCACATTGGGCAGTAAAAAGGCGCAAGAGAAAATTACACTGGCGCAGTTTAAAAGCGTGTGTATTAACCGCATGATGACTGGTGTCTACATTGGCCAGTTCTGCGTTACTTCTATTACCTGGTTCTTCCTGACCTGGTTCCCTACCTATCTCTATCAGGCCAAGGGCATGTCGATTCTGAAAGTGGGATTTATTGCCAGTATACCGGCCATCGCGGGTTTTGTGGGCGGCCTGTTGGGCGGCGTGTTTTCTGATGCGTTACTCAAACGCGGTTACAGCCTGACGGTTGCGCGTAAACTGCCCGTCATCTGTGGGATGCTGCTCTCCTGTGTCATTGTCATCGCCAATTACACCTCCTCGGAAATTGTGGTGGTTGCGGCCATGAGCGTGGCCTTTTTCGCCAAAGGTTTTGGCAATCTGGGCTGGTGCGTGCTGAGCGATACATCGCCGAAAGAGGTGTTGGGCATTGCCGGTGGCGTTTTCAACATGTGCGGCAATATGGCCAGTATCGTTACCCCACTGGTGATCGGGATCATTCTGGCGAATACGCAATCATTTGATTATGCGATTTTATATGTGGGATCGATGGGGCTACTCGGCCTGATTTCCTATCTCTTTATTGTCGGGCCCTTGGAACGGATTACGCTGACGTCCACGAAGCCTGAATAAGCCTGTTGCGAGCATCTCGCGCCGCTGTTCCGGAACCGCACTCCCCGGAACAGCGTTTTTGAACACATGACGCAACTCAACAAAATCGGCGCTGCGGGTTATTGCATCGGTAAGTTCAGACCGTGTTTTGTCGCACACTGCTGTGCCTGTTCGTATCCCGCATCGGCATGACGCATCACGCCGGTAGCTGGATCGTTCCACAGCACGCGGCCCAGACGGGCATCAGCCGCTTCAGTGCCGTCGCACACAATCACCACGCCAGAATGCTGGGAAAAGCCCATGCCCACGCCACCACCATGATGCAGGCTCACCCAGGTCGCGCCGCCCGCCGTATTCAGCAGGGCGTTGAGCAGCGGCCAGTCGGATACCGCATCCGACCCATCTTTCATCGCTTCGGTTTCACGGTTTGGCGAGGCAACAGAGCCGCAGTCGAGGTGATCGCGACCGATCACAATCGGTGCTTTTAGCTCGCCGTTGCGTACCATTTCATTGAACGCGAGGGCCGCGAGATGGCGCTCACCCAATCCCAGCCAGCAGATACGCGCCGGTAAGCCCTGGAAGGCAATGCGTTCCTGCGCCATATCCAGCCAGCGATGCAGCGTTTTATGTTGCGGGAAAAGTTCTTTGAGTTTGGCATCCGTTTTATAGATATCTTCAGGGTCGCCAGACAGGGCAACCCAGCGGAACGGACCTTTACCTTCGCAAAACAGGGGACGGATATAGGCTGGCACAAAACCGGGAAAATCAAAGGCATTACTGACGCCTTCATCCAGTGCGACCTGGCGAATGTTGTTGCCATAATCGACGGTAGGAATGCCCATATGACAGAAGTCGAGCATCGCCTGAACGTGGACGGCCATAGAGGCACGGGCAGCTTTCTCCACGGCTTTAGGATGTGTCTTGCGTGCCTGCTCCCAGCGTGAGACGTCCCAGTCAATGGGCAGATAGCCGTTAAGAGGATCGTGCGCCGAAGTCTGGTCGGTGACGATGTCAGGCTTGGGTCCACCCGCTTTGGCGCGCTTAACCAGCTCGGGCAGGATTTCCGCCGCGTTGCCCAGCAGGCCGACAGAAATGGCTTTCTTCGCTTTGGTCGCCTCATCAATTAGAGCCAGTGCCTCATCCAGCGAGGTGGCTTTGTAATCGACATAACGCGTGCGTAAACGAAAATCGATGCGGGATTCCTGACACTCAATCGCCAGTACGCAGGCGCCTGCCAGCACGCCTGCCAGGGGTTGCGCACCCCCCATCCCCCCTAAACCGGCGGTCAGGATCCAGCGTCCGCTGAGATCGTTGTTATAGTGCTGGCGTCCGGCCTCCACAAACGTCTCGTAGGTGCCCTGAACAATTCCCTGGGCGCCAATGTAAATCCATGAGCCGGCCGTCATCTGGCCATACATCATGAGCCCGGCTTTATCCAGTTCGTGGAAGTGATCCCAGTTAGCCCAGTGAGGAACCAGATTGGAGTTGGCCAGCAGGACGCGGGGGGCATCCGCATGGGTACGAAACACGCCCACGGGTTTGCCCGACTGGATCAGCAGGGTTTCGTCCGGCTGCAGGAGCTGCAGCGATCGTAAAATTTGCTCAAAACATTCCCAGTTGCGCGCGGCTTTACCAATACCGCCGTACACCACCAAATCTTCCGGACGTTCTGCCACGTCGGGGTCCAGGTTGTTCTGAATCATGCGGTAAGCCGCTTCAATTAACCAGTTGGCGCAGTGCAGTTCATTTCCACGCGGCGCACGGATCTCGCGTGCTACCGCTTTAGACAGGGTTTCGCTCATGACGGATTCCTTATTTAATTGAACAGGTGCCCATGCTGGGGAGTAATGCGGTGAGTGCCTCTGGCCAGTCGCAGCGGCTTGCCCACTGACGCATCGCTTCAATGTCGGGTGCCAGCAGGCGGTCTTCTTCCAGGAAGGCGACGCGTTCGCGGATCTGACCAATGGCCTGCTCTATCGGTGCCGAACTTTGCAAGGGACGATGAAACTCAATGCCCTGGGCGGCGGCCATCGCTTCAATGCCCACCACCGCGGCGCTGTTAAAGCACATATCCCCCAGGCGGCGGGCGGCATAGGTGGCCATGGAAACGTGATCTTCCTGGTTAGCCGAGGTCGGTAAGCTGTCTACACTGCCGGGATGGGCCAGCGATTTATTTTCTGATGCCAGCGCCGCCGCAGTGACCTGGGCAATCATAAAGCCGGAGTTCACGCCGCCTTCGTGAACCAGGAAAGGTGGCAGTCCGGACAGGCCGGTATCCAGCAGCAGGGCCAGTCGACGTTCCGAGATAGCGCCCACTTCAGCCACGGCCAGCGCAATAATGTCGGCTGCAAAGGCTACCGGTTCAGCATGGAAGTTGCCGCCGGAGATCACATCGCCGGTTTCGCTGAAAACCAGTGGATTATCAGAGGCGGCGTTGGCTTCAATTTGCAGGACGCGCGCGGCATGAGAGAGGTTATCCAGGCAGGCGCCCATCACCTGGGGTACGCAGCGGATAGAATAGGGATCCTGTACCCGGCCACAGTGGGTATGTGAACCGAGGATTTCGCTTCCTTCAATCAGGCTGGTAATCGCGGCGGCCACGGCAATCTGCCCGTGCTGACCGCGCGCCTGATGGATACGTGCATCGAAGGGTTTTAACGAACCTTTGATCGCTTCTAACGACAGGGCGCCCGCCAGTAAACCTGCGGCAAACAGGTTTTCGGCTTCAAACAGGCCACGCAGCGCCAGCGCCGTGGAAACCTGGGTGCCGTTAAGCAATGCCAGACCTTCTTTCGGGCCCAGAACAAAGGGCGTCAACCCGACTTTAGCCAGGCCTTCTGTCGCCGCAATAAGTTCCCCTTTGAACCTGACCTGACCTTCACCAAGCAGCATCAGCGACATATGCGCCAGCGGCGCCAGATCGCCCGAGGCACCCACCGATCCTTTTTCCGGAATGCACGGCATGATGCCGGCATTAAACAGGGCCAGCAGGGCATCGATCAGTTCGATGCGTACACCCGAATGGCCCCGTGAAAGGCTGATCACTTTGCTGGCGACGACCAGCCGTGTGACGTTATCAGGCAGTAAATTCCCTAACCCGACGCTGTGGGACAGCACCAGATTACGTTGCAGATCCGCCAGACGGCTGGCGGGGATCTGAGTTTGGGCCAGTTTGCCAAAACCGGTGTTAATGCCGTAAACCACGCTGCCGGAGGCGACAATCGCGTCAACGGTGCGTTGTGCTTCGGCGACGGCCTGGCGGGCGCCATCGTCGAGGCTAAGGGTGACGTTGCCCTGATAAATTGCGCGCAACGTCGCGAGATCAACATTACCTGGCACCAGGTGTAATACCTGAGTCGAACCTGACATAACCTGCTCCTGTCTATACAAGGGTGGGGTTGCCGCAGGGCATCTTTATTGACCCTGATCAACTGAATAACGCGAGTGAACCATAAGTGTCTATTCTTGTCTATACAAGTTGCAATCGGCATGCCAAACCGATCACAAAAATGATCGGGCGTCAGGACAGGGGAGAGCGAGTATCGACCGGTATTGCTGCACCTTTATCAGGCAGCAGATGCACGGTTAACGTGCTGAAACCGCGTCTGAATGTATATACATCCAACCCTGCAGGCAGTAAACTCTGTGCATTATCTGCGAAAGGAAAACGTTATGGCCGAGCATACGGCAATTGCACAACTGGCGGCGGCCATGAGCGATGAACCTGCGCCTATTTATCAACGGGTCAAGCAGGCTATCATCAGCCAGATTCGTGAAGGACACTGGAAAGCAAATCAGCGCGTGCCCTCCGAAAGCGAGCTGGTCAATGAACTCGGCGTGAGCCGGATGACCATCAATCGTGCATTACGCGAGCTGACCAGCGAAGGGTTTCTGGTGCGTATGCAGGGCGTGGGGACATTTGTTGCCGAAATGAAAGGCTACACGGCCATGCTCGAAGTGCATAACATCGCCGATGAAATTGCCCAGCGTGGTCACCAGCACAGCTGCAAAATTCTGATGATGGGTCAGAACAAAGCCGATCCCGAGCAGGCTTCGGTTCTGGGGCTGACCACCGGGCAAACGCTGTTTCATTCGCTGATTGTGCATTATGAAAACGAGTTGCCGGTGCAGCTTGAAGACCGACTGGTGAATCCGCAGCTGGCTCCGGACTATCTGACTCAGGATTACCATACGCTCACGCCTTACACCTATCTGATGCGGGCGGCGCCGCTAACGGCAGGCGAGCACATCGTTGAAGCGGTGATGCCGGATGCGCGTCAGCGTAAACATCTGGCGATCGATGAGCATGAGCCCTGTCTGCTTATCCGCCGCCAGACGTGGAGCGACAATAAAATCGTGACCTATGCGCGATTACTCTATCCGGGCTCGCGCTATAAGCTGCTGGGCCGCTTCAAAGGACACGGGTAAGACGCACGAACAGCAGTCTTGCCTCCGGACTGGCTGGCGAGAGCAGGGTGGAGTGATCTACCCACCATGTCCCCTGCTGCGCCTCTAACCGTGCGTCATCCGCTATGCACCACTCTCCGGCTAACACCCACGCCACGCCGTGCTCGCTGCAGACTGCTTGCATAACGACGTCGGCCTGCGCCCGCCATTCGCCACGGCGCGTCATGACGTTAAAATCCTGACTGGCCTCTTTGCCTTCCAGACTGGCTTCAGGCGCCCATTCGCCCGGGAAAGCCCAGGGCATTTCGGGCAGCAAGCGGTGCTCGCCTGCCGGACCGCGCAGCAGCACCGTGCTGCCGTTCAGCAGCGTAATCGTGCGATCTATGCCGTTATACGTCGAAAACGGTCCGTTGCAGGCAAGGGTGGCGATACTGGCTCGCCAGGCGAAATCGGCGGCGTCAGGTGGAAAGCTGACAATCTCGCGTGTTTCGCCTCCGCCGTTGCGCCAGCGGCTGACGGGTAAGTTTTCCAGAGAAAATAACCTTCTCATTGCAGCGCCGCCATTGCCTGGGCGAAGCGCGCCGCGCAGGCGTGTTCTTCGGCATGATGCCCGTCGTTAATGACCCGATTGCCCGCCACATACACGTCGCGAATCTGATCGCGCTGGCCCGCAAACAGCCAACGGTTAAGCAGTGCGTGTTCATTCACGCTGCCCAGCCAGGCCTGATCGCGCAGTACCAGCCAGTCGGCGCGCTGCCCCACGGCCAGTGAACCACTCCTGATCCCACAGGCCTGAGCGCCGCCTGCAGCTGCCTGCTGCCACAGCAGGTCGCCGACGGAAGGCTGGTGAGCCAGGGCGATACGGTTACGGCGGCGGTCGCGCAGACGCTGAGCATATTCCAGCCAGCGTAGCTCTTCCTGAACGCTCAATGAGACATGGCTGTCAGAGCCGATGCCCCAGCGACCGCCCTGAGCGATATAGTCCACCGCCGGAAAAATGCCGTCGCCAAGATTGGCTTCGGTAGTCGGACACAACCCGGCAACCGCACCGCTGGTGGCAAGGCGCGTCACCTCGCTGTCATCAAGATGTGTGGCATGGATCAGGCACCAGCGCGCGTCAACGTCAAAGCGGTTCATCAGCCAGCTCACCGGGCGCTCGCCGCTCCAGGCCAGGCTGTCGTTCACCTCTTTTTCCTGCTCGGCAACGTGGATGTGCACCGGTAAGGCCCGATCGCTGGCGACTAACACTTCGTGCATTTGCACTTCGCTCACCGCACGCAGTGAGTGAAAGCACAGGCCCACGTTGTGCAATGGCTTGTCTTTCACCCACGCCTGTAGTCGAGCCTGCTGTTGCAGATAGCGATCAGTTTGCTGAATAAAGCGTTTCTGCCCCGCCGCAGGCGGCTGCGCGCCAAAACCGCTATAGCTGTAAAGCACCGGAAGCAGGGTCTGACCAATGCCTGCCGTCTCGGCGGCGGCAATAAGCTGCTGCAGCATGGCATCATCCGCATAGGGCAGGCCGTTAACGTCGTGATGAAGGTAGTGAAATTCTGCTACCTGGCAGTAGCCACCTTTTAACATATCGATGTACAGCAACGCGGCAATATCGCCCACCTGCTGGGGCGTCAGGCGCTGAACCATACGATACATTAAGTCGCGCCAGGTCCAGAAGCTGTCCTGCGGATCGCCCGCCACTTCGGCCAGACCGGCCATGGCGCGCTGAAAAGCATGAGAGTGCAGATTCGCGATGGCGGGAATGACCTCGCCGCCTAAGCGAGTTGCGTGGCTGTCATCACTGTTGGGCGTGATATCATCAATCAATCCTGCCGCATCAACGCTAATGCGTACCTGTTTGTGCCAGCCATCAGCCAGCAGTGCGCGGGGCGCAAAAAAAGTTGCCATAGTTGATCCTCAAGGGATGTGGTTGTATATACATATACATACTTTAAAGTGAGCTGTAAACGGCGAGAGCAACGAGAGGCAGGAATGGCAGAAGAACTCCAGGTAGACAGTGTGTGGACCGGTGCTGATGTGGTGACCATGCGCGGTGGTCGCTACGCGATGATTGAGCAGGGGGCGCTGGCGGTGAAGGGCGACAAGCTGGTGTGGGTAGGCGCCGCCGCGGATATGCCTGCCTTTAGCGCACAAAAACATCATCAGTTACCGGGCGGGATCATTACGCCAGGGCTGGTCGATTGTCATACGCATCTGGTTTTTGGTGGGGATCGCAGTCAGGAATTTGAACAGCGTCTCAACGGGGTCAGTTATGCCGACATCGCGGCACAGGGCGGGGGAATTCTCTCTACCGTGCGGGCCACGCGCGCGGCCAGTGAAGAGGAACTGGTGGCATCGGCCCGCTGGCGACTGAATCGTTTGCTGGCTGAAGGGGTGACGGCTGTCGAGATCAAATCCGGTTACGGGCTGGACGAAGAGAGCGAATTACGTATGCTGCGCGCCATCCGCCAACTGAGTAAAGAGGTGGCTGCGGATGTGCAGGCAACCTGCCTTGCTGCGCATGCTTTTCCGCCAGAATTTAAACAGGATCCCGAGGGCTGGATAGCGATTATCTGCGAACGCCTGCTGCCTCAGGTTAAAGCCGAAGGGCTGGCTGATGCGGTCGATGCTTTCTGTGAACATCTGGCCTTTTCTCCTCAGCAGGTGGCCCGGGTGTTTGAGCGGGCAAAGGCGCTGGGTCTGCCGGTAAAACTTCATGCAGAGCAGTTGTCTGCGCTGGGTGGCGCGGCGCTGGCAGCACGCCATGACGCGCTCTCAGCCGATCACCTGGAATATGCCACTGAGCAAGATGTCCAGGCGATGGCCGGGCACGGCACGGTCGCGGTACTGCTGCCCGGCGCATTTTACCTGTTACGGGAAACGCAGCGCCCACCTGTGGCGCTGTTTCGCCGCTATGGCGTGCACATGGCGCTGGCGAGTGATGCCAACCCTGGTACCTCTCCGGCCCTGTCACTGCGGTTAATGCTCAATATGGGCTGCACGCTGTTTGGCATGACGCCGGAAGAGGCGCTGGCCGGCGTCACCCTGTGGGGCGCGAAGGCGCTAGGGCTGGAAGCCAGCCACGGCTCGCTTGAGGCTGGCAAAGTTGCCAGTTTTGTCCACTGGCCGCTGGCTCGCCCGGCGGAACTGGTTTACTGGCTGGGCGGTGAACTGCCCTGTACGGTCATCTATCGCGGAGAAGCACAATGACACCTTTTGATTTTACCCAAGGTAATATTCCCCTACTGGTCAGTATCCCTCATGCCGGTACGCTGTTGACGCCGGAAGTGGAGGACGGACTCAGCGAGGCCGCCCGCAACTTACCTGATACCGACTGGCACCTACCACAACTTTATGATTTTCTGCGTGATATGGGGGCGAGCATTATCATCGGTCGCTACTCACGATTTGTTATCGATCTGAATCGCCCGTCGGATAATCAACCGCTCTATGCCACGGCCACGACCGGCCTGTTCCCCGAAACCCTGTTTGACGGCACGCCGACTTTTAACGAGGGCAAAACGCCCACGGATGCGCAGCGCCAGGGCTACATTAACGCTATCTGGCAGCCTTACCATCAGCAGATTCAGCAGACGCTGGCGCAAATGAAAGCGGAGTTTGGTTACGCCTTACTGTTTGATGCGCACTCTATTGCCAGTGAAATTCCTCGTCTGTTTGAGGGGCGGTTGCCGGATCTCAACATTGGGACCAACGATGGGGCGAGCTGCAGCAGCGCCGTGATTAACGGACTCACCTCGGTGTGCCGCGCGCAGGATCGCTATAGCTGGGTGGTGAATGGCCGTTTCAAAGGCGGCTATATCACGCGTGCTTACGGGCAGCCGCAGCAGCAGGTTCAGGCTGTGCAGCTGGAGCTGTCGCAAATTAATTATATGGATGAAACGCCGCCGTTTACCTGGCATGAAGCGCGGGCTGCGCAGTTGAAGAAGGTGTTAAAGCCGCTGCTGCATAGCTTTCTCGAACAGGGAAAAACGGGCTGAGGCGTAACCCAGTTACCGCGGACCGGGTGGCTGTTTTGGCCGGCGCAGAATAACGGACCTGATGGGCTTCGGCCACGTAGTGCCCGTTGGCACAATTGCACACAGCCGGGCGCCACGCTGGGTTCCGGCTGCCTCCTTCTACCGCACACCGCACGACTTTCTCCCACGACTCTCAGCCTCTTTTCGCCTGTTCAGGCCAGGCATTTACTGGGCGATAGCCCGCTATTGAAGATAAGCAGCAGCATCCGGACCCAGGATGCATTGAGCCTGGGAACCGGTGCGGCATTAAAATTGCTGAAAACCGTGAGTAACGTCTATCACATTCTCGCCATTGAATACCTGCTGGCGGCCCAGGCGCTGGCGTTCCACGGTGAGGCGCAACTGGCAAGTGGAACCCTTCGCGCCTGGCGACGTCTGCGTCAGATTGTACCCTGCTGGCAAGAGGATCGCTGGCTGGCGCCGGAGATTGCCCACGCGGCGCAGGTCCTTCGAATCCAGATGCCGGAGGTACTCTGAGATTTATCCCCGCCGCGCATCCGGACGCACCAGGTCAAACCGCTGCGCCTCAGTGATCCCGTAATAGGCACTGGGGCCGCCCGCGCGCAGAATCGGTTCGGCTTTTGCCGTCTGATAAATCCCGTTTTCCAGCAGCCTTTCGTCAATGTGGATAGCGACGGCTTCGCCTAACACCAGCCAGCTGTTGATGGCTTTTCCCTGCGCATCCTGCAACTGAATCAGCTGCGTGAGTTTACATTCAAAATTCACCGGACTTTCCTGCACCAGACTGGCGTTAACCTGAGAGGCGGCCAGGGGCGTTAAACCGGCAAGGGCAAACTCGTCCTGATCGGCGGGCGCAGAAATCGAACTTTCATTCATGGCCTCAGCCAGCGGACGGGTCGCCAGATTCCAGACAAATTCTTTAGTTTCAGCAATATTCTGCACACTGTCTTTCCAGCCGCTACTGGCAAAACCAATGATCGGCGGCAGGTAATTGAAACAGTTAAAAAAGCTGTAAGGGGCAAGATTACGTATGCCTTTGGCGCTGGTGGAGCTTATCCAGCCGATGGGGCGCGGGCCAATAATCGCATTGAGTGGATCGTGCGGCAGGCCGTGTCCGGCGCGTGGCTGGTATGAATAACGTTTGTTCATGGTTGTCTCCCTGTAAAAGCTGATTCAAGCGTAGTGGGTAAATGGCTGTTGCTGGGGCAAACCTGTAAAAAAGGTCTTGATCGGGTAGCGGATTATTCCTGAATAATAACAGCCGTTACTTTCTGTGCTAAAGGATTATTTTTCATTTATTTCAATTACTTAATTGTTATTTTCCGATTTTTCTGCTGAAAGCAGATGGTGCAAAAGTAAACAAAAAGTAAACGAGTGCATTTTATACATTTTGTGCTAACAAAGTTTCGTATTTGTTTAACGAATCAGGCGCACTATACAACCTCATCAATTGTTCTCGTGGTCGATATGAAAAAAATTCTTGTTACAGGATCTTCTGGATTCGTTGGTGGTGCAGTTGTGGCAGAATTGCTGATGCGCCAGGATGTTGAGTTGCTGCTGCTTGTCAGAGCCAGCGATGCTAACCAGGGACTGGAGAGGGTTAAAGAAAATTTAACCAAGTTTTCATGTTCGGCACAGGCTATTCAACGCCTGACCGCAGATCATATTCTGGTCGGCGACCTCCTGGCACCAGAACGTTTTCTGGATGATGCGCGTATCGATCAGGTTAGCCACGTTATCAACTGCGCAGCGATTGCGTCATTTGGTGAAAATAACGATATCTGGCGCGTCAATGTCGAAGGCACCTTTAAGCTGGCTGCCAGAATGGCTGGGCTGCCAGAATTCGTAAAATTTGTTCACGTGGGCACGGCAATGTCTTCCGCGCCGGATCACGGTGAAGTCGTCAAAGAGGACCTGGTGCTGTCGTCACGTGAAGATCACATTGTCGATTACACCTATTCCAAATCTTATATCGAAAACAAGATCAAGCAGGAGTTACCGCACCTGCCGCTGGTCATTGCCCGTCCGTCCATCGTTGTTGGCCACTCTCAGGAAGGTTGTACGCCGTCAGGCAGTATTTTCTGGGTATTTAAAATGGTGATGAAGCTGGAGAAATTCCTCTGCTCGCTTGATGACCGTGTCGATGTTATCCCGGTGGACTATTGTGCTAAATCCCTGGTATTCCTGATGGACCACGGCTGCACCAAAGAGATGGTCTACCATATTTCTGCCGGTGAGCGCAGCAGCAACACCTTCTCTGAAATCGATTCGGCCTTTGCCACCGCAGAAAAAAGTACACCGCTGGCACCTAACTATCTGCAAGTTGATTTCAGCGAAATCGTTAAAGAGCGTAAGAACTTTAAAAAGATTTACGGGCCTTGCAACGAACGCCTGATGCTGCGCGCGATGCGTCTGTACGGCGAGTTTGCCCGTCTGAATGTCGTGTTCTCAAATGATAAGTTGCTGCGTCTGGGAATGAGTTCGCCTCCGGGCTTTACCAGCTATATCGATCGTTGTGTAGAAACGACGAAAGGGATGCCCATTCAGGATTTAATGCGCGTCGATTTTAAATAATCCCGCATTCGTGAGTCGCGCCGCCAGCATGATGACCGGCGGCGCGCATTTTGCTTTCCGCTCATGCTTTTCCCTTCGTCTGCCTTTTACTCGCTTAGCAAAACCCCCATAACAGCGATTCGCCTGCATAACGTCACCTGGGCTGCCCGCCATAAAGTCGGCTTTCAGCCGAGAATGCTGTTTATTTTCTGCCAGTCACAGCGTATTGTACGCGCGCCTGAAAACATGAGAGAAAGTATGAAAAAGTCTGCCAGCCCGTCGCTCTTCCACGCCCGAAATCGCCATCAGGGTGAATATGATTTTGCTGCCCTCACGGCGGCGCATCCACCGCTGGCAGCAAAGGTCCGGCCCAATGGTTATGGCGTCATGTCGGTTGATTTTGCCGATCCCGAGGCCGTGATGTTGCTTAATCAGGCGCTGCTTAAACTTTTCTACGGACTCGACTGGCAGCTGGCGCCGGGATCGCTGTGTCCGCCCGTGCCGGGGCGCGCCGACTACCTGCATTATCTGGCGGATCTCCTGGCGCTGGATAATCAGGGCAGGGTTCCCTCGGCCGACGTGCTGGATATTGGCTGCGGGGCAAACTGCATTTATCCCCTGATTGGGGCCGCAGAATACGGCTGGCGTTTCACCGGAACCGAAATCAACGACGCTGCCCTGAAAGCCGCAGGTAAAATTGTCGCCGCCAACCCCGGTATGGCGCGTCTGATCCGCTTACGTCGGCAAAAAAATCCTCAGGCGGTGCTGAACGGCGTTGTGAGTAAAAATGCGTTTTTCCATGCGGTCATCTGCAATCCGCCCTTTCATGCGTCGGCTGCAGAAGCGGCGGCGGGTTCACAGCGTAAATCTCGGAATCTGGGCTTGCAGCCGTCGGCGCCGCTCAACTTTGGCGGTCAGCATAATGAGCTCTGGTGCGAAGGCGGTGAAAAAGCGTTTGTGGGGAAAATGATTGCGGAAAGCGTCGGCCTGGCAAGCCAGGTGGTGTGGTTTACCTCACTGGTATCGCGAAAAGAGCATTTGCCTGCGCTGGAAAAACAGTTACAGGCACTGGATACCGCGGTGGTCAGGGTCGTCAATATGGCGCAGGGGCAGAAGCAGAGCCGTTTTCTGGCGTGGAGCTTTATGTCCGCCGCCCAACGCGCACAGCGTCTGTCACGATGAGACAGCAGCCCGTTATGGGCTGCTGTGTTAATCATTCAGGAAACGTGCTGTAAAAATTCGCGCAGACGTTCACTTGGCGGATGGCTGATCAGCGTGTCAGGATCGCCGTCCTCAGCAATGCGACCTTTATCGATAAAGATCAGCCGCGATGCGACTTTCTGTGCAAAGCCGACTTCATGGGTGACGATGACCATCGTCATGCCTTCTTCAGCCAGATCCTGCATCACCTTCAAGACTTCATGACGGAGCTCTGGGTCCAGCGCAGAGGTCGGCTCATCGAAAAGCATCATCTTGGGCTTAACCGCCAGCGCGCGGGCAATCGCGACACGCTGCTGCTGGCCGCCGGACAGCTCAGAGGGAAAGTGACCGGCGCGTTCGGCCAGGCCCACTTTAGCCAGCAGGCTTTGCGCCAGCTGACGAGCCTCTTCTTTGCTGGCACCCCGTACCCGAATCGGACCAAAAGCCACGTTGTCCAGGGCGCTCATCTGCGGGAAAAGATGAAACTGCTGGAACACCATGCCCGCTTCCTGACGAATCAGGCGATCGTCGACTTTCGGATCGTTAACTTTTAATCCATCGACAATCAGCTCACCGCTGGTGATCTCTTCCAGCTTGTTAATACAGCGCAGCAGTGTGGATTTACCGGAGCCGGATGGGCCAATAATCACCACCACTTCTCCCTGCTTAATTTTCAGGTCGATATTGTGTAGCACCTGGGTTTTGCCAAAATGCTTTGAGACGTCTTTAAATTCAATCACAGGATTTTCACCCTTTTCTCAATGCGGCGCAGCACAAAGCTCAACACCAACGTAATCACAAGATAGATAATCGCTACCGCACTCCAGATTTCCAGCGCGCGAAAGTTACCGGCAATAATTTCCTGGCCCTGACGCGTCAGTTCGGCCACACCAATCACGATAAACAGAGAGGTATCTTTAATACTGACGATCCACTGGTTACCAAGCGGAGGGAGCATACGGCGCAGCGCTAACGGCATAATCACATAGCGCAGGGTTTCACGGCTCGACAGGCCCAGCGCCAGGCCGGCTTCGCGAAAACCTTTATTAATTGACAGCACGGCGCCGCGTGTGATTTCCGCAATATAAGCGCCCGAGTTAATCATGATGGTCACCACGGCAGCGGTGAAAGGATCAATACGTAAATCCGGGAAAGCCATTGGCAGGGCGAAATAGATGAACATGACCTGCACAACGATAGGCGTGCCACGAATGATTTCAATAAAAACCAGGGCAATATGATTGCTTATCCAGCCGCCGTAAGCGCGCGCAAAACCCGCGACCAGCCCGATGATCAAACCGCCCACCAGGCCGATAATGGAAATAATTAAGGTCATTTTTGCGCCTTCGAGCAGCGCGGGCATGGCTGGCCAAATGACGCTCCAGTCAAACTCCATGGTGAAACTCCAGTTGTTGCGATGGAAAAAAGCAGGGAAATTTTCCCTGCTGAAAAAGGTAATCCGTTTAAGTTTTTATTTAGGCTCGGTGCCGAACCATTTTTTGTAGAGCTGGTTATAGGTACCGTTCTCTTTAAGCGTTTTCAGCGCGCCATTTACTTTTTCACGCAGGTCGTCACTGCCTTTCGGGAAGGCAATACCGTACTGTTGTGCTTCAATGGAATCACCGACTGCCTTAAAGCGGCCTTTGCCCGCAGTATTAATAAAGTAGAGGATGTTTGGCGTATCGTGCAGCACGGCGTCAGCACGGTTGGTGCCCAGTTCCATATAGGCGTTGTCGATGTTAGGGAACTGACGCAGATCTTTGGTTTTAATGTGGCTCTTGGCGTAATCCACCGAGCCGGTTCCGCTCTTCACCGCGACCACTTTGCCGTTCAGGTCATTGATGCTTTTGATGTCGTTTTCGTTATTACGCACCATCACCAGCAGACCACTTTTGTAGTAGCCATCAGAAAATTCGATCGCTTTTTTACGTTCATCCGTAATGGTGATACCGGCTAAGGCCAGGTCAACGTTGCGCGTTTGCAGTGCAGGGATGATGCCACTGAAATCCATTGGCTTCAGGGTGTAATCCAGTTTTAATTCTTTGGCGATGGCGTCCCACAAATCCACATCAAAGCCAACGTATTTATCACCCTGTTTAAATTCAAACGGGACAAAGGCGGTATCAGTGGCGACAATCAGTTTCTTTTCGGCTGCGGTAGCGGAGAGAGAGAAGGCCAGCGCCAGGGCGGCCACAGAGACGTTAAACAGCGATTTCATTATTTTTCCTTTTTACGACCAGGCTCAAAGCCAGGTTTGCGAGCTATCGTTTGCGGGCTATCATATGAAAAAATTATGCCAACTTTGCAAAAACCGCAGAACTTACCGCCTGTGACACAATCGCTGACACGATTCTGCAGAGGTCAAGCGGTGCGCACTGTTTTGGTGCTCTGTGTTGGTGCAACGTGCTGCGGTGGTGCAGAGGTAGTGTGCATCAGACGGGAAAAACAGGAAGGGCAGGAAGTAAGAACTGTTAACAAAGTCATAAAATTATAATGACACAGACGTAAAAAAGGCAGGTTTCCCCGCCTGTTGACACGTCAGTGTCTGACATTATTCGATATTGGATTCGATAAACCACAGGAATTTATCAAGGTCGCGCGAGGCGGCAGTGAAAATATCAGCAGTATCTTCGTCTTTAACTTCCGAAATCGCTTTACGTGTATCGTTAGCGACAACGGCGTAACGATCGGCCAGCGCTTTCAGATGATCCTGTACGCTGTGAATATTTAACGGATAGCTTTTCAACGGCGTTTTGTCGTTAACGACTTGGGTGGTACCCAGTGCCACACCGCCTAACTGCACAACACGCTCAGCGATAGTATCCTGGTGGTCGGTAATCGCGGTGCGGAAACCATCCAGCATCTCGTGTACGCCGATGAAGTTGGCACCACGCATGTTCCAGTGGGCTTGTTTGGTGATCAACGACAGATCAATGAACTCCACTACCAGGCGGTTGAGCACCTCAATGGTGGCTCTCTTTTCGTCATCTGCCACATCATTACGGGTGTAAAGTAGATCAGAAGATTTTGTTTTAACCAGTTTAGCGGTACTCATTGTTTCGGTCCTCTCATTCAATGGTTGTCCTAATCAAGTACCAACTCAGTATAGCAGCGATTCCGGAGTTTGCAGGATTGGCCTTATCAATGGCTGAAATAGCATCTGCCTTAGCTCTGACGATGTGAATACCGAAATGGTTAATAACATGTTAAATTTAACAGTGCTTTAAAGGTTTTATAAATCAGGTGGTTAAGCTGTATTTCTGATGAGATGTTCTGTATGTTTCAAAATATTAATTTTCAATGACATTTTCGATGAAATAATTATCAAGATGATTTTTATTGTTATTTAGCCCGTTTTTCAACAGGCTAAAGCGGATTATTTTTTTGCGTTGTCGGTCAATTCAACTTCATTTAACTGACTTTTTCTTGGTCGCATCGTCAGGGTGGCGCCTGCGGAAGCCAGGATGATGGCCAGCAACGCCAGACATTGCTTTCCCGACAGGCTTTCATGCAGATAGATCATCCCCGACAGGGCTGCCACTGCAGGCTCAAGGCTCATCAATGTGCCAAAGATGCGCGCCGGCAAGCGCGTTAATGCCACCATCTCCAGCGAGTAGGGGAGTGCTGTAGAAAGCAACGCCACCAGAATCGCGACGGGAACCACGCTCCACTGCCAGATACCACTGGCGGCAAACGTCAGACCCACCGGAACAAAAACCAGCGAGGCAATAAGCGATCCGATGGCCACGGTCGCAGCACCATGTTCTGCCCCTGCGCGCTGGCCCGATAAGATATATATCGCCCAACAGGCGCCAGCACCCAGCGCGAACAGCGCGCCGACCGGATCCACCGAGGCAATGCCGGTGCTAAACGGCAGCAGGAACCACAGCCCTGCCACGGCAAGCATGACCCAGACAAAATCCAGTGCGCGGCGCGAACCGAGCAGCGCCAGCGTCAGCGGACCGACAAACTCCAGGCCCACCGCAATGCCTAAGGGCACGGTACGGATGGAGAGGTAGAACAAGAAGTTCATCGCGCCCAGTGACAAACCATAAATCAGCAGCGGCGTACGTTGTTCCCGGCTAAAACGCAGTCGCCAGGGTTTGAAAATAATGCACAGGATCAGGGTGCCAAATCCCAGACGCAGCGCAGTGATGCCGGTTGCGCCCACGGTAGGAAACAGGGTTTTCGCCAGCGAGGCACCGCCCTGAAGTGACAGCATTGAGACAAGCAGAATAATAACGGGAATAAAAACGGGTGTAATGGATTTTAACGAGGTGGCTGACATCCTGTAGGCACTTCCCAAACATGAGCTAAAGGTGACCAGTGTAATGGAAGTGGCGGTCAAAAAGAGGACGTAAAGCGATTTTAATTTTGTCTGTTTGCCTGGATTTTAAGCAGATTTGCGACTGCAAAAGTAAATTAATGTCAGGATTTTTTAGGAATTAACTTAAAGCATGAAAATTTATTAAGCAGATTTGTTGCAGTTATATGACGTATTTTATAAGAAAAAAGAATGACATACGAAACTTCATTAACTTCCTGTTACACCAAACTCTGTGTTAGACAACAAAATCCGGGCAGAGTTTCTCGCTATTTTTTGTTATATTTTTAGCGTTGTCAGGAGAGAAGTACTTTCACATTTGAGGTGGTTATGAAAAAAATTGCATGTCTTTCAGCATTAGCCTGTGTGTTAGCAGTCGCGACAGGTTCCGCCATGGCACAAAGCACTGTAACCGGCGGCTACGCACAGAGCGACTACCAGGGCGTTGCTAACAAAGCAAACGGCTTCAACCTGAAATATCGTTATGAAGACGGTTCTAACCCACTGGGTTGGATCGGCTCATTTACCTACACCGAGAAAGACCGTACCGAAGATGGAATTTACAATAAAGGCCAGTACTACGGCATCACCGGTGGTCCAGCATTCCGTCTGAATGACTGGGCAAGCATCTATGGTGTAGTCGGTGTTGGCTACGGTAAATACCAGCAGAACGACACTGCTTCACGCGGCAAAACTGATACCAGCGATTACGGTTTCTCTTACGGCGCAGGTATGCAGTTCAACCCAATGGAAAACGTTGCACTGGACGTGGGCTATGAGCAGAGCCGCATCCGTAGCGTTGACGTTGGCACCTGGATCGCTGGCGTAGGTTACAGCTTCTAAGTGATCTTAGTCGAGTTAAAAAAAACGGCCCTGTTAAGGGCCGTTTTTATTGGTAACAAAAAACAGCCCGCCAGAGAGCGTCAGTCTGGCCTTCACGTCTCTCCAATATCGTCCAGTACCCTGAAGTCTTACCGGATATGGCGCCGCACTCTTTCTCCCTCTGAGCTTACCGGCTTGCTCGTGCTGAAAACCACGGTTGCACAATGAGAAAAGCGGTCCGCCAGACGATGCCGGAGACAGCCACAGGGTTATGGGTTGCAAAATAGACGTGGGAGTGCCACTGACAGGGTGATGCAAAAGTGAGAAGCGCTGGACGCCGAAAGATGCACCTTCAGGCTCGCAGCCCGAAGGCGGTATCAACGATTAGCCGCGCCAGATCAGTTTCTGGCAGTGGCGTTCTTCGGGTTCGTGACCCAGGAGTTTGTTGATCAACATCAGGCGCAGCGTAAAAGGGGAACGCGTCAGCAGGCACCACCAGGCTTTCATACCTGATGTAGATTTTTCTGCCTGAAAGCATTTGCCGCAGTCGATGCAGCTTTTCAGGGTGCTCATAACATCACCTCCCAATTAATTTAACGCAACGGTAAGCAGACTGGCCTAATCGTGCTTTAATGCACCACTCTGTTTACATTATCAACAAATATAGCATTGGCTATATCGTTTAGCCAAGGCTAACGACGAAAAATTTGAGCTTATTTGCGCCTGGTTTACAATGAGCGCAGCTAAATCCATACGGCAGGGCTGGTGTGGAAAAAAATAAAGAGGAAGCTGAATGAGTCGTCGTGCCAAAAGCGTGGTTTCTGCCCCGCAAGGACCACTAAAAGATATTGAAGAGCATGTCGAAGGGTTTCGGCAGGTGCGCGAGGCGCATCGCCGTGAGCTGATTGATGATTATGTTGAGCTAATCTCTGATTTGATTGGTGAATTTGGTGAAGCTCGCCAGGTCGATATGGCGGCGCGCCTGGGGGTTTCGCAACCCACCGTCGCAAAAATGTTAAAGCGATTAGGTACTGCCGGGCTGGTAGAGCAGGTCCCTTATCGTGGTGTCTTTCTGACACGTGAAGGCGAAAAGCTGGCCGAAGAGAGCCGCGCCCGCCATCATATCGTTGAAACCTTTCTGTTAGCGCTTGGCATCAGTCCTGAGACGGCAAGGCGCGATTCAGAAGGCATTGAACATCACGTGAGTGATGAAACCCTGGCTGTATTCCAGAAATTTTACGAAAACAATTAACCCTCAGGTAAGGCGCCGGACATCATGCCCATTGTGCTTCGCTCATTTTTGCATGACCATATATTGCACTTGTTAGTCGTTATTGGGGTTGTTCTGCTGTTTCTTGCTGACTATCGCTGGCCGGATCTTCCCGCCGCGGTGGACTGGCATACCATCATTACCCTGAGTGGATTACTTATCCTCACAAAAGGGTTAGAAACCAGCGGGTATTTTGATGTTCTCGGGGCCAGGTTAATTGCGCGCTTCAAACACGAACGCACGCTGGCACTGTTTATGGTGCTGGCGGCGGCGCTGCTGTCGACCTTCTTAACTAACGATGTGGCGCTGTTTATTTTGGTGCCGCTTACGTTGACGTTGCGCAAATTTTCGCATTTACCTATCTCGCGCCTGATTATCTTTGAAGCGCTGGCGGTCAATGCCGGTTCGCTACTCACCCCGGTGGGCAATCCACAAAATATTTTGCTGTGGAGCCATGGCTCTTTGAGCGTGGGCGGTTTTATCTTGCAAATGACGCCGCTGGCCGCCTGGCTGCTGCTGAGCCTGATGGTGGTGACCTGGTTCAGCTTTGCCAAACGCACGATTGACAAGCACGAAACCAGCGAAGAGCACAGCTGGCAGAAACCCCTTTTTGCCGTCAGTGTCGTGCTGTATCTGCTTTTTATTGCCGCGCTGGAATGGCATGTGACCGGTTGGGCCCTGCTGCTGATTATGGTGTGTTTCCTGATTATGGCGCGTCAGGTCTTGCTCAATATCGACTGGAGCCTGCTGGTGGTCTTCATCGTGATGTTCCTGGATGTCTTCTTGCTGACGCGTTTACCGGTCGTTCAGGCGCATTTCGATGCCATTATGCATCTGGGTAAAGGCGAGCTTTATCTTCTGGCCATCGGTCTGTCCCAGGTCATCAGTAATGTGCCGGCAACCATCCTGCTCCTGCAAAAAGTGCAGCCGACAGAAGTGCTTGCCTGGGCGGTAAACATTGGTGGCTTTGGTTTGCTTCCCGGTTCGCTCGCTAACCTTATTGCGCTGCGAATGGCCAAAGATCGCGCCATCTGGTGGCGTTTCCATCTCTTCTCCGTGCCCTTACTCGCCTGGTCAATGCTCACGGGTTGGCTGTTGCTGAAACTGGTCGCCTGACTCAGACACATCCTGCCGCGGTGCAGGATGTGCTGCCTTTCTCAAGTTACGTAAAGTTGTACTGGATTTTGTTAGTTTTCGATCTAATGTTTAGTGGACTTTCTACGCCCAGGACAGAGGGCCTTAGCCAGCGACGGACACTATGAGCGAGAACAACAACCGCGATTCACATCAGGAAGACGCAGAAAACGCGCCAGATAAAAACAGCCAGCCCCATGACAATCAGGATCATGACGACGAAAAGCCACGCAAACGTCCCGGCAAAAAGCCGTTAATCATCCTGGCCGTTGTCGTGGTGGTCATGCTGATTGTGGCCTTTTTCTTCTGGTTTACGACCCGTAACGAAGAAACCACTGACGACGCCTTTACCGAAGGCAATGCGGTCACCATCGCCGCAAAAGCATCCGGCTATGTTGTTAAACTGCTGGTTACCGATAACCAACGCGTCAGGAAGGGCGATCTCTTGGTTGAAATCGACCCGAGTGACAATGAGGCCCAGCGTGCTCAGGCTAAAGCCCAGTTGGGTCTGGCCACGGCACAGCTGCATCAGGCGCAGGCGCAGTTAGCGCTCTCTCGTGTTCAGTATCCGGCCCAGCGCGATCAGGCGCTGGCCGATCAGGCGAAAGCCGAAGCCAACTATATGAACGCCCAGGCGGACTACCGCCGCCAGCGGGGCGTCGATCCGCGCGCCACCAGCCAGCGAAACATCGACTCGGCTTCAGCACAGCTCCGTTCTGCGCAGGCACAGCTGCAAAGTGCAAAAGCCCAGGTGGAAGTGGCCTCGCAGGTTGCCCTGCAAATCCGTCAGCAGGAAACCAATGTTGAAGCGCGTCAGGAGCAGGTAGAGCAGGCTAAAGCGCAGCTCAACGTGGCTGAGCTGAACCTCTCTTACACTCAGGTTCGTGCGCCTTACGATGGCTTTGTGACAAAACGCAATGTCCAGATGGGCACGCTGGTACAGGCGGGAAGTGCTCTGTTCTCGCTGGTTTCTCCGGACATCTGGATCACCGCAAACTTTAAAGAGTCTCAGCTTGAGCGCATGAATCCCGGCGACAAAGTGGCAATCAGCGTAGATGCCTGGCCAGACATGAAGCTGGAAGGGCATGTCGACAGTATTCAGATGGGAACAGGATCGCGTTTCTCCACTTTCCCGTCTGAGAATGCCACGGGTAACTACGTGAAAATTGTCCAGCGTGTTCCGGTGAAAATCGTGATAGATAAAGGGCTGGATCCAAACCGACCGCTGCCACTGGGATTATCGGTTGAACCGAAGGTAACCGTGGAATGAGCGAATCGCAGAGCTGGAAACCCGCCAGTAACCCCTGGCTAGTGGCCATTACGGTCACGCTGGCGGTATTTATGGAAATCCTGGATACCACCATCGTTAACGTGGCCCTGCCGCACATCGCGGGTTCACTCTCTTCCAGTTATGATGAATCAACCTGGGTATTGACGTCGTATCTGGTCGCGAACGGTATCGTGCTGCCCATCTCTGCCTTTTTCAGCCGTCTGTTTGGCCGCAAACAGTTTTTTTTAATCTGCATTGTGATGTTTACCATCTGCTCCTTCCTGTGCGGTATTGCCACGGAACTCTGGCAAATTATTCTGTTTCGCGTCCTGCAGGGTTTTTTTGGCGGCGGGCTGCAGCCGGTACAACAGTCGGTGCTGCTCGACTACTTCAAACCCGAAGATCGGGGCAAAGCGTTTGGCCTTTCTTCCATCGCGATTATCGTTGCGCCGGTTATTGGCCCGACGCTGGGTGGCTGGATCACCGATAATTACAGCTGGCGCTGGGTATTCTTTATTAATATCCCGGTGGGCGTGCTGACCATCATGGCCATTTTACCCTTGCTGGAAGATCCGCCGTGGGAGCGTAAATGGGCCAAGGGCAAACTCAAGATCGATTATATCGGCATCAGCCTGATTACGCTCGGCCTGGGATGTTTGCAGGTCATGCTGGATCGTGGCGAAGATGAAGACTGGTTCGCCTCGCACTTTATCGTCCTGTTTGCTGTGCTGGCGCTGGTTGGGATCGTGGGTGCCATTTACTGGCTGATGTATGCCCGTAAACCGGTCGTTGACATTCTGGTCATGAAAGATCGCAATTTCTGGGTCGCCGGTTTATTAATGGCCGGCATGGCGATGATACTTTACGGCAGCTCGGTGGTTCTGCCCCAGCTGGCGCAGCAGGATCTCGGCTACACGGCGACCTGGTCGGGACTGGTGCTGTCTCCCGGCGCGGTGTTGATTGTCTTGACCATTCCGCTGGTCTTGAAACTGATGCCGGTGGTGCAGACCCGCTACATTATTGCCTTTGGTTTTAGCTGCCTGGCGCTGGCCTTCTTCTATTCGGCGTCCTTAACGCCTAATGTCGATTTTACTACGCTGGTTATGATGCGCAGTGCGCAGTCAATTGGCCTGGGCTTCCTGTTCGTACCGTTAACTACCATTGCCTTTATTACGATTCCCCAGCGCCTGAATGCGGACGCCTCAGCCCTGTTCACCATGTTCCGTAACGTAGCGGGTTCGATTGGTATCTCGTTGTCCACCGCGGCGATTACTGAACGGGAGCAGGCGCGTTCGGCCCATATGGTGCACAACATGACGCCGCTGAACGAACAGTTCAACATCACCGTTCAGCACTGGGCTCAGGCAATTCGCGACTTCACTTCTGCGGTGGGCGATCCTGTTACGTTGGCAACGGGTCAGCTTTACAAAGAGATGATTGTCCAGTCCCGCATTCTGGCTTATATCGACGTCTTTTCAGGCTTGAGTATCGTTGCCCTGATTTTGATCCCATTTTGTTGGCTGCTGTCGCCTGTCAAGAGCGAAGGCAGTGCAGGAGCACACTGACATGAAAGTTATGACTACGCATCGCCTGAATCCACTCAACCTGATGCTGTTATTCGCCCTGGCGGGCTGCAGCGTTGGCCCGGACTACCAGGCGCCAAAGCCCCAACTTCCGGGCAGCTATCACGCCCTGGATTCACAGGAAACCTCAAGGCCGCAAACGTCAGCGGTGGATTCGCGCTGGTGGCGCAATTTCGGGGATCCTCAGCTCGATAGCCTGATTGCGCGCGCCATCGAAGGTAACCTCTCATTACAACAGGCAGTATTGCGCATTGCCGGGGCGCGTGAGCAGTTATCTCAGGCGCAGGGCGGGTTGTTTCCCAGCCTTAACGGTTCAGCCAAAGTCACCCGCCAGCAGCTTGGCCTGGAAGGGCTACTGAAAGCCAACGGTGCCGACCAGCTCGACAGTAATGTCGCCAGCCAGCTGAACGGCCTGACACAGCCGGTCACGCTGTATCAGGGCAGTTTCGATGCCAGTTGGGAACTGGATCTGTGGGGCAAGGTGCGCCGCCAGATCGAGTCAGCAAATGCCCAACAGCAGGCGGCGATTGAGCAGCGCAACGACGCGCTGGTGTCGCTTGAGGCGGAAGTGGTGCGCGCGTGGTTACAGCTGCGAGGCGCGCAGGCAACGGTAAAAACGTTACAACAACAGATTGCGGTGGCGGATCAGACCTGGCAACTGACAGAAAGCCAACAGCGCAACGGCTTAGCGCCAGTCACGAATGTTGAAAATGCCCGCGCGCAGTTAAGCAGTCTGCAGGCGCAGCTGCCGCAGTATCAGGCACAAACGCGTCAGGCGATGAACGGGCTGGCCGTGCTGTTGGGCAAAACGCCGGGCGCGCTGGATGCCGAGTTAAGCGAGCCGAAAGCACTGCCTGCACTGCCTGCGTTTGTTTCTGTGGGCATTCCTTCCACGCTGGCGCGACGTCGTCCGGATATTCGTCAGGCAGAAGCCACACTGCATGCACAGACCGCCGAGATTGGCGTGTCTGTTGCGCAGCTGTTCCCCAGCCTGTCGCTGACCGGTCAGTTGGGCGTGCGTAACACTGACGTCAGCTATCTTGATAACTGGAGCAGTCATTTCTACAGCGTGGGACCGTCGTTATCTATTCCCATCTTCCAGGGCGGAAGGCTGGTTTCCAGCGTCAGGCTGGCGCGGGCGCAACAGGCCAGCGCGGCCCTGAACTACCGTCAGACGGTGCTCACTGCCCTGCAGGATGTGGAAAATGCCCTGGTCAGTTACCGTGCCGATCAGCAACGGGTAACGGCGCTGGATGAAACGACTGGCGCGCTGCAGCGTACCTTCGATCTGGCCAGTGACAGTTATCGTCAGGGATTATCCACTTTCCTCGAGGTGCTGGATGCACAGCGTCAGCTGGCGCAGGCGCAGGAACAGGCGACCCAGGCACGTATGCAAAGCGGGCTGGATCTCGTCGCCCTGTATAAAGCCTTAGGGGGCGGCTGGGAGACCTACCAGAACGTGCAGTTGCCGCAGTACGATGTATTTGGTCCCGCCACGCAGGTGAACTAACCGTTGAGGCCGCACCCTTGTTAAAAGGGCGCGGCCTGACAAGCCGCTCTACTGATACCCATGATTTATTATTTATGCGTTTTATCGTCAAATAAAAATCATCAAACGCCTCATGTCACGCTGTCGAACTCGCCGCCCAACAACGCGCCGCTATTTATCTTTTACGCCCGACGTTAAGGAAAGGAATCACGTCCTCGCCGACGTCGCACTCACCGGGTCTGTTAACGCGCGGCGTATTTTTTTACGTCAGAGAAACGCGGGAATGCGCGATACAAACGCCGGAATGATAAAAAAGCATCCCGATATTGTCCCGGGTAACCGGACAACTTTGCCGTTATATGCAGGTTAATTTTGTGAGTGGATAGCGGCCGTGGTGAGAAAAACAGACGGGAAGGCAGCGAATTTAATGCAAATTTTTTAAAGACGATAAAATAATCGACCGGAGCGTTATAAAGTTTTGGCGTGGATTCATGCAGCATGCGTAATCAATGAAATCGTTTACATTGTGCAAGGATAGCAGGTGTTTAGTGTTAATTAGTGGTTAATAATCTCTCCACATAAGGATTCTGAATACTTCACGGCCATTTAAAAAACACTCGGAATTATCTGGAGTAATAAATTAATTTATTTTTTTATTTGAATTAGGTAGTCTTGTCGCTACAGTTTAATTAAACCCCCTTAATCAAGGATATTGTGATGAGTGACGCATTTAAAGTTCTAAACAACATTCGCACATTACGTGCCCAGGCTCGTGAACTGCCACTGAGCGATCTGGAAGAGATTCTTGAGAAATTGACCGTCGTTGTGACTGAACGCCGTGAAGAAGCTCACGCTGAAGAGCAGCAGAATCGTGAAAAAGAAGAGAAGTTATCTAAATATCGCGAAATGTTGCTGGCTGACGGCATCGATCCTAATGAATTATTAGGTGCCCTGGAGCAGGGTAAAAAACGCACTAAGCGTGCGCCGCGTCCGGCTAAATATTCTTACACCGACGAAAACGGCGAGAAAAAATCATGGACCGGCCAGGGCCGCACCCCAGCAGCGATTAAAAAAGCGCTGGATGAAGGTAAAAGCCTGGACAGTTTCCTGATCGATTAATCGACACAATCCTTGTAAGCGGTAGCCGGGTGCATTTATGTCCCCGGCTTTTTTTATTTAAAAAAACCTGCATGCCGTTTTCCCTGTTTACTATCTCCACCCGTTAATTAATCCCGTCGTGCGTGACGGCAGCGGCTTTGGCATGCGCGGCAACCCGATGAGACCTGCGCGCCAGCAGCAGGAAACCGTGCAGGACGATAATTAAAAGTTGCGCGTTTTCAAGGCACACTCAGGCAATCCTTGCCGGAGACTGGCGTGCGCTACGTCACATCTGGCATAATAGCCGCCGTTTTTCCATCCACTCTCTTCACTAAGGTCAACGCCGTGTTAGTTAGCAGCAATATCACCATGCAGTTTGGCAGCAAGCCACTGTTCGAAAATATCTCCGTAAAATTTGGCGGCGGTAATCGTTACGGTTTAATCGGTGCGAACGGCAGCGGAAAATCCACCTTCATGAAGATTTTGGGTGGCGATTTGGTGCCATCAGGCGGCAACGTCTCTTACGATCCTAATGAACGTATTGGTAAATTACGTCAGGATCAGTTCGCCTTCGAAGAATATAGCGTGTTAGACACGGTCATCATGGGGCACCATGAATTATGGGAAGTGAAGCAGGAACGTGACCGTATTTATTCCTTACCTGAAATGACAGAAGAGGAAGGCTACAAAGTGGCCGACCTTGAAGTGCTGTATGGTGAAATGGATGGCTACAGCGCTGAACCGCGCGCCGGTGAATTATTACTGGGCGTCGGTATTCCGGTAGAGCAGCATTATGGCCCAATGAGCGAAATTGCCCCGGGTTTTAAATTACGTGTTCTTCTGGCTCAGGCATTGTTTTCCAACCCGGATATTTTGCTGCTGGACGAACCGACCAACAACCTGGATATCGATACTATTCGCTGGCTGGAGCAGGTACTCAACGAACGCGACAGCACCATGATTATCATTTCGCACGACCGTCACTTCCTCAATATGGTCTGTACCCACATGGCTGATTTGGACTACGGCGAACTGCGTGTTTATTCTGGTAATTATGATGAATATATGACCGCTGCCACCCAGGCGCGTGAGCGACTGTTATCGGATAACGCCAAGAAAAAAGCACAAATTGCCGATCTGCAATCCTTTGTCAGCCGTTTTAGTGCTAATGCCTCTAAATCACGTCAGGCGACATCGCGTGCGAAACAGATGGACAAAATAAAGCTGGAAGAGGTAAAAGCCTCCAGTCGTCAGAACCCGTATATTCGATTCGAACAGGATAAAAAACTGTTCCGTAATGCGCTGGAAGTCGAAGCGTTGACGAAAGGGTTTGATAACGGTCCGCTGTTTAAAAATTTAAATCTGTTGCTGGAAGTGGGCGAAAAACTGGCGATCCTCGGCGCTAACGGTATTGGTAAATCCACGCTGTTAAAAACGCTGGTGGGAGAACTGACGCCGGAAAGCGGCAGCGTTAAATGGTCTGAAAACGCGAAGATTGGTTATTATGCCCAGGATCATGCTGACGATTTTGCTAACGACCTGACGGTATTCGACTGGATGAGCCAGTGGAAACAGCAGGGCGATGATGAACAGGCCGTGCGTGGCATTCTTGGTCGCCTCCTGTTTTCACAGGACGATATTAAAAAACCGGCTAAGGTGCTGTCGGGTGGGGAAAAAGGTCGGATGCTGTTTGGCAAGCTGATGATGGAAAAGCCCAACATCCTGATTATGGATGAGCCGACAAACCACCTTGATATGGAATCCATTGAGTCATTAAACATGGCGCTGGAAATGTATGAAGGTACGCTGATTTTTGTCTCTCATGACCGTGAGTTCGTTAGTTCACTGGCGACGCGAGTGATGGAAATCAAAGCCGATCGCATTGTGGACTTCACCGGTAATTACGAAGATTACCTGCGTAGCCAGGGCATCGTCTAAAAACAACGGGGTAGCGATGGCTACCCCGTTATCGTTTGGGTCTGTGCGTCAGGGTGGATTGTCTGCGACGATCCGGCTTAAAATCCTTTCTTTACCTGACCACACATGAATCCTGTCAATTAACGCCTCAATCATGATGACCGCAGACTTCACAATGGGGATCCTGCGCGACCTTCAGGGTACGGAACTCCGCGCTCAGCGCATCGTACATCAGCAAACGCGAGCGCGCCGGTGAGCCGAAGTGCGTCAGCAGCTTGAGAGTTTCCATCGCCTGCATGGCGCCGACGACGCCCACCAGCGGCGCCATTACGCCGGCCTCCACACAGCTCAGAACCTGGGCGGCAAACAGCCGGCTGATGCAGCGATAACAAGGCGTATCGGGTTGCCAGTCAAATACGCTGAGCTGGCCCTCCATACGAATCGCCGCGCCTGAGACCAGCGGCACTTTCAACTGGTAGCATAACCGGTTAATTTGCTCGCGCACCGCCACATTGTCCGTGCAGTCCACCACCACCTGCTGCCGGGCAATCAGGGCGTTGAGCGCCTCATCGTCCAGTTGACCCTGCACAGCCTGTAACCGGCAGTGAGGATTAATGGCGGCCAGCGTTTCGCGCGCGGATTCCACCTTGGCGCGGCCAATATCGGCATCGTAATGCAAAATCTGTCGCTGCAGATTAGAAAGTGAGACCGTATCAAAGTCCACCAGCGTAAGATTGCCGACGCCCGCTGCCGCCAGATAGGGCGAGGCCGCACAGCCTAAACCGCCCAGCCCGACAACCAGCACATGACTGGCTTTCAATGTTTCCTGACCGTCAAAGTCAAAACCACGCAATACAATCTGTCGGTTGTAGCGCAGCATCTCTTCGTGGCTCAGTTCGGGCAGCATTTACCCCTCCAGCAGCGTATTAAAGGGTTCGACATCCACCCACTCACCTGCTTTAACAGGGCCGCGATCGCGTTCCAGCACAATGAAGCAGTTGGCCTGAGAAAAAGAGCTGTAGACATGGGAGCCCTGTGCGCCGGTGCTGACAACCTCGGGTTCACCCTGGCTGTTTTGCCGCAGAACGCCACGCTGGAAATCCAGCCGGCCAGGCGATTTTTTCAACGCGGTTGCCGTGCGTACGCGCTGGCGGGGCGGCAGCGCGGCAGCCGTTTGTCCCGTCAGGGTGGACAGCAGCGGCTGCACCAGTTGATAGAAGGTCACTACGGCAGAAACCGGATTTCCGGGTAAGCCGCAGAACCAGCTGTTCGCCAGACGACCAAAAGCAAAAGGTTTACCGGGTTTCATCGCCAGCTTCCAGAAGCGAATCACGCCGAGTTCTTCCAGCATCGTTTTGGTGAAATCGGCTTCGCCCACCGAAACGCCGCCGGTACTGATGACTACATCAGCCTGGCGATCGGCTTCGGTAAAGGCCGCACGCAGTGCAGCAGGATCGTCTTTGATAATGCCCAGATCGATAACCTCGCATCCCAGCTTGTGCAGCATCAGCGAAATCGCAAAACGGTTGGTATCATAGATTTGCCCCGCCGCTAACGGCTGGCCCACAGGCTGAAGTTCGTCGCCGGTGGAAAAAATCGCGACGCGCAGTTTACGCAGCACCCGCACGGTCGCGATCCCCAGCGAGGCCAGCAAGGGCAGTTCGGCAGCACCCAGACGCACGCCCGCCGCCAGCACCTGATGGCCGGCCCGAATATCGTCGCCCGTCAGCCGGATATTTTGTCCGGCGTTGACCGGGGCGGTGATAATCACCTTCTCATCCTGCAGACGGGTTTCCTCCTGCATAACGACCGCGTCACAACCGGCAGGTACAGGTGCGCCCGTCATTATTCTGATCACGCTACCCGCCGGCCATTCACCGCTAAACGGGGCCCCGGCAAAGGCTTTACCCGCAACCGGCAGAGGCTGGTTACTCACAATATCAGCCAGCCTGACGGCGTAACCATCCATCGCCGAGTTGTTGAAAGGGGGAACATCGATCGGTGAAGTGACCGCGCAGGCAGTAATGCGCCCGGCCGCCTCTGGCAGGCTCAGCTCAAGCGAGTCTGTGATGGGCGTTAGCGACGCCAGCATCTTTTGTTGCGCGTCCTCAAGGGAAATCAGTCCGGCAGTAAAGCTTTCCATTCTATTCTCAGCCTGTCTGTTGCAAGGGCTGTCTATTATGGTGACTTTTCCCTTCAGAGTCACATCGGCATAAGCCACAACGAAAGGTTATTAGCACATTGTCAGTTTCCGCTTTACAACCCATAGCGGGCTTTCTATATTCAAAAATGGTCTAAACCGACTTAAAACCATTCAAAATCAGTGTTTTTCCTTCTGATGCAACCACAGGGTAACGCAGTATGGCTAAAGCAGCGATTGCCATTCATGGCGGTGCGGGGGCAATTACCCGCGCCGCCATGAGCGCGGAAAAAGAGCAGGCATACCGACAGGCGCTTTACGACATTGTGACGCACGGGCAGAGCATGCTGGCTCAGGGGGCTTCTGCGCTGGATACGGTGACTGAGGCGGTGCGCAGGCTTGAGGAGTGCCCGTTATTCAATGCAGGTAAAGGCGCGGTGTTTACGCGGCAGGGCACCCATGAACTGGATGCCTGCATCATGGATGGCCGGACATTACAGGCTGGCGCAGTGGCGGGCGTATCGCGTATACGCAATCCGGTGCTGGCGGCCCGCGCGCTGTTGGAAAACAGCCCGCACGTGTTGTTAGCGGGCGAGGGCGCTGAAGCGTTTGCCCTGGCACAAGGCCTTGAGCAGGTTGAACCTGAATTCTTTTCTACGCCTGAACGTTGGGAGCAACTGCAGCGCGCGCTCGGCAGCGATACCGCGCTGTTAGACCATGATGGTGCGGCCCAGGGCGGCGATCCCCTTGATCCGGACCGTAAGTTCGGCACGGTGGGCGCGGTTGCGCTGGACAACGCCGGCAATCTCGCCGCCGCCACCTCTACCGGCGGAATGACCAATAAACAGGTTGGCCGCATTGGCGACTCGCCTCTACCCGGTGCAGGTTGCTATGCCAGCAACGACAGCGTTGCGGTGTCCTGTACCGGCACCGGAGAAGTGTTTATCCGCACGCTGGCCGCTTACGATGTGGCGGCGCAGATGCGCTACGGTGGACGTACCTTACAACAGGCCAGCGTGAATGTTATTCACGATAGCGTGCTGGAGTTAGGCGGCAGCGGCGGGCTGATTGCGGTTGATCGTGAGGGCAACGTCGCACTGCCTTTCAACAGCGAAGGCATGTACCGGGCTTATGCCCGCACAGATGAGGCCGCAGAGGTGGCAATTTACCGTGAAAGCTAATCGTGAGGCCCTCCACAGCAGCCTGTCTGGCACAACAGTATTGACCGACGAGCAGGTGCTGGCCGTACGCGATCTTAACGTGCGTTTTGAAAACGATGGCGTCGTCACCCAGGCTGTGCGCCATCTTTCCCTTGACGTCTACCGGGGTAAAACCCTGGCCCTGGTGGGCGAGTCTGGTTCGGGCAAGTCAGTGACCTCGCTGGCGTTGATGCGCCTGATTGAGCAGGCCGGCGGAGACGTCAGCGGCGAGATCCTGTTGCGCGGTCGTAACGGCGAGGTACGGGATCTGATGCGCATGCCGCGCGGTCAGATGCGGCAGGTGCGCGGGGCCGATGTAGCGATGATCTTCCAGGAACCCATGACGTCGCTCAATCCGGTGTTCTCTGTTGGTGAGCAGATTGCCGAATCCATTCGTCTTCATCAAGGCCAATCCCACGCCGGGGCGCTGGCAGAAGCGCGTCGAATGCTCGACAGGGTACGTATTCCCGATGCGCAAAAGATCCTGCGCCGCTTCCCCCACCAGCTCTCGGGCGGTATGCGTCAGCGCGTAATGATTGCCATGGCGCTGTCATGTCAACCTGCGCTGTTGATTGCAGATGAACCCACCACCGCGCTTGACGTGACGATTCAGGCGCAGATTCTGCAACTGATTCGCGAGCTGCAAAAAGAAATGCAGATGGGGGTGATATTTATCACTCACGATATGGGCGTGGTGGCTGAAATGGCTGATCGGGTACAGGTGATGTACCGTGGCGAAGTGGTGGAAAATGCCGAAACGGCTCAGCTGTTCAGTGCGCCACGTCAGGCTTACACGCGCGCCTTACTGGCCGCCGTACCGGCGCTGGGTGCCATGCAGGGCCAGCCGCTGCCCGCCAGGTTCCCGCTAATTGACCGCGATGACGAACCGGCAATACCACAGAATACCGTACGCCACGATCGGCCACCGATTTTACAGGTACGCAATCTGGTCACACGGTTTGATATCCGCTCAGGGTTATTTAACCGGGTGAAAAGTCGGGTACACGCGGTCGAGAATGTCAGTTTTGATCTCTACGCAGGTGAAACGCTGGCGCTGGTGGGGGAGTCCGGATGCGGAAAATCCACCACCGGGCGTTCGCTGCTAAAGCTGGTCGCCAGCCAGGGCGGCAGCATCACCTTTAACGGTCAGCGCATAAACGATCTCTCCGGTCCTGCCCTGGCCCATCTGCGGCGCGATATTCAGTTTATTTTTCAGGATCCCTATGCGTCGCTGGATCCTCGCCTGACCGTCGGCTTCTCTGTTATGGAGCCACTGCTGATCCACAAGGTGATGCCGCGCCATGAAGCAGAGCAGCGCGTCGCGTGGTTGCTGGAAAAGGTCGGGTTATTGCCGGAGCATGCAAGGCGCTATCCCCATGAGTTCTCCGGCGGCCAGCGGCAGCGCATTTGCATTGCGCGGGCGCTGGCGCTGAACCCGAAAGTGGTGATTGCCGATGAGTCGGTTTCGGCGCTGGATGTGTCCATTCAGGCACAGATTATTAACCTGATGCTGGATTTACAGCGCGAGTTTGGCATCGCATTTTTGTTTATTTCCCATGACATGGCGGTCGTTGAGCGCATCAGCCATCGTGTTGCGGTGATGTATCTTGGACAAATCGTCGAGATGGGGCCGCGTCAGGCGGTGTTTGAACGCCCGCAGCATCCTTACACCAAAAAGCTTATGGCCGCCGTGCCGATTGCCGATCCGTCGCAGCGGCAGCGCGAGCGCAGTTTGTTGGTCGATGAGATCCCCAGCCCAATTCGTTCACTGGGCGACGAACCCGAAACGGTTTCGCTGATGGAAGTCGCGCCCGGCCATTTCGTGGCACGTCACGCCAGCGCGCGACCTGAATAACTCAGCCGTCGCTACGGCGACAAATCAGACAGGGATAACAAGGAGAAGACAATGCAGATAACGATGCGAAAAGGCTTACTGGCAGCGGGCGTACTCAGCAGTGCAATGGCGTTACCTGCCTGGGCCGCACAGGATGCGGTCATTGCCGTGGCCTCTAATTTCACTACCCTCGATCCCTACGACGCTAACGATACGCTGTCGCAGGCGGTCGCAAAGTCGTTCTATCAGGGGCTGTTCGGCTTTGATAAAGACATGAAGCGCATCAACGTGCTGGCCGACAGCTACCAGGTGAGCGAGGATGGTCTGACCTATACGATTAAACTGCACGCCGGCGTGAAGTTTCAGGATGGCACCGACTTTAATGCCGAGGCGGTAAAAGCCAACCTCGACCGCGCCAGTAATCCCGATAATCATCTGAAACGCTATAACCTGTTCAAATATATCGCCAGCACGGAAGCCGTCGATCCTGTGACGGTGAAAATCACGCTCAAACAGCCTTTCTCGGCCTTTATCAACATCCTGGCGCACCCGGCCGCCGCGATGATCTCGCCCGCTGCGTTGAAAAAATATGGTAAGGAGATCGGGTTCCATCCGGTGGGAACCGGGCCGTTTGAATTCGTTACCTGGAACCAGACCGACTTCGTTAAGGTAAAAAAATGGGATGGCTACTGGAAGAAGGGCTATCCAAAACTCGACAGTATTACGTGGCGTCCGGTGGTGGATAACAACACCCGTGCGGCCATGCTGCAAACGGGCGAGGCGAACTTTGCTTTCCCGGTGCCCTACGAACAGGCCAAACTGCTGGAGAAAAACAGCAAGCTTGACGTGGTGGTCTCGCCTTCGATCATGCAGCGCTATATCAGCCTGAACGTGACACAAAAGCCTTTCGATAATCCAAAGGTGCGTGAGGCGCTGGAATACGCGATTAATCGTCAGGCCCTGGTCAAAGTCGCGTTTGCCGGTTATGCCACACCGGCTACGGGTATTGTGCCGCCATCGATTGAGTACGCTCAAACCTATCCGCCCATTCCCTATGATCCTGCCAAAGCAAAAGCGTTGCTGAAAGAAGCCGGCTATCCAAACGGGTTTGAAACCACGCTCTGGTCCTCTCACAACCACAGTACGGCACAGAAAGTTCTGCAGTTTGTGCAGCAGCAGCTGGCACAGGTGGGCGTTAAGGTGAAGGTTACCGCCATGGATGCGGGACAGCGCGCGGCGGAAGTGGAAGGCAAAGGTCAGAAAGAGAGCGGCGTACGCATGTTTTATACCGGCTGGTCTGCGTCCACCGGGGAAGCTGACTGGGCATTAACGCCGCTGTTTGCCACGACCGCCTGGCCGCCAGCGATCTTTAATACTGCCTTCTACAGCAATCCGAAAGTCGATAAGGATCTGGCCTATGCATTGAAAACCACCGACAGCAAGCAAAAAGCCGAACTCTACAAAGATGCGCAGGATACTATCTGGAACGATCATCCCTGGATTCCACTGGTGGTGGAGCAGTTGGTTTCAGCCCACAGCAAAAACCTGAGCGGCTTTTATATGATGCCGGATACCTCATTCAGTTTTGACGATGCCGAGCTGAAGTAACCCGGCGGACCCGTTCAGGTTGACGCGAGGGGGCACGGCCCACAGCGAAACCTGATCGGGCCGTGTAATGCCCGCTTTTACAGTGTGAGCTGAAGCGGGCGGGCAGGCCAGCCGCGACGGCTGGCGGCTGTGTAGGATCTGACATGTTTAACTATTTTCTGAAACGACTGCTGGGCCTGATTCCCACGCTGTTTATCGTGGCGGTGCTGGTGTTTATGTTTGTGCACTTACTGCCAGGGGATCCCGCACGCCTGATTGCCGGCCAGGAAGCCGATGCCTCCGTCGTCGCGCTGGTACGCCAGGAGTTGGGGCTGGATCAACCGCTGCCATTGCAGTTCTGGCACTTTGTCGTCAACGCCCTACAGGGGGATTTTGGCCAGTCGCTGGTGTCGAGGCGGCCGGTTTCACAGGAAATCGCCACCCGCTTTATGCCAACTTTATGGCTGACCTTAGTCAGTATGGTATGGGCGGTGATCCTGGGAATGGCGGTTGGCATTGTTTCTGCGGTGTGGCGCAATCGCTGGCCGGACCGCCTGGGCATGACGCTGGCGGTTTCGGGCATTTCCTTTCCGGCGTTTGCCCTTGGCATGCTGCTGATGCAGGTGTTTTCTGTCCAGTTGGGTTGGCTCCCCACGGTGGGAGCCGATAGCTGGCAGCACTACATTTTGCCTTCCGTTACCCTGGGGGCGGCCGTCGCCGCCGTCATGGCGCGTTTTACCCGGGCCTCTTTTGTTGAGGTGATGCAGGAAGATTACATGCGCACCGCGCGCGCGAAAGGCGTGCGTGAATCCGGCGTGGTGATTAAACACGGATTACGGAATGCCATGATTCCGGTAGTGACCATGATGGGCCTGCAGTTTGGTTTCCTGCTGGGCGGGTCGATTGTGGTGGAGGTGGTGTTCAACTGGCCAGGACTGGGGCGCCTGCTGGTGGATTCAGTGCAGATGCGTGACTATCCGGTCATTCAGGCGGAGGTGCTGCTGTTTTCGCTGGAGTTTATCCTGATTAACCTGTTTGTCGATATGTTATATGCCGTCATTAACCCGGCGATTCGCTTTAAGGACACCTGATGAAAAACTGGCGACGGGAAGCGGCATTAAAAAGTATGCCGCTGTTAAACGGCAACCGGGTGAGAACACCGTGGCGTGAGTTCTGGCGGCGCTTTCGCCATCAGCCCGTGGCGTTGCTGGCCGGTCTCTTCGTGCTGATGCTGATTGTGTTGGCATTCACGGCACCGGCCATTGCGCCGTTCGACGCTGAAAATTATTTTGACTATGACCGCCTGAACGACGGGCCGTCCCTGATGCACTGGTTTGGCGTGGACTCACTGGGCCGCGATATTTTCAGCCGCGTACTCGTGGGCACCCGAATTTCGCTGATTGCCGGTTTTGTCTCCGTGGCAATTGGCGCGTGTATCGGCACCCTGGCGGGCCTGCTGGCGGGCTACTACGAAGGCTGGTGGGACAGGATAACCATGCGCGTTTGTGACGTCCTGTTTGCCTTTCCCGGTATTCTGCTCGCCATTGCCGTGGTGGCCATTATGGGCACCGGTATCAGCAACGTGATTATCGCTGTGGCGATCTTCAGCATTCCGGCGTTTGCCCGTCTGGTGCGCGGCAATACGCTGGTGCTGAAACATCAAACCTATATTGAGTCTGCACGCAGCATCGGGGCATCCGACTGGACGATTATCCTGCGCCACCTGTTGCCAGGGACGGTATCGTCTATTGTGGTGTACTTTACTATGCGCATCGGTACCTCGATTATCACGGCGGCAAGCCTGTCATTTTTGGGACTGGGCGCGCAGCCGCCCACGCCGGAGTGGGGTGCCATGCTCAACGAAGCGCGGGCGGATATGGTCATTGCGCCGCATGTGGCGATTTTTCCGGCGCTGGCCATTTTTTTTACGGTTTTAGCCTTTAATTTGCTTGGCGACGGGCTACGTGACGCACTTGATCCTAAACTTAAGACATGAAACCTTTTGATTATGACCAGGACTTCAGCACCATCGATTTTCGCAAGCAGCCTGAGCGTTATCAGGTGGGGCGCGGAGAGCAGGGCGTGCTCATGGTTCAGCCTTATAAGGGCGAGATCTTACCGCACTGGCGTTTTCGTACCGTTGAGGTTGCCAAAGCTTCAGCAGAAGAAATCATGGCGTTGTTCGAAGCCTATCGTCAGCAGGATGATTTTGTCGGCATGGACATGGCACGCAAATTTATCCAGATGGGTTATACCCGCGCGCGTCGCTACAGCAACCACAAGGGCGGACGGAAATACGATGCCCAGGGCAAGGAATTGCCCTGGGGCAGGGATGAAGAAAAGGCCGCTGCTGCGGCCATTTTCAAAGCATATTGGGACAAGTTACGTGCTGATGATGACTACCTGGCGCGCAAAAAAGCGCACCAGCAGAAGTACGGTTAAGCGCGGCTGGCCCACAAATCGTATTCGTCTGCGTGTTCCACCTTCACGCGCAGGACATCACCCGGCTTAACGTTGCTCTCGCCGTTCAGGTAAACGGCGCCGTCGATTTCCGGCGCATCAGCCATGCTACGACCAATCGCACCTTCTTCATCGACCTCATCAATGATGACCATAATCTCGCGTCCCACTTTTTCCTGCAGGCGTTCAGCAGAGATCTGCTGCTGTAACTGCATAAAGCGGTCGTAACGCTCTTGCTTAACGGCTTCATCAACCGGATCGGGCAACTGGTTCGCCGTCGCCCCTTCGACCGGGCTGTACTGGAAACAGCCTACGCGATCCAGACGGGCTTCTTTAATGAAGTCCAGCAGCATCTGGAAGTCCTCTTCGGTTTCACCGGGGAAGCCAACGATAAAGGTCGAGCGCAGGGTTAACTCAGGGCAGATTTCACGCCAGCGCTTAATGCGCTCCAGCGTCCGTTCTACTGCGCCAGGACGTTTCATCAGTTTAAGAATGCGTGGGCTGGCATGCTGTAACGGGATATCCAGATACGGCAGAATTTTGCCTTCAGCCATCAGCGGAATAACGTCATCAACGTGGGGATACGGATAGACGTAATGCAGGCGGACCCACACGCCGAGTTTGGCTAGCTGCTCACACAGGCTGACCATGCTGGTTTTTACCGGCGCACCGTTCCAGAAGCCCGTCCGGTGCTTGACGTCCACGCCGTAGGCCGAGGTATCCTGCGAAATCACCAGCAACTCTTTCACGCCGGCTTCAACCAGACGTTTCGCTTCATCCAGTACTTCACCAATGGCACGGCTGTCGAGATCGCCACGCATTGAAGGAATAATGCAGAAGGTGCAGCGATGGTTACAGCCTTCAGAAATCTTCAGGTAGGCGTAATGGCGCGGCGTCAGCTTCACGCCCTGTTCCGGCACCAGGCTCAGGAACGGGTTGTGCTGCGGCTTAGGCACGTAGCGATGCACATGCGACAGCACCTGTTCGTAGCTGTGTGGGCCCGTAATCTCCAGCACCTTCGGATGCACCTCACGAATCTGATCGACTTTGGCGCCCAGACAGCCGGTCACGATGACCTTGCCGTTTTCGTTCAGGGCTTCACCGATCGCTTCCAGAGATTCCTGGACGGCGCTGTCGATAAATCCGCAGGTGTTAACAATAACGATTTCAGCATCGTCATAGCGTGGTACCACCTCATAACCCTCGGTGCGCAGTTCCGTCAGGATGCGCTCTGAGTCAACAAGGTTTTTTGGACAGCCGAGCGAGACAAATCCGACGCGCGGCGGCAGTGTATTGGTAGTGGACATAAGGTGGTTTCCGGTTCAGCACAGCAATGGCGCGCGATTTTACCTGTGTTGTGATGAAAATTGTAGCGTTATCTGTAAGGGATTAATTAAGCGTAAAGTAACGCAAAAACCCGTAAAGGTCTGCCCCCATCGCCACGGGGTGAACGGCAGAACACGAGGGCAACCGAAAGTCAGTAACTCACCGTTGTATAAAAGAATTTCTAATAAACACCGAATAATCAGGTGGGAAAATATTTCACTTCTTTGACGTTGCGACAGCGATTTTGGTCACATTCAACGTTGATATTTGCTTGTTTTCATTAATAATGAATCGCTTAACCAGTACTGAAGGCGTCGTTTCTTCAGATCATGATGTGGACAATGTGAGAGCAAAATAATGAAAGAGATCATCAACGGGTTTCTGAGTTTTCAGCAGACAGTCTTTCCCGAAAGAAAGGCGCTTTTTAAAAGTCTGGCATCCAATCAGAATCCAAAAGCGCTGTTTATCTCTTGCTCAGACAGCCGTCTGGTGCCGGAACTCGTTACTCAGCAGGAACCCGGACAGCTGTTCGTCATCCGTAATGCGGGCAACATTGTGCCCTCTTTTGGTCCGGAACCGGGCGGCGTGTCAGCGACAATTGAGTATGCCGTAATGGCGCTAGGGGTTTCTGACATCATTATCTGTGGTCACTCAAACTGTGGTGCGATGAACGCCATCGCCTCCTGTGCCTGCATGGATTCGATGCCAGCCGTCGAGCACTGGCTGCGTTATGCCGATGCGGCAAAAGCGGTGGTTGAGCAGCGTGAATACGATTCGCCTGAGAAGAAGCTCAACGAAATGGTGCAGGAAAACGTGATTGCCCAGTTGAACAACATGAAAACCCACCCGTCAGTCTCGGTCGGGTTACGTCAGGGCAAGCTGCGCCTGCACGGCTGGGTGTACGATATTGAAAGTGGTACGATTCTGGCGCTGACCCCAGGCGGTAAAGAGTTTATTTCCCTGGCGGAAAATCCCGATACCTTTTTCGAATAACCGCTTCCGCCCGCTATCTTACTGCGGGCGGTCTCTTCTCTCCACGATCACTTTTCGGGCGGTCTCTTTTTATCTCTTCACGATCCCTTTTCGGTCGGTTTTCCCAGCGCATGCTATTGCCCATCCTGCTGCCAACGCCTTGTTCAATCTTTTGTAAATCCTTTACTGCATTCCAGACGGTCTGACTACGCTTAACAGCACTGCACGCTGTCAGGAGAAGACTATGGTTCGTATTCCGACCCCGTTGTTATTGAGTGGCGCATTACTCTTTTCCAGCCCGCTGTGGGCGAGTGACCTCAAGGTTGAGGTGCTTCAGGATAAGCTGGATCATCCCTGGTCTGTGGCGTTTTTGCCCGACAATCAGACGTTGCTGATTACTGAACGATCCGGCCAACTGCGCAGCTGGCGGCCTGACAGCGGCTTGTCCGAACCGATTCAGGGCGTGCCAAAGGTCTGGGCGCAGCGTCAAAGCGGACTGCTGGACGTGGTGTTGGCCCCTGATTTTGCCCAGAGCCGCCGCGTCTGGCTCAGCTATACCGAAGCGGACAGCAACGGCAAGGCCGGCGCCGTGGTGGGCTACGGCAAACTCAGCCCTGATAACCGCCAGTTAACCGATTTTCATGAAGTGATTCAGCAAACGCCGCGCCTCTCAAGCGGTAACAACATCGGGACCCGGCTGGCCTTTGATCGCCAGGGCTTTTTATGGATTGCCTTTGGCGACAACTTTGTCAGCAGTGCCGCACAGGACCTCGATAAACTTCAGGGTAAACTGCTGCGCCTGAACGCGGACGGCAGTGTGCCAAACGATAACCCCTTCGTCAATAAACCCGGCGCGCGCCCCGAAATCTGGGCCTATGGTTTACGCAATCCTCAGGGGCTGGCACTGAATCCCTGGACTCAGATGATGTGGGAAAGTGAGCATGGTCCCCGCGGCGGCGATGAGGTAAATATTATTCAGAAGGGCAAAAATTACGGCTGGCCGCTGGCAACCTACGGCATTGATTACAATGGCAGTAAGGTGCCGGAATCTAAAGGCACGCATGTGACAGGCACGGAACAGCCGGCGTTTTACTGGAAAGTCTCGCCAGCGATCAGCGGTATGGCGTTTTATAACAGCGCACGTTTTCCACAGTGGAAAAATTCGTTGTTTATTGGTGCGCTGAAAGAGAAGAACCTGATTCGGTTGCATATCAACGGCGAGAAGGTCGTCGAAGAACAACGGTTGCTGGACGGGCGCAATGAGCGCATCCGCGATGTTCGACAGGGGCCCGATGGCTATCTCTATTTACTGACGGATGAGGCTAACGGTAAATTGCTCAGGGTTGGATTGACGCAGGACGCCAGCGCGTCCCGCGGTTAAATCAGCGAGCCCAGCGGCAGATCTGCCAGCCACGCTTTTCGGCTTCCTGTAACAGCGGTTCCGCCGGATTAATTACGTGTGCATAGTCGGCCTGCGCCAGCATGGGCAGGTCGTTCATGGAATCACTGTAAGCCCAGGTGTGCGCGTAGGTTTCGCCAGGGCGCGCGGCTTTCCATTCTTCTACCCGCTTCACTTTGCCATGCTGAAACGTCAGGGTGCCGTAGGTGTTGCCGCTGTAACGCTCGTCCACCACTTCGACACCAATGGCCAGGGCACCGCAGGCGCCGAGCTGGCTGGCGATAGGATTCACCAGATGTTCGCCGCTGGCGGAGATCACGATAATTCTGTCACCGCGCGCCTGATGCCAGTCAAGCCGCGCCCGGGCTTCCGGGTAAACGCGCGGCATGATATCACGGTGGATAAAGCGTCGAATCCATCCTTCCACTGTCATCGTCGCCATGCCAGTCAGCGGGGAAAGGGTTTTATGCATGTACTCATCAATCGACAGCGTCCCGGCGTAATATTGACGCATTAATTCCTGTTCTTCATCAATCAGGTCACTGGAGGCAAAGCCTTGTGAGACCAGCCAGCGTAGCCACAGGCCGGTGCTGTCCTCACTAATCAGCGTTTCGTCCAGATCAAACAGGGCTAGATCCATAGGGGTTCTCCTCAATTGAATAAAGTCAGGGTAACCCAGTTTTGTGACGGCCTTAACTTTCTGATTAAAAAATCAGAATTTAGCGCATTTTTTTGTGCGACATTCGTGCGGGAAAATGGCACGCGCGCGGCCCTTTTACCAGGGTTAATCTACTAAAATCTATAAAACTTTACGATTAAGCGGTTTTTTTCATTGACGCCAGCGGGTAGCGTTTTCACAGAAGGTTTTAAGCCTTTGACTCTCGTTTTACTAAGGACAATCCGGCCAAGCCCATGACAAATACTTGCTTTTCATCTCACCTGCGGCGTATTGCTGCAACCTCTTTGCTACTCGTTGCGCCGATGGCTGTTTTCGCGGAACAGGCACCGGCCGCCCCTCAAATTGACGCCAAAGCCTGGATTTTAATTGACTACGCCAGCGGCAAAGTGCTGACCGAATCCAATGCCGATCAGCGACTCGATCCCGCCAGCCTGACAAAAATGATGACCAGCTATGTGGTTGGCCAGGCGATCAAATCCGGCAAAATTAAACCTGACGATAGGGTAACGGTGGGGCAGGATGCCTGGGCTACCGGCAATCCTAAACTGCGGGGCTCTTCGCTGATGTTTCTGAAGCCTGGCGATCGTATCCCGGTGCATGAGCTGAACAAAGGGATTGTGATCCAGTCCGGGAACGATGCCTGCATCGCGCTGGCAGACTATGTTGCCGGCAGTCAGGATTCTTTTATCGGTCTGATGAATAACTATGTGAAAGCGCTTGGCCTGAAAAACACCCACTTTATGACGGTGCATGGTCTGGATGCCGACGGACAGTACAGCACCGCGCGGGACATGGCGCTGATTGGTCAGGCGCTGATTCGGGATGTGCCGGAAGAGTACGCCCTGAACAAGGAAAAAGAGTTTACCTTTAACAATATTCGTCAGATGAATCGCAACCGTCTGCTCTGGAGCAGCAATCTGAAGGTAGATGGGATTAAAACCGGCCACACCTCAGGCGCAGGGAATAATCTGGTCGCTTCAGCCACCGAAGGCGATATGCGACTGATCTCGGTTGTGCTGGGCACTGCCAGCGACGCCATTCGCTTCCGGGAAAGTGAAAAATTACTGACGTGGGGCTTCCGCTTCTTTGAAACCGTGACTCCAATTAAGGCGGGTGCGCCTTTTGCTCAGCAGCGCGTCTGGTTTGGCGAACAGAATCAGGTCAACCTGGGGGTGAAAAACGATGCGGCGCTGACCATTCCCAAAGGGCAGATGAAAAACCTCAAAGCCAGCTACAGCCTGACATCGCCGCAGCTTGAGGCCCCGTTAAAGAAAAATCAGGTCGTGGGCACCATTGATTTTCAGCTGGACGGTAAAACGATCGAACAGCGTCCGCTGGTGGTGCTGCAGGATGTGCCGGAAGGCGGCTTCTTCAGCCGCATCATAGACTTCGTCATGATGAAATTTAATGGCTGGTTCGGAAAGTGGTTCAGCTAAAAACAGGGGACGCCGCGGCGTCCCTTTTTTTTAACCTTGTGTCCAGCCTTTACGAATCGGTAACGCGAACAGCGCCCGATAGAGCGGATTAATGATATTCAGCAGGCGTTCGCCATACAGTTGCCAGGCAAGGTGTGACGCCAGGCAACCCAGCATTCCCACCAGAAAACCGCCCAGCATATCCATTGGCCAGTGAACCCCAAGGTAAACACGGGACCAGGCGATTGCTGTCGCGACCACCATGAGAATGATGCCCGACCAGAGCCGATGCCAGAACAGGAAAGCCAGCGCAAAGGTGAAAATCGTGGTGCCGTGATCGCTGGGATAGGAATCATCGGCCGCGTGCGCAAGAAACTGATGACCAAAATTGATCGCGAAAGGGCGCGGATGCGGTAACAGCTGCCCAACGCACCAGGAGATGGCGAGCGCGTACAGCAGCGCAATGCCGGTTTTTAATACCAGCACACGTTGTGAGTCAACCCGATCGCGCGGTCCCCACAGCCACAGTGCCACAATCAGCAGCGGAACGATGGCGATTAAGTCTCTGGCGATGAAGATGGCAAGCTGTAATAACCAGTGAGGCGAGTCCGGTGTTGCGTTAATTGCCATAAACAGGGTGCGGTTCAATTCTTCCATTACGGGGTCGGTTCCTCTTACTGATGTTCAGATTCTCTCAATCCGGAAAAAAGGGTTTTAGCCAACGGGCGAAACCGGATTGAGTCTGTCGCATCTGCTAGCACATACTGCTAACAAAATAAGCTGCCTATCCTGCGTGCAGACGGTCAGAGAGTCCATCACAAGGTTCTTAATCTGCGTTAAGGTTGCAAAACGGTTTAAGTTTAATGATGTTTTAGTGTCCAGGCGGGGCGGGCAGGAGAAAGGCATAAAAAAACCCGCTGGGAAAAAGACCAGCGGGCTCCACAATTTGGGGATTTCAAAGAAAAGCAGTGGCACTTATTCAGACTGTGGTCGGGAAAAAAAGTTCTGGACGTCAGTAAAAAAATTTTATAAGGGCAGTAACGGCCAGATAATAACGATTAATGTTCCCGCCAGCGTCAGTAAAACGTTCGCGATAGCATAGGTTCCGGCGTAGCCGAGTGCCGGGATATTACTGCGAGCCGTATCGCTGATTATCTCCATGGCTGGCGCGCAGGTGCGTGCACCCATAATGGCGCCAAACAGCAGCGCGCGGTTCATGCGCAGAACATAGGCGCCAAACAGGTAGCAAATCACCACCGGCAAAAGGCTGACCAGCAGGCCGCACAGGAGCATCAGTGCGCCGTTACCCGATATTCCGTGGTCGATACCGCTGCCGGCGCTCAGCCCGACGCCCGCCATGAACACCATCAGCCCGAACTCTTTCACCATCGTCAGCGCCCCCTGCGGAATATAGCCAAATGTAGGATGGTTAGCGCGCAGGAAGCCCAGCATAATACCGGCAAACAACAACCCTGCGGCGTTACCGATGCCAAAGCTAAAGTTGCTGAACTGGAACGTAATTAACCCGACCATCAGACCGATGATAAAAAAAGCACAGAATGCCAGCAGGTCGGTCATCTGACTGTGAATCGCGACAAAGCCGATGCGATCCGCTACGCTCTTCACCCGTCGCGCCTCGCCGCTGACCTGCAACACATCACCTTTGTTCAGCATGATGTTGTCGTCGATGGGCATCTCGATCTGGCTGCGAATCACGCGGTTGAGAAAGCAGCCGTGATCGGTGAGGTTAAGTTTGCTTAGCCGTTTGTTGACGGCATTGTGGTTTTTCACCACGATCTCTTCCGTCACAATCCGCATATCCAGCAGATCGCGGTCAAAAACTTCTTTGCCGTTACGGAAGCTGGCATCCAGGCGCGCGTGGGCATCCGGATAGCCCACCAGGGAAATATCATCCCCCAGTTGCAGCACTGCATCACCATCCGGGCTGGCAAGGATGCCATTGCGGCGGATGCGTTCAATATAGCAGCCCGTCTGCCGGTAAATACCGAGTTCGCGCAAGTTTTTGCCGCCGCTCCACGCCACCAGTTCCGGGCCGACGCGGTACGCGCGAATCACCGGCAAAAACACTTTGCGCTGGCTGTCAGCGTCAAGACCGCGTTCGCGCGCAATCTGCTGGGCGCAGGTGGGTAAGTCCTGATGTTGTAAACGGGGCAGATAGCGTGCGCCGAAAATCAGGCTGACTAACCCGACAAGATAGGTTACGGCATAACCCAGGCTGAGTTGATCCTGCATGATGCCCAGCTGTCTGGGATCGCCGATGCTCTGGCGCAGCGTATCACCCGCGCCCACCAGAACCGGCGTGGACGTCATGGAGCCGGCCAGTACGCCTGCGGTCAGGCCGATGTCCCAGCCAAAGAGCTTGCCGAATCCCAGGGCCAGCAGCAGAGCGCTCACCACCATCACAATGGCGAGCATGAAATAATTTTTGCCATCCCGAAAGAAAATAGAAAAAAAGTTGGGGCCTGCTTCAATGCCGACGCAGAAAATAAACAACATGAAACCCAGGCTCAGGGCATCCGTATTCATCGAGAAGTGTTGCTGACCTAATAATAATGAAACCACTAATACGCCAATGGAATTTCCGAGTTGTATCGAGCCGAAACGTAATTTTCCCAGGCAAAGTCCCAGTGCCAGTACGAAAAATAATAACAGAATGTCATTACCTCTTAACAATTCTGCGATGTTAACATTCAACATTTTAACTTCTTGTTTACTTGTAACCTATTGAAGAGAGACCTGTTTTTCGCTATCTTGAGCAGGCCGTAAGATTACCTCCAGCTATCACTGATGTCTGAAAAGGTAACGCGGACAATATTCTAATCAGAAAAATCATTCTCAGCCATTGGCGACTTTCATTCGTTCTCAAAACGACTGTTTCTTTTTATTTCCACCAGGCTCGGCAAGGTCAAAGGCGAAGTTTTGGCATGTTTTTAATGAGTGGGGAGTTATGCCGCAGCGTTATTATTTCTGGGCAACCTGCGTATCAGGTGGCGTGTTTTATTGTGTCGTGTTTATGCTTACCCAGGATTTCCGGCTGTCAGGCACGCAGAGGCTACACAGCCAGCCTGAATTGCTACTTTTTTTACTGCCGGGCGCCGTCATGGCGCTCATGCAGCGGGAGGCGCCGCTAAAAAGCACGCTGGTGATGGCGTTTACCGGAACGGTGCTGGCTGCGCTGCTGCTTCATAGCGTGTTTGCCGGGAGTGCCAGCTGGAATTATATTGCTGTCTGGAGCCTGAGCGGTATGTTCTGGGCGGGATGCGGGGCACTGCTGGTACGGTTGCTGCAACTGATCGCGGCGTCAAGGCGTTAGGCGACTGTGTTGCGCTGCCCCCTGCTTGTTGCGTTAACGCCCCCGGGCTGGCTTAACCGATCATCAAGGCGCGGCTGGCATTACGCCAGCGCGCACTTTTCAGGACATCCGTTCTGACACATCCGTTGCTCAGGCAACAAATCCCAGATTCTCTTTTGTCCAGGCGGCGAATTCGGTGTAGCCACCAATATGCTGCTCATCCAGGAAGATCTGCGGTACGGTGCTGACAGGTTTACCTGCACTGGCTTCCAGATCGGCTTTGGTGATGCCTTCCGCCTGAATATCAACATACTGGTAATTGAAATCGTCACGCCCGGCCTGCAGCTTATCCGCCAGTTCTTTCGCCCGAACACAGTAAGGGCAGCCGGGACGACCAAAAATAACAGCAATCATTGAGAACTCCTTGCGAGGTCAGTGTGTGATGACGATCACACGACAAAGTCTGGAAAGCCGATAATGATGCCCGCTCGTCGTGCTTAAAGAAAGCAGGATTTACCTGTTAGTCTGATGCCCACATCCTATGACGTCGCAAAGCCGGGCCCGGTGCTCTGCAATGGCACTCTCCGAAACCGCTGATGGGCAATTTGTGGGATGTTATCCATAATTGAGACTCAGTCAGCCCTGAGGCGGGAGGAAACCATGCGGAATGTCGCAAAATTGCCCAAGACCATACTGGCAATGGAGGCGCTGGGCGGCGTACTTATCGCGAGCGCGCTGCTGGTCGTTAATCAGTGGTTACCCGCGCTGCCGGCCGGTGACGGGAGCACGCGCCTGGCGACCGCGCTGTTTATTATTGGCATTCTGCTAATGTTACCCGCCGCCTGGCTGTTGATGTGGCGCTGTGCCAAAGCACTTGCGCCGCAGTTGTTCAACCTTTCTGAAAAAAAAGATAATTAGCTGGAGATTTTATGACACCGACTATCGATTTATTATGCAGCCACCGTTCCATCCGTTCTTTTACGGATCAAAAGGTGAGTGCTGAACAGCGTGAGGCGATTATTGCTGCGGCGCAATCGGCGTCCACATCCAGCTTTTTGCAGTGCTCATCCATTGTGCGCATCACCGATCCGGCGTTACGTGACCAACTGGTTACCCTGACGGGCGGTCAGACATGGGTAGCCGAGGCGGCGGAGTTTTGGGTATTTTGCGCTGACTTTAATCGTCATCTGCAAATCTGCCCTGATGCCCAGTTAGGCCGGGCAGAACAGCTGCTGCTGGGCTGTGTGGATACGGCGCTGATGGCGCAAAATGCCATGGTGGCAGCGGAATCCCTGGGGCTGGGCGGCGTCTTTATTGGCGGCATTCGTAATAATATCGCTCAGGTTACCGAACTGCTGGGCCTGCCAAAATTTGTGCTGCCGCTGTTTGGTTTCTGTCTTGGCTATCCTGAATCCATACCGGATGTTAAACCGCGCATCCCGCAGTCGATGCTGGTGCACGAAAATCGTTATCAACCAGTGGACCCTGCGGTGCTGGCTGATTACGATAGCCGCACGGCGATCTACTATGAACAACGCGACAGCAACCAGCGTAGCGAAACCTGGAGCCAGTTGATTCAGCGCCTTATCATCAAAGAGACGCGCCCGTTTATGCTGGATTACCTGCATCAGCAGGGCTGGGCAACACGCTAATTTAACGCAAGGATTTTGATTGATGAAAATGGCCATTCTGTCGCGCGATGGAACGCTCTATTCCTGTCGCCGTTTACGTGACGTCGCCGAACAGCGCGGTCATTTTGTTCAAATCATCGATCCGCTCTCGTGTTACATGAACATTAACCCCGCCTCGCCCGGAATTCACTACCGTGGCGAGCCGCTGGGGCATTTCGATGCCGTTATTCCGCGCATTGGCACCGGGATTACCTTCTACGGCACGGCGGTGCTGCGCCAGTTCGAAATGTGCGGCAGTTACCCTTTAAATGAATCCGCCGCCGTGACCCGCGCGCGTGACAAATTGCGTTCCCTGCAACTGCTGGCGCGGGACGGGATTGATATGCCGGTAACGGGGTTTGCTTCATCTCCTGATGACACGCAGGACCTGATCGCCATGGTAGGCGGCGCGCCGCTGGTGGTGAAACTGGTCGAAGGTACGCAGGGGATCGGCGTGGTGTTGGCAGAAACGCGTCAGGCGGCAGAAAGCGTTATCGATGCCTTTCGTGGGCTGAATGCACACATTTTAGTGCAGGAGTTTATTCAGGAAGCGCGCGGACGCGATGTGCGCTGTCTGGTCATTGGCGATCGGGTCGTGGCGGCCATTGAGCGCCAGGCGAAAGAGGGCGATTTTCGCTCGAATTTACATCGCGGCGGCAAAGCCTGCACGGTTGACATTAGCGAACAGGAGCGCGAGATGGCAGTCAAAGCCGCCGCGGTTCTGGGGCTGGACGTCGCGGGGGTGGATATTCTGCGCTCTGCGCGCGGCCCGCTGGTGATGGAGGTGAATGCGTCACCAGGCCTGGAAGGGATTGAAACCACAAGCGGACTTGACATCGCAGGCATGATGATTGACCACATTGAACGGCATGCTACCCCCGGGCTCCGTCCTAAAACCACGGGTTGACCCGCGCTTTTCAGTGGTTTTCGTGGAATCTCACCACGTTTTTCCGTAAGCTAGGTCGCTTATTTATCACCCCATGGGATTTTACAATGGATTCTCTTGTCGTTCCGGATATCGACCTGCTGCGTCGTTGGCTGGATCAGCAAAATATCACTTGGTTTGAATGCGATGCTTGTCAGGCACTTCATTTGCCGCACATGCAAAACTTCGACGGGGTGTTTGACGCTAAAATCGACCTGGTCGATAACGTCATTCTGTTTTCGGCACTGGCCGAAGTAAAACCGACTGCGCTTATTCCGCTGGTGGGTGACTTATCGCAAATTAACGCCAGTTCGCTCACGGTGAAGGCGTTTATCGATATACAGGATGACAACCTGCCTAAGCTTATTGTTTGTCAGTCAATGATGACCACCGCCGGGTTAACCTTCGGGCAGTTTGCACATTTTATGAAGCAGAGCGAAGAAGAAATTTCCATGGTCATTATGGAAGCCTTTGCCAATAATTTGCTGATGATAGGTGAAGACGAAGAGCACGTCTCAAGCAGCAGCATCCATTCTGTTCTGCACTAAGAACAGGATCTGATTAAGCCGTCACCCGTGACGGCTTTTTTTATTCCCGGCGAATCTCTACTTGCTGATCCGCGCTATTTCCCGCCCCGCCGATGCAGCCGCAACGATCCCTGTCTCCGGCACGCGTAATTCTTAATGTTATCAATTGTGAACGACATAGATTAATTTATAACCGTAATGTTTTATTCTGCATTAAGCCCTTTATTGCCAGATTTATGACGTTCTTTATGCCATAAAAGCCGAACCTCATAGCTTAAACATGCCTAAAATATTGAGTTCAGGCGTTTTTTACGCTGAGGTCTGGTGAACCCTTAACGGGGGGGCTATGCTTGCGGGGCGGCGACAAGCCTTAGATTGCCGCGCAGGTATAGGTTTTTACTATTAAACGTCCACTGAATAATGATTCATTGTGTCACTGAATTTTAATCAGAAAACGCAAAACTGAATCTCTGATGTGCAGCGTTGTTATAACCCGCTCAGGAGGATTAAAAGCATGTTCAACCAACGTCAAAAATGGTTGTCAGGTGTGGTTGCTGGGGTGCTGATGGCTGCTTCAGCCAGTACCATGGCGGAAGATAAGACGCTGCACGTTTATAACTGGTCGGATTATATTTCGCCAGATACTGTGCCTAATTTCGAAAAGCAGACCGGCATTAAAGTCGTCTACGACGTGTTTGATTCCAACGAAGTGCTGGAAGGCAAACTAATGGCCGGCAGTACAGGTTACGATGTCGTGGTGCCTTCTTCCAGTTTCCTGGCGCGTCAGCTTCAGTCCGGCGTGTTTCAGCCGCTGGATAAAAGTAAACTGCCAAACTATAAAAATCTGGATCCCGCGTTAATGGCGAAAGTGGCGCAGCACGATCCGGGCAACAAATATGCGATTCCTTATTTGTGGGGCACCACCGGCATTGGCTATAACGTCGAAAAAGTGAAAGCTGCGCTGGGCGCGGATGCGCCGGTAAACAGTTGGGATCTGGTTTTGAAGCCGGAAAACCTGGAAAAACTGAAAAGCTGTGGCGTGTCTTTCCTGGATGCACCTGAAGAGATCTTCGCAACCGTCCTGAATTATTTGGGCAAAGATCCTAACAGCAGCGATGCGAAAGATTATTCTGGCGCCGCGACGGATCTGCTACTCAAGCTGCGTCCGAATATTCGTTACTTCCACTCTTCGCAATATATTAACGATCTGGCGAACGGCAATATCTGTGTGGCTATTGGCTGGTCAGGCGATATTCTGCAGGCGAAAAACCGTGCGGAGAAAGCAAAGAATGGCGTCAACATTGGTTACAGCGTACCGAAAGAGGGCGCACTGGCCTTCTTCGACATGATGGCGATTCCAAAAGACGCGAAAGATGTGGATGCCGCTTACACCTGGCTGAACTACATCATGGATCCAAAAGTGATTGCTGACATCTCCAATAAAATGAATTACGCCAACGGCAATAAAGCGTCACTGCCGCTGATTAATGCTGATATCCGTAATAACCCGGGTATTTACCCGACGCCGGATGCCATGGCCAAACTGTTTGTGCTGAAGGTTCAGGATCCAAAACTGGATCGTGTGCGTACGCGTGCATGGACTAAGGTTAAAAGCGGTAAGTAATTCGACAGCATATGTTTTGAGACAGCAACAGAGGCGCAGTGCAGGCCTCTGTTGTGCTATTTTTAGCGGCACTGTTTGCCGCGTTGTTCCGCCTGGCTCCGGAGAACTACATTCGTGAACGATGCCATCCCTCGCCCGCAAAATAAAACCGCAAAAGCGTTAACGCCGCTGCTGGAAATTCGCAACCTGACCAAATCGTTTGACGGCCAGCATGCCGTGGATGATGTCAGCCTGACCATTTACAAAGGGGAGATTTTCGCTCTGCTCGGCGCGTCCGGCTGTGGCAAATCGACTCTGTTACGCATGCTGGCGGGTTTTGAACAGCCCACCAGCGGCCAGATTGTGCTGGATGGGCACGATCTCTCCCATGTCGCGCCCTATCAGCGGCCGATCAATATGATGTTTCAGAGCTATGCGCTGTTCCCCCATATGACGGTGGAGCAGAACATCGCCTTTGGCCTAAAGCAGGACAAACTGGCAAAGGGCGAAATCGCCAGCCGTGTTGAAGAAATGCTGTCACTGGTGCACATGCAGGAATTTGCCAAACGTAAGCCGCACCAGCTTTCAGGCGGACAACGGCAGCGCGTGGCGCTGGCGCGCAGCCTGGCAAAGCGGCCTAAACTGCTGCTGCTGGATGAACCCATGGGGGCGCTGGACAAAAAGCTACGCGACCGTATGCAACTGGAAGTGGTCGATATTCTGGAGCGGGTCGGGGCGACCTGCGTGATGGTGACCCACGATCAGGAAGAGGCCATGACGATGGCGGGGCGAATTGCCATCATGAACCGGGGCAAATTCGTGCAAATTGGTGAGCCGGAAGAGATTTACGAGCATCCTACCAGCCGCTACAGCGCCGAGTTTATCGGTTCGGTTAACGTGTTTGAAGGGCTGTTGCGTGAACGTCAGGAAGACGGCCTGGTGATTGACAGTCCGGGCCTCAAGCATCCTCTGAAAGTGGATTCCGATGTGTCGGTCGTCGACAACGTGCCGGTTCACGTTGCCCTGCGCCCGGAAAAGGTGATGCTATGTGAAGCGATCCCTGCCGATGGCTGTAACGTCGCGGACGGTGAGGTGGTACACATCGCGTATCTGGGCGATCTCTCCATTTACCATGTTCGCCTGCACAGCGGTCAGATGCTCAGTGCCCAGCTACAAAATGAACATCGCTACCGCAAAGGTATGCCGACCTGGGGCGACCAGGTGCGCCTGTGCTGGGACAGCGACAGCTGCGTGGTTTTGACAGTTTAAGGAGGCGCGATGAGCCAGATTTTTCAACGCACGAAAGCCCCGGCTAAGCTGCTCGGTACACCGTTGCAGCGCTGGGCAACGCGCATAAAAATGCAGCACGGGCGCAAGCTCGTCATTGCATTGCCTTACCTGTGGCTGATTCTGTTTTTTCTGCTGCCGTTCCTGATTGTTTTAAAAATCAGCTTTGCGGATATTGCCCGTGCCATTCCGCCTTATACCGAGTTGGTCAGCTGGGCTGACGATCAGCTGAGTCTGGTGCTGAATCTGGGCAACTATGTCACGCTCAGTGACGATCCACTCTACATTGATGCCTATCTGCAGTCGTTAAAAGTGGCCGCTATCTCCACTGTCATCTGTCTGCTGATTGGTTATCCGCTGGCCTGGGCCGTGGCGCACAGTAAGCCCTCAATGCGGTCTGTCCTGCTGCTGCTGGTCATATTGCCGTCATGGACGTCGTTCCTGGTGCGGGTTTACGCCTGGATGGGGCTGCTGAACAATAACGGTATTCTTAATCGTTTTCTGATGTGGACAGGCGTGATCGATCATCCACTGGTGATCCTCTACACCAATACGGCGGTCTATATTGGGATTGTGTACTGCTATCTGCCGTTTATGGTCTTGCCTATCTACACCGCGCTGACGCGTATCGATTACTCGCTGGTGGAAGCCTCGCTGGACCTGGGCGCGCGCCCGCTGAAAACCTTCTTCAGCGTGATCGTGCCGCTGACCAAAGGCGGCATCATTGCCGGTTCCATGCTGGTGTTTATCCCGGCGGTCGGCGAGTACGTGATTCCCGAACTGCTGGGCGGTCCGGACAGCATCATGATTGGCCGTATTCTCTGGCAGGAGTTTTTCAACAACCGCGACTGGCCGGTGGCCTCCGCGCTGGCGGTGATCATTTTGCTGATTTTGATTCTGCCGATTATCTGGTTCCATAAACATCAAAACCGAGAAATGGGAGAGAAGGGATGAATAATCTGCCAACGATCCGCTCTCCCTGGCGCACGGCGATTTTGGCCTGCTGCTTTATGTTTCTGTACGCGCCCATGCTGCTGCTGGTGGTTTACTCCTTTAACAGTTCCCAACTGGTTACGGTATGGGAAGGGTTTTCATTTCACTGGTATCGGGTGTTGTTTCAGGACGATGCCATGATCGATGCGGTGCTGCTGAGCCTCACCATTGCCGCGCTTTCCGCCACCATGGCGGTGGTGCTGGGTACCATGGCGGCGGTGATCATCGTGCGGTTTGGGCGTTTTCGCGGCCATAACGGCTTTGCCTTTATGCTCACTGCACCGCTGGTCATGCCCGATGTGATTACCGGCCTGTCGCTGCTGTTGCTGTTTGTCGGGCTTGGCAATGCGCTGGGCTGGCCGACAGAACGCGGGACGCTCACCATCTGGCTGGCGCACGTGACCTTCTGTACCGCTTACGTGGCGGTGGTGATCAATTCGCGTTTGCGCGAGTTGGATCGGTCAATTGAGGAAGCCGCAATGGATCTTGGTGCGACGCCGCTGAAGGTCTTCTTTGTGATCACGGTGCCGATGATTGCGCCAGCCATCGTGACCGGCTGGCTGCTGGCCTTTACCCTGTCACTGGATGACCTGGTGATTGCCAGCTTTGTGACCGGGCCGGGTGCGACCACCTTACCGATGGCGATTTTTGCCACGGTACGACGTGGCGTTAATCCGGAGATCAACGCGCTGGCCTCCCTGATCCTGTTCGTAGTGGGCATTGTGGGCTTTATCGCCTGGCGCGTCATGGCACATGAAGAAAAACAGCGTTTAAGCGATATTCAGAAAGCGAAACGTGGCTGAAATCCCCGACTTTTGCCATTCTATAAAAGGGCTGGTTAATCCAGCCTTTTTATCGTCATGGTGGAGTGAAAGACATGTCGGAAATGCTTAAACACGGCGCTGTTTTACCGGCTGCCCCGGTCCCCGTTACGGTGGCGGGCGTGGCGATTATCGCGACGCGCTGCCTGAGCGTGTTGATGCTGGCGAATGAACTGGGTTATACCGAGCTGGCCAACTTTGTCCATCGCAGTGCGCAGTCATGGGATTCCACGCTGATCTTCATCGCCAGCCAGGTCATTTTCTTATTTGAATTGCGCTGTGCCTTTACGCTGATGCGCGGAAGCAACCGGGGACGCTGGGGATTCGTGGCGGCGCAAATTGTGGTGCTGTTATATATGTTGATGGCCTCCACTGGCGGGATCTATCCGGAAATCTACAGTATTGCAGGTGAAAATAATCTGCAGATTATTCACCGCACGCTGCTGCAAAAACTGCCCGATCTGATGGTGTTATTACTGCTTTTTCTGCCCGCCAGCAGCCGCGCATTTTTCCGCAAGCGGTGATACAATCGCGCTCCGCCAACCTTCCCGACAGTTAATACAGGCTTTACCATGCACTGCGCGCTCTATGACGCTCACCGTTGCCGCTCTTGCCAGTGGCTTGAAAAACCCTATCACCAGCAGCTTGATGATAAAGGGGCCCGGCTGAACCAACTGCTGGCCGCGTTTTCGGTTAAACAGTGGCTGCCGCCGGTAACCTCAGCGCAGCAAGGGTTCCGCAATAAAGCAAAGATGGTGGTAAGCGGCAGCGTTGAGCGTCCGGTTTTCGGCATGGTGCAGCGCAACGGCGAGGCGACAGATCTTTGCGCATGTCCGCTCTATCCCGACAGCTTTTCCCCGGTACTGGCGACCTTAAAACCCTTCATCGCGCGTGCCGGTTTAACGCCGTATAACATTGAACGTCAGCGCGGTGAACTGAAGTATTTGCTGCTTACCGAAAGTACCCAGGGCGGCATGATGCTGCGTTTTGTCCTGCGGTCGCACACCAAACTGACACAGCTGCGTAACGCCCTGCCGTGGCTACAGCAGCAACTCCCACAGCTAAAGGTCATTTCAGCCAACATACAGCCGGTGCATATGGCTATCCTGGAGGGGGACGAGGAGGTCGCCTTGACATCGACTCAGGCGCTGGCGGACGAGTTTAACGGCGTGCCGTTGTGGATTCGGCCACAAAGCTTTTTCCAGACTAATCCTCAGGTCGCCAGTGCGCTGTACGCCACGGCGCGCGACTGGGTACGTCAACTGCCGGTGACCAGCATGTGGGATCTGTTTTGCGGCGTGGGCGGATTTGGCCTGCATTGTGCCTCACCCACGTTAGCGCTTACCGGTATTGAGATCAGTCCCGAAGCCATCCAGTGCGCGCAGCGCTCTGCGCAGATGCTGGGTCTGAACAACGTCCGTTTTGCCGCGCTGGATTCCACCGCGTTTGCCACCGAGCGGGATAGGGTGCCACAGCTGGTGCTGGTGAATCCGCCGCGTCGCGGGATTGGGGAAGCGCTGTGTGAGTATCTCAGCGCGATGGCGCCTGACTATGTGCTCTATTCAAGCTGCAATCCGCAGACCATGGCACAGGATATTGCCCGGCTGAAGGATTACGAGGTGACCCAGGTACAGCTGTTCGATATGTTTCCGCACACGGCGCATTTTGAAGTGCTGACGCTACTGACGCGTCAACGGTCAGGCGGGCCAGCCTGATTCTCTGCTGAACGGAGAAGAGTGCAGAACCGATCAGCAGAAATGCCGCTGGCCCATGAGCGTTATTCAGGGAACCATTTCTGATTGATTTTCTGCCAGCTGCCGTTGGCTTTCAGGGCCGCCAGCGCCTGATTAAATTTATCCCGCAGTGGGGCGTTACCTTTGCGCACCGCAATCCCCAGGCCGGTACCAAAGTACGCCGGGTCCGTAACGTGTTCACCGACGCTGGCCAGATCGTTGTTGGTTTTTAACCACTGATTGACAACTGCGCTGTCGCCAAATACGCCGTCAAGACGTCCGCTTTTCATGTCCAGAATCGCATTCTGATAGCTGTCATACGCGACGACGTTGATTTCCGGATGCTTGTCCTGCAGATATTTCTGGTGCGTTGTACCGTTCTCAACGCCGATACGTTTGCCCTTCAGCGCATCGATAGCACTAAATTTCCCTTTGGGGGCAATCACAATGGCGGAGTTCGCGTAATAGGGCTGAGTGAAGTCAACCTGCTTACTGCGTTCAGCGGTGATATCCATACCGGCAATCACGGCGTCATAGCGGCGGAACTTAAGTGAGGGGATCAGGCTGTCAAAGGCCGTGTTGGTAAACGAGCATTCCGCTTTCATCTGTTCGCACAGCGCTTTCGCCAGATCGATATCGAAACCGACAATCTGATTATCGCTGTTCAGCGATTCGAAAGGTGGGTAGGTGGCAGAGGTTGCGAAGCGAATTTTTTCAGCAGCCTGAGCGCTTACGGCCAGGCTTACCAGTGCAGCGGCAATCATCCATTTTTTCATTACAGGCTCCCGTTAGCCATCAATAACACAGCAAGTGAATGCGCCACACGATGCCAGTAAATGAATTTTTATGCAATAAATATGATTATAAAATTAATCAGGCAGGTTGCCCTGCCTGCGGGTTAATTTCGTCGTTCGAACGCCAGGGCGCGTTTCTCGATCAGGCGCATCATGATGGTGAGCAACCCGTTGACACAGAGGTAAATCAGCCCGGCAGCCGCGTAGACCGTGACGTCATAGGTCCGGCCATACAGCAGTTGACCATGGCCCATGACCTCCATCAGCGTAATGGTAAACGCCAGGGATGTGCCCTTAAACACCAGCACCACTTCGTTGGAGTAAGAAGACAGGGCGCGCTTAAACGCATAAGGCAGCAAAATACGCAGGGTTTGCCGGGGCGTCATGCCCAGGGCTTCACAGGACTGCCACTGACCAGCGGGAATGGCACGAACGGCGCCGTAAAACAGCTGGGTCGTGTAGGCCGCGCTGTTAAGCGACAGGGCCAGCATGGCGCAGAGCCAGGGCTGTGACAACAGATGCCATAACCAGGGCAGCGTTTGCAGGCTGGGAAACTGGCCCGGCCCGTAGTAGATCAGGAAGATCTGCACCAGCAGCGGCGTGCCGGTAAACAGGGTAATAAAGCCTTTTACCAGCGGAGAAAACAGTGGGGTTTTCAAAGCCAGGACGATGGTAAAGAGCAGCGACAGCAGCAGCGCGGCGACGAGCGAGGCTGCGGTCAGGCTCAGGCTGGTGTTAAGTCCTTTAAGCAGTTCGGGTAGATAGCTCAGCATCAGCTGTTCCCCCGCTCAAAACGCGTGGTGCGCAGTTCAATTCGGCGCAGTACGGCCTGACTGAAAAGCGTGATCGCCAGATAAATGGCCGCCGCCACTAAAAACCAGGTGAAAGGCTCCTGGGTGCGGGTCGCGATACTTTTCGTCTGCAACATAAGATCGTTAACGCTAATCAGCGACACCAGCGCCGTATCCTTTAGCAAAACCAGCCACTGGTTTCCCAGGCCTGGCAAGGCATGGCGCCACATTTGCGGCATAATCAGACGGAAAAAAATCGCTGACTTTTTCATGCCGAGCGCCTGGCCGGATTCCCACTGTCCAATCGGCACGGCTTTCAGCGCGCCGCGCAGGGTTTGCGAAGCATAAGCGGCATAAAGCATGGCCAGGGCAACCACACCACAGAGGAACGGGCTAACGTCAAAGTTTTCAATTTGCATCTGAACCGGCAGCCTAAACAGGCCGAAGTTCAGCGTAAAGCCGTCGGATAAGGTCAGCAGCAGCTGTGATGCGCCGAAGTAGATAAACAGCACGACCAGGATTTCCGGCAGGCCGCGAATCAGCGTGACGAGCGTGGTTCCGATCCACGCCAGCGGCTTCAGTCGCAGTGACTCCCAGCCGGCAAAGATCATTGCCAGCACCAGGCCAGCGATGAGGGCACAAACAGCAAGGCCGACGGTCATGCCGGCGGCGCTTGCAAGCGGGATTATTTCATTCATCAGAAATTACTGCTGGAACCATTTGCTGTAGATGGTTTTGTAGGTGCCATCGGCTTTGATTTTGTCCAGTGCCGTGTTGAACTTGCTTTGCAGCTCGGTATTTCCCTGACGCACCGCAATGCCCAGACCGGTACCGAAATACGCTTTATCCGTTACTTTCTCACCCACAGGGGCCAGGTTAGCATTCTGCTTCAGCCACTCATTCACGACGGCGCTGTCACCAAAGACGGCATCAATGCGGCCATTTTTCAGATCCAGTACGGCATTCTGGTAACTGTCGTAAGGCACTACGGTAATATCCGCGTGCTTGTCCGTCAGGTACTTTTGATGCGTGGTGCCATTCTGCACGCCGACGCGCTTGCCTTTCAGCGCCTCAACGCTCGCTACTTTGCCTTTCTGCGCAACAAAGATCGCCGAGTTGTCATAGTAAGGTTTGCTGAACAGAACCTGCTTTTCACGCTCAGGGGTGATGTCCATGCCTGCCATCACCGCATCAAAGCGGCGGAATTTCAGACTGGGGATCAGGCTGTCAAAGGCCTGGTTGGTGAATGTACAGGTCGCATCCATCTCTTTACACAGCGCATTAGCCAGATCGACATCAAAGCCCTGAATTTTGTTATCCGCATCAACAAATTCAAAAGGAGGATAGGACGCCTCAGTAGCAATGCGAATGGTTTCGGCAGCGGAAGCGCTCAGACTTAATCCGGCAAGCAGTGCAGCAAGTACGACTTTTTTCATTTTTAGCATCCTGACTTAGTGCGAAAGATAATGTGCAAACGCCTCGGTTTGCGGCTGTGTAAAGCGGCTGGCATCGCCCTGTTCCACAATATGACCGTTTTCCATGTACACCACACGGCTGGCCGTTTTGCGCGCCACTTCCACTTCATGGGTTACGATCACCTGGGTAATCCGGGTCTGGGCCAGCTCGCGAATGATACTGACAATCTGTGCGGTGATTTCAGGGTCGAGCGCGGCGGTCGGTTCATCAAATAACAGGATCTGCGGCTCCATCATCAGCGCGCGGGCAATCGCAACACGTTGCTGCTGTCCGCCAGAAAGGTGCAGGGGAAAGCGGTCGCTGTAGCGGGTGAGTCGCAGACGATCGAGCAGCTTGTCGGCTCTGGCCCGGGCATCGGCTTTGCTTAAGCCCAGTACACGGCAGGGGGCTTCCATCAGGTTTTGCAGTACCGTCAGATGGGGCCAGAGATTGTACTGCTGAAAAACCATGCCTACGTTTTGGCGCAGCTCGCGTATTGCTGCCGCCGAAGGCGTTTTGCTGAAGTCGAAATCGTGACCTGCAATGTGCAACTGACCAGAGCGCGGGTGCTCAAGCAGATTCAGCACACGCAACAGCGAGCTTTTCCCTGCACCGCTTGGGCCAAGCAGCACCAGGGTTTCGCCTTGCGGACATTCCAGGTTAATGTCAAACAGCGCCTGATGAGCACCGTAGAAACAGTTAATCGCGTTTAGTTGAATACTCATGCGCCAATTTTGAATAGCTATTAGTTTTGCGGATTTTAACGTCACCAAAATAGTTATGCAATTAAGGTGGCTTAAAATTTACGAATAAGCGGTAAACACCCAAAAGATTAGCACAAGATGTTGTGAGGCGAACGGCGGGCGTTTCTGGAAAGGCAGGCGGAATGCCGTCTGAACGCGTGCGGCCGTTAAGCCCGCGCATTCAGACGTGGAGGTAAAGGCTATTTATTTTTTCGCCTTTTCAAGCATCTGGCTCAGAGAACCGCCTGCCGGATGAGGCACGTCTGCAACGTAGCGGACATCGTCCACCACCCAGCAACTGCCCTGATGAATCATCAACACTTCATCCTGCCACTGCTTATCGCCACGGCTCATGTTTACCCGCAGCGGAATATTGCGGGCATCCCGGTTCGGAATGGTCGATGCATCAGCAACATCAGCCTGAGTTGGCCCCTGTGCCAGGCTGGAGAACAGATCGCCGCTGTGCCACTGTGTTGCGTTTTGGCTTTGGCTTGCTTCCTGAAGGGCGTGATAGAGGCCTTCGCTCAGGTAAGGACGATAGTTTGCCAGCGTGGTGGTATCAGGCAGACCGGCGGTGGGATGTTCGATGCGCATATCGTAGAACTTTTGTGCCACGGTGTCCGGGCCGCCCTCAACGCAAGGAGCGAGTCGTGGGCCGTTATCCTTGATTACCGGCTCTACTGTCGTACAGGCACTCAGCAGTAGCGCGGCCGGGAGCAAAAGCGCAAAACCTTTGTTTCTCATCTCGATTTCCTTATTGTTCTCTGGCAAGGTGCCTTTTTAACATAGAGTATAGTTCTGCTTTTAGGTGAAAGAGCCTTTGGCCGGTTTACGTAACAGGAAAAAACGATGAAATTTTCGACGACGCCAACCCTGGAAGGACACAGTATTACGGATTACTGTGGCGTGGTCACCGGGGAAGCCATTCTCAGTGCCAACATCTTCCGCGATTTTTTCGCCGGCATTCGCGATATTGTCGGTGGCCGTTCGGGCGCTTATGAAAAGGAGCTGCGCAAAGCGCGAGAAATTGCCTTTAAAGAGCTGGAAGAGCAGGCCAGCGCGCTGGGTGCCAATGCGGTCGTGGGCATTGATATCGATTACGAAACCGTGGGTAAAGACAGCAGCATGCTAATGGTGAGCGTGACCGGCACGGCGGTTGTGATTCGTTGAAACGTATTCTGCTGCTGTTGGCGCTCTGGGTGCTGGTGGGCTGCCAGTCGGGCATAGAATCACGACCGGGCTATTGGGTCGATCTGCGTCATCCCGCTCAGGGCGCGCGACCGCGCGTAAAAGTGGTGGTGATTCACTATACCGCAGAAGACTTTTCCTCTTCCCTGGCCACGTTGACCGATCGTGACGTCAGCGTCCATTATCTTATTCCTCGCCAGCCGCCGCAGCGCAGGGGGCAGGGCATTATCTGGCAACTGGTGCCGGAGCAGGATCTGGCCTGGCATGCCGGGCCGAGCTTCTGGCGCGGCGCAACCCGTATCAACGATACGTCAGTCGGCATTGAGCTGGTGAACAACGGCTATCGCCGTACCCTGACCGGCCTGGAATGGCAGCCTTTTCCTTCCGAACAAATCCGTGTGCTCGGCGCGCTCATCAAAGATATCGCCCGCCGGTATGGTATCGCGCCGGAAAATATCGTGGGCCATAGCGATATCGCTCCTCAGCGTAAGCAGGACCCCGGCCCGCGGTTTCCGTGGCGGCAGCTGGCTGAGCAGGGCATTGGCGCCTGGCCCGATCCGCAGCGCGTCGCTTTTTACTTAGCCGGGCAGCATCGGGATGCCGCCGTACCGGTTGCCACAGTGCTTGATCGCCTGCAGCGCTACGGCTATGAGGTCACGGAAGGGATGAGCGCGAACCAGCAACAGAATGTGATTGCGGCGTTTCAGATGCATTTCCGTCCAGCGAATTATCAGGGTTTAGCGGATGCTGAAACCCTGGCGATTGCAGAGGCACTGCTGGAAAAATACGGGGAAGCGCAATAACCGGTGGTTACCGCGCTTAAAATCTAGCGACTCGCGTAAGGTGACGCGGCAAGGGAAGATGGCGTAACGGGCGCGCCGGGACGATGCTGTGCCAAAAACGCCCGCCAGTGTGACAGCACCTTTTCCAGCGCCGGGCGCTCAGCATCCAGATGGGTGACGATTCGGGTCACGGGACCCACGCTCATCAGCACATCATGGGATCTCATCCACTGACCCAGCGCGTCAACCTGGTCTGCCGGGACGCGCACAAACAGCATATTCGTCTGCTGCTCCATGACCTCAATGCCGATCTTCTGCAGCGCCTCTCCTAGCCAGGCCGCATTCTCGTGATCGGTCTGTAACCGTGCGACGTTGTGTTGCAACGCATACAGCCCCGCCGCTGCCAGCACCCCCGCCTGACGCATTCCGCCGCCAGTCATCTTGCGCCAGCGACGCGCGCGTTCAATATAATCTGTATCGCCGCAGAGCAGTGAACCCACGGGCGCGCCCAGTCCTTTTGACAAGCAGATGGTTAAGGTATCGCAATAACGGGCAAGGTTTTCCAGCGTGGTTTGCTGCGCCACGACGGCATTAAAAATACGTGCGCCGTCAATATGCAGCGCCAGCTTATGCTCACGGGTAAAATGCCACGCCTGCGCCAGATAGCCCGCGGGCAGGACTTTACCATGATGGGTATTCTCCAGGCTCAGGAGCCGGGTCGGGGCGAAATGAATATCGTCAGGTTTGATGAAGTCGGCCACCACATCCAGCGGCAGGCTGCCGTCGGCCGCAGCCAGAATTGGCTGAGGTTGGATGCTCCCCAGTACCGCCGCGCCGCCCGCTTCGTACTTATAATTATGCGCCTGCTGGCCCACAATGTACTCTTCACCACGCTGACAGTGGCTCAGCAACGCCACCAGATTGGCCTGGGTGCCAGTGGGCAGAAACAGCGCAGCGGCTTTACCACTCAGCCTCGCCGCTTCGGCTTCCAGTGCGTTAACGGTAGGATCGTCCCGATAAACATCATCCCCGGTTTCAGCGGCCATCATCGCCTCTAACATGGCGCGACTGGGACGGGTGACCGTATCACTGCGTAGATCAATCACATTGTGCTCCTGGGCGGCAAAATGCCAGGCGGGCGGAGAACCCGCCTGTAACATTCGTCTGTTTTACCGCAGCCAGTTGGTTTTTGCCAGTTCAAGCACTTCATCACCGCGGCCGTTAATAACGGCGCGCAGCATGTAGAGGCTAAAGCCTTTGGCCTGTTCCAGCTTAATTTCCGGCGGCATCGCCAGTTCTTCTTTTGCGGTAATCACATCGACCAGGACCGGTCCATCATGGGCAAAGGCCTGTTCCAGCGCGCCATTCAGCTCTGAGGCTTTCTCAACGCGAATGCCTTTCACACCGCAGGCCTGAGCAATGGCGGCAAAATCAGGATTGTGCAGGTCGGTGCCGTCGGTGAGATAACCGCCGGCCTTCATCTCCATGGCAACAAAGCCCAGCGAGCTGTTGTTGAAAATCACCAGTTTTACCGGCAGCTTTAACTGGGCGACGGTCAGGAAATCGCCCATCAGCATACTGAATCCGCCGTCGCCGCATAGCGCAATGACCTGACGGTCACGGTTGAGTGATTGCGCGCCCATGGCCTGCGGCATCGCGTTCGCCATTGAACCGTGGTTAAAGGAGCCAAGGAGCCGACGCTGGCCGTTCATTTTCAGGTAGCGAGCCGCCCAGACGGTTGGCGTGCCCACGTCGCAGGTAAAGATCGCATCTTTATCGGCAAGTTGACTGATTTGTTGGGCCACATATTGCGGATGAATCGGCTGGTTGTCATTGGCGGTTGCCAGCGAATCCAGATCTTTACGCGCCTCGGCATAATGCTTCAGTGCGCTGTCCAGGTGACGCTGCTCGGTTTTAACCTGCAGCTTTGGCAGCAGCGCGCGCAGCGTGGTTTTGACATCGCCGATATAAGCCTGATCTACATGGCAGTGCGATCCCAGGCTGCCCGGATTAATGTCGAGTTGAATAATTTTCGCTTTTTCCGGGTAGAAGGCGCGGTAGGGGAATTGGGTGCCCAGCAGGACCAGGGTGTCGGCATTCATCATGGCATGATAGCCCGAGGAAAAACCGATCAGCCCGGTCATGCCCACATCGTATGGGTTATCGTATTCAATGTGCTCTTTGCCGCGCAGGGCATGGACCACCGGCGCTTTCAGCGTCGCCGCCAGCTCTACGACTTCCCGGTGCGCGCCTGCGCAACCGCTGCCGCACATCAGCGTAATATTTTTCGCGTCGTTCAGGGTTTGCGCCAGGGTGGTCAGCTCATCGGCGGACGGCAGCACCAGCGGCAACTGCGGTGGATACCAGTCAGCGCGGGCCGATTCCGGTGCGGCCTGCAGCGCGACATCGCCCGGCAGGACAACCACCGATACGCCACGATTCAGGATGGCTTTACGCATCGCAATGCCCAGCACCTGCGGCAACTGCTCGGGGTTCGATACCAGTTCACAGTAGTGGCTGCATTCGCGGAACAGCTCCTGAGGATGGGTTTCCTGAAAGTAACCACTGCCGATTTCGCTGGAAGGAATATGGGCCGCAATCGCCAGGACTGGCACGCGGTTGCGATGGCAGTCAAAAAGGCCGTTAATCAAGTGCAGGTTACCAGGTCCGCATGAACCCGCACATACTGCCAGTTCCCCACTGACATGCGCTTCTGCACCAGCAGAAAAGGCGGCCACTTCTTCATGGCGGGTGGGCATCCACTCAATGGTGCCCATTCGGTTCAGGCTATCGCTCAGGCCGTTTAATGAGTCACCCGTGACGCCCCAAATACGTTTTACACCGGCGTTTTCCAGCGTTTTGGCCACCAGCGCCGCTACGGTTTGTTTCATCTTCTTCTCCTTGGTCATCCGTCGCCATCCACCGGATAGCAGAATCAAACAGCTCACAAGAAGCGTAGACGACGCTGATTCAACTCAACCGTAAAAAATTGCATCAAAAGTTGAGTTCAGCCATCAGGCAGAGAACAGCGCGATTAAGACTGGCGCAAGCAGGCTCATGACAAAACCGTGCACAATCGCAGCCGGAACGATTTCTGAACCGCCCGCCCGTTGCAATACCGGTAAGGTAAAATCCATCGAGGTGGCGCCGCATAAGCCCAGCGCTGTGCTGCGGTGGCGGGCAATCAGCGCGGGCACCAGCATGATGGCGATAAGCTCTCGCAACAGATCGTTAAAGAATGCCGCGCTGCCGATCACCGGACCAAAGGCTTCCGTCATCAGAATCCCCGAAAGCGAGTACCAGCCGAAGCCGCTGGCTAAGGCCAGGCCGGTTTTCAGCGGCAGTCCCAGTATCAGCGCCGCGATCATTCCGCCCAGCAGCGCGCTCAACAGCACCGCGCCCGCCACCATCATGCCACGGCGGTTTAACACAATCTGCCGCAGCGTCATCCCACTGCCGCGCAGCTGAATCCCCACCAGCAGAAGCAAAAAGAGTAATGCATATTCACTGGCGGCTGACGCATGATGCAGCCAGGGCCACTGGGTCAGGCCCAGCACAAAGCCGGCGATCACGACGCCGCATAACGTCAGCGATTCCAGCGCCATATGCAAACGTGAGGGCAGCTTTTGTTGTTTGTGACTGTGCTGCCAGGGCAGGCGATGTTCCAGCCAGCGTAGCGCCAGCAGGTTACACAGTAGAATGCAGGCCGTTGCCACGGCGGCGGTATAAAACACCGTCACCAGATTGCTGCTGAGATTATCAAGAAAAGCCAGGCTGATGCCCATAAAAAACAGGATGACGTAGACCATCCAACCCAGCAGCCGGTTTACGGCCTTCAGGAACGCAACGTGCCGAAGCGGTAACAGCCAGCCTGCCAGCAGAGGCAGAAGAATAATTAAGAGTCCGGAATACATAATGAAAGGTTCGTCCATGTCGAAAGTCACGACACGCTAGCGAAAAAGCGTAGGGGAGTAAACCTTTGTCATAAAGTCTCTTGACCCACAGATGAAGCCGCTCCATGCTTCGGAAAGCAAAGAGGATAAAAACGCTATGATTCTGGAACATATCGATATCCGGGGATTTCGCGGCATCAATCAACTCTCTTTACCGCTGACGCGCATCAACCTGTTGATTGGTGAAAACGCCTGGGGCAAATCCAGCCTTCTCGACGCGCTCAGCCTGCTGCTCTCTCCCCGCACGCGTGACTATGCGTTCTCCCTTGATGATTTTCATTTCACGCCGGGTGAGGTTAAGGATCGGGTGCATCGGTTGTCGGTTGTTTTCCACTTTGCGGATGACGAAGCGGACACCAGCGAGCTGCTGCAGCCATTCTGGCAACCCGACGAGCAGGGAAAGCGCCGCCTGAGCTATAGCGTGCAGGCCAGACGGCGTGACGATCAGATTACCTCGACACGCCGCTTTATCGACGGGAATGGGCAGGTATTACCGGAAGCGGGAAGCGCGGCGGCGATAGATTACCTGCTGCGCATGAACCCGGTATTACGGCTGCGCGATGCCCGCTTCAGCCGCCGCCTTCGACCGGTTGAGAGCGGCATTGATGCCCGCCTTTCTACCTTAAACCAACTGGCGAAAGAGCTGGATACCCTCACGCGAGATCTGGAGCAGCATCCGCAGCAGATGAGTAATGCCATGCTGCGGCAAGGATTGCAGACAATGCAGCAGCTCGTAGAACACTATTTCCTGATCCAGCATCCTGAGCGAGGCAGCGAGCCGCACCGCGTTGAGCCGCAGTCACGTGAAGGTGCCCGGGGCTGGCATTCGCTGGATCAGCTCAGTCATCTGATTGCCACCACCGACGTTCGCAGCCGTCAGCTTATTTTGTTGCGCATGTTTACCCTGCTGGTGCAGGCACGGGGAAGCGAACCTCTGGCGCCGGGCGCACGGCCGTTGCTGCTGATTGAAGATCCGGAGACTCGCCTGCATCCCATTATGCTGTCCGTAGCGTGGAATCTGCTGACGCTGCTGCCGCTGCAGAAGATCGCGACAACCAATTCCGGAGAGCTGCTTTCTCAGGTTGCGATCGAGCATGTTTGCCGGCTGGTTCGCGAGCCCGCGCGCGTGGCCGCATGGCGCGTCGGTCCGGAAGGGCTGAGTGCTGAAGAGAGCCGGCGAATCGGCTTCCACATTAAAGTTAACCGGCCTTCGGCGCTGTTTGCCCGCTGCTGGCTGCTGGTTGAAGGCGAAACCGAAGTCTGGATCATTAACGAGATGGCGCGACAATGCGGCTTTCACTTTGCCGCGGAAGGCATAAAAGTGATTGAGTTCGCCCAGTCAGGATTAAAACCGCTGTTAAAATTTGCCCGGCGTATGGGCATTGCCTGGCATGTGCTGACTGACGGCGATATGGCAGGGAAAAAATACGCGGCCACGGCGCGCAGTCAGCTCCTGCCGCCTGACGTTGAGAAGCATCACTTAACGGCGCTACCGGCGGCGGATATGGAGCACTTCCTTTATCAGCATGGCTTTAGCGATATTTATCAACAAGCAGCGCACCTGCCGTTAAACGTGCCGATGAAACCCAGGCGTATTATTACCAAAGCGATTCATCGTGCATCTAAACCTGAACTGGCCATTATGGTCGCGATGGCGGCAGCTGAACGCGGCACCGAGGCCATACCGCAACGCCTGCGGGAAATGTTTGTTCGCGTTATCAGACTGGCGCAGGGTAAAGCGGGTTAGCGATTCGCAAGTAAAAATGCCAGCACGGCAGGCTGGCATTTTCAACGGAGCGGTCCAACGTTGGGGGGATCTCAGGCGACAGCCTGTTGCGCTTCAACGGGTACTATCAGACTGGCATGGTTGCCCTTAGGGCCCTGGTGAACGTCAAAATGGACCTGCTGGCCCGCCTTTAGCGTTCTGTAACCATCCATCTGTATCGTTGAGTAGTGCGCGAAGATATCTTCTCCGCCCCCGATTGGACAGATAAAGCCGAAACCTTTGGCGTTATTGAACCATTTAACGGTACCTGTCTCCATGCTTTTACTTCCCTCGCAAGACATTTTATAAGTAGGTGAGGTCACTGAAGCCGTGAGTCGGGTTTGATTAAAACTCAATCAGCTTGTGAAGGTAGAATGTAGAGAAACTGGCATGGTCGTCAAGCAAACCACCGGGCGAGGCGGGGAGAAAATCATCAAAATTTGAGGTGGTTAACGCTATTTGAAATTTTGTGATACAGGTCGCGTGTGGCATTTTTAGCGGAATGATTCATTAGCGACTGTACACTTGACACACGTGTTAAACTCTACAGAGGAACCGGGTTTATGACGATGTACAGAATCACAACGGAACACTATGGCAAACACAAATGACTGGCTAAATTTTGAACAATTAGCTGACGATAAAGTACGCGAAGGGTTAAAGCCGCCTTCCATGTATAAAGTCATTTTGAATAATGACGATTATACACCTATGGAATTTGTTATTGACGTTCTGCAAAAGTTCTTTTCTTATGATATTGAACGTGCAACGCAACTGATGCTGAAAGTTCACTACCACGGTAAAGCAATCTGTGGTGTATTTACCGCAGAGGTCGCTGAGACCAAAGCGGCGCAGGTGAATAATTACGCGCGGGACAATCATCATCCGTTGCTGTGTACGCTTGAAAAAGCCTGAGCCTCTCTCCATACAGGAAGCAGGTCAGAGCGATTAACTGGAGGAGGTGCCTAATGCTCAATCAAGAACTGGAACTCAGTTTAAACATGGCTTTCGCCAGAGCGCGTGAGCACCGTCATGAGTTTATGACCGTCGAGCATTTGTTACTGGCGTTGCTCAGTAACCCGTCGGCCAGAGAGGCACTGGAAGCCTGTACGGTGGACATTGTGGCTCTAAGGCAGGAACTCGAAGCCTTCATTGAACAGACCACGCCTGTGCTGCCAGCCAGCGAAGAAGAGCGTGACACACAACCTACGCTCAGTTTCCAGCGTGTATTGCAGCGTGCGGTTTTCCATGTTCAGTCATCCGGACGCAGCGAAGTCAATGGCGCTAACGTGCTGGTCGCCATCTTCAGCGAGCAAGAGTCGCAGGCAGCGTATCTGCTGCGCAAACACGAAGTCAGCCGCCTTGATGTGGTGAACTTCATCTCTCACGGTACGCGCAAAGACGAACCGGGCCAGGCACCTGGTGCTGAAAATCCGGTTAACGAAGAGCAAGCAGGCGGGGAGGAACGTATGGAAAACTTCACCACCAATCTTAATCAGCTTGCTCGCGTCGGCGGAATTGACCCGCTGATTGGTCGCGACAAAGAGCTGGAACGGACTATTCAGGTCCTGTGTCGTCGTCGCAAAAATAATCCCCTGCTGGTGGGCGAATCCGGCGTCGGTAAAACCGCCATTGCGGAAGGCTTAGCCTGGCGTATTGTGCAGGGTGACGTGCCTGAAGTCATGAAAGACTGCACGATTTACTCTCTCGATATCGGCTCGTTGCTGGCGGGCACCAAATACCGGGGTGACTTTGAGAAACGTTTCAAAGCGCTGTTAAAACAGCTTGAGCAGGATAACAGCAGCATCCTGTTTATTGACGAGATTCATACCATTATCGGTGCGGGTGCGGCATCGGGTGGACAGGTCGATGCGGCAAACCTGATCAAACCCCTGCTCTCCAGCGGTAAGATCCGCGTGATGGGCTCTACCACCTATCAGGAATTCAGCAACATTTTTGAAAAAGATCGTGCCCTGGCGCGTCGCTTCCAGAAAATCGATATCACCGAGCCCTCGGTGGAAGAAACGGTGCAGATTCTTAACGGCCTGAAAACCAAATACGAAGCGCACCATGATGTTCGCTATACAGCCAAAGCCGTGCGTGCGGCCGTCGAGCTGGCGGTGAAATACATTAACGATCGCCATCTGCCGGATAAAGCCATCGACGTGATCGATGAGGCCGGTGCACGCGCGCGTCTGATGCCCGCGAGCAAACGTAAGAAAACTGTTAACGTGGCTGACATCGAAACCGTGGTGGCGCGTATTGCCCGTATTCCAGAGCAGAGCGTCTCAGCAACCGATCGCGATACGCTCAAGAACCTGGGCGACCGTCTGAAAATGCTGGTGTTTGGTCAGGATAACGCCATTGAAGCGCTGACCGAAGCCATTAAGATGAGCCGTGCAGGGCTGGGGCAGGACCGCAAGCCGGTGGGATCGTTCCTGTTTGCGGGTCCAACGGGCGTCGGTAAAACCGAAGTCACCGTTCAGCTGGCGAAAGCGCTGGGAATTGAGCTGCTGCGCTTCGACATGTCTGAGTACATGGAGCGCCATACCGTCAGTCGTTTGATCGGTGCGCCTCCGGGCTATGTGGGTTTCGATCAGGGCGGCCTGCTGACCGATGCGGTAATCAAGCATCCTCACGCCGTTGTGCTGCTGGACGAGATTGAGAAAGCGCACCCGGATGTGTTCAACCTGCTGCTGCAGGTGATGGACAACGGTATGCTGACCGATAACAACGGCCGCAAGGCCGACTTCCGTAACGTGGTGCTGGTGATGACCACCAACGCCGGCGTGCGTGAAACCGAGCGTAAATCCATTGGCCTGATCCATCAGGACAACAGTACGGATGCCATGGAAGAGATTAAGAAAATCTTTACCCCTGAATTCCGTAACCGCCTGGACAACATTATCTGGTTCAGCCACCTGTCAACGGACGTTATTCATCAGGTCGTCGACAAGTTTATTGTTGAACTGCAGGCGCAGCTGGATGCGAAAGGTGTTTCACTGGAGGTCAGTGACGAAGCGCGTGACTGGCTGGCAGAGAAGGGCTATGACAAAGCGATGGGCGCTCGTCCGATGGCGCGTACCGTTCAGGAGAGCCTGAAGAAACCGCTGGCGAACGAACTGCTGTTTGGTTCGCTGGTTGATGGTGGATCGGTCTCTGTAGCGCTGGATAAAGAGAAGGGGCAACTGACCTATCACTTCCTGAGTGCGCAAAAACGTAAAACGGAAGGCACAGTGCACTAGGCGCGGTATGACAGAAAGAGAAAAGGCCGGATAATATCCGGCCTTTTTTTGTTTGCCCGCACACGAGGCGCAGGCAACGGCATCAACGCAACTCAGCGACTACGGAAGACAATGCGGCCTTTGCTCAGGTCGTACGGGGTCAGCTCGACAGTCACTTTGTCGCCCGTCAGGATGCGGATGTAGTTTTTACGCATTTTACCGGAGATATGAGCGGTAACCACGTGTCCGTTCTCAAGTTCTACGCGGAACATGGTGTTAGGTAACGTATCCAGTACGGTACCTTGCATTTCAATATTGTCTTCTTTGGCCATCGAATCCTCTGGGTGTACTACCTTTCAGTTGAACCGGCAAGATAATGCCCAATTCAACAAGTTATGTAAAGAACCGTCGGCAATAAAGCCAACGCATCGCCGTGCTTCGCGTTATAACGCGAGCATGTCGGTTAAATTCGGGTGTTTATGTGACGTCTGCGGGGGATTAGCGGGCTAAGAATCTGAATCAACCGGTAACACGCGCACGATTGAAACAGTTCCGAGAGTGCGATGAGATTCCCAGCCTGGCAATTCCGGCTTGAATATCAAGCGCGGACGACATACCAAACGCCGCTATTATATCACTTAACCGGGTTTATGTGTGCAAAACATCTGCGCGCGGATTAAAAAAGGGTTTGATTCCGCCAACAGCCGCTGTCAACGGGCTGCGAGGACAGGTTTTTTACCGCATCCAGGTAAGCTTCGCGGGGAATATCAACCGCGCCGAGTGAAGCCGTGTGGGGATTCAGTATCTGGCAATCCACCAGGCGTCCTTTGTGCTTAATAAAATGCTGACAGAAAACCCAAAGTGCGGTTTTCGAGGCGTTGGTCTGCAGGCTGAACATGGATTCGCCACAAAATATCTGGCCCAGCGCCAGACCATACATGCCGCCCACCAGGTCTTGCTCGCGCCAGACTTCAATGGAATGGGCATGACCAAGCTCATAAAGCTTCAGCCACGCGCGTTTGACTTCAAAAGTAATCCATGTCCCTTCTTCCCGACCGGCCGCACAGCCTTCGACCACGTCGGAAAAGGCTTCATTCATCGTAACCCGATAAGGTGATTGCTGGTGAAAGCGCTTCATACTGCGGCTGAGGTGAAAACGGTCTGGGAGTAACACCGCGCGAGGGTCGGGTGACCACCACAGAATCGGATCGCCTGGGGAAAACCAGGGAAAAATCCCCTGCTGATAGGCGTTGAGCAGGCGCGCAGGCGAGAGATCACCGCCCATAGCCAGCAGGCCATTGGGCTCGCGCAGCGCCGTTTCCGGAGGAGGAAACAGCAACGATTCCCGTGACAGTTGAACCAGTCTCATCGCGTTAAGTTATCCATCAGCTTTTACAAAACTATAACGCAAAGCGTTGCTGGAAACGCCAGTAACGTCCACCTTTTGCGACTAATTCGGAATGATTTCCCTGCTCAATGATCTTCCCGCCGTCCATAACGCAAATTTTATCCATCTGCGCCAGTCCGGTCAGACGATGGGTAACCATAATCACGGTCTTACCCGCTGTCAGCTGCTGCAACAGGGACAGAATATGCTGCTCGGTCGCGGCATCCAGCCCTTCCGTCGGCTCATCCAGCAACCACAGGTCGCCGTTGTGCAGCAGCGCACGGGCAATCGCCAGGCGTCGCAGTTCGCCGCCCGACAGCGGCCGGCCGCCTTCGCCCAGCCAGGCATTTAATCCTTCTTCGTTATCCAGCAGACTCTGCAGGCCGGTCTGCATTAACGCCACGGTAAGGGTTTCATCACTGGCATTAGGGCAGGCCAGCAATAAATTATCACGCAGGGTCTGGCTGAAAAGATGAACGCGCTGGGTGACAACGCTGATGCGCTGGCGGAGTTGCGCTTCATCCCATTCGGCAAGCGGGACGTTGTTCAGCGCTATCTCGCCATGCTCAACATCCCAGGCGCGCGTCAGGAGGCCAAGCAGGGTGGATTTTCCGCAGCCGGTAGGCCCGAGTAGCGCGACATGTTCACCCGCCGTAATGTGCAGGGAAAACTGGTTTAACACGTTTTCAGGCCGGCCCGGATAGCTGAATTCAAGCGCCTGCACGCTCATGCTGAGCGCGCCGGGTGGGACAGCGGCTGCGGAGGGGAAAACGATCGCCGGCGTTTGCTCGATGATCTCATTGACGCGCTGGGCGGCGGTAATCACCTGAGACAGGGGCAGAAAGGCACCCGCGACCGGGGCCAGCGCTTCAAAAGCGGCCAGGGCACAGAACACCACCAGCGCAATAAAGGGACCGGGAAGATGCTGCTGCGCAATGCTTTCAGCGCTAAGCCAGAGCAGGGCGGTCACCGTAATACCGCTGCACATCAGCAACAGACTCTGCGCCAGTGCCTCTAAACGTGCCTGCTGGCGCTGCGCGTCCTGCCACTGTCGTTCGCTGCTGTCCAGCCGTGCGCGCCAGGCGGAGGCGTTACCGTACAACGTCAGTTCTGCCTGGCCCGCCAGCCAGTGCATTAACTGCACGCGCCAGTGCGAACGCTGCCGGGTTATCGCCACGCCCGCCGGGGCACCCAGATGGTAAAACAGGGGAGGGAAAAGACAGAGCAGGGCAAGCAGGGTACCGCCCAGCAGCAGTGCCAGCTGCGGATCAATCAGGCTTAAACCGGCTGTCACCACCACAATAACGATAAATGCGCCAAGCAGTGGCGATATTACCCGCAGGTAGAGGTGATCCAGCGTATCCACATCCCCAACAAAACGGTTTAACAGATCCGCCTGGCGAAAGGCCGCAAGCTGACCCGGTGCCAGTGAAATCAGACGGCTGAAGGTGAAAACGCGCAAATGCTGCAGCACCCGGAACGTGGCATCGTGCGTAACCAGCCGTTCGAAGTAACGTGCCGCGGTACGTATAATGGCCGCGCCACGCACGCCGGCGGCCGGGAGCATATAGTTAAAACTGTACAGGCCCGCGACGCCAACAACGGACGACGCCGCCAGAAACCAGCCAGACAGGGTGAGCAGGCCAACACTGGCCAGCAACGTGACTATCGCCAGTATAATGCCCAGCGCCAGCCGGAAGGGATGACGCAGCCACAGCCGCAGAAAAGGACGCAGAGCAGACATCAGATGCACTCCTGTTGACGATGTTGCAGCAGTGCACGGAAAGGACCGGGCTGGGTCGTCAGTGCCTGCCAACTGCCTTGCTGTACTATTTTTCCCGCCTCCATGAGCCAGATTTCATCCCAGTCGCGTAGCGAATCGATCTGATGCGTAATCATCAGGGTGGTTTGCTGTCGCGCGGCCTGATGAAGTGCCTGCATGACATGATGTTCACTCAGCACATCCAGACTGGCTGCAGGCTCATCAAGGAGCAATAGCTGAGCCGGTTTGTACAGCGCCCGCGCAACCGCAATGCGCTGTGCCTGACCCACGGAGAGCGCGCTGCTGGCATCGCCCGGCGCGGTATTCAACCCGTCAGGCAGTCGTGAGAGAAACTCGTGGATGCCACAAGCCGCTGTTAAGGCATCCAGACGTGCGGCGTCGAGGGGCGCGCCCATCAGGATATTTTCACTTAGAGTTTCTGCCGGTAACTGGGGGTTTTGTCCGACCCAGGCAAGATGCCGATGCCAGTCGCGTTGAACCAAATCGCGTAACTCAATCCCATTGGCTTTAAGCGAGCCCTGATAAGGTAAAAATCCCAGCAGCGCATTCATCAGCGCGGTTTTGCCTGCGCCGCTTTTACCGACCAGCGCGATGCGTCCGCCCGAGCGCAGCGTGAAATGTAAAGGGCCACAGAGGATTTTACCGTCAGGCGCGCAGACCATCAGGTTGTCAGCAACCAGCTCCAGCGGTGCGGCGGCGGCAAACGGGACAGTGCCGTTGCTCGCTTCCGACTGCGGCGTCGCCTGCATAAAGCGCTCAATGGCATCGGCGCCGCCAATGGCCTGCGCTTTAGCATGGTAAAAGGTGCCGAGATCGCGCAAAGGCTGAAAGAATTCCGGGGCCAGAATCAACACCAGAAAACCGGCAAACAGCGTAACGCCCTTGCCATAATCGCCAAAGTGCAACTCACCCAGATAGGAGAAACCAAAATAGACCGCGACCACAGCGATAGCTAATGACGCAAAAAACTCCAGAACGGAGGAGGAGAGAAAAGCCAGCCTTAAGACATCCATGGTGCGTTGACGAAAGTCCGTCGTGGTGGCGGCAATGGCCTGTTTTTCTGCTTCGGCCCGATGAAACAGCCTCAGCGTCTCCCGTCCGCGCAGGCGATCAAGAAAGTCACCACTCAGGCGCGCCAGGGCCAGAAAATTGCGCCGATTGGCATCGGCCGCGCCCATGCCCACCAGCGCCATAAACAGCGGAATCAACGGTGCCGTAGCCAGCAGAATCAATCCGGCAGCCCAGTTTAAAGGAAACAGCGCAAGCAAAATGGCACAGGGGATGACGGCCGCCAGCGTCATCTGCGGCAGGTAGCGCGCATAGTACGCCTGCATATCTTCTGTCTGTTCCAGTAGCAAGGTTGCCCAACTGCCGGCCGGTTTACCCTGAATCCAGGCGGGACCCAGCGCGGATAAACGGTCCAGAATCTGTTTGCGCAGCGCCTGGCGAATAGCCTGACCGGCGCGTAATCCTGCCTGCTCGCGCGCATAGTTCAGCATCGCCCGCAGCACGAAGCACAGCAGCAGTAACATAAACAGTGAAAGAAGCGACGGGGGCGATTGGTGCGACACAATGAATGCCTGAAGCAACGACGCCAGCAGCCAGGCCTGCAGAATAATCAGCAACGCACTGGCGGAACCTGACAGTGAGGCGAGCCGTAACCAGGGACCGGCATGATGCCGCTGTTGACGAAGCCAACGGGTAAGGTGCTGCTGCCGTGATTTATTCATGCGAAACCCACAGTGGCGAAGAAAAAGGAAAAGAGGAGAGCCCCTCCCGCCTGGCGCATGAATTTAGCATGGTGATAATAAAAAAGGCGACTGAAAAACAGTCGCCTCAAACAATTAAGATCAGGTTATTAACAACTTACTTATCGTTTTTAACCAGACCATCAAGATAACGTTCTGCATCCAGAGCAGCCATACAGCCGGTGCCCGCAGAGGTAATTGCCTGGCGATAGATATGGTCCATCACATCACCTGCGGCAAACACACCCGGAATACTGGTCTGAGTTGCATTGCCGTGCAGGCCGGACTGAACCTTGATATAGCCATTTTCCAGCGCTAACTGGCCGTCGAAAATCGCTGTATTTGGGCTGTGACCAATCGCCACAAACAGGCCAGCAACTTCCAGCGACTCGGTTTTTTCGTCCAGCGTTGAACGCAGCGTCAGTCCGGTCACGCCCATCTGATCGCCAACCACTTCTTCCAGCGTACGGTGGGTATGCAGCACAATGTTGCCGTTGCTGACTTTTTCCATCAGGCGATCGATCAAAATTTTCTCGGCGCGGAAGCTGTCGCGACGGTGAATTAAGTGCACTTCAGCGGCGATATTGGCCAGATAAAGTGCTTCTTCTACTGCTGTATTACCGCCCCCGATCACGGCGACTTTCTGGTTACGGTAAAAGAAGCCATCACAGGTCGCGCAGGCCGAAACGCCTTTGCCTTTAAACGCGTCCTCTGACGGCAAGCCGAGGTAGCGTGCCGATGCACCTGTGGCAATAATCAGAGCATCTGCGGTGTATTCGCCGCTGTCACCAGTTAAACGGAACGGACGATTCTGCAGATCCACCGAATGGATGTGGTCAAAAATGATCTCAGTGTTAAATTTCTCGGCATGCTCATGCATGCGTTCCATTAACGATGGACCTGTCAGATCGTGCGGGTCGCCCGGCCAGTTTTCCACTTCCGTCGTGGTCGTCAGCTGTCCGCCTTTTTCCAGACCGGTAATTAACACCGGATTCAGATTCGCGCGTGCAGCATAAACGGCTGCGGTATAACCTGCTGGACCAGAGCCCAGAATGAGCAACTTACTGTGTTTAGCCGTACTCATGCGTTCCTCAGTTTCATTCGCCTGACATAGCCAGCGATTGTAGGGAATAAGCCGTGCCATTGACAACATTTGCGCGTCTTTGTTAGCGATTACTGCAAACGGCGTAGACGATGAATGCGCTTTTTGCCTGGGGTTTGCGCCAAAAGGGGGCAAAAATTCACGTTGTTGCACCTTATCACCCGAAAATACTCATTTAAAAACAGTGACCCAGCGATGTGTCTGGCATCTTGTCCTGAATTTAGACATTTTACTTTGACAATCGCCTGCGCATTTGCGAAAACAGTGTGAGAAGCGAATGACATCTTCGGAACAAAACGGGTTTTGCCGGCGGGTTTTGGGCAATGTGCCGAACGAATTTTGTCGTCTGATATGAGTCATGACGCATGATGTGGACAGACAACATGCGTCATACACATAAGTGCGACAGCACTGAGACGCCGTTATTTCACTTCAAAAAATGCCCCGAACAATGAGCGTTTTCAGGGGATGGCAGGTAAAGGGAAGGAATGAAGAGAGACAATAATAATGGTAGATAATAAGAAACGCCCCGGTAAAGACCTCGACAGGATCGACAGAAATATTCTGAATGAATTGCAGAAAGACGGTCGTATCTCAAACGTGGAACTTTCCAAACGTGTAGGATTATCGCCTACACCTTGTCTTGAGCGTGTACGTCGTCTTGAACGCCAGGGATTCATCCTTGGTTACACTGCGCAACTTAACCCTCACTACCTGGACGCCTCATTACTGGTATTCGTTGAGATTACTCTGAATCGTGGCGCACCAGATGTGTTTGAGCAATTTAACGCCGCTGTGCAAAAACTTGAGGAAACTCAAGAGTGTCACCTGGTTTCTGGTGATTTCGACTACCTGCTGAAAACACGCGTGCCTGATATGTCCGCCTACCGCAAGCTGCTGGGGGAAACCCTGCTGCGCCTGCCGGGTGTAAACGACACGCGTACTTACGTGGTGATGGAAGAGGTCAAACAGAGTAACCGTCTGGTGATCAAAACGCGCTGATGCGTGGCAGGTGCAAAGCCTGTGAAATTTCGGTACACTCCTGTGAATACATACAGGACCAGCGTCGGGTGAGCCCGACGCTGTTGTTTCTTACTTTACAGGCACCTGGAGAGTTCTCTTGAGCCAGGAATACACAGAAGATAAAGACGTTTCGTTACAGTCGCTGAGCAGTGGACGCCGTCTGCTGGAAGCGTTGCTCATTCTGGTGGCGCTGTTTGCCGTCTACCTGATGGTTTCCCTGGTCAGTTTTAATCCTTCCGACCCGAGCTGGTCGCAGACGGCCTGGCACGAGCCTATCCATAATATTGGCGGCACGGTAGGAGCATGGCTGGCTGACACGCTGTTGTTCATCTTTGGCGTGATGGCTTACGCCATTCCACCGGTGATCCTTGGATTGTGCTGGATAGCCTTTCGCCAGCGCGATAATCAAGATTACTTCGACTATTTCGCCGTAGGTTTGCGCTTAATTGGCGTACTGGCCCTGGTCGTGACGACCTGCGGCATGGCTGCACTGAATGCTGACGACATCTGGTACTTTGCTTCAGGCGGCGTGATCGGCAGCCTCGTCAGCAATGCGATTTCACCCTGGTTTAGTCCTGCTGGTGGCACCCTCACTCTGCTTTGCATCTGGGCAGCGGGCATTACGCTGTATACCGGTTGGTCGTGGTTGACCATTGCAGAACGAATCGGTGGCGTGGTTATGGGCGTGCTGACATTTGCCAGCAACCGTTCACGTCACGACGAACCCTGGCAGGAAGAGGACGAGGGCGAACATCATGAAGATGATGCGCCTGTTCTTCACGCGCAGCCCCATGACGACGATGACGTTCTGCTCTCTGCGCCCCGTAAGGTGCAGCCCGATCTGGACGAGCACGATCCGCTGCTGGCTAAGGCGGCAACAGCGACCCGCGCTGCCGTTGCGGCAACCACCGACGCTGCTGAAATGCCGGTGGCTCCCGTCCAGCAACCTGCAGCCAGCGTGGCGCCAACCTTTACCCCGGCTGCCGTGCCGCCGTCAGCCCCATCTGCAGCCCAGCCTGCGGTTGCGCCCGTGCATTCTGTCGCCGCGCCCGCTCAGGAAACGTCTGTACCTCATCCTGCTCCAGAGCGTCATTTTGCACCGCGTGATCCTGTTCCGCAGGATAAACCGGTCAGTGAACCGCCTCTGTACCGGTTTGAAATGCCGGATGAAACTCCCGCATCCTCAGCACCCTTTACGGCCTATGAGGATGATGCGCCGAAGATGGGCAACTGGCGCGAGGCAGCCTCTGCCGCAACCCTGAGCAGTGCGGTAACGGCAGGCGCGGCAGGAAAAGCCGCGGCCTCGATGTCGCCGCTGTTTGAACCTGTGCCTGAAAATCAGGCAAATCCACAGGTGAAGCAGGGGATAGGTCCGGCGTTACCGCGGCCAAACCCGGTTAAATTACCGACCCGACGCGAACTGGCTTCTTACGGAATTAAACTTCCTTCCCAGCGCATGGCAGAAGAGAAAGCCAGACTGTCTGAAGCCCCGGCGGCTTCGCAGGCTTCCGATCAGCCACACAGTTCAGACTGGTCAGCGGAGGAGCAGGATGCCCTGCAACAGGCTGAGTTACGTCAGGCGTTTCAGTCTGAGCAGCAACAGCGTTATGGCGAGAGCTGGCAACAGGATGAACAGAGTGAAGACGATGAACTGGCTCTGGAGCAGGCATCCCTGGCCCGTCAGTTCGCCGAGCAGCAGCAGCAGCGTTATGAGACCGAACCTGCCAATAATGCGGCGGCATTTAATCTGGACACGTCTGCGGCCTTTGATTTCTCACCGATGAAAGATCTGATTGACGATGGCCCGGTTGAGCCGCTGTTCACCATTGCGGCATCGCCGGAAACGGATGAGGTCGCGGCAAAACATGAGCCGTGGCAGCAAGTACAGGCTGCGCCGACGCATGCGGCCGCGCAGAGAAGCATGCCGACGCAGAACGTTGCGTCGGATACCTTCGCGGCCCCTGTCGAGCCGCCCGAACCTGTGGAAGAGGCGAAGCCGTCGTTGCATGACAGCCTGATTCATCCTTTCCTGATGCGTCATGAACAGCCGCTGGAAAAACCCTCCACGCCGTTGCCTTCTCTGGATCTGTTAACCGCACCGCCTGCAGAAGAAGAGCCGGTTGACATGTTTGCCCTTGAGCAGACGGCGCGCCTGGTTGAGTCGCGCCTGGGCGATTATCGTGTTAAGGCCGAGGTCGTTGGCATCTCTCCCGGCCCGGTGATCACCCGCTTTGAACTGGATCTGGCGCCTGGCGTGAAAGCCGCGCGTATTTCTAACCTGTCACGCGATCTGGCCCGTTCACTGTCCACCACGGCGGTGCGTGTTGTTGAAGTGATTCCAGGTAAGCCCTACGTCGGACTGGAATTACCGAATAAGCACCGTCAGACCGTTTACTTACGTGAAGTGCTGGATTGTCCAAAATTCCGTGACAATCCTTCACCTCTGGCCGTGGTACTGGGGAAAGACATTGCTGGTCAGCCGGTAGTGGCCGATTTGGCGAAGATGCCACACTTACTGGTAGCGGGTACCACCGGTTCGGGTAAGTCAGTCGGTGTGAACGCCATGATTCTCAGCATGTTGTATAAAGCCACGCCGGAAGAAGTGCGCTTTATTATGATCGACCCGAAAATGCTTGAGCTGTCGGTCTATGAAGGCATTCCGCATCTACTCACCGAAGTCGTCACCGATATGAAAGATGCGGCGAATGCGCTGCGCTGGAGCGTCGGTGAGATGGAGCGCCGCTATAAACTGATGTCGGCACTTGGCGTGCGTAATCTTGCGGGCTACAACGAGAAAGTTGAGCAGGCTGAGGCGATGGGCCGTCCAATCCCCGATCCCTTCTGGAAACCGGGCGACAGTATGGACATGACGCCGCCGGTGCTGGAAAAACTGCCTTACATTGTGGTGATGGTGGATGAGTTCGCCGACCTGATGATGGCCGTGGGTAAAAAAGTCGAAGAGCTGATTGCCCGCCTGGCGCAGAAAGCGCGTGCGGCCGGTATCCACCTGGTGCTGGCCACCCAGCGTCCCTCGGTGGATGTGATTACCGGCCTGATCAAGGCTAACATTCCAACGCGTATCGCCTTTACCGTGTCGAGCAAAATTGACTCGCGTACTATTCTCGACCAGGGCGGCGCGGAGTCGTTGCTGGGCATGGGTGACATGCTGTATATGCCGCCAAACTCCTCCATGCCGGTTCGGGTTCACGGTGCCTTCGTGCGCGATCAGGAAGTGCATGCGGTGGTCCAGGACTGGAAAGCGCGTGGACGTCCGCAATACATTGAAAGCATTACAGCGGGCGAAGAGAGCGAAGGTGCGGGCGGCATCGACAGCGATGAAGAACTGGATCCGTTGTTCGATCAGGCGGTGGGTTTCGTGGTGGACAAGCGCCGCGCCTCGATTTCAGGCGTTCAGCGTCAGTTCCGTATTGGCTATAACCGCGCCGCGCGCATCATTGAGCAGATGGAAGCCCAAGGCATCGTTTCGGCACCGGGACATAACGGTAACCGCGAAGTGCTGTCACCGCCTCCCCATGATATGTAGAGCCTGAACGATAAGCTTTGAAACATAAAACAATGAGCCAGTTCTTGCTGGCTCATTGTTTTTTAGCCGTTTACCCCCATAGTTGATTAGGCTTTCGGTTTTTTCTCCTGTATTAAACGCAGGACAGCGACCAAGCTTAGTAGCGTTATCAACGGGAAACGATTTAATAAGGATTTAAGCAGATGAAACTACGCGTAATTGCCTTAGGCCTGTTGGCCGCTTTGGGCTCAGCCAGCGCTTTCGCTGATGCATCAAGTGACCTGCAACAGCGTTTGAATAAAGTGAACAGCTTCCACGCCAGCTTTACGCAAAAGGTGACCGATGGCAGTGGAGCTAACGTGCAGGATGGAGAAGGTGAACTGTGGGTCAAGCGCCCAAGCCTGTTTAACTGGCACATGACCGCGCCTGACGAGAGCATTATTGTCTCTGACGGAAAATCGTTGTGGTTCTACAACCCGTTTGTAGAGCAGGTTACGGTAAGTCTGTTAAAGAATGCCACCAGCAATACGCCGTTTATGTTAATTGCCCGCAATCAGTCCAGCGACTGGCAGCAATACAACGTTAAGCAGCAGGGCGATAAATTTGAACTGACGCCGAAGAAAAGCGACGGCAACCTCAAGCAGTTCACTATCGACGTCACGCCAGATGGCACGATTAATCAGTTCAGCGCTGTAGAGCAGGATGGACAGCGCAGTAACTACCAGCTGAAGAGCCAGAAAAACGGCCCTGTCAGCCCGGATAAATTCACCTTCACCCCGCCGAAAGGCGTCACGGTGGATGATCAACGTCAGTGAGGTGGTAGTGGGCAACCTGTCTCTGGATTTCTCCAGCGAAGATTTTAAACCTCTGGCCGCGCGTATGCGGCCAGAAACCCTGAAGCACTATATTGGTCAGCAGCACCTGCTGGCCGCGGGCAAACCGCTGCCGCGCGCCATTGAGGCTGGCCATTTGCATTCAATGATTCTCTGGGGACCGCCAGGAACAGGCAAAACCACACTGGCCGAGATTATCGCGCACTATGGTAATGCGGACGTTGAACGCATCTCTGCCGTTACCTCCGGCGTCAAAGAAATTCGTGAAGCGATAGAGCGTGCGCGCTTGAGCAAGCAGGCAGGCCGTCGCAACATCCTTTTCGTGGATGAGGTGCACCGTTTCAATAAAAGTCAGCAGGATGCCTTCCTGCCCCATATTGAAGACGGCACCATTACCTTCATTGGCGCCACCACTGAAAATCCCAGTTTCGAACTTAATTCCGCACTGCTGTCACGCGCCCGCGTTTATCTACTGAAGTCCCTGACCACAGAAGATATTGAGCAGGTGCTTGACCAGGCCATGCACGATGCCGATCGCGGCTATGGCAACAGCGATATCCTGTTACCGAATAATACGCGCCGCATGATCGCTGAGCTAGTGAGCGGCGATGCGCGCCGTGCGCTGAACACGCTGGAGATGATGGCCGATATGGCCGAAACCAACGCGCAAGGCAAAAGAGAACTAACGCCACAGCTGTTGACTGAAGTGGCCGGTGAGCGCTCTGCCCGGTTTGATAACAAGGGTGACCGCTTTTACGATCTTATCTCAGCATTACATAAATCGGTCCGGGGCTCGGCACCCGATGCCGCCCTGTACTGGTACGCCCGAATCATTACTGCAGGGGGCGATCCGCTGTATGTCGCGCGTCGTCTGTTGGCCATTGCCTCTGAAGACGTGGGCAATGCCGATCCGCGCGGCATGCAGGTGGCGATATCGGCGTGGGACTGTTTCACCCGCGTCGGTCCGGCAGAAGGGGAGCGGGCAATTGCCCAGGCCATCGTCTATCTCGCCTGTGCGCCAAAAAGTAATGCCGTTTATACTGCCTTTAAAGCGGCGATGCGCGATGCGCGCGACCACCCTGATTTTGATGTTCCCGATCATCTGCGCAATGCCCCCACTAAGCTGATGAAAGAAATGGGCCTGGGTGAAAGCTATCGCTATGCCCATGATGAAGCTAACGCCTATGCGGCCGGTGAGGTCTATTTCCCTCCGGAAATGGCACAAACACGTTACTATCATCCCACCCAACGCGGTCTTGAAGGCAAAATTGGCGAAAAGCTGGCCTGGCTTACTGAACTCGATCAAAATAGCCCGACAAAACGCTACCGCTAAAACAGACGTTGCGGTAATGTGGTCAATGTTTTCAACGCATTCCAGCTGGAATGCGTCCCTTCTTTCAACTCATAAATACACAGGATAAGCATGCTCGATCCCAATCTGCTGCGTAATGAGCCAGACGCAGTCGCAGAAAAACTGGCACGCCGAGGATTTAAACTGGATGTGGAAATGCTGCGTTCGCTCGAAGAGCGTCGCAAAGTCTTGCAGGTAGAAACTGAAAATCTGCAGGCCGAGCGTAATTCCCGATCCAAATCCATCGGTCAGGCCAAAGCACGTGGGGAAGACATCGAGCCACTGCGTCAGGAAGTGAACAGCCTGGGCGAACGCCTTGATGCTGCCAAAGCAGAACTGGATGAACTGCAAAACCAGATTCGTGACTTCAGCCTGGCGCTGCCGAATCTGCCTGCAGACGTTGTGCCGCTGGGTAAAGACGATACCGAGAACCTGGAAATCAGCCGCTGGGGTGAACCGCGTCAGTTTGATTTTCAGGTGAAAGATCATGTTGAGCTGGGCGAAGCCGCGAAAGGCCTGGATTTTGCTGCGGCGGTCAAACTCACCGGTTCACGCTTTGTCGTGATGCAGGGCCAGATTGCCCGCCTGCACCGGGCGCTCAGCCAGTTTATGATTGACTTGCATACCGAGCAGCATGGCTATCTGGAAACCTATGTGCCTTATCTGGTCAACCATGCAACCCTGTACGGAACAGGACAGTTGCCAAAGTTTGGTGAAGATCTGTTTCACACCCGACCGCTGGAAGAAGAGTCAGAAAGCAGCCACTATGCGTTGATTCCTACTGCCGAAGTGCCGCTGACCAATCTGGTGCGCGATGAAATCGTCGAGGAAGAAAACCTGCCGCTTAAGCTAACGGCTCACACGCCGTGCTTCCGCTCTGAAGCGGGTTCCTATGGCCGTGACACGCGCGGGCTTATCCGTATGCACCAGTTCGATAAAGTCGAGATGGTACAGATAGTGGCGCCTGAAACCTCAATGGATGCCCTGGAAGAGCTGGTCGGTCACGCCGAAAAAGTCTTACAGCTGCTGAATCTGCCTTATCGTAAAGTGCTGCTGTGCACCGGCGATATGGGCTTTGGTGCGACCAAAACCTACGATTTAGAAGTGTGGTTGCCGGCGCAGAATACGTACCGTGAAATCTCCTCTTGTTCAAACATGGGGGATTTCCAGGCTCGCCGTATGCAGGCAAGGACCCGCAGTAAGCAGGATAAAAAGCCGCGTCTGGTGCATACCCTGAATGGTTCTGGCCTGGCCGTTGGCCGCACCTTGGTGGCGGTGCTGGAAAACTACCAGCAGCAGGATGGCCGCATCGCCGTGCCTGAAGTATTACGTCCTTATATGAACGGCCTGGAATTTATTGGTTAATCGCCCGTTATTCTCTGAAAAACCCAGCGGCTGCTGGGTTTTTTTTTGGTCCGAAAAGGCGGATCGATGCCAAAGGAGGGGATGAGAATTTATCACAAATAAACGTTATCGATGTCTCCCGGTGCCGAAAGCGTAAAAATCTACATTATCAGTAAGATAGCTTTATTTCCCCTGCGGTAAATTATGCCGCTAACTTACTGAAGATAAATAAATTAAATTGTCGGCCAGCAAAATGTGCTGCGGTGCGTTTGGCCCCGTTGACTTTAAAAAACGCAGTGGCAAACTGCGCGCAATTTCTTTCATTTCTTTTGGTTTTAATTCCCTATGTCGACCTGGTCACGTCCTGTGATACTGCTGCTTTGCGGCCTGCTGTTAATGACAGTTGCAATTGCTGTGCTGAATACGTTAGTGCCTCTCTGGCTGACGCATGATGCTCTGGCTACCTGGCAGGTGGGCGTGGTGAGTTCGTCGTATTACACCGGCAATCTGCTTGGCACGTTGCTGGCGGGCTGGCTGATTAAAAAGTATGGATTTAACCGTAGTTATTATCTGGCAACTGGCCTGTTTGCGGTGGCAACCCTGTGTATGATGGTGCTGGCAGGCTTCTGGTCATGGACGCTGTTGCGTTTTAGCGCGGGTGTTGGCTGCGCCTTAGTCTGGGTCGTGGTTGAAAGCGCTTTATTGTGCAGCGGCACAGTGCGTAACCGTGGGCAGCTGCTGGCTGCCTATATGATTGTCTATTATCTGGGAACGGTTGCCGGGCAGCTACTGGTGAGCAAACTTTCCACAGCGCTGTTGAGTGTGATCCCCTGGGTAACCGCGACGGTGATTTGTGCCATTTTACCGCTGATCTTCACCCAGGTTGCTGCCAGCAGTGATCCGGCAGAAGCTTTGCTTGGTGGCCGTATCTTACCCATGCTACGCCGCCGCACTTCGCGCCTGGGCATCAATGGCTGCATCATCGCCGGGATTGTTTTAGGTTCGTTGTATGGCTTGATGCCGCTCTATCTTTCCCATCAGGGTATGAGCGATGCAAACGTAGGTTACTGGATGGCGTTACTCGTGAGCTCAGGTATTGTCGGGCAGTGGCCAATTGGGCGCCTTGCCGATCGCTTTGGCCGCATGATGGTATTGCGTGTGCAGGTATTTGTGGTCATCCTGGGCGCGATTGCCATGCTGACCAATGCCGCAATGGCACCTGCCTTGTTTGTTCTGGGCCTGGCGGGTTTTACGCTTTACCCTGTGGCGATGTCGTGGGCCTGCGAAACCGTGGCGCATCACGAACTGGTGGCCATGAATCAGGCGCTGTTACTGAGCTATACGCTGGGCAGTCTGGCGGGACCGAGCATGACGGCAATGCTGATGCAGAGTTACTCAGACCGTTTGTTGTTCGTGATGATTGCGGCAGTGGCGCTGGTATACCTGGTGATGCTGTTGCGTAAAGCCGATCATCATGCCACGCCCGTGGCGCATGCCTGAATGTCTTCTGGAGAGGAGGGCAGCACTGTGCCTCATTGTTGCATGGTGGTCGGTGCGCCTTCCTGTGTTCCTGCGGGGCGATAGAGATTTCCGCCCCGTTTTCAATACATGACTTCATGTCCGTAGCGGAGAAGAATGTTTTTTACCCGCTCCATCGTCTCTTTAGTGGGCGGTTTCACGCCATCAAGCTTGTACTCTTCGCCCATCGCGATCCACTTATGTTTACCCAGTTCGTGATAAGGCAGAAGCTCGATCTTTTCAACGTTCGCCATATCCTGGGTAAACGCCCCCAGGCGATGAACGGTATCGTCGTCATCTGAGTAGCCAGGCACGACGACAAAACGGATCCATGTCCGTTTGCCTTTTTTCTGTAGATAGCGGGCGAAATCAAGCGTGCGATGGTTAGATACGCCAACCAGAATCTGGTGAACCTCGTCATTCATCTGTTTAAGGTCCAGCATCACTAAATCTGTTGCGTCCAGTAACTCATCAATGACCGGATCGTAGCGGCGAACAAAACCATTGGTATCCAGACAGGTATGTATGCCTTCTGCCTTGCAGGCACGAAACCAGTCACGCACAAACTCAGCCTGAAGAATAGCTTCGCCACCCGATGCGGTGACGCCACCGCCAGAGGCATTCATAAAGTGACGGTAGGACAGAACGTCCGCCATCAGCGCCTCAACGGTGATTTCTTTACCGGCGTGCGTGTCCCAGGTATCGCGGTTGTGGCAGTAAAGGCAACGCATCAGGCAACCCTGGAAAAAGGTAATAAACCGGATGCCGGGACCGTCTACGGTTCCGCATGATTCGAATGAGTGGATGCGACCTATGGCTGACATTGCGATGTTTCTCCAGGTAAGCCTGCGGAGCAGGTGGCACACTCTCTGGTGTGCTCTGAACAGGAAATCAATTTTGGTGGTTATCCGTATGTCAGATAACGACCAAAGCAGACTTTGAATATGAGGCTCCATGAAGGAGCCTCAGAAAGGGCTGATGGCGACAGCGCTTACAGCGATTGTGTAAAGGTACGGGTGATCACGTCCTGCTGTTGCTCTTTTGTCAGCGAATTAAAGCGAACGGCGTAGCCGGAGACGCGAATAGTTAACTGAGGATATTTTTCAGGATTATCCATCGCGTCCATTAACATCTCCCGGTTCATTACGTTCACATTAAGATGCTGACCGCCTTCAATACTGGTCTCATGATGGAAGTAACCGTCCATCAAGCCTGCCAGATTGGTTTTACGCACGTTGTCATCTTTGCCTAACGCATTTGGAACGATAGAGAAAGTGTAGGAGATACCGTCTTTTGCGTAAGCAAAGGGCAGTTTCGCCACCGAGGTCAGCGAGGCCACGGCACCTTTCTGATCGCGACCGTGCATCGGGTTAGCGCCCGGACCAAAAGGCGCGCCTGCACGGCGACCGTCTGGCGTATTACCGGTTTTCTTGCCGTAAACCACGTTAGAGGTAATGGTCAGCACAGACTGGGTCGGTACAGCGTTGCGGTAGGTTTCGAGTTGCTGAATCTTTTTCATAAAGCGTTCAACAAGGTCGCAGGCCAGATCGTCAACGCGGGGATCGTTATTCCCGAACTGCGGATACTCTCCTTCGATGTCGAAATCGATGGCCAGGCCATCTTCGTCACGCACCGGTTTCACCTTCGCGTATTTGATGGCAGACAGCGAGTCGGCCGCGACAGAGAGTCCGGCAATACCGCATGCCATGGTGCGGTAAACGTCACGATCGTGCAGTGCCATCAGCGCGGCTTCATAGCTGTATTTATCGTGCATGAAATGGATGATGTTCAGTGCAGTGACGTACTGTTTCGCCAGCCAGTCCATAAAGTGATCCAGACGCGCCATTACCACGTCAAAATCAAGCACCTCATCGGTAATCCTGGCTTCTTTTGGTCCGACCTGCATTTTCAGTTTTTCGTCCACGCCGCCATTGATTGCGTAGAGCAGGGTTTTCGCCAGGTTGGCGCGGGCACCGAAGAATTGCATTTGCTTACCGACAATCATCGGGCTGACGCAGCAGGCAATTGCATAGTCATCGTTGTCGAAATCGGGACGCATCAGGTCGTCGTTTTCATACTGCAATGATGACGTATCAATAGACACTTTCGCCGCATACTTTTTAAAGTTAACCGGCAGCTTCTCAGACCACAGAATGGTCATGTTAGGCTCAGGTGAAGGGCCCATGGTGTAGAGGGTATTGAGGAAACGGAAGGTGGTTTTACTCACCAGCGTACGCCCGTCAACGCCCATACCGGCCAGCGATTCCGTTGCCCAGATGGGGTCGCCAGAGAACAGTTCATCGTACTCAGGCGTGCGCAGGAAGCGGACCATGCGCAGTTTCATCACCAGGTGGTCAATCAGTTCCTGCGCCTGCGCTTCGTTCAGCTTACCGGCGTTGAGATCGCGCTCAATGAACACGTCCAGGAAGGTTGACACACGGCCAAAGGACATGGCTGCACCGTTCTGTGATTTTACTGCGGCAAGATAGCCGTAATAGGTCCACTGAACGGCTTCGACGGCATTGGTCGCCGGACCTGAGATATCATGACCATATTTGGCTGCCATCTCTTTGATTTGTCCAAGCGCCCGATGCTGGTCAGCAATTTCCTCGCGTAAACGAATGGTGGCTTCCAGGTTGACGCCATTTTCCAAATCGCTTTGCAGAGACGCAAACTGAGCAAACTTATCGGCCATCAGGTAATCAATGCCGTATAAGGCGATACGACGGTAGTCACCGATGATGCGTCCACGACCATAGGCATCAGGCAGGCCGGTTAATATACCTGATTTACGGCAGCGTAAAATGTCAGGGGTATAAACATCAAACACGCCCTGATTGTGCGTTTTACGATAGTCGGTGAAGATTTTTTTCAGTGACGCATCAAGTTCGCGCCCGTAAACTTTGCAGGAACCCTCGACCATCTTAATGCCGCCATAAGGAATAATGGCGCGTTTCAGCGGCGCTTCCGTTTGCAGGCCAACGACTTTTTCCAGCGATTTATTGATATAACCGGCATCGTGCGAGGTGATGGTAGAAGCAAGATCGGTATCGAAATCGACGGGTGCGTGGGTTCGGTTTTCAACTTTGATGCCTTCCAGCACGCTTTCCCACAATTTAGTGGTGGCTTCGGTGGCGCCAGCGAGGAAAGATTCATCGCCCTCATACGGCGTATAGTTTTTCTGAATGAAGTCGCGTACGTTGACGCTGTTCTGCCATTCGCCTTCAGTAAAACCCTGCCAGGCTGAGGCCAGTTTTGCGTTAAGTTCGGTCATATTATACCTGCCTTATTTAAGGAGACTTTTGCTCTTGGGTCAATCCGGTTGGGATGAACCCTCGAGGCTGGATTAGTGCGCTTCGTGTCCACCGCGTAAGTAAATTACCCAGTAGGTCAATCCGACCAGCACGCCACCGCCGATAATGTTGCCGAGCGTGACTGGAATCAGATTGTCGAAAATAAAGTTTTTCACAGAAAGGGCCGGAAACTGCGCTGCTGTCGCGCCTGCAGCATGCCAAAACTCCGGGCCAGAAAAATCGCGAATGATGATGGCGAAAGGAATTAAAAACATATTTGCGATACTGTGTTCAAAACCACAGGCAACAAACATCGCCACCGGCAAAATCATAATCAGGCTTTTATCCATTAAGGTCCGTCCTGAATAACTCATCCAGACCGCCAGACAGACCATCAAATTAGCCAGAATACCCAGACAGACCGCTTCAACAAACGTGTGATGCATTTTATGGTCGGCAGTCTGCAACACGTTTAAACCCCATGCGCCGTTGGCCACCATATGCTCACCGGAAAACCACATCAGCGCGACAAAAAACAGCGCACCGACCAGGTTACCGACATAAACGTTGATCCAGTTACGTGCCAGCTGCCCCCAGGTGATGCGGCCACTCGCTTTCGCAACGACGATCAGCACGGTGGAGGTAAACAGGTCGGCACCGCATACCACAACGAGTATCAACCCGAGTGAGAAACAGATACCCCCGACGAGCTTAGCCATACCGAAAGCCATTTCACCGCTGCCGGTGGTGGCTGTGATGTAAAAGACGAAAGCAATGGAGATAAACATGCCTGCGGTAAACGCGAGAAAGGTTGTTGTCAGTGGATGCTTGGTGGCTTTGTAAACGCCAGCGTCTTCAGCCACTTTTGCCATCGCGGCGGGTAATAACAGATTAAAAGGATTGTCAGCTTTCACACTAACTCACTCCAAAAGTTGTCTGAAAAAAATAATAACAAATACACCTGTCATGAACGTTGATATAGATCATGTCCAGCAGAGCAACAACGGTAAAGGTTTAATAAGAAAGGGGGTTTTTTTGGGTAACGTCATGAAAAATAATGAATAAATTTATTTTAAATAATGCAAGTTTTGTTTAAAGAGAGGGCGCAATCAAGGCTGAGTATTGTAGATTCGTTAACAAGGTAGGTTGTTGGTGGCGCTATTTAGCAGAAAAATAATGACGTTGATCTATTAATGGCAGGAATACATAAGGATCAATAAAAAGGCACTGAACAGGTTCAGTGCCTCAGGCATGATTCTCAGACTACCCCGCGTGAATGCTCAACGCTGGCTCAGGTATTTTTCCAGTAGCGGCGTTTAGCGCGCTGCAATTTTTCATAAGCCGCCAGTAGTGCCTGATGAGCAGGAAAAGCGGTCAGGTCGCTGTCTACCGACTGCAGACCGTTGAAGGCCGCTTCACCACTGATCGCTGCGGATGCCGCTTCTACCGCCTCTGCGCCATACATACGAACGAAGGCGGCGTGATATTCCAGTGAATTCCGCTCGTCTTCCATGGCCAGAAGGAGCAGAGTTTGCAGGCAACGATAATAATTTGCCCGCGCTGGGCTGAACACGGAGCCGTTGAATTCCATGGTCCATTCTGTCCAGATCAGTGCCTGATCCAGATCGCCGCCAGCCAGCGCCAGCATGGCTTTAAGCTCCCCAATGCGTAAGGTATACCAGCCATTATCTTTACCCGTTGCCAGGCCAAGCAGCTCACGGACGCGGGTGAAGTCATCAAAACCTTCTTCATCCAACTGCGAAATGAGATCAAGATACTCTTCTGGATTCCAGTTGCTGCCGGGCAGGGCAAGCAGCGTGTCACGAATATCAGCGCCCATGCTGTTATTTGCCAGCAGCAGGTCTTCGGCCGGATAGATATCGGACATGCCCGGCACAATAATGCGACAGGCATAAACGCCTAAGTGCTCGTAGTCCGCGATATAAACTTCCTGATCTTCGGCAGCAAAAATGGCCATCAGTGTGCTGAACTCTTGCTCGGTAGTACCTGCAAACGTCCAGTCAACAAAGGGATAATCGGCCGTTTCTTTAAACATATCCCAGGAAATCAGGCCGCTTGAATCAATAAAGTGAGTTTCCAGATTGGCGTGCTCTGCCACTTCTTCATCATCAAAGGTGGGCGGGGTAAAGACGTCCAAATCCTTGAGGCTGCGGCCCTGAAGCAGTTCAGTAACGGTGCGCTCTAGCGCAACGCCAAAGTCCGGATGCGCACCGAAGGACGCGAAACAGGTGCCATTGGCAGGGTTAAACAGGACCACACAGATAACCGGATAGTTACCGCCCAGCGACGCGTCATACGCAAAAATTGGGAAGCCTTCCGCTTCCAGGCGCGCAATGGCCTCGACCACGGAAGGGTAGCGCGCCATCACTGACTCAGGGATGGCTGGGAGGCTGATCGATTCGGCAATGATACGGTTCTTAATGTAGCGCTCAAAGACCTCGGATAATCCCTGTACCCGCGCCTCATTGGCCGTATTGCCGGCCGACATGCCGTTCGATACGTAAAGGTTGCCAATGATATTCATCGGGATATAGACGGTTTGCTGATCCGACTGGCGGGTAAAAGGCAGGGCGCAAATACCGCGTTCGCTGTTACCCGACTGGAGATCGATCAGGTCTGATGCGGCCACCGCATTTTCAGGATCGTAAAAGGCACGCAGGCGTGAGTCCAGGATCCCCTCAGGCAGGCTGTCATCTTCCGGAAGCGCAAACCATTTTTCATTTGGGTAATGAACAAAATCGCTTTGAGCGATGCGGTTACCCAGCCAGAAATCGGCAAAAAAATAGTTCGTGGACAGGCGCTCAAAATATTCACCCAATGCGGAGGCCAGGGCGGCTTTCTTGCTGGCACCTTTACCGTTGGTAAAGCAGAGTGGACAGTCGCGGTCGCGAATATGCACAGACCAGACGTGTGGAACAGGATTAAGCCAGGAAGCTTCTTCTATATTAAAGCCCAGATCCTGCAATTTGGTCTGGAAACGCGTAATGGAGTCTTCCAGGGCGGCATCTTTGCCCGGGATAAAAGTTTGCGTCATGGTGCCGCTCTCTCTGTGTATAGGGTGCCTAAAGCGCGCAATGATACGTTTTTTACCGCCTGTTCGCTATCAAGTCGCTGCAATTTTACTGGACGTTTTCTCATGTCAGGGTTTGTCTGCCAATACCGGCAATGAGTGAAAGGAACGCCCCTCACAATATTTTGTGTTGGCTTGCATTGGTAACATAACCTCCGGTGCGCCGTGCTGAAAAAATGTGACCGGTGTTAGATTTATGATTGCAGCCACCAGAATGCAGTGATAAAACCGAATCGTTATTCATAACCGTTCGATATGACAGTGGTGAGGGAAATGACGCAAATTTATAATTTTAGCTCTGGCCCAGCGATGCTGCCGAGCGAAGTGCTCCGCCGTGCAGAACAAGAATTGACAAACTGGCATGGTCTGGGGACTTCAGTAATGGAGATCAGTCACCGCAGTAAAGAGTTTATTCAGGTGGCCGAGGAAGCGGAAGCGGACTTCCGTGATCTGCTAAAAATCCCCTCTAATTACAAAGTTTTATTCTGCCACGGCGGCGCACGTGCGCAGTTTGCTGCGGTACCGGGCAACCTGCTGGGCAGCGCCACCAGTGCAGATTATGCCGACGGCGGCTACTGGGCGCACAGCGCCATTAAAGAAGCGGCAAAATATTGTTCGCCCCGCACGCTGGATGTCAAAACGACCCTTGAGGGGAAACGCGCCATTCTGCCTATGCGTGAGTGGGACGTGAGCGATGCCGCAGCCTATTTGCACTTCTGCCCGAATGAAACCATTGACGGCGTTGCCATTGATGAAGAACCTGATTTCGGCGACAAGGTCGTCGTGGCCGATCTCTCTTCCACGATTTTATCCCGCTCTATTGATGTCAGCCGCTATGGCGTGATTTATGCGGGCGCCCAGAAAAATATTGGTCCGGCGGGCATTACCCTGGTCATCGTCCGGGACGATCTGTTAGGTAAAGCGCATCAAAGTGTACCTTCCATTCTGGATTACAGTGTTCTGGCGGAAAACGACTCCATGTTCAACACGCCGCCAACGTTCGCCTGGTATCTGAGCGGTCTGGTCTTCAAGTGGTTGAAGCAGAAAGGCGGCGTCGGTGAAATTGAAAAAATTAATCAGGCAAAAGCCGGCTTGCTTTACGCCCTCATCGATAAGAGTGATTTCTACCGTAATGATGTCGCTCTGCTGAACCGTTCGCGAATGAATATTCCTTTCCAGCTGGCGGATGCGTCACTCGACGGCCTGTTCCTGGAGGAGTCATTTAAAGCAGGTTTGCATGCCTTAAAAGGCCATCGCGTTGTTGGCGGCATGCGTGCATCCATCTACAATGCAATGCCGCTGGAAGGTGTTAAAGCCCTCACAGACTTCATGATCGATTTCGAACGCCGCCACGGCTGATTAGTCCCCAGTCAGTGGGGTTGCTGACACCTGACTCCGCCATACGGCGGAGTTGTCGTTTTTTTGAGGATAGAGTTTCACATGCAAGATTCCCTGACCCTTCAGCCCATTGCTCGCGTAAATGGCACGGTTAATTTGCCCGGCTCCAAGAGTGTTTCAAACCGCGCGCTGTTGCTGGCCGCATTGGCGAACGGCAAAACCCGACTCACTAATCTGCTGGACAGTGATGATGTTAAGCACATGCTTAATGCGCTTAAGGCTCTGGGCGTCGATTTCACGCTTTCCAGCGATCGTACCGTTTGCGACGTTATCGGAAAGGGCGGACCGCTTCAGGCGTCACAGCCCGTTGAACTCTTCCTGGGCAATGCGGGTACGGCTATGCGTCCGCTGGCTGCGGCGCTGTGCCTTGGCGAGCAGGATGTGGTGCTGACGGGCGAACCGCGGATGAAAGAGCGGCCGATAGGGCATCTGGTTGACGCGCTACGTCAGGGCGGCGCCCAAATCGATTACCTTGAGAATACGGATTATCCCCCTGTTCGTCTGCGTGGCGGCTTTACGGGCGGAGAGGTCACTGTGGACGGTAGCGTATCCAGTCAGTTTTTGACCGCATTGCTGATGACGGCGCCGTTAGCTGAAGAGGACACGCGAATCACAATTAAAGGCGATCTGGTCTCGAAACCTTACATCGACATTACCCTGCACCTGATGCGCTGTTTTGGCGTGGAGGTTGAAAATCAGCACTACCAGCATTTCCTGATCCAGGGAAAACAGCAGTATCAGTCACCGGGGGAGTATCTGGTGGAGGGCGATGCGTCTTCTGCGTCCTATTTCCTGGCGGCGGCCGCGATTAAAGGCGGCACTGTGCGCGTGACCGGTATCGGTCGAGACAGCGTGCAGGGCGATATTCGTTTTGCTGACGTGCTGGAAAAAATGGGTGCCACCATTGAGTGGGGTGACGATTTCATTGCCTGTACGGCGGGCAAGTTACAGGCTGTTGATATGGATATGAACCATATTCCTGATGCCGCGATGACCATTGCCACTGCCGCGCTGTTTGCTGAAGGCACGACCCAACTGCGCAATATCTACAACTGGCGGGTTAAAGAAACCGATCGCCTGACGGCGATGGCAACAGAACTCCGTAAGGTTGGGGCTGAAGTCGAAGAAGGGCACGACTTTATCCGTATTACCCCGCCGGCAAGGCTGATGCATGCTGACATCGGAACCTATAACGACCATCGTATGGCCATGTGTTTTTCGCTGGTGGCGTTATCAGACACACCCGTAACGATTCTTGACCCGGGCTGTACTGCTAAAACCTTCCCTGACTATTTTGAGCAACTGGCGAAAATTAGCCATAACGCCTGAGTCTTGTGCCCGGTGAGTATTTCACCGGGCCGTTTCCCCCGTCCCATTTCTCGCGTCAAAAAAGCCCTTTTTCTGACGAAATTTCGCCTAACCTTCTCTCTTAAGGGTAACGCCGTGTCGCAGGGCAGCGTATAATGCCCGACATTTGTGATGGCCAACTGGCCAAAATGCGCGCAGCAACAGGAGGGAATAATGACAGCAACTGCCCCGGTCATAACTATTGATGGGCCAAGTGGTGCGGGAAAGGGCACCCTGTGCAAAGCGATGGCGGAAGCATTGCAGTGGCATTTACTGGACTCTGGCGCGATTTACCGTGTTCTGGCGTTAGCTGCTTTACATCACCAGGTTGATATCGAATCTGAAGAAGGACTGGTGCCGATTGCCGCTCACCTTGATGTGCGCTTCATCTCACAGAACGGTGAGATGCAGGTCATCCTTGAAGGCGAAGAAGTCACCAGCGAAATTCGCACCCAGGAAGTGAGCAATACCGCGTCGCGGGTTGCGGCATTTCCTCGCGTGCGTGAAGCCCTGTTACGCCGCCAGCGTGCCTTTCGCGAGGCTCCCGGCCTGATTGCCGATGGACGTGATATGGGAACCGTTGTTTTCCCCGACGCGCCTGTGAAAATTTTCCTTGATGCCAGTCCGGAAGTCCGTGCAGAACGACGTATGCTACAGTTGCAGGACAAGGGCTTTAATGTTAACTTTGATCGCCTTTTAGCCGAGATAAAAGAGCGCGATGACCGCGATCGTAACCGCGCTATAGCGCCATTAGTGCCTGCTGAAGATGCGTTAGTGTTGGATTCAACACAGATGTCTATCGAGCAAGTTATTGATAAAGCGCTGGATTATGCCCGCAAAACGCTGGGCATTTAACATTTTGGCTTAAACGAATTGTATTAACCCTGTGCCAGGGATCCGGTGCAGGGCATGTGAAACAACCCCATCCGACATGAAGTCAGATGGACGTTAAATTGAAGAATCCTAAGATTATCAATATGACTGAATCTTTTGCTCAACTATTTGAAGAATCCCTGAAAGAAATCGAAACCCGCCCGGGTTCCATCGTTCGTGGCGTCGTTGTCTCTATCGACAAAGACGTTGTTCTGGTTGATGCGGGCCTGAAATCTGAATCTGCAATTCCTGCAGAGCAGTTCAAAAACGCAGCCGGCGAACTGGAAATCCAGGTTGGTGACGAAGTTGACGTTGCTCTGGACGCAGTGGAAGACGGCTTCGGTGAAACTCTGCTGTCCCGTGAGAAAGCTAAGCGTCATGAAGCTTGGATCACGCTGGAAAAAGCTTACGAAGAAGCTGAAACTGTTACCGGTATTATCAACGGCAAAGTCAAAGGTGGCTTCACAGTTGAGCTGAACGGTATCCGTGCGTTCCTGCCAGGTTCACTGGTAGATGTGCGTCCAGTGCGTGACACGCTGCACCTGGAAGGCAAAGAGCTTGAATTCAAAGTGATCAAGCTGGATCAGAAACGCAACAACGTCGTGGTTTCACGTCGTGCGGTTATCGAATCTGAGAACAGTGCAGAGCGCGATCAGCTGCTGGAAAACCTGCAGGAAGGCATGGAAGTCAAAGGTATCGTTAAGAACCTGACTGACTACGGTGCGTTCGTTGATCTGGGCGGCGTTGACGGCCTGCTGCACATCACTGATATGGCCTGGAAGCGCGTTAAGCATCCAAGCGAGATCGTGAATGTTGGCGATGAAATCAACGTTAAAGTCCTGAAATTCGACCGCGAGCGTACCCGTGTATCTCTGGGTCTGAAGCAACTGGGCGAAGATCCATGGGTGGCTATCGCTAAGCGCTATCCAGAAGGCACCAAGCTGACTGGCCGTGTGACCAACCTGACTGATTACGGCTGCTTCGTAGAAATCGAAGAAGGCGTTGAAGGTCTGGTACACGTTTCAGAAATGGACTGGACCAACAAAAACATCCATCCGTCTAAAGTTGTCAACGTAGGCGATGTGGTTGAAGTCATGGTTCTGGACATCGATGAAGAGCGTCGTCGTATCTCCCTGGGTCTGAAGCAGTGCAAATCTAACCCATGGCAGCAGTTCGCCGAGACGCACAATAAAGGCGATCGCGTTGAAGGTAAAATCAAGTCAATCACTGACTTCGGTATCTTCATCGGCCTGGACGGCGGCATCGACGGTCTGGTTCACCTGTCTGACATCTCCTGGAACGCGACTGGCGAAGAAGCCGTTCGTGAGTACAAAAAAGGTGACGAAATCGCTGCCGTTGTACTGCAGGTTGATGCAGAGCGCGAGCGTATCTCTCTGGGCGTTAAACAGCTGGCAGAAGATCCGTTCAACAACTACATCACTTTGAACAAGAAAGGTGCCATCGTCACCGGTAAAGTGACTGCAGTTGATGCTAAAGGTGCTACAGTTGAATTAGCAGACGGCGTTGAAGGTTACCTGCGCGCTTCTGAAGCTTCACTGGACCGTATCGAAGACGCTACACTGGTTCTGAACGTAGGCGACGACGTTGAAGCTAAATTCACCGGCGTTGACCGTAAAAACCGCGTTGTTAGCCTGTCTGTTCGTGCGAAAGACCAGGCTGATGAGAAAGAAGCCATCAATACTGTTAACACCAAACAGGAAGAAGGCAACTTCTCTAGCGCTATGGCTGAAGCGTTCAAAGCGGCTAAAGGCGAGTAATCGACCTTGCACCGGGCGGATTTATTCGCCCGGTTTCGGTAAAAGCTGTCATACATTCCTGTAGGGATTAACCGGAGGTTACATGACCAAGTCAGAACTGATTGAAAGGCTGGCGGGACAGCATACTCATATACCGGCGAAAGTCGTTGAGGATGCAGTCAAAGAAATGCTGGAGCACATGGCCACGACGCTGGCACAGGGCGAACGCATTGAAATCCGGGGATTCGGCAGCTTTTCGTTGCATTATCGCGCTCCGCGCACCGGTCGTAACCCGAAAACGGGTGACAAAGTGGATCTGGAAGGTAAATACGTTCCCCACTTCAAGCCGGGCAAAGAACTGCGTGATCGTGCAAACATTTACGGCTAAGCCGATACCGAACCGCCTAAACGACATCTCCGGATGTCGTTTTTTTTTGCCTGTCACCTGCGATGGATCTCTCTTCCAGAAAAATGACTCTTCGCTGTAACGGCCGATTTTTACTGCGATCCTTCACCTGCTGAACAACGAATGCACTTTATCCTGAGAAGTCGTGCGGCATACTTGTGGCACGACAGGAGCGGGATGCATTATGTTGACATGGATTTTACTGGCAAGAATCGCCGCGATCACGACGTTACCCTTACTGGTGTTACCCGGGCTGCCTTCCCCTTTCACCATGGTGGTGCTGCTGTTAAGTGGTGTCTGCCTGCTTGCCTTGTCTCATCAAAATATCCGCATCGCCGGCGTGACGCTCCTGTTCACGGCATGGGGGCTTTTTAATGCACAATCACTGGTAAACGATACCGAAATGATGATTGCTGCCCCGGGGAAGTTTGATGTGCAAATTGAGGACGTCCAGCAGGCGCATTCGCGCATCAAAGTCAGATTGCTAAAAATGGACGACCACATTCTCTTCCCGCCACGCTTTGCGTGGCTTTCGTTGCCGGATAACGCCAGTGAGTATTGCCCCGGTCAGCGTGGAAAGATGATGCTCAGGCTGAGAGCGGTGCATGCCAGGCTCAACGAAGGGGCGTTCGATGCGCAGCGCTTCGCCATGGCGAATCATGCACCCGTGCAGGGACGCATTGTTTCCCAGACCATCACGCACGCCTCCTGCAGCGTGCGCTGGCGATTTATCACTCACCATCGTCAGCAAAACGGCCACTTGTCTGCCTCAGCCACGCTTGAAGCGTTAGCCTTTGGCATTCGGGACAACCTCAGTGAGGCGACCCGACAGCTGTTACGGGAGACCGGTACCGCGCATCTTATGGCAATTTCAGGCATGCACATTGCTTTGGCAGCAGGGACAGGGTGGTTACTGGCACGAGGAAGCCAGATTCTGTTCCCGGCCCGCGCTGTCAGCTATTTGTATCCTGTCATCATGGGCTGGCTTTTTGCCGCGCTGTATACCTGGCTTTCCGGGGCGCATGCACCTGCGCAGCGGGCATTACTGGCACTGACACTCTGGGCTGTAACACGTTTCGTTGGCGTGCAGTTGAGTAGCTGGCAAGTCTGGACGCTGTGTGTGGGTTTACTGCTTGCCGTCAACCCGCTTACGGTACTCTCTGACAGCTTCTGGCTTTCTGTGATGGCGGTAGCCATGCTGTTAACCTGGTACCACTGGTTCCCACTGGCAGCACGCTTTCGGCACGCACGCCGCTGGTTACCGATACAGCTTCTCCACCTGCAGTCAGGCATGATGATTATGATGCTACCGTTACAGGCGGGCATGTTCCACGGCATCAGTACAACGGCGCTGATCGCCAATCTGCTGGCCATTCCGGTGGTGTCATTTATCACGGTGCCGTTAATACTGGTTGCGATGCTGCTACCGGTGCCGGCACTCTCCACCTGGTTTTGGCTGGCGGCTGAGGGATCTCTTCGTTTTCTGTTAACCAGCCTGGCGCTGTTGCCGCCGGGCTGGTGGCCGTTGCAGGGGGCAACCTTTTTTATGCTCATGGTGTGGGGCGGCTTGCTGGTCTGGCGCACTGGTGCACTGTTCAGCCTGCCGTGGAGTTGCAGCGCTATCGCACTGGCCATGGTGTTTTCCCGCCACTATAAACCGGAAAGGGAATGGCGCATTGATATGCTGGATGTCGGGCATGGCTTGAGCGTGGTCATAAGTCAGGGCCGTGAGGCCGTGCTGTACGATACGGGACCACGCTGGCAAAACAGTGATGCAGGAACACGCGTGATTACGCCCTGGTTACAACATAAAGGTCTGGTACTGCAGGAGGTTATCCTGAGCCACAGACATCTCGATCATACCGGCGGGCTCGATGCCATTCTGCAACGCTGGCCTGGGATAAAGGTGCGCAGCAGCCTGGGGGGAACGCACCACTTGGCCTGCGTTCGGGGAGCAACATGGCGTTGGAAGCAGCTAAATTTCAGCGTGCTCTGGCCACTCCGTTCACCTAATAACGGTGAAAATAACGACTCCTGTGTGGTGAGCGTTGATGACGGAAATGTCCGGCTGTTACTGACCGGCGATCTGGAAAAACTGGCTGAGCAACAGTTGGTCAGGCTGGAGAAGCAGCAGCTAAAAGCCGATATTTTGCAGGTTCCCCATCATGGCAGCCGCACGTCATCCTCCCGATTACTGCTTCGTAGCGTGGCCGGGCACACCGCAATTGCCTCTCTGGCGCGCTATAATGCATGGCGAATGCCGGCTAAATCTGTATTACGTAATTACCATGAATATGGCTATAACTGGCTCGATACAGGGCAATCTGGTCAGATAAGCATCAGAGTGGGTCAAGGTAAAATGCAGGTTTTTACCCTCAGAGAACAATTAATGCCCCGTTGGTATCATCAGTGGTTTGGCGTCAAACGCGAATCCAGGTAGAATGGCCGGCTATTTCCAACAACGTGAATAAATAATGCATCAAGATAAAGATCTCTCAACGTGGCAGACATTCCGTCGACTCTGGCCGATGATCGCACCCAACAAAGCTGGCTTAATTGTGGCGGCTACGGCCCTGATTATTAATGCCGCAGGCGATACGTTAATGCTCTCCCTGTTGAAGCCTTTGCTGGATGACGGCTTTGGTAAAGCGGACAGGTCCGTGATGCTGTGGATGCCGTTGGCAGTTATTGGCTTGATGCTGGTTCGCGGCGTAAGTAGCTATATTTCCAGCTACTGCATTTCCTGGGTGTCCGGGAATGTGGTCATGAATATGCGCCGGCGTCTGTTCAGTCATATGATGGGCATGCCGGTGGCCTTCTTCGATCAGCAGTCTACGGGTACGCTCCTCTCGCGTATCACCTATGACTCGGAGCAGGTTGCATCGTCTTCATCAGGCGCACTGGTCACGGTCGTGCGCGAAGGCGCGTCCATCATCGGCCTGTTTATCATGATGTTCTATTACAGCTGGCAGCTGTCGCTGATTCTCATCGTGCTCGCCCCCATTGTTTCCTTTGCCATTCGTATGGTGTCGAAGCGCTTCCGCAACATCAGCAAATCCATGCAAAACACCATGGGGCAGGTGACAACCAGCGCCGAGCAGATGCTGAAAGGGCATAAAGAAGTGCTGATTTTTGGCGGACAGGAAATCGAATCGGCGCGTTTTGCCAAGGTCAGCAACCGTATGCGCCAGCAGGGTATGAAGCTGGTGTCAGCGTCCTCAATCTCCGATCCGGTTATTCAGCTAATCGCCTCGCTGGCGCTGGCGTTTGTGCTTTATGCGGCGAGTTTCCCCAGCGTGATGGATACCTTGACCGCCGGTACGATCACGGTGGTGTTCTCATCCATGATTGCGCTGATGCGCCCGCTGAAGTCACTGACCAACGTGAATGCTCAGTTCCAGCGTGGTATGGCGGCCTGCCAGACGCTGTTCTCCATTCTGGACAGCGAGCAGGAAATTGACAACGGTAAGCGTGAAATTACCCGCGCGAAAGGGGATGTCGAGTTCCGTAATGTGACCTTTACCTATCCGGGCCGTGAAACGCCTGCCTTAAAAGAGATCAATCTGGCGCTGCCGGCAGGCAAAACGGTAGCCCTGGTGGGGCGTTCAGGCTCGGGTAAATCGACCATGGCAAGCCTGCTGACCCGTTTTTATGATATTCAGCAGGGCAACATTTTGCTGGATGGCTACGATTTGCGCGAGTACACCTTATCGTCATTGCGTAATCAGGTCGCGCTGGTGTCCCAAAATGTGCATCTGTTTAATGATACCGTCGCCAATAACATTGCCTATGCGCGCAGCGAGCAGTACAGCCGTGAGGAGATTGAAAAAGCGGCGACCATGGCTCATGCCATGGATTTTATCAATAAAATGGATAAAGGGCTGGATACGGTTATCGGCGAAAACGGCGTCCTGTTGTCTGGCGGTCAGCGTCAACGCATCGCCATTGCGCGTGCGTTACTGCGCGACTGTCCTATCCTGATTCTTGACGAGGCCACTTCGGCGCTGGATACGGAATCTGAGCGTGCTATTCAGTCAGCCCTGGATGAGTTGCAGAAAAACCGTACCTCCCTGGTGATTGCACACCGCCTGTCGACTATCGAAAAAGCGGATGAAATTGTGGTCGTGGAAGAGGGCAAAATCATTGAGCGCGGCACGCACGCTGTGCTCCTTGCTGAAAAAGGCGCCTATGCCCAACTTCATAAAATGCAATTTGGCCAATGATTGAGCGCATCTGGAGCGGGCGATCGCCCTTATGGGTGCTGTTATGGCCCCTTAGTGTGCTATACGGGGCGATTACGGCATTGATCCGCTTCAGTTTTCAACGCGGCTGGCGCAAAAGCTGGCGTGCGCCCGTGCCTGTCGTGGTCGTCGGGAATTTAACCGCAGGCGGGAACGGCAAAACGCCGGTGGTGATTTGGCTGGTAGAGGCCCTGCAACAACGCGGCCTGCGTGTTGGCGTGATTTCACGAGGCTATGGCGGTAAAGCAGACCATTATCCGTTGCAGGTCACTGCCGCAACCGCCACTGAACAGGCGGGTGACGAACCCGTTCTGATCGCCCAGCGCACGGGCGCGCCCGTGGCTGTTGCGCCGCGCCGCCGTGAGGCCATTGACGTTCTCCTGAAGCATCACGAACTGGATCTGATTGTGACTGACGATGGTCTGCAGCATTACGCCTTGCAGCGCGATCGGGAGATTGTCGTGGTGGATGGCGTGCGCCGTTTCGGCAACGGCTGGTGGTTACCTGCTGGCCCAATGCGCGAACGCGCTTCACGTCTCAAAACGGTGGATGCCGTTATCGTCAACGGCGGCGAACCGCAGGCAGGTGAAATTGCGATGCAACTGCGCCCGGGCAGGGCGACGCATCTACTGAGCGGTGAACAACGCCCGCTCAGCACCTTTCATAACGTTGTTGCTATGGCGGGAATTGGTCATCCTCCACGCTTCTTTAACACCTTAAAGCAGCAGGGGTTAACGCCTGTAGCGGAAATCGCTTTTGCCGACCACCATGCTTACAGCGTAGAAGAACTTTCGCGTCTGCTGCAGCCTGAGCAGATGCTGTTGATGACCGAAAAAGATGCGGTAAAGTGCCGGGCATTCGCACAACCCTCGTGGTGGTATCTGCCGGTTGATGCACAGCTGCACGCCGAGGCAGCCACCTTGCTGTTAAAGGATATCGAAAACCTTTGCCGTACGTCTGGACACCGGGCAAAGTACTGACCTCCCCATCTGATAAGGAAGAGAATGAACATACATTCACTTTCGCGACAGCAGGCACGTAACATCCACCTCGCAGCTCAGGGGCTGCTTCGTCCGGCAGCCCGCCGGGCGCGTCAGCAGGACATCCCAGACTGTATTAGCCGAATGGCCTTACTACAAATCGACACCATCAATGTGGTTGCCCGAAGCCCTTATCTGGTGCTGTTTAGTCGCTTAGGTGATTACCCTCAATCCTGGCTGGATACATCCCTGGCTCAGGGGGACATTTTTGAGTACTGGGCCCACGAAGCCTGCTTTATTCCACGCAACGATTACAAATTACTGCGACATCGCATGCTCTCGCCCGAACGCCTGGGCTGGAAATACAGTGCGCAGTGGGCTGCCGAGTATCAGCAGGAGATGGCCGATTTACTGACCTATATCCGCGATAACGGCCCCGTCAGATCGGCCGATTTTGCCACCGAAAAAAATCATAAACCGGGATGGTGGGCGTGGAAACCGCACAAGAGGCATCTTGAAAATCTGTTTAGTGCAGGTGAATTGATGGTAGCAGAGCGCCGAAATTTTCAGCGAGTCTACGATTTACGCACCCGGGTGATGCCGGACTGGCAGGATGCGATCCACGCGATCGGCGAGGATGAAGCGGTACGATTGATGTTGATGAACAGTGCGCGCAGCCTGGGAATTTTTCGCAGTGAATGGCTGGCCGATTATTACCGGCTGAAACAGGCACCGATCAAAGACTTTATCCAATCGGCACAGGCCACGGGAGATATTATTCCGGTTGAGGTGAAGGGGATGGGCGCGATGTGGCTGCACCAGAACGCGCTGCCCGGATTAACGACGCCTTTGAAAGCGACGCACACCGCGCTGTTATCCCCGTTTGATCCCGTGGTCTGGGATCGAAAGCGGGCGCGAGAACTGTTTGATTTTGACTACCGTATCGAATGCTACACGCCTGCCGAAAAGCGCAGGTACGGTTACTTCGTTTTACCTTTGCTGCATCGTGGTCAGCTTAAAGCCCGGCTGGATGCACGAATGATTCGCGCGTCACGTCAGTTGGAGATCAAAAATATCTGGCTGGAGCACGACGTCTCCGTCACCGCCTCCTTTCTTCAGGATGCACAACGGGCAATTACCCGTTTCGCGCGCTGGCAGGGTGCAGAGACGGTCGTGATACAGCAGGCTCCTCCGGCGTTGCGGGCACACTGGCCGCGGTTGTGGCCGCTGGATAATTCGTGATGCCACAGTCGGTGTGGTTTACCCGCTCTTATCAACGCTGTGATATGCTTTAGCGCTTACGCTATCGGTCCGTGATGGAGGATATATGGATCACCGTTTACTCGAAATCGTTGCCTGCCCGGTTTGCAATGGCAAGCTGTATTACAACAACGAACAGCAAGAACTGATCTGCAAGCCTGATGCACTGGCTTTTCCGGTGCGCGATGGCATTCCGGTCCTGTTGGAAAACGAAGCCCGTACCTTGTCGGTTGAAGAGATCCATCCATGAGTTTTATTGCCATCATTCCTGCTCGTTATGCCTCAACCCGTCTACCCGGTAAACCCTTGGTCGATATTCATGGCAAGCCGATGGTGGTACATGTGATGGAACGCGCGCGAGAATCCGGTGCCAGCCGGGTTATCGTGGCGACCGATCACCCGGATGTGGCCAGCGCAGTGGAAGCGGCGGGAGGCGAAGTCTGCATCACGCGCGCCGATCATCATTCAGGCACAGAACGCCTTGCTGAGGTGATCGAGAAGTATCAGTTTGCAGACGATCAAATTATCGTCAATGTTCAGGGTGATGAGCCGATGATCCCGGCCGACATCGTGCACCAGGTGGCGAATAATCTGGCGCAGTCTGAGGCCGGTATGGCGACGCTGGCCGTGCCCATTACCGATGCAGAAGAAGCCTTTAATCCTAACGCCGTGAAAGTGGTTATGGATGCCAAAGGCTATGCGCTGTATTTTTCTCGCGCGACCATTCCCTGGGACCGTGAGCGCTATGCGGAATCACGCGATCGAATCGGCGATACGCTGCTACGGCACATTGGCATTTACGCCTACCGGGCAGGCTTTATTCGCCGTTACATCGACTGGGCACCTTGTCCCCTTGAGCAGATTGAATTACTCGAGCAGCTCCGGGTGCTGTGGTACGGCGAAAAGATTCACGTGGCGGTAGCAAAAACGGTGCCGGGCGTTGGGGTCGATACGCCAGAGGACCTGATTCGTGTGCGTGCTGCCATGCGCGGCTGAGGTTATCCGTCAGGTTCAGGGCGTGAAAACGGCTATCCGCTCTTCTGATCACCCAACTTAAGGATACGCGCGGCGTCGTGCGCATCCTTTTAGGCTTTTACGAAGCGGGTGTTTCGGGGGCGGGATTAATGCGTTGCAATACACTGCCAAGCGTTTCATAGATGGCGCGTTCGCTGTGGCTCATCCACAGCGGAGAAGGAAAAGCCCGCTCCCACCAGTTGAGCGGGGAGGTAATTGCCAACTGGTTCGCCGGTGCGGCAATCGGGTTAAGCCCTGCCTGCTGGAAGAAACGCATGGCACGCGGCATATGATTTGCTGATGTGACCAGCAAAAAGGAATGATGCCCAATCACTGCGCTGACCGCCCGCGCTTCCTGCTCAGTATCCTTGGGTTGATCCAGAATATGAATATGAGCGTCAGGCACGCCAAGGCTTTTGGCGACCTGTGCGGCCACCCACGCATTACTTTTGGGATTGTGCCCTGCAGCAGCACCAGTAAAGACCATCGTTGCCTGCGGGTTACGCAGCCACTGACGCACGCCCTCTGTCACGCGAGGCAAACTGTTGTTCAACAAGTTTGAGCTGGGTGCCCAGGCAGGATTGTAGGTATAGCCTCCACCCAGTACCACTATGTAGTCCACTTTCTGGCTACCATTCCATGTCGAATAGTGCGACTCCACCGGCAATAACAGGCGGTCTGCCACAGGCTGTAGGCTTATCAGTAATATCATCAGCCAGCTCACCGAGATGAGTATTTTGCCGCTTTTCTGCCAGCGGCTGAACCAAAGCAGTAAAATGCCTGCCGCCATCAGTAAAAGCAGAAAAGGCAAGGGCAGCAACAGGCTACCGACGGCCTTTTTCAGCATGAAAACCATGTAAAAAACCTCTTGTTGTCCGAAAAAACAGCAGCCAGAGCGCAAGAATGGTATCAAAGCTTCATTCTTACTGTACCTGTGACAAAATAGCATATGTTTCACCGCAGCATACCGGAGCCCACGCCATGCAGGATCGTAACTTTGACGATCTCGCGGATAAATTTTCGCAAAACATTTACGGCACAACCAAAGGCCTGGTGCGTCAGGCCATCTTATGGGATGAGCTGGAAACGATTCTTCCCAGCCTGTCATCCTCCGCGCTGAACGTACTGGATGCGGGCGGCGGCATCGGTCAGATGTCCAGCGGGCTGGCTGGGCGGGGCCACCAGATACTGCTGTGCGATCTTTCCGGAGAGATGTTACGCCGAGCCCAGGAAAATGCGGATGCGCTGGGTGTGAGCCACAACATGCAATTCAAACAAATTAGCGCGCAGCAGGTTGGTGAACATTTGGATAAGCCGGTGGATCTGGTATTGTTTCACGCTGTGCTTGAGTGGGTTGCGGAACCTGAGGCGGTGTTAAAAGCCTTGTTTGATACACTGCGCCCCGGCGGCGTGCTGTCGTTGATGTTTTACAACCTGCATGGGTTAACATTACGCACCCTGACGCTGGGCAACTTGGGTTATCTCCGCACTAACTTGACCAAACGCAAGAAGCGCACGCTGTCACCGGACTATCCCCGCGATCCCGATGACGTGTATCGTTGGCTGCAGAACTGTGGTTTTCAGATTGAACGGCGCGCCGGGATTCGCGTATTCAGCGATTATATGAAGCCGCCTAAAGGCGAGCCAAAGAGCGACGACGAAATTATTGAGATGGAGCGGCGCTTTTGCCGCCAGGAACCCTTTTTAAGCTTAGGGCGTTACATCCACGTGACCGCGCGCAAACCCGGGCAGAAGGACGAATTATGAGTGAATTTTCCCAGACGGTACCGGAGCTGGTATCCTGGGCGCGCAAGAATGACTTCTCGCTTGCGCTGCCAGTTGAACGTCTGGCTTTTTTGCTGGCCATCGCCACGCTAAATGGCGAACGCATGGACGGTGAAATGAGCGAAGGTGACCTGATTGATGCGTTTCGTCACGTCAGTAAAGCCTTTGAGCAAACCAGTGAAACGGTGTTGGCACGCGCCAACAACGCCATCAACGATATGGTGCGCCAGCGCCTGTTAAACCGCTTTACCAGTGAGTTAACCGAGGGCAATGCGATTTATCGGCTGACCCCGTTGGCCATTGGCATCACTGATTACTATATTCGCCAGCGGGAATTCTCCACGCTGCGCCTGTCAATGCAGCTTTCTATCGTGGCGGCGGAGCTGAAGCGCGCCGCGGATGCGGCTCAGGAAAACGGCGATGAATTTCACTGGCACCGCAACGTGTTCGCGCCGCTGAAATATTCGGTGGCCGAAATCTTCGACAGTATCGATATGACGCAGCGCCTGATGGATGAGCAACAGCAGGCGGTTAAGACGGATATTGCCGAATTGCTGAACAAAGACTGGCGAGCCGCGATTTCAAGCTGTGAAATGTTGCTGTCGGAAACCTCAGGTACGCTGCGTGAACTGCAGGATACGCTGGAGGCGGCGGGCGATAAGCTGCAGGAAAATCTGCTGCGCATTCAGGATGCCACGCTGGACAGCCCGGATCTGGGGTTTGTCGACAAACTGGTTTTCGATTTGCAAAGCAAACTCGATCGCATTACCAGTTGGGGGCAGCAGGCCATCGATCTCTGGATTGGCTACGATCGCCACGTGCACAAATTTATTCGTACCGCCATCGATATGGACAAAAACCGCGTTTTCGCCCAGCGTTTGCGTGTTTCTGTGCAGAACTATTTTGATGCGCCCTGGGCGCTCACCTATGCCAACGCCGAACGTCTGTACGATATGCGTGACGATGAACTGACGCTGCGCAATGACGAAGTGATGGGCGAATTGCCGGCCGAGCTGGAGTTTGAAGAATTCAATGAAATTCGCGAGCAGCTGGCGGCCATGATTGAAGAAGCCTTAGAGATTTATAAAACGCAGCAAAAACCGCTCAACCTCGCCGCTGTGATGCGCGACTATCTGGCTCAATATCCACGCGCGCGTCACTTTGACCTGGCGCGTATTGTGGTGGATCAGGCCGTGCGGCTGGGCGTAGCGGAAGCCGATTTAGCCGGCTTGCCTGTGGAATGGCAAGCCATTAATGATTACGGAGCCAAGGTGCAGGCACATGTCATCGACAAATATTGAACAAGTGATGCCGGTTAAACTGGCACAGGCACTGGCAAATCCGATTTTTCCGGCACTGGACAGCCAGTTACGCGCCGGACGCCACATTGGCATCGAAGAGCTGGACAATCACGCTTTTCTGATGGATTACCAGCAGTATCTGGAAGAGTTTTATACGCGCTACAACGTTGAGCTGATTCGTGCGCCAGAGGGATTTTTCTATCTGCGTCCGCGTTCAACCACGCTCATTCCCCGCTCTGTCCTGTCTGAGCTGGACATGATGGTCGGTAAAATCCTTTGTTATCTCTATCTCAGCCCGGAGCGCCTGGCGAATGAAGGCATTTTTACCCAGCAGGAGCTTTATGACGAGCTACTGTCTCTGGCGGATGAAAGTAAACTGCTGAAACTGGTTAATCAGCGCTCAACCGGCTCGGATCTCGATCGCGCCAAGCTGCAGGAAAAAATGCGTGCGTCTTTAAGCCGCCTGCGGCGTCTTGGCATGGTGTGGTTTTTTGGCAACGACAGCAGCAAGTTCCGTATTATTGAGTCCGTTTTTCGCTTCGGCGCCGATGTGCGCAGCGGTGACGATCCGCGGGAAGCACAGCTGCGGCTGATTCGTGACGGTGAGGCAATGTTGCTGGATAACGCCACGGCCACGACTGAGGCTGATGACAGTGATGAGAATGACAGCGATGCGGGTGATATCGCGGAGGAAGAACAGGCATGATTGAACGCGGCAAATTTCGTTCGCTAACGCTGATCAACTGGAACGGTTTTTTTGCCCGAACCTTTGATCTCGATGAACTGGTCACCACGCTGTCGGGCGGTAACGGGGCAGGCAAGTCAACCACCATGGCGGCCTTTGTAACGGCGCTGATCCCTGACTTAACGCTGCTGCACTTCCGTAACACGACCGAAGCGGGCGCGACTTCAGGCTCACGTGATAAAGGCCTGCACGGTAAACTCCGGGCCGGTGTTTGCTATGCCATGCTGGACGTCGTCAATTCACGTCACCAACGCGTGGTGGCGGGCGTCAGACTGCAGCAGATCGCCGGACGTGATAAGAAAGTCGATATCAAACCTTTCAGTATTCATGGTTTACCTACAGATACGCTGCCTACCGATATGCTGACGGAAATCCTCAATAGCCGTCAGGCGCGCGTATTACCGCTTAATGAGGTAAAAGAACGCGTTGAGGCGCTGGAAGGCGTGCAGTTCCGTCAGTACAGCTCGGTCACCGACTATCACGCCATGATGTTTGATCTCGGCGTTGTCCCGCGTCGTCTGCGTTCGGCCAGCGATCGCAGCAAGTTTTATCGCCTGATTGAAGCCTCACTTTACGGCGGTATCTCCAGTGCGATTACCCGCTCGCTACGTGATTATCTGTTGCCGGAAAACAGCGGCGTGCGTAAAGCCTTTCAGGATATGGAAGCGGCGCTGCGTGAGAACCGTATGACGCTGGAAGCGATCCGCGTCACCCAGTCGGATCGTGACCTGTTTAAGCACCTTATTTCTGAGGCCACCAGCTATGTGTCGGCGGATTATATGCGTCATGCCAACGAGCGACGCATCCACCTCGACAGCGCCTTACAGCTGCGCAATGAACTGCTCAGCGGTCGCAAGCAGCTGGCTTCTGAACAGTACCGCCATGTAGAGATGGCGCGTGAGCTGGCCGAACACAGCGGGGCAGAAAACGATCTCGAAGTCGATTATCAGGCGGCGAGCGATCACCTGAATCTGGTGCAGACGGCGATGCGCCAGCAGGAAAAAATTACGCGCTATGACAGCGATATTGACGATCTTACGATCCGTCTGGAAGAGCAGAGCGAAGTCGTTGCTGAAGCGCGCGAAATCCAGGAAGAAAATGAGGCTCGTGCCGAAGCCGCAGAACTGGAAGTGGATGAGCTGAAGAGCCAGTTGGCCGATTTTCAGCAGGCGCTGGACGTGCAGCAGACCCGTGCTATTCAGTATCAACAGGCATTACAGGCGCTGGAACGCGCCCGCACGCTCTGTGAGTTGCCAGACTTAACTATCGATAATGCCGCCGAATGGCAGGCCCGTTTCCAGGCAAAAGAAGAAGAAGCCACCGGGCAACTGCTGAATCTGGAGCAGAAGCTGAGCGTAGCGGAAGCGGCCCACAGCCAGTTTGAACAGGCATTATCACTGGTCACCAGCATTGCCGGTGAGGTTAGCCGCAAAGAAGCCTGGCAGGTCGGGCGCGATCTGCTGCGCGATGCCAGCAATCAACGTCACCATGCCGATCAGCTTTCCTCTCTGCGCCTGCGCCTGAATGAACTTGAACAGCGCCTGCGTGAGCAGCAGGAAGCCGAGCGTCTGCTGGCAGAGTTCTGTAAACGTCAGGGGCAGCACTACGATGCTGACGCGCTGGAAGGCCTTCAGCGTGAGCTTGAAGCGCAAATCGAGCAGCTGAACAGCAGCGTGGCAGATGCGGGCGAACAGCGCATGATGATGCGTCAGGAACTTGAGCAACTGCGCGAACGCATCACCGTGCTGACCGCGCGCGCGCCGCACTGGCTGGCCGCGCAAGAAATCCTGACTCAGCTCAGTGAGCAAACCGGTCAGGACCTGGCTAACAGCCAGGATGTGACGGAATACATGCAGCAGCTGCTGGAGCGCGAGCGTGAAACCACCGTTGAGCGTGACGAAGTCGCAGCCCGCAAGCGTGAAATTGAGCAGCAGATTGAACGCCTCAGCCAACCGGGCGGTGCCGAAGATCCTCGGCTGAATCAGCTGGCTGAGCGATTTGGCGGCGTACTGTTGTCGGAAATTTATGATGACGTAACGCTGGACGATGCGCCTTACTTCTCTGCCTTGTACGGCCCATCGCGCCACGCCATTGTCGTACCCGATCTGTCGCTGGTGCGCGAGCAACTCGATGGTTTAGAAGAGTGTCCGGAAGATCTGTACCTGATCGAAGGAGATCCGCAGTCGTTTGATGACAGCGTGTTTAGCGTAGACGAGCTACAGAACGCCGTCGTGGTAAAAGTTGCCGAGCGTCAGTGGCGCTATTCCCGCTTCCCGAAAATCCCGCTGTTTGGTCGGGCGGCGCGCGAAAACCAGCTTGAATTACTCAATAACGAGCGCGACCGGCTGGCGGAACGTTACGCCACCTTGTCGTTTGACGTGCAGAAGACGCAACGTCTGCATCAGTCATTTAGTCGCTTTATCGGCAGCCATCTTGCGGTAGCCTTTGATGATGACCCGGAAGCGCAAATCCGTCAGCTCGGCGCCCGTCGCGGTGAGCTGGAACGTGCGCTTAATCAGCATGAAAGTAATAATCAGCAACAGCGTCAGCAGTATGAACTGGCCAAAGAGGGCGTTGCACAGCTTAACCGCCTGCTGCCGCGCATCAGTCTGCTGCGGGATGAGACGCTGGCGGATCGCTGTGAGGAGATTCGCGAGCAGGTTGAAGAGGCACAGGAGGCCGCGCGTTTCCTCCATTTACATGGCGCAAAACTGGCCAGACTGGAGCCGATGCTTGCGGTACTGCAAAGCGATCCTGAACAGCATGAGCAGTTGCAGGCGGATTACCAGCAGGCCCAGCAACAGCAACGTAACGCGCGTCAGCAGGCGTTTGCCCTGACCGAAGTGGTGCAGCGTCGTGCGCATTTCGGCTATGACGACTCTGCCAGCATGCTGGGCGGCAACAACGATCTCAGCGACAAACTGCGTCAAAGGCTGGAGCAGGCAGAAGCCGAGCGCAGCCGCTGTCGTGAGCGTTTGCGCGCCCATCAGTCGCAGCTGACGCAATATTCTCAGGTGCTGGCATCGCTTAAAAGCGCCTATGATGCCAAGCGCGATATGCTGAAAGAGCTGCAGCAGGAAATGCAGGATATCGGTGTTCAGGCCGATGCCAGCGCGGAAGAACGCGCGCGTATCCGCCGCGATGAACTTTATACGGCGTTAAGTCACAACCGCGCCCGCCGTAATCAGCTGGAGAAACAGCTCACTTTCTGCGAAGCAGAAATGGACAACCTGCAGAAAAAACTGCGCCAGCTTGAACGTCACTATCACCAGAACCGCGAACAGGTGGTGAGTGCTAAGGCGGGCTGGTGCCTGGTGCTGCGTCTGGTGAAAGATAACGGTGTTGAACGTCGTCTGTATCGTCGTGAACTGGCTTATCTCAGCGGCGATGAACTGCGTTCCATGTCGGATAAGGCACTGGGCGCACTGCGCCTGGCGGTGGCCGATAACGAACATCTGCGCGATGTGCTGCGTTTGTCTGAAGATCCGAAACGCCCGGAACGTAAGATTCAGTTTTTCATCGCCGTGTATCAACATCTGCGCGAACGTATCCGCCAGGATATCATCCGCACGGACGATCCGGTTGAAGCCATCGAGCAGATGGAGATTGAACTCAATCGACTAACGGAAGAGCTGACGGCCCGTGAGCAGACCCTGGCTATCAGTTCACGCAGCGTCGCGAATATTATTCGTAAAACGATTCAGCGTGAACAGAACCGTATCCGCCAGCTGAATCAGGGGCTGCAAACCGTGAGCTTTGGTCAGGTGCGCAGCGTCCGGTTGAACGTCAACGTGCGCGAAACACATGCCATGCTGCTGGACACTTTGTCTGAAGAGCACGAACAGCATCAGGATCTGTTTAACAGCAATCGACTCACGTTCTCGGAAGCGCTGGCTAAACTTTACCAGCGCCTGAATCCGCATATTGATATGGGGCAGCGTACACCACAAACCATCGGTGAAGAGCTACTGGATTACCGTAACTATCTTGAGATGGAAGTCGAGGTCAACCGGGGTTCAGATGGCTGGTTGCGTGCCGAAAGTGGCGCGCTTTCCACCGGTGAGGCCATTGGTACGGGGATGTCAATTCTGGTCATGGTGGTGCAGAGCTGGGAAGAGGAATCACGTCGCCTGCGCGGTAAAGATATTTCGCCTTGCCGTTTGCTGTTCCTGGATGAAGCCGCACGTCTGGATGCGCGCTCAATCGCGACGCTGTTTGAACTCTGTGAGCGACTGGAGATGCAGCTGGTGATTGCGGCACCGGAAAATATCAGTCCGGAGAAGGGCACCACCTATAAACTCATGCGTAAAGTGTTCAACAACACCGAGCATGTTCACGTGGTGGGATTACGGGGATTTGCCGCCGATCCCCTGCCGGCAAAGCGCAGCAGCGAAGCCGATCCGGCGAGCGAAACAACGACATAATATTCCAGCGGCAGTGATAGTCAAAAACAGCGCCATTAGTTAATCTGGTAACGGCATTTGTCACAGGAGGCAAATGCCGTTTTTATTTGTATACTCAGTCATATGGGTAACAGCCCGATCGCAGTTGTTTCCTGACAGGCTGCGCGGTAGATCAATGAAGGGGGCAGGGATGTTACTGTATAAACGCTTCAAAATTCATCAGGTTAGTTCGTGGCTGACGCTTGCGCTTACGCTCATTCCCTGTGCAATGGCTCAGGCTGCGATCATCGCCGCGATGCCTGGTACGCACGCGGCGTACGCCACCACATCCGTCAGTGAGAGTCAGCAGAAGATTCGCCAGGCTTTTTCAGGCGACAGCCAGCCTTTTTACGGTGCTTCTCTGGCCGCGCTCTATGCTGCGCGAAACATGCAGCCGATCTGGCAGGATCATGACGTCGTACAGAAATTTCAGCAGCAACTGGCGGAGGTTGCCCTCTCCGGCGTACAGCCGCAGTTTACCCGCTGGGTTGATCGCCTGACCGATCCTGATATCACAGGCTTTGCCCGTGATGTCACATTGTCTGATGCGATGCTGGGCTATCTGCAGTTTGTCTCCTCGGTGCCTGCCCAGGGAGAAACCTGGCTCTACAGCACCACGCCCTACAAGCTGGCTGTGCCTTCTGTATCCGTGATCAATGCCTGGCAAAATGCCGTGAATGCAGGCACTTCGGCGGCGTTTGTTAATTCCCTGGTGCCGCAGCATCCGCAGTATCCACTCATGCATAAGGCCCTGAAAAGCCTGCTTGAAGATAAACAACCCTGGCCACAAATTAAAAATCGCGACACGTTACGACCTGGACAGGTCAGTGACGATGTGCCGGCGTTGCGGGAAATTCTTCGCCGCAGCGGCATGCTGAGTGCACAGGTAACCGCACCCGCGCCCAATGAGGATGCCGTTCCCACCGCACCCGTTGCCGTCAGCCACAGCGAGCAGCCTGTCGCCGTCAGCCCTTCGGCAGTCACGGTTAACGATATACCTGCTGCGGCACCTGGTGTTCAGGGTAACGTCCAGAATGCTCCCGCTGCGCCCGGCGGTGTGAATGTTTATAACGATGAGCTGGTCGCGGCGGTAAAACGCTTTCAACAGTGGCAGGGGCTGGACGCCGATGGGGCGATTGGCCTGCGTACACGGGAATGGCTGAATGTCTCTCCTCAACAGCGTGCGGCCTTGCTGGCGCTGAATATCCAGCGGTTGCGTTTGCTGCCGGATGATATGCACAACGGCATTATGGTGAACATTCCCAACTATTCGCTGAATTATTACAACAACGGCACTAAAGTGCTGTCCTCCCGGGTCATCGTGGGACGCCCCGATCGTAAAACGCCGTTGATGCGAAGCGCTCTGAATAATGTGGTGTTGAATCCGCCCTGGAATGTGCCGACCACTCTGGTGCGTCAGGATATTATTCCTAAGGTGAAACAGGACCCAACCTATCTGTATAAACATGGATATACGCTGCTGTCTGGCTGGAGCGCCGATTCCGAAGTCATCGATCCCAGCATGATTGACTGGAGCATGGTGTCAGCCTCATCTTTCCCTTACCGCATACGTCAGGCACCGGGGCAAACCAACTCACTCGGTCGCTATAAGTTTAATATGCCGAGCTCGGATGCGATTTATCTGCATGACACGCCGAACCACAATCTGTTTCAGCGCGATATTCGTGCGCTCAGCTCGGGCTGCGTGCGCGTGAATAAAGCTTCGGAACTGGCCGGTATTCTGTTGCAGGATGTCGGCTGGAATGACGCGCGTATCTCTGACACGCTCAAGCAGGGCGACACGCGCTATGTACCCATTCGCCATCGCATCCCGGTTAACTTGTACTATTTAACGGCCTGGGTTGCGGATGATGGCAAAACGCAGTTCCGTACAGATATTTACAATTATGATAATACGGCGCGTTCGGCGAGCCAGGTCTTAAGCCGTGCGCAGCAGTTATTGCTCTAATAGTTGATTTTCAATCGTTAATCGTACGGTATGTCCGATATTCACTCCTGTCATTCAGGCGGCTTTATCTGGAGCCGCCTTCCAAACTTGCCCATAATGGGTTGACGTGCTACCGCCATAAAGTTATGGTTCGCCAGTACGTTTTTTGCACATGTCTTTGTGCTCTGCTTTCAGGTAAACCGCTCCATGTCTACAATCGATTCTTTACGTCGCAAACTGCTGCTTTGCGGAAGTGCCGCTGCCGGCCTGGCTTTACTGCCAGAGACCGCGATGGCTTCACTCTCCACTTCACGCCCGCGGATATTAACGCTCAATAATCTTCACACTGGTGAAACCCTTAAAACAGAATTCTTTAACGGTAAAAGTTACGACAAAAGCGAATTATCACGTCTGAACCACTTTTTCCGTGATTACCGCGCGAATAAAACCAAAAGTATCGATCCCCACTTATTTGACCAGCTCTATCGCCTTCAGGCGCTGTTGGAAACGCGCAAACCCGTCCAGCTCGTCTCCGGCTATCGCTCACTGGCGACGAACAATATGCTGCGGGAATCCGGACCCGGTGTGGCAAAACACAGTTATCACACTAAAGGCCAGGCGATGGATTTCCACATTGAAGGCGTGACGCTGGCGAATGTTCGCAAAGCCGCATTAAAAATGCGTGCCGGTGGTGTAGGATATTATCCCAGCAGCAACTTTGTACATATTGATACCGGTCCCGTCAGGCACTGGTAGTAACGTCGGCAACGCTGCGGATGCCGACCATGGAGCGTTATGAATTATCACATTATCCCCGTCACCGCCTTCGCCCAGAACTGTTCGGTTATCTGGTGCGAAACCACGCGTGAATCGGCGCTGGTGGACCCGGGTGGCGATGCCGATACCATCAGGCAAACGCTGGCGCAGCTTGATTTAAGGCCTGCACAGATTCTGCTTACGCATGGTCACCTCGATCACGTTGGGGCAGCGGCAGAACTGGCTGCATTCTGGCAGGTGCCGCTGGTTGGCCCGCAAAAGCAGGATGCTTTCTGGCTGGAATCCTTGCCTACTCAAAGCCAAATGTTTGGGCTGGAATATTGTGCCCCGTTGACGCCGGATCGCTGGCTGGAGGAGGGGGATACCGTTCAGGTTGGTCAGGTCACGCTTGAGGTGCTGCACTGTCCGGGACATACGCCGGGGCACATTGTATTTTTTGATGCCAAAGGTCGCTTACTGATTTCGGGTGATGTGATTTTTAGCGGTGGTGTAGGGCGCACTGATTTCCCGCAGGGCAATCATCAGCATCTCATCGATGCGATAAATAATAAGCTGCTGCCGCTAGGCGACGATGTCACGTTTTTACCCGGTCACGGGCCTGTCTCAACGCTGGGGCGTGAACGTCTGACCAATCCTTTCCTGCAATAAAAAATGGGCCAGAGTGGCCCATTTTTTTATATGCGATGCGCTTAGAGCACGGCGACAATCGCCTCGCACAGTGCAGACATATTATCAGGCGTCATCCCGGCCACGTTTACGCGGCCTGAATTAACGGCATAAACCCCAAACTCCTCGCGCAGGCGAATGACCTGATCTTTGGTCAGTCCGCTGAACGAGAACATGCCATTCTGCTTAATGATAAAGCTGAAGTCCTGCTGCGCGCCTTTATCCTCAAGGGTGTTCACAAACAGTTGGCGCATGCGCTGGATACGCTGACGCATATCAGACAGCTCTTGCTGCCAGATAGTGCGGAGCGCATCGTTGCCCAGAATCGTGGCCACCACGGCCGCACCGTGTGACGGCGGGTTAGAATAGTTGGCGCGGATGGTGTATTTCACCTGGCTGAATGCAGTGTCGGCCGTCGCGGCATCGCCAGCAACCAGCGTAATCGCACCCACACGTTCGTTATACAGGCCGAAGTTCTTGGAATAAGAACTGGCCACAATCAGTTCCTGATGGCTGGCCGCAAAAATGCGCAGACCTTCAGCATCCTCTTCCAGACCACGGGCAAAGCCCTGGTAGGCAAAGTCAAACAGAGGCAGCCAGCCGTTAGCCAGAGAGAGCTGTGCCAGCTGTTGCCACTGCTCTGCAGTAGGATCGATACCGGTCGGGTTATGGCAGCAGCCATGGAACAGCACTACATCACCGGCTTTCACCTCTTTCAGTGAGGCCAGCATGCCGTCAAAATCCAGGGTATGGTTTGCTGCGTCATAGTACTGGTATTCGCATACCTCAAGCCCGGCGGCATTAAACACGTTTTTGTGATTCGGCCAGCTCGGGTTGCTCACCCACACGCGCTTAACGGCGGTCTGCGTAGACAGGAAGTCCGCGGCGACGCGCAGTGCGCCTGTACCGCCCGGTGTCTGTGCCGTACGGGCTCTGCCCGCCGCGATCAGGGCATTGCCTTGACCAAATAACAATTCCTGCGTGCAGTGCGCGAAATCTGGCAGACCGTCAATGCTCAGGTAATTTTTGCTGGTTTCGTGTTCAAGCAGGTACTGCTCTGCTTTCTTAACGCTGGTGAGCACCGGGGTTTTGCCGGTTTCATCTTTGTAAACGCCAATACCGAGATTAATTTTATTGGGGCGGTCGTCGGCACGAAAGAGATCGGCCAGGCCAAGAATGGGGTCAGCGGGTGCAGCAGAGATCGATTCAAACATGAGTCGGGTCCAGTAGCGTGAACTTTAGCAAATGAACCATCAGGTTAACGTCAGCACGGCGAAATGCCAACCGTTTGCGATAAAATTCATCGTCTGTGCGACAGAATTACCCGTTTTAATGTTGTTTGGGAGATATAACCGGGGAGTGGGTGAGAAAACGGCAATAAAAAACGGAGCCAGAGCTCCGTTTTTTGTACTGCAGTAACAAAACTTAGAACTGGTAAACCAGACCAACACCAACTACGTCATCATTAGGAATGCCGAGTGGGTTGTTTTTGTCCAGCTGGTTGATTTTGTAATCAACGTAGGTGGCCATGTTTTTGTTGAAGTAGTAGGTTGCGCCCACATCGAAGTATTTGTACAGGTCAGCATCGCCGATATTTTCGATGTCTTTGGCTTTAGACTGAACGTAGGCCAGTGATGGACGAAGACCGAAGTCGAACTGATATTGTGCCACCAGTTCAATGATCTGAGCTTTATTGGCATAACCGCTTAAAGAAGCGTTGGTAAATGTCTGGCCGTTAACATTGAAGGTGCCTGTTGTTGAGCGTGAGATTGGTGCAGCATTACGCATTTCACCATACATCGCTGCCAAATAGATGTTGTTCGCATCATATTTCAGAGCAGTTGCCCAGCTCTCAGCACGTTTGCCAGCGCCTTCACCCGTTGTGCTTGTAGCGGTGGTGGTGCTGCCGGAGTTACTAAATGTGGTCTGTGCACCTGCCGCCTGTGCATTGGTACGGTCGCTGCTGCTATAAGCACCTACGATACCTACGCCAATTGGAGAGGTGTAAGAGGTTGATACACCCCAGCCGTCACCGTTTGCACGGCGGGTATCAGTACGGTCATTTTTGCCCTGATACTGAACAGCAAAGTTCCAGCCATCCACCAGACCAAAGAAGTTGGTGTTGCGGTAGGTCAGCAGACCGGTGCTACGACCGTTCATGAAGTTATCGGAGTTACCTGAGTCACCACCGAATACAGGCAGCATATCGGTCCAGCCGATTGCATCGTAAACCACACCGTAGTTACGGCCGTAGTCGATTGAGCCTGCATCACCGAACTTCAGACCAGCAAAGCCCAGACGGGTTTTGTTGTCAGTTTGCGCATCAGAACCTTCAGAGTTGTTCGCCTGAATGTTGTATTCCCACTGACCGTAACCGGTCATCTGGTCATTAATCTGGGTTTCACCTTTGAAACCGAAGCGAACATAAGTCTGATCGCCATCGTCGCCAGCGTTATCAGAAAAAGTATGACGTGCATCCACTTTACCGTACAGGTCCAGCTTGTTGCCGTCTTTGTTATAAACTTCTGCTGCGTTGGCTGCGCCGGCGGCGAGCAGAGCAGGGATAACCACTGCCAGAATGTTGCGCTTCATCATTATTTATTACCCTCATTGGAGTTATTTGGACACCTGCCACTGCTGTCAAGAAAACTTTACGCGAACCTTGAAAGAAGTTTGGTGTCTCCTGTGTCTGCACGCATCTTTCCATCCCCCATCGGGTAATTCTACTGCGAAAATGCTACAAAAGTCGTAATCTTGTTTCAAATATAAAAAATGTATTACAAGATGTAAAAATAACGGAACTTTGTGAGTCATATCAAAATTTACAAAAATAAAAAAAGGCCGGCGATGCCGACCTCTATATATATATGAATTTCTTATATTTAATGCTGAAAATCAGAAGCTCGCGTTGCGTGGCGTCCGTGGGAAGGGGATAACATCTCTTACATTTTGTACGCCGGTGACATAGGCGATTAAACGTTCGAAACCTAATCCAAACCCTGAATGTGGCACGGTGCCATAGCGACGCAGATCGCGATACCACCAGTAATCTTCTTTTTTCAGCCCCATCTCTTCCAGACGCGCATCCAGCACATCCAGACGTTCCTCACGCTGAGAACCGCCAATAATTTCACCAATACCCGGCGCTAACACATCCATCGCGGCCACGGTTTTCCCGTCGTCGTTAAGGCGCATGTAGAACGCCTTAATGTCCTTGGGATAGTTTTTCACTACCACAGGCGCTTTGAAATGCTTCTCGGCAAGATAACGTTCGTGTTCGGAGGACAGATCGATGCCCCATGACACAGGGTTTTCAAAGGTCTGCCCGCAGTTCATCAGGATATCGACGGCATCGGTATAATTGACCTGGGCGAAATCGGTGGTAACAAAACGCTCCAGGCGATTAATCGCATCGTTGTCTACGCGCTCGGCAAAAAATGCCATATCGTCTGCACGCTCATCCAGCACCGCTTTGAAGACATACTTGAGCATGGCTTCCGCCAGGGCTGCTGCATCGTCTAATGAGGCGAACGCAATCTCGGGTTCCAGCATCCAGAACTCTGCCAGATGGCGGCTGGTATTGGAGTTTTCCGCACGGAACGTGGGGCCGAAGGTGTAGATTTTCGACAGGGCGCTGGCGTAGGTTTCACCGTTCAACTGACCTGAAACCGTCAGGAAGGCCTCTTTCCCAAAGAAATCCTCCGAATAGTCGACTTTGCCCTTATCGTTGCGCGGCAGGTTTTCCATGTCCAGCGTCGAAACGCGGAACATCTCACCAGCCCCTTCGGTGTCAGAGGCGGTGATCAGGGGCGTGGAAACCCAAAAGTAGCCGTTCTCATGGAAGAAGCGGTGCAGCGCCTGGGCCAGGGTATGACGAACGCGCGCCACGGCGCCAATCAGGTTGGTACGCGGACGCAGGTGGGCCACCTCACGCAGGTATTCGATACTGTGGCGTTTTGCCGCCATTGGATAGCTGTCGGGATCTTCTACCCAGCCCACGACCTCCAGCTTTGTCGCCTGAATTTCGAATGCCTGACCCTGACCCGGAGAGGCAACGACCTTACCGGTGACGATGACGGAACAGCCGGTGGTCAGGTGCAGCACTTCGTCCTGATAATTATTCAGAGAATTATTGACGACAGCCTGAACGGGATTAAAGCAGGAGCCGTCATAGACAGCGATAAAGGAAAGACCGGCTTTTGAATCTCTTCGGGTACGCACCCAACCACGTACGGTGACTTCACTGTCAACCGCGACGCGACCGTGCAGTACATCCGCTACAGGCACTACGCTCATAAATATCTCTCTATATAGAAGAAGTGTGTGAATGAATTCCCCAGACTGGGGTGTAGCTATGTTACTTGTGAGTCAACAGGAAACAAGCAAAATTCAGGGGAATAACCGATTTATTGCAGGAAGGCGGGGCGCGATAACGCCCCGATAACAAAGACGCTAGCTGGCTTTTTTAACCAGTGGCAGATCAAAGGCTTTTCTCAGGGCCTTAACGAACGCTTTATCCTGACAGATAGTTTTACCTGGGCTGTCGGAAAGCTTGGCGACCGGCTTGCCATTACATTGCACCAGCTTAATCACGATATTGAGCGGCGTAACGCCAGGAATATCACAAGTCAGGCGCGTGCCGATGCCGAAGACGACGTTGGTACGCTGACCAAAGTGGCGATACAGCGCCAGCGATTTTTCCAGATTGAGATTATCTGAGAACACCAGCATTTTCGTGAGCGGATCGATACCCAACTGCTGATAGTGGGCCAGCGCTTTTTCGCCCCACTCAACCGGGTCACCTGAATCGTGACGCAGCCCCTGGTAACGCCGGGCGAACACCGGGCCGAAATCGCGCAGGAAGGCATCCATGGCGATACAGTCTGTGAGTGCAATGCCCAGCTTGTCATCATATTCATCCAGCCAGGCCTGTAAGGCGGCGCGCTGACTGTTCGCCAGTACCGGACTGATTTGCTGAAAAGCCTGGAACCACTCGTGGGCCTGGGTACCCACTGGCGTGAGTGCGAGGCGACGGGCCAGATCGTAGTTACTGGTGCCCATCAGCCAGGGAAAATCCTGTTTCAGCGTGCTGACGATCGATTCCTGCACATCCTGGGAATAGCGGCGGCGGGTACCAAAATCCATCAGGCGAAAACGTGACATGTCAGTGTCGGCAACCTGAGTCTTAAAGGCAGCGAGTTTCTGATGCAGAAAATCCACGGCCTGCTGGCTGCTGATGGCTGGGGTACGGTGGCGATGGACCACTTCACTGATCAAGGCCAGCAGGGGGACTTCCCACATGATCACTTCCCGCCAGGGGCCCTGGATACGAATAGCCAGCTTGCCATGATGATTGCGAACGTCTACCTGCTGCGGGTCGTAGCGAAAATTTCGCAGCCAGTTAAGGTAGTCATCAGCAAAGAAGGGCAGATCAGATAACCAGGCATATTCAGCATCGGTCAGCGCCAGTGCCTGCATGGCGTCAATGGCTGCACGGATCTCGTCAGCATAAAAACCCAGCAATTCGTCGCTACGGCAGCGAAACTCCGCGGCCACCGTGACATCATGGTAACGGTGGAATACGGCTTGCTGCATATGGAGTTTATAAGCATCCGTATCCAGCAGCGAAGTCAGTATCGGGGAAGCATGTCCTGTCATGGCGCGTTTCGGCATCCTGTTCGGTGGCGCAGAGCCCGGTGTATTAAACGTCGTAAAAGACGCAAAAGTATAAATCACTAAGAGACAGCGATCACAGCATATTTCAGGATAGCGAGTCGAGGACGAAATGTGTCATTGTTAACAAATTGTAGCCATTTTACCAGATGTACACGTTGTGCGTGCTAAGCTCGGCGCATCATGCTTAGACGTTTGACGCGTAAGGCTTATACTTGAGTGAATAATGCAAAGACGTTGATGAATAACTACTTAATGCGGGACGGAATATGACGCAGCAGCCACAAATAAAATATCGACACGATTATCGTGCACCAGACTACACCATCACTGATATCGATTTAACCTTTGAACTCGATGAAAGCACTACGCGGGTGACGGCGGTGAGTCAGGTTAAGCGTCAGGGAGACAGCCAGGCTGAACTGCGTCTGGACGGCGAAGATCTGACGCTAGTCTCGCTGGAAGTGGATGGTCAGGCCTGGACGGCCTGGCGTGAAGAGGCGGGTTGCCTGGTGCTCAGCCAGTTACCGGACAGCTTTACGCTGAAAATCGTTAATGACATTCATCCCGATCGTAACAGTGCCCTTGAAGGCTTATATAAATCGGGTGAAGCGCTCTGTACCCAGTGTGAAGCTGAAGGTTTTCGTCATATTACCTGGTATCTGGATCGCCCGGACGTGCTGGCGCGCTTTACCACCACGATTATTGCTGACGGCAGCCGCTATCCCTTCCTGCTGTCAAACGGGAACCGTGTTGACAGTGGCCAGGATGACAAAGGCCGTAACTGGGTGAAGTGGCAGGATCCTTTCCCGAAACCCTGCTATCTGTTTGCGCTGGTCGCGGGCGATTTTGACGTGCTGCGTGACAGCTTTACGACGCGTTCGGGTCGGAATGTAGCGTTGGAGATCTTCGTCGATCGCGGCAATCTGGATCGTGCCGACTGGGCGATGACGTCATTAAAGAACAGCATGAAGTGGGATGAGGAGCGTTTCGGCCTGGAGTATGACCTCGACATCTTTATGATTGTTGCGGTGGACTTCTTCAACATGGGGGCCATGGAGAATAAAGGGCTTAACGTTTTCAACTCCAAATACGTGCTGGCCAAAGCCGAAACCGCCACCGATAAAGATTATCTGGGGATTGAGGCAGTCATCGGTCATGAATATTTCCACAACTGGACCGGTAACCGTGTGACCTGTCGCGACTGGTTCCAGCTGAGCCTGAAAGAGGGGCTGACCGTGTTTCGCGATCAGGAGTTCAGTTCCGACCTGGGATCGCGTGCGGTAAACCGAATCGATAATGTGCGCATCATGCGCGGCGCGCAGTTTGCCGAGGACGCCAGCCCGATGGCGCACCCTATCCGCCCGGATCAGGTTATCGAGATGAACAATTTCTACACCTTGACGGTGTATGAAAAGGGATCGGAAGTGATCCGTATGATGCACACCTTGCTGGGCGAAGCGAATTTCCAGAAGGGCATGCAGCTCTATTTCGAACGTCATGACGGTAGCGCGGCGACCTGTGATGATTTCGTTCAGGCCATGGAAGACGCGTCTAACGTTGATCTTTCCCAGTTTCGTCGCTGGTACAGTCAGTCAGGCACGCCTACGCTCTCGGTACGCGATGACTACAATCCGGAACTGGAACAGTACACGCTTCACGTGACGCAGCACACGCCGCCGACGGCCGGGCAGAAAGAGAAACTGCCTCTGCATATCCCTCTGGACATCGAACTGTATGACGGACAGGGTAAGGTCATTCCGTTGCAGCACAACGGTCATCCGGTGCATAACGTGTTGAACGTAACGGAAGAGTTCCAGACCTTTATTTTCGACAACGTTTACTTCCAGCCGGTGCCATCGCTGCTGCGTGAGTTTTCCGCGCCGGTGAAGCTCGACTACAAGTGGAGCGACGCGCAGCTGACGTTCCTGATGCGTCATGCAAGCAACGATTTTTCACGTTGGGACGCGGCGCAAAGTCTGTTGGCAACCTACCTGCGCCTCAATGTCGCACGCCATCAGCAGGGCCAGCATCTGTCGCTGCCGTTGCATGTCGCGGATGCTTTCCGCACGGTGCTGCTGGATGCCAACAGCGATCCGGCGCTGACCGCTCTGATTCTGTCGCTGCCTGGCGAAAACGAAATCGCCGAACTGTTTGAGATTATCGATCCTCAGGCAATTGCACTGGTGCGCGAAGCTCTGGTCCGTACCCTGGCGCGGGAACTGGCAGATGAATTCTTTGCCGTTTATAACGCGAATCAGCAGGCGGAGTACCACGTTGATCATGCGGAAATCGGCAAACGTTCGCTGAAGAATATCTGTCTGTACTATCTGGCATTTGGTGATATGGATCTGGCGGATAAACTGGTGCAGGCGCAATACCACCATGCCAATAACATGACGGATTCACTGGCGGCACTCTCCGCAGCGGTGGCGGCGCAGTTGCCTTGCCGTGATACGTTGTTAGCGGACTATGATGAACGCTGGCACAAGGATGGCCTGGTGATGGACAAATGGTTTATGTTGCAGGCTACCAGTCCAGCGCAGAATGCCTTACTCAACGTGCGCCGTTTACTGTCACATCGTTCCTTCAGTATGGGCAACCCGAATCGCATCCGTTCACTGATTGGCGCTTTTGCTTCGGGTAATCCTTCCGCCTTCCACGCCGAAGACGGCAGCGGATATCGTTTCCTGGTGGAGATGCTGACGGATCTGAACACCCGCAATCCGCAGGTGGCTTCGCGTATGATTGAGCCGTTGATTCGTCTGAAACGTTACGATGCCCACCGTCAGGCGCTGATGCGCCAGGCGCTGGAACAGTTACAAGGACTGGATAAACTGTCTGGCGATCTGTACGAGAAAATTACCAAGGCACTGAATGCCTGATAAGAAACGGCGGGCAAATGCCCGCCGTTTCTTTAACGCTGTTGCGCGTAGCGGGGAGGCTTTTCTGCCGCGCCGTGGCGCATCACCCGATCCAGCACTTTGGCTTCCAGCTCTGCCAGACGCGCCGATCCTCGTCGCCGTGGCCGGGGCAAATCGATCTGCAAATCCAGGCCTGTCTGGCCTTCCTCTATCAGTAATACCCGATCAGCCATCGCGACCGCTTCACTGACATCGTGCGTGACCAACAGAACCGTGAAGTGGTACTGCTGCCACAGCGATTCGATGAGCGCCTGCATCTCGATTCGCGTTAAGGCGTCCAGCGCACCCAGAGGTTCATCCAGCAACAGCAGGCCGGGACGGTGAATTAACGCCCGTGCCAGTGCCACGCGCTGTTTCTGCCCACCGGATAAAGCGGCAGGCCAGTCTTGCGCTCTGTCCGCCAGGCCTACGGCTTCCAGTGCCTCCAGTGCGGCTTTACGCCATACCTTGCCACGCAGGCCGAGAGCGACGTTATCAATCACTTTTTTCCACGGCAGCAGTCGCGCATCCTGGAACATTAACCGGGTTTCTTCACGTGCGGTCTGCAGCGGCGCATTGCCTGCCAGTAGCTCGCCCTGGGTCGTACTTTCCAGACCGGCCAGCAGACGCAGTAGGGTGCTTTTACCGCAGCCGCTGCGGCCCACTATGGCAACAAACTGGCCGGAAGGAATATGCAGATCGATATGATTCAGAATGGTGCGTTCACCGTACTTTTTACTGACGCCCTTTAAACCTACGGGGGTACCCGCATTCAGACGCGCCGGGCTGGCGGAGTGTATCATGCTGTTTTCTCCTGACGTTGATAGGCCGGATGCCAGCGTAACCAGACGCGCTCCAGCAGCAGTGCGCTGACATCAGCCAGTTTTCCCAGCAGGGCATAAAGAATAATGGCGACCATCACCACATCGGTTTGCAGAAATTCACGTGCATTCATGGCCAGATAGCCAATCCCTGCGTTAGCCGAAATTGTCTCGGCGACGATCAGGGTCAGCCACATCAACCCCAAAGCAAAGCGGACGCCCACCATGATGCTTGGTAACGCGCCCGGCAGGATCACCTGAACAAACAGGCTCCAGCCGGATAAGCCGTAGCTACGGGCCATCTCAACCAGCCCACGATCCACATTACGAATACCGTGATAGGTATTCAGGTAGATGGGAAACAGCGTACCCAGCGCCACCAGAAAAATTTTGGCTGACTCATCAATGCCAAACCACAGAATGACCAATGGGATCAGCGCAAGATGGGGCACGTTACGTAACATTTGCAGCGAGGTATCCAGCAAACGCTCACCCATTCGCGAAGTACCGGTAATTAATCCCAGTACCAGGCCGAGCGATCCGCCAATGCTGAAACCAAGCAACGCTCGCCAGCTGCTGATGGCGAGATGCTGCCAGAGCTCTCCGCTGACAGCCAACTGCCAAAAGGTCGTCACAATCTTTTCCGGCGCGGGCAAAATACGGGTAGACAGCCAACCGGTCTGTGACGCAATTTGCCAGACCACCACCAGTAATACCGGCAGTAGCCAGGGCACCAGCGCCGCTGAGAAGGCGTTACGTCGTCTCGTCATCGTTATCTCCTCAGGCCCGCGCGGCTTTTTTCTCTGGGGTGAAATCATTGGCGACCGCTTCACCGTGCGCCTGAATAACACGAGGCTGGGGGACCTGGGGAATAGCCAGATCCAGATGGGGGAACAGCAGCTCACCGACGCGATAAGCCTCTTCCAGATGCGGATAACCAGAGAGAATAAAGGTTTCAATGCCCAGGGCTTCGTACTCTTTCATGCGAGCCGCTACGGTAGGCGCATCGCCAACCAGCGCGGTGCCTGCCCCGCTGCGCACCAGCCCAACGCCCGCCCAAAGGTTGGGGCTGATTTCCAGTTTATCGCGGCGTCCGCCGTGCAGGGCGGCCATGCGCTGTTGGCCTACCGAGTCGGTGCGCTGAAAGGCACTTTGCGCTTTGGCGATGGTGGCATCATCCACATTCGCGATCAGCTTATCGGCTGCCTGCCAGGCTTCCTCATTGGTTTCGCGCACGATGACATGCAGTCGGATGCCAAACCGGACCTTTCGGCCCTGTGCTGCGGCTTTCGCCCGCACCTGCTCAATTTTTTCTTTCACCAGCGCAGGGGGTTCGCCCCATGTCAGATAAACATCGACCTGTTCGGCAGCTAAATCCTGAGCGGGCTCTGACGATCCCCCGAACCACAGCGGCGGACGAGGCTGCTGTACCGGCTTAAACATCAGACGCGCACCTCGTACATGCACGTGCTTGCCTTCGTAATCCACGGTTTCGCCTTCCAGCACGCGGCGCCAGACGCGGGTGAATTCGGCCGATTCTGCATAGCGCTCTCGGTGGTCAAGAAAGACGCCATCACCGGCCAGTTCCTCAGGATCACCCCCGGTGACCAGGTTGAACAACGCGCGTCCGTTGGAAAGACGATCGAGCGTTGCAGCCTGGCGCGCCGCCTGGGTGGGGGAAATCACGCCAGGACGCAGCGCGACAAGAAAGCGCAGACGCTGCGTAACGGGGATCAGCGATGCCGCCACCAGCCAGGCATCCTCGCAGGAACGCCCGGTAGGGATCAGTACGCCGCCAAATCCCAGACGGTCGGCAGCCTGGGCGACCTGTTGTAAATAGGCATGATCAACCGGACGCGCGCCCTCAGCCGTGCCAAGATAATGGCCGTCACCATGGGTTGGAAGGAACCAGAATACGGAAACACTCATTTTTTTCTCCTTATTGCGTCACGGCCTGGGGATGCCAGATGCGCTCGGCAATCGATACTTTTACGGGAATCAGATGATTGGCATAAAACAGATCGGCGGTTTTCTGCTGCATAGCAACCGTGCGCGCACTGACCGGACTGACCGGGCTGGGTGGACGGTGGTCCAGGTTGCTGGCAATGACGGCTTCAGGCAGACCGATCGATGTCGAGAGCAGATGAATACTCTGGTCACGTTCGCTACGCGTGAGGGCTTCGGCATCACTAAAGGCTTTTAACGTCGCTAAGACGAAGTCATTGTGTTCCTGCGCGAAATGGCGGGTTGCAAGGTAGAACGGTCCCGTCTGGTTCAGCGTGGTGCCGTCTTTCAATACGCGGACATTGCCCTGAAGCAGTACGGCAGAATAGTAGGGGTCCCATATTGCCCAGGCGTCCACGTTACCCTGCTGGAAAGCGGCGCGTGCATCGGCTGGCGTCAGATAAACCGGCTGGATATCTTTGATACTGAGGCCCGCTTCTTCCAGCGCACGTAACAGCAGATTGTGCGAGCTGGACCCCTTTTGAAACGCCACCTTTTTGCCTTTGAGATCGGCAACCGACTTCAACGGACTGTTCTGGCTGACCAGGATAACCTCAGCTTTCGGCTTAGGCGGCTCTGAGCCGATATACAGCAAATCTGCCCCGGCTGCCTGGGCGAAAATAGGCGGAATGTCACCGGTGCTGCCAATGTCAATACTGTTAACGTTCAGCGCTTCCAGCATTTGCGGTCCGGCCGGGAATTCGATCCATTGAATACGGGTAGCAGGGAAACGCTTTTCCAGCAGCTGATGCTCCTTGGCCAGCACCATACTGACCGATCCTTTTTGATAGCCGATACGAACCTGTGCAGGGGCAGGTTCTACGGCATTCACCTGTGCGCCTGCCATTAACATCCCTGCCATTAACCACGCGCCGATTATTCGTTTCATCATTGTTTCCTTACACAGCCAGCGCAACGGGCTGATGACGTCGTGACAGCGCCAGCCAGAACGTGTGCACCGCCTCCTCCAGACGGGTAGCCAGTACCGGATCCAGTTCCGGCTGGCGATCATAGTGATGAATTTGTTTATCTTCGGCGTAAACACCATGAAGCACTTCTTCGGCTTTCAGGGCGTTTAATACGGGCTTGAGTGCGTAATCCAGGGCCAGCATATGACCAGCGCTGCCCCCGCTGGCTAACGGCAGCACCACTTTTTGGGCCAGCGCGCGTTCAGGTAACAGATCTAAGACGGTTTTTAGCGCGCCCGAGAAAGACGCCTTATAAACTGGCGTGGCAATGACCAGGCCATCAGCCTGAGCCAGGTCTTCGCTCAGGGCGAGAATAGCCGGGGAATCGAAGCGGGCGTTGATCAGATCCTCAGGCTGAAAGTTATGGATATTCCAGGGGATAACCTCAACACCGGATGCTTCCAGTTTGCGCTGGCACAGCGCTAATAACGATGTGGACCGTGAAGGAAATCTCGGACTACCTGCCAGCGTGAGCACTCTCATGACGACTCCTTATAACTGAAAGTTATTGATTATCTTTTGTTGAGAACTGATGCTTTCATCCTGGCAGAGGCGACGGCACGGCTTAAATGATTTTTCTGACAATCTAAAGGTGAAAACCGGCAAAAGGCCTGAAGCGAGACCGCCGCATCTCTGAGTAAGACCTGATGCGACAAATCTTAAAAACGCCAGGACGGGCGAGTCGATACATTAATCCGGGTGAATAAAATTCGTTTAAACCCGGAAATCCGTACATTTGGTTACTTGAGTATCAGAAAAGTGAAACATTCAGGTGAAACAAAAAACACGCCTTTCGCTTTTTTAAATTCACAGGAGGAAGGACGAAGAAAAAAGAATTAAAATTCAACGTTATTTAACGCGATGGCGCGAGAAGATTAGGAATAGTTGCATCAGGCGGTGCGTGTTAAGCGCAGCAGTCTGGCGAAGTTTTTAACAACAATTCATTTTTAGTTACAGATGTCCGGCCTGAAAACCTTCTGAACAGAAGGCCGTGCCTAAATGGTTGCTCAACGGGAAGAGGATTATGAGTGAACTATTCTTTAGATTTTCTAACCATGGTTTTTGTCACATTCGGACCCTGTTGAGATTGAGGCAGGCATTTTAGTCATTCAGGCAGTAAAATGTCTCTGCTCAATGTAAGCGCCTGTTATTTTAAAATTACTGTTCGCCTTTGGTCAGTGCCTGTCTCGGGCTGGTGGATTTATTTGTCCTTTTCTAACAGCAGAGAAAACCTGTATGTCTGACATCCTGTTATCGGTCATTATTCCCACTTACAATGTTGAAAAATATATTGTCGAATGTGTGGATTCATTATTAAGACAAATTAGCGCGCCAAACGAAATTATCATTGTTAACGACAGTTCTACCGATGGAACCGTGGCGTTAATTGAACAGCACTATGGCCATCTTCCCCAGGTGAAACTGATCACTATTGCCAACGGTGGCGCAGGTAATGCGCGTGATAAAGGCGTAGAGGTCGCTGAAGGGCAGTTCCTTTTCTTTTGCGACCCGGATGATGTGGTGATGGATGGATTCGTCAATGAGCTGGCCCAGGTTGTCGACAATTATCCCGATACCGATTTGTTTTGTTTTAATTCCAGCGCTTACCGCGAAGACAAACCAGACGTGACGTGGCCTAAAGTCAGGCATAACCTGACCGGCATTCAGAAGCCACAGGATGTCCTGCTAAGTTTGCTGCATAATGGCTCCTATACGTCCGCGGCCTGGAATTATGTGGTAAGAAAAACCGTTATCCAGCAGCATCATTTGCGCTTCGTCGATCGCGTGCATGAAGATCACAAATTTACCTTATCGGTATTTATGCATTGCCAACAGGCATGGGTCACTCGCCAGACGTATTACAAACAGCGTATCCGCGTTGGCTCACTGACTAACAGCAGTAAAAGTCCTTCCTTTTTCGCCCAACGCTACAATGCGTTTATCGCCACCTATGACACCTTATGTTGTGCGCAGACGCAAAGTGAATTAAAAAAGGCGCTGGAAAAAGCTTACCTTATTCACTCCTTCCGTTTAATGATCTATCTGTCGCTCTACAATCAAACGCCTGTACCGGAATATGTGCTTAATGCGATTCGATATCTGGGGCGCCGAATTAAATCCGGCAGCCTCAAAGAATGGCTGCTGCTTAACCGTCCGGAAACCTTCATTTTATTGCAAAGCCATAAAGTGAAGAAAGAACTCAAACGCGTTCCGTAATTCCTAAAAATGGGACCTGATGTTGTTTGCACCTGAGCGAAATGAGAAGGTGAGACATGCAATGTGTATAAGGTTGTTGCGACATGGCAAAAGTGCTCGATAAAAGTTTAGTAGTGAATATCTTATCTTTGCTGGCGTACCGGGGAGCCTCGTTCCTGTTTCCGCTGGCGACGCTCCCCTATCTGGCGCGCGTGCTGGGAGTGGACCATATGGGGATTCTGGCGCTGGCGATTGCCTGCGTCCTTTACTGCAGTACCATTTCCGACTGGGGATTCAATGTTTTTACCACGAAGGACATTGCCCATCACCGTGACGATAAGGCACGTGTTACCCAGCTTTTTTGGTCCACCTTTAACGCCAAGCTGATGCTGTTACTGGTGACCAGCGGTACGTTACTCACTGCGACGTGGTTTAATCCGTCCTGGCATTCGCTGTTCTTTATTATTTTGGCCAACTGCACCACCTTAATCGGTTCACTGTTTTCGTTTGGCTGGTTAATGCAGGGCTTCGAAAAGCTCGGCAAAACCGCAGTGATTGCCACTTTTGGTAATTTTTGTGCCATTCCGCTCACGTTCCTACTGGTTAAAACGCCAGACGATACCTGGCTGGCTGCGTTGATACCGGGCGCGGTATCGATCATCAATGCCATCATTACGCTGAAGTTTGTGCTGGAAATGAAGGTGATTGGCGCGTATCGCTTTGAACCACGTGAAATCAAACAGCGCATCACCGACAGTGCCGATGTCTTTATTGCCATCGCAGGTGCTAATCTGTTTAACAGCGTAAACGTCGTGATTCTGGCGTCGTTTACCTCGCACTATATGGTGGGGATCTATAACGGTGCGGACAGGCTGCGCAAGGCCGCCAATTCGGTGCCGGAGCAGATTGGTAGCGCGTTTTTCCCCCGCGTAAGCCACTTATTTGGGCGTGATAAAGCCGCCGCAGTGGCGGCGACGCGCAAAAGCCTGATGCTGTCATTTGCGTTGAGCCTGTCTATCGTGATCTTCACCTGGCTGTTTGCCGATGAGGTTGTGGCACTGCTGTTAGGGAAAGACTTCCTGCCGTCAGCGGATGTGCTGCGCGTCTTTGTACTCTGCTTCCTGTTTGGCAATATTGCCTATCCGGCGGGCCTGCAGATTTTGATTCCGCATGGACTGGCGCGGCAACGTATGATGGTAATGATGGTTGCGGGGGTGGTTAACGTCCCGGTGTGCTGTCTGCTGGCATGGAAGTTTGGTGCCATCGGTGCGGCCTGGTCGATGGTGCTGGCAGAGGTGCTGGTCTGTATTGGTATCTTCGGCATTATGGTACGGCATAACATCTGGCGCGACTATGCTTTTCCGGACAGGCTGAATTCACCTACAGCAAACGATTCCGTTGTGTAAGATCAAAACGGCTTTAAACAGTCTCCCGACTTAGCGCCCCGCGATTTACTTTTGCGCCAGAGCACCTTACCATTCTGGCGCACAATTTCCCGTGCACTGATTTTCACCATCGCTTCCGTCTTCCAGGAGAGTGCATGTTTTACTCAATTGTCCGACCGGCGTTATTCAGGCTCGATCCTGAACGTGCGCACCATCTCACCTTTCAGCAATTACGCTTTATGAGCGGCACGCCGCTGGAAATGATCATTCGCCAGCATTTACCCTCGCGTCCGGTTACCTGCATGGGGCTGACCTTCGACAATGCGCTTGGCCTGGCGGCGGGCCTGGATAAAAACGCCGAGTGTATTGATGCATTTGGGGCAATGGGATTCGGCTTTGTGGAGGTCGGAACGGTCACGCCGCGCGCGCAGGCGGGCAATGACAAGCCACGCATGTTTCGCTTAGTGGAAGCCGAAGGGATTATTAACCGCATGGGATTTAATAATCTCGGCGTTGATAACCTGGTTGAAAACGTAAAAAAATCCCGCTTCAAAGGCGTACTCGGGATCAATATTGGCAAAAATAAAGACACACCCGTGGAGCAGGGGAAAGACGATTATCTGATCTGTATGGAGAAGGTGTACGCGCACGCCGGTTATATCGCGATCAATATTTCATCACCGAATACGCCGGGTTTACGCGCGTTACAATATGGTGAGGCGCTGGACGATCTGCTCATTTCCATAAAAGCCAAACAGAAAGATCTGGAAAAACGGCATCTCAAATATGTGCCGGTGGCTGTTAAGATCGCGCCGGATCTTTCTGAAGAGGAATTGATCCAGGTTGCCGACAGTTTACTACGTCACCAAATTGATGGTGTCATTGCGACAAATACCACACTCGATCGTTCTCTGGTAATGGGCCTGAAATATGGCGAAGAAACCGGTGGATTAAGCGGTCGACCGGTACAGTCACGCAGTACCGCCGTCATCCAGCGACTGTCGCAGGAGTTACAGGGAAGATTGCCCATTATTGGCGTTGGCGGTATTGATTCGCTTACTGCTGCGCGTGAAAAAATAGCAGCGGGCGCGACATTGGTTCAAATTTATTCTGGCTTTATTTATAAAGGGCCCGGTTTAATTAAAGATATCGTGACCCATATCTAAGACATTCGCCATAATAATGCGCCGGGGGGTTTATTTATCCCTCCGGCTCGTTTATATTTTGTCCTGTTGCACGATTTTTCAGCATGCATTTTATTTTATGGATTTTTAGCTTTAGCGCAGCGGTAAATACAGGGCACATGATGAAAATTAAACCCGATGACAAATGGCGTTGGTTCTACGACGCAGAGCACGACCGTATGATGCTCGATCTGGCTGACGGTATGCTTTTTCGTTCCCGCTATGCACGTAAAATGCTGACCCCTGATGCTTTTACCGAATCCGGATTCTGTGTTGACGATGCGGCGCTTTATTTCACCTTCGAAGAGAAGTGTCGTCAAAGCCCGCTAAGTAGCGACCAGCGTGCCGAGCTGGTTTTAAATGCGCTGGTTGCCGCACGTTTCCTCAAGCCACTAATGCCAAAAAGCTGGCATTTCTCCGCGCACCGCCAGCCTATGCAGCCTGCGGTGGGTGAGATGGTGGCGGTGACGCTGGCGGACAGCGGCGAGCAGGCGCGACTGCTGGTGGTTGAAAACGGCGATAATGCCGCACTCTGCTTACTGGCTCAGCCCGCGCTGACGCTGGCGGGCAAAGGGATGGTGCTTGGCGATGCGATTAAAGTGATGAACGATCGGCTACAACCGCACCAGCAGGAAAAAACCACGCGCTATGCGCGCGCGGTGTAATTCAGATCACCTCGATATCGCTTGCAGGAATACAGCTGCAACTCAATATAGTGCCATCGTGACGGATGGCGCTTTGCTTTAAGGCGTTCACCTTTCCCGCAACCAGCGTTATTTTACAACTGCCGCACAGACCCGCCCGACATGAGTAGGGGATGCGAAAGCCCTGGGCTTCAAGCTGCTCAAGTAAGACCTGCTGATTATCACCGCTGAAACGCTGGCCCTGCCAGGTGATGGTTACCTGCGCGGCGGGTTGCCGTTGCGGTTTCAGTGTTTCAGTCACCTCTCCTGGACCATAGGCGCGCGGCGGCTGGCGTTTCAGTATCCTGACGGCGTCGCCAGCGCGAATAATACCGCTGTTGAGCGCGATCAGATTCAGGCCAAAATCAATGTCCCCGCTGCCATCCTGCGCCGTACGAAAGCCCTGCAGCGTGGTCAAAGGTTGCCCCTCAGGATGCTTCTGACCACTCTCCACGCCAATCGTGGTAAAAACACAGCGGCTACAGGGCTTTGGAACGGCGAAATTAACCTGACCGATAGCGATCTCCGCCCAGCTGTCTTCATCCCACGCAGGTGCGCCACTCACGACCAGGTTCGGCCTGAATTGTTCGATTCGCACGCTGGCGGGACAGCGCTGCTGTAAATCCTGCAGCGAAGCACTGTTCACAAGCAGGTAGGGATATCCATCGGCAAAACCCAGTGGCACATCGGTAAAACGCTTGACGCGGCGTGAAGGCTGCGGTCCGACCCAGCGTAGCTGCACCGGTCGTGGAAAAAATGCACTCAGCCACTGGTTGATCGTCTCGGGTGCGATTCGCGAGGTAAACGTATTGCCCCAGACCTCCGTGGGCTGCTCAGCATGGGTAAAGTCGGCAAAACGAATGAGCGACTGGCTGCCGTCGGGGGCCTGTAAGAACAGACCGTCTGGCGTAATCGCCGGCGTGAACTGCACCATCTCCGGAAACTGACGCGCCGTAATAAAGGTTCCGTCAGGTTCGGTCACCATAAAGATACGGTCATAGGTTAACCCGCTACTGGCAGCCCAGGCATGTGAGACCTGCAATCCGCGCATGGATTTTACGGGATGGATAAATAAGCGGGAAAGCGTGATCATGAAAGTCTCCAGAAGCGGGCGCGCAAGACAAAAGAAGCTAACTTTATGACATAGGTCTGCGATTCGCTATAATGCGCAACAATTTTCTCAAGAGTAAAAAAGTGACGATATGAATTCTCTGTTTGCCAGCACGGCGCGTGGGCTCGAAGAGCTGTTAAAAAATGAGCTGGACGCGCTGGGCGCGCAGGATTTGCAAGTGGTACAGGGAGGCGTTCACTTCAAGGCCGATGACCGCGTAATGTACCAAAGCCTGATGTGGAGTCGTCTGGCTTCGCGTATTTTGCTGCCTCTGACCGAGGTCGGCGTTTACAGCGATCTCGATCTCTATCTGGGCGTGCAGAGCATTGACTGGCCCGCCATGTTCGGTAGCGACAAAACTTTCGTGGTGCACTTTAATGGCACCAACGATGAGATCCGTAACAGTCAGTTTGGCGCGCTGCGCGTCAAAGATGCGATTGTCGACAGTTTTACCCGTCGTAACCTGGCACGCCCGGACGTGGATCGTGAACAGGCCGATATTCGTATCAACGTCTGGCTTGATGACGACCGCGCCAGTATAGCGCTGGACTTAAGCGGCAGCGCCCTGCATCAGCGCGGCTATCGTCAGCAAACGGGTCAGGCGCCGCTGAAAGAAAACCTGGCCGCAGCGATTGTGATGCGTTCAGGCTGGCAGCCGTCCACGCCGCTCATCGATCCGATGTGTGGTTCAGGCACCTTACTGATCGAAGCGGCGCTGATCGCCTGCGACCGCGCGCCGGGTTTACTGCGTAACCAGTGGGGCTTCACGGCATGGGCCGGTTTTAACGAAAGCCTGTGGCGCGAGGTCAAGAGCGATGCTCAGGCCCGCGCCCGTGCCGGGACGGTGGCGTGCCAGGCGCGCTTTTATGGTTATGACAATAATGGCCGGGTGCTGGAATGGGCAAAAGCGAATGCACGTCGTGCCGGGGTTTTTGAACTGTTCACCTTTGGCCAACAGGATTTGCTGAAGCTGCAGAATCCTCTTCAGACTGAGGTGACGGGAACGGTGCTCAGTAACCCACCTTACGGTGAACGTCTTGAAAGTGAGCCTGCGCTTGTTGCGCTGCACAGCCAGCTTGGCCGGTTGATGAAGCAGCACTTCGCCGGCTGGAGTCTGTCGCTGTTTAGCGCATCGCCCGAACTACTGAGCTGTCTGCAACTGCGTGCCGACCGTCAGTTCAAAGCTAAAAATGGCCCGCTGGACTGTGTGCAGAAAAACTATCAGCTGTCGGCGAACAGCGCTGAGCGCGGTAATCAGATTGCTGAAGATTACGCGAACCGCTTGCGCAAGAACCTCAAGAAGCTGGATAAGTGGGCGCGCCAGGAAGGCATCGAGTGCTACCGCATTTATGACGCCGATCTGCCGGACTATAATGTGGCTGTGGATCGCTATGCGGACTGGGTGGTGGTGCAGGAATATGCGCCACCCAAAACCATTGACGCGAATAAAGCCCGTCAGCGCCTGTTTGACGTGATTAGTGCCACGCTGAGCGTGCTGGCGCTGCCGTCAAACCGCTTAATCCTCAAGACGCGCGAACGTCAGAAGGGCAAAGCGCAGTATCAAAAGCTGAGTGAGAAGGGCGACTATTTTGAAGTGCAGGAATTTAACGCCCGTTTCCTGGTGAACCTGACTGACTATCTGGATACGGGATTGTTTCTCGATCACCGTATTGCCCGCAAGATGCTGGGTCAGATGAGTCAGGGCAAGGATTTCCTGAACCTGTTTGCTTACACCGGCTCTGCCAGCGTGCATGCGGGTCTGGGCGGCGCGCGCTCCACCACCACCGTGGATATGTCGCGTACCTATCTGGAGTGGGCAGAGCGTAACCTGCGGCTGAACGGCCTCACCGGTCGTCAGCATCGCCTGCTTCATGCCGACTGCCTGAGCTGGCTGAACGAGAGCGACGAAAATTTCGACCTGATCTTTATCGATCCGCCCACGTTCTCTAACTCAAAACGTATGGAAGAGAGTTTTGATGTGCAGCGCGATCATATGATGCTGATGCGTAACCTGAAACGGCTGTTGCGTAAAGGCGGTACTATCATGTTCTCGAATAATAAACGTGGTTTCAAAATGGATCTGGATGGCCTTAACGCATTGGGGCTCCAGGCTCAGGACATCACTCAGAAAACCCTGTCACAGGATTTTGCGCGTAACCGCCAAATTCATAACTGCTGGCTGATCACTCATGCTGGTAAGGAATAAGTTTCATGTCATTGATTAGTATCCACGGCGCTTATCTGTCTTTTAGCGATGCGCCTCTGTTAGACAATACCGAACTGCATATCGAAGAAAATGAGCGCGTGTGTCTGGTTGGCCGAAACGGGGCGGGCAAATCCACACTGATGAAAATCATCAACGGCGAGCAGCCGCTGGATGACGGACGCATCATTTATGAAACCGATCTGGTCGTGGCGCGGCTCCAGCAGGATCCGCCGCGCAATATCACCGGATCAGTTTATGATTTTGTGGCAGAGGGGGTCGAAGAACAGGCGGAGCACCTCAAAGCCTATCATGCTATCTCGCACCTGGTGATGGACGATCCCAGTGATAAAAATCTCAATGAGATGGCGCGTCTGCAGGGCATCCTGGATCATCACAATTTATGGCAGTTGGAAAGTCGTATCATGGACGTGCTGCAGCAGATTGGTCTGTCGCCGGACACAGAACTGTCGTCTCTGTCCGGTGGCTGGTTGCGTAAAGCCGCGCTGGGCCGTGCGCTGGTGAGTAATCCTCGCGTACTGATGCTGGATGAGCCAACCAACCACCTTGATATTGAAACGATTGACTGGCTGGAGACCTTCCTGAAAAGCTTCAGCGGCAGTATCGTTTTTATCTCTCACGACCGTTCTTTTATCCGTAATATGGCCACCCGTATTGTGGATCTGGACCGCGGCAAGCTGGTCTCCTGGCCGGGTAACTACGACGCGTATCTGGAAGGCAAAGAAGAAGCCCTGCGCGTTGAAGAGATGCAAAATGCTGAGTTTGACCGCAAGCTGGCACAGGAAGAAGTCTGGATCCGTCAGGGCATCAAAGCACGTCGAACCCGTAATGAAGGCCGCGTTCGGGCGTTAAAAGCCTTACGTCGTGAGCGTTCAGAACGCCGTGAAGTCATGGGCAAAGCCAATATGCAGGTCGGTGAAGCATCACGCTCCGGCAAAATTGTCTTTGAACTGGAAAACGTGGATTACGCGGTAGACGGTAAGCAGCTGGTGAAAGATTTCTCTGCCCAGGTGCAGCGCGGGGACAAAATCGCCCTGATTGGGCCGAACGGCTGTGGTAAAACCACGTTACTGCGTCTGATGCTGCAACAGCTGAAGGCCGACCATGGTCGTGTGCACTCCGGGACCAAACTTGAAGTGGCTTATTTCGACCAGCACCGTGCGGAACTCGATCCCGATCGGACCGTGATGGACAATCTGGCGGAAGGCAAACAAGAGGTGCTGGTCAATGGTAAACCGCGTCACGTGCTGGGCTACCTGCAGGATTTCCTGTTCCATCCTAAACGCGCGATGACGCCGGTCAGGGCGCTGTCGGGTGGGGAGCGTAACCGCCTGCTGCTGGCGCGTCTGTTCCTGCGTCCCAGTAACCTGATGATCCTTGATGAACCGACCAATGACCTTGATGTGGAAACGCTGGAGCTGCTGGAAGAACTCATCGACGGTTATCAGGGCACTGTGCTGCTGGTCAGTCACGATCGTCAGTTCGTTGACAACACCGTAACCGAATGCTGGATTTTTGAAGGCAACGGCGAGATAGGGACTTTTGTCGGCGGCTATCACGATGCGCAGCAGCAGCGTGCAGCGTACAAACAGCAAAAGGTGCAGGGCTCAGCAAAGGGGACAAATAGTGCCCCCAGGCCTGCCGATGCGAAAAATGACGCTGCCAAACGTAACGCGAACAAACTAAGCTATAACCTGACGCGTGAACTGGAACAGTTACCGCAAAAGCTGGAACAGTTGGAGGCGCGTATTGGCGAGCTTCAGGCCAAAATGAGTCATCCGGATTTTTTCAGTCAGCCACACGATAAAACGCAGCCGGTGCTTGATGAGCTGGCAGACGTCGAACAGCAGCTGGAAACCGCTTTTGCGCGTTGGGAAGAGCTGGAATCAATGAGAAACGGCGCATAGTCATTAAGGGGCGGGAATGTGTTCAGCTGAGAAAACGAACGCGTGGATGCTCTGTCCACAGTGCGACTTAATGGTAAAACTGCCGGCCATTCCCGTTGGCAGCCGAGCGTCCTGTCCGCGCTGCCATACCTCCCTGACCGTCAACTGGTCGGAGCCGCGTAAGCGTCCGACCGGTTACGCGCTGGCCGCGCTGTTTATGCTGGTGCTGGCCAATCTGTTTCCGTTTATCACCATGAAAGTCGCCGGGCTGTCCAGTCAGATCAGCCTGATGCAAATCCCCAGGGTGATGGTAGCCGACGATTACGCCAGCCTGGCTACACTTTTCCTGTTGTTTGTCCAGGGGATTCCCGCCTTTTGTATGATCACCCTTGTCCTGCTGGTCAATCAGGTGAGAATGCCTGTCAGCCTGAAACTGGGCCTGGCGCGTATTCTTTTTCATATGCGCAGCTGGGGAATGGCAGAAATCTTCATGGCCGGGGTGCTGGTCAGTTTCGTCAAGCTCATGGCCTATGGCGAAATTGGCCTCGAAACCAGCTTCTGGCCCTGGTGTCTGTTTTGTCTTTTGCAACTGCGCGCGTTTCAGTGCCTGGATCGCCGCTGGCTGTGGGATCGTATTGAAGCGATGCCGTCTTTACCCCATGCGCCCCAGGCAGGCGTAAGCGGATTAACGCAGGGCTTGCGCTCCTGTCCGTGCTGCACTGCGGTGTTACCTGTGACACAGCGGGAATGTCCGCGCTGCGGCGTGGTTGCCGATGCCCGCCGTAAACACAGCCTGCAGTGGACAATGGCGCTGCTGATAACCTCCGTTATGCTTTATGTGCCCGCCAATCTGCTGCCGATTATGATTACCGAAACGCTGGGATCGGCGATGCCGTCGAACATCATGGCCGGGGTAATTTTACTTTGGGGCGATGGATCTTATCCGGTCGCGCTGGTGATTTTTATCGCCAGTATTATGGTTCCGTCTCTGAAGATGCTGGCGATTGGCTGGCTGTGCTGGGATGCCAGCGGACGCGGACAGCGCGACAGCCATAAAATGCACTTGATCTATGAGGTGGTTGAGTTTGTTGGGCGTTGGTCAATGATCGACGTCTTTGTGATTGCCGTGCTCTCCGCGCTGGTGCGCATGGGACAGTTAATGAAAGTGTATCCGGCATGGGGAGCGGTGTTGTTTGCGCTGGTGGTGATTCTGACCATGATTGCAGCAATGACGTTTGACCCGCGCTTAACCTGGGATCGTGCTGGTGAGAAAAATATGAAGGAGCCGCATCTTGACGGAAAATAATCACGGTCATGCCAAAGTGGATCAGATTAAGCGCTGGTCACCGGTATGGATCGTCCCTATTGTCACGCTGTTAATTGGCGGCTGGATTCTGTTTTATCATTTTAGCCATCAGGGACCGGAAGTGACGCTGATCACCGAGAGCGCAGAGGGAATCGAAGCGGGTAAAACCACCATCAAAAGCCGCAGCGTCAATGTCGGGGTGGTCGAGAGTGCCGTTCTCACAGACGATCTCCATCACGTCGAGATTAAAGCCCGACTGAATTCAGGTATGGAAAAGCTGCTGCACAGCGACAGCGTATTTTGGGTCGTTAAGCCGCAGGTCGGTCGTGAAGGCATTACGGGCTTAGGAACGTTGCTGTCTGGTGCGTATATCGAGCTGCAGCCGGGTACCAAAAAAGATCCCCTGGATCAGTACACCTTGCTGGATGCCCCGCCGTTAGCGCCGCCAGATGCGAAGGGCATTCGTATTACACTCGACAGCAAAAAAGCGGGTCAGCTTAACGCTGGCGATCCGATACTGTTTCGCGGCTATCGTGTCGGCACCGTTGAAACCAGCAGCTTCGACACCGATAAGCGCATGATGACCTATCAGCTGTTTATCGCCGCCCCTTACGATCGCCTGGTGACCACCAATGTGCGTTTCTGGAAAGACAGCGGCATCGCGGTGGATATGTCGGCATCGGGCATGCGGGTTGAAATGGGGTCGCTCACCACGCTGTTTAGCGGCGGGGTCAGCTTTGACGTGCCTGACGGCTGGGATTTAGGTAAGGCGGCGCAGAATCAGGCTGAATATCACCTGTTTGACGATCAGCGCAGTATTCAGGATTCACTGTATACCAATCATGTCGACTATCTGATGTTCTTCTCTGATTCGATTCGTGGACTGCAGGTGGGCGCGCCAGTTGAATTCCGCGGCATTCGTCTGGGTACCGTTGCGGAGGTGCCGTTCATGAATGCAGGCACTGCGCAGGCGCTGAATAATGACTACCGCGTGCCGGTGTTGATTCGCATTGAACCCGATCGCTTTGTTAACCGCCTGGGTGAAAACTTCGATCTTGAGCAGCATCTGCAGGACGGTAAGAAACGTGGCCTGCGCGGAACGTTGAAAACCGGCAACCTGTTGTCTGGCGCGCTGTTTGTCGATATCGACTTCTATGACAATGCCCCTGCCTATAAAGGGCCGGATAAAGTCGCGGGTTATGAAGTGATCCCGACGGTGAGTGGTGGCCTGAGCCAGATTCAGCAGAAACTGATGGCTGCGCTGGATAAAATTAACGGTCTACCGCTCAACAATATGGTGTCGGAAGCCACCGGAACGCTGAAGGAGAGCCAGAAAACCCTGCGTGATCTGCAACGTACCATCGACAACATTAATGTCGTAACCAGCAGTCCGGCGATGAAAACGCTACCGGAAGAGACACAGCAGACGCTACGTGAACTCAACCGGAGTATGAAAGGCCTGCAGCCCGGCTCACCGGCCTACAGCAAGCTGGTGGGCGATATGCAACGGCTTGATCAGGTGCTGCGCGAACTGCAGCCAGTGCTGAAGACGCTAAATGCCAAAAGTAATGCGTTAGTGTTCGAAGCAAAACCGGGACAGGATCCCCAGCCGAAGAGGGCGAAACAATGAATAAAGGACTCGTTTTTTTGGCCGCTCTTGCACTGAGTGCCTGTAGCAGCACGGTGAATACCACTTACTATCAGCTGCCCTCAGGGGCAGCCTCGATGCAGGTGATCAGCCGTGAGGCAAACACACAGCCGACCTTGTGGGTACAGCAGGTTGTGGTTCCGGACTATCTGGCGGGGAATGGACTGGTGTATCAAACCAGCGAGGTTAAATACGTTATCGCCGCCAATAATTTGTGGGCCAGCCCGCTCGATCAGCAGCTACAGCAAACGATGATAACCAATCTCACCAAAGCGTTACCCGGTCGGCTGGTGACTCAGACGTTAATGGGGCAGGAACATGACACCCTGAACATTACGGTCAACGATTTCCAGGGACGCTATGACGGCAAAGCGGTCATTAGCGGGCAGTGGACGCTGGAACATCAGGGGCGCTTCACAAAGCAGGCCTTCAACCTGGTGCTGCCCCAGCAGGAAGATGGCTATGATGCCCTGGTTAAAACCCTGGCTCAGGGCTGGCAGCAGATAGCTCAACAGATTGCCCGTAATGTGGCCTCTGAGAATGCGGCAGGTTCGGGCTTGTAATTAACCTGTTGTTTCGGTTAGAGCTTATTTTCTGACGTAACATCGGGTTTCTATAGAAATCATGTAGATAAAGCAACAGGCTAACATCACGAAACAGAAATTTCATGTCCACTTTGGGACACATTTGTGACATTGGCGTGAATATTGCGCATTGATCTTTTCATACAGAGCGAGTAAAACAAAAGGGTGGCTGAACATTTAATAGTCACCTTTTTCTTTCCACCAGATTCCACAGACCTTACATGAGGGACACGGAGTATGAAGAGACAGAAACGAGACCGCCTTGAGCGCGCCCATTCACGTGGTTATCAAGCAGGTATTACAGGACGCTCTAAAGAGATGTGTCCGTATCAAATGATAGATGCTAAGTCTCACTGGTTGGGAGGTTGGCGACAAGCCATGGAGGACAGGTCGGCTGCTGCTTAGCCGGATGTCACTGAAAAGGGATATAACCTCCGCACAAAGCGGAGGTTTTCGTTTCTGGGGAACGATCAGAACGCTGCGGTATCTTTAAACAGACCGACTTTTAAATCGCTGGCGGTGTAAATCAGATTACCGTCAACCAGCACTTCACCATCTGCAACGCCCATCACCAGTTTACGATTGATCACACGCTTGAAGTGAATACGGTAGGTGACTTTTTTCGCCTCTGGCAGAACCTGGCCAGTAAATTTAACTTCGCCCACACCCAGCGCACGGCCTTTGCCTTCGCCGCCCAACCAGCCGAGGTAGAAGCCAACCAACTGCCACATTGCATCAAGACCCAGGCAGCCGGGCATCACCGGATCGCCAATAAAGTGGCAACCAAAGAACCACAGGTCCGGATTGATGTCCAGTTCAGCTTCTACGAAGCCTTTATCGTATTTACCGCCGTCTTCGGTCATTTTGACCACGCGGTCCATCATCAGCATATTGCCGGATGGAAGCGGCGGACCATTTTCGCCGAACAGTTCACCGCGACCGGACAGAATCAGGTCTTCTTTGGTATAGGATTCGCGTTTATCTACCATGTTCTCAATATGCCTTCTTTTAGTGAATCACGAATATTAGCGAACAGTTGTACGCTGAGCAAACAGGATTAGCGGTGGTTAAACCAGTTAAGCCAGCGCAGCGGCCAGGATCGCGGTGAGGGCTCAGGCTGATTCATCTGACTGATGCGCTCCTGAATGGTGCGCAGCAGGCATTCGCCTTCGCCGTCTTCCGTATTCCATATTTTCCCCGTGAGCAGCGGCAGCGCTTCATCCGCACTGTCGATCGCCCAGATATGGAAGCGTCCTTCTTCCACCGCGCTCACCACCTGTTGGTTCAGGCTAAGGTGACGAACGTTACAGGCGGGAATAATGACACCTTGCTGACCGGTTAACTCGCGCTGATGGCAGATATCAAAAAATCCTTCAATCTTCTCATTCAGCCCGCCAACCGGTTGCACATTACCAAACTGATCCACCGAGCCCGTAACCGCAATCTGCTGATTCAGTGGTGCACCGGCAAGGGCGCTGATTAATGCGCACAGTTCTGCCAGCGATGCGCTGTCGCCGTCAACTTCGGAATAGGATTGTTCAAATACCAGCGAAGCGGAAAAGGGCAGTTGCTGATCCAGCTCCAGTTCAGCAATTAAATAGGCCTGCATAATCATCATGCCTTTCGCATGAATATTGCCGCCTAACTCCGCTTTGCGTTCGACGTCGGTGAATTCACCGTCGCCAGGATGCACCACACAGGTAATACGGCAGGGATCGCCCCAGGCGCGCGGATGACCGGGATATTCCACAACGGACAGGCCGTTTATCTGGCCGACGACCTCACCTTCCGTTTCAACCAAAATCTGTCGTAGCAGGATTTCATCACGCATACGTTCATTAAGGTAGTTTTCACGCCACAGGCGCGCTTCCAGGGCGTCACGCAGCGCTTCAGCACTGAGCGTCTCTCCCATCAACGCGGTCTCGCGCAGCTGGCGCAGCAGCCAGCGAGGGCAGAGAGGAAGCGTATCCTGATCGCCGCTGTAACGTACACCTTCTTTGATGAGTTCGGGCCAGAAGTCTTCGTCGGGCGCAGCAATATCAGCCTGCCCAGCCAGATCGACCGTCCAGCGACACCATGCGAGCATGTCGTCTTCATCCACAATCTGAATATTTTCTTCAAATTCGGTGTAGATCGCCATTTCATGCGCTGCAGCATCCAGCTCCTGAAAATCGGCCAGTGAATCACGCTCGCCACAGAGCACCAGATTTAGCTTGAGCGGGAGCGGCGGCACGGAAACCGGCAGGGGACGACGTTCGTCCTGGGATTGCCACTCAATGTAGCCTTGCTCAATGCTCTTTTTCAGACGCAGCCACAGCAGCGGCTGAGTGAGTAATGCACGAAGTGAAAGGACTAACGTTCCGCCGTTGGCGCGATGGATCAGCCCCGGCTCAAGTTGGATCCGATCTTTGTGCATCCGCACGCAGCCAAACAGCTGCTCCTGCTCGATCCAGTCAGCATAGTGAATCCCGCCCTGGCTGGTAAAAGGGCGCTGGCTGTCGGTAGGCGGTTGCAACGTGACGTTGTCGGCCAGAATATGGTAGTCACCGCCTGACAGGGTTGATGACTCACCCATAACCCGTTGAGCCGCCTCTACTATCAGCGCAAGGTATTCACGGTTTTCCTGGCTGCGAACCAGCAGCAGGGGAAGACCCTGACTTTGATGATGCAAGTGGGCCAGCGCGTTCAGCAGTCGGGGCTGTACCGTTGCCAGGGCATCGGTCTCTTCGTCAGCGATTCGGGAGAAAACGGATTGATATTGCGTGCTATCCGGCTGTAAGGTTTGCCACGTAAGTTGAGTGCTGGTCAAAATAATCGCATTTGTCTGTTTTGAGAAAAGCGAGATTATACAGGATTCACCCTGCTTAAGCACTGCAGAGTTCATTCAGATGTTGTGACGCTGGCAGCATGTTTTTCGTTGCTGCATCCGGTAAAAAAGCTGTTATTCTTAGTTTGTTACGCGATCACGATGAGATTCCGATGAAATACCAGCAGCTCGAAAATCTTGAAAGTGGATGGAAGTGGAAATACCTGGTGAAAAAACATCGGGAGGGTGAACTGATCACGCGTCACCTTGAACTTAGCGCTGCGCAGGCCGCGGTGGATAAATTACTGGTGATGGAAAATAATCCGGTAGAGATAAATAACTGGATCAGCCAGCATATTCACCCCGACCTGGATAACCGGCTTAAGCAAACTATTCGCGCCCGGCGTAAACGTCACTTCAATGCTGAGCACCAGCACACCCGAAAAAAATCAATCGATCTGGAATATCTGGTCTGGCAGCGACTGGCAGGGCTGGCGCAACGTCGTAACAATACGCTGTCTGAAACCATCGTACAGCTTATTGAAGATGCGGAACGTAAAGAGAAGTATGCCAGTCAGATGTCGACGTTAAAGCAGGACCTGCAGGCAATATTGGGTCATCCCGGGTCTGAAAAAGAGTCCTGAGTCCTCGCGATAAATCACGGATTCAGACTTCGTGATACGGGATGAGCAGCATTGATAAATTCAGACCAAAAAAAACCCCGCACAAGCGGGGTTTTTTTTTAACGGATAACTTAAGCCTGTGGCTGAGTTACCACGTCTTTGATGCCTTTAACGTCGATTTCTACACGACGGTCTGGCGCCAGGCAGTCGATCAGGGCCTTACGACCTTTCACGCTGTCACAGGTGTTGCCAGTCACTGGGTTAGATTCACCCATGCCGCGAGCAGAGATCTTGTTAGCAGGGATACCTTTAGATACCAGGTAATCTACTACTGACTGAGCACGTTTCTCAGACAGTTTCTGGTTGTACTGCTCTGAACCGATGCGATCGGTGAAGCCCAGAACAACAACTGAACCGTCTTTAGGATCCATGGAGCTCAGCTGGCTGTACAGCTGATCCAGAGCCTGCTGACCTTCTGGCTTCAGGGTTGACTTGTTGAAGGTGAACAGAACGTCTGATTTCAGAGTGAAACGCTTGGTCTGTACCACTGGCGCTGGAGCCGGAGCTGGAGCCGGAGCTGGCGCAGCAACATCATCCTGACCGAAGCGGTAAGAAACACCCAGGCTCAGCATGCCGTTGTCTGGACGAGCACCAACGGTCTGTGCATCACCGATGTTGTTAACCCACTGGTAATCCAGACGGGTTGCCCAGTTTTTGGTCAGAGCATATTCAACACCAACGGCTGCCAGTGGAGAAACACCGGTGTCGTGGTCGCTGATGCGAGTGCCAGTAGCCAGGTTCTGCTGAGTAGAGTCTGCACGCCATACCATGCCACCCAGGCGGGTATAGATGTCCAGATCGTCTGCGATTGGGTAGCTCAGTTTAGCAGCCAACTGGATGCCCTGTGCTTTGAATGCGCCGTTAATCTGGTTGCCTTTATTAGGCATACGGCCTAACCAGTCATAGCCCAGTTCGAAACCCAGGTATGGGTTAGCCTGGTAACCAGCGAACGCGCCTGCGCCCAGTTGGCTCTCATGAGTTGGACCGTCGTTGTTTTGGTAACCGTGACCGTAGTAGCCAGTGTCGTGATACTGAGACCAGCCCAGTTTAGCACCGGTGTACCAGGTGTTATCTTTTGGGGCGGCCTGCGCTACGGTAGCGAAGCCAGCCAGTGCCACTGCAATTGCGATAGCTGTCTTTTTCATTTTGCGCCTCGTTATCATCCAAATAGGCAATGAGCATAAAGGTTGCTCTTGGTTTAATCCTTCGCCGGGTCAAAACGCTCGCTTATGACTCTACCGCAAAAAACGGAGGTTATTGAGCACCCTGGCGAGATAAAGTCTACAACGAGATTGGAAACTTACAAGTGTGATGTGAGGCACTTATGTAAAAAAACAGTGTTTTATACATAAATTCTAACAATTTACCCTGAACTTTTGTGAGGTGCTTACCCCACAAAACAGGGGCTAAGCCGTTGTCATTGCTGGGGGGAGCAGAATCAGTGCCTTAGCCTTGAAGGAGATAAAAAATTGCTTGAGATAAATCTCATTTTTTACTTAATGAAACAAATCAGACTGAATTTTTAGCGAGTTTTCTGGTCTTACTGCCGTTTTGAGAGTTTCACCCGAGCGTAAAATCAGCCCCAACGCCTTTCCTTCCGCTGCTGCCTGTTCAAGTTCACGACGTTCGTCCTCATCTAATTCATAAGGAATCCAGGCCAAAACGACGCTGTAATTTCCTGTGCGCAGCGCTTTGATCATCGCTTCAACGGCATTGTAACGTTCGGCATCGGCGATATGCATACTTTTCTCAAGTGGCAAACCGGCTTCCTGCATCCAGACCCGGCTCAACTTGTGCGCAGGGGTTAACCACAGCTGCCAGCGAGACTGCTGGCTTAATTGCTGAAGCAGCGGTAACAGCAGCATCTGCATCATGCCGGGTTGTTCGCTATAGCGTAATTCAGTGATCCAGCCTTTATGAGTCGCCGGAACAGAGGACGAAGCGTAACGGTGAGCAGAGCATACATTACTGGTATGTTGGGTGCGCATAAATTAATCACTCAGCAGTTGACTGTATGGATGTACAGTAATGGTATCCTGGACAAAGATCAACCTGAATTTCTGAAAACGCCTCGCAAAATTTGCATCAGGTTGTCTTTAAACGGATTTATTCATTGAACCTCTAACTGAATTTAATTATCTTCTAACCCACTGAATAGTAACATTTTTAGCAGACTTTTGTTACAAGGAGGTGATGAAATGAAGAAACAGAAGCGGATAATTTTACGCTCAATACAGCAGTTGGCCCCGCTGGGCAAAATTGAATCCCGTACCCAGTTCGGTGGCTATGCACTGGCTGTTGAACGCGTGGTTTTTGCGCTGGTAAAAGAAGACGATCTCTACTTGCGAGCCAGTGAAGAATTACGGCAATACGGGGCAAAGCAGCCGCTGGAACCCTTGACATTCCATAAACGGGGTATTGCGGTAAGCCTCAACTATTTTAAGGTAGACGAGCGCCTGTGGGCGCATCCGGAGCATCTTGTTCGCCTTTCTGCGGCCTCTCTGCAGACCGCCCAACGTGAGCACAATGAGCGGCTGGGTAAGGTGCGGTTAAAAGACTTGCCTAACGTCAGCCTGCGACTGGAAATGATGCTGCATGAGATAGGCATTTGTACCGTCAAACATCTGCGTGAAGCGGGGGCCAGGCAGTGCTGGTTAAGGCTGCGGCGCAATAATCAACACCTCGGCCTTAAAACCTTGTTAGCGCTTCAAGGGGCAATTTCCGGCCATCATCAGGCGGCGCTGCCACAAACCATCAAAACCGAGTTAGGCGAATGGTACCAGGCCGCACTCAGTACGCCGGAATGTAAAGAAAAAGGCCGTTAGCGCCAGTCCAGCGAGCGTCGCAGGCGCGCAATGTCGGGCATCAGGGCAACCAGCAAGCCCAACTGTTGCAAAACCAGCGGCGCACGCGGATCGGGCTCGGCGGTCAGCTGCGCGATGCGCTGCACCAGCTCAATACGCATTTTCTCTGCCCGGCTGTCGCTGACGACATCCGTCTGCAGCACATCTTCAACATAACATACTGTGTCGTCGAGCAGGGCCAGCAGAGCTGGTTGGGTCACTTTGTCGCGATGAGCGCCCAGAGCGGAGATATAGCTCAGTAAGGAGTGATTCAGGCAGAGTAACTGAAACGCCGACTCCCTGAGCTTAATGCTGGTACGGGGTTCGCTGCTCATATTTGATACCACCGATGCCAGCTCAGCATCGGCGTTGTGAGCGTCACGTCGCGCAATACGATAAGCAAGACGATTGTCTTTGCCCTGATGGTACTGCTCCATGATCGCATCAAGATAACGGCAGTTTGCATTAAGCGTGCGAGTGGCAACGGCCGGAAGCTGACGAAAACGCCAGTCAGGCCAGATAAAGCTCACGGCCAGCCAGGCCAGCGCGCAGCCCAGTAAGGTGTCCACTACCCGCGGCAGCGCGACCTCAAAGCCCTCACCCAGCAGATTAAAACAGAGCAGAACCAGCAGGGTGATAAACAAGGTGGCATGCGCGTATTGTACCTGGCGGAAAGCAAAGAAGAGTACGCCCGTCACGACAATCAGAAACAGCTGGCCTTCTACTGAGGGCACCAGCCACAGCAGAGGCAACCCAATGGCAATGCCAGCCAGCGTGCCGCCGATGCGCAGTGCCAGCCTGCGCTGGGTCGCGCTGTAGTTGGGCTGGCAAACGAACAAGCTGGTGAGCAGAATCCAGTAGCCTCGTTCCAGACCGGTAACCTGAATGAATCCGTACCCGGTGCACATGACCACTGACATTCTGACAGCATGACGGAACAGGGCCGAAGAGGGCGTCAGGTGGCGGCTGAAGCGCAGCCTGATGTCGCTCCAGCCGCTGATCTCTTCACGTGACAGCATGTTGTCGCTGTGCTGCGGATCGTCGGCCAGTGCCTGCTCAGATTCGAGAGAAGCCAGCTGCGCATCAATTGCCTGCAGATTACGTAATAACCAAAACAGGGCCCCGGTATGCGTGGCATCCGGATGGCTATCTTCAAGGCGTTGAATCGCATTATGTAAGCGTTCAAAAACACGCTCAAAACGACTGTCATGTTCCCAACGTTCGCGTAGTAAAACAGATCGGGCCAGTTGTCGACAGGCCTGAGCCTGCATATTCAGCAGGCGCTGGAAGCGGAACAGAATTTCGTTATAGCGCCAGTTGCCGCGCAGTAAATGATACTGGAGATGGGAAGAGCTGGCGCGTTCATGAATATCCTGCGCAACAAAATAGTAGTGCAGACTGCGTCGGGTACCACGTGAGCCCCTGTCGCCGCGCAAGCGGCTTTGCAGTGTGGTTTTGGTCAGATTAAGCTGGGCGACCAGCTGGCTGTTCACCATCGCCGCCTCAACAAACGTGGCATCATCCTTCGCATCGGCGTCCGGATCAAACAGATTAGCTTTGGCATCCAGGTATTGCGCTAACTGCGAGAAACTGGCTGCCAGCTGCTCCTGAACCGGGCGAACGGGAAACATGACGTGTCCCAACAGCGTCAACAGGTTATACCAGAGCGCGCCGACCAGCAGCAGGATGGGCTGCAGATACCACTGGGAAAACAGTCCGATGCCCAACATGGTGTAAACGGCAATCAGCAAGGCGCCGAAAGCAATGGTCGCATAGCGCTGACCGAGGGCGCCCAGCAAAATAAAACCCCAGGTGGAGATTGCCAGACCGATAATAAAGGCCAGCGGATGGGGAAAGAGCAGTTCCACTGAAACCGACGCAACGCAAAAACACAACAGGGTAATCAGCAGATTTTTTAAACGACCCGCCAGTCGATCATCCAGATCGGCCAGCGCAGCGGCGACCACCCCAAGCGTGAGGGGAATGGTCCATTCAATCTGCTGCAGCACCCAGGGCACTGCTGCACAGCCGGTTAAGGCGAACAGAATCCGCAGCAGGTAACGCCAGGTGCTGTTAAAAAGATACTTACGCCATCCGGACAGGATACTAATAGCGGCGGCGGGCATTGGCATCACGCGCGGCACGCGCCTCTTCCACAGAGACAACCCGACGACCGACCGGCCACAGTGCAATAGCCGCAATCTTGAAATTCGCGATTCCCACTGGAATACCAATGATGCTGACGCACTGCACAATACCGACAGAGATGTGGGACAGGCAGAGCCACCAGCCGAAAAAAATCAGCCAGAAAATATTCAGGAAGGTGCCGCCGGTGTTCATGATGTGACTTTTGCTGTCGGGACGCAGCACATCCACGTGCACCGCCTCATTGCCGAACGGAAGAAACGAGAGTTTGGTGATTTCCCAGCATGAACGCGTCAACGGCAGGGTAAAGATCAGCACAATGCTGATCAGTGTCGCGAACAGCCAACTGAGCGTGGTGAAGAAGCCACCTAATACAAAATTAAGAATGTTTAAAACAGTGCGCATAACCGCTTTTCCTTTTGCACTCCGCAAGATATGTCGCAGTTTAGCGTGTTTTAAGGCTGGAGCGTCAAGAGTCTGACAGGTAAACTCCGATTACTCTTTATCTCGGTCGTTGGTGTCGGCGTGGAACTTAAAGCAACATCCATGGGCAAACGGCTTGCCCAGCATCCTTACAATCGTGTTCGCCTGTTGACCGCTGGTGTTGAAGTCAGTGGTGATAAACACGAATATCTGATTCCCTTTAACCAGTTGTCGGACATTACCTGTAAGCGTGGCATGGTCTGGGGAGAGCTCGAGTTTCTGCTGGCGGACAATAAGGTTGTGCGTTTGCACGGCACTGAATGGCAGGAGACACAACGTTTCTATCATTATCTGATGCAGGCATGGCAGGACTGGAGCCATGAGATGAGTGACGTGTGTGCCTCGGTTCTGCAGGGCCTTCGTGCTGAAATTGACGGGTTCAGTGAGCAGGACCGCTGGTTAAAACGCAGTGAGCTGCAGGCGATTAACGATCACATTCTCAAGCAGTTTGATGCCATGCCACTCCCGCTGTCACGCATCAACGATTTTGAGTCCTGTCGGGAAAATTGGGCATTTTGCCAACACTGGCTCCAACAGGGCGAGGCCGCAATCCGTCAGCGTAACCGCGACTGGACGGCTGCGATGCTCACGCGTTATCAGGATTTTTTCGCCACGGTTGAGTCCACGCCGCTTAACGGATCTCAGGCTGAAGCCGTGGTAAACGGTGAGGATGCAGTGCTGGTACTGGCGGGCGCGGGCAGTGGCAAAACCTCTGTGCTGGTTGCCCGGGCGGGCTGGTTATTACAACGCCGACTCGCCGGCGCCGATCAGATTCTGCTGTTAGCCTTTGGCCGTCATGCTGCTGAAGAGATGAACGACCGTATCCAAAGCAGGCTCCAGGCAACGGATATGCAGGCACGTACTTTTCATTCTCTGGCCTTGCACATTATCCGCGAAGGCAGTAATAAACAGCCTGTCATCAGTAAACTGGAAAGCGACGCCGCCGCGCGCCGGGCCTTATTAATCGACAACTGGCGTCAGCAATGCCATGAAAAGAAAGCCCAGGCGAATGGCTGGCGGCAATGGCTGCGTGATGAACTGGCGTGGGAGGTCGACGAAGGGCCTTTCTGGCAGGACGATCGCCTGGCTGAGCGTCTGGCACCGCGGCTCGAACGCTGGTTAAGCCTGATGCGCATGCACGGTGGTGCGCAGGCCGCCATGATTGACGGCGTTCCTGAGGCGCTACGTGAGTTGTTCAGTAAACGCATCAAGCTGATGGCACCGCTGCTGAAGGCCTGGAAAAGCGCACTCAAGGAAGAAGGCGCCGTCGATTTTTCAGGGCTGATTCATCAGGCCGTAGCGATCCTGGAAAAAGGGCGTTTTATCAGCCCATGGAAGCATATTCTGGTGGATGAATTTCAGGATATTTCCCCCCAGCGTGCAGCCTTGCTCAGCGCCCTGCGTCAGCAAAACAAGCGCACTACGCTGTTTGCTGTTGGCGATGACTGGCAGGCGATCTACCGCTTCAGCGGGGCTGAAATGAGCCTCACAACGGCATTTCATCACTATTTTGGTGAGGGCGATCGCTGCGTGCTGGACACGACCTATCGCTTTAACGATCGTATTGGTGAAGTTGCAAATCGCTTCATCCAGCAAAATCCGCATCAGCTACGCAAACCCTTAAACAGTCTGGTTAAGGGCAATAAAAAATCCATTGCCCTGTTACCCCAGGATCAGTTGGAGCTGTTGCTGAATAAGCTGAGTGGCTATGCAAAGCCCCACGAGCGGGTGCTGATACTGGCGCGTTACCACTATTTGCGCCCGGACGTACTGGATAAAGCCAACACCCGCTGGCCAAAATTAAACATCGATTTTCTGACCATTCATGCCAGTAAGGGCCAGCAGGCAGATTACGTCATTCTGCTGGGGCTTCAGCAAGGTAAAGAAGGCTTTCCGGCGGCGCAGCGCGAGTCGATCATCGAGGAAGGCTTGCTGCCTCAGCCCGAAGCGTTTCCGGAGGCGGAAGAGCGGCGGCTGGCCTATGTTGCGTTAACCCGCGCGCGCCAGCAGGTCTGGTTGCTGTTTGATAAGCAGCAACCTTCGGTCTTTGTCGAGACCTTCCGTGAGCTGGACGTGCCGGTGCTGCGTAAAGCCTGAGTTATTTCAGGCGATCGGCAAGATAACGTGCATAATCCGGAATACGGATATCGACGGGCTGATCAAACAACGGCGACTGAATGATAAAATCGGCGGTCGCCCGGTTGGTCGCGACCGGGATATTCCAGACCGTCGCCAGACGAAGCAGCGCTTTGACATCAGGATCATGAGGAACCGCATTTAGCGGATCCCAAAAAAAGATTAGCGCATCAATTTTGCCCTCGGCAATAAATGCACCAACCTGCTGGTCTCCGCCCATTGGGCCACTCAGCATTGCATTAACGTTCAGGCCGGTGTGACGATTGATGAGATTGCCAGTCGTGCCTGTCGCATAAAGAATATGAGGTTCCAGCGCGGGTTGATTACGCGTCACCCAATCCAGCAGAGAGTCTTTGCAGTGGTCATGAGCGACCAGCGCGATATGTTTTTGTTTTGCAAGCGTACGTAAGGTGTATTCCATAACAGCATCCTGATGCAAAGGAGCAAAAACGCCCGTTGCAGCAGTTTACCCCGCGCCATTTCACTCTATCAACTTGCCCGCAGCATTTTGACCAGATTGATGAACTGTTGACGAGTGGCCTCATCGAAACGCTGAAACCAGTGCTGAATTGACGGCGTAGTGGTTTCAACCGACCAGGCAAGATCGGCAGTAAGTTGTGCTGACGGGGAAGAGGGGGTGAGACTGGCGAACTGAGGCACCGAAGCCGCTAAGCCCATACGATTGTATCTGACCATCGCTTTTTCAACATCCGCACCAGCCGTAACCGGCAGGCGATCGCGCACGCTGAAAACCTCTTGACCCTTTTCATCAACCAGCCTGAACGTCGGTGAACGGTCAAAGTTATGTCTTTCTCGTGAATTGCTGAGCGGAGGCAGGCGGATGGCGATGCTCCTGGCTTCGGCGGTGAATGTTACGATCATCGGCACAGACTGATACGACTGAGAAGGGGTTTTGCTGTCACCAGGCGGTTGTTCCACCCGAAACAGGAACTGATGTTGACCCCGCTCCAGTTCTAAACTGTCAGCCCCTTTCAGCAGTGAGCCGGAGATCTTGCGACCGTCCAAAACCAGCAACGTGATTTGAGGATCAAGCTTCAGGGTAATAGCAGAGCAGGATGCCGAAACGAGGAGAGCAATGAACCCCGTTACAGCCATTGACAGCTTCATTTCGACTCCGGTTAAAAATGAATGGATGTAGCAAATTCTTACAGTATGGCATTAAGTTTACAATTATACATATTTATTACAGCGAAGCGGCACAATATGTATTTGCGACGCGCCGCGAGTGTGTAAAGGCTCAACTACAATGAAGATCAGACAGAAAGGAGAACCCCATGAATGATCAGACTATTCGCGACGTATTGACCCGCACAAAACGTATTGCGTTGGTTGGCGCCAGCGATCGCCCCGAACGCCCCAGCTATGGGGTAATGAAGTATTTGCTCGATCAGGGTTATGAAGTGATTCCGGTCAGTCCTAAGCTTGCAGGTCAGACTCTGTTGGGACAAACCGCTTATGGTTCGCTGGCAGAAGTACCCGGAAAAATTGACATGGTTGATGTGTTCCGCAATGCGGAAGCGGCATGGGGCGTCGCGCAGGAAGCCATTGCAGTCGGTGCGGACACGCTCTGGTTACAGTTGGGCGTGATTAATGAGCAGGCTGCCGTGCTGGCACAGGATGCGGGCATGACGGTCGTGATGGATCGCTGCCCGAAAATTGAAATCCCGCGACTGGGAATGGGGCAATAACGACAGCGGCGGCAAACAGATTGCCGCCGGCTGTTAGTGACGCAGATGCGGTGCCTGGAGCTGCTTACGTACTGAAGCGGCCAGTTCATCCATTGAGGGTTGCTCTGGATGTTCACGGCTGGTTTCACCGGCAAGTTGAATTTCGGCGACGTAGGTATGGACCTGACTGCCTTCTTCATCTTCCATGACCACGTGATACCAGGGCGCGCTGCGCAACGTGTCAGTTGCCCCGATCTCGTCCAGCTGTGGCTCATCTAACGCATATTCAGGATCGACATCCACGATCACACCCAGCACGCCGGATAACCGATGACGAACCTGCTGACCAATACCAAATTTACTGGCAATCATGATGACCTCCGAAAAAACTGTCCTGCATAAGAGATGGGGGCAAAGACAGTTTTTTCAAGTTACATGACGCGACAGGCAAAACCTTTCAGGTAAAGACCTTCGGGGTAGGTGGCGATCACAGGATGATCGGCAGCCTGGCGGAATTGCTCAACGAACTGGACGTCACGGCCTGCATCCAGCGCGGCATCCGCAATAATTTTCTGGAACAGGTCTGTTGCCATCAAGCCTGAACAGGAGAAGGTCAGTAACATCCCGCCAGGATTCAGCAACTGAATGGCCAGCATATTAATGTCTTTATAGCCACGGCAGGCGCCCATCAATTGGCTTTTGTTCTCAACAAATTTGGGCGGATCCATAATGATAAGATCAAATTTCTCACCCTCATCGCGGTAGCGGCGGAGTAGCTTAAAGACGTCATCGCGCTGAAACTGGGCACGGGACAAATCTAAACCGTTCAGTTCGACGTTTTGACGTGCCACATCCAGGGCATCCTGCGACGTATCAACGCTAATCACTTCTTTACAGCCGCCGATCAATGCCGAAACGGCAAAGCCTCCGGTATAAGAAAAGCAGTTCAGTACGCGCGCGTCTTTGGCATAGCGGCGTGTGGCATAGCGGCTGTCTCGCTGATCAAGGTAGTAGCCCGTTTTATGTCCGCCCTGGATATCTACCAGCAGCTTCATATCGTGCTCTGTGATCGGCAATAGCGCGGGAGGCTGTTCACCGGTTACGGTTCCCTGGGTCAGTTCCAGACCTTCTTTTTTACGTACTGCGACATCTGAGCGATCGTAGATAGCGCAATCCGGAAAACACTGCTGCAACGCGGAGATAATGGCGGGGCGCTGATACTCCGCGCCGGCAGACAGCAGTTGCAGCACCAGAAACTGACCAAAGCGATCGATAGTCACGCCTGGCAGGCCGTCTGACTCCCCGGCAATCAGACGATAGCTGTCCAGGCCGTCGCGTGCAGCCAGCCAGTCGCGCCAGATTTGTGCCTGCTGAAAACGGCGGACAAAAAAAGCGATATCGACAGATTCGTCCTGCTGCCAGCTCCAGACGCGAGCGCGAATTTGTGACTGAGGTGAATAAGCGGCACGCGCCAGCCATTTACCGTTACTGTCACAGACATCAATAGTTTCCCCTTGTTGGGCTTTCCCTTCAAGGCGGGCGACGGCCCCAGAGAAAACCCAGGGATGACGACGGAGCAGGGACTTTTCACGTCCCTTGGCGAGAATCAATCGAACTGTCATAGTTTGCTATGCTTACCTGAAAAAATGAGGCGCTATTGTCCAGTGGATAACGGCAAATTGCAACGAACAGCGGGAGAGAACCATGGCGAGCATGTGTTACAAAGCCTGGGTGCAGGGCACCGTGCAGGGCGTAGGTTTTCGCTACAGCACTCAGGCGAAAGCCAACGCGCTCGGTGTGCAGGGTTATGCGCGTAATCTTGATGATGGCCGGGTTGAAGTGCTCGCCTGCGGTGAGGCAGAGCAGGTCGAGGCGTTAATCGCATGGTTAAAAGCCGGTGGGCCGCGCACGGCCCATGTGGAAAAGGTGCTGCTGGAGCCGCATCAGCCCGGCGACTTCCCCCGCAGTTTTACCACCGGTTAATTAAAGGCATTTGGCAGGCTTGGGCAGGCCAGCAATTTTTGTCGCCTGTTTGGCGGGCCCTTCAGGAAACAGCCGAAACAGGTAGCGGCTGTTACCTTTCTCTTCGCCATACTTTTTCGCCATCGCCTTCACCAGCATACGCACGGCGGGAGAAGTATTAAATTCCAGGTAAAAGTCACGGACAAAGCGCACGACTTCCCAGTGGGCTTCCGTCATTACGATGGCCTCGTTGTCAGCAATCTGCTGTGCCAACTCTTCGCTCCAGTCCTGGTGGTTTTTCAAATAGCCTTCGGCATCCACAGCTATTTCGTCACCCTTATAGTTCATCACGCGTCCTCATTATCATTCGGACTGCAGTTTAGCAAAATGCCACCGCAGAAAAAGCAAAAACCCCGCCTGAGCGGGGTTCGTAGCGCGCAAGCGGCGTCCATTAATTACTGCGGGAAAAACCTAAAATGCTTAACAGGCTAACAAAGATATTATACAGGGAAACATACAGGCTTACCGTGGCGCGAATATAGTTAGTTTCGCCGCCATGAATAATATTGCTGGTTTCCCACAGAATGGCGCCAGCGGAGAACAGGATAAACAGGGCGCTAATCGCCAGGTGAAGAGCAGGCAACTGCAGGAACAGGTTAGCCACAACGGCCACCAGTAACACCACGAAGCCCGCCATCATCATGCCGCCCAGGAATGACATGTCACGACCTGTTGTCAGCACATAGGCGGAGCAGCAGAAGAACACCAGCGCTGTACCGCCTAACGCCAGCGCGATCACATCGCCCATTCCTGCCGTGAGGAAAGAGCTTAAGATTGGCCCAAGGCAGTAACCCAGAAAGCCCGTAAAGGCGAAGGCAGCTAAAATTCCCATTGGGCTGTCAGCCAGGCGATAGGTCAGAAACATCAGACCGTAGAAGCCCACCAGCATCAAAATTAAACCGGGTGCCGGTAATGCCAGGAGTGTACTTGCCGTGGCGGTCACCGCTGAGAAGGCGAGCGTCAGGCCCAGCAGAAAATAGGTGTTACGCAGCACTTTGTGCGTGCTGAGTAATGACTGTCGCGATGATGAAGAAACTATTCTGTCCATGTTGCGCTCCTGTAAGGCAGAACACCAAATATGCTCTGAGAATACGCAGCCCTATAAAGAGGGAAAAGCCGTTTTACCCTTCTTTACGCGTTAAGGTGTTAATTCTTTGAGCAGAATGGCGATTTAGCCAACGAATAACGCGAATTTGGCTGTTTTTCACGCGAACGGATTATCGCAGGCTTTACATCTCCAGAGGGGATGTTTATAGTGCGCGTCATTGCGGAGGGGTGGCCGAGCGGCTTAAGGCAGCGGTCTTGAAAACCGCCGATGGGAAACCATCCGAGAGTTCGAATCTCTCCTCCTCCGCCACTTCATTGCCACCAGGCATGAAGTGGCAAGACAGTATACTATCATCTTGCCTTTGCAGTAGCGTTACAACCCGGAGGGATGGCCGAGCGGCTTAAGGCAGCGGTCTTGAAAACCGCCGATGGGAAACCATCCGAGAGTTCGAATCTCTCTTCCTCCGCCACATTTTACAGGCCAGCACAGTGTGCTGGCCTGTTTCGTTTTGGTTTCTCTTCTCACGCCCGTATAAAATTCTTCCTGCTTTTCAGCGGACTGCGCGATTTTGAACGGCGTCTGGCATCTCTGCTATAGTCCATTAATTGTTTTTGCTGTTGCCTGGCGCTTTTCAGGGGCAAGCTGAGTTACACTATTCGCCACGTCGCTCTGATGCGAGCTAATCGGTTGATAGCCAGAGTGTTTTTTTACTGAATGAATGGAATAGGCACAATGATCAAGAAACTGAGTCTTTGCGCATTGTCGGTACTTGCTGCATTACCGATTGGAACGCTGGCACAGGCCGCTGACAACGATATGCAGTTACAGCAGGTGTTAATGTTCAGCCGCCATAACCTGCGTGCACCGCTTGCGGATAACGGCAGCGTGCTTGCGCAATCTACCAGGAAAACCTGGCCGGAGTGGGATGTGCCGGGTGGACAGCTGACCACGAAAGGCGGCGTGCTGGAAGTGTACATGGGTAACTATACCCGTCAGTGGCTTGCTCAGCAGGGGCTGGTAAAAAATGGCGTTTGTCCGGACAGCAACAGCGTGTTTGTCTACGCCAACAGCCTGCAGCGTACCGTGGCGACGGCTCAGTTCTTCGTAAATGGTGCCTTCCCGGGCTGTGACATCGCTGTGACTCATCAGGATGAAATGGGCAGCATGGATCCGGTATTCAATCCGGTTATTACAGACGGGAACGAAGAATTCATCAAGAAAGCGCTGGCAGGAATGACCGCTGCCAACGAAAAGCTGTCACTGAAACCCTCTTTTCAGCGGCTTGAGAAGATTGTTGACTACAAATCCTCTCCTGCCTGTAATAACAAAAAGCAATGCGATCTGAGCAATGGCCAGAACACCTTTATCGTTGAAAACGGCAAAGAACCCGGCGTGAACGGGCCACTAAAAGTGGGTAATTCGCTAATGGATGCTTTTACGCTGCAATATTATGAAGGCTTCCCGCTGGATCAGGTCGCCTGGGGGCAAATCAAAACCCCTGAACAGTGGCAGGCACTATCCGCTATTAAAAATGGCTATCAGGACACGCTGTTTACCACGCCTGAGGTTGCACGCGACGTTGCCGCGCCACTGGTGGACTACATTCGCAGCCAACTGATTGATCAGGAAAAGTCAGACTCACCCAAAATTACGCTGATGGTCGGGCATGACTCCAACATTGCGTCACTGCTGAGTGCGTTACAGGTTAAGCCTTATGACTTACCTGAGACCTACGAAAAAACGCCAATCGGCGGTCAGGTGGTGTTTGAACGCTGGCACGATGCGAAAAATAACAAAGATCTGCTTAAAATCGAATACGTTTATCAGACCGCCGATCAACTGCGCGATGCAGAGGTTCTGAGCCTTAAGAAGCCGCCTAAGCGCGTTACGCTTCAACTGGCGGGTTGCCCAACAGACGCTAACGGATACTGCAGCTGGGATCAGTTTGCCCAGGTGCTGAACAGCGCACTTCAGGGTACGGCGCTGCAACCTGCTGCGGAAGCCCAGCCGGCACAGCCTGCGACTGCGGCGAAACCTGAGGATGCGAAAGCGGCCACGGCGGGTGATGCGGCGCAAAAGGCGGATGCTGATAAGGCGGCCGCCGACAAAGCCGCCGCGCAGAAAGCGGCTGATGAGAAGGCCAAAGCGGATAAAGCCGCTGAAGAAAAGGCTAATGCTGACAAGGCGGCTGCGCAGAAAGCCGCGGACGAAAAGGCCAAAGCAGATAAGGCTGCCGCGCAAAAAGCGGCTGATGAGAAGGCTAAGGCCGACAGCAGCGCGGCCCCGGCTGGCAACAGCAATGCGCCTGGCAGTAATGCACAGACCAAAGCTGAAACCGGTGAGGCGAAGCAACCCGCTGCCGCCAACTGATCCTGCACTGTACCTGAAAAGAAAAAACCCCGTCGAGACGGGGTTTTTTTATTGCCGGAATCAATCGGCCTGGCCTGCAACGACCACCAGCTTCTGGTTAGCAAACTCTTTAATGCCCAGATCGGACAGTTCACGCCCATAGCCCGAACGTTTAACGCCGCCAAACGGCAGCTCAGCCGAGGTATCGCTTTGCGAGTTAATAAAGACCATGCCGGTTTCGATCGCCGATGCCAGCTTGCGGCCACGCGCAATGTCTTGTGTCCACACCGAACCGCCTAGCCCATAATGCGAATCATTGGCCAGCGCCACCGCTTCTGCGTCGTTAGCCACCACGTACATTTGCGCGACGGGGCCAAAGAACTCTTCAAAGTAAGCAGGATTGTCGCGCGTGATGTGGGTCAGGATGGTGGGCTGATAGAAGCAGCCTACGCCTGCCACGGCTTTACCGCCGGTGATCAGACGGGCGCCTTTCGCCACTGCCTCATCAACCTGTTTTACCAGGCGATCGCGTGCGTCGGCGGAGGAAAGGGGGCCGAGCGTGGTTTTTTCATCCAGCGGATCGCCCAACGTTGCGGCATTCATTGCCGCGCTGAACTTATCGATAAAGGTATCCGCGATTTTCTCATTCAGGATAAAGCGCTTAGCGGCTGTACAAACCTGACCGCAGTTGCTCAGACGCGCCTGCACGCCCTGGCGTACGGCTTCATCCAGGTCGGCGTCCTCAGTTACCACAAAGACATCGTTGCCGCCCAGTTCCAGCGTCGATTTTTTCAGATACTTACCAGCCTGTTCTGCGACAGCACTTCCGGCACGTTCAGATCCGGTCAGTGCCACGCCCTGAACACGATCGTCGGCAATCAGTTCCGCTACCTGATCGGTAGAAATGAACAGGTTAGTCCAGGCCCCTTCAGGCGCGCCGGCTTCTCTGACCAACTTCTCGAATACGTCAGCACAATGCGGGACAATGTTGGCATGCTTGGCCAGTACAGGGTTTCCCAGCGCCAGATTGGGTGCCAGCACGCGCATTAGCTGATAATACGGGAAGTTCCAGGGCTCAACCGCCACCAGCACACCGATGGGATGATATTCAACCCAGGCTTCGCCCAGTTCACTGTCATAAGGTTGTGGCTTAAGAATGCGCTCGGCATGCTCGGCATAGTACCGCGCAATCTGAGAACAGATCTGCACTTCACCGCGGCTTTGGCCTATTAACTTGCCCATTTCTTTACTGGCAATGGCAGCCAGTTCTTCCGCACGGTCATCAATCAGATCAGCCAGTTTTTTCAGCACCTGGAGGCGTGGCTGGATGTCGCCTTTACTCCAGTCTGAATGATAAAGGCGGTCGGCCGTTTCCAGGGCATGACTTACCGCCGCGCTGTCGTGGGAAGGCCAGCTTTTCATTAACTGGTTGTTTGCAGGGTTGATGCTTTGGTAGGAAGACATAGAGTGCTCCTTGGTCAGCGATAAAAAAACATGGCGGGATAACCCGCCATGCTACTAAACGTTCTTTCGTTCTACCGTTTTGTCGTCCCAGGTAAGGACATCCTGGTCGGTTTTTTTAAATGCACGGATTAATACGTCGTCACTGCCCTGTTGCCGCCAGATTTCTTCAGCAAGGCGTTCGTCATAATTCGCGACTTCAAAAATGGCCTCGGCAATTTCAGGCGAGGTGTGACGTAAGCTGGCCCATTCGCCAACATGGTGGGCTTTTGCCTGACTATTCGACATAACGATCTCCTTCCGGGCGTTTAATCCTTGAGTTTTGCTGCCAGTCCGGCAACGTGTTCACCCTGAAAACGGGCGATGATCAATTCTTCTTCCGTAGGCTGACGTGAGCCATCTCCTCCTGCCAGCGTGGTGGCGCCATAGGGCGTACCGCCCCGCACCTGAGAAATGTCAAACATCTCTTTCGTACCGTAGCCGATCGGAACGATAACCATGCCGTGATGGGCGAGGGTGGTCCAGACAGAGGTAATGGTTTGCTCCTGACCGCCGCCTGTACCCGTTGAGGCAAAGACGCTGGCGATTTTGCCGTACAGCGCGCCGGATGCCCACAGGCCGCCTGTGCGGTCCCAAAACGTACGCATCTGACCGGACATATTACCGAAACGGGTAGGTGTGCCGACAATAATGGCGTCGTATTGCGGCAATATCTCAGGCGTGGCTTCAGGCGCGGACTGTTGAGTTTTACCGCCAACCTCTGCAAAGCGGTCAGCATCCATCGTCTCAGGAATGCGCATCACGTCTACCTGCGCACCCGGTACCTTGCGGGCACCCTCTGCCACGGCGTTAGCCATGGTTTCAACATGTCCATACATTGAATAGTACAGCACCAGAATCTTGGCCATTGGTCTCTCCGGGGGTTATTCAACACACCCAAAAGTATAGAAGAGCTTTGAACACCTGCTGGCACGCACTCGGCGTAACGGCTTAAAAAACGCTGAAAATGGGGTTTTGTTGGGTTTAATATTCTAATTCCAGGGCGATTCTTAGCGTTTGCTCTGTTTCTAAATGTAAATTTCTGCCTGAAAGCCTGAAAGCCTGAAAGCCTGAAAGCCTGAAAGCCTGAAAGCCTGAAAGCCTGAAAGTCATTTAATTCGGATGGTTGCAACATGTCGTCGCGCATCCTTTTCGTGATATGACTCATCAAAGCCTGTCCGTTTATAAAGGCGGCTCAATGAAAGTTGCTACGGCGTGCAACCGAAGCGGTAAGCAGGATGCCGCGACTGGCCAGATTCATCTCGTGTAGAAAGGTAACGTGGCCCATTAACGATGGCGGCAGCGCGTTTATTCGTCTTCAGCGGCAGCGCGTTGGCGAGTAACATTGCATTACCCGGCATCGCCGATCACAATAGCGCCTGAATCAATCAGGCAGGTGAACTATGTCGACTACGACGCGCAGACTGACCGTGCGTATAACGCGTCAGGAATGGGTACTTATTTTCATTACGATGATCTGGGGCGGGACGTTTTTAGTGGTACATCGGGCGATGCAGCACTCAGGCCCGTTTTTCTTTGTTGGATTGCGGTTTGCCACTGCGGCCATCCTGCTGGCTCTCTTTTTCCGCCGTTACCTTGCCGCCATCAGCTGGACTGAAATAAAGGCGGGAACGCTTATCGGCCTGACCATTGCCGCGGGTTACGGTCTGCAGACATGGGGAATGCAAACCATCTCCAGCAGCCAGTCGGCCTTTCTGACCGCCTTATACGTTCCGGTTGTGCCGCTTTTACAATGGCTGTTCCTGCGGCGTCCACCTACGTTAATGGCATGGCTGGGTATCTTACTGGCGTTTTGCGGCTTAATACTGGTTGCGGGGCCGCAGGACGGAAGGGTGGTGCTCAATCAGGGTGAGATTGCCACGCTGATCAGTACCCTGGCGATTGCGGGCGAAATTATTCTTATCAGCCGATTTGCCGGTCATGTTGATGTTCGTCGTGTGACCTTTATTCAGCTTACCGTCGCTTCACTCTGTGCCTTCTGCTTTATGCTTCCCAACGGAGAAACGTTGCCTGCCCTGTCGACGCCGTTACTGCTCAGCGCATTAGGTCTGGGCGCCGCCAGCGCGCTTATCCAGGTAACGATGAACTGGGCACAACGCAGCGTGTCGCCCACGCGGGCAACGGTTATTTACGCCGGAGAGCCGGTATGGGCGGGCGTGGTCGGGCGCATCGCCGGCGAACGTTTGCCGGCAGCCGCGATACTTGGTGGCGCTTTTATCGTCTGCGGCGTGATTATCAGTGAACTGCGTCTGAAGCGCCGCAAGGCGGTGCCTTCAGCCTCTTCGCGGGACGAATAAAGGTCGAAAGGATGACGCGAAGGCGCGAGTCGGTTTTTGCGCCTGTTCTGAGAAAAATGTTGTCGCTGTGCGTGTGACTGACATTACCGCAGCGTTTAAACCTTTACTGTTATCACGTGGCAAATTCATGAGTTTGCTGTGATACACAGTGTCAGGCGAGGGGAACCCTATGAAAAAGCAACAATCAGCGCCCACGCGCCGCTCAGTGGCCGTCGCGGCCAAACGGGCGGCTATTCTGCAGGCTGCGCTGAGCTTTTTTTCCCAGTTTGGCATCCACGGTACGCGGCTGGAAAAAGTCGCTGACCGCGCCGGTGTCTCTAAAACGAATTTGCTGTACTACTATCCTTCCAAAGAAGCGCTCTATATTGCCGTGATGAAAGAGATCCTGGATGTCTGGCTGGCACCCCTGCGTGCACTGAGCCACGATCAGGATCCTTTGAGAGCCATTCGGCACTATATCCGTCTAAAACTCGAAGTCTCGCGGGATCATCCGCAGGCATCAAGGCTGTTTTGCCTGGAAATGCTCCAGGGGGCGCCCCTGTTGAAAGGTGAACTGGCAGGCGATTTAAAACAACTTATGGATGATAAAACAGCGATTATACAGCGCTGGATAGCTGAGGGACGGCTGGCGGGTATTCAGCCCCAACACCTGATTTTTATGCTCTGGGCAACCACCCAGCACTACGCCGATTTTGCCAGTCAGGTTGAAGCCATTACGGGAAACAGGCTCACTAATCCGCTGTTTTTTGAAGAAACGGTAGAGAACGTTCAGCGCATTATTATTGAAGGTATTCGGGTGCGTTAAAAGAATAAGGCCATACTGAATACAGGAATGGACAATGGAGCGGGCTGATGGATTCTGTTTCACAATGCGTACTGGGCGCGTCAGTAACCCTGGCGGTGATGGGCCGCCGTGTTCCGGCCTGGCAGGCCGCCATTATCGGCGCGGCCAGCGGAACGTTGCCGGATCTTGATGTCTTTCTCGATCACGGCGATGCTATCCGCAATATGACGCTGCACCGAACCGAAAGCCATGCGCTGCTTTATCTGACGCTGCTTTCCCCCTTAGTGGCCTGGCTGGTTGCACGGCTTTGTCGTGCCGGGCCAGCATGGACGGCCTGGTGGCCCGCCATCTGGCTGGCGCTGATCACCCATCCTCTTCTCGATCTTATGACGGTATATGGCACGCAGCTGGGATTACCGCTTACCGATCATCCTTACGCGATCGGCAGCATATATATTGTCGATCCGCTTTATACCTTACCGCTGCTCGTTGGCTTAGCGGTGGCGTTGTGGCGTCGCAGCGATCGGGGATTACGCTGGAACCGCGCGGGACTGGCATTGAGCTCGGCCTATCTCGTCTGGAGCGTGCTTATTCAGCAGGTGGCGGACGGGCAGATCAAACAGTCACTTGAACAGCAGGGCATTGCAACAAACAAGGTGCTGGTCACGCCCACGGCGCTGAATACCCTTGTCTGGCGTAGCGTCATTATCACGCCCGATCGTTATGGGGAAGCTTACTGGTCTTTGCTGTCGCCGCGGCGTCCCGTTACGGTGACCTGGCGGCCCCGTCATCCTGAGTTATTTGCATCATTCAAGGGGAACGGGTTTGCAGAGCGCATTGCCTGGTTCAGCCACGGCTTTTATGCCATGAGTGAGCGCGACGGACAGGTCACCATCGCCGATTTGCGTATGGGCGACGATGACCACTACACCTTCACCTTTGGTTTAGGAACGGCACAGCGTCCGGATGCCCGGCCGCAGCGCCTTCCGACCGCCGGGCGCACGTTGAAGCGCACGTTCAGCCATATTGCTGAGCAGTTATAAAAAAAGCCCGACTTTTGTCGGGCTTTCTGCATGCTACAGGGGTTAACGGCGCGTGCGTTTACGCAGCTGCCAGCCGATGGCCAGCAGGATAAACCATAATGGCGTCACCATTAATGCCTGACGTGTATCCTCCTGTAGTGTGAGCAGAACGAGGATAAACACGAAGAAGGCCATACAAACCCAACACATGAATTTACCCAACGGCATTTTAAAGTTAGATGCCGCATGGCGTTCCGGAAATTTTTTGCGATAGGCCAGATAACTGCACAGGATGATGGTCCAGACGAACATAAACAGAATGGCCGAAACCGTGGTGACCAGAGTAAAGACGGTCATCACATCCGGAATCAGGTAAATTAGCGCTACGCCGCACAGCAAACAGAAGCAGGAGAAGAACAGGCCGGTCGTGGGAACGGCGCGCGCAGATAACCGCCCAAAAGCCCGGCTGGCAACGCCCTGCTGTGATAAGCCATACAGCATGCGACTGGTCGAGAAAATGCCGCTGTTAGCCGATGAGGCGGCAGATGTTAATACCACGAAATTCACGATACTTGCCGCCGCCGGAAGACCAATTAAAACAAACATCTCAACGAACGGACTGCGATCGGCCATGACTTCTGTCCAGGGCGTGACAGACATGATGACCATCAGAGCCAGGACATAAAACATAATGACGCGCAGAGGAATCGCATTAATGGCGCGCGGTAAGACCTTGTGCGGATCCTGTGTTTCGGCGGCGGCCGTACCGACCAGCTCAATGCCGACAAAGGCAAATACAGCGATCTGAAACCCGGCAAAAAATCCGCTCAGTCCTTTGGGAAACATACCGCCGTGATCCCAGATATTACTCAGGGCTGCGGTGCCGCCACCGGGAGAAGGATAGTGGAGTGAAACCAACACGATTCCGGTCACGATTAAGGCGACAATCGCCACAATTTTGATGATGGCGAACCAGAATTCCATCTCACCGAACATCTTCACCGTGGCGATATTCAACGCCAAAAAGACAAAGACGCACAACAGCGCACTCATCCAGATGGAGAACCCCGGAAACCAGAGCTGGAAGTAGGCGCTGATGGCTACCACGTCGGCGATACCCGTCACCACCCAACAGAACCAGTATGTCCAACCGGTAAAGTAGCCCGCCCACGGCCCAAGTAAGTCGGCAGCAAAATCGCTAAAGGATTTGTATTCAAGATTCGACAGCAGCAGTTCGCCCATTGCGCGCATGACGAAAAACAGCATAAAGCCGATGATCATATAGACGAAAATGATGGACGGGCCGGCCAGACTAATGGTTTTTCCCGAGCCCATAAACAGACCCGTTCCGATAGCGCCGCCGATAGCGATGAGCTGGATGTGCCGGTTATGCAGATTGCGCCGCAATGTGTCTGAGCCTTGCGGGCTCTGCGTGTGATGAGAGTGATCAACCATGAAATTGTCTTTCCTGTCTTGATGTTGTGTCAGCTCTGATGGCTGTTGAGAATGACTGAGTGCCTGAAGCAATTTGGCATAAGATAGAGGAAGTAAGGATAAAAACGGTAATCATTTTTTAACAATATCAGACAACATACTCATCAAAAGAGCATTTTTGCTTCCAGTAGGCGGTTTTTACGTCAGATTAGGTAATATTTCATCACCTTATGTTATCTCCGGGGCAGACAACGCATGGCGCTTCTACACTTTCTCATTATTCGTTGTTTCACATCAGAGGCATTATGCGCACGCTTGTCCTGTTTATTATCGTGACCGGATTGGGGTGGATGAGTTTACCCTGGCTGAAACAGCACTTACCCCCACAGTTTAATCCCTTCACGCCTCTGTCGGTGACCGATCCGCCAGGCTGGATGACGCGGCTGAAAATCAAGCGTCTGCAAAATGATCCTGCCGCCTGTCTCGATGTCATGCGTCGGGCTGAGCAGGCGGGATGGGTGAGTTTCAGTCAGCAACCAGCCATCGCCAGCCAGTGTCCGCTGGCTCAGCCGCTGAGAGTGAAAAAAATGGGCGCAGTATCACTCAGCAGCAGCTTTCTGGCCAGCTGTCCCATGGCCGTAGCGGCCACCCTGTATGTGGTTCACAGCAGTCAGCAGATTCTTCAGCAGTCGGGCACCCGGCTGGTGGGCATTGAGCACGTTGGCAGCTATGCCTGTCGTAATATCTATCACCGAACTCAGGGGCGACTAAGCGAACATGCCACTGCTGACGCCTGGGATATAACGGCCTATCGTCTGGCCAATGGTCAGCGACTGGTGGTCAGTCAAAACTGGCAGCAACCTGAAGAGAAAGCGCTATTACTTCACGGACTGTGGAGAACAGGTTGTGAATTTTTTGGTAATGCCCTTGGGCCAGATTATAATACTGCGCATGCAACACATTTTCATTTAGGTATGCGTGGGGCAGGTTATTGCAGATAATATCAGGAAGACGCTAAGGGTAATTATGGCCCTTTTTATTTCTTATTACCCGACATAAACATAAGCGACTCTTCCGGTTTTTCAGGCTTCGTTTTTTTATTCGCGTTATATCCTGGTGTGCAATATTTTTTATGTGTGGCGATGTGCCTTACAGCGACTGGACGTTATTAAATGCATGTGGGATGATGCATTTTGAGGTCGCTGCGGTGTTTTGTCTTATTAACATCCCGACAATTTTATTGTGATGTGTTTTTCTTATTAAATACGCTGTTGATTTTTTTAGTCTGTATTTTACCCCGTTTAGGAAATATGTTAAGTTAATTCATGTCTGATATTTTATCCTGGTCAAGAATATGAACAGCTTCTTTCTTATCAGGGAAGAGACATTCTCTTTGCGTCACGCGTTTCACTTAAGATGGTGCATCACGCTTGAGCAGAGCATAAAGAGTAGGGCGCCAGGTCCGGTAAGGGAGGCGTTATCGGCAGAGATCATGTTACCCGGACGTCAGAAAAACGCCACATTAGATGTCAGCGATACTGCAGCATGTTCTTTTTTAAGCTTTGTCGTGTACGTTTAATCAGCAATGATGATGCGCAGAAAGTGTACATTGACCCGTTGCTGGTATCAAATGGGTCATCAGGGAAAATAATAAGTTGCTGACCGCAACTTCTTTAGTCTTGTTTTTCAATACTGGCCGCGTTTAAAGATTGAAAAAATATAAGAAAAATCCTATTATTCTGCCCATCACGCGTTGCCTGCATTGCCAGCAGCATTCTTTTATCCCTGGTTTTGGCATTTTGCCCGTAACGGGGCCTGAACACCAAATGAAAATAACGCTTTTTTTGATGTGCTGACACAGGGTAAATTCATTTCTGATGCAAAGATATCAAGCACGTAGTGGAAGTTGAGGCAAAATGGCAAGTGAAGATTATTTTTCCTGGCGGACTGAGACTGAAAATCATTTTCAGGCACTGGCGACGGCTCAACAATTAAAGGGGCTCCTGCAGGATTATATCCAGTCACTGGGTTTCGATTATTTCGCTTTTTTTATCCAGCACCGCGTTCCTTTTACCCGACCACGTGTTTATTTACATGACACTTATCCTAAATTATGGATTAAACGTTATAAAGAGCAGAATTATTATGCGATCGACCCCGTATTGCAGCTTTGCCTGCGCTCAGGAAAGGGGGTTGAGTGGACGCCTGAGCTGTTTAGCTCGGCAAAAGAAATGTGGCAGGATGCCTGTAATTTTGGGCTCCTGAGCGGATTTTCGTGTTCTGCAATGGCAACAAATCGCGCCGTTGGTATATTATCTATAGGGTCAAAGCGCCCCTTTATTACTGGCAGCCGGCGAGTTGAGCTCGAGGTAAAGCTGCATTTTTTGGCTGAGCAAAGCCTGTCCTTACTCGAACGCCTGAATGATGAAGCACTGATGGTCCAGGGAAATGATTTTAGTCAGCGTGAGCTGGAAATTTTGAGATGGACTGCTGAAGGCAAAACGTCACAAGAGATTTCACTTATTTTGTCGATTTCTGAGCACACCGTAAATTTTTACCAAAAAAATATGAAAAAACGTTTTAATGTTTCAAATAAAACTCAAATTGCATGCTACGCCGCAGCAATTGGACTGATTTAAATGAAAAGCAACTGCCAACTTTAGTAGTTTCCTCATTGAGGTCACTTGTCTACCCTGCGCTAGTGCGCTCTTGGGCAGGCGCAAAGAAATCATTGCAAACATGGGGATGTCAGAGGCGCATGATGAAAATAGTTCAAACGCAGTTAAAGGATATGCCATCTTCCTTGCTTGCCGAGCTTGGCAGTTACCGTTATAGCGTGTTTGCACGGGGTGAAGGTTGGTCGATTCCGCCGCGTCTGAGCACGCCTGGGCAAGAGTACGATCGTTTTGATCGCTCTGATGTAACCTGGTTGATCGCATGGAGTGTACGCAATGGCATCAGTGGCTGCGCGCGATTAATGCCCTGGACTGAACCCGAGCAAACGGAAGGTATCGTTTTACCGTTTAACCACGAAAAAGTCTGGGAAATGTCGCGTTTCTCAGCGCGGCTGGAGGTCGATCCTGAGTTGCCACTTACGATTCTCTGGCATGCTGTTCAACTGGCCGAAATTAACGGTATTGAATTTATTATCAGTTCGGCCACGCCGATGCTCGAAAAGATGTTCGAGCAGCATCAGGTCGTCTATCAGCCCTTAACGCCCGGGCTGATTCAGTCGGAAGATAATCTGTTTGCCATCCGTATTCCCGTCAGCCAGCCAGCACTGGCTGAAAAATACCGTGGTGCACGGCGCTTCAGCCCGGAAGAGGTTTTGCCTTCGTTGGGCGTCTCGGTTAACTGGCACCCGCACGGTTGAGTTTATGCCCCCGATGACGGGGGCATCTTAGCGTTACTGACGATAAGCCGCCTTGATTTGCTTGATCGTGTTGCTGAACACTTCCGCCTGCGGCATGTCGCCCAGGGTTTTGACGTAGCGTTCCATGTTAATTATCACTTTGCCCGCATCGGCCTGGCCCATTCCTTTCAGAATCAGTGTAATCATCATCTTCAGGCAAGCCACTTCATCAGATAATTTTTGCGTTTCCTGCGAGGTCGCGAAATCTTCGTCGCTCATGAATTTCTCCTTGGTGGTTAACGTCGTCTCTTATTCGGTACGCACAGCAATCCAAAAGTATACCACAGGGGATTACGCTTGCTGAGTGCATCACGACAGCAGGCGTTCCGGCCTTAATTTGTTCAGTTAAATTTATTAATCACGTGCAGGAATGGTCAGGCCAAAAATACAGACAGCAACGCCGGGAGTATGACCCATTGAGACGTTGCGTTTTTTTTAACTTCATGAAAAGACTATTTTTTTAAAAATCCCATTGAAATACCTGTTTTTTGGGATGTGCTTTCCAATAACCCAGGATGTGCGTTGATATAAATCATTGAAAGCTCGCCTCCCACGACTTTGTATATGTGCTTTTAATGCAAAAACGGGTATGATTGCCGCTCGCAATCGTTAAATGCTACCTCTTTATTAGCTGCGGAGTGCTTCGCGTTGATCACTGTCCTTCTTGTCGATGACCATGAACTGGTACGTGCCGGTATCCGCCGTATTCTCGAAGATATTAAAGGTCTGGTGATCGCTGGCGAAGCCTGTTGTGGTGAAGATGCCGTTAAGTGGTGCCGTGCTAATCAGGTTGATGTCATTTTAATGGATATGAACATGCCGGGCATCGGCGGGCTGGAGGCGACGCGAAAAATCGTGCGCTACAACCCTGATATCAAAATCATCATGCTCACTATCCATACTGAAAACCCCCTGCCGGCAAAAGTCATGCAGGCTGGTGCCGCCGGTTATCTCAGCAAGGGCGCAGCCCCACAGGAAGTGGTCAACGCGATTCGCTCGGTCAACGCCGGGCAGCGCTACATTGCATCTGACATCGCTCAACAAATGGCGCTTAGCCAGATTGAGCCACAAAAAGCCGAATCTCCCTTCAGCTGTTTGTCGGAAAGGGAATTGCAGATTATGCTGATGATCACCAAGGGGCAAAAGGTGACGGAAATTTCCGAGCAGCTTAATCTCAGTCCTAAAACCGTTAACAGCTACCGTTACAGGATGTTCAGCAAACTGAATATCAGTGGCGATGTAGAGTTAACGCATCTGGCCATCAGACATGGCCTGTATAATGCGGAGCCGTTAATAAGTAGTGAGTGACCTCTTTAATCCCAAAATCTTTCTGAGTACGGTCACCAGTGAACCCGGCGTTTACCGGATGTATGACGCTTCCGGAACGGTTATCTATGTCGGCAAAGCCAAAGATCTGAAAAAGCGGCTTACGAGCTATTTTCGCACGAACGTTGGCAGCCGAAAAACCGAAGCGCTGGTGAGTAACATCCATCACATCGATGTCACCGTAACCCATACCGAAACCGAAGCGTTGTTGCTTGAGCACAATTACATCAAGCTTTATCAACCGCGCTACAACGTTCTGTTGCGCGACGACAAATCGTACCCCTACATTTTTCTCAGCAGCGATGTTCATCCTCGCCTGGCGATGCATCGGGGCGCGAAACACGCGAAAGGCGAATATTTCGGCCCGTTCCCCAATGGCTACGCGGTTCGTGAAACGCTGGCGCTGCTGCAAAAAGTGTTTCCCATCCGTCAATGCGAGAACAGCGTGTATCGCAACCGTACGCGCCCCTGCCTGCAATACCAGATTGGCCGCTGCCTTGGTCCCTGTGTTGCCGGGCTGGTGAGTGAAGAAGAGTACGCACAGCAAACGGATTACGTGCGGCTGTTTCTGGCGGGTAAGGATGATCAGGTGCTGAATTTACTGGTCCGCCGTATGGAAGAGGCAAGTCATGCCCTGCGGTTTGAAGAAGCGGCACGCCTGCGCGACCAGATCCAGGCCGTCAGGCGCGTCACCGAAAAACAGTTTGTGTCTAATCAGGGCGACGACCTGGATGTGATTGGCGTGGCCTACGATGCCGGAATGGCCTGCTTACACGTGTTGTTTATCCGTCAGGGTAAAGTGTTGGGAAGCCGAAGCTATTTTCCAAAGGTGCCCGCCGATACCGATCTGGCTGAAGTCGTGCAAACCTTTGTGGGGCAGTTTTATCTGCAGGGTAGCGAAATGCGGACGTTGCCCGGTGAAATTTTGCTGGATTTCACCTTACCTGAGCGCGAACTGCTGTCTGAGTCGCTGACCGAACTAGCCGGGCGTCGGGTGAATATCCAAAGTAAGCCTCGTGGTGATCGCGCGCGCTATCTCAAACTGGCACGAACCAATGCCGGTTCCGCATTAAAAACCCGTCTGTCTCAGCACTCGACCATTCATCAGCGTCTCACTGCCTTAGCCGAGTTTCTGGAGTTAGATAAGATCACCCGAATGGAGTGTTTTGATATCAGCCATACCATGGGAGAGCAGACTATCGCGTCCTGTGTCGTGTTCGATCAAAACGGTCCCCTCCGTGCCGATTATCGCCGCTATAACATTGCCGGCATCACGCCTGGTGATGATTATGCAGCGATGAATCAGGTGCTGCGACGCCGTTATGGAAAAGCGATTGAGGAAGAGAAGATCCCCGATGTCATTTTGATCGACGGCGGTAAAGGCCAACTGGCTCAGGCGAAGCAGGTTTTTGCCGAACTGGATGTAGGCTGGGATAAATCACGTCCTGTTTTACTGGGCGTGGCAAAAGGCACCGATCGCAAAGCCGGCCTCGAAACGCTGTTCTTCGAGGCGGAGGGCGAGGGGATTTCCCTGTCGCCTGATGCACCAGCGCTGCACGTGATTCAGCATATTCGTGATGATGCTCACAATCATGCTATTTCAGGGCACCGTAAAAAACGGGCCAAAGTGAAAAATACCAGTGCCCTGGAAAGCATTGAAGGTGTGGGGCCAAAACGACGCCAGCAGTTGCTTAAGTATATGGGGGGCCTGCAACCGCTGATGAATGCATCGGTGGAAGAGATCGCGAATGTTCCTGGCATATCCCATGCTTTGGCGGAAAAAATCTATTACTCGTTGAAACACTAGCATTGAAACAGGGTGGGCAATGTAGGAACATACGTTAAACACCACCCAATCCAGACAGTTACCAGCATATGCAATTTAACATTCCGACCTGTCTTACCCTGTTTCGCGTCGTTCTTATTCCGTTCTTTGTGCTGGCTTTCTATCTGCCATTCCACTGGGCGCCATTTGTTACCGCGTTGATTTTTGTTGTGGCAGCCGTAACCGACTGGTTCGACGGCTTTCTGGCGCGTCGCTGGAAACAGACAACCCGCTTTGGCGCTTTCCTCGATCCTGTTGCCGATAAAGTCATGGTGGCAATTGCCCTGGTATTGGTTGCGGAGTACTTTCATGCCTGGTGGATCACGCTGCCAGCCGCAACGATGATTGCACGAGAAATTATTATCTCCGCGCTGCGCGAATGGATGGCTGAAATCGGCAAACGCAGCAGCGTTGCCGTTTCCTGGATTGGTAAGGTAAAAACAACGGCACAGATGTTCTCACTTTTTGCCTTGCTGTGGCGTCCGGACAGCATGATTGTTGGCGTGGGTGTCGTTGCGTTATACATTGCGGCAGTGCTGACTTTCTGGTCGATGTTTCAGTATCTGAGCGCGGCGCGCGGGGATTTGCTCGAACCGTGATCGATACGATTTAAAAAGCAGCAAACGGACGCATTGTGGGGATAATTTTATTGACTCATCGCGTCATCTCAGTAGAATGCATCGCATCGAACGGCAGCACAGCTGCAGAAGCTAAGAAAAATCAGTAAGTTCGATGAAGTGCATTAAATATCGAGCCCTTCAGCAGTCAGTAGACTGAACGGTAAGATGATGCGGGAATAGCTCAGTTGGTAGAGCACGACCTTGCCAAGGTCGGGGTCGCGAGTTCGAGTCTCGTTTCCCGCTCCAAATTAGCAGGTCAGGATAACCTGGCAGCAAACAAGTTTAAGGCGCGTTGGCAGAGTGGCTATGCAGCGGATTGCAAATCCGTGTACCTCGGTTCGACTCCGGGACGCGCCTCCAGTTATACCTCGCCCGGGTGGTGAAATCGGTAGACACAAGGGATTTAAAATCCCTCGATCGCAAGGTCGTGCGGGTTCAAGTCCCGCCCCGGGCACCATATTGAAACACCAATAAAATCAAGTAGTAGCAATGTCGTTTAAGCCGCCTCTTTGGGCGGTTTTTTTGTGTCTGACATTTGGCAGTGGCGATGACTTTTTTGCTGCCATTTGCCACCTTTCATTACGGACTCTCAGCCCATCCTTATCATCGTACTATCCTGCCGTGCATAAACCTGCATTTCGGCATCCCTCAGCTTCAGGCCCGCGTCGAAAATCTAAGGCCAGGTCGTGCACGAACTGAAAAGCAAAACAGATGTGTGCAGGCTGCAGTCAGCGCTAGCATTTGAGCGTAGGGGCAACAGCCAAAAGTGTAGGAAAATCTTCAACCGCAGGAATAAAATTAATTGCTCATTGTATGGGCTATGCTGCATTTCCGTTTCACAACTTAGGCTCACATGGACGAGGATGATGAACGGCCCTGTATTATCATTACCGCAATCGGTAAAGCCGTGCTGGAACTGCTTGATGTAAAAGAAGGTTTTTTTTATTTAGAGCTTGCTGAAATACTTGAAGACTGGATGATAGGGGAGACTAATCCACTTCAGGCAGAGGTCTACAGAATAGCGGCGGCGTTTGTCAGAGCAGGGGGGCAATAAATTAAAAAGGCCTGCGTTACACAGGCAGAAACTGTTACAAGGGAAAATCCAGCAGTCAATGTTGACTGACGGAGGAAGCATACAGTGATCGTGCCTTTTAGATACAACTGAATGAGATTTAATCGATTAAAGGCACGATATGCCTCTGTCAGATATAAAAAAGCCCACTCGGATGTGGGCATAGCGAACAGGGCTATAAAGATAAGGTACTATCGATTACAATTTGATTATCGGCCGGAAAGAAGAAACCTTCAGTTTTAAATTTTGATAAAAACGGCAACAACTATTTATTTTATATTCTTATACTTCAATGGCTTGCCGATCTTTAACTTTCCTCAGATATCCTTCATAACATTAATGGCCTCCATTGGCCTCTTCTCTTATTGCGAGACATCTTTTTCCAATGTATATCCCTGTCCTCAACGCTCTATCGTCTGGTATCACGCTACGAGATTGTACAGGCAGGCACGGTATATCTGAGTTAATGCTTGTGACTTTCACCCATAAGCTGGGGAAGTTTTCCTCTGAGATGAAAGGCTTAGCTAAACTGGCGCGAGGGTAGGCACTCGACTTTTAGCGGTCTGGAACATCTGCTGCCTGAGCCTGGGCCAGGGTTGGCACAGGCTCAATGCAACTGTTTTATGCCCGCAATTTTCAGCATACTCCGTATTCAGGCTCAACTGGACATAGTGATTAATCGCGCCCTTACAAAAGATATGTCGAGAGGGTTATTCCTCATACTGTTCTTCCATATGTAATCCCGTCACTGTCCCACACAACCTCACCCAATTAAATGCGCAACGACATATCTTGAAAATCCTGATTGCCAGGCCTTATGACGGCTGTTCTCTCCTGTTAACGTGCCATCGATAGCCGGACGCATGTTCGTAGCACTCTTACAAGCCTCATTACAGAATGAAATCAAGCGCAAGGGCTGTGCCTTGAAGGCCGGGATGCGCTCAGTCAATTACATCAACTTAAACGGGAGTCATCACAATGAAATTAAAATCGTTCATCGCATTGAGTTTAGTATCACTGTCATTTGGTAGTCAGGCTGCATCTTTTGTCGTAGATGCCAAAAATAACTGCTTTGATCCTCAGGCCGTTAACAATAAGGTTCAAAGTGGTTCGCCTCTGAAATTCAACCTCGATGCGGGTACATATAACATTTACCTGACGTCGAATAGCGCCAACTGTGTCACAGGAAGTTCATGTCAGATTGATCGGGTTGTTATGGCTGGTGGAATGAGTACAGCAAGATGGGGGGCTGCAATTAGCAGTAAACCACAACAGATTAATGTGGCTGGTAGCAATTGCTTACATTGGTGATGACAACTGCGCAGACAATACAGGTTCTGTGACCATTCAGGCAGATAAGATCCAGTAAACAAGCACGTTCTTTACATAAAGGTTATCTCAAGGCGCATTTTCGAATGCGTCTGATACTGTTTTATCCGTTGGTGGGCATCAATTAGATATGAAAGAGGGAGAGGTGAGTGTCATATCAATTTCAAAGTAGCGCAGTCTGGATGTGTTCTGCAACTAACAGTAATTTAATTAAAGCTTTAGTCCTTAAACAGGGTGCGTAGACAATAAAAAATTACTGCCGATGCCTGCTTTTTTGTTGAAGGATGATAGTGAATTTTATCAACGCGACGTTGAAAGGCTTTTCCAGGTTTATAACATAACCAGGATATTATAATATAGAGCTCGTCATTCCTTAATCGGATATGGCGAGCTCTCCAATTGTCTGATCTACTTCTAAAGTATGGGTAAAGTCATGATTTCTTGCCAAGATTAATAAAGGGGAGTTCGACAAATTTATAACTTAATGAACAGGCTATTAAGAAGAACAAAAAAACAGTGCCTGATAAAACCATATACTGCGTCTGATCTAAGTGGAAATTATGAGATTGAATGAATCTATTCATGCAAAACCAAGCTACACCGTGCAGCATATAGATGCTATAGCTCGCATCGCCTAATCTAATAAAGCCTTTAATGTTTAAAAGACCAAAAAGATTACCACCGAGGGCTATGAAAAAGAAAGTTGATGCCACTGCAGGCATAAAGTAAATGTTGAAACTGCTGTCGGAAATAAGTATCACCACTGCAAATGATAGTGATGCACCGATATTATAAAAGGTTTTGCTTTTCGCAGATGTTGTTGTAATTTCTTTTCCAATAGCACCAATTGCAAAGAATGAGGCATATGAAGCAAGTGCTGGATTTTGTGTAGATACAAAGTATACGGAAATGAAAATGATTGCCGATGTAACAGGTATCAAACCAATTCTGTCACGTAATACGTAAGCTACAGGGAGTGAGAAATAAAAAGCCCATTCCCAAAAAAGTGTCCATGTTACACCTGCGTTAATAAATTGAGTGTCAGGCATCCCAAAAACATCGGGTTTCTTTCCTGTTAACCCGGCATCGAACCAAAAATACAATTTTGATAATAAATCATTTGTATTAATTTCATGTCGCTGAATCCAGAAGGCAATAGCGAGACAGAGAATTGAAGAAAGCGTAAAAAGTGGAGCGATACGCAAGACTCTTTTTTTGTAGAAGTGGAACCATGATTTTACGTTTGTGTGGGCAAAAACGTAACCAGACACCATAAAAAATAGTGCAACGCCAAAAGAGCCAATTTTTTGATTCACCGGATAATCATTTAATGAGCTAAGAAGCCATGGACGGCCATGGAAATATTCATAACTTAGCACAAAGTGATGAAAGGCAACCATGAATGCGAGGAAAAATCTCAGTCCATCAATTCTGTGAATGCGACCAGAGGTGTCCTTATCCATAAAGGAAAAAAGTTTTGTACTAAACAGAATACCCGTTATAAACAGAAGCGCTAGCATCCATAAAAGCAGAGTAAGTTGAAGTGGCATATTGATTACTTGTGAAATTATTAAAAACGCATTGTAACGTAACATTTATGAGGTTGGTGTTTTTTTTCACACAATATCATTGCAACCTTATCAAGAAAGTTTTGCGAGGGAGGTTAACGCCAATAAATACAATGGGTTGTGAGTTATTTTTGTAAACTTACAAAAGGAGAAGCAAGCTTTGCTCATGCGCATTGGAAGTACATTTGACTGATTTATCGTAAATCTGGCGCATTTAATGATTTCAATGTTAAAACCCGCTTTACGCAGTTTACGTGTAAACGTGAATTATTTAGTCAAGGTAAGTGATCCTCGCTGGAATCATGTTCCATTAAAAGTCAAAATTCCGGCATGTTAAACACTCCCTTGAGCGGAGGTGCCGATGAGAAAGTCACGACTCCGCGAAGAGCAGATTGTCTTTGCCTCGAAACAGGCCGAATCGGATACGCCCGTGCCGGATGTTTATTGCAAGCTGAATATTTCCGATGCCACCTTTCAGGCCCTGCGCAAGAGATAGGGCAGAACTTAACCTTCTAAACTCAATCATACGCGGCAACGTCAGGAAGAAAACCTGCTGCTCAAGAGGCTGGTTGCCGATCTCGGCCTCGACAAGGCGATGCAACAGGATGTTCTGGCAAAAAAGAGCTGACATTGTTATGACTGTGGGATTGGAACGGGAATTAATAGGCCTGATAGGGTGCTAGCGAAAGACAAATCTAATTGCGTTATGGCTCAGCCGCAATTCGTTCAGGTATTGTTCTGTTGCTGCCGATGACAGCGCACTGTGCCTGCTCGTCCATGAATTCATCAAAACGCCCATTCACTATGGATACAGCAGGGTACACGCTATGCTCCGGCGTGAGGGCTGGTGCGACAACCACAAACCGGTCTCCCGCCTCTATTGTGAACAGGGGCTGCCGCTAGAACTCAGAGGGCCATGTCGCAGTAAATCTGCCCTGTAACCACCGCCGCAGGTTCAGGGTTATATCCGAATCACGTCTGGGGCATGGATTTTGTCTCGGACGCGCTACCTGACGGGCGACTTTTGCGCCTGCTTACGGTTATCGATTTCTACACCCGCTGGGAACTGCGTGCGGCAGAATCTGCGTCTGACAGGATTAGCTGAAATGCTGAACAACACAGCGCTCAAAGGGCCTTTACCTCATTAACTCAACCGCTAGTAGTTCTGAATTCGCTGGGAAAATGCAGGGCAGATTGGTTTAGGGAAGAGGAATAAGGATCGACTTCTCAGACCGGAAAAATCGATAGACAGCGCTAAGCTTTAGTCCTTTAACAGCAGGTTGTGGCAGGGAAGTCTGAACGAGAACGGGTTCGTGTCTTTGGAAGATGCATAGGTCAAATCGAGACCTGGTGCATACACTTTAATCATTGTCACCCCCATTCTGTTTTGGGCTGGATGACACCTTACGAATTTGCCAAAAATCTGCCGTTTGACCTAATTTGCAGCCGGATATTCCAGATCATGACTGGATTGCATATGGGATAATTCATAAGCATATGATTTAAAATTAAAAAATTAAGGTTTTTTGTGTCTTTATGTGGAAATAATCTATTCAATGTTTCTGAAAACATGCCAAAGATTGATTGAAAGGAAGTTTGTTTTGTCAAAGCATGACTTGAGTGAAAATGTTAATAAAAATCAAGCAGAAATCGATCTCGGTTCAGACCACATCATCATAGCGCGCCGCTACCGGGCCCTTGGGGCATTGAACGATCTCTTTATCGCGATATGGTTTCTGACAGGAAGCGTTCTTTTTTTCTTCGATTCACTAATGACTGGCGGTACCTGGTTATTTGTGGTCGGCAGTATTCAACTCCTTTTCCGCCCGGCGATAACCCTGGCAGAGCTTATTCATGTCAAACGTGTTTATCGCTCTCGCCCTGCCACTTCGCGGTGACAGCCTGAGACAGGTGGTTCAGATGCGTCAGCCAGGCCGCTAGCCTGCGGCCCGGCTGTAAGTCGGTCGGACTTAACATAGCGGCTAGAACGTTACCAGGTGCGAGCCGGAGGCGGTGGCGGTTGTTCGCCGGTTGCAGGTGGCGGAGGAGGAGGGACGTCAGCCCGAGGCGGTGGCGGCGCGAAAGCCTGTCCAGGCGGTGGAGGCGGTGGTGGTGGACGACGATCGTGCGGCGGCGGCGGCGCGCCGCAACCCGGACCTGGCGGCGGCGGTGCGCAGGCGCTGAGCGTAGAAACGACAAAAGCAGCGGCTAAAAAATTCAGACGATGGTTCATGCTATTTCCTTTATGAAATTAACAGTAAGCTAATTGTAGACACCCGTAACTAAAAATAGGGCGGCGAAGGGGAAAAGCGAAGCGAGGAAAGCCATTTGTTTGTTTTTTGAGATACTTCTCATCTCAAGATGATGATTCGGCTTTTTGTCTTCACTCCGGTTAAGGTAGCGCATCAATGTAGAGGAGTAGTGTTATGAATGGCATTTTGAAATTCGTCCGCGGCTGGCTGATTTTTTCGGTTCTGTGGGGCGTCTTCATGTGGTTTATGTCATGGCAGGCGCAGGGCAAAGAGATTGGACTGGCCATTTTAATGAGCCTGTATGCCGGGTTGCTTTACCAGGCACTCATCACCATGGTGGCCCGCTACAAAGCCCGCCGCCAGCAAGCCTGACTGCGGCCTGCTGCGCTCAGGCAGCAGGCCAGTGACTCAGCTCAGATTACCGGTCAGGCGGCGATGGAAATCACTGCTGCGCAGATCCAGTCCTTCAATGGTCACGTGCGTGCCATAGCGCTGGTAGCGATATTCGATTCCATCCAGCGCGGCGACGCTGGAGGCATCCCAGATTTGCGCGTGAGTGAGATCGATAATGACGGATTTCGGATCCTGTGCGTAATCAAAGTGCTCAAACAAATCGTTGCTGCTGGCAAAAAACAGCGGCCCGCGCACGGTATAACGCACCGACTGCCTGTCTTCGCTTAGCTGCCTTTCGGCATGAATGACATGCGCAACGCGGCGCGCAAATAACATCATCGCAACGATAACCCCGGCCAGTACCCCAAGCGCGAGATTACCGGTGAATACCGTAATGCCTACCGTCAGCACCATCACCAGCGTTTCTGACCAGGGCATCCGTTTCAGGGTTGCCGGTTGCAGGCTGTGCCAGTTTACCGTCTTGACGGCGACCACCATCATGATTCCGGCCAGAACAACCATCGGGATCTTCGCCATAATGTGGCTCAGGCCGGTGACGAGAAGCAGCAGGACCAGACCCGCCGCAATCGTTGATACCCGACTGCGCGCTTTGCCGAGTTCTACGTTAACAATGGTCTGGCCAATCATGGCACAGCCGGCGATGCCGCCGTAAAAGCCAGCAAAAATATTGCCTATGCCCAGCCCCCAGGATTCGCGCCGTTTGCTGGAAGGCGTGTCCGTAAGATCATCAACTAATTTGGCGGTCAGCAGGGATTCCATCAGCCCGACAAACGCAATGCTGAGCGCCGTGGGCCAGACGATTTGCAGCGTGTGGCGATCGAGCGGTACGGCTAAGGTCGTAAAGTCAGGTAAGCCGGCACTCATCGGGCCTTCATCCCCCACATCCGGTACCCGGTAACCCATCAGCAGCGCCACGCCGGTCACAACGATAATGGCGACCAGAGGGGAAGGAACACTTTTAAGCACTCGGGGCAACAGCAGCACAATCGCCAGAGTGAGTGCGAACAGCGCCCACACTACAGGCGACTGACCCCAGACGTGGGGAACCTGAGCAAAGAAAATCAACACGCCAAGCGCATTCACAAAGCCAATCATCACCGAACGTGGTATATAGCGCATCGCCCGTGACATGCCGGTGACACCAAACAGAATCTGGATCAGTCCGGCCATCACGACCGCAGGCAGAATGTAGGCCACGCCATGCGCATGCACCATCGGGCCAATCACCAGCGCCACCGAACCCGCCGCCGCAGTCACCATGGCCGGCCGTCCGCCAAGAATGGACAGCGTCAGGCAAAGTACAACAGAGGCGACCAGGCTGACTTTGGGATCGACGCCCGCAATAACAGAGAAAGAAATCACTTCAGGAATCAGTGCCAGGGCTGTAATGACGCCAGCCAGACATTCTCGGGTAAGCAGTGCAGGCGAGCGCAGTACGCGCCCCACACTGATATCGTTTTCCACAACGGCGGTCGTGGCGACATCGTTTTGTTGAATCATAATGTTGTGCAGGCTCTTTTATTCATATCTTGCGCGAAAGGCAAGGAGGACTGGATATGGTGAGGGGCAGATGTTACCGATGGATAAACGAAGAAGCCAGAGAAAGCGAAATGACTCCATCCATGGAGAAAGGACTATACCGCTAAGTCGTCAGGGGTTTTATACACCACCATCTCCAGCAGGTGACGATAAACATCCAGTGAAACTTCGTCACTTTCCAGTTCAAGACGATGAATCAGCTTAGAAATTATCGCTTTGTTATTCACAGCCATGCCTGACTGCAGAATTTCTGCAACCACCAGTCCAAGAATTTCCATATCACTGTCAGGCTTGTTACCCGCGACGGTAAAGTAGTCAGCAATCTCTTTGTCAGTTTGGGGCAGAGTGTTTTGCATGTGTTAGCCTTTCAAAAGCCAGCTATCCGGGCGGACAGCAGGACAAATAAACCTAAAAGCCATCGCATAAAATACAATGGAACCCAACGCCGTAAACAGGTCGAGATAATTAAAAAAGAAACCTCTGAGGGTGGAAATCCATTACACCTTCAGAGGCGACGCAGATGCATCATTCGTTACAGAGTCGTGATCACAACTCGTTGGCTGTAAAGTTATACAATGAAACTTTGATTGTACAAGTAAATTATTAAGCAAAAAATGCTAATATTTAACAATCAGCATCTTAGGTAAATCATTTGCCGTTAATCTCTACAAGAAAATGTGTACAGGTTGAAAAAATCGGCGCGTGAGCAGCACGGTTCACAGCAGGTTAAGCAAAGAGGTGAAGTTTCGCGGTGAGTTTGCGGACCTTCTTCTTGTCCCCGATGATAGCCACGCCCAGCAGACGCCATTCCGATGCCGGTTGTGTCTTCATGGCGGCAGTAAAGGCGCCATAGTCTGTCGTCGACTGACCTTCTTCCGGAAACACCACAATATCGCATTCCGCCAGCTCAGCCTGCGGCCATAATGCGCTGAGCTGCTGTGCATCAGCGGCCAGCACGGGGATGCCTACCGGTATCAGGCCGGGAAAGCGCCGGGTGGCGGCATCCTCAAGGGCTTCGCCTGCAAGGGAAGGGTGCCGCTGACCCACGGTCAGGGCGATAACGGCTGCGGCATTTGTTGCTTTGCCAGCGGGTAACGCGCTGTTCAGTATCATTACACATCGTGGTTCTGTCATTTTCATCTCCTGAGGCAAAAAGCCATTGTGGCGAGGCTCAGCTCAGGCGTCTGGAAGATTTGTGCACAGTTGCTGGTAATGCGCGGGCGTCAGTTGGCAGGCGCGTTTGAACCAGCGCCCCAGATGGCTCTGGTCGGCGAAACCCAGTTCGGCTGCAACCTGTGCGGGCGATTCACCAATAGCCAGCCGACGGCGCGCCTGGCTCAGGCGCCACTGCACTAACCAGGCGTGCGGCGGCAGGCCCCATTGTTTTTGAAACAGCCGGGAGAGGCGAAATCGATCGACGTTGAGCGCCTGCGCCAGCTCGGCAATGCCGGGATTTTCTGCATGATAAGCCATCAACCAGTCGCGCGCCTGATGCGCCAGCGACGGTGCTGTCTCTGCAGGGGCGACGCGCAAGACGGGAGAATAACGGAGTTGCTGGAATAAACGATCCAGTGCTGCATCTTTAATAAGCTGGGGATGATCGTGCCAGAATGCGTCAAACGCGTGAAACGCGTGCCAGACCGCCCAGGAGAGTTGCCCATCGTCTTTCAGCGTGCTGGCAAAGCGCAGCTCTCCGCAGGGAAGTCCATCAGGACAGGCTGGCGCAAGCTGCTGATGTAGCTGGTGAGGCGAAAAATACAGCATACGGTAGGTAAAACCCTGGGCATCAACGGCATCGCCGTCATGCAGTTCTTCAGGTTCTAACATAAAAACGGTGCCGGGGCGGCTGTGATGACGCTGACGTCGGGAATGGAACTGCTGTACCCCTTGCTCAGTCACGCCAATTAAATAGCTGTCATGACAGTGAGGATCGTAGGCATGACCGGTAAAATGCGCCCGTAAAGATTCAATACCGCTGTTTGGGTCGCGACGCAAATCCACCCAGCTGTCTGTTGAGTCTTTCACACGCATTTTACTCCACTAAACTTTTACGACAGTATCAACCTGGACATTCTGCCGCGATTATCCAGTATTTAACAGAGCAGACACTTTTCATTCGTAATTTGCTTTGCGTATAATAACTTATTCGACTAATTAGATCTCTAATCATTAGGTTGCTATTTAAATGTCATCTACCCGTACCTTTACGCACTTGCTCCATCTTACTGCTCATGCCTGGCGTCTGGCCGTCGATCGTCATTTGAAAGACAGTGGCTTGAGTACCAGCAGTTGGATGGCGATTGGGCTTATCGCCAGCGAACCTCAGCGGCTTACGCAAACGGAACTGGCGCAACGGATGGGGCTGGAGGATGCCAGTATGGTGCCGCTGGTGGATCGTCTGGTGAAGCAGGATTTACTGACGCGCGTGCAGCCAGCTGAAGATCGCCGCAAACGTCACCTGGTGCTGACCGAAAAAGGGAATGAAGCGTTCGCCAACGTTAAAACCCACGCGGATGCCTTACGTGCCGAGCTGCTGGCTGATATCGATCCTCGGGAGCTCGCGGTGGTTGAGCGAATTTTAGAGACACTGCTGACCCGAATGGGAACGATGTAATTATGGCCCGGCGCAATCCCTACGCTGCGCGTGAATGGTTGCCACATGAAAAACCTATGCTGCCGGGGTCGCCTTCGACGCCGCTGCACTCAACGCCTAAACGCATTGCGTTTGGGCTCATTGGCCTGCTGATCTCCCTGACCGGTGCACTGAGCAATGCGCTGGTCAGTGCAAACCTCACGAACCTGCAAGGAACCTTCGCCGCTTACTCCAATGAAATCGCCTGGCTACCGGCGGTCTATGTGATGGGGAATATCTCCATCAACCTGCTGCTGGTGAAATTTCGTCAGCAGTTTGGACTGCGGGTTTTCACCGAAGCCTTTCTAGTGCTTTATGTCTTAGTCGCCTTTTTCCATCTCTTTGCCAACGATCTCAGTTCGGCGATTATCGTTCGCACCGCCCATGGCATGGTGGGCGCTGCCCTGAGCTCGCTGGGAATCTATTATCAGGTGCAGGCGTGGCCGGCTAAACATCGCCTGAAGGCCCTGGTTATTGGCCTGACCGTTTCGCAGTTGGCGATTCCGCTGGCCCGACTCTTTTCCAGCGAGTTGCTCCAGCTTGAGGAGTGGCGCGGGCTTTACCTGTTTGAACTGGGATTAGCGCTGATTGCGTTAGGCGCGGTATTAGTCGTCAAGCTACCGCCGGGCGATCGTATTAAGGCGTTTGAGAAGATGGATTTCGTCACCTTTATGCTGCTGGCGCCGGGCATGGCCCTGCTGTGCGGCGTACTGTCACTGGGCCGAATTGAATGGTGGTTTAGCACGCCCTGGCTCGGCGTTTGTGCTGCGCTGGCGTTGGTGCTGATCGTGACGGCTTTCGTGATTGAGCATAACCGCCGTAATCCGCTGATCAATACGCGCTGGCTCAGCAACGGGATGATTGTGCGTCTGGGCATCGTGATGATCATGATTCGTATCGTGCTGGCGGAGCAGAATACCGGTGCGATAGGTTTTCTGCAGCAGATTGGCCTCCAAAACGATCAGCTGCACGGCTTAGCCTGGGCGATCATCGCCGGAGTGATTGCCGGCATTGCAGCCAGTGCGCTAACCATTAAGCCAACGCATCTCAACTGGCCGATTGTGGTGTCACTCATCGTGATGATCATCGCCTCACTGATGGACGCGCAATCCAGCCCGGTTACCCGCGCGAACAACATGTACTTAAGCCAGTTTTTACTGGGATTCGGCAGCGCCTTTTTTATGGCGCCCGCCATGCTGATGGGCATTGGTAGCGTGGTGACCCAGCCGAAAAATCTGGTCAGTTTTGTGGTGTTGTTTGGCATGAGCCAAAATCTGGGCGGCTTAATCGGCTCGGCGATTCTGGGCACCTTTCAAACCTGGCGTGAAAAATATCACTCCAGTCTTCTTGGCGATCAGTTATCGTTACTGGATCCCAACGTCAGTGAACGGCTTAGCCAGTATGGCGCCCTGTTTACCAGTCAGATCAGCGACAGCGCCCTGCTAAGTGCACAAAGTACCAGTCAGCTTCAGTCAGTCGCAACCTTACAGGCCAACGTACTGGCCTATAACGATACCTATCTGCTGACGGCGGCTCTGGCGCTGATTACCCTGATGTGGGTGCTGTGGCGCTTAACGCGTCGGCGCTATCTCGACTGGCGACAGGCCACCTTCAATCTGGCAGAGCAGCGTCAGCTTGCCGCCGCACAAGAACGAACGGAGCAACAATGAGTCAACAGGATGAACTTCAGGCAGCAGAGCGCGATCGGGCCAACCGCCGTCGTATTCTCTCGATTGCCTTAGGCAGCGGTATTGTGGTGACGGGCGTGCTGGTGATTCTGTATGCCTGGCAGCTTTGGCCTTTCACCAGTTCCGTGCAGAGCACGGAAAATGCCTATGTCCGCGGGCAGGTCACGTTTATCAGCCCGCAGGTCAATGGTTATCTCACCCAGGTGGATGTGGTTGACCTGCAGCCGGTTAAAAAAGGTCAGTTACTGATGACCATCGACGATCGTATCTATCGTCAGCGCGTGCACCAGGCTCAGGCGCAGCTGGCCATGAAGCAGGCTGCACTCAATAATAATCAGCAGCAGCGCCTCAGCGCGCAGGCCACGATTCAGAGCAATAAAGCGGCGCTGGAAAACGCCAAAGCCCAGGCGGTCAAAAGCGGTCTGGATCTAAAACGTGTTGAAAATCTGGCTGCAGACGGATCGCTCTCGGTGCGCGAACGCGATGCAGCGCGCGCGGCGAATGCGCAGGGATTGGCTCAGCTGCATCAGGCGGAAGCGCAGGTTGCGGTGGCTCAGCAAAACTTGCAAACGGTCATTGTTAACCGTGCCTCGCTTGAAGGGGACGTGGCCAGTGCGAAGGCCGCTCTGGAACTGGCGGAAATCGATCTGGCCAACACGCGCATTACCTCACCTGATGAAGGGCAACTCGGACAGTTGTCCGTGCGTAAAGGCGCCTACGTGACAGCCGGTACGCGCCTGACGTCGGTGGTGCCCAACCATAAGTGGATTATCGCGAATTACAAAGAAACGCAGCTGGCGCATATTCGTCCGGGGCTGCCGGTAACGATTCGTGTGGATGCACTGGACGGTAAAACCTTCCAGGGTCGCGTTGAATATCTCTCACCTGCTGCAGGTTCAGAATTCAGTGCCATATCGCCGGACAATGCGACCGGCAACTTCGTTAAAATCGCTCAGCGTATTCCGGTACGTATTGATGTGGCGCCAGAGGTTCAGCAACAGCTGCGTCCCGGTATGTCGGTTGAGGTCAGCATTGACACGGCTGCACACGTGGACGGAGAGGGAGAGGGAGAGAATACGCCATGAAGGGCTTGCGTATAGCCGCTGCCGTGCTGGCGGCCGTGCTGGCAGGGTGCAGCACCCAGGTCGACAAAGCCCCGTCCGCCTTGCCCATTCCCCCACAGTGGCGCGATCGGGTAGGGCCTTCTGCGCCACCGGAAGCCGCATGGTGGCAGGCTTTTGGCGACGCCGATCTGAATCGCCTGGTGGACCAGGCATTGCGTCATAATCCGGATATCCTGATCGCCCGTTCACGGGTTGATCAGTATCGGGCCCAGCTACGTGCAACGGAAGGGGACAATTTTCCGACGCTCAGCGGCGGTGTCGCGGCGACGCGTCAGCGCGCATTATCCGCGGCGACGGGACAGCCTAATGACACCTCGGTTTTTCAGGGACAGCTACAGGCCAGCTACAATGTAGATTTGTGGGGCGCGCGCAGCCGGTCAATCGATGCGGCGCAGGCGACGCTGGAGGCCCAGCAGGCCGCCGCCTCGGCAGCCGAGCTGACCATCGCCAGTTCGGTGGCATCCGGTTATATGACGCTGTGCGCGCTGGATGAGCAACTGCGCGTTACCGAGGCTACGCTGGCAACGCGGCACAACTCGCTCACACTGGCGCAGCGCCAGTTCGAAACGGGATATACCTCCCGGCTGGAGTGGATGCAGGCTTCATCTGAGTATCAGTCCGCTAAAGCTCAGGTTCCGCAACTTCAGCATCAAATTGCGCAACAGGAAAATGCACTCAGCATCCTGGTAGGGATGAATCCACGAGAAATTGCACGCCATCGGGCGTTCACGGCCATCATGCCGCAGGTTATGCCGGGCGTGCTGCCATCTGCATTGCTGAATCGTCGTCCTGATATCGTGCAGGCACAGCGTCAACTGCTGGCCGCCGATGCGACGCTGGCGTCATCCAAAGCGAAGCTGCTGCCGGGAATTAACCTCACTGCCTCAGGCACGCTTCAGAGTTCCGTGCTGCATCAGCTGGTGGACGATCCTTTCCGCCTGTGGAGCGTCGGCGGCAGCATTCTGGCCCCTTTACTCAATCGTGAAGCCTTAACCGCGCAGGTGGATGTCTCCATGGCTTCGCGTAATCAGGCGTTGTTCAGCTATGAGAAAGTGGTGCGAAACGCCTTTTCAGAGGTGAATAATGCACTGGATGCGATTCGCCAGGGCGAGGCGCAGCAGGAAGCGCTTCGTCAACAGGAACAGTTTGTCGCCGACGCGTTACGCATCGCGACCGAACGCTACCAAAACGGTTATGCCTCTTATCTGGACGAGCTGGATGCACAGCGCACCCTGTTTGCGACTCAGCTGAACCTCGTGACGGTCAAAAATAATCTCCTGCAGGCGCAAATTGAGCTGTATCGCGCGCTGGGCGGCGGCTGGTCTGCCGGGAAATAGCCCTGCACGATTCGCTATGGCGGGAGCTGAAGGGCGGCACATCCCGGTCGTGCCGCTCCATCAGGCGGGTTTGTAAAATAACGGATTCCTGAATAAGATTGCTCTACACTGTAGCCCGCAAATGCACCTTTGAGCCACGCGTTAACCAGGAAGAGCATGCTTTTACCCAGCCCACCAGAAGAGCACGATGAACCTGTGGTTCAGCCCCTTGCCGATGCTCATTTTGCGATTGTGGTGCTGGCAGTAACCTCGGTCACGCTGATTATTTTCGTTTTAATCGTCACGCTTTGGATGAGTTAGTGTTTATCAACCGGACCTGAAAGGAGTGAGGGATGGAATCGAGAGATGATAAACTGATTGCGATTATTGGCCTGCTGACCGCTTGCCTGATCGGTGTCACTTTCTTGTTTGTGGTGACGTGGCTAAACGACAGCCACCTTGCCTCGCCGCCGGAGCGCCTCGATACGCAAACCTGTTATCCTAAACCGCCCTCGCGTCAGCTCTGATCGCGCTTAGCGAACTTTATCTGCTGACTACGCAGCACCAGTGCCAGGTCCTCATGCACGGTGCGGTTGCCATTAGGATCGGCGAGGCCCAGCAGTGGCCCCGGAGAACGCCTGTCGTCTGCCCATGCCGGGTACTCCACCACGGGATACAGCGAAATGCCCTCCATCGCAATGCCTTGATCCAGGGCAACGGCAACGTTTTCACTGACCTCCTGTAGCCAGGGCGCGCGCGCTTCGCCTTCGGCACCGGTTTCGGCTATTAGCATGGGACGTTGATAACGCTGCCAGTATTCTGCCAGCAGAATATGAAGCGGGGCGCGTACCGGGTCGTCTCTGTCCATTGGCCGATCGGGGAAGAACCAGTGGTTATCCGGATAGTAGTTCAGTCCCAGAATATCCAGAAAATCTTCGTGCCCGCCCAGTTCTTTATCGACACGTCCGGCTAACATATCCCAGGCTTCAAACTGCGCCTGATGCTGTGCATCAGCCCCGGGTTTACTGTCGGGGTTATCAGGATGATGGGCAATCTGCACCAAAGGATCGGTCAGCACAAAACGGGCGTCGGGTATCACCTCACGAATTGCCTGCATGGCAGCCAGAGAAGCACGAACCAGTTGCCGCTTAAGCTCTTTACCACGCTGACTGGCATGGGGATTAAACCAGGCCACGTCGGCACCTGCCCAGGACCAGAATGAGATCTGGTTTACAGTCGTGAAAAAAGCCTGCTGGATGCCCTGATCGCGGATAATGCGCGCCATTTCCCGGGCATAACGTTCGAAGTGGTCGACGAACCCGGCTTTCCAGACAGAAATATGATCGGGATAGCCAAAGTGGGCCAGTTCCCAGATGACCTGTAACTGGTTATCCCGTGCCGCTTCGACCATTGGCAGGAAACTGCTCCAGTCGTACTGGTTAGGCGTTTTTTCAATCAGGTGCCAGCGTGCACCATCCCGCGCGGTCAACAGATGCAGATCGACCAGTGACGCATAGTCTTTTTTAAGCAGCATATCGTGCCCGCTGCTGATCACCATATCCAGCCGTTTGCCCGGCGTGCGGCAGGCGGTGGAACAAGGGAAGCTGCCCTGAAAAAAGCTCTGGAACAGGCGGGGATGATGGCGTAAACGGTCGTCAGTTAAGGGCGATTGACTCATATTCCTCTCCTGCCGGACAAATGACAGTCACAGATCGTTCGACTAAGTCTAGACTAAAAAACGGTGCCATCAGCATGGCTGATGTGCAACGGGCGCTGGCATACCCTGGCGCCCGGAGGAATAATAATAAATGACAGTATGATTCAGGGAATCGCCATGACCGAAGCGTTTGATTTGCCCCAGAGCCCCTCACGGCAGAGCTGGCTTGAAGAGCGGCTGGTTCCACTTTGTTTGCACCATCCGGGGTTAAGCGGCATTCATCCACTCAGTGACGGGCTGGATGCTTTTGCCGCACGTTACCTGCTGATGGAGAAAGCCGCGAAGACGCTGGATATACAATACTATATCTGGCAAAACGATATGTCGGGCAGGTTGCTGTTCAGTGCCATGCTGGAGGCCGCCAATCGCGGGGTGATCGTACGGCTGCTGCTGGACGATAACAATACGCCAGGGCTGGATGATACGCTGGCGCAGCTGAATCACCATCCCAACATTACCGTCAGGCTGTTCAATCCGTTCTCCTTTCGTACCCTGCGCGCGCTGGGCTATCTCACCGACTTCGCTCGCCTCAACCGGCGGATGCATAACAAGAGCTTCACGGCGGATGGCGTCACAACGGTCGTCGGTGGACGTAACATTGGCGACGAATATTTTGGTACGGGCAACGAACCGCTGTTTGCCGATCTCGACGTGCTGGCTATCGGCTCGGTGGTTAACGAAGTGGCCGAAGATTTTGAACGCTACTGGAACAGTAAACCCGTTTCGCCGCTCAGCGAGGTGCTGGATCAGCCGATGTCGGCGCATCCGGATGTGGTGTTACCCCCGGAGTGGCGTGAAAGCGAGACCGTACAGCACTATCTTCAGCGCCTGAATAAGTCCTCGCTGATCGAGCAACTGACTCAGGACTTTCTGCCTTTTGTCTGGGCCAAAACGCGACTGTTGAGTGACGATCCGCGTAAGGGCCTGGGAAAAGCCCGACGCAAGTCACTTCTGCCTCAGCGTATGATGGAAGTGATCGGCGCACCTCAGCACCAGTTCGACATCATTTCCGCTTACTTTGTGCCGACCCGCGCGGGCGTTGCCCAACTGCTGGCGATGAAGCGCAAAGGGGTGAAGATCGCGGTGTTAACCAACTCGCTGGCGGCAAACGATGTGTCCATTGTGCATGCGGGCTATGCAAAATGGCGGAAAAAACTGTTGCGGCATGGCATTTCGCTTTTCGAATTAAAACCCCAGGCCGGCCTGAATGACACGCCGCACGATCGCGGCTTGACCGGTAATTCGGGCTCAAGTTTGCACGCGAAAACCTTTTCAGTGGATGAAAAAATCCTGTTTATCGGCTCATTTAACTTCGATCCACGCTCGGCGGTGCTCAACACGGAAATGGGGCTGGTCATTGAAAGTGAAAAACTGGCCGCCGAAACCCATCAGCGTTTCAGCGACTCGATGCGCGATCGGGCCTGGACGTTGCGGCTGGACAAGTGGGGAAGAGTAAACTGGCTGGAGTATCCCGGCGAGCCGCAGCAGGTTGTTCACAAGCATGAACCCGGCTGTAGCTGGTGGCAGCGTCTGCAGGTTCGACTGGTGTGGCGATTACCTATTGAGTGGCTGCTCTGAAGCAAGGCGATCGGCAGCGATCGCCTTATCATTAGCGCTTCTGCGGCTTACCGGAAAACAGAAAACGCAGAACAGGAATGCGCAGGTGCAACTCATACAACGTGAATGACACGCCAAATACCATGACCAGACCCAGCAGGAAGCCCAGCGTATTGTTATGCAGTACAGGCGTCACATAAATGCCGTACAACAGCGTCAGGGGATGGTGCACCAGATAAATAAACAGCGAGGCATTAACCAGATACATAATGCCTGGCGAATGCGAGTTAAGCAGTTTATGTCCCAGGCTGTAACAGACGTTCAGCATGCAAAGCCCCATCATGCTGCTGATTAACGCGTCCAGCTCATACAACCAGCCTTCACCACTGCTTGTGCGTTGATTGACAATGTATGCCACCAGCAGCAGCACTGCGCCAATGAACAGCACGGGATTCACCCGCACGAACAGCTGTTTCAGCGCCTGATGTTTCCAACTGAGTGCGCCCAGCATAAAAAAGGGCAGGTAGAACAGGGACTGCATCACCACGAAATTAAACAGCGCATCGCTTAACAGGCTGGGATTCGTGTAAAAGACAACACGTCGAAAAGCGCCCCACATCAGGCCCCAAATTAACAGGCCAAGCGCCAGTTTCCCCCAGCCCACGCGTTGATAATCAATGTTACGCTTTTGATCCCGCAACCAGCGGAACGTGATCATGCCGAGTGTGGTAAGAATTAACAGCACCAGTAAAAACCACAGATGGGAGATCAGCTCCCACATCAGGTTGTTGAATTTCGCGTAGGGCGGCAGGGTGCTCCAGTCCGCGTATTTGCTTGTCCATGCCTTCAGCATAAAGAACTGCGGCAGCGTAATTAAGGGCACCGCCGTCAGCATCGGAATGCCGACCCGCTCCAGACGAACTTTCAGAAAGCGTCGGGGCTGATAGCGCAGATAGAGCATGTAAGAGAAGTAGCCGGAGATGACAAAAAACACCTGCATGCGGAACGCATGAATAAAATCATTCAGGGTCGTAAGCCATAGCGAAGCATCGCTGCTGTTGACGGCCCATTTCTGTGACGAATAGATCAGGGAAACGTGAAACGGCACGCCCAATAACATCAAACAGGCCCGGATCGAGTCGAGAAAATACTCACGCTCAGTTTTTGTTGTACTCATAAAGTTCCAGTTCGTTAGTACGTTTTTAGCCGGTTTCGCCCTGAAACCGTATTATGTCGGAAGGAAATTCTAGCTGCAGATAACAGAGTATACTATCAGTTGAATCTCAGTTGAGCCCGTAACGTTTAATTGTCCTAAAATCACCCCTCGAGCAGAGGATTATCGGGAACATTGTTGTGCATGTGCTGTCGGAAAGCCGAATTATCCATTAAGATAAGCGGGTTTGTATTAAGCACACGAAAGGGGGGGATGTGCTGACTAAAGAAAAAAATTATGTTGGGCTGACGAAAATGCGCTGGATTGGCGCGGCAGTCCTGCTGGCTTTGTATGCCAACAACAGTTGGGCGTTTAATTTTGATGATGTGGCAAAACAAGCCAAAGATCTGTCCGGAAAAAGCTTCGAAGCGCCAAAAAGCAATTTACCCTCTCAATTTCGTGATATGAAATTTGCTGACTACCAGCAGATTCAGTTTAACCACGATAAAGCGTATTGGGGCAAACTGCGCACGCCGTTCAAACTCGAATTCTACCATCAGGGGATGTACTTTGATCTGCCGGTGAAAATTAACGAGATCACCGCCAATACCGTACGCGAAATCAAATACAGTCCTGATTATTTCAACTTCGGCAACGTGAAACACGATGCCGATGCGGTGAAAAACCTCGGCTTTGCGGGTTTTAAAGTGCTGTATCCGTTGAACAGCAAGAACAAGAAAGATGACGAAATCGCCAGCTTCCTCGGTGCCAGCTATTTCCGCGTGATCGGTGCGGGTCAGGTTTATGGTCTGTCTGCCCGTGGTCTGGCTATCGACACTGCGCTGCCGTCAGGCGAAGAGTTCCCGCGTTTTAAAGAGTTCTGGATTGAACGACCCAAACCGCAGGACAAGCAGCTGGTGATCTACGCACTGCTGGATTCTCCACGCGCGACCGGTGCTTACCGCTTTACTATCCATCCAGGCCAGGAATCCACGGTTGATGTGCAGACCAAAGTCTATTTACGCGACAACGTAGGTAAACTGGGTATCGCACCGTTAACCAGCATGTTCCTGTTTGGCCGCAATCAGCCGTCGCCAGTGTCTAATTTCCGTCCTGAACTGCATGATTCAGACGGTCTGTCGATTCACAGCGGCAACGGTGAGTGGATTTGGCGTCCGCTGAATAACCCGCGTCACCTGGCTGTCAGCACCTATACCATTGAAAATCCAAAAGGCTTCGGGCTGTTACAGCGCGGACGTGATTTCAATAACTATCAGGACCTGGATGACCGTTACGACCTGCGTCCAAGCGGCTGGGTTGAGCCAATCGGCGACTGGGGTAAAGGGCGCGTTGAGCTGGTTGAGATTCCTACCGCAGATGAGACGAACGATAACATCGTGACGTTCTGGACACCGGAAAACATGCCGGAGCCGGGTAAAGCGATGGATTTCAAATACCGTCTGCACTTTGGCCGTAATGAAAACAAACTGCATTCTGGCGATGTTGCCTGGGTGAAAGATACGCTGCGTTCAGCGGGCGATGTGAAGCAGTCGAATTTAGTCCGTCAACCGGATGGCACTGTTGCCTTCACCATCGATTTCGTCGGCAAAGACATGAGTGAAATGCCTGCTGACAGTCAGGTTGCGCCGCAGGTCAGCGTAGGCAAGAACGCCGAAGTGGTCGAACAAAGCGTTCGCTACAATCAGGTCACCAAAGGCTGGCGTCTGGTATTGCGTCTGCGCGTGAAAGATAACAAGCAGGCGACAGAGATGCGTGCAGCGCTGGTCAGCGGTGACAAGACATTGACGGAAACCTGGAGCTATCAGTTACCTGCCAATGAATAATTTGACTTTTACACCTCAACGCTATGTAGAAGCCCTGCCGCTGGATGCGGCAGGAAAAACGCGTCTGGCCGCTTCGTTGCAAAATGCGCAGACGTTTCACCAGTTACACGAATCGCTGGGCCAGGATGTGGCTGCCAGCGATCGCCCTGAGGATGCACCTTTAAAATCGGTGTCGTCACGAGTGGAAATGGCCTGGCCCGATTCACTTGCCGGGGGACAGCAGTTAGGCAAGGACTATCTTGATCGCACCACGTTAAAGGCGATGCCAAAAGTGAAGCGTTCCTTGATGTTCCCGGAAGCCTGGCGCACTAACCCGCTGGCGCGCGCATGGGACTCACTACGGGGACACAAGTCTGTTCCCCGTTATGCTTCGGCCGAAGAGCAGCGCGCTGAAGAGAAGTGGCGCCATGTGGGGTCCATTCGTCGTTATATTCTGTTGATCCTCACGATTATGCAGACCGTGGTGGCGACGTGGTACATGAAAACCATTTTGCCTTACCAGGGCTGGACGCTGCTGGATCCCATGGACATGATCAACCAGAACTGGCAGCAGTCAGTTATGCAGATTCTGCCTTATGTGTTGCAGACCGGGATTCTGTTCCTGTTTGCGATCCTGTTCTGTTGGGTCTCGGCGGGTTTCTGGACGGCGTTGATGGGCTTCCTGCAACTGCTGATTGGTCGGGATAAATACAGCATTTCCTATTCTACCGTCGGTGATGAACCCCTTAATCCCGCGCATCGTACCGCGCTGATCATGCCTATCTGTAATGAAGATGTGGGACGCGTTTTTGCCGGTTTACGGGCGACCTGGGAATCAGTGGTGCGTACCGGCAATGCTGAGCACTTTGATGTTTACATCCTGAGTGACAGTTACGATGCCGACATCGCTATCGCTGAGCAGAAAGCCTGGATGGAGCTGGTACGTGACGTCGGTGGCGCGGGCAAAATTTTCTATCGCCGTCGTCGGCGCCGTGTGAAGCGTAAAAGCGGCAACATTGATGACTTCTGCCGTCGCTGGGGCAGCAACTATAGCTACATGGTGGTGCTGGACGCCGACAGCGTCATGAGCGGTGAATGTCTGACGGGCCTGGTGCGCATGATGGATGCTAACCCTAATGCCGGTATCATCCAGTCTTCGCCAAAAGCTTCGGGCATGGACACGCTTTATGCGCGTTGTCAGCAGTTTGCGACCCGCGTTTACGGCCCGTTGTTTACCGCCGGTCTGCACTTCTGGCAGTTGGGTGAGTCGCACTACTGGGGCCATAACGCCATCATTCGTGTGAAGCCGTTTATCGAGCACTGCGCACTGGCACCGCTGCCGGGTGAAGGTTCGTTTGCCGGTTCCATCCTGTCGCATGACTTCGTGGAAGCGGCACTGATGCGCCGTGCTGGCTGGGGCGTCTGGATCGCCTATGATTTGCCGGGTTCGTATGAGGAGCTTCCGCCAAACCTGCTGGACGAACTTAAGCGCGATCGCCGCTGGTGTCACGGTAACCTGATGAACTTCCGCCTGTTTCTGGTGAAAGGGATGCACCCGGTGCACCGTGCTGTGTTCCTGACGGGCGTGATGTCTTATCTGTCGGCGCCGCTGTGGTTCCTGTTCCTGGCACTGTCCACTGCCTTACAGGTGGTGCATACGCTCATGGAGCCCACCTATTTCCTGCAGCCAAGGCAGCTGTTCCCGGTCTGGCCCCAGTGGCGTCCTGAACTGGCAATTGCGCTGTTCTCGACCACGCTGGTGCTGCTGTTCCTGCCGAAACTGCTCAGCGTCGTGCTGATCTGGTGTAAGGGGGCGAAACCCTACGGCGGTGCGCTACGTCTGTTCGTCTCGCTGCTGCTGGAGATGCTGTTCTCGGTGCTGCTGGCACCGGTGCGTATGCTATTCCACACCGTATTTGTGGTAAGCGCGTTCCTGGGCTGGGAAGTGGTCTGGAACTCACCGCAGCGTGACGATGATGCCACACCCTGGAGCGAGGCCTTCAAGCGTCACGGTTCGCAGATGGCCTTGGGCATTGTCTGGGCTGCCGGGATGGGATGGCTGGATCTCAACTTCCTGTGGTGGTTGGCGCCAATCGTGTTCTCGCTGATTCTGTCGCCGTTTGTATCGGTGATGTCGAGCCGCTCCGGCATCGGCATCAAGAGCAAGAAAGCGAAGCTGTTCCTGATCCCGGAAGAGTACGATCCGCCGAAAGAGCTGGTGGATACCGATCGCTATGTGGAACTCAACCGTCAGCGCGTGCTGAAAAACGGCTTTATGCATGCGCTGTTCCATCCTGCGTTTAACGCCCTGGCGACCGCGCTCGCGACCTCGCGCCACAAGCAGAGTCAGCTACTGGATCATGCGCGCGATCGCCGCGTCGATCAGGCACTGAGCGATGCGCCGGAAAAACTGAATCGAGAGCAGCGCTTGCAGCTGATCAGCGATCCGGTTGTGTTGGCGCGTGTGCATACTCGCCTGTGGGAAAGTGGTGAAAAGTATCATCAGTGGGTAGAGAGCTATCAAAAAATGCCTCTCAACCCCGATGCCTTACCGCATCAGGCGTAGCAACGAAGAAAGCGGCAGAAATGCCGCTTTTTTTACGTCAGTCGCCGGTTACAGGCGGCAACATTATTTTGCACTTTGCGCGAATGGGGATGGCAACCCGGCTCAACTCATGATTAAAATAGCGCCTGTTTAACCTGAGTCGCCATTGTGAATACATTCGCTAAAGTCATCCTGTTATCCCTTGCCGTCGTGACGCTGAGCGGCTGCGGCAGTATCATCAGCCGTACCATGCCTGGGCAGGGACACGGTAATCAGTTTTATCCCGGCGTAAAGTGGGATATCCGTGATGGTGCATGGCGGGTTATCACCATTCTCGACCTGCCGCTGTCACTGGTGGTCGACACGCTGCTGATTCCGGTAGATGCCAGCCATGGACCTTACGAGTAACTGCGGTCAGAGTCGCTGTTATCGTCTTCCCATTCCTGCGCCGCGGCTTTACCTTCTTCGCTGTCCAGCGGAGGTTCAAGTTGAAACTCACCGTCGTCCCACTCGTGCAGTGTATTTTCTTCTAACCACTCCTGACGCAGTTCAATCTCATCAAAATCGCCGTCAAAGATGGCCTGAGCGGCTTCATTGCTGCGCACAGGCAAACATTCGCCCGAATCCCCTTCGTCTTCGAAGAACTCTGCCTGCCACATGATGTCACCGTCCTGCATCACATATTTTTGCAGGCCAAACTGGTTGATGGCCGCATCTTCCTGCTCAATATCCGGATGGCTGGCGAGAAACTCTTCACGCGCAGCATCAATCGCTTCTTCCAGTGTAGTGAACATACTCATGCTTCTCTCCTTGCCTGATTAACGTGATTTCAGTGAAGAATAGACGAAAATCTCAAGAGGGAAAGTCGGGCCACTTTAGAGGACGAACGTTCTGCACATACAGCCAGTCCTGAATCGCATCTGTTAGCTGCTGTAGCTCGGTGTTGTGTGAACACCTGCTGGCCATATCGGCAGGCTACAACAGGTCAATACCAAACCTTTTCAGAAACCCTGCCCAGAGCATGAACAGGACGATCGTGATCAGGCAACTCAGCCCCAGCGTGAGCCAGAAGCCGGTACGTTGGTACAAAAACGGGAAAAGGATAAACATCGGCAGGGTCGGTACCACATACCAGAATGTATACCAGGCATGAGCGGCGATCTTTGTCTGGCTCTGTCCTTCAAGTTTCATCCAGATCAACACCAGAAGGGTGACAAGCGGCAGGGCGGCCAGGAGCCCACCCAGGCGATCGCTGCGTTTAGCTGCTTCAGAAATAATGACCACCATCAGGGCAGTTATCGCATATTTAGAGAGAAGCCAGATCATCGGTTTTTCCGTTGTTGAGCCGCTTAGCGGCGCTATCGCCAACCTGATCACAGGGCTTCAGGCAGTCACGATCGCGAATATTATCACGATCGTGACTGCGGTGTCGTTCTCCCGTTGCAGCGCCGGTTCGCGGCAACGCAGCGGTTACTTCTGCGCGCGCTTTGCCAGGCTAAATCCAATACCGGTAGCCAGCAGGAGTAACAGCACAGCCGCGCTGACCAGCGCCACGCTGTGAGAGGTGATAAAGGCTGCTTTTGCCGCCTGAATCGTTGGCCCGGCGAGTGCAGGCTCCAGCGTCTGTGCCACGTTAATGGCCTCACCGATAGAGGATGAGGCTTTTTCTGCAAGCGCAGGGTCCAGTGCCGACGGCAGCACAATCGAAGCGGTAAAGCTACGGGTCAGCAGCAGACCAAAGAGGGCAATGCCCAGTCCGGCACCCAGCTCATAGGACAGGGTTTCAATGGCGCCAGCTGCGGCGGCTTTTTCTTTTGGCGCGGCCGCCATAATGGCAGAGGTCGACGCCAGCAGGGCACTGGATACGCTAAAGCCCAGCAGTACCATCAGGCACCAGGCCTGCCACTGCTGGGTACTGAAGTCCAGCATCGACAGCCCCAGAAAACTGATGCCGCTTAAGCCCATGCCGCCAACTGCAACCGGCCTCAGGCCCAGCTTGCCGACCAGTATCCCTGCGATGGGGCCGCTGACGCCGCTGGCAATCATGACCGGCAACATAAATTTTCCGGCTTCGAAGGGCGTAAAGCCATGAACAAACTGCAGCTCCTGCGCCATGAGCAGTTCAAACCCCACCAGCGCAATCATCGCGGTCAGGGCCATCACCACCCCACTTAAAATTATGCGATGGCGAAACAGCTGCACATCGATCATCGGTTGTTCCGCTCGCCGTTGAAGACGGATAAACAAGGCAAGCATCGCGGCGCCTGCGATCAGGGCCGCCGTGACCTGCGACGGCGATACATCGCCCTTGAGCGCCGTTTTGGCGCTGTAGACCAACAGCAGTATGGCCACGATCAGCAGCAGCGCATGGGGCAGATTCAGTTTTTGATCCGTTCGCCCTGGCTGTCCCGGAATCAGCCAGACGGCGAGTACGACCATCACAACGACAAGCGGGACGTTAATTAAAAAAATCGCTCCCCAGGCAAAATGTTCCAGTACGGCACCGCCAAGCAGCGGGCCAAACGCGGCGCCACCGGAACCGACGGCGGCCCAGACGCCCAGCGCAATATTGCGATCGCGCGTCTCAACAAACAGTGTTCGGATCCCGGCCAGCGTTGCCGGGATTATCATAGCCGCCCCGATGGCCAGTGACGCGCGGGTTGCTATCAGCCACGCAGCCGAAGGGGCCAGCGCCGCCGCCAGCGATGACAGGCCAAACAGCAGGCTACCCGTTATCAGCAGGCGTTTAAATCCGATACGATCGCCCAGTGCCCCCATAGGTAACACCATACCGGCCATGACCAGTGAGTAGATATCAATGATCCACAGCAGCTGGTTACCACTGGCGTTTAGCGTCATGCTCAACGTCGGTACTGCAACATGCAGCACCGTGGCATCGATTGCGACCGGGATATACAGCATGACGATAATCACTAGCGTAACCCACTGACGAAACATATCGATCCCTCTGAAATAAAGTTGAACACATGTCCAAAACGAATCCTACTTATTGTTGAACACTTGTCCAGCTTTTTGTTAGACTCGTGGCTTTACCGTTTCAGGTAGGCTGAGATGAACTATTTAAGTCGGGATGAGCGCCGGGAAGGCATACTGCAGGCCGCCATGACCGTTGCCCTTCAGGAAGGCTATGCGGCCATGACGGTAAGACGTATCGCCGCAGAGGCGCAGGTTGCCGTCGGCCAGGTGCATCATCACTTCTCGGGTATTGGCGAGCTTAAGTCCCAGGCGTTTATTCGCCTGAGCCGAAGAATACTGGACACCGAAACTGTAACGGAAAACGCCAGCTGGCGTGAGCGACTCTTCTCCATGCTGGGTAGCGATGATGGCCGGTTTGAGCCCTACATTCGGCTGTGGCGCGAAGCCCAGATCCTGGCCGGACGCGATGCAGAAATGCGCGGCGCCTATATCGTTGCAATGGAGATGTGGCAGCAGGAAACCGTCGCCGTCATCAAGGCGGGGGAGGAAGCCGGCGAGTTCAGGCTATTTGATAAAGCGGAAAATATTGCCTGGCGGCTGATAAGTCTGGTCTGTGGGCTCGACGGGCTTTGCATACTCAACATGCCAGGGCTGGACATCGCCGTCTCCGATAACCACATTCATCGCCTGATTACGTTGGAACTGTTCAGTCCGTCATCCCCTGGCAGCCGCTGCTCGCAGTAAGTGCGAACAGCGGCTGAGTGGCGAACCTAATAGCGTGAAGGCTCACCTTCTGGCCGGGTTTTGAAACGGCGGTGCAGCCACATATATTGTTCAGGGGCGATGAGCACGCCTTCTTCAACCACCTTGTTCATGCGCAGCGCCGTGTCTTCGTCGCTGGTCAGAGGGAAATTCGCGCTGACGTCAGGCAGAATAATCAGTTCGTAGCCGCGTCCTTCGGGCAGGCGACGAGGAACAAAGGGGATGACGGCGGGTTTACCGGTGCGGATCAGCATATGCGTACCCACGGTTGTTGCCGCCTTTTCCACGCCAAAGAAGGGCACAAATACGCTGCTGCGCGGGCCATAATCATGGTCGGGCGCGTACCAGATGATATCGCCGCGCTTTAGCGCCCGAATCATGCCTTTGAGATCTTTGCGATCTAACATCCCTTTGTTTGAGCGCATACGACCGCGCGTCTGCAGCCAGTCGATCAGTTTATTGTCGTTGGGCCGGTAGACGCCAATGCCGGGATTATGGATGCCAAACATGCGAGCACCGATCTCCAGCGTTAAGAAATGCATGCCAATTAACAGCACGCCGCGTTGGCTGTCATGGGCCTGCTGAATGTGTTCCAGACCAGAAGGTTTGTGCCATTTATGGATGCGCCAGTCTGGCCAGAACCAGGCCATGCCGGTTTCGATCAGCCCCATTCCTACGGATTCAAAGTTATGCTTAATCATGGCTTCGCGATCGACTTCCGGCATCTCGGGAAAGCTGAGCTCCAGATTACGGCGCGCAATGGCCACGCGTCGCTTCATGAAGCGCATACCAAGGCGACCAATACGGCAACCGAGTGCATAGAGGAGTGGATAGGGCAGCAATACCAGGATATACAGCAGAATTATGCCCAGCCAGGTTAACCAATAGCGGGGATGCAAAAGCGCGCGTGAAAATTGGGGCAATTGGGTCATCTTAAATATTATTATCCTGCGTCGTGCACCAGCGGTGCTGTTTTTCGTCAGTTGCGGTTATTGTGCCATTTTTTTCCCACTGCTGAAATGTTACAGCATTTCGCAGGTTGTTGTCGGGAACAAAAAGAGAAGTATGAATACCCGGACCGACGAAAATGTACAGGTTAAACTATCAATTTTTCTTATACGCTTCGCATTTTTTTCAATTCAGGTATCATGTGCGCGCTAAATTTCTTCTATTGATAACAGGAACGAACACCATGCCAGTGTTACACAACCTTGTTTCCAATAAAGAGCTGAAGGCGCGCATGCTGGCGGAAACCGAGCCGCGCACCACAGTCTCTTTTTACAAGTATTTCACTATTGCCGATCCAAAAGCGTTTCGCGACGAACTCTATCTCGGGTTAACCGCATTGAAGGTGTTTGGGCGTATTTACGTTGCGCACGAAGGCATCAACGCCCAACTGAGCGTGCCCGCCAGCCAGTACGAGGCGATGAAGGCCTATTTGTACGGTTTTGATCCGGCGTTAAATCAGCTGCGTATGAATATCGCGCTCGACGACGACGGCAAATCGTTTTGGGTATTGCGTCTGAAAGTGCGTGACCGCATTGTCGCGGACGGCATCGACGATGAGACTTTTGATGCCAGCGACGTCGGCAACTATCTGAAAGCGGCGGAAGTGAACGCTATGCTTGACGATCCCGATGCGGTATTCGTGGATATGCGAAATCATTACGAGTATGAAGTCGGGCGCTTTGACAATGCGCTTGAGGTACCTGCCGATACCTTCCGTGACCAGTTGCCGATGGCGGTGGAAATGCTGAAGGATAAGAAGGATAAAAAAATCGTTATGTACTGCACCGGAGGGATTCGCTGTGAAAAAGCCAGCGCCTGGATGCGCCATAACGGGTTCGAAGATGTTTATCACGTCGAAGGCGGCATTATTGAGTATGCACGCCGCGCACGGGAACAAAATCTTCCGGTGCGTTTCAAAGGCAAGAACTTTGTCTTTGATGAACGCATGGGCGAGCGTATTTCGGATGATGTGTTATCCCACTGCCACCAGTGCGGGACGCCGTGTGACACCCACGTAAACTGCGTGAATGACGGCTGTCACCTGCTGTTTATCCAGTGTGAACGTTGTGCCGAAAAGTACGAGCACTGCTGTAGCCCGCTCTGCCAGGAGGAAGCCCGCCTGTCACCTGAAGAGCAACGCGCTCGCCGGGCAGGACGTGAGAATGGCAATAAAATTTTCAACAAGTCGCGTGGCTTGCTGAACATGACCATTCCTGCGCCAACCCGCAAATAGCCGGAGCCGCCTGAAGCCTGGCTTCAGGCGGCTTAAGATTACTGACGCACGCCTTCTACTGAGATAATTAAGTCAACGTTCTGAGAGGCTGGCCCAAGATCCTGAGTAATATTAAAGTCTTTCAGCGCAATCTCGCCTTCCGCTTCAAAGCCGGCACGATAGCCGCCCCACGGATCCTTACCTTCACCCATCATTTTGGCTTCCAGCGTCACAGGTTTCGTCACGCCATTCAGCGTTAAATCCCCTGTAACGGCCAGTTTATCGCCGTCTTTCTTCACCGAGGTTGATTTAAAGGTCGCCGTGGGATGTTTGGCCACATTCAGGAATTCAGGACCGCGAATATGCTTGTCACGCTCGGCATGGTTGGTGTCCACGCTGTTGGTGTTGATGGTTACATCCACTTTATCGGCTGAAGGATTACTGGCATCGAAGCTGAACGAACCGTCGAAATCTTTAAAGGTGCCGTATAGCCAGCTGTAGCCTAAGTGCTTGATACGAAACTGTACAAAGGCGTGCTGGCCCTCTTTATCAATTTTGTAATCAGCGGCACTGGCGGTCAGGGAACCCAGCAGCAGGCCGGCACCGGTGATGGCCAGAAGCGTTTTTTTGAACATTTTATTTTTCCTTTTCAGAGGGTGAACGGATGCCCAGACCCAGCATCCTTTTCAGGGTGATATCGCGATCGATAAAGTGGTGCTTTAGTGCGGCCAGGCCATGTAACACAGACAGGATCACGATGCTCCAGGCCAGCCATAAATGAATATCTCCCGCTAAATCTGCCTGTTCGCCCGCGCCGGTCAGTACAGCAGGCAGAGAGAACCAACCAAACACCGAAACCGGTTTGCCGTCGGCGGTAGAGATCAAATAGCCACTGAAGAGGATAGCGATCAGCAGGCCATAGAGTAATCCGTGCGCCAGGACAGCCGTGATGCGCACAAGAGGGGAATAACTGCTCAGGGGTTTAGGCGGCGGCGAAACCACGCGCCATATCAGGCGAATAATCAGGACCAGCATCAGAATGACCCCGATGCTCTTATGAATCTCTGGCGCATTATGATACCAGGTGTCGTAATAGCTCAGCCCAACCATCCATAATCCCAGGGCGAACATGGCATAGATAACCAATGCCATTGACCAGTGTAAGAAAATGGAGAGCCATCCATAACGACCGGGTGAATTTCTTAGCAACATTTTTGCAGCGGTATCTTGAGAATAAGTAGAAATAAGAATCTATAGAATGAAACACAAAAGCAATAATGCTTACTTTTCTATAAATATCTTCTGTACTAATGAAATCGGCTCGCGTAGCGGTGCGCGTAAGCACAATATTATTGAACAAGGTTTTTTTACGCCGGCGCTGAGACGTGGAAAAGTGGATAAACGGGCCTGTTTGCGTGGATATCACCGCAGGAAGGGCGTCAGAAAAAACCGGAATGTAAATATATGTCAGTGCGGCGCCGCCTAAAACCGGGCCGCCGCACCCTGTTTATTGAAAGCGTGACAGCCTGAACGGTGTGAGATCAAAACTGAAAGGCTGATTCTGAGCAAACTGACAGGCAAGCTCGCCTAACACGCTGGCAAATTTGAAACCGTGTCCGCTTAAGCCCGTTATCACCAGACGGTCAGGATCGCCCGGCGCGGTATCGATAATAAAGTCTTCGTCGGGGCTGACATCATAACTGCAGGCTTCCCCGTGCAAACACACGCCAACGCCGGGTAAAAACTGGCGCAAAAAGCGGAATGTTTCGCTGCCATCGACGGCCAGACTACCGAAGGGTTTGCGATCTTCGGGTTGGGTCATCAACTGGCCTCCATCATGGCGGCCTAACTTCAGGGCATTGTTATCGGCAGGGAAACCATAATACTGGCTGCCATCGGCCATTTCGCAGGTAAATCCGGGAAAGGCATTGTTTTCACTGTAACGACCATCGGCCTGATACCAGGCAAAGACCTTACGCGTGGGTGCCACCGGCAAATTCGGCACCAGTTTGCTGACCCATGTCCCGGCGCTCACCAGCATTTTTCGCCCACGGTAAATGCCGTCAATCGTGGTGACCTGCTGTAAATCGCCTTCACGACTGATTTGCGTCACGCGGCAGTTAAACAGCTGCGCGCAGCCCTGTTTTTCCGCCAGCTTAATCCAGCTCCGCACCGCCTGTTCACTTTTTAAAAAACCGGACTGAGGCTCAAATACGCCCAGGTACTCATCGGGGACGTTAAACTGCGGCCAGCGTTTTCTGACCTCCGCGGCCTGTAATATCTCGACGTGAAGCTGCCAGGCTTTTGCGCTGTTGATGACGTTTTGAATAAACACGGAATGGGCAGGGGCGATATTCAGGACGCCGCACCGGTGCATAATGCGCTCGCCAGCCTGCTGCTCAAGCGCATCCCACAACGTCTGCGCACGCAATACCAGCGGCACGTAGCGCTCGCCCTCTCCGTAAGCATGACGAATCAGGCGGCTTTCGCCGTGGTGGGCGCCCTGAGTATGAGGCGGATGGGCGCTGTCAATCATCAGTACGGAGAGGCCGGCCTGCGTGGCGTAATAGCCTGCTGCTGCGCCGACTGAGCCGCTCCCGACCACAATAAGATCGTAAATCATGAAAATGGAACTCCTGAAAGGGTTACATAATCAATAGCATACCAGAAAGCCCAATAAAAAAGGCACCCTGAAGGGTGCCTTGCTGATGCAGCAGTATTAATGCTTCTTTAGTAGTCGTTCTACTTGCTCGGCAGATTCTATCTTGGCGATACCGGCTTCAAGAATGGAGATGAACTGCTTTGCTACATCAGTCGTCAGCCAGTAAGTTGGGCCAACGTCTGCGTCTTCTTCTGTTTGATCTTGCGACGAAAGAGAGTGCAGGCGGATCATCATCGCATCATAGCTGTCAACAGTACTGATATCCCAGCCCACCAGTGGATGGGTCTGAATTACATCTTTGCGACTGTCCATTATAACCTCCTTATTACTCGTTAAACGAAGTGCATGATGAGGTTCAATGCGGCTTTTTTATTTCCACTGCGAAACAATTATAACAGCAATATAGCGATTTACTGATTAAAACGTATCACGGAACGCCTGAAAGCAGAATGTTTTCCCTAAAACGGTAAAGCTGAGAAGATATAATACCAGAATGACAGGTAGGTAGTCGTCCTGATTTAAACAGTAAAAATGGTTTATCTCTGACGTTAAACGCAAGTCAGATCAGGGCGGTCTCCGCGCCGGTTGTCCCACTGCGCTTCTGTAACGTTTCGGCCAGGCGCGCAAACTGCTGCTGCAGTTGCTCATCATGGTTTTGATTCTGGGCTTCAAGAGAAAGATTGTGCACCAGTAACTGACTGGCCCGGTCATCAAGACAGAAAATCAGGCTGGAGAACGCATTTTCCAGCACCGTTAAACGACGCTGCTGTTCACCAATCAGCGTTAACAACTCGCCAAAGGTCATCGCTTCTTCGGGTTTATCTGTAGTCATGGGATGCAACTCCTTTTATGCATGATCAGCGCCAGCATAGGACATTGATCATTCAGAGTCCAGATGGGGAGAGGGGTTAGGCAGACTTTAAATGAAGATAAAAAAACCGGGTGGCGAAACCCGGCAAAAAACAGCACAGTGGCGGTTAATCGGTAATGAACCAGTCGTCAGCGCTTTCCCATGTTTGTTGCAGGATTTCGCTGATTTGTTCACGCGTCTCTTTATCTCCGCCCATCACGCTTAGCTGGTTAGCCGTGGCGTAACGCACTTTGACGTGATTGGTGAATTGCGGGAAGTGTTCATCGATACGGCGCGACAGTTCCTGGCTCAGGGCTTCTATCGCACCAGCGGGTAGAGGTTGGGTCTTGGCAACGGTAATTTCAACACGCATAAAAGCCTCCGTATAAGATACTGTATATAACTACAGTATAAATATGCCGGAGGCAAGTGAAATTATTTTACACGCCAGTTCAGCGTTTCACCGGCCAGGAACGGCACCAACTGATGTGATCCCATTTCAATTGTTTCTGCGACTGTCCAGGGCTCACGTACCAGCGTGATGGTGCCTTCGTTCAGCGGCAGACCATAGAAGCGGGGACCGTTCTCTGAACAGAATGCTTCAAAATGCGCCAGCGCACCGATCTCTTCAAACACCGTGGCATAAGCGGGCAGGGAGGTCGGCGCATTAAATACGCCAGCACAGCCGCAGCTGCTCTCTTTCAGATGGCTCAGGTGAGGCGCGGTGTCGGTACCCAGGAAGAAACGTGGATGACCGCTGGCCACCACCTTGCGCAACGCCTGCTGATGCGTATTGCGCTTCAGAATGGGCAGACAGTAAAGGTGCGGACGAATTCCGCCCACCAGCATATGGTTGCGGTTAAACATCAGGTGCTGGGGAGTAAGGGTAGCGGCCAGGTTTTCATTGGCGCTTTCCACATAATCTGCGGCATCTTTGGTCGTAATATGCTCCATCACGACTTTCAGCGCAGGGAATTGCTTACGCAGGGGTTCCATCACCGTTTCAATAAAGCGGGCTTCACGGTCAAAGATATCAATATGTGAATCAGTCACCTCGCCATGCACTAACAGCGGCATGCCCAGCGTTTGCATCCGCTCCAGCACCGACGCGATTGACGCAATATTGGTCACGCCATGGCTGGAGTTGGTTGTGGCATGGGCAGGATAGAGCTTGGCCGCAGTGAACAAGCCGGAGTGGTAACCGCGCGCCAGTTCTTCGGCGTCTAACGAGTCGGTCAGGTAGCAGGTCATCAGCGGGGTAAAGTCATGACCGTCAGGCAACGCGGCCAGAATGCGGTCGCGATAGGCTTCGCCCGCCGCGACGCTCACCACCGGCGGAACCAGGTTGGGCATCACGATAGCCCGACCGTTCACCGCGCTGGTGTAGGGCAGCACCGTTTTAAGCATCTCGTCATCACGAAGATGGATATGCCAGTCATCTGGGCGGCGGATAGTAAGTTGCTGAGGTTGTGCGGTCATTAATACGGCTCCGGCATGAAGGATAAACGAATGGCGTGTTTAGGCCGGGTTATAAGCATAAGGACTCAGGCAACCGTTTGCACCTGTTTTTGCATCTGATAAGCAATCCGCGCCGAAAGGCGCGGATCAGGCAGGCGATAAATGTGTCGGAACGCGCTAATCGGTGAACGGGATCACCAGCTCGCCTGGCTTCACTTCCAACCCTTTAGCAAATTTCTTCGCCAGCGATTCGGCTTTACTGCGATCGGCACTCAGCACATAGGCAGGCTGCTGGTCAAAATAGCTTTTCAGCGATTGATTCAGGTACGGCGTCAGCGTTTTCATAATGGACGCCATCTTGTCTGGCTGAACCTGTGCATCCACAATTTCCATATCGCGCAGATAAATCGCACCCTGCTGTTTGTCGAACACCGGTTGCGCACGCATCTTCAACTGCATATCGGCCTGTTGCGGACCAAACAGCGAGGACACGTTGATTTTCGCATTACCCGATAACGTTACTTTACCCGGCTCTTCGCGACCAATCTGACTGGTCAGGTTATTCAGGACAATATGGGCATTCACCAGCCCTGATACGCCAACGTCTTTTTCGAAATTATTGTGTTTTTGCAGCGCCTGATTGACCTCCTGCTCGCTGATGGTGTACTGGGTTAACTGATTACAGCCGCTCAGCAATACCGCGAAAAACAGGGCAATCAGCCCGTGAAAAGCCTTCTTCATAATTCCCTCGTTTAAATGAAAAAGTAGATCAGGGCATAGCCTGCCCTAATGCGTGCAGTCTGTCATCAGGAATGGGCTGAGTTAGGGTAGCCGAACGTGCCTTTCGCGGCAGGGCTGGCCGCCCTTCGCAGGCGATCACCGGCTCAGCCAGGCCCCGTCCAGCAGGTCAGGCATCGTTATCCGTGGCGGCTGACCCCTCAATGCCAGCATGGGCAACGGTTCACGTGCAGGACAGGGCACGTGATGCATCTTTTGTGTCGCGCAGACTGCAGCGCAACAGTTAAGAGCGGTTTCACTGTAATCGTACGGGAGCATAAACGGCCAGCCCGCCTGTGATTGCGTGCGTAACGTTTTACCGCAGACCTGGCGACGGTTATAGTGAACGTTATCAAAGACTGGCATTTCCTTCCCGCCATGGATTTCAGGAGAGATGATGTTTGGCTATCGTTCTGCCGCGCTGAGGGTGAGACTCACGACCGAGCGGCTGGTGGTAAGACTGGTTCACGAACGCGATGCGTGGCGGTTAGCGGATTACTATGCGGAAAATCGCGATTTTCTCAGGCCGTGGGAACCGGTTCGCGATGACAGCCATTGTTATCCCTCTGGCTGGCAGGCGCGGCTCGGCCTGATTGCGGATATGCATAAACAGGGATCGGCTTTCTACTTTGTGTTGATGGACAGCAACGAAACCGAGGTACGCGGCGTGGCTAACTTCAGCAATGTCCTGCGCGGGGCGTTTCATGCCTGTTACCTTGGGTATTCCCTCGGCGAAAAATGGCAGGGGCAGGGCATGATGTTTGAGGCGCTGCAGTCGGCGATTCGTTATATGCAGCGGCAACAGTATATTCATCGCATCATGGCTAACTATATGCCGCACAACCAGCGTAGTGGCGATCTGCTGGCGCGCCTCGGGTTTGAAAAAGAGGGATATGCTAAAAATTATTTAATGATTAATGGCGAGTGGCAGGATCATGTCCTGACGGCGTTGACCTGCAAAGAATGGACGCCCAACCGTCGTGGATAACCCGAGGAGGGGTAAATGAAGATAGCCTTGTCGGTACAGGCTCTGCGCGTGTTAGGTTGCCTGCTGGAAAAACAGGTGACCACGCCGGAACAGTACCCGCTTTCGTTGAATGCGGTGGTTAACGCCTGCAACCAGAAGTCAAACCGCGAGCCGGTGATGGAACTGAGCGAAAGCGATGTCCAGAATGCGCTCGATCAGCTGGTTAAAAAACACCTGGTGACGGCGAACAGTGGCTTCGGCCAGCGGGTCGTTAAATATGAGCAGCGCTTCTGCAATTCGGCATTTGGACATCTGCATCTCAGCAGTGCAGAAGTGGCCGTTCTGACGCTTCTGTTCCTGCGCGGCGCGCAGACGCCGGGTGAACTGCGCACGCGAAGCGGACGCCTGCACGAGTTTGCCGACGTGGCTGAAGTTGAACAGACCCTGGAAGGGCTGGCGTCACGCGATGACGGCCCGATGGTTGTACGCCTGGCCCGTGAGCCCGGCAAGCGTGAAAGCCGTTTTATGCACTTGTTGGCCGGCGAGGTAGCGCCCGCACCGATGCAGGTTGACGCAGTCACACATGATGTCGCCCTGCTGGAGCGCGTCGTCGCGCTGGAGCAGCAGGTGGCAGACTTACAGGCGCAGCTGGCGCTGTTACAGGAAAGAGAACACTAAATGACAATTCGTATTGGTGTGGTCGGCTTAGGCGGCATCGCGCAAAAGGCCTGGCTGCCCGTATTATCGCAGGCACGTGCCTGGCAGTTAGTGGGTGCCTTTTCGCCTAACCAGGCGAACGCGCAGGTCGTATGCGAACGTTACCGGATCCCCTGTTTCAGCACGCTGAATGCCCTGGCGGCCGCCTGCGATGCCGTGTTTGTTCACACCAGTACGGCCAGTCACTATGAGGTCGTGCATGCACTGCTGCAGGCGGGAAAAGACGTCTGTGTCGATAAGCCGCTGGCAGAAACCCTGAATCAGGCCGAGGCGCTTGTTACGCTGGCCGAAAAGAAACAGCGCCGACTGATGGTGGCCTTTAATCGCCGTTTTGCACCCGCCTATCAGCAGCTCAAAGACGAGATGGCATCGGTTGCTTCGCTGCGTGTTGAGAAACACCGTAGCGACAGCGTGGGTCCACAGGATCTGCGCTTCACGTTACTGGATGATTATCTCCATGTTGTCGACACCGCCTTGTGGCTGGCCGGGGGACGTTCGCTTCCGCGTCAGGGGCATATCTCGACCAATGAGCAGGGACAGATGCTGTATGCTGAGCACCATTTCAATGCCGGACAGTTGCAGGTCACGACCAGCATGCATCGTCGGGCAGGAAGCCAGCGCGAACGCGTCAGCGCCATTGGCGATGGCCAATGCATTGATATTCATGACATGCGCGATAGTCAGGTGGAGAGAGGGGCGGGCGTGGTGATTACGCCTTCTCCGTCCTGGCAGAGCCATCTGGCCCAGCGCGGATTCGTCGGGGCCGCAGAGCATTTTATCCAGTGTGTCGAAAATCAGACAAAGCCGGAGACCAGTGGCGAGCAGGCCCTGCTGGCGCAACGCGTGGTCGAATCGATGTGGCGTGATGCCGAACGGGAATAACGCCTTGTAACACTCAGCACTGGTCATTTCGCGCGATGGCAGTAGACTATCGGCCGAGATGTGACATAACCCGTGCTAAGTCACGCATTTTGCCGATTTTTCAGGATGCCCCGTCAATTATGAATTTGTTGAAATCGCTGGCAGCGGTCAGTTCCATGACGCTGTTTTCCCGCGTGCTGGGCTTCGCCCGTGATGCCATTGTGGCGCGCGTATTCGGGGCCGGTATGGCTACCGATGCCTTCTTTGTTGCCTTTAAACTGCCGAATCTGCTGCGACGCATTTTTGCGGAAGGCGCATTTTCACAGGCTTTTGTGCCCATTTTAGCCGAGTACAAGAGCAGGCAGGGCGAAGAGGCGACGCGGTTATTTGTTGCCTACGTATCAGGGCTGCTGACGCTGGCATTGGCTGTTGTGACGGTTGCGGGAATGGTTGCCGCGCCCTGGGTGATTCTGGTCACTGCGCCAGGATTCGCGGATACGGCGGATAAATTCGCCCTGACCAGCGCGCTGCTGCGCGTGACCTTTCCCTATATTCTGTTGATCTCCCTTGCCTCCCTGGCCGGGGCAATACTTAACACCTGGAACCGCTTTTCCGTACCGGCTTTTGCCCCCACGCTGCTGAACGTCAGCATGATTGGTTTTGCCCTGTTTGCGGCGCCGCATTTCCATCCGCCAGTGATGGCGCTGGCGTGGGCCGTCGTCGTGGGTGGACTGCTGCAGTTAGGCTATCAGTTACCGCATCTTAAGAAACTCGGCATGCTGGTACTGCCGCGTCTTAATCTGCGTGATGCAGGCGTATGGCGCGTCATGCGTCAGATGGGGCCGGCCATCCTGGGCGTCTCCGTCAGTCAAATCTCGCTGATTATCAACACCATTTTTGCCTCTTTCCTGGTATCGGGCTCGGTCTCCTGGATGTACTATGCCGATCGCCTGATGGAGTTTCCTTCCGGCGTGTTGGGCGTGGCGCTGGGCACCATTTTGTTGCCGTCGCTGGCGAAAAGCTTCTCCAGCGGCAATCACGATGAGTATTCACGCTTAATGGACTGGGGCCTGCGTTTGTGCTTTTTGCTGGCGTTACCCAGCGCGGTAGCCTTGGGCATGTTATCCGGTCCCCTGACTGTCGCGCTGTTCCAGTATGGCAAATTCACCGCGTTCGATGCCGCCATGACCCAGCGCGCGCTTATTGCCTATTCGGTCGGGCTGATGGGGCTGATTGTCGTGAAAGTCCTGGCACCGGGATTTTATTCGCGCCAGGACATTAAAACCCCGGTCAAAATTGCCATTATCACGCTGATCGTGACTCAGCTCATGAACCTGGCCTTTATCGGTCCCCTTAAGCATGCTGGCCTCGCGCTCTCGATTGGTCTGGGGGCCTGCCTCAATGCTTCACTGCTTTACTGGCAGTTGCGCAAAAAGAAGATCTTCCAGCCGCAACCGGGCTGGCTGGGTTTCCTGCTGCGCTTACTGGTGGCCGTTGCGATAATGGCAGCCGCGCTGTTTGGCATGTTGTACTGGATGCCCGTCTGGGAACAAGGGAATATGCTCTGGCGCCTGCTTCGACTCGCATTCATCTGCGCGGTAGGCGGGGGAGCCTACTTCCTGGCCCTGGGACTGATGGGTTTTCGCCTGCGGGATTACGCACGGCGCACAACCGTCTAGCTATAAACCTGCGCCGAACCTTATTCGGTGCGTCATCTGTCAGCAAGGCCGCAACGGCGCACGTTGCGGCCTTTCTGTTGTTTAACCCAGGGCGATGGTGAACGTCATAAGCTGCCGCGTGAATATCGCGCTCAGCCTGATATTCACGTTGAACGTCTTTGTGACAGTAAGATGTTTTTTCCTGAAAAATCGCTAAAAACACAGGTCTGTTGACGTGATATTTAGCTTGATTAAAAACATCACGTGAGAATGATGACATGTTGTAAGGAATTGATTCTGAGGTCAATTTCATCGTAAAAACTGCCCTTGTCCTGCCGATGACTATAAACAGTTCATCACATAAGGAGAGAACGAAAATGCACATCACAGCCAATGACAACGTCAAGCTGAGTCTCTGGCATAACCTTAAGCTTGTTCCTTTATTCAGCCTGATATTTGGCTGCATCTTACTGTTATTCGTCTCTGGCATAGGCCTTTCGGCCTGGTTTCTTGCTCAGGGCAAACACTCGCTGGATGATTCGACTGACGAGATTGCGGTTCGCCAGGGGCTGCTCGACAGTTCGACACATATGCGTTCGGCACGGCTGCAAATCATTCAGGCGGGTGCCGCCGCGCGCATTGCGGACACGGATAACTATAAAGCGCATTTACTTGCAACAGATGTCAGCCTGAAGAAGGCAGAGAAAGGGCTTAACATTTATCTGCATCGCGCCGTCACATCGCCCGAAGGCGCGGATATTGATACACAGCTTCAGGCACGTTTTAGCGATTATCTTCGTAAAGGTTTGCTGCCGATGATTGACGCGGCGAAACAGGGGAGCTTTGAAGAAATCATCGCCGATGAAACAGAAGCCGACAGACTCGATAAAGCCTATAAAGATGTGTTGATGAAAGCGATTGATATGCGCAATCAGCGGTCGCAGGCGATAAAACAGGGTGCGGTGGATCAGGTGAATACGGGCTATGTCACGATGCTGGCGGCTTTTGTGGCATCGGTGACGATCGTACTACTGGCTTTTGTTCTGTTAAAAAAGGTCATTATTACCCCGTTACGGCAGTCCCTTTCGCGCATCGACCTGATTGCACATGGTGACTTGACGCTGCCGCCCGACGTTTGTGGCCGAAACGAGCCAGGCCTGCTGCTCTCGCGTCTTCAACTGATGCAGTCCTCGCTGTCGAGTACGGTTGGAACCGTGCGCGACGGCGCCATTGCCATTCTCCAGAGCGCGGGCGAAATTTCATCCGGAAATACCGATCTCTCCTCAAGAACAGAACAGCAGGCGGCGTCACTGGAACAGACAGCGGCAAGCATGGAGCAACTGACCGCCACGGTGAAACAGAACGCTGACAATGCTCACCACGCCTGTCAGCTTGCCTCTGACGCTTCTGACAAAGCCCATACGGGCGGGGACATCGTTAATCGCGTGGTGAAAACCATGGACGATATCTCTGGCAGTTCGAAAAAGATTGCCGAGATCACCAGCGTCATCAACAGCATTGCCTTCCAGACCAACATTCTTGCGCTAAATGCGGCGGTGGAAGCCGCGCGGGCAGGAGAACAGGGCCGCGGATTCGCCGTGGTTGCCAGCGAAGTGCGCAGTCTGGCGCAGCGAAGTGCGCAGGCGGCCAAAGAGATCGAAGGGCTCATTTCTGCTTCGGTCGGGCTTATCAACGGCGGCACCACGCTTGTCAGTAATGCGGGTAGCACCATGATGGAAACGGTAGAAGCTTTCCGTCGGGTAAATGACATCATTTCGGAGATCGCGGCGGCCTCCGATGAGCAGAGCCGGGGCATTCAGCAGGTCAGCCTGGCCGTTACCGAGATGGATGATGTGACACAGCAGAACGCGTCGTTGGTTGAGCAGGCCTCGGCTGCAGCCGCCTCGCTTGAAGAGCAGGCTGACAAACTGACCCGGGCCGTTTCGGTTTTCAAACTTAAAAGCTCGCCTTTGAAACATGCGAACACCACTCCCCCTGTGCCCCTGAAAGCGGCTGTGGCGCCCGTCATTCCGCCTGAGCGTGGACAGGAAAACTGGGAGGCATTTTAAGCCGGGAAAGGCTCAAGGCGCGCGTTTTACCTGTGTGGTGAACGCGCGTCCGGCGGCACTCCGCACAAGCTGTACAGCAATAACTGAAACGTTCAACCGAAGGCCTTTGGGCGAACAGGCTGAATCGCCTGTATTGCGGAGAATATCGCGGGATGCGCCTGGCGTACCCGTGAGTGCATTGCGTCATTCCGTCAGGCGCTGAGCAGAGAAAAGAAGGGCTACGCCTTGCGCAGACGAGAGATGAACCCAGCGAATGGGCACAAAAAAAACCATCTTCTCAGCGAGATGATGGCTTTTTAACGTCTGCCCGGGTCACGCCTGCATCAGATTCGCTGAGACAGCCCGCGATACCGGGAGGGAGGAGAACAGATCAGATTTTACGACTTAACGTTGCCTGGCCCTGTCCTTTACCATCCGGACCATAAAACGCCTGCGTCTGATGCGGCTTCAAAATGTCTAACGCGTCATGGGTAAAGGTAATTTGATGCTGCAACAGAATACCATTGTGTGTATTTGCGTTATGTAACCGACGCGTATGCTGCTGAATACCTTCCCAGCGGCGCGCCATGTCACTTTGACCACGATAAGGTGCAGATGTACCCAGACTTTTCTCGTTGCTACGACGCATCTCGTCTAAATAATTCAACGTACTCAGCAGCGCGCTCTTGTCTTCCGTAATACGCTGCAGGTTGTTGCTGTTGATCATTCCAGACGACAGCTGCTGTTGCTCTTCATCCAGAACGGTGGCAAGAGACACCAGCACTTCCTGCATCTTATCTAACGTGGTCAGCAAATTACTCATGGGGATTATTTACCCTCTAAATACGCCTTAGTGTCGGCAATCAGCGCATCAGCGATTTTGCCGGTATCCATCTTCAACTCGCCATTGCGAATGGCGGTTTTTAATTGTTCTACGCGCTGGACGTTGATGTCCTGGCTGCTCGGCTTCATCAACTGCGCCTGTGCGCTGCTCAGACTTACCTGGGCGGCGGCTGGCGTGGTCGCTGTGGTGCTGTCACTCTGACGCACACGCGCCGTTTGTGGCTCGCTGCTGTCACGTGTTTGCACAGTGCTGGCGGGCTTTGTCGGTTGTGTTCTGTCGATGCTCATATTCGGGCTCCTGTAAAGTCAGGGGAGTCTGCCACCTGAATCATAATAGCGTAATCGCTTAGCTGATTCTTCTATCGGCAGATAAACAGCCTTCTTTAATGTTTTATAGTGTTATAAGAATTTTCCCATCATCGCTCACCCGGCCACTCACAACCTGGCCATTTCCCATGCGCACCCGAACCCACTGTGAAATCGTACCGTTGTTTAACGCTTTGCCTTCGCCGCTGGCGTCAAATCCCTCACCGCTGGCCACCACCATCACGTCCTGACCCGCTTTGACGCGCCACGGCTGGCGCAGCATGGACTGACTCACGGGTTGTCCCGGCTGGATGTCACGCAGGACCACCGAATCCGCTACAGACTCATCGGTAAACAGTGTGCGCGGGGGCAGGTTATCAAGACGTCCGTTTTGAATACGGAAGTCCTCTTTGGTGACGGCGCTGCCACGGGTAATTAATTTTGTTGCGACCAGATAATCACCGGTGACCTGAACCTGGACCTGAATATAACGACGGTTCTCACCACAGTTAGCCGCCACGCTCATGTTGCCCCAGGCCCGGCTGTTGCCCGGCAGGGTAAACTGCGGGGCATCACATTCTGGCCACTGGGCCTGCGGCGTACGAATCACCACATTCATTCCGGCCGCGTGCTGGGGATCGCGTGCCTTAAAAAACTGGCTCAGTTGGGCGCTGAAATCGCCTGCCATTACGGGTAGGGCAATCAGGGCCAGCAGGCTTGCTAACAGGGCTGAATATCCACGCATGTGCTTTTCCTCACTGATGATGCCAACGAGTGTACGCGCATAAAAAAAAACTCAAGAGCAAAAATAGCGACGATTTGAGGCGTTATTCAGACGATGGCTCTTGCTTTTTCCCGATTAAGCTGCCAGCTCGAAATTCTCATTTGCGGAGGAAGCATGCTCGACAAACTCGATGCGGCGCTACATTTCGGTACCGAAGCCCTTAACCTGCGAGCTCAACGTCAGGAGATTCTGGCATCAAACATTGCCAACGCCGACACCCCGGGCTATCAGGCCAGGGATATCGACTTTGCCAGCGAGCTGAATCGGGCAATGGCGAATGGACGTGCTGAAGGCAGTAGCCTGGCGCTCAAAGTCACGTCGGCGCGTCACATTGAAGCGCAGACGAATTCGGCACCGTCAATGGACTTGCTGTATCGCATTCCGGATCAGCCATCTGCCGACGGTAACACCGTGGATATGGACCGTGAACGTACCCAGTTCGCGGATAACAGCCTGAAATATCAAACCGACCTCACGCTTATCAGTAGCCAGATCAAGGGCATGATGAGCGTGTTACAAGGGCAATAATTATGGCCTTGCTTAATATTTTTGACATTGCCGGTTCAGCGATGACCGCGCAATCACAGCGATTGAACGTAAGCGCCAGTAACCTGGCAAACGCCGACAGCGTAACCGGTCCGGACGGACAGCCTTACGTGGCAAAACAGGTTGTTTTTCAGACCGATGCCGCCGCCGGTGCCGCAACGGGTGGCGTGAAAGTGGCGCAGGTGGTGGACGATCCGACCCCGGCAAAACTGGTCTATGACCCAGGCAATCCCATGGCCGATGCCAAAGGGTACGTGAAGATGCCTAACGTGGACGTGGTAGCCGAAACGGTTAACACCATGTCGGCGTCACGCAGCTACCAGGCTAACGTCGAGGTGCTGAATACCGTGAAGTCGATGATGATGAAAACGCTGACGATGGGTCAGTAACGGAGAAAAATAATGGCGATTGCAGTAGGCGTTAACGAGAAGCTGGACCCCACGGTACTGAGTTCCTCCAGCACCGGAACGGGGAACAGCTCTCAGGACCTGCAAAACCAGTTCCTGACCATGCTGGTCACGCAGCTACAAAACCAGGATCCAACTAATCCGATGGATAACAGCCAACTGACAACGCAGCTGGCACAGATCAACACCCTGAGCGGCATTGAAAAACTCAATACCACGCTGGGATCCATTTCCGGTCAGATCAGCACCAGTCAGTCTCTGCAGAGCTCCACGCTGATTGGGCATGGCGTGATGGTGAATGGCTCTCAGATTCTGGTCGGCAAAGGCACCACGACGCCATTCGGCGTTGAGCTGACCAACGCGGCCACTACCGCCACGGCGACGATTAGCGACGCGCAAGGCAACGTGGTGAGCACCCAGGATCTGGGCGCACTGAGCGCCGGCGTCCATACCTTCTCGTGGGACGGCAAATTACCGGATGGCAGCGTGGCGCCAGACGGGAAATACAAGGTTGCGATTGCTGCCAGTAACAGCAGCGGTCAACAGGTGGCTCAGCCACTTAATTATGCCTACGTCAATGGCGTAAGCACGGCGGGTAATACCGCAAAACTGGATCTCGGCACCATGGGCTCCGCCACCCTTGACGACGTACGTCAGATTCTCTGATTCACCTGTAGACAGGAGAGGTTTAAATGTCATTTTCACAAGCGGTCAGCGGTCTCGGCGCTGCCTCAAGTAACCTGGACGTTATCGGTAACAACATCGCTAACTCCGCCACAGCGGGCTTTAAATCCAGTACCATCGCGTTTGCCGATATGTTTGCCGGCTCTAACGTGGGCTTGGGTACAAAAGTTGCGGCCGTTATCCAGAACTTCAACGATGGCTCTACCACCACCACCAGCCGTGGGCTGGATGTTGCGCTGAGCGGCAACGGTTTTTTCCGTCTGACCAACTCGGCGGGTGCGGTTTCCTATTCCCGTAACGGCCAGTTTACGTTGGATCAAAACCGTAACCTGGTGAACACCCAGGGTCTGAATGTGACTGGCTATCCGGCGTCAGGCGTGCCACCGACAATTCAGACCGGTGCGAGCCCGGTTGCGATTAAAATCCCTACCACGCAAATGCCAGCGAATGCCACCACCACGGCAAATCAGGTTGCGAAGCTGAACTCCACGTCTGCAGCACTGGATGACACCAAGTTCTCGGCGACAGACCCAACCACGTACAGTGCCAAAAACACCATTACCATGTACGACACGCAGGGTAACTCGCACTCGCTTGACCTGTACTTCGTTAAAACCGCAGACAACACCTGGAAAATTCACGGCATTGACTCCACTGCGGGCTCAAACGTGGGTAATTACCAGATGAGCTACAACGCCAACGGTCAGCTGACGGGCGTTTCTTCACTGGATGCGACCGGCAACGTCGTTGCTGGCTCAACCACGGCCAGCACCGCTACCGTGACCATTCCCGGTGTAAATGGCGCAAACGGTACCACCGTCGCCTTAAACTTTGTGGGCAGCCTGCAGCAAAACACCGGTGCCACCACGTTTGGTAACGCTACACAGAATGGCTACGCGCCTGGCGACCTGACCAGCTACGCCATCAACAATGACGGTACCATCACCGGCAGTTACTCCAACCAACGCACTCAGCTGCTGGGACAGATCGTACTGGCCAGCTTCTCTAACCCGGAAGGTCTGAAATCTCAGGGTGACAACGTCTGGGCAGAAACGAATGCGTCTGGACAGGCCGCTGTTGGCCTGGCGAACACCGGAACATTTGGTTCACTCACAGCAGGTGCCCTGGAGTCCTCGAACGTCGATATGAGTAAAGAGCTGGTCAACATGATCGTCGCGCAACGCAACTATCAGGCGAACGCGCAGACCATCAAAACGCAGGATCAGATCCTTAACACTCTGGTCAACTTACGCTAATTCGCTAACGGGATTGCTCTATGGATCACGCGATATATACCGCGATGGGCGCGGCCAGCCAGACACTGGATCAGCAGGCGGTTACCGCCAGCAACCTCGCCAACGCCTCAACGCCCGGTTTCCGGGCGCAGTTGAACGCATTGCGTGCGGTACCGGTCACCGGCTGGTCGCTGCCCACGCGCACGTTGGTCACGGCGTCCACGCCGGGTGCCGATATGAGTCAGGGTGCAATGGATTACACCCAGCGTCCCCTGGACGTCGCAATGCAGCAGGATGGCTGGCTTGCCGTGCGTACAGCAGACGGTAGTGAAGCCTATACCCGCAACGGCAACATGCAGATCCGTTCGGACGGTACGCTGACGGTGCAGGGCAATCCCGTCATGGGCGAGGGCGGTCCGATTGTGATCCCTCAGGGTTCTGAAATCACGATTGCGGCTGACGGTTCGATTACCGGACTGAACGCCGGCGATTCACCTAATGCCACCGTGCAACTGGGCCGTCTGAAGCTGGTTCAGGCAACCGGTAAAGAGTTACAGCGCGGTGACGATGGCATGTTCCGTCCGACCGCCGCGACGCAGGCGACGCGCGGTGCCGCACTGCAGGCCGATCCGACGATGCAGGTCATGCCCGGAGTGCTCGAAGGCAGTAACGTGAAACCGGTCGAGACGATGGTCGATATGATTGCCAATGCCCGTCGCTTCGAGATGCAGATGAAGGTCATTACCAACGTTGACCAAAACGAACAAAAAGCCAACCAGTTGCTCAGTATGGGCAGCTAAGGCGCGAGGATAAATACATGATTCGTTCTTTATGGATCGCGAAAACCGGTCTTGATGCCCAGCAGATGAACATGGACGTGATCGCCAACAACCTGGCGAACGTCAGCACCAACGGCTTTAAGCGTTCACGTGCCGTGTTTGAAGATCTGATGTACCAGACGATGCGTCAGCCAGGCACGCAGTCATCCGAGCAGACCACGCTGCCGTCAGGGCTGCAAATCGGTACCGGTGTGCGTCCTGTCACGACCGAGCGCTTGCATACGCAGGGCAACCTGTCGCAGACCAATAACTCAAAAGACATTGCCATTAACGGTCAGGGTTTCTTCCAGATCCAGATGCCAGATGGTACGTCTGCCTATACCCGTGATGGTTCATTTCAGGTTGACCAGAACGGCCAGCTGGTGACTAACGCGGGTTTCCCTGTTCAGCCAGGCATTACTATCCCGGCCAATGCCACCAGCATTACCGTATCGCGTGATGGTGTCGTCAGTGTGACTCAACAGGGGCAAACGCAGGCGGCTCAGGTTGGGCAGTTAACGCTGAGTACCTTCATGAACAATGCGGGTCTCGATAGCGTAGGTGAAAACCTCTACAAGGAAACCCAGGCATCCGGTGCGCCAACGGACAGTACACCGGGCCAGAACGGTGCCGGTTTGCTGTATCAGGGTTATACCGAAACCTCTAACGTAAACGTTGCGGAAGAGCTGGTCACCATGATCCAGACGCAGCGTGCGTATGAAATTAACAGCAAGGCGATCAGCACCTCCGATCAAATGCTGGCGAAGTTAACTCAGCTGTAATACGAACAGGGCCGGCTCAGGCTGGCCTGAAGAACAGTCATTTATAAGGTCGTGACTCCGTGGCGATGCAACATATTCTCAAGCCTGGACATTGGTTAGTGGCAAGCTTGCTACTCACTCTTAACGGTTGTGCACTGGTACCGCGCACGCCGTTGGTGCAAGGGGCGACCACGGCTCAGCCGTTGCCATCTGCACCACCGGTGGTGAACGGGTCAATTTTTCAGGGCGTCGCGCCGCTTAACTACGGTTATCAGCCGCTGTTTGAGGATCGTCGTCCACGTAATATCGGCGATACGCTGACCATCACCTTGCAGGAAAACGTCAGCGCCAGCAAAAGTTCAACCTCGAATGCCAGCCGTAACGGCAGCGGCAGTCTGGGGATCACGGCCGTTCCTACCGGTTTAGCCGGTTTAGCCGGCGCATCGGGCGAGAAAGCCAACTTTGCGGCGGGTGGCAAAAATGATTTCGCAGGTAAAGGCGGGGCGTCTGCCAATAACACCTTTACCGGCACCATTACCGTCACGGTGGATCAGGTTCTGTCGAATGGCAACCTGCACGTGGTCGGGGAAAAACAGATTGAGATCAACCAGGGCACCGAGTTTATTCGCTTCTCAGGCGTGGTTAACCCACGCACCATCAGCGCCAGCAACGCGGTGTTATCAACGGCCGTCGCCGATGCACGTATTGAGTACGTCGGAAATGGTTATATCAATGAAGCGCAGAATATGGGCTGGTTGCAGCGCTTCTTCCTGAATATCTCGCCGTTCTAAGAGGTTGCAATGAAAAAGTTAGCATTATGGCGTGTCGGTCTGGGGTTACTGTTAGGCATAAGCCTGATGGCCCGTGCCGATCTGATTCGCGATTTAACCACCGTTCAGGGCGTGCGTGATAACCAACTGCTGGGCTACGGACTGGTGGTTGGCCTTGACGGTACCGGTGACCAGACCACCCAGACGCCTTTTACCACGCAGACCGTGAGTAACATGCTGTCTCAGCTGGGCATTACCGTCCCGCCTGGTACCAACATGCAGCTCAAAAACGTGGCGGCCGTTATGGTGACGGCAAAACTGCCTTCGTTTGCCCGCCAGGGGCAGACGCTGGATGTGGTGGTCTCGTCCATGGGTAACGCGAAAAGTCTGCGCGGCGGTACGCTGTTAATGACGCCGATGAAAGGTGTCGATAACCAGGTCTATGCGCTGGCTCAGGGCAACATCCTTGTCGGTGGCGCGGGTGCCGCAGCAGGCGGCAGCAGCGTGCAGGTCAACCAGCTTAACGGGGGACGTATTACCGATGGAGCCACGGTTGAACGTGAGCTGCAGAGCAACTTTGGCTCGCAGAACACCATCAACCTGCAGCTCAACACCGAAGATTTCTCGATGGCGCAGCGTATTGCGGATGCCATCAACGCCCGTGGCGGATACGGTTCTGCTCAGCCGCTGGATGCGCGCACTGTGCAGGTTCGCGTATCGCCGAATAACGGTGCACAGGTTCGCTTACTGGCTGAGATACAGAATATCGATGTGTCTGTCCCTGTAGAAGATGCCAAGGTGATCATTAACTCACGTACCGGCTCTGTCGTCATGAACCGTGAAGTGAAACTGAATACCTGTGCCGTCGCGCAGGGCAACCTGTCAGTCACGGTCAATCAGCAGCAAAACGTGAGCCAGCCTGATACGCCACTGGCGGGTGGACAAACCGTGGCCACCACCAATACGCAGATCGATCTGCGTCAGAGCGGCGGTGCCCTCCAGCGGGTTAACTCCAGCGCCAACCTGAACAGTGTCGTGCGCGCGCTGAATGCCCTGGGTGCATCGCCTATCGAACTGATGTCTATTTTGCAGTCAATGCAAAGCGCGGGTTGCCTGCGCGCTAAACTGGAAATTATCTGATGAACGATGCGCAATCGCTGATGAATGCGGCTTTCGACAGCCGCTCACTGAATGACCTTAAACGCCAGGTGAGTGTTGATCCGAAAGGAAAAGCGCTGCAGGTGGCACAGCAGGTCGAAGGGATGTTTGTTCAGATGATGTTGAAGAGTATGCGCGAGGCGCTACCGCAGGACGGCATACTCAGCAATGAACAGACCAAACTTTTCACGTCAATGTACGATCAGCAGATTGCGCAGGATATTGGTAAACGTGGCCTGGGCCTGGCGGATATCATCGTTAAACAGATGGAACCCGCCAAAGCCCCGGACGAAACCGCCGGAACCGTACCGATGAAGCTGGATAACAGCTTTATCATGAGCAGCATAGGGGCAACGCCGCTGGAGCAGATGGTGCGTAAAGCGATGCCGCGCCTGCCCGCGCCATCGCCGACCGGTCTGCCCAGTGACAGCCGCGATTTTATTGCGCAACTGACGCAGCCTGCTCAGGCTGCCAGCCAGCAAAGCGGTATTCCTCACCACCTGATTCTGGCGCAGGCCGCGCTGGAGTCGGGCTGGGGGCAGCGTCAAATCCTGACCCGTGACGGCAAGCCGAGCTACAACGTCTTCGGCATTAAAGCCAGCGGTAACTGGAAGGGCGAAACAACCGATATCATGACCACCGAATACGAGCATGGCGAAGCGAAAAAAGTACGCGCGACGTTCCGGGTCTATGGCTCCTATTTCGAAGCGTTAAACGACTACGTCAAACTGATTTCGAATAATCCGCGTTATGCGGCCGTAGCCAATGCGCAAAGTGCCGAGCAGGGTGCGCAGGCATTACAGGCCGCGGGTTACGCGACCGATCCGAAATACGCACAAAAACTGGTAGGAATGATCCAGCAATTCAAGAACATGGGCGAGAAAGTCGTGAAAGCCTATAGCCAGGATTTAAGTACGCTGTTCTGATAATTCCGCCTCAAGTTTCACTTAAGCATGCCGATAATAACAGCAAGAGCCAGGCGCGCCAGCGCATGTTGGCGACCACACTGATGACAGCGACCCGGTTAACGGGGGAATGTAAGGAACCGAGATGTCCAGCATAATTAACTCCGCAATGAGCGGGCTCAGTGCCGCACAGGCCGCCTTAAGCACAACCAGTAACAATATCAGTAACTACACTGTCGCGGGTTACTCACGTCAGACCACCATTCTGGCCGAAGCAAACAGTACCCTGCAGGGGAAAAGCTATTACGGCAACGGCGTTAACGTCACTGGCGTTCAGCGTGAATATGACAGTTTTATCGCGGCTCAGCTGCGCGGTTCGTCAGCCACGTATAATGCAGCGAATACACAGTATTCACAGGTTTCGAACATTGACGATCTGATGTCGACCTCGACCACTAACCTGTCGACGGCGATTCAGGGCTTCTTCAGCAACATGCAGAACGTGGTCAGTAACGCCAACGATCCGGCGGCGCGCCAGTCGATGCTCAGCAACTCGCAGGGGCTGGTTAATCAGTTCCAGACCCAGGCGCAGTACCTGACCAACATGCAAAACAGCGTGAACACCAATATTGCCTCTGACGTCGATCAGATTAATACCTTCACCACGCAGATCTCGAATCTTAACCAGCAAATTGCCAAACTCAGCACGGCGAGCGGTGCAACACCGAATGATTTGCTGGATCAGCGCGACCAGTTAGTGAACGGTCTGAATAATCTCGTTGGTGTGACAGTGTCACAGCAAGATGGAAGCTACACCGTTTCCATGGCTAACGGTCTTTCGCTGGTGAATGGTTTTCAGTCCACTAAGCTGGTGGCTATGCCCTCCAGCAGTGACCTGACCCGCACCACAGTTGGTTATGTTGACCCACAAGCTGGCAATGTGCAGCTCCCCGAGTCCTCCATAACAACGGGTTCGCTGGGCGGTATGCTGAGCTTTCGCTCGCAGGATCTGGACCTGGCACAAAACCAACTGGGCCAGTTAGCCGCAGCCTTTACAACCAGTTTTAACGCCGTGCACAAGCAAGGCTTCGACAGCAACGGTAATCAGGGCGTCGACTTCTTTAATATTGGCAGTCCTACGGCGCAGGGGGACAGCAAAAATACCTCTTCTGCCACCCTGACGGCAGCGTGGACTAATACCAGTGCCCTGCAGGCATCCAACTATACCGTCAGCTATGACGGGACAAACTGGTCAGCGACACGTTTGTCAGATAACAGCAAAACCACGCTGACACCCACTACCTCGGGCGGCGTCACGACGCTTAATCTGGATGGGATGAGCCTGACGGTCAACGGCACGCCAAACGCCAAAGACAGTTTTCTGGTGAAACCGGTTCAGAACGTGGTTAACGGTATGTCGGTTGCTATTACCAGTGGATCGCAAATTGCCGCTGCGGCCGCGACCGGCGGGGAAAGTGATAACCGCAATGCGCAAAAGCTGCTGGCGTTGCAGGATGCCAAAATCGTTAACGGCAACGCGACAATTTCCCAGGCTTACGGCGCCATGGTAAGTACCGTCGGCAACAAAACCCAGGCACTCAAAACCGCCAGCACGACACAGCAGAACGTGGTGACGCAGCTGACCAACCGCCAGCAGTCTGTTTCCGGGGTGAACCTGGACGAAGAGTACGCGAACCTGACGAAATACCAACAATATTACATGGCGAATGCGCAGGTTTTAAAAACGGCCTCTACCGTTTTTGACGCCCTGCTTGGCATTAACTAAGCGCAGAGGACATCATGCGACTCAGTACAAATATGATTTTTGATCAGCAGGTTCGCGGCGTTAGCGATGCGCAATCCTCCTGGTTAAACGCGGGAAAACAGCTTTCCACCGGACTCAGAGTGTCGAATCCTTCAGACGACCCGATTGCCGCGTCGCGTGCGGTCGTGCTGTCGCAAACGCAGGCGCAGGCAAGCCAGTATGCTGTTGCGCGTACCTTTGCCGACCAGGGGTTATCGCTGGAAGAAAACACCCTTAACGGCGTCACGAACAGCATCATGAGTGCACAGTCGATGATCGTGGCCGCGGCAAACGGTTCCTTAAGCGATGATGACCGCGCCTCCTATGCGACTCAGCTAGAGGGCGTGCGTGCGCAGTTACTGAACCAGGTCAACAGCAAAGACGCCAACGGTCGCTATATTTTCGCGGGTTACAAAACGGACAGCCCACCGTTTGTAGACGGTGCGGGCGGTGTGACCTATCAGGGCGGAACCGACGCCATTACGCAAAAAGTGGACACGGACCGTACCATGACCATCGGTCATACCGGTAACAGTATCGTGATGGCTGTCACCAGCAACGCGGTGAAAGAGCCTAACGGCGGTACCAGTGAAACGAACTTGTTTAACATGCTGGACAGCGCCATCAGTGCGCTGAAAGTGCCGCAAAACGGCGCGGACGATGCGACGAAAGCCACGTTTTCTGCGGCAATGGACAAAACCAGCCGTGGTTTGAGCAACTCGTTGAACAACGTGCTCAGCGTCCGTTCCGAGATCGGTACTCAGTTGAAAGAGCTGGATACGTTGAATGCGCAGGGGGACGATCGCAAGGTCATTTATGATTCCCAGATGAGCAGCCTGGTGGACGTTGATTACACCCAGGCGATCTCCAGCTACACCATGCAACAGCAGGCACTACAGGCTTCATACAAGACCTTTACCGATATGTCTCAGATGTCGCTGTTTCAGTTAAATTCATAAAAAAAAAATTTGGGCGTACTTTAACCGGGTGCGCTTAGTTTTTCCCACCGTCCTGATAAGGGACGGTGGGATTTTTTTTGCCTGCAGCCTGTACTTTGCCACGAGGCCACTCTGAAAAGCATGCGTTAACGCGTGACGCGCACGCGCGGTTTTTTACCTCTCATGCTGCCCTGGCTGAGAGACGCATTCAGTTAACGGCTGCGCATCCCCGTTCCATCACCTGTAACGCCGCGCATGCAATAAAAAAACCCGGCCGGAGCCGGGTTCATGTGTACTGCTACCGCGCCTTACGGCTTGGTGGCAGGTGCAGTAGCCTGATGGGTGGCGCTATGGCCGCCAGCAGAACCTCTGCCCTCAAATTTAAAGGCCGGACGTTGCCAGTCACTTTGACGGGCAGGCTCGGGTTGCCACACTGGTGCAGGCGCCTTGGTCATCGGTGCAGAAGCAAAGTGCTTCCAGCGCGTTTCGGCGTTGGCTTTTAATGCCTCAACAGGGATGTCGCGTGCGGCAACAGGTGCATGAGGTTCACTCACCGGCGTAATGGCTTCCTCAGCAGCAACCGGCGCGTGTAAAACCTCTTCCACCTGCGCTTCGATCGCTGCGCTGACTGTCGTGCCCGCATGCTCTTCCGCCGTTTCTTCAGGCGCGGATTCTGCGACAACCGGCACGTTTACTTCCGGCGCGTCGACAGCGTCAGCAGGCTGAGCCTGTTGCGCGATAGCTTCAGCACGGGCTTCAGCAGCGGCTGGAATCACCGAAGGTTCATGATGAACCGGGGCTTCAATGGCCTGAGTATCGTCAGTATTCACCACGGTAACCGGGGCGTCAGCCTGCGGCTCTGCAATTTGTACTGGCTCAGTCTGTGAAGCCGGCGCTTCCTCGGTGGCGACAGGCAGGGCAACAGCAGGGGCAGTCTCTTCACGGCTGTAGTCCGGTGTCGATTCAGGCGCATCCTGAACGATTTGCTCTTCATTCGCTTGCGCGACCGGATAGCGAATCCAGACTTTGCCGGACGCCATTTCAGGCGAAGCCGCAGCGGCGTCTAAAGGCATCGCGGACTGGGTCGGATAACGTTCATCACGGTAACGACGGCGACGCTGACCACTTACGCGCAGATGGCGAGGTGAGCGGCGTGAACGACGTGGCATATTGGCATTATCGCGACCTTCGTTCTCCTCCGTCTCTTCAACCTGCGACGTTTCGACAACAGGCTGCACCTTTTGAACTTCAGCCGATTCGGCTGATTCAACAGCGGCGGCCTGCGGCTGGTCATTGTTATCACCAACGCGGACTTTCTGCGTCAGCTGGCGCGGTTTACGGCGAGGCATCACCTGAACGCGCTCGTCTTCCTGCGCATCCACAGCAGCAGGCGCGACCGCTTCAGCGGTTTGTTCCACCGCGCTGTTAGCGTCCTGCTGAGCGCGTTTCTCTTCCTGACGACGACGCTGACGTTCAGCACGTTGTTCGCGGCGCTGTTGCTGCTGCTCATCACGCTGCTGGCGCGCTTCATCGCTCAGTACCGGACGCTCGTCACGCGCGTCATTAGGCTGGGCCTGACGCTTGTTACGACGATTGTCTTCACGCGTCTCGCGATTATCTCGAGACTCGCCACGGTTATCACGGTTATCACGGTTATCACGGTTATCACGAGATTCGCGCTGTTGTGTGTTATCACCGTTGCGCGGGGTTCGTTCGCGGCGGTTGTTGTTGCGACGATTATTACGACGATCGCCACGCGGGTTGCCGTTCTCGTCCTCGCTGGTTTTCTGCGGGGCCGTCGCCTCGGCAACCGGCTCGACAGTCGCCGGAGCAGGTTCGCCAGCAAACAGTTTTTTCAGTCCACTCAGCAGACGGCTGACAAAACCTTCACTGGCCTGCGCGGCCGCGGGTTGCGTCACAGTCGCTGAAGGTTTGGCCACCTCTGGTGTGGCTTCGGCCGGCGCTGGCGGCGCATCGGGCATCACAAAGGCGGCGAGAGCTGGCTGCTCTGGACGGCGGCGCTCAGCATGCTCGTCTTCAGATGGCATCGCCATCTCGGCTTCATGCAGTTTCGGCAGGTGATAGCTCAGCGTTTGCGTTTCTTCGCCTTTGCGCACACGCAGAACGGAGTAGTGCGGGGTTTCCATCCGATCGTCCGGCACGATGACCGCACGTACGCCGCCCTGACGTTTCTCGATAGCATTTACCGCTTCACGTTTTTCATTCAGCAGGTAAGAGGCGACCGGGACCGGCACGATAGCATGCACTTCTTTAGTGTTGTCTTTCAGCGCTTCTTCTTCAATCAGGCGCAGAATGGACAGCGACAAAGATTCGTTATCACGAATCGTGCCGGTGCCGCTACAACGTGGACAGACGTGGTGGCTGGACTCGCCCAGGGACGGGCTGAGGCGCTGGCGGGACATCTCCAGCAGGCCAAAACGTGAAATATGGCTGATTTGAATTCGGGCGCGATCCTGACGGACGGCTTCACGCAGACGGTTTTCAACCGCGCGCTGGTGACGAACCGGTGTCATATCGATAAAGTCGATAACGATCAGGCCGCCCAGGTCGCGCAGACGCAGCTGGCGAGCAATTTCGTCGGCCGCTTCCAGGTTGGTATTAAAGGCGGTTTCTTCAATATCGCCACCGCGCGTGGCACGGGCGGAGTTGATATCGATGGCGGTAAGCGCTTCGGTACTGTCGATAACGATTGAGCCGCCTGACGGCAAGCGAACTTCACGCTGGAAAGCGGATTCGATTTGCGATTCGATTTGGTAATGGCTGAACAGCGGAATCTCACCGGTGTAGAGCTTAATTTTGCTGCTAAAGTCCGGACGGCCCAGCGCGGCGATATGCTGACGTGCCAGTTCCAGCACTTTTGGGTTATCGATAAGAATCTCACCGATATCCTGACGCAGATAGTCGCGGAAGGCGCGCACGATCACGTTGCTTTCCTGATGGATCAGGAACGGGGCCGCGCGGCTGTCAGCCGCTTTTTTGATGGCTTCCCAATGCTTCAGACGGAAGCTAAGGTCCCACTGCAGCGATTCGGCTGATTTACCGACGCCCGCCGTGCGAACAATCAGCCCCATGCCATCAGGGAGTTCCAGCGCCGACAGCGCCTCTTTCAGTTCGGTACGGTCATCGCCTTCAATCCGACGTGAAATCCCACCCGCGCGCGGGTTATTTGGCATTAATACCAGATAGCTGCCTGCCAGAGAGATAAATGTAGTGAGCGCAGCACCTTTGTTGCCGCGTTCTTCTTTATCAATCTGAACAATGACTTCCTGACCTTCACGCAGCACGTCTTTAATGTTCGGACGACCGTGTGAGTTGTAATTAGCAGGGAAGTATTCGCGGGAAATTTCTTTCAGGGGGAGGAAACCGTGACGTTCTGCACCGTAATCGACGAAGGCCGCTTCAAGGCTGGGTTCGATACGGGTGATTTTACCTTTGTAGATATTGGCTTTTTTCTGTTCGTGTCCTGGGCTTTCGATATCCAGATCGTACAGACGTTGACCATCAACCAGGGCAACGCGCAACTCCTCCTGCTGAGTTGCGTTGATTAACATTCTTTTCATCGTAACGTACTCGTTATTCTTTCATGAGTGATTAAAGCTGCGGGCATAGTTACCCTGGACGAGTATCAACCGATGGCCCCGTGACTTAGTGCAATGTCGTCAACCTCACGGTTATCGACCGCGCGAGGGGCGCAAATAACGTCGGTGGCCTGTTTTTCATAAGGAACAACAGCACCAGATAGTGGAAATGCGAGAGATAATTCAGTAAACCCGTGCACTCCATCTCATGTCCAGGCCGCAACCCGCAGCCCGCTAAGTGTCTGATTTCGCATTACGTCTTACGCCATTGCTGCGTGTCTGCTCAATCCGACAAAATAACTAATTTCGTTTTTTTTCTTATCTGAATCTTCAGCTAAGAAACCCAAGCATTATTCCACTGCTAACCTTCATATAGCAAGGTGACTTTAACTCACTGATCAATTTTCTTTACATTTTAAGAACCCTACGACAAGAAGTGCACGCGCGCTGCTGAAAATCACAGCAATCACATTACGCTTCCTGACGAGACGCAAAGAGTTAAGCACAGAAAAAGGGGTGGCGCTATCAGGGGACACTATTTAGAATCGCCGCCATGAAAACAGAGAATCCAGGCGTACACTTTGTCGCCATCACGGCTGAAAATGCCGGACAACGCATTGACAACTTTTTGCGCACCCAGTTAAAGGGCGTGCCGAAAAGCATGATTTATCGCATCGTGCGTAAAGGCGAGGTGCGGGTTAACAAGAAACGCATTAAGCCAGAATATAAACTGGAAGAGGGCGATGAGGTGCGTATCCCGCCCGTCAGGGTGGCCGAACGGGACGAAGAGGCCGTTTCGCCCAAGCTGGCCAAAGTGGCTTCTTTAGCCAATGCCATTCTCTTTGAAGACGAGCACCTGCTGGTGCTGAATAAGCCGTCCGGTACAGCGGTACACGGTGGCAGCGGCCTGAGCTTTGGCGTGATAGAAGGTTTGCGCGCCCTGCGTCCAGAGGCTCGTTTCCTGGAGCTGGTGCACCGTCTGGATCGTGACACCTCTGGCGTGCTGCTGGTGGCCAAAAAGCGTTCAGCCTTGCGCTCGCTGCATGAACAACTGCGTGAGAAGGGCATGCAGAAAGACTATCTTGCGCTGGTGCAGGGTAACTGGCCATCGCATTTGAAAGTGGTTCAGGCGCCGTTGCTGAAAAACATTCTGCAAAGCGGTGAGCGCATGGTACGCGTGAGCAGCGACGGTAAGCCTTCAGAAACCCGGTTTAAAGTGGAAGAGCGCTTCGACTTCGCCACCCTGGTAAAAGCCAGCCCGGTTACCGGACGTACCCACCAGATTCGTGTGCATACGCTCCATGCCGGTCATCCTATTGCATTCGACGACCGCTACGGCGATCGCGCGTTTGACAGCCAGCTGTCCTCTACGGGGCTTAACCGCTTGTTCCTGCATGCGGCCGCGCTGACCTTTACGCATCCCAACACGGGTGAGACGCTCCGCATGGAAGCGCCACTGGATGACCAATTACAGCATTGCCTGACGATGCTGCGCCAGCAGAAAAGCTGAGGCGCCGGGCATCAATCCGACAAGGGGTTGATGCCTGCTTCTCGCAGCATATTGCTGAGCGCGATAAGCGGTAAACCCACCAACGTATTCGGATCGCGTCCCTCAAGACGATCGAATAAACAAATCCCCAACCCTTCGCTTTTAAAACTTCCTGCGCACTGCAGCGGTTGCTCTTTCTTTATATAGGCTCGGATTTCGGCGTCGGTTAACGTGCGGAAATAGACGCTAAACGGCTCACAGCACTGCATTAAGCGCTGGCTGGCAGGGTGGTATAGCGCCAGCCCGGTATAAAACGTTACGCGCTGGCCGCTGGCAGCCCGCAACTGTGCTTCCGCGTTTTCAACCGTGTGGGGTTTCCCGGTTATCACGCCATTCAGCACACAGACCTGGTCAGACCCAATAATCCAGTGGTCGGGATAACGTTGGGCCAGCGCCTGCGCCTTGGCGATGGCTAATCGGGTGACCAGCGCTTCCGCGCTTTCATGCGCTAATGGCGTTTCATCTGTCTGCGGCGAATCGACCGTGAAAGGCAGGCCCAGCCGCGCTAACAGTGCCTGACGAAAGGGCGACGTTGATGCTAAAAGAATCGATGCTGTCATTTTTTTTCAATATTGATAGCGAATTGGTGACAGTCATTTTAAACTGTGCGCCGCACTGGATGCGAATAGTGGTTGAAAGATGCTGGTAAACGGCCTTTTTCTTTGACTCTATGTGATTACAAAGTTAATATGCGCGCCCTATGCAAAAGGTAAAATTACCCCTGACGCTGGACCCAGTCCGCACCGCTCAAAAACGCCTGGATTATCAAGGTGTTTATACCTCTCAACAGGTAGAGCGTGTTGCTGAGTCGGTCGTCAGTGTGGACAGTGATGTAGAATGTGTCATGTCGTTTGCGGTTGACAACCAGCGTCTGGCAGTACTGACGGGTACTGCTGATGTGCAGGTTACGCTACGTTGTCAGCGTTGCAACCAGGTTTTTCCACATCATGTACACGTAAGCTATTGCTTCAGTCCTGTGTCGTCTGACGAGCAGGCCGAAGCGTTGCCGGAAGCGTACGAGCCGGTTGATGTCAACGAGTTTGGTGAGATCGACCTGCTGGCAGTGATTGAGGATGAAGTTATTCTCGCGCTGCCTGTGGTTCCGGTGCACGATTCTGAACACTGTGAAGTGTCCGAGGCGGACATGGTCTTTGGTCAGTTGCCTGCAGAGGCAGAAAAACCAAACCCATTTGCCGTATTAGCCAGTTTAAAGCGTAAGTAATAGGAGTAAGGTCCATGGCCGTACAACAGAATAAACCCACCCGTTCTAAGCGTGGTATGCGTCGTTCGCACGATGCGCTGACCACTGCCACTCTGTCAGTAGATAAAGTTTCTGGTGAAACTCATCTGCGTCACCACATCACTGCGGACGGTTACTACCGCGGTCGCAAGGTTATCGTTAAGTAAGTTCTTTGCTTAGCAAGGCGATACCTTGGCACGTTTGACCCTGGCTATCGATGCCATGGGCGGGGACTTCGGTCCCTGCGTGACGGTGCCTGCAGCATTGCAGGCACTGGCCTCTCATTCGGAAATTATCCTTCTTCTTGTCGGAGATCCCGACATTCTCACGCCATTGCTTGCCAAAGCGGATTCCTCCTTGCTGGAGCGACTGCAGGTTGTGCCTGCCGAATCAGTTATTGCAAGTGATGCGCGACCCGCACAAGCCATCCGTAACAGCCGCGGCAGCTCTATGCGAGTGGCGTTAGAGTTGGTTAAAGAAGGGCGGGCTCAGGCCTGTGTCAGCAGCGGCAACACGGGCGCGCTGATGGGGCTGGCGACATTATTACTGAAGCCGCTGGACGGGATTAAACGTCCGGCGCTCATGACCGTTTTACCCCATCAGCAGAAGGGAAAAACGGTCATTTTAGATTTAGGTGCCAATGTCGACTCAGACAGTGCGATGCTGGTGCAGTTTGCGGTAATGGGCTCAGTGATGGCGGAAGAAGTGTTGGGGATTGCGAATCCCCGTGTGGCACTTCTCAATATTGGTCATGAAGAGCATAAAGGGCTTGAAAGCATCCGCGATGCGGCGTTAAGTCTCAAGGCATTGCCGCAGATTAATTACATTGGTTACCTCGAAGGTAACGATTTGCTGACTGGCAAAACGGATGTGCTGGTCTGTGATGGTTTCGCAGGAAACATCACACTGAAGACAATGGAAGGCGTAGTAAGAATGTTTCTTTCTCTGTTCAGGTCATCAGAGGAAGGTAAGAAGCGGTCGTGGTGGCTGACGTTGCTGGGGCGCTGGATGAAAAAGCGTTTGGTCAGGCGCTTCGGGCATCTCAACCCCGACCAGTATAATGGCGCTTGTCTGTTAGGATTACGCGGAACAGTGATAAAGAGCCATGGTGCAGCAAATCAACATGCTTTTGCCGTGGCGATCAATCAGGCCGAGCAGACGGTGAGGCGGCAGGTGCCTGAACGCATTGCCGCCCGTCTGGACGCTGTATTAGCCAGGAGTGACAAAGCCTAGATGTTTACCAAAATTATCGGTACGGGCAGTTATTTGCCCAGCCAGATCCGCACCAATGCCGATCTGGAAAAAATGGTGGAGACTTCGGACGAGTGGATTGTTACCCGTACCGGCATTCGTGAGCGCCGTATTGCTGCGCCGGATGAGACTGTCGCAAGTATGGGACATCAGGCTGCACAACGCGCACTGGAAATGGCAGGCGTTGACGCCAATGATATCGGTTTGATCATCGTTGCGACCACCTCCTCCAGTCACGCCTTTCCAAGCTCAGCCTGCCTGATTCAGCAGATGCTTGACATCAAAGACTGTGCGGCGTTTGACCTCGCAGCAGCCTGTGCCGGCTTTACCTATGCGTTAAGCGTGGCCGATCAATATATTAAAAACGGTGCCGTCAAACACGCGCTTGTCATTGGTGCCGATGTCCTCGCGCGTACGCTCAATCCAGACGATCGTGGAACGATCATCCTGTTTGGTGATGGTGCCGGCGCCGTTGTGCTGGGCCAGAGCGAAGAGCAGGGGATTATTTCAACCCACCTGCACGCTGACGGTCGCTATGCGAAACTGTTGACGCTGCCGTATCAGGATCGCGAAAATCAGGATCAGCCCGCTTATTTGACAATGGCCGGCAACGAAGTCTTCAAAGTGGCGGTCACCGAGCTAGCCCACATTGTGGACGAAACCTTGCAGGCAAATAACATTGCGCGTGAAGAGCTGGACTGGCTGGTGCCGCATCAGGCTAACCTGCGTATTATCAGCGCCACGGCGAAAAAACTGGGTATGACCATGGAGAAAGTGGTCGTGACGCTGGATCGCCATGGAAATACGTCTGCCGCATCCGTGCCAAGCGCGCTGGATGAGGCGGTGCGTGATGGCCGCATCAAACCCGGACAACTTATTTTGCTGGAAGCCTTTGGTGGTGGATTCACCTGGGGTTCTGCGCTGGTTCGCTTTTGATTGACAGGAATTGAAAATGACGCAATTTGCTTTTGTTTTCCCAGGTCAGGGCTCACAAACTGTGGGCATGTTAGCGGATCTGGCCGCTGCTTATCCGGCGGTCGAAGAGACGTTTCGTGAAGCTTCAGACGTTCTCGGTTACGACCTGTGGCAGTTAGTCAGCCAGGGGCCAGCTGAAGAGCTGAATAAAACCTGGCAGACGCAGCCTGCTTTGCTGGCTGCCTCGGTAGCCATCTATCGTGTCTGGCAGCAGCAGGGTGGTCAACAACCCGCCCTGATGGCAGGTCACAGCCTGGGAGAATACTCCGCACTGGTCTGCGCAGGTGTGCTGAATTTTGCGGACGCGATCAAGCTGGTTGAACTGCGCGGTAAACTGATGCAGGAAGCCGTACCTGAGGGCACGGGTGCGATGCAGGCAATTATCGGCCTTGATGACGCTGCGATTGCTAAAGCCTGTGAAGAAAGTGCGCAGGGCGAAGTGGTTTCACCGGTTAACTTCAACTCGCCGGGCCAGGTGGTTATCGCCGGCAATAAAGAGGCGGTTGAACGTGCGGGTGCAGCCTGCAAAGCGGCAGGCGCAAAACGTGCGCTACCGCTGCCGGTAAGCGTCCCTTCACACTGCGCGCTGATGAAACCGGCTGCCGATAAACTGGCATTAACACTCGAAACCATCACGTTTAATGCGCCAGCTGTGCCGGTCATTAACAACGTAGATGTCAAAGCCGAAACGGACGCCGACGCGATTCGACATGCGCTGATTCGTCAGCTTTACAGCCCGGTTCGCTGGACCGAGAGCGTTGAGGCTATGGCCGCGCAGGGCGTCACGCAACTTATTGAAATGGGACCGGGTAAAGTCCTTACCGGTCTGACAAAACGCATTGTAGACGGCCTGTCCGCAGCAGCGGTGAACGATACTGCGTCATTGACTGCGGCGCTTGCACAGGAATAAGAGGAAAATCATGAGCTTTGAAGGTAAAGTAGCGCTGGTAACTGGCGCAAGCCGCGGCATCGGCCGTGCGATTGCAGAAACCCTGGCCGCACGCGGTGCGAAAGTGGTAGGTACTGCAACCAGCCAAAGTGGCGCCGATGCTATCAGTGATTACCTTGGCGATAAAGGACAAGGTCTGCTGTTAAACGTGACGGATGCCGCTTCTGTAGACAGCGTTTTAGAGAAAATTCGCGCTGAATTTGGCGAAGTGGACATTTTAGTCAATAATGCAGGCATTACGCGTGATAATCTACTGATGCGTATGAAGGACGATGAGTGGCAGGATATCCTGGATACCAACCTCACATCGGTTTTCCGTCTTTCGAAGGCGGTGATGCGTGCCATGATGAAAAAGCGCATGGGTCGTATCATCACCATCGGTTCTGTTGTTGGAACCATGGGCAATGCGGGTCAGGCAAACTACGCTGCAGCAAAAGCGGGTTTGATTGGCTTTAGCAAATCACTGGCGCGCGAAATCGCGTCACGTGGCATTACCGTCAACGTCGTGGCTCCGGGCTTCATAGAGACTGACATGACGCGGGCACTGAACGAAGATCAACGTTCCGGTATTCTGGCGGAGGTCCCAGCGGGTCGTTTAGGCGAAGCGCAGGAAATTGCTAATGCCGTTGCATTCTTAGCCTCTGACGAAGCAGCCTACATCACGGGTGAGACGCTGCACGTCAATGGCGGCATGTATATGGTCTGATAATCACGAAATCATTTGCATTATTTGCGGATAAAACCGCACAATAGCGTAAAATCGTGGTTCGACCAGCCGGGATTTTGTTGCATCTTTTTCAACATTTTATACACTACGAAAACCATCGCGAAAGCGAGTTTTGATAGGAAATTAAATAGTATGAGCGATATCGAACAACGCGTTAAGAAAATCATCAGTGAGCAGCTGGGTGTGAAAGAGGAAGAAGTGACCAACTCTGCATCTTTCGTAGAAGACCTGGGTGCCGATTCTCTTGATACCGTTGAGCTGGTAATGGCTCTGGAAGAAGAGTTTGATACTGAAATTCCAGACGAAGAAGCTGAGAAAATCACTACCGTTCAGGCAGCGATCGACTATATCAATAGCCACAAAGGCTAATGAATATCTTCAGGCGGTCAATTGACCGCCTGAGTTTTATGTTTGCCCCACAATAGTCATTTTTTTCCCTCCCTGGAGGACGAACGTGTCTAAGCGTCGTGTAGTTGTGACTGGTCTTGGCATGTTGTCTCCTGTCGGCAATACCGTAGAGTCTACCTGGAGTGCTCTCCTTGCCGGTCAGAGCGGCATTAACCTGATCGACCATTTTGATACCAGCGCCTATGCAACACGTTTTGCAGGTCTGGTAAGAGATTTTAATTGCGATGACTTTATCTCTCGTAAAGATCAACGCAAGATGGATGACTTCATTCAGTACGGCATCGTGGCAGGCATTCAGGCCATGCAGGACAGCGGTCTGGTTGTGACCGACGAAAATGCAGGCCGAATTGGCGCGGCAATTGGTTCGGGCATCGGAGGATTGGGTCTCATCGAAGAAAACCATACCTCTCTGGTGAACGGTGGTCCGCGTAAAATTAGCCCTTTCTTCGTGCCTTCCACAATCGTCAATATGGTGGCGGGGCATCTCACCATCATGTATGGCCTGAAAGGCCCCAGCATCTCCATTGCGACCGCCTGTACATCTGGCGTGCACAATATCGGTCATGCTGCACGTATCATCGCCTATAACGATGCCGACGTGATGCTGGCGGGCGGTGCGGAAAAAGCCAGTACGCCACTTGGCGTTGGCGGATTCGGCGCGGCACGTGCGCTGTCGACACGTAACGAAAATCCCCAGGCGGCAAGCCGTCCATGGGATAAAGACCGTGATGGATTTGTACTGGGCGACGGCGCTGGCATTATCGTACTGGAAGAGTATGAGCATGCTAAGAAACGTGGCGCAAAAATCTATGCGGAAATTGTGGGCTTTGGGATGAGCAGCGATGCTTATCACATGACCTCACCGCCGGAAGACGGTTCAGGTGCAGCCGCTGCGATGATCAACGCGCTGCGTGATGCGCAGATGACGCCAGATAAGATTGGTTACGTCAATGCGCACGGTACCTCGACCCCAGCCGGCGATAAAGCGGAAGCCCAGGCGGTGAAATCCGTTTTTGGTGCAGCAGCCAGTACGGTAATGGTCAGCTCCACCAAATCCATGACCGGCCATCTGTTGGGTGCGGCGGGCGCGGTTGAGTCGATCTATTCGATTCTGGCCCTGCGCGACCAGGCGATTCCACCGACGCTGAACCTGGACAATCCTGATGAAGGTTGCGATCTTGATTTCGTTCCGCACACCGCTCGTCAGGTCTCGGGGCTGGAATACACGCTGTGTAACTCCTTCGGCTTCGGCGGTACCAATGGCTCGCTGATTTTCCGTAAAATCTAAACATTCCGTTTATGATTGCTGTAAAGGCCCGCAATGCGGGCCTTTTTTCTATCCAGCGTCGTGAAGAAACCGATAAAATCATGGCCATCGTCAAGCAACGTTCTGATACCGGAGAAACGGCAATGTGGATAAACGGCACTGAGCAATCCCAGCTGGCGGCCACCGATCGTGCCGTGCAGTTTGGCGATGGCTGCTTTACGACCGCCGCGATTGGCAACGGCAAAATCCTGCTGTTTGACAGGCACATGCAGCGATTGCAGCAAAGCTGTGAACGGCTGTGGCTGAATGACGTCGACTGGCCCGCGCTGGCGCAGGAGATGCAGCGCGCGGCCAGCGGACATGACAGGGCAGTGCTTAAGGTCATCATCAGTGCGGGCAGCGGCGGGCGGGGCTACAGCCGCAGCGGCTGTAGCGGCCACACGCGAATCGTTTCGGTATCCCCCTGGCCTGCGCATTATGCGGCGCTCCAGCAAACCGGCGTCAGGCTGGTCGTGAGCCCGGTCCGTCTGGCGCGCCAGCCCCAGTTTGCCGGCCTCAAGCACCTGAACCGGCTGGAACAGGTGATGATTCGTGCCCACCTTGAGCAGACCGACGCCGATGAGGCGCTGGTGCTTGACACTGACGGTTGGGTGGTGGAATGCTGTGCGGCTAATTTATTCTGGCGAAGCGGCGGCACGGTTTTTACCCCGGCGCTGGATCAGGCGGGCGTTGACGGCATTATGCGGCGAAGTCTGATAGCGGAAATGCGCGCCGCAGGTCAGATTTGTCATGTGGTTCAGGCGGGACTGGCGCAACTCCAGGCAGCCGATGAGATTGTGGTATGCAACGCGCTGATGCCCGTATTACCCGTTCGACAACTTGATGCGCTGGCGTTCGAACAGCGCACCTTGTTTAACCAGCTACAGGCGAGCTGTAGAAAGATAATGGAAGCATCATGAGCCGAATTAAAAAAATAGTGGTGAGCGTAGTGGTCATCATCCTGCTCATCGCGGCAGCCGTGAGTTACTGGCAGGTTAAACAACTTGCAGCAACCCGGTTGACCCTTTCCCAGGAAACGATCTACACGCTGCCGGCAGGAACCGGTCGCGTTGCACTGGAAGCGCAGTTGGAAAGTCAAAAGATTATTCCTCACAGCATCTGGTTTGGCGCACTGCTCAAACTGGAGCCTGAGCTGGCCAAATTCAAAGCCGGAACCTATCGCCTTGAACCGACAATGACGGTCCGCAGTTTGCTGGAATTGCTCGCCAGCGGCAAAGAGGCACAATTCCCGCTGCGGTTAGTGGAAGGGCAACGCTTGCAAGAGTGGCTTAGCGAATTACGTAAAGCACCCTACGTGAAGCATACGCTGCCGGATGACAGCTATACAACCGTCGCCAGCACGCTGAAGCTGGATGAAAAAGCGCTGGAAGGCAGTTTCTTTCCGGATACGTATCTGTATACCGCAAACACCACCGATGTCGCCTTGCTGGAACGCGCGCATCAGCGGATGAAAAAGACCATCGATGACGTCTGGCAGGGCAGGATGGATAACCTGCCCTATAAAGATGCACAGGAAATGGTCACGATGGCGTCGATCATCGAAAAAGAAACCGCTGTGAGTGAAGAGCGGGCTAAAGTGGCTTCCGTGTTTATCAATCGCCTGCGCGTGGGCATGCGTCTGCAAACCGATCCTACCGTGATCTACGGCATGGGTAACGCCTATAATGGCACGCTGACGCGTAAAGATCTGGAAACGCCGTCGCCGTATAATACCTATATCATCAGCGGCCTGCCGCCGGGGCCAATTGCGATGCCGAGCAAAGCCTCACTGATTGCGGCCGCGCATCCGGAAAAAACCGACTATCTCTACTTCGTGGCGGATGGCAAAGGTGGACATACCTTCACCACCAATCTTGCCAGCCACAATAAGGCCGTGCAGGCTTACCGGCTGGTGTTAAAGGAAAAAAATGGACAGTAAGTTTATTGTGATTGAAGGCCTGGAAGGCGCAGGAAAAACCACGGCGCGCGATGCGGTCGTTGCAACACTGCGGGCCAGTGGAATCGACGATATTGTCTTTACCCGCGAACCCGGCGGCACACCGCTGGCTGAGCAGCTTCGCGTGCTGGTCAAGCAGGGCATTGAAGGCGAGCAGGTAACCGATAAAGCGGAACTGTTAATGCTGTATGCCGCGCGCGTCCAACTGGTGGAAACGGTGATCAAGCCTGCGCTGGCCCGGGGGGCCTGGGTGATAGGCGATCGTCACGATCTCTCCTCCCAGGCATATCAGGGCGGCGGTCGCGGGCTGGACGCCGAACTGATGCGCACCTTACGGGATACGGTACTGGGCGACTTTCGTCCTGATCTGACGCTGTACCTCGATGTTACGCCTGAAACCGGGTTGCAGCGTGCCCGCGCCCGCGGAGAATTAGACCGCATTGAGCAGGAGTCGCTGCGCTTTTTTGAACGCACGCGTGAACGCTATCTGGCGCTGGCTGCCGCCGATGACAGTATCCTGACGATAGATGCCACTCAGCCGCTTGAGCAGGTGACAAGCGCGCTGCACGCTACCCTGACGGCCTGGCTGGCGGAACAGCGCGCATGAACTGGTTTCCCTGGCTCAATCAACCTTACCGCCAGGTGATGGGTCAGCATCAGGATGGCCGTGCTCATCATGCGTTGCTGATCGCTTCTCTTGATGGAATGGGCGATGATGCGCTGGTGTGGGGGATCAGCCGCTGGCTGATGTGCCTGCAACGCGACGGATTAAAAAGCTGTGGTCACTGCCATGGCTGCCAGCTGATGCAGGCAAATACGCACCCTGACTGGTACCGGCTTGAAGCCGAAAAAGGCAAAACGACGCTGGGCATTGATGCCGTGCGTCAGGTCACGGAAAAAATGTATCACTATGCGCAGCAGGGCGGTGCCAAGGTGGTCTGGCTGCCAGATGCGGCTCAGCTCAGCGAGGCGGCGGCTAACGCCTTGCTAAAAACGCTGGAAGAGCCGCCAGCCAACAGTTGGTTCTTTTTAAGCTGTCGCGAGCCCTCCCGTCTGCTGGCAACGCTGCGGAGTCGCTGCATGGTGCTGACGTTACCTCCACCAGATGAAAATCACAGTCTGGCCTGGCTGAGAAAGCAGGGGCAATATGATGAGGCCCCGCTACTGGCCGCGCTGCGGCTCAGCGCAGGTGCGCCCGGTGCGGCGCTGACGCTGTTGGATGATGGCCTGTGGCAGGCCCGGCAAACACTGTGCGATTCCCTGCCGGGTGCGTTGCAGCAGGACATCCTGCAACTCCTGCCTGTGCTGAACGCAGATAACAGCGCGGCACGGATTGGCTGGCTGTTATCATTCATACTGGATGCAATGAAATGGCAGCAGGGCGCAACCCAGTGGCTGACTAACGTCGATCGTCAGGACGTGGTCGCCATGCTGGCGCAGCACTTTTCGCAAACGGCGCTCAATAACAGCGCTCAAGACTGGATGCGCTGCCGTGAATCGTTATTACAGGTTGCGGCAGTGAATCGTGAACTCCTCCTGACTGACAGATTACTGAGTTGGGCAGATAGCCTGAAGCCCAAGTTACCCGGCTAAATGACTGAGAAAAATATGTTTATTGTTGATTCCCATTGCCATCTTGATAGCCTGGATTATGAGAAAAATCATCACGATCTTGATGATGTGATTGCCAAAGCGGCGGCGCGCGACGTCCGGTTCATGCTGGCTATCGCCACGACCTTACCCGGCTTTAGTACGCTGAAAGCGCTGGTGGGCGATCGTGAAAATATTGCGCTCTCCTGTGGCGTGCATCCGCTGAATCAGGAGGCACCGTATGATGTTGCGTTATTCCGCCGCCTGGCCGCCGATCCTCAGGTGATCGCGCTGGGCGAGACCGGGCTGGATTACTACTATCAGCAGGAAACCAAAGCTCAGCAGCAGGACTCTTTTCGGGAACATATCCGTAGCGGAATTGCGCTGAATAAGCCGATTATCGTGCATACGCGTGATGCACGTGAAGACACGCTGGCTATTCTCAAGGAAGAGCAGGTTGAACGCTGTGGCGGCGTACTGCACTGCTTTACAGAAGATCAGGCGACGGCAGCAAAACTGCTGGATATGGGGTTCTATATTTCATTCTCGGGCATCGTCACCTTTCGCAATGCAGAGCAGATTCGTGACGCGGCGCGCTACGTCCCGCTGGATCGTATTCTGGTCGAAACCGACTCCCCTTATCTGGCACCTGTTCCTTACCGGGGCAAAGAAAACCAGCCTGCTTACACGCGTGACGTTGCCGATTATCTTGCGGTGCTGAAAGGCGTAGATATTGAGACGCTGGCCGCCACCACCACAAAAAACTTTTCTACACTCTTTCATGTGCCGATGAGCCGTCTTGGTGCCTGATTTCGTATTATTTCAGGTATTGTAATAAATACGAGATGATGTTCGTTGACCCTGTTGTGATTCGACAGGGTCAACTTTTATTGGCTGAAAAATCAGCAACAAAACCGTCATTGCGGCCGGTTGCGGGCGTGTGATTGACGAAACGTGATAGCCGTCAAAGTAACGAAGAGTAATTTATTTTACCCTTCGTAATAAATCAAAAAGGCGGATAACGCCACCCGGTAAAGAACCTCCCTCTTTACCACGCGCACTGCGCGAAAAACGCACTCATACTCAGGAGTTTCACGCTATGTTCAAAAATGCTTTTGCCAACTTACAAAAGGTTGGTAAATCGCTCATGCTGCCGGTATCGGTTCTTCCGATTGCCGGTATTTTATTAGGTGTTGGTTCAGCGAACTTTAGCTGGTTACCTGCGGTGGTATCGCATGTAATGGCGGAAGCAGGTGGATCGGTTTTTGCCAATATGCCGCTGATTTTTGCCATTGGCGTGGCACTCGGCTTTACCAATAACGACGGTGTTTCCGCACTGGCAGCGGTCGTGGCTTACGGCATCATGGTGAAAACCATGGCGGTGGTCGCCCCCTTAGTCCTGCATCTGCCGGCGGCGGAAATTGAAGCAAAACACCTTGCCGATACCGGGGTGCTGGGCGGTATTATTGCCGGCTCCATCGCGGCGTATATGTTTAACCGCTTCTATCGCATTAAGCTGCCCGAATATCTGGGCTTCTTTGCGGGTAAACGCTTTGTGCCGATTATCTCGGGTCTGGCGGCTATCGCGATGGGGCTGGTGCTGTCGTTTATCTGGCCACCGGTCGGTTCAGCGATTCAGGACTTCTCTCAGTGGGCGGCCTACCAAAACCCGGTGGTGGCGTTTGGTATCTACGGCGTCGTTGAACGTGCGCTGGTGCCATTTGGTCTGCACCATATCTGGAACGTTCCTTTCCAGATGCAGATTGGTGAGTACACCAATGCCGCAGGTCAGGTATTCCACGGCGATATCCCTCGCTATATGGCGGGTGACCCAACCGCAGGTAAACTTTCTGGCGGCTTCCTGTTCAAAATGTATGGCCTGCCTGCCGCGGCGATTGCCATCTGGCATTCGGCAAAACCTGAAAACCGTGCCAAAGTGGGCGGTATCATGATCTCTGCGGCGTTGACCTCGTTCCTGACCGGTATTACCGAGCCGATCGAGTTCTCGTTCATGTTTGTTGCGCCAATCCTGTATGTAATCCATGCCATTCTGGCCGGTCTGGCTTTCCCAATCTGTATCCTGCTGGGCATGCGTGACGGTACCAGTTTCTCCCATGGCCTGATCGACTTTATCGTCCTGAGTGGTAACAGCAGCAAAATCTGGTTGTTCCCGATTATCGGTATGATCTACGCCGCGGTTTACTACACCGTGTTCCGCGTCCTGATTGTGAAGCTGGATCTGAAAACCCCTGGACGTGAAGACAGCGCAAGCGAACAGTCTTCTTCCGCGACCGGCGGCGAAATGGCGGGCAAACTGGTGTCTGCATTTGGTGGCAAAGAAAACATCACTAACCTGGATGCCTGTATCACGCGTCTGCGCGTCAGCGTGGCCGATGTAAGCAAAGTGGATCAAACCGAACTGAAAAACCTGGGCGCACGTGGCGTCGTGGTGGCCGGTTCAGGCGTTCAGGCGATTTTCGGCACCAAATCCGATAACCTGAAAACGGACATGGATGACTACATCCGTAATAAGTCATAAGGTCTGATGCCGTTCTGGCACGGCGAAAACAGCGTTGCGTCTCGGCGCAACGCTGTTTTTTTTGCCTGAAGTTAAGGCTGAGAGGGCATTGCGCTTTAGCCTGTCAGTTTGCTTCGCGAGTCAAAAATTTTGAGGTGGTCTGCAACAGTCGATCGGATAACCGTTGCAACTGTGCCGTTGCGGTCGCCGTTTCTTCTACCCGTGCCGCATTCTGCTGCGTGTCGGTATCCATTTGCGCCACGGCAATACCAATCTGTTTCACACCGGTGCTTTGCTCATGACTTCCCGTGCTGATCTCAGCCACCAGGTCGTTGACGCGATGAATCTCTTTAATGACCGCCTTCATGGTTTCGCCTGCCACGCTGACATTGGTCACGCCGGTTTCGACACGTGAATGACTTTCTGTAATCAGCGTTTTAATTTCCTGGGCCGCCACGGCGCTGCGCCAGGTTTCTGACTTCGCCCGCAACGACAGCAAACCCCCGACCTCCATCCCCGGCACGTGCCGCTTCCACCGCCGCGTTAAGCGCCAGAATATTGGTTTGAAAAGCAATGCTGTCAATGACGCTGATGATTTCGCCGATTTTGCTACTGCTGTCCTGAATGGCGCGCATCGTCTGCTCAACGTCAGACACTGACTGACCGCCGCTGGCCACCTTCTGAAAGGCGTTGCTGACCACGTCGTTGGCGATCCTGGCGTTGTCTGCATTGTTTTGTACGGCTGAGGACAGCTGCTCCATCGAAGCACTGGTTTCTTCCAGCGCTGAAGCTTGTGATTCCGTTCGTTGTGACAAATCGCGGGTACCCAGGGCGATCTCCGTTGAGGCTTTGGCTACCTGTTCCGCCGCTTCCTGCACCTCGCTGATCAGGTCGCGGATGTGCTGGCGCATCACGGATAACTGGTAAATCAGGCTGGAGGTATCGCCGGCTTTAATGGCGTTGTGCTCATAAAGATGACCGTCGGCGATCAGGCCCGCCACTCTCACGGCAACGTCAGGCTCGGCACCCAACTGCTTCATAACGGAAAAAAATATCAGCGTGCCCAGTGCGCCGCCTGCGATAAAGGTCAGGCTGATTAACTGAATCAACATGAAAGAGGTTTGGTCAATATGGGAAACGTTGTCGTCAATGATCTGGCTGACGGACGCATTGTAGATCTTTACGGCTTCTAACAGAGGATCCCGGACCGCGACATGTAAACGATCTGTCGTCGTTGCGATTTCCTTTAGCGCGCCTGCCACATTGTTTTCGTTGGCAAGGGCGTAGACGCGTTGCATGGAGGCCAGGTAGTCAGGCCAGGCCTGCATCACTTTCTGCGTGATAGCAACCAGCGCCGGATCCTGAGATTGCTTGAGAAAATCAACCGCATTTTGCACAGCTTGCTGAGACTTCTGGTTAAATTTAGAGGTGGTTTAGCGTGATTCAACGGGCGTGGCGGAGCTGACCGGAAAGATGTAAGCATAGGAACGGCGAAAATGCGTGGCCATCTCCCGGGCGGCAACGTTCATCATCTGCACAGGCTCCAGCCGGGAAGCGTAGAGCTGCTGTTCTGACGCAGCCAGCGACCGAAGTGAGTGAAGAGAGATTACAGCGATAACAATCATGGCGAGAAGGAAAAAAGCGATGAGAAATATCAGGCGATAGGACAATTTGACACGTTGTAAAATGCGCATATTTAACATCCTGTTTAATCGTTGATGTAATCGTTTTCGTGACTGTCAGGCGTCGCGCATCAGAGAAAGCAGGTTAACCCGACACGCTTTTGATAGTTTCGGCAGGTAGCGGTGGTGCTTTATTGATCAACTGTTGCAACTTTTGTCCAGATGCCTCTTGCAGAAACAAATGAAGCGTTGCTTTGGGCACTTTCCCGTCGGGCAGCCCTGCAAGCGCGTTTGTCGGGTCAGGCCGCAGGCAACATAAAGGGGGCGACGCGTGCAGAGGGGGCAGAGACAGGAGCGGCGGTTTTTCGCATAGGGCGCTGTTAAATGCGTTAAACGCCGCCGGTCAAAATAAGAAAACGTCGCCTGAGGTTGAAAGAAAACGAATTTCTCCCGCATACTGAGGTATTACCTCAGGCTCAAGGAACTGCTTTATGGCTGAAGAAACGATTTTCAGTAAAATTATCCGTCGGGAGATCCCCGCCGACGTGGTGTATCAGGACGAACTGGTAACGGCTTTTCGCGATATTTCACCCCAGGCGCCAATGCATATTTTGATTATCCCCAATATTCTGATCCCAACCGCCAATGACGTCGAGGCGGCGCACGAGCAGGCGCTGGGTCGGATGTTCACCGCCGCCGCAAAAATTGCGCGTGAAGAAGGCATTGACGAAGACGGCTACCGCCTGATTGTGAACTGCAATAAACATGGCGGTCAGGAAGTTTATCATATCCATATGCATCTGGTGGGCGGCAAGCCGCTTGGCCCGATGCTGTCACACTGATCCCTGAAGGGAACCTTGCTATGCGTTCATGGTTGATATGTCTGCCCGTGGCGTTGCTGAGCCTTACTGGTTGCAGCAGCAACAAACCGATGATTAACACATCGCAGTCACTGGTCATGGAGTCTTCTGTCCTCTCGGCGGGTATTATTACCGATGAGCCAACGCTGGATGACCATGACGGCCAGAAACGTGCCAGCAGCATACTTTACAATCAGCGTGAAACGCCGGTGGTTGTGCACTATCGTTACTACTGGTACGACGACAAAGGGCTTGAAATAACGCCACGTGAACCTGCTCAGGTTGTCACGGTTCCCCCTAACGGAAGCGTCGCTGCGGTGTCGCAACTGGGTAATCTGACGGCCAGCAAGGTTCGTCTCTACATCTATCTCTGAGGACTGTTACGTGATTCGCAGTGTTAACCGTACTGGCGCGCTAATGATGGCGCTTATTCTTTCTGGCTGCGTGATGAAACAGCAGCAGCCGGCACCGGTCGAACCGACTCAGCCTGTGGAGCCGGTTCAGCCTGTTCCTCAGCCAGAGCAACCGATCCCCCAGCCTCAACCTGTTCCGCAACCGCCTAAGCTGGTGACGATTAACTGGGATGCCAGCGTGGAACCCTTGGTCGCACAAATGGTGCGCGCCGCCACGGTGACGCCGGGAAGCGTGTTGCTGGTCGATCGCATTAAAAACAGCACTAACGGCGCACTACAGGGTGAAAAGGCAACCAGTGCTATTCAGAACGCGTTGAATAACAACGGTAAGTTCACTCTGGTGTCGTCAGAACAGCTGGCGCAGGCGAAACAAACGCTGGGCCTTTCCCCAGACGACAGCCTCAACTCGCGCAGCAAGGCGATTGGCCTGGCGCGTAATCTTAACGCGCAGTACGTGCTCTACAGCACGGCCAAAGGCGATGTAAAGTCACCGACCTTACAAATGCAGCTGATGCTGGTGCAGACGGGTGAAATTATCTGGTCTGGAAACGGTGTCGCCCAAAATTAATGCGGCGCTTCTGCAACTGATCAAGGCTACAACGGGTGAGCATCGGTTTACGGTATCACCGCTGGCAGGATTAACCGGGCAGAGCTGCCAGATCGTCACACAAAACGAACGGCTTCTCCTCCGCCCGGCGCCACAGTCAGCGATACCTTTCGTTAATCGCCAGCGCGAAGGGCGCGTGCTGCGTAAATTGTGGCTGAGCGGCCTGGTGCAGCGCCCGCTGGCGGGCAACCGCCACGGCCTTATCCTGCCCTGGCAGGACGGTGAGGTGATGAGCGATGCCGGATTCCGTGCTGCACGGCCTCAGGTACTGGCGTTATTGCAACGGCTACACCAGCAGCCGCTCACCGGTTATCGTTTATCCCTTTTGCCCCTGCTCTGGCAGTACTGGCAGCGTTGCCAGCAGCGTCAGCATCGCTGGTTGCAGCAGCTACAACGACTCACCAGACAGGGCGAGCCGCGGCCGCTACGCCTTGCGCCGCTGCATATGGACGTGCATCCCGCTAATCTTATTCAGTCTGAACAGGGGCTGCACCTTATTGACTGGGAATATGCCGCAGACGGCGACGTGGCGCTTGAGCTGGCGGCCGTCTGTTTATCCGACCCCACTCAGCAAGAGCAGTGGCTACGTGACTATGCCGCGCTCATGCAGCTCCCGCTGACATCATTGCAACACCAGGTTTCGCGCTGGCAGCCCTGGCTGCATCTGTTAGTCGCCAGTTGGTATCAACTGCGCGCCGAACAGCGCGGCGATGCGCATTTACAACAGCTGGCTCAACAGAGCTGGCAGCAGATCTAACGGCTTTGTGCCGATAAACAGGATTCAGGCTATGACAACAGGTTTTCCCGGCCCCTTGATGCTGGACGTCGAAGGTTTCGAACTGGATGCGGAAGAGCGTGAGATACTGCGCCATCCGCTGGTGGGGGGATTAATCCTTTTCGCCCGCAACTATCATGACCCAGCTCAACTGGCCGAGCTGGTGCGTCAGATTCGTGCCGCCTCGCATACGCGCCTGGTGGTGGCGGTGGATCAGGAGGGCGGGCGAGTACAGCGTTTTCGTGATGGCTTTACGAATTTGCCCGCTATGCAGTCTTTTGCCGCGCTCAACGACATGACAACGGCAGGCGAGCTGGCGCAGCAGGCTGGCTGGCAGATGGCGGCAGAAATGATCGCGCTGGATATTGATATCAGCTTTGCGCCGGTACTGGATATCGGCCATATCAGTGCAGCCATTGGCGATCGCGCGTTCCATGAGGACCCTGCGATTGCCCTGGCGATGGCGCGGCGTTTTATTGCCGGCATGCATGAGGCCGGAATGAAAACCACCGGTAAGCATTTCCCCGGTCACGGCGCGGTCAGTGCAGATTCCCACAAAGAGACACCGCGTGATGGCCGCAGCGAAGCTGAACTGCGCGAGCATGATATGGCGATATTCCGCACGCTGATCGGCGAGCAGGCGCTCGACGCTATTATGCCCGCACACGTGATCTATACGGAGGCCGATCCGCTCCCCGCCAGCGGTTCGCCTTACTGGCTGAAAACGGTGTTACGCCAGGAGCTGGGTTTCAAGGGCGTGATTTTCTCGGACGATCTTTCAATGGAAGGCGCGGCAGTGATGGGCAGCTATGCCGAGCGTGCGCAACAGTCTCTGTCTGCCGGATGCGACATGATTCTGGTCTGTAACGACCGTCAGGGCGCGGTAAGCGTGATCGATAATTTGACCGTGATCGAGGCAGAGCCGGTAGTGCAGTTGTACCATCGGGGAACCTTTAGCCGGGACAGCCTGAAGGCCAGTCGCCGCTGGAAACAGAATGCGCAGCAGCTAAGCGCGCTGCAGGAACGCTGGCTGGCGCATAAAGCGACGTGGTAATCACGGGTTGCCCGGTGTGATGATCTTCAAGGATAAACATGATTATTTATCTTCACGGTTTCGATTCATCCAGCCCGGGCAACCACGAAAAAGTGCTGCAACTGCAGTTTATCGATCCTGACGTCAGGCTTATCAGCTACAGCACGCGCCATCCCAAACATGACATGCAGTTTCTGCTCAAGGAAACCGATAAAATGCTCAGTCTGAGCGACGATCCGCATCCGCTGATCTGCGGCGTAGGGCTGGGCGGGTACTGGTCAGAACGTATTGGTTTCTTGTGCGCGATCCGCCAGGCGATTTTCAATCCCAACCTGTTTCCGTACGAAAATATGGAAGGCAAGATAGATCGACCTGAAGAGTACCTGGACATTGCCACCAAATGCGTCAGCGATTTTCGCGAACGTAACCGCGGCCGCTGCCTGACGCTTTTATCCCGGCACGATGAGATTCTCGACAGCCAGCGCAGCGCCGCGCTGCTGGAACCCTACTACCCGATCGTCTGGGACGAAAGCGAAAGCCACAAGTTCCGCAATCTTTCCCCCCATCTTCACCGACTGAACGCCTTCAAAACGGCAGATTGACGCAGCCGGGCGCCCATGCGGTGCCCGATTGTATTGTCGGCGTTGCCAGGAACTGTCTGCTAAATTTGATGTACATCAATTTTCTGAGGCCCATCGCTTCCCGCCATGCTATTCTGCCTCCAGATAGCGAAATTATGTCGCCAACCCTATGTTTATTAAGGTTTAATTTAACCATTGATTAACTTTTGGTTCACAATTTGAGGGGGTTTTTGTTGACTACATCTGTTAAGAAAATTGTCATCGTGGGCGGTGGCGCCGGTGGGCTGGAGATGGCAACGCAGTTAGGCCATAAGCTGGGTCGCAAGAAGAAAGCTGAGATTATCCTGGTTGACCGCAACCACAGCCATCTGTGGAAGCCGTTGCTGCATGAAGTGGCCACCGGCTCCATGGATGAAGGCATTGACGCCCTCAGCTATCTGGCGCATGCCCGCAACCACGGTTTTCAGTTCCAACTGGGCTCGTTGACGAACATCAACCGTGAGAAAAAAGTCATCCAACTGGCTGAAGTCGTGAATTCGCAGGGGGAGGTATTGGTTCCCGAGCGCGAGCTGGCTTATGACACGCTGGTCATGGCGCTGGGCAGTACCTCAAACGACTTCGGCACGCCAGGCGTGAAAGATCACTGTATTTTCCTCGACAATCCGCAGCAGGCGCGTCGTTTCCATAATGAAATGCTGAATCTGTTCCTGAAATTCTCTGCCAGCGAAGGGGCGGTGGAGAAGGTGAACATTGCTATCGTTGGCGGCGGTGCAACGGGTGTTGAGCTGTCGGCAGAACTGCACAATGCCGTTAAGCAGCTCCACAGCTACGGGTATAAAGCTCTGGGCAGCGAGGCACTCAACGTCACGCTGGTGGAGGCGGGCGAACGTATTCTGCCTGCGCTACCGCCACGCATCTCCTCTGCGGCCCATCAGGAACTCAGCAAGCTTGGCGTACGCGTTCTGACACAAACGATGGTGACCAGCGCAGACAAGCTGGGCCTGCATACCAAAAGTGGCGAGTTTATTGAAGCCGACTTAATGGTCTGGGCGGCGGGAATTAAAGCGCCTGACTTTATGAAAGCAATCGGCGGGCTGGAAACCAATCGCATCAACCAGCTGGTGGTGAAAGAGACGCTCCAGACCACGCTGGATGACGACATCTATGCCATCGGTGATTGCGCGTCCTGCGCCTTACCCGGCGGCGGATTTGTGCCCCCGCGTGCGCAGTCCGCACACCAGATGGCGTCCTGTGCGCTGGATAACATCCTGTTGCAATACCAGGGCAAGCCGCTTAAAGCCTATGTTTATAAAGACCACGGTTCACTGGTTTCTCTGTCCCGCTTCAGCACCGTAGGAAGCCTGATGGGCAATCTGATGCGCGGATCGATGATGATAGAAGGGCGCATTGCCCGATTTGTCTATATATCGCTGTATCGTATGCATCAGGTCGCGTTGCACGGTTATATCAAGACCGGACTTATGATGATTGTGGGCAGTCTCAACCGTGTGATTCGCCCCCGTCTGAAGCTTCACTAATCGCATTTATCTGATTTTGTTTTAACCCGCTGATTTCACTGCTAACTTATCGGTTATGCCGTGAAGTCAGCGCGGTATCCGGCCTCCTTATCGTCGCTCAGAACTCTCCGAAAACGTGGCACTAACGCTTCAGGCACGCTTTTCTTCCCATTGTCTGATATTGCAAAAGCTTTACATCTGTAAAACTTATCTCAACCAAACGGCGAGTCGCGCACGTCGGTTCTGCCAGAGCTGTAAGGGATTTCCCAGCGGCAGGAATGCGCGGTAACACTTTCAGGAGGAACTTCCTGTGAATAAATCAATGTTAGCGGGTATCGGTATTGGCGTGGCAGCGGCACTGGGTGTAGCCGCCGTAGCAAGCATTAACGTGTTTGATCGCGGTCCACAATACGCACAGGTGCTGTCAGCAACCCCAATTAAAGAATCGATTAAACAACCGCGTCAGGAGTGTCGTAACGTGACGCTGACGCACCGTCGTCCGGTTCAGGATGAAAACCGTATCGCCGGTTCAGTACTGGGTGCGGTAGCCGGTGGTGTTCTCGGCCACCAGTTTGGCGGTGGTCGTGGACGCGACGTCGCAACGGTAGCCGGTGCGCTGGCGGGCGGTTATGCGGGCAACCAGGTTCAGGGCGGTATGCAGGATCGCGATACCTACACCACCTCTGAACAGCGTTGTAAAACCGTGTACGACAAACAGGAAAAAATGCTGGGTTATGACGTCACCTACAAGATCGGCGACCAGCAGGGTAAAATCCGCATGGAAAACGATCCCGGTACGCGCATCCCGGTTGACCGTAATGGACAGTTAATCCTGAACGGCGATAAAGCTTAAGATCCCGGGCAAAGCTTGCCGCATTGCGGTCACACAGCACATTATGAAACACGAAAGCGCATCTCCGGATGCGCTTTTTTTATGGGTCACCATGAAGGCTGTACCAACCTGCGTGACCCGATGAGGCCGCCGGACGCGCCGAACACAGCGATAAGCCTTATTTTGCTGAGCGGTAAAGCGGTGCGCGCCAGACAACATCGCCCTCAGACCGGGTCAGTTGGTAAGGTCGCCACCTTCACCAGCCATCGCCGTACAGCGTCTTCATCCTCAGAAGACAGATCGGCAAGCAGACCCGCTTCGGCCGCCCGAACTGCCGCTTTACTCAGGGTCAGAACCTGCTGTCCTTCATCCGTCAGGCCAATAATCTGAATTCGACCATGCTCCTCGTGAGGGCGACGGATTCATTTGAGATATTAAACCGTGCGGCGGCCTCGCGCATGGAAAGTTCTTCACTCAGAGCCTTCAGGACAACCGTCAGTCGAAATTCAGGAGAGTGGCGGTCATTTTTCCATGTAATACCATCAATACCGTGGAGTTGCCAGGCTCTTACCCAGCGTCGCACTGATGTTTCTTCAACACCAAAACGTTCAGCGGTACGACGTGCGCCATCGTGTCCGGCAAGATAATGATCAACGACAGCTAATCTGGTTTCGAAAGAATATTTTGGCTTTGCCATAAAAAACTGCACCTTAATCAGTTGGGTGTCCAACTTTTGGGGTGCAGTCCAAGCGGGGCGGCTTCGCGTGATGCTGGTGGTGAGCGGGTTAAGAGGCGACCCGGTTTTCCATGAGCTGCGCCATAAACGACTGCACCCATTCCATGCGCAGCTTTCTTTCCGCCAGCTCGCGGGTAAAACGTAACCGTGTGGGGCCTTCCAGTTTCCACTGCTTCGCATCTTTCTGCAGCAGACCGATCAGCCAGGCGGGATCGACACTGTTCTGCGGCGCAAAATCAAAATAACCGCCTTTTTCACTGGCTTCGATTTTACGCACGCCCACCGCGCGCGCTTTCATTCGCAGCACGGCGACGTCCAGCAGATTCCGTGCCGGATCGGGTAGCAGACCGAAGCGGTCGATCATTTCCACCTTCAGCTCCTGCAACTCCTCTTCTGCTTCGGCACTGGCGATACGTTTATACAGCGACAGGCGCGTATTTACGTCCGGAATAAACGTCTCAGGCAGCAGGGCGGGCATACGTAACTCGACTTCAGTTTGATTGCTGGTGAGATCTTCGAGGGAAGGTTCCCGACCGGCTTTCAGGGCATCGACCGCATTTTCCAGCAGTTCCATGTAGAGTGAAAAGCCCAGCGTTTCCATTTGACCACTTTGTTCTTCACCCAGCAGTTCGCCCGCGCCACGAATCTCCAGATCGTGCGTCGCCAGGGCAAAGCCTGCGCCCAGATCTTCCAGCGAGGCGATGGCTTCCAGGCGTTTTTGCGCGTCGGTCGTCATGGCTTTCGGGTGCGGCGTCAGCAGCCAGGCATAAGCCTGGTGGTGCGATCGACCTACGCGTCCGCGCAGCTGATGCAGCTGCGCCAGCCCGAAGTGGTCGGCGCGCTCAATAATAATGGTATTGGCCGTTGGGATATCAATGCCGGTTTCAATAATGGTGGTGCAGACCAGAACGTTGAAACGCTGATGATGGAAGTCATTCATCACCCGCTCCAGGTCGCGCTCGCGCATTTGCCCGTGGCCGATGGCGACGCGCGCCTCTGGCACCAGTTCCGTCAGGCGCTGAGCGGCTTTCTCAATGTTCTCAACATCGTTGTACAGGTAGTAAACCTGCCCCCCACGCAGGATTTCGCGCAAAATCGCTTCGCGGATCACCAGATCGTCAAATTCCCGAACAAAGGTTTTTACCGCGAGTCGACGCGCCGGTGGCGTGGCGATGATGGAGAGATCGCGCATCCCGCTCATGGCCATATTCAGGGTGCGGGGGATCGGCGTAGCGGTCAGCGTCAGGATATCGACATCGGCACGCATCGCTTTGATGCGCTCTTTATGACGCACGCCAAAGCGGTGCTCTTCATCCACAATCAGCAAGCCCAGATCGTGCCATTTGATCTCGCTCATTAAAAGCTTATGCGTACCAATCAGAATGTCGATTTTGCCTTCGCTGGCCTCCTGCAATATCTGGTTTTGCTCCCTGGCACTGCGGAAGCGGGAGAGCATTTCGATGCGCACGGGCCAGTTAGCGAAACGATCGCGGAAGTTATCATAGTGCTGCTGTGCCAGCAGCGTGGTCGGCACCAGCACCGCCACCTGCTTATTGTTTTCCACCGCCAGGAAAGCGGCACGCATCGCCACTTCTGTTTTACCGAAGCCCACATCGCCACAGACCAGACGATCCATCGCCAGCGGCTGACACATATCGCTTAACACGGCATTGATAGCCTGAGCCTGATCGGGCGTGGTTTCAAACGGGAAGCTTTCGCAGAAGAGCTGATACTGCTCGCGGTCGTGTTTAAAGGCATAGCCGCTTTTTGCCGCGCGCTGCGCATAGATATCCAGCAGCTCGGCGGCGACGTCGCGCACTTTCTCGGCCGCTTTCTGACGGGCGCGTGACCAGGCATCGCTGCCCAGCTTGTGCAGCGGCGCGTTTTCATCGGCGCCGCCCGCATAGCGGCTGATGAGATGAAGCGAGGAAACCGGCACGTACAGCTTGGCATCGTTGGCATAAGAGAGCATCAGATACTCGGCCTGGATGCCGCCGGCTTCAAGCGTGGTCAGGCCAATATAGCGCCCCACACCATGTTCAAGGTGGACGACAGGCTGCCCCGGATGCAATTCCGCCAGGTTACGGATCAGAATGTCCGGATTGATGGTGCGGCGCGTATCCTGGCGGCGACGGCTGATGCGCTCGCCCAGCAGATCGCTTTCACAGATCAGCGCACGATGGCCTTGCGTATCCACAAAGCCACGCTCGCTGGCGCCGATCATTAGCGCATGCTCTCCGGCGCTGACTTCGCGCAGATGATGAATAGCCTTAGGGCGAATTTTGATGCGCGCCAGCAGCTCTTGCAGGCTTTCACGGCGGCCTTCGCTCTCCACGGAGAACACGACGCCGCCGCTGAACTGCTCCAGAAACTGACGCAGGTTATCCAGCGGGGCTTTTGCCTGGGCCTGAACCGATAAGTCCGGCAGAGATTCATAACCCAGGTTGGTGTTGGCCGCTTTGGCAGGCAAAACGTCATGGGTCATACGGATGCGCGGCCAGGCTTTCAGCTCGCTCATCAACGCATCCGGCCTCAGCCACAGCGTGGCGGGCTCAAGCAGTGGACGCATCGGGTCAACACGGCGATTTTCGTAGCGCGCGTTGGCATCCTTCCAGAATCGGTCTGCGCCGCCTTCCAGATCGCCGCAGTTAACAATCAGTGTATTATCAGGCAAATAGCTGAACAGCGAAGGTAACGGCTGTTCAAAGAACAAGGGTTGCCAGTATTCAATACCGGCGGGCAGGGTGCCTTTGCTCACCTGCTGATAAACATGCTCGGCTTCACGGCGAACATCAAAAATTTCACGCCAGCGGCTGCGGAAGAGCTCAATGGCGGCTTTATCGCTGGGAAACTCGTGGGCCGGCAGCAGATTGATGGCGGGAACGGCTTCCAGCGTGCGCTGGCTGTCGACGTCAAACAGGCGCAGGCTGTCGATCTCATCATCAAAAAAATCAATACGGTAAGGTTGCTCGCTGCCCATCGGGAACAGGTCGAGCAGGGCGCCGCGGGTCGCGTATTCCCCGTGCTCCATCACCTGGTCCACATGGCGGTAGCCCGCCTGTTCAAGCTGATCGCGCAGGCGATCGCGTGACAGTTTCTGACCCTGCTGCATCACCAGCGCATGGCCGTGCAGGAAACTGTGCGGGCAAACGCGCTGCATTAGCGTATTGACCGGCATAATCAGCATGCCGCGCTGCAAGGTAGGCAGTTGATACAGGGTGGAAAGACGGGCCGAAATAATGTCCTGATGCGGTGAGAAACTGTCATAAGGCAGCGTCTCCCAGTCTGCGAGATGCGTGACAGGCAAATCGGTAAACTGGCGAATCTCGTCCAGCAGCCGCAGGGCGGTTTGCGTATCGGGTGTAATCATTAACACCGGACCAGCATGACGCTCGGTAATGCTGGCACACTCAACCGCGTGCGCAGCGCCAGTCAGCTGGCCGAGCTGGCGTTGATCGCCAGATTTCACGGGCAGGGTATAGCGAGTCGGTTCGGACATGTGATCTCGAGGTTGCTCCATTTTTACCAGGGCGTAATCATTCCATAATACGCCACGGGGATCACCTCTGCGGTAAATTTTTCTACCGCTTCGCCTTTAGGCAGGCGTGACTGAAGGGTTGCTGTGTGTAAATCTTTTTGCGAACAAGGTCCGCAGGAAAGTCAAACGGGTACATGAGCGCGACGATCATTGCCGTCATCACTTTAGGATACGGAGTATATCGGCTTCCGCGCTGAATAATCGTACGATTAACCCCCTCTTTGTAGCCTAATCCTGTGCATCGAACACTTTCCTAACCTATTCTGATACAACTTTGCAGCAGACTCAGAGGGTTAGTGGTTTCATAAAGTGGGCCGCTCCTTTATCATCCTCTCTACTTATTTTCCAGCAACTGCACATTGGATTCCATGTATCAACCTGTCGCGCTATTTATCGGTCTGCGCTACATGCGCGGAAGAGCCGCAGACCGTTTCGGTCGCTTTGTCTCCTGGCTCTCCACCATTGGTATCACGCTTGGCGTGCTGGCAATGATTACTGTGCTGTCTGTGATGAATGGTTTCGAGCGAGAGCTTGAGGGCAACATCCTGGGCCTGATGCCGCAGGCGCTGGTCACCAGCGACAAAGGCAGCATCAATCCTCAACAATTCCCGGCATCCGCTCTTAAGCTGAACGGCGTTAACCGCATTGCGCCGTTAACCACCGCGAACGTTGTGCTGCAAAGCCCACACAGCGTTTCGGTTGGGGTGATGTTGGGCATTCAGCCGGATGAAAAAGACCCGCTTACGCCCTACCTCGTCAACACCCAGCAGACTGTGCTGCAGCCGGGACAGTACAACGTTATCCTGGGTGAACAACTGGCCTCGCAACTCGGTGTCAAGCGCGGAGATACGCTGCGATTAATGGTGCCGTCGGTAAGCCAGTTCACGCCCATGGGCCGCGTACCGAGCCAGCGCCTGTTTACCGTCGCCGGAACCTATGCGGCTAACAGCGAGGTGGACGGCTACCAGATCCTGGTCAATCAACAGGATGCCTCACGGATAATGCGCTATCCGGCAGGGAATATCACCGGCTGGCGTCTGTGGCTGGACAAACCGCTGCAGGTAGATACCGTCACTCAGCAACGCTTACCGGCGGGGATGGTATGGAAGGACTGGCGCGAGCGTAAAGGGGATCTGTTCCAGGCGGTGCGCATGGAGAAGAACATGATGGGGCTGCTGCTGAGCCTGATTATTGCCGTGGCTGCCTTTAATATCATTACCTCGCTGGGCCTGTTGATCATGGAGAAGCAGGGCGAAGTGGCTATTCTGCAAACCCAGGGATTAACCCGCCGTCAGATTGTCGCCGTCTTTATGGTACAGGGCGCCAGTGCCGGCATCATTGGCACGCTGCTCGGTGCGCTGTTGGGCGTGCTGTTAGCCAGCCAGCTCAACAACCTGATGCCGGTTATCGGCCTGTTCCTGGATGGCGCGGCGCTGCCCGTCGATATCAATATGTGGCAGGTGGTGACTATCGCCTTCAGCGCAATGATTATTGCTCTGCTTTCCACGCTTTATCCTTCATGGCGCGCTGCCGCCGTACAACCCGCTGAGGCTTTACGCTATGAGTAACTCTCCTTTGTTGCAGTGCCGTGACCTGTACAAACGCTATCAGGAAGGCAGCGTCCAGACCGACGTACTGCGCAATGTGACCTTTGATGTGCAACCTGGTGAACTGATGGCGATTGTTGGCAGTTCGGGTTCAGGTAAAAGTACCCTGTTGCACCTGCTGGGCGGGCTGGATGCGCCCACCTCGGGAGAAGTGGTGTTTGACGGCCGTTCGCTAAACGGGATGTCATCCTCTGCTAAAGCGGAGTTACGTAATCGTGAGCTCGGCTTTATCTATCAGTTTCACCATCTGCTGCCTGACTTCACCGCGCTGGAAAATGTCGCCATGCCGTTACTGATCGGCAAAGTGGCTAAAGGCGAAGCGCAGACCCGCGCGCGCGAAATGCTGGCGGCGGTCGGGCTGGAACACCGTGCGGCGCATCGTCCCTCGGAACTCTCTGGCGGTGAACGTCAACGTGTGGCTATCGCCCGTGCGCTGGTTAACCGCCCGCGCCTGGTCATGGCCGATGAGCCAACGGGTAACCTGGATGCGCGCAACGCCGACGCGATTTTCGAACTGTTGGGTGAACTGAATGTGCGTCAGGGCACCGCGTTTCTGGTGGTGACACACGACCTGCATCTGGCGAAGCGCATGTCGCGGCAGATGGAGATGCGTGACGGCCAGCTAAGCGATCGCATCATCCTTGCGGGAGCGGTCTGATGGGATCGTCGTTATCGCTGCTGTTGGGGCTGCGTTTTAGCCGCGGTCGCCGTCGGGGGGGAATGGTTTCGCTGATCTCCGTTATTTCCACCATCGGTATCGCCCTGGGCGTGGCGGTATTAATCATTGGCCTCAGCGCAATGAACGGATTTGAACGTGAGCTGAACAAGCGCATCCTGGCCGTGGTGCCGCACGGAGAGATTGAAGCGGTTAATCCGCCTTTTCAGCACTGGCAGTCCATGATTGCGCCGATTGAGCAGGTACCAGGTATCGCCGCAGCGGCTCCCTATATCAATTTTACCGGACTCATTGAAAGCGGCACAAAGATGGAAGCGCTGCAGGTCAAAGGCGTGGATCCGGCGCAGGAACCGCGATTAAGCGCGCTGCCGCAGTTTGTCACAAACAACGCCTGGGCAAGCTTTGCGCCGGGTAAAAGTGAGATCATTCTCGGTGGCGGCATTGCTCAGGCGCTTAACGTGAAGCAGGGCGACTGGATCACCATCATGATCCCTAACAATGATGGCGAAAATAAGCTACTGCAACCTAAACGCATTCGTTTGCAGGTGAGCGGCATTCTTCAGTTGAGCGGCATGCTGGATCACAGCCTGGCGCTGGTGCCGCTTGCGGATGCGCAGCAATATCTGGATATGGGCGACAACGTCACCGGTATCGCGCTGAAAATGAACGATCCGTTCCAGGCGGCTAAACTGGTGCGGGCGGCCGGAGAAGTCACGCACGCTTACGTCTATATCAAAAGCTGGATCGGCACCTACGGCTATATGTATCGCGATATTCAAATGATCCGCGCCATCATGTATCTGGCGATGGTGCTGGTTATTGGCGTGGCCTGTTTCAACATCGTTTCCACGCTGGTGATGGCCGTGAAAGACAAGAGCAGTGATATTGCGGTACTGCGCACGCTGGGGGCGAAAGACGGGCTGATCCGCGCCATCTTTATCTGGTATGGCCTGCTGGCGGGCTTACTGGGCAGCGTTAGCGGCGTTGTGGTTGGGGTGCTGGTGGCGCTCAACCTCACTTCGCTGATGAAAGGGCTGGAATCCCTGACCGGTCACCATTTATTAGCGGGCGATATCTATTTCATCGACTTCCTGCCGTCTGAATTACACTGGCTGGACGTGTTTTCGGTATTGATTACCGCTATTGTGCTAAGCCTGCTGGCAAGTTGGTATCCGGCGCGGCGCGCCAGTCGTATCGATCCGGCTCGCGTGCTGAGCGGCCAGTAATCCGCACAGGCGGCCCGCGTGCCGCCTGACAGCAGGATGATGTAAACCTTAAACCGACCACCGGGCCTTATTGCCCGCTTTATATTGACCCGCGGTAGCGGTCTTTCGCTACCGCACCAGGAGACTTTATGCGTACACCTCGTCGCCGTTTACGACTTGCCCGCCTGAAGAAAACGCGCAGAAAAGTGCATCAGCGCTTTCGCCAGCGTATTTTCGAACGCGATCGTCAGGCCGAACTGGCGGCGCACCCGTTGCCGAGAATCGTTGTCTTAACGGGTGCGGGGATATCCGCAGAATCGGGAATTAACACCTTTCGTGCCGCTGACGGATTATGGGAAGAGCACCGGGTAGAAGATGTCGCGACGCCAGAAGGTTTCAGACGTGACCCGGCGCTGGTTCAGCGTTTTTATAACGCCCGTCGCCAGCAGCTTCAGCAGCCGGAGATCCAGCCCAACGCGGCACATCTTGCCCTGGCGGAGCTGGAACAGGTATTGGGCGAAAACTTGCTGTTGGTCACGCAGAATATCGATAATTTGCATGAACGCGCAGGCAACAGCCGCGTGCTGCACATGCACGGCGAGCTGTTAAAAGTGCGCTGTGCCAACAGCGGCCAGGTTATCGACTGGCATCAAGATGTCACGGCAGAGGATCGCTGTACCTGCTGTCAGTTCCCCTCGGTGCTGCGTCCGCACGTCGTCTGGTTCGGCGAAATGCCGCTCGGTATGGAAGAGATCTACCAGGCGCTGGAGCAGGCGAATCTGTTTATCGCCATTGGCACCTCGGGCCATGTTTATCCGGCCGCCGGATTCGTCCATGAGGCAAAACTGCAGGGGGCGCATACGGTAGAGCTGAACCTTGAACCGAGCCAGGTCGGTAACGAGTTTGCCGAAAGCCACTATGGACTGGCCAGCGAGGTGGTGCCTGCTTTTGTGCATAAGCTGCTGCACGCGCTACACAAATAACGCCTTGTGCCACAGGATGAATCGCGGGCAACTCGCCCGCTGTTCATCCAGACAGGATTTCAGCGTCCTTCTGTCCTCCTTCGTTTCAGCGCGATCGCCGCACCCATTTTTTCCGCCCGCTTACCCTCGCGTATCGCCTGTCCGCAGGCTGTCAGCGGCCCAACGCACATCCGCACAGCGTTCAAAAACAGGCCCAGCTTTAACGCTGTAGGAGACCGCCGTGCAAAGTGTGCGAAAATCGCCGCAAAAAACAGCAGTTGCATGCTTTTTAATGCAATCCGCCATTCTTAATTTGCCGCACAGGGACTAACCTGAAGGATAATGATTTGACGCAACGCGACCGCTTGCTCGTCTGTTAATAATAACGGGCGGCGAATTTTAAGGATGGCATATGAAGCAATTACTCGAACGCTTTTTGCGTTATGTGGCAGTGGAAACTCAGGCAAAACCTCAGGCACGTCAGGTGCCAAGCAGTGAAGGGCAGTGGATTCTGGCCCGCCAGCTGCAGGAAGAGCTGCTGGCGTTGGGCTTTGTTGATGTCAGCCTCAGCGATCACTGCTGTGTGATGGGCACGTTACCGGCAAACGTTGACTGGCCAACGCCCGTTATCGGCTTTATTTCTCATATGGATACCTCGCCGGATTTTACGGCGAAAAATGTCAATCCGCAGATCATCGAAAACTACCGGGGCGGAGATATTGCGCTGGGAAATGGGGATGAAGTGCTGTCGCCGGTGATGTTTCCGGTGCTCCATAAGCTGACGGGGCACACGCTGATTACTACCGACGGAAAAACCCTGCTGGGTGCCGATGACAAAGCCGGTATAGCAGAAATCATGACGGCGATGGCGCGGCTGGCAGAGGGCGATATTCCGCACGGCGCGATTCGCGTTGCCTTCACCCCGGATGAAGAGATTGGCCGCGGCACATCGCATTTCGATGTTGAAGGTTTTGCGGCCGACTGGGCTTATACCGTTGACGGCAGCGATGTGGGCGAATTCGAATACGAAAACTTCAATGCGGCTTCGGCGCTGGTGAAGGTAGTGGGTAACAACGTTCACCCCGGCTCCGCGAAAAACGTGATGGTGAATGCGCTGGAACTGGCCACCCGCTTTAACGCCGCGCTGCCTGCCGCAGAGAAACCGGAGTGCACTGACGGCTATGAAGGCTTCTTTCATCTTCACCAGATGAAGGGCACGGTTGAAAATGCAGAGATGCACTACATCATCCGTGATTTCGATACGGCAGCCTTTGAACAGCGGAAAAATACGCTGCTGCAGGTGGCGGCGGAGATCAACAAGGGATTGCATCCAGACTGCTCTGTTACCGTGGAGATCAGCAACAGCTATCGCAACATGCGTGAGAAAGTCGAACCTTTTCCGCATATTATCGACCTGGCGCTGCAGGCGATGCGCGACTGCGGCATTGAGCCGGTAGTGAAACCGATTCGCGGCGGCACGGACGGTTCGTCGCTGTCATGGAAAGGGCTGCCTTGTCCAAACCTGTTTACCGGTGGCTATAACTATCACGGCAAACATGAATTTGCGTCGCTGAATATTATGGCGCAATCGGTTGAGGTCATTGTCCGTCTGGCGGCGCTGGCGGGGCAGAGAAAAGCCTGAATATAAAAGGCCGCGTTGCCCGACAGGGCAACGCGGCCGTTAAAATCGTGGCAACGCTAAGGCGTTATTCCGCGCTAAAGTACCAGTAACCGGCGTTGACCAGCCCGGCAATCTGCGCCAGCACCGCAGGATCGTCCAGCGCATCAGCCAAATCCTCAAGCGCGATTTCATGATTGTGCGCCAGCACAGCCATGACCGCCGGGTGCGCGCACTCAACGCGTTCGCCGTTGATATAGACGGCATTGCCCAGCGTCAGGACGCGTAAGCCGCCGAGCCGCGACAGCACATCGCCCTGCTGCAGCGCATCGTAGATTTCATCGGGCTGATAGGGCGGCTCCGGCGGCGCAACGTCGAGTTCATGTCGGGACTGCGAAATAAACTCCCCCAGCCACTGTTCAAACTGCGCTGGCTGATTCACCACATCCAGCATCACCTTGCGCAAGCCTTCGACCTCCTGCGGCAGGATCAGCGACGGGCAGTCACGCACGGGCACCTCCGGATCGCTGTAACGCAGGCTACCCAGCTCATTCGCCAGCGCGTAATCGGCAAAGCCGCTAATCAGCTCACGCCCGCTGGGCGCGCGGAAGCCCACAGAGTAGTTCAGGGCATTTTCCAGCGAGTAGCCTTCGTGCGGAAATCCGGGTGGAATATACAGAATATCGCCCGGCTCCATCTCTTCATCAATGATGGCATCGAAAGGTTCGACCTGAAGCAGATCAGGATGAGGACAATGCTGTTTCAGCGCTACTTTTTCCCCGACGCGCCAGCGACGACGGCCGGTGCCCTGAATGATAAACACATCATACTGGTCAAAGTGCGGGCCAACGCCTCCGCCGGGCACGGAAAAGGAGATCATCAGGTCGTCTAAGCGCCAGTCCGGCAGAAACCGGAAAGGGCGCATCAGCGCGGCGGAAGGCTCATGCCAGTGGTTCACCGCCTGCACCAGCAGTGACCAGTTGTTTTCACCCAGGTGGTCATAACTTTCAAACGGACCGTGGCTGACCTGCCACTTTTCGTTTTGCTGGCTGACCAGACGGCTGTCGACCTCATTTTCCATAGCTAATCCCGCCAGTTCATCAGGCGAGATGGGATCGATAAAGTTCTTGAAGCCACGCTTCAGCACCACCGGGCGCTTTTGCCAGTAACGCTGAATAAAATCGGGCCAGTTGAGATCGAGCTGATAATCCATAGAGAGATTCCGCTAAGGGCTGTAAATACCCGCAAGTATAACAGCCCGCGGCGTGAACTACTCGCGGCGATGTTCCATTTCCTGCCGCTCAAACACCACTTCCATGCGCGCACCGCCTAATGGGCTGCTGGAGGCAATCACCTTACCGGCATATTGTTCGAGAATATCGCGAACGACCGCCAGCCCCAGCCCCTGACCGGGACGTAAGGTATCGGCGCGCTGCCCACGCACAAAGATCATATCGCGTTTGCTTTCAGGAATGCCCGGGCCGTCATCATCGATATAAAGATGCAAGGCATGGTCGGTTTGATGGGCGCTGACTTCAATAAATTCCAGACAATACTTGCAGGCGTTATCCAGGACGTTACCCAGCACTTCCATAAAGTCATTCTGATCGCCGAAGAAGGTGGTTTCCGGTGAGATATCCAGCGTGATTTCGACGCCTTTGCGCTGATAAACCTTATTCAGCGCTGAACACAAGCTGTCCAGCAAACCGGACACTGAATGCAGATCGCGCTGCAGCGGATTGTGATCGGCCTGCATGCTGGCGCGGTGCAGGTAATATCCCACCTGCTGCGAAATACGGCTGATCTGCTCCAGCATAATCGGTTCGGCCTGTTCCACCGTCAGCTCTTTACCGCCGCGCAGAGAGCGCAGGGTAGTTTGCAGCACCGCCAGCGGCGTTTTCAGGCTATGGGTCAGGTCAGCAAGCGTGGTGCGGTAGCGGGTATACCGCTGGCGTTCGTTGGTCAGCAGCAGATTAAGGTTACGCACCAGCGAGCGTAACTCCTGCGGCGGATTGTCATCCAGGTTTTCACGCTGCCCGGTTTCAAGCTCGCGCACCTGAAGCGTTAAATGCCCGATTGGGCGCAGGCTCCAGTGGGCTGCCAGCCAGAGCAAGGGAACGATTAAAATCAGGTTGGCCGCCAGCACATAGCTGAACCATGACCAGACCACATCGGAATGCTGAAGCTCCTGCGGAATCGTATCGACCACCACAATGGTCAGCGCGGGCAGATTGGTCGTGGCGTCATAGCGGTTCACCGCTACCGAGTGGGTAAAGGTGTCCTGATCGTCATCGTCATTATCCCAGGCATGGAGCTGCTGCTGAGCGGTAAGGTTATCGCCCATTGCCGCCCGGCTGGTGCTGTTGTTGGTGTCTATCTCATAGAAGTCCGGCTTCAACAGCCATTCAGGTTGGATCTTTTCACGAATTTCCGGCACGTCGCGCTGCTGCCAGAGCAGTTTGCCGTGTTCATCATAAATAAATACCAGCGTTGGGAAATTGAGCATAGTGCGCTCAGGCTGGGCGATGGTGAGCTTATTATCTTTCCACTGTGCCAGGGTGAAAAATAAATTACTTTCTCCCCGCATCACGCGATAGGTATTTTTATCAAAACTTACCACATAGCCAATGACCGCAACCATGCCATAAGAAAGGGAAAGAATTAATACAATGGCGGCGGAAGCCAGTAAGAAGCGCGTCCGCAGCGAAATAGGGCGATAGCGTTTAAACCAGGACATCATCAGAGATCAAAGCGGTAGCCTTGGCCGCGAACGGTAGCGATGACTTCGTCAGAATGCAGAGCAAGAATCTTTTTACGCAGACGTCCCATTAAGACATCGATCGTGTGACTTTCACGTAATTCTGCATCGGGATAAAGCTGCAGCATCAAGGAGTCTTTACTCACCACTTTTCCGGCGTTACGAATAAGGGTTTCCACAATCGTGTATTCAAATGCGGTCAGCTTAACGGGCTGGTCGTGAATCGTGAGTTCGCGACGGGATAAATCCACCTGAAAGGGGGCCATGGCAATAATCTGCGACGCATGACCGCTGTTGCGGCGCATTAATGCCTGCAGGCGTGCGGCGACTTCCTCAATATGAAAAGGCTTTGTCACATAATCATCCGCACCGGCTTCCAGGGCTTCGACTTTCGCCTGCCAGCCCTCGCGTGCGGTCAGGACCAAAATAGGCTGACGCACGGCGTCATTACGCCAGCGACGAATTAACGACATGCCATCTTCGTCCGGTAATCCCAGATCGACCAACGCAATGTCGGGCAGATGTTCCTGGAGAAAATAATCGGCTTCTTTGGCATCTTCGGCAGCATCAACCTGATGACCCATTTCTCGCAGTTGTACTGAAAGATGGTGGCGCAGCAGGGCATTATCTTCCACAACCAGAACACGCATAGGATTTCCTTTAGCATCAGATCGAAACGAATTTTAATAAGTATAAGCGAAATGAACTAAACAGCAGGTTAACGCAGACCGGCGGGAACCGGTCTGCAGAAGGGATATTATTTCAGATCATCAACCATTTGAATGGCACGGCCAAGATAATTTGCCGGGGTCATCTGTTTTAAGCGAACTTTTTCGTCTTCCGGCAGCGCCAGGCTGTCGATAAAGGCCTGCATACCGGCCGCATCAACGCGCTTGCCACGGGTCAGTTCTTTCAACTTCTCATAAGGTTTTTCAATACCGTAGCGACGCATAACGGTCTGGATCGGCTCTGCCAGCACTTCCCAGTTGTGATCCAGTTCGTCAAGCAGACGATCGCGGTTCACTTCCAGCTTGGAAATGCCTTTCAGGGTAGCCTGATAGGCGATCAGCGCATAACCCACGCCCACGCCAAGGTTACGCAGCACGGTAGAATCGGTCAGATCGCGCTGCCAGCGGGAAACCGGCAGTTTGCTGGCCAGGTGCTGCATCACGGCGTTTGCCAGGCCCAGATTGCCTTCTGAGTTTTCGAAGTCAATCGGGTTAACTTTATGCGGCATAGTGGAAGAGCCGATTTCGCCCGCGATGGTTTTTTGTTTGAAATGGTTGAGCGCCACATAGCCCCAGATATCGCGATCGAAATCGATCAGGATGGTGTTAAAGCGGGCGATGCAGTCGAACAGCTCGGCAATATAGTCGTGTGGCTCAATCTGGGTGGTGTAGGGATTCCAGGTAATGCCCAGCGAGGTCACAAATTCTTCGCTCAACTGGTGCCAGTCGGCTTCCGGGTAAGCGGCAATGTGCGCGTTATAGTTGCCCACGGCACCGTTGATTTTGCCCAGCACTTCAATCTGCGACAGCTGGCGCAGCTGACGTTCCATACGGTAGGCCACGTTGGCCATCTCTTTACCCATGGTGGACGGCGTTGCGGGCTGACCGTGAGTGCGTGACAGCAGAGGAATATCACGGTATTCCTGCGCCAGTCCTTTTACTGCGGCAATCAGCTGCTGCCAGTAGGGCAGAATGACATCGCGACGCGCCGTTTCCAGCATTAACGCGTGAGACAGGTTATTGATGTCTTCAGAGGTACAGGCGAAATGTATAAACTCAGACACCGCGTGCAGCGCAGGCACGTCAGCCACTTTTTCTTTCAGAAAATACTCAACCGCTTTCACGTCATGGTTAGTGGTGCGCTCAATCGTTTTGATGCGCGCGGCGTCCGTTTCATTGAAACTGGTGACAATCCCATCAAGGAAAGCGTTTGCGTCAGCATCAAATGCAGGAACTTCCTTGATCTCTGCGGTCGCAGCCAGTTTTTGTAACCAGCGAACTTCAACCTCAACGCGGAACTTCAGCAAACCAAACTCGCTGAAGATTGCGCGCAGTGGGCTGACTTTATCGCCGTAACGACCATCGACAGGTGAGACGGCGGTCAGAGAGGATAATTCCATCAGTGCAACTCCTGATTCATTTACGGTGTTTGCCCCACAGACTCAGTAAGCCAGTGGCAGGCGGGATAAAAGGGTTTTGGCTTCGCGCAGCAGGCGCTGGCGCGAAAACATCAGCTGCAGTCGGCCTCCGCCGACCTGCTGCCAGAGTACGGCGGCACGAATACCGGCCAGCAATGTGGCGCGAACTTTACTTTGTAACAGGGAATTCTGCAGGACAGCCGGGGAACCGGTAACCTGAATGCGCGGCCCGAGCGGGCTGATGACATCCACATAAATACCGGCCATGGCGCTCAAAATCGTGTCCGATTCCAGTTCATAATGCGCCAGTTGGCGATCGAGCTGGCTGATGCGCTGGGCCAGCGTATTCATGGCCTGCTTATTGGCATTCAGTTTGCGCTCCAGCACCATCAGACTCAGCGTATAACGGGTCAGCTCTGCGCTGGCGCCTTTACGGTTGCTGCTGTTCAGCACCGCCATCAGGGTTTCAAGCCCAAGGCGCAGGTTAGCTTCATTGTTGCCGAATACGGCCAGCGTGGAGGTGGGGTTGAGATCAAGCACGCTGCGCAGGGATACCGTCAGTGCTTCAGGCTGACAGTGCCCCTGATTGGCTAACTGCTGCACCAGATGGGCAGCCTGGCAAATGCCCGCCAGCGCGAGGGTAATTTCCTGATAGTTTTTTGCCACGGTCACTCCTGTTTACGCGTTAGTAGCGCCGGTCTTATGCGGCAACCCAAGGCAAGCGTTCTTCAATGATGCCGCCACCCAGGCAAACATCGCCAAGGTAGAACACCGCAGACTGCCCCGGGGTGACCGCGGCAACCGGTTCGTCGAACCGGACTTCAATTTTGTCATCGCCCTGCGGAATGATCTCGCAGGGGATGTCGGTCTGGCGATAGCGGGTTTTCACCGTACAGCGCAGCGGTGCGCTGAGCGGCTGACGATCGACCCAGTGCAGTTGCTGGGCGATGAGGCCGACCGACATCAGACGCGGGTGATCGCCACCCTGTGCCACGATCAAACGGTTACGCGCCACGTCTTTATCAACCACATACCAGGGATCGTCTTTGCTTTCTTTCATACCGCCGATGCCCAGCCCTTTGCGCTGGCCCAGCGTATGGTACATCAGCCCCTGATGCTCACCGACAACCTGACCGTCAACGGTTTCGATTTCACCGGGCTGAGCGGGCAGGTAACGTGCCAGGAATTCACGGAACTTGCGTTCACCGATGAAACAAATGCCGGTGGAATCTTTTTTCTTCGCCGTAATCAGCTCAAGCTGTTCAGCAATGCGGCGGACTTCTGGTTTTTCCAGCTCGCCGACCGGAAACAGGCTCTGGGCAATTTGTTCGTGGCTGAGCGTATAAAGGAAGTAGCTCTGGTCTTTGTTGCCATCCCGTCCGCGCAGCAGGTGGCTGCGGCCGTCACTGTCCTGACGACGGACGTAGTGACCGGTTGCGATAAAGTCTGCGCCCAGATCTTCTGCGGCAAACTCCAGAAACGCTTTGAACTTAATTTCTTTATTACACAGGATATCGGGATTCGGTGTGCGACCGGCTTTGTACTCTTCAAGGAAGTGCTCAAAGACGTTATCCCAGTATTCTGCCGCAAAATTCACTTTGTGCAGTTTAATACCCAGTTTGTCGCACACGGCTTGCGCATCCGCCAGATCGTCAGCGGCGGTACAATACTCCTCGCCATCGTCTTCCTCCCAGTTCTTCATGAACAGGCCTTCAACCTGATAGCCCTGCTGTTGCAGTAACCAGGCGGAAACGGAAGAATCGACGCCGCCGGACATCCCGACGATCACTTTTTTCTGGCAGTTATCAGACATCACAAGCTCGCAAAACAATAAAACAGGCGGCGCATTCTATCACGCTGAAGTCGGGTACGCACCTGCATGAAACGGCCAGTTGAACGGGCTGATCAGGTCTAACGGGTAGCGAACCCCCTGTTGCCATCGACGTACGCTTTCTGCCACCAGCGGCGAACGCAGGTTAGATGCCGTCAGTATCTGCTCTGGCGGCAGCCACCAGCAGCGGTCAATGTCGCTGTCCTGCGGAGCGGTAGGCAGTGGCGCATCCAGATCCAGACCAAACAGAAACCGCACAAAAGGCGTGTTATCGGGGGCTATCCACTGGTTGATTCCAATAAAATACTGTACCGCGGCGTCAATTCCTGTCTCTTCAATCAGTTCACGTTGGGCGGCTTCGAGGAGCGTTTCGTCGGCTTCAAGATGACCGGCGGGCTGGTTCCAGGTTGCCACACCGTTCACCCGTTCTTCCACAACCAGAAGTTTTCCCTGTGCCTGTACCAGGCACGCCACGGTGACATGCGGTTTAAACATCAATCCTCCGGAATTGTTAACTTAAAGTTATGGAAATGATAACAGCATTCAGACTAAGGTGCTGATATCCCGCCATTCGCCGGGGGCCAGATTATCCAGCACAAAGTCACCCATCGCATAGCGCACCAGGCGCAATGTCGGGAAGCCAATATGGGCGGTCATGCGTCTGACCTGGCGGTTGCGTCCTTCATACAGGGTGATTTTCAGCCACTGCGTGGGTATCGCTTTTCGCTCACGAATGGGCGGCTGACGTGCCCACAACCAGTCGGGTTCTGCTACTTTTTCGATACCGGCTGGCAGAGTCAGGCCGTCTTTCAGATTAACCCCATCCCGAAGGGGCTGCAGATCGCGCTCTTCTGGCGCGCCTTCAACCTGAACAAAATAAATCTTGCCGGTACGCTTGCCGGGCTGGGTGAGCGCGGCCTGCAAGGCGCCATCGTTGGTCAGCACCATCAGTCCTTCACTGTCGCGGTCAAGACGACCCGCGGCATAAACCTCGCTCACATCAATAAAATCTTTAAGCGTCCGGCGGCCGGCTTCGTCCGTAAACTGCGGTAACACATCAAAGGGTTTATTGAACAGGAGCACGCGCCTGACGGCAGGCGGCGCTACCGCTTTACGTTGTACGGGGCGAGTTTGTCGGCTGAATCGTTTATTTGGTTGAGAAGTCTGATTAGTTTTTCGCATAAGCTTTGCAGTCTGAAACATTCAGCGCATTATAACGCGAAATTGCGGTGATTGGCGTGGCGTCAATATTCAAGTAGTATTGACGCGCATCTTACAAATCATTAACAAAAAATCGCTCGAAGGAGAGGTTAATGGAAAGCAAAGTAGTTGTTCCGGCGGAAGGTCAGAAAATCACCCTGAATCAAGGCAAACTGGTTGTACCAAACAACCCGGTTATCCCTTATATCGAAGGGGATGGTATCGGTGTTGATGTTTCACCAGTGATGCTGAAAGTGGTTGATGCCGCTGTGAAAAAAGCCTACAACGGCGAGCGTAAAATCTCCTGGATGGAGATTTATACCGGCGAAAAATCGGTTGAACTCTACGGTCAGGATGTCTGGCTGCCGCAAGAAACCCTCGATTTAATCAAAGAATACCGCGTAGCGATCAAAGGTCCACTGACCACGCCAGTCGGCGGCGGCATCCGTTCTCTGAACGTTGCGCTGCGTCAGGAACTTGATCTGTACGTTTGTCTGCGTCCGGTTCGTTACTACACCGGCACACCAAGCCCGGTTAAACGTCCTGAAGATACCGATATGGTGATCTTCCGCGAAAACTCAGAAGATATCTATGCCGGTATCGAGTGGAAAGCGGGCACGGCAGAAGCCGACAAGGTGATCAAATTCCTGCGCGAAGAAATGGGCGTGAAGAAAATTCGCTTCCCCCAAAACTGCGGCATCGGCGTTAAGCCTTGTTCGGAGGAGGGGACCAAGCGCCTGGTGCGTGCGGCCGTGGAATACACCATCACTAACGATCGTGATTCACTGACGCTGGTTCACAAAGGCAACATCATGAAGTTCACCGAAGGCTCATTCAAAGACTGGGGTTACCAGTTAGTGAAAGAAGAGTTCGGCGGCGAACTGATCGATGGCGGCCCATGGATGAAGTTTAAAAATCCAAACACCGGCAAAGAGATCGTTGTGAAAGACGTGATCGCGGATGCCTTCCTGCAGCAAATCCTGCTGCGTCCGGCTGAATACGACGTCATCGCCTGTATGAACCTGAACGGCGACTACATTTCTGACGCCCTGGCGGCGCAGGTTGGCGGTATTGGTATCGCACCAGGCGCAAACATCGGTGACGAATGTGCTCTGTTCGAAGCCACCCACGGTACAGCACCGAAGTATGCGGGTCAGGACAAAGTGAACCCTGGTTCCGTTATCCTGTCAGCTGAAATGATGCTGCGTCATATGGAATGGTTTGAAGCCGCAGACCTGATTGTTAAAGGCATGGAAGGCGCAATCGCTGCCAAGACCGTGACCTATGACTTCGAACGTCTGATGGATGGCGCTAAACTGCTGAAATGTTCAGAGTTTGGTGACGCGATTATCGCGAACATGTAATCCAGATGTCGGGTTAAACAAGAACGGGAGCCGATTGGTTCCCGTTTTTTATTATTAGTAACCTAATGTTTATCAAAACGCTTATCATGTTTATAATTCTGGTTTCTAACTAAAATTTTCTGAAAACAGACTTCATCTCATGAAATCTATTTTAACCCAGCCCTTTCCCCTGACATCATGATATTGCACTGTTTGGTTCACAGATTTATGACTTGACAGTTTCTGTGTATCTATACCTTGTGCTTTATAAAGACGTTCTGCTAAAGAACGCTGTTCATGAAAGGTTGCTGGTGTACCATCACCCAATCTGTTTTAGCTTTATCGCTTGCCTTGCTGAAGTTCATAGTTATTGTATTTGATTTGACCATGAAACCCCGCTCCGCCATTGAGGTGGTCCAAAAAAAGTGTGCTAAATAGTTACTCACTGCAGAGTCACAGCAATGCGCAATTACATCCCTTAAACGCCAGTTAATCGCGTTGAGTCTCAGGGACAGCGGAATCGCTAGCTTGCCCCCCGTCTTGCCCTGAACGATATGGCGTTGGTCATCCCAAATATCGCTGAATTTCATAGGTTATGTAATGCAGGGTTTTAATATGTCCCAGACTTTAACTATCTTAACTTTTCACTTGTTATCATAAGAGTTGGACGTAAATCAGAAATGATTCAGGCGTTTTCATAAGTCAGAATTTTTCATTTAATGGTTAGATTTTTCCAATGTTTTAGATAAAAATCCTATTTTAATTAAAACCCTGGATAAATAATTGCATCTTTTTCAGTTCATTCATATTATGAATCTCTGGCATGACAATGAAAGTAAATAAATGAAAAGGTCACTAATTTGCCTGAGTTTTTTTATGGCATTTTCCGCATTCGTAAAAGCCGACACAGGTAATCAATGGAGTTATGAAGGGTTGGCTGGCCCTGAACATTGGGGAGAACTCGGTCAAGAATACCACATGTGTCATGATGGTAAATTTCAGTCACCAATTGATATTAAAAATGTTATAAATGGTGAGCTCCCACCCTTAAAAATTGAATTTCATAAGTCGGCGGAGTCCATAGTTAATAATGGACATACAATCCAGGTCGATGTAAATGATGAAGATGATTTTATCATTGATGGCGAGGTCTTCAATTTAAAGCAGTATCACTTTCATGCACCTGGCGAAAACCTGATAAATGGAAAATCTTTTCCTTTAGAAGCGCACTTTGTACACGCTAATGACAAAGGGGAGCTCGCAGTTGTAGGTGTAATGTACGAAGTGGGCGAAGAAAATCCGGCAATTGAAACATTGATTAAGAAAATACCAGGTAAAACTAATGATAAAATCAGCCTTGTTGAGCGTGTTGATTTAAGCACATTATTTCCCACTGATCATCACTATTACAGATTCAGTGGTTCGTTAACGACACCACCTTGTTCAGAAGGGCTGCGCTGGTTCATTATGAAACAACCTGTTCAAATTTCACAATCGCAACTTAAAGTTATCCAGGATGCGTTAAAAGGTAGCAATAACAGACCAGTGCAGCCCTTGAATGGTAGAGTAATCGTGCAGTAATGAAGTCTTCTACTTCTGGAAATCAGTCCTGTAGGTTGCTCGTTTTTTTTTCGAAGGCGTTTTTTACGTTTCTAAGTGTATAAAAAAGCGTTCAAAGGGAATAACCCGCATCAAATTTCAGGTGGCGGAGGTTTTTGTTGAAGGATATCTGGCAATGCTTGATGTGCGGCTTGAAATGGATTGTGAGTTTTAACATCCCATCTTATATAACGATTTTACAGCCCTCTGTCAGGGCTGTTCGTGCCTGTCATCGAAGTGACTAAATCATTTTCCAGGAAACTGCGCCATGTTTCCCCCCAGGGTTCAGGGCGAAAATGATCGCCGGCTAACTGCTCTAACGTTGATTTCAGTTCCTCATCATCAGAGATACTCAGTAACGATCTAATTTCACTACGGGCGTCTGTTCTTGAGAGAACATTGGTATCAAAATAACAGGAGGCTATCTCGTCGACAGAGTGGCCAAAGTCGTCGTGATAACAACTGAAATAAACGGTTAAAATCTCGCGCATGACTGGGTAAGTCATCTTATCTTTACCCCATCCACGGATAAGACGTGAGGACATAGTATGGCTTCCCGTTGTAGAATTTTTTAAGCAAAACAACCCTCACGCTTGAGCATGTTTCTTTGATCGAACTGCCTTGCCTGAAACCGTAACCCATTGCAGTCTTACTTCTGTAAACACGCTCAAGTGGCCCGGTCTTTTTCGCCCACTTAGCCCAGTATATGATTTTGAGTCGCTTAGCCTTCAAAGCCAAACTTATTGCTTGTTCAGCCATTTGACAGGCGTAATAAGATGAAACTGACTGCATTTGCGGGTTACGCGCAAGACGGGCCAGTAATTCATTTTCTGGAATGGCAACGTGTTTTGCGATGGTGTGGCCGCCAGCTTTAATTCCTTTGATCGCGTTGTGTTCCATCAATTTAAATTTCCCGGCACGAATATACACAACGCGGGCTGCGACGATAGCGAGATGAAATGCAGCGGGCACACTCACATCGACAGTCAGGCCGATGTTCCAGGCGGTATTATCTTAAGCTCCAGATTGTTTTGCCAGTGCAACGGCCGCCTGATAAGGGGCTGTTCGGGTATCTTTACCCGTAATGATCCTGTTCGCTGCGGCGTTTATCGTATCCATACTGTGCGCACCAACCACAACGCAGGCCGCTTTGGTCAGCCCGGTGGGTTCAGGTGCCATGCATAGTGTTGTAGCACCTGCCAGTTCAACGCTACCCATGAGCAGATCAAGGCCGCCCAACAGACGGTTACTCATAACCTCAGATTCAGTGACGGCCTTATCCGATAACACCGCCGCCAGTTGAACGGGTGACATTACAATCTGTTTGGCGTTATCCATAACGTTTCCCTCAAATGATGTCTTCCATGCTAAATAAACCGTCTGCGTTACGCAAAAATCACACCCAAGTATGATGGGGGGGGGCTGCGCACCGATACATAAGCACTTATGTAAGGACACCCGTTTTAGTTCCACGCACTCTTTGAACGCTCTGGGGTTTTTGGCTCTGAAGCAGACTCTGCATCTGCCATGGGTGTTAATCCCACCCGCCTTAGGCTGGGCACGATGTGCATGCGATAACTTACCTACTGGTGCTAGCGCTGACTTCGCCCTTAACGATTTATGCTATATACTGCGCCCGCAGTTTTTCACTAGTCTGCGTGGATTAAGACAGTGCGTCTGCTTCATCACGTAGCGCAGGTTCCCAAGCATACCGCAAGGATTATAAGGCGTCAGTCAGGACTACGTATGAGTAAAATCGCAAAACAAAAAGCCGCCAGATTATTCCTGTCGTTGTGGACATTGACGGGTTATCGCGTCAAAAAAATTGCCCGTTTTTCTGAGCAACACAAACTCAAAAGCATCGCAATTATTTCGAACACGGCCCTTGGCGATTTTATGTTTAATACGCCCGCGATTGGCGCGATAAAAAACCGCTGGCCTGATGCCAAAATCGTTATGGTAATCCAGCCACGTAATCTTGCGCTGGTAGAAAAAAGCCCGCTGATTGACAAAATTTTATACTGGGACGGTAAAGTCGGCGGCATGATGAAACTGGTTAAAGCGTTACGCAAAGAGCAGGTTGAGGCAACCTTTATCATGCACTCGCGCGCACCCTATGACATTGTCGCCGCCTCATTGGCAGGGTCTGACTATATACTGAAAGACGTTTACTATGCGGATTACCAGGGGCAAGAAAACTTTATTCTGGAAAACTGCCTGTCCGCGTTTTATGACAACCGGAAGCAAGGCAATATTCATCTCATTCATCAGAAAAAAGATATGTTAAGTTCTGTCGGTATTACAATGCCGTCAGAAAATATGTTTATTCCGGCGCCCTACAAACGTCAGAGTCATAGCTCACCAGTTGTGGGTATCCATGCTGGCGCATCGAGTTTAGAACGATGCTGGCCTGACCGCTCTTATTCACAACTCATTGATATGTTACTTTCCCGTCATGCCGACCTGACCATTGAACTCGTGGGGGCGCCGGGTGAAAAGGCCCTGAATCAACGCATCATTGAAGGCATGAAGATGCCCAGTGAACGGGTAAAAAACGTGGCAGGTACCACAAACCTTATTCAACTGGCGGAAAAGATCAGCGGCTTTAAAACCCTGGTGGTGGGCGATACGGGTCCCTTGCATCTTGCCGTAGCAGTGCAGACGCCGACAGTCGCATTGTTCAGCGATCAGAATGCGATTGATGGTGCTGCGCCTGTTCAGGACAGCGCGATTCATCAGGTGTTGTCCCCCGCAGACGAGTCTGATGGGGTAAAAGGGATAAGTAGTGTTAAGGTCTGCAACGCCGTAGAGCGCAATCTGGTCGGTCAGGACACCGCATTGTAACGTTAATATTGTCCGGGCGCTGAACGTACGCCCGGATAATATTGTCTTCGATTTACTGCTTAACCTGACGCAGTCTGAGGTTCAATACTGGACTGATAGCGGGACGCATTCCCCTGATCATCAATGACTTCATAGTGAATATTATCACCGGCGTGAAGCCCGGCCTTAACCGGTATCGTAATTGATGAAAAGGGGGCAATCATGATGTCTTTCAGCACTTCGTTGGCTACTTCAGCATTCATGCTGGTAAACCATGGCGCGGGATTCATGATTCTCAGCGCCCGATCATGTTGAATAAAGCGTAATTTTTTTGCGTCTTTCGTCTGAGGAGCGCTAAGTCCGGCGGGGCGGACAAACACCTTGAGACGCAGACGCAAGGGTAACACGACTTTTCGGGCGGCGTTGCCTGACGTCCTGGTCAACGCCGGAATCTGATAAATATTCAGCCAGTACAGGTTCTCTTTATCGGCATTCAGGCCCGTTCGGGATGTCAGCATTAGCCGCAACGAACGCATCTCGCCCGGCATCATTTTCAATACCGGTGGTACGACCATCACAGGTGTTTTACTTTTATCGGGCGACAGATGGATATCACCTTCATCCGTCCAGATTTGTACAATGGCAGGGCTTTCTGCCTTGTTTATCAGGTTTACGGATTGTGCAGTGTCCCCAGCGTTAAAAACAATCCGTGTTTTATCGATATTCACGGCGGCCAGATTGGCGCCCGGTAGCACAAACATCGACAGCAGCATGAATCTACTGAAAACTAACAACGACCTGTAACTGAGCATTGACGGTTCCTGCAGTAGTGATCTGTCCGGGAATGGCTTCAAGCGAGGCGGTGAAGTCTCCTTGATAGGTTTCACCATGACTTGAGGAAACCAGTGAGGTTAGGTCTTTATAGGCATACCATCCACGACTGTTTCCTGAACCGGTGCTGGTAAAATCCGGTAATAAATTCATGGCTGTTCCATTGCTGTTATAGATTTTTATTCCTACACCTGACGCAACGTCGCTATCGCCATACCGGGTGTCCAGTAGCCAGGTCAAGCCGCCGCCGCTGGTCGCCAGGCCAAGGCTGTTCGCCTTAGCCACGGCGTTGGGTTGATTGACCAGAAAGCCCATGGCGACATTCGCTGCGCTGCTGGTTGACGCGTTGATGCTGGAAATCGCGCCCGATTCACACTGAATCGCGACAGAAAAGGGCGCCTGACTGTTACCGCCTGCGGCCAGCGTGGCGGTGCTGACGGTAGGAAGCAATACGACGGAAGGGTAATCTTTCACTTCACAGATTGCACCGCGGACATAGGTGACGTTTTTATATGTGCTCCAGCCGCCAGGCCAGTTGTTGTGAAATCCGTTCCAGACAGTGTTACTGTCTTTGCCTTCATCAAGGTTATTTGTATCTAACCCTGGTCCTTTAAAAGCGATATATCCCCGTGGTTGTGCATGGCCATCGACGTAACGATTAGCGCTGTTTCCGTAATAGCGGGTAGAGTCAATTTTAAACATCTCATAAAGCACATTACTGAAAGCGCTGGCGGGGATATAAATATACTGTCCATCGGAATACCAGTCATCAGCGGTGAGTTTACGGCTCTTCCAGTAACGGCTGTAATATTCTCCTGTGGCAAGATTAGTCAAGCGAACGGCAACATTTTTCACATAGTCATAATAAGCACCGTCGACTTCGCTGGTGCTGTTTTTCCCGGCAAAGGTTGAATCGCCATTGGTGGCGTACATTTCATACAGTTTATCGGCATCGGCCAGCGCGCACCGATAAAGAATCTGATTCGGCGTGTAGGCTTTGTTAGTGGATGCTGTCAGAAAATTACCCACTGAACTCGCCAGCAGCGTACCAGAGGGTTGAAAAGTATTGCCCGTGTTGATGCTGATGATCGACGGCAGGCCCACATTGCCTGAGCAGTTATCGCAGGCACCTGACCACGAACTTGCCGTGTAACCTGCCTCCTTCGCTTCCGTTGAAAGTGAAGATGCGCTCGTTACCTTGCTGCAGTTTGCCAGCAGCGGCAGCGGCGTTGCGCTCAGCATTGCGATGAAGAAAAAAGATCGATGTAAAGACATTGCATCACTCCTTGCTACACAGGCTGTCGAGGTGGATGATTTGGCTGTCAAACTGGCCGGTAATCTGATAATTAACCCGGCAGCGCTGCGGCCCGTTGTTATTCCAGCCTACGCGGAGCACCCCCGAGTCATGAGGCACGCGCGCATATAGCTGTCCCCCCTGGCCAACCACGCCGATTACCGTATTCTCTGCGTCACGGACCTCAGCGCCCATGGGCGGCATCTCACCGTTGGCTGTTTTCAGATTGATGAGGACCGCTTTGCCTTTGAGCGTGGCGAAATGCACCTGCACCACCGCACCGGCATAAGGCACCACGCGTTGACTTCCACCGCTCAGTTCCGCATCAGCCCGCATGTTGAGTGTGTCCAGACTGACGGTATTTTCACGATAGGAGGTCAGAGAAGGTAAAATGGCATAGCCGAACGCATCCACCACGGCACCCTGACCATTACGCACTGTCGCGCCTTGCGCGCCCTCGGCTTTTATTAACGCAAACGTATCACTGGTATAGGGGCCCACCGTTACCCCACCGCGATGCACAACCAGGGTGCCTGATGAGCCTAATCCGACCTGGCGATAACTCTCGGCCTGCCCATAACTGGCGCGTACCGCGCCCAGTCGGGTATTTTGTTGCAGATTGCCACCGAAACTCAGGGCACGATTGCGCTGCCCATCCCGGTTCTGATCGAGGCCAGAGTAGAGTGAATAAGATAAGTCACGGTTATCGCCTGCCGTTCCCGATAGCGACAGGGATGCGTTGCGATTTTGACTGGACTGGTTAACGTTATAAGCGACTGATGAAAGGCTTTTACCCCAGTCAAGCGGAATGGATACGTTGAGTGAAAAGGTATTTTCGGTGTATTTTTGCTGGCGGCTGTCATCCTGCTCCGGGGAAAAACCTGAATCATAGCGGTTGTTATACCAGGCCGTACGCTGACGACCTATGTTGATACCGTAGCTGATCGTTTTCCAGGTATTGCTGTAGCCAAGTTGTAATTGCGTAATGCGCGACTGGTTATTGTAATAATCAGCAGTACTGGCACTCAAACTGATCAAACCGAATCTGTCCATGGACTGACTCAGTGTGGCAGTCAAACGGTTACGCTGATTTAACGAATCAGAATAATACTGAATACCTGCGTCTTGCTGACGTCTTACGCCCAGAACATCCTGCAAATCACGGAACCCACTCGTTGAATAGCGGTAGGCAGCCAGAACCAGGTTGGTGCCTGTGTCAAACGTTTTGCTGTAGTTGATCTCCGCACGCCAGCCTGACACTGTTTTGTTCTGTTCAACCCGCGCATGTGAAAAGGTGCTGTTCATTCCCAGTGCGCCGATCTCTGTTGCCAGCACGCCACCCAACAGCCACGCCTGATAATCGTTTGCCTGCCTGGTACCCGCCGTCGCCGTCAGGCGATTACTGATGCCCCGTTGCAGAATGCCCTCAAAAAAGGTGTTATCGACACGGTAATATTGGCGAACCCGTCCCAGCGCCAGCGAGTACTGCCAGTTGCCCGGGCGCACAGAGTCTGGAACGGAAGCGTAAGGGACGGTAAAGGTCGAATGCTTACCGTTAGCTTCAATGACCTCAACAGCGAGATCACCCTGATTGCGCGTGTTGTACAAGTCATCAATGACAAAAGGGCCTGGTGGCACTGTGGTTTCATAGATCACTTTGTCCAGTTGTTTAATGACAACCCGCGCGCTGGAGGTTGCCACGCCCCTGACTTCAGGCGCATAACCCCGCCTGCCTTGTGGCCACATCCGTGGGTCGGTAGACAATTTAATCCCGTTAAAAGCCAGGCTGCCAAACAGGGAGTTGTCGGTGGCATTGTCACCCAAAGACAGTATGCTGTTAAGCTGTTCCAGCGGGCGTTGTACCCAGCTTTTCACGGTGTTGTAACGGTATCGACTGCCGCCTGCACTGTCATTGATATAGCGCGCATTACCTTGATGGCGGAACTGCCACTTCATCAGATTGGTGCCCGCGGTGATCCCGCTCCATAAATATTGATAGCGATAATCAGACGTACGGTTTTCGGTCCAGGTGTAATTGGTGTTGTGCCGAAAAAATACTGCACTAATCCCTTCTTCCCATTCAGATGTTGGGATGTAACCTCTTGGCTTCTTATCGAGGCTTGAGTTTGGGATCCTGAGCTGTAATTGCAGTGACGCCGGGTCAAATTGCCAATGGCCGTCTGATGACCAGTGACCCAGTGGATGACACTGCTCTTCAGGTTCAGGCGTGGGTGGTGCTTTTAGCTGTAGCAGGGCGATAATCTTTGACGGAAGGCAAGGTTCCGCATCCTGTTGGTGGTCAGACTGGATAAACGCGATTTTGACACCGGATGTAACCCGTTTATCATTGAGATAAATATCGACCAGATAATTGCCAGCAGGCGTGGCGTTCTGATTAAATTGTTCAATGTTCTGTCCAAATGCCGAGCCTTTAAACAGGCTTGAGTCAAAATAATAATCTTCGCAGTAAGCATGCTGAGAAAAGGAAATCGAAATGGTGAATGCAATTAATTTTAAGTTAATTAATTTCAACCTTATAGTTTTCACTTATTCTGGCTCCCTGATCGTTAACTGCAGCAACGGAGATAATGTTTACGCCCTGTAAACGTTTTTTATCCGCATTGAACCAAAAGGTTTTTTTGCTAAAAGGTGGAATCATATCAGCATCGGAATGCAGGTTTTGATCTGCCACCTTAAACGAAATGTCGAGTAATGAAGCATGCCAGGGTTGAGGGTTGTCGATTTCAATGCCCAGCCCTTTATGATTGTCGTGAACGATTTTAAGCGAGATGTTCTTTAATATATTAGTCGGGTTTCCCACTGAAACAGGACGGTAAAAGATTTTAAGGCGGTTTCGTAACATGACCATCATGGCATTTTGATTATTTTCATTTTTCAGATTCGCAGGGGGGATCTGCAATGTGTTAAACCAAAAGACAGACTCACGATCCTGAGGGAGAGGCCGGCTACCGTTGAATATAATTCGTGCAATTTGGCCAGTTCTGGGCTGTATACGAAAAACGGGTGGTGTCACAATAAAGGGCGTTTGACTGCTTTGCTCAGGTTGAGAATTGGCATCACCGTTATCGAACCAGGCCTGAATAACATAGGGGATATCACCATTGTTTTTTAACTGCACATCAACGGTTTTTGCATTGGCAGGGTAAATGACACGGCTACCCAGAATAGTCACGTTCGCTCTGGCGTTATTTACTGCAACTAAGAACAGAAAAGTAAGAAAAAATAATTTGAGCGCCAACACCAGCCAGCGGTTTTTCATATTTTTTGCCTCAAAAAAACGTGCGCCTCATAATAACCGGGGCGCACCCGAGCTGAATTAACGGTAAGTTATGGCATACTGAATGGAGGCAGCGACCGTGCCGGATGTTGCCACCCCGGTTGAAAAGTATTGCGCGCCATAGGTCGCTGACTTTTCAGTCTCATTCGCGGATAAACTTAAGTCACCGCTACCGGTAAAGCCCCCCGTCAGGTTGATTACCGTACCCGCCGTATCCAGCATCTGAATCTCAACATTTTCAGCCGTCCCGGTGTTCGTCAGGTTACCTGCTGCGCTCACGTTATTGCCCACGAATACCGTTGAGATTTGGGTGGTGGTCGCCGAACCGCTGCAGCCTGTGAGACCGACGGTAAAGTCAGTTTTACCTGCCGTCTTACCACTGGTATCTAAATCCGCTTTACTTACGGTAGGAAGCAGCACAACGGGTGAACTTTCATTGCCGTTAATGGTAACTGAACAGGTTTCATCAGAGACTTCGCCCTGAAAATTAATGGTATTAGCAGAGTCTGCTTGTGCATATCCTGACAGCACAAAGGCACTCACAATCAGAGACAAGCTAAATTTATTGGTGTGATAAGTCATTTTATCTTCCTTTATGATTAATTAACTGGAAAGTAACTGATTAAGATTGATTCCAGTTTTCCTTCTGACAGCGTCTTTAATGATGTAAACCTTCTTAAGGCCAAGTTTCATTTCGCTGGAAATTTCACCCAGCGAATGGCCATAATTGGCAAGGTCCAAAAATTTAACTTCTTCCTGCGTCAAGGCGTTGACGCGTTTTCTTTCACCTCCCTTTAGTCCGTAATAACAGGCATTGACCGCTTTTTTAATATCCTCAATTTTACCGTCTGCATAAATCACAGTATTTATCGTGGGTTCCTGTCTCCACCAAAATGACGCCAGAGATTCCATTCGGCGATCGCTGATGATGATAATGGCAAGGCCGGTCCCTCGAAGATAATCCATCCAGTTTTTGCTGGTAAAATAACGGAGGTTATGAATCGAAAAGTCAACGAATATACATCCTCTGCAGAACAGGCTCTCGTATCTTCCAGCGACCAACGACAGAACACCTTTTATCAAAAAATAATTATTGCCTGGCCATACGGCAATCTTCTGGAGTGGGCATCGCAATATCTCTTCCTGGGTGCTGCTGGTCAGTTGGCAACAATATTTACAACTTGAGCAGCGAACATCCTCTTTGGTTATCCTTCTCATCAGCCGATTTCTACCGCTTGTTAAGAAAGTTGAACCCATCATAACAGTGAGTTTCCTTTTCCTTCAATGGGTTAAAAGAAAGGTCGGCTTTTATCACAAGGAAAATTCCGATGTCGGTTACGCACAATTTGATGCTTCATTACGCGGAAATCTTCCTGAGATTGTTAAAACTACGATGACTAAATGATTATCTTTCACAGTTCCTCTTTAAGAATATTTAAGTTCATCCAGGATTATTCCCGTCCTCAAGGGCAAATGATCAATAAAAAAACAGCACAAAATGATAAATTTTGCATCCTTTATTAAAATTCAAGGTTTATCGTTGTGCAAAACTAAACGCTCTGCTCTGTATGCTCATTAAAAATATAAACATTATTTGTTAAGTTTAATCTGTTGTTTTTACCTTGCGTAGAGTTTCCTGTGCCTTATGGTGCTACATGTAGAGTACCTAAAGTTGTTTTGTTATATTTATCCTAAAGTGTACCTTTACAGTTAAATGTGAGTTGTTTAAGTGTTTTGACAATTTGATTTCATGGTCATCCAGCGACGTTTTTCACAGTAAATAATCACGGAGACGTTAAAGAGTATAAATATAGTGGTCTGGCCTTTTTTTATGTCGGCGATCATGCAGTCAGAGAAACGGGGGCTGAACAGGATTTTACGTCAGCCGGGCGCCTGCCTGTGTGCATACCAAAGAACAAAAGGGAGGCATGTTTAAACAAGACGGATGCGTATTTCCCCTGGAAAGGTTTAGTGACGCTGAGGTTCACCAAGGCCAGCATCGTTTTGATAATTTTTAACTATCACAGTCAACACCCAAAATGTCTGGCTAAGGCTGCTCTGCACAGCAATACTCGTCACCATGACCACATATCGTATTAAAGTGGGTTATCACAACCCCTCCGCACTTACGTTCATGCAGCTGGACGAGCAGCTTGCTGACCACGCTTTCACCAGCGCGCGCGCCTATGCTGACAGCCGCGGCTTTCGCTATTTTCAGGAGTACGAGTATCAGTCAGATTCTGCCGATTACTGCTCAGTATGCTCCATGGCCTATCATCACGCCTGCCAGGTGAGAAAATGTCCGCTGGTGCTGGTAGAGATAAAAGAAGAGAACGCCTGATGATTCCGTTATTGTACGGGTGGACCTGGACTGGCCAGCACAACAACGCTTATCCCTGTCGTTTCCCGGTACTTAAATCATCTACAGTGGCATACACTTACCACGCATATTATGAGGGGTAAGCTATGCCATCCACTGAACACGTTGTTTCTGACTGCTGTATCGTCGGCGGCGGCCCGGCCGGTTTGATGCTGGGCTATCTACTGGCTCGCGCCGGTTTGCAGGTTGTCGTGCTGGAAAAACATGCCGATTTTCTCCGTGATTTTCGTGGTGACACGATCCATCCTTCTACGCTGGAGGTCATGCATCAGCTGGGCCTGCTGGACGATCTGCTGAAACTCCCTCATCAGCGTGCGGAAAAGCTGCAGGCGGAAATGGGGGGCGAGGAGGTCACGATGGCCGATTTCTCGCGCCTGCCGCTGCAGTGTCGTTTTATCGCCTTCATGCCGCAGTGGGATTTCCTGAATTTTCTGGCGGAACAGAGCGCGCAGTTTCCCGGCTTCACCCTGCTAAAATCCACCTCGTTAAGCCAGTTGATCATTGAAGAGGGTGAGGTTAGGGGTGTTCTGGCGTTACAGTCGGGTCAGCCCGTTGAGATACGTTCCCGCCTGGTGGTGGGGGCAGACGGGCGCAACTCTGCCGTTCGCGCACAGGCCGGACTGGTGAGCCAGCATTTTGGTTCACCACGCGACGTTTTGTGGTTTCGCCTGAACAAACAGCCAGAGGATCCGCAGTCAGGGATGGGCCACACTGGCCCGCGAAATAACGTTATCGTGATCGACAGGGGCGATTACTGGCAGTGTGGGCTGACGATTGAAAAAGGGCAGTTTGACGCGATCCAGGCCCGGGGGCTCGAGGCGATGAAACACAACATTGCCACCGTCTCACCTTTTAGCGTCGAACGGCTGGCGGAAATTGACAGCTGGGAGCATTTCAAACTGCTGTCAATCCGTATCGACAGGTTGAATCAGTGGGCAAAACCGGGCGTGCTCTGCATCGGTGATGCGGCTCATGCGATGTCACCCATTGGCGGAGTGGGGGTTAATCTTGCCATCCAGGATGCGGTGGCCACGGCGAATCTGCTTACCCGGCCTTTGTTAAAGAGGAAGGTTACGTTCAGGGATTTGAAAAAAGTACAGCAGCGCCGTCAGTTTCCCACCGTTGCGACGCAGTTCCTGCAAATAAAAATGAGCAGTAAAAAGAAACCCGGCGGGGAAGGCACAAGCAAAATGCCCGGCATCATCCGTAAATATCCCTTTTTACGCTTTATTTTTGGCCGACTCATCGGCATGGGATTTCGTATGGAAAAGCCTCGGGGATTCCCTCGCTGAGTGTCTCTCCCTGTTCAGAGGCGGCGCCGTCGTGCGTAGTGGCGCTTTATCGCAACGGGCTGAGACGGCACGGCGCAATTCTGAGAACGGGCTGAGCATCATGCCTGCAGCCTGTGACCACCACCTTCCCTGAGCCCTCATCCCGCAACATCAGGTGCCTGTACGCCGCGTTGGGCTCAGGGAAGCCCTCTGCCGTCATATCGCGCTATCTTTTTGAAGCCGTTAACAGACCAGGCAACAAAGGCGAAAAAATAGAGTGCGATGTAGCTCAAAATTTCCCCTAAAGGTATTATAAAGGTTATGTCTGTGGTGTTAGATTGGCCTTACCAACACCGGGGAACACACCATAATGAAAACGAAAACGGCCAGCCTGTCATTGATGATGTTTGTGGAATGGTTTATCTGGGGCGCGTGGTTTGTCCCGCTCTGGGCCTTCCTTAGCAAAAATGGTTTCACACCTGTCGAGATTGCGTGGTGCTATGCCTGTACCTCCATTGCCGCCATTCTGTCGCCCATTCTGGTGGGATCGCTGGCAGACCGCTTTTTTCAGGCCCAGAAAGTGCTGGGTGTGCTGATGATTGTGGGCGCCGGGCTGATGTACTTCGCGGCGCAGCAAACGCACTTCAGCGGTTTCTTTCCCCTGTTGCTGCTGTATGCGCTGACCTATATGCCCACGATTGCCCTTACCAACAGCATTGCGTTTTCGCATGTCGCAGACGTGGAGCGTGATTATCCGCGTATCCGCGTGCTGGGTACGCTCGGCTGGATCGCGTCCGGTATCGTCTGCGGTTTTCTGCCGTCGTTACTGGGCTTCGGTGATATCTCCGCCAGCAATGTGCCGCTGCTGATTACCGCCGCCAGCTCGCTGCTGCTGGGTATATTCGCCTTTATGCTGCCCGCCACGGAGCCTAAAAGTACCGGCGCCTTTAGTGTGCGAACCGCGCTGGGCCTGGATGCCCTGCATCTGTTAAAAGATCGCAGCTTCCTGGTCTTTTTTGTCTGTTCCTTCCTGTTCAGTATGCCGCTGGCGTTCTATTACATCTTTGCCGAGGGCTTCCTGACCGAAGTGGGTCTGGCGCACGCCACGGGCTGGATGACGCTAGGGCAGATGTCCGAAATTCTTTTTTTACTGGCGCTGCCGTTCTTTATCAAACGTTTTGGTATCGGCAAGGTCCTGCTGCTCGGTCTGGTAACGGCCGCGCTGCGTTATCTGTTTTTTGTTTTTGGCAGCGATCAGAACCTGCTTACCTATGGCCTGTTATTTATGGGCATTCTGCTGCACGGCGTCAGCTATGACTTTTACTTTATTACTGCCTACATCTACGTCGATAAAAAATCCCCTGTCAGCATGCGCAATGCGGCGCAGGGATTGATTACCCTGGCCTGTCAGGGAATCGGCAGCCTACTGGGTTATCGCCTGGGGGGTTATCTGATGCAGGAGATGTTTGCCTATGGTCAACCGCGCAACGGCCTGACGTTCAACTGGGCGGGAATGTGGCTGTTTGGCAGCGTGATGATCATAGTGATTACCGTGGCGTTTATTCTGCTGTTCCGCGATACAAAAAAACGCAGCGATGAGCTTAACGTGGTTGAGCCTGCCGCCGCGACGGAAAGCCAAAAATAAGGAAGAGAAGATGATTACCGTACAACAAAGGATCACCGGCGCGTTTTATGGTCAGGCGCTTGGCGATGCCATGGGCATGCCGTCAGAACTCTGGCCGCGAAGCCGCGTAAAAGCACATTTTGGCTGGATTGATCGTTTCCTGCCCGGCCCGGCAGAGAATAACGCCGCCTGCTATTTCGGCCGCGCCGAGTTCACTGACGATACCTCGATGGCGCTGGCGCTGGCCGATGCCATCATCCGTCATGACGGAGAGATCGTCGCTGAAACCATTGGTCTTAACATCCTGCGCTGGGCAGAAGGGTTTGACGCGTTTAATAAAAATGTTCTGGGGCCCACATCAAAAATCGCACTGCGCGCGTTACAGGCCGGCCAGCCGATCAGCGCGCTGGAAAACAACGGCCTGACAAATGGGGCGGCGATGCGTATTGCCCCGCTGGGCTGCCTGTTACCCGCGCGAGATTTGCATGGTTTTATTGATGCGGTTGCGCTGGCATCCAGCCCCACTCACAAGGCTGACATCGCGATTGCCGGGGCAACCGTGATTGCCTGGGCCGTGTCCCGGGCGATAGAGGGCGCAGGCTGGAGACAGATTCGTGACGCGCTGCCGGCCGTCGCGCGTGCGGCGCAGGAGCGGCAGATAACCACCTTTAGTGCGGCGATGTCTTCGCGCCTCGAGCTGGCGTTTTCGGTGGTTGATCAGGGACGCGGTGTTGAATCCACTATGGAGAACATTTATGCCCTGGTAGGAACAGGCACCAGCACCATCGAGTCCGTGCCCGCCGCCATCGCGATGGTTGAACTGGCAGGAACCGATCCCAACCGCTGTGCCATTCTTTGCGCCAATCTGGGCGGCGACACGGACACCATTGGTGCGATGGCGGTTGCCATTTGTGGTGCGCTTAACGGTATTGATGCCATTGACCCTGCGCTCAGACAGCAGCTGGATAGCGTAAATAAACTGGATTTTGAGAGCTATGGCCGGGCGTTTACCGCTTTTCGCCACAAGCGGGAGGCGGCGCATGGTTGATCCCCAGAGCGTGGCAACATTAGGCAACCGGGCCCCGATCGTCGTACTGGGCGCCGCCGTCGTGGATGTCATCGCCCGCGCCGAGCAGCTTCCCCAGCGCGGCGGCGACAGCGCGCTGCAGCAGCAAAGTGTGGGCGTGGGAGGCTGTGCGTTGAACGTGGCGCTGGCGCTGCACCGCTTAGGTATGGATGCCGTTTCTGCGTTACCGCTCGGTCAGGGCGTCTGGGCTGAGCTTATTCGGCAAAAGCTTACGGCCTGTGGGCTGACCAGCGTCACGGAAACCTCTAAGGGCGACAACGGCTGGTGCCTGGCGCTGGTTGAACCCGACGGAGAACGCACGTTCCTGTCGGTGGCCGGGGTGGAGAACCAGTGGGATGAGGCGATGCTGGCTTCTGTTCCACTTCACGCAGAAGGCTGGCTGTATCTGTCGGGTTATCAGCTCATCGGCAGGAATGCGGAAACACTGCTGTCCTGGCTGGAAGGGCTGGCAAACAGGCCGCGGCTGGCAATCGATTTTGGGCCGCGTCTGCCTGCGATCGCGCCGGAACACTGGCAGCGCGTGATGGCGCTGCAGCCGTTGATTACGCTTAATCGCCAGGAAGCCGAACACGTCTGGCACCAGCGTTTGCAGCAGGACGGGGCTTTTAACGCGCAGGCACTGATTACCCAGTGGGCAACACATTTTGCCAGCCCGCTGGTGGTCAGGCTGGATAGCGAAGGTGCAGGCTTCAGCCATCACGGACAGTACGGCTGGATCGCAGCCTTCAGCACGGCGGTGGTCGATACGATTGGGGCCGGTGACAGCCACACGGGAGGGTTACTGGCTGCGCTCGCCTCTGGCTGGCCACTTGATAGCGCAGTTGAGCTGGGCAATGCCGTCGCATCATTCGTGGTTGCGCAGCGTGGAGGCGATACCGCCCCCGACCGTGCTGCCCTGATTCGCCACTGGCAGCAGTGTCTTACTCGGCAATAAACACGTACAAATCACTGCGACAGTAGCTGATGCTGTATTCCAGAGGACGTTCGCGCGCATCCAGCGCTAACTGCTTAATCACCAGTACGGGAATCCGCTCGGGCAGGGCAATGAGGCGCTGTAATTCGGCATCCGGCATTTGCGCACTGACGCGACTTTGCGTTTTTACCGGCTGGATCTGGTGGCGGCGAAAATAGTCGTACAGCGAAATACCGATGTCGCTGGCATCGTTGATCAAATCGCACGGCACCCAGGACGTTTCCACGGACACGGCCTGTTGATCGACATAACGCAGGCGCTTCAGCAAATAGACCTCACTGTCCGGGGGCAGCTGCAGCTTCTGCGCAATGTCATCTTCGCAACGGATACGATGCTTTTGCAGCCATTCCGTATCGGGCTTTTTACCCCGTAATACGACCTGCTGTGAAAATCCCTGCGGCTCTTTCAGTGAGTATTCCAGTGCGCGACAAATCTGTGTGCCATAGCCACGCGTGCGATGAACAATCCCTTCCTGAGAGAGCGCATCCATCGCTTTACGCACCGTGATGCGGGAAATGCCCAGATAGTGAGAAAATTCGCGCTCGCTGGGCAACACCTCTTCGTGACGCAGCAGTCCGTCGCGCACGGCGTCTTTGATTACCTGCACGAAACGTTTATAGAGCGGGGTTTTGCTCTCGGCGCTGAGCACGCTGCTCAGATGACTGAAAAGGGCATTATGCTGTGATGTCATTATTCTCGTCTGGGATACCTAACCTTATCTGCTGGAATTCTATACTATCTCACACATCGCCGTACTGGTTTTGCAGGCTGCAAGTTGAGGATAGTCAAATGGAAACTTGTTCACCCCAGGTAAAGCAACATAAACGTGCGCTGGTTGCGGGTTCGGTTGGCAACTTTATTGAGTGGTATGAGTTCGCCATTTACGGCTTTCTCGCCACGCTGATTGCGCAAAACTTTTTCCAGTTACAGGGCGAGTCGGCCTTGAGTGGGCTGATTCTCACCTGGGCCTCCTTTGCCGTCGCGTTTTTCTTTCGGCCACTGGGGGCACTGGTGTTTGGCCGCATCGGCGATCGCATTGGCCGTAAACCGACGCTGATTATGGTGCTGGTATTTATGACGCTGGCGACCACGGCCATTGGCCTGGTGCCGACCTATGCCACATGGGGCATCGCAGCACCGTTAATCCTGACCGGGCTGCGTATCCTGCAGGGGTTGTTTGCCGGAGGAGAATACGGCGGTGCTGTATCCCTGATGACGGAATTTGCGCCGCGAGGCAAGCGCGGCCTGTATGGGGCGTGGCAGTCGCTCACGGTGGCGTTGGGCCTGCTGGCTGGCGTTGGGCTGGTGGCGCTGTTGTCGTTTACGCTCAGCCCACAAGCCATGCTGGCCTGGGGCTGGCGGATTCCGTTTGTCCTGGCGTTTCCGCTGGGCATGGTGGCGCTCTGGCTGCGACTGGCAATGGACGAAACGCCCGGGTTTGTCCGTCAGCAACAGCAGCAGAAGGAGGGCAAAGCCGCACCGCTCCAGACGGTGAAAACCCTTCTGCTGGCCGTGGCGCGCGTGATGCTGTGGTCAGCGGCGGGTTACACTTGTCTGGTCATTATGCCAGCCTACCTTCAGTCCGCCCTGCACACCGGACTGCACCAGGCGCTGGCGATCGCCGTGATTTCCAATCTGGGGTTTGCCTTGACCATTATTCCGGCGGGGATGCTCAGTGACAGAATAGGGCGCCGCCGGGTGATGGTGGTGGCCAGCATACTGTTGCTGCTACTGGCGATGCCGCTGCTGAAGGTGCTGCAGGCGGAAACGGTGGCGTTAACCAGCAAAGCACTGGTGGTGTTTATTGCTGGCGGCGTGGTGGGCTTACTGGCAGGGCCGGGGCCGGCGATGCTGGCGGAAATGTTTCCCACTCGGGTTCGCTACACCGGGCTGGGACTGGCATATTCACTATCGAATGCCGTTTTCTCGGGCTGTGCAGGGTTGATTATTACAGGGCTGGTCAGGCAGACGGGCAATCTGGATATTCCGGCGTGGTACATGATGGCAACGGCGTTGGTATCGATACCAGCACTGATGACGTTAAACAAAGACGATCATCTGCGCGATCTGGTATGAGGGTAAAACGGGAGCCAACGCTCCCGTTTTGAGACTTATTTGCGGCCCAGCAGGAAGCCAAGTACCACGCCAACGCCAGCGGCTACGGCCAGACCCGCGAACGGGTTAGACTGCACCTGATCCTTGATGCAATCAGCGGCATCACGTGCGGCGTAGGAGGCCTGATTAGTGTAGCGGCGTGCTGCACCACGAGCACGGTGACGCGGGGAGTCGGTAACTTCACCCCATTGTTGCTCTGCGGCACCGGCGACTTCTTTCACTGCATCTTCAATTTTTCCTGACATGCTTCATCTCCTTGGTTATCACAGTCATCTAAAGCGTAGCAAAGCTTTGCCGTCGTGCTGCCTCAGGGCGCATTAATCTTCTGTTCAGGAGCCAAAGGTCAGGGGAAAATATTTGCCGCCGCGTCATGTCTCTGGCCTGAATGGCGCACAGGCAGGGGGATGAAGCGGGAAAACGCGACAACACGCCAGTGGCTAACGTGTGCAGGGAAAAATCATTACCAGCTGTTTCACAAAACGGCATTGCCCGGAGCGAGGGTGTACTTAGGGTACCAGCTCACCAGAAAGTGGCGAATATGGTCGAAGCACCATTCCGCATCCTCCGACTGAGGGCAATAGTACTGGATTGTAATTTTTTCATAACGGCGCTGACGTTGCTGCAGCGGCGACCAGCCCCAGTCGAGTACAGCACGGGCATAGTTAACCAGTGCATCCGCTGCCAGCCCATGCTGTTGCGCCTGCTCTTTGAGATAGGTGTAAAACGCGGTTTCCAGCTGCAGCGTCTCAGCATGTGAATGGCCAGGCAACTCGGGACGAAAGGCGATATCAATAAATCCGCACACCGCGTTTTCCTGCTGTTGCCAGTCGCAGGCCAGCGTCATAAACAGCCCGTCCTGTAGATTCACCTCTTCCACCAGACGCTGCAGGTTTGCTGAGTGGCGCAGCACCGCAACCTCTTCAAGGCGATCTGTTTCCAGCGTTAAGTCGATGCCGCAGGGATTGACGGTACCGTCTTCATTGCGGGTCGCCGGGAAGGGAAAATCGATATAGCCGTTGTTATCCAGACGCTTTTCCATGTGAAGGATGACCTGTCTCTTGACGTTTCCTGACACTATACCACTCTGCGCCTGAATTCACCCCTCTACGGGCAGGTCCAGGTGATCAGGGTATCCTGATAGGGATTGATGAGCCGGAACTGCTTGTCCGACAGGCGCTGCGCATAATAACCCTCACGCGTGACGGCGGAGGGAATGTACTGGAAGCGATCCTGCGACTGTAGCGGACCGCTCTGCACGCTTGCGCCGTCCCGACTGACGCTAAATGAGGTGACCAGATCGAAAATCGTCCCCTGGGTCTGGCCCAACGACTGACCGTAAAGGGTGCTGACCTCGCCCGGGCATTCCACGCCTTTCGGCGACGATGAGCAGCCCGCAAGCAGTGCCATAAAAATGAAAACTACCGATCGCAACATATCCTGTCCCTGCCCAAGTCCATAAAAGCGGTGAACGATTCTATCCTGTTGCGCCGCAAATAACATGATCATAGCAGTTCTGCTACACAGGCGGATTTGTGCTTTGCTCAAAGGTTAAGCAACAGAAATGCAAAAGATGACTTTGAGGTGGAATAAACGTTATTCTTGCCATCTTTGCGCATCGCTTAAGCAAATTCAGGGATAAATGATGAAAGAAGAAGAAGCCAGCCTAATGATTATTCGCCACGCCATTGAAGCGCTGGATGCAGAAAAAAGGCAGCAGGTTATAGCCTGTGCCGCTGAAATTCGCGATGTGATGAGCAGCTTCGACAGCGAACACGCCGACCTGGCGTTGATGTTGGTCGCAGCGGAAGTGGCTGCAGACTAATTAAGCCGTGGTTTACCCGATGCCATGCCGCCCGTTCGGTTTTCTGGTGGTGCGCAGGGCATGTAAGCGGCTGTCTCTCCGGCACGCCTGAATCCCTGCGGCTACCTGTCCCGTCGTGCTCTGCCTGGCTTTTATTGTGATAAACTCCCCTGACAATGGGAAATGACGTATTCAGCGGAGGAAATCAGATGAAAGCAGTCCGTCTTGCCCTGTGCCTGTTGGCCTGTTACAGCGCGTCAGCGTGGAGCGAAAGCGAATTCCAGATCCATTGTCCCGGTCGGCCTACCATGACCATTTCACGCGCTGAATATGGCCTGAGTACGCTCTCGTGGCCCAAACAGCACTTCCAGATTGCGGCGGGGCAGCTGAACACGCAGATTGAGGGCGGTGACAAAGTGGCCATTACCCGCTTCCGCAACGGCGATCAGCTCATCGTCAACAAAAGCAATCTCGACACCTTCTTTGTTTACCATGACAGCGACGCGCTGGTGCCCTGCAGCCGCAGCGCTAGGCGTGACGTAGACGTCCTGAGCCTTGAACGTTACGACGACAGGCAACGTAACGACTCCTGATTTGCCGCGATAAGGAATGCCAATGCAGATTACCCTCACTGATAAGGTGACCAGTAAAGATCAGGATGAACTCCGGCTGGGCCTGAATGCGCATAACAGCAAATTTTTTGACGTGGACCTGATTAAACCGCTGGGGCTGTTTATCTGTGATTCTCAGGGGAAGAAGCTGGCAGGGTTAACCGGTACGACGACAGGTAACTGGTTACGCATCGATTTGCTTTGGGTCAGCGAAAGGCTCCGGGGGCAGGGCACGGGAAGTCAGTTGGTGCTGGCGGCAGAAAAAGAGGCGCGCCAGCGGGGATGCCGTTTTGCCCAGGTCGATACGGCCAGCTTTCAGGCACGGCCCTTCTACGAGAAGTTGGGTTATCACGTCCGGTTAACGCTTGGCGACTATATTCACCATCACCAGCGCCATTATCTGACCAAAATCCTGTAACTACAGCACCGCCTGCTGGCGCAGATCCAGCGGGTGCAGCTCTGCCTCGTCGATTGCGGCCAGCCAGCCAGGCAGGGTGACTTTCTGCCAGGCAAGATGGCCGCGCGTGGTGCTCATCAGCACCACGTCAGGGCGTAGAGTCCGGTAGAGCTCCAGCGAAGCGGCCAGTTCGGCAGGATTGCTTTCGGGCACCAGCACGGTTATCCAGCGGTCATGCTGACGCGTGAGCGTATCACCGACAAACAAGTAGGTCAGGCCGTTAGGGGAAGCGTAAAGATAGCTGCAGCTGCCGGGCGTGTGACCGGGCGTCGGCAACAGGTGAAAATCACCAAAATGCGTTTCCTGCTGCGTGAAGGTATCGTCAGGTTCAACAAAGCGGCTGATCTGCCCCAATGAGCGGCTGTGGCAGTAGAGCGCGCTGTTAAAACGCTGCTGGATACGCGCCGCACCGGGCGCGGATTCATGCCAGTGGGTCAGGTAATGCCGGATTACGCCGTTATCGTCTGCCAGCACCTCATGATCCAGCGGGTTTTCTACCCGTCCAATCAGTAAATTGCCACGCGGATGACGCAGCAAAAAACCATGCATCATAATGTCTTTGGTACCTTCGGCCGGAAACTCCGGCGTTGAGATCCACAAATCGTCATACAGCGGCTTCAATGTCGATCTCCTGCAACTTCAGCTATGTGCGCAATACGGGATGTCCGCTCGCCTGTAATACAACCTGACCCTGATTCACCTGCAGCGTGGCCGTTGCACCCAGAGGTAAGGTGACGGTATCCGGACCGTGGCCGAAGTCCAGGTCGCTGATAACCGGCAGGCCGCTGACCTCGCGAATGCGCTGCCAGACCGTAGGGAAATCAAATCCGTTGTCGTACTCAGACAGAGCGGTACTGGTGAAACTGCCGGTGACAATTGCCTGCTGTCTGGCCAGCACGCCGCATTGGTGCAACTGCAGCAGCATACGTTCAATACGGAACGGATGCTCGTTAACATCTTCGATAACCAGAATGCCGTTCTCAATCTGCGGCAGCCATGGCGTCCCGATTAGCGAGCAGAGCATCGCCAGATTGCCGCCCCACAGCGTCCCCTGCCAGTGGCCGTTATCGGGTGTTTCACTTTGCCAGGCCACCTTGACTGTAGGTGATGTCAGCGCATGCCAAAAGTGCTGCAGGGTAAATTCGGATAAAACCTCAGCGCCAAAATTGCCCGCCAGCATCGGTCCACTAAAGCTAATCAAACCGGCATGTTGTAGCAGCGCTAACTGCAGCACGGTAAAGTCGCTGTGCCCACAGATGGCCAGCGGCTGGTGCGCTAAACGACGCTTCAGGCCGGCATAATCCACCGACGGCAGCAGCCGGGTTGCGCCATAACCGCCGCGCACCGCCAGCACAATATCGGGTAGGGTGGCTAAGTCAGCCAGTTCATTAATATCGCCTAAGCGCGCCTCGTCAGTGCCAGCAAAGCGCTGGAAGCGCCGCGCGATGACGGCGTCATTGTCCACGCGATGTCCTTCCGCACGCAGGCGTTCAACCCCGAGCAGGGCCGCAGGTTGATTATGACAATAACCTGAAGGAGCAATAAGACGGATGGAACGTGACGTCATAGTAAATTCCTGAAATTAGTCAGTGACAGACTTCACGATAATGACGAAAAACCGTAAATAAGTCATCAGACTGCTGTAATTAGGATAAACGGTAATTTTGCAATTCAGCCGGCTCGGTATGATAGCTTCCGCCACTTCTGCGACGAGAAAAAAAATTGCTAAAAATTCGCTACTTTGTCATTTCAGCCTTGCTGCTGACGGGCTGTGCCAGTGAACCGCCGCATACTTACGTTAAAGAGAAGAATACGCCGTTAACCCAGGCACCGCCTTCACGCATCAGCGGAGCGTGGTCACTCTTTACCGAAACGGCCGCCAGCCAGTATGGCGTGGATGAAAAACTGATTAACGCCATTATCAATGTGGAGTCCGGTGGGAACCCTGGCGTGGTCAGCCGTTCAAATGCGGTGGGATTAATGCAGATCAAAGCTTCAACCGCCGGCCGGGAAGTCTATCGCACCCAAGGGCGACACGGTCAGCCGACTAACGCAGAGCTGCGCGATCCGGCCAGAAATATTGATATTGGTACCGCGTACATCAAAATTCTGCAGCAGTCTGCGCTTTCGGGCATCCGCGATCCCCTCACCCTGCGTTATGCCACCATTGTTTCCTATGCAAACGGTGCGGGTGCCTTACTGCGCACCTTCTCCAGCAATCGCGATCGGGCCATTGCCATGATAAATGCCATGACGCCGGACGAGTTCTATCAGCACGTACAAAACAAACATCCTGCAGCTCAGGCGCCACGTTACCTGTGGAAAGTCACCACGGCTTACCGCGCTAACAGCTGATCCTCATGTTTTCTCCTCACCTTCCTTTTTGGCAGGTGAGGAGAGAACAGTTAAGCGGTCAGCAGTCTTGCCGTGGGATAATCCACAATCAGCACATTCACATAGCCACCACGCAGCGCCCCGCGAATCGCCTGGGCTTTCTCTTTGCCGCCTGCCAGCGCCACCACCTGCGCGCACTGCCGCACCTGTTCCAGTTCCATGCCAATGACCGGATCTTCATCGGCGTTCAGCACGGGTTGACCCTGCTCATCAAAATAGTGCAGGCAAATATCGCCCACCGCGCCGCGCCCGGCCAGGGTGCGTAACATGGTTGCGTCGTAGTAGTTACCCGAATTGCGCAGCAGCGCAGAAGGTTCAAGATCGCCAATGCCAACAATGGCTAAGTCCACCTCATTAAACTTATTCAGCACTTCGGCGACGTCAGGATTGGCGGCCAGCCGTTGGCGATCCGTGACTGAGTGTTCAATGGACTGAGAGGGCAGCAGCCAGGCGGGGCAATTCAACAGCGCGGCAAGATTCTGCGTCAGTATCGTAGCCTGAACGTTTCCGTTGGCCCCCACGCCGCCCAGCAGCTGAATCACACCTTTGCAGGCGTTATTGAGAGGATGCAGCGCATCCACCATCGCACGAATGGTGCCGCTCCAGGAGGAGATGCCAATGAGTTCGTCCGCGCGCAGTCGGGTTTCCAGATAGTGCGCCGCCGCCGATCCAATCGCCTGCTTGATCTCGCCAGCGGACGCCTGTTCTGGCACATCCACCACAATGGCCTGCGGCAGCTGATAACGTTGCTCAAGCGCTTTTTCCAGTTCCGGAAAGACATTAGCAGGCGGCACCACGCTGATTTTTACCACGCCTTCTTTCACACTGCGGTTCAGAATGCGCGATACGAACGACTGAGACAACTTAAGTAGCTGTGCAATATCGGACTGCTTCCTGCCTTCGACATAGTAAAGTGTGGCAATTTTTACCATGAGTCGCTGTTCATCCTGCTTCGCCATTGGTTTTTTCCTCTCGTGTTCTGCCTGCCATTGTTAACCACCCAAGTAAAAATCACAATCCACGGCAATTTGTGATCATTTTCGCTTTTTATCACTTCCTGTCTGGACGGCGTCGCCCGCAAGGCGCATAGTGGTTTTGAATATAAAATCATTATTGAATATATATTCATAAAGGGAAAGAACTTTGGTCTGACAGCACATGTCAGTGTGAGACTTGCACGCATTGTCTGTCAGTACGGGGCAACAACATCCAGCCTGAATATATATTCAGTGTAGACTTAAAATTCAAAAGGTGAGCTATGAATCCTTTTATGCTTTCGGTAAATGAGCTTGAAAAACGAGCGCGGTCAGTGCGCCGCCGCATTATTCAGCTTAACGCGGGCAGCCCGGCGGGGGGGCACACCGGCGCGGACCTGTCGCAGGTTGAAATCCTGACTGCGCTCTACTTCCGCATCCTCAACTGTGCGCCCGACCGGACGGCAGATGATGAGCGTGATATCTATATCCAGTCAAAAGGGCATGCCGTGGGGGGATATTACTGTGTGCTGGCGGAAGCCGGGTATTTCCCGCTGGAGTGGCTGGCGACCTATCAACATGCTCACTCCGCTTTACCGGGGCATCCGGTGCGGCAAAAAACGCCGGGCGTAGAACTGAACACGGGCGCGCTGGGGCATGGATTGCCCGTGGCGGTGGGCATTGCGCTGGCAGCGAAGAAGAGCAACAGTAGGCGGCGTATTTTTGTCGTAACCGGCGACGGCGAGCTGGCAGAAGGCAGTAACTGGGAAGCGGCGCTGGTGGCAGCCCATTATGGGCTGGATAACCTGATTGTAATTAACGACAAAAACAAACTCCAGCTGGCGGGATCGACGCGTGACATTATGAATACCGATCCGCTGGCGGAGAAATGGCGTGCCTTTGGTCTGGCGGTGAGTGAATGCCAGGGCAATGACATGGCATCGGTAGTCAACGCACTCGAACAGCCGCCGGTAAGCGGCAAACCGCGGGTGATTATCGCCCATACGGAAAAGGGGTTTGGTATCTCCTTTATCCAGGGCAAAGCGGAATGGCACCACCGTGTGCCCAAGGGTGAAGAAATCGACCGGGCACTGGAGGAGTTAAAAGATGAGTAAGGCACAACATCTGGCAGAGGTCATGGTAGAAGCATTGATGGCGGCGGTCGATCGCGGTATTGATGTGGTTCCGGTGGTGGCTGACTCCACCTCAACCGCTAAAATCGCGCCGTTTATTAAGGCGTTTCCCGGGCGGTTAATTAACGTGGGGATCGCCGAGCAGGCGCTGGTGGGCACGGCTGCCGGGCTGGCGCTGGGCGGAAAAGTGGCCGTAACCTGTAACGCCGCACCCTTTCTGATCTCCCGTGCTAACGAGCAGGTGAAAATCGACGTCTGTTATAACAATACTAACGTTAAGCTGTTTGGGCTGAATGCCGGAGCCAGCTACGGCCCGCTCGCCAGCACGCACCATAGCATTGACGACATCGCCATCCTGCGCGGATTTGGCAATATTGAAATCTACGCGCCTTCCTGTCCCGTTGAGTGCCGCCAAATCATTGACTATGCCCTTGATCATGAGGGGCCGGTTTATATTCGGCTGGATGGCAAAGCATTGCCGCAGTTGCATGACGACGAATACCGCTTTACACCCGGGGCGATCGACCTGCTGCGTGAAGGCCACGACATTGCGCTTGTTGCCATGGGCTCAACGGTGCATGAGGCCGTTACCGCCGCAGAGCAGCTGGAAAAGCAGGGGGTTTCCGCCGCGGTAATCGCCGTGCCTTCTCTTCGTCCCTGTAACACTCAACAACTGCATAATCTGCTGAGTCACTACCGTAGCGTCATCACGGTTGAAGAGCACAACATCAATGGTGGCGTAGGCAGCCTGGTGGCGGAGGTTCTGGCCGAGAACGGCTTGCCGGTTAAGCTGTTGCGTCTGGGCATTGCGGATGGCGAGTACGCCATCGCCGGCGATCGCGCCTCCACCCGGGCCTGTCATGGCATTGACGCCAGCAGCGTGGCGGCTCAGGCGCTGCGCCTTTGCACAGGAGGCTGACGATGCGCGAGTCCGTGATTCTGGCTATTGATGAAGGCACCACCAACGCCAAAGCGGTCGCCGTAAATCGTCAGGGAAAAGTGGTGGCGCGGGGCAGTCATGGCCTGACGCTGCAGCATCCGCAACCCGGTCTGGCCGAGCAGGCACCCATGGCCATCTGGCTGGCCGTCAGGCAGGCGATAACCGACTGTCTTGCCCAGTGCGCCGACGCACCGGTCGCGGCGGTTGCGATCAGCAATCAGCGTGAATCGGTTTTGATATGGCAGCGCCGGGACGGCATGCCGCTCACCCCGCTGGTGAGCTGGCAGGACCGCCGTTCGGAATCGTTTTGCCGCGATCTTCATCTGTCTGGACAGGCCGGGAAGATTACGGCGCTGACCGGGCTGGCGGTCGATCCTATGTTTCCTGCTGCCAAGCTGACCGGCATGCTGGCGTCGCTGCCTGACGGCTTTGCCAGAGCGGCGGCGGGTGAGTTATGTATTGGCACGGTGGACAGCTGGCTGACCTGGCAACTGACGGCAGGGGAGTGCTTCGTCACCGACCATGCCAATGCGGCACGCACGCAGCTTTACAGTCTGCACACCAATGACTGGGATGATGAACTGCTGACGCTGTTCAGCCTGCCGCGCGCCGCGCTGTCGCAGATTACCGCCTCAGCGGGTTGTGCGGGCGTGGTTGCCTTAACCGATATTGCCGGTCTGGCACCTGGCACCCCAATTTTGGCGCGCATTGGCGATTCCCATGCGGCGCTGTATGCCCAGCGCCGCGACGAGGCGGAAGTGGTCAAGGCAACCTATGGCACGGGTTCCTCGCTGATGATGTCGATGGCAACGCCGATCCTGACCGACAATGGCCTCAGCACCACCGTGGCGTGGCACGACGGTCAACCGCGCTTTGCGTTTGAAGGCAATATTACCCACACCGGTTCAGGTGCGGCCTGGCTGGGAAAAATGCTCGGCGTCACCGATCCCCAGCAGCTGACGGCAATGGCCGAAAGCTGTGATGACAATCAGGGCTGCTATTTTGTCCCGGCCCTGTCCGGGCTGGGCGCGCCCTGGTGGGATTTAAAAGCCCGCGGCATGCTGTGCGGCCTGACCGATGCAGCCACCCCGGCGGTGCTGGCGCGGGTCGCGCTGGAGTCGATTACCTGGCAAATTGCTGACGTCTTTTTCGCCATGGAACAGGCAAGCGGCGACACATTGCCTGCGCTGTGCGTTGACGGCAGTGCGACACAAAATCGCTGGCTGATGCAGTTTCAGGCGGACGTCCTGCAGCGCCCGCTGCATTGCGCGCCTACCGCTGAAGCTTCCGCGCTGGGGGCGGCACTGCTGGCAGGTAAACAGCTGGGATGGTGGCAGCAGGGGAGTGATATGCAGGCTCTTCAGGGCGGCAACGTCGTGATGCCGCGCAGGCAGCTGGCGCAGAAAATGCAGGACAGCTATCAGGGCTGGCTGAATGCCGTTGCCCGCTGTCGCTATCAGCCCGGGTAAGGGCGGAGGATCGGGCAACGTGCCGCGATCCTCCATTCGTCCTGGCGCTTAACGATTCGCGCGGCGTAGCTGGGCCGCGTCGTCATCGGGAACCGGCTTAAGATCGACCGGCGGCAAACTGCCCCCGCTGAATTCGACCTGACGGATCGGGAAGGCAAAGCGTATATTGCGTTCTTCCAGTGCCGCCATCAGCTGCAGGTTAATCTCCTGTTGAATATCCATGTACTGGTTGTAGTCGGCGCTCAACACAAAATAGACGACCTCAAACGTCAGCTTTGAATCATCGAAGGCAAGAAAATGGGCGCGGTCAAAGCGGGTCATCTCGATGCCCTGAATGATGGTTTTCACCTGTTCACTTATCTCGCGTACCTGCTCAGAAGGGGTGGCATAGCTGATACCAAACCTGAACACGATACGGCGTTGCTGCATACGTTTGTAGTTGTGGATCGTTTGCTGTAGCAGAATGGTGTTGGAACAGACGATCTGTTCGCCACTCAGGCTGCGCAGGCGGGTCGTTTTCAGGCCGATATGTTCGATGGTCCCCGCGATGTCGCCGAAGACAATAAAATCACCGTGTTCGAAAGGCTTATCAAAGCCAATCGCCAGTGAGGCAAACACATCACTCAGCACCGTCTGAATGGCGAGGGCGATGGCAATACCGCCCACGCCCAGGCTGGCAACCAGCGCCGTAATGTCGATGCCCATGTTCGATAAAATGGCCAGCAGCATCATGACCCACACCAGCACGCGCAGCAAAATGCCCATAATCACCGTGGTGACAGGATTGCGCACATGCTGCGGATCGCGCAGCAGGCTCTTTAACCACAGGCGGATGCCGCCGTCGATCCACAGCGTAATCTGCACAATCAGGGCCAGGAACCAGCTGTGCGAGATCGTCGCGCGCCAGGCGTCAGGGAGATCGACAAAGCGCAGGGCGATAAGAAAGGAAAAAATCAGCAGCAGGAGCTGGCTGGTGCTGCGCAAGATCTCGACCAGAATACCGGTAAACCGGACGTAGCGAACTTCGCTGTAGTGGGCAATGCGGTTAGAGGTAAAACGAATCAGGCTGCGCAGCAGCCAGTAAATGATAAGGGTAGCGACGATAACAATAGCGCTGTTGATCCAGAGTGTTTGATTGAAAAAAATTGACTGAAAATGACGCGAACTGAGCCAGTTTTCCATTGGGGAGATTCTCCTTGCTGGTTCCGGTTAAACGTGAAAGCAAGGGAAAGCATAGCCTGGATGCGCCGCCGATGCGCGGCGCAGGATGAAGGGCGGATTACTGAAAGCGTTGTGCTTTGTCGCGCGCCTGGCGCTCTAAGGCAAAAATAATCTGCTGCAGCTGCCGCTCCTGATGGGGCTCAAGTGCGGTAAAACGGAAGCTCAGGCGAGGCGTCACTTTCGTCTCATTTTTATTGGTGATAATGCTGCGTTCGCCAATGTGCATAAGCTTAGCGCTGACGTTGAACTGGCCAAACTCCCCCAGTTCGACCTGCAGGCTGTTGAAATCGTCCCCGCTTTTCAGCCCTTCCGGCATCGCCTCGTCCACCAGAACACCAATCCCGCCCAGGGAGAGATCCTGTAAACGCAGGCGCGCGGCTGTGCCGTCAGGCCACTGGCAATGGCACCAGAACTGCGGCTCCATAGGGGCGCTGATGCGGAAAAATTCCCGACGCTGAATTTGCCACAGTAGGTCTGGCAGGGCGGCCTGGAAAGCAGGTAACCCCTCAAAGTCGGTTTTTTCCAGTGCCCCAAGGGCAAATTCGATTTTGGCACCGTGGGTTTCGGCGAAGACCGTGATTTCATTGCAGTGCAGCGCGTAGTCGTTATCGAGGTTATTACTTCCCAGATCAAAGACAATACGCGTTTCATCGGCAGCCAGCATACGGCTAATAAACTGTCCACGCGAAAAATTCACCAGCAAAGGTGTTTGTAACTGAAGCAGGTCTTTCATCACGCCAAGCACGGCCAGCGTGCCGCGTTTCAGATACTGTTCTTTATCGGTTTCTTTCACTTGCTGGCTCCAGATGAGCAACGTTTTTTCATGTAATTATCCTGTTACTACCCGTTCGTTATCGGCGCACAATAATAAAGCTTTAACACAATAACCACTATCATTACCTGCGTGCGCTACATTTTGAAAAAACGTGACTATACTTTGCGTAGTGAACCGCTTGATTAATCAGGCGATCGCCATTGACTAACCAAAAGGAAGGAGTAACGGATGGGTATTATTTCATGGATCATCTTTGGTTTAATCGCCGGTATCCTGGCGAAATGGATCATGCCAGGTAAAGATGGTGGTGGTTTCATCATTACCGTGATTCTGGGTATTATCGGTGCCGTAGTCGGTGGTTGGATCAGTACCTTCTTCGGCTTTGGCCGTGTGGACGGGTTCAACTTCGGTAGCTTCGTTGTCGCGGTCATCGGTGCGCTTGTCGTGCTGTTTATCTACCGCAAAGTACGCAGTTAACGCAGAACACGATGTAAAAAAAGGGGCCCGCAGGTGACTGCGGGCCCCTTTTGCTATTGGCGATGACCTTGCCGTTATTGTGCGCTGCTCTGCGCCTCGGGAATATCGTGCGCGCTGTTACAGGTTTTCTCTTTCGGGCAATATTTATCCAGCAGCTTTAGCGTCACGCCGTTGGTCCAGCCGAAGCCGTCCTGCAGCGGGTATTCACCGCCGCCACCGCCGCCCAGGTTCGCACCTTCCACCACATATTTTTCGACCAGCTTATGCTCCTTGTCGTAGGTCAACTGTACGTTACGCAGGAAACGTAAGCCCACCTGCTGCGCCAGTTGAGGTTTCTTGTAGTGCTCCAGGCCTTCTACCGCGACCCACTGCAGCGGTGCCCAGCCGTTAGGCGCGTCCCACTGTTGACCATTGTTCACCGTTGTGGTCACCAGGCCGCCCGGTTTGAGCAGCTGTTTTTCCACCGCGCTGGCGGTGCTGTCAGCCTGTTTGTCGCTGGCAATCTGCATATAGAGCGGAAACAGCGTGGCAGCGGTGAGCTGCGGATGGATCTGGCGTTTCTTCCAGTCATAATCCGCGTACCACCCCTGCTTGCTGTCCCACAGGTAACGGTTAACCGCCGCCTGACGTTTTTCTGCCCGGTCTGCAAAGACCTTTGCCCGATCGTCCTGTTTGTTCAGGCGATAGGCGGTAGACAGGGTTTTTTCCAGGTGGAACATCAGGCTGTTCAGATCCACCGGTGCCAGTTGGGTGGTACGGATGGTAGCCAGGTTATGAGCGTCGGTGAACCAGCGCGAACTGAAGTCCCAGCCCGAGGCGGCTCCGGCACGCAGCTCGCGGTACATCTCGGCCTTGTTACGTTGCGGCGCTTTACTGGCCGTCGTAATATCATCCATCCAGGATTCGGTACGCGGCACGTCGCGCGCATCCCAGTAGCGATTCAGCAACGTCCCGTCGGCCAGCTTGATCACCCGTTTGCTGGCACTGCCCGCCGCGACGCTGTCGCTGTCTGCCATCCAGTAGTCGTATTCTTTTTGCAGCTGCGGCAAATAGCGGGTATAGGCTTTGTCGCCGTCATGGGTTGCCAGCAGATCGACCATCAGGCTAAAGAACGGCGGCTGTGACCGGCTCAGGTAGTAGGTGCGGTTACCATTAGGAATGTGGCCGTAGCGATCCAGCAGGGAAGCAAAGTTATCAACCATGTCCTGGACTTTGTCCCAATGGCCGCTCTCTGCCAGCCCCAACATGGTGAAATAGCTGTCCCAGTAATAAACCTCACGGAAACGTCCGCCCGGCACGACATAAGGCTTAGGCAGCGGCAGCAGCGAGTCGTATTTTCCCACACTGTTGGTGGTGCGGGTTAACACCGGCCACAGGCCGTTAATATGGTCGCGCAGGTTCTGGCCTGCCGGCGGCACATATTTATCGCCGTCGCGAGGCAGGGTAAAATTCGCTGCAACAAACCTTTTTAAATCAAAGCCGCGCTGATTTTTTTGCATCTGCCAGTCGGCAAGAATTGACGAAGGATCGTACTTTGGTACTGCGTCGGCAAACGTTTTTTGATCGGGGTAAAATTTCGCCTGTTGCACGGCATTAAATAATGGCCCTAAGAGGACATCCGGCGGCTGCGGTGGATTGTTCAGTAATCGGGATTCCTCTGCCGCCCAGCTGTTGAATACGCTGGCGCTCAGCAACAGGCTGAGCAGGATGGGGGCATGGCGTTGAGGCCGTTTTTTCGTTTTTACCTCAGTGTTCATCATCGGTGTTTCTCCTTGTCCGAAATGCGGCCCTGTGTAACGCATTGACCACCCAACAACTTTAGACCTTAACCACAATTTTCACCCTTAAGTGCGGCGGAAATGTGAAGCGGCATGAATTATTTATTTGCGGTATGTTAGAAAAAAGGCATTTTTCAGGGCTTCGCTTGCCCTTGTGCACGTTTACCCGAGGCGGGAATAAAAGGAGAGCAGTATGGAGATTGTATGGTTTCATCCGTCGCAGAGCGCCACGGACTGGATACATGGCCTGCAGCAGCGTTTGCCCCAGGCCCGCGTGCGCGCGTGGGCACCGGGCGACAACGCGCCCGCAGACTATGCGCTGGTGCGTTCGCCACCGCCTGACATGCTTCGTGGCCGCCACGCGTTAAAAGGCGTATTTGCACTGGGCGCAGGCGTGGATGAAATCCTGCGGCAGCTGGCGCAGCACCCGGATATGCTCACGGACAACGTTCCGCTCTATCGTCTGAAAGACACCGGCATGGCACAGCAGATGCAGGAATATGCGCTGTGCCGCGTCCTGGGCTGGTTCCGACGCTTCGATGACTATCTTCAGCAGCAGCAGTCGGCCCAGTGGCAGCCGCTGCCTTCTTACCCGCGCGAAACCTTTCACATCGGCATTTTAGGTGCAGGCGTACTCGGGCAGCAGGTTGCCGAAACGCTCAGGGCGCGGGGATTTCCGGTGCGCGTCTGGAGCCGTTCTCCGAAGCAGATCCCCGGCATAACCAGCTTCGCTGGCGCGGCGGCGCTGAATGACTTCCTGCGCGAAACCCGGGTGCTGATTAACCTGCTGCCCAGCACGCCCGAAACGCGCAATCTGATTGATCATAAACTGTTGCAGCAGTTGCCGCAGGAGGCTTTTTTCCTTAACCTCGCCCGTGGCGATCAGGTCGTGGAAGCTGATTTACTCGCTGCCCTTGATCGCGGACAGTTAAAGGGGGCCGCGCTGGATGTGTTTCAGACTGAACCGCTGCCTGCCGATCATCCCTTATGGTTCCATCCGCGCGTAACAATTACCCCTCACAATGCGGCGGTTACCCTGAAAGAAGAGGCGATGGACTTTATTGCCCACGCTATCGGGCAGCTCGAAAGGGGTGAACATCCTCAGGGCCTCGTCGATCGTCAGCGCGGCTATTAATCACTGATGCCTTAACCGGCCTTTGCAGGAGCAGACAATGTATCCGGTAGATCTTCACATGCACACGGTTGCCAGTACCCACGCTTACAGCACGCTGCACGATTATGTGGCGCAGGCAAAACTGAACGGCCTCAAGCTGTTTGCTATCACCGACCACGGTCCGGACATGGCCGATGCACCGCATTACTGGCACTTCGTTAATATGCGCATCTGGCCACGGATCATTGATGGCGTGGCGATTCTGCGCGGTATCGAGGCCAATATTAAAAACCAGCAGGGCGAGATTGACTGCTCAGGGCCCATGCTGGAGTCGCTGGATCTCATTGTGGCGGGCTTTCACGAAGCGGTTTATGCGCCGCGCGATCTGACACAGAATACCGAGGCGATGATTGCCGCCATGGCGGGCGGGCTGGTTCACATCATCAGCCATCCCGGCAACCCGAAGTATCCCGTGGATATTCCGGCGATTACCGAAGCCGCCGCGCACTACGATGTGGCGCTGGAGCTGAATAACTCCTCCTTTACCCATTCCCGTCCGGGCAGTGAGCCTAACTGTCGGGCGATCGCGGAAGCGGTCGGCAACGCGGGCGGGCGGCTGGCCTTCGGCTCCGATTCCCACACCGCTTTCACTCTTGGTAACTTTGAGCACTGCCTGCGCATCGCCAGAGAAGTGGATTTTCCCGAGGATCGCGTGTTAAATGTCACGCCGCGCCGCCTGCTCGATTTTCTGGAACTGCGCACGGGCAAACCCATCGCCGAGCTGGCGGTCTTTTAATTTACCTCCCGTAAGGAATGTTGACGCATGAATGAGTTTTCCATTCTGTGCCGTATTATTGGCTCGCTGTTTAACCGCCATCCGCAGGATGCGCTGCTGGCCCCGCTGTTTACGCTGATTCGTGAAGGTAAACTGGCGGCCCAGTGGCCGCTGGAGCAGGATGAGCTGTTAACCCGCCTGCAGCAAAACAGCGATCCGCAGGCGCTGGCGGCAGACTATGATGCGCTGTTTGTCGGCAGTGACTGCAAGGTATCGCCGTTTGCGTCACGCTGGCCGGAAGGAAAGCCGGAAGCTGATATTCGTGCCTTCCTGACCGCGCGCGGTATGCCGCTGGGCGAGGCGCCTGCCGACCATTTCGGTGGGCTGCTGCTGGCGGCATCCTGGCTGGAAGATCAGTCTGCGGCGGATGAAAGCGCCGCGCAGCTGGCGCTGTTTGACCTGTACCTGATGCCGTGGTGCGGCACGTTTCTCGGCAAAGTTGAAGCCCATGCCAACACGGCGTTTTATCGAACGCTGGCAATCCTGAGCCGTGAGGCGATTCAGGCCATGTATGATGAGCTGGTGGAAAGCGCCAGCGAGCAGGGCGACGACGCCTGAATCACCAGTGCGCCGGATGGCTGCCGGGCGGGTTGCCGGGCGTAGCGCACTGCAGCGCAGTGCCAGGCAACCAGGCGGCGGATCGTAACCGGACGCCAATCCCCCACGGCGTAAGCTCAGTGCAGGGCTGGTTGTCGCAGAGCCGTGGCGTAATGCCAGTCTGCTGTTCGTTCAACCCATAACGGTGTTGCTCAAGCAGCCAGGCGGTACGCGCCAGCGACAGCCGCGTCTGATTGCCGCAGCCGTGCTGCAGGCGCTGACGCAATCCTGCCAGAACCGCTGCGGCCATCAGGTAGCCAGTGGCATGATCCAGCGCCTGTACCGGAAGCGGTACCGGCGCATCATGCTGCTTCCATCGCATTCCCTGTTCGGCAATCCCGCAACTCATCTGCACCAGACTGTCGAAACCGCGCCGGTTGCGCCACGGTCCCTGCCAGCCCCAGGCATTTAAACTGACGTCGACCAGACCGGGGCTCAGGGCCTGCAGCGATGCCGCATCAAATCCCAGCTTTTCCAGTGCGTCGGCGCGGTAGCCGTGCACCATCACATCGGCCTGTTTCAGTAACCAGATAAACTGGGCGCGGTCGGCTGGCTGTGTTAAATCCAGCACGGCACGACGTTTGCCGCAGGCAAGTTCTTCGTCCACACCGGGTTCCTGCCAGCCGGGCGGATCGATCCGTAAAACGTTTGCCCCCAGGCTGGCCAGAAAGCGCGTCGCCACCGGGCCTGCAATGATACGGGTCAGATCCAAAACCTTGATGCCAAGTAACGGACGCGCCGCGGGCAACGCCCACGTGACCGCCGGGCCGTCGGTCAGGGTTTGTCGCGCGAAGAGCGGTTCATGTATGACGGCCATCCCCTGTGGATGCTGCTGCCATGCCTCGGCACTGCGCATCTCTGCCGCGCAGCCGCCTGCCTCAATCACCGCCTGTTCCAGCTCCGTGGCTTGCCATTGCGCTACTTCCCGTGCCAGTGCCGCGCGGTCTGGGTGACGGCCAAGCACGCGTTCCATTGCCAGCCGATGGTGCGGAGCATTGGTGTGCAGGCGGATCCAGCCGTTGCGGCAGGCATAATCGCCGGCAAAGGGATCCCACAGCGCGGGCGCAGCGCGATTAAGCGGCATAAAACTGTGTTGAAACCAGCGTGAGGCCAGTCGGACGTTAACCTGCGGACGGGCAGGGCGATTAAGCAGGTCGGCCACGCCCTGCATCGCCAGACCCAGGCTGGTGGCCGCCAGTTCACTGACGGCATAGGCGGAGGAAAAGGCTGCGTGGTCGGTGAAAACGGGCAGCCTGCGTGGCGCATGATTGCCGTGCAATCCCTGCCACATCTGCTGCCAGAGTGCGTTAGCCAGATGATTCATGCAACAGGCTCCTGATGAGGACAATGCCTGAAGCATAGCATCTGACTTTAACGACGACGTAAGCGTGGAAACCGCGCGTGCATGCGAAGATTACGCAGGTTAATTACCGCAATGGTCGTGCCCAGAATGACCAGCGAGGCGCCAATAATTTTGAAGCTGTTCAGGCTGTCGCCCAGCACCACGATGCCCATTAAGACCGCCAGTACCGGCGTCAGCAGCGAGTAGGGCATGATCAGGTTGACGTTGTATTTCTTCAGCAGGGCATACCATAAGGTATAGGCGACAACCGAGGAGGCGATAGCGCTGTAGAGAATGGCAAACCAGCCGCGCCAGCCTGCATGTTGCAGGGCATAAAGCTGATGTGATTCAAACATAAAGCTGGCTGCGCCGACAATCGGCAGCGCCAGAAACGCAATCCAGCCCGTTAGCGTCAGCGGCTTGATCGGCGGTGATTTTTTGACTATCAGGTTGCTCACGGCCCAACCCGTTGCACTGCACAGCAAAATACACAGGACCCACCAGGCAGGAATGGTGGGGCTGCCGGACAGCACCACCACGCCGCTCAGGGAAATCATAATGCCGATTAACTGAACCAGGCGCAGTTTTTCTTTCAAAAAGACCATCGCCAGCAGCATCGCGATTGGCGTGCCTAACTGCACCACGATCGCGCCTGTACCGGCATCGGTATAGCGCATACCAAGAAACAGCAGTGAGAAGTGCATGAAGCCAAACGTAAAGGCCAGCAGCAACAGCCAGGGAAACTGTTGACGGTTGATGCGGCAAAACGGCACCAGCACAATCGCCACCACGAAAAAACGCATCCATGTCAGGAACAAAGGCGGTAAATCCACTAAGCCCCATTTCACCGCCACGTTATTAAAGGCCCAGATGGACACCACCATCAGAACCATAAAGAAATGCCGCACTGCCACAATGTTATCCTTTGAAAAAATACCCGTTACCCGATAATCATGGCACGAAACCCGTGCGCTTAAGACAATGATTAACGTTTTTTTTATTTAGTTAACTCTAAAAATTCATAAGACTTTTACAACAGTTACTGTCAGACTGATTATCCGAAACGTATACGCCTGTGAGGATTCGATTCGGTATGACTTATGCACCTGCCTTACCTCTTGCCCTAATCCAGTTAGATGTTCCTCCTGTCAGTGTGGTTGAGAAAATCGGTGAACAGCCGGTCTGGTTTATTGATGCCCTGAATTTACAGCCTGACGAATACCTTATCGTCCGTCCCCATCTGGGCGAAGCGTTGCCGCAGTTTACTGAAATCTCAGGGGCGATATTAAGCGGTTCGTGGGCAATGGTGACCGACCATGCTGACTGGAGCGAGCGCACTGCCGCCTGGATTCGTGCGGCCGCTGACGCGCAGTTACCGCTCCTTGGCGTGTGCTATGGGCATCAGCTTATGGCGTATGCGCTGGGTGGCAAAGTGGCGGACAATCCCCATGGCTGGGAGCGCGGATTACTGACACTGACAGCAACGGACGCCGCAAAGCACGATCCGCTGCTGGCAACCTTACCCACGCATTACGAGGCCTGGCTTTCACATCGTCAGTCGGTGGTGGTGCCGCCGCCGCAGGCGAAGATTCTGGCACAGTCGGAAAAGGATCACTGCCAGGTGCTGCGTTATTCTCCGCATGCGCTGTCTGTCCAGTTCCATCCGGAGTTTACGCGCCACATTATGGATGCCTGTTTATCAGACGATGTGGAAGGCGACGGTGCGGAACTGCAGGGTGCGGACTGGGCGCGCAGCATTTTAACCCATTTCTGGCTGCAAACGCGCCCGGCGGTTAACAGTGCTCAGGGCGCATAGTGGCGGGTACAACGATAAACCCAGGCGGGTGGCACATTTTTTAATACCCGCTGACGTTCCCAGGTAAAGTAGCGGGACAGATCGGGCTGGGTCAGAGAGGTGTACTGGAACTGCACAAAAACACCGTTTGGGCCCAGCGCGTGATAAACCGCCTGCAGGATGGCATCCCGCAGTTCCGGTGATAATGACAAGAGCGGCAGACCAGAAAAAATAGCGTCATAGCTGCCGTTGAGATACTCCGCCGAACAGGTACGAACGGTCATGCGTTCATCCTCCAGCGCAGTAAGTTTTTGCGCCAGCGCGCTGCTGATTTCAAATACGTCCAGCGTCGCGTCCGGTGCCATCTGCGCCAGCAGACGACGCGTCAGAACACCATCGCCCGCGCCCAGTTCGGCAACCCGCAACTGATCGCTCCACACCACCGAGTCAACCATCGTGCGACACAGCGCCTCCGATGAAGGCGTAATGCTGCCCATCTTGCGCGGATTACGGATGAACTGGTGGACAAAATCTGCCTTTGCGCGCATTAACGTGAAAGCCGAAGCCAACATGCTGACTTACCTCCAGAGTGAACCTATCCCCATATTGACCCCATTCGCACCAAAAGTTTCCAGTTAACAGGCGAAGCGGCAAAAAGTCGGAATTATCTGTAGTGGCCATAACGGAAATTTCCTTCGTCGCGGTCACAGTTTAACGACAATAAACCTGTCAGGCTGGCGCTGATCGAATATGTTAACAATAAGTTTCATAGTTGTTTCACATCATACAGCGTAAGGAGATTCAGCATGCGTTATGCCGCTCCAGGAGAACAGGGTTCTCTCATCACTTTGCAAAAGCACTACGGTAACTTCATCAACGGCGAATTCGTCGCCCCGGTCAACGGTAACTACTTCACCAACACGTCTCCTGTAAATGGCTCCGCCGCAGGCGAGTTTCCCCGCTCCGATAAGGCCGATGTCGATAAGGCAGTGGCTGCTGCTGCCGCGGCGGCGGATGCATGGGGTAAAACCTCGCCTCAGCAGCGCGCGCTGGTGCTGCTAAAAATTGCCGATCGCCTGGAAGAAAACCTTGAGTATATGGCGGTCAATGAAACCTGGGATAACGGCAAGCCAGTGCGGGAAACGCTGGCCGCTGACATGCCGCTGGCCGTGGACCATTTCCGCTATTTTGCCGGATGCGTCAGGGCACAGGAGGGCAGTGCGGCCGAAATCGACGAGTTCACTGCGGCTTATCACTTTCACGAGCCGCTGGGCGTAGTGGCACAAATTATCCCGTGGAACTTTCCGCTGCTAATGGCGGCCTGGAAGCTGGCGCCGGCCCTGGGGGCAGGGAACTGCGTGGTGCTCAAGCCCGCAGAGCAAACGCCACTGTCGATTACCCTGTTTGTTGACCTGATTAAAGATCTGCTGCCGCCCGGCGTGGTGAACGTGGTGCACGGCTACGGTAAAGAAGCAGGTGAGGCGCTGGCATCACATCCTGGCATCGCCAAAGTGGCGTTTACGGGATCGACGGCGACGGGCGGCCATATCCTGGAACTGGCCGCCAAAAGCCTGATTCCGTCCACCGTGGAATTAGGCGGCAAATCCCCTAACATCTTCTTTGAAGATATCATGCAGGCTGAAGAAAGCTTTATTGAAAAAGCGGCGGAAGGGGTTGTGCTTGGCTTCCTGAATCAGGGGGAAGTCTGCACCTGTCCGTCGCGGGCGCTGGTACAGGAGTCCATTTACGAGCCCTTTATGGCGGCAGTGCTTAAACGCATTAAAACCATCAAGCGCGGCGATCCCATGGATACGGAAACGATGGTGGGCGCGCAGGCTTCTCAGCAGCAGTTCGATAAAATTCTTTCCTATCTGGAGATCGCCCGTCAGGAAGGAGCCGAGATTCTAACCGGCGGCGGTGTTGAGACGCTCGATGACACGCTGGCCAGCGGCTACTACATTCAGCCGACGCTGCTGAAAGGCAACAACAGTATGCGCGTTTTCCAGGAGGAGATCTTTGGCCCGGTGGTGGGCATCACCACCTTCAAGGATGAGGCAGAGGCCATCGCTATTGCCAACGACTCCATCTACGGCCTGGGCGCGGGCGTCTGGACCCGGGATATTAACCGCGCGTATCGGGTAGGCCGCGCAATCAAAGCCGGACGCGTATGGACCAACTGCTACCATCTTTATCCCGCCCATGCCGCCTTTGGCGGATACAAAAAATCGGGCATTGGACGTGAAACCCACAAAATGATGCTCGATCACTATCAGCAGACCAAAAACCTGTTAGTGAGCTACAGCATCCAGCCACTGGGTTTCTTCTGAGCCCCGGCGGCGTGCTTCGTGCACGCCGCGTTTTCGCATAATCATTGTCATATAAGCGTAATCTGCTTGTGACAGGGTAATTAGCGGCTATTATCGATCCTTCGCAGTGATCATTTCTTGCCTGTGTTGACTGGATTTCCTGCTCCACAATGGATAACTGAACAGAGACGATTTATGCAAAAAGCCGATGACTATCTGAACCTGTTGGATGATGTGCTTGATGGACCTGAAGAAAGCATCATCATTGTTAATTTGCCTGAACGGCACAGCGCTTACTCGTCTTGCCCGCAGCAGCGTGTTTCAGCGCGCGCCTCACAACCTGCTGCTCAACCGCGCCGGGAAATCGTGCTCTGACGCCCTGATATCCACGTCTGGCATTCACCTCCCCCCGGCCAGACGTTCACCTTTTGCACGCGTCACAGGCGTCATCAACGCCTGATTTCAGTAACATCGCGCGGGCCATTAACGTTTACATCCCCACCCATTGCGTTCCTTCTGGTGACTATAAGGCAATGCGCCAGCCTGAGAGCTTGCTTCTACTGGCCCGCGCATGTAACGAAGTATGATCAGCCTGAGGATTGCTGTTCTGCGGGAAAGTTACCTTTTCGTGCCGCTTAAACGTCAATAACAATAAGTAACATTAACCATTCCTAAACCATCTGCAAAGAGTTCGCACGGGTTGTTAATTTTTGCGCCAGGACAGCCGGACATATGTCATCAAAATTTACATATCCCATAAATAAAATTTAAGTTAGCCCGCTATAAATTTCTTATGACAGTGCACGTCAGCGACTTTATCAGCAAGGAACGAGGTCTTTTATTTATGAGTAAATTAACCCGAAGAAGCTTTATGGCCTTTGCGGCAGGCGGAACGGTCGCGCTGGCGGCCGGACAGGTTCACGCCCATGACAGCATTCAGTCCTTTTCCGGCGGTGGCCGGGATCCCGGCCCGCACGATCCCATCCGCGAAGCGGAAAACCCGGACATCGTGAATCCCCCGGCGACGGACAGCGGCACCTTACCCAATCTGCGCTTCTCCTTCAGCGACGCGCACGTGCGTAAGAGCAGCGGCGGATGGACGCGTCAGGTCACCAAACGTGAGCTCGGCGTCTCCACCACCATTGCGGGCGTGGATATGCGCCTGAACGCCGGTGGCATTCGCGAGCTGCACTGGCATAAAGAGGGCGAATGGGCCTATATGACCTACGGCAATGCCCGCGTCACGGCATTTGATACCGATGGCACCTGGTTCGTGGATGATATTGGCGCGGGGGATCTCTGGTATTTTCCGCCGGGCATTCCGCATTCAATTCAGGGGCTGGGGCCGGACGGCTGTGAGTTCCTGCTGGCCTTTGATGACGGCGGCTTCGATGAAGACAGTACCTTCCTGCTGTCCGACTGGTTTAAACATATCCCGCCCGAGATACTGGCTAAAAACTTCAAGGTGCCGGTCTCAACCTTTGCCAAACTGCCGTCGCCCGAAGATGAATATATCTTTGCCGCACCGGTGCCCGGCAGCCTGTCATCCGTGCAGGTGAAAGGGGCCACCCAAGCCAAACGCACCTTTACGCACCACATGCTGGCGCAGGAACCGATCAAGGCGCCGGGCGGCACGGTCAGAATCACTGACTCTTCGACCTTTAAGGTTTCAAAGACCATCGCGGCTGCGCTGGTGGAGATCGAACCCGGTGGATTGCGCGAGCTGCACTGGCATCCGAACAACGACGAGTGGCAATACTACCTGGAAGGTGAAGGGCGCATGGGCGTGTTTGCGTCGTCTGGGCAGGCCAGAACCTTCGACTATCGGGCAGGGGACGTCGGCTATGTGCCGTTCGCGATGGGCCACTATGTTGAAAACACCGGCAAGGGGCCGCTGCGTTTCCTGGAGTTATTCAAAAGTGATTATTACGCTGATATTTCCCTGAATCAGTGGCTGGCCGGTACGCCACGCGATTTGGTGAAAGAACATCTGCAGCTTGATGATGCCTTTATGGATGCGCTATCCCTGCAGAAAAACCCTGTGGTGAAATAACGCTCATGGCCGCATGTCGGCCATGATTGTCACAGGTTGTGGGTCTGTTTTGCTACTGCGTGGGCAGCCCACGCGTTTTCCCCACACCCAAACTCTGATCAGGCGGCTGCCGTGCTGCCCTGATGAAAAATCATCTGCCAGCCATGCGCTGCGGATAAAACCCAGTGGGACGAACGTAATGCGGCACGGCTGCCGTCTGGCTGCGCGGTGCGGTAAAGCAAAATGGCATGCTGAGTTCCGACCTCCATCAGTTGAAAGTCGCTGCTGATAATGGCCTGCGCGTTCTCTTCGTTCATCAGCGCCACGATGATTTGCTTACGGTTCAGCAGCGTGCCTGAAAGGGTGATCTCTTTAAATTCGGGATGCAGTCTTTGTTCAAGCCACGCTAAATCGTGGCGCTTTTCATGATGCAGGCTGCATTCCAGCTGTTTAAGCACATCTAACATGACATTCTCCGGTGAAAACAGCGTCGTCAGGTCTCATTCTCAAGCGGCGCGGAGTGATGAATCACCTCAACCTGTGAATCGAGCTGAATCGCAGGATAATGCGCCTGCATTCCTGCTAGCAGCACCGCATCGGGCCACTCATCGCTTTTACCCAGATACTGCGCCACGGATGACAGCGGCAGAGTGATCACGCGTTCAACGTTGACGATGACGACGGATTCAGGATCTTCGCTGCTGATGTAGCGCAGCGGTCCTGGGGTAATTTTGGCTTCCTGCCAGCGTATCGTATGGCGTTTTTCCCCCGCTCGCAGCGCTTTCATCAGGCGGGGAACGATGTGCAGCGTTTGCATTGATGACTCCGGGGTGAGTTAACGTTTGTCGTAAATCCTGGCAGGCCAATCGCCCGACCGGGCTGATCCTGGCGTCATGCGCAGGGATTAAAGCGCGACAGCCAGCGCTGACGCAGTTCCCTGGCCTGCAGGGAAACGGCCGCCGTGTCGCTGGCATGGAAGCCATGAAAGGCACCAGGCCAGACGTGCAGCTCGACGGCAACGCCGGCACGGATCAGCCGTTGCGCATAATCGAGGTTCTCATCCAGAAACAGGTCCAGCGTGCCGACGCCGATCCAGGCAGGAGGAAGCCCGGCAAGGTTGCTGGCGCGTGCCGGCGCGGCATAAGGCGAGATCGTTTCGCTACCGGGTTCCTCGCCCAGCAGGGCGGTCCAGCCAATACGATTATATTCGCGTGTCCAGACAAACTCGCCAGTCACGGGATTGGGATGTGTTTCCGTCACCGTGCGGTCATCCAGCATCGGGAACATCAGATTCTGGAAGGCCAGTTTGGGGCCATTACGATCCCTTGCCAGCAGCGCCAGCGAGGCGGCCAGCCCGGCACCGGCGCTGTCGCCCATCAAACCAATATGGGCCGGATCGATGCCCAGCCCGTCGGCCTGACGCACCATCCAGTTCAGCACCCCATAGCAATCCTCCAGCGAACCGGGAAACACCGTTTCCGGTGACAGGCGATAGTCTACAGAGACCACCACGCAGTTGTGGCGCAGCGCCGTTACGCTGGTCAGTGAAAGGGATTGCTCCGGGCTGCCAAACAGATGACCGCCGCCATGAATATGCAAAATGCCCATGCGTTTTTCGGCGGCGGTTATGGGCGTTATCACGCAGACTCTGACAGGCGGATGGTCGGGGGAATCGATGCTGCGTTCTTCAATATGCAGTCCGCCGTCACGGTAGCTCTGAACCTGTTTTACCGCCGCGTCCTGGCGTTCGCGACGCAGCGCCACAATGCTTTCCGGGGTAAGCTCAAGCGGCGCACTGTTTGCCAGGGCGGGCAGCAGTTCGGGATCGACCAGATGCAGGGTGTTCAAATCAACCTTCTCCTTGGGTTCAGATGGCAGCGAGTCTGTCTGCCGTATCAGCATGACAGCGGCTGAAATAACATGACCTGCCGACAGCGCCTGCCTGCAGGTCATGATGATGGCGATAAACCGGATCAGCAGCCGGTGTCTTCACCGTTAGAGGCAATCAACTTTTTATACCAGTGATAGCTCTTTTTCAATGAACGCTTTTGGGTGCCGTTGCCCATATCATCCTGATCCACGTAAATAAAACCGTAACGTTTAGACATTTGACCGGTACCGGCACTCACCACGTCGATCGGCCCCCACCAGGTATAGCCAAAGAGCGCGACGCCGTCGGCAATGGCTTCTTTCATCTGTTCGACATGCTGGCGCAGGTAGTCAATGCGATAATCATCATCGATGCTGCCGTCGGCCTTAACGGTATCCACCGCGCCCAGACCGTTTTCGGCAATAAACAGTGGCTTCTGATAACGGTCATAAAGCTGGTTCAGGGCCAGACGCAGCCCTTTGGGATCGATTTGCCAGCCCCATTCACTGGTTGCCAGGTGCGGGTTACGTATTCCGCCGGTAATCAGGTTGCCCTGCGCGCCGGTCAGCTTTTCGGGATGGGCGCTGACGGTGCTGGACATGTAATAGCTGAAGGAAACGAAGTCTACCGGATGTTGCCGCAGGATCTCATCGTCACCCACGGCTTTGGTCAGCTGAACGCCTTTCTCCGCCAGCATTCTGCGGGCATAAGCCGGATAGTAGCCGCGCGCCTGCACATCGCTAAAAAACAGCGAAACGCGCTGCATCTCTTCACATGCCTGTACGTCATCGGGATGACAGGTATGCGGATAGAGGATCTGATAGCTAATCATACAGCCCACCTGGGAGCCGGGAATGATCGCGTGGCAGGCCTTAGTGGCCAGCGCACTGGCGACAAACTGATGGTGCGCGCCCTGATATTTGTCCTGCTCCAGATGAGGATGACCTTCCTCGATCACGCCGACGCTGACGTAAGGATGGTGCTTCACGCAGTTAATCTCGTTAAAGGTCATCCAGTACTTCACCTTGTTGCGATAGCGGGTAAACACCGTGGTGGCGAATTGCACGTAGAAATCCACCAGCTCGCGATTCGGCCAACCGCCGTAATCTGTCACCAACGCCAGCGGCATCTCATAATGCGAGAGCGAGACAATGGGTTCGATCCCGTGTGCCAGCAGTGCATCCAGCACCTCATCATAAAACTGCAGGCCTGCCTCGTTAGGTTCGACCTCATCGCCGCGCGGAAAGATACGCGTCCAGGCTATCGACATCCGGAAGCATTTAAATCCCATACCGGCGAACAGCGCGATATCCTCCCTGAAGCGGGCATAGAAACCGTTGCCTTTGCGCTTAGGATAATAATTTTTACTGTCCGGGTTTTGCGCCTCCTCGACCTGCGCATGCGTCATGCTAAGCCACTGATCCAGCCACTGCGAGGGCGGTGTGGCCGCGTCAAAGGTATAAACATCGGACACCGATAACCCTTTGCCACCGACATCCCATGCGCCTTCAAGCTGATTCGCGGCGGTCGCACCGCCCCACAAAAATCCCGCTGGAAAGGTCGTTGAACTCGTCATGCTTTGCTCCTTAAACCGCCGCGGCGGTGAGTGTAAGAAAGGCCTCGCGACTGGCGATGTGCCCGGTAGCTTTTACCGGACGAATCTCGTCATAGCGCTCGCTGTTGGTCACAATGACGATCACGCTCGGATCAATGTTCTCCGCCTGAAGCGCGGCCCGATCGAAGGTGACTAACAGATCGCCCGTGCTGATCCGCTGCCCGGGCTGAATATGGCTGGTGAAGTGGCGGCCCCCGAGTTTGACGCTGTCGATACCAATGTGGATAAGGATTTCCACACCGGTATCGCTTCTGAGTCCCAGCGCATGGTGAGTTTCAAACAGCGACTCGACGTGGCCGTTCACGGGAGAACGTAGCTCGCCACCAGAGGGATAAATAGCCAGCCCTTTGCCAAATATCTCATCGGCAAATACCGGGTCCGCCAGCGCATTCAGCGGTGTGATCTCACCGCTGACAGGCGCAAAAAGCGTCTCGGGTTCGTGGTGCCAGGCGCCGGATGCGGACGTCCCATCGGCGGCGGGCGAGTGGGCAGATTCATCGAAGCCCAGCATCACGGTGAGCAGGGCAGCGCTGCCGAAGGCGATTGCCAGACTGAGCAGGGCATAGATAAAGGTCGGGCCGACCAGCGCGGGGATGCCGGGCAGCCCGCTGAGCGCAAACGCATAGGTTTTTACCCCCATCGCCATCGCGAATGCGCCGCCGCAGGCCCCGCCGAGCAGAGCGGCGGCAAACGGGCGTTTATAACGGATGTTGATGCCGTACATCGCGGGTTCGGTAATGCCCATCGCGGCACTGAAGCTGGTGCTGAGCGCCAGTGACTTAAGCTTTTTCTCTCTGGCCCGCAGAAACACGCCGAAAGCCGCACCGGCCTGGCCGAGATTCGCAACATAGAAAAGGATTTTAAACGGATCGAAACCCAACTGGCTGATGTTGTGGATCATCACAGGCACCAGCACATAGTGCATGCCGGTAATAATAATCAGTGACAGGGTCCCGCCCACCACGATGCCCGCAACCATCCCCATGTTTTCAACCAGCCAGATAATGCCGTCAGTCAGCGCGTTACCGGCAAAGATCCCCAGCGGACCGATGGCGATAAGCGTGACAGGCGTGACGATCAGCAGGCTCAGAAGAGGAACAAACATGGTTTTCAGCGAGGCGGGCATCATGCTATCGATCAGGCGTTCCACGTAACTCAGTAGCCATATCGACAGCAGCACCGGAATTACCGTTGAAGCATAGTTCACCGCTGGCACGGGTATTCTCAGGAAGTGGATCGGCTCACTGGCGTTGAACAGGGTTTGCAGGGTAGGGTGAAACAGCGAGGCCGCCAGCGCAACGGCAACGTAAGGGTTGGCACCAAACCGCGTTGCCGCACTGAACGCCAGCGCCAGCGGCAGGAAGTAAAATACGCCATCGCTAATCGCCAGCAGGATCTGATAGCTCTGATTGTGCGGTTCGAGCCACTGAAAAGCCACCAGCAGCGCCAGGATCCCCTTGAGAATCCCTGCGCCTGCAATGGCGGGAATAATGGGCGAGAAGATGCTGGATAACCCTTCCAGCACTGCCGATACCGGATTGCGGCGCGAGGTCGGGCGCGGCGGACTTTCCTTAAGCGACAGCTGGCTCATTAGCGCCTTGTACAAGGGGGCGACCTCATTGCCGATGATCAACTGAAACTGATCGCCAGAGAGGTTGACGCCAATCACGCCCTCCAGCGCGTCCAGCGCATTACGATCAGCCAGGCTGTTATCTTTAAGTAAAAAACGCAGGCGGGTAATGCAATGAAATAAAGACAGGACGTTATCTTTTCCGCCAATCAGGGTAATAATGTGTTGAGCGGTTTTGTGATAATTCATAAATTCCTCCAGACTGAAGTCAATATGACGTCATCCACAATGACCGGCGTTAACCGGCTGGGTCGTTTTCTGGGGTTTGCCTGATTGAACAGTGACAAGCCGAAACCTGTTTTTAATATCCTTTACGGGGGTAAAACGCTGGGCGTGCTGCGCTGCACAATATTCTCGATGTGTACTGTCAGATAGAGTTTTTCAGAATGACTCATGCTGTGGTGATAATGCTTTTTAACAAATTCATTAATGGCCTCAACGCATTTTAGCGTGCGGGCATAACGCTGCTGCGCCAGCGCAAAAAATTCCTCATCGTTATTATTTAACACCTCGCCATCGATCACCCGCTGAGCAAAAAATTTCAGGTGCGTTATGAAGCGCTGATAATTCAGGCTGTGCTCATCCATTGACAGGGTAAAAAAGTATTTTACGATTTGCTGTAGCTGATACAGGAGTTGGGTAATTTTCGCGGTATTTCCCAACGTATCGTGAAGCCCGGCGTTGACGATATGCAGCGCAATGCTACAGGCTTCGCTGTCCGGTAACAGCATACCAGTTCGGGCCACCACCATGCCCAGCGCCTCATGGCCAATCGCGTACTCGTCGGTATAAAAGTGGCGCACTTCCCACTCAAGCGGATTAGTGAACGGCGCGTTATTTTTATGGCGTTGCAGCGCGAAGTGAAGATGGTCGGCCAGCGTCACATACAACCCTTCGCTTAATTTATGGTTCAGCGTTTCGCGCGCCAGGCTGACAATATCGGCGGTAAGCTGAAGAATATCGATGGGAACTTCACTGATCAGATCTTTAAAGCGCGCAGAGATCAACGAATCTTCCAGACGAAATATCTTTTCTGCTTCGCAGGGATGAATGCGGGCGCCGTGGTGTGTATTAAATCCCAGGCCGCGACCGGTTAAAATAACTTCAAGGCCGTTGTCATCAACGGCACTGACCACATTATTATTCAGTATTTGTCTGACCAGCATCGCTCACTCCTGAAACAACATCGGGCAAAACATAAATACAGCGTTGAAGGGAAATTCCCCCAGCCTGCACTCAGGTTTTGCCCGATAATCGGTAACAAGCGTGATGCCGTTTTATTCTGGCACCTGGAAAATTGATATTCAATACAGAATTGTGCAGCGGGTTATTTGGCGCGCCGATTTGTGATCCGCTTTACGAAAAGCAATACAGGAAACGGTTACGCAAGCGTGGAATCCCACTTCAAATACCAGGACACAGACAACTGCCAGCAGAGAAATACGATAAGACTGACCTGCCGATCGTGGCATTTGCCCGCTCTTTGCCCATTAGCAGGCAAAGAGCGATAGCGGTGATGCTTAATCGTGCACCTGGCGTTTTTGGCCCGTCAGAAGTTGTTCAAGCACGTCGATACGGTGACGTTGAGGCGTCGTAATGGCGTAGAAACGCTCCTGGAGTTCCGCAGACTGGCCAACGGTGACGAGCAATCCGCTGCGCAGTTCATCCTGAACGACGACCTCGGGCAATACGGTGAGCCAGCCGCTGTCACGCGCGATCAGACGCAGCATCGCCATGTCATCGACTTCAGCGCGCACTCTGGGCCTTACGCCCGCTGTGGAACACAGCGCATCAAACTGCGCGCGCAAGGTATGGCGTGGGCCGGGCAGGGCAATCTCCACGCCATCCAAATCTTCCGGGATGCGCAGACTGCGCGATGCCCATTTGCTCGCCGGGCCGACCAAAGAGATGGACTGACTGCCCAGAAACACGAAGTGCAAAGGGCGATCGGTATCCACGGGAACGGTTTCATTGGCCAGCACCACATCGAGCTGATGTTGCATCAGCCTGACCAGCAGGCCTTCCAGTAATCCGGACTCCAGCGTCAGCACCACACCAGGATCGGCAAGTGCAGGTCGAATCCAGTTTTCCTGATAGTTGCGCGACAGGGTTGCCACGCTGCCCACGCGCAGCCGTGTAACACCGGCAGAGCGGCCTTTTAAGCGTCCCAACATCTCCTGACTGAGCCCAAAGATGTTATCAGCATAAGCCATGACCAACTGACCTGTGTCCGTCAGGATCAGGCGGCGGCCTTTACGGATTAACAAACTTTCTCCCAGCCGGTCCTCAAGCTGTCGGATTTGCACTGAAACGGCTGATTGTGAGGTCGCCAGCTCTTCGGCCGCACGCGTCAGGTGCCCGAGCCTGGCGACTCGCCAAAAATAGAAAAGGTGATGAAAGTTCAGCTGGTTGAGGTTCATTCGTTCTATTTTTGGTATTGATTTATTAAAATAAATATATTTTACAGAATACTTACCGTCAAGGAACATAGGCTCAGTCACATTTATAAGGGCTGTGCGATGAAAATCCTTGAAGTTTTATACCTGGTTTGTTTTTTGGCTCCTGCGGTTTTAATGGCGGGCTTAGCAGGGCTCACACGTTTAAGTGGGATGTCTACAACGGCGCTGTGGCGTGTGCTGCAGATTGTGTCATATGGCGCTATTGCCTTCGCAGGTGCGTCTCTTGCCGCGGGCACCAGTGGGGCGCAATGGCACGGTTTAGTCAAAGCAACGACCTTTGGCCTGGTGCTGGCTTTGCTGGTGCAACTGCTTGGCAAAGTCATCGCATCATTTTCTGTACGTTACCTTGAAGGGGAAGCGAACCAGCGGCGCTACATTGGCGCACTGTCCGCTGTACTGGGCAGTGTTCATCTGCTCTTGTTGGCCGATAACTGGCTGTTACTCATTGCCGCCTGGGCCGCTGTAGGCCTGGCGCTACAGCAGCTGCTTTGCTTCTATCCCGATCGCCCCTTTGCCCTGTTTGCGGCACACAAAAAGTATATTGCTGACCGGATAGCAGACGTGATGTTGCTCGGCGCTTCCGCGCTGGCCTGGTGGGAAGTGGGTAGTTTCTCGCTGTCAGCCTTGTGGACGCACATTGCCCAGCAGGGGGCGTCCGTGCCCTTGCAGGCGAGCGCCGTTATGCTCGTGATGGCGGTTATTCTTCGCACGGCCTTGTTGCCGGTGCATGGCTGGTTGATACAGGTGATGGAAGCGCCAACGCCGGTATCTGCGCTGTTGCATGCAGGCGTCGTTAATCTTGGCGGATTTGTCCTGATTCGCTTCGCCCCGATGCTAGAACAGGCAGGTGCTGCGCGCGTGTTGTTACTGGTTTTCGCGCTGATGACCGCTGTACTGGCAGGCATTGTCATGCTGACGCGCATCAGCGTAAAAGTACGGCTGGCCTGGTCCACCGTCGCGCAGATGGGCTTCTTGCTGCTTGAGTGCGCGCTCGGCCTTTACACCCTGGCGGCTCTGCATCTCATTGGTCATTCGCTCTACAAAGCCCATGCTTTCCTGTCCGCTTCAGAAAGCGTAAGACAAACTCGCCAGCAGATACTGCACCGGACCTCGTTGCCCGGCACCCTGAGTGTGATGCTCGCTCCAGTGCTGACGATTTCAGCGGTTTTCCTGGTGCTGATGCTGGCAGATCTGGCCGCCTGGCCCTGGTGGTGGAGCGGGGTGTTGGGCATGGCGTGGGCGCCCTTGTTGTGGTTGCCTGATGCGCATGACGACGGCGCTTCACGTGCCTCACAGCTTCTTTTCGGGCTCTTCACTGTTATCGGCCTGTCGATGATTGCCCTTTTTCTGCATGCGCTGCCGCTCGGCCTGCAGGATGCTCCCGATGAACGTCTGGGCCTGATCGCGCTGGCAGGAATGGCGGCCTTGTATCTGTGCCAGGTGTTGCTGCAAAAGCAGCCACAACGCCTGTCGCGCTGGCGTCGCTGGAGCTACGCGGGATTTTACCTGGATGAAGCCTACACGCGCCTGACGCTGCTCCTGTGGCCAACGACCTGGTCATCCGGCAATGCCTCGCCCGTTCAACCTGTAATACCTGATGCACCTGTTGCTGACAGGCCGCGCTGAATAACACTGACAACCCGGAGCGTTTCCTGATGGATACACTGACCAACAAAGAGAAATCCGTGCCGGCGAACCTGACGCAATCCGCACGCAATGCAGATTCACGCCAGGCCGCCATCGAGCAAGCTTGCCACCGCGCCTGCCAGGCGATTGCACCGGCATGGCCACTGGATCGCGCCATCGCTGTCAATCCTCATTGGGCGCGTATTGGCATGCCAGTGCGCAGGGTGGCCGCGCGCATGGCTGCGCTCGGCGGTATTCAGGTTTTCCCACCGCGCGATCGGCAGATGCAGGCCTGGCGTGAGGGGCGTATTAGCGTTGCCGATCTCACCCAGGCGCTGCACCAGCTACCTGAGGCGCAAGCGGCCGGCCTGACGGTTGAACAGTGCACGCAGGCGCTGCAAGCAGGTAGCCTGCAAGTACAGTTACCGCTGCTGATCGATGTGCTCGACAACGATCCCCATCGCCACAAAAGGTTATCCTGGCGGCAAGCCATCACGCATCAGGTTAGCCAAACCTGTGCGGCTTACTTCGACGAACACCAGGCGAGCTGGCAGCCTGAGCGTCATCAGGGCTTATATGCCTTCTGGCTCGACACGCTGAAGCACGACCATGGCATTGGCCTGTTAATGGGCTTGCCGAACATCAGGCAGGCTATCAAAGCGGTACCGGATAACGCCATGGACGCTGAAGGCTGGGTCATTGAGCGGCTTGGCCTGCCTGAAACCGTGTGGGCAGATTATCTGGAGTCGGTGCTGCTTACCGTTAATGGCTGGGCTTCCTGGTGCGCGTATCTCGGCTGGCAGGCGGGACTGGCGGGCGGTGAGGATGCGCACCTGCGTGAGTTACTGGCTATTCGTCTGGCCTGGGGCATCATCCTTTTAGAATGCAAAGAGGATGCCGCCACCCGGCAAGCATTTGCTTCCGTTCAGCAGGCCTGGACTCAGGCTCCTCATGTGCTGGAGGAGACCGAAAACGCGATGCGGATTGACGAAGTGTGGCAGCTGGCGCTGGAGATTGGCTATCAGCGTGAGTTGGCGCATCGGCTGGCCAGGGGGCAGGATGTGGGCGCTGAGGCGATCGACGTCCAGGCCGCTTTCTGCATTGATGTTCGCAGTGAACCGTTGCGCCGCGCCCTGGAGGCCGCGAGTCCTGGCATTCAGACGCTCGGCTTTGCGGGGTTCTTCGGCCTTCCGGTTGCGTACACGCCTCTTGCTACCCAAGCCCGGCGCCCCCAGTTACCCGGCTTACTTGCGCCTTCCATCGAGGTCAACGACCGGATTGTGAGCGCGAATTCGACGCCATCCCGGGCCGATACCGCGCTGCAAAACGCAGCAAGTAGATCGCGTCAGGCCCGATTTGCCATGGCCGATCAGTGGAATGCCGTTAGCCACTGGCCCGGTTCCGCCTTCTCCTTTGTAGAAGCGGTCGGACTGGGCTACTCCGTCAAGCTGGTCAAGGGGTTACTGCCGGGCAAAAAAGCACGTGCCAGGGACGATCTGGCTGGCCTGGCTGCGCGTTACCGCGCGATCTGCCGTCCACAGTTGGTTGGGCTGAATACAGAGGCTAAAGTTAAGCTGGCGGCGGGGGTTCTTCATGCCATGGGCCTGGCGCAACGTCTGGCTCCGACAGTGCTCCTTGTCGGTCATGGCAGCCAGTCAGCTAACAATGCTCACGCAGCGGCACTGGACTGTGGTGCCTGCTGTGGCCAGACCGGCGAAGTGAATGTGCGCAGCCTGGCCCAGTTGCTCAATGAACCGGCGGTTCGCCAGGGGCTGAAACTGCAAGGCGTGGACGTTCCTGATTCAACGGCGTTCGTGGCTGCGCTGCACAACACGACCACCGATGAAATCGAGTGGTTCGATCTCGACCTGTTGCCCCAGGCGGCCCGTGCACGCTGTGAAAGGATACAACCGATTTTTCATCAAGCCTGCGACCAGGTACGCCGTGAGCGGGCGCCCGGCCTGCAGCTGGACCCACAAGCGCTTGAGGATGTGTTACTGGGTCAGTTACGCCGTCGCGCTAACGACGGCGCGCAAACCCGACCTGAATGGGGACTCGCGGGTAACGCAGCCTTTCTGATCGCGCCGCGTCACCGTAGCCGCGGCGTAGTGCTGAGCGGGCGCAGTTTTCTGCATGACTACGACGCCAGTCAGGATGTTGACGGTAGTCTGCTTGAAGGTTTAATGACCGCCCCGATGCTGGTTACACACTGGATCAACTGGCAGTATCACGCATCCACTTGCGATCCGCAGCGACTGGGCAGCGGCAACAAGGTGCTGCATAACGTGGTGGGTGGACATCTCGGCGTCTTTGAGGGCAACGGCGGCGATCTGCGCATCGGCTTGTCACGCCAGTCGCTCCACGACGGCGAGCGGTGGATGCACGAGCCGCTGCGCCTGACAGTGGTTATCGACGCACCGCAAACGGCCATCGAAGCGGTAATCGGAAAGCATGAGGTCATCCGGCAACTGCTGGATAACGGCTGGCTCCATCTTTGGCGCTTTGAGGCGGCAGGTTTGGCGCGCTATGCGCGCGGAGGCTGGCTCGCGTTGGACCTGTAGCGTACCTGATCGCCCCGAGCCGTTTGCGCGAAATTGAGCGGCTGCCTGTTCAGGGCAGCCTCTGCAAACGGCTGTTACCGCCCCCGGAAGACAGTGGACGCCATGCCGGTACACATCTTCAGCCATTGCTGATGCAAGGGGGATGACAAACGGCCCCAATGCTCTGTCGTGTTTGAGATGCTCAATCCAGGCTTGCTGACCTTCTGCGCCAAAGATGCGTTTTACCGAAAAATACCGACTGCTGGATTAGGTCGCCTGGCAGAGATTAACCGCGCCCGTTAACGCTGCGTGCGTGCGGGATAATCAGCATCAGGGAGGAGAGTTAATTTCTGTGGATGTCGATGACATCACCGCATCGGCGATCGCTTCGCACCAGGCGCAACGCCTGCTCCGCACGACATCGGATTGAGAATGCGCGCGGGATCGTGTTCGCTGTGCGCGAGGAGGAGACATCCACCGTTTTCCTGATGCGGAGAGCGGTTTTGTTGGCGTCGTCACTGACTCATTAACAGGGAGCAGGGCAGTATGACCGCACAAATTACACATTTACAAATTTAAATGTGTAAATATAATTTCGCCTTTCTTTCTTCTCACAGGATATTTGTTATGTCGTCTCTCTTCGCGCCCCTGACGCTGGGTGATCTCAGCTTGCGTAACCGTATTGCACTCCCACCGCTAACCCGTTGCCGCAGTGAGCAGCCGGGCAACGTACCCGGCACGATGATGGTGGACTACTATCGCCAGCGTGCCAGTGCGGGATTTATGGTGACCGAAGGGACGCAAATTGAGCCACGCGGACAGGGATATGCCTGGACACCTGGCATCCACAGCGAAGCACAAATCGCGGGTTGGCGAAAAGTGACCGACGCCGTTCATGCAGAAGGTGGGATCCTCTTTTGCCAGCTCTGGCACGTTGGTCGCGTATCGCACAATGAACTGCAGCCCGGAAAGCAGCCACCTGTTGCACCTTCAGCCGTTGCCGCCAGCGGCGTGCGGGTGTTTATCGAAACCGGGCCCGGTGCTGGTGTCCTGACGGAACCCAGCATGCCACGCGAGTTAACCACATCGGAAGTGAAAGCGATTGTGGCGATGTACCGTACGGCGGCGGAGAATGCCAAAAAAGCGGGCTTTGACGGTGTCGAACTGCATGCCGCTAATGGTTATCTGATCAATCAGTTTATTTCTGAACATACTAACTTCCGCACCGATGAATATGGCGGTTCGCTTGATAACCGCCTGCGCTTCCTGCGTGAAGTGACCGAGGCCGTGAGTTCAGTGTTTGGCAGTCATCGTGTTGGCGTGCGTTTCGCGCCTCTGTTCTCAAGCACGGAGGAAGAGCGCGTTTATCTGGGGCTGGTGGAGAGCGATCCGCAGGCTACCTACCTTCGTGCGGCCCAGATGCTGAACGCGCTCGAAACGGGATATCTCTCCATCGCCGAAGCTGACTGGGACAACAGCCCGGATATGCCTGAAGATTTTCGTAAAGCGCTTCGCGAAGCCTTCCGTTCGCCCATTATGTATTCGGGCCGTTACACCAAAGAAAAAGCTGAGCGCATGCTGGAAAAGGGATGGGGAGATCTGTTTGGCTTCGGGCGCACGTTTATCGCTAACCCCGATTTACCGGCGCGTTTTAAAATGGGCTATCCGCTGAACGAGGTCGATAGCGCCTCACTGTATGGTGGAAGCCAGAAAGGCTATACTGACTATCCTTTTTATTCTGCTTGAGGTTTGAAGACGGCATGACACCCGAAAATGCCATTAAATTACTGGCCAACCCGACACGGGTAGCGGTGCTCAAATGGCTTAAAAACCCTGACGAAGCCTTTGCTGATTATTCTCAGCTCTATCCCTTCGATCAGTACGGTGTCTGTGCCAGTCTGATTCAGGACAAAGCGGGCCTTTCACAGCCCGCTACATCGCTGTGTCTTAAAGCGCTGCACGATGCCGGTCTGCTTGAGGCCAGTAAGGTAGGCAAATGGACCTACTATCGCCGACGCGAAGAGGCGGTATGCGAAATGAATGAGACGATCATCAGGTCGCTCCAGCAGCTGTAGTCGGCTTCTCAAAAAGGAATGACCCTCTTAAAACCGTGCGTCAGACTTTAAAATCACCCGCATATGCGCTCAAGGTTATCTTCAAGTTCATAACAGGTAAGGCGACCAGCACCCAGCAAATTAACATAGTACGTTGTAAGCAAGTTACGCTCCAGGCACGGTGGGGACCGCCTGAAGCATCGCGAGGTCCGCGATGAGCGAAAATCGGACATAGTGCTGAACTTAAATAATGATCCCTTACTGATCTTTGCGAAAAAGGCCGTTAACCCTGACCAGTAAAGACAAGGCAAAATCACGCATCCGGTCATTCAGTCGCGTCTGGTCAAGATATGATATCCTCCAGGATACTTACAGCATTGAGAGGCGAGTCCGGATGGAAAAGACCTTCACTCCTGAACAAATTGACATTATCAATCGTGTTGTCTTCAGCCATATAGATAAAATGACTGAGGAAGTGGCTAACATAGTTGAAAAAACAGAGAAAGCCGCGCACCAGCAACTATCAGATCATGGTATAAATATGGCAGATTTTTATCCTGCCAATCAGCAATTTCTAATGATGACGATCGTACAGACATTGATAGACCGGGTGCATGGTGGGGACATGGCTCTTGCTCAAAAAATGATAACCATGGAAGCGAAAAGACTGAATGTCAGCGTCAGTGTCAAGGCTGTTAAATCAGGCGGATCGGGCTTGAACGATTAAATTGCTAATCATGTCCGCTTCTGGCACGATGCGGAATTAGGAACAGGCCGATTTTCGCCATGAGCGAAAAGTGGACGCTCAGACGGCATATTTAGATCGAGATGTTTTCAACAAAAGGCTTAAGTCAGCTTGGGGCCGCTATCTGGAAAAAGCTTCACCTACAAAAAGTTTCGCCAGCTTTTCTTTCCACCTGGTTCAATGTATTGGATTGCTTAGTCAGTCACACTCCTTCCTTAATGTGTATACCCAAATGGGTAATAGCCGATTGCAGGTGTTCTAGAAACACCTTCACTTTGACCTGTAAATATTTTCTGCCGGAATAGAGCGCGTATAGCACCAGATCTTCAGGTTCGCGATTACAGTTAATTTTAACAAGCGAGCCGTTGTTGATTTCTGATTCACAGGCATGAAGAGGCAAAATGGCGAAACCAAGTCCTTTTAGCGCCGCAGCCTTGGCCATCTGTCCACTGTTCACCTTGTAGCTGGACTGTACCTGGACGGTTTGGTTCTGTTTGAATCTCCAAGGCATTCCCTGGAGCACCGACATACTTGTAATACAGGGGATTTTAGTTAGGTCATCAACTAATTGTGGTGGTGGATGACGTTCCAGAAGTTCTGGTGCGGCTACCACACAACTCGGCCAGCGCAGAATTTCTCTGGCAACCCAGCAAGAATCCTCCAGTGGCCCACGTCCAAAGCGCAATACCAGATCGAATCCATCCAGTAGTCCCTCAGTGGGATCTAATTGTGTGTCACAACTGAGCTGTATTTGTGGATGCTGAATGCAGAAGTCAGCGAGAATGTCTGCCATAAATGGAAGGTCTGGTGTAATGATCTTCAGGTGGCCTGATAGTGAATCACCAAATAATGATACTTGCTCCAGAGCATGATCCAAAGCGTGAGTGAGCGGCGTGATGGATTGATACAGCAGTTTCCCAGCTGCGGTTGGTATTATCTTACGCGTCGTGCGCTCCAGCAGCCGCACATGAAGTTGTTGTTCAAGTAAAGCGACATGTCGACTGACATTGGATGATGGCAATTGAAGCTGATCTGCCGCGAGCTTAAAACTCAACTTTTCATAAACGGCCTGGAAGCAGATCAGCCACTGCATTTCTAATTTCTCAATCATTTATTATCCCAAAAAATAAGATTAACAAAACTATAATTCCATATTTATCACTAATCAGGTGGTCATTACAATTTCCGTTAACTTTGGTAATAGGAAGGTAATGATGACCAGAACTAAGAGAATTGCCATCATAGGTGCCGGGATTGCTGGAATGTCTCTGGCAATCCTCGCAACCAGGCAGGGCCATCAAGTCAGCCTGTTTGAGCGTGGCAGCAACGTGTTGTCTATGGGCGCGGGTGTGACGTTATGGCCCAATGCCATGTTCGTTATGCAGAAGTTGGGGCTGGACAAAAAGGTCATGAAAGTGGGGGACACACCACGCATAATGCGGCAGTTTGATCAGCATGGCCTCCTTCAGTCTGAGTTCAATATATTAACGGTAAACTCACTTTGCGGTTTTCCCAGTGTGGCAGTTTTAAGGCGTGAACTCATGAGCTTATTGGCCGGTGAGTTAGAGAGTCTGGATAGGGGGATCAAGTTCAATTGTGTGATCACTGCAACGGACGTGATGAAGTTGAGCCATCAATTTGATCTGGTAGTCGGGGCAGACGGGCGTATGAATTCAGTCGTCCGCCGCGCATTATATACGGAGAAAGTCACTGCTCGTTATCATGGTTTTGTGAACGTAATAGGTATAGGAAAACAACGTAAGGGCATCCTGAAAAACGCTATTGATGAATTTCGCGGTCAAGGTGAGCGTTTTGGAATAGTACCAGTGAATGATGGGTGGTGCTATTGGGCAGGAGCCTGGAACGCGCCTGCTGACAATGAACATACCCCGACGCATTGGGGCGATGAATTGCACCGGCGTTTTCGGAACTGGCCTGATCCTGTGCAGAATATGCTGCTGTCATGTGAGCGTTCATCAGTGAATGGTATTTTTGTTCATGACATTGATCCTCTCCCATTTTGGCATCAGGGTAATATCTTAATAATTGGAGACGCAGCTCATGCATCCTTGCCGACATCTGGACAGGGAGCATGTCAGGCGCTGGAAGATGCCTGGCATCTTGCTCGTTTACTGAATGAAACCGAAGATATGGAGAGTGCTCTGCAAGGATTCTACCAACACAGGCATATAAAGACCTCAGCAGCACAGTTGGTTGGAAGACAATTTGCTAAGAAGATTTTTTGTGAACAACCTGAACCCCTGCTGCCCACGTCCGCTATTTCCGCTGCAGAACTCAGTCGGTTTTGGATGCAAGGTTTAACGTAGTTAGCTTTTTAAACGAACTCATTTGGATTCAATATACCCTCATGTCAAACGAATAATGATAGATGCATGTTTTTGATAAGCATTGCCCTACTGTAGATAATAACACAGTACGGATCTGGCGATGTCCGCTCCTGGCACGGTACGGTCAGTTAACCGAGCCGGACGTCAGTTGCGAGTGCGCAGTGGAAGTTTGGAATCCATACTCACCTTGAAGTGTCCTGAGTACTGAGGATCTGGGACTTAAGTAAGCGGTTAATTCGGCATATACAGGCATTTAGGCCCATTTCGGCGGCCATAACCATAAGGCCCCGAGAATAGAGTAAAATGCTCACTGTCGCAGCAATCAATGTTTATTATTTGCGAAGCCCTGTGTCGTTGATATTGTGTAATAATAAATGCGCTCATGTTACTGACGCTTAAAGATAGATCACTATCGGGGAGCATGGGTCATTGCTAGCCGCGCGTCTGGGCATAACCTTCCCTGGAGATAAGTTATGCCTGATTACGTACATATTCTTACTTTTGGTCTGGTTGCGCTAGGAATGGTATTAACTCCCGGCCCAAACATGATCTATTTAATTTCTCGCTCCATTTGCCAGGGAAAACGCGCTGGGCTTATTTCCCTGGGGGGCATTGCGCTTGGCTTTGTCTTCTACATGCTTTGTGCAGCATTCGGCATAACAGCATTTGTGTTTGCCATTCCTTATGCCTATGATTTACTTCGTTTTGGCGGAGCTGCTTACCTTCTCTATCTCGCCTGGCAAGCTTTAAAACCCGGTGGAAATGCCCCTTTTTCCGTTAAAGAGATGTCGGTTGATGGCCCTAATAAACTCTTTATGATGGGCTTCATTACTAATCTCGCTAACCCTAAAATTGCCATCATGTATTTATCTTTGCTTCCACAATTTATTCAACCAGACCATGGCAGCGTTCTAAGTCAGTCACTTGCCCTGGGATGTGTCCAAATCTTTATGAGCCTGATGGTAAATTCCGTGATTGTCCTTGTTGCAGGTTCAATAACAGGGTTTCTTTCAAGTCGTCCTTCATGGATAAAAGCGCAACGTTGGTTTATGGGTACTGTACTGGCAGGGTTAGCCCTGAAGATTGCTTGCGAGACAAAGCGATAGTGATTGTTTACCACTAATGAGCACATCCTGATTTGCTTCTCATAAGCTAACATAGAACAATGCTATCAATGTCCGCTCCTGGCACGAACAGGACGCTATTTTCAGGCCCGCTATGAGCGAGAAACGGTCATTCAGGCTATCCGATCAACGGCCAGAGTTTAGAGCCCATTGCCAAAAATGAGACTTCTCTCTGCAGGTGATCCATTTACGGGAACGCAGGACTTGCCCCAATAAAATGAGAGTTGGATCTGAGCGGCCTGTATTATTCTTTTGAAGTTTCCTTCTTGAGAAGGCTTCTGTTGGAGTGCACAACCCCGTGCTTGCCCTTCGCAATGAGTGAATTCTTTTTTTGATGCACTCATCTGACCTCCACCTTGCCTCATGAACCTTTTCTAAAAATTGCCGATAAAACATTCACCGCAATCAAATCATGCGGCTCTGTAAACATTACTTATCTTTCCTTAAAGGGAAGTATTTTTCGTCAGCACCATGCATGAATGCTGACGCCTACACCAGGAATAAATATGAACAACATTAGAATCGGAGTGCGTCTCGGTATCACCTTCGGGTTTATGGCGCTCCTTGTTATGTTTATGGTGCTCATCGGCATCGTAAAAATTAACGCTCTCGGAAATGCCAATGATGACATATCAGGGAGTCTTTACACCAAAGCCTCCACTTCTCTGTCGATGCGTTACTACACATCAGACCTGAGCCGGCTTGCGCGTAATGCGATTCTCCTTAAAGACGTTGCAAAAAGGGAAAAAGCCATCAGCGATTATCGCGGCGAAAGACATGAAGTTGACAGTCTTATCAGTCTTATTGGTAAGCAGGTAAATACGCCTCAGGGAGGCGAAATTTTCACCCGCCTCAAGGCCCATGCAGAACTTTTTCTGCCTTTCATTGATGAGGTGGTGGCACTTGCCCAACAGGGAAAAAGCGATGATGCCACCCAACTCCTGTTTGGCCCCCGTTACCAGACTCAGGGAGACTTTATGGCGTCGCTGAAAGAGATGCAGACCTTCCAGGAGGCCCGAATGAGCTCTGCCGCTGCGCAGGCTCGCGCCGACCGTTCGGGTGCGCTGATGATGTTAGTTGTTGCCGGCGTGGTTGCGCTGTTGCTGGCCGCGGTATCTGCCTGGGTTATCACCCGGAGTATCACGCGGCCACTCAATGTGGCCGTTGAGGCCGCCCGCCGGGTGGCGCGCGGCGACCTTACTGGTACCGTCACTGCAGATCGTAAAGACGAAACAGGCATACTGCTGTCTGCCATCAATGACATGCAGGCTTCGCTGATTAACACGGTCAGCCTCGTGAGAAGCAATGCAGAAAGCGTGGCATCCGCCAGTACCCAGATTGCCCAGGGCAACACAGACCTGTCGCAGCGTACCGAGGAGCAGGCCAGTGCCCTTGAACAAACATCAGCGACCATGACGCAGCTCGGCGTGACGGTAAAAAACAACGCAGACAATGCCCGTCAGGCCGGCCAGCTTGCTGTAAGCGTTCGGGACGTGGCAAATAAAGGCAACGAGGCCACCACGGCCATTACCGGCACAATGAAATCTATCAGCGAAAGCTCCGGCCGTATCGCTGAAATCACCGCCGTCATTGACGGCATAGCTTTTCAGACCAACATTCTGGCGCTGAACGCCGCGGTGGAAGCGGCCCGTGCCGGCGAGCACGGCCGGGGATTTGCGGTGGTGGCAAGCGAGGTCAGGTCACTGGCACAGAGAAGCGCTTCGGCTGCGGGTGAGATTCGGCAGCTGATTGCAGCCAATGCTGATACTGTGGGACAGGGTAATGCACTGGTGATTCACGCGTCTGAAACGATGTCAGGAATTCTCTCCGCCGTAGGAAAGCTCACAGACACTGTTGAAGAAATCAACTCCGCCAGTGCCGAGCAGGCTCGTGGGATTGAGCAGGTAGGCATTGCCGTTACGGAGATGGACACGACGACACAGCAGAATGCTGCACTGGTTGAAGAGTCGGCCTCCGCTGCTTCAAGCCTCAGGGAGCAGGCGGAACGGCTTCTACAGGCTGTGTCTGTATTCAGTCTGAGTGGCCCTTCTGCGCTTTCCGTTGCTCATGTGCCCGCCACGGTTGTAAGGCCGGGTTTTAAAACCGCAGCTGTAAAAACCCGCGCGGAAGACGAAGACGGAAGCTGGACGCATTTCTGATCGGTGTACAACGCCTGCTGCTGACGTGATGCAGTTAAGACTGAATGCTTCCGATAAAATGGTTAAATTTCTCCGGCTCGCCGGAGAAATATCAGAGGCATAAAGATGTTAACCGGACAAGATTACACGTCATTAATGCATTCAGATCCCAGCTAAGTCCGCTTCTGGCATGAAGCGGACGCTTACATATATTCCTTTTTCCACGATGAGCGAGAAGCGGGCATTTAGAAGCTGTTACCTTGCGCTTCCCAGGTCCCGGTCACTTTCCAGACCTTTAAGCATAAGTGTGGCTTCTTCGATACGAACAAATAGCCCTGAATCATCTGTTTCAGCAAAAAAATAAACTTCCATCTCCACCTCATCCCCATTGCGCTTAGTACACAATACACGATGCCTGGTAGCATAGAGATTGCCATCACGAAGTTCGTCATGCACCTCAATTTTGCCGAAAGAAATTATTTCGCGAAGTTTACGGGCGTGCTGTGAAAAGCTTTCTAAATCTCCCCACTCATTATCCGTGCGCTGCCGATAACCGGGGCTAAAGTGGCGTTTAAGTATCCTCTCCAGAGGGATTTCCTGTTGGTTAATAATCTCATCCAATACGTTAGCAATAGAAATCATTTTCATGGTCAGTCCTCATCGTAAGTTATCCGTACTCTACAATCGACCCAATGGCTTCGGTACGGTATAAAAGACAATAAATACCTCAAATAAGCCAATATGACCGACCCGTTAATTTCATTATCCCGGGCTCATTCTTCTGATGGTCCCACTTTAATTGTTGCGGCCCGCCAGTCGGATGCAATAAGGGAAACACCGCGTCACCGTCACATTCGCGGACAGTTACTCGGTGCTGAGCATGGGCTACTTACAATCGATGCGGAAGACTGCCGCTGGGTCGTACCGGCAACGCATGCCGTGTGGATACCGCCAAATATTCCGCATGGTCTGCGCTCGCACGGCCCATATTCAGGATGGAGTGTTTATATATCTGCTGCGGCCTGTGGCGCATTACCTGATAAGCCTGCTGTGCTCTCGGTTACAAATCTGCTACGCGAAGCGATAACACGAGCAGCCTCATGGAAGGTTGCAGAGCTTAATGCGCCTCAAAAACGGTTATCTGACGTTATCCTTGATGAAATAGCCTCACTTCCCAGCGTTAATCTTGGGCTGGCAATGCCGCAGGATGTACGGCTATTAAAAGTTGCTTTAATGCTGTCAAAGAGCCCAGACGACGGTCGCACAGTTGAAGAATGGGCATTCTGGGTGGGAGTATCGTCGCGCACACTTACACGGCGTTTCAAATCCGAAACCGGTTTTAGCTTTAATGAATGGCGACAGCGCATACGGTTACTCAAGGCTCTTGAGCTTCTGGCCGCAGGCAAGCAAGTGACGACCGTTGCACTGGAACTTGGATATGACAATGTAAGTGCCTTTATCGCCATGTTTCGCAAAGTATTTGGCACCACTCCTGCACGATTTAGAATGTAAACATGTTGGCCCGCATTAAGCATCCGATTCTGGTACGGAGCGGGCATGGCCTGCACCCCAATAATCAGAGCAATGCTGAATTGTCAATGTCCGCTCCTGGTACAAAGCGACTAAGGATAGGTGATGTCTGCGATGAGCGAGAATCGGATGTTTTACCCATCAATCACCCTGACGTTTGGGCGAGTAATAAATTGCTTAACGCCAGGGTAATAAAGCTGGGTTAATCATGACATCCATTCGGCGTGCGTCTGTTTTTAGGCAACGATTGTCTTTATTGAAGAAAAGCCATTATATCTTTTTAGTTTAAAGGATTTTCTATGCGTGATTCTGCAAGCAAATCAATCGGGCTGCTCCTGTTTCCTGCGCTTACTCAGCTTGATCTTACCGGCCCCTATGAAGTTTTCGTCAGGGCACCCAATACAAAGGTTCATCTCATCTGGAAAAACCTGGACCTTGTTGTTTCCGATCGTGGTATGGCCATACAGCCAACGACCACTTTTAACACATGCCCACAACTGGACGTCATTTGTATCCCCGGAGGGCCTGGTCAGATAAACCTGATGGATGATGAAGACGTTCTTTCATTTATCCGTTTTCAAAGTGAAGAAGCAAAGCTGGTGACTTCTGTCTGCACGGGTTCGCTGATTCTGGGCGCAGCAGGACTTTTGGATGGATATAAAGCAACGACGCACTGGGCTTCTCTGGACCAACTCGCTCTGCTAGGTGCGGAGCCGGTAAATGAGCGCGTAGTCCGTGACCGTAACCGTATAACCGGCGCAGGTGTGACTTCAGGTATAGATTTTGCACTCACCGTTGTGTCAGAAATGCACGGGAGCAGTATTGCTGAAAATATTCAATTGCATATGGAATATGATCCCGCACCGCCGTTTACCTGTGGCTCGCCCCGAACGGCATCTGAAGAGCAGTTAAGAAAGGCGCGGGAACAAACAGCGCCATTTATTGAAAAGAGGCGACAGGCGACGTTAAAAGCCGCAGCCAGACGACAGAAATAAAGCTTAGCGAAAGAGGGGGTTTCGCTTTTCGACTTTCACTCTCCGCGCCTGACACAAACCGGACATGTCCATCAGGCAACGCCCGCTTTAAATCGGGCAGCGGGCATCGCGATCTCAGGCTCTGCATGAGAGCCTGAAACCGGCACGGCCAACGGCGCTCATGATGATAAGGCGCATCATTAAGATTATGCTCCAGCCAGATATGTTGAGGATCGGCGGATAACCGATCCTGTTGTCGCGTTATTTAAGATCCAGATCTGCAATCACACCTGCGACATCGGCAATATCCTCTTTCGACAACGGCAACAGGGGACGAGGCAGACAGTCTGGATCGGTAAGCCCAAGTATGCCCGCTGCAGCGGCGATTACACGGATGCCTCCTCCATGTTTACGAAACAGCGCCCATAAAGGTTCCAGACGGGTAGTGAAGGCAGTCACGCGTTCATGGTCATTAACGGCGGCGGCCTGCGTAATTTGTTTGGCGGTTTCCGGAAACAGACCACCGCAAACGGAATACCAGACTTCACAACCGGCATTTAACCCTAGTCCGGCAAAGGCGTCACCGCTGATGCCAATGGTCATGCCTTGACGAAGATGTTGTCGTAATGCATTGACCCGTTCAGCCGCAGCAACGGGATTATCCGGTACGCCCGGAATTTTAACTGAGCGAATGCCTTTCAGTGACGACAGCTGCCCATGCAGTTCATCTGTGAACGTGAAATGCGTGGTCCGTGGGTTGTCATAAACACAAACCGGGACTGAAACATGTCGGGTAACCGTCTCATAAAACGCATAAACCTCTTCATTACGCAGCGGCTGGTAGCTCATCGCCGGCAGCAGCAACGCATTAGCGCCTGCAGACTGCGCATCTTCAGCCAGATGCAGCACGGCATCGGTGCTCATTGCACCCACGCAAACCATCATGGGGATTTCCCCGGCAATCTGGCGGGCGAGCGTTGCGACGCGTTTACGCTGTTCCCTGCTCAAATAGGCATAGCTACCGGTTGAACCCAGAATACCCAACGAATCGACACCAGCTGCCGCCAGGCGAGCCAGAATCTTAGTCAATCCCTCTTCATCGACACCACGCGCCGTGACAGGTGTTAACGGGAAAGCAGACAAACCGGTAAACATTCAGTTTCTCCAGAGCAGAGTTGAAGGCGTTATTCGCCGATGAGGGTGACGTGATACTGCAGCCGGGGCTCATTTCTTCAGGCCTTTGGTCAGCATCTTTCCCGCGTCATGAAGCTGCTCAGGTGGTATCTGAGGCAGACTTTCCAGAATAAATCACATGTATTCAGCTTAAGCGCGTTCTGATTCCCTGCCGCCCGTTGCAGCGACGGCTGGTTAATCGACATTATCGCACCAGACGACTTTACCAGGCGATGGATATTCCACTGTTTGATCCTCTTATTTAAGCGTATCAAAGGGTTTAACTCCTCTTGCCACAATAAGACGCATTAGTAAAATGACGTCTCTTTTTTGGCGAGCTTCAGTCTGCTTCCTGAATCCTGATAAATTCTATACAGTTCAGCGCTCTGTTCATCAGAGGCGTTGTGCATGCGTGCGTCCTTCGGTTGAATTCACAGCCAGAAACGGACCTTGATAATATCAAAATGTGCTAATCTTCGGGAAGCGGATCAACCGGTGTAATGATACTTTGATGCCTGAACCAGTACATCACTGTTATAGCGATTAAGCCATTTTTGAAAATGAAGATAAGAAGACCGACATTAAAAACGGACATTTTTTAAATGGGGTACAAATCGCACGCTCTGGACTGCCACTCAAAAATTACAGACAGAGTATATCATCTGTATATTACATTAATTGAAAACACTGACTTGATGATTTTTCTTCATAAAGGTAATAAATTCGTCAACAGGTAAGGGTCTGGAGTAATGAAAACCCTGCAGTATGACATTTCCCATGTTAAATAAGATCTTTGCAATTTCTTCAGTTTCAACTCCCTCTATGACTACGCGCATTCCGGTTTTTTTTGCCATTTCAATTACGTTCTCAATAATGATAATGTTCTTTGCGTTACTCACTCCATTTTTCAACAGCACTCTGTCTATTTTGACCTCATCAAATGGCATTTCGTTCAAAACATTGAGCGAGGCATAACCAGAACCGAGATCGTCAAGAGACCATGATGCTCCTTTTTTTGAAAGATCATTCATAGTCATGGCTATTTTTTTCTTATCATAAAAAAATGTACTTTCAGTGATTTCCAAAGTTATATCTCTGAATGCTATTGATTCTTTGCTAAGTATACTTTTGATATTACGAGTAAAACAGGGATCCATTAATTGTAAAGGGCTTAAATTAACTGACACTTTACAATTAATATGATGACTATTCATTGTCCTCATGTCTCTACAGACCTGTTCCAGAACCCAGTACCCTAAAGGGATAATCAGCCCTGAAGCTTCAGCTACAGGGATGAAACTATCAGGAGGTATGAAACCTCTGGTTGGGTGCTTCCATCTAAGTAGCGCTTCTGCTGATCGAACATGTCCGTTATTATCTATCTGTGGCTGATAACAGACAAATAATTCGTCCCTTAAAATTGCCTTGGTAAGCGCGCATTCAATATATTTCTCATTGGTGTAATCGCTGCGATATATAACAAGAATACCAAATGTCAGAAGGAGGCAGACAGCATAGTTAACATACACGCCATTGATCATTATCGGCACGGGAGGGTGAAATTTTTCAGAGGTAAAGCTAATATCAGAGACGGAGAAAATAAAATAGAGTAATAAGCTAAATAGTGGAATGTAATTTTTAAGATAAGTGGATTCATTCCTGAGGAATAACATTGCACCTATTGAGTAAACCAGCAAATAGGTATGAGACGAACGTGGGATGTCAGCAAGTGGATAATCAGTCAGGGAAATTATTACACAGATAAAAAGAATAAGATGGGAGAATATAGAGATATCTCTTTTTCTGAGTCCTTTAACTGCTGTATATAATGAAAAAACGCCTAACATGACAACAGTTGAACATATTACGGCCAGATACACTTTATCATTATAAATATAAGCGCCAGACCAACCAATCCCCCCCACGCAACAAATTATACCGGTAAGAAAAAGCAAGAAACATTGGCGTCTTTTATGATTCTCTTGTGGGAGTTGATGGATATATGATTCCATAAAAGCCATCGCACATTGCATTTTTTCCTGCATACAAAGTTCCTTAACTCGATACTTAGTTTGCAACTATACCTAAATTTTGCTGTCAATTAAATTGGCCTGCACCTCATTGATTAACCTACTGCTATATCTGCATGACAACGCTTGTTTTGAGATAAACACCTAACTTCGGCTTTTCGCTCATAGCGGACTCCGCCCGGTTGCCCTTATGAGCGATTCTGTCAGTAAAGTGCCAACTCAATCTGAGTCAGGTATTCAGCGCAGCACGGGGGCCTCCGTCACAAAAAGCCGTTCCCGTCTTCAGGACGCCATAACACCAGTGAACCAGTTTTCGCATCAGTGCACCAATGGCCACCATTTTGGGTTTCCCACGCAGGCACATTGCCTCGTAAATGTTACGCATACGTTTGTTATGAATCTTTCCGCACAGAGCTGACATGTAAAGCTTTGCTCTCAGCTGAGGCGGGCCGATTTTAGACATGCGGGGCCCTCCCCGAACCGAGGTGCCGGAACGCTTCTTGACAGGCACCACGCCCAGAAAGGCAGCCGCCTGGTCTGCTGATTCAAAGTGATGACTGCGGAGTACAACCAGCATGTGCATCCCCAGCTGGGGCCCGACAGATTTAATCGACGTCAGCAGCGCATAATCCCGTTTCAGGTCCTGGCTGGCCTGAATGTGCGCTTTAACCTGTCGTTCAATACTTCTCACTTCTTCACGGAGCAGCTGCGCCACCCTGCTGCATGAACTGACGACATCTGCAGGCGTTTCGGTAGACTGGTATTTTTCGAGCCGGTTTTCCTCACGCACGGCGTCAGCGAGTATTACATCCCGCCGGCGCAGAAGTGCGCCGAGATGTCTGATATCAGCTGCGGGAGGCTCCCACCGATGCGGTTTTTTCAGCAGTGCGTAACAGGCCAGCATATACGCATCCACCTTGTCCGTTTTGGTCATTATCCCCATGCCTAGGGCAAACTCCCGGCTGCGGTGAGGGTTGGCCAGAGACACATAAAAGCCCGCATCGTGCAGGGCCGTGGCCAGCCGTTCGTGATACACGCCGGTGGCCTCCATCACCACATGAACATCCTCCGGACCGCAGTGCTGAAGCCTGAGCAGCGAAGTAGGTGCGCAACCGCGCTGCTGTCGTTGCGGATATTTCGTGTTTTGACGCGACCTTTCATGCCGTCATAAAGCATACAGAGGTCGACCGTTTCTTTACTGACAATAATACCGACTGGAAACATGGTTTCACTCCTCTCACATTAACCGTCACGCCTGTTCGCCTTGTACATTCGGAGTCGTGCTCCCGGTAACCGTTCAACCTGATGTGCTGGCTTGAAAGGTGAAGCGGAGGGCCATGTGCTGCCAGGCAGGATCGGTATTTAAACCGTCCTCAGGAAAGGGACCGGCTCACTCTGCTTCAGTGGTGGTAGCTAATCACCACGTATGGTTAGATACAAGTAACCATGGCCATCAATCCAGATGCGGTCCAGCGCGCGCATGGCCACGCCGATGATATCGCGTGTATCCTGGGTGGGCAGGGTGAGTTTTTCCCCGGCCGTATTGCCGTAGAATGTCTCGCCGACCGCATGCGGCGACGTCCGGACAAATACGCTGATGTGCCTGCAGTACTGGTGTTCGCCCCGGAGCTTCTCAGCTGCGCGGGTGGCGTACTGGCACAGAGCCTGCTGCATGGCCACTTTGGTGGTAATACGTGAACCGAAACTGCGGCTGCAGACAATCTGCTGCTTTGCCGGCGGCATCTCCTCCAGGGGAATGCACGCCTCGCCGTTCAGCTCCCGCACCGTCCTTTCCAGCACCACCGAAAAATTCTTCCGGATGAAGGCGGGATGCGTGCGCGCCAGCTCAAGCGCGTTAGTGATGCCGAACAGGTTCAGTTTCTTGCCGATACGCCTGCCAACGCCCCAGATTTCCTCGACGGGCTGGCGCATCAGCAGCGCCTCGGTCCGCTTCGGGTTTCCGGGCGTCAGCGCCAGCACGCCCTTAAACTGTGGCCACTCTTTGGAGGCCCACTGGGCTGATTTAGCCAGCGTTTTGGTTGGGCCGATGCCGGTGCCCGAAGTGCTTAAAGTCTTCACAGCCATCGATGCCGGTCAGATCGAGGAACATTTCATCGATAGAATACTGCTCGACTTTTGGCGTCATATATTCCAGAGCAGACATGACGCGCTGGCTGAGGCTGTGATTTATGTGGAATGGAAAATCTACACATTATTTACGTATTTGATGGCATCGAGAATCAGAAATTCGCCACTACAATAACTATATGATTAACTTAAATGTCCGGATTATCGCTGCAAGTAAGCCTGGCAGATTAATATCAATAAATCCTTCATTGCCCCTTGAGTATCCTGTTGCCAGGGGCGATATTCAGGTATCAGTGGATTAACGTTGTAAACAAGTTGCTCAGCCTGCCAGACCCCGACCGCACCATGGTCATGTTTTTCCGGCGGCTTAAAGCCGAAAACCTTTTCTGTCCTGTTTAAAAAAGTTTGCAACGGAATTTTCGTAATCCTTGCGGCCGTTGGTAGTGGCAACACGCAAAAGGATCCTTACCGCATCCTTTTCTATAACCACATTACCACAACCTCTCAACGTGAGATTCCGTTCCCACTGAGCGTCAGACCTCTGAAACGGTCCTTCTGGTGATAAGCGTTTCAGCGGCGGCATACTGCAGTCAATTTGTTCCTGTTGGGCGCCAGAGCCGGGACGAGCGCTGCCCAACAAGGGCTCCTCACCTAAAATCTCCGGCTGCTCTTTGGTACTAAACTCCCCGCGACCGTCAAAGGCAGGGCCCTCGCTCCAGCGGCCTTTCGGCAAGGGTTTATCTAACGAGGTATTCAGACAGTAGTAAGCATGTTCCTGTGCTTCCTCTTCCTGTGGGAAGCTGTTTGGGTAGGAAGTGATGCATCCAGCCCGCCCATTTCCTCAATCACCGCCAGCCACTGCTGCTGATGCATCGTGTCGCGGGCGATAAGGAAAGAGAGGAAGTCTTTCATGCCTTTATCTTCGGTCAGATTATACAGCCGGTTTGCCAGCACGCGCCCTGTGGCTTCGGCCGTTACATTTGCCAGCATATCGGCTGCCACGTTGCCGGAGGCATAAATATGACTCATATCAAACGGCATACCGTTGGCATTTACCGGCAGTGCCGCCAGACCGGATGACAGAATATGACGCGGGTTCATTCCTCCGAGGATCGCATTGACCCCGGGATCTTTCGCCGAGGCTTCCTGATAAGAAAGGGGCGCGCCCTCCAGGTTGAGTGCCACCGCGTGACCCAGCATCTCAATGTGACTGAGCTCTTCAGTTGCCGTCGAGATAAGCAAATCCTTTATTCGTACATCGCCGCGGGCACCCATGGCCTGAAAAAAATACTGCATCGCGACACGTATTTCCCCTTCGACGCCACCAATGGCCTGCTGAAGAAGCATGGCGAATTCAGGATCGGGTTTCTCTACTCGCACAGGTACTGACTCGCACAGGGTACTGAAGTTTTGATGAGTGATGAAACATGGTTTTCTCCTGTTTAGTGTGAATCGGGCAACGGGAAAAGCCTGGTAACAAATACGGGATAAAGAAAGCGTAACGAGGTACGTTTCATTATCATTGCAGCGTTTAACGTATTGATTTAACGAAATTAGGGGTGAGCGAAAACAGACTGTAAAAAAATTAAGAAACTGAATATTGGCAAATTTTTAATGCTATGGAAAAACTCTTTATTGATAACGATTCTTATCCTCGTTTAAAGAATCTCATTCGTAATTTCGGCGCACAGCCTGAACAAGTTCTGTGGTATATAAGAAATGTAATAAACAGAAAGAGCACAAGCAGTGTGCAGAATCAATCCGACAAAGACAGAGCGGTACTTTGTTTCGGGGACGGCCACGCATGTCTAAATTCTGTCCGCCTCAGTGCTTTGATTTGAAGGGAAGAGACCGTTAAGTATATCGGGCAATGTAAGCAGCAACCCGACAGGAGCAGAGCTCCAGGGGCACAAATTGTTGATTGCCCTGCTCTCAGGTCCTGAAAGCAGGCGAAGGGTAGATAGCTGTTCGGATGGCATTACCCACCGAATGGCTGTTACTGGTTTTTGAAACAAAGGTAATAGTGCGGCAGGGATGCACTTAACGGATGGCCCCGGCGTCTGGATTTACATTCGGTTGCACGCGTTCCAGCATGACAGGCGTGCTCTTGTAAGCAGGTATGCCACTTTTGGTATCATGGCTTTCCAGCGGAACCAGCACGTTAGCTTCAGGATAGTAGGCAGCCACAGAGCCAAAAGCCATGTCATACACCACAATCGTCAGCCCGTTCATCCGTCTGGGCGTAGGCTTTCCTTCAGGATCAAGCGCTATAACATTAACCTGTTCACCCACGCGTAGCTGCCGTTTCTCCGCCTCATCCGGATTAATGAACAATACGTCACGACGTCCTGTTACCCCCCGGTAACGATCGTTTAAGCCATAAAGTGTGGTGTTGTATTGATCGTGACTGCGCAGCGTCGTAAGGACCAGATCGTGACATTTCAGTGAGCGTGGGTCCTCATTAATACCGGCTATGACCAGAAACTGCGCTTTCCCTGACGGTGTATGCCAGATACGCTCCGAAGCGCCATTGGGTAAACGAAAACCTCCCGGCTGTTTAATGCGCTGATTGAAGTTTTCAAAACCGGGAATAACCGCTTCAATTGCTTCCCGGATATTATTGTAATCGCGTGTCATTTTGTCCCAGTCAACCACGGTATCGGGCAGGGTGGCTTTAGCCAGGCTCGCGACAAGGAACGGTTCGGACTTCAGATGGGGTGATGCAGGCTCCAGCGTGCCGCGTGAAGCATGTACCATCGACATAGAATCTTCCACCGTTACGCTTTGTACACCGGAGCGCTGCTCATCCGTTTCAGTCCGGCCCAGCACAGGTAAAAGATAACTGTGTTTTGCCAGAAGCAGATGCGACCGGTTCAACTTGGTGGCCATGTGTACGACCAGATCCAGACTGCGCATGGCGGGAAAGGTAACCTGCGGATCAGACATCGCTTCCGCCAGGTTACCACCGAGACACAGCAGGGCACTGGTTTTGCCGTCGCGAACAGAACGGATAGCCTCCACCGCACCATGACCATGTTTTTCAGGCGGTTTAAAACCGAAAACCCTTTCAATACTGTTTAAAAAACTTTTCGCAGGGATTTCTGTAATCCCTACTGTACGATCGCCCTGAACATTTGAGTGCCCGCGTAACGGACAAATACCCGCCCCTTTTTTGCCGACATTGCCACGCATCAGCAGCAGATTAGCGATTTGCTGAACGTTTTGCGTCCCGTACTGATGTTGAGTAATCCCCATTCCATAACAGATGATTGTGCGTTCTGCATCAGCATACAGGCGGGCCAGATGCTGAATTTCTTCCCGCTCCATGCCAGAAACCTTAAGGATGTGCTCCCAGTTGGTGGCATCCAGATCGGCCTTTAACGCGTCGAATCCTTCGGTATGTTCATTGATGAAGTTCTTATCAATCACGCCTGGTTCGCCATTTTCTCTGGCTGCAGCATCCATCGATAAAAGGAATTTCATGATCCCCTTGAGCATGGCGGCATCGCCACCTACCCGAACTTTATAGTAAGTCGAGGCCAGTTCCGTAGAGCCCAGCGAAAGCATTTCTATCGGACTTTGTGGCGAGGTAAAACGCTCAAGCCCCCTTTCCCGCAATGGGTTGATTGCCACAATGGTGGCTCCGCGCTTTGAGACTTCCCTTAATGTGCCGAGCATGCGCGGATGGTTGGTCCCCGGATTATGGCCAATACACAACACGAGATCGCAGTGGTCAAAGTCATCAAGCCCGACGGTACCTTTCCCCACACCGATAGACTCGGGCAGACCGACACTGGTGGGCTCATGACACATATTGGAACAGTCGGGAAAGTTATTGGTACCGTACTCGCGTGCAAAAAGTTGCCATAGAAAGGCTGCTTCATTAGGGGTGCGGCCGGACGTGTAAAACTCCACTGCGTCCGGGTCGCTATAGCTGCGGAGCCGCTTGCCGATCTCTGAAAATGCCGTTTCCCACGCTACAGGATGATAAGTATCACTTGCCGCATCATATTTCATGGGATGAGTCAGCCGGCCTTCACCTTCAAGCTCCAGAGCGCTGCGTTCCCAGAGTTCACTGACTGGATTAACAGCAAAAAAATCAGGCCCGGCACGCTTGCTGGTTGCTTCCCACGAGACCGCTTTAGCGCCGTTTTCGCAGAATTCAAAAGAAGAAGCATGCTGAGGATCCGGCCAGGCACAGCCGGGGCAGTCAAAACCCTGAGGCTGGTTAACCCTGAACAAGGCAATAACATCCTGTTTAACCGCCATTTGCCCACGAATTGCATCGGCTACAGCTTTTAATGCCCCCCAGCCGCCCGCTGAACCACCGTAAGGTTTGACGCCAGTGGTGCGATTTTTCTCTTTCATATTTCCCCTCAATGGGTTTTATTCAGTCTGGCTTGAGCCTTTTGCAGTTATTGTCATGACGCGTCATCACAGCATTGTTAATAATCATGTCAACTTACACCGCTGAGGTTAATAATTTTAATTATGCCATCTGTTACATTTTGGCTGATGACAATTAGTCATTATCAAAGCGGTACGTTTAGCGGTTTATCCGTGCATCCCTGTATCAATATACCGACCTGCTGATATCGTACTTAAGGCTGGTGATGAGGGTTTCATGTCGTTGTAAAATGATTGCCTGATTAACTGCTGCGGCGACTGACCTTCCCCCCTTTGCGTCCAGCCTCAACGGCTCTTTCAGGATTATTTTTAAAGTTACCACCGCTATTCTGACCGCCTTTCTTTCCCGCTTCCGAAGCGCGTTGGGGGTCTGCTGCGAAATTACCTGCTCCACCACGATAAGTAGTCATGATCTTCACCTCTCTCATTCAGTTAAATTTTTCAGAGATTTATTTTGTGCTTTTATTAAATAAAATCCAGTTGAAGAGTTTGGTTTATTACACACTGAAATACCTGCTAGAATTTACCGGCTCGCTTTAAGGCGCTCGTTACTGCATGATTGCATAAGAGTTAAAAATGGGATTTGTACATACTTTTCGAGAGTTGTATAACTTTTAACTAAAATCGTTTTAGGAGTAATCCTATAAGACTCAGTCAAGTGTACTGATCATTTAATAATAAACGAAGCAGTAATACTGGTTGTGTTTTTATAAAGAAAGTTACTACCCACTCTATTTATGTCAAACATAACATTATTAGCAAAATAAATTGTTTACCATGTGATTAAATGTGGGTCTTTGATTTAAAATTTAAATAAATTCAAGTTGTTATATTTTTTTGGTAAGGTTTTAATATTGAGAAATAAAATCTAAAAACTTAAGCGTTATCTACACGGTACGAAGCGTGATTGCCTTTTGTGTTACCAGGTCTGCATACCTTTGACTTAAAAGCCTGCAGGTACAATAGATGTACTTGCGATTACCCCTCATTTATACGTAAACGGGTAAGAGGTCAGGTGCTTTACTGGCGGTTTATTATGCCGGTAGTTCGGGATTAATCGAAGCGACAAGTAAGAAAAAAGTAAGAAATTAGAACCCGGTAAGAAAAGCCTTTGAACGGTATTGAATGGTTGTATAGATGTTTCCCTCAGAGAATATTTTTTACCCGATGCGCTTGCAACATGAACGTTTTTTAATAGTCTTATAAATGCCACGCACAATGTGTGGTACCGAAGCATTTAACTTTAACTTAATGAGGAAGTATTATGACCGAGCATCGTGGTGGTTCAGGTAACTTCGCTGAAGATAAAGAAAAAGCTTCTGAAGCGGGAAAGAAAGGTGGCCAGAATAGCGGTGGTAACTTTAAAAATGACCGTGAAAAGGCTTCTGAAGCAGGTAAGAAAGGTGGGAAAAACAGCCATCGTGATTCCTGATTCAGCACCTTGAGGGATTATGTTAAGGAGCAGGGAGGCTCCATGAGCGCTATTAACAGAGCTCTGCTTATATCAGCAGTCCTCTCCCTTTTATATTCATTACTGGCCGGAATGGTGGTTAATCTATGAAAGTAAAAAGCCTACTCGACCTTTTTATTCATGACCTCTCAGATGTTTACAGTGCTGAAAAGCAAATTACGCGTGCTTTGCCTAAGTTAATACGTGCAGCTTCCGATGAAAAATTAAAAACGGTATTTCAGCAACATTTAAACGAAACGCAGGTTCAGATCGAGCGTATTGATAAGGCCATCGATGCGCACGAGGAGCTCCGGATTGTACGTATGAAATGCCACGCGCTGGAAGGGCTGGTTGAAGAAGCGCAGGAGCTGATCGAATCGACTGAAGCGGGAGAGGTGCGTGATGCAGGACTGATTGGTGCTGCACAGAAAGTGGAGCACTATGAAATAGCTGCATACGGAACGCTCATCGCGCTTGCCTCGAAAATCGGGCTGAAAGAAGCATGTGAACTGCTTGCAGAAACGCTTGATGAGGAGAAATCCACGGATGCAAAACTCACAACTATTGCTGAGCAACAGTAGCGTTATCCTGGCCGGAGGGGCTTATGTCTACAACATCAATCCATTCTCATTATCACGACTGGTTGCGCGACGCTCATGCCATGGAAAAGCAGGCAGAAACCATGCTTGAGCAAATGGCTAATCGCCTTGAAAATTATCCCCAGCTTCGCGCCCGCATTGAACTCCATATCGAAGAAACACGCCAGCAACAGGCGGAGCTAGAAACAATCCTTGATCGCCACGGTATTTCACATTCGAGCGTGAAAGATGTAATGGGGAAAATGGCCGCCATGGGACAGGCGTTTGGCGGTGTTTTTGCTGAAGATGAGGTCATCAAGGGCGCTGTTGCCGGGTATGTTTTTGAAAATGCGGAAATTGGCCACTATACCAGCCTGATTAACGCTGCGGCGCGAGTCGGCGACCTTGAAAGTATCCCCGTACTAAAGCAGATATGTGAGCAGGAGCTGGCAATGTCAGACTGGATGATAAGTCATTTGCCAGAGCTGACCGATCAATTCCTTACCTTCAGTGAAGACCCTGATACACAAGCCAAACGTTAATAAATGTGTAATTAAGGGGAGCGGTTCAGCCCCCTTAAAAAAACGCATGGCTGATGGCTGATGGCTGATGGCTGATTTCAGGTCCTGACTCTCAGCCATTACGTATTCCAGCAACAAAAGAGAAATTTTCGCTCCCACTTACCCCACACCGATATACCGGTGAACACTCTGTGTATATCCATAAAAATGCGCGCGGAGCTGAAGCCGCTTATGTACGAGCTTATCATGCTGGCAACAAAACAGGGTAAGCAAGTTATGGTCACAGGCATTGAACCAGAAAACGTGGCATCACTTGTATTGTATAAAAACTGGGATTTACAGAGGCTGAAATGAAGTCTGAAATGGGCGCCAAATTCGGCCGTTGGCCGGACCTGGAATCTCTGCAGCGTCGTCTTGGTTATCCGGAATAAAACGAAGGTCAGAGCCGTAAAAAGCATCATGAAACAGCCGTATCGTTCAAGGATGAGTGATGCTTGCCTGTTAGTAAATACACATCGAACCTACGAGACGCTATATGAAGGGCTGTGCCCAAAAGCACGGGAATATTTTTAAGAAAGCCATCAGCTCCGATAAGCTAAGGGTTCACTTCTGGCACAGAGCGGCCCGTTTCACCCTTTAGGTTTAATGGATAATCGCTTAAGCGCCTGATCTACTTTTTCTTTGTCCTGCTCCACGATGACTTTCTCATCAGGCGTAAGTGGAACTTCTTCAAGATATCTTTTTATAGAGACTTTACTCTCCAGTATCAGACCGTGTGCACTGCCTTTCAACAGGTTAAAGTCGCAGCCGATACAGGCCATTCTGTGCGGACAGCTACTCCAGAAAGGGTTGGTACAGTAAGAATCGCCTAAATCATAATATGTCGCAGGGCCGGTCAGACTGGCGGCTTCGGGATCATGGTCTATCAGTACGCTGATCATGTGCGTGACTCTGTCTGCTTTTACAAATGAGGCAGCCAGCTGCGTCGGGCGGATACGGAGATAATGCATGGTGGACTGGGGTGTCGAATGGCCTGCCCACTGCATCAGTTCATACAGTGACATGCCCTGCGGTACGCTGGCCAGTGCGGTCAAGGCTGAGGCGCGTCCCCGGTGACTCGTTATTTTTCCGCCGCTGTCTTCAGCGGGAACCCCGGATCTGGCACACAGCATCGGTATCAGCGTGCGGTTGATGACGTCGCCGCCGGCAGGTTTTCCCCGGTACTGAAACAGAAACCGGACTTTCTCACCGGTCCGCTCGTCAGCAAGCATGGCCTGTTCTGACGGCCGTTTTTCCAGCCAGGCATCAACATATTTCTTCACTACTGCCGCCACCGGTTTCGTGAATGCTTTTGAGGTTTTTCCGACGGGAATATGCAGGTAGCACAGGGTACCGGCCGGGATGATGCTGCCGTCCTCTTTCACAATATCTTCAGCCTGCGGTGTGATACATCCTGTGGTCAGCCTGAGCAGTTCACCCTTCCTGAGCCCCGCATGGGTCCAGATTACAGCCATCGCCTGTAGCATGGCCAGCGGGTAATGTATTTCAGTTAACAGGTCTTCCTGACGCAGATTCAGGCTGGCCCATACCAGCTTCAGCCAGACCGGATCGTCGATAACCCTCGGATTGACTCCGCGGCGGAACAGAGAATTATCCGGTGTGGAAAGATGACGGGCAGGACTGAAACGCAGACGCCCCCATCCCCAGTTCTCATAGTCATTCATAAAGCGACGGAGAGAGTAAATAAAATTTGCACGGGAGTGAGGCATCATAGGCTCGCCAGAACGCGCTGATTTCCGGACACCTCTTTCCGTGCCCAGCTGCAGCTCATCCACGTTCATCCGGCCGACCGCCGCGATATAGCTGGCACAGACTTCCATGGTCCAGTCTGCGGGCTCCCGTACCTCCGGATGGGCCTCTGCGAGCCAGAGGCCGCAGCGCAGTATAAAGCTGTACTGCATTTCGCGGGTGCGAGGCCTCAGCACAGACGTTTCCCGCCAGCGCCGGCACCACCTGACCCAGGCCGGATCGATCCCGTCGACGGGCTTTTCATACCATCGGGTATAATTACGCATCCTCATCGGGGCGCTGAAGATGCCCAGTGCAGCAAGGCCGTGTGAAATCCGGCCAATGTACCGGGATGTCCCGTATTCTGTGCTGTTCTGTGCTTCCCACAACAGTTCAGGCGTAAAGGTTTCAAGGCGGGGATCTTTGTTCATGATCGTCAGCGTGGCCAGTATGCCCGACATCCTGGTACATCAGAAAGTCATACCAGAGACGGATCGCCGACAGGCGCAGTTGGAGCGTGGTGCTGGCCACGGGAAAGGGCATACCGGGTAACTGAGGGCTGATGTAGGCGGCCAGATCTTCAAACCGGGCCTTTTCAGGTTCAATGCTGTTCTGGCTGCAGAACGCAAAATAATGGCGAAGGGCATTGCGGTAGGCGGTGAGCGTAGCCTGCGCCCGGCCCAGATCGGATAACAGTTTCAGCCAGCGCTCAGCCAGCAACTGGCTGTGTTCATTCGGTGAAATCATCATTGTGTTTACCCCTGACAGCAGTTTTGCTGCTCAAAGTCTACTCAATCAATGTTGCATTCCACTTAACTTACTTTACAGCTTGTAGTTGGAACTGAATACATGCACGCCGTTTTGCCTGAGATAGCGTTTTTTCTGAAACAGCGGAGCCGCCATTTTGATCACCAACCGCTTTGCCTGGATAATATCGTTTTTTCGATGTACTACTGCCAAGGCATAACATCGGGAAATGGCTGTGCCAGTAGGCCCGGATGTCTTTTGGGCAGAAGATGTGCATTTTCATGTTAATGGTTAATGAACGCAGATGCTGGCGAGTCCGCATAGTGAAAAACATATGTCAAACGACACAGCTACCGGCAGCTTCCCATGCCTCATAAACCCATCCAAACGGTTTCAGCCATCAAACTCAATGTAAGACTGTCACTTTTGAGCATCCTATGCTTTTCCCCGTAGCTCTCATTCATCCGTTTTGTCGATAGCGAGTTGTGCACACTCCACTGATCCTCAAAGCCGGCCAGATATAGAGCGGTCAGGATAAAATTCACAGCGCTGGATAGAAAACGGCCATCACACGGACGGGGGCAACTTCGGCTGCAGCAGAAGCCACACGCGTAGCCGGAGGGTGCTGAAAGCACGTTTCCAAAGGGGAATGGGTGAGCATCCCGACAACATTATCCCTTGTTAGCGGTTCGGGCAAGCACCGAACTGCACGACATCAAGGCTGGTTCAGGTATATCCGGTAATAGCACAATAAACTTTGTTACAGGTAACTATTTTCCGGCAAAAAAATATTTTCTTTTTTAAGAATCCAATGCAGTACTTCCCCCCTCTTAGTTATTGAAAGACAAATCGGTTAACCCTCTATAAAGGAAAGACACTTATGAAAAATATGAAACTGACCACTCTTGCAGCACTGACTGTCGCCACACTTGCTCTGCCGGTGGCCTCTCAGGCAACTCAGATGCCTGTTAAATGCGCGGCATCTGCTTCTCAGTCAGGCTGTGCTCCCGTTTCTAAATGTGGGGCTTCATCATGTGCACCTAAATGCGCACCCCAGTGTGCACCTAAATGTGGCGCCCAGAATTAATGGTGACACCTCAGTCGGCCACACAGTGCCTGCTTGATGTTTACAGCCGCCTTGCTGAAGGCAATCGGCATCTTTTTCAGGGGATTTTACAGGGCAGACAACCTGTTGAGTGGGATCATTACCCTGAAAACGACGCAGTGGATCGCCTGAACGGATATCAGTGGTTTTATCATACCCATTCAGCCACTGATCGGCCGGGAGTTACAGAACACGGACATCTGCATCTTTTTGCTAAAAGGAAGTTGTGGTCGCATCGCCTGCGATCACAGGCTGAAACGGCATTTTGCAATATAGCGGGTGCCGCACCAGTTAAGGCTGCTACGGCACATTTGCTGGCGATTAGCTTCGACGCAAAAGGTCTGCCTGTTGGCTTATTTACGGTTAACAGTCAGGTAACGGGAGACCGGATATTGAATGCCCGTCTTACGGAAGAACTGATCTCAAAAGTTAAGCTGGACACCGGTTTTCCAGAGGTTGATCGGGTCATTGAATGTTTGGCGCGGTTGTGCAATGCCGATATCAGACAGCTACTTGCCGAAAGAGATGCCGCTGTCGGGAACAGCCGAAAAAAACTCTCCGCTGAGGTCGCAGAAATTGAGGTGTTATCTGAAATAAATATTGACCTGGATTCGCGTCTTTAAGAAATGGCCTTGTAATGAAATAACGGCTTTTAACCCAAAAGCGGCCTGAACTTCCGAGCGATGCACCACTTAAACGGTGCACGACACATTATCGGTAACGGCACGTGTCCAGCATCAGCAGTAGCGTTGTGCTGGTCCGAAGCTGCGTTCGTAGACCGTATATGCTCAACATCTGATGAAGGAAAATAAGTAATGAAAAAGCAAACCGCAGCTATCCTCGCCATGGCACTGGGAAGCGTCCTGGCCTCAGCATCGACGACCACTTTCGCGGCAGATCATGCCGGCATGGAAAAATGCTATGGCGTGGCATTGAAAGGTAAGAATGACTGTAAAGCGGGAGCAGGCACAACATGCGCAGGCACAGCTAAAGCCGATTATCAGGGTAACGCCTTCAAAATGGTTCCCACAGGCAGCTGCGTCAGTATGACCTCACCGACTTCACCGACCGGTCATGGTCAGTTGAAAGCCTTCTCAGAAAAAGCCTCCTGATAGAAAGCGGGGAAGACCAGAATGTTAGCATCATCTACAACAGTCCCGGTTTTTTCAGATGGCCATCCCCGCAACTTACTTGCGTCCCATCTTCCGGCAAAAATTGGACTGGGACTCAAGCCTCAGCATTTTACGACGATTGTGACAGAGCGGCCAGACGTGGGATTTTTCGAAATTCATGCGGAAAACTACCTTGTCGGAGGTGGTCCCTTCCACCACTTCCTGGAGAAAATTGCACAGTATTACCCGCTTTCAATCCACGGTGTCGGCCTTTCTATTGGCGGGCAAAAAGGGATAAGTGATTCGCATCTTAAGAAGGTTACGGAACTGGTTAAAAGGTATCAGCCAGCTTCTTTTTCTGAGCATCTGGCATGGTCTACGCACAACGATTTCTTTCTGAATGATTTGCTGCCGCTGCCCTACACGAATCATACACTGGATCGGGTATGTACCCATGTCAGTCAGATTCAGGATGCCATGCAGCGGGAACTGCTGCTTGAAAATCCCTCCACTTACATTGAATTCAGTGAGTCGACCTGGTCAGAAGCGGATTTTATGACAGAAGTGATCGCGCGAACGGGATGTGGGCTACTTCTGGATGTTAACAATGTTTATATCAGTAGCATTAATCATCATCGCGACCCGTCAGCAATGCTTGAAGCGCTACCTCTCAGCAGAGTCGGGGAAATTCATCTCGCGGGTTACGCAGAACAACAGGACAGTCTGGGGGCTCCGCTACTGATAGACAGCCATGACCGTAGTGTATCAAAAGAGGTCTGGAACCTATATGAAACGGCCCTACAGAACACAGGCGCTGTTGCCACCCTTATTGAGTGGGATAGCAATATCCCTGACTTCAGCGTCCTGATGAGCGAGGTGAGCCGTGCACAGCGCTTTCTATAATGCTGCTGACGATTTTGAACAGCATTTTTCTGATGCGCTTTTGAATCAGTCGCCGGTCCTGCCTCCCGGATTAACAACATGGAACGGGAGCGATCCCACACAGCGTTTTGCTGTGTACCGAAACAATGTGATGTCATCGCTTATTGAGGCACTGGCAGATAATTTTCCAGTGGTACGTAACCAGGTAGGCAGTGATTTTTTCAGTGCGATGGCAGCTGATTATATTCGCCATACACCACCCGTCTCACCGGTGCTGGCATTTTATGGAGAGAATATGCCTGCTTTCCTGGAAAATTTTCCACCGCTTCGCCACTATCCCTGGCTGGGTGATTTAGCTCGCCTTGAACGGCAATTTATTCTCTCATGGCATGCCCCCGAACCAGATGTGGCGTTTTCACCGGACCAGATTCAAAGCGACGATACGACTGATCTGTATGCCCATCTGAATCCCTCCTTACAGCTTATTCATTCTCCTTGGGCTATTAACTCCCTCTGGCAATGCGAAAGGGAGGATGAACGCTTTCAGGAAAATATCTCCAGCCCGGAATACATAATGCTATACCGGCCTTTCCTGGAAGTACAAATAATGGCGTTGAGCGCTGGAGAATTTGCCTTTATTCATGCTTTGTACCAGGGCTTACCACTCGGCAAAGCCATAGCGATCGCAGAGGTCAACCAGCCACAACTGGATCTTGTCAGTGTCCTTCATCTACTGGCCGAACAGAGAATTTTAATTGCTTTGAAAAAGCATCCTATGGAACATCATTCATGAGCATTATCAGGAAATATATTAATTACTATCGTAAAGCGACGATATGGGGTGAACGCTATACCCGAGAAGTTATTGCTTTGCTGGCACGCCTGGGACTGGGCGCGACGTTCTGGCTTTCAGGGCAGAGTAAAGTTGAAGGATTGGAGATAGATATACTTGGAGGAATCCCATTAAAGCTGGGGTGGCCGCATATCACATCTGGTGCAATTGCCCTGTTCAGAGAAGAGTACCGGCTGCCCTTCCTGTCTCCTGAAACAGCTGCACTGATGGCTGCTACAGGAGAACACCTTTTTTCATTTTTTCTTTTTCTGGGTCTCGCCACACGTTTGTCTGCCGCCGGGTTATTAGTCATGACACTGGTTATAGAAATTTTTGTTTACCCGGATGCATGGCCCACACATGCAGTCTGGGCCACCGCAGCACTTTTCCTGATGGCTTACGGCGCCGGTCGGCTCTCTCTCGATAGCTTTATCAGGAAGCATGTCTGGTGATCGTGCGAACCAGCGGTAAAGAAGAGCAGCAGGAGGTCTGATACAGGCCTAACCACCGCGCACATCTGAGCTGCCAGACTGACGGGGGTAAAAAAATTTTGGTCAGAAGCAGGATAATCACTCAGCACTGATTATCTCGTCCACTTTTTTCAGATTTTCAATAAAACGCGCGCAGTCAATGGTCAGTTCATCAAGCAACGCGGGCTGTTCAAGCTGAAGGGACATGATGCGAATCCCGATTATTTTAGTTTGCACGACCCGGGCCAGACGGGAGGGAGAGTGTTCAGCGTTTTCAGGATGAGCTAAAAAACCTTTTGAAATTGCCTGACTGAAGGCATCTCTGAAAATATTTTCCATGGTCTGGAGGTGCTGTCTTATCAACTGCTTAAGCTCATCCTCACTACTTTCCATTTCCAGCAGACTTTTTACCAGGAAGCATGCGTAAGAAGGCTGCTCTGCGGGTTTTCCATGAGAAAAACTATAAAGCAAAGTCAGTATCCCATCCAGAGGATTCGGCTGAGCCTCAATAACAGTGCTCATGCGTTCGGCCTGCTTCGCCGCATAAACTGAAAGCGCCTGTGTAAAGAGACCTGTTTTACTGCCGAAAGCAGCATAAATACTGCCAGGTCGCATATCGAGTCCTAACTCCAGATCTTTTAATGAGGTGTTGCTGAATCCTTTACGCCAGAAAATATGGATCGCTTTTTCAAGCGTATGCGACTTTTCGTGTAGGTTTGGCCTTGCCATCGTTTCCTCAATATCAAGTAAGAAAATTCTTGAGTGAACACTCAATAAATAGTTGAGCGTTCACTCAAATTCATCTATTTTCAAACTACGCTATTTGCGGGAGAGGGTAAACACTCGTTTTTTGCTGAAAAAATGCCATCCGAATTTCCGGTGGCAGAGACTGAGGATTTGCAATGAAAGGTACACTTTTCTTTGATGTCAATGAAACCCTTCTGGATGCGACGGCGCTTAAGGAATATGCAGGTGAGAGATTGTCCCGGCGGCAGGATCTTACCGACATCTGGTTTACCTCGTTACTGCATCATTCACTTGTCACATCAGTTACGAATAGCTGGCATAGCTTCGGCGAAATTGCAGAGGCTGTACTGGAAATGACCGCGGAACGTTATGGCATTTCACTGACAGAATCTGGCAGCTCACTGTCAGAGGTAATATCGTCTATGCCCGCCCATCCTGATGTAGCCAAGGGGTTGTCATCACTTCAGCAACAGGGATTTGAACTTGTTGCACTGACCAACTCCCCGGCTGAAATGGCAAAAGAACAGCTAAGCACTGCGGATTTAGATGGCTTCTTTACTCACACGCTCAGCGTTGAACAACTTGGCATATATAAACCCGACCTGCGTGTCTATCAATGGGCAGCAAAGCGGGCTGGCATACCTCTTTCACAGTGCACAATGATTGCCGCGCACGGCTGGGATGTGGCAGGTGCAAAACTGGCCGGAATGAAAACTGCATTTATCAGCCGAAAAGGGCAAGCCCTTTATCCTCTGGCGCCTCAGCCAGATCTCATCGCCAGCGACATTGCTGCACTTTCACAAAGTATCAGCCTTTTAACAGGAGAGAACAAATGACAGATTTTACTTTTTACACACCTGATAATGCCCCTGAAAAAAGTAAAGCGTTGCTGGAAAACATGAAAAAACGTTCAGGATTTGTGCCTTCACTGTATGCGGTAATGGCTGAATCCCCGGAACTTCTGGAAGCCTATTTAAAACTTCATGAATTATTTCTGCATACCGGATTCAACAATGATGAGAAAACAGTGGTATGGCAGACCATTAACGTAGAGCACCGCTGCCACTACTGCGTACCGGCACACACAGCAATTGCGCACTCAATGAAAGTCAGCGATGAAATTATCAATGCGCTTCGTAACGAGTCTCCCCTGCCAGATGACCGACTGGAATCTCTCAGAACATTTACTCTCACGGTGATCCGCAAGCGGGGTGCGGTCAGCGAAGAGGAGATAGCTGCATTTATGGAAGCGGGCTTCACACGTAAAAATATTCTGGAAGTCATCCTTTGTGCGGCACAGAAAACAATCAGCAACTATACCAATCACATTGCTGATACCCCGCTTGATGCGCCATTCACCAGGTATGAATGGCATAAGGAATAATTAACCTAATTGCGGACCTGCAACATTTGCTCTGCAGGTACCTGCTTTCGCTATCAATCAGGATGATATTAATGGTATCTGGAATCAAAAAACCGAATCGCTCACTTCTTCTTACCTTATTTTCCTGCTGTCTATTTGCGGGCCCTTTAAAATCGGCCGATGCAGTTGAACAGCCTCCCCCTCCTAAAGTCATTTTTTTTGACGTTAATGAAACGCTTCTGAAGCTGGACCCACTTGAAGTCAGCGTCAGTGCAGCTCTTAACGGCCGACATGATCTGCTCAAGCTATGGTTCACAACTATGCTTCAGCACTCACTGGTTGAAACAGCTACCGGGCAGTATCACGATTTTGGTCAGGTCGGTGCGGCTTCATTGATGATGATGGCGGAAGCCAATAACATTGTTTTGAGCACTGACAAAGCAGCCAGCGCACTTGCCCCGATTAAATCGCTTCCTCCGTATGGGGACGTTAAAAACGGTCTGGAACAGCTCAGACGTAAAGGCTATACCCTGATCGCGCTGACCAATTCAAGTCGTGATGTTGTTAAGCAACAGTTAAAAAATGCCCATCTTATTCAGCTTTTTGACGGCTACCTGAGTGGAGAATCCGTCAAAAGCTATAAACCCGACCTGAGAGTTTACCAGTTTTCCGCAAAATCAATGCAGGTGCCTCTGCCAGACACCATGCTTGTTGCCGCACATGGCTGGGATATTGATGGAGCTAAAGCGGCAGGCATGCAGGCAGCCTTCATCGCACGCCCGGGCCAGACGCTTTATCCGCTTTCTGCCCCACCGGAATATAACGTAAAAAATTTGATTGAACTGGCTCGCGTGTTGCCCGACAAAAAACAGTAATTTTTATTAGCAGAGCGGCTCTTAGTAAAGGGGCCGTCCCTTTTCTGAAAATAAAAAAACTCTGCGCGAATCATTTCAATCGTCTTCCCCCTCTTAACATAAACACGATGCTGCAAAGAGAAACTGCTTAAAATGAAACTCAACCATTTACTATTCATTGCAACGCTGGCGCTGGTTTCCGGTTCAACAATGGCAGCTACAGTGATGCCTTTCAGCCAGACGACTTTTGATAAGCTCAATAACCAAGGAAAAGGAATTATTATCGATATTTCAGCAACATGGTGCCCAACCTGCAAAGCACAAAAGCCGATCATCGACCGTCTTTCTCGTGATGATGCGTTTAATGATGTGACTGTGCTTCATGCTGATTTTGATAAGGACAAACCCGTGCTTAAGGAATTTCATGTAGCAATGCAAAGTACACTGATTGCTTACAGAAAAGGAAAGGAAATTGACCGCTCCGTTGGTGATACCACTAATTCCGGATTGACAGCCCTCTTTCAGAAGGCGGCAAGATAATGGAGCTAGGTGCAGGTGCGTATGGCTTCGGCCTGATAGCAGGTGTACTTACCACACTCTCACCCTGCGTACTTCCGATATTACCTGTTCTGCTTGGTTCTGCATCTTCTGAACATCCCCGTGCACCACTGGCACTGGCAGCCGGACTGGCTATCTCTTATGCCATTATCGGAACATCGCTGGCCTGGATGAGTGCCAATATTGGTATTGATCCTTATTTATTCCGAAACATTGGTGCAGTCGCGCTTGGGATAATGGGGGGCGTGCTTTTCTCAGCTTCGTTACAGCAGTATTTCGCAACTGCCACCGCTGGAGTAGGAAATGCCGGCAATAACTTCTTAAATAGATTAAATCCAACGGGAATAAGAGGCCAGTTTATAACGGGACTCGTGCTTGGTGTCATATGGAGTCCTTGCGTGGGACCAACGCTTGGAGGAGCCATCGTCATGGCCAGCCAGGGAACGCAACTTTTACAGGTCATGCTTTTGATGGGCCTTTTCGGAGCAGGCGCAGCGCTTCCTGTTGGATTGCTGTCTTTTCTCTCCATGGCAGCCATACTGAGATTCAGGGGAAAAATGCTACGGGCAGGCAGAGCCGGAAAGATAATACTCGGCGCTTTAATGATCCTTATAGCAATATTGATACTGACCGGCGCTGATAAATTTATAGAGTCCGGGCTACTGCAAATCACACCGGCTTGGCTGACTCATTTAACTACACGTTTCTGAATCTTCCCGGACCGTCATCGAGTCCGGTTTCAACGACAAATCGGAGGGTATATGGGTACAAAAGCCACTCAAAGCCTAATTGAAGCAGCTCAGACAGGTGATAGCAATGCAATATCAACTTTACTTGCTGTCACTCAGGCAGATGTTCGCCGTTATGCCCGCCGGCACTGCCATGCCAGTGATGTTGATGATGCAGTTCAGGAGTCTTTATTGGTTATTTCACGTAAGGTGGCTGGTTTAAAAGCAGCTGCCGCGTTTTCATCATGGTTATTTACCGTAATCCGAAGAGAGTGCCAGAAATTACAACGCATGATGTTCCGGCACGAACCGCTTGAAGAGGATATTGCGGAAAAAATCATTCAGGAGAGAAGTTCAGATTCACTCCGTATCGATCTTGCAAGAGCCCTGGAGTCCTTGCCAGCCCATTACCTTGAAGTGATTCTGCTCCGCGACTTCGAAGATCTCACCATTTCTGAAATCGCCTTAAAGCTTGATGAAAGTACGGCTGCAATTAAAAGCCGGCTTCATCGTGCACGTGAACTTATCCGGGAATACTTGATTAGCGGTGAATTATATTAAAACATCTCATTGAATCGCCACGGATAATCTAGACGACTTCTGAGTCGTTGATAATACTGGCTTTCATATTCTGTCGGTGACATCTGATCGCTCGAACCATGCCGACGCTTACTGTTATAAAACATTTCGATGTAATCAAAAATATCACTGCGGGCTTCTTCCCGCGTTCGGTAGATCTTTTTCTTTATCCGTTCGCGTTTCAACAACTGGAAAAAGCTTTCTGCAACCGCATTATCGTGGCAGTTACCGCGACGGCTCATGCTGCCCTCCAGGCTGTATGATTTCAGGAACGACTGCCACTCATGGCTTGTGTACTGACTACCCTGTTCCGAATGAACCAGCACCTTTTTCGCCATACAGCCATCAGCAGTACGTTCAGAACAATGTCCTATATCATCCGGGATTGCATGGACCAGCCGATAATTTTGCGTGAAAACAGATCAACAACCACGGCAAGATACAGCCATCCTTCATGGGTCCTGATGTAGGTTATGTCCGTTACCCAACGCTCATCCGGAGTATCCGGATTGAACTGCCGCCGGAGCCTGTTGGGCGACACGATACTGACCTCGCCTTTACGTGCACGCGGACTCCGGTAGCCTACCTGGGCCTTTATCCCGACACGTTTCATCAGTCGCCAGACTCTGTTGACTCCGCACTGTTGCCCGCTGTCCCTCAGATCCAGATGAATCTTGCGATAACCACAGACGCATCCCGATTCCAGCCAGAACTGTTTAATCTGTCCCGTCAGTCTCAGGTCTGCATGATGGCGTTGTGAATGCGGCTGCTGAAGCCAGGCGTAAAAACCACTGGAATGAACATCCAGCACCCGACAGAGCAGGTGAACAGGCCAGCAACGGGTGTTGTCACGGATAAAGGCGTACCTCACTCGGACAGCTTTACTAAGTACGCCGCGGCTTTTTTTAATATGTCCCGTTCGTCGGTAACCTGCTTCAGCTCTTTATGGAGACGGCGGACCTCGGCCTGGGCATCTGATTGTTCTTTATTAATGGAAGAATCCGGACCGTACTTTTTTATCCAGGCGTAAAGGTTGTGGGTGGAGATATCAAGACGTGTTGCAACGCTGGAAACAGAATAACCACGATCAACAACCTGTTTGACTGCTTCAATTTTAAACTCTTTGGGATAATGCTTACCGCTCATGTGCACCTCTCTTTTAAGTCATCTTAAATGACTCTGAGGTGTCTGTTAAACTCGTGGCGATTCAAGCGAAGCCTGCGCGCGACCCAGATCCGATAACAGCCTCAGCCAGCGCTCTGCCAGTAACAGGGCATGTTCATTGGGTGGAATCAGCATGGCGTTTACCTCTAAAAGCAATATCCCTGCTTAAAGCTTAATCACTCAATGTTGCATTCCACTTAACTTACTATAAGGCGTAGTTTGAGCTGAAAATGTGAACCTTTTCAGGGAAATCCAGCGCTTTTAACTGAAACCACGGCACCCCCATTTTTATGCCCAGGGCTTTGGCCGCTTTGCTTCTTGCTATGACGCAGCCATCGTTGTTCGAAAGGACGACGACAGGTTTTCCCCGTAAATCAGGCCGGAAAAGGGCCTCACAGGACGCGTAGAAGCTGTTGACGTCAGCCAGACCAAACATCGGCATGGTTACCTCCGGCGTGCCTCGGTATTGTGGAAAAACCAGGTGACCACGCCCAGGAGGTGCAGCTCCTCGGGGTATATCACCGGATAGGCCGGGTTCATCGGGCGCAGCGCAATCTGTGGCTGCAGCTGCAGGCGCTTGACGGTGAACTCCCCGCCGACCTCGGCGATGACGATGTCACCGTGCGTGGCTTCCTTCGCGCGATCGACGACCATCACGTCACCGTCATACAGTCCCAGGTCTTCCATGCTGCTGCCGCTGGCGCGCACAAAAAACGTGGCGGCCCGGTGGGTGATGCAGAGCTCGTTCAGGTCCAGCTCTGCCTCGACGTAGTCGGTGGCAGGGGAGGGGAAGCCTGCCGCGCAGCGCTCCACAAACAGCGGGATGCGCATCACGGGACGGATGTCGGCAGGCCTGAATACCGTCAGCCCGCTCCGGGAGGATGTTGCTTTCATGGTGCCGCTCTCCGGACTGAATGACCTGAAGCCGGTGCGGCAGTGAATGATTCTGACATGATAAATTCCCCCCTCAAATAACACTGTATATAAAAACAGTATTATTGAGCCGGAGTCGCATGGCAAGGGGAACCGGACGCCAGGCAATTCAGGGGACGCTTATCTTACTGAGCAGGCTAATAATTTTTTTGTCAGGCAGTTTCAGTCAGGGGAGCACGTAAGCAGTCGTTGCGGGCATCAGTGAAATGACGCTTCCCCGACACGGCTGTTCGTTCCTCGCTCCGCTGCGGTACGCCTCAGCCGTGTTCTGCGGCGAGCGTTGCCGGCTCACGTTTTAAGGGCGGTATTATCTGGCTGTGTGAACGTTGAACAGGACAGGTGCATGTTTTATGCTCGGGTGAAATCACGGACGAAGGACGCTTTTATGGATGAGCATGAATCAGTGGGCCGTTTTCTGGCGTCCCTGCTGGGTGAATACGACATGAGCGTGGACAAAATTTGCCGGCGTTCCGGGCTGCGGGAGCATGAGGTCCGGCTCATTCTGCGGGACAGACTGACAGTCACGCCGGCCGTAGCGGAAAAGCTGGGCCGCGTGTTTTATTCGCCCGGCTTCTGGATGGTCCGTCAGGCGATGTCGGAACTCAGGAAACTCAGTCAGGGGCGTTAAAAAAGCCCGGGCAACCGGGCAAGAAGGACAAGTGACTACTCTTATGAGGCTTCTGGAAACTCACAGCACATTCATGATAAACAACGTACCGTGCAGTGGTACTCAAAAAATTTGTCAGTCTGTTAGAGGGCGTTACCGGCTTCACCTGCAGCCCTCTCCTGAGAGATCGGGGTAAGACGCCGGTCCTGAATGTCATCTGGCACAGATACACTGAGCAGGTTTTTTAGCTGAAGCATTCCATCTCATTTTAAAGCCTGCCGGTAATCAGAAAAAAATCACTGACGAAAAGCGCACGGCAAATATTGCGCTCAAGATGAAGTGCGCCAGAAAAATGGCAAAAGCGATGCCGCCGAGTAAGGCACCCAGAAAGGAGTGCTTCTCCTTAAGGATGAACGTCAGGCCGGACAGCACCGCCAGTGAAAGCAGGGACTGCAAAACATGACTCACCGGGATCACCCAGTAATACCCTGCATATGCACCTGCCTTGCTGATGGCCACAATCAGCGCGGTTCCGCCGAATCCCCATCCCCAGAATGTTTTTGCCAGACTTAATTTTCCTGTCACAAGCGCCTTTAGCACTGTCAGTTCCCTGTCTTAATCCGGTTTGATTCGGGAAATTTAACATTCAACGACAGGCTCAACCAGAAACTTTGTGTGTTTCTGGAGCGCTGATATGGGTGAAAATCACAGATAAAGACGGGCCTTACGGACGGGTATGTACCCGCGCCAGATGAACCGGTGGATATCTTTTAGCCGGGGTAAAAAAGGGAGGCTGTGCGGAAAAAAAACCGGTCCTGTTGCGATTTTCAGGGGGCTGATGAGCAGTTTACTGGCTACTCATCCCGGACACGGGCAGTATTCTGGCAAAAAAAGCCCGCCGGTATGGTCACGGCGGGTGCGCCATCAGGCGCTGAACAAATTTATGGCAACGAATGCAACACAGCCGCTTTACGGTAAACCCGGGCTTTGTGACATTCAATTGTCAGGTGAGGTCAGATTTTATTGCGGTTTATGGCTTCTCTCTGTGGTCTGATGCTCCAGGCACCGCATAAAGTTCTCAATGATGCCTACGGCATGCGTCATGGCCAGTAGCTCTGCAGTAAGCAGTACGTCAATACGCAGCAGCGTCTCCGTGACGCCGGGCTCACGGAGCACCGGCGTCATTTGTTTGACCCGGTCTATCAGATGCGCCCAGTTATTCACAAAGGTGTCCGGGTCAGCATAAACTCCGTCCCTCAGCTGCGTGTAAATCGCGTCCATATCCGCTTTCATCATCCTGACGGACGTTATCAGTCTTTCCTCGTGAGAGGGCTTGTTATCATCAGACACGAAACGCCTCCACCATACCGCGCAGCGCGTGTGCCTGCTCAGACAACGACCGTGAGGCCGACGACGATTCCTCGACCAGCGCCGCGTTGTTCTGCGTTACGCCGTCCATCTGGCTCACGGCCACGCTGACCTGTGAAATGCCCTGCATCTGCTCGGACGACGCCAGGGATATGGTGTCCATCGCCTCTGCCAGTTCGCCGACCATACCGACCACCTTCAGGATGCTCTGTCCGGTTGACGAGGCAACGGTAACCCCGCTCTCGATCTGCTCAAAGGCTTGCTCAATGAGCGTCTTGATATCCTTTGCGGCCGTGGCGCTGCGCTGCGCCAGTGTGCGCACTTCACCGGCCACCACGGCAAAGCCGCGGCCTTCTTCTCCTGCACGCGCCGCCTCAACGGCGGCGTTCAGCGCCAGGATGTTGGTCTGGAACGCGATGCTTTCAATAACCGACGTGATGTCGCGGACTTTCGTGGCACTCACCGAGATGTCCTGCATGGTCACCGACATGCGCTGAACTTCGGAACCACCTTCGCGAGCGAGCTGTGCGGTGTCGCGGGCGGATTCTGCCGTCTGCTGCGCACCGGCGGTATTGCTTTTCACCGTGGCGGTGAGCTGCTCCATGCTGGCGGCCGTTTCCTGCAGCGCGGCGGCCTGTTCTTCGGTGCGGGACGACAGTTCGGTATTGCCCTGTGCGATTTCGTCAGCTGCCAGCGCCACAGAGCCGGCTGTGTCCTTAATCTGCGAGACCAGTCCGCGCAGGTTAGCCTGCATACCGTCAAGCGAGGCCAGCAGGCTGGTTGCGTCGTTGCGGCGAAGGGTGACTGGGGTGGTCAGGTCACCGGCGGCGATGGTGGCGGCCAGCGCCTGCGCCTGCGCGGGCTCACCGCCCAGCTGGCGCATCAGCGTCCGGGTGATAAAGACGCAGGCCCCCACGGCGATGAGCACGGATGCGCCGGCCAGCAGCAGCACAATCAGTGAGGCGCGCGCGGTGGAGGCACTGAGCTGTGTCACCGCATCCTGACTGTTTTTCTGCTGCACCCGCGCAAGGTCGCCGAGTGCGCTGAGCATGCGGTTCTGAACAGGGCGCACCTCTTTTGTCATGTAGGCCATAAAATCCTTGTCGCGGTTGGCCAGCCCGAGCTGGCAGGCCTGTTCAAACGCCGTAAAGAAGGGGTCTTCCGCGTCGTTAAGCCTTCTGAACGCTTCCAGACCCGCCGGCGTTGAGTCGGTTTTCATGATGCCGGTAAGCAGTTGCCGGTTGGTAATAAAATTCGCCTTGCTCTCCTGCAGGCGTTGGTAGGCGGGCTGCATTTCCTCCGGGGTACTGTAAAGGCCGATCGTTCTTACCGCGACGGCCATGTCGCGCAGTTCACCCAGCATATCCTGGGTAAGACTGTATTTTTTCATCTTGACGTTGACGGTTTCATCCATGCTTTCGCGGGAGGCATGAAAGGCCTGCTCGGCTATGCCGGTGCAGAGTATGAAAAGGGTAATGATCAGGCCGAAGCCTGTGGCAAGGCGGGTAGATATTTTCATTTTATTCTCTTTATGCAGGTGAGTTTTGCTGTGTGTTTGGCCCCGGCCGTAAACAGGTGGCCTGACGGGTGATCAAATTGTATACGGCGACTTAACATTTAGTGCTCCTACCTGATGGCCTCTCCCGGACATACAGTGACGTCGCTGCGCTCCGCTTCTGACCGGCGTGACGGCTTCGCCTGACGCCGGATCTGTTCCCTCCCTCTGACGCCTTTTCCCCTCATTTTTCAGGACTGCACCGTGCCTTCACGTTAGCCGGGCCGCATCGCCGTCAAGGGCGTCCTGCTTGTATGTTCACAAAGCCCGTTTAGACTGGTTAAACGATGCTGCAGCACGACCGTCCTGCTGGGTTTTGAAGCCCGAGGGTGAGCGGAGACCGCGCAGCATTCTTTTCATAAGCAGCCCGAACAACTGCCTGGGCGGTTAATACCAGCCCGAATTTTGCAAGACCGGGAGAACTGAAATGAACGTGAAAAAAGTCATAGGCATTGATATAGCCAAGAAGAGCTTTGATGTGTGTATCAGTGAGAACTCTGACACATTTCATTTTGAAAACTCGGCTGAAGGTTTTGATGAACTGTTGAATCTGGATTCAGTGAGAAAACAACAGGTCATTCTTTTTGTTATTGAAGCAACGGGTAACTACCACAGAGCACTTGTAGATGTACTGGAGCTCAATGGTTTTTCCGTTGCTGTGGTTAACCCACGCCTGATAAAGAACTTCAGCCGTGCTATGGGAATTAGATCAAAAACTGATGTTCAGGATGCCTGGCTGATTCGCGAGTACGGCATTCGTATGGAGCCGCCGGTCAGACAGAAGTGTGACAGTGAGCTTTTGAAGCTTAAAGCAATGGTCAGCCGCCGGCGTCAGCTTGTTGTCAGCCGCACGATGGAAACGAATCGTCTCGAAGCGCAGACAGATCAGGAAATCAAGTCCGATATACGCCGTCATATTCAATGGTTGACGTTAGAAATCAAGCGCATCGACGCAGTCCTCGCTGAAAGAATCGGTAAAATGCCCATGCTGAAAGAAAAAGTGAAATTGCTAAGGGAAGTTAAAGGGGTAGGGCCGGTTGTGATGGCAGGGTTACTTACTCAGGTGCCTGAACTGGGAACGCTTGATCGCCGCAAAATCAGTGCCCTCATAGGGCTTTGCCCTTATTCGCGGGATAGTGGTAATTTCAGGGGGAAGAGGACTATATGGGGGGCCGATCTGATATCCGTTCAATGCTGTATATGGCTGTACTTTCGGCTATACGTTATAACCCGGAAATTAAGGCTTTTTATGAAAACCTGATCGCCAGAGGAAAGGTTTTCAGGGTTGCCATAACGGCATGTATGCGAAAGCTGATAACAATCATAAATGCAATAGTCCGTGATGGATAAAAAAAGACCGTAGGGCAGACGATCTCAATTCAGAAGTCTTGCGTACATTAAAGTGACGCTATCAACCGATAGTTGCATCTAATGTTAGGTCGGGTACTCATGTCCGCTTTGTGCTGTGAGTTCAACGGGTCGATGCAACCCTGTCCTTAATCAAGGGGAACGTTGCCATGAAACGAAGAACTCACAAGCAGAAGCGGACATTGCTAATAACAGTGATTTGACATTTTAGCGACTACCAGCGAAATACACTGCCCATTTTCTGAACATTCATACACGCCTGCCGATAATAAATTAGCGGTATGTCACCAGGCTAATTCCGCAGAATGCTCCCTGCAAAATATAAAAATAGTTTCCTGATAAATAAGGATAAAATATGTTCCCTGCACGTATTGCTACAAAAATGACATTGGGTGGTGTCTTGCTGTTAGGCGTGACTACCGCAATTGTCTGTCTTGTGCTGTTCTTACGTGGGCAGCCACGCATTATTGAAGCCAGCAATAAATTAATTGGGCAGGCCGGTGGAAACCTGGTCAGCAAGATAGATCAACAACTGGCGGGAATTCAGGGCGAGGCAGTCAGTATGGCGCGTCTGGCAGAAGTTCTGCCACGCGATGTTTCGCTGTGGCAGAACAGTTTTCCACAAATGATTGACAGTAACGGTAATCATACTATCGCCGGTGGTGGCATCTGGCCTGAGCCGGATGCTTTTGTTGCAGGCACTGCACGGCGAAGCTTTTTCTGGGCGCGTGAAGACAGCGGCAAACTGGCCTTCTCAGACGGATATAACCAGCCCGCTACCGGCGACTATCACCAGGAAAGCTGGTATACCCAGGCACGCAATGCGCCACGCGATCGCTGTACCTGGTCTGATGTTTATCAGGATCCGGTTTCAGGCGTCAAAATGGTGACCTGTAGCGTACCCTACTACGTCGGGGACCGTTTCGCGGGCGTCGCTACACTGGATGTGATGCTGAATAACCTGGCACAGTTTGTGAAAACCCAGGGCAATGTGACGGGGGGGTATGCCTTTGCGGCAGACAAAACCGGTACGTTGCTTTACTTCCCTGGCGTGGATAACAAGGTACTGAATACCTTGTCCGCGGTTGCCCAGAAAGACACCTGGCTGCAGCCCGTTGTGTCAAAATTAAAAAGCCTCGGGCCTGATGCAAGACTGGCCCAAATCGACCGTATTAATGATGCACACCTGAATCAATCCGCACAGGTCACCCTGTTCCGCATGCCAGGAACCGGCTGGATAATAGGTCTGGTTACGCCGGAAAAAGTGGTCAGTGGCATGGCCCGCACAATCATGGGGGATATTTTCATATTCCTGGTGCCTGCCATGATTATTCTGCTTATTCTCACCTGGTGGTTTACCCGACGTATTGGCCAACGCCTACGGCATACCTATGATGCCCTGAATGAAATTGCGACAGGAGATGGTGATTTGACGCGTCGCCTTGAGCGTAATGGCCGCGACGAACTTGCCGATATTGCCGGAGCCTTCAACATATTCGTTGACAAGATTGCGGGTGTCATCACCCGCGTACAAGGCAGTAGCGAAACGGTAGCGATCAATGCATCAGGTCTGGCCCGCAGCAATCAGTCGTTTTCAGACAAGATTGCAGAGCAGGCGGCCGCGCTTGAACAGAGTGCTGCCGCAATGGAAGAGCTGAACGCAACAGTACAGCATAATGCCGAAAACACCCGGCTTGCTGATACGGTCGCGGAAAACACATCAAAAATAGCGCAGACCAGTTCAAGAACAATGGATGAAATGATGCACACTATGGAAGCCATTCAGAGCTCCTCACAACGCGTTGCTGAAATCCTGGGGCTAATCGACAGTATTGCTTTCCAGACCAATATTCTGGCGCTGAATGCCGCCGTTGAGGCCGCCCGGGCTGGTGAACAGGGAAGAGGATTTGCCGTCGTCGCAGCCGAAGTTCGTGCCCTGGCGCAGCGCAGCGCAAGTGCCGCGCAGGAAATTAAAGTGCTCATTTCCGATTCCGACAGTACTGTGATTGCTGGCAGCAAGCTGGTCAAAGGCGCTGGCGAGCAATTGAGCCAACTGGTTAACGACGTGCATCGCGTCAGGCAGGTCGTGGGGGAAATGCGGGTCGCCGGTGACGAGCAGAGTAAAGGTATTTCTGAAATGACGCTGGCTGTCACACAGATGGAGCGCGGTATTCAGCAAAACCTGTTGCTGATTAATCAGACGGCAGAAAACACTCAGGTTCTGCGTGACGAGGCGGCGCAGCTCGCACAGGAAATATCCGTATTTAAAGTGGTAAACGGATAGCGCTAAGAGCAGTTGTATCACAGAGCGTATCGGTGATCAGTGTTTGACCGCGATGCGCCCGTAAACAGATCTCACGTTGCTGCCCGGCCCTGTAATCTGGTGCCGGGCGATTCAGGAACCTGTAATCCTTGCTGCACGTGAAGCAACGCGTTCCGGTAATCTGAAGCATTTATCTTTAAAACATTTCCGAAACGCTGATGATATCTGTACCAGGTTAATGTCTTTTTCTCGCACATGGCGAACACTCCCGAGCATGTCAGTTGGCTTTTGTGTCAGGAGCGGACACTGCTAACTTCATGTCATGTTTAGTTCAGTAACGGATATCGCATCCGGCGTGCCGGGTGGCAGTACCTGGAACGTCACCCCGATGCCCAATATGGATGTCTGCGAGCAGTTCAGGGAAAGCATTTCTAAACCACGGGGGGTAACCAGTGTCCCCCCGCCCGACATGGTGCGCTGTGTTGAGGCAAAGACCGGTAAACCTGTGAACCCGTAAATGAGACAGAGAGGGTTGTTATGGATTTAGTCCAGGCAGTAAACATGCATGAGGTGATGACGGGGGTGAACAATCCGCTGGCGCTGTCACTGATGGCGGTCATGGCCGTGTGCAGCCTGTATGTCATTTGGCAGGCAGGAATGAGGGCTGTACGTTTTATCAGGCTGCTCAGTATGATGCGCTGAAGCTGAATGATGGCACCGCTCAGCCGGGCGGGGTTGTTCAGTGGTTGTCCTGAGGCGGACTTTTCCGGCCTTTTCCTGTCTGTGTTCACCTTCCTGGTATTCATTTTCTCAGTGATCGCCTCGGTTTTTCTCTCAGGTTCCTCTTAAAGCAAACCCCTGTGAAACATGGCCCCCTTCGGCTCCTGCCCTGGCGGGCAGTCGTCAGCCCCACTCCGACAGGCGGCGGAAAAGCTGCCGCCCGTCTCCGCCGAACCGGAAAGGGCCGCGTTTCGGGCCTCCCGGCTAAGGTCTGATGGCTGAGGTCAACGGCTGCAACCGGCTGGCGCCGGTGCGTTCACCGGGCGCGGTTGCGCCCTGTAAGGCCGTCACGCCGTTCCGTCGTGCCGCAGGTGTTCATGCTCATGTTATCCCGTGCGGCTGTTCTGTTCCGGTGGTCCACCGCGGAGGGCTGACAGTCGCACAGTCCTTCTCCCTCCCACACAGGTACGCTTACGCCGTTCCTCACCCGTTCGCACTCGCCGTAAACCCGGCTCGCTTGCGCTGCGGCTTCCGGGACGCCTGTGTTCCGGTCGGCGGCCGGTGCCACTTTGCCCTTCGCCGCGATGAACTCACCGAAACATGGTTAACAGCAACCGAGAGAGGAGAATCAGCATGAACACCCACAACATCAACGTCAAAACCGCCGCTTCTGAATCTACCGAAACACGGGTTTTACGGACAAACGTCAACGGCCTTCCGTCCGGTGTCGCGCAGACGCTGGCGTTTCTGGGCCATCTGGCAGAGGACGGCATGGAAGAGAGCGAACGTGCGGAACTGCTGCTCGGTTCACTGTTAAGCCTCGCGGAAACCCTGCGCGATGCCGTGCCGGACTGGTCAGCCCGTCGCCCACGCCTGCCGTTCCCGCTGGTTCGGGCGTGGCTGGCAGCGCGTGACATTGCCCTGTCGCAGTTCGGTGAAATCGGGCAGGGCGCATGGGAATACGCCCTGAACGACCTGCGCACGGAACTGGACGCGGGCTTTTACTTCTGGCGCGAAAACATCTGGTGATTTTTATGCGCCGCACAGGCGGCGTAACCCTCAACCACAGACAAGGAGAACTCCATGAACCTGATTATCCGTGACGTCCTGACGGGCCTTGATGCCGACCTGCTGAAATGCCGGAATCACCAGGAGGCGGCGTTTATCGCCGCACTGTACGACGGCGAACGTGAAACCGCCGAGGATGAGCGGCTTTACTGGCAGGGCCGCGAGAAAGCCGCGCTGAAAGCGCCAGCGGAAATTGACGTTCACCGCTTTCACGACGCGCTGGGCGTGGCGTATCCGCTGAACTGGTCATGCAGTGAAGACGGGGAGTGTGAAACGTTCATGCTGGCCGAGTTTTACTGCGGACAAGTGACCGACATTTACGCCCGTACCGGCGCACGTTACTTCCGGCTGCGGGATTATTGCAGCCTTGACCACGCGCAGATCATGACGCGCGTTAAGGAGGCCTTTGACCTGAGTCAGAAATGAAAAAAGCAGGCCTGAGCCTGCTCTGTCCACGCCGGATGTGTACCCCGCAAAAAGTCGCATCCGGCATCGTAAAACCAACATGGAGAGATAAACCATGCAATTTGACCCGCAAATCGTGTCACACGCGCAGGCGTTTGTAAATGCCCGCCGTAACGGGAAACGCGCCCGCGTTCCGGCTATGCAGGTGAGGCAGTGGCCGTTCTTTATTGCCCTGGTCAACGCAGGCCTCGGCCTCGCGTGATGTAAATCTGGCCGCCTCCCTGCAGGGCGGCTGTTTAAGGAGTGGTTTATGTCACAGTTAGATTTTGCCGATTTTTTTAACCAGGCTGAAGACCCTGCGCCCGCGCCGGTTGCCGTTCCCCTGGCGAGTGCGGCCCGTGAGCCGTCACCCGCACACCGCATGATGAGCATCGAGACGGCGCGTAAACAGTTCGTGAGCGTGTTCAGGCACACGGCCCGTCACCTGCGCCGCTGGGACGTGTTCAGCGACTTTATCACGCTGGCGGCGAGTGAACTCGACCTTGCCACGATCCGCGCACCGGAAAGCATGGCGCGCTGCCGCAAAATCTGCGGGCGCTACAGGCCGGAGGACATCAGCGACCTTCACCGGCTTTTCGGCATGATGGTGAGCGCCCTGGAAGCGAATTTTCATGACTTTCTGGGGGCCATTTTCATGGAGCTGGAGCTGGGCGACGGCAGGCAGGGGCAGTATTTTACGCCGTACTCCGTACAGTCGCTGATGGCGCGCATGCTCATGCCTGGCGTACAGGAAGCCGTGAAGCGTGAAGGGCTGTTTACGCTGTCAGAGCCGACCTGCGGCGCGGGCGGCATGGTGGTTGCGGTGGCCGAATGCATGCTTGAGGCAGGACTGAACCCCTCGGAGCAGATGTTTGCCAGTTGTATTGATATTGATCCGGTGGCGGCGGATATGGCGTTTATTCAGCTTTCGCTGCTGGGTATTCCCGCCGAAGTCATCACCGGCAACACGCTGACGTTGAAGTTCAGCCGCGTGCGTTACACACCGGTCTATTACGCCAATGACTTCGGGGAACGTCTGAAAACGCAACGCAGAATTAACGCGATTATGGATTTCATGCGTTCGCTGTCTGACGGGCAGGTAAACGCAGGCCCGTAACCGCCTCAGTCGGACCACCCCCTGCGGGCGGTTGTTCATAGTCGCCCGCAGGGGGCGAAAGAAACAGCGGGTAAAGTGTTTCCTTATGCGAAACGCTTTGGTATAATGTTTCGTGACGGGAAACAAGGGGATGGAGCATGATCAAAAGCTGGAAGCACAAAGGGTTACAGAAGCTCTATGAGAAAGGCGACACGAGCGGCGTTCAGGCAAAGGATGCTGAACGTATCCGGCTGCGCCTGCTGGCCATCGATGAGGCCGGTTCGACGGATGAGTTCAGCCGCTATCCCGGTTTTCGTTTCCATCCGCTCAAAGGTGATCGCAAAAACCTGTATGCCATTACGGTGCGGGCCAACTGGCGCATCACCTTCGAGTTTACCGACGGCAACGCTTACATTCTCAACCTGGAGGACTATCACTGATGGCGATGCACAATCCCCCGCATCCTGGTGGCTTCATTACGGAGTACCTGGAAGACAATAACGTGAGCCTGCGTAAAATGGCGAAAGACCTTGGCGTCTCTCCGGCGGCGCTGAGCAAGGTGGCGTCCGGCAAGGCGGCCGTCAGCCCCGAAATGGCGGTACGGCTGGAGGCGGGGTTAGGCATTGCCGCGCGTCTCTGGCTGGCGATGCAGGCCGCTTTCGACCTGCACAAGGCGCGGGAAAATACTGATGTGTCGGGCGTCATGCTGCGCCCTGGCCTGGCCCCCTTCTCAGAGGACGCGCAGGCCGGAAAGGACGCATAAGACGCCTGACCGGAACGCCGCCGTAACCCTGTCGCCCACGGCAGGGATGTTCCCCGCCTGCACCGCCGTATCACCCCCGCGCCCCTGCGGGGCAGGGAAGAGGCGGTGCTGACGCACCGCGCCTCCCCCGTCGCGTTCTGTACCGCCTCCCACTGATGGCCGTTATCACCCTGTTGTTTATATGCCGGTGCCGCTTGTGGTGGCCAGTGTGTGGTTGCTGCCTTTACTGAATTAACGTCAACAGCCACAGCCGGGACATGGCCCCCTTCGGCTCCTGCCCTGGCGGGCAGTCGTCAGCCCCACTCCGACAGGCGGCGATAAAGCTGCCGCCCGTCTCCGCCGAACCGCAAAGGGCCGCGTTTCGGGCCTCCCGGCTAAGGTCTGATGGCTGAGGTCAACGGCTGCAACCGGCTGGCGCCGGTGCGTTCACCGGGCGCGGCCGCGCCCTTTAAGACCGTCACGCCGTTCCGTCGTGCCGCAGGTGTTCATGCTCATTTCATCCCCGTGCGGCTGTCCTGTTCCGGTTGTTCTGCGCGGAGGGCTGTCCTCCATAGAACGTCCGCTTTGTGCTGTGAGTTCAACGGGTCGATGCAACGCTATCCTTAATCAAGGGGGGACGTTGCCATGAAACGAAGAACGCGCATTTACTACACGCCAGAACAGAAAGCGATTATCTGGGACAGATATAAGCAAGGTGATTCCCTGCATGATATCGCCAGAATGTTCGACAGATATCATTCTTCTGTTATGCCCACTATCCACCAGACTGGTGGATACCGTCCCCCTGTCCGAAAGCGACATCGGTTAGCGCTTTCGCTAGATGAAAGAGAGGAGATATCCAGAGGGCTGGTAGCAAAACGTAGCATCAGGGACATCGCTGCCAAATTATCAAGAGCTCCTTCAACGATTAGCCGCGAGATCAAGAGGCACGGAGGTGCAAAACAATATCGTGCAGCAAAAGCGGATGCTACTGCATGGGAAAGTGCCCTGAGACCAAAAACCTTGTAAGCTAATTGAAAGCCCCACGTTGTGTAAAATCATTGCAGAAAAGATGCATCAGGACTGGTCGCCGGAGCAAATCGCCGGTTGGCTGAAACGCTGTTATCCGGATAATCAGGAAATGCATGTGTCACACGAAACGATTTATAAAACGCTTTTTATACAAACCCGGGGGGCATTAAAAAAAGAGCTGCAGCAATGCCTCAGAAGCGGAAGAGCGGTTCGTAGATCCAGAACGTCATCGCTTAAAGGGAAAGGATTAGGATCAATCCCGGATGCGATACCAATAAGCGAAAGGCCACCTGAAGTTGCAGACAGAGCCATACCGGGTCACTGGGAAGGTGACCTGATCCAGGGCTCGAAAAACTCCTATATAGTCACTCTCGTAGAACGCCATTCCCGCTTTGTTATGCTGGCCAAAATCAGAGACAACAGGACCATAACGGTTATATCTGCACTCATCAGACAAGCCCGGGAATTGCCTGTGGAGCTTTATAAAACATTAACATGGGATCGGGGCGCGGAAATGACCAGCCACACTCGATTTACTGTAGCGACAAACATTCAGATTTATTTCTGTGATCCTCAATCTCCCTGGCAACGTGGCTCAAATGAAAATACGAACAGATTGCTCAGACAATATTTTCCAAAAGGAACTGACTTATCGGTTCACAGCCAGCAAAGACTAAACAGTGTTGCCAGACAGCTCAACGAAAGGCCGAGAAAAACGCCAGACTATGAATCACCCGCAGAGCGGTTCAATAAGTGTGTTGCATCCATCGGTTGAACTCACAGCCAGAAGCGGACATTGCATGTCACCTGGCTCGCGATTAAAAAATCGCAGTACAGCTTCTCCCTGTTATCTCAAAATTGCACTAAGTGAAAGATGCCAGTCAAATCCTCATGTATATCTACACCCACACACAATCATTAATAAAGGATGGATGAAGATGCTGAAAGGTAAAAGATCTGTTATTACCGCTGGCGGCACAGGATTTGGCCAAGCTCTGAGCGTGTGGCTGGCACGAGAAGGCGTCGAGGTAGATTTTTGCGCGAGGCGTGTTGATGATATAAAAAAACTTGCAGTATCATCAAGGCTGAAGGTGGAGTGGCGGAAGGATATGTCTGTGATTTGACTCAGCCTGAATCCCTTTCTCAGGTTTCTTCACAATTGTTAAGTTCAGACAGGCCCATAGGCATTTTAATCCTCAATGCTGCTTAATGGCTGTCAGGAACGTTAGACGATCAACCAAACACAGAGATTATCAATACCGTCAGTTCTAGACTTACAGGTTCGATTATACTGACTAAGGCCTTACTACGCGGATTAAGACGTTCAGAAAGCGCGGATGCGCCTGAGTAAGCAAATTCGTATTTTTTCGCTCGTCCCTTCGAGGCGGTGGTAATCCGGTTTATTAAAGAGCACATCACTTGCCGATATGTAAAAATCAGTCAGTGGCCCGACTGCATCGTGACGGTCAGCACAACTCTGCAAGGTCACAATAAGACAATATAAGTTATCATTCCCCCCCCCCCCGCCCCCCTGTAATCATAATTTATACTAACGTTAACATATTAATAATATGAATATTGATAGCGAAAACCGATTTAAAATTTGACGAATAGTGACGCAAAATTCTAGGAATAATCTGTATTAGAAGTTGCATAAAAAATAAAAATACAAACTTTACAATAACTTACAATCAGTATGTGAGTTTTTTTCTAACAAGTCCATAACAAAAGCAAATTTTATATTTACATCCTTTTTTAAGTGATGATATGTTTAATTCGCCTGCAGGAAATTAAATCTTATAAACCACTTTTAATAAAGGAGGATTTATGGATTATCAACCGTTAGCAGTCTAAGAATGGAATAACAGGCATAAGGACTTACCTTATGCCTGTTTACCAACCATGCTGAAGGGCTCTTTTATGAAAAAATATATTGGTATCGCAGCCAACGAGCTTGATACTTACCTCGATTATGCGTTACTAAGCATTGTTGCGATATATATCTATAATGCAAAACCAAATGAAATGGGTTTTCTCGGCGCCTGTTTCGCTGTCCCTTTTTTATTTTCCAGTCATTTTTTTGGGAGACTGATAGATAAAGGACATATTCACCAGTGGCGTGCGTTGTTTTTTTTCACAAACAGCCTGGTGACGCCTGTATTCATTTTAACCGGAAATATTTATGGTCTTCTTGCCATTGCTTTCATAAAAACCACCGCCCGCTGCGGCCTGAATATATCTAACGTAAAGCTGAACAAAGACGATGATGAATCGCGAAAATTTTATGAGATTTACGGATACCTGATTAACTTCAGTCGAGTGCTGGTGCCAATTGCCGTTGTAGCTCTTTATAAGTTTTCAGGGGTCTGGTCGGTTATCATTTTTTCTTCAACACTGAATGTTATCAGCCTGATTTTCGAAGCAATTGCTGTAAAAAATCAGGAAGGAATTAACGATAAAGAAACAAGTAAAAATCCTAATGTAGATGGACAGTATTCTTTTATCAGCGAGGTCCGAAAAAACAGCGCACTATTTTATCTTGTGGCCGGCTATACCATAGCAAACTTCGCATTTTTCCTGAGTAACGATATGCTTGGCCTCTTTTTTAAGGAGTTGGGGCAAGCTGAAAGCAGTATCGGAATGATAATTTCACTGCTGGGTGTGGGGGGAATAGCGGGGACAAAAATAGCTTCAGCTCTGAACAAGTCGCTGACTCCGGTCATTATTTTGATAATGTCAGTAATAATAAACACAACGGCCTTCGCTTTGTTTGGCTTTCTCAGCAAAGGACTAACACCTGATTATGTTTACTACGGATGTATCGTTTTAGTGGGAATGTCATCAGGTATCACTTTTTTCTCAATTCGCTTTGGCGTACGGGAAATTATTGGATACGGAAATGCCGGAAAAGCAACGGGAACCATACAATTGCTTTCCTCGGTTGTTGCAATAACGATGCCTCTGGTAGGTGGGTATATTGCTAATGTTTTTTCTCTTGAAATTACATTCAGGATCACGAGCCTCATTCTGTTGTTACTGTTGGTTTCGATGTCAAGTAGTATTTATTTTTCTCACAAAAGGATAAAAATACATGAATAAGCAACCAAAAATGAGTGAAATTAATTTCCTCGATGACAAACACTATGCTCTATACGTTAAAGGCAAGACGAAGCAGACCTGGGACATCAACCTTGACTGGCAGAGAGCTGTCAACGACGACTATCCGGAACATCTTAAAGAAGATGCTGTTACTGTGGCCAGTTTATCCGCTCATGTTGAGCTTATAGGTATGGAAAACGCCGCTGAACTTATGCTTCAGGCCACGGACTTCGCCCTGAAAATCGGGCTTGCGCAGGCAGTAAATGATGAAGCGAGGCATGCCGAACTATTTTCACGTTATGCGATAATTGCTAACGGTCACATACTGGATCTGTCAAGCACACGCGAGCTCTATCTTGAGCACTTTCAAAAACTGAACACCTTTGATGAAATATTTCTGAGTCATGTTTTTCTTGAAAACGGTGCGCTTGAGCAGTTTAACCTTTTTATTCATGCATTTGGTGAAGGTAGTCTGATAGGCCAGATTTATAAAGGTGCAATGAACGATGAGGCAAGGCATGTACAGCTCGGAATAAATTATTTCAGGCAACTGATAAGCGTTAACCCCAATAAAAAAGAAATGGTTTATGACCATCTGACAACATTCAAAAAAATCCTGCATGTTAATCCGGAAGGCATTGCATGGCTTTCTAAAATAAGCCGAATGCCGGGAGAAATAATTGAAAGCCGTGTACAGGCTAGACATGACAATTTCATCACGAAAATCATGGAGGATAAATAAATGTTTGAAGGTGTTAAAGTTATTCCCTCCTTACTAACTGATCGTGAGATAGATATATTCTATCATTACCTTGCCGTATCTGAGAATCTGAAGCACCTCAAGGGGAATAAAGACAGTAAAGATGCTCATATGTACTATGCGGTTCCCTATGGAGAGGCTCTATTGAGCTATTACTGTGAAATGATGTCGTTGGAAACCGGCGAGAAAGTCTATCCCAGTTATTCATTCCTTTGGAATTATAAAAAGGGATACGCCCTACCAAAACATAAAGACAGAAACTCCGTCGACTACATTATTTCGGTCGGGATTCACCCTGAAGAAATGGATCAGTGGAGTATTTACGTTGACGGTAAGGCGTACGATCTGAAACGCGGTGATGGCCTGTTGCTTGACGGAAAAAAACTAGAACACTGGCGCGAAGCCTGCCCTTATGATAACCGGTTACAGCTCATACTGTGTTATACACGCAGTCCTGAACTCAGGTTCGATAAACGAAGCCACCTTGGTTTTGATCCTGTGCCGGAAGTAATTACAAGCCCACTCAAAACAGAGCTGGACATTGACGACCCTTACGTTAAAACACTGGTTCATGATTATGTCTGACACACTGACCTTCGACAGAACTTATATCTTTTTTGATGGAAGGGTTGTCCTGAGAGATTTTTATCAGGACGATATAAAATTGACTATGGGGTATATGGCGAAGGGGGAGTTCAAGTGGCTTGCTGATAAAACTGAGCGGTTTACGATTGTTTCCGGACTTGCAGATTTTATTTTTGACGGAAAGATTATACCGGCAGAACCGGGCAGTATCATAACCGTCCCGGAAGGTAAAACATTCACCGTAAACGTATCTGAACCAATTGATTACAGGTGCTATTATGGTTAGATTGGGTATAATTGGAACCGGCATGATGGCCGATATTATTGCTCAGAGCTGTGAAAAAGCAGGCATTAAACTTCATTCCGTCCTTTCACGAAGGAATTCTTCAGCAACTGAATTCTCCCGTAAGCATCATATTCCTGAGCATAAAGCATACAGTACCGAAGACGATTTTTTCTCTGATAGTTCTCTGGATGCCGTATATATTGCCACTCCAACATCGGAGAAAGAAAGGCTTTTCCGCCTCTGCATTCAGTATAAAAAGCATGCCCTCATTGAAAAACCCTTACCCTATACAATTTCCATGCATTTGCTTCTGCATGAAGCCCGCAAAAGCAACATTGTGTGGCTTGATGCAGCACATTATATTCATACCGTCTGGTACCGCAAATTAGATGAACTGCTCACTGAGCATGTGGGCAAAGTTAACCGTGTCCAGGCCTCTTTTTTCTGGCCGGACATAAATACCGGCCAGATTAAATTCGATCCCACTCTCGAGCCACAGGGTGTAATGGGAGATCTGGGCTGGTATCCCCTTAGGCTCATCAGCAGATTCGTTACCTCAGAACATCTGCAGTCATTACACACATTGCTCTCGCGTGACGATAATCGAGCCATAGTGGGTATGGACGTCACTGGTCATACAGACAGCGGAATCATCTTTGCAGGGCATGCTTCTTATCGCGATGCTGTCGTTCAGCAGAAGTGTGAAATTTCCGGCCATAAAGGGCGCATGACAATCCATGATTTTGTAATGCCCTACAGCGGTTCCTTTGTTTACGGCACACTGCTTCCCTGCCTTGAAGTAGAAATTGAAAGCGGCATGAAACCACTTTTAAATAAAAAAACACAGGAATTCAAAATCGATGAAAAACAGCATATCAGCATGCTGAAGAGTCTGAGCCACTTTATTCACGATCCTGAGAGCGCAGAACTAAATTCTCTTCAGAACGAATGCATTGAGACGATGAAGCTCATGCAGTCCATAGAAGAAAATCCCTGTTCATCAACATAAACTGGCCAAGAGGAGGGCAGTATGGCTTCACTGCAAGAACACTTTTTATGGTTCTGTGACTACTTCCTTACCCCGCTCTATCACAGGGCTATCGTTTTCTTCACCCCTTCAGACGGGCTTTTCATAGGGTATCTTTTTTCGGCCCTGCTTATCGCATTGCTTTACCATACCTACTCATCCAGGAAAACAAATCTCCGGGCAGCACTGAAAGACCTCTTGGCTGCACATAACTTGCGATCTAGGTCGGTTAAAGACGACGTGTTACTGTTTTTTTTCGATAAAGTGTTCCTGGGCTTTATCTACTCATTTGTCGTGGGCGCTGCCTTTTTTTTCCGGGCGGAAGTCATGCAGCTTTTATCCTATGCAGGGATACCCACAAGCCATGTAACACCTGGAATTACATTGAGCATTGTTCTGACTCTGCTGTCTCTGCTCGTTTTTGATTTTGCTGTTTTTTTTGAACACTACCTTTCTCATAAAATCCTTTTTCTATGGGAGTTTCACAAAATCCATCACATCGCAGAAGATCTCAATCCGCTTACCGCTTACCGCTCTCATCCAGTAAATCAGTGCTGCTTCATTCTTATGGTCAGCCTGTTTTCAGGTACCTATTCCGGCATTGTGGGCTACTTTTTCAATTCATCACATGCCTATGTACTCTTTGCCGGTCAGAATTTTTTCATGTTTATCCTGCTGATACTGGGACTCAATCTGCAACATTCACGGGTTTTCATCCGGTACCCCAGAATCATCCGGCGCATCCTCATCAGTCCGGCCTACCATCAGTTACATCACAGCAGTGACAGGCATCATCATGACATTAATTTTGGGTTTATTTTCTCGTTCTGGGACTCGCTCTTCAAAACTCAGTACCTTCCCTCAAACGAAAAAAACCTCAGATTCGGCGTCAGTGGTGAAAAATACGAAACTTACGCTGGTATAAAGAACACTTACATTGTTCCATTCAGGAAAGCTTTTCGGAGACTGAAGCGGAAGGTTACAAAGACAAAACCAGCTTATTCAGGCAAGTAGAAAAAACCGCACCGAAACCTTGAATGCGAGGCACAATATCTCATCATGCTGATCAGCCATAGTATTTCGCAGAGTGGGGCCATTCATCCGGCAGCGTCACTGCGAACTGCTCTGTCCATTTAAATAGCTATCCAGTGTGCCAAGCCCCTTTATAATTCCTTCATTAAGCAGTTCAACATTGTCGGCATAACTGTCTGCGTAGTAGTAAATATCCGGAATTCCGTTGTAGAGGCGGTTTCCTAATCGCTCTTTAACAACACATTCCATTTCCAGCGTAGTGGAACTAATTCTGTTATTTCGTTCATTGCAGATTTCCTGACGCGTTTAACTCAGTCGTAACGCCAGTGTCCTGCGCATGCTGACTCAATGAGCATCCCGATAGTGAGAGGAAAAGCCTCGCGTGGTTTTTTTGGATAATAGCGGCTAAAAGCTACTCCAACAGAATCCATTCCAAACGCATCAAAGACGTTCTGCAGGCATTCCGCTGCATCTTCCGGGTCGAGTTTCATGTCCAGATTAAGCGACATCTCGGGCGGGAGTGTTTTTTTCCGGAACGTCAGCAGGGAACGACTGTTTCACGGCTCAATTAGCGCCATCACGCGCGCCTGCGTCTCATCTACCATAACTTATCCTCCCCGTGGGCAACCGTGTTATACCGTTTGACCGTGTGAAAGCTGATATCGGCAACATCTCTGGCCAGAATCACCCAGCCCACGACAGGGACCGCACGCCCGATGAAATTGCTGAGCTTGTGTGTCGATCGTATGCGCGTTTTCAAGGGTGGGTATCCTCCATAAAACGTCCGCTTTGTGCTGTGAGTTCAACGGGTCGATGCAACGCTATCCTTAATCAAGGGGGGACGTTGCCATGAAACGAAGAACGCGCATTTACTACACGCCAGAACAGAAAGCGATTATCTGGGACAGATATAAGCAAGGTGATTCCCTGCATGATATCGCCAGAATGTTCGACAGATATCATTCTTCTATCATGCCCACTATCCACCAGACTGGTGGATACCGTCCCCCTGTCCGAAAGCGACATCGGTTAGCGCTTTCGCTAGATGAAAGAGAGGAGATATCCAGAGGGCTGGTAGCAAAACGTAGCATCAGGGACATCGCTGCCAAATTATCAAGAGCTCCTTCAACGATTAGCCGCGAGATAAAGAGGCACGGAGGTGCAAAACAATATCGTGCAGCAAAAGCGGATGCTACTGCATGGGAAAGTGCCCTGAGACCAAAAACCTGTAAGCTAATTGAAAGCCCCACATTGTGTAAAATTATTGCAGAGAAGATGCATCAGGACTGGTCGCCGGAACAAATCGCCGGTTGGCTAAAACGCTGTTATCCGGATAATCAGGAAATGCATGTGTCACACGAAACGATTTATAAAACGCTTTTTATACAAACCCGGGGGCATTAAAAAAAGAGCTGCAGCAATGCCTCAGAAGCGGAAGAGCGGTTCGTAGATCCAGAACGTCATCGCTTAAAGGGAAAGGATTAGGATCAATCCCGGATGCGATACCAATAAGCGAAAGGCCACCTGAAGTTGCAGACAGAGCCATACCGGGTCACTGGGAAGGTGACCTGATCCAGGGCTCGAAAAACTCCTATATAGTCACTCTCGTAGAACGCCATTCCCGCTTTGTTATGCTGGCCAAAATCAGAGACAACAGGACCATAACGGTTATATCTGCACTCATCAGACAAGCCCGGGAATTGCCTGTGGAGCTTTATAAAACATTAACATGGGACCGGGGCGCGGAAATGACCAGCCACACTCGATTTACTGTAGCGACAAACATTCAGATTTATTTCTGTGATCCTCAATCTCCCTGGCAACGTGGCTCAAATGAAAATACGAACAGATTGCTCAGACAATATTTTCCAAAAGGAACTGACTTATCGGTTCACAGCCAGCAAAGACTAAACAGTGTTGCCAGACAGCTCAACGAAAGGCCGAGAAAAACGCCAGACTATGAATCACCCGCAGAGCGGTTCAATAAGTGTGTTGCATCCATCGGTTGAACTCACAGATCTTAACGGCCAGATAGCACTGGCTGGAAGAATGAATGATCGTGAAAAGATGATGCTTCTTGACAGAGAATTTCATCAGATACTGGCTGAAATCGCGGGAAACCGGCGGCTGACGGATATTCCGGGCGTCATACATGCTCATGCGCAGCGTTTCTGGGCCATGACACTTTCGAACGTATCACATATCGAAGAAGTAATAGTCGAACACGAACAAATTATCAATGCGCTTGAGCAGGGAAGCGTGACCCATGCGATTTCAGCCGCTCAGGCTCATATAATATCCTTTAAACAGGCACTTTTGTCAGCATGACTTGCGTCTCAGCCACGCGGTCATTCCCTGGGGACACTGCAGGCCATTAAATGGCAATTCCATATGACGGCCTGGTAAGCGTACTCGCTTCACCGGGCAAGCACATGGCCAGGGCACTAATGATGCGGCGACGCTGACTCCCGCCGATCTGAAGTGTGTCAGAAGCTGATGTTTATGATTGCCTGACGCAAATGACCCCAGACGAAACTTACATATTTCTACACTAAGCGGCTTTTTACTGAGTGGAAAAACGTGAATGATTCAGGAAATGGCCCGGACAGGGCCATAGTGAAATTATTTCTCAGACATAAATGTCTATCACGTTGGCGCTGACGTTATTAACTTTATTCTCAGGGACAGCCTGGATGTCTTTATCTTTTTTCTCAGCTTTCTCTGCCTGCTTTCTCTGCAACTGAGCCATTTCAGCCGCCAGGCTTTGTATCTGCTTCTGTATCATTCTCGCCATTTCTTTTTTCTGTTCAGGCGTGATACCGTCTTCTGAAGGAATTTTGGCCAGTTTCTCTGTCAGTTTCTGAATCTGCTTAGCTATTTGCGCTATTTACGATGAGAGATCCTGACCAGAGCTGTCAGAAGCCCCTATGCCTGTATTAGTGGTGGTTTGAATTGAAATAGACACGTAGTCCTCCTTGTTGTCCTTGCTAAACCTCATTGATTATCGGTGTTGCGCAGAGAAACTTTAACCTTAAGTTACTACTCAGTACGCAACCAAATCCAATTGCTTTCAATTTCGCTCTGGTTTCGCAGAATGAAACGAAAAAGCCATCTTTTTTGCTCAGGAAGAGCCATTAAGTGTCTCTCTGCTGACTTACGCATCAGCCTGAAAGTGAAATTGTCGTGACAACATTTCAACCTTCTGACGTTATGTAAGCATCCCAGGAAAACTGACCATTCACTTCTGGCGCTCTTCTTATCTCTCCACAGAGCAAAAGTCCTCTTTTCGCTCATATGGGACAACCATAATCACATCTCCTAACCCAAAGGAGATTGAGCATGACAACATCCCCCTGGAACAAGGGCCGTATTATTGGCCAGAAACGGCCTCTTCAGATCTCTCATATCTGGGGTATCCGTATCAGACTTGAGCTGGAAGGAAAAGTACGCGATTTAGCTCTGTTTAACATGGCTCTGGACAGTAAACTTCGGGGCTGTGATCTGGTAAAGCTAAAAGTTTCTGATGTAGCCTATGGCCACTCTGTTTCGGGCAGAGCGACAGTGCTGCAGCAAAAAACTGGAAGTCCTGTACAGTTTGAACTTACTAAAGGAACAAGAGAGGCTGTAGCAGCCTGGATCAAAATGGCTCATCTACATAGTAGCGACTATCTATTCCAGTCCCGCGTCGGTTCTTCACGACATATCTCAACCAGGCAATATAACCGTATTTTTCATGGATGGATTGATAAGCTGGGTCTCGACGAGACTCTGTACAGTACGCATTCTATGCGAAGAACCAAGCCATGTCTGATCTATAAAAAAACGAAGAATCTTCGAGTGATCCAGCTACTTTTAGGTCACAAAAATCTCGAAAGTACCGTCCGTTATCTCGGTATTGAAGTGGATGATGCCCTGGAGATATCTGAGTCTATTGAAGTTTGATTTAGGAGGGCTGCAACAGCAGCCCGGTGCCAAAAGGAGACATCATTTGAGGAATATACAAATTAAAAAATGAAAGCACGGTTAGATATGCTTTCATGCCATCCAACTGGCAACGATTTTAATCAACCTTACCAGCAATCCGATCAAATAAAACCTCAGGATCTATAGTTTGAGTTCTGGTGCGCATCAGCGACAGTTGTCTGAAATGCGGGCTGCCATGAGCTATTACGGGCAAAAGCGCAGCGCCAATTGCAGGGGCCATAGCTCCAAGACGCGCACTTTCTAACCGCGACGTGTCTCTTGTTTTTCGGGCAGAGACAGAAGGAAGTAATGGATAGGTGCGATCAACCAGCGAGGAAAACAGCGCTGAAGGAAGATAGCCCCCAATCAAAATTTTCTGCGGATCGAACATGTTTTCAATGACTGAAATAAGGATACGTAACCGCTTACTGTTGCATTCCAGCCATGACATCAGCTGACTGTCTCGTTGAACGTACAATTTTTCAAGATAGCCGGGCTTTTCAACCGCATCCAGGTCAACGTTCAACGTGGTTGCCAGCTCCTCTAATGAGAAAGGGGGAATATCGCGGGGGCACTTCGTTAACTCAGGTGGCCAGCAGATCATCCCAATCTCACCCGCATTGTTAAACGCCCCCTGAAACGGCAGACCGTCGACAATGATTCCGGCACCCAGTCCGTGACCGACGAAGATATAGACGTAATGCGTCATTCCACTGGCTGCCCCCGCATGGCGTTCTGCTATCGCAGCGGCAGTCGCATCATTCTCAACAATAACCGGTACCCCACAGCGCGCTTCAAGCCTGTCGGCGACGGGAATCTGGCTCCACGACTGCCAACCCGGTGCACCGACGTACTCCTCGTATCCGGCCTCCTGCAGGGTCGGCATCGCGATGCCGGTTCCCCACACAGGTATCCCCTCACACTTCAGCGTCAGATCGGCAATGACGTGGGCGATGGTGTCGAGGCTCGCTTCAGGATTATTCCACTCCATTGGCGCGTGCAGGCTGGCTAACGCATTTGCGGCAAGGTCACAGGCGACAGCAGTAATCCCTTTCCGATCAAGATGTATTCCTAAAGCACAACCTGCGCGATGGTTAAGCCGCAACAACTTTTGCGGGGCACCGCGTCGGTGTTGCAGGCGCCCTTCCTCACTGACCAGCCCACGCTCAAGCAAATCCTTTGTGATGTTAGTAATCGTTTGAGGCTGGAGTCCTGTTGCGTTGACCAGGTCCGATCGCGATAGCACACCAGCCGTACGGATCAGATCAAAAACCAGCCTGCGATTATAGCGGCCTGAAAAGGCATGGTTATTACCCGGGTATGCCACAGTGCTTTCGCCTTTTTTAAATCCATTAAATGGATAATAGAATGGAGAGCCTAATCACGTCTAGCGCTCAATTTTTAAAAAAATCGATTTTTGTCATAAAAAAATCATAAAAGCCCCGTTTAATTGCCCACATTCACAATTTAATTAAACCATTAACTGGATTTAAATGCAGGAGTGTGCCGACAATGAGTAAGGTGTTTTATTCCCTGGTCGCGTTGACCGTCAGCGCGTTATTAATGACGGGCACCGCCAGTTCTTCTGAGTTGGTGATTTACACGGCTCACGGTGAAACGACGACATCACCTGTCCTTGAGATGTTTAAAAAAGTGCATCCGGAAATTAACGTCACACTGGTAAGAGGCGGTACTGGCGAAGTGGTCGAAAGGCTGCGCGCCGAAGCAGGCAACCCTTCAGCCGATCTCCTGTGGGGCGGCCCCACACAGATTTATGATGAAAATGCGGCTCTGTTCCAGCCTTATGAGAGCAAAACAGACAGTGCAATGGTCACCGCAGATCCACGTCATATCTGGCATCCTTTTACCCTTCTTCTGCAACCCATCATCGTGAGTACGAAGCGTGTCCCTTTAACAGAAATGCCGTCCACGCAGGCTGATATGGTGACAGGAAAATGGCGAAAACAGGGGACATTGATCATCCCCGATCCGGCCCGTTCGGGAACCGGTTATACCCTGATATCGGCGCTTGCCGGACAGTTTGGTTGGCCGTTTATCAGCAATCTGGTCAAAGGTGCACGGATCGCAGCAGGCTCCGATGATGCCTTCAACGCCGTCCGTGATGGCGAAGCCGCGGCAGGCTGGATAAACGAAGATTTGGGCGCTAAATGGAAAGCCAACGGACTGCCGGTCAGCATTGTTTATCCCACTGATGCGGTGACCGGTCAGATTGATGCACAGGCTGTCGTTCAGGGCGCTCCTCATCCCAATCAGGCTAAACTGTTTATCGACTTTCTCGGACAGAAAGACACGCATGAAAAAGTCAGGGATCTCACGATACGTCGTTCAGCCCGCTCAGATGTCGCGCCTCCCGCTGCGCTTCCCGATCTGAGCACGCTCAATATTATCTCGCCACAGGACCCTAAACAGGTTGTCGTCGCACGTTTTCAGGCGGCGTTACCAAAATGAAAGGGCTTCGTGATTCATGGCGCTGGTTCACCGTCCTTATGCTGCTGTTCTGTGGAATAACCATCCTCTGGCCTCAGGCTCGCCTGCTCAGCGCATCATTGCTGAGCGACAGTGGCAAATTTACCCTTGTAAGTCGGGCTGGAGGGCTTGAAGCCGTTCCGGAAATGACTCGCGACTATACGCTGAAAACAGATAAGGATGGCGTGACGGTGACAAAACGTGGCGATGAACCACTGCGTTTTGTCGCCTCGGGCACAAATAAAATAGTGATTCACAGTACATCGCCGCTCAGCGTTACCTCTGCAAGCCGCGGAGAAATGCATTTAGGCGTGGGCAGCGACACTTTACTCCTGACTCAGCAAGCGCCGCGAAGCCTTTTCAGTCGAACAGCGGCAAAATCGCTAACGGCTACCTTGCAGCCAGACGGAACAGTCATTCTCGGGCACGCGACGAATGCATTTATCACAGCAGAAAATCCGACGCTGGCCTATACGCTCAGCCATTATTTTGCCTTTATTGCCACCAGTGAAACGCTGCACGCTACCCTGAACAGCCTGATGATTTCCTTTTTTGCCACGACGCTCGCCGCGTTAATTGGCGTTTCGCTGGCCTATATGATCGCGCGCTTCAGAATTGCAGGCGCCAACGCGCTTGTTTTCATGGTGACAATGGCATCGGTTTCTCCCCCTTTCCTTGGTGCCTATGCCTGGCGGCTTCTGCTGGGACGCAACGGGATTGTGACGACGTTGCTGGACTTGCAGACGTCAATTGTGGGCATTTATGGGGTCACTTGGGTCATCACTTGGCTGGTTTTTCCGGTTATATTTTTGCTCAGTTACAGCGCCTTTCGGCAACTGGATGCGTCCCATATTGAGGCAGCAGAGTCTCTGGGCGCATCCCCCTTACGTGCCCGTCTGACAGTGGAGATTCCGTTAGCCATGCCGGGAATCGTGACAGGGCTCTATCTGGCGATGATGGCGGCCCTGTCAGACTTCGGCACACCGCGCATCATTGGTCTTGATTTGAATGTCTTACCTGTACTGATCTATAACGCGTTTCTGAGTGAAGCGGGAAGAAACCCTGCACTGGCGGCCACGGGTTCAGTGGTTCTGGTTACGATTTCCAGCCTTTTTCTCATGATGCAGCAGCTCTATCTTTCACGTCGTGGGTATGCTGCCGTTTCATCACGGCGTCCCAAACAACGCGAACTCTCACGTGCAGGTCACTGCCTGACCCTTATTCTGAGCGGCTGTGTTCTGCTGCTGGCCTTTGTCCCGCACATCACGGTCCTGGTTACCAGCTTTGTTAAATGGCGTGTGGGCCTGCCAACGCTGACGCCCACGCTGGCTAACTATATAACCATGTGGCAAAACGGGTTGATGCCCGCATGGGTCACGCTGTCACTGGGTCTTTCGGGCACGCTGTTTGCCTTTGCCGGTGGACTGGGCGTGGCTTACGTTCTGGTGCGTAAACGCTACACATTCCTTGCGCCTTCGCTTAGCGGTCTTGTCATGTTGCCTTATGTTATTCCTGGAACCGTGCTGGGCATCGGGCTGATCCTGATTTTCAATCAGGCACCTCTGCAGCTCACCGGGACGTGGTTTATTCTGGCACTGGCTTACGTCGTCCGAAACCTGCCCTTTACCGTTAAAGCGTCTGAAGCCGCACTTCGCCAGGTTCATCCTGCTCTCGACGAAGCCGCCATCAGCTTAGGTGCCAGACCCGCTCGCGTTTTTCTGACCATCACGGCCCCGCTAATGCTGGCCGGGGCACTCACCGGTGCGACGCTGACTTTTTTACATATCGTCACTGAACTGTCTTCGACAATCGTCCTCTATCGTCCGCCCTGGAAGCCCATGACGGCCGTAATATTTGAAAACACGCTGGTCGATGCCGATTTTGGCATTTCTGCAGCCCAGACGATTTTGCTGATGCTGATTATCTATGTGCCACTTTATGCCGTTGTCCGCTACGGGCAGTCGGAGAGGAACAATTATGTCTGACATTCATCACGACGCAGCATCGCGGCGAGGCTGTGAGGTGACTATTCAGTCTGTATCAAAACGCTACAGCACGCATCTTGTTCTGGATGATGTCTCAATGACGATCCGACCGGGTGAGTTCTTTACGTTGCTGGGCCCGTCAGGCTGCGGTAAAACGACATTACTTCGTTCAGTGGCAGGCTTTCATGCGATTAACAGCGGCCACATCTTATTTGACGGCGTCGACGTGTCAACACGCGCCCCCTGGGACAGAAATATCGGTTTTGTCTTCCAGAACTACGCGCTGTGGCCCAATAAAACCATCTTCGATAACGTGGCTTACGGACTTAAGTTACGGAAAATCAGTAGAGAATACATTCAAAAGCGGGTTCGCCTTGCACTGGCTCAGGTGCAGCTTCGCCATGTGGAAGACCGCTATCCGGCTGAAATGAGCGGCGGCATGCAGCAGCGCATCGCAATGGCCCGCGCACTTGTTATCGATCCGCCACTGTTGTTACTGGATGAGCCGATGTCCAACCTTGACGCAAAACTCCGCGTCTCGTTAAGGCAGGAACTGCGTGAATTACAGCAGCGCATCGGTGTGACCGCTATTTATGTCACACACGATCAGGAAGAGGCGTTGGCGCTGTCTGACCGCATTGCCGTGATGAAGGGAGGAAAAGTCGATCAGCTCGCCTGCCCGGAAGCGGTCTATTCCCGTCCCGAAACGCGCTTTGTGGCAGACTTTGTCGGTCAGGCCAACTTTATCGACGGCGTACTGGAAGACCAGGGCTTCAGACCGGATGACGGTCCTTTTTTAAACATCATCGATCCGTCACGCAGAGGACGAGCAACCTTTTTCGTGCGTCCCGAAAGCGTTCACTTTTGTGAGCCGGGCACTGGCGCCTGCGACGTGACCGTCACGGATGTACGTTATATTGGCCGCGCATGGGTTCACACCTTGTCATTCAGCCCCCTGCACAGCCTCTCAGCTGAAGCCAGCGCCCCTCTGCCGCGCGGCAAGCGAGTTGGCATTACGTTTGGCAACCCACGTTTTATGAAGGAGGAGGCATGACAAAAAATGACCTCGACAGACCTCGCCTTCTTCTGGCGGCGAAACGCGCAGCCCGGGCAGGCGGTGCTGAGCTGGTTAAGCGCTTTGGCAGTCTGGAAGACACCGACATCAGTAAGAAAGGCACCGCAGATTATGCTTCTGCCGCCGATCTGGCTGCAGAAAGCATCATCTTTTCGCGTCTTAACGAAGACGCGCCGGGTTTTGGTTTCCTGGGAGAAGAAACGGGGTTTACCCGCGGCCACCATGCGCAATACTGGGTCGTCGACCCGCTGGATGGCACCAGCAATTTTATCTGGGGTATCCCTTACTTTGCGGTCAGCATTGCGCTCTGCGATGACGAGGGGGAAATACTGGGCGTTGTATACGATCCGCTTCGGGAAGAGTGCTTTACCGCCATCAGAGGTCACGGTGCCCGCCTGGATGGTATGCCGCTTCCCGGTTTGACGGCGAAAACACCGGCTGAAGCACTATGCTCAGTCTCGCTGCCCGTTCCAGGCCAGTTAAAGGTGATTGACCGGGCGGTGCTGTTTAACGGCCTGGCGCGGCTTATGGCTGAAAGCGCAGGCGTCCGGCGACTGGGTTCGGCGGCGCTCGATCTTGCCTATGTCGCGTCAGGCAGACTGGACGCGTTTTTTGAGGACGGGTTGAGTTATTACGATATCGCCGCAGGAAAATTGATTGCCCAGGAGAACGGCATTCAGGTCAGGCAATTTTCTGGCGAAGAAGCCCGTGAAGGTTCGGTGGTAGCAGCGCGTCCTGAACTTTATGACTGGTTCCATCAACGCTTTTCATAACCCCTCAGTGAGCTATATCTACATGCATATATGAAGTGCGCACAGGCAAGATGTGTCAGCCCATAGCTTTTAAAACTATTGAGCACCACAGACCTCAAGTATGCATGTCAGTAGGGTTCGTTTTAACTTCTGACCCGACTTTGACCGGTGTCGCACATAACGGACTCAGGTATTCTTTAATGTCCGCTTGGTGCCAGAAGCGGAACTTGCTTACATCGCGCTATGTTAGTTTGCTGGGAGCAGGTCACCGTATTGCCACAGAATGGGTGGGGCTTTTACAGGATTTAAAAGGTCTGGAGAGGGAATTATTCGGAGACTCTGGTGGTTAGGTTGCTGTAAGATAGATGCTGGGTGTCACCGCACAATGCGGCAGGGCAGGAAAAACTCAACGCAGGTCGGGCCGCCGCGTGGAGTTCCCATGCCCAATGAACCTAGATCCCTCGCGCCTTAAAAACGCTCACGAATACCCAGCGACATCTTCCGCTCTTGCATTTCTGTCCCGATTCTTTGCCGCTGAGTCAGCGGGCGGCCTGATCCTCATGGCATCAGCTTTCACTGCGCTTGTTGTCGCCAATTCCCCTTTGTCTGCTGGCTATTTCTCAGCATTGCATATCAAGGTCATTGGCCTGTCGGTTGAGCATTGGATCAACGATGGCCTGATGGCTGCCTTCTTCTTGCTAGTAGGCCTTGAGATCAAGCGTGAAATGCTGGTCGGCCAGTTATCCAGCTGGAGTCAAAGGGCTCTGCCAGGATTTGCCGCTTTGGGGGGCATGCTTGTACCGGCCCTAATCTACCTCGCTATTAACTGGGGAAACGCTGTGACCATGGGAGGCTGGGCCATTCCAGCAGCAACTGATATCGCCTTTGCTCTCGGGGTGCTTTCGCTGCTTGGAAAGCGTGTGCCTATGTCGCTCAAGATGTTCCTTTCCGCCTTGGCGATTCTGGATGACCTGGGGGCAGTGGTAATTATTGCACTGTTCTACACGAGTGGTTTGTCCGTCAGCATGCTCCTAGCATCGCTGGCCGTTATCGTTCTTTTGGTGGTCTTCAATCGTTGTGGAGTAACTAGGCTTCTTCCTTATCTATTAGCTGGCGGGCTGCTTTGGTTCTTTATGCTTCAATCCGGTGTTCACGCGACCTTGGCGGGTGTCATTCTTGCGTTGTGTATACCTTTAGGTGATCCGGAGAACGAGAGTAGGTCACCGATCTTACGCCTGGAGGGCAAGCTTCATCCTTGGGTAGCGCTTGCCATTTTGCCTATCTTCGGCTTTGCCAATGCGGGCGTATCGCTTGCAGGTATTTCTCCTGACAACCTAGTCGACCCGGTGCCGCTGGGAGTGACTCTCGGATTATTACTTGGGAAGCAAGTCGGGGTATTTGGCTTGGCTGCACTAGCGATCAGCTCAGGGTTGTCAAAACCACCCAGTGGGTGTGGATGGCTACAACTCTACGGAACTGCGCTTTTATGCGGCATTGGTTTCACGATGAGTCTTTTTATCGGCACTCTGGCTTTTCCGGACAGCCAGCATTTGGTCGACGAAGTGAAGGTCGGTGTGCTGATGGGCTCTGTCATTTCCGCCATCCTGGGTGTCGTTGTATTGCTGTGTGCCAAGCGTCGAATATCTGGGCAATCCATCTAGTTGAATGAACCGTGCCTAGCTCTTGAGAGGACAATCAATCCCGCTCCCTTGCATTGGCTGCAGGCGAGCGGGATTCTGATAAGGGGAGGGTAGTCAGCCAGTTCAGGTTTTAAAAAAGGCGCGGTAAGCGCTCATCAAGGCTGTTTGCATCGCATTGATCCCTTATTCATTCAGTTGGAAAAGCTAAAAATCTTCTGCTCTAAGTAGAACTCCCCCAGACCAGAATCTATCTGGTGATAAATGTCCGCTTCTCGCTCATAGCGCGACCTCCATCTCAGCCAGCCTGTCGGCTTTGTGCCAGAAGCTGACACTGGAAAGCCCGCACACAATAAGCTCTCGATAGCGGGTCAGGTAACGCTGAGGTGACGTAACTCACTTCACAATGTTGCCCGTTAAAAGGCCAGCCTTTGCTGGCTTTTTAATGGTTTTATTTTGGCGTCAAAAGCTTATGCAGGCTGGCGTATCCACGCGCATGACTGACTCCTGACCGAACTGCTTTTTATAAAGCGTGCGTAGTTCTTCGACACGGCCATTGCTCTCCATATCGGAATGATAAACCAGAACTAAAGCCTTGCTTTTTTCTCTTGCTAACAGCCCGTTCTTGCCCGGCCACTGGTCCTGTGCATCATAAACTGACAGGCCAGATTTAAAGCGCGGTGTCACCTCGTTATCTATGAAATGCATCCATTCCACTGAGCTCACGTTGCCACCCTGCGGCTTGCTGAGGCCAAACCATAATGTGGTTTTCATCATCACTTTTCCGCCTGCGCAAACGGGAACAGGCCGGGCAGAGTGCGGAATCGATGAAGAGGGTGACTGACAGCCCACGAGCAACAAACTGTGTACGAATGAAAGGCACATTATGCGAGACATAAACAGATATACTTGAGGTGTAAGTGTGCAATCCACTTAAGCCAGCCCTGCTGAGCAGGGCTTTTCCGATACAGTGTTATTTCTGACAGGAGTTAAGCAGAGTCATACCGTTATCAGTGCGTAGATGTCCCAGTGATACCTTTTAAAGCGAGTAGTGCCACCTTTTTAAATACGTGTACAGCGTCGATATTTTCGTTAAAACCTCATTTAAAATTCAGAAAATACTTAAAAAAAATTATTGAATTGACCTCGCCTTATATATCAAGAGATAGTTGTGCCTGCCTTAAATCTCTTTTTTAACGAAACTGAACTGCCATTCAGACAGTTAATGTCTTTTCAAACCACAAATGCAGGCAGTTTTCAGTATCGAAGGGCTTAACAGGCCGGAGGATTATTATGCAGACGAACATTATTCATTCGGACTATGAAGAGGATGTACACAAGGTTATTGGCCAGGCTGTTTCTCGTGTGGTTGCCTCAGGAAAACCTCTGAATAAAGAGAGTATACTTTCTCTGTTACGTGAGTCAGAGCAGCAGTCTGTGGACGGGACAAGAGAAGTTTATGCAGTGGCCATACGCAAAGTAAGTAAAGAGATGGACTGACGATAACTGTGGTTTCAGATGTGCATATCAACAGATTCCGTGCGAAGAATCGTGTTGATACCCTGTCGGGAGTTAATATTCAACGGATGCAACGCTGCCGGACGGGCTGAAACACACGGGTAAACGTCAGTGCAGAAAGGCCTGCGAAGTCAGCTGTATTGCTTTTTTTATTACCCCCGGCGCGCATCGTCAGTTTCCTGGGTATGCATCTGCCTGAGATATTCCGACACCGTTTCAGCACTGATATCAGCATCATTATCGATCAACGCCAAAACAGCTTCGCCAATAACGATATTGACCTTTTCCTCTTCACTTTTGTACATACCACTATTCCTGTTGACTGACAGCATAAGTCCGCTGCAGCGGATATGCATAAAAACACTGGAGCAGCTGTTTAATATTGTACTTTTAAGTACTGCCCCGACCCTTAAACTGAAACTTAAATTACACTAAGCGCAGCATGCCCACCGGTAAAGAAAAATTTCATCTACGGCTTAAAACAGCACAGATTGTCTCTTCTCTGATGAAAACTCCGGCAGGCCATAAAACTCGCTTTTGGTCCTGGCGGGCTTCCTCCGCGGGAAAATTATTCAACGCGAGCAGTGCTGCGGTAATAAAAAAAACCGCCCGCAGGCGGTAAAGTCATCATCCATGCAATACGAAACATTCCTCAGAGGGATATCCTCTGACATTTTGGTAATTTGGGTAGTGTCATGCAAGCGTAAGCGGCAAATATTCCCCTGATTATATCCAGTCCCCGCTCCCGGACTTTTTGTCAAATTCCCCCTCAGAGTGTTGAATTATCCGGTTTAACGCCACAGCCAGAGTAGCAGTTCTGATTAAGTCTATTCCTGGGGTGGAACCTGACGACAGTGCCTTCCGGGCAGGCCGCTAAACGTGCCGGCATCATTGCCTGTACGGTGATGCTGGCAGGTTGTGTGAATACAGCCGCGACAGACATCGCCTCGGTGTATTCCCGCAGCTGCACACCGGCCCGGTTTGATGATATCTACCGCAACCGCTCGCCTGAGGTTGTGCGTTACAAACGCAATACCCTGGTCAGCCCCTGTCCTGCCGATGCGCAGCTGGGCACTCTGAAGCAGACGTAGATATCACCATGCCAACGCAGCTGTTAAGCACAGTCGGTGAGGGATTTCGCTATCTGCGGCTGGAGTCAGGCTGTTCACTGTGTTCCGCAACCACCGCTGCGTTTTCCGAACTGCTCAGCTCTCTGCTGCCTGCCGTTCAGCGTACTATCGTCCCCCTGAGCGTGAGCAGCAGGCTGCCCGTTGATTAAGTACGTCAGAGATTTAAGTGCCTCACTTAAAAAACCTATAGAAAACAAGCTAGCCTGCAAAATAGTCTCTGAGTGACTTAGGATTTGTCTTAAAAAAAAGATTGTAAACCTGTACAACATACATTTATTCTGTAGACATTTTATTTCATTAATATTGTTTTAATTAGATTTAATATCTGATAAAAGCGAAGCGATTTATTAAAAACAGCTTTTTACTCCGTCATAGCGTACTGTTTATGATTGGTTTTATCGAAAATTAGAGCCATGATCTTATCTCATCTGATGTTTCACACAGTTAACGAGGTGACAGTTATGAGTAAGAGACGTGGTGGAGCAGGAAATTTTGCGGAAAACCCTCAGCGTGCTTCGGAGGCTGGCAGGAAGGGCGGATCAGTCAGCAGCGGCAATTTCAAAAATAATCCAGAAAGAGCGGTTGAGGCCGGCAGAAAAGGTGGAAAGGCAAGCCGGCGCGGTAATATGCAGGACGTGATAGTACGGCCCATATGAGTGGATGAGGTGGGGTTGATTCAGAGGCACTCAGAATGCAGGCTACGAGCGGATTATGCTCATCATTTTACTGAGCGCGGGCTGCCCGGCATTACTCGATTGCTCAACATGACTCTACAGGTAAAGTAAGATGTCCCCTTCTTCCGACCCACAGATGTTACTGTTGCTGTATTTCGTCTTGCCTGTCTGGCTTATTGCAGGCTTTGCTGACTGGCTTTGCCACAGAGCAGCCAATATTGAAACAACCTCTGGCCTGAAAGAAACCTATATTCATATTCTGATGTTTCTGGAGATGGGGCTGCCTTTGCTCGCAGCCCTTTTTTTAGAGGTAAACGCGTTAGTTATTGCATTTATGATTGTTCTGTTTTTTTGCCATGAGGTTACAGCTTTATGGGATGTAAAATACGCAGTGGCTACCAGGCGGGTATCGCCAGTTGAGCAACATGTACACAGTTTTTTAGAAATTGTACCGCTGATGGCACTTCTGCTTGTCATTTCACGTCACTGGCCGCAATTTTTGTCACTTTTTGGTTTCGGACAAGAATCTGCACGCTTTGAACTCAAACCAAGAGCTGAACCATTGCCCGGTAAATATATCGTGACTGTTCTTGCAGGTATCTTTGTGCTTGAGTTACTGCCTTACTTTGAAGAATACTGGCGCGGGAAAAAAGCCAGGCGTGAGCAAAATACTTGACCTTCCACCTGCCTATAATGGACATGGGTCTGTTCATCAATTTGCGCGGAGCCATTAGCGGAATTAAAAAAAATAATTACTTCCAATGGATATCACCAAGTAAGTTATTAGATTAATTGAAATATTATTTTATGATCTAAAAGTTGAATAATCAGCATTCTCTTCCATGCTTAACAGTAATACTTAATTTAGGAGCAATCATGCTGGATGAATACAAGAAATGCATTGAAGCCTGTTATTTATGCGCTGCGGCATGTGATAATTGCGCGGCTTCCTGCCTTGAGGAAAAAAACCTTGAGATGATGCGTGTGTGTATCAAGCTGGACATACAGTGTGCAAATATCTGTCGTCTTGCCGCTCAATTTATGGCCCTTAATAGCGAGGTTGCTAAAGAGCTTTGTCGGGTTTGTGCTGATGTTTGCCAGAGGTGCGGCGATGAGTCCGGCAGGCATGAACATGACCATTGCCAGGATTGCTCAAGAGCCTGCAAGCGTTGTGCTGAACAATGCATCAAAATAGCCGCATAAGAATGTATTTTCAGGGAGGTTCTGGCGGGTTTTGACACTGTTTAAAAAAAGATTTGCAAAATACAATAAGCTGGCAGAGCCTGAATGCAAAACAATTGATTCATATTATGCTTCTGGCTTTTCATAAGTAAGTGAGGTGTGGTGAGCATTATTGAGTTGATGCATTCTGCATGGCTTGATTCCATAACTGGCATCATGCCCTCATCACGTCACATGAATCGCATGATAATCGTCACCTCACCAACAGGTACTGACAGTATCTATCATGATAAAAATGCACTGTTATAAGTTTAAAGTGAACAGGAAAGAGATTGCGGAGTCACAGGAAGAGAATAAATTAATCATTGGCTTATGAGCTGGCAATGCGAGGAAGATATGATTTCACATGTTAATTACAAATACATTATTGCGATTTCCTTAAATCTAAAACCCGTAAGCCTGGCGGTAAAATCAATATTGAGATTAATTTTAAGCGTAAGCGGGGGAGTTGGTGGCAGATAGCGGTCTAAGTGCGCAATATCTGAAAGACCTCCAGATCTTAACTTTCTGAAAAAAAACAATAAGTCGCTGATATTTACATTGATTTCGTTTACATTTTAATTATTTTACCGGTTCGCCTGATTTATTTTCTCCAGTCTACTAATTTTAATTACTAAAGTTATTAGAATGTTCTGGCTATTTTTGTGGCTTATGCAATCGCAATTTTAGAATGCTAAATGACAGAGTGGAAAGGTAAAACATGGAAACATGCACCATTATCTACAATGGCGAACGGCTGTCAGGTCAGGCAGGTTTGCCCCTGATTGATTTCCTGGAACTGCACGGGAAAAAACTGCCGCATGTCTGTTATCACCCCGCGCTGCAGCCCCTTCAAACCTGTGATGTCTGCTGGGTAGAACATGCGGGTAAGCTGGTGCGGGGGTGTACATTAGAAACCGCGCACGAGATGGTGGTCAGCAGCATTAGCGCGCAGGCCCGGGCGGCGCAGGAGGAGGGCATGGACCGCGTTTTGGCGCGCCATGAGCTTTACTGTACGGTATGCGAACACAATACCGGCGACTGCACATTACACAACGCGGTCAGCGATATGGCGATACCGATTCAGTATTACTCCTATGAGCGTAAGCCTGCTGAAAAAGACCATACTAACCCCTTTTATACTTACGATCCCGACCAGTGTATCCTCTGTGGTCGTTGCGTAGAGGCGTGTCAGAACGTCGAGGTAAACGAAACGCTGTCTATCGATTATACCGCCGACCATCCCCGGGTATTGTGGGATGGCGGTGAGCGCATAGCCGGATCAAGCTGTGTGAGCTGCGGCCATTGCGTTACCGTTTGCCCCTGCAATGCGCTGCTGGAAAAAACGATGCAGCCAAATGCCGGTCCCTTCACCAATATGCCGGAAGCCGTGAAACGTCCGCTGATTGACGTGGTTAAAAAACTGGAAAACAGCATCGGTGCGGGACCCGTTACCGGTGTTTCACTGATCGATATGGCGATGCGCCAGTCGGAGATAAAAAAAACGAAAACGGTCTGCACCTATTGTGGCGTAGGCTGCAGTTTTGAAATGTGGACGCGTGATCGCCACATCTTAAAAGTGCAGCCGGTTGCAGATGCACCCGCAAATGGCATCTCGACCTGTGTAAAAGGAAAGTTTGGCTGGGATTTTGTGAATGATCCGCACCGCCTGACCACCCCGCTTATTCGTGAGCAGGGCCGCTTTCGTCCCGCCACCTGGGATGAAGCGCTGGCGGTTATCGTACAGCACCTGACGCAGATTCATCGTCAGGCGGGCGGCAACAGCATCGGCTTTATCGGTTCCAGTAAAGCCAGCAATGAAGAAGCCTATCTGACACAAAAAATCGCCCGCTTAATCTTTGGCACCAACAATGTCGATAACTCCTCACGTTATTGTCAAAACCCTGCTACCCAGGGATTGTTCCGGACCGTCGGACTTGGGGGCGACGCGGGAACCATCAAGGATATGCAGCAGGCGTCTCTGATCATTATCGTCGGCAGCAACATTGCAGAAAATCACCCGGTCATTGCCTCCCATATCAAACAGTCACATAAACATCACGGGCAGCAGCTACTCGTTGTGGATCCCCGTCGCCATGAAATGGCTGAGCGCGCGGATCTGTACCTGCGTATTAAGCCGGGTTATGACATGGTGTGGGCATCGGCGATGGCGCGTTACATGTTCGATCACGGTTATGCCGATGATGCCTTTCTCGCGGAAAAGGTAAATAACGTCGCCGCGTTCCGGGCGTCGCTGGCGCCTTTCACGCTCGACTATGCCAGTCAGTTAACCGGTCTGAGCGTGCAGGCGCTGACGGACGCGGCAGAAATGATAGGCCAGGCCAAAAGCGCCTGTCTGTTGTGGGCGATGGGCATTACGCAGCACAGTCACGGTTCGGATACCAGCACCGCGCTCTCTAATCTGCTGCTGGTGACCGGCAATTATGGTAAGCCGGGCACCGGCGGTTACCCCATGCGCGGACACAATAATGTGCAGGGGGCCAGTGATTTTGGCTGCCTGAGCAATGTCTATCCCGGCTATGAAAGCGTCACGGATCCTGCCGTGCGGCAAAAATGGGCGACGGCCTGGGGCGTCGATCCGGACGCGCTTTCGGCGGAAGAGGGCGCAGACAATTACCGGATGATCGAGCAGGCGCACCAGGGCACGCTGAAAGCAATGTACATCATTGGTGAAGAAACGGCATTTGCTGATGCGCATTCCACAAAAGTCCATGAGGCGTTCAGTCGTCTCGATTTCATGGTGGTGCAGGATATCTTTATGAGCCGGACGGCTGAATTTGCGGATGTCGTGTTGCCAGCCTGCCCAAGCGTCGAAAAAGAGGGAACATTTGCGAACACCGAACGACGTATCCAGCGCTTTTACGAGGTGTTGCCGCCATTGGGCGACAGTCGTCCCGACTGGCGGATACTGACCGAGCTCGCCAGCCGCCTGGGTCATCCCTGGTATTATCAGCATCCCGCCGACATCATGGCCGAAGTTGCGGGCATTGCGGATATCTTTGCGGGCGTCAGCTATGACCGGCTGGCGGGCTGGCAGTCGCAGCTCTGGCCCGTTAACGCCGACGGCAGTAGCACGCCGTTGCTCTATACCGACGGTTTTCACTTCCCCGATGGCAAAGCGCGGCTTTATCCGCTGCAGTGGCAGCCACCTGCTGAGGAGTGCGATGCGGATTATGATCTGCTGCTTAACAACGGTCGCATGCTGGAGCATTTCCAGGCCACCAACCAGACGGGGGCGGGGGGGCGAATCACCTCGCTGTCGCCTCACTGGTACGTTGAAATCAGCCCTGCACTGGCGCAGGAGCGTCACTTGCAGGAAGGCGACTGGGTCAGGCTGGCGTCACGGCGCGGTGCGCTTGAGGTGCCGGTGATCATTACTGAACGCGTGGCAGGTAATATCCTTTTTATACCGATACATCATGGTAAGCCGGGCATAAACGGACTCACGGGGGATCATCACGATCCAGACGTGCAGACGCCAGCCTATAAAGAAATTGCTATCCGCCTGGAGAAGCTGGCGCGTCCTCCTCACGCTTCACCGCTGCCGTCGCACAATTTTCGCCATGGGCACCGCACGCCGCGTGATCATCTGCCCGTTGAGGAGAAATGGCGTCAGCCGGGTTATACCTTGCCGCCTGAACACACCGCCCATCCGGAGAAGTTTTAATGGCTGAACCGCTAAAATATGACGTGCCGCCCGCCCGCACCGAGCCCACAGCAAACGAAGCCCTTGCCACGCTGCTGGAAAGCCTGCATCAACACGGTTTCCTGCGCCTCGCCACAGATCTGGTGAATGCGAACACCCAGATTGCAGGTGTGCTGGTCAATGGCCTGAATCAGCCCGGTGCGCTTAATGCCGTGCAGAATCTGTCACTGATCTTCAAAGCGCTGGCCACAATCCCGCCTGAAGAATTTAATCCTGTGTTGCTGGGGATGGTGAATGCCGCAAAAGCGATGCGGGCCGCAGGGACAGGAGCGGAAGAGAAAACCAGGCCCGGCATCCGCGGCATCATCAGGTTATTAAATGATGAGGAATTATGGCGAGGAATAACACCGGCTCTGGCAGGCGTCCGCGCGTTTGGCCATGAGATGAAACAACCATCTGAAAAACCAATCAGCCGTTACAGTAGCAAGAAAAGTCATGCCTGAATCCGAAATCGTACTCTTGCTATCGCGCGCGCAGTTTGCGTTGACGATAGGCATGCACATAGTGCTGGCGGCGTTTACCCTGGGGCTTGGCCTGATAATTGTTTTGCTGGAAGGAGCCTGGTTACGCTACCGCCGTTCGCACCACTGGCAGGCACTTCAGTTCTGGATGCGTGTCTTTTCGCTCACGGTTGCAGTGGGTGCCGTCTCGGGTGTGGTCATGGAATTCCAGTTTGGTACCAACTGGAGCCCCTTTGCCCATAAAGTTGGGGGCGTCATGGGTCCCCTGATGTTTTATGAAATCCTGGTGGCGTTTTTCCTGGAGTCAGGCCTGACCGGCGTAATGTTATTTGGTATGGGTAAAATCAACCCAAAACTGCACTTCGTTGTGACCTGCCTGGTTGCGTTAGGGGCTTTCCTCAGCGCATTCTGGATCCTTGCCGCCAACTCCTGGATGCAAACCCCTGTTGGCTATCTCCGCGATGAGCACGGCTTTTTCCGCGCCAGGAGCTGGATAAGCATCGTCTTCTCTCCCTCGTTTCCACTGCGGTTTACGCATATGGTGCTGGCTTCTCTTATTGCGAGTTTTTGCGTGACTGCCGGGGCCAGTGCATGGCGGTTACTTAAGCAGCCCGCCGACCGTGCCGCGAAGTGTGTGATGTCATGGTCCCTCTGGCTGCTGCTGACTGCTATGCCGCTGCAAATTGTGACGGGCGATCTGCAGGGCGAAAAAACCCGTGACTACCAGCCTGCCAAACTGGCTGCCATTGAAGGCAGCTGGCGCAGGCCGCCTCATGGTGAGGGGGAGCCTTTACGCCTTTTCGCCCTTCCCGATCAAAAAGTGCAGGTTAACCACGGTGAAGTGGCGATACCGACAGTGGCCTCACTTTATTTGCGCCATAACCTCACCGGGCACATTAAAAGCCTGAGCGAATTCCAGCCTGATCAACAGCCGCCGGTCTGGCCGGTATTTTTTGCCTTCCGCGTGATGGTAGGTATGGGGCTCATTATTTTTGTGACCAGCCTGACCGCGCTCTGGCTGCGTTACCGGCGCGAGCTCTGGCCGCGCCGGTTGATGAAGTGGGTTGTAGGCCTGACGCCCGCTGGCTTTATTGCCCTACTCGCAGGCTGGATCGTGACAGAGGTAGGGCGTCAGCCCTGGACGATATACGGATTATTACGCACCGACCAAAGTATTGCTCCCCTTTCCTTATCGGCCGTCATCTTCTCTTTCACCGGCATCATCGGGGTGTATTCTCTGGTCTTTGGCCTGGGTATGTATTATTTCTTACGCCTCGTCAATTCGTTTGACAGTCATGCGCTCAGCAACGAAATCAGCACGGAGGCATCTTCATGAGTCTCGATGATCTGTCCGCCGCAACGGTAGCCTTTTCGTTACTCATCTACCTCTTACTGGACGGAACCGATCTGGGCGTAGGTTCAGTTATTCTTTTTTTTGATAATGAGCAGGATCGCCGCCGACTGGTCCAGTCCATCCTGCCTGTCTGGGATGCTAATGAAACCTGGATCGTCCTGACCGCGGGTGCGCTTTTAGCGTTATTTCCCGCCGCCTACAGTAGTATCTTTAATGCTGTCTATGTTCCGCTGTTTCTGATGTTTTTCTCCCTCTTTGGCCGTGCCCTGGCGCTTGAATACCGCGGGCAGGCTTCATCTCGCGTTAAGCGCTGGCTTGACTACATTCTTTTTATTGCATCGTTTGCGGCCGCTTTTTTGCAAGGCTACATGGCTGGCTTAGTTGTGAGCGGTTTACCGGGTGAAACCGAATTGAGCTGGCTGTCGGGATATGGCTTGCTCAGTGGACTGGGCATGGTGTGGGTTAACAGCCTGCTGGCCTGTTGCTGGATACGCTGGCGCGTAGGCGGTCAGGCAAATATACGTGCGACGCACCTTAGTGGGTGGTTACTGGGACTGACTTTCCTGTTTTTCATTTTTAATATAGCGTATTTACCTGCCCCCTGGCAGAAAGCTATCTCTACGCTTCCCGGAAAAATAAGTCTCGCTCTTGTCGTACTATGTTGGGCTGGGCTGGTCGTGAAGTTGAAAAGCAACGCATCCTTATCCCCGCTACTCTTTGCGCTGCTGATAGTAACCTTCACTTTCATCACCCTGATGACCGGCATGTATCCATGGCTGATTCCTGGAACATTAACGCTGTCTGACGCATCGTCAGGTGCTTCTAGCCAGTATTTCTTATTGGCAGGCCTCGCCATCATTATGCCCCTGACACTGGCCTACAATAGCTGGGCTTTCTGGGTTTTTCGTGGAAGAATCAAATGATTATCGAGCGCAAATTCAGTGACGGGTAAATATGATTGTGAATCAGAAACATGGAACAGGGCCTACTAAAGACAGGTTATAAGGTTTAACCCTGCCCACTGGCTGGCAAAAGCACAGTTGCCTCACATATGACTTCCACGGCTTGCACTTTAATTACTTACTCTGCCTTAGTTAAATTCCAGTTAATTAGTATGTGAAACGACCGATCCATCTCTATTTCATAAATGAGTCGTTGTTTAAGCAACGGGGAACAGGTCAATATCATGCAAGGAATCACATTGCTTATACCTGTCCCAGATAATCGCCTTCTGCTCTGGCGTGTAGTTGATCCGCGTTCTTCGTTTCATGGCAACGTCCCCCCTTGTTTAAGGATAGCGTTGTATCGACCCATTGAACTCACAGCCAAAAGCGGACATTGCTAACATCAGAATGTACTGATATGCGGGGTACTGGTCACCCGGTCTGCTGTCCCGCGCCCCCTCCGTCGAACCGGAGAGGGTTCCGTACTTACTCTGAATCTGCTTAATGATTCGCAGTGCCTTAATCAGAAATGTGTCCAGCCGTCGTCTTCAGTTTCCGCGCGGGCTTTAACTGCCGGACTCGCCGCTGGAGCGGGAACATGAACAGCATCAGGTATGGACTGGCTGCCCAGACTGAACACAGACACCGCCTGCAGAAGTAACGCTGCCTGCTCCCTGAGGCTCGCGGCTGCGGAAGCCGACTCCTCTACCAGCGAGGCGTTCTGCTGGGTAGTCGCGTCCATTTCCGTGACGGCAATCCCCACCTGCTCAATTCCGCGTGCCTGTTCGGCACTGGCAGCGTTGATTTCTTCCACCGTATCCGACAGTTTGCCGACCGCTGCAACAATACCCGACATGGTTTCAGATGCGTGAATCACCCGCTCGTTACCCTGTCCCACCGTACCGGCATTAGCTGCAATCAGCTGACGTATTTCACCCGCAGCAGAGGCGCTGCGCTGCGCCAGTGATCTGACTTCGCTTGCCACCACAGCAAAGCCCCGGCCGTGTTCACCGGCACGGGCCGCTTCCACGGCGGCATTCAGCGCAAGGATGTTGGTCTGGAAGGCGATGCCGTCAATAACGGCGGTAATTTCTGCGATGCGCCCGGAGCTTTCGCTGATGGATTTCATGGTGCCACTGATGGCTGCAGTAGCCTCACTGCCTTTGCCTGCCACATCCCGTACGCTGACCGCCAGCTGGCCTGCCTGTCGGGCGTTCTCCGCGTTATTTTTTACCGTCATGCCGAGCTGTGTCATGGTTGCGGCCGTCTGCTCAAGCGCGCTGGCCTGCTCCTCGGTGCGCTGCGAGAGGTCAGTATTGCCCTGGGCAATCTGGGTGCTGGCTGATGCCACGCTTTCTGCATTGCTTCTTACAAGGCTGACGGTGTTAATCAGTGAATCCTGCATGTCGCTGATGGCCGACAGCAGCGTGCCGGTCTCATCTTTCCGGTCTGTCCGGACGGTACCGCTCAGGTCTCCGCGGGCCACCCGCCGGGCGGCCTCAACGGCCACATTGAGTGGACGCGTGATACTCCGGGTGATAGCCCAGGCGGATACTGCGGCCAGTAGCAGAGCAACCACGCCAGCAGTGACTAACATCATCAGCGCAGCGGAGCGTTCCTCACGCGCATTGACGGCGGCTGAACTCATGCGAGCTTCCTGAAAGGTCTGCATTTCCTTGAGGGAAGCCATGAAGTCGCCCTGGGTCTGATAACGAGGCCCAAAAAGCAGCCGGGTCGCTTCATCGCTTTTGCTCTGCTGCGCAAGTGCCACCACTTCATCGATGAAGGGCAGGAACAGTTCCGAATGGGCTTTGAGACGGGTAAAAATTTCGGTTCCCTGAGGTGTGTTTACCTGCTTACCGATAAGGCTGATGAGACTGTCCACCTCGTGCCTTTCAACGCGGTAATCGCTGATGGCTTTTTCTCTTTTGGTGAGGTCGCTGAGAAGAATCGCATTCCTCGCAAGGCGACTCATGTCTGAGGTGTAGTACCGCAGTGAAAGGGAAGTTGAGGCTTTTGTATACAAACTGCCGGATATCTCGTCGTTGGTGTTTCCGAGTGCGTTTATTTTAACGATGCCGATGAGCACCATAAACATCACAAGGAGTGCCATAAAGCCGAAGGCGGCACCGAGCCGGATTCCTATTCTGATATTGTTCATACGGGTTCCATGGTGTAAGGCGTCAGCGTTAATGCATGGTGCTGACGAAAAAAATCACTCCCGTTTAACGGGAGGATACTGGTATGAAATGCCGCAGCATCTTGCTGCAGCACTGTTATTATCGGCAGTGGTCAGCAAAGGTTCACCCGGCTAATTTTTTTGCCGGAGACTCCGGCCACCATGACGCAGATGAGGCGAAGGGTCAGACTATTAGTCCGGGGCCTGGTATTAATGACAGGGACTGGCTGAATCTGCTTCAGCGGGAGTAACTAATCAGCCCGCATGATTAGTCACGCGGGCTTCCGGCAGCATAAATGCGGCATACGAGGCGTTTATTTATCTGTTTCATCGCCGTACTTTTTTTCAGCCTGAACGTCCGATTTGTGCCAGAAGCAGACATGGCTTAAATCGGGATGACCTCAGCGGCAGACAGGATACAGGCCATCACGTGAGGTAATAAACTCGCATGAGTTCGGTAAAGTCATCGGTGTGTTTTGACAGATTTGAATATTATAAGCTGCTGTCAGTTTTACCCTCGTTCAGGCTATTGATAATATGAAGGTATGGCACAGACTGCCTCTCAAATCCCGGGCTGGTAAGCTTTTCAACCACGATATGGCCTCAAAAATTTTACACAGGCGGTTGTCGCTACAGCTGCCTGTCGCCATACTTTTCAGCTGTTCCATAAGGGAATTGATGTCAATTTCCTTGTCAGTCAGCGCAAGATACAGGGCGGCTTCGCCAATTATGATGAGTCCTCTTTCTTCGTCTCGAAGTGACATATCTCCCTCCGTAAGTTGATTTAGGCACTGGCATAACTGACTGTCCTGTCGCAAAAGATTTCTTCATTCCTGAATAACTCAGCTGTTTATTCCTGTGAAAAATATCCCGCTAAATACCTGTATACTGTTCAATGCTTGCCTGTCGCTTTAGACAGTGAATGCAGTTATCGGAACGTGAAATTTAACGTAACAATTAATTGTGTGTATAAAACAAGCGAGCGCTTCCCTTATCAACACTTTATCCGGACTTTCTTTTGGTTATCAGGTTTTCCGGTGGTTGTGCTTCTTTAGCAGACTATCGTTACAGTCATCTCTTTTCTTTAGCGTCAAATCAATGCTTTTAACTATCACTGCGACAGGCATGCTTCCTTATTCAAGGAAATCCATCCGCGAATGCAGCAGATGAATGCATCTTTACCGGTGCGGCAGGGGTAAACAGAAATGAATTAAGAAGATGTTAGCGTTCAGTTCGGGCTAAAAAGCCGCGCAAGAGCGTTTTTAAATTTTTTATAATGCTAAAGCGCCCTGGCGAAAAGAAGCTCCCTCAGGTAGGGGAGCAAATGTTTCACATTTCATTTTAAAAGGACCGGGGAGGGCACGTAATTATTAACACCCCGTCGCTGAAATACTTTAATTTCAGAAGCACTTTATCAGTAAGGTTCTGGTTACAGATCGGGTTCTGCAGTGCATCCCGGTTTATCCTGAACAGTACCGTTCGCAGTCTGAGGCAAGGTGTCTGGTTTCGCTGTTTCCTATATGCACTTTAGCATACAAAAAAAACCACTCAAGAGGTGAGGCGAAACAGTTGTGTGGCTCCAGGCTTCTCTGGCGGCGGGCGCCAGCACCCAGTTGCACGTTTATATCATGCCTGAAAGCATTATGCATGCAAGCGAGACGGTAAATAAGATGTTTAATCTGGCTGGCATGCCTTTAACTTCGTGAAAAAAACTTCAGTAAATACATTGCATTCCGGCACGGTAATGCGGATTTAATTTTTATTGTTTTTAAATGCCGTCTTTTACTGATTATACGTTTTAAGTTGATGTGTTCAGATTCGTTTGGCTTATGGTGGAAACATTATTTAATTTTACTTATCTGACCTTGCCTCGTTAAAAATAAAAGTTAGAGCTCAAACGATAACCTGAAAGATAATTAACCCCTCTTGTCAGCAAAGGGGTGATTAAGTGATTCTGATCAATGAAAACGATTATTTTATAAAGTCACGGAAAACAGGTGTAAATAATGCACCTTTCTAGCCGATACCGGATTGAACCCTGAGAGGATATAAATCTCCGGGTACTATTCAACTCCGGGGTAATTTAAATGAATATTATAAGAAAAGTTACAGATTTAAAGATAGGCGCCAAACTGGGACTGGGATTCACGCTGGTCATACTGGCCTCCGTCATCATATCGGCGCTGGCGTTTCGCTGTTTTTTAAGCATTCAGGAAAATTCGGCCAAGCGCGATGTCACCGTTCAGATGCTCGACACGCTGGCGAAAGCCAGACTTAACCGCACGCTTTTTCAGTACACCCGCGACAAAAAGTTTATTGAGATTAACGGCGAGGCGATGAATCAGCTTTTTGTCTTACGAACCAGTCTTAATAAATACTCCTGGTCGGCGGAAGGAGGGGAAAGGCTTTCTGTTCTGAGCGGTATCCTGACGCAGTATCAGGAAAAGCGTCAGGCTTTTCTCGAGAGCAGTGACAGTGCCGCGCGCGCGCTGAGCGAAATACACACGCTGGGCCTGGCATCACTGGGAGAAAAACTGGCCACCGGCCAGGCTTCGGCTCCTGCCGACGTTGTTGCGCCCCTACTTTCCCTCAGCTTCAGGACAGAGCAGGCGGCATTTTTTGTCCAGGAGTTCATCAGAAAGCCGGACGCTTCCACGCTGGATAAATTCAGTGAAGTCAGGGACGCCATTGCTCCGCAGGTAAACCAGCTCAGAGGCGTTTCCGGCAGCGCACTCGCCGCAGTAGTGGCGGACGTGGAGCAAAAAATGGCATCGGGCTCCGCACTGCTGAATAATTATCTCCTTTCTGTGCGGACTGAAAAGCAGGCCTCAGATGAAATGACCGCAGCGGCAGGTAAGCTGAACCAGTCCATCACGGACCTCGCGTTCTTTCAGTCAGAGATGGCTGAGAAGTATATCCAGACCGCGCTCTGGCAGATCGGTTTTGCAACACTCGCCTGTATTGTTCTCAGCCTCCTGATTGCCTGGCGAATGACGCGAAGTATCACCGTTCCGCTGAGAGAGACGCTGTCGTCTGCACAGCGCATTGCTGAAGGTGATCTGACCTCAGACATCACTACCTCGCGCACCGATGAGCTTGGCGAGCTGATGACCGCCGTGGGCGCGATGAACCAGAGCCTGCGTGACATTATCTCCCGTGTCAGGGACGGAGTGAATAACGTCGCCCGCGCCTCCTCCGAGATTGCTGCGGGTAACACCGACCTGTCTTCACGCACGGAACAGCAGTCGGCAGCGGTGGTTGAAACTGCTGCCAGCATGGAGGAGCTGACCTCCACCGTTAAGCAGAATGCGGAGAATGCCCATCACGCCAGCCAGCTGGCCACCGAGGCGTCACACAATGCCAGCCGCGGCGGGGAAATCATCAGTGACGTGATCAACACTATGGGAGGGATCAGCCAGAGCTCAGGTAAAATCGGCGAAATCATCTCCGTCATTAACGGTATCGCTTTCCAGACGAATATCCTGGCGCTCAACGCCGCCGTCGAGGCTGCAAGAGCGGGAGAACAGGGAAGGGGATTCGCAGTAGTTGCCGGTGAAGTCCGAAATCTGGCACAGCGTAGTTCACTTGCGGCAAAAGAAATCGAGGCGCTGATAAGTGAGTCACTGAGCCGGGTGAGTAACGGTACCGAACTGGTTAACCGTGCCGGTGTCACGATGGAGGATATCGTCAAGTCTGTGACCCAGGTCAGGGACATCATGGGTGAAATTGCCGCTGCGTCGGACGAACAGAACCGCGGAATAACCCAGATTGCGCAGGCCATGACAGAGATGGACACCACAACTCAGCAGAACGCAGCGCTGGTTGAAGAGTCATCCGCAGCCGCCAGCAGCCTCGAGGATCAGGCTCATGAGCTTGAAAAAACCGTAGCCGTGTTCCGTGTTCCTGCTTCCGGCCCGCTGATGCCGGAGGTTAAGGTGCCCACGCCGGCGTTAAAACACCCGTCACCCCTCAGTGCGTCGGAAGCAAACTGGGAAACATTCTGACAGCCATACTGCAGCCAGAGCCGTCTGTAACGACATCTGGCTGCATCTTTCAGTCATTTATCGGTGAGGTGGTCAGTGTGTGATCTCAGCGTGCAGCATTGTCACATCGGTAAGGCGGTGGAAGCTCTTTTTTATGATGCGGAGTCAGTCACCCGATTAAAGGTAATAGGCAAACTGAGCCTGATGCTCAGGGAAGAGTCTGATCCTGTCCGGAAAAACGAGATAGTAATCGCCATCACTATTCTCAGTTAAATCATGAGAATCAAAACCAGCCTGGAGGTTTAAAAGACACAAATCATGCAAATTTATCTTAGATAACCTCCGCTTTGTGCCAGGAACGGACATTGCTGACATTCGGGTTAAGTGTGCGCCCTGATAATCAGACTGACGCGTAACCGCAACGTGCAGAGAGCACTGTAGCAGCATGGCAAATCTTCTGGCCCAGACTTTCCAGCAAGCCATCTTCCGCCTCGTTGCTCAGGAAGCTTGTGGCGATACCCGCAATAGCACGTCCTGAATGATCGTATATGGCTGCGCCAACGCAGGTCATGGCGGCATGAACCTGGCCGTTATCGATTGAAAAACCACGTTTGCGGATAACAGCCAGTTCCTCCTTCAGCGCTTCGAGACTGTCCACGCTGTTCACTGTCATGGGTACAGGGAAGTGCGCGGTAAAAAGTGCATCGAGCTCATCATCAGAAAGCCGTGAAAGCATCATTTTACCTGTCGCGGTGAAAGGCGCGGGCAGACGCATGCCGATGCGAAAGGTATGACCGAGTGCTTTCTCTGCATCGCGGCAGCCGACATAAACCACTTCGTAGAGGTCCAGCACCGTAAGGGTGATGGTGTAACCCGCCAGCAGAGTGTCCGCAGCAAAATAATCGCGAAACAACGAAATGATATCCATCTGTGAAAGAAACCCTTCCGCCCAGCGCATCAGATGAGGGCCGAGGCGGTAAGTGCCTTCTGCTGTCTTTACCAGCAAACCCAAACCTGTCAGGGCATGCAGTTGCCCGTGGACGGTGCTTTTGGGCAGAGACAATGTGCGCGTGATGTCGGTGGCCGACATCACGCCACCTGACGCAGCGACCAAATCAAGGATATTAACCGCACGACGCAAAGCAGGAACTGTGTCAATTTTTTTGTGTGGTTGATCGCTTTTTGTTAAAGAATCCCCTGACATAATTCCTCGTAGTAAGTTCAGTATCAAGATATCAGTTCAATATATTGAACCAGATAAAGGGGAGTGTAAATGATTCAACTGAAAAATCCAGACCTGCTTCAGACACGTTGTCTGATCAATGGCGAATGGGTTCAGGCTCAGGATCGTGGCGTAATTGAAGTCAACAATCCGGCTACGGGTGACATTATTGCTTCCGTGCCCGCAATGTCGGCGCTGGATACCACCAACGCTATTAAGTCTGCACAGACGGCATTCATCGGCTGGCGTCAACTTGCGGCCAAAGAACGCACTGCACTTTTGCGCCGCTGGTTTGATCTCATCGTTTCCCATATAGACGATCTTGCGTTGCTGATGACGGCTGAACAGGGCAAACCGCTGGCGGAAGCCCGTGGCGAAGCGCTGTATGCCGCCTCCTTTGTTGAGTGGTTTGCCGAAGAAGCCAAACGTGTTTACGGCGAAACCATTCCTGCTCCAGCAACCAACAAACGCATTGTGGTGATCAAGCAGCCTGTCGGCGTATGTGCAGCGATTACACCCTGGAATTTCCCTGCCGCGATGATCACCCGTAAAGCCGCACCGGCGCTGGCTGCTGGCTGCACCATGATTGTCAAACCGGCAGAACAGACGCCGCTCACCGCGCTGGCACTTGGCTGGCTGGCGATGCAGGCGGGCATTCCGCCAGGGGTCTTTCAGGTGATTACCGGCGATGCGCACGAGATTGGCGGTGTACTTACCGGCAGTCATGTTGTTAGTAAGCTCTCCTTTACCGGTTCAACAGAAGTCGGACGTATTTTGATGGCGCAGTCGGCTCCGACCATTAAAAAACTTTCGCTCGAACTGGGCGGTAATGCCCCGTTTATCGTTTTTGATGACGCCGATATCAATGCCGCCGTTGAGGGGGCTCTGGCCTCAAAATACCGCAACGCCGGACAGACCTGTGTCTGTTCCAATCGTATCTACGTTCAGTCTGGAATCTATGAGGCGTTTACCAGCCGATTTGCAGAACGGGTGGCGGCCCTGAAAGTGGGCGACGGACAACAGCCTGATGTGACGATCGGCCCGCTTATCGATGACACTGCGGTGAGTAAGGTGGAGGAGCATATCGCCGATGCGCTGAAAAAAGGGGCAACGCTGCTTACGGGCGGAAAACGACACGCGCTGGGCGGTACGTTTTTTGAACCCACGATACTGACTGGTGCCACTCAGCAGATGAAAGTCGCCCGTGAAGAGACTTTTGGCCCGGTGGCACCGCTTTTTCGCTTCACCACGGAAGATGAGGTGATTGCGATGGCGAACGATACAGAATTTGGCCTGGCAGCCTATTTTTACACCGAAAATGTGCGCCGTACCTGGCGAGTTACCGAAGCGCTGGAATACGGCATGGTAGGTCATAACACGGGACTGATTTCTAACGAAGTCGCGCCTTTTGGCGGCGTTAAACAATCCGGTCTTGGCCGGGAAGGATCGCATCACGGCATTGATGAGTATCTGGAAATTAAATATCTGTGCTCAGAGATTGCCTGATAACCACACGTGACTGACAGGAGGCGATATGACGATCAATACATTTGAGTTTCGTACGGTGTCTTCCATTGAAATGAAATGGGGAGGAGCACAGCAACTGGGCACCAATCTGACGGCACGGTTCACTCAGCGTAACGCATTGCTGATTACCGATGCTGGATTAATCAAAGCGGGACTGATTGCACCCATCACAAAAAATCTTGAAGAGGCGGGCTTTAGCGTCACCGTTTTTGATGAGGTTGTGGCCGATCCGCCTGAAGCCGTCGTGTACCGTTGTGTCGAGGTCGTTAAACAGGTCGGGGCCGATATTATTATCGGGCTGGGAGGGGGATCTTCGCTTGATATTGCTAAAGTCACCGCGGTGCTGGCGCACAGCGATCAGCAGCTGGCGGAGATGTACGGCATCGGCAAGGTCACCGGGTCGCGTCTGCCAATGGTGCTGATACCAACCACAGCCGGGACCGGCTCTGAAGTCACCAATATTGCCATTATCACTACTGGCGAAACCACCAAGATGGGCGTTGTTTCACCTCAGCTTTACGCAGATTTTGTGCTGCTTGATGCGGGACTGACGCTAGGACTGCCGCAAATTCACACCGCCGCAACCGGTATTGATGCAATGGTTCACGCCATTGAAGCCTACACCAGTAAGCACAAGAAAAACCCGCTTTCTGATGCGCTGGCCCGTGAGGCATTACGCCTGCTGGGCGCGAATCTGATTCACGCCTGTCAGGATGGGAGCCATCGCGCCGCACGAGAAGGGATGTTACTGGGTGCTACACTGGCCGGGCAGGCGTTTTCCAACTCGCCGGTCGCTGCCGTCCATGCTCTGGCCTATCCGTTGGGTGGGCATTATCACATCGCGCATGGTCTTTCTAACGCGCTGATGCTCGGCCCGGTGCTTCGTTTTAATGCCACTGCGGCCGCGCCGCTGTATGCCGAACTGGCCGACGTGCTCAACGTACCCGGTAGCGGTGATGCAGCAACTCGCTCAACCGCATTTGTCGACTTTATGCTGCATCTGATGGAGCAAAGTGGCGCGCCTCGCCGGTTACGGGATGTCGGGGTAACGGAAGCGAGTCTACCACGTCTGGCTGCGGATGCCATGCTGCAGACGCGTTTACTGACCAACAATCCTGTCGAGGTTCATGAGCACGACGCGCTAAATCTGTATCGCGAAGCATTCTGATTTCAATAATTAAAAATAACGCATCACTTTAACCACGCTAACGACCAGAGGAATATTCAGTATGAAAGATATCCGTCTCTACATGCTCCAGTCCGGTACGCTGAAGTGTAAGGTGCATAACATTAAGATGAATCAGGGCGCGGGAGCAGACTATGAAATCCCGGTTCCCTTTTTCCTGATCACCCATCCTGACGGACATACCATTATTGATGGTGGCAATGCCGTTGAAGTGGCAACCGATCCCAGAGCCTACTGGGGAGGCATCTGTGATGTTTACTGGCCGGTACTCGGTAAAGATCAGGGCTGTGTCGATCAGGTCAAAGCACTGGGCATTGACCCGGCCGATGTTAAATACGTGGTGCAGTCTCACCTGCATCTTGACCACACTGGTGCGATTGGTCGCTTCCCAAATGCACGCCATATTGTCCAGCGCATCGAATATGAATATGCCTTTACCCCGGACTGGTTCGCGGCCGGCGGCTACATCCGCAAAGATTACGATCGCCCCGGATTGGAGTGGCAGTTTTTGAACGGCACCGACGATGACTTTTATGACATCTATGGTGACGGCACGCTGACAACGGTATTTTCACCAGGTCACTCGCCCGGCCATCAGTCTTTTCTGGTGCGGTTACCCAACAGCCAGCCGCTGTTACTGACTATCGATGCGGCCTATACCCGCGATCACTGGGAACAAAAAGCGCTGCCGGGTTTTCTGGCCTCAGCGGTGGATTCCGTGCGTTCCGTGCAGAAACTGCGTGCCGTGGCCGAACGTGCCGGTGCGCTGGTGGTGACCGGTCACGATCCTGACGCCTGGTCTGAATTCAAAAAAGCCCCTGAATACTATTCCTGAATAATGCCGTCCGGTTGGGGCAGTAACCACGTGGGTTAAGCCACTCTCAAAAATCGAGGCGGGTTTATACTGCTTCGATTTTTATTCTATGGCCCTGATGACAAGGTTGCCGGGGGGGTGAGTCACCTCACAGCGCTGATAACTGAGAGTAATGCGTCGTTCCTTTGGAAAAAGCCTGCAGATTAAAGATCATATAGAAATTCAGGATGGGTACGGCAAGAGCAACGAGTAGTTGCTGGTGAATTGGTAACAGTTATGGTCCGGAGACTGACGTGCCAATGACTCATTTCATCGTATGACCCGTGAAGTTAAGTCCCCCCTTCTTGAGGTTGCTGCTTTATGCGAAGGGCATGAAATGAGCAACTTCAGCTCAATCAATTTTCAACTACCTCAGCAAAATCGCTATCTGCTGCAGAAATTGTAAAGGTCCGCTCCTCGCTCACAGCGGACATTGATGGGCGTGCAGGTCTGATCGTCCCCACAAACAGACTTTTAACGCTGTAAACCACCATCCGGTAAAAGTTGCATTGCGAGATACGAGCGGCAAAGCTTTTAGCTGTCCTGTGTTAATTTGCCTTGTCATTCCCCCGCTGCTCTCATGGAACGATGCACGTCACTTTCACAATCCGCGGCTTCGAAAGTAATCTTTTAGTCGCTGGTAACGAACATCTTGCCCAAGCTGCATATCAGCTTGAACGATTTGATCCAAACATTGCCCCAACTCTCGGGGCCTCCATTGTTGCTCGGCGATTACAGCATTCAGCAGGGCCAATGCATCCGCTGGATACCTGCTGCATATACTTGATTCGTGCAAAAGGTGAACGACATAGTCCGGGTGTTCGATTGGTTGTAGCCAGTCCTGCGTCGCAGTCAAAGCCGCCGGGAATTCACCGCGGGCGGCAATCACCATACGAGTCAAAGACTCGGAGATGCGCGGGGTGGCCAGGTTTCGGGATTTTGGCCATATCTGTTGCCAGAATGGCTGGGCACGGTTTTTCCAATAGTCCTCAGTCTGATCGGCCGCACCTTCAAGCGCCTGATAGAGCGCCTGCGCGGACTCCTCCAGACCTTCTTGTGGAAGCGTGCCAATCGCAGATCGGAACTCCTCCACGGTGTATCCCACGGTCGGGCCTAATGCTGCGTAAGTCAGGAAGGTCGCGAATTGCTGGCGGTGATCGCCAAGATCAGAATAGTGGTTTGCGCTCTCCAGGAACTGCGACTTGAAGGCTTCCAGTAATGGCGGGTACAGACGCGGCGACCAAAGGAAGCCTTCCCACACGGCTTTTGCTTCGACGGTATCGTTCCAGTTAAACAAGGGCAACAGGTGCTGTTCAGTCCAAGGGCGATCCACGCGGAAAAATGCGATCAGCCGGGAACCCAGTAGCACCCGGCCATAGCGGAATTGATCTATCTGCGTGTCGCACAGTGTGGTGAAGATGGGCTTCAAATCAGCAGGAAGCAGATCATTATCATTCGGGTTCTGCTTAAACCACAGGTTGACTAGTGTTTGCGTGACATGCCCAATGGGATGGTTGATCGCCAAACCGACAGGGTCATTGGTATCGATTCCGTGAGACTCTGATACTTTTTCGAGCGCCAGGACGCGGTGGCAAAGATTTAGCAGGATTTTCTCGTGGATGCTGATGGACTTAGAGGCCACCTCCATCCACCAAGTGACAGCCCGGTTTATCTCCTTAAGTACCGCATCTGGCATAGTCTGCACCAGCGGAGCGGCGTACCGCCAAGTGCGCAATACCATCCCTTCTTCGGCCCAGGTCTGCAGAGCTTCACGCCAGCGGCCCGCAGGCCATATCCCATCCTGTGATAGCTTAGATAACGCGGACAGACTGTGAAAAAAGCGCGTGCGGCAAACGTCATGCCAAGTATCTTCGTAGAAAGGCCGCCTTTCTGGCATTGGCTTTGCGAGCCATTGCACCAATTCCTGCCGCTTACGGGGCGCAATGTCGACATCCCGGCTGTCCTCGAAGTCTGGATCGCCGGTGCCGCTCATCCAGTGAGAGAACTCATCACGTTCGTTGGCTGAAAGCTTCCATTGCGGGTGGGCAGCGGATATTTCCGTCAGACGTGCCGCAGCAGATGCACCTAAAACAAGGCCTGAAGTACTGAGCTTGGCCAGACGCAGCCAGACGTAATGTCCCACCAGATCTTGCCAACTTTCTGCTTCCAAGTCATCCCGGTACATCTCGCGTGGAGGGCCCGTCAGGATGGCTGCTTCCAGACGGTCTTTTGCAGTTCCTGACAAATGCTGCGCCTGAAAAACAAACAGCCTTAATACCTCACGCTTGGTCTCTGTGGACCACAGCCACCACGTATTTTCTGTCAGTAACCAATTTACCCACCGTTCGGGAGGTATGCATTTGTCTTGGCTCGCAGCGAACAAGGCCAGACGTTTAAAGGTGGGGTATGGCAACTCAAACCAGTCAAGTGCGATGCGCGTAGCACGATCGCTGTCGTTGGAGCGAGCAACCAGCCATGCATCACGCAGCAATTCAATCAGGCTGACCCAGTCGCGGAACCCCCGGTTCTGCCAGTGCGGCGTAATGGACGGCAGATCCCAATGCGAGCGGTCGCTACGTTCGTCGGCCTCTCCCAACTCTCGCAGCAGATCCAGCGCATCACGCAACAACTGCTGGAATTCATCCAGCAGGAGCGGCAAAGCTGATCTCCATGACTTGTCGGCATGGTCGAGCAGGGTGGAATGCACGTGATCGGCGGCCAGCTCAAGCTCATAGTCCACAAGTTGCTTGATTCGCGGGGACTCAGCCATGCTGCCCGAATCGTCGTCACTCCAGCGAAACGGCTTCTTCAACACCACAATGGGAGCAAGTAACTCGCGTAACTCCAGGCGCAAAGTACTGGTCAAGCCCTCACGCTTCAGACGGCGTTGCCAACGATACAGGTCGAGGTGACGCCATGAAGATTTCACGCGACCACTGAGCAGAAGCCGCCACAATATGGACATTTGGGGCCCGGGAATGGCCTTGGGGGAATGCAAAAGAATTTCATCCCGCTCGGAGGTCTCACTATCACGCTCCAGCGCAGCAAAGCGATCCAGTTCGTGTTCGATCATCCAAGACCAACGGTCGTGCAATTGTCCCCCGCATTTTGCAATCCAGATGATCAGTCTTGGATCGTCCAGATAGCGGACCAGCCAGCGGGCTAATTGGAACATCATATCATCCCACTGGCTAACGCTGACGCCTCCAGAAGCCAGCAGGATCTGCGGAGCGCGGTCATAGGGCGCAGGCCGCCGAATCAGGCTAAATCGAAGTTTTGTGTCGATCTCTGCGTGTGGAGGCACATTGAAACGCGGCAAATCGCTGTACTGAAAGCGTTCGTCCGAGAAAGCTTTCAGTAGCCACTCCAGCGGTGGGGCAGGATTGAGTTCCGCAAAGCGTTTTGCCGGTAAACCTGATTTATCTGATAAGGCCCACAGCATCCGGCCCACAAAATCATCCTGCCGTGTGCTGTCCTGCGGACGTGCCAGAGCATGCTTGACGACGATGGCTTCTTTACCCTGTACACCGTCGCGATAAGTATCTGCCCAAGCGTTTAACGTCTGGTGCAGCGCTGAATGATCGTGGGTGCCCGCGGGTACGGTGTAAAGGATGGGGGTGACCCCCTTAGCCTCCCACTCAACGGTATTCCGGTGCTCCAGCCCCGGCTCACATTCACCCAGTGCCCATGCTTGCGGCGTGTCTTCACCGAGCATCCGATCGGCCGCCAACGCATCCATCATGTAGCGCAATACCGGATCGTTAATACTGTAGCCTACGAAGCAGACTACGTAGTTACGGAACAACTCGCTCACGAAGCGGGCTGCCCAGCGCTCCGTTAGGTAGGCCAGACCAAAGTCGCCGCTGGTGACCACCAGACGATTCAGGGCGGTATTGTCCGTATTCACCGGCAGCAGACCATGCAAATAGACCAGACCATCCCAGCGGCTGTTTTTCGGAACTGGCAGCATCGGCGCTGCGTATTCTTGAAAAGCCTGGCCCGTGCGTTTAGCTGCCACATGAAAGATGCGATCAAAGTTGGTAGTGACCAATCGAACTGTACCCTCGCGGCTGCGTGACAGGCGCAATAGAGCCGCCTGGGTATCAGTAGCCCCTCTGCGACGAAGCTTTGGCTTGAGGGCTTCGGCCAGCGCGCGGCGAACGGCCATACGCTGCCCCGGCAAGCGTCGCTCCAGTAGGTCCAGTGTGGCGTCGAATTGCTCGCGCTCGAAGGCATCACGCTCAATTTCCGAAAGTGTTGTGCCGTTCAGACGATAAATCTGCTCCACCAACCCCTTGAACCCCGGCAAACCGGCAGGGTAGGAAATTCCTGCTCCGCAGAAAAACACCACACGGCCTTCCTCGTGCGCCTGCAAAAGTGCATCCGGAATGTCAGGGCCATGGGTAATGAATTGCATTCCTTTTCTTCCTATCCAATAAGTATGTTCATTTAGCAAATGAGGGTTCAAGGGGCTAACACAGTATTAGACCGACCAGTGCAAGATCAGCTTCCTTGCAAGCTACTCTATCTTGAAAGGTTACTAAGTCCAACGTCCGCTCCTCGCTCATAGCGGACCTTCAGCTCAGTCAGCCTGTCATCACATTAATGACAGGCTGTGTAATACGAGAGGTAATATTATTACTTCACAAGGATGACCGGGCCGTGATTGTCACAATGATCCCCGTGAGGGTGGTGAAGATGACCATCAACCAGATAATCGATATGGTCGCCATGAGGCACAGCTTCATGTCCGCAGTTCGGTCCATGTACATGGCCCGGCTCATGGCCGCTGCAATGGTGGTCTGGCGTACACAAATCCGGGTTAGTGGCATTCACGGGTAACACGTGCTCATCGACATGGTCACCATGTGGATGGTGGAGATGCCCGTCATGCAGATAATCGACGTGATCGCCATGATGAATTGCTGTGTGACCGCATCCTGCACCGTGTTGATGCTCATGATGTGCATGATGTTTTTCATTGCAGGTAGACATAAATTACTCCCGGACGGTTAATGATCTTCGTTGATGTGTTCACATGCATTGCGAATAATATCAGCGACATGATTGTCTGCGAGACTGTAAATCATCATTCTGCCCTGACGCCGGCGCATCACCAGACGGTGATAGAGCAATTCTTTTAGCCGCGCAGAAACATTTACCATCTTCTCGCCAGACAGCTCGGTGAGTTCAGTAACACTTTTTTCCCCGTTTTCCAACAACATCAGCAACTGAAGACGACCTTCATCAGCTAATGCACGAAAAAACTGTGATACATCCTCTAAGTCACTATGCACATCAAACACCCTGTTATTCTATGGATTGTAAGAATAACAGAATAACAGAATAACAGAAAGGTTCAAGTAGTAGGTCTCACGGGACAAGATGTCAGAAACGCAAATCTCACTGAACTGCAGGTAGGTGATATTCAGAGCGGCTGCAATCATTGTCAGGCCGGTGGAAAATGTATCGGAGGAAAGCACTACATTACTGCCGGGTATTTTCAGCGAGGCGTTGATGCGGCAGGCTGTACAAAAGGCTGCAGGGAAGTAAAAAAAGAACCGGCAGCCCGGCAGAGCTGCCGGTGAAATTTGACTATTACTGGTTTTTCTTTTGGTTGAGTTCGCGTTACTTAGTCAGTTATCGTCTCGACTTTCCCTGACTTTGGCCTTTTTTAGCTTTTATCCCCACCCGGACCTGTTCCGGGCTTCCTGCACCGCCATGCAAAGATATACCAGAAATAACATTCACCTGCGGCAGAGGCCTTTTTGTGATGCGAAAGGGTGACGAAATTTAACTTCAGGCTGGATCTGAGATTTTTCTGAGGGTATGATTTTCGGACGATCGTGTGGCGCGATCGTAACGATCCTTTTCGGCGGGCTGTGGCGGTCTGCAGGAGAGGAGAGCATAAACCTCCGTGACCGAACATGCGCGGCCGCGGGGGCCACCGACTATCCGGATGGGACGTATCCGTAAAACGTCCAGGGTCAGAATCCGGCGCGCCCGGATTCTGAATGCAAAAACCCCCCGGTACTGCTCAACTTTGGCGGGCTGACAGTATCGGGGGGTTAAAAGCAGGCGCTGGCCTGTGCAGGATTATAACGCATGCATTTCATAAGACAACCCCTGTCCGCCATAAGTCCGGGACAGGGTGAATGACCAGATTTTAATCGGGTTAAACTGCCCGACCCCGTATGAAGCCAGACGTTGCAGCAGTGACCATTCTGCTGCCGGCATTTGCCTCCCGACCGGATGTGGCCTGGCTCCTGCTACGTTGCTGAAGTCTGTTTTCGGGCCGGACCGGCCGGCAATTCCTCTTCACATCAGAACGGTATTGTTAGCCCGTGACACCGGCAGTCATGACGGAGGGTTTACCCGCGTCTTTTTTCCGGCGGCTCTGTTTTCACGTCAGACGGTCTGTGAAGACCAGCGGCATACCTGTGGCCAGAGAACAGAGCGGTCTCAGTCTGCCGGGGAGGCGCTGCTATGAAGCAGGGCAAACCGTCACGGCACTGGAGTCAGCTCAGCACCGAAGAACAGGTGCGTTTCTGGCAGGGCGTCGACGCCGGTGAAACAGCTTCGTTTCTCGTCCCTGCCGGACCCCGTAAAACCCGCCGCGTAAGGGGCGAACACTCCACGCGGGCGAAATGTGAAAATCCGCGGTGGTTCCGGCCGGCGCGTTACAAACCGGTGGGTGGCCAGATCGGCTACCTCTACAACCGGCTGGTGAAAACCGATCCGGAAACCGGCCTCAGCGAGCTGCGCATGCGTATGTCGCTGCACCCTTACTACATGATGAACCGCCAGAAGGCGGGGCGTAAAAACCATTTCAAACCGGAAAAAGCCCGGCTGCTGGATACCACCTGGCCGGTTCTGATCAGTTTCTGCGACAAGGGCAAACATTCTGTCGGCATGTGTACGTCCCGGCTGGCTCAGGAGGTCAGTCCGAAAGACGAACACGGCAACGTCATTCCGGTGACGGCCGTCACGGTGAGCCGTATGTCCCGCCTGATTAACGAACAGGTCCGGTATGGCGTGCTCGCGGTGTCGGAAGAAAAAATGTGGGACCGCGCGTCCGGGCAGTGGCTGCCGAAGTACGTCTGGATAACCGATGCCGGCTTCCGGATGCTGGGTGCGGATATGGCCAGACTCGTAAAGGAGCAGGAAAAGGCGCTGCGCAGGAGCGAGGAGCGCCGGCAGATGATAGCAGAAGGGCTGATGCGGGAGGATGAAGACATCTCGCCACAGGCCGCCCGCCGTCGCTGGTACGACCGTAAAAGGATCGAGTCGCTGAAATACCGTCGTCAGCAGGGGGCGATGCGTAAGCGGGCCAACCGGCTGAGCAGCCATCCACGCGACGTTCAGGTGTTTGAGATGATGAAATACCTGCGTAAAACGCTGCCCGCAGGCGAGCTGCTGTACTGCACGGATGAGCGTCTTGAGAAGCTGGCTATCCGGCAACTCTTCCAGATGCAGCTGTTTGAGACACACGACACCCGCGTCTGACGCGTAACACCTGACATCCAGGCCATGCCCCTTAACCGGGGCTTTTGCCGTGGTTTTTTTTCAGGCTCCGGCCACGTCTTCGCCATTATTCCCGTTTCATGCCGGCCGCGACGTCGTTCATGCGCCGACAGCGTGCGCAAAACCCCGTAACTGTCCTTTTATCCACATAAATCCGCAATGGGATAACCTCAAAAAGCAGCAAACGGATACCAGATAATCTGCAAAACATTCGTAAACACTGTTTTAAGGTCTTCCGGATAAACCCGGAACGATCTCTGTCATCCGCAAGATTGTGGATAAGTGAAAAAGGCCTTCGCTCGCAGCGGCCGCAGGCGTCCGCGCCGCTCAGAACGGGAAGTAGCTCCCGCTGACGCGGGCCCCAAAATCAACCGATTTAGTTACAGCATACATTCATTCACTGTAAACAGCACCGGCGCAGTCCTGCACCCTGAGTGCCCCACCAGGCAGGGACCGGAGCCGGACCTGATAACCCATCGCCCCCACTGACCAGCCGCCGCCGCCCGGCCCGCAGGGCCGGAACTGCAGTGGCTGATTAATGGGTGTTGTAACTAATAGTTTTTGTGTTGCTGTGAGTAAAGTTGCTTCAGGGTACAGTGAACACGCCCGTAAGCGGCCCTGACGGCCCGCTGACGCGGAGATACGCCCCGACTGCGGCTGCGCCTTGTCGTGACCACTCCGACGGCGTACAGTGGCTTTCGTGCGGCGGTAAGCGGGTTTGGCTTTTCAGCTACCGTGTTAAGTTCCACATCCATCGCTGAAAGTTTTGATGAACACCCCCCTAAGCGTCAGCAGCAAGCTGCCGACGCCAAGGCCCCGGAAATCACGCCCTTCACGTCGCAAGCGCCGTGAAGGCCGCTCACCGGGGTTAAAAGGGGTTACCTGAGTTTCTTCATTGCTGAAAGCCCGCAAGGCTGTTCAGGGAAAGGTGGGGAATTGCACGATTTATACGTTCATAACCGGCTACGCCGGGCGTATGGCGCCGTTAAGCTTCTCAGCCATCTTTTACGTCATCTGGCGCCTTCATGCCGCTGAAGCGGCATTCTGAATACGGCTCTCACTGCAGGGATTAATTCAGATTAAAACGTCCGCTTTGTGCTGTGAGTTCAACGGGTCGATGCAACGCTATCCTTAATCAAGGGGGGACGTTGCCATGAAACGAAGAACGCGCATTTACTACACGCCAGAACAGAAAGCGATTATCTGGGACAGATATAAGCAAGGTGATTCCCTGCATGATATCGCCAGAATGTTCGACAGATATCATTCTTCTGTTATGCCCACTATCCACCAGACTGGTGGATACCGTCCCCCTGTCCGAAAGCGACATCGGTTAGCGCTTTCGCTAGATGAAAGAGAGGAGATATCCAGAGGGCTGGTAGCAAAACGTAGCATCAGGGACATCGCTGCCAAATTATCAAGAGCTCCTTCAACGATTAGCCGCGAGATCAAGAGGCACGGAGGTGCAAAACAATATCGTGCAGCAAAAGCGGATGCTACTGCATGGGAAAGTGCCCTGAGACCAAAAACCTTGTAAGCTAATTGAAAGCCCCACGTTGTGTAAAATCATTGCAGAAAAGATGCATCAGGACTGGTCGCCGGAGCAAATCGCCGGTTGGCTGAAACGCTGTTATCCGGATAATCAGGAAATGCATGTGTCACACGAAACGATTTATAAAACGCTTTTTATACAAACCCGGGGGGCATTAAAAAAAGAGCTGCAGCAATGCCTCAGAAGCGGAAGAGCGGTTCGTAGATCCAGAACGTCATCGCTTAAAGGGAAAGGATTAGGATCAATCCCGGATGCGATACCAATAAGCGAAAGGCCACCTGAAGTTGCAGACAGAGCCATACCGGGTCACTGGGAAGGTGACCTGATCCAGGGCTCGAAAAACTCCTATATAGTCACTCTCGTAGAACGCCATTCCCGCTTTGTTATGCTGGCCAAAATCAGAGACAACAAGACCATAACGGTTATATCTGCACTCATCAGACAAGCCCGGGAATTGCCTGGGGAGCTTTATAAAACATTAACATGGGATCGGGGCGCGGAAATGACCAGCCACACTCGATTTACTGTAGCGACAAACATTCAGATTTATTTCTGTGATCCTCAATCTCCCTGGCAACGTGGCTCAAATGAAAATACGAACAGATTGCTCAGACAATATTTTCCAAAAGGAACTGACTTATCGGTTCACAGCCAGCAAAGACTAAACAGTGTTGCCAGACAGCTCAACGAAAGGCCGAGAAAAACGCCAGACTATGAATCACCCGCAGAGCGGTTCAATAAGTGTGTTGCATCCATCGGTTGAACTCACAGCCAGAAGCAGACATGCAAAACGCACTCTTGCCCCTGACGTGAGCATGAATCCGATAGTCTTCATCACGTGAGCGGCTACACAGATAAACCTGACTCAGTAATAAAGTCTATAAAACAGCGTACTCTGGGTGAGAGGTAGCGGCCTGATGGCCACACGGCGGAGAAATGACCCTGCTTTGTACAGTACCCGTGCATCACTTCTTTAAGTTGTCCCTCTGCCAGCGCCTCGCAGACTATAAAGTCGGGCAGATAGCTGATCCCTGTTCCCGCCAGGCTCAGGCCAATGGCCGCTTCAATATTATTTACCGTCAGAACCGATTCAGCGCTGAGTGGAGCCCCGGGGCGGAGGCCGTTCAGTTCCCAGGGCTGCAGCAGACCTGTTGAGGGTAAGCGAAAAAGAATGCACCGGTGCGCCGTCAGCTCCGCAGGTGACACCGGAACGCCTTTTTCCTCCAGATAGCCGGGGCTGGCACAGAGAGTGAAGCTGAATTCACCCAGCCTTCTGGCGGTCAGCCTGGAGTCAGCCAGCTCTCCGCTGCGTATTGCCACGTCGAACCCTTCGTCAATGATATTCACCAGACGATCGCTGAAGTCGAGGTCCATTTCGACCTGCGGGTAACGTCGGTTAAATGCGGAAAGTGCGGGAAGCAGGAGCCTGTAACCTGCTACGGGAAGGGAAACCCGAAGTTTACCCACGGGCTCAGCGGCACTGTTCGTCAGCTCTGATTCGGCCTCATTGAGCTGCTCAAGAATATGCTTACACCTGACCAGTAGTGCCGCCCCTTCCGGGGTCAGACTTACATTCCTTGTGCTGCGATTAAAAAGCCGCACACCCAGTTTATGTTCAAGTCTGGCAACGTTCTTACCGACTGCTGACGCTGAAATACCCAGCAGCCTTCCGGCCTGCACAAAGCTCAGTGTCTCGGCTGTCCGTACAAAAGAGGTAAGAGAAGTCAGGCTGTCCATTGATTATTAACTTTATGTCTGTTCAGAAGGTAGCTGCAGTCTATTTATCCGAGCTTTTGTCCGCAATAACATCGCAGCAGTTTTCATTCATTAGCTGTCCGGACAATTAAGGTAACACCATGACATTTGCAGCCAGCACATTCTGCCGCCTCTCGGGAACTGCAGCAGCCCTGACCATTTTTATGGCGGCTACGCTTCTGCCGTTAAGTTTTACCGGGGGCGTAGTCACAACGCCCGCCATACAGCGCATGCTGGGTGGCTCACCAGAAGAACTATCGTGGCTTACGAATGGATTTATGCTGACGTTCGGCAGTTTTCTGCTGACAGCAGGGATTGCAGCAGATGACATCGGGAGAAAACCGGTTTTTCTCACGGGTGCAGCGCTGTTCTGTCTCAGCAGTATTTTCACAGTCCTCACGAACAACCTGATGATGTCAGGCATGCTCAGGTGTGTGCAGGGACTGGCAGCGGCCATGATACTGGCCAGCGGAAGCGCTCTGCTGGCCAGGCTCTATACCGGCGCTGCCCGGAGCCGCATGTTCAGCCTGCTGGGCACCGTCTTTGGTGCTGGCTTAGCATTCGGCCCGCTGGCTGTCGGACTTATTACGGATATGCTCACCTGGCGCTGGGTCTATATTCTGTTTGCTGTGCTTTCAGGATGTGTACTGCTCGCCGGTATGATGTTTCTGCCTCAGTCACAGCAGAGCAGTCTATCCCCTTCAGATAAAACAGGTCTGGCATTGTTTACGGCGGCGCTGATGGGGTTTACCACTGCAATGATGCTCCTGCCCACACGCGGGTTTTCATCACTTCTCACACTCGCTTTATTCCTCAGCTCTGTACTGCTCTTCAGCGGATTTATCGTGCGTTGTCTGAGTGTGAGCAATCCTGTTCTGGATATTTCACTGCTGCGAAGTCGCAGCTTTGTCGGAGCTATGCTGCTGCCGGTGGCGACCTGCTATTGCTACATTGTTCTGTTGATCATTATTCCGCTGCATTTAATGGGCGGAAATGGTTTCAGCGAGTCTCAGAGCGTAGTTTATCTTCTGGCACTCACTTCTCCGATGATGATCTTTCCTTACTTTGCAGCCCTGCTGACGCGCTGGTTTTCACCGGCCGTGGTGTCAGCTTCAGGGCTGGTGCTCGCCTCTGCCGGGTTACTTTTTCTCGGTCCGGCATTACACAATGACAGCATAACTCTTCTTCTCTTTTCGATGCTGATAACAGGAGCAGGAGCGGCATTACCGTGGGGACTGATGGATGGACTGGCCATTTCTTCCGTTCCGGTTGAAAAGGCAGGTATGGCGGCGGGCCTGTTCAATACCGTTCGTGTTGCAGGAGAGGGTATTGCTCTTGCGGTGGTCTCCGCGTTTCTCACTAACGTGAACGATCTGAACCTTAACAAAACTGTGCACGGTTTTGCGCCACATGTAATTCATCTTGCCGCATCCTGGCTGGGAGGCGGTAATATTCAGCAGGCCATCGCACTCTTGCCCGGCATCCCGCGCGAGGTAGTTCAGGTCAGTTATGACAATGCTTATTCATTGCTGTTTCAGGTCCTGTCTGCAATAACGTTTGTTTGTGCGATCATTGTCTGGGGCATGCTGGGCTACAAGGCTCATGATTTAGCTACGGCCAAAACTGATTCAAGAGACGAGCACATAAGATACTGACCTGAGTGCAATGTCCGCTCTGTGCCCAGGCTGTGTGAAAACTCTGACCTAAAACTGAAGGGCGCGCATCTACGCAAAATCTGGAATTGCTCGACTGGTTAGCTGAACCAAAATTTACGTATGAGCGCAGTTTTCAGCTCTGTTTTTCGCATTTGAAGCGACCAAAACAGTTTTCACACAGCCTGTGCCACAAGCGGACATTCATAACCCCACGTTAAGCTGATGCGCGGCGATCAGGTCTCGCTCCTGTATTAACTCAGATGCACTAGAGAGAACCAGTCAGGGGCATCTGTAAAATAAGCCCGAACACACTGTCCTGCCCGCCCTCAGTCTGCTTTACAGTCACAATGCCGTGCCGAATTCCATACTCACAGGCTCTATCAACCCGAGAAAGGTTTCGCATGCCTCATTACCTGCCCAACTGCCACATATCTTTTGCGACTGTGACAGACTGCCAGAGCGCGCGAGGTCTATGAATGTTCCATCCTCGAGCCGGAACAGCCTCTGTCCACGCCACCCCGGCAGTCCTGAAAGGTGACTCTCACACATTCTTCTCCATGCTGAGAGCGCCAGCTCTTCTGTTACGCCTTCACGGAGCCTGAAGCGCCCGATTTCAACGCCGTCTCCCTGCTGCATCAGGGGAAGGCCCCCTACTGGCGAGGCAAAATATCCGGAACCGATAAAATCGCTGACTGACTCTCTGAAACCTGAGAATCTCTCGCTGGCTGAGACAATCTTTCCTGCTGAAGCGGCCGATTCCGGGCTGTCCCACACCACGAGATCAGCTCTGACAAACGGGCTGTGACAGCCAGCCAGAGGAAGCCAGCCACTGAAACCGGGAAGTTCTGAAGCCTGCTGTACGGCACCTGTACGCTGCCGGTCTGAATCTGTCAGGTTTTCTGTCCTGTAAATAACGATTTCGATGCACTGGCTTTGATTTTCCATGAAATAACGCCCTTTTAAGTTTAAGAAAACAGAGTGTTTCATAACCCACTGACAGAACATGTCAGTGGGTGATAATCTGAATGAATGAAAATGCACCGGCTGTTCTCAATACTTGATTTACTTCGCGCCGCACGTTATCCGCTTTCTGCCGAAACACTGGCGCAGCGGATGAATGTCTCTGTTCGCACCATTTATCGTGATATGGCGAGTCTCAGTGTCCTGGGTGCACCCGTGCATGGTGAGCCCGGACTGGGTTATCAGCTTGAAAAAGGTTTCTTTCTGCCGCCTCTGAAATTTGACCCTGATGAAGCGGAAGCCATCATGCTTGGACTTAAGTTAGTCATGGCCAGAAATTCAGATTGCCTGCGCGATGCAGCGGAGCGTGTCTCAGGAAAAATAGCTGAGGCCATGGGGGATAAAAGGGGAGCCTTCCTGGACCTTCCTTTTCAGGCAGTTACACGTACCCGCCCTGAAGATACGATGGCGGAAAGATGGGAAGAACAACTGCGCGAAATGATACGCAAAAGAATGATTGCACAACTTACGTACACTGATTTGTCTGGAAAAGAAAGTCGCCGCCTCGTCTGGCCTCTGGGATTGACTGTCTTTGATGAGGCCTGGCTGCTGACAGCCTGGTGTGAAACACGCTGTGACTTCCGAAATTTCAGGCTGGACAGAATCAGTGCTCTGTTTTCAACTGGTGCGCGATTCCTTAACCAGAAAGGACGTCGGATGCAGGATTACCTTTCCGGCCTGCAGGCTCCAGTGTGCCCGTTAGTCAGTCAAAAAGGGACATGCAGTTAGGCATGTTTCTTTGCTGAGCAAAGGCAGATGTGTTCGCCGGATGTGCCATCATGTCGGGTGAAGCCGAGGGAAACGCGCTGCTGACAAGTTTTAAACATTAGACCAGTGTGACCTCAAGGGCGAAGACCTGCATGGGTCGTTATTGTGCAGGCTGTATTAACATGTCACCGGCACTCACTCATTCTTCAGGCTCGGGAAGAAGCGTTTGAGAAGGCTGTTATCCCGGCAGTTTCCTCGCCGGCTCATACTCTGCTTTAGAGGTGGTAGCTAATCACCACATATCCTCAGATAAAAGGGGAGTGTTCGCCAGGCAGAACTTGTCATAACGCAATCGGCTTCGCCGGGCTACCGGCACTTGGCCAATTTATCCTGGCGGGCATCAACTGGCGCCTTCATGCTCCTGAAACAGCTTCCTCTGGCCACTTCTAACTGCGGATATCAATTCCAAATTAAAAGTTCCGCTTTGTGCCACAAGCGGGCATTGTCAGTACTGAAAGGGGCAAATGTTACAAGACTATGCTTTGGTTTTTCCTTCCTGAATGAAATTTCATGATCTATCAGTGGCTCTGCTGCCTGAGCAGAGCCATATCTGGGCTAGACCGGTTTAACTGAGCATGTTGCTATGAAGGTTGGCATGTACTTATCAATAAGAAAACGTGGCGCTGGCTGAAAAGCCTCATCGAAACCTGTCAGCATCAAACCAGCTTCCAGTTGCCCGTTTATTTGTGTAGTGGTCAACTAAAACTGGCCACCGCTTTAGAGTTTTTCCAGTATCGGTTTTCCGATTCGTTTGGGGGTAACCCACCGTTATAGTCATGCGGCCTTAGCGAGCTGTAATACCCGACGATATAGTCTGTGATCGCATGTGCAGCTTCGCTAAAGTTTATATAACCTGTCACTGGCACCCACTCGTTTTTCAGACTTCTGAAGAAGCGTTCCATCGGGCTGTTGTCCCAACAGTTTCCACGTCGGCTCATACTCTGCCTGATCCGGCAACGCCACAGTAACTGCCGGAACTGCCTGCTTGTATAGTGGCTACCCTGGTCACTGTGGAACATCACTCCGGCTGGTTTACCGCGAGTTTCCCACGCCATTTCCAGTGCTTTGATGGTCAGCCTGCTGTCCGGTGAGAATGACATTGCCCAGCCCACCGGTTTTCTTGCGAACAGATCGAGAACAACAGCGAGGTAAGCCCAACGCTTGCCTGTCCAGATATACTGACCTGCCCCCAGGATTAGATACAACCGTCAGTTAGTAATGTCGGTTTGTTTACCTCCACATTTTCCATTTCGCCACCGTGCTGCAAACTCTGATGGCGTCAGATAATTCAGTGCCGAATGTGGACGACACTCGTTATAATCCTGCCTCCAGTCGTTAATGGTTTTCCTGGCGTGAACGATATCGCTGAACCAGTGTTCGTTCAGACACTCATCGCGAAAGCGTCCGTTAAAACTCTCAATAAATCCGTTCTGCGTTGGCTTACCTGGCTGGATAAGCCGTAGTTCCACACCATGCTCAAAGGCCCATTGATCGAGCGCGCGGCAGGTAAATTCCGGGCCCCGATCGGTTCTTATTGTCGCCGGATAGCCCCGAAACAACGCGATGCTGTCCAGAATACGCGTGACCTGAACGCCGGAAATACCGAAAGCAGCGGTGATCGTCAGACACTCCTTCGTGAAATCATCCACACAGGTCAGGCACTTGATCCTGCGACCGTTGGCCAGTGCGTCCATAACGAAATCCATCGACCATGTAAGGTTCGGCGCATCCGGGCGAAGAAGCGGAAACCGTTCGGTCGCCAGCCCTTTACGGCATCGTCTGCGTTTTACGCTCAGTCCATTAAGGTGGTAAATACGGTATACCCGCTTGTCGTCTAATCAGTCAATATCAGGATCAGATGGAGTCTTTGTCGTCTTCGTAGTCATTTTTTCAATGCTACAACATGTTGCAAGACGTCGTCTTCATTCCTATGTGATTCCCGCAAGGCTTTCACCCTGCAAAGCGAGTCCCGGAATTGAAGTTTAAGACGGTCTCAGTCTGATTTGATTGTGACTTCCCACTTCTTAATTTATAGCGTTAAGCCGTTCATTATAAGTAGTCTCTGATTTCCACATACTTAGCATCAGTGTTGTCAGTTTTCTCGCAAGGGCAACAATAACTTTCTTGTAGCCCATTCTGTGCCGGAGTCCATTTGCCCATATGGCCAGGCTTGTATCAGTGCCATAACGCGTCAACAGACAGGATGCTGCTTCGTAGAGAAGTGTGCGCGTCATTCTGTTGCCCTGTTTTGAAATTCCCCCATTCCTGTCTACCTCACCGGATTGGTACTTTTTGGGCGTTAATCCGAGGAAAGCGCCGACATCACTTACTCGTCTGAAACGCGAAGGATCATCAATTGATGTTTTAAAGCTTAATGCTGTCAGAACACCCACACCCGGAATAGATCGTAATATCTGACAAACTGGATCTTTTCGGGCAAGCTTTTCCAGCATGGAGTTAAATTTTTTTATCTGGTCAGAAAGATGTTCCCACGTATTTAGCAACATAATCACTGCGGGTTTAACGGTTTCCAGCGAAGGTGATGACTCAAGTACAGAACGCTCAAACACACTGTTTTTCCCGGGGGGAAGAACAACACCGAATGTTTTCAGGAGCCCTCGGATCTGATTAGTTACGGCAACCCTGAGCTGAACCAGTTTTTCCCGGCTGGTCAGAATGAGTCTTTGCTGATGGCATTCAAGGCTTTTGACATGTACTGGTTTGTACCATCCGGAAAGGACCAGCCGGGCAATACCAAAAGCGTCATTTTGATCAGTTTTATTCAACTGCATCGACAATGCTGCATGAACATGGCGGGCATGGATACAATCAATGTCCAGGCCAAAGCTCTTGAGTGAATGGTAAAGCCAGACGCAAAGTGGCCCTGTTTCCAGACCCACTTTCGAGTTATCAAATCCTTCAGAAAAGAGATAATTGGCGATAACACCGGGATGCGTATCGACGTTAGCCATACGAATTTTATTGCCGTTATGGTCTATAACGCAGATGCTTGTTTTCTTTTGAGAAACATCAAGCCCAACGAAGGTTTTCATGGCTGTCACCTCAAATATCACGGATCGGGATCGTTTTAAGATTACAGCATGTGATTGACGTGAAGGCCCTCCCTACGCAGCAACTGCCAGATACGCCGGTAACCAAAACGTCTGCGTTCAAGCGCCAGCTCAGTAATACGCCCTGATAAATGAGCATCAGCAGCCGGACGCTGAGCATCATAACGGCAGGTCGACAGGGACAAACCTGTAAGCCTGCAGGCACGACGTTGCGACAGACCGGTCACATCACACATCAACATCACGGCTTGCCGCTTCTGGTCTGTCGTCAGTACTTTCGCCCCAGAGCCACCTGAAGCGCCTCCTTATCCAGCATGGCTTCGGCAAGCAGCTTCTTGAGCCTGGCGTTCTCTTCCTCAAGCGACTTCAGCCGCTTAACCTCGGGCACCTCCATACCGCCATACTTCTTACGCCAGGTGTAAAAGGTGGCGTCGGAAATGGCGTGCTTACGGCAGAGCTCACGGGCAGAAACCCCGGCTTCAGCCTCGCGGAGGATACTGATGATCTGTTCGTCGGAAAAACGCTTCTTCATGGGGATGTCCTCATGTGGCTTATGAAGACATTACTAACATCGTGGTGTATTAATCAACGGGGAGCAGGTCACCAGAACCTGACTGCGTAACACCGCTCGCCTGCCGTCTGGCTTTTCGGGGCTTTTTTCCCAGTATTTGTAGCTGCTGCGATGAACCCCGAACACGTGGCAAAGTGTGACCACAGGATACTGCGCTCTGAGTTTCCCGATTAACGAGAACTGTTCAGGGAGTCTGACATCAAGAGCGCAGTAGCCTTTTTTAATATGTCGTTTTCCATTTCAATGCGTTGTAGCTTTTTCTTCAGCTCGCGTATTTCAATCTGTTCCGGGGTTATAGGGGAGGCTTTAGGTATTTTGCCCTGTCGTTCATCCCGCAACTGCTTTACCCATCGCGTCATGGTAGAAAGACCCACATCCATAGCACTGGCCGCAGCTGCAACGGTGTAGTTCTGATCAAGGACCAGTTGAGCTGATTCGTGTTTAAACTCTGCGCTGAAATTTCTTTTTTTCATTGGGACACCTGTGTTGTTCTGAGATGAGCATATCACCTCTATTCAGGTGGCCAAATTCAGTAAACCACTACACCTGCAACAACAGAATGATATTCAGTGTCACTGATAATAATAGTGCCTGTAACAGCCAGAATTCCGGTAAGCTTATTATTAGCAAATTATCCCATAATCACGCGGCGACAGGTAAACATTACCAGCGCTACCATGGGTGCTGGCAGAGCCAGACTCAGGACAACCTGAAGAGCTGGCGTGAAAGTTGAAGCGGAGGGCCATGAGCTGCCAGACAGGATCGGTACTTGATCAGTCCTTAGGGAAGAGATCGAATCGCTCAGCTTCAGTGGTGGTAGCTAATCATCACCTATGGTTAGATACAGGGAAAGAGTTGGGGATAGGCAGAATCTATCAAAGCGTAACCGGCATCGCCGGTCTACCGGCGCCATGGGGCCAGATAAGCCTGGCAAGCAACAGCTGGCGCCTTCATGAGCTGTCGCGCATAAAACCTGATTAAGTGCAGGAGATATCCTCATGCAGCACCTTGATGACGACGAAATCAGAACAACTTACTGGGAAACGTGCAAACTTGCCAGCATGGTTTGTCTGAGGAAAGTGAGTAATGGTGAATTAATTAGCAGCGAAGTGATCAAACATGATCTTATACTTAACTCAGTGCGCAACTAGAGCTGAATGTTGAGATTGAACATCTGATGGAGCCACCTTCGTAAGTGCGCCGAAGGTTTTAATTTACAGTAATGTTGTTATTGACTCATGTTGTCAAGAATTTTAACTCTACAGCGAATCTCTCATGAAGAAAAATAACACAGTTGAAAAAATAAGTTCATTAGATTTAATGCTTTGGAACTTTTTATGTTTTTACGTGATAATGTTGTGCATGGTGCCCATTCAATCCCAGACTTTTCCAATCATTGTTTGGTCAGGGATGGTTATCACCAACATGCTAACTGTAGTTCGTTTTTATATTATAAAACAATCAAATGGAAAGCCTGCTACAACATTTGAAGGGATTTTTGGCAAAACATCTAAGTCGGCCCTCACTTCGCTCTTTCTTTACATGTTCATTAACATTTCATTTAAATCATTAAGCTTCATCACAGTTATCATACCGCTTGCATTAATTGGAATAAATGCATGCTCAGTAATTTACACCATAGCATGCCATATTAAGTCAATAGATAATAGAAATAATGAAATTCAGAAAAGAGTTATTGTGATAATAAAATATTCTTGGTTAATTGTCTCGTTAATTTCATACTATCTTGCACGCTCTTTCATATCTAATTTCCTTGATATGCCGTTCGATACAACGGTATATAAGTTAATGACGATTTTTTTCGCAATGTTTTTCATATTCCTTTCATATTGCATGCTTTATATTTTATTTGTTTACATATTGATTATTGCTTGGAAAAAACCAAAAAAATTCAAGGGTGATTCATCTGCATATGTAAAATATACGCTTTCGTTTTTTTGCCCATTAATTGCAATAGGTTTTTTTTCATATAGTCAAGTTTCACAACAAACAGTTTCAATTTTAAAATTAGGTTTCAATTTTTCTTTAAAGTATGATACTCGAGATACTTTTTTTTGTAATAATAAATATATGTTTCTTACTAAACATCCCGATGCTCATTTTTTGTATGTATCTCAAGGTAACTATCGGGTCTTTATACCACACCGTGATGATTTTACGATCTCACGTTTATCATGTACGAATAAAGTACCTTTCTACTCTCTCGTTAATGTATACAGTAAAGAAGGCTTAATAATAGCGGATTTGGAAAAACGGGCGGAAATGCTTACTAATGACTTGAAAGCAACAATGGTTCGTCATATACAATAATATTAGGTGGTTATTTAACCTAGTGGATAGCTTCAACGATGCAGGGCTTACCTGCATTGTTATCTCCGACGAGAATATTGAGATCTGAATTGAGTTCCAATCGAGCATAACTGCAGCTGAACCGTTTCCAAACACGCGATAATTTCGCGCGTAAATACATTTTAAACTTTTTTATAGTTTGATACTAAAGTACTAGTTCTAAGCAAAGTTCTTGAACGAAAAAATCAACGTGCAATCTGACAATCCCGCGCAAGGATAATCGCCCATTTTGAATCGCTACTTTTGTCTTAAACGGGTAAGGGATGACAAAAGAGGAGATGGGAAAAGCTGTGAAGCACCATAAAACTGACTGAATTGAAAATCGTTAAGCCAAAAGGAGTTGAAAGGCCCCATGCTTAGTGAATATGATTTTGGTTTTACGTGGGCGACAGCAGCCGCTGTTTGGTTTACTTTGTTCCATATGTTCACCTCAATTTCAGACATAAAAAACCCGCCGTAGCGGGTTGTCGTTTCTGGTTCAAATCAATTCGGCTCGAATCTGGACGCTACCTCGCCGCCGAGAACTTTTGGCATTTTGGGGAATATGCCAGCCTTGATCGTTTCTTTGATAACACCGATAACCGCTGAACAGAGTCCAGGATCGCCACCCTCAGATTTTATTGAAACAGGCATCTGCCCTTCGGGTTGCTTAATTCGTACATTGCAATACTTACCGGCGTAGGAATTGACGTCATAAAACTGAGACAAAACGGCGTTGGTATACTCACACAGCCACTTATTAACTTCTTGCTTATTGCCCTCAAAATGGTTCTCGGATTCACACTTCTGTTTAATCTGCGCGATTCTCTCCGATGCGGGCGCTGAGGCTGGTAACGGTTTGTAGTTTGTTTGGCTGTGGTCTGATTGTTTCGTTCCACAACCGGCCAACGCTATGACGAAAAAAACGCCAGCTAATTTTTTCATGTTTAATCCCAGAGTAATATTTTGCCAGTTATATCACAGCAGGCCAAAACTTGCAGCCAAGAATAACGGCGGCAGTCCCATAGGCTATTTTCAGGAAAACAGGCCGATTTAAAATAATCTATATTATACGCACTTTACTGTAGTGGCTAAGTTCAAATGTCTGCCTCTGGCATATTGAAATGTCCTAAAGTCGTTTCCGAGGGTTCCCCGCTGAGAACGCAACTGAGGACGGTTTATAGTTTGGAGTGCTTACGTTGAACAAAGTTAACCAAGCACAGGATTCGCGAAGCTGATAATGAATCCAGTGTTCATCAGTTGTAAACAGGCTTAAGTTGCACCAATGACTGACCATATAAAATAGCCCGGATATCCGGGCATTGAGTGTTACTTCAGAATGTTATAGCGGTAAAGTAGCTTGCTAAAATCCTGCCTCATGCTGATGACTAGTAGTATGTGAACTGCGCTGCCGTCAAAATCATAAAGTACGCGGTACTCGCCATCCACATCCAGTCTTTCCCGCAACAACAGCCCCCTGGCAGACAGGTAAGCGTTATAGCGGTATCTTTCCGGGTCCTGAACGATTTTTGTTATGGATTCCATCAGCAAATTATCCACCATGGTGGCCGCCTGTTGCGCCCCTGCTGTCCCACTTTTATAGGACTCAATGTCTTTAAGGCACTGCTCTGCCAGAGGCGAGATTAAGACCTGATACTTTTGAGACACTCAACACCTCATATTCAGTTTCTGGCCGCACGTAATCTCCCCAGCACATCTTCAGGAGTCATGCCCTTGCCGTCAGTAATTTCTTTTTTCGCCTGCATGGCAAGCTTAAAAAGCGCGTTAATGTTTCTTTCCTGCTCCAGCTCTTTTAATTCTGCCTGTCTTTCAGCTGCGGTCTGGATGAACAGTTCAGCAACACCATTTTTGGTAACGTACACGCCGCCTTCGAACGTTCCTGCATTGCCAAGACTGTCTCGGGCAAGTTTCTGGGACATGGTTTGTGGCATAGAGGGACCTCATACACGATTAGCAGGACAAAATGTGCCCTTAAAATTTTAAAAAGCCTCACAGAATTGCTCGGCTGAACGACACGGTGTACCACTGTTTGAAGTGGGCAACTGAGAGTATAACCTGAGTAGAACAATTGTGTACATATTTATCCACTTCTTTTGATTAAGCCCTGGGAGATGTTATGTGAAACGCCTGCAAAACCATAAGGATGTATACGGATTGCACGAATGGAGTAATAAAAACGCAGGTCAGAAGATTAGGCAGGTTGTGAAAATTCACATCAGGTTTTATCAGCTCAAGATTTGTGGCAGGTAACGGCACTGAGTTTACGGGAAATCTAATCTGCAATAAGCATTACTGGGGGAGATAATCAGAGCGCTCATTACCAGAACAGGACCCACCTCCTCACCGATTTTGCCTAAAAACAGGAGCACCGGGTGCAAGGCGAGCCTTACTGACTGCGTCGCGCTCACAGGGATTTTTTGATATCAATTCAGGTGGATGCTATGTGGAGCGTTTCAGCCTTTCACCTGCCCGTATGCGCATCCATAAAGTCAACCATAGCACCGGCATGGGCATCAACGTGCCGGATATAACGCATCACCGTTTCGGCCTTTTTCCAGGTTCCTTCCTGCATAATCTGTGCGGTACTGTATTTTTTTGTAGCCATATCGATAGCCGCTCCTACACGCGTACTGTGTCCCGACCACCCCCGGTAACGGTTTTTGTTAGGCTTAACATCTCTGCCGGGTCCCCCCTCATGCCAGGCGCGGGCAAAAATATCTTCCAGGGCTCGGGTTGAAAGCGGCCTGTCGGTGTTAATCTGCGCACGGTTGGAACGGTGAACAGGAGAAAAGATAAAAGCATCAGGCTCATGGATAAGACCAGATGCATAAAGCCATTCACTCAGCCGTTGTGAAGAAAGAGTACCCAGTCCTTTGATAAGCCCCCCGGTCATCACAATTGTTTTTGTCCAGCCGACATCCAGCACGACTCTGCCGTCTGCTGCGCGCGAAATGTCACGGACACGGAGTCGCCCAAGCTCGCTGACGCGTAACAGCGTTGCGTAAGCCACATGTAGAAAAGCGAGGTCGCGGAGTTGCTGAAGACGGGCTGAACCGGACCACACTGAATCCAGAGTAAGAAGATCAGACAGGCGAAACGGGACGGCCTGACCTGTGCGCTCGCCAGACAATACAGCGGACCGGTTAATTTTTTTCATCGCACGAAAAGCTACGGGTGAAGCACTGGGCGGAGTCAGGCCTGCGTTACGGTGTAACATACTGATAAGGGCCAGGTGCGTACCGATCGTTGAAGATGCACGTCCTTTTGCCTGCAGCCAGAAAAGGTAGTCGCGCAGGCAGCCGGGTGACATAGGCAGAAAAGTACGGCCATGCTCATTCGCCCAGGCGGCGCAGATCCGCATTACGCTGAGCAGCTGCCGCCATGTATTGTCAGAAAATGCCTCACGGTCCTGAACAAACGCCTGGAGCTGGGCTACTATGTCAGCCTGGGCTGGCAGTTGCACGTCGGATACAGGCCAATGTGGTCTGGAATTGTCCATTCTTGTTCCCGCCAGAGACAGCGCTACGTGAATTCTGAGAAAAAATGAGGGGGTAAGCCCTGCAGATTTCGCGTAGCGATGCCTGTTAATTTGCCCACCTGAGCCTGAGGGGCATGCCCTTCACGTTCCCAGTTCAGGATCCAATGATACATCGATCCTCAAACGGATCCCAGCTTCATATAAGTCCCATTATATGAAGTTAGATTCGCGAAAGGATCAAGTAGGATGTCGCTGCAGATAAGGGGGGAATTAAACCCGTGGAGATACATATAAGAGCAGGGAAAGAATACGTATCAAATTAATTGGTGAGTAGACGCTCTTACCAATTAATAAACTATTATTAAATAATTTTATTATACGCAAATACTAAAAATAAAAGTATGAGCACTAAATTGAAGAGAAAAAATGCACTTTTTTTGTAAAAAAATAATTAAAGAATTTAAAGGTTTTTATTTAAGATTAAGTAATAAAATGCATCGAAAGATAGAAAATCAAGCACTGACTGGATAATTTAATTTTAAGATCTAATTTGCAATGGATTTTATACCTATTTTAGATCTTTAACGCATTCATATTAAAATAAAAAATCAACGGCGACTATTCATGATAATCGCCACTGATTCATTATCAACCCGCGGCTAGTTGCCCTGAATAACTATCATCCTGATAATTATCTGAATCTTCTAAAGCCAAAGTAAATATTTTTTTAGAATCAACATCGGATATTCCATCAACCACACATTTCAACATTTGGTAATATTGATCGCTATTGTAAGTATCAAGTAAATAACCTACGCCATGTAATTCAGGATAAAGACCAACAATTTCATGCATATTTGCAAATAAATCTTTTGCATAGGCCGGGTTTCTAACAACCATGTCAGCTATATTCATGAGCAACTGTTTGTCATTTAAGCTCTTAGTATTAGACATGCTACCTCCGATTACTCAATGACTTTTTAATATTTTCTTTCAAAATGGCCAATTGCTCCAATGGAGAATCTAAATCTATCGTTGTGTGAGTTTCCCTCCTAAGTACCGGTTTTTCCTCACATCGACCATCAATCGACCACATTTTAACCCTCTCTACTCGTAATTCTAGCACAACTGCTCCTGTATAAGAAGTAACCTTTAGGCTTTCAGATGGCTTACCTGGTTCACTCCATAACGCAACCTCGAAACTAGGCGGATATCCTAAACCAGTGGATCTTTGAGTCATCCCCAAAGCCGTCACAGATAGAACCGATGAGCCCGGATCATCAGCCAAAACAGCAGCATATTTTCCAGGCCATCGCGGGCTAATTTGAGGGCCATCGAGTAACAAGCTTACAACGAGATTAGGACCTATAGATCTAACTGCCTGAGCCACTGGTTCTTGCCGTGCTAAATCTTCACAGATAAGTGGGCAAAGAGTTAAACCTTTGCCTGCTTTTAAAACGGTAAGTTGGCGCCTATCAACAGAAATATTTTCCCACCATTTTTTATTAGGATCTAAAGAAATGGATAGGTTGTAATTCCTCAGTTGCTCTCTATTTAAAAACCAACGATGATGTTTACTTTGTTTAATTTCGTTGAAGTTATCTCCAGTATCTGAAATGAACTTCAATAGGGCATAGTTTTCACCAATGCTATCACACTTTCCATACACACCAGATAAAATCGATGGAGACCTATCACCAAAAAGCTCGAAAAGAGTTGATGCTAATAATTCTGTCTTCTCACGCGATAATGAGCACTCTGGAAACACAATAAGATCAATATCTCCGCATCTTTTAAGTGCAGAAAAAACATATGACAAAAAGTGCTCTAATGTAAAATCATCATCGGGTTCATAATCAAAAAAATCAAAATACTCGTCCATATTATAGGCGGGAACATCAAATTTGGACGGTGTAAAAAAGCCATCTTTAATGATGAAGGGCCAGGGTATAATTAAAATGTTATATGAATCATGAGAGGCGTTAAAGGCCACTCTTTTATTCGAAACAAGTTCATATTTCACTGACGGCTTAACAAATGCTAAATTTTGACTTAGATTATTCATTGTTAAACCAGATTGTGGGGTGTTGAATTTCTGAGTGACAATTCCATTCATTAATAAGTTGTCAGCAAAATTCTCTTTATCCACTTGTATATTGCTAGGGCCACTTTTCTTATTAAACTCAATTTTTAAGGTTCTTTTAATTAGTGCCAATTCTAGAATGTCGTCGAACTTCCCATTTATACCTCTAACAAACAACCTATCAATAGCTATAATCATGATGAAGGCTGATTCGCAAAATTCTACATCATTCATTAAGTCATAGATATTGCAATCAAAGGAGGTCGGATTAAATATAATATCAATATGTTTTTTCAGCTCACCCGGGATGAATTGTGAACTCGCACCTTTTTTTTGTTGGTGCTTTAAGTAATCCACCCAAAAATCCTTTATTTCGGATGTCTTTTCTTTTTTTAATTTATCCCATTTGAAGTGCGACTGTGGTGAAACAAGGAGTCTGTACTTATCAGTATAGTCAATGACTGCGTTTAAAATTAAAAATATATTTGGAGGCCATGAAATTAATTGATTGAAATTGAGATAATTTGGTGTTGCAAGCTCACTTTCTAAAAAAAAAGAGTGATGATCTTCAATTTTGCAATCGTTGAAAAAGCCTTTTATAACATTTGAGAATTTCATATTGAGCGCCTATGAAAAAAATAGTTAATACGAGTCAAAAACTTCCCATTAAAATAATTCAAAAACAACGACACATAGCTTATCACATGCTCGATAATACCTTTAATGATTTTTATCGCACTGCTTAATTTTCTTAAACATTATTAGCTCCTAAAAACATTGATGTAATGCAGAACTGAGGGACGCATGCCATAGTCTTCATTACAAAAAAATTCATGTACCGTTGATATAATATTCTCTGACGATCCCCAATTTAGGTGGCCAAATTCATTAAATTACTATACCAGGTATTTGGTTACGCAATTTGCGATGTATATCCGTCAGGTATGCAGGATGTTGCTGCTGCGCAGGCAGGGCAATACCCGGAAGCATAAACGCGTTCACCGGATTTACTGCCTGCTTAAAATGAATTTCGTCGTAAGGGAAAGCAGCGACTGCCAGTGCGTAACCCAGCTCTACTGGCCTGAAGCGTTAAACCAGAGCTGGCCTGTCGATTTTATGCACGATGTGCTGGTATGTGGCAGACGTTTCCGGACCTCCAATGTGGCTGATAATTTTAACCCTATAGAAATCGGCCTGAATACCCTAGCTGAGCATGTCGTCCGGGTACTGGACAGGCTCGTGTTAAACCGCGGCTATCCGGATGGACAATTGACCCGAACTTGTCTTACTGACGCTGGTACAATGAACCGAAGAACATGATGCACAGCTCGCAATATTAAGCCAAGTACCCCACGCAAAATGCGTTTTTCGAACGGTCCAACCGGACATATGGTACAGAAATCCTGGATTTTTACCTGTTCAGAACACTGAACGAAGTACGGGAAATTATAGAGTGCTGGCTGATGTAATACAACAGCGAACGGCCACATGAATCTCTGAATAATCTGACACAGGAAGAATACCTGCTTATGGCTGATAAACCTAAATCTCAAAAAGTGCCTGAAACTAAAGCAGGGATACTTACACTCTGGGCATGTAGATTTTAGCCTGGCCGCTTGCCATAAGTGTGGCGGCCTGCAATTTGAAGTTAATAAATTGAATATTTTCATCATTGAAATTCTCTTCGATGATTCTGGTCTATTCAATGCTAGTCTAATTGGTCAGCCAAAAGAAAAAATATCGAATGGTTTTAATTGCGCTTTACTTGTGAAAATTTGACTATATGTATCTCAATTGGCTATCGTTCGTTTTTTTCTGTGTAATTTCGGCAGCCTGAACTGAATAATCTTAGCTAGGATTAGCTGTCCCAAATCACTTTTCCATTTCTCAGCCAGAAATGAGATTTACAGTCTTTTTGTAACCACACTGAAGGATGCAGCGTTGGAAAGTCCTTCTGATCAATCATGATTGACCAACTGGGCTTGGCTTCTTTGAGCAGTAGTAATTCAAGTCGCTTGCCACATCCGCAAGGACAGTGAAATGCCACAGCCCAATCCTCGCAGCCTTCTCGCGCCAGGACTAAATTGCGGCGTGGAAGCTTCAATGGGGGAGTGTCCCCCTCTACGATAATGACGCGCCGGGGAGGTAACAGAGCTTCTTTCAGCTTTAAAATCCAGTGGGGCCAACGCATTAATGCTCCTCCTTGTTAAAAATCGGCATGCCCATTAGCGGCTCAATTAATCCACGGCCAAGATGAGGGTTTGGCGCACACTCAAAGTCTGAAGCGCTGATGAAATCCTCTTCACTGGCTGCAAGTGAGAAAATAGTGCGAGCTCGTTTGCTATTCGGTTCATGGCGAAACGGGTATGCTCGAGCAATGAACTCCATCACGCAATCACTGGCAGCTCGCATATTGAGAGTTATCACTGAAGGAGCTTCATCGGCTATACCTTTGATATATCCTTCTGCAACTTGAGCATAAAGTTCGTAGGGGGCAACTTTTTGAAGGTACTCCCTGCGAAGTGCTTCTGGAGTATAAACACCACGATCCGCCAGTGTACTTCCGCCGGGCTTAACATAATCCAGACGGCCACATACATCTCCAATTGTTGCACCGTTTTCAGTTTGTCTGGTAGGAATGGTAACAGCCACATCAAACAATGGTTGCAGGAAAGCTGCGGCGATGCGATCGCACATCTGTCGGCCTTCGAAGCTGTCCACGCAACAGAACATTACATCAGCCATACCTGCCGAATTTATGGCTTCTCGAGTGGATATACTAGCTTTAACTGTTACCATCTCAATGTCATTACGATATGCAGAGAGCGCAGCCGCCATGCTGGTAACTTTGGCTACGGCATTGCTCGCATCTTTGGTCGTGGAATTAAGAATACGGTTGAGGTTTTTAAATTCAATTTCGTCAAAGTCGATAAGAATAAGCCGCCCGATCCCGAGACGAGCCAATTGCTCAGCGACGACTGACCCTGTACCTGATACCCCTACGACACAAGCGGTAAGATAGCGTAGATCTTTACCCATTTGTGATGAAAAGGCCATGGGGCGCGGCTGGAGTCCGTCATATTCAGTAAGCCGCCATAATTTCAGATCGTCACCAGCACAATGTACTGAGTCAACGGTGATAATTTCCAGCTGGCTGTTATAAAACCGCGCGTGAATTGCTCCGTCGGAAGTCATAATGGCCGAGCCATGAAGAACGTCTGACCGTTCGCTGGCTTCGAATAAAGCCGGTAAGGTTTCACGATCGCTGCCATTATCCATATCAGAAAATACCAATGTCCCTCTAGGATGAGAGTGCATGAGTAGTATGGATAAATTGTGCTGCTCAGCCATATCAATGGCATCTTCAATAGAGGCGCCAGGCCAACTGATGAAATCGTGGGTGCGTATACGGCATGTCGAATGATCAACCAGCAGTATGTCTTTGACGACATAGCGAGATACAGAACTTTGTGCGCACAGGATAATGGCTGCGGCCTCCAGGCCGTCCCCAGGGAAAAGATGCTGATGTAGCGTTTTGTGATGGTTCTCACTCAGAGCAAGTCTGACGCGAGAGTCATGATTTACGACTTTCATTATTCCACCTCCCGCAGAAGAGATTCTTCAACTACAGCCAGATGGGTCGTAACACTATCCGTTTGTGGATTCCAGCGTGTAGCCCCATTAAGATGGCGACTCCACCGCTGATAGGCATTACCGAGAATCGTTTCCTGACATTCAGTCTGACGAATAATTTGCCCATTGGTAAGAGTAAGCGCAGGGTAAACATAGAACATATCTAACTGAGCATCTGGATACAGGGTAGGGATTTCAACGGCTAAATTGATTTGCTCGTGGTTGTAACCCCCGGGTAGGGGGTAGCCATGAATAATCAGCCAGCGACGAGTTCCTGCGAGACGAGTTTCCCAATCATAGTTCTGCTGATTAAGGTATGTGCTGTCCTTCTCAAGTAACGAGAAATCTTGGGAAAAAGTGACAACCGCTTCGCCATTATTGATTTCTGCAGGGGTAAGGCGCAGTTTTTCAATGCCGGGTTTTCTCAGATCTATAACGTCATCCATAGCAATAGTCTGCTTTGGCTCACCCTTAACCTTAAGCACTAAAATCCAGCTCTTATCAGGATTAAAACCTGCAGCTTTGAGGGCATCCCTGGCAATGATTGTTGGCTGCTCAGAGTTGACTATGACCCCTTGGACATTGAGCTGCCAGCATTTTTGGCGGGTGTACAGTTTCTCCAGGCCAGGTTCATCAAGATTAACGCTTTGCCCTTCCTCAAGAAGCTCATCTGGCCGGTTCTGATGTTCAAGCCAGATAGAGTAGTTATCGGGGATTTTTCCAATTTTACGCAGCACATTTTCCCGAATGTGAGATTGTCCCCATGGAAAACGCTGACCATTTAGTGATGCATAAAAAAGACGATCACTCTCGAAGAAAATGAATTGCTCAATGCCCTGATTGTATACATCGACTTGATCTTCAAGGTTAACCTCAGTGAGTACGCCTTTTTCATCAACCATCAGAAGCATGTATTGTTCAGCAGGATTTTTTCCTGCAGCCGTTAAAATCTGGCGCCCGGTTGGCACAGGATCGGTAATTTCGATAGCAGTACCATGCCAGTCAGGGTCAAGTACTTCGATAAGGTAATGATGAGCGGGGCGCAACGGGCGTCCTTCTCGTCGGGAAAGAGCAATATCTTCGTGCTCAACGAACGCTTGTGATGGTGAGTTTGAATTGTTCATATTGAGTAATCCTCTTGATGGCTAACCGCACCATGCGGTTTCAGAGCCGTTCAGAGGGTTAATCGATACGAATTCACCAACCGGAAAGCTAAATCACTTATTTTTTTTCAGAATCATCAATAGGAATTTTGCCACACACAAAAAAGTTCGGGCATCGCGGACAAACCCGGCTGTCCGGACTTGCGGGGAAAAAGCCACGACTTATCGATGTTATAGCTGTTTGAGCTTTATCGAGGCGTGCTTTTTGCTTACGGGTACTCACTGTTACGATCTCTTGTGTTTCTCCGGCCAGGTGTACGGCCTGCACCCGGAAATCCTTACCATAATGACGCCCTGCTGCCTCTAACAGGAGCGTATATTCAATACGGTCAAATTCATCACTACCCTTTTTACCGGTTTTAATACGGCGGACACAATGGGTTCCATCCTCATTTAGTGTTACCTCGTCGGGTAAAACAATGATCGTTCCTTCAGGGTATGACAGTTGCAGTACTTCTGGTTTTACCAGCTTAAGCCCCTGACGGGTCTCTATAAGATATTGGACCAGACGCTGACCTATGCGCAGATAATCATCTGCGTAACTATGGTCCACAGGTCCACTCTTGAGCCACGACTCTCTAAACCGGGCCTCCAGTTCCTTCATATCAGGCGAAGAGTCGCTATGATGGTGTTTGAGCCAGTCTAAAATCTCGTAGATGGCAGTATGCATTTTCAAAAAACCGCTCTCACTTCGTTTTCCTGCTAACGAAAGCATGTGGGTGTAGAGAAAACGTCTTGGACACCTGTCGTACAAACTAATCTGTCTGTCCGTCAGCGACAATGCTCCTTTGGCCGGCGTCAGAACCTCAGATTCAGATAGTTGGAGCTGTTTCCGGGGCGGGTTTTTTCGGGTAATAAGGGAAGAAGCTATACGATCGATAAAAATTGAACGATTTCGCTTATTACCGTTAGCCTGAACTGATGACGCGTAGAGAACCAAGTTGTCTTTGGCTCGCGATGTGGCTACGAAGAATTTGCACTCTTCTTCTTCATCATGGCCTGCCTTCGTTGCTTCAAGCCCGGTCATACCCTGGGAACCGTTAATCAATCCATCCGGTGGGGGACAGCGAGGTGACCGATTAGATCCAGGTAAACCGCCAGCGATCAGACCTGGAAGGTGGACGACCTTAAACTCCAGGCCTTTACTGGCGTGTATTGTCATCAGTCGTACCCCGTCAATCTCCTGGGCTGACTGCGGCAACTGCCTGATTTCACGATCCTCGGATAACAATACAATACGTCGAATTCTTGATAACAGCCGATCAATTGGAAAACCTGTCCCTTTGATGGGGGTTCGGGAAAAATTAAGAAGTTGCCAGATAGCAATTCCTTTCATTTGGCTTTGTAGATCACCTGCCTGGTATATTTTTTTTGCCCAACCCATGTGATCGATGACTAGGCTCATTAAAACTGACCAAGGAGCATCGTATGGTTGGAATTCTCCAATAATTCGTGAAAGGCGCATAAGTGAGTCAGCTGAACGCTCGCCAGCCACGCAGTCTTCGTCTGTTAATGACATCCAGTCTTGAGGAGGACAGTCGACTTCACGAAGGCGGTTCTGAATTGTGAGGACATCACCTAGATCTATCTTATAGCCAGGTATTGTCGCTGCGCGAATTAGGCCTGAAGCCCGTCTGTCGGTGACTAAAGATAATAATGAAAGTAAGTCTTTTATTTCATCGCGTTCAAATACGCTTCCCAAATACAAAATGGGGATGCCCAGCTTTTCAAGATGGGCGGCAATTTCACTCAGACGATTATTAGACGTGCAGAGTATAGCTTGATCTTTATATTCCATACCTGCTATACGGCTGTCTTCAATTGCTCCCGCAATCAATGATATTTCGTCATCTACAGTCGTCGCTAATCTTAGTTCAGGATGATTCCCCAGATTGCCACGATTAGCTCTGAGCTTAAGTGGCAATGCACCTTCCGAAGCTTTCATGTCTTCTGAGAAGAGACGATATAGCTCGACAATTTCGCCGCCGGAACGATAATTAGTATCCAGTTTTTTGATTGTTGCACCATCGAAGTCAGAGGCGAATCGCCCCATGTTGGTCGATGATGCTCCTCTGAAGCGGTAGATAGATTGTCTGGCGTCTCCGACAACCCAAAGTCGCTTGCTATCACCAGATATCGCTTTAAGTAAACGGACAGAAGCCCGGTTTACATCCTGATATTCGTCAACAAGAATATGTTGGTGGCGTAGTGAAAGCGAACGTCTGACCTCAGCATCTTCTTCTACCAGTTTCACTGGAAGAGAGACTAAATCGCCAAAATCAATACTGTCCCTTTGCTTCAGTAATGCTTCGTATGCCTGATACAGGAGCGCAACATCCAGACATTTCTCTGCTTGTATTTTTTGAGTTTCATCTGTAGCTGCAGACAGCATTGCTTCAGCCAGCGCTGTGTACTCAGTGGCATCGATCACCTCATCCTTGGCCCGTGAGATGGCTGATAGCATATCGCTCAGATCTAATGCAGGGTCGTACAAATTCCGGAAATGCTTAATGTCCAGCGATGCAAGCTCGTCTTCAAGGAGGTCTATTGCTTCATCGCGTGATATCAGTGCTGGTTTTTCAGACAAGCCAAGGCGATCGTGAAAGCGATGAACGATATCTAACCCAAAAGAATGGAACGTGCCAATCCATAATGTAGTGATTGCTTTAGGATGTTTAGATGAAATGCGTTCTCGTAATTCACCGGCAGCTTTATTGGAAAATGTCAGTATCAGGATTGCTCCTGGGTCAACCCCTTCTTCAAGCAACGATTCAACACGATGCACTAATGTTCGGGTTTTCCCAGTGCCAGGGCCGGCTTGAAGCAGAAACGGGCTACCGCGATGTATTGCAGCAAGTTGTTGCGACTTATCAAAATCAACCGGGCTGACGGGGTTCGAATGGGCATTAGATTCTGATTTACAGAGCGGGAGTAAAAGCGCATCAACTAATTGTTGCTGGACAACATTCAAAGGGGCTTGGTATTTATCTGCAATATCGTGCGAAGACATGTGCTCATCGACGTGCATGCTCCTCATTAGATAGCGGGGAAGTAATAGCTCGCGAGCAAATAAGTCCATTATTATTTCCCGCCGCTCATGACTCCCATAATCGACGACACTTTCAATGCTTGTGGCAGGGCCCTCAGAAGCCCGGTCATGTTCGGTGTTGTTGGTCAGGCTATCTTCTTCTGAGCCTTCGAGTTCTAAGTGACCAATTTCATGTGCGATTAGGAATGCTTTTTCAAAGCTGCTGCCCACATCCTCGTAAAGGATGACTCTGGCTTGACTGTCAAAGAGAGCCCTGGCACCGTTAAGCTGAGGGTCTCCACCGGGAATAGCATAAACCTCAACATCTCGTAGCTCGGCTTCATTAAGGACATAACCAAGCAGGTCGCATAGATTGCAGCCCCGTTTTGCCGCTGCTTGGTGAAGACTTTCAGCCGTTTGTCGGGCTGCTTCAATAGCATCCATTCTGCAATTAGTCCTTCATGGCCTTCAACATCACCTGCTGTGACTCGCTTAATCCTGATGTAGCTAATAGTTCATCAAAAGTAACTTTTTGTCCCGCACTGGGTTTCCCTGAGGCCTTAAAACGCTGCCCTGCAGCAATCTCAGGCGGAGCAGTTAATATCTCCTGTAATGTCTCAATGGGTAGTTTGAGATGTTGTGCAAGCAATTTAATAAACTGTGCAGGTATCGTGCTGACCTGAACTGCGTTGTCGCGGATGCGGGACAAGAAAAGGCGAGTGACATTTAAGTCATTTGCTAATTCTTTAAACTGCAGAGTGTTCATTTCAGACAGCGGATTAGCGATGTTTTGAGACATCGCGGATGCCGGATCATCCGGGTTCAGCATGGATTGGAATGTTAACCAGGCTTTTTTGCTCTTCTCATCTGACTGCGATTCAGTCGATAATTTATCGAAAGAAGGCGCTGTCAGTAACTCAATAGATAAATCTATAATCGATTCATTGTATTCCGGGTATCGTTTTAGATAACTCGCCAGTGTTTCTGCATTGCGATTGTTTTCCTTTGAAAACGCGTGTAATACGGCTTCTTTGGACGCTTCGCTTTTAAATTTCATCATAGCCCTCATTCTGCAGTTGGGTTCGCAGGAGTTCGTGAGCACGACTTAGTCTGTTGCGTACAGTTCTGTCTGTGCATGCTAACGCTTTTGCAATGGTCATCACTTCAGGGTTCAGAGACTCGATCTGCATACCCTGTAAGAATAACCCAACTACACGTTTTTCATCTTCTGGTAGGGTGTTAATCGCCTCCATCAGGCATAACCGGAAAGCTTCATCATCTAATAATGAGGGGGTGGGGTTGAAAAAGCGTTCAGCGGCATCCTCAACTTTGGGATGAAAATCTGTACCTTCTTCATCTTCTTTCATTAAGGGCTGATAATTGATGAGAGGGTCGGTTTTACGGGCTGGACCAATTCTTTTAAGCACATCCTTTCGAAGGCTGGATAGCGCGTGGTTAAAATTGACTTCCCAGTAATACATATTGTCTTCATGAGAATTTCTTTCCTGCGCAATCATTTCCAACAATTGCCCAGTAATTTCATCGCAAATAGAATCTGTCTGAGCAAAATGTATAGGGGACAAAGCACTGCGTAGCGCTGAATCTACCCGGTCATAGAACGTTGTGAAGACCGGTTGAAGATGCTGTTGCGCAAGTCTTATCTCACTGTGGCGTAAGTAATAAAAGAGTATTTCTAAGGGAACAGGGGTATTTCCGCATGTAAGCCGGGCAACTAATTGATCAACAGCAAGTGTGTCAAGCTCGCACAGAATATCTTCGATGTCAGTACGGCGCTGGTAGGGCTCACCCTGTCTTGTGCATTTTTTCAGCGGTATAATCATCAATGATCCACTTCTCGTTAAATTACAAACCAATCATCCGGGAATAATCAGGCAGCAAATTGTGACCGAAGCTGCAAAGAGATGTGGCAATCATGATTGATAACAACAGACCCGTCTATTTCTTTTGTCATACAAGTTAGGCTAAAGGTGGCAAAGTTAAGCCTCTGACCTAGCGAATAAATCATTTAACATAAATAGCATTATGCGCACTTTTGTTATAATGGCAAATTTTACCTCGTCGCTTCAGTCTACCTGCTGAGGAACCTGTTATGACAGCTTCTTGTGAAGAATTTTAAAAATGAAATTAACTGCCTCAAGATCCTGCAAGTATTCGCTGATAGCGGGCTCACTATGTCGCTTGCGTTGCAACAACTCGGCCTTGCGGATTTCCAGTGCCAGCTCGGTATCGGGAGTCTGGGCTGCTGGAACTGGTTAACCGCCGCCGCGAGTTAAGTGGATAGCAACACTTGATGTGCAACATAACTGACTCCGAATATAGTCAGTATTTAGCTACTATCGCTAAAGCGTCAGCATCAGGATGAGCGTTAAAGTCCATGACGTAGGCCTCCATCTCATTCGTGAGCTTGATCGAGACGGGTGAAGTGAAATAGTTCAGAGGAACCACCCAGAGATCCAAGTTCAAAAGAAGGATGCCCATGAAATTCTTTCTGCCAAAATGCCAAGTGAGTAACCCGACAATAATCGCCAATAATATCAGGCTAACAGGAAGGATTATGCGTATAGAGATTTTGAGGTTGCGATCATAACGAGCACGATTAAAAAGTATTTTTCCTCCTTTTTCAGAAAGATACCTTCGCCAGCTTGTAAGATATTTACCACGCACTCCGCAGTGAGAAGCGAATTTAAGGGCTGCTTTTTGAAGCCCTGGTGTGCTGAGACCGGTCAGTGCGAGGTTATTTATCATCCTCAGTTCCTGATCGATGCATATTCGCTCATCTTGGGTCAGATAATCAAGAGATTTCATCCTTTCAAGCCTGTACTTCCGAAAGCTGAAAAGACTTTTGAAGAGTGCTGCCGGATTAGTCCTTACAAGCCACTTATAGATAATCGCCAGTAAAATCAAAATTGAAAATGTCTGTAAATGCCAGCCATGTCTGATTGCTTCGCTTAATACGTCATTCCACACTGTCCCTACTCCTGTTGGTACCTACTTCCTGATGTCAGCACTTGGTTTGTTTAGCTGTGTTTAAATTGGCCGTGACAGTGGTCAGATTCAGCGAAAAAGATACATCCACTGTTGCGGGTGACCAACGTTTATAATCCGGATGGATTAATTTTGTACATATTGCCCCCCGCAGATTATGACAGTTTCACATCAGGCTTCTTCATCTTCAAATTTGTGGTAGTTTAAGGGCACTGAGAAAGGCAAATGCCTGTAAGCCCACAGGATGCTCATAATGAAACCTGCAAAAGCCTCTGACATCAATGAAGCCAATGAAATGCTTGCCAGCGGGCAGGAGAAAGTCGAGCTTTGCTTCAGTCTTTCTTCTGACGAATTTTTCAGTTTTACTGATTACTGGTGTGAAAGAGGGGCTAAAATCATCAAAAAGGAGAATTTCATAGTAAAAATGAACAGCTCTCCCCATATTAAAAATCCGGGTTAACTGTCCTTATTACGCCTGTCAGTAAGGGATTATCGTTAAAATAATCCGGTCAAAACTGGTTAATTGGTTGATTTTAAAGTGCTGTTTTTAATTTTACCTTGAGTGTGCTCAGCTCTTTGATGATTGATAACATTCCGTCTTAACCATCATTAGCAGATGACGGAAATGATCCTGTGACTGATGCTGGCCCATTGCAGGATCCTTTGCGCTCTCGCACGCAGCGGCCAGCATGCCAGTACCTCAGTAAATTAATACTTCATGATCACATACTCAGAACGCAGGCGTTCTGAGTATGTGCTGTTCCCGGACGCAATCACGAGGAACGGTCAGGCATCATTCGGCACCTGACGTTTCTTCCGCATAATTTTTCTGCCACTGCCAGGAATGCCGCACCATGTCTTCAAGCGACATCTGTGCCTCCCAGCCCAGTTGAGTCCTTGCTTTTTCAACGTCAGCCCAGAAGGCCGGTAAATCCCCTTCCCGACGTGGCCGGATAGCATAGGGTATTTCAAGCCCGTTTTCAGTCTGGAAGCATTCCAGGAGCTCCAGAACTGATGTCCCCTTCCCCGTCCCGAGGTTGAAAATATGCACACCCGGTTTGTCCATCACTGACAGCACGCTGAGATGCCCGCGGGCAATATCCATGACATGCAGATAATCACGCTTGCAGGTACCATCTTCTGTCTGGTAATCATCTCCGTAAACGGACAGTTCTTTGAGGTGCCCCGCCGCGACCTGCGTGATAAAAGGCATCAGGTTGTTGGGAATACCCGATGGCAGTTCACCCAGCATACCGGAAGAATGGGCGCCGATAGGATTGAAGAAGCGCAGGAAGGCAACTGACCAGCGGGGATCCGAATGGCAGAGGTCTTCAAGCACACCCTCTATCATGGCTTTGGAGGTACCGTAGGGATTCACGGTCGTGCCTCGGGGCATGGTCTCTTTGTAGGGAATGGGTGCTTCGGCGCCATATACCGTCGCCGATGAACTGAACGCGAGCCTGAAGATCCCTGCCTCGCGCATTGCCTGGCACAGTGTTACTGTGCCCGCGACGTTAGCATGATAATATTCCAGGGGAAGCCGGGTGCTTTCCCCTACGGCTTTAAGGCCTGCGGTATGAATAACTAAGTCAATACCGTTTTCGGCAAACAGCGCTTTAAGGCATGAGGCATCCCTGATATCGCCCTTGGTAAATACGGGTCTGCGCCCGGTCAGCGTCTCAATGCGGTCGATAACGCCGGCATCGGAGTTAACGAGATTGTCCAGGATCACCACGTCATGGCCATTCTGAATCAGTTCAACCACTATGTGTGAACCGATATAGCCGGTACCACCTGTAACCAGAACCTTCATGTTGCCTGCCTCACTGTTTAGACATTTTACGGGAAATTAAATCTACGATAAGCATGACCGGGGGGATGACAATCAGAGTGCCCATTGCCGGAACCAGACCCACTTCCTCTCCGAGTTTGCCTAAAAACAGGGGCGCGAGGAGCAAGGCAAGCCCTACTGACTGTGTCGCGCCCGCAGAGATTTTTGACAGCAGCTCAGGTGGCTGCCAGGTGGCGACAGAAAGAATAAGCGGAAAAAAGTTCCCCAGGCACGCCCCGGTTATTAACAGAGCGATCACCGCCGCTGTCGTCGTGGGTACCAGCCAGAGTAGCAGCATCCCGAGCCCACTCAGGATGATGGTCCATAACAGTATCCCCTGTATGCGGAAATGCATCAGAAGGCGACTCACGATAATGCGTCCGGCAATGGTCCCGCCAAAGAAAACGGACATCATGGCAACACCACTGGCGGGCGTAAGTGAAAGTTGCTCCTCCAGGAATTGCGCTCCCCAGAAGCCAATCCCCCACTCCGCTGCGATCCCTAAAAAGATCATCCCGAACATCAGATAAGCGACCAGGGGCAGTCTGGTCGGTTTAGACTGAGAAACGGCGGCCTGTGTGCTGCCTGCGCCCGGCGGAGACTGAGGAATGTTTTTGGGGAGCACACACAAAAGAGGTAAAAGGGCCACGAGCGGGAGGAACATGGCAATACGCCATCCCGCGCCCAGCTCCACAGAGTACCCGATGACCAGAGGCCCTATAAAAACGCCAATCGCAGAAAATATGCACCCTTCGGTGATGGCGATACCGCTGTTTTCGCCATGATGCCGGGCCAGCGCCTCCTGAATGGCGATCTGCATGGCGCCCCCCGCAAGGCCCAGCCCCAGCGAGAGCAAAAGGTTACCCGTGACCCCTAATGGAAGGGCGAAAACAGCGACCGCGATGGCGACCAGCCATGCACTGCTCAGCAGGATCTTTTTAGGGGATACCGTCAGGGCCATACGGGTAAAGATGAATCCTGAACAAAACATACCTATCGCATAAAGGCTGAAATGCCAGCCAATCACGACTTTTGACATGCCGAGTTCATCCCGTAAAAAAGGCGTTACGGAACCCAGAATCGCCTGGTGAATACCGCACACAACCGACATGATATACAGATACAGCGTGTAGTAGTCGCGCCTGAAGCGCGACTTTTCCATGCTCTGTGCTGACATAACGTTCATCCTTTCAGAGCGTATTTACGGTGTGCAGATGCCTTTGATGACCAGATGCTGGATCAGAATGATCGTTTTTCCGTCAATTATCTGGCCGTTGTCAATCATGTCGAGTGCTGTGCGCATCGGGATCTCGAGCACTTTGATATCCTCACCTTCTTCTGCAACACCACCGCCCTCATTCACGCGCATCTCTCTTGTGAACGGCGCGATAAAAAAGTGGAGACGCTCAGTGACAGAACCAGGGCTCATGAAGATTTCACCGATTTTGGTGACTTCACCAAGCTTGTAACCCGTTTCTTCTTCTGCCTCGGTCCTGATGGCCTGAACTGCGTCGCGTTCATCAAGTAAGCCAGCGCAGGCCTCAATCAGCTCATAGTGATGCCCGGTGAGAAAAGCCGGCATACGGAACTGGCTGGTCAGAATTATCGATTTATCATCACGGTTATAGAGCAGGATCGTCGCACCATGGCCGCGGTCGTAGGCTTCACGGGTAAACCGCTGTTCTGAACCGTCACTCCTGACGTGAGTCATGTCATATTTCGTTAATTTTCCCCAGTCGTGCGCCAGCACCGTCTCCTGATTAATGGAGGCCGTCGTGGGTGCGGGAGAGAAGTCAGTTCGCGTCATAATGTTTTTCCGTTCATGAGTGATTCAAAATGAGACAACCACCTGGCGCGCTGTGACACAGCATGGCCGACGTCGATGGTAAAGGGCCCCTTATCCTTATCTGAGAGGATAATTTTGTTAAAGCCGGTAAAGATGCTGTTTGCCTCATCGCTGCACAACCACTGAAGAATGTCTGTAACGACATCAGGATGAGACGTTGATGAAAATCCCGCGTAGACCTCTGGTTCTGCCCCCGACATGCCTGCCGGTTCCGTCACACAGAGTTGCGGCGACTGGCTCTTTCGCTTATATGCGGCAATTTTTACCGTCACTCCAGCCGCAATGGTACCTTCCCCTGTCAGTTTCGCCGGCTCCCAGGCGGAATCAGGGCACACTGCGGCATTGCGCAGAATGGCCTCCAGAAGAGCCCATCCTTCCTTTTCGCCATAAGCCTGGAGCAGTGTCGCCAGGGCTAAAAAACCTGCACCTGACTGTACCGGATTAGGAAATGCGATCATGCCCTCCAGGCCAGGATGGGCTAAGTCCCCCCAGTTACTGATCAGGACATTCTGCTGCGCCAGCAGACGCGGATCGGAAACAATTGCGGTTGAAAAGCCTGTCACACGCAGGTATCCGTCCGCGTCTCCCCCAGGAGAAAACAGTCTGGTGCCCAGATGCACCGTTTTTGCCGCCGTGTCAGCCCACCCAAGGATCATGTCAGCCTGCGGTGCGTCCTTTTCTGCTTCGAGGCGGTTTCGGAGCGCAGACGTGGACATACGCTCTATCTCAATCGCCACGTCCGGCAAATGCAGGGCGAGTCTGCGCAGATATTCCTGCAGTTCATAAGGTTCAAATGAGCTGTAGGCTTTTATACGGGCCCGTGTACCGCTTCCGGTAGGTGCGTCAATCACAATGGAAGTCATGGAGGCGCTTTCCCTATGCCACTAACGTTTCAAAACGACGCGCAAGTGAAGGATCCGTAAAATCGGCAATGGCGGCGGAGGCGCCATGCCGGAGAAGTGCCTCCTCTCCCAGCGCCCCTTTGAGACCAAAGGTAAACACACCTGCAGAGGAGGCAGACTGGACGCCGGGGCCGGAGTCTTCGAATGCCAGCGCCTGAGCAGGTGAAATGCCGAGCAGACGCATGGCTTGCTGGTAGGGATAGGGATCAGGTTTGCTGTGGGGCAGTTCTGCACCAATCAGCAGGTGATCGACGAAGTCATGAAGGTCCAGTCCACGCAGCATCATCTCTGCGCTTTCTCTGGGCGCATTGGTTACCACACAGATGCCGACACCCTGTTCCTTCGCTTTATGGAAAAATTCATTGACCCCGGGTCGCCCTTCCAGTGGCCCATTAAGCTGTTCACGGAAAAGGGCTTCTTTGCGCTCCCCCAGAGCGTGACGCTCTTCGGCGGACTTCGACGGGAATAAATCACGGGTAATCGTGTCCATGGGTGCACCCATGATTTTTTCGTTGTAATACTCCAGTGTGACTGACTGACCAAAATCAGCGAGAAGCTGGTTAAACGCATTGATATGAAGTGGATCTGTATCCAGCAATGTTCCATCCAGATCGAACAAAAGACCGGCCTGATATTTCATATTTAACTCTCCTTAAAAAAACGATATTCAACGGTTACTGTCCCTGCGGGAACACGCGGTCAAGCAACGGGGAGTAACGCTCGACAGTAGTGGAATTAATCAGGTCCGGACTGGTCATGATGGCACCATCAAGTGCATGATCACACCCTGCCGGACACGCTGAGTCAGGCCGTACCAGCGTGGGGACGAGATGAGACAGCAGTGCCTCCGCCTGCCTGATATTTTCTTTCATCTGCTCACTCACCATGGCTGCGTTAACATCATCATGGCCGGTATGCCAGCAGTCGTAGTCCGTTACCATGGCAATCATGTTGTAGCAAATCTCCGCTTCACGGCAGAGTTTAGGCTCCGGCATAGCGGTCATTCCGATGACCGTACCCCCAATCTGTTGATGGAAGACCGATTCTGCACGCGTGGAAAACTGTGGGCCTTCCATCACAACGTAGAGACCTGTAGTTAAATGGGGTATTTCCATTTCCCTGAGCGAACCTACAACGTGAGAATGATTATTTCCGCAGACCGGTTCGCCAAACGGAACATGCGCAACAACGCCGGCACTGAAAAATGTATTTACCCGACGGTAGGTGCGATCAATGAACTGGTCTACGGCCACGAAGGTTCCAGGAGGAGCAGAAGCCGTCAGGCTTCCCACTGCACTGAAAGAGAGAATCTGGTCAACACCCAGCATTTTCAGTGCGGCAATATTGGCTCTTACATTAATTTCTGACGGTAAGCGCGTATGCCCGATACCATGACGATTGATAATGGCTACAGGAACCCCGCCAATGTCACCCAGAGTGATTTGACCCGAAGGATCACCAAACGCTGTCTTTACCTCCACACGCTCAGGCGACTCAATGATGGATAACTTATCCATCCCACTACCACAGATGATGCCAATGCGGGCTTTCTTATTCATGTGATGTTCCTGTTTCGTTTTCAGTGACGGGTAAGCGGACCGGGCTGACAAGTCGGTGATACAGTTCAGACAGAGCAGCAGGCTGGCCGTCTGAACCAAAAATCATCCCCCGCGAAATGTACTGGGTATAACGGGGCTCATTAATTTTCAGCGCCCGGTCTACTGCCGGGAGATACTGGTAGCGAACGTTGGGATAAACGTGGTGTGCCAGATGATAAGCATCGGACATAGGAAAGATCAGGTAACGCTGGATAATGCCAGCCAGCCCCGCAAAGTCGGTTGCGCGCCCGTGTTCATAATCGTGTGCCAGGCGGTTCCGCTGAGGCACATAGGTCGTATGCCAGCGGTGTTTTGAAAGCAGTGACCACCAGGCGAATAATGGATACAGCGTCAGTACCGGAAGCAGCCAGCCCACCAGCAGCCCCATCATTCCCCCAAGCCAACCGTAAACGGCCATAATGGTTAACGTTGCCGCTGCTCTCAGCAGAGCCGTGCCAACCGAAGCATTTTCATAGAGCGTGTCATGAAGGTTGCCGCGAATATTGGCCAGAACGCCTCGGGGGCTCACAGGATAAAATAATGCAAGGAGAAACTGAAAACGTGTAATCCCCGGCTTCATCCCTGCCGCAGTAACCCGTCGCAGGTTGGGGTCTTTACCCGGTATGTCTGCATTGGGATGATGGTCCCGCACATGCGTGTTAAAACGGGAGTCCATGTCGCGTTTCAGTGTCGGAAACTGAAAGAAAACGTTTGAAAGGAACCACTGGAGCTTCTTTGAACGGCATAAAGCAACGTGAAGGGCATTGTGCCCGATTTCCTGAAGGGCCCGAAAACGTCCCGCAGCAATGATGGCAAGTAACAGCCCTGCAAGAGGATGGTATCCGGTCCAGCGATAGAAAAGTACTGCAGCAAATGTCTCCAGCCAGCAGTAGATAAACGGTAATGGTGCCAGTAGCGTGTCAAAACGTTTGTAATAGCTGATATGCCCTTTCTCAGCAGGTGCCAGTTTGAGTTTTGGCAGGATGCGCTCGCCATCCCGGTAGTAAAATTTCAGCAGCAGACGGATGACGATGCTGGAGAAGATCATGCTGAGCATGACGGGCTGCACTGTCGCGGAATTCAGCATGGCAGTTCTTCCTTAAATGGCGCGAACCAGGCACGGTGAACAGACGGAAGGTCCGTATAAACGTGGTCATGAATAGAGCGCAGGCGTTCACTGGTCTGATGGCCATGTGACACAGATGCCACCTGCCAGCCACACTGCAGGGCAACTTCGATGTCGTGATCGGTATCGCCTATCATCAGTGCAGAAGAGCCCGGTTTACCCAGTAGGTTGTCCAGTTGCAGAGCGATGTCACCTTTTCCCATGGCCCGGGTGTCAGTCAGGCCGTAGACATGATCCACAAGGTGATTTATTCCCGCACTGTTCAGATTACTTTCCAGGGTGTGCTGCTGGCTTGCGGACAAAACAGAAACGGTGATGTTCTGTGCCCTGAGATCATTAATCATGCCTAACGCACCGGTGTGCAGGGCACAGGTGCCAATGTCGCGATTAAAGATGCCAAGATAGGTACGGATGAGCTCATCAAATAAAGCGGATTCGCAGTCAATACCCAGCGCCTGATAAAACGAGCGGATGGGGAAGCCGAAGTGCTGACGATAGAGTTCAGCATTCATCGGGGGCAGCATTTGTAACTCTCTGACGGCATTCATGCCTCTGACTGCCAGTGCGAGATCGTCTACCAGCGTGCCGTTCCAGTCGAAAATAACATGTCTGATTTGGCCTGAGTGTTTCATTGACAGAGTCCTACCTTAGCAGGCGCGCGACCGCGCTGAACAGTGACGCCCGGATCACCGGGAGGCGAAACATGGATTCTTTGGGTTCAAGCAGATTCATCACCTTAAGTGTGGTGATTGCCACATCGCGTTGATGAAAAGACGCAGCATGAACAAGTTTCATATAGCCGGAAGTGAGACGCTGCAGCACACCTGGCTTAGCGGTAACCGGCTGCAGACTCTCATCGCTCGCCTTAGCCTGATCCCATGAGACGGACGTTGCCTTCATGAGTTCACCGAACATCTGTTGACCTGAAACTTCCCCGTTCAGGTAAACGCTGATATGGCTGGCCAGTGCTTCAACCTGGAGTGCCGACACGCTCATTCCCTGGCTGTAAATGGGATTAATGCTGCAGAGCGCATCGCCCACAGCCAGAAAGCGCGCCGGTAAAACCGGAAGCAGGTCAAACCGCCGGCGAAGGCTGGAGGGCATCTTGAACTGATGAAAATCGCCCTGAGGCTCTAACTTTTTAACTTCATCGTGAATGTCCGGAACAGGCAGGTCAGCAAGAAACCGCATAAAGTCGGTTTCATTGGGTTTAGGGCAGGCCCCAAACCAGCCGCCGGCAGTGACGATATAACGCTCCCCTTCAACAGGGCTTATAACCCCCATGGTCCGTGTTTCAGGAAGATCAGGAGTGACAAGCAGAACTTTCCAGTTTGTATTGCCCTTTGGGTCACGCTTGTAGACGCGCGAAACATAACCCAGCTGATTCGCAACCTCCTCACGTTCCACCTCACCGTACCCCATCTGCCTGAGCCAGGCGGATGCCTTAGAGTTTCGTCCGGATGCATCTATGACAAGATCTGCATCGAAAGTATGTTCCGCACCGGAGGCACTTACGACTACACCGCGGACCTCTTCATCCTGACAGATAAGCTGTCTGACCCTGATGCCTTCCTGGATCGTGACGTTGTGAAGATCGGATGCCTCCTGTCGAATCACATACTCCAGAAGCGTTCGAGAACAGTAATGCGCAGTAATCCCCGTTGGCCAGCGCTGTCGCCAACCCGTGCCTGCGTAGCACTTGACGCCATGGGACAAATCTATCTCCTCCGCGCCTGCTTCACGCAGTCGCGCTTTGAAGCCAGGAAAAAAGGTTTCGATAGTCTGCAGACCCCGACGCAAAAGCAGGTGTACATGGTGTTCCTGTGGAACGGTCTGCCGCGTATCCGGCTTAGCGGGGAAACGGTCTAAATCCAGCAGGACAACCTGCCTGAAATGTTTCGACAGCACTGAGGCCGTCAGACAGCCCGCGATGCTTGCACCAATGACGATCGCGGTATCAGTGCAACTGTTATGGTTTGTCACAGCCGACCCTCTTCTTGCTCTGATAAACGAAAACGGTTCAGAACGGATACGATAGTGTCGATTTCGTCAGCCCCTATTTCGGGATGAACCGGTATTGTGCTGAGAGACGCAAGCATACGCTCAGCATTCGGGCATGCAGCCTGCCTGTCCCGTAGAACAGGGTACTGGTACAGCGCCTTACAGTCGTATAACGCAATGTCCGAAGGGATCCCGGCCTGAAGCTGGTGATCCAGCAGGCTTTTGTTACTGCCTGATGTCGTTCGGATCAGCAGACGGGTTCCGGCAGGTTCCCCGCCAGGAAGAACAGGCAGGGCTTCTAAAAACGGGTTCGTCAGGCGGCTGGTGATTGCGCGCATAGTCTGTCGACGGTGCTGCACATCAGTCTCGAGGCGGGAAAGCCTTGCTTTGCCCAGCGCGGCCTGTAGTCCACTGAGTGAAAAATTCAGACCGGGTTTCTCGCCGGTAAAACCGCCCCGAATGAAAGCCCGAGCACGACCGGCCAGTTCAGCATTGTCTGTTAGGATCCCCCCGCCTTCCCCTGTAACCAGGGTTTTGCTGTGGTGCGTGGAAAAGGTAGCAATATCCGCCCATTGCCACTGCAGCCTTTCTTTGAATATCGCCTTGTGCGCAAGCGCAATATCCAGCAGATACCAGAGATTACGGGAACGGGCAAATGTGCTTACAGACTCCGCATCTACGGGATAGCCCCACATAGGAATATCAATAATGGCCCGGGTTCGTCCATTGACCAGCTTTTCGGCCATACTCAGATCCAGGGTGAAATCATCAGGCCGGATGTCACAAAATACGGGTTCAATCCTGAGAAATGTCAGGGCATAAACCGTACAGAGCGGGCATGTGGGGGTGAGTAATACATTGTCACCGGGCTTGAGGCCCATCGCGCTCAGCGCCACCACAAGCGATCCATATCCCGAAGACGTTGCAATCACATTCTCCGCTCCAAAGTGGGCTCCAAGCGCGTCTTCATATACGCCAACAGCTTCGGAGTCTCCGCGAATGCCTCTTTCTAACGCATTCAGTACCAGAGATTCTTCTCCCTGTCCCGAAGGGTAAAAACTTTCCCTGATGGCCGGAGGATTCTTCATGCTGCGCCCCCCACGCTCAGAGGAAGCAGCGCCCATTTCTGGCACATTTTCTGTGCTTCAGGCAAAGCTGACGAATATGAAGCAGGAAAACCTGTGAGCACAGGTAAAGGCTCGCACGGAACCTCATGCGCCGCTGCGGCATGTTTCTCAATGATCCAGCCAGAAGGCAGGTATCGCTCATGCTGGGCAAAATCTGTGATTTTAAACTGCTCGCACCATTCGCAGTGTTGCTTCCATTGATCAGGCACGGCGATGACGGTTTCCGCCAGCACCGTCAGCCTTATCTGACCCAGAACACACTGGATGCCGCTCAGCTTGTGATTGACTCCCTGATGCACACCATCCAGATCGGAGAACTGAGAGAAGCTTTTGGCTTTTCTTGCCCAGTCATCGCGCCGGTAAAAAAGCGCTCCCCCCTCGCCGGTCGACAGTGTGCCACGGCCTTCGCGAAGAGAAACTAAGGCAATATCGAATCCTGCTACGCGCGTCATCCGTTCAGGATCAGCCAGGCATGAAGCTGTCACCTCAACCACCGGGATCAAACTGTGCAGACGGCATAAATCCTGAAGGACCGCCTCATGTTCCGGAAAACTGAAGTGAGAGGAAATAATGACTAAACGAGACCTGTCAGTCAGGTTTTCCTTCAGCTTTACGGCATCGATATGCAGGGTGCCGGGAGCGTAATCAATAAGCGTCAGTTTCATGCCGTCATGCACCAGTGCGGCTGCGACCCACGCTGAGACGTCCGGAGAGATCAATACCTCATCACCAGGCATTAAACCCATCGCGCCGGCCATGACACTCAGAGCAGCCGTGTCGGACGAGGTCGTCACGCAAGCTGTAAAGCCGAGAAATCCTGCCAGCGCAGCTTCAAAAGAGGCTACCGCCGCGAGTGAGTCGGCCATGTCGCTTTGAGCAAGCAGCATGACAGCCTCAAGCTCACGTCTTCTGACCCCTTCACTTTCAGAACACTGAGGAATGATAGTAAGCATAAAAATCCTCAGCGACTGAAGTTGCTGCTGACTACACTGGCAATGTAATCAATATCAGCGTCAGTTAATCCTTCATGGCAAGGAACCGTGAAAATGGTGTCGATGATATGTTCCGCGTTCGGGCAGTTTTCCTCGTAATCCGTAAAGGCCGGCTCACGGTAAAGCGCCTTGTATTTATATCGCGTCGTGTCTGACATCACACCCTGATTCAGCATCTCGAGCCCCTGCTGTACGCTTGACCCGTTAAGGTGGTAATAGACCAGGGAATAGCCATTGATTTCTTCATTCTGGTAACGCGGAAATTCTTTTATCTCCGCCACAGCTGAAAGCGCATGACGGACTTTTTCAGCACAGGTGCGGCGATCAGCGATTTTTTTATCGAGCTTCAGGAACTGACTGATGCCAAGGGCTGCACACATGGGAGAAAGTTTGGCATTGGTTCCAATATCCTCACCCAGCAGATAACCACTGATCCGGCTTGAGGCCTTGAGTCCGTGATGCTGCCAGCTCAACATGCGATCATAAACGTTCTCATCGTTAGTCAGACAAAAGCCACCCTCGCCGGTACTGACCAGTTTGCGCTCGTGCGTTGAAAAGCAGGAAACGTCCCCTAAAGTGCCAAGAAAGGCATTGTCTGAGCGGGTGCCAAAAGCATGTGCGCAGTCTTCGATAACCTTTATGCCTTGTGAATGACAAAATTCAACCACGGCTTTCATTTCCAGCGGATAACCCCACATGGGAACGACGATGATGGCTTTAATGGATTTACGCGCGATAAGCGACTTCAGATGCGCTAAATCCGGGCTGAAAGACAGAGGGCTGACGTCACAAAAAACCGGTACGCATCCGGTGGTGATAACAGGTAAGATGGTCATGATAGGCGCGGTAGGTGGGAGCGCGACAGCATCTCCAGGCTGCAGACCCAGTCCCCGAATGGCCAGTTCGATTGCCACGGTACCATTGCTGCATGCCAGCGCTTTTTGGGTTCCAAAATAATCGCTGATCACACGTTCGTAGTCTGCAATGATGGGCGATTTGCCTGAAAAACTCACTGAATTAAAAGAGCTGAGCACCGCATCATAATCGCTCTGATCAAAGCTAATATGCAGGTTCTGATAGGATTTATTTGTCATCGTTTTCTTCCTCAGGAAAATGCGGTCAGATTTTTACAGGCACGTTTTGCTTACAGCTCTGTTCGATAAGATCCATACACCGGTAGGTTTCAAGCAGCGTGGAAAATGCAGTCTGTGAATCACGCTCCCCAGACTGCACCGCGGTAATAAAATCGATAATTTCACCGGTATATCCCGCACGGGTATAGCCAGAAGAAAGGGGACTGGCGGCCCAGGTATCACACCAACGCTTGGTTTCACCCTGAAGATAGGTTTTCCCCAAATCCGCCACGCTGATGCTGTTCAGAGATGTACTTTTAATGTGGAGACTGTTGTCCGCCAGAACATCAAGATCAAACGTAAAGTGAGGAGAGGTATTGCTGGTTATCAGCGTACCGTGGCACTGATTCGCAAACTCCAGTAATACGCTGAACACGATACTGTTCCCGGAGCTGTTATTGGCCACCGATAACTTTTTAACGGGACCACACAGGTGGATCAACAGATCCAGTCCATGTATTGTCTGGGCATGTAAAAAAGACCGAAGAAGGTCATCGTAGTCCCACAGGGGGGCAACCGGTTTGTTGGCCATCTGACGCAGACTTATCATCTGGATGCCGTCTTTATAAATCTTAGTAATACGCTCTGTGATCTCTGCAAAACGGAAATTCATTCCTGAAGCCGTAACGACACCTCTGCGCTTTGCCATTTCGGCGAGATGAGAGACTTCTTCATAACTGGAGGCGATGGGCTTCTCAAGCATCACGGGGATGCCGCGCTCAATGGCATCACAGGCGATCCGGAAGTGAGCGGTAGGATAACAAGAGACGATAAGCGCATCCGGGCGGCATTTATCCATCAAATCACAATGGTTATGGAATATTTTTGACTCATCGAAATTAAATAATGCAGCCGCTTCAATACATTTAGCAGGATCACTGTCACAGATGCCAGCAATCTCTATGCCGTAAATAGTATTACAAGCAGGAATGAGGTTTTCACGCGCCTGCGCACCAAACCCTATAAAGCCGAGCTTCATATGACCTCCAGTTTGTTTTTTAATATCAGAACGGAAGGAAGCTGATTATATTTTTCCAGTTCATCAATAAGTATCCATTCCACGCCGGATGTTTCATCCTCATTTAATTTAAGAGGCGCGTTAGTGTCCGCTGTAAAGAGTAACCTGACATCATAATGCAGGTGCTCAGGCTCTTTTTTATTTTCAGGAATGGTGTGTATATCGATATCATAAATTTCATGACTGTAAGCATTAAGGGTCTGGATCCCCGTTTCCTCTGTCGCTTCGCGAAAAGCTGTAGAAAAAACATTTGAGTTTTCATCGCAATGCCCTCCCGGTGGAAGCCACATATTCAGCTTTCTGTGGAATATCATAAGCGCAAAAGATCGGGATTCATCAATAATGAAAGCAGTGGCAGTCACATGACCTTCAGATGTATTTCTGTCAAAAGGCCGGGGAGTATTTTTGATAAAACTCTGCAGCTTTTCAGAATTTTCGCTATCCCGCTCAGATGTTATTTTATAACTAAAATGTAACTTTTCATCGAAGGTGATAACTCTGCGCAGATACTTTTCCACTCATGACTCCAGTAAACGTTCGGCACACTATGAAATAAAATTTTAAGTTTATGGATCCTGAAAAATAACAGTCATTACGACGGTCACCGTTAACTAAAACATCCGGTGCTCACGTCATGGATTTTTCTGCTGCAATCTGTTGATACCTACTACAGGCAGCAGCGCTGACCCGAAAAACATTTTTCAGGACGTGTTCAGGAACAGGAATGCAAAGCTGTACTTAAATGCAGGTTGTTGCACTTAAGTACAGCTACGTTAGATGTTTGTTAAAAATTATTCAATCAAATTTTCGTTAAAGTTAAATTAAACTTTACAGACGCCGCATTTTTCTGGGGTTCTTACTCCTCACCTATCCTTTTTTTAAGATAAATCTCAGCGTGCAGGCGCCCTGATGAGTATTTTATCATGAGCCAGGATTTAGCCTGAAGTGGCCGATTTTTGGTTATTTTACGGCAATAATCCATATTATTTTTCAATATACAGGACAGATTCGTTTTCATGGAGGCTTACAGGGCAAGCTCTCGCCTCTCTTTCCCGTGAGAAACAGCATCCAGCCTTGTTGAATCGGTGGAAAAAAAATATAAATTTTATTACTTTATTTATTCATACAAATGTCACATTTATTTATAGTTACTCTTGCATTTTAAATCTGCTCACGTCAGACCTCCCTCCAACATTCATAACTGATTTCCATGGTGATGAAGACATCTGAGACCTCACACAGGCAATCGTCCACCCTTAATGCGCTTTTATGCCGGACGCCTGATTTACCCGTGCACCTGTGCATGTTTTTCTTTAACGCAGATCCGTCTGAAAATGCAGCAGCGATCCGGTCTGTTCGTTCTCTCTCAGTGCGCATACGTTTTGCAAAACGCCCTACTTCTCATTTTCAGAACACCTGCCATCCCATTATTCATCTTCACACCAAGTACTGAGCATAGAGGGCCTGGACATCCCCACCCTGCCCGTTTTTTTTCAGTTTCTCCTTTACCGTCATAGGGTTAGAACAGAAGACTTTGCGCGAAACCGCGCTGAGGGGGTGCTTTATATTTTCGGCCGACCAGGTTATCGTCCATATACAGGAGAAAAGCCGAAAAACTGAGCCCTGAAGGATCCGACGTGGATAGATTTATTTTCATTGGAAACCCTTTACAGATGCGAGGAAATACGTTCCACAACCGTAGACAACGGAGAGTAAAAGTTTGGGTACTTTGCCCCGCGAAATAACGCAGATTTCACACAGCGACGCCAGTGGTCAAAACGTGAACAATCCTGGCGCTGCACGCTATTTTGACTAAGGAAGTGTGGTGGCGCTGCCAAACCCAGCTGCCGCCTACGGCACAGACTTGCTGCGCTACCTGGTCGTCCCCGAGGCAGCCGTGCTGCTGTCAAAAGTGACCGCTCTCTGCAAACGCCTCTTTGTAGATACGCTGTGGAACACCTGCGGCCAGCTCAATGTATTACTGCCACAGAGCAGTGGCGGATTTTGTGATAGAAGCTCCGCTCGTCTCGCTGTATGTTGTACTCCGCACGCTCAAGCAGCGCAGGCTGGAGGAATCTGCCGCCAGCCGGTCCCGTCGCCGTGGGCGCCCCACAAAAGAAGAACAGCAGGCTGAGCAGGAGGCGGAGGTACGCGATAATCCGCCGCGGGCCTTGCCGCTCACCGATCCGGCCTTCGTCCAGCGGCTCAGGGAATGGTTTGCGCCCCCGCCGTCGGCGAACGGGTATGGGATATCCGGAGCGAAGACACAGCCCGCAGCTGGATAAGTCAGGCGGTAGAGGCCGCAAGGCGTTAGGAGTCACGTTCTAAATCCGGCCAGTCACGCCCAAAACGTTCCGGAATTCGTTTGCGATGCACCTGGTTCCACACCAAGTAGCACAGAAGGTCATTCAGACGCTGATGGGCCATAGGGATGCGAAGTCGACCAAATGGTATTAGCGGGGTATCTAAGCTGGATGTGACGCTTCAGTTAGGGGTACGGTTTCAATGGATGCCGCCCTGGCAAGAGACTTGCTGGGGCAGTGATCTACAGGAATCGCAGAAACTTCCGGCTCTGAAAGGCTTTAACGCTGCAGTTATTTCGATTCTTAAGGTTGTCGTGCCGGCAGTTGCAGTACTCTGCAGCCTTGCAATTAATCAGCCATTGCGACCTTTCCCATATCCGTCGGTTAAAAGGATGTTTTTTCAGAAGCGACAGGTGCCAGCTCAGCTGATTAATCTACTCAGCTGAACCAAAGTGAAAAAGACATCGATTCCTCGTGTCAGTCAAGATGCGTGGCAAGACTACAAAGTGCGTAATAGTCACTTTTCGTCATTCCAGTCTCCAGATGTCTCAGTACGAGAATTTGAAAAGCTTCCTGATGATGAGTATTTCCAGCCAAATCGCCGTTGATCGATGATGAAGAGGGTGATCGTCCCTGTCTGTAATCTCCGAAACTTTTCGTCAGATATTTTACTGCAGTTTGACGTGCATCGGCCCCTGCATTATTTAACATCGCAGTAATCATTTCCAGATATTTGACAAGGCCGATTTTGGAGACAAAGACAGCGCCGAGTCTGGTTTTATATGCCTCCACATCGACATTATAGATGTCAGCATACTGGCCGAAGTGCCAGTGTAACTGGAGCGTATAATGCCTGAACATCAATGCGTTCGCATCAGGCCCACGGGCCCCGGCAAACACAGATTTACCTGCTTTCAGATCTTCAAGCCTTTCCGGGGCATGTGTTTCAACCGCCATTAGAAGTGCAAGTAAAGGAATATCCGGTCTTTTTTGGGTTGCGGCTATCGCGACGGCAAGCCGGTCAAGCCATAAATCCACTGTCCGAAGCTGCATCTTAAACCCATCCGCAATCCCAGCCAGGAGCTGAAGGAGTATATTTTCACGCTCATCACCTTCGTACAACATTGCGTAGGGCTCCTTCGCAAAATACTCCTGCAGCAGTGGGTTCCGGGAATACCATGTCCGGATGAAATGCGAACGGCTGACTTCATTGAGTGTCACCGAACGCTGAAAGAAGCGATCGAGATATAGTCGTGAATTAAAGCCGTCCCCGTAAATCGCTCTGATGGAGTGCTGCAGTTGCGCCTTATCAGTGGCAATGACAAAGACGACATTTTCAATGCTGAACAGGTGCTTGATAGTTTCAAGCATTTCAATAGCATAAGTCGGGCGGCACCTGTCAAGTTCGTCGACAAAGACAAACAAGGGATAAGAAAGTGCCGGTTGGGATGTGTTGATCACCGCATCCAGCCACCCTTTGATACCCGTCCGAAATTCCTCAACGCTGTTACCCGTGCTTTCATGTGCTTTTAGAGCTTCTTCTACAAGTCTGGCCCCCAAATCTGCTGATTCATCACCACTCATCAGCGACCTGAGTTCTTCAGAATCAATCCCAAGGCGACTTTTGAGTAAAAATTTAGTCATCTCAGGCGCAATCGCTTTAAACAGGCGCCAAGTACTTTTGATGAGCCGTGAATCAAGCACAGCCTTATCCGTTTTGACTATCAGACTGCTGCGGATTTCCGCCACGACGTTAAGCAAAGGATCCTGGAGGTGATCATTTTTCCATGCATCGATGTAAACCGTGGGATAAAAATTCATTATTTCCCTCTGCCACCTGCGCAGAAACCATGTTTTTCCAGCCCCCCACTCAGCGTTCAGATTCAGGACATAACTGCCTTGTTCGCTTTTCGAGAGCAACAGGGTGGTCAGAAACCGAGCGTGGCCTGAGCGATCCATAGAATCAGCCGGCAGGCCATCAACTGGGACAGACCAGTTAAATGTCAGCTCGTTGGGGATTTTTTTCATCTAGAAGGGTCCGGATTGATTTAATGATATTTTCATTCATATGCAGCTCTACTCCTCTGTAAGGAGGTGCTGAGTTACATGTTAACGAGCAAAGTTAGCATGTCTTTATATATCCTTAACGGGCGGATATGCAGCTGATATTGTTATCAGAAAACGACGGCTACACCAGTATCAGGCATACTCTACCTTCATGAAGCCAGACTAGGTATTTTTTTGGTCCAATTTACAAATTAAAGATAATGGACAATGAGTATAAAGATTATCTCGGTGAAGAAGAGAGAACACTTTTAAAGAAGCGAATCAGGGAAGCCATTGGAACGAGACTTTGTGGTGTGAGCAACCCACGGGTAAAGCGGAGGCTTATTTACATTCAGAACCGGACAGATATCCACCTACCATCACTTCTTGCCGGCCATATTGGAAAGTTCCTCGAAGAAGACGGTAAAAGGTTTTACTTTAAGTTCACGTCAAAAGCCTTCCGAAGAAAACGGTTATTAAACATGTTTATCAGTGCCGTTTATTTTATCTATGGTGTTATGTTTTCTGCGACTTTTCTGCTAAGAGTGGGTGAAAATACTCATCCATGGTGGATGATACTAGTATCGTCTTTGTTAATTGTATTCTCCCTTATCTTTCTTACCTTAACGCCTTCCAGAAAAGCTTTGCAGGGGATGAACGGAAAATTGCTCAAAATTGATATGTCGGATTATAGGAAACAGGAATAAAGTTAAGAGAGTTTCAGCGTTTTGATATGCGTTAAATTTTTCCTTTTGCAAAAATAAAACAACGCTGCATTTTTGAAAACTTGAGAATACCACCCTGCCAAGTATATTTCAGTCAGGGTGGACCTGTCCTTTCTGCAACCTCCCTGGAAGTTGTCCATGATTTCTTTATCGAAAATGGCTCTTTACGCGTTTCATCGACAATAGTCAGCAAAGGAAACTGGTTCTTTTTATCGGGAGTTGTTTTTTTACCGACATACTGCGAACTAGACAGAAAATGATATTAAAATGCTACCCGCTCTGAATATTTTGTCTTAAACATCCCAATGCTTCATGCAGGGAAACGGTTTTTCTTTCAGAGCAATCATTCCAATACAGTGACTCTGATACCGGTCGCTTAATTGACACATTCCTCGGTATTAACTTTCTTACTTGAAGCAGATAACGGACAAGTCAGAATTACTGCCCGCCTACAAGATTCATAAACGGGAATTTCACCTTGAAATAAACGCAATTTATTCAATTAAATCATAATATTAAATAAAATTCACCTTGGGTAAATTTTTATCGTGAATTCCATATATTCACTCACAGAGGCACCGACAGCAGGGGCTGATCACTGTTCGTTCACAGACTTAATCGTCATGCGATCAATGACGCTCCGGACGGCTGCGTCAAGCTCAGCCTGACAGGCCGCAGAAAGACGAGAGAATTCATAAGTGACAAGACGTTTATCAGCGTCCGTTTTTTTTCGGGCGAACTGCTTTTTATCAGTAAACTCCGCCAGCTTCTCTGTCACGATTTTTTTGCTGCCCGCAGCTTTGCGGGGTCCTTCGCTTTCAGCACGAAAATAGCTGATTATCCTGTTCTTATAAGCGGGCTCGGCAATATCATGAGAAGCATCCTCTTCCATCCGGCTTCGGACACAATCAGCTAAGGCGTCAGTGGGGATGTGTCTTGCCCGAGCTTTATCCGTCACCTCCAGCAGGGCTCGGTAGTCACTGATGGAAAGCTCGCTGACAGAGGGAAAAACCGAGATGATTTCATCAGGCACGGCAGCAGCCTGAAAAGCCCGGGTTACCTTGGCGGCAGACAGCCCTTCTGCAGCGGCTATCTCTGACTGATTCATGTCTTCCGGATACATGAGTCTGAGGCGTTTACCGAGTTCACGCAGCGTATGCTCTTTTGCTGTCTGAATGTCCACGGCCAGTTGTCTGGCATCAGAGAGAGACAAGGCATCACGCGTCACCAGCACCTCAAATGCGGTTCCGTTGTAAATGCAGGCGGCACGACGTCGTGAACCATCCAGTATCTCTGTTCGACCATTAACTTCACGTCCGATGGCAGGAAAGAACTGCTGGAGCCGGATGGTCCGGGAAATATCACTGACCGATTCGCGCGTCAGAAATGCCTGGTCACGGCCGTTTACCGTGGCATCAACGAACGTCTGCGTTTCGATTTCGTCATGCAGTATCTTGGTCAGGACAAACCGGGCCTGAGCACCGGATTTGAGGGTAAACACCCGCTCGCTGTCTGACTCGTTCATCATTTTTGAAAAACTGGAATTACCCAGCTGCCGGCCCAGTTTGACCATTTCCTTTTTCATTTCACACCTCTGATGAATTCAATCCTTTTAAAAACGGCCTGAGTAAAACGCTCCGCCTCACGCTTCGCTTTCTTGAGCGCCTCGGCGCTTCCTGGATAGGAACTGGGATCGGCACTCACAATGGTGTCGAAGCTTTCGCCGCAGCGTTCAAATCCGTCAAGCCTGGGCAATGTTGCATCAAGAATGTAAGAGGTAAAAACATCACGGGCAAGCCCGTGTGTCATTTCATGATCCCGCTTCGAGGTCATTTTCGACATGAAGCCAATATTTCCCTTTATCCGCGGCGTGATGCCCTCTTCCTCAAGCTGCTCAATCATTTCAGGCAGCCGCGTGAGGTACTTAAGGGTAGAGTGAAAATCAACCTGCGCGGGTGGTGTGGGCGTCAGCAGCAAGTCACTCGCGGCGAGTGCATTCAACATAAAGGCATCAAGGTGAGGACCAGTGTCAATAAAGATGAAATCGTAATCAGAACCCACACGATCAATAATCGTCCGGCGCAAGACTTCAGAGGGAAGCCTGTCAGGCAAATGCTCTCTGACGAGATCATTCCACTGACTTGCAATAAAACCATCGTCAATAGAAGCAGGAATAACATCAACACCCGGGATAATCGTGGGTTTAATGATGTCCTCTCTGAGCTGGCCAGCATCCAGATCGTTAAGCATTGCCTGTGCAGCTGTTTCCATTATGGAACCAATGCTGTTTTCCTGGCTGAGAAACATGGTACTGGAGGCCTGAGGATCGAGATCAACAACCAGAATACGAAGATCGTGCTGAAGAAGATCCTGATGAACCCGAAGGCCATGCGCCAGGGTTACTGTACTTACGGTTTTCGATACCCCGCCTTTCAGGTTCACAACAAAAATAACAAAAGGCCCATCCCCCGCGTGCACATCACGATATTTAGGCACTTTACGGTGAGCATAGATATCGACAACGTCCTGGATGGTTAGCGCATAATGCCGGGTATTACCTGCATCTTTTTTGCCAAAAACGTGTCCCTGTGATTCCATTTCATCAATGGCTTGCTCAACGGCACGGCGGCTGAGTTTGGGAAGGTTAGCTACGGAATTACGAGTGAACGTCTGATAGTACTGATCAAGGCCAAACTCATTCCTTCTGACTGAAATATCGTCGCTCATGCTGCGCAGCATCGCGCTCGCTCTGCGGGCCGTCTCGTCCACGCCACCGTAATGACTTTTCATTTAACCGTTCCGTTGTCAATTTTGAAACTGATTGTACATCTGAAAAACGTCAGATCAACTTATTTCGTCAAAACATAAAAATGTTGTACAAACGGAAAATATATCAACTGTCAATTTTCTGTAGTCTGTCATTCAAAAGTCATCCACGTAAGGCAAAAATTCAAAAAAAATTTCATCAGATGAATACAAGCTAGCAAGTACTTACCCTGTGCCAATAATTATTTATGTAATTGATTTTATTGATATTTAATTTTTAATTTCAGATTGAAATTCCCATATGTATTGTCTGCAAGTTTAGTGAAGAGAAATGCTATCTGATTTATCTGTCTGGGGTTTACAGGATTGAGGTTACGTTTTACATCATGAGCAATAAACGTCAAATTGATGTATCAGATACAATTGTTCGTCAACACACGAGTTGGGTCTGATGAGATTGTGCAGTAGGTACCTTACGGGCATAAATTTGCTTCTAAACCCAACGTGTCTTCTGGTGCTTATTGACTATTTTCTTTAATCAATCAGATAAAGATGTGTGCTGAAGGGATGTTATATCTTCTCCCTTGAACATGTGCGCCGAAAGGATGATGGATAAGTAATGAACAAATGTGTGTCCTGAAGGGGAACCTATTTCAGACACATGAGCAGTCGGAATGACTAGCATCTTTTCTTTTAAGGGCATCGTTATAGACAGACATTACCAAGCCTGGGCAATAACTATATGGCTGCGCAAACCATTTCTTAACCAACGAGTTCGATATGTGTGTTGGCGGGGTGGTTCCGCTCTCTGCACTGTAATACGCTGCTGCAGATTCAACGGATATGAACCTGAAAGTATGTGCGCTGACGGGGGACAGACGAAATAAGCCAATGCTCGGTGTGTGCTGACGGGTTTAGGACACACAAATGTGTGTGCTGGCGGGTGTAAATAACGTCCTGAGGTGTAATCATGTGTGCTGGCGGGTTACTCACATGCATTCTAAACAGGAGTAGATGTGTGCTGGCGGGCTGCAGATACTTGCAAGGCATTTCTGGTGAAAGCTTACTGTGAAGCAACCAGTACTGATGTGTGTGCTGACGGGTAATAATTCTGTTTTTCACGCGTGAAAATGTGTGCTGGCGGGAAACCTCCTGGCTTAATGATTGAATATGTGTGCTGGCAGGTGCTACATCACAGTGGGGAAATGAATATGTGTGGTGACAGGCGCGTCTTCGCAAAAAAAAAGCAAAGTGTGTGCTGGCGGGTTCATCGGCAGGAACGATGCTGCAGAGCCGGACACAACCTTGACGAACACGTATTTATCCCAACAGCACACACTTAAATGTCGGAAGGTTTCAGCTTCGGGTTACGTTTGTGAATAATAACAAAGTTTTCGCGGGCTTTACGAACGAGCGAAAATTCCAGATAACCAATGTTCTGTAACTGCTCAAGCGCCTTTTTGATCGTACGGTTTTGTTCACTTACAGAACTGCTCAGAGAAAGGCGCTCACGCAGTCTTGAGAAGCTGACAGGAATCGGGTTAGCAGGAAGACTTTCGATAAAAGTATAAATCGCCTGAGCGGCTTCCTTTTTTGGAAGTGCTTTAATGGCGTGGTGCTGCAAAAGGACTCTGTAATCTAACTGAAACAACTCCCATAGTTTTTCATCAGCCTCCAGCTGAACAATATCTCTTTCAGCATCAAAATAACCCGTCTTCAGAAGGCCTGTCTGATAACTTCCCCTCGCATCACTGCCACGCTTAAAAGCTATTGATTTATTACGTAATTTTCCCAAGGAGTCGTGAATGGTAAGCCGAAGACGGGCATCAATTCGTTTAGCAGAAAATCCACATCCTTTGGCAAACTCAGTAAACTTCAGTTCGATCTTGTTTGATGCCAGGCCATATTTACTGAATGCATAAATAACTCCAATCCAGACCTTAAAATCGCTGTCCATATTGAGACGTGGCCCAGAAATGTTAATGTGATCGTACCCTTCAGCCCGTGCTATCTCTAACTGAGAGAATAATTCAGATGCATCCACAACGTTGTTTTCGCCCTGAGACTTCGTGGGTTTGGGTACAAAAACACCGAGGCGCATAAGTGCTACAGGCTGAACGGTGTTGTTGGAATTAACTGTGAGTTGTTTGTCTTTACTGACCATGTCACTGTAAAGTGCATCACCGATAAATGACTCATCTTTCATATAATTATCTCACTTAGTAGTCATAGGATCTTACTGTGAGTAAAGATCGCCTCTATCCCACCAGCACACACATTACATCCCAACAGCACACATTACCAGCCCGCCAGCACACATCCTTATCCCGCCAGCACACATGTTTATCCCACCAGCACACATCTGTAATCGGCTTGAAGTCAGTCCCCACAAGGCCTGAGAGATAGCGGGATCTATTTGGAGCTATAAGGATCTTACTGGAATATTTACTGGATCGAGCCTGTGCACATGTGGATAAACAGCGATCATTACTAACGCGCCTTCGGCTTGTTCAACTGGCTTAGCGAACACAAAAGATTTGTATTCGCTAAGCCAGTTCCTGAAAAGAGCTGATATGGCAGGTTTACTCTACGAATTTCCAGACATGAGCAGGGACACGGTCATACAGCTTACCTGTGGCCAGTTCCGCCTTACGGTGATCGTAGGCACGGGTGATTTCATATTGTTCTTCAGTGTCGTCTGAATACATCAGATGTTCATACACGGTTTCAAGCGTCTCCACTGAACGGCAGCGACGAAACCTCATAAGCCATTCTATTTTATTCATTTTTTCCCAGTGAATGATCAAAGTTAATGCCGGACTGTAGTTAAAAAGCATTCAAACAGGCTCTATCAGCACCTTTACCTAGTTATGTGTGTTTCCTACTACATTATCTACTTTATGCCATTTAAAGTCGCCCTTAGGCAGAGCACACTCATGTACTATTTCGCTGGCTCTTTCTACACTGGCGTCTTCGCTCAGCCATTCCCTTATAGTGTCGGGCTGCAGTACCAGCGGCCGCCTGTCATGGATATCAAACATTCCCTGAATACTCTCGTTCGTCACGATGACAAACCCCTTCATGGCGATGGCCCTGACCAAAGTGCGCTTTGCCGATCGCCGCGAAGAAAAGCGGCTGGCGTGAGCGGTAATAGATAAAATACGGCTGATTGCCGTCATCCGATCGGGCCCATTCAAACCAGCCATTGGCAGGTACGACTGCCCTGCCGTGCTGCCACAGTGGTTTGGACATTCTGCCTGAGGCGGCCGTTTACTATCTGGCGTTAATGAGCATGGCCTTGTGCCACCAGTCCGATTTGTAGCCCCAGAATACCGGCTCAAAATGAAGCTGTTCTTCATGCTGACTCAGCAGCATCACGCGCGTTCCGAGTGCCACGTTGTACCGCCCCAGGGGTTCAGCGTCGAAAGGCAGTTCTTCCGGCGCGATACCTGCGGCTTCGAAATACTCGTCTCTGCAGCTGCACTGCGCAAACAGTCCACACATAATGACCTCCGTCGTTATGACTAAGGATAGTTCGGTATACTGTTCTCAGGAGGAGTTACCATGCCGCATAATCTGGCCTCCAGAGAAAGGGCCGAACGGGATAAAGTTAATGTGGACCTGGCCGCGTCAGGTGTCGCTTACCGGGAACGGCTCAACCCGCCTGTCATTCCTGCCCAGGTTGAGCATCAGCAGCCTGAAGAACTGAGAGACTACTTCAGAGAGAGGCTGGCCAATTACCGTAATCTTTCGCTGAACCTGCCGGGCGTGAACGATCCTGTTTATCATAAAGAGCCAAAGGATTAATCTGTATATTCGGGATTCAGTTCCTGTATATTTTCTGTCAGCCCCGGAGAAATAAAATGGATGCAGCCCTTCTTTCAATGATGCGCTCAGGCGGTCGGAATCAGGCCTGGGCAGAGACGATGGTTAACCTTGAAGCCAGGAAGCTGGCCGACACGGCTAATGTTGTCGCTGCCAGCCATCTGAAACACGGACTCTCCCGCATTCAGTTCGTTCAGGAAATCAGATACCTTATAGAAGCTCAGTTCGCCCTGGCCCGTCAGGCAAAAACCGATGAAGAATGCATGGCCTGTGTCAAAAATCTTCGAGCAGAGAACGACAGCCTTCAATATCAGGCCCGAATGCTGCGCACTCAGGCCGCGAAGCTTTATGCAAAAGTGGAGTTTATCAGAGAGAATAACAGGATCGTGGGCTATGCCGTGTCTGCCGTCAATCTGGTACTAAACGGCCTGACGGTTTACGGCGGCTTTGTTCTGCTGGCCACGATGACACCTGTTGCTGTTGTGGCTGGCGCGATCATCATGATTGACGGGTTTAACAGCATATCTAAAGAGATTATTAACCGCACGTCCTACGGCCCTTCCGAGGGCATCATTGCCGATGCCTCAACCGAAATAGCCAGCTTTATGGGATTCAGACCCGAATACGGTCTGGCCGCCTATAATGCCGTTTCACTGACGGCCAATATTTACGGCCTGGTAGGACTGACGAGGAAGCCGGAGTCCTGGCGGCTTTTCCGCTGGTTAAGAAGTGATTTCAGAAATAAGCTGGAGTCAATGAGCCGGCCAAAACTGGCGATTAAAATTGTCAACTACGGTATAAGAGGCAAGGTTGTTGTTGATCTCGTTGAAACAGCCAGGTCACAGGATAATTAACGACGTTCAGCTCTCCGGTGACGCCAGCATTTCCAGGCGAGCGTTACGGGCTGGGCGGAAAGCACTATTGCAATCACGATCAAAAATGACACCCCACCCGCAATAATTTTGACGGGGGAGCTGAATACCAGCAGGGCCGCCATCACCAGCACGCTGAACGTGATAACCCATGTCAGGGCCCGGAAGCGGTTTGCAAGGCTTTCTACCGCGTCCTCCAGCGTGCCGCCGTGTACCGACACGTTGTGTTTTATTCTGCTTAAATCTGCCTGGCTGATACCTGATTTCAGCAGGGCTTCATCGCTGACATTCATTTCCTGAATCCTGACATTAGTCTGACTGACTGATGTATATAACAGATTATGACAGCATCTGTAACCTGGCAATCCTTGCAGGGTGACGACGGCATATCATCCGGCTTTCTCTTCTGATTTCTCCTGCGCATTGTTTATCAGGACGTTAATGTTGTCGCTCATCTGACGACTTTTTCCCTGCCGGTAGTCCGGCCAGGGCAGGAAAGGATGCGACGATTCGCCCATCAGCACTATGCCGGTGGGGCAGCGCCAGTCAGACGGCGCATCCGGGTGATATCGAATAAATATGGCCGGCGCATCGCAGTCTTCCTCACCCTCTCCCAGCAGCACGGGCGACGCGATGAAGGCGTCTCTGTACGACACGAACCACAGACTGTTGGAGAAGATGAACGCCAGAAGCGCCGAGGCAATGAAAGCGCCGGTGTACCAGAAACGCCTGCCGGCGCGCCGGGCCAGCATGAAATAGAGTCCGCTCAGTAAAACCGCTCCTGCGGCTCCCATCCACTGGGCCGTTATGGCCAGCTCATCCAGGGTGTGCTGAGTGATTTCAATATCTGCTGGCAGGAACCCCGCCAGAACCGGTGCAACCAGCGTCAGGGGGAGCAGAATAATGGCCGATGCCAGCAGAACGGTTCCGGCCCTGACTTCCGCTGCGGCGTGACGGAGGCAGAAAAGTTCATGCAGGCTCATCACCGTCAGGAAAAGACACAACGTCATGTATAACACGGCCACCCCTTTGTGTTCTGACGCAGAAATAATCTCAGGAAGAGAATGCCTGCTTTTATATATATAATTTTACTTTGACTGTGTACTGTTATTCCTCGACGGAACAGGAGCATAATACCATCCGGATATCTGTTCAGGAAAAGAATAAATAATGAAAAGCGTGCGGATCAGTTTGTTTATTTTGTCTGCCGTATTCAGTGTGTCTGTGTCCGCAGGAAACAATATCGCCGTGGGTTTTTCGCCGGGCGAAAGCGCGCAGCGCCTTATACTGAACCTTATCGCGGGGGCAGGAAAAACGCTGGACGTCGCGGCTTACGAATTTACCAGCAGGCCCGTCGCACAGGCGCTGATAAGCCAGTCGCAGCGGGGCGTGGCGGTCCGGCTTGTCGCGGATGAAAAGGTCAGTCACGACCGTCATTCGCTGGTTTCCCTGCTGGCCTGCAGCGGGGTGCCGGTCCGGACGGACGACCGCTACAGCATCATGCACAACAAGTTTATTGTGGCCGACGGAGTGAATACAGAAACCGGGTCGTTTAATTACACCTCATCGGCTGAAAAGCGCAATGCGGAAAATGCGCTGGCAGTTTTTGATAATAAAGCAGTTGCTGCTGAATATAACGCGGAATTCGAAAGACTGTGGAATGAATCCGCGCCGGTGACGTGTCAGGATAAATAAATGCGTGATTTCCGGCGCGGGGGCAAAACGTAATTCCGGACGGGGGACGGGCATGGCAAAAAAGAAAACCTACGCGGTGCATTTTCATGGACAGCGCGGTGAGCGGGACGCCAGTGAAGCCTTCCAGCAGGAGGAAACCGGGACCTGGCAGCGCTGGCTGAAGCACGCCCGCGACAACAAAAAGACCACGGTGGTCACCTGCAGCTGCCTGCCGGCAGAGACCGATCCCGTAAAACGCCGCCTGAAAGTGCATTATTCTCAGGAGACTGAACGCTGCTGGCTCTCTTCATATGCCTTTACAGGTAACGAACACAAACCGGACTGCCGGTTTTATTCGGTGTGGTCAGACGAACGGCATGCGGAGATTTATCAGGGCGATGCGGTCCGCTCGGCTTCGGACGGCACCATCGTGGTCAGGCTGCCTACCGGCCTGCAGAAAAAAGCCCCGTCAGAGGTAAAGCCGGCTGAAGACGTGTCAGCTGATGAGCCTGTAAAGCGCAAACGGCGCCCCTCGATGCGCCTGCTGGGCCTGCTTCACCTGCTTTGGGAACAGTCCGGCATCAACGTCTGGCACCCGGCTTTCGACAAAAAGAAACGCACACCCGGCTGGGTGAGCTGGCACCTTCATCAGACGGCGGGCCGGGTACGCGTCGGCCGTGTGCCGCTGGAGGAATCGCTGCTGCTCATGGCCATTAAGGGATCTCCGCAGGTCATTTCAAACTGGGAGCACCTGAGAGTGGCCGAAAAGAACAAACGGCGGCTGGTTGTGGTGTCAATTCTGGCCGGCTGGAATGAGGCTGCTGAAGTAAGGCTGCAGACCACACTGCCGCTGGGACTGTTTTTCGGTTTCCCTGACCTGGTGCTGCCGGAGGACGTGCGACTGCGCCTGGAGCGGAGCTTTGGCCGTGAGCTGGGCGACTGGCGCCGGGGAATGAAAGTTGTGGTCATTGCGGAAACGGAACCACCCGAAACGACGTTCAGACACTTTGACGGGCGCAACCGGCCGTCCAGCTGCAGCACCGTCATCGACGTGGCGCTGATGACGGTCAGTCCCCGCTTTATTCCGCTGGATTCGGGCTATGAGGCAGCTGTCGAAGAAAAGCTGTGGCAGGAAAAACGCGCCTTCATCAAGCCGCTGTGCTATGACGGCGAGGAAGACGTATTCCCGGATTTCGTGCTGAAGGACGTTTCCGGTGTTGATGCGCTGCCGATGGAAGTCTTCGGCATTAACACGCCTGAGTACCAGCAGCGCAGGCAGGAAAAAATCGCCCATTATGATTTGGAATATGGAGCCGAAAGTTGGTGGCATTGGAATGCATATACCACAAATGAAATTCCTGCATTTCCACTGAAACAGGTATGAATTAAACTGACCTTATACTTTCTGCGGTTGAGCATGCGCAGAATTTGCAGTATACATCTCCCGGAGGTGAACCGGACAATGCCTGAGACTGTCTTATCGAAGCCGGGTTTTCCATTCTGAGATGTTTTTTTCTTTGATACACCATCTGAATAAAGAGCATTATCACGGGGGCGCCCGATCTTCCAGAAGTAACATAAGAAAAGATATGAAGCCGCGTGGTGCCTGTTTCATTTCCTGCAGAGGATATCCATAGCGGTTTTAATTTTTTTCGCGCGATCTGCTGAACCGTTATTACCCCCGTTAATTTTTTTTGTCAATCCGGGTATGTCGCCACTTTCGGCAGATTTATTGCAGTCTTTCGCTTTCCAGAACCAGGCAGCGGACCGGGCAGCATTGATATCGGTCAGAAGCAGGTCAGGGTTTTCCAGGAGATCCAGACCCAGTCCCTGTCCGCACGCCGCGTAGTTGTTCCTGCCAGTAAGCTGGATGAGACCGCGGCCGCGATAGCGCCAGCCATCGTCAGCACCAGTATTACCATTCTTTCCGCCATAGACGATGTTGGCAATGGCTTTCTGCCGTTCTGGCGGAACGGTTTTTTCACCTTCCCGACGTCCCAGCTTTTCACATTGTGCCTGGGTCATTCGTGAGCGGAACGTAAGCAGCAGGCCGTCGACGCTGTAGTTTAGGCTCTCGCTGACCCGCATGAAGCCCTGAGATTCATGACCTGTCTGACCCAGGAAGCACGCCTGCTGTAGCGGCGTCTCGATGGCGAATTCTTTCATCGCGGCCAGCACAGGTCCAAACCACCTGTCCGCCAGTTGAGGGGAAAGGCCGGCAGCCAGCCTGAATTGCTCTTTGTTCATGATTGTCAGTCCGTGGTAAATGATTGTCAGCGGTGCCGTATAGCGCGTCATACAATGAGATCTGCAGCGAGATGATCCTATTTTGCTTATCGGCGCAGCAGGACAATCATTTACCAATTTTAAGAATTATTTTTTGAGATCTAGCCCCGACGGCATTAGCTCGGGGGGACCTCAGGTCAGCCATGAACAACTCACCTTACGCATTGATCCGGAAGGCTAGGGCGTCGGGAGCCGGTTTGTATCGGACTCCTGCTTCGAATGAAGACACTTCCGCCGGTGCAAAGCAGCAGATTTCACTGTAATTCTTGGACACCTGTTTCGGTAAGTAAAATTCTGTGTTAGCGTGTATCAATGGGAGTAATCCTAAAAAATTATCATAACCATTTAACTGTTTCCGGGTGACATATGGGGTTTACCGTTTCCTTCAGGCACCTGTTCGCCTGCGTGGCTTCTGCAGTTGTGCTCATGTGTATAACTCCCGAAGCATTTGCGCTTTCAAACGGCTGCGCAGCCGTTAATAGCCTGTCCGGCTCCACATCACTGTCCTACAGCACCAACAGGTATCCGAACTCAGATTTCGCGCCGGGTGACGCACTGACATTGAGCTTTACCGACAGCGGCGCAGGCAAGGGCTCACCTCCGATGAACACCGACAGCTTAAGTCTTGCCCGTAATGATCTGAGTAACGCCCAGACCTACAACGCCACCAACTCAACCAGCACTTCCCCGCACACCGTCTCCATTACCGTTCCCGCGGGCAGCCTGGAAGCAAACGGCCTTGCTGTCCGTGCCATCACATCTCACGGTCAGATAAGCAATCTGGTGTTTAACTGTACAAGCGCCACCTCTTCATCCAGTGATGCCACCCTGTCAGGCCTGTCGCTTTCAGCCGGTACTCTCTCGCCGTCGTTCAGTTCAGGGACCAGCAGCTACAGTGCTTCTGTTGCAAACAGCGTCACGTCAGTCACCGTCACGCCAGTGGTCAGTGAAGGCCATGCCACAGTAACGGTTAACGGCGCGGCCGTGGCTTCGGGCTCTGCTTCTCAAAGCATCAGCCTGGCCACCGGAAGCAACACTATTTCCGTGGTGGTGACGGCACAGGACGGCACCACCCGTTCATACAGCATCACCGTTACCCGCGGGGAGGCCCCGCCGGTATCGGCAGACAGCAGCGCAACCGTGGCGGCGAACAGCGCGAATAACACCATCCCGCTGGCCCTGAGTGGCGGCACGCCCACGTCGGTGACCCTGGTGACGTCACCTGCTCACGGCAGCGCCACCGTTTCAGGTAACACGGTCACCTTCACGCCGGTGGCCGGTTATTCCGGCAGCGACAGTTTTGTCTGGCACGCGGCAAACAGCGGCGGTACGTCAGCAGACGCTACGGTGTCCCTGACCGTCAGCGCCCCCACGCTTTCCCTTTCTCCCGCGTCCGGTTCGCTGCCCTCAGCCACAGCCGGCACGGCCTGGTCGCAGACGCTCACCGCGACAGGCGGCACCGCCCCTTATACCTGGAGCAGCACGGCACTCACGCCGGGCATCACGCTGAGTGCATCATCGGGTACGCTGTCAGGAACGCCCTCTGCGTCGGGCAGTTACAGCTTTCAGGCCACCGCGACGGACGCCCGGGGTGCCACCGGCACCGCCAGTTACACGCTGAGCGTCAGCGCTGCCGCGCCGGTGGCCAGCGACAGCGCCGCTACAGTGGCGGCCAACAGCAGCGGCAATTCGCTGCCCCTCAGTCTTTCCGGCGGCGCGGCCACCTCTCTCAGCATTGTGGCGCCACCTTCTCACGGCAGCGCCACGGTCTCCGGCACCGGGATAACTTACACGCCCGCCGCCGGCTATTCAGGCAGCGACAGCCTCACCTACACCGCCAGCAACAGCAGCGGGACGTCAGCCGGCGCCCGGATTTCAGTCAGCGTGTCTCCGTCAGTCCTGACGCTTTCCCCACCGGGCGGCGCGCTGCCGCCTGCAACGGCCGGAAGCCGCTGGACGCAGACCGTGACCGCGGGCGGCGGCACGGCGCCTTACGGCTACACCGCCGTTAACCTGCCGGCGGGGCTCACGGTCAACGGCGCGACCGGCGAACTCTCAGGGACGCCTGCCGCTGCGGGGAGCTACAGTTTTCAGGTCACGGCCTCGGACAGCCTGGGCGCCAGCGGTACCGCCAGCTTCACGCTTGTGGTCAGTGCCGCTGCGCAGTCTCTCCGGTTACAGCCGGGGGCGGCCCCCTGCCTCCGGCCACAGCCGGAAAAATGTATGCACAGACCTTCAGCGTCACGGGCGGCACCTCCCCATACCGCTGGCAGCTCAGCGGCACCCCGCCTGCAGGCCTGTCTTTTGCCGACGGCCAGCTGAGCGGCGTCCCGCAGGCTGCCGGTAACGGCGCATTCACCGTTCTGGTCACGGATGCCGGCGGAAACATTGTTCAGGCGGGATACACCCTGTCTGTCGGAGCCGCCGGGCCGCAGGCCACAGACCACAGCGCGACGCTTGTGGCCGGTCAGTCGGTGACCGTGAGCCTGACCGGCGGCGCAACGGGCGGGCCGTTTACCGACGCTCAGCTGCTTGAGCAGCCGGACAGCAGCCTGGGTAATGCCGCAGTGCGCGCCGCAGGCAGTGACTTTCAGCTGTTCTTTACCGCCGCCGCGCAGGCCAGCGGTACCGTTGCACTCAAATACGTGCTGACCGGCCCGACGGGCACGACGTCCCCCGCGCAGGTCCTGCTGACCATCACGTCCCGCCCCAGCCCTGCACAGGATGCTGACGTCATTGGCCTGGTGAGCGCACAGTTCCAGGCCGCGCAAAACTTTGCCCGCGCGCAGCTGCGCAACTTCGGCGACCGCCTCGAGCAGCTGCACAGCGGGAACAGTCTCCCTTCTGACATGACCGGCATCCGCTTTTCCATGCCTTCAGCCCAGCCGGAGCATGACGCGGACCAGAAAATGTGGGCCACCGCCTGGCAGCAGCAGAAAGCCTTCATGAACGACGCGCCGGCACAGCCACGCATCCCCTCACTGCCTTTTTCCACTGAACAGCAGGCGCAGCGGCTTTCCTACTGGACCGGCGGCTATGTGGATTTTGGTGGCGATAAGGCCGGCGGGGTCCGCTTCAGCCACACCACCGTGGGCGTGACCACAGGGGCCGACTACCGGTTTACCCGGGCCTTCACTGCCGGCATGGGCATCGGTTTCGGCCGTGACGTCAGCGACATCGGCGACAGCGGGTCACGCACGAACGGACGTGCGTTCAGCTCAGGGCTTTACGGCAGCTATCATCCGGGGACGTTTTTCGTGGACGGCCTTATCGGGCACGGGCTGATGGACTTTGACAGCAACCGTGTGGTTACCGGAACCGGTGATGAAGCTCGGGGCAGCCGGTCGGGGCGACAGGTCTTTTCCTCGCTGACGTCCGGTTATGACTTCCGCACGTCCGACAGCCTGCTTTCACCCTACGCCCGCCTGCAGTACACCCGCACCTGGCTTGACGGCTACAGCGAGACCGGCGCGGGCGCCTACAGTCTTGCCTTTGCCCCCCAGACGGTTTCGCAGGTGACTGCCGGCGCGGGGCTGCTCGGTGAACGCCGCATCCCGGCGCGCTGGGGCGACCTGCGCCTGCAGGGCCGTGTTGAGTATGCGCAGGCGCTCAGCGACAGCGGCTCAGCCCGCGTCGGCTATGCCGATACGGCCAGCGACACCTGGCGCGTGCCGCTCACGGAGCCCAGCCGGCAGACGGTGACGGTGGGGGCCGGCATGGATTTTCTGCTGCCGCACAGCATCACGCCGGGCATTGCCTACCAGGGAACGCTGGGGCTGGACGCACAGCGCACGCGCGAGCAGATGGTGATGCTGCGGGTGAATATAGGTTTCTGATTACAGCACTGACGGATTCAAGACCTGCCGGGCGGTACATATCAGCGCCAGGCAAAAAGGAATGTGGCTGCAGAGTGCAGTCCTGTGTCATATGCAAACCAGCAGGTTTCCTAACAGGAGAATACCATGTCAACTGATTCACCCGGGCAGGATGAGCCAAGTATCGACGAACGTGTCGGTAAAGTGATGAAAGAGCAGGAACTCATGGCCGTCACACAGGCTGAAGCAGAGACCGAGCAGCAGAAGAAGCGGCAGCGCGCTGAACTGGCCGATCACCGGACAAAGCTACTGAAGGCGGTGAAAGTCGAAGCGCCTGACCTGGCCGCCCCCCTTTTTGAAAAACTCAGCGCGCTCGCGCATGAGAATCATGAGTTTGCCCCGCGGGAAGTCGTTGACCTTTTAAAAGCCCACAAGGCCCGCTTCAAGGATGAGCCGGATTTTTTTGACCTGGGCATTGCACAGCGTGAAGATTTGCTGGACCGCGTGGGATTTTACCGTGGTGTCGTGATAGATCATGCGCTGAGTAATCCGGTAGAAGCAGGCTTTCGCGATGTCCTTATGAGAAGCGATGCAGGAGATAAAAATACCAAAAATGATGATGAACAGGATCTGAATCCCACGCAGTTGTTATACCGGAAGCCCAATTTTTCAGGCTACTTTGAAAATTATTACACAACTTCTAATTCTGTATTTCAGACACAGAAAAATGGCGTCACCAACCTGAGCTTTTCACTGGGAGTGGCCGCAGGCAGATTTGGGAGCAGCGTAGGACTGGGCGCTTCCCTGGCGAAATACGGACGACAGGAGGAAAGCAGTGGCTACGTTGGAAAAACTGTCTATACCACAGCTAACTTCTATCTCCCTAAAATTGAACTGTCTTTTAATAAATCGCAGAGCTGTGCCAGCAGAGAGTTCTTTGATGCTTGTACCCAGGCATTAAGCGGACTTGAGGAGACCGGGACCGTTTCCGGCTCTGCATCAGATGAAAGCGCTGCCGTCGACCAGAGCTGGCTCAGCGCCTTTCAAAAACTCAAAGATGTCCTTGACGATTTTGGCCATTTTGTTCCCTTGCAAACTCTGATTGGTGGAAGGCTTTTTGCCACAGAAAAGAAATTTTTTGAAGGAAACGAAAAAAGTTCTGATTTTACCGATCGTTTTGGCGCAAGTGTCAAAGCGAGCCTGAGCACCATTTATGTAGACGCTGAAGTAAGCGGCGGTATTGAAAAAAGCAAGCAGGAGGCGACGAAAGCGAAATCCTCAAATGAAACGCAATCCATGACGTTCAATGCTATTGGGGGCGAAGGAACGGTGGTACAGGACGCAGCGGCCTGGGCAGAATCTCTTTACGATTACCGACGCTGGGCAAGTGTTCAGCGCGAGAATCTGGTTCCAAGCATAAATTTTTTACCACATTCGCTTCGGGATAAGTGCTGGCGGGTTCTCAGCAAACTGGCGGAAAGCTGCTCTAAACGCGACCTGCTTAATATCCATAACGCTTTTTTCTTGTTTTATGGTGAATACGGAAACAGAGTCGGCCAGACTGCAAGAGAGGTGTATTTTAGTATTGAGAGCCACGCCTTCAGTGCTGCTGTGGCCTCAGATACCGTGGTTCCGAGTGAAGGACAGAATGCTGTTCTGGTTGAGCCCGGGACCGCCCCTTCTCAGCTCTGGAGAATGACCGAAAACGGGCAGATGGTTCTCATGGCGACCGGAAGAAAATCGGCTCACGGTGAGGTGAATCATATCAATTTTGCGTTAACCGTTGACCTGTCTGCGGGGGACAAGACCGCTTCTCTCGAAAGCTATCCGGTGAAGCTGACTCAGCTGAGCAACGAGCCTTCTCAGGTCTGGGACTATCCGGGTTCGGGAGAGCTTACCTGCCGCGCCCTGGGAAATGATTACGTTCTGGAAGCCGTTACAGCCTCAACTCTTTGCATGAAAAAACGTGCATCAGCAGGGCGGGAAAGCCATCTCTGGTTCCTTGCAGAAGTCCCCTCTGGAACAGAAAAAAAAGTGAATAAAGCACCCGAAAATGAATGGGTTAAAATAGTCCTTTCAGATAGGAATTTAGTATTTTCTGTAGCTCAGGCCGAATCGCTTGGTGAAATTAATAAGGCAGAAATCCGAAACGTCATTGCCCAGCCTGACATCAACGGAAGACATCAGTTGTGGCATCGCGAAAGCTCAGGACACTTTGTTTCTGCCCTGTCTAAGGTTGTTAACGGTCAGGCTGTTCCGTTGTTGCTGTCAGCTGATGAGGTCAATGGGGCTATCACAGCCTCTCCCTCCCGCCCCGATCTTGTCCAGAAATGGAGTGTCACCTCAGCAGGGGAACTTAAAGCTGCCACGGTTTCCTCAGCTGATAAGTCAATTACAGCATTCAATGATCAGGACATGGCTGTTACCGGGAGTGCGTTAATCCTTAAGGAAAGAAAATCCCCGCCAAGCCAGAAATTAACTATCGAAGCGTATAAGGGCGAGCCTGACTCCGCAGTAATTTTTTTCGAGCGTTCCTGCCAGAACCTTTTTGAACCCACTAAAGTGGTCAGCATTAACACTCGCCCGTTGATCTTAAATGGATCAATTACCGGAATAGTTTTCTTTCTTGAGGGGCTTCGGGGAAGTGGTGAGGATAAACAATGTGTCCTGCACATGGAATTATGTGTCAGAGGTGACGACGGAAAAGACAGCGTAGTCAGCCATGAGCGAGGGCAAAATGAATATTATTCAGACATTCTGGATGACAATCATAAAACACTGATTGAAACTGATTACCTGTATCTCCCCCCAGTGGATCTTCATTGTACAGTTTAAGAATGGCAGTCAGTAACAACAAGCATTATCGAAGCCTGAGGTTTGAATATCAGGCAGTAAAGGATGGTGAATGGTATTACTTCAGTAACCATGATCTTTCACCCGAGTCTTCCCTCATTAGCGGCCCCGACATGGATGTTGCATTAAGGGATAAGACAACCGCTACGACAGGGGAAAGAATTATTGCGATAGGGTTTGATGCAAAGTTTAGGGGAGACAAAACAATGCAGATTGCTCCCAAAATTGTCACCGCACAAATATAAAAAATAAACGCGTCAACAATATGTCAGCATAACCGCCATTTTCCAGGCGGCTATGCTGAATGCGAAATACAGGAGAGGTAAAATGCCAGGTAAACGTCCATCAAATGTCCCAGATGTCGATGAGGAGTTGAAAAAAAACATCCTGAAAAAAATCGCTAGCACTGAATTTAAAAATTACACGGTTGGGATGTACCTTGAGAATAACATGAAGGCATTAGAAGAGATTGCAAATAAAGCGATGAAGTATAATGATGTCTTTAAATTAAAGGGTTTTAGTCCTTACATGCGCGCCTACCATCTGAAAAAAGTGCCCGTACTTAAAACAGTAGCAGAGGTTAACATGATCACCTGCCCCTACTGCTTCAGTGATGTCACACTGGAGTCGTGCAGAGTAGATCACGTCATTCCGGTACAGGTTTACACTCGTTACTTACACCTGCTTCTTGCGGAGAAAAAAGCATGTGAAGGGGCACAAGATCTAAAAGCGCTGCAGACGGAAAGATTAAAGGTTATAGGAAAAACTTTACCGCGTTCTGAGGAGATATTAACATCTGATTACATTCAGGCGTTAATAAAAAAAACTCAGGATGATTATGTTACTGTTGATTCTCTTAGTGGCGAAATAAGACGTAGCTTTTCACGCCATCATCTTGTCGAAAGAGGGCATAACGAATACTTTAATTTACTTTTATGCTGCCATACGTGTAATAGTAAAAAAAGTAATGCCCTCAATATTGACAATGTACTCATGGTTTCAGAGGCCTATGCAAATAAAAAAAACGCCCACGCCCTCGCATTCAAAATCAGCTCAATAAGGAAGGTTTTGAATAAAATCGAAAATCTGAGCGAGCGGGATTTTTTTATGTTACTGAAAGTCCTGAAGCTGTGGGGATGAATGCTTATTTTACGGGTGAAGGAAAGACTGATCCATCAACCAAAGCTACAAGCTCATTTAAACCGTTTTATTCAAAATATGTAATTGACGACCCCGATATCTTGAGTTTAATTAAAAAATCTGCAGACATTAACGACAAAAGAAATCGCATCCACCCCTACAGTCCTCCGGAAGATGAGAATGTAACAGAAAAAGAAGGCGAAGAGCCGGAGATAAAACCCGGTAAAAGGCACACCCGAGGAGATACGATTCGTGAAGCTTCACTATCTGCTGAGGCGGAGACGCCAGTAAGCGAGGCAGTCAGAGAATACCTGAAACTGATAAGTAATGAATTCGAAAACTCCAAAAGGTCAGGCTTGTCAGCCAGTTACATAGATAAATCCTTAAAAAATTTTAATTCTTTATTTAACGAACACCTTACAGGTGATGGTGCAGATTTTAGTATCATTAAAGAATCCCTTGAGAAAAGTACGGAGTTAAAAGACGAAGGCACTAAGATTAAAGACGAAGGCACTGTGATTAAAGACGAAGGTGCGGAGATCGAAGACAAAGGTATGGAGATCGAAGACGAAGGTACGGAGAGGAAAGGTGACGGAACGGAGCTGAAAAATGATGCCCCACAAGAAAAAGTTCATATTAAAAAGTCATTATTGAAACACCAGATAACCACAAGCGGTGTAAAGACTTTTCACGGTAAAATCTGCCTGTATTGTCTGGGGGTTTATGAAGAATCGGCATTCGAACTCGATCACATCAAACCTGTTTCAGCACACAAACACGTTTTGAGTGCCGGACTCTATAATGACGTAATTAATATTGTTGCAGTTTGCAAAACCTGTAACACCTCAAAAGGCCCACGACCGCTCACGACGGATTTTTTATCTAAAAGGCAGGGTATGATAAGAGAGGCAGGAAACGCCTTCTATTTTCATCTGGAGCATGCCATAAATCCCGAAACCAGTGAAAATTACACTCTAGAAGAGGGGGAAGATATTAGAGGAAACATGTTGACTGGGTTAATTGCATCTATATAAAAACAGATGTGTATATTAACCGGTAACCGGAATGGATATAACTCGACAAGTTAGGTTGCTAATACCTGCGGACGTTTTACCTCACTCAGTAAGATATGTTTTACAGGGATGTTTTTTCTGATATCACAAGGAATTCACCACCATCAGTAAAAACCGTTAAGGTTTTTCTTTATCCGAAAACGATGCATGCACAGTGATAAATGTAGTGCTGATTCAGTTTATTTTAAACAGCCATACATCGGCATTATTATACCCGCGTTACGCTATTTCTATTTTCTCTTGTCTTTGCGTTAATTGCCGTTTATCTGACGTCTTAAAAGTAAGATTTTTGGATGGTTGCTCGTCCTGCTGGAAGGCATTACCCGGCTCCCCCCGTACAATCCCGTTTTCTCGCATGAACTGCGCCTGTTCACAATACCCGGTCCTGAAGCCCCTTTTCCCTCTTTGTGCAATATTTATGTTTTTATGACGTATCAGTGGGCTTCGGCCACAATAAACCCTACAGGCTGATTTACGCCATTATTCACTGCATGCTGCACACACCGCTTCTGTCACCTCCCGCAGATCCGAAAAAAGCCAGAAGCGAAAATGTTTTAACCATTGTGAGATAAGGGCCTGATTCATTACTGTGCTTTTTTCAGACAAAGAATCTGCCGGGTTTTACTTCAGACGTGAAAAGCTGAAAGCGAAAGTCAATGGAATGGATTATCAATTATTTACTTAGATATTAGTGGGTTGAATTGTTTTAAGTTATTTTTACACGTCCGGAGCCTGTTTACGAAAGTGATTGTCGATAGCCGCGAGTCTGTAACCGCAGGGCTTAAAAATCCTGCTCTCATCCAGTCATCTTATTTGCGCACCCTGAAAAGGGTGCGTTGAGCGTTTTGTTTCAGAGCAAAACAACACAGACAGAAGAACCGTTATCAGCGCATTGTCTACTTAACTGATACGATTTTTTATAGCTTCTGCGAAACGTTCAGCACTTCCCGAGGAGAAAGGAAGGTTTAGCGAGGGCTCGCAGATTTCCATCTCCAGAACAACCGGTCGGCCGTTGTCGTCCAGAATCAGATCGATTCTGGCATAGAGCAGCGGTTTTTCGAGACGAAAAATCTTTTCCACTGCTCTTACTGCGGAACCTGCAAGATCGAGCTCAGCTTCAGTAGGATGCCGCTCTGTCCTGAATTCCTGCAGGGGTTCCCTGACACTACCGTCCGGCTGGAGTAGCGCGCTCTTTCGTATGGCGTGACTGTAAATGCCGTTAAAAAAAACGAGATCAGTCTCGCCGCTGACGTCTATAGAGGTGAGATAGGGCTGCAGTAAAACATCGTTGCCCTGAGAACGCAGTTCGTCAATATACGCGGTTGCCGATTCAGTGTCAGCCAGCCGGAATCTGCGAACGCCTCGAGAATAAGCCCCGATGACAGGCTTAATCACAATTTCGGCAGAAGAATTCAGCTCTTTAATAAAATCCTTCACCAGAGTATTAACGTACTGTTCACCGGCCCGGATCACAATTGTGGGCACGATCGCTACCCCTGCATCCTGTAAATCAAGCAGGTAATTTTTATCAAGCCCCCATTTAATCACTGGCAGATGATTGTAGAGTTCGGTTGTCGCAGAAACTCTCTCTGCCCATGATATGAAGTCATCAAGACGCTCAACATAAGTCCACGGAGATCGCAGAATAACTGACTTGAAGTTTTTCCAGTTCAGCGTTTTATCGTCCCATCTGACAACTTCAGCTTCCAGACCCGCCTCTTTGCAGGCTTTGATAAGCAAAGGCATGTCATAATCGTTCGGCAGACTCTCGGCATCGGTGACCAGTGCAATTGTCGTCATTTACAGTCCTTTAGTTTTGATGTTTTCTCAATACCTTTCAGTATTACTGCTGAACCGGCAGGTATATTGCTGCTGTTACCAGCCAATGGTTTTTCCCATGTGGGTAAATGTACCGCTGGGTCCACTGTTATCCAGCAGAGCCATGCGCACACTGGTCTGCGCGCCAGCTGAAACATCCAAATCTCCGGCTCCGTCATTCATGTCCGTAACGGTGTATCCCGGATGCACAGCATTGACCTTTATTAAGGTTTCCCGGAGTTCGTACGCAAGGTGAATGGTCCATGAGTTGACCGCGCTTTTTGCTGCGCTATAAGCTGGTAAAGACTTAAACATCGGGCTGTAGGCGTATGAATCCGTATCAGTATGAGTTGTGATAGACGCCAGCAGGCTGGATACGTTCACAATCCGCCCTGCCGGTGATGTCTTGAGCAGGGGAAGTAAAGCCCCGGTTAACTCGACCATCCCAAAAAGGTTCGTGTTAAACGTATCGCGCCACTTCTGTATCGGCTGTTCTGAGGGATTCAGGCCATATTGCTCAATTCTTATTGCTGCGTTGTTGACGAGAATATCAAGCTTTCCATATTTCTCATTTATCAGGCGCTGTGCAGCGTAAATATGGTCTGAAGAAGTGATATCCAACAGAATGTGATCTGCACAATATCCCATGTCCGTAAGCTTATCTGCTGCCATTTTGATGGCCTTTAAATCCCTTCCTCCTATGATCACCGTTATTCCCTGCCCGGCAAGTTGTCGGGCTGTTTCATAACCAATTCCCTTATTGGCACCTGTGACAAGAGCAATCCTGTTGGATGTGCAGTTAACGTCAGTCATTTTCAGCGTTTTCCTTTGTAAATTGTCCCAAGAAAATCTTTTATCTCCTGGCCAAATTTTTGCGTATCGACCAGAAAAGCATCGTGGCCTTCAATCGAATCAAGCAGCTTTGTTGTGACGTTCACGCCGCCCTTAAGCAATCCGTCGGCAATGAAGGCCTGCTGCTCAGGAGGGAAAAGAATATCTGTCTGCACTCCCAGAATCAGAGCCCGTTCAAGATTGATCGCAGACAAAGCGCCCTTTACGCTGCTGGCATCTGGCGAGTTTCCCAGTTCAAACCAGTCGATACTCTGACTCAGGTAGAGATAGCAGTTAGGGTCAAATTTCTGGCAAAACCGTGCGGCATTTCCGGCCAAATAACTCTGGATGTCGAACTCCGGATTTAAAAATTTTTCGTTCTTGACGTGTGAGGCTGTTGATTTAAAGCGTCCAAACCTGTGCTTCCATTCGGTAGCTGATCTGTAAGTGATCAGCCCCAGTTTGCGCGCGATCAGCATGCCCTGACAGGGATAGTTGTCCTCCGTATAGTTGCCCTCACACCATCCAGGATCGGTGCAGATGGCTTCACGCTGCAGGGTGCGTATGGCGATAGAAAAAGGCAGAGAATGTACGGCTCCACAGATATTAATATGGCTGTGCGCTATGTACGGATAACGGCTGAGCAACGCTAATGAAGTCATTCCTCCCATTGATGCACCGATAACGCAGGCTATACGCTCAAGACCGAGATAGTGCACAACATACGCTGCGGCATCGGCGATATCTTCAATGCTGAGTTCAGGAAAATCGAGCCGGTAAGGCATGCCCGTGCGCGCATTCACGGTGGCCGGTCCGGTCGAGCCCTTGCAACTACCCAGTGAATTAACGCAAATAACGAACCATGTGTCAGTGTCTACGGGCTTGCCCGGACCAACCATTGACTCCCACCAACCCGGGGTGGGGTCTGACGGACTGGAGGCGACGTGAGCATCTGGCGACAGGCCTGTCAGAATCAACACGACGTTTTCACCAGTACTGTTAAGCTGTCCATAGGTTTCATAGGCAATGCGGGCTCCCCACAGCCTGCCTCCTCTTTTCATTGCAAATCCGTCCGGTAAATTTACGAAACGGCTTGCGGGAGGAATGAATTCCCTCATCGCTTGAGTCCTCAATCAGATTAGAGTGAGCCCGGCAGGCTCATGTATCAGGCCTGTTGGCTTAAAAGGTTACCTGCGATGGGAGATCTAAGGCGCTGAGCCACTCATCATCCGAACCTTCACTGACACCTTCGAGAAGAACGGTAGAAAGGTAGCGCTCTCCGGTATCTGGCAGCATGGCCAGGATGACAGCTCCCTCTGGAGCTTTTTCCGCCACTCTCAACGCTGTTGCCAGCGTGGCACCAGAGGACAAGCCGGCAAAAATGCCTTCTTCTGCGGCAAGGCGGCGAGCGACGATGCATCCTTCATCCTCATTAATGGTCAGCAGCGTATCGATCACGTTTTTGTCCATGACGCTCGGAATAAAGTCCGGAGCCCAGCCCTGAATTTTATGAACGTTCCACGGTTTACCTGCGAGGACCGCGGCATTTTCTGGCTCAACCGCGACGATATGCACCTCCGGACGCGCCCTTTTTAACATCTGCCCTACACCGGTAAGGGTACCGCTTGTTCCAAATCCGGAGACGAAAAAGTCAAGCCGCTTCCCGGCGAAGTCGCTGAGTATCTCTGATGCCGTGGTTTCGCGATGGAATGCGGGATTGGCAGGGTTATCAAACTGACGGGCTCTGAACCAGCCGTACTTTTCAGCAAGCTGGTCTGCAATTTTGTTTCCACCGCTACTGCCTTTAGAGCCGGGGAAAAGGATTACCTTGCCTCCGTAAGCGCGTATTAACTTCCGTCTTTCAACGGAGTAGGTATCGGACATGACGGCAACGAATTTGTATCCTCTTGCAGCTGCAACCATCGCCAGGGCAATGCCGACATTACCTGACGTACACTCACAGATGGTGTCACCCGGACGGATTTTCCCCTTTTGTTCCGCATCCAGAATCACCGCAAGGGCTAGACGGTCTTTGACAGAACCGCCGGGATTGAACGATTCAACTTTGACATACATAGAGACGTGGGCGGGCGCCATACGCTGAAGTCTGACGATGGGCGTGCGGCCAATGGTATCGAGAATATTATTGTAAAGCGGCATAGGGAATGCTTCCTTTAAATGAGTATTCGGCCGGACCGGCCATGTAAATTGCGGAATTATTACTTTCCCAGCTTATTGATATTTCTCCGCCGGGAAGATAAACAGACACCTCTCTGTCGAGCAGGCCCTGTTTTATCAGCGCAGCCGCGGCTGCACAGGCGCCACTGCCGCAGGCGAGAGTTTCACCGGCGCCGAACTCAAACACGCGGAGTTTTATAGCCGTTCTTGATAAAATCTGGGCAAAACCGACATTGACCTGTTCGGGCAAGCAGGCTGAATGCTGAAGTGCCGTACCGGTTGCATAAACATCAGCACGGGCAACGTCTTCAACGAGAATAACTGCGTGCGGATTGCCTACAGACAAAGCGCTGAACTGCACCTTGTTTCCGTTACTGAGATCCGTTTCATAGATGTCTTTTTCTGCCGGGTAACCCTGCATGGGAAGGCTTGCCGGAGAAAAGTCAGGGCAGCCCATGGAGACGCAGATATTTCCGCATGGGAGTACTTGTACTGAGTGAAGGCCTGACGGGCTCTCGATCATGAATTCCGGTGAACATGCCAGCCCTTCACGGAGTGCCCAGCCGGCGATACAACGGGCACCGTTACCACACTGCATCGATATTGAACCATCGGCGCACCATATCCTGAATGCGACGGTTGCACGCGGGTCACGAGGTGAAAGGATGCCCAGTATCATGTCGCAGCCTATACCGGTATGGCGGTCTGAAAGCGTCAGACAGTCCTTCGCTGAAATATCGCTGTAGAGGCGTAAATCAAGGATGACGAAGTCATTACCTGCACCGTTCATTTTGGTAAAATGCAGTTCATTTCGGATAGGCATAAGGATACGATCCCTCGTTTCAGGAAAATATATTATTCAGCTTTAACTCAATATATTTTTGAGGGGTTAATATTCAGTTTGCTGCTTGATAAAAAAAGGATCTGTCATCTCAATGATTAAGGAGAGTGCTTTTTCATTCACTTTTTCATCGTCGGATGCATTAAGCTCTGCGATTTCGAGTCCTGTGTAAGATGACCGGGGAATAGCAGAAAGAATACTTCTTATCTGAGACGGCACTAACCCGCCGGGGACCGTATAATCAGCGGGAAGATATCCCGGCTCCATGACATCCCAGTCTATGTGCACCCACACTTTCGCACTGCCGATTTCTTTCAGAATTCGCTCTTCGCTGACCTCAGAAGGAGAAACGATCCTGACGCCTGAGCGCCGGATTAATGCAGCCTCCTGGTCGTCAATGTCGCGGGCCCCTACCAGAACAATATTTTCCGGTTTGATGCCAGCGCCATGGCCGCTATCCCATAAACCACTCGCGGCGGCCAGTACCATGCCTCCCAGGTACCCTGAGGTGCTGGTTTGCGGAAGGTTAAAATCTCCATGTGCATCAATCCATAACACAACGACGTTTTCATTTTCTTCAGCGATTACCGGCAGGGTTGCGAGACTCGCTGAACAGGTATTATTCAGGACAACCGGGATGTGGCCTTTCTCTATGATGTTTTGTAATTCTGACTTCAGTAAGGTGAGTGTTTCTTTTGCCTCTGGCAGACTTTCGCTCCAGTCATCGTGCCGGGCTGGCGAAGGAGTACCCAGGTATACGGGTTTGATACCGTACTGGATGGCAAATGCTTTCGCTGTCATGGCTGCGCCTTTTATCATTCCGTTGGCACGATCGGCAATACGGCCTTGTGACACAATAATATTGATCATCAGGTTACCTTGATAATGATTCGAACAATCAGAGTTTAAATAAAATCATTTAACAAAACGAAAAGGACACGTTCCTGTAATATCTTTATTTTCATCAATTAAACCGTACTGCTTCCACTCATGGGAGTTTTCTCCGTAGGTTCCGAGTTGATATGCATGTGCCTGACCATCATAGCGGCCGATACGGTTTCGTATTGTTTCGCGAACCTTTCTTCCTTCCGGGTTATCACCAGCCACGATGTCAAACCTTTCTCGAGGATTGACTACCATAATAAAGTTAGGCCCGAGGTTACGACTTCTCCGCTGCTTATTAGCAGGCGTGCTCATATTAAAAAACAGAGGCATCCCGCCAAAGCACATCGACCACATTGGATTATCTCCATCACGAGCAACATCCTGAGGCCATTCACCTTGGTCATATTCATGAAGCCTCTGTAATACGCTCCAGCCAAAACGGTGATAGTCGTCGATGCTGTCGCCACTTATGCATGAAGATGAAAACGCCACAATAAGAGGATGGGCTTTATCGAGATCGCCGTCCCAGTCGGAGGATAAACGTACAAATTCCAGGATCCCCCTGGCAAGATGACAAAGACCCGTATTACACATACTTTCGACAAATAAAAACTTAATGATACCTTTTCTGAATGCTCTTTTAGAGAAAACGCAGGGAAACCCCACGTCACTTAAACGTGCCTCAAGCGACGCAGTAACTTCCTGATGCCAGAGTGTTGAGCTGTTAAACGCTGTGTCCTGATCTACAAGAGCAGGAGAATTTTGACTTTTCACGATAACCATTCCTTGAAACGAGATAAATCATTCCTGGAAAAATTAACTTCTAATTTTCTGGTAAATCATTTTATTTTTTTTTCTGATAAGTAAGAGGATTAAAACCACGGTGACGATCTGAAATGCTGAAAAAATAGTAATGGCCGGTTCGAGGCCATACTTGTCTGCCAGCGCACCGCTTGCAATTACCGGCAGAGAAAAACCTATATAGGCATAGACAAATAATCCCGCCGTTGCCCTGGCTTTTTCATTTCCGGCCATCAGCGAAAAGGCTGACAGAGAGGAAAGATATGTAAAGCCATAACTTGAAGCACTTGTGATCCCTGTACCAATGAGGATCAGAGAAACGGAGGCGGTCCAGGCCCCACTCAGGATGACAAGAAAACCCAGTGCCGTCATAATCATTCCGGCAGATAGGGCATTTTCTTTGCTGCACTTCTTGGCAGCTGGCTGGCAAAGAAAACCCACAAATATAGCAAGAAAAACGACTAATCCACTGTATTCACTGAGTTTAAGCCGAGCCAGTTCGAGTGGAATAACCGCGATAATCATTCCAGTCGTTGCCCACGCAGCCGCCATTGCAAGGCCATATACAGCCGTGTTGACGGGATAAAAGGGAAGCCTGAAAAGAGATACCTCCCGGCGCCTTAATGTGGGCGGCATGGTCTTCATTAAAAGGATAACCGTTAGGGCAATGACGAAAAAAATGATAAAGCTTACGGGGAGCAGAGTTTCCCCCTGAAATTTAATGCTGATGCTTGTCGCCAGCGCTCCACTCCCAAATCCCAGGGAGGTGGCAGATGTGACAATTACCGGCGCTCGCAGGGATGCGTCTCCCGCCATAAGTTCAGACATGTAGGCGGTGCCGGCGGTAGTGATTAAACCTGTACCGATCCCAAGTAAAACTCTCGCAAAAAAAAGGCTCACCCAGTTTGGATAGATTACCAGCAGGGCTGTTGCCAGAACACCAAGCGCCAGAGCTACTGCTACGGGGATTCTTCTTCCAATCCGATCGGACAGTCCCCCCAGGAAAAGCAGGGTTGGCATCAGACCAGCGACATAAGCTGCAAAAGCCAGAGTAACCGCAGTAGCACCCACACCACTTTTAGCCGCATAGGCACCGTACAAAGGGGTCTGAAGGTTAACAGCAAATGTTCCGATGAACAGTGCTGTTGTCAGTAAGATTATGTGTAACTTTGCAGACATTGCACATTCCCTGCTCTGAAAGAAATTTTGTCGTTATCCGTTCAGTTCCACATAGTTCCACTATCCGGAAGTGATGAAACACATTAGATCGCCTAACATAAATGTTGCAACTTATTTTTAACAAAAAAATTAAGACCCGTTAGTTTATGTGCTACTGAGGGCAGAGAGAATTGACTTTAACAAAATAAGTGATTGATAAAAAAGAAATTAAAAATAAATCAGGCTTTTTACATACGATGGAGGAAAAGATGTTTTTGTTACGCACGTTATCTGACTTAAGGAAATATATAACCATGGCTTTATGTTTTGGCGACCGGCATGAGGCCGTTCGCCAGGTGGAGAGCTATCTGTGACCTGCAGGGGCTGATGCTCGGTTCATCTGCCTTCAGAAATCACGGTAGGGAAGAAACTTCCCGGAAAGAGTGACTTCCACCCTGTCGCCTTTAGGCGATGACATTTTCTGTATGTCCATAGTGAAATCGACCGCACTCATGATCCCGTCACCGAATTCTTCCTGAATGATTTCTTTTAAAGCAGGTCCGTAAACCGAAATTATTTCATGCCATCTGTAAATTAAAGGATCGTTTTTCAGTGAATCAGCCTGCTGCCCTCGTGCAGGAATTTGCTGAAGCCACTTCGTCGCCTCGTCATCCAGCTGAAAGATTTCTTTTATTTTTTCTGCCTGTTCCTGACTGAATTTCATGTTTCCAAGACAGGCGGCTGCAGTCCATTCCTTGGAACACCCAATTTCATCAGCGACATCCTTCCACTTAATACCCTTAACAACTTTCTGGCGCAAAATACGCGCTGTAATTTCATCTCTCATTATGTGATCCTATGTAATGTGTAAAACGCCTTATAATTTAAGAAGGTTTTTTAAATTTATGTCAAATGTAATTTATAGGGTTGCACTTTACTTTTAAATAGTGAATGCGAAATTTTATGTTTTAATGTCTTCAGGGGATTATTCACACGAAAATAACATGAGGCTTTATTGTTTATGTGCAAAAAATTGGCGCGGTCCTGAGGTGTTACTATTTTAAGGTGTGAAGTCGGATTATTATCAGCTGTATCAGTATCTTGAAGTAAGTAATTTTAACCGTTGAAGTAGTTGATTGTCTCACTTTATGGATTGATCCAGGCTGAAGTCGTCTACCTGTATAAAATCTTTTTGTTTTAAAAATGAACAAATCAACTTGATTCAATTGCAGGGCATGGCCGGAATTAACACCTGATGATGATAACCCCGGTCGTGTAATGAGGGTTAACCAATACGGAGATTATTTAATTTAATCTCCCCGCAGGGGGGCGGAAAAAAACTACCGACTGTCAGTCACACATCTCCGTATATGCAGCGCAGTTCCGCCAGCACCGGCGCCACCTCCGGTGCCGCCACCACCGCCAGAAACTTCGCCTCCAGCTCCAGATACTCTTCCGGAGTCATGGTGATGTGGACGCCGTCCAGCCCCAGAACGGCCCTGCTTCCTTCTCCGCGCGGGATATACAGCATCACCATGCTGTCCCGGGCGCTCCATTCATGCGTGGCCCCCAGCCAGGCGCGGGCCTGCATGTAGCGGACCAGCGCGCTGAACACGTCCCAGCCCAGCGCCAGTGACACCCGTCCGGCGGTTACAGACAGGCTGAACTGCGGCGCCTGCCAGGCCTGGCCGGGCAGCTGGGGCTGGCGGTTACCGCGCACCTCCGCCCGCAGGATGACGTCGTCCACCTCTGCAGTCAGGCAGACGTCGTCCGTGACCAGCCCGGTCACCGCCGCCCATCCTTTCATGCTCTCAGGCTGCTGCGCCCGGATGACCAGCGGAAAAATGGCCTTCAGGCGCGCCGGCGTACAGATGCGGGCGGTCGCCTCGTCGGGAAAGGCCTTCAGGTTGAGGGCGCCGGAGTAAAGCGGGCGCAGCAGGAGCTCGGCCCAGGTGGTGTCAACGCCGTGCGGCATGGCCGCCATGAATGCGTCCGTTTCGGCGCGGTAGTCTTTGCCCGTCAGGTCAAAGGCACGGTTTATGTAGTAAGTGTCAACCGGGATGCCGTTTTCGGCAGCGTACACCAGTGCGTCAAAGGTGATGCCCAGAAGCGCTTCCATTACCGGCCAGCTCATGAAGGTGCTGCCGATCTGGCAGGCCGCGTGCGCCTGCGCAAACAGCCAGCGCAGCTCAGCGGGTTTCACCGTCTGGCGGCCGAACGTTTCCCCGCGGACAACCTTGCGGTAAAGCGCCTCACGGGTACCGGCGGGATCGGCCTGCAGCGCAAAAAAGGGATCATCCGGTGAGGTGGACTTCAGCGCACCGTCGAGAAGCCGTTCGGTCAGCGCGTTGACGGAGGTGTCCTCGACCGAAGCGCGGGACTTCAGGCTTTCAATGAGTTTTTTCGGGAACCGTAATGTCAGCTGGCTCAGCATGGTGTCTTTTCCGTAATGTCAGTTAAATGAATGGAACAGAATGCACAATGAATAAAGTAAAAGAAGTCTTATCCTAAAATGACATCATGTCATTATTTTAAATGTACTGCTTAGTTTTATCTCTTTTTCATCCCGGATCCGAAAAGAACTAGAACCGGATCTTCTCCCGCCACCGGCGGTTTTCTGCGCAGCACACCACATGTTGTGGCTTCCTCAGCTGCACATGACACAACATAGGGGATGCGTCAGCGGAAATCCCCCCGGAAAACCCCGCTTCCGCCCGCCCCGCCGCCGTGCTACCCTTCCGGTTACTGCCCGATACGGAAAAAGTCGGATCCGGTGGGTACAGGCTTCCGGCAATTGCGGGGCGGGAATATAAGCAGTCTATCTTTCATCCTGATGAATATAATATACGTTATCTATTCGTTAGTAATAGTAACTTAATTGACTTTCACTTTAGGTAATTATATTGGCACTGATAATCCCACGGAGAACTGTCATGTTTGAATCAATGCTTGACCGCAACTATTTCAGTTACGCGTTTGAAAAAATCCGCAACGCCATTTCGTCACCCGGTGAAAACAACCTTTATGCCGCCACCCGGCTCGGGCTTGACGTTCTCAGCCAAAAATATCACCAGTTCCGCCAGGAGCTGCGCGACGCCGGCGTGTCCGGCGATCATGAATATGATCTCGACACCCTGGATCACGCCATCGGGGTGCTGCTGCGCTGGTTTGAGGGCAACCCTGACAACCTGACGGAGCGGGATGCGCGTATTTACAGCCGTTACCTCGAGACAGAGCACCAGGGATTTGAGGCGCTTGCCCGGGATCTGGCCACCGGGCACGTAAAAGGCTGAGGGAGTTAATCGATAATACAGCGAAACCGATTTAACTCCGGAGGATTGCTCGGATGGGAAGTGCCAAAGAACTTATGTGGGAGCTGCAGCAGGAACGGTTTGAGGCGTGGGCCGCCGAGAAATATCCTGAAGCAGAGCCCGATACGCCGGAATGGGAAACCATCTGCCAGATTTATTCTGACTGGCAGGACTTTCTGTCAGACCAGGCGTATGAAGACTATCTGAGGGACGAGTTTACCGCCTCACTCAACTCTGTCGATGCCCGCTGTGAACACGCCTTCTCGGAACTGAGAACGCTGCAGGGGCTCAACCTCTCTTACCAGCCGGACATCGTGTTACGAATGTCGTGGGTTCACGCGGTAAGCGTGATGGAAGCCTGCCTCATGTACTGCGCCCGGGCGCTGCTTAATCATGAGCCACACCTCCTGCTGTTCCGATCCAACCAGCATAAGATCGGACGGAGAGATAATCAGACAACTTTCTTAAAGTGTGCTGTCAGCCGGCGGCTCCCGCTGACGCTTATCGCCAGGCCGTGCAGGCCATTGTCAAGGGGATGACTTTTCATAATGTGAAGCATATTGAAAGGTATTTTGGCGCCGTTCTGCTTCAGGAGCCTGAATGGCCTGTAAGCCGACTCAAAGACATTATTAATACCCGGCACGACCTGGTTCACCGGAACGGCATATCAGAGGATGACACTGAAACCGTCGTAGGCCGCTACCAGCTGGAGCGTGCTCTCAGTGATATAACCCTGTTTCTTGAATCCTTTCACACTACCATGCAGGCTGAAACTGCCGCTTACAGGAAAGAGAAAAATGTTTGCTGACATGAATTCCTGCTGCCTCATCCGGAGAAAGTCATGACGGGTATGCTTCCCTACGGTCAGCCGTTACAGACAGCCTCCCTTCCGGTTGCCATCGATTATCCGGCTGCGCTGGCGCTGCGACAGATGGCGGCGCTGATTGACGACTTACCCAAATATCTGCTGGCGCCGGAGGTCAGCGCCCTGCTGCACTACGTGCCGGACCTGCACCGGAAGATGCTGCTGACCACCATGTGGAACACCGGCGCGCGCATCAACGAGGCGCTGGCGCTGACCCGGGCCGACTTCACCCTGACGCCGTCCCACCCGTTTGTGCAGCTTGCCACCCTGAAACAACGTGGCGAGAAGGCTGCCCGAGGCCCCGGGCGCGCACCGTCCGGCGTGGTGCCCCACCGGCTGGTTCCGCTGTCCGATCCTCACTACATCGCCCAGCTGGAGATGATGGTAGCCACGCTGCGTATTCCGGTCGAGCGGCGAAATCCTGACACCGGCCGGACCGAAAAAGTGCGGCTGTGGACCGTAACCGACCGCACCGTCAGGACCTGGATTAACGAAGCCGTGGCGGCCGCCGCGGAAGACGGCGTAACCTTCTCGGTGCCGGTCACGCCGCACACTTTCCGGCACAGCTATGCCATGCACATGCTTTACGCGGGGATTCCGCTGAAGGCGCTGCAGAGCTTGATGGGTCACAAGAGCCTGAAGTCAACTGAGGTGTACACGAAGGTGTTTGCGCTGGATGTGGCGGCGCGTCACCGGGTGCAGTTTCACATGCCGGGCAGCGAAGCCCTGTCAATGCTGAAAAAGAATGGATGAAAAAATCTAGTCTTATCAAGGCCGTTTCACGTCATATAAACAGAAACATACTCTTTTCATTTTGAGTGTTGAACATATGGCCGGCTGGTTTTAGCGGCCTGACTACTATCACTTAAATTCGGCCGTTGCCAAGTTCTGTAAAAAGTGCTGTGACCCGGATTACAGTCCGTTCTGATATCCCAAGTTGGTTTGCTGTATCTTTTATACTGTTCCCCTCAACGACTCTAAGTTGATAAATCTTTTCATGCATTCTAATGTCTGGTTTTCTTCCTCTCATTTTCCCTGCCTGTTTAGCCCGGTCCATACCTGATATGTGATTGATAGTATGTATTTGATTTCTTATTGAATGATAAGAAAGAATAGTGTCGATGATGAGCGCTGTGGCAGCGTGAAGGAAAATTTTATTTTCATCATGGGATTGGGTATTTTGGCAGGCCATAAGATCGAGGAAAATTACATCAACTTTTTTCAAGCTTAAAGAGTCTTTCAAGGCTATAAGCAAACTACTTTTTAACAAATAAAGAAGGGATACGTGGCTAAAAATTATAGCTTTACCTTGCTGGGCTTCTTTAATAACTGATTCAAAAATATTTTGATCTAAACGTGTGAGACTAGATAATTTCAGCTTCTGACGGATATTGTAATTGTCCATCAACATAATTATTTCATTTTCATTTCCTGAAGTTTCTTCCCGGTGAGTATTGAGCGTTGCGGAAATAAGTATCGCATCTTGAGCCATATCCCCTCCCTGAACAACTACTTTGAGCAACTTTACATAATCTAAGCATCTAAATTGTATGCTTGTAAAGCTAAAACTTAAGAAAGAACACGACAAATAAAATGTGACATATTAAAAAAACAACACATTTTACAGTTTTAAACAAATTTAAAGTAAGCCAGTCATTCGTAGAGGTTTTTATCTAAGTTACTGAATAGCTTGGTATTGATAAGTATATGTTTTTCAGTTTAATTCTTAATGTATTGATATAACGAATCTTTTCAGTGCTAACCTTAGTTGTTGACCTTCAAGTGTGGTTTCCGTACTAAATATTGTGGTTGTAAAGAGTTGTTTATGATTTGTCTTTTACATCCCTTAGGAGTGCTAATATGCTTCGCGAAAACTATCAAGATAGTACATCTAAATCGATTTTGCATCGCCATAAATATGGCTCCGGAACTACTTTATTCGCATCAAAAGAACTTTTCTCCCGTTTATGGTCAGAAACTCTTGAAATTCTCCGTGATGGAAAAATAGTTGAAATAAATGATTCGGTCATTGATGATATCGAACGTATTAGCTATATCGATCTCATAAATGAAAAAACAGTTGAGCAGTTTCATGAACAACAAATTTCTTATGGTGAGGAACATCGATTTGCATTCTGGAGTATTCTCCTCTTAAAACAACTCTTAGCGAATCTTTCCGTACGACTTAGTCGTGCGACTGAGATTTATGGCGGACATTATAATATGAGGGACTTCCGTGAGTTTAGACCACTCAATTTTCATATAGGACTACTGTGTAAAGAAACAGAGCAGATCAAGTTTCCCGTGACGAAGTCACTCAAGTTGCTTGCTGACCTGCTTGAGGATACTGATTTCAAACCAAATGAATCAGATTTAATTAATACCCTGGGGTCGGTTATTTACTCAGTCTGGAATGGTGGTAATGATAATGATATAGATATTCAGGTTTTTTATGCTGACCTGCTTTATGATGCAATAGTTCCTACCTGTGAACTGATGAACATTCCTTTGGATAAGAAATGGCTTTCAGCATACACGTGGCTATATGGAGATAAAGACGGGAGGCCATTTGAAAAAAATAGCGATACAGAAGAACTTATCGTTACCCTGAGAAAAAGAATAACGGAGCGTTACGCTCAGGATCTTGACATTATTTCAACCCATAAAGGCTGCAGCGCGTTTGAAGACATTGACCTCATCAAGACTAAACTTAAATCCATCCCCGTAACTTACAGAAATGCTGAAGAGTTTATTTCAGATTTGGCTGCAATCAAGATAAAAAATACGAGTAATCATCTTGTAGATACGCTCATTATGAAAGTGCGAACTTTTGGCTTTCACTATCTTGAAATTGAATTTCGGGACAATGAAGAAATATTATCTTCTGTGGTTGATACAATTATTCCCGGATATGTAATTAATTTAAAATACCCCGCTTTACTTAATTACTCTGAGCTTAGCGAAGACGAAAAAATTGACCTTTTATGCTATTTGATGGAGGAAAGCGAGGATTTTACCCCTGTTAAATTAAAAAAATTGTATACAGAGAGAACAGAGCTGGAATATCAAAAAAGAAAAAAAGAGTACACAGCGGTAAGTTATATAGAACTGATTGATTCTGACCCTGAATACATAAAAATGTATGATGCAAGGAATATTATGGAAAGGTTCACTCTGATGAGTCGTTTCCCTGATATGATGAAAACGCATGGAATCGCTGAGGCCAGATACCTTTCCAGTGTGTTTGAACTTATTTTCCTCTCTAAAACAGAGAGCAATCTTGATAATATCAATATTGCTATTCAGCCGGAAGACAGTCATGGGGCTATTGAAACACTGGGGAAAATAAAAAAATTATATTCAAACGACTTATACCGTAAGCATCTTACATCCCTGGACAATACACAGTTTATCACTTTTGGTCCAAGTGATACTGGCAAACAGGGAGGTAAGGGTATGCACAAGCTCAATATGTCTCTGGCCAGAGAGCATGAAGTTATTGCCCAGTCTTTTGGCATTAAATTAGTGAGGCATGTCATCACTGGCGGAGAGCATGCACGCTGTAACGGTAATTTCAAAGAAATATTTAATGAATACGGTGCTAGTCGTGATGTACAGACCCGATTCATGTTGGCTGGTTGTGCTGAAATGCGTACTCACCTGTTAAGCAACAGACAGGCTGTTAACTTTTTTTGTGATGTGTATGACATGCATTTACAGAAAGCACCTCTTGAAGATTTTTCATCACTCAAAAACTCTCAGAAAGTCTGGAGTAAGGTTGTCGAACGATATCAAAGCAATTTTTTTGAAACGCCAGCAGTGACAATGTTCCTAAAAAAAATCAGTAGATTTGATATTGTTAGAGGGACAGCAAAAGGGACACGTCCGCCAACTCGCCTATACAACATAACCGAGTTCGAATCGCGGCCCGATGCAATAAGGGCTATACCATGGACAAGATCAATACTCCTGACGGGTATTCATAGTGAATTACTGGGTGCCGGTGCATTTGAACTCTTATCTGCTGAGCAGGTTTTCCAGAGGGCACAGACCGACATAAAGTTCGCCAGCTACATAAAACATATCGCTTATGCCCTGTCTCGAACAGACGAAGAGTTAATGTGGCAGACTTCCGGCTGGTCGAGACCTAATAATGACACTATTAGAAGACTCGCACAAGATTATGAGCGTAGTGATAAAACCTCTCTTTATCAGTTACTTTGCTGGATTTCACATGAAGTTATCTTGGCAAAGGAACTGGTGTGGAATTCTATGCATGGATATTCTCATCCTACACCTGAATATCTGTCTGCTGAGGATCTTCTTAGCGATAAAGCTCTTCTTGAGGAAGTTAACTGGAAAGAGTATATGCTCACACCATACAAACTTATGCTTATCAACACCAAGAAAGATGTTACTTTCCTGTCTCCTGCTGCGCTTCAGAACTTTTACTCAGGTTTTCTGGAGCTTGCTAATACCGATCACTCATTGATATATGCCATTGAGGAGTAGCAGATATGTCATCTCCCCATAGGGTCGGTTTACTGTCCTGGGTTGTTGCACTGGCACTTTTTACTGATAATTTTGACGCATCTGTGGTCAACCTTATTTTGCCTATGCTGGCGAAGGAATTTTCCCTGACATTAAATCAGGCTGGCAATGCCCTTATCGCATACTATACGGGTGTGGCTTTTACCCTGCCCTTGGGGAGTTTTTTGAGTAACAAATACGGTACCAAAAACTGCTTTATCTTGGCCTGTTTGTTTTTTTTAGCAGGCTCTTTACTTTGTGGTTTTGCTTACTCACTCTTCCTTTTTTTATTGGGTCGATTTCTTCACGGTCTCAGTAGTTCTCTTCTTGTTCCGGTAGGGCGTAATTTACTGATCGAGCGAATAGAAAAGAATCATTACCTTAATGTTATGAGCATTATTACTATTCCTGCACTTATTGGTCCACTTGTGGGCCCCTTGCTGATGGGATTTTTATCTGAAAATCATACTTGGAGGTATATATTTTTCATTAACATTCCGATGGTCACCTTTTGTACATTAGTTGCGATAAAAATTTATCCTGTGAGTAAAGACTCCCCAACTGTTTCGTTTTTCCTGACGGGGTATATTTACCTTTTAGTTCTTTTTTTAATGGTTTTTTTAGCATTACATTGTGCAGGTGTAAAATTTCAGTCTGTTTTTTATTTTGCTTCTATTGTTTTCTTTGTTTTGATGCTTGGTTTTTCCTTTTCTTATATCAGAGTAAAAACATCTTCTTTCATAGACTTGTCTGTTTTCAGAAGCCGTAAATTTACTTTCTGGTTTATAATGCTCTGTTCTGGCAGGTTTTTTTATGGGGCTATTTTAGCTTTAATTCCTTTTTATCTTCACTATTGCATGCATTTAACTCTGTCGAATGCCAGTTATCTGATGTCGCTCATTGCTGTTGGTGGGTTACTGTCTAAGCCAGTAGTCAGGTCCCTCAATTCATTATTATCCTGTGAGTTTTTTATTTTACTAACTTGCATTCTCTCTGGTGCTTCTTATTTGGTCTTATTTACCATTGATTTTTATGCCGCTCCTATGATTGTGCTTGGATTGTGTCGCTCACTGTTTATGACGTCGTCGAATGCTATGGGATATATGGTTATGGATTCTTCAAAATACAATTCTCTGTCTACTTACATCGCTGTAGCTCAGCAGATATTTCAGGGCGCCGGAACTACGCTTGCAGTTGTGATGTTTGCTGCCGGAATAGAAATTCATAACATTACAACAGTGCTGTTCATACCCTTGTTAATTACGGGAATTTCCGTAACTTTTTTTTTCATCAAAAAATTCAATCTCTATAACACCATTCCGGAGAAGTTATGAAACGTTTAAAATTATCAGTCGCTTTAAATGGCTCAAAATGGGGTAAAGGTCCTAGTGTTCTTGCGCCAAATGGCGTTCCGGATTTACCATGCTCAGTAGAAGAAGCGCTGCAAGATACAGCGGTCTGTTACAGACTGGGGGCGAGACAGTTTCACGTGCATTCTCGTGCGCCAGGCGATTTACATGTCGCTGATGCAGCGTGGTACAGAAAATTTACTTCCAGCTTCCGTCAGCAATTCCCTGATGCCTCACTTTGTCTGGCTACGAGCAGGTCTGGGGAAGTCATCAACCAAATTTCCCATCGTGAAAGCATACTCAGACAGTCAGGCTGTGTTGATGAATGCAAACTTCTCGCTGAAGCTGAAAAAATACGGCTTGCTTGTATTGAGCCAGAGACCCTTTTTTACCCGACTATGTCACAGGATTTACCGCTACTGAAGTCAGAATGTTTGACGAAGATACCGATATAGGTCATGTAAGTTCAGCACAGTCTCCGGCAGTAACTCATATGTTTTATGACGAGCTTACAAAACAGCTCCATTCTCTAAATATTGGCCAGGAAATTGAGATTACCACTCGTGACAGCATGGACATTGTTGAAAAAATTCAGGCTGAACAACTAATCAGGACACATGTACGCCTTGTTCTGTTGCCTGAATTTACTCCCTCTCTCAGTGGCTGTTCTCGATATGATATGAGTGAACTTGTCCTGCGCGCCAGACGGGTTATTGACAAGACAGGACATGAGGGTGACATTGTGATGGGGGTGATCTTGCGTCCTGGAACGCCTCACTTGGAAGATATTCGCCGTGACTGGATAGCCTTTGCGGTAGACAATCCGCTGATCACAGCACTCCGTATTGGTCTTGAAGATTGTCCTGTGCTATATGAACAACCTGCTACTAATGAATCACTGACACACTCAGCCTGCCATCTCATTAATGAGTATGGTGGGGAAATTACACCTCTAGCCTGACGGAAAAATAAATGAAAACCAAGATTTTCCTGTTAGATGTTTTACCCGGAAAACTGTCAGCTAAAGAGATCGAGGGTTATCTTTCAGACAGTACGGAATTGATTGTTAATACCCAGACTCCCTGTAGTCTGCCCTCGCAAAATTATTCTGTTCACCGAGTAAATGTTGACACACATAATTTCAGGGAAATTGTGGCCGTTGCAGATGATCACGGTGGAATTGATGCTATGAAACTCCGTAAGAATGTTCCTATAGGTCCGGAGTTGCTTCTTTCTCTCACCAGAGAGACCCTTGATACTCGTTTAAAAATCATTGCCCAGGCTGGAGTGGGCATGAACCATATCGACTTGGTAATGGCTGAATCGCTTGGCATTGACGTTTTTAATACGCCAGGCTCTAATGCTTCAGCAGTAGCGGAATTTACACTGCTTCAGATGCTTGCGATGCTCAGGCATTCCTGCTGGCATCAGTCAAAAATGCGGCGCGGTATCTGGTCCAAAACTGCCCTTCCGCCAGCCCGATCACTTTGTGACGTTTCAGTAGGGCTGGCTGGAACCGGAGCAATATCTCAGGCTCTTATTCATCTTCTCAGACCTTTTAAGATTCCTGTTACAGTGTTAGGAAGTTCTCGTTTTACTGATGAAATGGCCGCCGGGCTGGAAGTATTCAGGGCTGAAAATATTGAGTTTTTGCTTAGCAATAATGATGTTATTTCACTTCATCTTCCCCTCAATTCCGAAACATATCACTTGATAAATTCTTCAGTCTTACCTCTTTTCAAAACCGGCTCCTGTCTGATCAATACTTCCCGTGGTGGGATTGTTGACGAGCATGCTCTCGCACAGTTTATGCACAAGCATCCAGGATGGATAGCTGGTGCCGCTCTCGATACTTTAGAATCTGAAGGCGAACATTTTTTTAGCCCTCTGCAGCAAAATGATGAAGCTCTTCTTACTCCTCATATTGCAGGTTCAACTGAATCGGCTCTTATAAATGCCGCTATTCGTGCTCAGGAGGGGATTTTAACCAGACTGAATTCTGACTTACATGAGTCTTAGCCTGTTTATAGCTTGACGTATTTTAACAAAATGAGAGTGTGTATCCGGTGCTCAGTAGCTGCTTGAGAGGCAATACGGCTGCAAAAGGGTTCAGGTGAGGTAATGATATCCGACCTGTTAGACAGTTCCGCTAATCTTGTGATCCTCTCGCGTCTTCAATATGCGGTGCCACATTTGCTAATTCCGCTCACCGCACGGCAGCACATCGCAGCGTTGTTACGCATGGCACAATGCAGGAACACAGCAACGCAGCAATCCGAGCACCGGACGTATGGATAATGTACGGTTCATGGCCGTCACCGTTCACACTTAAATCAAATGTGTTAACTAAACCGAAGCCTATTCCATAGGCTGATTACGTGAAATTCACCGAGCAATCTGTGTTGGATCGCATCATGAACGGCTAGGCCATCTGACCCGCTCCCCGTTAATAATAACAGAATTTTGCTAGCTACTTCCGCTATCGGCTCCGAGCGGACTCATTAACTGATCTTTGTCCGCTTGGGACAGAGAGCTGATGTTATGGGCATATCAATATTGGTGAATCACAATCACGGGGACTATGCATCCCTGCTCTGCAGCTACCTAATGCGCAAAACTACCGCATAGGCGCTGCGTCAGAGAGAGGTTTTTATAGAACTACGGTTTTGATGGTCTCTCAGTCATAAAGAAATAGACTTTTCCACTTTGTAAGACCATCGCAGGCATTCCCGCGCGTTCGTGCGGTGAAATATAAAAAATTACCCACGAAGGAATATGCTGACTGACCTTTTGTAAGAAATCATAAGTCATTCGTGTCCTGTCATCATCAGAGAGAGTAGACGATTTATCGAAGGCGTCGGCCACGAAACTCGAGTTCAGGCCGTCAGGACGCATAAGGTAACTTTTACCCGTGGCGTTTGGGGTGATGAATGCCGGCGTACTGACAACTTTTTCCGGATCATGGAATTCGGCGAAGAAAGTGCAGCTGGGAAGTTTTATCCGTTCGATAAAAGGAACATTTTTATCCGGGAATTCACAACCCGCAGCTGAATCAGAAAAGTGAACTACGACAAAGCGCGGAGCAGTATTTTGCAAGGCATATTTGTCTATCCAGCCATTGTCCCCTTCTTTGTTTTTTATCTCTCCAATCGGGCGTTTTGTTTCCTTCAGCGTGGTCAATACGGCTTCCTGAATCGTATTTGCCAGAACAGTAGATGCCTGTTGAGGGGTCTTAGCCAGTTCTGTAGGGATCCATGCCAGTATGCGGTTAAACCACCAGTATTCTGGAGCCATTCCCGTAGGCGTAAAACGTAACAGTGGAGCCAGTGAGAGGGTTGACTCATTTAACGTTTGAGGCGATTTTGCTGGATAAGACAGATCGTAATCTTTCCGGCTGTATAGCGCGCTGAGCGGTGGATTTAACTTTGCATCCTCGAATGATGTCATGCCCGCAGCGGTGCTGATATTCCATGCCAGGCTGTTTGCATTTTCGTATTCATAATGCTGGCCTGAAACATCACGTACACCAGAGCATCCCGATAAAACTACAACCATTATTGATGCAAGTGTACAAGGCAGGTAATTGTGCATATAAACTCCAGTTATTGCAGTTAGGTAACATGACAATCGGCAATATTTTAAAAGCTTAAGAACTGCCTTAATCCTCCCGTTGCACCGGTCTCGATTCACCACGTTGATTTCAGTGAGCTAAAACATGGAAAACCAGTCCTCCTGCATGTATATGAGTAAATGATGCTATGAGTATTTACTCACTAGTAAGTCTTTTTACAGTATGATTTTCGAGTTATTAAACTCATGATATGTAATGCTTATGTGAGTAAAGGCTCATATGAGTAAGCAGTTTTATGAGTATCCATTGCACATTCTATCATCGAACTTTCAATAGCTTATGAATGAGTAAATACTCATATGTGTTTTAGAGTATTTGTGTAAAACCACTTTCTAACTTCATTTTATGGGTATATACTCATTTACTCATAATTGCATTTGAGTTTATACACAGGGCGTTCTACATGAAGATAATTTCTTTTTTGAATCCTAAAGGTGGGTCTGGTAAGACTACAGCTGTCATAAACGTGAGTACGGCGATGGCAAGAAGTGGCTACAACATTGCTGTCGTAGACACAGACCCTCAGATGAGCCTGACAAATTGGAGTAAATCTGACAAAGCATCATTCGATGTTTTCACTGCTGCATCTGAAAAAGATGTCTACGGTATTCGGAAAGATCTTTCTGAATATGATTACGTCATAGTGGATGGGGCCGGATCGTTGTCCGTAATCACTTCTGCTGCAGTGATGGTGAGCGACCTTGTCATTATCCCTGTTACTCCAAGCCCTTTAGATTTCTCAGCTGCGGGTAGTGTTGTAACGGTTCTTGAAGCGCAGGCGTACAGTCGCAAAGTGGAAGCTCGTTTTCTCATAACGCGAAAGATTGAGCAGGCAACCATGCTGAATGTGCTCAAAGAAAGTATTAAGGACACCGGGGTTAGGTGTTTTCGCACTGCAATCACCCAGCGTCAGGTGTATGTAAAATCCATTCTGGATGGAGACAGTGTTTTTGAATCCAATGATGGCGCAGCGAAAGGTGAAGTGGAAATCCTTACTAAAGAAATAGTTAGTTCTATTGAGTAAGTGAGTAGATGAGTAAATACACAATGGAGTAAGTTGTGATATATTGCGCATAAACGCTCAATCACTCAAATACCCAAATACTCAAATACTTAAGTACTCAAGTACTCAAGTACTCAAGTACTCAAGTACTCAAATATAACTTAACGCATACCGTGGAGAGTCAAATGGCACTTGAAAAGGCTCATAGCAGCAGTAAAAAAATGACGTTCGGTGAGAACAGGGATCTCAAGCAGATAGTTGCACCAACTGTCGTGTCTGGAAAAGTCAAACGTGTGAACGTCAACTTCGATGAAGGCAAACACCTGAGGTTCAAAGCTGCTTGTGCAAGAAAAGGAACTTCACTAACTGATGTTATTAATCATTTGGTAGATGATTGGCTTGAAAAAAACGAATAATAATCGTCTCTCTTTAAATCAAATGATTGCCCATAAATCAGCCGTAATGGGTTAGCTAAGATTCTTAAATCTGTGAGGCCATGGTGAAAAGATTATTTTTTTTGATTGTGGGATTTGTTGGACTCAGAAAGCTAACCGGCAATGACAGAAAAAGTGCAGGGGAATGGGGTTTCCTTGTCAGTATGCTGTTTATCGTTCCGCTGCTGTTATGGGAACATCCCGGCGTCATCGTTTCTGTGGTTCTGCAGTTGCTGTGGGCGGTCGTCGGGACACGCTCTGCTTTTCTGGCCAGCGAAACGTGGAGGAAAAACAGGCAGAAACCCTGAATCCCATACTTCCCACTGGCGACAGGATTGTGTTTATTGATTAGTTATATTGAAATACGGAACCCACGGGTACGCTCCGAATGACAGTTCGCACTGCCAACCGCTCAGGGCGCTGGTTCAGGATGACATACTGATATGACTGTGAAAGCGGTAATAGACCTCATAGCTCAATTACCGTTACCTTCATTTCTGACGATGATGAATGCCTTCCCTTTAATCCTGACCATCGCGGTTGCAGGCGCGGTGACCTGTTTACCGCTTTCCCCCGAGCGAAGAAAACTGCGGTTTGTTTTCCTGATGCTGGCCATAGTGGGAGGAGTATTATCTGTGCTGAACCCGGCGTTTCTGATACCCGTAGCTGCAGTGTTCATCAGGTAACTTTTGCAACCGGTATATCGCTCCATCGCGTCGTCCACGCCGGTGACAGCATGTCCCGCTTCATCTTCCACTCAGTATCGATCCCCTGACCCGCAAACCATACCCGTCCCAGGCCTGACTGGTTAATACCGTCCAGCACCTGCATCAGCTGCGCGCTGTTCGCCCGCGGCCGGTTGTCGTCAAACAGGTTCAGCTGGCTGACGCCGTGAGGCGTGAAGTCATCGAGCATGACGCCGGCCTTCATGTACCGGTGGCCGTCTATCCAGATGCGGTCCAGCGCGCGCATGGCCACGCCGATGATGTCCCGCGTGTCCTGGGTGGGCAGGGTGAGTTTTTCCCCGGCCGTATTGCCGTAAAACGTCTCGCCTACAGCATGCGGTGAGGTACGGACAAACACGCTGATGTGCCTGCAGTACTGGCGTTCGCCCCGGAGCTTCTCGGCGGCTCGCGTTGCGTACTGGCAGAGTGCCTGCTGCATGGCCACTTTGGTGGTAATACGTGAACCGAAACTGCGGCTGCAGACAATCTGCTGCTTTGCCGGCGGCATCTCCTCCAGGGGAATGCACGCCTCGCCGTTCAGCTCCCGCACCGTCCTTCCCAGCACCACCGAAAAATTCTTCCGGATGAAGGCGGGATGCGTGCGCGCCAGCTCAAGCGCGTTAGTGATGCCGAACAGGTTCAGTTTCTTGCTGATACGCCTGCCAACGCCCCAGATTTCCTCGACGGGCTGGCGCATCAGCAGCGCTTCGGTCCGCTTCGGGTTTCCGGGCGTCAGCGCCAGCACGCCTTTAAACTGCGGCCACTCTTTAGAGGCCCACTGGGCTGATTTGGCGAGTGTTTTGGTTGGTCCGATGCCGGCGCCAATCGTCAGTCCGGTTCTGGCCAGAACGTGGGCACGCAGCCGGTGCCCGAAGTGCTCAAAGTCCTCACAGCCATCGATGCCGCTCAGATCGAGGAACATTTCATTGATGGAATACTGCTCGACTCTGGGCGTCATTTCCTCAAGCACTGACATGGTTCTCTGCGATAATGAATGATTTATGTGGAATGGAAAATCTACACATTATTTACGTATTTGATGGCATCGAGAATCAGAAATTCGCCACTACAATAACTATATGATTAACTTAAATGTCCGGATTATCGCTGCAAGTAAGCCTGGCAGATTAATATCAATAAATCCTTCATTGCCCCTTGAGTATCCTGTTGCCAGGGTCGATATTCAGGTATCAGTGGATTAACGTTGTAAACAAGTTGCTCAGCCTGCCAGACCCCGACCGCACCATGGTCATGTTTTTCCGGCGGCTTAAAGCCGAAAACCTTTTCTGTCCTGTTTAAAAAAGTTTGCAACGGAATTTTCGTAATCCCTGCGGCCGTTGGTAGTGGCAACACGCAAAAGGATCCTTACCGCATCCTTTTCTATAACCACATTACCACAACCTCTCAACGTGAGATTCCGTTCCCACTGAGCGTCAGACCTCTGAAACGGTCCTTCTGGTGATCAGCGTTTCAGCGGCGGCATACTGCAGTCAATTTGTTCCTGTTGGGCGCCAGAGCCGGGACGAGCGCTGCCCAACAAGGGCTCCTCACCTAAAATCTCCGGCTGCTCTTTGGTACTAAACTCCCCGCGACCGTCAAAGGCAGGGCCCTCGCTCCAGCGGCCTTTCGGCAAGGGTTTATCTAACGAGGTATTCAGACAGTAGTAAGCATGTTCCTGTGCTTCCTCTTCCTGTGGGAAGCTGTTTGGGGTAGGAAGTGATGCATCCAGCCCGCCCATTTCCTCAATCACCGCCAGCCACTGCTGCTGATGCATCGTGTCGCGGGCGATAAGGAAAGAGAGGAAGTCTTTCATGCCTTTATCTTCGGTCAGATTATACAGCCGGGTTGCCAGCACGCGCCCTGTGGCTTCGGCCGTTACATTTGCCAGCATATCGGCTGCCACGTTGCCGGAGGCATAAATATGACTCATATCAAACGGCATACCGTTGGCATTTACCGGCAGTGCCGCCAGACCGGATGACAGAATATGACGCGGGTTCATTCCTCCGAGGATCGCATTGACCCCGGGATCTTTCGCCGAGGCTTCCTGATAAGAAAGGGGCGCGCCCTCCAGGTTGAGTGCCACCGCGTGACCCAGCATCTCAATGTGACTGAGCTCTTCAGTTGCCGTCGAGATAAGCAAATCCTTTATTCGTACATCGCCGCGGGCACCCATGGCCTGAAAAAAATACTGCATCGCGACACGTATTTCCCCTTCGACGCCACCAATGGCCTGCTGAAGAAGCATGGCGAATTCAGGATCGGGTTTCTCTACTCGCACAGGGTACTGACTCGCACAGGGTACTGAAGTTTTGATGAGTGATGAAACATGGTTTTCTCCTGTTTAGTGTGAATCGGGCAACGGGAAAAGCCTGGTAACAAATACGGGATAAAGAAAGCGTAACGAGGTACGTTTCATTATCATTGCAGCGTTTAACGTATTGATTTAACGAAATTAGGGGTGAGCGAAAACAGACTGTAAAAAAATTAAGAAACTGAATATTGGCAAATTTTTAATGCTATGGAAAAACTCTTTATTGATAACGATTCTTATCCTCGTTTAAAGAATCTCATTCGTAATTTCGGCGCACAGCCTGAACAAGTTCTGTGGTATATAAGAAATGTAATAAACAGAAAGAGCACAAGCAGTGTGCAGAATCAATCCGACAAAGACAGAGCGGTACTTTGTTTCGGGGACGGCCACGCATGTCTAAATTCTGTCCGCCTCAGTGCTTTGATTTGAAGGGAAGAGACCGTTAAGTATATCGGGCAATGTAAGCAGCAACCCGACAGGAGCAGAGCTCCAGGGGCACAAATTGTTGATTGCCCTGCTCTCAGGTCCTGAAAGCAGGCGAAGGGTAGATAGCTGTTCGGATGGCATTACCCACCGAATGGCTGTTACTGGTTTTTGAAACAAAGGTAATAGTGCGGCAGGGATGCACTTAACGGATGGCCCCGGCGTCTGGATTTACATTCGGTTGCACGCGTTCCAGCATGACAGGCGTGCTCTTGTAAGCAGGTATGCCACTTTTGGTATCATGGCTTTCCAGCGGAACCAGCACGTTAGCTTCAGGATAGTAGGCAGCCACAGAGCCAAAAGCCATGTCATACACCACAATCGTCAGCCCGTTCATCCGTCTGGGCGTAGGCTTTCCTTCAGGATCAAGCGCTATAACATTAACCTGTTCACCCACGCGTAGCTGCCGTTTCTCCGCCTCATCCGGATTAATGAACAATACGTCACGACGTCCTGTTACCCCCGGTAACGATCGTTTAAGCCATAAAGTGTGGTGTTGTATTGATCGTGACTGCGCAGCGTCGTAAGGACCAGATCGTGACATTTCAGTGAGCGTGGGTCCTCATTAATACCGGCTATGACCAGAAACTGCGCTTTCCCTGACGGTGTATGCCAGATACGCTCCGAAGCGCCATTGGGTAAACGAAAACCTCCCGGCTGTTTAATGCGCTGATTGAAGTTTTCAAAACCGGGAATAACCGCTTCAATTGCTTCCCGGATATTATTGTAATCGCGTGTCATTTTGTCCCAGTCAACCACGGTATCGGGCAGGGTGGCTTTAGCCAGGCTCGCGACAAGGAACGGTTCGGACTTCAGATGGGGTGATGCAGGCTCCAGCGTGCCGCGTGAAGCATGTACCATCGACATAGAATCTTCCACCGTTACGCTTTGTACACCGGAGCGCTGCTCATCCGTTTCAGTCCGGCCCAGCACAGGTAAAAGATAACTGTGTTTTGCCAGAAGCAGATGCGACCGGTTCAACTTGGTGGCCATGTGTACGACCAGATCCAGACTGCGCATGGCGGGAAAGGTAACCTGCGGATCAGACATCGCTTCCGCCAGGTTACCACCGAGACACAGCAGGGCACTGGTTTTGCCGTCGCGAACAGAACGGATAGCCTCCACCGCACCATGACCATGTTTTTCAGGCGGTTTAAAACCGAAAACCCTTTCAATACTGTTTAAAAAACTTTTCGCAGGGATTTCTGTAATCCCTACTGTACGATCGCCCTGAACATTTGAGTGCCCGCGTAACGGACAAATACCCGCCCCTTTTTTGCCGACATTGCCACGCATCAGCAGCAGATTAGCGATTTGCTGAACGTTTTGCGTCCCGTACTGATGTTGAGTAATCCCCATTCCATAACAGATGATTGTGCGTTCTGCATCAGCATACAGGCGGGCCAGATGCTGAATTTCTTCCCGCTCCATGCCAGAAACCTTAAGGATGTGCTCCCAGTTGGTGGCATCCAGATCGGCCTTTAACGCGTCGAATCCTTCGGTATGTTCATTGATGAAGTTCTTATCAATCACGCCTGGTTCGCCATTTTCTCTGGCTGCAGCATCCATCGATAAAAGGAATTTCATGATCCCCTTGAGCATGGCGGCATCGCCACCTACCCGAACTTTATAGTAAGTCGAGGCCAGTTCCGTAGAGCCCAGCGAAAGCATTTCTATCGGACTTTGTGGCGAGGTAAAACGCTCAAGCCCCCTTTCCCGCAATGGGTTGATTGCCACAATGGTGGCTCCGCGCTTTGAGACTTCCCTTAATGTGCCGAGCATGCGCGGATGGTTGGTCCCCGGATTATGGCCAATACACAACACGAGATCGCAGTGGTCAAAGTCATCAAGCCCGACGGTACCTTTCCCCACACCGATAGACTCGGGCAGACCGACACTGGTGGGCTCATGACACATATTGGAACAGTCGGGAAAGTTATTGGTACCGTACTCGCGTGCAAAAAGTTGCCATAGAAAGGCTGCTTCATTAGGGGTGCGGCCGGACGTGTAAAACTCCACTGCGTCCGGGTCGCTATAGCTGCGGAGCCGCTTGCCGATCTCTGAAAATGCCGTTTCCCACGCTACAGGATGATAAGTATCACTTGCCGCATCATATTTCATGGGATGAGTCAGCCGGCCTTCACCTTCAAGCTCCAGAGCGCTGCGTTCCCAGAGTTCACTGACTGGATTAACAGCAAAAAAATCAGGCCCGGCACGCTTGCTGGTTGCTTCCCACGAGACCGCTTTAGCGCCGTTTTCGCAGAATTCAAAAGAAGAAGCATGCTGAGGATCCGGCCAGGCACAGCCGGGGCAGTCAAAACCCTGAGGCTGGTTAACCCTGAACAAGGCAATAACATCCTGTTTAACCGCCATTTGCCCACGAATTGCATCGGCTACAGCTTTTAATGCCCCCCAGCCGCCCGCTGAACCACCGTAAGGTTTGACGCCAGTGGTGCGATTTTTCTCTTTCATATTTCCCCTCAATGGGTTTTATTCAGTCTGGCTTGAGCCTTTTGCAGTTATTGTCATGACGCGTCATCACAGCATTGTTAATAATCATGTCAACTTACACCGCTGAGGTTAATAATTTTAATTATGCCATCTGTTACATTTTGGCTGATGACAATTAGTCATTATCAAAGCGGTACGTTTAGCGGTTTATCCGTGCATCCCTGTATCAATATACCGACCTGCTGATATCGTACTTAAGGCTGGTGATGAGGGTTTCATGTCGTTGTAAAATGATTGCCTGATTAACTGCTGCGGCGACTGACCTTCCCCCCTTTGCGTCCAGCCTCAACGGCTCTTTCAGGATTATTTTTAAAGTTACCACCGCTATTCTGACCGCCTTTCTTTCCCGCTTCCGAAGCGCGTTGGGGGTCTGCTGCGAAATTACCTGCTCCACCACGATAAGTAGTCATGATCTTCACCTCTCTCATTCAGTTAAATTTTTCAGAGATTTATTTTGTGCTTTTATTAAATAAAATCCAGTTGAAGAGTTTGGTTTATTACACACTGAAATACCTGCTAGAATTTACCGGCTCGCTTTAAGGCGCTCGTTACTGCATGATTGCATAAGAGTTAAAAATGGGATTTGTACATACTTTTCGAGAGTTGTATAACTTTTAACTAAAATCGTTTTAGGAGTAATCCTATAAGACTCAGTCAAGTGTACTGATCATTTAATAATAAACGAAGCAGTAATACTGGTTGTGTTTTTATAAAGAAAGTTACTACCCACTCTATTTATGTCAAACATAACATTATTAGCAAAATAAATTGTTTACCATGTGATTAAATGTGGGTCTTTGATTTAAAATTTAAATAAATTCAAGTTGTTATATTTTTTTGTAAGGTTTTAATATTGAGAAATAAAATCTAAAAACTTAAGCGTTATCTACACGGTACGAAGCGTGATTGCCTTTTGTGTTACCAGGTCTGCATACCTTTGACTTAAAAGCCTGCAGGTACAATAGATGTACTTGCGATTACCCCTCATTTATACGTAAACGGGTAAGAGGTCAGGTGCTTTACTGGCGGTTTATTATGCCGGTAGTTCGGGATTAATCGAAGCGACAAGTAAGAAAAAAGTAAGAAATTAGAACCCGGTAAGAAAAGCCTTTGAACGGTATTGAATGGTTGTATAGATGTTCCCTCAGAGAATATTTTTTACCCGATGCGCTTGCAACATGAACGTTTTTTAATAGTCTTATAAATGCCACGCACAATGTGTGGTACCGAAGCATTTAACTTTAACTTAATGAGGAAGTATTATGACCGAGCATCGTGGTGGTTCAGGTAACTTCGCTGAAGATAAAGAAAAAGCTTCTGAAGCGGGAAAGAAAGGTGGCCAGAATAGCGGTGGTAACTTTAAAAATGACCGTGAAAAGGCTTCTGAAGCAGGTAAGAAAGGTGGGAAAAACAGCCATCGTGATTCCTGATTCAGCACCTTGAGGGATTATGGTAAGGAGCAGGGAGGCTCCATGAACGCTATTAACAGAGCTCTGCTTATATCAGCAGTCCTCTCCCTTTTATATTCATTACTGGCCGGAATGGTGGTTAATCTATGAAAGTAAAAAGCCTACTCGACCTTTTTATTCATGACCTCTCAGATGTTTACAGTGCTGAAAAGCAAATTACGCGTGCTTTGCCTAAGTTAATACGTGCAGCTTCCGATGAAAAATTAAAAACGGTATTTCAGCAACACTTAAACGAAACGCAGGTTCAGATCGAGCGTATTGATAAGGCCATCGATGCGCACGAGGAGCTCCGGATTGTACGTATGAAATGCCACGCGCTGGAAGGGCTGGTTGAAGAAGCGCAGGAGCTGATCGAATCGACTGAAGCGGGAGAGGTGCGTGATGCAGGACTGATTGGTGCTGCACAGAAAGTGGAGCACTATGAAATAGCTGCATACGGAACGCTCATCGCGCTTGCCTCGAAAATCGGGCTGAAAGAAGCATGTGAACTGCTTGCAGAAACGCTTGATGAGGAGAAATCCACGGATGCAAAACTCACAACTATTGCTGAGCAACAGTAGCGTTATCCTGGCCGGAGGGGCTTATGTCTACAACATCAATCCATTCTCATTATCACGACTGGTTGCGCGACGCTCATGCCATGGAAAAGCAGGCAGAAACCATGCTTGAGCAAATGGCTAATCGCCTTGAAAATTATCCCCAGCTTCGCGCCCGCATTGAACTCCATATCGAAGAAACACGCCAGCAACAGGCGGAGCTAGAAACAATCCTTGATCGCCACGGTATTTCACATTCGAGCGTGAAAGATGTAATGGGGAAAATGGCCGCCATGGGACAGGCGTTTGGCGTGTTTTTGCTGAAGATGAGGTCATCAAGGGCGCTGTTGCCGGGTATGTTTTTGAAAATGCGAAAATTGGCCACTATACCAGCCTGATTAACGCTGCGACGCGAGTCGGCGACCTTGAAAGTATCCCCGTACTTAAGCAGATATGTGAGCAGGAGCTGGCAATGTCAGACTGGATGATAAGTCATTTGCCAGAGCTGACCGATCAATTCCTTACCTTCAGTGAAGACCCTGATACACAAGCCAAACGTTAATAAATGTGTAATTAAGGGGAGCGGTTCAGCCCCCCTTAAAAAAACGCATGGCTGATGGCTGATTTTCGGGTCCTGACTCTCAGCCATTACGTATTCCAGCAACAAAAGAGAAATTTTCGCTCCCACTTACCCCACACCGATATACCGGTGAACACTCTGTGTACATCCATAAAAATGCGCGCGGAGCTGAAGCCGCTTATGCACGAGCTTATCATGCTGGCAACAAAACAGGGTAAGTAGCTTATGGTCACAGGCATTGAACCAGAAAACGTGGCATCACTTGTATTGTATAAAAACTGGGATTTACAGAGGCGGAAATGATGTCTGAAATGGCCCCAAATTCGGCCGTTGGCCGGACCTGGAATCTCTGCAGCGTCGTCTTGGTTCTCCGGAATAAAACGAAGGTCAGAGCCGTAAAAAGCATCATGAAACAGCCGTATCGTTCAAGGATGAGTGATGCTTGCCTGTTAGTAAATACACATCGAACCTACGAGACGCTATATGAAGGGCTGTGCCCAAAAGCACGGGAATATTTTTAAGAAAGCCATCAGCTCCGATAAGCTAAGGGTTCACTTCTGGCACAGAGCGGCCCGTTTCACCCTTTAGGTTTAATGGATAATCGCTTAAGCGCCTGATCTACTTTTTCTTTGTCCTGCTCCACGATGACTTTCTCATCAGGCGTAAGTGGAACTTCTTCAAGATATCTTTTTATAGAGACTTTACTCTCCAGTATCAGACCGTGTGCACTGCCTTTCAACAGGTTAAAGTCGCAGCCGATACAGGCCATTCTGTGCGGACAGCTACTCCAGAAAGGCTTGGTACAGTAAGAATCGCCTAAATCATAATATGTCGCAGGGCCGGTCAGACTGGCGGCTTCGGGATCATGGTCTATCAGTACGCTGATCATGTGCGTGACTCTGTCTGCTTTTACAAATGAGGCAGCCAGCTGCGTCGGGCGGATACGGAGATAATGCATGGTGGACTGGGGCGTCGAATGGCCTGCCCACTGCATCAGTTCATACAGTGACATGCCCTGCGGTACGCTGGCCAGTGCGGTCAAGGCTGAGGCGCGTCCCCGGTGACTCGTTATTTTTCCGCCGCTGTCTTCAGCGGGAACCCCGGATCTGGCACACAGCATCGGTATCAGCGTGCGGTTGATGACGTCGCCGCCGGCAGGTTTTCCCCGGTACTGAAACAGAAACCGGACTTTCTCACCGGTCCGCTCGTCAGCAAGCATGGCCTGTTCTGACGGCCGTTTTTCCAGCCAGGCATCAACATATTTCTTCACTACTGCCGCCACCGGTTTCGTGAATGCTTTTGAGGTTTTTCCGACGGGAATATGCAGGTAGCACAGGTACCGGCCGGGATGATGCTGCCGTCCTCTTTCACAATATCTTCAGCCTGCGGTGTGATACATCCTGTGGTCAGCCTGAGCAGTTCACCCATCCTGAGCCCCGCATGGGTCCAGATTACAGCCATCGCCTGTAGCATGGCCAGCGGGTAATGTATTTCAGTTAACAGGTCTTCCTGACGCAGATTCAGGCTGGCCCATACCAGCTTCAGCCAGACCGGATCGTCGATAACCCTCGGATTGACTCCGCGGCGGAACAGAGAATTATCCGGTGTGGAAAGATGACGGGCAGGACTGAAACGCAGACGCCCCCATCCCCAGTTCTCATAGTCATTCATAAAGCGACGGAGAGAGTAAATAAAATTTGCACGGGAGTGAGGCATCATAGGCTCGCCAGAACGCGCTGATTTCCGGACACCTCTTTCCGTGCCCAGCTGCAGCTCATCCACGTTCATCCGGCCGACCGCCGCGATATAGCTGGCACAGACTTCCATGGTCCAGTCTGCGGGCTCCCGTACCTCCGGATGGGCCTCTGCGAGCCAGAGGCCGCAGCGCAGTATAAAGCTGTACTGCATTTCGCGGGTGCGAGGCCTCAGCACAGACGTTTCCCGCCAGCGCCGGCACCACCTGACCCAGGCCGGATCGATCCCGTCGACGGGCTTTTCATACCATCGGGTATAATTACGCATCCTCATCGGGGCGCTGAAGATGCCCAGTGCAGCAAGGCCGTGTGAAATCCGGCCAATGTACCGGGATGTCCCGTAATCTGTGCTGTTCTGTGCTTCCCACAACAGTTCAGGCGTAAAGGTTTCAAGGCGGGATCTTTGTTCATGATCATCAGCGTGGCCAGTATGCCCGACAGATGCGTTACCTGGCTGCCCGCAGCATAGCCCAGCGATTTCAGGGTTTCAGTCAGGCGGTGAAGCTCCCGGAAGTAAATGGCCTGACCGAAAATGGCACAGGTATACAGGGCAGGTTTTCTGATGTCTGGCCTGCTGAGGGGATCATACCGTCCGGCGAAATGCCAGGCAAAAGCGGCCATCAGCGGCCGTCCTTTTCCGTCCGTCCGACTGAATGTCTGCCAGCGTTCCTGCGGCCACTGCCAGTACGGTATATCCGATAAATTCATCTCACGCAGGAGGTCCAGTATTATCAGGTCAGCAACCTCGCTGCTGCATCCGCTTTCTGCTGCGATGTCTTTCAGTGGCCTGATAAACTCAGGAGCAGGTTTCATCCGCAGCAGTCTGCCCCGGCTGTGGGAGGTGGCCAGTGCGGCCTTTTCAGCCTCAGTCAGTAAAGCATCAAGCCTGTACGCGGAGAGGTCGAAGGGAGCCCACACATTCTCCGGTAGTTGCGACGGTAACATTCTTATTCCTCCAAGCCGAAAATGAGGTTCGCCATCCTGATATCTGCCGTTTCAATTGCTCCTGCCATCCGGGCGGCAAGATCCCTGCCGGAAAGGTGAATATAAATCTGAGTGGTGCGCGGATCGCGGTGGCCTGCGTAGGTAGCAAGTTCGTGCAGTTTCCAGCCCGCACGGGCCAGATGCGTCAGCCGCAGGTGGCGGAAAGTATGGGTTGAGATGTCGGGCAGCCCTGACTCAAGCGCCCATTTCCGTACCATTTTTCTCCAGGTCCAGTAAGAGAGCGGTGCCCCCTGATTACGATCGGACTGAGAGCGGAACAGGGCTCCTTTTACCATCCCCGACCGCTTCATCTGTAAAAGATGAGCCGCCAGCACTGGCGCCAGGGCGGGACTGTAACAGACGATCCGTTCATGACGGTTCTTGGTAGTTTCAGCCCGGACGCGGATGAGGCGATGGGCAAAGTCAAGGTCATCAGTACTCAGCGCGGTGACTTCAGAGCGTCGCAGCGCACCACAGTAGGTTAACGCCAGCATCAGCCGGTCACGAAGCGGAGAATCCGCGGCATGAGCCAGAAAAAGCTGCCACTGTGCATCGTCAGGAATGCGAGGCAGCCTTACGATGCGCGGGACCAGCCCCCGGCCGGAACACAGCATGCCCGGCGAGCCGGAACGGGGCAGCGGATTGACCGTACACAGGTCAAGATACATCAGGAAGTCGTACCAGAGACGGACAGCCGACAGGCGCAGCTGGAGCGTGGCGCTGGCGGCCGGGAAAGGCATACCGGGTAACTGAGGACGGATATAGGCAGCCATGTCATCAAACCTGGCCTTTTCAGGTTCAATATTGTTCCGGCTGCAGAACGCAAAATAGTGGCTGAGGGCTGCGCGGTAGGCGGTCAGGGTGGCCGGTGCCCTCCCCAGGTCGGACAGCAGCTTCAGCCAGCGTTCCGCCAGTAAAACGGCACTGTCGTTTAGTGAAATGGTCATTACGTTTACCTCTGAGGTCAGCGTTGCTGTTCAAAGTTTATACGCTCAATGTTGCATTCCACTTAACTTACTACAGCGCATAATTTGAGCTGAAGACATGCACTTTTTCCGGGAAATCCAGCGTCTTTATCTGGAACCACGGTGCCCCCATTTTTATGCCCAGGGCTTTGGCTCCTTTGCTGCGGGCAATCACACAGCCATCGTTGTTCGAGAGGACGACGACAGGTTTTTCCCGTAAGTCAGGCCTGAACAGGGCCTCACAGGACGCATAGAAGCTGTTGACGTCAGCCAGAACAAACATCGGCATGGTTACTTCCGGCGCGCCTCGGTATTGTGGAAAAACCAGGTGACCACGCCCAGCAGGTGCAGCTCCTCGGGTATATCACCGGATAGGCTGGGTTCATCGGGCGCAGCGCAATCTGTGGCTGCAGCTGTAGGCGCTTGACGGTGAACTCCCCGCCGACCTCGGCGATGACGATGACACCGTGCGTGGCTTCCTTCGCGCGATCGACGACCATCACGTCGCCGTCATACAGTCCCAAATCTTCCATGCTGCTGCCGCTGGCGCGCACGAAAAACGTGGCCGCCCAGTGGGTGATGCAGAGCTCGTTCAGGTCCAGCTCGCTCTCGACATAATCGGTGGCAGAGGAGGGGAACCCGGCGGCGCAGCGCTCAACAAACAGCGGGATGCGCATCACGGGACGGGTATCGGCAGGCCTTAATACTGTCAGTCCGCCCCAGGAGGATGTTGCTTTCATGATGCCGTTCTCCGGACTGAATGGCCTGAAGCCGGTGCGGCAGTGAATGATTCTGGCATGATAAATCCCCCCTTAAATAATGCTGTATATAAAAACAGCATTATTGAGTCGAAGTCGCATGGCAAGGGGATCCGGACGCCAGGCGTTTCAGGGGAGGCTTATCTTACTGAGCAGGCTAATGATTTTTTTGTCGGGCACTTTCAGTCAGGGAAGCGCGTAAGCATTCGTTGCCGGCATAAGTGAAATGACGCTTCCCCGACAAGGCTGTTCGTTCCTCGCTGCGGTACGCCTCAGCCATGCTCTGCGGCGAGCGTGGCTACCCCACGTTTAAGGGCAGTAATACCGGACTACGTAAACGTTGAATGGCCGGGATGCGTATTTTATTACGGGTAAAAATCACGGATGAAGGCAGGTATTATGGATGAGCAGGAATCAGTGGACCGTTTACTGGCTTCTCTGATGGCCAGGATACGGCGAGAGCCTGACAAATGCTGCCTGTGTTATGAATGGATCTTTTGACACGGTATCTGGCAATAAAAAGGTGGCTCTTTCGTTACCAACTGTCATGTTCAGTCGCATGGCAGAGCATGCACAGGCAGAGCGGGTAAAGTAACAGACCTGACAGGCGAAGAATTTACTGTCAGGTTTGTTCATTAGTTTTACTTTTCCTGTCGCAGTGAGCAACCAGGTCGTCAAGCCCCCTTGTTCAGTTCCGGCAGGTGACGGAGTTTTTCGCTGAACCCCTGAAGAGGAATATCAATCACCACAGGATGCCCGTCGCTGAGCGTGGCTTTCAGCTTCATTGCCTTACTCCGCTGCATTTTCTTTACGAACATTTCGTCCAGCCTGACCGGAACGATGCAGCCCTGAGGCAGGCAGGTTTTGAAAGGAAGAGCAACCGTAGCGCTGGGACTGTCGGTTGTAACAGAAATACCTTTAGACACATCCAGCCCAAAAGGAAGTGTAAAATTACCGGTTATACGGCCTTTACTGTCTGGAGTCAGTCCGGCAAGCAAGACTTGTTGATCGGTATCCTTCATCTTGAGCTCAAGCGTCAGATTGCACCGACGTTTAGCGTTATCACCTGAGCAACTCTCTACCCAGTAACTTTCGTTGCTGATTTGATTTTTCTTGTCTGATTGTACGCTGCTTTTCAATGCAGTTTTCTCGTTAGAATCAGTCAAACTTTGCGCCATGCATACAGCTGTCGTAAAAAAAGAGGCTGTTATAATTGTCCGCATAATGAGCCGTATTTTAATCATAATATCACCACGAGTTTTGGGAGGAACGTGTCTCTGACTTTAAGTCTGAACTTTAGCTTTTTGTGAAAGTTAATGAAGGGACAAGAAACTACATGAGTCTAAATGCCGAAACCTTGCCGCTGCATTCAGTGGTAATCCATCATCTTAAATACTCTTTTTTTTTCCTGCAAGTTAACTTTTTTTATTAAATATTTTTTTAATGAAGTAAAGCATTCGTATTTCTGATGTTTGTTTTTTAAGTTTCCGAATGACGTCTTTCCTGTCTGAGTTCTGTTTTTTTGGCTTAAAAAGCTTAAGTCAACTTCGCAAAAAAAACCGTAAATAATACCTTTCTGATTTATAGGCTTGCAGGTGGATTTGAGATTTTTCCTATTAACAATAAGGAAGTCTTATAAGGTTTTTTTATGAGCACGTATTGTTAATAAATGTTTAGAGTTTTAAGTGATTTTTTTTAAAATGTTGATTTTTGAAAGCCTTCAGCGATAAGTTTCAAATTATTGATAGTTTTTGTCATAGATTGGGGCTATCGTTACCTATTGATTGATTGCTTTGGTCGATCAATAATCGAAATTAAGATTCATCCTAAAGAATGATTAATGCGTCATTGATGCCCGAGAAAGTTCTAAATGGACACATTTGAAATGTGCTCTGTAAGGGCTGCTTGTATTTTTTATTGATGTGAGTTTTGCCTCTAACTTAAGGAGTCTGAATTGAAGCATTTACTCAGAGATAAAACGGGTCTTCCTTTTGATGTTTTTTTCATTGCTGAACCTATTGTAAATCCAGCGGGTAAAGTTTATGCGGTAGAACTTCTCTCACGGTTTTATCTCGCTGAGGAACAGGGGGACTTGTTCTATCCGGCTGAGTTTTTTTTAAAGAATGCGACGCTATCAGATAAGAGATCCCTTTTTGTTAAACAGCTGGAAACTCTTTCGCAGAATGCTGGTTTTTTTTTGGAAAACGATTTGCTCTGCACATTAAATATCGACGGTGATCTGGCGGGCATTATCTGCAGCACACTGGATATTAAAAATCAGCTCATGAGCATGCCTTTTATCAGGCTTGAAATATCAGAGACATTTGCAGGGCTGGGTTCCTCACCACAGCACTCACATCTGAATTGTCTGAGTCGCGACTTTGGTCTTTGGCTTGATGATTTTGGTTCCGGAAAAGCAAATCTTTCGGCCATACAGAGCTGCCTTTTCGACACCGTCAAAATCGACAGGATGTTTTTCTGGAACATGTCTGAGAAGCCTATCTGGGAAACGGTCATCAGAGAAATCAGACGCTATTCCCCCTCGGTGGTCGTTGAAGGCGTTGAGAGCGAAAAGTACAGAAAGAGTCTGGGGAACTCGGTCGAGGGCATGCAGGGCTACCTGTTTCCCTCTGTGCTGATAAAGGACCTTTCGAAGCTGGCGAATGCATATTTCCCCAAAAAAAGGCAACGGAGAAGCAGTTTTTCCCCGGCACTTAAAGCCCGTGATTCAAAAAACTGAGATACACGCTCAGACGACTATTTACGCCGGTAGTGAGATGGCCGGGCAGACAGGAGAAACACAATGCTGAATGTTACCCATATCAGACGCCTCAAAGAATACGTCTTTTCTACTGACACATATGCAGCAACGGGTGTCATGGCGTTACTCAGTGAGTCAGGCTCCGCCCCGGTTCGACTTATACATGAAGAGAATCTGCTTGATTCTGTTTTCTATCAGACAAACGGGCTGTGGCGGTTGACCGTCGTCATTCCGGATGACCCGCTGATGCTGCTCAGACTGACAGAAACACTGGCCCGGCTGGTACGTAATTGCAGCCATCCACCCTGTGTGCTCCTTATAAGCCCGGTCCCTGCAGACTGGCTGATTCATACACTGGGCGCGCTTGGCTGCTCACCCGGCCTTTTAAGCAATTGCACTGTTGTGCCTCTGGGTATCAGGCAGTCTCTGCTGCAGTTCATGCTGACAGGAAAAGTGAGCCCAACTTTTTCGGGACCGGGCAGTGTAAAGCGTAAAGACGCTTTACAGGTACTTACTCCAGGTGAGCACAAAGCTGTTACCGACTGGCTTTCAGGAAATACGGCCAACGCCTGTGCTTCCAGTATGGGACGGTCAGTGAAAACCCTTTATACCCAACGCAGCAATGGACTTTGCAAGCTTTCTTCTGTGTTTCCTGCCCTGAAACCACGCGGGCGGAAACATCAGCCACACGCTGTTTCTAAGCGCCGGAAAGTGACGACTAAACCGGAGATTAAATCATGACTTATGAGCCTGATATCGCTGTTCTTTCAGCATCAGAATCTGCGGAGCAGGCCATGAGCGGGCCAGCTCCGGTTCAGGATGCTGCGCCTTCAGCCGCTCCTGCCACACAGGTGGAAGCAACATCACCGTTCGTTCTTCCACCTGAAAAACCTTCTGTCGCAGGGCCTTGCGGCATCTTCTATGACTTCAATGACGGAGCCCGCGTGCTGCTGCCCGAGGGGCGCTGGTGCGTGGCTATACTGGATGATGACTCCGGCAACGTTCTGTTCCGCTGCGAAACAGGCGCCGGATGGGTCACCTCTGCCAAAAAGTATTTTGTCCGCTTCCGTATTCAGGTCTGGCGGGTAAATGAACGCCAGCCTCTGCTGGACGAAACCCTGTCCCTCAAAGACCGCGACGTGCTGATTTCTTTTCCCTCTGGCACGCTGGGCGATCTGCTTGGCTGGTTCCATTATGCAGAGCGGTTTCGCCAGCTTCACGGCTGCCGGCTTGAGTGCACTATGGCACCGAACATTATCGCGTTGCTGGAGGGACAGTACCCGGATATCCGTTTCTCGGCACCGGAAGCTGTCCGTGACCGCACCTATTACGCTACCTACCGAATTGGACTGTTCTTTCGCGGTAATGACACGCATCAGCCAGTGGACTTTCGCCAGGTAGGCTTTCACCGGATCGCGGGCTATATCCTCGGTGTTGATCCTCGCGAAGAACCTCCACGCCTGAACCTCAGTGCGCCGCGGACCATTAATGAGCCCTACGTCTGTATTGCTGTGCAGTCCACCTGCCAGGCCAAGTTCTGGAATAACGGGCATGGCTGGAAAGAGGTTGTCGCGCACCTGAAATCTCTGGGGTACCGGGTCCTGTGCATTGACCGGGAGTCTACCACGGGCACCGGTTTTCTCTGGAACCATATTCCTTACGGCGCGGAAGACTTTACCGGCCACCTGCCGCTGCAGGCACGGGTAGACCTCCTGCGTCACGCCAGCTTTTTTATAGGCCTGGCGAGCGGACTCTCCTGGCTTGCCTGGGCATCACACATACCGGTGGTGCTTATCAGCGGCTTCAGCTTGCCTAACGCCGAATTTTACACCCCATGGCGCGTGTTCAGCAGTCACGGCTGCAGCGGCTGCTGGGACAGCCTGCACGAAAATTTTGACCACCACGATTTCTTCTGGTGTCCGCGTCATAAGGGGACTGAACGGCAGTTTGAGTGCACCCGGCTGATTACAGGCAAACAGGTCACCGGTGTTATCGACCGGCTGCATACACAACTGAGAACCAGTTAACGCATGCATATGCGATTTCCCCCGACACTTGAGTGGCGGATCATAACAAAACATGATGATGAGGCAGTGATATGAACAGAGCGTACAGGATTGTCTGGAGTGCGGCACGCCAGGCCTGGATAGTGGCGTCAGAAAAAGCAGGGTGCGGCGGGCGCCCCCGCTGGCAGTCAAAAAAGCGGCGACGCTCCTGCTGTTAATGGGCGGAACTCTGGGCCCGCAGGGGGCGATGGCAGGAAACCAAAATAACCTGGTGATAAGCGGAGGATCCTATGGCGTCAGTGCCGGTGAGACATGGACGAACACGTCAGTCACATCGGGTTTCCTGAACGTTTCCAGCGGTGGGACTACCTCTCAGACCTCTCTTTTCATGAACGGTATTGAAGGGGTGTACGGTGGAAGTGCTACCTCAACGACCGTAAATAATGGTGGCACTCAGGCTGTTGTCGGCGGGACGGCACTTCAGACAACCGTTAATTCGGGGGGGAGCCAAAACGTAAATGGTACTGGTTCCCTGGCTACGTCAGCCACAATCAAAGCCGGGGGCGCTCAGTCTGTTGTCAGTAACGGAGCCCTGGCTAATCAAACCACAGTATTTGGAACCCAGTATGTAGCGTCTTCAGGGAGCGCTGTCTCTACCACGGTCAGCTCCGGCGGGAGTCAGCAGGTGTATGGAGGTGGCTCAGCCAGTCAGACTTTTCTCCAGAATGGAGCTAAACAGTTTGTGTCCAGTGGCGGCAAGGTTTTTTCAACCACTGTGAGCGCTGGTGCCGTTCAGAACACCGACATCGCTGGCTCAGCCCAGGCAACGATATTAAACAGCGGGGCCCTGCAGAATATTTCAAGTGGAGGCTCCGCAAGCATGACCACGGTTTTGTCAGGCGGCAACCAGAAAGTCTGGGGCGTAACCACGTCTGACACTATCAGTAGTGGAGGTATACAGGAAGTCAACAGTGGTGGACTGTCAGTATCTGCGAGCGTCGCAGGTACACAGTACGTGAACAGCACTGCATCAGCGTCACAGGCCACGGTTGTGTCCGGGGGGGGCAACTTGTGCTGGCAGGCGGCTCTGCCTCAGGCACTGTTCTTCAGTCCGGAGGTAGTCTTTCGGTTACGTCAGGCGGCTCTGCCCTTGGCGTTACGCAGTCGTCAGGCGGAAGATTAATAACTAACACCCGAGCCACGCTTAGCGGGACTAACCCTGTGGGGGCTTTCTCCATCAGCGCAGGGAAGGCTTCAGGGGTTATGCTTTACAGTGGCGGTACGCTGGCAGTAAATGCAGGTGAGTCCTCTCAAAACACGGTGGTAAGCAGCGGTGGAGAAGAAAATGTCTCGGGCTCTGCGACTCAGACAACGGTCATGGACGGAGGTTACCAGCGGATTTACAGCGGCGGCTCTTCTGTTCAGGCAAATGTAAGCGGTAATCAGTTTATCGCCAGCGGCGGTACTGCTGTATCCGCGCAGCTTTCAGGCGTGCAGTCCGCATTCAGTGGTGCCACAGCGCTTCAGACGACGGTCAGTTCTGGCGGCAAGCAGTATGCCAACTCCGGAAGTGTTGTTTCAGGCACCACGCTGCTCAGTGGCGGCAGCCTTAGTGTCCAGGATGGTGCAGTTGTCTCTGGTGTGACGCAATCCGCCGGCGGGGCCCTGGTCATCACCACAAAAGGCACCGTAACCGGTGTGAACACTTCCGGTGCCTTCAGCGTCAGCGGTGGACAGGCTAAAAACGTCATTCTGGACAGCGGCGGTAAGCTCACCGTAAACGCCGGTGAGTTAGCAGGCAGCACTGTTGTGAATAACGGAGGACGGGAAGACGTTTACGGAATTGATTCCAGCGCTACAGTCACATCAGGAGGGAATCAGAACGTTTTCAGTGGGGGGCTGACAAACTCTGCTGTTGTCAGTTCAGGCGGGTCGCAGTCTGTTCTGGCTGGGGGGTCGTCCTTCAAAACGGTACTGTCCTCAGGCGGCCGCCAGACTCTTCAGGGTGGCACGGCAACTCTGACCTCAGTACAGTCTGGATCCGTTCAGGGCGTTTCATATGGGACTGCTTCGGCAACAACCGTAAGCGCAGGGGGGATTCTGGATGTGTACGGCAGTCAGGGTGTGGCGGATTCCACAACTCTTTTATCGGGGGGACATTGAAGCTCGCTGATGGCGCAACGGCGAGTAACCTGACGCAGGCTTCCGGGGGAGCACTGGTCATCACCACAAAAGGTATAATCACCGGTCAGAACACTTCCGGTGCCTTCAGCATTAGCAGTGGACAGGCTAAAAACATCATTCTGGACAGCGGCGGTAAGCTCACGGTTAATGCCGGTGAGTCTGCAAGCAAGACTATTGTTAACAACGGAGCAACAATTGACGTCTACGGAAATGTTTCCGGTACGTTGGTCGGGTCTGGAGGGAGTCAGAACATTCTCAGTGGCGGTGCTGCAAACAGTACGACGGTTCTGTCAGGGGGGAACCAGAAAGTCAGGGGTGTAACCACATCAGACACTATCAGTTCTGGTGGCTTACAGGAGGTAAACAGTGGCGGTGTATCCCTGTCTGCTAACATCACCGGTGCACAGAACGTTTATGCTGGTGCTTCAGCATCACAGGCCACAGTTTCGTCCGGCGGAAATCAGCTTGTTTTGTCTGGTGGTTCAGCGTCAGGCACGACCGTTCTCTCTAAGGGGACGCTTGCTGTTGGGGCCGGCGGAACAGCCCTCGGCATAACGCAGTCCTCTGGCGGAATACTGGCAATAAACACCCAAAGCATCCTTAACGGGACTAACTCTCTGGGGGCCTTCTCAGTCAGTGCCGGTAGCGCATCCGGAATTCTGCTTTACAGTGGTGGAAGTCTTTCTGTAAGCGCAGGGGATTTTTCCAAAAATACTGTCGTAAACAGCGGCGGCACAGAAAACGTCTTTGGCAGCACCAGTATTACCACTGTCATGTCAGGTGGGTCCCAGAACGTCAGCAGTGGCGGCTCCGCAACCGGGACTTTGTTATCAGGTGGCACTCAAAATATTCGTAGTGGCGGTTCTGCAAGCAAAACGTCCGTAATGAACGGCACGCAGATTGTGGGTAACGGCGGGCAGGCAACATCCTCAGTCGTAAGCACTGGTGGTGTCCAGCAGGTGTCTTTGGGCGGTACAGCTTCACAGACGTCCGTTCTTTCTGGCGGTGCTCTTGAAGTCGCTTCTGGCAGCCTGACCAACACTGCCAGCCTTGCCTCCGGCGGGGTCCTGCGCGTGGCCGATGGTGCGATTGTTTCCGGACTAACTCAGTCCGCTGGCGGTGTGTTAATCACCTCAACGAGAGCGGTGATGGACGGTAATAATCCAGTGAGTTCATTTTCTATCAACAACGGACAGGCCACAGGCGTGTTGCTGGAAAACGGTGGAAAGCTGACCGTAAATGCGGGTGAATTTTCAACTGCTACCGTGGCGGGTCTTGGTGGTACTGAAAATGTTTCAGGGACGGCCAAAGGTACAAGCGTCAGATACGGTGGCGTGCAGGGTGTCTCGGGGATTGCGACTTCAGCCAGTGTCGCGTCAGGTGGCCTGCAGGTCATCTCCAACGGTGGATCTGCGGCTTCCACGGTTCTCAGCGGTATTCAGGTTGTGCAGAGCGGCGGTGTCGCACTTTCAACTAACGTAAATTCAACAGGTGTCCAGAACGTTACAGGTACCGCTATAAGCTCTGTAATTGCGGGGATTCAGAATTTATACAGCGGCGCCACGGATAAACTGGCCTCAGTTATGTCAGGAGGAACCCAGATTATTGGCAGTGGCGCTGTCGCGAACTCTGCCATGGTCAGTGCTGGCGGAGGTCAGACTGTCACCGGAACAGCGAATGGGGCGTCAGTTGAGGGCTCACAGGCTGTCACCAGTGGGGGACTGGCGTTCAATACCGTAGTTCTGAAGAATGGATTTATGGTAGTCAGTAGTGGCGGTGGTGCATCCTCTGCAACAATAAATGCCGGAGGAAGGCTGAACGTCTACGATGGCGCTTCGGTTACAGACGTAGTTCAGACATCGGGCGGGGCTCTGCTGACGTCAACGCAGGCTCTGGTTAAGGGTACCAACAGGCTGGGCTCCTTCTCCGTACAAAGCGGAATGGCTAAAAACGTTCTTCTTGAAAACAATGGTGGCCTTTATGTTGAAGGCGGTGACAAGTCTGAAAACACCGTAATTGACTCCGGCAGAGAGATCATTGCCGGCGGAACTGCCTCCGGAACCACAGTCAATGCGGCGGGTGAACAGATAGTTGAAGGCTCAATGCTTGGCACGCAGTCTGTCACAGGCAATGCAGTTCAGACCAGTGTTAACTCTGGCGGTAAGCTGACCATATTTGACGGCGGCGTTGCTTCGCGCGCGACCCTCAATGGCGGCGGCAGTATGGAGGTTAACACCAGTGGGTATGCAACTGACACCACCATCAATAACGGCGGTACCCTTTCCGTACTGAATGGTGGTACCGCTGCCCGGACAACCATCAACAGTGGCGGGCTTCTGGATGTCAGTAGTGGTGGTACTGCATCATCCACGGACCTCAACGGTATTCAGGTTGTGCAGAGCGGCGGTGTCGCACTTTCAACTAACGTAAATTCAACAGGTGTCCAGAACGTTACGGGTACCGCTATAAGCTCTGTAATTGCGGGGATTCAGAATTTATACAGTGGTGCGACAGATAAGCTGGCCTCGGTTCTGGCCGGGGGAACACAGATTGTCAACAGCGGTGCCGCCGCGAACTCGGCGTTGATAAGTGCAGGTGGCGGTCAGCTCGTCTCCGGAGCAGCGAACATGACCTCAGTTGCGGGTGCTCAGTCAGTCATGAGCGGCGGCCAGGCTTCCGGATCTGTCATTCTGAACAGCGGGTTTATGGTAGTAAGCTCTGGCGGCAGCGCATCTTCCGCAACAATAAACTCCGGAGGAAGGCTGAACGTCTATGATGGCGCTTCGGCTACAGACGTAGTTCAGACATCGGGCGGGGCTCTGCTGACGTCAACGCAGGCTCTGGTTACGGGTACCAACAGGCTGGGCTCTTTCTCCGTACAAGACGGACTGGCTAAAAACGTTCTTCTTGAAAACGACGGTGGACTGTTTATTGAGGGCGGTGACAAGTCTGAAAACACCGTAATCAACGCTGGCAGAGAAATCGTTGCCGGCGGAACTGCCACCGGAACCACAGTCAATGCGGCGGGTGAACAGATAGTTGAAGGCTCAATGCTTGGCACGCAGTCTGTCACAGGCAATGCAGTTCAGACCAGTGTTAACTCTGGCGGTAAGCTGACCATATTTGACGGCGGCGTTGCTTCGCGCGCGACCATCAATGGCGGCGGCAGTATGGAGGTTAACACCAGTGGGTATGCAACTGACACCACCATCAATAACGGCGGTACCCTTTCCGTCCTGAATGGTGGTATCGCTGCCCGGACAACCATCAACAGTGGCGGGCTTCTGGCTGTCAGCAGTGGTGGTACGGCATCAGATACCACGGTGGGGGCGGGAGGGCTTTTAAATATCGCTGACGGTGGTGTACTGACGCTGGCGGGGAACGACTTCGTTAACAATGGTGAGACGACGTACGATACCAGCTCCAGCGTGGTGATAAATACCAACATCAGCGGTGACGGTCAGCTGACCAAAAATGGTACCGGCACAGTGACGCTGGGCGGCACCCTGAGCCAGAAGCAGATTAACCTGAACGCCGGTTCGCTGGTCATGGATGGTCTGCAGGCTTTCACTGACATCATTGCGCAGGCGGGTACCTCGTTAGCCCTCACCAGAAATACCACGCTGACCGGTATTATTGACCCGACCGACGTGGACATCGACAGCAGCAGTACCTGGAATATTACCGGTGACTCTCTGGTGGATAACCTGACCAACGCCGGCAGCATCGTGTTCGTACCTTCACAGGGCACCTTCACGCCACACACGCTGACAGTAACCAGTCTTACCGGCAACGGCGGTACCATCACGCTTAATACCGTGGCGGGCGACAGCAGTTCACCCATAGATAAGGTGGTGATTGACGGCGGTAAGGCTACCGGCAGCACGGGACTGCGAGTACTCAACCGTGGCGGGCTGGGCGCGCAGACCACAGGCAGCGGCATTGCAGTTATCCAGGCGCTTAACGGAGCCACTACCGATGCGGGGGCGTTCAGCATGAAGCAGCCTCTGGTAGCCGGGGCCTATTCGTACAGCCTTTACCGCAACGCCGATCAGAGCTGGTATCTGACTTCACAGAAAACCACCCCTGACAGCTCAGGGGGCACGGATACAGTGCCGGCAGGACAGGTTAATTACCGTGATGCCATGTGGAGCTATGCTGCACTGCCGTCACTGTCGATGGACTACGACCGGCTGGTAGCAGGTACGGCAGATACGCGTTATCACTATGCGCCGGACAGTCGCATCTGGGGACGTATTGCAGCCGGTCAGCTCAATCATCCGGACCGCGGCAGTCTGGCAGGCGGCAGTGTACCGGAAAGCAACAGTGCCTACAGCTTCTTCCAACTGGGCGGTGATCTGTGGCAGCTTGATGGTGCTAATGCTGACTGGCGTGCCGGTGTTTACGGAGCATCCGGTCTCATGCGCAGCGACGTGTGGCGTGACGGTGGCAGCGCATCGGCGGGCACGGATCGTGATACGGTCTATACCGGTGGTGCATACCTGTCAGGCCATACCCATGGCGGCCTGCGCTTAGATGGACTGGTGCAGGCGAGCCGTCACAGTCTGAAAGCGGCGTCAAACGACGGCACTTCGCTTTCCACCACCGGCACGGGCTGGCTGGCTTCGGCGGAAGTCGGACAGGCATTCGGTCTGACACCGTCCCTCGGACTGGAGCCTCAGCTTCAGTACACGGTGCAGGGCCTGAGTATGAACAACGGTCAGGACGAGGCAGCGTCGCTCAGCTGGTCCGACAGTCGTCGTCAGTCGGTGCGTGCAGGCATAAAAATAGGCACACCTGAGGATGCGAAGGCAATGCTGGCGTGGTGGGTAACGCCGTCGGTAACACAGTCGTATGGTGGCCATAGTGGGTTCTCGGCATCAGTATCCGGTGTGGCGGGTTCTCAGGCATCCTTCAGTAACAAGCTGTCCGGTACCAGTGTAGGGATTAACGGAGGTGTAAATGCGCGCATCCGTAAAAACGTGACGCTGGGCGTACAGGGCGGCTGGTCTGAGTCACTGCACGGCGGAGAAACAGGTGGCTACTACGGTCTGGTGAACGTGGGTGTGTCGTTCCGGTAAAAATAAACGCAAAAAGCCGGGCAGAAATGCCCGGCATGATCCTCAACATTACCAGCCTGAAAACGCTTCGTATGGATACTTAATAAACTTCAGTTCTTAACGGCAGCAGTCATTCTGCGAAGAGGTTAATGATGATTACGCATGAATTAAAGCTGTAATGCGCGCCTCCTTTCCCGACCGGAAAGCAGGAAAAAGGATTTTTATCATAACCTCAGTAAGGCGTATGCAAACAAGTGGTTGCTGATATAAGTAAAATTACTCCTGGGCTGTTCATTCCTTGTCCCGCAGCGGTACGCCTCAGCCATATTCTGCGGCGAGGGTGGCCACATCGCGTATAAGGGCAGTCTCATCGGACTGTGTAAACGTTGAACGGGCGGGGGTGTTAATTCCATGCCCGTATGAAAAATAAAGATGAGGAAGGTCTAATGGATGAGCAGGAATCAGCGGGCCGTTTTCTTTCATCTGTGCTGGCCATAAACGACATAATGGCCAGAAATCTTGCCGCTTACGCTTGCCGCCTGTCTTTAGTCGGGCCAGCCTGAGGTTTCCGCAAGTAGTCCACCCCTCTGAATGTCAGTTAGTTCAGCCGCCCGGTACGGGGCGGTTTTTTATTTCATATCAGCTGAAGGCCTGCCGGTATTCAGAAAAAAATCACTGACGAAAAGCGCACGGCAAATATTGCACTCAGGATGAAGTGTGCCAGAAAAATGGCAAAAGCCACGGCCCCGAGCACGACGCCCGAAATGGTGTGCTTCTCTTTCAGGATAAACGTCAGTCCGGACAGCACGGCCAGTGAAAGCAGGGCCTGCAGTACATGACTCACCGGGATCACCCAGTAATGGCCTGCATATGCACCTGCCTTGCTGATGGCCACAATCAGCGCGGTTCCGCCGAATCCCCATCCCCAGAATGTCTTCGCCAGACTCACTTTTCCTGTCACAAGCGCCTTAAACATCGTCACTTCCCTGTCTTAACCTGGTTCGTTTCAGGAAATTTAACATTACGCGACAGGCTCAACCAGAAACTTTCTGTGCATCAGCGATGAAGGACATCGCTTCGCTCAGCTTCTTTTGCCGTTTACCGTCCGCTGGCCGGAAGCGGCGGAAGACAGTGCCAGCCCTTCCGGCAGGCAATGCCCGTAACGACGGATGTAACTGCCATCTGCAGCAGTGACGGCTTTTCTCCTCTCCGACCGTACCGGCAACGTCGCGATGCTCCGCTTTTTTAGCTGCCAGTGGAATCCACAACTGCCTCTGAGGCGCTCTCCAGTCAGGGCCTGCACCGTGCCTTCAGGTTAGCCGGGCCGCTGCACAGTCAAGTGCCGCTGGCGCTCGTCCTGCTTGTATGTTCATAAAGCCCGTTTAGACTGGCTACACGATGCTGCAGCACGACCGTCCTGCTGGGTTTTGAAGCCCGAGGGTGAGCCGGACCGCGCAGCATTCTTTTCATAAGCAGCCCGAACAACTGCCTGGGCGGTTAATACCAGCCCGAATTTTGCAAGACCGGGAGAGCTGAAATGAACATGAAAACTGTCATAGGTATTGATATAGCCAAGAAGAGCTTTGATGTGTGTATCAGTGACAACTCAGACACCTTTCATTTTGAAAACTCGGCGAAAGGTTTTGATGAACTGTTAAATCTGGATTCAGTGAGAAAACAACAGATCAGTCTTTTTGTTATTGAAGCAACGGGTAACTACCACAGAGCACTTGTAGATGTACTGGAACTCAATGGTTTTGCCGTTGCTGTGGTTAACCCCCGCCTGATAAAGAACTTCAGCCGGGCTTTGGGAATTAGATCAAAAACTGACATTCAGGATGCAAGGGTTATTCGCGAGATAGTGGTAATTTCAGGGGGAAGAGGACTATATGGGGGGCCGATCTGATATCCGTTCAATGCTGTATATGGCTGTACTTTCGGCTATACGTTATAACCCGGAAATTAAGGCTTTTTATGAAAACCTGATCGCAAGATGAAAGGTTTTCAGGGTTGCCATAACGGCATGTATGCGAAAGCTGATAACAATCATAAATGCAATGGTCCGTGATGGAGAAAATAAGACCGTAGGGCAGGCGATCTCAATTCAGAAGTCTTGCGTACATTAAAGTAACACTATCAACCGATAGTTGCATCTAATGTTAGGTCGGTTACTCATGTCCGCCTTGTGCCACAAAGCGGACGTTGCACACATCGCTGCTCTGATAAGCAGGTAATGGATCAAGACATGTAGACTTTATTGATTGCGTTCCATCAACTCAAGCGTCTGACCATCAGGGCTTTGTAAATATATGACTCTGGTTCCCTGCATGGGACCTGACGAGACTGTCTGGGGTTTCCCTGGCGTCTTCCAGCCATAGTCCGATACTTTGCTCAGGAGCGTATCAAGATCCTTAACCATAAACGCCAGGTGCGCATAGCCTGGGATATAGGGTGCTGAAGGCGCTTCTGGCTGTTCAATATTATTGTATTGCAGTAATTCAATGTTCATACCAGCCAGTTCAAGCAAAGCCATTCGGACATCCGCTCCCCTTGCGCCTGTGACTTCATCAATAATGGGCCCAGACATGTTCCCTTCGCGTAATAACTTCCCTCCAAGAATATGGGTCCAGACGAATAATGCGTCTTGAATATTTTTGACTGAAAAACCGACGTGATTAGCACTTAAGATCATGACATTACCTGCTGGTTGCAAAAATTGAGCACTTAACTATCTAAAATTGTTGCTTTATTGCTTCACGATAAGTGAGATGGGATTGGTTAAGGAAAAAGCACAACTGAGAGCGGTCTGAATCTCGTTGTTACGCGTCATCCACAGCGACAGCCTTGCAGGTTACCTGCTCCCTGTTGAACAATACGCGAACAGGTACAAGCCGGTATCCAGTGTAGAAAAATGGCGAATGTCTGCTTGTCACTTATTGCGGACCCGACATGTGCAGCTGCTTTGTGCCAGAATCAGTCAGTCTTATTTCAAGGCTGACAGCAGACAAAACCGTTTTCCATCACGCTACAAGCAGAATGCCGGTCATCAGGCCGCACCCGCTAAACATAATCAGCACCCGGCATCCCGAGTCTGTCTGAGCCGCACAAGCTACCCACTTCCGCATCAAAGCGATGAAGTGGGATCCAGATCCTTTCAAATGTTATATAACTGTAAGTATTAATCGAATAAAGTTGCTACCTGGCGCGTTTATGCGTTGTCTGTGTACTGGAGAATTCCGTTATGACGCGCGCTGTATCTTTTCTGATTGCTGGTTTGCTGCTGAATCCGTTATCCCACGCGGCTTCACTTTACTACACAATTTCCACACCTGACACCGCGATAGGGCTGTCATGGCGCGCATTTGGCGGTATTTCGCATGCGAAATTAACGGGCGTAACCGGCGAGGTTGCGCTGAATCCGGCAAATGAAATGGATAATCGTGTGAAGGTCACTATTCCGGTCACCACGCTTATCGCGTCCAACAACCTGCTGACGTATCAGTTAAAAAGCAGCATGTTTTTTGATGCTCCCCGTTATCCCAACATCGTCTTTACCAGCAGCCGGATCGTGGCGCAGGGCAACGGCAATTTCAGGATTTTTGGCTCATTGTCGGTAAAAGATGTTCAGCGACCGGTCATTCTGGAAGCCACAATGGAAGAGCACGACCGCACGGCGCAACGGGATGAACGGATCGCGCTACATGCCATGACCACGATTTCCCGCTCGGCCTACCATATGGATCGCTTCACCGCGCTGGTGGATGATACGGTGACGATCAAAATAGACATTCAGGCAGAGGCCCGTCATGTGCCTTGAAAGCGCTCCACGCCGTTAAGCGCTTAGGGCGTTTTTCAGGGCGCTGGCGCTCTTTGCCAGTGCTTCATCCGGGTTGCGGCCAATCAGGACAAACTGATAGCCGCCGTGGTGCCACCAGACCAGGCGCATATCATGGCGCTGTTCGCGCTGAAGCCCGGTTGAGGCAGGCTGGGCGTCCGGCGAAATGCATAGCGCCATCGGGCCATATTCCGCATGGATCCACGCAATTTGCGCGATAGATGTGCTGTCATAGCGCAACATGCGTACCATCTTTAACTCTGCATCCGGCAGGTAAAGCTGCTGCGTATTCAGATACAGGCCAATATCCTGCGCGGTGCGGGCCAAACCATGCTGTAACGCGGCAGGGGAGTTATCCGCATCCAGCAGCGTTTCTGCGCTGTAGAGCGACATGTACTGAGCTTCGAGATCGCGAATCTTCTCGCTTTCACTCAGCGTGGTTTTAGCCGGGCGGGCGAGGTAGCCGAGGCCCGAACCGATCATCAGAAAACTCAGCGAGGCTGCAATCAGCGAACGACGGCTAATGCCCGATGTCTCGCTAGCGACAACATCGGGGCGGGAGCCTGCGTTGGCGCGTTTAATAAGGCGTCAAGCCTGCGCTGCATTTTTGCATCCGGGGCCTTATCCAGTAAGGGCGCAAAGGCCGCGTCAAAGTCGAGCTGGCTTTTCATCAGTTCATCGATGCGTTCAGCCAGTTCAGCATCGGTTTCCAGCAGTAATTCAAGCCTGCGTGCGTCATCAGGGTTCATTTCGCCATCCAGCCAGGCCACCAGCGCTTCGTCGCTGAAGGGGGGCGCAAAGCGTAGCGTGTTCATGAGCGTTTCTCCTGCGCAGATGTTTGAGCATCAAACGATTTTGCCAGCGCCGAACGCGCGGTTGCCAGCCTGCTCATAATGGTGCCGATGGGCACGGCCAGCGTCTCTGCGGCTTCCTGATAGGTAAACCCTTCAACATAGACGAGAAAAACGGTATTGCGTTGGGCTTCTGGCAATGCGCTGACGCGCTGCATGATTTTCTGAAAATGCAGGCGTTCATCATCACGTTCCCGCGTGTCTGGCGCCAGTAGTTCCTCACTTTCAACAAAGCCCTGTCCTAACCGCACGCGGCGGGCGCGCAGGTCGGAAATCCAGATAGAGTGAAGGATCGAGAACAGCCAGCGATCTATCCGGGTACCCGGCGTGAACTGCGCGCTCTTTTCGAGCGCGCGTACGCAGGTAGACTGCACGAGTTCTTCGGCAACGTCGTGGTTTCGGGACAGCACCAGCCCGTAGCGCCACAGGCGCGTCAGATGGGCAGCAAGCTGCTGGCGAACTTCGCTGGTCGTGATGTGGCTGTCCTCATCGTAGGTATCAGGATTCCGGATGACCATTAATGGCGGCCTGCAAATCACGATACTCTTCGCATCCTGTACCGCACAGGCTGGCGATGGTTTTCAACTGCGCTTTTGCCAGGTCGGGACGGCCTTTAATCAGCCACGCTTCGCCCAGGTATTCGCGCACTTTCGCATAGCGCGGGTTAAGCGCCAGCGAGCGTTGATAATACCCGATCCCTTCATCGGTACGCCCGAGTTTTCGGGTGGCATAACCCCGGTAATTCCAGGCTTCTGCGGTGTCGGGCTGTTTCAGACTATCCAGCAGGGTAAGCGCGGCCTGATAGTCGCCTTTCTTCGCCAGATGATAGGCATAGTTTGTCTTGTCTTCGTCACTCAGACGCGCCGTTTTGTCGGGAACGCACTGTTTGGTCTTGCTGTCGTAAACCTGCCCGTGCGGACAGTCCGGAATCTTACTGTTGGTGCTGTCATCGCCTGCGGCGAGTGCTGGGGCGGCGTGGATAACGAACAGCAGGGCCGGAACCAGCAGCTTAAGGCCTGGGGTACGCAGCAGTGAAGGGGCGTTTTTCATGGTAGTGCTCCAGTTAGAGAGAGGGACGAACGGGCAGCATGCGGCGCAGCACGTTATCGCGGAGAAAATAGTGATGGAACAGGGCGGCCAGAGCATGGAACGCGGCCAGAATAATCAGCGCCCAGGCGACATTGTTGTGTAATTCACCCAGAGCATGTTTGAGCAGAGGATCGACATGCACCCATCCGCTCAGATCGAACAGGCCAAAAAAGCCAAAGGGTTCCTGCTGCGCCCAGCGAAACATAAAGCCCAGCACAATTTGGGTGAACAGCAGCAGATAGAGCGCACCGTGAACGCAGTGAGAAAGGCATTTCGCCAAACGTGAAACGGCGGCAGCGGGCATCGCGTAACGCGGCGATCGTTGGCTCATTAGCCGCCAGACCGGACGGACCACCATGACCAGCGCCAGCACGATCCCGCAGGAAATATGCACCGACTGTAAGCCTTTCCGGAGCGGTGTCCCGCGCTCCAGCCATTCCCAGATGTGCGCACTGGCGAACAAAAAGATGACGCTGGCCGCGGTAATCCAGTGCAGCGCCAGGGTCATTCCATCGTAGCGCGGTCGGGGGTTCTTGGGTTGGGTGTGAATCATGGCTTTCGTTCTCTCCTTCAGGTTTATGATGAGTGAACGTGCGTATGCGGATTTTTATTCGACTTTTTTCGACTTTTTTTTGCGATGTTCTGGAGCGAGATAAGTGACGGGGAAAGGCCGAACAATCGCTGAGGTGCGAACGACATCGTCCGGCGCTCACTCCGTACTGCCTCGGGCCGCATAATGCGCATCCTGCACAAGGACATTGACGGAACCAGGAGGCTGTTTTAATGATGTAGGGCGGCTATTCAGCCGGAGGTAACCAGCCAAATTCATTCTTGAGGCGCGCGATCCCATGACGATACAGGTTTGTATTCCCGACGATTATCATCAGGCCACGGCAGGCCTCGACTGCCTGCAATGCCATCCCCGGTTTACCTGTCACGCTGTTGGGGACATCAGCCTGGATCCTGATGCAGAACAGGCGCTGGCGACGGCGCAGGCCTTGATCCTGATCCGTGAGCGCACCACCATTGACGAGGCCTTTTTACAGCGCACGCCGCAACTAAAGCTCATCAGCCAGACCGGTAAGGTCGCCCGCAATATCGATATTGCAGCCTGCTCACGGGAGGGTGTGGCGATTGTCGAGGGCGTTGGCTCGCCCGTTGCGCCAGCCGAACTGACGTGGCTGCTGATTATGGCAGCCCGCAGAAAGTTCGTTCAGGCCGTTAACGCCATGCGCGCCGGTCACTGGCAGGCAGAGCTGGGGCAGGGCGTGAGTAACCAGACGCTGGGGATCCTGGGCTACGGTAAAATTGGCAAGCGGATCGAGGCTTATGCAAAGGCGTTTGGTATGCGGGTGCAGGTCTGGGGCAGCGATCGCGCCCGGCAGGAGGCGCAGCAAGCGGGCGTGATCGTGCCAGCCAGCCGTGAGGCATTTTTTGCCTCCAGCGACGTGATAACCGTTCATCAGCGCTTAGTGGCAGCAACCGAGGGCAATATCACGCGCGACGATCTGGCGCAGATGAAGCCCGATGCATTGTTTGTCAACACCAGCCGGGCTGAGCTGGTGGCCGCCGATGCGCTGCTGAGTGCGCTGCGCCAGGGCCGCCCGGGTTTTGCCGCTCTGGACGTTTACGAGCAGGAACCGGTATACGATCCCGCGCATCCGCTGTTATCACTGCCCAATGTGCTCTGCACGCCGCACATCGGCTATGTCGAGAAGGACAGCTACAGCCTGTATTTCGGCACCGCATTCGAAAACGTGGTGCGCTTTTTCGACGGTGACAGAAGCCATGTAATCAATCCTGAGGTGCAGGAATAAGCTTACCCTGCGTGGCTAAGGATGCTTGTCAGCGAATAGCGGCCAGGATAGTAATACACGTCACCAGCGATGCGGTGGCGCAAAACTCCTGGCAGTTTCGTTAACAGGGCTTTGTACCTGACTGAAATAAGTGACTTCTGATTTGAAATCGCACGCATTCGATAGTTAAGTACTATTTTCTTTTAGTTGTTGAATAAACAGAATTGATTGGGTTACGGCCGCAGTAAAAATAATGAGATAAAACGTTTAAATATCCTGTTTATCACTTCTCCGACAATAATCTCTGTGCTCGTCAAATTAAAACATACGGCAAATTCGCGTGTTCGGACTGAATGCTTTCCGGGTGTTTGTAGCCGGGATTCAGGCTAAACACACCTAATGACAGACGTGAGTGAGAGGCTTCACCGATGCCATGTTTCGCTGCACCTATAGCAAATGTGTGACTTGCATCTAAAAATAAGAGTTTTAACCCAATTGCTTACCAGATTCAAATGGTGACCACTTGGGTGGAGTTGGCAAATCAGCAATGATAAAGTTGTCAGAATACAGATAATTATTATAAAGGAGATGGTATGTACAGTAAATTATCGGTCCTTTTTAATGAAATGATTGACCAGGATTTTCATACAGCACGCGATTTGGCTGGTCGGCTGAATGTAAGTGAAAAAACGGTGCGGACCCGGTTAAAAGCGTTAAATGACATCCTGACTTCGCGCGGGGCCTCAATACATTCCAAATCCAGCATGGGTTATCAACTGGTGGTTTATGACCAGGAAGATTTTCACAGCCTGACAACCTCGCTGGAAAAAGGCAGCAAGGTACAGCGGCCGACCAATTCAAATGAAAGAGTGATTTTTATTCTGGCTAATCTGCTGAGCCGCGAGAACTATATTAAATTAGATGATCTGTGTGAAACCTGTTACGTTTCTCGCAATACGATGACTGCGGATCTGAAAAAAGTCGAGTACATCCTTCATCTGCATCAACTCATACTTGACCGTCGGCCTAACTATGGTATTGCAGTTCAGGGAAATGAATTTGATAAACGGACTTGTATCGCCAATAACCTTATCCGTTTTAATCATTTTATGAATGCGGAGGGGGAGAAAGAGCAGGAATTGAAAATAATAGGTAAAATTATTTTATCTGTGTTGCACCGCTGTGGGTTAAGCATCTCCGAAGTTTCCCTGGAAAATCTGGTGTCACATGTTTTTATTGCGGTGTGCCGGGCAAAGCACGGTCATGCCGTTGCCATCGATCAGGAAAGAATAAGCATGCTGGTCAAGCCTGAGGTTATTGAGGCGACAGGGCTGATCGTGCAACAGCTTGAGAAAGCGTTAAGCCATCCGTTAAATCAAAACGAATTTTCTTATATCGCCCTGCACATGGGCGCTAAGCTCTCTTCCACATCAGGTAAAAAATCCGGCGTCAATATCGTTATCTCGCGCAAGATCGACGAGTTGACCGGGCGAATGCTGGAAATCCTGCTCAAGAGTTTCAACATCGATTTCATGGATAACCTTGAGCTGCGCATGTCGTTAAATCAACATCTGGTTCCGCTGGACATTCGCATGCAGTTCGACATTCCACTCAGTAATCCGCTACTGCAGGAAATTAAAAAAGAATATGCCTTTGCCTATACTCTTGCAGCCACAGCCTGCATCGCCCTGTCTGAACATTATGCCACCCGTATTCCAGACGATGAAATCGCTTATTTTGCCATCATTTTTGAACTGGCGCGGATGAAAAAAGATAAAAAAATAGAGAAAAAAAATATCATTATCGTATGTGCGTCGGGAAAAGGCACAACGCAATTATTCATGTACAAATACAAACAGGCGTTTGGAAACTATGTAGAGCATATTTATGAATGTACCGCCTGGGAACTGGGGAGCTTTGACTTTGCCGGAAAGAACATTGATTACATTTTTACTACAGTTCCCGTGAATACCGAGGTGCCAGTGCCCGTCTTCGAAGTCACACAGTTTCTTGAAAGCAAAGATATCGCAACCTGCAGTGAAGTATTTGAAAGCAATAATCATGCTTTTTTATATAAATACTATCGTCCTGAACTTTTTTTGACCAAAATCAGCGCATCTACAAAAGAAGAGGTTCTGAGGATATTGTGCCAGCACACGGAAAAAACCTTTCCGCTGCCAGCAGGCTTTTACGATGCGGTGATGAAAAGGGAAGCATTAGGGCAAACCGACTTTGGTAATCTTGTGGCCATACCGCATCCCTTCCAGGTGATGACGCCAAACAGCTTTGTCACCATCGGAATATTAGAGCGTCCGGTATACTGGGGCCACAACGATGTACAGGTGGTATTCCTTGTCTCGATTTCTGCCGATGAAGACAGCGACGTCGGCCATTTTTATCAACTGACAACTAAGTTGCTGTTTGATTCTGCCGCCATACAACAACTGCTTAATAACCCAACGTTTGACGTCATCATGGATTTGCTTAAAGGAAGTGATGCTCTGTAAATGAGAGGCAAAATTTACCATGTTCAATATGGTAAATTTCCCGCTGGAGAGAGAAAGGGGTGAGGATTATGATGAACGTAAATCATCAGAAAACGGAGCGGTAACGTGATGGAAATTAGTCTTGAGGATATTATCACTGAGTTAGTTGTCAACGGCGGCGGCGCAAAAAGTAAAGCCATGCAGGCCATGAAGGCGGCCAGAATGGGCGATTTCGAAATGGCAGAACTAAGGATAAAAGAAGCCAGCGAATTTTTACACAAGGCTCACCATTTTCAAACGGAAATGATTCAGGCGGAGGCTCGTGAAGAGAACCCGTCTGCTGTTTCACTTATTATGGTCCACGGTCAGGATCATTTAATCAGTGCGATGACAACACGAGATATCGCCATCGAAATGATTGAAATGTATAAGCTCATCCACGACAAATAACGATAAGGAAATACATATGATCTATATCACATTAGTTTGCGCGGCGGGAATGTCCACCTCTATGTTAATGGCAAAAATGCAGCAAAGTGCCAAACAGCGTCAAATCGACGTGAGCATTATTGCGATGCCTGAAGAAAAATTCAAAACGCATAACGGAAAGACAGACGTACTTCTTCTTGGGCCACAAATATCCTATCTGGAAGATGACCTGCGAGAAAAGTATGAACCTCAGGGCATTAGCGTCGCCGTGGTCGATATGGTGGACTACGGAATGATGAACGGTGAAAAAGTCCTGGCAGACGCAATCGCATTATTAAAGTAAACCACGAATAAAACACCAGGTGCATAGCCAAATAAATTTGGCAGGGGATCATTATGCCTAAATTTGACCGAAAGACGATAACCAATAAAATTAATCCTGTCGTTAATACAATTCAGAGCAGTAAACTGGTAAACGGCATTACAGGCGGCATGATGAGTGCCATGCCGATAACGATACTGGGTGCATTTGCCGCATTGTTCCTGAATTTACCCGTTCCGGCCTATAGCGCCTTTATTGCCAGTGTAGGAATTGCCACCGCACTGAAAACGATCATTATGTTCACCACCAACTTTCTTGCTGTGATATTCGGTGTCGCGATAGCGGGAAGTTATGCCAGGCAACATGACGAAGATGCTTTATTTTGCGGAATCCTGGCGTTGCTGAATTTCTTCATCGTGACGCCGGTGGCCTTCGCCGAAACCGGCTTGCCCATTATCCCTATGCAGTGGTTAGGTGGAACGGGCATATTTACCGCCATTGTGGTCAGCTTACTTTCAACCCGGGTCTACGTTTTTATTAAACAGCGAGGGTTTACCATTAAAATGCCTGCCAGCGTGCCGCCGGTGGTGTCCAGCAGTTTTAGTAGCCTGATCCCTGGTTTCGTTTCATTAATTTTGTTTGCTGCTGTGTCGATCATTTTTACGGCCACGCCGTTTAAAAACATGCATCAGTTTATTTATACCTTCCTGCAAATTCCGCTTCAGGGCATGGGAGGAAATATTGTCTCCATCATTCTGCTCTGGACGCTGGCGCAGCTGCTGTGGTTTGTCGGGATCCACGGCACCATGGTCATTTACTCCGTGGTGCTGCCAATTTTTACCGCGATGGATGCAATGCAACTGGCCGCATACTCTGCCGGCGAGTCATTGCCGAACATCACCGGGCGGGCCTTTGTCAGCACCTATACCATGTCGGCCAGTGCGATTGGTCTGACGTTACTCATGCTGTTTTTTGCCCGAAGCCAGCAATATAAAACGCTGGGCAAACTCACTACGGTTCCCGCGCTATTTGGCATCAGTGAACCCCTGGTATTTGGCACACCGATGGTATTTAACTTCCGTTTTGCTATTCCCTTTATTTTTATGAACGCTATCAGCCTGGTCATTGCCTATGTAGTAACCTATATCGGTCTTGTGCCTCGCGTTGCCGGAATTACACCCATCACGGGCATGCCCATTATCTTAAGCGGCATTATGGAAGGCAGCTGGAAAATTGCGGTATTACAGGTTGCGCTGGTCGCGGTGCAGATAATTGTCTGGTATCCGTTTTTCAAAAGGGCTGATACGGCGTCTTATAAGTTGGAAAAAGAGGGCGCAGATAAACCGGTTTAATACGTACGCACCTTTTGCCTGATAAATAAGATTCTGAGGGTGGTTGTCTGCTGAAGCTGCCCAGTGTAAACAGAACAGAAAAATAAACGGGTATAACCTGCAGATATCATTTAATTAATAACACAACCCTACCTCTGCTCTCAAAAAAGAAAATGATGATGAAAACTAAAAAATTCACATTAGCGTTATTACTATTGGCATTCACTTCACCCTTACTCCAGGCCGCAGACATTAACGATGATGAAGATGCGTTACGCATTCGACTGAAAAATGATTTTCGTCGCGCAGACAGACCCAGTGCGGGTCATTACGAAGAAAATATTTATGGCTGGGTTCAGGGCGCCATGATTGATGCAAACTCGCACTATTATTCAGATTTAATTGGTATCGAAGCCGGAGCGTATTATGTTTATAAGCTTGGTGCCAAAGAACAATGGAGTACACGCGGCTATCTTGCCGACCATGATAGCTTTGGCCTGGTGACGGGGGCGATAAAGTTAAAACCGCAGGATAATATCCACCTTAAAATAGGTCGCTTCGGTACTGATAATGGCTATGGCAGTTTGCCATATCGCATTCCACTGATTGCTTCTGGATCCACCCGAACCATGCCGACACTATCGGAAGGCGTGCTGGGCCGTTATCAGCCAGACGACAATATCGATCTGTGGGCGATGTACCGCACACGCGTTTTTCTCTGGCCGGATGCGGCAGTCGGGGTCCGCAATGAAGGGATCTACAATACATCCACAGGTCGTTATGAGACAAAACGAGCCCGTTCTTTTCTGGCCGGTAGCTGGCACGATAAAAACAGCCGTTACTCTCTTGGGGGCTCGTGGCAGGACGATGTTTCTTCTCAGTATCAGGCCATGATTGAAAAGAAATTTCTCCTTGAAAATAAAAACGCGATTAAAGTCGAACTGCTGGCGTTTCATGCGTTGTTAAATGGCGTATCACGTACTCAGAGCTATCACAATAATACGCAGGTTTATTCAGGTCAGATTACCTACAGCATGCCCAAAATAAGCTTTTTTGGCGCGGCAGGGATGGTCACTCATGCAATGAACGGCATTGGTTCAAATGTTGATACTGATATCGGCTATCCCAATTCACTGAGTATCGACAGAAATAAAGAAGATATGTTTTCTCTGCAGGCCGGCGCACAATATTTCTTTCAGCCAAACCTGAGTGTCATGCTCGCCCCTCTGATTACCCGCGGTTATGAAGATACAAGACGAACCATCCGGATGAATGGGCGGGGCATTCTCGCCGGTGTTTTCTATAACGTGCAGGAAGGGCCGCTATCAGGATTGAAAATGTATGTGGCGTCGGATGTCGCGAAAGAAAAAAGGGACGGCAGTTCGCTGGGTAATAACCTCTATTACTGGGATGTCAAAGCCGGAATACAGTACGACTTCATGTTGAAATAACCAATATTTTTTTCGCTTTAACGAACAGAAGGGAGGCCAGATGTTAAAACCTATTGAAACGATGTCACGTGAATCTAAATTACTCGATGGTTTATGGACGTTTAAACGTGATGCAGACAAGCGTGGATTGACCGATGGGTGGTGGAAAGGCCGTCTCAACGGTGCCCGCAAAGTGGCAGTTCCCGGTAGCTATAATGATCAGTTCGCCGATGAGGAGGTGCGCTCGCATGTGGGCGATGTCTGGTACCAGACCGAGGTCCGCATTCCCGAACGCTGGCATGAGCAGCGTGTGGTGCTGCGTTTTGACGCTGTCACGCATCGTGGAACGGTATGGCTGGACGATCAACAGATTCTGTTCCATCAGGGCGGTTATACGCCATTCGAATGCGATATTACCGCCCACGTGGCGCCGAAACGCGTCATACGTCTCACGGTATGTGTAAATAACGAGCTGTCGTGGCACACCATTCCGCCGGGCGTGGTTGCCGAGCAGGACGGGCGGTTGAAGCAGCACTATTTCCACGATTTCTTTAACTATGCGGGCATTCATCGTCACGTCTGGCTTTATACCACGCCGCGCGAGTTTATTCGGGACATTGAGGTGCATACGGATGTCACCGACGACCTCCTTTCGGGGGCGGTGCACTACCGCATTGACGCACCGGGTAACGTGACCTGTCAGTTAATCGATCATGAGGGAACGCCGGTTGCGCAAGGCACGGGACGTGAAGGCTGTCTGGCGGTGAGTCGGCCCGAACTCTGGCAGCCCGGTAAGGCCTACCTGTACCGGTTGATCGTTAATGCCGAAACCGACTGTTATGAACTGCCGGTGGGGATTCGGACTGTCCAGGTGAAAGGCGACCGTTTTCTTATTAATAACCAGCCCTTCTACTTCAAGGGATTTGGCCGACATGAAGATGCCGATCTCCGCGGCAAAGGTTTCGACAATGTGCTGCTGGTGCATGACCATGCATTGATGTCCTGGACAGGAGCCAACTCTTACCGAACCGCGCATTATCCCTATGCGGAAGAGATGCTCGACTGGGCGGATGAGCACGGCATCGTGGTCATTAATGAAACCCCGGCGGTCGGATTTAACGTTTCGCTGCCGATGATTCGCAACATTGCCCGGCCAGAAAAACTGTTTTGCGCCGACGCGCTTAACGAGGTCACGCAGCAGGCGCATCTGGATGCAATACATGAACTGATTGACCGGGATAAAAATCATCCTTCGGTGGTGATGTGGAGTATCGCGAATGAGCCGGACGCTCGTGAACCCGCCAGCCGGGATTATTTTTTACCCTTGGTTGAGGCGACAAAGCAACGGGATCCCAGCCGTCCGGTTTGCTGCGTAAATATTACGAAATCCTCGCTGGATGAAGACCAGATCAGCGATCTGTTTGACGTGCTTTGCCTGAACCGATATTACGGCTGGTATGAAAATCCCGCCGATCTGACGACAGCGGAGAAAACGCTGGAAGCGGAACTTACCGCCTGGCACGATCGCCATCAAAAGCCCATCATCATCACCGAATACGGGACTGATACGCTGTCGGGCCTTCATTCCGTCTATAACGAAATGTGGTCTGAAGAGTACCAGTGCGCGTTTCTTGAGATGTACCATAAGGTCTTTGATCGCTTACCTTTTGTCGTCGGGGAGCACGTGTGGAACTTTGCCGACTTCGCCACCTCCCAGGGCATTATTCGGGTAGGGGGAAATAAAAAGGGCGTATTTACCCGAGACCGTAAACCTAAGGCCTCCGCTTTTTTGCTTAAAAAGCGTTGGATGGCGATGTCTTAAGCGCCGCGCGTAATAATCCGGATGCGCGAAAGTGCATCCGGACAAGTTACAGATGAGGGAGGTAACAGGAAAGGTAACGGATGAAAAAGCCTTAGCCGTAACCCACAGGCCTTTTACTTTCGGTTACGGGACGCGGTGGCTGAAACAGACACGAATGCCGGCCCCTGTAACAGGCGGGGGCAGGTTAAAAACAATGGCTTTATCCGACCCATCTTCAGCTGAATATTCTGTGCCTCGACTGTGCGTCGGGAACAGGTATTCAGGTATGCGACCCTTTAATTAAAAATGGGTGGGTTTTTACCCCGACAAAATTTTTACTTCTCTGAACGAAATCACATTGGTCTTTAACGCCGCAGATTAATACCTCCCGATTTTAGGTTGCCCGTTGCCTTAAATAACGAAATCACGTCTACTGAATACAGAATGATACAGTGGCGTGCCGTTTCTCGCCCACGTACTCAACTGTCAGCGAAGCGCAACAATAAGGCCTGAAAAATGAAAATGGAAAATATCCCTTTCGGAATAACAGACTGGGCACAGATAGAGGCAGAACGGCATCCGGGTGATAGCGGGTTTGCGCTCTGGCGCGTGGCAAAGTTTGGCGATATCAGAGTCAGAATGGTCGACTATTCCCCCGGCTACGTGGCCGATCACTGGTGTATAAAAGGGCATATTCTTTTGTGCCTGAAAGGCGAAATGATCACAGAGCTGGACGATGGACGCACGTTTGTATTAACGCCGGGCGTGAGTTATCAGGTTGCCGACGATGCCGAAGCCCATCGGTCCACCACCCGAGAAGGGGCGACGTTGTTTATTGTGGACTGATGGCAGATTAAAAAAGCGGTTACCGCAACGGATAGTCCTGAGTTGCAGTTAGGGGGCTTCCCCCGATCCTTGAAAAAAAAGTAAGGAGACAGAGGGCACCTTTTTTAAGACGCGGATGTCTTATTGCCGTCATCATTAAAACAGGGCGCAGCAGCATCACTACGCTGAATGTCTGATGACCTTTCTTTTTTTTAACTTTCTTTTTATTCATAAAACACCAGATGGAAAAACGCATTGAAATATCAGGTGTCAGGTGAAAAAGGCCAACCTCATCCGCATTTTTTACGCAGTCTGCTTTACACCTCAATGCTCCTCCATCACTGCAACGCAGGCCCTGACAGTAAAGGGATGAGTCGGAAACAAACGTCGCATTATTTCGCGTGGCGTCATTCCACTGACGAAAAGCGATGCTAACGACCTGTCCCCTGAATATATGTCACAACTTTTGCACTGGTGACGGAATGTTTCAAATAACGTCGCTTTATATTTTCTGGATCATTGCAGTGCGCGTTGCACCCTGATCTCCTGCTTAACATCGCGACTCATGCCGACGGATATTTTATATTTCGGCTGAAAAGGATGCCTGAAACCCTTATCTGGCAAGTTATGTGATCTGGAATGTTTCTTACATAAACGATTACGACAGCAAAATATTGCTGGCACACAATATGCTTTATTCCCACCTACAACATCCAATAATCAGACAGGGGCATAGCATGGCATCTACGGGACTTAAAAAGAAATTAGGGTTGGTCGATCTGTCATTACTTGGCATCGGCTCAATGATCGGTTCGGGCTGGTTATATGCCGCCCTTAACAGTTCCGGCTATGCGGGCAGCCATACCGGCTGGGCATGGGTGCTGGGTGCCGTGATCGTGCTGATGATTGGTCTGGTTTACGCTGAGCTGTCCTCGGCGCTACCGCGCGCCGGCGGTTTTGTTCGCTATCCCAATTATTCGCACGGCAACATCGTTGGTTTCGTGATTGGTGTCAGCTCGCTGCTGGCCTATACCAGCACTGCAGGGGTAGAAGTTGAGGCCGTTCGTCAGTATGCGGTCTACTGGTGGCCCGCGCTGGGGCATGAGGACAGCAGCCCAACGGGGTTAGGGTTTGGCGTGCAGATTGGGCTGCTGGTGGTGTTTTTTCTGCTCAACTACTGGAGCGTCAGCTTTTTTGGGCGGGTGAACACGATTGTCACCACCTTCAAATTTATCGTGCCGTTGCTGACCATCGTGACACTTCTGCTTTACTTCCATGCGCCGAACCTTGATGTTCCACCTTCACCGCCGGGTGGGGCTCACGGCGTTTTCAGCTCACTGACGGGGCAGGGATTGTCTTTGCCTATCTTGGCTTTCGTCAGGCGGTTGATTTTGCCAGTGAAGCTAAAAATCCACAGCGCAACGTGCCGCTGGCAATCGGTATTGCTATTGCTGTCAGCTTCGTGATTTACCTGGCCCTGCAGTATGCGTTCATGGGGGCGGTACCGGCCGATTTGCTGTCACAACATGGCTGGGCAGGGCTGAAGCAGATATTCCAGTCTCCCTATGCCGACCTGGCGCGCAGCCTGGGGCTGACCTGGTTAATTAACCTGATTCTTATCGACGCCGTGATTTCCCCGGCCGGGACCGGCAACATTTACCTGGCCGGCGCTGCGCGCGTGCTGTTTGCCTGGGCACGTAATGGCCATCTGTTTAAAGTGTTTGGCGAAGTGGATGCAAAATCTGGCGTACCGCGCGGTGCATTGTGGCTGTCGCTGCTGCTGGCTATCGCCTGGACACTGCCTTCCGAGTTTCAGGTCTGGGGCGGTTTAATCGGCGCGGTGACGTCGGCAACCGTTTTTACTTACATGCCCGGCCCGATAACCCTGGGCGCTTTTCGTCAACACCTGCCCGATATGCAGCGTCCGTTTAGGCTGCCCGTGGCGGCGGTTCTCAGCCCGCTGGCATTTGTTGCCAGTACGCTTTTGATTTACTGGAGCGGCTGGTCTGTTAATGAGATCCTAATTCCGATTCTGATTGTTGCCTGGGTCGCTTACGCGATCTTTGGCAAAAAGCGCAACCAGTTCAGTCAGGATTTGCAGTGCGCGTGGTGGCTGCTGGCTTATTACATCGCGGTCATGGTGGTTTCTATGCTGGGTACCTACGGGGAAGCGGTATGATTGACGCACCACTCGATATGATCCTCATTGTTGTCGCGTCTCTGGCCTGCTATTTTTGGGGCGTTAAAGCCAGCCTGTCTAAGCCCAATATCACCGATGAGGAAAATGAATCCGCATCCTTTGGCAAGTGATCATTGTAGCGCTTATCTTCTGCACCTGTGCCCCGGCACAGGTGCTTAAACGAGCATCATCTGTTGATGATTAGTCTTCGTTGCCCCACTGATTCAGGAAGTTGGCGATCTCATCAATGCGTTGTTCATTAATGCCCGCTTCAACGGCCATGTCTTTCTGTGCTTCTTCACTGATTTCTTCGTTATTCATTAAACGGCCAATCAGCAACTGGAAATAGTGTGCCAGGGCGTCACGCTCGGATTCGCTTACCGGCGTTTCCGTTTCTGACGAATACTCATCGGCAATGTCATAGTATTTCAGTGAGACTTCGTGGTTCATATCTTGCCCTCAGGGTTAGCACCTGTGTCTTTTGTGACGGAATAGAATGGGTTAATCATAACATTCATCTCGCGATTTTTCTGCCAGTCAGCGGCGGGAGGTGGGAAAATTAACAAGCGCGCGGGCATCCGCGTATTTGCCCGTTCATGCATTTATCAGAGTGAGCTGCGCGTACCAACAGAGCAGATTGTTGGCTACAGACAAAGCCGGGGCGTCCTGGCCGGGCGGTCAGTGCCATCACGACGAAAATATCGGGATGATGATGGGATAACGTCCCGCTGAGAGCCCAATGCGTCGCTAAAAGTGATGTTTATGTCGAAGACGTGTCCAGACAGGGAAAAAGAAACCTTTCGACAGCCTGCTTTCCGATGCCCGATGTAAAGCTGATGCCTGCCTTTTTTAAAATAGTGCGTCCCGCTCCCCTGTTCTTAGGGTGCGGATCGTCCATGGCAATATAAATATGTTTTGGTTTTAGCTCTGCAATGGTTAAAGCACACGAAGGGTTCTGCCCTGAAAAGAGCAGGGCTCAAGCGTGACATATATTTCACACTCGCTAATGGGGAAGGTAAGTTTTGCGATCGCGTCGATCTCAGCATGGTGTTGGCCTGGTGGTTGTGTAAACCCCTTAGCAACGACCTCGCCGTCATGAACGATCACGCATCCAACAGGGGGATTGGGTCTGCATGCTGGCAATGCCTGGCGGGAGTACTCAAGCGCCAACATCATAAATTTTAGCTTTTCTTCCATAATGCCTTTATCTGCTGAAGCTCTGGGATCGGTAGACATCCATATTTATGGGCCCTGTCATCGATGTCCAGCGATTAAGGAAACTGAACCACCGCATTGAGTATGGGTAATCGCGTCACAAGGGCAGATGGCAGCCCTTATTTGTGAAGCACTGTTTCCTGTTTTACAGGCCTGTCGTTTTGGTTTACCTGTTCTGGTAAAGATCCCAACGGTTGCCATAGAGGTCTTCAAATACCACAACCAGCCCATACTCTTCCTCTCGGGGTTCCTCACAAAACGTCACACCTTTCGCTTTCATGGCTTGGTAGTCGTGCCAGAAATCACTGCTCTGCAGGAACAGGAACACTCTGCCGCCGCATTGATTACCAATAAAGCTTTCCTGGCGATCATTTGAGGCGCGTGCAAGGAGGAGATGACAATCGCTTTCCGGATTCGGCGTGACGACCACCCAACGTTTCCCCGGCTGCGGTGTATCCTCAACAAGAATAAAGCCCAGCTTGTCAGTGTAATACTCAATGGCCCGATCGTAGTCATCAACCACAATAGCGATATAACCCATGCAACGTTTCTGCGTTCTCATTTCTGCTCCATAAATTCAAAGGGAAAACGGCCTTAGAGAAGGCCTGAAATCATGAACAAATTTTTTTTATTCTGTCTGGGACGCTCCAAAGCAGGAAGGCTTAGATTAAGCGAAACGCTTACAATGCATGTCTGTGCAGAATGACATGCACTTTTTGTGTCGGATCAGGTGAAATCATTCAGTGCAGGCCCGGCATGTTAACAGGCTATGAGGGGGCCTGGTTACCGGCTTCTGGTCCTGTCCCTTTATCCAGCATGCATAACGTTATCAAACCCTGGCCTTGTTCCAACAGACAGGAAATGCGCTTTTGGCTTTGGCACTGAACGGAGCAGGTAGGCGGCGGGAAAAACGGGCAAAAACAGACCCAGCATACAACTTGAAGTCATCAGATAAGCAGGTTAGCCTGCTGCAATCACAAGTGAAAAACTCTCATCATACAGGTAAGGTCGGTCATGGCTCTGATCCCCAAAAACTACTCGCGGCTGGAAAGTGGCTATCGTGAAAAAGCGTTAAAAATTTATCCGTGGGTGTGTGGGCGATGCTCGCGGGAGTTTGTTTATTCAAACCTGCGGGAATTAACGGTTCACCACATCGATCACGACCACACCAATAATCCACCAGATGGCAGTAACTGGGAGCTGTTGTGCCTGTACTGCCATGATCATGAACACTCAAAGTATACGGAAGCCGATCAGTACGGCACCTCCGTTGTGGCTGGCGAGGATGCGCAGGATGATGTGGGGGCAGCCACCTACAATCCCTTTGCCGATCTCAAGTCGATGCTCACCAAAAAGAAATAACCGCAGGCAAGTCTTCTCTTTCTGCAAGACGATGACAGAGCTGACATCTGGCAGCGTTTGGAACAAGGCAGGAGAGAGGCGGCCTGCCGGGTGTTGGCCGCGTTCTGTCAGCCCCGGCAGGCCTTTTTTACGCTGCACGTTGTGCTCCCCATGCCGACCGGCCACTGTGTAGGCATGAGATTTGTACAGCAACGGAAGCACCACCATGAAGAAGGCTCATGTTAATGTGAAATTAAGTCGCTTTCACTCATGTTACGACTCTGGCATAAAATATGCTTATTGATTGCAGGCGCGTTAAAAACTGTGAAGCAGACGAGACAAGCAGACAGATCTGGCAAATAACGCAGTTTTTACATCAGAATTCAGGATCCAGACACGATGAATAACAATTTCACCTTTACGATTAAGAGCAGTGTTTTTGATGAGAATTACAATCCGTCAGAAAACACGCGCATCACGACCAACTTCGCTAACCTGGCCCGTGGCAAGAACCGCCAGGAAAACCTGCGTAACGCCCTGGTGATGATGGATAATCGTTTTAATTCCCTGGCGCACTGGGATAACTCGAAAGGGGACCGTTATTCTGTCGAGCTTGAGATCATTTCCGTTGAGATGAATATCAATGTGGAAAATAATCGCGATGCTTTTCCGGTTATCGAAATATTGAAAACCAGTATCGTTGATAAAAAAACCGACGAACGTATTGAAGGCATTGTAGGGAACAACTTCTCTTCTTACGTGCGTGACTATGACTTCAGCGTCCTGCTGTCCGAGCACAACAAAAATAATCCGGTGTTTACTATTCCGGAAAACTTTGGCGAGCTGCATGGCAATATCTTCAAATGCTTCCTGCAATCAGAGGTTTACAAGGCGAATTTTAGCAAGTCACCGGTGATCTGCCTGAGTGTTTCAAGCAAAAACACCTATGTCCGCACCGGCAACCGTCACCCGGTACTGGGCATTGAGTACCAGCAGGATGAATATTCGCTGACCGATAAATACTTCAGCAAGATGGGATTACATGCGCGCTATTTTATGCCTGAAAACAGCGTTGCGCCCCTGGCGTTCTATTTTACGGGTGATTTGCTGCGTGATTACACCGATCTCGAACTCATCAGCACCATCAGTACGATGGAAACGTTCCAGAAGATTTATCGCCCTGAGATCTATAATGCAAACTCTCCGGCGGGTATTGAATATCAACCGAGCCTGAGCCATCGGGATTATTCTTTAACGCAAATTGTTTACGACCGAGAAGAGCGTAGCCATCTGGCTATTGAACAAGGGAAGTTTACCGAGAAGAACTTCATCAAACCCTACAAAAATGTTCTTGAGCAATGGTCTGCTAATTACGTTCTTTGATTAACTCAGTATAAGGTTACCTGTTATGAAAACTTTGTTACCGACTTCTACGGCGGGAAGCCTGCCAAAACCGTCCTGGCTTGCGCAACCTGAAACACTGTGGTCGCCCTGGAAACTGGAAAATGAAGAATTAATCGATGGCAAGAAAGACGCACTGCGTTTGATTCTGGACGATCAGGATCGCGCCGGTATTGATATCGTCAGTGATGGTGAGCAAACGCGCCAACACTTTGTGACCACCTTTATTGAACACCTCAGCGGTGTGGATTTTGAAAAACGCGAGATCGTCAAAATCCGTAATCGTTACGATGCCAGCGTGCCGAGTGTGGTGGGTGAAGTGGCGCGCCAGAAGCCGGTCTTCGTTGAAGATGCCAAATTTTTACGTCAGCTGACGAATAAACAGATCAAATGGGCGCTGCCGGGTCCCATGACCATGATCGATACGCTGTATGACAACCACTACAAGAGCCGCGAAAAACTGGCCTGGGAATTTGCCAAAATTCTTAATCAGGAAGCGAAGGAACTTGAGGCGGCGGGTGTCGATATTATCCAGTTCGACGAACCTGCATTTAACGTGTTTTTCGATGAGGTGAACGACTGGGGCATTGCCGCCCTGGAACGCGCCGTTGAAGGGCTCAAGTGCGAAACCGCTGTGCACATTTGCTACGGTTACGGCATCAAAGCCAACACCGACTGGAAAAAGACGCTCGGAACCGAATGGCGTCAGTATGAAGAAGTCTTCCCTAAATTGCAGAAGTCGAACATCGATATCATCTCGCTGGAATGCCAAAACTCTCGCGTACCGATGGATCTTATCGAACTGATTCGCGGCAAAAAAGTGATGGTTGGGGCCATTGATGTGGCAACCAACGCGATCGAAACCCCTGAAGAAGTGGCCGATACGTTGCGTAAAGCCCTTCAGTTTGTGGATGCTGATAAGCTTTATCCCTCTACCAACTGTGGCATGACGCCGTTATCCCGCCAGGTTGCCCGGGGCAAGCTGAGTGCCCTCAGCGCCGGTGCAGAAATCATCCGTAAAGAACTGCTGTCGAAATAACGGCGTCGGACATTCGGTGAATGAACCGTGTATGAGTAAAGGCCCGATCGGTGATCGGGCCTTTTTTGTCACCCTGTCAGGTTTGGCGCTGTAAAGCCGCAATAAAATAACCGCCGCGTATGCCTGCTGGGCGTTATTTTCACGCGCTGGCACCTGGTGCGGACGTAAACGGTGCCTGCACAGAGGCGAATGCAGAAAGGATAGGGGATGAGCAGATGGTGAGTATCAGCCAGCCTTTCTGCGCTTCCATTCATCCACCACCTCTCCCAGGTTTTTGGGAATGTCATTGCGTATCCAGGCCGTAAAATCCCGATCGAACCGGAAACGCTCTCCGCACTGTGCAACCAGAAAGCGGCGCACGTTTTAGGCATTTTATCGTTTTCATCCACGACCGTCATGCGCGTCAGTTCTGCGCTGTGCCAGTCAATGTTCATCCGTTTGCCTCAAGTAACACGTGGTGAAGGCGAAAATCGTCGCGGCTGGTTCAGGGCTGGATATGGATAGTTGCATTAAAAATGAATGGATATCGGTATGGCGAGCAACATCCCTGCCCAAGAGAAGGGCGTGCTTTAATTAGCGACCGGCGCTTTGCGTTATAAGCAAAGTGATAGCGTTAAAAGACGTTGCGAGCGATCAGTAAAGGGTAATCCAGTCTGAATAGCATCAGTTTCCCGAAAATGGCCAGGGATAAATTTGACCACCCTGGTTAGCTTTTAAGTGCCGCCACGAGGGTGGCTTCGATTTTTTCCGGCGTAGTGATGGGTGCAAAACGCTTAAGTGGTTTACCGTCTCGTCCAATCAAAAACTTAGTGAAGTTCCATTTAATCCGCCCACCCAGCACACCGGGTAATTCCGCTTTCAGGTAACGAAATAGCGGATGCGTTCCGGGGCCGTTAACCTCTACTTTTTCGAACATGGGGAAGCTCACACCATAGTGAATGTGACAGGTCTGCGCGATGTCGTCGGCACTGCCCGGTTCCTGCTTACCGAACTGGTTGCAAGGGAAACCCAGCACCACCAGCCCCTGCGCAGCATACTTTTTGTAGAGTGCTTCAAGCCCTGCATATTGTGGAGTGAATCCGCAATGGCTGGCGGTATTCACCACCAGAACCAGCTTGCCAGCATAGTCGGCCATCGAGATGCGCTGGCCATTCAGGCTGGTGGCATTGAGTTGATGAAAAGTCGTCATGCTAAAATCCTTAAAGTGCGTGTTAGTCAGGGCAAAGATGAGCGCTCAGAGGGCTTCTTGTTTCGCCCTGTCAACCAGCGCTGTTTTCTCTGTCACTTCGGTGACCCGCCGATCTTTGACTGACTCAGCGTTGCGTGAGTCATGTCCGATCAAGACACAACCCTGCCATTAAATCTGTTTCTGAAGAATAACGGGATGCGTTCAGGAAGCCTGTTTTTTTAACATGATTTTAAGAAGGCTGATGATTTCCTTTTGCTCATGCTCTTCTAACCTGTTCAGAAAATGCGAATCAACGCTTTCAGCGATCGGCGATGCAGTGTTAAGCATCTCTTCGCCCTGATCGGTGAGCGTAACAAATCGACGACGTTTGTCTTTTTTTCCTTCTTCACGTTTTATCAGGCCTTTATGTTCCATTCGAACCAGCATTTCTGCCAGCGTAGCCTTCGAACTTAATGCCGCCTCTGTTAATTCCAGCTGTTCGATTCCCGGTTTAGCATCAACGGCAGCAAGAACAGCAAACTGCTGCTTTGTCAGAAAGGGCATCGCTTCCTGCCACAGGGCGGTGTGTTCCTGTAGAAGTTGCCTCGTCAAATGGAAGAAAAGGTTGCTCAAGTCATTGTTCATATTAACTTTTCTCTGGTTCTGTCATCCTCGTATTTAGTTAATGTTAAATCATTATCCCACCGTTAAACATTCTTTATCACCAGACACAAAAGGTCACACTGTAAATAGTAACCCTGGAAATCAATTGACTTTATGGGTTTGACTAGATTACCGTTAGTTTCATTCGTACACGAACGTTATTTGCAAGGACGTCAGATGAGAATTGTAATCGGTATGACGGGAGCAACAGGTGCTCCTTTAGGGGTGGCTCTGCTCAGCATTTTGCAGGAAATCGAAGAGGTTGAAACGCATCTGATTTTGAGCAAGTGGGCTAAAACCACAATTGAACTCGAAACGCCTTTTTCATCGCGTGAGGTGATGAACATGGCTGATGTTGTGTATGGCCCGGCCGACCAGGCCGCGACTCTCTCGTCAGGTTCTTTTCACACCGATGGGATGGTCATTATTCCTTGCAGTATGAAAACCTTAGCGGGGATTCGCATGGGATATGCGGAAGGCCTTATTGGACGGGCTGCTGATGTCGTCATTAAAGAAGGCAGAAAACTTGTGCTGGTCCCCAGAGAAACGCCTCTCAGCACCATTCACCTGGAAAATATGCTAGCCCTTTCCCGTCTTGGCGTAGCCATGGTTCCGCCCATGCCCGCTTTTTATAACCATCCCGCAATTATTGATGATGTGATCGATCATGTCGTAACTCGTGTTCTCGACCAGTTTGGGATTGCCTCGCCAAAGGCAAATCGCTGGAAAGGCCTGAACAATTCTAAGAAACCCCTGAGTATGGAGAGTAAATAATGGCTTATGATGACCTACGTAGCTTCCTTAAGGCTCTGGACGAGCAGGGGCAGCTTCTTGAGATTGATGAAGAGGTTTTACCCGAACCTGATATTGCTGCGGCCGCTAATGCTACAGGCCGTATTGGTGAAGGCGCACCGGCAATCTCATTCAAAAAAATAAAGGGGTTCAATCATGCTCATGTTGTGATGAACACCATTGGTTCCTGGCAAAACCATGCAATTTCACTGGGCCTCCCAATGAATACCCCCGTGAAACAGCAGATAGAGGAATTCATTCGTCGCTGGGACACTTTTCCTGTGGCACCAGAGAGGCGCGACAATGCGCCCTGGTCAGAAAATACCGTTGATGGTGAAGAGATCAATCTCTTTGACATCCTTCCCCTGTTCCGCCTGAACGACGGCGACGGCGGTTTCTATCTTGATAAGGCCTGCGTAGTATCACGTGACCCGCTTGATCCAGAACATTTCGGTAAGCAAAACGTCGGCATTTACCGGATGGAGGTGAAAGGTAAACGTAAACTCGGGCTACAGCCCGTGCCGATGCATGACATTGCACTTCATCTCCATAAGGCCGAAGAACGTGGTGACGATCTGCCAGTGGCGATTACGTTGGGCAATGATCCCATTATTACATTGATGGGTGCCACGCCGCTGAAATACGACCAGTCAGAATATGAGATGGCAGGTGCACTGCGTGAAAGCCCTTACCCCATCGCCACCGCGCCTCTGACCGGCTTTGATGTGCCGTGGGGATCGGAAGTCATTCTTGAAGGCGTGATAGAAGGGCGCAAACGTGAGATTGAAGGACCGTTTGGCGAATTCACCGGCCATTACTCCGGCGGTCGCAATATGACCGTTGTACGAATTGATAAGGTCTCCTACCGCACTAAGCCAATATTCGAGTCGTTGTATCTGGGAATGCCCTGGACCGAAATTGATTATCTGATAGGCCCGGCAACCTGTGTCCCTTTGTATCAACAGCTGAAAGCGGATTTCCCTGAGGTGCAGGCTGTGAATGCAATGTATACACATGGATTACTGGCCATTATTTCTACAAAGAAACGTTATGGTGGATTTGCCCGTGCTGTAGGCGTACGGGCGATGACAACCCCGCATGGTCTGGGCTACGTCAAGATGGTGATCATGGTCGATGAGGATGTCGATCCCTTTAACCTGCCTCAGGTGATGTGGGCACTGTCTTCAAAGGTCAATCCGCAAGGCGATCTCGTTCAACTGCCAAACATGTCCGTACTGGAGCTGGATCCGGGTTCCAGCCCTGCGGGAATAACGGATAAACTCGTGATCGATGCAACGACTCCCGTCGCACCGGACACCCGCGGCCACTACAGTCAGCCGGTAAAAGACCTGCCAGAAACTTCAATCTGGGTTGAGAAGTTAACGTCCCTGTTATCAAATCGCGGTTAAGGAGAAAGTATGATTTGTCCACGTTGTGCTGATGAACACATTGAAATCATGGCAACATCCCCAGTTGAGGGGATATGGACGGTGCATCAGTGTCAGCACTGCCTCTACACATGGCGCGACACAGAGCCAGCCCGAAGAACGGAGCGGGAACATTATCCTGAAGCCTTCCGGATGACTCAACGTGATATTGATAATGCGCCGGAAGTCCCGTCTGTCCCTCCTCTGTTAGCTAAGTAACTTACTGTCTGGCGGGTCCAGGCCAGGCCCGCTATGCATGATTTGCCACATTAAAAAATCACAGTATTAACGTCCTGCCTTGAGAACGTCGCGGGGTCAGAAAAGTGTTTCTTTAATGGTGATTTCGTCCACCCGGAGGATTGAAGACATGTCGAAACCCTTCATGTCTGACATGAACGCCTCGCTGCTCATGTATTTCTGATTGATAGCCTGTATATCGGCTCCCGCCTGACTGGTCACGGTTGCAATGACCTGACAGTTTTCTCCCAGACAGACATCATTGACATAAATATCAAAAGCAGAAAGAGAAACCCTGTGTCGGGGCCAGTGTTTGTGAAAATAAATTTCTGCTGACTGGCTGTCTTTGAGCGTATAAATCCTGACCTGTTTCATCTTGTCCCTCCTGTTGTGAAGGTGTTCATCAAGGCGGAAAATTAAAGCATACCCACTTCATTTCTGGGAAATTAACAAAAGACCACTTCTCGCTCTGAGCCGACGTTCATGCTTCTAAACTGGCGCAAACCTTCTCTGTACCTGACGGACATCAAACGCAACCGTTTACCCGCACACATCGCTAATAATCATCCCGATAATCGCTGAAGCTATGGCCGCGTGAGTCGATAACGCATGCTCAGCTCATTTTTGGGGCTGAAGAGGGCTCATGCGTTCGGGTCATACCGGCGCAGCATTTGGCCCTCTTTTTTTACAACACCAGCACGTGCATTCCTTTTAATTACAATGGAAATAACAATATGTCTGTCATTAAGACAATGACCAGAAGCTTAACCGGTTCCCGTTTTGCAGGGGCAGCTCAGCCCGCCGACGGGATCTTTCACTGTGAAAGCTTACCTGCATCGCTCTCTGCTGCAGGCCTTAGCAAACGTGCTGCGGGTATTTTGCTGACGTTTGTACCGCCAGAAGCAGATTTTCATAAGGTCAGTCAGGCATGGCAACGTTTAACATCGGCGGATCTGACCGTCATTACGCTCTCCTCGAACGGGGCGCTGAGTGCCAGCGGTAAGCAGACAACTTACTGCAAGGGAGACGGACAAGAGGGCAGCTGGCTCTGGCTGCCTCGCAACCTGATAGCGGAGCATGAAACACACATTGTCGATCTGCATCTTCACGACACGCACACGGCGACCGATCGCATCAGCGCCATTCAGCATGAACTGGCGGCACTGAAGCTGCGCATGCCGCTTTCTGCCGATCGCACCTTCGCGATGATTTACTGCGACGGACTGTCCGCATCAGAAGGCTTTCTGATGCAGGCCTGGTATAACACGGGGCGCTTTCCGTGCCTGGCGATTGGTGGCTCCGCAGGAGGACGTGCAACCTTTGACGGCACATGGATGGGTGTCGGCGGTCGTGTGCTGCAGGGCAAGGCCGTTATCGTGTTCTGCAAAATGGCAGCGGGTAAATCCTTCGCACCCTTCAAAAGCCAGAATTTCGAGCCGCTGAATAAAAGCTGGCTGATTGCAGAGGCCGATCCGGTAAAGCGTACGTTGACGTCGGTGTTTAACGCACAGGGACAGCAGCAGCCGTTCACCCAGGCGCTGGCCGAACACCTTGGCTGCAACGAACAGCAGCTCAGCGAGCGGCTTAAAGGTCTGACATTTGCCGTCAAGGTAGGTGAAGCCTTCTTTATTCGTTCCGTGGCGAAAATGACCAGCCAGAGCGTGCAGTTTTTCTGCGACCTGGAATTTGGCGATCGGCTTTACTTAATGCGTGAAACCGATTTTAAACAGGCCACGCAGCGTGACTGGCAGGCCTTTACCCAACGCCACGGCAAACCGGCAGCGATTCTGATGAACGATTGCATACTGCGTCGCGTGGGGAATGCCGATAAGCTGCACGATGCGCATTTTTTTAAAGGGATTCCGGCCGCCGGCTTCTCCAGTTTTGGTGAGATTCTCGGTGTGCCGATCAACCAGACGCTCTCTGCGCTGGTGTTCTTTAATCACCGTGTCCATGCGATGGCGCAATTCCCGGTGGAATATGCCAGCTATGCGGCTCACTACGCTCAGCGCGCCCTGCGTCGCTGGGAGGCGCTGAACAGGGTGCAGTCCGGCGTGCTGGCGCGCGTGGTGAATTATCAGCAGGAGTTAGCGCCTATCGTCCAGGCACTGCCGGTGCTTGAGGCGGCAACCCAGAGCCAGAGCGAGGCGCTGACGATGGCCGAGAGCAGCATTCGCGCTATCAGCGATATCGCCAAAGAGAGCCAGCAGGCACAGGGCCGCTTAGGCGACGGGTTGGACGATCTGGAGGCGATCTCCAATGGCATCAACGTCATTACGCATGGCATCAGCAATATCGCGTTCCAGACCAATATTCTGGCGCTTAATGCGGCCGTTGAAGCCGCCCGTGCGGGTGAGGCGGGCAGGGGATTTGCGGTTGTCGCCGGAGAAGTGCGTCGTCTGGCGCAATCCTCCAAAGAGCAGGCTGAAGCCACGGCAAGCAATATCAACGATGCGGTCAGCACGATTTCCCGCATTCGCAATGTGGCGACAAACACCGTGCAAACTGCCACGGACATGGCAGAGCGCAGTATCCACGCAGCCGATGCCATCGCGGCGATGAGCGACCGCACCCGTCATGAGCGGGCAGGCATGGCGAAACAGCTGGATAGCCTGCGGACCTTAACGGCGGGAATGGATGCCATGCAGGAAGCGGTGGCCGAGCTGAAAGTCCTGCAAACCCTTTCGACTTCTCGTTAACGCACGCCTCAGCCGTTAACACCACGCTGCACCAGCGGCTGCGATTCACTAGCTTGATGAAAATGGCTCAGGGCTGAGCCGTTTTCGGGCTATTTCATCGTTGTGTTGCCGCTAAAAGCCCGGTCTGCAAAGCAGAGGCGATGCAGACCTGCCGCTTGCAGAGGACGGGAACGTCAGTATCGGGCCCGACTGCTGTTCAGACGCAAAGAGGGGGCGGTTGCGACAACCGGCCCGGGCATCACGGGCTGATCGCTCAGCATGGACAAAAATGCCTGAGACCAGCGATGACTGTTGTGCAAATGCAATCCCTTCATCAGACGCGCGTGAAGATGACGCCGTTCCCTTAACGGCATCAGCAGCGCGCTATGAATGGCATCGGCCATCGCATCGGGATTGTAAGGATTGACGATTAGCGCACCATCCATCTGCTCTGCTGCGCCTGCAAACTGTGACAGGATCAGCACACCAGGATTATCGGGATCCTGAAGTGCAACATACATCTTCGCCATCAGGCTCATGCCTGCCATCAGTGGGGTCACCAGCGCAACACGGGAAGCGCGATAGATTCCCGCCTGCTCTTCCCGACTGTAAGCATGCGTCAGACAGTTCACCGGATACCAGTTCATCATGCCGTGCACGCCATTAAACTCGCCGCACAGGGTTTCTAAGGTGTGACTGATTTCCGGCGCGCGATGCGCATACCCGGCAGAGGGCGGAGCCAGCTGCAACAGGGTAATATTTTTTTGGTAAACAGCATGTTTGCGCAGCAGCACTTCCACGGCGCTGATTCGGTAAGGCAGCCCGGCACTGTCATCAAGATGGCCACCACTCAGTACGGTGTTTTCCGGCAAGTTTTCGCGGCACTGCATTTCCATGAAGGCGCAGCTATTGCTGTCGCGCAGGCAGCGGGCATCGTCAAGGTCAATCCCCACAGGAAAGACGCCGAGCCGGACAATACGGCCTTGTACCCGAAAGCTGTCGCCAGCCAAACGCTCTGTACGGAATTCACTTTCCAGCCAGACAATAAAGTTGTTCATGTCCTGTACCGTCTGAAAACCGATCACGTCACAGCACAGCAGGGATTCGGTGAGCCAGCGCCAGTCGGGAATGGCCTCAAACATCTTGCCCGATGGGAAAGGCTGATGCAGAAAAAAGCCCACTGGATTGGTCAAACCGGCTTCGCGAAGATAGCGGGCGCAACCCAGCAGATGATAATCCTGTATCCAGATTCTGTCCTCGGGCAGGGCGTGCTCACAAATGGCACGCGCATAAGCCTCATTAATATTTTTATATTCCCGATAGCCGTCAGCGGAAAAACGGGCCAGATCCGGGCGCTGGTGGAAAACAGGCCAGAGTCCTTTATGAACGTAATTGTGATAACCCTCATTCGCCTCGCCGGGTGTCAGGGGAAAGGTCAGGGTTTCATAGCGATCTTTGTGCTGAGATGACAGAGGTCTTGCCGTATCCGAGGGCAGAACTGCGGTCTGGCCATCCCAGCTCACCCAGAGCCCACCTTGATGGGCGAGAATGCCTTCATAAATCGCAGTAAGCGTAGAACGTTGAGAATGATTATGTGATACCAGGATAAGACCTGACATGGTGTTTTCCTTGTGAGACAGAGGTTCGTCAGTCGCATTGCTTAACGACCAACAGCTGGATAATTGAGGCCGAATGAGAAACTGAAGCAGGCTGCTCATCGTTGTAGTCGCTTAATGTCTACGTGTGATATCGGAGCCCGCTGGGTAGTCAACGCCGTGATACAGAGGCGGCGCCACGTAAATACCCGGCAGTGAGGGATGACAGATGAAGCCGTTGTGTTGAAGAAAGGCCGGTGCGGATTCACTCAGGGCGATAATTCGATGGCAGCCGCAGGCACCTGGATGCGACAGACAGCAGCGCAATAGCCAGGATCCCAGACCGATAAAGCGATATTCTGGCGAAATAAACAGATCCTGTATAACCCAGGTTTCGGCCATATCGGTTACGACGCGTGCAAAGCCGATTTGTCGTGCATTGCGGTAGACGCCAAAACAGAGACTGCTGTTCAACGCCAACGTCAGAAGGCGAGCATCGGGGATCGTCGCCCCCAGCCATTGAGCAATGAGCCGGGGGTTAAGTTTGGCCGGATCGGTGTTGACCTCAATCGCGTCTCTGAACCATTTACGGGGTGACATCAGCCGAAGACGTTGCTGCTCAGCCAACTCGACTAAGGCGGCATCGCCATTGACAGGCAGAGAAAAGGGCGCATTAACGCATTTCATCAACGACTTCCTTATGCATGGGCAATGAGTACCCGGTGCCGTTGATTAAAACGCCCGGCGTGTAAAAGTGGCGTAAAAAAGAAATGGCGAGGTGTAAAAAGGGTGCAAACGAAAAGCGGTGATACGGGCTGGCTGTACCCATTATCAGGGTGTTAAGGGGCGGTCTTAAACATAGCGACTGTGTCTGAACGCTGACTGTGTGCCTGAAATGTCTCGTGAGCTTTTTCAGCCAAGATTCATCCCTGCAGAATAGAGATTTTCATGCGTTAAATGACGTCACTGATAAATGGCTAAGACATTATCTGTGTAAATTCAGGTACAGGCTCCCGCGTTTTACCAATGATTATTGACGAATATTTATTGGGTTGGGAAATGTAATGGCGCAGGAAGCGTCACTGATTACGCTGAACGATTCAGAAAGGGGGCATAGTTACCCACCAGGAATATTAATGAAAAGTATTTTTATTTATATTTTTGTAATTACTTAAACGTCATCTCAATAAGAATGGATTGTTTCTTTTGATATCAGCATTCTCCCTCTATATTAGCCGCGTTTTAAGTACACAGTATCTCGTTTGGCGAGGCTCCTATACAAACACAGGTTACTGATCTGACGACATCGAGAGATGCCCAAGGTTAAGACAGGCTTTATCGGATTAAGGTTCAGCCCAAGGTAACTTCTGATTAATGAATCAGATACGTTGTATAGTGCTAAAACCTGGACGCGGAGATAGCCTACGTTCACTCCCTCTTTGGTTACGCCCCTGTACGATTCGCTGATGATGTTTTAGCCGATATAGGGACACCTCAATGCAAAAAATACAGCATCTTTCTACCGGTTCGCGCCTCAATGTTGACGGCGTAAATGACGCTTCCGTTGCGCAGTATATGAACCCGAATTTTATTACGCTCCCCTACACACTGACGGTAAAAGAAGCAAAGCTTTATTTTCTGTCGCAGTTAAAAACAAATGAGATCCCCTCGTTAGTGTTTATTACCGCGCGCGATTACCATTTACGCGGCACGCTTGCGGTTAAAACTTTATTGCAATGCCATGATGAAGATAAACAGGTTGGTGTGATGATGCGTCATGCTTTCACGAAAGTGACGCCGGATGACAGTCGCGGTGATATTGCCCATATTCTGATGGAGGAGAATATCGATATCCTGCCCGTCGTTGCCAACCATACGTTGGTAGGTGTACTGGGTGAACGTGAGATTGCACGCCTGATTGCGGATGAGAACACCGCAGATGCACAGCGTCAGGGCGCCAGTCTGCCGCTGGATAAACCTTATCTTGAAACCAGTCCGTGGGCGCTCTGGCGAAAAAGAGCCGTCTGGTTGCTGATGCTCTTTGTGGCTGAGGCCTATACAGGCAATGTCCTGAAAGCCTTTGAAGATCAGCTGGAGGCGGCAATTGCGCTCGCCTTTTTTATTCCTCTGTTAATTGGTACCGGCGGCAATAGCGGCACACAGATTACCTCTACCCTGGTGCGGGCCATGGCGTTAGGGGAGGTTAGTCTGGCAAGGCTGGGTGCAGTGCTGCGCAAAGAAATCTCCACGTCCCTGCTGATCGCGGCCACTATCGGCCTTGCGGCATGGATACGGGCATGGATGATGGGCGTTGGCGCAGAGGTCACGCTGGTTGTCAGTCTGTCGCTGGTGGCCATTACCGTGTGGAGCGCGATTGTGTCATCCATCATACCGATGTTACTGAAAAAGGCGGGGGTAGATCCGGCGGTGGTTTCAGCGCCCTTTATTGCCACTTTTATTGACGGCACAGGGCTCATCATTTATTTCAAAATCGCGCAGTATGTGATGGGAATTTAATTCGGCCTCTGCCTCATCAAACTGGGCTGACGCGCCATTGGGTGAGTCTGATGGCGCGAAAATGCAGGTGATCATTACTGGCTTGTTACTTTATCCGTCTGAAAGACATTAACCCTCAGGAGTACAACGTTGAAAAAACACCTGCAGTATGATTTTCATCACTTAGGGATTCCGGTCAGTGATGGCCTGCAAGACGGCAGTTACAGTCAACGTGCTGGCATGTACACTGCCGATAACCCTGGCCAGTTTCGGGTGCAGTGGCACCGGTTCGAAGCCGATTCACCTTTGCATCATCTGATCCGTACTGTGCCACATGTGGCATTTAAGGTGGCCGATCTTCAGGAGGCCATTCGCGATGAGGAGGTTATACTTGGGCCTTATGAGCCGATCGACGGTTTTTTTGTTGCGATGATCAATGATGCTGGCGTGCCGATTGAACTTATCCAGACTGAACTGACGGATGATGAAGTGTGGCGAAAGGCGAGGTCTGGCGAGGGACGTCTCTACCAGGCTGAGTGATGCCAGAGGGGTATTGCCAATGCGAAGAAACAGTCGTATTCGTTAAGAGTAAATTAGATAGCAGCATGGCGACTACCATTTCTGACCTCTCTTGTTGGAGCAACCCTGTTGAACTCTGCGCCTTAAAGTAATCTTTCAGGATTTATGTGAATGCTTACTTATAACTTGCTACGGGCGCTATCGTTTTGGTGTTTATTTTTAGTTCTGTCCGGTTTACCTGTCAGCGTACCGCCCGACATTACGCAGCGGCTGATGAGAGAGGGCTGTTTGAAAATCATGCTCAACAAAAGAATTAAGTTAGAATAATGGCTTTCACGAATGTCATGAAATAATTACAAGTTATTGCCCTCGCGAGACTAACGTCTGTTCATATCCTCAGTTAATTTCTGGTGAAAATGGTGCTGAAAATAGTTTAATACAGCCTGCAACCCTTAAAAATAGTGTGCAGGCTGTCTGGATAAATGTCAGAAATCTAAAAAATCATCATTTTCAAGGTAATAGTTTAAAGCATCAATAAAATCTTGATTACTGGCAGAAGGTTTTTGTTCGATTACTGATAAGATTACATCAGCAAACTGCTCACCAGAATAAATATATGATAAACCTCTGCTAACCGCATCTTGCGGATAGACTTCTTTATCGTTTTCATCTACCTGTGGATAACCGGAGACCAAATATTCTTTTTCTCCAAATAACTCTCCGTCTGAGCCATAAATGCAAAAATTATCATCTTCGCAACGTGATTTAACCATGATGTAAATTATATTTTTCAATTTCATATGGTTACCTTTAATCGAGATACTATCCCCTTTTTATTTAGGTTTTAGCTACATCCATTTCTGAAACTATGATTCAGAATTATTACTTCATAAATCCTGATTTTATATTCAATGGTGCTCGCCTGTCATTTTTTAAATCTTATATTAAATGCGAATCGAAAAGTTTCACCTTAAATAAAAGCCGTTGTTAATGTAAAAACTGAACCTTAATATATTTTCTATGTTAAGGTTCAGTTCAATTTACTACGGGAGTTTATTTATTTTATTAACTGTAAAGGTTTTTTACAAAAATGCCGTTTCACTACTGCCAATTTTTTCTATATTTCCATTTATCATTTTTACACCAATTCCATGTTCACTATCAATTTTTGTTGAGAACATAAAGCCATATTCATTTTCTTTATCTGGGAAAATGTACAGTTTAATAAGTTTAAGATCAGACGGTTCTTGACTGTAAATTTTGATACAATACTCATGAACTGCCTTTTGAGTTTTTTGCAAAAATTCATTTTGGTGATTAATTAAAAAAAGTATATCATCTTTCATCTTTTTATCTGATAATTCAGATTCAAGATTAACACATTGTACTTCATCCGGACCGAATGCTTTTAACTTCAAATCGACAGCAATACCTTCATCATCTTCATAAAATTTTAAGTCTTCTGATTGCATAATGTACCTCACTATTTACAATTCAATGATTTTTCAGTTTTATTCGCTTCAAGTGATTCATATTTAACACATGATACTGTTCGTATTGGCTCACTGAGACGGTGTGAGGGAAAGTGGCTTCATGAGCGCTCGTCTCTACAAGTTGCATGGTAGAAGTATTCGTTATGGGATCATAATCATTTAAATGGTGCCAGGTATAGCCATCTGGATGTGATTTACCAGTGATATTCCCAACTGAGTTTTTGTAATTTTCTAATTCGTTTACTGCCTTAAAGTCGCCATAACGACTGCCTGTCATTGGTATTTTTACAATATTTTCACCATGAGATAAAGTGCATCACTTCCTGAGAAGTCGACCTCAGTAATCCAATATGGTTATGTAACGTAAAGCGTCCAATCTGAGGATCGTAAAACCGGGAAAGATAACTGGCGATATGTCTTTTTGCCGAACATGGACTGGTGCAGTTCCCTAATGCACCAGTTTAGGATGAAATAAATCAATTTTTTTTCAGTTTATTGATGAATGATGAAAACGACGCTGAGACTTTATCTAACTCATTTTCGTCAATGAGCCAGATCTTCACTTCACCATAACTTTCTGAAACAGTAGATATCAGAAACAGATTTCCACCATCATCATATGCGAATGGAATCATACCTAAAAGATTAGGCCAATCTTCTAATAATTCTTTGTAGCGTTTTTCAATTGGGAGTTTCCCATGGGAAAATGAGAAAAAGCCACCAAGCAGAAACGGGTTAGGCTCATTTTCTTCGGGCAAATAGCCACCATTATTTCTCAAATAAAAATCAATAAAATCCTTTGGTAAAGCTATCTTATTAGAAGTTTCAAAATTTCTTATATCATCTAAACTAACATTTTTTTCCGATTCATCCAAAACTAAGGACATGATTTTTTTCCTCCGAATCTCGCTGGGTGTGTATAGCTTTTTCCAGTAGCAGCTTTATATTGACTTACACCGCCGCTATGGGGAATTCCTGAATGCGCATTCTGTTCTACAAGTTGCATCGTACCTGTGTTGGTTTTTGGGTCATAATCATCTAAATGGTGCCATACATAGCCTCTTGGAGTAGATTTTTGATTAAGACCGGCGATTTCGTTTGCTGACTGAAAGTCAAGATCGTAATCCCCAGAATAACTTATAGTTACAACCGGATTGACATCCAATCTCTTATTATACAGAGCATCACTAAGAGAGTAATCTAAGCCCCCTCCCTGAGTTCTTGTAACACCGCTATATCCTCTGTCTTGAATTCTGGCAATAGGATCAACAGCTAATCCAAGTGGATCAATCCATCCCAGCGGATTCGGTGCATACTGATAAAGGTTCCAGCCTCCCAGTAATCCTATGGGGTCCTGTACCGTAAAGCGTCCAACCTGCGGATCGTAATACCTGAAAAGATTATAGTGCAGCCCCGTTTCACTGTCTGCGTATTGCCCGGCATAGCGCAGTGGCTGATGAGTGAGGGCAGTTTGTTGCATGACTCTTTGGAAGCCTTCCGTCTGCCGTGTAACCTCGCCAAAGCTTCCGTAATGACCGCTCCAACGGAGTTGTCCCTGTTCATCAATGATATCCAGCGGTGCACCGTTCAGATCGGTTGTGAACCAGAGAACCTCTCCACTATTTTTGTCACGCAAATGGTCAATACGCGCCAGCGGGCTGTATATTTCGTTCGGGTCGTAAACATATGTCTGACACTGCCCGTTCTGCTGCTGTTCCTGCAACAGTCGCAGGCCCTGCCACAGAAAGCGGGTCTCCCTGGTGCCGTGTGGCGTGGTGACCGTTTTGCGAGTGCGACGGCCCAGCGCATCATAATGGTAGTGCGCGGTAAAACGGCCTTCTGGTCCATTGCCCCCGGCCCGTATCAGCCGGTTTTCCGCGTCATATTCATAATGCTGTTCATACAGGCCGCTGCGACGGCTGATAAGGTTTCCCCACCAGTCGTATTTCATAAACAGGTTCTGCCAGTGCGTCAGCCGGTTCTCCGTTAGCGGCAGGGCAGGCAGGCCATCATCCGGCAGCAGGTTATCCGCAGCGTCGTAGCGGAACGTCCGGGTGCTGTGACCCGGATGGGCTTCGTAGTGCCTTAGAAGACGACCTTCCTCATCATAGCCATAAATTGTGTTGCCCCGCAGGGTGTCACTGACGTCTGACAGTTCTCCCCGCCCGGTGTAGTTGAAGGCGCGTTCGAAGATTGTCTGTTCCGGCAGGTCGGGTGTGAAACTGCGCTGCCGGGTACGTCTGCCCAGACTGTCATAATGGCGGGTCTGCTCACGGGTTCCCTGAGTGCGGGCCACCTCCCTGTGAAGGCGGTCGCGTGTAAATTCAGAGATGATTTGCTGACCGAAGCGGATGGCGCTGACGTGGCCGGAACCGTAATGCAGCCAGCTTATCTGCTGGCCGCCGGGCAGGTTCAGCGCAGTGAGATTACCCAGAACGTCATACGCGGAATGCAGTTCACCGTTGACTCCCTGTTCAGCGAGCAGGTTTCCTGCCGAGTCAAAGGTAAACTGAATTTCATCTTCTTCAATTCCCAGCGCCATGCCATCGGCGGTTGGCTTGCGGGTCAGGCCGGTAAGCTGCCCGCTGTTTTTACGCTGGTAATGGTACTGAGCATCGCGGGTAGTGCGTGTGGTCAGCAGGCCGCTGCTGTCATAGCTGAAATGCTGAGCGCGTCGTGGGATGCCGCCATCAACGTCTGGTCTGCCGTTTTCGGTCAGCGTGGTGAGCAGTCCACGCGCGTTCCACTCCATCTGCCGGCAAGTGTCATCCGGGCGGATTTCGCTCAGTGGGTGGCCTGTCGGGTCATATGTAAAACGGTACTCGCCACCGTTGCCGTTTTTCAGACGCAGCAGATTGCCTCTCGGGTCATAGTGCCAGCGGCGGGTTCGTCCCGTGCGGTCGGTAACGCTTTCTGGCAGTCCAAGCGCAGAATACTGCCAGCGAACCTCACTTTCCAGCGGGTCTCGCCAGGCCGCAAGTTGCCCGTGTTCGTTCCATTGTAACGTTTCATGACTGCCATCGGCCCGAATTACGGCGGTAATCTGGCCTGTATCGTTCCATTCGCGGCGTGTGAGGTTGCCTTCTGCGTCCTCGCTGGTGATAAGCTGACCAAAGCGGTCATACGTAAAGCGGGTCACGCTGCCGGAGCAGTCGGTGCGTTGCGTCAGCAGCCCCTGACGGTTCCACACCAGTAGCACGTCACCACCACTGGCATCGGTGATGCGGTCAGGCAGCGTTTCTTCTTCATCAGGGTAGTGATACGTGGTGGTGTGATTCAGTGCATCGGTTTCCGAAAGCAGGCGACCGTTCAGGTCATACACAGACTGAGAGGCTGATGAATCCGGGAAAACCGTGCGGGCTATTCTGTCAGTATTACGGAACCAGTAATACGCTGTGGTGCGCCCTGCCGGGTCGGTCTCTGACGTCAGGCGACCGTAGCGGTCCCACTGGCTGCGCCGCATGGCTCCGTCAGGCAGGATAACTTCGCACAACTCGCCATCACGACAGACGAAGCCGGTCTGGCGAGCGTCATAATCGGTGAAACGTGCAACATTGTCATCGTCGTCAACGAGCCAGTGTGCCTGTGCGCCATCCTCGCGGGTGGCGCGGCGGGTGCCGTTTTCAAAATCGTAATCAAAAATAAGCTGCTCACCCGCGCTGTTGCGGTAAGCCAGCACGCGGGGCAGTCCGTCAATGCTCTGCCAGAGATACTCGTTCAGCAGACCGTTGCTGTCCTCATGGCTGCGCAGTAAATCCGTGCCGTCTCCGTCATCATACCAGCCAAAGTGGCGGCGTACCTGACCGCCGCGTCCGGTGACGCTAATCAGCCGGGCCTTAGCGTCGTAATCGTAGCTGACCAGACAAATCTCATCATCCAGCCAGGCTCCGGCAAGGCGAACCTGTCCGCTGACGGTCTGATAACGGCAGACCACGCGCTGTCCGGCGCTGTCGGTGAGCGCATGCAGCGTATGGTCGTCGTTCCAGTCAAAAAGAATATCGTTACTACAGGGTTCGGTGAGTCGCAGCGGCAGGGAAGGGGAATCATCCTGCAGAGATGCGTAACACCAGCGTTCGCCGCTGATGTCATACACTGACCAGGTATCATCCTGATGGTGTTCCAGCCAGCGTTTTTCGGTTTCGCAGAAGGTACGCTTCCCTTTCGGCACGAGAGGAAATGACACGTAATCGCCGGACGGTGCACGCCACACCAGCCCGTCCTGATATTTTTCCAGTCGCGTTTCCCAGAAAAGTGACCAGCCACGGCCCAGTACGCTGTCGCCGGGATTGCCACTGCGCCAGTAACGCTGCCAGACAACCGACAGACGGGAAGGTAATACAAAGTCCAGCTCGTGATCACCGGAGAGGAATTTCTGCCCACTGACGATATCAACCGGGCGGGCGATAATGCCCACGGCGGCGGCGCTGGTCATCAGCACGCCAGCGCGGCAGGCGACGCGGGCCAGTTTGTTGATACCCGGGATTTTACTGAACAGTCTTCCCAGCGCACCGACTTTGCCTGCCGCTCCGCCCGCTCCACCAAGCAGTCCGGCAAATAAAAGCGTCAGGTCAGAGGCTTTATAGAGCCATTCCGGGACTTCTGACTGTATTGGCAGTGTCTGTTGCGGCTCACCGCCGATAATCACATCTGCTGAACCGGTCATGACCTTTCCACCACAGGTGGTCTGATCGCCGAGACGGGCAGCAGGCAGGCCATTGATGTACACGCGTGAGGAGCCTTCGGCCATCTGCTGTGAGCCAGCATCTTTGGCGCATTCCACCATGCTGTCGGTGGCAAGGGCGGCAGGTCTGCCATTAATGAACACATTATGAGAGCCGGTGGCGATAACGCCTTCCTTCTCCATGCTGGTGGCCCCGGCATCCGCGATACTGTCTCTGGCCTTCGTTGCCAGTTCGCCCGTAAAATAACCCACCGCCAGGCTGGCTCCGACCAGAAGCACACCAATGCCCAGGCAAGACGCACCGATACCGGCAATCATCAATGCCCCGGCGGCGATACCTCCCGCTGCGGCAATCAGTCCACCAACAATCGTTCCGGCAATCATCCCGGCCAGCGCATGAGAATGGCCGATATCATCACCCACGCGTGCCGCCTCGAACATAATAACGTTCCTTAATTGTCAGGTGTTAAAAGAAAAGCTGGCAAGCAGCGCATGGAACTGTTGACTGTCTCTGTCCGTCAGTATCGCGGTGCAGGTCATGGTGAACACCAGAATCTTGTTTTCAGAGGTGTTAAATACCGCCTGCTGCTGGAAGACCCGTTTACCGTCACGCAGGTAGCTGGCATGCACACATTCACCCTGCAACAGGTTATTGCCGAGCACAGCAGTCACCCGTTTCGTTTGCTTCCAGCCTTTCAGATGCTTCTGCATCAGCGTTAACTGCCGGTCAATATAACCTGACAGCGTCTCGCCATCATTCCTCGAATCGCGGGAGATGTTAAAGGCTGGCGTGTTCTCACCGGGCAGGGTAAAGACATTAACGGTGCGATCCTGATAGTGGTCAGGAAGGGTGATGTGGCCTTCGGTAAAAACGCAGAGAGGGAGATTATCAGGCATTGAGCAGCTTCCGTATGCATCAGGGCGGTTTAAGTGTGCCACAGGGTCTTGCTGCAAGCTATACGGAGGTTTTATTTACTGACTGAAGTTGTGCGTTCTGAGCCAATCACTTTTCCAGAATCGTAGATGAAGTTAGCATCCGTAGGCTTGGAAACTTCTGCTGATTTACTCCCTGTATCCTTAGCCTCCCATTGACGTTTGGTAATCTGCAATTTCGTAACAGGAGACTTGTTCCCCGTTGATTAATACACTGTAATGTTAATAATGTCTTGATAAGCCACATGAGGACATCCCCATGAAGAAGCGATTTTCCGAAGAACAGATCGTCAGTATTCTCCGCGAGGCGGAAGCCGGGGTTTCTGTCCATGTGGTGCGGGTGTTATTTTCCCTGACTGGATGCCTATAGATTGCAGGGAAAACCACTCGTTCAAGCATATCCAATTGCCGTGTTTTGGTAATTTCGGCCCAGACGTTGAACCGTTATTTTTTAATCATTGTATTGATTTGTATGTATTTTATTTTTACAATCTATCTTGGTACTCATTTATGTACTCACTTTAAGTTTTGTGAATATTGACTTGATAATCATCTACTCAACCATGTGTATTTTTTCAATAGATTAGATGATGTCTACTTGCCAACCACGCTGCTGAAGCAACTGAATTTGTTCACTAGATATTCGATCAGAGTGAAGGGCTAGACAAAGTAAATGTTTCGGACGACTCATTGCGACATAAAACTGCCGCATAAAAACTTTATTGGGTTTGAATGCCCTAAGTGAATTTGGTTTCTCTGGTAGGCTGGCATTGGGATGCTCTACGTTGGGTAGCTCTCCAGTCAAATATGGCAACATAGTTTGTAGATCGAATGTGTGGTTTTTGGTCTCAATAACTAGCGTTGCATCATGGGTCTCGCCTTTGACAGCATGTATTGTTGATAGCTCAATATGAAAGCCATCCTCATGGATTAGAGTGTTATCTTTCAAGGGAGTAAGTGAGCTTGCGTGTTCAGCCTGTCTAGCTTCATCTGGATTTGTATCTTCATGAAATGCCATATAATCTGTTGCCTCGGCGGGGATGTTTTCTAACCTTAGCAAGGAAATTAATGTACGGCAGGCAATTTCCCAATGTTGTTGTTTTGTAACTTTAGCCTCGGTGAGTAAATAAAATAACCCTTTACGAAAGCGAGTCCAGCTTCCTATTTTGATTAAATATTCTCGTAATGTTGTACTGGAAAAATATTTCTCATTGTCATCAATCTTATTGCACATTCGCATAAGCTTAAGAATACACGTTAGTAAGAGTTTATAATTATCTGCCAAATCGATAGTTGAATTTTCTTGGCACCGGCGAACAGCTTCTATAAAATAATTTTCTTTGAAATGACTTTTTGATTTGGTTTTGTCAAAATCAGGCCAATAATGGCCTATTCTAAATTGTGCTTCATTGGGTGCTATCTTAGCTCCGACTGCACCAACAACTTTTACCGTAAATTTTTTATTTTGTTTATATTCTACAGAAAACTGATTTGAAACAATTTGAGCAAAATGCTCAATGACTTTTTCGCAAGTATCGTCATTGAAAATGATAACAGTATCGGAAAATCTATTTCGAGTAGTATGGGCTTGTGCTCTATCTAATAAATTTGCTTCTGTTAACTCCGTTTCCAATGGGATTTCATTGAAACTTAAATTACAAATTTTGTTAGATAGAACTCCATCAAAGCGATGAGATGTATGAATTACATAATCCATCTGGTCTCGCAACTTACCGTTAAAGCTTTGATTAGACTCTTCTGTTCCAATGTTATTAAAAATAGATTGATCTGGATCTCCAAAACGCTGAACAATGAGTGATGAATTATGCAGGAAGACTTTACTTAAAAGCATATCTTGGAATTTTTGTGTATCCTGCATTTCATCAATTAAAACAAACGGAAACCTTGCTCGAATGACCTCAGCTAATTCAGGATTGTTTGTGCATGCTTTATCGGCGTGCGTATACATATCACGAAAAAGAAACACGCCTCGTTCATCCAGATAATTTTTTAATCGGCCAAGGTCGCGTTTAGCCCTCTGAAGATTATTATCTTGATTCCAGCTTCTGGGTTTTTTATCAAGATTAATTTCTTCACCATTCTGAGAAATATATCGGAATGTACCTCTGAAGAAAGCCTCTTGTTCTATAGTATTGCCTAATCCATTTAATGTCCCTTTAAACCAAGAAAATTGAGCTAATTCGAGCAGTTTAATAGCTTGCTTAGCGTATATCTCATTGTCTACTGTGATATCTTGAATACCACGAGATCTGATATATGGTAATGCTAAAAAGCGGTGTATAAACTCCTGAATGGTCCCAATAAAATGAGGATATTTCAGTAAATGCTGTGCAGCTTTTGATGTTGAGCATTGAAGGCGGCTAATGATCTCATCTTTAGCCACATTGGTATGAGACAGGACGCATATCCCTCGGTGTGGAGAGTTCCACTTTTTAGCAAGAAGAATGAGCTTAGTGGCAATCAATGTTGTTTTTCCACTTCCCGGGCAAGCTTGTACATCAATAGAGTGCATAGCTTTCAGAATTGAAATACGCATATCATCCTGTAGAATAAGCTTTTCAGATTCGGCTATCTCAGTAATGTCGTCATGCGTAATAAAGCCTTCAAACGACTGCGGCATTCTGCACCTCTTCGATATTTTCTTCAATAGGCTCTGTTACATATTGAATAGCCTCAATTAGATAGTTTGGAAGCCTCTGTTTGAGTTCGATTGCAAACTCGTTTTTTGCCTGTGTTTGGGCCGACTTAGAAATATCGCTATTATTGGCATCCTCATCACTAAGAGAAGCTATCGTGTCATCAATTTTTTGGTCTTGTTGCTTTTGAAGAATGCTAGACAGTTTATAGGCAAAGTCTGTTTTTGAAACTTGGCTAAGAATGAATGTCGCTTTGGTATCATCATCGCCAACGATATTATCGATTCCTACATTGGAGCCAACAGTAGCTTCATAGCACTCACTAAAAAGACCGTATTTAGCCAGACAGTACTCGAAAGTCCAGTCATCCGATATTTTGACTACAACATTTTGCTTATTTAATTGATCGATATGTTCATTTTTTCTCTGCTGGTCGTCGGGGTAATTTCTTCGCCAATAGACTTGATTTCTGCTATTTTCTTTTTTAAACCCGTATGGGTTACTGCCGTCATCTTTTTCTTCAGCACAATCAGGCCAAAGATCAAGGTCCCTAAGTACGCATATTTTTGTCGGATGCCATGCATTTGGGTTCCCATCTTGGCCGGATCTTAAGAATAACTTGGCAAAACGCTTCCATGAGCCGCTATTGTCATATTTGACGATAGATACGCCATAATTTTCTAAAGGGCGCCCCAACAACTTTGCCAATTCAGGTAACAGGATATTCTCACCATCACCTTCAACAAGTAGGACTGCTTTAGCAAAAAAGACATTCGCTTTAGTTGAATCTAAAAATTTTCTTAAAAATTGGTAATCATCTTTAGCAAGTTCTGTTTCACCAACAGCAAGCGGCCAAGCTCCCCCTTCAGATAGCATGATGATTTCAGCAGGGTCTGCTTTAGAGGCTATGTTAGGACTATGAGTTGTCAGAATACACTGTACTCCATCAGGTTTTTTCTCGGTTTTAGTTGTTTTATTTATGAACTGAAGGAGTTTCATTTGTAGTTGAGGGTGAAGGTGTGCTTCGGGCTCTTCTACGAGAAGTAAAGGAAATTCGTTGTTTGCTTCTTGTTCCAGGAGTAGTAACTCTGCCCCCATAAAAAGAAGGTTGAGGTAACCGAGTCCATGTGATCGTTGGTCATTGGTCAGGGAAAGTGTTAATCCCTCTAATAGAGTGCGTAAATGGCGCTTTTGGATGTGTTTTGGTAGGTTAGATAGGTCTTCTTCTTTAATGCCTACGATATCAATAAATGCACCAAGTTTTGATTTGTCTTTCTCAAAAATAAGCTCATGAAGATATTTTTGCTGAATGTTTTCAGCCGATTTTTTTAGGGCAGCATCATCAGTAAGAAGCTCATCATTTGCCTTAGCGATGATAGTAAGAATACTCTCCATTCCTTCTATAATGTCTTTTGAAGAGCTCAGTATTTGAGATAAACGAGAGGCTCTACCACTAGAAAGTTCCACTTCAGCATCTCTTAGCGGTTTAAGATACGTTGAGGCTAGAAAGTCTCTTATCTCAGACTCAATAGCTAAACCGTTTCCATCGATACCTGAACGTAATTCGGTCTTTATATAGGGATAGCCTCTTTTCTCTAATCCTGTAATTTGAGCGTGTAGCTGAACGTAAAGGACGGAACGGTTTTTCTTTTCACCGTTATCATCTTCATATTCTTCGTGAGAAATATGTTCGACAAAGCGATGTGCATGGAGGCCTACTTCAGAAAATTTTAATTTTATTTTTAAATCATCAGAATTGTTGTGAAAATCTTGCTCTGTAAGATAAGCACGGTCATTGGATTTTGTACCTAGCGTATACCGAATTGCATCAATCAATGCAGTTTTACCTGAGTCATTCTCGCCAACCAACACATTAAGGCCTCGGTTTAACTTCAAGCTTAAATGCTGGAACAGCCTAAAATTTAATATTTCAATATGTGATAAATACAAATTACAGCCCTCTTGAATGCAAAGATTAAATATCATACTTGTATGATAATTTCGTCAAATTTTATACGCCACAAGTAAAAAGTCTACTTACCCATTGATTTTACAGTAGTTAATCATAGTTGATCTGTGACGCTGATCCAATAGGCTGAATGGGGGGGCGATTAGGTAATCTCCTTGAAAAATCAGTAATTTTATTCAGGCTATTGCCCCGGCGGGAACATTGCCTTCTCTATAACAAAGAGGATGTCATTGTTTACTTTTATGATGCGCTGATGGGAAAAGGGGATCGTGGTGTCGTGCTAATCGATGAGGCCATCTGTTGTTTGCTGGGCATGTCTGAGGATGAAGAGAAATTCCACACACGGTTCAAAAATATTTGATAAGGTCACTTTTTCAGCTGTGATGAATAAACAAATTACGCTTTGGCTGGACTGCCCCCACGCCCGTAGACAAATTCTGTCCTCACGACGAGGCCTGTTCGAAGGCCTCCGGACTGAGGCCGCCGAGGTGACTGTGGCGCCGGGCCCGGTTGTAGAACACTTCAATGTAATCGAAGATATCGGCCCGGGCCAGATCCCGGGTTTTATAGATGCGTTTTCTGATCCGCTCTTTTTTCAGCGAACTGAAGAACGATTCGGCCACCGCATTATCCCAGCAGTTGCCACGCCTGCTCATGCTCGGGGCCAGGTTATTGGCCCGGCAGAAGCGCTGCCAGTCGTCACTGCCGTACTGGCTGCCCTGATCGCTATGTACGATAACCTCACCGTCCGGTTTTCGACGCCAGACGGCCATCATCAGCGCGTCAAGAGCCAGTTCGCGAGAGAGAGTGGGCTTCATCGACCAGCCAACCACGTTACGGGCGAAGAGGTCGATAACCACCGCCAGATACAGCCAGCCCTGCCAGGTGCGGATGTAAGTGATGTCTGTAACCCAGACCTGATTGGCCCGGACAACGGTAAACTGCCGCTGCACGCGATTAGGGGCAACCACTAAAGGCCGGCCGGCGATACGACGCGGCGCTTTATAGCCGCGTACGGCTTTGATCCGGTTTTGTTGCATAATACGACCCACCCGGTTTTTGCCGCAGGTTTCCCCGATTTCGTTCAGGTCGCCATGAACCCGCCGGTAACCGTATACGCCTCCGCTCAGTGAATATGAGTCGCGGATAAGCATCAGCAGACGCTGGTTATCTTTATCACGCGCCGAGACCGGGTTGTGCAGCCACGCATAGAACCCGGCCCGGGCGACATTCAGTACCCGACACATCGTCATCACACCCCATACAGTGCGGTGTTCATTGATAAAGCGGTACTTCAGTCGGGCTCCCTTGCAAAGTACCGCGCGGCCTTTTTCAGGATATCCCGTTCTTCTTCGGTGCGTTTTAGCTGCGCCCGGAGTTTCAGGATCTCGCTTTTGGCTTCCAGTAAATCCCGGGCATGCTGTTCGCTGTTATCAGGTTTGATAGCCCGTAGCCACTTGTAGAGGCTGTGAGCAGAAACGCCCAGACGGTCGGATACTTCGGCAACGGAATAACCGCGTTCTGTTATCTGACGGACGGCTTCTTCCTTAAATTCAGGTGTAAATCGTGGTGTGCCCATACGCTCCTCCTATGCTCAAACTATAGGGCAGGATCGTCTACCGGGGCGGGGTCAGTCCAACTATAGGGCAGGATCGTCTACCGGGGCGGGGTCAGTCCAAACTATAGGGCAGGATCGTCTACCGGGGCGGGGTCAGTCCAACTATAGGGCAGGATCGTCTACCGGGGCGGGGTCAGTCCATAAATGACTCTGAGGTGTCTGTTAAACCCGTGGCGATTCATGCAACTATATAGGGCATGCTACTAAAAAAAGTAGGATCTATTTCTCCAGTAGTGAATTGAATATCGTCTGAGTTTGTTTTTGAATGAACACAGCACAACTAAACTATAAGGTTAATTTTTAGATGAAATCGCATGAAGATGGATTGACCGAACAGGAAAAAGAATGGTTTTACGCCCTAATGCAAGATCGTGCGGATAATGCTAACACTCTGGAAAAACCATCAATGCGTGGTATCCAGCGCAGCGTTGTGGACAAGTATTCCGACCAGGCGCATTTCATCTACGAGCTTTTGCAAAACGCAGATGATGTCAGAGCAACATCGGTGAGCTTCCGCCTTGATCAAGATGGACTTTATTTCATTCATAATGGCTCCATTCACTTTTCCGTATCTGACCCGCACTGTGAAGGTGAAGACGCTGGCAACGGTGCTTTAGGACATATTAATTCAATCACATCCATCGCTAACTCAAGTAAGACGGAGGCGTCTATAGGTAAGTTCGGTGTAGGATTTAAAGCTGTCTTTCAATACACGCAAACCCCACACATATATGACCCTGGAATTCGTTTTAAGATCGAACGTTTCATCGTGCCGCAGATGCTAAATGCTGACCTTGATTGGCGTAATGCTTCAGATACCGTTTTTTTCTTTCCGTTTGACCATAAAGAAAAAACGCCCCTGGAGAGCTACAACGAAATTTTTGAAAAATTGAAAGCGCTTGAATTTCCTGTCTTATTCCTTTCGACGTTAAAATCGGTATCCTTTACCGTAGGTGAAACTACTGGCAGATATACTAAAAAAATTGTAGAGGAACTGGAGCAAGAAGACATTCTGGCGCAAAAACTGGTGCTGACATTAGAAGTGGATGACAGTAAGGCTATTCATCAATTACTCCTATTTACACACAATCACGCGAACAGAAATGCCTGCACAATCGGGTATGCAATTGGAGAAGACGGGAAACTCGAGCCTGTTGAACATCCAGCGTTCTGTTTTTTCCCGACCAAAGAAATAACGCATCTGAAATTTATCCTTCACGCGCCATTTCTGTTAACGGATAGTCGTGAAGGTATCAAAGCAGGAGAAAAGCATAACCAGCAACTGATTCAGCAGTTGGCGAAACTTACAGCGGATAGTTTACCCATTATTCGTGATAAAAAACTGCTCGATGATGGCATCTTTGACATTATTCCCTATGACGAAAATCAGTTCAGTGAACTAGACGACCGGAGAAAAATTTCGTTCAAGCCGTTTTATTCTGCTATCAAAACCAAACTCCAGACCGACACGTTGCTCCCCGCCGCCAATGCCAACTACTCACCAAAAAACTGCTCCTATTGGGCAGCAGACAGTGAACTGGTTGAATTATTCTCTGACATGCAACTGGCGCAATTGACGGGCACAGAGAACGCGAGCTGGATTTTTCGTAGTCGTGGCAAGAAAGACGTACAAAATGTTAATAAGGCCCTGGCTGAATACATCGACGGCGGCGATGCTAGGGTATGGTCAATAAGAGAACCTAATCTGATCGTATCAAGTCTTGATCCCGAAGCTACCCTTAAGAAAATTACCGCTGACTTCATCGCCAGTCAGTCAATAGAATGGCTGCACAGACTCTATATATACCTTGCCGGACGCGATTCTTACCAAAAATTTGTGAAAGATAAGCCTATCTTTCTTGACCAGCAAGGTCAGGCAATCCCGGCCTTTGACGCCTGGAATCAACTCATCCTATTTCTACCAGACGACGATATTGACGGCTACAAGACCGTCAACGCCGAATTGCTGTCCGACGAGAGCACTCGTGAGTTTATTGAAAAATTTGGAATCAAGAAGCCAAGCCTGCGTGATGAGATCTACAACAAGATCCTCCCGGCCTATAACAGCACCAGCAGCCCTGTTAACGCAGACACCCATTTCGGCCGATTCTTCCGTTACTTCAAAGAGTGTAAAAACGAAGACGTTTCAGAATTTATTAAGCCTATTAAGGATAAAGCTTTTCTTCTCTACACAACGGCTGGGAAAAATGAGTTTTCTCATGGCAAAGCCGATGACATCTATATGCCGACCGAGGATTTGCAAACCTGGTTCACGACCAAGCCAGAAACACCATTTCTGTTTTTGGACAAATACCATGAGATGTTTAGCGAAAAAGAATATCCTGCACTCAAGGACTTTTTCAAAAAACTGGGAATTGCGGATCGCCCTAAAATAATCACCGAAGAGCGCTATATTGAGTGGCAAGAGCGGCGCGATCGACACTTATCCTTAGAGGGACATTCGCACAAGCTGTATGAAAAAAACCTTGATGGCTGTCAGCAGATCATGGCAAATATTGACTTGCCACGATCACTCCTGCTGTGGAAATTACTTCCACAATTCATTCACCAGCTTAGCGGCAAGCATGTATGGTTTTATTATACAAATCGAAGCGAGTCTTACGAATCCGCAGAGCAAGAAAAATTGCGTACAACCCGTTGGTTCCTTGATAAGGATGGAGCATGGGTTTCAGCCAAAGAGATCACGATTCAAACGCTTGCAGAGCAATACGACATAGTCAGTGCAGAAGCAAAGATGCTCATCAACTTTTTGCACATTCGCGATGAGACACATTTAAGCCCCGAGGAAGCCAGAAAAATTAGACTGGCGGATGCAATTGAACACTCCGGTTTGTCAGAGGACGAAATCCGCATAGCGATTGAAGATGCTAAGCGAAAAAAGCAAGATTCATCCCAACCCATCGTGGAGCCCGTTGACAAAGATCAGCCAGCGGCCGACTCACCATTCATCCGTGATATTGCTCGACGCCGTCCATCCATCCAGGACACCCACTCGGATGGCCCGCAGAAAGACGATTCTGCGGCAGCAGATCGTCAAAGCGACGAAAGCATCGACACAGACGATTACACTCCAAAAACGGTTGACTACGGCAAAAAAATTGACTTGGCCAAAGACCGTTATGCCAGTGAAATTGACTGTCTGGAGCATGAGCAGACGTTATATGACAAGGCCAACGAATTACCTCGTTACAGTTATGGCTGGTTTCTGGCTTTGCTGGAACTTGAGTGCTTAGCAACCAGAACAAAGAATGCTGACAGTAAGACTATTTCTATTGGCTTTGGCAAGGTGGAGCACGATGAACAATCATCCAGAACCATCGTACTGAAAGAACCCAGTCGCTTCATTCCGCAATCTATTGAAGAACTTTCCGGCATACGTGTGGATCTCGATTTTTGTAATGGGCGTACAGGAAAGTTACATATTGAGTCGTTTACGGCCAGAGAATTTTCATTACTGGGTAAACTGGAATCTGCCGATGATTTACAAGGGATGGCACTGGAAGATGTGGTGGAAGCACGTATTGAAGTCCAGAATCCATCGTTCCTGCAGCAGGTGTTGCTGGAACGATTCCAGGAATTGAGATTAGGCGAAACGTTTGCGATGAAAGCGGGCCTGACGTCTGACATTGAGTTTGTGTTTGGTCCACCAGGAACAGGTAAGACGACTCATCTCGCAGAAAAAGTACTGATACCAAGAATGAAGGGTAGCGGGAAGGAAAACGTGCTTGTCCTAGCGCCAACCAACAAGGCTGCAGATGTGTTGACGACCCGCGTCATGGAGGCGATGGTTGGGGATACCTCATATCAGGAGTGGTTGGTGCGTTTCGGATCATCTGTTGATGTGCGTATTGAAAACGCTGGAGTATGGCGGGACAGAACATTCAACATCGGCGCATTGGATCGCTCTATAACGATCACCACCATTGCTCGCTTCGCCTATGATGGATTTACTGGTGAGTATGGTAAGAAACTTTATGAAATGGAGTGGGATACCGTCGTCATTGACGAAGCGTCAATGATTTCGTTAGCCAATATCATCTATCCACTTTACCGCATACACCCTCGAAAGTTCATTATCGCTGGAGATCCTTTCCAGATCGGGCCGATTGTTGCTGTAGAAGAATGGAAAGATGAGAACATTTACACGTTGGTCGGTCTCAATAAGCGAGGTTCTTTTGCGCAGCCGTCGACAGAGCCTCATGATTACCCGATAGTCAATCTGGAAACACAGTACCGTAGTATTCCTGCAATTGGTGAAGTTTATAGCCGTTTCACTTATGACGGGATCTTGCAACATCACCGTACGACAGAATCTCCCTGTTCGTTTAGTTTCTGCGAATTCGATGCTATGCCGATAAATCTCATCAAATTTCCGGTCAGTAAATATGAAAGTATTTACCGGGCAAAACGAATGGAAAGCGGAACACCTTATCAGACTTATTCAGCATTGTTCACTTTCGAGTTTGTTCGCTGGCTGTCAGGGAAGATACAGAGAAAAAATTCAGAGATAATCCGTATAGGAGTTATCGCTCCTTATCGCGCTCAAGCTAATCTACTGAGCAAGTTGAATGATTCATGGCTTACCAAACCTGATACTGTAAATGTTCAGGTCGGTACGATACACGGCTTCCAAGGGGATGAATGCAATATTATTATTGCGGTGCTTAATCCGCCGCCAAACATTTCAAGTGACTCCCGGATGTTCCTAAATAAACAGAATATTCTTAATGTAGCGATCAGTCGCGCACGCGATAACTTGTTCATTGTTATGCCTGATGCTGAAACAGAGAATATTGGAAATTTACGCAAAGTTACTGAGATTGAGAGGCTGGTGAAAGCAAGTGATGCGTACTACGAATATGGATCGAATGAAATTGAGAAGATGATTTGGGGCAATGCAAGATATCTTGAAGAGAATATATTCTCGACTGGCCATCAGATGGTGAACGTTTATCGGAAGCCTGAACGTTACTACGAGGTACGTAGTGATGATTCTGCGATTGATATTCAGATTCATGAAAAACAAAGCGGAAGTAAGTCACAGATACCTTGATCTGGAAACGTAGCAACCTCACCCGATAATATGATGTTTACCGGGTGAGGAATTACTATTTCTGACCTTCTAAATAGAGCTGACTCCTAATCATTGACTGAGATTGTATCTTATCTATCCTTTTTTCTTACTGCTTTTTGTCCGCTCATGGCAGGGAGCAGACAGGCTTGCTGGACTAGAAGGTCTGCTTTGAGCTGTGAGTTCAACCGATGGATGCAACACACTTATTGAACCGCTCTGCGGGTGATTCATAGTCTAGCGTTTTTCTCGGCCTTTCGTTGAGCTGTCTGGCAACACTGTTTAGTCTTTGCTGGCTGTGAACCGATAAGTCAGTTCCTTTTGGAAAATATTGTCTGAGCAATCTGTTCGTATTTTCATTTGAGCCACGTTGCCAGGGAGATTGAGGATCACAGAAATAAATCTGAATGTTTGTCGCTACAGTAAATCGAGTGTGGCTGGTCATTTCCGCGCCCCGATCCCATGTTAATGTTTTATAAAGCTCCACAGGCAATTCCCGGGCTTGTCTGATGAGTGCAGATATAACCGTTATGGTCTTGTTGTCTCTGATTTTGGCCAGCATAACAAAGCGGGAATGGCGTTCTACGAGAGTGACTATATAGGAGTTTTTCGAGCCCTGGATCAGGTCACCTTCCCAATGACCCGGTATGGCTCTGTCTGCAACTTCAGGTGGCCTTTCGCTTATTGGTATCGCATCCGGGATTGATCCTAATCCTTTCCCTTTAAGCGATGACGTTCTGGATCTACGAACCGCTCTTCCGCTTCTGAGGCATTGCTGCAGCTCTTTTTTTAATGCCCCCCGGGTTTGTATAAAAAGCGTTTTATAAATCGTTTCGTGTGACACATGCATTTCCTGATTATCCGGATAACAGCGTTTTAGCCAACCGGCGATTTGTTCCGGCGACCAGTCCTGATGCATCTTCTCTGCAATAATTTTACACAATGTGGGGCTTTCAATTAGCTTACAGGTTTTTGGTCTCAGGGCACTTTCCCATGCAGTAGCATCCGCTTTTGCTGCACGATATTGTTTTGCACCTCCGTGCCTCTTTATCTCGCGGCTAATCGTTGAAGGAGCTCTTGATAATTTGGCAGCGATGTCCCTGATGCTACGTTTTGCTACCAGCCCTCTGGATATCTCCTCTCTTTCATCTAGCGAAAGCGCTAACCGATGTCGCTTTCGGACAGGGGGACGGTATCCACCAGTCTGGTGGATAGTGGGCATGATAGAAGAATGATATCTGTCGAACATTCTGGCGATATCATGCAGGGAATCACCTTGCTTATATCTGTCCCAGATAATCGCTTTCTGTTCTGGCGTGCAGTAAATGCGCGTTCTTCGTTTCATGGCAACGTCCCCCTTGATTAAGGATAGCGTTGCATCGACCCGTTGAACTCACAGCGAAGAGCGGACGTTCATGACTTTCTGCTGAGGAAGAACTAACTAGAAATCCCAAGTATCAATTAATATGGCACAGGTCAGCCATGTAATAAGTGACTAACTTGCAGCTGACTGAGTATCAAAGAAACAACTTAAGATAGTTAGTTTTTTTGATTTGAATTTATATTCATGATAAACATCTTTTTTTATTTTATCTAAGTCATTATAAAACTCATTTTTTCCTTGGATATATCCTACCAAATCACTTACATCGAATTCTTTACTTTTCCAAACATTAATGTTATTGCCATTCGATGTAATCTCTCCTGTTTCGATGAAGTTTATCAATTCATTCGCATGGAATGTTTTTATATTATTATTGACTAATCCACTCAATACGCGATTGGCATTAATAACACCATAGTAGATATCACTAACATCAGAAGGGTTAATTCTTGCGTTTGTAAGTAGTTGGTTGAATGAGTTAGTATCACCAAGTATGCTTTTAAATTTTTCTATTTGTGAAAATCCCTTTATCAAATGACTGTAAGTATTTCTCAATTCAAAGTCACTTACTGGATGATAGGGGTTTTTACACTCAAAAATGAATAAAACTCCATCTAGGTAAGCAATCACATCAATTTCATCGTTACCATATTTAAAATCAATGTTAACATGAAATCCTTTGTTAACCAAAGCTTGGTTGATTGTCTCTATCATATGATCTTTTTTATTAAATGTAGATAAGTTTATTTTTTTTATAAATGCAATTGACCTAATTAGGTTGGACTTATGAAGAATAGTTGGCGGGAATATCATTTCGCCATCAATATTTAAAATTGGATGATATTGTATATCAAGATGATCATTACAGTGTGATAAGTTAAAACTAATCATTTCAATGAACTCTCTACATTCATCGACAGGATGATTACAGATGCTAGTTAGCATAATGGCGAGTAGTTCAATATTACAACTAGGTAATACTGAACGCCGTCTAATTAAGTCTGCATCACGTGTCTGTTTTTGAAGTAAATCATTATATGCATAGTTGAATGCATTACTGATATATCCAAAATATCTTTGTATTTTGATTATATCAAAGGCAGTAAAGTTTTTATATAATTTTATGCTTAGAAATTCGTCATTATAGTTTTCTAAACATAGAGTTTCAATCATGGCCGCTTCTTCCAAGAATAGCCTGTCATGACTAAAAATATTAGTTTCGTGCCCGTATTCAGTATAGAGAGTTTTAAGAACAATTCTTTTTACAGGTGATTCTTTTATTTCGTAAACTAAATTATCATCACTGTTATCATTGGCAGAAAAAAACTCCGAAAGAAACTCAGAAAACATCTTAAATTTTTCTTTTATAGTTTCATTTTTCATTATGTTAGTCGCAATGGAAAGCCATCTCAACTCAGATCTTGCATAACTTCGGCGCAATGCTGTTTCAAACTCGTAGTTTTCAATGGTTATATTGTCATTAAATTTATGTGCTTTATAATTAAAGGAATCTATTTTAATTTCAATGTCATTAAAGATCTGTATTAAATACGCATTGTAGAAGCATTCCATATACATGTCATCGCTATATTCCTCATCAGTAAGCAATGCTGACCTGCCCCCAGGATTAGATACAACCGTCAGTTAGTAATGTCGGTTTGTTTACCTCCACATTTTCCATTTCGCCACCGTGCTGCAAACTCTGATGGCGTCAGATAATTCAGTGCCGAATGTGGACGACACTCGTTATAATCCTGCCTCCAGTCGTTAATGGTTTTCCTGGCGTGAACGATATCGCTGAACCAGTGTTCGTTCAGACACTCATCGCGAAAGCGTCCGTTAAAACTCTCAATAAATCCGTTCTGCGTTGGCTTACCTGGCTGGATAAGCCGTAGTTCCACACCATGCTCAAAGGCCCATTGATCGAGCGCGCGGCAGGTAAATTCCGGGCCCTGATCGGTTCTTATTGTCGCCGGATAGCCCCGAAACAACGCGATGCTGTCCAGAATACGCGTGACCTGAACGCCGGAAATACCGAAAGCAGCGGTGATCGTCAGACACTCCTTCGTGAAATCATCCACACAGGTCAGGCACTTGATCCTGCGACCGTTGGCCAGTGCGTCCATAACGAAATCCATCGACCATGTAAGGTTCGGCGCATCCGGGCGAAGAAGCGGAAACCGTTCGGTCGCCAGCCCTTTACGGCATCGTCTGCGTTTTACGCTCAGTCCATTAAGGTGGTAAATACGGTATACCCGCTTGTCGTCTAATCAGTCAATATCAGGATCAGATGGAGTCTTTGTCGTCTTCGTAGTCATTTTTTCAATGCTACAACATGTTGCAAGACGTCGTCTTCATTCCTATGTGATTCCCGCAAGGCTTTCACCCTGCAAAGCGAGTCCCGGAATTGAAGTTTAAGACGGTCTCAGTCTGATTTGATTGTGACTTCCCACTTCTTAATTTATAGCGTTAAGCCGTTCATTATAAGTAGTCTCTGATTTCCACATACTTAGCATCAGTGTTGTCAGTTTTCTCGCAAGGGCAACAATAACTTTCTTGTAGCCCATTCTGTGCCGGAGTCCATTTGCCCATATGGCCAGGCTTGTATCAGTGCCATAACGCGTCAACAGACAGGATGCTGCTTCGTAGAGAAGTGTGCGCGTCATTCTGTTGCCCTGTTTTGAAATTCCCCCATTCCTGTCTACCTCACCGGATTGGTACTTTTTGGGCGTTAATCCGAGGAAAGCGCCGACATCACTTACTCGTCTGAAACGCGAAGGATCATCAATTGATGTTTTAAAGCTTAATGCTGTCAGAACACCCACACCCGGAATAGATCGTAATATCTGACAAACTGGATCTTTTCGGGCAAGCTTTTCCAGCATGGAGTTAAATTTTTTTATCTGGTCAGAAAGATGTTCCCACGTATTTAGCAACATAATCACTGCGGGTTTAACGGTTTCCAGCGAAGGTGATGACTCAAGTACAGAACGCTCAAACACACTGTTTTTCCCGGGGGGAAGAACAACACCGAATGTTTTCAGGAGCCCTCGGATCTGATTAGTTACGGCAACCCTGAGCTGAACCAGTTTTTCCCGGCTGGTCAGAATGAGTCTTTGCTGATGGCATTCAAGGCTTTTGACATGTACTGGTTTGTACCATCCGGAAAGGACCAGCCGGGCAATACCAAAAGCGTCATTTTGATCAGTTTTATTCAACTGCATCGACAATGCTGCATGAACATGGCGGGCATGGATACAATCAATGTCCAGGCCAAAGCTCTTGAGTGAATGGTAAAGCCAGACGCAAAGTGGCCCTGTTTCCAGACCCACTTTCGAGTTATCAAATCCTTCAGAAAAGAGATAATTGGCGATAACACCGGGATGCGTATCGACGTTAGCCATACGAATTTTATTGCCGTTATGGTCTATAACGCAGATGCTTGTTTTCTTTTGAGAAACATCAAGCCCAACGAAGGTTTTCATGGCTGTCACCTCAAATATCACGGATCGGGATCGTTTTAAGATTACAGCATGTGATTGACGTGAAGGCCCTCCCTACGCAGCAACTGCCAGATACGCCGGTAACCAAAACGTCTGCGTTCAAGCGCCAGCTCAGTAATACGCCCTGATAAATGAGCATCAGCAGCCGGACGCTGAGCATCATAACGGCAGGTCGACAGGGACAAACCTGTAAGCCTGCAGGCACGACGTTGCGACAGACCGGTCACATCACACATCAACATCACGGCTTGCCGCTTCTGGTCTGTCGTCAGTACTTTCGCCCCAGAGCCACCTGAAGCGCCTCCTTATCCAGCATGGCTTCGGCAAGCAGCTTCTTGAGCCTGGCGTTCTCTTCCTCAAGCGACTTCAGCCGCTTAACCTCGGGCACCTCCATACCGCCATACTTCTTACGCCAGGTGTAAAAGGTGGCGTCGGAAATGGCGTGCTTACGGCAGAGCTCACGGGCAGAAACCCCGGCTTCAGCCTCGCGGAGGATACTGATGATCTGTTCGTCGGAAAAACGCTTCTTCATGGGGATGTCCTCATGTGGCTTATGAAGACATTACTAACATCGTGGTGTATTAATCAACGGGGAGCAGGTCAATACTTTTGTCATTCGCGCATTAGCATATACCTCTTTATATAAACCCAGAGTAAAAGATATGGATGACAATATGGTTTCTTTGTTTCTAAAGAAAAGGGAGTCCGTTAACGACATCTCATCTGAAATATCATAATTGTTTGTATCATAATATACCATGTCAGCAATGGCTAATGCTTTTTTAAGAAAGTATGATCTTGATTTTATGAATTCGATTATATTACTGCGCAATAACCTTATCTCTGCGGAGAGTTCAATAATATTTAAAATATTATTTATATATTCTAAGCCCTTGCTATTTATCAGGTTAACAAAAAAAATGTCAGAAATTAAAAATCTTAATGCCTTTGTTTTATAATTATATTTCGATGTTCTAAAGGCACCTTTTTTTCTGATTTCATCAATTGGATTGTCAAACCCTCCATAAAGTATAAAACGTAAAAAACCGATGGCGTTTTGTATTTTTTCTTCTTTAATGCTATCCATTAGAGCATCGATACTTTCACCTAGCAATTTATCTTTTTTTTTAGATTTAATGGATTTTAATTTTCTATTTATATCTTTTGCTATTGTGCATAATCTGTCTGCACTAATTGATTGTATCGATAAGCCACTTATTTCGTCTGAGAAAGCATCAATCACAGCAAGCTCCTTTAAATTAAAAACATATCGTTACTGTAAGTGTTAAATTGAAAAGAGTCATTAACTTTTAACAAATTTCTGAAACAACTAAATCCTCTTTAATGCTTCCAATCGTTCAGTGTCCACTCCTGGCACAAAGTGGACCCTGAGGAATGAGTTCTATCCTCGTGGTTCACTAAGTGCAGCAAGTTCTACTCGAATCCTGCTACCCATTTGTCCAACATATCAGCCCATTCCTGCATCATCACCTTACGCTCATCAAGATAAGTCGCATGATTGTATGTGCGACGAACATTGTTGGTGTCAGCATGCGCAAGTTGAGCTTAAATAGCATCAGGCCGATAGCCCATTTCGTTTAAACGCGTACTTCCTGTAGTTCTGGTAGCATGGGGGCTATAAATGCCACTCCAGCCGAGGCTTTTAAGTAGCTGGCGCAGCGAGTGCGATGTCATTGGACCTAGCGGATTATCCCTGCCCGGAAAAAGGTGCTGTCGATGCCCGGTTAATCCCTGTAGCGTTCTGAGCATGTTGACAGCCTGAGAGGGAAGGGGAATAACGTGTTCTCTGCGGGCTTTCATTCGCGTTGACGGAATAGTCCACAGTGCGTTATCGAGATCGAATTCTGTCCATTCTGCCTCAGTTACTTCGGCTGGTCGCGCCAGCGTCCACCACATGAGCCACATGCAATAGTTCACCCGGTACGAGCCGCGACTTTTGTCAAAACAGCTCAAAAGCTTCCCGATTTGCTGTGGATTCAAAGCCTGTTTGTGCTGTGTTTTGTTAGCCGGAATCGCCTTGCGCACCGGCCAGACAGGATCGCTATCTGCTCAGAGCGTCGCTACTGCTAGCTCAAAAACCGATGAAATGGTGCGGCGGGCTTCAGCGGCAACGCTCGGAGCGACGCGTTTGACCGTTTCCTGAAGAATTCTAAGAATGTGGTGCGGGGTTATTTTCTCTGACCGGATGCCTACAGATTGCGGGGAAAACCACTCCTTCAAGCATATTCTGTCGCCGCGTTTTGGTAATTTCGGCCCAGTCTTTCATCTGTAACCACTCTTTGGCGATCAGCTCAAAGGTGTCAGAAGCGTCATGGACCTTGCAGATCTTATCTCACTAATGAGCCTGAGTCGGACTAACTCTCTCCGCGACTTTCTTACACGCTTGCTCGTATTTCTCGCGAGCTTCGGCGAACTTTATCGCCGGATACTCACTCAACGCAAACATGCTTAATTTGCCGTTGAGTTTAAACCGATAGCGCCATGCCTTTTTGCCGTTGGGTTTCACTTCGAGGTAGAGACCATTGAAATCATTAAGTCGATAGAGTTTTCTTTCGGCCTGGCAGTGCAGCATTGCGTATCGGTGAGCATAACAGGGCCTTGTTTATTTATTACACCGTTTCTGTATTCACTTAAAAAGGAAAAGGGAAGAATGTTGTACTCATCCATGTGCTCATTTTTGGCAGCGTTGTTACGAGATGAATTGAGACTTTGTGAAATGAAAAATCCACGCAGTTGCGTGGATTTTAAAGATATTTGTTATCCTCATGAGATTCATTAAAACCTCATAAGACAACCAATTTTATTTAGACGTTAAACAAGAAGTTCATCACGTCGCCATCTTTAACGATGTATTCTTTACCTTCTGAACGCATTTTGCCGGCTTCTTTCGCGCCTTGCTCGCCCTTATAGGCAATAAAGTCTTCGAACGCGATGGTCTGCGCACGGATAAAGCCTTTCTCGAAGTCGGTATGGATTTTACCGGCTGCCTGTGGCGCGGTGGCACCGACAGGGATAGTCCATGCGCGAACTTCTTTCACGCCAGCGGTGAAATAGGTTTGCAGGTTCAGCAGGGAGTAACCGGCGCGGATCACGCGGTTCAGGCCGGGCTCTTCAATGCCCAACTCGGCCATAAACTCATCACGATCTTCATCTTCCAGCTCGGCGATGTCGGACTCAACGGCGGCGCAGACGGGCACCACAACAGAACCTTCTTTAGCCGCGATTTCGCGCACTTTGTCCAGGTACGGGTTGTTCTCAAAACCGTCTTCGTTGACGTTGGCGATGTACATGGTGGGCTTCAGCGTCAGAAAGCTCAGGTAGCGCAGGGCGGCCTTGTCTTCTTCCGTCAGATCCAGCGCGCGCAGCATGCCCGCATTTTCTAAATGCGGCAGGCATTTTTCCAGTGCGGCCTGTTCAGCTTTAGCGTCTTTATCGCCGCCTTTGGCTTTCTTCTGTACGCGCTGCAGAGCACGTTCACAGGTGTCCAGATCCGCCAGCGCCAGCTCGGTGTTGATGGTTTCAATATCATCAGCCGGATCAACTTTGTTATTCACGTGAATGATATTGTCGTTCTCAAAGCAGCGCACCACGTGACCAATCGCTTCGGTCTCACGGATGTTGGTCAGGAACTGGTTGCCCAGGCCTTCACCTTTGGATGCGCCTTTCACCAGGCCGGCGATATCAACGAATTCCATAGTGGTGGGCACGACGCGCTGCGGCTTAACGATCTCAGACAGCTGATCCAGACGCAGGTCTGGCATAGGGACGACGCCAGTGTTGGGTTCAATCGTGCAGAAGGGGAAGTTAGCCGCTTCAATACCCGCTTTAGTCAGCGCGTTAAAAAGAGTGGATTTACCAACATTTGGCAGGCCCACGATACCGCATTTGAATCCCATGGTTTAGTACCCTTTATAGCTGTATGGGCAGAGCCATGAGCAGGCTCCGCCGGAAACGTAAGATAATTTTCGCGCATTATACACAGATTCGCGACAATCTGGGCGATTAGACAGGCTTAAAGGCATGCAGGCGGTTCATCGCCTTGATGCGGTCTTCCTTTAGCCACAGTTCGGTGCAGCGCGCCGCCTCATCAATGGCATCATCAATCAGTTTTTGCTCGCTGGCTGGGGGCTTGCCCAAAACAAAGCCGGTGACCTTATTGCGATCGCCGGGATGGCCGATGCCAATCCGCAGGCGGTGAAAGTTATTGTTGTTGCCGAGCTTGCTGATAATGTCTTTCAGGCCGTTATGCCCGCCATTTCCGCCGCCTTGTTTAAATTTGGCGATGCCAGGGGGAAGGTCCAGCTCATCATGGGCCACCAGGATCTCTTCCGGCGCGATGCGATAGAAGGTCGCCATGGCTGCCACGGCTTTGCCGCTGAGGTTCATAAACGTGGTCGGCACCAGCAAGCGCACGTCTTCACCGGCCAAAGCCAGTCGTGCCGTATAGCCATAAAATTTGGCTTCTTCTTTCAACGACTGATTGTGACGCTCAGCCAGCAAGTCCAGATACCAGGCACCCGCATTGTGGCGCGTGGCTGCATATTCCGCGCCGGGATTCGCCAGGCCCACAATCAGTTTTATGCTGCTCACAAGGAATATCCTGCTGTAATAACTCAAGGGCGATAGTTTACTGTGCCGCGACGCGGATCACAAAGACCGCGCCAGGGAAATTATTAGTGTTAGTGATTAACTATTTTTCATCTAAATCAATAAACTGGAATAACGTATTGGTCACAAATCATCTGGTCTTTATGTGAGTTAGTGCACAAATTAGCCTGAGGGCATTGCCTACACTACTATCAGTTTAACATTGTGTGCGCTCATCCGACCGCGCATAAAGGAGGTGAAAGATGAAACGTCATCACTCACGCATGGCAGGTAATGCCTTGATGGGAGTTGGACTCGTGACCATGCTTCTTGGCATCGGTTTTTCGATTATCAACCAGCTGCCTTCGCTTGATTTACCACAGATGCTGGCTCAGGGCGCGATGTTCGGCATTTTCTTTGGCGCACTGTTATGGCTGGTAGGCGCCTGTATTAGCGGTCGTGAAAAAGTAGAAGATCGCTATTACTGGGTGCGCCATTATGGCGATAAACGCTGTCGCCGCACCCATCATTCGTCACATTAGATTTTCTGACATAATCAGGTAAGGTTCTGTCCGGTTTCTGCCCTTGGCTTTGGCGCGATAGAGTGCTTTATCCGCCAGAGCCATCAGTTGACCAAAATCTATTTCGCCGTTTTCTGCAGTCGCAAAACCGATACTGACTGAATAGGCGATCTGGCCGGGACGCGAATGCTGAACGGTCTGGCGTACCTGTTCGCACCACATTTGGGCTTGCTCAAAGCTGAGCGGCAACAGCGCTGCAAACTCCTCACCGCCCAGTCTTGCAAAGCGGCCATCCTGTGGCAGCGTTCCCGAGACCCTGTTACAAAAATCAATTAACACCCGATCCCCTTGCTGGTGCCCGTAGCGGTCATTGATCCCTTTAAAATGATCAAGGTCGAATAGCACGACCGTCAGCGCTTTGTTTTGCTTCAGGCAAAACCGGATCATAGCGTCCGCCCCGGAAAACAGTGCACGACGATTCCAGATATTGGTCAGCGGATCGTGAAGCGAGGCGTCCTTAAGGGCATTACGGGTGCGTTCATTCACCATAGCTAATATGGTGACGGTGAAGCCAATCACGAAAAGCATGGATTCCAGAATCACGTAGATCGAAAAGTCAGAACCGCTGATCGCCCCCTGTATGCCAACAGGACGAGTGTTATCCAGAAATAATCGGGCGATGTGAAAAAGCAGGTGAGTCCAGAGCAATAATTGTGCTGGCCAAAAGGTGGTATTCATATCACGGCGTGCCAGCCAGAGCAGATAAATGAGTGCGGCGGTATAGGCGATGCAAAGCAGACAGAGCATCAAAACACGCAGGGATAAGCTGTAATAAAAGGTTGGAAACAGGCAGAGCAGAGACCACAGCGCCGCCCCTGCTAAGCCGGTCATACCTGGGGATTTACCACAGAATGTGCGAAAAGCGCTAAATAAGCCCCCGTAGGCCAGCATCACTAATACATTGCTTACGGCCACGGGTAAGAACTGGTCGCCCCTGCTGCGCAAACTGCTGAGAAAAAAGGCAACAAGCGTGAGCACGATGGCGACACAGACATAGCCCAGAATGCGGTCATAGTGAGATCCGACCCAGGCAAAGACCATAATCAAACTCATAAACCCCAGTACGTAGAGTTCGCAAATAAATAACGTAAAGACGTCGAGGTTCATAGTAGGTGGCGATCGCAATAAAAAGTGCGGGCAAATTACCACTCAACTCAAAAAGGCAAAAGGCCGGATAACATAATTTCAGCGAAAGAGTTTTTCGTAGTGAGCGTGACAATAACTGAGGTCACTCATAATGAAAATTTTTGAAAACCAAGCAGCTTTGTCGGAGGGAATAACCAGAAGACAAAAGAAAAGGCCGGGCATTATGCCCGGCCTGCGAAGATTAGTGTTCGAACATTGCCGAAATGGACTCTTCGTTACTGATGCGGCGAATCGCTTCGGCCAGCATACCTGACAGCGTCAGGGTACGAACGTTTGGCAGCGACTTCATCTCTTCTGATAACGGAATGGTGTCACAGACGATAACCTGATCGATAACAGATTTACGCAGGTTTTCCACCGCATTGCCAGAGAAGATAGGGTGCGTAGCGTAAGCGAATACGCGCTTGGCACCGCGCTCTTTTAACGCTTCTGCGGCTTTGCACAGTGTGCCGCCGGTGTCGATCATGTCGTCGACCAGCACACAGTCACGGCCCGCAACGTCACCAATGATATGCATGACCTGAGAAACGTTCGCACGCGGACGACGTTTATCGATGATGGCCATATCGGTGTCGTTCAGCAGTTTGGCAATGGCACGGGCGCGCACTACGCCGCCAATGTCCGGAGACACAACAATCGGGTTTTCCAGACCGATTTGTAACATATCTTCCAGCAGAATCGGGCTGCCGAATACGTTATCAACCGGGACGTCAAAGAAGCCCTGGATCTGCTCGGCGTGCAGGTCAACCGTCAGAACACGGTCAACACCGACGCTGGAAAGGAAGTCAGCCACAACTTTAGCCGTAATAGGCACGCGGGCGGAGCGCACGCGGCGGTCCTGACGGGCATAACCAAAGTAGGGGATTACAGCAGTAATACGACCAGCTGAAGCACGACGCAACGCGTCGACCATCACGACCAGTTCCATCAAATTATCATTGGTGGGAGCACAGGTGGACTGGATGATGAAAATATCACCACCGCGTACATTTTCATTAATCTGTACGCTTACTTCGCCATCACTGAAACGGCCAACGGCGGCGTCTCCCAGGCTGGTGTAAAGGCGGTTGGCAATACGTTGTGCTAGTTCCGGGGTGGCGTTACCAGCAAAAAGCTTCATATCAGGCACGAGAAGAACCTCAGGCTTTGCGTCCAGAGAATGAACGTCATGACAGTAACCGGCGAATACTGTCGTGATCGTTCACACGGGTATGTGAGTGCGAAACGTGCTGTGTCTGGAACAGGGTGACACAGTCACGCTATCGCTAATCGCCTTGCAGAGTACGCTGTAACGGCGAGACGTTGAGGCCTCGGGCTACAAAACCGCGCACCCATGGTGGGGCAAGTTCCAGCACCTGGCGAGCAGCATGCTCGGTGTCAAATTCAGCAAACACACAAGCACCTGTCCCCGTCAGGCGCGACGGCGCGTATTCTAGCAGCCATGAAACAAGCTCATCAACCTCACGAAAACGTTTTCTTACTACTGATTCGCAATCGTTGACGAAGGGAGCCTGTAAAAGTGCTGATAAACTGCGCACGGGCGTGTCACGGGTAAGCGCCGGATCGTTGAAGACCACCGGCGTGGCCACGCTGACGCCTGGATGGGCAACAAGATACCATTTTTCTGCAGGCGATGCTGGAGAAAGCACCTCACCAACGCCTTCGGCAAAGGCGGCATAGCCATTAACAAAAACCGGGACGTCGGCACCCAGTTTTACGCCCAGCGCCGCCAGCGCCTCAGGGGAAAAGCCGGTCTGCCACAGGTGGTTTAGCGCAACCAGCACGGTTGCGGCATTCGACGAGCCGCCGCCCAGCCCGCCGCCCATAGGCAAACGCTTTTCAATGGCAATGCGCGCACCGGCCCTGGCAGGCAGGCTGCCGTTTTCACGCGCCGCCGCCTTGAGGCTCTCTGCCGCCCGGACAATCAGGTTTTGCGCATCCGGCACACCAGGCACCGGCGTTAACAGCCTGATCTCATCGCTTGTATCGGGGGTGATTGTCAGGCTGTCGCCATAATCAAGAAACTGAAACAGGGTTTGCAGATTATGGTAACCATCAGGCCGACGACCAGTGATGTACAAAAACAGATTCAGTTTTGCCGGAGCAGGCCAGGTGGTTATCATTTCAGCGTCCAGTTATCCATACGTAATTTAATACGCTGATCGCCTTCTTTTAACTCCAGGCTGGCCGGCAGCGGTGGATTGACCTTGTTGTCATAGTCAGCAATGGTCACCTGCCAGGTCTGGCCGTCATGCTGGTAGGTCAGGCTGCTTAGCTGATACTGATCGTTGAGCTGGTAATCGGTCGCATCGCCCGGCAGGCCCATCATCCACTGGCGCAGGTTGGTCAGCGGGATATCCATGCCGGTCAGCTGCGAGATCATCTTCTGCGCATCGTTGCTGACATAACGTTTGCCTTTGTTGTCCACGATCTGCACCACTGAACCCTGAGCATCCAGCTGAAGCTCGGTGCTGCCTAACGGGTTGGTTAACAGCAGGCGATAGCGGTCGGCCGCGGTCTGCTGCCAGTTGAAGCGGGCATAGACTTTTTGTTTATCCGACAGATAGGCGAACGCGCCGCGCGTCTGATACTGGGTTACGTGGCTGACGGCTTGCTGATGCTGTTGCCACTGTGGCGCGGTGACGCTTGGGCCAGGACCTTGTGGTTTATTGATGCTACAGGCAGCCAGCAGAACACTGGCAAGGGGTAAAAGGCGCAACAGGTTGCGTGTAGAAGTCAGCATCAAGTGGTCATCTCCTCGGACACATTTTTCATTGATAACAGGTAACGCTAACCATCCGCGTTTTAACCGTCAATGCTCTTATACGGCAAAAACGCTATGATCGGCTTAATCTTATTACAGTCATAGCCTTTGTATGGCTTTTCTTGATCTGCTGCATCTTGTAGAATGCGCTTCACAAAACCCTGACATTTATTGGGATAACCCAACCTAAAACGCTATGACGCTGCTCGCACTCGGAATCAATCACAAAACTGCACCCATTGCTCTGCGCGAACGCGTTGCGTTCGGGCCGGAGTCGCTGGAGCAGGCCTTAAACAGCCTGCTATCCCAGCCTATGGTGCAGAGCGGCGTCGTGCTCTCCACCTGTAACCGAACCGAGCTGTACCTCAGTGTAGAGCAACAGGTCGATCTTCAGGAACGTCTGGTGCGCTGGCTGTGTGAATACCATCAGCTTGATGAGGCGGACGTGCGCAACAGCCTCTACTGGCATCAGGATAACGAGGCGGTCAGCCACCTGATGCGCGTGGCCAGCGGGCTGGACTCGCTGGTGTTGGGGGAACCCCAGATTCTGGGGCAGGTCAAAAAAGCCTTTGCTGACTCTCAGCGTGGTCATGCGCTGAGCAGCGAGCTGGAACGCATGTTCCAGAAAACCTTCTCGGTGGCCAAACGCGTCCGTACCGAAACCGAAATTGGCGCCAATGCCGTCTCCGTGGCCTTTGCCGCCTGTACGCTGGCTCGTCAAATCTTCGAGTCACTGTCCACGGTGAACGTGCTGCTGGTGGGCGCGGGCGAAACCATCGAACTGGTGGCCCGTCATCTCAGCGAGCATCAGGTGAAAAAGCTGATCATTGCGAACCGTACCCGTGAACGTGCGGAACTGCTGGCTAACGAAGTCGGTGCAGAAGTGATTAGCCTGGCCGATATTGATTCCCGCCTGGCCGATGCCGACATCGTGATCACCTCCACCTCCAGCCCGCTGCCGATTATCGGTAAAGGCATGATGGAGCGCGCGTTAAAAGCGCGTCGTAATCAGCCGATGCTGCTGGTGGATATTGCGGTACCCCGCGATGTGGAGCCGGAAGTGGGCAAATTAGCTAACGCCTATCTTTACAGCGTTGACGATCTGCAGGCCATCATTGAGCAAAACCTTGCCCAGCGTAAAGCCGCTGCGGTGCAGGCCGAAAGCATTGTGGTGCAGGAGTGCAGCGATTTTATGGCCTGGCTGCGTTCGCAAGGCGCGGTTAACTCCATTCGTGAGTACCGCTCGCAGGCAGACGATATTCGCGCTGAGCTGGAAGGCCGTGCGCTCCAGGCGCTGCAGCAGGGGGCAGATCCGCAGAAAGTCATGCAGGAACTGGCCCATAAGCTGACCAACCGTTTGATTCATGCTCCAACCAAATCTCTTCAGCAGGCCGCCCGCGACGGCGATAGCGAACGCCTGCAGATTTTACGCGACAGCCTGGGTCTCGATTAGGCACACTGCTGTCGTCATCTGTTACGGGAATCCCACAGTTAAATGAAAACCTCTATTGTTGCTAAACTGGAAGCGCTGCAGGAGCGCCATGAAGAAGTGGAAGCGATGCTGGGCGATGCCGGCGTGATTGCCGATCAGGACCGCTTTCGTGCTTTGTCGCGTGAATATGCTCAGTTGACCGATGTCACGCGCTGCTTCCGCGACTGGCAGCAGAACCAGGACGATATCGAAACCGCCAAAATGTTGCTCGACGATCCTGAGATGCGCGATATGGCGCAGGAAGAGCTTCTGGAAGCACGGGAAAAAAGTGAGTCCCTGGAGCAACAGCTGCAGCTGTTACTCCTGCCGAAAGATCCGGACGATGAGCGCGACTGCTTTGTGGAAGTGCGGGCCGGCACCGGCGGCGACGAAGCGGCCATTTTTGCCGGCGATCTGTTCCGGATGTACAGCCGTTACGCCGAGTCACGTCGCTGGCGCGTTGAAATCGTCAGCGCCAACGAGGGCGAACATGGCGGCTACAAAGAAGTGATCGCCCGCGTGATGGGTGAAGGCGCCTATGGCCGCTTTAAATTCGAATCAGGCGGCCATCGCGTTCAGCGTGTGCCAGAAACCGAATCCCAGGGACGCATCCACACTTCCGCCTGTACGGTGGCGGTGATGCCGGAACTGCCGGAGGCCGAGCTGCCGGAGATCAACCCGTCTGATTTAAAAATTGATACGTTCCGCTCCTCAGGGGCCGGTGGTCAGCACGTCAACACCACCGACTCTGCGATTCGTATTACCCACCTGCCAACCGGTATTGTGGTGGAGTGCCAGGACGAACGTTCTCAGCACAAAAACAAAGCCAAAGCCCTGTCCGTACTGGGCGCGCGTATCCATGCGGCAGAAATGGCAAAACGCCACGAAGCCGAGGCCAGTACGCGCCGCAACCTGCTGGGCAGCGGCGACCGTTCTGACCGTATTCGGACCTATAACTTCCCGCAGGGCCGCGTCACCGACCATCGTATCAACCTGACGATCTACCGTCTGGATGAAACCATGGAAGGCAAGCTGGACAGTCTGATTGAACCTATTGTGCAGGAATATCAGGCTGACCAACTGGCCGCGCTGGCCGGTCAGGACTGATGGATATCCGTCACTGGCTCAAACAGGCGGTCGCCACCTTGTGTGGGGGCGACAGTCCGAAACGAGACGCAGAGATTTTGCTGGGGTTTGTGACCGGCAAATCCCGCAGCTGGCTGGTGGCGTTTGATGAAACTCTCCTGACGGAAGCGCAGCTGCAGCAGTTAGACGTGCTGCTGGCGCGTCGCGCCCGGGGCGAACCTGTTGCGCATCTGATCGGCGAGCGGGAGTTCTGGTCGCTGCCGCTGCAGGTAAACGACGCAACGCTGATCCCCCGTCCTGACACCGAAATACTGGTGGAGCAGGCGCTGGCGCATCTGCCTGAGTCATCCGCACGCGTCCTGGATATGGGCACCGGAAGCGGGGCGATAGCCCTGGCGATTGCCAGCGAACGTCCGGATTGTGACGTCATTGGTGTCGATCGCATTCCTGCCGCGGTCGCGCTGGCGCAACGCAACGCCGCGCATCTGGCCATCCCTAACGCCACCTTCATACAAAGCCATTGGTTTGCGCAGATTACGCCAGCCAGATTCGACCTGATTGTCAGTAATCCGCCCTATATCGACGCGAACGATCGCCACCTTAACGAGGGCGATGTGCGTTTTGAGCCACGCAGTGCGCTGGTGGCGGAAGAGGCGGGCCTGGCGGATTTACGGCTGTTGATCGAGCAGGCGATAAACTGGTTACAGCCAGGCGGCTGGCTGCTGCTGGAGCATGGCTGGCAGCAGGATGAAGCCGTGCGCCACTTGATGCAGCAGCATCATTACCTGTCGGTGGCGACGGCGAATGATTATGGCGGTAACCCCCGGGTCACGTTTGGGCAGGCAGCCCCGCACCTGGCCTGAGCGCGCTATTGAAGAATAATCAAGAACAACATGGATGAACGATGTTTGCTTACTATCCGCTAATCAGGAATCTGCATCTGCTGACCGTGGCAGTGACGATTTCGCTTTTTTTGCTGCGGTTTTACTGGCAGCGCACAGGCTCTGCCATGCTGCAACGCCGCTGGGTGCGCATTCTGCCCCATATCAATGACACGCTGTTGCTGCTGAGCGGCGCGTCACTGGTGATGATCACCCATTTCTATCCGTTTTCGCCTCAGGGAAGCTGGCTGACTGAGAAGCTGTTAGGCGTTATTATCTATATTGCCCTTGGGTCGGTTGCGTTAAGCCGCCGCCCACGTTCTGACCGGACCCGCTGGATCGCCTTTATCGTGGCATTGATTGCGCTGGTGACGATCATTAAGCTGGCACTGAGTAAAATGCCGTTACTGGGGATAGTATGAGCTCCACCGAACAACTTGATTACAGTGAGACACCGCTGTGTGAGGCAGTGATTGGCGCCACGATGGCCATCCGCACTGATTTCCCGGCGTTGTCAGTTGAAGAACAGTTAGCTGCATTAGTGGCTGAAGCCCGTGACTATGTCAGTCATGAACAGGATGCCGATTTAAAGCTCGAAAAGCTGCTGGAGCTGTTTTACAAGCAGTGGAAATTTGGCGGTGCCAGCGGCGTCTATAACCTGTCAGATGCGCTCTGGCTGGATAAGGTGTTGAAAACCCGTCAGGGCACGGCGGTATCGCTGGGCGTGATCCTGCTGCATATCGCGGCTGAACTGGAATTACCTCTGATGCCGGTGATTTTCCCGACGCAGCTGATTCTGCGCGCCGACTGGCTCGACGGCGACAAATGGCTGATTAATCCCTTTAACGGGGAAACCCTGGACACGCACACGCTGGAAGTGTGGCTGAAGGGCAATATCAGTCCGCTGGCGCGTCTTTATGATGACGATCTGGACGAAGCCAAAACCGAGAGCGTCATGCGCAAGATGCTGGATACGCTGAAAGCGGCGCTGATGGAAGAGAAGCAGATGGAACTGGCCCTGAACGTCAGTCAGGTACTTCTGCGAATTGATCCGGACGATCCCTATGAAATTCGCGATCGTGGTTTAATTTACGCTCAGCTTGAGTGCGAACATATCGCGTTAAATGACTTAACCTACTTCGTTGAACAGTGTCCTGAAGACCCGGTCAGCGAGATGATCAAAGTTCAGATTCACGCAATCGAACAAAAACGCGTGACGCTGCATTAAGCGTCACCCCAGATAAGGAAAGGGCATGACACAGAAAGTCGTCAGTATCGGTGATATCAAGGTCGCAAACGATCTGCCATTTGTTCTCTTCGGCGGCATGAACGTGCTGGAATCTTACGATCTCGCCATGCGCATCTGCGAGCACTATGTAAAAGTGACCGACAAACTCGGCATTCCTTACGTGTTCAAAGCGTCTTTTGACAAAGCCAACCGTTCCTCAATTCACTCTTACCGTGGTCCCGGCCTGGAAGAGGGCATGAAGATTTTTCAGGCGCTGAAGCAGGCGTTTGGCGTGAAAATCATTACCGACGTTCACGAAGCATCCCAGGCCCAGCCGGTTGCCGACGTCGTAGATGTGATTCAGCTGCCGGCTTTCCTGGCGCGTCAGACCGATCTGGTTGAAGCGATGGCAAAAACCGGCGCGGTGATTAACGTCAAGAAGCCGCAGTTTGTCAGCCCCGGCCAGATGGGCAATATCGTGGATAAGTTTGCCGAAGGCGGAAATGACAACGTCATTCTCTGCGATCGCGGCAGTAACTTCGGCTACGATAACCTGGTTGTGGATATGCTGGGTTTCAACGTGATGAAGAAGGTGACCAATAACTCTCCGGTCATTTTCGACGTGACGCACGCGCTGCAAACCCGCGATCCTTTTGGTGCCGCTTCGGGCGGGCGCCGTGCGCAGGTGGCAGAGCTGGCCCGTGCCGGTATGGCCGTGGGCATTGCGGGTCTGTTTATTGAAGCGCATCCGGAACCCAACAATGCTAAGTGCGATGGCCCGTCGGCGTTGCCACTGGACAAGCTGGAGCCTTTCCTGGTGCAGATGAAAGCGATTGATGATTTGGTCAAAAGTTTCCCGGCGCTGGACACCAGCAACTAAGCCAGCCGCTGCCGATAAGAAAAAAGAGCGAATAGTCGCTCTTTTTTTTTGTCCTGGATCAGGGGATTACAGCATTATCGTCATCAGGTAACCAATAAACAGTGCCAGATGGGCCGCGCCATTCAGTACGTTGGTCCTGCCGGTTGAGAAGCTGATCTGGCACAGAATCAGTGACGCAATCATAATCACCATCTGCGGCGGCTCCAGGCCAAAGATCAGTTCCTGTCCGGTCAGGGTGGCGATAATGGAGACCGCAGGCACCGTCAGTGAAATAGTCGCCAGCACCGAGCCAAAGAACAGGTTCATGGCGCGCTGAACCTGATTCATCAATACAGCCCTTATCGCGCCCAGTCCCTCTGGCGAAAGAATTAATAACGCCACCAGGAAACCGGTAAACTGCTTAGGTGCGTTCATCTCGCTCAGCAAATGCTCCAGCGGGTTGGCATTCATCTTGGTCACGGCAATGACCGCAATCAAATGGATAATCAACCAGAAAGCGTGCCAGACGCTGCTGTGGGCAGAAGGCTTACCGTGATGGGGATCGCCATCATCGCTTTCATCTTCGTGCTCGTAGATAAACAGGCTCTGGTGCGTTTTGGTCTGAATCAACAGGAAAACGCCATACATGGCGGCAGAAATCGCAGCGATCAGCAGCGCCTGCGCCGTGGTGAAGTTTCCACCCGGCAGGGCATTCGGAAACACCAGAACCAGAATCGCCAACGGGAAAATGGCAATCAGATACTGTTTTACCCCAGCCAGATTTACATACTGAGTGGCAAATTTCTTACCACCCAGCAACAGCGCGAAGCCTACCAGACCGCCGGTCACAATCATAATGATGGAATAAAGCGTATCGCGCATCAGCGCTGGTGCCGCATCGCCGGTGGCCATCAGCGCCGAAATCAGGCTGACCTCAAGGATCACCACAGAAAGACTGAGAATCAGCGAGCCGTAGGGTTCACCCAGACGGTGAGCCAGAACGTCCGCATGGCGCACGACGCTGAAGGCGCTGCTGAGGATCGCCAACAGCGCCAGTAAGTTAATACCGACCACAACAGGCAGTGAGGTTTGTGCGCTAAAAAAATAGAGTATGCCCAAGGCAATAAGGGGAAGTATTAGTGAAAACTCTTTGTGACGTGTTTTTTCATGTGAAGGCATTCACCATCCTCTCTGCTAAATAAAAGGGGTAATTCATTTACCCGCCATTACATTGAAACTTATAGGTTACGTAGTTTAACTTTTCAATCACAATGAAGGTAAAAATTTACCGCTTTTTACTTTCATGCTTTTTTGGTTTGAAGGGCGAGTAACTATCACTTATCGCACGTTTCCTTTTTGAAATCAGGGGTAAAGAAGATGCCATAACCTGAGTTATCCGGGCGTTTATCTCCATAAAGTGCCGTGAAAGGGGGCATTAACCCGCCGTTGAAGAGAAAAATCGCGGAAGGCACAATAAAACCTGGTTTGCATTTATGGCCATCTGCGCCAGGCTTACTCATTACCCTGTTAACTGAGGAGTGGCTATGCCCTACGATAAGCGAAGCGATCTTCCAGAGTCTGTTAAACATGTTCTGCCTGCCCACGCGCAGGACATCTACCAGCAGGCTTTTAACCATGCATGGACAGAGTACAAAGACTCTGACGACCGCCGTGGGGATGAATCCCGTGAAGAGGTGGCACATAAGGTGGCCTGGGCTGCGGTAAAACAGACATATCAAAAAGGGGATGATGATAAATGGCATCCTAAAAAATAACATCCGTTCAGCCGACGCGCTCACCCATCCGGCCTCGACGGGATACTGTGTTTCTGCTGCAAAGCCTGCCTCAATAATGATGTCGCCTGCCAACGCGGGCGCGTCAGCCTGTGCTTTGTTCCTCATCAGCCCAATCCGACATTATCGACCCATATTTGTTACTAATTAAAAACCGTTATTATCGTGTTCATAATCCGCGATAACGAGCTGTTACATCTCAGCATTTTTTTAAAATAAGATTTTGGTATGTAATTAACCTTTCTTTTAATACCGGAATATAAGTGGATTTTTACTTTCTACTCCGACTCTTGCTTGCAACTCATTGTGTTAATAATTAATGTCAGTTAAATGAACAGAGCGTGAATCAGTGAATGTTGAACGTCACAGAGCAGAGGAGCCACTTGCACAGGATGTGGTGAATGTTGAGGAGGTCGCATTGCTAACCCGGGAATTCTTATTAAAAGCAGATTGTAAAACGTCATTTGGTGATATCGAGGAAACACTCCTGTGGAGTTGTGAACAGCGTGCAGCATCGCTGGCAGCAACCCTGGCGTGTCGGCCCGATCACAGCCCGGTATGGATCTTCGGCTACGGTTCGCTGATGTGGAACCCGGTATTTGAGGCGGACGAGGTGGCATCGGCGTCACTGGACGGCTGGCATCGGGCATTCTGTTTACGCCTCACCGCAGGACGCGGCACGGCTGCACATCCGGGCCGCATGCTGGCGCTGAAAGAGGGCGGCATCACCCGAGGGCTGGCCTTTCGTCTGCCGGAAGCGCGCCTGCACGACGAGCTGGCGCTGCTGTGGAAGCGAGAAATGATTACCGGCTGCTACCTGCCGACCTGGTGTGAACTTTCACTGGAAGACGGTCGCCGCGTGACCGCGCTGGTGTTTATTATGGATCCACGTCACCCGCTGTATGAGGATGACACTTGTCCGCAGGCCGTTGCGCCATTGATTGCCGCGGCTACCGGCCCGCTGGGGTCGAATGCCCAGTATTTGTTCTCGCTGGAAGCCGAGCTGACCCGGCGCGGGATGGAGGAGGAAGACCTGATCCGTCTGGCGCACCAGGTACGTGCGTTGCAACAAGACTGGCTGAAACAGGCCTGAGACAGCAAATCTTTGAGCAAAGCGGGCAGCCAGGCTGCCCTGATCCTGTATTGCCACACACTAATTGGTGGGATTAATCAGCCAGGTACCGGGTTTATCAATCACCAGTGACTGACTGCGCAGCCTGTTACCGGCGCGTACGTCAATGCGGTACTGCCCGGCGGCCAGGTTGAGCACCGCAAAACCGTTGCTGCTGGCACGTACTGCAACGGGCTGGCCGTTCAGTACTACCTGCTCGTCGTTGGTGAGCTTAAGGTAAACCCTCGCCAGCCCGGCAGGCACCGTGCCCGTTACGGCGCCCGATGATGACGGGCCCTTGTTGACGAGGGACGCCGCAGGCGCGCGCGAATTCTCAATCCAGACCACCCCGGCAACGGCAATCAGCGCCACAGCGGCCAGTGCCACTAATCCTGGCGACAGACGACGGACGTTACGTCCGGTCACGGGTTCTGCCGCCGTGGCACCATGATTCATTGCTAACACGACCGGCGGCGCGGTATCGGCTGAGGTGGCCTCGCTGTTATTCTGCTCGTCATTACGTTGTTGCAGGCTGTTCACTACCGCTTCAACGTCGCTAACCGGCAAATCAATTAACGCGGCAAACTCATCGATATTCTGCGGGCGATCGCGGGGCTTCATCGTCAGCGCGCAGTCAATGGCGTGCAGCAGCGGCAGCGAGTAACCTGCCGGCTTGCGCGTGACCAGCGGCAGGTAGTTATCTTCAATGCAGCGCACCACGCTGACCGGCGGCGGGGCGCCTGTAATCAGCGTATGTAATACGGCACCGAGGGCATAAATATCCGTCCACGGCCCTTGTTCGCTTTCACCTTCTTCGCTGTACTGCTCAATCGGTGCAAACCCCGGCTTGAGCATGATTTCGGTTTCGTCGGACAGGTTGCCAATTTCTTTGCGGGCGGAGCCAAAGTCGAGCAGGACCGGTAGCTGATTTTCCTGAATCTGGATGTTGTCCAGCGAGATATCGCGATGCAGATAGCCAGCCTGATGAATGGTGTTGATCGCCCCTAACAGCGGCGGCAGCAGGCGGCGGATCCAGGCTTCTGAAATCGCCTCATGGCTGGTGATCTGCCACTCTTTCAACGTCATGCCGTTGTAGTAGAGCGTTCCCATATAGGCGGTGCCGTTCTGTTCCCAGAAACGCAGAACGTGCAGCAGGCCGGGATGGTTAAAGCGCGCCAGCAGTCGGGCTTCCTGAATAAAACTGTTCAGACCGGCGTTAAACAGCTTCTGAAAGCGTTCACCGCGCAGCTCCAGCGATAAGTCTTGTGTTCTGACCGCCAGCGACACAGGCATATACTCTTTGATCGCAATGGTGCGTTCGAGTTGATGATCCCACGCGCGATAGACAATGCCGAAACCGCCGCCGCCAATCACCTCTTTAATTTCGAACTCGTTAAAACGATATCCGCCAGGTAAGGCATTCGGTATTGTTTTCTGACTGTCATTAGCCGACATAATAGACTCTCTGATCGGGGCCTGCTTGTCAGGCTACGCGGTAATTAATTGATGTTACGCCATGCACCTGCGCCAGGATCGACCCGATCCGCGCGCAAGGCATCGACAAGTAACACATTCACTTTTTGCGACGACGTAAAACCGGTTGCCCAGCGGCTGCGCAGGGTGCTGATGCGCGAGGCCAGCGCGTTGGTATCCTGCTGTGTCGTCGCCTGCTCGGCTTTGATCAATAAGGTTCCGTCAAAGCGCCACAGATGCTGCTGTTCATCAAAGGGTAAGACGATCCAGCTGTCTGGCGCATCGGATCGGGCCAGAATCATACGCTGTTTATTCACATCCACAATTTGCAGGCCTTGGTCGGTGAGCGTCAGGTTGGCAAGGGGATAACCCTGGTAAAAACTGACTGCAACCGTCTGTGGCTGCGCGCCACCGCTCAGAGTTATTTCACTTTTGCCTTCCAGCCAGCCCTCAGATGAACACTGCTGCTTACCTTTGTCGGGCACAAATATCGACAGTCCACGCTCGTCCCACGCGGTGCGGAAACGGCAGCCGTTCGGTAAAGCGAAATGCTGCAGCGGCGTGTTGTCTGCCGGACGCGACGGACTGGCTGCGCTGGCCCGTGGTGGTGGGGCGGCTGCATCGGTATTCACGATCATTCGCCAGTTCTGCAGCTTGCTGGCGCTGCCCGTCGCCAGCACCTTGCCCTCGTCGTTCGTCATCTGCCAGGGCAAGACGTCCAGCGCGTTACACTGGTTGGCTAACAGCGTGCCCAAGCGCGGCAGAAAGGATTTTAAAATCGCTGAATCCTGGTCTTTGCCCGATACGATACGGATCGGTAGCGTTTCCTGGCACCAGTCATCAGGCGTTTTGCCCGCAACATTGTCAATGTACACTTCCAGTTCAAGACTGGGTGAATACACCACACGATAATTTTCCGCCTGCGCAGCAAAGGCCATAAACAACGTGGCTATAGCGGGCAACCACAATTTCATAGTGTTCCTTTAATCAATAGCCTGAGGGCAGAAAACGTGCTGAGTCAGACAGCGTGTAGAGCAGGGTGGCATCTTGCGGCTCACCAATCCACACCGCCAGAGCGCTAAGGTTGTCTTTCTTTACGTCGCGGTTCACCGCCTGCGCCATTAACGTCAGCCACTCATCACAGTCATTGACCATGCGCAGAGCCTGTTCCATTTCCGTGGTGGTCAGATTCAGCCAGAAACCGTCGCTGCACACTAAAAACGCATCCCCGTCTTCCAGCATAATTTCGTCAGCGAAGCTCACAGGATGAACGGGTGCTATGCCGAGCGCATTATAGAGTAAATTACTGTTAATTCCGGTATTTTCATAGCCCGCATCGCACAACTTTTGCGCCAGGCTGTGGTCGCGGGTCACCTCATTCAGCACCCCGTGACGGAAGTGGTAAACCCTGCTGTCACCTGCGTGCGCCCACCATGCGCGCTGTCGGGTGCGGTCGATAAACAGGCCCGCAAGCGTGGTGCACATGGTGGAAAAATTCGGATTATTACCCTGGGCCATTTCAAGTATTGAACGGCACTTTTCTACCGCCTGATGCGTCACCGCGGGGGTGACCTGCTCGCAATCCTGTAATTGTTCAATCAGCACATCGCATACCAGCTGTGCGGCCTGATCGCCGCCGGGCAGGCCAGCCACGCCGTCACACACGACAAAGCAGGCTTTGCGCGCATCCAGTATTACCCCGGTACGATCCTGATTCTCATCGCGCAGCCCCTGCTGACAATGACGGTCAAAGACAATATTCATGCGTCGTCCGTGCGCGTCTGGGAGTCTTTATACTGATTGACCTCCATGTCGTAGGCATGCAGGAAGGCTTCCCCAAATAGCGTATGAAAATCGTCTTCGATCTCGCCGGCGGTGCGCTGGTAGCGACGCGTAAAATAGTCCCACATAGCGGCTTTCTTAAAAGGCGAGAACGGGGTTTTGGATACGGCACCGTCAGCGCGCGCCTGCTCCTCCAGTCCCTGAGGATTAAACGACTGCAGCATCGCGGCGATAATCGCGCGGATCCCGGCGATCATGCCCAGCTGGTGCGCCTGCAGATCGACCAGCGCATCGCGCACGGCCTGCTCGGGCTGCATAAAACCCGGCATCTGGCTCTGGTACATCTGCATCAGAACCGTTTTGCCTGAAGGCAGGATTTTGAACGGATTATTTGCCTCGTTCAGGATCATCGTCATTTCGGCTTTCACACCACGTTTCAGAATGGAACGTGATGACAGCAGGGCAACCGTCCCCTGCGAGAACAGGCTCAACATTCTGCCCGTTGTGCGCATTTGCTCTTCGCTGATAGCCGTATTATGGCCGTTATTCAGGCCCATGCCGTCGAGCAGGGCCGCCACCAGTTTGTCCTGCTCCACTCCAGCGGCAGAGGGGACATGAAACGTTTCGCTGGTCTGGGGATCAATCGCCAGCCTCGCATCGCCGCGCCGTTCAGGCCGCTTCACGGCAGGCTCTTCCGCCACTTCCTCTACGTCGGCATGTTCGGGAATATCCAGCGGATTCGTTCGCGTCGCGGCGTCGGTAAAAAAAGCCAGGGGATCGCTGTTTACGCCGTGAACGGCCGGATCGCGCACGTCAATGGCGTAGTCACCAATGCGCAGGGCGTCGCCGTGCTTCAGGCGCACCTGCACGCCGCGCTTCAGGGCCACACCGTTATGTTCAACAGGCGTGACGCTGCCCTGATTAGTCAGACGGCATTCGCCTTCGCCTGACAGGTGCACCAGCGCCTGCAGGCGGGAAATGGAACGGGCTTCATCCGGCAGCACCAGGTCGTTATCCTGGCTGCGGCCAATAGTGCCGCCTGGAGGATGAAAGGTGACGGTTTTCACCGGAACATCAGACGTGCATTGAACGATGGTAAATTGCATGAGTTATCCCGTCAGTGAGGACAGTAGCAACGCCTCACTCAAACATCGGTGGATAGAGGCCATTGCGACCCGGCTGTGCACCTGCCGCCGGATTAAACAGTAATGAGAACAGTTCGGGGGTGAGGTTGCCGCTATGCTTGTGCGTGGCATGCACGAAACCGTCACTGCGATTGCTCCACCAGTAACTAATATGTTGCTGAGGGTCGAAACGTTCAGCGACGTCCTGCCAGCTCAGCGTGCAAGGTAAATCCTGGAAACCGATTACATCCATGATATCGGAGTGCTGCTGTACCGGGATCATCAGCGGCGTCATGGTCTGGATCGCCTGTTCCAGCTGTGCCGGACTCTGCTGCTGTGTCACGGCGTTCAGCAGCGTCGCGCCCAGATCCCGATACCAGTCGCCCGAAATCGTTAACTGCGCCGGATGCCACTGGGCCAGGGGAAAACTCAGCAACGCCAGCAGTGGCCAGGCACGACCGACCCGATCGCAGGAGGGCAGCAGGCAACCCATTTGCACCTGATTGCGTATTGGGGTGATCGGTAACACAAAATTCCAGACCGGGGCGCGCAGGAAGTCGGCGCTCACCGCATCATCCTGATGATGCCAGTGCACCAGACCTTGCTGAAACCAGTGGTTCCAGGGTGCAATCAACTGCTCGGTTAACCGATGATGCAAAAAGTCCCCCGTGGAGGGTAATTTACCGTACCAGCCAGGGGCCAGAGAGACAGGCATGTTCACCTCGCTATTATGGGTTATGCGTCGTCAGGCGCTGAGCTTTGCGCGGCGCGGTCGCCAGCAGGGTACTGTCGCGACCGGCATTATTTAAGTTATCAGCCAGCTTGCGCATCATCAGCGCATTGTCGCGCGCGTAGGGCGACGACTGAATTTGCTGATCGAGCAGCTGACTCAGATGCCAGTCCAGCTGCTGCAAATCCCGGGCGCTGACCTTCTCCGGTAACGCATGTTGCAGATTCTGTAGCAGCCAGGCGCGGAGGAATTCCCCATCATAATTTCTCGGCTGATACAGCATCTGATAAGCACGCAGCGCATTTCGGCTGTACTCGTTATCGTCACCTGGGTCATTACGCAGCAGGTTAGTGATCTGTTGCGCCACGCGGGGCAGCAATAAAGACTTAAGCGCATTTTGATAAAGCGCCCAGGCCGCATCGCTGACCTGGTTCCCACGATATAAACCGGCCCGCATAGTAAGCGGCGGATTATCGAGAGAAAACTGGTCGGAAACGGGTAACTTCACCAGGTTATTCAGAAAGGGTAGCAGATCAAAAATATTATCAGCGGGCTGATGTATCACCTGCTGACTTTGTTGTGAGATAACCGGTAATCGCGCCGTAACCTGCTGCAGATAGTGTTGGTTCTGATAGTAACTCGTCAGCCATAAGCCGCTCATGATCACCAGCGCGCCGGCCAGCATGCCGTAGCCAATCCAGTGCAGCAGCTGATTGCGGTACTCCCAGCGACGGTTGCTGCCCGCCAGACCACTCTCTTTGAACACCAGATTGCTCAGCAGATCGCGAATAAAAAAGCTCTGGCCTTTATTTCCGGGAATAGGGCTGCTGCGGTTCACGCGGTCCCAGGCGGCAATCGAATGGGAACCGGCCTGGCGCAGTTGCAGTTTGCGGCTGAGCTCACCCATCACCCTGTCGAAAGGTAAGCCCTCCTGGGTGCCGCTGGTAAAGAACAGCCCGCGCGGATTCCAGGCGACGGTTTCAGCGCGGGGTGAAAACACAATGTCCAGGTATTCGCTGAGCAGCGGGCGCAGAGACGAGAACTCCTGCGGAAACAGGAAACACTCTGCCCGCTCATTGAGATCGCGCTCGTGGGTCATCTGATCGGCCAGCTGTAGCTGCAGCTTCTGCTCTAACTGGGTAAACTGCAGGTCGAAGTGCGGATGCCAGTCCTGCTTATTGGGCTTACCGGCATCCCAGGGAAAGGTGAATCCCCAGATGGCATCGCGTCGGGCTTTATCCAGCGAGCCGTGATAGCTCATAAAGCCTTTCAGCAGGTCGGTCTTGGTCACCATGATATACACGGGGAAGTGAATACCGGTGTGCTGGTGCAGCTCGTTCAGGCGGTCACGCAGGGCGTTAGCCTGCTCAAAACGCGCCTCGGCCGAGTCGCTCAGCAAATCTGCGACGCTGATGCTCATGATCACGCCATTGATCGGCTGTCGGGCACGATAGCGCTTCAGCAGATTAATAAAGCTCTGCCACTCGCTGGCATCACGGGCGCGTTGACTCTCCTGTAACGCATAACGTCCGGCGGTGTCGATCAATACCGCACTGTCGGTGAACCACCAGTCGCAGTTGCGTGTTCCGCCGACGCCGCGCACAGCCTCGTTACCAAAAGTATCAGTAAGGGGAAACTTCAGTCCGGCGTTCAGCAACGCGGTGGTTTTACCGGCACCCGGCGCGCCAATCATCAGGTACCAGGGCAGCTGGTAGAGATAATTCGCGTTGATGCGTGCCCACAGGCTGCCCTGACGCCGGCCAAAATGGGTGCGTTTCAGGCGCATGGCTGCTTCGCTAAAACGCTGACTCAGCAGGGCTTCTGTCGCCTGACGCTCGGCGGGATCGTCGCTTTCAACCACCTGCAGCCGATCCAGCAGACGGCTGTTATACCAGGCGCGGTACACCGCAGGGATTAACTGAAGCACGATCCATAGCAGATAAAGCGTGCTCACGGCGATTTCGAGGTGCAGGGCGGGTTCAAGCGGACGGGTTTCATTCCAGGTGATAAGCGGCCCCAGCATCCACAACAGGCAACTCAGTGCCGTTACACCGATAAAGCTCCACAGCAGTCGATGCGTTAAAAATAAGCGAAAAGAAGCGCGCATCAGTGTGTTCCTTGGTGAGTGCTCAGTGTTTCAGGTGCAGCGAACAGCGTAATTTCAACACGGCGGTTGCGGGTTCGGTTCTCGCTGCTGTCGTTCGGCAGCAGGGGATCGCTGTCACCGCGGCCTTCAGAGCGGATAACATGGGTGTCAGCGAGCTGCACCTGCAGCAGTTGGCTGACGGAGCGCGCCCGGGCAAAAGAAAATTCGTAGCTGGAGGCAAAGCGGCTGCCGTCCACGGGCTTGTCGTCGGTAAACACCGACACCAGAATCGTGCCCTTCACATCTTTCATCGCGCTGGAAACCCGCGCCAGGATGGCCCGTCCTACCGGGTTGATGACCGTTCCCTGCTCGGCAAACAGCTTGTCGGCAGGAATAATTACCTTGCTGCCAAACGCGCCATCACTGACCTCCAGCTGACCGGCGGCGATCACGTCATTGAGCCGCTGGCGTAAATCCAGCAGGGCCTGCGGCGAGGAAGGGCGGCGATTCACCGTGATTTGCGGCAGCGGCATGTTGTAGAGGCTGCGCAGCAGCGGTTCGGCCGCATTGCCCAGTCGCCAGTTCAGCCCGCTGTAAATCAGACAGCCGATCAGGGCGACGAGCATCGCACAGGCCCAGAGCGGCACCATCGGCCGCGCCAGCGTGCTGACCAGCGGATGCACCTGCACCAGCGGGGCGGAATCGGTACTTTGCTGAGCGCGGGTTTCATCAATCAGGGCCTTGAGTCGTGCCCGCAGGCTGTCGCACTGCGCCCGGCCTTTTTCACTGCCCCGATAACGACCCTCATAACCCAGTAACAGACAGTAATGGATGATTTCCAGCAGCCAGAGGTGTTGCTGAGGGCTTTGCGAGATACGAGACAGCAGTTGAAAGAATTTTTCACCGCCCCAGCTTTCATTGTGAAAGGTCACCAGCATGCCGTTACCGGACCAGACGCCGCGCGTGCCCCAGGGCGTTTGCGCGGCCGCTTCATCCAGCGCGCTGCAGACGCAGTAACGTGCGCCAATGATCATTTCAAACGGCAAACCCGCCTGCTTGCAGCGCTGTTCAAAGGCGCGCACTTCATCAATCAGTGACTGACGTAAACCCGCAGGATCGTCGTGCGTGGCGGCCTGACGAATCTGCACCACCGCATTCAGCAGTGGCGAGGCCGCTTTAAGCAAAAGATTTTCGGTACCCGAGGTCGTGACCTCTCGCGGTGAGGATTCCACGCTCATTACTGTGTGTTCTTCCCGCGACAGATAACGTTTCTGGCAACGTGACCAGCAGGGCAGGTAGTTAATTTCATTAGTTCAGAATCCAGGTCGCCGTCGCGGTATTACGACAGGCTTTGCTGTCGCCTCCGACGTCAACGCACACTTGTTTAGTTTTTCGCGGACGCGGACGGTCATTGCGTAACGTGTCATCATAACGATGACGTTCTACGCCCGCCTTCAGCGGCACGTAGCCGGTTAACATGCCATCCGGCTTGTCAGCAATGGCCAGCCAGTGGTTCTCCACGCTGCCAAGAACCTCAAAAGACTTTCCCGCCTCCAGGTAACGAACAACCTTGCCGCCGTAATCGGGTTGGGTCATCACCGACGCCTTGTACAGGGCGCGCCAGGTTTGATTTATGGGCGTAAAGGTTGTGGGTGCCGCCACGGCATGACGGTGTACCAGTTTCACACCGTTCACATCACTGGTGACCAGGGTGTCATCATTCACCGCAGGCGGTGGCGTTTTACAGCCGGACAATAAAAGCCCCGCTAACAGGATAAACGCTAAATTTTTTTTCACCTTTTTCCTCACGATATTATCAATATACCTGCATGTTGTTCATCAGAACACGGCTGTTCACCTTCACTGGGGAGGAAGCGCAGTCGGGTAGGTAAGCCGTTAAGATAATGCGGTAAATGACATTTATCCTGTACAGCGCTCAGTCTACCTAAGACTTTTGAGAATTCAAACCATTGCACCCAATGATATAGCATGGTAAAGCGCGTTCATCACCTTCTTGTCACACCGCGGTGTCGTGGCGGTTTCACCTTGCCGCGCACAGGGCAAAGCAGTCATGCTGAGGCCAGCCAGACACGTCGGGCTGGATAGTGGCACAGTCAGATGACAGGCAAAAAAAAGCGTAAGCACCAATAACAATTTAACAGCCCGCATTGCCTGGACTGCGTTCCTGGCGGTCATTGTTCAGGCAGTCTCATCCTTATGGCCCTGCGATCGGAAGCGGCACGGCTTTTGCTTGACTCTTTTTTTGCATTCAGAGGGTTGAGCAATGGATGACGCACTGAGCTGGTTGCAGGCCTCACGGCAAAGCGATATTGCCAGTCTGGAGCGACTTCGGCAGACCGGTAAATTAATTACTACGGTCAGCGAGCTGGTTCATCAGCTGCAGCGCGAACGGGGGGCCAGCAACCTGTGGATCTGTTCGCAAGGGCGGCTGTATGGCGGGGAGCGCACGGCAAGTGAGCAGGATGTCAGCCGGAGCCAGCTTGCGTTCAGCCGGGCATTACCCAAAGCGGAGGCTCAACCCGGATACAGCCGTTTTTGCAACCTGATCGCGACAGCGTTACAGGCACTGGCAGACTTGCCGGTTCTGCGCCAGAAGATCGCCCGTCAGGACGTCACACATGCGCAGGCGATGGCGGCGTTCAATGCGATTATTCGTAGCCTGCTTAATCTGGTGTTTGAAGCGGCCGACACCGCCAGCCATCCGGAAATCACCCGGGCACTTATCGCCCTGTTCAGCTTCATGCAGGGCAAAGAACTGACGGGGCAGGAGCGGGCCCAGGGCGCGGCCGGATTTGCGGCCGGGCAGTTTACGGCCGAACAGCGCAGCACGATGGTGGCGCTTATTGAGGCGCAGGAACAGAGCTTTACTACCTTTCAGCAGTTTGCCGATGAGACCGTGCTGCGCAACTGGCAGCCGCTGGCGCAGCCTGGCCGGGAAATTGAGCGGCTGAGGCGCATCGCCTGTACCGACGGCAGGCGCGACGAGAGCGGGGCGCTGCACTGGTTCTCGCTGCTATCTGAGCGCATCGATCAAATGAAGTCGCTTGAGGACCAATTGTCTGCCGTGCTGATGGCGCATTGCCGGGAGGCTATCGCCCTGGCGCAGCATCAGGCTGGCGCGCCCCTGAGCGTGGCGACGTCAGGCTGCGACTTCACGCTCTATGTGTCTGGCGCAGACTGGCTGGCTACCCGGCCCACCGCGCTTAACAGCGAAGGCCTCGCTCCACAGCTGGGGCGATCGTTACTGTCGTTGATTGGTGAGCAGTCTCAGCATCTGCAGCGCCAGGCCAATGAGCTGGCAGCGATGCGCGCCACGCTCGAAGAGCGCAAGCTGCTCGATCAGGCTAAAACCTGGCTGATGCAGCAGCATGGCCTGAGCGAAGAAAAGGCCTGGCAGACGCTGCGCAAAAGCGCGATGGATCAAAACAAACGGCTGCCGGAAATCGCCCAGGCGATCGTGACGGTCGCAGCCACAGTGAAGCGCTAACCCGAAAGGGTTAGCTGCACAACGCTTGTGCGTGACCTGCGTCACCAACGTGCAAAAACGATTAAAAATCCATCACCTCTTTGCCGCGCAGGGCAGACGCGACGGCAAATAATTCTGGCACGCGGTTTGCTTTACCTTAAAGAGTGTACGTATTTGCTTTGCCAACGGCGGTAGAGCGAGTGCTTTGGATAAAGGCGTCCGTCCCCTTGCGAGAGCAGTGGGGAGGACGCCTTTTTTTATTTCTTCAGGGTGGTAAAGATGAGCAAATCGCCAGTTTCACTCTCTCGTCGTCAACTGCTGTTATCCGGCGCCGCCGTCGGTGGACTCTGGCTGCTGCCGGGATTGCGCAACGCGGTATGGGCGGCAGGTTCCGACGCGCCAGAAAAACCGACCGTGCGCGTCGGCTTTATTCCACTGACCGACTGCGCGCCGGTGGTTATGGCCTCGGTAAAGGGGTTTGACAAGAAATACGGCCTGACGCTGCAGGCCAGCAAAGAAGCGAGTTGGGCGGCGGTACGCGATAAACTCACCTCGGGTGAACTGGATGCAGCACACGTACTTTACAGCCTGATCTATGGCCTGCAGCTGGGCGTCGCCGGTCCTCAGCACGATATGGCGAACCTGATGACGTTAAACAACAACGGTCAGGCCATCTCACTGTCAAACCAGCTCAAGGCGCAGAAGGTGACCGATGGCGCCAGCCTGAAAAAAACTATCGACAGCCAGGCGAAGGGCAGCATGACCTTCGCGCATACCTTTCCTACCAGCACCCATGCCATGTGGCTCTATTACTGGCTGGCTAACGCCGGTATCAACCCGTTTGAGGACGTGCGCACCGTCGTGGTTCCGCCCCCGCAAATGGTGATGAATATGAAGATTGGTAACATGAGCGGCTTCTGCGTGGGAGAGCCGTGGAACCAGCGGGCGATCAGCGACAATATTGGTTTCACCGCTGCCACAAGCCAGCAGATTTGGCCGGATCATCCGGAAAAAATTCTGGGCACCCGCGCAGAGTGGGTCAAAGACAACCCGAATACGGCCCGCGCGCTCACGTCTGCGGTGCTGGAAGCCGCGCGCTGGATCGATGCGTCAGACGATAACCGACGTGAAACGGCGCAGGTACTGTCCGGACGCGCCTGGATCAACACCAAACCCGAGACGCTGGAAGGGCGCATGCTGGGCCAGTACGAAAACGGACTGGGTCAAAAATGGCAGGATCCCCATGCGATGCGTTTCTTTCACGACGGCAGCGTCAGCTTCCCTTATCTCTCCGATGGCATGTGGTTCCTGACCCAGCTTAAGCGTTGGGGCATGCTCACCAGCGATCCCGATTATCTGGCAGTCGCCAGGCAGATTAACCGTATTGATATCTACAAACAGGCTGCCAGCGCGGTCGGCAACGTCACGCTGCCCGGCAGCGACATGCGCAGCAGCACTTTACTGGACGGCAAAGTATGGGATGGCACCGATCCCGCCGCCTACGCCGCCAGCTTCGCGATCAAACGTTAAGAGAGGCCCTGATGAAAACCCAGACTCGTCCACTGGCGCAGCCGGTTAATACGCCCACTCAGGCAACGGTGGTTTCCCTCCAGGTTACGCCTAAAAAAGTGCGCCCGCCTGCGCGCCTGCGTCCGCTGCTGCAGCGCTGTATTCCGGCGCTGTGCGGTGTCCTGCTCCTGCTTCTGGTATGGCAGATCGCGGCGCTGTACAGCCAGGGTTTTCCGGGTCCTTATGCGACCTGGGCGGCGGCGAAAGTCCTGTTTGCCGATCCGTTCTATAACAACGGCCCTAACGATCAGGGCATTGGCTGGAACGTTCTGGCCTCGCTGCAGCGCGTGGCCATCGGGTTCGGTCTGGCGGCGCTGGTGGGCATTCCCGCCGGCTTTCTGTTGGGGCGTTTCACCTTTGTGGCGCGCATGTTCAATCCCATTATCGCCTTGCTGCGTCCGGTCAGCCCGCTGGCCTGGTTACCTATCGGTCTGCTGCTGTTCCAGCGCGCAGAACCGGCCTCTAGCTGGACCATTTTTATCTGTTCGATCTGGCCGATGATTATCAACACCGCAGAAGGCGTGCAGCGCATTCCGCAGGATTACCTCAACGTGGCGCGCGTGCTGCAGCTCTCTGAATGGACCATTATGCGCCGCATTCTGTTTCCCGCCGTGCTGCCTGCCGTCCTCACCGGGGTACGCCTCTCTATTGGCATCGCCTGGCTGGTGATTGTCGCGGCGGAAATGCTGACGGGCGGTCTGGGCATTGGCTTCTGGATCTGGAACGAATGGAACAACCTGAACGTTGAAAACATCCTGATTGCCATTCTGCTGATTGGTGTGGTCGGCCTGCTGCTTGAGCAGGGACTGATGCTGCTGGCGCGTCGTTTTAGCTGGGATAAATAAGGGGAACATCATGCAACCTATCATTCGCGTACAACAGGTCAGCCAGCGCTTTACCACCTCGGGCGGCGATTTTCTGGCGCTGGACAATGTCAGTTTCGATATTCATCAGGGCGAAACCCTGAGTCTGATCGGCCACTCCGGCTGCGGTAAATCCACGCTGCTTAACCTGATTGCCGGTCTGACCCGACCCACCAGCGGCGTGCTGCTGTGCGATAACCGTGAAGTTACCGGCCCGGGGCCCGAGCGGGCGGTGGTGTTCCAGAACCACTCCCTGCTGCCGTGGTTGACGGCGTTTCAAAACGTCGAACTGGCGGTGCAGCAGGTTTTTAAAGGCAAGATGAACAAGGCGGACATGCACGACTGGATTGAGCACAACCTGAACCGGGTGCAAATGAGCCATGCCATGCATAAGCGCCCTGGCGAGATCTCCGGCGGAATGAAGCAGCGCGTCGGCATCGCCCGCGCGCTGGCAATGAAGCCACGCGTTTTACTGCTCGACGAGCCGTTCGGCGCGCTGGATGCCTTAACCCGCGCGCACCTTCAGGACAGCGTAATGCGTATTCAGCAGGAGCTGAATACCACCATCGTACTGATTACTCACGACGTGGATGAGGCCGTGCTGCTCTCTGACCGCGTACTGATGATGACCAATGGCCCGGCCGCACAGGTTGGCGACATCCTTACCGTTGATCTGGCCCGACCGCGTTCGCGGGTGGCGCTGGCAGACGATGCGCGTTATCACCAGCTGCGCCAGAAAGTGCTGCATTTTCTTTACGAAAAACAGACCTCGGCGGCGTAAGGAAAACATCATGAGACAACGGCTGCTGGTGGTCGGTAACGGGATGGCGGGCATGCACACCGTGGAAACGCTGTTGCAGCTGGCGCCGGAGCGTTATGACATTACGGTCATTGGCCGTGAACCGCACGGTAACTACAACCGCGTGCTGTTGTCGCCACTGCTGGCGGGTGAAAAAACCGTGGATCAAATCCAGATTCACGACCGTGACTGGTACGTGCGCCGGGGCATTACCCTGCTGGCGGGCGAAACGGCCGGGCAGGTGGATGTGGCGGCGCGCACGTTGCGTACCTGCCAGCGTCTGCTGCACTGGGATCGTCTTATTCTGGCGACCGGATCGCAGCCGCGTATGCCGCAGGTGGCAGGCATCGATCTGCCGCACGTAACGGCTTTCCGCACGCTGGAGGATGTGGATTTACTGCTGGCCGGCGGCGGGCCGGTCGTGGTCGTCGGCGGCGGTTTTCTGGGCATTGAGGCGGCAGCTGCGCTTCAGGCGCAAGGCCGCCAGGTCACGCTGGTGCATCGCCAGTCACGCTTACTGGACAGGCAACTGGACGCCATGGCAGGAGAATTACTGCTAGCCCAGCTCAGCGCACGCGGTATCCGCTGTGAACTGAATTGCTGCATTGCAGAAATCGGCCCGCAGTCGCTGGTGCTTAACGACCGTCGCCAGCTGGCGGCGACACAGGTCGTTATCGCCATTGGCGTGCAGCCGGACATCACGCTGGCCCAGGCGTCAGGTATTCCCTGCCAGCGCGGCGTTTTGGTCGATCGGCAGTTACGCACCGCCCATACCGGGATCTATGCGGTCGGCGAATGCTGTGAAATTAGCGGAGAAACCTTTGGTCTGGTTGCACCTTGCCTGGCGCAGGCAACGGTGCTGGCCGCACAGCTGGCGGGACGTCCTCAGGCCGATTTCTTTAGTGAAGCCACCGGCACGCGGCTGAAGGTCAGTGGCATTTCGCTGTTCAGCGCGGGTGATATTCGTGAAGCGCCGTCAATCACCAGTTTCGATCCGCTTTCCGGTCACTATCGACGTCTTTTTCTCAAACAGGGACGGCTCAACGGGGTGCTGCTGTATGGCGACTGCCAGCAGGGTGCCGCGTTGCTGAACCAACTGCATAACGCCAGGCAGGTTTCTGTCAATACGCTGTTTGGCCTTGATGAACCTGAAACGCAGCCGCAGGCTGCAGGAAACCCCGTGATGAATCACTCTAAACCTGTATTAGCCGTCGTGGGTCACGGCATGGTCAGCCACCATTTTCTGGAACAGCTGGTCGCGCGTGGCCTGCATCAGCATTATCACATTGTGGTGTACGGCGAAGAGCGCCATCCGGCCTACGATCGCGTGCACCTGTCTGAGTACTTCACCGGCAAAAATGCCGCGCAGCTCTCGCTGGTTGGTGAGGACTTTTTTGCCCAACACGGCATTGAACTGCGCAGCGGCTGTCGGGTGGAGGCGATCGATCGTCAACAGCGCTGCCTGCGCACCAGCGACGGCAAAGCACTGTGCTGGGACAAACTGGTGCTGGCGACCGGTTCGCGCGCGTTTGTGCCACCGGTGCCGGGCCATGAGGGCGAACGCTGCTTTGTGTACCGCACGCTGGACGATCTGGATGCGATAGCCGCCTGTGCCGGTAAAAGCCAGCGCGGTGTGGTCATCGGCGGTGGTCTGCTGGGGCTGGAAGCCGCCAATGCGCTGAAGCAGTTGGGATTGGAAACCCACGTCATTGAGTTTGCGCCGCGCCTGATGGCTGTGCAACTGGATGAAGGCGGCGCGCTGATGCTGCGGCAGAAAATTGATTCACTCGGCGTGACGGTTCATACCTCCAGGCATACTGAACAGATTGCGACCCAGCCAGACGGCAGCCTGGTGCTGCACTTTGCCGATGGTGGCGAACTGGCCACCGATCTGGTGCTGTTCTCTGCGGGCATCCGGCCGCGTGACGAGCTGGCCCGCACCGCCGAGATCAGCGTTGGTCCACGCGGCGGCATTACGATCAATGACGTCTGCCAGACCAGCGATGAGGATATCTACGCTATCGGCGAATGTGCCCTGTGGAACGGACAAATTTTTGGCCTGGTGGCGCCGGGCTATCAGATGGCGCGCGTGCTGGCCGGGCATCTGGCCGCCGAGCCAGCCCGGTTTAGCGGGGCCGATATGAGCACCAAACTGAAGCTGCTGGGCGTGGAAGTGGCCTCTTTTGGCGATGCACACGGCAAAACGGCAGGCAGCCTGAGCTACTACTGGGCCGACGGCCCGAAGGGTATCTACAAGAAGATCGTGGTCAGCGCCGACAGTAAACGGCTGTTGGGCGGCGTGCTGGTCGGGGACAGCAGCGACTATGCCACGCTGCTGCAGATGATGTTGAACGCGATGCCGCTGCCGGAGGCGCCGGAAGGGCTGATCCTGCCTGCGCTGCAGGGTGCGCCAGCCAAAGGTCTGGGCGTTGCCATGCTGCCCGACAGCGCCCAAATCTGCTCCTGCCACAACGTCAGCAAAGGCGATATCTGTCAGGCGGTGCAGAGTGGCTGTGGCGATATGGCCAGCATTAAAAGCTGCACCAAAGCCGCGACGGGCTGTGGCGGCTGCTCGGCACTGGTGAAGCAGGTGATGGAGTTCCAGCTGGAAGACCTGGGCGTTGAGGTGAAAAAAGACATCTGCGAACATTTTGCCTATTCACGTCAGGCGCTTTATCACTTGATCCGCATCAACGAAATCAAAACCTTCGATGACCTGCTGGCGCGGCACGGACGCGGCTGCGGCTGCGAGGTGTGTAAACCGCTGGTCGGTTCTCTGCTGGCCTCGTGCTGGAATGACTATTTGCTGAAACCGGCCCATCTGCCGCTTCAGGATACCAACGATCGCTACTTTGCCAATATCCAGAAAGACGGCACCTATTCCGTCGTGCCGCGCGTGCCGGGCGGGGAGATCACGCCGCAGGGGCTGATCGCCATTGGCGAAGTGGCAGCACGTTACGATCTCTACACCAAGATTACCGGCGGTCAGCGCATTGACCTGTTTGGCGCCCGGCTGGATCAACTGCCTGAGATCTGGGAAACCCTGCTGGCGGCAGGCTTTGAAACCGGCCATGCCTACGGGAAATCGCTGCGTACGGTGAAATCCTGTGTGGGCTCGACCTGGTGTCGCTACGGCGTACAGGATTCCACCGCCTTCGCCATCGATCTGGAGAATCGCTACAAAGGCCTGCGCGCGCCGCACAAAATCAAAATGGCCGTCTCGGGTTGTACCCGCGAATGTGCGGAAGCGCAGAGCAAAGATATTGGGGTGATCGCCACAGAAAAGGGCTGGAACCTGTACGTGTGCGGCAATGGCGGCATGAAACCGCGCCATGCCGAGCTGTTTGCCAGCGATCTGGATGATGAAACCCTGATCCGGTATGTCGACCGCATTCTGATGTTCTACGTGCGCACGGCGGCGCGCTTACAGCGCACCAGCGTCTGGATGGATAACATGGAAGGTGGCCTGGATTACCTGCGCGACGTCGTGATCAATGACAGCCTCGGTATTGCCGCAGTGCTGGAGCAGGAAATGCAGCAGGTTGTGGAAACGTATCAGTGTGAATGGCAGACCACGCTGGCAGAGCCATCACGCCGGGCGCTGTTTACCGCCACGGTGAACAGCGATCAGCCGGATGAAACGCTGCACTATGCGCGCGTACGCGGTCAGCGTCAGCCGCACGCCGCCAGCGGTATTCCGCTGATGCACCTGCCCGCCGAAACCTGGAGCGAAGTCTGTTCGCTGGATGCCATTCCGGCCGAAGCGGGGATCGGTGCGCGCCTCGGCAGCGTGCGCATTGCGCTGTTCCGTTTTGGCGACGACTGTTATGCACTCGAAGATCGCGAGCCGGGCAGCGACGCCAGCGTGCTGTCGCGCGGTATTCTCGGCGATGTGGCCGGTGAACCCGTCGTTATTTCACCGCTCTACAAACAGCGCGTGCGCCTGCGCGACGGCCAAAGTCTGGATGATCCGCAGCATCAGCTGCGCTGCTGGCCGGTGAAGCTGGAGGATGGTCAGGTCTGGGTCGCTAACCGTCCGCTTAACCTGATGGCGCAGGCATCATGAAAACCACCTGTGCCTATTGCGGCGTGGGCTGTGGCGTCGAGGTGACCCTGCAACACAGCGAATCTGCACAGGTGAGTGGCGATCTGCTGCATCCGGCCAACGGCGGGCGACTGTGCGTTAAAGGGGCCGCGCTGGGGGAAACGCTGACCCGGACGGGACGCCTGCTGCATCCCTGTATTCATCAACAGCAGGTCAGCATGGCGGCGGCGCTGGATGCCGCCGCTGACGGGCTTCGAAAGATTATCGCCGAGCACGGCCCTGAGGCCGTGGCCTTTTATGGCTCAGGCCAGCTGCTCACGGAGGATTACTACGTGGCCAACAAGCTGATGAAAGGCTTTCTTGGCGTCGCCAATATCGATACCAACTCGCGCCTCTGTATGGCTTCAGCGGTGGTGGGCTATAAGCGGGCGCTCGGGGCCGATGCGGTACCCTGCTGCTATGAGGATCTGGAGAGGGCGGATCTGATCGTGATGGTCGGCTCTAACGCGGCCTGGGCCCATCCGGTCATCTTTCAGCGCCTGAGACAGGCGAAACAGCAGCGGCCGGAGATGCAGGTGGTGGTGATCGATCCGCGCCGCACCGCCAGCTGTGATATCGCCGGTCTCCACCTGGCGGTGCGGCCGGGCAGCGATCCGGCTCTGTTTTCAGGCCTGCTGCACTGGCTGGCCCAGAATCAGGGCATTGAGGCGACAATGTTGCCGCACCTGGACGGCGTTGAAGCCACCCTGCAGGCAGCCAGCCAGTGGGGCATTGCCGAGGTCGCTGAACACTGCGATCTTAGTGATGCGCAGGTGGTGGCCTTTTATCAGCTGTTTGCCCAGCGTGATCGGGTTCTGACCTTATGGTGCATGGGCATCAACCAGTCACAGAGCGGCAGTGACAATAACAATGCGATAATTAATGCGCATCTTCTCAGCGGAAAAATAGGCCGTCCCGGCTGTGGGCCGTTTTCACTCACCGGCCAGCCCAATGCCATGGGCGGACGTGAAGTGGGCGGGCTGGCGAACCAGCTGGCGGCGCACATGGGCTTTAACGAAGCGGACTGCGATCGTTTGCAGCGTTTCTGGCACAGCCCGACCATTGCACGCCAGTCCGGACTGACTGCCGTGGCGCTGTTTGACGCGATCGAACGGGGAGAGGTTAAAGCCGTCTGGATCATGGGCACCAATCCGGCTGTGTCAATGCCGGAAGGCAATCGCGTGGCCCGGGCGCTGGCCAACTGTCCGCTGGTGATCGTCTCCGACGTGCTGGCGCAAACGGATACCACGGCCTTTGCCCATATTCTGCTCCCCGCCCAGGGCTGGGGCGAAAAGAACGGCACCGTGACCAATTCTGAACGCCGTATTTCCCGACAGCGCGCCTTTGTTGCGCCCGCCGGGGAGGCCAAACCCGACTGGTGGCTGCTGGCGCAGGTGGCGCAGCGGCTGGGATTCGGTGAGGCATTTAACTGGACCCATCCGGCGGCGATTTTCCGCGAGCATGCGGCGCTGTCGGGCTTTGAGAACCACGGCGAACGCGCTTTTGATATCAGCGGCCTGGCGCAGCTCAGCGATGCCGAGTGGGATGCGCTGACGCCCGTTCAGTGGCCGATCAATGCTCAACATCCGCAAGGCTGTGCCCGGCTGTTCAGCGACCGGCGTTTTTATCATCCCGATGGCAAGGCACGGCTGCTGCCACCGGCCACGCCGCCGCCTTTAGAGCGCAGTGCCCATTATCCTTTACTGATGAACAGCGGGCGCGTACGCGATCAGTGGCACACCATGACGCGTACCGGGCTGGTGCCTCGCCTGATGCAGCACTGTGACGAACCTTTTGCCGCCTTGCATCCGGAAGAGGCGCGCCGTTATGGCCTGTTTGCCGGGGCGCTGGCGCGGGTGCAGTCTGAATGGGGATGGATGGTGGTGCGCGTGACGCTGGACAGCGGTCTGCGGCGCGGTGAGCTGTTTGTGCCGATGCACTGGAACCGCCAGTTCAGCCTGCAGGGTAACGTCGGGGGGTTAGTGGCCGCGGCCTGTTGCCCGGTTTCGGCTCAGCCCGCCTTCAAACAGACAGCGGTGCGAATTCAGTTATTCCAACCCCGCTGGCAGGGCTGGCTCTGGCAGAAAAACAGTGCGCCACCGGCCGGGCTGCGTTACTGGGCGCGCACCCCGTATGAGGGCGCGCATCGCTTTGTGCTGGGCGGAGAGGACCAGCCGCAGCGCTGGCTGGCGTCTCAGTTCAGCGTTGAAGGGTTGCAACTGCAAACCGCCAGCGATGGCGGCTACAGCTATCGACTTCTGGCCTGGCGCGACGGTGAACTGGAGCTGGCCTTTTATGCTGACCTGCGTTTACCTGAAATCCAGCACGACAGGGTCGCTCAGGCCTTTCGTCAGGCACCGGCGGACGCCGCTGCACGCCACGCGCTGCTGGCAGGCCAGGCGGCGCAGGCCCCTGCGACAGGACGCATTATCTGTAGCTGCTATGGCGTGGGCGAACAAACGATTCTTGATGCTGTTCGTCAGGGTTGCCACAGCACCCAGGCACTGGGCAAAGCGCTCAAATGTGGCACCAACTGTGGCTCCTGTCTGCCGGAGCTAAAACACCTTCTGCTGTCCGTCTCTGTCCCGGAGGAATTATGACGCTGGCTATTCACACCTTAGATAAACTGCTGGCGCCCGAAAACGCGTCCCGTCCCGGCCGCGTCTGGTTAGTGGGCGCCGGGCCGGGCGATGTCGACCTGCTGACGGTAAAAGCGCTGCGTTTACTGCACGGCGCTGAAGTGGTGGTTTACGATCGCCTGGTGAGTGAGGCGGTCATGGCGGAAGTGCCGGACAGCGCGCTCTGCATCGACGTGGGTAAACGGCCCGGTCACCACGGCCTGAAACAGGCGCAGATCAATCAACTGCTGGTGGATCTGGCGCTCAGCGGGCGCAACGTCGTGCGCCTGAAAGGCGGCGATCCCTTTATCTTTGGTCGCGGTGGCGAAGAGATGGTGAGCCTGCAGCAGGCTGACATTGTCTGTGAGGTCGTGCCCGGCATTACGGCTGCCGTCGGCTGTGCCGCCGCAAGCGGCATCCCGCTGACGCACAGGGACTGCGCCCAGTCCCTGCGCTTTATTACCGGACACGGGCGCAGCGGTGAGCCTCAGTTGGATGCCGCCGCGCTGGCAGCCAGTAATCAGACGCTGGTGTTTTACATGGGGCTGAGCTGGAGCAGCGTCATTAGCAGCCGTCTGCGTGAGTATGGCCGCAGGGAGGATACGCCGGTCGCCATTATCGAAAACGGCACGCGCCAGGATCAGCGGGTGTTAGTGACCACGCTGGCAGGGCTGCCAGAGACGATCGCGCAGCATAAACCGGTGTCGCCGTCGTTGCTGATCGTCGGAGACGTGGTTCGCTACTATCGAGCCGACCTGCTTGTCAGGCTGGGCGTAGAGGCGGCCATTTACCAGGCGTGATAGTCAGGTTGCCAAGGCCACGCGGTAACATCAGGGGGCGCGGTGAGCGGGTAAGGGCGCAACCAGCACCTTAACGCCCAATGCCTCAAACGCGGAGATGTGTGCCTGGCTGATCCCGCTGTCGGTAATCAGGTAGTGGATGTGGCTCCAGTCGCAGGGCAGCGCAAACATTGAGACCTTATCAATCTTGCTGGAGTCGGCCACGACGTAAACGGTACTGGCGGATTTGATCATCGCCATTTTTACTTTGATGTCGGTTTCGCTGGGAAAGCTAAGGCCGAGCCGTGGCGAGATACAGGCGGTGGCGAGAAACAGCTTTTCTGACAGCACGTTTTCAAAGAAGCTGGCGGCCTTGTCTCCGGAGGTTGAAAGCGTCGGAAATTTAAAGGTCCCGCCCGTCAGCAGCACATTGATCCCGGGCTCGCCGCCCAACTTAAGGGCGATATTCACGGCGGTGGTCACCACCGATAAACGCCGGATATGGCTGATGGCATCCGCGATAGCCGTGGTGGTGGTACCAGAATCGAAAATCACGGTATCACCGTTTTCGATATGCTGGGCTGCCAGGCGCCCAATCGCGTCTTTTTCTTCCATGTGCGTCTGACGTTCCAGCTGCAGCAGGCCGGTATTCTGTTTGCCGGTCATCAGGGTTGCGCCGCCGTGGTAGCGCTGCACGAAACCCTGTTTTTGCAACATCCGCAGGTCGGTTCGCAGCGTGGCCTCGGTCAGCCCGAACGTTTTCGTCAGCGCTTTTACCGTCACCGTCCCATCCTCCCGAATCATCTCCAGGATCTTGTCACGACGCTGCTGCATTTCAGCTAGCTGCTCAGTCTTGCTTTTCAATCGAAACGCTCCCTCTTTTAATCGCATCGGGCTTATAGCGATAACGCGTTGTCGCAGAGTTTAACCCGCAGATTTCGCCTTTGCGAGTCAACATGAAAAGATGTTTATTTTCGTTCGAAAGTCAATATGCACTATGCTTTATTCCTGTCGCCTTCGCGACAGCAGCACAATCCATATCACTCAGGTAGTTTGCAACCGGGATCACGCGCTTTGAAGCGAATCACGCCGCCAGGCCAGCAGTGTTGTGAAATTTGATCTTAGCCACATTAACCATGAATTCGATAGCTTATATTTTTGTTCGAAAATGAATGCGGCAAATAAAATATCAGAGAGGACAGTCGGATGAGCGGTGAATATGACGTTAACCTGCGCTATGGCGTAGACACCACAATAAATCTGAGCGGCAAAGTGGCCGTGGTGACGGGCGGGCTGGGCGGTATCGCCATGGCCAGTAATCAGATGCTGCTGGAGAAAGGGGCGAGCCTGGCGCTGCTTTATCCGCCCTTTGAAGCGGATAAGGTCGACAGTGCGCGCGCAGCCCTGGCCGGACAGGTGCAGTTTATTTGCTGCGACGTGACCGATCCTGCCGACGTTGAGCAGGCGTTCGACACCATTGTTGATCACTACGGTCATATCGACATTCTGGTGAACTGTGCCGGCTACGTGATGCTTCAGCCCGTGCTGGAAACCGATTTTGCCGAGTGGCAAAAGCAGATCGCCGTCAACCTGACCGGGCCTTTTCTGTGCTCACAGGCTGCGGGCAAGCAGATGGTCAAGGCGGGCAACGGCGGCAAGATCATCAATATCGCCTCTCAGGCGGCGTCCATCGCCATCGACAATCACGTTGCTTATACCTCCGCCAAAGCGGGGTTACTGGGCATGACCAAAGTGATGGCGAAAGAGTTTGCTCCGCACCGCATTAACGTGAATACCCTGTCGCCCACTGTGGTGCTGACCCCGATGGGTGAAAAAGCCTGGCGCGGTGAGAAGGGCACCGAAATGAAAAAACTGATCCCGTTAGGCCGCTTTGCCTACACCGACGAGATCGCCGCCGCCGTGCTGTTTTTTGCCAGCAACGGCAGCGACATGATTACCGGTGCCGACCTGATGATCGACGGTGGCTTTACCATCTGGTAAGGCCATCGCCAGGCGCCGTTTCCTCTGCCATCCCCCTAATAGCGAGACATAACATGAAAAAAACGACGTTGCTCTGCACCACGCTTGCCGCCTGTTTGTTTTCTCACACCGCGCTGGCGGTTGAGAAAGGCACCATTATGATTTTGGTTAATTCACTGGATAACCCGTATTACGCCTCGGAGGCCAAGGGCGCCAACGTGAAAGCCCAGGAACTGGGTTACAAAACGTCCGTGCTTTCTCACGGTGAAGATGTGAAGAAGCAGAACGAGCTGATTGATGCGGCTATCGGCAAAAAAGTGCAGGGCATTATCCTGGACAACGCGGACTCCACGGCCAGCGTGGCAGCCATTGAAAAAGCCAAACAGGCCGGTATTCCTGTGGTGCTAATTAACCGTGAGATCCCGGTGGATGACGTGGCGCTGGAACAAATTACCCACAATAACTTTCAGGCGGGCTCCGATGTGGCCAACGTGTTTGTTGAGAAAATGGGTGAAAAAGGGAAATACGCCGAGCTGACCTGCAACCTCGCCGACAATAACTGCGTCACCCGTTCAAAATCCTTCCATCAGGTGCTGGAACAGTATCCGGATATGCAAAGCGTCGCGCGTCAGGACGCCAAAGGCACGCTGATCGACGGCAAGCGCATCATGGACAGTATTCTGCAGGCGCACCCGGACGTAAAAGGCGTTATTTGTGGTAACGGCCCGGTGGCGTTAGGCGCCATTGCCGCCCTGAAAGCGGCCGGACGCAATGATGTCGTGGTCGTCGGCATTGATGGCAGTAACGATGAACGCGATGCGGTGCAGGCCGGAACGTTAAAAGCCACCGTGATGCTTCAGGCGCAGGCCATTGCCGCTCAGGGCGTCACCGATCTTGATAATTACATTCAGAAAGGCGTGAAGCCTGAGAAGCAGCGCGTGATGTTTCGCGGCATTTTGATCACGCCGGACAATGCCAAAAACGTACAGGACTTTAACTACAAGTCGTAATTCATTGTTGTCGCGCCCGTACTGACGGGCGCCAGGGAGAATGTCATGTACAACCGACTCTGGCTGATACCGATTGTGATGGCACTGGGTAGCTGTCGTATTGTGTCGCAGCAGGAACTGGCCGACCTCAAGAATCCCCCGAATCCTCACATGGCCAATATCGGTCAACTCTGGCAACAGAAGCTGGTGCCACAGATCGTGGCGCAGGCAAAGCCGTTGGGCGAGTTAACTCAGCGCCTGCAGTCAGAGAAGGATTTGGACAGCGCCTGTCGCGCCCAGGGCTACCGGGCGCAGAGCGAGAATCCCTGCATATTCAGCGTCAGCGTGAGTGGGGAAGTCACGGCGCTGGATACCACCTCACGCAACGGCAAAATGAAAGTCAAAGCGGCATCAGGTGACACTGTCACTATTCAGATCGGGCCCATCATCCGCGGGACGGCGCTGCGGGATGCTTACAAAGGAGCCAGCTACCAGGATTTTAACGATCAGGTGATGTTTAGCAACTTTGGTAAGGCCATCAATCAGCAGGCGGTCACCATGATACATAACGCCGCCCTAAAACCGGGCGACCGGGTTAACGTGGTCGGCGTTTTTAGCAGCTGGGACATTCCCCACGCGCTACCCGATATTACGCCCGCTCAGATCACGCGTCAGTGAGGAGGTGATCATGCATGTGACTGAACAGCAAGACGACGTGATTATTGAGACGCGCGGCCTGTCGCGGGTTTATCCCGGCGTAACGGCCCTGGATCAGGTTAACTACCGGGTTTATCGCAACAAGGTCAATGTGCTCATCGGGGAAAACGGTGCCGGCAAATCCACCATGATGAAGATGCTGGCCGGGGTCGAAACCCCATCATCAGGCGAGATTCTGCTGGATGGCAAACCTGTGACGCTTCACTCCACCCAACAGGCCGAGAAATTGGGCATCAGCATTATCTTTCAGGAGCTGAACCTGTTCCCGAATATGAACGTGATGGACAACATCTTTATCGCCAACGAGTTCTTCCAGCGCGGCGTCATCAACGAAAAGTATCAGTATCAGCTGGCCAAAGCACTGCTGGAACGGCTGGAACTGGACGTCGATCCCTATGCTGCGCTGGATTCGCTGGGCATTGGTCATCAACAGCTGGTCGAGATCGCCCGCGCGCTGTCGAAGGATACGCGCGTGCTGATTATGGACGAACCGACCAGCGCCCTGAGTCAGTCGGAAGTCAAAGTGCTGTTCAACGTCATTGAACAACTCAAGCGACGCGGCGTCACCATTATCTATATCTCCCATCGGCTGGAAGAGCTCATGGAGATCGGCGACCACATTACGGTTTTCCGGGACGGGCGCTTCATTGCCGCGCGTGAGGTGCGTGACGTCAGCGTGCCCTGGATCATTGAACAAATGGTTGGCGACAAGAAAAAGCACTTCGACTATCAACCTGCGCCGCAGGGGGAGACGGTGCTGGAGGTGGCGGGGCTCACCGCACTGCATCAGAACGGTGGCTACCGGCTCAATGCGGTGAGTTTCAGCCTGCGCAAAGGTGAAGTGATTGGTATTTATGGCCTGCTGGGCGCCGGTCGAACAGAACTGTTTAAGGGATTAACCGGGTTACTGCCTTGTCAGCGTGGGGAGATTCAGTTAGGTGGACAGCGGCTGGACAACTGCAGTTTCCAGCAGCGACTGAAGCGCGGCATCACGCTGGTACCGGAAGATCGTAAAGGCGAAGGCGTGATCGAACTGATGTCGATTAGCGCCAATATGACCTTGTCGAATCTCAGCCTGCGCGGCTTTCGTCGGGCGCTGGGCATCGTGCACCCTGACAAAGAGCGGCAGCGTGTCAATGAAATGATTCAGCACCTGGCGATTAAAGTCAGCGACACCGAGTTGCCTGTCAGCGCGTTAAGCGGCGGAAATCAGCAGAAGGTGGTGCTGGGAAAAGCGCTGATGACCGAACCTGCGGTGGTGTTGCTGGATGAACCCACCCGCGGCATTGATGTCGGGGCCAAAACCGATGTGTATCACCTGATTGGCAAACTGGCGCAGCAGGGGCTGGCGGTGATGTTTTCGTCGTCCGAACTGGATGAGGTCATGGCGCTGGCCGATCGGATTCTGGTCATGGCCGATGGCCGTATTACTGCCGATTTGCCCCGTGCTGCTGCCACGCGCGAAAAACTGATTAGTGCATCCACCCCGCAAGCCTGAAGTTGCCGGAGAATAAGATGAATCAAAAATATCTGCTGTACATGTACTTACTCAAGGCGCGTACCTTTATTGCGCTGCTGATCGTGGTCGGCTTTTTTAGCGTGATGGTGCCTAATTTCCTGACGCCGTCGAACATGCTGATTATGACCCAGCACGTGGCGATTACCGGGCTGCTGGCCATCGGTATGACCCTGGTGATCCTGACCGGCGGTATCGACCTGTCTGTCGGTGCCGTCGCCGGGATCTGCGGCATGGTGGCGGGCGCCTTACTGACGTCGGGCGTACCGCTGTGGAATGGCGAGCGACTGTTTCTTAATGTGCCGGAGGTGATCCTCACGGTCGCGCTGTTTGGCACGCTGGTGGGCATCGTCAACGGCACGATGATTACTCGCCTCGGTGTTGCTCCTTTCATCTGTACGCTGGGCATGATGTATGTGGCCCGTGGCGCCGCACTGCTGTTTAACGATGGTGCCACCTACGCCAATCTGGTTGGCATGCCCGCGCTAGGCAATACCGGTTTCGCACTACTGGGTTCCGGCACCGTACTGGGGGTTTTTATTCCCATCTGGCTGATGATCGGCTTTTTACTTCTTGGCCTGTACCTGACACGGAAAACGCCGCTTGGGCGCTATATCTATGCCACCGGCGGCAATGAGTCGGCGGCGCGGCTGGCGGGAGTGCCCATCATCAAAGTCAAAGTGTTTGTTTACGCTTTTTCCGGGCTGTGTGCCGGACTAGTCGGGCTGGTGGTGGCTTCTCAGCTGCAAACCGCGCACCCCATGACAGGCAACATGTTTGAGATGGATGCCATCGGCGCCACGGTGCTGGGTGGCACGGCGCTGGCAGGCGGCCGTGGCCGCGTGTCGGGCTCCATTATCGGTGCCTTCGTAATTGTTTTTCTGGCCGATGGCATGGTGATGATGGGCGTCAGTGATTTCTGGCAGATGGTGATCAAAGGCGTGGTGATTGTCACCGCCGTGGTGATCGACCAGTTCCAGCAGCGTTTACAAAGCAAAGTGATACTACTGCGCCGCCATGATAAGCAGCCGCCGGCGGTGCCCCATGCTGACATACGTCATGGATAACAGGAGAACACAATGAACCGGGATTTTAGTGGGAAAACGGTCGTCATCACCGGCGCCTGTCGCGGTATCGGCGCAGGCATTGCCGCCAGATTTGCCCGCGAGGGCGCAAACCTGGTGATGGTATCCAATTCTGAACGTGTTTATACCACGGCGGACAGCCTGCGGCCCATCGCCAACGCGATTCTGGCCCTGCAGGCGGATATAACCGATGAGAACGACGTGCAGCAGGTGTACCAGCAGGCATTTGAGCGCTTTGGCCGCATTGACGTTTCGGTTCAGAACGCGGGTATTATCACGATTGATACCTTTGGGAATATGCCCAAAAGCGATTTCGAACGCGTGCTGGCGGTGAACACCACGGGCGTCTGGTTGTGCTGTCGTGAAGCCGCTAAATACATGGTGCAGCAAAACGGCGGCAGCCTGATTAACACCTCTTCAGGGCAGGGGCGTAAAGGATTTATCTACACGCCGCACTATGCTGCCAGCAAAATGGGCGTCATTGGCATTACGCAAAGTCTGGCGCTGGAGCTGGCCCGCTGGAACATCACGGTTAATGCGTTTTGCCCTGGCATCATCGAAAGCGAAATGTGGGATTACAACGATCGCGTCTGGGGCGAAATTCTGAGCACGCAACAAAAAACCTATGGTAAAGGCGAGCTGATGGCGGAATGGGTAGAGAACATTCCCCTTAAACGGGCGGGGCAGCCACAGGACGTTGCCGGGCTGGTCGCCTTTCTGGCATCGGATGATGCGCGCTACATTACCGGACAGACCGTCAATGTCGATGGCGGCCTGATTTTTTCCTGAAACAAGCGGGTTGCCTGACCGCGACGTGCGGCCAGGTGGCCCGTAGATGCACAAATATCGGGTCAAGTCATGAATCTGGGTCACATTATGCTAAAATAATCAGCGCTGGTTTTATCATTCTCGTTGAGAAACCACCTGATGATTTTTATGCCCGGACGTAATGATGTAATGTTTAGACCTCTGACTTTCTCTCTCGCTGCTCTGACTGCGCTTCTGGCGCTGCCCGCCGGTGCGCTGCAAACGGATCATCAGGTGTCGGAAACCCCTTTTAGCGATCCCTCGCGTTTTCGCCAGTCACTGGACGATCTTCCCTCTCTTGGCAACGTTGAAGATAACCATGACTGGAGCAAAAAGCTGGCGAAGGCGGCCAAAAGTATTGCGGAGGCCAATGAAAGCAGCAGCGATCTGACTCTGGGCGAGCAGGCCGGGCAGTGGGCTTTTGACAGACTGCGCGACGAAGTGGCGACGCGGGTTGAGAGTGAAGGGCAGTCTTTACTGTCGCCTTATGGCAACGCAGAGTTCAACTTAAACGTGGACATGGCCGGCAACTTTGACGGCACCAGCGGCAATCTGTTCAGCCCGCTGGCTGATGAGAATCGCTACCTTACGTTCAGTCAGCTTGGGCTGCACGACTCTGTTGAAGGCGTGGTAGGGAATGCCGGGCTGGGTCAGCGCTGGGACGCAGGCAACTGGCTGTTGGGTTACAACAGTTTTATCGATCGCAGCTTTCGCACCGGGCTTCAGCGCGCCTCGGTGGGCACTGAGGCCTGGAGCAACAATCTGCGCTTTTCTGCTAACTACTATCATCCCTTGTCGGGATGGCGTAATCGCGGTAACAGCCAGCAGTATCGCATGGCCGAAGGTTACGACATCACCACCCAAAGCTATTTGCCGTTCTATCGTCAGCTGGGCGTATCATTCAGCTATCAGCAATATCTGGGGGAAAAGGTTGACCTGTTTAACAGCGGCAACCGTTACCATAACCCGTCGGCGCTCTCGCTGGGGTTGTCTTATACGCCCGTGCCGCTGGTGACCATTTCGGCCAGCCACAAAACCAGCAGTGCCGGAGAGAGCCAGGATCAGCTTGGCCTCAAACTCAATTACCGCTTTGGGGTCGCGCTGAGCAAGCAGCTGGATGCCAGTAACGTCGCGGAAGCGCGCTCCTTACGGGGCAGCCGCTACGACACGGTGACGCGCAGCCAAAACCCGGTGATGGCCTACAGGCAGCGTAAAACGCTGTCTGTATTCCTGGCGACGCCGCCTTGGCAGCTCAATCCCGGTGAGAGCGTACCGCTCAAGCTGCAACTGCGCGCCAGTCATAGCATTAAGGCGCTGAGCTGGCAGGGCGATACTCAGGCACTGAGCCTGACATCACCGCCGAACAATAATGCCATTGATGGCTGGAGCGTGATCGTTCCCCCCTGGGACAGCACGCCGGGTGCCAGCAATGAGTACCGTCTGTCGGTCACGGTGGAAGACAGCAAGCAGCAGCGCGTCACGTCAAACTGGATCACACTGAAAGTGCAAGCGCCATTGTCGATGGATGAGCCGGCGGTTGAGGGTGCTGTCCAGATGCCGTCTTCCGGTAACAGCCTGAGTTTCAGCGAATAAGTCAGGTTACAGCGCGAGAGAGTATGTTGTCGGGCGGGAAAGTGCCTGCGATCCTTAATAATGGCGGTCACCGGGTTGCCTTGATTCTTCTTCCTGCCAAACTGGATGCAAAGATGTATTCACCTTTTCGGGTCAGACACGAGGCGACATTTGTGCCTTTTACCGATCCTGCCCGGGATTGCGGTGATATCTTCAGACGTAAGTGCACGCGCTGACATCATCGAATATCTCACTAGCGAACTGACAGCGTGGGTGATGATTGAACCCGCAGGCTGTTGAACGTCGAGGTGATTTCTCACTCCCGGCCTTGGCGCTGTTAAAAGGGGGGAAGTGTGCGTGGAAAGGTTGGGCTCAGGCTGGCGGATGAAAAAACGGCCCGTCAGACACAGGCCGGGCCGTTTTGCAATGAGGGTAAACGATTAGAACTGGTAGACCAGACCCACTGCCGTGATGTCATCTGTCGCCAGACCCAACGGATTATTTTTCTTAAGCAGGTTGATACGGTATTCACCGTACACTGACATGTTTTTGTTAAAGTAGTAAGTCGCGCCCACAGAAGAGTATTTGTACAGGTCGGCATCACCGATCCCTTCAATATCTTTGCCTTTAGAGGTCACATAACTTACGGAAGGGCGCAAGCCGTTCAGGAACTGATACTGTGCAACGAATTCCATGTTCTGCGCTTTGTTGGCAAAGCCAGTTGCACTTGATGGCATGGGGGTGGCGTTAAGCGTTTCACCGTACATCGCCGCCAGATAAATCTGGTTGGCATCATACTTGACAGAGGTTGCCCATACCTGTCCTTTGTCGCCGCGGCCGAAGGTGGCTGCGTTCTGTGCCTGAGTACGTTGCAGGCTGGCGTAAGCACCCGCAAAACTCAAACCAAAATCAAAGTCATAAGAGGTAGACAGCGCAAAGCCATCGCCATTCGCACGGCTGACCTGAAGACCAGGCGTGTTGGTTGAGCTACGATCGTTCTTGCCTTCGTACTGAGCCGCGACGTTCCAGCCTTTTACCAGACCAAAGAAGTCTTTATTGCGCCACGTCAGCACACCACCTGAACGAGCGGTCAGGAAGGCGTCGTTATAGGCAGAATCACCGCCCCAGACAGGCAACATATCGGTATAGCTTAATGCGTCATAGACCAGGCCGTAGTTACGGCCGTAGTCCAGTGAACCCAGCTCGCCATATTTCAGACCGGCATAACCCAAACGGGTTTTGTTGCCGTTGTTAGCATCACTACCTTCAGAGTTTTTCACGCTGTACTGGTACTGCCAGAAACCGTAACCGGTGAGTTTGTCGGTAATGGCCGTTTCACCTTTAAAACCGATACGGGCATAGGAAGTAAGATCGCCGTTATTTGACTTATCGTCAGAAAAATAGTGCGAAACGTTAACCTTGCCCTGTAAATCCAGCTTATTCCCGTCTTTATTATAAATCTGTGCGGCCTGAGCAGTAGACAGACCGATCAGTAACGGCATTAATGCCGCCACTAATGTGCGCTTCATCATTTATTATTTACCCTGTGGTTATATTATTATTTCCCCTCTGTTGGGGTGAAAAGAAAATGACACAAATTGGTAATTCAGCCTAGCGCAATAAGTGTAACTAAATGTGTATTTTAAGGAACTAACTCCCAGTTAAGCCAGTCTGGGGGCGATAGTGCTACATGTCAGTGCTTTTTCTTATGACCCTGCCAGCAATATAAATGCAATAAAAGCATATAAAACAGATGATTAGTGATTTTTATAGAAAGGGAAAATGCAATATGGCAAAAAAATGATATCGATAGCCTTTCTGTCTAAGAAATCAACACACCTTGTGCGATAAATGAACGAAAAAGGTTTGATGGTTAACCATTAGGGCGCTTGGTAATAATTAAAGCGTCAATAATTAATTTATTAATGCTCTGATGATAACCCGTGAAACAATATTACCAGACTCATATAAATATATTTAAATTAAGAGGGTGGGTATTTTTCAATCATGTTTTTAAATTACGCTGATAAAAATCCTGTCTGACGCATTAACGTGATCTCTAATACTTACCCTCCTCTGCACGACAGCCGTGCAACTGCCCTGATTTAAAGCGGTTGCTGCACTGTTTTGAGCAGATAGTTTATCAGCGATCACAAAAGCGATATTTCATCCCGCGAATGCATAATTCTGCTTTAAAAAGCTCTGCCATGCCACCTTTATCAGATAACTATTCACTATTTATGCAAAATAAGTGAATAGCGACCTTTCGTAACCTATTGATATTCCTTAATGCAGCTTGTTTTATGCATTTTAATCCTTGGCTGGCACGCTATCTGCAAACTAGAGTAGGGCGAGATTTATTACATTTTTAACAATTAACATACAAATACGTTACCCGCTGGGGAACAGGAGAAGGGCTATGTCACTGCAGGTTTCGCGTCAGGATTTTGATCAATGGATGATGCCCGTTTATGCACCCGCCAGCTTTGTACCGGTCCGAGCTGAAGGTTCAACCCTCTGGGATCAGCAGGGAAAAGACTATATCGATTTTGCCGGGGGCATTGCCGTTAATGCGCTCGGGCATGCGCATCCCGCGCTCCAGCAGGCACTTCAGGAGCAAGCCTCACGCCTCTGGCATACGGGCAACGGTTACACCAATGAACCCGTTTTACGCCTGGCGAAGCAGTTGATTGATGCCACCTTTGCCGATCGGGTTTTCTTTTGTAACTCCGGTGCCGAGGCTAACGAGGCGGCGCTTAAGCTGGCCCGTAAAGTGGCACACGACAGGGTTGGAATGCATAAAAGCGGCATCGTGGCGTTTAAAAATGCCTTTCATGGTCGCACGCTGTTTACGGTCTCAGCGGGTGGACAGCCCGCCTATTCGCGGGATTTTGCGCCGCTCCCTGCGGATATTCAGCACGCCGCCTTTAACGATCTTGCCTCAGCGGCAGACCTGATTAACGACAGCACCTGTGCCGTGATTGTCGAGCCCATTCAGGGGGAAGGCGGCGTTGTGCCCGCCGAACCCGCCTTCCTGCGTGGGCTGCGTGAACTGTGCGATAAACATAACGCGCTGTTAATTTTCGATGAAGTGCAGAGCGGCGTGGGCCGGACCGGCGCGCTTTACGCTTATATGCACTATGGCGTGACGCCGGATGTGCTAACCAGCGCTAAAGCGCTGGGCGGCGGGTTTCCTATTGGGGCGATGCTGACGCGCGAGGATCTGGCTCAGGTCATGGGCGTAGGTACCCATGGAACGACCTATGGCGGCAATCCGCTGGCGGGCGCAGTGGCCGGAAAAGTCATGGAACTGATTAACCAGCCTGAAGTGATGGCCGGTGTCACGCAACGTCATGACTGGATCGTCGCGGCGCTAAACGACCTCAATCAGCGACTGCACCTGTTTAAAGAGGTGCGCGGGCTGGGGTTACTGATCGGTGCCGTGCTGAGCGATGACTTTGCGGGCAAAGCGAAACAGATCAACCTTATCGCCGCGGAATATGGCGTCATGGTGCTGATTGCCGGAGCCAACGTGGTGCGCTTCGCGCCCGCGCTCAACATCAGTGAGCAGGAAGTGAAGACCGGCATGGCGCGTTTTGCCCAGGCGTGTGAACACCTGCTACAAGGAAAGACATCATGATGGTGATCCGTCCGGTCGAACGGGACGATCTCAGCCAACTGATGGAACTGGCGGCGAAAACGGGCGGCGGGCTGACTTCGTTGCCGGTTGACAGCGCCACCTTACAGGCCCGGATTGAGCGATCGCTGCAAACCTGGCAGGGCAGTTTGCCGCGGGCCGAGCAGGGCTATGTATTTGTACTGGCAGACAGCCAGGATAATCGTGCGGTGGGGATCTGCGCCATTGAGGTTGCGGTTGGGCTGCAGGAACCCTGGTATAACTTTCGTGTAGGAACACAGGTGCACGCCTCGAAAGAGCTGAACGTTTACGCCGCCTTACCGACCTTATCGCTAAGTAACGATCATACCGGCAGCAGCGAACTCTGCACGCTGTTCCTGGATGCCGATTACCGCGATGGCAAAAACGGTTATCTCCTGTCGAAATCGCGTTTTCTGTTCATGGCGAACTTCCGCGAATACTTTATGGAGCGGGTGGTTGCCGAAATGCGCGGCGTCAGTGATGAGCAGGGGCATTCGCCGTTCTGGGACAGCGTGGGCATTCACTTCTTTTCAATGGAATTTCGCAAAGCCGACTTTCTGAGTGGCACCGGGCAAAAAGCCTTTATCGCCGAACTGATGCCCAAGCACCCGCTTTATCTGCACTATCTGACGCCAGAAGCGCAAGCCGTTATTGGTCAGGTACATCCCAAAACGGCCCCGGCGCGAGCGGTGCTGGAAGCTGAAGGCTTTCGCTATCGCCAGTATATCGACATCTTTGATGGTGGCCCGACGCTGGAGTGCGATATCGACGATATTCGAGCGGTGCGCGAAAGCCGGGTACTGACGGCTCAACGGGGGGATGCGCCACAGGATGCGCCGCTCTGTTTAGTCGCGAATAGCGATTATCACCAGTTTCGTGTTGCACTTTTACCTGTCGAACCCATGGCGAAAAGTGTTCAGCTCAATGATGAACAGCTGCAGGCGTTACACTGCCAGCCGGGCGACAGCCTGCGCGTCGTGACGCTGTGGAGCGAGGAGAAAAAAGTATGACGCACCTGATTAACGGACACTGGCTCAACGGCGAGTCGGCGGCTTTTTCCAAACAGGATCCGGTTAGCGGTGAAATCCTGTGGCAGGGTTCAGCGGCCTCAGCGGCGCAGGTGAGCGCGGCCTGCCAGGCGGCGCGGGCGGCATTTCCGGCATGGGCGAGACAGCCGTTTGCCGCGCGTCAGGCCCTGGTCGAACGCTTTGCGGCAGAGCTTGAGGCACATAAAACGGCCCTGGCCGAGTGTATCGCGCAGGAAACGGGCAAGCCGCGCTGGGAAGCCCTGACCGAAGTCACCGCAATGATCAATAAAATTAGTATTTCAGTGAAGGCCTATCATCAGCGCACCGGGGAACAGCAGCAGGGCGACAGCGCCTTGCGTCATCGTCCTCATGGCGTGCTGGCGGTATTTGGCCCCTATAACTTTCCGGGACATTTGCCCAACGGGCACATCGTGCCGGCCTTGCTGGCGGGAAACTGTGTGGTGTTTAAACCCAGTGAACTTACGCCTGCGACCGCTGAAAAAACAGTGCAGCTGTGGCAGGCGGCGGGCGTGCCAGCGGGCGTCATCGGGCTGGTCCAGGGCGGCCGTGAAACCGGTCAGGCGCTGGCGGCGGACCAGGAGATTGACGGGCTACTCTTTACCGGCAGCGCGCATACCGGCTATCAGTTACATCGCCAGTTTGCCGGGCAGCCGGAAAAAATGCTGGCGTTGGAAATGGGCGGCAACAATGCACTGATCGTGGAAGATCCGGCGGATATTGAGGGCGCGGTGCATATTGCGATTCAGTCAGCGTTTATTACCGCAGGTCAGCGCTGTACCTGCGCCCGACGTTTGCTGGTCAGGCGCGGTGCCGCAGGCGATGCCTTCCTGCAGCGGCTGATTGAGGTGGCTGGGCGGCTGCAGCCTGGAGCCTGGAATGCCAGTCCCCAACCTTTTATGGGCAGCGTCATCTCCTGCGCCGCCGCCGAAAAAATTTATGCCGAATGGCAGCAGCGCGTCGCGGCGGGCGGCAAGGTGCTGCTGGCGATGCGCTGGCCCAATCGCCAACAGGCATTACTAACCCCGGGGATTATTGATGTAACGTCGGTGGACGGTCTGCCTGATGAGGAAGTGTTCGGGCCGCTGCTGGGCGTGATCCGTTATGACGATTATCCTCAGGCCATTCGGCTGGCCAACCAGACGCGCTATGGTCTGTCATGCGGCTTGATTTCGCCCTCGCGTGCACAGTTTGAACAACTGCTGCTGGAAGCGCGGGCCGGGATCGTTAACTGGAATAAACCCCTGACGGGCGCCGCCAGCACGGCACCTTTTGGCGGTATTGGTGCATCGGGCAACCACCGTGCCAGCGCGTGGTATGCGGCGGATTACTGCGCCTGGCCGATGGCCTCACTGGAATCACCTGAGCTTAGCCTTCCTGAAGCCCTGTCGCCGGGCCTCGACTTTTCGCCGCAAGGAGCCCGTTAATGAAAGCCATTGAAGCGAATTTCGACGGTCTGGTCGGACTGACCCACCATTATGCGGGCTTGTCATTTGGCAACGAAGCCTCCACGCGTCACCAGCGACAGCCATCGAACCCGCGCCTGGCGGCAAAGCAGGGCTTGTTGAAAATGAAAGCCCTGGCCGATATGGGATTCGTTCAGGGCGTGATACCGCCCCATGAGCGGCCGAATATCGCCGTGCTGCGTCAACTGGGCTTTAGCGGCAGCGACGCACAGGTGCTGGAAAAAGCAGGAAAAACCGCACCGGCGCTGCTATCCGCAGCAAGTTCAGCCTCGGCAATGTGGGTGGCAAATGCCGCCACGGTTTCGCCTTCTGCCGACAGCGCCGATCGTCGTGTGCATTTTACGGTTGCCAACCTCAATAATAAATTTCATCGCGCGATCGAAGCCCCGGAAACGGCGGCGCTGTTACGGGCCATATTTCGCGATCCGGCCCATTTTTCCGTGCATGATGCGCTGCCTCAGGTTGCGCTGTTTGGCGATGAAGGCGCCGCCAACCATAATCGACTGGGCGGCGATTATGGTGATGCTGGCGTACAACTGTTTATTTACGGTCGTGATAACCAGTCTGGCTCGGCTCCGCAGCGTTATCCTGCCCGACAAACCCGCGAGGCCAGCGAAGCCGTTGCCCGTCTTCATCAGCTTGCGTCCGACAAGGTGATCTTTGCGCAGCAAAATCCTGAGGTCATCGATCAGGGCGTTTTCCACAACGATGTTATCGCGGTCAGCAATCAGCAAATGCTGTTCTGCCATCAGCAGGCATTTGTCGATCAGCCCGCGCTGTTACGTCGCTTGCACGAATATGTTCCGGGGTTTGTCGCGCTTGAAGTACCAACCTCCCGGGTTTCCGTGCAGGATGCGGTGAGCACTTACCTGTTTAACAGCCAGCTTCTGACCCGTGCCGACGGCAGCATGATGCTGGTGCTGCCCGAAGAGTCCCGCCAGCATCCTGGCGTATGGCGCTACCTGAGCGAGCAGGTAGCGTGCGATGGGCCGTTGCAGTCATTACAGGTATTTGATTTGCGGGAAAGCATGCATAATGGCGGTGGACCGGCCTGCCTGCGTCTGCGCGTGGTGTTAACGCCAGATGAGCAACGGGCGGTGAATCCTGCGGTACTGATGAACGATCGCCTGTTCACCACGCTCAACCAGTGGGTCGACCGTCACTACCGCGACAGGCTAACGCAAGACGATTTAACCGATCCGCAATTGCTGCAGGAGGGGCGGGTTGCCCTTGATGAATTGACCAGACTGCTAGACTTAGGAAATGTGTATGCATTTCAGCAGTGAAGCAGGCGCTGCCACGAGGGCTGCCCGCTTCCGGTCTTAAGGAGGAACGATGCAGGACTTTTTACAGCAGACGCTGTCTGGTGAAGCACCGCGTAAGCGTAAAGGTGAGACGGCGCATCTTCGCTGGCAGTGGTTGTATCACGGTATTCTTCTCATGGAGCCCAAAACGCCGGTTAAACAGGCGCTGGTGCTTTCTGCAGGGGTGCACGGCAATGAGACTGCCCCTGTAGAAATGCTCAACCAGCTCATCACGCCGTTACTTCAGGGCGAGAAGCCGCTTCAGCAGCGCATGCTGGTGGTATTGGGTAATCCCTCAGCGCTGCGCGCAGGAAAACGCTACGTGGCCTACGACATTAACCGACTGTTCGGCGGACGCTGGCAACAGATTGATGACGGGGATGAGGCCCGGCGAGTGCTGCGGCTGGAGCAAACGCTGGAGAATTTCTGGCAACTGGGCGAGTGCGATGAAAGCCGCTGGCACCTCGACATGCATACGGCCCTGCGCGGTTCTTATCACACGCGTTTTGGCGTAATGCCGAGGAACGATCGGCCATGGCCGGCGGCGTTTTTGCACTGGCTGGCGGCAGCCGGACTGGAGGCGCTGGTTTTCCATCGCTCGCCAGCGGGCACTTTCACCCATTTCAGCTGTGAACATTTCGGCGCAGCCAGCTGTACGCTGGAGTTGGGGCAGGCCCGGCCCTTTGGCGAAAACGATTTAACCCAGTTTAGCGCGGCTGCCCAGGCGCTGGCAGCATTGTTGTATGGCGAGACCTTACCGGAAGCGCAATCCGTCCCGCGCCGCTATCGGGTAAGCCAGCAGATCACCCGACACAGCGAGAACTTTCAGCTTCATATGAGTGATGACACCAAAAACTTCACCGCCTTCCCGCAGGGTGCCTTACTGGCTGAAGACGGGGAAAAACGCTATTTCGTGCAGCAGGCGCGGGAGTATGTATTGTTTCCTAACCCGCGTGTTGCGCTGGGACTGCGGGCGGGCCTGATGTTGATTGAGGAAAGCGAACAAACCCAGGCATTGCCTCTCTGACCTTATCCAAATAAAAAGGCGGAAGACACCTTCCGCTTTACTGCTAAAGGCATTACAATTCTCCACGATTTATCCGAAATCGCCTGATTATTCATACTCTTTTTCAATTCCTCACCGCTTTCTTCTTAATCCCTCCACGATTGCCTGAATTGTGGCTTTTGCGCTTTCACGCTTTTACTCTCGCTCGCAGTAATTGACGTTCAGCGTCGTATGCTTGTTTCCGAAGACGCGACAGAGTGCTGTCGTTACGAAACTGAACAAGTGAATAAAAAGGACACTGTGATGCGTAAATTAACTTCTCTGTTACTGGCTTCTACTCTGGCATTTGGCGCGGCATCGGTTGTTCATGCTGAGGCAGATAATCTGACACCGCCACCGGCAGGCACGGAAAAGCCGATGCATAAACCAATGCGGCACGGTATGGATATGATGTTCGGCGGTCTGAACCTGACCGCCGATCAAAAGACCAAAATGCATGGAATTATGAAAGAGCGCCGCGGTGAAATGCAGCGTCCGTCACTGGATGAGCGTCGTGCAACCCATGCCATCATCGCCTCTGACAGCTTTGATAAAGCCCAGGCTGAAGCCCAGGCAGACAAAATGACGGCCAACGCGAAAGCCAACGCGGTTGCCATGATGGAAACGCAGAATAAGCTGTATAACGTGCTGACACCGGAGCAGAAAAAACAGTACAACGCCAATTTTGAAAAGCACCTGACTGAAAAACGTCCGATGCACGACAAAATGGCACCCGCACCAGCCCCCGCTGAATAATCCGCGCGTTAATCAGTAAACACGGTTGAAGACCGCCGGCCTTGTCCACGTGATGTGGGCAGTGCCGGCGGTTTTTTTGTTAGAGGGGAATAACAGGGTAGTTGCCAGACAGCACCGGGCTGCAGAGAATTTTGTAGCCGTCATGATCGAATCCACCTTTGCCACGTTTAAGGGCTTTTGCCTCTTCGATCGTGTTTACCGAGCCCAGATAAAACCAGTGATCGATGACGTGGATCTGCGTCATGTGTTTGCCTTTCTCCACCAGCGCCACGGCACCCTGCCACGGCCAGCAGAATACCCGCACGCTCTCCAGCGCAGACAGCAGCCTGTCCTGATGATCGCTGACGGGCTCCTTGCCACAGCAGGCTCCGGCACAACGGCGCAGGGCAGAGCGGAAACAGCCCCGGCTGGCACTCACCGCTTCCAGACCGAGTAAACCGTGGCAGAGCTGATATTCATCGGCGAGCTGTTTCAGGCGTTCCAGCGCGGCAAAACGACTGCGGTAAAGCCCAAACAGATTCGGTGACTGACTAAAATCGACGTCACGGGCATAGACGACGTCCGGTTTACCCTCTGGAGTGATGCGCAGCGAACAGAGCTGACGGTTTTTGCGCAGACGTTTATTAAACAGGGGCTGCTGCGTTTTGATCATCTGCGCTTCCAGCAACAGCGCACCGAGATCGCCCGCCGTGGGGATCCAACTGACGCGCCGCGACTGTCGCAACATTTTTGCTTCGTCAGGCGTACGAAAATGGGACATCACGCGCGAACGCAGATTCACACTTTTGCCGATGTACAACGGCAAGGTCTCGCTGTCGCCATGGAAGGTATAAACGCCGGGCTGATTGGGCAGGCCTTCCAGCCATTCGCGCAAATGCTCCGGGTATTCATAAATGGTTGCCGCGTCAAATTCGAGGCGATGGGTCGCTGCACGTCTTACCAAAACGGACTCCTGTACTGGTTGTCCATACAGTGTAACAGGCAGGTTAAACGTTCGCCAGTCTGAGATGATTTATAAACGTCGGGTCGCCAGCCAGCAAAGTAGTGACCCGGCGGTGACCAGGGCGACGCCCTGCCAGAAACTCACCGCCGGCGCCAGGTCCAGCCACAGCGAGGCCAGAAGCGCCGAGAGCACCGGCGTGAAGTAGGATGCGGTCGCCAGCAGCGTCAGGTTGCCATGCTGGATACCATAGTTCCAGGCCGAATAGGCAACCGCCGTCGATGCACCCATAAACAGCACCTCTGCAGCAGCAGCCAGGCTAAACTGCATGGTTTCCTGAGGGCTGAACAACGCGAATTTGAGCCACAGCGCCAGAGCCGTCACCACAAAAAACAGGGTGACGCCGTTGCTGCCACGTGCAAAGCGGCGCGTGATGTTGTTGTAGAGCGCCCACGTCAATGCCGCACTAAACGCCAGCAGGTAGGCTGTAGGATTGTGGGCCATATTCTGCGCCATCTGGCCCAGTACATCTTCGTTGGCGCCCTTCATCACCCAGATGATTCCGCACAGGGAAAGCAGCAGTCCGGGCCACAGCCACAGGCGAAAACGCTGGTGATTAAGCGGAATGGCCAGCAGGATGGTCAGACAGGGCCAGAGATAGTTGATCATCCCCAGTTCCAGCGACTGTTGACGGTTGCTGGCGAGACCAATCGCCAGCGCCAGGCAAATTTCATAGCCGACAAACAGGGTGCCGCCCACAAGCAGATAGTGCCCTGGCAGGGAACGCGGATGGGGGATGCCGCGCGTGAGGCACAGTAAAATCGCCGTCGTGGAATAAATCAGCGCGGCGCCGCCGGTCGGGCCAAACGCCTCACTGACGCTGCGCAACAGGCCAAGGGTGGTGCTCCAGAGCAGAATCGCACTCAAACCGATTAAGGTAGCGCGTGACAAGTTAGCAGGCATAAAACTCAACGTCTAAAGGAGCCGCCAGCGGGCAGCGGGCGGCGGGCGCGAAGTATGCTAACGGTAAGCATGTAGCCTGTCCATCAGGTATTCCGCCAGGAGAACCTGTAACAGGTCCTGTACGGAGCAACGTTTTTCCCTTAACGCCCTGCATGAATGGCCTGGCTAACAGGTTGCATAACGCCTTTTGCCGATCGCAATCCAACCTGTTGGGGATTTCCCTCTTTTGACGAGCCTCGCAGGCGCATCAAAACGCAGCGCCAGGCACCGATTCAAAGCAGCATGGTCGGACGTGCAGACCGCGTGCCGCTCCCTGCCCGCAACGCAATGGCAGCGGCGGGAGACGCTGACTGGCAGCGTTTTTAATTGGGAGCGTATTACATGGCAGCGCCCGGCTACTGAGCTGACCGGGCGCGATGTTAACGGATAAAGACGAGGGGAGATTATTTCCAGAAGTCGTCGAAAACGGTCACAGGCGGACGACGCTTGTGCTCGGTTTTCAGGTACCAGCCTTCAATGATCGTCGCGCTTTCCGGCGCAATGGTTTTGCCTTCCAGATAGTCATCGATCATGTCGTATGTCACACCCAGCGCGACTTCATCCTGCAGGCCAGGACGATCGTCTTCAAGGTCGGCGGTGGGTTTTTTCAGATAGAGATGCTCAGGGCAGCCCAGGGTTTTCAGCATCTGTTTTCCCTGACGTTTATTCAGGCGGAAGATGGGGTTGATGTCACTCCCGCCGTCGCCATATTTGGTGAAGAAACCGGTAACGGCTTCTGCGCCGTGGTCGGTACCGACCACCACACCTTTGGTCATGCCAGCAATGCTGTACTGCGCTTTCATACGTTCGCGGGCTTTTTCATTACCGCGGATAAAATCGGACAGGACGATGCCCGCGTCTTTCAGCGCCCGCTCGCTGGCCAGCACCGCTTCTTTAATGTTGACCACCAGCGAGCGATCCGGCTGGATAAAGGCCAGTGCATCCTGACAGTCCTGCTCATCTGCCTGCACGCCATAAGGCAGGCGCACTGCGATAAAGGTATAGTCCTTATCGCCCGTTTCTTGCCGAAGTTCCGTTATTGCCATTTGGGCCAGTTTGCCGGTCAGGGTTGAATCCTGTCCGCCGCTGATACCGAGTACCAAGGACTTAACACCGCTATGACGCGTTAAGTACGCTTTAAGAAAATCAACGCTGGTGCGGATTTCCTGTTGTGGATCGATAGTCGGCTTAACGCCGAGTGCGGTAATGATTTCCTGCTGCAGTGACATCAACATCTCCTCAAGTCTGTCGCCCGTTGGCATAATACAACGCCTGTTTTAACGCTAACGCGCATCCCTGTAAACAACAAGCCAAAGCAACAGCTGTTTTTATCAGGGCAGGCGGAATCACAGGTTTTTTGCACCGGATGCCGGTTTTTTCGCCAAAGCCGCGAACGTCAGTATAGCCAGCATGTAGCAGCCAAAAACGGTCAGCGTCATACTGATTACTGATGTTCCTCCGATGCCCGTCACGGGTACGGCAATGGCGCCCAGGGTAAACATGGTCACGCCAATCACGGCTGAAGCGCTACCGGCGCGCTGCCCCTGGCTTTGCATCGCCAGTGAGGCCGCCGTCGTGGAAATCACGCCGTTACTGGCAACGGTAAAGAACAGGGCCAGCAGTAACAGCGGCAGGGGAGCGTGACTGATTCCCGCGATCAGCAACAGGCTGGATGCCACGCCTGCCATCGTCAGCCCGCCTTTTAGCACCCGAAACGCTCCCCACAAGGGGCAGAGCCGGGCACTGGTCTGTGAGGCGATGATCAGCCCGAAACCGTTTGCGGCAAAGCAAAGGCTGAACGCCTGCGGTGACAGGCCATAACGTTCCTGCAGAACAAACGGCGAGGCGCCAATATAGGCAAACATGCCAGACATCATCAGCCCCTGCGTCAGACAAAATCCCATAAAAGGGCGATGGGTAATCACCTGGCCCAGAGCCGCATAGGCAGACAAGACCGATCCCTGACTGCGTCGCCCGGCGGGAAGACTTTCATGCAGCTTCCCGCGCACCAGCAGGATAAGTAAAACCGCGATACAGCCCAGCACCACAAAGATACCGCGCCAGTTCAGAAAGGTCATGAGTGCGCCGCCCAGTACAGGTGCAGCGACAGGTGCCAGGCCGTTTACCAGCAATAACAGGGCAAAAAAGCGGGTAAGTTCATGGCCACTGTACATGTCACGAGCAACTGCTCGTGAGAGCACCGCACCGCCTGCGCCTGCCAGTCCCTGAAACAGGCGAGCCAGCAGCAACTGATCAATGTTCTGCGCCAGCGCGCAGCCCAGCGAGGCAATAAACAGCAGCACCAGGGATAACGTCAGCGGGCGCAGTCGGCCAAATTTATCGCTCATCGGCCCGAAAAACAGCTGCCCGGCGCCCAGGCCGAGCAGCCCGGCCGTCAGGCTGAGCTGTGCCGTTGAGGTCGATGTCTGAAGATCCGTTGCCAACTGAGGCAGCGCGGGCAGGTACAGGTCAATGCACAACGGCCCCAGTGCGGCGAGCAATCCCAGCGTAATGGCATAAACCAGGCGGTTTGGTGATGAAGGCGTCATGTATCCTCTGTGGGTGAAAAGTGACATTGTCACTTAATGAAGTATTGTCAGGGCTGGCCCGGCAAGTTTGCTGTCTCACTGATTAGCGGCTGCGCAAAGGTCATTTCGGGGCATGTTATCAAAGCATCCTGAGCGAATTGAGTTTAAGTCTGTCATTAACTTGAAAAAAACCGTTTTATGCTCCAGGCTTTTCTGCACATGGAAAAAAAACGAGGAACAACAAGATGAATAAAGTGATGGGATGTATCGCTGCGGCGCTGACGCTGGCTGCGCTCTCTGGTTGTACGACTTACGATCGTGCCGAAAGCTACGTGACTAAGCCGGTGGTTAAGGACGTCAAAAAAGGCATGACCCGCGAGCAGGTACGTCAGATTGCTGGCCCAGCTGCCACTGAAATCACCATGGTGCATGCACGTGGTACCTGCCAGACTTACGTCATCGGCGAGCGTGACGGTAAAGCACAAACCTATTTCGTCAGCTATAACGATGTGGGCCGCGTGATGAACTACGGCTTCCAGAGCTGTGCTGAGTACGATACCGATCCTCAAGTTAAGCAGTAAGTTGTGCTTGCTTGAAAACGGCTCGCCTGTGGCGAGCCGTTTTTTTATCGCTATAGTCCAGCCGGACGCGGCACTTCAACGTAGCTGCCGTTGATCTCCCGCTGATAGTAATGTCCATCCTGTACGTAAAAGCGTCGGCCATTAAAATCCAGCACCCGCATCCCACCCACGCTGCTGACATAGGTTGGCGCAGGGGGTTCAACAATCACGTACTCATCCCCATGACGCTGATAATAACTGCCATTCAGCAAATAGTAAGTTAACCCCCCAATCAGAACCGCGGTTGCCGCCAGTGGCAACACATGGAAATGGTCAGGACCATGCCAGCGCGGTGCCGGACCATGCCAGCCAGGCCCAGGTCTGTACCAATGGGGGCCCGGGCCCCAGTCGCCAGGACGGGCAAAGACAGCGGTGGGCGAAATCATCGCTAATGCGAGTAATGAAGCGATAACCGTTTTCATGAGTATTCTCCTGCAGTTATTACCTGCAGAATTCTCTTTTTGCTGCGTAAAGACAAGGGGAAATGCTGTGCATTATTGCCCGTTTACCACGCTTAACGTTTTCTTAACGGGAGCAGGATGATGATGAAGAAATAAGGAGAAGATAAGACAAAAACAGAGAGAAAGACCTGGCGTGGACGCCAGGCCTGGCGTGATTAGCTGTGCTCTAATTCGCTGTGCTCGCTGCGCTCTAAAACGCGTTTGTCGGTCAGGCCCAGCCAGCGACTGGTGAGCGATCCCGCGGTCATTGAGCCATTGACGTTTAACGCGGTTCGTCCCATGTCAATCAGCGGCTCAATAGAAATCAGCAGCGCGACCAGCGTGACCGGCAACCCCATCGCAGGAAGAACGATCAGCGCCGCGAACGTCGCGCCGCCGCCGACACCGGCTACGCCTGCTGAACTCAATGTCACAATGCCGACCAGCGTGGCAATCCACAGCGGATCAAAAGGATTGATGCCGACCGTCGGGGCGACCATCACTGCCAGCATCGTCGGATAAAGACCGGCACAGCCGTTCTGTCCAATGGTGGCACCAAATGAGGCCGAGAAGCTGGCAATCGATTCAGGGACGCCCAGGCGGCGGGTTTGCGCTTCCACGTTCAGTGGAATGCTGGCGGCGCTGGAGCGGCTGGTAAAGGCAAAGGTCAATACCGGCCACACTTTGCGGAAGAAGCGCACAGGATTGATGCCGTTGACCGACAGGAGCAGCGCATGAACCAAAAACATCAGGGTCAGGCCCAAATAGGATGCCACGACAAAGCTGCCCAGCTTGATGATGTCCTGCACGTTAGAGCCGGCAACGACTTTGGCCATCAGCGCCAGCACACCATAAGGCGTCAGCTTCATAATCAGGCGAACCAGCTTCATCACCCACGACTGCAGCGTATCAATGGCGGTCAGTACCCGCTGGCCTTTTACCTCATCGTCCTTGTGCAACTGCAGGGCAGCCACACCCAGGAACGCGGCGAAGATGACCACGCTGATGATGGACGTTGGGCTGGCACCGGTTAAATCGGCAAACGGGTTTTTAGGAATGAATGACAGGATTAACTGAGGCACTGTCAAATCAGCGACTTTACCAACGTAGTTGCTCTGAATCGCGCTCAGACGAGCCGTTTCCTGGGCACCCTGTACCAGACCGGTCGCGTTAAGGTGAAACAGGCCGGTGACAAAAACGCCGATTAGGGCAGAAATTGCTGTGGTAAACAGCAGTACGCCGATGGTCAGAAAACTGATTTTTCCCAGTGAGGAGGCATTATGCAGGCGGGCCACGGCGCTGAGAATCGACACGAACACCAGCGGCATCACAATCATCTGTAACAGCTGAACATAACCGTTACCCACGATGTTAAACCAGCCGATAGAGGCTTTAACGATATCGCTGTTGCCGCCATAAATCAGCTGGAGCGCGAGGCCAAACACCACACCCAGCACCAGGCCAGTCAGAACCTTTTGCGACAGGCTCCAGTTTGCCCGGCCCAGGCGCGACAGCAAAAGCAGTAGCAGCACAAATGCCACGACGTTAAGCGTAAGAGGAATATCCATAGCAACTCCGATGTAATGCAGCATTCCCTGGTCAGGAGAGCAGCAGAGGTTTGATCGTAAAGATACGTATCCGCAAAGGGTAACAGTTAGAAATCGCGCAATGTTATATCCAAATGGAATAGCTTATAACCCCGCCCTTTTGACTGGGCAATTAACGCTCAGATTGCGCAGAAATGAGACGGCTGACGCCATTTTGTAAGGTGTCAAAGACCTGGGCGGGCCAGCCATTTTCGCCAAATGAAGGCATCCCTACCGGAAACCACAGAGCGTAACCGATCAGGCACAAACAGAGCGCTCGCTCCAGCTGATTGCCTTTCTGGCTGTTCAGTACCGGCAGACGAAAACGCCAGCGGCAGGGCCAGAGCAGGGGCACGCCAGCCGGCGTGAGCATATCGGCCACAATGTGGCTCAGATAGCCGAGCGTCATCCCCTGCAGAACATCCGCAGGCACTGGCCAGCTTTTCGGCACGTTAATCTGAAACAGCCACAGGCTGGCCGCCACTGCAAGCAAGCTGTGGGTAAATCCCCGGTGGCCAAAGGCCCGCGCAATAGGGTGGGACAGCCAGCGAAGCCGCTGTCCTAACAGAGATTTGGGATGATCGATATCGGGAAGCAGGCAGGTCAGTAACGTGGCCGGGATCAAATGCCACCAGTCTGCGTGCGCCATCACCGGGGTAAGTTCGGCCCGTTTGGCAAAAATAGCGCTGGCAACCGCAAAAAAGATATGGCCCTCGGCCGTCATGATAAAACCTGGTTGCAAAAACTGTCGATGCATCCAGTATAGGGATTTATCCAGTAAATGAGAACCTGTGACGCTGTAACGAAGCGTTAATTTTTTAAGGTTGTGCAACAGGTTACAACTCAGCCACGGTTACCCCAGTAAGTGGGCAGGCATCAGCTGTGTCAGATTGGCGAGTTTAACATCGGCCAGGGCCCAACGAGCATCTTCCTGATGGACGGCAGCCGGCACGACGATGGCGCGCATCCGTGCCGCTTTGCTCGCCACCATTCCGTTAACGGAGTCTTCCAGCGCGACGCAGTTTAACGGATCGATGCCCAGCGCCTCCGCCGCATTAAGGTACACCTGAGGGTGCGGCTTGCTGTAAGGCAGGTTCTCCGCCGAAGACAGCACGTCAAACCAGGGCCGCAGGTTGAACATCTCCAGCACGGCTTCCAGCATAAACAGCGGCGAGGCCGAGACCAGGCCGGTTTTTAGCCCCTGCTGCTTACATAACCTCAGGGCCGATTCAACACCGGGCAGCAGAGGGCGTTCTGTCGCAATCAGCTCCATCACGCGGGTAATTATGCGCTGGGTAATCTCCTGCTGCGACGGACCGGTCCAGGGCAGCGTTTCATACCACATGCGAACCGTCTGATCGATTCGTAAGCCAAGCGTATCGGGCAGTTCATGACGTCGGGTCAGATCAATGTTTAGCGTTGAGAAGATGTCCATCTCAGCCTGATCCCAGAGCGGTTCCGAATCAATTAATAATCCGTCCATATCAAATAAAGCAGCGTAAACCGGGCGGTGGTAAGACATAATTCACTCCTTGTAAGGTTCAGACTACCTTAGCATGAACAGTAGGTGGCTGTGCAGACAGGGCAAAACGGGCGCAGCCTGCTCTTTTTTTTGGGAAAATTCCCTAAGGGCAGGTTAGACTGAAGGCTAACAGGATTTTGGGTTCAGGAGATATCATGACCTATCAACAGGCTGGCCGTATTGCCATCCTTAAACGCGTTGTCGGCTGGATAGTTTTTTTACTGGCGTTGCTCTCCACGATCATCTCACTGCTGAGTTTTCTCTTTAAACACAGTGAAAAGAAACCTGGCATTGATGCCGTGATGCTCGATTTTATTCATGTCATGGTCGATATGATTCGTTTTAACACGCCGTTTCTGAACGTTTTCTGGCACAATTCGCCCGTGCCGGAGTTTAACGGCCAGATGAACCTGGGGTTCTGGCTTATCTATATTCTGATCTTCATCGGGCTGGCCCTGGAAGCCTCAGGCGCGCGTATGGGAAGGCAGGTTCGCCATGTTCGCGAAGGCATTGAAGACCAGATGATTCTCGAACAGGCGAAAGGCAGCGAAGGGCGCACACGTCAGCAGGTGGAAGAGAAGGTGCGAATTCCTCGTCACACCATTTTTCTGCAGATTTTCCCGCTCTATATTTTGCCCATCGTAATTGTTATTGCCGGATATTTTCTGCTTTCGTTACTCGGTTTTCTCTAACCGGTCAGGCTGGTTTAGCCTGGCCGGCCGCCAGCGCGTCGTCGTCCAGTAACTGACCTACGGCAAACTGCGCAGCGCCCAGCCAGTTGCCGCCGAACACGTTGGCCCGGTTTAGCAGATAATAAAGCTGATAAACCGGCTGGCGCTGTGAGAAGCCATCCGGCAGCGGCCAGACCTGATTATAGCCGTCGAAGATTTCTCTGGGCAGATCGTTAAACCAGCTCAGCATCGCCAGATCACATTCTCTGTCGCCCCAGTAACAGGCCGGATCAAAAATCCATGGCCCGTTCTGGCTGGCTGCGCAGTTGGCGGGCCACAGATCGCCATGCAGCAGGGAAGGTTGCGGGTGATGGGAGGCCAGGGTGCGCTGCACACAGTCGACAATCAGCTCGGCATTGCCATAAAGAATGCCTTTCTCGGCGGCAATTTGCAGCTGCCAGCCGATACGCTGCTCGGCAAAAAAGACTGACCAGCGCCGTAGCCAACTGTTTGGCTGAGGTGTGGTGGTCAGGTTGTTATCGAAATCAAGACCAAACTGCGGTTGTTCGCTCCACTGATGCAGATGTGCCAGTTGCTGGCCCAGCTGCAGTGCGCTGTGAGCGTCGAGAGGCTGAGGCTTGATGTATTCCAGCAGCAGAAAGCTGTCGTCGCGATCGCTGCCCACCCCGTAAACTTCAGGAACCCGGACAGTCTGCGTACGGCGCAGCAGGGCGAGTTGATCGGCTTCCCAGCTGAACAGCGAAACTTTATCGCGGCTGTTGCATTTAACAAAGACATCCTGCTCACCATAGCGAATCAGCCAGGCGGGATGCACATCTCCACCGGGGAGCTCGTGGCGTTGGGTAATCTCGGCGTCACCAAATTGCTCGCTTAACAGACGACTAATGGCTGACCACATCGGGTTATCCTCTTTATTCGCTGCCTGAATTCGATTGTAACGCGTTAGCACTGCGCAAAGTCTGCGCCTGCGCACAGACTACTCTGTTGAACGTGCTGCGTCGCGCAGAAAATCATCAAGCGTGGTGAGCGTCACGTCGGGTGTTTGTCCCAGCGCGCTTTCGCCCGCGGCAATCACCTGCTGTTTCAAATCTTCCTGCGTAAGCGTAGTCACAATGCCAAAACTGTTGGTGCCAAGCTCATGCGGGTTTCCCTTGTCATCCACCAGCGTGGTAGAAAAGCCGCCGGAGGTCATCGCTCCGGTTAAGGTCAGCACGTCACTCAGACCGGTTTCGCGGTAATGAAACGTGACCACATAGCGGTGTAAATCCCCGTTGCTCATTCTGCACCTCGGTATGCTCAAATAATACACAGCGTAGTACAGGGTGAAAAAACAGGCGAATAATGAAGGAGATGAGGCGCAAAATCAGATCAATCTGTGTGCAAATTTCGCTGATATTTCAGGCGAAATCCTGTGTAAATCGTGTAAATGAAAAGATGCCATTTGCAAAAAATGGCTCTATAATGCGCGCCGAAATCAGGTTAACGCCTAGTGAATACGCGGCGTTACGCTAAAGTATGCCGTTCTGAGCGAATTCATGTTTTTTTACAAAAGTTACCGTAAATTGCATTGATCGCATTGGGAAACCCTTCAGAATCTTCGTTTTCAAAACTGTTGCACGGATCACACTTAATGAACGCCTTTAACAAGCTGTCTGCTGTTCTATTGCTCTCTGCCGGAGCGTTTTGTCACCAGGCGCTGGCCGATAACGCGGTCTTCACCGCAATGGATGACCCTTCAACGGCAAAAAAGCCTTTTGAAGGATCGGCCTCTGCCGGTTACCTGGCGCAAACCGGTAACACCACCAGCTCATCGTTGACCGCACAAACCAACATGACCTGGTATACAGAATCAATGGCCTACAGCTTGTGGGGCAATGCTGCGAATACCTCAGCGAATGATGAGCGCTCGTCAGAAACCTACAACGTCGGTGCGCGTTCACGTTACAACATGAGTGCCTATGACTACCTGTTTGGTCAGGCAAGCTGGTTAAGTGACCGTTACAACGGTTATGATGGACGCGATGTCCTGACCGCCGGTTACGGTCGTCAGATCCTGAATGGCCCGGTGCATTCACTGCGTGCGGAATTCGGTCCTGGTGTACGTTACGACGATTACCGTGAAGGCGGCCATAAAACGCAGGCGCTGGCTTACGGTGCGGTGAGTTACCAGTGGCAGTTGACGGATACCACCAAATTCATTCAGGGTGTTTCCGTGTTGAGCTCGCTGGGTGACGATACCACGGTCAACTCCGAGACGGGCTTACAGGTGGCGATTAACGATCATTTTGCCCTGAAACTGGCTTATAACGTGACCTGGAACAACAATCCACCTGATTCCGCTCCCGACCATACGGATACCAAAACGTCGGTTATGCTGACTTACGCGATGTAATTTGTGTTAAGGCAGTGTGATTGACAAGCGGTCAGGCCTGGCGCCTGGCCGCTTTTTTTTGATCTCTCTGAGGCTTAGCGAGAAACGCATGGGTTTTGCTCGCACCTGAAAACTGCTATTATCCGTCCCGCATTACACTCCTGGCGACATTCCGACAATGTGAGTCTGACATAACGCCAGGTCAATAAAACTACTCAATTTTGTATGTAAGCTTTCGTGTGGCTTACCACTGCAACTAAGGACATTCTATGCCTGTAATTACGCTTCCTGATGGCAGTCAGCGCTCATACGATCGCCCTGTCAGCGTCATGGATATCGCGCTTGATATTGGTCCCGGTCTGGCAAAAGCCTGCATCGCCGGACGCGTTAACGGTGAACTGGTTGATGCGGTCGATCCCATCACCGACGACGCGTCTGTTGCCATTATCACTGCCAAAGACGAAGCGGGTCTGGAGATCATCCGCCACTCCTGCGCGCATCTGTTAGGCCATGCAATTAAGCAGCTGTGGCCAGATACCAAAATGGCGATCGGTCCGGTTATCGACAACGGCTTCTATTATGATGTCGATATCGATCGTACCCTGACCCAGGAAGACATTGAGCTACTCGAAAAACGCATGCATCAGTTGGCCGAGACCAACTACGATGTCGTGAAGAAAAAAGTCAGCTGGCAGGAAGCGCGCGATGTGTTCGCAGCGCGAGGTGAAGTTTATAAGACCACCATCCTTGATGAGAACATCAGTCATGATGATCGCCCTGGGCTGTATCATCATGAAGAATATGTCGATATGTGCCGCGGTCCGCACGTACCGAACATGCGTTTCTGTCACCATTTTAAACTGCAGAAAATCTCCGGCGCATACTGGCGCGGCGACAGCGACAACAAAATGCTGCAGCGTATCTACGGTACAGCATGGGCAGATAAGAAACAGTTGGCGGCTTATTTACAGCGTCTGGAAGAGGCGGCGAAGCGCGACCATCGTAAGATTGGTAAGCAACTCGACCTCTATCATATGCAGGAAGAAGCGCCGGGCATGGTTTTCTGGCATAATGACGGCTGGACCATTTTCCGTGAGCTGGAAGTGTTTGTCCGCAGTAAGCTAAAAGAGTACCAGTATCAGGAAGTTAAAGGCCCATTTATGATGGACCGCGTACTTTGGGAAAAGACCGGTCACTGGGAAAACTACAAAGATGCGATGTTCACGACGTCCTCTGAGAACCGTGAGTACTGCATCAAACCGATGAACTGCCCAGGGCACGTGCAAATTTTTAACCAGGGGCTGAAATCGTATCGCGATTTGCCGCTGCGTATGGCGGAATTCGGTAGCTGCCACCGTAATGAACCCTCAGGTGCGTTGCATGGCCTGATGCGTGTGCGGGGCTTTACCCAGGATGATGCGCATATTTTCTGTACGGAAGATCAGCTGCGTACCGAAGTGAACAGCTGTATCCGCATGGTTTATGACATGTACAGCACCTTTGGCTTTGAAAAGATCGTGGTGAAACTGTCCACCCGTCCTGAAAAGCGTATTGGTTCTGACGAAACCTGGGATCGTGCAGAAGAAGATCTGGCTGCGGCGCTCAATGAAAACAACATTGAGTTTGAGTACCAGCCGGGCGAGGGCGCGTTCTACGGCCCTAAAATTGAATTTACACTCTACGATTGCCTTGACCGCGCCTGGCAGTGTGGAACGGTTCAGCTAGACTTTTCCCTGCCTAAGCGTCTGGATGCCACCTACGTGGGTGAAAACAACGATCGTCAGACGCCGGTAATGATTCACCGTGCGATTCTGGGGTCGATGGAGCGCTTCATCGGTATTTTAACCGAGGAGTTCGCCGGTTTCTTCCCAAGCTGGCTGGCACCGGTGCAGGCTGTGGTCATGAATATTACCGACGGTCAGGCAGAATATGTTGAGACTTTGACACGTAAATTGCAGAATGCTGGCATTCGTGTGAAAGCGGACTTGAGAAACGAGAAGATAGGCTTTAAAATCCGCGAGCACACATTACGTCGCGTCCCTTATATGTTGGTCTGTGGTGATAAAGAGGTGGAAGCTGGCAAAGTGGCCGTTCGCACCCGCCGTGGTAAAGACCTTGGGTCGATGGACGTCGATGTGTTTGTTGAGAAGCTGCAGCAAGAGATTCGCAGCCGCAATCTTCACCAATTGGAGGAATAAGGTATTAAAGGCGGAAAACGAGTACAACCTACGCGTCCGAATCGCATCAACAGTGAAATTCGCGCAACAGAAGTGCGCTTAACAGGCGTTGAAGGCGAGCAACTTGGTATTGTCAGTCTACGCGAAGCTTTGGAAAAAGCTGAGGAAGCGGGTGTTGATTTAGTTGAAATCAGCCCGAACGCCGAACCGCCGGTTTGCCGCATTATGGATTACGGCAAGTTCCTCTATGAAAAAAGCAAATCTTCTAAGGAACAGAAGAAGAAGCAAAAAGTTATTCAGGTTAAGGAAATTAAATTCCGTCCTGGAACCGATGATGGCGACTATCAGGTCAAACTACGCAACCTGATTCGCTTTCTGGAAGAAGGCGATAAAGCCAAAATCACGCTGCGTTTCCGCGGTCGTGAGATGGCGCACCAGCAGATCGGTATGGAAGTGCTTAACCGCGTCCGTAAAGACCTGTGTGATGATCTGGATTTGGCCATTGTCGAATCCTTCCCTTCGAAGATCGAAGGCCGCCAGATGATCATGGTGCTCGCACCTAAGAAGAAACAGTAGGCATTCAAGTAGCAATGACCGCGCAGCGCTCGCGTTGTGCGGTTTGTTGTTCGCCTGTCTGGGTCATGTTATCAACAATGCGAAGTGGATATTTTTTAAAATGCCAAAGATTAAAACTGTACGTGGCGCGGCTAAGCGCTTCAAGAAGACCGCTTCTGGCGGCTTCAAGCGTAAACACGCGAACCTGCGTCATATTCTGACTAAGAAATCTACCAAGCGTAAACGTCACCTGCGTCCGAAAGGCATGGTGTCTAAAGGCGATCTGGGTCTGGTTATTGCCTGCCTGCCGTACGCATAAGTAAATTTTTTTAATTAATTCAGAATATTAAACAGGAGAGCTAAATGGCTCGTGTAAAACGTGGTGTAGTTGCTCGCGCACGTCACAAAAAAATCTTAAAACAAGCTAAAGGTTACTACGGTGCACGTTCACGTGTTTACCGCGTTGCCTTCCAGGCTGTTATCAAAGCTGGTCAGTATGCTTACCGCGACCGTCGTCAACGTAAGCGTCAGTTCCGTCAGCTGTGGATCGCGCGTATCAACGCAGCAGCGCGTCAGAACGGTATGTCTTACAGCCGTTTCATCAATGGTCTGAAAAAAGCAGCCATTGAAATTGACCGTAAAATCCTCGCCGACATCGCCGTATTCGACAAAGTGGCATTCACTGCACTGGTAGAAAAAGCGAAATCAGCGCTGGCGTAAGTCAGTTGAAAAAGGGAGCTTGCTCCCTTTTTTATTACCCGTAACCTGAGCAAAAGATTGACTTTTTCGCCGCTGCGCATTTCAATAGTGCCGTTGGAAATCACGACAAGGTAACGCAAGCATGAATGCTGCTATTTTCCGTTTCTTTTTTTACTTTAGCGCCTGACAATCAGGGGCTTTTGCGCATAAGAAAAGAAACGAAAAATCGCGCTGAAAGCCTCCCACGTGGAGGCTTTTTTTGTTTTTGGCGCTGGCATATTGGACCGGCAGGTCCCAACACGTACTAACCAGCCTGACTGGAAAAAGAGGAAAACATGTCCCAACTAGCAGAACTGGTGGCGAACGCCACGGCGGCCATCGACGGGGCGACCGATATCGCCGCCCTTGACGCGGTGCGCGTCGAATATCTGGGGAAGAAGGGGCATCTGACATTACAGATGACCACATTGCGTGAATTGCCAGCGGAAGCGCGTCCTGCGGCCGGTGCGGTGATTAACGAGGCTAAACAGCAGGTAACGGATCGTCTGAACGCGCGTAAAGAGGAGATGGAGTCTGCGGTCCTTAACGCCCGTCTGGCGGCAGAAACCATCGACGTTTCCCTGCCGGGACGTCGTATTGAAAACGGCGGCCTGCACCCGGTGACCCGTACCATCGATCGTATTGAAACGTTCTTTGGGGAGCTGGGCTTTGCGGTAGTGACCGGTCCGGAAATTGAAGACGATTATCATAACTTCGATGCGCTCAATATTCCGGGCCACCACCCGGCGCGTGCCGATCATGATACTTTCTGGTTTGATGCCACGCGCCTGCTGCGTACGCAAACCTCCGGCGTGCAAATTCGCACCATGAAGAACCAGCAGCCGCCTCTGCGCATTATTGCGCCGGGCCGCGTGTACCGTAACGATTACGATCAGACGCACACGCCGATGTTCCACCAGATGGAAGGGCTGATCGTCGATAAGAATATCAACTTCACCAACCTGAAAGGCACGCTGCACGATTTCCTGAACAACTTCTTTGAGGAAGATTTGCAGATCCGCTTCCGCCCTTCCTATTTCCCGTTTACTGAGCCATCCGCTGAAGTGGATGTGATGGGTAAAAACGGCAAGTGGCTGGAAGTGCTGGGCTGCGGTATGGTGCACCCTAATGTCCTGCGCAATGTCGGTATCGATCCGGAAGTCTATTCAGGCTTCGCCTTTGGCATGGGCATGGAGCGTCTGACCATGCTGCGCTACGGCGTGACCGATTTACGCGCATTCTTCGAAAATGATTTACGTTTCCTCAAACAATTTAAGTAAGGGCAGGTTATCCAATGAAATTCAGTGAACTCTGGTTACGCGAATGGGTAAATCCAGCCCTTGACAGTGCGGCCTTATCTGAGCAAATCACCATGGCCGGCCTGGAAGTGGACGGCGTTGAGCCCGTTGCGGGCGCGTTTCACGGCGTCGTGGTCGGTGAGGTGGTGGAATGCGGTCAGCACCCTAATGCCGACAAACTGCGTGTAACCAAAATCAATACCGGCGGCGATCGGCTGCTGGACATCGTCTGCGGCGCACCAAACTGCCGTCAGGGCCTGAAAGTCGCCGTCGCCACCGTGGGTGCTGTGCTGCCAGGCGATTTTAAAATTAAAGCCGCTAAGCTGCGTGGCGAACCGTCCGAAGGCATGCTGTGCTCATTCTCTGAGCTGGGTATTTCCGACGACCACAATGGCATTATCGAACTGCCCGCCGATGCGCCAGTTGGCACGGATATCCGTGACTACCTGCAGCTGGACGACAACACGATTGAAATCAGCGTCACGCCTAACCGCGCAGACTGCCTGGGCATTATCGGGATTGCCCGCGATGTTGCGGTGCTGAACAGCCTGCCGCTCAACGCGCCGGTCATTGAACCGGTTGCGGCGACGATTGCTGATACGTTACCGATTCATGTCGAAGCCACCGCTGCCTGCCCACGCTATCTGGGCCGGGTCGTGAAAGGCATCAACGTTAGCGCAGCAACGCCGCTGTGGATGAAAGAGAAGCTGCGTCGCTGTGGTATTCGCTCTATCGATCCGGTTGTTGATATCACCAACTATGTGTTGCTCGAACTGGGCCAGCCGATGCACGCGTTCGATCTGGACCGCATCGACGGCGGTATCGTCGTGCGGATGGCGAAAGATGGTGAGGCGCTCACGCTACTGGATGGCACAGAGGTGAAGCTCAGCAGCGATACGCTGGTGATTGCCGATCATCAGAAAGCCCTGGCGATGGGCGGCATTTTTGGTGGTGAACATTCCGGCGTAAACGGCGAAACGCAAAATATTTTGCTGGAGTGTGCCTGGTTCGAACCGCTGGCGATTGCGGGCCGCGCGCGCCGTCATGGTTTGCACACCGATGCATCACATCGCTACGAGCGCGGTGTGGACTCTGCACTGCAACACAAGGCGATGGAACGCGCGACGCAACTGCTGCTGAGCATCTGCGGCGGTGAAGCGGGCCCGGTTATCGATCAGACTTCGGCTGACGCCTTGCCGCAACCGGCAACGATCACGCTGCGTCGTGAAAAGCTGGATCGGCTGATTGGTCATGTTGTCAGCGATGAGCAGGTCACCGATATTCTGACGCGCCTGGGTTGTCAGGTCAGCGTAAACCCTGGGGAATGGCAGGCGGTCGCCCCCGCCTGGCGCTTCGATATGGCTATCGAAGAAGATCTGGTAGAAGAGATCGCCCGCATTTATGGTTACAACAACATCCCGGACGTACCGGTTCAGGCCGGCCTGGTCATGACAAAGCACCGTGAAGCTAACCTGTCGCTGAAGCGTGCAAAAATGCTGTTAGTGGATAAAGGCTATCAGGAAGCCATCACCTACAGCTTTGTGGACCCGAAAGTACAGCAGTTGCTGCATCCGGGTGAAGAGGCGCTGCTGCTGCCCAGCCCGATCTCCAGCGATATGTCCACCATGCGTTTGTCACTGTGGACTGGCTTACTCAGCGCGGTGGTCTATAACCAGAACCGTCAGCAGAGCCGCGTGCGTCTGTTTGAGAGCGGTCTGCGATTTGTTCCTGATACTCAGGCGGATCTGGGTATTCGTCAGGATCTGATGCTGGCAGGCGTGCTGAGTGGCAACCGCTATGAAGAACACTGGGATCTGGCGCGTCAGACCGTTGACTTCTATGATTTGAAAGGTGATTTAGAGTCGTTGCTGGATTTAACCGGCAAGTTGAATGCGATTAGCTTCCGTGCAGAGGCGAATCCGGCGCTCCATCCTGGACAAAGTGCGGCAATTTATTTACAGGATGAACGAATCGGATTTATCGGAGTGGTTCATCCCGAGCTTGAACGTAAGCTGGATCTCAACGGTCGTACCTTAGTCTTTGAACTGCTTTGGAATAAGGTCGCAGACCGCGTCCTGCCTGATGCGCAAGAGGTTTCACGCTTCCCGGCAAACCGCCGTGATATCGCCGTTGTTGTGGCCGAAAATGTGCCGGCAGCAGATATCATCGCAGAGTGTAAGAAAGTTGGCGTAAATCAGGTAGTTGGCGTAAACTTGTTTGACGTGTACCGAGGTAAGGGTGTTTCCGAGGGCTATAAGAGCCTCGCAATCAGCCTGATTTTGCAGGATACCAGCCGGACACTCGAAGAAGAGGAGATTGCCGCGACGGTTGCCAAATGCGTTGCGGCATTAAAAGAGCGATTCCAGGCAACCTTGAGGGATTGAACCTATGGCGCTTACAAAAGCTGAGATGTCAGAATACCTGTTTGAGAAACTCGGGCTGAGCAAACGTGACGCAAAAGAGTTGGTGGAGCTGTTTTTCGAAGAGGTTCGCCGCGCGTTGGAAAATGGAGAACAGGTTAAACTGTCGGGGTTTGGTAATTTTGACCTGCGTGACAAAAACCAACGTCCGGGCAGAAACCCAAAAACGGGAGAAGATATTCCCATTACTGCGCGTCGCGTAGTGACCTTCCGTCCAGGGCAGAAGCTTAAAAGTCGCGTTGAAAACGCCACACCAAAAGACAGTGACTGATTCCAGTGTTTCAAAAAGGCCGCGCAAGCGGCCTTTTTCATTTCTTTTTTTCGCAATCCTTTTACAATCAATCCTCTGTCATTCTGGCTAATTCTGCTTATGTCCCAGCTTGAACAACTTGCTCTGCACAGCGATCGCCGCAGTAAAGCCTGGCTTTTGGGTCTCGGCAGCCTGCTGCTGGTGTTATTTATCCTCAGCCTGTGCGCGGGTGAGCGCTGGATAAGCCCCACACAATGGTTCAGCGACAGCGGCAGGCTTTTTGTCGGCCAGCTTCGCCTGCCACGCAGCCTTGCGGTTATCCTGGTGGGGAGCGCGCTGGCTCTGAGCGGCGTTGTCATGCAGGCGTTGTTTACCAACCCACTGGCCGAACCGGGGCTGCTTGGCGTTTCCAACGGGGCCGGCATTGGCCTGGTCGCGGGCGTTCTGTTGAGCAGCGGTTCGCTGTGGAGCCTCAGCTTTTCGGCAATGGCCGGTGCGCTGGTCGTTACCCTGATTCTGTTGCATTTTGCCCGGCGTCATTTATCCGTCACGCGTTTGCTGCTCACTGGCGTTGCGCTGGGGATTATTTGCAGCGCCATCATGACGTGGGCCGTCTATTTCAGCAGCAGCCTCGATCTGCGCCAACTCATGTACTGGATGATGGGCGGCTTCAGCGGTATCGACTGGCGCTATGGCTGGATGATGCTGGCGCTGCTGCCGGTTATCCTGGCGCTCACCACAGCGAGCAGGGTGCTTAACTTACTGGCGCTGGGGGAAACGTCAGCCCGCCAGCTGGGGTTGTCACTGTTTTACTGGCGTAATCTGCTGGTGTTGGCCACGGGATGGCTGGTTGGCGTCAGCGTGGCGCTTGCCGGCGCAATTGGCTTTGTGGGCCTGGTGATTCCGCACCTGCTGCGGCTGGTGGGGCTGAACGATCACCGTGCGCTGCTGCCGGCTTCGGCGCTGGCGGGAGCCAGCGTATTGCTTGGCGCGGATATTATTGCCCGCCTGGCGCTGGCCTCCGCTGAGTTGCCCATCGGCGTGGTCACGGCAACGCTCGGCGCACCGCTGTTTATCATCTTGTTAGTCAAATCGTCACGTCAGCTTTAGCTGACATACATGCATTAACCACAGGAACTCCGTATGAGCATTTATCAAACTGAACTGGTTACACTGGATGGTGAGAAAACGGCGCTGTCCTCCTGGCAGGGACAGGTGCTGCTGGTGGTCAACGTGGCCTCTAAATGCGGCTTAACCCCACAATATGAAGCGCTGGAAAATATTCATAAAGCCTGGCATGAGCAGGGCTTCAGCGTGCTGGGTTTCCCCTGCAACCAGTTTCTGGAGCAGGAGCCCGGCAGTAGCGAAGAAATCAAAACGTTTTGCAGCACGACCTACGGTGTGACGTTTCCGATGTTCGAAAAGTGTGAGGTCAACGGTGAGCATCGTCATCCGCTTTATGCACAGCTGGTCGCGGCGAAACCCGAGGCCGTGCGTCCGGAAGAGAGTGGTTTTTATGAGCGCATGGTCAGTAAAGGACGGGCTCCCAAAGCGCCGGGTGATATCCTGTGGAACTTTGAAAAATTCCTGATAGGGCGTGATGGCAGCGTTATTCAGCGTTTCTCACCGGACATGTCGCCAGAAGATCCCATTATTCTGGAAACGATCAAACAGGCGCTGGCAAAGTAAGTGTTGCTCAGACTGGAAAATGCAGCCGTCCCCGGACGGCTGCAACCGGTAAGCGGCACGATGCAGGCCGGGCAACGGGTGCATCTGGTGGGGCCGAATGGCGCAGGGAAGAGCACACTGCTTTCAGCCCTGGCGGGATTGGAACCTTTTACCGGCCGCGCCACGCTACTGAATACCGCCCTCGCCAGTTGGACAGGCCCGGCGCTGGCCAGCGTGCGCAGCTGGCTGCCTCAGCAACAGCTTCCTCCCGGGCAAATGCCGGTTTACCACTATCTGCGGCTGCATCTTTCGTCTTCCGCCTCGCCAGATGATGCCCGACTCGCCACGATACTGTCGCGGTTGCAGTTAGATGATAAATTAGCCAGGCCATTGACCCAGCTCTCCGGTGGTGAGTGGCAGCGGGTGCGGCTTGGCGCGGTAATGATGCAGATCGACCCGCAGATCAACGCCAGAGGGCAATTACTGATCCTGGATGAGCCCATGACGGCGCTGGATGTTGCGCAACAAAAAGCGGTGGACGATCTGATTAATGAACTCTGTGCCGCAGGGGTTTGCGTTGTCGCCAGCAGTCACGATCTTAACCATAGCTTATGGTATGCCAGTCAGGTCTGGCTGTTACATCAGGGCCAGGTGGTGTTGCAGGGCGAGCCTGCGGATGTCCTTCGGCCAGAACAGCTTTCGCCCCTGTACGGCATTCCGTTTCGTCAGCTCGTCTTAGAAGGACGGCCTCTGCTGACCGTTTTGCCCTGAGACTTGCCACCTGGCGCGCTTTGCCGCTACATTAATCCGGTTACTCTTTATTAAGGATGAGCTGTGATGCGCATGGGGTTGCTGTTATTCGTTTTATTGCTGGTGGGCTGTAGCCATCATGCACCGCCCATTAACAGTCGCCTCTCTGACTCCATTACCGTGATAGCGCAACTCAGAGATCAGCTGGGAAGCTGGCGGGGCACGCCTTACCGTTATGGTGGCATGAGCCGCGGCGGGGTGGACTGTTCAGGCTTTGTCTACCTGACGTTTCGCGACAGGTTTGATCTGCAACTTCCCCGCACCACTTCCGCACAAAGCGATATCGGCACCCGCATCAGCAAAGACGACCTCTTACCAGGTGATCTGGTGTTCTTCAAAACGGGCAGTGGTGAAAATGGCCTGCATGTGGGCATTTATGACACGGATAACGCTTTCATCCATGCGTCCACCAGTCAGGGCGTAATCCGCTCTTCGCTGGATAATGTGTACTGGCGGAAGGTCTTTTGGCAGGCGCGCCGCATCTAATTTCTCCGCTGGAAAACCAGTGGGTTTGTGCGGAGTAAATCAGAAAAAAAACGGACCTGGAAAAATATTCTTAATTCGGATTTAACCGGTTCGTTTTATTTATAACACCGGACCTAAGAATGTTTTTAACGGTTAACAGAATTGTTCCTGGAATTATTTGGCTTAAAGTTTATTTTTTTAGCCTAACGGTAATGAAACGATATAAATATCCATCTCATCAGTCCTTTGCTACTATTGCCAGTATGTTTTTAATCATATACGATGCACTATCGCCACATATTCTGGCTGTAAAATGAAAATTCACCTGTCTGCCGACTATCAGTCGGAAATTTGGTTTTATGCCGCCTGTTCTCAGGAAGGGCACTTAACCGCCATTGAGCTGGCAACGCAGTTCGTGCACGAGAGTGCGCCGATCACGTTGCCGCAGGACGTTCTGTTGCCTCAGCTTGATGAGACACAGCGCCTGCGCCTGCTGCAGCGTCAAATCTCTCTGCTGGAAAAACACCAGACGTTTTTTGAAACCCATCACCTGCTGGCTTTTATGCCCGTCGATGAGGGGATGGCGAACACCATTCTCGAAAGTGAGTTTCTGACGCGCAAAATAAAACAGCTTCCTTTTATAATGCTGGATATCAGCGAAACGTTTCTCTCGCTCAATTTGGGAAAAAATAACCCATTAATCGCCGCGTTAAATCGTGAGTTTAAATTGTCTCTCTCCCATTTTGGCGCAGGGAAATCCTCCACGACAGCCGTTTACGATAATCTGTTTAGCTGTATCAGACTGGATAAACACTTTATTCACTCACTGTCTAAACGTGCTTCTTTTTTACCATTTATGCAGAGCATCCTCGATAATTTCCGCAGCCATTGCGATCGGATGATTATTTGTGGTGTAGATGATGAAATTTTACTGGATAAAGTTAGCCAGCTCAGTAACGTCCACCTCCAGGGCGCGCTGTTTCCAGTGGTTAAATCAGACGCCTTCGAGACATTAATCTACTCTGAGCAATTCCTGCACACTCCCTGATACTCGCACGCCTGCCGCCTGTCCAATCCTGGTCATCAACGCTACACTGTGGGTTTTATCACACGATACCCGGTGTGGTTGGGAGAATTGATGATCTTTGATAACAGCTGGTTTCGTGAGCTTCCTGGCAGCTATACCGCGTTAAACCCTACGCCACTTGCGGGCGGCCGACTTCTGTATCACAACGCGCCGCTGGCGAAGGCAATGGCACTGGACAGCGCATTGTTTACCGGGCAGGGCCATGGCGTGTGGTATGGTGCCGCGTTATTACCCGGCATGGCGCCGCTGGCCCAGGTCTACAGTGGGCATCAGTTTGGTGTCTGGGCCGGTCAGTTGGGTGACGGCCGCGGTATTCTGTTGGGCGAACAGCAGCAGGAAGACGGTCGCAGGCTTGACTGGCACCTGAAAGGGGCCGGGCTAACGCCTTATTCGCGCATGGGCGACGGTCGTGCCGTGGTACGCTCCACGGTGCGTGAATTTCTCGCCTCTGAAGCGCTGCATCATTTAGGCATTCCCACCACGCGCGCACTTACCCTTGCCGTTAGCGACGAGCCCGTTTACCGCGAGACCGCCGAACGCGGCGCGATGCTCATGCGTATTGCACCGAGTCACCTGCGCTTTGGGCATTTCGAACACTTTTTTTACAGCCAGCAGCCGGAACAGGTCAAACAGCTGGCAGACTATGCTATTCGCCACCACTGGCCGCAGCTGGTGGATGAGGCCGATCGTTATCAGCTGTGGTTTGCCGATATCGTGCTGCGCACTGCGCGGCTGATCGCCCAGTGGCAAAGCGTGGGCTTCGCTCATGGCGTAATGAATACCGACAACATGTCGATCCTCGGCCTGACCCTCGATTACGGTCCCTATGGTTTTCTGGATGACTATCAGCCGGATTATATCTGCAATCACAGCGATTATCAGGGCCGCTACAGCTTCGAGAATCAGCCCATGATTGGCTTATGGAACCTCAACCGTCTGGCCCATGCGTTATCGGGGTTAATGAGTACCGAGCAGCTCAAACAAGCCTTAAGTGGCTATGAGAATGCGCTGATGCGCGTCTGGGGAGAGCGGATGCGGGCGAAGCTGGGCCTGCTGACGGCCGATGCCGGGGATAATGAGATTCTTACCGAATTACTCAGCTTAATGAGTCAGGAACGCAGCGACTATACGCTCACATTCCGTTTGTTAAGTGATACGCAGCAGGCCGAGAGCCGTTCGCCACTGCGGGATGAATTTATCGATCGTTCTGCTTTTGATCGCTGGTATCAGCGCTACCGTCAACGCCTGCTGCAGGAGCAGGTTGGCGATGCCGAACGGCAACAGGTGATGAAAGCTGCCAATCCAGCCGTGGTGCTGCGTAACTACCTTGCTCAGCAGGTGATAGACGAGGCGGAGAAGGGGGAGAGCGGCGCGCTGGCGCGTTTGCATCAGGCGCTTCAGCAGCCCTTTAGTGACGCGGCGGCCGCTGAATATCGTCAACGGCCACCGGACTGGGGCAAGACCTTGGAGGTCAGCTGCTCAAGCTGATTTACAGACGGTGAGAAACCGCCTCAGCTAACAGCGCAAGGACCTCTTCGCTGTCCTGCCAGCTGAGGCAGGGATCGGTGATCGACTGACCGTAAGTCAGGGGCTCACCGCTCACCACTTTTTGATTGCCTTCCTCAATAAAACTTTCAATCATTACCCCGGCAACGGCGCGAGAGCCGCTTTTGATCTGCCCGGAGACGTCCAGTGCAACATCGCGCTGACGGCGATGCTGCTTGAGGCAGTTGCCGTGGCTGAAATCAATCACCAACTGCTGCGGCAGGCCAAACTCAGCTAAACAGGCAGCGGCTTCGGCAACGTCGCCTGCATGATAATTAGGCTGTTTGCCGCCGCGCAGAATCACATGGCCGTGCGGATTCCCGCTGGTCTGGTAGATCGTCATCTGACCTTGTTTGTCGGGCGACAGAAACATATGGCTGGCACGGGAGGCACGAATGGCATCCACAGCAATGCGGACGTTTCCATCAGTTCCGTTTTTAAAACCCACCGGGCAGGAGAGCGCCGAGGCCATTTCACGATGGATCTGGCTTTCGGTGGTCCGGGCGCCAATTGCACCCCAGCTAATCAGATCGGCAATAAACTGGCCGATCACCATATCCAGGAATTCGGTAGCGGTCGGTAAACCCAACGCATTGATATCAATCAGTAGCTTGCGGGCGATGCTGATACCGCGATTAACGTCAAAGCTGCCGTCCAGATCGGGATCGGAAATCAGGCCTTTCCAGCCCACAACCGTGCGTGGTTTTTCGAAATAGGTGCGCATCACGATTTCCAGCCGATCCTGATAACGCTCACGCAGGGCGACCAAACGCCGAGCGTAGTCCAGCGCGGCGACCGGGTCATGCAGCGAACAGGGGCCAATCACCACCAGCAGACGGGGATCTTCTCCGGTCAGAATACGGGCAATGCGCTTGCGTGCGGCGGTGATGTTATCGGCCATGGTTGTCGAAAGCGGGTGTTCAGCTGCCAGACTGGCAGGGGAAATCAGGCTGCCAATGCGCGCAGTGCGCAGTTCATCAGTTTTGTTCATGGTGTTCTCTAATCTTTTTCTTCGCAGCGGTGAAATACCGGGAAGTGATGATGGTCACAATAAACCATTAGCCTGCGAATTCAAGCGACAACACGATAATGTAAGTCAAAATGACGGCAGCGGGACGTTACAGCGCCGCCGTCGGCCAATGACTAATACATGCGACGCGTCAGGCCCATAATATCGAGGATTTTCGTCGCAATCTCTTCCACAGAGTAGTTGGTACTGTTGAGGTAGCGAATCTGGTGAGTGCGAAACAGCGCTTCAACTTCACCCACTTCCAGCCGACACTGGCGCATAGAGGCATAGCGGGTATTTTCTGCGCGCTCCTGACGAATGGCCGCCAGGCGTTCCGGATCGATCGTCAAGCCAAACAGCTTGTGCTGATGCTGACGAAGGGCGGGAGGCAATTTCAGATTATCCATGTCGTCGGCGATAAACGGATAGTTAGCAGCACGGATACCGAACTGCATGGCAAGATACAGGCTGGTGGGTGTTTTGCCGCAGCGCGAAACGCCTAGCAGGATCACCTGCGCATCCTCCAAACCGCGCAACGAGATGCCGTCATCATGCGCCAGCGTGTAATCGATTGCCGCAATACGAGCGTCGTATTTGCCGAGATTGCTGGCATCAAGCCCGTGAGTGCGGTGCGCAACCGGTGCCGGTGACAACCCTAACTCCTGCTGAAGCGGCGCGACCAGTGCCTGCACAATGTCCTGGCAGAAGCCTTCGCTCTGCACAATGATGTCACGGACTTCAGGCGTAACAATGGAAAAAAACACCAGTGGGCGCACGCCGCTTTGCTGATAAAGCGCATTAATTTGCGCCTTAACGGCCTGCGCACGCTGCACGTTTTCAACAAACGGCAGGGTCACGCTCGTGGTGTTAACCGGAAACTGAGATAACACGGCATGGCCCAATACTTCGGCTGTAATGGCTGTCCCGTCGGAAATGTAGAAAACGCTTCTGTCGGTGGTCATAAGTCGTGCCTCGGGCAGGGAAGTCATAAAAACAGGTGAGATAATATAAGCATGCCTTCAGGGGCGAGGGTAGTCTGGGGCATCGTTTCCCTCTCGCTTTTGCATCATGACGTCACGTATTCCCCCCTTTTTTGCGCCAGCAAAACCGCCTCAGGCGACAGACAACGCCTGTGTTTGTTGCGCAACAAAAACGCCGCATAACAGGCAGTGAAAAAAATAATGAGCTAATTATCAGTGCATTAGCAAAAAATAAGGGCCTTGCGCAACGCTGAAAAAAACCAGGCGCAATTCTGAAACTGTGTCTGAGAATCTGCTTTAACGATTCAACAGATCGTGTTTACTCAGACGTTATGCCAGGCTGGATTTGTTAATAGCAGGATTTTCCATGTGCCCATTCATTAATAAAGGATCAGTTCAATGTCCAATAAAGGCGAACAGCCGTTAGTACTTTGGTACAACCAGCTTGGCATGCATGATGTTGATCGGGTGGGAGGCAAAAATGCTTCTCTGGGTGAGATGATTACCAATTTGTCATCTCTGGGCGTGTCCGTTCCCAACGGTTTTGCGACCACCTCCTGGGCCTTTAATCAGTTTCTTGAGCAGAGCGGTCTGAACCAGCGTATTTATGCTTTGCTGGATGACACCAATATTGATGATGTGGATCAACTGGCAAAGGCGGGTAAGCAGATACGCCAGTGGGTAGTCGAAACCCCGTTCCAGCCTGAACTGGAAGCCGCGATTCTTTCGGCCTATGAGCAGCTCTCTGCCGACGATGCTGACGCATCCTTCGCCGTGCGCTCATCCGCCACCGCCGAAGATATGCCTGACGCGTCCTTTGCCGGCCAGCAGGAAACTTTCCTGAACGTGCAGGGCATCGAGTCAGTCATGGTGGCAGTAAAACACGTTTATGCCTCACTGTTTAACGATCGCGCCATCTCTTATCGCGTCCATCAGGGTTACGATCATCGCGGCGTGGCACTGTCGGCGGGCATTCAGCGCATGGTGCGATCCGATCTGGCGTCCTCAGGGGTCATGTTCACCATTGATACCGAATCGGGCTTTAATCAGGTGGTGTTCATTACCGCCGCGTTGGGCCTGGGCGAAATGGTGGTGCAGGGCGCGGTGAACCCGGACGAGTTTTATGTGCACAAGCCAACGCTGGCCGCGAAACGTCCCGCTATCGTTCGCCGCAACATGGGCTCGAAAAAAGTGCGGATGGTTTACGCCGACTCGCGTGAACATGGCGAGCAGGTGCGCATTGAAGATGTGGCGGAAGCCGAGCGCGATCGTTTCTGCCTGAGCGATGCCGAAGTGGAGGCGTTGGCCCATCAGGCGGTACTGATTGAGCAACACTACAAACGCCCGATGGATATTGAGTGGGCCAAAGACGGCCACACCGGTAAGTTATTTATTGTCCAGGCGCGCCCTGAAACCGTGCGTTCCAACGGTCAGGTCATGGAGCGTTACAGCCTGCAGGGACAGGGCAAGGTGGTGATTGAAGGCCGTGCGATTGGTCACCGCATCGGCGCCGGTGCCGTCAAGGTGATTCACGATATCAGCGAAATGAACCGCATCGAAAAAGGTGACGTGCTGGTGACCGATATGACCGATCCCGACTGGGAACCGATCATGAAAAAAGCCTCCGCCATTGTAACGAACCGCGGCGGCCGTACCTGCCATGCCGCGATCATCGCGCGTGAGCTGGGTATCCCGGCGGTGGTGGGCTGTGGCGATGCGACCGAGCGGCTGAAAGAGGGACATACCGTTACCGTATCCTGTGCTGAGGGCGATACCGGCTATGTCTACGATGAACTGCTTGACTTCGACGTCACCAGTTCGCAGGTGGATACCCTACCGGACCTGCCGCTGAAAATCATGATGAACGTGGGCAACCCGGATCGCGCGTTTGATTTCGCCTGTTTGCCAAACGAAGGGGTTGGTCTGGCGCGGCTGGAATTTATTATCAACCGCATGATCGGCGTGCATCCGAAAGCGTTGCTGGAGTTCGATCAGCAAACCCCTGAACTGCAGAAGCAGATTCGTCAGATGATGAAAGGTTTTGACGATCCGGTTGAGTTTTACATCGCCCGTCTGACCGAAGGGATCGCGACGCTGGGCGCGGCGTTCGCGCCGAAGCGCGTTATCGTCCGCCTGTCGGATTTTAAAACCAACGAATATGCCAATCTGGTGGGGGGAGAACGTTACGAACCCGAAGAGGAAAACCCGATGCTGGGCTTCCGTGGCGCAGGCCGCTATGTCTCCGAGAGTTTCCGCGACTGTTTCGCACTGGAGTGCGAAGCGGTGAAGCGCGTACGTAATGAGATGGGGCTGACTAACGTGGAAATCATGGTGCCCTTTGTGCGTACGGTCAATCAGGCTCAGGCGGTGGTAGAGGAATTGGGTCGTCAGGGACTGAAGCGCGGCGAGAACGGGCTCAAGGTCATTATGATGTGTGAAATTCCCTCGAATGCCCTGCTGGCGGAGCAGTTTTTACAACACTTTGACGGTTTCTCTATCGGCTCCAATGATATGACGCAGCTGGCGCTGGGGCTGGATCGCGACTCCGGCGTGGTATCGGCCTTGTTTGATGAGCGTAATGAGGCGGTCAAAGCGCTCCTGTCCATGGCGATACAGGCGGCGAAAAAACAGGGCAAATACGTAGGAATATGCGGTCAGGGACCGTCAGATCATCAGGATTTCGCAGCCTGGCTGATGGAGCAGGGCATCGACAGCCTGTCTCTGAATCCGGACACCGTGGTGGAAACCTGGTTAAGCCTGGCGGCGCTAAACAAACCTGCCTGAGGTGATGGATAACCTCCGATGTCAGAAGGCCAGCGCAAGCTGGCTTTTTTTGCTTTTTGACAGGCAAAAAAAAGCCCATCACAGGGGATGGGCAAAGACTACACACAGCAATTCTTTACGCTACTCAGGGGAAATTAGGGCGTTTAGAAATCAGTAACTTGATTTCCAACATAGGAAATATGGTATTCACACGGCTCGCTGGCGTCTTTAAGAATCCTCTTATTAGTTTAAAGGAAATAATATTTTGACGGCTGGGGAGAGCGTTTCGGACCGTTATTATGTTTATAAAATAATCATTTTAAGGCGTGAGAGGTGCTAAAGGCGTGAAATATGCGTTTTATCTTAAAGTACGCTAATGAAAAAAAGGCTGGCGATATCTTGATCAGCCAGCCCACTTAACGAGTACTAATCATATAAAAGGAGGGATCAGGGCTTTTGCTGCGGTGATTCACTTACCACGCTTAGCGGTTCGGCCTGCGGCGCAGGCACTTCATGCATCCACACAGAGACCAGTCGGTAAGAGACAGCCAGCACAACTGGCCCGATAAACAGGCCGATCATACCAAACGCGATTAATCCCCCGATAACGCCGGACAGAATCAGAATCAGCGGCAGATCGGCGCCCATACGAATCAGCACCGGCCGCAAAATATTGTCCAGCGTGCCCACAACACAGCTCCAGATCAGCAGTACCGTGCCCCAGGTGGTGTCCCCACTCCAGTAGAGATAAACAATCGCCGGCACCAGCACCAGCAGCGGGCCGATCTGCACCAAACAGCAGAGGATCATCAATACGGTCAGCAATGTGGCGTAGGGGATGCCGGAAACGGCTAACCCGATACCGCCCAGTACGCCCTGCACCAACGCCGTGACGACAACCCCCAGCGCTACCGCGCGTACTGCCTGTCCGGCCAGCAATACGGCAGCATCACCGCGTCGGCCAGCCATGCGCCAGGCAAAATGCCGGATGCCCTGTGCCGCCTGCTCACCGCGCCAGTAGAGCAGTACGCTGAACAACAGCATCACGGCCAGGTGGATCATAAAACGACCAAAGTGCCCGGCCTGCGCCACAAAAAAACCGGTGGTACGGCCAACATAAGGTTGTAACTTCGCCATTATCGCTGCGCCGCCGCCCGCCACCAGTTTCTGATAACTGGCATACAGTTTCTCACCCACCATGGGAATATCGTTGAGCCAGCTCAGGGTGGGTAGCATATGTCCCTGAGTTGCCCAGGCGATCACCGGTGCGCTGTTATCTATCAGGCTGTTAACCAGCAGGGCAACCGGGATGATAAACAGCAGGAGCAGCAGGATAGTCATCACAACTACCGCCAGCGAACGCCGTCCCCACAGCAGGCGCTGTATTTTCAGCATCAGGGGCCAGGTGGCAATAACCACCATGCTTGCCCAGGCGAAGCCCAATATGAATGGCTGGACAACCCATAAGCACGCGGCGATCAGGAGTAAAATAAAAATCAGGGTAAATAACATCTGGGGAAGATCAATCTGCCGTTCCAGGCTTTTCATCTTATGCGTTACCTCATTGGAATTCGTCAACTCAGGGGATGACGCTGCCCTGTAATCATGGGCTATTTCAGGGCGTTTAAACAGGCTTGTAAAGAAAAGGTTTCAGCCCTTCCTGAAAAAACGACAGCGTGGTGGGAAATGTGATAAAACTGAGGATTAAAGCAAGATACAGACGCAAACCTACACAACATCTTTGGTCACATACTCCATGATCCCACAGATTTCTCAGGCACCGGGTCTTATCCAGCGGGTGCTGACATTTCTTGAAACCCTCAAAGCGCAGGGTTTCACCGGCGATACCGCCACCAGCTACGCCGACAGACTTTCGCTTTCAACCGATAACAGCATCTATCAGCTCCTGCCCGATGCGGTGCTTTTCCCGCGCTCGACGGCAGATGTGGCACTGATAGCCCGACTGGCGGATGAAGCGGCGTTCTCCAGTCTGGTCTTTACCCCGCGCGGTGGCGGCACCGGGACCAACGGTCAGTCGCTCAATCAAGGCATCATTGTGGATATGTCGCGCCACATGAACCGCATCCTGGAAATCAATATCGAACAACGCTGGGTGCGCGTCGAGGCTGGGGTAGTCAAAGATCAACTTAATGCCTACCTGAAACCTTTTGGTTTCTTCTTTTCACCGGAGCTCTCCACCAGTAACCGCGCCACCCTGGGCGGCATGATTAACACGGATGCATCCGGTCAGGGCTCGCTGGTGTACGGTAAAACCTCTGACCATGTTTTAGGGCTCAGGGCCGTGCTGCTCGGCGGTGATATTCTGGATACCCGACCGGTGCCTACCGCGCTGGCTGAAAATCTGGCGCAAACGCCCACGCCGGAAGGCCGAATTTATCAGCAGGTGCTCAGCCGCTGCCGTGAGCATCGCGAACTGATTCTGGAGAAGTTTCCTAAGCTCAACCGCTTCCTGACCGGTTACGACTTGCGCCACGTGTTTAGCGACGACATGCAGACCTTTGATCTGACGCGGCTGCTGTGTGGTGCAGAGGGAACGCTGGCGTTTATCAGCGAAGCCCGTCTGGATATCACGCCGCTGCCCAAAGTCCGGCGCGTGGTTAATATTAAATATGACGCCTTCGATTCTGCGCTACGTAATGCCCCCCTGATGGTCGAGGCGCAGGCGCTGTCAGTGGAAACGGTTGACTCGAAAGTGCTGAATCTGGCGCGGGAAGATATTGTCTGGCACTCCGTGCGCGAGCTGATTACGGATATCCCGGATAAAGAAATGTCAGGGCTGAATATCGTTGAGTTTGCCGGGGATGATGCCGGACAAATCGATCGGCAGATCACAGCGCTTTGCGCCCGTCTGGATACGTTAATGACACAGCAGCAGGGCGGGGTGATCGGTTATCAGCGCTGTGACGATCTGGACGGTATTGAACGCATCTATAACATGCGTAAAAAAGCGGTGGGCTTACTCGGTAATGCCAAAGGCCGTGCCAAACCGATTCCCTTTGTTGAAGATACCGCCGTTCCACCTGAACACCTGGCCGACTATATTGTTGAGTTTCGCGCGCTTCTGGACAGCCACGGTCTGAGTTATGGCATGTTCGGTCACGTGGACGCCGGCGTGCTGCATGTCCGTCCGGCCCTGGATATGTGCGATCCCCATCAGGAAATGATGATGAAGCAAATTTCTGATGAGGTGGTTGCCTTAACTGCACGCTATGGTGGCCTGCTGTGGGGCGAACATGGCAAGGGATTCCGCGCGCAGTACAGTCCTGCCTTTTTTGGCGAAACGCTGTTTAACGAGCTGCGCCGCATTAAAGCGGCTTTCGATCCCCTTAATCGTCTCAATCCCGGTAAGATTTGTACCCCTTTCGACAGCGAGGCGGCGATGATGCAGGTCGATGCGACGAAACGGGGCAGCTACGATCGTCAGATCCCCCTTCAGGTACGTGAAACCTGGCGCGGTGCGCTTGAATGCAACGGTAACGGATTGTGCTTTAACTTCGATGCCCGCAGTCCGATGTGCCCGTCAATGAAAATCACCCGTAACCGCATTCACTCGCCGAAGGGACGCGCGACCTTAACGCGGGAATGGCTTCGGTTGCTGGCAGAGCAGGGCGCCGATCCGGTGATGCTGGAGAAAAAGCTGCCGGAAAGTTCCCTGTCACTTCGCGCGCTGATAAGCAGAATGCGCAATACCTGGTATGCCAATAAAGGGGAATATGATTTTTCCCATGAGGTGAAAGAGGCGATGTCCGGTTGCCTGGCCTGTAAAGCCTGCTCGACCCAGTGCCCCATTAAAATTGACGTTCCGGCCTTCCGCTCACGTTTTTTACAGCTTTACCATACACGCTATCTGCGCCCAATCAGCGACCATCTGGTGGCGGGCGTAGAAAGCTACGCGCCCCTGATGGCGAAAGCACCGGGTGTGTTTAACTTTTTCCTGAAACAGCCCTGGGCGACCTCATTCAGTAAGACACACATTGGCATGGTCGACCTGCCTTTACTTTCCTCGCCCACGCTCAGGCAGCAGTTGAGTGGTCATCCGGCGATGAATATGACGCTGGAGCAGCTCGAAGCGCTCAGTCAAACACAGCGAGCCCAAAAAGTGCTGGTGGTGCAGGATCCCTTTACCAGTTTCTATGAAGCCAAACTGGTACATGATTTTATCCAGCTGATTGAGAAACTGGGATACCAGCCCGTTCTGCTGCCGTTCTCACCTAATGGCAAAGCGCAGCATGTGAAAGGCTTTTTGCAACGCTTTGCGCGTACGGCCAGTAAAACAGCCGATTTCCTGAATCGCGTGGCTAAGCTGGGCATGCCGATGGTGGGGATCGATCCGGCCACGGTGCTCTGTTACCGCGATGAGTATCGCCAGACGTTGGGCGAGGCCCGTGGCGATTTCAACGTGCTGCTGGTACATGAGTGGCTCCATCAGGCGCTGCAGGAACGAGAGGTGCAGATCACCAGCGGAGAAGCATGGTATCTGTTTGCTCACTGTACCGAAGTGACCGCGCTGCCAGGCACGCCCGGTCAGTGGCAGGCGATCTTCTCTCGCTTCGGCGCAAAGCTCGAAAACATCAATGTGGGCTGTTGCGGCATGGCCGGCACCTATGGTCACGAGAGCAAAAACCTGGAGAACTCGCTGGGAATTTATGCGCTGTCATGGCATCCGCAATTGCAAAAATTGCCGCGCCAGCGCTGCCTGGCAACCGGTTTTTCCTGCCGCAGTCAGGTCAAGCGCGTGGAGGGTAACGGCATGCGTCATCCTCTTCAGGCACTGCTTGAGTTAATCTGAAAAGGTGAGGCGACGCCGGACGCAGGTTGGATTAGAATATCCATACTGCGTGCCTGACGAATTCACTTTGCAATAGGGTGGCTCGTTCCCATTCACCGGTTATCGCGAGTTGATGGCATAGCTGAGTCAGGGAGAGTCGCGCCAGCTGGTAAGCCTGGATGCGGAACAGCCGGTTACGATCCGGGTTTTGCATCTCCTGGACCAGCCGGTGGTGAAGTTTGCCCATGGCATGCAGATAACTCAGATCATCGCCGTTCAACTGGCAGATCTCTGCCATGTCTAAACAGGTATCGTTAAACTGACGCAGTTGCTGAATCGTACATTCAGCCCGGTTGAGTTTGGCCTGTGCCAGGTAAAAATCAACGGTGAGATCGCGAACCGAAAAACGGTATTCATCAAGTTTATGTTGAAGCCAGGCTGAAACCGATAACGACATAACGCGCCCTAATCTTGAATGATAATAATTATCATATTCAACTGGAGCAGGAATGCAAATCCCCGGCAAGAAATTTTTTTCGATTTATCGCACCTGTCGGTATAATCGGAAATAACAATCTGTTTACATGCCAGAAAGGCGTAACCTATCAATACAGGCGTTATCGTAAAGGTGCTATTTAAAAATTTACGATTTATTAACAGGTTACAGAACCCGAATTCAGCGGGCGCTCGCCGATGCAAGCCTGGCTGCAGCGACTATGCTTAAGAAATGAGCTGTAAAAATAGCATCTTATGATTATCCCTGCAAAACAAGAGGTTGAAGTGATTTGTCAGATCACTACCATAGGGGGATAGCCTGAAAAGGTCCGGACTCAAGAGGTATCAACATGTCATCCGTGAATGCAGATTCTTTCTCACCCGACGAGTACGTGTGGAAAGGGTTAACGCTGACTGAAACCGCAGCGAAACAAATTCTAAATCTGGCCGCAGAAAACCCAGAAGTCAAGGGCCTGCGTTTAGCAATTAAACAATCCGGCTGTGCCGGTTTTGGTTATGTAATGGATCTGGTGAAGCAGCCAGAAGACGACGATCTGCAGTTTAGCTACTACGGCGCAACCTTGTTTGTGCCGCTTCAGGCCATGCCGTTTATCGATGGCACCGAAGTGGATTATGTTCGCGAAGGCCTGAATCAGATTTTTAAATTCAATAACCCTAAAGCTCAGCACGCCTGCGGGTGCGGTGAAAGCTTTGGCGTCGAGTAAGTGAAATATGTCACGACACAGCGAAACATCTGACGATGTACAAATGTGGGAAGGTAAGCTCAATTACAAAGAGGGCTTCTTTACCCAATTGCAAACCGAAGAATTTGCCAACGGCATCAATGAAGATGTGGTACGGGCAATTTCGGCTAAGCGTAACGAGCCAGAGTGGATGCTGGAGTTTCGTCTTAAAGCCTTTCGTGCCTGGCTGGAAATGGAAGAGCCGCACTGGCTGAAAGCGCATTACGAAAAGCTGGATTATCAGGACTACAGTTATTACTCCGCGCCATCGTGCGGAAACTGCGATGACACCTGTGCGTCTGAACCGGGCGCGACCCAGGCATCGGGCAGCGCCCCGGCCAGTGATTATCTGACGCAGGAAGTTGAGAACGCCTTTAATCAGTTGGGCGTTCCGGTGCGTGAAGGTAAAGAAGTGGCCGTTGACGCCATCTTCGACTCCGTTTCCGTATCCACAACCTATCGCAGTAAACTGGCCGAGCAGGGGATTATCTTCTGTTCCTTTGGCGAAGCGATCCACGATCATCCAGAGCTGGTGAAAAAGTATCTGGGTACCGTGGTGCCACCCAATGATAACTTTTTTGCCGCGTTGAACTCTGCGGTAGCCTCTGACGGTACTTTCGTCTACATCCCGAAAGGGGTGCGTTGCCCGATGGAGCTGTCTACCTATTTCCGCATTAACGCGGCGAAAACTGGTCAGTTCGAACGCACGATTCTGATTGCAGATGAAGACAGCTACGTAAGCTACATCGAAGGCTGTTCCGCGCCCGTGCGTGACACTTACCAGCTGCACGCTGCGGTGGTAGAGGTCATCATTCATAAGAACGCGGAAGTGAAATATTCCACCGTTCAGAACTGGTTCCCGGGCGGTGAAGGCGAGGGCGGTATCCTCAACTTCGTCACCAAGCGCGCCCTGTGTGAAGGGGACTACAGCAAAATGTCATGGACGCAGTCGGAAACCGGCTCGGCTATTACCTGGAAATATCCAAGCTGTATCCTGCGTGGCGATCACTCCGTGGGCGAGTTCTACTCGGTGGCACTGACCAGCGGACGCCAGCAGGCGGACACCGGTACCAAGATGATCCACATCGGCAAAAATACGAAGTCGACGATTATCTCCAAAGGTATTTCCGCCGGGAAAAGCCAGAATACCTACCGTGGCCTGGTAAAAATCATGCCCACGGCCACCAACGCACGTAACTTTACGCAGTGCGATTCCATGCTGATTGGTCCGGATTGTGGCGCACATACGTTCCCGTATGTTGAAACCCGTAACAATACCGCTCAGCTGGAGCACGAAGCCACCACCTCACGTATCGGCGAAGATCAAATGTTCTACTGTCTGCAACGCGGCATCAGTGAAGAAGATGCGATTTCGATGATCGTGAACGGTTTCTGTAAAGACGTATTCTCTGAGCTGCCGCTGGAATTTGCAGTGGAAGCGCAAAAACTGTTAGCCATCAGCCTTGAGCACAGTGTGGGCTGATTGACGCCGTCACACGCGTTGCCGGAAGCAATGTGAAGGAATAAGCATGTTAAGTATTAAAGATTTACAGGTTAGCGTTGAAGACAAAGCGATTTTACGTGGTCTGAACCTTGAGATTAAGCCCGGCGAAGTTCATGCCATCATGGGACCGAACGGTTCGGGTAAAAGTACGCTGTCTGCGACCCTGGCCGGACGTGAAGACTATGAAGTCACCGGCGGGTCCGTAACCTTTAAAGGTAAGGATCTGCTGGAGCTCGAACCTGAAGAACGTGCAGGCGAAGGCATCTTTATGGCTTTCCAGTACCCGGTTGAAATCCCCGGCGTCAGCAACCAGTTTTTCCTGCAGACCTCCGTGAATGCGGTGCGCAAATACCGTCAGCAGGACGAGCTGGATCGCTTTGATTTCCAGGACTTCATTGAAGAAAAAATCGATCTGCTGAAAATGCCAGAAGATCTGCTGACGCGTTCCGTAAACGTTGGCTTCTCCGGTGGTGAGAAGAAGCGTAACGACATTCTGCAGATGGCGGCGCTGGAACCCGATCTCTGCATTCTGGATGAAACCGACTCCGGTCTGGACATCGATGCCCTGAAAATCGTCGCCAATGGCGTAAACAGCCTGCGTGACGAAAAGCGTGCATTTATCATCGTAACCCACTATCAGCGTATTCTGGACTACATCAAGCCAGACTTCGTACACGTGCTGTATCAGGGTAAAATCGTAAAATCAGGCGATTTCTCGCTGGTGAAACAGTTGGAGGAGCAGGGCTATGGCTGGCTTACCGACGAAGAGTGATACCGCGCTGCAACAGTGGCACCACCTGTTTGAATCACGCGGTGAAATGCGTTCAATGCAGGCTCAGCAGCACTGGCAGCAGTTAATGCGTTTGGGCTTGCCCACCCGCAAACATGAAAACTGGAAATACACGCCGCTGGATGGCCTGCTGGCGCAACACTTCGTGTTGCCTGAGGCGCACGAGCTCAGCGCTACGCAGGTTGATGCACTGTCGCTCCCGCTGGATGCCGTACGTCTGGTTTTTGTCGACGGAAGATTCCAGCCTGCCCTGAGTAGCAGCGATACCGAACTGTTCGAGATTCAGCACAGCGTTGCGGCCGAGCGCCGCGATCTGCCTGCCGCCGTGCAGCCGGAAATTTTTCTGCACCTGACCGAAAGCCTGGCTGAAGAAGTGACGCACATTCGGCTGGCGCGTGGCAAAGCGGCGGCACGTCCGCTTTATCTGCTGCATATTACCAGCGGCAAAGACGACGGCATGAACACGGTGCATCATCGTCATCATCTGCAGCTGGAAGAAAGCGCAGAAGCGCAAGTGATTGAGCACTTTGTTACGCTAAACGACAGCGCGCATTTTACCGGCGCCCGTTTCACCTTTGCTGTCGCTGACAATGCCACGCTGACGCACACCAAGCTGGCCTTTGAAAGCACCAAAAGCTATCACTTTGCTCACAACGACCTTGTGATCGGCCGGGATGCGCAGGTGACCAGCACCAGTTTCTTACTGGGTGCAGGACTGAGCCGTCACAATACCAGTACGCAGCTCAATGGTGAGAACACCCAGCTGTCGCTGAACAGCCTGGTGCTGCCTGTTAATCAGGAAGTGGCGGACACCCGCACCTATCTTGAACATAACAAAGGCCACTGCCTGAGTCGCCAGATGCATAAAACCATCGTGCGTGATAAAGGCCGTGCGGTGTTTAACGGTCACATCAAAGTCGCGCAGCACGCACTTAAAACTGACGGACAGATGACCAATAACAACCTGTTGTTAGGCCGTCTGGCGGAAGTGGATACCAAGCCGCAGCTGGAAATTTACGCGGATGACGTGAAGTGCAGCCACGGGGCGACCGTCGGCCGTATTGATGACGAGCAGATGTTCTATCTGCGTTCTCGCGGCATTGAACAGGACGCGGCGCAGACCATGATCATCCATGCCTTTGCTGCAGAGTTAACCGAAACGCTGGATAACCCGATTCTGCGCCAGGCTGTGCTGCAGCGCATTGCGCAGCGCTTCCCGGGAGACGACTCATGATGAACTTCGATCTCGAGCGTATCAGGGCAGATTTTCCCATCCTGAAGCGTGAGGTCAACGGTCATCCGCTGGCCTACCTTGACAGCGCGGCCAGCGCACAGCGTCCGCTATCGGTCATTCATGCCGAAAGCCATTTCTATCAGCACGGCTATGCGGCCGTGCACCGCGGTATTCACACCCTCAGCCAGCAGGCGACCAGCGATATGGAAAACGTTCGCCAACAGGCGGCACGTTTTCTGAATGCGGCATCGTCGGAAGAGATTGTTTTTGTAAAGGGTACGACGGAAGGGATCAATCTGGTCGCCAACAGCTGGGGCGGCAGTCAGCTTCAGCCCGGTGATAATCTGATTATCACGCAGATGGAGCACCATGCGAATATCGTGCCCTGGCAGATGGTGGCAGCGCGCTGCGGTGCCGAGATCCGGGTGCTGCCACTGACCGACAACGGTGAGTTGGCCCTCGATCAACTGGCTGGTTTGATCGACAGCCGGACTCGCTTACTGGCGGTGACGCACGTTTCAAACGTGCTGGGCACGGTTAACCCGGTGAAAGCGATCGTCGCCCAGGCCAGAGCGGCTGGCGTCGTCACGCTGATTGACGGGGCTCAGGCTGTGATGCATAACACCGTTGACGTGCAGGACATCGACTGCGACTTCTATGTCTTCTCCGCCCACAAGCTCTATGGCCCGAACGGCATTGGCGTGCTTTATGGCCGCAAGGCACTTCTGGATGCGATGCCGCCGTGGGAAGGTGGTGGCTCGATGATTGGCGAAGTCCTGCTGCCAACCGGCACCACATGGAATACGGCGCCATGGCGTTTTGAGGCCGGTACGCCAAACACCGGCGGCATTATTGGGCTGGGTGCGGCGCTGGACTATGTGCAGGCGCTGGGTCTGGAGACGATTCATCAGCGTGAAACCGCATTGATGAACTATGCCCTTGATAAACTTTCATCCGTACCTGATATTCAGATTTACGGTCCGCAGCAGCGCGCAGGCGTGATTGCTTTTAACCTTGGCAAACACCACGCGTTTGACGTCGGCAGCTTCCTTGATCAGTACGGTATTGCGATTCGCACCGGACATCATTGCGCAATGCCGTTACTGCGCCACTATCAGGTGCCGGCGATGTGCCGTGCTTCCTTCACCTTCTATAACAGTGAAGAAGAAGTCGATCGCCTGGCGGCCGGCCTGACGCGTATTCATCGTCTGCTGGGCGGTTGAGCAGAGTAAACGGAGCGATTAATGGCAACGTTGCCAGAAAAAGAGAAACTGGTGCGCAACTTCAACCGTTGCGCCAACTGGGAAGAGAAGTACCTATACATCATTGAATTGGGTGCCAAACTTCCGGAATCATCTGAAACACTGCATCAGCCCGAACATGCCATTACGGGCTGCCAGAGCCAGGTGTGGATCAAGATGACACCGCAGGCAGATGGCACCATCGGCTTTGAAGGTGACAGTGATGCAGCTATTGTTAAGGGATTGATAGCTATCGTATTTAGTCTCTATCAAAACCTGCAGCCCGCTGACATTGTGGCGCTGGATGTGCGCCACTGGTTCAGCGAACTGGCCCTGGTTCAGCACCTTACGCCAACGCGTTCGCAGGGGCTGGAAGCGATGATTAAGTCAATTCGCCATACCGCTCAGAACCTCAGCTAAGATACACTCCAAAGACGCCATCCGGCGTCTTTTTACTATCTGACGAGAAAACCGCATGAAACCTGCTTTAAATTTAGCTGGTGCATTGCTGCTGACCTGTTTTGGGCTCTCTGCACCCGTTTTTGCCACGGAATACCCGTTACCGCCCCCCGACAGCCGCCTGATTGGTGAGAATGTGGTGACGCAGGTCCCGGATAACAAACGTCCTCTTGAAGAGATTGCTGCGCGTTATCAGGTCGGGCTGCTGGGCATGTTGGAAGCAAACCCCGGCACCGATCCCTGGTTACCGAAACCGGGCACCCAGTTGACCATTCCTCTGCAGATGATTCTTCCGGACACGCCGCGTGAAGGCATTGTGGTGAACCTGGCCGAACTGCGGTTGTACTATTATCCAAAGGGCGAAGACAAGGTTATCGTGTATCCCATTGGCATTGGTCAGATGGGGATCGTCACGCCCATCATGGTGACCCGCATCAGCCAGAAAATACCCAATCCTACGTGGACGCCCACGGCGAATATCCGCAAGCGCTATGCCAAAGAGGGCATCACGCTGCCCGCCGTCGTGCCAGCAGGCCCGGATAACCCCATGGGGCTGCATGCGCTACGTATGGCGCGTGGAACAGGCCAGTATCTTATCCACGGCACCAACGCCAATTTTGGTATCGGTATGCGCGTCAGTTCAGGCTGTATTCGTTTACGTACCGAGGATATCGACGCGCTGTTTAATAGCGTGCCGGTAGGAACGCGGGTTCAGATTATTAACCAACCGGTGAAATTCAGTGTTGAACCGGATGGTAAGCGCTACGTCGAGGTGCATCAGCCACTGTCACGTAATGAGAAGGACGATCCGCAAACGGCTCCGTTAGCGCTCAGTGCGGACTTCAGATCCTTCATGAAGAGCGAGAAGAGTGACAGAGCGTTGATTAAAGCCACGCTGACGCGTCGCTCAGGCATGCCAGTGCTGGTCAGTGCGGGTGAGCCGATACAGGACGAGGCTGAGGCCTCTGCGTCATTCCAGCGCGCTGCGGGCGAGTAGGGCAGGCGTTGTTATCCTGAACGCCAGACAAAAAAAATGGTGCCACAAGGGCACCATTTTTAAACCAGAACTCTTACTTACGGTAAGAGTGAGCCTGGTTGTCCAGACGCTGGTTAGCGCGAGCTGCGTCATCTTTAGCAGCCTGAACGTCAGAACGCACTGCGTTCACGTCGTTGCTCAGCTGGTCAACTTTAGCGTTCAGAGTCTGAACGTCTGAAGACAGCTGGTCGATTTTAGCGTTGCTTGAGCAACCAGCCAGCAGAGTTGAACCCAGGATTACCGCGCCCAGTACCAGTTTAGTACGATTCATTATTTATACCCTCTAGATTGAGTTAATCTCCATGTAGCGTTACAAGTATTACACAAAGCTTTTTAACTTGAGAATAATTTTTTGATAAGAACATGCTTAAACATGATCGTTCGCTCAAAGAAGCAGCGAATTGAAGAACAACATAAAAAAATTTAGCTAAAACAGAGAGATTTAATCGGATTAACCTTAATTTGCAGCGCATTTTTATTGTCAATACGCGCTGGCTTTTTCTTGAATCTGTATTACGAAGACAATAAAAAAGCGCCTTTGAAGGCGCTTTTTAAAAAAGAGGCGTTAAACGCGATATTACAGAACGTGTACCGATGCCGTATTGGTCGTTCCGCTGGGTACCAGCGCACCTGAAACCAGCACAACAACGTCACCTTTCTGTGCAAAACCGCTTTCCAGCGCCGCTTGTTTACCCAGGTGATAGAAATCATCGGTCGAGGCGATTTCGCTGACCATACGTGTCTCGATCCCTTTGCTCAGAATCAACTGGCGCGCCGTGGTGGCATTAGTGGTCAATGCCAGGATGGTTGCATTAGGGAAGTACTTACGCACGGCCTTAGCTGATTTACCGCCTTCTGTGGCGACCACGATGAGTGGCGCTTCCAGTTTCTCGGCGGTTTCAACTGCACCACGACAAACGGCTTCAGTGATGCGCAGCTTACGGCTGTCATTCTGTTCATCGATGCGTGGCTTCATCACGCGGTCGGTACGCTCACAGATGGTCGCCATGATGGTGACCGACTCCAGCGGATAGCGGCCTTTCGCACTCTCGCCAGACAGCATAACGGCATCCGTTCCATCCAGAATGGCGTTAGCCACGTCGCCAGCTTCAGCGCGGGTTGGACGCGGGTTCTTGATCATGGAATCCAGCATCTGCGTCGCAGTGATGACAACTTTGCGGGCTTTATTACATTTTTTAATCATCATCTTCTGCGCGAAGATCACTTCTTCAACCGGGATTTCAACGCCCAGATCGCCACGCGCAACCATGATGCCGTCCGAGGCTTCGAGGATTTCGTCGAAGTTATTCAGGCCTTCCTGGTTTTCAATTTTGGAGATGATTTGAATGTTTTCGCCACCGTGCTGCTTCAGGTGTTCACGAATTTCCAGCACGTCTGAACGTTTGCGGATAAACGAGGCTGCAACAAAATCCACGCCTTGCTCACAACCAAAAATCAGGTCGCGTTTATCTTTTTCTGCCAGGGCAGGCAGCTGAATGGAAACGCCAGGCAGGTTAACGCCTTTGTTTTCGCCCAGATCGCCGTTGTTCAGTACTTCACACACAACGCTGTTCTCAGTGACTTCGGTGACCTGCATGCCGATCAGACCATCGTCGACCAGAACAGTGTTACCAATTTTGAGATCGTTCGCGAAGCCTGAGTAGGTCACGGCAACACGCTCGTTGTTACCAATCACGCTCTGGTCGGTGGTAAAGGTAAAGGTTTGACCGGCTTTCAGTGACACATCGTTGCCACCTTCCAGCTTCATGGTGCGGATTTCCGGCCCTTTGGTATCCAGCAGGATAGCCGCAGGAATGCCGGTTTTTTTCGTCACGGCACGCATGTTGGTAATACGCTGACCGTGTTCTGCATAGTCACCGTGAGAGAAGTTAAGACGCATGACGTTCATGCCTGCTTCAAGCAGCTGAGTCAGCATCTCTTCGGATTCGGTTTTTGGGCCGATAGTACAAACGATCTTAGTCTTTTTCATGACGGGTTATCTGTAAGTTGTGATGGATGAAAAACAGGATTTCGATGACAGTGCACCGAAATGTGAATGCTGGTTGAGATCGAAAAGGGCAGTACAGGATAAGAATAGGTGACGAAGGCCAGGCGTGCAGGGAAGTTGCGTGGTTAGCTGGGTTAACCACCGGGACGTTGTTGCGCAAACAATCTTTATTATCGTCATAAGCACGTAGTCGCTGAAACCGTTCAAGTAGGACAACGCGGCCAGTATAATCACTAAGTATGCGAAAACCAATCGAAAAACAGTACGTAAAGGTAATGTAAATCAAGAAAAGGGTTGTTGCGCAAAAGATGAAAGGACGTAAAAAGAGTGGTGCGCTCTAATGGACTCGAACCATCGACCCCCACCATGTCAAGGTGGTGCTCTAACCAACTGAGCTAAGAGCGCATATCAAATTTGGTGCGTCCGAGTGGACTCGAACCACCGACCCCCACCATGTCAAGGTGGTGCTCTAACCAACTGAGCTACGGACGCACTTGGTGCGCTCTAATGGACTCGAACCATCGACCCCCACCATGTCAAGGTGGTGCTCTAACCAACTGAGCTAAGAGCGCAACATGCTGTCAGGGCGACAGCGGGGACGAATATTAACGGCAGTGCAGAAGGCTGGCAAGGGGAAAAACGCGAAATTGCAAATGAATGAACATCATCTGTGCGAAGCGTCGTTTTTTTGAACGTAACGGGCCTTTTCGGGCCCGTTCAGTCAGTTAGCGAGACGCGCGCGTCAGGATTAACTCTGCAGGTAACTGCTGTAGGCGTCGCACGCGCCACAGCATCATGATGGCGGCTGAGGTCAGGCCAACAATAAAACCGCACCAGAAGCCTGCTGGCCCCATGCGCGGCACCACCCAGTCGGTCAGTGCCAGGATGTAACCAGAAGGTAAACCCAGCAACCAGTAAGCGATAAAGGTAATAAAGAAAATCGATCGTGTATCTTTATAACCGCGCAAAATTCCGCTGCCGATCACCTGAACAGAATCCGAAATCTGGTAAATCGTAGCCAGCAGCATCAGTTGCGCAGCCAGCGTGACCACCGCAGGATTGTCGTTATAAAGCTGGGCAATTTGATGGCGAAAGGTCACGGTAAAAATGGCCGTAATCACCGCCATGCCAATGCCAACGCCCTGCGCGGTCCACGCGGCGACCCGCGCCTGCTCCGTCGAACCCTGACCCAGCCGATAGCCAACGCGAATGGTGGCGGCAACGCCCAGCGACAGCGGCAGGACAAACATCAGCGAACTGAAGTTCAGGGCAATCTGGTGCCCGGCGACGTTAACAATCCCCAACGGCGAGACTAACAGGGCCACGACGGCAAACAGGGTCACTTCAAAAAACAGCGCCAGCGCGACCGGCAAACCCAACCCCGTGAGACGTTGCAGGATAATGCGTGAAGGCGCTGACCAGCGGCTCTCTACGCGAATGTCTCGCATACTGCGCATCCGTCGTACCCAAAAACGCATGCAGAAGAACATGGCCCAGTACACCGAGGCCGTCGCCACGCCACAGCCTACGCCGCCCAGCGCCGGCATGCCGAAATGACCGTAGATAAAAATGTAGTTCAGCGGGATATTCAGCATCAGCCCAAGAAAACCCAGCACCATCGCGGGCTTGGTTTTGGAGAGCCCCTCGCACTGGTTACGCATAACCTGAAAAAACAGGTAACCCGGCGCGCCAAACAGCAGGGCATGCAGATAGCCCTCAGCCTTCTCTGCCAGCAGCGGATCGATATCATGCATCGAGCGGATAACATACCCGGCATTCCACAGCACCAGCATGATGAGCAGAGAAAGAAAAAACGCCAGCCAAAATCCCTGACGAAGTTGTTCAGCGATTCGCTCACGGCGACCTGAACCATTAAGTTGCGCAATGGTGGGCGTCAATGCCAGTAAAACACCATGACCAAACAGGATGGCGGGAAGCCAAATGGACGTGCCAACAGCAACGGCGGCCATATCCGTGGCGCTGACGGCGCCGGCCATAATGGTATCTACAAATCCCATCGCGGTTTGCGCCACCTGAGCCAGGATAACGGGGATCGCGAGGGCCAGCAATTGACGCGCTTCTGTTAAATACTTCTGCACGTAAACACCTGACTTATCTGATTAATAAAAAAATGAGGACTGCTTCAGACGAAGCAGGGCTTTAGTGTAACTGGCGCGACCGATTTCTCCAATCTTTGTCACGCAATGCGTTTTGGACCTGTGTCGTCTGTCTCTCAGGCTGTTGAAACCTAACACTTAAGCATGGCTGTGTTAAACTGGCACAAATTTCATAGAGGCAAAGACTATGTTTACCGGTATTGTGCAGGGCACCGCAGAAATCGTGTCCATTGAAGATAAAGGTCTGTTTCGCACCCATGTGGCCAAACTTCCTGCTGACCTGTTGCCGGGTTTAGCGCTGGGCGCATCGGTTGCCCATAACGGTTGCTGCCTGACCGTCACCGAAATTAACGGCGATCGGGTGAGTTTTGACCTGATCAAAGAAACCCTGCGCGTGACCAATCTTGGCGATCTCAAGCAGGGCGATGTGGTGAACATCGAGCGGGCGGCAAAATTCAGCGATGAAATTGGCGGCCACCTGATGTCCGGCCACATCATGACCACGGCTGAAATCTGCAAAATTGTCCGCTCTGAAAACAATCGCGAAGTCTGGTTTAAAATTCAGGATCCTTTGCAGATGAAATATATCCTGCACAAAGGATTTGTGGGCATCGACGGTATCAGCCTGACCGTAGGCGACGTGACCAAAACAAAATTCTGCGTTTATCTTATCCCCGAGACGCTGGAGCGAACCACACTCGGCGCCAAAACCTTTGGCGACAGGGTTAACATTGAAATCGATCCCCATACTCAGGCGATTGTGGACACGGTGGAGCGCGTCCTCGCCCAGCGTGAAGATGCCGCGCTCAAGGCACTGGCAGAGCAGGCCGATCAGCCCGAAACGGATCGGGATGAATAGCGTTTAATTACGCCAGCCGTGACCAACGCGTTCCCCACAGACCAGCAGGTTGCCGTGTCGCCCGCCGTTTTCCGGAACGACTGACGACTGTGCAGTGTCAACCGCCCGGGCGAAGACGCCCGGCGTGAATGTGTTGCTACCGCGAAAAGCGGTTTAAGACTGCCATTTTTCCGTCTGAGAATATGGGGGCAGGCAGATAACGCGGCAACCGGAGTTACCGGCTGCCGTCCGCGTTCGGTCCGGTCAGTATCGACCTTGCCACGGCGCGTTATCGGGCGCAATCATCGCGCCACCCGTAATCCACCCTCAACGCCACGGCTGAAGACAATCTGCCAGAGCTGAATTTCACGGGCGCGGAACGCGCCGGCGCAGGCGTTCAGATAGTAGGAGAACATGCGTCGGAAACGTTCTTCATAACGTCCGGCCAGGTCAGGCCAGGCACGCTGGAAACGCTCATGCCAGGCCATCAGCGTGGTGTCGTAGTCAGCGCCGAAGTTGTGCCAGTCTTCCATAATGAAATGCGGTTCGCTGACGTCAGCAATATGGCGTAAAGAAGGCAGGCAGCCATTCGGGAAAATATACTTGCCGATCCACGGATCGACATGCATATCCGTTTTAATCGCGCCAATAGTATGCAGCAGAAAAATCCCGTCCGGCTTAAGGTTGCGATTGACCGTGGCAAAGTAGGTTGGGTAGTTTTTCGGCCCCACGTGTTCAAACATCCCCACCGAGACGATGCGGTCAAACTGCTGATTCAGATCGCGATAATCCTGAAGCAGGATAGTGACATCCAGCCCTTCACAGCGTTGTTGCGCCAGCTTTTGTTGTTCTGCAGAGATCGTCACGCCCTGTACGCTGACGCCATAGTTTCTTGCCGCATAAGCCGCCAGACCGCCCCAGCCACAGCCAATATCCAGCAAGGTCATCCCGGGTTTCAGTTGCAGCTTGCGACAGATCATGTCCAGTTTGGCTTCCTGTGCCGCCTCAAGCGTCGTGGCGTCTTTCCAGTAGCCGCAGGAGTATTGCATGTAAGGGTCGAGCATCAGGGTAAAAAGGTCATTACCCAGATCATAATGCGCTTTGCCAACTTGCCAGGCCCGTTTTTTCGACTGCAGGTTAACCAGGCGCGCCAGCGCAATGCGCACGATATCCTGCACGTGATGAGGAAGCTGATCATCAAGCTTATGTTTCAACGCCCGATGAAAAAACATATCCAGCCGCTCGCACTCCCACCAGCCGTCCATGTAACTTTCGCCCAACCCCAGGGAGCCCTTTTGCAGGACGCGTTTAAAAAAATCGGGATGTTTAACCTGAATGTCCCATGGGCGGGAACCGTTGATTTCGATGTCTGCTTTCTGCAATAACTCATGAACGATACGGTACCAATGGTTTCGTTCAATATTCACTTCTGCTACACATGTTGAACTCATAGCCACTCCATCACCAGAACTGTCAGAACCTGAAAAAGAGCAGGAGCCGTTTCTCAGGATTATGAGAAAAGTCACAGATGACGCCTTGCGCCAGACAACGTTAAGCGTACAGAGAAAGGGTGCAATGCAGGGGCCAGCAGAGCGCATTTGCCCACAAAGACACCTTCACAGCGATGAGGCTGCGTGAAACATTGTTATTATGATGGTACGGCGAATCAGGGCCCGGCACAGGAGGCGCTGGCGGGCCCGTTACGTGTTGATCACTCAGACGACAAAAAGTCGTTGCCTCAGTGATTATCCTGGCAGGGATGTACCGTTGAGGCAATATCAGTTTGTGCGCCGGTGCGACGCTGCATCTGATAGCCTGCCAGCGCCAGTAAAATCGTCATCGCCATGATGAGCGTCGTGGTGAACAGCGCCTGGGTCAGCCCCGCCGAGACGGCCAGGCTGGCGACAAAGCACAGGCCCAGCTGCAGCGTGTTCTGCAGGGCGGCGGCTCTGCCGGTCGCATGGGGGAAGGGCAGAAGTGCACTGGATACGACGATGGGATAAATCGCCCCGTTCGCCAGCGCCATGCCGCAAAACGGCACCAGCAAAGCGGTGAGTGAAACCGAGCCTGACAGGGCAACGGCAAACAGGGCCAGTACGCTAAGGCTATAGACGATGAGCAGCCATGGCAGCAACTGCGCCCCTTTGAAACGGTTAAGGAGCGCACGGCAGCCAAAACCGCCGACTAAGAAGGCAATGGTCTGCGGAATATAGCTTAGGCCGATATCCGCAGGCGACAGGCCAATCGCTGCCAGAATAAACGGCGATCCGGTCAACCAGGCAAAAAAGCTGGCCGAGCAGGCAGAATACATCAGGACGTTACCACTGTAGACGCGTGAACGCAGCAGCGTCATAAAACCGGGTTGTGACTGTGACTGTGACTGTGCCGGGCGGCGGGCGGTTTGTACCGATGGCAGGCGCAGCGTAATCAGGATCAGGGCCGCGGCAATTGCGGTCAGAACGACAAAAATTGAGCGCCAGTGAAAATGGCTAATCAGCCAGGCACCCAGCAGCGGGGCCAGCGCAGGCGACAGCGCGACCAGCGGCATAATAGTGGCGAAGACTTTATTTGCGCGCGACTGAGAATAGCGATCGACCACCAGGGCCTGCCAGCTTACGGCAGCCGCGCACACGCCGATGGCCTGAATGAAGCGCAGCACCAGCATCAGTACCACGTCGTCCACCCACAGCATCCCCGCACAACCCAAAGCAAACAGGCTCAGTCCGGCCAGCAATACCGGTTTGCGGCCAATACGATCTGACAGCGGTCCCCATACCAGCTGACCACAGGCAAAACCCGCCAGGAACAGGCTCATACTGGCGCTGATCATCCCGGCGGAGGTGTTAAAACTTTGCTGCATGGCCCCGAAGGCGGGCAGGTACATATCGGTGGCCAGAAAGCCCAGCATACTGAGCACGGCAAGATAGGGAATGAATCCTTTAGAAGCTGACATCTGATTCTCTTTTTTTGCAGGATAAACGCGGGGCAGTGTAAAAGCTGTACTTCATACTGTGAAACGGTAAAATTTGCCTGTTGCTGTTAAAAAATTTAAAGGCAGGATATGTGGTCTGAATATGCGCTTGAAGTGGTTGATGCGGTCGCGCGTGGTGGCAGTTTCAGTGCTGCGGCCCAGGAGTTGCACCGTGTGCCTTCTGCCATCAGCTATACCGTTCGCCAGCTTGAAACCTGGCTGGCGGTACCGCTGTTTGAAAGGCAGCACCGGGAGGTCGTTTTGACACCTGCGGGCGAACATTTTGTGCGAGAAGGCCGCAGCGTCATCAAAAAAATGGATGCCACGCGCCGTCAGTGCCAGCAACTGGCCAACGGCTGGCGGGGGCAAATCGCGATTGCGGTGGACTGCATTGTGAAACCGCACCGAACCCGTCAGTTCGTCAGGGATTTTTACCGCCACTTTCCGGACATGGAACTCCACATCAGTTATGAAGTGTTTAACGGCGTATGGGATGCGCTGGCTGACGGAAGAGTCGAGGTCGCAATAGGCGCGACTCAGGCGATTCCGGTGGGCGGGCGGTTTGCTTTCCGCGATATGGGAACCCTGAACTGGCGCTGCATCGTCGCGCGGGAACATCCGTTAATCCAGGTCGTCCGGCTGGATGATGAGGCGTTGCGCAACTGGCCTTCGCTGGTGCTGGAAGACACTTCGCGCGCGTTACCGCGCCGTATGACATGGGCTCTGGATAATCAACGCCGACTGGTGGTGCCTGAATGGCAGACAGGGCTGGACTGCGTCCGGGCCGGGCTGTGCGTCGCAATGGTGCCGGGGCATTTAGCCCGCCCGCTACTGGACAGTGGCGAAGTGACCGAACTTAACTTGCCCCAGCCTTTTCCAGAAAGTCCCTGCTGCGTCAGTTGGGCGGAAGATCGCGCATCACCGGCATTGGGTTGGTTGCTCAATTACCTGGGTGATGCGCAAACACTCAATCAGGAGTGGTTGAGCGAGGATTAGCGACGGTAGTCGCGATAGGGACCGTAGCCTACAGAGCGTCGCTCAATCAGCGTCGGATGCACTTCGATGGTTTGCGACTCTTCACGCTTGCTGGTAATGCGGTCCAGCAGCATCTCCAGCGCCTTCTCCCCCAGCTGCGCTTTTGGCTGGTGCACGGTAGTGAGTGCAGGCGTGAAATAGCGTGCGTTGCGAACATTATCGTACCCTATCACCGAGATATCCTGCGGGACACGCAGGCCCATTTCGTCGGCGGCACAGATAGCGCCCATGGCCATAATGTCGCCACCGCAGAACACCGCGCTTGGGCGCTGCTTCTGCGACAGAATTTGCTGCATAGCCTGATACCCGGATTCAGGCTCGAAATCGCCCTGCACAATCCACTCTGAACGCGGCTTAATACCGGCTTCTTCCAGCGCCTTGAGGAAACCGGCATGACGGCCACCACCGGTGTTACGTTCCATTTGCCCTGGAATGGCGCCAATATCGCGATGCCCGCGTTCGATGAGGTAGCGGCCGGCCAGATAACCGCCCTGAAACGCATTATCCAGCACCGTGTCAGTAAAATCGGCACGTGATTCGCCCCAGTCCATGACCACCATAGGAATATTGCGGTTGGCTTCCAGCATTTGCAGCAAATCATCCGGGTACTCAGAACACATGACCAGCAGCCCATCGACGCGCTTCTGCGCCATCATCGAGAGGTAGGCACGCTGTTTTTGCAGGTCGTTATGCGCGTTGCCTAAAATCAGCGTATAGCCTTTATCAAAGCAGTGATTCTCCACGGCTTCAATAATCTCCGCGAAATAGGGCGCCTCGCTGGAGGTGGCCAAAAGGCCCAGCGTTTTGGTGTGATTCACCTTCAGGCTGCGTGCTACGGCGCTGGGCGAATAATGTAACTCCCGAATCGCTTCCCAGACCGCTTCGCGGGTATCTTCTGCGACAAAGCGCGTCTTATTGATGACGTGAGAAACGGTTGTGGTAGAGACGCCTGCACGTTTCGCCACATCTTTAATTGTTGCCATGAAAATCGAACTCCCGGGCTTATCTAACCTGTTGATAAGCATGTTGTTAAACGTTTGCGTCAGCGGACGGTTATTTCTGCAAAAAAATCGTTTTTCTGACCGGTTATGGGGCATCGGGGCAGGAAATAACGGTTGAAAAGGGGCGCTGACGCAACCGATGTTGCGCGCTGTTGCGCAACAAAGAGGGGATTCTAACAAGGCTGCACGGATAAAACGAGATTTTTACCCACGCGTGTGGGAAAATGCTTAACCCCTACTAAAATTGTGCCTAAGGAGTTGTGATGAGTACCGATCTGAAACTGTCATTGATGACCACGGCGGCTGCACTGTTGATGATTATTGCGTTCAGCTTTACCGCCATTCTGAACTAATAAAAAAGCCGGGAAGGTTTCCCTGTCCCGGCTGCGTTCCGTCACTATGACGGAGGAGTGACGTTTAGCGAACGGTTTTTGGCGTCATGACGCGACGCGCACCAATATAGTGGCGCTGCCAGTAATCTTCGCTTAACGCACTGATTTGAATGTCCTTGCCGGTACGCGGTGACTGAATAAATTTACCGTTACCCAGGTAAACACCCACGTGGTCGGCCGTACCACGTCCGTTGATGCGGAAAAACACCAGATCGCCTTTCTCCAGCGCTTCCCGATTCACCGGCGCGGCATCCCGCAGGTGATACATTTCATTTGCGGTACGCGGAATTTTAAATTTCACCACATCTTTGTAGGCGTACCACACCAGACCGCTGCAGTCGAAACCGGTATGCGGCGATTTTCCGCCCCACTGGTAGCGCTTGCCCAGCTGTCCCATCAGTTTCGCCATCGCCGTTTCACGTGCTTTTTGATAGCGCTGACGGTGTGCGTTGCTCATTTTGATGGTGCCGGCATCCTTGCTGTCCGCTTTGGCCACCTTCATCGCGCGTTGATGACCATAGCGTTTCTTGCTGGTGGCGTTGGCCGCCACTTTTTTAGTGAGCTTCTTGTGTGAATCAGTCGCGTTGGTCAGGGTTTTGTGAGAGGCAACCGCGTGAGAGGGATTTTTACTGGTTTTAAGCGTTTTGCTGGATTTCTGCTCTGCGGAGGAACGGCTTTTTTTCGCCGACGCTTTGACCGTGCGTCGCTTGCGCCGCTCATCTTCGCGCGCACTTTTTTTCTCTACCTTATGCAAGCTGGCCTTAACCGGCGCCTGCGGTGACGCAGAGGCGACGTTAAAGAACAGTTGCGCAAAAGCCAGAATAAGAAGCGTAATAATTGAACGCATAGTCCGTTTACTGGTTAAGCTGTCAGGGTCCACAGATATCTGACAAGGTTAAGAAAAATCTGATCAACGATCAGCGCCGAAGACATTCTAGTCCAGTTTTTTTTAAAACAGTAAGTCCTTTTTTTATTAATTAATAACTTGGGTAAAAAGCAGGCATAAATAAGCAATTTCAGCAGGTTAACTCAGCAAAATTATTGCAAATTATTAATGCATTCACCTTTCAGGTCCCGTTAAGCGGCTGGATAGCGCCCAGGCGGACTTAACAAACATGGCGGTTTGCCCTGACGGGAAGAAAATCTCATTTTCAGTCCTGAAGGGAAGTCGCTACAATAAAGAAACACGAAGTGACGAATTAAGGAAGGCAATAATGAGTACTGTAGAAAAAATTCAGCGCCAGATCGCAGAAAACCCGATCCTGCTGTACATGAAAGGTTCGCCGAAACTGCCAAGCTGCGGTTTCTCTGCTCAGGCGGTTCAGGCGCTGTCTGCCTGTGGTGAGCGCTTCGCTTACGTGGATATTCTGCAGAACCCGGATATTCGCGCAGAGCTGCCAAAGTATGCTAACTGGCCAACCTTCCCACAGCTGTGGGTCGATGGCGAACTGGTTGGCGGCTGCGACATTATTGTTGAGATGTTCCAGCGTGGCGAATTACAACCGCTGGTCAAAGAAACCGCAGAGAAGTTTAAAGAAGCGGAATAATGTAAAAGGCCGACATCGTCGGCCTTTTCTTCGTTTATCGGGCGTTTACTCCGCCGCGCCCTGATTTTCTGTTGCCTCTTCCGCGATAGTCAGCGGCCAGCCTCCCAGACGTTTCCAGCGATTGACCAGTTCGCAGAACAGCGTGGCCGTTTGCTGCGTGTCATACAGCGCAGAGTGCGCCTGACTGCTGTCAAATTCCATCCCGGCCGCTTTGCAGGCTTTGGCCAGTACCGTCTGACCCAGCACTAACCCGCTCAGGGCGGCGGTGTCTAAAGTGGCAAAAGGATGAAACGGATTTCGTTTCAGGCTGGCGCGTTCGGCGGCGGCATTCATAAAATTAAGATCGAAGGTCGCATTATGCGCCACCATAATCGCGCGATTGCAACCGGCATCTTTAATGCCTTTGCGCACCAGTTTAAAAATGGCATGCAAGGCTTCGTATTCGCTCACCGCGCCCCGTAACGGATTGCTGGGATCGATGCCGGTAAAGGCAAGGGCTTCCGGATGCAGCAAAGCGCCGACAAAAGGTTCAACATGAAAATGCAGTGTCTGGTCGTGATGAAGCCAACCCTCGTCATCCATTTTCAGCGTAATGGCCGCGATTTCCAGCAGCGCATCGGTTTGCGCATTGAAGCCCGCCGTTTCCACATCGATAACCACGGGATAGAAACCACGAAAGCGTTGATTGAGTGCGTTGGGGGAAGACGATTCAGACATCAGGATCTCATTGCAGAAAAAGGGCAGCGCGTAGTATGCCAAAAAAGCGCCCCGTCTGCAGCAGGTACAGGTAAGGGAAGCGAGAATCAGCCCGCGTTGCGCGGGCTGATGTTGACGGCTTAGCTGCCGAGGCCGTGTCCGGCATGTTTATTTTCGATCAGTTCGATTTTATAACCGTCCGGATCTTCAACAAAGGCAATGATCGTGGTGCCGCCTTTGACCGGGCCGGCTTCACGCGTCACGTTACCGCCGTCGTTGCGGATGCGCTCGCAGGTCGCGGCAACATCATCAACGCCCAATGCGATGTGACCATAAGCGTTACCGAGATCGTAGCTGTCAACACCCCAGTTATAGGTCAGCTCAATAACGGCACCTTCGCTCTCTTCGGTGTAGCCCACAAACGCCAGGGTATATTTATATTCAGCGTTTTCGCTTTGGCGCAGCAGGCGCATGCCCAGCACGCGAGTGTAAAAATCAATGGAGCGTTGCAAATCGCCAACGCGCAGCATGGTATGAAGTAAACGCATAGCTTCCTCTTTTGAAAAACGTCATCCCCGGATGACACAAACACTCAGTATAGCGACGATAATCGCCAAAGAATAACCGCAGCCGTGAAAGACTCACGGCTGCCTGCATTTTACAGTGCAGGATAGTCAGTATAGCCTTCAGCGCCGCCACCGTAGAAGGATTCGGGACGCTGTGGATTCAGTGGTGCATCTTGTTGTAAACGCTGGGCCAGATCCGGGTTAGCGATGTAATCCCGACCAAAGGCAACGGCATCGATCAAACCGCGGCTGATAAGATCATCCGCTTTCTCAACGGTGTAAGCGCCCGCGCCAATAATCACGCCCGGGAAGGTATCACGGACTTTCTGACGGAACGCGTCGCTGTAAGGTGTACCGCCTGCCCAGTCAGGTTCTGACATATGCAGATAGGCAATCTTGCGTTTCGCCAGTTCAGCGATGAACCACAGTGCATCTTCTTCTTCATTCGGGCCATTATCCAGGTTCTGGAAGCTGCCGACAGGAGAGACACGGATACCAATACGATCCGCTGACCAGTTGGCAATCGCGGCATCGACCACTTCAAGCGCAAAACGTCCGCGTTTCTCAACGCTGCCGCCGTACTCATCGGTACGCTGATTCGAGGACGGTGACAGGAACTGGTGCATCAGATAGCCGTGAGCGGAGTGCAGTTCCAGCATGTCGAAGTCTGCTTCCCGCGCATTGGCAGCGGCCTGACCAAAATCGGCAACGATTTGCTGAATTTCACTGATGCTCAGTTCGCGCGGCATTGAGGTATCTTCGCGATATACGCTGCCGTCTTCAGCACGCAGTGAAGTGCGTGTGCCTGCAGGAATCGCCGAAGGCGCAACTGGCGCTTTGCCTTCCGGCTGGACGCTGTTGTGTGAAATACGGCCGGTGTGCCACAGCTGTACGGCACTGTGTCCGCCTGCCTGATGGATACCTTCGTTGATATTTTTCCACGCAGCAATTTGCGGCTGGGTGTGCAAACCCGGCGCGCCCGCATAACCTTTGGCCTGGAAAGAAATCTGGGTCGCTTCGGTAATAATCAGGCCCGCCCCCGCGCGCTGACGATAGTATTCGGCCATCAACGGCGTCGGGATATCGCCCGGCTCAATGCTACGCAAGCGCGTCAGCGGGGCCATAAAGACACGATTCGGCACAGTAATTGCGCCAACTTTTAGCGGACGAAACAGCTGGGTACTCGCCATAACAACTCCTTTTAAGTAGACCGGTCGTCTACAAATTGTGGTTTTTTTAAACCAGTGGCGCTTTCAGCCACTGTTCGATGGTAATAAATGCCAGCCGCAGGGGCTGTACCTTACGAGAAAGCTTGCTTTGCAAACTGGCACCGAGCCACAAGACATAGAGTAGCTCTGCCAGCTGTTCAGGCGGATGCGGCAATATCAGTCCTTCCTCCTGCTGAGCCGTTGTTAAGGCGCGGCTGTAAGCCGCGATAACATGACCGGCACCATGCTGCAGGGCAGCGCGCATGGGTTCAGACAGGTCGCAAACTTCAGCCGACAGTTTCACACTCAGACAACCAACGATGTGGCCCTGTTGTTCAAAGACCGCAAGCGCATGTCTGAAATGGTCTAACAATCGCTCCCTCACCGTGCCCGCTGGCTGAGACAACTGTTGTTCTACCTCATGCAGGTAGCGGACAAAGTAGCGCTCAAGCAGGGCAACGCCAAACGCTTCTTTTGACGGGAAATAGTAATAAAACGACCCTTTCGGAATGGCCGCCTGTGTCAGCAGCTGACTCAGCCCCATGGCGGTAAATCCGCGCTGCAGGCAAAGCTTCTCGCCCGTCATCAGCAGGTGTTCACGTGTTTCATAACGTTGTGGCATCTTGTTCATGGGCTTTATCCTGGTAGACCAATCGGTCTAATGCAAATTTTTATCGCGGGACAGGCACAGAGTGTTAAATCATCACGTATTGGAAGTGAATAAATCGTCCTTGTTGTGATTATTTCTTGCACAATCGCACCAGTCTGTCTTCAATAGAGGGATGCACGTTTTAGCGGGGGCAGTTGTGGCAGAGCAGCTTGAGTTTTTTCCGGTTCCCAGTCCATGCCGGAGTATTTGTCAGACAGATTCACGTGGCTATTGTCTCGGTTGCCTGCGCAGCCGCGACGAGCGTTTTAACTGGATGCGCTATACCGACAGCCAGAAACGTGACGTGCTGCGCCTTTGCCATCAGCGCCGCCTGCGTATGCTGCGTCAACAGCATAAAGATGAGCCTCAGGGACCCCAGCAACCGACCTTGTTCTGACCGCCGCGCGATTTCCGTTATACTCCCTGACAGACAACCAGCCGCTTTTGTGTCACAGGGAGAACACGATGTTACAACCGCAAGCTATTGCGCCCCAGGGCCCTCACTTTTCACCGCTGATTATGGGCTACTGGCGCCTGATGGAGTGGGACATGGCGCCACAGCAACGGGTCGCCTTTATTGAACACCATCTTTCACTGGGGATTTCCACGGTCGATCATGCCGATATTTATGGCGATTACCGTTGCGAGGCGGCGTTCGGTGAAGCATTAAAACAGGTCCCCTCGCTGCGCCAGCGGCTTCAGATTGTTACGAAATGCGGCATTGCGACGCGCGCCAAACCCGAACATCAGATTGGCCATTACATCACCGACGCCGCACACATTCTTGCCAGCGCAGAGCGTTCGCTGCAGGCTTTTCACACCGATTACCTCGACCTCCTGTTGATACATCGGCCCGATCCCCTAATGGACGCCGATGACGTTGCCGATGCTTTTCTTCAACTGCATCAGGCCGGTAAAGTGCTTCATTTCGGCGTGTCCAATTTTACACCTGCGCAGTTTGCCCTGTTGCAGTCGCGTCTGCCTTTTAGCCTGGTCACTAATCAACTTGAAATCTCTCCCGTTCAGCAAAACGTGCTGCTGGATGGTTCGCTGGATCACTGCCAGCAGCAGCGCCTGCGCCCTATGGCATGGTCCTGTCTCGGGGGCGGACGTCTGTTCAGCGATCCCCATTTCCAGCCGTTGCGCGACGAGCTGGCGCGGGTCCGAGAGGAGACAGGTGCATCCAGTCTGGAACAGGTCGTCTACGCGTGGGTGATGCGCCTGCCGAGTAAGCCGTTACCTATCATCGGCTCCGGCAAAACCCAGCGCGTCACCGAGGCGGCGGGGGCCGTGGATCTGTCGCTCAGTCGCCAACAGTGGTTCCGTATTCGTAAAGCAGCGCTGGGCTACGACGTACCCTGAGCGTAAACATTCGTCAATTTGCGGCAATCTTTGCGCACTGAGGCCAGGCTTAAGCTGAACCCAGAGCACTAAGGAGCCACAATGAAAGTGAAAACTATCGCGTTGTTGACGCTGTTAACCTGCGGCGCAGCCCAGGCCGCCAGTGAAGAGGTGACGATTCATGAGGTGTCGCCGCAGGGTATCGGCAAATCTGTTGGCACGGTGAACATCGAAGAAACGCAATATGGTTTGCAGTTTACGCCCATGCTGGCGGGGCTAAAACCGGGCATCCACGGCTTTCATGTCCATGCGAAAGGCAGCTGTGAACCAGGTGAGTCAGAGGGGAAAACGGTGGCCGCGGGCGCGGCGGGTGGTCATCTGGACCCGGATAATACTGGTAAACATCTCGGACCCTATGGTGAAGGTCACTTAGGGGACCTGCCTGCGCTCTACGTGGATGACCAGGGCAAGGCCAGCTATCCCGTTCTGGCGCCCCGGATCAAAAACCTGAGTGAGATAAAAGGCAAGGCACTGATGGTTCACGTGGGCGGCGATAATCACGCGGATCACCCGAAACCGCTCGGCGGCGGGGGAGCCCGGTTTGCCTGCGGCGTAATCTGATCAGACAGTCTGGCGGCATCGGTTGCCGCCAGCATGGCTTTTCGTACATTGAAGATTTGTTGTAGCATCATGCCTTCATTCCCCCCTATGATACTGATTCCCGTCATAAAGCCTGACAACCTGAGGAGCAGGGTAAATGAAATGGAAGGGCGCATGGTTACTCTGCCTGCTGCTGGCCGGCTGTGATAAACCCAATGATACGCAGTTGGTCACCGAAACCGGGCGAGAGCTTCAGCGTACCATCGATACCAATCCTGCACGGATTCGGTGTGAACATATCGCGAAAGGCCGTGAGCGGCTGAGTCGGGACGTGGTACAAAAACTTGAAGCATCGCATTGCCAAAATGTTCTGCGTAGCGCCACGGAAACCAATTTCACAGATACCACGATCTATCACCACAATACGGTGATGATTTGCGGCGGCATCACGGGCAAAAGCTTCACTGGCACCTTTATTTCCCGGCGCTTTATTTTCTCCCCGGATGAAAAGGCGCTGGTTATTGAGCCGGTTTCTGAGGCGGACAAGACGCGTTTCGAAGGACAAAAAACGGTACAGCAACTGCAGGATGATTTTAACCGCCAGCATCAGCAGTACTGTCAGTAGTCAGTCGGGAATGGCCTGTTTCAGCTGTTCCAGCGAACAACGTAAGCGCCACAATAATCCGGCAAGCGTTCCGGCTTCCCGGTTATTTTCCCTGATCGTTTCATCTATCATTGTCTGTAGCGCATCCAGTGCCGCATCAAGTTGCCGGTGCTGAACACCGCGAAAGCTCATCACATGTTGTAGATCCTGCATCGCGCGCTCGCGATACTGATTCAGTAACGCGGATTCAGTGGGCCAGTCGCGCAGCTGCCAGACGAGGTGTGAGCAGTTGAGTAACACCACGCCCCAGCGCAGTAGCCAGACGCGCGCTTTTTCATCCCGGCTGCTGCTGAGCTGGCCGATTTTATGATAGATCAGCGACTCGAAGCGGTTTTGACTCAAATGGGGCCGGGGGCGAAGCTGATCGAGAAAAGCCATGCGCAGAGACTGAATATGGCGGCGGCTGCGGCGGCTATCTGAACTGGGGCGCAGTAGCTGAAACGCCAGCCAGGCGAGCAGTACGCCGCAAATTTTGGCGATATTGCCGTCAAAAAACGTCTGGTAGTCCCAGTCTGGTGGATTGGTCACGGCCAGAAACGATCCCAGAAAAACAATGAATTGCCCCCACATGGCGGCCCGCTGTTTCTGCTGCACCCGGAACAGTTGCAGGGTCAGCAACAACGGAAATAACACCGCCAGCAGTTGCCATAGGTGATTAAACTGCACCATCAGCCCGAATTTAAACACAAAGCTAAATGCAAACAGCCACAACAGCGTTTTCAGTAACAACGTAATGCTGCCTGTGGGTGAGGGAGAAGAGGCGTAAAGCACGCAGGCGATCGCCGTGAAGGTGAGCGCCGATGCGCCCGAAGACCACTGTGTCGTAATCCAGAATGCGCAACCCGCGACCACGACAGTAAAAGTGCGCAGTGCACTCCAGCCTGCCTCTGCGCTATCGCTCTCACTGGCCAGCGCAGACACGACCGGTGGTTGAAAGCGGGTATCCGCCTCGGCATGCTCCAGCAGTCGTATCCAGCGCAATACGTTAAGGTACATCCAGCAGAAGTAGCGCAGCCGCTGACAGAATGCCCGCTGTCGGTAATCCCCTTCGCTGGCAGGCGTAATCGTGCGCAACAACGCCGCGAGCCGATACTTATTGCAGTCCGGTTTGGCCAGTTCCTGCATGATAGCCTTCAGCATCTCAAACAGCGTCTCAGGTGCGTCAGGCCAGTTCAGCAGCATACGACGTAGACTGGACAGCACGCTGGTTAGTCTCAGCTGCTGATGCAGGATGTAATTCAGCACGTTATTCTGGCGGCGAAAGCGATAATGGCTCCAGAAGGCCTGGATGCGTAATAAGTTCATGGTCAGGATCTGACCAATCACCGTTTCATGGGCGCTGCGTATCTCGTCATTACGGGTGTCCTGTAGCAGGAGCGTGGCATGTTCCAGCAGGCGGGCGTGCATCTGTTTTAGCGCGTTGATAAGTGCATCGCCGTCAGAGGTGCTGGGTAAGAGCATCATCATAAAGCCCGCGCACAGCAGCCCGGAAATCACTTCGCATACCCGCGCCTGAGCAATCTCCCACAGGCTGGTGATGTCCGTCAGGTTGACACAGCTGAAGGCAATAATGGCTGCGGTATAACCCGCCAGCGAAAAACCATAGGCCACGTTATTTTGATAGTGGTTTGCCACCCAGGTGCACAGCGCCAGCCAGCCGGCAATATACAAGGTGAACAGCCAGGGCTCGTTTAACGTATGGCCAGCAATCAACAGCGCAGCGGTCGCCCCCAACAGGCTGCCCACGATGCGGCCCAGGCTTTTACTGATCACGCCGCCAAGGGTAGGAAAACTTACCACGGCTGCTGAGGTCATGGCCCAGTAAGGCTCGTCCAGGTTCAAACCATAGGCAATGCTCAGCGCAAGGCACATCGCGCCTGCATTGCGTAACGCATAGCGCCATTGATTGCGATCCGCCTTTACCCAGGAGAGGTTTCCCCAGGCCAGCCCGTTGAGATTCATGGTGCTATCGTAATCGTGCAGGTTGTACCGGCGATTAACAGCGCGCGATCGGGAAGCGATGTGAGGCGGATACGAACAGGGACACGTTGCGCCAGACGAACCCAGGGCACGTTCGGTTTAATATCCGGCAGTAAAGCGTTATCCGCCTCCAGGCTTTGATCGTAGATAGCCCGCCCGATGCTTTCTACCTGACCAGTCAATTGCGCGCCGCTGCTGTAAAGCACCACGTTGGCAGCGGCGCCAGGATGAATGTGGCGCAGCTTGGTTTCTTCAAAGTAGCCGACTATGTAGTAAGAGTGGCTGTCGACCAGGGCAAAAAGCGGCGTACCGGCGCTGGCGTAGTTGCCAGGACGCAGGGTTAAATTACTCACCCAACCGTCCGTCGGGGCGGTGAGGGTGGTTTGCTGCAGGTTCCATTGCGCCTGATCACGCTGTGACTGAGCCGCCTTCACGCTGGCCAGTGCGGCATCGGCGTTCAGACGGGCAACATCCAGATCTTCACCTGAAATGGTATTGCGCGGCAGTCGGCTTCGCCTGCTGAACTCGTTTTGCGCTTTAGCGAGATCGGCTTTTGCCTGGCTAAGCTGCGCATCGGCTTTATTCAGATCGATTTGCCAGGGGACGGGGTCCAGCGTCAGCAACGTTTCGCCTTTATGAACAAACTGATTATCCGTCACCTTCAATGCCACAATGCGTCCTGAAATCTGCGGCGTGATATCCACTAACTCGGCACGCACTTTTCCATCTCGTGTCCAGGGCGACTGCATGTAGTAATTCCAGGCCCACCAGGCACTGAGCAGCGCAAGGGTAAAAACAATCAGCGTTGAAAAGTATTTTAATCCGGAAAATTTCATCGTTTTCATCCGTGATCCATCAGCCAGAGTGAGGCCGTCACGCACAGCACAAATAAGGAAAGGTCAAACAGTGTGGGATGCCAGACGTCGCCAGAGGCGAGCCAGCCGCGTAGCAGTGGGTGAATCAGCAGCCAGAGAAAAAAACCGGCCAGCACCGCTTTAAACAGGGGAGGAAAGTAAAGTGACGCACCAAAAATCAGTTCCGTAAGCGGGTGAACACTGAGAAATCCGTTGCTGATGATATCCATTATGGTGATGCACTCTGGAACAGGTTAGTGAAATATTTTCAGCCGAAACTGTCTACTTAGTGATTAGTAATTTAACTTCCGGCTTGCAAAATACTATACAATGCAGGCTGATAGCTAGCCGACTAATTATAAGGAGATATATGGATACCCCACTCGGAACGGACCTGTCCAGACTGGTGCGCATCTGGCGGGCTCTGATCGATCAACGCCTGAAGCCACTCGATTTAACCCAAACGCATTGGGTTACGCTGCACAATATCCATCAGTTACCGCCTGAGCAGTCACAAATTCAGTTAGCCAAAGCCATCGGAATCGAACAACCTTCGCTGGTCAGAACCTTAGATCAGCTTGAAGAAAAAGGGCTGATTACCCGAACCACCTGCGCCCACGACCGCCGTGCCAAACGCATAAAGCTGACACAACAGGCCGAACCGGTTATCCAGCAGGTCGAACACGTGATTGACATTACCCGTGACGATATTCTCACCGGTATCAGCCGCGATGAGATCAATCAGATGGTGTCGCTGATTGCACGCCTTGAGAAGAATATTCTCGAACTACAGAACAAAGAAAAGTAATACCGACGCGCAGTGCCAGTCACTGGCGTCGGTGGGTTACTGTGTTAGCGTGGAGAAACGGTGACCTGGCTGCCATCGGTCGCCATCGCTACGCGCTGTCCTACAGAGTAACGGCTGGCGGCCTGTTTCTGCACCACCATAATGGTGTTGCCGTCATCCTTGCGGATTTCCAGTTCAACACCGTCTGTTTTGTTCATCGCACCTTGCACGCCCTGGCCCGCTACGCCGCCCAATACGGCACCGCCAGCCGTTGCCAGGCTGCGTCCCGCACCGCCGCCAATCGTGTTGCCCAGGAATCCACCCAGTACGGCACCACCAATAGCGCCAATGATATTGCTGTCATCGCCGCCCTGAATTTTAACCGGACGTACGGACACTAAGGTACCGTATGAAACGCTCTGGACCTGTTTGGCTTCACTGGCGCTGTAGGTATCGCCCGACAACGTATCGGTGTTGCTACAACCTGCAAGCATTACTCCAGTCAAAGCGACCACAATTACACGCTTAATCATTTGAAAACTCCTTTATTCAAGAATGCGCCTATCTCTCGCGAAATCCTGTAAACAGTATAAGACAGAAAACTGGAGAATTGACCTTTGCCGGTATAAAACATGGCTGACGCCAGCATAGACCGTTAAATTTTAACAATGATTCAATCGATGAGAAAAAAAGTTTCAGGGCGTTAACTCACAGGCAATTTATTGATTAAAAACAAATAAACCATGGATTTAACCGCAATTTTTTGTCAGGCTTAATACGCGTAACACCATCTTCACCTCAATGAAAAGGAACGGTTATGAAATCAGGGCGCTACATCGGCGTGATGTCGGGCACCAGTCTTGATGGTGTGGATGTGGTTCTGGCGGCCATTGACGAAAATATGGTGGCTCAGCAGGCCAGCTACTGTCATCCCATGCCACCGGATCTGCGTCAGGCTATTCTGGCCATTTGCCAGGGACAGGCTCTGACGCTGTCGCAGTTAGGACAGCTTGATACGCGGCTGGGGCAGCTGTTTGCTGAGGCGGTATTGACCCTGATGCGCCGTGAATCCCTTGAAGTCGACGATATCACGGCGATCGGTTGTCACGGGCAAACTGTGTGGCATGAGCCGCAGAGCGCAGCGCCGAATACGCTGCAAATTGGCGATAACAATCAGATTGTTGCCGCGACCGGCATTACGGTGGTGGGGGATTTCAGGCGGCGTGATATGGCGCTGGGCGGGCAGGGCGCTCCGCTGGTGCCGGCCTTCCATCAGGCCTTGATAATGGATGCCACCGAACGTCGCATGGTGCTCAACATCGGCGGGATTGCGAATCTCTCTTTACTCATCCCGGGGCAGCCTGTTCGCGGGTTTGATACCGGGCCTGGCAATATGCTGCTTGATGCCTGGATATGGCGCAATCAGGGCAAAGCTTACGATAAAGATGCCCAGTGGGCGCTGAGTGGTAAAGTCAGTCATGCCCTGCTTGACAGGTTGTTGCGCGAGCCCTGGCTCGCGTTGCCGCCGCCCAAAAGCACCGGACGAGAGCTGTTTAACCTGGGCTGGCTTGAACAACATCTGCGTCATTTTCCCGGCATCGCCGCACAGGACGTTCAGGCTACGCTGAATGAATTTACCGCCGTCAGCATCGCACAACAGGTTCAACTCAATGACGGATGCGATCGTTTACTGGCCTGTGGTGGGGGAAGCCGCAATCCGTTACTGATGGCGCGACTGGCGGCACATCTTGCGGGTACCGAAGTGACAACAACCGATACGATCGGTATCAATGGGGATGATATGGAAGCGCTGGCGTTTGCATGGCTGGCGTTTCGCACCCTCTCTGGCCTGCCCGGAAATTTGCCTGCGGTCACCGGCGCACGCGAAAAAAGCGTGATTGGCGCCATTTATCCCGCCAATCCGTTGTTCATGCGAAAGGGGAAAGGGGACTGAATCTGTCCCCTTTTACAACAACGTAAAACGAATCAGGCCACGCCAGGCAAATGCGTCAACTTGCGTACGCCCGTGATGACGGTTGCCACGATGGTTTCACGCCGGGTAATGACTTCAACCTGGTAGTATTTGCTGCGATAGGCAATTGAATAGATAACCGGATGGTATTTATTTCCCTCACCATAACGAGACATATGGGCTTCCAGCGCGCGCGAGGCGGCAACGATATGGACGGGTTCTTTATCACCGCGGATGATTTGCTTCATTCAGTCCCTCAAATGCTATACCTGTGGGGCACGCCTTAACAGGGCGCGTTGCGTCGGTCTTTAACACTGAACATCTGACTGCTTAACATCATCGATAATTTAAAAACAGCGTGCACGTCTAATATTGCAGCACAATGACACAATCTGAAACGTGCTACTAATATTTAGCAGCACGTTTTATGTCCGGCAAGGAAGAATGAAAATTTATTGTGTTGCGGGCACCAGGTTATTTGAGCTCGGGCCAGGAAACGGAAGATACGCCATTTAATTTCGGCCAGGAAAACAGGAATCCCTGAAACTGTGAAATGCCGGCGGCTTCCAGCCACATCCACTCTTCGGGCTGTTCAATCCCTTCTGCAATCACGGTAATTTCCAGCGATGAACAACATTTTAAAATCGCGTGGACGATAGCCTGCTTCGGGCCACTCTTATGCACGTTACTGATAATACTGCGGTCGATTTTAATTTTATCGGGCTGGATCTGGGTAAGCAGTGATAACCCGGCATAACCCGCGCCAAAATCATCGAGCGCGACGCTGATACCTGCGGCTTTGAGCTGTTTCAACGCGGCGGCAAATTCGTCAGGACGAGAGATGATCTCATTTTCGGTAAACTCAACGACAATTTGCTCCGGCACCAGCTGGTGGGCATGAATTTCCGTCAGCAGAAAATCGACTGCGTCGGGAACAAGTACCAGCGACATCGGCAGCAGATTAATCGACAGCACCATATCATCCAGGCCGAGCGCCTTTGCCTGTGCAAAGGCCGTGCGTTTAGAGTGCAAATCGTTGCGGTAGATATCATCCGGCTCAAGGCGGGAAAAATAGTGCTGTTGCGTTTCACCCTGATTGCCGCGAAGCAGCGCTTCAAGGGAAACAATTTTGCGTGCAAAGGGATCGATAATGGCCTGAAAGGCAAAATTTATGCCTTCCTGATTCAGCATGGCAACATCACCTTCGCGGGTTTCGGCCGCATCCTGAATAAAATCCCAGCTGTCTGCTGAGGGAATTTCAAAATAATTTTCTTTCTCGCGCGCCTCAACAAAGGTACGCAAGAATTTAAGCGCCCGATCTTCATAGGTCAGCTGGTATTTGGTGGTGCCTTTTTCCAGCACCGCATTAAGCACCGTGGTTTTATCGTATTGCCGCAGGTCAAACAGCTCCATGCCCACGTTGCCGAAACGTCGCGCAGGGGCATAATCGCGCATTAATTCCACAATATTATGATGGCTGGTATCGCGGCAAATACGTTCGTAAACCGCCAGCACATCCCGTTCGGGACCTTCAAGGAGCTGAAAAAAGTGGGTGCCATTAAACAATAAAATACCGGTGACGCTGGATGATTCATTAATTTTGTTAGCCTTGGTGACTAATCCCTCCAGCATCTTAAGCGGAACATGGTCAGCGATGTGACTGCGATAGATAATTGTAGACAACATAAAGTCTTCCAGATTCTTGTTTTTTTACCGCACACATTGCCAGTTCACTTATCAAGCGGAGCCTAATCCTGCTGTAATACCGTCGCAAAATGTGTCCTTGCCGTGCATTTCTCCAGCACGGCACAGGGGGCGCTTACCTGTGATGTTCCGTTGTCACAGAAGGTTTAACACGATCGAACCATGGCGCGGATAACAGACCATGGCGGGAGCAAACAGTTTTATTATTATTCTGTTCATTACCTGCGTGTTACGCATTATTTCTATTATATCAGCACTTCAAGGGTTAGGTATTGGATAGACGTATCTTTTTTGCAAGTCATGGTCCGTTAATAAATTACCCCGATGATGATTGCTCTCAGGTTACCTGAGATAATCAAATTATCCTCGTTTCCTGACTGCCACTCTTGAAAAGAAAACAGCAGTAGCTTGATTTGACATGTTTTTTTAATCAAAACGTCGAAGGAGAGAGGTAGGCACAATGATTAAAGTATCAAATCTGATCCTGCGCCTGGCACCTTTTTCAGCAGCCAGCATCTGATAAGATGCTAACGTAAATCAGTGACCCCGCTGCGAATAAATCTCAAAACCACTGATTTGTCATTATCCCTGTGGTTTTAGGGATAATTCTCAGCTAGGGTTAATAACGCTACATTATTAAATAAAACCCTACATCACTCTTTTTATCGTCCTGATTGACACAGCGACCACCAGGGGCAGTCCTATGCTTAAATCAAGCTACTATTACGTATGTCCTTTTACCCGAGGCGGGTGGATAATTCATAAAGAAGGTTGTAGCCAGCTGGATAACAGCCGTGGACGTGAATTTATCGGTTCATTGTACACCCGGCAACAGGCCTTAACAGTCGCGAAAATTCATCATCCTGATGCGATTCTCTGCAGCGCCTGCCTTAGCCCTTTCGTCTGTCCCACTGCCGGGCGGAGTCTGACATCGCGCAATCGGGCCTTGCCGACGCGACATACACCAAAGTCTTCCTGAATATGACGGACGTTACGCTCTGCGGAGATATCGGTTTACTCAGCCTGAGGCAAGCGCGCGATATAAAGAAATAATGTGTGAAGGTTAAATAATAATAACCGCGAAAAAGGGTGCACATTATTACCAGGTTAACAGGCGTGACGATCACGCCTGTTAATATTAACGCCAAAAACTACGGCGCTATGATGATCACGCCTGTTTAGGCTGTCCGTTCGAAGCGGTCAGGCCGCCATCAACCGGCAGATTTGCGCCAGTAATATAACGTGCGTCATCGCTGGCGATAAAGGCAATGGCATCAGCAATATCTTCAGGCTCACCTGCGCGTTTAAGTGGAATGCGGTCATAGAAACGCTCAAGCAGGGCCTGGTCGTTTTTCACCGCTTCCGTCAGCTCGGTGAAGGTAAAGCCCGGGCAAATCGCATTCACTCTCACGCCATCCGCGCCATAATCCATGGCCAGTGACCGGGTGAAGTTGGTTACGGCGCCTTTGGCCGCATTATAGACGCTCATGCCCCAGTCGCCACCTAATCCTGATACCGACGAAATATTCACCACGTTGCCTTTCGATTTCAGCAGAGCAGGCATAAAGAAGTGCACACAGTGGAATACGCCGTCGAGATCGACGCTCATCAGCTTTTTCCAGTCAGCGGGTTCGATCTCGTGGATGCGTCCCTGAACGATAATTCCGGCATTGTTGACCAGCACGTCCATGCGGCCATATTTTTCTTCAACGCGGGCGGCCAGCGCTTTTACCTGACTGGCCTCAGCCACGTCGCAGGCCGCTGCCATATGGCCATCGCCCGGCAACTGTGCCAGGACTTTTTGCAGCTTATCCTGAGTACGGCCGACCAAAACGACAGATGCGCCTTCTTGTGCAAAGCGTTTGGCGCTTGCTTCACCAATTCCTGATCCGGCTCCTGTCACTACAACGATTTTACCTGTAAATCTGGACATGTTGCCTCCTTAATGGCGTCGCTTACTGTTCTAACCCTGTTCAGCCTGGCAGCCCAGTGGCCCAGGTCAAGCGCAACGGTACCGGATGCGTATTGTTTAACCGCTACGTATCCGGTTCGCGCCGCGCCGGGCGTCCTTATGGCCTTCTGAACAACGCCATACTGCGGCCTTCCAGTTCAAAGTCCTTTTCTTTGGTGATTACCATCCCGTGTTTGCTGGTATCGCTGGTGGTGAGTTCCAGCACCCAGCCGCCCTCACCGAACTGAGGGATCTTGAAGGGCACATTACCTTCAAACGGGTTGATGAGCATCAGCACGTCATACCACACGCCTTCCTGATGCTGCAGATCGGGTCGGCCGATATAGACACCGAGCGTTGAACCTTCGTCCCACTGCTCAGCCTGTTGTAGGCCGCCGCCGGCATTAAACCATTTGATTTCCATCCCGTCGCGCCAGCTTTCACGGCGTAACAGCGGCTGGGTTTTGCGCAATGAAATCACATGACGGGTGAATTCACGCAGGGCATCGGCCGAAGCGGGCAGGTTATCCCAGTGAACCCATGAAATTTCACTGTCCTGGCAGTACCCGTTGTTATTTCCCATCTGGCTACGGCCAAACTCATCGCCAGCCAGCAGCATCGGCGTTCCGTGGGAGAAAAACAGCGTGGCCAGGAAGTTGCGTTTCTGGCGCTCGCGAACGGCGTCAATGCCTTCGTCGTCTGTGGGGCCTTCCACGCCATAGTTATAAGACCGGTTATCGTTGTGACCGTCGTTGTTGTCTTCACCATTGTCGGCGTTGTGCTTCTCGTTGTAGGAGACCAGGTCGTTCAACGTAAAGCCATCGTGCGCGGTGATAAAGTTAACGCTGGCCCAGGGACGACGTCCGCGCTGATCGTACAAATCGCCAGAGCCAAGCAGACGAGCGGCAAAATCGGTCGAGACATTGTTTCCTTTCCAGTAATCGCGCACGGTATCGCGATACTGATCGTTCCACTCCGCCCAGCCCGGTGGAAAGCCGCCGACCTGATAACCACCGGGGCCAATGTCCCAGGGCTCACCGATCAATTTTAAACGGGAAAGCAGGGGATCCTGCGTAATGGCGTCAAAGAAACCGCCACGGGGATCGAAGCCTTCCGGTTCACGGCCCAGAATGGTGCCAAGATCGAAACGGAAACCATCGATATGCATGGAGTCCGCCCAGTAGCGCAGTGAATCCGTCACCATCTGTAACACGCGCGGATGAGAGGTGTTTACGGTGTTTCCTGTGCCGGTATCGTTAATGTAGTAGCGATGCTGATCGGGTAAGGTGCGGTAGTATGAGAAGTTATCAATACCTTTAAAGGACAGCGTTGGCCCCAGTTCGTTGCCTTCCGCGGTGTGGTTATAAACCACGTCAAGGATCACCTCAATGCCCGCGTCGTGGAAGGCACGGACCATATCCCGGAAACCCTGAATGCCCCGCGGACCAAAATAGCGCGTCGCCGGAGAAAAAAAGTTCAGCGAGTTATAACCCCAGAAATTTTTCAGCCCTTTATCCAGCAGGTGCTGATCGTCCGGAAACCAGTGCACCGGTAACAGTTCGACGGAGGTAATACCCAGGCTCTTGATATAGCCCACCGTGGACTGATGACTCATGCCGTCGTAAGTGCCGCGCATTTCAGGCGGCAGCGCCATGTTCAACTGGGTAAAGCCTTTCACATGCGTTTCATAGACGATTGTTTCAGACCAGGGAATCTGCGGGCGGTTTTGGTCCTGCCAGTCAAATTCGTTGGGGTCGATCACACGACATTTTGGCGTGAAGGGGGCGCTGTCGCGATCGTCGAACGTCAGATCTTTGTCTTCGTGATACAGGTCATAAGCGAAGTGCGCCTCATTCCATGCGATGTCCCCGGCCAGTTCGCGGGCATAGGGATCGACAAGGAGTTTATTTGGGTTAAACCGATGGCCGTTTTCCGGATCGTAAGGACCGTAAACGCGATAGCCATAGAGCGCGCCGGGCTGCAAACCGGGCACGTAACCGTGCCAAATCTCATGTGTGAACTCGGGCAACTCCAGTCTGGCGATTTCATTTTTTCCGCCTGGATCATAAAGACACAGCTCCACGCGCTCTGCATGGGCAGAAAACAGCGCGAAGTTTACGCCTTTGCCATCAAAGTTCGCCCCAAGTTGCAGGCCCGATCCCGACGTAATTTCAAAACGATGATTTGACATCTGTCCCTCTCAATTAACGAACCCCGTTACGGTGTTTCAATCCATGTACTGGCCTGCTTTCAGCAAGCTAACAATGCCAGTGCCCAGTAATTATTTAACGTTTCCAGCGAAATACGGTCGGTCAGAGTGATCGTTTCGCCGCTCAGCACATTGCGATAACGGCGATGTGCCAGTTCATCCGGCAGCAGGATCCCGGTGGCGGCCCAGTGCGTTGCCGGGGGCGTTTCCAGATTGAGCTGCGCGTCGAACACCCGTCGGGATGTCACCACAATAATGGCCTCACTGCCCTGGGTGCGCGCAAACGCCAGCATCCTGTCGGACTGCGCGCCTTCAGCGGTAAGCGGCAGATACGTGCCCCGGGCAAAAAGTTCAGGCCTGTCCCGGCGTAAATTGAGCAGCGCTACGGTGGCAAGCTGGTTAACCTGACCACTGAGCCAGCTATCATGGCTACCGGGCAGGGCCGTCGTCGCAGAACCTAACATCGCTTCCAGGACGGCATAATCCGGTTCGCGTCGGTTATCAGGATCGACCAGGCTGAAGTCCAGTGCTTCGCTTCCCTGATACACATCCGGCACCCCGGGCGCGGTCAGCTTAACGACTCTCTGGCTCAGGCTGTTCACCAGGCCGGCATGGATAAAGGGTTGCAGCGCCTCAACGAAATCCTGCAGGAAAGGCTGATTTGCAGGGGAGAGCAGGTGACGCGCGTAGCCCAGCACGGCCTGCTCGTACGCGGTGTTGTTCTCGGTCCAGTCAGTGCGCAGTTTGGCTTCACGCAAGGCTTTTTCGACATAGCCTGCAAAGCGTTCGGCAAGGGCGTCCAGCCCTGCACTGTCCCGGGGATCTAAGGTGGGCGGCCAGACACCGGCGAGCGCCTGATACAGCATCCACTCCACGGACGGTTCCGGTGCAGGGCCGTCCTCAAGGGCACCCACGGCCTGGCGATTGAGTTCGCGCCAGCGCGCCACGTTCTCGGCCCAGCGCTGGGGGGCTTCCGTCAACGTGTAAAGCCGCGCGCGCGCGTCTTCGCCTCGCTTGGTATCATGCGTCGAGCTGGCCGAAAGGGCGTCCGGCTGACGCGCAAGACGCGTTGCCATCTCATGGTGAAACTGCTGCGGGGAAAACTGGGTCTGTAAGGGTTCCGCGCCCACCTCATTTAACGCCAGCGCGCTGTTCTGTCGGTAAAACAGCGTATCTTCGATGGATTTCGCCATTAACGGACCGGTGAGCTGCTGGAAGCGGGTCCGGAAGCTGTTCGCCAGCGCGGTGGACTGGTTGGCGACGTCGCCCTGCATGATCTGCAGCAGGAAATCGAGCATGTGGCTGTCAGGTGCATGTTCCGACGCCCTGACGCCGTCAGCGACGGCCTGAAGACGTTGTTGGTCGTTGGCAGGCAGGCCGTGCGCATTGCCGTAGGTTCGATAGACCGGGAACGCCACCAGCAGTTCGCGCAGTGCGCTGCGGAGCCGCTCGGGATCAACCGCGATGTGTTCCCCCTCGGCAATGGTGCAGGCCAGGTCCATCAGGCGCGAAAATTCCCCGGCAAAATTGCGATCTGCCATCAGGCATTTTGCCTTACGAAGTTCGTCGTCCATCTGCACGACCTGGCCGCTGACGCTTTCACAGGCCTGGCGGAGGGCGTCGAGAGCGTGATTATCAACCAGCACATGAGACAGCGCGGCGATAAACTCATAGCCTGTGGTGCCGGAAATGGGCCAGTCGGCGGGGATCTGCTCGCCTTCACCCAGGATTTTCTCAACGGTGATATAACATGCCTCGCCGGCCTCGCGACGCAACTGCGTCAGATAACCTTTGGGATCGGCCAGTCCGTCAACGTGATCGACGCGCAGGCCGTCAACCGCGCCGCTGTGTACCAGTTCCAGAATAAGCCGGTGTGCATCCCTGAAGACGGTGGGATCTTCAACCCGTACGCCAACCAGCCCGGTCACCTCAAAAAAGCGGCGGTAGGAGAGGTCCCGCGCGGCATCGCGCCACGACATCAGCCGCCAGGGCTGCTGTTGATGCAATGCTTCCAGCCCGGCTTTGCTGCGCAGCTGGAGCACGGCTTCTTCCCGTCCCTGCCAGCTTTCCGGCGTAAGCGGATAGTAACTTTCAAAATAGGCCAGCGCAGGCTTGCCGGTCTGGGGATCGCGTTTAACGGCAAGGTCGCCGTTCTCCAGAACGGTATCGATATCATCACCCAGAAACGGCAGCGTCAGACGGCGTGACCAGTCGATGTCGAAATAGTTGGCATAGCGACTGTCTTTACCGTGCTCCAGCACGTCGTGCCACCAGCCGTTCTCCAGCGATGCCGCCATATGGTTGGGAACGATATCAATGATAAGCCCCAGTCCGGCCTGTTTTAACGTGCTGACCAGACGATCAAACCCCGCTCGTCCGCCAATCGCCGGGTCGATTTCATTAACGTCGGTGACGTCATAACCGTGCGTAGAGTCACGGGTGGCGGTAAAGATCGGTGAGGCATAAAGATGGCTGATCCCCATTTTTTTCAGATAGGGCACCAGCGCTGCCGCACGGTCGAAGGTCATGCCATTGCGGAACTGAATACGGTAGGTGGCGGTTGGAATGCTCATTTAGGTTCTCCGGCAGCCAGACGAACAACGATCGCGTTTTGGGGCAGCACATCGGTGGATTCTGGCCAGGCGAAGATCGTTTCGCCCGGCATTGCCGGCAGGGTGCGCTCCTGTTCGCCGATGTTGAATGCCATTGATAACGTGCCCGCCGGCAAGCGCCAGCTCACGGCAACAAATCCCTCTGCGGTGTCCAGCACCTTTCCACTGTTTCCACCCGCCTTCGCCAGCAGCGGAACAATATGCTGCTGCCGGAGCGCCAGCAGTGAGCGGGTCAACTTCAGCCAGCGTTTTCCTTCTTCGCTCTCCAGCTTGCTCCAGTCCAGTTTTGAACGGGTAAAGGTCGCCTCATCATTAGGATCGGGAACGCTCTCACCCTCATGACCGGCATGTCCTTCAAACTCTTTCGCCCGGCCTTCCCGCACAGCTTTCGCCAGATCGCCATGGAAATCGGTAAAGAACAGGAAAGGATGGGTTTCGCCGTACTCTTCCCCCATGAACAACAAAGGGATATGGGGCGACAGCAGCAACGTTGCCAGCAGCACCTGAGTACGTTCGGCACCGGCCAGAGAAATCAGCCTTTCTCCCTGCGCACGGTTGCCAACCTGATCGTGGTTCTGGATAAAGTCCACGAAGGCCACCGGCGGCTGTCCGGTACTGTCAACACCGCGCGTTTCACCCGACTGCACTGAGACCTCGCCCTGGTAGGCAAACCCTTCAGCCAGCGCGCGTGCCACACGTTTTTCCGGCCGATCGGCAAAATCTTTGTAATAGGCATGCGTTTCGCCTGTGGCAAACACATGAACGGCATTATGAAAATCATCATTCCATTCGCCGGTGAACAGTGGGGCGGTGCCATCTTCCGCTCTGGGATGCAGGAAAATCACGTTGCGACAGTCTTCGGTGGTGAGATGGATCTGGCGTTCGGGAATATCTGCGCGAATGCGTTCAGCGATGTCGATCAAAACATGCGTGTCGGAAACGTCTTCAATCTGGTCGATGGCATCGAAGCGCAGGCCGTCCAGGTGGTATTCCTGCAGCCAGTAGAGCGGGGCTTCAACAATATAACGTCGCACCGCATCCACATCATACGCAATGCCGGCGCCCCATGGCGTCATCCGGTCTTTATGGAAGAAGTCTGGTGACAGCAAGGGCAGATAATTCCCTTCCGGGCCGAAGTGGTTAAGCACGATGTCCAGTACAACCGCCATGCCATAGCCATGAGCCGCGTCAATAAACGCTTTAAAGTCATCGGGCGTGCCGTAAGCAGCATGTGGCGCGTACAGGAGCACGCCATCGTAGCCCCAACCGCGCTGCCCGCCAAACTGAGAAACGGGCATGACTTCAATCATGGTAATGCCGGTTTCCGCCAGATAAGGCAGTTTCTTTATTGCAGCCTGGAAGGTGCCTTCTGCGGTAAAGGTGCCCATATGCATTTCATAAACCACGCTTTCCTGCCACGGGCGTCCTTGCCAGGTGGTGTTTTGCCAGTGATAGTGAGCAGGATCGACGACCAGGGACGGGCCGTTAACGTCATTCTGTTGCGCGCGTGAGGCGGGATCGGGAATCACCGTGCCATCGTTTAGCACAAAGTTATAGGTTGCCCCCGCCTGTACACTGCTGACCTGCAGCTCAAACCAGCCGTCTTCGGCGGGCGTCATGGCAAGATCTTTCTCCGAAAGTCGTAAACTGACCTGCTGTTGACCCGTTGCCCAGACGCGGAAACGCACGCTGCCGTCGGCCAGATATTCGCTTCCCCAACTCTTAAAAAAAGATGTAGATACCATTCCGTTGCCTCTTTGACCAGAAAGTACGCAATAAGCACCACCACGCTATCGGTAAGCCGATGATGCGAATGCAAAATGATGTTAGCGAGATCAGGAGCCCGGGAGGTTGGTGCGCCTTAACAGCCTTTCCCAGTGCCATTATTCAGATATTGTTATGTGTCATACCGCATGAGGCACCCGGCAGTGCCTGCTCCACACAACACTCTCAACAAATAATCATAGACCAGGTTCCAACATTTACTGCCGCCGCGCGCAATGTATCCTGAGGCTTTTCCTCCCCAGCGAGGTCGGGCTGTCCGATGAGGCCGGCCTCCATTGACCTCTGCACAGGGGAAATCAGAAAAAGAGCACGGGCGTCAGGCAGAAAAAAACCGCCTTTAACAGCGGTTTGACGCAAACAGACCAGGCGGACGGCCATTCTGCGTGCGTTTAAGGTGTCAGCTCCCCCGTGGCAGGGCGGACTGATCCTGTCATCAGGCCGGAATGGATTCGGCCTTCTGACTACGCGACCAGACGCGGTGTTCTGCCATCGCAGCAGTAAAATCATTCATCAGCGCGATTTCAGCATTATCGGCTTCCACGATGCCTTCCTCCTGCTGATTTTCATCCAGATCAAACTGCGCTTTGAAACGGCGTGCTTCACCACTCAGGCCAATGACTTTCAAATGTTTATAAGCCTCCAGCAGGAAGTAGCGTGCATCTCCGCTTTTCAGCAGGGCGTCAACGTTGCCGTCGGGGACGATCACCGCATCAAAGGTCAGCGAAGGTAGCCCGTTAAACGTGGCATCGATCGGCAACAAAGAACCATCGTCCGCGCTGACCTGGCCCATATGCGCCGCCAGCAGTTTGGTGTGCACGCCAGCGGCGCTGAGATGCTGCAGAATAGCCAGTACGTCGTCGGCTTTTACGCCTTCGCTTAGCAGCAGGGCGACCTGACGGCCTTTGATGTCGGCATCGGGAATGGCATACAGGCTCAGGCTGTCATCGCGCTGCAGGCCATTGACGTCTTTTGGTGGGGCGGTGTTGAGCTGCTCATCGCTGAGATCAATCCCGAGGTTGGCGGCCACCCCTTGTGCCAGTTTGACATCGATGCGCAACAGATGGTCCACCACGCGTTCACGGATGTAGGGGCGGGCTACCTTACTCAACTCAAAAGAGTAGGCGGCAATGATGTGCTGCTGTTCAATGTCAGTCTGGCTGTTCCAGAACAAACGCGGCTGGGCATAATACTCACCAAACGAGGGGCTACGTTCGCGGACTTTGTGTCCTTCAACGCGCTCCTGATAGCTTTCGAAACCGCCCCCTTTTGCGGCAGGCGGTGTTTCCCGTGGCCAGTTGTCGTTAATGGAGTTGGGTTCGTAGTTGGCCGGATTCGTATCAATATCCATCCGGTGCATGCCCTGGCGTTGGAAATTGTGGTACGGGCAAACCGGGCGGTTGATCGGGATTTCGTGGAAGTTTGGTCCACCGAGGCGGCTGATTTGCGTATCGGTGTAGGAAAACAGACGGCCCTGTAACAGCGGGTCGTTAGAAAAATCGAGTCCGGGTACGAGATGCCCCGGATGGAAGGCAACCTGTTCCGTTTCAGCAAAGAAGTTATCCGGATTGCGGTTCAGCACCATTTTGCCGACGCGCACAACCGGCACCAGCGCTTCCGGAATAAGCTTGGTGGCGTCCAGAATATCGAAGTCGAACTGGAACTCATCTTCTTCCGGGATCATCTGCAGGCCAAGCTCAAATTCCGGGAAATCTCCCGCTTCAATCGCTTCCCACAGGTCGCGGCGGTGGAAGTCGGGGTCGCGACCGGTCAGCTTCTGAGATTCATCCCACAGCAGCGAGGCTTTGCCTGCCAGTGGTTTCCAGTGGAAACGAACGAATGTCGCTTTGCCTTCATCGTTAATCAGGCGGAAGGTATGAATGCCAAATCCCTCCATCGTGCGGTAGCTGCGCGGAATACCCCGGTCAGACATCGCCCAGATCACGTTGTGCAGGGTTTCAGGCTGTAGCGACACATAGTCCCAAAACGTGTCGTGAGCACTCTGTCCCTGAGGGATTTCATTATGCGGCTCAGGCTTTACCGCATGTACAAAATCGGGAAACTTGTGGGCGTCCTGTATAAAGAACACCGGTGTGTTGTTACCGACCAGGTCGAAAACGCCTTCATCGGTGTAAAACTTGGTAGCAAAACCACGAATATCCCGCACCGTATCCGCTGACCCCGCGCCGCCCTGGACCGTCGAGAAGCGCACAAACACCGGCGTGATCTGCTCTGGCTCACTCAGGAAGTGCGCTTTAGTCACATCTTTTAGTGAGCAGTAGGGCTGAAAGTAGCCGTGGGCGGCTGAACCGCGCGCATGCACGATACGCTCCGGAATGCGCTCATGGTCAAAATGCGTGATTTTCTCCCGCATGATGAAGTCTTCAAGCAGCGTCGGCCCACGTGACCCGGCGCGTAATGTGTTCTGATCATTTGCAATGCGGGTGCCCTGATTGGTCGTCAGCGGGCTGTTTGTTCCGTTTTTACGGTTCGCTTCCAGTTGATCGAGTTTCGCGCTGTGCGTGTCGGGTGCTTTAAGGCTACCCGGCGCGGTGGGCTTTTTACCCGGCGGCGTCGGTTCGGCTGGGGGTTGATGTGAACCCTCTTTAGGTGCCAGCGAGCCCAGTCCGGGTTGTGAGGATTCCGGACCCGTTGTGGGGGCTGGGTGATTCAGAGGATTATTCTTTTTCTCATTCGACATGACACGTTGCTCCAGCTTTTATTTACTACGTGAGGTGCCAGTAAATATAGGACAACTTAATTAATAAGCTTATAAATATTGCATTTGATCGCGATGATAAAATAATTATCAGATGGCGTGGCGCAAAATCAGGGCGATGTTAAGGAAGGAGAAAATAATTTAATGATGAAACTAAATGGTTATTTTAAGCGCGACGGTGGTGGTTTAATATTCTGATAAATATTGTTTTTTTACTTTCTGATCAGAGTGGTTATTGTGTGTTAATGGCGTGAGGGTGTTTTATCAAACCAGACCTTTTCTGAAAAGGTGGGGATTAATTCGGTTGCGCTTCGCTAAAGTCGCCTGAATTTTATTTTTTCCGTTGCGCTTATTAACGCGCAAGCGAAGCCGATATTATCCCTGAGCAATCGGTATTTGAACATGGGGATCGTTATCCTTAACGGGAATAACAGGCAGGGGTGAGAAAGGGTGAAAATCGCCAGTCCATGGCGTATTACCTCCTTAAGGCGCCTTACTCAGAACTACTTAGAGGTGCGACGGCTGTTTTTGCCTCCTTTCCGACCGGCCTCCCTGGCTCTTTCAGGATCGTTTTTGAAATTACCTCCGCTGGCTTTGCCTCCTGCACTGCCCGCTTCACTGGCTCGCTCAGGATCGTTGGCAAAATTACCGGCACCACCTCTGTATTTCTGTTGTGTCATAGACAAGACCTCATATCAGGGTTCCTTAGATAAGAAGGACTAGCTAGTCACAGCGGTAAGTTTAGTTCTGATACGAAATTATGCCACTTTGTCATCCCTTGTTCTTTGACGAAATCTAAGGGTATTTACTTGTAAAATCAGTGAATAAATCCTGCCCGCAGGCTGAACAGGTCGGACGCCGCAATGTGATGTTATACGTCATCCGTTACACTCTGCCCGTTAGTGCGAAATTATAGGTAAGATCAGGTATTAACTTATTGAAAGTTATGCTCTAAATGGCGAAATTTTAATTAGCTGTTACACTTGCTGAATACCGTTCAGGAGTGTTTATGAAATTAGGATTTGCATGTAAGTACTTAAACGAACAGGGCAAGCAATATTTTCCCTTCCGCGCGACCACGCGTACCCGTTTTCTCGGTCTGGATGATGCCCAGCGCACCGCGCTGATTTATGAGATTTCTAAGACAAATTTGCAGAACCTGTATCTGACGCTGGAAGCGATTGCGGCACTGCCCGAGGCGTTAAGGATGATGCGCATTGGCAGTGATTTACTGCCGCTGTATACGGTGCCGCAGGCAAAGCCGTTATTTGCAACGTTTTTACCCGAGCTGTATCCGCTGTTCGCCCGCTGCGGCGAGCTGGCGCGGACGCATCATATCCGGCTGTCATTCCATCCAGGCCAGTACAGCGTGCTGGCGTCAGATAATCCTGATGTCGTGTCACGTGCCTTAGAGGATGTGGAATATCATGCTCTGTGTGCCTGCCTGATGGGCTACGGCAAAACCTTTCAGGACTTTAAAATCAACATTCATATGAATGGCAAACTCGGGTTTGAAGGGTTCAGGCAGGCATTTCACCGGCTCAGCCCCGAAGCCCGGCTGATGCTGACGGTGGAGAACGATGAGATGTCGTGTTCGCTGGACGATGTGCTGCAGGCCCGGGCGCTTTGCCCTGTGGTGCTGGATATTCATCATCACTGGGTTAAAGAGAATCAGTTTATTCAGGCCAGTGATGCAAGGATAGCGCAGATTATTGACTCCTGGCGCGGCGTACGCCCGGTGATGCACTACTCGATTTCACAGGAGGGAATTATTCCGGCCGAAGGCTTTCCGGACCAGCAGGATCTCAGTGTGCCGAAAACCAAACTGCGTGCGCATTCTGATTACTATTTCAATGCCACGCTCAACGGCTGGGCCTTGTCCTTCGGCGACTTCGATATCATGTGTGAGGTAAAAATGAAAAACCTGGCGCGTGAACAACTGTATGACTGGGGAAGGCGTAATAGCCTGATTACCTGATACGCGCCCGTTGCGGGTCTACGTCAGTGACGGGCACCGGTTTACCCGGCCAGCAGCCCGCAGTGGCTGTTGCGCTTTGATTGTGACGGTCGCCGCACGAACGGGAATACCAGGAAATCGTTCAGGCCGGTATCCTTTGTCTGGGGATAACGCCGCGTAGCCAGCACCTGACCTGTCGCGTTGGCAATAACCTATGCCAGTCGATCCCGTTGCCTCCGGGCGCATATCAAAAGGCCTGCCGTTCGCCTTGACGGGCAGGGCCGATAAGAGGATCCGGGATGGGTTTCTGCCGCCAGCGAGTGTGTTCTTCGCTGGCGTTTCCCGGCTGGCAGCCTAACGAAGGTGGGGGTTCCGCTTCGTACAGTTTGATGCGTGACGAAACATGCTTCTCCCGGCCGTCATTAAACCCAACGGCAGAAAAATTCACACAGACAGGCGAAAGATAAAGTGCGACGAGCAGGGTTATCACGCCCTCTTGCTCCACTATTGTCGTGAAAGGAGTGCCAGACAGGCATAAAAAAGCCCCTGAATCAGGGGCAAATTTTTAGGGAAGGCAAAGCGTCCTTGCTAAGTAGCGTGTCATCACAACAAAATTAAAAACGAGCCTCGCCCGGCGAACGCTGAAGCACAATCTCCAGGGCCTGACGATAGATATCCTGTTTGGTCGCGTCGGTTTCGCTTTCCAGTTTATGGATTAAGCCCAGCACCATATCTTTTTCAGAAACGTGTGCTTTAAAGGCCGCGAGTTCTGACCAGGTCTCTGCAATCACATCTTTTTCACTGGTGAAATGCTCACCCGCATTCATGAAATATTCAGAAATCTGAGACTCGGTATTGGTTGTCGTTTGCATAGTAGCCTCAAAATCGTGGAAACCGCTTTCTGCCGGCGGCAGAGAAAAATTTTGCATCTGAAGGTGGAAATCCACTCACCTTCAGATGCGGTGCAAGGCACCTTTCGTTACAAGTGACTTAACATCACGCCGTAAAGTTATACAAAAAAATTACTTTTGTACAATTTTTTGCGAAAAAAATCGGTGGTCGGAGGAGTTTCTGTACCCTCAGCAACGTTGCGCAATGGCTCCTTTCGGTATTTTGCTATGATTTATAAGACGTTTTTTTATTTTTTCGCGTTTCTGCTCCCCCTCGCTGTTGTACAAGACTGTACAAAGTTGTACAGATTAAGCGGTATAACCTGGGATAAAACGGCATCGAAACGCTGCCCGCCAGGAAAAAGCTGTACCACATAGCGCTGATAAAGCCGCGTTGAGCGCGATCTCTGTCCGCTGGCAGGTGAGATAATCTGTCAAAGCGACAGGATGGCGCTGCGCTGTCGGGTGACGAGACAGGGTCAGATATGACGTCCATGTAGCATGCGCGTCAGAAATCAGAAAGAGGGCAGCAACAACCCTGTTTGTGCCTTACAGGGGCTCAACGCTGGCTTTGTGGGCGGCGTTGCAATAATTCACTTCCTTCTGCCCCCGCAGGACGTTAAGGTTTACGCCTCTCGAATCAGAAGGAAATGATAATGGTTAACGACTATTTTTCACTGCCGCCGGCAGGCATGACACAGGAACAACATAAACGTACGGTGGCGGTTGCGGCGGCACTGGCGGTGGCAAAAGCGTCCGTCAGCGCCTCAACGTCTGCGAATGGCTCGAAAGCGGCGTGGGATCTGCAGGCCGTGGCAAACGAAATCGCCAATCTGGCCGATGCGATTCAGGACGCGCTGGAGTCCGATAGCGAAGTATAACGGTGTCACTGCGCTGTCGTCAGGGCAGCGTCCGGCCCCTGGATTAGCCGCCGGGGCTCAGGTGGTCCGGGTGGCGCAGCCCGTCAGGCATTGACGGCGTTATTGCGCCGCACGTTGTGTGGAGAAATAAGCCAGCAGGCGCGTCATCTTTTGCTGGGGTGAGGTGTCAGTTACGCCAGTGTCGCTGACGTCGTCCATCCAGCGCTCATCCGCTTCCGGATGCGGCCCGGTTAACACAACTGTCCCTTTGCCGTAGACGTAACGCGCCATCGCCACATCGCCATTACGGTAAAAAGCCACAGGTGTAAAACCGTCCTGCTGTTTCTGACCAACAAGATAAGGGCCATCCTGATAATAAAAGGTTTCTGGTCTGTGATCCCAGGTCACCGCGATCGTGTAATCACCCTCATCCGCGATGTGTGAGCCCGGACGTCCCACTTCAGAGTCAAGGGGCGAGGCGATGAGCCCCAGCCAGTTACTGTCCGCCAGGTAGGCTCCCATGCACAGACCGAGATAGCCTTTGCCACTGCGGACAAAATCGCGCACGGCACGGGCCCCTTCATCACCGAGCGCCTCATAGGCAGCGGGGATGTCCTGGCCGCCGCCCGGCTGGATATAGAGATCAAACTGGCGCAGGTTCTGTGCATTCAGCTTTCGTTTTTCGTGCTCACCGATATAGGCAATCCTGAGTGGCATCGCGACGCCACGAAGCGCTTTCACCACCATTTCAGAACAGCCCTTACAGCCTGCCGCACCGCGATAAACGGCAACGTTTAGCGGAGCCTGTGCCGCCAGGCTAACGCCGGATACGACGCTCAAGGCAAACAGCATCGCGGTGAAAATCCCGTGTCGATAGCGGACACGTTGTAATGCGTCAGAAGCGAAGCGCATGTTGCATTTCCTGTCAGGCAAAGAAAGAGACGATTTCCGTAACGGCCGCTGCCGCAACGGAAAGCAGGTTGGCTCAGGCAGAGTGCCAGGCCGACATCAACATACCGCAACCCGATGTTCTTGAGCAACTGCTCAATTCAGGGCGGTGATTATCCCGCACTAACCCTTTTGGCCGACGAGGCTCTTGAGCATACCGCCGCCAGCGGGGTGGCGGTGTGCTCAGTTGCGCGCTGAACGCCCTTATTTGTTGTACCCTGAGGCAACAATTTTCGCTGCACCCGCCAGGACATCTCTACGCGCAGCGGCGTGCTTATCAGGCTGGGTGTAATACGTTACCAGCACCAGCGGTGCATGATGCGGTGGCCAGATGACGGCAATATCATTGGTGGTGCCGTAATCACCGCTTCCGGTTTTATCTGCAACCGTCCAGCTGGCGGGCAGGCCAGCGCGTATGCTGTTAGCACCTGTTGTATTGCCTTTCATCCAGTCGGTCAGTTGCTGACGTTGCGCGGGTGCCAGCGCCTTGCCCAACACCAGCTTTTTCAGGCTTTGCATCATGGCATCAGGCGATGTCGTATCACGCTTATCACCCGGGATAGCGGTATTCAGCTCCGGCTCTTTGCGATCGAGCCGAAAGGTGCTGTCGCCAATGCTACGTGCAAACGCATTGACCTGTTGCGGGCCACCCAGGCGGGTCAGCAGGGCGTTCATGGCGGTATTATCGCTGTACTGCAGCGCCGCCGCGCTGAGTTCTGCCACCGTCATGGTGGCGCCGACGTGTTTTTCAGTGATGGGGTTATAGTTAACCAGGTCGGCTTTATGAATGGCGATTTTTTCACTCATCAATCCGTCCGCGCTTTCGCTATTTTTCAGGATGGCCGCAACGGCGAAAACTTTACTGGTGCTGCATAGCGGAAAGCGCGCCTCTCCCCGGTAGGTGAAAACCGCACCATCGGCGGTGTCGGTTACCGCCACACCCAGTCGTCCGCCCGCGTTTTTTTCCAGCTGCTGGATGCCGCGTTGCAGCGCGGCCTCGTCAAAGCCGGCCTGGGCGGCAAGCGGCATCGCGAGTGCCAGCAGGGTAACGGCCGTGCTGGCGCGTCGTCTGAACAGATGAGTCATAGTCAATCTCCACTGATAAATGCCGCCTCGCTGAACAGAGGCAAGACATAACGGTTAGCCGCATCGTTGCGCGGTCAGGATTAAACGAAAAGTTGACCTTCAGCCCCTCGTTAAACTTATGTCGCTTTAAAAGATGTCTCGCGCCTGGGAAGCTGTCCGCTGAGGCCTGCATCCTGCTGTAGCACGTTTTTTCTGAAGAAAAGCGTTGGCGGAGTAGATGGTAGGGGATTTCAAAATCCCGACAAGCGAGATAATTTGAGAGGAGCTAAAAGAATTTCTGGGGGTAAATGTGAAACACGATGTTCCGCTTAACGCACTTCGGGCTTTCGAAGCCTCCGCCCGCCACCTGAATTTTACCCGCGCGGGCCTGGAACTGTTTGTCTCTCAGGCCGCCGTCAGTCAGCAGGTCAGACTGCTGGAAGAACGGCTGGGCGTCGTCTTATTCCGCCGGTTGCCGCGCGGTCTGGAGATGACAGATGAGTCCAGGCTGCTGTTTGCTGAAGTGTCAGAAGCCTTCACGCAGCTCGAAAATGCCTGGCGTCGTTTCGAAGGGGGCGAATACCGAGAGGTGGTGACTATCGCCTGCGTGGGGACGTTTGCATTGGGCTGGCTGTTACCCCGGCTTGAGGCGTTCCGTCAGCAGCATCCGGCGCTGGAACTGAACGTACGCACCAACAATAACGTGGTCAGCCTGGCGGGCGAGGGCGTGGACTACGCGATTCGGTTTGGCTCTGGCGCCTGGCCCGCCACGCAGAATGAACGGCTGTTTACGGCTCCGCTTACGGTGCTTTGTCGCCCCGATGTTGCCCGCCGCCTGCAACAACCCGCCTGCCTGTTACGGGAAAATCTGTTACGTTCCTACCGGACTGATGAGTGGGACAGCTGGTTTACGGCTGCGGGGATCACACCGCCCAGGATCACCGGCCCGGTATTTGACTCATCACGTCTGATGATTGAGGCCGCGTATCATACGGGTGGCATTGCGCTGGTGCCGGCGTGCATGTTCCAGCGTGAACTGGATGCCGGTACGCTGGCCCGTCCTTTTGCGCTAGAGATTGACGTCGGCAGCTACTGGCTAACCTGGCTCCGTTCAAAGAAGATGACGCCATCGATGGAAATATTTCGTGAATGGATAGGGCGGCGGGCAACAGGCGAACGCGAATAGCGGATAAGCCCGACAGCCTGTTGTGAATAACATCAGCCGGGTCGAGGTAACCCGCGTTAACCGGATTAAGACAGTGAGGCGGCCTGTGAGCCGCCAGCGGGTTTTTCACTGGCCCCCTGCGTCACAGGCGTAAACAAACAGGAGTTCATTTTATTATGCCTACTCTGCATTCAGGGATGCTCTGCGCCGCTTTTTCATTTTCGCTGGTTTTCCGGTAATTAAGAAACCAGATGATAAACTCACTGTTATTTTTTACGCCAAGTTTTTTCATGACACGTTGCTTAATATAATATGCAGCGTGCACGGGAAGCGCCATCCAGGCTGCTATTTTATTCATTTCCATTCCCGTCATAAAAAACCACGTTAATGAAATTTCATCGGTTGTTAAAGACACTTTCTGTCCGTGACGGTTTTTTAATTCCATGCTGTGCTCCTTTCCCTTACAGGGCTGTCAGGTCAGGGCGCATCATAGCGCTGGGCGGCGGTGAGAACACTTCACGTATTCTTTACTTATCTTAATAATTATATTAACAATTAAATCAAGTGTTTATATGCCTTCATCAGATCTGATCGACGCAGGCATGATCAGAAGTAGTCAGGAAAAGCGTCTCTTACCGCACCGCGATACCGGGCGCGCCCTGTCCGGGACTCGCTGAAACGGCTTATCACTGACGGGCCAGGTTCTGTGATTCCGCTTTATCGAACGGTGTGCTGTGCGTGCCGGGATAAATAACTTGGCCTGGCATCAGGCCGGGAAGAATAATAAAAACGGCCGGAGGTTAACGCAACAGGCGGCGCCTTGTGTCTTTCATGTTGTGTCTTTCATCAAATCGCTATCTGAATAGCGATACGTCGGCATGAATATCAGGCATAACGACAATCATTATTTGCAGTTTATTATTGGCAGAAAAATAAATCAGTCAGCGCCAGAATACAGATGCCGCCGATGTTTACGCTTGCGTTCACCGGGACCAAACAGAAAAGGGCGTTAATTAACGGGAACATGCAGGTGAACGGCCCAGTGAAATACCGGGCGTGTGACCGCTTCGTTGTCGTGAATATGACGCAGTCACGGCGTCAGACAAAAAGCGCGCCACTGATGAAACCGGTTCAGGTGCAGAGAAAGCCGCAGATGAAAGAATAACCTGAACGCAGGATTGCTGAACAGTTGCGTAAAACCTGCCCGGCGCGGCTGCAAAAAAATCTGTATCCACATCAACCGCTTCATATAAACCCTTGCCATTTCACTTGATCAAACCCGTTGATCGCGATTACTGTAATTATATACAGTTATTTTGGAAGGGAGGTAAATGTGGAGCTTATCAGGCCAGCAAACGTCAGTGCGTTACTCGCGTTGCCGCTGTTTATGGAGCGGGTGCCATGTGGTTTTCCATCGCCAGCTCAGGACTACGTAGAGCAACGTATTGATTTGAACAAGCTGATCGTTCAGCACCCCAGTTCGACCTACTTTGTACGGGTAAGTGGAGAGTCGATGACCGGCGCAGGCATTAATGACGGCGATATGCTGGTGGTGGACAGCGCGCTAAGAGCCTCGCATGGCGATATCGTGGTCGCCTCTGTCGAAGGGGAGTTTACCGTTAAGCGCCTTCAGCTTCAGCCCTGTCTGCAACTCGTGCCGATGAACCGAAAGTTTAAACCGATTGCGATTAGCACGGAGGATGCGCTGGAAGTGTTTGGTGTGGTGACCTATGTGATCAAGTCGGTTTATTAATCATGTTTGCGCTGGTGGACGTGAACAACTTTTATGCCTCCTGTGAAACGGTGTTTCGGCCCGATCTCAAAGGTAAGCCCATTATTGTGTTATCTAACAACGATGGCTGTGTGATTGCACGCAATGCGGAGGCAAAAGCCCTGGGCATTACGATGGCCGTGCCCTTTTTCAAAATGCGGGAGATTATTGCCCGTCACAACGTGCAGGTTTTTAGTTCCAACTACGCCCTTTATGCGGATATGAGTACCAGAGTGATGACGTTGCTGGAGGAAATGGCGCCCTCGGTAGAGATTTACTCCATTGACGAAGCCTTTCTGGATCTGACGGGCGTCAGTCACTGTATGTCGCTCGACACCTTCGGCCACGAGATCAAAACCCGAATAAAAAAAGAAGTTCATCTCAACGTGTGCGTCGGCATTGCTCCCACCAAGACGCTGGCAAAGCTGGCTAATCATGCCGCAAAAAAGTGGAGTAAGACAGGCGGTGTTCTGGATTTGTCCAACACAGATCGACAGAAAAAGTTGCTTTCACTGGTGCCGGTCGCCGATATATGGGGCGTTGGCAGACGGCTCAGTCAGCGACTTGAGGAAATGGGGATTAAAACGGCAGATGATTTAGCCTGCCAGAGCACCAGCCTGATTCGTAAAAATTTCAGCGTGGTGCTGGAGCGCACCGTGAGAGAGTTGCGCGGCGAACCCTGTCAGGATCTGGAGGCGCTCGAACCCACCAAACAACAGATTATGTGCTCACGCTCCTTCAGCAGTCGCCTGTCAGACTATACGCAGGTGCGGCAGGCCGTCTGCACCTACGCCGAACGCGCGGCCGAAAAACTCCGCAAAGAAAAACAGTACTGCAGACAAATCGGTGTGTTTTTGCGCACCAGTCCACACGCGCCCGGCGAAAATTTTTACGGTAATCAGGCCACGGGGCAACTCCTGACGCCGTCTCACGATACGCGCGACATCATCCGGGTGGCGACCGAGATGCTCGACTATATCTGGATAGAAGGGCATCGCTATATCAAGGCCGGCATTGTCCTGAGTGATTTTTTCGACCATGGCGTAACGCAGCTGGATCTGTTCGACGAACGATCGGTTAACCCCGGCCGTAACGATCTGATGCAGGTGATCGATTTGATTCACAAAGAGGGCAAAGGAAAGATGTGGTTTGCCGGGCAGGGGACGGAAAAACGCTGGGCCATGAAGCGCGAGATGTTGTCGCCGGCTTACACCACCCGCCTCAGCGATTTGCCCGTGGTGAAGTGACGGCGGCCGTCGTGACATCGGTTTCAGGCGCGGTCATAAGACGGAATGCTCTCATAAAGGGTCCGTTTTGTGCTGCCGCTCTGCGTAAACCAGGCTTTCTGGTCTAGGATGAAACAGGTATCCATTCGCCCTTAAGGAGAACATTGTCATGTCAGAACTCAGTAAATCTCCCGTGGCCGATCAGGCTGAACATAACGCGTTTTTCCCGTCAGCCTATTCTCTTGACCAGTTCACCAGCCCTAAATCCGATCTGAGCGATGCTGAATACGCGCAACCGTACTCAGGGCACAAAAAAATTCTGGTCATCTGCGCTGACGAGCGCTATCTGCCGCTGGATAACGACACGCTATTTTCAACCGGGAATCATCCCATTGAAACCCTGTTGCCGCTGTACCACCTGTATCAGGCCGGCTTTCAGTTTGACGTGGCCACGCTGTCCGGACAGATGGTGAAGTTTGAACACTGGGCAATGCCCCAGCAGGACGAGGTGGTGGTCGGATTTTACAACCATTGCCTGGCGCTGTTCCGTTCACCTTTAACGCTAAGCGACGTGGTGGCATCACTTACGCCTCATTCAGACTATGCCGGTGTGTTTATTCCGGGGGGGCACGGTGCATTGATTGGGCTGCCAGAAAGTGAGGCGGTCGCAGAGGCGATTCGCTGGACGCTGGCGAACGATCGTCATCTGATATCGCTATGCCACGGCCCGGCAGCGTTTCTTGCGCTGGGTAAAGGAGAAAACCCGCTTAACGGCTACGCTATCTGCGCATTCCCGGATTCAGCAGATAAGCAAACGCCCGATATCGGCTATATGCCGGGGCATTTAACCTGGTATTTTGGCGAGAAGCTTCAGGCAATGGGGCTCACGCTGGTCAACAGTGATATCAAAGGCACCGTACATAAAGATCGTCGGGTATTAACCGGCGACAGCCCGTTTGCCGCCAATGCGTTGGGTAAACTGGCGGCAGAAGCGTTACTCAACGCTAACCGCTAAAGGCTCGCACCTGCGCCCTGAGCGGTCGCCTGCAATGCTTTCATGCAGGCTTCTGCATCAGGGCTGGGATTCGAGGTATACTTGTGATCCACGCCTGAGATACAATCACGGTGCATATCGTTTTCGGCCAGTGCCGAAGATGTCGCCTTTCACATTGGTCGTCATGAACAGCCAGCTATCTACAACCTGTAAACACAGAGAACGCGGTCGGCCCAGAGAGTTCAATATGGAACAGGCTCTGGACAAGGCAATGATTGTGTTCAGGCAAAAAGGCTATCATGCCGCATCGCTGACCGATCTCAGTGAAGCAATGAACCTCTCTGTCGGCAGCATCTACAAGGCTTTCCGGGATAAGCGTTCATTATTTTTGCTGGTCTTTCAGCGCTATATCGCCGTTCGCAATGCGGATTTGCGGGAGCGACTGGCTCAATACGCCACCGGCCGCGCGAAGCTAAGCGAGCTGTTGCAGTTTTATCTGGACTCCTCTCGTGGTGGTGAAGGGCGCACAGGCTGTCTCGTGGTCGGCAGCGCCATTGAGCTACAGGTGCTCGACGCAGAGCTGTCGCAGTTGGTTGCCCAGGTGATCAACCGCAATAAGGACTTTCTTGTGTCATTACTGGAAGAAGGGCAGCGCGATGGCTCAATATCCGCCGATCTTGATATTGAAACGGCCGCAGGCCTGATTTTGCGTATCGCATTTGGCATGCGCGTCACGGGCAAGGTCGCCGATGTTGCCAATGAGCAAGCGACCATTGCCCTGGCCTTGAAAATACTGGATTAACATTTGTCTATTTAGGAAGCGAATATTTCCTAAATTATAGCGCGAAGATGTCAGCCAACGCTTGAGAACTGATGTGCTGACAGGACGAGTGGAAAAGCGCCATTTCGCTAAGCGAATGAATATTAAATGAAAAGTAACGTTTGAGGAAAATGCGTGAAACAAAACGGGACAGAGATTGGTGAAGACATACACGCGCTTTTAGGAAAGATTGTGTCAGGTATTCTTCAGCCCGGAGAAGCGGTGACGGTACAGGACATTATCAGCGCGCTGCACCAACAAAGTCTTCAGACGGCGTGCGAAAAGACCAGACTGACCTGCGAACAGGCCATCCGCATTCTGGCGCATAAACTTCACTAACGTGTAAGTATCCTTTGCCGGACAGGGTGCTGCAAAGCAGCGGAAGCAACAGAAACAGTAACAGCAACACAAGCATTAACAGCACCAGAAGCAGTAACAGCGGTTATGCCGCTACTGCTCTGAAAAAGATGACCCGCCTGAATAACGGCAGTCAGTTGCCGTGTCACCGCCCAAACAGCAACCCAATCAATTCACGACAAAGACGCTCTTCTTCCTGACTTGCCGACAGCTCAAGGCGGCGCAGCAGTTTAGTGCAGATAGATTTACGGTTTACGTTCTGACCTGCGCGTAAAATATCAACAACGATTTGTCCCAGCAGTTCTTGCTGTGAAGGCAGGCTCGCCGCAGAAAAATAACGGGAGATATCGTCGGCGCTCTGAGGTAGGCGATGATTGTGTTGCATAGGTGCTCTCGCAGGGGTCCAAAAGTCGTCAGTTGAAAGTCGCGTAAAGTTATACAATAAAATAAAAATTGTACAGCTATTTCGATGTAAAAATGAGCGGTCGCTGGCGGAGAGAGAAGAAGCAGGCTGCAGCAGCCCGTTGACAGGGGAAACCGAAGAAGAGAGCAGCGCCGGGCTGGGGTAACGCGGACGCACAGCGCGCCCGCGTAGAGGGATAACTCCCTGACCAGAGGGTTAGTGTTCGGTCAGGTTGGCAGGCACCTGGCCAGTCACGGCCATCCAGTTGAGTTCTGCCCGCTCCCGTGTCGCGACGTTAATAAAGCTCTTCAGCCATTTACGGGCATCCGCGATTTGAATGACCCGCTCGTCGTCGATTTCATTGTCCGCCATAACGCTCAGCTGACGGATCAGCGAAACCACAGTTATCTCCTCATCCTGTAGGGCCAGGTTCACCGCAGCTTCACCAATAATCTTATGGCCGGTAGCTTCATCGTGAAAATACATATGCACCTCCTGAGTGAGTGAGAATGTCGTCGACCCAATAATGATTCTAGTAAAAGAAATGCATAGTGAAAGCCTAATTTCATTAGGCATTACCTATCAAAGAAAACCACGAAAAAAGTGAACGTTGTGATAAGCGCACTAACCTCTTAAAAAGCAGGGAAAAAGCGTAATCAGAGAGATTTTCTAGTAAAAAATTGAAGAGATTAAAGCACTAGATACGCGGTCATTGGCCTGAAATTAAGATAGGTACTTGACAGTTAAAGTCCGAAATTACGGCATTATTCGGTTCGTAGCAGGTAAATAAACCTGTTATGAGGCCCTAAAAGCGTTTAAAAAAATCGCCAGAACGACGAAAAGTGGGACGAAAGATGAAAAATCACCAAAAGCCGCGAAGCCGATAGCAGAAAACAGAACGGGTCTGACATCACCCTGTTCACATTCGATTCTGGCATCAGAATAAACCGGAGCGTGAGCGGCGTATTAACGAGCAGGGCAGACGATAAGGTGAGGGGAAACAGAACAGGGCTGCGGGCAATAAAAATGCCGCCCTGTTCGGCGCGGCGCGTTGATTAGTTTGGGACTTCTGAAACGGCTTTAACGTCGGCTTTATTAATTTGCTGTTTCACACCGTTTGCATCGGTGTAACCCAGTAAACCGGCGTCAGATTCAGAAGGTTTGCCGTCACTAATAATGGTACGGCCATCGTTAGTGTGAATGGCATAGCTGGTACGAGTACAGCCACTTAATGCGGCCATGCCGATCAAAACGGCCAGCGGTAAAATCAGCGTCTTCTTCATAGCATTCACCTTATATCCATGATGGAATTAATTAGTTATCAAGTTCACTCATGTTGCTGATCTGATCGCGATTAATTTGTTCGGTTTTGCCTGTTTGTGCATCACGATAAGAAACCAGCCCCGTATCGCTGTCAATTTGGGGCTTACCATCGGTTACAATCGTGCGGCCGTCTGATGTTTTTATAGATTGGTTTGAAGAGCAACCTGCTAACGTTGCCAGGGACAGGGCAAGTAAAACGGCAGCTGAGAAGGATTTAGTATGCATTTCATCTCCTTGAAGTGGACCTTGAATTAAACAGCATAGACGCTTTTGGGATTTTTGCAGGCCAACGCGCGAAACGACATTAATGATGAAAAGAAAATAGCGCGAATAGCTAAAACAGAGCAGGAAAGCATCCTGTCTCTCAGAAAATTCACATTTAACGCCTGCCGTTAGCTATTTCATCGGGCGCTCTGTAACCTTGGCAACAGGTTAACTAAATAAAGGAATCGACAATGAAATGGCAAATGAGTGCAGTCGCAGCGTTATTAATGGGTTCAGTGAGTGCTTATGCAGCAGAATCAGGCAGCATGAAAAATCCCCTGAGCGTTCATGTATTAAATCTGGAGTCGGGCACGCCAACGCCGGGTATTTCCGTTGACCTTGAACATAAAGAGCAGGATAAGTGGGTAAAACTTTCCTCGGGTGTTACCGATAAAAACGGCAGAATTAGTGCGCTGTTTCCCGAGGGAAAAAAAGTTGAAACAGGCGATTACAAAGTCGTCTTTAAAACAGGCGATTATTACCAGAAAGTTCAGCACAAATCCTTTTTCCCGGAAATTCCGGTAATATTCCATATGGAAAGCAGCGAGCCTCATTACCATATTCCGTTACTGCTGAGTCCCTACGGCTATTCAACCTATCGCGGTAACTAATCTCACCCGGCAGCGTCACCGAACAGGGGCACTGCCGGCACAGTGAGGGGCACTTCGCGTAGGCGGCATGCCGCTGCTGACCCTCTGTCTGCCGCCCTGCGTCTCCTGCAGGGTGGCACAACGCGCCCGCCGTATTCGTCTTTATTCCACTGCCTTATTTAAACACTTTTGCTGATGCCCAGGCTATCATCGGTTAAATTGCCCTGACAGGCCGGTGCGCCCGCGTGGCTCTCTGGCGAAGGTCAATGACACCTAATCAAGCAGAACGCCCCATGTCCTGCTTTTCGTACAGGAGAATCGCTGATGTTAAAAGGATTAACCGTGGCTGCTGTGTTAGTGCTGTCGGGCTGTAGCCTGATGCACAAGTCGTCGCCCGCGCCAGAAACGTTACACTACCGCTGTGGCACATTGCCACTCACCGTGACGCTGGATAATACCAAACAGCAGGTAAGCTTTATCATGGACGGCAAGCCGCTGACCCTGACACAAACGGTTTCCGCTTCCGGCGCCCGCTACAGCGACGGTCACTACGTTTTCTGGTCCAAAGGAAACGGCGCCTTTATTGAGCGCAATGATAAGATCGTTGTAAACGATTGCGAGTTGCAACCTGCCCGTTAACGTTACCGGAGTGAATGTGCATCATGAGTGACAGTGACATGCTACAAACTATTGCCCATCTGCGCCGTGAATATACGCGAGGTGGGCTACGTCGCAAAGATTTACCCGATAATCCGCTGGCGCTGTTCGAAAGCTGGCTAAAACAGGCCTGCGAGGCGCAACTGCCCGATCCCACCGCCATGACGGTGGCGACCGTAGACGAGCACGGGCAGCCTTATCAACGTATCGTGCTGCTCAAGCACTACGATGAGCAGGGCATGGTGTTTTACACCAATCTCGGCAGCCGTAAAGCACAGCAGCTGGGTCACAACCCGCGTATTTCGCTCCATTTTCCCTGGCACTTTTTAGAGCGTCAGGTGATGGTGTTGGGCGAAGTCGAGAAGCTGTCGCCGCTGGAGGTATTGAAATATTTCAGCAGCCGTCCCCGTGACAGCCAGATTGGCGCCTGGGTTTCCCGACAGTCGAGCCGGATCTCTGCCCGCGGCGTTCTGGAAGGCAAGTTTCTGGAGCTGAAGCAAAAATTTCAACAGGGTGACGTGCCGCTGCCCAGTTTCTGGGGCGGTTATCGGGTAAAATTTCATACAATGGAGTTCTGGCAGGGGGGCGAACATCGTCTTCACGATCGTTTCCTCTATCAGCGAGATAACAACGGCTGGAATATTGACCGACTCGCGCCGTAAAACTGCGTTTTTCCCCTCATCAGCGCTGGCACAGAAGGCGTCAGCGCTTTATGCTATAGCCCTTAATTTTTCCTTCCGCAACTCAGCGGAAAGCTGTGTACCAGCATAGGTGCAGCCTGATCAATTTGGAGTCAGTGATGACCAGCAGTAACCTGATACAACAATTGCAAGAGAGGGGCCTGATCGCCCAGGTGACGGACGAAGACGCGTTAGTAGAGAAACTGGCGCAAGGGCCAATTTCGCTCTATTGCGGCTTTGACCCCACTGCTGACAGCTTGCATTTGGGCCATCTGGTTCCACTGCTCTGCCTCAAACGTTTTCAGGATGCCGGGCACAAGCCGGTGGCGCTGGTAGGCGGCGCAACCGGCTTAATTGGCGATCCCAGTTTCAAAGCCGCAGAGCGTAAACTCAACACCAGCGAAACCGTCGGTGAGTGGGTAGAAAAAATCCGGAGGCAGGTCGCACCTTTCCTGGACTTTGACTGTGGTGCCAACAGCGCGATTGCGGCCAATAACTATGACTGGTTTGGCAATATGAACGTGCTGACTTTCCTGCGTGACATCGGTAAACACTTCTCTGTTAACCAGATGATCAACAAGGAAGCCGTTAAACAGCGCCTGAACCGTGACGACCAGGGGATCTCATTCACCGAATTCTCCTATAACCTGCTGCAGGGTTACGACTTCGCCTGTCTGAACGCGCTGCACGGCGTGTCCCTGCAGATTGGCGGATCTGACCAGTGGGGTAACATCACCTCCGGTATCGATCTGACGCGTCGTCTGCACCAGAACCAGGTATTTGGTCTGACCGTTCCGCTGATCACCAAATCGGACGGCACCAAGTTCGGTAAAACCGAAGGCGGCGCGGTCTGGCTGGATGCGAAGAAAACCAGTCCCTACAAGTTCTACCAGTTCTGGATCAACACCGCAGATGCGGATGTTTACCGCTTCCTGAAGTTCTTCACTTTCCTGAGCATTGAAGAGATTTATGCCCTGGAAGAAGAAGATAAAAACAGCGGAACCGCGCCGCGCGCGCAGTACGTGCTGGCCGAGCAGGTCACGCGCCTGGTGCACGGCGAAGAGGGGCTGGCTGCCGCGAAACGCATCACCGAGAGCCTGTTCTCTGGCGCGCTGAGCGATATGACAGAGGCCGACTTCGAACAGCTGGCGCAGGATGGTATGCCGACCATCACGCTAAGTGCTGAAGACGATCTGCAGCAGGCTCTGGTCAAAGCTGAGCTGGTGCCTTCACGTGGTCAGGCTCGCACCATGATTGGTTCGAATGCCGTGTCGCTGAACGGTGAAAAGCAGTCTGATGCTGAGTACCGTTTCAGTGACAGCGATAAGCTGTTCAACCGCTTCACGCTGCTGCGTCGGGGTAAAAAGCATTACTGCCTGATTAACTGGCAGTAACCTTTCAGGGCCGGTTTCCGGCCCTTTTTTATGGCAAGGCACTACAGGGCAAAAAAGTGAAAAACGTTTTAGCAATTCAGTCGCACGTGGTGTTTGGTCACGCGGGCAACGCGGCGGCAGAGTTCCCGATGCGCCGTATGGGTGTGAACGTCTGGCCGCTGAATACCGTGCAGTTCTCTAACCATACGCAATATGGCCACTGGACCGGTACCGTGATGCCAGCCACGCACTTAACCGATATCGTCAAAGGCATTGCCGATATTGACCGCCTGAAAACCTGTGATGCGGTACTCAGCGGTTATCTGGGCTCGGCTGAGCAGGGAGAAAACATTCTGGAAATCGTGCGCCAGGTAAAAGCCGCGAACCCGGAAGCCTGGTATTTCTGCGATCCGGTTATGGGGCACCCGGAGAAGGGCTGCATCGTTGCACCTGGCGTGGCAGAGTTCCATTGCAAACTGGCGCTTCCCGCCAGCGATATCATCGCCCCCAACCTGCTGGAGCTGGAAATGCTCAGCGAACGCAGCGTGACCAGCGTAGAAACAGCAGTTGACGCGGCACGTATGCTGATTAGCCAGGGACCAAAAGTCGTGCTGATTAAGCACCTGGCGCGCGCAGGGCGCCGCAGCGATCGGTTTGAGATGCTGCTGGTGACCGCCGGTGAAGCCTGGCACATCAGCCGTCCGCTGGTGGATTTTGGGGTTCGTCAACCGGTAGGCGTGGGCGATCTGACCAGTGGCTTGTTGCTGGTCGATCTGCTGCACGGGCTGTCGCTACAGGCGGCGCTGGAACACGTCACGGCTGCGGTCTATGAGGTGATGCTGAAAACGCATGAGATGGGCGAGTATGAACTGCAACTGGTTGCCGCTCAGGATGCCATTGTCCGACCGACGCACGTTTTCCCCACAGAGAAGCTGTAAAAAAGGGCCGGTTACGGCCCTCATCGTATCAGTTAAGTCCTTCCGCTTTGAGCGCGGCCTGAACCGATGGCCGCGCTGCAACGCGTTCAAACCAGTGTTGCAGGTGATCCCGCGCGGCCAAATCCAGGTTCAGCGCTTTTGCCCAACGGGTAACCACAAATAAATAGGCATCCGCAACGCTGAAGTGCACGCCCATCAGCCACTGTTTGTCTTTAAGCTCATCGTTTACCCAGGCAAATTTCGCCTCCAGCTGGCGGCGCACCAACCCTTTGTACTCCTCAGGCGCATCGTTGCGAAACAGGGGAGAGAAGCTTTTGTGTAACTCGCTGCTGATATAGCCGAGCCACTCAATGGTGTGATAACGCGTCAGGCTCCCCACCGGGGCCAGAAGGTGACGATCGGGTTTAAGATCGGCCAGATACTGCACAATCGCTGCGCCTTCCGTTAATACATTCCCATCGCTCAGCTGCAGGGCCGGCACCTGACCTTTGGGGTTGATCTGGCGAAAATCTTCACCGCGCTCGGTGAGCTTAGTCTGCAGATCAACATTAACCTGCGTAAAGTCCAGACCACATTCACGCATGACGATATGCGGTGAAAGGGAACAGGCACCCGCTTTACAAAACAGTTTCATCATGAGGCCACCATGTTGCGAATCGTGTTTGCATAGTAATCTCATGGCGCGGAATTGCCAGTAATAAGACGCAGGAATGTGCGAGGCATTGCCAGCGACAAAAATAAAAAAACCGGGCAGGCCCGGTTTTGGTGAAAAGTCATGACGTCAGTCAGGCATTGTCTACTGCCGTATCCTGAGTCATTCGGTTCAGCAGAGGGGCGGTAATCAGCATCAGCACGGCGATGACCGCCGTCGCAATACCAATCTGCTGGAAAACTCTGCCGTAGGTAGCCAGGGAGATCAACGGATCGGTAACGTTTTCAGGAACGGCCATCAGGTTTGCCACTTTACCAGCAATGACCGCTGCGCCCGCCGTCGTCAGGAACCATGAACCCATGATAAAGCCCATCAGACGCTGCGGAACCAGCTGGGCCACCATGGCCAGGCCAAGACCCGAAATCATCAGCTCACCAATGCTCTGCAGGCCATAGCTGAGAATCAGCCAGTTAACAGACACAATCCCTGCATCGCTGGCAAACTTCGCGCCGAGCGGCAACACCAGGAAGGCTGCTGAACACAGCACCATACCGATGGCGAACTTGTGTGGCATGGGCAGTTTATCGCCCAGCTTGTTGTAGACGGCTGCCAGAATCGGGCTGGCAAGCATGATCCAGAACGGGTTCAGCGCCTGAAATTGCTCAGGGGCAAAGGTGATACCCAAAATGCTGTGCTCAACGTTGCGAATTGCAAAGAAGTTAAGCGACGTTGGCATCTGCATATAGAGCACGAAGAACACGATGGCTTCGACCATCAGCAGGAACGCAACAATCATCCGACGACGGGCTGCGCCGTGAAGGGCAAAGGCTTCTTTGGCAAAGATGACAAAGATACCGAACGCTATCACGCCTAACAGCACGCGGGCGATGGACTGGTGGTGCAGCATCCAGTTTGCCAGAGCGATCAGGACGACAATTCCCACCAGGGTCATCAACAGTTTACCGAACTGAAGTGGGGCAAAGTCCGGTTTAGAGCCGAAGTCTTTCACCAGGCGTTTGCAGAACAGGAAGTTAAGCAGCGTGATGACCAGGCCGACAACTGAGAGCGAAAACGCCACGTTGTAACCGTACTTCTCCGCTAACCACGGAGTCAGCATCATTGAAAACAGCGAACCGATATTGATGGACATGTAGAACATGGTGAAGGCCCCATCAATACGGGGATCGTCTTTGTCATAGCACGTCGAGAGCAGCGAAGAGGGGTTAGCTTTAAACAAGCCACTTCCCACGGCAATGGTCGCCATACCAATATAAACGATGCTGACGTTGTGGCCCGAGAAGGCCACCAGGGCGTAACCTATTGCCAGAACCAGCACGCCAAGAACGATGACGCGTTTGGTCCCGAGGACTTTGTCACCCAGCCAGCCACCGATGGCGACAAGGCCATATACCAGGGCGCTAAATGAGGAGAACAGGGTGATAGAGTCGGACTCTGACATCCCCAGTTGTCTCACCAGGTAAACCGCCATAATGGCCTGCAGGCCGTAGTAACCAAAACGTTCCCATAATTCGATTGAAAAGATCAGGTAAAACGCTTTGGGCTGTTTGAATGCGTTAAGGCTGACGGCCTCGTCGGTGTGTTTGTTTGCAGTTGACACTTGCACCTCTGTTATTTCATATCCTGCGTCGTGACAGGAATTAAGTCCGCGCCATGTGATCAGACCATGGGCCAGATTTTTATTAGATGGGAAAAACGGCGACTAATTTGGCTGAATAAAGGCGACAGGGCAAGCGTTTTCTCCCTTCTGCCAGAAAGCGAACGCGTGGCGTTAAAACCTAAATAAATATTATTAGTTGGAATTTAATTCTGATTTAAATCGTTACCGTGAAGTAATGACGTCGTGGTGGGGTTGCGGGAGTGTTAATAATGACATTAACTACTAAAGCGGCGTTACGCCGAGCTTTACATCGGAAAGTGATATTTTCTCAGGACAATCTGGCTATAGAGCAGGTTTTGACGCCGATTTGATGAAAGAGTCTGCGTATTATGACGTTAATCTCCACCAAAGGCGTAAAAAGGTTGATTAAGGTCACATTTTTGTATGTTAATTCAGGCAGAGAAAAAAGCCTGTCTGCGTACGGCGTGTCCGTAATGCTTTGCTGTCTCGGGTGGGAGCCACGATAGAGCCGCATTTCGGGACTCGACATCCATCGCCCCTTACCGTAGCATCCTTATTTCGTTAAGAGGAATGTTGCTATGCCGTCACCTTTACGTCTCGCGTTGGTCGGCGACTATCGTCCGGAAGCCGTTGCGCATCAGGCTATTCCCCTGGCGCTTTCCCGTGCCGCTGCCCATCTTGCTATCGATATTGAACCTGAGTGGATCCCAACACCTGATCTGGGCGATTTAACCGCCATCAGGCAAAGCCATGCCGTATGGCTGGTGCCAGGAAGTCCCTATAAAAATGATGAGGGCGTCTTCAGTATGCTGCGCTGGGTACGGGTAGGGGAAAAACCTTTTCTGGGTTCCTGTGGCGGTTTTCAGTATGCCGTTATCGACTATGCACGTCACATACTGGGCTGGCATGATGCGAATCATGCAGAAACCAGCGATGAAGGGCGGATGGTGATTGCGCCGTTAAGTTGCTCGCTGGTGGAGCAACGCGGTGAGGTGACATTTGAACCCGGTTCACGTATTGCCACCGCCTACAACAGCCTCTCCAGCGATGAAGGCTATCACTGCAACTTTGGCGTTAACCCGGACTTCAGTGCAGCGCTGGGAGGCAAAAATTTGCGTATCACCGCCTGGGATCTCAATGGCGATGTACGCGGCATAGAACTGACCGATCATCCTTTTTACGTCGCCACGCTCTTCCAGTCCGAACGTGCAGCCTTACAAGACAAGGATTCTCCGCTGGTGATTGCCTGGATGCAGGCGGCTCTGGATCAGCGTTAGATCAGAAAATAAAAAGCCTGTGTGTTCACAGGCTTTATCAGACAATACCTTCGCGTTATTCCACTTTATTCGGGTATTCGCACAGATCCTCGATCAGACAGGCGCCACAGCGCGGCTTACGGGCCACGCAGGTATAGCGGCCGTGCAGAATCAGCCAGTGGTGGCAGTCCACTTTGAAGGTCTTAGGCACAACCTTTAACAGTTTTTCTTCGACCTGCTCGACATTCTTGCCGGGGGCGAAATTTGTCCGGTTGCAGACGCGAAAAATATGGGTATCCACTGCGATGGTGGGCCAGCCAAAGGCGGTGTTGAGCACCACGTTTGCCGTTTTACGGCCCACACCGGGCAGCGCTTCCAGGGCTGCACGATCTTCAGGCACCACCCCGCCGTGCTGTTCCAGCAGAATGCGGCAGGTTTTGATAACATTCTCTGCCTTGCTGTTGAACAGTCCGATCGTTTTAATGTATTCCTTCACACCGTCCACGCCCAGCGCCAGCATCGCCGCGGGCGTATTCGCGACCGGGTAGAGCTTTGCGGTGGCTTTATTCACGCTAACGTCGGTGGCCTGGGCAGAGAGCAGAACCGCAATCAATAATTCAAACGGCGAGCTAAACTGCAGCTCGGTCGTAGGATGAGGATTAGCCTGCTGCAAACGGCTGAGGATCTTTGTACGCTTTGTCTGGTTCACACGGCTTTTCCGGTATGGCCTTGCGGTGCAGCCAGCGCCTGCTCTTCAGCTCGGCGCATAGCACGCTGCTTCATTTTTTGATCAATCAGGTATTTACCCGCCAGCATCATGCCCAGACCAATAAAGGCGCCGGGTGGTAACATCGCCAGCAGCATCGGTGAATCCAGATGAATCACCTCAATTTTTAACGCTTTTGCCCACGGGCCTAACAGCTGGTCTGCACCGTTAAACAACGTCCCGCTGCCAATAATTTCACGGATGGAACCCAACACCACCATGGCGCAGGTTGCGCCCATCCCAATGGCAAAACCATCAAGGGCTGCAAGAGGGATGCTGCTTTTCGATGCGACGGCCTCGGCACGGCCTACTACGATACAGTTGGTCACGATAAGCGGAATAAAAATGCCCAACGACTGATACAGGCCATAGGCATAAGCATTGATCAGCATCTGTACACAGCTCACCACGGACGCGATGATCATCACGTAAATGGGGATGCGAATCTCCGAGGGCACCCAACGGCGCGAGGCGGAAATAAAGCTGTTGGTCAGGGTCAGGACCAGCGTGGTGGCCAGCCCCAGCCCCAACGCATTGGTGGCGGTGGCGGTCACCGCCAGCAGCGGACACAGGCCCAGCAGCTGCACCAGCGCCGAGTTATTTTTCCACAGCCCGCCTACCAGCAGGTTTTTAGCTTCACTCATTTGCGTCTCCACATTCGGGTAACGAAGAGAGTTTCCCTTTAAGGGATTCAATTAATAATGCCGTACGTTTGGTGGCATTCACGACGGCTCGTGGGGTAATCGTGGCGCCGGTGAACTGATCGAATTCACCACCGTCTTTTTTAACGGCAAACGCTTTATCATCCGGACCTGTTACCACTTTACCGTTAAAGCTGTTAATCCAGTCAGAAATGCGCAGTTCTATTTTATCGCCCAAGCCGGGCGTTTCATGATGTTCAATCACGCGGACGCCCAGCACCTTGCCGTTAAAGTCAGCCCCGACCAGCATCTGTATCGCGCCGGAATAGCCGTCCGGAGCTGTCGTTTCCAGGGCCGCGGCAACAGGCTGGTTGCCTTTACGTGCCAGATAAAGATGGTGAGGATGGGCGTTACCCAGCGCCGCATCAGTGACAACGTAACATTCCTGTTGAATGTGGTTGTCGTACATATCGGTCGGCACCACCTGGTCCAGCAAATTTTTTTGCTGCAGTTGCGTCTGATGCTCAACCGTTGGCTTAGTGACCGTATTCACTATGGCCGTCACGCCGGTCGTAATGGCGGCAAACAGCGCCAGCGTCACGCCATTTTTGCGTATCGTGTCCAGCATCATTTAATCCTTTTGATGGCCGTAAACACGCGGCTGAGTGTAATAGTCAATCAGCGGTACGCATATATTAGCCAGCAATACAGCGAAAGCAACGCCATCCGGATATCCGCCGAAGCTGCGAATTAACCAGATCAGCAGTCCAATCAGCGCACCGTAGAGTAAACGACCCCGGTCGGTCGTCGAAGCGGTGACCGGATCGGTAGCAATAAAAAATGCCCCAAGCATAGTGGCACCTGAGAACAGATGAATCACTGGGCTGTTGAGCGAAGCGGGCGAGAACAGCCAGCCCAGCGTTGCGCAGAAGGCCAGCGACAGCAACATGGCAGCCGGGATATGCCAGCGAATGGCGTTTTTCCATAACAGGAACAAACCGCCCACCAGATAACCCAGGTTAACCCACTGCCAGCCCAGACCTGCGAGCACACCACTGTAAATAGGCTGGGCCAGAAGTTGCGCGGCGCTGTGGCCGGCGCGCAGGCCGGTTTTGAATGTATCAAGCGGCGTGGCCTGGCTGACGCCATCGGCACCGAGCTGCAGCTGCTGCATCGTGTCGCCCGCAAGAGTTTGGCCGGTAAAAATCATACTAAGTGAATCGAGCATGCCCGGTTTAATCATCTGTAACGCGTCCGGCGGCATCCAACTGGTCATCTGAACCGGAAACGAGATCAGTAGCACCACATAGCCTACCATCGCCGGATTAAAGGGATTTTGTCCCAGTCCACCGTAAAGCTGCTTGGCGATCACAATCGCAAAGACGGTACCGATCACGACCAGCCACCAGGGCGCCAGCGAGGGGATGCTGATTCCCAGCAGAATGGCCGTCAGGAGGGCTGAATTATCCGCAAGGCTGGCAGCAACCGGGCTTTTGCGTAAACGCAGGATGGCCGCTTCGGTAAGCAACGCCGTTACCGAGGCCAGAATCACCTGCAACAGCGTGCCCACGCCAAAGAAATAACACTGCGCTGCAAAGCCCGGCAGCGCAGCCAACACGACCAGCATCATGATGTTACCGGTGCTGCGCCGGTTATGGGTATAAGGTGAACTTGCTATACGAAAAGCCATTTAGTCCTCAGGTGTCAATGTCGATTGCGCTTTACGCGCTTTGGCACGTTCGATAGCAGCCGCAATAGCGGCTTTGCGCGCATCTGTAGGGTGCTCAAGTTCCGGCGCCTGTTCGGCTTCAGCATTTGCATTATTGGCTTGTTCTTGCGCCATTTCCGCCTGCTCGACGTCACGATGCGCCTCTGTCGCGGCCAGCGCAGCATCGCGAGAAGCGTCCTCAGCGCGAGCCAGGGCGGCGGCGGCTTTCTTCGCTTTAGCCCGCTCAACGGCGGCGGCCACGGCGGCCTTGCGCGGGTCCTCCGGCGGAGCGGGCTGCACATCCTCAGTACTTTCAGCGGCGGCGGTGGCCTGCGCGGCTTTCTTCGCTTTGGCGCGCTCAACGGCGGCGGCCACGGCGGCCTTGCGCGGATCTTCCGGCGGGGCGGGCTGCACATCCTCACTACCTTCGGCGGCGGCAGCCTGCGCGGCTTTCTTCGCTTTGGCGCGCTCCACGGCGGCGGCCACGGCGGCCTTGCGCGGGTCCTCCGGCGGGGCGGGCTGCACATCCTCACTACCTTCCGCGGCGGCGGCCTGCGCGGCTTTCTTCGCTTTGGCCCGCTCAACGGCGGCGGCCACGGCGGCCTTGCGCGGGTCCTCTGGCGGGGCGGGCTGCACATCCTCACTATCTTCCGCGGCGGCGGCCTGCGCGGCTTTCTTCGCTTTGGCCCGCTCAACGGCGGCGGCCACGGCGGCCTTGCGCGGGTCTTCCGGCGGGGCGGGCTGCACATCTTCAGTACTTTCCGCGGCGGCGGCCTGCGCGGCTTTCTTCGCTTTGGCCCGCTCAACGGCGGCGGCAACGGCGGCCTTGCGCGGATCCTCCGTCACCTCTTCAGACGCGTCCGGTACGGCTGATTTTTTTGCTTTAGCACGCGCAATAGCGGCTTCAACCGCCGCTTTGCGTGGATCGGTCGTCTGGCGGCTCAGTGCCTGAGTTTCCGACTGGGCTTCAGCCTGGCGCAAGCGAGCCTGAGCATGGCGAGCTTCGGCGACGGCCTCTTCGTTTCCACCAGATTTTGCTTTCGCACGTGCCTGAGCCGCAGCCAGTTCAGCACTGTCGCTACGCGCTACGCGCTGCTTCGCCTCTGCATGGCGTGCTTCACGTGCCTGTTTTTCCCGTTCAAGTCGTGCCTGACGCGCTTCAAACCGTGCTTTCGCTTCCAGCGTCCGTTTGGCTTCCAGATCGATAGCCCGCAACTCGGCTTTTTCTTGGCGGTAATACTGCACCAGCGGGATGTTGCTGGGACAAACATAGGCGCAGGCACCGCATTCAATACAGTCATCAATATGGTGCGCACGGGCTTTATCATGGTCGCCGCCCTTGCTGTACCAGTAAAGCTGCTGCGGCAGCAGCTTAGCCGGGCAGGCATCAGCACAGGCAGAGCAGCGAATACAGGACTGCTCCTGCTCGTCGTTGCCCATTTCCGTGCTGGACGGAGCCAGAATACAGTTGGTGATTTTAACCACCGGGACATCCAGTGACGGCAGGGTAAAGCCCATCAGCGGGCCGCCCATAATCACCATCTGGCGTGGCGAGGGATGAAAACCGACCTGATGAAGCAGATGACTGATGGGCGTACCCAACCGGCTCCACACATTACGTGGCTGGGCGATGGCCTCACCTGTCAGCGTGACCACGCGCTCGGTGATGGGCTCGCCATTAATGATGGCGCGCTTAACCGCCCAGGCTGTGCCGACGTTCTGCATCAGCACGCCAATGTCCGTTGATCGTCCGCCGTGCGGCACTTCCCTACCGGTAAGAATTTTGGTGAGTTGTTTGGCACCGCCCGAAGGATATTTGGTTGGAATGACGCGAATCTGAAGATCGCGCTCACCGCCCAGCGCCTGTTTCAGAGCGGCGATGGCTTCAGGCTTATTATCTTCGATGCCAATTAAAACGCGATCGGCCTGTAAGACCCAGGCCAGAATCCGGCTGCCTTCCAGCACTTCGGCAGCGTAATCCTGCATCAGCCGATCGTCAGCGGTGATATAGGGCTCACACTCGGCGGCATTGATAATCAGCGTTTTAACGCCCTGCAGGCCGCCTTTCAGCTTGGTTGCGGTCGGGAAGCCCGCGCCGCCCAGACCGGCGATGCCGGCATCGTGAATGCGTTTCAGGATGGCGGCTCGGTCATGCTGTCGGTAGTCCGGCAGCGGCTCCAGCGGCATCCAGCGGTCTTCGCCATCTGGCGTCAGGAATATACACAGCTCTGACAGACCCGAAGGGTGAGCCGTCATGTGATGGGCAATATCCTCGATGATGCCGGAAGTCGGCGCATGCACCGGCAGCATTCTGCCCTGACCGAACGTCAGTGGCTGACCGCGTAGTACGCGATCGCCCGGCGATACGCAGATCTCACCTTCATGACCAATATGCTGTTTCAGCGGAATAATAAACCGGTGCGGCAGCGGCAGTTCGGCCAGCGGCGTGCCGTTAGACTGGGTTTTCATTTCAGGCGGATGAATGCCGCCCTGAAAATCCCAGGTCTTCTCTTTTTTTAGAAAATTTAGCAGATTAAGCATGACTCTCTACCGGGATCACCCGAACAGGAATGGTTTCAAGATCCCATTTCCAGTTGGCCGTGGTGGTGGCAACCGGACGCATCTCAATACAATCGGTAGGACAAGGCGCGACGCACAGGTCGCAGCCCGTACACACGTCGCTCAGCACGGTGTGCATGGCGCGTGTTGCGCCAACGATGGCATCAACCGGACAGGCCTGAATACATTTCGTGCAGCCAATACAGTTTGCTTCGTCTATCCATGCCACGGTGCGCACGGGCGCTTTGGCTTCTTCGTCGCCATCAATCGGCTGTGGCTCAACGTTGAGCAGGGCCGCCAGCTTCAGCATGGTCTGTTCGCCACCGGGCGCACATTTGTTGATGGCTTCACCGTTGTTGCCCACCGCATCGGCATAGGGACGGCAGCCAGGATAACCGCACTGGCCGCACTGGCTTTGCGGAAGAACAGCGTCGATCTGCTCAACAATGGGATCTTCTTCAACCTCAAAGCGTCGTGAGGCGTAACCCAGCAGGGCGCCAAACACAAGGCTAAGGGCGCTTAAAACCGCAACCGCTATCCAAATCGCACTCATCAGAATTTCACCAAACCGGTAAAGCCCATAAACGCCAGTGCCATCAGGCCTGCGGTGATCAGCGCGATCGAGTTTCCTTTGAACGGGGCAGGCACGTTTGCCAGAACCAGGCGCTCACGCATACCGGCAAACAGCACCATGACAAGCGAGAAGCCCAGCGAGGCGCTGAATCCATACAGCGCCGCCTGCAGGAAGGTGTGGTTGAGGTTAACACTCAACAAGGGAACGCCCAGCACCGCGCAGTTGGTGGTAATCAGCGGCAGGAAAATACCCAGCAGTCGGTAAAGCGACGGGCTGGTTTTGCGCACCACCATTTCGGTGAACTGCACAACCACGGCGATCACCAGAATATAGGCCATGGTGCGCAGGTACACTAAGTCCAGTGGCACCAGAATAAGATGGTTCACCAGCCATGCACAAACAGAGGCCAGTGTGATAACAAATGTGGTGGCGAGGCCCATGCCAATCGCCGTTTCCAGTTTTTTGGAAACGCCCATAAAGGGACACAGGCCGAGGAACTTCACCAAAACGAAGTTATTCACCAGCACAGTACCCACAAACAGAAGAAGATAATCGGTCATTTTTTCGCCTGAATGCCAGAAAGCGGCTTATTATCATTGATAAAACGCGGTATCACAACTGTGACACAACATTGTCTACGGACAACCGCACTCAGGATTAAACTGTTGGCGATAATTTTGGCCTCACCGCTGAGTAAACGTCGCTTTTACCCGTGCTGAACGCTTGAAATAAGGCACAAAAATTGCCGCCGCCGCCAGAGACAGCAGTAACGTCTGAATCGCCCGGGCGTCAGAAACCGGCGTGAAGGCAAAGGTCTTCAGGGCCAGCAGCACGGTAATCAGCAACCAGACAATATAGTGGCGGGGCAGCCGGGAAGAGCGCTTAAAGAAAATCCACACAACCCACATGCTGTAAGCCCACAGTGCGGTGGCGGTGAAAAGCGAAATGGCCCAGTAGGTGGTGACGAGCGAACTGTGATTAAACAGGGTGGCACGCCATTGCGTATCAAACAGCGGTGTCAGATACATGGCCATCACCAGCGCCGTGGTGAGCAGCGTCATCAGCAACCATGCCAACGGCACTAAAAGCCAGCCACCAATGCGGGGTGAGGCATCCTGTGTGTTCATTGCGGTTAATCCTGTCTCAATGTCAGAAGCGGCTCAGAATAGCATGTTAAGACAGAAGGGAAACATTATGACCAGGCGCTTTCAGACGTTATTTTGAACCCTGGAATTATACCACGTAGCGCCATACCGATTTAGGTACGCAGCCCAGATCAAACAGACGGCCACCGGATACCAGCTCCGCACGACGATGATCGGCAGCCCGATACATATTGATGATATCTGTGTTGTCAGAAAGGGAATAATTCAGATGGTCGTAGAGTTTTTCCAGACTGTCGAGGTTATTTACTTTGCGGAATTTTAAAAGATAATCGTGCGCAGTCATTTTTTATCATAACGAATGGATGAGAAAGAATGCCAAGTATAGGGAGACACCCGCCTGTGTCCAGTTCTGCCACTCAAAAAAAGCAAAAATCAGACAATCACGAGAGATTGCTCGCTAAACAACCCTTTTCATCATTTTCGTGCACGCTAAACGTCGCCACCGTTATCAGGTCAGGTGCTCTACGGGGCGTAGGATGTTTGGGTTGATCAGACCTGGTAACTTTTTATTGGTTTATATGTACGAATCGACTGCCATTAATTCCCGTTTCCCGCGCCAGACAAAGAGAACGTCAGTAAACCCTCAACAAAGGCTTTTAGCGGAATCGTTTCATTCGATATACAGGGCCGTATAGGGATGTGCTGGAAATCACAAAATGCACTTTTTGTCGCCGAATAAGGGCCATAACTCATTCTGTACGCCTCCCTGTAATCGTTTTCAACTGGCCTACACTTAAGCGATTCTGTTTATTACATTTATTTATCATAAGTTGAAAAAACACACAGGCGTTTTGTCCATAACCCCTGATGAAATTCGCCCTCATGAAACGCGTAACCCCTTTAAATCGCTCGATTTTGTGAAGCGTGTCGCCCTAATTTACTTTTTTTTACGTCAGTCTTGATGGGCACTTTACCCTATACAGCAAACGCCCTTCAGAGGAATAAAAACTATGTGGAAACGTTTACTCCTGACCACGCTGGTCAGCGCCGCATTAAGTGGCTCAGTGTTAGCGGCGGAAATGACAGTGGGATTCTCACAGGTAGGTTCGGAATCCGGCTGGCGCTCGGCTGAAACCAATGTGGCAAAAAGCGAAGCCAAAAAACGCGGCATCAATCTGAAGATTGCCGATGGACAACAAAAACAAGAAAACCAAATCAAGGCCGTGCGTTCATTTATTGCGCAGGGCGTTGATGCCATCTTTATCGCACCCGTGGTTCAGACGGGCTGGGAGCCGGTATTAGAAGAAGCTAAAGACGCGAAAATCCCGGTTTACCTGCTGGATCGCGCCATTGTGGTGAAAGACAATTCGCTGTATCAGGCTGTCGTAACGGCAGATAACGTGCTGGAAGGTAAGCTTATCGGTGACTGGCTGGTGAAAACGGTAGGCGACAAGAAGTGTAACGTCGTCGAACTTCAAGGCACGGTAGGTGCCAGCGTCGCCATTGACCGCAAAAAAGGCTTTGCCGAAGCCATCAGCGGTCATCCTAATATTAAAATTATCCGTTCTCAGTCTGGCGACTTCACCCGCAGTAAAGGTAAAGAAGTCATGGAAAGCTTTATCAAAGCCGAGAATAACGGCAAAAACATTTGCATGGTTTACGCCCATAACGATGACATGGCCATCGGTGCCATTCAGGCCATCAAAGAGGCCGGCCTGAAACCGGGCAAAGACATCCTGACCGGTTCGATTGACGGTGTACCTGATATCTATAAAGCCATGCTGGCAGGCGAAGCCAATGCAAACGTGGAGTTAACGCCAGACATGGCAGGCCCGGCATTTGACGCGCTGGAAAAATTCAAAAAAGACGGCACGCTGCCGCCAAAAATTATCAGGACACAATCAAAACTCTTTTTACCTGCTGACGCGCAGGCCGAGTTAGACAAGAAAAAGAACATGGGTTACTAAGCCGCAGGCCGCCCTTCGGGGCGGTTTTCTATGATGTAGGGCGGAGTTGACAGCATGACCACACACAACGAACAACCTCTTTTAGCCATCAGCGGCGTCAGTAAAGGCTTCCCCGGCGTCAAAGCGCTGGACGATGTGTCTTTCAGCCTGCGTAAAGGCGAGATCATGGCGCTGTTGGGTGAAAACGGCGCCGGAAAATCCACACTGATAAAAGTCCTGACCGGCGTTTACACCCGGGACAGTGGCACCGTCACGTTAAACGGCCAGGCGATATCGCCGCACAGCACCGCCGAAGCCCAGGATATTGGTATCGGTACGGTTTATCAGGAAGTTAACCTGCTGCCCAACATGTCGGTGGCAGATAACCTGTATATCGGACGTGAACCGCGTCGTTTTGGCATGATCGATCGTAAGCGCATGGTTCGCGATGCCGATGCCTTGATGCGTAATTACGGTTTTGCCCTTGATGTCACCCGGCCCCTTGGCCACTATTCGGTCGCCATGCAGCAGATCATTGCCATCTGCCGGGCTGTCGATCTTTCTGCGCAGGTCCTGATTCTGGATGAACCTACTGCCAGCCTGGACGCCAGCGAAGTTGAAATGCTGTTTACCCTCATGACGCAGCTAAAAAATCGCGGCATGAGTCTGATTTTCGTCACGCATTTTCTGGATCAGGTTTATCGCATCACCGACCGCATCACCGTACTGCGCAATGGTAAATTCATCGCCACGCATGATACGGCAACGCTGCCGCAGATTGAACTGGTGAAACTGATGATTGGCCGTGAGCTGATGGCGACCGCACTGCAGCGTCAGGGCAGCACGCTACGCAGTAATCAGCCTGTCGTGTCTTTTGAAGATTACGGCAAGAAAGGCACCATCGAGCCTTTCAGCCTGCAGGTCAGGCCCGGCGAAGTGGTGGGACTTGCCGGACTGCTGGGCTCCGGACGGACTGAAACGGCCGAAGTGTTATTTGGTATTCGTCGCGCCGATCGCGGTACGGCAAAGATCAAAGGCAAAGTTGAACACATTCGCACGCCCGCTCAGGCCTCACGCCTGGGCATGGGGTTCTGTCCGGAAGACCGCAAAACCGACGGTATCATTGGTGCGGCCTCGGTGCGGGAAAACATTATTCTGGCCCTGCAGGCGCAGCGCGGCTGGTTACGGCCGATAAAAAAACGGGAACAGCAGGCGATTGCCGAACGTTTTATTAAAAGTCTGGGTATTCGCACGCCGCATGCAGAGCAGCCCGTTGAACTGTTATCGGGCGGCAATCAGCAAAAGGTTCTGCTGTCACGCTGGCTGGTGACAAAACCGCAGTTCCTGATCCTGGATGAACCGACGCGCGGCATTGATGTGGGCGCCCATGCGGAAATTATCCGCCTCATTGAGTCGCTGTGTGCCGATGGTCTGGCGCTGCTGGTTATCTCTTCAGAGCTGGAAGAGCTGGTCGGCTACGCCGATCGTGTATTGATCATGCGTGATCTGAAACAGGTGGCTGAAATTCCGCTGGAGCAGCTTTCAGTGGCGGCAATTGTTAACGCTATTGCTGACGGAGGTACGCAGCATGCTTGAATCCCCGGTCACCGCGACCAAACCTCAACGTCGCAAGTTCAGGCTGCCGCCCGGCATGCCGCAGATTATTGCCCTGCTGCTGGTGCTGTTAGTTGACAGCCTGGTCGCAAATAACTTCTTTGCGATTCATCTTCAGGATGGACGGCTGTTTGGCAGTCCGATCGACATTATCAACCGCGCCGCGCCTGTTGCTTTACTGGCCATCGGCATGACGCTGGTCATCGCCACCGGCGGGATCGACCTGTCGGTCGGGGCCGTAATGGCGATTGCCGGTGCCACCGCCGCTACGCTGACCGTCGCCGGGCACGGTGTACCCTTTATCATTATGGTGACGCTGGCCAGCGGTCTGGCCTGCGGCATATGGAACGGCATTCTGGTGGCCTTACTCCGTATCCAGCCGTTTGTTGCAACGCTGATTTTAATGGTCGCCGGACGCGGTATTGCTCAGCTTATTACTCAGGGGCAAATCGTAACCTTTAATAACGACAGCCTTGGCTGGTTTGGGAATGGAGCGCTGTGGTTGTTACCGGTGCCGGTCTGGATCACGGTGGCGGTTGCGTTGCTGGTCTGGCTACTGGCGCGTAAAACCGCACTGGGGCTGTTCATCGAAGCCGTGGGCATTAACCTGCGTGCCGCGCGCAATGCTGGCGTGAATGGCTGGCTGGTGGTGATGTCCACCTACGCCATCAGCGGCCTTTGCGCGGCGGTAGCCGGCCTGATTGTGGCGGCGGATATTCGTGGCGCAGATGCTAACAATGCCGGATTGTGGCTGGAACTGGATGCGATTCTCGCCGTGGTCATCGGCGGAGCGTCCCTGATGGGCGGCCGGTTTAACATCGTGCTGTCACTGACAGGTGCGCTGATTATTCAGTCAATGAACACCGGTATTCTACTGTCTGGCTTTCCGCCAGAGTTGAATCAGGTGGTAAAGGCGATAGTGGTCATGTGCGTTCTGCTTCTGCAATCCCCGCGCTTTATTGCAATGTTTAAACGGAGACGTCCATCATGATTAAACGTCATCTGCCTCTGATGATCACGCTACTGGTGTTCGTCATGGGCTATCTGTTTTGCCTGAGCCAGTTTCCCGGCTTTGCTTCCACGCGGGTGATCTGTAACATTTTGACGGATAACGCCTTCCTCGGCATTATCGCTGTCGGTATGACCTTTGTGATTTTATCGGGCGGCATTGATCTTTCGGTGGGGGCCGTCATTGCGTTTTCGGGTGTATTTTTGGCAAAGGTTATCGGTGACTATCACCTCAACCCCGTTCTGGCGTTCGCCCTCATCCTGAGTATGGGAGCGATGTTTGGTGCCATGATGGGCTGGCTGATTGATGCGCTGAAAATTCCCGCCTTTATTATCACCCTGGCGGGCATGTTTTTTCTGCGCGGCTGCAGTTACCTGGTCTCTGAGAATTCTATTCCAATCGATCATCCTCTTTACGCCACGCTGTCCAGCATGGCATGGAAGGTTCCGGGGGGCGGGCGGCTGAGTTTGCTGGCGCTGATCATGCTGGTGGTGGTAGCGGGCGGGATCATTCTGGCGCACCGCACCCGCTTTGGTAATCAGGTTTATGCGATTGGCGGCAGCCTGACTTCCGCGCAACTCATGGGCATTTCAACCCGTGCTACCACCATTAAAATCTACATGCTGTCGACTACCCTGGCGACGCTGGCTGGCATTGTGTTTTCCATCTATACCTCTGCGGGCTATGCCCTGGCCGGATTGGGCGTGGAACTGGATGCGATTGCCTCTGTCGTGATTGGCGGCACCTTACTCTCGGGTGGCGTGGGCACGGTGCTGGGCACCTTGTTCGGCGTGTTGATTCAGGGACTTATTCAAACCTGGATCAACTTTGACGGCACGCTCAGTTCCTGGTGGACCAAGATTGCTATTGGCATTCTGCTGTTTGCGTTTATCGCGTTACAGCGCCTGCTGACGGTGATGTGGGATCGTCAACGGAACGCGCCGGTGAAACGGCTGATTTAATAAGCTCATGGCGGCGCTGATGCGCCGCTTTTTTCGAAGAGCAGGTGGCGCAACCCATAATCGGTAATAACAGGTGAGAGAGCATCAGTGAATAACCACTGCCTGAAAAGGGATTATTCTTCTTGCGGGTGCATGCGCTGTATCACATCATGCCAGTCTGGATGTTCTCAATCACAGATAAAGTATGTCCATTCCCCTGCGTTATGTCGGCTTGTTATTGGCAGCAGGTCATAGCGCATTTGCAATGAATGCCTGTCCCGTAGGTATTTGGCCTGTTTCAGAAGATGTGAATGACGGCCAGCCTCTTTTTCACAGCAGAATAAGGTTAATGATGGAGAAGAGGGTGCCCGCGGTATAACGGCGTCACCAGAATGCCAGTCCGGCAAGCGCTGTTATACCGCCTTTATTAGCGCGATGTCGCTGATTAGCGAGAGTAAAAGGGTGACGTTTAGCCGTTAAACGCTTTGTTTTTTGCAGACATTGCTAATATCTTTTGAATAATGATGGCAAATAACAGAGACCTGCTGTGGGAATGAATAAAACCTATAAACCCTCGTTAAAAGGGCTCCTGTGCCTGCATTCTGTTGGTTGCATAGTGATTACTGCACTCATGCTGATATTGGTGGTGGGCGTTGTTCTTAAGGTTCAGACCGAAAAAAGAATTATTGAATCTAACACCGCCTATGCCCGTAAGCTTGCTGATATGACCGACAGTACATTCAGAACGGCACAAAAAGAGCTTGCATACAGTGCCAGCCAGATTAAACGTTTTGATGACAAGCAGGCATTACAGCGTGAAGCTGACAGATTAAGACTGCAATCGGATATGTTCAGTTCAGTCGTGATGCTGACCCCAGACGGTCACGTTGCGGTATCCTCTCCACCAGGTTTACTGCCTGTTGGTACGTCTTTAAATGTTGCCCCTGAGCAGTTGATAGCGGTTAAAAAGGGCGCGTTCGTATCAGAACCCCTTACGCCTTACACAGGTAACTATCTCATTTTTTTGTCGAACCCGGTCTATTCCGCTTCAGGAGCATATCTTGGTTATATTGCAGGATCTATTTACCTGAAAAGAAAAAGTATTTTAAGCCGCCTGATGAGTCATCATTTTTACACGGATAAAACAACGATCAGCATTGTCTCAGATACTGGAGAAGTCATTTATTCACCTGATAAGACGCTGACAGGAAAAAACAATCCTTTGCCTGGCAGCCTGACCACACACCTGAATCAGGCCAGCAGCGGGGGATTAAAGACAACGTTAGAACAACGTGACTGCCTGCTAGGCTATTCAGATGTTATCAAAACCAACTGGCACGTATTCGTATGCGTTTCGCCTGATGTGGTCACCACAACGCTCACGCTTATCGCTAAAGATGTGTTGGTTTATGGACTGGTGATAGCTTTGCTATTGGTCGGTGTAAGTATCTTTGTTTCCTCGCAGATTTCCAAACCGCTCGAAAGACTCGCTCGCCTGACCAGTTCTACGACAACCAGGCATTTGCCGCCCAAAATCAAGGGTATTAAAACGTGGTATAAAGAATCCGACAGACTGAAAAAAGCGTTTATGACTTATTCCAAAACAATTAATAAAACCTTTGCCATATTACGTGATGATGCAATAACCGATCATCTGACCAAATTGTATAACCGACGTGGATTTGAGCAACTTACCGCGCCTTACCTTTCTTCTCAAAATGAACATTGTCTTGCCTCATTCGATATTGATTACTTCAAGCGCATTAATGATCACTATGGGCATGATATCGGTGATAAAACGTTAGTGGCCGTCGCGATGTTTATAAAAGAAGGCTGCCGCACTACCGACATTGTTTGTCGGTTTGGTGGCGAAGAATTTGTTGTTTTCTTTCCGAATACACCAATCTCAGAAGCTGAATCTATTGCAAATCGCATCCGGGAACATATCGCCAGTGCGCAATTTAGCGAAGTAGGAAAAATGACCCTATCAGCTGGCGTGGAGAGTTTAGCTCACCATAACAACAATATTGAGGAAACATTGCTTTTCGTTGACCAATGGTTGTATCAGGCAAAGCATGAGGGGCGAAACAGAGTTGTTTCGGCCAGAAGTAAACTGATTTCGTCGTAAAACATGTGCACGACGTCAAGATTATCAATAATGAGATCTCAGCGTCGTGCAGTGGATCAGAGTGACAAACCATAAAAAAGGGCTAACTACTTCTTTCACAAATGAAAAGTGGCGTAGTCTCAGAGTAAAACAGCCAGGCTTTATCACCGTATGGCCTGATTTTCAGCAGCAGAGGCTTCCCTTTTTCAATAAAGAAATCAGGTAACCATTTTCTTTGATCCTGAACGCTCATGGTCATTTGTGGTGAGTTGATGACCAAGTCTGAAATCAGGTGATAATAATAGCCCTGTTCACGATACGAGAAAGATATGGTTTTACTCAAATAACCATCCTCTTTATTTTTTTCATGAAGTGTACCAGAGAGAGCCAGAATCCCTTTGCCATCCTGGATATTTTGAGAAATAAATAAGTTTAGCGTACTATCTTGCCACTGATAAGAAACATCCGCTTTACATGATATACGGTGTTCCCGATTGCCACTGAAGGGGTAAAATAAAAGAGCGATAAGGCATAGCCCTGTCAGAAACAGAATTTTATTCATCATTGAAATTCTTAACATAATAATGAGAGAGACAGTTTGCCCGAATTGTAGCGTGCAAGGGATGCTGGCACTGAAAGTAAGAGAGTCTGTCAGAATTTTTAAAAAATGTCATATAGATATATTGACTGTCTTTACAGTTGATATCCAAATCATCTACGCGTTTTTTTAACTCCGCGTTATTGAGCCAGGCGTCTGAGTTATTAAAAATCACGCAGCCTTTATAGTCCATGCTGTGAGCGAAAACAGGCTCTGCCGATGGCGGTTCGACTTTGATAAAGATAAAGATACAGCAAAAAGAAACGAAAGTGATGGCGGTAAAAAAAACGCTTTTCAAAGAGAATCGTGCCAACAATATTTCTGTTTTTGTTAGCCATGACGAGTGAGCACGCTGACGTGTTGAGGGTAAAACCGTCTTATCATCTTTATCCTCCTCGCCATCTGTCTGCTGTAATACGGCTGGAGAGGCACTCTCATGCGATTCTGTGTTTTCTTCTGACGAAAGAGGTTGGTCATTTTTTTCACTTGAGACAGTTGCTGAAGAAGCTGTAACGGTATTTTCTTTCATCACCACGGTTTGTGGTGACAGGATAAAACCACGCCGAGGCATCGTTCGAATGATGTCTTCCTGCAGTCCGGCTTTACTCAGTGCTCGCCTGAGGCTGGATATATTCTGATAGAGTGACGTAGAGGTTGGCTCCATGCCAAAGCGACGCCATGCATAGTCAAAAAACTGTTGATGAGTGACTAACTCACCGACATTTTCAATGAGCAACTCGAAGCATAGTGATGCTGAAGCACTAATGATTGCCGGATTGCCTTTGCCAGTGATTCTTTTTTTTTCGGGTTCAAAAACCAGAAAGTGATTAAGTGTAATCTTTCGGCTCAAAGTGCTCTCCATCTGTACCAAAAGAAATGGACATGATTGCCCTTCTATTTGAAAGGGATCAATAGATTAAATGTGTTATCTGAATCGACATCAGCATAATGCTGAATAATTTCCAAATCAAATTAAATAAAAGAGTTTTATTAGTATACCTTTGATTTTCTTAATTTAAGTGGAGTGCGGAATATAGGGTTGTCATCCTAAATCATTGATTTTGTTGTTTATTATTTTAAATAGGGTTAGAAAGAAATATGAATGTTTTTAGAGGGTCCCTGAAGCAGGTTTTAGGTTTTAGATGCAGCCCGCTGTCGCACGCGAAAGACAGCAGATAATGATGTTAAAACGTGCGATTAACTTCTCAAAATTTTTTCTAATAAGATTTATATGTATTCTCATTTGCCCTGTCAGTCAGACGTGTTGGTCAACGGCAGGTGTCAGATTCATTAGAACTCTCATTTACTTACGCGCTTGCTGCCCTTCACGGCATCATTCAAAACAGGCGTTGTTACAGGCGTTGTTATCAGCATACGCACGCCTGTTAAAGATGCGAATAGTTACGTCGTTTCATAAGCCGTCAGCGATATCCTTATCGGAGGCCGGCGTAGTTGGATGCGCGTAATCTCCAGGTCGTGCAGACAGACATCATGCGACCGGTGAATGTTTGGGCGAGGATAAAATCTGCGCCATCATGGCTTAGCAACGCATCGTAGATATCATGTAATGAATATCCCGCTGTAACAAATACCGCTCTCATCGACCTGACAGAATGTATCTCGTTTCCTGATCTCCTGACGTTAAGTATCAAAAATGCGCTACCCAGGCATGGGGTCCAATGTTCTGAGAACGTTACGGTTTACACAGCACTTTCTTTTTCAAACATATTACTGATTTAACGGGAAGGTAGAAGTGAAACGGAAACCTTTTCTGGAATGACTATTTGAGTGAAAGATATGACGGTCAGTCAATGTAAGCCAGGAATGAAATAAAGGAGTAAAATAGTCAGGAATGAAACATCTTCAGTAATTCATTCAGGCCGAGTGACTAACGACAGCGTCAGGCTGGACGTTTGCCTAATTTAAACGTATTTAGCAGGCAATGAAACAGCGTCAATCAGATGTGACGGCATGGCGTTGTGTTTACCGAGGCTTCGACACAGAAAAAAATGGAAAGCGACTGGAGAGGGCAGGCCTATCCGGCAGGTGTCTGTTGCAGTCTTTAAAAAGACGGATCTACACAGTGATAAGGAAATATCAGGAGTTAAAACGAATTTTTATTTTCTTAAAATAATAAAAAAAGCATCGCTTTAAGTTTAGGTTAAAAAGCACCCTCTATCTTATTGATTTTAAACAATAAAAAACAAAAGATTATTATATATAAAAAGAGATTAATTCATATGGTGATTTCAATGTTTAACGTTATATTTCTCACCGCATTAAGCCTGAGCGGCTTATGTCGATTTTTTTATACAGAGATAAGGAAGAATAACGTGTCTTTTAATAAAACAGTATTAGCGTTAAGTTTTACCACCAGTGCATTATTTTGCCATACAGCCATGGCGGGAACGGACATTAATGTTCATGGCATCATTGCGCCGAACGCCTGTACAGCAAGTGTTGTAGGTGGTGAGGCTCTTGACTGGGGGATCACTCAGCACAAAGATCTTAATCAAACCGCGGTCAATACCTTTGCAGCGAAACAAGTGACATTACAGGTAAGTTGTCCCTCAGCGCAGAAAGTGGCATTCTGGGCGACCGACCCCAATGAAAGCAGTGCTATGGTGGGTGTGAATACCAATAACAGAAGTGGGCATGCAGATAGTACGCGTATTTTTGGTTTAGGGATGGATCCGGTAACGGGAAATAAATTGGGGAATTTTACCCTCAGCCCTGTTTCATCAACGGTAGACGGCGTGACCAATACGACCTCTTTCGGTTACCAGAATAGTGGTTCGCATAGTGGCACTGCGTTCGGTCGTGTGTTGAATGCCGATTGGAGTTATAAGAAAACGGAAGACTGGACACCATGGGATGAAACGACCAGTGCACCAGCCTCAGGAAAAGTTATTTCATGGGTGTTTGACGTCGAACCGCAATTAAATGCCGGAAATATGATAACGAATGCGCAACAGGTTGACTGGCAGGGTACTGCACAGATTAACGTACGTTATTTCTAATTTATTTTTTTGAGAGCGACAGCAGGCATCTCACTATGAGGTGCCTGATTTTGACATGCAAAAAATATATTATATTGTTACTGTTATTTTCTTTTTGATTTTTATAGCACCAGTGCGGAGTGAAACGCTACATTTTGATTCTAATTTGATGGCTGCGAATGGTATCACCTCTGAGCAGCTTGATAATGCACTTAATCAACATGTAATGCCAGAGCGGGAAACGGAATCTGATATTTACATCAATGGGAAATATATTTTATCAGGAAGGTTTTTTTCGGTTAAAAATGCAGCGGTTTATTCGGAAGAGATAAAATCGAAAGCAGGAATAAAAGCGTTAGCATGGACGCCCTACAAAGCCAAAAATGGCAGTAAATATTTTTATCTGGATAAACAGATTCAGGCTAAATTTGATCGGGCTGATAACACCTTGCGGCTATTAGTCCCTGTAAAATATCTGATTAATCCAGAGGGGAAGCAAAGGTTGAGTGGCGGGATCGGGGCATTTATAAATTACAATACCTATGCCTATCGCTTTTCAGGAGGCGAAACCTCCCTCAACAGTATCAATACAGATTATGAAGCCGGAATTAATATGAACAATACGATTATTCGCTCACATGGTTACTACAGTTCCTTTAGCAACCGAAACGCACGTACGGCGGTTAACACGATACGTGATGGCTATATTGAGCGAGACTATCAAAATGTTCGCGTCCGCGCAGGACGAACAATCGTTAGCGATGGTGGGTTTGGCACGGGCTATATTGATGGTGCCATCATCTCCTCCGCCAACGGCAATGCGACGGCATTTGTGAACTTTAATTATGAAGCTGCAGAAACGCTGACTGTCGAGTTCTGGCAAAATAACTTGCTTCTCTGGAAACAAATCATTCAGAAAGGCCATGCGGAGCTGCGTAATATTCCGGTCGCTGGCTTTAGTGATGACGTTAGGGTATTGGTAAAGCGAGACGGGCAGATCGTTGACTCGCGCATCATCTCACGCGCGCAAATCACCTCTGACCAGGATGGTAACGCGGGCTATTATGCTTTTACGGGACGTACCGTTAGCGGCAGCAGAAGAACGGTAAGCGGTGCCGGTTTCTCCACAACGCTAAATTCAATCTTTGCCCCATCGGTCGCTATGGTCACTGCGTCAGGCTATCGCGGGCTTACGGTCAGCAATACGGCTTTCGAAAAAGATTTTCGCTTTCGCTCCAGCCTGACAAGCGTACAAAATGAGAAAAACCAGAAGGGCCTGAGTTTGGATGTTTCAGGCAGCTATAAAAATACCAGCCTTAATTTTAGTCGTAACAGCCGGCATTTTAGCTACATTGGCCAGGCACGACTCGGGAATTACAATGCACAGCGAAGCAGCATTGGTTTAACGCAGACAAAGCAATTTTCCTATGGCGTGACAGGCGGTATCTCGTTAACACATTATCGTTTCTATGATGCGCCTGGTTTCAATTCATTGTCAGGCAGTCTGAACTTACCAGTGGGAAAAGCTTCGTTGGGCGTAGGCGTCACCTACATGTCTTTAAGCCCCGGACAAACGCAAAAAGATAAGATCAGCCTCAATCTTTTCTTGAGCGTTCCACTGAGTTTCAACAAACACAGCGCTAACTGGCGAAGTCAGTATTACACGTACGGTAACAGAGCGCGCCTGTCGAATTCGCTCAGTGCGCCGGTATCTAAAAACTATACCGTGACTGCCAGCCAGATGCGTACGTCGGGCGCGGGTCGGTCAGAAAGCTACTCGCTGGATAATGCCGTCATGACACCTTACACCACTGCGGATATCTCGCTTTCCCAGGGACGAGATGCCGGAGGCGTATCGCAGACCACCGCGGCATATTTATCCGGTGCTGTTGCCATAAGTAAAGAAGGCGTTATTTTCTCACCAAACCGTATTGGCAATACCTGGGCGGTGGTCGACACAGGCGTCCATCATTATCTTAATGTCGCCTCATTACAAAGTAGTGCGGTCACCAATCATGATGGAAAAGTCATAATTACGCCTGTTGCTGAAGGACGAAATGATTTTATTCGCGTTAGCCCGGAAGGTCTGCCATCAGGTGTAATCATTAAAAACAACGTCAGAGATTTTTCAGCTGTTCGCGGTTCGGTGCCGTTCTTTAAATTTGGCATAGCGGATAACCGTTCAATGCTGCTGAAATGGAGCCATAAACCTTCTGACATTCATCAGAGTGATCTTTTTTATGACGGTTCTGGAAAATTAATTGCCCGTTTCATCGACAAAGATATTCTTTTAATCGATGAAAAAGATATCGGAAAGCTGGAATCAGAAGGTATGTCGTCACCTACGCATTTAAATATGCAATGTAAACTTTCATCTCGTCGTCTGAATCAACAGGAGAGTATTAAAGATGTTATTTTCAACTGCCATGCTTCGTAACGTTTCTATGAGTGTCTTCATATTTACGGGGCTTATTCATGGTGCCAGTGCCGAAATCCTTCCTTCATCATCAGCGGTGTTGATTGAGTCGGGTAAGCAGGAGTCGACTATTGATATTAAGAATAATGGCGATAAAAGTGTGCTGCTTTACAGCAAAATCCGGCGTCTACCCGACGATAATCTGGCCGGTGGCACACTCTATACTGAACCTCAGGCTATTGTAATAGGTCCGGGCGACATCCAGAGCATTCGGGTAATTTACCGTACCAATACGCCGGATGTAAAAGAGCATATCGCCCGCGTCGTGTTTACAGGATTACCACCTAAAGATGAGGTCAGTGATGGAAAGGTAAAAATTCTCATTGGGCAAGATCTGCCGGTCGTGGTTAACGTCAGAAAAGATATCGAGCAAAAAGATATGTGGCAGCGCGTACAATATCAGTTAGTCCGGGGCGATCTCTGTATAAGTAATCCCAGCGCTAAAGTGTTCCGTTTCTCACCTTTGGTTAATATAGATGAAGGCGGTTCGAAAATCACTTTTAAAAAGCCTTATGTTCTTCCTCAGGAGACGTTGTGTGCTACACCTTCTCATCCACTTTCAAAGGGTATGCATCTGAGTATCACCAGCGTCAGTGACTATAATTATGAGTTAAAAACAAACAAAGTCACCCTGTAGTTTATTGCAGGCGCGCTGTTTGAGGTTTTCTGATTCACTATGGAGATAACATGTGTTTAAAGTTATCGGGAAACATGGGGGAATTGTTTTTTTTAACGGGAAACGAAATTGCCATAATAGGGTATTACATGACCGGAATGAAATTACAGCAGATTGCATGCCGGACAGGCATGGATGTGCTGAAAATTAGTTATCATAAACGCACGGTGATGCGTAAGTTAGATGTGAAAAGCAATAAGGATCTTATTCTTTGGTTCATCGCCAATCGTCCCTCTTTTAGTCTTGCGGAGAGGGAGGGTTAGTGCAAATCGAGGATTCATTCAATTAATAACCAACGGTTGTGAGTGGTTTGAATATTTTGGCGAGCGCACCCGGCACTGTGCGGGCGATATGCCTTTCTCTCCGCCATGTAAGTGAGCAGGTGCAGAAAGGTTTATGGCGTTGGAGGCAGTGCTGGCACAACGTTGCGAGGAAAAGGGGGCTTTTGGCCGCTGTGAGGGGACAGATATTGCCGGAGGATTCTGCGCCTGTCTGTCACTGGCGGGGATGAGTGACAGACAGGCGCAGATAATACTGTTTCTGGTGGTGTAACGTCTTAAAATTGTTATCTCAATGTTCTGAGCTAAACGCTTTATTGAATATGAAATCAGCGAAAGGCGAATAAAAGCGGTACAACCGATATGCTAGGAATGAAAATCTGTTCTGTGTGGCTTCGTGCTTAGGATTTCAATCAATTAAACGCGGCGTTTTCAGACGTTATGATGCCGGTTGAGGGAGGCATGATAATCCGGTAGGTACAACCCGGAATTTTCTTAGCAAGTCGTTCACTGAATGCCATCAGGTTAGGGAGGGTGGTATTTTTATATGAGGTTATGATGATGAATGACAGATTCAGATTTGAAGTTGATTATTAATTAAGATTTTTTTTGGTTATTTATGGAGAGATAAAGAAATTATTTCTCCAGCGGAGGAGTTGTGACTTTTATGGATAATGCAAAACGTTGCCTGACATTTACTGAAAATGAAGTGGCGGTTACCTGGTTTTTTATGACCGGGATGACAGTAAGGCAAATAGCCGAATGGATGAGTCTGCAGGAGAAAACAGTCAGTTATTATAAGCGGAGAGTGATGAAAAAAATCGGCGTAAAGAACGATAATGAATTCATTATGTGGTTTTTGGAAAACAGGCTGTCTTACCAGAGGAGCGAGATTGAATTTTCTATCCTCCGTCAGAATAAAAGAGCGATCAGAATAAAGTAAATGTTGCAAAAGGATTTAATTGATATGGGAATTAAAAAGAATGGAAGATGCATCCTTACCACCCTTTTTTTACTGCTATCACTTACAGGTTGTAGCCATAGCATTTCGTCAAAAGCAAACAGGCAAGACTATACGCTGAGCCATGATTATTCTTCGCTTGCCCAAAACGAACGTATTCGTTTCCTGGTTTTTCATTACACGGCCGCTGATAACGCGACATCGTTAAAGCTTCTTACAGGTAATAATGTCAGCGCCCATTACCTTATTCCTGAGTCGCCTGACAATACAGCAGATAAACCCCTCGTCTATCAACTGGTTCATGAAGATAAGCGGGCCTGGCACGCTGGTGTCAGTCACTGGAATGGGCGTGTCAATCTCAATGATTCTTCTGTCGGTGTTGAAATTGTTAATCGTGGTTTTTCAGAAAATATGTTGGGACATAAAACCTGGTATCCCTACGATAAAAAACAAATCAAGGCGCTTGTCGCGTTGTCCAGGCGCATTATCCAGCGTTATAAAATTACCCCTGATAACGTCGTCGGGCATAGTGATATTGCCCCCCTGCGAAAACAAGATCCCGGTAAGTTGTTTCCCTGGAAAAAACTGGCTGCTCAGGGGATCGGGGCCTGGCCGGAAGCGGAGAAAATAAAAAAATATCTCAACGGTCGTCTGCCAACCGCACCTGTGAATGTTCATGAAATGCAGGTGCTACTTAAAACCTATGGATATGATGCTATTCCACAAACGGGTGTGCTGGATGAGGAGACTAAAAAAACCATTCAGGCGTTTCAAATGCACTTCAGACCGGCGCTTGATAACGGCATACCTGATGCGGAAACAGAGGCAATTGCTCGGGCGCTTAACGAACAGTATCGCCCAAAGGCCATTGATTGAAGGGATCATCAACTCAAGGCCAGGCCGCGACGTTGAGCATCGTGCTGTTACGGACGCCAGTCACGCAGAGGCGGGGTGCTGGGTGGGCGGCTAACGGGCACACGTGATGTTTAGGCTAAGTTCTTATAAGGGTTCCTGTCAGTTTGTGAACGGAGCCAGACGGAGATTCATATCGCAATTTTCCGGTGTTAGCTGTTGTGGATTAAACACCTGGTAAGGCATGTGGCGCGTTTCTGTTGTACCCGGCTTTGCCTTCAATACGTCAATCTGACGGGTTGAAGGCAGGAGCCAGCGCGATTGTCCGTTTTCACGCCCGACATGCTTGCAAGCGATGCGTGTTTACCTGTCAGGCTTGCCAGCATCATCACATTTTCCAATGAGGCGTCATCTTGTAACTTCTCAACTCGCGTGACAGTATCGTTACATGTATATACATGTACTAACCTTTACGCATCCATCCGTTCAACAATAGCTCTCAACGCACCGCGTATGCTGTGTTCCAGTGAGGAAACTATGCCAACTGAATCACCTGCAGCAGATTATTCAGGCGCAGAGAAACCGCGCCTGTCAGAAACCCGTTCGATTGATTACATCCCGCCGCGCGAACGTCACGGGCAGCCTTTCAGCCAGTTTACCCTTTGGTTTGGCGGTAATCTGCAAATCACCGCCATTGTCACGGGCGCGCTGGCTGTGGTTCTGGGCGGCGATGTGGTGTGGTCGCTGGTTGGGCTGCTGGTCGGCCAAATCGTCGGGGCGGGCATCATGTCATTACATGCCATTCAGGGCCCGCGCCTGGGGTTACCGCAGATGATCACCAGCCGCATGCAGTTTGGTGTTTTCGGTGCCGTCATTCCCCTGGTGCTGGTTTGTATAATGTACGTCGGCTTTTCTGCCAGTGGTACGGTGCTGGCGGGCCAGGCGCTGGCGAAGCTTATTCACGTCAGCAACGCGACCGGAATGGTGGTGTTTAGCGCCCTTATTGTGGTGATTGCGGTGCTGGGCTATCGTGTGATTCATCAACTGGGGAAACTGGCGAGCGTGATCGGCGTCCTGACCTTTGCCTGTTTGTTCATCACGCTGCTCTCCACCCACGACTTATCGGCGGTCTGGCAGAATCGCCATTTTACGCTGGCTAACTTTCTGCTGGCGGTCTCGCTGTCTTCCTCCTGGCAAATTGCGTTTTGCCCCTATGTCTCTGACTATTCGCGCTATCTTCCCGCCGATGTTTCCGCAAGGACGCTGTTCTGCTCGGTGTTCTTTGGCAGCATGACCGGCACCCAGGCATCAATGACTCTGGGCGTGATCGTTGCCGCGATCGCCGGTAAGGCATTTTCAGGCAATGAGGTTGGTTATATTGTGAGTCTGGGTAGCAGCGCTAACATGGCGATGGTGATTTATTTCGCCATCTGCTTTGGCAAAATTACCTTCACCACGTTAAATGCCTATGGCAGTTTTATGTCTCTGACGACCATTGTGTCGGGTTTTCGCCAGCAAACCTCGCTCAGTCGAGCGGGGCGCGTTGTGTTTGTCACCGCAATGGTGACGCTGGCCTGCGTGATTGCCCTGCTCAGTGAACCGGCTTTCCTGAAATCCTTTACGCACTTCCTGCTGTTTCTGCTGGCTTTCTTTGTGCCCTGGAGCGCGATAAGCCTGACTGATTTTTATCTCATCACCCATGGCAAAGTAGATATCCCGGCGCTGTCGCAGCCAGACGGGCGCTACGGGCGCTGGAACGGGGCCGGTATTTCGGTCTACTTTCTGGGCGTGCTGGTGCAACTGCCGTTTATCGATAACCCGCTTTATCATGGTTCGCTGACCTGGATCTTTGCCGGCAACGACATCTCGTGGATCATCGGCTGGATTGTGACGGCGCTGTTGTGGCTGCTTGCCTGCCGGTGGGATCGGCGGGGCAAACTTGAAGCCTCTGTCTGCCCGACCGAATAACTGCGGCGTTCGTCTCGCATCATGGCCCACATTCCCGTCTGTCGCCGTCGGCCAGGGCAGGCTTGAATGATTTACTCTGCGGGGAATTTTCCAGGTCTACAGCCGATGACGCGCTTAAAGGCTTTTCTGAATGCACTTTCTGACGCCTATACCAGCGAGGTGGCAATATGCAGTACAGAGTCATCAGTCTGTTGTAAGCGGTCGCAGGCCAACATCATTCGCCACTGGGTGAGACAGGCAGCAGGCGCCATACCGACGGTTTGGCTAAAGTGTTGTGCGAACGCCGAACGTGACATTCCCACTTGCGTGGCGAGCGTTTCCACTGTCCAGCCCTGTCCGGGGGCATCGTGCATACAGGCTATCGCCGCGCGCAGCTTTTTATCGCGGAGAGCAAAGAGCCAGCCAGTGCGGGGAGTTGTGCTGTCATCGGTGTGCAATCGCAGGGCCTGTATGACCAGCATAAAAGCCAACTGCTGCACGATAAGCTCGCTGCCCGGCTGAGGGGCGCGCACTTCCTGAGCCATCCGTTCAAGTGCCCAATACATCGCCTTTTTATCTGCGTCTCTTGTGTTTGACGTGGCGGTTGTGCGGCAGGAGTGCCTGTCTCGATTGGCAATATTTTTCATCGAAGCCCGGCCTGCCAGGCCTTGCTGCGCTTTCGCGTATTTTCCCCGCTATCAGCAGAGCATGTCGGTTGAGTGAAACCGATGGCGATATCTCACTTGTCTGAAAGTAAATAAATATTATCAGTGGGTTATGAACACAACGCCGCTAAAAATGGCTGCCTTACGCGGTTTTTATCCGATTAAAGAGGCAGTGGGTCAAATTTTTCATAGACTACTATACGTAATCACGTCGTTCGCAGATAACCGAGAAAACAGCGGTTACTGATTATAGTGACCTTTCATACAGCCGATGGCTGTCGATTGCTTGAGAAGGGAAAATGATGTCGTTTATCTTTGATGAGTTCTCGGGGGTGCCAACCTGGGTGCCTGCGGTTTTACTGGTTATCTTTTCGTTAATTGTGGGCTTTCTGTCCCGATTTGTTCTGTTTGTGTTTATTCGCTACTGGCAAAAACGCGACAGAAAACTGTTCAAATCGCTTGAAAAGCATCTACGTGGATCCCTGTTTCTTTTTATTCCCCTACTGCTCATCAATATTGGGGTGAATTATATCAATATCCCCCCCAAATCCCTGAATTTTATCACCACCACCGCCAATATTTTTATCATCCTGTCCGTCTGCTCGGTATTAATTCGGTTGACGAATGTGGCGCAGGATATGCTCTTCATCCGTTATGACATTAATCTGTCGAATAACCTTCGCGCCCGTAAGATTCGTACACAATTAATGTATGTCAAAAAAGTCGCCATCGTCATCCTGGTGTTATTCTGTCTGTCCATGATTCTGCTGAGCTTTCCGGGTGTGCGTAAATTTGGCACGACGATTCTGGCGGGTGCTGGCGTAGCCGGAATCATCATTGGCTTTGCCCTGCAGAAGTCGCTGGTGAATCTGTTTGCCGGAATCCAGATTGCCTTCACGCAACCGATAAAAATTGACGATGCCGTGGTCGTGGAAAAAGAGTGGGGCTGGATTGAGGAGATCAATCTGACCTACGTTGTCGTGCGTATCTGGGACCTGCGCCGACTGGTTCTGCCCATTACCTACTTTACCGAAAATGCCTTTCAGAACTGGACGCGGAATAACGCGCAAATACTCGGCTCGGTTTTTCTTTACGTGGATTATTCCATGCCGCTGGAACCTCTCCGTCAGCATTTTGAAAAAGTACTCAGTGAAACGCGGCTTTGGGATCAGCAGACTCAGGTGCTCCAGGTCACCGATACCAGCGAAAAAACCATGACCATCAGGTTGTTAATGACCGCACAGAACTCCCCCACGGCCTGGGATTTACGCTGTTACGTACGTGAGAAAATGATTGAGTTTATTCAGCAACATTATCCGCAGAGTTTGCCGCATGTCAGAGCGACGCTGACCGATTCGGAGATGAACGGCCAGGAGGCCAGGTCGCAACCCGGCTCGCTTGGGTGACAGCGCACAGAATACAGATGCGCCGGACGGGGCATAAGCGCTATTGTGCCTGTGTCTGGCGCACTTGTGCAGCCAGTGAGCGGATTCATTCGTTCATCAATCGTTTATCTGTTGTCAGGAAACTGCTCTGAAATCAGGCCCTTGCCGGCGAATGTATGACTTACAGGACCTTATGATGAAGAAATTGTTGGCATTGATGTTTGCGTGTACGGTCCTTGTCCCCTTGAGTGCTGAGGCCGACAGTACCTATGTTTTTTTTCGTCATGGCGAAAAACCCGACAACGCAAGTGGTCAACTGACCTGCAAAGGTCTTAATCGGGCCTTGAAACTTCCTGCAGTATTGCTGAGCCGCTATGGAAACCCGGATGCGCTTTACGCCTCTGCGCCGAAAGAGGATAAAACAGGGAGTTCGCTGCGGCCACTCTCCACGCTGATCCCTCTGGCGGTGCAGGTTTCCAAACCTGTAATACTGCGTTTTCACGCGGATAAACCCCGTAAACTGGTCTCTGACCTTCTCAATGAGAAACGCGTTCCGCTGACCCTGATCGCCTGGGAGCATAAAAATCTGGTCATTGCTGCCCGGACGCTTGTCGAAAAAACGGGTGGCGATGCGGGGTTGGTACCTGACTGGCCGTCAACGGATTTTGATTCAATTTATGTGGTAAAAATTGACGATCGCCAGCACTTCAAATCATTTACTCAGGATGCAGAGGGGCTCAATGACGTTTCATCACAATGTCCTGACCAGCCATAATTGACGAAGCCGGGGTTTGCTGTGTAGCAGAACGGCCTTCAATGCGTAAAGGTGGCGAGAGCCTGTTAATATTTTTTGAAAATCGGTCAGGCGGGATGGGTTTTGATGGACAAAAGTGATCTCATAGAAACGTCTCGGATCAAACATGGGGAAGAGGCGTTTGACGTCACCCTATTGCAGGTTAAGGGAGCGACGCGCTGTATCCTTTTTGCTGCGGGGCTGGGCGGCAGTCCGCTGCGCCATCTTGCACTTCTCCAGACCTTTGCCCGCCATGGCGTTTCCGTTGTCGCACCACACTTCGAACGGTTGACCTCACCCGTGCCCGACAGCGCTGAATTACTGGAACGCTGCCAGCGGCTTACGCGGGCTCAGAATGAATTTTGTAGCGATTATGCGTCGGTTACCGGTGTCGGCCACTCCCTGGGTAGCGTGATTTTATTGCTGAATGCCGGGGCTATCGCGATGACAAGCGCAGGGGAATCGGTTGTTTTCGCAGGCGACCGGATGTTGCATCGACTTATTTTACTGGCACCGCCCGCCGATTTTTTCCGGGTTCCGTCTGCGCTGGCAGCGGTAAACGTACCTGTTCACATCTGGGCAGGTGAAAAGGACAGCCTGACGCCCCGTCCCAGGCCTGCTTTCTTAAACAGGCATTGGAAGGTTACACCCAGACTTATCTCTGTGTAATGGAAGAGGCCGGGCATTTTACCTTCATGAATACCTTGCCCCCGCAGGTGACCGATTCACATCCATCGCGGGAAACCTTTCTTTTAGATTTGGGCGAAAACATAGCCCGGCTGGTGGCTGAGTAGCACAGAGGGCGGGGCGGTGAGATTTTTGCAGGGATAACCTCTTAGATGATACGATTCAATCACACGCATCAAAAGCATCATTTCATCCTGTCTTAGGGGCTATTGTGAAACAGAAATCGATCTATCGCGTGGGTGACTGTGACGTCTTCAAGGTTTCTGAACTTGAGGCGTCATTATCTGTGAGCATGTTGTATCCAGACCAGAAGCTGGACGGCCTTTCTCCTGAAAATATCGTGCTTTCGGTGCATAGCTGGATTGTCCGGACGCCGGATAATGTCATTGTCATTGATACCGCGAGTGGTAATGGACGTGAGCGTCCCGGCTCTACGCTTTCCCACCAACTGGATACGCCTTATGAACAACGTTTTCGCGAGACAGGCATTGATCCCGATGAGGTGGACGTCGTTTTGCTCACTCATCTGCATGGCGACCATGTTGGCTGGAATACGCATCAGGTTGAAGGCAAGTGGACGCCATTTTTCAAAAATGCGCGCTATCACTGTTCCTCTATTGGCCTGAAAAGCTGGCAAAACGATCCGGCAAGAAAGACGGTTTTAGAAGACAGCGTTAACCCGGTGATCGATGCCGGGTTACTTGAGACGTTCGATGTGAGTCAAACGCCGCATTTCGCTGAAGTGTTACGCGTTGTCCCGACGCCGGGGCACAGCCACGATCATGCGTCGATTATCCTGCACAGTGCGGGGGAATATGCCTTATTCAGCGGTGACCTGATGCATAACGAGCTACAGGTCAGGCAGCCTCATCTGGCCTCACGCTTTTGTGCCAATGCAGAGCAGGCTGAAGTTCAACGCCGCTGGGCGTTGGAATGGGCTGTCGAAAATCAGGCGCTATGGTTCAGCTCCCACTTTGCCCGACGTTCCGCCGGTCATATCAATAAAACGGCAAACGGCTTTGAATGGCGTTTTGTCTGAGCCGGTTGGATTATCTCACGTCGTCATCTTTGCCTGACCTCAGTGCGCCCCGCGTTGAGTGGCGGTGCCGGGGAGGCGAGCGCTAAGGTGCAGCAAGGTTGTCGCAGTCCGACTGTTTTCTGCACATCGTAAAACGGCGACAAAAAGAGGCTGCCACAGCGGGCATTAAATCGTTTTTCCAGGCAATATCCAGGTCACCGACATTGTCACATGTCACACCTGCCGACACATCGCGGCAGCTGTGACGTTCGGCGGTCGTCATCGCACTTTGTAAACCGGTACTCAGACGGGATTTATAGTCATCAAGCGCATCACGAATGTCAGCCGGTGCGAGCCATTCAAGATGTTTAGCCGGGCACTGGCGAGCGAGTTCAGCCTGATAGATCTGCCAGACACTGGCAACGGGGGGCGCCGCCAGCGCAGCGGAAGTTCCTGCAAACAACAAGACAGCCATCTGATATCGCATAATCATTTTCACCGCTCAAAGGTTGAACGTTCGGCCTGGTTTATTGCGGATAACACCGCTGCATCAGGCTCATCCCCAAAGTCACCCTCAGCTGTGGTCGAAAAGCCGGGGTTAACATGATGTGCCGTCTGCCTGCACCAGGCCCTACGACCAGCTTGCCTGTCCGGTTGCAATCTCGCTCAGTGGCTCTTCGCGCCACTGCCAGGGTTGCCGAAGAACGACCCGGCTGGCGAATTTGGCAATACCGATCTCATCGTCCAGCAAACGATCCATCAGGTCCTGAAACCTGTGAAGATTCGGGGCGATGATTTTCAACAGATAGTCATAGCCTCCGCTGATGTTGTAGCACTCTACTATCTCTCGGTACTTACAGGCGCCGGATTCAAATTTGATAAAATCGGACGGGTAATGACTGCTCAGGGTGATTTCGGAAAACACGACCAGGTTATTACCCAGTTTGCTCAGCGTAACCCTGGCGGCGTAACCCGAAATAATTCCGCTCTGCTCCAGGCGTCGGGTGCGCGCCAGGCAGGGACTGGGGCTGAGGCTGATCGCCTCAGCCAGTTCCACTATCGAACACCGCCCCTCGCGCTGAAGATGCTCAAGTATTCTGATATCGGTCCGATCGAGGGGTTTGGTGTGCGTCATGGTCAGGTGATTACCTCAGAACAGACTGGGAAGCCCTGGCGGCCGTCGCTTCTGTCAGCGACTGATCGAGGACATCGATTATCATTCCCGCCTGATCTGCCGTCAAGACCAGCGGTGGGCGAATTTTCAGCACGTTGTGGCCCATTGCGCAGGCGCTGAGCAGCACGCCTTTTTGACGCATTCTGTTCACCACCTGACTGGTCAGCCAGCGATCCGGGGTGCGGGACAGGCGATCGGAAACCAGTTCCACGCCAACGAAGAGGCCGGCACCGCGAACATCACCGATCGCCTCATGTTTTTTACCCAGCGCGGTTATGCCATCAAGCAGCTGTTTGCCTACATCGCGCGCATGGGCAACCAGGCCGTCCCTTTCAATGGTTTTCAGAACGGCCAGTGCGGCTGCGCAGGAAACGGTATTGCCCGCAAAAGTATTGAAATACCGTGAGCGTTGACCAAACTCCGCCAGCACGTCAGCCGTGGCCAGCAGACCGGCAATCGGCTGACCGTTGCCCATCGGCTTGCCCAGCGTCACCATGTCCGGAATAACGCCGTGGCGCTGGAAGCCCCACATTGTCTCGCCTGTGCGCCCAAAGCCGGGCTGAACTTCATCGGCAATAAACACGCCACCGGCCCGCTTGATGGCTTCAACTGCACCTTGCATGAAGCCCTCCGGGCCAGGCAAGATGCCATCGCTGGTGAACAAGGAATCGACGATTAGCGCGGCGGGTTTGATGCCGTGACGCTGCAGGTCGGCGATAGCGTTTTCAACGTCACGCGTGAAGCGCGCGCTAAGATCGGCGCCCTCAGCATGATAAAGCCGTGGGGCAGGTATCAGGCGCACATGGGCGCCAAGATCCACCGACGTGCCTAAAGAGGGCGAGAACTGAGAAACCGCGTCCGTGATGCCGTGATAGGCCGTCTCGGTCACAATAATGCCGGTGCCACCGGTACGAACTTTGGCAATACGGTAAGCCAGGTCATTGGCCTCACTGCCTGTGCAGGTCAACATCAGATGCGCAAGCGCGGTTTCCGGCACAGTGGCCAGCAGGCGTTCGGCCAGTTCCAGAATAGTGTCGTGCAGGTAGCGGGTATTTGTTGCCAGCGTCTGAACCTGCTGACAGATGGCCTCGGTGACGGCAGGATGGCAGTGCCCAAGCGAGGTGACATTATTATAAATATCCAGATAGCGACGGCCCTCAGGATCGATGAGCCACACGCCTTCACCGCGCACGATATGTAAGGGATGCTCGTACATCAGGCGATAGGCCGGGCCGAGCAGCGCATCGCGCCGTTGGATCATCGCGGCGGTGACCGGCCCCACGTCGACCTGGCCGGGGATATAGGCGTTTACCATATTGAGATCTGTGGTGCTTTTCATACAATTCTCCGGTTTCAGAGTTCAGCCAGCAGCCGGTCACGTGCCGTATCGCGAGACAGATCCGCCATTAAAGACAGCGCCTCCCACGCGGCTGGGTTGTGCCGCATGATATAGGCACGATTGTGTGGATAACGCACCGCGCGCCACTCGGTAATCAGAACGGTAATCAGATGACGGGTCGCCATCAGATCGGTCACGAGCGCCTGCTCCAGATCGGTAAGCGGGAGCGTCTGGTGGTAGGCGCCGACAAACTGAGCGGCGCCGGCAAAAGGATCGACGCTGCCTGTCATCTGAAAGGCCGCCGCGGTTGCGACTTCACCGACCAGGGGGGCATAAAGCATGTCGCCAAAATCGATAATGCCCGTAATACGATCCTGCGCCTCTGGTGCAACCATCACGTTGTAGAGATGGAAGTCGTTATGGATAACCTGCGCCCTCAGCGCCGGAAGGCGCGGCAGGATATGGGTGCTAAAACGCGTCATAAATTTTTCAGCCAGCCTGCGACGGGCGGGATCGACGAGGTCTTCCAGCTTATCCATCAGACGATGCGCGGCTGAAACGTTCCAGAGAAGATCGTGGCTGGCAGCGGGATGGCTGAATGCCTGCAAAGCCAGGTCAAGCCGGGCCAGACAGGTGCCCATTGCGCAACGCTGTGCTGATGTTCTCTCCGTATCCTTAACCTGTATACCGTCTAAATAGGTCAGCATTCTGACGGTCGTTGTTTCTCCTCCGGCGAGAGTGACGTTGTCACGCAGGGAGCCCTCTAGCGTCCGCACGACGCGCGGCGTGCACAGCCCTGGCGCAGCCTCGGCGATGTGATTAAGCGCGGCAATCTGAAAATCCACGATGGACAGCGCTTCAGAGGGATTACTGATCTTTAACACGTAGCGCGTGCCGTCGGCCTGCTCGATGCAACAGTTCTGATCGCGCTCACTGGCCAGCGGCAGGACGGTGCCCTCAATGCCATATTTTTCAGACACTAAAGACTGGATAGCCGGTAGCGAAAGCGCTGGCGCAGCTGTGCTGAGTGCGACCGCCTTTGGCCTCTGTTCATCAGGCATCATCTTTCCTCGTTTCTCCGCACCCAGAGACGCATTAAAGACCAAGCAGGCCGGCAAGCTGGCGGAAGTCGGTGAGCCGATCAACGCCATAACCTTCTAAGGCGGGTTCATGCCCACGATCGATAAACGCTTTGGCCATAAAGCCAAGGTCGGATGCCGTCATCAGGTCATAACGGAAGCTGGAGGAGCAGTGCATCATCTGCTCGGGTCCGCAGCCCAACTGATCAAACATGTATTCGAAAATCTGTGCACGCGGCTTATAAGCCTGAGCCGCTTCAGCGGTGTACACCGCATGAAAAGGCGCTTTAAGATGGGCGACGCTGTGGGGAATAAGATCCACCATCGAATTCGACAAAATCACTAACGGAATATGTTGAGAGATCAATTCCAGCGTTTCCACAACGTGAGGATGTGGCTGCCAGGTCGGCACTGCGTGATAGAGCGTGAGTGCATCAGAATCGCGGTACGCCACATCATGCGCTTTACAGGCCCGCTGAATAGCGTTTTCAACGACCTGAAAAAACGGCTTCCAGTCACCCAGCACTTCATCAAGCCGGTAGAAACGGAAGCTGTCCAGAAACGCAGGCATTCGCTGTTCTGCGATCCGGTCGGCAAAAAGCCCCTTAGCGGTCGGCCCCATTTCAAAGTTTATGAGCGTTCCGTAGCAGTCGAAGCTGATAAATTTTGGCTGATAAATCATGCGATTAACCTCTTTAGTTTGTTTTAAAGAAGTATATCGCTGTGACCGAACAGATAATTTCTTATTGACCCGGTAACGGAGCGGTTTTTGCTCAATTCACCGCGGAGGGCGGCATTATTCATCTGCCGCCAGCCACGCCCTCATGGTCTTCCCGTCCTCTCTGCTTGTAACGCTTAGGTGCAGAGCCGAAATTTATCGGCCACACTTAGCCCAAAGACGTAGTTTGCACCCGCATTGTGTTTTACACTGCGCGCTGAAAAAATTGAGTAGATAAACGATTAGGTAGGCGGTAATGGCGATGAATGGAACAATCACAACCTGGTTTCAGGATAAAGGCTTTGGCTTTATCAAAGATGAAAACGGTGATAACCGGTATTTTCACGTGATTAAGGTCGCCAACCCTGATCTGATTAAGAAAGATGCGGCGGTGACGTTTGAACCCACCACTAACAATAAAGGGCTGTCGGCCTTTGCGGTGAAAGTCCTGCCAGAAAGCAAATACATTTTTATCGCGGGTGAGCGAATCAAGCTTACAGCCATCAAGTCTTATGTGGTCTTCAGCGAGGAAGTGCCTGCCAGCAGCCGTATCGATAAAGAAAATACGGTGCTGTCTGTGGGCATATTGATGAACAATATCAAACCTAAATCCGCAGCCCGGGCCGATGAGATGCGTACGTTGAAAAAACTGGCCATTACCACCTTTCAGGGCGCAACCTTAATCTTCACTGAAGATGAGATAGACATTGATGCCACGGTAAAAATGCTCAAGGTCTGACATCATCAGACCTGTCTGCCAGTGCTCGCCTGACAGGGCGCTGGCGGCGTTTATGCCTTCTTTTTGTCTGTCTTCGCGCCTTCCCGTCTGTGACTAACAGGTTTGATATATACCAGTGCGCGTCTTGATGAGCTTACAGACCGCCCTCAACGTCGTCTCTGTTCCGCATAGCCGATTGCGTTAGCGAACCACCGGCTCCCTCTCAGTCAGCAGCTGCAGGACGCTAACCCGGGATGCGCGCCTGAGGGATACCGGACCCAACGGTGGGAACCTCACGACTTCGCGCATACAACGTGCGCTCGAATCTTAAGTGCGCACCACATCAGCGTCTGCAATCTGCTATCGCCTCAGGTATAATCCCGCCCATTCCTCATCAGATTCAGAGAACAAGATGGCAAAACTCACCTTACAAGAGCAGCTGTTAAAAGCAGGATTAGTGACCAGTAAGAAAATGGACAAGGTCCAGAGAACGGCCAAAAAGTCGCGTGTTCAGGCCCGCGAGGCGCGCGAAGCTGTAGAAGAGAACAAAAAAGCCCAGCAAGAGCGTGACAAGCAGCTCAATGAACAACAACGGCAGGCTGTGCTTTTAAAAGAATACAAAGCGCAGGTTAAGCAGCTGATTGACATGAACAAAATCGACATTTCCAGAGGTGATATCGGTTTTAACTTCACAGATAACAACCTGATTAAAAAAATCATGGTGGATAAGCCCACCCAGGCACAACTTATCAATGGCCGTCTGGCGATCGCACGCTTGCAGGTGGACAATAGCGAAGAGAGCCATTACGCCATTATTCCCGCGAGCGTTGCTGATAAAATTGCCCAACGCGACGCCAGCAGTATTGTCTTAAACAGTGCGCTGAGTCAGGAAGCCCAGGATGAAGACGATCCCTATGCCGATTTCAAAGTACCCGATGATCTGATGTGGTAATGATTGCAATCAGGCGGGATAACCGATGAGCCTTGCTGCAAAGTGCTGCGCACTCTCGCCGCAGGGCTCGCGCCGTTTGCAGCTCGGACGGTGGCGGCAGGGCGCATTATCCTGCGCCAGGTTGACCGCTCATTTATTGGTATTGAGCGTTGATAACATCGGGCACCCTCAGGCAAGCCGGAATACATAATCAAACCTGATACGATCGCTTTCGGGATCGAAACGCCGCGACTTTCATGCGATTGCCACAGGTCGCCATGCTGCACCAGCGGCGGCGGTGCGATTTACTGAGGTCATGGAAAAGCAGGATACAGTCATGTGCTTCACACTGGCGCACGTACGTAAAGCTGTCACTGACAACAAGCTCGACCAGTGCGTTGACCACCGGCCAAAGCAGGATGGCTGTGCTTATCTCCTCGTGGCTAATCGCGATCTGGTATCGCTGCGCGTCATCATCCCACGCCAGTCGCTTCGTCGGGCGCCCGTCCTTATAGAGCCTGTTAAGAACAGTCAGGTCCGCAGATAAGCCATTCTTCGCAGCATCGACTAGTGCACGTGCACTGTCGCGCAGCGCCCGCGCTTCATGTAACAGCCCATCAGGTGCCTGCAAAGGCGCGCCATCAGGCAAGATCCCTGCCATCTCCAGCCAGAGCATCACGCGTCGGTCGTCGCTGAAACAGTCATGTCGCTGCTCGTCCACGCCGTATTCACTATTGATAAAGTCCAGTGCGAGGTTATCCGCCAGGAAAAGGAAGTCGTGGGTGTTGAGATCGGGATTCATAGCTACCTGTAACTGTTAAAAACATATTTGACAGGTTAGCAAAACAGATCGTAACCTTCAAATAATAACTTTAACGGTTACATCATAAGGAAACATCATGACGGCTTCAAAATCCATTACGACGACAGACAGTTTGCGTACGCAAGACGTTAACGATGCACAACAACTGGATGGCGTAAAATACCGCTTCGCGCAGGTTGGCGACGTCAATGTGTTTTACCGCGAAGCGGGCGATCCCAACAAGCCGACAATACTGCTGTTGCATGGCTTCGCAGGATCCTCATTTATGTTCAGAGACCTGATCCCGCATCTTGCCGGGCACTACCACGTGATTGCACCCGACCTGCCTGCGTTTGGCTTCACGGAATCTCCGGCACGAGGCGAATACGTTTACGCCTTCAGCCAGCTGGCAATCACTATTGAACAGTTAACGCAACAGCTTAAGCTGGAGCGCTATGCGCTGATGGTTCATGATTATGGCGCACCCGTCGGCTGGCGGCTTGCCGTCAGTCATCCGGAACGAATTACGGCCATTATTTCTCAAAACGGTAACGCCTATGAGGAAGGGCTGGGTGAGGGCTGGAAACCGATCCAGCGTTACTGGCAGGAGCCCAGCCAGGAAAACCGTGACGCGCTGCGAGACTTCCCAACGCCAGCTTCGATCAAATGGCAATATCTTGAGGGCGTGCCCGATAAAAGTCTCGTCTCACCCGATGGTTACACGCTTGAGGGTTTGCACATTCTTCGCCCGGGTAACGCGGAGATTCAACTCGACTTGCTGCTGGATTACGCATCAAACGTGGCGCTGTATCCGGTGTTTCAGAACTACTTCCGTGAGTTTCAGCCCCCTTTACTGGCGGTGTGGGGAAAAAACGATCCCTTCTTCCTGCCGGCGGGTGCCGAAGCGTGGAAACGGGATCTGCGCGATGCGGAGATTCGCTTCTATGATACCGGACACTTTGCGCTGGAAACGCACGGCCTGGCGATCGCTGCGGCTATTACCGACTTTCTGAACAACCTGAATCTGAAGTAAACCGGTGCCGTGAGCCGAGGCAAGAAGCGCCGTTTGCGGGCTGGATCGGCCCGTCACAACCCTGTCAGCCTTGTTCCAGGCGCCGATGTAAAGGCGTTGCGTTAAAACGGGCTGGGGCTGACGATGTGAAAGGGCTCAGCGGTAACGGGATGAATAAACTGCAGTTCACTGGCATGAAGCATTAACCTTGGCGTCTGTTCCGTGCCCGGCAGCAAAAGCCCCCCGTAGAGGTCACAGCCTAAAATCGGATGGCCCAGCAGCTGGCAGTGGATACGCAACTGATGAGTGCGGCCGGTTTCTGGTATCAGCGTCACGCGCGTCAGGGGAATCACACTGGCGTCAACCCGATTAGAGCTGAAACGCTCAACAACCCGATAACGGGAACGGGCAGGCTTGCCCCATTCGTCGCAAACAGACATTCGTGGAAACCGGGCTGGGTCTTTCGCGATGGGCGCATCGATGATGCCTTCGTCATCCGGTAAATGCCCGCACAGCAGGGCGCTGTAGTGCTTAGCCACCGTCCGCGCGCTAAATTGCTGGCTGAGCGCCGCGTTAATGGTTTTGTTACGCGCCACAACCATTAACCCGGAGGTGCCAAAATCCAGCCGGTGCACCAGTGTGCAGCCGGGGAAGATCGTCACCAGGCGATAGTGTACCGAGTCCAGGTTTTGAGGATTTTTGCCTGACAGGCTCAACAGCCCACTGGGCTTGTCGATCAGCACCAGATAGTCGTCCTGATAGAGAATGCGTATCTCCTCAGGGCACGGCGGGGCAATAAACGTATCAACAATCGTAGACATCAGTGGGCCAAGGGCGTGAACAGGCGCTGATGATAACGAATTTTCAATCCCCAGGCGAATGGGGCGCAATGAGCGTCAGCCCGGGCAGGAAAAAAGTCTGATACCGGCTTGCAAGATCGCGAGTATCTGTGTCGGCCCGGTATCACACCGCGCTGTTCATCTGATGTTTACCTTGTTCCCGGCGGCACACGGCGACAAGAGTATCACGAAGCCAGCGGTGCACCGGATCCGCGTGCAGTCTTGGATGCCAGATAGCCAGAACCTTTATCACCGGTGTAGGTACTGGCAGGTCGAAATGCACCAGATCGGTGCGCCGATTGGGCCCGACCAGCGCGGATGACGGTACCAGCCCAATGAGGTCTGTCTGGCAAACAATATTGATGGCGCTGCTGTAGGTCGGAACGGACATCAGAATGTCCCGGCGCAGTTGAAGCGCATCAAGCGCGGCGTCAACAGGCCCAGAGCGGGCATTATTTCTGGACATGACGATATGCGAAAAGCTGGCATAGCGCTCTGCCATCACGCCTGGGTTATCCAGCAGCGGATGATCGCGTCGGCAGATGCCCACAAAGTGGTCGCTGAATAGCAGCCTGGTCTTGAGTTCCGGCGCATCCGTACCCAGCACGCCAATTTCAAGATCAATCTTGCCTTCACGCAACGCCTGCGGCGCTTTATCTGATTTATTGACGAAAATGAGTCGTAGCCTGGGCGCGGTATGGCGAACCTCGCTAAGCAGCGCGGCGGCGGTTAAATCAATGAAGCCTTCATTCGCCCGTATAACGATGCTGCGGGCTGTTGTAGAAAGATCAAGCCGTTTATCTGCGGGGCGCAGCAGGGCGAACGCGTCCATAGTTGTTTCATGGACGCGCGTGGCCAGTTCAGTGGCATAGGGCGTTGGCACCATATTATGCCCGGCCTGAACCAGCAGCGGATCGCCGGTCGCCAGGCGTAAACGGCCTAACGTGCGGCTCATGGCTGAGCTACTGAGCCCCAACCGTTTCGCTGCGCGTGTCACGCTGCACTCTGTCAGCAACGCATCCAGCGCAGTGAGTAAATTCAGGTCAATATCAGGCATAAAGTCGGACCCTTGCATCAGACGCAATCTATTATTGCATCCTGTGCGTCTGGCTCAACTGTTCTTTGCACATTAAAGTCGTTATTTCCACAACCAGCAGGAGTAACGCCTATGACGCTCTATTCATCTCAGGCCGACAAGCCCAAAATGTTATTAATAGGTGCCTCACGAGGTATCGGGTTGGCCATGACCAGTGAGCTGCTCAGCCGCGGCTGGGAAGTGACGGCAACGGTGCGTAACAGCCATCCCGAGGCTATGCAGGATTTGTCTGCACGTTATCCGCATGCACTTACCATTGAACAACTGGACATCAACGATGCCGATCAAATCGCTCAGCTTAAATCGCGGTTGCAGCATCGTTGCTATGACGCGCTTTTTGTGAATGCCGGAACGACGAACCCCAACCCGAGTGAGACGATTGGAGAGGTCAGTACCGAAGATTTTATTCACGTCATGGTAACGAATGCGCTTTCGCCAATGCGGGTTGTTGAAACCTGTCAGGATCGGGTCAGAGCCAACGGACTGATTGGCGTCATGTCATCCGGTCAAGGTAGCGTGGGGGATAATGTGAAAGGCGGAAGAGAAGTGTATCGCGGCTCTAAAGCTGCGCTGAATCAATATATGCGAAGCTATGCGGCGCGTCAGGCGCTGTCTCATCCGGACCGGGCTTTATTGCTGCTGGCGCCGGGCTGGATCCGCACGGCTCTGGGCGGTGAAGAGGGGGCCTTTAGTCTTGAGGAAACCCTGCCTGATATCGTGAACGTCATCGAGCACAAGCGGGGCCGACCGGGGCTGGAGTATCTGGATCGCTTTGGCAAGCCGGTGACGTGGTAAACCGCCATTCAGTGAAGGAAAGGGTGATATTCAGGCCTCTTCTGTGAGGGCATCCGTGGGCGCTGCTGAACCACGGGTGCCCGTCAGCTGCCTGAACGTTCCCGCGCACCATCATGCTTGACCGACACTAAGCCATGAGTATTCATCAAAAATTAATGAAAAAATCCTAAAGCTTTTTCCCTTTTACCCGTTATAGAAGCTGGAATCCGGTTGTAAATCCCTAAAGAGACGATCGGAAACAAGGGCTTATTACGTAAAGGGAATGCGATAAATATGAGCAAGTTATTAATAACGGGTACGTTGTCATTAGTCTTTCTGGTGGGATGCGCAGGTAAAAATAATGCTGAGGTCGTTAAGGCCGATAACGGCAGCACGCTGACTGTTAAGACGATTTATGCGCCAGTGGAGATGAATAACAATCATTACTCAGACGTAAAACTGCGCGAAGTCACACCGGTGAGTACCGGTGCGGGTGTGGGCATGTCTGTGCTAACGGCAGTGTTAGGTGGGGGAATCAGCACCGGCTCTTTTGACAAAAACAGTTATAAAGGCACCTCTGTTGATGCGCTGCCCGAACCTACGGCGCACTATTTTACCCCTAAAGCCGTAGTGAAAATAAAAAGCTGGCTCGATAAAAATGGCAACGGATATGCTTATACACAGCCGCTGTTCATTGCCGCGGCGCAATGGTCACTGGTTTATAGCGATATGTCGGCCAATAACAGCAACTACGATTTAACTTACCGCGTGCTGTTCTATAAACGTCCGGAAGGCGGCAATATTCTCAGCGCCTATGTGGTATCAGAGTGTGCACCGAAACCGGCGACAGCACCGCTCAGTGACTGGAAGGCCAACAATTACGCAAAAGTGACCCAGGAAACGCAAAAGATGATGGATGCCTGTGTTCTTGAGCTTGATAATCAACTGCCACGTTTATTAAAAAAATAAATGCCAGGCCTGCCTGCCGCTGTTACGTGGCAGGCAATGACTAATCCAGGCCTGTGCCCTTTGTACAAAGAACGTCTTGCCCGTATGTTAATTTCTGCTGCCAGATAACCCTTTTGCATCAGCCTACTGACTGCACAGAAACAGGCTCGAATTGACGCAGAACCTCATAACGAGACGATACGAAAGAAGAGCAAAGCCGTTACTCAAGGCGTACTGATCCAATTTTATTAGCTCGGGTGATTCAGGGTTTACCGTCTGAGTCAATAAGATCGGCGGGCAAGCCATAAAAAACGGGCCAGCAAGCTGGCCCGCACGCGCGCATCGACTTATCCGTCTTAACGCTTCATATGGTAGTAAGCATCGTTCCAGCGCAGGGCATCCTTGAACGCAGGTAACTGTGTATGTTCGTCAATCACCAGCACCTCAATGCCGTGCATCTCACCATACAGATACATATCATCCAGGCTCAGTGCCTGACTGAACACGGTATGGTGCGCGCCGCCCGCCAGAATCCAGGCTTCAGAGGCCGTTGCCAGCGATGGCTGAGCTTTCCACAGGGCACGGGCCACGGGCAGTTTTGGCAGAGGTTTAGGCTGCTCGATGGCGTCCACTACGTTCACCAGCAGACGGAAGCGGTCACCCATATCGATCACGCTGGCGTTGATGGCACGGCCTGCCGGTGTTGAGAAGATCAGTCGTGCCGGATCGGCTTTGTTGCCAATGCCCAGGAACTGAACGTCAATCAGCGGCTTCTCTTCCAGCGCGATGGACGGGCACACCTCCAGCATATGTGAACCCAGTACTAAATCGTTGCCCGGTGAGAAGTGGTAAGTGTAATCCTCCATAAAGGAGGTTCCGCCGGGACGATCGCCCGCCAGCACTTTGAAAATGCGCAGCAGGGCGGCCGTTTTCCAGTCGCCTTCGCCGGCAAAGCCATAGCCCTGGCCCATCAGGCGCTGTACCGCCAGGCCGGGTAGCTGGGTCATGCCATGCAGCGTCTGGAAGTTGGTGGTGAATGCCATGCAGCCTTCATCGTCCAGAAAACGTTTCAGGCCCAGCTCAATGCGCGCGGCATCCAGAACGTTTTGACGCTTTTCACCGCCGACGGCGGCGACATCGGTAAAGCGGTACTGGCTCTCGTATTCGTCCACCAGTGCGTTAACATCGCCATCGCTGACGCCGTTAATCACTTCGACCAAATCGCCCACGCCCCAGCCGTTAACGGCATAGCCAAATTTAATTTGTGCCGCGACCTTATCGCCTTCCGTTACGGCCACTTCACGCATGTTATCGCCGAAACGGGCCACTTTCAGGTGCTGACTGGCCTGTTTTGCCAGCGCGGCGCGCATCCAGTTGGCCACGCGCTGTTGGCTGTGTCTATCCTGCCAGTGGCCAGTCACCACGCTGTGCTGCAGGCCCATACGTGCGCCGATAAAGCCAAACTCGCGACCGCCGTGAGCGGTCTGGTTCAGGTTCATGAAGTCCATGTCCATGCTGTCCCACGGAATTTCGGCATTGAACTGGGTATGAAACTGCAATAACGGTTTGGTTAATACGTTTAAACCGCCGATCCACATTTTGGCCGGCGAAAAAGTATGAAGCCAGGTAATGATGCCCACACAGTTTTGATCGTGACTGGCGTCACGGCACAGCGACAGCGCTTCATCCGGCGATTTCACCAGCGGCTTGAGTGCCAGGCGCACAGGCAGTCCCGCCTGATTCAGACCTTCCACCACCTGACGGGCATTCTGCTCAACCTGACGTAACGTTTCCGCTCCGTAGAGGTGCTGTGTACCAATGACAAACCACACGTTGTACTGTTGCATAAACCACTCCTTTACTTAGCGGAAGCGGAACGTGCGGCATAATGAGGTTCTGCCGTCACGCACCATTGTTGATAGCGTTGATAAAGTTCCTGATAGCGTGCGACGCGCTGCGGATCGGGCTGCAGCGTGACGTCAATGGGGCTGGCCATCACGTTCTGTGCCTGCGCGACGTCGCGGTGAATACCGGCGGCCACGGCGGCGAAGATGGCGGCACCCAGGGCGCAGCATTCATCTGAAGAGACGATATCCAGCGGACGATTCATCACGTCGCAGCAGGCCTGCATAATGGCGGGAGACTTACGGGCAATGCCGCCCAGGGTCAAAATGTTCTCAACCGGAATATCCTGCTGCTCGAAGCACTCCATGATGGCGCGGGCGCCAAATGCCGTCGCCGCAATCAGGCCGCCAAACAGGGCTGGCGCATCGGTGCCGAGATTAAGGTCGGTGATCACGCCTTTAAGGCGCTGATTGGCGTTCGGTGTGCGGCGGCCATTGAACCAGTCCAGCACCACCGGCAGATGATCCAGTTGCGGATTGGCGGCCCAGGCGTCAGTGAGGTTTTTAATCAGCGACTTTTGCATTTCTGCCAGTTGCGGTTTCAGTTCAGGATGGTGCTGCGCCGCCTGCTGTAACGGCCAGCCGAGCAGGCGACTGAACCAGGCATAAATATCGCCAAACGCCGACTGTCCGGCTTCCAGACCTATTGCGCCCGGCACCACGCTGCCATCGACCTGTCCGCAAATCCCTTTGATCGCGCGGTCGCCCACCTTCTCAGTATCTGCAATCAGAATGTCGCAGGTGGAAGTGCCAATCACTTTCACCAGCGTGTAGGGCCGTGCGCCTGCGCCCACTGCACCCATATGACAGTCAAAGGCGCCGCCTGAAATCGTCACCTGCTGGGATAACCCCAGGCGCTGTGACCACTCGGGACTCAACGTGCCCACCGGCAAATCCGCGGTCCAGGTGTCTTTAAACAGGGGAGAGTCAAGCTGCTGAGTAAGATGGGGATCGAGCGCATTCAGAAATTCCACGTCCGGCAAGCCGTTCCAGTCGCCGTGCCACAGTGCTTTATGGCCGGCGGCGCAGCGTCCACGGCGCAGTTTTTCTGGGGCAACGGTATCGCTGAGCAATGCCGGTACCCAGTCGCACAGTTCAACCCAGGATACTGCGGCCTCGCGCACCGCTGCATCGTGACGCGTCACGTGAAGGATTTTTGCCCAGAACCATTCAGAAGAGTAAATGCCGCCAATGTAACGGCTGTAGTCGGTAAAGCGGCCGCTACGGCACAGCTGATTGATCTCTTCGGCTTCTTCAATTGCCGTATGATCTTTCCACAGCACAAACATCGCGTTCGGGTTTTCAGCAAACTCAGGCCGCAGCGCCAGAACCCTGCCGTCACGGTCAACAGGCGCAGGTGTGGAGCCGGTGCTGTCAACGCCGATGCCGACAACGGCAGCGCGTTGTTCTTTACTCAACGCATTTAACACCTCGAGCATCGCCTGCTCCATGGCATCAATATAGTCTTGAGGATGGTGACGGAAGCGGTTGCTGTGAGGATCGCTGTAAAGGCCTTGCTGCCAGCGTGCATAGTTTGCCACGGCACTTTGCAGTTCCTGACCAGAGTGACAATCCACCGCCAGCGCACGCACCGAATCACTACCAAAGTCCAGTCCCAGGGTGATGGCTTCAGTACGCATTTGAATCTCCTGTTATGAATAAACCTCCTTATCCTGTGATGTGTAAGAAATAACGGTTAGTCACGGCTGGCTGAGAATATGCACTTTTCTGCCATCAGCAGTGAAATTGTGATCCATTGCAAAAGTTAAGAGACGGTTAAATTCGCTGAATATATGGATCATTCTGTCGTGATTTTAAGATGTGATACCGCTCTACATTTTTCTTCTCCATTCCCGCTAAAAATAGGCCAACGTTTAAGCAGGCTACCATCGCGGCTCGCGCTAACGTCCTGATTTACTTATGTACACCTAAAAGAAAGTTAACTGGTAGCGTTTACACCAATTCGTTTTTAACAGCGATAAAACAACTAGCGCCGGAGAGCATCATGCATAAATTCACTAAAGCGTTGGCAGCCATTGGGCTGGCAGCGGTTATGTCACAATCAGCTATCGCCGAGACCATGAAGCTGGGTTTTCTGGTCAAGCAACCTGAGGAGCCGTGGTTCCAGACGGAATGGAAATTTGCCGATAAGGCCGGAAAAGATCTGGGCTTTGAGGTCATCAAAATTGCCGTTCCGGACGGTGAGAAAACCCTCAATGCGATAGACAGCCTGGCGGCAAGCGGCGCGAAAGGTTTTGTTATCTGTACACCAGATCCCAAGCTGGGCTCGGCCATTATGGCAAAAGCACGGGGCTACGGACTAAAAGTGATTGCGGTGGATGACCAGTTCGTCAACGCCAAAGGCAAACCTATGGATAGCGTGCCGTTAGTGATGATGGCGGCGACCAAGATAGGTGAGCGTCAGGGTCAGGAACTCTATAAAGAAATGCAAAAACGCGGCTGGGACGTAAAAGACACGGCGGTGATGGCGATTACGGCGAACGAGCTGGATACCGCCCGTCGTCGTACCGGTGGTTCGATGGAGGCGCTAAAAGCCGCAGGATTCCCGGAAAAACAGATCTATCAGGTGCCTACCAAGTCCAATGATATCCCTGGCGCATTCGATGCGGGTAACTCTCTGCTGGTTCAGCACCCGGAAGTGAAACACTGGTTGATTGTCGGCATGAACGACAACACCGTACTGGGCGGCGTGCGCGCAACCGAAGGACAGGGCTTTAAAGCCGCTGACGTCATCGGTATCGGTATTAACGGTGTGGATGCGGTGAGCGAACTGTCTAAGGCCAACGCAACCGGCTTCTATGGATCTCTGCTGCCAAGCCCGGATATCCACGGCTATAAGAGCAGCCAGATGCTCTACAACTGGGTGAGCAAAGGTCAGGAACCGCCGAAATTCACTGAAGTCACCGACGTGGTGTTAATCACCCGCGACAACTTTAAAGCCGAGCTGGCGAAGAAAGGGTTGATGTAACAACAGGCTGCTGAGGCAGCACAGGTAAAGTCATTATCGGGCCACAGAGAAAGCAGGGGTTTTACAGCGTTACCCAATGAGGTAACACATAAATCCTTAACTGCCGGTGGCCCGAATCATCAACGCCATTTTTTGGAGAAACCATGAACACTGATTCAGCCTTTCTGTCGTTTCATGGCATCAGTAAAACCTTTCCCGGCGTCAAAGCGTTACAGGACATCTCTTTTGCGTGCTACGGTGGTCAGGTGCATGCGCTAATGGGAGAAAACGGTGCCGGTAAATCGACACTGCTTAAAATCCTCAGTGGTAGCTATCTGCCGAGCGGCGGTGAAATTCGTATCAAAGGAAAGCCGGTTAATTTTCAGCACACCACTGACGCGCTGGACGCGGGCGTGGCGATTATCTACCAGGAACTGCATTTAGTCCCCGAAATGAGCGTGGCAGAAAATATTTATCTCGGTCAGTTGCCGCACAAGCGTGGGCTGGTCAACCGAAAACTGCTGCGTTACGAAGCCGGACTGCAACTGAAAAACTTAGGCATGGACGTTGATCCCGACATGCCGCTGAAATACCTGTCTCTGGGGCAATGGCAGATGGTGGAAATTGCCAAAGCGCTGGCGCGCAATGCGCGCATTATCGCGTTTGATGAGCCCACCAGTTCACTGTCTGCACGGGAAATCGATAACCTGTTCCGGGTTATCCGTCAGCTGCGGGCTGAAGGGCGCGTGGTGCTCTACGTTTCGCATCGTATGGAAGAGATCTTTGCCCTCAGCGACGCCATCACTGTTTTTAAAGATGGCCGCTATGTTCGAACCTTTACCGACATGCCCAACACGCATCACGACGATCTGGTTCAGGCGATGGTTGGGCGTAATCTGGGCGACATTTATGGGTATTCCCCGCGTGAAAAAGGCGCCGTGCGGCTCGAACTGCAGAATGTGGAAGCGAAGGGCGTCAGAACGCCGATTTCGCTCAATGTGCACGCGGGCGAAATTGTCGGCTTATTTGGCCTGGTTGGCGCGGGGCGCAGCGAGCTGCTGAAAGGGCTGTTTGGCGCAACGCGACTGCGTGGCGGTCAGGTGCGGCTGGATGGCAAACCGCTGAAGCTCAGCGCCCCAATCGATGCTATCCGTGCTGGCGTGATGCTCTGCCCGGAAGATCGCAAAGCCGAAGGCATCATTCCGGTACATTCGGTCCGCGACAATATCAACATCAGCGCCCGTCGCCATAACCTGACCGCCGGATGCCTGATTAAAAACGGCTGGGAAGCCACGAATGCTGACCGTCATATTCGTTCGCTCAACATCAAAACCCCGAGTGCCGATCAGCTGATCATGAACCTCTCTGGCGGCAACCAGCAAAAAGCCATTCTGGGGCGCTGGCTGTCAGAGGAGATGAAAGTGATCCTGCTGGATGAGCCCACGCGCGGCATTGACGTGGGGGCCAAGCACGAAATTTATAACCTGATTTATGCGCTGGCAAACAAGGGCATTGCGGTGCTGTTTGCTTCCAGCGATCTTCCGGAAGTGATGGGCCTTGCTGACCGCATTGTGGTCATGCGGGAAGGGGCTATCGCCGGAGAATTACTGCACGACGAGGCTACGGAGCAGCAGACGCTGAGCCTGGCTATGCCTAAAACGACACAAGCGGCCGCCGTGGCCTGACAGGAGAGTACCGTGACTTCATCCACGACATCTAATACGCCGCCAGCAGCACCACGCCGTGGTCTGCATTTTGGTCGCATCTGGGACAATTTCGGCATGCTGGTGGTCTTTGCACTGCTGTTTATTGCCTGTGCTGTGTTTGTGCCCAATTTCGGCTCCTTTATCAATATGAAAGGCCTGGGGCTGGCCATGTCGATGTCCGGCATGGTCGCCTGCGGCATGCTGTTCTGTCTGGCATCTGGCGATTTCGACCTCTCGGTTGCCTCCGTTATCGCCTGTGCTGGCGTGGTAACGGCGGTGGTCATTAACATGACCGAAAGCCTGTGGATTGGCGTGGGGGCCGGGCTGCTGCTTGGAATGGCGACCGGCTTTATCAACGGTTTCGTGATTGCACGACTGAAGATTAACGCCCTGATTACGACCCTGGCGACAATGCAGATCGTGCGTGGTCTGGCCTATATCTTCTCCGATGGCAAAGCGGTCGGCATCGAAGACGAGCGCTTCTTTGTACTGGGCTTCGCCAACTGGCTGGGCGTGCCTGCCCCCATCTGGATCACCCTGGCCACCATGGTGATCTTTGCCTTCCTGCTGAATAAAACCACGTTTGGACGCAACACGCTGGCTATCGGCGGCAATGAAGAAGCCGCGCGACTGGCAGGCGTACCGGTAGTGCGGACCCGTATCATTATTTTTATTCTTTCTGGTCTGGTTTCCGCCGCGGCGGGCATCATTCTGGCGTCCCGTATGACCAGCGGACAGCCGATGACCTCCATCGGTTATGAGCTGGTGGTTATTTCTGCCTGCGTCCTGGGCGGCGTATCCCTCAAGGGCGGAATCGGTAAAATTTCCTACGTGGTGGCGGGCGTGCTTATTCTTGGCACCGTTGAGAATGCGATGAATTTGTTAAATATCTCGCCATTCTCACAGTATGTTGTGCGGGGTTTGATACTGTTAGCCGCGGTGATATTTGACCGCTACAAACAAAAAAATAAAGTCTGATTTGGCGTGAAACCTTCCCGCGGACGCGAAAGGCGTCCGCTGGTGATCACTCAACGACGAAGTGAGGACATTATGTATCACCGTGAATTACCGGCAGAGCAGCAAAATCCCCTGCTGCCCGGATACGCGTTTAATGCCTGGCTGGTGGCGGGTTTAACGCCTATCACCGCAGATGGTCCGCTGGATTTCTTTATCGATCGCCCGCACGGCATGAAGGGCTATATTCTTAACCTGACCATCAAAGGCAAAGGCCGGGTATTCGATGGCGAAAAAGCCTTTGATTGTGAACCCGGTGAAATGCTGCTGTTTCAGCCGAAAACCGCCCACTATTACGGTCGTGCCCCCGACAGCCCGCAGTGGTTTCACCGCTGGGTCTATTTCCGGCCGCGCGCTTACTGGCATGACTGGCTGCGCTGGCAGGATGAGCAGGAGGGTGTAGGGCGCCTGCGGTTGCCTGAATCCCTGCGTGGCGAATTCGATCGCCTGTTTGCCACCATTGAACAAACCCATAACTCCTCACGCCGCTTTGCCGAAGAACTGGCGATGAATTTGCTGGAGCGCCTGCTGCTGCGTGCGGTGGAGGAAGATCCCCGGAATCACCAGCAAATCCGCGATCCGCGCATCATCGAAGCCTGCCAGTATGTGAACAATCATCTCGCCAGCGAGGTGAAAATTGAAGAAGTGGCTCGCCACGTCTGCTTATCCCCTTCGCGGCTGGCGCACCTGTTCCGTGAGCAGATGGGCGTGAATCTGCTTCGCTGGCGTGAAGATCAGCGGGTGATACGGGCCAAGTTGCTGCTGCAGACTACGCAGGAGCCGATTGCCAGCATTGGTCGCGAAGTGGGCTATGACGATCAGCTTTATTTCTCGCGCGTCTTCCGTAAACGCGTGGGCGTCAGCCCCAGTGATTTTCGTCGACGTAATCAGGACGTGCACGATAATTTAGCCAGTCAGAGCGCCTGGACGGTTGCCCGTAGCACTGTCTCCTGAGTTTAAGGAGAATCCTCCTTGTCCTGACGAGGCTATTAGTCTTAAATCAGTCTGGTTAGCGAATAAAGAGGAAAAGGAATGAGCGAGAAACTGCGAGTTGGACTCATTGGATATGGCTTTGCCAGTAAAACATTTCATGCCCCGCTGATTGCGGGAACCCCGGATGTTGAGCTGGCAGCCATTTCCAGCAGCGATGCCAGCAAGGTCAATGCCGACTGGCCCTCCGTAAAAGTGGTGGCCGATCCTCAGGCGCTGTTGGACGATCCCACCCTACAACTGATTGTTATCCCCACCCCCAACGATACGCATTTTCCCCTGGCCAAAGCGGCACTGAATGCGGGCAAGCACGTGGTCGTTGATAAGCCCTTTACCGTGACGTTGTCACAGGCGCGCGAGCTGGATGCGCTAGCCAAAGCTAAAGGGTTGTTGCTGTCTGTGTTCCATAACCGTCGCTGGGACAGCGATTTCCTGACGCTAAAAGCCTTACTTGCCGAGGGCGAGCTGGGGGAAGTTCGCTATTTTGAATCGCACTTTGACCGCTTCCGCCTGGAGGTTCGCCAGCGCTGGCGTGAAATGAAAGGGCCGGGCAGCGGTATCTGGTTCGATTTAGGCCCGCATCTGTTGGACCAGGCGCTGCAGCTGTTTGGTCCACCGGTGGCAATCAATGTGGATTTAGCTGAATTGCGTCCCGGCGCACAAACGACCGACTACTTCCACGCCACGTTAACCTATCCGCAGCGACGTGTAGTACTCCATGCCAGCATGTTAGCGGCGGCCGAGTCACCGCGCTATACCGTTCACGGTACGCGAGGCAGCTACGTGAAATACGGTCTGGACCCACAGGAAGATCGACTCAAAGCCGGTGATTTTCCGCCCAGCGAAGAGTGGGGCTACGACATGCGCGATGGCACGCTGACGCAGGTTGAGGGTGATAGCATGACCGAGAAAACCTGCCTGACACAGCCCGGCAACTATCCGGCCTACTATGCGGGGATCCGTGATGCCATTAACGGACGAGGCGCTAACCCGGTCACTGCTGAAGAGGCAATTCAGGTGATGGAGCTGATTGAGCGAGGGCTACAGTCGGCAGAAAAACGCCAGACGTTGTCTTTAAAATAGTTAATGCGCGAAAAAAAAGGCCGCTGAATCAGCGGCCTTGTTGTTTACTGCACCTTCGCCCGAATGGCCGCTTTTTCCGCCTCATTCAGGAAGGCAATCGTCAGACCATTTTCCTGAGCCTGTCGCATTTGTGCCTGGCTTAACCCTGCCGCCGGGGCGGCATGCAGGTATTCGTGGGCCAGCTCAATGCCTTGTACCGCAGGATCGTCGGTGTTTATCGTCGCCAGAACGCCGTGCTCCAGGAAAACTTTCAGTGGGTGCTGGGCCAGCGAGGCTACGGTACTGGTTTGAATATTGGAGGTCAGGCAGGATTCGATGCCGATCGCGTGTTCCGCCAGGTAATCCATCAGCGCGCGATCTTCAATCGCTTTTACGCCGTGACCGATACGTTCAGCGCCTAATTCACGAATCGCCTGCCAGATGCTTTCCGGGCCTGCTGCTTCACCAGCATGAACCGTAATGCGAAAACCGGCATCACGCGCGCGGGCAAAATGGCTGAGGAATTGACTCCCCGGCGCCCCCAGCTCGTCACCAGCTAAGTCGACGGCGGTGATATGGTCGCGGAAGGCCAGTAAACCGTTGAGCTCATCCAGACAGGCCTGTTCACCAAACGTGCGGCTCATGATGCCGGTTAAACGCACCTCAATATCATGCTGCTGGCATCCGGCGTTTATGCCATCAATGACCGCTTCAACCACGCCTGCAATCGGCAGATTATGGGTCATCGCCATGTAGCCTGGCGAAAAACGCAGCTCGGCGTAATGGATACCTGCTCTGGCGGCATCCTCCACGTTTTCGCGGGCTACGCGCTGGCAGGCGTCAAGATCGCCCAGCACTTTTACGCCCCAGTCCAGCTTTTGCAGAAAGCTCACCAGATCCGGTTGGGTTTCGGTTACCTGCACATGTGGGCGCAGGGCTTCAAGCGTAGTGGCGGGCAAGGACAGGTTAAACTGGCGGCCTAAATCAAGAATGGTTTGTGCACGGATGTTGCCATCAAGGTGGCGATGAATGTCGGTAAGCGGAAGTTTTAAATCAATCATGGAGTGCACTCGTCCGGGTATCTGTAAAGTGCAGAGCATTATAAAAATATCTTGCGCAACAACGCCAGCAATTTGCGCAACGAGTGAGTCAGGTGCTGATAAATTGCGCAAGGGAAGGTGATGGGCACTGAATGAATTTACCAACAGCGGCACACCCGCCAGGCATTGGCATAAAAAAGGCGGCCAAAGGCCGCCTGATTGACGTGGTAAAGAAAACGTTACTCTGGCATGCCTTCGTTGGTTGGCACGCCCAGCATGTAACGCGACATAAACTGTTCCAGCGTCATTTTGTCGCCGTTCATATTTACCTGGCCGTTGGCATACTGCAGGCTGGTAACAATATTGTTGTCTTGGGTTTGTGTCAGACGGAACATCTGTCCCATCGCTGCCAGGCCTTTGACCTGCTGATCCGCCAGCTTCTGCGCGTCGTCCGCCTGATAGCCCTCTGCCAGACCAATGTGGCGCATGGTTTCGGTTGCCATTGGCATATTCACAGAGAGTTTCAAATCCAGCGTTTTCAGCACGCGATCGACCGATGCGGCCAGCGTTTGCGGCTCGCCCGTTACCGTCGACGGGTCGTTAAAATTAACGTTCAGATTAAAGGTGCTTTCGCCTTTATCGTTCTTCCAGCTCAGCGGCGCAACGCTAACGGTAGGCGCACCTTTTAGCAGGGTAGGCAGATTATTTAGCAGAATGGCACGGACACCGTCCTGGAAACGAACCGGATCATCTTCCACGCCCGGCTGATTCATCAGCGTGGTCAGCTGTGCGTTGTAGTTGTCAGAGAAGGTTTTTACGCTTTGCGCATCGAACTGAGACAGCTTCATTTTTAATGCGAACTGGCCCAGATTTTGTTTCTGCACTTCCACGCCATCAATTTTATAGTTGATGTCGCCACTGATTTTGCCCGCTTTATTATCAAAAGCAGAATCACCGACCATCTTATTGAGGATCACCGCGTCCTGTCCGTTTACGGCGGCAGCCAGTTTATCCACGCTGATTGACTGATCGCCAATGCGAACGCCTTCGCTGGTCAGGTGCGTATCGGCTTTAAGCTTCAGCCCGTTTAGCGTAAACATGACCGGCTGATCGACCTGGTTTTTGCTGGTGATAGCAATACTGTCGATGTCGCTGTCCAGCGAAACTTTATCGCCTTTGTTATCCGCGCTGATATTCACCGTGCCGCCGCTGGTGGCCGCACGCTGCGCCGTTTGTGCATTTTGATAATCGATGGGCAGAATATTCACCGCGGTGTCGGTGCTTCCACTGTATCCCACGCGCGTTTCAGCATTGATAAACGACTGATTGTTGGTCAGCTCAAACAGTTTTTTAACCGCATCGGTGTTTGCCAGCGTGGTGTGAACGGAGGCCATGCTGGGAATGAGGTTAAATTTTTTCAGCTGGGCAAACGGGAAAGGACCGTGATCGATCTGTTCATTCAGAATGATGCTCTGGCCGGGTTTAAGCAGCGGGTTGTCTTCCGTCTGCGAGCTCGCCTGGATAACCACATTCATTTTACTGCTGAAAATGCCGCGTTGATAATCCTGATAGCTCACTTTAAGACGACTGTTAGGGGCCATCGCCGTCAACTGGGCATTGGCGTTCTGGATCATCTGATCCATATTGCTTTCCAGCTTTTTGCCGGTAAACCACGCCGCACCTGTCCAGACTACGCCCAGAGCAACTACCACACCAACGGCAACTTGAGTCTTTTTCATTGCTGAATCGTCCTTATCCTTGATTTCACCCGCCTGGCAGACCGCGCCAAACGGCGGATGAAAAAGCGCCCACAGGCATTTTTTGCTAATAGATTGAAATAATAGCAGTTAAGCGCGTTGACGTCAGCCGTCTCAGCTTAACTCATTAAACACGCGCGCAACAAGACCGTGACCTGCAATGGTCAGAGACGGATCGCTGGCTGCCACGAAACAGGATTCGCCAGGTTTGAGCACCAGCTGCTCCTGACCACAGACGAGCGTCGCCTCGCCTTCAATACAAAACAGCAACGCAGCGCTGTCCTGATGCACTGAAAGTGTCTTATCAGTAAGCGCATGAATTGAGAACGAAAAATCCTCCACGGGTACGGGGAAATTCAGGCTGTTTTCCTGCTGCTCGGGTTGCGTGAGCAGTTGACTGGCCGGCTTTTCTTTAAATGCAAGGTTGGCCATCAATTCTGGAATATCGATATATTTCGGCGTCAGGCCCGCGCGCAACACGTTATCAGAGTTGGCCATGACTTCCAGCGCGACGCCGTGCAGGTAGGCGTGCGGGGTTTCGGCAAACAGGAACATGGCTTCGCCGGGTTGCAGCGTGATCACGTTAAGCAGCAGCGGTGAAAACAGGCCGCTGTCTTGCGGATACACTTCCGCAATGTCATTGATAGTCTGCCATGGCTCGCCATGATGCTGCTGAGCGGCGGTCATCAGTATGCGCAACGCCTGCGTTTTTTCATCATCCTCAAGGGAAAGCAGGGTGGAAAACAGCTGGGCAAGATTCGCCAAAGTGGGCTGGCGCAGGAACTGGGCGATCTGCGGATGTGCCTCGGCTACCGGCTTCAGCAGCGAAACCATTTCGTTCAGTTCGCGAAAGCCGTTGATGGCTTTGAAGGGCGTCAGCGCATAGACCAGTTCGGGCTTATGGTTAGCGTCTTTATAATTGCGTTCTGCGGAATTGAGAGGGACTGACGCGGCATTTTCACGCGCAAAACCTTCTTCGGCGGCGCGTTTGCTGGGATGCACCTGAATGGAAAGCGGCTGATCGGCACACAGCACTTTAAACAAAAAAGGCAGCTCACCAAAGCGCTTCGCCACGGCATCGCCCAGCATCTGCTGCGGATTGGCTGTAATCACATCACGTAACGAACGGGGCTTGCCATGTTCTTCCACAGTCGATGGGCTTTTAGGGTGCGCACCCATCCACAATTCAGCCATCGGTAACTGCTTTGGATTGGCTATGCCATACAGCGAGGTTAACGCGGTTTTACTGCCCCATGCATAATTTTGCAGGGAGTTAATCATTTTTTTCATTTTTTTAATTGCCTTACTGGCGGAAAAAGACTGCGCTTATTAAACCAGAAACCGCCATGGAAAATACATATCCCGCGCAAGAAGGATGCTAAGCTCGGAGGATGTTAAAAAATTGTGTAAGTTTAATCGCGTCAGACAGGGGCTAACCGACAACGGATGACGCTAAGTCTTATCTAAAACTGTGCTAAGGAGAGAATCATGGCAGCCAATCGCGTTGAAAAAGATTCAATGGGGCCAATTGATGTACCGGCTGAGAAACTTTGGGGCGCTCAGACACAGCGCTCACTGGAGCACTTCCGCATCTCAACAGAAAAAATGCCTGTCGCGCTGGTTCATGCGCTGGCAATGACCAAGCGCGCCGCCGCGAGTGTTAACCGGGATCTGGGCTTATTGCCCGCCGAGCGAGCCGAAGCGATCGTGAACGCCGCCGATGAGGTGTTAGCGGACAAGCACAGTGACGAATTCCCTCTGGCAATCTGGCAGACCGGTTCAGGTACCCAGACCAACATGAACATGAATGAAGTGTTGGCTAACCGGGCCAGTGAGCTGCTCGGCGGAGAGCGCGGTATGGCGCGCCTCGTGCATCCTAACGACGATGTCAACAAGAGCCAGAGTTCGAATGATGTGTTTCCCACCGCCATGCACGTGGCGGCCGTCATTGCGGTGCGTGAACATCTGATTCCACAGCTGAACGTGCTTAAACAAACGCTGAGCGCCAAATCTGAGGCGTTTAAAGACATCGTTAAAATTGGCCGCACCCATCTCCAGGACGCCACACCGTTAACACTGGGCCAGGAAATCTCGGGCTGGGTTGCCATGCTTGAGCATAACCTCAGGCACATCGAACAGAGCATTCCGCACCTTGGAGAACTGGCGCTGGGGGGAACGGCGGTAGGAACCGGGTTGAATACGCATCCTGAATATGCCGTTCGCGTGGCGAAAGCACTGGCCGACCTGACTGGACAACCCTTCGTGACCGCCCCCAACAAATTCGAAGCGCTGGCAACCTGCGATGCGCTGGTGCATGCGCACGGCGCACTCAAAGGGCTGGCGGCGTCGCTGATGAAGATTGCCAACGACGTGCGCTGGCTGTCATCGGGCCCACGTTGTGGTATCGGTGAAATCGCTATTCCGGAAAATGAACCGGGCAGCTCCATTATGCCGGGCAAAGTGAATCCCACCCAGTGTGAAGCCCTGACAATGTTGTGCTGCCAGGTGATGGGAAATGATGTAGCGATTAACATGGGCGGTGCGTCAGGCAACTTCGAGCTGAACGTTTATCGTCCGATGATTATTCATAACTTCCTGCAATCGGTTCGTTTACTGGCCGACGGCATGGACAGCTTTAACCACCACTGCGCGACCGGTATTGAGCCGGTGCGTGAGCGAATTGAACAGTTACTCAACGAATCGCTCATGCTGGTTACCGCGTTAAATACCCACATCGGTTATGACAAAGCGGCGGAAATTGCCAAGCAGGCTCACAAGCAAGGCCTAACGCTTAAAGCCTCGGCGCTGAAACTGGGTTATCTGACTGAAGACGAGTTTGATGCCTGGGTTCGCCCGGAAGAGATGGTTGGCAGCATGAAGCAGTAGGTCAGGCACGTCAGGGCCTTCACGGCCCTGATATCACACCAGACAATCAACCCATAAGTGCAGCCGGGGGATCAGCAAAGAAAGCGGTTCGGCGGCTGGCTTATAGCGATGCGTAATAGTGTCGGCATCATAATTTAGCAGTTCACCCAACTGCGGCACCTGGCTGCGGTCGCGGCACAGCACCAGAATCGGTGACGGGCAGGCCAGCTGGGTTTGCTTTTTCTCTTCTGCGCGCCAGATGCGCGCAATAGGCTGCACTTTCACCGGGCGTTTAATCTTAAGACGTGCTGAGGCGGGCAGGGCGCGGACATCTGCCAGCTCCTGTTGAACCTTTTCTGCCCACTGTTCTCGTGTCCAGGGTGCCTGGGCGCGGCCCGCTTTCAGGCTTCTTTCCAGTTGGGCAACAATCTCTTCCCGTTTCACGTTTTTAATCACCTGCTTATTGGCCCAGCCAAAACGTACACTTTCGGGGGCCGCGATCGCGGTGATGGTCCGGTAGGCATTCAGGGTGATTAGCCCTCGTAAATGCTGATGGACAAACTCAAAGCGGGCTTCAGAGGGCAGGCCGGACTCCACCGTAATCAGGTGCTCAAGCCGGGCTTTAAGCTGATTGATTCCCGCGATGTGCGCAGTGAGCTCCGTTTCTTCCTGTTCACTGCATGCAATACAAAGCGCACCTGGCAAGCGCACGGCGGCTTTAGTACTGAGCTTTTCCGACTGATGTTGCATAAACAGCCTGCAGTAGTGATTCATGGCCATGTCTCGCGCCTGAATGCCAAGCAGCTGCTCAACAGCAAGTTGCGTCACAGGATCGTGCTCATGACCTTTTTCGACGGGCGGTAAACGAAAGACCCGGGCAATCAATAGCGGAAGCGACTCGATCTGCTCCCGCAAGGCACTTAACGCTTGCTCAAGATCTTTTACGCATTGCTGCATGTCAGTCACTAAATCGTAGCGCGCCATTCTGTTCTCCATAGTTACAACATGCTCAATGTGGCAGAAGTCGAATGGCGCTGCAATAGCGATTATAGTTACAACATACTATAAGTCGTGTTATTAAAACCGTGCCGCCATTCGTCTCAGGCAGGAAAAAGCGGGCCACGTTTTTTCCATTGCATTAACATGTTATAAAAACGCTTCGCTCGCTAACGGATTCCCGACATGGACGTAATCAAAAAGCCCGGCTCACTCAGCATTGTCCTTATGGGGCTGGTTCAGATCCTCTCCTGGGGCGGATCCTTTTATCTGATGGCGGTGATGGCCGCGCCCATCGTGGCGGAGACCGGTTGGTCGCAACAGTGGGTTTATGGTGGGCTCTCGTTAGGCATTCTGGTTTCCGGGCTGCTGGCCCCGCGCTGTGGGCACATGATTGCCCGGACCGGCGGGCGTTTGATGCTGGCGTTAAATGGCTTTGTGATGGCAGCAGGGTTGATCCTCATGGGGTTCAGCCATCATTTACCTGTGTTTTTACTGGCCTGGGTCATCATTGGCGTAGGCATGGCGATGGGGCTGTACGATGCGCTCTTTGCCACTCTGGGCACTCGCTATGGTGGACATGCGCGCAGCGCGATAACCGGCATAACGCTTATTTCCGGTTTCTGCACCAGCCTGGTCTGGCCGGGAACGGCACTGCTGATCCACTGGCTTGACTGGCGCGGCGCCTGTTTTGCCATCGCCGGACTGTTACTGGTGTGCGTTCTGCCCGTTTATCTCTTTGCGCTGCCGCAGAGCAGTCTGCCCGTAGCGGTTAAACGTCACAGCCCGCCTCCCGCTGAGGCCGATTTCCCTGCGGTGCTGTTTCGCCTGCTGTGTGCCATTTTCACCCTGGCATCGGTCATCATGACGGCCATCTCCGTGCAGCTTATTACCCTGCTGGAGGCGAGCGGTTACAGCCTGGCCTCGGCGCTGGCGATCAGCGCCATACTGGGGCCGTGCCAGGTGGCTTCGCGCATTATCGATATGGTTTTCAAAGGGAGTCATCCCATCTGGACCACGTTTTTTTCTGTTGGATTCGTCGCGTTGGGCCTGGTGCTGCTGGCGCTGTTTCCTCAAACGGCGTTGTTCAGCATGATACTTTACGGTGCAGGCAACGGCCTGCGTGCGATAGTGCGGGGGACGTTGCCCTTGGTGATGGTCAAACCGGAAGCCTATGCCGTGCTGGCAGGCAGAATGGCGCGTCCGGCGCTAATGGGCCAGGCAATAACGCCGCTGGTGTTTGGCTATGTGTTTGCCACCCTGGGCGCAGACGTCACTTTATGGCTGCTTTGCACGCTCGCCGTGCTGAACCTGCTGCTGGTAGCCGCGTTAAAAAAACGGCTTCCCGCACCGGTCAGCGCAGCGCCTTAAGCGAATCGGCAAGCACGAGGGCGGTAAGCACCTTGTGCTGTTAACGGCTTCAGGGTGGTGAATATGTGCCTTGTCGCAGGCCTCTTGCTTCTAAAAACCCACCGCCTTTGTTATATTTACCGCTGATTCATTGTTCACTCATGCGGCAATACAACAACAAAAACGCACCGCAATTCAGGATACAAAGATGCTTGATTATCGCTTCCCGACAGCTTTGCAAATGGTTCTGAGCGTGGCGATGGCGGAGCAAATGGGAAAACGCTCTACCAGCGCGATTCTCGCTTACGGGCTTGAAGCAAACCCGAGTTTTATTCGCAAGTTGATGGTGCCATTAACGCGTGACGGCATTATTGTGTCTACGCTGGGACGCACTGGCTCCATTCATCTTGGCCGACCGGCGGCAGACATCACCCTGCGTGATATTTATGTTTCCGTCACTGATGATAAAAAACTCTGGGCTGCGCGCCCGGACGTCGCGCCGCGTTGCCTGGTCAGCGCCAACCTGTGCTGGTATTTTAAATCCATCGCAGAAGAAGCCGAACAGGCCTCACTCGCGGTCCTGGCCAAACGCACGGTGGCCGATGCCTTAAATGAGCTGAAAACCCACGATACCAGCAACTGCACCGCCGTACCGGAACCGGATGTGGCAGAGCCTGAAAGCGAGTGCAAAAAAAGCCGCTGATGCGGCTTTTTTTATGTATTGACCGCCCTTCCAGGAAACAGCGCTTTGCAGCGCGCGTCACATTTTGCCCGTCACCATGATTATCCCCCTGTTACAGGGTACTGTCCTTTCTCTCTGGCCCGTCATTTTTTTAGCGTGCAGGCTTAGCGTAAAACAACCGCATCACCGATAGCATACAGCCTGCAACTACCTTTATTACCACGGTTAAAGGTATTGCAATGTTCAAGGGCGATGCTGGCCGCATCGTGGCCGGTTCTGGCCCAATAGGCGCTTCCCCATGCGCCTTCCGGACTGATGGCAAAGGCTTTTTCATAAAGACGGGACGAGGTGTAACTTTTAAACGCATCCGCCCCGGCTTTATTTAACGCCGCAGGCACGGGCAAGGGAGTGTCGGGGAGAGAGACAACCTCTTTGTAAGGCAGATGATGCGTTTTTAGAAACGCGGAAACCGTCTGCCACCAAAATGCTTCAGGCGCACTTTCCATGAAAACATGCCCATTCTTACCAAAGGGGGGCATTTCACGAAATTCAGCGCTGTCGCCCTGACGTCGATAAGCGTTATAAAACGTTCTTCCCATGTCAGGCGAGAAATCCTGATCGTTGGCAGAGTAGAGCCAGAGCGAGGGGAGACGTGCCGTTGCACCGTAGCGTTCGAATGCGGTAAGCAGACCCGGTCCATCACAAAGCGATTTATCTTTATTCGCGCCCCGGCCGCCGTCAAAATTAATGACCGCGCTAACGCCAGGCGGATTCGCCGCGCTGGTTGCCAGAACGGCAAAGCCGCCGGAAGAGATGCCAGCCAGAATCGCGTTTTCCCGCGATGCCCACGGCTGTCTTTGCAGTACAGCAAGCGCGGCCAGCAGATCCATCCGATCTCGCTGCCCGGCCAGCTGATGACGCGGCTGTTCACATGAACCGCCCGCATATTCTGCGTTTCCGCTTGAGTGGCCATAGCCTTCGCGCAACACCACCACTGCAGCATAGCCGTGGCGTGCAAACGCCAGAGCCGTGCCTGACATACGGTTTGGATTCATGATGCCGCGATCAAAGGCCCGGGAGCCTTCAGTTCCGTTAGTCATCAAGACCAGCGGTGCGGAACCTGTTCCGCTGGGTCGGGTGACAAAGGCATCAAGCTCAGCGAACTGGCCATTGCTCAGCGTCACCTCAAGGGTAAGGGGCGATCTTATCAGTCCATCAAATTGCTGGTATGGCGAAAGGGGCAAGCTAATTGAAGGAAGTGAAATCACAAGCAGGCACAGAATCATTATATTGCGCTGAAAACGAAACGGCATTCTGAACATTTCCTTTTGTTTTTTGCTTTTCAAGGTCACAGGCGCGTGCGACAGATAATCAATCATGCGGGATAGCGCGTCCGTCACATTATCAGCCATAACTATGTCATGCATGCGACGGCAACATTCTGCCTCGCTCATTCAGGGTGTATTTTTAAAAGAAAAAGCGGTGCGCTAAGCAGGTGGGAAAGCATGAAGCCGGAGGGATGACAGCAGGCGGTTTTTCATCGCCCGCTGTCGACTCCGTTATGGCGCGTTCTGTAAGCGCTGCTGAGCGGCTTTGCGCGTCACCAGCTTGCGCAGCGTTACGTAGAACACTGGCGTCAGGAACAGGCCAAACAGCGTAACGCCTAACATACCGGAGAACACGGTAACGCCGGTAACGCCACGCACCTCAGCACCCGCACCTTCACCCAGAATCAGGGGGATCGTGCCGGCAATAAAGGCGATTGAGGTCATTACGATAGGACGCAGGCGCAGACGGCAGGCTTCCAGCGCCGCTTCGGTAATGCCTTTGCCCTGAATCTCCAGTTCGCGGGCGAACTCCACAATCAGAATGGCGTTCTTACAGGCCAGCCCCATCAGTACGACCAGTCCAACCTGCACGAACACGTTGTTATCCCCACCGGTTAACCAGACGCCCACAAGCGCAGACAGCATGGTCACCGGCACAATCAGGATCACCGCAAGCGGCAGCGTCCAGCTCTCATACAGCGCAGCCAGCACTAAAAACGCCAACAGGACAGCGACAGGGAAAACAATCAGGGCCGTATTACCCTGCGTCGCCTGCTGATAGCTGAGATCGGTCCATTCGATATTCATGCCGTTCGGCAGCAGCTGACCGGACATCGTTTCAAGTTGACGCATTGCCTGGGCCGATGAGAGCACGCGTGGATCGGCATCGCCGATCAAGTCAGCCGCCGGATAGCCGTTATAACGAATAACCGGATCGGGGCCGTAGGCCGTGGTGATGTGCACCATGCTGCCAATCGGCACCATCTCACCGCGGTCGTTACGGGTACGCAGGTTCGCGATGTCCTCAACGCTGTCGCGGAATTCACCGTCAGCCTGCGCCATGACGCGCCAGGTGCGCCCAAAGCGGTTAAAGTCATTAACGTAGGATGAACCCAGATAAGTTTGTAGCGTACTGAACAGATCGGTTAACGCTACGCCCTGTGCTTTCGCCTTATCGCGGTCAACCTGCACCTCCAGCTGTGGCACGTTAGCCTGATAAGAGGAGATCGGGAAGTGCATGCCCGGCGTCTGCATGACCGCACCCGAGAGGGTGTTAATGGCGGTCTGCAATGCGCCATAGCCCAGTCCGGCCCGATCCTGAACGTAAAGGGAATAGCCCGAACCCTGGCCCAGCCCCAGGATAGGCGGTGGCATAATTGAAAAGCCAAATCCCTGTTGAATGCGGGAAATTTTTGCATTGATCTCCGCGTTAATCTGCGCCGCCGTTTGTTTACGTTCGCTGAAGGGCTTCAGGCCAAAAAAGACCGTGCCGCTGTTCGGCGTATTCGTAAACTGCAACGCGTTGAGGCCGGGGAAGGCCACCGCATAGGCCACGCCTTCCGTTTGCAGGCCGATTTCGCTCATCTGACGAATCACTTCATCGGTGCGCGCCAGCGACGAGCCTTCCGGCATTTTGACGCCGCCGATCAGGTAAAGCTTGTCCTGAGTAGGAATAAATCCACCCGGCACCGCATGAAACATCCAGCCCGCGCCAGCCAGTAAGACCAGGTAAACACCAAACACCGCGCCGCGACGACGCAGGGTTTTCCCCACCATCGATTCATAGCCGTGCGCGCTACGCTGAAAGAAGCGGTTAAACGGACGGAAAATCCAGCCAAACAACCTGTCGATCAGGCGCGTCGGCATATCTTTGGGGGCTTGATGATCCTTCAGTAACATCGCGGCCAGTGCGGGAGACAGGGTCAGTGAGTTGATGGCGGAGATCACGGTTGAAATCGCAATCGTAGTGGCAAACTGTTTGTAAAACTGGCCGGTTACGCCCGACAGAAACGCCATAGGCACGAACACCGCGCACAGCACGAGGGCGATGGCAATGATCGGGCCGGATACCTCACGCATCGCCTGATGGGCAGCGGCTTTGGGGGACAGTCCCATCTCAATATTGCGTTCAACGTTTTCCACCACCACGATGGCATCGTCCACCACGATACCGATGGCCAGCACCAGTCCGAACAGGCTTAGCGTGTTGAGCGAGAACCCCAGCAGATACAGCACGCTAAAGGTGCCGACCACGGATACCGGAACCGCCAGCAGGGGAATAATGGAAGCGCGCCAGGTTTGCAGGAACAGAATCACCACCAGCACCACTAAAAACACCGCTTCCAGCAGGGTTTGCACGACAGCCTTAATGGAGTCGCGGACAAACACGGTGGGATCGTAGGGCGCAGCCCACTTCACATCGTTGGGGAAACGGGTGGCCAGTTCATCCATTTTGGCACGCACGGCGTTTGACAGATCGATAGCATTGGCACCCGGTGCCTGGAAAATACCAATACCGACGGCGTCTTTGTTATTGAGCTGCGAACGCAGGGCATAGCTGCCTGAACCCATTTCAATCCGCGCCACGTCACGCAGCCGGACCAGTGAGCCGTCCTCTGACGTTTTCAGAATGATATCGCCAAACTGCTGCTCGTTTTCCAGCCGTCCCTGCATATTAATGGACAGCAGAAAATCGCTCTGTTTTTTTAACGGTTCCGCCCCAAGTTGCCCCGCAGAAACCTGAACGTTCTGCTCCTGCATCGCTTTCACAACGTCCGAGGCGGTTAAGCCGCGCGCCGCCACTTTGTTGGGATCGAGCCAGACGCGCATCGCGTATTCACCCGCGCCAAAAATCTGGATTTGCCCTACGCCCGGCAGACGGGCAAGCTCATCTTTGACTTTCAGCGTGGCGTAGTTACGCAGATAGAGCGAATCGTAGGTGTTATCAGGGGAAAACAGATGCACCACCAAGGTCAGGGTCGGCGACATTTTTTGTGTCGTGATCCCGAGACGGCGCACGTCCTCCGGCAACCGCGCCTCGGCCTGGGCTACGCGGTTTTGCACCTGAACCTGGGCCTGATCCGGATCGGTACCCGGGCGGAAGGTCACGGTGGTCACCAGCACGCCGTCAGAGCCGGCCACGGACTTCATGTACATCATGTTTTCAACGCCGTTAATTGCCTCTTCAAGCGGCGTTGCCACGGAGTCGGCGATGGCTTTCGGGTTAGCGCCCGGATATTCGGCCCGCACCTGCACGCTGGGCGGCACCACGTCCGGATACTCACTGATGGGCAGCAGCGGGATAGCGATCAGTCCGGTCATAAAAATCAAGACGGACAGCACGGCGGCAAAGATTGGCCGATCAATAAAAAAGCGGGAAAAATCCATAACAACCTCAGGTTATTGCGCGGCAGTCGCGGCCATGTCGACGGTTTTTGCCGTTACCGGCATACCAGGCATAAACACTTTTTGCAGGCCGGCAACGATAACCCGATCGCCCGCCTGTAATCCGGTGTTAACGATGCGTAATCCGTCCGCCATCGCGCCGGGATGAACATCACGACGCTGGGCTTTACCCTGTGCATCGACCACATAGACGTACTTGCGGTCCTGATCGGTCAGCACGGCTTTGTCGTCAATTAACACGGCATTAAACTGCGCGCTACCGGGAAGGCGAACGCGGGCAAACAGGCCGGGCGTATAGGTGCGCTGGCGGTTGTCCAGAAGGGCGCGCATGCGGATCGTACCGGTGCTGGCGTTAAGTTGGTTATCAAGAAAATCAACGTTGCCGCGATGCGGATAACCCTGTTCGCCGGCCAGGCCGATTTCAACGGGCAGGGCATGCCGCTGCTGTCCCTGACGTGCCATAGCCTGATAGTGCAGGAAGGTGGTCTCATCGACGTCGAAATAGACAAACATCTTGTCCTGCGAAACCAGCGTGGTCAGTACGCTGGCGCTGTCCCCGGCGGTGACAAGATTACCGGCAGTTATCATGGCCCGGCTGGCCCGTCCGTCAATCGGCGCGGTGACGCGGGTGAAATCCAGATTGAGTTGAGCCATGTCAACAGAGGATTCGGCGGCCAGAACATCAGCCTGAGCCTGACTGGCTGTGGAACGTCGCTGTTCCCACATCTCGCGTGACACCGCCTGTGTACCCACCAGCTTCTCGGTGCGCGCCGATTCGCTGCGTGTCAGGCTGGCCTGACTGCGCGCGCGGGCCAGCGTCGCTTTTGCCTGTTCCAGCGCGGCACGGTAGCTGCGATCGTCGATGGTAAACAGGACCTGACCTTTCCTGACCTCGTCGCCTTCATGATAATTAACGCTATTGATATAACCCGAAACGCGAGGCCGGAGCTGCACGCTTTCAACGGCTTCAACGCGCCCGTTGAAGCTGTCCCATTGACTGACAGGCTTCACCAACACGTCCGCAACGCTGACATCGGGCGGCGGCGGCGGGGCATTTTTAGCCTGGCCCGTGTCACAACCGCTTAGCAGACTAACCAGCAGCCCCATTCCCAGCAGGGAAGATCCCTGACGAACCCAGTGAGTAATCATTTTGTAATCCCGCGATGACAGTGAAATAAAGCCCGAAGGCCAATATTTGCAACTTCTATGGTTGCAATTTATCGCGAGGAGTGTAGGCTTGTGCGTCTAAGAACTGCAAGAATTACTGATACACTTTATGTGCGGTTTCAACGCCGCGATCGGTGCCTGGCAGCAGCCAAAAATAAGCCCCATAAAAAGTGCGGCATTTAATGTATTAATTAAACTTGCATTAAATGGCATTGTCAGCCACGCTTAAGTGTAACTGCAACTGATACTAATACTGTTCGCGCCGCGACGGGAGAATAAACATGATGAGTAACGCTTTTATTCACGACCTGATTAGCTGGATCGATAACAATATCGAAGCACGTCTCGATCTCGACACTGTTTCTGAGCGCGCTGGCTATTCTAAATGGCACCTGCAACGGATGTTTAAAGAGCACACCGGCTATCCACTGGGTGAATACATTCGCATGAAGAAGCTGAAAAAATCGGCCGACCGTCTGACCAGTACCAACGAGCCAATCCTGAATGTCGCGATATCGCTCGGATTTGACTCGCAACAGTCTTTTAACCGCAGCTTTAAGCGTCAGTACGGTGTTGCACCCGGTGCATGGCGCCGTCACACTGTGCCTTCGCAGTCAGCCATGCAGTAAAAGCAGTATCCCGCCAGGGCCAGGCAATCTGGCCCGCGCTTTTTTATCGCCCGCTAAAACTGTTATCATCTGCATCCTGTTTAAAGGGATGCCATCATGTCAAAAAAACTGTGGGTTGGACTGGTTCTGATCCTTGTTCTCTGTTGGGTGGGGTTGAGACCTTATCTGACGTCTGCACCAGCCAAAACGTCGGCCTCGGATATCGCTGCCTTAACGGATGTGCGAACGGTCGCCCGTTGGGTGCTGCAGCATCAGCAATTGCCCGATTACTACATTACCAAAAAGCAGGCGCGTCGCCTTGGCTGGAATCCAGCGAAAGGGGACTTGTGTGAGGTGTTGCCGGGGCGGGCCATCGGCGGCGATCGCTTTTCCAATCGGGAACGAAAATTGCCTGAACGCGCCGATCGCCAGTGGTTCGAGGCGGATGTGAACTACCGCTGTGGCCACCGTGAGGCTGACAGGCTGGTCTACTCCTCTGATGGTCTGGTTTTTCTCTCGACCGACCACTATCGTACCTTTAAGCCGGTCCAGTAACCATGCTGACCTTAAGCTTTGATCTGCGCCAGCTCATCGATCGCGAGGCGTTCTATCATGCGTTTGCGGCGCAGAGCGATTGCCCTGCCGGATTTGGCAATAATCTGGATGCGCTATGGGACTGGCTGACCGGAGGAATGGCGTTGCCCGCCACAATTCATCTGCTGCATGCAGAACGGCGCAATGAGGAACTGGCCCCCGTGGTGGCGTTGCTGGAAGAGGCGGCGCAGTCGCTGGCAGGCGAGCTGCGCCTGATTTACGGTTAGTGGCGCAGTGGCTTCAGCAGAGCGGTAAGTGACTCTCGCGCTGCAACCGGCAAGTCGCCCCCACCGGTATAGCCATTGTTTTCGATAATCACCGTGTTAAGCCCCACCAGCCAGTCGTAAATATAATAGGCCGTATGGTTTGCCGGCGCGGCGGAAAGCTTCGTCAGGCGCTGTCCTGCGCTGAAATTAACGCTGGGTGCCGGCGGGCGTGAGAAAACAGGCTGCCCGCGATTGACGCGGCTGCCAGGACGTTCCGATTCCGGACGCTGCAGGAAGCCCAGCCAGGCCACAAAATCCCCCAGCACCGTCATCGCGCGCGTGACCTGACGGTCAGCACGTGATTCATGCGTCATGCTCTGCGCATCGGGTTCATGCAGCGCCTGCTGCAGGGACTGTAGAATACCGGTACGAAAGCTGGCCGTGATCAACTCTTCGATCAACCACTCCATCGTGGCTTTATCAATGTTCAGTAAAGCCAGCAGGCTCTGATTTTCCGGCAGCTGACGCAGGTGGTTAAGCCACAGGCTAAACACCTGACGCGGAAACTGTGCCGAGCCCTGACCGAAGCTGGTCTGCTTCGGGGCGGGCTGTTCAACTTCGTTATCGCTGAACAAATCAAATTCAAAGCCAATACCAAACTGATTTTCCGGGGCCTGAATGCTGGACGTCGCCGCCGGAACGGATGAGGTCGACTGGTTGAGCCAGAGCTGACGCAGGGCCTCGCGGGAGGGCTGTAAGCGCTCAAGCAGTTCGCCATGTAACCCGGTGCGGTGTTGTAAACACTTCAGCAGTGTATCGGCGATGCTTTGCTTGCGTGCCGCCTGGTCGGGCGATGCACCTGCCTCCGTCCAGGGCTGAAGGCGACGCTCGACAACGGTGTGCTGAATTTGTGCCAGTTGGGCAATCAGCATATCGCGACGGGCTTCAGGCTGCATTTCTTGCTGTAACCAGTCAGACATCCGGTCCACGCCTGCGCGATCCAGTGCCAGCATGGAACCCCATTGCTGACCCGGCTGCCCCACCTGACGCTGGACTGCCTCGTCGACGTTGATCTGCTGATGCCGCGCATCGTAAGGGGTAATAGCCCAAATCAGACGGGGTTTCTCGCCCGCCTCATTGACCGGCTGGTGACGCTGCCATTCGCGTAACGCCTGACTGGCGACGTCAACATCCTGACGCTGGCTGGCAGCGGTGCAGATTAACAGCAAATCGATACTCTGGCGGGCGGCATAAATGCCCGGTATCAGTGTACGTTTGTGCTCCAGCAGGCGTGCGCGTAATGCATCCTGCTGCTGCAGGCGCTGGCGTTCTTCACGCAGGGCCGGATCGCTGGGCGTACCCGGTGCGGGCAGCTCCAGCATGTCTGCATCATCATAGAGCGCGGTGCGCGGGGTGGAGCTAAGGGGAATAGTGACCTCAAGCGTGAGCAGGGCAAGTAATCCCAACGCCACGTTCTGCGGTTTACCCAGACGGTTACCGTTTAACGGGCACACCTCGATCGGCAGCGACTGATCCTGCTCGCTGGCGGGAACAATCAGCTGCTCAGCGGGCAACAGGGCGTTATCCGTCAGCAGGCTAAGCGGAGCCAGTACCCGGCTGCTGTTACGAAGCTGATGGCGCAGATGCAGCAAACTCCGCACCAGCTCATTCAGGGCGGGCTCAGCCGGCCACAGCAGTGAAAACAGCTGCACGCGGTCGTCAACGCTCAGCCAGGGCGCCAGTTCCACAGCCTGTGGCCAGAAGTGGCGATCCAGCTGTGCGTCATACAGGTGATGACGGCGGCACCAGGACCAGAGCGTGACCAGCGCGTCGCTCTCCAGGCCCGGCAGTGGCGTGGTTAAGCGATGGCGTTGCAGGCGTTGCATCACGCTGTCAATTTTCGCGGTGTCGGGCTGGGTGACACCTCCACCACAGGAGATGGCCAGGCGCAACACGTCAGTCTCGCTGAGCAGCGTCAGCTCGACGGGCCACTCTGAAGAGAGGGGTTCCCGCTGGTGGGTAAAACGCGTTGCGGTGGCGAAGTCGAGATTGCCGGGATTCACATTCTGAAAATAATTCACCGGTTTATCACTTAACGCGGTGATCAACTGGCCCTGTGCATCGGCCACCATTTCCGTCAACAGCCAGGCTTTGCCCGCCTGGGACTGGCCAAACAGCGCCAGCGTCACCGGGCGCGCAACCTGCTGCGCCAGGGCCTGAGTTTGTACACGAGCCTGCCGTAACTGCAGGGTCAGGGTTTCGGCTTCCAGAGCCAGACGGGGCGACTGCTCGCGGGTACTCTCGATCCAGGCCAGGCTGCCGTTCAGAGCATCCTGCAATAAACTCAGGCGTTTTGCCAGCGTCTGCGGCTGGCGGGGTTTTACCGATCTCATCGTTTACATACACTCCCGCTGTCAATCCAGTATTGCGCATTGGCATTGCCCGTGGCGGAGAGAGTATTGAGTTTGAGGCTCAGATGTTCAAGCGGAACACGCGTGCCATCATCCAGTTTGGCTTCGCTTAATACCAGATTTTCAGGGCCGGGCGCACCCGGGCCGGCCTTCACGGCGAGCTTCACACGCAGAACGCTTTCACCTGCAACTTTGCGTGCCAGTGCCGCATCATTGAGCGTCAGGCTGTAGAGCGGCGAGGCAGGCCAGCGCTCATTATCTAACTGGCGGAATCCAAGGCATACGTTGCCGCGAATACGAAAGCTGGTTTTGCGGTCCAACGCAAACTGCTGATCGTCGAGATCGATTTCGCTGTAGCACAGGTTTTCATCCGTCAGCGCCTGATTTTCGTCCAGCATACCGAGATAACGAATGGTTGAATAAGGCTCAAAGTCGCCTGCACGGAACCAAAAGCTGCTCAGGCGCAAATCCAGCGCCAGCAGGCACAGCATTGCGCCGACCGCGGCGGTCGATTTGGGGTTATCGATGCGACCATGTTTATTAAACGGATACCAGTCGCTGGTGTGATAGCCCTCAAGCGATAAAATACGGCTGCCCGGCAGCGGCTGCAGATGACGCACCAGCGCCTGAATGCCAGGGAAGCGCGAAGGACGTCCAGTCAGCAACAGGACGTCACACTGATAAAGTGACACCACTTCACACATAGAGCGCAGCGCCGGAATGATCGCCATGCGATGTTGCATAAACTCAGCGTGCAGCTGAGCCATGCTGACCACCAGCGGCACTTCAAGCAGATCAAAACGGCTGTTGCCGCCGAGTTCACGCTGAATTTCACCGTTAACAAACGCCAGCACCGCATCGGCAGGGCGCTGTTCGACCAGTTCCCCGAACAGCGCATTGATCTCGGCGTGGCTTTCCAGCGGATCCCAGTTTTCGTAGCGCTCCAGCACCGCCTGAGCCAGCGGGATAAACAGCTGCAGCGTCGCCTGCTGGCGTAACGTGGCCTGTCCGTCCATGCGGCTGTCGTGACCAAACAGCTTGTTGATCAGCGGCTCCGCCAGGGTCAGCCCGGCTTTTTGCAGGCTCTGTTGCAGAGCGGGTAAAATCCACAGTTGGATCACGTCCAGCAGAATATCGTCACCGGCGACTTTGAAGCCTTCACGGAACAGCAGGCGCGGGGTGATTTTGACGTTATTACCCTGGCCGTCGTCAAGACGATACTGGGTAATCGCTAAATCGGTGGTGCCGCCGCCTATATCAATAGAGGCAATACGCAGGCTCTTGCCCGGCAGTTCATCCGCCGCACGCGGGCGGTCGGGACGAGCCATGCTGCTAAAGAAATCTTCTGCCCGTCCGGCAAAGTTCACCTGCGTCTCATTAAACAGCCATACCATCTGGCCACAGGTGGCTTCGTCCCACTCCATCTGCACATCCGGAACGGGCTTGCTGCTCTGGGACTGGCTCTGCTCGGTAAAATCCTCATCGGCCGGGTGCCAGCCCTCGGCTTTCCACACCAGCGCGATGGCTTCCTGCATGCGGCGGCGGAAGATCTCCCGTTCAGGTTTTGGCATGGCGGACGGCAGGGTCAAAATAACGTGACGCAGTTGACGCGGGGCATGGCTTTGCGGCATACGTTGGCGCTGTGCCGCACTGTTCATTTGCATTAGCGCCTGAGCCAGCAACTCACACAGCATAAAGGTCATCAGCGAACTGCGGCTGTAGTGGGCGGAGAACACCGGTAAGCGTTCATCCACGGGCAGGGCATACAGCGGCTGACCTTCATCATTCATGAGTGAGGTAAACGGCGCGGCGCAGGCCTGAGGTTCCCCCTGCGGGCTCTGCTGATTAAAGCGCCAGCCCGGCTGATAGCGTGCCTCATCCCACAGGTAACGGCGTGGACTGGACAGGCCGGTACTGCCTTCCAGACCGGCGCGTTGCAGGGCCAGGCGACTGGCTTCACGCCCGACGCGGGTTAACGAGGGCCACATAAAAGCCTGCTCGCGGCCGCTTTCCAGTGAAAAATTGGCTTTACCAAAACGCGCTTCGGCAAATTCCAGTCGGCTGTCGAACAGTTCGTTATACACCCGATGCGGCTGAGACAGGTCGCGCATTTGCAGTTCATAGGTCTGCTTCAGGCCGTTGCTCTCTTCCGGATGGTCTTCCACCAGAATGCCGCAGGTGTGGGAATTCCCTACGTCGAGAATAATATCGACGTTGACCGCCGGAGTTTGCAGCGTGGCGGCCTGAATGTGTATCTCGGTCAGGTTAAGCTGCTCGCCCAGCAATTCCAGCAGGTTGAGGTAATGCGCCTGATATTCAAACTCGCGCAGTGCCTGGCTGATTGCCTGCTCCCGGCGATCGGCTACGCGGTCGGTGAAGGACTCACGCAACCAGCCATCAACCCAGGTATGGTCAAGGAATTCGCCCAGCTCGTAGTTATGCCAGGCCAGCGCAAAGGTTACGCCGTTCTGCGCATCGGACGGCGTGAGTCCGAGTTGCTCGCCGCCATCTTCGTCAGCGACGCAGCGGGTATCGAAGGCCAGCGTGACGCGGTGCGTATTGCCGGTGCTGTCGGGTTTATCCAGCGCCACCAGACGCATGCGCGCCCAGTTTTCAGGGCCGCCAATAAAGCGACGGCCCGATGCGCAACGCAGCATCGGCAGGGGCAACCAGCAGGCTTCCAGCAGCGTCAGCGAGTCTGACAGGGCGATGTCGGTTTCAGGGCGAACCACTTCAGGCGCGCCACCGTCCTGTGGGTAAAGTAAAAATTTGCCGCTGTTGCCGTCCACGTTCAGTCGCAGCAAGGGGCCGTTTGCCGTCTGGCGCACAAACTGGCGTCGCGCCTGGGGCGCGGAAAGCTGCAGACCAAAATCCAGGAACTGCACGCCGCTGTTCTCAATCAGAGAAATTTTCTGCTTATCATCGATCAGGGGAGCCAACATAGTTACTTACTCTCACGCTTAATCGTAATGGGATACACACGATCCGCACTGTACTGCGCTTCACAGACGGCCGCGCCAATGCTGGAATGACACACTAACAATGGCATACGGTAACGGGATTTGTCCGCGCACCGGGCAGTAAAGCGGCTCTCAATCACCAGGTTTCCTGCGCTGGTCATCGCGGCCGTCACGTCTGCCTTGCAGGTGGTATTGCCCTGACTGATCTGCACGCTGCCTTTCCCTTTATTGAACTGGAAACGCATCACCGGCGGTTTACCGGTTGGGGTTTTGATCTGTTCAATATCCACACGCCAGCGGCCATCAATGACCTGAACCTGTCCATCGCGCACGGCATCCGGCGTCACCACCAGATCGTCGGGTTTGGCAGGCACAGCAGGCACCACCACATTTGAAAGCGTTGAAGAGGGAGCGGGCGCAGCGGAAGTCGGCGCAGCCTCAGTTGATGCATTTGCTACCACCGCCGCCGGTTTCTGTGGCAGCGTGGCAGACAATTTTTCAGCAGACGCGACGACCGCTGGTGGCTTAGTGGCGGTAACTGGCGCCGGAGCTGGCGTGTTTTGCGCGACCGGTTGCGTGACTGTCACAGGTTCTGACTGAGGCAGATGCAATATCACAGCGGTCGCTGCTGCTGCGGCAACCGCCAGGGTTGGAAGTAAATACCACAGGCGGAAAGGCCCACGACGCGCTGTCGCCGTGGGCGTCGGTTGTGGAGCCTGAACCGCGCTTTCCTGAACTGGCGGCGTCACGATCTCCGGCTCCGGTGCGACAACAGGTTCGGATTCGGAGGCGGCAGCGATCGTCACCGGCTCGGGCGGCGGTTCAACCAGCACGGTTGGCAGCGACTCTTCAAGACTGTCTCGCAGGCAGGCCAGCGCATCGTCGCGATTCCGCTCCTGCGCATCTACAAATCCCCAAAAGGTAATGACGGGTTTGCCGTTGACCAGATAAACATATTGCTGATTGGGAAACTGCAAGCTTTTGCCTAACAGCGCGCCGAACAGGCGCATTGCCGGATTGGCCGCATTGCTGGCGCTTGCGCTGATGGCTTGCAGATCCTGCTGACAGGCTGTGAGATGTTGTAAAGCCTGGCGGCGTTCATAATCGCTGGCGCCCATCCAGGACTTAACCTTGCCTGGAAAGGGCGAGTACCAGTCAAGCCGGTCGCCACGTTCGTTGGTTTGTGGAATTGCCAGGCAATTTGCCAGCGCGCTCTGACGGCGCAAACGCAGGGTTTCACGGATTTGCAGGGCGGACGCAAATACGGGCTGGCCGTTCTCGCCCAAAGCCAGAACCGCATCCAGATTGCCGCTGCGCAGAAAAGTTTTTGCCACCTGTTAAGCCCTTATCGGTCGTTGTCTGAGGCAGAAGATCGCGTGTTATCGTCGATTACGGTGATTTTACGTGGGACAATGGCAAATCAAACCGCTGAAAAAGGGGATAAATGCGTGGTTTTTTGACCCGCTGGCGGGAAAATAACCAATGCCCAGATGATGTTACGCTGTTTTACGCTTTAATAACAGATGTGCAACTACACCGCCGACCAGGCCCCAGAACGCCGCGCCGATGCCGCAGAGCGTTACCCCGGAAGCGGTGATCAAAAAGGCTATCAGGACGCTGTCCCGTTCCTCGGGCTGCTCAAGCGCCCGTTGCAGACTGCCACCGAGCGTGGCAAGCAGTGCCAGCCCCGCCAGCACCTGCACCATCACCGCAGGCAGTGCGCTGAACAACACGGCAATTAACGCGCCAGAAAAGCCAGCCAGCAGATAAAAAAAACCGGCCAGCGCGGCAGCTATCCAGCGGCGACGGGGATCGCCATCCACATCGTCTCCCATGCAAATGGCCGCCGTAATCGCCGCCACACATACCGAAAACCCGCCAAACGGTGACAAGACGAGGGCCAGCAGTCCTGTCCAGCTCATCAACGCGGAGACCGGGGGACGGTAGCCGTGGGCGTGCAATGTGGCGATGCCCGGTGCATTTTGTGACGCCATGGTCACCAGAAAATAGGGAAGACCCACACCGATAAGCACAGGCCATGAAAAGGTCGGCCAGACAGGGCCGGGTAAGCTAAAACTCGCCGCATGCGCGGGAAAGTGGAGACTGTTTTGCCCGTATGCGACAGCCAGGCCTGCCAGCAGCGCGATCAGAATGGCGTAGCGGGCCAGCCAACGGCGTGCCAGCAGCCAAACACAGCACATTGTGCCCGCCAGGGTAAAATTTACCGCTAAATCGCTAAACGTCTGCAGGCCAAAGCGCAGTAGAATTCCGGCCAGCATGGCGGCGGCCAGCGAGGCAGGGATGTAGTTCATCAGTCGGGCAAACAGGCCCGTCACCCCGCACAACACAATCAGGGCATTGGCAAAAACAAATACGCCGACGGCTTCGTGTATCGATGCGCCCTGAAGGCTGGTGGCGAGTAATGCCGCGCCTGGCGTGGACCAGGCGGCTAAGATCGGCATCCGGTACGCCAGAGAAAGCCCCGCTGAAGCAATGCCCATCGCCAGGCCAATGACGGAAAGCCAGCCGGCAATTTGCCCGGATGAGGCGCCTGCGGAAAGGGCAACCTGATAGATAATCGCACCGGTACTGCTATAGCCCACTAACACCGCCACCAGGCCGGAAACGACCATGGGCAGGGTAACGGGGTAGGGTGCGCGGCGTGCTGACATGGTGTAACCCTCTTGTGCGTTATAGCGCACATCCTCGCACAGTGCGTTATAACGCACAAGTGTTACACTGAAGCGGTAAAGCAGGAGATAACATGGAAAATTTGCATCAATATCTTGGTGAGGCGCTGAAACAATTGCGCCAGGCCAATGGCTGGAGCCTGAGCTTAACCGCAGAAAAAACGGGCGTCAGTAAGGCGATGCTGGGCCAGATTGAACGCGGCGAGTCCAGCCCCACGGTCGCGACCTTGTGGAAAATAGCGACTGGCTTCAACGTTCCGTTCTCATTTTTTGTTCATTCCGGGGCGCATTCGGCAGGCGAGGTGACCTGTTACCGGCAGCAAAATGCGCAGATGACGGTTACGCCGCTGCTGCCTTACGACGCCCGGTTGCGTTTTGATTTACTGGCGGTTGAGCTGGCAGCGGGCGCGCAAAGCGACTCCACAGCTCATGAGAAAGGCGTGATTGAGCAGGTGGTGGTACTGGAAGGAGAATTGTTGTTAGGCGTGGAAGAGACCTGGCGACGGCTTAAACAGGGCGAAGCCTTTCAGTTCCGGGCCGACGTCGCCCACAGCTATCGTAATCCCCTTGACCGCCGCCTACGGTTTCACAGCCTGATCCACTATCTGGGCCGAACCTGAGCTTACAAATTGAAACCAGCCGCGTCTGTTCAGGCCTGACCGGCATTTGTATACTCCGTTTCCCTTGTATGGCGCGCTTTGCAGGTTGTCTCAACGCCCGCCGTCTGCGCCATACTGACGCTTTATCTGTTACCGATTTGTGAGGAATGACTATGGCTATAACCACACTTGATGCGAAAACCGCGCTGATCGTCATCGATCTGCAAGAGGGGATTGTTGCGCTGCCAGTTGTGCATGAGCCACAGCCGGTGATCGAACGCTGCGCGCGGCTTGCCAGCGCCTTCCGTGAAAAGGATCTGCCCGTGGTGCTCGTCAACGTGGCAGGCGGTGCGCCTGGCCGCAATGAACATCCGCGTCACGAAGGTGAGCTGCCTGCAAACTGGGCGACCCTGGTGCCCGCCATGACACCGCAGCATAACGATCTGACCATCACCAAAAAAACCTGGGGCGCATTTCATGACACCGCACTGCATGATGAACTGCAAAAGCGTGGCATTACCCAGGTGGTCATTTGCGGCATTGCGACCAGTATTGGCGTGGAATCGACGGCGCGGGAGGCATACGCATCAGGTTACAACGTCACGCTTGCAGTGGATGCGATGACCGATCTTAATAGTGATACGCACGAAAACAGCATCACGCGCGTCTTTCCTCGCCTGGGTGAAACGGGTAGCTGTAATGATGTGATTGCTAAACTGAACGCGCTGTAAACCCTGTCAGGCAGTCCAGGGATTGAGCAGCATCACGCCCAGCCTCTGGAAATCGTTCAGGTTACGTGCCACCTGAATGACATCGTGCTGTAGCACCGTTGCCGCAATCAGCGCATCGATTGCGGAACGCCGGTCGGGCAGGCGCAGCCTGGCGCACCGGCGTGCGACCGGGTCATCGATCGGCAACCTTCTCTGGCGATACGCCTCAAGCTCCTGCGTCTGATACCCGTGGCGCAAACGTTATGCCTGCTCCCCATCCCGCCGTTTAAGACGCAAAATAGCTGTCTCTGTTTCCAGCCGCGTCAGGGCTGAAATGAACGTGCTGTCAAGGTCAATAGTATTAGCCCGTGTCAGGACATTGGGATCAATATGCGGCGTTAATGCCTAACGCAACGCAGAAAGGACAGGGTTATCCGGCAGATAACGCAACAGAAGCCAGCCTCTCGTCCGGTGATGACAGGCCGTTCAGGTTCGAAATCGATATCTGCCGTTTCAGGCATTACCAGCGCAATGGCCTGATTTTTACCGCCTGTTAAGGCCTTATCCGGCCTGAATGTTGACGGGATATCAGCGGGTTTAACGCGAACGGTGATGGTCACTGGTTTTTGATCCGCCTTTTTTCGCCTTGGTAGCATACTGATTAAAGGCACACTGAAACAGATTTTGCTGCTCAACGTGCCTGCTCCTTATGATGTCGTTACGTGGCGAGAGGGATTTACGGTCGTAGACTTTGTTTGAGCGAGTTTTGAACAAAAATTCGAGGGCATTCGTAAATTGGTATTCTGGAGGCCGACGTTGACGGCGAAAGAGGGCCATGCGTCAGGAGATTGTGCCAGGCGCGATGAGAATAACCTGAGAGGTCGCCACGCTGCGCCGCCGCGTTGTGCTCACGCGGCGGCCATGTTCACTACTGGAAAGCGTAACTGACCGTCAGGCCCACGCTGTAGTTGCGCCCCGGAGCCGGTTCAAAGTAGCGACCGCTGTTTTCATTGACGATCACCGAGCCAACGTAGTTGCGGTCAAACAGGTTGTCTACCCGACCAAACAAATCCAGCGTCCAGGCATCGACAAGCCACTTATAGCCGCTGTTGACCGAGGTGATGGCATAGGAAGGCGCACGGACCGCATTGCTGTCATTCGCTGCGATGTTGCTCATATAACGCCATTCCGCTCCGGCATAAAAGCCTTCTTCAGGTGCATAAGCCAGCCCGGTATACAGCATATTGCGCGCAATGCCCGGAATACGGTTGCCGTCGCAGCTGGCGTTGCCGCAGGCATTACTGCGGTAGCGCGCATCCAGCAACGTATAGGCCATTTTCAGTCGCCAGTCGTAGTTAACCTGCTGATCAAACGCCAGTTCGAGGCCACGCCGGCGGGTTTCTCCGGCATTTTTGTAAGTGGTGCGTCCGCCGCTATTGCTGTCGACAACAATTTCATCCTGAGTATCGGTCTGGAAAACGGCAGCGCTGAGCAGGCCATTGCCCAGACGTTTCTTGCTGCCTAACTCAACCGTATCGCTGGTCGCGGGTTTCAGCCCCAGATTCAGGCCGGACCGATCGCCTGAACGATAGGACAGCTCATTAATCGTCGGGGTTTCAAATCCACGGCCGGCAGATAAATAGGCATTCCAGCTGTCGTCAAACGCATACTTCAGCGCGGCGGCGGGCAGCCATTTGTGATAACGGGCATCGCCACTGTCATCGCCGTTGCCTGGCGTGATGTAAAAGTCGTTAGAGTCAAAACTGACCGTACTAAAACGGACGCCTGCATCCAGCGACCATTTTTGACTGAGCTGCCAGGTGGTCTGCAAATAGGGATCAAGATTCCACATCAGGTTACGTTCGTTGCGCCGCATATTTCCCTGCTCACCAAACTGCGTCACGCCGTTGGCCGTCGTGAAATTCTCAAAACCTTTGCGCTGTTCGCTCATGGTTTCGTAATCCAACCCGGCAGTCAGCGTGACCGGAACCGAAAACAGATCATCACGGTGTGTCCAGCGGGTATCAATACCCTGATAGTGGCGGGTCAACGCGATCACGCCGCCGGGATGCGATGGGCTTTGCTGAAAGTTGGCAGGAATGGACTGGAACTGCGTCGTTTCACGCATCCCGGCATACATCATCACGCTCAGGTCGTCGTTTTCGCTCATCCGACGCTGATAGTGCAGGCCGCCCTGGGTTTGATCGACGGTTTTGCGGGTGTTGTAAAGTGAGACATTACTGACAACCTGACGGGGATTCGCGCGCCACTGGTCAGGCGTTAACCCACCCGGGTCCTGCGCGTCGATATGTACGCTGTTAAACAGTAAGGTCAGGGTGCTGACGTCATCGATGCGTACACCCAGCTTTGCGTTACCCAGATTTTTTTGTGCGGCGCTGTGATCGCGATAACCGTGAGTGGTAAAGCGCGAGGCGGAAAGCGTGTAATTAACATCGCCGGCTTTTGTGCCGTCGCCGGTGGCGCCGCTGGCTTTCACGCTGTTGCGCCAGCTACCGTAGCTGCCAAACCAACTGCCGGCTTCAAGCGTGGGGGGCTGCTGACCGGTCTGAGTGGTAACGTTGATGACGCCGCCGGAGGCATTGCCATACAGCGCAGAAAACGGCCCACGCAGCACCTCCACCCGATCGACCGAACCGATATCAATATTGGACGTTTGTCCCTGACCATCCGGCATGGTGGCCGGAATGCCATCGACATATATGCGCAGGCCACGGACCCCGTAAGTTGAACGGGAACCAAAGCCGCGCACGGACAACTGCAGGTCCTGTGCATAATTTTGCCGGTTTTGGATCTGCAACCCCGGTACGTTGGTCAGGTTTTCTGACAGGTTAACGCGCGGGGCGGCCTGGCGCATATCGTCGCCATTGACCACGCTCACGGCGGCAGGCGTATCAAGTTCATTGAGGCCTTTTGCTGGCGGCGCGGCGCTGACAACAAGAGTGTTACCGCCATCTGCCGCAAACAGCGGCAGCGGAAAGAGGGCAGGCAGCACTAATAACGGCAGGCTTGCCTGGCGTGATCGCTTAATATTCATCTGTATTTGGCCTGAAAGCGTGGATCCCTGGGTATATGTCGCCTGCCAGAGTGACGAAAACAACGGTGGCTATCGGCAGGTCGCGAAAAAAGTGGTACTAAATGAACCAACTGGAACAATCGCGACACATGTTACTGGTTTTGTCAGAGGTTTGGAAAGCGTAAATGACTGGCCGGTTTATGTGATCGCACTGTGCCAACCTTGTTATTCTCTGACCGGCTCGACCCCGCGAAGAGGCCTGTCGGACCACGGTGTCTTCATGGCCCGCTGCGCGCGGGTCACGGCGTGCTGACGGGACGCGCCGGGTAACAGATGCTACATTTTAGCCTGCGCCGTCAGGTACACAGAAGACGGATACCCATAATCAGAACGAAGGAAATCAGCATGAAACAACCTGATGTTGCAGTACTGGGATTAGGGGCGATGGGGCATGCCTTTGCCGCTAATTTACTGAAAAAGGGGTTCAGGGTGTACGGCTGGAACCGCACCCGTGCGCGGGGAGAAGATTTGATTGCGGCGGGGCTGACGTTAACCGATTCCGCAGCGGAAGCCGTGCAGAAGGCGGACGTGGTGATTGCCATGTTGTCCGACGGCGAGACCACAGAGCAGGTCCTGCACGAGGCGAAAGCGGCGCTGAAACAGGGCGCAACGCTGTGTCAGATGGGCACAATCGGCGTTGAAAAAACGGATGCGCTGATCACTTTCTTTGCTCAGGCGCGTCCCGATGTGGTGTTTATCGACGCACCGGTTTCCGGCACCAAGGCGCCCGCAGAGAACGCCCAGATTCTGGTGATGGCGAGTGGCGATCGGTCCCGTGCTCAGGCCGCAGAGGCCGTTTTCGACGCGATAGGTAAAGGCACGCAGTGGCTGGGTGAGGCGGGCAAGAGCGCGCGCATGAAGCTGGTGATCAACAGCTGGCTGATTGGTCTGATGCAGAGCCTGGCCGAAAGTACCCGGCTTGCCGACCAGTTTGGTTTCTCAACCGACGATCTGTGGCAGGTGCTGGACGGTGGTCCGCTGGCGGCGCCCTATGCCAAAATGAAGCTGGGCATGATGGCCAGCGATGATTATAGCCCGCAGATGCATCTGCAATGGGCGCTTAAAGACGCCAGGCTGGCACTGGACGCCTCAGACCATTCACTGCCCGCGCTGGAAAATATCGCCAGCGTCTGGCAGCAGGCCGTTGACGCCGGGCACGGTGAAGAGGACTTAGCCGTGATCTATAAATATCTTAAGTCGCAATGAGTTCAAGGGTCAGTTTTGATTTCAGCACGTGCCCGCTGGCGCCGCTGGCGCACGACTATTCGCATGGTGCGACGGAACCCTGGCACCATCACAGCTGCGCGCAGCTTATTCATACGCTGAGCGGCGTGGTACGCGTGGAAACAGAACAGGGCAGCTGGACCGTACCGCCAGGTCGTGGCGTCTGGCTGCCCGCTTTTATCCCTCATCGCTTGTACATTACCGGCGCAGTCGCCGCACGCACGCTGTTTATCGATCCCCTGGCCAGGGCCGATCTTCCCGCCAGCTGCCAGGTCGTGCAGATTTCAGCGCTGCTGCGCGAGCTGATCATCCACGCCATCGATTTGCCCGTGTCCTGTGCGCCAGCCAGCCGTAGAGAACTTTCTCAGCCGGATGCATCAACATCGTCATCTCCTTGTAGGTGTTAATCCAGTGTGGCGTGGCGTTACGCCCGTTGCGCGCGGAAAACTGACAATCTGAAGCGCAAAAGTGACAATTTTGTTGAAGCCTTGTGGCGCTGAGTGCGCAGGCGTTTGCTGAAGGGTAAAGAGAGCGGTAGCATAACCTGATGTTTCTCAAGGTGGTTTCCCTATGCTGGTTTTCGACGGGCACAACGATTTGTTACTCAATCTGTGGCTTTACCATCGCGATGCGCCCGCAGAGGCTTTTTATGCGGGCGTGCCAAAAGGTCACCTCGACTTTCCTCGTATGCAGCAGGGCGGTTTTGCCGGTGGGCTGTTTGCTGTTTTTGTGCCGCCGCAGGACTATCTCGCTCAGGTCGCCCCGGCTCGCGCCGCACAAGAACCCTATGATCCGCTGACAATCATGTGGCAGCAGCTGGCGATACTGCAGCAGATCGCTGCGCAGTCAGCGGGCCGGGCCAGGCTATGCCACAGCGCTGCAGAGATTGAAGCCTGCCGTGCTGAGGGCGTGCTGGCGCTGGTGGCGCATATTGAGGGGGCCGACGCGCTAGATGCGGAGGGCGAAACGCTAAACGCCTTCTACCAGGCGGGCGTTCGCTCCATCGGCCCATTCTGGAATCTGAAAAATCGCTTCGGCGAAGGGGTTAACGGCCGTTTTCCAGGTTCGCCGGATACAGGGCCAGGCCTGACGGCAGAAGGGGAGGCGCTTATCAGGCAGGCCGCTGCCTTAAACATGATGATTGATGTGTCGCATATGAATGAAAAAGCCTTCTGGGATACCGTCCGGCTTTCCGCTGCGCCGCTGGTGGCCAGCCACTCTAATGCTCACGTTTTATGTGCTCAGCCGCGCAACCTGACCGATAACCAGCTTAAGGCGATCCGCGCCAGCGGCGGGCTGGTTGGCATGAACTTTGGCAATGCGTTCCTTCGTGCCGATGGTCAACGCGACAGCGATACCGATCTGACAGAAATCGTCAAACATTGCGATCACTTAATTAACATAATGGGCGAAGATCACGTAGCATTCGGTTCCGACTTTGACGGGATCTCGCCGCCTGAGGCGTTAGGTGACGTTAGCGGTCTGCCGCGATTGCTCGCCGTTTTTCGCGACTCGGGCTATGATCAACGCATGCTGGAAAAATTAACGTGGGGAAACTGGCTGCGGGTTTTGCAACACACCGGACTGCGCTAACACGTTTTCTTACGGGCTTTTCATTGATTTCACCTGGCCGTCTGCGTGAAAATAGTGTGACAAGGTTCGCATTTTAACCCCTGTCACAATGCTGTCTTGCAGCCATTTATTTGTATGTTTATCTCAATCTCTAAGGAAGAAACTTATGAAGAAAATTATGTGGAAAAAACCAACGTTTGTTGACCTGCGCCTCGGTCTGGAAGTGACGCTGTACATCTCCAACCGCTAATCACTTGCCCGCCGTCTGCGCGGGCATTTTGTTTCAACACCTGGTTCCTTTCATGTTTATTAAAGTCCTTGGATCGGCTGCAGGCGGCGGATTCCCTCAGTGGAACTGCAACTGCCCCAACTGTGATGGTGTGCGTAACGGGACCCTGCAGGCCAGCCCGCGCACCCAGTCCTCCATCATCATCAGTGATAACGGTGAAGACTGGGTGCTCTGCAATGCCTCACCTGATATCAGCCAGCAAATACTGCATACGCCTGAATTAGTGAAAAAGGGCGTTCTGCGCGGGACCGCGATCGGCGGCATTATTCTTACCGACAGTCAGATTGACCACACCACCGGGCTGCTCAGCCTGCGTGAAGGCTGTCCGCATCAGGTGTGGTGTACACCTGAAGTGCATGACGATCTGACAACCGGTTTTCCGGTGTTTACCATGCTGAAACACTGGAATGGCGGCCTTCAACACCGGCCCATTCGTCCCTTAACGCCGTTTAACGTGGACGTGTGTCCGGATCTCCAGTTTACCGCTATCCCGATCCTCAGTAATGCGCCGCCGTATTCACCTTACCGTGACCGTCCGTTACCGGGCCACAACGTCGCGCTGTTTATTGAAAACCGCGCCAACGGCCAGACGCTCCTGTATGCCCCGGGGCTCGGGGAGCCGGATGCAGTGATCCTGCCCTGGCTTGAGCAGGCCGACTGCCTGCTGATTGATGGTACGGTATGGCAGGATGATGAATTACTGACCGCGGGCGTGGGGAAAAATACCGGCAAGGCCATGGGCCACCTGGCGCTGGCCGAAGAGCAGGGGCTGATGGCACTGCTCGCCCGTCTGCCAGCAAAACGAAAGATTTTAATCCATATTAACAACACGAATCCCGTTCTCAACGAACAGTCACCTCAGCGGCAGTACCTGACACAACAGGGCATTGAGGTGAGTCACGACGGGATGGCGATACATCTTCAGGACTAAACGATGCTGATTACGGAAACCCTGTCGCCGCAGGCCTTTGAACAGGCGCTGCGTGATAAAGGCGCCTACTACCATATTCATCACCCGTACCATATTGCGATGCATAACGGTCAGGCCACGCCGGAGCAGATTCAGGGATGGGTGGCGAATCGCTTTTACTACCAGACCAGCATTCCGCTCAAAGACGCGGCGATCATGGCCAACTGCCCTGATCCGGCAACCCGACGTAAATGGGTGCAACGCATCCTGGATCATGATGGTAGCCAGGGCGAAGATGGCGGCATTGAGGCCTGGTTACGCCTGGGTGAAGCGGTGGGCTTAAGCCGGGATGAACTGGTCTCGGAGCAGCATGTCCTGCCGGGCGTCCGGTTTGCGGTTGATGCCTATGTCAGTTTTGCCCGTCGCGCGAACTGGCAGGAAGCGGCCTGCAGTTCGCTGACCGAGCTGTTTGCGCCTCAGATTCATCAGTCGCGGCTCGACAGCTGGCCGCAGCACTATCCGTGGATCAAAGAAGAAGGTTACTTCTATTTCCGTAGCCGCCTGAGCCAGGCCAACCGCGACGTGGAGCACGGCCTGGCGCTGGCGCTGGCGTTTTGCGACACCGCGGAAAAACAGAACCGCATGCTGGAGATCCTGCAGTTCAAGCTGGACATTCTTTGGACAATGCTGGATGCCATGACCATGGCTTACGAACTTCAACGCCCGCCTTATCACAGCGTGACGGATAAAGCGGCCTGGCACACAACCCGACTGGTATAACGATGAACGAACACACAATTGCCGCCTTTCGCCGGGGCTACCGTATGCAATGGGAAGCGGCGCAGGACAGCCACGTCGTGCTTTATCCGGAAGGCATGGCGAAACTCAATGAAACCGCCGCCGTCATTCTGGAGCTGGTTGACGGCAAGCAGGATATCGCCGCGATCATTGCCATTCTGGATGCGCGTTTCCCCGAGGCCGGCGGTGTGGGCGAGGATGTCAAAGAATTCCTGCAGTCAGCCTATGAACAGAAGTGGATACAGTTTCGTGAACCAGCATAAACCTGGCGTCAATCCGCCCCTGTGGCTGCTGGCAGAGCTGACGTACCGCTGTCCGCTCCAGTGCCCGTACTGCTCAAATCCACTGGATTTTGCCCAGCAGGAAAAAGAGCTGAGCACTGAACAGTGGATCGACGTCTTTCGCCAGGCACGCGCCATGGGCAGCGTTCAGCTTGGCTTTTCCGGCGGGGAGCCGTTGACGCGCAAAGACCTGCCTGACCTGATCAAAGCGGCACGTGACTTGGGTTTTTATACCAACCTGATCACCTCCGGGATTGGCCTGACGGAGAAAAAGCTTGAGGCTTTCAGCGACGCCGGACTGGATCATATTCAGATCAGTTTCCAGGCCAGTGATGAAACCCTTAACGCGGCGCTGGCCGGCTCTAAGAAGGCGTTTCAGCAGAAGCTGGAGATGGCGCGCGCGGTCAAAGCCCACGGCTATCCCATGGTGCTGAACTTCGTGCTGCATCGTCACAATATCGATCAGATCGATAAGATTATCGACCTGTGCATCGAGCTTGAAGCCGATGATGTGGAGCTGGCGACCTGTCAGTTTTACGGCTGGGCACAGTTAAACCGTGAGGGATTGCTACCTACCCGTGAGCAGATCGCCCGGGCCGAAGGCATCGTGAATCAGTACCGTGCGCGCATGAGCGACAGCGGTAGCCTCACCAATCTGCTGTTCGTGACGCCTGACTATTATGAAGAACGTCCCAAGCCCTGCATGGGCGGTTGGGGTGCGATCTTCCTGAGCGTCACGCCCGAAGGCACCGCGCTTCCGTGCCACAGCGCACGCCAGCTGCCGGTGGCTTTTCCCTCTGTGCTTGAACAGCGCCTGGAGGATATCTGGTACCACTCGTTTGGCTTCAACCGCTATCGCGGCTATGACTGGATGCCGGAACCCTGTCGCTCCTGTGACGAAAAAGAGAAAGATTTTGGCGGCTGTCGCTGTCAGGCCTTTATGCTTTCCGGCGATGCAGATAATGCCGATCCGGTCTGCAGCAAATCGCCGCACCATGGCAAAATCCTTGATGCCCGCCGCGAAGCCGACTGCAGCGACATTAAAATTGGTCAGCTTCAGTTCCGCAATCGCAGCAATTCTCAGCTGATCTATAAAACGCGGATTCTGTAATGCATTCACGCTGCCTGCAACTCAATGGACTGAACGTGACGCTGTGCCACCAGCCGGACGCCACCCAGGCGGCGGCGCTGGTTAAAGTGGCGGCAGGCAGCCATGACGAGCCAGAGCGCTGGCCTGGACTCGCGCATTTGCTGGAGCACCTGCTTTTTACCGGCAGTCAGCGCTGGCCGCATGACGGGCGGCTGATGAGTTGGGTTCAGGCGAACGGCGGGCAGGTGAATGCTACCACCCAGGCACGCGAAAGCGCCTGGTTTTTTGAGGTCACCCCCGACAACTTTAGTGAAGGCCTACTGCGCCTGCAGGATATGCTGAGTGCGCCGAGCCTGACCCGCGAGGCCATCAGCCAGGAAATCGCGGTGATTGATGCAGAGTACCGCCTGCTGCAGCGCCATGCTGCGGCCCGCGCGCAAGCCGCCATGTTTACGCCAGTGACGTCTCCGGCGCAGTTTAAACGCTTCCATGTCGGGAACAGGATGTCTTTCGGTGACAGTGTCACTGATTTGCAGGCGGCGCTGCGGTCTTTTCACCAGCGCTTCTTTCACTCCGACACCATGACGCTGTGGCTGCAGGGCCCACAGTCGCTGGAAGCGCTCACCGCGTTGGCGAAGGCGTTTGCCGCTGCGTTTCAGCCACACAACAGTGCCAGGCGGCCCGATGCCCCGATAACGCTCTCGCCCAACAGGGCGCTGGCGTTACAGCAGGAAGGGCCGTCAGCATTCTGGCAAAGCTGGATTTTACCCACGCAATTTCGTGACGGCGTCACTTTATTGCGCGAGTTTTTCCTTGATGATGCCCCTGGCGGGCTGGTGGAAACGCTATTTGCACGCACGCGGGCCAGTCAGCCTGACGTGAAATGGCTTTATCAGTCAGACGCGGACATGTGGCTGGCGATCACGTTCGTCACGGAGGCGCCGGCCGCTGTTCCACCCCTGATCGCGTCCTTTCTTGAGGCGCTGCGCCATACCACGCCGGTGCAGCGGCAGCACTACTGGCAGCTGGCGCAGCAGCGCCTGGCCGCACAGTCGCCCCTGCTGCAACTTCAGGCGCGCGCGCTGGGCTTTGCGGCCGTTGGCGACTGTCCTGACCTGGACGCCTTACTGAACGAAATGCACGCCGCCGCGGCGACCACGCTGATGTGCGCCGCCGATGTTAAAGGTGAAGCGCACAGGGTTCAGGGTTATGACCTGTCACTGACAGACTGGCAAACACCTGTGATGAATTGCCCGCCCGTCAGGTGGACATTTTATCCGCAGCCGAATCCCTTGCCGCTGCATGCAGAGCCGACCGGCCAGGCCGTGTTACCCCATATCAATCCGGATGAGACGCAGGGCACGCTGGTGCTGCGTCCTGAACTTTATACAACATGGGCAGCCGGCGCGGCCTGCGAGCCTGAGTTACGCCCCGTGTTCGCGGTGCTGCGGCATTTTGCCGGCAGCGGAGAGTGGCGTGAGGTTCAGGGCGTCTGGCAACTCACTCTGCGCCTGCCGTCAGACAATACGCTGCTCAGTGCGGCACTGGGGCAGCTTGTACAATGCCTGGAGCAGACACACAGCGTATCCACGCCGGTGATACCGGGCATTGCGATACGCGAACTGCTGCGCCAGCTGCCTCACCGGCTGGCGACGTCACTCAATCCGCAATGCTGGCGTGCCGTCCTGCTCGGGGGCAATGCCGAACAGCATCGGCGCCTGTCCCGGCAGTTGAGTGTACTGACGGTGAATTCCCCCGCGCGCCCTGATTACCGCTGCGTAGGCGGTGAAACCTGCATTCCCCATCCCAGCGATGACAGTGCCGTTCTGCTGTTTATTCCGCTGGGCGACCCGCAGCAGCTGGCCGCACTTCGCGCGCTGGCGCTGGTCTGTGAGCCGCGCTTTTATCAGCGCTACCGGGTAGAACAGCCGATCGGCTACGTCGTCAGTTGCCGCTACCATCGCAGTACGGATAGTGATGGTCTTCTCTTTGCGCTTCAGTCACCGGATTGTCCGGCATCGACCCTGATCCAATACTGCGAAGACTTTCTGCGTGACATAGCGATCTACATTGACCAGCAGGAAATCGACCTGCTCAAAACGCCGCTTTTGCAGGTGAAAGAAGATGTACGTGGCGTGGCGTTACGCCAGTCGAATGGGTTGCCAAACCTGGAGGCGGAGAGGATAGCCGCACTCACTGAGGGAGAGGTGAAGCAGGTACAGCAACAGTTACTGACCGATCGGCACCGCTGGCAGGTCCTGTATGCTAAAGGTAAGAACTAGAATAATCACACACTGATATTGCTGAATAATTTTGATTGTTTACGCCAAATCTGTTCACTTTTACTTCCTGCGTATATGGCTCAGACTCAAGTTGATGTCATAAAATAAGGAAGTAAAAGTGAAGAATGTAAAACGTTTCACGCTGCCACTGCTCGCAGCTGCTGCACTCTATGTTCCGGTTTCTCAGGCCGAAGCTATGCATTATCAACTCGACCCGCAACATACCTCTGTTGTGGTAAGTTGGGAGCACTTCGGCTTCTCCCATCCGACTGCTGACATTCCAGACACGACAGGTTCTCTGGTTTTTGACAGCAGTAAGCCCGAACAGTCGCGCGTTGACGTCACGTTACCGGTTAGCAAAATCGACAGCCATGTTCCTGCCCTGACCAAGGAGTTCAAAGGCGCGGAGTATTTCGACGTGGCGAAATATCCCAGTGCAACCTTCCGCAGCACCAAAGTCATTGCCAAAGGCGATAACAAATTTGATGTTGAAGGTAACCTCACTCTGAAAGGCATTACCAAACCTGTGACGCTCCATGCCACGCTGAATAAGCAGGGTGAGCATCCGATGGTCAAGAAGCAGGCGATTGGTTTTGACGCCACCGGTACCATTAAGCGTTCTGACTTCAAACTGGACAAATATGTCCCCGCAGTCAGCGATGATGTAACACTGACAATTTCTACGGAAGCTTACGCCAGGTAAATTCCGTTATTTTCCGGCCCGGCACCCAGGTGTCGGGTTTTTTTTCAGCAGATTCCGCCGCCGCTGGCCAGGCTAAGCGCTATTCGTCGTCCATTCACTCCCCCCTCTGCACACTTTTGCCCTGTGCTAAAAAATGCATCTCATCAAGGTGTTCCTGCGGATTCACCACAGCATTGTCTGTTTCGGAAATAATAAATCGCCTGCCGAACCTAAAAAAATGAGGTCAGAATCACAAATTCACATCGAGATTTTTTTGGCAACGGCGTGGCGCCGGATTGACAGAAAAGTTATTCCGATCTCTATATTTAACCTGTTGTTTTATAACGTGAAGCTAATCGCTTTTCCTGAATCTGTAAATGTGATTTGTTTCACATAAATAAGCTGGTTCGAAGGGTTGTCAATATATTGCCTACATAAATTCCTCTCGTTTTTGTGATCTCACTTGCAAATACCAGGCTGATATCCCGAAACAATAGCTTCAGACGCATTAAGCCAGAAGGATGTCAGGATGAGAATCGGAATGGTCATTAGCGGCGGCGACGTCACCGGCATTAATAATTTCATTTTCCAGATAGCCAGGATGACGCAGGCGGAGATGATATTATTTAACGGCGGCATTCCAGGCTTGCTGGATAATGTCTGCCAGGAAATTTCTCAGCGCGATTTAGTGGATTTTTCCATTACCTCTCTTCCGGTAATGCAGTCAGGCCGAACCGCGCGAAAATTAATTCGTAGCGAATACGAAACAATCGCCCGGCAGTTAAAAGCATTACGCATCGATGTATTAATTCTGGCGGGAGGCGACGGATCGCTGCAATTTCTGCATACGCTCAGTGAATTTGGTGTGAACTGTTTTGGCATCGGCATGACGATTGACAACGATGTCTACGGCAGTGATTACACCGTGGGCTTTTCCACCGCCTGTGAGCAGGTATTAAAAGAGGTGGCAAAGCTCAGAAACACCGGTCGGGCATTACCGGGCCGGGTATTTATGGTGGAACTGCTCGGCGGCTACTGTGGCGAATTGACGCTCCAGTCAGCGCTCAAATCCAACGCCGACTTTGCGCTGATCCCGGAATGCCAGATCCCCACAAACGTGCTGGCAGAACGCATCACCGCGCGCCTCAGCGAACAAAACAGCGTGGTAATCCTCTGCTCAGAAGGTTACACACGGGAATATTCACCGGGCTTTCAGGGGGCGATTGACACATTAATTAAGCAGCTAGAACCCTTGATCGGCGTGCGCATTCGCAAAACGATCGTCGGCTATGGACTGCGAAATGGCGATCCCACCTGTGAGGAAATTTATCAGGGCACCATTATGGCAAGTGAAGTGGTTCGTTGTATTCAATCCGGAATGCGCAATAAAGCCGTAATTATTAACGGCAGTAATAAGCCTATTCCGATTGACTTAATAAGCATGAAAAAACGCCTGGTCGATACAGAAGGGCATCATTATAAACTCGCTAAACAACTGCATATATTGTGAGGAGAAAACATGCTGAAAATTTTATGTGTCTGTGGTTGTGGCCTGGGGTCAAGTTTCGCTATCGAAATGAGTGCGAAAGCCGTTTTAAAAAAACTGGAAATTGACGCCGACATCGATCACACCACGATTTCAGAAGCTAACGCATTTAAATCCGACATGATCCTGACGCAAAAAGCCTTTGCGGATGTCTTAAATGCCGACGCCACACCAGAACAGATCAAACGCGTAATTATATTAAATAAACTCACCGATAAAGCTGAAATTGAGCAAAAAATCGTGGCTTTCTTAAAAGAGCGTAATGTGAAGGTTGCTAATCATGAATAGTGTAATTAATTTTCTGGTTAAAGACTTACTGGGGCAGGCATCCATTCTGATCGCGTTTATTGCGCTCATCGGACTGGTCCTGCAAAAAAAATCTGCCGGCAAGGTGGTAGAAGGCACGTTTAAAACCCTGTTGGGGTTCTTAATCATGATGGCCGGCATCAACATCATCGTGGGCGCGCTTACCTTCCTTAACAGCATCTTCACTCACGGTTTTGGGATGCAGGGCTACATCACCGACGTGGCGGCCATTGCCGGACTGGCAAACCGCGAGCTGGGATCGGAAGTGGCCATGACGCTGCTGGTGATCTTCATCGTCAACATCATTATTGCCCGCCTGACCCCGTTCAAATACATCTTCCTGACCGGCCAGGCGCTACTGTGGATGGCCACCATTGGCGCGGTTATCGGCTATAAAGCCGGCCTTACCGGATTACCGCTCATTTTAACCGGCGGTATTTTTGGCGGCGTGATGGCGGTTGTGATGCCAGCGCTGGCGCAGCCGGTGGTGCGTCGTATCACCGACTCGGATGATGTCGCGCTCGGTCACTTCTGCACCATTGGTTACCTGCTCACAGCGGCAGTGGCGAAGGTGGTCGGAAAAGGCTCACGTTCGACGGAAGACTTAAAGCTGCCCGATAACTTTAAGTTTCTGCAGGACACCTATCTGTCCATGGCGGTGGTGATGGTGCCGATGTACCTGATTCCTGCCGTGGCGGCAGGCCCGGCTTTTATCGCCCAGTACAGCAGCGGCACCAACTATCTGATGTATGCCTTTATGCAATCCATCCAGTTTGTGGCAGGCGTGTTTGTGCTCTATAGCGGCGTGCGACTGCTGCTGAATGAACTGGTGCCGGCTTTCCGCGGTATTGCCATGCGACTGGTGCCGGATGCGAAACCCGCCCTCGACTGTCCCGTTATGTTCCCTTATGCGCCAAACGCGGTCATTGTCGGCTTTCTTGCGACAACGCTAGGCTCTGTGGTGGGGATGCTGGTTTTCCCAATGTTTGGTCTGGCGATGATTCTGCCCGGTCTGCTGACTAACTTTTTTGCCGGCGGAACGGCAGGCGTGTTCGGTAACGCGCTGGGCGGACGGCGCGGGGCGATGATCGGCGGATTCGTCCACGGCCTGTTTATCACCTTCCTGCCCGCCATTCTGGTGCCGATGCTGGAAAGCTATGGCTTTACCGGCGTGACCTTCAGCGATTCCGACGTCATCAGTACCGGCCTGGTGTTGGGACATGCTTTCCAGAATAACTGGCTGTTCGTTGCCGTGTTCATTGCTTTTGTTACCGCTATCGCCTGGTTTGTTAACGGAAAATCCACTAAACCCCGTGAGGAAAACGTGCATGAAACTTTATAACTTTACCGAATTGCTGAAAATTGCCAAAGAGCGCCAATTTAAAGCGGTAGGGTCATTTAATTTACACTGCCTGGAAATGTTACCGGCTTTTTTTAAAGCCGCCGAAAATACCAACAGCCCATTAATGATTCAAATTTCAACCGGCACAGCGAAATACCTGGGGCATGAATTACTGGTTGATGCAATTAAATCGCTGTCAAAGAGTAAAAATATTCCGACCTGTTTGCATCTGGATCACTGTTCCGATTTAGACGCGATTCAGACGGCAATTCAAGCCGGATTTAGTTCAGTCATGTATGACGGGTCACATTTACCGCTTGATGAGAATATTGCGAATACCCGCAGGGTGATTGATATGGCCCGCCCCGTAAATGTCTCTGTGGAAGCGGAGTTGGGCGCCATTGGCGGCTCTGAAGACGGCAAATGTGTGGAAATGAGCGATATTGCGTTCACCACGGTAGAGGATGCCAGACGTTTTGTGAATGAAACCGGCGTGGATATGCTGGCTATTTCCATCGGCACGGTTCACGGGCTCTACACTGGCAAAGCCCATATTCAGCATCAACGGCTGGCGGAGATTACGGCCGCCACGGCTACGCCGCTGGTTCTGCACGGTGGTACCGGGGTCAGTGATGACGACATGCGCCTGGCGGTGGGCAGCGGTATCGAAAAAGTGAACGTGGGAACGGAAATGAATGTGCAGTGGGTCGCCCAATGCAAGGCAACGTTTGAAAAAGGCAAAGTTAACGACAGCGTGCGTAATTTCCTCGTGCCTGCGAATAATGCAGTGACCAATGTATTAGTAGAAAAAATGCAGCTGTTCCGTTAAGCACTTTTATTATCCGACGTGAATAAACCTGAAGTGCCCTGGCGCTTTTCGGGGCAGGAGACGCTATGTTTGGATTCATGAAAAAGAAAGTGGAAAATACGGCCTCAGAGGATGCAGAACGCGATCGTCAGGCTGAGCAGGTCAGTCAAAAAATAACGGTGCTGGAAGCGAAGCTGGCAGCAAATTCAGGCGACACTGAAACGCAAAAACAATTAATGCTGGAATATAACCGTGCATTATCATTGTTTGCGAAAAGTCGCCTTTACCGGGATGACATTGATCCTCTTTTTGTGAAAATTGATGAATTACGCAATCTGGTGCGTAAATCAGTTTAAGGAGCAGTAATGACCATTAAACAGTTATTACAGGAAGCCAATGCTGTTCAGGTAGGTATTGCCGCCAGGGACTGGCAGCAGGTTATCGCCATGGCGGCCAGGCCGCTGGTGGAGGGCGGCTATATTCAGGCCTCTTACCCTCAGGCGGTTATCGAGAATACGCTGACTCACGGTGCCTATTACGTGTTTGAAGAAGGTATCGCCATCCCGCATGCCCGCCCGGAAACGGGCGTGATTCGCGACTGCTTCAGCATGGTACTGCTTGCGGAGCCGGTCTCGTTTGACGGTAGCGACAAGGCGGATATTGTGATCATGTTCGGCGCCCGTGACAGTAATGCCCACATAGAAGAGGGGATTCGCGCGATTGTCACCCTGCTGGAGGATGAAGAAACGTTGGTCAGGTTACGTCAGGCCAGCAGCGTCGCGCAAGTGATGGAGATCCTATGACCAGTGAAACCGTCTTCAAGCGGGTGGTGTTGGTAAACGGCATTCCCGCCTCAGGCAAAAGCACGCTGGCCCGTGCGCTGTCACGGCGTTTTTCCCTGCCGGTTCTCACGCTGGACAGCCTGAAGGAACCTTTTATGTCCAGCTTTGCGCCGGTCGACCGCCAGCGTAACCGGCAATTGGGCTGCGCAGCGTATCAGGCCATCTGGAACATTGTCGCTCAGTCGCCGGCTGATTGCGTCTTTCTGATCGATGCCTGGTTTGGGTTTCAGCCTAAAAGCGTACTGGAGCAGGGATTAAAGCAGGCTGGCGTGAGCGAGGTGCTGGAGGTCTGGATGCAGATAGCACCGGACGCCGCCGTCGCGCGCTATCAGTCACGGCTCACGCAGCGCATGCCGGGCCATCCGGGCGCCGAGTACCTTCCCGAGCTGCGTCGCCTGGCGGAGGAGGCGCAGCCGATGGCGCTGGGGCCGCTGTTGAAAGTCAATGCCAGTGCCATTGACGAGCACGCGGTGGGCCAGTGGCTGGCTCAACATCTGAGGTGGGCAGGCTATACTGCTTCTGTTGAGGATGAAACAGAGGAAGAGCAGCATGTCACAGCCACCCTGTCTGCAAGCGGGCGAGAGCGTCGTGCTTTATGATGGCGTATGCAAACTCTGTACGGGCTGGGTGCGTTTTCTGCTGCGCCATCGGCTGGCGCGGCAGGTTCGTTTTGCGTCCGTGCAAAGTGAACAGGGCAAAAGGCTGCTGAAATGGGCTGGCCTGCCTGAGCATCATATCACTACGATCGTCTATATCCGTAGCGAGGGTCATTGGCTGCGTGCCCAGGCGGTGCTGCGGGTGATGCAGCAGTTGCCGCTGCCGTGGCGAGCGCTGAGCGTCCTGCGCGCGTTTCCCGACCCCATCAGTAATGTTTTCTACAACGCTATCGCGCTCAACCGCTACAGGCTGTTCGGGCGCGATACCGTAGAACAGGCGATTAGGGCCGATTATCCGGGGCGTTTTCTCTCATCGCCTTCGGACAGCGGTGCGGGTCAGGTTAAATCAGTAATAATATGAATTAAAACCGTCATTTTTCTTCAGGTTTACTAATATTTTACAGGCAGGTTAACGGCGTTATGGGAAAGTAATGCGCTGTGCTTGAGCTGTAATATTATTGAAAATGGAGAAAAACATGCGCAATACCTCTGGACGTTCGGCCGTCGCCGTGACGCTGTATGCTCTTCTGGAGCCTGTACCGCTTGGCTTTTTCGTGGCGGCCTGGCTGTTCGATATCATCTATATGAAAACCTTTATCATTCTCTGGTCAATCAGTGCCAGCTGGTTAATCGCCATTGGCCTTGTGATTGCCATTCTGCCCAGAATAATCAGTCTGATTTATATGTTCCGCGGCAGCACTGCGCCTGAGAAAACCCATTTCTGGCTCTCTCTGGTCGCCATCATTCTGGCTATTGCCAATGCCTTTATTCACAGCCGTGATGCGTATGCCGTGGTGCCAACGGCGACGCTTCTGTCGACCCTGGTCGTGATACTGCTGCTGCTGGCGAACGTGCAACTTGCGCTACGTCAACGTACTGCTTAAGGAGAAGCCATAATGAACATGCCGCAACAATCCCTTATTGCGCTGACGGTGATGGCCCTGCTGGCGGGGTGCGATACCGGGGCGACGATCGATCCGCAAAAGCAAATCGGTGCCAATCCCGAGTTACCGGAAGCCAAAAACTTTATGGTGCCGCCTATGCAGGTACCGGAAGGCGTACCCTGGAAGAACGGCGAAAAGCCAACGGTGGCGCAGGGGCTGAAAATTGAAAAGATTGCCGACCATCTTCAGCATCCACGTCAGGTGTATGTTCTGCCGAATAACGACATCCTGATCGCCGAATCTAACGGTATGCCAAAACCGACCACCAAGCCCAAAGAGCTGATCACCGGGCTGGTCAAAAATGCTTCGGGCAAAGGGGGCAAGGGCGGCAACCGCATCACGCTGCTGCGCAACGTAAACGGTAAATGGGAACAGCATCGCTTTATTGAAAACCTGAGTGCCCCCTTTGGTATGCAGCTGGTGGGAAACACGCTGTACGTGGCTAACGCAGACAGTCTGGTGAAATTCCCCTACAGCGAAGGGCAAACCGAAATTCGCACCGCGCCCCAGTGGGTCACCGAGTTACCCGGCGGGCCCATTAACCACCACTGGACGAAAGCGCTGTTGGCCAGCCCGGACGGCAGCAAGCTTTATGTCGGCGTCGGTTCCAACAGCAACATTACCGAGAACGGCATGGGTGCCGAATATCGCCGCGCCGCGATTCTGGAAGTGGATGCCGCCAGCGGCGCCAGCCGGATCTACGCCAGCGGGCTGCGCAATCCCACCGGTCTTGACTGGGAACCCCAGACGAAGCAGCTATGGGCGGTGATTAATGAGCGTGATGAAATCGGCTCTGACCTGGTGCCCGATTACCTTACCTCGGTTAAAGAGAACGGCTTCTATGGCTGGCCTTACAGCTATTTCGGCCAGCATGTTGACGTGCGGGCGCAGCCACAGCGGCCGGACCTGGTTGAAAAGGCGATTAAGCCGGACTATGCGCTGAGTTCGCATGTCGCACCGCTCGGACTGCTGTTCTATGGCGCTGAGAACATGCCGCAGTATCGGGGGGGCGCGTTTATCAGTGAGCACGGCAGCTGGAATCGCAAACCCCTCAACGGTTATAAAGTGATTTGGGTGAAGTTTGAGAACGGTAAACCGGTAGGGCAACCGCAAACCGTGGTATCCGGCTTCTTAACCGAAGACGAGAAACAGGTGCGTGGCTTACCGGTCGGTCTGGCCAGCGACAAACAGGGCGGTCTGATCATTGCGGATGACGCCGGTGATACGATCTGGCGGGTGAGTTCGGCGAACTAAGGCTAAACTGCACGCACAAAAAAGGATTTGGCATTACGCCAAATCCTTTTTTTATGCGTTCGTTGCCCGGCGGGTAACCGGGTGGCGAACGAGGTGCTCAGCACTCTCCACAAATTGATTGTAAAGAGGGCTGCGCAAGACTTCAAGTTTAGCGGAATTACTGTATATTTATACATGTGTTGAGTGTTGGGTATCGCCTCAGGGTTAACTGATTGCTTCCAGGGGAGCTCGGTAATGCAAATCCCGGCAGGTAACAGGTGGTGCTGACCTGTGGCTTAAACCCCGAGTGCCGCTCAGCCCTCTCCACAAAGTTGTGCTTAGGCACCTGGCGGGTAACGGTAAGGCCCTGGTTGCTGAACAGCGCGCTCCTGTTGCGGGAGAAGGAAAGTGATGGAACTGACGAAGCTGATTCTGGAAATCATCCGGATCATCTTGCAGATCATCGTTGCCCTTATGCAACTGACCGGTCATGCATATTAACCGGAACTTTGACCAAGGCGGAGCTAACCACTCCGCCTTTTTCGTTGTCAATTGCCTGTCATCTTTCCCGGCTACAGTGGCGCGGCAATCGGGTGCCTGAAAGGCACAACTTATCCAGACATCAGACCAGTTCCGGGAGTCTTTTCATGTCACTTGCCATTGTCAAACCCGCCAAACTTCAGCAGACCGAAATTGACGCCAGCGTACGTATGCGCGAAACCCAGATTGGCTCCCAGTGTGAAATTCTGGCGCACAGTTACCTTGAATACAGCACACTTGGCGACTTCTCTTACGTCGGTGAACACTGCTGCATCGCAGACAGCGCAATAGGCCGCTTCACCGCCATTGCCAATCAGGTACGCATCGGTGCACCTAACCATCCGATGGATCGGGCGTCGCAACACCGCTTTACCTATTGTCCGGAGTATTACGATGCGACGGCCACGCGCGACCACGGTTTTTTCAACGCCCGTCGGGAAGACCGGGTGATCATTGGCAACGATGTCTGGATAGGTCATGGAGTGATTGTCCTGCCTGGCGTGACGGTAGGCGATGGTGCGGTGCTGGCGGCAGGTGCGGTGGTGACCAAAGATGTGGCGCCCTATACCGTCGTGGGTGGCGTGCCGGCTAAACCGATCCGCGTTCGTTTTCATCCGGCGATTGCAACCCGGCTACAGCAGATTGCCTGGTGGAACTGGCCGCTGGAAAAAATCATGGCTAACCTCGCCGATTTTCAGTCAGGAGATATTGAGCAGTTTTGTGCCAGACATGGCTAGGCGCGTTTGCGCAAAAGAGTAACGGTGGCTTACGCCACCGTCAGATGGGCGGGTTATCGCTTAGCGCGTGCTTCCTGCACCTTGCTGGCGATACGATCGCCAATGGTTTGGTCTATGTTGCGCCAGTACTGGAAAGCTCGCGAAAGCACCGGCTCTTCAACCCCGTTCAGCAGATGACCGCTAACGTTGTTGACGAGCCTGTCGCGCGCGGCATCATCCATCACCTTGTTGATCAGGGTATTTGCCTGGCCCACGTCGTCATCGTCCTGACGCAGCGAGTAAGGGGCACGAACCATGTCGCCGCTGGCTGACCAGACCGAGTCGGTGGGATAGCGGTCGCCGTCTGCCACCGGGCCGCCTTTGCTGTTGGGAGCGTAAACCGGGTCGGATACCGGATTCATCCGCATCGCCCCGTCTTTGCTGTAGCTGTTCACCGGCGACTGCGGGGCATTAACCGGGATTTGTTTATAGTTCACCCCGAGCCGTGCGCGATGGGCGTCGGCATAGGCAAACACGCGACCCATCAGCATCTTATCCGGGCTGAGCCCGATGCCGGGGACCAGATTATTCGGTTCAAATGCGGCTTGTTCAATTTGCGCATGGTTGTCCGTTGGATTGCGGTTCAGCGTCAGCTTGCCGACTTTAATCAGCGGATAATCACTGTGCGGCCACACCTTGGTCAAATCGAAAGGATTGAAACGATAGCTGTCAGCCTCAGCAAACGGCATGATCTGCATGTACAGGGTCCAGCTCGGGAACTGGCCGTTTTTGATCGACATAAACAGGTCACGCGTATGGTAATCGCCATCTTCGCCTGCCAGTTTATCGGCTTGCTCCTGCGTCAGGTATTCAATGCCCTGGTCGGTATGAAAATGGTATTTCACCCAGAACTTTTCACCCTGTTCATTGACCCACATATAAGTGTGGCTGGAATACCCATTCATATGACGCCAGTTCTTAGGAATCCCGCGGTCGCCCATCAGCCAGGTGACCTGATGCGAGGATTCGGGTGACAGCGTCCAGAAATCCCACTGCATATCGTTGTCACGCAGATTGTTATCGGCGCGGCGCTTTTGCGAGCGAATAAAGTGCTGAAACTTCATGGGATCGCGAATAAAGAACACCGGTGTGTTGTTGCCCACCATGTCGTAGTTGCCTTCGCGGGTGTAAAACTTAATGGAAAATCCGCGCGGATCGCGCCAGGTATCGGGGCTGCCGCGTTCGCCAGCCACCGTTGAAAAACGCATCACCACGTCAGTTTTGGTGCCCGGCTGAAAAACGTTGGCTTTGGTGTAGCGACTCACATCTTCAGTCACTTCAAAAAAACCAAATGCGCCGCTTCCTTTTGCATGAGGCTGCCGCTCGGGAATGCGTTCCCGGTTGAAGTTGGCCATCTGCTCAATCAGGTAATGGTCGTGAAGCACCAGGGGGCCATCGGGACCGACGGAAAGGGAATGCTCATCGCTGGCCACCGGAATACCGGCATCGGTTGTGGTGGGTTTACGCTCATCATGACTCATCGAAATAGTCTCCATTTTTATAAGGGTAATGCATGGAGTAAGCGTAGCGCATATCTGGCCATTGCATCGGCCAATCCTCCCAGGTTTTTCCCTTTACTGCTGCCGGCCATTCCGGACCTGGCGCAGTCGTCAACGTTTTGCTGACGGCCCCGCAGGTCGTTGCCCTTGGTAATTAATTCGTGACCGCTCTCGCATTTTGGTTATTTCGGCGAAAACAAGGATTGCGTGTTCACGCAAGAAGCGTAAATTCTAATATAACTTCACAGTTAGTTGTGAAAAAGGAAAGTACATTACAACCCTGTTATTAAGGATTGAGCCTCATGTCAGATTTAAAGTTTGCTACTCGTCTTAACTCCTTTGCTTCGGGGGCACATCTCTACTGGCCAGATTTGCAGGGCAAGCCCTCTGTACTCCAAATGGTTGCGCGCGCGGGCACGGTTAAAGGTTTAACGCATTTGGATCTCAACTATCCCCAGCACCTCACCAGTGACAGCAAAACGCTGCGCCAGGCTATTGAGGATGCCGGGCTGGCGGTCAACGGTATGCAAATGCGGTGGGATGCACCTCAGTTCAAAATTGGCGCATTCACCCATCCGGATCCGAAAATTCGCCGTGAGGCGATTGACCTGACCAAGCGGGGAATCGATACCGGACGGGAATTTGGCTCCCGCTTAATGACGTTATGGATGGGCCAGGACGGTTTCGACTACTGCTTCCAGGTCGATTACAAAAAAATCTGGGAAGACGCCGTCAGCGCGGTGCGTGAAATCGCCGACTATGCGCCGGACGTGGATGTGAGCATTGAATACAAACCCAACGAGCCGCGTGCCTACAGCATTTTTCCCAACGTGACCACCTGCCTGCTGGCCGTCGAAGAGGCCGGAAGCCCGAATCTCGGCATCACGCTGGATTTTGCCCATGTCCTGTTCGCCAATGAAATTCCTGCATGGGCGGCGGCCATGGTGGCGCGTCGTTCCCGGCTGCTGGGGCTGGATTTAAACGACGGCTGGGGCAAACGTGATGACGGACTGATGGCGGCATCGGTTAACCCGCGCGCCACGTTGGAGTTTCTGTGGCAGATGCAGCGTGATGGTTATCAGGGCGCCTACTATTTTGACACCTTCCCGGATGCCAGCGGACTGGATCCGGTACGTGAAGCCGAAACCAACATTGCCACCGTGACGCGACTACTCAAGCTTTGCGACCAGCTTAATGATAATCCGGCGCTGGCAGAAGCGATCAGCCGTCAGGATGCGGTCGCCTCACAGCAAATCGTTAACGACATTATGCTGGCGCGTTAACGCACGACGCCGGCTGCAGAACAGCAATTTCTTACCCTACAAACGCAGAATAAAAGGCTGAAAAAATGAAAAAACGTTTACTCGCCGTTATCGCTTCGTCGCTCTTGTGTGCCAGCGTGTATGCCGCCGATCTGGCTCCGCTCAAGTCCGATACGGAACAGGACCGCACCGACTGGTCAACGCTCGACAGTCGCTATGGCGCGATGCCTAAAGTCGATAAATCGCTCAAAATCGGTGGCGTATCCAAAACCCTGACCAATGAATACTGGCGTTTGCTGGGCGAAGGCTACCAGAACGCCGCCAAAAAATATGGCATCACCGTGGCTTATCAGGCCGCAGCAAATGAAGACGATCAACTGGGCCAGTTGTCGATTGCCGAAACCCTGATTTCTCAGGGCTATAACGGCCTGCTGGTCTCTCCGCAAACCGATATTAACCTTGAGCCTGCACTGGAAAGCGCCAACAGTAAAAAAATCCCGGTCGTGAACGTCAACGACGCGGTTATGCCGAATGCGGAACACTACGTCGGTAATGTCCAGAAAGACAACGGCGTGCGCGTAGCGAAATGGTTTATCGAGCACCATCCTCAGGGCGGCAAGGTTGCGGTGATTGAAGGACAGCCTGGCGTCTATGCTGCCGGTCAGCGCACCAGCGGCTTCAAAGAAACGCTCAAGGCCAACGGTAAATTCAATGTGGTGGCCAGCGTACCGGCCAACTGGAGTCGTGAGCAGGCCTTTAATGCGGCGAGCACTATCCTGCAACAGCATCCTGACCTGATCGGCTTTTATGCCAATAACGACACGATGGCGCTGGGCGTGGTGGAAGCGGTACGCTCCATGGACAAAGCCAAGCAGGTGGCCGTATTCGGAACGGATGGGATCTCTGATGCCTATGCCTCCATCAAGCGCGGCGAACTGACCGGTACCGTGGACAGCTTCCCGGTGCTGACGGGTGAAGTGGCGATGGATGTGGTCCTGCGTTTGATTAACGGCCAGAAAATCTCGCGCGTGGTCTCCACACCGCAGGCGCTGATCACCAAAGAGAATGCGGATGCATTTTCAACCAAGGACATGGATAAGCTGCGTCAACTGTTAGCTAAACAGTAAGCCTGGCGGAGAGCGTATGGAACAGTATCGTTTAATGATGCGTGGCATCAATAAAACCTACGGCAGCGCCGCGGCTTTACAAAATGTCGACTTTTTTGTGAAGCCCGGTGAAGTGCATGCCTTGATCGGTGAGAATGGCGCGGGGAAATCTACACTGTTAAACATTCTCTCCGGCGTGCGCGGCGCGGACAGTGGCGAAATCAGCGTCAACGGCGAGACGGTGCAGATGAAAAATCCACTCAGCGCGCGTCATGCGGGGATCGCGATGATCCATCAGGAACTGCAGCATGTTCCAGAGCTCTCGGTCGCGCAGAATATGTTTCTGGGCCGCCCACTGACCAAAGCAAAAGGCTGGTGGGTGGATAAAAATGCCCAGCTGTCGCGTGCCGCGCTGATTCTGAAACGGCTCGATCCCACGATCGATCCCAACAGCCCGATTAAACATCTTAAGGTTTCGCAGCAGCAGATTGTTGAAATAGCCCGGGCGTTGCTGGATGACGCCAAAATCATCGCGATGGATGAGCCGACGTCCAGTCTGACGCCGCGCGAGTTTGACCGGCTGGCTGAACTGATCGCCGATCTCAAATCGCTGGGCGTCTCTTTAATCTACGTATCACATAAGATGAACGAGATTTTCAGAGTCTGTGACCGGGCGACGATCATGCGCGATGGCAAACAGGTTGGGGTGGTGAACATCTGCGATGAAGATGAAGAAAGCATCGTGGCTAAAATGGTCGGGCGCAAAATAGAACGGCTCGATCACAACGCCTTTGTCACCGCTCAGGAAGTATTACGCGTCGAAAATCTGGCGCGTGGCAATGAAATATCGCCCGCTAATTTTAGCGTCAACGCCGGGGAAGTGTTGGGCATTGCGGGGCTGGTAGGCGCAGGACGTACTGAGTTGCTCAAGCTGATTGCCGGTATCGACAGGCGCAGCAGCGGCACGGTGAAGGTCAATGGGTATTCCGTTCCAAACCATAATATCAGCGCTGCTATAAAAGCGGGGATTGGTCTGGTGCCGGAAGATCGTAAAAAAGAGGGCATCATTAAAGCCCGCCCGGTGAAAATGAATATGGCGCTGCCGTCCATGCGTCAGTTCACCCTGGGCGGCGTGATCAATAAACAGCGGTTAAACAGGGCAGCAAACGAGGTGATGAGCGATCTTAAACTGCGTCCTATGGATATCGAAAAAACCATCGGTACGCTCAGTGGCGGTAATCAACAAAAAGTCATTATCGGACGCTGGGTAGCTGCTGATGCAAAAGTCTTCTTATTCGATGAACCCACGCGCGGCATTGATATTGGTGCCAAGTCAGAAATTTATAATTTAATTGAACGACTGGCGAAGGCAGGTAAAGCCATTATTGTTGTCTCATCTGAAATGACGGAAATCATTCGTATCTCCGATCGTGTACTGGTGATGCGCGAAGGGAAAATCACCAAAGAGTTAAAGGGCGAGGCTATCACCGAAGACAATATTGCCCGTTTTGCCATTAAAGATGTTGAAACTGCCTGATCTAATACCTGTATATAAAGGCGATAACCATGACGAGTGAAACGAACATGCAGCCGGTGAGCCGCGTCTCTCCGCTGTTAAAATTCAATGTGCGCGATGCCGGCACGTTAATTGGATTACTGATTATTGTGGTGACATTTTCTTTTCTGTCGCCGGTATTTTTTACCGTTCCGAATCTGCTCAATATTTTGCAGCAGTCATCCATAAATGCCTTAATTGCGCTGGGCATGACGCTGGTGATCATTTCAGGCGGAATTGATTTATCGGTTGGGCCAACGGCTGCGCTCTCTGCCGTATTGGGTGCCACGCTGATGGTGTCTGGCGTGCCGGTGCCGCTGGCCATCATGGCCACGCTATGCGTCGGCGCAGTCAGCGGGATATTTAGCGGTACGCTTATCGCTTATGCCGGGCTGCAACCCTTTATCGTCACGCTGGGTGGCCTGTCGCTGTTTCGTGCCATCGCGCTGATCTACACCGGCGGTAATCCCGTATTCGGTATTCCCATGTCGTTCCGTAGCCTGATCAACGGCACGGTGTTCGGCGTGCCCACGCCGATCGTCGTGGTTGCCGTGATTGCGCTGTGCCTCTGGACGGTGATGAATAAAACCCCGCTGGGAGAGTACATTCTGGCCATTGGCGGTAATGAAGAAGCGGCCCGCGTGGCAGGTGTGCCGGTTAAACGCACCAAAGTCACCGTTTACGTGATATCTGGCATGCTGGCCTCTCTGGCGTCGCTGATTCTGATTGGTCGTCTGGGTGCGGCGGAACCCACCATTGGCAACCTGTGGGAGTTGGATGCCATTGCGGCCGCTGCCATCGGCGGTGCGTCACTGATGGGCGGCAAAGGCAGTATCTTTGGCACCCTGATTGGCGTGATTATTCTCGGGGCGTTACGTAACGGCCTGACCTTGCTCAATATTCAGGCGTTTTATCAATTGCTCGCTACGGGCCTTATTATTATCATAGCGATGTTGATTGACCGAGCGACCCGAGGCAAGTAATGAAGCAAGATCCGCGAGCCATTGGCGCTCAAATTCGTATGCGATTACCCCAACTGACGCCGTTAGAACGGCGAGTCATTGAGGCAATCATTGCCAGAACGGATATCACCGAACACACGTCTTTAAAAGAGATTGCGCAGGAAAACGGCGTATCGGAAGCCATGATAGTTAAGATCACCAAAAAGCTTAACTTCACGGGGTTCAGGAATTTCAGAAGCAGTTTAGTTTATTATAACGCCTCTGAAGTGGCAGGTTTACATGCGGAAATTGAGCCCGATGATTCATCGGAACAATTACTGGCAAAAGTCTTCAGAACATCTATTCAGGCTATTGAAGAAACGTTGTCGATTTTAGATGTATCTGAATTTAACCGCGCAGCAGACATTATTTTTAAGGCGCGTCATATTGATCTTTATGCGGTAGGGGGATCGGCCACGGTTGCCCGCGATCTCTCCCACAAAATGCTGAAAATCGGCATTAAGTCCACCGCCTACGATGACGCCCATATTATGCTGATGTCTGCCGCCGTGTTATCTGACGATGATGTCGTGATTGCGATTAGTCACTCCGGTGCGACGCGTGCTGTTAACGATCCGGTTAAATTAGCCGGACGTAACGGTGCCAGAGTGATTGTGATTACGAATTACGCCGAGTCGCCTATTGCGCGTCATGCGCATGTGGTACTTAATTCAACTTCTCAGGGATCGCATCTGTTAGGTGAAAATGCCGCATCACGAATTGCCCAGCTGAATATACTGGATGCGCTGTTCGTGGCCATCGCGAAAAAGGATTTAACGCGTGCGGAGAAAAACCTGATGAAAACCCAGCATGCGGTTCAGGATCTACGGGAATTCTGAGCATGAGTAAAATTGCAGTCACCGGCAGTCTTCACTACGACATTATGCTTGATGCGCATCATCGGCCTGAAAAAGGCGAAACGGTGATGGGAACCGCCTGCCACTACAAGTTTGGGGGCAAGGGTGGCAATCAGGCGATAGCGGCCGCAAAAGCAGGTGCAGATGTCCGTTTCATTGGTGCGGTAGGGGCCGATGAGCAGGGCGCGTTTTTGCTGAAAACGCTGCGCCAGGCAGGGGTGAATACCGACGCGGTCACGAAAATTGACGATATGGCGTCTGGCATGAGCGTTGCCATTACCGATGCTGAAGGCGATTACGGCGCGGTGGTGGTGTCCAACGCCAATCAACATATCGCTGCCGAGCCGTTCATGCAGGCCGGTTTCTGGCAGGATGTGTCGATGCTGGTGCTGCAGAATGAGGTGCCGGAAGCCATTAATCTGGTCGCGGCGCAGGCGGCGCGGCAGCAGCGGATTCCGGTGTGCATTAATGCGGCGCCGGCCCGGCCACTCTCTCCCGAATTTGCGCGCTGCATTGATTTGCTGGTGGTGAATGGGGTTGAAGCCCGGGATATGACTGGCATCGCGGTGACCGATCTGGCCTCAGCCAGTCAGGCTGCAGCACAGCTGGCACTGCGTTTTGACCGCGTGGTGGTGACTGCCGGAGAGCACGGCGTGGCCTTCAGCGAAGCAGGGGAAACGCAGGCTTTTCCTGCCCGTCAGGTCACGCTGGTCAGCACCCATGGCGCCGGCGACTGCTTCATGGGCGTGCTGTGTCAGGCGCTTAACGAGGGCGATAAACTCGCGGGCGCCGTCGCTAAAGCCAACAATGCGGCGGCAGATCACGTTTCCCGCCCGGCCTGATAAAAAAAATGCAACGTCAGTGACGTTGCATTTTGCCAGTCAGAGCGAGATTACAGGGCCACTTTAACGACCGTTTTCCCAAAGTTTTTGCCGTTCAGCATATCAATAAACGCTTTAGGGGCATTTTCCAGGCCCTCAATAACGTGCTCGCGATACTGAATTTTCTTGCTCTCTACCAGCGGGGTCATGGCTTTCAGAAACTCCGGATAGCGATCGCCGTAGTCCTGGAAAATAATGAAACCCTGCATGCGAATACGGCGTTTCAGAATGCCTGCCATAATCAGCGAGGTTCTGTCCGGACCGGCAGGCAGCTCTTTCTGGCTGTAGGCGGAAACCAGCCCACAAACCGGCACGCGCGCGGCAGTGTTCAACAGCGGGAACACGGCATCGAACACTTTACCGCCCACGTTTTCGAAATAGATATCAATACCGTCCGGGCAGGCGTTTTTCAGCTGCTCTTCAAAGTCCTGACTGTGATGATTGATACAGGCATCGAACCCCAGATTTTCAACGGCATGGCGGCATTTCTCTTCACCGCCAGCCACGCCTACCACGCGGCAGCCTTTCATTTTACCTAACTGGCCCACGGTGGCGCCTACCGGACCCGTTGCGGCGGCAACCACAAGGGTTTCACCTTCTTTCGGCTGACCGATATCCATTAATCCCATATAGGCCGTAAAGCCGGGCATGCCGAGAATACCCAGCGCCCAGGAAGGATGGGGTAGATCGTTATCCAGGCGGGCAACCTCTTTGCCATTAGAAACCGCATATTCCTGCCAGCCGCTCTGTGAAAGTACCCAGTCGCCTTCTTTAAACTCACCGTTTTTTGATGCGACGACCTGACAGACCGTACCGCCCACCATCGGCTGATCCAGCTCGGCCGGTGGCGCGTAAGATTTTCCCTCGTCCATGCGTCCACGCATGTAAGGGTCGAGTGACAGATAAATCGTCCGCAGTAAAATCTCGCCCTCTTTGATCTCAGGCGTTGGCTGCGCAACATAACGGAAATTATCTTCCGTTGGTTCACCCTGTGGGCGTGAAGCCAAAAGCCAGGCGTGATTTGTTGTCGATTGTTCAGTCATAGTGTCGTCCTTTGCATAAGCAAACCGCTGAGGCTTGCCGGGAATGAATGGCTAAAGTGTAGATGAGTGATAAAAGCATGCTTAACCCTGCTGGCTGTTAACGTGCAGCCAGAAAAGGGTCAGGTGGCGCGCCACTAAGCGCGGCGCGTCTTTGACAGGGCATTCGGATTGCTCTGAATCCACGGCGAGGAGGTGGGTAAAGGGATGCCCCGGTTAATCAGATGCGTGCTGAGCGCCCGGCGCCACGCGTTCAAGTTTTAGCCTGACGCCTTGAACGTAGCACATGACATAAAGCCTGTTTTGGCGGATGTCAGCAGACCTGAAAACAGGTCAGTATGGCCTTTCTCTGACGCTTGCGTTAATGCAGGACGCTGCTGAACGCGCATCTTACAAGAGCAATCCTGGCACGGGATACGCTTCAACGCCCTGTTTCACGCGCGCTCTGCGTCTGCACCCGTCATCTTCTGTTGCACCAGCGAACAAGCTTCAAGGGTAAAAAGCTGAGAAGCAATAGTAATAGTGCTTCAAAAAGAGAGAGCAGTGATACGCCCTTGTGTCGCCACATGCGTTGGGTCACCAACACCGCTAAAACGGCCATCGCAAGTGAGCCTGCCATGTCTAATGGAAAATGAACACCCAGAAAAATACGTGCCCAGGCGACCAGCGCTGACATCAGTGCCAGTGCGATGCCGCCGATCCAGCTGCGTCGTGCCAGTAACGCCAGTGTGATACTCAAAAAAAGCGTACCGTGGTCGCTGGGAAAAGACGAGTCCGCCACGTGATCAATCCAGAGATGACCCAGACGAATCATAAACGGGCGCGGATGGAACCAGACAGCAGAGCACAGGAAGCCCAGGCACAGTCCGGTAAATGCCGTTGCTGCCGCAAACAAGGCGGTTTCACGTTCCTCTCGTCCACCGGCAAACCAGTAGATAAGCAGAATAAGCGGCAGCAAAAAAATCAGGTATTGAGCGCAGAAAATACCAAAATCGATCAGCCATTCAGTCGTCCCGGGAAGGGCGTTGATTTTCAGAAATAAAGCCTGATTGTATGTCTCAAGCGCATTGCCCATTTACGTATGTGTCCGTTGGGAGAATAAAACGCCCATTTTCCGGTCAAGACATTAAAGAAACCTTAACGTCATTTTTGTTTACTTTAAAAAAGCATTTCACTGTTATCTTCGCTCAGAAATCCATCACAGAAAAATTGTGTTAAGTTGGTTTGGTAATAATTACTTGATAAATATTGTACGCGCACCTGTTTTAGCAATACCTGAAGTTAAATTTTCCAGGTAGCATCGGAAGCGCCATCTTAAGGGAATGATGTTGGGCGTTTACAGTGAGTGTTAAAAAGACCTTTATATCAAAGTGATAAATTAAAGCATGTGCCGATTTTTATCGGTTGAAAAGCTCATCTCACTCGGATAAAGATGAAGGCGATGACGCCCTGATTTATCTTATTGATTGTTCGCGACTTTACTACAAAACGCATGGCAGAAAGAAAAAACGTTTGCTGAAATTATTGTCCCTTCACGTTATGAAACTTTTTATAACAATATATTCAATCTGCCTTCGTTATGGTCAGAACCGCACAACTACTGGGATCTGCATCCCTGGTTGATCGTCCCGACCGTTTTGTCCGCTATAAACTCACAATTCTAATCTATAAATAATTCCCGATCCGCCGTTAAAGGTACTAAGACGAGAAAAACTTCATTCGTAGCCTCATTACCTGCGAATACTTTCAGCAATGCCAGTACGACACAGCAACGTATAGAACCCTAAAGGAAAATAATATGAAAATAGCCACCCGTCTCGCAGCCGGTTTTAGTCTGCTGATCATCCTGTTTCTACTCTGCACAGGGATTGCACTTCACGCACTGCTCAAGGCGCGCGATGACATGGATAATGCGGTAAACAATAAAATGTATCGATATAACCTGATTCAGGATATGCGCAGCTCGGCCAGGGACATCTCGGTGGCGGTAAGAAACATCGCACTGTTAACCGACGAAAAGGAAAAACAGCCGGAATGGAACAGGCTGATGGCGCAAAAGGAAAAATACATTCTGAACCGAGAGAAGCTGGTTACCAGCATGGCAGTCAACGTTTCACAAGAAGGAAAAAACGCACTTGAAAATCTGCGGGTAACGGATGATACAGCCCTGGATATGCTTACCCTCGCGGGTAAAACAGCCATGGACAAATCGCCGTCGGGAACGATCAATTACCTGATGAAAACAGTGAGGCCGGTACAACGTAATATGTTAAACGCACTGGATAAACTTTCTGAAATCCAGATGCAGGTCAGTGAAAGAACGGTCAAAGAGGCGAGGGAAATGGTATCCCAGACGGCCATTCTGATGTCGGTGTTGGTGGCTGTCTCTTTAGGCATCGCCATCGCGGCGTGCTGGATTATTACCCGCACGTTAATGCGCCAGCTTGGCGGAGAGCCGGCGCAGGCGCAGGTGCTGGCAGCATCTATCGCTTCGGGTAATCTGACATCGCCTGTCGTACTACGACGTAATGATACGTCCAGCCTGCTGGCTTCGCTCAATGCCATGCAGACGAATCTGCGCAGTATGGTGACCCATATCAGGGATACGTCCTCCTCCGTTGCGCTCGCTGCTGATGAGATCTCTCAAGGCAACACGGAACTGTCATCCCGCACCGAGCAGCAGGCAGCCGCACTTCAGGAGACGGCGGCCAGTATGGAACAGTTGACTGCTACGGTTAAGACGAACGCGACGAGCGCCCGGCAGACGGCTGAATCAGCCCGCGAGACCGCCAGTCTGGCACGCTCTGGCGAGGAAGACGTTAAGCGCATGTCCGAAACCATGCACGATATCTCGGTGAGTGCGACCAAAGTGCGCGACATCACCTCCGTCATCGAAAGTATCGCGTTTCAGACCAATATTCTGGCGCTGAATGCGGCAGTTGAGGCGGCACGGGCCGGTGAGGAGGGGCGGGGCTTTGCTGTTGTGGCGGGCGAGGTCAGAACCCTGGCGCAGCGAAGTGCCAATGCGGCACGAGATATCAAAGTGTTGATTGAAGAGGCCGTTCATCAGGTTCAAAGCGGCGTGGTTGTCGCCTCAACAACAGGCGAGAGTATCCTGAAAGTGGTTGGCATGGTGAGTGAACTGGCTGAGACTATGGATACCATTTCCCTTGCCTCGTCCGAACAGATGCAAGGTATTTCGCAGGTTAGTGTCGCTGTGAATCAAATGGATGGGGTGACGCAGAATAACGCCGCACTGGTTGAGGAGTCCTCTTCTGCCTCGCAGTCACTGTCTGAACAGGCGCATGCGCTGCGCGGAATGGTTGAGGCATTTCGAGTCTGACGTCATCTCCCAATTCATCCAGCTGGCCCGGTGTTCCGGGCCTTATGGCCATTGCAACGCGCGGGCACTTGCTCACACAAGCCGTCATTACGTCGCGCCTGCCCGATGACAGCACTCCATTGCGCGATAACGCACAACAACACAGGGCGGAGATTATTTAACGCTGTAAGAAACCCGCGCTTGCTCTAAAGTGGCAACACGAAGTATCGGGCATATCGACTTCGTGTTGCGACGCTGCAGGGGACCTGTGTCATGATGGATGTGAAGGGCACGGATGCAGAGCACCTTGCTGTCGCCAATAGGCTGAAAAATCAGTGACCGATCCGGTTGCCATACTCATCAATGACTTTTTCGCCATCCTCTTTCGTAAACGCGCCCTTTTGTGGCTCAGGCAGAATGTCCAGAACGGCCTCAGACGGACGACAGAGCCTTGTGCCAAGCGGTGTCACGACTATTGGACGGTTGATGAGGACAGGATGAGCCAGCATAGCATCCAGCAGTTCATCATCACTGAACCGATCTTCGTCCAGCCCCAGTTGTTCATACGGCACTGTGTTTTTGCGCAGCAGGTCGCGCACGCGTATCCCCATATCCGCTATCCGTTTGTTAAGCTCGTCGCGAGAGGGTGGCGTCTCCAGATATAAAATCACTGTCGGCTCTGCGCCACTGTTGCGGATAAGCGCCAGGGTGTTACGCGACGTCCCACAGGCCGGGTTGTGATAAATGGTGATGTCAGTCATCAATGGCACTCCGTTACGGGGCTGCGCTGACGCAGTCCCGTTGTAAAGGTTAAACAGACAAACGCAGGGCCAGCGCCGCTAGCGTGACGAAAAGTACCGGCAGGGTCATTATGATGCCCACGCGGAAGTAGTAGCCCCAGTTGACGGTGACATTCTTCTGCGCCAGGACATGCAGCCACAGCAGGGTCGCCAGGCTGCCGATGGGGGTGATTTTCGGGCCAAGATCGCAACCGATGATGTTGGCATAGATCATCGCCTCTTTCACCACACCCTCAGCCGTGCTGCCATCAATGGACAGGGCACCAATCAGGACAGTGGGCATGTTGTTCATCACCGATGACATAAAGGCCGTCAGGAAACCGGTAGCAAATGTGGCTCCCCATACGCCGTGCTCTGCAAACCCGTTCAGGGCGGACGAGAGATAATCCGTCAGTCCGGCGTTACGCAGGCCATACACCACGAGATACATCCCCAGCGAGAAGATGACGATCTGCCAGGGCGCGCCTTTCAGCACTTTACGGGTGTCGATTACGTGCCCTTTCCGGGCAACAAGCCACAGAATAAATGCTGCCACCGCTGCCACCAGGCTGACCGGAACGCCGAGCGGCTCCAGGGCAAAAAAACCGGTCAGCAGCAGGAGCAGGACCAGCCATCCGGCCTTGAAGGTTCGCATGTCACGAATGGCTTCACGTGGCACCTTCAGTTTTGCCAGGTCATAGGCGACCGGGATGTCTTTTCGAAAAAAGAGGTGAAGCATAATCAGCGTGGCCGCCACGGACGCGATATTTACCGGTACCATGACAGACGCATATTCGCTGAATCCCAGCTTAAAAAAGTCCGCCGTCACGATGTTGACCAGGTTAGAGACGATGAGCGGCAGGCTGGATGTGTCCGCGATAAAGCCTGCCGCCATCACGAACGCCAGCGTGGCGCCGGGGCTGAAGCCCAGCGCCAGCAGCATGGCGATGACAATCGGCGTCAGGATAAGTGCCGCCCCGTCATTGGCAAACAGCGCCGCCACTGCCGCCCCCAGCAGAACAATATAAGTAAATAGCAGCCTGCCTTTGCCGCCTCCCCAGCGGGAAACGTGCAGGGCAGCCCACTCAAAAAAGCCAGATTCATCAAGCAGCAGGCTGATGATAATCACCGCGATAAATGTGGCCGTGGCGTTCCAGACAATCTGCCAGACGGCGGGAATATCGCCGACATGCACCACGCCGGTCAGCAGCGCCAGCGCGGCCCCGATCACCGCACTCCAGCCAATACTGAGTCCCTTTGGCTGCCAGATAACCAGCACCAGTGTCAGGACGAATACAGCGCCTGCCAGAATCATACTTTCTCCTTTGGATCTGATGCCTTTGAACCGAACTCAAGATAATCTGCAAACAAATATGAAAAATCATATATGTCTGGAGAAATTTTAAATGCAGACAGGCTTGCCGTTGGTGGTCGTGTTATTTCTTTCAGCCTGCAGGCTGAGTTGCTGAATGTCATCGCGCTGACACAGGTAAGCCTGCTCAATCACCGCAGCAGCCCAGGCGGGCATGTGTGGTGACAACCGATAATGAATCCACTTGCCGTCACGTCTGTCGATAAGCAGACCACTGTCTCTGAGCAATGCCAGATGCCGGGAAATTTTAGGCTGACTTTCTTTCAGCATTGACGTGAGTTCACAGACGCAAAGCTCGCCTTTTTCGCGCAACAGCAGCACCAGACTGAGCCGTGTTTCGTCCGAGAAATTTTTGAAAAGCTGAAGAGGCTGAAGTTGAGACATGCTGACTCCTGATTCGGTAACAGAAGACAGTGTTGCTGTTTGTCTACAGTGAGTCAATAACACATTCGATAATTCAGATGTATTGACACAATATGGCTCATCTTCGCAGAACTCGTTCAAGGTTTACCTGCACAGTAAAGCCAGAGATCATTTACGATTCTGCTCAAGAGGATGAAATCATGCTGCGCGAAAGCACGTTTTGCTAAAGAAAACGAGCGTTTCCTAAAATACAGCTGTACAGCCGACCATCAGGTCTATAACGTTATACACAAATTACTGTAGCCCCTTAAAACACCTTCTCAGAGCTGAAATTGTACAAAAATTCATCCAAATCTGACGCCATGAGCGCCATTGCACGTTATTTCGACAGTGCGTCTTTGCCTACCCAGCAGGAAACGCTGGGAAGCATTGCGTCAGAAATCCTTCGCGCAGGAAAAAGCCTGAACCGCACGGCCATTTGCAGCAAGCTTATCCGTCGCCTGGAGCTGGCAGGAAGTGCAGAAGAAGAGCAGCACTATTTTGAACTTCTTGGTATTTTATTCGGCCGTAAATCCGCGAACTGATCCCCTACGACTCACAGGCTGAATCCCAATCGTTGTTTTTCCCTTTATCTCCCTCACGCTGAACGCGTGTGCCGCTGCATAATTCCTGAGGCACAATCTTACACCGACATTACGCACAGGTTCAGAGCCGTGGCCTGGAGATGTTCAGGGGAACCCTGAAACACGCGCAGTGGGTGACATCAAAAAATGATATCTCCAGGTTATCATGCCTGAAAACCGGGCTTTTACATGCTGACGCCAGTTAACGCTCTGCCTACAGCGGAGCGTATCTGTTACTTCTGACATTATTCGCTGTTACCCGGCTCGAAGTACGGGGTAACCAGCATATTCAGCATATAAGGAATAGCGAGAGAAGCGAGCGCAGCAAACAGCGATTCCGTTCGTAGTCATGACGGTTCCATTAGCGGGTTTACCAGCGTCAGTGGAAATTTTACAGAGATGCGCTTTGTCGATGCCATCCCGCGAGGGAGAGCCACATTACGCCATTACGCCATTACGCCTGCAACAGGCCATACAGGATCAGCGCGTTAATCAACATGATGTTGATGAACAGAATCATCAGGCGGTTGCATGTAACAAAAAGAACAGCTTTACTGCGACAGGCCGCTTTCAGCATGATGGTCAGGGAAGGTGCTGTAAGTCATTGCACAGGCAACGAGCGAGAATATCAGCCGCACTCTCTGCTTCTGTCAGCCTGCCATTCTTGTTGTGTGATCGCATAAACCAGGCTGGGCGGCGCATTATCCACATCATGAATCTCATTAACAAATCGCAACCCGGTTTTTTCCAGCACGTGGATTGAGGCTTGATGATGGCGTCTTACCCGGGCTGATATCGTATCCAACCCCAGTTCGCGAAAACCATACTCCAGCGCGAAGCGCGACAGCTCCGTAGCATAACCCTTGCCCCATGCGCTGGTGGCAAATCGATAGCCAAGATTATTGATGGTTTCGTCACCGTAAAGGCGAACGCTCAGCCCACCAAAACCGATAAGGGTATCCGGTGCATCCTGGGTTGCTATCGCCCAGCTGTCATAGCCATAACGCTGGCAGGATCGCAGTCTGTCGGCCAGCACTTTTTGCGCGTGAGCCAGGTCAGGATAAGGGCCTGCCGGATTAAACGTATTGGTCGCGGGATCACCGTAAATCCTGAACAGATCCTTGTCATCGGAAGGGCGCATAGCTCTGAGCAATAAACGCGGGGTCTGAAGATGCACTATAAACCTCAGGGGAAAGCCTTCTGAATGGTGTATTAATAACGCGTTTATCCGACGAGGAAAAGAGATGACGATTCAGCAATTGCGTATCGCCCGACCCGTGACTGATTTAGCCGAGAGCAGCGCAATGTACTGTTCAGGCCTGGGCCTGATGCCCATCGGGGAATTCACCGATCACGAGGGATTTAGTGGGGTGATGCTGGGCGACGAAACACTGTCCTGGCATCTGGAATTTACCCAATGCCATCATCACCCCGTCAAACCGGTTTCCACAGCCGAGGATCTTCTGGTGCTGTATTTGCCCAGTGAAGCGGACTGGCAGCAACGCTGCCTCAGCCTGGCCGGCGCAGGTTTTACGCGCGTAACATCGTTTAATCCCTACTGGGCGGAAAACGGCGCCACCTTTCAGGATAAAGACGGTTACCGTACGGTGCTTCAGCACGGCACCTGGCGATTGTAGTCCGCTTTTTTTCAGCCTCATCCCTCGAATCTGCCTGACGTCACTGAGGGCAAGTAATAAGCATGCGTTTAACGTGAACGACTGACGCAACACCGCCAAATATGTCAGGCTGGCAAGGGCTTGGTGGCCGGTTAAAGGCGTGGCATGATGAGGGACATCTTTCAGCATAAGAACCAACACGTGATCAATATTGCCTGTTTGCATACCGCCGCCAGCAATATCGCCATTTTTGACGATGCTGCCCGTCAGCTGGAGCTGAGCCATCTGCAGCTCAGCCATCTGGTCATGCCGCACCTGCTGGCTGAAGCTGAAGCCAGCGGCGGCCTGACGGCAGGACTGCACGAGCGGCTGGTTGCGCTGTTACGGGATCTGCAACCGCACTTCGATATCATTCTGATCACCTGCTCGACATTAGGGCCGGTTTCCGAAGCCTTTACCTCATCCCGACAACCTTGTGCTGTCTGGCGTACCGACGGCATGTTGGCAAAAGCTGTGCATCAGAGCGCCAAGAAAACGGTGGTGCTCTGTGCGGCAGAATCCACGCTTGGCGCAACGCGTGCGCTATTCTGCACCGACGGGCAAACGCCGGACATCCGCCTGATTCCCGAAGCCTGGCAACGCTTTAAAACGGGAGATAGAGCGGGATATTTTCACTGCGTACGTACAGCGGTGGAACATGCCTGGCAGCAGGGCGCAGAGCGGGTGGTATTGGCACAGAGTTCGATGGCACCGGTTGCGCAGCAGTTTCCGCCTGAACGTCAGCCCCTGTCAGGTCCGCATCTGGCGCTGCTGCAGTGCCACCAGCAGGCTAACCGTTAAGGCCGCAACCCGGTTGCGGCCAGAGTCAGTTATTCGTCCTGCTTCAGCGTTCCTTTTGCCCCATGGGGTTCTGAGCGCAGATACTGCGGCGGCGCTTTTACCTGAGCATCAAACGTGGCCGCGGCGTGCCATGGCCAGCGCGGGTTATACAACATGCCGCGCGCCAGGGCGACCAGGTCGGCTTCCTCCTGTTGCAAAATATCTTCAGCCTGCTGTGGCTCGGTTATTAAGCCTACCGCAATCACCGGAATGCCAATCTGCTGGCGGATGTCGCGCGCAAAAGGGACCTGGTAATTTGGCCCGACCTTGATCTGCTGTTGTTCCGACAGTCCGCCGCTGGATACGTGGATGTAGGCACAGTTCAGGGATTCAAGCTGCTTAGAGAAGGCAATGGACTGGCCGACATCCCATCCGCCTTCTACCCAGTCGCTGGCCGAAATACGCACCCCAACCGGAATCTCTGCGGGTACGGCTTCACGTACCGCGTGAAACACTTCCAGGGGATAACGCATTCTGTTTTCCAGCGAGCCGCCGTATTCATCACTTCGCTTGTTGGATAAGGGAGAGAGGAACTGGTGGAGCAGGTAGCCATGCGCGGCGTGAACTTCAATTAATTCTATTCCCAGGCGAACCGCGCGTTTTGCCGTTGCGACAAAGGCATTTTTAACGCGCTCGAGATCGCTGGCCTGCATCTCCAGTGGAGGATACTCGCCATCACTAAACGACAGGGCAGAAGGGGCCTGGGTTTGCCAGCCGCCATCCTGAGGCGCAATCTGTTCGCCACCTTCCCAGGGAACGGTGCAGGATGCTTTACGCCCGGCATGGCCGAGCTGCATGCCAATCGGCATAGCTGAGTACTGGCGAATATCCTGCAGAACCTCGCTCAGCGCCGTTTCTGTTTCATCGTCCCATAAGCCTAAATCGCCATAGGTGATCCGGCCGATGTCCTCAACGGCGGTCGCTTCAATAATCAACAAGCCTGCACCCGATAAGGCAAGGTGTCCAAGATGAATACGATGCCAGGCGGTCGCACTGCCCTCATCAGCCGAATACTGACACATTGGCGCAATGACTATCCTGTTATCCAGGGTTAACTCACCCAGAGAGAAAGGGGAAAAGAGCTTGCTCATAAAAACCTCATTATCGGCGCAGGGGGAAAGTGTGTTGAAAACTATAGTGGCTGATGAGCAAACGCGTAGCTCTGGCAGCGTAACAATTTATTGAACAGCCTTATTTAGTTACAGCATACATATAGAATAGAGAAAACTGGCAGAATATGTGAAGAGATTGCGGCCTGAAATAAAGGGATATTGTTGCGTAGCAGGGGAAAACGGGAACCCCTGCTGTTATTGCCGAAGATAACAGCAGGGTTCAGAGTGGCTAATAATGCATTGCGAAGAGTGAACGGTCACAATCAGGCTCTCTGCAATGCCTTTTCGTCAAGGGCGTACAACGTTGCAGTGGCTTCCAGAATATGCTGCTGATCGTTACCCGGTTTATGGGAATCAACGTGGGTAATGTGATAGCCCACAGCACCCGCCTCCGTGGCTTTGCGCAGCAGGGCATCGGTGATTTCTTCCATCGATGTCGCCCAGGTGACGGTTGTCACGCCCATCGGCTTGATGGCATTTTTTTCATCCTGAGACAAACCTGTACGGATAAACACAGGGCTAACGGTCTGAGGAGAGAAGATAGACAAAATATCCTGAACAAGTGCTTTCATTTTCGTGCTCCTGAGTATCTGAAATTACGGCATCACGCGCCTGTTGAGCGCTATCGATTTTTTAATTCATTCGCCATGAGTTCGATTAACGCGGTCATGTTAAGGACTGTCGGCAAAAGTTATAAAATACCTTTTCCGGTTAACGAATTTGGCTTTTCTTGCTAATCAGATGCTTATGAAAGCTTCAGCCACACTTGAGCTGAAATATGGAAGGTTTTTTGTGTCTGCTTACAGGTTGTGAAATCTGGATACAAAATGCCAACACGAACTTAACAATCAAACCGGCATGAACAGCAAGGTGGGATAAAAGAGCGCGCGGCCTTTGGCTGACAGAAGTTTACATTAATTGAAAAAATTGAAATCAGCCGCATTGTTCAGGTAACAGGTTGATAAGTAACAGGCTTACCCGTAATGAAATTTGCTTTAGGGAATTCTCTCGTCCATCGGCACAGGATTTTCATAAAACTGTCACAATGCCTCCCAATACTGCACAGCCACGGAGTAACAAAGAGACATCTTTCGACATCCTTTGAAACCTGTTTCTTTGTTCAGGCGGTCGCTGTCATCATTATGGAGAGTTTTATGTCACGTCAACCTCGTCTTCACCCTTCCTCTGCTGCGTTTTCCCTGCGTCAACTTCCTCTGTGGCTGCTGGCTCTGGGCGGTCTGACCCTTAGTGCCTCCTCGCTTGCCGACGCCATTAAAGCGAAAAACGTCATTGTCATGATTAACGATGGTGCAGGCTGGGGAACATGGGATGCCACCGCATACTGGCAGTACGGTGGGCGCGATAAAACGCCTTATGCTGGATTCCCGGTAAAGTATGCCATGACAACCTATCCACTCAACGCCTCGAAAAAAGCCACATACAACAATGAATCCCTTGTTAATTATGACGCGCAGAAAGCCTGGGACACGACAAAAACCGAGAGCAAAGAACTGCCCTTTAAGGGGTACGAATATCTGGCCATAAATCCTACTGACAGTGCGGCGGCGGGTACCGCGCTGGCATCCGGGGTAAAAACCTATAACAACGCCATCAACGTCGATAACATGGGTAAACCGGTCGACTTCATTACTCTGACAGCCAGGGCACAGGGGAAGGCCACGGGCGTCGTCACCAGTGTGCCGTTCTCGCACGCCACACCAGCGGCCTTTGGTGCGCAGAATGCTTCCCGTAACGATTATCACGCGATCGCCAGACAAATGCTCACCGCCGGTAAGCTCGACGTGATTATGGGAACCGGACTGCCGGGCTTCAACGTGAATGGAACAGATTGTCAGCATCTGGCAAAAAATGAGTCCACCGCCGGCTGTGGCAAAGATGCAAACCTGTATCTGGCGCAAACCGAATGGGATTTACTCCGCGCGGGTAAGCTGGCGCCAGCGGGCGGTCAGCCCTGGAAGATTGTGCGCAGCACAGAAGCGTTTACCCAGTTGGCTAACGGCTCGCTGAACTATGATGGCCCGCTGCTGGGATCGCCCAACGTCGCTCCCAACGGAACGTTACAGCAGGGCCGGCAGAGTGAGTTTGTTGGTAAAGACGCGGCGAATCCATCAGGCGATGCATATATTACCACGGTGCCAACGCTGAACCTGATGACCCGTGGCGCGATTCAGCATCTGAGCAAAAATCCCAACGGCTTCTTTATGATGGTAGAAGGTGGGGCAACCGACTGGTCTGCCCATACCAGCAATGCCTGCAGTGGTAAAGGAGACTGGGGCAACACGTATAACCCCAACTGTGTGGGCGTTGAATACGGCCGTCTGATTGAAGAAAGCGCCGATTTTAATCACGCCGTGGCCTCTGTCATTGAATGGGTCGAGAAAAACAGCAACTGGAACGAGACCTTGCTCATTGTTACCACGGATCATGATAACGGCATGCCGATGGGGCCGGATGCGCAGACTCGCGCATTTGAAGCCGTTATTAATAACGGCAAAGGGGCCATGCCAGGCGTGTCGTTTCGTCCTACCGGCAATCACGCTAACGCGCTGGTTCCGCTGTGGGCAAAAGGTGTGGGCGCTGATGCCTTCGCCGAACGCGTGCGCGGTAACGACGCAGGCTATGCCAAATATGTCGGTTACAACCAGGGCGATTACATCGATAATACTGACGTTTTCACCGTCGTAAAGGCCGCGCTGGAGGGAAAGGCCGTTGAAAAAATCATGCCCGGGCAGGCCAGTAAATCCTGACGTGACAACGACACGATGAGGGGCGCGTGATGCCTCCCTGATCCCATCAGGTCCTCAGTGCCGGTGAATATTCGCTCACCGGCACGGCTGTGTTATCTCCGTCACCCGCACAACACGTCGAAGCCTGCACTTTTTTTTCCGCCGTCAGCAATATTATGCTGGCTCATTCGTCTACCTCATCACAAACCTGTGTTAATCACTGATGAGGTCATCCTGATATGAGAGATTTTGATCACCCTTCGTTCCGCCATGCCCGTGCCAGGGGCAGAAACCAACTGGCGAAGCCGTTAATAGTGGGCGCCGTTTTTATTGTCGTGCTGTGTCTGCTGGTCATGTCACTGTGGAATGCCTTGCTGCCCGCGCTTATCGGGGTCAAAACGATCGGTTTCTGGCAGGCCGCAGGGTTGTTGTTGCTGTGCCGGATCCTGTTTGGTGGCTTGGGTATCAGGCCGGGAATGTTTGGCCATGCCCGGCGTCGTATGCATGAACGCTGGATGCAGATGACACCGGAACAACGAGACGCATTTATGAAGCAACGTCGGGAAGGTTTTGGCCATCGGGGACAACACTGCCGGGATAAACACCGGGACGAGCAGTCTCTCTCGCCAGATGACAACCCTGCTGACCGGACTGAGTAGGCGTTGAAGGCCAGCGCATCGCAAGCCGCATCGTGGGTAAAAGCGCTTACGCTCTGCAGAACGAAACTCCAGGCATTTATTCGTGCCCGAACCCCGGCACGGGAGGAGGCTGAAGATATTCTGCAGGAAATCACCTGTCAGCCGATCGGCGTGGAACAGCCGGTTGAGAATATCTCCGCCTGGCTGTTTCGGGCGGCACGTAATGAAATGACGGATCGGGCGCGAAAGAAGCGGGAGTTGCCACTTGCCAGCTACATGAAAAACGACGAGGAAGATGGGGTTGAAAGCGAACTGGCCGAAACCCTGTTTGGCATTCCGCAAACCCCTGAAGAGGATTACCTCAGAGCGCTACTCTGGGACGCGCTGGAAGTGGCGCTAGCCGAACTTCCGCCCGCGCAGTATGAGGTGTTTGACCAACCGGAGCTGCAGGGAATCAGCTATAAAGCGCTGTCAGAATTAACCGGCGTCAGTGTTCAGACCTTGCTGTCGCGCAAGCATAAAGCCGTACTGTATCTGCGCATGCGCTTGCGGGCGGTCTACGACGATCTGGTTAGTGAAGATTGAAAAAAGGCGGCCATGACGGGCCGCCAATGTCCGCATTATCACCTTGCAAGGGGGAGGATGACGCAATCAGCCCTTCACGCCGCCGGCGGTCAGGCCGTTAACCAGCCAGCGTTGCGCCAGCAGGAACACCAAGGTAATAGGAAGGGCAGAGAGAACGGCGGCTGCGGCAAAATCGCCCCACAGATAGTTTTGCGGATTAAGATATTGCTGCATGCCCACGGCCAGCGTGTAACTGTTGACGTCACGCAGCAGCAGGGAGGCCACCGGAACTTCCGTTACCGCAGCGATAAACGCCAGAATAAACACTACGGCCAAAATGGGCACCGATAACGGGAGTAACACCAGCCGGAATGCCTGCCAGGGCGTTGCGCCATCCAGCGCCGCCGCTTCCTCCAGCGAACCGTCAATGGTTTCGAAATAGCCTTTTATTGTCCAGACATGCAGCGCGATGCCGCCAAGATAGGCGAAGATCACGCCGCCATGGGTATTCAAACCAATAAACGGCAGATATTGCCCCAGACGGTCGAACAGAGCATAAAGCGCAACCAGCGACAGCACCGCCGGGAACATCTGAAAAATCAGCATCCCTTTTAACAGGCTCTCACGCCCTTTAAAGCGCATCCGGGCAAAGGCATAGGCGCAGGTGGTGGACAGCGCCACAATGCCCATTGCGCTGATAGCCGCGATTTTGACCGAGTTCCACAGCCACAGCAAAACAGGAAAGGGCGGCGGCGTGACTGAGCCATCAGCATGCTGAACGCTGAAGCCCAGCGCCAGCCGCCAGTGTTCCCAGGAGATATGTTCCGGAATAATACTGCCGGTGGCAAAATTCCCCGCGCGTAGCGAAATCGCCACGACCATCAGTAAGGGAAACAGTATTGCCGCAATAAACGCCAGCAGCAGCAGATGCGTCATAAACAGACGTAACTTCTGCGATTTGGGTTGTACCATCGCCATCATGACTCCTTAGTCGAATTTCATCCGCACGGCTTTCAGATTGATCACCGCCAGAGCGCCAACCAGCAGGAAGATCAGCGTGGCGATAGCCGCTGCCAGACCAAAGTCCTGCCCGCCACCGCCTTCAAAAGCAATACGCCAGGTGTAGTTCACCAGCAGGTCGGTGTAACCCGCAGGCGTGGTTGTGCCGAGCCTGTCGGGTGCACCATTCGTCAGTAGCTGCACCAGCACAAAATTATTAAAATTGAAGGCAAAACTGGCAATCATCAGCGGCGTCAACGGTTTCAACAGCAGCGGCACCGTAATCAGGAAAAAGTTTTGCAGCGGCCCGGCACCGTCCATCGCAGAGGCTTCGTACAAATCCTCGGGAATGGCTTTCAGCAGCCCCATGCACAAAATCATCATGTAGGGATAACCCAGCCAGGTATTCACGATGATCAACATGGCACGCGCCAGGGTAGGATCGCTGAACCACGCCGGTTTACTGCCAAAAAGGGCGTTGAGCATGACGTTGATTTCGCCAAAGCTCTGGTTGAATAATCCTTTGAAGATCAAGATGGAGATAAAGGCGGGCACGGCATAAGGCAGGATCAGCATCACCCGGTAAACGGCTTTGCCTTTTAACGCCTCCCACTGCACCAGGCAGGCCAGCACCATGCCCACCGCCACCGTTAACACCACGGTCAGCAACGAGAAAATCATCGTCCAGCCAAAGATGGCCAGGAACGGCTTTTGAATCCCCTCGTCGGTGAACACGCGAATAAAGTTCTGCCAGCCCGCGCCCACGGTAAATCCGGGACTCAGACGTTCTTCTCCCCACTGGCCCTTTGCGTCAATCAGCTGATAAAAGCCGGTATCCGGATTGGCGCGATAGCGTACGCCGCTTTGCTGGTTTCTTAACGTCTGATGATCCGTTACCACATAGAGCGGGCGCGTCCCTGAAAACTGACGCAAGGAACTCATAACCAGTTCACGTCCGTCAGGCAGCACGGCGCGGAGTTTTGCCAGTGCCTGGCGATGTGTGGTGATGACACGTAAGTTTGCCCGTTCTCCTTCTGGAGCAGGTGCGCTCACCATCTTTAATGGGCCCGCGGTGTCGAAGGAGAAGATCGGTGACACCCAGGTCTGACTGTTCGATCCCTCGCTAAGCACCAGCCGCCAGCGATCGTCTTCGGGAAGCAGGCTGAAATTCAAACCTGTACCGTCCTGATATTGTCTGCTGAGTAAAACCTGCTGCGCCCGCTCCTGGGTCAACTGATTGGTGCTGCTGTAGTTGGTAAAGGCAATGCCCACGGTACAGGCCAGAGGGAACAAGACAAATAACATCATGCCGGCCATGCCGGGATAAACATAACGCCAGGCGTAGGCCTTGCGATTGGCATAAATCCCGATACCCAGCCCGCTTATGACCAGCGCCAGCAGGGCAAACAGATATTCCCCCTGAGCATACATCCGCACCAGTAAATAACCGACCAGCAAACAACAGATGCCCACCAGTGCGCCTTTCAACAGAGAACGATGCCGTCCCGTTTGCGGTTTTTCTGACATGACCCGATTTCCTTAACGGCAGGTTTGCAGGCCAGCGAACTGGCCTGCGCTGAACGATTTACTTGCTTAAACGTGAATGCGCATCCTTGAGCGCGGCATCAACGGACTGACGGCCGCTCAGCGCGTTAAGGGTGGCGGTGCGCATGGCGTACCAGAACGCCGCCATTTGTGGGATGTTGGGCATAATGTCACCGCGTTGTGCATTTTCCATAGTGGCGGCAATACGCGAGTCTTTCTCCAGCTTTTGCTGGAAGGACTTCAGGGCCACCGCCCCCAGCGGTTTATCTTTGTTCACGGCCTCAAGGCCGGCATCCGTTAACAGATAGTTTTCCAGGAACTCTTTAGCCAGCTCTTTGTTCGGGCTGGCCGCATTAATCCCAGCGCTGAGTACGCCAACAAAAGGTTTGGAGGGCTTGCCGTTCAACGTCGGCAACGGCGCAACGCCGTAGTGAATACCGCTCTTATCGATATTGCTCCAGGCCCAGGGGCCGTTAATGGTCATCGCCGTCTGGCCTTTATTAAAAGCGGCTTCGGCAATGGAGTAGTCCGTATCGGCGTTCAGCACCTTGGCTTTGACCTGATCGACCAGGAACTGCATGCCGGCCTTGGCGCCGGCATTATCGACGCCGGTGTTTTTGACATCATAGTGTCCGTCCGTCAACTGATAGGCATAAGCGCCGCCGGCTGCCAGCAGCGGCCAGGTAAAGTAGGGCTCCTGCAGATTAAACATGATGGCGCTTTTGCCTTTCTCGCGCAGCGACTTATCCAGGGCGGCCATCTCTTCCCATGTTTTTGGCGGCGTGGGGAGCAGGTCTTTGTTGTAGATCAGCGACAGCGACTCAACGGAAACCGGATAGCCAATGAGCTTGCCGTCGAAGCGCACGGCGTCCCAGGTGAAAGGAAAGATTTTTTGCTGGAAACGGCTGTCCGGTGACACCTCGGCTAACAGGCCGGACTGGGCATAACCGCCAAAACGATCGTGCGCCCAGAAGATAATGTCCGGACCGTCACCGGTCGCGGCCACCTGCGGATATTTTTCTTCCATTTTATCCGGATGCTCGACTGTGACGTGAATACCGGTTTCCTGTTCAAACTTTTTTCCCACCTCGGCCAGACCGTTATAGCCTTTGTCACCGTTGATCCAGATAACCAGTTTTCCTTCTTCAATCTTTGCGACTGCGGAAGCGGAGAACAGCACCGCCGAGAGGGCTGACAGAGCCAAAATTTTTGCGCCAGTTTTCATCTTTAACACTCCATCCTGTTAGCGGAAACGAACATGTTGCTTGCCGCACATTCTGCGTGTTCTTACCGGCTTCTCATCCTCCTGGCCTCTACGCCTGCCGCCGTCGAGGTGTGATCGCTGTTACAAAGTGACAGGATTATCACGGTCTGGCTCACACAAAGGTGGGTGCCAGACTGCGTTACCGATCACAAAAATCAGTGCAGCGCGCGACCGCTCTCGTGTGCTGATGTTTTCTCCTCCTCCCGTCTCCTCCCCCAGATAAAGCGCGTCGGTGGAGGATGTGGTGACGCGTCACGCTACGCATAGTGAACGCCAGAATTTGTCCGCTAACGTGCGGGCCGCATTAGCGAGTGGAGAGGAAAGCACTATGGCGAGCGTCGTGTTACGCAATGTCACCAAAGCCTGGGGCGACACGGTGGTGTCGAACGATATCAATCTGGAGATTGGTGAGGGCGAGTTTGTCGTATTTGTCGGGCCTTCTGGATGCGGTAAATCAACGCTGCTGCGGATGATTGCTGGCCTGGAGACGATTACCCGCGGTGAATTGTTGATTGGCGATAAGCGGATGAATGAGGTGCCGCCTGCCGAACGCGGCATTGGCATGGTATTTCAGTCTTACGCGCTATATCCCCATCTCTCGGTGGCAGAAAACATGTCTTTTGGCCTGAAGCTGGCCGGCGTTAAAAAAGCGGAAAGAGAGCAGCGCGTAACCCAGGTTGCTGAGGTGCTGCAGCTGGCGCATTTGCTTGATCGCCGCCCAAAGGCGCTCTCTGGCGGACAGCGCCAGCGCGTTGCCATCGGCCGCACGCTGGTCGCCGAACCCCGAGTCTTCCTGCTGGACGAACCCCTTTCTAATCTTGATGCCGCCCTGCGGGTGCAGATGCGCATCGAGATCTCCCGCCTGCATAAGCGACTCAGGCGCACCATGATCTACGTGACTCACGACCAGATCGAAGCCATGACCCTGGCCGATAAAATTGTGGTACTGGACGCCGGTCGTGTGGCGCAGGTTGGGCGGCCGCTGGCGCTCTATCACTATCCGGCAAACCGCTTTGTTGCAGGCTTTATTGGCTCGCCAAAAATGAACTTCCTCCCCGTTAAGGTCACCGCCACCGCGATTGAACAGGTGCAGGTGCGCCTGCCCAATAATCAGCTGGTCTGGCTACCGGTAGACAGCGCCAACGTGCAGGTCGGCAGCAATATGTCGTTGGGTATCCGGCCGGAACATCTGCTGTCCAGTGATATCGCTGACGTCACCCTTGAGGGGGAAGTGCAGGTCGTTGAGCAACTGGGACACGAAACTCAAATCCACATCCAAATCCCCGCCATCCGTCAAAACCTGGTGTACCGCCAGGAGGACGTGGTGTTGGTAAAAGAGGGCGCCATGATGGGCATTGGCTTGCCACCCGAGCGTTGTCATCTGTTCCGAGAGGACGGAAGCGCGTGTCGCAGGCTGCATCAGGAGCCCGGCGTTTAATCCCGCAAAACAATAAAAGCAATGACCTCAGGAGATTGAAAATGTTAACTCTGCGCAAACTTTCCCTTGCCGTAGCGGTAGCGACAGGCACGCTGTCTTCACCGCTGATGGCGGTGGATTTTACCGGTTATGCTCGCTCCGGCATTGGCTGGACGGGCAGCGGCGGCGAGCAGCAATGCTTCCAGGCAACCGGTGCTCAAAGTAAATACCGTCTGGGTAACGAGTGCGAAACCTATGCTGAACTTAAGCTGGGTCAGGAAGTGTGGAAAGAGGGCGACAAGAGCTTCTACTTCGACACCAACGTGGCGTACTCGGTTTCTCAGCAAAACGACTGGGAATCCACTTCACCGGCTTTTCGTGAAGCCAACGTCAAGGGTAAAAACCTGATTGATGCCCTGCCGGGTTCCACTATCTGGGCCGGTAAACGTTTCTACCAGCGTCATGACGTTCACATGATCGATTTCTACTACTGGGATATTTCCGGCCCGGGCGCGGGTCTGGAAGATGTCGATCTGGGATTTGGTAAGCTGTCGTTTGCCGCAACGCGCTCATCAGAAGCGGGCGGATCTTACACCTTTTCTAACGATCGCATTCGCAATTACGCCACCAGTACCGCAGATGATGTGTTTGACGTCCGTCTGGCAGGGCTGGAAACCAACCCCAATGGCGTCCTGGAACTGGGTGTGGATTACGGCCGCGCCAATGCGCGTGACGGCTACCGCTTAGAAGATGGCGCATCCCGAGACGGCTGGCTGTTCACCGCCGAACATACGCAGAGCATGCTCAAAGGCTACAACAAATTTGTGCTGCAGTATGCGACCGATGCGTTGACGTCTCAGGGGAAAGGGCTGGCACAGGGCACGAATATTAATAATAACGGCAAGATGTATCGGGTTCTGGACCACGGGGCAATCACCCTGGCGGAACGCTGGGACATGATGTACGTCGCGATGTATCAAAACACCGATCTGGATAACAACCGGGGTAATGAGTGGTACACCGTTGGCGTGCGGCCCATGTACAAATGGACGCCGATCATGAGCACCCTGCTGGAAGTGGGCTATGACAACGTGAAGTCACAGCAGGTCGGCGAACGCAATGGTCAGTACAAAATCACGCTGGCGCAGCAGTGGCAGGCGGGAGACAGCATCTGGTCACGTCCTGCGCTGCGGCTCTTCGCGACCTATGCCAAATGGGATGAGAAGTGGGGTTATAACAAAGACGCGGCCGGTGATATCACCACCTTTGCGTCACAGGACAGCACCGGAAACGGCCTGTTTACCAACAGCCGCGGCAATAATGATGAGTGGACCTTTGGCGCGCAAATGGAAATCTGGTGGTGATCCCTTTTCTGGATAAACCACTGTAGACCGTTTCGCACTGTTTTTCAGGCTGCGGCGGCTATTGCCTGCGTTGCCGCGGTCTGCCCGTTTCTCGAGGTTAAAAATGAAAACCTATAAAACATTCACCGCACTTTGTCTGAGCGCGCTCCTGCTGGCAGGACACAGTCTGCCTGCACGGGCCGCGATCAATCTGATGCCGCAGGATGTCTCTGCAGCGCCCGCCATTCCGTTTACCAGCCTGCAGAGCATGCACTGGCAACCCCTGGATACCGCACGGCCGCAGGTTACGACGTTAACGGCCGGGCACAGTCCGCTAAACGTTGCCGGCATCACCGGGCCGGTCGCCGCTTACAGCCTGCCTGCCACGCTGGGCGAGCTGACAATCACCTTAAGCAGTGAGGTTGAGCAGAATCAGGTCTTTGCGCCCAACGTGCTCATTCTGGACGAAAACCTGCGTCCGGCCGCCTGGTTCCCCAGCCGCTGGTTTTCTTATCAGCAACCTGGCGTGATGGCCGCTGACCGGTTGGAAGGCGTGATGAAGCTGACTCCGGTTCCCGGACAGCAAAAAATCTATCTGTTGGTGTTCACCACAGAGACGGATCTTGCCCGGACCACAACGCTGCTTGATCCGGCAAAAGCCTATGCCAAAGGCACCGGCCATGCCGTTCCCGACATTCCCGATCCGGTTGCCCGTCACACAACATCTGGCAGAGTAAAAATAAAGCTGAGTACCCGCTCGGATTCCTCAATACTCGTCGGGCCGTTATTTGGATCTTCGGGCCCGGCTCCGGTGACGGTCGGAAACAGTCAACCAGCCGCTGCCAGCCCTGTGCCCGCTACGACGCCTGCAGTGAAAACACAGCCTATTATCCAGGATACCGAAGGCTATTTTAACGGGGCTATTCGCCAGGCGGCGGCGCAGGGCAATATTGATAAATCGCTCAGACTGCTGGATGAGGCCGAACGGCTCGGCTCGACGTCTGCGCGGCAAACCTTTATCAGCAGTGTTAAAGGCAAGGGGTAATCACTCCGGCAGTGCTGATTTGTTCCATCTGGTGCGCTGAGGTGCACCTTTTTTTATGAGGTCAGTTTCCTGACCCTCGCGCTTACCTGTTCCGTTCTGGCGTAAATTCGCGTCTTTCTTTTTCAAAGATGCTGATACTTTTGGTCAGGCTTTGCGCAATTCTCAGCCTGAATGAGGTTATTGAGGTACCCGATCGCGTTCCAGGACGCGAGTAACCTTCGGCACTGATACAAAAAGGCTCTGTCACAACTGGAGCCTTCATCATGTTAATACGTCTTATTATCTCTTTTTCCCTCATCGTATTTAGTCATTCTGCGATGGCCAGCAACGGCTTTCGCCAGTTCATAGCAGGCGAGCAGCAACGCCCGGTTGAGGTTGCCGTGTGGTATCCCAGTGCAGCGTCGTCGCCCAAGGAAAACATCGCGGATAATCCCGCGTTTACAGGTGTCAGCGTGGTGCGAAATGCTAAACCCTTGCCCGGCTTACATCCTGTATTACTGTTATCTCATGGTTATGGCGGAAGTTGGCGCAACCTTGCATGGCTGGCCGACGCGATGGCTAAACAGGGATACATCGTGATTGCGACCAATCATCCCGGTACCACGACGTCGGATTTAACATTGACACATGCCAGACAGCTCTGGCGGCGTCCGCAGGATTTAATCATGGCACTGGAGCGGATTCTGAACGATCCCCTGCTGGCAGGGCGTGCTGACACCAAACGAATCGCCGCTGTCGGGCACTCTCTTGGGGGCTGGACGGTAATGGAATTAGCGGGGGCGCGTTTTGATCCTCAACAATTTGCTCATGACTGCATCCAACACGCTGAACTGTCCAGCTGCAGGCTAATGACAACACTGGGCCTTGATAACAGACAAGGGGCCAGCCAGCTGAGCTCAGACCTGCAAGACCGGCGCATTAAGGAGGTAGTGGCGCTGGATTTGGGGTTAGCTCGCGGACTCACGACGCAGAGCCTGGGGCATATTCGGCTGCCCGTGCTGATTTTAGCGGCAGGTGTAGATTCCCCGGCGCTGCCTGCCTCGCTTGAATCGAAGTATCTGGCAAAGGCACTGTCTAGTGACGTTGTCACTTATGGTGTTATTCCCGGGGCGACCCATTTTAGCTTTATGCAGCAATGCAAACCGCAGGGGGAGGCGCTGATTGAGCAAAGCGCGCCGGGCGAAGGGGAAGTCTGCCGGGATGGACAGGGCGTGAACAGAAACGCACTTCACAACATGTTGATCGGTAAAATCAGTGCGTTTCTCAACACCGCGCTGCACTATCATCCATAGCCTGACGAAATGCGGTGGGGGTTTTTCCCGTAATGCGCATAAATTCCCGGTTGAAGTTTGACTTACTGATAAACCCGGTTTCAAGCATGATGTCAGTAATTTTTAGCTGTGGCTGGCGCAGCATGTCCTGCGCCTTTTCTATACGAAACCCATTGAGCCACTGCGAAACGTTGCACTGCCTTGTAGCGTTTATCGCGCGTGAAATATGCCGTGCTGGAATACCGAGTTTGCGTGCAAGCTTGTTCAGCGTAAGATCAGTATCAAGATAGTAAGCGTGTGCGCGGACAAGCTTTTCGATGTGCAGGCATAAAGGCGCAAGCGTCGTATCCTTTGCCTCATCATCGCTAAGGGTTGTCGTTTCTTCGGCTTGAGGTTCACCAGCAGGAACGCTCTTTACTGCCCGGACAATGGCAATACAAAGTAACGGTAGTGTCATTCCCTGAAACAGGGCAATTAATTGCGGGGCAATATTCATCATGCTGCTGATAACCGCGTCGGTGAATGCCGAAAAGCAAAGAAAACATCCCGCAAAAAAGGTCATTTTCTGGGTTATGGAAGCTTCTCTGAAGCGTGATTCGACAAAAAAATCAGCTCCGTTTGTTGCTGCACGTAGTAGTGCGATGCCATAACCTGCATAAATCAGAAACAACAGAGGGTCTGTCAGGACGGGCAGACACAGCTGGATGATGATGGCAGTATAAACAGGAATAACAGCCAGCTTCAGGCGACGCGCACAGGATTGATGCGTAAGGCCGCTGAAGCACGACCAGGCCACTGCGGGTAAAAGTGTTGCCAGTATAGCCTGCAGGGGTTTAAGAAGAGAGAAATGCCATTCCCACCTGATCATACTCAAGGATATTAATCCGGCCGACGCTGCAATAAACATGATTGCCCCACGGTATTCTCGCTTACCAGAGCGAATGAGCATCATCATTAATATCAGTAGTGCAAATAACGTCAAAGCAGGAAAGGGAATCGAAATCATACGCTGACTCACAAGCCATAATGGCATCTATTTTACCGAGTAAAAAACACGAATCGATAGCTAAACGCAAACCTTATTTTCTGCCTGTGTTTTCTCACGCCAGTCCATTTTGGTGTGCTTGCTCTTCATGCTGACCGCATTTAATACGGCTCTGCGACACCGATTTCAGCGATCCGGGACCACGCCTGAAACTTATCCCGGGATCGCCTGATAAATCACGAACAACGCCGGGAAATCTCCTCCAGCAGTGCCGTGATACGCTTATCTGCAAACATTGCCTCCAGCGACAGACTGAGCTTACGCCGCCAGTTTGGATAAGCCTCTACCGTTCCCGGCACATTAACCGGCGAGGCCATATCCAGCCAGTCTTCGGGTTGTAAACCCAGCAGGGCGCTGGTGCAGTCCGCGAGATACTGATGGATAACCTGGTTAAGTAACAGGCTCATGCGTGGACTGTTTGCCTGAACCCGCCCTTTGGGCTTGAGGTAACCGTGGCGCGTCAGGGTCTGAAGCAGCGCTGACCGGGCTGCCCGGCGCTGATGATACAGCCCGGCAAGCACCGCTTTATCAGGATACAAACCCAGTTGGCTCCCCAGTGTCAGATCGTCACTTTGCCACCAGCCACGGAGCGTTGGCATATCGTGGGTGGTGGCGACAGCCATTGCCTGACGCGGCCATGCCGCAGGTGGGCGAAAGCCCTTGGGCGAGTTTTGCTCAAAATAGAGCACCTTATACGAGTAGACGCCAGCATTGTGGAGTTTATCGACAATCGCCTCTGGCACCGTACCTAAATCCTCACCAATTACCATGCAGCGCTGGCGCTGACTCTCCAGCGCCAGAATCGCGAGCAGATCGTCAATGGGATAGATGACATACGCGCCTGCGCCGGCCGTTTCTCCTAGCGGAATCCACCACAGTCGTAGCAAAGCCATGACATGATCGATACGTAACGCTCCACAATCGCGCATATTCGCGCGCAGTAACGTAATCCAGGGTTCATATGCCCGATCATACAAAGATTGCGGGTCCATTGGCGGCACCCCCCAGTTCTGGCCGAGCGGGCCCAGAATATCCGGTGGGGCGCCTGTGCTGGCGGCTAAACAGTAAAGCCCGCGTTGGCTCCAGGTTTCCGATCCCCCTGCGGCGACGCCAACGGCCAAATCGCGATAAAGTCCGGGTGCCATTTGGTGCTGCTGGCACAGGTGCCAGCAGGCGGCAAACTGACGCGCCGCCAGCCATTGCAGCCAGAGATAGAAACGAATTTCATCGCCATGTTCAATTCGAAACGCGTGTACGGCGGCCGTATCGGGTTGTTGATAGTCAGTGGGCCACGTTTGCCAGCCGTGACGCAGGGGATCTTCTTTGCAAAGCCAGGCCTGCAAGGCATCGAACAATCCCTGATGCAGCAGACTTTCACCGCCCTCAGACACAAACACCTCAAATGCCTCGACCTGACTATCCTGTTTATCTCGCTGCATAAACTGCTGCCAGGCAAACCGCAGGGCATCCAGCTTCAGTGATGCCACCGTGGAATAATCGACCCAAGGCGCGTGACGCGCCTGGTGCAGCCTGTGTTGCGTTTCTGCCGACTGCCACCAGCACTGTGCAGCGGCACTCAGGTTAAAGTCCTCAACCTCAGGAACGCTGATATAGAGCACGTTAAGCCAGCGTCGGGAAGACGGGCTATAGGGGCTGGCATCATCAGGTAATGCAGGAAAAAGTGCATGCAGGGGGTTCAGCCCCACGAAAGCGCCGCCGCGCATGCCAACCGCCTTAACCATGTCCCGCAGGTCAGCAAAATCGCCGATTCCCCAGTTCTGATCCGAACGTAAAGCGTAAAGCTGGACGCAGGTTCCCCAACGTTTCTCACCCCGTAGCAAGGCCTCCGGCTCATAGCAACGTGACGGTGTCACTATTATCTGACACGTCGATTGCTGTGCATCCGCGTTTATTGTCAGAAGATGGTAACCTTCAGGCAGCGCTGGAAGCGTCAAAGACGCCTCTGGCTCGCAGTGCCCTGACCAGCATTCACCCGATTCGCCCGCAAGGTGCCAGCGCGCCGGGCCAGTCAGAGAGGGCGTTAAGCGGATGGGTAAACCATGGGCAAAGACGGCGACCGGGGGGATAACGCCAGGGCCAGGGCCTGGCTGCATCGCCGTCAGCAAGCGATCGCGGGTAGATGCAGATACCTGCCGGACCGCCCCATGCGCATCAACATATTCAGTGGCTACCCTGCCGATCCCGGCCGGATAATGAAGTGGTTTCATGGTGGTCCTTAGCGTTTACGCTGCCAGATACGTTGCTGATAGTGACGAATCGACCGGTCGGCGCTGAACATGCCGCAGCGAGCGGTATTGAGTATCGTGGCGCGCGTCCAGGCCGCTTTATCAGACCACAGTGCTTCAACGCGCTGTTGAGCGTTGAGGTAATGCCGGAAGTCGGCCAGAACCAGATAAGAATCGCCGTTTTTAGCCCCCAGACTGTGCAACAGCAGATCAAAAGCGTGCCGGTCGCCTGCGCTGAACGTACCGTCCTCCAGTGACGTCAGCGCCTGGTCGAGCTGGGCGTCTTTTTCGCGCCATTTTGCAGGGGCATAGCCAGCGGCCTTGAGGGCATTAATCTGTTCTACCGTATGACCAAAAATAAAGATATTCTCCTCGCCGACCTGTTCAGCGATCTCCACGTTCGCACCATCGAGCGTGCCAATGGTCAGCGCGCCGTTCAGGGCCAGCTTCATGTTGCCGGTGCCCGAGGCCTCTTTGCCCGCCAGTGAAATCTGCTCTGACAGGTCTGCGGCCGGGATAAGCCGTTCCGCCACAGAGACGTTGTAGTCGGGAATAAACACGACTTTAAGGCGATCGGCCACGCGCGGATCGGTGTTGATGACGTCAGCCACCTTGTTGATGGCAAAAATGATATTTTTAGCCAACGCATAGCCCGGTGCCGCCTTCGCGCCGAAGATCACGACGCGAGGACAGCGGTTCGCCTGAGGATCGTTCACCAGGGTTTGCCATAGGGCGATGGTATGCAGCAGGCTGAGATGCTGACGTTTGTACTCGTGCAGCCGTTTGATCTGCACATCAAACAGGGCCTCGGGATTCACCTTAATCCCGGTGCGTTGCGCAATCCAGCAGGCCAAATCCTCTTTATTGCGCTGTTTAATCTCGCGGTACGCCGTGCAAAATCCCGGATTATCCACCTGTTTTTCCAGCCCCTGAAGCGCATCCAAATCGTTGAGCCAGGGCTGATTAAGCGTTTTTCCGATAAGCGCCGCCAGTCGGGGATTACACTGATGAATCCAGCGGCGCGGCGTGATGCCATTGGTGACGTTGTGAAATTTTTCCGGCCACAGGGTGACGTATTCCGGGAACAGATCGTCTTTTACCAGCCGCGAGTGCAGGGCGGCCACGCCGTTTACCGCAAAGCAGGTCACCACACACAGATTGGCCATGCGCAGCTGTTTACCGTGCACGATGGCCAGTTTCGACCAGACAGCCTTGTTCCCTGGCCACTGCCGGTTAACCGTCTCTTTGAGCTGGGTATTGATGGCGTTAATAATCTCCATGTGCCGCGGAAGCAGGCTGCGCACGATGTGGGTATCCCAGCACTCCAGCGCTTCCGGCATCAGCGTATGGTTGGTGTAGGCAAAGGTGCGCTGAGTAAGGTGCCAGGCGTCCTGCCAGCTGAGCTGATGGTCATCCAGCAACAGACGCATCAGTTCAGGAATAGCCAGCGTTGGGTGCGTATCATTCAGCTGGATCACCTCATGATCCGGCAGGGTTTCAATGGCCCGGCCCGCCAGACGGTGGCGACGAAGAATGTCTGCCAGCGAACAGGCGCATTGAAAATACTGCTGCATCAGGCGCAGTTTTTTTCCTGCCTGATGGTTGTCGTTGGGGTAAAGCACTTTGGTCAGTTTTTCCGCATTAATGCCTTGCTTTTCCGCCCGCAAAAAGGCGCCACCGTTGAACAGTTTGAGATCAAAAGGGTGCGCATGTTTTGCCTGCCACAGCCGCAGAGGCTGCGTAAGGCCATTCCCGAAGCCCACGACCGGCAGATCCCAGGCTTCGCCCTCCAGTTGAAACGCGGGCTGCCAGTGCGTTCTGCCATTCTCGGCCACAACGTTGCCGCCCAGGCCGACCTGTACCGTTAGCGCGGCATTATGTGTAAACCAGGGATAGCGGTCGCGCTGCCAGTCATCGGGCAGTTCATCCTGTTCACCTTCGACAAAGCGCTGACGAAACAGGCCATATTGGTAGTTCAGGCCATAGCCCGTTGCGGGCTGACCCACCGTGGCCATCGCGTCCAAAAAACAGGCTGCCAGCCTGCCCAGTCCGCCATTGCCCAGCGCCGGATCGCTCTCGCTTTCCAGCACCTCGCTCAGCGAAACATCCCACTCCGTCAGGGCCGTCTTCACCTCGTCGAACCACCCTACGTTGAGCAGATTGTTGCCGGTCAGCCGCCCGGTGAGAAACTCCATAGAGAGGTAATTCACATGGCGCAAATCGCCGGATGCCGGGCGGGGGGGCAGCGCGTTGAGCATTTCTGCCAGCGCGCCGCTCAGAGCCTGCCACCACTGATGGGGCGTCATTTCTCCTGCATCATGCAGGCCAAAGCGTTGCCACTGGCGCGTCAGCGCTGCGTCAAAACGGGAACGATCAAAAGGGTGCTGTGTCATAGCCGGGTGTCCTGTCGACAAAGAATGGGAATAAGGATGAGTCTGCCCTTGCGCGGGGAATCGCTCATCCTCCCGGCAAAAGTTCCGTCAGGATGAGGGCAAGGGAGGAGAGGGTGAGGCAAGTCTGAAAATTTAACTTAAGTGTGATTAGACTCGCTTTTGTGAAGATTCGCTTAAGCGTCCGCTTGCTTTATCAGGAGGGATAGCTGAACGTGTGAGGAATAATTACGAAGCGTAAAAAAATGATGCGCCAGACGTTAACGGAGAAGCGTGCGTTCATGTTAATCCCCTCTAAACTCAGCCGTCCTGTCCGCCATGAAGCCACGGTGAAACGGGAGCGGCTGATTCGAAAACTTTCCGCTGCAGGTAACTACCGCCTGGTACTGGTAACCAGTCCTGCAGGCTATGGCAAAACCACCCTGATATCGCAGTGGGCCGCAGACAAAGCCGACTTGGGCTGGTACTCGCTGGATGAAAGCGACAATCAGCCAGAGCGTTTTGCGGACTATTTAATTGCCGCTCTGCAGCAGGCCACGCACGGCAGCTGTAGCCGGAGTGAAGCGCTGGCAAACAAACGGCAGTACGTGAATCTGAACGCGCTGTTTACGCAGATTTTCAATGAGCTTCATACCTGGCATAAACCGCTGTGGCTGATTATCGATGATTACCATCACATCACCAATCCTGTAATTCATGAAGCGATGCGTTTCTTTTTACGCCATCAACCTGAAAACGTTACCCTGGTGGTGCTTTCGCGTAATCTTCCCCAGTTAGGTATCGCCAACCTGCGCGTTCGCGAGCAGTTGATGGAGTTGAGCAGTCAGCAACTGGCGTTTACCCATCAGGAGGCGCAGCAGTTTTTCGATGCCCGCCTGCCTGCACCGCTGGAGTCCGAAGATGCGGGGCGCCTGTGTGATGACGTTGCAGGCTGGGCCACGGCGCTGCAGCTTATCGCGCTCTCGGCCCGCCAGGGGGCGGGGGCGGCCCAACACTCCGCGCGTCGCCTGTCAGGGATCAATGCCAGCCACTTAACCGATTATCTGGTTGAGGAAGTGCTGGATAACGTCAGTCTGACCACGCGCCATTTTCTGCTGAAGAGTTCGCTGCTGCGTTCGCTTAACGCGCCGCTGATTACCCAGGTGACGGGCGAGGATAACGGCCAGTGCTGGCTGGAAGACATTGAGCGCCAAGGGCTGTTTTTGCAGCGGATGGATGATTCCGGCCAGTGGTTTAGCTATCACCCGCTGTTTGGCAGTTTCCTGCAACAGCGTTGCCAGTGGGAACTGGCTGCCGAACTTCCGGCGCTACATCGGGCGGCGGCAACCAGCTGGATGGCGCAGGGCTTCCCGAGCGAGGCGATTCATCATGCACGTGCTTCCGGTGACGCGGAGATGCTGCGTGATGTGTTAACCGAACATGCATGGTCGCTGTTTAATCAAAGCGAGCTGCCTTTACTGGAGTCCTCGCTGAATGCACTGCCCTGGGCAATGCGGCTCGATAATCCCAGCCTGGTGTTGTTACAGGCCTGGCTGATGCAAAGCCAGCACCGCTTCGCGGAGGTGAACAGCCTGCTGGCCCGATTTGAGCAGGAAAGCCAGTGCGAAATCGATGCGGTATTACGCGGTGAATTTAACGCGTTACTGGCGCAGGTCGCTATTAACGACGGCAATGCCGATGAGGCGGAACGCCTGGCGATGCTGGCGCTGAATGCGCTGCCAGAGAGCCGCCACTACAGCCGTATCGTGGCAACCTCGGTACATGGCGAAGTCATGCACTGTAAAGGCGAGCTGAGTCGCTCGCTGGCGTTGATGCGCCAGACAGAGCAAATGGCGCGTCGCGATGAAGCCTGGCACTATGTGCTTTGGAGCCTGATCCAGCAAAGCGAAATTTTGTTTGCTCAAGGCTTCCTGCAAACGGCGTACGAGACTCAGCAGCGGGCCTTCGTGCTGGTCCAAGAGCAGCATCTTTCACACTTTCCGCTGCATGAGTTCCTGTTGCGTATCCGCGCCCAACTCATGTGGGCCTGGGGCAGGCTGGATGAAGCCGAGCAGGCGGCACGCGAGGGCATGAAAGTGCTGCAGGGTTATCAGCCTCAGCAGCAAATACAGTGCCTGAGCGTATTGGTGCAAAGCGCCATTGCCCGAGGCAACCTGGACAACGCACGCAGCCTGTTGAACCGGCTGGAAAACCTGCTAAACAACGGCCGTTGGCACAATGACTGGCTCGCCAATGCCGATAAAGTCAGGGTGCTGTACTGGCAAATGACCGGTGATACGCAAAGCGCCAGTGAGTGGCTGCGTCAGACACCCAAACCGGCCTGCGCCAATAACCATTTTTTGCAGGGCCAGTGGCGAAACGTGGCACGGGCACAGATTTTGCTCGGGCATTACACGCAGGCGGAAGTGATTCTGGACGAGCTTAATGAAAATGCGCGCCCCTTGCAGTTGATGAGCGATCTCAACCGTAATGTACTGCTGCTGAACCAGATTTACTGGGAAACCGATCAGCGTGCTAAAGCGCAGCATGCGTTGCTGGATGCGCTCCGGCTGGCCCGCAGCACCGGCTTCATCAGCCACTTTGTGGTGCAGGGCGAATCCATGGCACAACAGCTGCGTCAGTTATTGCAGTTAAATGCGCTTGATGAACTGGATAACCACCGTGCGCGCCGCATCCTTAACGAGATCAATAAGTATCATCGCCACAAATTTGCCCATTTTGATGAAAGTTTTGTCAGCCGTTTACTGAATCATCCTGACGTACCCGAGCTGATTCGTACCAGTCCGCTCACGCAGCGTGAATGGCAGGTGCTGGGGCTGATCTATTCCGGCTACAGTAACGAGCAGATTGCGGCGGAGCTGGACGTGGCCTCAACCACGATCAAAACCCACATCCGGAATCTTTATCAGAAGCTGGGGATCACGCATCGGGCTGAGGCGATGACTCAGGCGCAGTCGATGCTGAAAATGATGGGTTACGTCTGAGAAAGGCAACAGGCAGCGACGTGCTGCCTGTTCGCGCGGGTTAGTTAACCCGACGTGTATCTGGCATCAGTAACGTGGCAAATCCCAGCAGCGGAAGAAAGCCACAGGCGTTATACACGGTAGTGATACCGTACCCGTCAGCCAGTTTCCCCAGCGCCGCCGCGGCGATACCGCCAATGCCAAACATGGTGCCAAACATAATCCCGGCCACCATCCCGGTGCGGCCGGGCAACACTTCCTGCGCGTACACGACCAGCGCGGCAAATGCCGATGAAAAGACCAAGCCGATACAAACGGTCAGCACCACGGTCCAGAACAGATTGGCATGCGGCATCAGCAGCGAGAACGGAATAACACCGAGAAACGAGATCCAGACAACCGCTTTGCGGCCAATGCGATCGCCAATCGGCCCGCCGGCCAGCGTGCCAACGGCGACGGCGGCCAGAAAGGTAAACAGGTAGATCTGCGCCTGCGCAATCGGAAGCTGAAAGCGCTCAACCAGGTAAAAAATGTAGTAGTTACTGATTGAGGCAATATAGGTAAATTTTGCCAGCAACAGCACGCCAACCACGGACAACGCCACTTTGACGTCCCGCGATGAAAGCGACCGCAGCGCCTGAAGGTTGTGTTTTTTCATGTGCGCATGGCCATGTTTCACCGTCCAGCGACTGATGCCGGAAAGAATAATGACCGCAAACAGCGCAATGATCATCAGCCAGCCGACTGCTATCTGTCCATGCGGAATAATCAGCATCGCCGCGACTAAAGGCGCAAACGCCGTGCCAATATAACCGCCGACCTGAAACGTTGACTGTGCCGTACCAAAGCGGCCGCCCGATGCCATCCGTGCAACCCGCGAGGCTTCCGGGTGAAAGGTTGCAGAGCCAACGCCAATCTGCGCCGAAGCAACCAACACCACAGAGAAATGCGGGGCCATCGCCAGGAGTCCGATGCCAATCAGGGTCGAAACCATGCCAGACGGCAGCAGCCAGGGTTTGGGATGTTTGTCGGTGTACAGGCCGATCCAGGGCTGCAACAGCGACGCAGTCATCTGATAGATCAGCGTGATCAAACCAATCTGCGCATAGCTCAGCGTAAAGTTGGTTTTCAGCAAGGGATAAATCGATGGCAGCATGGCCTGGATAAAATCGTTACAGCAGTGGGAAAATGCGACGGCGCCAAGAATCGACACCAGAATCTTCTGGCTGTCGTCTACGGTGGGGGGCAGATCGGGCTGGCGTGATTTTACGTCACTTGTGCAATCAGACATGAAGATTTCCGCTTTAGGCTTTACGTTTATTGACGTATCTTACGCCACGAAAAAATGGCGGTGCTGACAAACGTGCTATTTATGGCAAATTAGTAAAATAATTGTTAATGCTCATAGCGTTTTACTCAGGCAAACCGACACGGGCTTATCCTTGTACACACCATAGCGCGCGGTTTGTTGATAGCCGTGACGCTGATAAAACGCCACCGCGCGGGCATTAACCATGCGGGTAGAAAGACGAATTGCCTTATAACCGCGTGCCCGGGCAAGCTGCTCTAGGGCTGAGAGCAGCGCCGCGCCGGTTCCCGCGTGCTGTCGGGTTGAAAACATGCGCTTCAGTTCGGCGGTTTCGGTTGAAACATGTACGAGTGCGCCGCAGCCAACCGCGTTACCCGTCTCATCGGTGGCCAGTATCCACAGCGCCCGATCTGATGGCGTAAAGTGATGGGTTCCGTTGTCGCCGGTTATGGCCAACAGCTCGGCTGACAGGCGGGCCGTCAGCGTCTGTAGCGCGGGTGCGGTATCGGGCACAACTTCGGTATGAATCATTGAGTCTGGCCCCAACGGCTGCGCAGATAATTCACGGCATCCTGCGTTTGCGGCTGATTCAGGAAATCTTCCCGGAACAAAATAGTGCCATCGATCTGCGGGATGGAATCATTGAGATCCAGCTGTCTTTTCAGCTCCGGCACGCCACCGTTAATTGTCCATTCCGGCTCATTTTTCGCCGGCACGCCAACTTTGTATAAGGCAATACCGATATACAGGCGAGTTTTGGTCGGCTTGACGACGTTAGCCCACCAGTTGGCCAGCACATCATAGCGGGCAGCGCTGCGCGAGAAGGGCCAGTAGATTTGCGGCGCGATATAGTCCAGCAACCCTTCCTGCACCCAACGGCGCGTATCCGCGTAAGATTCATCGTAAGCGGCCGCGCCGCGCGTGTCTGAGCCTGCCGCATCATGTGAGCGGTTGCGCCAGACGCCCGCAGGGCTGACGCCAAATTCAACATTCGGCTTGAGCTGCTCGATGGTGTGGGAAACCTGCTCGATTAACAACTGTGTATTATGTCTGCGCCAGTCTGCTTTCGACGCAAAGCCCTGACCGTATTTAATAAAGGTCTGGCTGTCGTTCAGGGCAGAGCCGGGCGACTCGGCATAGAAGTAATCGTCGAACTGCACGCCATCGATGTCATAACGCTTGACCACCTCAGCCACAATACTCGTTATCCAGTCACGGGCATCAGGAATGCCCGGATCGAGCACATAGCGATCCCCCGAGGTACGAATCCAGTCACGATGGAGCACAAATACGCTGGCGGGGTGTTGCGACAGCGTGCGGTTTAGCTCGGCCACCGTTGAAGGTTTGGTATTCACCGATACACGGTAGGGATTGAACCAGGCATGTACCCGCATACCGCGCCGGTGCGCTTCATCGAGCATGAACTGCAGCGGGTCAAAGCCCGGATTCTGCCCAATTTTCCCGGTCATCATGTCTGACCAGGGCAGGATTTTTGAGTCCCAGAGCGCGGTTCCGTCTGGTTTAACCTGGAAGAACACCGTGTTGATTCCCAGACTTTTCAGTTTATCCAGCTTATCCGTCAACGCTTTTTTCTGCACCCGGATGCGCACGTCGTCGCTGCTGATATTCACCGAGGCGAGCGGCGGCCAGTCGAGGCGTGAAACGGTGGTGAGCCAGACGCCGCGCATGGGGGCGTTATGCGGCACCGGTTGAGAAGGCTGCGCAGGTTTGCTGGCGGGCGGAAAAGGCGTAACCAGTGACTTAGGCGGCGTCGAGGCACAGCTGACCAGCAGTAAAGCCGAGGCTAACAGGCCGGGTTTTACCGCCGCGTTAAGGCGGAAAAGATCGCGAAGGTTGATGATGATAAACTCCGTGTAGCGCAGTCCTTGATGCAGGCTATTCTGATCCTATTTGCCGCAAAGTCAATCAACCCTGCCAGCATCAGGTCACGCAGTTTGCCTTACCCGGCGTCTATACTTTTTATGCTGATGCCTAACCTGAGCACAGGAGCGATAAATGAAAACATTTAAAGGCAATAAACAGTCATTGCCGGTTCGCTATTGCAAACAGTGCCAGAAACCGATGACCTGGCGCAAAAAGTGGGAAAAGTGCTGGGAAGAGGTGCAATATTGCTCAGAGCGGTGCCGTCGGCAGCGGCGAGCCACTAATGCCGATGCCTGAAAGCCGGTAGAAAGCGTGTGTTTTTGCCTGCGATAATCAGCCATGTAACATTTAGCAAAAGTTATCCTGGCTTTTACATCACTGTTCCCACGCACCAACGCAATTACTGTACCAGGCTTAAAGAAAAGCCAATAACAGTGATTGTGGAGCAATATGAAAGAGCAAGAGAGCACATCAGGCATTCATACCTATGACGGTGCGGCGGGCGGCTGGGGCGCGTTAAAAGCAGTGGCCGGTGCCATTCGCGGACAGATGGCGGTAACCCAGGATGTCATTGCGCTGTTCAAGGTCAACCAACCTGAAGGGTTTGACTGTCCGGGCTGCGCCTGGCCCGATCCCAAACATACTTCATCGTTTGAGTTCTGTGAAAACGGCGCAAAAGCGGTTTCCTGGGAAGCAACCAGCAAACGCACCACACCTGAATTTTTTGCGGCGCATACCGTTACCGAGCTATGGGAGCGCAATGCCCATGAGCTTGAAGGCGAGGGCAGACTGACGCATCCAATGAAGTATGATCCCGCCAGCGATACCTATCAGCCCATTGCATGGGAAACGGCCTTTAACGAAATTGGCGAGCGACTGCGGAGTTATCAGGATCCCGACAGCGTGGAGTTTTACACCTCCGGCCGCGCCTCTAACGAAGCGGCGTTTCTCTGGCAGCTGTTTGCCCGCGAGTTTGGGACTAACAATTTCCCTGACTGCTCAAACATGTGCCATGAGCCAACCAGCGTAGGCTTGCCCGAATCCATTGGCATCGGCAAAGGTACGGTGGAGCTGGATGATTTTGACCACTGTGATCTGGTGATTTGCATCGGTCACAATCCTGGAACTAACCATCCTCGCATGCTGGCCACCCTGCAGGAGGTGTCAAAACGCGGTGCCAAAATCGTCGCCATCAACCCACTGCGCGAGCGCGGTCTTGAACGTTTTACCGCGCCACAGAGTCCGGTTCAGATGATAACCCTCAGCTCAACGGAACTCGCCTCAACCTATTATAAAATTCGGGTAGGCGGCGATGCCGCGATGCTGAAAGGCGTGATGAAATGTTTGTTGGCGATGGATGATGAAGCTAAAGCGAACGGCAACCCTGGCATCCTTGATGAGACCTTTATTGAACAACATACGCAAGGCATTGACGCGTTAAAAGCCGATTTGGCGGCGACAGACTGGGATCATATCCTGAAAGTGTCCGGTATGACGCGCGAGCAAATCCAGCATATTGCTCACCTTTATGCCAATGCTGAACGCACAATCATTTGCTACGGCATGGGAATTACCCAGCACCAGTATGGAACGCAAAATGTTCAGCAGATTGCCAATCTGCTGCTGCTGCGCGGCAATATGGGCAAGAAGGGCGCAGGAATTTGCCCTTTGCGCGGTCACTCTAACGTGCAGGGCGATCGTACCGTTGGCATCACTGAGATTCCCTCCGAAAGCCTGTTGAACAGTCTTGAAAAGGTCTTTGGCTTTACGCCACCGACCAAACATGGTCACAGTGCGGTACAGGCCGTTCAGGCAATACGGGATGGCAAAATCAACGCGTTGCTCTGCCTCGGTGGTAACCTGGCCGAAGCGATGTCCGATCCCCAGGTGACGTTCCCTGCCATGCGCAAGCTGGACATGGTCGTGCACATGGCCACCAAGCTGAACCGGTCGCATTTGCTTCTGGCAAAACACAGCTATCTGTTCCCGGTGTTAGGCCGCACAGAGATCGATCGGCAGCAATCCGGCGCGCAGAGCGTCACGGTTGAAGACTCCATGTCGATGGTGCACGCATCACGCGGTACCCTTGATCCCGCCTCACCGCATCTGAAATCCGAACCCGCGCTGGTTGCCGGCCTGGCGAAAGCCACACTGCCGGACACGGTAGTGGACTGGGACAGCATGATCGCCGATTACAGCCTGATTCGCGATGCCATCGAGAAAGTGGTGCCGGGCTTTGAAAACTTTAATGAGCGCCTCCAGCAGCCTGGCGGGTTTCGTTTACCTAACGGCGCCTCCGAGCGAGTCTGGCACACGTCGTCGGGCAAAGCGCAGTTCCTGGTCATGGAAGGCATCAATGAAGATCCGCGCTCGCTGAAGTGCCACGACCTGGTGTTGACGACATTGCGCAGCCACGACCAATATAACACCACGCTGTACGGCCTTGACGACCGCTATCGCGGAATCAAAGGACGCCGTGATGTGTTGTTTATCAGTGAAAATGAGGCGGAAAAAAACGGTGTCCGCATGGGCGATCGGGTGAATGTGATTGCGCTGGATCCTGACGGAAACCCAACGCATCGTCGTATTGATAATCTCACCATCGCCGTACATGACATGGCTGAAGGTTCGGTCGCAGCTTATTATCCCGAGGCTAACGTACTCATACCGCTGGACAGCTACGACACGAAAAGCGGTATTCCTTCCTATAAAAGCACCCCGGTAATGATGGAACTGGCCCAGACAGAGGCGCCAGAGGATAGCGCAACGCGCCGCTAACGGTTTTCTGCTGGTCTAAACCAAACCTTAACGAACGGCCATCTGAGTGGAAATCTCTACTCAGATGGCTATAATCGCCGGGAATTTTACTCATGAGGCAATCAACCTTGGACACAAGTCCCGAACGATTACACCTGGCTTCTGCAGTAAGATAGTCTTCTGGCTGTCTTAACTGCGCGTTAAGATGGCGGCTCAATCTCCCTCCATAACGTGATGTGCTCTGTGCATCAGCGCCCGCTGTAATCCATTTTATTCATCTTTATTTTTCCGTACTGCGCATACGTGCGTAGCGGAGAGAGGTTTATCATGGACTGGAAAATCTTTTTACTGCGCGTGTCGGCTGCGCTGATTCTTGGCGCGCTGATTGGCTGCGAACGCCAGCTGCGCCAACGTATGACCGGCTTGCGTACGAATGCGCTGGTGAGCACCGGTGCCTGCTTGTTCGTTCTTATGACTCAATCTGTGCCGGGCATTGCCAGCGACGCGACGCGTGTTGCCGCCTATGTGGTTTCCGGTATCGGTTTTCTCGGCGGCGGGGTGATTATGCGTGACGGATTAAACGTTCGTGGCCTGAACACTGCCGCCACCTTGTGGTGTACGGCGGCCGTTGGGGTGCTGTGCAGCATGGGATTATTGCTTGAAGCCGCGATTGGCTGCATGGTGATTCTGTGCGCCAATATCCTGCTGCGCGAGCTGGCGCTGGGCATTAATCGTCAGTCCATCGTCTCCGCCGACGAAGCGGTGCAACATTATAAAGTGCAAATTGTCTGTCTGGCTCAGGATGAAGTTCAGGTACGCAGCCTGATGCTGCACAGCCTGGGCAACAGCGGCTTGCGCCTGCAGTCGCTTCATAGCGAAGATATGGATCCGCCACATCGTATGGAAGTGAATGCTGAAGTGATGGGACAGCCCAGCATGACCGGACAGCTGGAAAGTCTGGTGAGTCGCATCAGCCTGGAAAAAGGCGTCAGTTCCGTGCGCTGGCAGGTGTGCGGGTTGGATCCGAGTGAAAACGGATAGGGCAAAAACCGGGTGTCGCTACGTGAATTCTGAGGAACGGGCAGGGGAGTAATCCATCAGATTTCGCGTAGCAGCGTGATTTTGTTTATTAATCTCTGTTTCCACCGCGCAAATTTTGAGCTATATAAGAAGGGCCTGACGCTCGAAGTGTAAGGTTAAGTAAAGCAGAGCTTTGATATTTCTATAAGCGAATGAATAGGTTATAAATCCTTTAACTTTGCTGACTCTTTATCTTTACTGTGCGGATCACTCGATGAAGCGTAGAACCTCATTCTTTTTACTTTCCGGCCTTATATTGCTGATGTCCGGTTGCAGTCATCATCCTCGCTCAGAAGCCCCAGAGGACGTTTCCGCATCGGATTCAACGCAAGACCCTGATTTAATTCCTATTGTTGCTGCACTGCATGACCAAATGCATACCTGGCATGACACACCGTACCAATGGGGCGGTACGCAACTGTCGGGCGTAGACTGCTCTGGTTACGTCTGGCGTACTTTGCATGACCGCTTTAATATGCCGATGGACCGCGTGACTACCGCCGATCTCCTGCACATGGGCGTACGTGTAGCGCCGGAACATTTACAGCCGGGCGATTTGGTGTTTTTCCGTATCGGCGGTGGTATGCATGTCGGCTTCTATGACACAGACCACCAGTTTATTCATGCCTCGGCCAGCAAAGGTGTGATTCGTTCGTCACTGGATAACCCATACTGGAAATCCGTTTATTACCAGTCACGCCGGCTGACGCGTGAATACGGCGCGCAGGTGACGTTGAACCGAACAAGTTGATGCGAAGAACGCAAAGCGATTTGCTGGCGAGTGCGTAACTGGAAAACGTGCTGCCGTAGTGCTGAAAACACAGTGCTGAAAACACAGTGCTGAAACTACAACGCCGAAATCTGTGCAGCGGCAGTTTGCGTGCGGATGATGATTCTTATCGCGTTGTTATGATTGCTTGCTGATGAGTACGCGCGAGAGCAGCCTGAACGGTCGAAGCGCATGACGCGTAAACAACAGAGTGTGATGACGCTGCCGTGCAGCTGAGAGTGGGCAATAGTCAGATCCTGGCAGGTAACGCTACGTGAATTCTGTATAACCCGCAGGGGTTGTGTGCGCCAGTTTTCACGTAGCGCGCCTTCAGGTCCAGAGGGGACGCAGGTGAGGTGCCGGCAGTGTAACCGGGTACGTGGCGGGATTTCTTATTTAACATAATATACATTATGCGCATTAAGCATGTAGCACCAATATAGTAAGGAGATGCGGATGTTTTCCTGGACTGTTATGTTGTGATCCCCAGATGCAGCGCGCTTACCACCTTTTCTGGGTTTGCGTGAGCTGGGCCGATGCGTTGAGACGATCAAGCCAGCTCGGTCATCGATAATGACTGCCTCTGTCGCTGTTTTTTGAAGGTTGTCTGATTGCATTGAAAATAACGTCAGCCTGAACTTTTAACTCTCTGCTACTAATGTGTTTTCTCAGGATCACCATTTGCCAGTACAACGTCGATGGCAGCAAATCCAGAGCAAAATTGATATCTGTATTGTCGCTCAGCTCACCACGCATAATGGCGCGTTCGAAAATGGCTGCGCCAAGTTTTCGACGTGTCGATGCCAGCTCATTCAACTGTGCAGCCAGCTCGCCATTTCTGGCGCTCTCCGCATGGATATCAGGCAGAATTTTACGAACTAAAGGATGGCGCAATGTCACTCGCAGTTTGACTAAAAATGCGAAAATATCCTTTTGAAGGGAGCCGCAATCTTCAACCGTGGCCAGCAAAATACCCGTCTGGTTGATGGCTTCACTGGCAAATGCCTGCTTAGTCGCCCAGCGGCGATAAATCGCCGCTTTCCCTGCTCCGGCGCGTGCTGCGACCCTTTCAAGGCGAATGCCGTTGTATCCGCAAAGCGCCCATTCCTGAAAAAGAGCCCGGTAAAGCGCCTCCGTCAATGAAGCCTGTATGACGGCAGCTCCACTCGGTTTGCGCTTTTTATGTTCATCGATACGGTTGCGTTCCATCCAAACCTCCTTCATGCTTATTGGATGGAACAATATCGTTCCGTCCTCCAGGGGTAAAGTCTTATGACGCTGAAAACTGATTATTTTCCTGAACTGACAACGCTGGTTCGTCAGGCGCTGTATCAACATCTGCGTCCAGAAACACCGACATTACTGTCGATGATGTCCGACGACATCTTGTTTGAATTTCCCTATGCCCTGCCCGGCAGCGTGCCATCAATCAAGGGTAAATCAGCACTGGCTGTACATCTGGCACAAATTGCAGGCCTGATTTCACTGGAATCAATGACCTTGCACAACACCGTTATTGATCCCTACGCTAAACGGGCTGTACTTGAAATCAGCTGTCGTGGTATCGCTCCGGAAACCGGAAACCGCTACGACCAACAATATGTTTGCGTTCTGACTTTACAGGACGGCTTGATTAGCCACTGGCGTGATTACTGGAATCCACTCATTGTCCTGAATGCGCTGGGACAGCAAACCAATACAGGAGAGAACTCGTGAACTTCCCCACCATTTTATTGATTGGCGGAACCGGGAAAACCGGGAAACGTATTGCACAACAGCTTGATGCAAAAGGAATAGCTTACAGGGTTGCTACCCGTCGCCCTGTTCAACCTGAAGATCGCTTTTTTGACTGGCAGCAGCCAGTATCTAATGAATTATTCAAAGGGATCTCCGCGGTTTACATTGTTGCCCCTACTCATACCAGCGATCATCACTATATCGTGCCACCTGTACTGCGTCAGGCATTAGCGCAAGGGGTAAAACGATTTGTTCTGCTGAGTGCATCTTCTTTGGAAGAAGGGGGGCCGGCAATGGGACAGATTCATGCCTTTCTTCATAAGTACGCGCCAGAGTGGTGCGTACTGCGTCCGACCTGGTTTATGCAGAATTTTTCTGAGCAAAATCATCAAAAAACCATTAGAGAAGAAGGTCGCATTTATTCGGCCACAGGAACCGGTCGGGTCAGCTTTATTGATGCGGAAGATATTGCTCGTTCAGCGGTAGCAGCACTTCTTGCCCCGCAAGCGCCCAATACAGATTTCATCCTGACAGGGCCTCAAACACTCTCTTATGACGATGTCGCGAATATAATTTCGATGGAAATGGGATATCCTGTCGAGCACATATCGTTGACAGTCGAACAGTTAGCTAAACGGCATCGTGAGGCGGGAATGGACGCGATCTATGCTCAGTTTCTGGCATCACTGGATGAAGGCATTATTCATGGAGCCGAAGATCGCGTCAGTCATGAGGTCACTACTCTGACAGGCAAAGAGGCCAGTGATATAGCCCATTTTATTACCCGAGAGCGCCATGTATGGGAGCGGCAGTAAGTTTTTTTAGAAAAAAGTCCCGGCATGTCGCATCTTAATTTTTTGTCAGGACATGCAGACCAAACTGACGCTGCCAGATGAAAGTTAGTGCACCAGGTTAGCAAATTTTCCTCAGAATTCAGCAAAATCGATCAAGGCGAAATTTATACAATTGTCATTGGAGGTCCGTTTACAGGGATGATTATTCAGGAACATGTCAGTTCACCTGCAATGACAACCTTACAACGGATATTTTCAGCTGTTTACATCACAACGATATTCCTTGAATAACCGCGCTGCCCTTTTCTTCTTTGTCGTGAATGAGAACTAATGAATTATAATCTGACGTTGTGACCTCCCAATTCATTCTCTCACAGGTTCTCCTGAAACTTTGCCAGGTTTTTCTTCGCAGCTGTGTACTCATAAGACGTCAGTTCAATCTGATTTCCATCAGGATCGGAAAAATAAACGGACATCGACACCTGATGATCGCTGACTGTGTAAGGTATGGATCGCGCTGCCAGAATGTGCAGTAACGGACAAAAACTCGTGGCTTCAAGGCTGAATGCCACGGTATTGCCGGGCGGCTGATGTGTTCTTAAAAACAGCGAAATCACGGCAGCGTTATTTTTTAAGACCAGAGGGCCACCTTGCTTAAACCAGAACAGCAACGACTCATCGCGTGAAAACCCCAGTACGTCGTGATACCAGCGCTCTGCCTTATCCAGGTCATGCACATAAATGTGGACGTGGTCGATTTTAACTAAGTTCACTTTCACCTCAATGACAACGTATAAAGAGAATCAGCATCGAACATATCGTGCAGTGATGCAAAATAATGCGCACACAATGAGCTCTGATTTAACATAACTGGGTAATGAAATGTAGAAACATGACCATGATCTGATGCATTACCCCTTTTTTGCATTCTCTTAAACGTAGCGCGAATAAGGGATGTTTTCCTGATGATGCCTCTGTGTGTTAGCGCTATTTTTAATGAAAAGTAATGTCATCATCCTGTATGTGTAGCCTGTGAAAGAAATAAACACATCATTTATTTATATTTTCAATTCTCGTCGATATGTCTTATTTATGGGCTGGGTAATCGCATGATCCTATCGCTATAAACGGGTTAACCGATCCTCTTCTGGCTTAATCAGTTTTTTCCAGCATTTATTTTTTCTACTTCCCAGATGAATCTGAATCCATGCTGGTCAACATTTCAACGAGATCGCCTGGATATACCGTTTCAGTTGTGTCATTAAGTGCATTCATCGACCACCAGTGATAGCTGGCAATAACCGACTTTTCGTTTTCACGCCAACCCAGGGTATCAATTTTGTCACCCGAGACAGTAATGATAAAAAAACGCTCATGTGCCTGCACCTGTTCGCCCGAGGGCAGCGTCATGACAAAGCAGCGCTCTCTTCGGGGCGGGCCAGGATCGGTCCGGCGAATACCGGTTTCTTCATAAAGTTCTCTGAGCGCCGCCTGCTCGAAGGATTCGCCCTCCTCTACGCCACCGCCCGGCGTTGCCCAGTATGCCTGGCCTGCGAGTGCATCCTGTGTATGCACAAAACGAAACAACAACAGGTTATGGGAAGCATTGAGTATCAGTAGTCGGGCCGAGCGGCGCGTACGCATGCCTTCTTCCTTCAGTTTTTAGCCAGACGCCGTTAATAGCGTTGATCGTTCTTTAACTGGCGCGTAAAAAATCCTGCCAGCGGCGCGTCAGGTAGTTATGCTCATCCATCACGGCGTTCCAGACGGCAATATGGCTCATGCGCGCGTCGTAGCTACCGCCATCGCGCACTTCACCCTGGGGGATCAGCGGTGCGCCCCAGGCATCCAGTAACACCTCTCTCGCAGGCTGGCCGCCGTACCAGAAATCCCATTCTGCATCTGACAGATGCGCCCGACTGCGTTCCGCGTTGGAAATATAGTAACCCTGCCGCGCCATCACTGCGCCAGGCCAGCCGGATTGCCACCAGTTTAAATAGTCGTAAGCCGCGTCTTTGATTCTGCCGGTCGCGCAGCGCGAAAGCGACATGCCGCCGTACCAGGCGCGGTAACCTTCACGCGGGCGGGCCATTTTATAGCCACGTTGATGAAAGTGATGACGGAAATAGATGGGCGCCCACAGGCTTTGCACTTCCACCTGCTGATTGGCAATGAGGTCGCAGGCTTCATCCTGGGAGGCCCAGAATGCCGCAAAATGCCCGTTACGATTGAGGCGCGCCAGTTGCTGCGTTAGCAGGTCGATCTCTTCGAGCGTAAGATTGCCCGTGTTGGTAAAGCGCGCCAGCCCTGCGCCCTGCATGGCAAGCGCCGCATCGATGCCGCCCATTGCCGCATCTTCCTGTAAGGCAACCTGGCCCGTTAGTGAAGGATGCAACAGCCATCCCCAGCTTTCCTCCTGCTGCTGTAACGCGGCCGGGAGCCTGTCGGCGTGATAGGCAAAGCTGTCGACGTTGTGCGTCAGCGGCAACATGCTGATGTGATCGCTGGCATGGCTGCCCAGATGCCTGTCGCGCTGCACATAAAGCCGTTCAGAGGGCACGCTGCCGTCAGCGAGCGGCAAATCCGGACGCAGCCTGCCGGTTTTCGCCAGCGGGGTGATCTCGTCCCAGTATTTGAGTCGTTTAATCTCCAGCGGCTGAATGGCCTGCGCGGGCCAGACAAAATCAATATTGTGGAACCACTGATCGTAAAGGTCATAGCTTTCGGGCTGCATGACGGCGATGCGCTGGGCATCTTCCACACTGTGCAGCAAATATTCAATGCGAATGCCCAGATCTTTCTCGGCGCTGACGCGTAGCATTTCGAGCAACGTGACGGAGGTCCCGAGCACGCGTAAAGTGAGTTGATCGTTGACCTTCGCTGCAGAATTCATCGTTTTACCTGTCCTTTAACGCCTGCTGGAAGCGGTTAAATCCCTGTTTCAGCCGCTCTGCGTCGAGTCCGCGCAGAATAAAAACCAGTTTGGAAGTGTCTAAATCCCCCGGCCAGTCGTTCATATGCACGGGCGGATGCAAGGTATGCTGAACGCCGTGAATCACCACCGGCGCACTGGTGCCGCTAAAACGCAGTATGCCCTTCATTCTCAAGACCGATTGCCCATGGCTATGTAACAGCATTGACAGCCAGATAGCAAACGCGGGCCAGTTCAGTTCGTCTTCCAGCGTGATCACGCAGGTCTGGGTCAAAGGGTGATGATGCGTTTTTTGTCCGGGAGTCAGATTGTAGCGGGCATCGCCCACGGCACCAAGCCAGCGAAACCGCTGTGCGTGCGTTCCTTTGGCGAGGCGAAGCGCGAATAACTGGCCGGGTTCGGCCAGCGCATGTTGCGTATCATCTAGCTCCGCCAGAGGGTTTAAACCGGCAAGCCAGGTCTGGAGGGCGAGCAAACCGTCGTGATCGATCCGATCGCATTTGCTGAGCAGGAGTTTGTCAGCCGCGCTCACCTGGGCTAACCATTCGGGCTGATGGGCCGACTGTAAACGGGCGTGCTCAGCATCGACCAGCGTCACCAGCGTGCCCTGACTGAAATGGTGCTTAAGCTGAGGATCGTGCAGCAAGGTAGACAGAATGGGCGCAGGATCGGCCAGCCCGGTAGTTTCGAGTATCACCTGACTAAACGATGGCAGCTCGCCGCGCGTGCGGCGTTCGTAGAGGTCCAGCAGCGCCGTTTTCAGTTCACCGCGAATCTGACAGCATACGCAGCCGCTGGGTAGCAGCACCGTATCCGGCGCCACTTCATTTAACAGATGGTGATCAATTCCGACTTCACCAAACTCATTCACCAGCAGCGCAACATCGTTAAGATCCTGATGCGTCAGCCAGCCCTTCAGCAACGTGGTTTTACCACTGCCGAGAAAGCCGCTCAGGATATGCAGCGGCAGTTTTTCATTTCGCATCGCGGACTCTCCGTTACTCGCCATCAAAGCGCCGCCAGCCAGGTCTCATCCAGCGGATCGAGAGTGCGTCGGGTCATCTTCTCGGCTTCTTTCCACAGCAGGTCCAGCGAGCTCACCATGACCTGCTGCCCCGTCGGACTGGACAGCACCCAACTGGTGTGAAACTCGGTTAAGCTCAGTCGCCAGGGCTTAAGCGCCCGGTTAAGCAGCGACAGCTGCTGCAGGCGGAGCTGACGCTGAGGCAGGTTGTTTTCCAGCGCATCGCTCCACTGCGGCCCATTATCCAGCAATCCGCACATTCCACACATCGCGTGCTCCTTAGGGCATCACATCGCCAGAATTCGGCCCCAGCGTCTGACCGACAAACAAGTTGCCGCCCGGCTCACTGGCCAGCAACAGCGCAACCGGTGCCACCTCGTCTGCCCGGCCGAAACGCCCCAGCGGTAGCTCAGCGGCCTTGGCGGTTTTCCACGCCTGATTGATGCCGTCGATTAGCGGGGTTTCAATAGGCCCCGGCGCGATCGCGTTCACCAGCACGTTATCGGCGGAGACTTCCAGCGCCAGAGACTTGGTAAAACCAATCACACCCGCTTTGGCGGCGGCATAATGGCTCAGTTCGGCGCCGCCCTTTATTCCCAGTTGCGAGGCGATATTGATCACCCTTCCCCAGCGCTGCGCCAGCATGGAAGGCAGCGCACGTTGGGTGGCGAGAAAGACGCTGCGTAAATCCACCGCCATCATCTGCTCCCACATGGTCAGCGTGATATCCGTGCAGCGGGCCTGCGTGAGCATACCGGCATTGTTAACCAGAATATCAATCCCATCGAACCGTTCCAGGCAGGCATCCACGCCCGCCGTGGCCCCGCCGACCTCCCCGACATCCGCTACCACGCCAAAACAGGGTACCCCCAAGGCGCGACAGCGTGTCACCATGGCCTCCAGTTGTTCACTGTTCCGGTCGGTCAGTATCAGGTGTGCGCCCTCGCGGGCGAACAGCGTGGCAATGGCGGCCCCGATTCCGCTGGCCGCCCCGCTGACAACGCAGCGTTTGCTTGCTAACTGCATACTCTCTCCTTAATCAGGCCAGCGGACGGTCAGCCCGCCGTCGACAATCAGGCTTTGCCCGGTGAGATAACTGCTTTCTTCGCTGGTGAGAAACGCGATTGTTTTTGCCACCTCGTCCGCCCGGCCGACTCGCCCAAGGGGAATCGCGTGCGCCGCTTTCGCCAGCCCTTCCGGACCAAGCGAATTCTGTTTATCCAGCGACTGCGGCGTTTCGATAAGGCCAGGGATAATGGCGTTACAGCGGACGCCGCGCGGTGCCAGTTCCACCGCCAGCGACCGGCAAATGCCCGGTACGGCGGCTTTCGCCGCCGCGTAATGCGCATGATCCTGCCAGCCATAAACCCCGCCAGCAATCGATGACACGGCAACCAGGCTGGCTCCGGAATGAAGATGCGCGGCGGCTGCCCGGAACAGCCGCATCACGCCCGTCAGATCGACATTCAGCATCTCATCCCAGCGCGCATCGCTCATCTCATTAATGCCTGCGCGGCGCAGAATGCCGGCGTTAGCCACCACGTAGTCAAGCCGACCAAAGTGCTGAACGCCCTGAGCGATAAAGGCATCGACGGAAACGGTGGAGCCAACGTTGAGCGGCAGCCAGAGAGCTTCTCCGCCTGCGGCTTCCACCTGTGCTGACGCCAGCGCCGGATCGTGCGGATCCTGTGGATAATAACCCGCAATCACCCGCACGCCACGCTGCGCATACAGCGTGGCCAGCGCCAGACCAATGCCGCTGGCGGCACCGCTGATAGCGGCGACCGGCGTTCCGTTTTCATTCTGCATATGCTGTCCTTAAGCCTGAGGCTGAGTCGAGGCGGCGTTGACCTGGGTATCCAGTTGCGCCGCCGGTCGTGCAAACAAAATAATGATGCCGGAGACAAAACAGGGTACAGCACCGAACCAGAGCGCGGCGTCCTGCCAGTGGCCGCCCTGACTCAGCACCGAGGTCGTACCAATCCCGGCTACGATGGCACCGACCGGTCCCATCGCCATGATGAGCGCCCCCGCCGTCGCGCGAATTGCGGTAGGAAAGCTTTCACTGATAAAAAACAGGGCAGCGGCATAGGGTCCAATTAGAAAGAACAGACCGACGCTGTATAGCGCAACGATGATGGCAAAGTTGTCCGGACAGAACAGCATGGCGGCAAAGGCAACGCCGCCCAGCATCCAGCCTCCGGCAATGGTGTTGCGGCGGCCAATCCGATCGCCGAGCCAGCCGTGCGCCAGGTAACCGCAGTAACCCACCAGATTCGACAGAATCAGGATCAGCAGCGAGTTGTTGAATGACACATCGTGGGTTTTGGTGATGACCGTCGTGCCCAGCACGCTAAAGATCTGGATTGCGAACCAGTTCAGCAGAATGGCAATGCCGAGCACTAAGGTCGAACGCAGGGCGGTGCCACGAAACGCGGAAGCAAAACCTGATTTAGGCTGATCTTCATACGGCACCAGATAGTCGGCAGCCACCTGACGGGCATCCTTCTCTTTGCCCTGCTCGCGCAGCGTTTTGATTTTTTTCTGCACTTCAAACTGTGGCGTTTCTTTGAGTCTGAGCGCCAGCAGCGCAATGACCAGCGAGGGGAACGCGGCGAAGATAAAGCTCCCCTGCCAGCCAATGATCGGCAGCAGAATCGCGGTCAGGGCTGATGCGACCAGCGCACCCACCGGCCATCCGCCCTGCACCAGGCTGTAAACGAAGCCCTTGCGCTTGTTGAGTTTAGGATCGTCGAGTGCGGTATAAAGCTCAGATAAATAGGTGGCGTTTACCGTCTGCTCTGCATAGCCCAGGCCCGCGACGGAGCGAATAGCGGTTAACGCGCCTTTGCCCCACAGGCCGCCGATTGCGGTCAGCAGAGAGCACAGCGCCGCGCCACCCACCGTAATCACGATGCCCATGCGACGCCCCAGCCGGTCGACCAGTGGCCCAATGGCCAGGGCGATGACCGCCCCGCCGAATGCGACCCAGGTGGCAATCTCCGACTGCTCAACTTCACTCCAGCCAAAATGGCCGCCGATTTCCGGCAGTAATGTGCCGAAAAGAATGAAGTCGTAAACGGCAAAAATCCAGGCGAAGAAGGCAATCCATGTGGCGAATTTCACATCCCTGATGGTTAACTGCTGAGGTTGCCAGCCGTTAACGGATTTTTTTTTGTAGATGCTCATGTCGTGATCGCTCTGCAAGATAAAGGAAAGAAACTTAACGCGGTTGGCGCGCTAAGAAGTCATCTGCGATTTCGTCGAAGGTGACAAATCGCACACCCTGGTGGCTCTGGATGTACTTGATCAGACGTTCCAGCATCAGCAGCACCTGCGGACGACCTGAAACGTCGGGATGAATGGTCATGGTAAACACGGCGTAGTCATTTTCGCGGTAGACCCAGTCGAACTGGTCGCGCCAGATCTCTTCAAGATGACGGGGGTTTACAAAGCCGTGGCTGTTTGGCGATTTTTTGATAAACATCATCGGCGGCAGGTCATCGAGATACCAGTTAGCGGGGATCTCGACCAAATCGGTCTCTTCACCACGCGTCAGCGGCTTCATCCAGCTGTCGGGGTGCTGGCTGTAATCAATTTTGGTCCAGCTGTCGCCGACGCGAACGTAGTAAGGATGAAAGTCGTTGTGCATCAGACTGTGATCGTATTTGATGCCCTTTTTCAGCAGCAGCTCGTTGGTCACGTTGCTGAATTCCCACCAGGGGGCCACATAGCCTGTCGGACGTTTTCCGGACAGCTGGGTGACCAGCTCAATACTGCGGTCCAGTACGGCTTCTTCCTGCGCGGGTGTCATGGCGATGGGGTTTTCATGGCTGTAACCGTGAACGCCGATTTCATGCCCTGCATCCACCACCGCTTTCATCTGCTCGGGAAAGGTTTCAATGGAGTGACCGGGGATAAACCAGGTGGTACGCAACTGGTGTTCAGCAAACATTTTCAGCAGGCGCGGTGCGCCCACCTCCCCGGCAAACAGTCCGCGTGAGATATCATCCGGCGAATCTTCCCCGCCGTAAGAACCCAGCCAGCCCGCAACCGCATCCACATCGACACCAAATGCACACAAAATTTCTTTAGCCATGAGTCTTTCCTCTTAGGAGTTAAGCGCAGACGGAATGGTCTGCCGTAAACGTGCCTGCGACCGTGCTGGCAGCGTGAAGAAGCCGGCGATCCTCGCCAGCAGGAAGGGAAAAAAGCAGGCTGGTATACAGCCCGTTTGCGTCTTTGCCGGTCGGCAAAGCGATACCCGGCATATCCAGCAGACTGCCCGGCATGGTCAACCGCAGCGTGGCAAGATTGGTCTGGGCAAACAGATCGTCGTCTTGCATCAAGGGGGCCAGCTCCGGTGCGGTGTGGGCAACGGTAGGCGTAATCAGCACCGCACCGTCTAGTTCTGCCGCCAGTGCCTGTTGCCACGACTTGCGTTGCGTCAGAAACGTTTCAAGCACAGCAGGATCCTGATGGCTGGCGGCAAGCAGGCGTTCCCGCACGCGCGCATCCATCAATGCCGCGTCAGGCGAGGCTAACAGTTCGCGATGCAGCAGCCAGGCCTCACGTCCACCCGGCCAGCCCTTATCGGCAATCCACGCCAGTGCCTGGTTAAAGGCCTGAAGTGGTGCGCGATCAATTCTGAACCCGGCGGCCGTCAACTGGGCTATCCGGCGACAAGCGTTCTCACGCACGGCGGGCTGACATGCGGCCAGTAAGGCCTCGTCGACACGAAAGTGCGGCGCAGGAAAGCGCATCTTTTGCGTGCCGCACAGAATGTCATCCAGGGCAATAGCGTCACGTACGCTTCGGCAAAGCGGCCCTACCGTGTCCAGCGAGTGCGCCAGAGGATAAACGCCCGTTGTCACATAGCGCTGGCGACTGGCGCGATAGCCAATCGTGCCGCTGAATGCGGCAGGAATCCGTATTGAGCCGCCGGTGTCGGTGCCAAAGGCGATACAGGCGAGACCTTCCGCGATGGCCCGTCCCGCGCCGCTGGATGATCCACCGGGTGCAAAAAGCTGCGACGTGCTGCCCCGGATGGCTGGCGTACCAAAACTGGGATTGAGTCCCAGGCCGGAAAACGCGAATTCACTGAGGTTGGTTTTACCCAGCGTCACCATTCCTGCTGCCGAACACTGTGCCACCAGCGCGGCATCCTGAGGTGCGACAGGGACATTGCTTCGCGTGGCCGACCCGGCGGAGGTCTGGCTTGACTGAATATCGAACAGATCTTTCCAGGCCACCGGAATACCATCCAGTGGGCTCAGCGGGCGGCACGCTTGCCAGCGCAGCGTTGAGGCTTCTGCCTCTTCGCGGGCACGGGCGGCGGTCATTGAGATGAAAACGGAAGGCGCGTTTTCAGCCGCTTTCAGACAGGCTGTGGTAAAGGCCAGCGGCGACAGACGCTGTTGTGCATAGAGCGCACTGATTCCCAGCGCATCAATCTGACCAGCCATGAATAACTGACGAATATTTTCGGCCTGCACAGCGTCACCTTTAAATGTATATTACGTTCAAATGTACATTTGAAGATAGCAATAACGGTGCCATAAAAAGCACTGTTAAGTTGCATAATTGTGATCATGTCGATCCTTATAATTAAATACCTTGCGTTATCAAGGGGTTGCCTGCCGCGTTTTAGATTGTTTTGCCACGTCACAGATGAAATTGCGTGCAGACATTAAATGTATTAATTTAAAAATGATCCATTATTGGGCAAGGTGCACTACATCAGTGCTGTTGATAGCCTGCACCGGGAGTGCTGTCAGATATGCTAATGTGGCTGGCAGGACGGAAAGCAGAAGATGAAACAATGCAAAACAAGGTGACGGGAACGGACATGGACGATGCAGGCTCTGCGCGTTACGAAAGTATTCGCCAGGTTTTACTGAAGGTTTTTCAGCAGAATAGCGTGCCTGCGGGGCTGGTGCTGCTGGAAGGTCCGCTGGCGCAGCTGTTTGGCACCAGTCGTGTTCCCGTCCGGCGGGCGTTAAGCATGCTGCATGATGAAGGCTGGATTGCCCGTTTCGAAGGTCGGGGATTTATCGTTGCGCGCGAAAATGAGGACGTTGAGCCGGTTCGCATTGCGCTGACGCGCGAGCTGTTCGGCCTTGAACAGCGCGACGAGCTGGTTGATACGCGCAGCACGGGTGAAAAAGTGCTGGAAAACCTGCAGGGGATCCTGTCTACCGCGATGGTATTCGGCTGCTACCAGGTGGATGAAACGGGCGCGGCGAAGCACTATAACACCAGCCGCGCGGTGATACGTGAGAGCCTGATGCGCCTGCGCGACAAAGGGCTGGTAGAAAAAGAGCCCTATTCTCAGTGGCTGACAGGCCCGTTAACCGCGCGCGAACTGGCTGATCATTTTGAAATCAGAGCGCATCTGGAGCCGGCCGCATTGCGAAAAGCCGGCGAACGGTTAAGTGTTGCCTGGCTTAACGCGCGGCTGGATAACGTGCAAACCTGCCGGGGCAAACAGCTTAATGCCGCGGAACTCGAAATGCTGGAAGAAGATCTGCACATTCGCAGCCTGGAGCCTGCGGGCAATAAGCTGATGATGCAAATTTTACGGCAAAATCAATCGCCGTTTATCGTGACCCGAATCTTCTACGAGCGGCTCAGCATTCCTGTCGACAGCGCAATGCTGGATGAACACAGCCTGGTCTATGAATTTTTACTGAAAAGGAACTGGGAACTGGCGGCCGCCTGTATGCGCGATCACCTTGAGCGGGCGCAGGTCAGAACATTACAGCGCCTGAAAGTCTTATCCGTGTTACCGGTGCCTGAATTGCCAGTTTTTATGGAGCGCCAGTAAGCCCTTCGCAGCGAAAAAATTTAAAACAAAACGCGCCGCATTCATCAGGTTTAATCATAAATTATCAGACGAAAATCGCGTGACTGATGAACATGCGGCCAGCCTGCCGCAGGATCGCTTTCCTGTGAACCCCGCCGCGAGCCTCTCGCTTTGATAAATCGGCTGTCTGCCACCAAACGCCACGAGTGTTAAGAAGACGTAAAGTAATTGCTGGCTTATAATCCATCTTGCTCTTCTAAGACACGCACAAATAAGACACGCACAAAGCTGAAGCATGCTGAGACGGATCTCACGCCATTTTCCTGATGTCGGAAACGCCCTGTCAGTATCGCCAGATAATAAACAGCTTGTCCCCCCACCGACAATGAGCGAGCGAATTATTGTGAATAAATTAACGGCATTGAAAAAAGGATATGCAAAAGTTTTCTTATGGCTTTTGCTCACGCTGTTTTTAACCCCTGCGATTACCTTGGTTTTTGCTCACTACGGCAGTCACGAACTCGATCAGGAATACACCCAGATTTTTATCGATAATGCGCGTGCGCAGAATCAAAGTCTGGGTAAATTAATGCAGTTTCTGCAAGCCAATCCGCCTTCCAGCGTCTGCGGGCCGGTCGCCGACAATTTGATTGACTATAAAAATGCCGTCTGTGGGCCGGGGTCCGAACTGTGGCAATTTTATCTTATCGGCAAAGTCGCGCTTTGGACGATGGTTTTCAGCGGCGTCATTCTGCTGATGATCCTTCTGTTCAGTGCGCTGGCATTTAAAAGCCGACGGGGGCAGTTACTCAGCCTCCGCCTGGCGCGTCCCTTTCTGATGCTGGCGTGCTCGCTGCAGGTGCTGATACAGGGCGCCATGTTGGTGTGGCTTTCTTTCTGGGGCACCGCCTTTTTCACGCAAAAATACTATCCAAAGCTGGTGATCCTGGTCGCGCTGCTGGTGTTGGCTGCCATGTATTACATGATCAAAGGCATCTTTAAAAAGCTGCCGCCGGAGGAGAGCATTGAAGGCGACGTGGTCAGCCGCGAAGCGGCCCCGGCACTCTGGGCGCGTGTTGACGCGCTGGCGGCCAGCGTGGGCACTATCCCGCCAGATCACATCATCGCCGGTATCGATACCAACTTCTTCGTGACAGAAGCACCGCTGAGCGTGAACGACCAGCCACTGCATGGCCGAAAACTGTACGTCAGTATTCCCCTGCTGCGTCAGCTGAGTACCGCGCAGGCTGATAGCGTGATGGTGCATGAACTGACACACCTGCACGAAGGCGATACGGCATCGGGTGCCTTGCTGGGTCCAAAGCTCCATCGGTTCGATATGTATACGCAGTTAATGAGCGAGAATCTGTCCACGCTCATTGTCTTTTATCCGCTCTATCTTTATCGCCTGTTCTTCGAACTCGCGTGGCAGCGTAACAGCCGTGAACGCGAATTTATCGCCGACCGCAACGCCGCCGCGCGCGTCTCCTCTGCGGCGATTATTGAATCGTTAATCAAAATCTCAGCCTATGCCAGCTATCGTTACGAAGTTGAGCGTAAGCTTTTTGCGAATAAAACGCTGTATGAAAATGCACCCGGGATCAGTCAGGCCATCGCCGTTGGCCTGCCGCAACACGTGAGTTCCGCGGACTTTGTCAGCACGATGCGTGAACAGAATATCCCCCATCCCTTTGATTCCCATCCCCCATTGTCTGAAAGAATGCGCAACGTTAACTATGCCGTGGAAGAGGCGGATTACGCCGTCATCGCCGCGACATCACCGGCGGACAGTTGGGTCGATATCATCCCGGTCGCGGATCAGATTGAGCACCGGCTCTGGCAAAAGTATGAGCGAGACTTCACCTCGCAACATGAAGAGAGCCTGGCCTGGCGTTACCAACCGACGGGTGAAGAAGAGACCGCGCTGGTCTTAAAATATTTTCCGGATGTGCCTTTTACGCTCAAAGATGGTTCACAGATGATCATTACCTGGCAAGGCATCGTGCAGCCGCATTCAGCCGGTTTGCTTGAGTGGGATAATGTCAAAAATATTAACGTGCTGCGTCAGTTCGGCAGAGACAGTGTGTATGTGCAGCATGTTCAGCCCAATGCACAGGGCAAAAAGCGCAGTAAAATCCGCTTGCCCGGTCTGAAAAAAGAGATTGAACACGTTAAATACACGCTCAACTATTACTGGCATCGCCACCAGACGGTGCGGGCGCTGAAAGAACCGGTTCAGCCGGAAACCCCGCAAGGCACGGCCTGACCTCTGCCGTCGCGGGCGCGCCTGCGACGGTTTTTATTTTTTACGCACCACGGCTGCCGGACAGGCTCACGTCCGGCGTTTTAGCGGCCCGTTGCCGCCGTGGCTTCAACCTCCAGCAGCACGCCGTAGTGGAGTTCCGGCACCGGCACGATAGCTCTGGCGGGTTTCCACTCGCCGAGCCATTGTGCATACAGCCTGTTAAATTCTGCCCACAGTCCGACATCCACCAGATAAACCCTTACCATCACCAGATGATGCTTATTGAGGCCTTCCTGCTGCAGGCAGGCCTCCAGATTGGCCAACACCTGCGACGTCTGCTCAGCAAAGGAGGCCGTGTTGCGCATTTCGCCGGCTGGCGTGACCGGCAACAGGCCGGAGATAAACATCAGTCCCGAGCTCAGCGCATAGTGCGAATAGTGGCCCGGATGCGGTGTGCCCTGTATATCACGCGCGTGTATTAATGGTTGCATCGTCACCTCTTTACATCATGCCCGGCTTTTTCAGCGTTGTGCCGTCGCGGAAACGGGAATAGCGGAACGCGGTGGGATCGACAATCGGCGCATCCCCTGTGACCAGGTCCGCCGTGAGACGTCCCGCACCGGGGCCAATACCAAATCCATGGCCGCTGTAGCCGCAAGACAGAATCAGCCCCGGCAGCTGCGGTACGGCAGAAATGACCGGAATGTCGTCCGGCATGCAGTCAATCACGCCGCCCCAGGCCTGAGTCACCCGCAGCCCGGCCAGTGCCGGAAACTCCCTGCCTATCGCCGCCAGCCCCTTTTCAACGATGCCGTCTGAAACCTGAGGATCCAGCACCCGATGTTTCTCGAAGGGTGAAAGGCCATCCATAGACCAGCTTGCCCGGGATTCAGGGCCTTGCAAAAACGATGAGAGCCGGATTTTGGTTTCCAGATTTAACCGGCGGGCTTTGTATAACGGAAAAAACTGTCGGGCATAGCGTAAGCCCTGAAACCCTGGCTCCAGCCGTCCGGTTCCAGACAGCGCAATGGTATAACCCCCGTCCTGGCGTGGACGACAGGCAAAGGCATCGGTATAGAAAGGCAGAGTGAGTGGCTGTTCTGCAGGATGGGTACGAAACGCACTGCCAATAACGTTACCGGCGGGCAGATCGATGCCGTGGCGGCGACAAAACAGCGATGTCCAGGCACCCGTGGCGCATACAACCTGGGTGGTTTTGATTAGGCCGCGTTCGGTTATCACCCCACTGACCTGTCCTGCCGAGATATCCAGCCCGCGAACCGCACAGCGCTGAAACAGAAACGCGCCCTTTTTCACCGCGGCTTCCATCAGCCCCGGTGCGGCTAAAGCCGGGTCGGCATAACCGTCGTCAGGGGAATGAACGCCGCCATGCCAGTTTGTGGTACTGCCCGGCGTCATCGTTTTGGCCTCGGCGGCACTCAGCATTCGACTGCGAATACCGTACTGCTTCGCCATCTTGCCCCAGTTATCCCAGTTGCGAATATCCTTCTCAGTTCGCGTGGCATAGACCAGCCCGCTGGCGCGAAACCCTACGTCTATCCCGATCTCGTCGCTCAGCGCATGCCAGCGTTGCAGGGCGTGCAGAATGAGCGGAATTTCCCGCTCGTCGCGGTTAAGCTGACGGCACCAGCCCCAGTTACGGCTGGACTGCTCTGCGCCGACAAGGCCCTTTTCGATCACGGCGACCCGATAGCCTTTTTTGGTCAGCTCCCAACAGGTCGCTGCACCTGCAATCCCGGCACCGATAATCACTACGTCCACCGAGTCGGGGAAATGCGTACTGTCCTGAACAAGCCTGAGCGGTGCGGGCATCGTCTGTGATCTCCAGTAAAGGTGTTAAAAATCGATTAAGACACTCTTGTAGCGCTGACATGACTCAAAGGCCTGGCGCCCAAGATCTTTGCCAAAACCGGACCCCTGAAAGCCGCCGGTGGGAATGATAAAGTCCCAGGTTCGACGATAGCGGTTGATCCAGACCGTACCGCTGTCCAGGGCTTTCATCAGCCGCATCGCACGTGGCATATTGAGCGTATGCACGCCTGCGCATAAGCCAAAAACGCGATGCTGTGCGAGCGCCAGGGCTTCTTCTTCATCGCTAAACGTCTGAATGGTCAGCACCGGTCCGAAGATCTCCTCCTGAATCGCGACGTTATCCTGACTCACATTGGCTAACAGCGTCGGTTGCCAGAACCAGCCCTGCGCGGTGTTTTCGTAACGCTGGCCGCCGGCCAGAATGCGGGCCCCCTGCGCCACGGACTGCGCGATAATCCTCGCGACTTTTTCCCCCTGCCGTTGATCAATCAGCGGACAGTAACGCGTGGCGGCCTGCCAGGTCATACCGGGCAGCGGTGTTTTGCACAGGGCGATAAGCTTTTCGATGACCCGTTCCGCGATACCTTGCTGAATGATCAGACGCGTCCCTGAAACACAGGCCTGACCGGCGTTGACGGTGAAGCCCAGAAACAGGCGCTCGGCGATTTCATCCGCATCGCCTGCATCGTCGAAAACCAGCTGCGGGCTTTTTCCGCCCAGTTCCAGCGTCACGGGCTTAGTACCCTGTAACGCGGCCTGGCTCATGATCGCCGCCCCGGTCGCGGTTGAACCGGTAAAGGACACCTTTCTGACTAAGGGATGGGTCACCAGTGCATTGCCGGTGACCTGTCCGCCGCCCTGAACGACGTTAAGCACGCCGGGCGGAATACCGGCCTGCACGGCCAGTTCAGCCAGCCGCGCGGTGGAAAATGGCGTCAGCTCAGAGGGCTTGAGTACCACTGCATTTCCCGCCGCCAGCGCCGGGCCGCACTTCCACGACGCCATCGACAGCGGGAAATTCCACGGCGTGATCGCGCCGATCACGCCATAAGGTTCCGGCACCAGCATCCCCAGGCTGCTGTTCTGGGTTGGAAACACATCTCCGCTGTACTTGTCAGCGCATTCTGCATAAAAACGCAGAGCAGCAGCGGTGAAAGGCACTTCAATATTGATCGTGTCCGTTATCGGACGCGTGGAGCCCACCGCCTCAAGCTGCGCCAGATAATCTTTGTCGGCATCGATCAAATCCGCCCAGCGGGAAATTGCCGCGCCACGTTCGCGTGGCGAGCAGCCTGACCAGCCGCTGCGAATGCGCGCGTCTTCCGCGAGGCTTACCGCCTCGCTGACCGTCTCTGCGCCTGCTTCGTTGATGTCAGCATAGTGCTGGCCATCCGAGGGACGTTTAATCCCCAGTGTTTTGCCGGATGCCGAAACAAACTGGCCGTTGATAAAATGTCCGGTCGAAAGACGGACCTTATCGGGATCAAAATCTGACATGATGTCCTCTCACAATGAATCGAAAAAAAACGCTACCAGCCAACGATGCGTTGCCAGACCTCATGTTCGCCGTTTCGGGGGTCGATCACCTGATAGTGCGTATGCATGGCGGCGGTCGCGCAGGCGTGGTTGGGCAGAATGCGCAGCAGGGTACCCAGTGGAAAATTCCCGGTGGAATACGCACTGTCGCGTGGCAACGCAATAATTCCGTGCTCCTGATTGGTGGTTGTCAGCAGCAATCCCAACGGACAACCCGCGTCGTCGCACACCAGCCCGTAGCCATAATCGGTATCCTGTGAAGCGGTGCCGCGATCGCGTGACATGGCCATCCAGCCGGCATCAACAAAAACCCAGCCCTTGTCATGGTTGTGGCCGATCACCGTTGTCACCACGGAAAGCGCAATGTCGTCCTGGGTGCAGACGCCCAGATTGTGCATAAACAGATCGAAGGTGGAAAACACCCCGGCCCTCACCTCGGTCACGCCCGTGAGGTCCGTAGCCGCATGCGCCGTGGGCGTGGAGCCAACGCTGACGACCGGGCACGGGATCCCTGTGGCACGGATATGCTGGGCAGCGGTAATGGCAGCCTGGCACTCTTGCTGCGCCGCCTGCTGAATCTCTTGCGGCGTGCGGCAATGGTAGGACTCGCCCGCGTGGGTCATGACCCCTTCCACCAGCATCCCGTGCTGATGCAGATGGCCGGCAATCTCGGTCAACGTCTCGTCGTCAGGTCGAATACCGCCGCGATGGCCGTCGCAGTCGATCTCAATAAAAACGGAAAACATCACCTGATGCTGTTTACCGTAATCGCTGATGGCCTGCGCCTGCGCCATGCTGTCCAGCAACACATGCACCTGTTTGCCGCGGCGCCGCAGGGCGGCAATACGCGGCAATTTCGCGGGTGTAATCCCCACGGCGTAAAGCACATTGCTGAAGCCGGCGGCGACAAAGGCTTCGGCCTCTGCCAGGGTAGAAACGGTGGCAGGTGAAGAGGATGCTTTAAGCAGATAAGGCGCAGACTGAAGTGTGCGAAGCGTTTTCAGATGCGGGCGAATCTGACAGCGTTGCCCTTCGATTCGCTGATACAAGCGGTTGATATTGCGTTCAAACTTAACTTTATCTAACAGCAGATAAGGCGTGGTTATGGTTAAGTGATTGAGCATCGTCGCATTCCTGTAAGGTTTTCTTGATGCTCTCATCGTTTAAATCTGTTTAAAATGCCCTCAGGCCCAATTAATGATTAGGTTTGAACCTAATGATCAACAGCGAAGATTTACGTTTTTTTCAGGTCATTGCCCTGCATCCGACGCTGGCGGCGGCGGCGCGCCATCTGGATATCACGCCGCCTTCCGTGACGCAGCGCCTGCAAAGTATTGAACAAAAGATCGGGGTGAAGCTGATCCTGCGTCCGGCAAAACGCATTATTCTGACCGATGAAGGTGAAGCTCTGCTGGGTCGCGCCCGGGTGATTTTGCATGAGATAGACCAGTTGCAGGATGTGATCGATCAGACGCGAAACCGCATCAGCGGAACGTTGAGAGTGCTGGCCCCGTTGGGCTTTGGTTCCGAACACATTGCCCCGCTGCTGGCGGAGTACGCCGACAGCCATGCCGATCTCAGTATCGATCTCACCCTCTCCGATAACCCCGACTGGATGCAGGCCGATAAGTGGGATGTGGTGATTTATATCGGCCATCTGCGCGACTCCACGCTTTACAGCACCCGGCTCGCCGCCAATCCGCGTTTACTCTGCGCCTCGCCGGCTTATCTGCAGCAGCAGGGTACGCCGACGCATCCTGATGCGCTGCAGCACCATCACTGTCTGGTGATCCGGGAAAATGCGGAGGATGTGACGCGCTGGACGTTCAGCCACAACGGGGACGAAACGACCGTGAGGATTACGCCACGCCTCGCCAGCAATGATGGTCGTATCATTAAAAAATGGGCGCTCTGCGGTAAAGGGATTATGGTGCGCTCCGCCTGGGATGTCAGCCGCGAGATCCGCCAGGGCCTTCTCGTTCCCCTGCTGCCCGCGTTTACCCTGCCGTCTGCCGATATTGTCGCCCTGACCAGCCTGCAGGAAAAAAAGCGGCTCCCCCGCACTCAGGGCTTTATCGACCTGATGAAACACACCTTCAGCGCACCGCCGTGGGAGATCGATTAGGCCTCCCATGTGTTGCACAGGCTGAGCAGGGGTTGCTTAGGATAAAAACTCGTGCTCCGTGACCTTCTCAAGCCAGGTCACCGGACTGCCGTTAAGGGATCCCGCGATGGCAAGATGCGCCATGCATGACGGGCGGTAGCGCCTGAGTGCTGAAAGGGGAATTAATGCGGACATGGCCGAAAAGCACGCGCAGGCTGATTAATTGGGCAGGCTAAGCGCAGGGTTAAAAAATATTTAATTTTTTTTGCATCCACTTTCGCCCCCCTACTCGTATATCTCATTGAAAGCCACTCACTCCACGCTCTAATGAGGATTTACGATGAAAAAGCTAATCGCTGTGACCGTTGTATCAAGTGCATTACTGTTTACCACTGCCTCTCTTGCCGCTATGGAGTCGGGTTCTGTCATGGTAGGCGGTGCCGCCATGTTCCCGCAAAAAAATATTGTTGAAAATGCGGTTAACTCAAAAGATCACACCACCCTGGTGGCTGCGGTAAAAGCAGCCGGTTTGGTTGATACCTTACAAGGTAAAGGCCCTTTTACCGTGTTTGCTCCCACTAACGCGGCGTTCGCTAAGCTCCCTGCAGGCACCGTAGACAGTCTGCTCAAACCGGAAAATAAAGCGAAACTGACCAGCGTACTGACCTATCACGTGGTTGCCGGTAAGTACGATATGAAGGCGCTGGAAGCCAAAATCAAACAAGGTGGCGGTCATGCCGAGCTGAAAACCGTTAACGGTCAGCCGTTATGGATCATGAACAATGGCCCCCACAATATTCAGCTGAAAGATGGCCAGGGCAACGTCGCGAATATCAGTACCTATGACGTCAACCAAAAAAATGGCGTGATAGATGTGATTGATACCGTACTAATGCCGAAGTAATAATTTATACTCGAAGGGAAACAGATCATTCGGGACGCTTATGGACAAGGTGCAGGCAGTGGAGCAGGTGAAATTGATGCAGGCAATCGCCGACGGCGATCGTCAGGCATTTGAACAACTTTACCGGCTGACATCGCCGCACCTTTTTGCCATCGCGTTGCGCATGTTGCAGCATCGCCCCTGGGCTGAGGAGGTGCTGCATGATTGCTACATCACCATCTGGAGCAAGGCGGAAACCTATAATGCCGCGCTGAGCTCCCCGTTGACCTGGATGACCCACATTGTTCGTAATCGGTGTATCGACTGGCTCCGCAGCGGACAGGCACGCCTTGCCAGTGCGGAAGAAGCCCATAACGATGACCTACTGGCCGCTGAACATGACGAACTGCATAACAGACAGGATGATGCACAAGCCGCACGCTTACAGCGCTGTCTGGGAAACCTCAGCAGTGAGCAGCGCCAGAGCATCACGCTGGCCTACTATCAGGGCATGTCCCACGGCGATATTGCTCACTGGCTCCAGCAGCCGGTTGGATCGGTGAAAAGCTGGATCCGCCGGGCGATGGCGCACCTTCGGGAATGTGTCGGACTATGAATAAACGCCAACGTGACGACGCGCTCTCTGCGGAATACGCGCTGGGTACGCTGCGCGGCAATGCGCGGTTACGCTTTCAGAAGCGTCTGCAGAGTGAGCCGGAACTGACTGAGCGGGTAGCCAAATGGCAAACCCTGCTTGCCGGACTGGATCGCAGTCTGATGCCTCAGGTTCCACCGGAATACGTCTGGAAAAAAATTACGTTAAGTCTGCCGACAAAGGTAACGCCGCGCGTCAGGCGCGGTTATATTGGCTGGCTGGTTGCCGCTGCCCTTGCCGCGCTGACGCTGGTGTCGTATCAGGTTATCAGGACGCCCGACTTTACCCCGCTGACCGTCATGCGGGGCGCGGAGCAACAGGGTCAATGGGTGGTCAGTGCAGATAAGGCGTTGACGCAGCTGCGTGTAACACCGTTGCAGCCGGTCGCTATTGGCGCAAACAACAGCCTGCAACTGTGGCTCATCCCTGCTGGTCAACAGCCCGTTTCGTTGGGGCTGCTGAATGCCCAGGAAACCACGCAGCTCAAACTTGCCGCACGTGATCCGCTGAAAAACGCGGTGATTGCGGTCAGCCTTGAACCCCAGGGCGGTTCACCCACCGGGCAGCCTACCGGCCCGGTGCTTTACAGTGGCAGGACAGGATAACGCCACTCGGGCTGCGGGTTGAGCGGGTGGGACGATGGCATGCCTTTATCCCGTGTTACCGCCCCACCCGCCGCACAACCCTAAAAATGTTGCCAGTTATCGTCCTGCTTAGCATAGGCCGCAGGTGCCTGAACAAAGGCGGAAGAAACCCGTGCGGGGCTGGATGGGGCAACAGGTGCGGCATCGGTCAGCACGAAGGTGGCGACGAGCTGATTCAGTGCTGAGGCCTGATCCATGAGCGAGCGGGATGCCGATGAGGCTTCCTCCACCAGCGCCGCATTCTGCTGTGTTACGTCATCCATCTGATTGACGGCCTGATGCACCTGACCAATCCCCAATGACTGCTCCTGAGACGCGACGGCAATTTCGTCAACGAGGTCGGTTACCTGTCGCACTGCGTCCTTCATTCGTCCTATATTATCACCCACCTGTTCAGCCTGATTAACGCCGGTTTCCACATAGCGCATTGAGGATTCGATAAGTTCTTTAATCTCGCGCGCTGAAGTTGAAGAACGCTGCGCCAGGTTACGCACTTCGCCAGCGACAACGGCAAACCCCCGTCCCTGCTCGCCGGCCCGGGCGGCTTCAACGGCAGCGTTGAGCGCCAGAATATTGGTCTGGAAAGCCACGCCTTCGATCAGGCTAATAATGGCGGTGATTTTTTCTGAACTCTGTTTAATGTCGGTCATGGTGCCGAGCATGGTGTGAACTTTCGTGGCGCTGTCGTCTGAAATGTCCCGGACATTTTTCGACAGCTGGCTGGCCAGTCGGGTATTTTCAGCCGTCTGGCGCACGGTTTCACTCAGCTCTGACATACTGGCAGCCGTCTGTTCCAGCGAGGCCGCCTGCTGCTCGGTGCGTGACGAGAGATCTTCGTTGCCGGCCGAAATTTGCGAGGTGGCAGAACTGACAGAATGGGCCGAACGTTCAACGGACGACAGCGAGTGGGCCACATTCCCGATGAGGTTGTTAAACGCTTTGGCCGTAAGACCAATTTCATCCTGACGGGAGTCATCTGCACGCAGGGTAAGATCCAGCCGCTCGCTGGCATGTTCCATGGTGATTCGCATACCGTTAAGGTGCCTGCGGATCCCCAAAATCGTTCTTACGGAGAACGCGCCCAGCAGCAGAATGATGGCGGCCGAACCGGCAATTAACCATACAAGCGTTTGCCGGTAAACCTGGTTGTTATCTTTTTCAAATGCCGCTCCTACCTCCACATTAAACTGTAACTGTTTCTGGTAACTTTCAATTAAATCGCGAATAGACTGCCCGACCCCGCTATTGCCCTGCAGATCGGCCAGCGCAGCGTCGCTATGCAGACGGGAATTCGCCATAAAACCGGGCAAACGTTCTTCCATCTGCTTAATCAGCGCTAAGGCATTCTGGCTCAGCCTGATGTCCTGATCGTTAGTGGTTTCATTTTTCAAATAAAATTCAGTCAGCGCTTTAACGTTATCCAGCCGCGTTGTTATTTCCTTTTCGAACTCGGCCTGTTTGTTTTGATCTTTTGCACTCAAATGTCGGTAAAGCGAGACGTTAAGCCGGTTACTGCCATTGACCATTTTATCCAGGTCAACCAGTGAAGGCAGCGTATTGGTTTGTACGTATTGAAAGCGCGACTGGAAGCCGCTTAATACCATGATGACGATCACCACCATGGCGATCATCGATGCCGAGAGGAGTGAAAACGTCAGGAAAAGCCGCTGAGTAATAGTCATATTAAATTCCCCGAATACTATGTTCGTTATTCATTAGGTTATGCTGAAGCACGCTAGCCATAACGATATCGACAGGGCGTGAATAAGCATTAATGCGCTTAAGGGTAAACCGGCTGAATAATGGGGGTGGACGCGGCATTACCGTTAAAAAGCATTAGTCCGTTGAATGCATAAATAAAGATGCAGCGTTAAGTTACTCAGGAAATACAAATGAAATTAATGGATGGAGGAAAGTCAATTTTTATTTAAGCGGAGGTGAATAATCTTTATTCAAAATGGTGCGCGCGTTTAATTAATAAAATTTCGCTTAAGGCCAGCTTAAAATTGTGCCTGAATATACCGGCTGCGCCGTTGTTTAAAGCCGCCGTTTTTGAAATAAATTAACGCTGCAACAAACGCGAACGAATTAATCATAAGTAAGGACTATTTTAAAAAAATTTTTATTTTTTTTAACGCCGGGACGTTCTTCCTGTTCGTTCGGGCCGGGCGTTAAAACCAACATAGCGCTGGCTTCCCTGTCTCCGCCGCGACACAGCCTTGTCATTCGCCGCATTCACGCCGCGGGTCGGCATGGCTGACAACGCAAAAGACATAATTTGGCTTAATGCAACATGCTGACTCAACCGGTTTTAAACAGCCTGGTCGTTACGGCAGATTTACGCCACGTCTCGCGCGAAATAACTGCTGAGTTAATCGACAGTCGTGTAAAAATGTCGTAAAAAAAAGGTACAAACCTGTAAAAATGCAGTTCATAACTTAACCACCTACTCCCTAACTCACGCTAAACCGCGTAATCTCGTGCTGATCGCTGACCGGATGACCTGTCCGGCGAAGGTGGATAATTACGTGAAGCAAAACAGGATATTAAATGGCGCAGTCTGAAAAACAGTCTCTTCCTGCAGGCATGCTGGCGGCAGCGGGGATCGTATTTGGTGATATCGGCACCAGCCCGCTCTATACCTTGAAAGAGTGTCTGTCTATTCTTCCCTCCGGGGCGGTGACCGAAGAGGCGGTCATGGGGTTTCTGTCTCTGATATTCTGGGGACTGACCCTGATTGTGACGGTGAAATACGTCATCTTTATCATGCGTGCAGATCATGACGGCGAAGGCGGAATACTGACGTTGATGTCCCTGGCCCGGCAAAATGTCGGCGCACGGCTCAGCCGCATCATTGTTCTGGCAGGCCTTACAGGGGGGGCCTTCTTTTACGGTGATGGCATTATTACCCCGGCAATCTCGGTGCTTTCCGCCGTTGAGGGGATTGAAGTCGTGGCCCCGGCGCTGGATCGCTTTATTGTGCCGCTGGCCATGGTCATACTAACGATACTCTTTGTGATTCAGAAGCACGGCACCGAGCGCGTCAGCCGCGTTTTTGGCCCGATCATGCTGGTGTGGTTTATTACCCTGGCGATACTCGGTGTGCGCGGCATCGCCATGAATCCGCACGTTTTACATGCCCTCAATCCGGCCTTCGCCCTGACCTTTCTGCTTCATCATGAAGCCCTGTCATTTGCCGCGCTCGGCATGGTGGTGCTGGCCGTCACCGGTGCTGAAGCCCTGTATGCGGATATGGGACACCTGGGCAAAACCCCTATCAGGCTGGCCTGGTTGATCATTGCCCTGCCCGCTCTGGTGCTGAACTATTTTGGTCAGGGCGCTCTGGTGCTCGCCGAACCCAGCGCGGTACAAAATCCGTTTTATATTCTGGCGCCCGTCTGGGCACAGATCCCGCTGATTGTCCTGTCAACCCTGGCCACGGTCATTGCTGCCCAGTCAATCATCAGCGGCGTTTACACGCTGACGCATCAGGCCATTCGCCAGGGCTTTCTGCCGCCGATGCGAGTGATCTTTACGTCTGCCACGGAATCAGGACAAATCTACATCCCGGTCGTAAACTGGCTGCTGTTTGCGGCGGTCACTGTCGTCATCCTGGCTTTCCGCCAGTCCTCTGCGCTCTCATCCGCTTACGGTATTGTGGTAACGGGCACAATGGTGCTGACGGCCTGTCTGGCCGGTATTGTGGCCTTTAAAAACTGGAAGTGGCCGTTGCCGGTGGCGTTGTTTTTTCTGCTCTGCATGCTGTTAATTGATGTGCCGCTGTTTGCCGCTAATCTGATGAAGCTCCTGTCTGGCGGCTGGGTGCCGGTGCTGCTGGCGATGACCATGCTGGTGCTGATGCTTATCTGGAGCAGTGAGCGTTCCCGGCTTATCCGCCGTCTCACTGACGATCCGGTGCGGCTGAAAGCGCTGATTAGCTCCCTGGAAGCCTCTCCGCCGATGCGGGTGGGGGGAACGGCTATCTTCCTGACGCGTAAAGAGTATGAAATTCCGCAGGCGCTGCTGCATAACCTGAAACATAACCGGGTACTGCATGAGCGCACTGTCTTACTGCATATTAAAACCGTCGATCTGCCCCGCGTACACAATCAGCAGCGCATTGCGTTGCGCCAGATGTCCCCATCGTTCTGGCAGGTGACGGCTACCTATGGCTGGCATGAGCGTCCGTCGATGCAGGATGTGCTGCATCTTTGTGGGCTGGAAGGCTTTGGCTGTACGTTAAATGAAGCGTCATTTTTTACCTCGCACGACACGCTGGTGATGAAAAAGCGCCGCGGTCTGGCCCATGCCAAAGGCGTTATCTTCCACTTCTTCCAGCGCAATGCTCTACGCGCGCATGAGCAGTTCAGAATCCCGGCTAACCGGGTGATCGAACTGGGCGGGCAAAAAGAGTTCTGATGAGGGCGTTTGCGGCAGAGCGCGTCACGGGCTCTGCCGTTTTCTTTTGTCAGGATGCCCGCATGTTCCCCGCTCGCGTTCTGCACCCTTTCATCACCCGTCGTAACGGCCTTCTTCACGCTTATTTTGGATCTCGTCAGGCTTTGCCAGGCAAAGTTTATGCTCATACAGGCATAGCGGGACGACAGGCGCGGCTGTGGCCCAAGTGCCGCCCGCCGCGGGTTATCGCGTGCAAGAGTGCCCGTTGAACGCAACGCTAACTTGCAGATCGGCCCTCATCAGCGCACCAAACGCAGGATGCTGAAGAAAAATCTGTAGGCTGCGGGATCCCTCTGGTGTCTTTGCCCTCAACCCGTCACAATACCCGCCGGGATCCCCTGTTTTACTTGTGCCACCAACGCTTCATTCCTGTCGCCCCCCAGAGGTTGCAGGATGAAAAAAGGAGCAAACCATGTCTGATGCGATATCGGCTCAGTGCCACTGTGGCGCGGTAGCGTTTAACGTAAAACTGCTGGATGGCCTGAACACGGCCCGGCGCTGTAACTGCTCTTTCTGCCGTATGCGCGGCGCGGTCGTGGTGTTTGCGCCCGTCTCGGGGCTTGAGGTGGTGAAAGGCAAAGAGACGCTAAGCGAGTACCGTTTTAATTCGGGTGAGGCAGTCCACTACTTCTGTTCCATTTGTGGCATCTACACGTTTCATCAAAGCCGCTCTAATCCTGAACAGTACGGCGTGAATGCCGCCTGTCTGACGGGCGTTTCGCCTTTCGATTTCGCCTCGGTGCCGGTCACCGATGGCAATAATCATCCCCGGGATGGCGGCAAAGGCGGCGTAGTCGGCCATCTTAATTATGTAGCAGTAAAACCCTGACGCCGGGCACCAGAGGGCGATTAACCTCAGATCGCCTGGCGCACCCTTTCCAGCATCATCATGGCGTGGCTAAAAACCGCATCGGCGAGCGTCAGGGGATAATCATCGGGCAGGCTGTCCCGCACCTTAACAATCGCGGCAGGCAAGCCCGGAATAAAGGCCGCCAGTATCTGCCGCATCGCTGCCTGACTGAACCCCACGTTCCCCGCAAGAGCAAGAAAATGCGCGGGCCCAATCGCGTCAATGTGATGCTGTTTGCCCTCAGAGCCTGTCACGCCCATCGCCAGCTGGAAATCCTGTCTGTCTGTTGTGCGCAGAGAAAGCCCCGGGCAGGCGGAAAGAAGATGCTTAAAAGGCGCGAGCCGGAAGCTACCACCGCGAGCAATCAGCAGTGAGAGATGTTTAGCGTTGACCTGCGTGATGCCCGTTAGCCACTGAAATACCAGACAGCGCATCAGATCCTCACGGTCTTTCATGGCGGAGCTTGAGCCCATCAGCAAGGCCATGATGTCATCAATTCCCGGACCGCCCTGCTGCTCATCGCGGCCGGAGATCGGCACGCCGAGCGCCTGACACACGTCTTCTTCAGGAAGATGATAAAGGTGTTGTCCATCGTGACGCCAACGGCGATCGTATCGTTCTGTTCTCAATTTACGGATGCCGTTCTCATGAACTAACACGGCATCCGGCACCGGGATAGTCAGCTCCCGGGCCAGTGACAGACACAGATACGCATTATCGATATCGAACTGCTGTGCCTCATCGGCGGGGCTGAAGACGCTGTGCGTTGCCTGGTCCGGCGCGACGGGCTGCCGCTTTGCCGGCAGCAGACTGAGCGCCCCGGGTAATGTGTGTCCCACTTTCTGCAATGCTGCAAATACCTCACAGGATTTTATCGGGTTAATCGGGTAAAAATCCTTTTCGAACAACATGCTGGGAAAGAGAAGGTTTTCGAAAAAGTACACGACTTTCTCAGAATGCATCGCGGCGCGCTGTAAGGGCAACGAAAGCGAGAGAGGTCTGGCAAGCGGATGCTGAAGCCAGTTGGCGTCATACTGGAAATGCAGCGCGCCGTTGTGATGCAGCGTCAGCGTTCCCGTACGCTCGCCGTTTATCCAGGCAATGAGCTTTGCCATTACCAGGCATCCTCAGCCGGGGCTGAGGATGCGCTGTTTTCATGAAGCGACAGAGCAAGATCGAGCGCCTGTAAGATTTTGAACAAGGTTGCCAGCGAGGTTGTATCAGGGGCATTTTCGAAGTGAGACAGGGTTGCCTGTTTCAGGCCCACTTTTTTCGCCAGTTCGACCTGGGTCCAGCCGTTTTGCTGCCGCAATAGCCTGACCTGATTTGCCAACTGGCGAGGGCTGTAAATCATGCTGTACGCTCCTTAAAAAGTGAGAATTTATCCCCGTCAGGGGATATTATCAGACTTGCTGCTCTTTCGCCTGATAACGTATTTATCCCCGGCAGCGGATATTTTGGAGGTATAATGACCCAATATCACTTTCCCCTGGCCGTCACGCGGTCTTACACCGAAAACGATAAGCAGGATTTACTGGACGGGCTGCGCGCCTATAACAACGCGTTCATCGATACATCGACATGGGGGCCGCTGGCGGTATTTTGTCGTGATCCGCAGGGAACATTGCTGGGCGGACTGATTGGTAGCCAAAAAGGGCACTGGCTTTGTATTGAGTTTCTCTGGGTGAGTGAATCCGTGCGCGGTTCAGGCCTTGGCCAGCAGCTGGTTCATGCAGCCGAACAGGATGCTGTCGCAGCGGGTTGCCACAGTGCCCTGGTGGATACCTTTAGTTTCCAGACGCTGCCCTTCTACCAGAAGCAGGGTTATGCCCGACAGATGTCGTTAACGGATTTCCCTCAACCGGGCATGCAACGTCATTATCTGACGAAAGCCTTAAGCGCAGCGCGCTGATCTTTACGCTGCAAAAACGCAAGGGTTGCCCCTGTCCACTTCTCAATGGACAGGGTTAACGCATCAGATCATATTGACCTTGCAGTCGCTTAACATGCGCCAGTGGCAAGGCAGAACACGCGTTTCGCCTCTTACCGTTACCGTGCGGACGCTATGAATATCGCGACAGGACGATCCGACCTGGAGCTCAAACTCGCCCGGCTCAACAATGCGCTTGCCATCGCGACGGGTAAAGTTAAGCATATCGACGGGAAGCGTAAAGCACAGCTCAGCCGTTTCACCCGGTTGTAACGTGACGCGCTGAAAAGCTTTGAGCTCCTGAAGCGGGCGCACCATGCTGGCGACCTTGTCCCGGACATAAAGCTGAACCACTTCACTGCCCTGCCGTTGACCGCTATTGGTTAGCGTCATTCTGAGGCGGATTTCACCGTCAATCGCGACGCTGTCCTGCCCGGACTGGAGCGTGCCCCAACTAAACGTTGTCCCGCTCAGACCGTAGCCAAACGGATAGCGTGCGCCAAAATGAAAGGCGATTGGCGTGCCGCCGCTTTTCAGTTTGTGGTTGTAATAGAACGGCATCGCACCGACGTTCTTCGGAACGCTCACCACCAAGCGGCCCTGCGGCTCTGCGCGGCCGGTGAGGATATCCGCTATCGCCCAGCCGCCTTCCTGTCCCGGCGCCCAGGCCAGCAGAAAGGCGGCGACCTTGTTTTCCAGGCCCTGCAGGTTATAAGGTCGCCCTCCGGTCATGACCACGATCACCGGTTTTCCGGTGGCCACAAGGGACTCCAGCAATAACTGCTGCACGCCTGGCAGATTCAGGCTGTCGGTATCAGAACCTTCGCCCACGGTGCCGCTCTGGAACAGGCCCGCCAGATCGCCTACGCAGGTAACAACGACATCGCTTTCTTGTGCCACGCGAACCGCCTCCGCAATCAGATGCGTATCCTGTGAAACAGGCGACTGCTGCACAGGTTTCGCCCCGCTGTCTCCAGGGAAAACGGGAGCGCCTGCCGCGCGTTTCTCAATAATATGGCAGCCTTTGGCATAGCTGACGTTTTGCTGCCCCAGCGTATGGCGCAGGGCGGCGAGCGGCGTCGTTACCTGCGAGGTTTCCTCCAGCATATCGCTAATGATTAGGTGAACAGGAAAACTGTAGCCACTCAGTAGCGCGAGGGGATCGTCTGCACAGGGGCCCACTACCGCAACGCGACTGGCTTGTCGCAGCGGCAGAATGCCGTTGTTTTCCAGTAGCGTGATCGAGCGCGTGGCAACCTCCCGGGCGACCTGACGGGTTTCCTCGTCCTGCAGTGAAATCGTCGCTTCATTAATGTAGGGCTGCTCGAACAGGCCCAGACGAAACTTTTCGGTTAAGATGCGGCCAACAATTTCATCCACCTTCTCCATCGACAACAGATTACGTGCCACGGCGTCTGCCAGATGGCGAGCGCAGTCATCTTTGGGCAATTCGACGTCCAGCCCGGCGTTAAAAGCCAGCGCGGCAGATTCTGCCGCATCCTGCGCCACGCCATGATGCTGATGAAGCAGGCTGACGCCGCCGTAATCAGCGACGACAATGCCGTCGAATCCCCACTGCTCACGCAAGACCTGGGTCAGTAAAAAACGATCGCTGTGGCCGGGTTGATTATCGATGTCGTGGTATGCCGGCATGACTGAACCCGCATTCGCCAGCTTGACCGCCATTTCAAACGGCAGCAAAAAAATGTCGTTTAACTCGCTAAAACCCAGGTGTACCGGTGCGTGATTACGGGCGCCCTCACTGAATGAGTGGCCGACATAGTGCTTCAGCGTGGCTAACAGATCGCGCGTGTCGCCCTGCAGGCCCTCGACGTAGGCGGTGGCCATGACGCCCACCAGCCAGGGATCTTCCCCGAAGGTTTCTTCTGTCCGGCCCCAGCGGACATCGCGGGACACATCCAGTACCGGCGCCAGCCCCTGCTTGCAGCCAACAGAACGCGCCTCTGTGCCAATGCGCTGTGCCGCCCGCCTGATGAGGTCAGGATCCCAGGTCGATCCATAGTTGAGCGATGAGGGAAACAACGTGGCCCCTTTGCAGAGCAAACCGACCAGGCACTCTTCATGCAGCAGCGCCGGGATGCCCAGGCGTGAGCCTTCGGTCACGTCGCGCTGCAGGCGATTCGCCGCCCGGACGCCAGTCAGCGCGTCAACGATATGCGTTCCCAGTGGCCGGGTAATCTGACCTATACCGCGGGTTAATCTTTCTTTCAGGGCCGTTCGGGCACTGACGCCAGTAAACTCATCGCTTAAATCTGTGCGTTCCTGGTGATTGCCCTCTTCATCCAGAATGAGCCAGTAAGCATGCATCTGCGCGAACTTTTCTTCCGCCGTCATGCGCGGCAGCAGATCTGCGACGCGTTCAGCGACCGGACGATGAGGATCCTGATAGATTGCAGTCATGTTTCACTCCTTTGTGCAGATTTCAGATAGCCTTACTGGCGTCCATTTTCTCTTCAGCAGCGCGCTTCGAGGCCAGTTCAAGGGCGATAGCGTTCACCCGCGTGCTGTTCAGTTTGTAGAGAAAAAGCAGCAGCAACATGCAGGTAAACAGAACGCCGGGAATAATGTTGTGCATCAGATTAATGCTGGTGATGACACGAGGTGTTTGTGCGGCCACGCCTGGCTGGTAATGAACCAGTCCCAGAATCCAGCCCACGACAGCCCCGCCCATGGCGAGGCCAAATTTGATGGCAAACAGCGCCGTTGAAAATACGAGGCCGTCCAGTCGTCTTCCGCTGCGCTGCTCTTCAAAGTCCACCACATCCGAGAACATGTTCCATTGAATGGGCGTGGTCAGGTTCTGAACAAAACCAAAAACAATATTCACGGCAATGATCAGCCAGACCTGAGAAGGCGGAATAAAATAAATCGTGGTGACGAAAAAAACAAAACTGGCAAGGCAGATCTGATAAGTGCGCACGCGATCAAATTTTCCCAATAACCGCTCTGAAAAAAAGGCCCCGCACAATGCCGCTATCATGCCGGTAATTATAAAAGTGAATACGAGGTCAGGACGCAATAAAACGTAGTTCATGTAATAAATGGTGGAAGAGCCGCGTGTTACCACCGCCGTGAGCAGCAGGATGTTAAAAATAACAATGATGCACCACTGGCTGTTTTTACTCAGCGCCTTGAGGTCGGACCACATTGAGTTTGCGCTGTCACTGCGGGGTAAATAACGTTCCCGGGTCATAAAGAAGCAGCAGTAGATTAAAATGACGCCTAAGAACCCCATGAAGCCCATGGCAAAGAGGTAGCCTTTTGCCCTGTCACCCTGACCTAACAAATCCACCAGCGGCAGCCCGATTACGGTCACCACCAGCCCGCCGATAAACGCGCAGGCAAACCGCCAGGATTGCAAAGAATGGCGTTCGCGGGGATCGAGCGTCAGTGCGCCGGGCATGGCACAGTAAGGGACGTTTATCGCAGAATAAATGAAGCTGAGAATCGTGTAAGTAACACAGGCATAGACGATCTTCGCCGTGGAGCCCACATCCGGAACATAAAAGGTAATGAGACAACTGACGCCAAACGGAATCGCAAACCACATCAGCCAGGGCCGAAAACGACCATGCTTCGTTCGGGTGCGATCGACCAGCGCCCCGATACAGGGATCGACAAAGGCATCGGCCAGACGAACCACTAAAAACATCGTCCCCATAATGGCGGCCGGTAGCCCAAACACATCCGTGTAAAAGTAGGCGAGAAACAAGGTGGCGGTTTGCCACACCATTGAACTGGCGGCATCACCGATGCCGTAACCCATTTTATCTTTTGTCGTGAGCACAGAGGATACAGAGGATAGAGTCATTGTTATGAGCCTTATAATTAGGTGAAAAACCTGTTCAGTCAGCTTTCCACGCTCTGCCTGTACAGGCAGGCCAGGCTCAAGTATTAGTAGTCTGGAGGAGCAGCAACAATTCCAGAAATTAACAGCCAATTTATGATATTTAGTTTTTTTGCGGGTTTGTGATGCAGTGCATATTGATAACTTATCGATCGAGACAATGTTGATGAAATACTTTTGACACCAGGTAGGGTTACTTTGTTATAAGCCTGTAATGTTCTCATATAAAATCGCTATGACATGGCGAATATGTACCTTTGAAATAGTACAACCTTGTTACTATTTTTATTGTTTTCTGTTGCGTTATGGCAAATAATATCGCTTCAGGGAGAATTTTACCGCCCGAGTTGCGTTATCCTGCCCACTGAACGACTGAGCAGCCCTAATTTCAGATGAATAAAATGTTATTTAGCTGAACGTCAGAGTGAAAAGTTAGTAAAATCAGTACAGGATAGCCGTGAGGGCTGCAGTAACTTTTAGAGGAAATGGAATGCTTGAACTGTTTGACGTCAGTTATGAAGAGCTGCAAACCACACGTTCAGAAGAACTTTATAAGCTCAGAAAAAAAACTTTTAGCGACCGCCTGGGATGGGAAGTGGTGTGCAGTCAGGGCATGGAGTCTGATGAGTTTGATGGCCCAGGGACGCGTTATATTCTGGGTATCTGCGAAGGGCAATTAGTGTGCAGTGTCCGCTTTACCCGTCTGGATCGCCCCAATATGATTACCCACACCTTTCGTCACTGTTTTGACGACGTTCCCCTGCCCGCTTACGGCACCGAGTCCAGCCGTTTTTTTGTTGATAAAGCCCGCGCGCGCGAACTGCTGGGTGAGCACTATCCTGTCAGCCAGGTGCTGTTTTTGGCCATGGTGAACTGGGCGCAGAACAATGCTTATACGCATATCTACACGATAGTCAGCCGGGCAATGCTGAAAATACTTAAACGGTCCGGATGGCAAATCAGCGTGGTCAAAGAAGCTTTTCTGACGGAAAAAGAGCGTATTTATCTGCTGACGCTGCCAGCCGGGAAAGCCGATAAACAGCAGTTGGGTGGGGATATTGTTGCACGTACGGGCTGCGCGCCCGTCGCCGTCACTACCTGGCCGCTGACGCTGCCGGTCTGATAAGATCTAACTCAACACCCAGTCTGATAGCCTGTCGGGCGTTACTGACGCCCAGTTTAACCACCACATTTTTGATGTGAAATTTCACCGTGCTGACAGAAATGCCGGTAATGGCGGCAATCTCAGAGTAGGTTTTCCCCATACTCGCCCAGTACAACACTTCATTCTCACGCGAAGAAAAGATGGTTTTATCGGCGTTTTGATTCACCGTCGGTGCTCTTTCCGCTTCTGCGCCAGCCAGTCGATACATCTGCTCATTAAAATCGATCAGCAACATCTGCATCGTGCCCTGCTCTGAGGCAAGACGCTGTTCCAGTGCGGCCTGGTCGTTGCCTTTAATGATGACCGACAGCAACGCCAGGTTGTTCATATGGTCGTGGAGCACGTAGGTAAAGCCATTAACGATGTTGTATTGCTTCGATAATGAGAAAATTTTGGTAAACCGGAGATCGGACATCAATGTGATGTTCTCGTCCCAGGCAAAGGGTGAGGTGCGTTTAAAGGCGGTAAGGATAACCGGATCGGTTAACTGGAAGTTATTAGCACGGTATAACCTAACCCATTCGTCAGGATAACTGGAAATAATCAGAACATTTGAAGGATTTTTTTTGCTCACAACAGTGTAAGCGTACTCAGGACTGCCAAGCGGAGATAACTTTCTCTGTATGTAAGTCTGAAGCGTATCCGTTATTGTTTGATTTTCAAGAAAAAAAGAAAACATTCAGGCTCCATGCTGCTTCTTTTACTTAACGATGACATAACCTGCACTTTAGTACAGGTAAGATGATACTTAAGAATAACTTACAATGAATCATCCAGAGGTTACAATGGCTTCGAGTTGTTTAGCGGTAAAAAAAAACCTGACCTGCAAGGTCAGGTCGCTGAAACAGCCAACACCAGGGAAAAACTTTCCGGCCAGACTTCACAAACTATAAAGTGATGCTGGCCGGGACACTCATAGTAACATCTCAGAAACATTTGTACAAACATTTACCTTCACTATTCCCTATCTTATTTTCCGCTTTTGTCATACGCAATAATCTCATCTCTTCTTTCATGCCATAAGTGCTTTAATTCAATTCGTTAGCCTAAACTGTTCGTGTCGTCAGGGAACAGGATGCTCGCTTTCCGGCCTGATGGCGCTCACCCTGAAGGAAAAACCGACATAATCTGCTACTTCCGCTGCGCTTATCTGTAATATTGTCGGCAAAACCTCGTCATAAAGCCCGTTTTCATCTGCCAATACGGATTAAATTAGCTTTTGAATGTGACAAATATCACATCTGTGCCAGGCTTAAATTCTCTGACCACCCTGTTCAAGGAGTTCACTATGACGACGTCAAATAGCCACATTCAAGACCCGGATCGCTTTCCGAAGCCGCCGTTCAGGCAGCAGCCGCAGCAGGCACCCGGATTAGCCAGTGAGATGGATCCTGCCCCCGATCATGGTGAAAAAAGCTATCGTGGACATGGTCGCCTTACCGGCCGTAAAGCGCTGATTACCGGCGGCGACTCGGGTATTGGCCGTGCGGTTGCAATCGCCTATGCGCGTGAAGGTGCAGATGTGGCTATAAACTATCTGCCGGACGAGGAGTCCGATGCGGTTGAAGTGATTAAACTGATTGAAGCTGAGGGGCGTAAAGCTGTGGCTATCCCCGGCGATCTGCGTTCAGAAGCCTTTTGCCAGACGCTGGTTAAAGAAGCGGCCGAGAAGCTGGGTGGGCTGGATATTCTTGTCAACAACGCCGGACGTCAACAGTTTAATGAATCCATCCGTACGCTCAGCACAGAAGATTTCGATGCCACCTTTAAAACCAATGTCTATGCGCCATTCTGGGTAACGAAAGCCGCGCTGGCGTATTTACCGCGCGGGGCCGCTATCATTAACACCTCTTCCGTGCAGGCCTTTAAGCCCAGCGATATCCTGCTGGACTACGCGCAGACCAAAGCCTGTAACGTCGCCTTCACCAAAGCGCTGGCTAAACAGCTGGGTCCGGAAGGGATTCGCGTGAACGCGGTGGCACCGGGTCCGTACTGGACGCCACTGCAGCCGAGCGGCGGTCAGCCGCAGGAGAAAGTGGAACAGTTTGGCGCGGATGCCCCGCTGGGACGCCCCGGCCAACCTGTTGAGATCGCCCCACTCTACGTCACCCTTGCGTCGGACGAGTGCAGTTTTGCCTCTGGGCAGGTATGGTGCTCTGACGGAGGAACCGGAACGTTGTAAGCGTTTTTAACACGGCATGGCCGCACTGCGCGGCCATTTTTTTGCCTGATTTTCGGCATTACTGTAACGCGTCGAGAACCGCCGCTGCCGCCTTGATGCGTTCCGGATTGGGATAGTTTTTATTCGCCAGCATAACGATGCCGCTGTTGAGCTGAGGGACAAAAGCAATCTAGGCCCCAAACCCGTTTGTAGAGCCGGTTTTATGGATCCAACTGGCGCGGTTCGCAGGTTTTACCGGGTTCACCAGCGTGGCAGGCTGAGCCTCCAGCGCGGTTTTCGTGTCGCTGGCGTCGATGAGCGTTTGCGCCTTCACTGGCCACGGATAGATTTCCCATCCCAGCCCCTGAGAAAGTTGACCTGCCGTTAAATAGTGCGACTGTGCGGTGAGTATGCCGTTGCGTAAGACCGTATTGCCGGACGATAACCCATTGGGATTCGCATTGGCCTGCATAAAGGTCATCATGTCGCGCGCGGTGGACTTCACTCCATAGGTTTCTGCCGACAGCATTCCGGGAGAGACACGCACGGGCTGACCGTCTTTGTCGCCCCACGCATAGTCGAACATCATGGACGCCGGAACGGTATAAAAGGTGCGCGTGAGCCGCAAGGGTGTAAAGACGTTCTTCTGCATGGCTTCTTCAAACTCGCCCTTGACCATGAGATAACCCAGCAGGCCGAGACTGACATTGGAATATTGCCGCTGGATGCCTGGCGCGACACCGGGCTGCCACTGCTGCGCGTAACGGAGTAAGGAATCCTGATCGACCACGCGGGCAGGAAGCTGTAACGGCATGCCACCTGCGCTATAGGTGGCGAGGTGCACCATCCTGATCGCCTGCCACTGCGGGCCTTTTAGCGCGGGCCAGTACTTTTGTACCGGATCGTTCAGGCGAAGTTCGCTGTTACGTATCATCACGCCAGCCAGTACGCCGGTGAAGGTTTTGCTGACAGAACCGAGTTCAAACAGCGTATTTTCCGTCACCCGTCGATCGGAGGCGATATCCGCTACGCCAAAGTTCAGGTACTGCGGGCGGCCTTTATACAGTACCGCGACGGACATGCCAGGAATCCCCTGCTCCGCCATTAATGGCGTTATCACGTCCTTAACCCGCGAGGCGATCTCCTGTGAGGATAAATCCGTTGCGCTGCTGCTGGCGCTAAGGGCGACGAGTAATGCAGTAAAATATATTTTCATCAGCACTCATTCAGGTGACAGTTTATCAATTTGCGCGCAAGACTTCGCCCAATCGGTCGGCGATATCCGCGCGCGACCACGATCGCGACATTAACGCGGCCCGTAACACAAAAGCTGCCGGGCTGACAGTGTTAACTCACCGAGAGCCTGTAAATCCAACATCGCTTGACGCGGCTCAGGTTCGGCTCGATTAAGTGGGAATCCTCGCCCAGGGCGGGGAGCCGTCAATGACACTGAGCAGCGCATGATTGCACGCAAAGCTGCGCCTGGGTACTACAGGCACCGGAATTACGCGTATTACAATGAGATTGCTCAACATAACAGCGAGTCTGACAGCTGGAGAGATCACATTTTGCGGCGATGGGCATCAGTTGAGGAAGCGGCGCGCGCGACGGAAAGCGGTGTGCGGGTTGTGCCAGTGCGCTGCTGGCCATCAGGCAGGACAGCAGCAGAGCAAAAAGACATTTCATAACCGATCTCCAGAGATATGCGTCAGTAAAGTATGGTGACTCTGACGCGTAACGTCTGATAAATCTTGTTAAATTGAGAGCGCGGGCGGATGTTCAACACATTCCACAACGCCGCGACGATAAATATCGTTAAGTCGTACGCCGTACTGACGCGGGTCATGCTGCTGTTTAATGCGTAAAATTGAGCCTTCTCCCTTTTCCGTCAGGCTGGCCGGGTGCGCCAGAATGTCCAGCAGGGTCGATTTAATGCCGTCGATCAGCGCCCGGCGCAGGCGATCTTTATCGGCTTCGCTGTTAACCTGATATTCACGATCGTCATTCAGCTCGCCGCCGATCGTCCAGCCAGCACTGGCCGGATTGATTTCCGGCAAAGCACGCACATTACTGGTTAACACCGGACAGCCGCTCGCCTGCATCTCCAGCACGGAAAACCCGTAGGTTTCCTGCCAGGTCGGTAACAAGCCCAGGTCACTGTTCTGGAACAGTTTCAGGAGTGCCGGGTTTGCCATCTGCGTATGATGGGTAACGAAGCTCAGGCGGGAGATACGATCCTGGATAGTCCGGTAAAAAGCCTCGTCGTCCTGGAATTTACGGTGTGCCACGTTATAACGCTTAGTCAAATCGCCGATAAGCTGCACGTCAAGCTGTGAGGCATCGATCTGACCCGCTTCTGTGAGCTCACTCAGCGCCAGCACAATTTCGGCCCCGCCCTTGCGATAAAACTCATTGCCGACAAAGACCAGACGGATTTTGTCGCTGTGCCGCGCGCTTTTCTGCGGAGTAAAAAGCGTTTGTGGTGGATGCATCACCAGCGTTTTAGCCCGAATTTTCGCTGCCACATCCGGTTTAAACAGCTTCATCTGGATGTGCAGCGTCGCCTCTGAAATAGCAATCAGGCCGAAACAGTTATCTTTCAGCAAATAAGGGATGAGCTGTTTTAGCTCTGGATTGTCGTGTTTGGCCACGCCTGCTACCGGCAGAACGCGCGGCAACTCGGTTTCAAACGTCGCGACCCAGTTCATTTGCGTTATTGCCACTTCATTGAACAGATGGAGGATGTCGGGCTTCTGTCCCATTGCAAACGGGACAGGTAAGAAGACGAAACGTTTATTTTTTTTCAGTAAACGCGTACGCAGCGGATTGAGGAAATAGAAAACGTTACGCTTTTTCAGGTTAATGTAGTCGTTTTCCGGATTGACCAAAATATTGCGCTGCTCCGGATAGTGATTGTTACTTATGCCGATTTTCATAAAGGGTTCCGAAGTCGTGATGAGTGCGAACGTGATCTATATCACGCTGAATATGAAACAGATCATAGGTAACATCTTAAAAACACGTGGTTACTGTGGTTTACAGATTTCTCTGCACCCGACAGGTGCAGTCTGGTGCACAGTGACCGTGCATCTGCGCCATTATCATCCCTCATGCCCCCCATTGAGTCGCGCACTCCGCGCCTCTCGCTCCTGGTACAAAAGTTGCAAATAACTGATATGTGCACAGGAGATAACATATGAAAGCGATCGTCATTGGTGGCGGGATGGGTGGCATGACCGCCGCGCTGGCTCTGGAACAGGCAGGTTTCGACACTGAGGTTTTTGAGGCGGTCAAAACGATACGTCCCGTTGGTGCGGCCATTTCCGTGTGGCCTAACGGGGTAAAATGCCTTAATGCATTGGGACTGAAAGATAAAGTGCGCGCCCTTGGCGGCAACATGGCCTATATGGCCTATAAAGAGGCCTTTTCAGGTGACACCCTCACCCGTTTTAGCCTTTCCCCCCTGGTGCAGCAGGTGGGCGAGTTTCCCTACCCCATTGCCCGCGCCGAGCTTCAGGCCATGCTGCTGGATGCTTACGGCCGCCATCGGGTGAATTTTGGCAAGCGTATCGTGCAGGTGGAGCAGTATGCCAGCGGCGTGATCGCGACCTTCGAAGATAACAGTCAGGCCCAGGGTGACTTTCTGGTTGCAGCCGATGGCACGCATTCGGTTATTCGTGATTACGTCCTGGGGGAAAAACTGCCCCGCCGCTACGCAGGCTATGTGAACTGGAACGGCCTGGTCAGCGTTGATGAGTCCATCGCGCCTGCCGATCAATGGACCACCTTTGTGGGCGAGGGTAAACGCGTCTCTCTCATGCCGGTCAGCGGCAACCGCTTCTACTTCTTTTTTGATGTGCCGCTGCCCGCCGGGCTGGCGCAGGATCGTTCAACGATGCGGCACGATTTGCAGCACTACTTCAGCGGCTGGTCTGAACCGGTTCAGAAGCTTATCGCGGCAATTGATGTGGAAACCACTAATCGCGTGGAGATTCATGACATCGAACCTTTTCACCGCTTCGTAAAAGGCCGGGTAGTCTTGCTGGGCGACGCGGCACACAGCACCACGCCGGATATTGGTCAGGGTGGTTGCGCGGCAATGGAAGACGGGATTGTACTGGCCTCTGCCTTGTCTGCACATTCGCTTGGCATTGAGGATGCGCTGTTACGTTACCAGATGCGCCGCGTTGAACGCGTTAAGGATCTGGTGTTGAAAGCGCGTAAACGCTGCGACATCACGCATGCTAAAGATCCCCATCTGACATCGGCATGGTATCAGTCGCTGAAAACAGAAACGGGTGAACGGGTGCTGGCGGGACTGTGTGAAACCATTGAAGGCGGACCGCTGGGATAGTCAAAAAGGGCGGTATCACCGCCCTTTCGCTTATTCGGCTAAGCCGCGATTTTTTAGCATCGGTTCCAGTTGAGGTGCCCCGCCGCGCCAGGATTCATACAACGCTTTAAGATCGCTGCTGTTGCCCCGCGACAGGATTTTTTGCCGAAAGATGTCGCCATTTTCCCGGGTTAATCCGCCGTGTTCGACAAACCACTGGTAGCCATCGTCGGCCAGCATCTGGGTCCAGATATAGGCATAATAGCCGGCAGAATATCCCCCGCCCCAGATATGCTGAAAATAGCTGGAACGGTAGCGCGGTGGAACGGCGGCCAGATCAATACCATCGCTGTGTAAAGCCTGCTGTTCGAACGCGTCGACCGACTGCACCGGGGTTTTCCCTTCCAGGCTATGCCAGTGGAGATCCAGCAATGCAGCAGCCAGTAGCTCGGTCATCTCGTAACCTTTATTGAACTTGCCTGCTTTGATGATTTTTTCATGTAGCGCCGCTGGCATCGCCTCCCCGGTCTGATAGTGACGGGCGAAATGACGAAATACCTGTGGCTCACTGGCCCAGTGCTCGTTGATCTGCGATGGAAACTCGACAAAATCACGTGGCGTTTCCGTGCCGGAGAGGCTGGGATAGCGCTGGCTGGCAAACAAGCCATGCAACGTATGGCCAAACTCATGGAACAGCGTAATCACGTCATCCCAGCTGAGCAGTGCAGGCTCGCCGTTGGCGGGTTTGGTGTAATTACAGACGTTGTAAATCACCGGTTTCTCGTCAAGCAGCGTGGACTGGTTAACAAAGTTGCTCATCCATGCGCCGCCGCCTTTGCTGTCGCGCTTGAAAAAATCGGTATAGAACAGCGCCATTCCGCTGCCGTCGGTATCGAAGATTTCGTACACCTGAACATCGGGATGGTAAACCGGCAGGTCGTGACGTTGGGTAAACCGAATGCCATAAAGTTGAGTCGCGGCCCAGAATACGCCCTTTTCCAGCACGCTGTTCAGTTCAAAATAGGGTTTAATCTGGCTTTCATCGAGATCGTACTGCGCCCGGCGAACCTGCTCCGCGTAAAAGTTCCAGTCCCACGCGGCAAGGGTAAAATTCCCCTGCTGGCTGTCGATGGTTTGCTGAATGGCAGCGGCTTCGCGCTCGGCCCGCGCTCGGGCCGCAGGAACGATATTGCGCATAAACGCAAAGGCGGCATCGGGGGTTTTCGCCATCTGATCCTGAAGCTGCCAGGCGGCAAAGCTGGCAAACCCTAACAGCTTCGCCTGCTCTGCCCGCACCTGTGCCAGGCGCAGCACTAACGCTCGTGTGTCGTTATCATCGTTCTTCTCACTGCGCGTCATGGCGGCGTGGAACAGCGCCTGACGCGTCGGGCGCTCTTCCAGAGACTGCAGCGCAGGCTGCTGCGTGGTGTTTTGCAGCACCAGCAGCCAGGCATTCTCCAGGCCTCGTGCCGCTGCCGCCGCTTGAGCAACGGCCAGATCGGACGGGCTCAGCCCCGCTAACTGCTGCACGTCATTGACCACTAAACCGCCCGCCTTGGTTGCAGCAAGCAGCTTATTAGTAAACTGCGTACTCAGTCGCGCAGCCTCCTGATTCAGCGCCTTTAACTGCTGCTTCTGCGTTTCCGGCAGGTTGGCCCCCGCCAGTTGAAAGCGCTGCCACAGCACCTCGACCAGGCGTTTTGATTCAGCATCAAGCTGGTTGCGCTGCAAATAGACCTGGTCGATGCGTGAAAACAGCGGCCGGTTCAGCATTATTTCGTCGTTAAGCGCGGTAAGCTGTGGCGCAATATCCTCGTCAACCTGCTGTAAATAGGGGCTGGTGTGGGCAGAGGTCATCGCATTGAACACCAGGCTCACACGAGTCAACAGTTGACCGCTTTTCTCCAGGGCCTCGCAGGTATTCAAAAAGGTTGCCGCTTCCGGATTGGTTGCGATGGCCAGGACTTCCTGGCGCTTTTCTTCCATACCGGCCTGAAGCGCGGGCAGAAAGTCGGTTTCCTGAATCTGATCAAAAGGTGGCGTGTGATAAGGCAAGCTGCTGACGTTAAAAAAAGGATTTTGACGGGCGTTCATAGGCGCTCCTGGTGAACAACACAGAGTCTCATAGTGGCAGGTTGCCTCTTAGAGAACAACCTGACCGCGTTGTTGCTGATACACCGCGATGATTTCCCCGGCAATCGCAACGGCGATTTCGGCAGGCAGTTTCCCTTTCACATCGGGCAGGCCCATGGGGCAGCGTAAGCGCGCCAGCCGGTCTTCTGCAATGCCTTTGCCTTCGAGCCGGTAGCGAAAGCGCTGACTTTTCGTTTGCGAACCGATCACGCCCACGTAGCGGAAATCACCGCGCCGCAGAATCGCCTCACACAGCGCAAGATCCAGCGGATGATGGTGCGTCATCACAATATAATAGCTCCCCGCCGCCGCCGCGGCCACGCAGTCCAGGGGATCGTCGGGCTGTTGGACGCTGACGCCGGGTGGCACAGAGGCAAACTGATTGTCCCGACCGTCAATCCAGTTAACGTGACAGGGTAACGTGGCCAGCAGGCTGACCAGCGCCTGCCCGACGTGGCCCGCGCCAAAGACCAGGATTTCTGGCTGCGCCTGCATCAGGGGTTCAAACAGAATGGTGGTCATCCCGCCGCAGCACTGGCCTAATCGAGCGCCCAGGCTGTAGTCTTCGGTATGAGGACGACGCTCTCCGCTTTCCAACATCGCGCGCGCCTGGGCAATGCACTGAAACTCAAGATGGCCGCCACCGATGGTCAGAAAACTTTCGTTGGCCGTCACCACCATCTTCGCGCCGCCGTCACGCGGGACTGAACCCCGATCGCGCAACACGGTAATCAGCACGCAGTGCTGCCGCTTCTGGCGCAGGTTGTGCAAAATCGCTATCCAGTCATGATAAATCATGGGGGCCTCCCGCCATGCGCTGGACGCCCCAGAATACTCGCTCCGGCGTAGCGGGCGCGTCCAGCGCGGGATGCCGACGATAGTCGGCAACGCTGGCTACCGCATCCTGTAACGCACACCAGGCGGCTATCCCCAGCATAAACGGCGGTTCACCCACGGCTTTGGAATGAAACACCGTGTCCTGCGGATTTTTGCGGTTTTCTACCAGCGTAACTCGCATATCGGCCGGTACGTCAGCGATCGCCGGGATTTTGTAACTCGCGGGACCGTCGGTCATCAACTGTCCCTTGTCATTCCAGACCAGTTCCTCACAGGTCAGCCAGCCCAGCCCCTGGACAAAGCCGCCCTCTACCTGGCCAATATCGATGGCCGGATTCAGCGACGCGCCCACGTCGTGCAAAATATCCGCCCGCAGCAGCCGGTATTCGCCTGTCAGCGTGTCCACAATGACTTCACAGCAGGCTGCGCCATAGGCGAAGTAGTAAAAAGGTTCGCCACGACCGGCCTGACGATCGTAATGGATGCCGGGAACGCGATAATAGCCCGTCGCCGATAGCGGTACCTGATTTAGCCAGGCAAGCTGCGCGACCTGGGCGAAGGTGTAATAGTGCCCGGCAGCCCGGACGATACCGTTACTGAACACCACCGCCTCTGGCTCACATTCGTGCAGCGTACACAGCATGGTCGTCATGCGCTCACGCAATATCTCGGCGGCATTTTGTGCCGCTTTGCCGTTGAGATCTGTGCCACTGGACGCCGCCGTGGGCGACGTGTTAGGGACTTTTCCGGTATCGGTGGCGGTGATCTGAATACGATCGACCTCGATTTGCAGCACCTGCGCCACAATCTGCGCCACCTTGGTGTTAAGCCCCTGACCCATTTCCGTTCCGCCGTGGTTGAGCTGCACCGTGCCATCGGTGTAGATCAGAATCAGCGCTCCGGCCTGATTGAGGAAGCTGGAGGTAAATGAAATGCCAAATTTAACCGGCGTCAGCGCCAGCCCGCGTTTCAGTACCGGACTGCTGGCATTGAAGGCTGTGATTGCCGCGCGGCGCGCATCATAGTCACTGCTGGTTTCCAGTTGCGCCGTAATCTCATCCAGCAGGTTGTCTTTCACCTGCTGATGGTAATGGGTGATATTGCGTTCGTTCTTGCCGTAGTAGTTGCGTTTTCGCAGCGTTAGCGGATCCAGACCGCGCTCGCGGGCGATATGATCCATGATCTGCTCAATCGCCACCATGCCCTGCGGCCCGCCAAAGCCGCGAAAAGCGGTATTTGACGCGGTATTGGTGCGACAGCGGTAGCCGGTGATGCGCGCATCACCGAGATAGTAGGCGTTATCGGCATGAAACATGGCCCGATCCACTATCGATCCGCTCAGATCGAGCGAGTAGCCGCAGTTACCGGCAAGATCGATTTTCACCCCACACAGCCGGCCATCGTCTTCAACGCCCACATCATAGCGCACGTAAAAAGGATGTCGCTTGCCGGTTATCCGCATGTCATCGCGTCGGGCCAGGCGCATTTTAACCGCCCGGCCGGTCAGGCCTGCCGCGACGGCGCACAGGCAGGCCACGCCCGCCGCCTGGGTTTCTTTACCGCCAAAACCGCCACCCATTCGGCGCATATCAATCGTGACCTTGTTCATGCTGATGCCCATGACCTCTGCCACCAGCTTTTGGACCTCCGTGGGGTTTTGCGTGGAGCAGAACACCTGCAGCGCGTCGTCCTCACCCGGGATCACCATAGCCGTCTGGGTTTCCAGATAGAAGTGTTCCTGCCCGCCAATATGAAACGCGCCCTGTATGCGGTGCGGCGCACGGGCCAGCGCCGCCTCGACGTCGCCGCGCTGGTGGATATGGGGCTCCTGCACAAAACTGCCCTGCAGCAGTGCCTGTTCTACATCCAGCAGCGCAGGCAATACCTCATATTCGATCACTGCCGCCATCGCGCCCTGTCGGGCCGCATCCGGCGAGTCGGCCAGCACGGCAATAATAATTTGCCCAACATAGTCGACGCAGTCCTCAGCCAGCAGCGGGTCGCCGGGCTGCAGCGGGCCGACATCGTTGACGCCGGGCACGTCCTGCCAGGTGAGGACGCGGACGACGCCGGGAACGTCGTAGCACGGCTGGACATCAACGTGAGTGATACGGGCATGGGCATGATCGCTCAGGCGAGGACAGAGATGCAGCAGACCGGGCTGCTCCGCTTTGTCATCGATATATATCGCCTCGCCGGACACGTGTTTATCGGCGCTTTCATGCTTATTGCTACGCCCCACGCCGCTGCGGATGTCGCGCGCATGAGCAAGGGGTAATGCTGAATCGGGCAGAGCCGGACGATTATGGGACATAGCGGCTTACCTCAGTCAGGGACAATCCGTTGAGACGGTAAAAGTAACGGCGCAGCAGGTTGCTCGCCACCTGCAGGCGATAACCGGCGCTGGCGCGAAAGTCGCTGAGCGGCTCAAAGGTTTCTTCCAGCGCCTGACAGGCCGTGGCTATTGTTTGTGCGGTTAAGGCCGATCCAATCATGGCCTGCTCACAGCCTGTGGCGCGCACCGGCGTTGCCGCCATCCCGCCAAAGGCAATGTGTGCCGCCGTCACAATGCCGTTATCGGTTTGAATATTGAAAGCGGCAAACACGGCTGAAATGTCGTCATCCAGCCGTTTAGAGACCTTCCAGGCAACAAAATCTGGTGACACCGTCACTTTTGGAATAATGATGGTATGGATAAACTCACCGGGTTGCAGCACGGTCTGCCGGTAGCCGGTAAAAAACGTGCTGAGGGGTAAAGTGCGTTGCGTGTCGCCCTTCTGCAGCAGCAGAGAGGCGTTTAATGCCAGCAGCGTTGGCGAGGCATCGCCAATCGGGGAAGCATTAGCAAGGTTACCGCCCAGTGTGCCAAGCTGGCGAATTTGCAGCGAGGCAAAACGCGTCAGCATCTCCGTCACGCCCGGAATGCGCGTCGCCATAAACGCAGCGACCTGCTCGAGCGAGGCGGCGGCACCCAAGTGATAGGATGCGTCGTCCTCATAACAGTGTTTCAGTGCATCCACCTGCCCCAGCGCAATCATCACTGGAATGCCCTGGTAGCGTTGGGTAATCAGCAGGCTCAGGTCCGTGCCGCCCGCCAGTAACGCGGCATCGGGGTGCGCGACACAGAGCGCAGCGAGCTGCGCGACGGTGGTGGGAAGATAACAGTGACGGCCTTTGTCCTGAATCACCCGGACCGCCTGATTCTCCAGGGCGCGCAGGCGCTCAACCACGCGCTGCTCACACCGATCAAAGCTGTCCGGCTGGGCCTGCGTCACCACCTGCTCGGCCGCCGCCATAATGGAACGATAACCGGTGCAGCGACACAGGTTACCGGCCAGCGCATGCTCTGCCTGCTGCCGGTCCCAGCCTCTGTGATTTTTTTGCAGACTGAACAATGACATCACAAAGCCCGGCGTGCAGAAACCACACTGCGAGCCATGACAGTCCACCATCGCCTGCTGAGCCGGATGCAGGGTTTTCCCCTCACGTAAATCTTCGACGGTGATGAGCTGCCTGCCCTGTAATCCACTCACCAGCATCAGGCAGCTGTTAACGGTCTGATAGTGCAACCTGCCGTCCACCACGCTGCCCAGCGTGACGCTGCAGGCACCGCAGTCGCCGGACGCACAGCCCTCCTTGGTGCCACAGCGACGCTGATGCGTGCGCAGATAAGAGAGTACCGTCAGATTGGGATCGATACGTTCTTCTGTGACGAGCTGGTCATTAAGCAGAAACTGAATCATGCGGCATTCTCCCTTGTGGTGGATTGCCAGACCGGTCGGCCGTTAACCCACGTTTCTACAATGTTTCTGTCATCACCCAGCGTCATCAGGACGAACAGTTTTTCCCAGATATCCTTGCAGTTCCCCATACGCAGCTTTTGCAGCGCCGATACGGCGGGATCCAGCACGACAAAGTCAGCTTCTTTACCTGGTGCAAAATTACCGATGTGCTGGTCAAGATCCAGCGCCCGGGCCCCGCCCAACGTGGCATGGTAAAAGGCTTCTGCAGCACTCAGCCTGTATTGCTGTAGCTGGCCGACCTTGTAAGCCTCGCCCAGCGTTTGCAGCATATTAAAGGTGGTTCCGGCGCCAACATCGGTGCCGATGCCCACTTTGATGCCCTGCTGCCAGCTGCGCTTGATATTAAACAGGCCGCTTCCTAAAAACAGGTTTGAGGTCGGGCAAAAGGCAATGGCGGAATCCGTATCGTGCAGACACTGCCATTCATGATTTTCCAGATGCAGGCAGTGTGCAAAGACGCTTCGCCGGCCGGTCAGCCGATAGTGGTGGTAAACGTCCAGATAGCCATTGCGTTCGGGAAACAGCGCGTTGACCCAGGCTACTTCCTGTGGGTTTTCGCTGAGGTGCGTGTGGAGCCAGACATCCGGGTAAGCCGTGCGCAGCGCCTGCACTTTCTCTAACAGGTCTGGTGACGAGGTGGGCGCAAAACGCGGCGTCAGGGCATAGCTCAGTCGTCCACGGCCGTGCCAGCGCTCAATCAGATCGCGGGAATGTTGGTAGCTTTCTTCCGGCGTTTCGGTGAGGTAATCAGGCGCATTGCGATCCATCATGACTTTACCGGCGATGATGCGCATCTCAAGCGCTTCGGCCGCGCTAAAAAGCGCCTCTACCGACTGCGGATGCACCGTGCCAAAAACCAACGCACTGGTGGTGCCGTTAGCCAGTAGCTGATGGAGAAAAAACGCTGACATTTGCGCGGCATGCTCGGCACAGCGGTACTGCCTCTCCACCGGAAACGTATACTGGTTCAGCCATTCGAGAAGCTGCTCACCATAGGCGCCGATCATTTCTGTTTGCGGGTAATGAATGTGGCAGTCGACAAAACCGGGCAGGATCAGCTTGCCGCGCAGATCGATAGCGCGCTCTGCTGCCTGACTGCTGCTGACATCACACCAGGGGTGCAAACCCACTACGCGGCCCTCACGCAGAATGAGCAGACCATCTTCGATATAACGCGCCTGAGACAGAATAGCCTCAGGCGCGTTCGCCACCGCGGCAAAATCAAAAAAACTGGCACGAATTGCCGTGTCCTGGCATGTAGACATATCGTTTCCTCTTACCGGGCGCCTGATGTTGTCGCCCTGTTCATCTCGTACTCGTTTATAATACTTAGCAAGACGCATGCCAGATTTATTTCTAATAAATTACTTTATTATCAATGGCTTATTAAATTTATCCTGTTGCGCAACGCTTTCGCTGACAAAATCGCCACGCAATCGGTTGCTCATCTGACGCAATCGGTTGCCAGTAAAAATGCACTCTGCCAGGTTACCTTGCTGCCCCGTTCTCTGCACAATTTCGGGGCAGCGTGCGCTAAAAGCGCGCAAAAGCGCCTCACCACGGAATTCAGCGGACACAGGCTAAAATGCCGTGATAAGGTGAAGAGACATCACGAAACTGGAAGAGGGAAAAGTGAGATGATTATTTTTGTTACGGGGGCCACAGCCGGTTTTGGCCAAAGTATTACCCGCCGATTCATCGAAACAGGTCACAAGGTTATTGCCAGTGGACGTCGTGCTGAACGCCTGAAGGCGCTGAAAACGGAGTTGGGTGAGAATCTGTATACCGTACAGTTAGATGTGCGTAACCGGGCATCGATTGAAGAGGCTATCACACAGCTGCCTGCCGAGTGGCGCAATATCGATGTCCTGGTGAATAACGCCGGTCTGGCATTGGGCATCGAACCCGCGCACCGGGCAGATGTGAACGACTGGGAAAATATGATCGACACCAATACCAAAGGGCTGGTCTACATGACGCGCGCGGTTTTGCCTGCCATGGTGGAGCGTAACGTCGGTCACATCATTAACATTGGTTCGATTGCCGGCAGCTGGCCTTATGCCGGGGGCAACGTTTATGGCGCCACCAAAGCCTTTGTGCGCCAGTTCAGCCTTAACCTACGCACCGATTTACACGGTACGGCCCTGCGTGTGACCGATATTGAGCCGGGCCTGGTCGGCGGCACGGAGTTTTCTAACGTGCGCTTTAAAGGGGACGATGGCAAGGCCGAACAGGTCTACGAGGGCGCCACGGCCCTGACGCCTGAAGACGTTACCGAAGCTGTTTACTGGGTAGCCACGCTGCCGAAGCACGTCAACATCAATACGCTTGAGATGATGCCCGTCAGCCAGACGCTGGCAGGGCTGAAAGTGCATAAACCCTGACCGATAAGCCAGCCGCCAGGGCTGGCTTTTACGCTTTGCCCCATCCCGCTACGATAATCAGCATGCCGCTCAGCGCAATCAGCGCACCACTCCAGTCCCAGGCGCTCAGCCTGACACCTTCGACCACCCGCAGCCAAAGCATGGCCGTCAGCACATAGACGCCGCCGTACGCCGCGTAAACCCTGCCGCTGGCCGCAGGATGTAAGGTCAGCAACCAGACAAATAACCCGAGGCTCAATGCGGCAGGCAACAACAGCCACATGGACGCCCCCTTCTTTAGCCACAGCCACGGTAGAAAACAGCCGATGATTTCCGCCAGCGCGGTGATAAAAAACAGCAGCGTGGTTTTAAGCAACACAATAATCTCTCAGACAGGTAAACAACATGCACACAACTGGTGAGCAAGTAATCGGCAATGGTATACTATTCTCATTTGATGCAATAGTTTTACCCAAGAGTAAAACAGTGTTAACCGAAGGATATTACGATGAAAAAATTGGTTCCGGTTATGATGGTGGCCCTGCTGTCTGCCACCGCGATGCGTGTCAGTGCGAACACCGAACACGTGATTATTGAAAACGGCAGCAGCGCATTGAGCAACGAGGCGGCACGCCAGAGTAAAGAGCAGTGGAATGATACACACATGCTCCGCAACAAAGTGAACAGCCGGGTTGAGAAAGAATTTGATAAAGCCGATCGTGCATTCGACACGCGCGACAAATGTGAACAGAGCGCTAATCTGAATGCCTATTGGGAGCCCAATACGCTGCGCTGCTTAGACCGCCGCACGGGCCGCCCGGTATTGCCGTAAATTTCGGCTATAGTAATGACTGACGCATGACAAAAGGAAAGAGTTATGAAGATCAAGAGTGCATTACTGACAGTGACGTTCTTAGCCTTCCCCCTGCTGGCTCAGGCATCCTGCGAATCTGTAAAAGCGGATATCAGCCAGAAAATCATTCAAAACGGCGTGCCCGAATCCGGCTTCAGCCTGGATGTGGTCGCCAACGATCAGGTTGATCAGGCTGGCGGTCAGGTCGTCGGCCATTGTGATAACGACACACAGAAAATTGTTTATAAAAAGCTGGGCCGTGATGAGGGCGCCTCTGTGCCCGACAGCGCAGGCAGCTCACAAGACTCTTCTACACAATAATGTTCAGGGCGACAATGGTGTCGCCCTGTCTCTTGCTGGCCCTTCTTTCTCTGCCCATCACGCCTGAGGTTCAACGCTTTATTCCGTTTGTTGCGGCTGCTGGCGCGGCATCTTCCACGCCACCCACAGGGTGAGGAACGCAATGACCAGCGCCACAATAAAGACCCAATGTATCGATGCGGCTATTGCCTGCAGCATCGTCTGAAGCACGTCCGGTGCCAGGCGGTCGCGCGTTTCCTGCGACATGACTTGCTGAACCGGATCCTGCGCATGGGGCAACCGCCATTGCAGGTTCAGGTTAAGCACCGCGCCCATCACCGCTGTCCCCAGCGCCGATCCAATCATACGGCTAAACATGACTGACGCTGTACAGATGCCCTGCACGTTAAAGTCGGCATGATTCTGGACAGATACCAGAAATGTCGTGCTGGTCATTCCCATGCCGGTTCCGATGACGAAGGCTGTCAATCCGGCCTGGAACAGCGTGCTTTCTGTGTGCAACAGCAGTAACAAGGCGCTGCCGCTAATTAACAACAGTGCGCCCAGCTGCGCTGTAAAACGGTAGGAGGTCAACAGCATCAGACGACCACTTAGCGTACTGGCCAGCGGCCAGCCGACAGACATCATAGCCAGCGCTGTCCCGGCCTGAAGCGGCGATCCGCCGGTCACGCCCTGAATCCAGGTCGGCAGAAAAGCGCTGACGCCCATCATGGTGGCACCAATGATGAAGTTGCCGAGATTGCCCGCGATGATCAGGGGGCTCTTCCACAGGCTGAGCGGGAACAGCGGCGAGCGGGTGCGCTGCTCATGACGGGTTAACTGCCAGCCAGCCACCAGGCCAATGGCTAAGAACAGCAGCAGCCAGTAGCCAAGCTGCTCCGCCTGCAGTAGCGCAATCAGAACGGCGCTGATACACAACGTGAGCCAGCCGCTCCCTGTCAGATTCAAAGACTGCGAGGGTTGGGTCTGCGTATAGGCAGGCAGCAAGGCTGCCAGCATCAGCATGCTGACGATGCCGATCGGTACGTTGACCCAGAAGATGACGGACCAGCTAAAGTGCTGGACCAGCCAGGCACCGGACAGCGGACCGACAATCGCCGCAACGCCCCAGACGCTGGACAACCAGCCCTGCACGCTGGCGCGTTCCCGGGGGGAATAGATGTCTGCCACGATGGTGGAACTCAGCGGCATGATCGCGCCTGCCCCCAGCCCCTGAAATGCCCGGAAAACAATCAGCCAGAGCATCGTGTGGGCGAAACCGCAGAGCACCGATCCGCTAAGGAAGATCGCGATGCCCAGAAAGAGCATTTTTTTGCGGCCCCACAGGTCCGCCAGCCGGCCATAGAGCGGCACGCTCACCGCCTGCGTAAGGAGATAGACAGAGAAAACCCAGCCAAACTGCGAAAAACCGCCGAGATCGGCCACAATAGTGGGCATTGCGGTCGCCACAATCGTGACTTCAATCGCAGCCATAAACATGGCAAGCATGCAGGCAAATAGAATCCAGTGGCGACGGCGAGGTGCGGAGGTGCTGTTGGTCATGATGCTCCCTTTTTTGTCTTCTAAGGCTAGCGCATATTTCACCAGACAGGAACCGATTCAATCCATTATGTGACACTGTCACTTAAAAAAAGCCTTGTCAGGTCGTTTCACTCTGAAACCAGTTGCGGTAAGGGCTTGGACGTTTTTGGGCTCAGGCTATCTTCCTGATTTTTCCGATAAAAGCTGGCGCGCTCCGCTTACCACTGCTATAGAAATAAAGCGGTATTTTCCGCACTTGGTGAAATTACGCAGAAAAATCACTGCGGTTTGCCGCATTTAGCGACCGGCATGGTTTTGGAAGTGGCGCTGAAAATAGCCACTTTTGTCATGCTGGTTTAGGTAGCTATAACAACAGATCCGTAAACAGGGAGAAACCGTATGCATAACGCTTCACTGGGCCGGCGTGCCGGTCTGGCACTGCTGGCTGTGGTCGCAGTGGCAGGTGCGCTGGTATGGGGGCTTGGCTGGGATACGCTGGTCGCCCGCAAAGACGATCTGATTTACCTCGGACAGCAGCACCTGTTTCTGGTGTTTTGGTCCATGTTGTTCGCCCTGCTGGTCGGTATACCCAGCGGTATTCTACTCAGCCGCCCTTTTGCCCGGCGCTGGGCGGAATATGTCATGCAAATCTTTAACGTCGGCAATACGCTGCCTCCTCTTGCCGTTCTGGCGCTGGCGATGGTTATCATTGGCATTGGTGATAAGCCCGCTCTGGTCGCGCTGTTTCTGGCATCACTGCTGCCCGTCGTCCGTAACACCTACTCCGGACTCAGCGCCGTACCGCCTTCGTTGATCGAAGCCGCGAACGGCATCGGCATGACCAAATGGCAGCGCTTACGTCAGGTTGAGATCCCTAACGCCCTGCCGGTGATTCTTGCGGGCGTGCGCATTGCCACCGCCATTAACGTGGGCACCGCCCCGCTCGCCTTCCTGATTGGCGCCAGCAGCTTCGGCGAACTGATTTTCCCCGGCATTTATCTTAATGACTTCCCTGTGCTTATCCTGGGTGCCGTTGCTACGGCGCTGGTTGCACTGGTGCTGGATATGCTACTGGCGTCACTAGGGCGCTACCTGAGTCCGCACGCTGCGGCATAACGATAAGGGGTTTGTAATGCTAACGCGCTGGATTAAGAGCTCTACCCTGGCACTGGTGGCCTCACTGGCACTCAGCCAAAGCGTGCAGGCGGCCACGCCGCTGGTGCTCGCGACAAAAAGCTTTACCGAGCAACATATTCTTTCGGCCATGACGGTTATGTGGCTGCAAAAGAAAGGCTTTGAGGTTATCCCGAAACGCAACATCGCCACCACCATCAGTCGTAATGCCATGATTAACAAGCAGATCGACATGACCTGGGAATACACCGGCACCTCTCTGATTATCTTCAACCATATTAATAAACCGATGTCCTCACAGGAGGCATACCAGACCGTTAAAAATCTGGACGGCAAACTGGGCCTTATCTGGCTCAATCCCGCCCCGATGAATAACACCTATGCCTTTGCCATGCAGCGCGCGCGCGCGGAAAAAGAAGGGATTTCGACGCTGTCGCAACTGGTGGCCAAAATGGATCAGGTGCGTAAAACAGACCCGAAACATAACTGGCGACTCGGGCTGGACCTGGAGTTTTATGGCCGTTCAGACGGCATGAAGCCACTGCAGAAGACTTACAACCTGACGCTCGACAGGCCACAGATTCGCCAGATGGATCCGGGGCTGGTCTATAACGCCGTGCGCGATGGTTTTGTGGATGCCGGCCTGATCTACACCACGGACGGGCGTGTCAAAGGTTTCGATCTCAAGGTGCTTGAAGACGATAAACACTTTTTCCCCAGCTACAACGTGACGCCGGTCGTGCGTCAAGACGTGCTGGCGAGCCATCCCGGTCTTGAAGCCGCCCTGAATCAGCTTTCCCCGCTGATCACCGATGAGGCTATTACCGAGATGAACAAGCGCGTAGACATCGATCACCAGTCGCCTGAACAGGTTGCGCGCGATTTCCTTCAATCCAAAAACATGCTGTAAGGAGGCATCGTGGATACCCTTCATTACATCATTGATAACTGGAATAACCTGCTCTCGCTGACCTGGCAACATACCTGGCTGGTGCTGGTTGCGGTAGGGTGCGCGATTGTTATTGGCGTGCCCCTCGGGATCTTGATTGTGCGCTTTAAATGGCTGGCTACGCCGGTGCTCGGCATTGCCACCGTCGTACTGACCATCCCGACGATTGCGTTGTTTGGCCTGATGATTCCGCTTTTCTCGCTGATTGGCAAAGGGATTGGTGCGCTACCGGCTATCACGGCGGTCTTCCTGTATTCATTACTGCCAATTGTGCGCAACACGCACACCGCGCTGGAAAATCTGCCGGACGGCCTGCGTGAAGCGGGTCGTGGCATTGGCATGACGTTCTGGCAACGCCTGCGTTGGGTTGAGATCCCGATGGCGCTTCCGGTGATTTTTGGTGGTATTCGCACCGCCGTGGTCATGAACGTTGGCGTGATGGCTATCGCGGCCGTGATTGGTGCTGGCGGGCTGGGCATGCTGCTGCTGGATGGTATTAGCGGCAGCGATATTCGTATGCTGATTGCCGGGGCGCTGATGATTTGCCTGCTGGCGATTATTCTTGACTGGCTGCTGCACCGTTTGCAGCTGGCGCTGACTCCTAAGGGAATTCGATAATGATAAAACTTGAAAATCTGACGAAAACCTTCAGCCAGAAAAACGGCACGCTGATGAAAGCGGTGGACAATGTGAGTCTTGAGGTTCCTGCTGGCGAGATGTGCGTGCTGCTTGGGCCTTCAGGCTGTGGGAAAACCACCACGCTGAAAATGATCAACCGCTTAATTCCCTCTACCAGCGGGCGAATTCTTATCAATGGGGAAGACACCAGCACTCAGGATACCACCACCCTGCGTCGCAATATTGGTTACGTGATCCAGCAAATTGGTCTGTTCCCCAATATGACGATTGAAGAAAACATCACCGTGGTGCCACGCATGCTGGGCTGGGATAAAAAGCAGTGCCGCGAGCGGGCAACGGAGTTAATGAGCATGGTGGCCTTGGATCCGAAAAAGTTTTTGCATCGCTACCCGCGTGAAATGTCCGGTGGACAACAGCAGCGCATTGGGGTGATTCGCGCGCTGGCGGCTGATCCGCCGGTACTGCTGATGGATGAGCCTTTCGGCGCGGTTGACCCAATCAACCGCGAAGTTATTCAGAATGAGTTTCTGGATATGCAGCGTCAGTTAAAGAAAACAGTGATGCTGGTCAGCCACGACATTGATGAAGCACTCAAACTTGGCGACCGCATCGCGGTCTTTGGCCAGGGCAAAATTGTCCAGTGCGCCAGCCCTGATGAGTTGCTGGCGACGCCGGCTAACGATTTTGTCGGCTCCTTTGTCGGCCAGGACCGTACATTGAAACGTCTGCTGCTGGTACAGGCAGGCGACGTGACCGACCAACAGCCCACCATCACGGTAAAACGCTCGACGCCGTTAACGGAGGCGTTTGGCACCATGGACGAAAACGACATGCGTTCCATCACCGTGGTTGACGACGACGGCAAGCCGTTAGGATTTGTGAAACGCCGTGAGGCGCGTCACGCGAGCGGGCGCTGTGAAGAGATGCTGCATACGTTTAAAGTGACCGGCAAAGCAGAAGAAAACCTGCGTGTGGTTCTGTCAAAACTCTATGAACACAACACCGTCTGGATGCCGATTGTGGACGAAGATGGCCGTTACAGTGGAGAGATATCCCAGGACTACATTGCTGATTATCTCAGCTCCGGGCGCACCCGTCGCCGCCTCAATCCATAATGAATCAGGGCCGCACGTTGGTTGCGGCCCACCGAATCCTGCCTCTCATCCCGTATCACTGTTGGTCAGTTATCTCTGACGAAGGGTAACGTCGCGCGCGTGGCGCCATCCTGCTCTGGTTCTCTCAGGCTGTTTTTGTCCGGGCGTAGTGCAGGTTATCGCTATTCAGCATGGAAATATCCAGATAACGGGACAGATCGCGCTGCTCTGCGCGGGGCAAATAAGGCAGCTCACCGAGAAGCGGTGCCGAAATCTGTTCACGCAGGACGGAAATGATATCGGCATAGTGCGCCAGCCCCGGATTAATACGATTAGCCACCCAACCGGCCAGCGGCAATCCGTCGGCCTGGATCGCCTGAGCGGTCAGTAGCGCATGGCTGATACAACCTAACTTAATCCCGACCACTAAGATGACGGGCAGTTGCTGCTCGATCACCCAGGCCGACAGCGGCTGGGCATCGTTCATCAGGCTGCGCCAGCCCCCGGTTCCCTCGACCACCACGCGATCGGCAAGCTGATTAAGATGCTGAAGCCCCTGCGTGATTTTCGCATAATCGACCTTATTGGGCGGGTAACCGCAGATTTCTTCTTTCTCAAAAATGACCGGATTCACCGCCTGATAAGGCAGCGCAAGGGAAGAGGCGCTCTGCAAAAACAACCCATCCTTGTTTCTCAGGCCCTCTTCTGTTTTTACGCCCCAGCGGGCAACAGGTTTGTAGCCCGCAGCCCGCTCGTTTGCCTGGGTAAAACTTTGCAGCAGGGCGCGTGCGACCACGGTTTTCCCCACTTCGGTATCGGTTCCGGTAATAAATAGCGTTTTCACTCTACCTCTCCTTCACAAGCGGTGTCAGCTCACTGACGATTCGGCTTTCATGCGAATGATCATTCTAAGGAAGGAAAAGGGGGAGCAGATTGCGTTAGCGCAAGGTTAGTGTTGCTTAACCTTGCAGTAACTTAATTAACAGGTAGCCGCTGTAAAGCGAATCCTTGATCAACGCGGCGGCACCCAGCGTACCTGGCTCAGTAAATTCAGTGGGCGCAAGCTGAATGACTGCGCTGTATGCAGGCAAACACTGCTGGTGAATAGTATTTTGTACTGCCGGAAAGAGAACATCTGCCGCCTGATTGAGCGGCGAACCGATAAGAATTTGTTGAGGATTAAAGATATTGACCATCATGCCGAGGATCCTGCCAACATGATGCCCCACTGTCGCTATGGCATCCCGCGCCAGCCTGTCGCCGCTCTGTGCCGCCTCACAAACGGCAGAAAGCGTTAAGGGCTGATGGTGTAACAGGCTGTCAGGCTGACCGGGGAGCCGGTGTGCAATCAGCGCCAGCAGGCTGCCGGTACTGGCAATCGTTTCAAGACAGCCGTGATTGCCGCAGTAGCATTGCTGGCCGTAAGGATCGACCTGTGTGTGACCGACTTCCACCAGCGCGCGTCCGCTTTTGTGCAACAGCTGACCACCAGTGATCACGCCAGCCCCTACCGTTTCGTCGATCACAATCTGAATCACGTCCTGCGCACCGCGTGACGCACCAAACAGCGACTCGGCAAGCGTCCAGGCGGAGATATCGTGCTGAATAAATACCGGCAGGCCGGTCCGCGCCGCCAGGGTGCTGCCCAACGGCATATCATGGCAGGTATAGCCGGGTAGACGGTGCACCACACCGGATGCGGCATTAATCAGCCCCGGTAAGGTGATGGCAATGGCGGTCAGCCTTTCCAGCCGTTTCTGATGACGGATAAAAAACGCGTCAACATGGTCGGTCAACCGCGTCAGCAGCGGCTCCGTAGCGTCATCAATGAGCGGCAGGTTGTCTTCGACCAGCGCCCTGCTACTGAGGTCACGCAAGGTCAGCGTTAATATGCCACGGTGCAGACGAATAGCCAGATAGTGCCAGGCGTCCGTATCAAGGATTAAACCAATCGCCGGACGGCCGCGAGCGCCCGGCTCCTGAAACTCGGTTTCCTGAACCAGATGGGCATCCAGCATTTCCCGCACGATTTTGGTAATACTGGCAGGCGCCAGCTGGGCCCGTTTGGACAGTTCAATTCGCGAGACTGGCCCATGCTGATCGATTAACCGGTAAACGACGCCAGCATTAATTTGTTTAATTTGGTCAATATGGCCAGGTTGACTGTCCGAACTCACACCCTGCTCCGGTTATTTTCGCGCTTCTAAATAAATATCCGCTATGGTGCGGCAGATTCACTTTTAGCGGCAAATATTTGCTTAGATATGTGATTTAACACACATAATTTTTCTGGCTTTGACGGATAAATTGTCACTCGCGGCGCAGTAACGCCATCATATGCGCCATCTGTGCACTCATTTCGCGTTCGCCCGACCAGACCAGCCACATCTCCGACTGCGCATCAGGCTCCTCCAGCGGTAACCACACCACGTTCGCCAGACGCGCGTGGCTGAAGGAGGCAGGCAAGATAGATACGCCCAGCCCGGTCGCGACCAGTCCGAGAATGGTCATGGCCTCGCCCACTTCCTGGGTAATGTAGGGCCGGATCTGATAGCGCTGAAGCAAATCCAGGATTTCGCTGTACAGTGCCGTTCCCACCTGAGGATCAAAAAACACAAAGGGTTCCCGCGCCAGCGCCTGCAAGGTGATCCGCCCTGCCGTCGCCAGCGGATGGGCTTTGTGCACCACGGCGCACAATGGCTCGCGTAGCAAAAGCTGATGGTGCAAATCGGCGGGGAGCGGCGTGTTGCGCATAACGCCGAGGTCCAGCTTGCCTTCATGCAGCGGAGCCAGCTGCTGACGAGTGTTAATTTCCTGCATCTGAACATGCACGTTGGGCCAGCGCTGACGAAACACATAAAGCGCATCTGACATCACGCCAATAAAAGCCGCAGAGGAGGTAAATCCAATGCGCAGTTCTCCTTCTTCACCACGATGCAGACGCGCGGCGCGCTGGGTTGCCTGCTCAACCTGTAACAGGATTGCCCGCGCATCCTGTAAAAACTGCGCGCCGGCCGGCGTAAGCTGCACGCTACGGTTGGTGCGGTTAAACAGCTGCGCGCCGGTTTCCGCCTCAAGCTGCATGATTTGCTGACTCAATGGCGGCTGGGAGATGTGTAGGCGCTGGGCTGCGCGGCCAAAATGCAGCTCTTCCGCAACGGCAATAAAATAGCGCAGGTGGCGCAGCTCAATATTCATAGGTTAAACGTCTTATTTAAGATGATTAATATATTAGACAACCTAATGACCTTTTTCTACAGTAACACTCTGTTTTTACTGATAAGGAACCCCTGTGAATCGCTCTTCACCTGCGGTGCCGCTGGACAGCGATATGCCTGCGCAGTCCCAGGCTCCCTCGTCTGACTGGATTGTGCGTGGCACCCGGCCTTTTATTCGCGTCACGCTCGCCTTGTTTTCTGCCGGGCTGGCCACCTTTGCCCTGCTCTATTGCGTGCAGCCTATTCTGCCAGTGCTCTCTGCACAGTTTGGCATTTCTCCCGCCGCAAGCAGTATTTCGCTTTCCATTTCCACCGCCATGATGGCCCTGGGGTTGCTGGTGACAGGCCCGCTCTCCGATGCCATAGGACGAAAGTCCGTGATGGTAACGGCGCTCTTGCTGGCCGCAATCTGTACCCTGCTCTCTGCCACTATGACCAGCTGGCACGGCATTTTACTGATGCGGGGCTTGATCGGCTTATCGCTGAGCGGTGTGGCCGCAGTGGGCATGACCTATCTGAGTGAAGAGATTCATCCCAGCGTGGTAGCCTTTTCGATGGGGCTGTACATCAGCGGAAACTCGATTGGCGGCATGAGCGGCCGCCTGATAAGTGGTGTATTAACCGACTTCTTTTCATGGCGCATAGCCATTGCGGCCATTGGCTGTTTCGCTCTCGCCGCTGCCCTGATGTTCTGGAAAATCTTACCGGAATCCCGCCATTTCCGTCCGGCCTCGCTGCGCCCGCGTCATCTGGCCATTAATTTCCGTCTGCACTGGCGCGATGCGGGTTTGCCGCTGCTGTTTGCCGAAGGCCTGCTGCTGATGGGCGCCTTTGTGACGCTGTTCAACTATATCGGCTATCGCCTGCTGGGCGCGCCGTGGCATTTAAGTCAGGCTGTGGTGGGCTTGCTGTCGGTGGTTTATCTGACCGGATCATGGAGTTCCCCTAAAGCCGGCGCGTTAACCAGCCGGTTTGGGCGCGGCCCGGTTATGTTTGGCTCGACCTTTATTATGCTGATGGGGTTACTGCTGACGGCAGTTAACGGTATTGCGCTGATCTTCATCGGTATGATGCTGTTTACGGCAGGATTTTTCGCTGCGCACTCTGTGGCGAGCGGCTGGATTGGCCCACGCGCTCGTCGGGCAAAAGGTCAGGCTTCTTCGCTCTATCTGTTCAGCTATTACGTCGGCTCAAGCGTGGCGGGTACGGCTGGCGGCTTTTTCTGGCATCAGTTCGGCTGGGGCGGCCTGACGCTGTTTATCTCCGCTTTATTAGTGCTGGCGTTGTGGGTTGCCTGGCAGCTGCACCGCCGCAAACTCTAGCAAAACTTAATGAATATTCCGGGTTTTTGACTGCCCGGAATGCGGCCTGTACAAGAATTGTCCGTATTATCAGTATGATTGCCTACAGCACGCGTTTCCCCGCTATAATCGGTTTGATCCCAAAGATTAATGTCATCTTTGAATTCACAGTAAGGGGGCGACCTAATGGCGCGATACTATTACGTCAACAAACAATCAGGCTACAACGATAATCACGTGGTTCATGCAAGCGGCTGTAAATATCTTCCGGATTTGGAAGGTCGGCTGTTTCTCGGCACATTTTATTCCGCAACCGCAGCCATTCAGCAGGCCCGTAAGTACTATCACGGTTCATTAGGGTGCGATGCCTGTTGCCCGGTTGCCCCGGGTAAAAATGTGCACACGCTGGACAGTGTCGCGCTTAAGCACGGCGTGGATTTCTGATGACGCAACGTCCGTTTGACGTCAGCATGGCGGTTGCTGGCCGCCATTCTCAGCCAGCCCGTGTGCCGGTTATCCTCGCCTTCTCTGCCCCCGAGTCTGCAGTCTTCGGCTGGGCTGTCATCCCACAGAGTCGTCATTTCGTTAAGCTTTTTCATTTTTTTACGTTATCTTAGAACCCTTACTTTCATACAGGGATCTACCATGCGTAATAAATTCGCATCGTCTCAAATTGCGCTTCACTGGCTTACCGTTCTGCTACTGATCATTGCCTATGCCACAATGGAGTTACGCGGCTATGTCGAGCGGGGTTCCTGGCAACGCTTTGCTATGACGGTGACGCATTTCAGCGCCGGGGCGACGATTCTGGTGGTGATGCTGTCGCGATTACTGCTGAAACTCCGTCATCGTAGTCCCGCCATTATTCCTCCCGTGCCGCGCTGGCAAACCGGGCTGGCGCATCTGACGCATACGCTGATTTATGCGCTTTTCATCACCCTTCCGGTGCTGGGACTCGCATCGCGTTATCTGAAAGGTCGTGAGTGGCAGTTATTTGGTGTGCCGATGCCGGTGGCGGCCGAACCTGACTTTGATTTGTCAGATACGCTGACCGACTGGCACGAAACGCTGGCCCCACTTGGCTACTGGCTGATTGGCTTACATGTGGCGGCGGCGCTGTTTCATCATTACGCCCTGAAGGACAATACGCTGCTGCGGATGATGCCCGGACAGCGTCATCGCCAGCCGTAAACGCCACAGGGCCGTATTGGGCGAAAATATTTCATCTTAATCCGCGCCTGGTGGTTCCACCCGGCGCTTAATTCCTCCACAATAACCGTTAAAGTGTGACGCAAGTCACTATCATGGGGTGATCGCCCTGACTCCTTTTTGACGCACAGACTGATTTAACTTCTCATGCCATTAACAACTGTTTCCCGTAAAACGGCCTGGCTACGCGTGGTGCTGCTGGCTATCGCCGCTTTTGTGTTTAATACCACCGAATTCGTGCCGGTCGGTTTACTGTCAGATATTGCCGCAGGCTTTTCGATGAAAACGTCTGAAGTGGGCATTATGCTGACGATCTATGCCTGGGTGGTGGCCCTACTGTCACTGCCTTTGATGCTGCTGACGCGGAATATTGAACGCCGGTTCCTGTTAACGGCTCTGTTTATCGTCTTTATTGCCAGTCATGTGCTTTCTACGTTTGCGTGGAGTTTTACTTCCCTGATCGTATCCCGTGTGGGGATTGCGTTGTCCCATGCGGTGTTTTGGTCAATTACAGCATCGCTGGCAATTCGTGTTGCCCCCGCAGGTAAAAAAACCCAGGCACTCAGCATGCTGGCAACCGGCACCGCGCTGGCAATGGTTTTGGGCGTGCCGATTGGACGTGTGGTCGGTCAGGCGCTGGGCTGGCGCACAACGTTTGGCGTGATCGGGCTGTCCGCACTGGTGTTGATGATTATGCTGGCGCGTATCCTGCCCCGGTTGCCCAGTGAGCACACGGGGTCGCTCAGCAGCGTTCCCCTGCTGTTCCGCCGACCGGCGCTGGTTGGGATGTATCTGCTGGTGACGTTAATTGTGACTGCGCACTATACGGCCTACAGCTACATTGAGCCTTTTATGCAGCTCGTTGCTAATGCCAGCGAGGGATTCACCACCTTACTGCTGTTGCTGTTCGGTTCAGCGGGCATTGTTGGCAGCCTGTTATTCAGTTCGCTGGGGAAAACATTCCCCTCTGCGTTGCTGATTGCCGCTATCGCGCTGGTGACGCTTTGCATGGGACTGTTAATCTTCGCCGCAGTCCGGCCCGGCGCGATCATTACCTTGTGCGTGGTCTGGGGAATGGCAATGATGATGATTGGCCTGGCGATGCAGATCCGCGTGCTGTCTTTAGCCTCGGACGCGACGGACGTCGCGATGTCATTGATGTCCGGTATTTATAATATCGGTATTGGTGCGGGCGCGCTATTAGGCAGTCAGGTCAGCGCTTACATGAGCCTGTCTGATGTGGGTAATGTAGGGGCGATCATCGGACTCGCGGCGCTGTTATGGTGTATTTATATTTTTAAACGTTATCCGCAACTGCGTTCCAACGGTTGACAACAGCAGGCTTCGTGATGACGGAGCCTGCTCTGGTTTATTCCTCACAGATACAACGCGTGACAACAGCTGACCGGCTGCCAGCATCGGGATAATGCCGCTGCGCGTTGGTGTTTTTGCATCATCGATCGCGCCGTGTCACCAGCCTGCCCGGCATTAGCCAGCACGAGTCAGTGAATGGGGATCACAGACAACCCTAAACATTCAATAACGGAACAGGCGCTGCCCCCTGCGTTTTTAACCTGGTAATCTGAGACAGCGTATTGGCCAGTATAAATTGACATGAGTAAATTGATTATTGAAGCCGCATCGTTAAGGTATAAAACATCTGGACATGCGCCTGTCGTTAATGCGCTAAACAGATTCGTTAAAGATCACTGCCCTGTCCTCAACACTTCCATTACCTGTGTTTACCCCGTATAACGGAGAAAATCGTTAACGTCAGGTGTCATAATGACGAGGAAGTGGTTAACTTTATATTTATCGCGCAGCCTCAGCCGGGTCATGCTGGATGATATTCGTGCAATCTTGCCTACCGATGGGGTGAAGATTTTTCTCAACGACTTAGACGATACCTGCCACGCCACAGTAGAATGTGTGCAGGCTGAGAATACCTGCGCACTGGTGGCCTCGGCGATTGTTGTGTGGCGTCAACTGGGTCATATCCACACAATGATTTACACCAAAGGTGAGATACAGCGCGCGGTAAATGAGGCAACCCAGTTTGAACTGTTTACGTTGCTGAAGAACCATCACGCCGTATTACGGCTGGCTTAATCCCTGAATAGACTCACAGGATAAACATGAGAATTGGTCTGTTGTTCCCCATTGCTATCATTATGGCCGGCATCGGTTTTCTCGCCTGGTTCATCGGCAGCGGCCTGGCCATGCCGGGTTCATAAGTCAGCGAAGCTGGCTGTCTTTACTGCCGCGACGGTTGTAAAGGCTGGTTTCTTTTTGCTGCTTATCGATTTTTTCCTGACAGGTGACACAGTAGCGCACGCCTTTCAGTGCCTGACGGCGCGCCGCCGGTATCGGTTCGCCGCACAGTTCACACTCCGTGGCGCTTTCACCCTGACCGATCGACTGGCGCACGCGTTCAATCCCGTCGTTAACGGTACTGTCGATCTGTTCCTGAACCGCCCCTTCTGAAGCCCAACCGTTCGCCATGTTATTTCCCTTCTGAACATCAAACACACTCTTAACTGTACAACATATCTGACATTTTGCAGGCAAGGCGGCACACGTCCCTGTGAGCCGCCGCATCATGGATTACGGCTTGATATCGACCTGATAAAAAATATGCTTGCCAAAGGGATCCACTTCATAACCGCTGACCGTCGTGCGTATCGGTTCATAAATGGTGGAGTGGGCAATCATGACGGCGGGCATCTGGTCATGCATGATTTGCTGCGCCTGCAGGTACATGCGTGTCCGTTTGCCCTGATCCGGTTCGGCCCGGGCCTGGGTAATCAGGGTTTCAAACGGCTGATAGCACCACTTTGATGAGTTTGAACCGCCTTTCGCCGCGGTGCAGGTATAGAGCGGTCCGAAAAAGTTATCCGGATCGCCCGTCGCCGTTGTCCAGCCCATCAGGGCAGCCTGATGTTCACCGTTACGCACGCGTTTGAGGTATTCGCCCCATTCATAACTCACGATGTTGGCCTTGATGCCGACTTTTGCCCAGTCAGCCTGGATCATCTCCGCCATCCGGCGCGCGTTCGGATTATAGGGGCGCTGAACCGGCATCGCCCACAGCGCGATTTCCGTTCCCGGTTTTACACCCGCTTCGGCCAGCAGGGCTTTGGCCTTTTCCGGATCGTAATCGTAGTCTTTGAGATCCTTGTCTGCGCTCCAGACGCCAGGCGGAAGAATATTTTTGGCGACCGTGCCCGTGCCTTTGAAAATGGCTTCAATAATGGCGGATTTGTTTATTGCCATGGCCAGCGCCTGACGGACTTTCACATTATCGGTGGGCGCTTTCGTGGTGTTAAATGCCAGAAAACCGGTATTCAGCCCTGCTGCCTGTTTGAGCGTAATCGCCTTGTTCTGTCGCATTTTGTCCAGGTCGGCCGGATTAGGGAATGGCATCACCTGACACTCATTTTTTTCCAGTTTGGCGTAGCGCACGGCGGCATCCGGCGTGATGCTGAAAATCAGCCGATCCAGTTTGGCTTTCCCCTGCCAGTAGTCAGGAAAGGCCTTATAAAGAATGCGTGAATCTTTTTGATACTGCACCAGCTGGAAAGGTCCGGTGCCTATCGGGTCCATATCCACCTTCTCTGGCGTGCCGGCCTTTAGCATCTTGTCCGCGTATTCCGCTGAATGGACAGAGGCAAAGTACCAGGCCAGATCGGCCAAAAACGGCGACTCCGGATGGGCCAGGGTGAAGCGCACGGTGTGATCGTCGATACGATCGATATGGGTGATAAGCGTCGCCAGCTGCAGGCTGTCGAAGTTAGAATAATTGCCACCAGAAACCGCATGATAGGGATTTTTGCTGTCCATTTGCCGCATAAACGAGAAGATCACATCATCTGCGTTAAAATCGCGGCTGGGCGTAAACTGCTTATTACTCTGAAATTTGACGTTGTGCCGAAGATAAAAGGTATAAACCTTGCCGTCCGGGCTGATATCCCAACGTTCTGCCAGGCTCGGGATCAGTTCGGTCGTGCCCGGTTTGAAGTCCACCAGGCGATTGAATACCGGTACAGCACTGGCATCCACGCTGGTTCCCGAGGTGTAAAGTTGCGGATTAAAATTTTCAGGGGAGCCTTCGGAGCAGTACACCAGCGTTTTTGCATGAACGCCGCCCGCCAGAGCCACACCTGCAGTAAGCAGTGCCAGGGTCGTAAACCTGTTTCTCATTATTGTCCTCGCTTTCTGTTGACTTCCGTTAGTCTGAATATCTAAATGAATGATTTGGCTCGTTGATAGATAGCATGAATCACCACCATAGCGAACCCCGTAGTACGTCAACTAATAAGGATTAGTGATGACCGACAAACTTCAGGCGCAACTCATTACGCGTTTTTTTCGTTACCTGGCGGTAAGCAGCCAAAGTGATGCAAAGTCCAGCACCTTACCCAGCACCCCCAGCCAGCACGCGATGGCGCAGATGCTGGCGGACGAATTACGCGACCTGGGCCTTGAGCAGGTTGTGATTGATGAACATGCCACGGTAACGGCGTTGAAACGAGGAAACTGCCCCGATGCGCCGCGCGTGGGGTTTATCACCCATATCGATACCGTTGACGTGGGCCTGTCCCCTGACATTCACCCACAGATCCTCACCTGGCAGGGTGAAGACCTTTGTCTGAACCCACAGCAGGACATCTGGTTACGTCGGGATGCGCACCCGGAGATCGCGCCCTATATCGGCCAGCAAATTATTTTCAGCGACGGCACCAGCGTGCTGGGCGCCGATAACAAGGCGGCCGTGAGCGTCGTCATGACGCTGATGGAGAATTTGCAGGGCAAACACGGCGACGTCGTGGTGGCGTTCGTGCCGGATGAGGAGATCGGGCTGCGCGGCGCGAAAGCGTTGGATCTGGAAACCCGTTTTAATGTGGATTTCGCCTGGACAATTGATTGCTGCGAGCTGGGCGAAGTCGTTTATGAGAACTTTAACGCGGCCGCCGCGGAAATCCGCTTTACCGGTGTGCCGGCGCATCCGATGTCGGGCAAAGGCGTGCTGGTCAATCCCTTACTGATGGCTCACGATTTTATCAGCCACTTCGACCGGCAGGCGACGCCGGAACATACCGAGGGGCGCGAAGGTTATATCTGGTTTAACGAGATGCAGGCCAACGCCAGCATGGCCACGCTTAACGCCTCGATTCGCGATTTTGATCTGGCAGGCTTTGCTGCACGCAAACAGCAGTTGCAGGCGGTCAGAGATATCATCGCCGCGCGCTATCCTACGGGCAACGTAGAGCTCACCCTACGCGATATTTACAGCAATATCAGCAATGCGATAGGTGAAGATCGTCGCGCGGTTGATCTGATTTTCGCCGCCCTGCAAGCGCTGGATATTGTGCCTAAGGTGATCCCCATGCGCGGCGGCACCGATGGCGCGGCGTTGTCGGCGAAAGGTCTGTTAACACCCAACTTCTTTACTGGCGCGCATAACTTCCATTCGCGCTTTGAGTTCCTGCCCGTGACCTCCTTTGTGAAGTCATACCAGGTGGCAGAGAAGCTGTGTTATCTGGCGGCGGAGTGATGGGAGACAGGCAGTAAAAACCGCCTTCGCGAGGAAGGCGGTGGTCAGATGTGGGCTTAAAAAGTGACCCAATCGCTGTTATCCGCCGACGCGGCTTTAGGTTGGAATGAAGTGGTTGGGCTGGCCGGCTGTGAGGGCGGCTTGCGCGTTGACGTCGGTGCCAGGGGCGCATCGCTGGACAGGCGGAACTGTGCGACAGAGGCCTGCAAGGCTTCCGTCTGCAGCGCCAGCGCACTGGCGGCGGCGGAGACTTCTTCTACCAGCGCGGCGTTTTGTTGGGTGACGCTGTCCATTTCCGTTACCGCCGTGCCAACCTGCGAAATGCCTTTGCTTTGTTCTTCTGAAGCGGCCGCGATTTGCTTCATGATCGCGTCAACATCCTGCACCGATTTCAGAATACCGCTCATGGTGCCGCCGGTCGTGCTGACCAGTTGCGCGCCCTTTTCCACGCGCTCAACGGAATCCGCAATCAGGCCAGCGATCTCTTTTGCCGCACCCGCACTACGCTGGGCCAGATTTCTGACCTCACTGGCCACGACGGCAAAGCCACGACCCTGTTCACCGGCGCGGGCGGCTTCTACAGCGGCGTTAAGCGCGAGGATATTGGTCTGGAACGCAATGCTGTTGATGACGTTAGTAATCTCGGAAATTTTCTTCGAACTGTCAGAGATTCCGTTCATCGTGGTGACCACTTCACCGACAAGACTACCGCCCTGTTTGGCCGTGATCGTTGCGGCTTCGGTCAGGGTGCTGGCCTGACGCGCATTTTCCGCATTGAATTTCACGGTCGCCGTAAGCTGTTCCATACTGGCTGCGGTTTGCTCAAGCGCGGCAGCCTGCTCTTCCGTACGCGAAGAGAGATCGTTATTACCAATCGAAATCTCAGCGGCTCCGCGGGAAATGTTTTCCGTGCCGCTACGAATCGCACTGACGGCTTCGCGCAGGCTGTCCTGCATGGCGCTCAGCAAGGGCACCAGTTTTCCGACGCAGTTACGGCCCATATCTTCAACCGGCTTACTGAGATCGCCTTTGGCGATGACTGAAAAATGTTCGCGAATTTTTTCCAACGGCTTAACCAACATTTTTACCAGATAACGGTCGGTAAACAGCAGAATCAGCAAGCCGATCACCACGGTGACTGAAATCAGGGTTTTGGTCATTGCGGTCATACGATCAACTTCAACCCGCGTTTGACCCAGTTTGACAGTGGCCACGTTATTGAAGTTTTCAGTACTGGCACCGAAGGCACGGCTCAGCGCAGGGGTGACGTCATTTGCCTGTTGGCGATAACTGTCCAGCGAATCCTGACGGGCACGCTGAAGCTGAACCGTCACGCCCTGGTCGAGCAGTTTTTGCCATTTATCAATAACGTCATTGGCAACGGCTGCATCCATTGGGCCGGGAGAGAGCTGTTTGAACAGGGTCAGCTGCTGAGACATACTGTCCAGTGCCTGCTGTACGGGCGCGAAAGCCTCGTCGTTTTGTGCTGTGCCTGCCGCTTTTTTCTCCATGACGCGCGACAGGCGCGTAATCATACGAAAGTACTGATCGTTGCCCTTACTCAACGCGGTCATCTGTTCCACGATATGGCGATCGACATCATTGCCGTCACTCAACGAATTGAGCGAATGAATGCTGAACAGCCCGATTCCGCTCCACAGCAGGCAAAACAGCCCGAGTATTGTCAGCATTACCGCGCGAATTGTGAAATTTTTAAGCATACCCATACTGAAATCCCTTAAACGTTAACCCGTGACACCGGGCGTATGGGATATATCGGCAGAAAGGCCGAAAATGTAACAGCGCTGTTAAACTTTTTTATGCTGGTGCGGTGCCTCCGCGAGAGATCATCGTTCCAGCAAAAATCAGCCTGGAGGGCGCGCAGGATGCCCCCCGGCCTGAGGGCTGAGGGCTGAGGGAATACTATAAGCGAACCATACGCGACATCATCAGACGAAACAGCGCCAGCCGCCGACGCATAAAACGCGGCATGAGTTTGAGCCCCGCTTTTCCCTCGCATCCGAGTGACATTGTCACGTCATGACTCGCCTGCCAGGCAGGCCAGGGCAAGATGCCGTCCAGTTGCGTCGTGCTGGTATTCACGTCGCGGGCAAAGAGAAACCAGTAGTCGCTGACCTGCTGTGCAAACGCGTAATCGGCGGCCGTAAAGCGGCGATCCTCGCTGACGGCGGGCAGGTTATGCAGCGTATTCATGACGTAGGGGATTTCGTTACCGTGCCAGGTGCCGTGCGGAAAAAGGTCCCGTGAATGTTCAGATACGTAATCAAACCAGTAGCGCCAGCCGGGCATTGCGACTTTTTGCTGCGCCCGCATCACCAGCCAGGGAAGCAGGCTAAACGTCATATCCCGTGCCACGGCACGTCCGAGCAACGCATCCGTCTCAAGCGGATAAATCCATTTCAACAGCTGATAGCTAAACCGGTTTTGACGACGAAGCCGGTCTACCACCGTGGCGGCATCGACACCGAAATACGCCAGTACGCTGGCTTCGTCGCTGTTGCTCCCGGCCATCAGCGGCAGGCGATGCTGACGTCCGGCCATAAACGTTTCCAGTACCGGCGCGGGAAGGACCGCGTCGCCCGCGATGGCGACAGGACCGAGCCCGTAGCTGCTGTCCAGCGACCAAAAGGCCTCAGCAGGCAGCGCGCGCAGCTGTTCCATGCTGGCATCAGCGGGCAAACCTAAACGGCTGGCCACCTTCACGCCTTTCTCAAGCGCCGTGGTACGCGTCACGTCTTGCAGACTATAGGCACTCTGCACAATGCCCTTGTGGAAAAAACCGGCTGACAGGGGCGAACAGCACAGCGATAACAGGCTACGTGCGCCAGATGACTCGCCAAACAGCGTAACGTTATGGGCATCGCCGCCGAAGGCGTGAATATGGCGCTGAACCCAGCGTAAAGCCGCGATCTGATCCAGCAGGGCAAAATTGTGAAGCGTCCCGGTCACCGACTGCTCTTTTTCCATGGCCGGATGGGCAAAAAAGCCCAGATGGCCCAGCCGATAGTTAATCGTGACGATAACCGCGCCGCGTGAGGCCAGCGGTTTGCCGTTGTAGGGCGCCAGCCCGCCGGAACCGAGGGTAAATCCGCCCCCGTGCAGCCATACCATCACCGGCAGAGGCTTATCGGGCTGCAGGTCAGGCGTCCAGACATTGAGATAAAGACAGTCCTCGCTGAAATCGCCGGGATCGCCGCCGCCAATCGCCAGGCAGTATTCGCGGTTCTGCCAGCTCGCGGCAGAAAAATGCAGGGCGCTTCGCACGCCCTGCCACGGGCTGACGGGCTGGGGTGCGCGCCAGCGCTGGTCCCCCACCGGCGGCGCAGCGTAAGGAATACCTTTAAACACAACGATCCCGTCATCGATGCCGCCTTGCAGCTCACCGTCCGCAATAGCGATCTTCAGGTCGTGTTCATTTTTCATGCATTATTCCCTGTCTGCGTAGGCGGTCATTATTTCAGGCCATCTGTCTTTGTCCAGAAACACAGCGGGTAAAATACCGAAAATGTGCTGCGCACGTCCGCCGGGATTGACCGCTCCCCGTGAACCTGTTTTTAGTACTGCATGTCGTTTAACGCGTAAGAGGAATAGAAAATGTTCAGTGGCATCAATCAACTGTTTGTTCGAATGACCGATCATCCTGACCTGGGCAAACTGTTATTGCGTCTGACGCTGGGTGGGCTGCTGCTGTTTCACGGTGAGTTCAAGCTGGTGCACGGGGTGGGTTGGATTGCCCAACTGCTGCACCAGCACGGCCTGCCAGGATTTCTGGCCTGGGGTGCCTGGATTGGGGAAATTATCGCCCCGCTGATGCTGATTGTGGGGCTGATGACGCGGCCTGCGGCGTTCATTGTGGCGGTGAATATGGTGGTGGCAACGCTGCTGGTCAAAACCGGGGCACTATGGCACCGCACCGGCGTGGGCGCCTGGTCGCTGGAGACCGAAGCGCTGTTTCTGCTGGGCGCGCTGGTGATCATGCTGCTGGGCGCGGGAAGATTCACGCTGATACGTGATTCACGGCTGCAATAGTCGCGCAATCCGGGCAATCGCGCCCTGGCGGGTTAGCATGCCAGGCCGCAACGTTGTAATGAGGCTTCCTGACGCTGGGCATACAGCGTCATTTCGTCCAGTACTGCGCAGCCCAGTGCGGCTTCAAAGCTGCTGCGGCTTGCCTGGCCTGAAGAGCGCGCCTGGGTTTGATCTCCGAGGTTAGACTGAAAAATCCCGGCCGCACTGACCGGTAGAAAATCCTCATAAATTATGGGATCGGCCAGAATGCGGCCCTGTTCGATCAGGGCTTCCAGCGATTCACCGGGCTGAGGCGGTTCAGTCAGGCCTTTATCACTCAGGCGATAATGAAACCAGGCCAGCGACGCCCGGCGCAGATCGGTTTCGTTATCTGGAAAAGCCTGAAATACAGCAGATAACCGTTGCTGATGCTGTTGATTGTCAGTGCCGCTTCCGGCCTCAGTCAGCAGCCGATCGTAAAGCGCGCGCCCCTCTGGGGTTAAGGCCGCACCGCGCTGTTCTATCTCACCAAATCTTGCCGTATGGGTACCCTGATAGCCATCTTTGAAAACGACAGGTTCCTCGAGCGCTTTAAAACTGGTCTGGCGTAATAAAATCGGCACCTTGCGCCGAGGCGGGCCTTCAATCACGTTTTTGGGATCGATACCCCGTTCGGGCATTAACGCCTGAACGCGATCAATGTCCAGGGTTCTCGGTGTCAGGTGGTTGATATGACAGGCAGGAAAACACACGACGTCCGCAATCAGCCGGTGTTGTTGATTAAGGGCCTGATAGGTTTTGCTTTCAACGAGGCTATGCGAGTGCCAGCGAAAGGTTTCTAACGCCTCGGTAATAAAGCGCTGCGCCTGCGTCTCAGTCAGGCCGCCCTGCTGTTGATGCTGTTGAATTAATGTGCGACAGCCTGGGGTGAAAATGTCACGCGAGGCCAGGATTGCGGCAGCTTCATCGCGCAGCGCCGGATCTTCAATCAATTCAAGCCGCAGTAATGAGGTAAAAATACGGAAAGGATTACGACGTAACGCGTCGTCGTCAACAGGGCGAAACGCGGTTGAGTGCACCGGTACGCCCGCCTGAGAGAGGTCATAATAGCCGACCGGGAACATACCCATAACGGCAAACATCTGACGCAGCATGGCCAGCTCTTCGGCGCTGCCGACGCGAATTGCACCGTGGCGTTCCAGGCTTAAACGGCTCAGCTCATCGGCTTGCGCCAGGCGCTGCTGCAGGGCGCTGTCCGCCGCCAGCGAGGCCTGATTAACGTCTTTGACCAACTGCATCAACGTGCCGTACAGCGGCACTTCCTGCTGATACATGTCCGACATTGCCTTTGAAAAGCCCGTACGGATGGCATCCGCACTGATAACCTTATCCATAATCACCACCTGAAAGCATGAGCGTTGCAGCTACTGTAATCCAACGCGTTGCCGTCAGCGGAAAAAATCATGAATTTGTGATCGGCTTAAAACCATAACGGTTTTTAATCACCAGCATCGCTGTCGTAAGGACGGCCGGGATCGCCAGGAGCAAAAAGATCAGGTTAAAAGACCAGCCGAGCGACAGCATTTCTGCTCCCACAAACGCGCTGAGGATGGCACCGATTCGACCCACGCCATGCATCCAGCTGGAGCCGGTCGCGCGGGCATGGGTAGGATAATAGCTGGCTGATAAGGCATTCATTCCGGTGTTGGCACCGTTAAAGCAAAAGCCGCTACAGAAGGCTATGCTGCTCATTACTGTGACCTGCGCCGGTGAGAAACCCAACGCCACAATGGCAATTCCGCCACAAAAGTAGATGACGGCTAACGCCAGGTTGGCATTGAATCTGTCCATCAACCAACCGGCAAATAACGAGCCCAGGGTGCCGCCCGCCTGATACATGGCGGTGATGATGGCGGCCTGGGTCACGGTCATCCCCTGCTTACTTACCAGCGAAGGTAGCCAGCTGCCTATCAGATAAACCAGAAAGAGCCCCATAAAATAGCCGCCCCACAGCATCAGGCTGCCGGTACGGTAGCGGAGGGAGATAACCGTGGCGATTGCGTTTTTGTCAGGCTGGTTGGCGTCCGCTTCAGAGGATTGGAACTGACAGTGCGGGTTCGTACTGCCCGGAATCATACGCTCCAGAATGGTTCGGATGCGTTCTGACGGCGCACCACGGCTAATTAAGAAACGCACGGATTCTGGCAGTTGCCGTATCAGCACCGGGAGTACCAGCAGCGGTAAAATACCGCCCAGCAACAGAACAGAATGCCATTCGTAGCGCGGTAACAGCCAGGATGCCGCAAAGCCTCCGCTGGCTGCGCCAAAGGTAAAGCCGCAAAAAACCACGGTGATGATGAATGAGCGACGGCGCTCGGGGGCATATTCTGCGACCAGGGTGCTGACGTTTGGCATGGCTGCGCCCAATCCGAGCCCGGTCAAAAAGCGGAACAGGATCATTTGCTCAATGGTGTGCGAAAACGCAGTAACCAGCGTCCATAAGCCAAAAAACAGCACGCTGAATATAATCATTAAGCGACGACCAAAGCGGTCGGCCAGAGGACCGGCGATCATGGCGCCCAGCGCCAGGCCAATAAGCGCCGCACTGATGACGACGCCTAACTGATGGTTCGTAACGTTCCAGGACGCTTTCAGCGAGGGCGCGATGAACCCCATGATGGCAATATCCATCCCATCAAGCGCCACAACGATAAAACAGAGTACAATCAATCGAATCTGGCCACCGCTCAGGGCACCCTGATTGATTAACCGGCGAACGTCTACCGACTCAACGCTGCTCACGGACGTACTCTCCTTAACGAAATAACTATCAGTTTTGGTAAAAAAAACGGCGCTTATGATAGCCGATCGTTAACGATAAAACGCGTGAATTTTACACGAGAATAATAATCATTCAAAAAAAGATTAGTTAAGTTAATGATTTTTCAGTCACGACTGGCGGCTGCGGTATGCGAGGATAGCGTCCCATGCATTATTTATCAGTAACTTAAATGAAAACCCGATAAAAAGTACACATTGTTAATAAAAATTTGCAGCAAAGTTAACAAAATCCAGCTTAAATAGTTGCCAGTTAACTGGCAATGTCATTAAGTTTGGGAAATGGAAAAAAATATCCTTTTCAATCAGCGCATTCGCTTGCGTCATTTACATGCCTTTGTTGCCGTTGCGCAGCAGGGAACGCTGGGGCGTGCAGCCGAGACGTTAAGTCTTAGCCAGCCTGCACTCTCTAAAACCCTTAACGAACTCGAGGAACTGACGGGCGTCAGGCTGTTCGAACGCGGCCGACTGGGCGCACAGCTCACCACCATGGGAGAGCAGTTTTTGACGCATGCGGTAAAGGTGCTGGATGCACTAAACCATGCTGGTCAAAGTTTTAACGAACAGATCAACGAGCGTCCTGCGGTGATTCGTCTTGGCGCGCTTACGACTGCCGCAATGGGCATGTTGCCACAGATTCTCGATCGCTTTCATCAACTGCGTCCTAACACCACCATTCAGGTTGCCACGTTGCACAACAATGTCTTGCTGGCCGGGCTGCGCGCGGGCGAATTTGATATCGGCATTGGTCGTATGGCTGATAAAGAGATGATGACCGGCTTAACCTATGAACTGCTGTTCCTCGAATCATTAAAACTGGTCGTAAGGCCGGAACACCCCCTGTTAAGTGACAATGTCACCTTATCCCGTGCTATGCAGTGGCCGGTGGTGATTTCCCCTGAAGGAACGGCGCCGCGCCGCCTGGCCCAGCAGATGCTGGACGAGCAAGGCTGCTGTTTACCGCCACATTGCGTTGAAACCTCTTCCACCTCGCTGGCCCGGCAACTGGCGCTGCGCTATGACTACATCTGGTTTGTGCCTTCAGGCGCCATCAAAGAAGATCTCAGTCACAACGCCGTGTTCTCGCTACCCATTACCTCTCCAGGCCCCGGCGAGCCGGTTGGTATTATCACCCGGACCGGCGATACCTTAAGCCTGAGCGCTGAGGTTCTGATGAGTACTATTCGTAAATTTCACAGTTAGCGACTGCGTTTTGCATGTCGCTCCCAGTTGTCCTGACGCGCTTTCTCGGTCTTACGTAATCCGACGTAAAGCGCGCCCGCCCCGCCGTGCTGCTTTTGCGCAACACAGAAGGTCTGCACCTCATCCAGCTCCCGCAGCCAGCGATCCAGATAACTTCGTACAATGTTGGCGTGGGATTCACTGTCGCGCCCTTTGCCGTGAATGATAAGCAGGTTGCGAAACCCGGCTTGCCGCACCTCACGAATGAAAGTAAACAGGTTCTGGCGACAGACCTCTACAGGCTGACGCAGTAAGTTAAGGCTGGCGTCCAGCGTATATTGCCCCTTGCGTAGCTTGTCTAACACGCCCTGCTGAATGCCCTCTGCTTTGTATTCCAGAGGCTGATCCAGCGGGATAATATCCAGGTAACCGCGCGTCAGGATGTTTTCATCTTCCTGTTCTGGCGGCAGTTGACGTGCTTTTTTACTGGCGGAGAGAGGATTCCACCGCGTGTTGTCCGCATCTCTGAGTGGCGTAACGTCATTCATCGCGTCACGGAACAGATTGTCATCGTCAAGGTTCATCGCTCGCCCCTGTAAAATGATATGACGCAAAATAGTGCTTAACCCGAATAGTAGCAAAATCGCAAAAGTCTGCGCTAACCCGGTTTTTAACCCTTTTCCCCGGCCTTATGACAAAGAAAAATCCTGTATGAAATCATAAAACCGTAAACATATATTGACGGCTGTTACACTTTGACATCAAGAAAGCCAGTAATAACAGCCTTCCGCGAAGTGTAACAGACCACACTTTTTGTATGCCTAAAAACTGCTCGGATGAGTTCCTTTGTGAGCGAAAAATGGTAAAATTGACCGCAGTCAATTATCGTCGAGCAAACCACTATGTTCCCTGAAAAACGTATACAGTCAGGCGGTTGTGCGATTCACTGCCAGGATTGCAGCATTAGCCAGCTATGCATCCCTTTCACACTAAATGAACATGAGCTTGATCAGCTAGATAACATTATTGAGCGAAAGAAACCCATTCAGAAAGGTCACACGCTGTTTAAAGCCGGTGACGACCTCCGCTCCCTTTATGCCATACGTTCCGGCACGATCAAAAGCTATACCATCACTGAACAAGGCGATGAACAAATTACCGGTTTCCATCTGGCAGGTGATCTGGTCGGTTTTGACGCTATCATGAATGCCAGCCATCCAAGCTTTGCCCAGGCGCTGGAAACGGCGATGGTCTGTGAAATCCCCTTTGATACGCTGGATGATTTATCGGGCAAAATGCCGGCTCTGCGTCAGCAGATGATGCGTCTGATGAGCGGCGAAATCAAAGGCGATCAGGACATGATCCTGTTGCTGTCCAAGAAGAACGCTGAAGAGCGACTGGCGGCCTTTATCTGGAACTTATCCCGCCGTTACGGTCAGCGGGGGTTCTCACAGCGTGAGTTCCGTTTAACCATGACGCGTGGCGACATCGGCAACTATCTGGGGTTAACCGTTGAAACCATTAGCCGTTTGCTGGGACGTTTTCAGAAATCAGGCATGCTGGCGGTGAAAGGTAAATACATCACTATTGAGAACCATGCCATGCTGGAAGCTTTGGCGGGCCAGAGCCATCAGGCAGCCTGATGGTTGAGCCGGGTTAATAAATGTTATTTTATTGATCCGGCTACATCTTTTTCACTTTCTTACTGCGTTGAACATAGGCTATCTTTAATCCAGTCGCTTTGGTTTAAGGAGAGTAGCCTATGTCCCAGTATCAAAATATTCTGGTCGCCATCGATCCTCAACAGGATGACCAGCCCGCGCTGCGACGTGCGGTATATCTCAACCAGCTTATCGGCGGCAAAATCAAAGCTTTTCTGCCTATCTACGACTTCTCATATGAGATGACCACCCTGCTCTCACCGGATGAGCGCACCTCAATGCGTCAGGGCGTGATTTCTCAGCGCTCTGAGTGGATACGCGAACAGGCCCAGGCCTATCTGGATGCAGGCGTGGATATCGATATCAAAGTGATCTGGCATAACCGTCCTTACGAAGCCATCATCCAGGAAGTGCTGGCCCATCAGCATGATTTGGTGCTTAAGATGGCGCACCAGCACGATCGGCTGGAAGCGGTGATCTTTACGCCGACGGACTGGCATCTGTTGCGTAAATGTCCTTGTCCGGTGTGGATGGTCAAAGATCAGCCCTGGCCCGAAAATGGCAAAGCCCTGGTGGCGGTTAACCTCGCCAGCGAAGAACCTCACCACGATGCCCTGAACCAGAAACTCATTCGTGAAACCGTTAAACTGGCAGAAAGCGTAAACCATACCGAAGTTCATCTGGTGGGCGCCTATCCCATCACGCCGATCAATATTGCCATTGAACTGCCTGACTTTGATCCCAGTGTTTACAACGACGCGATTCGTGGCCAGCACCTGGTGGCGATGAAAGCGCTACGGCAGAAGTTCTCAATCAGTGAAGAATTCACCCATGTCGAGAAAGGTTTACCGGAAGAAGTGATACCCGAACTTTCAGGGCATCTGGGCGCGGGGATTGTGGTATTAGGCACTATTGGCCGAACCGGACTGTCAGCCGCTTTCCTCGGCAACACAGCGGAACAGGTGATCGATCACCTGCGCTGCGATCTGCTGGCGATAAAACCGGATGACTTTGTTTCGCCGATTACGCTTGAAGAGGATGACGAGCACGACTAATCAGGCGAGGTTCGCAACAAGGGCGACACATTGTGTCGCCCTTGTTTATTACAGCGCTTTAAGAATATTTTCCACGCTGGCTTTGGCATCACCAAACAGCATTTGGGTGTTCTCTTTAAAGAACAGCGGGTTTTGCACACCGGCATAGCCGGTATTCATTGACCGCTTAAACACAATCACGTTTTGCGCCTTCCACACTTCCAGCACCGGCATACCGGCAATCGGGCTGCCGGGATCGTCCTGAGCGGCGGGATTGACCGTATCGTTCGCACCGATCACCAGCACCGTATCCGTGTCGCTGAAGTCATCGTTAATTTCGTCCATCTCCAGTACCACGTCATAAGGCACTTTTGCCTCAGCCAGCAGGACGTTCATATGACCGGGTAAACGCCCAGCGACCGGATGAATACCGAAGCGTACCTTGATGCCACGGGCGCGCAGTTTTTCGGTGATCTCGGCCACCGGATACTGTGCCTGTGCCACCGCCATCCCGTAGCCGGGCGTGATAATGACGCTCGTGGATGACTTCAGCATTTCTGCGGTGTCTTCCGCACTGATCTCGCGGTGTTCGCCAGCCTCGTCGCTGTCCGATACCGCGCTGCTGTCGCTGCCAAATCCGCCGGCAATAACGCTGATAAACGAACGGTTCATCGCCTTACACATAATATAGGAGAGGATGGCGCCCGACGATCCCACCAGCGCGCCGGTGACGATAAGCAGATCGTTGCTGAGCATGAAGCCTGCCGCCGCCGCCGCCCAGCCTGAATAGGAGTTCAGCATAGAAACGACGACCGGCATGTCTGCCCCGCCGATGGAAGCAACCAGATGCCAGCCGAAAGCCAGTGCAATGACCATCATGACAAACAGGGCAAATCCCTGCGCGCCGCTACTGTCTGTGTTGACGAACCACAGCAACAGCAGGAATGACACGATCAGCGCCAGCAGATTCAGCTTATGCCGGTGAGGCAACATCAGCGGTCGGGACGACAGTTTTCCGCACAGCTTACCGAACGCAACCAGCGATCCCGTAAAGGTGACCGCACCGATAAAGATACCGATAAACACTTCGCTGAGATGGATATTTTCCATGACTGCGGGCAGTCCGGGGGCATGATCGATATAGCTGTTGATCCCCACCAACACCGCAGCCAGCCCGACAAAGCTGTGCAGAATGGCAACCAGCTCGGGCATTTCTGTCATTTCAACCCGTCTGGCTAACCGGATGCCGATGGCCCCGCCGATAACCATGGCCAGCAAAATCCAGACGACATTGCTGCTATCGGGACCAAAAATGGAGGCGATGAGCGCAATTGCCATGCCGCAGATGCCAAAGAGATTCCCCTGCCTTGAGCTTTCATGTTTGGAAAGCCCGGCAAGGCTCATAATAAAAAGTATTGCGGCAACAATGTATGCTGCTGTCACTAATCCGCCAGACATGTGTTACCCCTTACGAAACATTTTCAGCATGCGCTGCGTGACGGTGAAGCCACCGAAAATATTGATGCTGGCGATCAATACGGCAATAAAAGACAGGAAGCTGACCCAACCGCCCTGTCCCATTTGCAGCACAGCGCCTACCACGATAATGCCGGAAATGGCATTGGTGACAGACATCAGCGGTGTATGCAACGCATGGCTTACGTTCCACACCACGTAGTAACCCACTACGCAGGCCAGCGCGAAGACGGTGAAATGTGACAGGAACTCACGGGGTGCGACGTTCGCCAGGCAGGCAAAAAGTACGATGGCCAGCGCCAGCAGCAGATAGCTGCGTCGTGGCGATCCCGTCGCAACCTCACTCTTTTTCTGCACCGGCGCAGACGGGGTTGTGGCTTTAGGTGCAGCCGAGACCTGAATCGGTGGCGCAGGCCAGGTCACCTCGCCATCGCGCACGACGGTGACGCCACGGATGACGACATCGGCGAAATCGATAGCAATTTCACCGTTTTTCTCTTTGCACAGCAATTTCATCAGATTAACGAGATTCGTGCCGTAAAGTTGTGAAGACTGGGTGGGTAAACGGCTCGGTAAATCGGTGTAGCCAATGATTTTCACGCCGTTGGCGGTGACGGTAACCTGATCGGCAACCGTCAGCGCACAGTTGCCGCCGGTTTGCGCCGCGAGGTCCACAATAACGCTGCCCGGCTTCATGCTGGCCACCATCTCTTCGGTGATGAGCGTTGGCGCGGGTTTTCCCGGAATCAGCGCCGTGGTGACGATGATATCGACCTCTTGTGCCTGCTGAGCAAACAGCGCCATTTCAGCCTGAATAAAGGCATCGGACATCACTTTGGCGTACCCATCGCCGCTGCCTGCGTCCTCTGCAAAATCGAGTTCAAGGAATTCCGCGCCCATACTCTGGACCTGCTCTTTGACCTCAGGACGCGTATCAAACGCGCGCACAATGGCGCCGAGGCTGCCGGCTGCACCTATCGCCGCAAGGCCAGCCACGCCGGCGCCAATGACCATGACTTTTGCCGGTGGCACTTTACCCGCCGCGGTGATTTGCCCGGTAAAGAAGCGGCCAAACTCATGTGCGGCCTCGACGATCGCACGATAACCGGCAATGTTCGCCATGGAACTGAGCGCGTCGAGCGACTGGGCGCGGGAAATACGGGGAACGGCGTCCATGGCCATCACCGTGACGTGTCGCGCGGCGAGCTTTACAAGCAGTTCGGGATGCTGAGCGGGCCAGATAAAGCTCACCAGCGTGCTGCCCTCGCGGATCAGACCTGTCTCGTCATCATCGGGTGCGTTCACCTTCAGCACGATATCGGCCTGCCAGACCTGCTGGCTGTCAGTCAGCGAGGCACCTGCTGCAAGATAGCTGTCATCATCAAAGCTGGCGCGCTTACCTGCATCATGCTCTACTGCCACGCTGAAACCCAGCTTGATTAGCTGTTCAACGGTCTTGGGCGTGGCAGCCACGCGTGACTCGTTAGCCAATCGCTCTTTGGGTATTCCAATTAACATAGTTTTCCCTTTCATCGATTAAAGGAGGATGATCCTTGCGGTACACATTGCCGTGCCGATACCACCATCAGGCAATGTGATAAAAAGCAATAACCTAATCGTTTCTAAAGCTACTGAAATTGTTACGGACGATCTACTGCACAGGCGCGGTTATGTCACATTCGCCGTAATATCCAGTCGGAGTGACTCATTTCCGCACAACCTCACTGTTAAGGGACATTAGCAGCAAACAATCTGCTGACTGTTGCGCGCTTCACCCTAATATTCCTTTTAAAAAAAGCTAAAATTAACAATGTATTAACCATTTTCGTACTGTTATCACAGCGCATTTCATCTTATTGTCTTAAGCGTAAGGCAAAATCGCGCGGCGCGCGGTCAGGATTGAATAACCTGGCTCACAACAAGAGATATATCGCAAAAAATGGCTGCGACAGCGTGTTTATAACATGTAATAATCAGCGGCTAATCTGTTATACATCAAGAGTCCAGCACGTTTTCGTACTCATTTTGCGTAAGGCGAAGGATCATTTTTATGAAGCTGAAGAACACTATTCTGGCATCTACCCTGTTATCGCTGCTGGCGGCAAATGCATTTGCGGCCAAAGAGCTGACGCCAGAACAAGCGGCCGCGTTGAAGCCATTCGAACGTATTAATATCACCGGTCGTTTCAATGCAATTGGCGATGCGGCCGATGCCGTTTCAAAACGTGCTGATGAACTGAATGCAGATTCTTATTACATTCAAGGCATTAACGACAGCAACGGTAACAGCGGCAACTGGCGCGTGACCGCAGATTTGTACAAGGCCAACGCGCCTAAAGCCAGTCAGGAAACGGAATACCGGATGTTCAATGGCCTGAAAGAGCTGCCGAAGGCAGAGGCTTATCGCCTCGAACCCTTCGATACCGTGACCGTCAACGGCTTTTTCCCGAGCCAGCCTGATGTCAATGACGCGATCTCCAAAGCCGCAAAAGAAAAAGGCGCAGCCTCCTTCTTTATCGTGCGTCAGGTTGATGCCAATACCGGCGGTAACCAGTTCATTACCGCGTATATCTATAAGGCCGATGCGAAACAGCGTGTGGTGCAGAGTCCTGACACCATCCCGGCCGACTCTCAGGCGGGCAAAGCCGCGCTGGCGGCAGGCGGTGCAGCCGCTAAGAAAGTGGAAATCCCCGGCGTCGCCTCTTCAGAAACCCCTAGCAATACGGTAGGCCGCTTCTTTGAAACGCAGAGCTCAACCGGTAAACGCTACACGGTGACCTTGCCGGACGGCAAAGAGATCCAGGAAGTGAATGCGGTCACGGCAGCACAGATGCAGCCGTTTGATACCGTCACCTTTAGCGGACACTTTGGTACGCCAACCGAGGTTTCACAGGAAACCGCAAAACGCGCTGCCGAGAAAGGGGCTAAATTCTACCATGTGACGCGTCAGTGGCAGAACCAGAGCGGTGGTAACCTGACCGTGACAGCCGATCTGTTCAAATAAAATACCGCAGGGCGGCCACCGCCGCCCTGTTGTCTGTTTGCATAATTCCTGCTCGATTTTGCATAGCCACGCATTGCCATCCTTCACCGCACTCCGTAAAATCCTCCGCCTGTTTTTCAGAGTATGTAACGCGCTATACGTAACACAATGGCGATATAACGTTGTGTTTATGCTGGTCATCCAGCCACTTATGCTAGCAGGAAGAACGTTTTGGAGAAAAAATTAGGCCTCAGTGCCCTGACAGCGCTGGTTCTCAGCTCTATGCTGGGCGCAGGTGTTTTCAGCTTGCCGCAAAATATGGCGGCGGTCGCCGGTCCGGCGGCGCTGTTGATCGGCTGGCTGATCACGGGCGCGGGGATTATCTTCCTCTCGCTGGCGATGCTGTTACTGACGCGGCTGAAACCTGAACTGGACGGCGGCATTTTTACCTATGCCCGCGCCGGATTCGGCGAACTGACCGGATTTTGTTCCGCGTGGGGTTACTGGCTGTGTGCGGTTATTGCTAACGTCTCCTACCTGGTTATCGTTTTTTCTGCGCTGAGCTTCTTTACGGATACGCCTGATCGGATCATTTTTGGCAACGGTAACACCTGGCAGGCGATGCTGGGCGCATCGTTGCTGCTGTGGCTGGTTCACTGGCTGGTGCTGCGCGGGGTGCAAACCGCCGCCAGCATCAACCTGCTGGCAACCCTTGGCAAACTGGTTCCACTGTTACTGTTTGTAGTACTGGCCGTACTGGCCTTCAATTATGACCGGTTTCACTTCGATTTTTCCGGACTCAGTTTGGGCGTCCCCTTGTGGGAACAGGTTAAGCAGACCATGCTGATCACGCTGTGGGTGTTTATCGGCGTGGAAGGCGCGGTGGTTGTATCCTCTCGTGCAAAGCATAAAAAGGATGTCGGACGCGCGACGCTGTTGGCGGTGCTGGCTGCCCTGCTGGTCTATTTGCTGGTGACGCTGCTGTCACTGGGCATCGTTCCCCGTGCGGAGCTGGCGGAAATGCGGAATCCTTCCATGGCAGGCCTGATGACGCGCCTGACGGGGAGCTGGGGTAACGCCATTATTGTGGTGGGCCTGATTATTTCCGTGTGCGGGGCTTACCTGAGCTGGACGATCATGGCGGCTGAAGTGCCCTTTATTGCCGCACAGCAGGGGGCGTTTCCACGCAGTATTGCCCGGCAAAACGCCCGCAATGCGCCTGCCGCCTCGTTATGGCTGACAAACGGCAGTATTCAGGTTTGCCTGATCCTCATTGCCCTGACCGGCGCGGATTACAACACGCTGCTCACCATTGCCTCTGAAATGATTCTGGTGCCCTATCTGTTGGTCGGACTTTATCTGATCAAAGTGGTGAAAGGACAGCAAAAACCCTGGGCGCTTGCCGTCGGTGTGGGCGCCAGCCTGTATGGCATCTGGCTGTTGTATGCGTCAGGCCCGCTGCATCTGTTTACGTCAGTGGTGCTCTATACGCCGGGTATTTTACTGTTTATTTTTGCGCGTCGTCGCGGGCATGAGGTGGCATTGAAGCCGGTCGAACGGGTTGCCATGATGCTGATCGTGGCGGCAACCCTACCTGCGATGTGGAAACTGCTGGCCTAGTGCGCCTGATCCAGTACGACACACAGCAGGTCATCCTGCTGTGTCAGTGCAACAGGCTTAGCGTATTCTTCATGAATCGCCTCAAGCTGCTTGTCTGACAGCGGGTACGGAAGCTGAATATCGAAGCGGGGAATGTGTTGCTGCTCGGCAAGCGTGATCAAACGGGCTATGTTGATTTCATCGCTGACCTGCGTTGAAATGATTTGTAATGCTAATTCTTTAAGCTGTTCTTCACTCGCCTGTAAGCTGTGCGCAGATTTGCGTGTCACCATGCCAAAAATAGGCAGTACGCCGTAGATTGCATCCACAAAGCTCCATCGTTTTTTACAGGATGCCGACAGAAAATCACTGTAATTAAAGCAGATGCGATCGCGGTATACCGCGGATGCCAGCTCTTTATCAAACACTTTGGCTCCTCAAGGTGATCACAATGAATCCGGAACACACGTTAAACGCAGGGTTAATGACTGTCTATTTTGCGGAATATATCCCAGTTACTCAAGGATATTTCGTGTGATTGCATAGAGCTCTGCGTCAGGAAAAGTTATGCTTTATCCCTCCTTTTTACGTTAGAAAGCATCATGCACAAAATCGTTTACGTTGAAGATGAACCGGAAGTGGGCTCGCTGATTGCCGCTTACCTTGGACGACATGATATTGAAGTGATTGTGGAGACGCGCGGCGATCGGGCGGAAGCCACTATTGTTGAGCAGCAGCCCGACCTGGTCATGCTGGATATCATGTTGCCAGGCAAAGACGGTATGTCAATCTGTCGTGACTTACGCGCGAACTGGCAGGGACCGATTGTCCTGCTCACGTCTCTCGACAGCGATATGAACCATATTCTGGCGCTGGAGATGGGCGCCCAGGATTATATCCTGAAAACGGCGCCCCCTGCGGTGTTGCTGGCCCGACTGCGCCTGCATCTGCGCCAGTCCCAGCAGGGGCAAAGCGAAGAAGCCCCGGCGCCAGCGAAAAACACGCGCATGTTGCGCTTCGGCTCACTGACGATTGATGCGCTCAATCGTCAGGTTGTGCTGTTTGACGAGAACATTGCCCTGTCTACGGCAGATTTCGATTTGCTCTGGGTGCTGGCAAGCCATGCCGGGCAAATTCTGAACCGTGACGCGCTGTTAAAAACGCTGCGCGGCGTCAGCTACGACGGGATGGATCGCAGCATTGACGTGGCGATTTCGCGCCTGCGCAAAAAGCTGCACGACAGCGCCACCGAGCCATTTCGTATTAAAACCATCCGTAATAAAGGCTATCTGTTTGCGCCACAGGCCTGGGACACGCGTTCGGTATGAAAAAACTTTTTATTCAGTTCTACCTGCTGCTGTTTGTCTGTTTCCTGGTGATGTCGCTAATGGTCGGGCTGGTTTACAAATTTACCGCCGAGCGTGCCGGTCGCCAGTCAATGAATGACCTGATGGCCAGTTCGCTCTATCTGATCCGCAGCGAACTGCGTGAGATCCCGCCACGGGACTGGAATAAGACGATTAAGAGTCTCGATCTCGGGTTGTCGTTTGAGCTGCACATTGAGCCAATGAGTAAGTTTGAACTGGATGAAAATGAACTGCGCCGGCTGCGCGCAGGCGAAATTGTGGCGCTGGATGATAAATACACTTTCCTGCAGCACATTCCCCGCAGCCACTACGTTCTGACCGTTGGGCCAATCCCTTACCTGTTTTATCTGCATCAGATGCGCCTGCTGGATATGGCCCTGGTGGTGTTTATCGGGATGTCGCTGGGGTTGCCGGTGTTTATTTGGCTACGTCCGCACTGGAAAGAGATGCTGCGGCTGGAGCACGCGGCTCAGCGTTTTGGTCAGGGACAGCTTGATGTCCGTACGCACTTCGACAGCACCTCTAGCCTGTTCCGGGTCGGCGTGGCTTTTAACCAAATGGCGGAAAACATTAATACGCTGGTCGCCAGTAAAAAACAGCTGATTGACGGCATCGCCCACGAACTGCGAACGCCGCTGGTACGTTTGCGCTATCGTCTGGAGATGAGCGACAACCTGACCGAAGCGGAGTCAGCGGCATTGAACCGCGATGTCAGCCAGTTAGAAAGCCTGATTGAAGAGTTGCTGACCTATGCCCGTCTCGACCGGCCCCGCGTCGATCTGAATTTGCAGTCGCTGGATCTGGCGAACTGGTTACGTGAGCGCATGGAAGATTTCCGGGCGATAAACCCGGAGACACAGATCGATCTCGATTTACCCCAGCGTGAAAACTACGGGATTTCAGATACCCGACTGATGGAGCGCGTACTGGATAACCTGGTCAATAACGCGCTGCGTTATGCTGGTCAGCGCCTGCGGGTCAGCCTGTGGTTTGATGGCGCGCTGGGAAACCTACAGGTCGAAGATGACGGCCCGGGCATTCCCCTTGATGAACGTGAACGCGTATTTGAGCCTTTTGTACGACTCGACCCAAGCCGTGACCGCGCCACCGGGGGCTGTGGACTTGGCCTTGCCATCGTTCACTCTATTGCCCATGCATTAAATGGCCGGGTTTCTATTGAAACCAGCCCGCTTGGCGGGGCTAGCGTTCGCTTTTGCTGGCCGCTGGATCTTCCCTTTCGGGAACTGCCACGACGTTAACTCATTCAGGAGCATTATGTGACTTCAGCTTATCAACAACTTTGTGCCACTTTTCAGCGTCTGTCGCGTTTTAGCCACGTCAGCGCCATCGCCGGATGGGACATGCAGACAACGATGCCACCAGGCGGCAGTGCTGCGCGGGGTGAAGCGCTGGCGGAGATGAGTGTTTTGCAGCACCAGATCCTGACAGACAAGCGTCTGGGTGACTGGCTTGAGCAGGCAGAACAGCAATCTCTCAATGATGTAGAGCGCGCCAACCTGCTCGAGATGCGTCGCGCCTGGACCCAGGCGACCTTACTGCCTGCCGAACTGGTCGAAGCAAAATCCATTGCGGGTTCGCGCTGTGAACATGCCTGGCGCAGCCAGCGTCCCGCCAATGACTGGCAGGGCTTTGCCACAAACTTGAAAGAGGTGGTGCGCTTAAGTCGTGAGGAAGCGCAACTGCGCGCGCAAGCCAATGGCGGTTCCCGTTACGATGCCCTGCTCGATGTTTTTGAGCCGGGGATGACCAGCGCCCGACTGGATGAGACGTTTGGACAGTTAAAAACCTGGCTACCGGCGCTGTTGCAACAGGTGGTAGAAAAACAGGCGCAAGAACCCAAGTTAACCCCTCAGGGGCCCTTCCCCATTGAGGCACAGCGTGAGCTGGGGCTGAGCATTATGGCCGAGCTGGGCTTTGATTTTAACCATGGTCGGCTGGATATCAGTGCGCATCCTTTCTGCGGCGGCGTCCCCGACGATGTGCGCATCACCACCCGTTACAATCAGGATGAATTTCTGAGTGCCATGATGGGCGTGATCCATGAAACCGGCCATGCCCGTTACGAGCAAAACCTGCCCAAACAGTGGCGGGGCCAGCCGGTAGCACTGGCGCGCTCCACCGCCATTCATGAATCACAAAGTCTGTTTATGGAAATGCAGTTGGGCCGCAGCGCGCAGTTCCTGCAACGCATCCTGCCGCAGGTGATCGCTAAGATGGGGGCGCAACCGGCACTGCAGGCTGATAACTTTGTGCGTTTAGCTCAGAGGGTAAAACCCGGATTAATTCGCGTGGATGCCGACGAGCTGAGCTATCCGGCCCACGTGATTCTGCGTTATGAAATTGAACGTGCGCTCATCGAAAGTGAGATTGAGGTCGAGGATATCCCCGCACTCTGGGATGAGAAGATGCAGCAGTCTCTGGGCATCGATACGCGTGGGAATTACCGCAACGGCTGCATGCAGGATATTCACTGGACGGATGGCGCGTTCGGCTATTTCCCGACCTATACGTTGGGCGCGATGTACGCGGCTCAGTTGTTCCAGGCGTTGCAAAAAGCGATTCCACAGTCGGCAGAGCTGATTTTGCATGGCGAACTGCAGCCCATTTTTGACTGGCTACACCAGAATATCTGGCAACACGGCAGCCGTTTCTCTACCGATCAGCTGATGCTTAATGCCACGGGAGAGGCGCTAAACCCGCACTATTTCCGCAAACATCTTGAGCAGCGTTACCTGAACAGTTAAGGTAGCAGGCGGCCTGAAGGCCGCCTTTCACTTCCCCCCCGCCCACTTTGTACAATCGGTTACACGGCGATACCAATGACCCACGGACGCGCCTGTTATTTTCTCATATAGTCATTTCACCGGCCCCGCAGTGGGCTACACATGAAAAAATAGTCCGAGGGTTTTGCAATGAAAAAATTATTTGCACTGGTAATCGCCGCTGCCATGGGTCTGTCTTCAGTTGCTTTCGCTGCCGAAACAACTGCTGCTCCAGCCGCTGCTGCTACCACTACTACTACCGCTGCACCTGCTAAGACCGAACACAAAGCTGCCGCTCACAAGAAGCACCATAAAGCTGCACAGAAAGCTCAGGCTGCTAAGAAAAAAGCAGTGAAGAAAGACACCGCGCAGAAAGCTCAGGCGGCTAAAAAGAAAGTCGCTAAGAAAGATACCGCTCAGAAAGCGCAGGCCGCTAAAAAGCATCACAAAGCTAAACCAGCCCAGAAAGCTCAGGCTGCTAAGAAACACCACAAAGCTAAACCAGCCCAGAAAGCTCAGGCTGCTAAAAAACACCACAAAGCTAAAGCAGCCCAGAAAGCCCAGGCCGCTAAAAAACACCACAAAGCTAAACCAGCTCAGAAAGCCCAGGCTGCTAAAAAGCACCACAAAAAAGCCGCTAAAAAATAAGGTCACCCTTTAGGGTTCCGAGTAAGCGTTAATAATTAAAACACCCGGTTCTGCCGGGTGTTTCTTTACTGGAGTGGCTAATATGGTCCGTCGCTATCGCTTCGAAATTATTCTGATTGTGATGATCTTATGTGGCGTTATCGCGGCCAGTTTTTTTATTTAGTCGCTGTCGCGTACTGATTAACTGAAAAGACTCCCTTTTTTACCGCTCACTGACTATAGTTATGTCACTTCAGTAATAACAAAAACGTTTTCTTTTTCTCGCTATTGAGAGTGCTATGCGCCTGGCTACCCTGTTAATCGTTGGACTTTTCAGTTTCACCGCCGTTGTTCATGCCGATGATAATGATGATTCACCGACGCCTGCCGAAATAAAAATGCTGTTTTTTGGTAAGGATCATCGTCAGGCGATTACCGACGTCAGCGACGCGCCCTGGGATGCGATAGGTCAACTGGAAACCGAAAGTGGTAACCTGTGCACCGCAACGCTTATTTCACCACACCTGGCACTGACAGCAGGCCACTGTTTACTGACGCCACCGGGCAAGTTCGATAAGCCGGTCGCGCTGCGCTTTATGTCGACCAAAAAAGGCTGGCGCTACGAGATCCACGACATTGATGCCCGCGTTGAACCTTCTCTGGTCCACAGGCTGAAAGCCGATGGCGAAGGATGGATCGTCCCCAGCAGCGCAGCACCGTTCGACTATGGTCTGGTTATTTTACGCAATCCCCCTTCTGCCATTACGCCGATTCCGCTGTTTGATGGCTCACGCAGTGATTTAACGGACGCGCTTAAAGAAGCCGGACGTAAAGTGACTCAGGCTGGCTACCCTGCCGATCATCTCGACAGCTTGTATTCACACAGCGACTGCCTGATTACCGGCTGGGCGCAGCGTGCCGTGTTATCACACCAGTGTGATACGCTGCCGGGTGACAGTGGTTCGCCTCTACTGTTAAAAGGCAATAAAGGCTGGCAGCTGATTGCCGTGCAGAGTTCGGCACCTGCCGCAAAAGATCGCTATCTTGCCGATAACCGGGCGATTGCCGTGACCTCCTTCAAAGACCGGCTTGAAGCACTGGCCCAGTAGGTTACACGATCGGGACGCATAAAAAAGCCCGCATCCATCAAGATGCGGGCTTTTTTTTCGCTCATCACATCAGCCATCAATGGCTACCCTGCAATTTGCTCCATCGCCTGTAAGATGCGTTTATCCGAAATCGGATAAGGCGTTCCCAGCTGTTGCGCAAACTGGCTGATTCGTAGCTCTTCAATCATCCAGCGGATATGCTGCACGTCCGCGTCATCCTGACGCTGCGGCGGCAATTTATTCCACCATGCCTGCCTCGCTTGCTCGATGGCCTGAACTTTGAGCATTCGGGCGCGATCGCTATGAGGATCGACCGGCAGCTTCTCCAGCCGTCGCTCAATGCCGTGCAGATAACGCAGCGTATCTGCCAGATGCTGCCAGCCATTTTGGGTGACAAAACCCCGGTAAACCAGGCCGTTCATCTGCGCTTTGATATCCGCCAGTGCCAGCGCCAGCGTCATATCTACCCGCCCTTTCAGACGTTTGTTAATCGAAAATACCGCTGTCAGAATCTGCTCAACCTGCTTTGCGATCTCTACCACGGTATCATTGAGCTCGGCGCGCACTTTTTCCCTTAGCGCTTCGAACCGCGTTTGCTCCCATGCCGGGCCACCGGCTTCGGCGATTAACTTGTCAACACCGCAGGCAATGCAGTCATCAATCAGCTCCATGACCTTGCCGTAAGGGTTAAAATACAGCCCCAGCTTGGCTTTGTTCGGCAACTTTTCATGCAGATACTTCACCGGCGACGGAATATTCAGCAACAACAGGCGGCGCTGACCGCGCCACATCATTTTCTGCTGCTCGTGCTCGCTGTCGAATAAGCGGATGCCCACGCTGTCCTTCTCGTCAACCAGGGCTGGCCAGGCTTTAACCTCATAGCTGCCGCGCTTTTGCTGGTAACTGCGCGGTAAATCGCCAAAGCTCCAGAGGTGCAAACCGCTCTGCTCCAGGCCATCGTCCGCCACGTTAGAGAGCGTTTCCTGCACCTTTCCTTTTAACAGGCGTTTCAACGCAGCGAGATCTTTGCCTTCCTCAAGTTTGCGGTTGTGCTCATCGACCACCCGAAACGTCATTTTCAGATGATCGGGCACCTGTTCCCACTGCCAGTTGTCTCGCTCCAGCGTCACGCCGGTCATGCGGCGGAATTCCCGCGACAGCGCATCCAGCAGCGGCATCTCCATGGCGGTAACACGGCCCAGAAACGCCTCAGCATAGTTGGGTGCAGGCACCAGGTTGCGGCGCAGTGGCTTAGGTAACGATTTAATCAGGGCGATGATCAGCTCGCGCCGCACGCCGGGGATCTGCCATTCAAAACCCGCTTCCTCCACCTGGTTAAGGAGCGGTAAAGGTATATGGACCGTCACGCCATCGGCATCCGCACCGGGTTCAAACTGATAACTCAGCTTGAGTTTAAGGTTTCCCTGATGCCAGACGTTGGGATAGTCCAGCTGGCTGACGTTATCCGCCCCTTCTTTAATCAGCATCTGCTTATCAAAGTTCAGCAGTTCAGCATTGGTTTTGCTGGCCTGCTTCCACCACGTGTCAAAATGGCGGGCTGAAACGACGTCCTTGCCCACGCGCCGATCGTAGAAAGCAAACAGCGTTTCATCATCCACCAGAATATCGCGGCGACGGGATTTATGTTCCAGATCTTCGACTTCGCTGCGCAGTTTCTGATTAGCGCGGAAAAACGCATGACGCGTCTGCCAGTCGCCCTCAACCAGCGCATGGCGAATAAACAGCTCGCGGCTGAGCGTGGGATCGATGGTGCCGTAATTCACCTTACGTGCGGCCACAATCGGCAAACCGTACAGGGTAACCTTTTCGCTGGCCATCACCGCGCCCTGCGATTTCTCCCAGTGAGGTTCACTGTAGCTGCGTTTGATCAGGTGCTGCGCCAGCGGCTCAATCCACTCGGGGTCGATACGCGCCGCCATGCGGCCCCACAGCCGGCTGGTTTCCACCAGTTCAGCGACCATTGTCCATTTAGGCGGCTTTTTAAACAGCCCGGAGCCGGGAAAGATAGCAAAACGGGCATTGCGTGCGCCGGTAAACTCTTGTTTATCGGCATCTTTCTGACCGATATGTGACAGTAAGCCAGTCAGCAAGGCACAGTGAATCTCTCTGTACTCCGCTGGCTCGCTGTTAACGGGAATGCCCAGTTCGCGCACCACCTGGCGGAGCTGGGTATAGATATCCTGCCATTCGCGCACGCGCAGATAGTTTAAATAGTCTGTTTTACACTGACGGCGGAACAGGTTACCGGATAGCGCTTTCTGCTGTTCGCCCAGGTAGTTCCACAGGTTCACAAACGCCACAAAATCAGACTCTTTATCCGCAAAGCGCCGGTGTTTTTCATCCGAGGCCTGCTTTTTGTCGGCGGGACGTTCGCGCGGGTCCTGAATTGATAAGCCAGCAGCGATGATCATCACTTCCCGCACGCAGCCATACTGCTGTGCTGCCAGCACCATGCGCGCCAGGCGCGGATCGACGGGCAACTGCGCCAACTGGCGGCCGGAGCCGGTAAGTGAGTAATGTCCGTCATCATTGAGGGTTAATGCCCCCAGCTCCTCCAGGAGCCTGACGCCGTCCTGAATGTGACGTTTATCCGGTGCTTCCACAAACGGGAAGGCCGCAATATCGCCCAGCCCCAGCGCGGTCATCTGCAAGATAACCGAGGCCAGATTGGTGCGCAGGATTTCAGGATCGGTAAATGCCGGACGGCTCAGGAAATCGTCTTCGGCATAGAGCCGTATGCAGATCCCTTCCGACACGCGCCCGCAACGTCCTTTACGCTGATTCGCAGAGGCCTGCGAAATCGGCTCTATCGGCAGGCGCTGCACTTTCGTGCGATAGCTGTAGCGGCTGATACGCGCCGTGCCGGGATCGATAACGTATTTGATACCCGGTACGGTCAGCGACGTTTCGGCGACGTTGGTCGCCAGCACGATACGCCGCCCGCTGTGCGACTGAAATACCCGGTTCTGCTCGCTGTTAGACAGACGGGCATAGAGCGGCAACACGTCGGTATGGGGCAGATCGCGCTTCATCAGCGCGTCGGCGGTATCGCGAATTTCGCGCTCACCGCTCATAAAAATCAGGATGTCGCCCCGGCTTTCCCGCCCCAGCTCATCTACCGCATCGAAGATAGCCTGCAGTTGATCGCGGTCAACATCCTCCGCCTCTTCCACTACCGGACGGTAACGCACTTCTACCGGATAGGTGCGGCCCGACACCTCAATCACCGGCGCGTTGTTGAAATGGCGAGAGAAGCGCTGGGGATCGATGGTTGCTGACGTAATAATCACTTTCAGATCGGGACGACGCGGCAGTAACTCCCGCAGATAGCCCAGCAGGAAGTCGATATTCAGGCTGCGTTCATGCGCCTCATCAATGATGATGGTGTCATACTGCATCAGCATGCGGTCCTGCTGGATTTCCGCCAGCAGGATGCCGTCTGTCATGAGTTTAATCTGGGTCGTTTCGCTGACCTGATCGTTAAACCGCACCTTGTAACCGACACAGCCACCGAGCGACGTGTCCAGCTCGTCGGCGATGCGGTTGGCAACGGTTCGCGCCGCCAGCCGACGCGGCTGAGTGTGACCAATTAAACCGGTGATACCGCGTCCCAGCGACAGGCAAATTTTGGGCAACTGGGTGGTTTTGCCCGATCCGGTTTCGCCCGCGACGATAACCACCTGGTGTTCACGAATCGCCTCTGCGATGGCCTGCTGCTTCTGGCTGACCGGCAGATTTTCCGGAAACGTGATGCGCGGCGTCGCCGCAACACGCTGTGCAACGCGGCGCTCTGCAACAATGATATCCTGCTCAAGCTCGGCGGCGATGCTTTGCTGAGCGTCGGGATTTTTGATTTTTTTGGCGCCATGTAACCGACGCTGCAAGCGTTGACGGTCACGCAGCATTAACGCATCAAGCCGCGACCAGAGCGGCGTTAATGGGGATGAAACCGGAGAAGACATAGTAATGACGTACCTTACTCAGACGGTGTGGATTCAGCGTACAGTGCTAAGATAACCCGCTGATTAACGCTAATAATTGCGCCTAGCATAGCACATTCCCTCTTACGCCGTGATGGTCGGCAAAACCGGCTTGTTCAATTAATTCGAATATAGCTCTCGAAATATTGCGCTTTCACCCTAAGGCCGATGTTTGTAAAGTGTAAACCATTGAGCGGAAAGCCTTCCGCATAACAGACAGGAAACTACTATGAGCAAAGTACTCGTTCTGAAATCAAGCATTCTTGCGGGCTATTCTCAGTCAAGCCAGCTGGCAGACTTCTATATTGAGCAGGCACAGGCTAAGGGCGATCAGATCACCGTTCGCGATCTGGCTGCCAATCCGGTTCCGGTACTGGACGGTGAGTTAGTTGGCGCACTGCGCCCTTCTGATGCGCCACTGTCACCGCGTCAGCAGGAAGCGCTGGCACTGTCTGATGAACTGATTGCCGAGCTGCAGGCGCACGACGTTATCGTGATGGCGGCCCCAATGTACAACTTCAACATCCCGACTCAGCTGAAGAACTATTTCGACCTGATCGCGCGTGCTGGCGTGACCTTCCGTTATACCGAAGCGGGCCCGGAAGGCCTGGTAAAAGGTAAGCGTGCGGTGATTCTGTCGAGCCGTGGTGGTATTCACAAAGACAGCCCTTCTGACCTGCTGACTCCTTACGTCAAGCTGTTCCTGGGCTTTATCGGCATCACCGACGTTGAGTTCGTGTTGGCTGAAGGCATCGCTTACGGCCCGGAAGTGGCTACGAAAGCAACCAGCGAAGCCAAAGACGCGATTAAGCAGATTGTCACTGCGTGATAATGCTGTTTTAAGCCAGAACCGGGCATCAGCCCGGTTTTTTTATGCCTGCATCGCCCTGCCCGATCGGGCTATTTCTGCAACCACTGCCCGTTAATGCCCTGAACGTACTCTCCCGCTCCCGCCCGCGTGACCAGCTTTTGTCCCGCGATGCGGGCCACCTCATCGGTTTTCAGGTTGTTCTGCCCGGCAAGACGCTGGTACTCGGTGCGCCGTCCATCATTGATGCGTTTAACCAGTGCGAGGGTTTCGCTGTCGTCTGATCGAGGGGCAATATAACCGGACAGGGTTTCGCCGACCCGGCCCGACTGGCGGGCCTCATCAAGCGTCAGAGCCCAGGCCGGCTGGCTCACCGTCGTCGCCAGTAAAAGTGCAAGACCAATGCGTTTCATGCTGGCTCTCCTCAGAACAGGCCGCTCTGGTTTTTCAGTAAGGCTTCGACATCCTTGTCCACTTTGATGTGGATCTCATGCTCAATTTTCACATTCATATTAATGGTGATGGGGTCTTTTGGCGCGGCCACTTCGATACGTGGCACACAACCCATCAGCGGTAGCCAGGCTACCATCAGCAATAAGGCCCTGAGGCTCATGGTGATTGATCCTTTTTTGACGGCAGGGTGGCATTTTCCTCCACCCAGGATTGCAAATTATCGCCAAAGCGCAGGCTGCGCCACAGCTGGAACAGGTTTTCCTGATAACGAAAATTTAAATTGACGATCTGATTACGGTTACTGAAGCGGCTGGTGCCTTTTACCTGGGCTTCCATCGACAGTTCCCCGAGATTGTCCAGATTAAGCGTGGCCCATGACCGCGAAATCTCCATATAGCGCAGCCAGTCCATCGCCGCACCGGCCGCGACATTGTTGCGGGTAATGGCATCGGCCATATCTTTGTCCAGACGGAAAGTCAGCGGCCCGCTGTTGGCAATCCAGCCATTTTCAATAATCCAGTGGGGATTACTGATCCAAAGCGGTAACTCGCCATTCACGTTTCCTGACATGGCAAACTGTTTGGGTTTAATGGCGCTGACGAGCCTGCTCAGGCTGATGTTACGGAGCGAGACGCGCGCCGGGCTGTGCTGAGGCAGGCGCAGGGATGGCAGAATAATGTGTCCGCCCAGCAGATCCATACTGACATCCTGTAACCATAGCGGATCGTTTTCACGCCATGGATAAGCGCCCTGCAGGTCGGCCCGAATGTTCTGCATCGCAAACTGATTTTTAATCTCGGCGATACGTAACGAAACCGGCCCGCGTAACCCGAAATGCCACTGTTGATTTTGCAGTCGGAAGGGCAGCGAAAAATCCACCCCGTTGACCTGGCTGTCCTGCGTCCAGACGCTGCCGTTTTTCACCGTCCAGTGACCGCCAGCCTGAAAGCCCTGTCTGGCGGCGGCAGAAAAAGCCACCTGAGCGCGTAACTCACCTGACTGAATTTTCATTTTACGTTCAGGGCTGAGAAGCGGCTGAAATACCGTTAGCGACTGCGTTGGCCACCAGGCCTGTCCGCGTAAACGCTCGCCGTCCCATCGACCGTTAACACGTACCGGCCCCACCTTGCCCGCTTTCAGCTGTCCGCCCCAGACGAAATGCCCCGGATCGCTGCCCGTTGCGCCAAAGTCCAGCGTTGAGGCCGCCAGCCTGCCACCGTAGCTGAAGCGCGTTTCTCCTGCCTGCATCTGGAACTGGCCGGTAAATGACGGGTGGCGCGCATCACGCTGCCAGTTCACCGGCGCCGTCAGCGTTAAGCGCGGCTTCTCTACCCGAACGCTGCCGTATTCCAGCTGATTGAAACCTGTAGACAGGCTATCCAGATGAATCAGCGTATCGCGCCAGCCGCCCGTGCCTTTGACGTCCCACTTTGCCTGTAAAGGGCGCATTTCTCCCTCGCCCCAGTAACGCCAGTCCCAGACGCCTGAATCCGGCCAGAAGTGATGCGCGCCGCCATCCAGGTGCAGCGTAAAGCGGCCAAAGCTGGGATCGTGAGCGCGGAGAATGGCCTGCAGACGTCCTGAGATGCCTTGCGAAGATAAGCGCACGCCGGCCAGCGGCCAGCGCGCTTCATCGACTTCCAGCGTGGAGAGCAAACGCCCGCGCAGGCGCAAAAGTGCTTTGGGTTTTACCGTCAGTTGCGGATTCAGCAACGAGCCGTTCAACTCGCCGGGAATGCTGCCGTAAAGCTGCATCGCCGCGAATTTGCTTTCGCCCGTGAGCTGCAAAGGCAGCTGGCTTTGCGTAAGACTGAGGTAGCCCGGCCCCATCCCCAGCACTACGTTACCTTTACCGCCCCGGCCCTGCGTGAGCATATTGAGACGACCAACGATTTGGGTCGCCTCCAGCCCGTCCTGCCAGTTATTCAGCGTCAGATTGACGAAACCCGACAGCGGCTGCGAGGCCAGTGGCCAGTAATATTCACCTTTTTCGATATCAATACGGGTTCGGCTGGCCTGCCAGGGAAGATGGAGCAAAGGACGATCGATGCCCGCCGTGGTGACATTAAGCAGACCACGTTGATGCGACCAGCTGAGCGCAGCGTCCACGGGTTGCGGGAACGCCGTCAGCGCCAGCGTGCCGGTAATTTCCCCGTTCACCGGCAAGCCGTTGGCATATTTGGGCAGTTCGAAGTGGCCATTGAGGCTGAGCGGTTCAGGTAAAGCGGGATGCATCACCGTCAGTTGGCTGATATTGAGCTGCTGTCCTTGTAATGTGGCGTCGAGCTGCAGGTTATCACCGCGGTAGTGTAACTGCTGGCGCGATTTATCCAGCGTCAGATCCAACCCGCCAGCATAATCCTGCCACGGGGACACGGTCAGTTTACCAATATGAATGTCGGCGCCCGGCAACATTGCCTGCCACTGGGCCAGCGTTTTGGGCGCGGCCGTATCGTTTTGCGTTTCAGGAAGCTGTTTCAGACATTCAGTTTCCAGCGTGACCTGATCCGCATTGAGCGCCCAGCGCGCGTGATGCCAACCCAGCGCGGCGTTTTTGACACTCGCCAGACGACAGTCATCCGTCAGGTAATGGATGTTGGGAAACAGCACCTGCCCGTTCCGCCAGCGTGGCGCGCCCTCCAGCTCGACGCGCGTACCTGCAGGCAGCCAAATGCCCACCAGGCGCGGCAGCCACTGTGTGATCGTCAGTAGTAATCCCAGCAGCAATAAAATCAGTGCCAGAACAGCGGCGAGTCGTCGACGGAAAATCCGCGGCATGAAGACAAGCATCCTTTTTTTCTCACTATCCTGTGAATAATGATGGCACGTAACGTCCGGAAGGTGAAGGTTTCACCGCGAAAGGTAAACAGCGACCAGCAAAAAGCAACAGAAAACGTTATTCTTGTTACATTCCCTTTTCAGGAGCACAACGATGAAAATCGCCGTATACAGTACTAAACACTATGACCAGAAGTACCTTGAACAGGTCAACCAACAGTATGGTTTCGAACTGGTCTTTTTTGATTTTTTACTCAGCGAAAGCACGGCGAAGACGGCGGTAGACTGCGATGCGGTATGTATCTTTGTGAATGACGACGGCAGCCGCCCGGTGCTTGAAGAGCTGGCGCGGCTGGGCATCCGCTACATTGCGCTGCGCTGTGCGGGATTTAACAATGTCGATCTCGACGCGGCAGCCGAGCTGGGGCTACTGGTCGTCCGCGTGCCTGCCTACTCCCCGGAGGCCGTTGCCGAGCATGCTGTGGGGCTGATGATGACGCTAAACCGCCGGATTCATCGCGCTTATCAGCGCACCCGCGATGCCAATTTTTCGCTGGACGGCCTGACCGGTTTTAACATGCATAATAAAACGGCCGGAATCATTGGCACCGGCAAAATCGGCATCGCCACGCTGCGCATATTAAAAGGGTTCGGAATGCGTTTACTGGCTTTTGATCCTTATCCCAGCGAGCAGGCGTTATCGCTCGGCGCGGAATATGTCGATCTGAAAACCCTGTTTGCCGAGTCGCACGTCATCAGCCTGCATTGCCCACTGACGGCGGAGAACCACCATTTACTTAACGCACAGGCTTTTTCGCAGATGCGGGACGGCGTCATGATCATAAATACCAGTCGGGGCGGATTAATTGATTCTCAGGCTGCGATTGATGCGCTGAAGCAGCAAAAAATTGGCTCGCTGGGCATGGACGTTTATGAAAACGAGCGGGATCTGTTCTTTGAAGACAAATCTAATGATGTGATTCAGGATGATGTATTCCGCCGCCTGTCAGCCTGTCATAACGTGCTGTTTACCGGTCATCAGGCGTTTCTCACCGCCGAAGCCCTGACGGCGATTTCAGATACCACGCTGGAAAACCTCAGCCAGCTAAATCGCGGCGAAGCCTGTCAGAATCAGGTTACCGCCTGACGTATCCGGCCGGTGTTATCCGGCCTGAACCCGTTAGCGTGCGCAGTTACCGCCGATCAGCGCTTGTTCGCTGCAGCGGCGGCCGTTAACTAACTGGCACATCCCGATGCGTGATCCGTCCAGCTGACTTGAGAACGCCAGTGTCCCCCCTGCATTGGCACAATTTGCCTCTGCCACAGACGACATCACCACGTGTGGCTGAACATGGGCGGCAGTAGCTTGTTGTGGTGGCTCGTTGTCATCGCTGTTACTGCTACAGGCAGACAGTATCAACGCGGCACCAGCCAGCAGAAAAGTAGCGGCTTTCATCAATCAGACTCCGGGAAGGTGAGTTAAAGGCTTAGCAAGAATATGTCAGCCCTGACGCGGGGTCGATAGAAGAAACAGCTTTTTACAAAAAACCTCACAGCTAATTGCAAGCAGAATTATCCTGTTATCACACTGTCACGTAATTGCACTTATCTGAACATGATGATGACCGGAGAAAAACAATGTTAATGGATATGCTAATTCGTATCGCGCTGGCCGGCATTTTAGGCGGGCTGATTGGCCTGGAACGCCAGATGCGTGCCAAAGAAGCCGGGTTACGTACCCATATCCTGGTCGGTATCGGCAGCGCCATGTTTATGCTGGTTTCGAAATACGGTTTTGCCGACATGCTGATGAAAGATCATGTGGCGCTCGATCCCAGCCGCGTTGCGGCGCAGGTGGTAAGCGGCATGGGCTTTCTGGGTGCCGGCACCATCCTGATTCAAAAGCAGGTGGTAAAAGGCCTGACCACGGCGGCGGGACTCTGGGTTACCGCCGCTATCGGGCTGGTGATCGGGAGCGGTATGTATGAGATTGGCATTTACGGCACGGTGCTGGCACTGGTGGTGCTGGAGGTATTCCGCCGCCTGAGCCATTTATTAATTGGTAAACACCATACGCTGATTGTTTACCTTAAAGCCAAGAGCGTGCCGCTGGTGTTACTGGTGATGCAACGTGAAGGCATCCGCTACGGCAATATTTCGGTGATTAACCGGGACGAAGAAAGCGGTCTTTGTGAATTAAGCGTGCAGGTTACCTTATCGCGCAAATCCAGCGATGCGCACCTGTATGACAAAATCATGGAAGTTAAAGGCGTGCAGTCGCTGGAAATGATGTGATCAGGGACGAGTAAATGGGACGACAGGGAGATATAGATGCCCTGCCGGGCTAACGATGAACCGCGCCAGCACCAAAAATGACAGTGGCCTGACAGACCTCTGGATGGTGGCCTGACCTTTGCAGGCAGAATAACCAGATCATCCTGTTTATCGCTATCGCCAGACCGGGCTAACGGACCTGTCGTGGCGGTATCCTTAGCTTTGAACTTTCTGCTGCACGCAGAAATTGATATTGGAAATTGAACGCGTAATCCGTACCATACGCGGCATACTTTTGTCCGCTGGCTTTTACTGCCGGTGGCAAGCCGTCATAGAGAGCCAATCAAAGGGGCGCGGCAGTGCGTAAAAGGCTTGTGCGTGCGCATTGGCCCACAGGGCCAGGGCCGGGTTAAGCCGCACACTGACTCTGTGAACGTCCCTTTTGATGACTGAGAAACCGCGTAATGCAACAAAATCAAGAAACGAGCAAGAAAGAGCAGTACAACCTCAACGTATATTATAACCTTTACTAAATTATTAATTGTTTTGTTTTTTTATTAAATTTCAACCCCTTGAAGCCAATAGCGACATACTCTAATCACCGCCAACCACCTCAATTAATGCCCTTTTTTTGCCCTTTTTACTTTTTTTTGCCCTTTTTTTGCCCCTTTTGTTCACCTTTTAGCTGGGGAGTATTTTGATTTTTTTTGTTCTTTAATGTAAAGAAAACCTTAACATTAGTGTAATTTTTCGGGTATGATATTCCATAATAATGCTAAAAATAACGGATTATTTTATGAACTTTGACACACTGTATAGCTCAGCGTTCCTCTTATCTTGTTCTTCACCGTTCATCTACATTGTTTATATGTCAGTCGTTGCACTTTATTCCAGAAAGTTAGAGAAAAGAGGCGTAAAAGGTCTTTATCATAAATGTTCAAAAAGAAATGGCAGAAAAATTCATAGCAAAGGCTATTTCTTTTCGCGCACTGAAGGCATTATTTTTTGTTCAAGCACTCAAAAGTCACAAAATTTAGGCGAGGATGCAATCTGTCTAAGAAAGTTCGAACGCTGGTTAAAGTTTCATTCAAATTATCGCAAAGCAAAAGAAAATCGAAACGAAAGATCCAAAGATTTATTTGAAAATAAAAAGAAACGCAAGTTAACAGCTTTATTCAAAAATTATAATGTCATGCCAATTGTATTCATTGGTGACTCATTAAAGCTTTTCAAACCTGTACTTTCTACTGATATGTTTTTCCTTTTTAAATTTTGGCATTCATTTAAAATGTTTACATGTCAATGGACCACTATTAAACAAGGCAATATCAAAATTGTTAATTCGCGAATATTTGACGGGGCATTATTTATAAGGAAAGCCAATATAGTAGAAAAGACAGGTTGCGCTTTGGTGGTTGCTAAAGCTTTAAAATATGGAATGGTAGTATTAAACCTTTTCTTTTTTATCATTGCCTTCTCCATTCCATTTTGCATTTTATTTAATGTGAGCAATGATGTTTTTTTTGATGCAATTATGATTGCAGCGTCTACTTTGATAATTACAATCATTGTCTGGAGGGTGATTTCTAAGAAAGTACATAAGTGTGCCGAAAGTAAATAAAAATTATTATAATTAACATATTTTCAAGGAATGATGAGATTAGTTGTGGTAAACAATTATTTTACTAAGGGTAAGTCAGTGAATCTTGTTGTATAAGCTGGCGATAACATATCGCGCTTCATCGTCCACGATTTTTCGATTCCCTGCCCCGCAAAAAACAGGTTGGCTTTGCCGCTCTGATTCAGGCCGTCAACGACGCGCATTAGGGCCTCACTGTTAGCCTGTGGCCGGTACTCATCAAACAGGTTGAGCTGAGACACTCCCTGGCTGAAAAAATCGCCCAGCATTACGCCTGCTTTCATATAGCGGTGACCGTCGAGCCATATCTGATCCAGTGCGTCCATAGCTACCCGGATAATGTCGCGGGTATCGTTAGAAGGTGTGAGCAATTTTCCGTTGGCCTGATTGCCGTAAAACACTTCTCCCTCTGCATGAGGGCTGGTACGGACAAATACAGCGATCTGTTTGCAGTACTGCCTTTCCTTCCTCAGCTTTTCTGCAGCGCGTTCTGCAAAAGAACATACGGCCTGGCGCATATCCATGTATTCGGTGATGCGTGAGCCAAACGAACGTGAACACACGATCTGCTGCTTGGTAGGCGCAAATTCTTCCAGTTCCAGGCATGGTTCGCCACGTAGCTCTCTGACGGTTCGCTCAACCCGTTACAGCGTTGAAGAAACGCGTCGTTAAGATAGAGATTTGGATCACGCCATACGTGTTCTTTCAGCCCTGTCCGGTACGCTAACCCGGTACCGGTAATGCGCAGATTGACCAGCCACATGTTCGAAAACTTCATCGGAGAGGGCGCGGTGCCGTCCCTTATTCGCTGTGCTAATTCAAGCTCGGTTAAATTCACGTTTTCCTTTCTCCGTTAAAAACTCGGCAGGTAATTTCTGCGGGGCATAAATCGGAAACACCTGACAACTGCAAAATGGCTCTTCGCCGGCAGCGGTAATTTCGTCGTAATAACCGTATTCGGGCTTAATCAATCCCTGCTGTACCGCCCAGGAGTCGCGGATCAGATAAATTAGCGTGTCGCGGTGCTTATGATCGACGCGATAGTCGTAACCAGGCCGCCGCCAGTTTGAATGCCAGCGAAACGCGATAGCGCCACCCTGAACGGAAAGCAGGTATTTCACGTTGCTCGCAAGTTTATGCCCCTGATCGATTGCCACCCGGCGACTGATGAAATCCAGGTCGGTGACAGATTTCCGAATAGCCGATTTCTGCGCGTTTTTATCAATCTCGCTCACACCGTCCGGAGGGATAGACGTCACCCACCCCTGAAAACGCTGCACAGTGCGTTCAATAGCCTGCTCACGGTTCAGTTTGATAAGGTTGGCGCTGGCAAAGATTCGCCGATCAAGCTCCTTACGGAGTTCTGGCTTAATCTTGTCGAGGGTGATTTGTTTGGGCCCGTCCGGAGGCTGGTCCCGTAAAGCGCCACCGTGAACGACGAGGCGGCTGTAAATTGATGTGAGATGCTTGCGCGTTACATCATCGCTGGGTGATTCCCGGCTGGCTGCCACCCGAAGTTTCTGGCACCAGGAAAGCAACGATTTCTGCCTATCCCACCCGTTATCAACGTAATAATTAATCGCATCGGTCAGCATTTCGTAGAGGGTTTTAGGTTTCCTCTTCGGTTTCGTGCGGCTGGTTCGTTTGTCCGCCATTATTCGGATCCTGCGGTGGTGGTGGCTGGTATTTCGAAAGGGCTTCTTTGTCGATAATCATCGGTGAGTCGCCGTAGGTTTCGGTGGCGTTGGTCACGCTGGCCAACCATTCAGCCGCCATCGCCCTGTTTTCAGGATCAAGCTGTGGTGCCATTATTGAGAACAGAACACCGGCTTGCTGCACAACCTTGCTGTCGCTCTCACGGCGCTTATCAGGCGACTCTTCCACCAGCTCCTGCCAGCCCGCATCAAACTCACGCTCCCACATTCTGAAAGTGGTCTGATAATCCTCGGTGATAATGTCCGGATAATCGTTCTTCAGCGAGGTATAGAAATCCTCATTCCAGGCGATGTAACGCACCAGGCGCTCGAAGTAATCCATCACCGGCTCGATAAGCTGACGCACCCCATCGACATACTGGCTGATGGCTTTGGAATCCTCTTTGCCTTCGCCGAATCCATTGGAAAAGGCTTCTTCTTTGATGAGGATGGCGGGAACATCACTACCAGCAGAAATGTCGCTGATAATATTGTCACGGGCTGTAGATAGCGCTTTATCTATGTTCTGAAGGTTCAACGATTCGATATCGTCTTTCGTGCCAATACTGAGCACCCCTTCATTTTCCGAAATTTTGACGTTTTCCCTTTTCTTACCTGTGGCCGCCGCCATGATGCCGCTGGCTACCGAGCCGTTCTGTTCGGTTTTGGCAACGAGAACGCCTGCCTTTTTAGCCACGAGATTGTTTGCCACCATCGTCCCGATATACGACTTCATCGGATACAGAACACGCTGAAACACGCTGCGGCCAGTAAAGCCGAACGTTGAGTTCTGATATTCGAGGTAAATCGGTGTGCCGTTGAATATTTTCCGCGTGCGCGATGGATGCCAGTTTTTTGACGCTATTTTCAGCGTTGCATTCGCCTGCTGAAAGAACCGGCTATTCGGGTTTTGGTTCGTGACCATGCTGCCGGCAGCATTAAGCGGATCCCAGACGTTGATGTAAACGTCTTCTTCTCTCAGCCCAAAAGTCGGCAGCGGGTCTTTGCACGTCACGCCATCCGTCCCCACACCGATCGCGGCAGCACCATAACAACGGGATACGTAAAAAAGATTCTTTATCTTCTCATTGAGGCCCATACGCTCCCACACTTCGCGAAACTGGCGAACAACACGTTCATCCGGGTCAGTCTCGACGTTATAGGAGCGCGGTTTGCACATCGCCATGTTGATCGGCTTTTCCACCAGCTTCCCGCCGAGGGGATGGAACTGCCAGAGCAGCTTGCAGGTGTTGTAGCCAACATCGGTACCCGGCTTGATAGCCTCGCTATCGAGTATCTGCATTAGCTCAGAGCTAAGGTTGGTATTGATCTGAATTTCTGCCATTACAGAAGTCCCTGTTTACAGTGCCTCGTAGTTTCCGAACGCGATGATCAGGCCGTACGTGTAGCAGTCGAAAAGGTCATCAGCGCGTTTATGCGCTTTCGGGTCGGCCAGGTGGAAACCTGCAATCTGGCGCCAGAGGTGGTTAGCGGTCTTTTTCTTGAACTCGACCGTTTTATCGAAAGCGGGTTTGGCGATTTTTGCTTTTTCCTGCCAGTGATGACCGGACGCTAAAACAGCCCTTTCGTCTTTCCCCTTAGAGGTCAAAACCGATTTGATGGGCTTCATATCCCATTCTTCAGTTTCGGCTTTCTGGTTGAGGATGGCACCCATCGCGGCGTCTTCCATAAAAACGCCCTGGCTTCCATGACGAGGCCGGCAAATCTTCGCCAGCCGTTCGAGGTTGTCGTAGACGCTCGGCATGTATTCCGGGAGCAATGACGCTTTAATCTGCGTCACATCCCAGTCAATGATGGTTAGCCGCGGCTTTGAGTAGGTTTCTTCATATGCGAAATAAACGAACCCGGTGCCGTCGTTTTCGGTACCACCTTTCAGCGCGGTATCCGCTACTGCGAAAATCATGTCGCAGGTGGTAGGCATCTCAACGGGCAGACCATCCACCAGCAGCTTATTCACGTCCAGCAACGCTTCTTTCGACCAGTCGATAAATATGGCCAGAAACTCTTGCTGCCATACACGGGGGTCTGTAGTTCGCTCTATTTCCGCCAGCTCATCTGCTGGAAGGTGAGGGTTTGATGAAGACGGTGCATGGTGCTCATGGAAGCCGTGAGCCGGGTCATTACAGATGGCGTAGAAAAAGTTCTGATCGTTAATACCATCAGGAGTGGAAAACACCCACGCACGGCCGCGATAATCCACCAGCGTTGGTTTGATAGCGCGGGGCCAGATTTCTTCCAGCATTTCCGGCGATTTGGTAAATGCGGCTTCATCGATCAGCACACAGTGATATTTACGGCCACGCCCAGCCAGTTTGTTATCATCAGTAACCCAAAAGTCTATCTTGCCGCCATTTTTAAGCAGGATTCGCTTTTCGCTTCTCGACTGCGTTTTAATGAGCGGCTTTAGGTACTCAACCAGTTCGTCAAAAATCTCCTGGTATTGCCGATATTGCGCGGTAAAAATCCCTACACGCCCGGCTATCGACCTCTTTTTTCCTGGTATGACGAATTTGTTGGTGACATAGCTCACTGCTATATCAACCAGCATTACGGTTTTGCCCCAACGTCGACCACACCGTATGGCGTTGTATCGGTGCTCAGAACCTTCCGTCCAGACACGCAATTGCTCGGAATGTAATTCCGGTAAGAAAATTTCCGCCACGATACACCCTGATTATTCAGCGCCAGGCGGCTTCAGCGAATTGTGAATAATGATCTGATCGTTACCGTTTGCCCCATTACGGAGGTGTTCGATTTCGGCTTTGATTTTTTCATTGCTAAGACGTACGCGTTCGATTTCAAGTAATCGAAGCTCTCTGTCCTGCTCGCTGGAGGCCAGATTGTGGAAAGCTGCAAGGTTTTTTAATGCGGCGTCCTGGTCACGCGTCATGACCTCAATACCGAATTTTGTTTTCTTCACACTGGCTATCAATCGCCGCGCGGTCCCTATAACATCCCGCGTGTCAGCAAGAAATACATCTGCTAGGCCTTCACCACCACAACGAGGACAATCGGGGTTGGGATCATCGTTAGCCACAAAGCCCAGACCACCATATTCAGGTGCAGGCTTACCATCTTTAGCGGCTTTTTCTGCTGCCTTGTCGTATTCAGCTATGTCACCCCACTGATAAAGGAAGTTCTCCCCCCAGCAGTAACGACAACAAGTCCGGCGTAACTGAGAAATCTCATTAGGATCAGCGGTGGCTATTTCATGCCAGTGCCTGAGAATATCCCGACCCGTTAAAATCGCCTGTTCGCTCATCATCTCAATACCAAGATTTATAGCCCTTGCTATTGCCGGCTTTCGATAAAGTAACCTCGCATGACGATCGCTACCTGAATATCCCGCCTTTAGATATGCGTCGTATTTGTCGCGGCTTTGCAAATAGGAAGAAACAAATATGGATTCTTTGTCGGATAAACCTGCGCAAAAAGCGGATCTCTTCGGATCTTCAGCTGCGCAGGTTGAATCAAAGCCTTTCCACATAGAGAGCCTTTGCTGGGCGGGCTCAGTGCGGTTATGCGCAGTTTTTTTTTGCGCATTTTTTTTGGCTACGTTTTTTTTTATGTAACGACGGGCACTGTCATAGTTAAGGCCGTGCTGCTCACACCATTCTCTAGGGGAGATGCCCGTGCTGGCGAAAGCTGCGGCAAACTGAGATTGCAGTAATTTCCAGTCCGGTTTGCGCATTGATCACTGTCCTTACTGGGCGAAAGTTTCTTTGATTCGCCGTAAATTCAACCAAATCAAAAATAAATAACCATCTAAATCAGAAGCTTAATATAAAAAAGAAGTTTTATTTACTTTTCACTCGGTTTCCAAAATCGAAATTGTAAAGAGCTACTCCTTAGCAAATCCGTTAAGGGCCTTGTTAGGAGTATCTATGTCTTTAACGAAAATCTGTTTCATTCTTTTGGTGGCCAGCTTGATGACTCTGATTGTCATACCTGAAACTAAGCTAGAGCTAATCATCGGGATTTTGGACAGGCTCATTAAACTGATGAAGTTACTGAAAGGTAAGTAGCTTTACTAGGCGGGAAAATCTTTCCCGCCCTTTATACACTTCACTCAGTTATCGCAATCCTTTTCTCGCCGAAGTAACTCATGCCACGCTCGCGCGTCTCCTGCTTTCGCTTTCCGGTACAGAGCATCCCTTATCCCCGCCTCGCCCTTTGCCCTGCCAATCCTTACTGCCTCACGAAACCGCCCAATTTTCTGAGGGTCTCCCTTTAATTCTGTAAGGTCCAGATTCAGGACGTCAGCTATCTGCTGTTCCGTCAGGCGACGGGCGGCCAGCGCCTCGATTTTCACTATTGGTAAAGTCTGCATATTTTCCCCGCATCCCCTCGAACAGGGGCGGTGACTCCGCTATCTTCCAGAGCAAGGAGGAAAACGCCATGAAAAATAAAATCGACGTTCTCAGGGAACTGGCCAGTAAAAACGAGTGGGAAGCGGCTATCAAACTTGCCGGAAGTTTTCCCCGCCTAGGTAATGAAGCACGAACCATCACACGGGCCAAAGAAGCCGTGCTGCGTCCAGCGTTTCAAATACAGATGGGAAGAGAACCGGCATTATTGATTGCTGCTAGTGTTGACGCTTTAAAAGCGAAATATCGTCTTTAATCTGACTCGTCAGGAAAAATATCGGTGACATCGACTTCACCACAGGCTTCTACCGCTTTTCGGGGATCGCCTTTAACAAACACCAGTACATTTTGGTGGGTCTTGCCAAGTTTGCGACTCGCTGAAAACATCTTTCCAGCCCGAACAGGCAGACTACCCGCTTGAGTTACAAGGATCGCCTCGTTGTAATAGGCCGCACCTGCGTCACAAAAAGCCGATACCGTATCACTGACGAAATTGCGGTAGATGCCTTTCGCATCGCGTACTTCCCCCACCACAAAACATGCGAACCGGTCATTTTTGAGCAGGGATAACGTATTTTTGATGATTTGCCGGTAGGCGCTGACAAACTCAGGGTAATCCAGCGTTGAAATATCAGCGGGGTCGTCAGAATAAACCTCAAGATCAGCATACGGCGGGCAGCTAAACAGAAAATCAGCCTGCACCCCTTTGAAGTGCTGATGTATGTCACGACTGTCACCGCAATGCCAGTGAGGAGCAACGCTACCATCAGTATCAATCTGCCCCCACTGCTGACGATTTACTTCAACCTGTTCGCTTCTAAGGTCGCAGCCAAGATACTGTCGCCCCAGTTTGGCTGCAACAACACCCCGCACAGATCCACCCGCAAAAGGGTCGATCACCACCCCGCTATCAGGAGAAAACCAGCGATAAGCCAGTTCACAAATTACCGGGTCGAAAATACTCGTTGTTGGCAACGTTTGCAGATGAGGGTGAGCCTGAAAAAACTCATCCCAGCTTACCGTTCTGCCGGTCTTTGCCTCATAAGTATTTTTCTTATCGTAAACCGCACCGCTTTGTGAAGATTTATTGAAAAGTAGTTCGCTAGCACGCCCCGATTCTGACTGTATTCCAAGAGAGATCCAGCTTCGCTTACGCTCCTGCCACCAGCCCTCGCGGGCATTGAGCACCGAAAACGGTGGTACAAGAAATTTTTCGGTCAGATTTCCCGCCTTCGATTCGCCAGATATCAAATTGTCATCAACGTTGAAAAGTCCGTCAATCTCCAACTGACAGAACCCTGTGAGATCAATATCAAAGCCACTGTCCAGCAAGTCGCTTAACTCTAGCCTTAGCAATTCATCATCCCACCCGGCGTTTAACGGTAATTTGTTGTCAGCCAGGCGATAGGCTTTTTTCTGCTGTTCACTCAGCCCGACCAGGGTGATGGTTGGCACTTCATCAAAAAAAAGCTGCTCGGCTGCCAGCAACCTTCCATGACCAGCGATCACTTCTTCATTCTCGTCAATCAGTACCGGATTCGTCCAGCCGTACTCATTAATACTGGCAGCAATCTGGCTCACCTGTTCATCGGAGTGTATCCGGGCATTTCTGGCATAGGCAATAAGTGAGTTGAGCGATTTATAAACAATCGCAAGGGTTGATTGATTTTTTGCTTTGGCCATGTGGGTTGATCCAATATTATGGCCCGGCTTGTACAAGCAGGTGGGCCTCGGTTGTACTCATGACCTGTGCTATGGGTATGATGGCTGCCGGTAGTTGGCGCTAACGGCAGTCGCCCATTCTTTGATGCAATGAAAATAGATTTTGCGAAAAGAAATTTTTTATTAAAATTTGAAATTAAATATTTAGTTAAAATAAACATCACGCTTAAGCAGCTAAATGAATTTCTTTATTTCATTAGCTAAGTTCTCTCGAAAAACTCTCGCTTTATCGATAACAAGACTATTTGTTTGGTGGATAGATATTGCCGCTTTATTTTTATCAGTTTGATTTGTCAAATAACAAGCATAAGTTACAGTTGCCTTGACTTGCGTGTCAGAGATTTCATTAAAATCTTTTTCCAGCATTGGAAAGTAGATAGCTACCAGAGTGTTAGCTCTTGTATAAACTTCATTGATTACCTTTGATTCATCTTTTTCCGAATGATGAACTTCACCTTCAGTTATAGAAAATATGAAGTTAGTATTTGACTCATAGCAGGACTTCAACCATTTATCTAAGGCAGTAAATAACTCTTCTCCTTTTTGAATCATGAGTTCTTTTTTTATTTTTACAGCTTCGTGAGCGAACTGAAGTTCGGTCCGCTGCGTGTTCTGTTTGTTACTAATCCATGAACTAATGAAAGCAACTGTAGCAGCTAATACAGCAGACACTATCGCTGCACCAGCGGTGATCAGCGCTGTAGAATTTTTATCAAACCAATCCATCTCAAGCCTCCTAATGATAAGCCGAGATTATCGATTAAGTTCAATAGGTTTCACAATGCGTTCAGAAATTATTTTTCCATAAGTCCGTTCGCAGCTGATACCGGCTGCATAAGCCCTATCAGCTTCTTCCGCGAACTTTCCCGCCAAGCCGTCAGCTTCGTTAAGCAGCTCGGCAAGCACTCTTGTGGTCTCGGTTTTTGCCGCGCCTGCTGCTGCAACTGCGGAAATGCGGCCGGTTTCACTTCTTGCGAACTGCCTGCGAAGCGTTGAGAGTTGTTGCTGCAACCCATCACCAGCCCGCTGAGCAGCGTCAGCATCAGCCTGTACTTTTGCCAGTTCCTCATCTGCACGTTTCTTTTCCTCGTCTACCGCCTGTTGGCGCCGCCGTTCTTCAGTTCGCTCGGCAACCTCTCGATGCAAGGTTGCGGTTGAGTCAGCCAGATCTCGCTGTAGCCATCGTTGCTTCCAGGCAGAATCAGCCGATTCATATCCCGCGTTGAATACACTCCATAACAAAAAAGCCACCAGCAAAGTGATCGCCAGCGGCTTCCAATATTTTCTCAGCAACATTAACAGCGCGGTCATACAAGCACCGATTTCGCCTTGTCATAGCGCGCCTGCCGATCTATGAGGCCGTTACTGCCGCCGTTGATGATTTTCGTAACTGCTTTGATATCCCCGGAGTGCATAAGACAGCCTTTTGCGGTATAGAACCACGCCGCCGAACGGGCTGCATATTCATCTTGCTCCAAAAGCTGCGGAACCAGTAACAAATCGGTGCCCAGAGCAGCACCACAATCCTTGTAATTGTCGTGACCGGTAATCTGAATCAGGCCGCGACCGCGATACATCCAGCCGTGATCGGATGGAGGGCCTCCGTTACCCATACGGTCCGCGTAAACGAAGTTGGCTATGGCCCGCTGATTAGCAGGATGTTCAGACGTGCGCCCGTACTCCTGAGCGGTTTCGCGCGTGAAGCGCTTTCCGAAGGTTGAAAGCAATCCCTCCGGGCTGTAGTTCAGGTTTTCAGTGATCCGGGTAAACCCTGCGGACTCATGCCCCACCTGAGCGATAAACATCGCCTGATCATCGGCAGAAGTTATGCCAAAATCAGTCATCGCCGCATCAATTGGCTGAAACCAACGCGCAGCTAATTCGGCGCTGATATTAGCCGCCTTCTGAAACTGTAGTTTATTCATTCGCTTTTCTCTGTACTGATGCCAGTGCGTTTGGAAAACAACGACACGGCAATATCACGCAGTCGGTCAGCACCAATAAAACCAATCATGCCGCCTACGAATGCACCTGAATTTGCAGGAAGGCCCAAATATTCTAGAATTGCCGACACTGCTAAGGCTGCAATTCCGCAAACTAGCGCCCCAGTGGCTGTATAGATTTTGGGTTTTCCAGCCCTTATATCCATCAATGCAGAAATCCCTAAAGCCGTCAGCCCGGCATAAACCGACGGCAGGTATACAGCCAGCCATTTCATTGTTTGCTCAATTATTCCGTGTTTTTCCATAGTCACCTCCGGAACGGGGCGCCGTGAGAGAATAAAAAATCCCCGAATATTCAGGAGCGGTACGGGGAAAGATGTGGCACTGAATAGACCTGTCAGCGGCCTTAACACTGCGCGTCTATCGCGCTGATAAGGGCACTACGCAGGTCACAAACCGAATAGGAAAAAAGAAAAGGCTCTGTAAACACAGTTTTCTAAGCCGAAAGGTGGTACTTGCATAAAAAAGCCCCGGTCGATGCCGAGGCTTAAAAAAAGATACTTAGGTTAAACTATAACTATGCGTTTATTTATCTAGCTTTTTTTTAACTTCTTCAGGTATTGAATCACGAATCTTCAAGGCCTCTTCAAAGTACTCGACCAGCATCTTCGAAATATCAAGCTCCAGAAATCTTTCATCCCCCCCTTTCTTACCCTGGCGATAATTTGTCTAACCTGCGTTGTTGGAGGAAACACGGGTTCCATATGCTTGACAATCGCCATCGCTATCTGCTCAGGGGTAACTGTTTTTTTTTCCATAATTAACAACTCCTATGTATGAGACTTAGTTATAACGTTGAAAAATACTCACGCAAAGAAGAAGTTCTTATTTAATGAGGAAAAACGACAAAACCCGCACTATGGCGGGCTTATTATACTTTTGGCAACATACCAAATTAGTCTTAAATATCGTCTATTTTGTTCGGTTTTGCAATAGCCAGCTCGTATCATTGTCATAATTTGGTTCTGGCACACAGGCTAAAACGTTACCCAATGATTCAACGTCTAATGATGCCACTGCACTCTTCAGCATCTTCCAGTGATGTGCATAAACCTCGCACCATGTTGAGCGTGATACGCCCAAGTGTGTAGCGAGCAGCGCACCTGCATATTTCTTGTATGTATCGTTCATCTGCTGCGCTGCGACTTCCTGCACAGCCAACCAGACGAGGGAAACAACCCGCTTTTTGGTTTTCTTCAACAAACCGAGCGGCAGATGATGCTGATGTCCATCCCAGATAGCCTCACATATCATTGTCTGATAGCGGAACGTCAGATCGAAACCATAGCAGTAGCGCAGCCAGGCCTGCTGATGCTGCGGCAGCATGTTTACCGCGCGGCGCCAAGGTGCGGCGGCAAATTCATAATCATCTATCGGGGGTAACGGCCTACGGCGGCTTCGTGTCTCCAGTATGTACAGCGCCGTATTCTCTGCCTTCACTGTACGAGTTCCGCCCTTCCCATCCTCCAACTCAACTAAATGTACTGGCCTGCGTGGATTGCTGTTTTTGTCTGCCAGCGGGTTTTCACTGAATGCCTGCAACTGGCCTTTCGTTTTGCCTGATGTATCCATCAAAGCCTGCGTAAGTTCTATACGAGCGTATTCGAGTAATTGCGGTGTCATTTCTCAATCACCTCATTCTGCCAAAGGGGCAAAGGCTCTTTACACCCTGCTCGGCGGATCCTTGACTTCGCGTTGCGCTCAATTTGGATAAGTTTTTCGATATTCTGGCGCCGCTGTTTTTCTTCACGGCGGAGATAATCAACGGTATCTGCCAGTTGCACTTCTCGCCGAGCAATAGACAGCAGATAATCGAACGGATCCAATACGCTATCGCAACGGCGACAACGAACCTGTCGCTCGTGTTCATTTACAGAGACGGCTCGATGAAAACAGCACACCTTTTCACCTTGAGGCAAGAACTGTAAATCGCTTTTTCCCTTACCCTCTTTAGCTGGGAATGTAACGATATTCAGCAACTCACTTTCTGTTTCAGTGCTCACAGCTTGCCCTCCCTTCTTAGAATTGCCTGAGTGCGAAATACTCCCTCGGCGTGAAACAAGCGAAGTTCATCATGAGAGAAAGATGTTTTGATGCGTCCATCGATAGCTGCATGGCAGGCATCACAGCCCCATGCGCCCTGTGTGTCATCAGGTTTACAACCTGTTCCGCAGGTCCCGGCGAGCCGGTAATGGGCTAACACGGTCGTTTCTGGATTGAAGTTACAGATACCCGGAATGCGGACAGTGCAATCACGCCCGCGAGCTTCTTTGCGGAAATTAACTTTCCCCATTCAGCACCTCACCGACACATTAGTTTGAAAAATGCGCTTCACTTCTTCGGGCCAAATATTCATGCGGCTAACTCCAGTAGCTGCATGGCCACATTTTCAGCTTCGGTTTCAGATGTGAATTTACGGAAGAGAATGGTGTTCCAGAGGACGTTAAAAACAGACTTGTAGACCTCTAAAAATTCTCCTTCACTCATACTGGAGAAGGCGATAGAACGAGGCTCACGGCGGCGGGTCAGGTCCGGAAGGATAAATTCATCATAAAAGCCAGCCTCGATTGTGGCCCATTTCCTGAAGGCCTCAAACGACTTGGTAATGGCGAAGCCATTGGCTCTACGTTCGGCAGATGTTTGATTATAAGCATGCTCTGTATCGACGAGGATTTCCACGTTACCGGCGATTGAAACCAGATAGCGGACGTACCCTCTCAAATAATTTTTTTCAGCAGGAGTTACAGTACCGCCTGTTGGTGTCCAGTATTCAAAGCCAAGATTGAGTAACGCGAAAAAACGTTTATGGAAAAGGTAATTTCTGGCCTGTTTAACATCACAGTTGAGCCACACGCCTGTTTTGATGCGCTGAAGAAACAGTCTACCCTCAGGCGTAGCCGGGGATAGAGTTTCAGGTGAGGATTTCACAAGTTGTATAAGTGCCATCGGTTGATCTCCGTGGCACAGTGTTACTCAGTAGGTTGTTCAGACCTTACAACAACAATTATAACCGAACTCATTCAGAGTCAAAAGGCTTCAAACCAGCTTTAACTCTTGCTTCGTCCATGGTGCGAAGTGAAGTTACAAACTCATCTTTACGCAACTTGAACCCCCTTACCGCCGAGCCCCCAACAAACTTGATTAGGACCAGGCCCGAGTAATGATTTAGCCCTGGTATAAGTCTATCTGGTATATGCATACATCGCCCCTTAGATTTAGAGCCACAATAATATTCAGACAAAACAACTGTACAAAAGCACAGTAAAACTATACCAACGAATTTTCAATACTTAAAAATGTGTGTTGGTTGATTATATCCACTTGAAAATATTGCTAATTTTTTGTATAGCAAACCGTTAATTAAGAACGGTGACAGTTGATTGTAGGGAGAATTTGACAATGGATATTAGGAAAATTTATACAAAATTTGAGTTATGAGTAATGCGCTGCAACTTTACAATAATTATCACTGGCCCTATTTTTTTAAGAGGTTTCTCAGCCTGCGCAAACGTTTAGAACCCCGCGCGGGCGGGGTTTCATTGTTTGTCTTTTTCGCGTTTATCTTGCTCTGGCTTCCATTCGAGTCCGCACATATCGCATGACCATTTTCCACCAGGGTTCTTCCTTGGCCCCCAAAAGTTGCAGAATGGGCATGTTCTTGGTCTGTATGCTATTTTCTGTCCTCCTTCTGATTAACTAGGCCAGCCCCCATAGCAAAGCTCATCAACTATCCAATAGGTAACTTTAGCTGTTTGGGCAAAAACTACATACAGCGGGAGCTTAATCAGATTGTTTTAATAACTCTTTTGGTATAGGCCTGATACCACTATCTCGGATCATCCTGACTATTTCAGATGAGTTAGTTGACCTCGCGATGGCCACAGCATAAAGCTCTCCACCATCGTTTATAAGACTCACTTCAAAAAATTTAGATGGTTTGACTGCTCGCTGTTGATGGCTGGACATTAAAACCGTCTCGTGAATTACCAGGTTCTTTTTAGGGTAATCATCACGTTTAATTTCACCATCCAACCCATGACCAATAAGTAAGTAATCAACTTCCACTATTATTTCTCCTTATGATAAACCATGTCCTTACCGCCAAGGAACGGCAGCACAGTATTTCTTTAATACTGGAACTTTTTACGAAAATACTCAATAGCGTTTTAGACTGTTGCATATACATGTGCGATATCCGGATTAATCATACGCTCCTTTTAAGCCACATTGGGCGTAGCTAAGTCCGTATTAAATTTACAGGTAACTCTTAGGTTTGTGGAATTTTTTAAGTTCTAAACTCGACCTAGAAAAGGTTACAATACTTTTAAGCTTATGTATTTTAGGATTTTATAGTTGAGAAATTCACTAAGGACTCAAAACTTTAATCAAATTATCTTCAACAAAATCATATTGTTCTTTTACTGTACTATAAAATTCTGCAGCACCAGGAAAAATTATCATATCCTCCTCAGTTACCTGTTTGCTGTTAAGGATTTGTCTACCTTTTAATTCAGACCACACTGACGAGTGAAGGAAACACCAAAAATTTCTAAGGTTTGAACTCCTTTTTACTTCAGTGGAATACCTATTCACAAAATCTATAGCGTTATATGATAGGGTCGCTATTCTACTAATTGACGAATCAGAATCATTGAGCACGCCTGTTTTCGATACTTCTTCATTACATTGAAGCGCTAATGATTGGAGGATACTTGTTAACCATTTTTCATCCTCTTTCTTTTGCTGTTCTCGAAATTGCTGAATTGAGCTTTCGTTGGATTTTTTAGCTGCATCAGATGCTTTATAGCTAAAACATGCTGCAGCACATGTGCCAGCAGCGATTGCAATGTTGATCCAATCTTGGCTGTGTAGACTCACTATAATTCCTCAAGTAACGTTCACAATCTTCATTATCAACTATTCCATTAGAAATTCTACTTTTATCTAGCGCTATCAACTAAAGGAGTGAAATATTAGCCATCACAACCCCGCCTTAGCACGAAGCCAGATACAGACAGCGCCATCTTCGGTGTCATGGATAGAGCCTACAAACCAGCCATCACCTGCAGGTTCTTTAGGATTCCACGCAGAGAGGTCATAACCATCAACGTCTGATTCTATTTCTTCCTCATCGCGATAATCGACTGTCCACTCCAAACCTTTCGATTCCATCCACTGATTGAACTCAGTAGGATGGATATATTCGCGGCCGTCACAGAAGGCCAGATAGTCAGGATGTGACCAGTAACCGTATTGATCGCGCTCTACTGGTAAAGCGGTTAATGAAGCGCGCTCAGCATCTTTCGCATTATCCGCAGTGTCATGGGTGCCGGAGCGGAGGCTTTCGAGAAAATCATCCACGCGCTCTTTGATTTCTGAATGCACAACATCCGCAGCCTCTGATTTGTCATCAAATGCATTAATGTCACTAAGAACGTGGGCTACGTCGCGCAGAGAGCGATTCCAGAAGTGCGATACAGCATCTGCCCGCACAGAGTTCAGGTAAACATCATGTTCTGGCGTGGCTGGTAAGGGATAAGTTGATCTAAGAGAGTTGCTTTCACCGATGAGCTGGCTGATAGTTTTTTCGAAATCTGAAACTACTTTCTTATGAGCCGCTTTCAGCGCATTAACCTCGGCTGCTAAGGCATTTGACGACTGCTGTAAAAAGTCGCATTTTTCAAAGGTGGCCATTACAATTTCAGCATTTTCACGGTTGGTAAAATCTGCAATTGCATGACTCAGGCCAGTTTTTTCACGTTTGTAAAGTGTAAAAAATTTAGCCTCATTATCTGCGCAAGTTTTAATATCCCTGTCGATTTCAATGCACCCTGAAACGTAGTATTTTTTCATTTGCGCAACACATTCCCTAGTTAAACCAATTTCGTTTGATATTTTTTGAAGGGTTTTCTCATCCTCGCCGATATCCCCTTCGATCCATTCAAATGAAATAAGCCTTCCGTTCTCAACAGCACCGATATTGAAATCATCGCTATCTTGGTCATCGTAACCATGTTTGATCGCTTGTTGTTTGTCAGGGAACATTCTCAGGTCTGAACTGTACTCAATCGAATAACCTGAATCACTACAACGAGCCTTACGGATAATTACTATAAATTTTCTATCCATCTTTTTCTCCATCGTTCTTATTAAAACCCTGATTCCATCCTGGTGGAATATCATAATCGCAATTAGACTCCGCTAAGGATTTAAATTTGGAAGGCACATCCCAATCTTCAAGGTAATATTCACCAGTGCCAAAAAATATCTTGGCTTGTTTAACAAATTGAGTATTTGTTTTTTTAGTTGCGGATATGTAATTGGCATAACGTTTAACGCCCGAAATCAAATCCGAAACTTTCACACCAGATTGAATTTGCTCGGTCCAGATTTTGAATGCTTCCGCCTTGCTGTTCCCTCCTGCTCGTTTGGGGTAAAGCCCCCACGCTTTTTCAAATTCCACTGGGTATTTCTTTTTGGATGATTGGCCATGCCCCAATGTGTTTTTCTGATCCTGATCCTGTTCCTGATCCTGTTCCTGACTTCGAAGCCCCTCCGTAGCCCCTTCATAACCCCTCTCATTTCCGCGCTTAAAAATAAGATGAAAATCAGTTTTGTATCTTTCGTAAAACAATGAAAGAAAAGGGTTTTCAGGCAGTGCTGAATAACAGTTACGTACTCCCGCACACTTGTTATCACCTGGCTTCAATGCCCTGCCTACCTGGTAAGCGGCCATTTCATGCACCCAAACCATCTCAGAAGCCTCGTCATAGCTGCAAAACCCCGCTTCAATGGCCCTTTCAAGCCCCTTTGCAGCCCCTTCCAAGCCCAGACCCGTTTCATGCGACAGATAGGGTACCGGCAAGTAATACAAACCGAGCATGTTCGAGTGAGGAGACGTCATAAGATAAAACGCAACAACCTGTGCCTCTGCCCCCGCTTTTCTTAATTCGCGGCCTGTTTTACCAAGCCAGAATTGCGGCGATACAGTTGCATAATCACGCATAATTGCCCCGGTAAACTTCCCAATTATCGGTATTAAGCAAACGCTCAATAGCGAGCTTTATGGCAATAAACGCCGCAATGGCCTCATTAATCGCCTGTAAAACCAAATCAGGCGCTGCACCTAAATGAACTGCATTAACAGCCTGAATACCCTCTTTTGCCGCCAGAGCTGCAAGGAAAACCGGGTCATCAGGAGTTTGCAACTTAGCGCGTCGCTCAGCCGGTAAAGCTGCCAGCGCTATAAGGATTAAACTCTCTGCCTGTGGGCCGTAACGAGGACCATCAAAACCGCGAAAAATGCGTTTAACGCGCTGCGTTGCGTTATTTAGCCCCTTCGCTGTGTCGGTCTTAGGTAAAATTTTCCCACCACCATTAGCGTGATAAATTTCAGCCACTCTAAGGCCGACAGTCTTCCAGCCCACCTGAATCGCCCAATCCTCCAGTTCTGCAGCAACTGCATCAATCCGTGGAGTGATTTTCATGATTCAGTTCTCCAGCTCTTTTTTGTTTAGCATGGCGATCGTAGAAATCAGGGTCGTACTTCAAAACCCCCCCCGATGCACTTTGCAAACGGGAGGCTCTACCTTCAGGAACCAACATCCCCCATTTATAAATCGATGGGAGTTTCACCCCCGCAGCTGAAGCCAGCTTGCTTTTAGTTCCAAAAAAATTGAGTGCGTCCTTAGTGAACATCGTCCAACCTCTTTAATTAGCCATAGCTAATAAAATACACATAAGCCATAACTCGATCAAGAGATATTAGTATTAGCTAACTATGACAATGAAAGACAAAACACTTGGTGAGCGCATTCGCTCCCGCCGTAAAGACTTAGGCTTTACGCAAAAAACCTTAGCTAAAGCCCTACAACTCACCGATGTTTCGATTTCCCAATGGGAACGGGACGATAGCGAGCCTACGGGTAAGAATCTACACGCCCTTAGTAAGGCCCTGCGTTGCTCTCCAACATGGATTCTCTTTGGTGATGAGGATAAAACTCCAGAAGAACCAAGCGCGCTACCCGTCACTATGGATGCAAGACAGCAGGAACTTTTAGACCTCTTCGACGCGTTGCCTGAATCCGAACAAGATGCTCAGCTCAATGAAATGAGGGCTAGGGTTGAAAACTTTAACCGGCTGTTTGATGAACTGCTAAAAGCTCGCAAAAGAATGGAAAAAAAGTAATTCAATAAAAACAATTACTTGTATAAAATCACGCCCCATAATCAAGTTAAAACTAAATTTTCTGTTGATCAATTTATTAGCTGTAGCTAATCTTATCCCCATCAACACCAATCACCGCACAGTGATTACTCAGTAAAAACGTTCCGCTGGCCCAGCGTAAGGGCACATATGCAGGAGGAGCCATGCACAAGCCGCTTGTAAGTTGGACCCCGGATAAAGGCGGTTTCTACCCGGTGATTTGCCCAAGGTGTAATCGTACTATCGGATCAGTCGATACCCTAGCGGGTAAATCTGAACTGATTAAGAAAATGAACGCAATACATTTTTGTACTGCTAAAAATGTACGCATTATTAATCGTTCAACATTAATTCAAGCTCAAAAGGAGGCAAAAAAAAGAAATTTTGATCTCGCCAATAAATTATTAAAAAAAGCATATTTTATTTAGAAGTGTCCAACACCAGGATTTTATGCCCTAAGGGTAGGCAACTTATCATCTAATTAAGGAGTTTTTATGATCCTGTCATCTACTGTAACTGCTATTGAATTAAAAATCGAAAAATTATCATCAGGTTTTGCTTCATTTAATTGCGACGACCTTGTCAATGGGATCGTTCACGTGCCATCTAAGGATAAAGTAACTGTGATTCTGGATGGCGGATTTTTACTTGGTGAATACTGTTGCCTTGAAGAGGCAATTTTAAATATCAGTAGATTAATCACAAAAATCAAACTCGCTGAAATGACTTCCGGCATTACTTATAAAGCTTATCAGGCTGCTTTTAAATCAGGACAATCATTAACGAAGCATTGATGATACTGGCCCCGCATCGGGGCCTTTAGTCTATTGATGACAACACTTCAAAATAACCATGAGGTGAAATTTGATTATAAGCATCAGGTTCAAGAAATTGTCTCTTATCAATGGTGAAGAGATTGAATTAAGTGTTGCTTCATCTGCTATGACTGACACTTTTACAAATCTTATTCAGGAGGGTTACATAACAGTTGAGGATTTAATTTATCAAGCTATTCGACAGCTCGAAATTTGTGACTGCCAACACTTGGGAAGAGTATTACCCGAAGAAACTTATAACAAACTAATAAACACCTATGAATCTGTGAAAAATGGAGACAATCATGTCTAAACAGAAGGTCTTTATTGTAGGTTTTTTGCCTGACCAAAAAACAATCGATGAGACTGGTGCGCACAAGCTGGCTATAGCCTTTGAAGCCAGAGATCATAAACATGCTCAAGCTAAGGCTATGTTTCTTCTTATGGAAGAATATCCGGCTGCTCAGGAAGCTGAGCATAAATTGGTTTTGTGCGAAGACTCCCCTGGAATGCCTCGGCCCGCGCTTGATAAATGGGATGAAGAATTTTTTTATCAGTACGACTGGGATGAAAAACTGAATCATCCTGTAGAGCGTGAAACAAAGGTTGATTTCAACAAAATCGCCTCCTCATCGAAAGCCGCTGTCCTTGTAAAATACAAGACTACTGACATCACTGCTTCTATGTATAAAGAAGCTCTTGAATTGCAGCAGGAAGAGCAAAACACGTTCGATGGCCATCTCATTGAGGCTTTAAACAGAACTCCCGAAGTGATGTCGATGTATCCGGAACGGATCATCGAAGCCATCGAGTGGACTCAGCAAAATTGTTCCCTGAAAAAGAAATGGCCTGAGATTAAAGCAGCGTTAAATGACTGGCTTAAGCAGCACCAGCAGTCCAGAAATGAATCCGCTAACAGTGAGATTTTCGCTGGCGTTCCTCAAGTTATACCGCGCCCTTATAAACACACTTATAAAACACTCGATCTCGAAATTGCGATAGCGCTTTGGGTTGGTGATATAGACCCCAATGCACCTTTGGCCTCTGTTACTCGTTGGGCTAACGGTATTATCAAAGAAGATCGAGAGGACTGGAAACGGTGGTCTACGCAGCTTCGCATCCAGGAAAACATCCTCAGTTATGACCGTCCAACTATTTTCAATGTTGTTCGTAATGCCCCTGCCCCTGACACCTATCAGTTCCCTGAATCACATGGTCGCTATATAGCCCAGTATCTGGCCGCTCACGGCAAAATGGAGCAACAACCCAATGAAACCGAACAAAACACGGCGGAATCAACTCGCGTACTGGAACATGAAGCACCAGAAACTGATTCAGTGGAACCGCAATACACTGGTGATGACCCAGCAGCGGGGACGGTGGAAACTGCGGCACCTGTAGAACGTACCGGACCATTCTACTATCGCACCGCCGATGGCCAGCCAGGCCGTGCTAACAAGCAGGCAAAACTCGAAGCCTTTATTGAACAAGGCTGCATCGAGATCACTAAAGAAGAATATCAGGCTCTAAAAGAGGCACCGCCAGTTCAGCAGCCGACCAGCAGTGATCAACCCGGTATCAATTACCTCGGTAATGGCCGTTTCAGCATTGAAGATTTGGCGCCAGAGCAGTCGCAAACCAATGACAAAAACGCCTCAAATGAAGTCGAAAAAACGGAAGTAGCCGCGAAACTGCCTCCTGTTACTACTTTTCAGTCAATAGGTGCAGCACTGGAGCATGATCTCGCTGGAAAAGGCGACAACATGAAAATCTGGCGGAGCGTAATGCGCACAGATCCCCGCTATACCAAAGACCTTGCTGGCGCAGGTTTCGAAGGTACCAGCATCAATGCTGAGTACATGATTATGCGTGCGACCGAAATTTTCGGCCCCATCGGCACTGGCTGGGGCTTCGAGGTTCTGGAAGATCGCATGCTCCCTGGCGCACCAATGAGCGAAGCCATCTATGAAGATAAAAAATTCATCGGAAATCGCCTGCTTAGGGACGGTGACGGCACACTGATTACCGAAAAAAACCACAGCATTAAAATCAAATTGTGGTACGCCATCGAGGGCGAAATTCGTGGTGAGGTGGAAGCATATGGCGCAACTAAATACCTCTACAAAACTAAACACGGGATTACTTGTGATGGTGAGGCACAGAAAAAATCCCTGACTGATGCCATCAAAAAAGCGCTCTCTCTCTTGGGGTTCTCTGCGGACGTGTGGCTAGGGCTGTATGACCAGCCGGAATACAAACAGGAAAATGCCCTTCAGTTCGAGCTGGCCAACGCCAGCGATAAGGCTGAAAACATCCCCCGTATCCGTAAAGAACTGGACGAAAAATTTAAACTAAACACCGACACCATGCGCACAGCGGTTACACCAAGTGAAGTGTCCGGTATCGCCTCATCCCTCACCCGCGTAATGGGCGTTCATCTCAAGGCGGCCCGTGAAAAAGCCGACCACGAATACACCAAATATCTCGAGGGTCGTCTGCGCCGACTCGAAGAAGTTAAATCTGAATGCCTCGCCAAATTGCAGGAGAAAGCAGCATGAGCAACCGAACTATCGACCTCGCTTTTGAGCTATCCAAACTGGAGTCCCTAGCTTTAGAAGGCGGTGAGCTTACCCCTGAAATGATAGCTGACACGCTTGAAGGCATTGAGGGAATACTGGAAGACAAGTTCGACGCCACCATGAATGTTATCCGCGATTTTGATGCAAAAGCAGAAGCCTGCAAAAAAGAAGCTGCCCGTGTTGCCGAGCGTAAAAAGCACTGGGAGCGTCAGACATACGCACTCAAAAGCTACCTTCTGCAATGTCTTCAGGCGAGCAATCGCACCAACTTTAAAACAACGCTCAACACTTTTACTGCTCGTAAAGGTAGCGTAAGCCTGAGGATCGATGACGTTGATTTGTTACCCGATGAATTTGTTGAGTCGCATACCGAAGTTGTAACCACCATAAAGAACGACGAATTGAAAAAAGCCTTATTAGCTCTGGCAACCAAAATTGAAGCGACCAAAGCTGCTGGAGAAGAACCAGACCCGGAATTGATTAAATCGATCCCCGGCGCTCACCTTGAGACAGGCCCAGTGACGTTACAAGTTCGATAAACCGAATGCGGCCAGAAATGGCCGCTCGTTGAGAAGAACGTTATGAAAAATGACGATGAAACATATTACGCATTAAGTAAAGGCAATCTGGTTTTCCCCACACCAATTAAACCAGATGATCGAAAAGATTATACAGAAGTTATTATTTTCAATATGCAAGCTGGATACAGAAGGCATCACGGATTATTAGAATTAACCCCCCAACCCAAGAAGGTAAGAATAAAAAAAACTTATGCAAACAAGGCTAAAACACATGCAAAAAACAAAAACTCCTCTAAACCCAAGCCGCAAAGCAGTAGGCAGAGTTAAAAATCCGTTGCCTATACCAGTCAATTGTCGTTTTTGCAATGCGGAGGTCCGAATTGCTACGCATCAAGAGGTATATGGAAGAGACTACAGCGACTGGCCTTACGTTTATTTATGCATTGATTGTGGAGCATATGTAGGGATGCATCCATTTACTGATGTGCCATTGGGTACACTTGCTGATTTTGATACGCGACAGGCCCGTAAACGTTGTAAAAAACCTTTCGAAAAAATATGGCGTTCTGGACTGATGAGCAGAACGGAAGCTTATCACTGGCTCGCTAGAGAATTGAATATAAACGTTTCAGCCTGCCACTTTGGTTGGTTCGATGTTGAACAGTGCGAATCAGCAAAAAGAATTTGCGAAAAATTAATGAGGAACAGTAATGGCTAATTCATTTAAGCAAATGGCTAAAGAAGGTGTGATTAAACGACCGGATGGAAGAATGCTTATTCGTCTGGACGATATCCATGTAATTGAAGGATTCAATTCTCGCGATTATGGCTCTCCCGAGTGCCAAGCAGCTGACGAAAGTTTGTTTCAGCATTTAATGGCTGGCGGTGCAGTACCCGCATTGGAAGTTAAAGCCCTTGATAGCGGTGGCGTCTGGATAGTAGAGGGACACAGACGTTACCGCTGTTATCAACGATGTCGTGACGCGGGTTTACCCGTAGACTGGATCAGCATCGTTCAGTTCAAAGGAAGTGACATCGAAGCTCAGGCGCATGTGATGAAGTCCAACAATCAGTTGGCATTAACGCCTCTTGAAAAAGCAATGAATCTAAAGCGTATGGCTGCTTTCAACCTTACGAACTCTGAAATTGCAGCATATGTGGGGTTGTCTATTCCAACCGTAGAAAAACTGCTTGCTTTGAGTCAGGCAGATCATGCCGTACAGCTGAAAGTGAAAAACAATGAGGTTTCCGTAGACGTGGCAGTAAGTCGAATAGAGGAATTCGGTAGTCGTGCGGCGGAAATTCTTGAGAAGGACAAAGCGAAAGCCGCCTCTTCAGGTAAAAAGAAAGTTACTCGAAGCGTTATAGCGCCACAAATCAGTATGAAAAAAGCCCGTCGCCTCGTTGAGTTAATCGCCCTGGCAGGAATAGATGCTGACGGTATTATTGCACTATCAGGAGCGGTTTTAGATGAAGTAAATGAGATCATCAAAGAACAACTGTTGATCGAGGCAGAACGCCGGAGAGCCGCATGAAGGATAAATATTGCCAGGACTGCGGTTGCAGGATTCGGAGTGGTTACTGCACAAACTGTCAGGAAGAAGCATATATCGTGTTTGTACAGGCTCCAGAAATGGAATTCAGCGAGGAATTTATGGATAAAGCGTGGCAGCAAGAAAGCAGCCGAAGTGAGTCTTGAAAATCAGTTTTGGGATCAGGTCGACAGTAGTCTGTTGGCCTGTCAGGAGTTTATATGTCGCAGATTCAATTGAATGTGGAATGGGTCGTTGAACAAGGTTTGACCGCCTTAACCGGACTGCGTAAAAGGCAGATTGAAAATTACAGACAGGAATGTTGGATTGAAGGTGTTCATTTCAAACGTGTTTCTTCGAAGGGAAATCTTGGAAGTAGAAGAGGAACAACCTGGTACAACTATCCAAAGATTAATAAATTTATTCAGGATTCATAACCATGGCAGCACTACCAACGGGCGTTGAAATCAGAGGAAAAAGCATTTGTATCTGGTTTATGTACCGGAGGAAAAGATGTCGGGAAATATTGAAAGGCTGGACTGTTACTCCGTCAAATATAAAAAAGGCGGGAAACCTGCGAGCATTAATACTCAGTGAAATTAACATGGGCGAGTTCGAATACCAGACCAGATTTCCAGCGTCCCGGAAAGCTGTAAAAATGGTAACTACGTTATCAGCTCACACGCTGGGCGAACTGTGCGAACTATGGCTAAAAGTCAAAGAGACCGAGCTGACCGCAAATACCCTACGGAAAACAAGCTCTCAGATCGAAACACTGAAATATGTAATCAACGAAAACACGCCGATATCCACAATTCGACACAGCGACATCCTGAACTACCGCAACGAACTGCTGAATGGTGAGACGTACTACCGGAACGCTGCTAGAGGAAACAAAATTGGGCGTACTGTTAGAACGGTTGATAATTATATTTCGCTGTTGTGCTCCCTGCTCCGCTTTGCGCATCACTCTGGCTTTATAAAACATAGGCCCTTTGATGGGGTAAAAAAAATGCAAAAATGCAGAACAAAACCAGATCCGATATCAACGACTGAGTTCGTACAACTGATGGAGAGCGAAACAGGGCAGAGCCAGAATTTGTGGAAATTTGCCGTTTATTCTGGCCTGCGCCACGGCGAATTAGCCGCTCTGGCTTGGGAAGATATCGACATGGACGCAGGTACCGTGAGTGTATGTCGAAACTTAACCATTCTCGGCATCTTCGGGCCGCCGAAAACCGATGCGGGGATCAGAAAAATTAAACTGTTGAAGCCAGCACTTGAAGCACTTAAATCCCAGCGTGAATTAACAGCCCTCCAGCCAAAGAGTAAAATAGTTTTCCATCATCGCGAGTATGGTAAAACAGAGACCCAGCGCCTCCACTTCGTTTTCATGCCTAGAATACGAAAAGGCGAACAAAAACCTTACTACAGCGTGGGCAGCATCGGGCAACTATGGAACGCAGCAGTAAAACGTGCTGGCATTCGCCGCCGTAATCCATACCATACGAGGCATACTTTTGCCTGCTGGTTATTATCGGCTGGTGCGAACCCCTCGTTTATAGCGAATCAGATGGGACATGAAAACGCGCAGATGGTTTATGAGATTTATGCAACGTGGATTGAAGAAATGAACGGCGAGCAAATCGATATGCTGAATCGCAAGTTAATTTTTATCGGCGAATATTAAGAGCGGCATGTTGCCGCCCTAAAAGTAATTTATGAAATACCTTTCAATTTAAATGTTTTTTACATGCTTCTGCCATTTTTTTTGCAAAAAGACATGGCAAGGCATTTCCTATTATTTTACAAATATCATCGATACTGGTCGCAGAAAATTTATAATCCAATGGGAATGTTTGCAGTAAAGCGGCTTCCCTTACTGAAATCGTTCTCAATTCTTCAGGATGGCCAAAACGTCCTTTGCTAAGAGTTGTGCACCCACCAGTGATAGTTGGTGAAGGCTTATTCCAATCCATACGCCCATAAACATTGCTATAGCCTTGATTATTACCTTTGTGACAATTTGGCCTTAATTCGTCGGGCAGATCAAAGCGTGAACCACCAGGTTTAATAAAACGCAAACGCTCTTTTGTTATATTGCTTACAACACGCGTAACGTGCCAATTGTGGTCGCTAGCATGACTGAGAGACCTTAATTCATTTAACGCGCATGGCTTAGGCAAATCCTTAATTGCATCGGCGACAGTTTTCCATGGCAATGTTTTTTCATCACCTAATGAGCTATGAGACTTGGAAGGAATCTTTATTTCATATCCATGCCCAGCTAATAAAACAAAACGCTTACGTAACTGAGGAACTCCATAATCAGCCACCTGTAAAACTGAAAAGTTATATATATAGCCCAGCTCAGTTAAGCAATTGAGAAATTCAGTAAGATAATTTTCTCCTCGCGTCATAAGCCCAGGGACATTCTCTATCATAATAGCATTAGGGCGCAAATCTCTGATTAATCTGGAAACTTCTGAAATCAGTTGATTTCTAGGATCTTCACGTTTATTTCCTCTCGTCAAAGTTGAGAAACCTTGACATGGAGGACATGCAGCTAATAAGTCCAATTTTCGGCCATCTAAGGTATCTTCTAAGGCTGAAGAAGGTAAAAGACGTATGTCAGTGGAAATTACTTTCGTTTCTGGATGATTTGCTTCATAAGTTGAGACCGCATTGTAGTCTATTTCAACTGCCGACATAACATCATAGCCCGCCTGACGCAAACCTTCAGACAAGCCTCCTCCACCTGCAAATAGATCAATGGCTGTAAATTTTCTTTTATTAATCATCGGTTTTAATATCTAACTTTGGAATTTTAGTGATCTTTTTCAATAATTTTGCATCAGTCTTACTAAATAAATCCTTAAGAGGAGAATGTGCATTTGTTATTTTCATAAGTAGTTCTCTAGTATGTTCGCCCCCCATAGCTAAGACCTGAGACACTCGCGCATCATCATAGTGATCACTAACGCCATGTAACATTGCCGCCAAAAGCTCTAAATGTTCTCTTCGCGATTCAATATATACATCTTCCCAGCTTTTTATTACTAAATTTGATGCATTAGAATTAAGTTTTTGCGCATCTTGCCCAATTAAAATACCGCTAAGCTTAGTGCAATTATATTGTGATTCAAACCAGTCTAAGTAAGCAGTTAATTGGCTACGATGCTTTATTTCAAGTGGTATTTGAGGGTTTTTTAATTCTACAACAACAATTTCTTTCTCACTTTCATTAGAAAAAAATACAAAATCTGGTCTTAAGGCAGCATTTGGATCCTTTGCCATCTCATCTTTCAGTGCTCCATGCACCGGGATGAATCCCATTCTGGCAGCCTCTGCAGCATTAGCCTTCAATGATTGGTTAGCACGTAAGTTCTCCATTTCTGTACCTAAAATCCATGGGAATGTTTCAAGAAGAGCTTGAAGTTGATTTTCATTACCATTGTTTTTTAAGCTATATAGCTTGCTTAAGGCATAGATCCTTTGTGCCTGTATTACAGACATTGATAATGACTCTGGAACTAGATGTTCATTGAGGCATTTTAGGCTATTAGTAAAAGCATCAGTATTACTTTCACTAATATCAAATGCGTCCCAAAGTTTTTTAACTAATACCTGCATAGGTTTATGGGTCCAAGAAGATGTCATAGCCTTAATGACCTCTAATTGGACTTCTTTATTTTGATGTACAGTTGGACCGAGCTTGTGCACAAGCTCTACTATCGCTGTCTGTTCAGCCTTAGTTACTCGCGGCAAGTCGGAATTATCTTCCATTACTTTCTTAAGTTTCTCAACACCACCAGGAGAATGGTCACGTCTAAATTTCTCTACCCAGAACTTTACTTTTTGATGACAATGCTGGAATAAAGGAGCGGTTTCGTCATCCTCCCAATTGATAGAGGTCCTGTCTGTGGATATAACGTCATCTTTCAGTTCGTCAAGCCAATCAGCTTCGATTACACCATACATATAACGAGTGTAAATCTCTTTACCTTTAACACCGAAAAAGAAAGGTCTATCTTGCGCGATTTTTCCATGAGCATATACCCCCACACCGGCTTCATCTTGTGGCCAATCTGCTTTTTCTACAAACCCCACCCAACATCTTACTTCTCTCTCAACACCTTTGATTAAGATCTTGTCAACATCATAGCCTTCGCTAGGATATCTTAAATCAAAGTTTGGAAGTGAATGTTTAGCTTCTATTAAATTATCATTAATAAAAACATTGAACCCTTGCTTTGCAATTGTAACGGTGAACCTACGTCCAATTGATTGAGCCAACCTTTCAACTGAAATATTTTTCTTTAATTTTAGATCGCTCATGTAAATACAAGTACCTGAACCAGTACTCTGTATTTTATTGCAGAAATCCTCAAAACCAAATTTTGACAGTGAACCTGGAACAATATCATTTAATGGATGATCAAAATAAATAACATCAGGTGGGTATTGGTTAATTGCACCAGCTTTAGCATTATCACTCTCGAGCATTTTGTCGATATCAAGAGTGAATACTGATATCTTAGATTCAGTATTGTTTTTATAAACAGTCATTACTGTAAGCTTACCGGCAATTCCGAAAGGCGCTAATTTACCAATTCCTTTTCGGCCCATTAAAGACCGATTTTTATTTAGACTCTTTTCTGCAGGATTATGAGCTGTTCTTTTCTTTAAACCAATAACCAGATACTTTTCTTTTATCGAAGCAGGATCCATTCCATAACCATCATCTATTACACTGATAGAACAATGCTCACCTGTCTCTTCTAATTCGGACACATTAAGCCAAGCATTATCAGCATCTGCATCCCAAGAATTTGAAATTAATTCCGCTATAACATTAGTCGGTTTATTTTGATAAAGCTTTAAACCTAGGTGCTCAATTATGTTATGGCTAAACTCTAAGCGAAGGTCACTTCCTTGTAGATCTTGCATTTTTAATCCTTAATAAAATGGTTATTTTCAAGGACATTATCTTCGAGCTAAGTGCATTGAGCAAGACTTTTATGTCCATAAAAAACAATAAGTTAGATAAAAAGAATACGGAGAGTGTCTCTAACGTTTCCAATAAAATGCAAGCTATACTTAAGATAATCTTCACTAAGCAGATGGCATCACGGTTCTTTTACATTTCAGCCATAGGCTTTTAGTTGTCCAAAATCTGTAAATTTTTTGATTAAAGTTACGTGATTTTACTGATATTTGGAATTCGTCGCCGTATTTCGTACCATGTGCGGCATTCTTTTGCATGCAGGTTGATATCAGATGGCGCACCTTCCCATTTTGTTGATCGATTGATAATCAGTTGGGGCGCAAAACTCGCTGATGATCGATGAGGTCTGCGCCACCGGGATCGAAGAGATGATTGGCGAGCAGGTTGATAAGCTCAATGGTAAACTGGTAGTCAAACTTTTTTGCCCCTTATATGCCCCTTTTGGTTTTAGAGATTTTTAAAAATGCAAGATAATCAAACGGTTGACAAGAAAGAACAGTACAACCTCAACAAGCTTCAGAAGCGTTTACGCCGTAACGTTGGCGAGGCTATCGCCGATTTTAATATGATTGAGGAAGGCGACCGCATTATGGTTTGCCTGTCAGGCGGTAAAGACAGCTATACCATGCTGGAAATCCTGCGTAGCCTGCAAAAAAGCGCGCCGGTCTCATTCAGCCTGGTGGCGGTGAATCTTGATCAGAAACAGCCGGGATTCCCGGGACACATTCTGCCTGACTATCTTGATGCCCAGGGTGTTGAGTACAAGATCGTTGAAGAAGACACCTACTCAATCGTTAAAGATAAAATTCCCGAGGGTAAAACGACCTGCTCTCTGTGCTCACGTCTGCGTCGGGGAATTTTGTATCGCACTGCTACGGAGCTGGGCTGTACGAAAATCGCCCTTGGCCACCATCGTGATGATATTCTGCAAACGTTGTTTTTGAATATGTTTTACGGCGGCAAAATGAAAGGCATGCCGCCCAAGCTGATGAGTGACGATGGTAAACATATCGTGATCCGCCCTCTGGCTTACTGCCGCGAGAAAGATATTATTCGTTTCTCAGAAGCCCGTCAGTTTCCGATTATCCCGTGCAACCTGTGTGGTTCTCAGCCGAATCTGCAACGCCAGGTCGTCGCAGACATGTTGCGTGACTGGGATAAACGTTATCCTGGCCGTATTGAAACCATGTTCAGCGCCATGCAAAACGTTGTGCCCTCTCACATGGCAGATATCAATCTCTTTGATTTTAAAGGTATTCAACACGGTGATGCCGTGGTCGATGGCGGCGATCTGGCCTTTGATCGCGAAACGCTGCCGGTCACACCGGTTGGCTGGCGCGCCGAGGAAGAAGAAACGCCTGACCTCAGCGAACGTCTTAACGTGCTGGAAATTAAGTAACGCTTATCTGTTTATTGAAAGTAAAGGGCACGCGTCAACGCGCGTGCCCTTTTTTTATACGTTGCGGTGAGGGGGCGGATCCATTACCGGCGGAAACTCCGGTTCCGGTGGCGGATCGGGCTGCGGCTGCGGAATGGGGGGCGGATCCGTTGGAATGGGCTCGCTGTTGTGAATCGCCATCATGCCGTTCTCCTCTTATGCGAATGGATTTTAAGCTTAGGAAAGAATTGACATCTCAGCCAGCGGGCAAAAAAAAGCCGACTGGTTAGCCGGCGTATTTCGAATTAAATATGCTATGCAATAATTCAAAAAAGGAAGTAAGACAATATGGAGCGCAACGCCCATCGCTTGACGTTGCATTCACCTGCGAGAGAGATTTTGCGCGGTTTGCGTCTGGCAGATATTGATGTCGATCAGCTTTAGTCCTGTTAATGGCATTTTCCTGACCGACGCCCTGCACCTCTCCCATGCCTTACAGCCAGCGTCGCTTGCGCAGATAGCCAGCCACGCCTAACGCCAGTACCACGAGTAAAAGACAAAAGACGCTGAAGCCATAGCGCCATCCGCCACCGGGGATCCCGCCCAGATTGACGCCAAACAGGCCTGTCAAAAAGGTCGCTGGCAGAAAGATCATAGCCATAAGCGACATGGTGTAGGTTCGGCGGTTCATGGATTCCGCCATGACCGAGGCGACTTCGTCTGCCAGCACGGCGGTTCTGGCCACGCCCGCGTCCAGATCGTCCAGGCCGCGGCCCAGTCTGTCAGCAATTTCCTGCATACGGCGGCGCTCACTATCGTCCATCCACGGCAATTTTTCACTCGCCAGGCGCGAGAAGACATCGCGCTGCGGGGCCATATAACGGCGCATCACGATCAGCTGTTTGCGTAGCAGACCCAGTTCACCCCGCGGCGGAATACGTTGATCAAGCAAGGCATCTTCCAGCTCAATGATTTTATCGTGCAGGTCTTCGATAAATTCGCTGGTGTGCCCGGTTAAGGCATCGCAGACGTCAACCAGCCAGCTGCCACAGTTTACCGGACCGTTGCCGTTTTCGAGATCGGTCAGCACTTCATCCACGGCAAACACTTTGCGTCGGCGGGTGGAGACAATGAGCTGATCGTTAATGAACACCCGCATTGCCACCAGCTGGTCAGGTCGTGCATCGCTGTTATGGTTGACGCTGCGCAGGACAATCATAAAACCGTCTCCCAGCCGGGAAACGCGGGGACGCATGCTTTCACCAGCCAGCGCATCGCGCACCGCATCCGGAATTTGAGGCGTAGACTGCAGCCATTCGGCGCTGCGGGGATGGGTATAATTAAGATGCAACCAGCAGGGATGCTCGTCGTGCAGCACCTGCGTTTCATCAATGGGGATCATGCCACCCTTGCCATCCAACTGGCAGGAAATAATGGCATCTGTCACCTGAAGCGCTTTTCCTTTTACACCGTCCACACCGTTACCCCGCTATCAAAATCAATACGATACAGTCTAGCGTGGCGCTGTTGAGTTGCAATCCTGAGCCTGTGTACAAAGATGTCAAAAGACGGCCGCTACCAGGCCGCTGTGACTTAGTGTTTCTCAATCCACAATTCCCGGCTGTAGGCAACGTCTTCGGGGTTTGTAATCGGGTAACCTTTGACCCACGGCTTAATGAGCCGTCCATTGGTGTACTGATAAAGGGGCGCGATGGGGACCTGGTCAGCGATAATCTGCTCTGCCCGGTTATAATCCGCATTGCGCGCCTTATCGCTGGTTTCCATACTTGCCTTGGCAAGGACGGCATCGTATTCGGCATTACTGAAGCGCGGAATGTTGCTGCTGTTGCCTGATGTAAGGAGATTCAGGAACGTCGAGGGTTCGTTGTAATCCCCTACCCATGAGGCGCGGATAACATCAAAGTTGCCACTGTTTCGGCTGTCTATATACGTTTTCCACTCCTGATTTTCCAGCTTCACCTCTACGCCAAGATTTTTCTTCCACATCGACGCCACCGCAATCGCGATTTTCTGATGGCTTTCAGACGTGTTGTACAGCAACGTCAGCTTCAACGGCTTAGCGGGGCTGTAACCTGCGGCTGCCAACAGGGCTCTGGCCTGCGCATCCATCTCTTTTTGATTGTGCTGCTGCTGTAGGGCGGGCAGCGGTGTGAACCCGGCCGTGACGTCAGGGGTGAAATGCCATGCCGGTTTTTCCCCTGTGCCCAGGACTTTTTCAGCGATAACAGCGCGATCGATACTCCACGACAGCGCCTTGCGCACGCGCACGTCTGCTGTTGGCCCTTTCTGGGTATTAAACGCGTAATAGTAGGTACCGAGCTGATCGGGCGTATACACCTGCCCCGGCAGTGTTTTCTTTAACAACGCGTACATGTTTTTAGGGAAGGATTCGGTGATATCCACATCACCGGCACGGTAACGCTTGGTGGCGCTGGACTCTTCATTGATGGGCAGAAAGGTCACTTTGGTTAAAACCGAGTGGGCATTGTCCCAGTAGTAAGGATTACGCACCAGCACGATTTTTTCGTTTACCACGCGGTTATCAAGTTGGTATGCGCCGTTGCCGACCAGCTTGCCCGGCTGCGTCCACTGAGCCCCCTCTTTTTCCACCACGCTTTGCGGCACGGGGTAAAATGCGACGTTGGAAAGCATCGCAGGAAACCAGGGAACCGGACGGCTCAGCGTAATCTTCAGGCGATTCTTGTCCAGGGCGGTGACGCCCAGCTTATCCGGTGTCATTTCGCCTTTGGTAATCGCGCCCGCGTTGCTCATGCCGCTCAGTGCGATAAAGGAGGCCTGGGGCGATGAGGTTTTGGGATCGACAATGCGCTGCCAGCTGTACACAAAATCCTGCGCGGTCACCGGTTTGCCATCAGACCAACGGGCATTATTACGTAAAGTAAGTATCCAGACCTTATTGTCACTGCTGCTCCAGCTCTGCGCGACACCGGGCACAATCTTGCCGTGGGCATCCTGACTGGTCAGCCCTTCATACAAATCGCGCATCACCTGGATTTCAGGCAGGCCCACGGCTTTAGCCGGATCGAGGGAAGCGGGTTCATCTTTGATATGGCGGACAACCTCTTGTTTCGCGGCGAGCTGTGCACCGGCAGGAACCTCGGCGGCCAACGCGGGCATAAACGCGTTAAGCAGGCTCAGGGCCGTTAGCGTTAATGAAAAGCGGATTACCATTATCACCCCTTTGCAATAAAGACGCGCTGGATCAGCGCATTACTGACTCAGCCTGTTAACGGCCACTTTATCGCAAATTGCTGATTGATAAATAGCTATTTTCCCCGACCGGCTTTTCCGCTACTTTTAAATAAACTCAGGAGAACGTCACTATGTCATCCATTCATCCGCGACCGCTGCGCGGCAAACTGGCTATTTCCTGGCAGCAGTATGGCCGCTCTGTTCTGGGCGCCCCGCTACTCTGGTTTCCCGCCGTGCAGGCGGACGGCGACAGTGGCCTGATTCTGGCCGGCACGCACGGTGATGAAAACGCGGCGATAGCCGCCCTTTCCGCTGCGCTGCGGACCTTGCCGGCGGCACAGCGTCGGCATCATGTTGTGTTGGCGATGAACCCCGACGGCTGTCAGCTGGGCCTGCGTGCCAATGCGAATGGCGTGGATCTGAACCGAAACTTTCCGGCCGCTAACTGGCAGTCGGGCGAAACGGTCTACCGCTGGAACAGCGCGGCAGACGCGCGGGACGTTAAGCTGTCAACGGGGACACATCCTGCATCGGAGCCGGAAACCCAGGCGCTATGTGCGCTTATTCATCAGCTTAAACCGGCCTGGGTTGTCTCGTGGCACGAGCCTCTGGCCTGCATTGATGACCCCGAACAGACAGACGTTGGCGCCTGGCTGGCGGCGCAGACCCAATTACCGCGAGTGAGCAGCGTGGGCTATGCTACGCCGGGCTCCTTTGGCAGTTGGTGCCACGACCTGAGTCTGCCCTGCGTCACTGCCGAAATGCCGGCTATCTCGGTGGACGAAGCCACAGAAACGTATCTGGAGACGATGCTTACTCTGCTACGCTGGCAGCCGTCATTAACGCACCCTCATGTACCTTGAGCGCCGGTTCAACATCCACGGCCAGCCACGTTGCGCCATCGAGATCGGCAAAACGCACCAGCGGCACCAGCGGCAGCGCCGCGCGAATCGCTCTTGAGGTACAGATCATACAGCCGGACATCAGCGTAAAGCCCTGCTGCAGCGCAGCATGTGCCAGGGCAAGCGCTTCAGTGAGTCCGCCCGCTTTATCAAGCTTGATATTCACCATCTCATAGCGTCCACGGAGGGCTGGCAGGCTTTCCCGCGTGTGGCAGCTTTCATCGGCGCAGATCGGAAGAGGATGGATAAAGTTCGCCAGCGCCGCGTCTTCTCCTGCCGGTAACGGCTGTTCCAGCATGGCCACGTCCAGATCGGCTAACAGCTGGCAACGGGCTGCCAGTCCTTCGGCATGCCAGGATTCATTCGCATCCACAAGTAATGTCGCGTCGGGAACAGCAGCGCGAATCGCCATCAGGCGCTCGGTAATAAAGTTATTGTCCATTTTGATTTTGAGCAGGGTTGCGCCATGTTGCCACAACGCCTGCGCGCTGCTGGCCATCGCTTCCGGCGTATCGATGCTCACCGTGTGTGCAGTCACAACAGACTGGGTCGGTTCCGCGCCCACTAGCTGCTCCAGCGTCACATGCTGCTGGCGAGCGGCAAGGTCCCAGAGCGCACTGTCGATGGCGTTTCTTGCCGCACCGGCAGGCAACAGGCTCTGCAAGGCTTCACGCGACAGCCCTTGCTGCAGCTGAGGCATAACAGTCGCAATTTGTTCCAGCACCAGGGCTTCGCTTTCGCCGTAGCGCGTATAAGGCGTGGCCTCGCCGATCCCTTTCACGCCCGCTTCTTCGATTTCGACGACAACAACCTTGGCTTCGGTGCGACTGCCACGAGCAATGACAAACGGCGTATGCAGCGGCCATGCTTCGGGATAACATTTTACCGTTCTCATTACCTCTCCTTTTCACTGGGATTCATCACCGCCATTTAACTTTAGGCAACAAATGCTCTCGTAAACCCTTAAAATTTATGTCATAAACAATGGCTATACCTGTACTGACGCTTTCTTATCTGTCAGATAACATCATTAGAAGGAACTCTTATGTCTCAGACTGTTCACTTTCAGGGCAACCCTGTAGCGGTTGCAGGTCAGTTCCCGCAGCCGGGCGATAGCGTTAGCGCTTTTACCCTCGTGGCGAAAAACCTGTCTAACGTTTCACTCTCTGAGTATGCAGGAAAACGCAAGATTCTGAATATTTTTCCCAGCGTCGATACCGGCGTGTGCGCCTCTTCGGTGCGTAAGTTTAACCAGTTAGCGGGCGAACTGAATAACACGGTAGTGTTATGTATTTCCGCCGACCTGCCCTTTGCTCAATCGCGTTTTTGTGGCGCAGACAACCTCAACAACGTGGTTACGCTGTCAACGCTGCGCGGCGGGGAATTCAAAAAAGATTTTGGCGTGGAAATTGCTGATGGCGCCCTTCAGGGGTTGACGGCCCGTGCCGTTATCGTACTGGATGAGCATGACAAAGTGCTTTACAGCCAGTTGGTGAACGAGATCACCACTGAACCCGATTATGATGCCGCACTCGCTGCGCTGAAATAATGGCTACAGCGGATAAGCCAGACTTATCCGCTGCGTTTTATTCGCCGTCGCCGCGCTTCTGCCCCAGACCGTACTCCCGCAGTTTATTGGCAATGGCGGTATGGGAAACCCCCAGTCGTTTTGCCAGTTTGCGCGTGCTCGGATAAGACAAATATAACCGCGTCAAAATAGATCGTTCAAAGCGGCTGGTGATCTGATCCAACGTGCCTTCCATCGCTTCTTCCCCCAGTGACACATCCAGCGCCTGTTCCGGCAAGACGATATCCTGCGGCCGTAACTCATGGCCTTCCAACTGGGTTAATGCACGATATAAGGCATTTTTAAGCTGCCGCACGTTTCCGGGCCAGTTATAGCGCATCAGAAAAGCATTCAGCTGTGAGGAAAGACGCGGCCGTGGAATGCCCTGCTCGTCGGCGAAACGCGCCACGAACATTTCCGTCAGCGGCATAATGTCCTGAACGCGCTCGCGCAGCGGCGGCAGATTCAGCGTAAGCACATTAAGGCGATAGAAAAGGTCTTCCCTGAACTCACCGCGCTGAACCAGCTCAAACAGGTTCTTCTGAGTGGCGCAGATCACGCGGACATTCACGTGTACCTCATGCTCCTCACCGACGCGGCGGAAGGTGCCATCGTTCAGAAAACGCAGCAGCTTGGTCTGCATGGTGGGCGACATCTCGCCAATTTCATCCAGCAGCACCGAGCCGCCGTTTGCCTGTTCGAAAAAGCCTTTTTTGCCCTCCAGCGCATTGGGATAGGCCCCGGCTGCGTGACCAAAAAGCTCACTTTCCGCTACGTCATCCGGCAGCGATGCACAGTTAAGCGCCAGAAAAGGCATCTTTCCGCGTGCGCTGCGTAAATGACAGGCCCGCGCCAGCATGTCTTTGCCCGTACCGGTGTCGCCGATAATCAGCAGCGGTGCATCGTGCATCGCGAGCTTGCGCGCCTGTTCCACGACCTGCCGCATCCTGGGCGTAACGGCGACAATATGATCGAACTCGGTTTCATCGGTCACCACCAGGTTCTGCAGTTGTCGCCCCATACGGGCAGTAGACTTCAGCATCACCATTGCGCCGACGAGCTGGTCGGCCTGGTCGTTGTCCTCTGACAGGTAAATCGGGTGTGCTTCCATCAGGAAGTCGCGCCCTTCTATCACCACATGTTGCGCCTGCGCCTGAACGCGTTCGCTCTCCAGCCAGCGCGCAAAATGAAAACCGTTAATCAGGTGGTCGGCGGTAAAATTGCGGATCTTGTTTTCATCAAGATTAAACAGGTTTTGCGCCGCCGGGTTCGCCAGCTCAACCTTCGTTCTCAAATCGACCGAAAATACCGGCTCTGGCATGGCAACCAGCAAGGCGCTGAGCACCCGATGTTCACGTTCAGAGGGCATATAGGGGACCGTGCGGACATCGGTGACGCCGGGTGTACGACGGATTTCCGCCATGAGATTACTGAACTGTTCGAATTCAAGCGTGGAGAAATTGAGATAGATGCGGCCTGAGGCGGCGACTTCAATGCCGCGGAGATCGATACTGCGCGCCACCAACAGGTCGAGCAATTCACGCGCCAGTCCGATACGGTCCTGACAAAACACTTCTAAACGCATTGCGTGGGCCTTAATCCGTTTGATATCTCGCGATAATACGCTAAACAGCCCGTCCGCAGAAAGGGGGCTGTCAGGAAAAGTTGACAGCGTTAACGCAAGCGCGTTTTTTTTAAACGTCCATTGCGCGCGGTGCGCTATAACGCCTTGCGTTTTCGACGTTTTTCGCCGTTAATCTTCCCAGTATTCCAGCACGGCCCCCGCACATTTGGCGCGATAAACAGGGGGAACGTTAACTAACGGCCCCCACTGTAGTCAGTTTTGCGGATGTTTATTCCCGCCCTTTTGTAGCGCGTCTTTCAACTGCCCTAACAGCTCCCGGCGGTAGTCACCAAGACGAGGTTTATCATTTTCCAGCCAGGGTAAAGGCCGACACAGCTCCATCGCTTTGATGCCCAGCCGGGCGGTGAGCAGCCCCGCACCAATGCCCTGCGCGGCACGCGTCGACAGGCGGGCCGCGATGTCCTGCGACATCCAGTCCATTCCGACCTCGCGCACCAGCTCTGAGGCCCCGGCAAACGCCATGTTAAGCAGTACCAGTCGAAACAGGCGCAGTCGACTAAAATAGCCCAGTTCAATACCGTAAATGGCCGCAATGCGGTTGACCAGCCGCAGGTTACGCCAGGCGATAAAGGCCATATCGACCAGTGCCAACGGGCTGACGGCGATCATCAGCGCCGATTCCGCAGCATGGCGGCTGATTTCCCGTCGGGCCTGGCGATCAAGAACCGGCTGCACCAGTTGGGCATAGAGCCGGACCGTTTCACCATCATTGTGGGTTTCGTGAAGCGAGGCATGCCAGCGTTGCAGCGCTGGATGAGCCTGATCGAGTTCGGCCTGACGCGCCATTTTTTCACAAAACGCCCGCCCCTGGCCCACGCCATGGCTGTTAAGCAGTTCACGGCCCCGGTCGCGCTCTTCCGCACGCTGCCGCAGTTGATATAAGCGGCGCCATTCCTGGGTCAGCGCGCCCACACCGGCCAGAACAATCAGTCCGCCGGCGACGCCGCTGCCCAGCGCAAACCAGTCCTGCGCCAGCCAGGCATTGTGGCTCCACTGCACGCCCTGCGCCACGACACTGACGCCAAACAGCGCCAGGCCTGCGCCCACCATTTTGCGCCACAGGCTGCGTTTAGGTTTCAGCGCGGCCTCGACGGCTCTTTCCCCTGCGCTTTCTTCTTCAACCGTCGCGTCGCTGTCTTGCACAGCCCAAAAAGCGGACTGGGCATCGTCTTCAAACGTTTGAGCTGGCCGCAGCACACTTTCGGGTTTATCCTCCAGCGGGTGGGCAAAATCTATACGCGGTTTTAACGGATCGCTCATCGCAATTTATCTCCCAGTAAAAATTCCAGCGCCGCATCCATGCGGATATGCGGCAGTGGGCGATCGATATCCAGCTGCTGTGGGCGAAACTGCTCAAACTGAAAGCCTTGCTGCTGCCAGAACGCGCTGCCCGGCAGCCGGGGCGGAACGTCACCCGGATACACGGTCAATGCCTCGCCATCCTGCAGGCGATGACCGCGAAGTGCCGGAATTTTTTCGCCACGGTGATCGACCAGCCCACTTTGTGTGGCCTGAACCGAGGCCAGGCCAATACAGTCCATGCTGATGCCTTCGAACGCGGCGTTTTGCCAGGCATCCTGCACAAGCTGCTGCAGCAGAGAGACCATATTGCCGTGCTGGTCGCTGGTGATGTGATCGGCTTTGGTCGCGGCAAATAACAATTTATCGATGACGGGTGAAAACAGTCGTCGGAACAGCGTACGCTGCCCGTAATGAAAGCTCTGCATCAGTTGCGTTAATGCCAGCCGCATATCATTAAACGCCTGCGGCCCGCTGTTGAGCGGTTGCAGGCAGTCCACCAGCACGATCTGGCGATCAAAGCGCAGAAAATGATTTTTATAGAAGTCTTTTACGACATGCTGGCAGTAGTAATTGAATCGCTGCTGCAGCATGGCAAAGTTACTGCCTTTATCGGCCTGCGCCAGCTTCGCCGCCAGGGCTTCATCGTCAGCTGGCCAGGGAAAAAACTGTAGCGCTGGCGCACCGGCCATATCGCCAGGCAGAACAAAACGTCCCGGCTGAATGAAGTGCAGCCCTTCCGCTTTACACTGATGCAGGTAGTCAGTCCAGGCCGCAGCGATATCAGCCAGGCGGTTCTCATCCGCCGGAGCAAAAGGATCAAGTGGTTCGCTCAATGCACGCCATGGCGCGGCCCAGGTGGCCCGATCGCCCTGTAATAAGCCGTTCATCTGCCGCGACCAGGTCAGATAATCCTGTGCCAGCATGGGCAGATCGAGCAGCCACTCACCCGGGTAATCGACGATTTCAAGATAGAGCGTGGCGGTGTCTTTGAGATGGCGGAGTAACGAATCGCTGGGGCGATAACGCAGTGCCAGGCGCATTTCGCTTACGCCTCGCGTCGGCGTTGGCCAGGCGGGCGGTGTGTTGTAAAGCTGCGCCAGCCCCTCATCGTAGGTAAAACGCGCCGTGCCCATGTCCCGCTGGGGGACGCGTTTCACGCCCAGCAGGCGCTCATCGCGCACCACGGAAAACAGCGGCAGTCGGGCACCGCTGTGAACGGACAGGAGCTGGTTGACCAGCGAGGTAATAAAGGCCGTTTTACCACTGCGGCTTAATCCGGTTACCGCCAGGCGAAGATGGCGATCGACGCCGCGGTTCATTAATGCCAGCAATTCAGTTTGCAGTCTTTTCATCTTTCTCCTTGATGAAGCGTGATGCCACGTTGTTCATCACGCGCTTCAGGAGTGGCTCAAGCGCCAGTCCTAACAGAATACGCAACGGACGACGCGCCACCGATTTCACCGCCCAGCCGGTCACGCCCGCAGGGCCATAAGTTATCGCATTGATAATGATAAATTTAGCGGCGGACTTCAACGCAGGTGTTGCACGATGACGAAAAGCCGCAGTGCGTGAAACAGTCATTACTTCCTCCAAACGGTTCACAAACGGGCCAGGCTCTGGCCCGCTGCAGAACAACGATTAAATTTGACGGAAACGACTGCGCACGCTGAAGGTTTCAGAGGTGACGTAACGTTCAATATCCCGAACATTACGCTCGTCCTGTTGCAGTGTCGTTTCCAGTTGGTCCAGCAGTTCACCGGCGCTGGGCGCGTATTCCCCGTTATCCACGCCGGCCGGTTTAACGTCCAGCACAAAGCCCAACACGAAATAGGCGATCACGGTAAACACAAACAGACCAAAGAACAGTGACAAGACGACGATGATGCGAAGCAGTCTTACCGGAACGTCAAGGTATTCGGCTAAACCGGCACACACGCCCATCAGCTTCCCTTCGTCAGGCTTACGCCATAACTTGCGGCCTTTCATCATGGCTGCCTCCAGTTAGGGTGTTCAGCATCGAGGATGGCTTCAAGCGCTTCAATGCGCTCCCGCATGCGCTGGGCATCTTTGGTTACCTGTTGCAGACGCTGCATCTGACTCTGCGACAGATCGGTGCCCCCGTTGCGTTTGTTACTGTAGTGTAGCCATAGCCAGACGGGTGCCACAAACAGCACAAATATCGTTAATGGAATGGCTAAAAATAATGCGCTCATTGACTCTCCTTAATCCTGTCCAGCAGAAGCGGCGTCTTATTCGCTGCGGTTCATTTTGGCTTTCAGCGCGTTCAGTTGCTGACTGATTTCGTCATCCGCTTTCAGATCGGTAAACTGCTGATCCAGGGTTTTCGGTTTGCCAAAACCGTGGCTCTCTGCTTCTGCTTCCATGTGATCGATGCGACGCTCAAAGGATTCAAAACGCGCCATCGCTTCATCAATTTTACCGCTGTCCAGCTGACGGCGGACATCACGTGAAGACGACGCCGCCTGGTGGCGGAGCGTAAGCGCCTGCTGGCGAGCGCGAGTTTCGCTCAGCTTTTTCTCCAGCTCGGTGATTTCGCCTTTCATGCGAGCCAGCGTCTCTTCAACCTGGTCAACTTCCTGTTTCAGGGAGGCGCTCAGATCGGTGAGTTTCTGTTTTTCAATCAGCGCGGAGCGGGCCAGATCCTCTTTGTCTTTACGCAGAGCCAGTTCAGCCTTGTCCTGCCATTCGGCCTGCTGAAGCTCTGCCTGCTCAATCCGCCGTGCCAGCTGTTTCTTCTCTGCCAGGGCGCGCGCAGAGGTGGAGCGGACTTCAACCAGCGTATCTTCCATTTCCTGAATCATCAGGCGCACCAGCTTCTGCGGATCTTCTGCACGCTCCAGCAGGGAATTAATGTTGGCATTAACGATGTCAGCGAAACGCGAAAAAATACCCATAATGATGTTCCTCTTGATTGTCATAGTTTCAACTTGCTGCACAGGTTAATTCAAGATGCATGCCAACTTTTATCTTATTGATTTTTATTGCATTGCAGGCTTGGCGGTTTTTTTTATCTGTTCTAAGATAGTTAAATTGATTAATCAGTGGCGAAATTCATCATGCCTCCTAACAACGATAACCTGCTGGGCGAATCGAACAACTTTCTGGAAGTGCTGGAGCAGGTATCAAAACTTGCACCGCTGGAAAAACCGGTTTTGGTCGTGGGCGAACGCGGTACGGGTAAAGAGCTGATCGCCAGTCGTCTGCACTATCTGTCCGATCGCTGGCAGGGCCCTTTTATCTCGCTCAACTGTGCCGCGCTGAATGAAAACCTGCTGGATTCTGAGCTGTTTGGACATGAGGCAGGCGCCTTTACCGGCGCGCAGAAGCGTCACCTGGGCCGTTTTGAACGGGCTGACGGCGGCACCCTGTTCCTTGATGAGCTGGCAACCGCCCCGATGCTGGTTCAGGAAAAACTCCTGCGGGTTATTGAATACGGTCAGCTTGAACGCGTAGGCGGGAATCACGTTTTTCAGGTGAATGTGCGCCTGATTTGCGCCACCAATGAAGACCTGCCCGCGCTGGCCGCCGCCGGGAAGTTTCGTGCCGATCTGCTCGATCGTCTGGCGTTCGATGTGGTTCAACTGCCGCCGCTCCGCGAGCGCCGTAGCGATATTCTGGTAATGGCGAACCATTTCGCCATCCAGATGTGCCGGGAATTGACCTTGCCCCTGTTTCCCGGTTTTACCCAGCAGGCTCAGCAAACCTTACTGGAACATCCATGGCCGGGTAACGTGCGTGAGCTAAAAAACGTCGTTGAGCGGTCGGTCTATCGCCATAACACCAGCGACGAACCTCTGGATGACATCATTATTAACCCGTTTGAACGACGCACCGCCCCCGAAAATGCCCCGCCGCCTGCTCACGTGCCGGACGCGGCATCGGCCCTGCCTTCTTTACCGCTTGACCTGCGTCAGTGGCAGAACCGGCAGGAGCACGATGTGGTGGAAATCAGCTTACAACAGGCGAAGTACAATCAACGTCGTGCCGCCGGCTTACTGGGTGTGACCTACCATCAGCTCAGAGCGATGATGAAAAAGCACGGGATTCAGGCACGAGACGGACAGGTATAAACGCGTGCTGCAGTTTCGATACGTGGCAAGCCATTGTTTTATTGTGAATTTTTCGTGGTTGATTCATTGATGCGACTGAGATAAGAGGGTGAGACAGAAAGCGGACGAGAGCCAAAAAAAGGGCCCGCCGAAGCGGGCAACTGGAAGCAATGTGAGCAATGTCGTGCTCTTCTTCGGTAGAGCCACCGTCGAAGCGCAACTGAATAATAATCATTCCTGTTCGCATCTGTAAAGCCTTATTGAGAATTTTTCTCATTTCCACATCAACGCCAGGCCTTTATTCTTCACGCAACTTCGCGTGCTTACACGTCATTTGCGTCTCTGCGCAAATAGACCATGTCACGTAACTGTACGCCCTCTTCGATAATCGTTTTTCATCATTGTCCGTGAAAAAATCCTTGACCCGGTGTGACGCGCGGAAACCGCTTTTATGATAAAAACGCAGTATCCCCGGTACGTCCCCGGTGCCGACGTACATCGTCTTGCACGCTTTTAAAAACGTCTCTGCAAGATAAGCCAGCATCGCGCGTCCATAGCCCTTCCCCTGATCTGCCGGGCAGGTCGCAATATTTTTAAGCGCGCATTCCGTCTCGTTTAAACGCGTCACCACAGCAATGCACTTCACTCCGTTATCCCACAGCCTGAACACGCGTCCGCTGGCAAGATAGCGGTCGATCATATCTCTCTGTTCATCGGCCAACAGCAGTCGCGGCAGGTAGATTTTTTTTCTTTTCCGTCACTTCATCGCTCGTCATGCGTGCTTTCCGCCTGTGCCATCGACACTAACAGGTTCTGCCTGGGTAAAAACTGATCGCGTTCGGCTGCGGCAGCCAATTCCATTTTTACGCCAGTGCGCGCGCAAACAGCGGGTAATCGCTGATGCGTATTTGGGGCCAGGCCCGCTTTGCGATACACTCTGCCTAATGCCTGAGAATCGTTGAGTTCTATGTTAAAACTAATTCCTTCGCTGTTACTGAGTCTCAGCGTGTTGAGCGCGCCTGTGTGGTCTGCGCCGACGCTGGCGGGCGATATCCGTCAAAGCGGATTCGTCTATTGCGTTAACGGCACGCTGAATACCTTCAATCCACAGATGGCCAGCAGTGGTTTAACGGTGGATACGCTGGCTGCACAGCTGTACGACCGCCTGTTAGATGTGGATCCTTACACCTACCGGTTGCAGTCCGATCTGGCCGCCAGTTGGGAAGTCCGTGATAACGGTGCCACCTACCGTTTTCACCTGCGTCATGGGGTGCAGTTCCAGCACACCGCAACCTTCAAACCCACCCGCACCCTGAATGCGGATGACGTGGTATTCAGCTTTGCCCGCATGTTCGATCGCAGGCATCCCTGGCATAACGTCAACGGTGGCTATTACCCCTATTTCGACAGCCTACAGTTCGCCGATTCCGTTCAGAGCATTAAAAAAATCGATAACGATACCGTCGAATTTCGTCTGAATAGCCCGGATGCCTCTTTTCTCTGGCACCTGGCGACGCACTACGCGCCCGTTTTGTCGAAAGAGTATGCTGACAGCCTGGATAAAGTGGGCCGCCAGGAAGCGCTGGATCGTCACCCTGTCGGCACTGGTCCTTTCCAGTTGAGCGAATACCGCAGCGGGCAATATATTCGTCTGGCGCGAAACCCGCATTACTGGAAAGGCGTGCCGCGCCTGCAGCAGGTGGTTATCGACCTCGGAGCCGGCGGAACAGGCCGTTTATCGAAGCTGCTTACGGGCGAATGCGACGTGCTCGCCTATCCTGCCGCCAGCCAAATATCCATTCTGCGTGACGATCCCCGACTGCGCATGACGCTGCGGCCCGGGATGAACATCGCCTATTTAGCATTTAATACCCGTAAACCGCCGCTCGACAGGCCGGAAGTTCGTCACGCGCTGGCGCTGGCGATGAATAATGAGCGTCTGATGGAATCTATCTATTACGGCACTGCCGAGACGGCTGCCTCAATACTGCCTCGCGCGTCCTGGGCTTACGATACCGATGCCAGCATTACCCCTTACGATCCCAAAAAGGCCAAAGAAGCGCTGGAAGCCGCTGGCGTTCACGATCTTCATCTGCGCCTGGTCGTGCCCGCGGCCTCGCAGTCCTGGAACCCAGCACCGCTAAAAACGGCAGAGCTTATTCAGGCTGACCTTGCGCAAATTGGCGTACAGGTCACCATCGTGCCGGTTGAGGGGCGTTTTCAGGAGGCACAGCTGATGGCAATGAACCACGATCTGACGCTGGCGGGCTGGGCAACCGACAGTAACGATCCCGACAGCTTCTTTCGTCCGCTGCTCAGCTGCGCCGCCATCAGTTCCCAGACCAACTATGCTCACTGGTGCTCACCCACGTTTGACGACACGCTGAAAAATGCCCTGTTGTCACAGCAGTTATCGGGGCGTATTGAAAATTATGATAAAGCCCAGCAAATTCTGGCGCGCGAGCTGCCCGTTCTGCCGCTGGCTTCATCTTTGCGTCTGCAAGCCTATCGGCATGATATTAAAGGTCTGGTTTTGAGTCCGTTTGGTAATGCGTCATTTGCCGGCGTGTATCGTGATGAGCGAGAGGAACGTTAAGTGGTCATCTATATCCTGCGTCGCCTGGTATTGCTGGTGATTACCTTGTTTTTTCTTTCGCTGGTGAGCTTCAGCCTGAGCTATTTCACCCCTAACGCGCCGCTGGAAGGCGCATCGTTGTTCGATGCCTGGTGGTTCTGGTTTAAGGGCATGCTGCAGCTGGACTTTGGGGTTTCCAGCACCAATGGCCAGGAAATTGGCGTACAGCTGCGTGAGGTGTTTCCCGCGACGATGGAGCTGTGCCTGATGGCCTTTAGCTTAGCCTTGATCGTCGGGATACCGCTGGGCATTTGCGCCGGTGCAATGCGCCATAAATGGCAGGATAAACTGATCAGCGCTCTCGCCCTGCTAGGGTTCTCGATTCCTGTGTTCTGGCTTGCTTTGTTGTTTACGCTGTTTTTTTCATTGACGCTGGGCTGGCTGCCGGTTTCCGGCCGCTACGATTTGCTCTATCCGGTCCAGAACATTACCGGCTTTGCCTTGATCGACGCCTGGCTCAGCCCCTCGCCGTGGCGGCATGAAATGATGATTAGCGTGCTGATGCATCTGATTTTGCCGGTGACCGTTCTGGCCATGGCGCCAACGACCGAGATCGTGCGTTTATTGCGCATCAGCACCATCGATGTCGTGGAAAAAAGCTATGTGAAGGCGGCAGCCACCCGTGGGTTATCCCGTTTTACCGTGATCCGCCGCCACGTTCTGCATAATGCCCTTCCGCCCGTCATTCCACGCCTTGGTTTGCAGTTTTCCAGCATGTTAACGCTGGCGATGATCACGGAAATGGTCTTCAACTGGCCCGGTCTGGGGCGCTGGCTGATTAACGCTATCCGCCAGCAGGATTATGCGGCGATATCGGCCGGTGTGATGGTGACCGGCGGCGTGGTGATTGTGGTGAATGTGCTCTCTGACATTGTCGGTGCGGCGCTGAATCCGCTGAAACATAAGGAATGGTATGCCCTACGATAACATCTACGCCGAAAAACGCCTGCCGAGCGCAATTCGTCAGAGCTGGCACCATTTTTATAGCGACATGCCTGCGATGATAGGCCTGTACGGCTTTGGCGCACTGCTGCTGCTCTGTCTGTTTGGGCATTTCCTGGCACCTTATCCCATCGACCAGCAGTTTTTGGGCTACCAGCTGTTACCGCCCTCCTGGTCACGCTACGGTGAAGTGTCGTTCTTTCTTGGAACAGACGATTTAGGGCGTGATTTACTCAGCCGTCTGCTCAATGGCGTGGCCCCGACAGTGGGTTCAGCCATTGTCGTTACGCTGTTTGCCACTTTCTGGGCACTGGTACTCGGTATCGTGGCGGGCATGACGCACGGTGTGCGCTCTGCCGTGCTGAATCACGTGCTGGACACGTTACTGTCAATTCCTTCTCTGCTGCTGGCCATCATCGTGGTGGCCTTTCTTGGCCCACGCCTCGAACATGCGTTGCTGGCGGTCTGGCTGGCGCTGATGCCACGGCTGGTGCGGGAAATTTACAGCGCCGTTCATGACGAACTGGAAAAAGAGTATGTGGTGGCGGCGCGTCTCGACGGGGCGACCAGCATTCATATTATGTGGCATGCGATTCTCCCTAACGTGTTACCGATGCTGATCAGTGAAATTACGCGTGCGCTCTCCATGGCCATTCTTGATATTGCCGCCCTGGGATTTCTCGACCTTGGCGCGCAGTTGCCCTCACCGGAATGGGGCGCGATGCTGGGCGATTCCCTGGAGCTGGTCTACGTGGCCCCCTGGACCGTGATGTTGCCCGGTGCGGCGCTGATGGTCAGCGTATTGGTAGTTAACCTGCTCGGTGATGGCATTCGTCGGGCCGTCGAGGCGGGAGTGGAATAATGCCGTTACTGGATATTCGTAATCTGACAATTGAATTTATGACCGCGGACGGGCCGGTTAAAGCAGTCGATCGCGTTAATTTGTCTCTCAGCGAAGGCGAAATTCGCGGTCTGGTCGGGGAGTCCGGTTCGGGCAAGAGCCTGGTGGCCAAGGCGATTTGCGGCGTGACTAACGACAACTGGCGCGTTACCGCAGACCGCATGGTCTTTGATGACGTTGATCTGCTGCGTCTGTCTGCTCGTGAGCGCCGCCGCATCGTGGGTCATAACGTATCGATGATTTTTCAGGAGCCGCAATCCTGTCTCGATCCCTCTGAAAGTGTCGGGCGTCAGCTGATGCAGGCGATTCCGCGCTGGACCTATAAAGGCCCGTGGATGAAGCGCTTTTGGTTCTGGCGTAAAACCCGGGCTATTGAACTGCTGCATCGGGTAGGCATAAAGGATCATAAAGACATCATGCGCAGCTTTCCCTATGAGTTAACCGAGGGCGAGTGCCAGAAAGTGATGATCGCCATCGCGCTGGCGAATCAGCCCCGCCTGCTGATTGCGGATGAGCCAACGAATGCGATGGAGCCGACAACCCAGGCGCAGATATTCCGCCTGCTGAGCCGTCTTAACCAGAACAATAACACCACCATTTTATTGATCAGCCACGATCTGCGCACGATGAGCCAGTGGGCTAACCGCATTAACGTCATGTACTGCGGCCAGACGGTCGAAACGGCGCAAAGCGAAGATCTGATGACGACCCCGCATCATCCCTACACTCAGGCTTTGATTCGCGCCATGCCTGATTTTGGTCGTCCGCTGCCGCACAAAAGCCGACTGAACACCTTATCCGGCGCGATTCCGTCGCTGGAGAGCCTGCCGATTGGCTGTCGCCTGGGGCCACGCTGTCCCTATGCACAGCGCAAGTGCATTGAAACACCGCGGCTGACGGGCACCCGCTCGCACCTTTACGCCTGCCACTTCCCGCTTAACGTTGAGGGCCAATAACATGGAAACGTTGCTGGAAGTTCGCAATCTCAGCAAAACCTTTCGCTACCGCACTGGCCTGTTTCGCCGCCAGCACGTAGAAGCCGTGAAATCCGTCAGCTTTACGCTGCGTGAAAAACAGACCCTGGCGATTATCGGCGAAAACGGATCGGGTAAATCGACCCTGGCGAAAATGCTTAGCGGCACCGTTGCCCCCAGCGACGGGGAGATCATTATTGACGATCATCCGCTCAGCTTTGGTGATTATGGCTATCGCAGCCAACGCATTCGCATGATTTTTCAGGATCCGTCAACGTCGCTCAACCCGCGCCAGCGCGTCAGCCAGATTCTGGATCTGCCGCTGCGCCTGAATACCGGGCTGGATGCTGAGGAACGGGAAAAACGCATCATTGCAACGCTGCGTCAGGTGGGATTGCTGCGCGATCACGCGGGTTACTATCCCCACATGCTGGCACCGGGCCAAAAACAGCGCCTTGGGCTGGCACGGGCCTTGATCCTGCAGCCCAAAGTGATTGTGGCCGATGAGGCGCTGGCCTCTCTGGATATGACCATGCGCTCTCAACTGGTCAATCTGATGCTGGAATTACAGGAAAAACACGGCATTGCTTATATTTATGTGACCCAGCATCTTGGCATGATGAAGCACATCAGCGATAAAGTACTGGTCATGCATCACGGTGAAGTGGTGGAACGCGGCGGAACGGCAGACGTGCTCGCCTCGCCGCTGCACGAGATGACCAAACGCCTGATCAACAGCCATTTTGGCGAGGCGCTGACCGCCGAAGCCTGGCGGCGTGAGCGTTGATTTTGCGCCATATTGTGGAAAACGCTGAGCGGTTTTCCTGATTTCAAGCAGACGTGCTAGAATCCGCACGTCGATTAACGTCGGTCGTCTATTATTTAAACAACACGACCGCCAACTACCATGACCATAAGGATTACAGCTATGGGTTTTCTTTCCGGTAAGCGCATTCTGATTACTGGTGTTGCCAGTAAACTTTCCATCGCCTACGGTATTGCACAGGCGATGCACAAACAGGGCGCAGAACTGGCTTTCACCTACCAAAACGACAAACTGAAAGGTCGTGTGGAAGAGTTTGCCAAAGATTTGGGTTCTGACATCGTGCTGCCATGTGATGTTGCAGAAGATGAAAGCATCAAATCCCTGTTCGCTGAGCTGGCAAAAACCTGGCCGAAATTTGACGGTTTCGTGCACTCCATTGGCTTCGCCCCTGGCGACCAGCTGGATGGCGATTACGTCAATGCCGTAACCCGCGAAGGTTTCAAAATCGCGCATGACATCAGCGCCTACAGCTTTGTTGCCATGGCAAAAGAGTGCCGTGCGATGCTGAACCCTAACTCCGCCCTGCTGACGCTGTCTTACCTGGGTGCAGAGCGCGCTATCCCTAACTACAACGTGATGGGCCTGGCGAAAGCGTCCCTGGAAGCAAACGTCCGTTACATGGCTAACGCGATGGGTCCTGAAGGCGTGCGTGTCAACGCCGTGTCTGCGGGTCCGATTCGTACCCTGGCGGCATCGGGCATCAAAGATTTCCGTAAGATGCTGGCCCACTGTGAAGCGGTCACCCCGATTCGCCGTACCGTCACCATTGAAGACGTGGGTAACTCTGCGGCCTTCCTGTGTTCTGACCTTGCGGGTGGGATCACCGGTGAAATCGTTCACGTTGACGGCGGTTTCAGCATCGCTGCGATGAATGAACTGGAACTGAAATAAGTTTCTCACGGGCGAGCGCATTGCTCGCCCTGAGTGCCCCCTGCCCGATCCCCGCGTTATTCCTTATCGCTATTAATTATCACCGATTGGTCTTTTGCCCTGACCTGCCCGTGGGCGACGATAAGTCAGCCCTGCGGCCTGCGAATGAATCACCGCATGCGCCGCATCAGATTTTGCAAAAGGACTGACGATGCAACAACGCCGCCATCCCGGCCAGGACCACTGGTTTTATGAAAGTCAGACCCGTCCGCGCAGCGTACAGGCTGCCCCGCTTTTTCCAGAGGCCGCCCATATCGATGACCGGTTTTTACTGGGGTTGGCACAGGACGCTTCCGCTATTCAGCCTTTACTTCAGGCCGACCAGCCCGCTATACAAATCGCCCATCACGTTGTTGACCAGCTGTTTCCCGACCAGATTGAAACCACGCTGATCCATACGCTTACGCTGTATGACCGGCTAAGCACCGCCTTGACGGTGGCTCAGGTGGCTGGCATTCAACGCCTGTGTAACCACTATTCCGCCCGCCTGAATCCCCTGCCGGGTCCTGATTCCTCGCGTGAAAGCAACAATCGCCTGACACAAATTACGCAATATGCCCGCCTGCTGGCGATGCAGCCCGCATTAATTACGGCGGAGAGCATCCGCGCGCTGCATGCGGTAGGGCTGAGCGAAGCCGATATCGTCACACTTAACCATCTGGTGGGCTTTGTCTGCTATCAGGCGCGCGTCATCGCCGGGATTCATGCTCTGCTGGAACGGCCGGTGCGCTGGATGCCGGGTATGTCACCGGCTCCTGACGCCGATGTGGCGACGTTTGCTCAGCCCTGCGCGTGGCAGCCTGTGCTGACGCCGCTGGAGCCGCGCTATGCCAGCGAGGCGCAACATGCCGCTGTCGCCGCGTGTCAGCATGCGCCGGTGCTTAAAGATACGGTCTGGCTGCTGGCTCACGCGCCTGCGCTGCTGCAAAGCTGGTTTGCCCTGCATCAACAGCTGCAAGATGGCGCAAGCGCAAGCGTGGAGGCGACCGCCGCCCGGATACTGGGCAGCCGCTGGATCTGGCAGCATGCTGCGGATGCAGAAAAGCGAATGAGTCAGGCGGACGAGGCGAAAACCAACACTGCGCAGCAGGCTGTCATCACACTAACCGCTCAGCTCACCCGCCAGCCAGAGCGCGTCAGTGCGCCCGATTTGCAACCGCTGGCGCAAGCTGGCTGGTCACATGCCAGGCAGTTCAGCGTGATACAGGCTATCGCGCTGGCCAACTGGAACAGCCGGTTGTTTTATGCCTGCGGTGAAGCCAGCTAGCTGGCCAGATAGCTTCGTGCTTCGTCATAAAAATGCTGTGCGAGCGGCGTGGCCCGGCCAGGCTCGGCGATCACCAGCGCGGCCTGACGCGCCATTTTTGGCATCGAAATAGTGCGCTTTTCCAGGCCGTGTAAGGATTCAGGCAGCAAATGGCCACGCGGCGAGATCAGAACACCCAGACCGACCTGGGTACACTGCAACAGCTGCATGACAGAGGCGCTTTCAACCACCACGCGCGGCACCAGCGCCGCATCGCGAAACGTCATATCCAGATAGCGGCGAAAATAGCGGGTTGGCTCCGCCAGACACAGCGGCTGCTGCGCCAGCGTTGGCAGGTCAAGCGTTTCATGGGCGCATAACGGGGGGAAATGGGCGGGATGAAAAACCGCCTCAACGCCGCTATCCGCCAGCAGCGATGCCTGAAAATGCAGTTCCCGCAGCGTCGCCATTTCAAAAAAGCCAATGCCGACATCAACCGTGTGGCTGTTCAGCGCGTCCAGCAGTTGATCGGCACTTAACACGGCAATCCGGTAATCCAGCTGCGGATAGCGAGCCTGCACGGCTTTTAACAGTTCTGCCAACGAAACGCTGCACTGCGGGACCACACCGAGGCGAAGCGTACCGTTCACGCCGTGTTTTAACGACTCGACCTCCAGCTTCAGCCCCTGATAAACCGAAACGATTTCCCGTGCCCACGCCAGTACCCTGTCGCCCTCCGGCGTGAAACCGGCAAAGTTGTTACTGCGGTTGATCAGCGACAGGCCCAGTTCACGCTCCAGGTTTTTTAACCGCATGGATAAGGTTGGCTGGCTGACAAAGCTGGCTTCGGCGGCACGACCAAAATGGCGTTCGCGTTCGAGATTGCAGAGATAGATCAGTTGCTTGATATCGATTTTCTTTACCCGCCGTCACACCGTTCTCATGAACACCTATTATGAGCCGATGGGTTAACAGATTGCCAGTCGGAGATAGCATTGTGGTAAAGAGATCGCGGGCGCTTGCGGTTTCGTGCGTGCGGCGTAGTGGGTAAGCGCTGTTAAGACGGCGGTACATCAGACAATCAGGCGGAGAACGCCTCATGTGGGCAATGGATTGGGTTTCTTGTAGATCTTAACATTGCATAATTTGTAATTATTATTGGTGTTTCCCTGGTGTTGCGACACTCATTTCGTGGGATACGGCCAGGCGTGATCAATCCCTGTGGAAGAGAGGACGCCGGTAGCCAGTAAATAAATCACCACCAGCGAAAATAATATAATTGCCGATATTTCAACGATTTTAACCAGACTGTGTTTAGCCATCAATAACCCCCTTTTGATTGCGTGTATTTGACCTTCACCTCTTACCTTAGAGTGTTACCGGTAAAGTACAAGTCCCGTTCACAAAATGAAACATAAAGCCCGGCTTATATATTGTGACCAGTTTGTTACACACATCCGGATTATCGCGAAGACGCTTTTTGGGGACAGCGGACAGTGAGTAGGCAGGAAGTAAGGCGGCCAAGGCAAAGGAGTGACAAACGGCAAAAGCACGGTATTGCACCTTTGCCGGGTAAAAGGGGATTATCCGACGCCCAACGCTGATTTCACCTCTTGTGCGATTTTCTCAACCTGTGGGCCATAAATCACCTGCACATCCTGTTCGCTCACGCGGTTAATTCCATTCGCGCCTGTGCTTATTAACGTCTGGTCCACCACTTCTTTCATGTCTTTGACGCGAACCCGCAAACGCGTGAAGCAGCAATCGACATCTTCTATATTGGCCGCCCCGCCCAGTCCGCTGATGATCACGTTAGTGCGCTCGCTGGCTTCAACAAGCTGGGGTTTTTCCTCGTCCGTTTCCCGCCCGGGCGTTTCGACATGCATGCGCGTAATCACATAACGAAACGCGTAGTAATAAACAGGTGCGTAGATTGCCCCAAGCACCAGCGTCCACCACCAGTGGGTTTTACTGCCACCCAGCACGCCGAACACCACCAGATCGATAATGCCGCCCTGCACGTTACCAATCATCAGATGTAGCATCGACATCAGCATAAATGACAGGCCCGTTAGAAATGCATGCAGCAGATAGAGCACCGGCGAAACAAAAATAAAGCAGAACTCCAGCGGTTCGGTGATCCCGGTGGTAAAGGACGTCAGCGCGCCGGCCATGACCAGCGCCTTAACGCGCTGCTTATGCTCAGGCCTTGCCGTGTGATAGATCGCCAGGGCCGCGGCCGGCAGGCCAAACATCATGACCGGTATTTTTCCCTGCGCCAGAAACTGCGTGGCGGTGCGGAGCGTCGTATCAGGAATCATCCCGGGGTGGGTTAGCGAGGTATTGAAGATATTTAATGCGCCAACGATCGTCTGCCCGTCCACGATGGCCATACCGCCGATGGGCGTAAAGCGCACGGTTTCATTCAGGATATGATGCAGGCCAGTCGGGATCAGAATACGTTCTGAAGCGCCCAGCAGGAACGCACCATACTGCCCACTCCGACCGATCATCTGTCCTACCCAGGCAATACCTTCACCGATAGTGGGCCAGACGAGCGCCAGAAGCACACCGATCAGCGGCAGGAAAACCACCGTTACGATGGGCACAAAACGGCGTCCGCCAAAGAAACTGATCGCCGTGGGGAGCTGCTGGGTATAAAAGCGGTTATGCAACATGACGGTAAGCAGTCCGGCAATCACGCCGCCCAGCACGCTCATGTTGTAGGTGAAAATGCCCAGCATCTGGATATATTCCGCCGAGGTCATCATGGCCGTGGTCTGATCCATTCCGGCCTGCTGCAGCGCCTGAGGTGTGGTCGTGGCGGCGGTAATGCCCCTGGCGGCCAGCGTAGCGTTAATGCCGACATTCATGGCGATATAGCCGATAACTGCGGCAAAGGCTGCCGTGGGCTTTTCCGCTTTTGCCAGCCCGATGGCGCTGGCCACGGCAAAGAACAGCGGCAGATTAGCAAAGAGCGCGCCTGCGACTTTACGAATAAACCCGATGATAAGCTGGGCAACCTGCATCTGTGCGAAGGCTTCACCGGTGACAGCGGGATTCTGCATGGCGGCAGCCAGCCCCAGGAAGATGCCGGCCGCCGCAATCACCGATATCGGCATCATCAACGCCTTGCCAAACGCATGAATCTGGCTGGTCAGTTGTTTCATGGTGTCGCGCCCTTTTCTGTTTTAAACAGCAAGTATTAGCGCGATGTGCCGATAACACCCGTTATGACAAGGTTACGAAAAGGTAAAACATGAACACCATCACACTTGACGTGCCCCACGATAAACGCCAGCTATCGCACCATTAAGCCAATCAATTAGACAAGCTTTGTTGTGAATAGCACACTAATCTTTACCATCAGGATATATCCTTGCAACATTCGTCCAACATAAAAATAAGCCTGCACACATGATGAAATTTAAGCGTCAAATTAAGCCATACCGTGCCGCAGCGGGCGGCTGGGGTTCACTGGAAGCCACCACACGTTTTGTTTTCGACAGTAAAGCTGCGCTGAAAAATTTGCGTAACCTCATGCGCATGAACAAAGCACGCGGCTTCGACTGCCCGGGCTGTGCCTGGGGCGATGACAATAAAAGTACCTTTAGCTTCTGCGAAAACGGTGCAAAAGCCGTCACATGGGAAGCTACGCGCCGCGTTGTTGATACCGACTTTTTTGCCAAACACAGCGTGGCAACCCTGTATGCACAAAGCGACTATTTTCTGGAATATCAGGGCCGCCTGACACATCCATTGCGTTACAACGCCGAAAGCGATCATTACGAACCCATCAGTTGGGATGATGCCTTTGCGCTCATCGCACAACATATTAAAGCAATGGATAACCCGGATCAGATGGAGCTTTACACCTCTGGTCGCGCCAGTAATGAAGCCTCCTGGCTTTATCAACTGTTTGGCCGCATGTTGGGCACCAATAACTTCCCGGACTGCTCCAATATGTGTCACGAGGCAAGCGGTGCGGGCCTGAAACGCAGTATCGGCGTGGGTAAAGGCACCATCCGTCTTGACGATTTTGACCATGCCGATGCCATTTTTGTCTTTGGCCAAAATCCAGGGACAAACCATCCGCGCATGCTGCACAGCCTGCGTCACGCCGCCGACCATGGCGCAAAAATCGTGACCTTCAACACGCTACGCGAGCGCGGTCTGGAACGTTTTGCCGATCCGCAAAAGCCGCTGGAAATTGTCACGTCTAAAGCGGGCACCATCAGCTCTGCCTATTACCAGCCGCATCTGGGTGGTGATATGGCTGCCGTTCGCGGCATGGTGAAAGCCCTGCTGGAAACGCATCGTGCACGCCTTGCGGCGGGCGAAAGCGGCCTGTTCGACCAGGCTTTCCTGAATGCCAAAACCCATGGCGTTGAGGCCTATTTTGATGCGGTCGATAGCACTGACTGGATGCAGATAGTGGCGCAGTCCGGCCTGACAGAGGCGCAAATCCGCGAAGCGGCGGCAATTTATCAGAGTGCCGATCGGGTTATTTGCACCTGGGCCATGGGCATCACCCAACACAAGCATTCGGTTGATACCGTGCGTGAAATCACCAACCTGCAGCTGCTGTTTGGGCAGTTAGGCAAAAAAGGTGCAGGCCTGTGTCCTGTACGCGGTCACAGTAATGTTCAGGGTAACCGCACCATGGGCATTGACGAAAAACCGGCTAAGCCTTTCCTCGATGCACTGGGTCAGCACTTTGGCTTTGAACCCCCGCGTGCTGCAGGCCACAATACTGTTGAAGCGCTCAACGCCATGCTGCGTGATGAAATCAAAGTGCTTATCGCGCTCGGGGGCAACCTCGCAGCGGCGGCACCGGATTCCCCGCGCACTGAAGAAGCCTTGTCCCGCTGTGGTCTGACGGTGCACATCAGCACCAAGCTTAACCGCAGCCACCTCGTGCCGGGTCATGAAGGACTGATTCTGCCTACGCTGGGCCGCACCGAGCGCGATCTGCAGGCTACGGGTAACCAGTTTATTACGGTCGAAGACTCCTTCAGCATGGTTCATGCCTCTGAAGGCGTCGGGATTCCGTTGGCGGAAACGCAGCGTTCTGAAACCTCAATTGTGGCGAGTATTGCTCACGCGGTTCTTGGTGATGACAAGGTGAAGTGGTTAGATCTGGCAGCGGATTACAACCTGATTCGCGATCATATCGCGGCCACGATTCCGGGTTTTGCCGACTTCAATACCAAATGCGATCAGCCTGGCGGGTTCTATCTTGGCAACGCGGCGGCAGAACTGCGTTTTAATACGCCGACCGGCAAGGCTGAGTTTAGCCCTGCTGCGCTGCCCCACTCGCTGTTTCCTCAGTTGGATCAGGACGTGCCCTTCACGCTGCAAACGCTGCGTTCGCACGATCAGTACAACACGACGATTTACGGTCTCGACGACCGCTATCGCGGCGTTTACGGTCAGCGCGAAGTCGTCTTTATCAACCCCGATGACATGGCTGAATTAGGGTTCAGTGAGGGGCAGAACGTGGATATTGAAACGCTGTGGAATGATGGCGTCACGCGTCGCGTCAGCGGCTTCAAGCTGGTGCCTTATAACATTCCTCGCGGCAACCTGGCCGCCTACTATCCTGAAACCAACCCGCTGGTTCCGTTAAACAGCTTCGGTGATATCAGCGGCACGCCCACCTCAAAATCCGTGCCGGTTAAGCTCGAACTGACGCAGGCGCTGCCAACCCAACGCATTGCCTGATTCAGGCTTTTCTCCAGGCAAAAAGCCGGTTCGTCCGGCTTTTTGCCTTGCCGCGAGACCCCGATTCGCGTAAAACTGTCAGCCGCTATTAGGCCACGAAACGTAAAAATCATGTTCCAGGATAATCCGCTGCTTGCGCAGCTTAAAGAGAAGCTTCACTCGCAAACGCCCCGTGCAGAAGGCGTTGTTAAAGGCACCGAAAAGGGATTCGGCTTTCTGGAAGTCGATGCTCAGAAAAGTTATTTCATCCCGCCGCCACAGATGAAAAAAGTGATGCATGGCGACCGTATCGTTGCCATCGTCCACAGCGATAAAGATCGCGAAAGTGCCGAGCCCGAAACGCTGGTCGAGCCCTTTCTGAGCCGTTTTGTTGGCCGCGTGCAGAAAAAAGATGACCGCCTTTCAATTGTGCCCGATCATCCTCTGCTTAAAGACGCGATTCAGTGTCGTCCGGTCCGTGGACTGAGCCATGATTTCCAGAATGGCGACTGGGCCGTGGCGGAAATGCGTCGCCATCCCTTAAAAGGCGACCGTGGCTTTTATGCCGAACTCACCGAATTTATCGTTACAGCCGACGACCACCTTGCGCCGTGGTGGGTGACACTGTCACGTCATAATCTGGAGCGTGAAGCGCCAGAAATTGGCTTTGGCGAAATGCTGGACGAAAGCCTGACGCGTGAAGACCTGACCGCGCTGGATTTTGTGACCATCGACAGCGCCAGCACGGAAGATATGGACGATGCGCTGTATGCTGAAGCGCTGGACGATGGCGCCCTGCGTCTGACTATCGCCATTGCCGATCCCACCGCTTACGTTGCCGAAGGCAGCGAGCTGGATAAGCTGGCGGCGCAGCGTGCCTTCACCAACTACCTGCCGGGCTTTAATATTCCCATGCTGCCGCGTGAGCTGTCTGACGATGTCTGCTCGCTGCGCCCTGACGTGCGTCGGCCGGTTCTGGCCTGCCGCGTGACCGTGGCTCAGGATGGAAGCCTGGCGGACGATGTGCAGTTCTTTGCGGCCTGGATCGAGTCCAAAGCCAAGCTGGTATACGACGAGGTTTCAGACTGGCTGGAAAACAGTGGCGAATGGCAACCACAGAACGACGCGATTGCTGACCAGATTCGGTTGCTGCACCGCCTGTGCCTGTCACGCGCCGAGTGGCGTCAAAACCACGCGCTGGTGTTTAAAGATCGCCCGGACTATCGTTTCCTGCTGGGCGAAAAAGGCGAAGTGCTGGAAATCGTCGCCGAACCGCGCCGCATAGCGAACCGGATTGTTGAAGAAGCGATGATTCTGGCAAACATCTGTGCCGCCAACGTGCTGCGCGAAAAGCTGGGCTTTGGTATCTACAACGTCCATGCCGGTTTTGACGCAGCAAACGCCGAACAGGCCGCTGCTGTCCTGGCCACGCACGGCATCACGGCCGATCCTCAGGCGATCACCACGCTCGACGGTTTCCGCGTGCTGCGTCGTGAGCTGGATGCGCAGCCCACTCAGTTCCTCGACAGCCGTATTCGTCGTTTCCAGACCTATGCAGAGATCACCACCGAGCCGGGCCCTCACTTTGGTTTGGGGCTGGAAGCCTATGCCACCTGGACCTCACCGATTCGTAAGTTTGGCGATATGATCAACCATCGTCTGCTGAAGGCGATCGTGCGCGGCGAACCCATCGGCCGTCCGGACGATGCGCTGACAGTCACGATGAGCGAGCGTCGTCGTCTAAACCGCATGGCCGAGCGCGACGTAGGTGACTGGCTCTATGCCCGCTATCTGTCGCCGTTTGCCGCAACTGACCGCAAGTTTAGCGCAGAAATCATTGATGTATCACGTGGTGGCATGCGCGTTCGTCTGCTGGAAAATGGCGCCGTAGCCTTTATTCCTGCGCCGTTCCTGCATGCTGTGCGCGATGAGCTGGTGTGCAGCCAGGAAAGCGGTACAGTACAGATTAAAGGTGACGTGGTTTACCGCGTGTCAGACGTGATTGACGTGACCATTGCGGAAGTTCGCATGGAAACACGCAGCGTTGTTGCACGCCCTGCCGCCTAAGACACCACCGTCGGAACAGCACAGCCTGCTCCGACGGTCTTTTTCCCTTCGCCTGCCTCTGTATCTCTGCGTTAAATTTGCTCCACACTTCACAGTTTTATCTTTATTAACTTCCACTTACATTACATTACATTAACGTTAGCTCGTTGTATCCGATCGCCTTCCATTCGGTCTCTACAAGGAGTGAGTTATGAAGAACGTCAAAAACGGCGTGCTCTGGCTGGCAGTGGCGTTAATTGGCGCGGGTGCGTTCGCGATGCTGGCGCTTAACCGCGGCGAGCACGTCAACGCAGTCTGGCTGGTGATTGCCGCCGTAGCCTGTTACAGCATCGCTTATCGTTTTTACAGCCTGTTTATCGCCCGCAACATTTTTGAACTGGACGATCGCCGTCTTACCCCCGCCGAGCGCCTCAGTGATGGCCTTGACTATGTTCCCACCAATAAGTGGGTGCTGTTCGGTCACCACTTTGCGGCTATCGCGGGCGCCGGGCCGCTGGTCGGCCCTATTCTGGCGGCGCAGATGGGCTTTCTGCCGGGCACGATCTGGATCCTGATTGGGGTGATGATGGCGGGTGCGGTACAGGACTTCCTGATCCTGTTTATCTCTACACGACGTGACGGCCGTTCCTTAGGAGAAATGGCCCGTCAGGAGCTGGGCGCCTTTGCCGGGGTGATTACCATGCTGGGTGCGCTGGGCGTGATGATCATCATACTCTCCGCGCTGGCGCTGGTGGTGGTTAAGGCCCTTGCGAACAGCCCGTGGGGGCTGTTTACCATTGCAGCAACGATTCCTATCGCCCTGTTTATGGGCATTTACATGCGCTTTCTGCGCCCGGGTAAGATCGCCGAAGTCTCCTTGATCGGTTTTGTGCTGATGATGGCGGCCATTATTTACGGTGGTGATGTGGCTCAGCATCCCTACTGGGGCCCGTTCTTCACACTGAAAGGCACCTCTCTGACCTGGGTGCTGGTCATCTATGGTTTTATCGCCTCGGTGCTGCCGGTCTGGCTGCTGCTGGCTCCCAGAGATTACCTGTCTACTTTCCTGAAAATCGGCGTGATTGTCGGGCTGGCCGTTGGCATCGTCTTTGCCATGCCAGAACTGAAAATGCCCGCCGTGACCAAATTTATTGATGGCTCAGGCCCGGTCTTTTCCGGCGCCCTGTTCCCGTTCCTGTTTATTACCATTGCCTGTGGCGCCATCTCCGGCTTCCATGCGCTGGTCTCCAGCGGCACCACGCCGAAGCTGATTGAGCGTGAAAGCCATATTCGCTTTATCGGTTACGGCGCGATGCTGATGGAGTCGTTTGTGGCAATCATGGCGCTGATATGCGCCTCTGTGCTGGACCCTGGCGTTTACTTTGCGATGAACGCCCCTGCTGCACTGATTGGCTCTACGGTAGAAAATGCGTCTCAGGTGATTAACGGCTGGGGCTTTGTCGTCACACCTGAAATGTTAAGCGGTATCGCCAGAGACGTGGGAGAAGCCTCAATTCTGTCACGCGCCGGGGGCGCGCCAACCTTTGCGGTCGGCATGGCGCACATCATTACGGAGGTGTTCAACAGCCGCGCGATGATGGCCTTCTGGTATCATTTTGCCATCCTGTTTGAAGCCCTGTTTATCTTAACCGCCGTGGATGCCGGTACGCGCGCTTGCCGGTTTATGGTGCAGGATCTGGTCGGGACGGTTGTGCCTTCACTGGCCAATAACCGCTCATGGCTCGGCAACCTTTCCGGCACGACCGTCGCCGTCGCAGGTTGGGGTTTCTTCGTTTATCAGGGCGTGATCGATCCTCTTGGCGGGATTAACACGTTGTGGCCGCTGTTTGGTATTGGTAATCAGATGCTGGCATCGATGGCGCTGATTCTGGGCACGGTCGTGCTGTTTAAGATGAAAAAGCAGCGCTATGCGTGGGTGACGATTTTGCCCACTATCTGGCTGTTTATTACGTCGATGACAGCAGGCTGGCAAAAGATTTTCCACGAAAAACCGTCAATTGGTTTTCTTGCTCAGGCCAATAAATTCCGAAAAGGCCTGGATGATGGCGTCATCATCGCACCCGCGAAAACCGTGGCCGATATGCAAACCATCGTATTCAGTAACCAGATTAATGCTGCCCTGTGCGGGTTCTTTATGCTGGTTGCCGTTACGATGCTGATTGCGGCCTTCTTTGTCATTCGTCGCGCGCTGCGTAGCGCTCTACCCACTACGCATGAGTCAGACATATCCTTACGTAAGGAGCTTCGTCATGGTTGACAGCATCCATCGCGTAGCGCGACCACAGGGTCGCTGGCATATAATGCGCTGCGCGCTGCTTTCCAGGCCAAAACCCGTGGGTTTTCGCTGGCGAGCGCTGTGGCAGGGACTTCAGCAAAGTTTTCGTTTAATGGTCGGCGTGCAGGATTACCCGAAATACCTGCAGCATATGCGGCAACATCATCCTGACATTACGCCGATGAGCGAGCGGGACTTTCATCGTTATTGTCTGGATGCCCGTTTCCCCAGCCAGGCCGGTAAGCTGGGAAAATGTCCGTGCTGAATAGAAAATGTGCCCCGCTTCGGCGGGGTTTTTTCTGCCCGTTTTTTCTGGAAAGCAAAATAAATACAGTTTCGTCTTGTGCTGGCGTCAGTTGATGAATACTGTTGCTAAAATAACGAGATAACGCCAGCAATGTACTTCCCGGAGGGAGTGACCATGACCGATGAACAAGGGCAATCGTTGTTGTATACCTTGTTTGGTACAACCAGCCCTCATTGGCGATTAACCGCAGACAGTGATGCGCTGCTTTTTGCCCTGGATGAATCATCGAATACCAGCGTTGCTGTGCCATTGACGCCCGGCCAGTGCAGCTTATTGCGCGCGATGCCCGTTATTACTTCCAGTATTAATCTGACGTTAACGATTCACGGCGAGCAAGTCGCCATGCATTTTGTTGGCCGGCGGATCAACCAGTCTGTATGGGCGGGCACCGCTTCGGCATGGGGCGATACGTCGGCGGTAGCGCGCGACCTGACGCTGGGCCTGTCATTTGCTGAACAGGTCGTGTCGGAGGCCAACTCGGTCATCGTTATCCTCGATCAGCGCGGCAACATTCAACGCTTTAACCGCCTCAGCGAAGAGTATACCGGCCTGTATGAACAGGATGTGATCGGCCGTAATGTTTTCCAGCTGTTTATGACCAAACAGGAAGCTGCGGCCTCACGCAGGAACATCGCAGGGTTCTTTCGCGATGGGAATTCCTACGAAGTGGAACGCTGGATCAAGACGATGAAAGGACAGCGACTGTTTCTTTTTCGTAATAAGTTTGTTCACAGCGGCAGCGGTAAAAATGAAATTTTCCTCATCTGTTCAGGAACGGATATTACGGAAGAACGCCGTGCGCAGGAGCGCCTGCGCGTGATGGCCAACACCGATGGCATCACTGGCCTGCCCAATCGCCACGCGATTCATCAGCAAATCAGCCATGCGCTGGAGCGGGCTGAGGGCAGTGAAACTGGCGTGGTCTACCTGGATTTAGATAATTTCAAAAAAGTGAATGATGCCTACGGTCATATGTTCGGCGATCAACTGTTGCAGGCCGTTTCCCTGGCGATTCTGAGCTGTCTGAGCAAGAACCAGACGCTTGGACGGCTGGGCGGTGACGAGTTTGTGGTGCTGGCTGAGCACACCAGTCAGGCTGCGCTGGAAGCCATGGCTACGCGCATTCTCGATCGCCTGCGTCAGCCTTTCCGCATCGGCCTTATCGAGGTTTACAGCGGCTGCTCCGTCGGAATCGCCCTGGCCCCGCTACATGGAGAGGACCGTGAATGTCTGATTCGTAACGCTGATACGGCGATGTATCACGCCAAAGAGAACAATCGTGGCCGCTATTGTGTTTTTGCCGAGGAGATGAACCGTCGGGTTTTTGAATATCTCTGGCTCGACACCAACCTGCGTAAAGCGCTGGAGCAGGACCATTTATTAGTGCACTACCAGCCTAAAGTGGATGCTGACGGTAAAGTGCGCAGTGCGGAAGCGCTGGTTCGCTGGAACTCACCCGAGCGCGGGCTGGTTTCACCCGGTGAATTTATTCCCTACGCGGAAGAATCCGGGCTGATCGTGCCACTGGGTCGCTGGGTCATGCTTAACGTGCTGAAGCAAATTATTGCCTGGCGAGAGCAGAATATTTATCTGCGCGTCGCGGTTAATGTCTCGGCGCGCCAGTTGCTCGACCAGACAATCTACAGTGACCTGAAACAAGCCCTGACGGATGCCGGACTCACCGAGTGCCCGGTGGATATTGAACTGACGGAAAGCTGCCTGATTGAGAATGAAGCCGAAGCGCTCAAGCTGATGCGTAAATTTCAGGAACTGGGTGCCCAGATTCACCTTGATGACTTTGGCACCGGTTATTCCTCCCTTTCACAGCTGGCGCGCGTCCCTATTAATGCGATCAAACTGGATCAGAGCTTTATCCGTAATGTGAATAAACGACCCGTTTCTCAGTCACTCGTCAGGGCGATTGTTGCGGTCGCGAAGGCGCTTGATTTGCAGGTCATTGCCGAAGGCATTGAAACCGTCGATGAAGAAGCCTTTGTGCTCAAAAGCGGCGTTGATGGTCGACAAGGCTATTTTTACGCAAAACCAATGCCCGCCGATCAGTTTGGGCACTGGCTGGCTCAGCATCCTGCCCGCGTGTAATTCTCTAACCCGCTTTACGCAGTGATGCGCTGTGGCGGTTTTGTAACTGGACTAAACGTTCCATATAGGCGATATCCTTCGCTTCAAGGGTGAATGCATAATCTACCCAGTCCTCGGTGATATCCATCAGTTCAGCGCGTGACAGCTGCAGTACCCGCTGGCGCGCCTTCAGCATGGCGCGTACGCCATTCAGCTTGGGTCGAAGCGTATCGATAAAGGTACGGGTGGCGCGGTAGCTGTCGCCCGGTTGGAAAACCTTATCGACCAGACCACGGGTTTCATACCATTCGGCACTGTGCGATTCGCCTTCCATAATCAGCTCTTCCGCCAGTTTCATGCCCGAACGCCGTGCGACTAACGAGTAGCCGCCCATTCCGGGAAACAGGTTAAAGGCGATTTCCGGAAACCCCATCCGCGCATTGTTTTGCGCCAGAATAAAGTGATGGGCCAGTGCAGCTTCAAAACCGCCGCCTAACGCACTGCCTTCAATCATCGCCAGCGTTACCGCGCCGGTGTCAAATCCGCGCGCCGCCGAGTGGATGCAGTCAACACAGGCACGGGCATAAGCACGTAACGCTTCGCGACGATTGTTGCGGATACATTCCACAAAAAAGCGCAGATCGCCCCCGGCATTAAACATTTGTGGTACTAACGAGCCGGTGACCCAAAAGTCGACAGGTAAGCCCGATCGCTGCGCCGTGTAGCTCAGATTCATGATCTCTTCAATCAACTCATGATTAAAACTGGGTCGTGGCTGGGCGCGCAACATCATCCACATGGTGCGACGACCTTCCTCGTAATAGGCAACTAACTGCGTGGTTTGTCCGGCTTCAGAAAACAGTCTGCATGTGGGTTGGTTAATCACGGTCATTGTCTCATCCTCTATTATTTTGATGCGCTAATTGCGCCACATCAGCCTAATCCAGAGTGAGGCCAGACCAAATGAGAGATTGATTTACAACATAAATTCCAGAGTGATCCCCGATGCACCACCATTAAATGATTAGTAGACTTACTTGATATATCCCGCTTTTATCACAGAAAGGCGCGAACCTATAACCGGCATTGATGAGACTGTCTTTCCCTTAAGGCTCGCTCATCACTAGCCATTTCGGGACGCAGACATCGCTGCGCCCCAGGCATTATTTCTGGCCGTACCAGGCATTTTCCCCGTGTTTGCGCAAATAGTGCAGATCAAGCAGGGTCTGCTGAATGGGAGGCAGGCTGGCCGTGAGCTGCTGGCTGAACAATCCCATGTAAGCCACTTCTTCCAGTACCACTGCACTGTGGACGGCCGCATGTGCGTCTTTGCCCCAGGCGAATGGCCCGTGAGAATTTACCAGCACGGCAGGAATGGCCGAAGGAGAAAGTCCGCGCTCTGCGAAGGTTTCAATGATCACCTCGCCCGTATTCCACTCATACTGATTTTTGATTTCTTCATCACGCATGGCTCGGGTGCAGGGAATCTCACCGTAAAAGTCGTCCGCGTGGGTGGTGCCCCACGCGGGGATGGCACGTCCGGCCTGCGCCCAGATGGTGGCATGGCGAGAATGCGTATGGACAATTCCACCAACCTCAGGCCAGGCCAGGTAGAGTGCCCGGTGCGTAGCCGTATCGGATGAAGGCCGTTTTTCGCCTTCCACCACATCGCCGGTCGCCAGATTGACTACCACCATGTCCTCCACTTTCATGACATCGTAACTGACGCCGGAAGGTTTAATCACTAACAGACCTTGCTCACGGTCAATCGCGCTGACGTTTCCCCACGTGAAGGTGACAAGGTTGTATTTGGGGAGATCCAGGTTGGCTTCCAGGACCTGTTGTTTAAGGTGCTCCAGCATTTTTTTCTCCTGCTGAGAAGGGTTGTCATAGTGTGCGGAGCAGGCAGAAAAAACGTTATGGAGCAAATAGCTAAAAAGCAGCGGAAAATGGCTGTGAATGAAAAATTGTGTCGCGAATTAAGAATTTTCCATCTTCGGAAATTCTGCAAAATGAATAGAATTCTGTCAGGCATCAGACAGGTCCATCTGTTAATGATGCTTTTCAGCCGCTACAAGCAGATTGTCCATGGTGTCTGGCATTTTTATACTGAAAGGAAGCGGTAATAATGCCTCACAGGCGGCCTGAAAAAATTTCACAGCTATACTTACTGTGTTGCATCTGCATACACAATAAAGGAGAAGTGCATGACAATTACAATGAAAAAATTGACCGCCGCTGTTCTGGCGACCACCCTGGTTGTGGCGTTGAGCGGCTGTTCAAACTGGTCTAAACGTGACCGTAACACTGCGATTGGCGCAGGTGCCGGCGCAATTGGTGGCTCTGTATTAACCAACGGCAGCGCGCTGGGTACCTTGGGTGGTGCAGCTGTGGGTGGTATTATCGGTCACCAGGTTCACTAAGCACGCTATAAAAATAAATCACGGCTACGCAGCGCATCTACATAATAAAAAACCGGGCTACCTTGTAGTCCGGTTTCTTCTTTCAACCCCCAGCCAGTTTTACCTTCATTCCTTTGGCTTCCAGCAGGCTTTTTAATAAATCGCGCTTGTCGCCCTGGATTTCGATCACCCCCTCTTTGACCGATCCGCCACAACCGCATTTTTTCTTCAGTTCAGCGGCCAGCTGATTCAATGCTGCATCATCCATATCGACGCCAGAAATCAGGCAGACACCTTTGCCTTTGCGTCCGCTGGTCTGGCGCTGAATGCGAACAATGCCGTCGCCTTTGGGCCGTTCCGCCTTTTGTTCAGGCTGAGTGATACGGCCAGCGTCAGTTGAATACACCAGGGGATTATCGTGACTCATTTTACGCTCTCCAAATCCTGCAACAGCGCCTTAAGTGTCGCTGCGGGGTCCGTTGACTGCGTAACAGGACGCCCTATTACCATATAATCGACGCCAGCAAGGCGGGCCTGCTGTGGCGTCATAACGCGGCGCTGATCGCCCGCGTCGCTTCCCAGAGGCCTGATGCCGGGAGTCACCAGCTTAAAATCATGACCGATCGCCTGTTTGAACCGCGCGGCTTCATGTGCGGAGCAGACAACCCCATCAAGACCGCATTCGCGCGTGAGTTTTGCCAGGCGTTCAGCCTGTTCTGCGGGAGACAGCGTGATGCCCAGGCCCAGTAAATCTTCGGCATCCATACTGGTCAGCACGGTGACGGCAATCAGTAACGGCGCCTGCTCACCGTAGGGAAGAAGCGCTTCACGGGCGGCATTCATCATGCGTGCCCCGCCGCTCGCATGCACGTTCACCATCCAGACGCCAAGATCGGCGGCGGCAGCGACCGCACGGGCGGTGGTATTGGGGATATCGTGAAATTTCAGATCGAGAAAGATCTCAAATCCACGCTGTTGCAGGGTTTTTACCAGCTGTGGGCCGAACAGTGTGAACATTTCTTTGCCCACTTTCAGACGGCAGCTGCCCGGCTCTATCTGATCGACAAAATGCAGCGCGCTGTTCATATCGTGGTAATCAAGCGCCACTAACACCGGTGAAGTCTGGGATAAGGCCATGCTATTTCCTCTGCGGTAGGCACCTGCTGGCGCGTTAGACAAACGGCACGCATTCTACCTGCCCGCTTTTCGCATCACAATCCCTGTGGCGCTGCCAGGCGAGAAACGCACGGAGATCAGGTCATTTCTGTTATCAGCGCTAATAGTATGTTGTAACTAAAATACATTGAAAACTGAGACAATAACCAACGGGTTATTGCCCATCCAGTCCGCGAATCGGTTTGACTGATGACCAGGTCCGGCATGACGGACAGTGCCAGTAGAGCGCATGGGCCGTAAAGCCACATTTCTGGCAGCGATAGCGTGGTTTCGTGCGAATTTGCTCGCCGACCAGATCGCGCAGCACCATCAGGCTCTCTTTTGCACGACCATCCTCCGCTTCATGCAGATGAAACTCCATCAGACGATGGAATACGCGCATGTTGGGGTGACGCTGTAACTGGTTATTAATGTAGTTTTGCGCGGCTTCCGCGCCCTGCTCCTGCTCCAGAATCGCAGAAAGATACAGTTCCGCCGCGGCGCCGGTGTTCTCTTCCACACAGCGTTTAAGAAATGCGGCCCAGGCGTCGGGCTGATTAAGACGCTGAAAACAGGTTTCCAACATTGGCAGCGTTTCACTGACCAGCTCTTTATCCTGATCCAGAACACGCTGCAGATGTTCGATGGCTTTGGCGTACTCCCCTTTCTCCATCAGGATGCGCCCCATCATAATCGAGACGCGTGCGCTCTGGCGATCGGCTGACTCCCCCTTTTTCAACAGGGTCATCGCCCTGTCGAGATCGTCGCTGCTCATTGCCTGCAGCGCGAGTTCGCAATAAAAATGGGCAATCTCACCCTTCTGCTTGTCTTTGCCCAGTTTAACCAGCCGCTCAGCCACCTCGATAGCCTGAAGCCAGTCGCTGGTTGCCTGATGAATAAGCAACAACTGTTGCAGTGCACCGACCCTGAAATCTGTCTCATCCGTCAGCTGTTTGAACATGTCTTCGGCGCGGTCATAAAGCCCTGCTGCCATATAGTCACGGCCCAGTTGCTGGATAGCCAGCAAGCGTTGTTCGTAGCTTAACGACGCGCTTTCCATTAAAGACTGATGAATTCGAATGGCGCGGTCAACCTCACCGCGCGAACGGAACAGGTTGCCAAGGGTCAGGTGCGCTTCAACCGTGCCGCTGTCTTCCTTGAGCATGTCAAGAAACAGATCGACCGCCTTGTCCTGCTGGTTGGAGAGTAAAAAGTTTACCCCTGCGACGTAGTCACGAGACAGGCGGTTTGATTCCTGTTGCTTATCCTGCTGCGCGCTTCGGCGCCCCATGTACCAACCATAGGCAGCGGCGACAGGAAGTAACAGAAACAGCAGCTCTAACATGGAGACTTATTCCTGCGCGGCTGGCGGTAGCGGTTTACCGACAGGCGCTGGCGTGCTCTGATCAATCTGTGTCTGCAGGCGTTTAACTTTACGCTGTGCATTGGCCAGAGAGACCCGAAGACGTAACCAGAAGAGTCCGCAGATAACCCATCCCAGCAAAAAACCGACGCCGAAAAGCGTTGCCAGTAACGTAGAGATACGGAATTCACCCTGCGCCAGCAGATAGTTAAAGGTGATAACCTGGTCGTTGTGCGCGCCAAGGGTCACGGAAATGATAAAAATGACCAAAACCACTAAAAAAATCAGCAAATATTTCACAGTGCATCCCGTTGTGAGGTTGTCGAATAGAATTATGCCAAAATTACGGCAAAAATACTGCTCCCGGCCGCATCAGACGAAGAGCTTTTGCGCAGTTTCAAGATAAAGATATGGTGCTGAACGGCCCAATTACAATCCTTGTTCCCGTTCCGCCACCTCCTGCTTCTCTTCCGGTGGCAAGCTCAGCGGGCCACAGAAGCGTTGAGCGAGCCAGGTTGCCACCACGACAAACACCCAGGAAATGAATGTTGCCACGGCCAGATCGCGCGGCCAGTGCATGCCCAACAGCAGGCGACTGCCCATGACGCCTGTCGCCCAGAGTCCGACAAGCACAATCGTTTTGTAATGCCGGCGTGGCCACAGTAAACCGATGACCAGTAAGGCCCAACTGGCGGCAAACATCGTGTGTCCGGACGGGAAGGCAAATCCTGTTTCAAAGGCCCAGTGCTTTTTGAGCCAGCCCGGAATATGGGATTCATCCGCAATCAGCGTCGTGACGCGCTGGCCACGTTGTTCACGATTAAGTTGGTAAAAAGTTTTGTCGTCCAGCCCGTGAGTTTTCTCCAGCCAGACGACATAGGGCCGGGGTTCCTGCACCTGCTCTTTGATAAAGGATTTTGTGTACTGACCGGCCAGGATGGTGGCATTCATGATCAACAGGAGCAGCAGCGCCGGTTTGAGCCTGAAACGCAGGCACCATAGCACCCACGCGCTTAATATCAGGCTGGTCAGCATCCCCCACGGCCGTGTGACTGTTTCAGTCATCCAGAACAAGACCTTAAGAAAGGTCGTACTTTCGCCAGGTTGCCATTGCCAACCGGACAACCCTACTGTAACCGGCATAATAATAAGCAGCAGCATTCCAGCCAGCGTCCGTTGAAAGATTTTAATCATCCCTTTTCCTTTTCCCGGTAAAAACCTGTTGCGAAAGCATAACTTTAGCTTAAAAAAGAATAACATAACCTTTTAAGATTAGATAATCGTGCTTTATCACAACAATCGTTTACTCAGATTAACAGCCTGGCTTGCGGTTGTGGCACAATATTCCACGTTTGTCGGGCCGCATCGGCCTGTGCACTATTATGATGATAGTGCATCCTTTGAGGGTTCTGGAGAGTCACATGCAGCTTAAACGGGTGGCAGAAGCCAAACTGCCCACGCCATGGGGAGATTTCCTGATGGTAGGTTTTGAAGAACTGGCAACCGGCCATGACCATGTTGCCCTGGTCTTTGGCGATATTAACGATAATCAACCAGTGCTGGCTCGTGTTCATTCCGAGTGTCTGACTGGCGATGCGCTGTTCAGCCTGCGTTGCGACTGCGGCTTCCAGCTTGAAGCGGCCCTGAATGCCATTGCTGAAGAAGGCCGCGGCGTATTGCTCTATCACCGCCAGGAAGGTCGTAATATCGGCCTGCTGAACAAAATTCGTGCTTATGCGTTGCAGGATAAAGGCTACGACACCGTTGAAGCCAATCACCAGTTGGGATTTGCCGCTGACGAACGTGACTTCACGTTGTGTGCCGATATGTTTAAGTTACTGGGCGTCAATGAAGTTCGGCTGCTCACTAACAATCCACGGAAAGTGGAAATTCTGGGTGAAGCCGGGATTAATATTGTTGAGCGGGTGCCGTTGGTTGTCGGGCGCAATCCTGAGAATGCGCACTACCTTGATACCAAGGCAGAAAAAATGGGTCATCTTCTGCCGAAGTCCTGAATGAAACAGCCGGGTTTCCCCGGCTGATTTATCAGTTCAGCATGTTGCGAATGACGTAGTGCAGAATACCGTCGTTTCGGTAATAGGTCAGTTCATTACCGGTATCAATACGGCAACGCGTATCCAGTTTCTCCTGACTGCCATCTGCGCGCGTTAGCGTGACAGAAACGGTGCATCCGGGTTTAAGCTGCGCCAGGTTTTCCACATCTATCGCCTCATCCCCTTTCAGAGCTAACGTTTTACGCGTTACGCCCTGAGGGAACTCCAGCGGCAAAATACCCATACCAATCAGGTTGGAACGGTGAATACGTTCGAAGGATTCCGCAATTACCACGCGAACGCCCTGCAAACGCGGCCCTTTAGCCGCCCAGTCACGGCTCGATCCTGAACCGTACTCTTTACCCGCAATCACCGCCAGGGGAATGCCGTCAGCCTGATATTTCATCGCCGCGTCATAAATGGCCAACTGCTCACCGCTGGGATAGTGTTTGGTGTAACCCCCTTCCACGCCAGGCACCATCTCATTTCGAATACGGATATTCGCAAAGGTCCCACGCATCATTACTTCGTGGTTGCCGCGCCGTGAACCGTAGGAGTTAAAATCATTCCGCTCCACGCCGTGGGACAGCAGATAGCGACCGGCCGGACTTTCCGCCTTGATGCTGCCGGCAGGTGAGATGTGGTCAGTCGTCACTGAATCGCCAAGAATCGCCAGCAGGCGCGCGCCACGAATATCCTGAACCGGCTTAGGTTCTTTTTCCATGTCGTCAAAGAAGGGCGACAGGCGAATGTAGGTTGAACCTTCATCCCAGTCGTAGGTAGCCGCCTCACTTACCTTAATGGCCTGCCACTCTGGAGTGCCGTTAAATACCTCAGCGTACTCTTTATGATACATATCGCTGGTTACCTGCTGGACGGCGGTCGCAATCTCTTCAGGTGAAGGCCAGATGTCTTTCAGAAATACCGGCTTGCCCTGATGATCGTGACCGAGCGGGTCGGTTTGCAGGTTGATTTTCATATTACCTGCCAGCGCATAGGCGACGACCAGCGGTGGCGATGCCAGCCAGTTGGTTTTAATCAGCGGATGAATACGGCCCTCGAAGTTGCGGTTACCGGACAGGACGGCCCCAACTGTTAAATCCCCTTCTTTAATGGCCGATTCAATCTCATCCGGCAGCGGACCCGAGTTACCGATACAGGTCGTACAGCCGTAGCCCACAAGGTTAAAACCCAGTTTATCAAGATGAGGTGTCAGCTGCGCAACCGCGAGATAGTCGGAAACCACTTTAGAACCCGGAGCCAGTGACGCTTTGACCCACGGCTGGCGTTTTAATCCCCGCTCAACCGCTTTTTTCGCCAGTAACCCTGCGGCCATCAGCACGCTGGGGTTAGAGGTATTGGTACAGGAGGTTATCGCCGCAATCGCCACCGCGCCATCGGTCAGCGTGTGGCTCAGGCCGGTCTCGCTGTCGGTATAGTCGACCTGCTTATGCGGTTTCTGTGCATGGTTCACCTCCAGCTCATTGCTGGCATCAAAAGCGGCGGGCACATCACCCAGCGAGACGCGATCCTGCGGACGTTTCGGTCCGGCCAGGCTCGACTCGACATCATTCATATCGAGCGCAAGGGTACTGGTGAAAATCGGTTCGTCGCCGGCGTTACGCCACAGGCCCTGTCGCTTAGCATAGTGTTCAACCAGTGCCACCTGCTCTGCATCGCGTCCGGTTAGTGTCATATAGCTGAGTGTGACTTCATCAACCGGGAAAAATCCACAGGTTGCGCCATATTCCGGTGCCATATTAGCAATGGTGGCACGGTCGGCCAGCGGCAGGTCAGCCAGACCATCGCCATAGAACTCCACAAACTTTCCGACAACGCCGTGCTTACGCAGCATTTGCGTGACGGTAAGTACAAGGTCTGTTGCGGTGATGCCCGCACGCAGTTTCCCGGTTAGCTTGAAACCCACGACGTCGGGGATCAGCATAGAAACCGGCTGGCCCAACATGGCGGCCTCTGCCTCAATCCCGCCCACGCCCCAGCCGAGTACACCCAGGGCATTGATCATGGTGGTATGAGAATCGGTTCCGACTAACGTATCGGGCCAGGCGTAACGTTCACCGTTAATGTTCTGCTGCCAGATCGCTTTGCCGAGGTATTCCAGGTTCACCTGATGACAGATACCTGTGCCTGGCGGTACCACCCGAAACTGATCAAAAGCCTTTTGGCCCCAGCGCAGAAACACGTAGCGTTCATGGTTACGCTCCATTTCGAGCCGCACGTTTTTTTCAAATGCATTATCGTCACCGAAATGGTCAACCGTGACAGAGTGGTCGATAACCAGATCGACCGGCGACAGAGGATTCACTTTGGCGACGTCGCCGCCAAGACGACTCACCGCCTCACGCATGGCGGCCAAATCCACCACGGCAGGCACGCCAGTGAAGTCCTGCATTAATACACGCGCAGGGCGATAGGCAATTTCCCGATCGCCATGGGCCGTTTTCTGCCAGTCTACGAGTGCCTGGATATCCTCTTCCGTGACAGAATCACCGTCCTGCCAGCGCAGCAGGTTTTCCAGCAGAACTTTCATGGATTTAGGCAAACGATCAATGTTGCCGAGATGTTGTGATGCGCGAGGTAGACTGAAGATGTGATAGTTTTGATTATCTACCTGCAGTGTTTCCTGACTCTGCTCGCGTAGGGTTGACGACATAGCTCCTCCTTAATAATCATGGTCTTTAAACCTCAGAGACAACAAGGTTTAGCATAAAGATAGACCACTTTTCTGTTAACGTTTTGATTACAACACCAATTGCTACAATCTGACGCAAACAAAAATGCCCCGTAAAATTACGAGGCATTATTTATTAACAGGAAACGTTATATTACAAGGCTGCCCAAAGTGCTGCCATCCACACGCTAAAAGAGAAAGCATAGGCACTGAACCAGGTCATTTTAATCATATTCATAAGATCACTCCTGCGCCGAATGGGCAATAGAAAGCCGCACTACCAACCGTTTAAACGGATGACATCTTTTATGCTACGTGTGAAAGGCTTTTTTAAAGCAGCCGAATGACAGAAGACGTGTCGAAAAGAAAAGAACGATAATGAGTTATTTTACTTTCGGGTCCAGAAAAGACTCGATGAAATTGCGTTGATGTTCGTTAAGATCCCAGCTTTCCGGGATAGACACTTTTTCCGCCTTTACAACCGGCTCTTTGGCTTTATAGCCAGAGAGGCGATGCTGACGAGTAGTCATTGTGTGCTTATGGCAGAGTGCGTTTGCCCACATGGCTTAACCCCAGATGCGCCAAATCATTAACGCTACTACAACCCAAAACAGCGCTGAGGCAGCAAATACAGTTAACCAGGCGTTGCGACGAGTGTTACCGGAGCGCTTAACCTTGGTACTTTTAGCCGGGAAACCCGGGTCTACAGTCAGTCTCGTAGTCATAGTTTTTGATAATCACTCTCAACAAAACGATTGATAACATCGATTAAGATTTAGGACGAATCCTAAACCCGTTAAGGCCAAAAATCCAGTAATTTTTATTGCACAAAACGATTAACGCAATTTATCAAAATGGTAAAAATTACTTAAGTGATGATTAATGACTTATTCCAAATATACGTAAACGGCAGTGACAAAAATTTGAGTTAATTTAACTTTAGATCCAGTCATTACTCAACCCACCTTTTAATCACCCCATAATTAACGCTTCTCCATCAAGGCTTAACTGGAGTATGGGAATAATCCTGGCAGCCCGCAAAGATATCGCGTCAAAAATGTGTTGTGTTTCGCATTTAAGATACAGCAAACATTAAACATGTGATCGACGCATCATTAACAAAAAAATAATAAAACTTATCAACCTAAGCATGGCGCTAACATTCAAACAAAAAAAAGGCTGCGCATGGCAGCCTGAGACTAATGGATTGCACATCTCTGTTACTTAAACGGCAGTTTAATATCCTTAAACATGGCCTCAATGTCTTCGTTTGAGCGTAGCGCAACAGCCGTATCAACGACATCTCGTGTCAGATGAGGCGCAAAGCGCTGGATAAAGTCATACATGTAGCTGCGCAGGAAGGTGCTGCGACGAAAGCCAATCTTGGTCGTGCTGTTGGTGAAAATTTCAGAGGCTTCGATTCTGACCAGGTCTGGGTCGGCAACGGGATCGACGGCCATGCTGGCGATAACGCCAACCCCTAACCCCAGTCGGACATAGGTTTTGATAACGTCCGCATCCGTCGCGGTAAAAACGATACGCGGCGTCAATCCCGCCCGCATAAACGCGGTATCCAGCTCCGAGCGACCGGTAAAACCAAAGGTATAAGTGACCAGCGGAAAATCGGCCAGCTCCTCAATCGTTACCTGCGCTTTACCTGCCAGAGGATGATCGGGCGTGACAACGATGGCGCGGTTCCAGTGATAGCACGGCAGCATGATCAGGTCGTCGTAAAGATGCAGCGCTTCCGTCGCAATGGCAAAATCCGCATTGCCCTTTGAAACCGCCTCGGCAATCTGCGTCGGGGAGCCCTGATGCATATGCAGTGAAACACGGGGATAGCGCTCGATAAATCCTTTGATCACGCCTGGAAGAGCATAGCGAGCCTGAGTATGGGTGGTCGCCACATACAGGGAGCCCTTATCTGGCCAGGTATGTTCACCGGCGACAGACTTGATTGCGTCGACTTTAGAGAGGACTTCGCGGGCAATACGAATGATTTCTTCACCAGCCGGCGTCACCTGGGTGAGATGTTTACCGCTGCGGGCAAAAATCTGCACGCCCAGTTCGTCTTCTAACATACGCACCTGTTTGCTTATGCCGGGCTGCGAGGTATAAAGACCTTCCGCTGTCGAAGAGACATTCAGATTGTGGTTCACGACTTCTACGATATAGCGCAACTGCTGTAATTTCATGTCTGTTTTTATCCTGGTCGGTTACAGAGTCGCATCCCCGGATGACGTACTGTCGCCCCGGCCGGTGGAGTCGTGCTGAGCAGCAAGAAGGGTTCGGAAATGCTATAACCACTATAGCATTTTAAGAAACAATGTAGAACGGATTGATATAAGGCGAGAAAAAAGGCCAGCGTGTGCTGGCCTCTGAGGATTACTTTTTCGCTTCCTGCCACTTGCCGTCAATGTAAAATGCTGACCAGCCCGTCGCTTTACCCTCTTTTTCAGAGGCAACGTACTGTTGTTTCGTTTTACGGCTAAAGCGCACCAACGTTTTATTGCCTTCCGGATCAGTTGCTGGCGCTTCGGCCAGGTATTTCAACTTCTCAGGCAGGCGATCGTGGAAACGTTGCAGTTCCTCCACCAGCGGTGCACGGGTTTCACGTGATTTTGGAAAGGTGTTAGCGGCCAGGAACACACCCGCCGCACCGTCGCGCAGCACAAAGTAGGCATCTGACTTTTCACACGGCAGTTCTGGCAGCGGCACCGGATCTTCTTTCGGCGGTGCAACATCGCCATTACGCAAAATTTTACGCGTATTTTTGCAATCATCATTGGTACAGGCCATGTACTTACCAAAACGCCCCATCTTCAGGTGCATTTCAGACCCGCACTTTTCGCACTCAACCACCGGACCGTCGTACCCCTTGATGCGGAACTCGCCCTCTTCGATTTCATAGCCATCGCATTCAGGGTTGTTACCACACACGTGCAGTTTGCGTCCGTTATCAATCAGGTAGCTGTCCATTGCCGTGCCGCACTTCTGGCAACGACGACGTGCGCGTAACGCATTGGTTTCAGCATCGTCCCCTTCCAGAATATTCAGCACTTCATTTTCTGGTATCAGGTTAATGGTTTGCTTACAGCGCTCTTTCGGCGGCAGTGCGTAACCTGAACATCCCAGGAAAACGCCGGTACTGGCCGTGCGAATGCCCATTTTGCGGCCGCAGGCCGGGCAGTCAATGGTGGTCAATACCATCTGATTTGGCTGCATGCCGCCTTCTTCAGGATCTTTCTCCGCCTGTTCCAGCTGCTGGCTAAAGTCTGAGAAGAAGCGATCAAGTACCGCTTTCCATTCCGCCTGATTGTTGGCAACCTGGTCGAGGCTGCTTTCCATATGCGCGGTGAAATCGTAATTCATCAGTTCGCGGAAATTTTCTTCCAGGCGATCGGTAACGATTTCGCCCATTTTCTCGGCATAAAAACGGCGATTCTCAACCCGGACATAGCCCCGGTCCTGAATGGTGGAGATGATAGCGGCATAGGTCGAGGGCCGGCCAATTCCACGTTTTTCCAGTTCGCGCACCAGCGAGGCTTCGCTGAAGCGAGCCGGTGGCTTGGTAAAGTGCTGGCTTGGCAGCAATGCCTGCAGGCTCAGTTCGTCACCCACGTTTACCGGCGGCAAGGTGCGATCTTCATCGTTCTTGCGCAGGGCGGGCATGACCTTGGTCCAGCCGTCAAAACGCAGCGTGCGCCCTTTGGCCTTAAGTTTGTAATCCCCCGCGGTTACCGTCAGCGTGGTTGAATCATACTGAGCAGGTGTCATCTGGCAGGCAACGAACTGACGCCAGATGAGCTGATACAGCTTTTGTGCATCCGCATCCATATCTTTGAGCTGCTCAGCCACCACACCCACGTCAGAAGGACGAATCGCTTCATGCGCTTCCTGTGAATTCTCTTTGCTGGCAAAGGTATTGGCGTTGTCTGGCAGATACTTTTTACCGAAATTCCCTTCGATATAGCCGCGTACCATGGAAACCGCGTCCTGACTCAGATTGGTCGAGTCGGTACGCATATAGGTGATATGACCCGCTTCATAAAGTCGCTGTGCCATCATCATGGTTTTTTTGACGCCAAAGCCCAGGCGGGTACTCGCAGCCTGTTGCAGCGTAGACGTAATAAATGGCGCCCCGGGTTTACTGCTGGTTGGCTTATCTTCACGATCGGTAACGGCAAAGCGGGCTTTTTCAAGCAGCGCCAGGGCAGCATGGGTCTGTTCGTGATTGACCGGACGGAAAGGTTTATCACCCGCGTGAGTGACGTCCATCGCCAGGTCATCGCCCTTCGGCGTCGTCAGGTTAGCGCTGAGTTCCCAATACTCTTCAGGAACAAACGCTTTGATCTCGCGCTCGCGCTCAACCACTAACCGCACGGCAACCGACTGTACGCGGCCCGCGGATAATCCCCGCGCGACTTTTTTCCACAACAGCGGCGAAACCATGTAGCCCACAACACGGTCCATAAAGCGGCGTGCCTGTTGCGCATTAACGCGGTCAATATTCAGTTCGCCCGGCGTATCAAAGGCCTGACGGATCGCATTTTTGGTGATTTCGTTAAACACCACGCGGCTAAAGCGTTTGTCGTCGCCGCCGATGACTTCCCGCAGGTGCCAGGCAATGGCTTCCCCTTCGCGGTCAAGGTCGGTTGCGAGATAGATGTGGTCAGCGTTTTCAGCCAAGGCTTTGAGTTCAGCGACCACCTTCTCTTTATTTGGCAGGATTTGGTAGTCCGCTTCCCAGCCATGATAGGGATCAACGCCCATACGGCTGACCAGCGCGGCCTTCTCGTCCTTCTTTACTTTTTTGACTTTTTTATCTGTCGAGGTTTCAGCACTTTTTTTGGCGGTTGAACCACTGGTCGGCAGATCCCGGATATGGCCCACGCTGGATTTCACCACGTAGCCACTGCCCAGGTATTTATTGATTGTTTTGGCCTTTGCCGGGGACTCAACAATAACGAGTGCTTTACCCATATTTACCTTTACCTAATGAATACGTCCTGCTCTACGGGAGAGGATTGGATGCCCAAAAACCCACGGGGTTCAATATTGCTACGCCTGTTTTTTATTTCAGGACGAGGGGCTCAATCTCTGGTCAGTGATTACAGTCCAATGCAACTTTATGATAAAAATCGCTTTTTCTGCCTGACTTAATCGCACTTCCCGGTGCAATATCCCTGGAATCTGAAACGCCCACACTGTACCTGATAAAATCTGTTACGCAACTTAATTAGCATCTGTTGTGAGTAAAGCCCCTTTTTACCCCTGCCGTCGTTTGTCGAACGACGGGATACGCAAGTAATATAGAAAGAATTGTCAGACTGTCAAAAAGGAGCCGACACATGCACAACCCAACTCAGGGTATTTCGCCCCAGGCACTACTGGAGATTGCCAATGCTTTGCTCAGGCAACATGATGATTATTTAGCCGGCGTCGCGGTGGAAGCGGTCAGTCAGCAGGGTGATGTGCTGGTCTTCCGTGGCCCGCTTTTTTTGGATGAAGAGGGGTTGCCAACGGCAAAAACTACCGCGGTCTTCAATCTCTTTAAACACCTGGCGGTTGAGCTGTCTCCCCGCTACCACCTGCAATAACAAAAAAACCCGGCCGAAGCCGGGTTTGTACTCATAACATCGGTTTGTCACCGCGTTGCCACCACTTCAGCAGCAGGCGTTCAACTACCTGTCCTGAACTATGAGTCAGGCGATCGATTCTTGAACGGCGACGCACGTAGTTCACGCCCAGCACGGTAAATTTATCCATGTGCTGAATAATCAGATCGTCACTGGTAGAGATGCGATCGATCAGGCCTAACGTCAGGGCCTGGCGTCCGTACCAGTGCTCACCGGTGGCGACACAGTCGATGTCCAGTGACGGGCGCATTTCGTGAACGAACTGTTTAAACAACAAATGCGTTTCATTCAGATCCTGCTGGAATTTCTCACGCCCTTCTTCCGTGTTTTCACCAAACAGCGTCAGGGTGCGTTTGTACTGGCCCGCCGTGTGCAGTTCAACATCAATATCGTTGCGCTTGAGCAGGCGATTGAAGTTTGGAATTTGTGCGACAACGCCGATTGAACCTATGACCGCAAAGGGCGCCGCCACGATCTGGCTGGCAACACAGGCCATCATGTAGCCGCCGCTGGCCGCGACCTTATCAACGGCAGCCGTAAGTGTTATTCCGGCGTCACGCAGGCGCTGCAACTGGGAGGCGGCGAGACCATAGCCGTGCACCATGCCACCCGGGCTTTCCAACCGCAGCAGGACTTCGTCACCGGGCTGTGCCACTGCCAGTATGGCAGAGACTTCTTTACGCAATGATTTCACTTCACTGGCATCTATGCTGCCGTTAAAATCGAGCACATAAAGCGTGGGCCTGGCGGGCGCCAGACTGCCCTGCTTCACTGCGCGTTTCTCTGCTTTCGCCTTTTGTTTCTCGGCTTTCTTATTATTTTTTAACCACAGCTTTTGTGCCTGAGGTTTCATTTTCTCAAGCTGCAGATCCTCTTTCATTTTGCTGTAGTCATCACCGAGGTGGGTTAAACGGAGTTGCCCGCCCTGGTGACGTTTGCGCTGTGCGGCGTTTACAACGATCATGACGATCGCTGCAATGGCAATCACCACCGTCACCGCTTTTGCTAAAAACAGTCCATAATTCAAAAGAAGTTCCATCGTGTCGCCTTATTAAACAGAGGATTACTGACAAAGTGTTAGTTTAACTGGTTTATTTTGACTCGTCGCCTGAAATGCCAGCACCTGGCACAGAATGTACCTGTTGCTAATTGCGTCATGCCCAGAATTGAGGCATAAAGCGTGAAACCCTCACGTTGCCGGAGGCTCCTAACATGCACTACCAACCCAAAAATGATTTACTTGCGAATCGCCTGATTCTCGTGACCGGTGCCTCTGACGGCATTGGACGGGAAGCCGCGTTAACCTATGCCCGCTTTGGTGCGGAAGTCATCTTACTGGGGCGCAGCGCCGAAAAGCTGCAGCAGACAGAAGAGGCGATTAATCAGTTAAACAAATGTCCGGCACACTCGGTAGTCTTTGATCTGTCTGAGGCCACGCCAGCGCACTGCCACCAGCTGGCCGAACAACTGGCACAGCGGTTTTCACACCTGGATGGCGTCTTACATAACGCCAGTATTCTGGGTGACATCACGCCGCTGGCCGAGCTTGATCCCCTGGTGTGGCAACAGGTGATGAAGATTAACGTTGATGCAACCTTCTTCCTCACCCAGGCCCTGCTGCCGCTGTTGTTAAAATCAGAAAGCGGCTCGCTGGTCTTCACCACGTCCAGCGTAGGCCGCACCGGCCGGGCGGGCTGGGGAGCCTATGCGGTATCAAAATTTGCCACCGAAGGCATGATGCAGGTGCTGGCAGATGAGTATAAAAATCATACGTTGCGGGTCAACTGTATTAATCCCGGCGGTACGCGGACTAAAATGCGTGCCAGTGCGTTCCCGCAGGAAGATGCCAGCAAACTTAAAACCCCCGCCGATATCATGCCGCTCTACCTGTATTTGATGGGCGACGACAGTCGTCGCAAAACCGGTATCAGCTTTGATGCTCAGCCGGGCAGAAAACCCGGAGCGGCCGAGTAATGACGGATGAACGTCACCAACAGCGACAGCAGCGTTTGAAAGAACATGTCGATGCCCGCATTGCCGCAGCAAATGAAGTCAGGGGCATCCTGATGGTGTTTACCGGCAATGGCAAAGGTAAGACGACGGCGGCGTTTGGCACCGCGCTCCGCGCCTGCGGGCATGGTAAGCGCGCCGCAGCCATTCAGTTTATCAAAGGCGAGTGGCCAAACGGCGAGCGCAATCTGCTGGAACAGCACGGCGTGGAGTTTCAGGTGATGGCTACCGGCTTCACCTGGGAAACGCAGAATCGCCAGACCGATACCGATGCCTGCCTTGCCGTGTGGCAACATGCTCAGCGCATGCTGGCCGATCCCCAGCTGGACCTGGTGATACTTGATGAAATCACCTATATGGTCAGCATGGATTATCTTCCGCTTGAGGCGGTGGTAACGGCCCTGAAACAGCGACCGGTGCATCAGAGCGTGGTCGTGACTGGGCGGGGCTGCCATCGCACGCTGCTGGATTTGGCCGATACGGTAACGGAAATGCGCCCCGTCAGGCACGCTTTTGACGCCGGTATTCAGGCCCAACAGGGCATAGACTGGTAGCGTTAATTAACAGAATGCCCTAAAGGTCAGGCGTAAATTCGTCTGACCCGCCTCTTTTTTGTCTTAATCAAATTATCAATCTGTTATCACATTGCTCTAGCTGTCATCCCCATCCCTTGCTCAAACGCGAGATGACCCACCACGCGCCCTTCCAGTGGCGCGTTGAGGTTGTCGGGGCAATTTAGGCAGGCTGCTTACGGTACCCCATTCATCTGGCGATCAATGTCATTTTTTCGCTTAGGTTTTATGCGCCCTTTCCAGTTAATGATGCCTGAAATTAACCCTTTCCCGCGCCAGTATTCATTGATCACAGTCACATTGTGCCGGGCCAGCCGGGCCGGAAGCCGATCGGGATCACCCTTTTATGTTAAAGAAATGATAAAAATAATTTAGCTTTAATATCATCTCTATGTGCATGGTTAATCAAAACAACGGGTTAACTATTAACACGCTAAGTAATTCCATAAATTATTACCTTGCTTACTCACAATTGAATAACTTTTTGCCAATAAGAGGGCTGTTATTTTGCTGACCATACTGGGTTTTACGATGGTTGTTTGTTTCATGTATTTAATCATGACCAAACGCATGTCAGCGCTGATAGCGCTAATTCTTATTCCCACACTCTTCGCCCTGATAGGGGGATTTTACCAGGGTCTGGGCGCCATGATGCTCAATGGTGTGAAAACGCTGGCGCCAACGGGCGTGATGCTTACCTTCTCTATCCTCTACTTCGGCCTGATGATCGATGCGGGTCTGTTTGACCCCCTGGTGCGGTTTATTTTGAAAATCGTACGTGGCGATCCGCTCAAGGTCCTCGTCGGGACGGCCGTGTTAACGTTGCTGGTCTCACTGGATGGTGACAGCTCAACGACTTATATGATCGCGATTGCCGCGTTTCTTCCTCTTTACCGCAAGCTGGGTATGAACGTGCTGGCAATGACCTGTCTGGTTAACCTTGCAAGCGGTATCATGAACCTTTCTCCCTGGGGCGGCCCGACGGCCCGTGCGGCGGCGGCATTGCGCATTGACGCACTGGACATTTTCATTCCCATGCTGCCGGCCATTTTTATCGCCTGCGTGGCCCTTGTCGGCCTGGCGTTTCTGTTTGGCCTGCAGGAACGTAAGCGCCTAGGGGTCATGAGCATCAACGATCACCATCTGGATAATATTGAGCTGGGCCTGGGCGATGCGGAAGAGTGCGCGGCGAATCGTCGACCCAAAATGTTCTGGCCAAACTTTATTCTCACCACAGTGCTGCTGGTTTTATTGGTTATTGGCGCGATGCCTATCCAGATTCTGTTTATGCTGGCCTTCGCGATTGCGGTAATGCTGAATTACCCTACGCTGGAAGAGCAAAAGGCGCGTATTGGTTCCCATGCCAGTAATGTGCTGGCCGTCACAGCCCTGATTTTTGCCGCAGGTATTTTTACCGGCATCCTTTCCGGAACCGGCATGGTGGATGCCATGGCGAAGAGCCTGTTGGCGTTTATCCCCCACAGCTTTGGCCCCTATCTCGCGGTATTTACCGCATTAATCAGCCTGCCTTTTACCTTTTTTATGTCCAACGATGCCTTCTACTTTGGTATCCTGCCGGTCATTGCCCAAACGGCGGCCAGCTATGGGATTTCTGCTGAGGAAATTGCCCGCGCGTCGATTGTGGGTCAGCCTTTCCACCTGCTCAGCCCGCTGGTTCCATCGGTTTATCTCCTGGTCGGTCTGGCGAAAGTCGATATTGGTGACCACCAGCGTTTTGCCATTAAGTGGGGAATTTTAATCAGTCTGGTGCTAATGGCCGGGGGATTAATCACCGGCGCGTTTCCACTGTTCCACCGCTAAACCGGCTCGGATCACCTCTCTCTGACAGCAAAAAGCCGCAACGATCAGGTTGCGGCTTTTTTATTTATACGGCGCTTCAGCTCAGCCTGATATCAGGTCGCGTTGCGTTTGCTGCCCGGATTACGACGCGCAGGTCTGCCACTGGTCTGGCTGTGGCGTTTAACAGCACGACGGATCTGGTTGGCTTTGGTGCGGCGGCGATCTTTTTCGACAGCCAGCTTGGTGACGGTCTCATCGTCCATTCCCACCATATTGCGCAGGTAATTAACAGCAGGGAGGTCAAGCTCCATCCAGCCACCGCGTGGTACCCCTTTTGGCAACGTGATATCGCCATAGCGAACACGCATCAGTCGACTCACCTGAACGCCCACCGCTTCCCACAAACGACGAACCTCCCGGTTGCGTCCTTCGGTCAGGGTGACGTTATACCACTGGTTAATCCCTTCTCCCCCGGCAAAGCGCAGCGTTTTGAATGCCGCAGGGCCATCTTCAAGCTGCACACCTTTACTGAGCTGACGAATTTTGTCGTCATCAACCTGACCAAACACGCGCACCGCATATTCACGTTCAACTTCACGGCTGGGGTGCATCAGGCGGTTAGCCAGTTCACCATCCGTTGTGAACAGCATCAATCCACAGGTATTGACGTCAAGGCGACCTACGGCAATCCAGCGCGAACCGCGCAGGCGCGGCAGTCGATCAAAGACTGTTGGGCGCCCTTCCGGATCGCTGCGGGTACAAAGTTCACCTTCAGGTTTGTAATAGGCCAGAACACGGCAGACTTCTGTTGCTGATTCAGCAATCGACACCAGATGACCGTCAATACGGATCTTCAGGGCTTTGCTGTTTTCGATACGATCGCCGAGGGTGGCCAGCTTGCCGTCAACGCTCACGCGCCCGGCAGCAATCATCGCTTCAATTTCACGACGCGAGCCATGACCGGCACGCGCTAAGACTTTTTGTAACTTTTCGCTCATGGAGCTACCTCATTGTCGCCTTCCCAGGCGTCGGATGGATTAGGAATTTAACCTTAAAAATCAATGGTTTATATTTTCCTGTTGGCCCCATTATACAGGATGTCCCTCTTAATGTAACCCGTATTATGGCATTGTCCTGATGCGCGCCGTAGGTAAATAAAAATCAGCACGAAAACAGATGAAACCACCCGCTCGTCTGTTACGCATCAACGCGGCTAAAGGCAAAGAATGCGAAGCCTGCCCTTCATTATAATAATCAAAATGTCGTCGTTGAAGCCGGGCTCCCGCCACCTCTTGTCTGCCTTTTTATCAGAAAGGTACCGCCTAAAATCCTTAACATCGTGTCGTCTGGATTCACGGCTGTCCGCGCGCTTTTCTGTAACAGGTTCCCGGCAGGGATTTAATTGTGCCCAAGGCAAAATGTAACGTTCTGTTACTTAATTTTATCTAATATTTTTCAGGTGAGCGACTATAAAACTTCACGCGTCCTTTTTTTTAAAAATGTTTTTGAAACAGATTTGTATTTAAAGATTTCTGTACTATAAATTTACCGTCAAAAATTCAAGCAATTCGCTAACGGCTTCCAGGGCGACAACAAAGGGTCTATGAGGAAGATAATTTAGCGCCCACATTTAATTTGGGTTAAATAAAAAACGGGCAAAACCTCACTTAACTCAAATAAAGGTGTGGCCATTTAGCCTGTACAGGTATGCGCAAGATCCAACCTTTCGTGCCGGGCAGTTACGTTTTTTAACTTGTAATACAACAGCATCTGCACAAAAAAGTTATACATAAATAAAAAAAACTGTACAATTTTAATTATTGTCCGATAATAGCTTAGTGCTGACCTGTTTGGGTTGGCCTGCTGCTCATGTAATCGCATTGTCAATAAAGAAAAAGTTAATTAAAAAATTGGGCTATTACGAATTTCAGCCGATAACCCTTATACGACCTTTTTGGCAGTCTTATTCTACGAACTTTACAGGCTTCGATATCTTTATCGTGGCAGTGTGAAAAGACAGCTAACTGGTTGTTATTGAATATTTATAAACCGGCGCATCAGGAATCGTGCGTTAATATGGCTCACGATGAGCTTTAATTTGCATGTCTTGAATCTTCACCAGGGATTTTACTGACATGCTCACCTGAAGACATCAATATGCAAAAACAGTTTTTAAGCATGGCGCTGATGACACTGGCGCTAAGCGGTTGTTCTGTGGGTCACACTGAGTACAGCCGTACAGCAATGCAACACGTGGATATGAGTGTGACAGGCATCCCTACCATTCTCGGTTTAGGGACGCTGGGCACCAGCATTCCGTTGACGCCTGACTACAGCCTGACTGCCGCGCACGTGGCTAAATTTGCCGTGCAGCGCGTGAAGGCCTACCACCCTTATTGCGACCTTGCGATTATTTATCACAAGAATCCCCCTGATACGCTGACCCAGTTCCGCAGCACCGATATTGGTGATGCAGTGAAAATGTACGGATACAGCTATATCTCCGCCATGCCGGTGGAGTCGAAAGGGGTCAACCTGGCGCGCACAGCCATTCGTAATACCTGGAATAAGAGCCCTTGTATCGCGATGGCGTCTAACGCCGGTGTGGTTCAGGGCATGTCCGGTGGCGGTGTTTACAACAGTGATGATACGCTGGGCGGGGTTATCGTAGGTTATTCAGATGCCATTAAAAATGGCCGCAGTGGAAAAGTGATATTAAAAGACGTGTCACTGTATATCCCTTACGGCCAGTTTAAAAACTGGTTACAGGCGACCCTTCCGGCCACCCGTAAAACCTGAGTGTATTACAGAAAAGGCGTAACATCCCCCACACCTTCACGGACGACTTCAGGTGCATCGCTGGTCAGATCGATGACGGTGGTGGGCTGCTGTCCTAGCGTGCCACCGTCAATAATTAAATCGACCAGTTTGCCAATGCTGTGTTGAATATCTTCCGGATCGGATTCCGTAAAGTCATTACCCGGCAGAATTAACGAGGTGGACATCATTGGCTCGTTGAGCGCCTCAAGCAGCGCGAGCGCGACCGGATTTGAAGGTACGCGTAATCCAATCGTTTTACGCTTATCATTCATCAGACGACGCGGCACTTCTTTCGTCGCCTTGAGGATAAAGGTGTAGTTACCCGGGGTGTTATTTTTAAGCAGCCGGAAGGCGCTATTACCGACCTGAGAATAGACCGACAGCTCAGATAAATCACGGCACATCAGGGTGAAGTTGTGATGGCCATCCAGCTGACGGATGCGACAAATTCGCTCCATCGCCCCTTTCTCTTCCAGCCGACACCCCAGGGCATAACCTGAATCCGTCGGGTAGACAATAACGCCACCTTTATTCAGGTACTCTACCGCCTGATTAATCAGGCGCGGTTGCGGATTATCTGGATGAATATGAAACAGTTGACTCATAGAAACCTCTTATCCCCTTTCCGTACATTCGACTGCGGGTGCCAGCGCGGGAAAACGTTCCCACACCGGTTCAACCCCCGCGGGCAGCCACAATTTGCGGCCAAGTTCGATCCACGGGCAGGGTTGATGAAAATCAGAACCTTGCGATGCTGCCAGGCCGTTGTCTCGGGCATATTGCGCTAAGGTCGCACGCTCATCAGGTGCCTGCTGGCACTGCGCCACTTCGATAGCATCCCCCTCTGCGGCGCTAAAAAACGCGACCAGGCGCTTTAGCCATTTTGCCGATAATCCATACCGTCCCGGATGTGCCAGCACGGCACATCCGCCAGAATGGTGAATAGCATCAATAGCTTGATTAATTGTACACCATAGGGGCGGGACGTAGCCGGTTTTGCCTCGTGCCAGATAATTTTTAAATACCTGGGCCATATTGTTGGCCTTTCCCACCTCAACCAGGTAGCGGGCAAAATGGCCACGCGTAATCATTCCGCCATCAGCCAAACGCATAGCCCCTGCCAGCGCATCCGGGATCTGGGCCTTTTCAAGCCGTTCAGCAATGCGATGTGCGCGTTCCAGCCGCGTCGCATACTGACCGGCAAGGAACTGAGTCATGACCGGATGCTGAATATCAATATTGAGGCCGACGATATGAATTTCATGGTTTTCCCACAGCGTGGAAATTTCAACACCGGCTAAAACGCTAATGGGCAGTTGCTGCTCCTGTACGGTCTGCTGCGCCTCGGTCACGCCCGCAACGGTGTCGTGATCGGTAATGGCGAGCACCCCGACGCGCATGTCAACCGCGCGCTCAACCAGCGCCTGCGGCGACAAAAAGCCGTCTGAAGCCCGTGTATGACTATGAAGATCGTAAAGCGGAAAACGGGCGATATCGCTCAAAACAACTCCTGCTGGCTACTGCTCGGGTCAGCATCATAACGATTTTATCGGTCACTGAAAAAGTGTATTGACATTTTTGTCACGAACCAGTTAACTAGTACACAAGTTCACCGCAGACGGGTATTTGTTCATGAAAACTGTTATTACGCTTTTGATGGGTTGGTGGCGCAATGTTTCCCAGTACGGGCGACGTTGTCGTGCACACCTTGCGTAAACACTGTGCAGATACCTGAGCCCGCCACCGAGCGGGCTTTTTTTTGGACGATATTCAGAGAAATCATCATGCTTAATGCAAAACCTACAGTGAAGTTAATTACCAGCAGCGCGCCCTATCGCGAAGATCCTGCCGCGGTGTTTCACCAGTTATGCGGTGCGCGTCCGGCCACCCTGTTACTCGAATCGGCGGACATCGACAGCAAAGAAAACTTACAAAGCCTGATGATTGTCGACAGCGCCCTGCGCATTACCGCGTTGGGCAATCGCGTCACCTTTCAGGCGCTGTCTGACAATGGCAGGGCTCTGCTGCCGCTGCTGGATGACGCGTTACCCTCTGACATTCTGAATGAGCCGCGTCCTGACGGACGTGTTCTGACCTTTACTGCGCCTCAGGATCAGCAGGATGAAGATTCCCGCTTGCGCGCCCTGTCGGTATTTGATGCCCTGCGTCTGCTCCCGCAGTTGGTGAATTCACCCAGTGAAGAGCGTGAAGCCGTGTTTGTTGGCGGGCTGTTCGCCTATGACCTGGTCGCAGGCTTCGAAGATTTACCCGAACTCAGCAGCGAGCAACGCTGCCCCGACTACTGCTTCTATCTGGCGGAAACGCTACTGGTGCTGGATCACCAGGCGCGCAGCGCACGCCTGCAGGCCAGTCTGTTCAGCGCTTCTACCCCTGAATTTCAGCGTCTGCAGCGCCGTATTGAGCAACTGCATGGTCAGATGTTACAGCCTGCGCCGGTATTGCCGGTTCAGCCTGTCGAAACCATGACGCTGACCACCAGCCAGAGTGATGAAGAGTATTGTGATGTGGTGCGCAAAATGCAGGAAGCCATTCGCGTTGGCGAAATCTTCCAGGTTGTGCCCTCAAGGCGCTTTTCGCTGCCCTGCCCCTCTGCGCTGGCGGCTTACGACACGCTGAAACGCAGTAATCCAAGTCCTTATATGTTCTTTATGCAGGACCAGGACTTTTCACTGTTTGGTGCCTCGCCTGAAAGTTCGCTGAAGTACGATGCCGCTTCACGTCAGATTGAAATTTACCCCATAGCCGGTACGCGTCCACGTGGTCGTCACGCCGACGGCTCCCTGGATCGCGATCTCGACAGCCGTATTGAGCTGGAAATGCGCACGGACCACAAAGAGCTGGCGGAGCACCTGATGCTGGTCGATCTGGCGCGTAATGATTTGGCCCGTATCTGTCGCCCCGGCAGCCGCTATGTTGCCGATCTGACCAAAGTGGACCGCTACTCTTTTGTTATGCATCTGGTCTCACGCGTCGTCGGCACGCTGCGCGATGATCTTGATGTGCTACATGCCTACCGCGCCTGCATGAACATGGGCACCCTTAGCGGCGCGCCAAAAGTCAGAGCGATGCAGTTGATTGCCGAAGCTGAGGGCACCCGTCGTGGCATCTATGGCGGCGCAGTGGGCTATTTCACCGCTAACGGTGATTTAGACACCTGTATCGTGATCCGCTCAGCCTATGTAGAAGACGGCGTGGCAACGGTGCAGGCCGGGGCCGGTGTAGTACTGGATTCGAACCCGCAGGCCGAAGCGGACGAAAGCCGTAACAAAGCCCGCGCGGTGTTGCGCGCAATTGCCACTGCTCATCACTGCAAGGAGATTTTCTGATGGCTGACATCCTGCTACTGGATAACATCGACTCTTTTACCTACAACCTCGTCGATCAGCTGCGCACCTTCGGGCATAACGTGGTGGTTTATCGCAATACGATGCCGGCGTCGCTGTTGCTGGACCGACTGCACAGCATGAATAATCCGGTGCTGATGCTCTCTCCCGGACCCGGCGCACCCAAAGATGCGGGCTGTATGCCAGCGTTGCTGCGTGAGGTTCGCGGAAAGCTGCCGGTGATTGGTATCTGCCTTGGGCATCAGGCAATTGTTGAAACCTACGGCGGCCACGTCGGCCAGGCGGGCGAAATTCTGCATGGTAAAGCCTCCGCCATCAGTCATGACGGTGAAGCGATGTTTGCCGGGCTCAGCAATCCTCTTCCCGTTGCACGTTATCACTCACTGGTTGGCAGTAATACACCCGACGAGTTAACAGTGAATGCCAGCTATAACGGCATGGTGATGGCGGTCCGTCACGAGAAAGATCGCGTTTGCGGGTTCCAGTTTCATCCGGAATCCATTTTAACCACGCAGGGCGCACGTCTGCTTGAACAGACGCTGGCCTGGGCGCTGGCGAAGTAACAGGGAGCAAGGTATGAATACGATTCTGGAAAAACTTTACCAGTCGCACATCCTGACGCAAGACGAGAGTCATCAGTTGTTTAGCGCCATCATCACCGGTCAGCTTGAATCTACTCAGCTGGCCGCCGCGCTGATTGCTATGAAGGTGCGTGGCGAAAACCCCGAGGAAATTGCCGGGGCGGCCTGTGCCTTACTGGAAGATGCTAAACCCTTTCCTCGCCCGAATTACGCTTTTGCCGATATTGTCGGCACCGGTGGCGATGGCAGTAACAGCATTAACATTTCCACCGCCAGCGCGTTTGTCGCAGCAACCTGCGGCCTGAAGGTGGCGAAACACGGAAATCGCAGCGTATCCAGCAAATCAGGTTCTTCCGATCTGCTGGCGGCGTTCGGCATCGATCTTGATATGCCCGCGGCGCGGGCACGCAAAGCGCTGGACGATCTTAATGTCTGCTTCCTGTTTGCCCCCCAGTACCATACGGGCTTTCGTCATGCCATGCCGGTGCGCCAACAGCTGAAAACCCGCACGCTGTTTAACGTGCTGGGGCCGCTGATTAATCCTGCACGTCCGCCGCTGGCCGTAATTGGGGTTTACAGCCCCGAGCTGGTGTTGCCCATCGCGCAGACGCTAAAAGTTCTGGGTTACCAGCGCGCGGCAGTGGTGCACGGGGGCGGAATGGATGAGGTGGCCCTTCACGACGTGACCCATGTAGCGGAGCTGCGTGAAGGTGAGATTACCCGCTATCAGCTGGCACCAGAGGATTTCGGCTTCGGCTTCCATCCTAAAGAGGCGCTGGCCGGCGGCACGCCCGAAGAAAACCGTGACATTCTGACACGTTTACTCCAGGGTAATGGCGAGCAGGCCCACGAGGAGGCGGTTGCCGTCAACGTGGCGATGCTGCTCAAAGTGTTTGGTAATGAAGATCTCCGTGAAAATGCACAGCGTGCGCTCAATGCCATCCGTAGCGGTCAGGCTTATGAGCGCGTGGTGGCTCTGGCAGCAAGAGGATAATCATGCAGGGTACAGTGTTAGATAAAATCGTGAAAGACAAAGCCGTTTGGGTTGAGGCGCGTAAGCAGCAGCAACCTCTGGAGAGTTTCCAGCAGCGAGTGACGCTTTCCAGCCGTAGTTTTTATGACGCACTGCAGGGCACCCGCACTGCCTTTATTCTGGAATGCAAAAAAGCCTCTCCATCCAAAGGGCTGATTCGTGATGATTTTGATCCTGAGATGATAGCCGGGGTTTATCGCCACTATGCCTCTGCCGTTTCCGTATTAACGGACGAGAAATACTTTCAGGGTGACTTCGCCTTTTTGCCCGTCGTCAGCGCGGCCATTACGCAGCCGGTCCTGTGCAAAGATTTTATTATCGATCCGTATCAAATTTATCTGGCGCGTTACTACCAGGCGGATGCCATCCTGCTGATGCTCTCGGTGGTTGACGACGAGCAGTATCGCCAGCTGGCCGCCATTGCGCACAGCCTGCAGATGGGCGTCCTGACTGAAGTCAGTAACGAGCAGGAGCTGGAACGCGCAATTGCGCTGGAAGCCAAAGTGGTCGGCATCAACAACCGTGACTTACGCGATCTCTCCATCGACCTTAACCGGACCCGTGAACTGGCCCCGCGCCTGGGCCCCGGCGTCACCGTAATTAGCGAGTCGGGCATCAACAACTACCGGGATGTCCGCGAGTTAAGTCATTTTGCGAATGGTTTCCTCATCGGCTCTGCGCTAATGGAAGAAGAGGATCTTCATGCCGCCGTGCGCCGCGTCACTCTGGGCAGCAATAAAGTCTGCGGTCTGACCCGTCCTGAGGACGCCTGCGCGGCCTGCGAGGCAGGTGCCATTTTTGGTGGTTTGATCTTTGTTGAAGGTTCGCCGCGTCAGGTTGATACCGCGCGCGCGCGCGCGGTCATGGCTGGCGCACCGCTGAAGTATGTTGGCGTGTTCCGCGATGCCGCCATAAGTGACATTGTCACAAAGGTAGAGGCGTTACAGCTGAGTGCCGTGCAGCTGCATGGCGATGAAAATCCAGCCTATGTGGCTGAGCTTTATCAGGCGCTACCAGAAAACGTGCAAATCTGGAAAGCGCTCAGCATCCAGACGTCCCTGCCCGAACGTCGCTGGCCCCATGTTGACCGCTATGTCTTCGATAACGGCAACGGTGGCTCGGGCCAGACATTTGACTGGTCGCTGCTAAAAGGACAGGACCTGAAGAACGTTCTGCTGGCAGGAGGACTGAGCGCTGACAACTGCGTCGAAGCCGCTCAGTTAGGCTGTGCAGGACTGGATTTCAATTCAGGCGTGGAAAGCGAGCCGGGTATTAAAGACGCCAGCAAAATTGCCTCGGTATTCCGGACGCTTCGCGCCTACTGATTGATCTGGCCCGTGTGTTGACGGGCCAAAAAAAAGGATAGCAAAACATGACCTTACTTAATCCCTATTTCGGCGACTTCGGCGGCATGTATGTGCCGCAGATTTTGATGCCGGCCTTGAAACAGTTAGAAGAAGCGTTTGTCAGCGCGCAAAAAGATCCGGAATTCCAGGCTGAATTTACCGACCTGCTGAAAAATTATGCTGGCCGCCCCACAGCCTTAACCCTGTGCAGTAATCTGACCAAAGGGTCAAAAACCCGCCTGTACTTAAAGCGCGAAGACCTGTTGCACGGCGGCGCGCACAAGACCAACCAGGTGTTAGGGCAGGCGCTGCTGGCTAAGCGCATGGGCAAAAACGAAATCATTGCCGAAACCGGTGCAGGCCAGCATGGCGTCGCCTCTGCCCTTGCCTGCGCGCTGCTGGGCATGAAATGTCGCATCTATATGGGCGCCAAAGACGTAGAGCGGCAGTCGCCGAACGTCTTTCGTATGCGCCTGATGGGCGCCGAGGTCATCCCGGTGCACAGCGGCTCTGCCACGCTGAAAGATGCCTGCAACGAAGCGCTGCGCGACTGGTCAGGCAGTTATGAAACCGCTCACTATATGCTGGGTACCGCTGCCGGTCCGCACCCGTTCCCGACGATTGTGCGTGAGTTTCAGCGCATGATTGGTGAAGAGACCAAAAAGCAGATTCTGGAAAAGGAAGGTCGCCTGCCGGATGCCGTGATCGCCTGCGTCGGCGGGGGCTCCAACGCCATCGGTATGTTTGCCGACTTTATCGACGAAGAGAAGGTAAAGCTGATTGGTGTTGAACCAGCCGGACACGGGATTGAAAGCGGCGAACACGGTGCGCCACTGAAGCACGGCCGCGTCGGCATTTACTTCGGTATGAAAGCCCCGATGATGCAGACTGACGAAGGGCAGATTGAAGAGTCATACTCAATTTCCGCCGGACTCGACTTTCCTTCCGTCGGTCCTCAGCACGCTCACCTCAACAGTATTGGTCGGGCTGACTATGTTTCGGTAACCGACAATGAAGCGCTTGCTGCCTTTAAAACGCTGTGCCGCGCCGAAGGTATCATTCCTGCCCTGGAGTCGGCGCACGCGCTGGCCCACGCGCTGAGAATGATTAAGGCAGAACCCGAGAAAGAGCAGTTAATTGTCGTCAACCTTTCGGGTCGCGGTGATAAAGATATCTTCACCGTCCACGATATTCTGACTGCGCAGGGAGAAATCTGATGGAACGTTACGATCGACTGTTTTCACGTCTGGCAGAGAAGAAAGAAGGTGCACTGGTCCCTTTCGTTACGCTGGGCGATCCGTCACCCGAAATGTCATTACGAATCATTGATGCGCTGGTAGAAGGTGGTGCAGATGCGCTTGAACTGGGTATTCCCTTTTCAGATCCGCTAGCGGATGGTCCGACAATTCAAAGCGCAACGCTGCGCGCCTTTGCTGCGGGCACTACCACAGCTCAGTGCTTTGAAATACTTGCTGCCATCCGTCATAAGTACCCCGAATTACCCATCGGCTTACTCATGTACGCCAACCTTGTGTTCAGCAACGGCATTGATGAATTTTATGCCCGCTGTGCCCAGGCCGGGGTTGATTCGGTTCTCGTGGCAGATGTGCCCGTGGAAGAATCTGCGCCGTTCCGTCAGGCCGCTATGCGTCACGGGATTGCGCCCATTTTCATTTGCCCTCCCAACGCCAGCGATGAACTCCTCCGTGAAATTGCCTCTTACGGCCGCGGTTATACCTATCTGCTGTCACGCGCTGGGGTGACCGGTACCGAGAAGCGGGCCAGCCTGCCGCTGGACCACCTGATTGCAAAATTACGGGAATATCATGCAGCGCCGCCGCTGCAGGGCTTTGGCATTTCTGAACCCTCGCAGGTTAAAGAGTCTCTCGGTGCGGGCTCCGCCGGTGCGATCTCGGGTTCGGCCGTGGTTAAAATCATTGAACAACATCAGGCAGAACCCGAAGTGATGCTGGATGCCCTGAGAACCTTTATTGGTAGCCTCAAAGCCGCCACCCGCTAATCCGCCTCATGCCTTACCGCCCGGTAAGGCATGATTTCCCTGTTTTTTTTCATTCCCGGTTTGCTAATTTCGGATTTTCTGCACCACAATTAACAGGCGCCGTTATGGTAACGTCGCATCCAATTTGTGACAGGGAGAGAAGCAATGAAATGGTTTAAAGTGCTGGCAAGTGCCATGGTCGCGGCTGTTGTTGCATTAACACTGAGCGCCTGTGCGCCAACGCCAACTAAAGAAGGCACCGGCGGTTATATCGATGACACCGTCATCACCACGAAAGTAAAAGCAGAACTGTTAAAAGATGAGTCGCTGAAATCGACTGAAATCAACGTTGAAACCTTTAAGGGTAAAGTGCAGCTCAGCGGTTTTGTCAGCTCCCCGCAGATGGCTAACCATGCCGTACAGGTTACCCGCAGCGTGGCAGGCGTAAGATCCGTCGTTAATAACATGCAAATTAAGTAACGTCGGTTAAAAATGTAGGGCCACGTTGACGTGGCCCTTTTTTTTATCAGAATCGATAACCTGCGCCAAAGAAGAACACCCAGGGATCCACGCGCATATGGATATTCTGCTGCTGGTCGCCCGCTTTGAATTTTACCTGCGTATCAATATCCATGTACCACAAGGAAGCGTTGAGCATCCAGTCACGGTTGATCTGGTAATCCAGCCCCACCTGCCCGGCAACGCCCCACGAATCCTTCAGGCTGAGATCGCTCAAGCCCGCATCCCGTCCGGTCTGGTTAAAATCGGCATCATAGAAGGTGGTGTAGTTAACGCCGATGCCCACATAGGGACGTACCTGACTCTGGCTGTCAAAAAAGTAGTACTGTGCCATCAGCGTGGGCGGCAGCTGACGTACCGTCGCCAGGGTACCGGTTGGGCCCAGCCCGACTTTATGACGAAACGGCGTGGCGGCCAGAAGTTCAACCCCGATATTATCAGTGGCCATATAGGTAAAGGTTAAGCCCAGTTGAGTGTCGTTGCTTGCGCTAAACGACCCCATTCCCAGCACGTTGTCAGAGCCTTCGGTGGGTCGGACTGTGGCACTTCCTGCACGGACAAAGAAATCGCCCGCCTGATGAGCCAACGCAAATTGCGGTAATGCAAGCGCCAGCAGCATGGCGCATTTAGCCAGTTTCATATTCACTCCTGTGAGAAATTGAATGCCTGCACTGAATCATTTTTTTGTCCGCACAGATTTAGCGCGATTCATTGTCAATTGCATCTAAATCAACTCGGAAAAATGATTTAAAAAACAATGAATTGATTCAAATCAATTTTGCCTGCTCTGGTGGCCGCTAAATATCCCTTGCCGAAACCGTCACGCCGCATTACTTTGCTGATCTCCCCAGACTGTTTTGCTTCGATGCCTCAGAGGTGGCGGGCGATCAAATGAACGATACTCTCAACCCTTGTATTAGCTGTGGTGCCTGTTGTGCCCATTTTCGCGTCTCTTTTTACTGGGCAGAAGCCGATGACGCCGGGGGGCTGGTGCCCACGGAATTAACAGAGCCCCTGAGTCTGTTAATGCGGAATATGCGCGGCACGAACGATCGCACACCGCGCTGTGTCGCGCTCAAGGGCGATATTGGCGGCTGTGTTTCGTGCAGTATCTATGAAAACCGGCCTTCGCCCTGCCGTGAGTTTGAGATGTCCGGAGAACAGGGGATATGGAACGAAGGCTGCGATCGGGCCAGAGCGCGCTTTGGCCTTCCCGCACTTTTTCACCCATCTTTACCTGATATGACAGAAAGTTATCGGGCTGCGGGTGCCAGCGAGCCGTCAGAACATGTACAATCGCCGGGTTAATTAACCCGGTTCTATCAAGGAGAGTACATGTCTATCACGGCAAGCTCGTTATACCGTGACACTGGAAATTTTTTTCGTCATCAATTGCTCACCCTGGTGCTGATGTCGCTGCTGACCGCGTTTGTCACGGTCATGCTGTTACACGTTCTGACGCCCGGTGAAGATCAAATGGCGATATTGCAGCAAGGCGAAATTAGCAGTACTTCGCTGTTCGATATGGTGCAGAGCATGTCACCCGAACAGCAACAGGTGCTGCTGCGCGCTTCTGCAGCGGGAACGTTTGCGGGACTGGTGGGGAATACGCTGTTGTTGGGCGGTATGCTGTGCCTGATTCCGTTGGTTTCCTCAGGCCAACGCGTAAGTGCGCTGCGAGCGATTGGCGCCTCTGCACCCTTGCTGCCAAAGCTACTGCTGCTGACGTTTCTCGTTACCCTGGTGGCGCAGCTGGGCTTTATGGTACTGGTGGTTCCGGGCGTATTGCTGACCATTGTGCTGTCGCTGTCGCCAATCATTCTGGCGAGTGAAAAACTCGGCGTTATCGCCGCAATGCGCGCCAGCATGCGAATGGCCTGGAAAAACGTGAAGCTGATTGCCCCTGCCATTATCGTATGGTTACTGGCTAAGCTCGCCGTGATGTTTTTCTTTACCTCATTAACCCTGTTACCCATGAATGTTTCGACGGTAATTTTCACCGCCATCGGTAACCTGGTTTCGACCCTGTTGGTGATTTATTTGTACCGGCTTTATATGCTGTTACGTTGATTGTCCGTGCGCCTTCCGGCGCACCGACAGACCATGCAGCCTTAACTGGAATGACTATGAAGCAGCTACTCGACTTTCTCCCCCTTGTGGTTTTCTTTATTTTTTATAAGTTTTACGACATTTTTGTGGCGTCGGGCGCGCTGGTTGTCGCGACCGGACTGGCGCTGATCGCGAGCTGGGTGCTGTATCGCAAGCTTGAGAAAATGACGATTTTCACCTTCGTTCTGGTGGCGGTCTTCGGCACGCTGACGCTGGTTTTCCATAATGATGAATTTATTAAGTGGAAAGTCACCGTCATCTATACCCTGTTTGCGCTGGCGCTATTGTTCAGCCAGTGGTTCATGAAACAGCCGTTAATACAGACCATGCTGGGTAAAGAGCTGGAGCTGCCTGACCACGTCTGGCGAAATCTCAACATTGCCTGGGCGCTGTTTTTCTTTATCTGTGGCCTGGCAAACATATATGTTGCGTTTTGGTTACCTCAGTCAGTCTGGGTTAACTTCAAAGTGTTTGGACTGACCGGCCTTACGCTGCTGTTTACGCTGCTGAGCGGCGTCTATATCTGGCGTAAGATGCCGCAACAAGAACAAAAATAAACCTGTTGTCCGCTCAGGCGGGCAACGTCTCTCTCGGACTTAAGAAACCAGAGCAATGGACGATAAACATAAATTGCCCAAGGGCGAAATGGTAATGCGCACCCTGGCGATGCCAGCGGATACAAATGCTAACGGCGATATCTTCGGTGGCTGGTTAATGTCACAGATGGATATGGGTGGCGCGATCCAGGCTAAAGAGATAGCTGAAGGCCGCGTCGTCACCGTACGCGTTGATGGTATGACCTTCTTAAAACCCGTCGCAGTGGGCGATGTCGTCAGTTGCTATGCGCACTGCATCCGCACCGGCAACAGCTCAATGACGATCAACGTTCAGGTATGGATCAAGAAGGTGTCATCTGAACCTATCGGGCAGACGTATTGTGCTACCGAAGCCGTGTTTATTTACGTCGCGGTGGACAACGAGGGGCATCCTCGCCAGCTGCCAGCAGGACGGGATAACCAGTCCTACCCTGACTGATAACAGGCTTTTGGTGCTGAATCTGCCCTGCAGATAACGACGTGTTACCGTGAGCGACGCGCAGGTTGCGATCGCTCACGGCGCCATAAGCGCGCTTCAGACAGCCTTTCTCCGGCTATTCGATGCTGGCCCCGCCGTTAATTTTGAATACGATATTCATCGTCAGGCCGCTGCCCGGTTTTCCACTCTGGTAACGCCACGTTCGCATGGCCTGCTTAACGGTACGTTCGAACATATTGCGCGGTTCGGCAGAAAGGATTTCGATATTATCGACCCGGCCGTCACTGTCTACATCAAATTTTACCCTGACGCGTCCTTCAATGCGCAAAGCCGCCGCCCGTGGCGGATAAGACGGCTTGCTGATAGTTAGCGCTTTGGGCCCGGAAGAAACACGTTGCGTGGGTGCTGCCGACGGCGTACTTTTCGGCGCGGTAGTCGGCTTGCTTTGGGTGGCGGCCGTATCATGGCTGAACGGATTGGCCTGCGGTTTCACGTCCTGACGCGGTTTCACTTCGCGCTTAGGTTGTTCACGCTTAGGCTCGTGACGGGGCTTAGGCTTTGGCTTAGGTTCAGGCTTAGGGATCGGCACCGGTTCAGCTTTTGGCGGCTCAGGCGCAGGTTGAGGCTCCGGCGCGGGTTCCGGTTCTGGCTGAGGCGTCGGTTGCGGCGCGGGTTGGGCGATTGCAGGTTCTGGCTGAACGGCCGGTGCAACCATCGTCACGCTAATCGGCTGTGATGCTTTAGGTAATTCAATGGTCTGATGAAAAGACGCATAAAGAACACCCGCAATGACTGCACCGTGCAGTGCAACAGACAAGATCATGGCGACAGGCGTGCGTTTCGGTAAGGGCATAGTCAGCGTGGTCATAGCAATCGCAGTAGTGAAATCAAGTCACGATTTTAAATGCAAATAGCAATCAGTTTCAATAACCTCCTTGTTTTGCGGCTAAAAAAGCCTGTTTAGCCCAATATGCTGCAGAGGTCATTGACGCAAGGTTTCGTTTGCACTCTACTTAACTATCCCTTACCGTGTTGCCAAATTTAAGAGTTAATGGGAGCGCCCAATTGCTTTACGTCATTTATGCTGAAGATAACGCCGATTCTCTGGAAAAACGCAACGCCGTGCGCCCCGCTCACCTGGCACGTCTGAAGCTGTTACATGAAGAAGGTCGGTTAATCGTCGCTGGTCCTATGCCTGCGGTCGACAGTAACGATCCGGGCGTTGCGGGCTTTACCGGTTCCACCGTCGTTGCCGAATTCCCGTCGCTGGAAACGGCGCAGGCCTGGGCTGCAGACGACCCCTACATCGCCGCCGGGGTTTACAAGCAGGTTAGCGTTAAGCCGTTTAAGCGCGTCTTCTGATTTAACTCCTCAGCCAAAAAAAGAGCTTCCGGGCAGCCGCTCAGAAGCTTTTTTTTCGAGATGATATTTTATGCAATCGATTATTATCACCCTGTTGCTGGTGATTATGCTGTTGGTAGGTGCGGCGCTTTATCTGTGGCGAAAACACGGCTGGCGGAATAAAAAGCACCTGATCGTCATGCTGATCGTCCTGGCCGCTGCGGTACAGCTGGTGAACGTCAAGTTATTGATGACCGGGCATTAATGTTTCAGCCGCGCCGGGCGGCTGATCGATTACAGATTTTGCGTGATAAACAGAATTGAACGACGCTGCTGCTGCGCCAGTTGATGGCGAATTCCGTGAATCCGTTTATAGCGACGTGACTGCCCCTCGAGCCAGCGTGAACGTCTGCGCTGTACCTGACGTAACATTCTCCAGCGGGCCACTTCGTTTCTGCTGCGTCTCATCACTTCCTCTCTTGCATCAAACTCACGCGCACGCATTATAAAGATCTCTGAGCGAATGCCAAATCGGATCTCTCATCGAAATGCCGCTATTATTAAGGGTTTCGCTCCCCCTCATCTCCACGTAAACTTCTCTGACTCAAGCGCGAACAGGATGTCCACTTAATGACCACGTTTTACACGCTTATCAGTTGGTTGCTGTTGTTTGGTTACTGGTTACTGATTGCCGGGATCACGCTGCGCATCCTGATGAAGCGACGGGCCGTTACCTCAGCGATGGCATGGCTGCTGATTATCTTTATTCTGCCGCTGGTTGGCATCATCGCGTATTTGTCCTTTGGCGAATTACATTTGGGCAAGCGCCGCGCTGAACGTGCACGTACCATGTGGCCTTCCACCGCTCGCTGGCTGAATGATTTAAAGAAACGCAGCGAAATTTTTGCGACAGATTACAGCGACGTCGCACGATCGCTGTTTCAACTGTGCAACAACCGCCAGGGCATTGCGGGCGTAAAAGGCAATCAGTTGCAGCTTCTGACCAGCTCTGATGACGTCATGAAAGCCTTGATTCGCGATATCCAGCTGGCTCGCCATAACATCGAGATGGTGTTCTATATCTGGAATCCAGGCGGTCTGGCGGACGAAGTCGCCGAGTCGTTAATGGCCGCGTCACGCCGCGGCGTGCACTGCCGCCTCATGCTGGATTCAGCGGGCAGCGTGGCGTTTTTCAGAAGCGCCTGGGTAGGCATGATGCGCAACGCAGGCATTGACGTCGTCGAGGCGCTCCAGGTGAGCCTGCTGCGCGTATTCCTGCGCCGTATGGACCTGCGTCAGCATCGTAAAATGGTGCTAATCGACAACTATATTGCTTACACCGGCAGCATGAACCTGGTTGATCCGCGCTTTTTTAAACAAGAGGCCGGCGTAGGTCAGTGGGTTGATCTGATGGCGCGCATGGAAGGTCCGGTTTCCACCGCCATGGGGATTGTCTACAGCTGTGACTGGGAAATTGAGACCGGTAAACGTATTTTGCCGCCGCCACCAGACCGCAATATCATGCCGTTTGAACAGGAAAGTGGGCACACGGTGCAGGTTATCGCCTCCGGTCCCGGTTTTCCGGAGGATTTGATTCATCAGGCCCTGCTCACCGCGGTGTATTCAGCGCGCGAGCAGCTTATCATGACCACGCCCTATCTGGTACCGAGTGACGATCTGCTTCATGCCATTTGCACGGCGGCCATGCGGGGCGTTAACGTGAGTCTTGTGGTTCCCCTTCACAATGACTCTTTGCTGGTCGGCTGGGCGAGCCGCGCCTTCTTTGGCGAGCTGCTTGAGGCAGGCGTAAAAATCTACCAGTTTGAAGATGGCCTGCTGCATACCAAAAGCGTGCTGGTGGACGGTCAACTGAGCCTGGTGGGAACCGTTAACCTGGACATGCGTAGCCTGTGGCTGAATTTCGAAATTACCCTGGCTGTCGATGATGCCGGATTCGGCAGCGATTTGGCCTGCGTGCAGGATGACTATATTGCCCGTTCGCGTCTGCTCGATCCCAAACGCTGGGCAAAACGTGCCTGGTGGCAGCGGATTGTCGAACGACTGTTTTACTTCTTCAGCCCTTTACTGTAAAACGAGCGAAATTACGAACTGCCCTTAGATAAACTGGACTGAGCATGGATTTGAACAACCGCCTGACAGATGACGAAACGCTGGAACAGGCCTATGACATTTTTCTTGAACTGGCTGGCGATAATCTTGATCCGGCCGATATCATTCTTTTCAACCTGCAGTTTGAAGAGCGTGGTGGCGCAGAGCTGTTTGACCCTTCCGATGACTGGCAGGATCATGTGGATTTCGATTTAAATCCCGATTTTTTCTCAGAAGTCGTGATCGGTCTGGGCGAAGCGGATGGCGAACCTATTACTGATGTTTTTGCGCGCGTACTGTTGTGTCGCGAAAAAGATCACAAGCTGTGCCATATTTTGTGGCGTGAATAGCGCAAGACATTAAATATAAAGCCGGGCGATTGCCCGGCTTGTTGTTTTACAGCGGGTCCACTTTCAGGCAGGACACCGCATGGCGGAAACTGCCCTCAAGCAGCGGTCGGGTTTTCGCACACTCAGGGCCGGCAATCGGACAGCGCGTTCTGAACACACAGCCGGAGGGCGGATTAATCGGTGAGGGTAATTCCCCTTCCAGGAGCTGGATTTGCTTATTTTTTTCCAGGTCCGGATCGGGAATCGGCACCGCCGACATCAGCGCTTTGGTATAGGGATGCTGCGGATTGGTATACACCTCGTCGTAGGTGCCCAGCTCAACGGCGTGTCCCAGATACATCACCAGCACGCGGTCGGAAATGTGTTTAACCACTGCAAGGTCATGGGCGATAAAAATCAGCGACAGGCCCATTTCACGTTGCAGTTGCTGCAGCAGGTTAACGACCTGAGCCTGGATGGACACGTCCAGGGCTGACACCGGCTCGTCGCAGATAATCAGCTTAGGCTCAAGTATCAACGCGCGCGCAATACCGATACGCTGGCACTGCCCACCCGAGAACTCGTGGGGATAGCGGTTGATCAGGTTAGGCAGAAGCCCTACCTTCATCATCATGGTCTTGACGCGATCTTTGACATCCTGACGCGACAGCTCCGGATGATAAGTGCGTAACGGCTCTGCAATGATGTCGCCGATGGTCATACGCGGGTTCAGCGAGGCCAGCGGATCCTGAAAAATCATCTGGATATCGCTTCGTGCCTTACGCCACTCTTCTTCACTCTGGCCCAGCAGGTTACGCCCGAGCCATGAAACGCGGCCGTCGGTGGCTTTTACCAGGCCAATAATGGCGCGCGCCAGCGTAGACTTGCCGCAGCCGGATTCCCCGACGACGCCGAGGGTTTCGCCTTCATACAGGCGCAGGCTGACACCGTCCACCGCCTTGAGGGATTTTGGCGGCTGCCAGAACCACTGCCTGCCATCCCTGATATCAAAATGGACTTTCAAATCGGCAATTTCGAGTAACACTTTCTTTTCTGCCAGGCTGCTCATACGAGTTCCTCCACCGGCTTAAAGCAGGCGCGCAAACGCCCTTCTGCAAAAGGTAACAGCGGCGGTGCTTTGGAGCAGATATCCATGGCGTGCGGGCAGCGCGGCTGGAAAGGACAACCCTGTGGCAAACGCAGCAGGTTAGGCGGATTACCCGGAATCGTCGTCAGACTTTCCCCTTCCGCATCCAGTCTGGGTACGGCGTTCAGCAAACCAATAGAATAGGGATGTGCGGGATGATAAAACACATCACGGGCGCGGCCATATTCCATGGTGCGTCCGGCATACATCACCAGAACTTTATCGCAAATGCCCGCAACCACACCCAAATCGTGGGTGATCATAATGATCGCGGTATTAAACTCGCGCTTGAGCTCATTCAGCAAGGTCATGATCTGCGCCTGAACCGTTACGTCCAGTGCGGTCGTCGGCTCATCAGCAATCAGCAGCTTAGGCCGGCACAAAAGGGCCATCGCAATCATCACACGTTGACGCATCCCACCCGAAAACTCGTGGGGATACATTTTCATACGTTTACGCGCTTCCGGCATTTTAACCGCATCCAGCATTCTTACTGACTCTTCAAATGCCTGTGCATTGCTCATCCCTTTATGCAGCTTCAGCACTTCCATCAGCTGCTCGCCGACCCGTATATAGGGGTTAAGTGACGTCATGGGATCCTGGAAGATCATGGCGATTTGCTCGGCTCGCAGTCGGTTCAGCTGTTTCTCGGGCAGATTCAGGATCTCTTTACCGTTGAACAACGCCGAACCACCGATGCGCCCGTTGCTGGCCAGTAGCCCCATTAACGCAAAGGCGGTCTGGGATTTACCTGAACCCGACTCGCCTACAATCCCCAGGGTTTCACCTGCCCGCAGTGAAAAGTTGAGATCGTTAACGGCGGTGACGTCACCATCGTGCGTGCCAAAGGTTACGCGTAAATCTTTCACTTCAAGCAGCAGTTCGCTTCCCGCGCGCGCAGCCTGAGCAGGCTGAAATTCATGAATAGTCATCGGGAAACTCCTTAACGATCTTTGGGGTCGAGGGCATCACGCAGGCCATCGCCAATAAAGTTGAAACAGAACAAGGTGACGACCAGGAAAGCCGCCGGAAACAGTAACAGCCACGGCGAGACTTCCATGGAGTTCGCACCATCGCTGAGCAGTGCGCCCCAGCTACTCAGTGGCTCCTGCGTTCCCAGCCCCAGAAAGCTCAGGAAAGATTCAAACAGAATCATACTGGGCACCAGCAGCGAAGCGTAAACCACCACAACGCCCAGAACGTTAGGGACGATATGGCGCGTCACAATTTTCCAGGTGGAAACACCGCCAACGTGTGCCGCTTCAATAAACTCTTTACGCTTCAGGCTTAATGTCTGCCCGCGCACGATACGCGCCATGTCCAGCCAGGACACCATGCCGATAGCGGCAAAGATCAGCAGAATATTGCGGCCAAAGAAGGTCACCAGCAGGATAACGAAGAACATAAACGGGAAGGAGTTAAGGATTTCCAGAATACGCATCATCACGGAATCGATTTTGCCACCCAGATAACCCGCGATTGAACCGTATAAGGTCCCCACGATCACGGCGATCAGCGCGGCAGCAATCCCGACCATCAGTGAAATGCGCCCGCCAATGGCTACACGCACCAGCAAATCGCGCCCTGAGGAGTCGGTGCCAAACCAGTGTCCCGACGTGGTATCGGGCGGTGATGACATCATTCCCCAGTCGGTATCGAAATAGGAGAATTGCGACAGCATAGGCGCGAAAATCACAAACAGCGTGATGAGCAGTAGCACCATCAAGCTGATTAATGCGGCGCGGTTATGAATGAAACGACGACGGGCATCCTGCCACAGGCTTCGCCCTTCGACTTCCAGTTTTTCACTGAATGCATCAAGAGCTTCGCTATTTTTCTTACTTAACATCATGGCGAACTCCAGAATCAGTAGCGGATTTTCGGGTCGATGACGGCATACAGCACATCGACGATCGCATTAAACAGGATGGTCAACAGCCCTACCAGGATGGTCAGGCTCAGCACCAGTGAATAGTCACGGTTAAGTGCACCGTTCACGAACAGCTGACCAATACCCGGCAGTCCGTAAATCGACTCGATGACCATAGAACCCGTAATGATGCCCACAAAGGCCGGCCCCATATAGGAAATGACCGGCAGCAGCGCAGGCTTCAGTGCATGTCGTAACACGATACGACGCAGCGGCAGCCCTTTCGCACGCGCGGTACGAATAAAGTTGGAATGCATAACTTCAATCATCGAGCCGCGAGTGATACGCGCAATACTGGCAATATAGGCCAGTGAGAGCGCCACCATCGGCAGCAGCATGTAATTCCATTGACCGCCATTCCAGCCGCCACCCGGCAGCCACTTAAGCGTGATTGCGAACACCAGAACCAATAGCGGCGCTACCACAAAACTCGGTATCACCACGCCGGTCATTGCCACCCCCATCACGACGTAATCCCACAGACTGTTCTGCTTCAGCGCCGCAATAACGCCCGCCGTGACCCCCAGAACCACCGCCAGGATAAATGCAGCAAGGCCGAGTTTGGCTGAAACCGGGAAAGCATGGCCGACCAGGTAATTGACCGAATAGTCTTTGTACTTGAACGAGGGCCCGAAATCGCCATGCGCCAGTTGAATCAGATAATCAACGTATTGCTTACCGATAGGATCGTTGAGGTGATATTTCGCCTCGATATTCGCCATGACCTCTGGCGACAGGGTGCGCTCGCTGGTAAAAGGGCTGCCGGGCGCCAGTCGCATCATAAAGAAGGAGATGGTAATCAGAACGAAAAGCGTCGGAATTGCTTCAAGCAATCGACGCAGTATGAATTTTAACATTGCCGTACCTACCAGGCTGGTGCTTCACATTGCATTAAAAAAGTACTGGCGGCGCGTAACGCGCCGCCGCTGTTCTTGCTGTTGTATTAGTGCTTGATGATGTACAGGTTTCTGTCTGCAACGTTATCCAGCGGATCCTTACCGGTATAACCGCCAACATAAGGTTTCACCAGACGGGTGTTAACGTAGTAGTAAAGCGGCACGATTACAGAGTCTTTATCCAGCTGCTGCTCTGCCTTCTCGTAATCAGCCGAACGCGCTTTATCATCTGTAGTGGCCAGCGCATCTTTCATCAGCTTGTCGAACGCTGGGCTCTTATAGTGCGCGGTATTGTTGCTGCTGTCAGACAGCATGGTGTTCAGGAACGATGTCGGTTCATTGTAGTCTGCACACCAGCCTGCACGCGCCACATCAAAGTTGCCCTGGTGGCGGGTATCCAGGAAGGTTTTCCACTCCTGGTTCTCCAGCTTCACTTTCACACCCAGGTTTTTCGCCCAGATAGACGACGCAGCAATGGCCAGTTTCTTATGCAGGTCAGAGGTGTTGTACAGCAGATTAAAGGTCAGCGGTTTTTCTGGCGTATAACCGGCTTCAGCCAGCAGTTTTTTCGCTTCGGCATTACGTTTTTCCTGTGACCAGGTAAACCACTCCGGCTTCACCAATTCCATACCATCTGTCGCTGGCGGCGTGTAGCTGTAAGCCGGTTTCTGGCCCTGAGCCAGGACTTTGTCCACGATAATGTCGCGATCGATGCCGAGTTTCAGCGCAGCGCGAACGCGCGGGTCGTTAAATGGCGCTTTCTGGTTGTTGATTTCGTAGTAGTAGGTACACAGATACGGGTCAACATGCAGCTCTTTACCGTTGTCACGCTGCAATTTTTTAAACAGCTCGATAGGCAGGTTGTTATAGGTCATGTCACTGCCGTTATCAGAGAAGTAACGGTTTACATCGCTGACTTCGGACGAAATCGGCAGGAAAGTGACTTTGTTCAGCACGGTATGTGCGTTATCCCAGTATTCAGGGTTACGCACAACGGTGATACGTTCGTTGATGACGTGTGATTCCAACTTAAAGGCACCGTTACCCACCCAGTTTTCTGGCTGAGTCCACTTGTCACCGAATTTTTCGATTGCAGCTTTATTAACTGGCGACATTGAGGGGTGAATAAGTAATTTATAGAAATAAGGAACCGGCTCACTTAAGGTCACTTGCAAGGTATGATCGTCAATCGCCTTTACGCCCAAGTCTGTAGCGGGCTTCTTGCCGGCGATAATATCATCGACGTTAGCCAGATGGCCGTATTGCAGATAGCTGGCATAAGGCGATGCGGTTTTTGGATCGGCCAAACGCTCCCAGCTGTAGACGAAATCCTGAGCAGTGACAGGTTCACCATTTGACCATTTGGCATTTTTACGCAAATGGAAAGTCCAGACTTTAAAGTCTTTGTTATCCCAGCTTTCAGCCACACCAGGAATGGGATGACCATCCGTATCGCTGATGACCAGACCTTCCAGCAGATCACGACTCACGTTAGATTCCGGAACGCCTTCGATTTTATGCGGATCCAGTGACTGAACCTCGCTACCGTTTCCTTTAACCAGCTCCTGCTTCGCGGCCAGTTCTACGCCGGCAGGTACTGTGGCTGCCATAACGCTATTCGCTGCGAGCGCACTCATCGCTGCAAAGACGCTGGCAGCAATCAAGGTTTTTTTCGTGATGTTGTTCATTCTTAACTCCAGTTTTTTTATTTTCACTGAGGGTGTTTGCGACCTCAGCGTTCCCCGTATTCGGGTCCCCGGTGTTTGCCACCTAGGGCGTATTGACCCTGTTGTGTGGTCTGCACGGCCACGCCCTTCCCGACTGTGCCGCCGGTTAAGCGCGTGACTCAGTGTTTTTTAATGAAATAGTATTTCAGGTCTGTCATGTCCTGCGGATCGTGGCCAGTAAACCCGCCAACCCAGGGTTTAACCAGCCGCACGCTGACGCGATAGTAAACTGGCACAATTGCTGAGTCTTTGTCGAGTTGTGTTTCTGCCTGCTGATACAATGATGCGCGGTCCGCTTCATTTTCAGCCGTTAATGTTGCGGCTAACAGACGATCGTATTCCGCACTGTGGTAAAACGCGGTATTAGTCGACGACTGGCTCTGGAACATATTCAGGAATGTTGAGGGCTCATTGTAATCTGCACACCAGGTGGCGCGCACGACGTCATATTGTGCCTGATGCCGGGTTTCCAGCAGGGTTTTCCATTCCTGATTCTGCAACGTAACCTGCGCGCCCAAATTGCGTTGCCACATAGACGCGGCGGCGATGGCCTGGGTTTTGTTTTGATCGGAGGTGTTATAGAGCAGCGTAAAGCGCAGCGGATTGTTATCGTTGTAACCCGCCTCGGCCAGCAGTTTTTTCGCAGCCGCGTTTCGCTGCGGCTGTGTCCACGCCATCCAGTCTGGAGAGGATAACGCAGCGCCTGCAATGTAAGGCGGCGTAAAGCTGTAGGCTGGAATTTGCCCTTGCCCCATGATCTTATGAGCGATGATATCGCGATCCAGCGTCATTTTGATCGCAGCGCGCACGCGGGCATCGGTGAACGGCGGTTTTTTGTTATTAATTTCGTAATAGAAGGTGCAGAGCAGCGGACTGACTTTAACCTCGTCCCCCCTCTCTTTGCGCAATTTTGCAAACAGGTCGGGCGGAACCGCGCTGTTGGTCATATCAATGTCACCGCTGCGATAGCGATTGATATCACTGTTTTCCGAGCTGATGGCCAGAAACGTTCCCTGCTCAATAACGGTCTGAGCATTGTTCCAGTAAAGAGGATTACGCTTCAGAACGATTTTCTCATTCACCACCCAGTTATTCAGCGTATAGGCGCCGTTACCAACATAGTGACCGGGTTGGGTCCAGCCCTCACCCCACTTTTCGATGGCAGGTGCGTAAACGGGTTTCATCGCGGTGTGCGCCAGCATGGCCACTAAATAAGGCACTGGCTCGCTTAAGGTGATTTGCAGATGGCGCTCGTCCAGGGCTTTCACGCCCAGCTGATCGGGGGCAACTTTACCGGCAAGAATCGCATCGACATTCGCAATATGGGCAGCCTGCAGATAGCTGGCATAGGGTGACGCAGTTTTAGGATCGGCAAGACGACGCCAGCTGTAAACGAAGTCTTGTGCCGTAACGGGCTCCCCATTGCTCCATTTCGCATTGTCGCGCAGGGTGAATGTCCAGATTTTGCCTTGCTGGTTTTCCCAGCGCTCAGCCACACCCGGCACCACATTGCCGTTATTGTCCGTGTTAACCAGCCCATCCAGCAGGTTGAGGATGATGTTTGACTCCGGTACACCTTCGACTTTATGCGGATCGAGCGAGGCAACTTCGGAACCGTTGTTAATCACAATTTGCTGTACGGCGGAGAGCGTGACGTCTGATGGCACGGTGGCAGCACAGGTGGGCAATGCGGTTAAGGTTAGTGCCAGACAAGCCAGGTAGTGCTGCGCGTTCATTTCCCACACCCTTGTTAAATGCCAATTTTTATTCTGATATCCCAGCATCAATAAGGAATAAATCTTTTGCTTTTGATGTTTGGGAAAACATTATTAATGCGCCGAAAATTAGCAGATGCTGCAAAGGGGCGCCAAAACTAAATCGCTAAAATGTTACCTGTTTCTCTTTTATCATGAGATTTTTCCCAGTGGAAGTGTTAATTTTTGCCCTAAAAATAGCTTAACAGACTGATTAATAAACAATCTCATCGCATTGATGCCAATTTAACCAAAAAACAACATTTATACCCTTGCGTTGCGTCGTTGTAGTGTAAATACACACCGTCACCTCATTTAAAAAACGGTTAAAGCGACGTAGACCAGCATTAATCATGCCAACTTGCGCTGTGGAAGCAGAATATAGTGTGATTAAAGTGACATGGCGCGATGCAGGCATTGGCGCCGTAGCAGAGGTTATTAGTGGAAGTGATAACAGAAGAAAGATGTGAAGAGAGACAAATAATTGCACTCAAATGGTGCAAAAAAACCGTCTTTTGCACCAAATGCGTTCATTTCTTTTTAAATGAGATTAAATAAGTGGGTTTATCCCACCAGACCGGGAAAAATTGCCTTGATGCCGGTTACCACAAATTCAATACCTAGCGCCATTAACAGCAATCCCATGATTCGGGTAATCACGTTAATCCCTGTCTGCCCTAACAGCCTGACCATTAAAGGCGCAGCGCGGAACAGCAGCCAACAGCTAAAGGCGAAAACAGCAATCGCAACGGTAAATCCCATAAGGTTGAGCCAGTTGTTATAACGTGTGCTCCAGACGATAGTCGAACTGATGGCGCCCGGACCCGCCATGAGCGGCAGAGCAAGAGGAACCACGCCAATACTTTCCCGAATTGCTGTTTCCGTTTTTTCCTGCTTATTTTGCTTATCCTCGCCCAGCTTGCCGCTAATCATCGACATTGCGATGGTCACCACCAGAATCCCGCCCGCAATGCGGAACGAGTCGATAGAGATCCCAAAGACATGCAGGATTGCATCGCCCAGAAACAGTGAGGTCCAGAGAATAATCGCCACCGCGAGGTTGGCCGTCAGGTTGGTTTTATTACGTTCCGCCACGCCCTGATAGCGGGTCATGCTAATAAATACCGGAATGATGCCAATGGGATTAACCAGTGCAAACAGGCCTACGAAAAACTTGATATAGCCAGACAGATCTAATAACGCAGGATTCACGGTTAACTCCCCATCCCAGATGAAAAACGCGCCTAATGTAAGTGAAAAAAGCCGTGGGCGCCAGAGGCCTAAGCAGTTATTTATGCTGTTATTTTACTTACAATTTGGTGGCATTAACCACGCATTAACTATCTTGTGGAAGATGTTACTTTTACCCCTCGTTAACTCTCCCCCACCCGGGCCGTCCTGAATGCAGGGCTGAAAGGTGTCAGCTTGGGCTTAAATTGATCCAAATCATCATTATTCTCCCCCAAACCCGATACTCTTTCTCTGTCAGTAACACAGGTCTCATTATTTCGAAACAGAGAGAAGCTCTTTTAGTAAACAATTGATAAAACGCTGCTTTATTCCCGTAAACCGTGCCGTTTGCACCATGGCTATACTCTGGGATTCAGGCTTGTTTACTAAAAAAAGTTTAACTTCCTCAGGAGAGCACAATGGCCGTTACTAATGTCGCTGAACTCAATGCACTGGTTGAACGTGTAAAAAAAGCCCAGCAAGAATTCGCCAATTTTTCTCAACAACAGGTCGATGCCATCTTCCGCGCAGCCGCATTGGCCGCCGCGGATGCCCGAATTCCACTCGCAAAAATGGCGGTGGCGGAATCGGGCATGGGCATTGTTGAAGACAAAGTCATTAAAAATCACTTCGCTTCTGAATACATCTACAACGCCTATAAGGATGAGAAAACCTGCGGCGTGCTGGACACTGACGATACGTTTGGCACCATCACAATCGCTGAACCCATCGGCCTGATTTGCGGTATTGTCCCCACCACTAACCCTACCTCAACCGCGATTTTCAAGGCGCTTATCAGCCTTAAAACCCGCAACGGGATTATCTTCTCCCCCCATCCTCGAGCCAAAGATGCGACGAACAAAGCGGCGGATATCGTCCTGCAGGCAGCGATTGCCGCTGGCGCGCCCAAAGACATCATAGGCTGGATTGATGCACCTTCTGTGGAACTGTCCAATCAGTTGATGCACCACCCTGATATTAACCTGATTCTGGCGACGGGTGGCCCCGGCATGGTCAAAGCCGCCTACAGCTCAGGTAAGCCGGCGATTGGCGTGGGGGCCGGTAACACGCCTGTTGTCATAGATGAAACAGCGGATGTTAAACGCGCCGTTGCCTCCATCCTGATGTCAAAAACGTTTGATAACGGTGTGATCTGTGCCTCTGAACAGTCGGTTATCGTGGTGGATGCCGTCTACGACGCCGTGCGCGAGCGCTTCGCCAGCCATGGTGGCTATCTGCTTCAGGGACAGGAGCTGAGTGCGGTACAAAATATCATTCTGAAAAACGGTGGGCTTAACGCCGCCATCGTGGGCCAGCCTGCGGTGAAGATTGCGGAGATGGCCGGCATCAGCGTACCCGGTGAAACCAAAATCCTGATTGGCGAAGTTGAACGGGTCGATGAATCAGAGCCTTTCGCTCATGAAAAACTGTCGCCGACACTGGCGATGTACCGTGCTAAAGATTATCAGGATGCCGTCAGCAAAGCGGAGAAACTGGTGGCGATGGGCGGTATTGGTCATACGTCATGCCTGTATACCGACCAGGACAATCAGACAGCGCGCGTGCACTACTTTGGCGACAAGATGAAAACCGCCCGCATTCTGATCAACACCCCCGCCTCTCAGGGCGGTATTGGTGATTTATATAACTTCAAACTCGCCCCTTCTCTGACACTGGGTTGTGGTTCCTGGGGCGGTAACTCCATTTCTGAAAACGTGGGACCCAAACATCTCATCAACAAGAAAACCGTCGCTAAGCGAGCTGAAAATATGTTGTGGCATAAACTTCCGAAGTCCATTTACTTCCGTCGCGGCTCTTTACCCATCGCGCTTGAAGAGATCGCCACCGAAGGTGCCAAACGCGCGTTTGTCGTGACTGACCGCTTCCTGTTTAACAACGGTTATGCCGATCAGGTCACCCGCGTTTTAAAATCTCACGGCATCGAAACCGAAGTTTTCTTCGAGGTTGAAGCGGATCCCACCTTGAGCATCGTACGTAAAGGTGCAGAACAGATGAACAGCTTCAAGCCCGACGTTATTATCGCCCTGGGCGGCGGTTCGCCGATGGATGCAGCCAAAATCATGTGGGTCATGTATGAGCATCCTGAAACCCATTTTGAAGAGCTGGCACTGCGGTTTATGGATATTCGCAAACGTATCTATAAGTTCCCCAAAATGGGCGTGAAAGCGCGCATGGTGGCCATTACGACGACTTCAGGCACAGGTTCAGAAGTGACGCCTTTTGCCGTGGTAACGGATGATGCGACCGGACAGAAATACCCGCTGGCCGATTATGCGCTAACCCCGGATATGGCTATCGTTGATGCCAACCTGGTGATGGATATGCCACGTTCACTCTGTGCCTTCGGCGGTCTGGATGCGGTGACGCACGCGCTGGAAGCCTATGTGTCCGTTCTGGCCAATGAATACTCCGATGGTCAGGCACTGCAGGCGCTTAAGCTGCTTAAAGAGAACTTACCGGCAAGCTATGCGGAGGGTGCAAAAAATCCGGTTGCCCGTGAACGTGTACATAATGCTGCCACCATCGCCGGTATCGCTTTTGCCAACGCCTTCCTCGGCGTTTGTCACTCCATGGCGCATAAGCTTGGCTCTGAGTTCCATATTCCTCATGGACTGGCTAACTCGCTGCTGATTTCCAACGTTATTCGCTATAACGCCAATGACAACCCCACTAAGCAAACCGCATTCAGCCAGTACGATCGTCCCCAGGCGCGTCGCCGTTATGCTGAAATTGCGGATCATCTTGGTCTCACCGCGCCGGGCGACCGCACTGCCCAGAAAATTGAAAAGCTGCTGGTATGGCTGGACGAAATCAAAACGGAACTGGGTATTCCGGCCTCGATTCGTGAAGCCGGTGTGCAGGAGGCAGACTTCCTGGCGAAAATCGATAAACTGGCCGATGACGCCTTTGACGACCAGTGCACTGGCGCGAATCCACGTTATCCGCTGATTGCCGAACTTAAACAGCTGATGCTGGACAGCTACTACGGACGCAAATTTGTCGAGCCCTTCGCCAGTGCCGCCGAGGCTGCCCAGGCTCAGCCTGTCACTGACAGCAAAGCGGCGAAGAAAGCTAAAAAAGCCTAATCCGCGCCGCGCCCGATGAACGGGCTGCCGAAACCCCTTGTCTGGCCCGTGCCTCAAGGGGTTTTTTATGGCGGGTTTATCGCTTGGATAAACACTGACGCCCGGTCAATCAGCGTAGTCAAGAGAATAGGGACCTGAGCCGGACGGGAAAAGGGACAGGATGCGTGATCGCATTGCCTTGCGCAGCCTTAACGAGCGCCATGGAAAAGCCGCCCGGCGCTCGCTGAGGACTCTTTATTCACCCACGGGCGTTTGCGCCCCATGGATGGCCTGCAAACAACCCTGCTCTATCGCCTTTTTATAATGCTTACGGCATACAGAGATATAGCGTTCGTTGCCGCCGATGACGACCTGCTCCCCCTCTTTGAAAGGTTTACCGTCACTGTCCAGACGCAGTACCATACTCGCTTTACGTCCACAATGACAAACCGTTTTCAGTTCAACCAGCTTATCCGCCCATGCCAGAAGATACTGGCTACCGCTGAAGAGTTCACCAAGAAAATCGGTACGCAGCCCGTAGCACAATACGGGAATATCCAGATTATCTACCACGTCAGATAAGGCTTTGACCTGCTCACGCGTCAAAAACTGGCTTTCGTCCACCAGCACACAGTGAACGGGTTGCCGCGCATGCTCCTGGGCAATTTCCACATCAAGCTGGCTGGCTGCACTATAAAGCATCGCAGGGGAAGATAATCCAATACGCGAGCTCACCTTGCCTGCGCCGAAGCGATTGTCGATCTCAGCGGTATAGACGAGCGTGCGCATCCCGCGTTCCTGATAATTGTAGGATGACTGCAATAATGCGGTTGATTTACCGGCGTTCATTGCCGAATAGTAGAAATAGAGTTGAGCCATTTGCGCCGATTCTCGGATACGATGAAAAAACAGGGCCGATTTTACCATATCTACAGGTTGCTGCTGGGGGGATTTTCACCTTCTGCTGTTCAGATTAGCACCACGCATTGATGATGCAGCAGTTAATATGGTGCGGCACTGGGTCTTAAGGTCAGGATAAATATTAAAGTACATGAGCGATTAAACATTATTTTTATACCGATAATGTGTCTGCGCTTTTTTCAGCTAAGGTCTGAATTTTTTCATTGTTTCAACCCTGGTGTCATCACAGGTTATCGGGGTAAATTAATAATTTATTAAATTTCTCGCTTACTCTTTTTAAGCTAAAAAATAATTTAATGTTGAACTTATTTTTCTCCACCACTACTATTAGCGGGCAGAACAACTCTCCTATTAATTATTCAGAGATCAGGACAATGAGCGAAGCACTTAAAAATCTTAATAACATCCGCACGCTGCGTGCCCAGGCCAGAGAGTGTTCTTTGGAAACGCTGGAAGAAATGCTGGAAAAACTGGACGTCGTGGTAAATGAACGTCGCGACGAAGAGTCAAACTCTAAAGCTGAAAACGAAGCGCGTGCGCGTAAACTTGAGCAATATCGCGAGATGCTGTTAGCAGATGGTATCGATCCCAACGAATTATTCAACACGCTGTCAGAATCAAAAACGGCTGGCAAAGCCAAACGTGCTGCCCGCCCGGCCAAATATCAGTTTGTTGATGAAAATGGCGAAACCAAAACCTGGACGGGTCAGGGTCGAACGCCAGCCGCAATCAAGAAAGCCATGGAAGAACAAGGTAAGCAGTTAGACGACTTCCTGCTGTAATGCATAGCCTGTTTCGCTTATTGTTGGCTTTACTTTAGCTTTACGATTATCCGCACCAGAAAAAAAAGGAAGCGATCGCTTCCTTTTTTATTTTCAGATCGAATAGAAATTTCGATACCAGTCTACAAAGCGCCTTACGCCTTCATCGACACTGGTCTGAGGTTTAAATCCAATGGTATTAAATAATGCGGTTGTGTCCGCACTGGTTGCCAGTACGTCCCCCGGTTGCATAGGCATCAGATTCTTATTTGCCTTCACACCCAGCGCTTTCTCAATCGCTTCAATGTAGTGAATCAGACTCACCGGCTGGCTATTGCCAAGATTATATATACGATAAGGGGCAGAGCTTGATGCGGCAGAACCCGTTTCCACGGTCCAGTCCGCGTCCACCTGCGGGATAACATCCTGCAAGCGAATAACTGCCTCCACAACATCATCGATATACGTAAAGTCGCGCTTCATTTGCCCCTGGTTATAAACATCTATCGCCTCGCCTGCAAGCATTGCGCGAGTGAATTTAAACAACGCCATGTCCGGACGTCCCCACGGGCCATAGACCGTGAAAAAACGTAAGCCAGTAGTAGGCAATTGATAGAGATGTGAATAGGTATGCGACATCAGCTCATTGGCTTTTTTCGTTGCGGCATACAATGAAACAGGATGATCGACGCTGTCTTCTGTTGAGAATGGCATCTTGTTATTCAGACCATAAACCGAACTGGATGAAGCATAAAGCAGATGCTCGATTTTATGGTGGCGGCAGCCTTCAAGAATATTCAGGTGCCCAATGACGTTTGCATCGGCATACGCATGGGGGTTTTCAAGTGAGTAACGCACCCCTGCCTGAGCAGCCAGATGAATAACGCGCTGAAAATTGTGCTGTTCAAAAAGTGTGGCAATAGCCTGACGATCGGCCAAATTGGCTTTGATAAAGGTAAAGGATGGATTGTCACCGATGATATCAAGGCGAGCTTGTTTAAGGTTTACATCATAGTAGTCATTCAGGTTGTCAATACCGACAACCTGGTGACCGGCGGCCAGCAGGCGTTGACTGACATGAAAGCCAATAAAGCCTGCTGCGCCGGTTACCAGAAAATTCATAAATCCCTCGTTAATCACACAGCCTGGATAGATGCTCCGCGGCCGATTGCATAATAAACGAAGCCGCGTTTGCTGATACGCTCTGGATCATACAGGTTACGTCCATCAAAAATCACGGGTTCTTTCAGTGCGCTCTTAATCACGTCAAAGTCAGGTGCACGGAAATTTTGCCATTCCGTACAAATTACCAGGCCGTCTGCACCGTGCAACGCCGCCTCTTTGGTTCCCATTAGCTTCAGATCATCGCGATGACCATAGATGCGCTGCGCTTCGTCCATCGCTTCCGGATCGAACGCCTGAACAGAGGCACCCGCTTCCCACAGCGTTTCCATCAACACGCGACTGGAGGCTTCGCGCATATCATCTGTGTTGGGCTTGAATGACAGGCCCCACAGCGCAAACGTTTTACCTTTCAGATCGTCACCGAAGTGGCGTTTAATGAAGGTGGGCAGCTTTGTCTTCTGGCTGTCGTTAACGTCTTCCACCGCCTTCAACAGGCGCGGTGTATAACCAATAGACTCCGCTGTGCGGATCAGCGCCTGGACGTCTTTCGGGAAGCAGGAACCGCCGTAGCCGCAGCCTGGGTAGATAAAGTGGTAGCCGATACGTGAGTCAGAACCAATCCCCTGGCGCACTTTTTCGATATCCGCACCTAAACGTTCTGCGAGATTGGAAATTTCGTTCATAAAGCTGATTTTCGTCGCCAGCATGCAGTTGGCGGCGTACTTCGTCAGTTCTGCACTGCGAATATCCATCAAAATCATACGATCGTGGTTACGGTTGAATGGCTCATACAGCTCACGCAACAGTTCCACCACGTCATCATTGTCGGTGCCGACAACGATACGCTCAGGGCGCATACAGTCGTTAACGGCCGCGCCTTCTTTCAGGAACTCAGGGTTGGACACCACATCAAAGCTGATGTTGGCATCGCGCGCCTGCAGCGTTTCTGTCATGACAGCACGAACTCTGTCGGCAGTACCGACCGGCACCGTTGACTTATCAATCACGACTTTGTGGTCGGTCATGTGCTGCGCAATGGTACGCGCTACGGCAGTAACATATTTCAGATCGGCCGAGCCGTCCTCATCAGGCGGCGTGCCGACAGCAATAAACTGCATTACACCGTGGTTCACGCCCTGAGCAGCATCGGTGCTGAACTTCAGGCGACCCGATTCGTAATTTGACATAACCAGCGGCGTCAGACCCGGCTCAAAAATTGGGATCTTGCCTTTTTTAAGGTTCTCGACCTTGTTTTCATCAACATCAATGCAGAGAACGTCATGTCCGACTTCGGCCAACACCGCAGCCTGAACCAGACCGACATAGCCGATACCAAATACAGTGACTTTCATTGAGCTATCCTGTGTTTAAAATTACTTTTTATCGCTAACAGTATTGTTGAGCCATTCAGTGAACTCTTTACCCAATACCGGATGGCGGACACCGTATTCAACGAAAGCCTGCATGTAACCCAGTTTGTTACCACAGTCGTGGCTTACCCCTTTCAGGTGATAGGCTTCGACGGTTTCTTTCTCCATCAGCATGGCAATTGAGTCGGTAAGCTGAACTTCGCCACCGGCACCTGGAGGCGTTTTCGCCAGCAGTGGCCAGATATCCGCAGACAGAACATAACGACCGACAACCGCAAGGTTGGATGGCGCTTCAGACGCTTTAGGTTTCTCAACAACCCCGACCATAGGCGCGCTGTCACCAGGATTCAGCTCTGCACCCTGACAATCCACCACACCGTATGCCGTCACATCGCTGACGGGCTCAACCATGATCTGACTCCGGCCAGACTCTTCGTAACGGCTCAGCATTTCTGCCAGGTTATCTTTGGTTGGGTTAGATTCGTATTCGTCGATGATCACATCAGGCAGGATGACTGCAACAGGTTCATCGCCGACCAGAGGATGGGCACACATGACCGCATGGCCCAGACCCTTCGCAATGCCCTGGCGGACCTGCATGATGGTCACGTGAGGAGGACAGATGGACTGGATCTCGTCCAGCAGCTGACGCTTAACGCGTTTTTCCAGCATGGACTCCAGTTCAAAACTGGTATCAAAATGGTTCTCAATGGCGTTTTTAGAGGAGTGGGTAACCAGCACAATCTCATTAATACCCGCAGCAATACACTCGTTAACGACATACTGAATTAACGGCTTATCAACCAGCGGCAACATTTCTTTTGGAATCGCTTTGGTAGCAGGCAACATACGTGTACCCAAACCCGCTACTGGAATTACCGCTTTTTTTACTTTGGTCTTATAGGCAGACATCAAAATACCTCTCTTATAGGCCGTTCAAGTTTTAATGCTTGATATGTCGGTTTAAATTCGGAAATGAGTATATCAGTTAGTCGTGAACGGATTTATCCTGGAAGACCGCTATCCGTAGAATTTAAGACTATTACCCAAGTGTAAAGCTAACTTCTGGCCCTGTCTCCCGTCAGATAATAAACTATCCATTCGGGTTTACTGGTCAGACGATAACATCAGTCGTATGCGGCCTCCGGCCCCCCAAATATGGCATTGCCAGTCATCAGCGCGCTGGCTTATTTGGTTAGTATGTGTACTGCCCATAGTGCCAAGTGGCACACCGTTACTGAGTTGTATTTGATGGGCCTGAACGTGCAGCGTTGCATTTAATCCGGCAGAAACCAGTACCAGGTTTTTTAATCCGCGGTGATAGTAGCCCACCAGCAACGGGAACTGACCGGTCAGATCGGCCTGGCGCAGCAGCAAATTAACCTGTCTGAGCAGACTGCTCAGCTCAGGTAAGCGTTGTTTTTGGCCAGATAACTGTTCCTGAAGGAGCCCGTTAAATAAGGCGCGCAAAAGCAAGGCGGCCAGTACGCCGTTGTCGCCAGCGCGAGTAACGTCAAGACAATAAAAGGCGAGATCGTTGTCCGACAGCGCCGCGATATCCAGCACCAGACCCGGCTGCTCGGCCATCGTCAGTTGCCGATAGTTAATCCGACAGTTAGCAATGCGTTGCTGTACGGGTGGCTGAAGTTCTTTAAGGAGTTTTGCCGCCGCAGAGGGATCGCGGACCAAAGCGTCCCAGTCCTGAAAAAGCTGCTCGTCCTCCTCCACCTTTGAAGTAAACATCGAAGGATAGAGGCATTCATAAACTGCTTCACGGAAACGTTCAAAGTTTTTTAGCGGCTTAAGCAGCACATCCTGTACGCCAAGACGTAAAACCTGAGCGATATCGGACATATTTTCTGTGGCGGAAATAATCAAAATCGGGACGCTGTTACCACGGCTGCGCACATGTTCAACGAATTTGATGCCGTTCATGCGCGGCATCTCAAGATCACAGATTACCAGCTCCACGGAATGCTGCATCAGTTGCTCAATAGCCTCGAGGCCATCTTCAGCCTCAACTGTGACAGCCCCCATTGATGACAGAAATTGGTTTAAAAGCGAACGGAAAACGGCCTCATCTTCGACAATGAGTATCTTTTTGCCGATCAGTGGTTTTTCCATTCCATCCCCCTGCGTACCCGATAATTCAATAGTGGTTCATAAAACGCAGTTGCGCCTTTCAGAATAGACCGAAGTAACATCTGTGCGTGAACAACCAGATTATCTTCTACGGACCAGCGGTAATAATTCATCCATTTGTTTCTCAACGGCAACCTTCCCAGCCGCAATAGCTTCTTCTGCACGATGAAAATCCAACGTGGATATTTGTGGACAAAACGGCTGGATGAGCACATCGGGCGGATCGCCTGCCATCCTGTTTCGCTTCAGGCGATTTTCCAGCACCTGAATTGATGTTGCCATGATCTCCATCGCGCCCGGCACTTGTGATGCCCGGCGCTGGGTAAAACTGACCAATCTCTGGCGCAGCTTTCCGCGCCAGTCGAGATTCAGCGCGACAGCCGCGGCATGCTCTTCAGAACTCTGCGGCGTCAGTACCATTGAATCAGGCTGCATCAGGTGCGCATCGTGTTGGAGATCGACGGCAATAACCACATCAGCGCCCAGTGCGCGCGTTAGCGAAACCGGCACCGGATTTACTACGGCACCATCGACCAACCAATATCCATTGTAGCCGACCGGTGGTAATAAACCTGGCATACTGCAGGAAGCGCGAACCGCCTGATGCAATTCTCCCTCAGTGAGCCACAATTCACGCCCGGTGCTCAGGTTAGTCGCCACCACGCCAAAGGGCTTATCGCATGACTCAAGCGCATCATTCGTGATGAGCTGGCGGACATGGTTAAATACGCGTTCACCGCGAAGCAGTCCGCCGCGCTGCCAGGAGAGATCCATCAGGCGGATCACATCCCAGTAGCTAAAAGCGCTGACCCATTTTTTCATATGGGGCAAGCGGTGATTGACATAAGCTGCGCCGACCAGGGCACCGATTGAACACCCGGCGACGACGTCAATTTCAATGCCTGCGCTTTCCAACGCTTCGATGACGCCGATATGCGCCCATCCTTTGGCGGCACCGGAACCCAGAGCCAATCCAATCTTTTGCTTTCTCATCTTGCTCGGTTCCTGGCGTCAATACGTAGCGTCATAAGCATGGGTCAGATAAAGTAAACGATATCATCAACAACGACCGTGATTAACAGGAGAAAGTGTGTCCGAATCTTGCCCTTGCTGTAGCGGCAAGCAGTATAGCCTATGTTGCCAGCCCTTTGTTAAAGGAGCAGAAATTCCCTTATCGGCTGAACAACTTATGCGCTCTCGCTACTGCGCTTATGTCAAACATGACGTCAACTACCTGGTGTCTACCTGGCATCCTACCCGGCGCGATCCGGCACTTGCGGGGCTGTTGTCTGAAAGTTTTGCTGGTACTGAATGGTTGAGCCTGAACATCACGCAGCGTGAACCGGGGCGTGATGATGACGAATCGTTTGTGACTTTTTTCGCCCGTTATCGTGAAAACGGCGCCGATCGGGCACTGTACGAACGTTCACGCTTTCTTCGCGAGGATCAACGCTGGTACTATGTAGACGGAGAGACGCCCGCCATTGGGCGTAACGATCGCTGTCCTTGTGGCGCCGATAAAAAATACAAAAAATGTTGCGGCTAAGGCAGTTGCCTGCGTAACGGTTTTACCCTTAATGCTTTGACAGGACTCTGATTGAGATGCAAGCGCAAACCATGCAAAGAAAAGTTTTACGAACCATTTGTCCCGATGCAAAAGGTCTGATCGCCAAAATCACCAATATTTGTTACAAGCACGAACTGAATATCGTGCAAAACAATGAGTTTGTTGACCATCGCACCGGGCGTTTTTTCATGCGCACAGAGTTGGAGGGGATTTTTAACGACACCACCCTACTGGCCGATCTCGACAGTGCCCTTCCGCAAGGTTCCGTGCGTGAACTGCATAGCGCAGGCCGTCGCCGTGTTGTGATTCTCATTACCAAAGAAGCACACTGCCTTGGCGACCTGCTGATGAAGAGTGCATTTGGCGGCCTCGATATGGAGATCGCTGCCGTTATCGGTAATCACGACACGTTGCGTTCGCTGGTAGAGCGTTTCGATATTCCGTTTGTTCTGGTCAGCCACGAAGGCTTGTCGCGCGAAGAGCATGACAACCGTATGGCGGACGAGATTGATCGTTATCAGCCCGACTATGTGGTGCTTGCCAAATACATGCGCGTGCTGACGCCGGGCTTTGTGCAGCGCTACCCAAATCAGATTATTAACATTCACCACTCTTTCCTGCCGGCCTTTATCGGCGCACGGCCTTACCATCAGGCTTACGAACGTGGTGTAAAAATCATTGGCGCAACCGCACACTACGTTAACGATAACCTTGATGAAGGCCCGATCATCATGCAGGACGTGATCAATGTCGATCACAGTTACACCGCCGAAGAGATGATGCGGGCCGGACGCGACGTCGAAAAAAACGTGCTGAGCCGCGCGCTGGATAAAGTATTAGGCCAGCGTGTTTTTGTTTATGGTAACCGCACGATTATTCTTTAAGCGTAAACGGCGCTGGATTGGCTGACATTCCAGCGCTACGGGCAAAAAGTGGGCAAACGATTTACCTTTTGCCAGTCGTCGCTTTACAGTCATGGCGCATTTGGTATGATGCGCCCCGCTTCAGAGCACAACAATTCAGTCCCTGGTGGGATTCCCGAGCGGCCAAAGGGAGCAGACTGTAAATCTGCCGTCACAGACTTCGAAGGTTCGAATCCTTCTCCCACCACCATCTGAACCTGCTGCCTGAACACACAGATTATCCCCGGTGGGATTCCCGAGCGGCCAAAGGGAGCAGACTGTAAATCTGCCGTCACAGACTTCGAAGGTTCGAATCCTTCTCCCACCACCATCATGAAAATTCTGCCCTTCTGCCCAAACAAAACCAAACCATCATAGTACTTCGGGGAGAGGGATGAGAACCTTCGATCAAGGTTCGAGTCGAGCAGAGCGAGACAACGCGCGTCAGCGCGGCCCGCAGGGTGAGGCGCAACGCGCCGAATCATCCTTCTCCCACCACCATCTCGTATATTGCACTCCCTCCCAAATAAAGACATTTATTATCATCTTCTTCGGGGAGAGGGATGAGAACCTTCGATCAAGGTTCGGGTCGAGCAGAGCGAGACAACGCGCGTCAGCGCGGCCCGCAGGGTGAGGCGCAACGCGCCGAATCATCCTTCTCCCACCACCATCTCGTATATTGCACTCCCTCCCAAATAAAGACATTTATTATCATCTTCTTCGGGGAGAGGGATGAGAACCTTCGACTAAGGTTCGGGTCGAGCAGCGCGAGACAACGCGCGCAAGCGCAGCCCGCAGGGTGAAACATTCTTCTAAACCTGCTTCCCGCTTTTCTGACTGAGCCTGTCCACCACTCGCTGAAATTGCCCTGCACTGCCATGACTTTTCCTGTAAAAATCGCTACCATCCTGCCTATCATTCGCTGAAGGTCATCTCATGAAATTTATTTCATTCAACATTAACGGCTTGCGGGCTCGCCCTCACCAACTTGAAGCGCTGGTAGAAAAACATCAGCCGGACGTCATCGGACTGCAGGAGACCAAAGTTCATGACGATATGTTCCCCTTAGAAGACGTGGCTAAGCTGGGCTACAACGTGTTCTACCATGGCCAAAAAGGCCACTACGGCGTGGCGCTGCTGACCAAAGTCCAGCCGGTATCCGTACGACGCGGCTTCCCGGGAGATGACGACGATGCTCAGCGTCGGTTGATCATGGCGGAGATCCCCAGCCCGATTGGCGATATTACGGTAATTAACGGCTATTTCCCTCAGGGCGAGAGCCGTGACCACCCGACAAAATTTCCGGCGAAAGAGAAGTTTTATCGCGATTTGCAAAGCTACCTGAGCGACAGCCTGGCGGCCGATAAACCGGTACTGATCATGGGTGATATGAATATCAGCAGCACCGATCTTGATATCGGTATCGGAGAAGACAGTCGCAAGCGCTGGTTGCGTACCGGTAAATGTTCTTTTCTGCCGGAAGAACGTGAATGGATGGAGCGCCTGCTCAGCTGGGGCCTTGTTGATACCTGGCGGGCACAAAACCCTGAGATTAACGATCGGTTTTCGTGGTTCGACTACCGTTCAAAAGGCTTTGATGACAATCGCGGTCTGCGTATCGATTTGCTGCTGGCCAGCACCGGGCTGGCCTCACACTGTATTGAAACAGGCATCGATTACGAGATTCGCGGTATGGAAAAACCGTCCGACCATGCGCCGGTCTGGTCAACCTTCCGCTTCTGACAGGTTCCTGACGCGTGGTGAAATGCCACGCGTCCTTATTTCACTATTTTCCAAATCAGATTATTGGTTCCCAACGACTTCTCATCGCGCGCGCACTGTAGCAGAACACCTTCCGATTTCACCACTGCGCCTTCTGTGTAATTTCGGTTTTCAAAAATACAGCACTGCAGACAATTTTGCTGTCGGTTTTGCCCCTGCGTCCAGACTTCCGGTGGCATATCCACGATCACATCGGTATTGGTGCCACCTGCTGCGCCCTGCTGATGATAGTTAGCATGCGCGGGGCTGCAGGCAGCCATTGCAACCAGAATTAGCCAGGCTGATTTACTCATTATTCAGTTTCCTTCGTTTTACGCCCTGCTTTACGCGGTGGACGTTTTTGGCCGGTGGACGGTAAACCACGAAACGCCTGTCCCGAGGGCTGCTGTCGCGCCTGCTGAATAAGCCCGCTCAGCGTCTGCACCAAGGGTTGCATAAATTCATCATAGCGACAGGCCTTTTCACTGATACGCGTCAGGGTTGATTCCCATTGCGCCGTCATATCGGGCCTGGCAGCGAGATCCGGTAGCGAGTGGATCAGCGCTTGGCCTGCCTCAGTAGAATGAATATAGCGCCCTTTCTTATGCAAAAACGAACGACGGAACAGTAATTCAATAATGCCTGCGCGCGTGGCTTCCGTTCCTAAACCATCGGTCGCACGGAGCACTTTCTTTAATTCTTTATCCTGCACAAAGCGCGCAATGCCGGTCATGGCCGACAGCAAGGTCGCGTCGGTAAAGTGGCGCGGCGGTTGAGTCTGTTTCGCCAGCACCTCACCCCGCTCGCACAGCAGCTCATCGTCTTTCGCCACAACAGGCAGCGGCATGCCATCGTTTTCTTCATCGCGCTCTTTGCCCCCCAATAGCGCACGCCAGCCCGCTTCCGCCAGAAAGCGCGCTTTAGCCACGAATTTACCGCCCGCGATATCCAGATCGATGGTGCATTTGCGGTACACGGCATCCGGACAAAACTGCATCAAATACTGACGCGCAACCAGTCCATAAATCTGCTGTTCGTTTTCATTAAGTTTTACTGCGCTGGCGCGCGCGGTAGGAATAATGGCGTGGTGCGCATCCACTTTTTTGTCATCCCAACAGCGATTTTTTCGGTCTGCATCAAAGTCCGCTGGCGGCGTAAGATCGGGTTGATGGGACTGGATCGCATTGAGCACCGCATGACGGCCGGCAAAATGCTCATCGGGTAAGTAACGGCTATCAGAACGTGGATAGGTGATCAGCTTGTGAGTTTCATATAACCGCTGGCAGATATCCAGAACCGCCTGCGCACTCAAACCAAAGCGCTTTGCCGCCTCGATTTGCAGGCTGGAGAGTGAAAACGGTAACGGCGCAATGTCGTTTTCTCGCTTGTCACTGTAGGCGGTAACCAGGGCGGGCTGACCGCTGATGCGCGCCACCACATGTTCCGCCAGTGAGCGTTTCAGCAGGCGACCTTCTTCATCCTGCCAGGGTTCACAGGCTTCACTGGGGATCCAGTTGGCGGTAAACCGGCTCTCATCCGGCGTGACGATGTGCGCTTTCACTTCAAAATAGTCCTTCGGGATGAAATTCGCGATCTCTTCATCCCGTCGCACCACCAGCCCCAACACCGGCGTTTGTACTCGTCCAACGGACAGCACGCCATCATAGCCCGCATTCCGGCCCAGCAGCGTCCAGGCGCGGGTCATATTAATACCGTAAAGCCAGTCGGCACGTGCTCGCGCCAGAGCGGACACGCAGAGGGGAATAAATTCGCGATTCTCACGCAGCCGGTTGATAGCCCGCTCCACAGCCTGTGGGTTGAGGTCGTTAATCAGACAGCGCTGCACTTTGCTGCGTTTCTCGGCGGGAAGCTGCAGGTAATCCAGCACTTCATCCACAAGCAGTTGGCCTTCCCTGTCCGGGTCGCCAGCGTGGACCACTTCATCGGCTTTGGCCAGCAAGCCCTCCACCACTTTGAGTTGTTTTGCCACCGAAGGGCGTGGCTGCAGACGCCATTTCTCAGGAATAATCGGCAGATCGACCAGCGACCAGCGCGCATAGCGGCTGTCGTATACATCAGGCTGCGCCTGCTCCAGTAAATGCCCCACGCACCAGGTGACAATCTGGTCATTGCCGCAGGCGATAAAGCCCTCACCACGCCGGTGCGGTTTCGGCAGTACATCGGCAATGGCCCGTCCAAGGCTGGGTTTCTCTGCAATAAACAAACGCATTAAATCGGGTAATCCTTAACGTCAGCAAACAACAATGATGACAACGCACTACCGGTCAACGAACAGTCGGCAACATGATGCCTGCGCCTTAGCCTCAGGACCGGTTACATCATGCGCACAGGCTGGAAAAGCGTATGCGCTGCCAGATGAAGCAGCGCTATGGTAGCCTGGCAGCACGCTGCTGATAAGCGCGCCGGGTACAATGCTGAACTGTTCGCACAATAACCGCGCAAAGCCGCTCAGGGCGATCAGAAATAGCGCACAAACGGCGCAGTGTCGGGATGAATTACGGTGGTGCTGGATTTCAGCTGGGGCGTGCCTAAATAGAGAAAGCCCACAATCGCATCCTGCTCGCGGCAGCCAAAGGCATCGCGGACCTGGGGATCGTCAGTCCAGGCGCCACTTCGCCAGATACCATTGAATCCCTGTGCGACCGCGGCCATTTGCATGGCCATCACGGCACAGCTAGCAGAGGCAATTTGCTCCCAGCGTGGCACCTTGTGGTTCAGTTCACAGTGGGCCACAACCGTGATGATCATTGGGGCACGATATGGAGCCTGGCTGGCTTTATTAATGGCCTTTTCATCCAGTTGATTGTCACGTGCCGCCTTTTCCAGAAGCTGACTTAAGCGATCGCGGCCACTGTTTTCAACTATGATAAAGCGCCACGGTTGTAAGGTGCCGTGATCGGGCGCGCGCATGGCTGCGCGCAGAATGTTATCCAGCGCCTCGCCGCCGGGAGCCGGATCCGCCAGACGGGAAGCCGAACGGCGATTAACCAGTAATTCAAGTGCATCCATGTTTTTCTCCAGTGGGGTAAAAGCATGCATAATCCTGGCACAGGTGGATTTTTTGTAACAGTCCAGGGTGATTTCCTGCTGACTTTTGTTGCGCCGCTCTTTAGGATGAGGTCGTCAACGGAGACCTGGACCGCTAGGCGGCGATTTCCGGTTATATCAATATGGAGAGTGTGATGCGCACATTGTGGCGAATAATTGCTGGCCTGTTCCGCGGGATCTGGCGAGTGCTAAACTTTATCAGGGAATTAATTCTTAATTTATTCCTGATTTTTTTAATTGTCGTGTGTGTCGGGATCTGGCTTCAGGTCAGTGGCTCAGGCAGTCATTCTGCTCCTGTACAGCAAGATGCGTTAAAAGTTGACCTGACAGGTGTGCTGGTCGATAAGCCTTCCGTCAGTAATCGCCTGAGCAAAATTGGCCGTCAGCTGTTAGGCACCAGCAGCGACCGGCTGCAGGAAAACTCCCTGTTTGACGTGGTCGATGCGATTCGTCAGGCAAAGGATGATAACAATATCAAAGGTATGGTGCTGGACCTGCGGGACTTTGCCGGTGGCGATCAGCCCTCGCTGCAGTATGTGGGCAAAGCGCTGCGCGAATTCAGGGAAAGCGGTAAGCCGATTTATGCGTTGGGCGACAGCTACAGCCAGGCTCAGTACTACCTTGCAAGCTACGCAACAAAAATCTACCTCTCGCCTCAGGGTACGGTTGACCTGCATGGTTTCGCCACCAACGGGTTGTACTACAAAACGCTGCTTGAAAAGCTGAAAGTCAATTCACACGTCTTTCGTGTTGGAACCTATAAGTCTGCCGTTGAGCCTTTCCTGCGCGACGATATGTCACCTGCAGCGCGCGATGCAGATACCCGTTGGGTTGGTCAACTCTGGCAAAATTACCTGAACACCGTATCGGCTAACCGTCAGATTACGCCTGAGCAGCTGTTCCCCGGCGCAACGGCCATTATCGCCGGTCTGCAGGCCGTTAAAGGTGACACGGGTCAATACGCGCTGGATAACAAACTGGTCGACGTTCTGGGTTCACGGGCCGATGCCGATCAGATGTTAATCAAAACTTTTGGTTTCGATAAGCAGAGCAGCGATTATCGCAGCGTCAGTATTTATGACTACAACGTGAAACCGGACGCCACCCAGCAGAAAGGCAATATTGCCGTGATCCTGGCCAGCGGCGCCATCATGGATGGCGATGAAACGCCGGGCAACGTCGGGGGCGATACCACGGCGGCGCAGATTCGTGATGCACGTCTGGATCCGAAGATCAAAGCGATCATTCTTCGGGTCAACAGCCCGGGCGGTAGCGTGACGGCTTCGGAGGCCATTCGTGCCGAACTGGCTGCAGCGAAAGCGGCCGGGAAACCGATAGTGGTGTCAATGGGCGGCATGGCGGCATCCGGTGGATACTGGATTTCAACACCAGCCAGCTACATCATCGCCAGCCCAAATACCCTGACCGGCTCTATTGGCATCTTCGGCGTAATTAATACCCTGGAGAACAGTCTGGCCAGTATTGGTGTGCACACGGACGGCGTAGCGACATCGCCGCTGGCGGACGTCGCCAGCACTAAGGCGCTGCCCTCCGAAGTTCAACAGCTCATGCAGTTGACCATCGAAAACGGCTATCGCAACTTTGTTGGTCTGGTTGCCGCCTCGCGCCATAAAACGCCAGAGCAAATTGACGCTATCGCCCAGGGACATGTGTGGACCGGCAGTGATGCCAAAGCCAATGGCCTGGTCGATGCGCTGGGGGATTTTGATGACGCGGTGAAAAAAGCCGCCGAACTGGCAAAGGTTTCCCAGCCGCAGCTTGACTGGTACCAGGAAGATCCCGGCTTTATTGATTTGATGCTGAATCAAATGAATGCTTCCGTTCAGGCTGTTCTGCCTGACCCGCTCAAAGCCTGGCTGCCTGCGCCGATGTTCGACGTCATGAGTGCAATGCGACGCCAGCCCGGCCTGTTCGACCATATGAACGATCCACAAAACCGTTATGCCTTCTGCCTGACCTGCGGCGAAGTGCGATAAACCTCTCAGCCCGACCGCTGGTCGGGCTGCTTTTCCCTGCCATTGCCCTTATACTGCGCGTTTTACGGCAAGTCTGAGTACACCTATGCAAAAGAAAAACATTTACGTTGCCTATACGGGCGGTACTATCGGTATGCAACGTTCCGCTCAAGGGTATATTCCGGTTTCGGGTCACCTGCAGCAAGAGCTGGCAAAGATGCCGGAATTTCACCGCCCGGAAATGCCTGACTTTACGATTCACGAATATCAGCCCCTGATCGACTCGTCCGATATGACGCCTCAGGACTGGCAGTCAATTGCTGAAGATATCCGGCGTAATTACGATCGCTACGACGGTTTTGTGATTCTGCATGGCACAGATACCATGGCTTTTACCGCCTCCGCCCTGTCGTTTATGCTGGAGAACCTGGCCAAGCCTGTCATCGTAACGGGCTCGCAAATTCCCCTGGCAGAACTGCGCTCTGACGGTCAGCAAAACCTGCTGAATTCACTCTATGTCGCCGCTAATTATCCGGTTAATGAAGTGACGCTGTTTTTCAACAACACGCTCTATCGCGGTAACCGCACCACAAAAGCGCATGCCGATGGGTTTAATGCCTTTGCCTCACCCAACCTTTCTGCGCTGCTGGAAGCCGGTATCCACATTCGTCGTCTGAACACGCCACCCGCGCCTCAGGGCAAAGGTGAACTCATCGTGCATACCATTACGCCCCAGCCGATTGGCGTGGTCACCATTTACCCCGGCATTTCCGCCGATGTGGTGCGCAACTTCCTGCGCCAGCCGGTCAAAGCCCTTATTCTGCGCTCTTATGGCGTGGGGAATGCGCCGCAGAACGCAGAGTTTCTCTCTGAACTGCAGCAGGCCAGCGAGCGCGGCATTGTGGTCGTTAACCTGACGCAGTGTATTTCCGGCAAAGTTAATATGGGCGGCTACGCGACGGGCAATGCGCTGGAGCATGCAGGCGTGATCAGCGGGTTTGATCTGACGGTGGAAGCGGCCCTGACCAAACTTCACTATCTGTTAAGTCAGGATCTTTCAAGCGAGCAAATCCGTGCCAAAATGCAGCAAAACCTGCGTGGCGAACTGACAGAAGACTAAAACGGAGCAAACGGGAATGAAACGGGCACTGATCATTATCGATATTCAGAACGACTTTTGCCCCGGCGGCCCAATGGCCGTTAAAGAAGGCGATCACACTGTCGCGGTCGCAAATCGCTATGCCCGAGCCTTTCACGATAAAGGTGAATGCGTAGTGGCCCTGCAGGACTGGCACCCGGCCGATCATGGCAGTTTTGCATCTGTCTCGGGCGAGCCGGTTTATACCCAGGGTGAGCTCAACGGTTTGCCTCAAATCTGGTGGCCAGATCATGGTGTTCAGCATTCGGCGGGGGCTGATTTTCATCCTGGTCTTGATCGCAGCCTGTTTGATGCTGTTTTTCACAAGGGCCAGGATCAGGATGTCGACAGCTACAGCGCTTTTTTTGATAACGGTCATCGCCGTAAAACGGAGCTGGACAGCTGGTTACGTGAACGCGGCATCAGCCATCTGGTTATGCTGGGGCTGGCAACCGATTACTGTGTGAAATACAGCGTTCTGGATGCACTGGAACTGGGCTACCAGGTAGAGGTAGTCGCCGAAGGCTGCCGTGGCGTGAATTTGAATCCTGAAGACAGCGACATCGCACTGGCTCAGATGGCCGCGCAGGGGGCGGTCATTATCTGACGTGCGCCGGGCTGGCAGCGTGCCAGCCCGTTACACACGCTAAACGCTTCTGTCAGCCCCCTGGCAGAAGCACCTAATCAGACTCAATGCAGGTTGATACGCGTGACGTCGGGTTCGATACCAAACTCTTCTTTCAGCTGTCTTTTCGATTTAGTAACCATCTCACCATCTTTCCCGATGGTCATATGCTGAGGTGCATCGTTATGACGTGCCTGCCACATCATCACCAGTTGCAGGCTGTTATCACGCTGCTGCTGGGTAAGCGCTACGCCGTCCGGCCATTTTCCGGTTTCAACGGCCACAACCAGACGCTCATAAATTTCAGGCGTCAGGGCTTCAAGCATGGCTTCAAGTTGCTGTTTCATGATTATCCTTGGGTCTCCTCACCCTGCTGATCCGTAAAGTTCAGCGAGGCCGAATTGACGCAGTAACGCTCGCCTGTCGGCTGGGGGCCATCCGGGAAAACATGCCCCAAATGCGCATCACAGCTGCCGCAGCGGATTTCGGTACGCTGCATACCATGGGAATGGTCGTCCAGATAGCGAATCGCCTCGTCGCTGACTGGCTGATAAAAACTCGGCCAGCCACAACCTGAATCGTACTTGGTTTCAGACAAAAACAACGGCGCATTGCAGACCAGGCAGTGATAAATCCCTTCCTGCTTGTTATGCAGCAGGGCACCGCTGTAAGGCGGCTCCGTTCCCCTCTGCTGCGTCACATAGCGTTGCATCTCAGTCAGTTGGGCAATTTTTGCTTCGGGTGCGGTTTCTTTAGGCATTTGAGCAATTCCGGGGTGTCATTCTGTAAAAATCGACTAGTATTCTAACAAACGATCAACATTAATCGGGTCTTTTTTTGTGCTCAACCCTTCAGTCAGTATCTCGCAAGGTGGATTTGTGAACTTGATCACCTTTTCTCTGACATATCCCTATATATTCGGCGAAGGATTCAACAGAGCACGCCATTTGCCGATGAGCGCAAGCGGTTGCGCCTCAAATAATTCCTGTCTGGTGGATTGACCTGTCGCAACAATTGACACGATTCCGCTTGACGCCTGGTAAGGTTTTTGTAATTTTACAGCCAACCTTTTATTCACTAACAACTAGCTGGTGGAATATATGACTATCAAAGTAGGTATCAACGGTTTTGGCCGTATCGGTCGCATCGTTTTCCGTGCTGCTCAACAGCGCTCTGACATCGAAATCGTTGCTATCAACGACCTGCTGGACGCTGATTACATGGCGTACATGCTGAAGTACGACTCTACTCACGGCCGCTTCGACGGCACCGTTGAAGTACAGGACGGCGCTCTGGTTGTTAACGGTAAGAAAATCCGTGTTACTGCTGAGAGAGATCCGGCAAACCTGAAGTGGGATGAAGTCGGCGTTGACGTCGTTGCTGAAGCAACCGGTATCTTCCTGACCGACGAAACCGCACGTAAGCACATCACTGCAGGTGCTAAGAAAGTTGTTCTGACCGGTCCGTCTAAAGATGACACCCCAATGTTTGTTCGTGGCGCAAACTTCGACAAATACCAGGGCCAGGACATCGTGTCTAACGCCTCTTGTACCACTAACTGCCTGGCACCACTGGCTAAAGTGATCAATGACAAGTTCGGTATCGTGGAAGGTCTGATGACCACCGTTCACGCAACGACTGCAACGCAGAAAACCGTTGATGGCCCGTCTCACAAAGACTGGCGTGGCGGTCGTGGCGCGTCTCAGAACATCATCCCTTCCTCTACCGGTGCGGCTAAAGCCGTAGGTAAAGTGCTGCCTGAACTGAATGGCAAGCTGACGGGTATGGCGTTCCGCGTTCCGACGCCAAACGTTTCTGTTGTTGACCTGACCGTTCGTCTGGAAAAAGCCGCTTCTTACAAAGAAATCTGTGCAGCGATCAAAGCTGCAGCAGAAGGCGAAATGAAAGACGTTCTGGGCTACGTTGAAGACGACGTGGTTTCTACCGACTTCAACGGCGAAGTGCTGACGTCAGTATTTGATGCTAAAGCGGGTATCGCGCTGAATGACAACTTCGTTAAACTGGTTTCCTGGTACGATAACGAAACCGGTTATTCAAACAAAGTTCTCGACCTGATTGCGCTGGTTTCTGCTAAATAAGGCAGCCAGACACCAGATAATAAGGGTGACTTCGGTCACCCTTTTTTTGATCCCTTTCGAAAGGAGTCAGGCATGCAAGACAAACTTTTTTCTCTTCCCGTCATTAAACAGATTACGCCGTACCTGTCACAGCGCCAGGTGGGCGAACTTCCGGCTATCGTCGTCAGTCATCCCCGCGTGCGGGCAGCCATCACGTTACAGGGCGCGCATCTCATCGCCTGGCAGCCTAGCGGGGAGAAACCTGTCCTGTGGCTAAGTGACAAAAGCCCCTTCTCACCAGGCAAAGCGATTCGAGGCGGCATTCCAATCTGCTGGCCCTGGTTTGGCCCCGCAGGCGAACCCGCACACGGTTTTGCTCGTAACCAGTCGTGGACGCTTTCTGCCCATGACGAAAACGAAGATGGCGTTATCTTGACGCTGGTGCTGGAAAGCCAGCCGCAAACCTTAAAGCTATGGCCACATGAATTCACACTAATTGCCCGTTTCCGCCTCGGGCAGCACTGTGAGATCGAACTGGAAGCCTATGGCGACTACACGTCCACCGCCGCCCTGCACAGCTACTTTAACGTGGCGGATATCAACGGCGTAGAGGTATCGGGACTGGGTGAGCACTATATCGACAAGGTTAACGACAATCAGCCCGGCACGGGCGAGGGCAAACAGCGCTTTACCACCCGGGTTGACCGTATTTTCACCTCGGCTAATGACTGTTCGGTGATTAACGATCAGGCTGGAAAGCGCCAGATTGAAGTCTATCATCACCATCATAGTGACGTTGTCACGTGGAACCCCGGCGTGGAACTCTCCTGCAGTATGTCGGACATGCCCAACGAAGGGTATAAAACCATGGTGTGCGTGGAAACGGCGCGAATCAGCAAGCCGTTGCGCAGCGCGGGCGAAAAACCGGCCCGGCTGGCCACCACGATCCGTCTGAAAGGGAAAGCGAATTAACGCTTAATTCACACCACGTCCAGGGGCATTTTATGCCGCGGTGGCGGGAAAGCCTTGTCAATCAGGAAACGCGCCTCATCACTTAGGGTGATATCCAGTGCCGCGGCATTTTCCCGGACGTGCTGAAGGGAACTGGCTTTAGGAATAGCCATCACGCCGGGCACGCGGATGACCCATGCCAGAAGCAGCTGTGCAACCGTCACGCCTTTCTGCTCAGCCAATGCGACCAGCGTGGGCTCAGAAAAGAGCTGGCTGCGCAGCCGCCCTGCCTGGGCCAGCGGACAATATGCCATGACCGGCACAGCACGCTGCTGACACTGCGGTAGCAGGTCATACTCGATACCGCGAGAGCCGAGATGGTAAAGGACCTGGTTCGTCGCACAGGCTTCGCCACCGGGTTCAGCCCAGAGCGCGTCCATGTCATCGCTGTCAAAATTTGAAACGCCCCAGTGAACAATCTTCCCCTGCTGCTGAAGCCTTTGCATGGCGCGAATCGTCTCCTCCAACGGGACGCTGCCGCGCCAGTGCAGCAGATAGAGATCAATACGGTCGGTTTGCAAACGGCGCAGGCTGGCTTCGCAGGCCGCTATCGCATCCTCTTCACCGGCATTCCATGGGTAGACTTTCGATACCAGCAGCGCGCTATCGCGGCGCCCTTTTAAGGCCTCGCCGACCACCTCTTCCGCCCTGCCGTCGGCATACATTTCTGCCGTATCGATAATTTTCAGGCCCGCATCCAGACCCGCCTGAAGCGCGGTGACTTCCTGCTGACGGCGAGCGCTGTCCTCGCCCATATACCAGGTTCCAAGGCCAATAGCCGGGATACCCTGATGACCCGCAACATTGAGACGTTGTGCCATTTGACTCTCCTGCACTGTTGTAGAGCAGACAAACGTTCAGAGGGCAATGCCTGCCCTCTTAAGGTGCAAATCAGAAGCGGTAACTGACACCGGTCCAGATTGTAAACTGGCCACTTTTGTCGACCATAGGGCTGTCTTTGATTTCACTGGCAAAACGTGTGTAGCGACCGGACAGGTTGGCATTCCACTGCGGCGTAATACTGTAGCTGGCATTCAGCTCAGCATAGGGCGACCAGCTGTCATCTGGATGGTAGCGGCTGATGCCGGTGCGATCGCTCTCATTGCCGGAAACACCATAGTAGTAGCGGTTTTGGTTCGCGCTATTCCACATCGCCCCGATGCCCGGTGTCAGGGTAAAGTCACCGAAGTTGAAGCGGTAGAGATAGGTCAGGTCCCAGATGATCCCGTTGCTGTTGTTGAGCAGGTCGCCCAGCAGTGAGGTACGGATAATTCCCCAGTCTGCAGTATGTCGGTAGGTTGCCCCGCCCATCAGCGTCATACGGCGCTTATCCAGCCCTTTCATATCCCCCAGATCGTTATCACCTGGGTCATATTCCTGGGGCGAGCCGAGCAGGGTCAGAGACAGCTGATCCTGCGGGTCTTTCCACAGGTAATAGCCGCCCTGCAGCGTGTTAAACCAGAAGTTTTCGCCTTCATAATTGATGATGGGCACCGGCAAATAGCGGTCCTGCCCACCCCGGTAGGGCGACTGGGCATAAATCACTGATGCGCCAAGCGATAAAGGTGCGGCCTGTACTGAATGCCCCAGAAAATAACAAGGTATAAGCGCGATAAGCGTGTTAAGTTTGAATTGGTTCACAATTTATTCATTCCATAAATATAACAATCACACATACAGTCTAACCCTTTTTACAGACTGAATTAACCTTATATGAAAATCATCTACCGCATTTATGGCGGAATGTGGCATAACCGGGTTGGAGGCATCACAGATTCGCCATTACGCTGTCAAAAAGGTTTCGCAACAAAATGATTTTGTTATTGATATGTGGCTCACTAATCAAAAATCTATGATGAAATTTTCTGAATGCCTTCTACAGTTAAACTTAATACCCGAGGTTTTGTTGCAAGAGTGTCGTCATAAATGTTGTGCATCCCGATAACAATGATCAGGTTGGCATAAGGGTTGCTGTACTAACAGATAATATCTTCCGGGAGCTGTACGAGCACTGATTATTGCTCCTTTACCTGTGCTAAAAACGAAAGGACGGGCATCGCTATGAATATATTCGATCATTATCGTCAGCGTTATGAAGCTGCCAAGGACGAAGAGTTCACACTGCAGGAATTTCTGACAATCTGTAAACAGGATCGCAGTGCATACGCCAACGCCGCAGAGCGACTGTTAATGGCAATCGGTGAACCCGTGATGGTGGACACCGCTCAGGAGCCACGTCTTTCCAGAATCTTTTCTAACCGGGTAATGGGCCGTTACCCGGCGTTCGAAGAGTTTTACGGTATGGAAGAAGCGATTGAACAGATCGTCTCTTATTTGAAACACGCGGCACAAGGCCTTGAAGAGAAGAAACAAATTCTCTATCTGCTGGGTCCGGTCGGGGGCGGTAAATCCTCGCTGGCGGAACGTCTCAAATCCCTGATGCAACGCGTTCCTATCTATGTGTTGAGCGCTGATGGCGAACGGAGCCCGGTTAACGATCATCCACTGTGCCTGTTCAATCCTCAGGAAGACGCCAATATTCTGGAGAAAGAGTATGGCGTGCCGCGTCGCTACCTTGGCACCATTATGTCGCCATGGGCGGCTAAACGCCTCCATGATTTCGGCGGGGATATCACCCGCTTTAAAGTGGTGAAAGTGTGGCCGTCGATTCTGGAGCAGTTAGCCATTGCTAAAACAGAGCCGGGCGACGAAAACAACCAGGATATCTCCGCGCTGGTCGGCAAGGTGGACATTCGTAAACTGGAAAACCATGCCCAGAACGATCCCGATGCTTACGGCTACTCGGGCGCGCTGTGCCGGGCTAACCAGGGCATCATGGAGTTTGTGGAGATGTTTAAAGCACCGATCAAAGTGCTACATCCCCTGTTGACCGCCACTCAGGAAGGTAACTACAACGGTACCGAAGGCATTTCCGCCCTGCCGTTTAACGGTATCATTCTGGCCCACTCGAACGAATCGGAGTGGGTGACGTTTCGCAACAACAAAAACAACGAGGCGTTCCTTGACCGTGTTTATATTGTCAAGGTGCCTTACTGCCTGCGCGTGTCTGAAGAGATTAAGATTTACGAGAAGCTGCTGAACCACAGTGAGCTCTCTACCGCGCCTTGCGCACCAGGCACCCTGGAAACGCTGGCGAGATTCTCTATTCTTTCGCGACTTAAAGACCCGGATAACTCCAGTATCTACTCAAAAATGCGCGTGTATGACGGTGAAAGCCTGAAAGATACCGATCCCAAGGCGAAGTCCTGGCAGGAGTATCATGATTACGCCGGCGTTGACGAAGGGATGAACGGGCTGTCAACGCGTTTCGCCTTTAAGATTCTGTCCCGCGTCTTCAACTTCGATCACACTGAAGTGGCAGCTAACCCTGTTCACCTGTTTTATGTGCTGGAGCAGCAAATTGAACGCGAGCAGTTCCCACAAGAGCAGGCGGAAAAATACCTTGAGCACCTTAAAGGTTATTTAATTCCTAAATACGCTGAGTTTATTGGCAAAGAGATTCAGACGGCTTATCTGGAATCCTATTCCGAATATGGTCAGAATATTTTCGATCGCTATGTTACCTATGCCGACTTCTGGATTCAGGATCAGGAATATCGTGACCCTGACACCGGACAGCTTTTTGACCGCGAATCGCTTAATGCTGAACTGGAAAAAATCGAGAAGCCTGCGGGGATTAGTAATCCTAAAGACTTCCGCAATGAAATTGTCAATTTTGTGCTGCGTGCGCGTGCGCACAATAACGGCCGCAATCCAAACTGGACCAGTTATGAGAAACTGCGTACGGTGATTGAGAAAAAAATGTTCTCAAACACCGAGGAGCTGTTGCCGGTTATTTCGTTTAACACGAAAACCTCTACGGATGAGCAGAAGAAACACGATGATTTTGTCGATCGCATGATGGAAAAAGGCTATACCCGCAAACAGGTTCGCCTGCTGTGCGAATGGTATCTGCGCGTGCGTAAATCGTCCTGATCAGAGTCTGTAAGCAAACCGGTGCGGGATAGCACCGGTCTCTTAAGGTCGGGACAACCCGGCCTGCTTGCAATGTAGTTTGGGGGAACATCATGGCCTATTTTATCGATCGCCGACTAAACGGTAAAAACAAGAGCGCGGTCAACCGCCAGCGCTTCTTGCGTCGTTACAAGTCTCAGATTAAGCAGTCGATCTCCGAGGCCATTAACAAACGCTCGGTCACCGACGTCAGCAGTGGCGAATCCGTTTCTATTCCGATTGATGACATCAACGAACCGATTTTCCATCAGGGACGCGGCGGGCAGCGCCATCGCGTCCATCCCGGCAACGATCACTTTGTGCAAAATGACCGCGTGGAGCGGCCGCAGGGCGGCGGTGGCAGCGGTTCAGGCCAGGGCAACGCCGGTCAGGACGGTGAAGGTCAGGACGAGTTTGTTTTTCAGATTTCCAAAGACGAATATCTGGACCTGCTGTTTGAAGATCTGGCCCTGCCCAACCTGCGTAAAAACCAGCATCGTCAGCTGAATGAGTATAAAACCCACCGCGCCGGTTTTACGTCTAATGGCGTTCCGGCCAACATCAGCGTGGTACGCTCGCTACAGAACTCGCTGGCGCGCCGTACGGCGATGACCGCAGGTAAGCGCCGCCAGTTGCATGAGCTTGAGGATGCGCTGACGACGGTTGAAAAATCTGAACCGGCTCAGTTGCTCGAAGAGGAGCGCTTACGCAAAGAAATTGCCGAGCTGCGAGCACGTATCGATCGGGTGCCTTTCATTGATACGTTTGATTTACGCTATAAAAATTTTGAAAAACGCCCTGAGCCGTCCAGCCAGGCCGTCATGTTCTGTCTGATGGACGTTTCGGGTTCAATGGATCAGGCCACCAAGGACATGGCAAAACGTTTTTATATTTTGCTCTATCTGTTCCTGAGTCGAACCTATAAAAATGTCGAGGTGGTCTACATTCGCCACCATACTCAGGCGAAAGAAGTTGATGAGCAGGAGTTTTTCTATTCACAGGAAACCGGCGGGACTATCGTGTCGAGTGCCCTTAAGCTGATGGATGACGTGGTGAAAGAGCGTTACGATCCGGCACAGTGGAATATCTATGCCGCGCAGGCGTCCGATGGCGACAACTGGGCCGACGATTCCCCCTTGTGCCATGAGATTCTGGCAAAGAACATTTTACCGGTCGTCCGCTACTACACCTACATTGAAATTACGCGTCGCGCGCATCAAACACTGTGGCGCGAATATGAACACCTGCAGTCTGTATTTGATAACTTTGCGATCCAGCACATTCGCGAGCCGGAGGATATCTATCCGGTCTTCCGTGAACTGTTTCACAAGCAGGCGATGGAAGCCTGACACATCAAGCCGACGCTCTGTCGGCTTTTTTTTGCGTAATAACCTGTTAAAACATGGCCTTTCCTGCAACAACTCCTCCAACTCCTCTATTAATATCGTTTAACCGGATCAACCAAGGCATTAGCAATCGATATAAATTGCAAAATGACCATGACAACTCATTGATAAAACATTATCTTGCAAAGATAGCATGGATGTTTCTACACATTAGCTGACATTGACTGCCGAATCTCAGGAGACCGCGTTTGAACCACACTATTGTTTATAGTCTTTTTATTATTGGCTCCGTGCTGGTTGCGTCGAGTATCTTACTCAGCTCTTTTTCATCTCGTCTTGGCATTCCTATTCTGGTGATATTTCTGGCACTGGGCATGCTGGCCGGCGTGGATGGCATTGGCGGCATCGCCTTCGATAACTATCCCGCCGCTTACCTTATCTCTAACCTTGCGCTGGCGATTATCCTGCTGGACGGTGGAATGCGTACCAAAGCCAGCTCCTTCAAGGTGGCGCTGGGGCCGGCCCTGTCACTGGCAACGGTAGGCGTAATAATTACGGCTGGCCTGACCGGCCTGGTCGCAGCCTGGCTCTTCAGACTGGATATGATGCAGGGCTTTCTGATCGGTGCCATTATCGGCTCAACCGATGCGGCAGCCGTTTTTTCACTGCTTGGGGATAAAGGCCTTAACGAGCGCGTCAGCGCAACACTGGAAATTGAGTCAGGCAGCAACGATCCCATGGCCGTGTTTTTGACCATTACGCTGATTGAAATGATCGAACAGGGCAAAACCGGTCTCGACTGGATGTTTATCGTGCATCTCATCCAGCAGTTTGGCCTGGGCATCGTGCTGGGACTGGGCGGCGGCTGGGCCCTGCAGCAGCTCATTAACCGCATCAATCTGGCACCCGGCCTGTATCCCTTGTTGGCACTCAGCGGCGGAATTCTGGTGTTCGCCCTGACAACGGTGCTGGAAGGCAGCGGCATTCTGGCCGTATATCTGTGCGGCTTTTTATTGGGTAACAGCCCCATCCGCAACCGCTTTGGCATTCTGCAAACCTTTGACGGTATGGCCTGGCTCAGCCAGATAGGGATGTTTATCGTGCTGGGCCTGTTAGTCACGCCTTCCGATCTCTGGCATATTGCGGTTCCGGCAATGATCCTCTCCCTGTGGTTGATTTTGGTCGCGCGTCCCCTCTCAGTATTTATCGGCCTGTTGCCCTTCCGCGGTTTTACAGGGCGTGAACGGATTTTTATCAGCTGGGTAGGCCTGCGGGGCGCGGTTCCAATTATCCTGGCGGTATTCCCGATGATGGCCGGACTTGAAAACGCATCCCTCTATTTCAACATCGCCTTCTTTGTCGTGCTGGTCTCCCTGATGCTGCAGGGCACCTCTCTGGGCTATGCGGCAAAAAAAGCCAAAGTGGTGGTACCACCCACGGCATCGCCTGTCAGCCGAATTGGGTTAGATATCCACCCGGAAAATCCCTGGGAGCAGTTTGTTTACCAGCTCAGTGCCGACAAATGGTGCGTAGGCGCTGCGCTGCGTGATTTACAGATGCCGCGTGAAACCCGCATTGCTGCCCTGTTTCGGGATAATGTGCTGATGCATCCCAACGGGGCGACGCGATTAAAAGAAAACGACGTTATCTGCGTAATTGGACGTGAGCGTGACCTGCCTGCACTAGGAAAAATGTTCAGTCAGTCGCCGCCCGTCGCGCTGGATCAGCGCTTCTTTGGTGACTTTATTCTGGATGCCGACGCGCGCCTGAACGATGTGGCGCAAATCTACGGCCTTGAACTGGACGAACAAACCAATGCTCAACAATCGCTCGGGCAGCTGATGCTTGGCATGCTGGGTGGCACGCCCGTCGTGGGCGATCAGGTTGAATGGAATCAACTGACCTGGACCGTGGCGGAAAAAGAAGATAATCAGATTGTGAAAATTGGTGTGCGCCCAAGTGAAGACAAAGAATAATCTTACTTCGCTGGCGCGTTAAACAGGCTGAATTGCACTACGCTTTTATAACATTCAGTGAAAACGGGAGTTATCCATGGGTCACGTGGTTAAAATTGGTCGCTACGAAATTGTCGATGCAGAATTCAGCAGCGAAAAACCGCTGACAGTGAGTATTCCCTGCCACACCAACCCCGGTCTGAGCTATCAGCTCGACGGCTGGGATCACGACACCAGCGTGCCGGCATGGATCGACGATAAAGAGGTCATTTTACATATCGCTCACTACGACAAGCAGCAAGACCGGTGGGTATTAAAAGAACCGGCCTGAGCCTGAGTATTACCGCCAGTCAGTTGATTTGGCGGTAATTCCTAAAAAGTGGCCCTGGCCGTACTGCTTACAGGTTATACTTTTAAAATATTATTTTCCAAATCAGCCATTTAAGCCCATCCTGCGCAATTATCACCTGGTTTTTTAAGAATTCTTCCGTATTAACTCTGTCAAATATCTCCTGCATACTCTCTTTCAGTGCTGCAATTTTACGTGATTCAAATCACGCTTAGTAACGGTTTATTTGTAGCATCAATGGCTCTAATGACTGTAACAAACTGAAAACATCCCGGTTTGGGGTTTTCAGTCGTTAACCCCTGAACGCGTACTTGATTCTGGTCAGGCCATCTTTTACTTAATTAAGAGAGCAGGTTTTATGGCAAGTACAATGGTAATAAACAATGCGAGTCGCTCATGGAGCGGTCTTCGTAAGAATATTCTGGTAAAATTTGCACTGAGTTTTTCAGACCTTATTGCGCTGAATCTGGCGCTGTTTCTCTCTGCCGCTACCGTGCAGGGTATTTGGGGAGATTTGGATGCGTTTATTCCGCCGCATCAAATTGAAAACCGTTTTATTGCGCAGTTTATTATGTCGGTATTATGTACCGGCTGGTTTTGGATGCGCCTGCGTCACTACACCTACCGCAAACCCTTTTGGTTCGAACTGAAAGAAATTGTGAAAACACTGGTTGTTTTCTCCCTGCTCGATCTGGCATTAATCGCGTTTTCTAAATGGGACTTCTCGCGCATGGTGTGGGTGTTCAGCTGGAGCTATGCCTTGCTGCTGCTGCCGCTGCTGCGTGCAGGCGTGAAAAGTGCCATTAATAAAGCCGGTCAGTGGCAAAAAGAAACCATCATTATCGGCTCTGGCCGCAACGCTACCGAAGCCTATGCGGCCTTACAAAGTGAAGAAATCCTGGGATATAACGTTCAGGCATTTATTTCCGTAGAAGATGCGCCGCTGCAGCAAAGCGTGAATGGCGTACCGGTCATTTCTGCCAACGATATTAACTGGAGCACCATCGATCGCGACAACGTGCAGTTTATTGTCGCGATGGAGTACGAGCAGCAGCCGGAGCGCGATCGCTGGTTGAAGTTTCTGTCAAAAATGAACTGCCGTTCAGTATCGGTCATCCCGACCCTGCGTGGCGTTCCGCTTTACGGCACGGACATGTCGTTTATCTTTAGCCATGAAGTGATGATTTTGCGCGTCAGTAATAACCTGGCAAAGCATTCGTCACGTTTCCTGAAGCGCAGTTTCGATATTGTTGTGGCGTCGTTACTGCTGCTGTTCCTGGCACCGGTCTTTGCCCTGCTCTGCTATATGGTCAAGCGTGATGGGGGCAATGCCATCTATGGTCACGAACGTATCGGGCAGGATGGCAGAAAGTTCAAGTGTCTGAAGTTCCGCTCAATGGTGACCAATTCCAAAGAGGTGCTGGAACGCTTGCTGGCAACCAGTGAAGACGCGCGTCGGGAATGGGACAAAGACTTTAAGCTCAAGAAGGATCCGCGTATTACCCGCATCGGCGGCTTCCTGCGTAAAACCAGCCTGGATGAGCTGCCCCAGCTGTGGAACGTGATCCGCGGGGAGATGAGCCTGGTGGGGCCGCGTCCGGTGATTGAGGCTGAGCTTGAGCGCTACGCCGGCGATGTGGATTACTACCTGATGGCGAAACCGGGTATGACCGGGCTATGGCAGGTCAGCGGACGTAACGATATCGATTACGACACCCGCGTCTATTTCGACTCCTGGTATGTAAAAAACTGGGCGTTATGGACAGACATCGCCATCCTGTTTAAAACGGCCGGTGTGGTTTTCCGCCGCGACGGCGCGTACTGATTTAGCATTCGATGCCTGTTTCCGCAGGCATCGCCATTTCTCCAGGTAATTTGCTTTCCTTTTTCGCTGTTAATCATTACCCTTTTTCCTCGCCTTATCGAACGTTTACCCTCTGGTTGCTATGCAAAAATATACCTTATTGCTATTGAGCCTGGTGCTGCTGGCACCTTTAGGCATTGATCTCTATTTACCCACGCTGCCGCAGATCGCTGAAGGCTTATCGACGCCCGTCGCCCTGGTACAAACCACGATCCCGCTTTTCTTACTGATTATGGGGCTGGGACAATTGGTCAGTGGGCCGCTGGTCGACAACTATGGCCGTAAGCCTGTCGCCTTGCTGGGCCTGGCGCTCTACATCGTCGGCAGCGCCATCGCTGCCACGGCGACCGCCTTCCCGCTGTTTTTAATTGCCCGCCTGGTTCAAGGCTGCGCGGTCTGCTGCAGCGCGGTTGTGGCTTTTAGCGGCGTGCGTGACCGACTCAGTGGTGATGACGCCGCCCGGGCTTACGGCTTCCTGAACGGGGCACTGAATATTGTGCCGGCTCTGGCGCCGTTGCTGGGTGGCATTCTGGCCAGCGCCTTCGACTGGCGTGCGCCGTTCTGGTTCCTGTGCGCCTATGCGGCAGTCGTGATGATGATGGTCATCATCTGGCTGCCTGAAACACGTCCGGCGGATACGCTGCGCGTGAAGGGCCTTCCGGTAAACCAGTATGCCGCGATTCTCCGCCAGCCGCGCTTTCTGGCCTTTGCCTTTGCCAATGCTGGCGCGCTGGGGATGGTGCTGACCTATGTCTCGCTGGCCCCACAGGTGTTAATGACTGAAGGGGGACTTTCGCCTCTGGCCTTCTCGTTTGCCTTTGGTGCAAATGGTTTTTGGATCATGCTGGTCAGCGTGGTGGTGAATAAAGCGATTCGCAAAGCGGGCCGACCGTTTTGCCTTGCCATCGGTTTTATCACCATGTTGACGGGTGCCGTTCTGCTCGTGGCGGGAATGACCTTGTTGCCTGACAGCCTGCAATACCATTGGGCGCTGTATATGTTCCCGGTGGCGGTCTCCGTAGCCGGGCTGGCTTTCACCGTTGGGCCAGCCACCAGCTATGCGCTGGAACCCTATCAGCAGCAGGCAGGCGTGGCCTCGGCGCTGCAGGGATTTATCCAGATGGCGGGAGGCGCCGCAGGCAGCCTGCTCGTGGTGGCTCTGCCGGTAGCGGAGAAACTGTCATTAACGTTGATGATGCTGCTGGGCGCAGCGCTGGCCTTCCTGGCCTGGCGCTGCAGTAAGAAAATGCAAAGCCGGATTACCGCCGTTAACTGATTTTAACCGGAACGCGAGGGGCCAGCGCGCACATCAGCTCATAGCCCACCGTTCCGGCTGCTTTCGCCACCTGATCGATTTTGACATTTTCTCCCCATAACTCCACGGGCGAGCCAATGCCAGCCTGCGGGCACGGCGTGAGATCCACCGTTATCATATCCATCGAAACCGCACCGACAACCTGCGTCATCATCCCGTCAACGGCAACCGGGGTTCCTGTCGGCGCATGACGTGGATAGCCGTCTGCATAACCGCAGGCAACCACGCCGATACGCTGCGGCTGGGTTGCATGATAGCGATAACCATAGCCGACGCCATCACCGGCCTGCAGCTGCTGTACGCCGATAATCTCACTGCTCAGCGTCATGACCGGTTTGAGTCCGCTGCTGGCGATATCCTGCCAGTTCCCGCTTGGCGAAGCGCCATACAAAATGATGCCCGGACGTACCCAGTCGTAATGCGCTTCAGGATGCCATAACGTGCAGGCCGAATTGGATAATGACACCGGACTGTCCAGCCCTTCCGTGGCCTGGGCGATGCGCTTAAGCGGCTCGACGATACCGTCAGGATTTTCCGCATCGGCAAAGTGCGCCATCAGAGTAATGTCTCCGACATTTTCGAGCGCACGCAGCTTGTGCCAGATTCCGTTGACCTGTTCAGGACGAAACCCCAGTCGGTTCATGCCGCTGTTGATCTTGAGATAGAGATCAACGGGCGCAGAGAGCGTGGCGTTTGCCAGGGCATGAATTTGCCAGTTGCTGTGCACGCTGGTCGTCAGCCGGTAGCGATCAATCAATGCCAGATCGTCAGGGTGAAAAAAGCCTTCAAGCAGCAATATCGGCTTCTTCCAGCCCTGCTCGCGCAGCAAAATGGCCTCTTCCATGTTGAGTAGCGCGAAACCATCCGTGGCGGACAGGCTTTCCCACACGCGGGCAATGCCATGACCGTAAGCGTTGGCTTTTACCACTGACCAGACGCGTGACGTCGGGGCCGCCCGGCGCACAATCGCCAGATTATGTCGCAACGCCTGTTGATCGATGGTCGCGACAATTGGACGTGACATATTCCTCTCCCTGAAGGCTTAACGTACTGCGTTAACGTTACGAAGCGGCGATCGGGCTGCCGCAAATCCGGGTAAATAACGAAAGACGGTAAGATCGTCCGCGGCTATCGCGGATGAGGTACCGGATATGACGTCAGCCAGTAACTGACCGGAGCCGCACGCCATTGTCCATCCCAACGTGCCGTGGCCGGTATTCAGGAAAAGATTCGAAAGCGGCGTGGCACCGACCACCGGCGTCCCGTCTGGCGTCATGGGACGCAGACCGGTCCAGAAGCTGGCCTGACTGACATCTCCCCCTTCAGGATAGAGATCTGTGACCACCATCTCCAGCGTTTCGCGACGCGCCTCAAGCAGTTTGGTGTTAAAACCCACAATCTCCGCCATACCGCCGACGCGAATACGGTTATCAAAGCGTGTCACCGCCACTTTATAGGTCTCATCGAGGATCGTTGAAACCGGTGCTGCATCGGGATTGGTCACCGGTAGGGTCAGGGAGTAGCCTTTGAGCGGGTAAACAGGAATATCGACGATGTTTCTCATCAACGAGGTGGAGTAGGATCCCAACGCGACCACATAGCTGTCACCCTTGATCACCTCCTCACCGCACTTCACCCCATAAATACGATTACCATCACGCAGGAGCTGATCGATCGGCGTATTAAACCGGAAGACAACGCCAGCTTCCTCAGCCATTTTGGCCAGACGCTGCGTAAAAAGCTGGCAATCGCCCGTTTCATCGTTAGGCAGGCGCAAGCCGCCAGTAAGTTTATGCTGTGTGGCTGCCAGTGCCGGTTCCACGCTGGCCAGCTGGTGCGCCTCCAGCAATTCATACGGCACACCGGCTTCACGTAGCACCGCAATGTCTTTACTGGCGCTGTCGAACTGCTGCTGGGTTCGAAACAGCTGCAGCGTGCCGCCCTGACGGCCTTCATAGGCGATGCCGGTTTCCGCACGCAACGCTTTGAGACAGTCACGGCTGTATTCGGCCAGGCGGACCATACGGCTTTTGTTTTGCTGGTAGTGACGCATATCGCAATTGCGCAGCATGTTCCACATCCATTCGAGCTGGAAGCGACTGCCGTCCAGACGGATAGCCAGCGGCGCATGGCGCTGAAACATCCACTTCATCGCTTTAAGCGGCACGCCCGGCGCCGCCCAGGGGGCAGCATAACCGGGGGAGATTTGCCCGGCGTTAGCAGCACTGGTTTCCATCGCAGGCTGAGGCTGACGATCGATCACGGTGACCTGGTGTCCGGCACGCGCCAGATACCATGCGCTCGTTACCCCCACTACGCCACTCCCAAGAATCACTACGTGCATAAGTCCCCCGCGAAATTAAAAAGCATAATCCACTGTGCAATGGTTTACATTCAGTGTGATCACAAAGTGGAAACATCCTCTAAACAATTCAACTATTTCACCTCTTTTTTCACCCTCAGGTAACTAAAATCATTTCACGAACGTAAATTCAGAGAGTTATGCGCCAATAGTGAAAAAAGCAGGCATAAATGACATTGTCTACAGTTAATTCCACCGCTTTCAGGAGAATCCTTCAAAGCGCGCCCTTTAGCTCAATTACAGGATATTGTGCTAATAAATACCTGCAATATAGTCGGTAGAGCTATTTAATCCCAACCCCTTAAACCTGAAATGATTTTTCTGCCAAAGAATTCGTTTGAGTTCCCGGATCGGATAAGCGACAGTGAACTATCATTGATATGTTCACTCAGTTTTTTTGGGTTCCCTTTCTCAGGAAGAGCCTTAAATAAATCGCAACGGGCAACCCCACCGCGTGAGCCCGTTCGCCAAAACAGAGGTGCGCTATGACAACAATCTTTGACGATTCACTCATGGACAGCAAACGCATCAGCGATGGACCCGACTGGACCTTCGACCTGCTCGATGTCTATCTCGCTGAAATCGACCGCGTCGCCAAACTCTACGGTCTGGATACCTACCCGCACCAAATAGAAGTGATCACCTCAGAGCAAATGATGGACGCCTACTCAAGCGTGGGGATGCCCATCAACTATTCGCACTGGTCATTTGGCAAAAAATTTATTGAAACCGAGCAGCGCTACAAGCACGGTCAGCAGGGCCTGGCTTACGAAATCGTGATCAACTCCAATCCCTGCATCGCCTACCTGATGGAAGAGAACACGATGACCATGCAGGCGCTGGTGATGGCGCACGCCTGCTACGGGCACAACTCCTTCTTCAAGAATAACTACCTGTTTCGTAGCTGGACCGATGCCAGCTCCATCGTCGATTATCTGTTGTTTGCAAAGAATTATATTTCTGACTGCGAGGAGCGTTACGGGGTTGAAGAAGTGGAACGCCTGCTTGATTCCTGCCACGCGTTGATGAACTACGGTGTTGATCGCTACAAGCGTCCCCAGAAAATTTCGTTGCAGGAAGAGAAAGCGCGGCAAAAAAGCCGGGAAGAGTATCTTCAGAGTCAGGTGAACACGCTCTGGCGTACGCTGCCGCGAAAAGAGAAGGAAGCCACGCTGGTTGAAGCCGCGCGTTACCCTTCAGAGCCGCAGGAAAACCTGCTCTATTTTATGGAAAAAAACGCGCCCCTGCTCGAATCCTGGCAGCGGGAGATTCTGCGCATAGTCCGTAAGGTGAGCCAGTATTTCTATCCCCAGAAACAAACTCAGGTCATGAATGAAGGCTGGGCCACCTTCTGGCACTACACCATCCTGAACCACCTGTATGATGAAGGCAAAGTGTCTGAGCGCTTCATGATGGAGTTTCTCCACAGCCATACCAACGTCATCTATCAGCCACCCTATAACAGCCAGTGGTATAGCGGGATTAACCCCTATGCATTAGGTTTTGCGATGTTCCAGGACATCAAGCGCATTTGCCAGTCGCCAACCGAAGAAGATCGCTACTGGTTCCCGGACATCGCCGGCTCTGACTGGCTAAAAACCCTGCATTTTGCAATGCGGGAATTCAAGGATGAAAGTTTTATCAGTCAGTTCCTGTCGCCAAAGGTTATGCGTGATTTCCGACTGTTTACCGTACTGGATGACGATCGTAATAACTTTCTGGAGATCGCTGCCATCCACGATGAGGCGGGCTACCGTGCGATTCGTCAACAGCTCTCAGCTCAGTACAACCTGAGTAACCTGGAGCCCAACATTCAGGTGTACAACGTCGACCTGCGCGGCGATCGTTCCCTGACGCTGCGCTATGTCCCGCAGAGCCGTGCGCCGCTGGACAAAAGCCGCCGGGAAGTGCTTAAACACGTGCAACGATTATGGGGATTTGACGTTATTCTGGAACAGCAAAACGAAGACGGGAGTGTGGAGCTACTGGACCGTAATCCACCGCGTAACGCCCCACTTTAAGCGGAATAAAAAACCGGACGCCATGTCCGGTTTTTTTTATTAACGTTTGCTACCTAAATCGTCCGGCAGCGTTTTTTGCATCGAATGCCAGATATCGCCACTCTGACGACCATAGCGACGGACACATTCAACGATCTCGTCCTGGGTCGGTTCTTTGTCACACAGGTTAAGCAGCGTTTGATAAAAATCGCGTGCCACCTTACGCGCTTCCGGGTTGGAAAAGTAGTGGCGTCCAACGCGGGTGTAAAGCCCTTTCAGCCCGTTCAGGATCAGGCCGTAAATTGGGTTGCCGGATGCGAACGCCAACCCGCGAAACACCCTGTAATCGAGTTCAGTATAGGTGTCTACCTGATCTTCAGCACTGTTTACGGCTTCCAGTACCTCTCGAGCCTTCTCTGGATAATGGCGTAAGGCGCGGCTGATAAAGATCGAAGAAATATTGGTACGGACGGATAACAGGTTATCGATCAGGGCGGGTACGCTGTCATGATCGAGACGCGCCAGGGTTTCAAGAATATTAAGACCTGAGGTTTCCCAAAAATTATTCACGCGAGTGGGTTTGCCATGCTGAATGGTCAGCCAGCCGTCACGCGCCAGACGCTGCAGCACTTCACGCAATGTGGTACGTGTTACACCAATCAGTTCAGAAAGCTCACGTTCAGCAGGAAGAATGGATCCAGGCGGAAAACGGCTGTTCCAGATGCTTTCAATTATATACTCTTCAGCAAATCCGGCTGGACTCTGCGCCTTAATAACCATAACTGTGTGTTCTCGTTGCTTTCTGGATCGTAATGGGCACTCATCATACCAGACGCCCCATAGCGGATACAGACTGCACATCGATTAAAAGCGCGGTTTAGCACAAAATTAAGACAGAATACCGCGATTATTGCAGCTGTATTTACGCCGGCCTTCACTCAGGGTTTTGGGCTGGCGCATTGCTACATCAACGTTTCCCGCCCTGCGGGCTTTGACGCGCAAAAGAACATCAATATCACAGGCTTATCAGAATTTTCGTTAGGTCATTAATCTGGATCAGTGCCAGGTCATGTTTGTACATAATTTTTACCCAACGCAGGATGGCGCGCAGCGACTTTTGGTTTACACTGCGGGGCATTAACGTTTACAGGGAATGCAATATGTTGCGATATTTAAACCAATGTTCGCGTGGTCGCGGGGCCTGGTTATTACTGGCCCTCTCTGCACTGGCCCTGGAGCTTACGGCGTTGTGGTTCCAGTATGGTTTGGGCTTTAAACCCTGTGTGATGTGTATTTATGTGCGCTGTGCGCTGTTTGGCGTAGTGGCTGCAGGGCTTATCGGGTTTCTTCTGCCACGTTCGCCTTTACGGCTGGTGGCCATTCTGGTCTGGATCTACAGCGCCTGGGAAGGCCTGCGGCTGTCTTACGAACACACGATGATCCTGCTGCATCCCAATCCTTTTGTGACCTGTGATTTCGCCGCGCGTTTTCCGACGTGGTTGCCGCTGGATAAATGGCTACCTTCGGTGTTCGTCGCCAGCGGAGACTGCTCAGAGCGTGGGTGGGAATTCCTGTCGCTCAGTATGCCACAGTGGATGATCGGTATTTTCGCGGCCTATCTGCTGGTCGGCATTTTGGTTCTGATCGCGCAGCCGTTAAAACCTAAGCGCCGGGATTTATTTGGTCGCTAACGGTAAAAAGGCTGCTCCTCGCAGCCTTTAATTCATGTGCCTCAGCCGTTACGGTCCGGTCGATCAATGATATGATCTTCCCAGTCACGCACTTCACTTTCCCGCACCGCAATATAGCGCACCGAAATACGTTGAGCATGCATCTCGGTTTTGGAACCCGTGCGCAGCGGATGCCAGGCCGGGAGCGGTTTCCCCTCGCCCAGCAGCCGGTAGGCGCAGGTGCGGGGCAGCCAGTTGAAGGTAGTCAGGTTTTCGCGCGTCAGCTTGATACAGTCTTCTTCAAATTCAAACCGACGTTCGTAATTACGGCACTGACAGGTCTTTATGTTGAGCTGGTTACAGGCGACGTTGGTGAAATAGATTTCATCCGTATCGGCGTCCTGTAATTTGTTCAGGCAGCACTGACCACAACCATCACACAAGGACTCCCATTCCTCATCGCTCATTTGTGCCAGGCGCTTATGTTGCCAGAAAGGGGTTTCAGTCATGATGATTGTCCAGATTTAGCCTAAACCGCACCTTATAAAGATATTGACGCGACGATGCAAGTTTTAGAGTACTCGCGTGCTGATGCCGTGGCCTGCAACAGAAACCTCAAGCATATCGCCCGAACGCATCGGCCCCACGCCTTCAGGTGTGCCGGTCAGGATGACATCCCCCGCATGCAGGGTAAAATACTGACTCATATGGGCAATCAGCGGCAGAATTTTGTGGATCATATCGGCGGTGTTGCCCTGCTGGCGAACCTCACCGTTGACCACCAGCTTCAGCTCGGTATTCTGCGGGTCGCCTGAGAACTCAGCAACCGGAATAAATCCCGACACCGGACAGGCGTTATCAAAGGCTTTCGCTTTTTCCCACGGCTGCCCGGCTTTTTTTAAGCCTGCCTGCAGGTCACGCAGGGTTAAATCCAGCGCCACACCGTAACCGGCGATCGCTTTCGCCACGTGCGCTTCTGAAGCCTGCTTCAGGGTGGTGCCTATCAGTACCGCCAGCTCAACTTCGTGGTGCACGTCGCCGAACGCATCAGGAACAGATAAAGGCTGGCGCAGATCGCACAAGGCCGTTTGCGGCTTAATAAAGATAACCGGCTCGGTCGGTGTCGCACTGCCCATTTCTTTAATGTGTTTCGCATAGTTGCTGCCCACGCAAACCACTTTGCTCACGGGATAATCTAACAAAGCGCCTTGCCAGTTACGATGCTGATACATGCTAATCCCCTGCTTAGAGTGCCGAAATGCCAGTCATGTCGGCGGGTTGAGGTGACTGACAGACGGCACCTGTCGCCAGCCTGCCCGTCATCCCTGAGATGAGTAAACCTGACAGATGCGCGAGAATTGTCAATAAGTCAGCCTGGCTATTTGTGCGTCTTGTGCGTCGCCGCCTTCATCTGACCGGTCAGGTTGCAAACAGCGCGGCGCAGCGGCGCGACTGTGCAATTATTATTCAGCTTCACGGGAATATAAATCTGCTGATGACGGCCCTGCAAATTTTATATTAAAGGAACAATCCGAGTTAATCTTTTCTATCCAGTTCAAGATGCGTTTTTAACAAACTTTCGATGGGTGGTGGAATTTGCAAATAATATCCCTGCTCGCTTAACCCCTGCTTCACTTTATTGATGTCCGCATTGGCCAGTTTGTCGCGCTGGGCAAGGTTCACCACCATCGCTAACTGAGGCTTACCAAAGCCTTTCAGCAGGGCCTCAGGAACGCGCGAAAAATCGTCTTTTTTTTCAACATAAAGGTAAGTCTGGTCGCGAACGGGACTTCTGTAGATCACACAAAACATATTTTTTACTCGAATTAACCAGCCGTGAGGCTTGTTTGAATATAGCGGTAACTATAACATGCTTGCAGTACTTCGAATATTCGCCGATCGCGCTTTAACGATGCTTTTATGATCGCTTAGCACAGGGTAGTAAAACAGGACTGAGTCGGGACAGATGCCGCAATCGCCAATCGAATTTAAGGGAAGCAGTTTTACCTTGTCCGTTGTTCATTTGCATCACCATGAGCCAGAGGTGATCCGCAAAGCGCTTCAGGACAAAATTGACCAGGCTCCAGATTTCCTGAAAAACGCACCCGTGGTGCTGAATGTTGCGGCCCTTGATGCGGCCGTAAACTGGAAACAGATGCAGCAGGCCGTCAGCGCAACGGGGCTCCGTATTGTCGGCGTCAGTGGATGCAAAGACGAAGCACTGAAAAAAATGATCGCCCGCGTCGGTCTTCCGGTGCTGGCAGAAGGTAAAGAGAGCCACAAGCGCGAAGCGCCGGAGCCGGAGTCAAAACCCGTGGCGACGGAAGCGCTGGTGGCGAAAACACGCATCGTTAACACGCCGGTGCGTTCTGGTCAGCAAATCTATGCCCGCAATGCGGATTTGATTGTCACCAGCAGCGTCAGCGCCGGCGCGGAACTGGTTGCCGATGGCAATATTCATATCTATGGCATGATGCGCGGCCGCGCGCTGGCAGGTGCCAGCGGTGACAGAGATTGCCAGATTTTTTGCACCAACCTGGCAGCAGAGTTGGTTTCTATCGCCGGGGAGTACTGGATCATGGATCAAATCCCCGAAGCGTTTTTTGCTAAAGCGGCACGCCTCTGCCTTCAGGACGGCGCGCTGACTATCCAGACACTTAATTAGGCCCCTTTTCTTTCGTTAAGGAAATCAACATTTATGGCACGCATTATTGTAGTTACATCCGGTAAAGGGGGCGTTGGTAAGACCACGTCAAGCGCGGCCATCGCCACCGGTTTAGCGCAGAAAGGCAAAAAAACGGTTGTCATCGACTTTGATATCGGCCTGCGTAACCTTGATTTAATCATGGGCTGCGAACGCCGTGTGGTTTATGATTTTGTTAATGTCATTCAGGGTGATGCCACGCTGAACCAGGCATTGATTCGTGATAAGCGCACAGAACAACTCTATATTCTGCCTGCCTCGCAGACCCGCGACAAAGACGCCCTTACCCGCGAAGGTGTTGAGAAGGTGCTGAACGATCTGGCAGAGATGGCGTTTGATTTCATCGTTTGTGACTCGCCGGCCGGCATCGAAACCGGTGCGTTAATGGCGCTCTATTTTGCCGACGAAGCCATTATCACCACGAACCCGGAAGTTTCCTCTGTACGCGACTCTGACCGTATTCTCGGTATTATTTCTTCCAAATCCCGCCGTGCGGAAACCAGCCAGGAACCGGTTAAAGAGCATCTGCTGCTGACCCGTTACAATCCTGGCCGCGTGAATCGTGGCGATATGCTGAGCATGGAAGATGTTCTGGAAATCCTGCGTATTCCTCTGGTCGGCGTCATCCCGGAAGACCAGTCGGTTCTTCGTGCCTCCAACCAGGGTGAGCCGGTAATTCTCGATGGTGAGTCTGATGCTGGTAAAGCCTATGCCGATACCGTTGACCGGTTACTCGGTGAAAGTCGCCCCTTCCGCTTTATTGAAGAAGAGAAGAAGGGTTTCCTGAAACGCCTGTTCGGGGGATAAACCATGGCATTACTTGATTTCTTTTTATCCCGGAAGAAGAACACTGCCAACATAGCCAAGGAAAGGCTACAGATTATTGTGGCAGAACGGAGAAGGGGCGACAGTGAGCCCCACTATCTTCCGCAACTTAAGCGCGACATTCTTGAAGTGATTTGCAAGTACGTGAAGATTGATCCGGACATGGTGACGGTTCAACTCGATCAGAAAGGGGATGATATCTCCATTCTGGAACTGAACGTCACGCTACCTGAAACGGAAGACGTGCCTAAATGACGTTGACCGTTTCCTGATTTTCCCCTGCGCTGTACTGGCAGGGGAAATGTCTTACATCTCGGCAAGGATGGACATAATGCCGGGTTTCAGCACGTCGCCTCGCCAGCCTGTTAACAGTTCAGGTTCGCGGTTTTGTGGCTTCAGCCCCCAGTGCTGACTCAGTACCTGATTGATCTGTCGGCGCGATGCCAACAGCTCCTGACTAAATCCGCTCTGCTCACTTACCTGCAGCACCAGTGCTTTGATCGCTTTAAACGCCCGCTTATAGTTCACATGATCGACCAGATTGCTTAACGGCGGCGGCAGCTCGCTTTCAGCCAGTCCGGCTGCGTCTGCGACCTGCGCCAGCATCGCCCTGCCGTGAAAACGAATCTCATGGCCAGATAAGCCCAGGTGATCTAACTCACCCTGCGAGCCCGGCATGAAACGTGCGACTTTCCACAGGTTCTCTTCCCGCACCACAAAATTCACTGCCATGTCTTTTTCTCGGGCAACCCTGAGCCGCCAGGCAGCAAGGCGTTGCAGCGCAGCCAGCTGGCGCGGACGTAACTGCCAGGCATTGGTGATATCGCGCCAGGCATCTTCTGGCGCTAAGCTATCCAGCCGACGCTGGCACAGGTTTTCACATTCGCTCAGCGCCGCGCCCATATTCCCTGCCTGCTCAACCTGTTGCATGAGTTGATGCGCAATCGGTAACAGGTAATGCACATCGGCAGCGGCATACTGGCACTGCCGTTCCGTCAGCGGACGCGCCAGCCAGTCCGTGCGCGCCTCACTCTTATCTAATTCGACCTGAGTAAAGTGCGCCACCATGGAGGCAAATCCCCAGGAAAGCGGTTGACCGCTAAAGGCCGCCAGAATCTGAGTATCAATCATCGGCTGTGGCAGTACAGCAAAACGGTGCAGGAAGACTTCCAAATCTTCGCCGCCCGCGTGCAAAAATTTCGTGACGCGGGTATCCGTTAACAGTTCGATAAACGGTGACCAGTCACGGACAGGTAACGGATCGATCAACACCAGCTGTTCGCCATCAAACAGCTGAATCAGTCCCAGCTGTGGATAGTAGGTACGGGTACGGACAAATTCCGTATCCAGGGCGACGGCCGTATGCTGGCGTGCTTTGTTGCACACGTCGGCCAGGCGATCATCGTTATCGATCAGGGAATAGTTCACGTTCAGTTTTCACCGCAGCCGACAACGTGCGGTGCTCCATGTTAAAAGCAATAAAAACGCCGGACAGCGCCGGCGTACAACCTGAATCCTGACGGTGAATCAACCCCCGTGGGTTTTCACCTCGTCGCGCAATTCACGACGCAGAATTTTTCCTACATTCGTTTTGGGTAGTTCATCGCGGAACTCAACGATTTTCGGCACTTTGTAGCCGGTGAGCTGACGACGACAGTGATCGATCAGCTCTTCTTTGGTCAGCGAGGGATCTTTCTTCACCACACAAACCTTCACCGCCTCGCCCGACAGTTCGCTGGGCACGCCAATTGCAGCCGCTTCGCGCACTTTGGGATGCTGCATCAGAACGTCTTCAATTTCATTCGGATAGACGTTGAAACCTGACACCAGAATCATATCCTTTTTGCGGTCCACGATACGGATAAATCCTTCGTGGTCAACGGTAACAATATCCCCGCTGTGGAGCCAGCCATTTTTCAGGACTTCTGCCGTGGCCTCCGGATGCTGCCAGTAGCCATGCATCACCTGCGGACCACGGATGCACAATTCGCCGGGCTCTCCGGTTGGCACCTCATTGCCGTTTTCATCCAGAATGATCACGTCCGTAGAGGGCACCGGTAAGCCAATACTGCCCGTGTGGCAGCTGATATCATAAGGATTGACGGAGACCAGCGGCGAGCACTCGGTCAGACCGTAGCCTTCCAGTAAATAGTGGCCGGTGAGTTTTTCCCAGCGCTCAGCGACCGCCTTTTGTACCGCCATGCCGCCCCCGGCAGAGAGGCGCAGGGTAGAAAAATCGAGTTTGGTAAAGCCATCGTCATTAAGCAGTGCGTTAAACAACGTATTCACGCCGGTAATGGCGGTAAACGGATATTTCGCGATCTCTTTGACAAAACCAGGAATATCACGTGGATTGGTGATCAGCAGATTCTGCCCACCCAGCTCAACAAATAGCAAGCCGTTAACAGTCAGCGCAAAGATATGGTAAAGCGGTAACGCTGTAACAACACACTCCTTGCCATCCCGTAACAGCTTGCCGTAGGTGGCTTTCGTCTGTTCGAGGTTTGCCTGCATATTCCGGTGCGTCAGCATGGCACCTTTCGCCACGCCGGTCGTGCCGCCCGTGTATTGCAGAAACGCCAGGTCCTCATTACTGACTTCCGGGCGCTGATACGGCATTTTCTCCCCGGCTTCCAGTACGTGGCGAAACGCTATCGCACCCGGCAAATGGTACTTTGGTACCAGTCGCTTCACATACTTCACCACAAAGTTTACGAGGGTGGCTTTGACCGGTGCAAGCTGGTCGCCCATCCGGGTCAGAACAACGTGTTTGATCGCGGTCTCGCTGACGACTTTTTCTAACGTATGCGCAAAGTTAGAGACAATAACGATCGCGCTGGCACCGCTGTCATTAAGTTGGTGTTTTAATTCGCGCGGCGTATAGAGTGGGTTGACGTTGACCACGACCATTCCGGCCCGCAAAACGCCAAAGAGCGCAACCGGATATTGCAGCAGATTCGGCATCATCAGGGCAACACGGTCGCCCTGTTTCAGTTTTAACTCATGTTGCAGATAGGCGGCAAAGGCGCGACTTTTTTCGTCCAGTTGGCGATAGGTCATCTTTTGACCCATGTTGTAAAAAGCAGGTTGCACGGCGTATCGGGCAACGGCCTGCTCAAACAGATCAACCAGAGAGCGGTAACGATCAGCATTTATTTCGGCAGGGACGTCTGCCGGGTAGCGTTTTAGCCAAACCTTATTCAAGGATTCACCCCGATAATCTTGTTGTGTACTCATCGCCGCCTCGACAATCGCATTTGTTAACAATATTTTAACTGATTGTACCAGTTTGCTCTTCTTGTCATGTTGAGGTTGCGAAGTCCATCACTAAATTTCGTCTTTGCAGACAATACAAATAAAAAGCCCGGCAGCGAGCACCGCTACCGGGCTGAATAAAAAAGATGATGCTTACTGTGTCAGGATAGTTTCAACCTGTGCGGGCCCGCTGTTATACATTCCCCAGTACGGGTTGGGTCCCCAGTAGCCCCCACGATGGCGCGTCGGGCCATACCAAATCCACGGGTCAATGGGCTGCGGAGGTGCAACAATCTGGCGCGTCAGATGCCAGCGCTGATAGCCACGAACGTCAATGACCACAAACTGATAGGTGGCCTCGCCAATTTTGCCCTGCTCCGTACCCTTGATCGTACCGAGCACCGTAACGAACTGATCTTTGACATCCGTCGGATCGACGAAGCCGGGAATGTCGGCATAGATGCGACCCACAGAGCTGGCGCCCAGCACGGGACGCGCGCCCTCATCCAGCGGCTGCGTCGCTATTTCCAGCCGGGTTTTGCCGTTACGGTTGAACACGTTAACCACCTTGCCGCCAAAGCGCGATTCCTGACCGACATAGATGGCCGGATCTTTCATCACCCGCAATAAGTCCTGTTGGGGCATGGCGGAATTGCCCTTAATATTATCCGGCACTGAAACACAACCACTTAAAACCAGGGCGCAGGCCAGTATCAGACCGGCAACACCGTGACGACGAATTGACATGGGTATTCTCCTGAAAGTTGCTGTTTAGAGTGCTCCGATAACAATAAGTTGCGTCACGTTTCAGCGTCCAGGCAGTTTTTTCCAGGCCACCTCGTTTCTCAGATAGGTTGGCTCTGCGTTTTCAGGCAATACCGTCGCGCCCTGCTGCAAAGCAGCGACGGCCAGCGGCAACATATCTTCTGCCGCAGGCAGTTCCACATGGCTGTTAACCAGTTGAAGGGCATGGCCCTGCTGGAGATCCGGCCAGGCCTGCCAGCCGGTTCCGGCAGTAAACCATTCACCCTCCAGCGCCTGCATCCGCGTCAAGGCCGCGGCGGGCGACAGTACGCTCTCGCTCGCTTCACCCTGCCAGTGCCCCTGCTCATCACGCTGATACTCGGCCCAGTAGACTTCACCCATACGGGCATCTATCGCGGTTAATACCCGCGTGGCCCCCTGCAGCCGCCAGGCGCCCTGCGCCAGCGTGGCCAGTGTAGAGATCCCCGCCATGGGCAACGCCGCGCCCAGTGCCAGCCCCTGAGCGATTCCAATACCAATACGCACGCCGGTGAAACTGCCCGGACCACGGCCAAATGCCAACGCATCAAGTTCTGTGAGTTCCAACTGCTGAGACTGCAGCAGTTCTGCCACTAGGGGTAAAATTCGTTGGGTGTGATCGCGCGGCGCGATCTCAAAGCGCGCATCAATCTGCTGCCCGTTGAGCAGGGCTGCAGAACAGGCTTCTGTCGCTGTATCCAGCGCTAAAATTCGGACCGACATAACGACCTCAGAAGATTCAAAAACGGCGCGCATCTTAGCACAAAATTACGCGTCAGGTTGCTGACGAATAAAGGCAATAGCCTGCGCGATATCCCGCGTGCGTGGAGTAGGCGGCAGGCTGTTAAGAAACAGCGCGCCATAAGGCCGGGATACCAGACGCTGGTCGCAGATCACCAGCACGCCACGATCGTCGGTATCGCGAATCAAACGGCCAACGCCCTGTTTCAACGTAATCACGGCGTCGGGCAGTTGCACGTCACTGAAGGGATCGCCTCCCCGCAAACGGCAGTCTTCCATGCGGGCTTTTAACAGCGGATCCTCCGGTGAGGTAAACGGCAGCTTGTCGATGATGACCAGCGACAGCGCATCGCCACGTACGTCCACCCCTTCCCAGAAGCTGCTGGTCGCCACCAGCAGGGCATTGCCCTTTTCGATAAACTGTTTCAGCAGTTGCCCTTTACTGGTTTCGCCCTGCACCAACACCGGCAACGTCATGGAGGCCCGAAACTCGGCCGCCAGCTCACGCATCATCAGATGTGAGGTACATAAGAAGAAGCAGCGGCCTTTGTTTGCATCAATCAGCGGCTTCATCATTTTAGCCAGCTGACGTGCGCCACCGGGACGATTCGGTTCCGGCAGATTGCGGGGAACGCACAGTAATGCCTGCTGTGAGTAGTCAAACGGACTGCTGAGAATCAAACTCTTCGCCTTGCTCACGCCTAGCCGATCGGCAAAATGGTCCATCTTTTCATCGACGGCCAGGGTCGCTGAGGTGAAAATCCATGCCGCTTTGCGGTCATCCATCATTTCCCGGAAGCGTTCGGCCACGGATAACGGCGTGAGCGCCAGTACAAAGTGACGCGATGTGCATTCATACCAGTAACTGAATCCCGGTTCGCTGATGGATCGTATGCGCTTCAGACGCGTACGGTAAAGCGCTGCGCGTTCAAAGGCCGCATCAAGCAGCGCAGAACGCCCGAGGGAGAGTTTAATGACGTCATAGCACAGTTCCAGGGCATCATCGAGCAACGTGAACATACGCATGATGGTGTTATCACTGAGTAAGTCCCGCAGATTTCCGCGATAGCCGGGTTCGCCCAGCGCCAGCCGAAAATCCTGAGCGCACTGAGCCAGCCTGTCGGCCGATTTTTGCAGTTGCTGAACGTCACGCACTTCAGTGCGATACGCAATGATAATGTCTTTCGCCAGATCGGCTAACTGACGGCTGGAGATCTGCTGACCAAAATACTGGCTGGCGATATCCGGTAACTGATGGGCTTCGTCAAAAATCATGACGTCCGCTTCAGGGATCAGCTCACCGAAGCCCCCCTCTTTCACCACCAGATCGGCAAGAAAAAGATGATGATTGACCACGACCACATCGGCATCCATGGCCTTCTTGCGCGCTTTGACGACAAAACACGCTTTATACTGCGGGCAATCGCTCCCCAGACAGTTGTCGTTGGTACTGGTCACCAGCGGCCATATCGGACTGTCTTCCGTCACGTCTGCACAGGTGCTGATATCGCCGTCGACGGTGTGCGAGGCCCAGGCGCGCAGCGTCACCAGGTCGGTAAGCGACTGAACGCTCAGATCGCCGCCGGTGGCAGACTGCTGCTCCATCCGCTCCAGGCACAGGTAGTTAGATCGCCCTTTAAGCAGCGCCGTTTTACCGGTAAATTTTAGCGCGTTAGCGATGGTGGGCAAATCGCGAGCATAAAGCTGATCCTGCAGGGCTTTTGAGCCCGTGGACACAATCACTTTTTTATTGGCGCGCAACGCCGGCGCCAGGTAAGCATAGGTCTTACCCGTCCCCGTGCCCGCTTCAACAACCAGCTCACCGCTGCTCTGCACGGCCTCGGTGACAGCCTGGGCCATTTCACGCTGTGCTTCACGCGGTTTGAACCCCGTAATACGCTTTGCCAGCGCGCCATCTGATGCAAAATCGTCTGCCACGTATCCTCTCAACTCCGGCAAAAAACACTGTATATTATGTCAGTCTTTCCCGCCTTAAGGAAATTGCTGACGCGGGCGTCTCCCTCCTGCTGGCTGGATGCAGGGAATGCCGCTAATGGCTGATATAAAGCGCACCCGCCGCCAGGATCACCCATAAAACCGCCAGCGTAATAAACCCCTGTCTGGCCGAACGCGACATGCCCACAAAAGTTGACGCCACCACAGACAGCAGCGCCAGTGCGCCAAACATCACCCAAAACAGATATTGCGTATTCGCCATGCCTTCTTCCCAAGAGTCCTGAACCGGTAAGCGACGTTTTATACCATTTTTCTGGCCGCGATGCGCGACCGACGCCCGCAGGCGTTTTGCAATGGATGACAATGGCATCGGGAATATGCCAGGCTAGGCGTCCAAAAAAAAAGGAGAAGATGATGAGCATTACGCGCATTGATCCCGAACATCGTATGTCCGAAGCGGTTGTTCATAACGACACAATTTATTATACCAGCGTGCCTGAAAACCTTGATGCGGATGCCGAAGCGCAAACCGCCAATGCGCTGGCGGTGATTGACGCCCTGCTGGCACGCGTGGGCAGTGACAAAAGCAAAATCCTGGATGCCACCATTTTTCTGGTTGATAAAGCTGATTTTGCGGCAATGAACCGCGCCTGGGACGCCTGGGTTTCACCCGGCGATGCCCCGGTGCGCTGCACGGTTCAGGCAGCCTTGATGAATCCGAAGTATAAAGTCGAAATAAAAATTATCGCCGCGCGTTAACCCCTGTCCGGGCGTCAGCCTTCGTCGTCTTCATCTTCGAAGCGCGCCCGAATTAGTTCTCCTGTGTGGCTTTCACGAATTTCCTGTGCCACCAGGGTTATCGCCTCGCCGCTGGACATGCCCTCTGCCATTAACTGTTGAATGCGTTCTACCGCGCGTTGTTGCTGGTCGTGTGAAAGTGCGGGTAATCCTGTAAACATCTTTTACTCCTGCTTTAGGGCTGCCATTATTTCATGGGGAACAAACAGGTGCCAGTCAGGAAAAAATATGTCAGTCTAACGGCATTACTGATGTCAGATTTTGTGCTCAATGATCGTTCAAACTCATAACCTGCGTTATTCACCTGACGCCCTTACGCACTATTTTTCCCGTATTGCGCATCTGCCATGGGCAATGCTGCTGTCGTCGGGGCACGCCGATCACAGTGATAACCGTTTTGATATCCTGACCGCCGATCCCCTTACTACACTGACGACGCGTGGCAGGATAACAGAAATTCGCCATGGACATGGCCATGAAAACAGTGAGGACGATCCTCTCTCTCTCGTGCAGCACTACTGCAACGCGTTGGGTATCTCCCCAACACGCCATCCGGATTTGCCCTTTGTGGGCGGCGCGCTGGGGCTGTTTGGCTATGACCTGGGACGCCGCTTTGAGCAGTTACCTCAGATCGCCACCGCCGATCTGCAGACGCCGGATATGGCGGTGGGCATCTACGACTGGGCGTTAATTGCCGATCATCATCGTCAGACATTGACCCTGGTTGCTGTTGAGGATGTTGCGCAGCGGCTCAGTTGGCTGGAAGGCTGGCCACCACGCGAAAGCGCGCCATTTTCACTGACCAGCGAATGGTCCGCTAACCTCAGCGTTGATGACTACGCGGAACGTTTTCGCAAGGTACAGGCCTATATCCAGGCGGGTGACTGCTATCAGGTCAACCTGTCACAGCGCTTCAAGGCCGGTTATCAGGGTGACGAATGGCGTGCGTTCTGCTTGCTGAATCAGGCTAATCGCGCGCCTTTTAGCGCCTTTTTACGCCTGCCGGAGAGCGCCATTCTCAGCCTTTCCCCCGAGCGCTTTATGGCGCTGGATCAACACGTCATTACGACCCGCCCGATTAAAGGTACGCGCCCGCGTGACAGCGATCCGGCGCGTGACGCCGCCCAGGCCGAAAGTCTGCGAACGTCCGCCAAAGACCGGGCAGAGAATCTGATGATTGTCGATCTGCTGCGTAATGATATAGGTCGGGTCGCCGTGGCCGGTTCCGTAAGCGTACCCGAACTGTTTGTGGTGGAACCCTTTCCGGCAGTGCATCATCTGGTCAGCACCGTTCGCGCCACGCTGCCCGAAAACCTGCAGGCCTGCGATCTGTTACGCGCCTGCTTTCCCGGCGGTTCGATTACGGGTGCGCCAAAAATTCGTGCAATGGAAATTATCGATGAACTGGAACCGCAACGCCGTAACGCCTGGTGTGGCAGCATCGGATATCTGAGTTTGTGTGGTCGCATGGACACCAGTATTACGATTCGTACGTTGATTGCCGAAGATCATCACCTCTACTGTTCGGCTGGCGGCGGTTTAGTGGCCGACAGCGAGCTGGAATCGGAATATCAGGAAACCCTGGATAAGGTCAGCCGCATTTTGCCCGCGCTGGAAAAAGGGGCCTGAATGGCGTTGACGCTGGCGGATTTCCGCACCCGCTTTCTGCTGCAGCTTCCTCAGCAACCTGCGCAGCCGCTTTTCGGGCGCCATGCGGCGGTGTTAATTCCCATTGTTGCACGTCAGCAGCCCGGTCTTCTGCTGACACAACGTTCACACGGGCTACGTAAGCACGCCGGTCAGGTGGCCTTTCCCGGCGGCATGCAGGACCCCGAGGATGGTTCGCTGGTGGCTACCGCTTTGCGGGAGGCGCAGGAAGAGGTCGGCATTTCACCCGCTCAGGTGGAGGTTTTGGGCTGCCTGCCTGCGGTGACCAGCAGCACAGGATTTCAGGTTACGCCTGTGTTAGGCATCATCCCGGACCGCCTCGCGCTGCGCATCAACCCGGATGAAGTGGTGAGTACTTTTGAAATGCCCCTGACCGAAGCGTTGCGTCTCAGCCGCTACGCAGAGCTTGACTACTACCGCGCCGGTGTTCGCCATCCTGTGTGGCTGTCGCGCTATCAGGATTATCTGGTCTGGGGTATGACAGCAGGCATTATTCGTTCACTGAGTCAGCAAATTGCGTTTTAGTTGACACAGCTTTCATTTTTAAGCCTGTTTACGGGCTTCCGCGCGATATCACACTATAATTTTTTTTCGTGGTTTTAATTAGTTTATTTCATGCGAAAAGCAGCGCGTTCCCCCTGCTTCGCCGTTTACTATTAGCGCCATAAACTGCCACGGCAGGGTAAGTTTTTTTTGTGAGGAGTGTCACCCATGATTTCGGTTTTTGACATGTTTAAAGTGGGCATTGGCCCATCCAGTTCTCATACGGTCGGTCCGATGAAAGCGGGTAAGCAGTTTGTGGATCTGTTGTCTGAACAGGGCAAACTGCATGAGGTGACACGCATCGCCGTCGATGTCTATGGTTCTCTGTCATTGACCGGTAAAGGCCACCATACCGATATCGCTATCATCATGGGCCTGGCGGGTGAGTCACCTGACAGCGTAGACATTGACTCCATTCCTGCATTTATCAAAGACGTGCAGCAGCGGGAACGTCTGCTGGTTGCGAAAGGCGCGCATGAAGTCGATTTTCCTCGCGAAGGCGGCATGGTCTTCCGCAGTGAGAACCTTTCTCTGCATGAAAATGGCCTGCGCCTGCTGGCGTTTTCGGGCGATTTGCTGGTGTTGTCAAAAACCTATTACTCCGTTGGCGGCGGCTTCATTGTCGATGAAGAGCATTTTGGTCAGTCTGCGCTGGATGAAGTTTCGGTTCCCTGGCCTTTCCATTCGGCAAAAGAGTTGTTGTCACACTGCCGTGAAACCGGGCTTTCCCTGTCAGGGCTGGTGATGAAAAATGAACTGGCACTGCATTCGCGTGACGAAATTAACGCCTATTTCGCAACAGTCTGGCAAACCATGCAGGCCTGTATCGATCGCGGCCTGAATACCGAAGGCGTGCTGCCCGGTCCCTTGCGCGTGCCGCGTCGCGCCGCATCACTGCGCCGCCTGCTGATCGCCTCTGCCAAGCACTCTAACGATCCCATGGTCGTGATTGACTGGATTAACATGTTTGCCCTGGCGGTAAATGAAGAGAATGCCGCCGGGGGGCGCGTGGTTACCGCACCAACCAACGGTGCCTGCGGCATCGTGCCAGCCGTGCTGGCCTACTACGACCACTTTATCGAACCGGTCACGCCCGATATTTTTATTCGCTATTTTCTCGCCTCTGGCGCAATCGGCATTCTTTATAAAATGAATGCCTCTATCTCTGGTGCCGAAGTGGGCTGTCAGGGCGAAGTGGGCGTTGCCTGTTCTATGGCTGCAGCGGGTCTGGCGGAACTGTTAGGTGCTAGTCCAGAGCAGGTCTGTGTCGCTGCGGAGATCGGCATGGAGCACAATCTGGGTCTGACCTGCGATCCCGTGGCGGGTCAGGTCCAGGTGCCGTGCATTGAACGCAATGCCATTGCCTCCGTGAAGGCCATCAACGCTGCGCGTATGGCCCTGCGTCGTACCAGCGAGCCGCGCGTTTCGCTGGATAAGGTCATTGAAACCATGTACGAGACAGGAAAAGACATGAATGCCAAATATCGCGAGACCTCCCGCGGCGGGCTGGCGATTAAAGTTCAGTGTGATTAATATTTTTTGAGATTTGTTTCTAATTTTCTGCTTTTCAACCAGTGCATTAGTCAGCCCTGCCTGCTATAAATATTAACAATGCTAAAGCGACCTTCGGGTCGCTCTCCTTTTTTATGACCTTTCATTTTACGCTCAGGTCCTAAATTTGCTTCGGGCCGTGCCGATAACAACCCAGCTATATCTATTTTCTGGTTTTGGGAAGGTGATTCTTGATATTCATGGCCCAGCAATATGTTGGACAATACAGACGTAAGCGATTGCTTATTGCGCTGGTGATTGCTTCAATTGTTCTTACATTAACGCTGGCTTTTCGCTATTTTGAAGAAAAATCACGTATTCAACAGCGAGCAATCAGCTTTGCCGACACGGCGATCACGCGTTTCGATCGCATGTTTTCACCTCTCGACGTCTCAGCAAACAACATGCTGGGCCTGGTGGGTATGTCCTGCCAGGATGCCCGTTTTCCATTAATTGAAAAGATTTCATCACTACAAACGGTGCGCGCTGTTCTGTTGGTTGATGGGGACACGCTCTACTGTTCCAGTATTTTTGGCACCCGGGACATCTCATTTAGTCAGACCTACCCCGAACTGGCCCTTAACGGTCGGCGCATGGTGTTGTCCACCGATGACTATCTGCTTAAAGGTTCGCCCGTTTTATTACTGTGGACGCCAACGACGCTGGATAACCGTTCTGGCATTCTTCAGGCCATTAATATTGAATTAATGAGCAGGTACCTGCTGGAGCCGCAGGCGCCCTGGGTTGAACGGGCCATTTTCAACGTCAACGGTAAAAGCCTGGAATACGGTAATCCGTTGATTGAGTCCACGCAGCCTTCCGAGGATGAAGTCACCTATACCGAGGCCTCACTGCGTTATCCTTATACCGTGACGCTCTATGGTCCGTCACCTTCCCGCCTGGCGCTCAAATCTTTGCCCTCGCAGTTGCCGCTGGCGCTGATGCTGAGTTTATTGATTGGCTACGTGGTCTGGCTGGCGACCGCCAATCGCATGAGTCTGAGCTGGCAGATTAGTTACGGCATTACGGCCAGGGAGTTTATGGTGTACTGCCAGCCGTTGATCAATGCCCGCACGTCTGAGTGTGAAGGCATTGAGCTACTGTTGCGTTGGCACAATCCTCGACAGGGCTGGATTCCGCCTGACGTCTTTATCCCTCTTGTTGAGCGTCAAAATCTGATTAAGCCTTTGACCCGCTTTGTACTGAATCGCGTTGTCGAAGCCTTACCCGACCTTCCGCATAGCCCTCATTTTCATATTGCCATTAACGTGGCTGCCAGCCACTTCCGCGATCGCGCCATTCTGGAAGACCTGCAAACGCTTTGGTGGCCCGCCGAGCCCGTTCCCACGCTGGTTGTTGAATTAACCGAACGTGATGCGCTGCCCGTCGTCGATCAGGCCGTAATTTCTCAACTGCACAACATTGGTGTACGTCTGGCGATTGATGATTTCGGCACCGGGCACAGCTCTTTGTCCTACCTCAAAGATTTACAGCCAGACGTGTTAAAGCTGGATAAAATTTTTACCGCGTCAATTGGCACAGATGCCATCAACGCCACCGTGACGGATATGGTGATTTCTCTGGCACAGCGCCTGAACATTAGTCTGGTTGCGGAAGGCGTTGAAACCGAGGAGCAGGCCCATTACCTGCGGGATCGGGGCGTGGAACATTTACAGGGCTATTACTTTGCCCGCCCCATGCCGCTGGAGGATTTTCCGGAATGGTTACGTCAGCATCAGCTCTCTCTCGGGCTGTAATGCGTTAAAAGTGTGCCGTCACGTTTGTTCCGCGCAAAAAAAACGCATCACTCCGTGATGCGTTTTATCTTCAGGCGTGGCCTTAACCTTCTTCTTCGTCGTCGTCACGCTGATCTTTGGTTACACGCACCAGATCAATGCGGTACTCCGTCGCGTCGATAATCTGAAAGTGCAGCGGTTCGATATCGATCACGTCGCCGGGCTTGGGTAACTGCCCTTTTTGCGCAATCAACAAACCAGCCAGTGAAGCATGATCTTCCTCCGGCTTCACCAGCTCATGGAAGTCCAGAAGCTGCTGCAGAGAATGCAGGTCAGTGCCGCCTTTCACTAACCAGCCGTCGCCATCCATGATGATATCCGGCGTTTCATCTTCATCCGGGAATTCACCGGCAATCGCTTCCAACACGTCCAGCGGCGTAATTAAGCCCTGCACCACACCAAACTCGTTAGTCACGATCACGAAGCTACCTTTGGCACGACGCAGCACGCCAAGCAGGTTAATCGGGTCAAGCGTTTCCGGCACAATAATCGTCGGCGTGCTGGCGGCAAAGGTCGCGACGTCAACGCCGTGATCCAGTGCCACCAGCAGCTCTTTAGCCCTGACCACGCCGATGATCTCATCCAGTTCACCCCGACACACCGGGAACAGGCTGTGCGGCGTATCCAGAAGTTGAATACGAATTTCATCCACAGGACGGTTGGCATCCACCCACGAGATATCGCCGCGCGGTGTCATAATGCTGCGGATGGAACGTGACGCCAGCGTCAGTACGCCGTTAATCATGTAGCGCTCTTCATCTTTAAACGCTTCCTGCGGCATCGCGACGGCAATCGCCTGCTCTTCGGTGCTCGCAGGCGCGCTCTGCACCCGGTTACGTCCACCCATCAAGCGCAGAATGGCCTCGGCGGTGCGCTCACGCATGGGGCGATGGGACTGATGACGAAGGAAGTTGCGACGGGCAATCTGATTGAACAACTCGATAAGAATCGAGAAACCAATCGCCGCATACAGATAGCCTTTCGGAATATGAAAACCAAAGCCCTCAGCGACCAGTGACAGGCCGATCATCAACAGGAAACTCAGACACAGCACCACAACAGTAGGATGCGCGTTAACGAATTTGGTTAGCGGCTTGGAAGCCAGTAGCATCACCACCATCGCAATCACGACCGCAGTCATCATGACCGGCAGGTTATTCACCATCCCTACCGCGGTTATCACGGCATCCAGTGAGAAGACCGCATCCAGGATGACAATCTGGGTAACCACCGCCCAAAAGCTGGCGTAGCTACGGTTACCGCTGTTTTCCAGCTGACGGTTTTCCAGCCGCTCATGCAGTTCCATGGTGGCCTTAAACAACAGGAATATCCCGCCTGCCAGCAAAATCAGATCGCGTCCGGCAAAGCTGAAATCCCCCACGCTGAACAGAGGGCGCGTCAGGGTTACCATCCAGGAGATAAGCGACAACAGCCCCAGGCGCATCACCAGTGCCAGAGAAAGACCAATTAACCGCGCTTTATCACGCTGCTTAGGCGGCAACTTATCCGCAAGAATGGCAATAAAGACCAGGTTATCAATGCCGAGTACGATTTCCAGCACGATGAGCGTGAGCAATCCCGCCCAAATTGAGGGGTCGAACAGAAATTCCATTAGTGACTCCAGAAAAAGGATGTGATTACGCTAAGGCATGCCAGCGTCGAAAGACGTGACAGAGAGAAGCCCGGAAAAGCAGAGAAAACGCGGTTTGGCGTGAACTGGCGCGCTGAAGAGCGCAAAGACAAGGTTAAGCAACGTCGGTGACGATCCATAAGGGTGGGCTGCTGCCCGCTACTCCTGAATAATAAACAGATCGCTAATGTATCAGTTCGTACAACGAGGTCAAAAAATTTTCCTGTTTTTACATTTTCATCAGGCGGCATGGACGTGTCATAAAAAACCAACTTCCCTCTTTCATGCTGAAATAACCAACCAATATCACAAAATTTATTTTTTCGGACACTAAAATAAATCCGGCATCACGTAGTGAGTTAGTTATCCCTGCAATGTTGAAGTCAGGTTAAATCACATTAACAAGATTTGGATATTGTTAACGCGATAATTCTTAACGGTTCCTCAGGTTATGAGGAACTAACAAGCGAACGGAGGTAGCACGTGACCATTGCTCTTGTAATTGGTACACACGGCTGGGCAGCGGAGCAACTGCTAAAAACGGCAGAGATGCTTTTAGGCGAACAGGACAATGTGGGATGGGTCGATTTTGTCCCAGGAGAAAACGCGGACACGCTGATTGAGAAATATCAGGCAAGACTAACAGAACTGGACACCTCACAGGGCGTGCTTTTTCTGGTTGATACCTGGGGCGGCAGCCCTTTCAATGCAGCCAGCCGGCTGGTCGTTGATAAAACACATTATGAGGTGGTCGCCGGGGTAAACATTCCTATGTTGGTGGAAACCCTGATGGCGCGGGACGATAACCCGTCTTTTGACGAACTGGTGGCCGTTGCGGTAGAAACCGGTCGCGAAGGCGTCAGAGCGTTAAAAGCACAACCTGAAGAAAAACCCGCAACGGTTGCCGCCTCGCCTTCCACCCCGCCCAGCGCCCCGCCTGCCAGTCGTCCTCTCACCCCCGACGACCATATGATTATTTGCCTGGCGCGCATCGACGACCGCCTGATTCATGGGCAGGTCGCTACACGCTGGACCAAGGAAACCAATGTCAGCCGCATTATCGTTGTCAGCGATGAAGTGGCCAACGACAACGTGCGCAAAACGCTGTTAACCCAGGTGGCCCCGCCGGGCGTCACCGCGCATGTGGTAGGCGTCGATAAGATGGTGCGCGTCTGGAATAACCCCAAATATGCCCGGGACCGGGTCATGCTGCTGTTTACCAACCCGACGGATGTCCTGCGGATTGTTGAGCAAGGGGTTGATATCAAGAGCGTTAACATTGGCGGCATGGCTTTTCGCCAGGGTAAAACCCAGGTCAACAATGCCGTCTCGGTCGATGAAAAAGATATCGCCGCATTTCGCCAGCTCAACGCGCGCAACATCGAACTGGAGGTGCGTAAAGTTTCGGGCGATCCAAAACTAAAAATGATGGATTTGGTGGCAAAGGTGAGCGCATAACGCGCCAGCTGTCTTTTTCTATCCTGTAGAGGACAAGCAGTATGATGGAAATAACCACACTTCAAATTGTATTAATCTTTATCATCGCCTGTATTGCCGGGATGGGTTCTATCCTGGATGAGTTCCAGTTTCATCGTCCGTTAGTCGCCTGTACGCTGATTGGTATGGTGCTGGGTGATATGAAAACGGGCATCATCATCGGCGGTACGCTGGAGATGATTGCGCTGGGCTGGATGAACATTGGTGCTGCGGTAGCCCCGGACGCTGCGCTGGCCTCGATTATCTCCACCATTCTGGTTATTGCCGGTGGACAGAGCGTCGGTGCCGGTATCGCCCTGGCTATCCCGCTGGCGGCAGCCGGTCAGGTGCTGACTATCATCGTGCGTACGCTGACCGTAGCCTTTCAGCATGCGGCTGACAAAGCGGCAGAGAAAGGCAACCTCACGGCAATCTCATGGATCCACGTTTCTGCCTTACTGCTTCAGGCCATGCGCATCGCGATTCCGGCGCTGATTGTGGCTATCTCGGTAGGAACGGATGCGGTTCACTCCCTGCTCAGCTCTATTCCGGAGGTGGTCACCAACGGCCTGAACATCGCGGGTGGTATGATCGTGGTGGTGGGTTATGCCATGGTCATCAACATGATGCGCGCGGGCTACCTGATGCCGTTCTTCTATCTGGGTTTCGTTACTGCCGCGTTTACCAGCTTTAACCTGGTTGCGCTGGGCGTGATTGGCGTGGTGATGGCGGTGCTCTATATCCAGCTTAGCCCGAAATATAACCGCACCGCCGGCGCGCCTGCGGCATCGCCGTCAGCTAACGACCTCGACAACGAACTCGATTAAGGAACAGGTGACAACATGGTTGATATAACAAAAGTCGAAAAGAAACTGACGCCGGGTGACGTACGGGCTGTGTTTTTACGCTCAAACCTGTTTCAGGGCTCCTGGAACTTTGAACGTATGCAGGCGCTGGGGTTCTGTTTCTCAATGGTGCCGGTCATTCGCCGTCTTTATCCTGAAAATAATGACGATCGTAAGCAGGCGATCAAACGTCATCTGGAGTTTTTTAACACACATCCTTACGTCGCCGCGCCTGTGCTGGGCGTGACGATGGCAATGGAAGAGCAGCGCGCCAACGGTGCCGCGATTGATGACGGAGCCATCAACGGCATTAAAGTGGGCCTGATGGGCCCGCTGGCTGGCGTAGGTGATCCGATTTTCTGGGGAACCGTTCGTCCGGTGTTTGCGGCATTAGGCGCGGGGATTGCAATGAGCGGCAGTCTGCTCGGTCCGCTGCTGTTCTTTATCCTGTTTAACCTGGCGCGTCTGTTAACCCGTTATTACGGCGTCGCTTATGGTTACCGTAAGGGAATTGATATCGTCAGCGATATGGGCGGCGGCTTCCTGCAAAAACTGACCGAGGGGGCATCCATACTCGGCCTGTTTGTCATGGGGGCGTTGGTCAATAAGTGGACGCACGTCAACATTCCGTTGGTGGTTTCACGCATCACCGATCAAACCGGTAAAACCACGGTGACAACCGTGCAGTCGATTCTGGATCAGCTGATGCCGGGGATTGTACCGCTCCTGCTGACCTTCGCCTGTATGTGGCTGCTGCGTCGTAAGGTCAATGCCCTGTGGATCATTGTGGGCTTTTTTGCTATCGGTATTTTTGGCTACTGGATTGGTTTGCTCGGGCTGTAACCGGCATCACATCGGGAGCTGCGGCTCCCGATGTTTTCAGATTGTGGTCGCGTAATTCACGCCCGGCTTTACTCAGTAAAGGAAGAAGAATGTCATTGACCGACATCGTCATCGCCCTCTGTATCGCTGCCCTTCTGTTATTGGCTATTTACGTTGAAGCCGTGCTGCCACGTCGTCATGGCCCTGCGCTTTTACGTGTTCCGCTCCAACGCCAACACAAAGCAGACAGCCTGATTTTTATTGGCTTACTGTTCATTCTGTTGTGGAACAATCTGACCCATCAAGGGCCGAAACTCACGACTACGCTTTTGATGGTGCTGTGCTTTTTATCGTTCTGGCTTTTCTGGGTGCGCCGCCCCAAATTGCTGATGAAAAGTCAGGGGCTGTTTTATGCCGGCAGATGGACAGCGTATCCACAGATACAGAGCATCAATCTTTCCGAGGACGGTATTTTAGTGATGCAGCTTGAGCAGCGGCGATTGCTTATCGCCGTGCAACAGCTTGACGATCTGGAACGCATTTACCAGACCCTGGTAGAGGCACGCTAATCGCGTTGCCACAGGGTGATCATAAAGTCTGCATCGCAGGAAAACTGCGTACTTTCCGCTAAGCACTGCCATACATCAGGTCGCGCGCGCCAGGCAAAGGGCGTCATCTGCAACAAGGTGGTAGCAGCCTGCCCGCTCAACGCCATGGGATACGTTAAACGGTGTTGGGCCCGTTGACGAAAACCCTGGTAGCTTTTCTCTTCCGAGGCGTGGAGTTGAACGTCGCAGTATATCAGCGCCTTAAGCTGCTGAAGATGATGAGGGCCGGGCGTGACCGTGAGTAAAAAGCCGCCCGATTTAATGACCCGGCTGAGTTCAGTCTCGTTACAGGGCGCATAAATGCGGACCACCGCATCCAGCGAAGCATCACCAAACGGCAGGCGGTGGCTTGATGCCACGCAAAACAGAACCTGGGCGTAACGCTTTGCCGCCAGCCTGACGGCCAACTTCGCCACATCCAGACCATAAACCTGGCCCTCAGGCGCGAGCTCGCTGGCCAGTGCGCCCGTGTAGTACCCTTCGCCACAGCCGATATCCAGAATCTGCGCAGCCGGTTGGTTCAGATGCTCGTTAAGGACGGCAACCACGTTGTCCCGCAAAGGCTGATAGTGACCGGCCTGCAGAAACGCACGACGCGCCTGCATCATCTCTGCACTGTCGCCCGGTTCACGTGAACCTTTATGTTGAACGGGCAGCAAATTGACGTAGCCCTCTTTAGCCTGATCGAACTGATGGCGATTTTCACAGCGCCAGCTGCGGTCAGTCAGGGTCAGGGGGAAGTGACAAAGTGGGCAGTTCAAAGACATCAGGCGCTCCGGCAAAGATTAACGCGCGGAAGTGTACTTGACGGGAAACAATAGCGAAAGCGTAAAAAAAGCCTCGGCCAGTTGGCCAAGGCTTTAATATCTGAGACTGTGGTGCCTGGCACCCGTCTGAGGCGAAATCAGATAGCAGTAACGTTAACAGCTGCTGGGCCTTTCTGGCCGTCCTGAATTTCGAACTCAACGTTCTGGCCTTCGGCCAGCGTTTTGAAGCCGTTGCCCTGAATAGCAGAGAAGTGTACGAATACATCTTTGCTACCGTCAGCTGGAGTGATAAAACCGAAGCCTTTAGACTCGTTGAACCACTTAACCTGACCTTTAATCTTTGCCATTTTACTAATTCCTTAAAGTGTTTATTTTGCCCGGAGGCTAACCTACAGATAAAACAGAGACATTACTGAATGAGGCACTGATTAAAGTTCGGCAAGGAAGCGGTATTCAACGTCAACGTCTTTACTCGTAACTTCTTTACTGAAGATGCCATACATAAACAGAACTGTACCTCGTTTAACCCACGAATTGTTATCACATATCCGCTAAATAATGGCAAGCCATTTTTATAATCACGGCTGGCGCTTTTCACATATTTGCAAGACAGCTCCCAGAGAATGTACTTTCTGGTACATAAGCCTGTGTGCTGAACGCCATTAATAGTCACAACAACCCTATAATATAATGCTTTTCTGCCCGGACAGGGTGATATCTGACGCCGTCTCGGCCGTCCAGCCAGAGGGTTAACATTAAAAAAATAACATTGCACTAATATGGCAAAGTTGCACCAAATAAAGGAGCCAATAAGTGAAGCGCGGGTGAACTATTGCAGCAGGCTTGTACAATAAATCTTATTTCGTACAAATATAAATTTTATTTCCAGTAAAATCATAAGTTGAGCGTTAACGCAATCACTTACAGCTTGCATGCAGGCGTTTTTCGAATGACGGGCACCGGGAGTGAATATTGATTCAGCCAGAATACCGTCACGTCATAAGGCGAGATTATCACCCCGGACTACGTCTGGCCGATATCGCTCAGGCTGCGGCTCTCCCCTATTTGCCAGGGCGTAAAATGCCGGCTTGCTTCCCCACGTTGTTGTAAGACCCGCAGCAACTCTGCCGGGGGGCATCCAGCGATTCATCAGCCAGTTCAAAGACGCCCCAATGAACAGGGATTGTGAGAGGCTGCCCTATTGCATGCCAGAGCGACACCGCCTGTTGAGGATCCATATGTTGCCCCGCCATAAACCAGCGGGGTTCATAAGCACCGACCGGCAGCGCGGCAAGATTAAACGGCCCGAGACGCGCGGCAATTGCATGAAGGTTTTCAGTGTAGCCACTGTCCCCGGAGAACCAAAATCGCAGCGACGCGGTGTGAATGACCCAGCCGCACCACAATGACCGGTTGCGGTCTGTTAACGTGCGCATACTCCAGTGGCGGGCCGGAACCGCATGAAACTGAATGCCCTCGAAGGCTTTCTGCTGCCACCAGTCAAGCTGATGTATCTGCTTCACGCCACGGCGTTGACACCAGTCTGCCAGACCCAGCGGAACCACAAAAACCGCTTCTGGAAAGTGGCGTACGATCTGCTTAATGGTCGGCTTGTCCAGATGATCGTAATGGCTGTGGGAGATCAGCACGTAATCCAGATGTGGCAACTGGTCGATCGTCAGCGGCGAAGGGGTTTTGCGTTCCGGCCCCAGAAACGGTAATGGCGATGCCCGCCGGGAAAGTGCGGGGTCAATCAGAATATAGCGTTGATTCAACCGCAGCAGCAGCGCAGCATGGCCCAGCCACCAGATGCGATCGTCGTCACCGCTCAGGTCGGCAGGTTGCCACCACTGCGCCCTGAAACCATCATAGCCCTGCTGAGGCGGATGCGGTAATCCCTGCGCTTTACGTTCCTTACGCCAGCGCTTCAGGTCACCCTGTTGGCGCATATCAGGTTCAGGGTTACGAAACCCCGCCGGCGTATGATGAGCTTTACTGCTGTCATACCAGGGATTTTTCCAGGCCATCCGGCCTCCATGCAGGATTTAACGTTCCGGGATCAGGCGAATAAAATCGTTGCTTTCCGCCTGCGCTTCCGCTTTTTGCTCGGCGGCACCCGATTGCTTGTCGATCAGCCGCTTGAGCTGCGCGTTTTGTTTCTTTTGCTCTTCTAACAGTGACGCCAGCAACGCAATCTGTTCATTTGCCCGAACGCTGGCGCGGTTAACATAGAACCATAGCATCAATGCCACAATCAGCACGATTCCCATCACGCAAAAGATGACCACAGGACCCGCATTAGCGGCTAACTCATTCATAACTGCCTCAAGATACCAGGTGAAATCCCAATAAAGGGGACGACCCGCCATTCTACTCTGTGGCGCGGTAAAAGATAATGGTGACGTAAATGATGTGTATCAATCTGCTTCTTTCAGTTATCTCTGATCGCATCCCTTTTCAAAGCGAGGCATGCTGCCTCTGTACATCAGGTTAAGCAGCAGTCACCGGAACGCTGCGTTGGGTATCATAAGGAGATACAATGAAACTGTTCATTCGGGCAATTGTTGTTGTGGGAATTATCTGGCTGGCCATGCTGTTTACTGGCTATGGCGTGCTGGCCGGAAGTAACAAGAATGCCGCAGGTCTGGGCCTGAAGTGTAACTACCTCACCGCTCGTGGCATGATCACGGCACAATATCTGCATACGGACAGCGGCGTCGTGGGCGTCACCGACTGCCCGCTGTTGAAAAAGAGTGGCGATGTGATTGATAACTGATCGCACTGAAGAGCGGGCCACGGCCCGCTCTTCAGTTTACGGGGTAATCGTGATAACCAAGCTCAGCGGAAAGACGGCGTCCCGCCTCATGCAGCATTGCCACGTAAGTGTGCTTGTTCGATGCCGGGAAGCGCAGCGTAGGAAAAGAGAGACTCAGCCCCGCTACGGCCACGCCGAAACGATCGAAAATAGGCACGGCGATGCAGCAAACGCCCTCTTCCTGCTCTTCATTATCCTCACCGTAACCCTGCTTCCTGACCTGACTCAGGGCGTCAATAAGCGCGCCGGCGTCAGGAAGCGTATTCGCGGTATTAATGGTAAAGGTTATCCGCTGCAAAATGTCGTTAATGTCTTCCCGACTGCGCCATGCCAGTAACACTTTACCCAGCGCGGTTGAGTGCAGCGGATTGCGGCGGCCAATACGTGACGACATGCGCAGGTTATACAGCGAATCGATCTTATGGACATAGACAATACTGTCCTCGTCCAGCGCGCCCAGATGGATTGTTTCTTTGGTTAACCGTGAAAGTTCACGCATCTGCACATCGGCACTGCGGATCAGGTCAATGTTCTGCAGCGCTTTTGATCCCACCTCAAACAGTTTTAACGTCAGTGAGTATTTTTCGCTTTCCCCTTCCTGGGCGACATAGCCCAGTGATTTCATGGTTTGCAGAAAACGGTAAACGGTGCTTTTAGACATCATCAGCCGCTGAGCCAGTTCGGTAATACCGTGATCGCGCTCTTCGCTTAAGGCCTGCAAAATGCCAAACACCTTTTGTACCGAAGAGACAGAATCAGGTTGTTTATCCTTTGAATCTGGAACCATTGCTCACCTTGAATACGTGTTTCAAAAAAAATGGAACGGGGTTGCAGTATAGATTGCAGCGCCTCATCCCGGCAAACTTTCAAGGTCTGTAACATCTGTAAAATATATTTTTCACTCCGGCGCGGTGCATTTTGTCGGCCAATTGATTAGCATGATGATATTCACACTCTTTAATATTAGCCTCTATGTCACTCTCTTCTTCTGACGGCGGACTTCCTGTGCCAAAACGGTACTGGGCTATTCTGACGATCGCCATTGGCCTCATCATGGCGGTGTTAGACGGCTCAATTGCCAATGTGGCTCTCCCAACCATTTCACGTGAGCTGCAGGCCAGCCCGGCCCAGTCGGTCTGGATCATCAACGCCTATCAGATCGCGATTGTGGCTTCACTGCTGTCGCTGTCCTTTTTAGGCGATATCGTTGGATACCGCCGCGTTTATCAGTTCGGCCTGGTGGTGTTTGCCGCGACATCGGTGTTCTGCGCGCTGTCATCCACGCTGACGATGCTGACCGTGGCGCGTATCCTGCAGGGGCTTGGCGGTGCTGCGGTCATGAGCGTTAATACAGCGCTGATACGCATTATCTATCCTCCTCGCTATCTGGGTCGGGGCATTGCCATCAATGCACTGCTGGTAGCAATCTCAACCGCTGCCGGTCCTACCGTCGCGGCAGCCATCCTTTCTGTTGCCAGCTGGCGTTGGTTATTTCTGATTAACCTGCCGCTGGGTGCAGTGACCCTCTGGTTGGCGTTGCGTTATCTGCCCGATAACCCACAACGGGCGAAAACCCAGAAGTTCGATGTCACCAGTGCGGTGATGAATGCGCTTTTTTTCGGGCTGTTGATTTCGGCTCTGGGCGGCTTTGCGCAGGGACAGCCCCACTGGCTGATCGCCAGCGAAATTGTGGTGATCATCCTGGTCGGTTATTTCTTTATCCGCCGTCAGTTAAGGATGGAGGTGCCGCTGCTGCCGGTTGACTTGCTGCGTATTCCCATTTTCGCGCTGTCGATCTGCACTTCTGTCTGCTCTTTCTGCGCACAAATGCTGGCGATGGTCTCTCTGCCTTTTTATCTGCAAAGCGTACTGGGTCGCGATGAAGTCGCAACAGGTCTGCTGCTGACGCCCTGGCCTCTTGCCACCATGCTGCTTTCACCGATTGCGGGCCGTTTGATTGAGCGGGTCCATGCCGGTCTGCTCGGCGGCATTGGTCTGGCACTGTTTGCCAGCGGGCTGTTCCTGCTGGCCCGGCTGCCTGCCCAACCTGACGATATGGATATAATCTGGCGCATGATGCTGTGCGGAGCCGGTTTTGGCCTGTTTCAGTCACCAAACAACCATACCATCGTCACTGCTGCGCCGCGCAACCGCAGCGGCGGTGCCAGCGGTATGTTAGGCACGGCGCGATTACTGGGCCAGAGCAGCGGCGCGGCGCTGGTCGCATTGATGTTCAATCTGATGGGAAATGGCGGAACCCATGCCTCGCTGTTGTTAGCAGGAGGATTCTCTACCGTCGCCGCCCTTCTCAGCCTGTCCCGAATGAAAGCCTGAGTTCAGCGACAAAAAAAGGCGACGTTGTCGTCGCCTTTTTCGTCAGGGTTACTTCAGGTATTCACCGCTGCGCAGCGCTTCGATACGTTTATCTAACGGTGGATGCGACATAAAAAGTTCGCTAAATGATTTACCTTTTCCGTTAATACAAAACGCCATCATGCTGCTGGGTTCCTGCGGCTCATAGCTGGTTTTCAGACGCTGCAAAGCCGCAATCATTTTTTCGCGCCCCACCAGTTTGGCCGAGCCGGCATCGGCATGGAATTCACGATGACGTGAAAACCACATCGTAATGATGCTGGCCAGAATACCGAATACCAGTTCAAGCACCATCGATACAGCAAAGTAGACCAGCGGATTTCCGTTGCTGCTCTCCTCGCCATCACGGTTGCCGGACATAAAGCCCGCCGCAATCTGTGCCAGGATACGTGACACAAAGATAACAAAGGTGTTCACCACGCCCTGAATCAGCGTCATGGTGATCATGTCGCCATTGGCGATGTGCGCGACCTCGTGCGCCAGCACCGCCTCCGCTTCATCACGACTCATGTTTTGCAGCAGGCCAGTAGACACCGCCACCAGCGAGGCATTACGTCGCGCACCGGTTGCAAACGCGTTAATATCCGGCGCGTGATAGATAGCGACCTGGGGCATAGCAATACCGACCTGCTGTGCCTGTCGGCCAATCGTGTCAACTAACCAGCGCTCGGTTTCATTGCGCGGTTGCTCAATCACTTCACCGCCAACTGAACGTAGCGCCATCCACTTCGACATCAGCAGTGAGACAAACGCACCGCCGAAGCCAAACAAGCCTGCCATTATCATCAGGCCCTGAACACTGCTTGACTGGATTCCTGTCAGGCTGAGAATCAGCCCGAATACCAACATCACAGCCAGGTTGGTCAGCAGGAAAAGAGCAATACGCATCATAACGGTTAATCTTCCTCAGTAGTTCATGCGCTCATGCGCGGATACATATCCTATGAGCATTGTGCGTGTTTTCAAGCAACCTTAACGTTTAAGTGTCTAAAAAGACATAACTTTACAATATGACACAACCTTTGGCGTAACCTGTCGGAAACCGCTCAGACAGACACATTAACGACGCTAATCACTGCCAAATTAATAATAAAAAAAAGCACCGCGCTGGGCGGTGCTTTGGTAAACCAGGTTTTGCCGTTAGTGGGTTTTAGCGGCCGGTACCTCAGGTGAGGATTTTTCCAGCTGCGCCAGGTCATTGGCAATTTTTACCGTTTCATCCAGATAAGGATCGGGCTCTTTATAGTCTTTCGGCAAATCATCAAGGCTCTTCAGCGGCTTTTTACCTTCAGCCTGATAGCGCGCGTTAATGCGTTCCAGACGTAGCGCATCTTCCTCGTGGTTCTCTTTCTCGCGCTGGGCAAGATTGAGCGACACAATGTTGCGCTTGTCTTTCATGGCGTTAAAGCGGGCGATGTCCTTCATGATGTACTGGAACTCGCGATCGTTAGCGATGCGCTCAGCGTGCTCTTTGGTCAGCTGGGGCACCAGCGCTTTGACATCACCCGTTCGGGTATAGGTCGCCGCCGTAATGCTGTCCCACGGTAACGCATTGTCCTCGAACTTCTCGCCCGTTTCCGCCGCTTCAACACCGGTTGGCATCAGCAGATCCGGCGTCACGCCTTTGCGCTGCGTGCTGCCGCCATTGATACGATAAAACTTCTGAATCGTATACTGCACTGAGCCCAACGCAGGCCATTCCGGACGCAGCATCTGATCGTAAATGCGGTTCAGTGACCGGTACTGTTGAACGGTGCCTTTACCAAAGGTGGGTTCGCCGACGATCAGCGCACGGCCATAATCCTGCATTGCCGCTGCAAAAATTTCTGATGCAGAAGCACTGAAGCGGTCAACCAGCACCACCAGCGGGCCTTTGTAATAAACGATGCCGTCGTTGTCGCTGTCCTGACGCACGTGGCCATTATTGTCACGGACCTGAACAACCGGGCCACTTGGAATAAACAGGCCAGAAAGCGAAACCGCCTCGGTCAGTGCGCCGCCGCCGTTGGTGCGCAGATCGATGACGATGCTGTCAACGTTCTGCTTTTGCAGCTTCTGCAACTGCACTTTGACATCATCGGTCAGGCCAACGTAGAAGCCCGGAATATCGAGCACGCCGACTTTTTCTTTACCAACATTGTGAATGCTCATTTTAACCGCGCGATCTTCCAGACGGATTTTCTCGCGCGTTAAGGTCACAATGCGGGTCTTTGTGCCTTTGCCGGCAGGCAGGATCTCAAGGCGAACCTTGCTGCCCTTCGGACCTTTGATTTTGGCGACCACATCATCCAGGCGCCAGCCGATAACGTCTTCCATTGGCTTGCCTGGCTCACCGACGCCGACGATGCGGTCGCCAACGGTGATCGCTTTGCTCTTCGCCGCCGGACCACCGGCCACCATAGAGTTGATAACGGTATAGTCATCATCCATCTGCAACACGGCACCAATCCCTTCGAGCGACAGGCTCATTTCGGTATTGAACTGCTCTGTATTACGCGGTGAAAGGTAGTTGGTGTGCGGATCGATTTCGTGGGCAAAAGCGTTCATTGCCAGCTGGAATACATCTTCACTGTTGCTTTGTGCCAGACGACGGATGGCAAAGTTATAACGTTTGGTCAGCACTTCACGGATTTCTTTTTCGTCTTTACCGGCGAGTTTAAGGCTCAGCTCATCGTATTTGACCTTGGCGTCCCACAGCGCATTCAACTCACTCTGGTCTTTCGGCCAGGGCGCTTTAGCACGGTCAATATCGATGGTGTCATTGCCGGTAAAGTTCATCGGACGCGCCAGCACCGTAAGCGCATACTGATAGCGCTCAAAGCGGCGTTTTTGCGCCAGATTATAAAGATCGTAAAAAATATCCAGCTTACCGCTACGCAGCTCATCACCCAATTGGGTCTTCTTGCTGGCAAACTGTGCAACGTCCGACGCCAGCAACACGTTGTGACTGTAGTCGAGCATATTGAGATAGCGGTCAAAAATCTTGGCTGAGAAGGCGCCGTCAAGATCGAACTGACGATAGTGAGAACGGGTAAAACGTGACGTCACGCGCTCGCTTACCGTCGCATCCTGCGGATCTTCATGCAGCTGTGGAATTTGATCGGCACGTGTGATGTTTTCGGCCGCAAAGGAAGGGCCTGACAACAGCAGGCCCGCAATCAATCCAACTTTTAAAAGGGTGTTCATGCCGGGGTCAGCCTCCGTTTCAGAACTGCAAATGTTCTGCGCGCACAATCATTGCCATGCCGGAAGCGAGCTGTACCCGGACGCCGTCTTTCGACACTTCCAGAACGGTTGCGTCCATCGCACTTTTGCCTGCTTTAACTTTAATACTCTGGCCGGGTTGCAAAGTTGAGGTATCAGTGATGGGTTTAGCCTGCTGCTCCGGGCGTGGTGCCGGTTTGCGATTCTGCGATGCAGTGGGACGCTCAGCAGACTGTGGACGCGGCTTACGCGCGGCCTCACCTTCTGCCGGTTTACGCGGAGCAGGTTTGCGTGGGCGACGTGGTGCGCTGGCACCCTCTTCGCCTTCACCGGCTTCACGACGAGCGGCTCGCTGCTGGTCGCGCTGTGCCTGAACACGCGCTTTGGCATCTTCGAGTTGCTTACGGGCATGCTCCACGTGCTGCTCATCAAGAACACCACAGGGGTTTCCATCGAGATCCACACGGGTGGCACCCGCTTTGATACCGTACAGATAGCGCCAGCTAGAGGTATAAAGACGCAAGGCCGAACGCAACTGCGTTTTGCTCAGGTTCATTTCGCCCTGAACGCGCTCGACCAGATCCTGAAAGATACCGATTTTGAGCGGACGCGCTTCGCCTTCAGCGCTAAAGCAGTGCGGAAAGCGCTCCGCCAGAAAGCTAATGACTTCTTTACTGCTATTCAACTTAGGTTGATTTTCCATGAAATTTCCTGATTACTACGGGTTTGCCGACCAGAGCAGGCATGAACAGGCGACATTATAATGACAACATCGCCAAATGCCATGCAATCCAGTCGATTAGCTACGCGTCAGCTGCAAATATTTTTCTAAGTCACTGTTCGCGAGCACGTCGCAAAGCCCGTTAGTCAAGGCGACCAGCCCTTTTTCATCTTCACTATCAAAGCGATTGTATTCCACACTGTCGATATCCAGTACGCCGACAACCTGACCGTTTATTTTCAGAGGAATCACAATTTCTGCATTACTGGCGGCATCGCAGGCGATATGCCCCGGGAAAGCATGGACATCATCAACACGCTGCACCTGTTGTTGCGCCAGTGCGGTGCCGCAAACCCCTTTGCCCACGGGAATACGCACGCAGGCGATTTTCCCCTGGAACGGGCCCAGGACCAGCGTATCGGCTTCCGTCAGCAGGTAGAAACCTGCCCAGTTCACGCCTTCGAGACGTTCATACAACAGCGCGCTAAAATTACCCATTGCAGCGAGGAACGCCGTTTCTCCCGCCAGTAAGGCGCGCATATCGCGATCTAAATCGGCGTAAAAGGCAGTTTTGTTCATTATTCAACCGTTACCAGTGACATCCGAGCGGCTAACCACTCCGCTTGTTAAAAATAAGCACTAAAAATCCATAGCCATAAGGTGAATCATAGCGTTAGTTACTATAACCTTAACATTCTGTGGATCGAAGCGTGATACCCGAGACAGGTACCCAGGCGATGTCTTACTGACCCTTTGCGTTAATTACAATAAGCGAAACATACACTCATTTATGAAAATTCACGCTATCAGCCAGACATTGCCTCAGGCACGTTATCAGCGTTGTCCGCAATGCGATACCCTTTTTTCCTTACCAGATGTGAAATCGTATCAGTCAGCCCACTGTCCCCGCTGCAACGCGCAAATTGTGAGCGGCCGCGACTGGTCAATGACACGTTTGCTGGCGATGGCGGCCACGATGCTGGTGCTGATGCCTTTTGCTTTTAGCATGCCCCTTATCGACATTCGCCTGCTGGGCATGCGCATTGACGCCAGCGTACTGGAAGGTATCGTTCAGATGACGCTACAGGGCAATGTCCTGACCGCCTCGATGGTGGCGTTCTGTACTATCGGCGCGCCGGTGACGCTGGTGGCAGGCATTGGCTATCTGGCCCTGGGTGAGCGTTTAGGGATGAATCTGCGCCCGGTGCTGCTGATGCTCGATAAACTCAAAGAGTGGGTGATGCTGGATATTTTTTTGATTGGCATCGCCGTCGCCTCCATAAAAGTTCAGGATTACGCCGACCTTGAATTAGGCTATGGGCTGGTCGCCTACGTGGCGCTAACCGTGCTGAGCGTTATTACGTTGATTCATCTGAACATGGAGCAGCTTTGGGAGCACTTTTATCCCCAACCGCACCAGGTCACGCGGCGTGACGATCTTCAGGTCTGCCTTAACTGCCACTACACCGATATTCCTGACGCTCGCGGCCGCTGCGCACGCTGTCATACGCCGCTTGATTTTCGGCGCCGCCACAGCTTACAAAAGTCCTGGGCCGCCCTTATCGCGTCAATTGTGCTGCTGATTCCCGCCAATCTGTTGCCGATTTCGGTGGTGTACCTGAACGGATCGCGCCGTGAAGACACGATCTTCTCCGGCATCCTGTCTCTGGCATCCGGTAACGTGCCCGTGGCAGCCGTGGTGTTTATCGCCAGTATTCTGGTTCCCTTCACCAAAGTGCTGGTGATGCTGGCGCTGCTGCTCAGTATCCATTTCCGCTGCGAACAAGGCCTGAAAACCCGCATTCGTCTGCTACGTTTTGTGACCTGGGTTGGGCGCTGGTCTATGCTGGATCTGTTTGTCATTTCACTAACCATGTCGTTGGTCAATCGCGATCAACTACTGGCTTTTACCATGGGACCCGCTGCGTTTTATTTTGGCGCGGCAGTGATCCTGACCATTATGGCCGTTGAGTGGCTGGATAGCCGCCTGCTCTGGGATGCACATGCAACAGGAAACGCCGACTACACCGACTAATGCTACGCTGCGCAACAAGCGTAAAATTTCACCTTTTTGGCTTCTGCCCATTATCGCAATGCTGATTGCGGGCTGGCTGCTTTGGACCAATTTTCAAGAGCGCGGCACGACCATCACCATCAATTTCCAGACGGCCGATGGCATCGTGCCCGGCCGCACGCCTGTCCGCTATCAGGGCGTGGAAGTCGGTACTGTGCAGGGCATCAATCTTAGCGACGACTACAAAAAGATTCAGATCAAGGCCAGCATTAAAAGCGACATGCGCGATGCGCTGCGGGAAAATACGCAGTTTTGGCTGGTGACGCCAAAAGCCTCACTAGCCGGCGTTTCCGGTCTTGATGCGCTGGTGGGGGGGAACTACATTGGCATGATGCCAGGCGATGGTAAAGAAAGTGACACCTTTACCGCGCTGGATACCCAACCGAAATACCGCGTGAATACCGGTGAGCTGATGATTCACCTGCATTCATCCGACCTCGGCTCGCTGAACACCGGTTCGTTAGTGTATTACCGCAAAATCCCGGTGGGCCGGGTCTACGATTACAGCATTAACAATCAGAACAACGGCGTGTCGATTGACGTCCTGATTGAGCGGCGCTTCGTGAACCTGGTGAAAACCAACAGCCGCTTCTGGAATGTGTCAGGAATGAATGCAGACGTCAGCCTGAGCGGGGCCAGGGTACAGCTTGAAAGCCTGTCAGCCTTAGTCAACGGCGCTATCGCCTTTGACTCGCCTGAGGGCGCGGAAGCCGCAAAAACCGACCAGAACTATCAGCTCTATCCCGACCTGGCTCACAGCCAGCGTGGCGTGCTGATATCGCTGGATCTGCCCAGCGGGGATAATCTCTCAGCCAACCGTACGCCGCTGATGTACCAGGGCTTAGAAGTCGGCACCCTGACCAAACTGAACCTGCAGGATGGCGGTAAAGTGACCGGTGAGATGACGATCGATCCCTCTGTCGTGGGACTGATGCGTGAAGGCACCCGTATTGAGATGCGCAGCCCCAAACTCAGCCTCACGGATACCAGCCTGAGCAGCCTGCTGACCGGCAACACCTTTGAGTTGGTGCCTGGCGAGGGTGCACCGCAGCAGCATTTTACGGTGGTCGCACCCAATAAAACGCTGCTGCAGCAGCCCAATGTTCTCACCGTGAAACTGAGCGCCCCCGAAAGCTACGGCATCGATGCCGGCCAACCCCTGATGTTGCACGGACTGAAAATTGGTCAGGTGATTTCCCGGGATCTGGATGCAAACGGCGTTAATTTTGTTGTCGCGGTCAATCCTGACCAGCGCCACCTGGTCCACGGCGACAGTAAATTCATTGTAAACAGTCGCCTTGACGTGAAGTTCGGCCTGGATGGCATGCAGGTGCTGGGCGCCAGCGCCCGCGAGTGGGTCGATGGCGGTATTCGTCTGGAGCCGGGTAAGCAAGGCGCACCTAAGACGGCCTATCCCCTCTTTGCCGATGCTGAACGCGCCGAAGAAGGCATTACCGGCGATGGCCCATCTACAACGCTGATGCTGACGGCAAAAAGCCTGCCAGACGTTCAGGCCGGCTCGATTGTGCTCTATCGTAAATTCCAGGTCGGTGAGATTACGCAAGTCACCCCGCGTGCCGATGCGTTTGATATCGCGGTCCACATCAAACCGGAATACCGCAAACTGCTCTCTACTGAAAGTGTGTTCTGGGCCGAAGGCGGCGCACGCGTTCAGCTTAACGGCAGTGGGTTAACCGTTCAGGCTTCGCCGCTAAATCGCGCGTTGAAGGGCGCTATCAGCTTCGACAACCTGACGGGCGCGAAAATTGATAAAGGCGCGAAGCGGGTGCTTTATCCGTCTGAAACGGCTGCACGGGCCGTGGGCAGCCAGATTACGTTACATACCTATGACGCCAGCAAGCTGTCTGCCGGAATGCCAATTCGTTACCTCGGTATCAACGTGGGACAAATCGAGTCGCTGTCGCTGAGCGATGACAACAATCAGGTGGTGGCGAAGGCCGTACTCTACCCTGAATATGTGCAGAGTTTTGCCCGTGTCGACAGCCGTTTCTCAGTGGTATCGCCAGAAATTTCTGCCGCTGGTGTAAATCATCTGGAAACGATCCTTCAGCCTTATGTCAACGTCGATCCGGGTAAAGGCCGTGGCGCACGCACCTTCGAGCTGCAGGAAAGCACCATTACTGATTCACGTTACCTCAATGGCCTGAACATCTATGTGGATGCGACCGAAGCGGGTTCCCTGTCGTTAGGTACGCCGGTGCTGTTCCGCGGGGTGGAAGTGGGCACGGTGACCGGTACATCGCTGGGGAATATGGCAGACCGCGTACAAATCGCGCTGCGTATCAGTAAGAAATACCAGCACCTGGTCCGCAACAATTCGGTATTCTGGCTGGCCTCGGGCTATAACCTGGACTTTGGCCTGATTGGTGGCGTGGTGAAAACCGGCACCTTCCAGCAGTTTATCCGTGGCGGTATTCAGTTTGCTACGCCGCCGACCGTGCCGCTGGCACCTCAGGCAACGTCAAACAAACACTTCCTGCTGCAGGATGAACCGCCTAAAGACTGGCGTAACTGGGGCACGGCAATCCCCGACCCTAATCAACCTTAAGCCATACGGGCAGCCCAGGCTGCCCGTTTTCTTTTGGCGTGCTAAACTGCCGCCTTTGCCTCAAAGAGAACTTATCCGTGTCCGACTCCGCCTCACGCTTCCCTGCCGAATTCCTCAATCTGATACGCCAGAGCTTGCCCGATGATACCGACCTGCAGCAGTTTATTGACATCAGCCTGCAGCCATTACGTCGCAGCCTGCGCGTGAACACCTTAAAGATCGGCGTCAGTGACTTTCTGACTCAAACCGCGCATTACGGCTGGCAGTTGACGCCGGTTCCCTGGTGTGCGGAAGGATTCTGGATCAATCGCGAGGACGAAAGCCTGCCGCTGGGCAGCGTTGCGGAGCATCTGAGCGGCCTGTTTTATATCCAGGAAGCCAGCTCAATGCTGCCGGTGACAGCCCTGTTTGCGGCCCAGCCCGATGCCATGAGCGTCATGGATATGGCTGCTGCCCCCGGCTCCAAGACCACCCAGATTGCCGCCTGCATGCACAACCGCGGCGTTATTCTGGCTAACGAGTTTTCCGCCAGCCGGGTCAAAGTGCTTCATGCCAACATCACCCGTTGCGGCGTAACCAACAGCGCCCTGACCCACTTTGACGCCCGCGTCTTTGGGCCTGCGCTGCCGGAACAGTTTGATGCCATTTTGCTGGACGCGCCCTGCTCGGGTGAAGGCGTGATGCGTAAGGATGCGGACGCGTTAAAAAACTGGTCGCTGGCCAGCACGCACGACATCGCTCAAACCCAATGCGATCTGATCGACAGCGCTTTTCACGCTCTAAAGCCCGGCGGTACGCTGGTGTATTCCACCTGCACACTCAATCAGATTGAAAACCAGCAGGTTGTGGCCTGGCTACTGGCGCGTTACCCCGCTGCGGTTGAGGTGATGCCGCTGGCGTCACTTTTCCCGGGCGCTGAGCGGGCTGCAACGCCAGAAGGTTACCTGCACGTCTTCCCTCAGCGCTTTGACAGCGAAGGCTTTTTCGTCGCGCGATTACGCAAAACTGCCTCCGTTGAACGGCTGCCTGCGCCTACCTATAAAGTGGGCAAGCTGCCCTTTAGCCCTGTGAGCCGTAAGCTGGAAAACGACATTGTGCAGGCGGCAGCAAAGGTTGCGCTTCAGTGGGATGACAGCCTGCAACTCTGGCAACGTGACAAAGAGATCTGGCTGTTTCCCACCGACGTGATGCCGCTGTTGGGCAAGGTCCGCTTCTCACGCATTGGCCTGAAGCTGGCAGAAACCTTTGCAAAAGGCTATCGCTGGCAACACGAGGCCGTCATTGCCCTTGCCTCACCGCGTCCCGATCAGACGTTTGCGCTGAACGAAGCAGAAGCCGAAGAGTGGTATCGCGGTCGCGATATCTACCCTGAAAGCCTCCCAGCGCGGGATGAAATAATAGTAACCTATCAGGATCAGCCGCTCGGGCTGGCTAAACGTGTTGGCAGCCGTATTAAAAACAGCTATCCCCGCGAGCTGGTGCGCGACGGCAGGCTGTTCCGGTAACCGCCCCACCCGCCTTTTGTGACACTGTCACGCGACGATCCCACTTTTCACCTTGCAAAGGGGATGATTCGTGGAGGCGAGCGGGCAAGCCAGGCGGCAATAAGAACCGAAGAACGCCGGCAGAAGCCGGCGTTTTGATGTCATGACCTCAGACGGGACGCGTTTTGGCCGGATGCGTCAGCAGTTTAGCGGCAGGCCGGACAGGACGCCGGACCAGTTCCCCACCACAGTTCGGACACCGCCCTTGAAGGTGCTGCTCAGCACAGGCGGCGCAAAACGTGCACTCGAACGAACAGATGCGCGCATCATGGGATGCCGCAGGCAGATCAACATCACAACGTTCACAGTTTGGGCGCAGCTCTAACATGGCATCCTCCATAGCGGTAACGGCTTTCAGCGTGGCAAACCCCGCACAACTTGTCGAGGCTATTTAGCGTCCATGAGATAGCGGTTACCCGTGATTATGGGTTACGAGACGATGATCCGGGTGTGGCCTGACTGTCACGTTCATCATCCTGTGCGTCCGTCTCTCTGCCCTCGTCGTCGCCCTCATCCTCGTCGTCGCCCTCATCCTCATCGTCTTCGTTTTGCTCATCAGTGTTAACCATCGCTGCCTGAATGGCCTCATCTTCCAGTACCGGATTGAGCGCCGCACCCAAAGGCGAGGTGGCCAGGCTGTCGGGTAAAACCACATGGGGCAAGGGCACTTCGGTCGTGGGCAAAGGTAGCGGCGCTTTCTTCACGAAGCTCAGCGCAGCGATCAACAGGGTGCACACCGTAAAGAACAGATAAAGCATATTGCTGCCAAACGGCTGCATTAGCGCCCCCACCAGCAACGGACCCACACTGGCGCCAACGCCAAACGCCATCAGCAGACAGGCCGTCAGCGAGACGCGCTGTTCGGCAGCCACCTGATCGTTCGCCAGGGCTACCTGCAAGGGATAAAGGGCAAACTGCACCATGCTGGCCAGAAAGGCGATGCCCAGTACCCAGTCAAAGGACAGACTGGGCAGCAGCACCAGCGGCAAACACGTCAGCGCCAGCACTGTCGCAATGTAGAACAGCAGCCGCTGACGATCGTAGCGGTCAGACAGCCAGCTCAGAGGAAATTGTGCGACCAGCCCGGCAAAGATCGTCAGGCTCATAAAAATACCGGTTTGCCCGTCGCTGAATCCCTTACTACTGGCGTAAACCGGTGCCAGGCCGTAAAAGGCCCCCACGACCATGCCTGTTAATAAGGTGGTGCTCAGTAATTTAGGGATGGTACGCAGAAAATAGCCCAGCTCCATTGGCGCGGGTGACATGGCGCGGACGTTCGTGCGCGTCGTCAGCGCAATCGGCACCAGGCAGAGCGCAAAGCAAAGCGCCACAATTAATAATGTCTGGAGGCCAAAGTCACTCTGCAACGTCAGCACCACCTGGCCACTACTCAAGCCGAGGTAGGTCGCCACCATGTAAAAGCCAAAGATCAGGCCACGCTGTGAAGATTCAGCCTGATCGTTGAGCCAGCTTTCCAGCACCATATACTGGCACATCATGCATAACCCGATGATCAGGCGCAGGAAAACCCACAGAGGAATAAAATCTGTTAGCCCATGTCCGATGACTGACGCGGTGATAATGCCGGCACAGGCGACATAGGCACGAATGTGCCCTACGCGCGCAATCAGGTTGTGGCCGACCTTACCGCCGATCACCAGTCCGATGTAGTTTGCGGCAATGATGGCACCAATCAGTGCGCCATTTACCTGATCGTGGGCCAGACGCAGTGATACGTAGGTGGTCAGTAACCCCGAACCCAACAGCATCAAAAAGGTGGTGGTGTAAAGCGGCAGAAATGTTCTGAGAATTTTTCGCATACGACTCCCTGTCCACAACGGTCATCGGTGTCCTGTAAAATGTAAAGATAGCTGATTTTGCCACGCTTTAGGTCGGGAGGATTCCGACTGTAAACGTCACGTTTCACAGGTCGCGCCATGAGATGACGTGAATCTCTTTTACTGACACCTTAAGGGGTGACGCCAAACCGCCACGGACCGGCAGCGGTGCTCGCCGGGCACTCTTAGCCCGTCAGTGATAAAAAAGCCCGTCAACCTGGCGGTTAACGGGCGATGGGATCAGGCGTTAGGGAACGTAATGTTACTGCCTGGCGCCTCACGATGCAGATGGATAAAGTTCAGGTGGCGTTCATACTGATCGAGAATATCGATGATCACCTGCTCTTTACTGTAGTCCATCAGGTCATTGCCCTGGCTGCCTTCCAGCAGGAAGGTCTCCAGCCGGTAATAGGTTGATTTACCGCTGCGCGCGCGGTAGGTAAAGCCAGGAATCGAATACTGCTGCGGCCAGACCTGATAGAGGAAATCCTGCTCCTCGCCTAGCTGTACGCGCAGATCCAGATACCCCAGCGGATGCTCATCATCGGCGGTCACCCTGTCCAGCGAGACGCGCGCTCCGCGCAACTCCAGCTCTTTTGCCACGTCCTGCATGGCAGGAAAGATCGTTTCATCCATCATTTTTAAGGTGTAACGAGAACCCGGGTAGTTCATCAGGCGCGACAAGCGTTTTTTCCAGGTCAGTCGGTCAGTCGCATGAGCCAGATAAGGAGCCGTATCACGCGTGGCACTGACGCGACGATAGTCTTCTACCTTGAGCGATTTATACAGCCCTGCCATGACAAAGAAAATAACGAAACTAAACGGCAGCCCCATAATTACCGTGGTGTTTTGCAGCGCGGTAATGCCGTTGGCCATCAGCATGCTCAGCGTCAGCACACCGATAGCCACTGACCAGAAAATACGCAGCCAGTTGGGGGCATCACTGTTGATGTCTTTGAGTTTCGAGGTGAAGTTACCCAGCACCAGCGAACCGGAATCCGCCGAAGTAACGTAGAACAACATCCCGGTAATGGTTGCAACAGAGGCACTCAGCTTGAATGCCGGATACTGCGCCAGCAGGCTGTAGAAGCCGCGCTCCGCATGGCCCATCACTTCCTGTGCAAACCCCGCATCACCGTGGATGATTTCATACAGGGCGGCGTTGCCAAATACCGACAGCCACAGCAGCGTAAAGGTAAACGGAATAACCAGCGTGCCCAGCACGAACTCACGGATGGTACGGCCACGAGAGATACGCGCCAGAAACAGGCCGACGAACGGCGACCAGGCAACCCACCAGGCCCAGAAAAACAAGGTCCAGCTGTTCATCCACTCGGTTGGCCGGTCAAAGGCAAAGGTGTTCAGCGTCATGCCCATAAAGCGATTAATATAATCACCCACATTGAGCACCAGCGCGTTAAGCAGAAATTCGGTATTGCCGGCGAACAGGACGAACAGAATCAGGCCGAGGGCCAGCGCCACATTCAGTTCAGACAAAATTCGAATGCCTTTGTCGACGCCCGAAGTGACTGAAATGGTGGCAATGATGACCGACAGAATAATCAATGCCGTTTGCGCCGTTAAGCCTTCTGGAATATCAAACAGGACTTTCAGCCCGTAGTTTAACTGCACAACACCAATGCCGAGCGTGGTCGCAATACCAAAAATCGTTCCAATCACCGCGGCGATGTCTACGCTGTGCCCGATCGGGCCATTAATGCGTTTGCCAAAGATGGGATACAGGGCAGAACGAATGGTTAACGGCAGATTATAACGGTAGCTGAAGTAACCAAGTGCAATGCCCATCAGCGCATACATCGACCAGCCGGTTAAACCATAGTGGAACAGCGTCCAGACCATGGCCTGACGCGCCGCTTCCAGCGTTTGCCCTGCCCCTTCTGGCGGCTTCATATACTGCGAAACGGGTTCGGCTACAGAGAAGAACATCAGGTCTATCCCGATGCCCGCAGCGAACAGCATCGCTGACCAGCTCAGTATGCTGAATTCAGGTTTGGACTGCTCAGGCCCGAGTTTGATTGAGCCAAAGCGGGAACAGGCAATATACACCACGAATACGATGTAGAGCGTGGCGGCGAGCATGTAATACCAGCCAAACGCTTCGGATACCCAGTTAACTGCACTCAGTATCCAACCGGCGGCGTCTTTACTGAACAAAATAGTGATGAGTGAAAAGGCCAGAATCAATCCTGCGGAGGTGTAAAACACCACGGGGTTGATTCTGTCTTTTTCACTGGCAGGTGGACTCATCATCGTTTACCTCTGGTTGTTGGCTTATCAATTTTGCAAGGGTTCTATCCGGTATCGTTACCCGGCTTCCTGTCAGTACGTGTGCTTTGCGCTTCGTTTCCTGTTGTTACATTCTGGTCAAAACTAGCAAATCTGCCACACTTACCGCTTCACTTACTCAACTTTTAAGACACAGCATCCTAACAAGGTTTCTATTTATATTGAACATCCAATCAAAAAAAGACTAAAATAGATGCTCAGTTACAGGTTAGGGTGAACATCATGCCTAAAGTAGGGATGCAGCCAATACGGCGTCGGCAGCTGATTGATGCGACGTTGGCAACGATAAACGATGTCGGCATTAACGATGCCACTATCGCGCAGATTGCCCGACGCGCGGGCGTCTCGACCGGGATTATTAGTCACTATTTCAAGGACAAGAACGGTCTGCTGGAAGCTACCATGCGCGACATCACCCGACAGTTGCGTGAAGCGGTCGCACAACGCTTGCTGCCGTTGGTTGACGCCGCTGCCGAAGAACGACTGTGCGCCATCGTCGAGGGAAACTTCGATGAAAGTCAGGTCGAACGCGCCGTGATGAAAGCCTGGCTGGACTTTTGGTCGAGCAGTATGCACCAGCCGCAGCTTCGACGTCTGGAACGGGTTAGCCACCGACGTCTGTTTTCATCGCTGGCCGTCGAGTTTCGTCGCCAGTTACCTAAGGACAGGGCCCGACTCGCTGCTCACGGGCTGGCCGCAATGATTGATGGCCTGTGGCTTCGTGCAGCACTCAGCGGCAAGCCCTTTGACCCGACGACAGCGCACACCCTGACCACCCAATTTATTCGTCAGCAGTTAGCGGGCGAACATGCGTAACGAACCAGGAGAAATTATGTCCCGATTCAACGAGCAACAACTCTACATCAATGGTACCTACGTTGCCGCCACCTCTGGAGAAACCTTCCAGAGCATCAATCCGGTCAACGGTGAGGTTCTGGCTGATGTTCAGATCGCCGGACGCGAGGATGTCGATCGCGCCGTTGCCGCGGCCAGAAAAGGACAAAAGATCTGGGCAGCGATGACCGCAATGGAACGCTCACGTATTCTGCGTCGTGCGGTTGATATCCTGCGCGAGCGCAATGATGAGCTGGCTGAGCTGGAAATGCTTGATACCGGTAAGCCGTTCAGTGAAACCTCCAGCGTGGACATCGTGACCGGTGCCGACGTACTGGAATACTACGCTGGGCTGATCCCTGCGCTGGAAGGCCAGCAAATTCCGCTGCGTGATACCTCGTTTGTTTATACCCGCCGCGAACCGCTGGGCGTTGTTGCAGGCATCGGTGCCTGGAACTATCCGATCCAGATCGCGCTGTGGAAGTCGGCGCCTGCTCTGGCCGCCGGCAACGCCATGATCTTCAAGCCCAGTGAAGTTACGCCACTGACGGCCCTGAAACTGGCTGAAATCTACACGGAAGCGGGCGTGCCGGATGGCGTGTTCAACGTGCTGCCGGGAACGGGCGCGGTGACCGGTCAGTTGCTGACCGAACATCCCGGCATTGATAAAGTCTCGTTCACCGGCGGCGTCGTCAGCGGTAAGAAAGTCATGGCGAATGCTGCAGGCTCAACGCTGAAAGACGTCACCATGGAGCTGGGCGGTAAATCGCCGCTGATCATCTTTGATGATGCCGATCTCGATCTCGCCGCGGATATCGCCATGATGGCCAACTTCTACAGTTCCGGCCAGGTCTGCACCAACGGTACCCGTGTTTTCGTGCCCGCCGCATTGCAGTCGGCTTTTGAAGCCAAAATCCTTGAGCGCGTGGCACGCATCAAAGCAGGCGACCTGCGCGATTCAGAGACCAACTTTGGACCGCTGGTCAGCTTTAACCATCGTGACAACGTGATGCGCTTTATTGAGTCCGGCATTGCCGAAGGGGCTCGTCTGCTTTGCGGGGGCAAGCGCATGACGGGAGACGGGTTCGATCAGGGCGCCTGGGTTGAACCCACCGTGTTCAGCGACTGCCGTGATGACATGAAAATTGTCCGTGAAGAAATCTTTGGTCCTGTGATGTCAATTCTGAGCTACACCTCTGAAGACGAAGTGATACGTCGGGCCAATGACACCGAATTCGGTCTGGCTGCTGGCCTGGTCACGCAAGACCTTAACCGCGCACATCGCGTTATTCATCAGATTGAAGCCGGTATTTGCTGGATTAACACCTGGGGTGAATCTGCCGCCGAAATGCCGGTGGGTGGATACAAGCATTCTGGCGTGGGACGTGAAAACGGCCTGATGACGCTGCAAAATTACACCCAGGTGAAGTCGGTTCAGGTGGAACTGACGCGCTTTCAGTCTGTCTTTTAATCCCCCTACCTGAGGAGCGACGAATGGAATTTGATTACATTATCATTGGAGCCGGATCCGCAGGGAATGTCCTGGCCACCCGACTGACCGAAGACAGCAATGTGAATGTCTTACTGCTGGAAGCGGGCGGCCCCGATTATCGTTTTGATTTTCGAACCCAGATGCCTGCGGCGCTGGCTTACCCTTTGCAGGGAAAACGTTATAACTGGGCCTACGAAACGGAGCCTGAGCCTTACATGAACAACCGCCGGATGGAGTGTGGCCGGGGCAAAGGCCTGGGCGGTTCATCACTGATTAACGGCATGTGTTATATCCGCGGTAACGCCATGGATCTGGACAACTGGGCGACCATGCCCGGTCTGGAAAACTGGAGCTACCTGGACTGTCTGCCCTACTACCGTAAATCAGAAACCCGTGATACGGGTGCCAACGATTACCACGGTGGAGAGGGTCCGGTCAGCGTGACCACGCCGAAGAAAGGCAATAACGTTCTGTTTGAGGCGATGATTCAGGCAGGTGTTCAGGCTGGCTATCCGCGTACCGATGACCTTAACGGCTATCAGCAGGAAGGCTTTGGTCCAATGGATCGCTTCGTCACGCCGGAAGGCCGTCGTTCAAGCACCGCGCGCGGTTATCTTGACCAGGCAAAACGCCGTCCGAACCTGAAAATCGTGACCCACGCCACCACGGACCGGATTGTGTTTGAAGGAAAGCGCGCGATTGGCGTGGAATACATGATAGGTGACAGCAATACGCTGCATACGGTTCACGCCCGCCGTGAAGTCTTGCTGTGTGCAGGGGCCATTGCCTCCCCTCAAATCCTGCAGCGTTCCGGCGTGGGTTCAGCCGAGTTGCTGAACCAGTTCGATATTCCGGTGGTACATGACCTGCCCGGCGTGGGCGAGAACCTGCAGGATCACCTGGAAATGTACCTGCAGTACGAGTGCAAAGAGCCGGTTTCCCTGTATCCGGCTCTCAAGTGGTGGAACCAGCCTAAGATTGGCGCAGAATGGCTGTTTAATGGCACCGGCATCGGGGCCAGTAACCAGTTTGAAGCCGGTGGGTTTATTCGCAGCCGTGAGGAGTTTAGCTGGCCGAATATTCAGTATCACTTTCTGCCGGTGGCCATTAACTACAACGGGTCAAATGCGGTCGATGCGCACGGATTCCAGTGCCATGTGGGCTCTATGCGGTCGCCGAGCCGGGGTCATGTGCGCCTGAAATCGCGCGATCCACGTCGCCATCCTGCCATTCTGTTTAACTATATGTCTCATGAGCAGGACTGGCACGAATTCCGCGATGCCATCCGCATTACGCGTGAGATCATTAATCAGCCGGCCCTCGATAAATACCGTGGCCGCGAAATCAGCCCGGGCATTGAGTGCCAGACTGATGAAGAACTGGATGAGTTTGTGCGTAATCACGGCGAAACGGCCTATCATCCCTGCGGCACCTGTAAAATGGGTAACGACGAGATGGCGGTGGTGGACGGCGAGGGCCGCGTCCATGGGCTGGAAGGCCTGCGCGTAGTGGATGCATCCATTATGCCGTTGATCATTACGGGTAATCTGAATGCGACCACCATTATGATCGGTGAGAAGATAGCCGACTGCATTCGTGGTCGTCAGCCGCTGCCACGCAGCACCGCAGACTACTATGTCGCGGGGGATGCGCCCGTTCGCATTGAACCCGCGCGCCCTGCGTAAGGTTTTATTCGACTTCATAGCCGGACTGCTGTCCGGCTTTTTTTCTACCGAAACGCAACCGTGCCTAAATCAGAGCGATATTGACTTGATATTTGTCAAAATTCCAAACAAACAGGCTGTGTTCTGGCAGGTTTTAATGATATAACGCTACTGTGTTAATTACCGGAGGCTTTCCCCGTCCACTGAAGAGAAGCAATAACGTGGATGCATTGTTTAATTATGAGCAGGATGTTCATTACGCTTTTCAACCCCCTTTTTGCCCTCGCGCCTGTCAGCGTTAACGCCGTCGATCAGCACTGGCGCAGCGCCCTATAGTCCCCTTTCTGCCAGCCAATTTCTTTTCTGCCGTTGCGTTACGCATCACGGTAAATCATGACGTTGATTAATGGAGAAAACCCATGCGCGCCTGGGGATTATTAGTACTCGCTATTGTTACGGAAATTATCGGTACCCTGACCATGAAATGGTCCAGTCTCAATCAGAGTCAGCTGGGTTATGTGGTCATGCTGGGAATGATTGCCTGTTCTTATTTTTTTTTAAGTTTCGCCATCAAGCGCATTGCGCTGGGTGTGGCTTACGCACTCTGGGAGGGGATCGGCATTCTGCTGATCACCTTATTTAGCGTGCAGCTTTTTGATGAAACCTTATCGTTAATGAAAATCTGCGGTTTGATCACGCTGATTACCGGCATCCTGCTCATTAAAGTCGGCAGCGGTGAGGTGAAGGAGGCAGAACATGATCCTGCCTGATCTGATCCATTTTGCCTGGCTGGCACTGGCGGTCCTGTTGGAGATAGCTGCAAATATTTTGCTTAAGTACAGCAACGGCTTTAAAAAAATTCTCCCGGGGATGCTGTCTCTGGCCTGCGTGCTGCTGGCATTTAGCGCGCTGTCTCAGGCGGTTAACGGCATCGATCTGTCGGTTGCTTACGCCCTGTGGGGTGGTTTTGGTATCGTCGCGACCGTGGCAGCAGGATGGATACTGTTTGGTCAGCGGCTCAACCCCAAGGGCTGGGCGGGGCTGGTGCTGTTATTGCTGGGCATGGTCATTTTGAAACTGGCCTGATAACAGGGGGACGCTGACGTCCCCTTTTTCATCTTTACCCCTGGATTCGCAAAAACATGCCCGCACGTTCTGGCAGCAATGCCGGTTCGAAACCATAACGGGCATAAAAACCCGGCGAGCCATGACTGGCAATCAAACTGATGTAGGTATTGCGCTGTTTGCGCGTCGTAATCGGAAAGTCTGTCTGACAGAAGCAGGTGAACAGCTGGCTCATGCGGTCAGTCACGGCTTCGCCATGATCTTCCGCAGCGTAAACCGCTTGCGCGCGGGAACGCGCCAGCGCGTGCTGTCATGTGGACCCACGTTATTAATTGCGTTGTCGCCTCGCGCCTGAGCCGGCTCTTAGCTGTATTGCACCAGCATCTGCAATGCCTCATCAAACTGCCCTTTCGCTTCGGCCTCGCGAAAGTAGCGCACGCGTTCCACACAGACTTCGGTGGGCGTTGTGCCGCTATGCAATAACGTCATAACCTCATCGGCGAAGGCATCAAGCGGCATGCTGTCAGGATCCTTAGACTGCCCGGGTGCTAATTCGGTTTGTACCTGTGGCGGGACAATCTCAATCACCTCAACCTTCCCTTTTAACAGCGGCCGAAGGGCTGCGGTATAGGAGTGAAGTGCCGCTTTAGTGGCGCTGTAGGTCGGCGACGCCGGGAAAGGGACAAATGCCAGCCCGGACGAGAGGTTAATAATGGCCGCAGCAGGCTGAGCGCTCAGGTGATCGATTAGCGCATCGGTGAGCCTGACGGGCGCAATAAAATTGGTTTCCGTCATTCTCACAACATCGCTCATGTCGCGGCGAGAAGTGATGTCCTCCGGGCTAAAGACGCCAGCATTGTTGACTAAAACATTCAGGTGCGGATACGTCTGGATAAGCAGAGGAATGGCGTGACTGACGTCATCCGCATTGGTGACATCTAAAACCCAGGTCGCTATGCCTTCTCGTCCGGCCGCCGCTTCCTCCAGCACGTCCTGACGACGTCCGGTAATAATCACCTTGTTCCCGGCATCATGCCGGCGATGCGCCAGTGCGCGCCCAATGCCCGTTCCCCCATCGGTGATCAACATGGTATTGCCGTGCTTATTCATACTGCGTGCTCCCGTTTGAACCGCCATAAATAATCAGCAAGCATATTATCTCGCCGATCAATTATTAATCATGGTGTCAGAATCCTCTTACTTTTTTCTCAACGGGTGGACTTAACCACCACGTTAGGGCTTAGTTACCGCCTTAGTGCAAGTATAACTAACTGATTAACGGGGTTTTACCATGTCTGCGACACGAGGTTGGTCCACGGAACTGGAGGGGTTACGCGGCATCGCTTCTCTTTGGGTACTGCTGGGACACATAAGTCTGCTTATCCATTGCCATATTACCTTGATCTCCTCACCCGGCATTGGCGTGGATCTCTTTATCCTGCTATCGGGCTATCTGATGGCAAAAAACTATGTGGAACGCCAGCACAAGGAGCCCTGGCAACACGCGGAAACCATCAAAAAATTCTGGTTACGCCGTTTTTTCCGCATTGCCCCGCTTTATTATCTGCTGCTGGCGGTTGCCCTGATCTATGGCCCCTGGTTTGGTGAGATGCGCGATACCATTGCCCAGTTTTATTCCGGGACCGCAACAGAATCTTCACGCTATGCGGATCAGTCGTTCATGAACGTGCTGACGCATCTGTCATTCCTGTTTGGCGTGCTGCCCGCCTATGGATTCAATACCACGCTGCCCGACTGGAGCATTGGGCTGGAAATGCAGTTCTATCTGCTGTTTCCATTTATGATGCTGGCGGTGATGCGCTTCGGATACGCGACCGCCCTGCTGAGCATGATGGCGCTGAGTTGCGCAGGCCGTTACCTGCTGCCCGACTACTACGAAGCCTTTGAAATGCCGTCAATGATTCTGATTAAACTGAATATGTTTATTTCAGGCATGCTGCTGGCTGAAGCGGTACGTCGTAAATCCCTGCTGTACGTGCTGTTTGCTCTTGCCGGACCGGCCGTAAGCGTGCTGATTGGGCTGGGTGCCATTAAGCTGCAGGTGATGCTGGAAGCCTTTATGATTATCGGTATGGCGGCCGTACTCTGGCAGTATCAGGAAAGCAGCCTGATGGCAAAACTGATCCGCATTCCGCGTAAGGTGTTAAACAACCGTCTGAGCACATGGCTGGGCGATGTGTCGTTTTCGGTCTACTTGCTGCATCTGCTGATCGTGATCCCGGCCATTGCGCTGTTGCTCAATCAAACCGACATCGAGTATCAAAATGACCTGATGCGCTTTTTAATTGTTTGCGCCGTATCAATGCCAGTGACCTACGCGCTGGCATCATTACTGTTTAACTATGTGGAAAAACCGGGAATAAAACTGGGTAAGAAGTTTCTGGCGCCCAGAGCTGCACGCTGACGAAAAGATGGCTCGCACTGGCGAGCCATCTTATCACTTCACAATGCGTTACCCTCGTTATGCTGCCTCTCCCTTACATGCTCATCCGGTGATTCCGGCGTATCTGCGATGCTGGTGTGCGTCTTTAATCCCGCATAATGGGCGGGATCGGCCCTGCTGTGCGTCAGACTTTGCGCCGTTGCGCCGAATGAAATGATCAAAAACAACCAGGCCACTGCTAACGGTTTCCTCATTGTGCTTTCCCATGCTGTGAATGGAGTCGCTATAGTGAAGAAACTGGCGTAAGGAACTGTCTGATAAACTTAAAATTCATGTCAAGATTGTTACCCAGATCACATATTTATCGGCTGTACAGGCGCTGTGTTCGTCGCACAGGCATACCTTACCCAACACCGTATTTCAGGGTGTTATCTGTAGGGTAGCGAAACGGGATAACGAATGAGCAAGATAGTGGCGAGCGCATATCCCGTCTCACTACGAGGTCGTGCCTGCCCTTTGCTGCCAGCCGATCAGGGTTAGTGGCATCCACCATTTAAATTTATGATTTAATAAAAAATCCCGCCTAAACCCGACTCAAAACATCAACCCTTTGCATATTTTTCGGCCATTCCCTTGCGATATTCAAGACATAACAAAAATATCGTCATTTATTGATTAAGATCATTTTTTAAATTCAAAATAATAATATTAACGATACTTATGTAAATTTTGGTTTTTTTGTTAATCATTTTCCTGACTCGTGCCGATAGAGAACAAAACAGCAATCCATCGGGAACATATCCATGAAAATCTCCACTCGTCTTGCAACCGGTTTCGGTTTGTTAATTTTACTTTCCATTATTTGCACCTCTGTCTCAGTTAACTCGCTGCATCACGCTAAAACCGGAATGGATGAGGTCGTGAACGTTAAAATGCGGAAGTACCAGCTAATTCTCGATATGCGCGGCGAACTCAGGGATTTAGCAATAGCCGTGCGAAATCTGGCCTTGTTTAGCGACGTTAAGGAAATGCAGCCTGAATGGGAGCGTGTTGAAGCGCAAAAAAAACTGTTCACGGAAAACCGTGCAACGCTTGAGGTGATCATGCAGAGCCAGTCCACGGCTGAAGAACAGGCTGCCTTAAACCGCATTAAAGAACTTGAAGGCACGGTGATGAGTGCTTTCGAAGCTGCAGGACAACTGGGGCTGAAGAATGAGCGAGATGAAGCGACGCGTTATCTCATGGAGACCTTGCGCCCTTTGCAACGCAATATGCTGGATGCGCTAAACAAAACCTCAGACATTCTCATGCATAGCAGCCGTAACGCGGTGGAAGTTAACAGCGCGGCAACCAGCCGGGCGTCCTTGACGCTGGTGTTTTTATCCGTGCTTTCGGTGCTGTTCTCCATCGCCACCGGCTATGTCATCACCCGGGTGTTAATGCGCCAGTTGGGCGGTGAGCCTGCGCAGGCTCAGGAACTGGCGGCCGCGATTGCCTCTGGCGATTTGACCGCCAGCGTCACGCTCCGCCGTAATGATTCCACCAGCCTGCTGGCTTCACTGGATGATATGCAGGCTAAACTGCGTGCTCTGGTGTCGGAGATCAAACAGACCTCGGGTAACGTTGCGCTGGCAGCGGAAGAGATTGCCCAGGGGAACACGGAGCTGTCCTCACGGACCGAACAGCAGGCAGCCGCCCTGCAGGAAACCGCAGCCAGCATGGAACAGCTCACCGCCACGGTGAAAAGTAACGCCGCCGGTGCGCAAAGCACGGCATCAACTGCCCGAGAGACCGCCGTGCTGGCGCGCAGTGGCGAAAATGACGTACACCGGATGTCGGAAACCATGAACGACATTTCGCTAAGTGCATCTAAAATTCGCGATATCACCGGCGTTATTGAGGGCATCGCCTTTCAGACCAATATCCTGGCCCTCAATGCTGCAGTAGAGGCCGCGCGTGCCGGCGAACAGGGCCGGGGTTTTGCCGTTGTCGCAGGTGAAGTCCGTACCCTGGCCCAGCGCAGCGCGACTGCAGCAAAAGAGATTAAGTCGCTGATTGAGCAGGCGGTTAAACAGATTGGCAGCGGCGTCAACGTCGCCAACGGCACAGGTGAAAGCATCCTCAAAATCGTCAGCATGGTAGGCGACCTGGCCAGCGCGATGGATGAGATCTCACTGGCCTCCTCCGAACAAATGCAGGGCATTTCTCAGGTGAGCGTCGCCGTCAGCCAGATGGACAGCGTCACGCAGAACAACGCGGCGCTGGTTGAAGAGTCATCCTCTGCTTCTCAGTCCCTTTCTGAACAGGCGCACGCATTACGCGGCATGGTAGAAGCGTTCCGGGTATAAACCTGTCGGCACACGGCAGAAAGGCGTTGTCGCGCCGATCAGATCGCTGCCAACCCGTGACGGGGGCTGGGCCAGAACAGTGCGGCCTGGCCCCATCCCGCCTCATCCCGTCCGTCTGACTGCCACACTTCGCCATCGTAAATAATGAAGCTTTTGCCCTGCTTATCGACACGCGGTCCGCTGTAGCCGGTGGCAATGCCATCGCGTCTGACCATATCCAGCAGGTGCTGTCGTGCTTCCCTGTCGAAAGGCCCGGCACTGAGTCGTGACGGCAGTTGCCGTATCTCTTCCGCACTGTATTTGAAGCAGTTCAGCGCACAACGATTGGCATAGACAAACACGGGATCGGCTGCGCTACTGTGGGCAAGAATGCTGTACGGCGCCTGTTCATGCAGCCACTGATACCGGTCATCGATATCATGAGGACAGTAAAGCCCATGTCCGGTGAGCGATCGGTAGCGTTCATCAATGCGCTTCAGTAAGGTCAGTGGGGTGACAGTCGACACGATCATCTCCTTTGCAAGCGGCAGGATACGAGGTGCTAATGTGGCGGGATGCGCGCTGAAAATCAAGCATGCGCAACGGTGGAGAGGCATGACGCGCTGGAGTTTTTCCGGCACGCCGGGCTCAGGCGTGCACGGCCGCGCAATGCACCCTGGAATATTGACGACTCTCTCGCGGCATCCCCAGGGTTATCCCTCACGGCATTCGATTCTCCTGGTTTGCCCTGTTTGCGCTAAAGAGAGCCAGCCTGAACCCGAACCCAGGCTGGCTGACGGGCGGTCTAGCTCAACGGCGGCCAGAAGGCTTTGTTTGCCTCGATAAGATCGTCGAGAATCGCTTTTGCAACGGCGGCACTTGGTACCGTTTTAGATAAGGTAATAGCCTGCCATAACTTGTGCCGGGAGCGCTGTTCCCATGCCTCCACCACGAGTTTTTCGACCGCAACCTGCTGACTCATTAACCCCTTCTGGAAAGTCGGAATGTCGCCAACCTGAAGGGGTTCAGCACCGTTGCGCCCCACCAGACAGGGAATTTCCACCATCGCGTCCGCATCAAAGTTGGGGATAGCGCCCTGATTAGGCACAATGAGCAGCATACGCTCCTGGGTATTGAAGGCGATCGCGGTCGCCAGATCGACAATATAGGAAGCATGTTCGTCTGTCTCCAACTCCCCGGCGGATGAATGCCCGGCATCGGTGATTGCCCTGCAGGCGCTGAACACCTGCTTTTCACGATGCTCCATGACCTCATTCGCGCGGGTGCGTTCAGGGTTGGAATGCGCGACCACATAATCTGGGAACAAATAATATTTCAGATAGGTATTGGGCAACGTCTGGGGGTCCAGCGCTTGCACATCGCGCGCCTTCAGGAAGGTATCGTTCCAGCTGGACTCCACTGACGAGGATCCTGAGGGCGGAACATAGCCGTACTTTGCCACGTACTCGCGCAGTTGTGGCATCAAATCATTTCCCTTCAAATCTTCAACCGCGGTCCACCAGCCAAAATGATTGAGCCCGTAATAGCGCACCCGCATTTGCTTGCGGTCTTGCAGACCGACAATTTTTGCCATCCGATTTTCTATACCAATCGGCATGTCACAAATATTCAGGATTTTCGCCTCAGGTCGCAGGCGTCGCGTTGCCTCAGCCACGATGGCGGCCGGGTTGGAATAATTCAGCATCCAGGCGTCGGGTGAGTACTGTTGCATATAATCGACGAGCTCAAGAACACCGCCGATTGAGCGCATGCCATAGGCAATACCACCCGGCCCACAGGTTTCCTGGCCCAGAACACCATGACGCAAGGGGATTTTTTCATCTTGCTCACGCATGGGATATTTACCCACCCGAATATGCGCCATGACAAAATCGACATCGCTGAATGCTTCCTGCGGATCGGTGGTATAGCTGAACGCAATATCAGGTGCCTGTTCCTGCAAAATAATCTTACAGGCCCGGGCAATGGTTTCCTGACGGGCCGCGTCATTGTCGTAAAACTTCAGCTGGCGTAAAGGAAAGCGGTGTCGGTTCGCCAGGAGCATTAGCACAATACCCGGGGTAAAGGTGCTACCGCCGCCCGCAATTAAAACTGAGAATGTCTTCATAAAGGTTTCTCCATGGTAAGTGTTACTTCAGACCGGGCCGGGTCTTTCATTTGGCTTTCGAGTTGCTCGCGCACCTGGGGGACCTGTAAGCCCACAATGATCTGAATACCGTTGCCACGCCGGACGACACCGTGCGCGCCCAGCGCCATAAACGCGGCATCATTCTGCGTTTTGGCCTCATCGACCAGTGTTATGCGCAGGCGCGTGGCGCAGTTATTGATGCTGGCTATATTGCTGGCCCCACCCAGCGCATTCAGAAAACCCCAAGCCTGATCGCGTTGCGGGTTATGCCCGTCAGGGAAAGCTGGCGCTGCTCGCGCTGCCCGATAGTCGGCCTTGTTGTAAAGCCTGACTTCACTGTCGTCCCGACCGGGTGTTTTCAGGTTCAGCCGCAGGATGAGTTGGTGAAAAATCACGAAGTAGAGCCCCGTGAAAACCAGGCCTATACCGATTTGGGTAAAGATCATGCCGGCATGGTTAGGGAACATTGGGATCCAGTTTTGCGGCAGAAACTGGTCCAGTAAGCCGCCACCGTAGTTCCCCACCACGCCGCACATATACATTGCTGTCGCCATGCTGGCGGCCAGCACAGCGTGCACGGCAAACAGCAGAGGCGAAATAAATAGGAAGGTAAACTCCAGGGGTTCAGTAATGCCGACCAGGACGGCAGTCAACGTGGCCGGAATTAACAACCCTGCGACTTTGACCCGGTGACGCGCTGAGGCTGTCGAATAGAGCGCCAACGCAATCCCCACTGCGCCGAAGACTTTTGCGTTGCCATGAAGCGCGAAACCGCCCTGAGGAAACAGTTGCTTGAGTGGTTGCGTACTCTGGCTGAACGCCTGCAGATGCTCTGCCCAGTAAACCTGGATGCCGCCTTCAACCACTGCCGGGCCAAAAATAAAAGGCCCATAGATAAAGTGGTGCAGTCCGGTTGGGATCAGAATGCGTTCCAGAAAGGTATAAACCCACACGCCAATCGCGCCCGCTTCGCGTAAAAACTGTTGAAGCGACTCGATGCCCATTTGAATTTTGGGCCAGCCAAACAGCGTTAACCAGGCACAGGGGATCATCGCAAAGAAGGCAACAATGACGACAAAAGATGAGCCCTGAAAAATACCCAGGAAAACCGGAAGCGGCTTTTCAAAATAACGATTGTGGAGCGCCGTCACCAGACCGGCAATGACGATGGCACCGATGATGCTGGTATCCAGTGTTTTTATCCCCGCGATCATGGCCAGTCCGCTTCCGGCTTCTGTTCCTTTGGAAAAATCGACGGCAAAAAAATCGCCCCAGGTGCTCCCCATGGCATTAATTAAATAATTCCAGGTTAAAAAACTGACGACAACGGCCAGACATGCTCGTCCCTGAGCCTGTTTTGCCAACCCCACCGGGAGGCCAACCGCGAATATTAACGGCATGTTTCTAAAAACCGTCCATCCGCCCTCTTCAATAATGAAGATAATTTGGTTAAATAAACTCTCTGGATGCGTTAATGCTTCCCCTACAAATAAAGGGTTGCGTAACATAATGGAAACACCAACGATGATGCCGGCAAAGGGAAATAATAATACCGGCGTAAACATGGCGCCGCCAAAGCGCTGTATTTGACTGAGCATTTAAGTTCCTCACGTAACGATTCCAAGGATATATCGTTAAAGTCAATGTAAACGCAGCCAAAATAAGGCAATCATGCCTCTGGCGGAGGGGGGCATTATCGACTTCGTGAGCGCCCTCATGGTTTTAATTTTCATCATGACGTCTATTTTAATGGTAATAACTAGACATCTCACATGTGCAGCCATAGAAAATAAAAAATGTATTTATTACTCCCCCGTGCACGCATTAACTTTATGCTAAACCTGTTGACGGTGATGTCCCCCTCTCAGGAGGTACAAAAGTGATCTATAAATTTATCGCTGAAAAACTGCGTCTCCGACTCAATTCACCTTTTATCGCGGTCGGGAGTGCTATTCCGGCTGAAAAAGTGCTCGCCACCAAGTTTGGCGTGGCGAGAATGACCCTGCGTAAGGCAATAGACGTACTGGTCCGTGAGGGGTTGCTGGAGCGACGGCATGGCAGCGGAACCTACGTGTCAGCAAAGGATATCAGTCATGAAACCAGTTCGCTCACCGGGCTGGCAGAAGTCTTACGACTGCAGGGAAAGGAGGTGATCAGTAAGGTACTGACGTTCGAGTTAATCGCCGCGCCTCCTGCCATAGCAGGCCAATTACGCATAAACAGTGGTGAACGCCTCTTTTTCTCACGTCGGTTACGTTATGTTGATGAAAAGCTGCTAATGCTTGAAGAAAGTTATATGCCAGTAAAAACATTTCCTGACCTTAGCCTGGCCCATTTGGAAAAATCTAAATTTGACTATATCGAGCAGGAGTGTGGCATTATCTTGGAGGGCAGTTATGAGTCATTAAGACCGGTTTTATCCGATAAGCACCTGTCGCTTCTGATGGATATCGCTGAGAAAACCCTGCTACTCAGAGTCGACTCGCTTTCATACAGCAATACGGGTTCATTTATCAACTATGCCGTGATGTACAGAAACACCCACGATTATCAGGTTAACTACCATTTACGACGCACGGGCTGAATGTCCAAAGATGTGAGTACGCATCAAAAATGCCCCCTGGCGTTTCTCTCAGGTGTAATATCATCGCCCGTTCAAATCACAGGTGCCTTGCGTGAGAGTGAATCTGGCTAACACACTGCAGCATGGTGTTATATTTTTTGGGGAGGGGTGAACGTGTCGTCTTATCTGTCATTTACGAAAAGCGCCACACATCAGGAAAATGACAAGACTTATTTCAAATCCGGGTCAACGCGGTGCTGCTCTCGCCGTTCGTATATCGCGCCCAGCGCGCTGCTGTGTTAACTAAAAGCATTTGAAAATGCCTTTACCTCCCTCCTGATCACCTGCACTCAATTGATTAATTGAACTTATAAGTCCTTTTAAAGGACCATTACTCTGGAAACTTTTACCCTGCTTGCCAAATATACTATTTCAGAAATATGTCTGTTTTATTAATTTTTTACACGTCTTTTGCCGATAAGAAATCTGAACTTAACTTTCAGGAATTCTAAAATGAAAATCTCCACGCGTCTGGCAATTGGTTTTGGCCTGTTAATTCTGCTTTTTGTTATCTGTATTACTGTTTCTTTTAAAGCACTTCATTCCGCCAGCAACGGTATGGATGATGCGGTCAATGTTAAGATGCGAAAATATCAGCTCGCCGTGGATATGCGAGATGAACTGAGAGACATGGCGATTGCCGCGAGAAACCTCGCGCTTCTTAGCGATGTGAAAGCCATGCAGCCAGAGTGGGAAAGGCTAAAACTGCAAAAAGCAGCTTACTTAAAAAATCGTGAAGCGCTTGAAACAATTATGCGTACGGATTCCACGCCCGCCGGACGTGCTGCCCTGGAAAAACTTCAGGCTAATGAAGCGCTGGTGATTTCCGGTCTGGAAAAGGCCGGTCAGTTTGGCCTGGATAACCGCCCTCAGGAAGCCACAAATTATCTGATGGTGACGGTGCGTCCTGCTCAGCGTGCGTTACTCAGTTCACTCAGCGAAATGACCAACGTTCAGTTGAATAACAGTCGCAACGCGGTGGAAGAGAATAATCGTTCAACCCGAACCTCAACACTCGTTTTGGTTATCCTGGGCCTGCTTTCCATTGTTTTTTCTGTCGTCACCGGATGGATGATTACCCGTTTACTGATGCGCCAGTTAGGTGGCGAGCCTGCTCAGGCCCAAACCATTGCGGCGGCCATTGCTAACGGCGATCTGACCTCGGCGGTGCACCTGCGTCCTAAGGATACGTCAAGTTTGCTGGCATCCCTTGACGGAATGCAGGCTAAGCTTCGCGGCCTGGTTTCAGAAATCAAAGATTCTTCGGCTAACGTTGCGCTTGCCGCTGATGAAATCGCGCAAGGAAATACCGAATTATCTTCCCGTACGGAAGAGCAGGCTGCCGCGCTTCAGGAAACCGCTGCCAGCATGGAACAGTTAACCGCGACGGTGAAGAGCAATGCTTCCGGGGCACAGCTTACAGCTACATCAGCTCGCGAAACGGCCAATCTGGCTCAACGCGGCGAAGCAGATATGCAACGGATGTCGGCAACCATGAAAGACATTTCAGACAGTGCTGCGAAGATTCGTGATATAACCGGCGTCATTGAAGGCATTGCTTTTCAGACCAACATTCTGGCGCTCAATGCTGCCGTTGAGGCCGCGCGTGCCGGCGAGCAGGGGCGCGGGTTTGCCGTGGTGGCTGGCGAAGTCAGAAATCTGGCCCAGCGGAGTGCTACCGCAGCGAAGGAAATTAAAACCCTGATTGAACAGGCCGTTCAACAGGTTGAAACCGGCGTAACCGTCGCGAGTGGAACCGGGCAAAGTATCCTGAAAATCGTTAACATGGTGGGTGAACTGGCCACGGCTATGGATGAGATCTCGCTGGCCTCTTCCGAACAGATGCAGGGGATTTCTCAGGTGAGCGTCGCGGTGGGCCAGATGGACAGCGTTACTCAGAACAACGCCGCACTGGTTGAGGAATCATCGTCCGCTTCACAATCCCTTTCTGAGCAGGCGCACGCGCTACGCGGTATGGTTGAAGCGTTCCGGGTGTAAACGCCCTTTCGCACAGGGGGGAGAAACGCGATCGCGTCGGTTTCGTTTCTGCCATCCTGTTGCGTGAGCCGGGCCGGTACCGCGCGGCCTGGTGAACACCATCCCCGCTGTCTGGCCGTCATGGAGAACGCTGAAAGGCAAAAAAAGACCGAACACGATTCCTGTATTCGGTCCAGGGAAATGGCTCTCAAGGAGCCGTGCGCTAAAAGTTGGCATTGATAGAGGCTTTCGCCTTGCTTTTAAAGCGTAGGACAACGCGCCAGATTTTCCAGCCAGCGCCGCGGCTCAGACCATAAACCCGACAGGTTTGTGACCCGTAAGACAAATTTGCGCACTCTTACCTGCGTCGTCTTATTTTGTGCACAGCGCCTGTGCACGATCCACGACAGGTTGCAGACTCATCATCCGCTCCGGATGCGCTTTATCCGGCGCCTGAATCACGCTGATGGGCTGTGCCTTCACCCGCTTAGCGTTGACCTGAGCCTCCGCCTTCTCATTAAGCGGGTACTGCATCAGCGTGCTGGGATTGATGGCAAACAGCGATCCATCTTTCTCACAGGTCAGCATCACCTCTTCACGATTAAACGGCCACTTGTCTTTACCAATTTCGAAACGGCTGACGGTGATGATTTGTGCCGCTGCTGCCTGACCAGCCAGCGTTAATAACAGCAGTGTGGGGATCGCTTTCTTCAGCAACATAACTTACCTTTATGGGGTTTTCATCATTCAGGTTGGTGACAACGTAGCAAACACGCTGACCAACCCCACTACGCCGCATGCCAGCACAATTTCCAGCTGGGTCATGCGAATAAACAGTCGTTGTGCGGCAAGGCCCGCGATGTGAAAGCGCGGCACCAGCCAGTAACGATTCCAGAGCGCAATCAGTACCATAAGCATGACCAGCCCTGCTTTGCACACTAACAGTACAACATAATCGTTGAGATGCCAGTTAGCTGGCACCCCGGCAATCAGCAGGCTGTTAACGACACCGGTAATTATCGTTAAGGCGACGGCAACGTGACCATAACGGGAAAAACGCATCATGGTGCGGATTGCGGCTGTCCGGTATTCGATGTTACGCGCCATCCGCATCAACACCAACACAGGCACTAACCCGCCCGCCCAAAAAGCGGCGGCGAGGAGATGTAAGGCCTGGTTACTTTGTTGCAGGAGCCCGGCGATACCTTCGCGCATGGCGGCATGGCCCGTTAGTGCCAGACAGCCTGTCTGTAGCAAGCCAGTTAACAGCCAAACCTGCTGACGGGGGCGGTCACGCATGATAATCGCAGCCACGCTACACAGCGAAAAGAGGAGCTGCCATTGCCACACGGCGCCCCAGCGGGTTGAAAATACCGCCAGCCACACAGCCGTCTCTGACAAATTGTGCCAGTCACCGCTCATCATCACATTTTGTGTGGCCAGCATCGCCAGTGCCGACAGCAGGGCCAGCCATGTACTCCACTTCATTAGCGGAAACAATCGCGCGGCCAGCGAGGTTCGAAAGGCAACGGGTGCCAGCAACCTGCTGTAAATGGCACTGCCTACCAGCAACATTAATGCCGTAAAATGCAGTGCGCGCAGCACCAGCCACAACAGGGTCACGGTTTTATTTCACGGTGAAGGTATAGCTTCCGTGCGTTTTGTGCCCGTCAACGGACAGCACGTGCCAGTTTACCTGATAAGCGCCCTGCGCCAGCGGCTGGGCAAAATCAACCCGCAGGCGGTCGTGCTGCTTGCCATCCAGCCGGGCCTTTTCACCCACGGCTTTATGCTGTGCATTCATGACGTCAACGCCACTGAATGCGGCTTCAACGTCTTCGGTGAAGCTCAGCGTAATGTGTTGCGGCGCAGGCGTTACCGCCGCTTTAGCTGCCGGCACCGAAGACGCTAAGTGGGCGTGCGCCAGTGCAAGCTGACTAAACATCAGTGTGCTGGCGGCAATCAGAGCCAGCACCCCACGTGAAATCGCGGTTTTTTTCATCTCTTCATCCTGTTAACGGCGGCAAAGGCCACGAACGTGGCGCAAGAATACGCCGCTGAAATTTAACTGTCGAGGCCAGCAATGCTATCCTGTCCCTTGCGCCAGGAGGAGGAAAACATTACTTTTGGTCACGCTTATCGGGAGAATATCATGAGTCACAACCTTGCCTTGCTGTCGCAGGAAGAGAAAGACAAAGTCAATGTCGATCTGGCTGCAGCAGGCGTTGCTTTTAAAGAGCGCTACAACATGCCTGTCGTGGCAGAAATGGTCGCCAACGAACAACCTGAAGCCCTGCGGGACTGGTTTCGTCAGCGTTTAATGCATTACCGCCAGGCCTCTCTCAACCTGTCACGCCTGCCCTACGAGCCTAAACAGAAATAATGATGCTACGCGTAATTGATACGGAAACCTGCGGACTGCAGGGCGGCGTGGTGGAGGTTGCCTCGGTAGATGTGATCGACGGCCAAATCGTCAATCCAATGAGCGATCTTGTCTCACCCGATCGCCCTATCAGTCGTCAGGCCATGGCCGTGCACCGCATTACTGAAGCCATGGTGATGGGCAAACCGCCGATTGAAGAGGCCATCCTGCGCTACCACGGCAGTCCCTTTTACGTGGCCCACAACGCCAGCTTTGACCGCCGGATGTTGCCGGAGATGCACGGCGAGTGGATCTGTACCATGACGCTGGCTCGTCAGCTATGGCCCGGCATTAAATACGGTAATCAGGCGCTCCGGCACAGCCTCAAGCTGGATGTGACGCCGCCAGCGGATTTGCATGCTCACCGGGCGCTGTACGACTGCTACGTGACGGCCGCGCTGCTCATTCGGATTATGGATCTGTCCGGCTGGCGTGCGGACGAAATGAGTCTGCGCTCGCAGCCTGCCGCGCAGCGTGATGATGTGCTGCCGTTTGGTAAATATCGTGGTCAGGCGCTGGCCGTGGTGGCCCGAAAAGATCCGGGTTACCTGAAATGGATGCTGGATAACGTGAAAGATTTGCGCCCACCGTTACGGCAGGCGCTGCGCAAGTGTCTTAGTCAGCTTCCGTAAGCGCGGCCGGAGGCAAACTGCCCTGAGCAAGGGCGATGATGAAGGTGAGCTCCAGGGCAACGCCTTCATAGGCCTTGTAGCGCCCAGACTTACCGCCGTGCCCCGAGTCCATATCGGTGCAGAGCAGCAGCAGGTTATCATCGGTTTTATATTCACGCAGCTTAGCCACCCATTTTGCCGGTTCCCAGTATTGCACCTGTGAATCATGCAGGCCGGTTGTCACCAGCAGATGGGGGCAGGTTTTCGCCTCAACGTTGTCATAGGGGCTGTATTGCCGGATATAACGATAATACTCTGCGTCATTTGGATTACCCCACTCGTCATATTCCCCGGTCGTCAGCGGAATAGACTCATCAAGCATCGTGGTGAGCACATCAACAAAAGGCACCTGCGCAACCACACCGTGATAGCGCGTGGGCGCCAGATTCATGACTGCGCCCATCAGCAATCCCCCTGCACTTCCTCCCATCGCATAGAGCCGGTCCGGGTGCCCGAATCCACGCGCCACGAGCCCGTTTGTCACGTCGATAAAATCGGTGAAGCTGTTCATCTTGTTGAGCAGGCGACCACCGTCATACCACTGCTGCCCCATCTCCCCGCCGCCTCGCACATGCACCAGCGCATAGATGAACCCGCGGTCCAGCAGGCTGAGCCGACTGACGCTAAAGTCAGCGTCCATGCTACTGCCATAGGCGCCATAGCCATACACCAGCATGGGGTTCTGCCCTTTCTGAAAATGGGTGCGGTGATACACCAGCGAGACCGGCACTTCTGTGCCGTCAGAAACGGTGATCCAATGGTGCTCGCTTTTGTACTCATCCGGATTGAAGTCTTTGACCGCACTCTGTTTTAAGATGCGACGTTCCCCCGTATCCATATCCAGTTCAAACAGCGTGGCGGGCGTGGTCATGGACGAATAGCCATAGCGCAGCTTACTGGTACGCGGCGTAGGATTGTAAGCCAGCCAGGTAACGTAAGTGGGATCGTCAAACGCAATGCCGCTGGTTTCTCCCGTCTCCCAGTTGATTTGCCGCAGGCTGGTCAGCCCACGCTGGCGCTCCTCTACCACCAGCCAGTCACGAAAAAGCTGGAAATCCTCCATTACGATATGGTCGCGCGCGGGGATCACGGTTTGCCAGCGCGCTTCATCCAGATAATGGCTACGGTAGAGTCCGAAATTTTTTCCCTCGCGATTCGAGCGGATGAAGAACGTGTGATCATAATGATCGAGACTGTATTCATGATCGCGCCGCCGGGGCAAAAATACCTGCGGTAGGGCGTCCGGGAAATCCGCATCGATCAGCTGAATCTCGCTGCTGCTGGTGCTGTATAACACGATCAGGATGAACTGTTTTGACGTGGTTTTATGAATGCTGAGGTGGTAGGTATCGTCTTTTTCTTCGTACACGAGCCGATCGTCGTGCTGGGGCGTACCCAACTCATGCCGCCATAGCTGATAAGGCAGCAGGGTTTGCGGATGTTTACGAACGTAATAAAGGGTGCGTGAATCATTCGCCCACGCAAAACTGGACGAGGCATCGTTAAGCACCTCCGGATACCAACTCCCGCTGTCCAGATTGCGAAAACGAATGCCGTACTGGCGCCGGGAAAGGAAATCCTCTGCCACTGCCAGCACCCGGTTATCCGGGCTGATGTGCAGTGCGCCCATAGTATAAAAATCACTGTGCGATGCGCGCTGATTCGCATCCAGCAGCAGTGTCCACGGGTCGCTCTCATCGCTACCCGCGGGCTGTCGATAATAGGCGGCATATTCATTGCCGCTTTCATACCGGCTTTGATAGCGATAACCATTTTTCACATAGGGTACTGAGTGGTCCTGCGGCGGAAGGCGATCGATAATCTCATGCAGAATGCGATTCTGTAAGGGCTGCTGAGAGCCCATGATTTTCTGGCCGTAATTGTTCTCAGCGCGTAAATAGTCCAGCACCTCGCTGCTTTCACGCCTGTCGTCACGTAGCCAGTAATAATTGTCGATGCGCGTTTCGCCATGCAGCGATAATTCGTAAGGGATTTTTTTTGCGCTCGGTGCTTTCATGTCATCCGTCCCGCTGAATGTAATGAACACTAAGCGTGGCACTAATGTAAAGAGATGCCAAGTAAAGTGAAGGCAATGTGAGGTTGTGCAGGGCCATATCGCTGGCCCTGCGCGGATTAGCCCGCTTTCTGCTGCAGGATATCCTGCTGAATGCCGTCCCGCACATCCTGCGGGATTTTTAGCGCATCGCCCAGGGCAGAAAGATAGCTGCGCTCCATGAAGTGGTCTACATCAATGGCGGCACAGCTCAGAAAATAGAGTTCAAGCGCCTCTTCTTCATTTTTGACGTCCGCCGCGAGCCACTCGGGGTCCAGCGGTCGCTGCATGGCCTGCTGGATGAGTTTTTCGGCATCCTGACCATAGCCAGCCTCGTGAATATTATGCTCAATCGCTGCGCGTTCCCGATCGTCAATATGACCATCGCTTTTAGCAGCAAAAACCAGCGCGGTCACCAGCCGCTCCGCCCGCTGATCCACTGGCGTTTGCAACTCACCAAAGCCGGGATCGTGCTGATGTGTTTCGCGTACCCGCTGCTTGTATTTGTTCCACAGCACGGCACCCGCCGCGGCCCCGCCGCCGATAATCAAAGCCTGACCGCCATATTTCGTTAACAACTTTCGGGATGACTTACTGGCCACCAGCATGGCTGCCAGCCCGCCTAATGCGCCCGGTGCCAGCATATCGCTTAATCCTCCGCTGGATTTACCCTCGCTGCTTTTTTTAGCCAGTACCGATTGAATCTGTTGCAGCCAGTTATTCATCATCATCTCCCTTTACCATTCAGAAACAACATCATTACCAAAAAGATGTCAGGAAACGTCAGAGCAGGAAAAGTAGCGCAAAACCAGGCAAACAAGCTGAAGGGTGAGAACGCAAACGTTTTCGTATATACTGCGCGCGCATTTTGACTGCTTCGATTTTAGGGGAATTTATGACGACTCTTGGAACTGCGCTGCGCCCTGGTGCAACGCGTGTAATGCTGTTGGGCTCTGGTGAACTGGGGAAAGAAGTTGCGCTGGAATGTCAGCGCCTGGGTGTGGAAGTGATTGCCGTTGACCGTTACGCTGATGCACCTGCCATGCATGTTGCTCATCGCAGCCACGTAATTAATATGCTGGATGGTGACGCGCTGGCCGCGGTGATTGCGCAGGAAAAGCCTCACTTCGTCGTACCCGAAATTGAAGCTATTGCGACTGAAAAACTCCTGGAGCTGGAGCAGCAAGGCCAGCACGTCGTGCCGACCGCCCGCGCGGCGCGCCTGACCATGAACCGCGAGGGCATTCGCCGTCTGGCAGCAGAAGAGCTCGCGCTTCCCACTTCCCACTACCGTTTTGCGGACAGCAAAGAGAATTTCGTGTCTGCCGCCGCGGAAATTGGTTTTCCGTGCATCGTGAAGCCAGTGATGAGCTCTTCAGGTAAAGGTCAGAGTTTTATCCGGGATGCCAGCCAGTTGGAAAAAGCCTGGGACTATGCGCAGCAGGGCGGCCGTGCGGGTGCCGGGCGCGTTATCGTGGAAGGTGTGGTGAAGTTTGATTTTGAAATCACTCTGTTAACGATCAGTGCCGTTGACGGCATTCATTTCTGTGCCCCCATTGGTCATCGTCAGGAAGACGGGGATTACCGTGAATCATGGCAACCTCAGCAGATGAGTGAGCTGGCGCTGCAGCGTGCGCAGCACATTGCGGAAACCGTGGTGAAAGCGCTGGGTGGCTATGGGCTGTTTGGCGTAGAGCTGTTTGTCTGCGGCGACGAAGTGGTGTTCAGCGAAGTCTCCCCTCGCCCGCACGATACCGGTATGGTGACGCTGATTTCACAAGATCTGTCTGAATTCGCGCTTCATGTGCGTGCATTTCTTGGCCTGCCGATTGGCGCCATTCGCCAGTATGGTCCTTCCGCGTCAGCCGTCATCCTGCCGCAGTTAACCAGTCAGAACGTGCAGTTCGTCAATGTGGAGGCGGCGTTGGGGTCAGGATTGCAGCTGCGCCTGTTTGGCAAACCTGAAATCGACGGTCAGCGCCGTTTAGGTGTTGCCCTGGCCTGTGCGGATACAACTGAAGAAGCCGTAGCGCGTGCCGTTGCCAGCGCGGCGGCTGTCAGCGTTCAGGGATAGTGCCATTGCGGTGAGTCAGTGACTCACCGCTCGCGTTTGACTCTCGCCGGAGATCACTCCGCGCCAGCGACAGCGTCGCGCGCCAGTTGCGTGATTCGCTGCCAGTCGCCCGCTTCCAGTGCATCGTTTGGCACCAGCCAGGAACCGCCGATACAGAGCACGCTTTTGAGAGCCAGATAGTCACGGTAATTTGCCGGTGAAATACCGCCCGTCGGGCAGAAGCGTACCTGAGGGAAAGGCCCCCCGATGGCCTGCAACGCTTTGACTCCACCGTTCGCTTCCGCAGGGAAAAACTTGAATTCCCGTAAACCATAGTCCATACCGGTCATTAATTCTGACACCGTGCTAATGCCGGGAATCAGCGGAATCGGGCCTTCAACGGCGGCCTTAAGCAGAGGCTCGGTAATCCCTGGGCTAATGACGAACTGGGCACCCGCCTGCGTAACTTCCTGCAGCTGTTGGGTGTTAAGCACGGTGCCGGCCCCCACAATGGCGTCGGGGACGTTTTTGATGATGGCGCGCAGGGCATCCATCGCCACAGGGGTGCGCAACGTGACCTCAAGGACTTTGACGCCACCGGCGACCAGCGCCTGGGCCATAGGAACGGCATGTTCCAGCTTATTAACCACAATCACCGGCACGACCGGTCCGGTTTTCAGAATCTGTTCGGCACTCGTTTTCCAGTTTTTCATCACGTCCCCTGATGGATAACAATGGGAGCAGCACGGCGAGGACTTCGCTACGCCAGCCCGGTTAACAGCGCTACTACCATACAGGATCCGCCGTTTCCCCGTCTATGACCGGAAAAGATTTTTAAAACGGCAGTTCATTTTTGAGAGTTGGTGCAAAAAAAAGCCCGCTCGCGGCGGGCTGAGGGGTTATTCAAATTCGTTCCAGGAGCGGCCATCACGCGTAATCATTGCCACAGAGGCCACCGGTCCCCATGTTCCCGCCTGATAAGGCTTGGATGAGTCGCCGTCGGCTGCCCAGGCATCGATGATGGAATCCACATAGGTCCATGCCGCTTCCACTTCATCGCGACGAACAAACAGCGCCTGAATACCACGCATGGATTCCAGCAACAAGCGCTCATAGGCATCGGCCAGATGAGACTGATTGAAGGTTTCTGAGTAGCTCAGATCCAGCTTGGTGGTTTGCAGTTTGTGTTTGTGATCAAGACCCGGCACTTTGTTCAGGATCTCAATATCCACACCTTCATCAGGCTGCAGACGAATAGTGAGTTTGTTCTGCGGCAACTGGGAGTAGGAATCCTTAAACAGGTTCATCTCCGGGTTTTTGAAATACACCACGACTTCTGAGCATTTGGTCGGGAGACGTTTACCGGTACGCAGGTAGAACGGCACGCCTGCCCAACGCCAGTTATCGATGTCCACGCGAATAGCCACAAAAGTTTCGGTGGCGCTGGTCTTATTGGCCCCCTCTTCTTCCAGATAGCCTGGCACTTTCTTGCCCTGAACGAAGCCAGAGGTGTACTGACCACGCACCGTTTTCTCGCGGACGTTGGTTTGATCGATAGGACGCAGCGAGCGCAGCACTTTCACTTTTTCATCACGAATACTGTCGGCGCTGAGATCGGAAGGCGGTGACATGGCGATCATCGTCAGAACCTGTAACAGATGGTTCTGAATCATATCGCGCATCTGGCCCGCTTTATCAAAGTAGCCCCAGCGTCCTTCAATACCCACTTCTTCCGCCACGGTAATCTGCACGTGATCGATCGTGCGGTTATCCCAGTTATTAACAAAAATGGCATTAGCAAAGCGCAGCGCTAACAGGTTAAGAACCGTCTCTTTGCCCAGATAGTGGTCAATACGGAAAACCTGACTCTCATCAAAGTATTCGCCCACGCTGTCGTTAATTTCTTTAGAGGTTTCCAGCGAGGTACCAAGCGGTTTTTCCATGACAACACGCGCGGGTTTAGCGTTCAGCTTTGCCGTGCCCAGTCCATGACAGATCGCACCGAAGGTGCTGGGCGGCATGGCAAAATAGTTAATGGTGGTGCGGCTTTTCTGGTCCAGCATCTTACCCAGGCGTGGGAAGTGCGACGTATCGTTTACATCAAGGTTACAGAAATCGAGACGGTTGCTGAGCTTATCCCAGAGTGCTTCATCGATCTTTTCCTTCATGAAGGTTTCTAACGCCTCACGCACCACTTTGGTGTATTCGGCTTTATCCCACTCGGCACGACCCACGCCGATAATGCGGGTTTCTTCATGAATCTGGCCCGCTTTCTCTAACTGATACAGCGAGGGCAACAGTTTACGACGGGCGAGATCGCCTTTGGCGCCGAAAATTACCAGATCGCATGCCTGGGCTATTTGTGTTACCGCCATTTTCCTCTCCTCGTTGCAGGATTGTCCCGGTGGCGTTGCGTCCTGAGCACCGGGTCCAAGTTGTCATTTTCTTTCAGCACAATGTACTTTTTTCCCCAGGCCAGGTAAACCTGCCTACGGCGTCACGACGCTCACTCTGCACCCAATTAGCGTCTGAGGTATGTTGACACGTGCGCTTTCCGTTATTTTTCTGTGTCAAATATTGTCTGGCTAAAATCCAGTACGGGCCTGATTATCACAAAAAAAAGGGCCGCGGACTTATCAGACCTTGCGCCCACCTCGGTCAGGCGGGGTATATTCTCCGTTAATTTCCTGTAACAACAGTAGTTATTCATATTAACAGATATTCCACGCTTATCAGGTCAGGGCCATGTTGGATAAAATTCGGGTGCAGATGAATGCGCTCAGTAAGTCAGAGCGTAAAGTGGCACAACATATCCTTGCTTCTCCGGAGCAGGCGATACATTCCAGTATTGCTACGCTGGCACGGGCGGCGGAAGTGAGTGAGCCTACCGTCAACCGGTTTTGCCGCCATCTTGGCACGGCGGGTTTTCCCGACTTCAAGCTTCAACTTGCTCAGGCGCTGGTAAAGTCCCCTAACTGGCTCAGTCGGGACGTGCAGGAAGATGACAGCGTTGAGCGTTACAGTGAGAAAATATTCGATTCTGCCCTGGCCGGGCTTCAGCAGATGCGGGAGCGTCTCGATCTTGCCGCGCTGCAGCAGGCCGTGAACCATCTGACGCAGACCAATAAAATCACTTTTTTTGGTTTAGGTGCTTCCGCTGTGGTGGCACACGACGCCTTCAACAAGTTTTTACGCTTTAACCTGCCGGTTATCTGGTCAGATGATGTGGTGATGCAGCGAATGAGTTGTATCAACAGCCGCGACAACGAGGTGTTTGTTTTGATCTCTCATACTGGCCGTACCCGCAACATGGTTGAGCTAGCGCAGATGGCAAAGGCCAACGGCTCCACCGTTATCGCCATTACCTCAGCCGGATCGCCCCTTGCCCATGAGGCCTCGCTGGCGCTGCTCGTCGATGTGCCCGAGGATACCGATATCTATCTGCCGATGGTGTCCAGGCTGGCTCAACTCACCGTGATCGACCTGCTGGCAACCGGTTTTACCCTGGAACGGGGGCCCGCTTTCAGGCAGAACCTGAAGCGGGTAAAAGCGGCGCTAAAGTCATCTCGTTACGACAAACCCGCCATTGCCGATAACGATAGCGTCTGATCTCTTCGCCCTGGATTCACTTTCCTGATACCGCGTAAAAGCGATCGGAAAAGTGACATCCTATGCGCCTGGTCAATTAAGCTTTCGCTAATGCCGTGCGGGGGATGACTTCCTTGATGAGTCTCAGTATTGTATCTAACAAAATCGCCCTTTCTCGACAGGGTTATGGCGCAGTGCCACAGTTCTGACACACTCGAATGTATAATAATACCTCTGTGTGGTAAGCAGTATCTGATGGGCTAACACCTTAAAATGTAACGATTCAGCTTAGTTCCAAACTCCAAAGGAATCCCTATGTCTCGACGTTTAAGAAGAACCAAGATCGTAACTACTCTCGGCCCAGCCACTGACCGCGACAACAACCTCGAAAAAATCATTGCAGCTGGCGCCAACGTCGTGCGTCTTAACTTTTCCCACGGCACGGCTGAAGATCATCAGTTGCGTGCTGATAAAGTCCGTCAGATTGCCGCAAAACTGGGACGTCATGTTGCCATTCTGGGCGATTTGCAAGGTCCTAAGATCCGTGTATCGACCTTCAAAGAAGGCAAAGTGTTCCTGAACGTTGGCGATCGTTTCCTGCTCGACGCGGCGATGGGTAAAGGCGAAGGCGACAAAGAGCGCGTGGGCATCGACTATAAAGGTCTGCCTGAAGATGTGGTGCCCGGCGATATTCTGTTGCTGGATGATGGCCGCGTACAGTTAAAGGTGCTGGAAGTTCAGGGCGTAAAAGTCTTTACTGAAGTGACGGTAGGCGGCCCGCTCTCCAATAATAAAGGTATCAACAAACTGGGCGGCGGGTTATCAGCCGAAGCCCTGACCGAAAAAGACAAAGCAGACATTATCACCGCAGCCAAAATCAATGTGGATTACCTGGCTGTTTCTTTCCCGCGCTGTGGTGAAGACATGCACTATGCGCGCCGTCTGGCGCGCGACGCAGGCTGTGATGCGCTGATGGTGGCGAAGGTTGAACGTGCTGAAGCCGTTGCCTCGCAGGAGGCGATGGACGACATTATTCTGGCCTCAGACGTGGTCATGGTGGCCCGTGGCGATCTTGGCGTTGAAATCGGCGATCCCGAACTGGTGGGTATTCAAAAGGCGCTTATCCGCCGCGCCCGTCAGCTTAACCGTACCATCATCACGGCAACCCAGATGATGGAATCTATGATTACCAACCCGATGCCCACCCGCGCTGAAGTCATGGACGTTGCCAACGCCGTACTGGACGGCACCGATGCTGTGATGCTTTCTGCTGAAACCGCCGCAGGTCAGTACCCGGCTGAAACGGTCGCGGCGATGGCAAAAGTGTGTCTGGGTGCAGAAAAAATCCCCAGCGTGAACGTCTCTAAACACCGTCTTGACGTGCAGTTTGACAACATCGAAGAAGCTATCGCGATGTCAGCCATGTACACGGCCAACCATCTGCAGGGCGTGACCGCCATTATTACGATGACGGAATCAGGCCGTACGCCGTTGATGACCTCGCGCATCACCTCTGGCCTGCCGATTTTCGCCATGTCGCGCCACGAGCGCACGCTGAACATCACGGCGCTGTTCCGTGGCGTGACGCCGGTTTTCTTCGACAGCAATAATGAGGGCGTAGCGAACGCGCACGACGCGGTTAATCTGCTGCGTGATAAAGGCTTTCTGCTGTCGGGTGACCTGGTCGTGGTCACTCAGGGTGACGTGATGGGCGCAACCGGAACAACCAACACAGGTCGTGTGCTGCGCGTCGATTAATTCCGCCTTTTTCTCATCACCTGTATTACCATTGGAAACGCGACTGCCCTGCAGTCGCGTTTTTGTTTTTTCACAAGGAGGCCAGATGGCCCGTTACCAACCCATCAGCCAGCTTACGGGTCGCATAATGCTGTTCCCACTGGCTATGGTGCTCTACGAGTTTGCAACCTATATTGCGCACGACATGATCCAACCAGGCATGTTACTGGTCACCGCCGAATTCAACGTTGGCGCAGAATGGGTATCAACCTCTCTGACGGCCTACTTACTGGGTGGCGTCGTGCTCCAGTGGTTACTCGGCCCGCTGTCGGATAAATATGGCCGCAGGCCCGTGTTGCTATTCGGTATTCTCTTTTTTGCGTCCGCCTGCATTCTCACAACCTGGGTAAGTGATATTCAGCAGTTTGTCAGCCTGCGTTTTGTGCAGGGCATCAGTCTGTGCTTCATCGGCGCGGTGGGCTATGCCGCCATTCAGGAAGCGTTTGAAGAAGCCTTAGCGGTGCGAATTATGGCGCTCATGGCGAATGTTGCCCTGCTCGCCCCGCTCGCCGGACCGCTGGCGGGTGCAGCCTGGCTAACGGTAGGCAGCTGGCGCAGTATGTTTTGGCTGTTTGCCGCCTGCAGCGCCGTGGCGTTTCTCGTTTTATGGCGGGTAATGCCTGAAACCGCAGGCGATCGCACTCAGTCTGTTGCGCTGCCCGTGCTCGCACGTAATTACGGCCGTCTTTTGAAAGATCGCCAGGTGATGTATGGCTCCTTTGCTATCGGGCTGGTATTCATTCCCATTCTGACCTGGGTTGCCTTGTCACCCGTGATTTTAATGCGCGATGAGGGCCTTTCCCGCATGCAGTATGCCCTGCTTCAGCTTCCGGTTTTTCTGGCGATGATTGCGGGCAATGTAACGCTGAGTAAGGTGGTAGGCCGGATGCCGATTGAGCAACCGGTAAAGTTTGCCGCATGGCCGATCTTGCTGGGCCTGAGCCTCGCGCTGCTCGCCACGCTGATGAACAGCCATAGCTATTTATTGATGACCGCTGGCTTAAGCCTGTATGCGTTTGGCGGCGGAATGGTGAATGCCGGCCTTTACCGACTGACGCTCTATGCCAGCGATGAGGGCAAAGGCAGCGTTGCGGCCATGTTGGGCATGATCAGCATTTTGACGCTGGCTGTCGGCATTGAACTGGCTAAGCACTTCTATTTTAGCGAGGGTGTGATCTGGTTTAGCCTGATCAACTTTATGAGTGGTGTGCTGTGGTTTGGCCTGGTGCTGCTGTTCCTGCGGGAACGTCAGCGCCACGTTAAAGTGACGCCCGTTTGATATCAGAAAGGCCGCGATGCGGCCTTTTTTTATTTTCGTGGATAGAGCTCGTCACGCGAGTAGGGTTCGATGTCACCCTCTTTGCGCGTTTTTAGCAGCTTGAGTATCCAGGTGTATTGTTCCGGATGCGGACGCACAAACACTTCCACCTCCTCATTCATCCTGCGCGCCAGTTGGCGGTCATCCGCGTCAAGCAAGTCGTCCATGGGGGGGCGAACATAAATTTCCAGTTTGTGACGTTCACCGTTATAGACCGGAAACAGGGGAACAACCCGGGCACGGCAGACTTTCATTAATCGCCCTACCGCGGGCAAAGTGGCTTTGTAGGTCGCAAAGAAATCGACAAACTCACTGTGCTCCGGACCGTGATCCTGGTCAGGCAGATAATAGCCCCAGTAGCCCTGACGAACCGAACTGATAAACGGCTTGATGCCATCATTGCGCGCATGCATACGGCCGCCAAAGCGGCGACGGACACGGTTCCAGACATAGTCCACCAGCGGATCGCTCTGATTGTGGAACATGGCTGCCATCTTTTGGCCCTCTGAGGCCAGCAGCATAGCTGGAATATCGACAGCCCAGCCATGCGGTACCAGAAAAATAACGTTCTGCTTGTCGGCCTGCAACTGGTCAATAATTTCCCGACCGTGCCACTCAACACGCTGACGAATTTGTGCCGGATCGCGCATCCCCAACTCAGCCATCATGGCCATCGCCTGTGGCGCAGTGGCAAACATCTGATCAACGATCGCATCGCGTTGAGATTCGCTTAATTCAGGCAGGCAGTAATAGAGGTTGATTAGCGCACGACGACGCGCCCCTTTCGCCAGCTTTCCGGCCATTTTGCCCAGCCGCCCCAGAAGCGGATCGCGCACAGTGGCAGGCATCAGCGCGATGCCAGCCAGTGCACCAATACCCAACCAGCTGCCCCAGTATTTAGGCTTTAAAAAAGATCGTTCAAAAACGGGAATAAATTCGCTGTTATTTTTTTTACGGGTTTCCATGCACTCGCCTCAATCAATGACGGGCTAATGATAGTGGCGACGAGTAAATTTGCAATCATCCTGCGCCAGAGATAAAAAAATCGACGGCAATGCCGTCGATTTTAACGAAAAAATTACTTAAGCCCTAGCTGAGGTAACCAGCCTTTAACCTGGGTAAGGTACTGCGTCCGTTCTTTACCGGTGAGGCCTTCCATACGCGGTAGCTTAGCCGTCAAGGGATTGACCGCCTGGTTATTGATCCAGATCTCAAAGTGCAGATGCGGGCCAGTAGAACGGCCTGTGTTGCCTGACAGTGCAATGCGGTCACCACGCTTCACTTTTTCACCAGGCTTCACCAACACTTTCTTGAGGTGCATGTAGCGCGTCATGTACTGACGACCATGCCGGATAGCCACATAGTTTCCTGCGGCGCCGCCGTTTTTCGCCACCACGACCTCACCATCACCCACCGCCAGCACAGGCGTACCGATCGGTAAGGCGAAATCAACGCCTTTGTGCGGCGCGATGCGCCCCGTCACAGGATTAAGGCGGCGGGGATTAAAGTTTGAGGACACCCGATACTGTTTGACGGTGGGGAAGCGCATAAAGCCGCGCGCCAGCCCTGCACCGCTGCGGTCATAGAACTTGCCATCATCAGCACGGAAGGCGTAATAATCTTTACCGCCACTGCGCAAACGCACACCAAGCAACTGGCTTTGTGCGCTCTTGCCGTCCATCATTTCACGCGACATCAGCACGCTAAACTTATCGCCTGCCCGCAGCTTACGGAAATCCATCTGCCACTGCATCGCTTTGATCACACTGCTGGCTTCGCTACTGGTTAAACCGGCCCGACGGGCACTGGCGGCAAAGCTGCCGTGTATCTCACCCTGCATCACGCTATTGCGCCATTCGCCCTGCTGCATCTGCGACTGCATGTTAAAGCCACCGCTATCCGTGCGCGTATAGGTGCGGGTTTCACGGCGCGAAATTTCCCAGCTAAAGGTATTCAGCGCGCCATCATCGTTTAATGTCCAACTGAGCTGCTGCCCGACCTGCAAATTACGCAGATCGCGATCGCTGGAGACAAGGGCATTAATGTCGCCCATATCAATGCCGTACTGATTAAGTGCACTGCTCAGGGTATCGCCAGAAGAAACCGTGTATTCATGCGTGCCGGCACTGTCGGCGACGTCCTGATCGACATCATCTGCAGGGAGTTCTTCATCCGGTTCTGGGGTACTTTGGTCGATGGGTTCACTGGCTTCGGGAAGCAGTGTACGAAATTCGTTTTTGTCCAGTTCGATGGTTTTGACGATGGGCGTCACATCATTACTGGGATGGTAGACGTAAGGCCGCCAGACGGCGACGGCCAGAGTCACTACGGTTAACGATCCCAGCATAACGCGGTGGGGGCGCGGCAAATTATTAAATGCGAGGGCGACAGAGCGGGCTATCTGCTGCACGTTGAACTATTCCTCTATGCTCCTTTCAGGCAGGTCTCATACTGGCTCGACAGCTGTGAGAGGAATTTCACATAGCTGTCTTTTCCTAAGCTGATGTCTGTCCCCAGCGGATCAAGCGTGCCTTTACGCACCTCGGTTCCACGGGCAACAGCATCGATGACCGCCGGCCTGAATTGTGGCTCAGCAAAGACGCAAACGGCCTTTTTCTCAACCAACTGTGTTCGAATTTGATGTAAGCGCTGTGCACCCGGCTGAATCTCAGGGTTAACGGTAAAATGCCCGGTGGGCGAGAGACCGTAGTGTTTTTCAAAGTACGTGTAAGCGTCGTGAAAAACGAAATACCCTTTATCTTTAACGGGGGCAAGCTGTGAGATAATGCGCTTATCTGTGTCCGCTAATTCTGCCTCAAAATGCTGCAGGTTGGCGTCAAGTTTGGCTTTATCCTGCGGCATAAGTTCCAATAATTTTCCATGGATTGCAACCGCGGTTTTTTTCGCTATCTCTGGTGACATCCACAAGTGCATATTAAACTCACCATGATGATGATGATGGGCTTCATCATCATGGTGATCATGATTGTGCTCTGCTGCCTCATGGTCATCGTGATCATCGTCTTCACCGCCGCGCAGTAGCATTGTTTTTACGCCGGGAATTTGGACTATCTCAAGATTCTTTTTCGCGGGCAGGTCTGCGGCAGATTTGGTCATAAACGCTTCCATTTCTGGTCCCACCCAGACAACTAAGTCTGCGTTTTGTAAGCGTTTTACATCAGACGGACGCAGGGCATAATCGTGTTCGGACGCGCCATCAGGCAGCAAAATCTCCACGGGTGTGACGCCGTCAGCAATGGCCGAGGCGATAAACCCAACGGGCTTAATAGAGGCCACAATATCGGCGTGCGCGGGTAAGGCAGCAGAGGTGGCGAAAGCCATCGTCGTCAGGGTCAAAAAGACCCCTTTTTTATTATGTAACATAATGCGTCATTCCTTCGTCATCAACAGATTGGATGTGATATTATAACATTCGAAATTCTGTGCAACCTGTAAATCTTATGCCATCACTTGTCACACTTGAAAACGTATCCATCAGTTTTGATCAACGTCAGGTCTTATCTGGCGTGAGTCTGGAACTTCATCCCGGTAAAATTTTAACCCTGCTCGGCCCTAACGGCGCGGGCAAATCGACGCTGGTCCGGGTGGTGCTTGGCCTCCTGGCGCCCTCCTCCGGTCGGGTTAGTCGCAGTGCAGGCTTACGCATCGGCTACGTGCCACAGAAGCTGCATATCGATCCCACGCTTCCGGTCACGGTCGAACGTTTTATGCGTCTGTCGCGCGGTGCGCGCAATCAGGATATTTTGCCTGCCCTGAAACGCGTTCAGGCGGGTCACCTGTTGACATCGCCGTTGCAGAAACTGTCGGGCGGCGAAACGCAGCGCGTGTTACTTGCACGCGCCTTGCTCAATCAGCCTCAGTTGCTGGTGCTTGATGAACCAACGCAGGGTGTGGATGTCAACGGGCAGGTCGCGCTTTACGATCTGATCAATCAACTGCGACACGAGCTGAACTGTGCCGTGCTCATGGTTTCCCATGATTTGCATTTAGTCATGGCGAAAACGGATGAGGTCCTGTGCCTTAACCATCACATTTGCTGTTCAGGTACGCCTGAGGCGGTGTCGCAGCATCCGGAATTCATTGCCATGTTCGGCCCGCGCGGTGCGCAGGAACTGGCTATCTATCGTCATCACCATAATCACCGTCACGACCTTCAGGGACGTATCGTATTACGCAAAGGACCGGGTACATCATGATTGAATTACTGCTTCCGGGCTGGCTGGGCGGCGTGATGCTGGCGCTGGCGGCGGGCCCCCTGGGCTCTTTTGTCGTCTGGCGCAAGATGTCCTATTTCGGCGACACGCTGGCGCATGCCTCACTGCTCGGCGTCGCCTTGGGTTTGCTGCTCAACGTCAATCCTTACTATGCCGTGATTCTGGTCACGGTCTGTCTGGCACTGGGTCTGGTCTGGCTTGAGCGTCGCCCGCATCTGGCGATAGATACACTGCTGGGCATTATGGCGCACAGTGCGCTTTCGCTCGGGCTGGTCGTGGTCAGCCTGATGTCGAACGTCCGGGTAGATTTGATGGCCTACCTGTTTGGCGATTTGCTGGCGGTAACGCCCAGCGATCTCTGGGCCATGGCTGCAGGTGTGATATTGGTGCTGGCCGTTATGGCCTGGCAGTGGCGCGCACTGCTGTCGATGACAATCAGCCCCGAGCTGGCACAGGTCGACGGCGTGAATATTCAACGCACCCGGCTGATGCTGATGCTGGTAACCGCACTGACGATTGGTGTGGCGATGAAGTTTGTGGGTGCGCTGATCATCACATCGCTGCTGATCATTCCCGCTGCCACCGCCAGGCGCTTTGCGCGCTCCCCCGAAATGATGGCGGCGGTGGCCGTACTGATTGGCGTGATTGCGGTGACGGGCGGCTTAACCTTCTCGGCGTTTTATGACACGCCCGCCGGCCCTTCCGTCGTGCTGTGCGCCGCCATTCTTTTTCTCTTCAGCATGGTGCGCAAACCCGCACTGTAATTACGCTTCTTTGGTGATACCAAAGTGGCGATAAGCATGCTGCGTGGCCATCCGGCCGCGCGGCGTGCGTTGAATAAAGCCCTGCTGAATTAAAAACGGCTCAATCACGTCTTCGATGGTTTCCCGCTCTTCGCCAATCGCCGCCGCCAGGTTATCCAGCCCGACCGGCCCACCGGTGAATTTATCAATAATGGCCAGTAACAGTTTACGATCCATATAATCGAAGCCTTCGCTGTCCACGTTAAGCATATCCAGCGCCGTCACCGAGACATCACCACTCAGTAAACCGTTCGCGCGCACCTCTGCAAAATCCCGTACCCGACGTAGCAGGCGATTGGCGATACGTGGTGTTCCGCGAGAGCGGCGGGCGATTTCCAGCGCGCCCTCCTCGCTCAGCGCCAGGCCCAGACAGGCGGCGCTGCGTCCTACAATGTGCTGCAGATCTTTAACCTGGTAGAACTCCAGACGCTGCACGATGCCAAAGCGATCGCGCAGGGGTGACGTCAGCGAGCCAGCCCGCGTTGTAGCGCCAATCAGCGTAAAGGGCGGCAGATCCAGTTTGATGGAGCGCGCAGCCGGGCCTTCACCAATCATAATATCCAGCTGATAGTCTTCCATGGCCGGATAAAGTACCTCTTCCACGACCGGTGAAAGACGATGGATTTCATCAATAAACAGCACGTCGTGCGGTTCAAGGTTGGTCAGCATCGCGGCCAGATCGCCCGCTTTTTCCAGCACCGGACCAGAGGTGGTGCGCAGATTCACGCCCATCTCGTTGGCCACAATGTTGGCCAGCGTCGTTTTGCCCAGCCCGGGAGGGCCAAAAATCAATAAATGATCCAGCGCATCACCACGCAGTTGTGCCGCCTTAATGAAAATTTCCATCTGCTCACGCACCTGCGGCTGGCCGACATACTCGGTCAGCATCTTCGGACGAATGGCGCGGTCAAGGCCCTCTTCTTCGTTAATGCTGGCAGCGGAGATCAGGCGATCGGCTTCAATCATGAATTACCTCAAATAGCGGCGCGGAGCGCTTCACGGATTAACGTTTCGCAATCCGCGTCAGGACGGCCAACTTTACTGATCATGCGGCTCGCCTCCTGCGGTTTATACCCCAGCGACACCAGCGCTGCAACCGCTTCCGATTCTGCATCGTTGGTCTCTGGCTCCGGGCCCGGCGTGGTCAGCGTAAAGGCCGAATCGCCGCCAAACAGATCGCCATGCATGCCTTTAAAGCGGTCTTTCATTTCCACCACCAGACGTTCGGCGGTTTTCTTGCCCACGCCCGGCAGTTTAACGAGCGCGGCGATCTCTTCTTTTTCAACCGCCGTCACAAACTGCTGAGCCGACATGCCTGAAAGAATGGCAAGTGCCAGTTTAGGACCGACGCCGTTCACTTTGATTAACTCGCGAAACAGGGCGCGTTCCTGTTTGCTGTTGAAGCCAAACAGCAGTTGCGCATCTTCACGGACCACAAATTGCGTGAAGATGATCGCTTCGTGATTAAGCTCAGGCAGTTCATAAAAACAGGTCATTGGCATATGGATTTCATAACCCACGCCATGCGCCTCCAGCAGGACCAACGGTGGCTGCTTTTCCAGAATGGTTCCCCGTAAACGACCTATCACCTGATGCCTTCCTTATTCAACGTATGTGGCGGAATTTATATCATAAAAAAGGCTGGATGAATATCCAGCCTGACGGGCATTCTGCTGCAGTTGTCGTTAGCGCTGTCGCAACCGGCCGCGTGTCAGCACCAGCGTGCTCTCGCTCATGCGCGCAGCATTCTGTGCAACATGGCAGTGCGTGATGGCGATTGCCAGCGCATCGGCGGCATCGGCCTGAGGATTGGCTGCCAGTTTAAGCAAGGATTTAACCATGTGCTGCACCTGGCTCTTCTCTGCCCCGCCTGTCCCGACAACCGTCTGCTTGACCTGCCGGGCTGCATATTCAAACACCGGCAAATCATGGTTTACTGCCGCGACGATGGCAGCACCACGCGCCTGTCCGAGTTTCAGTGCCGAGTCGGCATTCTTCGCCATAAACACCTGTTCGATAGCGAAAAAGTCCGGCGAAAACTGCGTGATAATTTCGCTCACGCCCGCATAAATCAGCTTCAGGCGCGCTGGCAGCTCTGTTGTATTGGTTCGGATACAGCCGCTGCCCAGATAAGTGAGCTGGCGACCGATCTGACGAATAACCCCGTAACCGGTGACGCGTGAACCTGGGTCAATCCCCAAAATAATCGACATCACGCGTCTCCAGCCAGCGATGAACGCAATACAGCATTACAGCGTTTCCGCCACCTCGTCGGAGATCTCACCGTTATGATAAACCTCCTGCACGTCGTCACAGTCTTCCAGCATATCGATCAGACGCAACAGTTTCGGTGCGGTTTCCGCATCCATTTCTGCTTTGGTTGACGGGATCATGGCAACTTCAGCGGTATCGGCTTTCAGTCCTGCGGCTTCGAGCGCATCGCGCACGGTGCCCATCTCTTCCCAGGCAGTGAAGACATCCATCGCGCCATCGTCGTAGGCAACCACATCCTCTGCCCCGGCTTCCAGCGCGGCTTCCATTACGGCATCTTCGTCCTGACCCGGCGCATAAGAAATGACGCCTTTTTTACTGAACAGGTAAGACACGGAACCATCGGTTCCCAGGTTGCCGCCGGTTTTCGTGAATGCATGACGCACTTCACCTACGGTACGGTTACGGTTATCACTCAGGCACTCGATCATAATGGCAGAACCGCCCGGACCGTAGCCTTCATAAATGATGGTTTCCATGTTGGAATCATCTTCGCCGCCCACGCCGCGTGCAATCGCACGGTTCATCGTATCGCGCGTCATGTTGTTGGACAGCGCTTTATCCATGGCAGCACGTAAACGTGGGTTAGAGCCGGGATCGCCGCCACCCAGCTTCGCGGCGGTCACCAGCTCGCGAATGATTTTGGTGAAGATTTTACCGCGCTTGGCATCCTGAGCAGCCTTGCGATGCTTGGTATTCGCCCATTTACTATGTCCAGCCATCTTGCATATTCTCCGATCTTAACAATCGCCCAGGCTATCTGACTTACGATCCCCCGCCCGACAGTCCCTGCACCCGAAACGTCACCAGGGACGTTCCGGGTGCAGGGCACTGACGGTCAACGACGTCGCAGTACTAATGATGCCCGACTCTTCAATTTTAACGGTGCCGGTTTACCACCAGCACCGAGTTTAGGGAACGAAAGCTGCGCTTCGTCGAATGATTGAAATTTAGCGTAATTGCCGCCCAACAAACGCGTTACGGCGGGCATTCAGATAAATTCCTCTATTGCCTGGCGGTTACTCCAGGACTTTGTCAGGGCAGCGGCAACGGCGGGCTCTAGCCAGCGGGCAGCAAGATGCTCGCTAAGGAGCAGGTCACGTTCCGCGGGCAACGCCAACCGGAACCAGTGTTCGCGGTTATGCGTGATACCTGGTGCGTAACGGTGGCGATAGTGCGGGAAAATTTCAAACTCAATCTGTTTGTGACAATCTTCCAGCACTAACCCTTCGTCCGCAATATGGATGTCCAGCTCCTCTGACACTTCACGTTCAGCCGCCTGGCGCGGGGTCTCCCCAACTTCCAGGCTGCCCGTGACCGATTGCCAGAAGCTGTCATCATCACGTCGCTGCAGCATTAACACCCGGCCCGTATCTTGCGCATAAATGACGACCAGCACCGATACCGGATGTTTATTGCCCATTACTTGTTCTCTGACTTTTCTTTCTTCGGTGCCACCAAAATGCCCAGATCCAGTAACGCAGCCGGATTGGCTTCGCTCGGTGCTTCGGTCATCATGCACGCAGCGGCGGTGGTTTTCGGGAACGCGATAACATCGCGAATGTTATCGGTGCCGGTGAGCAACATGGTCAGACGATCCAGACCAAATGCCAGACCTGCATGCGGTGGCGTGCCGTATTTCAGTGCATCAAGCAGGAAGCCAAACTTCAGACGCTGCTCCTCTTCGGTGATACCAAGAATGCTGAACACCGTCTGCTGCATTTTGCTGTTGTGGATACGTACCGAGCCACCACCGACTTCGTAGCCGTTAATCACCATATCGTAGGCATTCGCAACGGCCTGAACCGGATCGCTGGCCAGCGCCTCTGCGGTCATGTCTTTCGGGGAGGTGAACGGATGGTGCATTGCCGCCAGGCCGCCTTCCTCGTCTTCCTCAAACATCGGGAAATCGACAACCCACAGTGGTGCCCACGCTTTTTCATCGGTGATTTGCAGATCGCGGCCCACTTTCAGGCGCAGCGCACCCAGTGCATCAGCAACCACTTTGGCACGGTCGGCCCCAAAGAAGATCAGGTCGCCATCTTGCGCACCCGTGCGGTTCAGGATCGCTTCTACGATGTCGGCACTCAGGAATTTGGCAACCGGACTCTGCACGCCCTCGAACCCTTTGGCGCGTTCGTTGATCTTCATCCACGCCAGCCCTTTGGCGCCGTAGATTTCAACAAACTTGCCGTACTCATCAATTTGCTTACGCGTCAGCGCCGCACCACCCGGTACGCGCAACGCCGCCACGCGGCCTTTGACATCGTTCGCCGGGCCAGCAAACACCTGGAATTCGACACTTTTAAGCAGATCACCGACGTCCACCAGCTCCATCGGATTGCGCAGATCGGGCTTATCCGAACCGTAACGATGCATGGCTTCAGCAAAAGTCATCTGCGGGAACTGGCCCAGGTCCACGCCTTTGATGTCCATCCACAGCTCACGGATCAGGCGTTCCATCTTCTCACGTACCTGCTCAGCGGTCATGAAAGAGGTTTCAACGTCGATCTGGGTAAACTCTGGCTGACGATCCGCACGCAGGTCTTCATCACGGAAACACTTAACAATCTGGTAATAGCGGTCAAAGCCCGACATCATCAGCAGCTGTTTAAACAGCTGCGGTGACTGCGGCAGCGCGTAGAACTTGCCTTTGTGTACCCGGCTTGGCACCAGATAGTCGCGCGCACCTTCCGGTGTTGCTTTTGTCAGCATGGGCGTTTCGATATCGAGGAACCCTTCGTCGTCCATGAAACGACGCACGAAGCTGGTGATTTTGGCACGGGTTTTCAGCCGCTGCGCCATCTCCGGACGACGCAGGTCCAGATAGCGATAAGTCAGACGCGCCTCTTCACTGTTGGTCTGGTTTGAATCCAGCGGCAGCGGTTCAGCACGGTTGATGATGGTCAGCGCGTGGGCAAAGACTTCAACGTCACCGGTCGCCATGTCGCTGTTTCTGTTTTTTTCGTCACGGGCACGGACGGTACCGGTGATCTGGATACAGAATTCGTTACGCAGTTCAGAGGCCAGCTGGAACGCCTCTTGATGATCGGCATCAAAAAACACCTGAGCGATGCCTTCGCGGTCGCGCATGTCGATAAAGATCAGGCTTCCCAGATCGCGACGGCGATTGACCCAGCCGCAAAGCGTAACTTGCTGACCCACATGAGACAGATTGAGCTGTCCACAATACTCTGTACGCATAACACTATCCTTTTAACTTCGCCGCTGCAGCAGACAACACCAGGCCGCGTAACCTTATCAGGTGCTGTCGCAAAAAAGGCCGCTATTATAATGGAAAAAGGCTGACAGGATAAGTGGAGCCATGCTAAAGCACGGCATTTCCTGTTCCCTTTTCACCGGGTTGCGTCAATATACTGCCTTACAGGATAATTACCATCACACTCAACGACGGGAGTCAGGCGTGACACTTCGTATTGGTTTGCCGCAATGGCACCATGCTCACTGGAAACGATGGGGCATTGAAACCCTGGCGGATTATGCCCGTTACTTTCAGACCGTTGAGGGCAATACCACGCTGTATGCGCTGCCGGATAACGAAACCGTGTTGCGCTGGCGAGACATGACGCATGACCAGTTTCGCTTTTGTTTTAAATTCCCCAGTACGATCAGTCACCAGGCTGCACTAAAAAACACCGACGACCTCGTGACGAATTTTTTTCGCCTGATGCACCCGCTTGCCGACCGCATTGGTCAGTACTGGCTACAACTGCCCGCCAGCTTTTCGCCTGCCCAGCTCAGCGACCTGTGGCGGTTTCTGGATAGCCTGCCAGCCAACTTTTCCTATGGTGTGGAAGTACGACATCCCGCCTTTTTTGCCAAAGGCGAAGCCGAACGCGCACTGAATCGCGGCCTGCTGCAGCGCGGCGTTAACCGCGTAGTGCTGGACAGTCGCCCGGTGCATACGTCTACCTCACAAAGCCCGGCGGCGCTTCATGCCCGCCAGCAGAAACCGCGCGTCCCGCCCCATGCCCTGTTAACAGGAATGCGCCCCATGATCCGCTTTGTCGGCAGCGACAGGCTGGAAGAGAGCCTGCCGCTGTTTCGCATCTGGCTGACTAAACTGGCTGAATGGCACAAAGAAAGCGAACCGTTTGTCTTTATTCACACGCCCGACATGGGCCAGGTTTTTCCACTGGTGCAGGCCTTGTGGCCTGAACTGCAAAAAATTGATGCCAGCATTGGTCCCGGACCCGACTGGCCGCAACAGGATTCGCTATTCTGATAGCGACAGACAACATCACACCTCTGGTACAGGTAATAATAAGGAATCAACGATGATAAGCGCGTTATATGCGGTGATCGGCGCCTTACTGATCATGAAATTTACACTGAATGTCGTGCGATTACGGCGTCAGCATCATGTGGCTTATGGCGATGGTGGCCGCCACGATTTGCACATGGCTATCCGGATTCACGGTAACGCCGTTGAAACTGTCCCACTGGCGTTATTACTGCTGATTGTGCTGGAGATGAACGGCGCGGCTATCTGGATGGTGCACCTGACCGGCATCCTGTTTTTTATTGGCCGTTTTTTCCATGCTTATGGTCTGCGCCACGATGCCATGAGTGGACGTAAATACGGCATGATGCTGACGTTATTTTCGCTGTTTGGCATGGTCGTTTTTAACCTGATTTATCTGCCCTGGCCGCTGTTGTTCGGCGTGCGTTAATGTTAACGGCTTAAAGGGTGCAGGCCGCGGCCGTTTCTGCCAAAATAGCGCCCTTTCCGCCGTCTCTTCGGATTTTCGTTATGTCTGATCGCGATCAACTCTTTTCTGCGCCCATCGAAAAACTGGGCGACTGGACGTTTGACGAGCGTGTCGCTGAAGTGTTTCCCGACATGATTCAGCGCTCGGTGCCAGGCTATTCCAACATCATTTCGATGATTGGCATGCTGGCAGAGCGTTTCGTCCAGCCCAACAGCCAGGTCTTCGATCTGGGCTGTTCGTTAGGCGCTGCCACGCTCTCGGTGCGCCGCAATATTCATGTGCCCGGCTGCGAGATTATAGCCGTGGACAATTCCCCGGCTATGGTGGAGCGCTGCCGCCGCCACATTGATGCCTTCCGCGCTTCGACGCCGGTGACTGTCGTCGAAGCGGATATCTGTGATATCGCGATTGAGAATGCCTCCCTGGTGGTGCTTAATTTCACCCTGCAGTTTCTCGAACCGCCCGCCCGTCTGGCCTTGCTGAGCAAAATCTGGCAAGGGCTGAATCCTGGCGGTGCACTGGTACTCTCAGAAAAGTTCAGCTTTGAAGATCGTGACGTCGGTGAACTGCTGTTCAACATGCATCACGACTTTAAGCGTGCCAACGGTTACAGCGAGCTGGAAATCAGCCAGAAACGCAGCATGCTGGAAAATGTGATGCTTACCGACAGCGTAGAAACGCATAAAGCACGCCTTAAGCAGGCCGGTTTCTCTCATGCTGAGCTGTGGTTTCAGTGTTTTAATTTTGGTTCGTTGGTGGCATTAAAATGATCGACTTTGGCCGTTTTTATCAGCAAATCGCCGTAGGTCCCCTGGCAAAATGGCTGGAGGTGCTGCCTGCGCAAATTAGCGAATGGCAGCGTGAAAATCTGCACGGGCACTTCCGTGACTGGTATAAATCGCTGGAATACTTACCTCAACTGGAACCTCAGCGACTGGATCTGCTGCACAGCGTCAGTGCCGATCGTGATGATGTCAGCGAACGTCATCGTCAGGGCATTGAGAAACTGTTGCGCAACCTGATGCCCTGGCGTAAAGGCCCTTATTCGCTTTATGGCACCGAAATCAACACAGAATGGCGCTCGGACTGGAAGTGGGACCGCGTGCTGCCGCACATCTCTCCGCTGGCCGGACGCACCGTGCTGGATGTGGGCTGTGGCAGTGGCTACCATATGTGGCGCATGATCGGTGCGGGTGCGCATCTGGTTGTCGGTATCGATCCCATGCAGCTGTTTCTGTGCCAGTTCGAAGCCGTGCGTAAGTTGTTAAATGACGATCGCCGTGCCCATCTGCTGCCGCTGGGTATTGAACAGCTGCCGGTGCTTCAGGCCTTTGATACCGTCTTTTCCATGGGCGTGCTTTATCATCGTCGTTCACCGCTTGACCACCTCCTTCAGCTTAAAAATCAGCTGGTCAGCGGCGGCGAGCTGGTCCTGGAAACATTAGTGATTGAGGGCGATGTGAATCAGGTGCTGGTGCCGGGCGAACGCTATGCCCAAATGCGCAACGTCTATTTTATTCCCTCTGCCGAGGCGCTGAAAAGCTGGCTGGAGAAGTGCGGTTTTGTCGATGTGCGCATTGTGGACTTTGCCGTGACGACCACAGATGAGCAACGCCGTACCAGCTGGATGACCAGCGAATCGCTGGCAGAATTTCTGGATCCTGCCGACTCTGGCAAAACCGTCGAAGGTTATCCGGCGCCGTTGCGCGCCGTGCTGGTTGCAACGAAACCCTAATGTTTAGCGGCGAGACAGCGCCAGTTTCGCCGCGAATCCAATAAACACACAGCCCGTTAACCGATCCATCACGGTTAACACGCGCGGTCTTTTGAGCTGCGCCGCAAAGTAGTGGCTGCTGCCTATGAGTACGCTGCTCCACATTAACCCTATCACCATATGTGTCAATGCCATCAGGCTGCACCAAATCGGCACCGATCCCCCCTGAGGAATAAACTGCGGTAAGAAGGTGACGTAGAAAACGCCGACTTTAGGATTTAGCAGATTTCCCAGCAACCCCCGCACAAAACAGGCCAGATGCGTTTGCTGCGTAGGGGGTTCAGTGGGTAATAATGCACGCTGGGTGCGCGGACGCCATAGCAGTTTACTCCCCAGACAGAGCAGATAAGCCGCCCCCATCCACTTAAGCAGGTTGTAAGCCATTTCAGAGGCCAGCAGCAGCGCACCTAAGCCCAACCCCACCGCAATGCCCCATAACAGACAGCCTGTCGCTACGCCCAGCGCCGTCGCGCTGGCGCGACGCCAGCCCTGCGCGGCTGCCGATCGCAGGATTAATGCCGTATCAAACCCTGGCGTCAGGGTCAGCACGGTGATCGCCAACAGAAAAGAGAGAACGGAAGCCGTCATGGGCGCACTCCTGATTAGGGACGCTTAACAATAACAAGCGTTTTTGTGGCTGTACAGGTACCCCGAGGCAATTCGCTGCTACGCTTTTTAATGGCTTTATTAGCGGGCCGGTAACGGCCTCGATTGAAGAAACCAGGAGCTACGATCATGAGTAAATTTATTTTCTCTTCGCCCCGCAAATATGTGCAAGGTGCGGGTGTGCTCGATGAACTGGGAAAGTATGTCAAGGAGTTAGGCAATCACGCTTTCGTGGTCGCTGACGATGTGGTCTGGGGACTCATCGGTGAACGCGCGCAGTCCACGCTGGAAAATGCGGGCATCACGTTGAGCCGTCAGCAGTTTAATGGCGAGGCATCCACGAATGAAATTACCCGCTTAAGTCAGCATGCGCAGCAGCAAGGCTGTAATGTGGTGATTGGCCTGGGTGGCGGTAAAACGTTAGATACCGTAAAGGCCGTGGCTGATGAGCTTAAACAGCCGGTGGTGATTGTGCCCACGATAGCCTCAACTGATGCGCCCTGTAGTGCACTGTCTGTCATCTATTCCGACAGCGGCGTTTTTGAAAGCTACCGTTTCTACAGTAAAAACCCCGATCTGGTGTTAATTGATACCGCCGTTTGCGCCGCTGCGCCTGCCCGCCTGTTTGCGTCAGGGATTGCGGATGGCCTGGCAACCTGGGTGGAAGCCCAGGCGGTGGCCCGCAGCCATGCAAAATCAATGGTTAATGGCGACCCGACCATTGCCGGCCTGGCGATTGCCCGTGCCTGTGAAGAAACGTTATTAACATGGGGCTACAGCGCCTACATTGCCGTTGCGGAAAAGCGCGTGACGCCCGCTGTAGAAGCGGTGGTAGAAGCCAACACATTGTTGTCAGGTTTGGGCTTTGAAAATGCCGGGCTGGCCGCTGCGCATGCTATTCACAACGGATTTACCGCGATTGATGGCGATATCCATCACCTCACTCACGGTGAAAAAGTGGCTTACGGCACGCTGACCCAGATGGTGCTTGAGCAACGACCCGATGAAGAAATTGCCCGCTACATCCGCTTCTACCGTTCCATTAACATGCCGACCACGTTAAAGGAGATGCATCTGGAAGGGGAAAGCTGGGAGAACCTGGTAAAAATTGGCGCACTGGCAAACAGCGAGGGGGATACGCTGAAAAACCTCAATCCTCACCTGGCACCGGAACAGATTGCCCATGCGCTGCTGGGTCTGGACGCATTCAGTAAAACGGTGAAATAGGGACTAGTCTGTCGCCTCGGTGGGTTTATCCCAGTACTGGTATTTATAAACCGCACTGAGGTGACGCTGTATCGTGCCTTTATCAAAGACTTCAGTTTCATTCAGATAACTCAGGGTACAGTTGCCCTTGTCATCCCAGAACTGGCATTCATCCACGGTGCGCAATGTGCTGACGTCTGTCGTTGCGCTGCCATTCAGGCGCAGCTCCCGCCACTGGTTATCATAGGTATAGGTATCTTTGCGGCGGGCAGAGGTCGAACGGGTGACAAGGCCTTGTGGATTCCACTCATAACGGTATTCCCCGTTACTGACGGGATCGGTACCTCGCGCGATACTTTTTAGTAAGCGGAAACGTTTATCATAACGGTACGTCGTATCCGTAAACCCGTCTTTACCCATGCTGATAAATTTATCCGATGCGCTGATGATGTTGCCGTTTTTGCCCTTCTGCCACTGAATAGTGCCCTGACGGTTATCGACCACCACTTCACTGCCCTGCCTGATGACTTTAACCAGATAGGCATATTCCGCAACCCAGCCGTTCTGAACCCTAACCAGGTGCTGTTCCATGCTCAGGATGACGTTGCGCTCATTTTTGTTATAGCTGATGTCCGCCACCAGCAGATCGCCACAGCGATCAAACTGCCCCAGTACCCGTTTCTGTGAGTTGACGTCTTTACCAAACTCGCCGGCAATCACCTGACGCACCTGACCTTTGGCACTGCCGCCCAGCAGGATCCAGTTATTGCTGTTGGTCACCGCTTTACTGTATGGCGGACATGAGGCTGCGGCCCAGGCGGCGGGAAAAGAGAACAACGTAATCACAGCGGACAGCAGAACGCATCGCATGGTGTGCACCTCGGACGTCAATGTCGTAAACGGTTTACCCGAAATAGCAGGAACCGACGGATGATGGAAAGCGGAATTCTTCTCTCAGCGCCAGCAGCGACTAAATTCAGTTTCGCAGGCACGACGATAAAGGTCGCTGAAGGAATTTTGGGCAAAAAATACCCCAGCAAATTTACTGGGGTTTGGTACTTGCAAACATCACGTCATCAATCGGCGTGCTGCGCGGCAAAACTGGTCATGAGTCAGGCCACCCGGGCGGTATTCATTTGCATCACACTTTTCATTGCCTCAACGACATCGCCATCGACGCAGTAGCGGCTGAACTCATCAATTTCGGCTTCGGAACACATGGAGACGCCCACTTTACGGTAGCGCATCGGGGATGCCACATGGTGGCTGGCCGAGCTGTGTACCTCGCGAATATCCGCATCCAGAAACTTTTGCAGGTTGCTGAGGCGAACGCCAGCACCGGCCATAATGATTGGACCTGCACTGTATTCATTAAGTTCCCTCAATAATGCAATTCCGCTTTCCGCGCTTTGCTGCTGGCCAGAGGTCAGGATGCGACTGACGCCAAAATCCGTCAGCACATCAAGCGAACGCTTGGGCCGATGGCACAGATCGAAGGCGCGGTGAAACGTCACCGCCATCCCGTCGCACAGGGCCATGATTTGTCGCATCTGACTGGCATGGATATTGGCATCTTCGTCCAGCATGCCCAGAACGATGCCGGGAAAACCCAGTTCACGGATACGCGCCACGTCTGACTTCATCGTTTCAAATTCACGGCTGGAATAGCAGAAGTCGCCACCGCGAGGGCGAACAATAGGATGCACCGGAACTGTGATGTCACGACGGGCGACCTCCAGCATGCCTGCAGAGGGCGTCAGCCCGCCTTCACGCGGCGCGGCGCAAAGCTCTATGCGATCGGCACCCGCCTGCTGGGCAGTTAATGCACAATCCACCCCATAGCAACAAATTTCCAGTGTCGTCATTGTCTTCTCCTTTACATGGCTTCCTGTTCACGCCAAATTCGTCAGGTACGCTTATCCCTTAGAACAGTTTACGTGGAAAACTAACAATGACATTCAATTTTGACCAACGGATAGACCGCCGTCACAGTGATAGTCTTAAATGGCACAAATATGCGGGTCAGGATATTCTGCCACTGTGGGTCGCCGATACGGATTTCCGATCGCCTGAGCGTATCATTGAAGCCATTAAAGCCCGCGTTGAACACGGCGTTTTCGGCTATGGCGATAAGCCCCAGGGATTGATTGCGGCGCTTATCGCCCGCTGTGCATCACGTTATCACTGGCAGGTCGATCCCGAATGGGTTGTTGTCTTGCCCGGCGTTGTCTGCGGCTTAAATCTGTCGGTCCGCGCGTTTACTCAGCCATCGCAAGGTACCGTCGCGCCCTTACCGATTTATCCCCCTTTTCGCTCGGCCGCTAAACTGGCGGAACGCGACCAGCTGAGTCTGCCATTAACATTACAAGACGGGCGTTGGGTCATGGACCTCAGCGCCGCCGAAGGGAAAATGCAGGACAAAAAGCTGTTGATGCTGTGTAATCCCCAGAATCCTGGCGGTACGGTTTATCGCCGGGACGAGCTGGAGGCCCAGCTGGCGTTTGCCCAACAGCATGACCTGATTGTCTGTTCTGACGAAATCCATTGCGACCTGCTGTTAACACAGGGCCTGCAACACATCCCGTTCGCCTCCCTGAGCGACGATGCCGCCCGGCGCAGCGTCACCCTGCTTTCGCCCTCGAAAACCTTTAACATCGCAGGCCTGGGCGCATCCGTCGCCATCATCCCTGACCCGGCACTGCGTGCACGTTTCAACGCCGTCCGCCAGGGTATCGTTCCCTCTGTTGATATTCTGGCGCTGGTAGCCGCAGAGGTTGCCTGGCGCGACAATGATGACTGGCTTGACGCACAGCTGGACTATCTGCGCGGTAATCGTGACTGGCTGGTTGCACAGGTCAATGCGCTCCCCGGACTCTCGATGGTGTCACCGGAAGGCAGCTATCTCGGCTGGATTGATGCCAGCGCATTACCGGTTGCCAGCCCGGCACTTTATTTTGAAAAATACGGGCTGGGTTTCTCACCGGGTCGCGATTTTGGCGATGACCGTTTCGTGCGCATCAATTTCGGTTGCCCACGCGCGCTGTTGGAAGAAGCGGTCAGACGGCTTAAACGCGCGGTTGACGCTCAGGGTTAAGACTGCTCACTGGCCACGATCTCTTCCAGGCTCCACGGGTGAAACTTTATCGTGGTTTCCCCGTCGGTTACAGCGAGAGTGGGATTAGGCAAACGTTCATTTTCCCCTTTTGGCGAGCTGGTTTTGAACGAAATACCGGGCTGAGACAGCGCATGGTCGGACAGCAACGCCATGGCCCGCATCCCAAGCGTTTCTGGCTCGCCCCTTAATACCACTTCCACATGCTCCCAGCCTTCATGGCGATAGCGTTTCTCGCCAGGCCAGGGTAACTCCACCACGTCGATCTGCCAGCCGGCAATCTGGAGGGGCTGATGCAGTTTGAACAGGCATACAGGACGACCATTGATCATCGCTGCCGAAAATTGCTGGCCCATTTTCGCCAGACCCTGCTGCCAACGTTCGGCGGTGGTGTTCTGGTGACAGCGAACCGCGACATGATCGACATCAAGCTCGGCATTATCTAAACCGAGTCGCTGAGAAAAAATTTGTAACCGTTGTTCGAAAGCGGTCAAATCTTCGCGTAAATCGTCCAGTTCTGGTGGAAAGGTGGTGCTCACGGTTGCCTCTGTCCTTCTAAAATTCACAGACTTAAATATCGTAACTCATTGTTAGCATTAAATCCTAAACGACATAATGGTAAGATTCATCTTATTTGGATGATTTTTTTCCATTAAGGCAGATAAATTACGCTTTTAATTCAGACTTATCTTCTTTTTAGATCCACAATTAAGTTGACAAAAACCACTTAACCATCTGTTTAAATTGATGTTAATTAATACAATAAGACAATTCTCATTTACCCACAACATGATTGCAGCCGCGTCACCTTTCTTATAAATTTGCATCAATACCATTATAAGGAACGTTTTTATGACTATGCTCATCGTAGTGGCAACATTAATCGCACTGATGGGATTTGCCCTTGCGCGCCACTGGAAGGTGCGAGAAGACAAGAGCGTTAAAAATGCGCGTCGCGCGCGCCGTCGCTAATCCTTTGGCAAACATCCTCGGCGCTGTTTCTCCGCGTTTATCCAGTTACTGACTCAGGCTGACAATTCACGTATACTTTTTCCCTCTTTTTTTCCGTTCTGCCTGGTGATGACGCTGGTCATCGCCTCCGGCAGAATGAGGATGAAGCACGCTGCGCTGTCAGCGTGCTTTTCTTAGCATATGTAAGGTAACCCGGTGAATATTCAGGCGCTTCTTTCCGCAAAAGTCAGTCAGGCTATGGTGCTGGCTGGTGCTCCCTCCGATTGCGAACCTCAGGTTCGCCAGTCGGCCAAAGTTCAGTTTGGTGATTATCAGGCAAACGGCATCATGGCCGTGGCCAAAAAACTGGGCCAGGCGCCGCGACAATTAGCTGAAACTGTTATTCAACATCTGGATCTTAGCGGTATTGCCAGTAAAGTTGAGATTGCCGGACCCGGGTTTATTAACATCTTTCTCGATCGTGGCTGGCTGGCAGAACATGCCAGGAATGCCCTGCAGCATCCGCGACTCGGCGTCGCCAGCGTTGAACCTCAGACTATCGTCGTGGATTACTCTGCCCCGAATGTCGCGAAAGAAATGCACGTCGGGCACGTCCGCTCCACCATTATTGGTGATGCCGCTGTCCGCACTCTGGCGTTTCTGGGCCATAACGTCATCCGGGCCAACCACGTTGGCGACTGGGGAACGCAGTTCGGAATGCTGATAGCTTTCCTTGAGAAACAGCAGAACGAAAACCATGCCGAAATGGCGCTGGCTGACTTAGAAGGGTTTTATCGTGAAGCCAAGCGCACCTACGATGAAGATCCGGAATTTGCAGAGCGCGCACGTCGCTACGTGGTGAAGTTACAAGGCGGCGATGACTACTGTCGTCAGATGTGGAAAAAGCTGGTCGATATCACCATGAGCCAGAACCAGCATATCTATGACCGCCTTAACGTCACGCTGACCCGCAAAGACGTCATGGGCGAGAGCCTTTACAACGACATGCTGCCGGGTATTGTTGCCGACCTTAAAGCGAAAGGGTTAGCCGTAGAGAGTGAAGGGGCGACTGTGGTCTTTCTGGATGAATACCAGAATAAAGAAGGTGAGCCTATGGGCGTCATCATTCAGAAGAAAGACGGCGGCTATCTTTACACTACGACTGATATTGCCTGCGCCAAATACCGCTACGAAACGCTGCATGCCGATCGGGTGATTTACTACATCGATTCGCGCCAGCATCAGCATTTACAGCAGGCGTGGACCATCGTGCGTAAAGCCGGTTATGTGCCTGAATCTGTGCCGCTTGAGCACCATGCATTTGGCATGATGCTGGGTAAAGACGGTCGTCCGTTTAAGACCCGCAGCGGCGGCACCATCAAACTTTCTGACCTGCTGGATGAAGCTTACGATCGTGCTTACTCGCTGGTTAGCGAAAAAAATCCGGAGATGAGCGAAGAAGAGCGGGCTGCACTTGCGGAAGTCGTCGGCGTCAGCGCGGTAAAATACGCCGATCTGTCAAAGAGCCGCACCACGGATTATATCTTTGACTGGGACAACATGCTGGCGTTTGAAGGTAACACCGCGCCTTATATGCAGTACGCTTATACGCGTGTCCTGTCGGTATTCCGTAAGGCCGGTATTGACGCCGACGCGATTCAGGCCGACATCACCCTGACGGACGACCGTGAAGCCCTGCTGGCTACGCGCCTGTTACAGTTTGAAGAAGTCATTACTCAGGTTGCCCGTGACGGCACGCCGCATGTGATGTGTGCGTACCTCTATGACGTGGCTGGCCTGTTCTCCGGCTTCTACGAGCACTGCCCGATTCTGGCGGCCGAAGATGAAGCGACCCGTCAAAGCCGGTTACAGATTGCTGCCCTGACCGCCAAAACCCTGAAACTGGGTCTGGACACGCTGGGTATCGAAACCGTCGATCGTATGTAACCTCTTCAGGCGCTGAGTGCCCACCGTGGCCCGGCGCCTGTCTCTCTGCCTTCCCCGCCTTCCCCGCTGCCGCGTCATGATTTTCGCGATCGCTGTTTTCGCCACCTGCTCTGCCCACGATATGAATCGGCCCGCTATCGCCTGAAAACCAGACATCATGATGCATAACAACGGACAAACTGTCCTGTGCAGCCATAATGTCCTGTTTATCTGCGTAAGATCATGGGGTTATTCCTTTCTGATGCGCGCGCTCTACTATAAGCCCGCATTTCATCAGGTCTTGACCTGTTAACGAGAAAGGAAACTAAGATAATGATTAAAAAAGCGTTTGCCGAATTCATCGGCACATTCTGGTTAGTATTGGCGGGTTGTGGAAGCGCTCTGCTGGCGGCAACCTTTCCGCAAACCGGGATTGGCTTTGCCGGCGTGGCTCTGGCTTTCGGCCTTGCCGTGCTGACGATGGCTTTTGCTGTGGGTCATCTTTCGGGCGGCCATTTTAATCCTGCCGTTACGCTGGGTTTATGGGCGGGCGGCCGTATCGGATATCAGGCCATTTTGCCCTATATCATTATGCAGGTCGCGGGCGGTATCGCGGCGGCGGCCGTGCTGTATGTGATTGCCAGTGGGCAATCTGATTTTGATGCCACCACCAGCGGGTTCGCGGCTAACGGCTTCGGCGAACACTCCCCCGGGGGCTACACCCTGTGTGCAGCAGTGGTCACTGAACTGGTACTCAGCGCCTTTTTCCTGATCATCATTCAGGGGGCGACCGATAAACGCGCGCCCGCGGGTTTCGCGCCCATCGCCATTGGCCTGGCCTTAACGCTCATTCATTTAATTAGCATCCCCGTAACCAATACGTCGGTAAACCCGGCACGCAGCACGGCGATGGCGCTGTTTCAGGGAACCTGGGCCTTACAGCAGCTGTGGGTGTTCTGGCTGGTGCCGATGGTGGGCGGTGTGGCTGGCGGGTTGATCTCTCGTTTTCTGCTGCGAAGTACGGACTGATTCAATACGGTAATAACCTAACCTGCCCGCTTCAGGCAGACCGGCTGCAATGCTCCACGCCTGCACGATTGCAGCCAGTCTGTCTTCGCAATGGAATCATCAGGCTTACTGGTAATTAACCGTCACGTCTGTGCTGACCACTTTCAGCCCGGGCGGTAAGCTGCCGCTCCCGGCGAAACCAAACACCATATGCAATGTTTCATCCGCGGTCACCCCAGTCAGCCCCCGCGTCGCACCGTTGGCACCGTCCAGTTCGGTACAGCGCTGCGCCGCACAAAGCCGGACCTGCAGGCCCGATGGCGCAGGCCGGGTAAGCTGATAGCGCCAGTTCACCACAGTCATTGCCCCTTTTACCTCGTCCGGCGGCGTTAAGGGCTGTGAGGATTGCCAGCTACCGCGATTGGCCATCAGCGGGCCCGCCGCGCTCGCGCTCCAGGCGCCGTCAGCGGCCTGGGCAAACAGCGGCAGGAACAGTGCAAACAGCATCATCGATCTCATTGTTTGCCTCCGATGGTGGCGGTCATGCGAATCTGACGATTGTCGCTTAATTCCATGTTAGAGAGCACCACCAGCTGCGGCATGTTACGACGCAGGAAGCGCGCCAGTAAGGCACGTAATGGATGGTTTACCAGTAAGACCGGCGGCGCGCCCATCATCTCCTGACGCTGTAAGGCTTCCTGCGTCTGGGCCAGCAGACGATCGGCAAGCCCCGGCTCCAGTCCACCACCGCCCTGCAGGGCCTGCAGTAACAGGCGTTCCAGCGTAGCATCCAGGCCAATGACCTGAACTTCACCGTTGCCCGGGAACCATTGTTGGGTGATGGCGCGACCCAACGCGACACGCACCACGCTGGTCAACTCCTGCGGATCGCTTTGAACCGGCGCGTGCTCTGCCAGCGTTTCAATGATGGTGCGCATGTCACGAATAGAGACGCGCTCCACCAGCAGGTTTTGCAGCACTTTATGCAGGGTTGTCAGGGTAATGACGCCCGGCACCAGATCTTCAGTCAGTTTAGGCATTTCGGACGAGACGCGATCCAGCAGCTGTTGCGCCTCCTGGCGACCAAACAGCTCGCTGGCATACTGACCAATCAGATGATTAAGATGGGTTGCCACCACCGTACTGGCTTCGACCACGGTAAAGCCTTGAATCTGGGCCTGTTCTTTCAGCGCGCCATCAATCCACACGGCGGCCAGGCCAAACGCCGGATCGACGGTGGCTTCACCCGGCAAGGTGCCCGCTGCGGTGCCGGGGTTGATCGCCATCCAGCGCCCCGGATACGCGTCACCACTGCCAATTTCTACGCCCTTCATCAAAATGCGATAGCGGGCCGGCGGCAATTCCATATTGTCACGGATATGCACCACCGGTGGCAGGAAGCCGACGTCCTGCGCCACCTTCTTACGGATACTGCGGATACGCCCCAGTAGTTCACCGTTTTGATTATGATCGACCATCGGAATCAGGCGATAGCCCACTTCCATTCCCAGGGTATCTTCCAGCTGTACATCGGTCCAGGACGCCTCGGCCGAGGCAGGTGTTTCCATCGATTTGGTGAGGCTGCTGGGTGATTCGACGCTCTTTTTCGGCTGCATTTCGCGGCCGCGTAACCACCATGCCAGCCCCAGTAAGGCCGCCGTAAACAGCAGGAAAACGAAGTTCGGCATGCCCGGCACCAGGCCCAGCAAACCGATTACGCCGCCGCTCAGCATCAGTACGCGAGGATCTTTAAACAGCTGGCCTACCATCTGCTCGCCGACGTCCTGATCGGTTGCCACGCGCGTCACAATAACACCCGCCGCCGTCGAGATAACCAGCGCCGGGATCTGGGCAACCAGACCGTCACCGATAGTCAGCAACGTATAGGTTTCTGCCGCCTGTCCTGCATCCATGCCGTGCTGCACGATACCGACCAACAGCCCGCCAATCACGTTGATGACCATGATCAAGATGCCCGCGATGGCATCACCACGCACGAACTTACTGGCACCGTCCATTGAGCCGTAGAAGTCGGCTTCCTGGGTGACTTCAGCACGGCGGCGTTTCGCTTCATCTTCACCAATCAGACCGGCATTCAGGTCGGCGTCGATGGCCATCTGCTTACCGGGCATCCCGTCAAGAACAAAGCGCGCGCCTACTTCAGCGATACGGCCGGCACCTTTGGTGATAACCATGAAGTTGATAATCACCAGGATGATAAACACCACAATACCGATGGCAAAGTTGCCCCCGACCAGGAAATGGCCAAAGGCTTCCACCACCCGTCCGGCGGCGGCAGCGCCAGTATGGCCTTCCAGCAAAATGATACGGGTTGAGGCAACGTTGAGCGCCAGGCGCAGCAAGGTCGAAAACAGCAGGATGGTTGGAAACGCTGCAAACTCCAGCGTGCGCTGGGTAAACATCGCCACCAACAGCACCATGATCGACAGGGCGATGTTAAAGGTAAACAACAGATCGAGGATGAATGGCGGTAACGGCAGAACCATCATCGACAAAATCATGATGATCAGCACCGGACCAGCAAGCACCTGCCACTGCATATCTTTGACGTTGCCCGGTAGGCGTAATTTAGCGGCCAGATTAGCCATCGTTTGTGTTCTCTCCTGCAAAGTCCATCTCTGCCGGGACCGGCAGGTCTTTAGGTTTTACGGGGATCAGGCCGCCTTCGCGCTTCCAGCGACGTAGCTGCCAGACCCAGGCCAGCACTTCTGCGACGGCGCCATACAGCGCGCCCGGAATGTGTTGTCCAATTTCAGTATGTCGATACAGCGCACGCGCCAGTGGCGGCGCTTCCAGAACCGGGATACGGTGTTCCGCGCCCAGTTCACGAATGCGTAAGGCAATATCCCCTGCGCCCTTGGCGATGACCTTGGGCGCGCTCATCTTTTTCTCGTTATATTGCAAGGCAACCGAGTAGTGCGTTGGGTTGGTGACGATAACGTCAGCTTTAGGAACATCGGCCATCATGCGACGCCGGGCGGCGGCACGCATCTGCTGGCGAATACGCCCTTTCACGTGCGGATCGCCCTCTTGCTGTTTGTGTTCGTCACGTATTTCCTGACGCGACATGCGCAGCTTTTTAAAATGGCTGTAGAGTTGCCAGAAAACGTCATAGCCCACCATGGGGATTAACCCGAGCATGACCAGCGAGCAGCAGATGGCAATCATATCCATGCCGTGAATCAGTGCCGTTGTCGGTGATTCGGCAATCAGACGCAGCATATCGGGCCAGTGGCTCCAGACGTACCAGCCGGCAACACAGCCGACAAGAATAGTCTTCAGGATGCCTTTAAACAGTTCGGTCCAGGCCTGAGCGGCAAACATACGCTTTAAACCAGACAGCGGGTTCAGTTTGCCAAAATCGACCTTAATGGATTTTCCACTGATTACCACGCCGCCCAGCAGCATTGGCGAGGCAATCGCGACCAGAACCAGCCCGCCCAGCAGCGGGAGCAGCGCCGCAATGGCCTGCATAATCAGATTGCCCACATGCGCAATGATGATTTTGTCATCGGTCACCATGGCATGGTCAAACCGCAATCCGGTTGACACCATCGCGGCCAGCCGGTGGGCCATCATGGCACCGCCGACCCATAAAATCATGATGCCGGCCAACAGCATCAGTAATGAGGTCAACTCGCGCGAACGCGGAATCTGGCCTTCTTCACGTGCTTTCTCAAGTCGGTGGGCCGTGGGCGATTCTGTTTTGTCTTCGTCGCTATTTTCTGACACCACAAACCTCGGTTGGCAGGAATTCTGAGCATAGAATGCCAAATTTGGGTTTGGTTAAAGCGTGGATAAAACGTGAAAAATGCGCGCTCTTTCACGGATGGCAAAAGAGAAAAGCGAAGTGGCCTGTCAGAAACAGGCCATCTTAGAAGGGGCGGCAATCGCCGACCGTTAACCGATCGGCGATGACCAGACAGACTGACGGTTAAAAACCCAGGCTGTCCAGCAGGTCATCAACCTGGTCCTGATTCGCCACAACGCCTGGCGCAGCGGCATTAACCTGAGGTCCGTTAAGCAGCGTGGTGCCAACCTGACGTTTCTCGGCGCTCACTTCTGGCATGTTTTCCAGCAGCACCATTAACAGCTGGCGCTCGATCTCCTGGATAACATCCATCATGCGTTTGATGACCTGACCGGTCAGGTCCTGGAAATCCTGCGCCATCATGATGTCGAGCAACTGCTTGTTGGTAAAAGAGGTGTGCGTAGGCACTTCCCCTAAATACTCACGCGTATCCGTCACCAGCTCGCGCGCGTCGGCAAGTTCAATTGGATTTTCAAACCACGCATCCCAGCGTCCTTTCAGCGCAATTGCGCCCGCTTCCATTTTGTCCTGGTGCGGTTGCGCTGCTTCGACGCTGTTCAGCGCCCTGTCGGCCGCCTGAGCGGTCTTTTGCACTACATAGTCCAGACGGTCGCGGGCGTCAGGAATGGCTTCAGCAGCTTCTGCAATGGCCTGATCCAGCCCCAGCTCACGCAGACTGTCACGCAGCATGCGGGTCAGTGAACCGATGCGGGAAATAATATCGTGTGCCGCGGCTTGCTCAGCTGATTTCGGAAGGTCGCTCATCACATCTCCTTACATACCCAGTTTTTCAAAAATTTTGCCCAGCTTTTCTTCAAGCGTGGCTGCCGTAAACGGCTTAACTACATAGCCGCTTGCACCCGCCTGAGCGGCAGCAATAATGTTTTCTTTCTTCGCTTCCGCCGTCACCATTAAAACTGGCAGGTTCGCCATGGCAGCATCGGCACGAATAGTCTGCAACAGTTGCAGGCCATCCATATTTGGCATGTTCCAGTCAGAGATAACGAAATCGAAACCACCTGCTTTCAGTTTGCCTAGCGCATCAACGCCGTCTTCCGCTTCTTCAACGTTATTGAAACCAAGCTCTTTCAGCAGGTTACGTACAATACGACGCATCGTATTGAAGTCGTCCACTACCAAAAAGCGCATGTTTTTATCAGCCATATCTACTCCTGTGTTATCTCGCCCGGCAGGACGGGCCTGGTTATATACGCAATGCCTGTCCGGCGCTAATTTTCGCCAGCATGTGCTGGCTGATGTTGCTTAAATCCACTACTTCGCTCACGCCGCCGCTGGCTATCGCCTCGCGTGGCATGCCAAAAACGACACAACTTGCTTCATTTTGCGCGATGGTCCAGGCGCCGGCACGATGCATTTCCAGCATGCCTGCTGCTCCATCGTTACCCATACCGGTCAGGATGACGCCGACAGCATTACGCCCGGCGTTAATCGCAACCGATTTAAACAAGACATCCACTGAAGGTTTGTGCCGGTTAACCGGTGGGCCTTCATTCAGCTTCACCACGTAGTTCGCCCCGCTGCGCCCCAGTTCCATGTGCATTGCGCCAGGCGCGATGTAGGCATGCCCAGGAAGAATACGCTCGCCATCTTCCGCTTCTTTCACTGTTATCTGGCACAGCTTGTTCAGCCGCTCGGCAAAAGATCGGGTAAAGCCCGGTGGCATATGTTGCGTAATCAGCAGTGCCGGACTGGTGGCCGGTAACGGCTGTAAAACGTGACGAATCGCCTCTGTGCCCCCGGTTGATGAACCAATGGCAATCAACTTTTCACTACTCAGCAACGGGCCGGCTTTCAGCGTGACCGGCGCGGGCATGACGTTACGAACATGCAGGCGCGCCCGGGCCGCCGCGCGAATTTTGTCACCAATCATCTGGCTGTAGGCCAGCATGCCTTCACGAATGCCTAACTGCGGCTTCGTCACGAAATCGATCGCACCTAACTCCAGTGCGCGCAGCGTGATTTCTGAGCCCTGTCCCGTCAGCGATGACACCATGACCACGGGCATAGGCCGTAAACGCATCAGTTTTTCAAGAAAGTCCAGGCCGTCCATGCGCGGCATTTCAACATCCAGCGTTAACACCTGCGGATTAAACTGTTTAATCAGATCGCGTGCCACTAACGGATCCGGGGCCGTAGCCACCATTTCCATATCAGGATGACTGTTGATGATTTCGGTCATCAGTTGCCGCATCAGCGCAGAATCATCTACGCACATCACGGTAATTTTGCTCATCATCTTTCCTTCGTCAGTCCATAAACGGTTTGCCCACGCAGCCAAAACTCTTTGCTAATCTGGCTGAAGTTCTCTGAGTGTCCGGCAAAGAGAATGCCGCCGGGCTTCAGCAGAGGAACAAAACGACGTAGAATTTTTTCTTGTGTTTCTTTATCGAAGTAGATCATTACGTTGCGGCAGAAGATCGCATCGAACGGTCCCGGTAAGGCCCAGTCATTTGCCAGCAGGTTAAGCTGGGTATAGTTCACCATGTTCGCCAGTTCGGAACGGACACGAACCATGCCAGCATGTGGACCTGTACCGCGTAAAAAGAAACGCTGTAACTGCGCGGGCGACAGCGTACGCAGCTCTTCCTGGCGGTAAACGCCCGCCACGGCTTTCTCCAAAACCTGGGTATCAATATCACTGGCATGTACCTGGAATTTACCCGGTCCCATGCCTAAGGTTTCAGCCAAGGTAATCGCGATAGAGTAAGGTTCTTCGCCGGTGGAAGCTGCCGTACTCCAGACGCTGAAATTTCCCTGACGTTTACGTGCATGCTCCGCAAGGATGGGAAAATGATGCGCCTCGCGAAAAAACGCTGTCAGGTTAGTGGTTAACGCATTAATAAACGCCTGCCACTCAGCACTGTTTGGATCATTTTCCAGCAGGGCCAGATAGCGACCAAAATCATCGATATTCAGCGTGCGCAGACGACGAACCAGACGGTTGTAAACCATCTCGCGCTTGTGATCGGCCAGCACGATCCCCGCACGCTGATAGATGAGCTGGCTGATACGGCGAAAATGGGTATCGGACAGGGGCAGGCGCTGCACCATTTGTGACAGCAGCGTCGTCGCTTCCGGTTGATCTAATAACGTCGATTTCTTCATCTTTGCACCTGGCCTGAACTAAACCTGTTGAACGTCTGCTGCTACGCCCAACCGCGTCTCAACGGCTGGGCTATCCAGGCAATTAAAAGGTTTCCCAGTTCTCGTCACCGCGCGGTGATGTCTGGCGAATGCCTTCTGACGGACTTTCTAAACGTAAACTTTTTGCCGCCGTAGTCTTGTTAACGGCCTGCGTGACAATTTCTTTACCAATATTAAAGGCAGAAACCGCTTGTTTTAAGTTACTGGCCTGATCTTCCAGCGCCGCAGCGGCTGCAGCAGACTCTTCCACCAGCGAGGCGTTCTGTTGTGTCACGCGATCCATCTCGGTCACCGCCTGACCCACCTGGTCAATGCCACGGCTCTGTTCGTCCGACGCAGAAGCAATTTCACCCATGATGTCGGTGACGCGCGTTACCGCACTGACGATCTCATTCATGGTATCGCCCGCGCTCTCAACCAGCACTGAGCCGGTGTTAACGCGACCAACGGAGTCTTCAATCAGGCCTTTAATCTCTTTTGCCGCCTGTGCGCTGCGCTGGGCCAGGTTACGAACCTCACCGGCTACCACGGCAAAGCCCCGTCCCTGTTCGCCCGCTCGCGCGGCTTCAACCGCTGCGTTCAACGCCAGGATGTTGGTCTGGAAAGCGATACCATCAATGACGCTGATAATGTCCGCAATTTTCCGTGAGCTGCCGGCAATTTCTTTCATGGTCGTGACCACGCCATCAACGACTTTGCCGCCCTGCTGTGCGGTTTCAGAGGCATTCAGCGCCAGCTTTGAAGCCTGACGGGCATTTTCCGCATTTTGTTTTACGGTCGCGGTCAGTTCTTCCATGCTGGCCGCCGTTTGTTCCAGCGATGCCGCCTGCTGCTCGGTTCGGGAAGAAAGATCGTTATTACCGACGGCGATTTCGCTGGCCCCGGTATAAATTGCATCTGCGCCGTCTCGCACGGTGCTGACGGTGCGCACCAGAGAACGTTGCATGTCCTGCAGCGAGGTCAACAGATCGCCAATTTCATTACGTACGCTAATGTTGATGGGCTGGGTGAGATCGCCGCCTGCGATGTGCTGAATATGTTCAATGCTCTCTTTGAGCGGTCGAATAAGCAGGCTGCGCATCAGGTTCCAGACCAGCACAATGACCAACAGCGTGACCAACAGCGTGCCTGCAACCAGCATAATCATGCGTTGATAGGCGGCATTGTTGGCATCCACGCCCTGCTGACTGAGTTGCAGGTTGTAGTTAAGCCAGGCATCGTAGTCTTTCTGGAATTTGTCCTGATAGCTCTGCGTCGGTTGGTCTACAAACCCTTTAAAGTTACCGTTGCCAAGAAATATGATCAGCTCCGCGAGTCCGTCATGGAATTGCTTATAGTTGGCCTGCAGCGTCAGTACGTTTTCAGCACTTTTACCTTTCTCAGAAAGATTGGCATTGAACATGGCATAGCCTTCTTCCGCACGCTTTAATTCACTATCTGCCAGCGCCAACAGCTCTTTAACGGTGGCACCTGAGCCGGCCATTTGCCCATCCTGCAAATAACGGATCCCGGCGCGGTTTAAGGTATTTCGCGCCTGTACCAGTGCGACCCAAGAGGTGCCCATGGCGCGTTGAAGCGTACTCAGACGTTGGTTATAGGCAAAATTTTCTTTATCTTCTGTCACCGTCTTGAAGAAGACGCCACCCGAAAAAATTTGCAGTAGCGCGAACAGTGCCAATACACAGAGAAGACCGGAGACAACACGTACTCGACTAAACATAGAAACCTCATTCATTAGCAATTCGATTCTGTTTATCGGCCCGGACGTGTGGAACTTTACGGCCAGCGTGAAGACAGGTTCACGCTGGCCGTAAAAAGAGATTGGAAAACTTAAACGCGCGAGATTTTGAAGACGGATACGGCCTGGGACAGCGCGCTGGCCTGTTGCTCCAGCGCGGCGGCCGCGGCGGCTGACTCTTCGACCAGCGAGGCGTTCTGCTGTGTCACGCGATCCATTTCCGTTACGGCCTGGCCCACCTGATCGATGCCGCGACTTTGCTCGTCAGATGCAGAGGCGATTTCACCCATGATATCGGTCACGCGTGTTACCGCGCCCACAATGTTATTCATGGTGCTGCCCGCGCTTTCAACCTGGAGCGAGCCGCTGTTAACGCGCGCCACCGAATCTTCGATTAACGCTTTGATCTCTTTTGCTGCCTGAGCACTGCGCTGTGCCAGACTGCGGACTTCACCCGCCACCACGGCAAAGCCACGTCCCTGCTCACCGGCACGCGCCGCTTCTACGGCAGCGTTAAGCGCCAGAATATTCGTCTGGAAAGCGATACCGTCGATAACGCTGATAATGTCTGCGATTTTCTTCGAACTGCCGGCAATCTCCTGCATGGTGGTCACCACGCCATCCACCACTTTACCGCCCTGAAGCGCGGTTTCGGATGCGGTTTGTGCCAGTTGAGAAGCCTGACGTGCGTTATCTGCGTTCTGTTTTACCGTCGCCGTTAATTGCTCCATGCTGGCTGCCGTTTGTTCAAGCGACGCTGCCTGCTCTTCCGTACGCGCAGACAGATCGGTATTCCCGGCCGCAATTTCACTGGCGCCGGTGAAAATGGCATCACACCCGCTGCGAACCTCACCCACGGTCGACACCAACGAATGCTGCATCTCATGGATGCCGGCGGCCAGTTGACTCATCTCATTGCGGCCTTCCACCAGAATGGGTTGCGTCAGGTCGCCAGAAGCAATGGTGCGAATGTCCACCAGCAGACGTTGAAGCGGTTGAATCAAGAGCTGACGCAGTCCAAACCAGCAGCCCAGAATAACCACAATCACCAGTACGCCCACCATGCCGAGCATCCACATCATCTGCGTGAAGGCCTGTTGATTCTGCTCTGCGCCGTGCGCGGACAGTTCGCTTTGCTTCAGACGCCATGCGGAATAGGTGGCCTGCATCGCCTGCTGCTTCTGTTCAATATTTTGTTTAAACATGCCTTCCAGATCTTTCGCTTTCAGGCTGGCGATCATGCCGCGCAGACCGGTCAGATAGGCCTTAAAATCGTTTTGCAGTCGATCGCGCATTTCCGTATCTGCGCCCGGTGTTTCCGGAATCGCGTTAAATTCTGCCAGATACTGCTCACCTTTAGTCGCCTCGTTAACGGCTTTCTCTGTCAGGCTGTCCAGCTGGCCGCCGTTCATTTGAGATGCCATGCTGGTTTGCAGGCGCAACATTGCGCGGTTGAGGGTGGTACGAGACTGGTTCAGCGCCATATAGGCATCGGTCATCGCCGCAACGTTCCGGGTGGAAATTTGTGACAGCGCAAAGGCTTCTTTATCATTATTCAGCGCTGACCAGAACAGGCTGCCTGACAGCAGCTGCATGGCACCAAAAAGCATCAGTACCGCGATAAGACTGGTCACGACTTTTATTCGTTTAAACATCTTTTTCCCCGAGCATAAAAAGTAAAGTGCAGGGGCTGTATCGGCGTGAAAGAGAGAGGGTTTAGTCAGCTTCAGTGAAAAAGCGGCAATCGGGACTTTTGTAATTATTGATATCAGTTGAGGGTGCTTTTTAGTGGCTCAGGTCACAGACAACAGGGGAAAAATGAGACCTGGAAGCGATGCGTGGCGTAAGCGGGTCACACTGATTCAGGCTGTACACAAGACACAGAATCTCACGGGCCAGCCTGCGCTGACCCGTGAAGATGAATTATGCCGTACGCAGGTTGTCGACCAGCGCCATCTCTTCGCTGCTGAGCAGCTTCTCGATGTCAACCAGAATCAACATGCGGTCGCCGAGTGCACCCAGACCGGTAAGGTACTCGGTAGACATTGTCACGGCAAACTCAGGTGAAGGACGGATCTGTTCCTGCGTCAACGACAGCACGTCAGACACGCCATCAACCACGATACCGACGACACGGTTTTCCAGATTAAGAACGATTACGACCGTATTCTCATTGTACTCAACGTCTGCCTGTGCAAATTTCACACGCAAATCGATGATAGGCACAATTACGCCACGCAGGTTTGTTACGCCGCGAATAAAATCCGGCGTGTTGGCAATGCGGGTTACCTGATCGTAACCACGAATTTCCTGAACCTTAAGGATATCGATGCCGTACTCTTCATCACCCAGCGTGAACACCAGGAACTCCTGGCCAACGGTTTCGCCAGCAATTTTTGTCACGGTTGCCATTCCACTCATGTTATTTACCCTTTCGTTATCAATCAGGCGGCAGCGCCGGCCACACGTTTTTCACGGTTAAGTGACTGCAACGCCGAAACGTCAACAATCAGCGCCACGCTGCCATCGCCGAGGATGGTGGCGGCTGAAATCCCTGGTACTTTGCGATAGTTGCTTTCCAGGTTTTTAACAACAACCTGATGCTGACCAATTAACTGGTCTACCAACAGGGCATAGCGTTTGCCCGCGCTTTGCAAAATGACCACGATGCCCTGCGTCGCTTCTGTTTTGGCATCTTTCACATCAAAGACGTTCCACAGTTCAACCAGCGGCAGATATTCGCCACGGACTTCCAGAACACATTCGCCACCCGCCAGCGGTTTCAACTCTTCTGCACGAGGCTGCAATGATTCCATCACCGCGTTCAGCGGCAGAATAAAGACTTCATCCGCGACGCGAACAGACATGCCATCAAGGATGGCCAGCGTCAGCGGCAGCAGGATACGGATTGTGGTGCCTTTGCCCTGTTTAGAGGCAATTTCGACATGACCACCCATTTCCTGGATATTCCGTTTCACAACGTCCATGCCCACGCCGCGGCCAGACACATCCGTGACCTGTTCTGCGGTGGAGAAGCCTGGCGCGAAAATCAACATGCCGACTTCTTCGTCGCTCATGTTTTCATGAACCGGCAGACCGGATGACAGTGCTTTAGCAAGAATACGCTCACGGTTCAGGCCCGCACCGTCATCGGAGACTTCGATACAGATGTTGCCGCCCTGATGTTCTGCGGAGAGCGTCAGGTTGCCCGTCGCGACTTTTCCTGCGGCAATACGCTTATCAGGCGATTCAATGCCGTGGTCCAGGCTGTTACGCACCAGGTGCGTTAACGGATCGATAATGCGTTCAATCAGGCTCTTATCCAGTTCGGTCGAGCTGCCGAGTAAGGTCAGTTCAACTTCTTTGCCCAGTTTACTGGCCAGATCGCGAACCAGACGCGGGAAGCGGCTGAATACGTATTCCATCGGCATCATACGAATCGACATCACCGACTCTTGCAGGTCACGCGCGTTACGCTCCAGCTGGCCCATGCTGTTCAGCAGCTCGCCGTGCGCCACCGGATCCAGTTCGCCAGAGCGCTGTGCCAGCATTGACTGCGTGATCACCAGCTCACCCACCAGGTTAATCAGCTGATCGACCTTCTCAACGGCAACGCGGATGCTGCTGGATTCGCTGGTCTTCGCCGGTGCGGCAACGCGCTTGCTTTCGCGTTTGGCTGCGGCAACGGGCAATTCGGTAACGGTGGCGGTCTGTACTTCGGCTACCTCAGGCTCAGCGGCGCGCGCTGTCGAGGCTGGGGCTGCGTCGCCCGCCTCCGGGAAGCGAATCTGGGATTCATCAATCACAAAACAGAGCACGGCGACGATATCGTCTTTGCCAACGCCCGTAATGTGACACTCAAGCGAGTTGCTGCCTTTCCTGACATCGCTGATTGTGCCGAGGTTACCCAGCTCTTCCAGCATCAAATCAATGTCTTTTTCTTTCAGTTCGACCAGTTGCAGATGAACGCCGTCGGCGCCTGCTTGCGCGGACTCTGCCTGACTGACCGGTGCATCAATGGCAACCACCACCGGCGCTTCAACCGGTAGACCTTTAGCCTCTAACGCCAGCTGGCGTAATGCTTCACAGATATACTTGAAGCTTTCCGCGTTAGGCTCTTGCGCGGTTTTATAAGCATCGAGCTGTTCCTGCATAATATCTTTAGTTTCCAAAAACAGATTGATGATGTCGGTGCTGAGCTGCATTTCGCCGCGACGAGCACCATCCAGAATGTTTTCCAGGATATGGGTTGTTTCCTGTAAAACCGTAAAACCAAAGGTTCCTGCCCCGCCTTTAATGGAGTGGGCGGCGCGGAAGATGGCGTTAAGCTGTTCAGAGTCAGGTTCCTGGGGATCGAGTCCCAACAGGTGTTGCTCCATATCCGCTAACAGCTCATCGGCTTCATCAAAAAACGTCTGGTAAAAATCGCTGATGTCCATGCTCACGGGAATCACCTCTGCTGTGAGGGGGCTGCTGTAGTGACCGCACCAGCCGACGAAGCTGACGGCGCGGAGGTTGTTTTAACCGCACCAGCCGATGACGCTGGCGGTGCAGAGGTTACTGTTATCACCGTACCCGTCGGTAAGGCTGACGGCGCGGGAGATACGGTTGTTACCGCACCAGTCGAAGACGCTGGTTGTGCGGACGTTGCTGTTTTCACCGCACCCGCTGAAGACGCGGGCTGCGTGGAAGTGCCTGTTTTCACTGTGCCGTTTGCCGGGGCGGACGGCGAAGACGCTGTCGCTTTCATCGCACCGCCTGCCGAGGCGGAGGGTGCTGAGGTTGCGGTTTTCACTGCACCTGCTTTATCTGCTGCTGAACCGATGGAGGCTGAAGGTTCGGTGATTTTCTCAAACGCAGCCGGATCGCTAACCTGCACGGCATCACTTTCAGCATTCTCTTTTTCAATGGCGGCTTCGGTATCGTGGTTCAACACCAGCAAACTAATACGGCGGTTCACGGCATCATCCCCCCCGCGGTTTTTCAGCTTCATCGTGTCAGCCATGCCCACAATACGCAGAACCTTTCCACCATCCAGTCCGCCAATCACCAGTTCCCGACGGGAGGCATTGGCGCGATCTGCAGAGAGCTCCCAGTTGCTGTAGCCTTTATCACCACCGGCGTACTGAATATCATCCGTATGCCCCGCAATACTGATTCGGTTTGGGATGTCGTTCAGAACCGGGGCAATCGCGCGCAAAATGTCGCGCATATAAGGTTCAACTTCTGCGCTGCCGGTTTTAAACATTGGGCGATTCTGACTGTCGATAATCTGAATACGCAGCCCCTCTTCCACCATGTTGATGATCAAATGCGGGCGCAGTGCTTTCAGGCGCGGGTCGGCTTCAATCAGCTGGTCGAGCTTTTCACGCAACCGGTTGAGACGAATCTCATCCAGCTTGCGTTTCTGCGCGTCCATATCCACAACCTTCTTAACTTCACCCTCTTTCTTCGTTGGGTCGTCACCGCCACCCGGAATAGGGCTGCTGCTGTCGCTGCTGCGTTGTCCGCCCGTCAGCGCCACTTTTAAGGGCGTCTGAAAATATTCCGCTATCTGAATCAACTGCTGTGGGCTGGCGATCGACAGCAGCCACATCACCATAAAAAATGCCATCATCGCCGTCATGAAGTCGGCATAAGCGATTTTCCATGAACCATGCCCTCCTTCATGTTTCTTATGTTTGCGCTTTCTAATCAGCACAATTGGGCGATTGCCATGTTTCATGAGGTCTGATCCGAAGTCTGTTTAGCCGGGTTTTTCGCGTTGCGTACGTGCTCTTCAAGCTCACTGAACGAAGGACGCTCGGCGGAGTAAAGCGTTTTACGGCCAAACTCGACGGCGATTTGTGGCGCATAGCCGTTCAGGCTTGAAAGCAGCGTCACTTTTACGCACTGCATCATCTTGGTTGTTTCTGCACATTTCTGACGTAACACTGACGCCAGCGGCGAAATAAAACCGTATGCCAGTAAAATCCCGAGGAAGGTTCCCACCATTGCATGGGCAACCAGCGCACCTAACTCTGCGGCTGGGCGGTCGGCTGACGCCAGGGCATGCACTACGCCCATCACCGCGGCAACGATACCGAAAGCCGGCAGGCCATCGCCCACTGCTGCGATACTTTGCGCAGGAACTTCACACTCGTGTTCGTAGGTTTCAATCTCTTCATCCATCAATGCTTCGATTTCGAAGGCATTCATGTTGCCGCTCACCATCAGGCGTAAATAATCGGTGATGAAGTCGACTAACTGTTTATCGGCTAAGATGCGGGGATAATTAGCAAAAATTTCGCTCTGAGCGGGATCTTCAATATCGCGCTCCAGTGACAACATGCCTTGCTGGCGTGATTTCGCCATCAGGCGATACAGCAGCGCCATCAAATCCATATAGACCGCTTTATTGTATTTCGAGCCACGAAACAGCAGCGGCAGGGCCTTCAGGGTTTTCTTAATCGATTTACCGTTGTTACCCACCAGAAACGCACCGATGCCGGCCCCGGCAATCATCAGCAGTTCTGCAGGCTGGTATAGCGCGCCAAGATGGCCGCCCACTAAAGCGTATCCGCCCAACACGGAACCTAATACCACGATGTAACCTAAAATTATCAGCACAAAAAATCCTTACGTCCGTAACGTGTTGGTCGACGTTAAGCCAGAAACTCAGGTGATGTTCACCACGTGGAGGCAAAAAAAAAGCAGCGGGATTAACCGCTGCTGGATGACTTCCACATTGCGAACAAATTTAAACGGCGTGTTTAACCTGTTCATCCAGCAGTTGTGGAAAGATATCGGCAGTATCTGCAGAAAGTTTACGTCTTTTTACGGCACGTGATGGTGGCTGGCACAGGCTGCAGACAAAGCTGCCAACAGGCTGATGTGCATGATTAATAAAGCTGCCGTTGCAGCATTTACAATCCGATAATTCCAGCATACCACTTTCGACAAATCGCACCAGGGTCCAGGCGCGTGTCAGCGCCAACAGCGGGCCCTCGTCCGATTGCGGGCACTGCTCAAGATAGAGGCGGTAGGCTTTGATTACCGCATCAATTCCTGTGCTCAAACCGGTTTTGAGTAAGAAAGTCCAGGCGTTACAGAACATAGAAGCATGAATATTTTGTTCCCACGTCATGAACCAGTCAGTAGAGAAAGGCAACATGCCTTTAGGTGGTGGACTACCACGCAACTCTTTATACAGTTTAATCAGGCGACCGCGGCTAAGCTGGGTTTCACTTTCCAGCATTTGTAAGCGCGCACCCAGGGTGATCAGCTCCATGGCGAGCTGAATATCACGCGCTTCCTGAACAATACTTTTCTCACCCATTATACCGCCCTCTTTTTAGTAGGCGCGGCGTCTTTAGACGCGCTGCGTAATAAACGGCTGGATAACAAAATCCCGGTGTGGATTTGTTGCAAATCATCCACGCGAGATTCCTGCGTCAGGCGATTAATAACGGTGCTATCGGTAAAACGAAACTGACACACAAGTTGATTGGTCTCAGCTAATTTTACCATTTCAGGTAAGGTTAATTCAGACAACGCATCTGCCATCTTTTCATCAATCCCGAGGCGAAACATTGCCGAAGCTTTTTCCTGGTTAATTAATCGCTGCGCGAGCAGTAAATATGACAAGTTGATATCGTAAATATGTTTTAGTAATTCAGATGTACCCATTTTTCCATCCTGAGAGACGCGACGTAACTTACCGCAGATGACATCTCTGCGTATCGAGCTGCTGGTTGGTAAATCTAAAGATGGCAAAAATAATTAAACATAAAAGGCAAATGGTTCTGAGTGCTGCTTCTTTTTACGACCTTGTGTTTTGGGTCAGAAGTCAATTTTTTCAGTCCACCTTATTCTTAAGTCGTCAACCTTCTTCCGTGAGGCCTTCATACATTTTTTAAGACTAATCCGAAAACAAGGCAAATCTATATCGTCTGATCCTCACATACAACGACAGTTCAGTGAAATTTTAGATAAAGTGTGACGCAGATCACACTTTTTAGCTTATTTTCTTCAGAAATACTTTATGATCACATTTTAGCTGTGTGTTTTATGACCTATATTACGTTTTTTTTGTAGGGATTTGTCCTAACCAGGACTTAATTAGCAACAAAACCGTCGCAAAAACCAAATCAGACCGTTGAGGTCAGGTTTATGTTCACGAATGCAATTTGCACCCTATTTAGAACCATTCAAAACCATAAAAGCAGTAGAATGTGCTGCCAAAGGAAACAATTATTTGTTTTTAAATTAGTCAGTTAGCGTTTTAGTGCAGGCTCAGGGCAAACAGCCATTTGCGGCAGGCAAAGTGTATTAGGCGCGTCCTGGCAATCAGTCGTAAAGGGTGACAGCAAGGTGTTTAGAGGGCGATCGTCGGTGTAACAAGGAGTTACATTAATAACGTGAATGAATTGCAGGCAAGATAGTTTTGTGCACTGAGAGTATCGGCGCAGATCGCCAGAACTTTAGCTTAACCAGGTAAAAATAGTGTTTTGACATTTTAATAGGTCACTTTGACAGCAAACGTGCCTTAATAGTGTCCTGCCGGGCTACGGGGCCGCTTTTGAGTTAAGGGTAACTGATTAAAACTTAAGGAGAGTTTGTACACGGCAAGTAAGGGTCAAATACGACAAACAGCAAGCCATCCCTGGCTTGCTGCGGCATCAGGCGAGTTTTGGAAATGTGGCCACTTTATTCGCCATTCCATGATCGGCGCTACGTGGCGCAATCTTTTCGAGATCGCGTAGGAAGCTTTCGCGCCATGCAGTGATGTCGTTCTTACGCAGAACAGCCATCATATCGTTATAGCGAGAAATTCTTTCCGTGCGCGGCATAGTAATGGCCTTGTCCAGCGCAGCGGCCACCTCATCCCGGTCATAGGGATTCACGATCAATGCCGAGGTCAGCTCATTCGCCGCACCGGCAAAGCGGGACAGAACCAGTACGCCAGGGTCATCCGGGTCCTGCGCGGCAACATACTCTTTCGCAACGAGGTTCATGCCATCACGTAACGGCGTCACCAGCCCCACGTCAGTCAGGCGGAAGATTTTCATCAGCAGACGACGTTCAAAGTGCTGGTTAAGGTAGTAGAGCGGCGTCCATCCCAGCGTCCCGTATTTACCGTTAATGCGCCCTGCTTCGGTTTCAAGCTGATGACGAATATCCTGGTAAGCCTGCACGTCACCGCGTGACGTGGGCGCAATCTGGGAATAACGAATTTTGCCGTGGTGCTGAGGGAAGTTTTCCAGTAACGCCTCATAAGCCAGGAAACGTTCTGGTAACCCCTTGGAGTAGTCCAGACGCTCACAGGCGATGATGTTGCGGGCATCGCCCAGCTCTTTTTTCATCGCGGCCATCTTCGGTGGCAACGGCCCTTCTGCCATCTCTTTAATACTGTCGGGTTCAATCCCTATCGGATAGACCTCCGTCATAAAGGTATTGCCATAAGCGCGGTGTTTCTTGTCACCCTTATTCTGCAATTGGGTTAACTGGCTGACACTGTCGAGGAAAGCCACACGATCTGATTCTGTCTGGAAGCCCAGCAGATCGTATTCGCACAGCATCTCCAGCAGTTCCTTATGAGGAGGCAACGCGTTGAAAATTTCCGGCGTAGGGAAAGGAATATGCAGGAAGAAGCCGATGCGGTTGTTAATGCCAGCCCGACGCAATGCCGCGGCAAACGGTAAAAAGTGGTAATCGTGGATCCACAGAATGTCATCCGGCTTGATCAGCGGCTTTAACCGCTGCGCGACCGCATCATTGACATCACAGTAGCCTTCCCAGGCTTCGCGCTGGAACTGAACTAAGTCTAACCGGTAGTGAAAGGCGGGCCAGATTACGGTGTTTGAAAACTGGCAGTAGTAAAGATCGTATTCGTTCTGGCTCAGAGGGAAAGAGGCATATTCAATACCGTCATGTTCCATTACCGATACCGGATTTTCTTCTTCACCTGAAAACTCACTGATCTCACCGTTCCAGCCAAACCAGAGTCCACCTGTGCTCTTCAGCGCGTCCAGAATGCCGACGGCCAGGCCGCCAGCACTGGTTTTGTTCCCATTTGGCATGGCGATACGGTTAGATACAACCACTAAACGACTCATAACCTACACTCCTTACCAATGTTTTCTTGCTCTAATTGTAATCGTGTTGTTTCAAGCCAGGCATAGACATCCGTAACGTCATGTAAACGATAATGCGCCTGACTGGGGCCTTCCCCCACTTTTATAGAGATTCCCTGCAGGGCATTCACCGCAGCGAATCCTTTTTCATCGGTCAGGTCATCCCCGATAAACACCGGGATACGGCCTGAGAATGGGGCTTCCTGCATAAATTTATGGACGGCTGCGCCTTTATCAATCCCGGTGGGTTTGATTTCTACAACGCATTTGCCGGGTTGCAGCGCAAGTCCGTCAAAGCGCGCCACCGCAGCCTGAGCCAGTTGCAGGACATCCTGTTCGTGCTGCGGCGCGCGACGGTAATGAAGCGCGAAAGCCATGCCTTTGGCTTCCAACTGCGTACCCTGCCACGGCGCCATCGCCTCCTCAAGCAGGCGTTTGAGCGGACGTTCAACATCTTCTGGCAAGGTCACCCGATGCAGTTTGCCTTTAGCATCACGCCGTTCAGCGCCATGCACGCCCGCTGCCGGTGCCCGAAGGGGCGCCGCCAGTGCATCCAGTTGTTCAACAGGTCGGCCAGAAACCAGCGCCAGTGCGCCATGGCATAACGATGAGAGCCGTTGCAGTTCTGCGACGACATTTTCTGGAATGAAAACGGCATCGGGCTGGGATTGAATCGCTGCCAGCGTGCCATCGACATCAAAAAAGAAGGCATACAGACCGCCGCTCAATGACGGAAATGAGGCATCACTATCTGCCATCTGGGTCACGTGTCTTCTCCTGTAAATAGGTTCATCATCAGGACATCACAGCAGAGGACGTTTCAGCAAGAGGTTGGCTCAAGGCCAAGTGAAGTAAGGAGACTGCGTGGTAAAACCCTGCAATTCAACAACCCTTTTTCAAAAACAAATGTGTTTTGATGCTGATAATTCCGCTGGCTGCTATTGTCGCCCGATAAAGTATAGTCGCTAAATTTCGTTCTGCCAGAAATATGCATTTCCTGTGCCAGCCGTCCCGCTTTCCAACGTCTCAGACTGGTCCGGATCTATCCCTGAGCGCTTCCCGTCTTTTTATCCAGCGCTCAACATTGAAATAAAAGTGTAATAAATGGCCCTGTTTAAGGTATTCTTAATCTTTCGTCATCAGACTGTTTAAAATTATTGTCAACTCATTCGCGCGTACAGGGATGGGCCTTATTTTGATGATTTCATGAACGCTTTGGCATGGGTGATAATAGTCATTAATGACTTTTCATCCGTCCCGGATTAATAATTTTTTTCGTGTGCAATTATTTTTTTGCGTCACTTTCCTTATTACTGATTACGTTTTTTGGCAATGCGGCATGTTATATTTTGCTGTATCGCGACAGCTTTATTGCCCTGGCAAGGTTTTCGTTATGCGGCGTTGCCATTGGTCTCCATGTCGCATTGCGTCAGGCAGTGTCTCAGCGTTATCGCGGCATTCGATAAAGGTTACGCGTCGTTCGCCATTGCTTAATAGAGTAAGATTCCCTGACGCAACAGGCTTTTACGCTGTTCTCGGTTAAACGAGCCGGGGCGCTTGTCCTGTTCACCCACCCGATGGGGACACAAACACGCTTTATCTGTCTTTCTCACTGCCAGCGCCAATTGGTAAAGGTATTCAGAACGTATGAAAATATTGATTGTTGAAGACGATGCCCTGCTACTTCAGGGGCTGGTACTGGCGCTGGAAGGTGCAGGCTACGTGTGCGATGGTGTTCCAACGGCCCGCTCTGCCGAAGCCCACCTTGCCAGCGGACTTTACAGCCTGGTGGTGCTGGATATCGGCCTGCCGGACGAAGACGGCCTGCATTTACTGCAACGCCTTCGTCGTCAAAAACAGATGCAGCCCGTTTTAATCCTGACCGCACGCGATACCATTGAAGAGCGCATAGCCGGACTCGATGCCGGCGCTGATGACTATTTAATTAAGCCTTTTGCGCTGGATGAGCTGCTGGCGCGGATTCGCGCCCTGATCAGGCGTCACGTTAACCAGGGCGATTCCCGCGTCGAAGTGGGTAATCTGTCACTGGATATGACCCACCGCCAGATTCATCTGGATGACGTGCTGCTCGACCTGACGCCCAAAGAGTTCTCCATTCTGTCCCGGTTGATGTTGAAAGCAGGCCATCCGGTTCACCGTGAGTTGCTGTATCAGGACATCTACAACTTTGATAATGAGCCCTCCACCAATACGCTGGAAGTCTATATTCATAACCTGCGCGACAAAGTGGGCAAAGCCACGATCCGAACCGTGCGCGGTTTTGGCTATGCCTTATCTCAGCCACGCACAGAAAACGAGTCATAACCCGAATGAATCCCTACCATTCAGGCAATACCATGCGTTTCCGGCTGATGCTCACGATCGGCATGATCATGCTGTTTTTTCAGGTGCTCAGCGTGGCCTGGCTCTGGCATGAGAGTAAAGAACAGGTTCAGTTTTTGGTGGAAGCCAACCTGCTTAACCGCAACATGGATAAGCACGTGGATAAAGAGGTCCGTGAAGCCATCCTGAGTCTGGCGCTGCCCAGCGTGGTCATGATTAGCCTGACGCTGCTGCTGTGCTATCAGGCGGTAAGATGGATTACGCGCCCGCTTTATCAACTGCAGCATGAGCTGGAAAGCCGGAGTGAGGTGAACCTGGAGCCGATTATCTTTGAAGGCTCCGTTCAGGAGATTGATGCCGTCACACAGTCCCTTAACCGACTTGTTGCGCGGTTGACCGCCAGTCTTGAACGCGAACGCCTCTTTACAGCCGATGTTGCTCATGAACTGCGTACGCCGCTCGCAGGACTGCGTTTACATCTTGAACTGTTACAGCGCAACCAGGCCGTCGATACACAACCGTTATTGCAGCGGCTTGATCAGATGTCTGGCAATGTCTCTCAACTGTTGCAACTCACGCGTGCAGGTCAGCAGTTCACCTCTGGCAGTTATCAGAATGTTGAAATCGTAGAGGAAGTTATCCTGCCAATGGAGGCTGAGTTGAGTGCAATGCTGGAGACGCGCGAGCAGACACTGACCCTGGAGGTCGAGGACATGTTCCGGGTTAAAGGCGATGCCATCTTGCTGAGAATGCTACTGCGTAACCTGGTAGAGAATGCGCATCGCTACAGTCCATCGGGCGGAAATATTACGGTGCGTGTTGAGACTACAGCCGGGCTGTCGCTGATCATTGAGGATGAGGGGAACGGCATTGATGAAAGTATGCGCGGTGAACTCAGTAAAGCCTTTGTGCGCATGGATACCGGCTACGGCGGCATTGGCTTGGGGTTGAGCATTGTCAGCCGGATTGTCCAGCTCCATGGCGGACAGTTCCTGCTGGAAAATCGCCCCGACCGTTCAGGCTGCCGCGCCAGGGTAAACTTTACTGCTGCGTGATTTAGCCGTTGAACCAGCAGACCAGAAACGCAATTACTGTTCCGACGGCAACAAACACGGCAAAATATTCGCTGAGGCTGCGAGACGGAACAGAACTGACGGATACAGTGGGGGTTTTCATCGATCTCTCCAGTGATGTTTTATGCAGTATCGCTTCCTTATATTAAGGAAACATTAACCTGCCGCGCCTTCAGGCTGCCCGCCAGGCGCAGGCGATTGATCCCTGCTACGCTAAATTATTCGTCTCACGCCATGTCATCACCCCGCTAAAGCCTGGCAACGGCCTGAAATGCCTTGTGTGACGTTGAAAACGCGCGATCTCATCCCCACCTCTTTCCTTCAGACCAGACAGGAGTAACTTTATGGCTATCGAATATGCAGTGATCGCAGGCGGCTGTTTCTGGTGTACAGAAGCGGTCTTTAAAGATGTGATCGGCGTTGAGTCAGTGGAAAGTGGTTATACCGGCGGTGCGCGCCCTAATCCCACTTACGAGCAGGTGTGCAGCGGCGCAACCGGTCATGCCGAAGCCATTCGTATTGGTTTTGATCCTGAAAAGATCAGCTATGGCGATTTGCTGGACATCAGCTTTGCGACCCACGATCCGACCCAGCTCAATCGTCAGGGCAATGACATCGGTACACAGTATCGTTCCGCGATTTTTGTTGAGACGCCGGAGCAGGAAGCCGAAGCCAAAGCGGCCATCACGCGTGCCCAACAGGATCATGCTGAGCCTGTTGTGACCACCATTGAACCGTTAAAAGCCTGGTATCCCGCCGAAGGTTATCATCAGGATTACTGGGAAGGCGCCGGTCAGCGCAACGGTTACTGCATGGCGGTGATTCCGCCCAAACTGCAAAAGCTGCGCAAGAGTTTTGCCAACCGCGTAAAAAGCGCGCAGTAAGCTCAGGCAACCCAACGAATCTTCCCTTCTGTTACGCTGTGCAATATCGCGTTTTTGGTGCCAAAAAACCGCGATTTGCGCAGCCTTAACGCGATTCGTTCAGAGCTTAAGCGAATAGAAAAAAAGAGAAAAATAGTGCTTGACCGTTTCAGGCCGACTCCCTATAGTAGCGCCCCGTTGACCCAGCGCGGTCAGCAACAAATTGCGGTGAGGTGTCCGAGTGGCTGAAGGAGCACGCCTGGAAAGTGTGTATACGGCAACGTATCGGGGGTTCGAATCCCCCTCTCACCGCCACATTCAAAGAAGAGTCCAGACTAACCTCTGGACTTTTTTTTTGCATATTCTCCGCCGAGGGGGATGAGAAGCCCCGACCGGGGTTCGACAAAACGGCCTGCCGTTTTGCATGGCCGTCAGGCCACCCGAAGGGCGAGCGCAGCGAGTGAATCCCCCTCTCACCGCCACATTCAAAGAAGAGTCCAGACTAACCTCTGGACTTTTTTTTTGCATATTCTGCGCCGAGTGGGATGAGAAGCCCCGACCGGGGTTCGACAAAACGGCCTGCCGTTTTGCATGGCCGCAGGCCACCCGAAGGGCGAGCGCGGCGAGTGAATCCTCCTATCACCGCCACATTCAAAGAAGAGCCTGAACTCACGTTCAGGCTTTTTTTTTACATATTCTTCGCCGAGGGGGATGAGAAGCCCCGACCGGGGTTCGACAAAACGGCCTGCCGTTTTGCATGGCCGCAGGCCACCCGAAGGGCGAGCGCAGCGAGTGAATCCCCCTCTCACCGCCACATTCAAAGAAGAGTCCAGACTAACCTCTGGACTTTTTTTTTGCATATTCTGCGCCGAGGGGGATGAGAAGCCCCGACCGGGGTTCGACAAAACGGCCCGCCGTTTTGCATGGCCGCAGGCCCTTTAACACATTCACCCGTTACTTTTTATCCAGCGACCATGTCGCGCTGCGGACATCGACCTTCACCGGCAATAAACCGATTTGTGTAAATTTATCTGCCAGTGCCTGCTGCTCTTTAAAGACATCCGGCGTCATGCGCTCGGCCCCTAAGGGCATTCTTGCCAGCGCGCGCTGCCAGATAGGTTCGGGCAAGCCAGTCGAGCCAGACAGAATTTTAGCGGCTTCGCTCTGGTTTTTATTCGCCCAACTGCTCAGCTTTTGCAGCTCTGAAAGAACCGCTTTGGCCTCGTCTGGATGACCTTCCGCAAATTTACGGCTGGCCAGATAAAAGGTGTAGTGCGGTACCAGCCCCTCGGCATTTTTAAGCAACCGCGCGCCGGCGGTGGTTTCCACTTCCGCCAGGTAAGGGTCCCAGATGACCCATGCATCTACGGCGCCTCGCTGGAAAGCCGCTCGCGCATCGGCAGGAGGAAGATAAACCGGCGTGATATCCTTGTATTTTAGCCCCGCCTGCTCAAGGGCTGATACCAGAAGATAATTCACATCCGATCCTTTGTTCAGGGCGACCCGCTTGCCTTTTAAATCCTTGACACTTTTTATCGTCGAATCCGCAGGCACCACTATGGCTTCGGTTTGTGGATTGGCCGGTGAATGGCCCAGATAAACCAGGTCAGCCTGCGCGGCTTGCGCAAAAGTTGGCGGCGCATCGCCCGTTGCGGCCAGATCGATGCTGCCTATATTGAGCCCTTCCAGCATTTGCGGTCCCGCCGGGAATTCCACCCAGTGCACGGCAATCCCCTGCTTTTTAAATTCACTGTCGAGCGTGCCCCGGTATTTCAGTAAGGCAAAAATGTTGGCTTTCTGAAAACCGATATTCACTACCCTGGGTTTCTCTTCTGCGTGTGCCGTCACGATACTGCTAATGTACGCGGCCGCAAGCAGTGCGCTGAATATGATTTTTTTCATGTCTCTTTCCTGAGTGGTGTTGTCATCAGCGCAACATAGCAAATCAGGCCTCAACGCCTTAATGCGTAAAACTTCTATCTTTAGTCATAAAACGTCATTGCGACCACACCGCGTCACGGACGTTAATCGCGCGGGGAAACAGGCCCAGCGCGTAGAAACGATCCGCGATTCTCTGCTGCTCACGAATGATCGCCAGATTCATTGGTTGCGTCTGGTGGCTCCGCCGGGCCAGCGCCAGGCGCAGCGCGCGATCTGACATCCCCAGCTCCCCGGCCAGCAGCCCGGCGGCCTCTTTAGGATGGGCATCAATATAGCGCCCCGTCTGCTCCAGCGCGGTTACCAGTATTTCTAAAAGGTCTGGAGACTGGTTCGCGAAGTGGCGATCGGCAAGATAGAACTGATGGTTATTCACCCGTCCTACGCCGTCGGCAATAACCCGGAGCTGTTCCCCTTTTTCTGCCTCGCTCAGCAGAGGATCCCACATCATCCATGCATCAACGGCATTCAGATCGCTGGGCGTGAGCGGATATTTAGGCGGCGCGTACACAATCCGCACGTCCTCTGGCGCCATCCCCGCCTCATCAAGGATTTGCAGCAGCAGAAAATGCACGTTGGAACCTTTATTTACGGCAATACGTTTGCCTCTTAAGTCTGCCAACTGGTTTATCTGACTGTGCTTAGCCACCAGCAACGCCACGCTCTGTGGCGCGGGCGGCTCCCAGGCGACGTACACCAGAGAACAATGACTGGCCTGGGCAAATAAAGGCGGCACTTCGCCGGTGGTGCCAAAATCAATTTCCCGATGGCTCAGCGCGTGCAGCAGCTGAGGCCCGGCGGGAAATTCACTCCACAGGATGCTGACATTTTGCCCGGCCAGCTGCTGTTCAAGCTGCTGGCGCGCTTTGAGGATGCCAAGGTTGCCAAACTTTTGATAACCAATGCGCAACTCGCGCTCCTGCGCGCCCGTTGTTGACGCAGTGCGAAGGGTTGACGTCAGGCTGCGACGCGGCTTGATGATGCCGTAATGGCCAAGATGCGTACGCAGGCTGTTACGGCTAATCCCCAGCAACGCCGCGGCCTGTAACTGGTTGCCCTGGCTTAGTTCATAGGCATTTCTCACCAGTGCCTCAATGACGCGGGGATAAAGTGGCGTGTCACTGCACTGGATCTGCTGGCGAATAAAATCATCAAGCGCATCCTGCTTTTGTACCTGTCCCGTGCCCCTAATCGTGCCCAGCCGCAGCTGTTGGGGTTCTACCTGCGGTGTTTCACAGAGCAGCACCGCGTTGTGTAATGTATTTTCCAGCTCCCGTATATTCCCCGGCCAGGAATGGGCCTTGAGCGTTTCCATTGCCTCGTCGCTCAGGCGCAGCTGCGGTCGTCCCAGTCGGCGCGCATAGCTTTGCAGAAAATAGTTAGCCAGAACCGGGATATCCTCACACCGCTGGCGCAGCGGCGGTAAGGCAACGCTGGCGACGTTTAGCCGGTAGTAGAGATCCTCGCGAAACCGCCGCTCGGCTATCGCGGTCGTCAGATCGCGGTTCGTCGCGGCAATCACCCGGACGTCAACCTTTACTGCGCGAGAAGATCCCACGCGGGTAATTTCCCTTTCCTGCAGTACGCGAAGCAGTTTGACCTGAAGGGGCAGGCTCAGCTCGCCGATTTCATCCAGCAGTAACGTCCCGCCCTGCGCGGCCTCAAACCAGCCACGATGACGGTCGGTCGCGCCGGTAAATGCCCCCTTCTCATGACCAAAGAGTTCTGATTCTGCCAGGCTCTCCGTTAGCGCACCGCAGTTCACTGCCATAAAGGGCGCATGGCGGCGCGGGCTGTGATGATGCAGATAGCGCGCCATCACCTCTTTGCCCGTGCCGGTTTCACCAATGATTAATACGGTCGCGTCCGTGGGCGCCAGCTGATCCAGGATATGCCTGAACGCCAGGGAAGCAGGGTCAATTAAATCGGGGCCAGCGTGTTGCATAGCGCGTTCCTGCTGAGTGAGTGAGAGAGCGCTAAAGATATCCCTTGCTGCAGCCAGAAACGAGCCGCTGCCCAGCGTGAATTGCTGCAAATACAGCAGTATCCGTCACACATTGCTGCATTTGCAGCAGTCGCTGCCGCCGCAGTAAAAACCTATCTTATTGATATTAAAAAATAAAAAACACATAACCTGTTGGCACGTATCCTGCTTTAGGCTTTATAACTGAAAATGAAATTTCTAATTGCCAATTTCAAATAACGTTATAAAGGAATCTGCTAATGCCTGATACCGCTGAAAAAAACATCAATCTTTTTTGGTTCTTACCGACGCATGGTGACGGGCGTTATTTGGGAACCACCCAGGGCGGCAGAGCGGTAGACCTGCCCTATCTGCAACAGGTGGCCCTTGCCGCCGATAATCTGGGTTTCTATGGTGTTTTAATTCCCACCGGAAAAAGCTGCGAAGATGCCTGGCTGGTAGCCTCTGCGCTGGTGCCGATTACCAAACAGCTTCGTTATCTGGTCGCTGTCCGGCCGGGATTGCAGCCACCCAGCCTGGCGGCGCGCATGGCAGCTACGCTGGATCGTCTGTCTGACGGACGTTTGCTGATCAATGTGGTGACCGGCGGCGATCCGGTTGAAAACAAGGGCGATGGCATTTTTCTCAGCCACGCAGAGCGTTATCAGGTTACCCGTGAGTTTCTTGATGTCTATTCCCGCCTGCTTAAAGGAGAGAAAGTGGACTATCACGGGGAGCATATTCACGTGGAAGGGGCTGAGATCCTCTTTCCTCCGGTACAGGCCGAAGGTCCACCGCTTTATTTTGGCGGCTCATCTGATGAAGCGGTTGACGTTGCAGCCCGTCAGGTTGATACCTACCTGACCTGGGGCGAACCCTTAGCGCAGGTTGCCGCTAAACTTGAAGGGGTGCGGAAGCGCGCAGAGGAACGCGGCAGGACGCTTTCCTACGGTATTCGTCTGCACGTCATCGTGCGGGAAACCGAGGAAGAAGCCTGGGCCGCGGCGGATAAGCTGATCGCCCATCTGGATGAAGACACCATCGCCGCCGCCCAGAAAATCTTTGCCAGAATGGATTCGACCGGACAGGCTCGCATGAGCGCACTTCACGGTGGCTCGCGTGATGGACTGCGCATCGGTCCCAACTTATGGGCTGGCGTCGGTCTGGTACGCGGCGGCGCGGGTACCGCGTTGGTGGGAAATCCGCAGCAGGTCGCGGAACGGATTCGGGAATACCAGGCGCTGGGCATTGATAACTTTATTCTGTCCGGTTATCCGCATCTCGAAGAAGCACACCGGGTTGCCGAATTACTGATGCCGCTGCTGCCGCTTTCAACCCCTGCAGGAAATAAACAGCGCACGGTTAATACCGGTCCTTTTGGCGAAACCATCGGAGGCGACCGTCGTCCCGAAAAACAGGCCAGTGCAAGCTAATCAGAGAGGCAGTGTATGTCCGAGCAGCATATTGTCATTGTGGGTGGAGGATTCAGCGGAACGGCGCTGGCCGTTCATCTTGGTCGTCTGGGCGGCCCTGGCCTGCGCGTCACGGTCATCGAACCCCGCGCGCAGCTGGCCCAGGGCGTGGCTTACTCGACCACCGACCCGGCGCATCGCACCAATGTGCCCGCCTCGCGTATGCAACTCGCCGGCGACGAAGAAGGCAGCTTTGAGCGCTGGTTCCGTGCCTCTGCCGCATTTGCCAGGGATGCGGCGGCTGAATGGCACGACGGCACGGTTTTTCCGCAGCGCAGGCAGTTTGGCCAGTGGGTCAGTGAACAGTTTGATGCAGTAAAACTGCATTCCCCTGTTGAGCTGTTGCATGTGCAGGACCGCGCCGTTGCGCTGCGACAAGGTACGGTCAGCACCGCATCCGGCGCACATCTCGATGCTGATATCGTGGTACTGGCCATCAGCCATCCCGCGCCGCAACTTCCCTCAGCCCTGGCTTCGCTGGCATCTCACCCGGCACTGATTGCCGATCCCTGGCGGGAAGGTGCCCTGTCACAGATTGCGCCTGACGACCGGGTTGCCATTGTGGGTACCGGCTTAACCATGTCAGACATGGTTGCGACCCTGGACCGTCAGGGACATCGCGGGCCAGTCACCGTCTTTTCCCGACGCGGTCAGCTTCCGCGTTCCAGCCTCTCTGAAGACAATTTCAGCTGGCATCTTGGTATTGATTTCAGCAAACCTCTGGGCGTTCGCGCCTGGCTACGCCGCATCAGACAGGATATTCGCCAGGCCGCGGCCAGGCACATCCCGTGGCAGGTGGTGTTCGATGAGGTCCGTCACAACGGTCAGGCGATTTGGCAAAGCCTGTCGCTGGATGAACAACGGCGTTTCCTGCGGCATCTGCGGCCATGGTGGGACGTTCACCGTTATCGGATTGCCCCCCAGGTTGGGCAGGTGTTAAAGCACCACCAACGCAGCGGCACACTCCGCGTGCTCGCCGCACGACTGACCGCGGCGGCGGCGTTGCCCAATGCCGTCAGGCTCAGCCTGCAACCGCGTTCCGGCGGCGTACAGGCGCTGGAGGTGGACAAGATCATCGTCACCACCGGTCCTGCGCATGGCGCGTTGATTGAGCGCGATGCGTTACTCAACCAGCTGGCTCAGGATGGCGTTATTCAGTCCGATCCGCTGGCGCTGGGAATTCATGTTAATACCCGGTCACAGACGCTAAATCCCCAAGGCCAGGCGAATCCTTACCTGTATGTGGTCGGGCCTGCGGCGCGCGGACGTTTTGGTGAATTAATGGGCCTGCCGCAGGTTGCCACACATGCTGAGGCCGTCGCGCGCCAGTTGCTCAATCTCACTGATGACACGCGTCATGAGCGATGTCCCCTTTCTCTGACTAATTAACTTACACCCCTTTTTCATCCCAACGACGTGGGCGGCCCGACAGTGCCGCATCCGCTCAGGAGTTTGCTATGCCTAAACAACGTGAAATCCGCCTTAATGCGTTTGATATGAACTGTGTGGGTCACCAGTCACCTGGCCTGTGGGCGCACCCGCGCGACCGCTCGTGGCAATACAAAGATCTGGAGTACTGGACAGATTTGGCGGTCCTGTTGGAACGCGGTAAGTTCGACGGCCTGTTTATCGCCGACGTGTTGGGGATTTACGATGTTTTCAACGGGAATAATGATGCCGCTCTTCGCAGTGCCGCCCAGGTACCGGTTAATGACCCCCTGGCTCTGATTACGCCGATGGCGATGGTGACAAAGCACCTCGGTTTTGGCCTGACCGCTTCACTCTCTTTTGAGCACCCCTATCCATTTGCCCGGCGCATGTCGACGCTGGATCATCTGACCAAAGGTCGGATCGGCTGGAATATTGTTACCTCCTATCTGGAAAGCGGAGCCCGCAATCTGGGACAGGTCAGCCAAACCAGCCACGATGCCCGTTATGACTACGCCGACGAATATCTGCAGGTGGTATACAAGCTGCTGGAAGGCAGTTGGGAGGATGATGCCGTGATACGCGATCGCCAGCGTCATATTTTCAGCGATCCCAACAAGGTGCATCCCATTAATCATCAGGGAACATTTTTCCAGGTACCGGGCATTCATCTGTGTGAGCCTTCGCCCCAGCGCACGCCTGTACTGTATCAGGCAGGCGCATCCAGCCGTGGTAAAGCCTTCGCCGCACAACACGCCGAGTGCGTATTTGTTGCCGCGCCGTCTAAAGTGCTGTTGAAGAAAACCGTGGCCGATATACGTCGTCGCGCAGAGGAGGCCGGTCGCGATCCGCGCAGTATTCTGATTTTCAATATGCAAACGGTCATTGTGGGGGAAACCGATAAAGCAGCCCAGGCCAAGTGGCAGGATTACAAACGCTATGTCAGCCATGAAGGCGCACTGGCGCTAATCTCCGGCTGGACCGGCATCGATTTCAGTCAGTACCAACCCGATCAGGTTTTTAAGCATCTGCATACCGATGCCATTCAGTCTGTTGTAGAGAGCTTCTCCACAGCCGATCCACAGCGTGAATGGACCGTTCAAAGCATGGCCGAATGGGTGGGCATTGGCGGCTTTGGGCCCCTGCTGGTGGGCAGCACAGAAACCGTTGCCGATGAACTGCAAAGCTGGGTGGAGGAGACGGACGTGGATGGCTTTAATCTGGCCTATGCCCTCACGCATGAAACCTTTGCTGATGTCGTCGATCTGCTGGTGCCGGAACTGCAAAAACGTGGCGTTTATAAACAGGATTACCAACCCGGTACGCTGAGGGAGAAGCTGTTTGCTAAAGGCGCCCGCCTTGAACATCCTCATCCCGGCGCAGGATATCGACGCACAACCTCGGTATCAGGCCGGGCGGTGCCTGCGGAGGCATCATGAAGGGATTAATCGATCTGGTCGGATAGCCCGTCTGCCGCTGAGCAGACTGACATCACGTCCCCTTGCCCACTTATTTTACCGGATGCGTAACAGCGCACCCGGTATTTTTCCTGCCTAAAAAAATCAAATTAACTTATTGAAATTAAAGTAATAGTTATCACTTTTTGTTGTTTGTTTACATCGCGATTCCTGCATATAAAGGCGTCACCTGTACAGACAATAACGAGGATAAAATGAGCACACTAAATATCGATGACGATGCCGCGATCCCCTTGCCTCACTCAACACCCATTCGCTCCGTCAGTGACGTTGCAAAGTTGATTAATACGCAAAGTGAGAAAAACAGCTACGCGCGCTGGATCGTGTTTCTGGCGTTGGGCGGCGTATTTCTGGATGCCTACGACCTGACCACCCTGTCTTACGGCATTGATGATGTCGTGAAAACATTCAGCTTAACGCCCACATTAACCGGGCTGGTCACCTCATCCATTATGATTGGCACCCTTGTCGGTAATCTGGTCGGGGGCTGGCTGACGGATAAATATGGCCGCTATTCCGTCTTTATGGCGGACATGCTTTTTTTTGTGGTGTCCGCTATTGCGGCCGGCCTCGCGCCGAACGTCTGGGTACTGATTGGCGCGCGCTTTTTGATGGGCGTTGGTGTGGGCATTGATTTGCCTGTCGCGATGGCCTATCTGGCCGAATTTTCGAAATTCTCTGGAAAAGGGAATAAAGCGTCGCGGCTCGCCGCCTGGTGCCCCATGTGGTATGCCGCGTCTTCGGTATGCTTTCTGATTATTTTTGGCCTTTACTTTCTGCTGCCTGCAGAGCACCTCGACTGGCTGTGGCGCGCTTCATTACTGTTTGGCGCAGTGCCTGCCCTGCTCATCATCGCCGTGCGCAGCAGGTTTATGAATGAGTCTCCGCTGTGGGCCGCAAACCAGGGGGATTTAAGCGGCGCAGTGCGAATCCTGCGCGATTCGTACGGCATCCACGCGCACGAAGATAAGCGCGCTGAGCCGGCGGCCAACCCCGTTGCCCCGGCGGTCAGTTTTCGCGTCTTGTTTCAAAAACCTTACCGGGAGCGCACCGTTGTAGCGGCGGTAATGAACGCCTGTATTTCATTCGAATATACGGCGATCGCCTTTTTCCTGCCCTCTATCCTGGCGCAGTTTCTGGGGGCGGGCGTCTTTGAAACGATCTCCGCTTCGCTAGGACTAAACGCGCTGTTCGCCTTTACCGGCGGCCTGCTTGGCATGCGTCTGGCCTGGCGATTTCCGTCACGCCATGTTGCGATTGCCGGATTTGCCCTGCAGTTTATTGCGCTGATCTCACTGGCTCTGATCGGCCATCCTGTTGCAACCTACGGCGTCGTGTTCGCCATTTTACTGCTGGGGCTGTGGTTGTTTGCTGAGGGTTTTGGGCCAGGCGCGCAGTTAATGATCTATCCCGCCCTCTCCTATCCCACGCATATTCGGGCCACCGGCGTCGGTTTTAGTCGTTCCGTCTCGGGCATCGGGAGCGCGCTGGCGCTGTTCATTCTGCCCATCTTGCAGGCGGCTTATGGCACCAATATGTTCTGGATCGTGTCACTGGCCGCCCTTATTCCCATCATTTTCCTGTTAGTCGTCCGGTTTGAACCCACTCGTCACGATATTGATGACGAGTCAACACACGGAGAACACCATGTCTGAACCCGATTACACCTCACTGGCGGCGCGTTTCCGCCCCATATTTGCCCGCATCGCCGAAGGCGCTGCCGATCGCGAACAGAATCGTACCCTGCTTCACGAGCCGGTGCGCTGGCTGAAGGCGGCGGGTTTTGGCACGCTGCGTATTCCACAAGCAAACGGCGGATTGGGTGCCTCGCTGCCACAGCTGTTCCGCTTACTGACCGAGCTGGCAGAAGCGGATTCTAACCTGCCTCAGGCGCTGCGCGCGCACATGGCCTTTGTCGAGGATCGTCTTAACCAGCCCGACAGTGAGGCGCGCCAGCGCTGGTTTAATCGATTTATCGACGGTGATATTGTCGGGAGCGGCTGGAGTGAAACAGGCAGCGTTCGATTAGGAGACGTGAATACGCAGGTGTCGCCCGCCGCTAACGGCTGGCTGCTTGAGGGCGAAAAATTTTACAGCACCGGCACGCTGTATGCCGACTGGATTGATGTCTACGCTAAGCGTACAGACAATCATCGCGATGTCATTGCGGTTGTCAGTACGCATCAGGATGCGGTAGTGCGAGAGGATGACTGGGACGGATTTGGTCAACGTCTTACCGGTAGCGGAACCACGCGTTTTCGTCAGGCCGTTGTGGAACCTGCCCATGTCTATGATTTCAGCGAGCGCTTCCGATATCAAACCGCCTTCTATCAGCATGTCTTACTGGCGACGCTGGCCGGGATCGGCCGGGCTATCGTGCGGGACGTGTCACAGGGCGTAGCAAACCGAAAACGAATCTACAGCCACGGTAATGCCCGTCAGGTCAGCCAGGACGTGCAGGTCTTACAGGTGGTGGGACAGATCAGCAGTTGGATATGGGCAACCGATGCCGCCGTGCAGCGGGCCACGCACGCGCTGCAACAGGCTTTTGATACGCACGTTCAGGGACAAGATGAAACGCAGATTCATGCCGCCAACGTCCGGGCAGAAGTGGAGGCTGCGAAGGCGCAGGTCGTGGCCGTGGATTGGGTGACGCGTGCGGCCAGTGAGCTGTTTAACGCGCTTGGCGCGTCAGATACGCGAGTGAGTAAAGCGCTGGACCGTCACTGGCGCAATGCCCGAACAATTGGCTCGCACAATCCGGTGATCTATAAAAGCCGTAACGTGGGCGACTGGGAAGTTAACGGGCGCGATCCTACCTTTATCTGGCAAATCGGCAGCGGCGAATAGCGCCCCATAACGGAAATAAAAAACCCGGCCGAAGCCGGGTTTTGGTCGCTACATGACTCAATCGAACGCTAGCTGTAAGCATGCAAAGTGCGCTGACACAGCGCGGAACGCACGCAATCCTCTTTGCCGAAACGGACTATGCCCACCATCTCGTCCTCTTCAAAACGCGCCAGCGCGTCCGCAAGACCAGAAGGCACCCCAGCGGGCAAATCGCACTGGGTTATATCGCCGTTAACAATCACCGTGACGTTTTCGCCAAGGCGGGTCAGAAACATTTTCATTTGCGCAGCGGTAACGTTCTGCGCTTCATCGAGAATCACCACTGCATTTTCAAAGGTACGACCGCGCATATAAGCAAAGGGCGCGATTTCGACTTTGCCAATTTCGGGACGCAGACAATATTGCATAAAGGATGCGCCAAGACGTTTAACCAGAATGTCGTAAACCGGGCGGAAATACGGGGCGAATTTTTCTGAGATATCCCCGGGAAGGAATCCCAGATCTTCATCCGCCTGCAGCACCGGGCGCGTAACGATAATCCTGTCGATATCCTTATGAATCAGGGCCTCTGCCGCTTTCGCAGCACTAATCCAGGTTTTGCCGCAGCCTGCCTCGCCGGTCGCGAAGATAAGCTGTTTTGATTCTATGGCGTTGAGATAGTGCGCCTGAGCTTCATTGCGGGCTTCAATCGGAGCACGATCGCGCACATCGCGCGCCATGCCAATCGAGTCCAGCCCACCCATTTGCACCAGCGAAGTGACCGATTCTTCTTCACGCTGACGATGACTGCGGGAGTCATTGCGAAGCACTCGTCTTGCTTCTCGACGCGCTTTGATCACTGCTTTCTGTCTTCCCATAGTGGCACCTTACAGTTGGTTTCATTTCCCGCTCAGGCAACAAGCCCGATGCGATTACGTGAACGCTTTAGAGGTTTCAGTTGGCTTCCTTTAGAGCCGTGACAGGCCATGACGATTGATATCCGGCAGCAAAACAGCCTGGCCGTATACCGGTAAAAAAGGAGTGAGGTTGAAAAGAGAAAACACATTGAGGTGTAAAAGCGGTTGAGGAAGGAACCTCCTCACGGGTAAATGCGATATTTTTTACTGCTGAACGGCTGTAAAAACATCTATCCATGCGCGAACTCCAGTGTGAGACATCAACACGCCCGATTACGCTTTCATAGTAAAGTGAACCATCTTATTGGTATTTTGCAACAGTATTTTCACTTTATTGAAAAATAAATATTCAACCATGCGTTAACGCTAACCTTACTTAAATTAAATTACGCATGTATTACAGAGAGTTAGTTTATTTTTTAATGCGGCATCAACGGTTTAAAACGGAGCGCGAAAACACAGGCGGGGGATAAAAATCCAGAGACAGAAATACGGCACGCTGGGCGGTCAGGCACAGAATGCCGTGATTAAAATTTAATCAGCTTTCAAGTAAGGACTGGCCCAAATAATGATTTTCATTGATAACGCCAGGTAATACAAAAAAGTATCCACCGCCAAAGGGACGTATATACTCTTCCAGCGCTTCACCATTCAGACGATTTTGTACGGTCAGAAAACCCAATTCTAAATCATGTTGATAACAAACAAACAGCAAGCCCATTTCTAACTGGCCTGACGCTGAAATACCCGCCGAATAACTGTAGCCCCGGCGCAGCATCAGGCTGCTTTCGGTCTCAGGCGTGCGCGGGTTCGCCAGCCGGATATGCGCATCCAACGCAATGACATCGCCATCAGGATCCTGGCGATAATCCGGCACGTCGTGCTCGTTCTTCATGCCCAGTGGTGCGCCGCTTAATTTCTCGCGACCAAAGATCGTTTGTTGCTCACCCAATGGCGTGCGATCCCACATTTCCACATGAAAACGGATCAACCTGACTGCCTGATAGCTGCCGTGGCGGGCCCACGCGGGTTCCGCCTGATCTTCCGTTACCCACAGCAGCTTATCCATCAACGCCATGTTATGCGTATCGGGGTTGGCCGTACCGTCTTTAAAACCCAGCAGATTAATGGGCGTTTCTTTTCCCGCGCTACGCGCGGCATGATCGGAAATAAAACCTTCCCGTCGCCAGCGAATGCCGAGCAAATCAGGCGTATGTTTCACCACATCACGGAGTGCATGAATCACCGTGTCCTGCGTGTTAGCACAGATTTGCAACAGCAGATCGCCGTGGCACTGATTTGCATCCAGAGAGTCGTTAGGGAAACGGCTCATGGCCTGCAGTTTGGCCGGCTTAAGCGCCGCCAGACCAAAGCGCGAATCAAACAGGGAATGACCAACGGAAACCGTCATCGTCAGGTTGTCCGGGGCAATCTCGGCGCCCAGAATGCCTGAATCCAGCGGCGGCAGCTGTGGGTTGGTCACAGCGGGCGCCATCCCGCCCCGGGTCAGAAACGCGATGCGCTGGGTAAGCAGTTTGAATAAACGCTGCAGTTCCTGCTTATCACGGGTCAGCACATCGAACGCGACCAGCATCATAGACGCCTGCTGTGGCGTCGTAATGCCGGATTGATGCACGCCATAAAAGGGCTGCACTTGCTGACGCGCATTGGGCGTTACCGTGCCGGGCGAAAAGCTGTCCGGGTTTTCGGCGGCGGCGGCATGAAACGGACACCCACCGCTGACGGCCGCCGCGCCGCCCAACATCCCCAGACCTTTCAATAAACGGCGGCGCGATGGCTGGCTTAACGCCTTATCCTTATCCATCATCAATCCAGGCCTAGGGTGCCACGCAGCAGAGAAAGATCTTCCGCCAGAGCAGTAATCGGCCCTTTCAGCGCGGTTCGATCGGCTGGCGTTAGTTTTTCATAAGATTCATAACCCTGACCGCTGCGGTATTTATCCAGAATCGCGTCAACTTTCGCGAAGTTGGCATCCACTTTTGCCAGAAGCGCTGGATTTGCCTGCTTCAGGACGGGCCGCAACAGCTCGACAATTTTTTGCGCGCCATCCACGTTCGCCCGGAAATCCCACAGGTCGGTACGGCTGTAACGGTCTTCTTCGCCGGAGATTTTACTGGAAGCCACTTCTTCGATCAGCCCTGCGGCGCCGCCCACGACCTTGGTCGGTGGGAACGCCAGCTCGCTAACGCGTTTCTGTAAGTCGCGCACGTCGTTGTTTAACTGCTCGGCATAGCCCACCATATCTTTGGTGCTATTATCGGCAAACAATGCTTTTTCAAGCCGGTGAAAACCGGTGAATTTCGGGTCTTCAGCCTTTTTCTCATAATCATCTTCACGGGCGTCAATGCGACCATCCAGATCTGAGAACAGCTCAGCTATCGGTTCTATACGTTCGTAATGCTGGCGCGTGGGGGCAAACAGCGCTTTGGCTTTTTCGATATCTCCGGCTTTCACCGCATCCGTAAAGGCCTGGGTTCCCGCCACCAATTGGTCAACTTCGGCCGTCACGTAGGCTTTGTAGGCGTTGATTGGACCCGCCAGCTGCATCAGTTCTGTTTTACCTTTCTGCACGTTTTTGCCCGCGCCGCCCTGAACAATCAGCTTGCCTTTGGGGTTTGTCAGCAGGCCGCAGGTCATTTCATATTCGCCCGCTTCGAGGTTGGCGGTCAGTTTTTGACTGAAGCCGGGCGCAATATTTTCACGCTCCTCAACCACCATCACCCCTTTCAGGATTTCCCATTCCAGCGCCTTTTGGCTGTTGTTTTTGATCAGAAACTGAGTCTTTCCCGCCTGAACCGTGAGCGACATCGGCTCGCACTGTGTGTCAGTCACACTGACGCTTACCTGTGGAATGGCCGCAGCCAGGGTGGAGCCGGAAACCGCCAGCAGCGAAGCCAGCACCGCGTGACGACAAAAACGCTTCTTCATATTTTTCCCTATTCAGTCAGAGGCGCGCCTGACGCGCCCGGTAAACGCCCTAGCGCGTAGCAGCTGAGGTTCCAGCACGTGCAGGCATAACAAACAGAAATAATGCCGGAATCAAATAAAGCAGCCAGACGGCCACTTCACTCACGCTGGGGGCTTCCTGATAACCCAGAATGCCTTCAAGCAGCGTGCCAAACAGTGAATGGGTCGATAAGGTGTTACTCATATCAAACGCCACCTGCTGAAAATGGTTCCACAGCCCGGCTTCATGAAAAGCGCGGATGGCGCCAGCTGCCAGCCCCGCGGCCACCAGAAGAATAAAAAGGCTGGTCCAGCGGAAAAAGTGCGCCATATTCAGACGCACCCCGCCCCAGTAGATCAACATGCCCAGCACAACGGCCGTGGCCAGGCCAAGCACGGCACCCAGCGGCGGCGCATAACCGACGTCCTGAGTGAAGGCGGCCAGTAAAAAGAACACTGACTCCAGCCCTTCGCGAGCGACGGCAAGAAACACCATCAGGACCAGGGCCAGGCCGCCCCCGGCTGATTTCTGTAAAGCCTGATCGACCGCCTGCTCCAGCTCCAGTTTGATATTGCGCGCGACGCGGCGCATCCAGAACACCATTGAGGTCAGGATCACGACAGCAATCACCGCCACAATGCCTTCAAACAGCTCTTGCTGCTTCTGCGGAAACTCACCCGTGGTCTGGTTGATAAAGATACCCAGCGCAAGGCAAAGCGCGGCGGCAATAAACACGCCCGCCCACATCGCTGGAAACCATTGGGTGCGCTGCGTCCTTTTCAGGTAGCTGGCAATAAGGCTCACGATGAGCGCTGCCTCCAGGCCTTCACGCAGCATGATGAGAAAGGGAACAAACATTGCCGACCTCTTGAATGTTAAGCAGCGTCAATGGGACGTAAATTTACGTAAAAACGAACGATACCGATTATCATTACCACTCAGAAAAAAACAAGTTCCCCCGTGAAATAATTTCGTAACTGTCTGTGCCAGACGCAGGCCAAAAAAAAGCCCGCCCTTAGCAGGGCAGGCTTTTCAATACGTTCACGCCTTATTTAGTCTGGAATTCTGCCTCGGCAGCATCGAAGCGTTCAATGGCGGCTGCAGAAGGTGCCCGGCCAGCCAGGCTGAAGACCACAATGGCAATACTGGCAAAAATAAAGCCCGGAATGATTTCATACAGGCCGAGCCAGCCATACTGTTTCCATACCAGTACCGTGACCGCACCGACAATCATTCCCGCCAGCGCACCATTGCGGTTCATGCGTTTCCAGCACACGCCAAACAGGACTACCGGTCCAAATGCGGCGCCAAAACCGGCCCATGCATAGCTGACCAGGCCTAACACCCGGTTTTCGGGATTCGACGCCAGCGCAATAGCCACTAATGCCACCAGCAGCACCATGAGGCGCCCTACCCAAACCAGTTCTTTCTGGCTGGCATTCTTGCGTAAAAAGCCTTTGTACAAATCTTCCGTCAGCGCACTGGAGCAGACCAGCAGCTGGCAGCTGAGCGTGGACATGACCGCCGCCAGAATGGCAGACAGTAAAATACCGGCAATCCACGGATTAAACAGAATACGTGCCAGCTCAATAAAAACGCGCTCTCCATTCTGTGAAACGCCCGCAGCCAGAGAAGGATTATTGTGGAAATAGGCGATTCCAAAGAAGCCCACGGCCACCGCGCCCGCCAGACAGAGAATCATCCACGCCATGCCGATACGGCGCGCGGTACGAATGGAACGATGTGAATCCGCCGCCATAAAACGTGCCAGGATATGAGGCTGACCGAAATAGCCCAGGCCCCAGCCCAGCAGTGACAGCACGGCCACGAAATTCAGGCCTTTAAACATATCCACGTTTTCAGCGTTTTTGGCCTCAATCACCGCCATCGAATCGCTCCAGCCACCTACGGCGATCACCACGATGACTGGCGTCAGAATCAGCGCGAAGATCATCAGGCTGGCCTGAACGGTATCCGTCCAGCTCACCGCCAGGAATCCCCCCACCAGGGTATACAGAATGGTGGCGGCGGCCCCGGCCCAGAGGGCGGTGGTGTAATCCATACCAAAGGTGCTTTCAAACAGACGCGCGCCCGCTACCACGCCTGATGCGCAGTAGATGGTGAAAAATACCAGAATCACCACGGCAGAAATGACCCGTAAGATTTTGCTGCGATCTTCAAAGCGGCTGGTAAAGAAGTCAGGCAGCGTCAGGGCGTTATCGTGATGTTCCGTCTGAACCCGTAAGCGCCCCGCGACAATCTTCCAGTTAAGCCATGCACCAATAATCAGGCCAATGGCGATCCAGCTTTCAGAGATACCGGAAAGAAAAATGGCGCCCGGTAATCCCATTAGCAACCATCCACTCATATCGGAGGCTCCGGCGGACAACGCAGTCACGACACTGCCCAGGCTGCGTCCGCCCAGAATATAGTCGTCGAAGTTTTTCGTTGAGCGCCAGGCAATAAAACCGATAAGCACCATCCCAAGGATATAAATTAAAAAGGTCACCAACATTGGCGTACTTACTGTCATTTGTTTCTCCGTTATTATCCGATCTCTTGAGAGAAATCTTTTCCCTGCCCCCTTCGGAACGTGAAGGCGTCAGGCTGTTACCGCATCAAGAGAAGGCGATTTCCCTTAAGGCGCGGTATCCTGCCGTAAAGGCACGGCGCACACAATGCATTTAACACATCCGTCACATCAGTTTCACCTCTTAATCCCTTCTTAATACTCACAGGTTGCGCCCGCTCACAATAAAGTTGCACCTTTGCAATAATTTCACCCTTGAAATTGAAGGGGGTTGCAACGTTGGCGAGTTTCTTGCAGCAAGATTTGTGCCGCTTTGAAATGTTAATTAAAAAAGGGGTTTCCAAGTGTGCAGCCGAGGTCACATTTAACCTGGTTGCACAAAGTTGCAACATGGGTAATAGTGCAGCCCATGCCTTGATCAAAACCGTTTTAAGGAAGAGAAAATAATGGGAACAACAACCATGGGGGTGAAGCTGGATGAAGCCACCCGCAACCGTATTAAACTGGCGGCGCAGAAACTCGATCGCACGCCACACTGGCTGATTAAACAGGCGATCTTTAATTATCTGACCCAGTTAGATGCGGGTGAAACGGTGGATGAGATCCCTCTGCAGCTTAACGACTCAGCGTCCGATGAGCTTGCCCCGGAAGAGATGGTTCAGCCCTTCCTTGAATTCGCCGAAAACATTTTACCTCAGTCGGTTGCCCGCTCTGCGGTGACAGCCGCCTGGCGTCGGCCTGAAACGGATGCGGTTCCCATGTTGCTTGAGCAAGCGCGCCTTCCCGCCCCACTGGCAGAGAAAACGCAGCAGCTGGCGCATCAGCTGGCCGATAAGCTGAGGCACCAAAAAGGGGCGACCGGGCGTGCCGGCATGGTGCAAAGCCTGCTGCAGGAGTTTTCACTCTCCTCTCAGGAAGGTGTGGCTTTAATGTGCCTGGCTGAAGCCTTGTTGCGTATCCCTGATAAGCCCACCCGCGATGCGCTGATCCGCGACAAGATCAGCAACGGCAACTGGCAGTCACATCTTGGCCGCAGCCCGTCACTGTTTGTAAACGCCGCGACGTGGGGATTACTGTTTACGGGCCGTCTGGTCTCAACGCACAATGAAGCCAACCTGTCGCGCTCGCTCAACCGAATTATTGGCAAGAGCGGCGAGCCGCTCATCCGGAAAGGCGTGGATATGGCGATGCGCCTGATGGGCGAACAGTTCGTGACCGGTGAAACGATTGCCGAAGCGTTAGCCAACGCCCGCAAGCTTGAAGAAAAAGGCTTCCGTTACTCCTACGATATGCTGGGTGAAGCCGCCCTGACGGCCAGCGATGCCAGGGCCTATCTGGTTTCTTATCAGCAGGCGATTCACGCCATCGGTAAAGCCTCAAACGGTCGGGGCATCTATGAAGGCCCGGGCATTTCTATCAAGCTGTCCGCACTCCATCCGCGCTACAGCCGCGCACAGTATGATAGGGTGATGGATGAGCTGTATCCGATTCTGAAGTCACTGACCCTGTTGGCCCGCTCTTACGACATCGGCATTAACATTGATGCGGAAGAGGCCGATCGTTTAGAGCTGTCTCTCGATATGCTGGAGCGGTTGTGTTTTGAACCCGAGCTTGAAGGCTGGAACGGAATAGGTTTCGTGATTCAGGCTTATATGAAGCGTTGCCCGTTTGTCATTGATGAGCTGACCGATCTGGCCCAACGCAGCCGTCGTCGTCTTATGATTCGCCTGGTGAAAGGCGCTTACTGGGACAGCGAGATCAAACGCGCCCAGGTGGAAGGACTGGAAGGCTATCCGGTTTATACCCGCAAGGTCTACACCGACATTTCTTATCTGGCCTGCGCCCGTAAACTATTGGCGGTGCCCAATCTGATCTATCCACAGTTTGCCACACACAACGCGCACACCCTGGCCGCGATCTATCAACTGGCGGGCAATAACTATTATCCCGGACAGTATGAGTTCCAGTGCCTGCATGGCATGGGTGAACCGCTCTACGATCAGGTGGTAGGCAAAGTGGCAGACGGCAAGCTCAATCGTCCCTGCCGCATCTATGCCCCCGTAGGTACACACGAAACCCTGCTGGCTTACCTGGTGCGTCGCCTACTGGAAAACGGTGCGAATACCTCTTTTGTTAACCGTATTGCCGACACGTCCATGCCGATAGACGAGCTGGTCGCCGATCCGGTGAGTGAAGTTGAAAAACTGGGTGCCAGCGAAGGCACCCTGGGCCTGCCACATCCGAAGATCCCGCTGCCGCGAGACTTATATGGCAGCGACCGGGTTAACTCTGCGGGTCTGGATATGGCTAACGAGCACCGCCTTGCTTCCCTGTCCAGTGCTCTGCTGAGCGGCGCAAGTGAGCCTTATCTGGCACAACCGCTTATTGACGGCCCTGCTGGTAGCGGAGAAAGCCAGAATGTGGTGAACCCTGCCGCGCCGTCGGACGTCGTCGGCACGGTTCGCCATGCCTCAGAACAGGAGGTTTCCCAGGCCATTGAGGCGGCAGTCAATGCCGGTCCTATCTGGTTTGCCACTCCGCCGCAGGAACGCGCGGCCATCCTTGAGCGGGCAGCACAGTTAATGGAAGGTCAGCTACAGCCGTTGCTGGGCATTCTGGTGCGCGAAGCCGGTAAAACCTACAGCAACGCCATTGCCGAAGTGCGTGAGGCCGTGGACTTCCTCTATTACTACGCTGGCATCGTGCGCCATGATTTTGACAACGAAACGCACCGCCCACTGGGACCTGTGGTCTGTATCAGCCCCTGGAACTTTCCGCTGGCCATTTTTACCGGTCAGGTTGCCGCTGCGCTGGCGGCCGGAAACAGCGTGCTGGCGAAGCCTGCCGAGCAGACGCCGCTGATTGCCGCGCAGGCCGTCGAGATCTTACTGAGTGCCGGTGTTCCGGCTGGCGTCGTGCAACTGCTGCCGGGCCTCGGTGAAACCGTGGGCGCACAGCTTACCGGCGACGAACGCATTCGTGGCGTAATGTTCACCGGCTCCACGGCGGTCGCCACCCTGTTACAACGTAATCTGGCAGGCCGGTTGGATCCCCAAGGCCGCCCCACTCCGCTGATTGCTGAAACCGGCGGCATGAATGCCATGATTGTCGATTCATCCGCCCTGACAGAACAGGTGGTGATCGATATCGTCGCCTCGGCCTTTGACAGCGCGGGCCAACGCTGCTCTGCGCTGCGCCTGCTGTGCGTACAGGAGGACGTCGCAGAACATACGTTGAAAATGCTGCGTGGCGCGATGGCGGAGTGCCGTATGGGCAATCCGGAGCGCCTGTCCACCGATATCGGCCCGGTGATCGATAAAGAGGCCAAAGCCAACATTGAGCGCCATATTCAGGCCATGCGCAATAAAGGCTTTAAGGTGTTTCAAACGGCGCAGGATAATCCACAGGACAGCAAAGAGTGGGCAACCGGAACCTTTGTGAAACCGACGCTGATTGAACTGGATAAGGTCAGCGATCTGACGCAGGAGGTATTTGGTCCGGTGTTGCACGTTGTGCGCTTCACCCGCAGCGGCCTGCCGCAGTTGATCGAACAGATTAACGCCTCAGGCTATGGGCTGACGTTAGGCGTACATACCCGCATTGACGAAACCATCCTGCAGGTCACCGCAGCGGCCAAAGTGGGCAATCTGTACGTTAACCGCAACATGGTTGGCGCGGTGGTGGGCGTGCAACCGTTCGGCGGTGAGGGTTTATCTGGTACCGGTCCGAAAGCGGGTGGCCCGCTTTATCTGTATCGCCTGCTGGCGAATCGCCCGGACAGCGCACTCAGCACCACCCTCAGCCGTCAGGATGCTGAGCGCCCGGCCGACCATGCCCAGCGTCAACTGCTGCTGGCCGCGCATCAGGCATTAAGCGAGTGGGCAAAAGATAAGCCTCAGCTGTCCTCACTGTGCCAGCATTATGCCGGGCTGGCTCAGGCAGGTACGGTACGCCTGCTGCCTGGCCCAACAGGCGAACGCAATACCTTCCTGTTGCTGCCGCGTGAGCAGGTACTCTGTCTGGCGGATAACGAGCAGGATGCTCTGATTCAACTGGCCGCGGTCACCAGCGTAGGCAGCCAGGCACTGTGGCAGGACGATGAGCTGCACCGCGCACTGCTGGGCACCTTACCGGCAGTGGTGAAAAGCCGCATTACGCTGGCGAAAGATCCGCTGTCAGCGCATTTTGACGCCGTTATCTATCACGGTGATGCCGACCAGCTCCGCAGCCTGTGCGAACAGGTCGCGGCGCGCGAAGGTGCCATCGTGTCGGTGCAGGGTTTTGCGCGTGGCGAAACCAATCTGCTACTGGAACGTCTGCTGATTGAACGTTCGCTCAGCGTGAATACCGCTGCGGCGGGCGGCAATGCCAGCCTGATGACTATCGGGTAACGTCCTTCAGACCGATCGCTTTCGTTGAAGGTTCATGCCCAGGCATGAACCTTTTTTTTGCGCTAAGCATAGGGCGATATATGGACGGCCTTGGCATGATGAAACTCGTCGGCTGGGCACAGGCGGTAGTCACGTTCCAGGGTAACGCCGCGCAATGGCTTGACGGCGTTGAGTGGATTTATCGCGTTCACTTAGTGTTGGGAATGACGATCTTCCTGGTATTTCCGTTTACCCGCCTTGTTCACATCTGGAGCGCGCCGGTCGAGTATTTCACGCGCCGCTATCAGGTAGTACGCTCACGTAAATAAGTGCGCTATGCCCCGGAAGTTCGGGGCATTCCTCTGTATTTCTGCCGCTTCCTCTTTCTGTATGATTCGCCACAGGGTAAAACGCATAACGCGCTTACGTCGCCGGACGGACAGGCCGTTTTATCAGGGTCGGAAAGATAAACAACGCACGCCCTATACCCCGATTTGTTAACGACCAGACGACCACGGAGCACAGAGAGCAAAGGGCGACGATCGCCAGTGGATAAAGGCAGGCCCAAAGCCATGAAAACCACGCCTGTTCAAACAGCTGGTGACGCTGCGCGAACAAAATAGCCGTCATCCCGAAATACTCAATGAAGATGCGGTGAATAACGTAAATGGGTAAGGTGTGACGACCCATCCAGTTTAGCCACGCCACGTTGCTGACCTGGCTCAGGAGACGGCAGGCAGCAATGCTAACGAGTATGGCAATCACACATAAGAAAAGGTTTTTATCCAAATCAAACAGCGCGTGCAGGCCCGCCGTCAGCAGCAGTAACAACCACAGCAGCCCGTTTTCACGTCGCCATTCGCTCAAACGTAGCATCTGTGAACACCAGAATGTTCCCAGCATAAAGAACACAAAATACTGCGCCAGACTCTGTGGACCCCAGTAGGGAATAATTTTTTCAACCGCCAGGTAATTGAGCACCGCCGCCGCGATAAGCAACGGCATCTTATAGCGCTGAAAAAGTTTGGCACACAGAAAATAGAGTCCCAGTCCGTATAAATACCATGAGCCACTCATCGCCAGAAATGTCAGTGTTAGAAACTCGGTGAAGGTACCCGAATAGGCCGCATTGAGGTTTTGTGAAATCCGCTGCCCGGTAATTTCCGTGGAAATCCCCTCGATATACCACCACTGAATGGTGCCCCATAAAAGATACAGGTAAAAAAGATTTGTGATGCGGCGGGTAGCGATTTGCTTCCAGGGACGGGTAATGATGGCATTACGAGCCAGCAGGCCCGATACAAAGAAAAATGCGGGCATGCGCAACGGCGATAATAACGTATTAAACTGCACCCACATCTCCGCCACCCATTCACCTGCGGCCAGGTCTTTCACCTGGCTTTGAAAACCGGGTAACACCGTGTGATACAGGACGACCAGCAGGATACAGATTCCCTTTAGGGTATTAATCCAGGCAATATCTTTTTTTTCACTTTTCGTCATCAGGCTTTTCCCGTCGCTGCGCCATGTAAAAATAAGTCATTCGAACTGCCGACGTTATCGTTATACGAAAAGTATTCCCTATGCTCACGCGCCTGAATGTAGCGAAAGTCTTAAAGTCCTCTTCCCGAAGGGGTTTAAAACCGTACTTTACAATACAGGATGTTTTTTGACATTTATTCCGTATTTAATTTCAACGCAGGTAATCATTGTCAGAAGGCGGAATAAATAAGTCGCTCTTATCTAAATAAATAAGAAATATTCAGGTATTGGTGCTCGTTAATATTCATGTCACTTATTAAGTCAGCTGGCATGTATCGCACAGGACAGGCGAGATATTTTATCCCCTGGCCCAAGGCTGTTGCGTCAACGTGCGCTGCAAAAGCCGAGCGGTGCTACGCAGGCATCCTGCTGCAAAGGCTCCAGGGCCCCGCGCATCCTGCTCCACCAGTGCGATGACTTTATCGTTGCGACAGTTTCATCGCGCGATGCCACACAGTACGATGACGTCCCGGCGAATTTTCACACTCAACCCTTGCTTAACCTTATTTCTGGCTTTATGTTAGGTCAGATGACTCATCTTAAGTAAAGGTAACGTTACTATGCGTGTTTAATTAGCACGAGTGACTTATACAGCCAGGTCAATTCGGTCATATATGCCCTTTCGGCTAAATTTTTCCCTGCATTATCGCCTGTATCTTTATTTCAGGTTCGAATAGGGCCTTAAAACAGACAGGGTTAGGATAAAACAGCGCTAAACGTTATTCGCTTAGGTGTTCCTTGCGGAAATATCGCTGACAGGTGAAAAGTGCATTTTTACATTTAGGTTTAGGGGTGATTTTTCCAATGTCCACTCGGCACGCTGTGTCTGAATGACTCTTCAGGACTTACTTACCAATGGAATCTCAGTATGAAGCATGCGCATTATACGCCCGTTTCCACCACTGCCACCGTTAACCATCAGCAGATACTGGCAAATGACTGGGGCACCCTGACCAAATACGATATGACCTAGGTCCGTTCCGATGGTACACAACAGCGTTTCACGCGTGAGGCTTAGGATCGCGGCCACGGTGCGACTATTCAGCTCTACAACCGCGATGACAGAACGGTCATCCTTACCAGTCAGTTCCGCCTGCCTGCGTTTTTGATCGGACATCACTATGAACTGATTGAAGCCTGCGCCGGTTTGCTTGATGAGCGGGATCCTATCCAGGCAATAAGAAGCGAAGCCGAAGAAGAGACCGGATATAAGCTGAATGAGGTCACTAAGATTGGCGAGATATTCATGAGCCCGGGTTCCGTTACTGAGCGTCTGCACTTTTTCATCGCCCCTTTTACCCGCGAAATGCGGATTAACGAGGGCGGAGGCCTTGCGGCTGAAGGTGAAGATATTAAAGTCATTGAACTGCCGATTAACGAGGCGCTTGCGATGATTGATGCCGGCATCATCATTGACGCGAAAACCATTATTCTGATTCAGCACCTGGTCATCAAAGGCATTTGTCTCCCGGCATAACACGGCACGCAAAGAGCAGCCTCACATGAAGTGTCCCTTCTCAGAGGCGACTGCAGCTTCTCACCCTGTCAGCTGACGCGACAAAACGGGCTAACAGGGGGAGAAATGCGCCCTCCCTGCGTTGCCCGCCAGAGAAAGGATACGAAACGGGCCAGCATGCTGGCCCGGTACGTCAGGATGATGAGGCTTGCGTTTCTGGCTGCCGTTTACTGATTAAACGTGGATGAATAAACAGCATCCGTCCCGGCCCCCGGTTCAGCAGCGACCAGACCATCAAAGACAGGAGCGTGCAGACCGCCACGCCGGTTAACGGCATCAGCAACGCCCATGCCCAGCTAAAACCCGCGTTGCCAAACCAGCCGTAGTGCAGCGCCAGTGAGATGGCGCTCAGCCCCACCAGTTCGATAAAGATACGGTGCAAAACATAAATCTGCAGCGTGTTACGCCCTATATAGTTCAGCCACGCCATATTGAAATGCGCATTAAGAAAACGGCACAGCACAATACCAAAGACGATGGTCAGCAGGCTGTAGAACGGGTTTTTATATATCCCGCCCAGATGATGGGCAATGCCGATCGCGGCGATTGCCCCCAACCAGAGCCAGTGACGACCTTTTAAACCGCTCAGTTCGATTAACGTTACGCTAAAAAATACGCCCAGTAAGAAATAGAGATAGTTCTGTGCCACGCTGGCCGGGCCCCATCCGGGGATCAGGCTAAACTGCGCGGCGTAGTTTGCCGCTATTGCCGCCGCCACCAGCAGCATTTTCTGCCGATGGAAAAGTTTAGTGACCAGAAAAAAACCCGCCAGAGCATACAGGTACCACAGGCTGGTCATCGACAGCATCAGCAGTTTAATGAACTCCATTGGCGAATCCGCATAGGCGGCGTTTTTGCTGCTGGACAGCCGCTCGCCCAGGTGGGTTGAAATGTAGTGGATACTCAGCCACTGGATTACGCCCCACAGCAGATAAAGGTAAACAATGTTGCTGAACTTTTTAGTGAAGACCGCTTGCCAGCGTTTATTGATCACCGAGTTACTGGCCAGCAGGCCGGATACAAAGAAAAATGCCGGCATCCGTAAGGGGGAAAGCCAGGTATTAAACGCCACCCACGCCTTAGCCGGTACGATACCGGCTGTCAAATGGTGAAGCGCTGGCGCGAACGTTGTAATGATGGAGTGATGCAGTACCACAAGTAAAATGCATCCCCCTTTTAGGGTATTGATCCAGAGGATTTCCTTCCTGGGTTGGTTCATTATTTCTTCCCAATCGTGCAATGAATTTGTGAAGAATTATTAATATTTTACAGCAGGTCTCAATCAGGCGGCTCTTAAAAGTTACAATCTGTTACCTCTGGACGCGAGGCGATAACAGTTAACGTTTAAAATCAGATAATTAAACCGATGCTAAATGTAAATTTTCGGAAGAAACTGAGAAGGAAAAAGGCGGGATACAGCGAAATAAGCGCCGCCAACTTCTGGCGGCACCGGGTTTATTGATTAAGAAATTTATTGAGAAACTGCCGGGTACGCGGCTCCTGAGGATCGCTGAAGAGTGCCTTAGCAGGGCCCTGTTCAACAACACGGCCCTGATCCATAAAAATGGCGCGGTCGGCGACGTCACGGGCAAAGCTCATCTCGTGCGTCACGATAACCATAGTGCGTTTTTCCTGGGCCAGTGCGCGAATGGTGTTCAGTACTTCACCCACCAGTTCCGGATCCAGCGCAGAGGTCGGTTCATCAAACAAAATGACTTCTGGCTGCATCGCCAACGCACGGGCAATGGCAACACGCTGCTGCTGACCACCGGACAGGCGCCGTGGGTAGCTGTCTTCCTTGCCGTTGAGTCCCACTTTTTCAAGCAGGCTGCGCGCACGGGCAACCGCGTCCGCTTTCGCTTCCCGCTTCACAATCACCGGACCTTCAATAATATTTTCCAGCACCGAACGATGCGGAAATAAATTGAAGTTTTGAAAGACAAAACCCACCTGCTGACGCAACAGCCGCACCCGCTCTTTCTGTCTGTTCATGCCGAGGCTGGCGTCAATGGTGATATCACCCACTTTAATGCGGCCCGCATCCGGGACCTCAAGGAGGTTGATGCTGCGCAACAGCGTGGTTTTACCTGAGCCGCTGGGGCCGATTATCGCGACGATTTCGCCCGGGGCGACATCAAGATCGATGCCGTGCAGTACCGTTTGTCCGTTAAACTTTTTCACCAACTGGCGAACTTCAATAGCACTCATTTCGCCTCCTGATCCTGACGGTTAACGTGCGCTTCCAGTCGGTTCTGTAATGCTGACAGTACGGTTGCCATCACCCAATAGATCAGCGAAGCCGCCAGATACATGGTGAACACCTCCAACGTGCGAGAGGTAATCAACTGCGCCTGACGAAACAGTTCCGGAACCTGGATCGTGGCAGCCAGCGAAGTATCTTTTACCAGACTGATAAAGCTGTTACCCAAAGGCGGGAGTGCGGTGCGGGCGGCCTGCGGTAAAACAACCCGACGCAGCGTTTGCCACGGCGTCATGCCGATACTGGCCGCCGCTTCCCACTGGCCGCGCTCGATGGCCGCAATCGCGCCGCGCAGCGATTCTGAGGCATAGGCCGCCATGTTAAGCGACAGCCCAATCATCGCCGAGGGAATGGGATCCAGCTCAATGCCAAACTGCGGCAGACCGTAGTAGATCATAAACAGCTGGGCGATAAGCGGCGTGCCACGAAAGATGGACACGTAGATACGCGCCAGCCAGTTCACGGGCCAGAAGCGGGACAGGCGCATCAGAGCCAGCAAAAAGCCCAGTATCAGCCCGAAAAACATACCGCCAATACTGAGCTGCAGCGTGAACAGCGCGCCTTTAAGAAGAAAAGGTGCTGAGTCCAGCACCAGTTGTAAACTTTCCTGCATTATTTAGTAACGTCCGCGCCAAACCATTTTTCTGACAGCTTTTTGAGTGTGCCGTCTTTCTGCATTTCCGCAATGGCCTGATCGATTGCCTTCAGTAAATCTTCGTTACCCTTGCGCAGCGCAACGCCCGCTTCCAGACGCGAGAATGCCGGACCGGCTACCGCCATGGTATCGCCCGTTTTCTTCACCAGATCCAGAGCCGCCAGGCGATCCACCAGAATCGCGTCAACGCGACCAGAACGCAGATCCTGATATTTGGTTGGGTCATCATCATAAGTGCGGATATCCACACCTTTTACGTTCGCGCGCAGCCACTGCTCGTAGTTGGTCCCCAGGCCCACACCGACTTTCTTCCCAGCAAGGTCTTCTGGCTTAGTGATGCTGCCCGCGTTTTTCTTCAGCGTCAGCGCCTGCACCCCTGAAATGGTATACGGCGTAGAGAAATCATATTTCTTTTTACGCTCATCGGAGATCGTCACCTGATTGATGACCACATCGATGCGTTTCGAATCCAGCGCCGCTAACATGCCATCCCACTTGGTCGGCTTCAGGACGGCTTTAACCCCCATGTGTTTGGCCAGATCCTGAGCAAACTCCACTTCAAAGCCCGTCAGCTTGCCCTTTTCATCCTGAAAACTGAAAGGAGGATAGGTGCCTTCCAGACCGACGCGCAGTTCGCCTTTGCTTTTAACCTGCGCCAGTAAATCGTCTGCCGCAAACGTTTTAACGCTGAAGCCTGCCACCAGCGCTACCGCCATCATTCCCGTCACCACCTGGCGACGAATCTGTGAGAAAGCCATGTTTACCCCTTTTATTATTTGTCAGTGTGCTGTTGAGCGGCGCATCACGGCCTGCCGCTCTGTCATTATGGGCGTTATTTTACCTAAGGCATTAAAATAACGGCTGAATTATAACCCTTTTTTGCGCGGCGTCTCAGACCGAAGGGTGATAAGCAAATAACGCTGGCGCGCCGCCTGTATGCACAAACAACAGCGGCCCTTCCCGACGAAAACGATTCTGGTTAACACCATCGATCAGGCCCGCCATGGCTTTACCGGTATAAACAGGATCGAGAAAAATCCCTTCAAGACGCGCCAGCAGTTTGATCGCCTCGATACCTTCTTCATTCGGCTCGCCGTAGCGCGGCGCAAAATAGTCATCCCATAGCGTGACCGGGGCCTTCACTTCTATGGCCAACTGCGTTGCCAGGGCCTGGCATAGCGCATCAACCTTAGGCCGCTGCTCAGCGACGTTACGCGATACGGTTACGCCAACCAACTCAGTTTCCGGCAGCAGCTGTTCAAGCCCAACCGCCAGACCGGCATGCGTTCCGGCACTGCCTGATGCGACCAGGACTGCCGCAAAATCCACTACCCCTTCGCTCTGATGCGCAATCTCCTGGGCACATTCCACATAGCCCAGCGCCCCCAGCGCATTCGAACCGCCCACCGGCAGAATGTAAGGCCGGAAGCCCTGCGCTTCAAGCCGCTCCGCCTGTTCCGCCAGTTGCACGGCGGGTTGGGTCAGCGCATCGACCATCACTACCTCGACATCCATGAGATCCAGCATCAGGCGGTTGCCATTGGTCAGGTAGTTTTCACTGTGCGTTGCTATCGGGTTCTCCAGCAAGGCCACACATTTCAGGCCGAGTTTAGCCGCAACGGCCGCCGTTTGACGCACATGGTTAGACTGAATGGCGCCGGCGGTCAGCAGCACGTCAGCACCTTCACGAAGGGCATCCGCGGCTAAAAACTCCAGCTTGCGCAGCTTGTTACCGCCCAGTGCAAGCGGTGTCACGTCATCACGCTTGATGAAGATATCACGACCGAGATAGTCGGATAAACGGGGCAGATATTCCAGCGGCGTGGGCGCGCCCAGAAGTTCGATACGAGGAAACTGATGAATAAGATGTAAAGACAATGCGGCCTCCCGTTGGGCATAAGGCAGTGATCTTTACAGTGTTACAGAAGATGCGGAAAGGATCATCCAGAATTCAAATGTGTGGGAAGAGAGAGCTCAGCCTGCTGCAGCGCAACATCCCCATTTTCCCCCGCGAAGTGGGAAAATGGGGTGGGAGACACCATGTCAGTGGCAACGCGCTCTGACATTTCACTGGGTCCCTTAACGTTGCTGCCAGCCTAAAAACTGATCGTACTTTCGCAGCGCAATACGATAATTATTATTGCCAGCATCAGGTAAGTCTTCTTCCAGGCATTGATGCCAGCTATTGCCTGTCAGTTTTTCAGCCGGAAAGTTTCTGGCTTTCAGCATATCGTCAAGACGACGTAGGCGAACCACGTATTCACGGATCGTGCTCGGGCTCATTTCCGTCTGTTCGAACAGATATTGTTTAAACGCCATAATGTCAAAGTAGTTAGGATGTGTATTACAAAAAATATCGCTGCAAAAACGGCAAAGCGCCGTTAATTCAGGCTGAAGTTTTAGCCAAAGCGGCTCATCAATCATTTGGTCCATGCGTGCGATGGCCTCTTTATTGATGATCTGACCTCGGAAGACCAGCGCCATACGATCTAAAACTTTGCCACAGTGTGAACAATTGGTTTGGCTGTGTTTGTAGTCTTTAAGATAACGACTTAAAGGTCTGGCTTTGGTTTTGGCTCCCACTGTTGAGTCCCCGATTTCTTATTATTTATAGATCGCCAGGAACTGAGCCTTCTAGCGCGCTCCCGTAAGTCGGGCACGCAAGCGTTTTATCGCCTGACTGTGCAGTTGGCTGACTCGGGATTCCCCCACGTCAAGAACCGCGCCAATCTCTTTCAGATTCAGTTCTTCCTGGTAGTACAGTGTCAGCACCATCTTTTCGCGTTCGGGCAAGGCCTCGATCGCTTCAATGACGCGTTCACGCAGACTCCCTTCCATCAACTGATGAAGTGGATTGGCCTCTTCGTGCCCTTCCGTCACCAGTTCCGCACTGTCACCGTGTTCTTCCCGATACTCGTCGTACGAAAAGAGTTGGCTGTTGTTGGTATCCAACAGAATCTGCCGGTACTCTTCTATCGAAACATTCAGCTGTTGCGCGACTTCCTGCTCAGAGGCAGCGCGGCCCAGCATCTGTTCAACCTGATGCATGGCTCCCGCAACCTCGCGAGCATTTCGTCTGACGCTACGTGGTGCCCAGTCCCTGCTGCGAAGCTCATCAAGCATGGCTCCACGGATGCGCTGTACTGCATACGTGGTAAAGGCGGTCCCCTGGAGTGCGTCATAGCGCTCCACCGCATTCAACAGACCAATGCCCCCGGCTTGAAGCAGATCGTCAAGTTCAACACTGGCTGGCAGGCGGACCTGCAAGCGCAGTGCTTCATGACGTACCAGTGGTACGTAACGCTGCCAGAGCGAATGTTTGTCCATCACGCCTTCGGCGGTATAGAGATCGTTCACGTTGACTACCCTGCGTTAATGAAGTTATCGGCATGATTATGCAATTCTGTAGGGCTTTTGATTGGCAGAATAGGCGGGATAAACCGAGGTTATTTCAAATTTGTGATGTTTCAGAGCGGAAGTCTCCGCTCTGAACAGGAAGGCTAACGTAACGTCAGCAAACGCTGCCGCGTGGCTACGGGGACGTTTTCCCATAGCGCGCAAACCCGCCCTTCCATCTCCTGATAAAACGGGCTAATGCTTTCACGTATTTTATCATCCGTGTGAAAACGGACCTGCCCGGAATCACCATCAATACTAATCATTCTGTTGATGAAAAGCCGCTGTAAGTCGCTGCGCAGGAACAGCCCATTATCCACGCTATTGTCTGCCAGAAATCCCTCTTCGTTTTCGCGTGTATCGATATGGCAGGCTTCGACCCAGGGCCATTGATGCTGATCGAGAAGGCTGGTTCCGGTAATGATACAGGCCCCATAGCGCGCCTTAACCGCCGCCATAAACTCTGACTGGCTGGCCTTCTGCAACACTTTGGCTTTCACCCGCCGCCCGACTTCCGTACCAGGCATAACTGCAGCGGGCGTTCTGTGCTCAGGCGTACTCAGTACCACAATAAACTGGATGCGGCGTGACTGTGGAAAGCAAGGATTAGACTGAACGTTGAACAGCTGCCACCAGGCATCCTCTTCGTCCTCGCGCATCAGAACCAGCTTATAGCCCCGGCTGTTGATAAGGTTTTGCGCCTGAGCGGAGTGCGGATCGACCATCGCATAGACGTAACTCTGCCCAATCACTTTCCACCGGTTGTTCTCTTTATCCTCGTGTCCCCGACGAAAATAGTGAAAAGGCTGCTGCTGTTTCAGATAGTGCTCAAAACGGCGCAGATAATTTTTTCGTTCGTTATCGTTGGCGATGAACAACAGGTCTTCCAGCGGACTGTTACTCTCTTCCTGAGCAAAGACAGCGCGAATTTTTAACGTCCGATAGCTGGTGGAAGGACTCAGCAACGCACGCGCGGTCAGTTCTTTCTCATCAGGGTATTGTTGTGCATAACGTTGGGCGATCTCTTCAAATGAGAGACGTTCGCCCGGTAGCAGGTCATAGTTAAAGCGCATAACCACCCCAGAACATGAAAAGTAATATCAAAAGTAGAGCCATTCTGAAGGGAATTATCGGCATAGCGGAGATGAACTGTAACGCTGAGTTCACTTTTTTATTGTTTATGGCCCAGACCAAAATCCGTTCGTTTTGCCCTGCAACATTTGCATTAGTGCAACACAAAACACGCCTGTTTGTTTTATCTCCCTCCCTGTTCAGGGCCGCGCGGCGTTCTTATCCTTTACTTTACCTGCTTTTTTATCGGTTATTCTTGCCATTAATTTCACTTGCACACTCGTATTCTTTCACCATCACTCTGCAGATGCAGATCGGTTTATCAGGAAATAAATGATGGGGCGTTATGCACTCCCATCCTCTTCAGTTTGATGACTGAACGGGCGACAATTTCCAGAAAATCTAGTGAACAGGCTAAGACCTGGCCCTTCAGGAAACTACGCTGAAACCATTACCCAAAGGATAACCCCTGCCAAATGAGGAAGAACCGCAAAGTGACTTTTCTATCGCCAGTACAGCTGTTGATACTGTGGGCTAACGATCAGCCGGGAACATCACTGCAGGAGTCGCTCTAATGCGTGTTTTACTTACAGGTGCTTATGGTCAGTTAGGCCGCTGCTTACTTGATCGTTTTCCTGCCGACTGGATCACGTTGGCGTGTGGCTCAGCAGAACTGGATATTACTGACCGCTGTGCGGTTATGCGCGTCGTCAAGAAATTTAAACCTGATGTCATTATGAATGCTGCGGCCTACACGGCCGTCGATAAAGCAGAAACCGATCGTACCCGCGCGCTGAAGGTGAATGCGATTGGTCCCGAAAATCTGGCACAAGCAGCAAAACTGGTCAATGCACGCCTGATTCAGGTTTCAACTGATTACGTTTTTGATGGCAGTAAAAAAACTGCTTACACTGAAAGCGATCAGCCCTGTCCGGTTAATTTTTATGGCCTGAGTAAGTGGGAGGGTGAAAAGCGCGTATTGGATATTTCATCCGAAGCCGTCATCCTTCGTACCTCTTGGGTTTTCAGCGAATATGGAAATAACTTTGTTAACACGATGCTCCGTTTAGCAGAAACGCATCATGAGATTAAGGTGGTCAATGATCAGTATGCTTGCCCTACCTACGCAGGCGATCTGGCTTGGGCTATGATTCGTCTTGCCTTACAGCAAGATGCGCGGGGTATCTATCATTACTGTGGTGATGAACCTGTTAGCTGGTGTGAATTTGCACAAGCTGTTTTTATTGCAGTTAAAAAAGAGATTTCAGTATTTGGTATTTCTGGTAGAGACTATGCGTCTGCGGCGGTTCGACCAACAAACTCACAATTATGCTGTGATAAAATCAAAGAATTTAATATCCCCCCTTCAGACTGGCAAAGTTATCTCCTTACAATTTCTAAAAATTATAAAATAGCCTCTTAACAGAGGAACATTACTGCAGTATTCATACTTAAGGATTATCAGTCAGTTAAATGTTAAAAACTGACTGATAAATAAATATCACATCAGAAATGTCATCATCTAATTCTGTTGCGAGCAAAATTTCAACCTTCCTTTTTTTAGCCTCCGTAAACTTAGAAAAGCCTGACTTAATCTATTAAAACTGATTTATAAACGTTGTTACTTGAGTGGGGAAATGCTGTAATATTATAATTAAAAAATTGTTCTATGCTGCTGGAAGAGACTGATACTATTGATAATAATTAAAAACCCGCAATAAAAGCCAGAAAAGCCAAGGATAAAAATTGATTATTTCATAAAAATGAGATTATTAATGTATGGAATGCATAACGCGTCCCCTTAGAGTATTTAAAACACGAAGCAGTCACTGGGAACGCACATTATACTTTAAACTCTTTTAATAAAAAAATAATTATCAAAACGCTTCATCGATGACTATTCTAACAAAATACTTCTTCCCTTTTTCATCACAAAAAAAAGCATTTTTAAAATCACCATGTGTGGTTGCACGCAATATTTTCAAATGTTCATCAAGCGTACCTATAGAATTCAAATCTAATTCACACAACGCACTGAAGTCCTTAACCCCGTTATAATTACCCTCTGCCTGTGGTTTTTTTGTCGTATACGATTTTGTGATTATAGAAAAAATATTCCTGCTTATAAGGTGCTTTTCGATTGCAATGACTTTCCTGTAAACTGTCAATGATGTATCTGACATTTTTACTTCAACTTCCTGTTGCTCGATAATATCACCATGGTCAACTTCGGCATCCATCACATGAATTGTCGCCCCTGCAGGCAAACCATTTATGATTGAAAAAGCCTGAGGATACCATCCGCGATTATAAGGATTAAGGCCGGGGTGAAAGTTAATGCAGCATACGTTATCAGTAAGTCTGGCAGGAAAAATTTGCTTACAGTGCAAACTAAAAACTAAATCATACTCATTGATGATCCTTTCAACTGTGAATTCATCTTTGATATTAATTTTCGTCGCCCCCATGGCCATCATCTGCCGCGGATTCGTATTAAATGACGTGTAGCAAAAGTCAGCGCTGAAAGGCTGCTCAAAAGATTGTTTTTCAAGTTCTTCTTTTAGATAAAGGGAAAGTTCCTGATTGTCGGATACAACAAGTAAACGTTGAGCCTGGCCGGTTAGCCGTACATCCGTTGCCACTTGAGAGACTTGAGTCATTGTCTTGATCCTTTATCGATACTAAATATCAAAAACGCGTTTTTGAGAGTACGGGAAAATTTGGTTTATCATACATCGACGGTTAAAGATGATGCTAACTCAGGACTGAGTCCCATCGATTTGGATTATGTGTAAACAATCAAGAGGGCTTACCTGCGGTAAGCCCTCTTTTTAATTTTCTAGCATGTGCACACGCATTAATCAGGCAGCCACATCTTCATCCAGTGCCGGAGAGGCTCTCCTGTAAGCATCCAGTCTTTATGGATTGCCTGTCGTAATGCCTCACCCGAACGACGGGAGGCTTCCGGATCGTCAAGATGCATCTCGATTGCCTCAACCCAGTCTTTGAAGCGATTTTTTACGCGTGTGACGGGTAAATCATAGTGGTAACACTCTACGTCACTGCAAATGACGGGATAACCGCATGCGCCGTATTCGAGTAATCTTAAATTACTTTTACAGCGGTTAAATAAATTATCCTCAACCGGTGCCAGTGCTAAATCAAGATTCAGCGAAGCCAGTTTTTCAGGGTATTTCTTTATCTCCACTCCGCTGTAGTATTCATGAATATATGGACGGAGTTTTGGTGGGCACATGCCAAAAAAGACCCATTCAACCCGATCAGCAAAGGCGCGAACAACATCCGCAATCATTTCCAGGTCGCCCGTATGGCTCGACCCGCCAGCCCAACCGACGCGCGTTTTTTTCCCCTGGCCACGTAAGCTGGTAAGATGTGCCCACGTTTCAACAGGTAAGCGATTTTCAGCAACACGGATATCGTGATGATTTCCGTCGAATGCATTAGCCAGAGCCGGTGTTGACACAACAAAACGATCTGCAAGGCTCAATGCTTTGCGGAGAGATTTTAAAATATCTTTCGGCATACTAGCACGATGGATACTTTTCATTGGCAGATTAGGTAAATAATCGTCCAGTTCAAAGATTTTAAAAGTGTTTTTTAAAACACCCAGTCGACGCTGCCATTCCAGAGATTCCTGAGTAATTTGTCTTTGTAAGACGATACTGTCAGGAGCATAGCGGGCAAGTTCCGCAGTATGATGCATATAATCCGAAAGACGCCCTTGTACCAGCCCTTCGGCCTTCATTGCTTTCAAAGGCTGAATAATTCGGTATTGGCCGCAACCAGTGAAATCCGCCATCATTGCAATAATGGTCGGCACCGGTTTCCATGACAATGGCTTCCAGGTCATATCCAAAGCCTGTTCCAGCTCAAAACCGCTGCCGTTGAGTGACAAGTTGGCGTTATAAGAGGGATCGTTTGCAATAAGCGGCAGCCACTTTTTATAAAAACTATCCTGCTCATCTGTAAATCGTTTGATCTTTTTTTCTTGTGTGGACTTATCCACTTTTTTCTGGCTGACGCTTCCTTCGTGCATCACGATGGCGTGCGGGGTCCATACAGTCAGATAGCCTTGTTCACGGACTTTGAGACACAGGTCGACATCGTTATAGGAAACTTTAAAATTGTCTTCATCCAGTCCGCCAACCGACTCGTAAACGGACTTACGAATCATGAGACAGGCTGCAGTCACCGCAGTGTAGTTTTGATCGACCATCAAGCGGCGCATATAGCCCTTTGCATCTGCGGGCTCACCAATAAAGGGATGTTCCGCGGGCCCTCTCAGGCCTAGTAAAACGCCCGCATGTTGTATCGTATTGTTAGGGAAAAGAAGTTTAGCGCCAACGATACCTACTTCAGGACGCTGGGCATGATTGAGAAGCTCATCAAGCCATGCGCCCTCAATAATGGCTGTATCGTTATTTAACAGCACCATGTATTCCCCCCGCGCTTCGCGCGAAGCCAGATTATTCATAGCAGAATAGTTAAATGGGTAAGGGAATCGCAGGACCTTTATGCGTTCGGGGTCAATCGTTTCTAATCCCGACAACCACTGTTTCGCTTCAGCCGTTTCACTATTATTATCGACGATGAGAAGCTCATAATTTTTATAAGCCGTTTTTTCAAGCAGTGACGTGACACAGGTTATCAGAATGGGTAACTGGTCTTTAGTCGGAATAATAATTGACACCAGTGGCTTTTCTGTATGCTCATATCGAAGATTATACAAGCCTGGCCAGGTATTTTTGACCCAGCCATTTGGATATCCCCTCTGACGCAAATGGGCGCTCAGAATATCCAGATGCTCTGGATCGGTGTTAAGTGAAAAAGTATGAGAAATCACAAGAGGTTCAGGGAGGTGGCCAATACTGTTAGTACCATATTGTTCAATAAGTTTGACTATGCCTGCAAACTCCCATGCATTCACATAGCGCGTATCAAAAAGGCCTAAGTTAATAATACACTCACGGTTAAAGAGCCAATGGCGTGCCATTTCAGCGGGATGACTTAACAGTAAGTCCAGATTAAAATCCGGGCGGAAAGAGGTTCCTGTAATATCACCTTCTTGCTGATACATTTCATCAGCATAAACAGCGCTACAGCCAGTTGCAGAAGGCAATGCCAGCGTAAGCTGCAGCAGGCCACTCTCAGTCAGCACACTTCCCGCGTTAATCACCAGAACCCATTGTTCCTGACATTGCTGTAGATGTAAATTTATTGCCTCAGCATCATTTCTTCCAGATACGGCTTCAGCATTGCACGATAAGGGTTTGCTATTGTTAACAATAACAGGGACTAGCGTCAGGCCTGAAATGCGTTTTTCATTAATATCATCTACTGACTGTTCAACTAAGAACGGATCCGCCCCATTCGATAAGATATAAACCGCAATCTGCGTACTAAACATCTGACTGCCGATGTAATCATTAATTCTTGCTGAATCCAGCTCGGTGACCGTGCGTAATGCCAGCCACTCTTTTAAGCTCTTATTCGCGCGATTGCCGTCAGACAGGTGTAATGCACTGCTCATCGCAGCCAGAAGATTACAATTGATATAATTCTGAGGATGAGTGAGGGCCGTAACGCGCACTGACTGATTCTCATTAGGATCGCCCTTATACAATCCTAACTGCTCAATCATTAACGGAAACTGCTGATAAGTATTAGAAACAATATCTGCCTGTGACGACGCCTGATGGCTGACCTGGCTTTCAGACACCCTGAATTGTGAAAGCGGCTCACTGATAAACGCCAGATTACCTTTGACTAACAAGTTTACATAAATGCACAGATCATAAAGATAAGGCAGAACCTGACCGTTCAGGTAAACAGGATTGTGATTTAATTCTATTAAGGCCTCGCGGCGACAAAGTACACAGGAAGGTTCACCAATGAAATTGATGATGTAATCACAAAGGAATGAAATAACATCCCGCCCTTCTAAAATAACATCGCCACGGAACGGATAGGCTGTGGCCATGATATCAGCCATGACATAACCCGATTCGTCAATACGCTGTCGCCGCGAGGAGGCAAGAACGATATCGGGAGAAGCATTAAGTGCTTTGACTAAGCGGCTTACACAATCAGAACGCAGTATATCATCGTCATATAAAAATTTAACATATTCGCCCTGGGCAAATGATAAACACCGCTCTATGTTACCCAGTTCAAGAAGCCGTGTTTCATTTTTATAATAGCGAACTTGATGTAGGCTCCCCTGACTGACTCGCTCGACGACACGAGCAAGTTCATCGCTGCTACTGTCATCACAGATGATGATTTCAATTTCAGGGTAATCCTGCTGCATAGCACTTTTTAGTGCATCCTCAATAAAATCACTTTTATATGCAGGGATCAGGATAGACACCAGATTACTTTTTGACATACTAAGCCTCAATGACGATGTGGTAACATCGCAAAATTTTATTTACGCTGCTCTGACATGACCGGCTGCCAGAATGACGTGAATAATCTCATTCTGACTCTCTTCACTTAAAGTCGGATAGATCGGCAAGCATAGAACTTGCTTAGACAGTAAGGATGCTTCAGGAAGATTATCAGGAGATGAAGACGAATAGCCTTTATACATTGGGAATTCGGAAATCAATGGATAAAAATAGCGGCGGACATAAATATTTTTTTCTTTAAAAAGCGCATACATAGCATCGCGAGAAAGTGGGAACTGGTTTTCATCGATAAAAATCGCACAATAAGCATAATTCCAGTCCACGTTAGCAGGGATGAAGCTAAAAGAAATGCCCTTGAGGTGACTTAAGGCCGCAACATATCTCTCGAAAATTTTCCGGCGACAGTCCAGTGCATAATCAATATGTTTTAGTTGCAATACGCCAAATGCAGCCTGGATCTCATTCATTTTTCCGTTAATGCCCGGAGCAACAACTGTTGTTTCATCTGCAAAACCAAAATTTTTCAAATAATCGATGCGACGCTTAATTTTTTCATTGGGACAAATGATTGCCCCACCTTCAAAGGTATTAAAGACTTTAGTCGCATGAAAACTTAATACTGAAAGATCGCCATGATTCAGTATGCTTTCGCCATTCTGCTTCACCGAAAAGGCATGAGCTGCGTCGTAAATAACTTTAAGACCATACCTGTCGGCTATTTCCTGAATAGCGTCCATGTTGCAGGGGATACCATAGCAGTGAACTGGCAATATAGCTGTCGTTTGAGGCGTGATCGCCGCCTCGATTTTAGCCGGATCGAGATTGCACGTTATCGGTTCGATATCGACGAATACAGGCTTTATGTCATTCCAGAGTAAAGAGTGTGAGGTGGCAACAAAGGAAAAGGGAGTAGTGATAACTTCGCCAGAAATACGCAACGCCTGTAAGGCAGTAACCAAGGCGAGAGTACCATTTGCAAACAGGCAAAGATGCTTGACATCCAAATAATCTGCCAATGCCTGTTCAAGCTGCTGGTGAAAAGGGCCGCCATTCGTCAATTGCTTGCTCTGCCAGATCTCTTCAAGATAAGGCATAAATTCTTCCAGAGGCGGAAGCAATGGACTGGTCACCATTATATTGTTTTTCATACCCTCTCCTGCTGACCGCACGTCATTAAAATAACCAGATAGATTTATTCTACTCAGGTCAAGAGGAGTCAATCGGCGCAAAAACACTATAAAAGCGCACCATTCTTGCTTATCAATAGCGATGAAAAGCCCAAAAAAAACCCTGCCAAAAGGCAGGGTTCGCTTGCATCATGTAGAGAATTAACGCAGCAGAGACAGCATGGTCTGTGGCACCTGGTTGGCCTGGGCCAGTACCGAAGAACCGGCCTGCTGCAGGATCTGCGCGCGGGACATGTTCGATACTTCGGTCGCGTAGTCCGCATCCTGAATACGGCTGCGGGCAGCAGTCAGGTTGGTTACGGTGTTGTTCAGGTTGCTGATGGTGGACTCAAAACGGTTCTGAGAGGCACCCAGCAGGCTACGTTGGTTATCAACAGCCTTAATCGCCGCATCGACATCCGCTAATGGATTGCCATCCGTCGTGCCACCAGAAGTCACAGTACCCTTCAGAACGTCAAAGCCCTCTGCGACGGTTGAACGTGCGTTACCGTTGATAGTCTGGCCTGAAGTTTGTGCGGTTGCGCCGCTGGTGTTGAACAGGTTGAAGCCGTTACTTGCGCTGATAGTGATCCCGATAGTTTCGCCGTCTTTCGCACCAACCTGGAAGTTATAAGTGGTGCTGCCAGAACCGGTGTTCAGCACTTTGATGCCGTTAAAATCGGTCTGCTGAGTAACGCGGTTGATCTCTTCCATACGCTGGTTAACTTCAGCCTGAATCGAGTCGATGTCAGAGGCTGAGTTTGAGCTGTTCTGCGCCTGTACGGTCAGGTCACGTACGCGCTGCAGGTTGTTGTTGACTTCGGTCAGCGCGCCTTCAGCGGTCTGCGACAGAGAGATACCGTCGTTGGCGTTACGGGCAGCAACGGTCAGGCCGTTGATGTTAGAACTGAAGCGGTTAGCGATAGCCTGACCCGCTGCGTCATCTTTGGCGCTGTTGATACGCAGGCCAGAAGACAGGCGCTCAATCGCAGTACCCAGTGAAGACTGAGATTTTGTCAGGTTATTCTGGGTAACCAGTGACAGGGTATTGGTATTAATAACTGCCATGATAAGTATCCTTCATAAAGAGATTTAGGTTTGGTTCTTGGCCTGCGGCTTAATTGCCTTCAATAATGTTATCGCCCGCTCAGCGCAAAACTTTAAGCCTTACTGGTGATTTTTTATCTCAATAAAGCAAAAAACAGGTTTGCGAAAAATCAATCGACCGAGTTTTAGAATTATCCTTACTGACAGTCAGCCCCACCTCACTGAAAAATCATAACCTTATGTTTTTAAGATAATTATTGAAAATATAAAGAAAAATCACCGTATCTGATCAGCATGGAAACCTCTACCACTACCGCATTTCTGTAGAAGAGAAAGATGCTAAGCCATTGAATTACCGTAAAACCCTGAGAATCTAATAGTATTAATAATGAAACGGACGAAATAATACTTTATCGCGCAATTGAAACACTCCCCCCTATTCCATCTATGCATCACCTTTTTTATGCATGTTATAATCACACCAGGTGAATAAACGCGGTTCTGGCAGTTAATTAAAACAAGCTATCTTTACGACATTATAAAAAGAATCAACGACAGTAACGCACAGGATGACAGTTGCAGATTATGCGCTGAAAAATCTTCGCCGCGGTAATAAATCTACAGAGAGGAATACAAGGTAGCTGCGTGAGGTTTCAGGCGTCAGAAGACGGAGCTATCTTTTTGCAGCTTCCTACACGCAAGACCCTATCTAAAAGCCACTTAGCATAATCAGAATGGTTGAAGCCTAAAAAAGTAATGCTTTACTTGAGCTAATATTCGGCCATCGTAAAATTGTGATTAGCCTGGTATAGGCTTGCATAAAATAAAAAAACGCCCTCATTATTGAGGGCGTTTTTATTAATAGAAGTTTTGCGGCAATTAACGCAGCAGAGACAGCATGGTCTGTGGCACCTGGTTGGCCTGGGCCAGTACAGAAGAGCCGGCCTGCTGCAGGATCTGCGCGCGGGACATGTTCGACACTTCCGTTGCGTAATCCGCATCCTGGATACGGCTGCGGGCCGCGGTCAGGTTGGTTACGGTGTTGTTCAGGTTGCTGATGGTGGACTCAAAACGGTTCTGAGACGCACCCAGCAGGCTGCGCTGGTTATCAACCGCTTTGATCGCTTTATCGATATCAGCCAGCGGCGTGCTTCCTGATGCTGTTCCGCCTGAACCGCCGGTGACGGCGCCTTTCAGCACGTCGAAACCGATGGCTGAGGTGGTACGCGCGTTGCCGTTAACGGTGTCGCCAGTACCCATAGCACGGGTGTTCTGGGTGGTGCCAGACTGACCGGCTGAGGCCAGATCAAAACCATCGCTTGCGCTGATGGCAATACCGATTGTTTCGCCGTCTTTGGCGCCAACCTGGAAGTTGTAAGTGGTGCTGCCGGAACCGGTGTTCAGGACTTTGATGCCGTTGAAATCGGTCTGCTTGGTGACGCGGTCGATTTCCTGCATACGCTGGTTAACTTCAGCCTGAATCGAATCAATGTCAGACGCTGAGTTAGAGCTGTTCTGCGCCTGAACGGTCAGGTCACGTACGCGCTGCAGGTTGTTGTTGACTTCGGTCAGCGCGCCTTCAGCGGTCTGTGACAGAGAGATACCGTCGTTGGCGTTGCGGGCAGCCACGGTCAGGCCGTTGATGTTAGAGCTGAAGCGGTTGGCGATAGCCTGACCCGCTGCGTCATCTTTGGCACTGTTGATGCGCAGGCCGGAAGACAGGCGCTCGATGGCAGTGCCCAGTGAAGACTGAGACTTGCTCAGGTTGTTCTGAGTAACAAGAGACAGGGTATTGGTATTAATGACTGCCATGATGAATATCCTTTAATAAGAAAGTCAGGGTCAGGTATTTGGCCTGCGGCTTTATCGCCTTCAATATTGTTATCGTCCGTAGTGAGCAGAACTTTACGCGAGATGTCTGTTTTTTTTCGTCTGCTGGAACACGGGGATCGAGCGTTCTGTCAGAAAACATCAGTAAAGGTCGTAGGGCCATTGCCCCCTTCCGCATTTGCCTTGAATTTTTGATACCTCAAAAGCAAGGGGTTAGGTTGAATGCCAAGAGAATGAATACGCGTTTGAAAATGATTCTGGCAGGCTATAAATGAAAAACGCCCTCATTGCTGAAGGCGTTTTTATTAATACAGGTTATGCGACGATTAACGCAGCAGAGACAGCATGGTCTGTGGTACCTGGTTGGCCTGAGCCAGTACAGAAGAGCCGGCCTGCTGCAGGATCTGCGCGCGGGACATGTTCGACACTTCTGTTGCGTAATCCGCATCCTGGATACGGCTGCGGGCCGCGGTCAGGTTGGTTACGGTGTTGTTCAGGTTGCTGATGGTGGACTCAAAACGGTTCTGAGACGCACCCAGCAGGCTGCGCTGGTTATCAACCGCTTTGATCGCTTTATCGATATCAGCCAGCGGCGTGGTTCCTGATGCTGAGCCAGTAGCACCACCGGTTACGGCGCCTTTCAGCACGTCGAAGCCGATCGCTGAAGTGGTACGCGCGTTACCGTTAACGGTGTCGCCAGTACCCATAGCACGGGTGTTCTGAGTCGTACCAGTAGAGGAGTTACCTGCTGCTGCCAGGTCAAAGCTGTCGCTTGAGCTGATAGTGATGCCGATGGTTTCGCCGTCTTTCGCGCCAACCTGGAAGTTATAAGTACTGTTACCTGAACCGGTGTTCAGCACTTTGATGCCGTTGAAGTCGGTCTGCTTGGTGACGCGGTCGATTTCCTGCATACGCTGGTTAACTTCAGCCTGAATCGAGTCGATGTCAGACGCTGAGTTAGAGCTGTTCTGCGCCTGAACGGTCAGGTCACGTACGCGCTGCAGGTTGTTGTTGACTTCGGTCAGCGCGCCTTCAGCGGTCTGCGACAGAGAGATACCGTCGTTGGCGTTACGGGCAGCAACGGTCAGGCCGTTGATGTTAGACGTAAAGCGGTTAGCGATCGCTTCACCGGCTGCATCGTCTTTCGCGCTGTTGATGCGCAGGCCGGAAGACAGGCGCTCAATCGCAGTACCCAGTGAAGACTGAGATTTGCTCAGGTTGTTCTGAGTAACCAGAGACAGGGTGTTAGTGTTAATCACTGCCATGATGTTTTTCCTTTAAAAATTGAGCCAGATTAAGGCGTCTGAATTCGGTTTGCTCACCGACAACCTGATTATCGTCAGCCTCTGCGCAACCTTTAGGGAAAAATTTCAGGAATTTTCTGCCAGGCAAACCCGCGAAGACAATTAAAGAAGCGTTCTTTATTGGCGCATTAAATTTATCAAAAACAGGCTAATCTTTTGCCACTCGCTGCCGATACCCAATCTACTTAGCGTATAACCCGTAAAGGATTAACCCATGGCAAGTATAAGTTCACTCGGTGCTGGTACTAACCTCGATCTCAATACTCTGTACAATAGTCTGGAAACAGCTGAACAGACTAAGCTGACGCCAATTACTAAGCAACAGTCCTCTTACAATGCCCAGCTTACCGCCTGGGGCGTGGTCAAAACAGGCCTGTCAAAATTCCAGACTGCTGCTGCGGCATTGCAAAATGCATCGACTATTGCCGCCACTAAAGTGACCAGCACAAACACCGCGTTTACTGCTACGCTGGCGAGTAAAGCCTCCGCAGGTAACTATTCTGTAGAAGTGAGCCAGTTGGCCTCTGCTCAGTCCCTGCTGTCTAAAGCTGCCACCAGTAAAGATACCGATCTGGGCGATCAGAGCCTGGCTTCACGCACCATTACCATCTCGCAGTCCGGTCAAAAATCACCGCTAACCGTGACACTAACGAAAGATCAAACCAGCCTGGCTGATATTCGCGATGCGATTAATAAGCAGCAAGGCAGCGTCAACGCGAGCATCATTAAAGCCGATGATAATACCTATTATCTGTCCCTGACTGCGCGTGACAGTGGCACGGCGAATGCCATGACGGTAAGCTCAAATGATGGCAGTCTGTCGCAGTATATTAATTACAGTCAGGGCGGCAGCAGTAACGCGATGACCGAACAGGTTGCCGCAAAAGATGCACAGTTAAAGATTAACGGCGTGTCCATCACACGCAGCAGCAATACCATTACTGATGCCCCCGAAGGCGTTACGCTCAACCTGACGAAAACCACCGCAGCAAATACGCCAGAAACCTTAACGGTGGCCACGGATAATCAGCCCATGACCGCGGCGATTCAGGCCTATGTTGATGCGTACAATTCGCTGCAGACCACGATCGGTAACCAAACGAAATATACTGCCGTTAAAGCGGGTGAGTCGCAGAGTACGGGCAATGGGGATTTGTTAGGGGATAACACGCTGCGTAATATTCAGACCAGCCTGCGCAGTCAGTTATCCAGCCCACAGTCTGGCGGCAATCTGACCACCCTGTCACAGCTGGGCATCACCCAGGATGTCAACGGCAAGCTGACCGTAGACAGTACCAAGCTGAACAACGCCCTGACCAATCAGCCGACAGATGTTCTGAACTTTTTGACGGGTGACGGTAAAACCACCGGTTTTGCAACCCAAACCAATAACAAGCTGACACAAATTCTGGCCAGCGACGGACAGGTACAAAATGCCACCAACGGCATTAATACGTCACTGAAAAAGCTGTCTGATCAATATGACAATGTGAACAGCCAAATCGCTGCAACGATGGCGCGTTACAAAACGCAGTTCACCAGCCTGTCAACGCTCGTCAGCTCTATGACGCAGACCGGCAACTATCTGACACAGCAGTTCGCTAAATTATAACAGGAGTGGTAAGCATGTACGCTAAGTCCGGTACCCAGGCCTATGCCCAGGTCGGCGTGGAGAGCGCAGTGTTAAGCGCCAGCCCGCACCAGCTGGTTGTGATGCTGTTTGATGGCGCGCTGAGTGCCATGAAAAAAGCAGCTATCTTGATTGAGCAAGGCGATATCCCGGGTAAAGGAAACGCCTTATCTAAAGCCATTAATATCATCACTAATGGCTTACGTGCAGGCCTGAATCATGACGTAGGCGGTGAAATTTCTGCCAACCTTGATAACCTGTATGAATATATGACTCGCCGTTTGTTACAGGCCAACCTCAATAACGACGTTGAAGCCATTGCGGAAGTCGAAGGCTTGCTGAATAACATCGCCGATGCCTGGAAACAGATTGGTCCTAACTATCAGCCACAGCAGGATACGTTTTAATGAGTCACCCTCTCTCGCTGCTAAAAGAGTATCAGGAATTACTCACGCTCAGTAATGCTATGCTGGAAAATGCCAGACAAGGGCAATGGGAGGCATTACTGAGTTGTGAATCCACTTATGTTAGCAGCGTTGAGCGTGTGGCTCGTGATAACGATGCCGGTGTGCTTTCGGCGTTACAACGGGCACAGATTCGCCCCGTACTTGAGCAAATTCTCAATAACGAAACTACGCTGAAAACTTTATTAGGTGAGCGCATGCAAGAGCTGCGCTCGCTGGTCACGACGTCAACGCAGCAACAGAACATCATGACCTCTTACGGTAATATGGCCGGCAATATTCTTTATCCTAAAGAGCAGTAAAGCCCGGCTTTAGCGGGTGGTAACTATATTTTTAATTCCCCCGCGTAATTTCTCTCCTCTTATCCCATACTTCCAGTTCCCTCTCCTCTGACTGGAAACGCGTCATGCACAACCCAACCCTATTGCAGTTTTTCCACTGGTATTATCCCGATGGCAGCAAACTGTGGCCGGAAGTTGCGGAAAAAGCCCCACTGCTCAATGATATAGGCATCAACATGGTATGGCTCCCCCCCTGTTATAAAGGTGAATCCGGTGGCTATTCGGTGGGTTATGACAGCTATGATTTGTTCGATTTAGGCGAGTTCGAACAAAAAGGCAGTAAAGCAACCAAATACGGTGATAAACAACAATTGCTGGATGCGGTAAATGCGTTACGCAGTCACGATATCGGCGTACTGCTGGATGTGGTGGTGAACCATAAAATGGGCGCTGACGAAAAAGAGCAGATTCGGGTCAATCGGGTTAATCCCGATAATCGCGATGAAATATACCCTGATGTTATAGAGTGCGAAGCCTGGACACGATTTAACTTCCCTGCCCGGGCAGGACAGTATTCTAAATTCATCTGGGACTATAAATGTTTCAGCGGTGTCGATCATATTGAAAACCCCGATGAAAACGGCGTTTTTAAGATCATCAACGATTACACCGCAGAGGGCTGGAACGACCAGGTAGACAGCGAGCTCGGTAATTTCGATTACCTGATGGGTGCCAATATTGACTTCCGTAATAATGCCGTAAGCGAAGAGCTTAAATACTGGGCACGCTGGGTGATGGAACAGGTGCCCTGCACCGGATTCAGACTGGATGCCGTAAAACATATTCCGGCGTGGTTTTATAAAGCGTGGATCGACCACGTTCAGGAAGTCGCCAACGAACCTTTATTTATCGTGGCGGAATACTGGTCTTTTGAAACCGACAAACTGCAGGAGTATATTCACCAGGTTGACGGCAAAACGATGCTCTTTGACGCACCCCTGCATATGAACTTCCATCAGGCCTCCAAAGCGGGCAGCGCCTATGACTTGAGCAAAATCTTTGATAACTCACTGGTTCTGGCCGATCCCTGGCATGCCGTAACTATCGTCGCTAACCACGATACGCAACCATTACAGTCGCTGGAAGCCCCTGTTGAAGCCTGGTTTAAACCGCTCGCTTACGCGCTTATTCTGTTACGCGAGCAAGGTGTACCGACCGTCTTCTATCCCGATCTTTTCGGTGCCAGCTATCAGGATGAGGGCGGTGATGGCGACGTTCACCAGGTCGATATGCCCGTTATTCCCGAACTCGAAGGTCTGATCCGAGCCCGCCAGCTATTTGGCTGGGGCGCACAAACCGATTATTTCGATCATCCAAACTGTGTCGCCTTTAGCCGAAGCGGCACCGCGGAAAAGCCTGGTTGCGTGGTGATCATGTCAAACGGTGAGGCGGGAGAAAAACACATTGCGATGGGTGAAGGCTATGCCGGAAAAGTATGGCGAGACTATCTTGGGCACAAGTCCGAGACCATTACCACCGATGATGATGGCAGTGCGCTGTTTAGCTGTAATGGTGGCAGCGTGAGCGTCTGGGTGGTTAGCGAATAAAAACATATCGGCGGTCTTCTGGACCGTCGAACTCCACTGGTCAGTGATAAAGCCCAAATTTAGATAGCAAAACATGGCATGTTTATCGGCTAGATATAACTCATCTGTGGCAAATTGAGAGCAGGATAATAGCCAGTCAGCATGGCTATTCATTGTGATAATTTCCAGAAAGGTAATAACATGCTTGAGCTTGCAGACTTAAAGGTATTTTTCGAAGAGCCCGAAATTAAAAACCTGATCGACCATACATGGGATAAAGTCGGCGAATCGCTTGCTCAGGCACAAGCACAACTGCCTGCCGACTTAGCAATGCCACGCAGAGAGCTTTCTTTTCATAACCAGGTGAAATGTCTCGGTTACCTTTGCTGGTTGTTGCAACATAATAATGTTGAAGGTGACATTATTGAAATCGGCGTGTGGAAAGGCAAGTCCACATCGTTTATGAATGAGATTTGTCAGCATAAGCGTCGAATTATCAGTGTCGATCCGATGGAACTGCCAAATCAGGAAAATGAACTCCGTTTTTATCATCAACGTCTTTTCCCGGAAGTCGCATTGGTTCGTGGTTATTCTGAGCTCAGCATTGAGCGGGTACGTGCATTAAATCCAAAAACGGTATTGCTTCATATTGATGGCGGTCATGAAGGCCGCCATGTCTTACTCGATTTCTTGCTCTATTCTCCTACCGTTGTTAAAGGCGGATTTATCGTGTTCGATGACTACCGCGATCATCAGTATTCACCCGAGGTGGGTCCTGCAGTTGATCTGCTGCGTGCTGGCGGCTATTTTAAAGATTTTGATGTTATTGGTAGCTTACCTGGATTTGAAAACAGCTATTTATTGCAAAAACGCTAATCACATCGTGGCTACCGCACATTAAAAGCGGCCCAAGGGGATTAATGCCAGTCAGTTAAGCAACTGACTGGTACTTTTTCGGGGACGTGTGATAGTTCCAGGATCTCTCCTTTACCACTCTCGGTAAGGCTCTTTCCCTCCTGGCTGATAACTTTACCCGATGCCTCATACTTTCAAGATCACGCATCAGCTCCGGGATACGACCCGGTGAAGCGCCCTGAAGGGTCAACAGGACCCGCACTACCATTCCACATTCTGAGAAGTTCACTTGATTCGGCCAGCATCCTTTCAGATGTCCCGCCATTTTAATCATCTTATATCTCACCAGGTTACAGGCCAGTAATACGCCCCACAGTTCCTGCTCCACAAGCTCCGGCTTTTTACTGCTCAGCGTCAGCCTGCTCAGTTGCATCGTCTGTTTTATCTCCTGGTATCCCAGTTCAGTTTCCCAACGGTGGCTGTACAGGTCTGCCATTTCTCCACCGGGGGAAGGCCGCATCGTTCTCTGGTGTGTCCAGTGTACGCCAGAATACACCATCGATGGCCAGCAGGGTCAGGTCGCACCAGTTCGGATGGGACGTAGCGCCATGCCAGAGCGTCGCTGTCTGCGTGAAGACGAGGCGGAGGGCTTCGCTTCCCAGACGCTGCCAGTCCTGGTTAACCGCGCTGGGAGCGACGAAGGGACGATTGCCCGGCAGCATGATGTCCAGACGGTTCACGACCTGATGAAGGGATTCTTTACGTTCAAGCGCCATGCCGACATTGCACCAGACCTTCATCTCCAGCGGCAGGCGGCGCTTGCGCAGGGTGACGGTGCCAGATTCTTCAAGACAACGGGAAATCAGTTCCGGGTCCAGATAACTCCCCTGAGAAGTCAGCGGGTTACGCAGAGAATCGTAACGGGATAGCAGATCAAGAGCCTGTCCAACGTGCATAAAAAATCCGGAAACGGGTGAGCATTTCCGGATTCTTACACAGCCACCAGATCGATCAACCGATCCTTAACTGATCGGCATTAGTCCAAAAGGACCGCTTTTATCTTTTATTTCGCCCGACCTGGACGCATGCTCTCAGGCTCGATATTTTGAATAACGTCGGCATTAGGCTGTTTTGCCACTTCCTGCTCTGCTTCCTGGCATTCAACGGTCGGCTTATCGACCTTGCGCAGGGTAAGACCGTCGTATTCCAGCTCACCGTTATCGACGTCTAGCGGCATTACCCGCATCTGACGCGTCACATTGACAAAATCGCCATTGAGTTGGGTCAGCTTGCCTGGTTTTGCAATGACACGCTGCCACTGGCGGCAATCCAGCGTGCTACCATCGGCATTGACGATGAGACTGGCAATCGCCTTATCGCTAATCAGATCGCTTTGTGGCCCTACTGTCTGCCAGTTACCCTGCAAATTTGCCGGAGCAGGCGTTTGCACCGCACTCTCATAACTATCGATTTGTGCGCAGCCACTTAACGCCACAGCAGCAATCAGCATCCAGTTTTTCATCTTTTAATCCCTAAAATCCGGTCGATGGCGGCTACGTTATAATTTTTACGGTAAGGTGCGCAAGCTATCTGAATGTCGCCCTCCGCCTAAAACTGCATTTTATGACGCTTTCATCGCGCACGGGCAACATTTATCAACATCAGCACCGCGAACTGACCGTTTTTCATCCTGCCCCGCTTAGCCTGACAAGCCAGACGCAACAGGCTACACTGTCGCCCTGCACTACCTATCAGGAAACCTGCAATGAAAACTCCAGAAGTGTATTACGCCGAGGCACGCGCACTGTTTTTTACCGCCCACGCTGATTTCCAGGCAGCGTTAAACGAACTCACAGAAAGCGATGCCCGCGCCGCCAATATGTCACTGCGTGAACTCCGTGAATGGCATGCTGAACGCATCTACGCGGCTTTTTTACGCCAGAAGAACCTTGATGGTATGATTTTCTCGATCCAACTGGCTGAACCGGATAAAGCTGTCGCTGCTGAGGCCATAGAAAGTTATCTCAGATCGCATGCGGAATCACTGGGAATGAGCTGGGAAGAATTCTGTATTAAAAATGAACTGTAGTGAGCAGGTCTTAGCGGGACAGTGAAAATACCTCGGATCTCGTCGCCCTGCTAATGATCAGGATCGGTTAGCTGAGCCTCTCTTTTTTCGGCGTCGCTGGCGACAGACAACGCACTTATCGCCAGCGTTTGCCACTACTCTTCCTGCGCCATTTTGCCTCTCACCTCAACATACTTAGCGACAGCCAGCAGCCGGTTAATGTGAGTAAGCAGTAAATCAATATCCGACTGCATAAATTCAGATGATGAACGTGATGCCGTCACTATCGCATCCTGAACCGTTTCGGAGATGGTTAATGCGTTATCTTGTTTCGCCTGAACTAATAAAGCTGCTACCAGCAATGACTGTGCTTCTATCTGCGCAGTCAGTTCCTTGGCGTCGACATCCATTTTTGCCAGTTTGAGTAGAATATCTATAACCAATTGTCGCATTGCACTTCTCCTGGTGAGTGAGCGCACAGAGTGTTGTTAACGCACTCAGAGTAAACCAGATGACGGTGCTTTTCTACGCGACGCGGAAAAAACGAATTAAGACAAACATCAGCTTGATACTGTTTTTATTTACAGTAAAATGGCACGGCGATTTTGCCCTTAAGGGATTGTTAACATGTTTGTAGAGTTAATTTACGATAAACGTAATGTCGCGGGCCTGCCAGGGGCGCGTGAGATGATTTTAGCTGAACTTGAGAAGCGGGTGCATCGCGTGTTTCCTGATATCGAGGTTAAGGTCAAGCCCATGGAGCGGAATGCGATAGAGACCGATCTCAGCAAAAACGAGAAGGCGACAATAGCGCGCCTTGTGGAAGAGATGTTTGATGAAGCAGAATTCTGGCTGGTGGCAGATTAATCCGTTAACCGCCACCGCCTCAGTCAGCAGGAGATCGCTTAACTCTCCTGCTCGCTGTGGTTAATTTCGATTTCGATATCCTGAATGGCCGTCTCCAGATCTTCCAGTAACGTACCCTGTTTGTTCAGCAACGCGTCAATGCGGGCTGCGTTTCCTTCATCTTTGTACTCGCCAGCGTCAAAGGCTAACCAATGTGCAGAAAGCGTCTCAGTGTTCGTCTGAGCATAGTGACGCATTTCTTTCAACTGAGATGCCACGTCACGCAGATAATCTGTTTTGCTTTTGGTTTCGATTGAATCAGTCATGCTGTGTTTCCTTATGGTTGTTTATCCAATGAAAATATCGCCTGGATATTTAAAGATAGAACAATATAGCGACTTTGCATTAGGAATAATCGGAACTCACTAACGTGAGTGACATGAGCCGAAGACGTGAGGATGAGTGAGCACCGTGAAAGCAAAGCGTCAATGTGTAAGCTTAATCGTTATCAGGTAAGGCTGTCTGTTTTGAGCGTGACCCACTGATTGAGGGGAATTGTGACGGTCTGGTTTAGCTGGACTAGACTTAACAGACTCAAAAAGGAGCGAAGCATGCATAAACATCACAGTAACGAACAGCGTAAAAATGAGGGCGATGTCAGCAAAGGTTTACCCGAAGCGGCACCTAATGCAGGCAATGCCTATGAGGAAGACGATCATCCCGCTAAGGATGCACCTAAGGATCACGGGGAAGTCCCAAGAAAAAATGATGACAGTCAGGATGATAAAAAAGATCCTTACAAGGCATCTTAGAACATAACACCCTGCCCTTATCAACGGGGCAGGAATACCTCGTTTTCTATAGCAGTTAGTGTAATTAATGGAGTTTATTCTTATCTTATAACGCAACACAAGCTATTGAATAAAAACCCTTACAAAAATAACTCAATATTGCAACAAAAAACACATATTATACATGGACATAAGAAAATCAACAACAAATATTAAGTATAAAAATTTTGGGACCTAATGACATAAAAAATCAACGAGAGTATTTTGATATATGAAAAAAAATGTAATAATTTGCAGCCCTAATACTTTTGATTTACTTAAGAAACATGACATATTTTTTATTGATTGCATTAATTGTATCAACATTTTTATCTAATAGATTTATAGTTAGCAAAACAATTATCACATGCGCAATATTATTGCTATTTTGTTTCTGGTCTGTGTGCAATATGTTTACAGGTAATGGCATAACAGATGCAGTTTTTTATCATTTATTCAACAGCGCTCATGGGACATCATTTGAAGACTTATACCCGAAGATAGAATTAGCAATACCATTCTTAATTGCATCTTTAATACTTATCAGTGGTTGCTTTCTGTTTAAAAAAAATAAAATAAAAATTATCAACAGTGAAAAGGTAAATTATTTTTTTGTTTTTTCATTGGTTTTAATACTCGCAATGCCTTTTTCAAGAAATATCTCATCTTCAATTTTTTACACTTTACTACCTCAAGGTAATGCAGATCGCGTCTCACTTGAATATAAAAACTTAAACTCTAACATAAATAAAAAATACAACTATGTTTTTATCTATGCTGAAAGCCTTGAAAAAAGTTTTGAAAATCTAAATGGAAAAAATTATCTACCAGAACTATCGAAAATTGCAAACAACTATGCGCAATTCACTAATATAACACAACCGACAAATGGCGGCTTTGGTTGGACCATGGCTGGGATGGTAAATACACAATGCGGCGTGCCATTGGTGATGGCCCAAGGAAACACCGGAGGAAACACGGCTAATTTTTTACCGAAGGCTAACTGTGTAGCTTCATGGCTTAAAAATAATGGTTACCTCACCCACTTTATAAGAGGCAGCAATAAGCAGTTCGCTGGTGCTGATAAATTCTTCTCACAGCATGGATGGAGTCGTCAAGACGATTTAAATTTTTTCATTGAAAATAAAATTGCCAGACCTGAGAAAATAAGTGGATGGGGAGTCCATGATGATGTCTTGTTAGACTACGCATGGGATGAGTTTCTTAACTTATCTAATGCCAGACAACCCTTTATGTTGTCTCTGCTTACTGTTGGGACCCATGCGCCTGATGGTAACACCTTAGCAATATGTGATAATAAAATTGAAAAAGAATCAGAAGTTAAGATGCTATCCGCAGTGCGATGTGCGGATTATCTTATTTCTGACTTTATCAAAAAAATAATTAACAGTGAGCATTTTGATAACACAATTATAGTGTTAGTTTCTGATCACTTGATGATGCGTAATAGCGCCAGCCAACTTCTTGATGCAAACTCAAGCGAACGTAGAAACAACTTCATTGTAATCAAAAAAGGGTTGAATAGTTATAAAACTGATAAACCTGGTTCTTTAATTGATGTTTGGCCAACCGTTCTTGAAATTTCAGGAATAAAAGAAAGTTCACTTGGATTTGGAGTGAGCCTGCTTTCCGAAAATGAAAGCTCTTTTTACAAAAATTTATCAATAGATAATGCTTATGACTATACCAGTTTTTCTTCAAAACTATGGAATTTACCATCATTAAATGAAGGTTTATCTAAATCCGGAGATCGCATTCAGATAGGAACAGAAACTTATTCACTGCCTGTTTTTGCTGAGTTATCAAATGACAAACTGGGTTCGGTTTGGTTTGAAGGTTTTGCAAAAAATGTAATACAATTCACGTCTAAGGGTAAATCAATTTTTTACGCAAATCTGTGTAAAAATATTGGCATTCAAAGTGAAATGATCTGTACATACATTGTTACTCCCGAAAAAATTAAAAAAGTTTTAGTAACGCCAACGGGCTTAAAATCCATTTATGAAAAAGATGCAACGAGCATATTATACAAAGAGCAAATAATAGGTGTTTCTTCAGGACCTTACTTTATTGATAGTGGGATTTCCTCAAGCGCTGGTAAGCGTATGGCTACACCTTTTGGCTTTTCCTTTCTCCAAAAAAAGGACGATGATTTTAACGTAGCTCTAAGCTTTGAAACTTGCCATAATAAATTTTTGGATAAAGATCAAATCAACTCTCTTCTGAAAAAAAATAATGATTTAATTTATACGTCTAACGATTCAATTAATTGTAATGATGATAAAACAAGTAATGAGCTTAGCTCACTATTGGCAGATAATAACTTTAAAAACCTTGCATTCCGACAGCAAATCATTGGAATTATTAGTGAAGGCAAAAGTTTTTCCGTGAAAGGATTGCCTGATATGCCACTTGATACATTCATCGATTTTGATAAAAAAGAGATTTATCCTGTATGTGAAGCCTTCCTTGACTGCCCTGATTACAGTAGTTAAAAGTGTAAAAGGTACAACACTTGTGTTGTACCTTTTAAAACTAATACATCCTTGTCATTTTTGTTCTTACAATTTAAATAAAAGCATCGCACATGCTTTACATTAAAGAACGTATCCTGATCACCCCCTACTTTTTTAACTTTCTACAACAAACATAAAATTCAACGCGTTTATTTTTATGAACAGAATAGTCGTATAATTATCTCTGCAATCCGAACAATTTGTAAGTATCCCGGCAAACCGGAACATTCACATCCAGAAACCTTCCGGCATACTGACTATGTCCCGGAGGAGTTCGCCATGCGTAAAGCACGATTAACCGAACAGCAGATTATCGCCATTCTGGAGTCCATCAAAGCCGGACGCACCGTTAAGGATGTCTGCAGCGAGGCCATGATCTCTGAGGCCTGGTACTACAACTTGAAAGCGAAGTTCGGAAGGCGCTTCAGGACCTTCAACGTGGTGGATGATTGCAATCGCGAATGACTGGCGACCGAAATTGTCCTGAATACTCCGGCTCAGCGGGTCGTGAGACTGCTGGAGAGGGTCGTGGTAAATCGTGGCTATCCGCTGAAGATGCAAATAGACAACGGGCCGGAACGGGTCTGAGTGGTGCTGGCTCAATGGGCTGCAGAGCATGGTATGATGCTGAAATTTAATGAGCAGGCAAACTAGTGACGAATGCCTTTATCGAACAGTTTAACCGGACGTACCGGGCAAAAATACTGGATTTTTATCTGTTCAGGACGCTAAATGAAGCACGGGAAATCAGAGCACTGGCTAGCTGAATATTACAGCGAGCGACCTTATGAATCCCTGAATAATCTGACACAGTAAGCGTACCCGCTGATCGCTGAAACCCGAAAATCTCAAAAGTGCGAAGAACGAAAAAAATGTTCTTACAGCATGATGCCATAGAAGACTCATTTTACAGAAAATTGTGCCAGGGGTAATTAGATTAAGCTTGTTACATTTCAAGGGAGAATTAACAAATGTAGAATTGAAGCCAATATAGGTTGATAACAGTTATAATTATTAAGTCTCAATCAGCAGGTTTTCTATAACAGAAGTTATAAAAACGTTATTCAGTCTATGGATATATGTTTACTCATGCATGCTATATGCCTGTCATTACTGATGGCGATTAACTATTCGGTGTTAACATGAGTAAGCACAGTCTAAATCAGATTGTCTTGCACTCGGCTGGCTCTAAGCCACAAAAAAATTTTTTATACTTCAAACCAGCTTCTTTTTTTTGGTGAAAATGAACGATCTCGATCTACCGCCCTTCTTTGTCAGGTGGCTTCTCAATCATTCATTTTGTTTAAATAAGTTGGCCTTCTACACCTGCATATTCATGATGTCGGTATAAGCCGAAACCAGCTTGTTCCTGACCTGAATCCCCATCTGCATTGAGATAGACGATTTTTGCAGATCGACCATCACATCATTCAGCGCGATCCCGGGCTTACCCATTTCGAAATCCTGCGCCTGGGCGCGTGCAGAGGTCTGCGTTTCGCTGATTTTATCCAGCGCGGCCTTCATGGTCGCACCGAAGTCGATGTGGCTGGTGACGTCGTTGCTCTTGTTGTTGGCCTGGAGCGACGTCATCTGTAACTGCTGTAAAACACCCTCGATTGCCTGCACTGACATGGCTGTTACCTCACTGAAAAGAGATGAAGATTTTTGATGTGCGGAGAAGTTAGCACATTGTCAATAAGACAAAGCCCCTAAATGGCGCTAAAAACCGTGGCTTATTCACCCATCGAATTTTGCGTTTCATCAAATAATGCCAGGCATTGAAGTGGAAATTTTATTTATGCAGGTCAGGGAGTCTGTTTTGCCATCACAACTAACCCGGTCAATTACGTCAGGCAGGAATCGGTCATGAATGCGAGTGCAGCCGCCACACAAGATCAAGACAAGAAAGGCTTCGGTGACCTTCTCGCTCGCCTGCGTGCTAATCCACGCATACCGTTAATCGTCGCCGCCGCCGCTGCTATTGCAGTGGTGTTTGCATTGGTCCTCTGGGCCAAGACACCTAACTACAGCGTGCTGTTCAGTAATCTCTCTAACGAGGATGGCGGCGCCATTGTCACGCAGTTGACGCAGATGAATGTACCTTATCGTTTTGCCGATAACGGTGGCGCATTGATGGTTCCTGAGGACAAGGTGCATGAGCTGCGTCTGCGTCTGGCTCAACAAGGCCTGCCTAAGGGTGGCAATGTCGGCTTTGAGCTGCTGGATAAAGAGAAATTCGGTATCAGCCAGTTCAGTGAGCAGGTTAACTACCAGCGCGCACTCGAAGGCGAGCTGGCCCGTACCATCGAATCACTGGGGCCGGTAAAGAGCGCGCGCGTGCATCTGGCCATGCCAAAACCGACGCTGTTCGTGCGTGAGCAAAAAGCCCCTTCTGCTTCAGTGACCTTAACATTGCAACCGGGTCGCGCCCTGGACGAAGGTCAGATTCAGGCGATTACCCACATGGTTTCCAGCAGCGTGGCGGGTTTACCACCGGGCAACGTCACCGTCGTCGATCAAAGCGGTCATCTGTTGACGCGTTCTGATGCCGTGGGTCGTGACCTCAATGACGCACAACTTAAGTATGCAGCCGAAGTGGAAGCCCGTTATCAGCAACGCATTGAAGCTATCCTGAATCCGATTCTGGGCCAGGGCAATGTGCATGCACAGGTTACCGCGCAGATTAACTTTGATACCCGCGAGCAGACAGACGAGAAGTATCAGCCAAATGGCGATCCCAAAAATGCGTCGATCCGCTCACAGCAGACCAGCACCAGCGAGCAGTCTGGCAGCCCTTATCCTGGCGGCGTGCCTGGCGCGCTGTCTAATCAGCCAGCGCCAGCGAATACTGCGCCGGTGAATACGCCGAATACCAATGCGGCCAATGGTCAGAATGCAAACGGACAGAATAACGCGGCAAATGGTCAGCGCACCAGCACGGCCTCGACCAGCAGCGTGCCAACTAACTCTCGCCGCGATGATACGGTGAACTATGAGCTGGATCGCACCATTCGCCACACCAAGATGAATGTGGGTGATGTACAGCGTCTGTCTGTAGCCGTAGTGGTGAACTACCGCGAAGACGATAAAGGCAAAGCGATTGCCCTTAATGAGCAACAGCTAAAACAGATTGAAGACCTGACGCGTGAAGCGATGGGCTATTCGCAGACACGCGGTGACAGCGTCAACGTGGTGAATTCACAGTTCAATACGACCGAGCCGACGTCCACTGAACTGCCCTTCTGGCAACAGCAGTCGTTCTTTGATCAGCTGATGAGTGCGGGTAAATGGCTGTTGGTGGCACTGGTGGCGTTCATCCTGTATCGCAAAATGGTACGTCCGCATGTACTGCGTAAGAAAGCCGCAGAGCAGGCCGCCGCAGAAGCACAGGCTGCACGTGCTGCTCAGCAAAGCGATCAGGAAGCGTACAGCGTTCAGCTCAGCAAAGATGAGCTGGAGCAAGAACGTAAATCTAATAACCGCATGAGCGCTGAAGTCATGAGCCAGCGTATCCGCGACATGTCTGAAAACGATCCGCGCGTCGTGGCGCTGGTTATTCGTGAATGGATGGGTAACGAACTATGAGTCTGACCGGTACTGAAAAAAGCGCCATTCTGATGATGACCATTGGCGAAGAACGCGCGGCGGAAGTGTTTAAGCATCTGAACCAACGTGAGGTTCAGCATCTGAGCTCGGCAATGGCCAGCATGCGTCAGGTATCTCATAAGCAGCTGACTGAAGTGTTGCGTGAGTTCGAAGCCGATGCCGAGCAGTTCGCGGCGCTGAGCCTGAACTCCAACGATTACCTGCGTTCGGTGTTGACGCGGGCCCTGGGTGAAGAACGTGCTTCAAGCCTGCTGGAAGATATCCTTGAAACCCGTGATACCACCAGCGGGATGGAAACGCTCAACTTCATGGAGCCGCAGGCGGCTGCCGACCTTATTCGCGACGAGCATCCCCAGATTATCGCGACCATTCTGGTACACCTCAAACGGGGTCAGGCTGCAGATATCCTGGCGCTGTTTGATGAACGCCTGCGTCATGACGTTATGCTGCGTATTGCGACCTTTGGTGGCGTACAGCCTGCCGCACTGGCAGAACTGACCGAAGTGCTGAACAGCCTGCTCGACGGCACCAACCTCAAGCGCGCGAAGATGGGCGGCGTAAGAACGGCGGCAGAAATCATCAACCTGATGAAAACGCAGCAGGAAGAAGCGGTCATCGAAGCGGTACGCGACTTCGACGGCGAGCTGGCACAGAAAATCATCGACGAGATGTTCCTGTTCGAAAACCTGGTGGAAGTGGACGATCGCAGTATCCAGCGTCTGTTGCAGGAAGTGGAGTCCGAGCAGTTACTGATCGCCCTGAAAGGTGCAGAGCAGCCATTGCGCGAGAAGTTCCTCAAAAACATGTCGGCACGTGCAGCAGATATTCTGCGCGACGATCTTGCCAACCGTGGCCCGGTGCGTATGTCTGCGGTCGAGAACGAACAGAAAGCGATCCTGCTGGTGGTTCGTCGCCTGGCAGAGTCCGGCGAGATGGTAATCGGTGGTGGCGAGGAAACCTATGTCTGATGCATTTTCTGCCCGTCCATGGCAGTTGTGGCAGCCGGTTGAGCTGGGGCGTCCTGAAGAGCCCGTTGTCATGTCAGCAGAGCCAGCCGAGGTTGACATCTTTGAATCTGAAGAAGATGAGCAACAGCAGCAGTTTGAACAAATGCAGCAGCAGTTGCGTAAAGAGGCGCACGGGCAAGGCTATAGCGAAGGTCATCTACAGGGGTTTGCTGAAGGCCAGAAGGCCGGTTACGACGCGGGCTTTCAACAAGGTCTGGCTGATGCACAGCAGCAGCAGGCGCCGTTACAGGCACGCATGCAGCAGCTGGTCACCGAATTCCAGAACACGCTGGAATCCCTGGACAGCGTGATCGCCGCCCGTCTGATGCAGCTGGCGCTGGAAGCCGCACGCTCAGTCATTGGGCAGGCAACCACGGTGGATGGCAGCGCCCTGCTTCGGCAGATCCAGGGGCTGCTTCAGCAGGAGCCGATGTTTAGCGGAAAACCTCAACTGCGCGTTCATCCGGACGATCTGCTGAGAATCGAACAAACCTTAGGACCGACGCTTGACCTTCACGGCTGGCGTTTACTGGCGGATAACACGTTGCACCCCGGCGGCTGCAAGCTCAGCGCCGAAGATGGCGATCTCGACGCCAGCGTCGCCACTCGCTGGCAGGAACTGTGTCGCCTGGCGGCGCCGGGAGAATTTTAATGACCACACGTCTGAACCGCTGGCTTGGCTCGCTTGATGCCTTTGAGAGTCGTATTTCTCAGGTACAACCGATTCGTCGTTATGGGCGTTTGACCCGTGCCACCGGCCTGGTACTGGAGGCGACCGGCCTGCAGCTGCCCCTGGGTTCAACCTGTGTGATTGAACGCAACGACGGTAAGAGCATCAGCGAAATCGAAAGTGAGGTCGTCGGTTTCAACGGTCAGAAACTGCTGATGATGCCGCTGGAAGAAGTGGACGGCATTCTGCCGGGGGCGCGCGTTTATGCACGCGCTACCGGTGAAAACCCGCAGGCCGGAAAGCAGCTTTTACTCGGACCGCAACTGCTGGGCCGTGTCCTTGACGGCAGCGGACGGCCGCTTGATGGTTTACCGTCACCGGAAACGGGCTACCGTGCGGCGCTAAATACTCCGCCGTTTAACCCCTTACAGCGCACGCCCATCACTGATGTTCTGGATACGGGCGTTCGGGCTATTAACGCCCTGCTCACCGTTGGCCGGGGTCAACGTATGGGCCTGTTTGCCGGTTCAGGCGTCGGTAAAAGCGTGCTGCTCGGCATGATGGCGCGTTACACCCAGGCCGACGTGATCGTTGTCGGGTTAATCGGTGAGCGTGGTCGTGAAGTTAAAGACTTTATTGAAAACATTTTAGGCGCGGAAGGCCGCGCCCGTTCCGTGGTGATTGCGGCGCCTGCCGATGTTTCGCCGCTGTTGCGTCTACAGGGGGCAGCCTATGCCACACGTATTGCAGAAGACTTCCGCGATCGCGGTAAGCACGTCCTGTTAATCATGGACTCCCTGACGCGTTACGCCATGGCCCAACGTGAGATTGCCCTGGCAATCGGTGAGCCACCGGCCACTAAAGGTTATCCACCGTCTGTTTTCGCTAAGCTCCCGGCCCTGGTTGAGCGCGCTGGTAACGGTATCGATGGCGGCGGCTCCATTACGGCTTTTTATACCGTTCTGACCGAAGGCGACGACCAGCAGGATCCGATTGCAGACTCTGCCCGCGCAATCCTCGACGGACACATCGTGTTGTCACGTCGCCTCGCGGAGGCCGGTCACTATCCGGCTATTGATATTGAAGCGTCAATCAGTCGTGCCATGACATCACTGATTGATGAAAACCACTATGCACGCGTACGCCAGTTCAAGCAGTTGCTTTCGAGTTTTCAGCGCAACCGTGACCTGGTCAGCGTCGGCGCCTATGCCGCAGGCAGCGATCCCATGCTGGACAAAGCTATTCAGCTTTACCCGCAGATGGAAGCCTTTCTGCAACAAGGCATTTTTGAACGCAGTGAGTACGACGACGCCTGCCTGCATTTGCACGCCTTGTTTGGCTAGTCAGCGCGTTTGATACGAGGACATCGTAATGAAAACAGCCAATGCTATTGACACGCTTCGCGATTTAGCAGAGCAGGATCTGGAGCGCGCCGCCGTATTGTTGGGCGATATGCGCCGTGGTCAGCAGGCGGCTAACGAGCAGCTCTCCATGTTGCTCGATTACCAGGACGAGTACCGCAATAAGCTGAACAGTGACATGTCCAGCGGAATTGCCAGCAATCGCTGGACCAACTATCACCAGTTTATCCAGACGCTGGAGAAGGCGATTGAGCAACACCGCAGTCAGCTACAGCAATGGAACCAACGGCTGGAACAGGCGCTGGTCAACTGGCGTGAGAAACAGCAGCGCCTGAACGCCTATCAAACTCTGATCACCCGGGCAGAGGAAAATGCATTACGACAAGAAAACCGTCTCGACCAGAAACGGATGGATGAATTTGCCCAACGGGCCGCACTGAGGAAAGGCGAATGATTACGCTGCCAAACACCGCGTTGACGACGAAAGCCATCGGCACTGCTGACACATCAGGCGCAACAGACCTGCTAAGCAGTGGTGAGACGCTGCCACAGGACTTTATCACCGCTCTGGGAAATCAGCTGCTTTCCCTGGCGAAGCTGCACGCTAAAACCCCTGCGGCTACAGATAAAAATGTCACGGCAGAGACCGAGCATAAAACAGCCACCTCGTTGAATGCACTACTCTCTTCGCTGGAAACGCCGACTGCGCTTAGTGCGTTGTTTACACCGGAAAAGATTAAAGCCGGGACAAAATCAGCCGATGATAAAGATGAGCTGACCGCCACCGCGCTTAACAATACCGACATACAAAATATACAGGCGCTCTTTGCCATGCTACCCGCGGCGGGAATGCAGCAGGCGGTAAAAGATAACGCAGCGAACCGTGGCGCGGATTTGCAAGGGGATGCGCCCCGTTCAGCGCTGTCAGCATTGACGCAGGCGGTCACTACGGCACTAACAAGTGATGGCAAAGAGAGCCAAAACACCAAGGTGCAGGACGGCAACCTGGCCAATAAAGCCAGTCTGGTTAGCCAGAGCGTGACCGGTCCAACCGCCGCGACAAGTCATAACACCGCAGTGACGCCTGCGGCTCTGACCACCGACGGCAGTTTTCAGCAGATACTGAGCAGCGTTAGTAAGCAGGACGATCGTCCGTTAGCGGCAGCCAGCGACAACCAGGCCATTCTCAGCGCGCCGGTGAGCAGTACCAGTAGCGTGCTGCAGTCATCTGGCGCCTCAGCGACGATGAACTCACCGTCAACGCCGACGCTGAATGCCCACCTGGGCAGCAACGAATGGCAGCAGGCACTGGGGCAGCAAATTGTGATGTTCAGCCGCAATGGCCAGCAGAATGCAGAGCTGCGATTGCATCCTGAAGACCTGGGGGCGATTCAGATCAGCCTGAAACTGAATAACGATCAGGCACAGTTAAATATGGTTTCCAGCAATAGCCATGTCAGGGCCGCGTTGGAAGCTGCGCTTCCCCAGTTGCGTCATGCCCTGGCGGAAAGCGGAATTAACCTGGGTGAGAGTCAGGTAAGCAGTGAGAGTTTCTCGCAGGGACAGAGCTTCCAGCAGCAACAGGAGGCGCGTCGCGACGGACAGCACGGCAGCTTCTCCCTCACCCAGGACAGTGATAACGACATGACGCCCATTGCCGTACCGCAGTCTCTTCAGGCCCGGTTAACCGGCAAAGGTGCAGTCGACACATTTGCCTGACAGCGACAAACGCTGAAGGTAAGCGTAAAACCCGTGTCTTTTCTTGCCATTGTTTGACTTAAGACACGCGATAATCTGTTCAGGCAAGCCGAGAGGCTTGCCCATAATTCACAGGAAGTTACTGCAAAAATGTCTGATAACGCGAAAGCTAAAGGCCGCAAACGAAAACTCTTAATACCAGTGTTACTGATTGTCGCACTGGCCGCTTGCAGCGTGGCAGGCTATGCAGTCTGGCGAATGATGAATAAACATGAGGGCGATAAGCCGGAGGTCGCGAAAGTTGAACCGCCTCCCGCCCCGGTCTTTTTTGCACTTGATACATTTACGGTTAACCTGGTCAATCCCGACAACGACCCAGACCGCGTACTGTACGTAGGCTTTACGCTACGTCTGCCGGATGAAGAAACGCGTCGTCGGATGAGTGACTACCTGCCTGAGGTTCGCAGTCGTCTGTTACTGCTGCTGTCTCGTCAGAACGCAGCTGCACTGGCGACGGAGCAAGGAAAGCAAGCGCTTGTTGATCAAATCAAACAGGCGCTGGCACCACCACTGGTAAAAGGTCAACCTCCGCAGGTCGTAGACGACGTACTGTTTACTGCCTTCATTTTGAGGTGAATCAATGGGCGACAGTATTCTCTCCCAGGCTGAAATTGACGCGCTACTTAACGGCGACAGCGGCAGCGCGGAAGAAGAAAAGAAACAAAACGGACCTGAGGGCGATATTCGCCCTTATGATCCGAATACCCAGCGTCGCGTGGTGCGCGAGCGTCTGCAGGCGCTGGAAATTATTAACGAGCGTTTTGCCCGTAGTTTCCGTATGGCGCTGTTTAACCTGCTGCGTCGTAGCCCGGATATCAGCGTAGGCGCGATCAAGATTCAGCCTTACCATGAGTTTGCACGTAATCTGCCGGTGCCAACTAACCTGAACCTGATCCATCTGAAGCCCCTGCGCGGTACGGCATTAGTCGTGTTTTCGCCAAGCCTGGTGTTTATTGCGGTCGATAACCTTTTTGGCGGTGATGGCCGCTTTCCAACTAAAGTTGAAGGACGGGAGTTTACCCATACCGAGCAACGTGTCATTCGCCGCATGCTGAAGCTGGCGCTTGACGGATACAGCGATGCGTGGAAAGCCATTTATCCGTTGGATGTGGAGTATGTGCGTTCGGAAATGCAGGTGAAATTCACCAACATCACCACATCACCTAACGATATTGTTGTGAATACGCCTTTCCAGGTTGAAATCGGTAACCTTGTGGGTGAGTTCAACATCTGTATTCCGTTTTCGATGATTGAACCGCTGCGTGAAATGCTGGTGAATCCACCGCTGGAAAACTCGCGGTCAGAAGATACACACTGGCGCGACAATCTGGTGAAGCAGGTTCAGCACTCTGAACTGGAACTGATTGCCCATTTCGCCGAAACGTCGCTGCGCCTGTCGCGCGTTTTACAGCTGAAACCCGGTGATGTCCTGCCGATTGAAAAGCCAGAGCGCATTATTGCCCACGTGGACGGTGTGCCCGTTTTAACCAGTCAGTATGGCACGCTTAATGGCCAGTATGCCCTGCGTGTTGAACATTTGATTAACCCGATTTTGAATTCGCTTAACGAGGAACAGCCCCATGACTGACAGCAAGAAACCGTCCGATGATACTCTCTCTGCGGACGATCTGTGGGCTGAAGCAATGAATGAGCAGGTTGGCTCCGCGACGACTGCCTCACAGAGTGATGACGTTTTTAAAAGCTTTGAAACGAGTAATGCGTCTGGTTCGTTGCAGGATATCGACCTGATTATGGATATCCCGGTGAAGCTCACCGTTGAGCTTGGCCGCACCAAAATGACCATTAAAGAGTTGCTGCGTCTGACGCAGGGCTCCGTGGTGTCCCTGGATGGGCTGGCGGGTGAACCGCTGGACATCCTGATCAACGGTTATTTGATCGCACAGGGTGAAGTCGTCGTGGTCAACGACAAATATGGCGTTCGCATTACCGATATCATCACGCCGTCAGAGCGTATGCGTCGTCTGAGCCGTTAAGATGAATAACCAGAATCATACGCTGCAACCTGCCACACCTCAGGCACCGCCCATTTCGGCAGGTTCAGTATTGACCCAGGTCAGTGGCGTATTGGTCGTTATTATTGTGTTGATTCTGGCATGTGCCTGGCTGGCACGCCGCATGGGTTTTGCCCCTAAGAAAGTGGGCAGCCGTGAGCTGACACTCACGGCCAGTGTGCAGGTCGGCCAGCGCGAACGCGTTGTGATTGTTGATACGCCGGATGCGCGTTTGGTGCTGGGCGTGACAGCGCAACAAATTACTCACCTGCATACGTTGCCGCCAGGTGCACCTGATGAAACCGCACCGGTAAAGGCTGCGCCGCAGGATTTTCGTCAGCTATTACAAAATCTGGTTAAACGTCCCGGAAAAAATCCATGATGCGTCGACTGCTTCCTCTCCTGCCGCTGCTGTTGCTGGCACCGGTTGCCCATGCCCAGTTGCCGGGCCTGGTTAGTCAGCCATTAGCTAACGGTGGTCAAAGCTGGTCACTGCCGGTACAAACGCTGGTCTTTATTACCTCGTTAACATTCCTGCCAGCCATTCTGTTAATGATGACCAGCTTTACCCGCATCATTATTGTTTTTGGCCTGCTACGTAATGCGCTGGGCACGCCTTCCGCGCCGCCTAACCAGGTATTACTTGGCCTGACCTTATTTTTAACGTTTTTTATTATGGCACCGACCTTCGATAAAATTTATCAGGATGCCTACCTGCCGTTTAGCCAGGATAAAATCAGCATGGATGTGGCGATTGATAAAGGCGCACAGCCGCTGCGGGAATTTATGCTGCGGCAAACCCGTGAGGCTGATTTGGCGTTATTTGCCCGCCTGGCAAATACAGCGCCGATTGCAGGTCCGGAAGCCGTACCTATGCGTATTCTGTTACCGGCTTACGTGACCAGCGAATTAAAAACCGCATTCCAGATTGGCTTTACCGTATTTATTCCTTTTTTAATTATCGACCTGGTGGTTGCCAGCGTGTTAATGGCACTCGGGATGATGATGGTCCCCCCGGCAACAATTGCGCTGCCGTTTAAATTAATGTTGTTTGTTCTGGTGGACGGCTGGCAATTGCTGGTTGGCTCGCTGGCACAAAGTTTCTATTCCTGACCTCTCTATTGCACAGGAGAAATTCATGACACCTGAATCGGTAATGGTAATGGGACAGGAAGCCATGCGCGTTGCCCTGCTGCTGGCTGCCCCTATGCTTCTGGCCGCGCTGGTCAGCGGTTTACTGGTGAGTTTGCTGCAGGCAGCGACCCAGATTAACGAACAAACGCTGTCTTTCATTCCAAAAATTATTGCAGTGGCCACCACAGGTATCATTGCCGGCCCCTGGATGCTGAACGTGCTGTTGGATTACATCCGCACCGTCTTTTCTAATCTGCCTTACATCATCGGCTGATGATCACTCTCGACAGTAGCCAACTCGTACACTGGGTCAGTCAGTTTTTCTGGCCACTGGTGCGTATCCTGGCACTGCTTGCTACCGCGCCGGTACTGAGTGAAAAAGCGGTGAGTAAACGGGTGAAGATTGGTCTTGCCGCCATGATCACCTGGATACTCATCCCCAATTTACCCCCGGTGAACGTGACGCTGTTTTCACCAGCCGGCTTTATGCTGCTGATTCAGCAGATGCTGATTGGGATTGCCATTGGTTTTACCATGCAGTTCGCCTTTGCCGCGGTTCGTACCGCCGGTGAACTGATTGGATTGCAGATGGGTCTGTCTTTCGCCACCTTTTTCGATCCCGCCAGTCGACTGAATATGCCCGTACTTGCGCGCTTTCTCGACATGCTGGCGATGCTTTTATTTTTGACTTTCAACGGTCACCTGTGGCTTATTTCCCTGCTGTCGGACAGTTTTCATACGTTGCCTGTCGGCGGCGAGCCTCTTCAGGCAAATGCCTTTATGGCTTTGGTGAAATCTGGCGGCATGATTTTCCTTAATGGCATGATGTTAGCGCTTCCGTTGATCGTTCTGCTACTCACGATAAATATGGTCCTGGGTTTGTTAAACCGTCTTTCACCACAGTTATCAATCTTCGCGATCGGCTTCCCAATTACCTTATCAGTAGGCATTCTGACCATCAGCCTGCTGATGCCTCTCCTTGCCCCCTTCTGCGAGCACCTGTTCGGCGAAATATTCGATCTTCTGGCCCAGTTCCTGACAGAACTGTCCCCTGTCTGAACATTAAGTATCTAACTATTATCCTGAATTGATACTTAAGAAATGCATAACTATCCGCACATTTTTCAAACCACATTTCCCAGAAATCAGCTAAGGATATTCTGATAAACGTGCGGAAAGTCTTAAAATTATTCTTATTAAACCGCGCTTCGCGTATTTTAGTGAGGCGGTTAACCGAGTCGTCAACAAAGTTTTTTTGGTGATAAAATCGGCAATGCATTGAAATTACTGAAGAAAAATTATTATGTGATTTTTCTTGTCAGAAAATGTTTTTTCCGGCATTGTCAACTCGCTAACCGACTTCACACTTTCGTGAAATAAATGTTTTTAAGATTTGTCCTATCAGAAAACTCTGGGTTTTCAGCGATAGTGACAACGCTCCCAAAAAACGGCATTTCGCTCAGTCCGACTTTGTATCGACTTATCGTGTTGATATCAGGTCAGGTGTGAGGTCAGAGCAATACAAATTTTTTGCAGACCGGGTCAGGGAAGAGGACTTTTATGGGCTATTGCCCATTGCCACGCTGCATCAGCAGAATAAAAAAAAGCGCTTTGGAAATCTTCTCGTACCGCAACGCGTAATTCATCGTTGATTTAAACGGATAACAAATTGGTGAGGGTCGCTAACATGCCAACGATTATTATGGATTCCTGCAACTACACACGCCTGGGATTATCAGATTATATGTCTTCTAAGGGAGTTAAGAAGAAAAATATTACTTCTGTGTCTGACATTGAACAATTACAGCAAAGATGCGAGCAGTTCAAACCTGGCGTTGTCTTTATTAACGAAGACTGTTTCATTCATGAAACCGACTCCAGCGAACGCATTCGCAGCGTTATTAACCAGCATCCCGAAACACTGTTTTTTATTTTTATGGCTATTAGTAATATTCATTTCGAAGAATATTTGTATGTTCGGAAAAATTTGATTATTACATCCAAAGCAATTAAGCCTTCGACGCTGGATTCATTGTTAAGTACTTATTTGCAGAAAAAACTCAATTTGTCGCCGCGCATTTCTTCGGGTCTTGATGTCCACCCTCTCACGCTAAGCCAGACAGAGTCAAATATGCTGAAAATGTGGATGTCAGGCCATGATACCATCCAGATATCAGATAAAATGCAAATTAAAGCGAAAACCGTTTCGTCGCATAAAGGCAATATAAAGCGAAAAATTAAAACGCATAATAAGCAAGTGATCTATCATGTGGTGCGTTTAACCGATAACGTGACGTCCGGTATCTATGTCAACGTAAGGTAACCCCCTCCCCTCTAAGAACTGGCCCAAAAGGCCAGTTCTTTTTATGAATTAGCGATCCAGATCTCACTTTCAGACGTAAACCTTTCTCTTCTTTTGCCGATGTTTTGTTCAACAGAATAACTTCCCAAGAGAGCAAGGAAATGAACACAACGCTGGTTAATGAAGGGCATCCCAAACTTAGTCTTTGGCAAAACATCCGCCTCGTTCCTCTGTTTAGTTTAATATTCGGCGGGATACTGTTTCTGTTCGCACTCTGTATTGCTATCTCAAGCTACTTTCTTATTCTCAGTAATCAGTCTCTTAAAGATGCTACCGATGAGATCCAGGTCAGAAACGGGCTTATCGACAGCTCATCGCATATGCGCTCTGCCCGTTTGAATATCATTCAGGCAGGCGCCGCGGCACGTATCGGTGAGATGGATGAATTCAACGCCAACCTTGCGGCGACGGCCGATCGTATCAAACAGGCTGAAACCGGCCTTAAAATCTACCTGAATCGTAAAAGCAAAACACCAGAAGGCATCAAGCTGGATGAGCAGTTACAGGCGCGTTTCAAAGAGTATGTGACGAAAGGTTTGATGCCGATGATCGAATCGGGTAAACAGGGCAGCTTTGAAAGCATTATTGCTCAGGAAACCGATACGACACGCAAACTGGATAACGCCTATAAAGCCGTTCTGATGGAAGCGATTAAGCTGCGTGATATTCGCTCCGCTCAGATCAACGATCAGGCGGCTGAGCAGTCACAGATTGGATTTATCGCAATGGGCTCCGCGTTTGTTGCCGCGCTTGTGCTGGTGCTGCTCACCTTTGTGTTTTTACGTCGTGTCGTTATTAACCCACTGCGCAATTCAGTGGCGCACATAGAACGTATTGCTCAAGGCGATTTAACGGCACCCACTGTCCCGCACGGCCGTAACGAAATCGGTCTGTTGCTCGACAACCTGCAACGTATGCAGCAGTCGCTAATCAAAACGGTAGGTACGGTCCGCGAAGGGGCTATCGCCATTTACCAGGGGTCAAGTGAGATTTCTGCGGGTAACACCGACCTGTCATCGCGCACCGAGCAACAGGCTGCCGCGCTTGAGCAAACTGCGGCCAGCATGGAACAGCTCACCGCGACGGTGAAACAGAACGCGGATAACGCCCATCACGCCAGCCAACTGGCAGCCGATGCGTCCGGCAAGGCGCGCAGCGGCGGCGACATGGTGAGCGGCGTGGTGAAAACCATGAACGATATTTCCGGGAGTTCGAAGAAAATTGCTGAGATCACTAACGTGATCAACAGCATTGCCTTCCAGACGAACATTCTGGCGCTGAATGCCGCCGTCGAGGCTGCCCGCGCGGGCGAACAGGGCCGCGGTTTTGCCGTAGTCGCCAGCGAAGTACGTAACCTGGCTCAGCGCAGTGCGCAGGCGGCAAAAGAAATTGAATCGCTCATTGCTGAATCAGTGAAGTTAGTCAGCAGCGGTTCACATCAGGTAGGTGAGGCCGGGACGACCATGAGCGAAATTGTTGAGGCCGTGCGTCGCGTGACCGATATCATGTCGGAAATTGCCGCCGCGTCCGACGAACAAAGCCGGGGTATCCAGCAGGTTAGCCAGGCCGTAACAGAGATGGATAACGTGACGCAGCAAAACGCCTCACTGGTTGAGGAAGCCTCGGCCGCCGCTGCCTCTCTGGAAGATCAGGCAGGTAAGTTGACCAAGGCGGTTGCGGCTTTCCGTTTGCAGGATACGCCAGCAGTAAAACCTGTACATCAGTCGGATAGCGCACCTAAGGCACCTGCGCCTGTCATGCGCCCCGCTCCCGCTGCCGCCACAAGCGGCAATGAGAACTGGGAAACGTTTTAGCCAAAGAAGAGCTGTGAGTCAGCGACGTCGCTGAAGCGCGTTGCCTCACGGCGCTGTCAATAACACTCGCCCTCTGAGCCGAACAGGCCAGAGGGCGATTTTGTGCTGGTCTGGCTGTTAAATATGAAGGTCAGTCGGCAGGATAAGGCTCAACAAATACACCATCCTGATGACCGCTCTCGTTAAAAAACCAGATGCCCTGCGGATAATCTTCCAGGGCCACCAGAAACATGGTGCCTTCACTAAATGGCTCAACAGCCAGTATGGTGCCTGTACGACGGGGGCCACCATCCGTTTTAACACTGACGCGATCGTCAACCTTCATTTACCACTCTCCCGATACATTGCTGATAACAGTTTAATCGAAGAGCCCGGGTAATGCAGGCGTTAGCGACGCGCGATGACCCACACGGCGTGAATGATGCCTGGAATGTATCCACACAGGGTCAGCAGGATGTTAAGCCAGAATGCTCCCCCGAAACCTACCTGCATAAAAACACCAAGCGGGGGCAGTAAGATTGCGATTAGAATTCGAAGTAAGTCCATAACCATTCCTTTAGGTATTGATAAAAAGCCGTTTTGTTATCAAATATAGTCTCTTTTCGGCAGATTACTGGGAAAGTCAGGTAAATCTGAGTAATACGCATTTTCAGTTTCCTGACACTTCACTGCGAGACGTTTAACAGGAACAACAGGTAAACTTTCTTTTGTTGCTTTCCTCCCCAGGAAAGACAACACACCCAAAGTAACAAGGATCATTTGCCCGCGCAGCGCGGGCTTTTTTTTCTGTCCCACCCTCGCATTTTCCGCTAAATTGTATATTTATTACCCAACCCAGCCGATGGAGGTTTGCGATGTCGCTTCCCCACCTAGTCGAAAAGCCTGAGCGGGATAAAGAAATGGACGCCCTGCTGCAGGCTATTGAACCCGGTAGCACCGGTGAACTTCAGGACTACTTTTCCCCACACTCGCAGTCAGTGACGGGGGTAGATGCCCCCCGGCAAGGGCTGTGCCGTGAACCTGCGGAGCAGTGCGAAATGGATATTCATGATTGTCGTTATACAGAGATAAATCGATAGGCAGCGCAGCCGCACTGAATTCGGCGCAAAAAAATACCCGGCGCGAGCCAGGTAAGCAGTCAATTCGTTACACCAGGGAATTCATATTGCCCGTTCAGAGTACGCTTCCAGTTGATCAAAACAAGCCTTTCCCGTGCGCGCTTCACTCATTTCGCCCTACCCCGAACTGGCCACTTTACCCCTGGGCCTTGTTATTTCAGCGAAATTCGCTGCACGAAATGACGGCGTCGCCGATTTTATCCTTTAGGTTTTAGGAATCCTCCTGGTTGTGGGGGTTGCAGTACGCAATGCTAAGCCTGCTGTAGACTCAACTACACTAAGACTAATGTCGAACTGGAGTGAAGGAGACCAGGATGCCGAATCTGAATGAATCGCTAATGATAGTGACCGACCTCGATGGATCGCTGCTTGACCACCACGACTACAACTGGGATGCCGCAGCAGACTGGCTTGATACACTCAACGCGCACGCCATTCCCTTAATTATTTGCTCCAGCAAAACCGCCGCCGAGATTCTGCCACTGCAGCGTAAGCTCGGTATTGCCGGCACCGCCTTCATTGCTGAAAACGGCGCCGTGCTGTACCTCAACGGCAGTCAAAGCGTGCGCATTCCGGACGACAAGATGCACTATGCCGCAATCTGTCGGGTGCTGGCAGCGTTACAAAAGCAGTTTCGCTTTACCGGCTTCCATGACTTCAGCGATGTCGATGTTTCCGCTATGACCGGCCTGAGTGAAGCGGATGCCGCCCTCGCCCGTCAGCGTGATGCCTCAGAGGTGATTGTCTGGCGGGATACTGATGAGGCCTTTGACCGCTTTCGCACGGCGCTGGCCGACTATCATCTTTCCCTGACGCAGGGCGGCCGCTTCTGGCATGTCATGCCTGCCAGAAGCGGCAAAGGAGAGGCCTTGCGCTGGCTGTTGTCTCACACCGACCGGGAAGACTTTATCACTCTTGGCCTGGGCGATGGCCCGAACGATGCCCCGATGCTGGATGCGGTTGACTATGCCGTGGTGATCAGAGGCTTCAGTAAAACACCGGTTACCTTACAGCGCGCGGAAGATGCCAACGTATTCCGCACGACACATCACGGCCCTGAAGGCTGGCGTGAAGGGCTGGACCATTTTTTGACTCAGCCATGAAAGGCTGTTGTTCCTCTCGCAAAACCATAAGGATGATGCAATGAGTGATTTCTTTCAGAATGGCGTAATTACTAACTTTCATAATCTTACGCACCGCAGCGTTGAGTCGCTGGAGAAAGAAATGGTGCGTTTTGCCCGTAAACGCAAAATGGGATTGATCCTGCCTTCCCTCTTTTCCGAGCTGGAAGGTCCGGCATTGACAAAAATTGTTGATGAACTGGCTAAGGTTCCGTATCTGGATGAAATCGTCATCGGGTTAGATCGGGCTGACCGTGACCAGTTTCTGCATGCCCGCGAGTTTTTTTCCCGACTGCCGCAGCGGCACCGCATCCTGTGGAATGACGGTCCCAGACTTAAAGCCATTGACGCGGAACTGGATAAAGAGGGGTTGTCGCCCACTCATCCGGGCAAAGGACGCAACGTGTGGTTTTGTACCGGTTATACGCTGGCCTCGGATCGCACCAGCTGTGTTGCGCTGCACGACTGCGATATTGTCACCTACGAACGCGGCATGCTGGCACGCCTGCTTTATCCGTTGGCTAACCCCGCTTTTCAGTATGAGTTCTGCAAAGGGTTTTACGCACGCGTTGCTGACGGTAAACTCAATGGCCGCGTGGGCCGCCTGCTGGTGGGCCCGCTGCTGCGCTCGTTACAAAAAGTCTATGGCCACTCTGAATACCTTGATTACCTGTCCAGCTTCCGTTATCCGCTCTCGGGCGAGTTTGCGATGCGCACGCACGTACTCAACGGCATTAAAATCCCCGGCGACTGGGGACTGGAAATTGGCGTGCTCTCTGAAATTTACCGTAACTACACCACGCGCCAGTCGTGTCAGGTGGAGATTGCTGATAACTATGATCACAAGCATCAGCCGCTGGCAGAAGATGATGGCACCGGTGGCCTTAAGCGCATGAGCAACGATATTGTCCAGTCGCTGCTGCGTAAGCTGGCAACCATGGGCGTGCCGCTGACCAGTGACTCATTCCGGGTACTGAAAGCGACCTATTACCGTAATGCGCTGGATATGATGGAAATCTATAACCATGAGGCGGCAATGAACGGCCTGAAATTCGACCAGCATGTTGAAGAAGCAGCCGTTGAAATGTTCACCCAGTCGATTCTGGATGCCGGTCAGTCCTTTATCGAGCGTCCGAACGACAAGCCGTTTATTCCCAGCTGGAGTCGGGTTCAGTCGGCTTTTCCGGATATCCTGCAGCGTATTTATAAAGCGGTAGAAGAGGATAACGACGGCAACGTATAAGGCTGCAGAGATCGCGCCAGTGAGGATGGAGAGTGGGATAAGTTCAGCCAGGCCGCCGTCGTTTACGGCCTGACTGACAGAAATCAGGAAGTAAACTGGGGCTGCGATTCGCTGGAATGGCTGAGCTCATCGGTGCGAAAAGCCTCATTCCTGACCGCATAACCATCGTACCATCGACATTCAACCATGCCGCTGGCATGTCCGGTCACCACCATCGTTTGCCCGCCTTCCTTATGCTGTACTTCATCACTGATTGCAAAAACCATGTTGCGCCCTCTTTGAGAAATGACTGTCATTGAAACCATTTCTTTATAGCATGGTAAAAGAGTTGCTGCTGTTAAGACGCGCATAAAAATGGCGAATTCGGAATAACGTAGAGTGATATGTCGAAAACAAATCAGGCGGATAAGAATTATCCGCCTGGGGCGCTGAGTGGATTAGATTTTGCAGCCTTCACAATCGGCATCATCAATCAGGTCTTCTGGCACTTCGCCCGCCTTTTTTTCTGCCTTCGCTTCGGCCTGCTCTAACTGAGCATCAATATCAAATTCAAACATGTCATCGCTCATCGTTTTCTCCCCTGAACGCGTTAAAGAATGCGCTTTTATACCGATTACTCACGCAGTTTGGCAATAAGGTTAACCACTAACAGCACGATCGACCCAATGATAAAACCCATCACCAGGTTTGCGCCGTTGCTCAGCAGGCCAGCAACCAGGCCACTAAAGGGTGCGATGGCGTTTTCAATCAGATGATGCAACGGCGCAAGGCCGTGGACGATAATGCCGCCCCCGACCAGGAACATGGCCAGCGTACCGACAACGGTCAACACTTTCATCAATACGGGGGCAGCGGCCAGTAATACTGCGCCCAGCGCCTGGGCCACGCGTGACGATTTATCGCGTAGCCAGAACCCTAAATCATCGATTTTAACGATGCCGGCGACAATGCCGTATACGCCAATCGTGACCAAAATCGCAATACCTGACAGGATCAGCACCTGATTCAGCAAGGGCGCTTCAGAGACGATGCCGAGGGTAATGGCCACGATTTCAGCCGACAGAATAAAATCGGTGCGCACTGCGCCTTTGATCTTTTTCTTTTCGAAATCGCGCGGGTCCTGTTTAGACAGCTTATCCAGGCGTTGCTGACGCGCCTCTGGCGAGTTCTGCTGTTTACCATGTTGCAGGCTGTGCAGGACCTTTTCCACCCCTTCATAACAGAGGTACGCACCGCCAATCATTAACAGTGGCGTAATCAGCCAGGGGGCAAACGTAGAGATAATCAACGCCAGCGGCACGAGTATCAGTTTGTTGAGGAACGAGCCTTTGGCTACGCCCCATACGACCGGCAGTTCGCGATTGGCTTTCACGCCACTCACCTGCTGCGCATTCAGTGACAAATCGTCACCCAGCACGCCTGCCGTCTTTTTCGCGGCGACTTTTCCCATTACCGAGATATCGTCCAGCAGCGTGGCGATATCATCGAGCAACGTTAATAAACTGGTTCCTGCCAAAGTATTTCCCTTATTCGGTTATCAGCAACGAGTTATGTCTGCATCAGCCGCAACGCGTCATCCTCGACGAAGCGCGTGACAGTGCAGCCCGTCGTGCCTATTCCGGTTCGTTATGTTGACAACATGGGCATCGTTCAATTTCTGTCACGGTCATATCAGCGATGCCCTCACAATCCCATTCGACGCGCACCGCTTGTCCTGCGAGTCCATCCATGTGCAGATATTTACTGACCGGGCTTTCCGTCATGCCGGTTATCTCTTCCGTGGCCACCAGCGTTTCCCCGGCATAAATTCTGGCGGTCGCTTTGGTATTCACCATGCGCTCATCACGAATCTGATACAGGCGTTTAACCGTCAGTTTTATGCTGCTCATTGCGGGCTCCCGGTCACGGAAAAGCGTCTATCTAACATTTTATGTTACTGATTAGCAAGGTGGGATCATTCATCCTCTCGGTAATGATGAATTCCCTGATGATCGATTTCCGCGCTGTCGTTCATCGCCAACAGCCACTCTTCGAGACGTTCAAGCAGGGCTTCATCGTCCAGTTTGAGTTTACCGCGTAGCGCGCATTCCCAGATAATCAGCACCTTCCAGCCATTCTCCCGCAGCTGCCGGACATAACGCCGATCCCGTTCTACATTACTGTTTATTTTGCCCGTCCAGAACTCGGTGCGCGTGGCGGGGATCTTAAACAAATAACAGTGGTGGCGGTGCCAGAAGCAGCCATGCACAAAGATAATCGCCTGATGCGAGGTCACGACAAAGTCAGGGCGGCCTGGCAGGTTTTTGTCCTGTACCCGATAGCTGAATCCACGATCTTTGAGCAGCAAGGCGATTCGCTGCTCTATGGCAGTGTCCTGTTGACGAATTGCGCGCATATTTTTACTGCGCGTTTCGCTGGAGTGAACGTCGGCCATAGCACCTCCTTAATAGCGGCTTATTCAACTTTAGTCGTCACTCTGAAAAGTGAAAGTCGGCCCGATAAAAGCAGAGAAAATATTTTCATCGCCAGCCTGTGCCGTTTCGATCTGACGCGGGCAATGGTGTCTTTTTGACGCTGGTGCACACTGAAAGACTATCCTGACCTGCGCCCGCAGATTTCCTCCTCGGGCAAGGAGTGTTAGCATACGCGCTTCACTGTTAAGGATATTTGCATGCACGCTGTCGCAACCGCTGAACCTCTTCTCCCTGCTGCTCTGCATTCCGATGAACTGAACATGTTACAACAGGTGCTGTCGATCTATTCCGTTAAGGACGTTGTCGCACGTTTGCATCAGGCCGGCTTTCCGCACTGGACGCCGCCGCGGCTGAACGCGATTCGTCAGGGCAAGCGCGCGTTACCCTCGCTGGCCGCCGCAGAACTGTCCCTGTTGCAGGGTTTGTTGCCTGCACGTCCTGCACATTATGATTCTCCCGATTTCCGCTTTATCGATTTGTTTGCCGGCATCGGCGGTATTCGACGTGGTTTCGAGCGCATCGGCGGTAAATGTGTATTTACCAGTGAGTGGAATAAAGAGGCGATTCGCACCTATCGGGCGAATCACTACAGCGATCCGGCAGAGCACCACTTTAATACAGATATTCGCCAGGTCACGCAGCCGGCCGGCCTTACTGACGAACAGGCGATCTATCAGTCGATTGATGCGGCCATTCCCGACCATCAGGTCCTGCTGGCGGGCTTTCCCTGCCAGCCCTTTTCTCTGGCGGGCGTCAGTAAAAAAAATGCGCTGGGCCGGGCTCATGGCTTTGAATGTCAGGCGCAGGGCACGCTGTTTTTTGACGTCGCCCGCATTCTGGCGGCAAAGAAACCGCCATTCTTCGTCCTGGAAAACGTGAAGAATCTCAAGAGCCATGACAAAGGCCGGACGTTTGCGGTGATTATGGAAACCCTGGACGAGCTGGGCTATGACGTGGCGGATGCCCAGGCTGGCGCGCCCGATCCCAAGGTGATTGATGCACGCTTTTTTTTGCCGCAGCATCGTGAACGTATCGTTCTGGTCGGCATCCGGCGGGATATTGCTGGCTCAGCACAATTTAGCCTGCGCGACATTCACCAATTTTTCCCTGCTCAGGTGCCCAGCCTACAGAGCCTGCTCGAGCCGCAGCCCGATGACAAATACATCCTGTCGCCCGTATTGTGGCGTTACCTCTATCAGTACGCTAAGAAGCATAAAGCACGGGGTAACGGGTTCGGCTTTGGCCTGAATGATCCACACAATGTGCACTGCTGCGTGCGCACCCTGTCAGCCCGATACTATAAAGATGGCTCAGAAATTTTAATCGATCGCGGCTGGGACAGGGAAAAAGGGGAAGCCGATTTTCTTGATGCCGCCAATATGGCGCGGCGCCCCCGTCGGTTAACACCGCGAGAATGCGCGCGAATCATGGGATTTGATAGTGCAGACAGCCAATCCTTCCGTATCCCGGTATCCGATACCCAGGCCTATAAACAGTTTGGCAATTCGGTGGTTGTGCCGGTGTTTGCCGCCGTGGCACAGTTGCTTTTGCCCTATATCCGCCAGTTAAACGCATAATTTCCGCTAAAAGTTGCGCTTAGGCGCAACTATTCCTCCTTTTTCCTGCCGTCCGGCGGGATTGTCACAACGCCGTCATGCAAGCCCAGAATACTGCTGCTTTTTCAATGGATGGGTAGAAAGATGTCACCTCTCACTTTGTTGTCGCGGCACGTGCTGAAAAGACGTTCCCGCTTTAACTTTCCGGCGATCCCCACCTGGCTAACCAGCCTGCGCGGGAACTTTATTTTGTTCGTGGTGCTGTTTTGTTTGCTGCAGTCCATCGGGATTGTTCTGCTGAGCGCTCAGGTGAGCCAGAACAAAGTCAACCTCACCCAGGCCAGCGCCATGCGTGACCGACTGGCCTTGCTGGACCGCGCACGCGTGGAGCTGCTTACGGCCAGTGATAACAGCCACCGCGCCGGGCTGTATTTAATGGAAGATCAGAAAAGTGGATCGGTTGACAGCTGGAAAAGCCTGGCAGAAACGGCCAAATCGTCTTTGCTTCATGCTGAACAGCTTTTTGCTCTCTATCACGCCGTACCCGGCGGCGAACTGCAGCAGGGCTTTACGTTGCTAAAACAGGGACTGGAGGAGCAGCTAAAAGGTCTGGAGGGAAATAACATTGACGCCTTCTTTATGGTACCGATGCAGGCTTACCAGCAGCAGTTCAATAGCGCCTGGTTTAACGAGATTACGCAGACCAATAAACAGCTCACGGCGGTTAACAGCCTGACCCTTCACACACTCCTGGCAAGCCGCAACCTGGCGCTTATGGTGACAGGACTGCTGTTTGTCCTGCTGCTGACCGGCGGCGTATTGCTGCTGCGTGGTGTGATCGTTCCCTTGCGTCTGGCCAGTCGACAGTTACAGGACATTGCGACCGGTGATTTAATCAACTGCCCGGTTCCACCGCGTTTGCAATCGCTGGAAACGTCCAGACTCTTCAACGCAGTGGCGGAGATGCGCCAGGGGCTGCGCACCATCGTGGCTGAAATTAACACGATTGCAGCAAGCGTGGCCGAGGGTACGCGTGAAATGCAGCATACTAATGAGCAGGTCAGCGAACAGTATCAAGCGCAAAACAGCAGCTTTAGACATATCTCCCAGCGCCTGCATCGCGTGTCTGAAGAAGTCGAAAACAGCACCCTGTTTTCTCAGCAGGCCTCAGAACAGGCGCATTTCGCTGACGACCTGATGCAGCAATGTACGCTTCAGGTGGATGAGATGGAGGTTCAGATGCGCCATATCGTCGCCTCCTCCGGCGAAATCGCGGGTATCGTTGAGATGCTGGACGGCCTGTCACTGCAGACGCGCTTGCTGGCGCTCAATGCCGCCATCGAATCCGCTCATGCGGGCGTTTATGGACGAAGCTTTGTCGTGGTCGCGAAAGAGATGGGCAGCCTGTCAAACAAGAGTGGTGAATCGGCGCAGCAGATCAACGGTCTCGTTAATCATACACAACTGCACATTTCTGAGGGCTTCAATAAGGTGAAATCGCTTGAGGCGCTGTTTAACCAGATAAGCCAGTCGGTCAGCGCCGTGGTGACACAGTTGCAGGAGCTACAGGAAAACGCCACCGCACAAAGCCGCCGCGTGACGGGCATTGCTGCAGAAGTGGTCGAGCTGGATAAACAGCTTCAGACGAACGAAAACCTCACCGCCCGGCAGGGCCGGACGGTCAATACGCTACAGCAGCAGGCCGCGCGCCTGGCCGAAAGCGTGCAGCAGTTCCGCATCACCCTGTAGTCAGCTTTGGTCGTAAAAAAGCCGCCAGTGTTAAAGGCGGCTTTTAGGCGTTTTGCGCGGACAAACACCGAATTTATGATTTCTTTTTCTTGCTCTGCTTCTTCAGCAGCGTGCGCAGCTGCTTGATTTCGCTGGAGCTTAATGCATCCGATGTGTCTTCCTCTGTATTCTGGCTGTCAATGGCAGGCTGCGCAGGCGCATCAAGGCTGGCCTGAAGCCGTTGCACGATTTCCTGACTCATTGACACCTGATTCTCAAGCGCCAACTGTTTGATATGTTCTTTCAGTGCAGGATCAATTTTAATCGTTAAATTAACAGTTTCGGTCATTTCATCACTCCTTTATTGTTATTACTACCACGCTACCGGATGACTGTATCGATTCCTATACTGTCATAAAAATTTAATATTCAGCGTGTATAGGGCTAAAGTCACGGAGGACTGACTCATCCAGACTGACTAAGTTGCCCTGCAGTTCGGCACACAGCTTAGCCATATAGCGCACCAGAAAGTCAGCATTCTGTTCTGCCAGCCTGCGCCCTGCTTCGGTTTGCATGGTTTCTGGTAACCGCAGTAGCTTGGTCTGGAAGTGATCCAGCGTCCACTTAACGTCATTGAGCTCCCGATTTTTACCGAGCGGATCCTCGCTGTTAAACAAGGGGCGATTCATGGAACCTGCCGTATAAAACACCCGCGCCAGACCGATAGCACCGAGCGATTCCAGCCTGTCGGCATCCTGTACAATTTTTGCCTCCAGCGTTTTTGGCGTAATGGCGGCACTAAAGCTGTGCGCCTGAACCGCATGCATGACCCGCTCCATCAATTCCTCAGGGAAATCGATGAAATCCTGTTGTAAAATGCGCTGCGTTTCACTGGCGGCATAGGTGGATGCCTTGTGACGTTCAGGGTGATTTTTCGGTAAATTCACCACATCGTGAAAGTAACACGCGGTCAGGACCACCAGCGGATCGGCCTGGGTGCCGGCCATAATGCGTTGAGCGCTCATCCATACGCGGCGTAAATGTGCGATATCGTGCGCGCCATCATCATGAATCCAGTTGTTTTCAAACCAGGTCTCATAGCGAGCCTGCCAAAGCGTAAGTGACATATTCTCATTCCTGTTGGGTTGACGTCCGTCCTGACTGACGATGAATTACGCGCTCAGGCCCCACCATCATAGCGAATGGCTAATGACATTTTCTTTACACAGCAGCGGAATATCGCCCTTGCCCCGGGATAAATTCGAAAAAAAATGCGACGCTGATCATTTTTGTCGCATTTTGCCGTAATTAAAACGTCAGTTTGTTGCTTTTTCAGCCTTGACTGATTTAATTGCGGGCAGGTTAATTAGTTTAATAAATGTAATGATTAATGACAGGCATTTTCTCGGGGAGTAACAAAAAACATGACATAACCTGTTCTCACTTATCATTAAAACCGGCGAAAGTTACACACAGATAAATCTGAAAAGGTTCCTATTTTTGCCGATATAACGTACTGTATTCACACTATCAGATGTTCCGGAACGCGCATTAACAACAGCATTGTTGATTTTTTATCCACCCCCTTTTTTTGGGACAAAAATCACCAATGCTCAGATGACTATGAGACGGCAAATCGTTAAGGGTAATGATTTATAGTTTTTATGATATTGCCACCATTTAGATGCACTTGTTGTTTTAGCAGTAACCGGGTTCTACTAATAAAAAGAGGTAATCCATGAAAGAGCGGCCGATTCTTTTTTCCGAACAGCGGGTTCGTGCCCTGTTAGTTGGCCAACAAACGCAAACCCGGCGCATAATGAAAACGCAGGCTTTTGGCCCGGGGCAGGATCACCACGAAGGGGTTCATGCTTTTGACGTTCAGGCTAACCATCTGCATGGCGATAAGATGATGTCGATGAATGACATTCGCTATCACTGCCCGTACGGTATGCCTGGCGACGTGCTTTGGGTGCGCGAAACCTGGCGTGGGCCAATTGTGCCGCAGGATGCCCTGGCGGATTACGAGCGCGATCCCGTAACGTTCCGCACGCCGGAATTTTGCCAGTACCGTGCTGACAGCAATGAACTGGGACAGCATACGCTGAGCGATCCGAATGACGAGCAGTTTGGCTGGCAGACGGCCATTCATATGCCGCGCTGGGCCAGCCGTATCAATCTGGTCATTACCGATGTGCGTGCGGAGCAGATTCAGGATATCAGTGAAGATGACATCATGGCTGAAGGGGTTCAAACCGACTCGCACTTTCTGAATAACTTTTTCACCATGAATGTGAATTCAGAAATGCCAAAAGAAGCCTATCGCAAGGCATGGCAGAAACAGTACGGTGCAACCAGCTGGCAGGTAAACCCGTGGGTGTGGGTCATTGAGTTTGAGCGCGCCGGGCGTGAGTAAATTTAGCCTGCGCTTTGCGGGCTAAATCACAGACAATCTCCTCGCTAACGGGTTGAATATATCGTCTTCATCCCTGAAGCCCGACAATGCCAGCATGACGTTTCGATGCTGGCATTTTCCTGTCTGGTCTCTCAGGATTCTGCGACAGCAGCATTCAGTGCGGAACTTACGATGTTAAAATGGCCATGGAAAACGCATAGCGATACCGCCGTCACCGAATTGCCCTGGCAGGCAGGTCTGGCACAACCCATCTTTACCCTTCTCACCCAGGATGAACAGCAGTCGCTGACAGAACTGGCCCAGCGCTTTCTGCAGCAAAAAAAGCTGGTGCCGCTTGAAGGCTGCCAACTTGATGCGCTGCGTAGCGTGCGTATTGCTCTGCTGTTCTGCTTACCCGTATTGAAACTGGGTCTTGACTGGCTGGACGGCTTTCATGAAGTGCTCATCTATCCTGAACCCTTTAATGTGGCGGATGAGTGGCAGGATGAAAACGGCCTTGTACATCACGTGCCTGCCGTTCATGCGGGCCAGAGCTGGACTCAGGGCCCGGTTATCCTTAACTGGCTGGATATTCAGGATTCCTTCGATCTGTCAGGGTATAACCTGGTCATTCATGAAGTAGCACATAAGCTGGATGCCCGCGGTAGCGGCTACACCAGCGGCGTTCCGCTGATTCCTCTGCGTAGCGTCGCCCAGTGGGAAAAAGACCTGCGTGAGGCCATGGACGAGGTTGAAAATGAGGTTGAGCTGGTCGGGGAACAGGCCGCCAGTATCGATCCTTATGCCGCCAGCGATCCTGCGGAATGCTTCGCGGTGTTATCCGAGTATTTTTTTACCGCACCGGTTTTGTTAGCTGAACGCTTTCCCGCCATGTACGGGCATCTCCAGCAATTTTATCAGCAGGATCCGTTAAGCAGAATGCAGATGACCGATCGGTGATTTGTTTACTTCGCGAACGCTTTGCATTAAAGCTAGCCAGTTGAATGCTAAACGCTTTTTTACAGTTGACACCTTGAGGCGACCTCGTTACTATTCGCCTCGTTCACACGATTCCTCTGTAGTTCAGTCGGTAGAACGGCGGACTGTTAATCCGTATGTCACTGGTTCGAGTCCAGTCAGAGGAGCCAAATTTAAGAAGCCGGCTTAGGAAACTAAGCAGGTTTTTTTGCTTTTCTGCGCTTACCTTTACATCTAAAATCTCCGCTCAGAATGGCCTCCAGTCTGGCCACCACTTCGTTCACAATAACTTCAGGTATTCGTTCAAGATATTTGCCGTTCCGGGCTTCCATATCAATGCTTCTGGGCTGGTCACAACGAATGCCCCACGTTGTTTTTGTTCCTGCGCCATCCAGTGAAACAGTAAACCCCGCTGCGCGGGCAAAGTTTCCGCCGTTGATCACGGGAACAACCACAGGTACCCACGTAAACTGATTAAAGGACGCCGGAGAAACAATCAGTACTGGACGCCTTCCGCTTTGTTCATGCCCGGCAATCGGATCTGGTGAAACGAGCCAGATTTCCCCTCTGTCCATCTACAGGAGCGCCTTGCCCACCGCAGGCGCATCAATCCATTCCCGACCCTCTTCGCTCATTTCAGCGTGCGGATCGCACTGCGCCAGTAGTTCTTCGAGTGAATAGCGGTAGAAACGTTACGCACCAAACTCAAGTTCTGGTTTGTTACGAACCGTCCAGCACTGCGTTTCCGGTACGAACCGGCGGCCTGCATCCGGCCAGCATGGCGCGTTTAAAAAGACGGGGCCAGAATGCACACATTCTGGCCCCGTCACGGCTGGCGTTATAGCCGGATGGCTGATGTCAGCACGCGCCGGAGGCTATTTCGCGCCCTCTGCCAGCTGTCGCAGCATCTCAATATGAACAGGCTTGTCGTTGAGCGCAGGGATATAGGTAAAGGACGTTCCCCCTGCATGCATGAAGATTTCCCTGTTCTGCTCATCCAGTTCTTCCAGCGTTTCCAGGCAGTCTGCCGCAAAACCCGGACTAATCACCTGCAGGCTTTTTACGCCTTCCGCAGGAAGATTTTTGATGGTTTCATCGGTGTACGGCGTTAACCAGGGCTCTCTGCCAAATCGTGACTGGAAGGTCATCACAATCTTCAACGACGGCATGTTAAGAGCTTCGGTGAGCAATTTGGTGGTTAACGCACAGCGTTCCTGGTACTTATCCCCTTCGTTAGAAAATCTGACCGGTATGCCATGGTAGGAGACCAGTAGCGTATCCGGCACGCCATTGGCCTCGAATGATTCCAGCACAGAGGCTTTCAACGCCTCAATGTAGGCAGGATGATCGGCATAGTCGTTAATGAAGTTGATCGCCGGCGTGTAGCGGTTTTTCATCGTCTGCAGGTGACGACTGACGCTGTCCCAGACGGAAGAGACGGTGGACGAGGAAAACTGCGGATACAACGGGATGACAATAATTTTATCGACACCTTTCGCCAGCAGTCTGTCAATGGCGCCGCCAATGCTGGGCTCGCCATAGCTCATTCCTAACTCGACAGGCATGCCCGTCAGCGCCTCGAGTGCGCGAGCCTGGCGCACGCTGTAGACCATCAGCGGCGAACCTTCGTCCATCCAGATAGAGGAGTACAGTTTGGCCACGCGTTTGGCGCGCAGCGGAATAATCACGCCATGCAGGATTGGGCACCACAGGATCCTGGGTAAATCGACCACTCTGTAGTCGTGCAAAAATTTAGATAAAAACGTTTTAACCGCAGCGGTTGTGGGTTCTTTTGGTGTTCCAAGGTTAACAATTAAAACACCCTGTTTATTCGTCATTAGCTGGGACCTCTGAAAACCCATGGAAAAAAAGTGCCAGAATACTGTAGCACACTCAAGGACATCATCACCTCCGTCCTGGCCGCTGGCGTGTAAGGAGGCGAAACGAAAAACCAGGTTAACTCGCCCTTTTGATCGGCGATGCATGCTGAGTCAAAATTCAACGCCCTTTGCAGTCTCCAACACGACCCTATGCCTCGGGCTGTCGGGTACAGACCTTCAATAAAAACACGCAAGCGCACCTGGCAGATTGCAAAAAAGTCAATCTGGCTCACTGCGCGTCAATGCATTTTCGCGCAGTGAATACCACCACGTGCAGCAACACCGTTTTTTTGTTTTTAACTCTGCGTTGCCTGACGAGTCAAAAACAGTGGGTCGTATCTTACCATCGCCCTGTCGGCAAACGACCGATAGCTCTGATAAGTGCTGTTGCCCTCCAAACCGGTTCGTGCTTTCGTTGCCCTAACTGATAACAAGACGAACGGGTAATCCCCTGGCTATTAAGGGGGACTATCACATCTTGTCGATATTTCGATTGATTAAAATGAATATTGAGCATGCTAATATTTAGACGTCTATGCTCTGCTTCCCGATTCCGCTTAAGTTCGTAAAGGTCTGGCGAGCGAGTCAGATCATGCAGACACTCTCTGTGCTCCAGCCAGGAGAAAATAAGACCGAATACGGTCATGTATCAGACGGATGCAACCACTTTCGCCAACAGGCGTTTCGGGACAGGAATCATTATGCATAAAGAGGTTTCTACAGGCGGAGACGCATTGCTGCAACACAGGCCATTTGTGGCATTCTGGCTGGCCCGTACCTGTTCTTCGTTTGGCTTTCAGATGTTTTCCGTGGCCGTCAGTTGGCAGATCTATGCGATTACCCACAGCGCCATGGCGCTGGGCATGATTGGCCTGATGCAGTTTCTGCCCTCGGTGCTGTTAGCCTTGCCCGCAGGGCATCTGGCTGATCAATTCGATCGTCGTCGTATCGTGGTGATTGGACAACTCATCGAATGGGCCGCGCTGCTCGCCCTGGTGGCGCTGACGCTACTGCACTGGGCAGATAAGATTGAAATTTGGGGGCTGGTCTTCCTGATCGCCCTGGCTAAAGCACTTGAGTGGCCTGCTATTACCTCAATGCTGCCTGCGCTGGTCCCACCATCGATTCTGGCGCGCGCCATGGCCGCCAGTTCCGTTGGCGGCCAGGCAGCGGTGATTATCGGGCCGACGTTAGGCGGACTGCTTTACGTGGCCGGTCCCGAGGTTGTTTACGGGGTTTCAGCGCTCTTTTATTTGCTGTCGCTGATCTTAGTCAGTCGCTTACGTTACGAACGTCCTCCCCAGGAACGTATGCCAATGACTCTGTCGAACATGTTTATGGGCGTGCGCTTTATTCGTGAACGCAAAGACGTGCTCGGGGTGATATCGCTCGACCTGTTTGCCGTGTTACTGGGCGGTGCTACCGCCCTGCTCCCTATCTTCGCCCAGGATATTCTGCACACCGGGCCATGGGGCCTTGGCCTGTTGCGCGGTGCGCCGTCGGTAGGGGCGCTGTTGGTCGGTGTCTGGCTGAGCCGCCACAAGCTGGAAAAGCACGTCGGCATGATTATGTTTGGCTCCGTTGCGGGTTTTGGCCTGGCAACGCTGCTGTTTGCCCTTTCCACCAAACTGTGGCTCTCACTGCTGGCGCTGGCGGCGCTGGGCGGTTTCGATATGGTGAGCATGGTGATTCGCGGCGCGCTGGTTCAGCTGGATACACCGGATACGATGCGCGGCCGCGTCAATGCGGTTAACGCCATCTTTATCAACACGTCGAATCAACTGGGTGAGTTTGAATCTGGGCTGCTCGCGGCATGGATGGGCGCGGTGCCCGCCGCGGTGATTGGCGGCGTCGGGACGCTGGTGGTGGTCGGGCTCTGGATGACGCTGTTTCCGAATCTGCGCAAGAGGCAGAAGCTTGAGAATGAAACGGTGGAGTGATTGGGATGTTAAAGGCTGCAGCACTGAGAAATACGCTTACTGACTGGCAAAGCCAGGCTGCAACATTGATTGAATTCTGCAGGCTTTATCGCTATAGCCCAACCGCAAGTCGGCTAAAATATTAGCCGATACACTCCGTAGTGGTGGGTAACAATGAAGTGTGCGAATATTTTAATTTTACTGAGCAGATGATCAGGAAAATTAAACGCAGGTATATTCAAAGGATCCAATCACGCTAAATTATAAGGCCGAGTAAGGCTGAGTTCTCTTTCTCGGCTTTATTTGCGAAATCAAACAAACTGAGAAGGTATATCCATATTTTCAAACTGGGTTGTTGTTGGTAAAATTCCTCCCTCAAACTTAACGCCACGAAAGTCACATTTTTTAAATTTCGTTTCGGTAAAGGTGCAATTAATAAATTTCGTTGCTCTAAACTCAACGCGATCAAAAACAGCACCGGTAAAATCACAGTCTACAAATTTTACGCGACGACCACCGTACTCAATTCCGGAGGATCCAGCCACAAACTTTGCTTTGGCAAAATGACTTGTTTCACACACTGCATCATCCATATTGATTACTAGTTTACTTTTTGAAAAATTGCATTTTTTTATTTCTGCTTTGCACAAAAGAGCGCTATCTAAACATGCGTTTTCAAAGTCTACATTCGTAAGAATACTATTGTTAATACTTCCTGATACTTTCGAATAAGACATATTAGTATTCGTTATCTTTGATTCGAAGAGGTTTACAGCTTTTAATTCATTCAATAGCGCAAAGGGGCCAATTGTCACACCTGAGAGATCAGCATCATCAATAACTGGCTGCCCAGCAACAATTGCTTTAATGATATCAGTTATACTGTCCAAATATTTAGCGTCTTGCCATTTTTCTTTTATCTTTTTCACGAATCAACACCTCAATGATAAATCGGTATTATTACATCTGCAACGCCGTTATATTTGAGTATATCTGTGGCCTTGGATGCACCACCTATATCAAAAATAACAGACTTGCCATCTAAATCAGGGAAATAGGCATCTGGTCTTAACTTACCCGATCCAGGTACTGTTGTATCAAACGTTGCCCCAGGGATATTTCCATATTTACCTTTCATCCACCTATTCATTCTTCTGTCAACGATTCTTCCCTTAATCAAACTTGCAAAATTTGGATTTGACACAGAATAATCTCTGTATGCTTTTGCAAGACGACTATTACTTGCCCCTAACCAGCGGTCAACTACAGCTGAAACCCTCGTTGTTCGCTCTTGAATCTCATTATGAATTTTTGAGATTGCAGAATTCTTTGCACCACAAGTGGCTAGACCTAAAGGATCAACGTATGACAACGTATTAGGTGCATACTCATAAAGGTTAGCTCCTCCCAACAGCCCTATCGGATCCTGACTGATATACCCTGCAATCTCAGGATCATAGTATCGGTGACGGTTATAGTGCAACCCCGTCTCGGCATCAAAATACTGCCCCTGAAAACGCAGTGGGTTTTCAATCTGGTCAGCAAATACCTGGCCTTTTTCACCCCAGACACCGGTTTTTTCTGCCCAGACAATCTCGCCGCTCAGAGACGTCAGCCTGACAGGTGCGCCATTCGGGTCGCAGTGATAGTGCCAGCTTTGCCTGCCGCCGCCCTGTTGCGTCAGTAAAGCCAGCGGACGGAAGGTGTCGGGATAATAAACGTATTCTCGCATCGTACCGAACAGCGCCGCCTGCGCTTTTTGTCGCTTAAGGCGACTGCCGGTATCGAAGAGACTCAGCGCTGCGAAGGATTCATGCGTGCGGGTCACCGTTTCGCCCACCAGCGCATCCTCCTGCCAGTAGAACCAGTGGGTTTCGCTGTCGGTTTGCTTAAACACCCGGCGGCCCAGCCCGTCGTAGCCATAGCGCACCTGACGGTTGCCTTTACGCACAGCAATCAGTTGCCGATTCTCATCCCAGAGAAAATCTTCTTTTTCGTCCTGTTCGCCTGCCGTCTCTGTCATTCGACGTCGCTGACGCAGCTCGCCCGCGCGGTCAAAGACATAACGTACGCCCTGATGCACGCCTTCACGGAACCAGCCTTCCGCACTGTCGTTCACCTCACGGGTTTGCGTTTGCATGTGGTTACCTGTTGCATCCTGCACAAACTTTCGCAGTGTGCCGTCTGGGTCAATATGGGCGGTTAGCCTGCCAACAGGATCGTAACGGTAGCGATCGCAGCCCCACTGGCTGTCCTCGCGCGCGGTGATATTCCCGCTTTTGTCGTAGACAACGCCGCTGGCAAACAGCGGTAAATCATTTTGTTGTACCTGTTGTGAGGTGAGCCGTCCCTGCTGGTCGTAACGCAGGGTGCGCGTAAGCGTTTCAGACAACTGCTCATGGATACAGCGTCCTGCTGCATCGTAGTCAAACGTGATCGGCGTATCATCATTCAGTTGCACCGTGCGCAAGCGTTCGTGCGCATCGTACCCATAAATGACTTTGTGGCCGCTATCGCTCTCTCGCTCGCTCAACCGTCCCTGTGCGTCGTACTGGTAGCGCAGTTGAAAGCCGTCCTGATCTTCTGTCAGTAGCCGTCCCGCGTCATCGTAGCACCAGCTGAGTCGTCGCCAGGGGTTCTGGCAGAGCACCAGTCTTCCGCAGGGATCGTAGTGGAACGTTGTCTGTAAGGTATCGCCGCTGCGCCGTTCACTCAGGCGCCCAGCCTTGTCATAGGCATAGTGTACTTCACGCCCTAGCGCATCACGACGTGTGACTAAGCGGCTGCCCTTATCCCAGCTGTACTGCGTTTTTTGCCCCCAATAATCCCGCTCTGCGATCACGCGTCCAAGCCCATCGCGCTCCATCTGCCAGCGTTGACCAGATTGATTGATCACGGCCAGCAGGCGGTCCTCAGGATCGTATTCGTAGCCCAGCCGGGTGCCATCAGGAGTTTCACAGGCGGTGAGCATTCCTGTGCCGTTGTAGTGAAAACGTGTGGTCTGGCCCACTTCATCGGTAAACGCGACCGGCTCATCTTCCAGATCATAATCTATCCGGACGTCGCCGCCCGTGGGGTCAACGGTGGCGATGAGGCGATCTTTCGCATCCCAGTAAAAGCGGGTGACGCCGTGACCGGCATCGGCACGTTCAAGAAGATTGCCGCGCACATTGTGCCTGAAATGCGTGGTGCCCGCCCCCGCCTCACTGACCGCAAGCAGGAAGCCAAAGCGGTCATAACGGTAATCGGTTTGCGGTGAGCCCGGCACATTGGCCTGTGTCAGTTGCCCAAGACGATCGAACTGATACGTTGCCGTTACGCTACCCGGATCGACACGGGCAATAAGATTGCCGCTACTGTCATAGTCGGCGTGCCAGACTGCGCCTTTCTGATCGGTAATCGCCAGCGGCAGGCCATCCTCGTTGTACACGGCATGCACCGAGCTGCCGTCCGGCGAATGCTCAGCCACCATGCGGCCCTGCGCGTCGTAATCCCAGCGATGAACGCTGCCGTCGGGTTCAATCACTTCTACCGTGCGGCCCAGGTCGTCGTAATGAAATACCGTATTCCCGCCACAGGGATCGATTTCAGCAATCGGCAGCCCAGTATCGTCAAAGGTGATGCGTGATACATGGCCCAGTGAATCGGTTACCTCAACCTCATTGAGCAGCGGTTCGTACGCAAAGTGATAATCCCAAACGCCGCCGTCGCCCCAAGCATGAATGACGCGCCAGTCTTCATTGTACTGGTAATGAAATCCCTGGCCGTTCCGATCAAAGTGACTGACCAGGTAAGCGTGTTGATACTCGAAACGCCGGGGATATGACAGGGCATCAATCTCGGCGCTGAGTTGGCCATTTGCGTGATATTCGTAGCGTGTTAAGGGCGTAATTTCACCGTCCAGCGCATTGTGCAGGCGCAGCGAACGCAGACGGCCTTTATCCAGACTGACAAGCAGCTCGCGCCCGGTTGGCCCGTCAAGACTGAACTCACGAAGCCGCGTCAGGAACTGATCCTGCCAGTCGAAAGTCCAGCCGTTTCCGTTACGATCGGATAATCGCTGTATCTTAAGCCGTCCATCGATACCGGTGAAATGCCACAGGCTGCCCGCGTCCTGCTCAACGCACCAGGTCACACGGCCGTCCACGCTATCCCGCCACAGGCGACTACCATCCGGCAAGCCCATCACAGCATGTTCGCGCCCTTCTGCCTGCGGCAGCGCGGCGAACAGCGTCATCCCTTCCGGCTGGGTGAAGCGCGCAACGCCCTCTTCACCCAGGATATCCAGTTGGGTATCAGCGGGCGTCAGCCAGCCATAACCGCAAAGCCCTGCCGTTTCAATATCGGCCGAGGAATAGGTCCGGTTCCAAACCAAAGGTAAGCGCCCCGGCAACATAAAATCCTGTTGTTCAAGACTGACGCTGCCATCGCGGATATCAACCGGTTCGGCACGCAGCACGCGGCATTTGAGAAAACCGGGTTCCATGTTGCGAAACAATTTGCGCCTGTGTTGGCCAAAACGCTTCATGAAACTTTGCCACTTCACCGATTTCCTGAACGTCTTTAGCCCTTTGCCCAGTCCGCTTAACCCGGCACGCATCAGCAGCGCCATCAGGTTGATGGTGGGCGGGCCCCCTACGATTACGTTGTTAGGAATGGCAAGGTTGAAGGTCAGCGGCAGCGTCAGAGAGAGCGGTTTGGGCTTGGTGGCGCGCTTGAGACGGAACGGCGGGATCATGCCGACAATGTTGCAACTCAGCACCGGCATACCGATGCGTGAAAAGGGTTCGCCGTCCACTGAGACGGTTTTACTGCCCATGAACAGCTCGTCTTCAATCTGCGGGCCGCCCGGCATACGCAGCGGCGGCACCCAGGCGCCGCCAACCGGAATATGGACCGACATTCCGCCCGTTCCGGCGCTGGCGCGCTTGATGCTGTTGACATGAACCGTGGTGCCAATTAACGGCAGGTAGTCGAACACGTCAAACACAATGCCAATATGTGGCGTCGGTAACGGCCAGGGGTAGGTATGAATATCCAGCCCTAACTGCGGATCAAAGTGCGCGCCGGAATGCATGGGTTATGCCTCAGAAGATGGCACGCAGCAGCGCGCGTAGAAAGGTTCTGACTTCGGTCGCCAGACCGCTGTCGGAAAGGCTCAGGAACAGCAGTGCGAGTATGGTGACGACGACGATAAAAATGATGCGGTTTTTCATAGTGGGTTGCTCCCTGCATTTTCAGGTGATGATGGATGTGCATCTCCCCACGCAGGCAGGCTTTGCCATTCACCTGGAGGTGCATCAAAAGGATGGGCGATATCCGGCAAACCGTTCCACTGCGGATGCAATTGCTCCCGTGCCAGCCGGATCACGCGACGAAAACTGTCGTCGGCGTTGCGGATCAGCGTTTCTCTCTCCTCGCGAATCAATAGAAAGCTGGCCTCGAGCTGCAGTTGCAAACGGCTTTCCGTTTTTCTTACCGCCTCAGTGCCAGGAAGCGGCGGTAGCCCCTGTTCTGCCTGCTGAATAAGCCGCTGTTTATCTTTCTGCCAGCGCGTCGCGCAGGCTTCGATTGCCTCAGCCCGGCGCTTATCGTGCATGCGCAATAAATCCTGAAAGACCAGCGGGAGCGTGGTTGCCCCGCGTTCAACCAACGGAATACTGTCTGCCGCCTGTACCGCCTTGCCGTATGCTTCCATAGCGGCGGAATGGTGACCCGACAGCCACAGACAAAACCCCGACATGCGCCAGCCTTCAAGGGTAAAAACCGGATGCGGGATCGTCTGGGCTTCCAGCGCGGCCTGACGATAGGCTTTTGCGGCCTGTAAATAGGCTTTACTGGCAAACCATGCACCGGCTTCGCCAAACGTACTTTGGGTTCGAAGCTGGCCTTTTACGCCGGGATCGTCGATGGCGCTGGACACGTTTTGCGCCTCACGGTAGTGCCCGACGGCTTTGCCCGTGTCTTTTCCTTTGAGCCAGCCGCCTGCAATCAGGTTGTGCAGCATCGCCTGCTGATCGTGCCAGCCGCGCCGCTGTGCCACGGCCAGCGCCCGTTCCCCCCGGGAAGCGACCTGAGCAGCACTGCCTCTCTCCAGCAGCAGCATGGCATCGGCCAGATAACGACGCAGAAGCAAACGATCGGAATCGGTATCGCTTTGCTGCTGTGCTGTCTGATGCATCACCTTCATGCCGTCAACCTCATCGACAATCAGCTGCACGCATTCAGAATAGGCCGCGTACAGCGGCTGCCAGATCGGCTGCTCGATGGTGTCGATCAGCAGTAAACGCGGTGCTGGCTCAACGTCCTGTAGCCAGTTTTCAAGCCAGCGCATCAGGGCACGATCGTCGCTGACCGCTGAGGGCTTGAGCACCAGCATCAGATAACGTAAGTCGTCAGGAAAATGGCGGGCGAAATCCTGCAGCAACAGGCGTAACTGTGCAGCAGAATAACAGGGTTGCAGCAATTCGCTGTTCCAGTCGGCGACGTCGGGCGTGGCTTCGTAATGTTCAATAAACTCGCGTGCCAGCGCATCGCTGTAGCCGTAGCCTGTTTCAAAGGTCGTCGTCAGGCCCAGAAACAGGTCAGGCAGCGAGCGTCCTTCGGGATGCTGTTGCAGAGCAAGAAAGGCGTCAAGCAGTGACTCGCCCGAGGCCGGTACGCGCCAGATAAACAGACGCGCGTCGCGGTTCTCACTGGCCGAGAGCCAGCTCAGCTCCAACTCACTCATCACGCGTTCAGTGGGGTTCTTTGCGGCGCTCATCTCTCATCCCTGTCAGGCATTCAGCTCAATTTTCTTTCCATTTACCATCACACCAGCGGCATTAATGGTAATGGTCGATCCACCAGCAGTGATTTGCACGCTGCCATTACTGATTAAAATGCCGCTCTCACCGACGTTGATGTGAAACGTATCGGTGGCGCTGTCCGCCACACTTCCTTGGGTAAAACGCGTGTCCCCCCCGGTAATACTGAGCGTTCGTCCGGCACCGATCGTCACGTCTTGCTTTTGCGTAATCGTGCAAACCTCATTGCTGTTCACGGAGACGTGACGATTGCCCGTCACGTCAAGATTCTGATTGCCCGTCACCTGCACTGACCGGTTTTGCTGCACGCTGACCTTTTCATTGCCCTGAACCGTGCGCATCCGGTCCTGAATCACCGTCAGCGTTTGTTTGCCTTCTACCGTGCCGGTATTGTTACTTTTCACCGTCGTCGTATGATTGCCGGTAATGGTTTCATTGCGATTTTGATCCACGCTCAGGGTTTCGTTGCCCTTTACCGTTTCTGTGCGATTTTGCTGGATCGTCGTGGTTTCATTGCCGTTGATCGTTTTACTGCGATCCTGGCCGACAGTCACCGTCTCGTTGCCATCTACCGTCCGGGTGCGGTTCTGTTTGATATGGCTGATTTCGTCTTTGCCGACGGTTTTAGTCCGGTTGCTGCCAACATCATGGGTTTCGTCGTTTTCTACTTCGGTGTCCATGTTGCGTTCGGCATGCAGCCAGAGCTGCTCCTGACCTGGCTTATCCTCAAAACGTAGCGCATTGGCGTTATCCGGCGATCCGTCTTTGGAACGGCTCATAAAGCCCATTTGCGTTGCCGCGGCCGGTAACGCCCACGGCGGCATACTGGCTTCGTTATAGACGCGCCCGGTGATAATCGGACGGTCGGGGTCACCATTGATAAAGTCGACCACCACCTCGTCGCCCACGCGCGGAATCTGAACGCCACCGAACCCCTGGCCAGCCCAGGCGCTTGAGACGCGCACCCAGCAGGAGCTGGTATCGTCCCCTTTTGCCAGCCGATCCCAGTGAAACTTCACTTTCACCCGACCGTAGCGGTCGGTCCAGATGCTTTCGCCCTTCGGCCCGACCACCTTCGCCGTCTGGGGCCCGCCGGTGCGCGGCCACGGGGTTTTCTGCTCTGGGCGAAATACCACACTCGCAGGAATCACTGAGAAAGTGGTGCGATGGACAGTGGCGCTGTCGGGGCCGCTGGCGTAACGATTCTCTTCGAATTCGTACTCGGCACTGGTAACCAGGTACTCTCCGGCGTCGCTGAAGAAGGCGGCCTGGGTGAGTTGAAAGGTGCAGCCCGGCACAATGCCCATGGCGGTGGCTGTGCCCTGCGTTTGCTGATGCTCCACCTGCCAGCGCTCCTGACGGACACGGGCGTAAAACTCACCGTGGCCGTGCTCGACAAATCGCCCCGGCCAGTCATAAACGTCGATGGTGCCGGGAGAAGGAGACTGCGGGTTCTGTCGCGCCTGAAAAAGCCAGGCGTTGGGTTTGCGGAAATCGTAGTCGTCCAGGCTGTATAACCCCGGCGTCACGCTGTCCGTCAGTGCCCACTGGCTGATGCCCTCTTCGCTGGTCGTGCCGCCTGAGGGCGTTTGATGGTAGGGAATAAATTCGTAGCCGCTAAAGGGCTTGTATTGTGCAACAGCATCGGTGAGCACGATGGTGTGCTTGCCAGCCTCGTGGCGAACGTGCCAGGCGATGCCTTCCAGCTCCATCAGGCGGCTGATGAAATCAAAACTGCTTTCCTGATACTGAACGCAGTAATCCCAGGTGCGGTAACTGCCCGACAGGTTATTTTCCATATTAACCTGATACTCGCCGAGCAACGTTTGTACGATTTGTGGAACGGTTTGTTCCTGAAAAATACGTAGGTTTCGGTCACGTTTCATCGGCCACAGGTCGGGCTCAAGGGTGAGCTGATAAACCGCGTAGCGCGTGCCCGATAATTCCACTGCGCTGACCGCAACCCGGGTGATCTTGCCGTTGAGAAAGCGTTGACTGGTCAGGGTCTGGGTGGGAATAAGAATTGTGGCGGATTTGCCGAGCAGCGCGCTCCGTTCAATGCGCGCATCCGTGCCCAATACCTGCAAATTCAGCGTAAAAGATTCGGACAGGGCTTCGCGTCCTGAGAGCTTCCAAAACAAGAGGCCTTCAACGGGTAACTGAACAGTAATACGATTAAGCATAAACCGGACCCTGACGTCAGACGAAAGCCGCTCCGGGCTTCGTTGGTGCGTTTATCGTTGTCGCCTAGTGATAGCCTGATGAACAGTTAAAGTAAATAAGACAATGTCCAATATGTTACTTAAATGCTAAGAACTGTGAGAGGCTATTACATTTAACGTAGGGTCCTTGCATTTCCTGGGATTCACGACAACATCTACGCGCAGCCGCGTGATAAAATCCGGCGTCTGCCGCGCAGTAGTCGGCTGGAATAGTGAAATTTTGCTACTTAGTGACAGGCGGTGAGCATCCGTATGTTCCGGGCTGAACTGGCCTCGTTTTGCTTTAGGTGTTCGATGCACGGGTCAGCAGCAGAATCACAAAAACGCCCCCGATGCCTGCCGTAATAATCCCTATCGGCAGCTCCTGCGGTGCCAGCAGCGTTCGGCTGATGATATCTCCGCCACAGAGCAAAACCGCGCCGCCCAGGCCACACAGCGGCAACAGCAGACGGTGCTTTACCCCTGTGACCGGTCGACACAGGTGCGGTACCATCAGGCCGACAAAACCAATCACCCCGGTGAGCGCGACCAGCATTGAGGTCGTCAGCGCGCAACAAAGAAAGACTTCAATCCGCAAACGACTGACGTTGATCCCCAGCGACAGCGCCGTTTGATCGCCCGCCAGCAGACCGTCCAGCGAGCGGTGACGCATCAGAGCAAAGCCACTCAGCAGCACAACACCGGCAAGCGCAACAGGCAGATTTTGCCAGCTGGCCAGCCCCAGGCCACCCAGCGACCAGAACATCACCGAACTGGCCGCTCGCTGATCGCCAGAGAAAATAAAATAGCTGGTGAGCGCGCCAAACAGAAAAGACACAGCCAGCCCACAGATGATCAGGTGCGCTGGGCTGCGCAGTTTTTTGAAGTAGAAAAGCAACATGACCGCAGCGGCAGAACAGAGCCCGCCCGCAAAGGCGGCAACCGGCAAGGTCAGCTCACCCAACCCGTTCCCAAAACGGGTGATGACCAGCACCGCACCTGCCGAAGCACCAGAAGAGAGACCAAAAAGAAAAGGATCGGCCAGATCGTTGCGGGTGGTGGTTTGCAGTAGCGCTCCCACCATCGCCAGCCCGGCACCGGTCAGGGCTGCAAGCAACGTGCGCGGCAGGCGGAGATCGATCACAATCCGGCTAATCATTTCTGACTGAGGCAGGGAGATCAGTTCCAGTGCACCCAACACCTGCGTCAGGGATAACGCGACCGTGCCTTTGGCAACGCTGATTAACATCAGCACCGCCAGCAGAAGGACGCAACAGCAGAGGATGCAAAAAAAACGGTAAGATGCAGCATTCACGGCGCGCTTCCTGAATAAAGGGCGCGCGCCAGTTTCTCTACCGCCGCAATATTAGCCGGGCCTGGCGTCAGCTCAGCATACTGCAGCTTCAGATAACGATGATGCTTGACGGCTGGCGTGAGTTTCATCAGCGGATGACTTTCCAGGAAATGCCGAAGAGCATCCGCCCCGCCGCCGGTTTGATAATCCAGCAAGATAATGAAATCAGGTTCGGTTGCCGCCACACTTTCCCATGACGTGGTGCCCCAACTGATATCCAGCCCCTCCAGCGCATTGGTTCCGCCAGCGGCTTCGATGATGGCGGTAGGCATGGCATATTTTCCGCTGGTAAACGGCTTATCTTCCCCGGAGTCGTAAACAAAGACCTTTAACGGTCGGACCGCGCTGGGCCGTTGAGGGATCATTCTCAGGCGCTGCTTCCAGTGATTAACTAAAGCCTGCGCCTCAGCCTGTTTGCCAAAGATTTTACCTAACGTCAGCTCATCGTGATAAAGCAGATCCATGCTGGCTTTATGCTTGTCTTTTTGGGTAAAAACGCAGCTTTCACTCAGCACCAGCGTCTTGATGCCGTACCGACTTAACGAGGCTGGTGTCACGTCGCCGCCCACCTTCATGCCATAATTCCAGCCGGCAAAAAAGAAGTCAGGATTCACCGCCACCAGCGTTTCCAGAGAGGGATACTTAGGCGCCAGCTCAGGAATGGCCCCCATCGCCTGCTTAAATTCCGGTGTCATCTTGTACCAGCCACTGATGCCCGTCAGCCCGACGATGCGATCCTGCAAATGCAGCGCAAAGGCCATTTCTGACATGTTGAGGTCGTTAATGACCGCCCGCTCGGGCGGTGCATTAAAGGTAACCGGCTGACCACAGCTCTCAATGGTGACAGGGAAATCGGCCGCGAGGGTTTGTCCAACAGGAATGCTCGCCAGCCATGCCGCGCAGCAGAGCGTTAACAACGAATCAGGCACAGTCTGGCACCTCGAAAATGCGTAAATGGCTCCCGTTGGCGGGATGCGATACGGTAAAACTGTTTAAACCGAATACCGGCCGGAGATAGCGGGATGACAGGGCGCGAGCGGGGGCATCACAGACTACCTGCTCCCCCTGTGACAGAACCAGCACGCGGTCGGCAAACGTATCTGCCAGTGATAAATCGTGCAAGACTGCCACGGCCGTGACGCCTTTGTTTTTGATTAAGGTCAGCAGCGCATGTCGTCCAAGGGGGTCAAGGTGATTGGTCGGTTCATCCAGCAGAATCAACTGTGGCTTTTGGGCCAGAACGCGCGCCAGGGCCGCTCTTTGTCGTTCACCGCCTGATAACGCCTCTAACGAACGTCGCCGAAACGCCGCCAGCCCTGTTTCCTCTAGCGTCTCACTGACAACGCGCTGATTGACAGAATCTGGACAGGCGCGCACATGAGGAAGACGACCGAGTGCAACGTAATCCTCAACCGACAGCCTCAGGTCAGGCACGTCGTGTTGCGCCATGACGGCGATACATGTGGCTAATTCCTGCCGTGTGTAAGTTTTGAGGCAGCGACCGTTTAGCGTTATCTCATCCTTCTGCACCGCCAGCTCACGGCTGATCGCCCGCAGCAATGAGGTTTTGCCGCTGCCGTTCGGCCCGATAATTGCCAGGCGCTCCCCTGTCCCGATGCCGAAAGTGATGTTATTGAGCAGGCAGCCGCCATCAGGTTTGCACAGCGTCCCAATGCCCACCCGCAATATTGATTCACTGGCATGTAGTATTTCTGGCTGCATCAGATCACCTCAATTTTATGTTACGTTATAACATAACAACGACGGAGTGAAATAACAAGCGACCAGGTGACATGAAAAAAAGTGCCGACGACGCGGCACTTAGATTAAAGACAGGGATAACGAATAACAGAACAGGCTATTTAAATCGGTTTTGCAACAGGCTGGCCGTCATCGCTAACATGCCTGCCCCCAGAGCGCTATGCAGCATCAATATATTTAACATAACGACTTCCTCGCGTTTACCGCTGTCCTGAGCGGTCATACTGCTTCAGCCAACTTCTCCTCTCGGGCCTCTTTCTCAATCAATCGCATCAGCAACGATACCCGGCGATCGGTACGCTCTGGCGTATCCGGTGGCAGGTTGTAGCGCAGGGTGTAGAGCTTGCCCTTCTCGTTGTAAAAATCCACCACCAGCACAGGCAGAATTCCGCCCGGCACTTTATTGTAATTCACCGACAGGCGGGTCCTGCCCAGCTGCAGTTTGGCAGCCATGACGGTCTCGCCAACCAGTTTAGGATACAGGCTACGATCTTCGGGCACGCTGATGACTCTCATAACAGCCTCCTGATTCTTCGCTTGATAACAGAGTGCGGAGAGCGCTGTTCACGCTCCCCGCTGTCGGGTCAAACTGCCATTAGGCCTGATGTTCAATCGCCTCTGAGGTGCGGTGTTCAATCGGAATGCGGCGAGGTTTCTCGCTTTCTGGCACCTCATGATGCAAACCGACCCGCAGCAGTCCATCCTGCAGCCGTGCGGTGGTGACTTTCATATGTTCAGGCACGCTGTAGCTAAGACGGAAGTCTGAACGACTGATGCCCCGATGCAGCCAGCCGCTGTTCTGGCCTTCTTTGTCCGCCTCATTATCCGTAACCTCCTCTTTCTGGCCGGTCACCGTCAGGCGACCGCCCGCCACCTCGATCTCCAGCTCGTGTTCTTGCCAGCCGGGAACACTGACGGTGAGCTCATAGTGCTCATTATCCGTTTGTCTGAGGTCATAAGAGGGTGAAACCGATACGGGCGCATCACCGGTCAACTGGCTGAAAAGCCGATCGATACGGTTAAACCGGTCTGAGAATGCAGAATCTGCAACAGAAGGAAACAGTGGAAAATGACGTAATGCCATGGTGATAACCTCCTGAATTAATCGTTCATTCAAAAGCTCATCTGAGTGGGGACCCTCCCCGTTGCTCACAAAAATTTATAGGATCTTTTTGGATGATTTCAAGGGATGAAAATGAAATTTTTTGGTAGCTGGCGGGCCACCTTTTTGACGATGTTGAGTGACGCGCCGCGCCCTGTAAAAATGCCATGTTATCTCAACCGGGAGCGGCTTGATGTTTATCAGAAATGGTATTTAAACCGGACCCGCGCCCCGTAACGTTCGTTATCGCCACTGTGCCGTTCGGCATTAATCTGCGACCAGTAAGCGCCAAGGTAAATATCGAAATTTTGCATCTTCATGACATTGCGAAAACGGTATGAGGAGTGGATGGTATGGAGATCATACTTGCCTAAGATAAAGTCACTCAGGCTGGCCCCGCTGATATACTGCATCGTAAAGGCTTTCACATCGTTGCGCGCGTAGATATAGCCAAGCTGAAAGTCGCGCCATAGTCCATTCAGGCCAGCACTGAAGTTTTGTTCTTCCGTCGCATCCATATAGGCCGTGCTGAGATTGATGACCGCTCCTGAATCTGGATTCGCACGTTGCCCGTCCCAGCTCAGCGTGGCGCCATATCCATTGCGCTTAGACTGATCCTTAAACTGCCCCCGGTTATCGGTATAACCATAGGCATTGTTCACCACGTTGCTTTCCATGCCGACAGCCGCCGTGACGTCGCTATGGCGCCAGGCGATAACCGGGCGCAAATAAATAACATTCTTTTTATGCTCCAGTGTATTCCCATGGTATTCCCCATTCTGGAACAACTTCGTGCCGTCATTCGCCATGGCATTGAGTTCAAAATAAAAACGTTGCCATGTTTTACTTAGCTGAATAGCCCCCGCCGATCCCCGTCCGCGAGCCTCTTTCATCATATAAATATAGCCATAGCCATCTTCGTAGAGATCGTTGGCCGTGTTGCCGGAATATTCGATAAGCGTGTCCTGATTGAGCGGAAACATATCGAAGGCTTCATAGCGGCCCACTTGCACTTTCCAGTCTTTTTCCTGACCAAAGAAGAAAGCCGCGTCGTCTAATTCAAGCCCGCCAGAGAGATCGGCCAGCGGTTGCACGGTAAAGCCTGCGAAGGATTGATCCGCCATGCTTCGGTAACCGTCCAACCCGATTAAGATGCGGCCATTGACGTCCCAGCGTTCCGCTTCTCCTGCCTTCCAGTTTTTATCGGCACGGGTTTTTAATGAGGTAATTTGGCCCGTTCTGCTTGCGCCATCGAGATTGAACTCAACATCACCATAGAGTGTAAGCGCGCCTTGTTCTGTATCAAACGTTATCGAGGCAAATGAAGCGGAAGAGATAAAAATCATGCCCCAGACATAATGCCGGTATTTCATAGCCAACTCCTTATGCTAAATAACCCTGAGTGAATAAATTTCTTAAAGGAAGTACTTTTTTGAAGCTGTAATAAATTCGTTATAATTTTCACACTGACTTATTTTTTCGATAATATCGTCATCCAGAATATTGGTGAGGAAATCATATATCAGCATACTGTCAATGAACTGGTCCTCACTAATGGCCAACATGAAAACAAGTTTTACCTGTTTACCACTATCCCACTCAATGCCCTCGGGAAAGATGGCGACAGAGACTGCGGTGCGAACCGCAACAGGCCCTAACGGATGCGGGATGGCGATTTTATCATCCAGCAGCGTTGACGCCCGCGCTTCACGATCTAATACCGACGATAAGAAATGATCGGTAACCCGCCCTTGCGCGGTTAACCTGTCGCAAAGAAAAGCAATTAATGATGACCGGGTGTAATCTCCCGCATGTAATACAAAAAAGTTATCAGCAGAAAAATACGCCAGCATCGCGTTGACAGGCTGTGTTTCAGACACCAAATAATATTTTATATTTTCGAGCTGCCCTCTCTCTGGAAACGGGGGCAATAGAATAATACGTTTATTCTTCTCAACAATATTGACCAGGCTGATGACAATATCTTCGTCAACCTCAGGCAGCAGACTATATTGCTCAACGGAGATCTGCCTGACGATATCTAATCCCGGGTACATGCTAAGAATTTTTTGACAGACGACTCGCGTCGAGGCCATCCCCTGATCGCTAACCACCAGCGCCCGCATCCCCTGCCCACTCTGATGGCTGATACTGTCTTCCAGAATGGCGCCAATATGCATAACCAGATAACCGATTTCATCGGCACTGACGGTCGCCTTGAAGAACTGATCCAGTTCACTGAACGCACTCAGCGTTAATTCATACATTAATGGATAGTGGCGTTTTATTTGTTCCAGTAAGGGATTAACAATGGTAATTGCGTTGTTGACGCGAATACGCATGGCTCTGATATGGCTTAGCAGCGTCGCCTGGGACAGCGCCTCATAATTCACATCAATAAACCACGATGTGCTCACGTAGCTCAGGAAGTGATTCATTATCGTGCGTTCAACAGCGTATTGTTCAGAGACCAGATTGTGGCTGGAGGTTGTGGTACAGAAGGCGACAAGATTCATGGCCATGAAGTCAATTTCACTTTGCGAAAACGGCATCGCCGGGTTAACGCATAAAGACTGGAGTACAGCTTCAGCCAGCGTTTTCCAGCCAGGTTCCGCATCGCAAAATTCAAAATCCCGTAGCCATTTGCCTCGCGCCATCCTCTCTTGCGCAATCCCTGTGATCAGGCTTAAAAAGCGAAGATTTGCATCACTTATCGCGATCCTTTTCTCTGCAAGGCACTGGCTCAATGCGTTTTTACAGTCCGGGTATGCCGTAACCGGGCCGACATAACTCTCCTCGTCAGTGGCCTGAGTCAGGCGCAGTCGGTGGTCGTAAATGCAACGCCGAAAGGCAATTTCGCTGCCTTTAAGCGTAAAGATGTCTTCACCCTCAGGCACAATTCGCAATTGATAGAGAGAGACGTGACGCTTCAGTAACGTAATATCATTTCTTAAGCTGTAGATACTGATAAACCATTCGGCTTCCCGCTCAGCAAGCCTCACGCCCTGCTCATCAAACAGCAGTGCCTCCAGCATGGCAGCGCGACGTTGTGCCCCTGAACGTGTTTCATTCCATGGCCGTTGGCACTGATTCAGTAAAACCTGCAGAGCCTCAGGCTCGCTAATCTGTAATGAGAAGCCGTTTTTTCGCGAATAGATAAGACGGTTACCAGACTGGCTGACGATGTCACCCACTTCTTTGAGGTCAGTACGAATGGTTCTTGTTGACACCTTCATCTCTTTTGCCAGGGCGGCCTGCGTGATATCGCCCTGCGCGAGTGTCATGAAGATGTCCCTGACCCGTTTGCTGGTGAACAGTCTCATGGTTATATCCGTTTAATCAGCACCGTCTGCACATCGTCAGGCTTGAGCGTCTGCCGTGCCTGCATGGGCGTCATCTCATCGAGCATTACGCAGCGCGCGTCCTGCAGAGGCGGAATCACGACTTCGGTTTTCAGGTGGGGATTATAAAATCTGACGATGATTCCGCTGTGGTCTTCCGCACATTTCACCGCACTGACCAGAGCATCGCGGTGTGTTGCTGGCAGGTTGAGCGCGCTGTAAGTTTCGGGATAATCCCGCACCTCGTCATTCAGACAAAAACGCAGTCGTCCGTTCAGGAAGTCGCTGTCCTGATAAACGGGAAACCCGGTCAGCCACGTTTTCGACACGCGCGCATGTTGGGCCTCATCGAATGTGCCGCGGTAAGTTCGCCAGCCAAAAGCAAATGACAACGTTTTCAACAGTTGGGCATCGGGCGTTTCTACGATACTTTCACCGGACGCACGGCCCGGCCGATAAAGCAGATTTTCTTTACCCATAAAACCAAATGTGCGGAACAGCGTCAGCGAAAGCGTATTGAAATCATCCCCGACGATTTCGTATTCACGCACACCATTGGTGTGCAGCGTAAAGCCGTGCTGCTCATCGTGGAGATTGACGTAGCTTTGCATCGGTTCAATCGAGATCGGTTTTTCCTGCCAGCGCTCTTCTTCCCAGCACTGCAGCGCCTTGCCAAGTTGAACCGGTCGGGTGACCGCGCCAAACAGCTGATCGGCACAGGAAACGCGGGCCGCAATATCAGTGGCAAAGTGCACGCAAAGACGATGACTCAGAACGTTGTTATCCACTTCCACATTAAAACGAATAAGATCGTCATTCTGCAGAACGACGTTTACCTTGAGGTTCAGGGTTGTCGTGGCAGTGCCTGCCGCCCTTTCGGCTAAATCAGCCGGGACCTTGAGCGCGTAGTGAAGTATCAGGCCTTGACTGACGCTACTCTTTTGTTTCTGAACGCTCGTCATGGCGCCCTCAGACGTAATCATCCAGTCGGCCCGAGGCGGCGAATAATTGTATGAATCCCCATCATCACCGTTTTCCACAAACAGCATTTGCCGCGGATAGCGTTTACCGCTCCGTTTATCAGTAATGGTTAACAGGCCATCGACTTCCGCCTGAATATGGTAAACGTCATTTTCAGCCGTTGTCTCCTGGCTCAGCGCTGGCCTTGCGGCGTTATCCTCACTGAAATCAATGTACCAGCGGTCATAGCCCAGTGCCGGTAATACCGGGCTTTTAACGGTCAGACGCGTACGGCAGACTTTTTCAGGTTTATGCCAGGCTTTACCCGGATCGAGGCGAATCGTCTGATTAAGTACGTATTGCGTCAGATCTTCTTCAGACTCGATAACACAGGGGATTGCTTTGCCGTTGCCGTCACGCAAGGTAAACGGCAGCCCCGGCAGCCAGGCCTCAAAGGTTATGTCTGGAGCAACACTCCACGGCAGTGGATTAAAAGCGGTGAAGGTAAAATCATGTTGGCGCGGAATGCGCTGTGTGATCAGTCGGGTATGTAACTCCAGTAAATTCTGCGCCAGCCCTTTGGCTTCTTTATAACGAGACAAGACATCCTGATTCGTCTCGTCGCTGTTACATCCGCCGATGCTGTCATGGGCGGCGTTGTAAAACATCAGTTTCCATATCGTTGCGACAATATGTTTGGGATAGGCATTGCCCAGGCTCTGACTTATCGCCAGCACAGGCTCAAGCGTATTCACCAGCAGCGATTCAATTTCATTGTTGAGTAGCTTCAGATCGGCACGACAGGAGAAGATTGTTTTATGTACCCGTGAATGTTTGGCTTCGGTGAGTTCACCTTCTAATGTTCGCGCGTCGGTGCCCACCTCCTGCTCCAGCGCCTTGATAAATGTCAGCGGGTTGCTGATTTGATAATGGCGGCTATCATCACAGGCATTAAACTGCCCGACCAATTCTGGCAAGTTGCGGCGCACGGGAGCCTGGTCGAAGCCATGAGGAAACAGCAGGTGCTGGCGATGACTGCGCGCTTCTATAGCAGCCATCTTCTCATCAAGAAAGGCTTTCATGGTTTCAGGCGTTTCATCCAGCAAGCCGCCGTAGTGATAACCCCACGGCATCTGCAGTGCAAAAACCCGGTCGCCGTTATCGCCCTGCCAGAAGAACTCTGTTTCGTGCAGCGTGTTGTCAGCAATGCCGCGCCAGAATAAGGCGTGATGGATGCCAAACTGGCGATAGAGTTGCGGCATATTGCCGCCCTGCCCAAAGCAGTCCGGCACATAGCCCAGTTTCATTACGTTGCCATGGCGTTGAGCCACTTCCATACCGTAAAACAAATTCCTGACAACAGACTCCTGATGAATCACCAACTGATCCGTTTGGGTAAACCACGGCCCCGTCAGCAAACGTTCATCGGCGATCAGTTTCGTGAGTCTGGCGCGATCCTCAGGAGCCCACTGAAGATAGCTTTCGATAAGGGAGCTTTGTGCGTCTAATAAATAACAGGGAAACTCAGGATGGGTTTCCAGTACCTGAATAAGATTTTTAATATGGTTGTAAAGGTAAATCCGCGAGCGTGAAGACGTAAAATACCACTCCTGATCCCAGTGCGTGTGCGTATAGAGATGAACTGTCCGCTTTTTCATATTATTAACCTTACTAAAAACCGCTTTAGTCGAATTTAATTTCAATATCGTCCGGGGAAGTATTGATGCTCTCGCTGTTCGCATCCGTCTCATTAAAATTCACTAAAATGTTAGCGCCTATTGCGATCACCAAGGTGCCCACCAGCGCGCCAAGAAAATAGGCCCACGGATTCCCGACGGTGAAACCACCGTACAAGCCCCCCAACGGCGGCATAATGGGATAGGCTTTAAACAGCGCCACCGTCATTGAGCCCATCGCGCCCGCCAGTATGTTTAACGGAATTAATCGCGCGGGATTTTTTAACGTAAACGGTATTGCCCCTTCGGATATTCCCAGAATGCCCATAATCACCGAGCCATTACCGGCTTCTTTTAGGGTTTCACTGAAGTTATGTGGCCGGATAAAGCGAGCAGCGGCATAGCCTAATGGCGGAATAATAATCGCAACATTAACCAAAATAGCTGGTAAATAAACGCCACTCATAAACAACACATTTCCCGTGCCCCATGCCGCTTTATTAACTGGCCCGCCAAGGTCAAAACAGATCATGCCGCCCAGTACCGCAGCCAGCACAACGGTATTGGTACCGTCTTCGGTCATGCGCTGCACCCAGGCCATCAGCGAACTGTTGAGCCAGTGCAGGACATCGCCCAGCAGCAACAGCATCACGACAACCTGCAGCCCAACGGTAATAAACGGCAGGATGATGAGGGGCACGGACGAAGCGGCAGAACCGGTGATGCGGATTTTTCGTGATACCCATTCCGCAGAGTAGCCTGCAAGCAAGCCGCCCAGTACGGCCCCCAAAAAACCGGATCCGGTGACAGAGGCAATCAAACCCGCCGCAAAACCTGGCGCCAGCCCTTTTTTCCCGGCTATTGAATAGGCAACGTAAGCGCCTAATACGTAATTCATTAATCCAATGATTTTGAAGCCGATATCCTGGGCAAGATACAGCCATTTTTCCAGCCCGCTACTGTGGGCAAAGCTGTCCAGATTGGGTTCACCTAGCATGATGCCGATAATCTTCGCCACGGCGACGACTAACGAGCCGGCAATAATGACGGGCAGCGCAAAAGAGATCCCTGTCATTAAATGGTTTTTGATATTGACCATAGTTTTTTTCATAGTGTCACCAATATCACGGGTTACGGCGCGCCTCGACAGCCGCCACGCATTTTGCAATGACCTCGGCTGCATGTCCGACGCACTGACTGATTTTCACCCTAATGACAATCTTACCGGCAAAGCGCTCTTCTTCTTCAATCGAGCGATCGGCGGCAATCAGCACAAAGTCCGCTTCAGCAATATGTTGCGGGGTTAATTTATCGATCATCCCCATCGCCCCTTGCTGTTCGATATGCACCTGATGGCCCAGCGTTCTTCCCGCTTTCTCAAGCGATTTGGCTGCCATTGGCGTATGGGCTAAGCCCGCAATACAGGACGTGACGCCTACGATATTCATGCTTCCTCCTTAAACTGGATTCGTTGCACCATAAACTGGAACAGGGCATCCCTGTTTTCGAGCGTAAATAAGGCTCGCCTGAAATCATCATCAACAATCTGGCTTGCCAGCGCGTTAATGATTTTTAAATGCAGAAGACTGGCGCCAGATTTTGGTACCAACAGCGCGAAGATTATTTTGATGGGTTCGCCATCCAGACTTTGCCATTCAATGGCGTCATTCAGCCGAATAAAAATCACGCCGGCTTTTATTACGTTGTCCGTTTTGGCATGAGGCATGGCGATTTGACTTTCAAAACCCGTGGAATATTCATGCTCGCGCTGCCAGAGATCTGTTTTAATGTCATCTGCACTCAGCGCCCATCCCTGTGCAACCGCGTGCGAAGCAATAAAATCAAAGACCTCGTCTTTGCTGGTAAATGCTTTATTTAAGAATATGCTTTCGCGATCAATAAGCATGTTTTCCCTCTTGCCGGATTGTTCCGTACCTTGATGAAAATCCTAACGGAAACCTAAGGTATGTAAACACAAGCGGTTTCCGGTAAGGTGCGGAAGATGTCTGCGGCAGAGCGGGCCAGAAATGGGAGGCAGGTCTAAATAATAACTTTCTTTGAGATATGGATCACGTGGAGGAATAAGGAGAGGTTTTAGAGGTGTTTGTAAGGTGGTAAAGAATAGGGATATTTGAAAAGGGGATTGGAGGGAATAAAAGAATTCAGCTGAGTGATTATGGCAAGAGGGAATGGTGTTTTGTTATATGTTAAATAATCTTATGTAGCCCCCCTGAAAGGTAATACAAAATTGAAGTAGTACTTACAATCAAGATTGATTGAAACCCTATATAGATAAAGAAGTCTTAAATACCAACTTTATAGATTCTTTCTTGAAATTATCATTAGAGAGCATACACTCTAACTTCCTGATACAACCGAACAATCCATAAGTATTTAGCTATTAAAACTACAGCATCTGCAATTACCCTCTTCGCACACCACTTGAAAGTTCGCTAATAACCTCTAGGAAAAACGATATTTCAAAAACCCCTTCAAAAAATTCAATTAAAGTAGCGCTATAAAAAGTTGGCAACTGAATTCTTACCTTTCCCTCACTACGAAGTCTCCCGGGCCATTCCAGGCTACCTCCTTATAAGGCATATTAATTTCACCTCTTTCCTTAAGGTAACCCATAACCTGAGATGGAGCCCACCCCTGTCCGTATGAAAACAATGCTCCCATCTCAATAAGTTTTTTCAATACAGTAATCTTATCATTTCCATCTTTAAAATTAACACAGTAAGAACATCCCGCCTCAAGATAACCACGCATCGATAAAATAGAAATATCATGACCGCAACCTACTGATTTAATCACAACTCTTTTATCTTCCAATATAGTCACAACAATAGCCTTCAACATTTCACTCCTTAAATAATTTCGACCGTCTTATTTTCACCAACATTTACTTAAGCTTAGATAACTCCTTTTTAAACTTTGCTATCAACTCCATCCAATCGTTGTATGAATTATTTTTAACATAACAATCACCCAACCATTTTGGATGACAACGTGAAAGTAAACTTTCGATAGCGCTCAACCTCTCAGGATCACTTTTACTTAATTTCAATACCTTACCCATTAGACTTTTTATTTCATTCGCTTCATCTACGTAAGAAGAAAACATCAATGCTTCGTATATTTTTAAACTAGTTTTATCTATACTCATGGCGTTTTTGGTGCATCTTTAATACTCATCACCTGTGAAGTTTATTCGCTACTCTCTGCTGACTTTCTTAATCGCCATTTAGAATTTAACATTCCATTGTTATTGATAATAAACCGCCAAATAACCTCAGATCTTAATGCTTATATAAACCAGAAATTTGAGCTCGCTGCTATTATTAATGTCGAATTTTTTTGAACGGTTTATCCCACCCGCCAGCCCTATCGGGTAATGCTGGGTAAACCGGCCGCTGTCCGGGCCATTGTAGCGGAACAGATTATAGTGCAGCCTGGTTAATTCGGCACCTGTGGCGCCTCACCCCTTGGGCTATCGCTAAAGCGATGTTCAAATTTGCTTGAGCAAATTAGGTACTGGCCCTGCATGCCCAGGTTCTGCTCTACCACCTGAATTCGCTGGTTAGACTCGCGCAGCAGTTTGCCCCACGGGCTGTTCACACCTTCCCATACTTTTTGCCTTTATTAAGTTCGTCATAATATCTACCGTAAAATCAATGCATAATTCAAATTAAATTTAATTAATTCAAGTTTCACTGCCAAATATTAAATAACTTTTTCCAGATTTCCATCTCTTCATCTGTAGCAAGACTATAATCGCCAGTAACCTTTCGATAATTCATGAAACAAACGTCAATGGCCCGAATGGAAACTGTTTTATTCTTGCGACTTCCATCAATGATAAATTTCATCTCCTCGCGATATGCTTCATCTTTAATCATTTTTTGAAAAAAAATCTCAAGAAAATCTAAAACTTCATTGTAGGAAAATAGATCTATCATTCTCTCCCCTATAAAATATCAACTTTATCGAACTCTATTACACTTGAATTAGCATGCATTTTTTGATTTCTCCAGCACCATATTCTGGGGAGGCTTAGATGAATGGTCAAGAGGGGGCTCCCTCTCTATCACCAAACATTCGAGGATGACGCACTTGTGGCACGCCGTTTCCAAAAAATTGCAACGTATCACCCCCTAAATTTGATATAACTCTATGATTTGTAGATTAATATCAAAAAATAAATTGTAAACTCCTTGAAATCGGCACCTGCGGTGCCTCATCCCTTGGGGCCATCACTGAAGCGATATTCAAATTTGCTTAAGCAAATTAATCCCGGTCCAGATACTTGCCCTGCATACGCAGGTTTTGCTCCACCACCGGAATTCGCTGGTTAGACTCGCGCAGCAGTTTGCCCCATGGGCTGTTCACACCTTCCCAGGTCTTTTGACCTTCAGCGTCGGTCAGTAGTTCTGGCGTGCCGTTAGCCGCGCAGTGGAACCAGAATATTTCTGGGCTTTCCACGCCATCAATACGGACCAAAGGCTCATAGCTCTGGCTGTCGCTGTAGACGTAGGTCAGCGGAATGCCGTCGTGGATCTCCTGCAGCAGGCGGTAGCCTTCCCAGACAAAGCGCGTCGTGACGGCGTTGCCAGATGGTCTCCACTGTAACAGCTGCTGGCGGGTTTTACTGATGCGACGTCCCAGCGGATTGTAGCGGAAACTCACCTTAGTACGCGGCCTATTACGGTCACGTGGCTCGCTGATCACATCCGTCAGGCGGTGCTCACCATCGTAACGGTAGCGCCAGCGGGTCTGGCCGTCATCCTTTTCAGTGGTACGACCATGAATGTAATATTGCCAGCGGATTCCGTTCAGCCCGGTCACGCGGTTATGCATGATGTGGGAAGCGGCATGGCGATCCAGCGGGTTGCCAGCACTGTCCCAGCAGCAGTGACCTTTACCAAGTTGCACGCCATCCTGAGAAAATAGCCAAATAACATTTTAATATTGCTGGGTATTCCTCACTATCAGCACTCACAATAATAACTTACGTCTGACTTTAGGCTTTACAATTTTTTTACTCATTTAAAACTTAAAGATTATTATCATTTATTATTTTCCATATTTTGCTCTTTACAGAATCCAAAAATTTATTAGCTTCACTCCTTTCTTTTTCATCATCGCGCCAAATATAAAAATCAGTAAAAGAACCATTCCCCTGTTCCATTGTTTTCCATGTATCACAAGCTTCCTCTAAGCTCTCTTTTTCAGAAGCACCTTCCTTGTTTAAGCAAATATCAATTTTTTCAATTATTGCCAACACTCCTCTCATCCAATTTTTTTCATGTTCTTTCTCAAGGATTTTTTTCAGAATTCCAAATTCAATCAATAAATCGGCAGATATCTTTCTATAATCCATATAATTACCTCAACGGCCAACTATCAAGCACTTCTACTCCACTTAGTCGCCATGGTTGCTCAACAAATATTTGAGTTATATTTTGCCCACCGAGATAGGCCCCACCTTGATAGCCGACAGGTCCTTCATAAATAGTAGTTCCTTTAGGAATAACTATCTTATATACAGACTCGATTGGAGAAGTACCTGTCAATGTACCATTCTTATCTATCCACTGCGGCTTTACAGCTAAGTCTATATGTACTTTTGCTACAGAATCAGCAGGATTTCTAGTAAACCATTGTCCTAAAGCATTTTTACCACCGCCAGCTTTACCTGCTCTGTAAAGTACTAAATCATGTTCCAAAACATGAACGTTATATTTCCCACCCGCAAAGTTTGCGGCTGGATTCCCATTTATTTTTGCCAAAGGACCAGGATTGTTAACCATGTCATATTTATAATCATTTTTACATCGATTTAAACCTAATTGATCAGTCCAGCTTAAAGCATTTGGTGCGTAGCTATATAAATTAATCCCGCCCGCCAGCCCTATCGGGTCATGCTGCGTAAACCGGCCGCTGTCCGGGTCATAGTAGCGAAACAGATTATAGTGCAGCCCGGTTTCACGGTCCAGGTACTGGCCCTGCATACGCAGGTTCTGCTCCACCACCGGAATTCGCTGGTTAGACTCGCGCAGCAGTTTGCCCCACGGGCTGTTTACACCTTCCCAGGTCTTTTGCCCTTCAGCGTCGGTCAGCAGTTCCGGCGTGCCGTTAGCGGCACAGTGGAACCAGAATATCTCCGGGCTTTCCACGCCATCAATACGGGCCAGAGGCTCATAGCTCTGGCTGTCGCTGTACACATAAGTAAGTGGAGTATCGTCGTGGATCTCCTGCAGCAGGCGGTAGCCTTCCCAGACAAAGCGCGTTGTGAACGCCTTGCCAGACGGCCTGCCCTGTAACAGTTGCTGGCGGGTTTTACTGATGCGACGTCCCAGCGGATCGTAGCGGAAACTCACCTTAGCGCGTGGCTTATTGCGGTCCCGCGGTTCGCTGAACACATCCGTCAGGCGGTGCTCACCATCGTAACGGTAGCGCCAGCGGGTCTGGCCGTCATCCTTTTCGGTGGTGCGGCCATGAATGTCGTACTGCCAGCGGATACCGTTCAGTTCAGTGACGCGGTTATGCATGATATGGGAAGCGGCATGGCGATCCAGCGGGTTGCCTGCGCCATCCCAGCGCCACTGCTCATTACCCGGCTGCGCGCCTTCCTGAGACAGCAGCCGACCGGCGTTATCGTAGTGCCATAATGTCTGGCTGAACGGGTTATCGTCGCGCTCTTCACGAATCAGGTTGTTGCCGTAATCGAAGTCGCGACGGCGGGACCAGACGCGCGGTGCAGGACGCTGTGCTTCCCCTTTGAAAACGTCACGGCGGCGCAGCCTGCCTAAGCGATCGTACTCACTGCGCGTGGTCAGGCCGCCCTGCGTGCGGCTGAGTTCCCGATGCAATGTGTCACGGGTAAACTCGGTGACCGGCAGGTTGTCCAGCGCGATGCTCAGTAAATGGCCACTGCCATAGTATAGCTGCTTCAGGTTGCGACCATCCGGCAGGGTTAAGGACGTGCAGTTACCCAGCGCGTCGTAATCCCAGGCCAGCGTGCCCTGTTCACCCTGCTCACCTACGATGCGGCCCAGCGCATCATAGGTAAACGTAATCTCCTGCTCAGCCTGCTGGCTCCACGCGCTGTCAGACAGCGGCAGATGCTGCGACACTTTACTTAACTGCCCACCACCGCTGTAGTGATAGCGCGTCTGGCCTTCCGGCGTGGTCCGCGCCAGCAGCTGTCCCGCCCGGCTCCAGTGATAGCGATGGGTAATCGCCTGAGGATGACCGGCGGCAAAGGTGCGAGATAACGTGCGTCCTGCCGCGTCATACTCGTATCGCGTGGCAACGCCATCCAGCCCAACCTGGGCCAGCAACAGGGAATCTGCGCCCCACTCGAACTGATACTGCTCGCCGTTCTCGTTTTGCAGCGCCGTCAACCGACCACGGCTGTCCCAGCTGCGCTGAACCGTCTCACCCTGGGCATTGCGGTTAGCAATCAATCGTCCGACGTTGTCGTAGCGGAATTCACTACGTTTACCATCCGCTGACTCGTGGACCAGTGGCAGGCCGTTGTCGCTCCAGCGCAACCGCTCTTCCCAGCCCTCTGCCCGCTCCAGCAGAACAGGACGGCCCGCAGCATCATAGTGATACCGGGTTTCTTCACCATCCGGCGCAGTCACACAGCTGAGCCAGCCAAGGGGATGATAGCGGTAGCGTGTCGTCAGCCCTGAACAGTCTGTTTCGCGGATAACCTGGCCGGCATCATTGAATTCACGGCGATAGCTGTTGCCTGCCGCGTCAATCTCTTCGACAACCAGCCCAAACTCATCCCGCTTATAGAAGGTACTCTGCCCGAGCGCATCAACCACGCGCTCAAGGCCGTGATGAGGATCGTAATAGTATTTCGTGGTGGCACCGTCAGCCCCAGCAACGACCGTGGGCAGAGAACGGTGTGACAGCCATTGCACCGACTGTACACCGCCGTCCGCATCTTTCTCTTCAACGCGGTTGCCGAGATCGTCATAGGCGAAGCTCACCGCATTACCCAGCGGATCGATACGGCGCGTCAGGAGTTCGTTTTCATCCCACTCATAGCGCCAGGTCTCGCCCCGCTCATCAATAAAGCAGGTAATGAGCCCTGCAGCATTCCAGTGATGTTCGCGCTGCTGACCGTCATAGGTCGATACGCGCGTGATGCCAGCATCCAGATCATAATGCATATGGCAGCCGTCACCAGTATTGGTGCGGTTCTCAACAACGCGCCAGTGATCCAGCTTCTGCCAGCGATATTCGCTTTCCAGCCCGCCGGGCAGTTGATGCCAGACCATTAACCCGTCATCGTTGTACCGGAAGCGCCGCGAGACAACGCCTGCGGCATCGGTGACGCTGGCAAGCTGGCCCTGTTCATTGTAAGTCCAGTGCGCTAATGGCCAGTGCTGCTCACCATCAAAATGGCTGGCATAGGTCGGGCGCTGTGCATGCTGTTTGTCGTCGTAATGCAGGGTAACGTCAATGGCCAGCGGCGCGTCATGAATGCGCACCAGGCGAGCCTGCTCATCCCATCCCATCTCCAGCGCATTGCCGTACTCGTCGCTCAGTGAAGCCAGCCGCAGCACTTGCGGATCGGCGGCCGTGCGTCTGTACAGACGCCATACCGCACCGTCGTCGTCGGCAATGGCGATATCACCCAGTTCGTTGCGCCTTACCATCAGCCCTTCGCTGATGCTGTAGAGCACCTCTTTTTCACCGGGAACCGCAAAGCTCAGCTCGCGCCCGTTGTCATCAAACCAGGTCGCCTGATTGCCATCCAGCGTTAAATAGCTGTCAAACACTGTCGCCCAGCCCTGACCAAATAATCCGCAGCGCTGGGTCAGGCTGTTATAGCTACGCTGGAAACTGAGCGGGAAACGGCCTGGAAGGGAGAAGTCGCGCTCGGCATCATCATTAAGCACTTTGACGCCGGTGGAAGCATGAACGGGGAAAAGCGAGGAGAAGGCGGCGTTAATCGCCATATCCGCCATCATCCCACCGACCGCGCCAGCAAGTGCGCAGGGCATGTTTTTCAGGATCTGGCTGGGGCGACCACGAATCAGGGAAAGGCCGATCATCATCACGGCCAGACCTGGCACCTTGCCACTTTTAATCTCTCTTACTGTGACGGTTTCACCACCAATGATGACATTGAGGGAAACATCGTCACTCACGGTGGCATCACAGGTGGTTTTATCCTTTGCGCGCACCGCAGGCTGGCCATTGATAAAGACGCTTTTCGATCCCTGCGCCAGATATTGCGGTGCGCTGAGCTTTTCACAGGCCACTTTGTCCTGTTCCAGCGGAGAGGTGCCCGCGTCGGCGGAGGCTACCGTGGGTTGCCACATTGCACTGCCAAACTGGCCCACCGCAGAGAGCAGCATGCCGCCATAGTCTGAAACTCTTGGGCGATTGCGGCTCCGGTGGCGGCGTATCTCCGGGCGTAAGCATCCCGGCTGCGCGTGCAGCTAAAAGACCATTAACGTGAACATTCTCAGAACCACTGGCGATCACACCGGCTGGAGAAGGCGGGAATATCATATTTCCCAGCCCATCGGCCGCTTTAGTGATGTCATCCGAAATGCCCGCAGCGTTCGCTAATACACCGCCGATAATGCCGCTGAGCAGACAACTGGAACCAATGGCTGCCACGCCTGCCGCAGCCATTCCTGCACCTAACAGAGGCGCCGCCGCAGTTGCTGCCGCACCGACCGCCGCACCGATCACCGCGTAGGCTGCGCCCTCAGCGACAATACTGGTGATATCAGCGAAAATACTGGAGTGAATGATCTCATCGCCCACGCGGGCCGCACGGTTATCCATAGCTTATGCTTTCTGTGGGTTGTTAAGACTCAGGCTTTGTTTGAATGCATTCCAACGCTGTCCGTCTTCTTCATTGAAAGCGCGCATCGCGGAGAGGGTAAAAATCATCAAGATGTTGCTATCCGGAACCCGGGTCGCCAACTGTCGCTGCCACACGGCTTGTCCGTTACGATCGAATGCGGTTTCAACTTCTACCGCACGCAAAGCGTTATCCGCGCCAGCCGTAACCCGAACAAATTCAGTCTGCTGAATATGGCCCATCTGGCTGCGCAACGTGTCCCACTGGCGCTGAAACTCTTTTTCCGCATCGCTGTCTTCAGGAATCACACCTCGGCTCACCACTAATGCCAGTCCGCTGGCGTCATCCCGCAAAATATTCATGGTCGTGTCCTGCCAGGCAGCAGGAAACAGCGCAAAAGCGCCTTCATTAAACTGATAATTCATAGTATGTCCGTTTTATTGATTGTTTGTGGCGGGTGGAACCAGGCTACGATAATCGCCATCCGCGTTATCGGCATTTGTGAGTAACTGTGTGTTGTCACGAGCAACTTTGATATCAAAAAGACGGGGAGAAATATCCGGGTCCCCGCCGCAACTGACGTCATGGTTGTCTTCACGAACCGTAATGATGTAGAACGCCTTCTCACTGGTGTCATCCAGGTCGTATCTCAGACATTGATCATCAAGCGCGGTGAGGTGATAAGTATGAATCGCGTTCGTCGCTAGGGCGATAGCCTGATCAGCGCTGATTTCATGTTGCTCTGCACTCATGGTGGTATTCAACATGATGTGACTGACTTTTTGCTGGTCAATTTCGAACATCAACTGCTTCTCACCCATCTTATAGATAAGCCAGTGCTGATTATCACTGTTATCTTCTTTTCCGGGCCCATAGGCTTTCTCAACCTGTTCCACGCTATCGCCGACGATGATGTTACGAGCCGTCGGCACGCTGGCACCGTCCAATAGGATCTCTGCCAGAATTGCATGGCTGGCGTTTCCTACCGCCGTCGCGCTGAATAACTCAAAGCCTTCATAGGTATGTTGGTAATAGTTGTACCGCTGCTCATTGATGACGACTTCTCCGGCCACAACGGAACTCAGGGCTTTGCCTGCGCGTATGAAGCTTTGGTTGTTCCATGCGTCGCCGGGCGTGAAAGCGTAGTCGTTGAGCAGAACGGAAAAATCTCCCTCATTAAGAGCTGCAACTGAGATGCCCGTGCTGGATTCAGCCCTGGCCATGCATGATACAAACATAACGACAGGCACAAAAAAAACGCTGCCGAAAAAACGATTTATGGTCATTGTGTTTTTAATCAGGGTAAAGGCACGAGAGTATCAAATGAAACTGGTGTTGGCATTAGGTTACCATCAGGATCTTCAACAAGTTGCCACGAAAGATTTGCCCCTTTTAAGGTGACTTTGACTTTCCTGCGGTCGGGTTCGCCTGACGACGAAGGGAATGAAAGCATAACAGTGTTGCCACTCACGCGTCCGTGTAATATATGGGGATTATCATCACCAGGGCAATCAATTTGGTCGGCGTCCTTCATGTAACAATAGGTGCCAGTGACATTCTCATCGTGCTGAACCAAACTTACCGTTAACACTCCATCCCGGTCACTTTCGCCACGCCAACGTCCAGTGAAATGTTTTGAAGAATTTGACTCTTCTTCGCGAATGGTCATCAATCTCAAGGAACAGCGCTGGCTTGAAGACAATTCAGCCTCATTATCCGCCGCGCTAGAAATCAGTGCATTGTAAGCGAAGCCATCGGAAAACTTTACTTGTTGAGCGATACATGCATTGGTGATAAAAACTGATGCTGATAAGACTAACGATAAGGAAAAAAATTTAAACATGATCATTATTTGCTCAGCTAATATCGGAATGAACTTAAAGCCCTGGAATGAACAATGGATAAACTGAAGATGGCTTTAGTTAAGTTAATAAGTTAGAAGCTCGCAATCAAACAGCTAATAAATAGGAAAATGAACATTCATACAAGATGTAGATGAAGAAAAAGACCACCATAACAGAACAAAAAAAACCAAATAAAACTCACCTTTTATAATTTTTATTACTAACTTTCTTTATAAAGGATTGACACCATCATTCCCACTCCCCACTTTGCTCAAGAATTACTTCCTTATCCTGATCCACTTTTAAAATAAGTGGGTTAAAAATTACAGTATAACCCATATTACTATTACTGAAAATCATTCCTTGCGCTTTATTAGAGTTTTCAGGCTGGAAGATTTTACCGTCAAGCGTTATTTTCTTCCCATTTTTTATTTTTTAGACCTATGTATTTAACTTTATCACATATAATATAAAATCAGCCGTAGGTGTTCAATAAATCAACTGTAAAGCAGGGCGTTGAAAAAACTTTCATATCGGAGTTTACATTTATTTCTTTTACTTCTTTAGTCAGTACATCATTTTTTGGAGCATAAAACTCTCCGCTTTCTGGGTTTTTAGCTAGCTTCCATAAAACTTTACCGCCTTTTAGTTCTAAACCAGCCTTCCCGTTTACCCCGCCGAAACTTAGGTCAAATTCGTATAATATTGCTCTCTGATTTTAGCAATGCATTTTGTTAGACCTTTCGAATCTTCAACATTATTGCCCACCACGATATTACACGCCGTTGGTACACTGGGTTTGTCCAAAAGAATCTCTGCCAGCACAGTCTGGCTGGCGTTTCCAACCACCGTTGCGCTGAATAACCGAAAGCCTTCATAGGCACGTTGGAAGTAGCTGCACCGCTGTTAATCGATGACCACTTCTCCAGCCACAACTGAACCCAGAGCTTTGCCTGCGCGTACGAAGCTTTGAGTGTTCCATTCGTCTTCTGGCGTGAAAGCGTAATCATTAATTAATACTGAGGAGTCGTTGTTATTAAGAGGGGGAGCTATTAATGTTTCAGTATAAGCCACCGCATAGACATTCCATGCTGGCATAATCATCATTAATATAAATAATGGTAGTACTAAAAAACGATTTAATTTCATATATCACATCCTAGAAACAAAATAATCAGCTAAAAATAGTCTTATGGAATCATTTCAGGGACGGACGATTTACTACCACTTAAACAAAACATTAAAGCAACATCTGACATCAAAATACTTCCAGATGAGCAAGAGTACCAACCAAATAAAAATTAACGGACACCTTGAACACTTCAGAATGTATTAACCAGCAAGCATCATCAATGTATCAAAGCACTGCAAGCAATTCAATTAATATTGAAAATTAAATTTTCTTCTTTCTAGAACTCGCCTGCCTGACTCTGTTTTTAAATACAGAAACCACCAAAAAAACGCCCTATAGCAATTCAATATAAAAACATTAAAATGCGCTTTTTTGGGGAAAAATAAGTATTTTTTAATTACCTGATAAGAAATCACTTCACGACTTTAATATTTTTAACTTCTCTATCAGAGAATTTAGTCCAATCCTTACGGATAGACTCGGCCAACCTGATCAAATAGTCAAAATCATCTTTATGAAGAAGATCATTTTCATCCAATATAAACTTCTTACTAACATCAAAATGTGAATTTGGGTAGAAATTTGGAATAAGAACGCCTATAAACCATTCACTACCCGAACGCAGTAAATTAAAATCACCCTGGCGTGACTTAACAATCTTAGCTTCAATCATAAACCTCTCCTGTTTTTAAGTCATAAACTTGATAGTCTATCCCTTTATCTAAATTCTTCATGGAAATAACCGCTTCATAATCACCATTAGGCAATTTACCACCAGGTAACCATAAGGGTTCAACATCTCTCGCTCCCCATTCGTTTCCAGAGGGTATTTTAGCATTATATTTTTCAGTTGGGTAAAATTCAACTTTAAGCAGATCTCCACTTTCCAACTGTTCTTTAGGAATACCTAATCTATCAGACATTATTGAATAATCACCATCAGATTCTTTTATAATAGCTTCCATATTACGCTGTGAGCTTACAAACTCTGATCTAAATTCATCTGGCTTACCTAAACCGTACTCTTCGTAGTCAGACCTTGATACGATTCTGGTAGCACCATCCGAGAATTCTTCAGCGTGTTGGCGTATATATTCTTTGGGCAAATATGTTGATGGATCAGGTTTTTCACCCTTTGGTATCCTAACTATTTCATCAAACTTTGATTCACTTATTGGAACACCGTTTGTTTTCTCGTATAAGCTTGATCGCCAAGCATCAAACTTCATCCCACCCTTGCCGCCGGCATATCCTCCAATGAAACTTCCCGCCAGCATAGACCATTTTTGACCATCGCTGCCTTCGCCAAATATCTTCCCACCCAGCCAGCTTCCTGCATAACCGCCACCAAACGCGCCCGCCACCCCCAATAAAGCAATAGCTGGTGAGGCAATAACAGCAACAGCTGCAGTCCCTACGCCCATCATCACCCAGTTAACCCAGCCCGGAATTTCAGGATTAATTACATCAGTTTGGTATTTACCACCGCCGATAAATACGTTACCAGAACCACTACTGATCTCTGCACTACAAGTTAAACGATCACCTATGCGTGCCGCCGGAAAATTGTTAATAAAAACCTTATCTGAACCTTCTGCAACTAACTGAAGCGAGCCACTATGTTCATCGCAATTTCCTTTAGACAAATGTGCACGTATTGCTGCTCTGCTATTCACAAACACGTTGAGAGAGCCGGATGTAAGTTTGCCTGTATTGTGCCGTGGAGCCCAGGTCATACTTCCCAGTACCTCTCCTATTCCGCCTGCGGCACAAGCCCCCGCCGCCGCCGCTGAGACAACGGCCAGTGCCGCACCACCTGTCACCACTACAGCTGCCGCACCCAATATAGCTCCGCCGATTAGTCCCGCAACCATCCACCCCTTTGACGCGGTGTGTGCTATATCGTCAAGGTCTCTCGCCGCATTAAACTCCGCCATTCGCTATGCATCCTTCTGCCTCAGTAAAAATGCAATGACTTGCTCCTCACTGGACAATCTCTCCGGTCCATCGAAACCTTTAGCAATACCAATATTGTTCAAAAGTGACGATACTTTTCTACCTTGTGAACGCCAAAGAGCGTAGCGTATTGGTTCTTCATCGTTCAATGCAGCGATATGCAAGGGATTACCCGTTGAATCAAAAAATAAGTAACTTCCATTTAAAGCTCTTTTTAAATCTACGTGTTGATAAAGAGAGTTGACGCCTTCGTGCGCAGAAATGATTTTTGTATCATTATCAAGCGAAAAGAAAATTTCAGGAGAGTCTGATGCCACGGGGGTGGATTCGCCCTCTTTCTCAACATGATTAAACTTAATGCTGTTGATTATCGATTGATACTGTTTTTGGTAGTATTCGCTAAATTGGGAAGGGCATGTACCTATATAGCAAACAATTTTCTTACCACCCAGTGGTTCATCAAGCAAGACAACTGTTTGTTTTTGCCAAATCTGAACCCCACCATTCTCAAAATGATAAAAAATCTCAACAGCTTGCAAGCCATCTAACATGGTGACTTGAGATGTTATGTGGGTAAATGCCTCAACAGTCGTGCCCATTTCTTTTATTATTCGTGCCGCAACCTTTTGTACCGAATCATCACTCGATGCGGACGCACGCGATACCACAAACGTAAACTCACTTGCACTATTTTCACTTAGTGTAAATAAATTCATGGTACGATCTTTATATATATCGGGTAATTCCAGCGAAGCTTCCTGAAGTGTATAAATTGCCATTTCAAACCCTGCAATTATTTATCTGAAGAAGTGAAATAACTGTTTATTTCACTCTCAATTTTGGTTTTTTGGCCGCCGCCTGGAGCTACAATTTCTGCTACCCCACCTGTGGGATTTAATTGCAACTTGCCACTCGAGGTGTTTATCTCACCGCTTTGGCCGACTGTCAGGTTGAAATTTTTGCCAATGAAGTTGATATCACCAGCCTGAGTTAACTCAATCGCACTTTCTCCACATTCGATTCTGATTTTATCGCCAGCAGCGATAATATAAGCGCCAAGAGCACTTTCAGAACGGTTCCCGGATGTTAACGTTTTACTGTCACCCTTCACGCCTAATGTATGGTTGCCCTGAACACGCGTTTCATGATCCGCGCCAACCGTCACACTCTGATTATTCACGACATTATGGCTTTCATCGTTCTTAACATTGGTATCAAGATTACGTTGTGCCTGAAGCCATACTTGCTCCTCGCCCGCCTTATCCTCAAAGCGTAATGCGTTCGCGGTATCCGCCGTGCCGTCTTTCGAGCGACTCAGAAAGCCCATTTGCGTGGCGGCAGCCGGCAGCGCCCATGGCGGCATACTGGCTTCGTTATAAACGCGGCCAATGATCAACGGACGGTCTGGATCGCCGTTGATGAAGTCCACGACGACCTCATCGTTGACGCGCGGGATCTGCACCCCGCCGAAGCCCTGGCCCGCCCAGGCACTCGATACGCGCACCCAGCACGAACTCGTGTCGTCGCCCTTCGCCAGGCGGTCCCAGTGGAACTTCACCTTCACCCGGCCGTATTTGTCCGTCCAGATGCTCTCACCTTTCGGCCCCACCACCTTCGCCGTCTGCGGGCCGTGCGTCTTCGGCCACGGCGTCTCCGGCTTCGCACGGTACGTCACCGCCGCCGGCAGCACCCTGAAGTCGATGTTGTGCCGCGTGGCGCCCACGTCGCCGCTCGCGTAGCTATTCTCTTCAAAGTCGTAGTGCGCCGACGTCACCAGGTATTTGCCGTTGTCGCTGAAGTGCGGTGCGTTCAGTAGCGCGAAAGTGTAGCCCGGCGCGATGCCCGTCGCCGTGCCGCTGCCGCTCACCATGTGGTGCTCCACCTGCCACACCTCCTGGCGGACGCGTGCATAGTATTCGCCATGACCGTGCTCCACGAAGCGACCCGGCCAGTCGTACACGTCCACCGAGCCCGGGGTCGGCGACGCCGGGTTCTGCCGCGCCTGCAGCATCCACGCGTTCGGCTTGCGGAAGTCGTAGTCGTCCGTGCTGTACATCCCCGGCGTCACGCTTTCCGACAGCGCCCACTGGCTTACGCCCTCTTCCGTCACGCTGCCGCCCGACGGCGTCACGTGGTAGGCGATTGTCTCGTAGCCCGGGAACGACTGATGCTGGTCCGGCGCGTCGCACAGCACCAGCGTGTGCTTGTCCGCCTCGTGGCGGAAGAAGTAGTAAATCCCCTCCAGCTCCATCAGCCGGCTGATGAAGTCGAAGCTGCTCTCCTGATACTGCACGCAGTATTCCCACACCCGGTAGCTTCCCGCCAGGCGCGTTTCCACGTTCACCCCGTACTCCTTCAGCAGCGTCTGCACTATCTGCGGCACCGTCTGGCTCTGGAAGATGCGCAGGTTGCGGTCGCGCTTCATCGGCCACAGGTCCGGCTCCACCGTCAGCCCGTACACCGCGTAACGCACGCCGCCCAGCTCCTCGCTGCGCACGCCTATCTGCGTAATTTTGCCGTTGATGTAGCGCGGATTCACCGCGCTCAGCAGACCGTCCGTCGGCAGCGTGAAGGTCACCGGCTTGCCCAGCAGCGACTTACGGTCAATGCGCGCGTCGGTGGAGAGCAGCTCCGCTTGCAGCACGAACGACTGGGACAGCGCTTCGCTGCCGCTCAGACGTCGGAACAGCAGTCCTTGTGCGGGAAGTTGTACAGTAATACGTGAGAACATAGACATACCTGTTAAATATGGGGATCAAGTAACCAGACGCCTTGCTGATTAATGGTCAACGTTTGTTCACGTTCGCCACCCTGACCTGTTACAGAAAACGTGTAGTTGCCGGGTGCCAGCTGCAGCGCAGCAAAACCATTGGCTGCCGGTACCACTGCCTGAGGCTTGCCATTCACCTGAACACGCTCGCCGGGCTGGAGTTTAATATAAACCTGCGCCACAGGTTCAGGCGGTGGTGCAACCGGCTCCTGAGGTTTTTCCGGCTCGGCCTGGGCAGTCTGGGTTTGCGCAGGCGTGGCAGCAGGTTGTTCAGCCGGTGCCTGAGTGGCTGGGGCCGTTTCGGTCTGTGCCACATTGGCAGGTGCATCACCGTCTTTGTCGCCGCCCGCCATCAGGACACCGACGCAAACTCCCACCAGCACACCTGCAGCGACCAGACCCGGCAGTGCAAAGCGGTTACGCATCAGTTTTTTAAACGGCGTCGCGGGCGCGGCGGCCGCTTCATCTTCTTCCTCAACCGGTACCAACATAGTCCCCGGCCCGCTCTGCTTCATTTCAGGCAGTGGTTCAGGCGCTTTCTCTGGCAGCACCATTGAGGCCGCGAAGGCATCAATGCTCTGTGGACGATCTTCCGGCTTAAGAGACAAGGCGCTATCGACCGCTGCCAGCAGCGTTGCGCTGTAACCCGCAGGCGCGCGTTGCACGAGCGGTTGATAATTATCTTCAATACTGCGCACCACGCTGACCGGCGGCGGTGAGCCGGTGATTAACGTGTGCAGCACAGCACCCAAGGCGTAAATGTCCGTCCACGCGCCTTGTTCGCTTTCATCGTTATCGCTGTACTGTTCAATCGGCGCATAGCCCGGACGCAGCATGGTTTCACTTTCATCAGAAAGGTTACCGATGGTTTTGCGTGCGGAGCCGAAATCCAGTAATACCGGATCGCCATTGCTCTGAATTTGAATATTATCCAGCGAGATGTCGCGGTGCAGATAGCCTGCATCATGAATGGTCTTGATGGCACCCAGCAGCGGTGGCAGCAAGCGGCGGATCCAGTTCTCATCAATTAAATGGGGATGCCGTTCACGCATATTAGACAGCGTGGTGCCGCTGTAGAACACCGTGCCCATATAGGCCGTATCGTTTTGCACCCAAAAGCGCAGAACGTGAAGCAGGTTCGGATGATTAAAACGTGCCAGCAGACGGGCTTCCTGAATAAAGCTGTTCAGGCCCGCATGGAAGGTTTTACTGAATCGCTCGCTCCGCAATACCAGGTTCAGGTCGTCGCTGCGCACGGCCAGCGACGCGGGCATAAACTCTTTAATCGCGATATCGCGCTCCAGTTGGTGATCCCAGGCACGATAGACAATGCCGAAACCACCACCGCCTATAACATCTTTGATTTCAAACTCATTAAACCGGTAACCAATCGGGAGGGCATTGGGTACATTCGGGTGATTATCATTTTCCGACATATTCGAAAGCTCTCTGATAACAAACGGCTTTAGACAGCAAACTGGCAAACAAACTCGCCCTGATCACAGCTGACCTGCACGCGACGATAACGTTCATCACGAGCATGGGCGCTGAGCAGTATCTGGCTCATCTGCGGCAACAGGGTATTGGTCAGGATGGCATCGACCATGCGACCTCCAGACTCCACTTCCGTACAACGCTGCACGATCTGGCTTACGACCGAATCGTCAATAATGGCTTCAATACCGTGGTTCTCTTCCAAGCGGCGTACAATGCGCCCCAGTTGCAGCTTAACAATCTCTGCCAGCATCTCGTCACTGAGGGGATAGTAAGGCACCACCAGCAGACGGCCCAGCAGTGCTGGCGGGAACACCTCCAGTAAGGGTTTACGTAAAGCGGTGCTGAGCGCATCAGGATCCGGCATCAGTTCCGGATCGGCACAGAGCGCACTGATCAGTTGCGTACCGACGTTAGAGGTGAGGATGATAATGGTATTGCGGAAATCAATGTGGCGCCCTTCGCCATCTTCCATCCAGCCTTTGTCGAACACCTGGAAAAACAGCTCATGCACATCAGGATGGGCTTTTTCAATCTCATCCAGCAGCACCACACTGTAAGGACGACGACGCACGGCCTCCGTCAGCACACCGCCTTCACCGTAACCTACATAGCCTGGAGGCGCCCCTTTCAGCGTTGAAACGGTGTGCGCTTCCTGGAACTCGCTCATGTTGATGGTGATGATGTTTTGCTCTCCACCATAAAGCGATTCGGCCAGCGCCAGCGCGGTTTCGGTTTTCCCGACGCCTGACGGGCCACAGAGCATAAACACACCGACCGGTTTATTAGGATTGTCCAGTCGGGCGCGTGAGGTGCGAACGCGTTTGGCAATCAGATCCAGCCCGTGACGCTGCCCAATCACGCGCTGATTCAGCGTGTCCGCGAGGTTAAGCACGGCGTCAATTTCGTTTTTCACCATCCGGCCCAGCGGAATGCCGGTCCAGTCGGATACCACTGCGGCAACGACGCTGGCGTCAACGGCAGCAAACAGTAACGGCGCTTCGCCCTGAACCGCGTGCAACTTCTGTCGGGTTTCATCGAGCTGCTCGCGCAGGGAAGTTTCCCCTTCGGTCACGCAACGCGCGCGCAGGGCAATCAGCTGTTCGACCAGCTCACGCTCCTGCTGCCAGCGGGCGTCCAACGCATCGCGCTCTGCTTCCAGGGCAGCGCGCTGGGCGGCAATCGTGGCCTGGCGGGTTTCATCACCCAGCCCCACTTTAACTTCACGTTCGGCGATCTCCGCTTCGATTTCCAGCGCGGCCAGACGGTGCAGGCAGTCTTCCAGCGCGGCAGGCTGTGCGCCCTGGCTGACGGCAACGCGTGCACAGGCGGTATCCAGTAAGGCTACGGCTTTATCCGGCAGCTGGCGGGCAGGAATGTAACGGTGAGAGAGCTTAACGGCGGCGCTGACGGCTTCATCCAGTAACAGCACCTGATGGTGTTTCTCAAGCGCGCTCACGGTGCTGCGCAGCATCAGGATCGCTTTTGCTTCATCCGGCTCCTGCACCTGAACGGTCTGGAAGCGGCGGGTCAATGCAGGATCTTTTTCGATGTATTTCTTGTATTCTGCCCAGGTCGTTGCGCCAATCGTGCGCAACTGTCCGCGAGCCAGGGCCGGTTTTAACAGGTTGGCGGCATCGCCTGTGCCCTGCTGGCCGCCTGCGCCGACCAGAGTGTGAATCTCATCAATGAACAACACAATCGGCGTGGGGCTGGATTGCACTTCATTGATCAGCGCCTGCAAACGCGCTTCGAACTCGCCTTTCATTCCTGCACCGGCCTGCAACATGCCAATGTCCAGCAGCCACAGTTGCACATCACGCAGCGGTGCCGGCACATCACCGGCGGCAATGCGTAGCGCCAGCCCTTCTACCACTGCCGTTTTACCCACGCCAGCTTCACCGGTGAGTAACGGATTGTTCTGGCGACGGCGCATCAGGATATCCACCATCTGGCGGATCTCTTCATCACGGCCCGCAACCGGGTCGATCTTGCCGTCGCGCGCTCGCGCGGTCAGATCCTGCGCATACTGCGCTAACGTGCTGTCGCCCGCCGCCGGAGGGGCGGCAGCATCGCCTGCGGGCTGAACCAGCGCCTGCTGAACTTCTTTGCTGTTGGCCAGTAAGGTATCGAACTGCTCCAGTAAAGCATCGGCGTTCACGCGTGAAAACTGAGGTGAAATGCCTTTCAGGACGCTGGCGAGCGTAAAGGTCTTCAGCATACCTATCAGCAGGTGACCACCGCGAATGCGGGTCGCACCGTATTTGAGTGATGCATAAACCCAGGCGCGCTCAACGGCGCTGTCGATGTGTTCTGCGAGATCGGACACCGCACCCGCACCGCGCGGCAGGCGGTCCAGTGCAGCGACGATATCCCGCGTCAGCGCGTTTTCATCCAGTGAAAAATGCTTAATCACCTGCTGAAGATCGCCATCCTGCTGCTGCATGAGCTGATGCAACCAGTGCACCAGTTCAACGTAGGGGTTGCCACGCAGTTTACAAAAGGCGGTCGCACTCTCAAGCGAGGTAAATAACAGCGTATCCAGTTTGCCGAATAGCACGGCACGGCTGATCTCTGACATATCGGTTCTCTTTATTGAAAGAAGCGGGCTAACTATCGGGGAAAGCGGTTGGGCTATGACGGCGTAGCTTCAACCTCAAAGGCAAAATCTTCACGATCGACAGGCTGCGGTTGCTGTCCAAGCCAACTGGTGTAGCCCAGCCGCGCCTGACCGCCAAGGGTAACGCCCTTAACGGCATCGGCTGCCAGAATCAGGCTGAGATCCCACTGCATCTCAATACCCAGATAGTGGCGCACCCAGTCACGCACTTCGCAAGCGCCTTGCGCGTTGGGTAAAAAACGTTCGTACTGCTCGGCGCTCAGTGGACCGATGCGCAGACGAAAACGATGCTGTACATCACGAACGGCTACGCCGAGAAAGGCCGATTCACCCAGGCGCGGCATATGGCGACCGGCCGACAGACGGGCCTGATCGCGGCTGTCCAGGGATAACCACTGCGGCACGTTCTGTTGCAGCTTAACCGGAACGGCAAAGTAGTGACGCAAAATGCGTACCAGCCCTTCGGCATCGTGACCGTGGCGGCTGAGATGCCCTGACAGCATGAGGCGCGCATGCAGGCTCAGCGAACTGGCTTTCTGCTGGGCCGGTAACCCAATACCGGCCACGCAGGCCAGGTAATCCTGGAAGCGCCGATCGTCGCGGCGATCCAGAGAGCTGGTTGGCTGTGAATTAGCCCAGGCACGATAGAACAACAGCGTGGCACGATGATGAAACAGATCGGCGAAAGCGCTCAGGCTGTGATCCTGATGGTGATCGATACGTCCGCGCACATATTCCGTCAGGTGCGTAGGGAGAGGACCGTTAGGACCAAACAGCCCAAAGCTGTAAATGGAGACGTCGTAGCGTTCGTCATGCTCACGCGCTTTAACCTGTGACACGGTCGATGGTGCAAAGGCCAGAGATGGCTTTTGCCCGATACGCACGGCCTCAAATTTGGGCAGTGGCGCTTTACCTAAGGCATAACGCTGCCCACTCTGGGCGTCGAGCTTGCGTAACAGCTGAAACAGATCATAGCGCCAGGGTGCGGCCATCACGGCCTGCCAGAAACCGTCAGGCAGACGCACCGCCCGCTGTAGGGGAATAACGTGCGCCGTCTCACTCATAGCAGCGCCTTTTTGCCCATGCGCGGCGGCCAGTAGCCCACTTCGCCGCGCTGCTGGCTGCTCAGGGTGAATTCGGTAAAGCTGTTAAGCGCCACAAGGCGAGAAAAGACCCGCTCCAGCACGCTGCCGAACAGCCAGGGGCTGGCACCGGAAAACGCCTGCTCATCTACCTCAAGCGCAATGCTGACCCCGCGCGCAAACACTACGGGGCCCGGCTCGGGCACACGGCGGTGAACGGCTTTGAGGTTGCAGTGACGAATTCCGTCAATCTGACGCGTTAGCGGCGTTTCGGCCAGGCTGGCATACAGGCTCAGCATCTGGCGCAGTGCCGCAGCCCCTTCGCCGTCGCTGCTGTCCATCAGGCTCAGATAGTTCATCTGCAGATGACTGATGAGTCGCCATGCTGAAAGCCCTTCAGCCAGTGCCGGACGCGGTGGCGTCGGGCCTTTGCACAGTTTAAGTTGCCCGACAGGAATGGAATCCGGCATCACAAAGTTGCCCTGCTCCTGCTGTAGCAGCATTAAAGGCAGGTCACGGCTGGTGCACATCACTTCCGCAGACAAATAGCGGATATCGCTGTTCCACGGCGTATGATTTTGATCCACCAGGGAGAGAAAGACTTCAGAACCGATATAGCCTGTTCGGGTGCCATAGCGCAACGCGTGCTCAGAGAGCGTGCGCTGCTCGCGCCGCAGTGAGAAGTAAGCGCCATAATCCCCGCCGTCATGGCTGAAGGTGCTCCAGAACGGCCGGAAGATCTGCTCTTCGCGCTGCCCTTCGACAGAGGCAAACAAGCGCTTCACCGAATGAATCTCATAGTCCAGCGGACGAATGTTATCGACCACCAGGTGATACTCGTGCTGACTGTCACTGACCTTAAGCCGCTCGGCGGTTTTCGGGAACAGGTTAATGACCGGCGTGCAGTGCAGGGCCAGATGGGCGATGTCGACAACGCTTTCCAGCGCCGCATCGGCCTTATCCAGCAAGATGACGATGTCAAACGACAGGGCGTTATCGCAGCGCTGCAGGAAAGGCGACAGCTGACGCAGGCTGATAAACTGGAAGCGTGCCGGGAATGCAAAATACTCCTGCAGCAGGCGGTAGCCGTCAAAATTACGCAGATCGTCGGGCAGCAGGGCCTGCTCAGTCGAAAAGCCTTCCTGCTGAAGCGCGTCATCCGGCAGAATCTGACGTTGCGGTTTTTCTTCCACGGACTGCAGGATGATTCCGACGCGATGCTGCATCAGCAGCTCCATCAGTTTCAGGGCCTGAATATCGGGTCCGCTCAGGAAAAACATCACGTCATCGAGACTGAGCTGGCTTAACGATGAAATGCCTTCGCAGGTGATGCGGATACGGAGGGCGCTGGACGCCGCCGTCGAACCGCCCGCTTTCAACTCGCCTAACGGGATATCCGCCGGCACGCCACCTAATGACACATCGCTGATGCGCAGGGGCTGTAACATCACATCGTGCGCGGTGGTATAGCTGCAGGTGACGCCCGTTTTTTTCAGGTTCTGGCTTTCCATCATTGTGCCGCGCGGCACCAGGAAACCGTTGCTGATATCGCCTTTGCGGCTGTCTGGCGTGAGCTGGGCGATGGCCATCGACGGCGTAGGTGAAAGGTAGCCCGGTGCCACCATTTCCAGCATCCGCTGAGAAAAGCGTGGAAACTCGGCATCCATCTTTAACTGTACGCGTGAGGTCAGAAACGCGAAACCCTCCATAAGTCTTTCGACATAAGGATCGGCGACGTCAATGCCGCGCATACCAAGCCGCCCGGCGACCTTAGGATACTGGGCAGCAAACTCCGCGCCCATCTCGCGCAGATAGGCCAGTTCACGGTTGTAGTAATCAAGCAGCTTGCTGTCCATGATTAACCTGCATCCTGTAGTTCAAAATGGCCGCTCTCTAAATCAACCTGAGTGCGGAACAGAAACTCCAGCGGGTACGGCACACACCATAACCGGCCTTTAATCTCAATCGATAGTACGTTGTGCAGACTCAGAGAGGTCAGGTCGCTTACGCAGCGAACCTGTAAGCCCTGGGGTAAAATGCGTGGCTCAAAGTGCAGAATGGCGTCGGTCATTTTCCGTTGCATATCCTGCCATTCGATGTCCGAGATATTTTGTCCCGCCAGGGGGGCCACGCCAAAATTCAGCACGGAACGCTGGACCTCCGTCAGGTCGCTCAGATCGTGCTGTGCCTCATTATTGATGGTGTTGAATAACCACTGCAGGTCGCGCAGAACGTTACGCCGCAGCGTACTGTGGGTAATGATCGAACTGTTGCCTGACTCGGTAGTTTTATCTGGCGCGTCGTCTGTCAGCCTGTCCAGCAGGGACGACTGCAGTTTGTCACGCGCCGTCAGCGTGTCGCGATTTTTGCGCGCACGATAGCCGCCGTGCAGCTGCGAATAGCCGTCACCGGACGAATTGTCATTACGACTCATGAGGTAACTCAGTTTCGTTGAAAATAAGCTGCTGCAGCGTCAGTAAGGGATATTCCGCCTCATCGCTGAGCCACATCTTTTGCCCGTGACCGATAAACTGACCGTCATCGCTGCCTGATTCCTGCCACTCTGTTACGCTTGCCCGCAGGAAGCGTTCATCAGCCTTATCCTGAAGCGGGTAGCGCACCGGAATCTGACAAATTTGCTCACTTCCGTCCACCAGCTGCAGGCGAGTATGGCGCCAGACCAGATCCGTGACGCTTGCCGGTGCCTGAAACTCTATTTCGCTGATGGCAGCAAACGGGATCCAGTAATAATGCCCATTGGCGATGGCTTCACAGACCGGTCCGAAGCGACTGTCACCGTCCATTATCCAGGCGAACTGGCTTTCCCCCTCGTGGGTTGTGGCCGAACCGGCGCTGGCCTCTGCGCTTTCCAGCGCCTGAGCACGCAGTGCCGCACCGACGGCCTTGTCGCCCGCTATGTCCGCTTTCAGCGCGGCCAGTAAGACCTGGCACCACGGCCAGGCGCTTCCCGGCAGTTGCGGCTCGGCTTCACCGCGCATAACCGCTGCACGTTTCTGTTCGCCCTCGATAGCCTGTTGCAGCAAAGTCACGGTGGGCTGCGCCTGAGGGAGCATGGCCAGCCAGGATTTCAGCTGTGTCTGCGCCCTGCTCCAGTTACCGTCAAGGCACAGGAGTTGCACAAACGCCGCCCGTAAATCCGCATCAGCCGGATTGGCCTGGATTTGCGCAGTGATGCTGGACAGGTTTTCTGCCAGGCTGGCATTCGCCAGTCGCTGTTGTAATGAGTCCATTCAAACTCCTTATGCCTTAGTTGATGGTGCGATACACGGCTGCGGCCGGATCTTTGAGTTCCGGATGCAGTTTTTCCACCAACTGCACCTTAATGGATGCAGGGCTACTTAACCAGGGTGACCAGATCTTACGCACTTCCTGCAGGCGCGCACGCAGCGCATTTTCGTCTGCCGCTTCACTGGCGGGCATCTCAACCACCACCTGGTTTATCGCCTGCCAGCCGTTAAACTGCTGGCTAAATGGCAACACCAGCCAGCTGTCGGGTGACTTTTCATCACTCAGCACCATGCGTTCGCTGTTAACCGTGGTAATGGTCAGTTCATCAACCTGCTGTTTATCGTTCAGGCCCGCTACCGGGAACCCCTGCAGAAAACTCACGGAAACGGATTTGGTCGCGTCTTTGCCCGTCTGGGTCAACGTGCTGTGCCCGCTTAACCAACCATCTTTGCCGCAGGTGACGCCCTGTTTAGCCGGCACAAACAGGGCGCTGGCCTGCGAGGGCTGGTGCCACCAGGTGCGGAAATGGCAACCGTCCAGCAAGCTAAACTGAAGCCAGGGTGTGGTATCCGCTGCTGGCGAATTCAGCACGACAGGGGCGGCGGGCTGGTTGACGGGCGCCTGCTGCACCGGCGCCTGTTGGGCGGGCTGAACCGGTTGAACGGGCTGTGCAGCGGCAGGCGGAGTCACCACCGATTTCCACTGCTGCGCTTTCGCGGCCGTACCATTGGCCAGAGCGCCGCCGTCGGTATCGGTTAATTGCCAGTGCAGCTGCTGTAACGGCTTACATTGTGAGGCCATCAGGCCCGCAACGCGCGGCAGGAAATCACTCAGCACCGACGCATCTTTATCGCCATGCGTCACAATGCGCAGGTTTACGGTGCTCTTACACCAGCTCGACAGCTGGTTATCTTTTACATCATCAATCCAGACATCCAGTTTCTGAGTTGGCGACTGCACAATGCGATAGTTCTCTGCAAAGGCATGTGTACTCAACAGCAATGCAGTCAGGCCCACTAATCCATATTTCATGTTGGCGTTCTCAATCTCGAAGAGGGAAAAACTGCGCCGCATCAGACAGCGAGTGCAATAAGGTGGTGTCTTCTGGTGAACCTACCCACACAGCCATGGCGCTGAAGTTGTCCTGTTGACCCCCCTGCGGTTGGCTGTTTTTGATAATTTGTTGCATCAGGGTCAGCCACTCTTCTGGCGTATTCACCATATGCAATGATTGCTGCATTTGTTCCAGCGTCACGCCATGCCAGAAACCATCCGTACACAGCAAAAAGGCATCCCCATCCTCAATAGGCACCACATCGCTGTAACTGGCATCCCGCTGTTCATCGCCCATGCCTAATGCAAAATAGAGCAGGTTACTGTTAATGCCTTCTGTCTGGTGCCCGGCATCTTTCATTTGCTGAATCAGGCTGTGGTCGGTGGTCACGTGGTAGAGATAGCCCCGACGAAACAGGTAAAGCCGACTGTCGCCTGCATGCGCCCAGTAGGCCAGTTCATAGTCTCTGTCGATAAACAAACTCACCAGCGTGGTGCCCATCCGGCTGTGCTGACTGTTTGCCTTTTGCTGTTGCCGAATGGCGCCATTGGCATAATTTACGTAATCGCGAATGGTTTGCGCATCGAGATGCGCATTGCCATCAAAGGCTTCCATCAGGCTACTGCGTGCAATTTTTGCTGCCACGTCACCGCCGGGAAACCCTGCCACACCATCACACACCACAAAGCAAGCCGAACGCTCGCCGATGCTCTCACCGGTTTGATCCTGATTGCTGGCGCGGTCGCCCTGATTCGACGTAGAAGCAGTAGAGATATTCATGCGTCATCCGTGTGGGTTTGTGAGTCTTTATACTGATTTACTTCCATGTCGTACGCGTGCAAGAAGGCTTCGCCAAACAAGGTATGGAAGTCATCTTCAATTTCGCCCGCGGTTTCGCCATAGCGCTGAATAAAATGCTCCCACAGCGCGGCTTTACGGCTGCCGGGTAGTCCAATGCGCGATACGGAACCGTTTTGACGCGCTTCTTCTTCGAGCTGATCGGGGTTAAAAGACTGCAGCATGGAAGCAATAATGGCGCGAATACCGGCAATCATCCCTAACTGGTGCGCCTGGAGATCGATTAGCGCGTCACGCACGGCCTGGCGCGGCGGCATAAAACCTGGCATCCGGCTGCCAAACATCTGCATCAATACGGTTTTACCTGACGGCAGCAGCTTAAACGGGTTATTAGCATCATCCAGAATCACGGTCATGTCGGCTTTTACACCGCGTTTTAAAATCGACCGGGAAGACAGCAGTGCCACCGTTCCCTGCGAGAACATGCTGAGCATCTGGCCGAACTGCCGCATCTGCTCACGATCGAACTGCGGTGTCGGTTGCAGATCCTGCAGGCCCATACCTTCCAGCAGTGCATCCAGCAACTCGCCCTTTAAGGCATCACCGCTGCTGGCGTTGCCACTCTGCTCGGTCCCAGCACTGTTATTGTGCGAGGCAACCGGATCGATGCGCAGCCGCCCTTTTGGCGTGGGCGAAGGTGTGCGTTGCACCGCCTGCGGTGTTGGCAAGGTGATGCCGCCGTAATCAATCGGGCTTTGCGCACCTTCAGGCTGGGCAGGCTGCGGTTGAGGATCGAAAGCGGGATCGTGAGTGACCTGCGTTTCAGTGTGATCAAACAGCGGTGAACTGCTTAATTCAGCCAACTCAACCGGTGCAGTATCCAGGATATCTGGCATCGGCTGGTGATTTTCTTGCGGCTGTAATGGCACCGCTTGATAGGGCTCTTTCTGCTGCAAGGATGCAGACTGATGGTTTTCTTTCGGCTGCGATGGCGCAGCCACAGGTTGCGAAACCGGCATATCTGGCTGAGCCAGCGGCACTGCACCGCTCATCATTAACCCCAGCGGATCGTCATGATGACGCGGGTCCGGCGTGGTCTGGCTGCCAAACAGATTTAACGGGTCCACATCCGTGGAGGTTTCCTCTGTTTTGGGCTGCCCTTGCGCATTTTGTTTTGCCGACAAGGTGCTGGGCGTGCGGTCATCAAAAATGCTTTCCTGAGCAAACAGCGCATCCTCTTCATCAAACAGGCTACTTGTCTTAGGTTGCTGACCGATATCCAGCGGTTTATCGCTCATTAACTGAGCCAGCGGATCTTCGGGATTACGGTTTGCCGCTGTAGAGGTTAACGGATTTGCCTCCGGCATTTCTGGCGCAGCACTTTTACGTTTCGATAAGTCATCAGAAATTGAAAACTCTTTGGCCAGGCTGTCCCAGATCTCGCTGGGAATGGCAGCCGTGCTGGCAGTCGGCGCCTGTACAGGGACCGCATTGGGTACGGGCTGCGGCTTAGGTGCGGCTGCAGCGGTCAACGGAGGCTGCTGCGATGGCTGCTCGCCATTAAGATCGTTAACCAGCAGGCGATAGTCGTCGATGCCGAGAATATCGCCGTCCTGCAACTCCACCTGACGTCCACGTTCAAGCGGGATGTCATTCAGCAGCACGCGCGTAACGTTACCGCGGTTGGTCAGGCGACATTCACCCTCTGCAGTAATGTGCACGATAGCCTGCAGGCGAGAAATAGTGCGATCGTCGTCGGGCAATATCAGATTATTATCCACGCCTCGACCAATAGTGCCGCCTGGAGGAAGAAAATCGAAACTGATTTGCGGCGGTTCATGGCCGGGTTTAGCGGTTATTATCGTAAAGCGCATCACGGATTCCTGCGGTTAGCTGTTCGACATCTATATCTCGCGTCTCTCGGGGAGAAAGGCGGGATATAGAAGCCTGTTCAATGGTGTAGAAGATAAACGCAACGCTAATGTTGCAGATAGCCACCCCGTGAAAGTTAATCGTAGGGCATTTCTGATAATTCTTTCGTGCGCAACTCATCAAGCCTGGCGACACACTCGTTGTTAAATACGGTATGCGCGTTGGCGCCTTTATCAGCGGGATGCGCATATAACTGGCACTGCTCGTCACGGTAGGCTAACCAGTGACGCTGGGATTGAATAAACAGGCTCTGGTAGTTCTTTTTAGCTTCTGGTTCATTTTGAAAAACATGTTCGATACGTTTTTTCGTCGCCCCGTAGGCCTGATTTAAATCGTCTTCTGCACGTGCCCGGTTATTCTCGGCACAGCTAAACACATCGGCATCACTGGTCTTTTTAGCGCAGTCATCAAGGGCGTAGACGGCGGAAGAAAAGCCAAACATGATTAAAGTCACACATCCCAAAAAAGATAGCTTCATTTTTTATATTGACCTGTTTTACAGATGTAAAAGCGCATTGTTTAACCGAGGTCAGACTACGGTGAGGAACTCGCCTGTCAGGGCAAGGCGCAACTCAGGGCGTTGTCCTGTAAAGGGTTCGCAGTTCCTTGATCGATTTTGCTCCTGAAGCTCCAATTTTCCTCGTCAACGGCTCATTGATAGTAATTGAGTGATTGGTCAGGTCGACAGAAACGATGATGGCTTCCTGCGCTGTCGTATTGGGAGACGCAACGTCATATATCACCGCGATGATGACTTTATTCTCTTTTTCATCGAGCATGCCGACAGAGCGAGTCGCATAACATGTTTCCGCTTCCCAGTCACCGAATCCAATTGTTGGTAAAACACGCTCTACCTGATGAGCGTTGTTTGACCAGGCGACAAAACACACGTCCTTATCTTGTGAGTCGAAACCCTGCCCGGCAATAAAACTGCCCAGAACTTTGCCTTCATTAACCAGATGAAAACTTTGGTGTGGAACGGGAGAACCGCCCTGAATGCCTTTATCAGACGATAATTTATAAATACTTTTCTGATAGGGCGCATCTGCTACAGGAGTCAGGGAAAGCGCAGCCAATACCTGATAAGGGGTTAACAGCGATAAAAACATTAGTACATAGCGCATGATATTTTATGTATCCATTGACGTAATGACCACTTGAATGGTGAAAATATCATTGCACCACGATAACGTCATATCAGCCTGTTAAAAAATCAGTATGGCAGCAGTTTAAGTACGGCCGTACGCTCAGTATCCATTCGATAAATGCAGAGATTCGTTGCGACAGCATATGGATTACTGCCTTCTTCTGCAGCAAAAGCTTCAAGATGACATTGACCATCCCTGAATTTAAGCCAATTACGCTGCGTATCTATCATAACCCCGACATACTGCTCACCCAGTTTTTTTGAGAGCCGTACATTTTTACGATGCGCTCTCTTGCAAGACCGTATTCGTGATGTAACGCTTTTTCAGCCTGGCTTTTATATTTAACAGAACATTGATAGGGTTCGACATCATTACTTGTTTTACAACACGGTGTTTCTGCGAAGCAGCTAGCTGAAAAAGCAGCGATTGAAGTTACGAAAAAAGCTGCGTAAATTTTCATTATTCACTCAACTCCGAAAATTACAGATCTCATCTCATCAACAAGCCTGTTAAGGTAAAGAAAGCACGCTCGCTTATCTCAAAAGACGCACTTAAACAGGCACTGATCATTTTATTGCTTTGCCAACTCAACGAGTTCATCAACACGGTCTTGCATTTTTTTCTTCAGACACGCTGGATTAACAGAACACGCATTTCTTTCGTTCAGCCAGCGTTTCTGTGCCTGACGGAGCTCGACTGAACGAGATTTGACATCAACCCCTGTATTCACAATTTGCTTTAACGCTACATTGTATGCCTGGGCCACGCTTACATCCCAGGAAGACAGATCCGAATTATGACAGATGGTTTTTTCACTGTCGCTTGTAGCTTTTGCGCAGGCGAACGAAGGTTGCACTTTGGCATCATCAGCGAGCTTTTTTAGTAAAAGATAAGACTGGTTATCCCAGTTCAGGAATATTGACTCTTCATCAAGTTTTACAAGCCAATGTTCGCTATTTTCACCCGACGGGGTGATTTTTCCATTCTGACAATGAATGCGATAAGGACGAATTGCTAACGTTCCTTTGACGGGAAGAGCATAGCTTTTAGCCGGATCGGAGAGCTGCCCTTCTGTCGTCCTGCTCATCAAAGCGTTTATTGATGTCACGTCCATGGAATCATAATCTGGCAAGTCGCAGTGACTGGCTGTTGGTATTGACGTTTTTATTATATTCGGCGTGAATTCAAAAATACGTTCTCTCAGCGTCGGGTCATCAGAAATTAGCGCCATCAGGTTTGTGGAAGTGATATCTTCGCTAACATAAACATGTTCAACTTTCCATTTTCCGTCAAATTTTAAAACACGTCCCTGTTCAGCAGAACACAGTAACGGTGTAACCAGCGAAGCAATAAAAAGTAACAAAAAGCCGTTTCTCTGCATGATGGACGCCTGAGAGTGAGATACAGAAAAGATATTTATTTTTAAATTCACATTGGCTGTAAGAAACTTTTTTAGCTTGTTGATTCTTTTTTACTTCTTCATTTAAATAAGTATAAAGCCTCCTTCTGTTTTCTAAAGAGGCTTCATTAAAAAATCTATTTCTGATAAGCCTTACGAAGTTGAGAGATATTTTTAATATATGAATTTTGAAACTTCTCAGTAGCACCTTGGTCGTAGTATACGCTGTCACTATCATCTTTTAATCCCAAGATGTAGTAATCATTACCATAGTGATCAGGAGCTTCGGTTGTATAAATAACCGCGATTTTTGTAGCAGGATCGTCTTTTTTTGAAATCAGACCAACCGAATCAACTTTATGGCAACCCACAGTTTCCCAATCCCCCTGACCGATTGTCTGAATAAATTGATCAGATTTTTTGCTATCCTTAGTCCAGGCAATAAAACACACAGGTTGAACTTGTCTTATCCATCCTTTGCCTTGCACAAGAGTGCCTAATACTTTGCCATCTTTTACTAAATCGAAGGTTTGAGCTTTATCTAATTCAACTCGCTCAAGGCCTGCATGCTGAGCCTCTTGAACAATACTTTTTTCGTAATCACTGGAATGAGGTTTAGAAAGGATTACTGAAGCATTTGCTAAAGGACTGATAACAAGTAATGACAGAACTAAATTGATAATTTTCATTTTTTATAAAACCCTTAATTAATTATGTAGAGCCCGGTCATAATTTTGTGATAAGTGAACATCATAGTTATTCTTTTTATAATCACTACCATTATAATATCTTGCAAAACTTGCCCAGTTTTTAGTACGGATTGCATTCAAGAGCGTGGGTGTATGAGAAACATGATTTACAAAAGCGTATACTTGGCCCGAAATAGTATTCATTCCTTTGACAAACTCTTCAATATTCGCATAACCTGAAGTAACATAGTTACTTCCCATAATTTGGAATGCTCCCCAAGAGGCTGATTGAAGTGCAGCTGCACGATCAAGCGCTATGGCTTTATTTAACTTATCGTATTGCTCGCTAAATTTACCATAGTGATCATATCTTTTCCCCGATATATCAGGGTGAGTTGCATCATACTTGTTATGGGTCAATCTGCTGAAATAATGTCTTTCATATAAAATGGTCGGCCGACCAGACGAATCGAATGGACTTTGCTTCGTCTCCGACATCACTACGGCTTTTATTGCTGCTGGCTCACAATTTAATGCTTTGGCCATACTGATATACATTTCATCAGTCACTGCAGATGCCGTGGTGTCAAGATTTAACTTAATATTGCTGGCTGGAGTGATATTTCCGTGCAGTCTACGCATCGTAGGACCCTTGGGAGAAATAATACCGTCAGGGTTACGGAGTCCAACAACCTTCTCCTGAAAAACTTTTATTTTAGCAATGGTTTTTTCGCCCATGAAACCATCAACTTTTAATTCATTACCTGGAGAGGTAATAGCCTTATTGGCGTTTAGTAATGATTGAACGGTTTTAACATCTTGTGGTTTATTCGGTTGTCTTATGCCAACACCTTGGCTTATCTGTATTGTAGTCACGTAAAATCCCTCTTGATCCAACCTTAACAGATCATATGAAAGTGCGCCTCCTGATGGAGGCGCATTCCATTACGCTTCTTTGTTCTCTTTGATGTTCCAGCCAGCGCTGCTTTCTGCGCCTTTGCCACCGGAAGAACTCTGCTCCCAGTACTGCTGTTTCACTTTCGCAGCCTGGAATGCATAGGTCACGCCCAGCGTATCGTCGTGTTCAGAGCCCACGAACTGCACGTTGGTGACCAGCACGTCTTCCAGGGTAATGCGAGTGTACTCGATTTGTGTACCGCCAGCCTTACAAACTGAAACTTCAACTTTGGTGACGTGCTTACCGCTGGCACAGTTTTTCAACAGTGCAGTGACAGCCTTATCGATTTTGGCATTAATGTGCAGGTCGTTAAAGTTTACTTTACCAGCACCGCCGCCGCCGCCCACGCTCATATTACCCGGCTGATTAGCGCCCCAGGAGAAAGAGGTAATATCAATCCAGCCGGTATGGTTTGAATCTTTAGATTCACCAGTAACGCCGTCTACCTTCAAATACATATCAATAGCCATAATATTTACTCTTCGTTATGAAAAAAGTTGTCGCTTTCGAAAAAGCATCTATATGGCAAAGAGAAAAGCATGGGGCTGAATAAAACAGTCCATATTTTACTTTTGCCTCGACTCCGGGGGTTGCTACAGGCTCCCCGAAGTATCCCACCACAATTAACCGCAATAGCAGGAGATTTTTTGCTGCATTCGTATTTCAAATTAATGTCATTGTGCAAAAAGCCACGACAATTATGGGGCAACCCGATTATGTTGCGCACTTTGTTTCAAGAAAATTACTCTGCTGGAACAAAGTAAAAAAACGATTAATGAAGCCCAAATAATTTTCAGATCGCCAAAGCCGACATTTTTATATTTTAAAACACAGGTCGATCATTATACTGATAAATCTATGATGAAAGCTTTCAGCCATTCGCCAAAGACATCACTTTAGGAAAAGGTTTATTCAGTTTCATCAGCATAATCAAAGTGTGAACGACGACATGCTTATGCCATATTTTTATATACGGCACGCTTTCATGCTTTAGTGCAGTTTCTTGCAAGAAGCACGCTCCGAAGAGCGTGCTTAGCGTTTCAACGATTAATTCTCGTTCGACTTCAGCGAAGGCAGTTTCGATACCAGACGCAGCGAAACGGTTAACCCTTCCAGCTGGTAATGCGGACGCAGGAAGAATTTCGCGGCGTAATAACCTGGATTGTCTTCCTGCTCTTCCACATTCACCTCAGCCGCAGCCAGTGGCTTGCGTGACTTGGTTTCCTGTGAGGAGTTGGCTGGGTCACCATCGACATAATTCATGACCCAGTCATTCAGCCAGCGCTCCATTTCGTCGCGCTCGCGGAAGGAACCAATCTTGTCGCGCACAATGCACTTCAGGTAGTGAGCGAAACGGCAGCAGGCGAACAGATAAGGCAGACGCGCGGCCAGACGCGCATTCGCGGTGGCGTCCGCATCGTGATACTCCGCAGGCTTTTGCAGCGACTGCGCACCGATAAAGGCGGCAAAGTCAGAATTTTTGCGGTGTACCAGCGGCATAAAACCATTCTTCGCCAGCTCGGCTTCACGGCGATCGCTGATAGCGATTTCCGTTGGGCATTTCATGTCCACGCCGCCGTCATCGCTTGGGAACGTGTGGCAAGGCAGATCTTCAACCGCCCCACCCGACTCCACGCCGCGAATGGATGTACACCAGCCGTATTCTTTGAACGAACGGTTGATGTTGGCCGCCATGGCATAAGCCGCGTTGGTCCAGCTGTAGTTGTTGTGGTCGGAACCGTCGGTCTGCTCTTCAAAATCAAAGCTGTCCACGGGATTGGTGCGAATCCCATAAGGCAGACGAGACAGGAAGCGCGGCATCACCAGGCCCAGATAGCGCGCGTCTTCAGACTCGCGCAGACTGCGCCAGGCCGCATATTCGGTATTCTGGAAGATTTTGGTCAAATCGCGTGGGTTTGCCAGTTCCTGCCAGGATTCCATCTGCATTACGCTTGGAGCTGTCCCGGTGATAAACGGACAGTGTGCGGCAGCACCGATGCGCGCCATTTCGCCCAGCAGCTCGACGTCCTGCGGGCTGTGATCGAAATAGTAGTCGCCCACCAGGCAGCCAAAAGGTTCACCACCAAACTGGCCATATTCCTGTTCGTAGATTTTCTTGAACAGCGGGCTCTGATCCCAGCCCACGCCTTTGTAGCGCTTCAGGGTGCGGCTCAGTTCCTGCTTGGAGATGCTCATAAAGCGAATCTTGAGCATCTCATCAGTTTCGGTGTTATTCACCAGATAGCTCAGACCACGCCAGGCGCTTTCCAGCTTCTGAAAGTCATCGTGGTGAATAATTTGGTTTACCTGCTGAGACAGCTTTTCGTCAATCTCAGCGATCAGCGCCTGAATGGTGCGGTAGGCGTCGCTGGACATGGTCACGGTGTTTTCCAGCGCCTGCTGCGCCAGGGTTTTTACCGCGCTTTCTACAGCTTCACGTGCCTGGTCGCTTTTAGGACGGAATTCTTTGTTCAGTAACGCGCTGAACTCATCCTGACTAAAGCTGGCGCCGCCCTGCGATTGTGGTTGTTGAGAAGTCTGGTTCATTACTGCTCCTCCTTACCTTCAGGGGCATCCGTTTGCTTAGGCACGTGTGACAGCGCCTGCAGCAGTGTCGGATCCTGTAAAATCTTGCCGATTAGCTCTTCGGCGCCGTTTTTGCCGTCCATATAGGTCAGCAGGTTGGAGAGCTGGGTACGTGCTTCAAGCAGGCTATTCAGTGGATCGACTTTGCGGGCAATGGCATCAGGAGAAAAATCGTCCATGCTTTCGAAGGTCAGATCGATGTTCAGTTTGCCGTCACCGTTCAACGTATTGTCTACCTGGAATGCCGCACGTGGCTTCATGGCTTTCATACGCTCATCGAAATTGTCGATGTCGATTTCCATGAATTTACGGTCGTCAACGCTGGCCTGCGGCTCCAGCGGTTTACCGGCTAAATCGGCCAGAACACCCATGATGAATGGCAGCTGAATTTTACGTTCTGCGCCATAGACTTCCACGTCATATTCAATCTGAACGCGTGGCGCGCGATTGCGGGCGATAAATTTCTGCCCACTGGACTTCATTGTTGGCATGGTTCTCTCCATAAATAATGCGCGGGTATAGGCTCGCAGGAGGCGCGCAGGTCTCGCTGCGTAAAGGCTTGACTGTTAGCTTAGTCGCGGCGTCCAAAAATGTTTTCTAACTGATGAACACCATCGGGCGCGAGATCGCGAATGATGTCCATAAAATCGAGTTCGATAAGGCGCTGTACCCTGTCAATCATCAGCGGTGCCGGGTGGCTCGGCTCATGCTGACTAAAGTACTGTTTGACTTTTTCCAGCATAAGCTGGGCTTCTGCCCGCGAATTCAGTTGAGCACTGCGCCAGTCGGTAGCCGCACGGGGTGCAGCGACGCTGGGCTGCTGCTCCGTTGCGGGTGCGGATTGCATCGCCGCCGCCAGGGAGTGTAACGATTCCATATCCGTGGCCTGACAGCGCTCATTCAGCATTGCCATGCTGCGTTGCAGCTGGCTCATATCCGGCAAGGCCGTTTCATCCAGTTTGTCAATCACGATGCGGCGAATGTTTTGCAAACGCTCGGCAATGTTTTGAATCGCTGCGATGCCCGGTTGTTCCCCTCGTGCCAGTTCGTCATTCAGACGCGGCAGTCCACCTGGATAATCTGGCACCTCTGTTTTACTGCCGTCACACAGCGCCGAAGCATCACGCAGCGTAATACCGTCGGACGCATAGCGCATGAGCCATGACTGACGAACGGCGGCCGTCAGTGCCGACTGGTCGCCCAGCACAGCCAGCGCATTGATGCGGTAAAACGGGTCGTGCTCGCCGTCTTCTTCAAGGCGAGGCCAGAGCGGTTCCCAGAACTGCGACATCGCCTGTTCAATCAGTTGCAGGCCCTGTGCATAGCCCGGTAACCCTTTCAGACGCGTCCAGGCATGTGTCAGGGTCAGCATGACACGCAGGTCTTTGCTGCGGCTCATCAGTTCCAGCGCAAGCTTTTCAACTTTGTTCCAGTCCGCTGGCTCAGCCGGAATAATGGTGTTACCGAACTGCTGTTCGGCTTTTCCCACGCTGGCCTGCTCCATCGCCTGAAAGTCCGCGTCGTACTCCAGATTTTCACCGCACGGATTATCGTGGCTTACCGGTATCAGCAACGTGTCAATATCAATACTCATCCGCTTCGCCTCAGGATTCAAACATCGGGGGATAAAGTCCGTTTCGTCCCGGCTTTGCACCGCCTGCCGGATCAAACAACAGGGAAAATAACTGCGCGGTTAAATTTCCACTGTGGACATGGGTATAAAGCGGAAAACCGTCGCTCTGATTCGTCCACCAGAAACTGGTCTGGAACTGCGGATCAAAGCTTTGGGACGGCAGATGCCAGCTCAGTGTTGAATCCTGCTCACCGTTGCCGATCACCGCCAGAATATCTGATGACGCCTCATCCTGCTGAGGCTGCGGCAGTGGAATGCTCAACAGCGCCTGATCAAACTGTTCGGGCGTACCGCCATCCTGAACCGCCCGCAGTAAGGTGTTTCCCATTTGGTGATACCAGTCGCCCGAACGCGTCAGCAACAAAGGCATCCACTCCGCTGGGGTAAAATAGCGGAGAGCACAGAGAGGATAATGACGACCCACGCTATCGCGTGCGGCCGTCAGACAGCCCATTTGAATCAGTTGCGTGCCCAACATCGGTGGTACCACAAAATTCCACACCGGGGCTTTAAGAAAAGCCCGAGAAGGCGCATTTTCGCCTTCAGCACTGGTTTTCCAGTGATGCAATCCCACCTGAAACCAGTTAGACCACTGGCGCTGCAAGGTATCGGGAAAGCGTCGTTTAACAAAATCACCCGAACTAGGCAGTTTGCCGTACCAGCCAGGTGCTGCGTAATGGGTCATAGTCAGATCCTGTTTCAGGGACAGCTAAATGCGGGTAGCTGGAAAGGATTACGAATGCTGCCTGGCGTGAATGACAGCGTCACGTTATGGCCGTCCACACTAAAGCTGGCTTCGCGAGTCAGTCCACCTACCGACGTCACCCGTGCGCGATCAAAGAAGCGATTAAGCGCCCATGGGCCGCTGGTGGTCAGGGTTGAGGTCGTGCCGTTCGTTAGCCCCAGTTGCATACGCACCTGACTGGTTCCACCTGGTCCGGGCCAGCTCACTAACTGCACTGCCTGTGGTCCATGACTGTAGCGCAAAATCTGTCCATCGACATCCAGCGTCATATTCAGGATGTCGTTATCCATCTTCACCGTCCGTAACGTGACGCGGAAGGATGGCGTAGTGGCCCCATTGGCAAAGAAGGCGTCGCGAATCGACTGCGCCTGCTGGAAAGGACGCAGCAAGGCTTCGCCACCTGGCAAGGTTTTGCCATCAATGCCGGGCGTGAAACGCCATGCCGCACGCGTGGTGTCCACTTTGCTGGCCAGATTATCGCGGAAGAAGCTGTCCATCAATCCGGTGCCCGGCGCAAACATGCGCGCCAGGTCATCAGGCGTGACTTCGCTGCGTGCATTGCGGACCAGCGGGTAGCGGCCTGCTATCGCCTGACGGCAGAAGCTGCCGACTTCCATGGTGATGCGCTTGCGAACGTTATCCATGTCGCGACGCTGTGCATCGCTGCTGGCGCCCACTGCCATGCCTGACACCATATTTTGCAGTGAACCGGGCAAACGTCCGGCGCTGGCCTGCAAACGGCTAATGGCATCACCCGCCGGCGGTGGCATACCGCTATTCGCGGCATCCTGCACGGCGGTGAGATAGCGATAGAGATCGTCGATCTGCTTAAGAAAATCATCAACGGCCAGGACCTTACTGCCCTGCTGTAACGGCTGTGCCAGTTCGATAACAGGTGCAAAGTGCGCGGTCACCGCCTGCTCAGGCGTTTGCTGCACCACCGCCTGTTCGCCGTTTGCGCGCGGCGAGGTAAACAGCGCCTGCAGCGTTCGTGTGGCGCTGTTATCCGATGACGCGGCCGTATCTTTGGCATTCTTGTCTTCAGGCTGCGCCCGGGTGAGCGTGAGCTGTTTGCTCAGGTTAATCACTAACTGCCGCAGCGGTGAATGATTCCCTGACAGCAGGCGCGCCGTATTAATACGTTGGGTCAAATCGGCGCTGCTGTTGAGTTGAATATCGCTGAGAAACTGCTCCCACTGGCGGATGTAATCCTGAATATAGAGCTGGCGCACCGCAAGGTCGGTTTGTTTGCTGTCTTCATGGGCCGTTTCTGCACCCAGCACCCAGATATCGTCTTTGTAGAGCGCATCGGTGACCGGCGCGATCTGTTTATCCACATGGTTCCAGTAACCGTCTGGCGTAAAGAGCCCGGAAACACCTTCATTGACAGACTTACCGCTTTTACGGGAAAACACCAGTTCACTTTGCGGTCCACCCAGCGCGGACAAGGTCACCGGTGACATTGAGCCATCGCGTTCCAGCAGGCGTTTCAGGCGTCCGTAAACGCGCTGTGACAGCGGCATCTGACTAATCAGCGCCTGCTCGCGCTTTACCAGCGCATCATCCTTCGCATAGGGCGAGGACTGAATCTGCGTTTCCAGTAGCTGTTGCAAATGCCACGCCAGCTGTTTCACCTCAGCCTGAGTCACGTCCTGCGGCAATTCACGCGAGATGTTTAACATCATCCACGCCTGAAGAAACTTACCGTCATAGTGTTTTGGCTGGTACAGCATCTGATAAGCCTTGAGCGCCTCATAGCTGTAGTCAGCGTCACTTCCCGTATCATTGCGTAACCAGCGGGTAATATTCTGCGCAACCTGCGGCATCAGCAGCTGTTTCAGCGCCCTTTCATACAAGGCCTGGGTCGCATCACTGACTTCCGTGCCGCGATACAGCCCCATCCGGCGCGTGAGCGGCGGATGCTCCAGAGAAAAGGAGGCGCTTTCAGGCAGGTGCAGCAGCGTATTGAGGTAAGGCACCAGAGCAAAGAGGTTGCCGTTCACCTCTTTTTGTAACTTGTCACCGAGCTGCTCAACCTGGGGGCTTTTCGCCGCCATCTCCTGCAGGTAGGTTTTGTTTTTGTTATAGCTCACCAGCCACAGTGCACCGGCAATGAGTACGATAACCAGTAACGCCAGATAACCCGACCACAGGCCCACGCGGTTGCGTAGCTCCCACCAGCGGTTACTGCCGGCCAGACCGGACTCCTGGAAGATGACATTTTCCAGCACGCCCTTAAGGAAAAAGCTCTGGCCTTTGTTTTGAGGGATCGGCGCGTCTTTATCCACTTTGTCCCAGCTGCCCGACTCACTCTGCTGCTGGCCTGGCAGATGCAGGGCGCGCGTCAGTTCACCCATTACGCGGTCAAAGGGCAAGCCTTCCTGCGTACCACTGGCAAAGTAGATGCCGCGCGGGGCGAACTGCGTTTCGAAATCGGAACGCGCAAACAGAATATCCAGCGCCTCAGCCAACTGAGGGCGCAATGCCGCAAACTCCTGTGGAAACAGGTAGCTTTCGGCACGTGCCTGGGCATCACTTTCCGCCAGCAGCACATCGGCAAGTCCGGCATCCAGGCGCTGTTGCAGCAGCGAATATTCCTGCTGAAACTGGCTGCTGAGTTCAAATTCAGCCGTGGATGCTTTGGCCCAGGGAAAGGTAAAGCCCCAAATCTGCTCGCGCTGTGCCTTATCCAGGCTGGCAAAATAGCTGCGGAACCCCTTTAACAGGTCGGTTTTGGTGACCAGAACATACACCGGAAAGCGAATACCAAGCCGATCGTGTAACTCCATCAGACGCTGACGCAGCGCCACGGCCTGATTGCGCATGGCCTCGGGCGACTGTGATAACAGGTCTGCCACGCTCAAGGTGACGATGACGCCGTTAACCGGCTGACGGCCACGGTATTTACGCAGGAGGTCGAGAAACTGATGCCATTCGCCTGCATCGCGCTCCTGCTGGCTCTCCTGGGTGGTATAGCGCCCCGCCGTATCCAGCAGAACGGCTTCGTTAGTAAACCACCAGTCACAGTTGCGCGTCCCGCCGATCCCACGTAGCGCAGCTTTACCAAACTTGTCCGCCAGGGGGAACTGCAGGCCGGAATTGACCAGAGCGGTGGTTTTACCGGCACCTGGCGCGCCGATGATCATGTACCAGGGCAATTGATAGAGATATTGATGACTGAAGCGCTGCGCCCAGAAAGGCGCCCCCTTGCTGCTCTGCCGCTGAAAGTGTGCTTTCTTCAGCATCTCAGTCGCTTCAGAGAAACGGCTGGCCAGCACCTGATCTTCACTGGTCAGTCGCTTGCGGTCTTCTTCCGGCGTATCCGATTTGCTGGTTTCCAGGCTGGACATCAGCTTACGGTTGAGCCAGTAGTTGTAGACTCGCGGAATCGCCTGACTCAGGCCCCAGACAACATAGAGCAACGCAATACTAATGACGCGGTTCTGTTCTGACTCCAGCGGACGGGAGTCGACAATCGAGAACACCGGGCCAATGACCCAGATAATAAACGAAAGTGCGGTGATACCGACAAAGCCCCAGGCCAGACGGCTGGTCAGTACCGCAAATAGTACATTCAGCATGGATTAGTTCCCTCTCGCCAGGCCGTTAACTTCAGCTTGCGTCGTTTCAGGTGCAACCTGCAGCGTAATTTCAACACGACGATTACGCGCGCGATTTTCTGCACTGGTATTCGGCACCAACGGATGCGTTTCACCCCGCCCTTCCGCTTTCACGCGTGAGGGTTTTGCCAACTGTTTTTGTAACAGCGTCTGAACAGACTGAGCACGGGCCAGAGACAGCTCATAGTTGGAGGCAAACCGGGCACTGCGAATCGGTACGTTATCGCTGTAGCCTACCACCAGGATTTTCCCGCTGACGTTATTCATGGCTTCTGCTACACGCTGGATAACGGCATCATAACGTCCGCGAACCTCTGTCGAACCCGAGGCGAACAAGCCATCGCCTTTCAGCGTCACCACACTTTGATCTGCCTCATCGCGCACGGCCACCAGGCCTTCGTCGATTTCAGGTTTCAGGAATGACTTCAGGTTTAGCGACGGCGGCGGCGGCGGTGCCGGATTACGAATCTGCACTTCTGGCAGCGTCGTTTGGTAGATTTTGGCCAGCACGGGCGAGGTGTAATCCCCCAGACGCCAGTTCAGCACGATATAGAACAGGCAAGCAGCCAGGCCCGCCAGAGCCGCACAGGCCCACAGCGGAATCATGGGGCGCCAGAGTTTACGCAGAACCGGCTGATCGGTCGGATGCGGCGACAAAGCGGCGGCAAAGCTGCCCCTGACGCTGCGGATCATCTGCAACAAACGCTGTTTAATCGTATCCAGCTGCGAGCGTCCATTATCCAGAACCCGATAGCGCCCTTCAAAACCAAGCAGTAAGCAGAAATAGATCAGCTCCAGTAACAGGATATGCTGACGTGGGTTTTGCGACAGTTTCGCCAGCAACTGGAAGAATTTCTCCCCGCCCCAGGTTTCGTTGTGGAAGGTTACCAGTAAGCCATTACTGGTCCACACGCCACGGCTTCCCCAGGGCGTCAGTGCTGCGGCTTCATCAAGCGCCGTACACAGACAATAGCGCGCGCCAACGATCACCTCATAGCTCAGTCCGGACTGCTGGCAGGCCAGCTCGAAACGGCGAATCTGATCAATAAGCTGTTGACGTAAACGTGCGGGATCGTCATGGGAGACGGAGTGACGAATCTGTGGGATCGCGTTGATCAGCGGATTCGCTGCTGCCACCAAACTATTCTGATGGCTAAGATCCTGCTGAAAAGCATCACTGTTCGGTTTATTTTGTTCCTGCATCATGCCTGCTCAGTTTGAATTATTCTGACTGACTGCGAATGGCCCAGAACTCCATGTTCAGGCCCGGAAACTCACCGGCAAGGTGCAGCGCGAAGGCACCCGATCGCTCCATCTCCTGCCACAGCTCGCTGTTCTTATCCAGCTCAAAGTAGCTGTATCCTGCATGCCATGGGATCTGCGGTGGCGCACCCGGCATGGCTTTCAGGGCAAGGCCCGGCAGCTGCAGTTGGACGAGATCGCGAATTTTGGTGACGGGAGCGACTTTCATCTGCGCCGGGAAATGCGTTTTCAGCGCGTCGGCCGGGACGCTGGCTTTGACTGCCAGTACAAAACCGAATTCACGCACCATGCTGTTATCCGGCACGGTCGCTACATTCAGGCCGTGTGAGCGTTGCGTCAGCGGCAACTGAATGGCGCTCTCTTCCATCACCTGCGACAGGCCCTGACGAAGCAATAGCGTCAGGCGCGAGAAGCAGCCCTGGAGATCGTCGTGGTCATAGAGAGGAAAAGCATCCGGCGTGCGCGCTTCTGTCCACGTTGCCAGCTCAGCAGCCAGCTGCAGCCAGTGGCTGTAGAGGGTTTCGGGATGTAACAGCGGCAGATGCTGCAGATGCGCATGAAGGCCCAACTGGCGGTTAAGCAACGCCAGCAGCATGAAATCAACCATATCCGCGCTGTTAAAGCGGCCCGTTCCGGGTGCGCGCTGGCTCAGCTGCTGGCTACGTTGTTGAATCATGCCGTGCAGGTCGGTCATCATGCTCTGAAGCGGACGACTGCCAGCAAGGGTTAACGTGGGAGGGATATAATCATTGTCTAAACGGATATGGTTATCACTGCGCTTCTCAACGATCTGAGCAACGCCCATCGCCGTCCATTCCGCCGTGAGATCCTGCTCCAGCATCAAGCGGAGGCGCAGCTTGCCAAACTGAACGGTGGCGGTTCCGACAGCCTGCGCATTGTCATCTTCAACTTCCGCTTCCCAGGCCAGATAGCGAGCCAGCGAATCAGGCGCGTCCTGAAACGTCACCGCCTCGCGACCATTGCGGCGAGCAGGAATGGCCAAAACCACTTTGGCACGGTCAGTATTGCTGGGAATGTCGAGCGGCGCAGGGCCGTGTTGTGGCTGACTGAAGGCAAAAAACGTTCCATCCGGCAGGCATCCACTGGCGGCGCTCAGTGCCAGTTTACCCTGCCGCAACAGCGCTTCATCAAATTCGAGATCGAAAAATCCCCAAACGTAAGGACGTTGCGACTGGCCCCATTCACGCAGCGAGCTTTGCAGAAAGTTTTCTGCCTGCTGGAAATGGTGAGGACGTAAAAACATCCCTTCCGCCCAAACAACCTTTTCGGCTCTGTTCATAATCATCCTTTGAAGACGGTTTTATTGCTTAACGGGACGCATGCCGGCATCGTCAACGATAATGTTGGCGTTTAACTCACCATCATTGCTTTTCCAGAACTGCCAGAACGAGCTGCTGTCACTGTCTGGAAAAGGCAGCGCAAGTCGCCACACCTTGCCATCCAGTTTTTGATATTCCGCCATGATGCCGATAAAGCGCGCGTCGGGGAGGCTTTTGGCACTCAGCGTTTTACTGAGCTGACCGGACATCAGGAAAAACTGCTGATTATTGAGCAGCGTATTTCCCAGTGCGGTAGCGGGTTGATTCTGCAAAGTGAAGAAGTCGGCGGACATAAATTCTGCATCAGACGTCAGCAACATCACCCGGACTTTGAGCGGTGCGCCCGAATTGATGGAAGGATGTGCCTGAAAGTGCAGGTTGTATCGCGCGATATCAGGCTTACTGCTACTGCATGCCGTTAGCAGAAGCAGCAGGAAGGGCCAGATCCATTTTGCCAGGCCAACGCGAAAGTAAGTTTGTGCCATTTCTGTCCCTCCCTGCCCCTGACTTAGTTAATGATCCAGGTACCGTTATTTTTGTTCTGGCACGCCTGGCTGTTTCCATCTACAGAAACACAGGTTTTTTTCTTGGCGGCGGCACGCGCACGACGTTTCGGCTGATCGGCTTTAACGGTCTGATCGTACAAATCGCTTTTCACCACGGCGCGGAAAGGGACATAACCAACAACTTTTACCGCGCTGGTGGTGGCCTGGGCCGCTGCCGCTTTGCTGTCAGCAGTTTTGGCATCGCTGGCTGGTGGCGCTTCAGCCTGCGCTTCTTCACCTAATGCCAGCCAGTTATTTTCAACCTGACCCACAACGGTGTAGTTTTCGCCGGTTTTTAGGGTTTCGACGACTTTGCCGCCGAAGTCCGGACGCGTCATAACAGATGCAGGATATAAAGCGCGATAGGATTCATTTAATGCGGAGAACTGCGCCGGCGCAGCAACGGCATGACGATGGATCAGGGTTGTGCCATCAACGGTGCTGCTCACCATTGTGTCATCAGTCATTTTTGGCGGTGTTTTACAGCCTGCAACAGCAAAAACGAACATCAGGCTTAATGCAATTCGAAAGTTCACCATTTTCTTCATATTTAGTTCCATTAATACCCAAACAAGTGGCCATTGGCCGGTGTTAAGCAAACCCTGTTGCAGAACGAGCGATGCTGGCCGCCATCTGGAGCCAATACGCTGATTAACAACACAATTTGCCTGAATGAGATGAGCTAGTGAGTTTAAAATTTTGTATTCGATGAGAGTGAGCAGGTGTGAAACTGCCCGTGAAAACCTGATGACCGGAACAAGACGGCTGAATTCGCGATTAAACATTCAGCAAACTGACAAATTCCTAAACGTAAACGTCATTAAGGCAGCCTGGTTAAGCGTTGCGCAAAACCGATTCATATAGCTGAATCGTTAAGTTTAATAAGGCTGATTAATCGTTATAAGTGTGGGGAGAATGACAACATCCTGCTTAAATTCCAGTCGATCTCACACAAATAGCAATAAATCAATGGGTTACAAATTAAACTGCAGCACCATAGCTACCGCACGAGCCTCAACATTCCGCTCGCTTGTGTAAAGTTCTTTTCCATTTCTTAACATCTTACACAGCTTTACATAATGCCTTAAAAAATTCAACACAGGCCCGAGCGGGCTTAAATAGTAAAAAAATTTATGTATATTGTTATCTCAAACTCAAAGCATTTGTTAGTCTACTGCTATCGAGGCGATAAAAAATCCCGTTCCAGCCCCCATCAGCCGCTTCGTTTAGATAATTAAACATTAGTAGCATGAATATTTAATTGTGATAAAAAGGGAGAATACGGCCCGTGAAGCCACCTGATGCGAATTTTCTTAAGTCTGAAACCGTAATTAAGTCAAATTTTCAGAAAATTCAACGTGTGTCATTTATTAAAAAATAAATAAAAACAATACCTTATTTATCATCGTCACGAGAAAATTAGGAGTTTTCTTATTAGATGTATCGCAGGGGCAGTGTGGGTTTTAGCCGCAAACTGGATCAATAACAGGCAATATGAGTGATTTTGATACAGCCAGAGACTAAGCCGCAACGGACTGCACAAGCGCAGACCGCGCCAATGGCCTGATGTGAACAGCGGTAAGGGCTGAAATCACTCAGGCATTGTATGGCACAGTATTTATCGTCACCATCCCGGTTAAAGCAGCCACAGCGTTAACAAACCAGGAAAGGAATCAGGATGGCCCGGCTTTCGCGACCATTTTGCGGTAATTATTTAGCCACTTACCGCTGGTGAACCTTCCCCAGAAAAACAGCCCTCTCACTGTCCAGTCGAGGAACATGCCAAGCCAGACGCCGATGACGCCCATTCCCAGTTCAATGCCCAGCAAATAGCCAGCAACGACCCTTGCACACCACATACTAAACATAGAGACGTACATCGTGTAACGTGCGTCACGCGCGCCTTTCAGCCCAGCCGGTAAAACCCACGACGCTGCCCAAATCGGCATAAACAAGGCATTGAGCCAGAGGAGGTGTTTCGTAACATTTATCACCTCAGGGTCGCTGGTATAAAAACGTGCCAACAAGCCCGCCAGCGGAACGGTCAGGGCTGCAACGCACGACAGGCAAATGGTGGCCAGCCAAAAAACATGCCTCGCCTGTCGTTCAGCCTGAAATACCTGGTATTTACCCAGCCGCTTTCCGGTGATGATAGTTGAAGCCGATCCTAGCGCGTTACCCGGCAGGTTAATCAGCGAGGCAACAGAAAACGCAATAAAGTTACCCGCAATCTCATTGGTCCCCATGCCAGCCACAAACACCTGAGTCAGCAATTTACCGCCATTAAATAGCACAGATTCAATACTGGCAGGCACGCCAATACTCAGCACTTCATAAAGTATGCTGCTGTTCCAACGGCGAAAATAGCTGGTTAGCGTGATTTTAAGCGAGGCGTTGAATCCAATCATCAACACATAAATAATGGCGAAAGCGCCGATATAACGGGTAATAGTCAACCCCAGGCCAGCCCCGACAAACCCTAATCCATCCCATGAAAAACAGCCGTAAATAAGTACGCTACTGATCATGATGTTGAGGATATTCATCCCACCATTAATCAACATCGGGATCTTCGTGTTGCCTGCGCCACGCAGTGCCCCGCTACCGATTAAGGTGATGGCCGCTGCCGGATAGCTCCATGCCGAAACCTGGAGATAGCTCAGCGCCAACGCTTTTACTTTTGGTTCGGCAGCGCCGGCAATTGCGTCAATAATCAGATGGCCCCAGAACTCAATCGCAATAACCAGAATTAACGCCAGAATGGTCATCATCGCCAGCGACTGCCGCGTAGCGGCACGCGCCCGTTTACCATTACGCCTTGCCAGACTGAAAGCAACCACTACCGTGGTACCCAGATCGATGGCGGCAAAAAAGGAGATGATGACCATATTAAAACTGTCAGCCAGGCCAACGCCTGCCATCGCCTCTTTACCCAGCCAGCTCACCAGGAAGGTACTGAGCACGCCCATTAACAGCACGCAGGCATTTTCAAAAAAGATCGGGACTGCAAGAGGCGAAATTTCACGCCAGTACAGCGTGCGGTAAGTACGACGTTTGGGATACCACGCCGTACGCTTAATCGCCTGCACCACTGCTACGCCGGGATTTTGCAAAGGAGTACCAAATATGAAGATGTCGGGGAAAGAACGTTAATGATGGTAGCCGGCGAGCAAATATGCAAAACGTTTTGCATTCCTGTTAAATCATCGTTACACACTTTTTTTCCCTTTTTCCCCACCTCATTGAATCATCGCGTTGACGATGTCATCGCACGATCATGCCCAAAAACGGCCCACTTCTTTAGAAAAAACGCTGGCAGGCGTCAGGTTTGTCTGTAATTTGATGAAAAATCATGCACCCGCGCTAAGCCTCGCCCATAACTGACGGCAGCAAAATGCGCTTGATCATAGATTCTTCACCCAATCCGGCGTTAAACCCGTTAAGCTTGGGGAAATTGTCGTAAGAACGTTAAAGGAGAGGTTATGCCAGCCCAACGGAAAAATCTGACTCGTCAGCAGGCACTTGATACGCTTGAGCAAATGTATGATGAAGCCGTCAACGCTCTGCGCGCATCTATTAAGGCCTATACGGAAGAAGGCTCGCTACCCGATCCCGTTGCCCGCGCGCAAGGTCTGTTTGTTTATCCTGAACTACGCATTACGTGGCAGGGCGACGGGCCTCAGCAGAATCGTACCCGAGCCTGGGGCCGCTTTACCCATACTGGCAGTTACAGCACCACGGTGACGCGCCCTGCTCTGCTGCGCCATTACATCGCTGAACAGCTGGCCATGCTGGAAAAAGAGTACGAGGTGACGATCGACGTCGGCCCTTCGCGTCAGGAAATTCCCTATCCTTACGTCATAGATGGGTCCGATCTGTCGCTGGACCGCACCATGAGCGCGGGGATTGCGCGTCACTTTCCAACGACTGAACTGTCGCAGATTGGTGATGAAACGGCAGATGGTTTATTTCATGCCGATGCGACCTTTCCTCTGTCTCACTTTGACGCGTTGCGTACCGATTTTTCGCTTGCCCGCCTGCGCCACTATACGGGCACGGCGGTTGAGCATTTTCAGCCCTTTGTCCTGTTTACCAATTACACGCGCTATGTAGACGAATTCGTACGCTGGGCCATTGAACAGGTTCGCGATCCTTCAACCCCTTTCGACAGCCTGGTCTGCGCGGGCGATGTCGTTCTGACAGCGGACACCGAAGGCAATGAAGCCATGCTGTCTGACCTGGCCTGGAAAAAGCATCAGATGCCAGCCTGGCATCTGACCTCACCCAATCGCCGGGGCATTACGTTGATCAATATCGGCGTGGGCCCGTCCAATGCTAAAACAATCTGCGATCATCTGGCGGTCATTCGTCCTCACGCCTGGCTGATGATCGGCCACTGCGGCGGCCTGCGTGAGAGTCAGCGTATTGGTGACTACGTGCTGGCTCATGCTTACCTGCGCGACGACCACGTGCTGGACAGCGTTCTGCCACCCGACATTCCGATTCCAAGCATTGCCGAAGTTCAGCGAGCGTTGTATGACGCAACCAAGTCCGTGAGCGGTATGCCAGGAGAGGAGGTAAAAGAACGGCTACGCACCGGAACCGTTGTGACAACGGACGATCGTAACTGGGAGCTGCGCTATTCAGCCTCTGCCCTGCGTTTTAATCTGAGCCGGGCCGTGGCTGTCGATATGGAAAGTGCAACGATTGCTGCTCAGGGATACCGTTTCAGGGTGCCTTACGGCACCTTGCTGTGCGTTTCGGACAAGCCACTGCACGGTGAAATCAAACTGCCGGGCCAGGCAAACCGCTTTTACGACGGCGCGATTTCAGAGCATTTACAAATTGGTATTCGTGCGGTTGAATTATTGCGCGCCGAAGGTGATAAGCTGCATTCACGTAAGTTACGTACGTTTAACGAACCGCCTTTCCGTTAAACAATAATGAATAAAAAAGACGGTATTCATGCGAAAACCCTTCCCGCTAATACCGTCTTGTTAATTAGGACGATATTCCGAATCAGGCCGCGTTCAGAACGGCGGTATTAATGAACCAGGCAAACACCGCAAGAATAGCCGGTACCATCAGCGTCCAGATAAGGCGGTTATTAAGGCTTTCAAAGCGTAAATCCAGTTTATCGAATCGTTCATCAATCCTGTCGAATCGCTGGTCCATGGCCTCCATTCTCCGGTCCATCGCATCCAGTCGCCGATCGATACCATCGAGCCTGATATCAATACCATTCAGTCTCATATCAATGCCGTCCAGTCTCTTGTCAATGCCATCAAACCGTATATCCATTGCGTCGAGCCGGGCGTCAATGCCGTTAAATCTCACCTCATTAGCCGCGAATTCTTTGTAAACATCATCAAACTTCGCGTTGATAATGTTAAAACTTACCTCGATAGCATTAAATTTATTAGCAAAATTGAATAAGATGCCATCGATGGCTGAAAGTTTGCCTTCAATACTGACCAGCCTGCCATCAACATCGTCAAACCGGATGCTAAACTGTTGGACTTTCTCTTCCAGCAGCGTATATCGCTGAACCATTTCAACGTGAAACACCGCCTGTTCCGCACCCAGAAGCTCAAGATCGGCTTTGGTCGCGAACGCCATAGCCTGCCCGCTAAAAAGCGCCAGGTCGATTTTTATTTGATGGTTATCTTCTTCAAGCCGCTCAAAGCGCGCCTCAAAATTTTCCATTTTTTTGCCTCCTGTCCAGCGCTGACTGAGGGTCAAATGCGGATTACCGCGATTCCGTTTTCCATACCGATTGCCCATGAGCGTTTCCTGACAGGCGGATTAACGTCATCCATTAACGTGAGCTGCAACCTGCTTCAGCATTATTGAAGCAAAGTCCTGCGCAATAAACATTACCTGATTGATTAAAAAGGAAAAATAAAATGGAAATTGTTCTTTTCCTTTATTCACAATGTTGAATCAAAGAATAAAAGCACGGCCGCGCGAAGAAAAGAAGGTAGATCGATATTCTGGAAGGGTGCGCACAATGATGGAAAATAACCGAGAAAACAACCGCAAACGCTTTTTGAAATCTAATGTTAAAACCGTTACAGCATATTCAATATGCTGTAACGGTTGGATTAATCAGGCGCTCAGCCAGCCGAGCTTAATCACAAATAATACAGACAGAACAATCAGTGCCGCGTTGATCTCTTTGGTGCGTCCGCTGAGCAGCTTTACCAGGGTCCATGTAATAAAGCCAAAGGCAATACCGTTAGCAATGGAGTAGGTCAGCGGCATCGTCAGCGCGGTAACGGTTACCGGGGCAGCCGTGGTGATGTCTTTCCAGTCAATTTCGGCCAGCCCGGACGTCATCAAAACCGCAACAAACAGTAATGCTGGCGCGGTGGCATAAACCGGCACGCTTGACGCCAGAGGAGAAAAGAACAGCGCAAGCAGGAAAAGTACCGCAACCACAATCGCCGTCAGGCCGGTACGGCCGCCTGCGCTCACCCCGGCGGCAGACTCGACGTAACTGGTGGTCGTAGAGGTGCCCAGCAGCGAACCAAACAGCGCAGCAGCACTGTCGGCAACCAGCGCGCGTCCCATTTTGGGCACATTGCCCTGCTCGTCAGCCAGTCCGGCGCGTTTGGTTACACCCAATAGCGTGCCGGTGTTATCAAACACATCCACGAACAAGAACGCGAAAATCACGCTAATTAAGCCAACGTTAAAGGCACCCGCAATATCCAACTGCATGAACGTCGGTGCGATTGAAGGTGGTGCAGAAAATACACCGCCAAATTTCGTCAGGCCAATGCCCATAGAGATAAAGGTGATGATCAGAATGCCTATCAAGACCGCGCCCGTGACGCGACGCGCTTCCAGTACCACAATGATGATAAACCCTAACATCGCCAGTAAGGGGCCCGGCTTGGTCAGATCGCCAATCCCCACCAGGGTAGCCGGATTATCCACAACGATACCCGCACCTTCCAACGCGATAATCGCCAGGAAGAGACCGATCCCTGCGGCGATACCGGCGCGCAGCGGCAGCGGAATGCTCTTGATAATCCACTCGCGAATCTTAAATATCGATAAGGCGAAAAAAATCACCGCGGACAGGAATACCGCGCCCAGCGCAATCTGCCAGCTGTAGCCCATGTGCAAGACAACGGTATAGGTGAAAAAAGCATTCAGCCCCATGCCTGGCGCCAGCGCAATGGGATAGTTGGCAATCAGTCCCATTAACACTGAACCAATGGCGGCGGCCAGACAGGTCGCGACGAAAACAGCACCTTTATCCATGCCGGTTGCACCCAAAATACTGGGGTTAACAAACAGAATGTAGGCCATTGCCAGGAAGGTGGTGATACCGGCGATGATTTCAGTGCGTACAGTGGTGTTGTGCGCTTTTAATTTAAATAGTTTTTCTAACATCATTATCTCTCGATGATAGAGACGTCACTCAGGTGCGCGTTCTCTTGCCAGGGTTATGGTCATGCTGTTTGTTGTGATACTGAGGGATCGCCAGTGCTGCCGCATGCCAGCCCGGCCACCCGAAATACTGTTTTGCTTTCCTTAGTCATATGAGCAATTGCAAAGGCTTAAGCAATTGCTGTGCCAGCCCGACACGCAATCGATTACCTGGATGAGCGCAAGCGAGCCTTAAGAGAATTCTGAACCGAATCAGGGCGCGATTATGGTGCATTGCCCCCTAAATGCGCAATCGTTTTCCTTTCCCCGCCCTGCCCGGCAAAATTATGCGTTTCCGCACGCTTCAGCATTTTGTCAGGCGACGCTGGTCACGTTTCAGCTGCATCAATCAGCAGGCAATGTTGGAACGTGTAAACTCCCATTTAACTCTTCAGTAACATTGAGGTCACACGATGAAGCCAGCAATTTTGGTGGTGGATGACGATCATGCCGTCTGCGATTTATTGCAGGACGCACTCAGTGAACATGCGTTGTTGGTTTATCGCTGCCATCAAGGGAAAGATGCCCTGACGATGGTGCGCGAACATCCGGATATTTCCCTGGTTATGCTTGATATGATGTTGCCCGACACCAACGGTTTACTGGTTTTGCAGCAGCTGCAGCGACTGCGGCCTGATATTCTCGTGATTATGTTGACCGGTATGGGTTCGGAAGCGGAAATGGTGGTAGGCCTGGAGATGGGGGCGGATGATTATATCGCCAAGCCCTTTAATCCACGCGTTGTGGTTGCGCGGGCGCGGGCGGCTCTACGGCGCAGCGGGCGCGTGGTGATGCCGGAAACGGGCCATGAGGGATGGCGCTTTAATGGCTGGCTGCTTGATGAAACGCGCTGCCAGTTGCTTAATCCGCAGCGCGAAACCGTGCCGTTAACGCAGGGTGAATATACCTTGCTGCGCGCGATGGTGCGGCACGCGCGTAAGGTCCTGACGCGTGACCAGTTACTGGAACTCACCCACAGCGAAACGATGGACGTGTTTGACCGCACCATCGATGTGCTGATTATGCGGTTGCGGCGCAAAATCGAAGCAAACCCCCATCAGCCCGGCCTGATCCGCACGATTCGCGGGCTGGGTTATGTTTTCTCGGCGGACGTAGTCAAACCTGAAGGTTCGCGGCTCTCCACGCAGACGGCCTGAGCCATCCACTGCCGCATGTCGGTCAACGGGCGAATACCGTCGACTGCATTGGCCGCGCGCAAATTAAACCGGGCGCAGGTATGCGCAAGCTGCAGCGTTGCCAGCATGTCATCCCCTTCATGGCTGGCATACAGTACGCCCGCACAAAATGCATCACCTGCGCCAACGCTGCCCACAATCTCGTCGGGTGCCAGCTGCCACGCAGGCTGCCAGATGCCCTCGCCGCCGACTTCCTGCCCCCATGCGCCTTCGGGCGCGTGTATCACAACGCGCTGACGCACCCCCTGCCCGGCCAGCCACTGTGCAGCCAGGGCAAAGGCTGCGGGTGGTTGGATACCGTTATCATCCCGCAGAACGACGCCAGACAACGCCTGGGCTTCCAGTTCGTTAATAACCAGGTAATCTAACCAGCGCAACGCAGGCAATACCTGTGGTCGGTAATCCCCGGCACGGGACGCCAGATCGAGCGAGGTAAAATAGCCACGCTGCTGCATCTGGGCCAGCAAACGGGCGCTGCGCGTGCCGAACTCGCTGTCCGCGCCGTCCAGCGTTTCAAGCAACAGCAAATAGCCCAGATGAAAGATGCGCTGCGCATCGTCTACAGCGGCGAAATGCGTTCTGTCCAGCAGGGCATTTGCGCCAGGGGAAAAGAAAAACGTTCGTTGCCCGTCCGGTGCGGTCATAACCTGCGTCATCGCGGTGGGTTTATCGCCGGTACGTTGAACCCACCGATGATCGATCTGCGACGCCTGCATGATAGCCAGCAGGTAATCGCCGTCGGCGTCATTGCCCAGCAGGCCAATCGCCACCAGCGGAAGCTGACACTGCATGCGCGAAAGGGTGAGTAAAACATTCAGCGGTGCGCCGCCTGCCGCCTTTTCGCTATGCTGTACCTCAGCCAGCCAGCCCTGTTCCGGCCAGTGGCTAATACGATGAACGTAATCCACCAGCATCACGCCAGCGGCCAGAATGCCGCGCCGCGCCCCCATCTACGCCTGCCCTACGCTGCCGAAAATCTTCATCTGCTGCATCACGGTGTCACAAATTGCGTTCTCCACCGCCATCAGCAGCTCGGCAAACTCGTCATAGCGGGTGTTGCGTGAGGCCAGGCTGCGTTCCACCGCGTCGAGTGCCGCCTGCGACATGCCGGTATAGAAGTTGATTTTATGGATCCCGAGTGAGATCGCCCGCCGGAAATCCGCGTCGCTGATGCCTGAGCCACCGTGCAGCACCAGCGGTACGCCGGTTTGCCCACGGATAGCCGCCAGCCGGTCAAAGTCAAGTTTAGGCTCTCCTTTGTATTTCCCGTGGGCGTTACCGATGGCCACCGCCAGCGTATCAATGCCGGTTTCACGCACAAACTCAGCAGCCAGCCGCGGATCGGTAAATTTTTCGCTGTCGGCTTCGCCAAATAACGCGCCCCCTTCGTCTCCGCCCACCGCGCCCAGTTCCGCCTCAACCGACACGCCGACAGCATGTGCCGCTTTGACCACTTCACGCGTCTGGCGAATATTTTCTTCATAACTCAGCGTTGAGCCATCGAACATTACCGAGGTGAATCCCAGACGGATTGCCTGCATCACCGCCTCAAAGTGCAAACCGTGATCCAGGTTGAGCACCACCGGAATCGCGTGCTTCGCCGCTTCAAACTTTATCGCCTCAACCAGCTGGTCGAGCGTGACGTATTTAAAATGCACTTCCGCAATATTGATGATAAAAGGCGAGCGTTGCTGCTCTGCGGCCGCAAACAGCGCGCGCAGAAAATGCGTGTCCAGGACGTTAAAGGCGCCCAGCGCGTACCCCTGCTTCTGCGCATGGGCCAGCCCCTGTGCCAGAGAGATCAAAGCCATTATTCACTCCTCAGATTGAGCCAGTGGGAATAGTCGTTACAGAGCAGCCGATGCGGTTCCTGATCCTCATCAAGGGCGTTGAAGCGCGCCAGCGGCGTCAAAAATACGTTATCGTTGTCATCATCGTTAGGCATTGAGACTTCGCCAACCAGCACATCGCCAAAGCCGTTTTCGCCCCAGAAGCTGTGCCAGACGCCGGCGATTAACGTCACGCTTTCGCCCGGAGACAGCCTGAGTTGCGAACCCGCCGCATGGGTTTGTGTGAGGCCATCCAGCGATACCGTCACCGGCGAGTTCGCCTTCCCGTCGCCTTCACGGTTATACAGTTCGACGATCAGATTGCCGCCCCCGCGGTTGATGATGTCTTCCATCTTGCGCGGGTGGTAATGCATCGGAGTTACCTGCCCTTCACGCACGTGCATGACTTTTTCAGCATAAGGCTTGTGCCAGGGCTTGCCGCCTGACGAGCCGTTGCGCAGCGTAAAGAGCGTCAGGCCGGTTTGCAGAAAATCATCGGCGCCAAAGCTGGTGAGGTCCCAGCCCAGCCGTAACGCGATAATTTCATCAATGTCGCCCTGCTGCTGACGCCACTGACTGAGGTCGTAATCAGCCCAGGGCGGCAGATGGATATCCTGGCGTGTAAAAAAGTCCTGCGTGTTTTGCAAAAACACATTCACTTCGGAGCGTTGCATCGTCAGCTCTCCCGTTAAAGCGGCACCCGACGATGCCGCGCGCCGGTTTATTTCACTGTCCAGCCCTTGTAGCTGCTGACGTTATTGCGGTCGATTAATTTAACCGGGATCAGCACGGGTTTATCCGGTGCCGGTTTGCCCTGCAGAATGTCGTAACCGATCTCGACGGCTTTGGCTGCCATCACCTGCGGATCCTGGGCTGGCGTAGCGGCGAACAGCGAGTTCTTACGTTTTAGCGCTTCCTCACCATCCGGCGAACCGTCCACGCCGACAATAAAGAACTCGTTACGCTGGGCCTGTTTTGCCGCCAAATCGGCACCGATCGCGGTCGGATCGTTAATCGCAAATACCGCGTCGATTTTTGGATTGGCTGACAGCAGGCCGGTCATGACTTCCAGCCCCCCTTCACGGCTGCCTTTGGCGTTCTGATTAGAGGAAAGCAGCTTAATATCCGGATGGCGTTTCAGTTCGGTCATGCAGCCTTCCACGCGGTTTTGTACGGCAGAGACCGGCGGGCCGTTGATGATCACCACATTGCCTTTGTCTTTCAGACGATCGGAAATATATTTACAGGCCATTTCACCGGCCTGGGTGTTATCAGAGGTGATAGTGGCGTTAGCGCCATCTGCGGCGACGTCGACCGCAACCACAACGATACCCGCATCACGCGCGCGCTTGACCGCAGGGGCAATCCCTTTTGAGTCGGCGGCATTCAGGATAATCATGTCCACTTTTGCCGCAATGAAGTTATCAATCTGTCCTACCTGCTGCCCGAGATCGTAGCCACTCGACACCAGCGTGACTTTTACGTTATCTCCCGCCAGCTGACGCGCCTTCATCTCTGCACCTTTGGTGATCTGCACAAAGAATGGGTTAGCGAGGTCGCCTACCGTTACGCCAATCGATTTCAGTTCTTTTGCCTGAGCCACGCCGGCACTGAGCAGCGTTGCCGCCAGCAGCCCGGTTACAATCGGATTAAAACGCATAGATCTTCTCCTGCTGTGATTTATCTGCCAACTGCTCAATGGCGCTTTGTTTGCTCTGCGCATGGGGGCTGTCAGCCCACATGATGACGAGTACGATATTTATCGATCAGGACGGCGATGATGATGACCGCACCTTTAATAACCAACTGCCAGAAGTACGAGACGCCCATTAACGTCATGCCGTTATTCAGCGTGGCGATAATCAACGCCCCAATCAGCGTGCCGGTGATGGTGCCGATGCCGCCGACGAAACTGGTGCCTCCCAGAATCACCGCGGCAATAGCATCCAACTCATAACCCACGCCCAGATTGCCGTTGGCGCTGTAGAGGCGCGAAGCACTCATCAGCCCGCCCAACCCCGACAGCAATCCGCTCATACCGTAAACAAATATCAGCACCAGGCCCACTTTGATGCCGGTCAGTCGTGCGGCCTGAATATTGCCGCCCACCGCATAGATATGAACGCCCAGCGTGGTGCGACGCAGAATGAACCAGCAAATCGCGATAACGGCGAACGCGATCACGATCAGCCAGGGCACCGGCCCCAGGTAGCCATTGCCAATCCACTCAAAGTTAATATCGGAATTGATCACCGTGGTGCCGTTTGCCAGCAGATAAGCCGCCCCGCGCAGTGCGGTATAGGTGCCGAGCGTGACGATAAACGGAGGCAGTCCGGCCCAGGCCACGAGAATGCCGTTAAACAATCCCATTACCAGCCCGGCGCCAAGCGCCATCGGAATAGTTAGCGACGCCAGCATCGGGTCCAGCGAGGTCAGCAGCGCCACCACCGCCGTGGTGCCCAGCATCGAGCCCACGGACAAATCGATACCGCCCGTCAGGATGACAAAGGTCATGCCAGCGGCCAGCACGATATTGATGGAGGCCTGACGCGTAATGTTGAGCAAATTGGCTTCGGTAAAGAAGTTAGGCGTGACAAAGCCAAAGACCGCTACGATTAAAATCAAAATCGGTAAAATGCCCACGGTCTGCATGATGTCGCCCATCAGCGCGCGTTTGACTGTCGGTGGATTAACAGGTGCCGTTTGTGTCATTGTTTTATCCTCATACTTCAAGCGGTGATGCACTGTGTGCACCGGTTGCCAGCGTCATGATGTTTTCCTGAGTGATCGTATCGCCCGCCAGCTCACCGGCGATGGCACCTTCATGCATCACATAAACCCGATCGCTCATGCCAACAATCTCCGGTAATTCGCTGGAGATCATGAGAATGGCTACGCCCTGACGCGCCATTTCCTGCATCATGCGATAAATTTCGCTTTTTGCGCCGACGTCAACGCCGCGCGTTGGCTCATCCAGAATTAAAATGCGGGGACCGATGGCGATCCAGCGGGAAATCAACAGCTTTTGCTGGTTGCCACCCGACAGGCCGCCCGCGCGTACCAGCGCGTGGGGCACGCGAATATTGAGCGAGGAGATCGCTTCGCTGGCAATCTTCCGCGATTTACCGCGGTTAAGCATGCCGTAGCGGGCATCACGCTCCAGCGTGGCCATGACGATGTTTTCCTGCGCGGCCATTTCCAGAAACAGCCCCTGCTCTTTACGGTTCTCGGTAAGAAACCCAATGCCTTGCGCAATCGCCTCACGTGGCGAGTGAATATCCACCTTTTGACCATCGATCCAGACGTCGCCCTGTTTAAGCCGCTGCACGCCAAAAATCAGCTGTGCCAGCTCGCTCCGTCCCGCGCCCACCAGGCCGGCCAGGCCGACGATTTCGCCCGCGCGTACCTCAAGGCTGGAGGGATGCACTTTGTCGCCGTCGGACAGATCATTGACGGCCAGCCGCACGGCCCCGCGCGCTATCGTGCGGTCTTTATTAAACAAGTCGCTGAGCGGTCGCCCCACCATCATGCGCACCAGTTCGCTGGCATTCAGATTGTCGCGCGTCAGGCTGCCGACATACTGTCCGTCACGCAGTACGCTGACGCGATCTGACAGCTCATACACTTCCGCCATACGATGACTGATGTAAATAATGGCCATGCCTTCGCTACGCAGGCGCTTGATCAGGGCAAACAGTTGTTCGGTTTCGCGGTTCGAGAGTGCGGCGGTTGGCTCATCCATCACCAGAATCCGGCTGTTACGGTGTAAGGCGCGCGCAATTTCCACCTGCTGCTGCTCAGCAATACTCAGCCTGCTGACTTTGTCGGTGGCGCTGAACTGCGCGCCCAACCGGTTGATCACCTGCTGTGCCTCATCCGCCATCTGATGACGTTTCACCATGCCTGCACGGGTAATTTCACTGCCCAGAAAGATGTTTTCCGCCACGGTAAGATTGGGCGCCAGATTGATTTCCTGATAGATCAGCGTGATTCCGGCGGCTAACGCCTCTTTAGGGCCTTTCAACTGCCAGGGTTTACCATCAATGAGCACCTCTCCGCTGCTGGCCGCATAGGCCCCCGCCAGGATCTTCATCAGGGTGCTTTTACCCGCGCCATTTTCGCCCATCAGGGCATGGACCTCACCGGGATACACCGTGAGATCCACCCCTTTCAAGGCGTAAAAATGACCAAAGCGTCGGGTGATCTCGCGCATTTCGAGTATCGGCTTTGCTGTCATCTACCCGCTCCTGCTGGTTATGGATAGCAGCGAGTTAAGCAGTGTCAGATAAATGGAAAATGTCAGAGGCCATTCATATTTGTCATATTTCGCCTCGTCCTCACTTCTATACTCGGCTCATCGTCGCACGAGCGGAGAGTCTTTATGCAACGCAGTTCACCGTGGCAGGTCGGGGCGCGCGGTCGCCTGTTGCTGTCTCATTTATTGGTGGTGTGCGTCACCCTAATGGTGAGCGTGGTGGCGGTGACCAGTTTTCGCCATGCGGGCACCATTCAGGCCCAGGCCCAGGCGCAGACGCTGGCTGATATGAACGGCAGCCTTGCCCTGGCGCGTGATACGGCCAATGTGGCCATCACGGCAGTGCGGTTGTCCCAGGTGGTCGGTGCGCTTGAGTATCAGAGCGAATCACGACGTTTACAGCAGAACCAACAGGCCCTACAGCACTCACTCTCTTTACTGGCGAGCACGCCGCTTGCCGCACGTGAGCCTGAGCGTGTGGCGCGCCTGCGTGCGCGTAGCCTGATGCTTGAGCAGTCGGTGAGCATGCTGCTGCGTCAAGGCCATGAACGCCATTTACAGCGCAACATCGTGCTAAGCGGATTATGGCAGTCGCAGCTGCTGCTGGAACGCATTAATGATCTGGTTCAGCGCGATGGCAGCCCTGTACCCGATTTCGCGCTACGTCAGCAAACCGGCAGGCTACTGGATATTGCGATTCGCACGCCGTCATCGACGGCGGTCATCGAGCACCTGCAACAGGTGATGATGCAATGGCGCAGCGTGGTCGCGCCAGGTGCACTGGGCGACAATGTACAGCAGCTGCTGGAAACACAACGCGGCCTGGTCCCGTTGGCCGCAGAGCTGGAGGAGAGTGACCTGGCGATTGCCTATGCGACTTACCGTATCAAGGCGCTGGTGGCGGCGCTGAATGATGACATTACCGCTTACGTCCAGCAGGTCGGGCAACAGACGGAAAGGCGTAACATCGCCACCCATCATCAACTCGACTCGGTTAGCGGCTTTATCATGCTGTCTGCCCTGCTGGCGCTGGCCATCACCCTCTATACCGGGTACTACATTTACCGCAATCTGGGCTCCAGCCTTACTGCCATTGCCGGTGCGATGACCCGGCTGGCACAGGGAGAGCAGAACGTCAGCGTGCCGGGATTACAGCGTCGGGACGAACTGGGTGAGCTGGCGCGCGCGTTTAACGTTTTTGCGCGAAATACCGCTTCTCTGGCCCAGACTTCTCGCCTGCTAAAAGAAAAAAGCACCCAACTGGAATCAACCTTCCTGGCCATGCGTGACGGTTTTGCCCTGTTTGATAACAGCGGAGAACTGGTGGTGTGGAATGCGCAGTATCCGGCGCTGCTGGGCATCGCTCCCCGCGATCTGCAGCGCGGTTTGCACTATCAGCACTTGCTGGAGCCGCTTAAGGTGCCGTTGCAGGATTTAGCGGAACCCCAGGAAGTGAGGCTGGCAGACGGCCGCACGCTGGAACTGCGTTTCAGTCCGGTACCACGGCGCGGAATGGTCAATACGGTGCTGGATCGCACTTCGCGTAAGGTGCTGGAAGAGGCACTCGTGCACAGTCAGAAAATGAAAGCGGTGGGCCAGTTGACCGGCGGCATCGCCCATGATTTTAATAATCTGCTGGCCGTTATCATCGGCAGCCTGGCCTTAACCGAGGGGCAACTGGCACCCGGCCCCGTCGCCAGCCGGATTGAACGAGCCCGCCAGGCGGCGGACAGAGCGGCGCTTCTGACCCAACGGCTGCTGGCCTTTTCACGCAAACAAACCCTGAATCCCCATGCGGTGTCTGTCGTGTCGTTGGTGGAAAATCTACAGGGGTTGCTGCAACACTCGCTGTTGCCCGGTCAGCATCTGGTCATCGACGCTCAGCGCCCCGGCTGGCCGGCCTGGATAGATGCCAGCCAGTTGGAGAATGCGGTGATGAATCTGGTGGTCAATGCCAGAGATGCGATGGGTGGCCAAAGCGGCGAAATCCACCTGCGCATCTGGAATCAGCGGCGTAGCGAGCAAGGCGAAAAACGTGACAGGGTGACCATCGAAGTGATCGATCACGGCTGCGGCATGTCCGACGAGGTGCGTGCTCAGGTGTTCGAACCCTTCTTCACCACTAAGACCACCGGAACCGGGAGCGGGCTGGGACTGTCGATGGTGTACGGTTTTGTCCGCCAGTCGGGTGGACAGGTGGAGCTGGAAACGGCCCCCGGTCAGGGCACAACCGTGCGGCTGTTGCTGCCGCGCGCGCCTGATGCCGTAGCCGCCCGGCCCCCCGTCTTTGCCCCGACTCACCACGCGGCTGCAGACGATCGTTTGATTTTGGTACTGGATGATGAACCGGCGGTACGGCAAACCCTGTGCGAGCACCTGCATCAACTGGGTTATCTGACGCTGGAGTGCGCGACCGGCGAAGAGGCGCTGGCGCTGTTGCACCAGACGCCCGATATCGATTTGTTAATCAGCGATTTGATGTTGCCCGGTGAGATAAACGGCGCAGAGGTGATTCGTCAGGCGCAGCAAAAGTGGCCCAAGCTGGCAACCTTGCTGATCAGCGGTCAGGACCTGCGCCACCAGCCCGTTACGCTGCCGCTGTGTGAGCGGCTGGCAAAACCCTGGCAGGCGGCACAGTTGGTGCAGGCGCTGCAGCGCGCCTGGCAGCGGAGTGCAAGGCTTAATCGTGCCCGCCAGGCTGCCATAACGGCACCGGTTTCCCGATGATATAACGTTTACGCAGGCAGCTTGAGATGGCATCCATGATCATCACCACGACCACCAGAATCAACGTCAGGAACATCACCACATCCCAGTTCCACAGACGCATATTCTCAGCATAAACCAGGCCGACACCGCCCGCGCCAACAAAGCCGAGCACCGCTGCTGAGCGAGTATTCGACTCGATTTGGTAAAGGCTGAGCGCCAGAAACTGCGGAAAAGACTGGGTGAAAATACCGAAACGGTGTTTCTGCAGGCTGTTCGCCCCCAGTGCACCCAGCCCGCGACTCGGCGAACGCTCCACCGCTTCATGCCCTTCCGAATAGAGCTTACCCAACAGGCCTATGTCCTGCAGGATAATTGCCAGCACCCCGGCTAACGGCCCCATGCCGACAGCCCGCACAAAGATCAGGCCCCAAATCGCCATATCAATGCCGCGCAGCATGTCGAACAGACGACGCACCAGGAAGGCAACAGGCCTGGCAACCTTGTCGTGCATTACGTTTCGTGCGGCCAGAAAGGACAGCGGCAGCGCCAGTAGCGTGGCGGTCAGCGTGCCGGCAAACACGATTGCCAGGGTAATCCCGACCTGAGAGAAATAGTAGCCAAAAGGCCAGTTGGCAAAGTCCTGCCAGACAAACATACGCAGAAAGTAGCGCCCCAGCTGCTGGCAGCCAACCAGCAGGCGGCCCCATTCAATGCCGTACACCAAAAAGAAAAAGACGTAATAGAGCATCAGCGCCAGCGCCAGCATGGCCAGACGACGCAGATAGCGGTGCTGCGTGGCGAAGAGTTCAGGGTGCTGCTGCTTCATCACGGTGATATCAGGAGCCAGTGTGACCATCATTATTCCTCCACGACGCGGCGGCGCAGGCGGCCAGAAACCGTGTCCAGCAACGACACCACAATCAAAATCAACAGCAGCGTCATGCTGACCTGATCGAAGCGATCCAGTTTAATATTGGTCATCAGCTCCTGGCCGATCCCACCTGCCCCAACGAGCCCCAGAATGGTCGACGAGCGGAAGTTAACCTCCAGGCGCATAAAACTGTAAGACAAAAAGGTGGGTTTGACCTGGGGCCAGAACGCAAAGCGCATCCGTTGCAGCTTGCTCGCGCCGCAGGCCGCCAGCCCGCGCACCGGCTTGTCCGATGCCGATTCGATGGCTTCATAAAACAGTTTGGTCAGGCTGCCAATGGTGTGCAGGGCCAGCGCCAGAAAGCCGGGAATCGCCCCAATACCAAACGCCATCACAAACATCACCGCCCACGCCAGTTCCGGCATGGTGCGTAAAAACGCGACGAAAGCGCGAATACCCATGCGCAGGCTGGCAGGCGTTTGCGTGTTGTCCGCTGCAAAAAACGCCAGAATACCTGCTATAACCACGGCAATCAGCGTGGAGGCCAGCGCCAGCTGCAGGGTTTCCCAAATCAGCGGCAGCTGAATATTCAGACGATAGCCCCAGTAGGCCAGCGACCCTTCCGTCTTGCCATCGGCAAACAGGAGCGGCAGATGTAAAACAGGCATGATTTCACGGATATAATCAAAAAAGTGCGGCAACGACTGCCAGATGGTCACGAGATTGAACTCGGCCATATTGGCCGCCGCCAGATAAATCACGACCAGCAACAAAGACCAGATAAGCGAATCACGCTTCTGTTGGCGGCGAATACGTTGGTAATAGCGTTCGAAGTCGGTCACGTGAAGTGTCTCGGATTGATGTGTTACAAAGCCATCCAGGCAATGTTGACGCGCAGGCTAGCCCGCCGGTGAGGTTGTGCCGCCCCCTTATTCAGGGCGGCACGATGGCTGCAAGCAAACTGCCCTGCCGTTAACCGCGCGCGCCTTTCATCAGCTCGCGCTTCATATCAATGATGTTCTGGAAGTCCGCTACCGAGGTTTTGCCAATGTGCTGCTGGCCCCCTACGGCTTTGGTGAAACAGGCGTGATCGTCTTTATCCAGTTTTTTGATCGCGGCGATGACTTTCGCTTTGAAATCCGCTGGCAGTTTATTGCTCACCAGAATCGGACCATTAGGAATTAACGGCGACTGCCAGATAATCCGAATCTGCTTCATCAGGTCAGGATGATCCATACGGATCAGGCGGCCAAAGGCACCTGAGGTATAGCCCGTGTTGTAATCACCGACCATAGAGGTCCAGGTCACCGCGCCGTCGAACTGATTGTTCAGCACGCCCAGAATGTCCTGCTCGTGACCGCCAGAGAAGGTTACGCTGGAAAAGAAGTTGTTGTATTTATTGTCGATGTTGCCGCCAAACATTTTCTTAAACGCCTGGTTTGGCACGAGGAAACCGGATGTAGAATCTGGATCCGCCATACCAAAAGATTTGCCTTTCAGATCTTCCAGCTTCTTATAAGGGCTGTCGGCTTTCACAATCACCACGGAGTGGTAACCGCGAGACTGATCTTTGTCATCCACCACGATGCCCACTAAATCGACGGCTTTAGGATCCTGAATATACACAGACGCATACGAGGAAGGAGACATACTCAATACCAGATCCACTTTCCCGCCCAGCAGCCCCTGAATCACGCCTGAATAGTCTGAAGAATTGCGGATTTTGGTATCCACGTTCAGTTCTTTATCAAAGAACGTTTTCACACACTGGTTATCACCAATCTGCTGCGTCGCGTTCTGACCACCCAGAATACCCAGATTCAGCTCTTTTGGTGCGTCCGCTGCCTTAACGCCAAAGGTAAGCAGTGCTGTCGTCAATAACGCGAAAGATCTCATTTTCATTAGCCTTGTTCTCTTGCTGTGATAGTTAGTGGATCTGGTTAAATTCATCGCCGTACAGCTGATGCAGTAAGTCGTCCGTCAGGTCAGAAGGATGGCCGTCAAAGATCACCACACCGCGCTGAATACCTATCACACGCGTGCAGTAACGTTTTACCAACTCAATGGAGTGCAGATTCACCATCACGCTGATGCCCTGATCGCTGACCTGGCGCAGCACATCCATAATACGGGTGGTATTTTTAGGATCGAGCGAAGCGACCGGCTCATCGGCCAGCAGAATTTTGGGGTTTTGCATCAGCGCCCGGCAAATTGCCACGCGCTGCATCTGACCGCCGGAGAGATTCTCGGCCCGCTGTAACGCCTGCGGCAGCATATTCATCCACTCAAGCAGTTGAATGGCGCGAGCACGGTCGGTGTCAGAGAACACTTTGAAAAATGATTTCAGCGTTGACGTCTGACTGAGGCGACCCAACAGCACGTTGGTTAACACATCAAGGCGAGGCACCAGGCAGAAATCCTGAAAAATCATCCCGCACTGGGTGCGCAATTCACGCATCTGGCGGCTGCTGAGATTCACCACATCGCGGTCGGCTTCGCCGTGATGCAGGCTCACAATTGCACCCTGCGAGGCGGAGATTGTGCCGTTCAGCATATGCAGCAGCGTCGATTTGCCTGCGCCAGAGCGACCAATTACCGCAACTAATTCACCCGCATGCAGATCGAAACTGACATTATCGAGGACCTTATTGTTGCCATAGGCCTTGCTCAATCCCTGAACAGATAACACTTTTTGCCCGCCTGAGTGGGTCGATGAGGGGACGTTATCGACCACCGTTTTAAGCAGTGCCTGTGCCATGATGTTCTCCGTTGTTCCAGTTTACGTTCTGTGACCTGCCCCAGAATCCCGGGGCTGACTTACCCTGTCTGGCTCGTACCCATCGGTTCAGTGCGTTATCGGGCGACAGGAACAGCAGTCCCTGCTCGCGCCGCAGGAACCTGACGAGAGACCGCTATATTAAGAACACAGGGGATGAAAGCTGTATTACGGTTAGATGATTAAACTGTGACAGGCAAATCGGCCCCCAGAGACAGCGACAAGCCGTCACAGGCTGCGCGAACCCCATCGGGTAAGGCGTGCTCTGCCAGCCAGCTATCCATGTGATGGCTGAGATGAATCAGCCAGGCCTGGTGCGGTTTCAGTTCATCAATGATGTTTAGCGCGGCGGTCAAATCGTTATGGTTGCGCCCGCCCTGCCCGGGGGGATCGTTACAGTCTACCAGCAGGTGATCCAGCCGTTGTCCACGCAGGAAATCGGCGGTGTCCGGCGGCAGGCCGCAGGTATCGCACAGCCAGGCCAGACGCGATCCATGCCAGTCAAACAGGTAGCCGTGGGTCAGTCGTGAATGCTGAAGCGGCAATGGTGTCACCTGTAATTCACCGAACTGATGTGCCACGTAAGGCGTTAAGGCGGGGCGAAAATCCAGCAGTCCGGGATGCTTAAACAGGTCATCGCAGCCCTTGTCGTCCGGCGGTCCCCACACAGGAAGAGATTCGCCCTCGCCCCAGCGCAGAGTGAACAGCCCCTGCACATGGTCCATATGATAGTGGGTCAGCAAAATTCGGTTGATTTCGCCAGGCTGAAAGCGCTCGGCCAGCAATGGCAAACCGGCATCCAGTAAAATACGTTCGCGTCCGGCCTCAATTAACGCGCAGGTGGGCGCGCGGCGATAGCGGGCAGACTGGCGGGCGCGCAAACAGGCATGACAGTCACAACCAAACACCGGCGCGCCTGTTACGCCGCCGGTACCAAGCAAGGTCAGTTTCATGGGAACTCCGCCAGCAGCTGTCGTAACTGTTGTACCGTATCCACCAGCGCACCATCGTTATTCAGCCGCAGGCAGCCCTCTGGCTGATGCTGGGCCGCGCGCGCCAGTCGTTGAACGATCTCGTCTTCGCTCTCGCGCCCCCGCTGCCGGAGCCGCGCAGCAAGCACCGATGGGGAAACCTCAATACACAGCGGCAACAGCCGTGCGCCATAACGCGCACGAACCTGTTCCAGATGCTGGCGGGAGCCGTTTACCAGCACGTTTTGCCCGCACGCCAGCCAGCTATCGATTTCACTCCCTATACCGTAATGAAAACCGTGGGCCTGCCAGCTGACCGCAAATAACCCCAGCGCCTCGCGCCGGATAAACTCCGCTTCCGTCAGGGCCACGTGGTTTTCGCCCCCCACATCGTGAGGGCGGGTGATATAGCGGTGCGCAATCAGCAGGCCGTCAGGCGGCGCCTCGCGCAGCAGATCCAGCAGGCTGTCCTTGCCTGAGCCGGACGGGCCGATAAGCCAGATGAGCCGGGCCATCAGTACACCTGCCGGCCTTTGCTCCAGACATGGCGGATGTGGGGATGACCATGTTGGGTATGCGCCAGTACCAGGTCCGCGCGGCAGCCTTCCGTAATCACGCCACGATCCTCCAGTCCCAACGCGCGCGCCGGATTACAGGTGACCAGCGCAACAGACTGGGACAGTGACAGCGTGTTCCGCTCATCCGCCGCTAAGCGGAAGGCCGCATCTAACAGGCTGCCGGGATAATAGTCCGATGACAGAATATCCAGCATCCCGTGTGATGCCAGCTCCCAGGCGGCTACGTTACCCGAGTGCGAGCCACCGCGAACAATATTCGGTGCGCCCATCAACACCTGCATATTGCAATAACGTGACGCCTTCGCCGCCTCCAGCGTGGTGGGGAATTCAGCTATTGCGCTGCCTACGCCGTGCGACTCTTCCACGTGTGCTGCGGTCGCGTCATCGTGGCTGGCAATCGCAATACCATGATCCCGGCACAGCGCGGCAATCGCCAGGCGGTTGGGTTGCGACCACTCTTTCGCCAGCGCCAGCTGATCGCGTTCAAACTCGTCCATCTGCTCGTCATTAAGCTGATATTTTCCCTGATAGTACTCGCGATACTTTTCCAGCGACGCGTACTGGCGCTGGCCCGGTGAATGGTCCATCAGCGAGACCAGTGACAGCTCCGGTGACGAGATCAGCGCTTCAAACAGCGGCAGCGTGGTGTGATGCGGCAGTTCGCAGCGCAGATGTAATAAATGCTCGGCGCGGTTGAGCCCCTTGCGGTTACTGTCACGAATCGCGCCAATCATTTTGCTGAGGTTTTCCAGCCGGTGTCCCCCATCGCGTACATCACCCACACCGATGGCATCCAGCACGGTAGTGATGCCGCTGGCCACCATCAGCGCATCGTGGCTGCTCATGGCGGAATGGGCTGGCCAGTCAACCTTGGGCCGCGGGGTGAAGAACTTGTCCAGGTTGTCCGTGTGCAGCTCGACCAGTCCGGGCAACAGAAACGCGCCCTCTCCGTCCAGCGCGCTGGCGAGCTGGCTGGCGGTTTCGCTAAAGTTGGTAATGCGGTCTTCACGAAACTCCAGCGATCCCGCTACCACTTCGTTTTCCAGCACCAGCTTTACATTATTGATGATCATGCTTCTGCCCCTGTTTTGAAGGGCTGCATCACGTGCAGGCGATCGGCCACACGCTCCCGCACCGCTTCGTCATGAAAAATACCGACAATGGCCGCGCCACGCGCGCGCGCCTGTTCAATCAGACTCACAACTGCGGCGCTGTTAACGCTGTCGAGCGACGCCGTAGGCTCATCCAGCAGCAGTACGGGATAATCGGCAATAAAGCCACGGGCGATGTTGACGCGCTGCTGCTCGCCACCGGAGAACGTTGAAGGTGCCAGGGACCAGAGGCGTTGCGGGACGTTGAGCCGGGTCAGCAGATCTTTGGCGCGCGCTTCACAGAAGCTGCGCTCAACGCCGCGTTCCAGTAACGGCTGCATCACGATATCCAGGGTCGGCACGCGCGGGATAACCCGCAGAAACTGACTGACCCAGCCGATGGTATCCCGACGAATGGCAATAATCTGGCGAGCGGGTGCCTGTGCCATATCGACCCATTCGCCCCGATGCTGCACCCAGATACTGCCGCTGTTGGCCTGATAGTTGCCATACAGGGCACGCAGCAGGGTGGATTTGCCGCTGCCCGAATGACCGTGCAGCACCACGCATTCGCCCTCACTGACTTCCAGGCTGGCATCCTGCAACACTGGCAGAGCCGCCCCATTCTGATTGTGCAGCACAAAGGTTTTGCACAAATTTTCTACGCGCAGTTGCGTCTTCATAGTCGCTGTCGCCATTAGTTAAGCACCGATGAAACCAGCAGTTGCGTATAAGGATGGTGGGGATCATCCAGCACGCGGTCGGTTAACCCACTTTCCACTACCCGGCCTTGCTTCATGACCAGCAGCCGATGCGCCAGCAGACGGGCCACGCCCAGATCGTGGGTCACAATGATCACCGCCAGATTCAGTTCGCGCACCAGCGTACGCAGCAGATCCAGCAAGCGCGCCTGCACCGAGACGTCCAGCCCGCCTGTAGGTTCATCCATAAACACCAGTTTCGGCTGGGTGACTAAATTGCGGGCGATTTGCAGACGCTGCTGCATGCCGCCGGAAAACGTCGTCGGCAGGTCATCGATACGGTTCGCAGCGATTTCCACCGCCTGCAGCCAGTGACTCGCCTCGGCGCGGATCTCGCCATAGTGACGGTGGCCGACGGCCATTAAACGCTCACCGATATTGCCGCCTGCCGAGACCTGGGGACGCAGTCCTTCCAGCGGATGCTGGTGTACCACGCCCCACTCCGTGCGCAGTAAGCGGCGACGGTCGCTTTCGCTCATCTGGTAAAGATCGCGCTGCAGGTAATGAATTGCGCCTGCCTGCGGGGCCAGCCGGGCAGACAGGCTCCGCAACAAGGTGGTTTTACCCGAACCGGACTCTCCCACAATCCCCAGCACCTCGCCCGGGTAGAGATCAAAGCTGACCTCCTCGAAACCTTTGCCCGGTGCATAAAGGTGCGTGAGGTTATGGACCGCGAGCAGCGGTTGTTCACTGTGCATGTTGTTGTTCCTGCTGCTGGTGGCAAAAATCGGTATCTGAGCACACAAACATGCGCGTTCCCTGATCGTCCATCACGACCTCGTCCAGATAGCTGTGACGCGATCCGCACAGCGCACAGGGTTCGTCCCACTGCTGCACGGTGAAGGGATGATCGTCGAAGTCGAGGCTTTCAACTTTGGTGTAAGGCGGCAAGGCATAGATGCGCTTCTCGCGTCCGGCACCAAACAGCTGCAGGGCGGGCATCATGTGCATCTTCGGGTTATCGAATTTGGGAATCGGCGACGGATCCATCACATAGCGATCGTTGACCTTCACCGGATAGGCATAGGTGGTGGCGATGTGGCCGAAACGGGCAATATCTTCGTACAGTTTGACCTGCATGATGCCGTACTCTTCCAGCGCATGCATGGTGCGGGTTTCCGTCTCGCGCGGCTCAATAAAGCGCAGCGGCTCGGGAATCGGCACCTGAAAAATCAGAATCTGATCTTCTTCCAGCGGGGTTTCCGGAATACGGTGACGCGTCTGAATCAGCGTGGCATCCACCGTGCGTTCCGTGGTGGCCGCGCCGCTCACTCGCTGGAAGAAACGACGGATGGATACGGCGTTGGTCGTATCGTCCGCGCCCTGGTCGATGACTTTCAGGACGTCTCTGTCGCCAATGACGCTGGCGGTGATTTGAATCCCGCCGGTGCCCCAGCCGTAAGGCATCGGCATTTCGCGTCCGGCAAAGGGCACCTGATAGCCTGGAATCGCCACCGCTTTTAAGATGGCGCGCCGGATAGTGCGTTTGGTTTGTTCGTCAAGGTAGCCGTTGTTATAGCCGCTGAGTTCAGCCATTTTGCTGCTCCTGATAGTCCTGACGCAGACGTTTCAGCAGTTCCAGTTCCGCCTGGAAATCGACGTAGTGCGGCAGTTTTAAGTGGGAAACAAAGCCTGCGGCTTCAACGTTATCCGCATGGGACAGAACAAATTCCTCATCCTGCGCCGGGCTGGTGATACGTTCATTATGCTCGCGCGTCTGTAAGGCGCGATCCACCAGCGCCATGGACATGGCTTTACGCTCTGCCCGACCAAAGACCAGGCCATAGCCGCGCGTAAAGTGCGGTGCGCTTTCCCCATCGTGGGTAAAACCGTTGACCATTTCACACTCGGTCAGCAGCATTTCCCCAATCTCCAGCTCAAATCCCAGTTCTTCCGGGCAAACGCTGACGCTGACATAACCGGTCCGGATTTCTCCGGCAAACGGATGGGTGCGGCCATAGCCGCGCTGGGTGGAATAGCCCAGCGACAGCAGAAAACCTTCATCGCCTCGCACCAGCTGTTGCAGTCGTGCGGCACGCGAGGCGGGAAAGCCCATTGGCTCTCGGGTGATGTCGGTGGGTTCGCTGCCGTCGTCGCTTTCACGCTCTGCTAAGCCTTCGTCGCTCATCATGCTGAACATGTGCGGGCAGTGTTCGGGTAGCGCCTGCTCACTGCGCGGCGGCAAAGGCGTTTCCCCGTTAGCCATCAGGGTAAAGTCCAGCAGCCGGTGGCTGTAGTCATAAGTTGGGCCTAAAACCTGACCGCCAGGCAAATCCTTATAAACCGCGGAGATACGCCGCTCGATCCGCATATTGCCGGTGTCCAGCGGCGTGCTTTGCGCCAGACGTGGCAGGGTTGTGCGATAGGCGCGTAGCAAAAAAATGGCCTCAACCAGATCGCCGCTAGCCTGTTTAATGGCTAACGCCGCCAGCGCGGGATCGTAAATGCCGCCTTCGGTCATCACGCGATCTACCGCCAGGCCAAGCTGCTGCGCGATCTGATCGCAGGATAACTCCGCGACCGTACGGTCGCCCCGGCGCAGATCGGCCTGAAGATGATGGGCATTGGCAATGGCTTTTTCGCCCCCTTTGACCGCTACGTACATGAGCACACCTCAACATGGGTTGTCCGTGGCACCGCCATCATCGCTTCGCCACAGGTAAAGATGAGATCCACGCCCTGAGGGAACGGATGCGGTCGGGCGCGCAGGTATTCGAGCACGCTTTCTGGCAACTGGGGCGCAATGGCGCGCGCCTCTCGCAGGCCCGGACCAGACAACCGTAGCGCCAGCCCACCGTTCAGTGCGGGCACCTCAATAATCAACGTGGTGCTTTTTTCCGGTGCCAGATTGTCGCCTGCGGCGAAGTCTGCAGGATTGGGCTGAGCGGTCGCGTGGCTGAGCGCAAAGGCTGCGTCATTGCTGTCGGTAAGGGGCGCACCCGTATGGAAACGCAGGTTATCGCGCAGTTCCTGATTATCAACCTGGGGATCCAGCCACAGCGGGCTTTCCTGATCCACCAGCGTCAGCAGCACGGCGGTGGCGGCAGGCGAAAGTGCGCCCCAGCCCTGTTGCAGCGGCAGGGAAACCATCACGCCAGGCTCGCTCATGGCTTTCAGAATGCGGCGGAAGGCATGCTGTGCATCCGCAACCGGGTGATTAAAACTTGCCAGTAAAGTCATTCATTGTCTCCGCGTACCAGCGTAAAGAAGTCCACTTTGCTGCTGGCGATTTCACGTGCACGCAGCTGACGCTGTTCTTCACGCGAGGCCGCCAGCGGGATAATTATTTTTTCCTGCAGCAGTTCAGCGGTGTCCGCCTGTTGCAACAGGGCATCCATCAGAGCGCAGCGTTCGGCATGGTCTTTATCCCGACCGAGAAGATAGCTGTAACCCAGGGTGCCGTCGTTCAGCCGCACCACTGCACGCGTCACGGTGGCATCGCCCACTACAAAGCGTTTGCCGGTGGCGCCCATGCGGGCCTGCAGGCGCGTCAGACCAATCTCGGCCGGGCGAATCAGGGTAAATTCGGGCTTGAGGTTGAGCGGCTGCCAGTACGCGTCAAGCTCGGCTGCGCTGCTGTGTGCCAACACCGAAAGCCAGTGCTGGCGGGCCGTTTGCTGTTTCATTAATGCTCCAGAGTGAGTTCGATCATGTCGCCACGCGTGAGGCTAACGGAGTATTCCGCCATTGCGCCATCGGTGGTTTTATTCAGCGTCCGCACGCACAACAGTGGAGAGTGCAGCGCGATTTCCAGCTGCTTACACTCTTTAGCCTGCGCCCGGCGGGTGCTGATGCGCGTCTGGCTGCGCACCAGCTGCTTACCGGTGTGCTGCTGCAGATAGTCATGAAGTGAGCCGCTGTTGAAGCGCTGCAGCTGTGGCCACCAGCTGAGATCGGCAAGGAAGTGGTTGATCAGGCAGACCGGCAAGCCATTCACCCGGCGCAGGGTTCGCAGATGAATAACGTTAGCGCCTTCGCTGACGCCAAGCGCGGCGGCCACGTCGGCACTGGCCGGGCGCAGCACCGCCAGCAGGCGTTCACTGGTGGGGTCGCTGCCCTGCTCCATCAGGTTCTGGCTGAAGCGAGCCTGAGCGTGTAGCGGATAGTCGTAGGGGCGCATCAGCACTAAAATGCCGACACCATGGCGACGTTGCAGCAGGCCCTTATTCACCAGTTCGTCTACTGCCCGACGAAGCGTATGGCGGTTCACCGCATAGTGATCGGCCAGCTGCTGCTCAGAAGGTAAATAGTCACCGCTGCGGTAGCGTTCCTGAACAGCCTGCTCCAGTTGCGCGGCAACAGCCTGATAAACAGTGGTCGGATGTCTGGATAACTCCATCACAATTAAATCCTCACATCAGTAGAGGGATTTCACAGCGAAGATGCTGCGGGATGGAAACAGAGTGACGAGATCAGATGACAGCGAGGTGACGAGACGGTGACGTAAAAATGAATTTGCGCCAGCCTGTCCCGCTCAGGGCGACAGGCTGGCAGAACAGCCTATTAAGGCTGACCGAGCGTGTCCAGCAGCGCGGCAGAGGTAGCAACGGCACCAAAGATGCCGCCCTGCATGTGGATCATGCTCAGCGCGGCTTCATGATGGCGTTGCTCTGTGGCGGCACAACAGTCGGACAATACCAGGCACTCATATCCGCGATCGTTGGCCTCTCTCAGCGTCGTATGAACACATACATCCGTCGTGATACCGGTAATAATTAAATTCCGAATGCCGCGACTGCGTAAGACCAGCTCAAGGTCTGTGGCATAAAAGGATCCTTTACCGGGCTTATCAATGATCACTTCTCCTGCTAAGGGGGCGAGCTCGGGGATAATCTCCCAGCCCGGCTCACCGCGCACCAGGATACGGCCGCACGGCCCTGTACTGCCGATCTCCGCCTGCATCCTGGCCGAACGCCAGCGCTTGTTTGCCGGTAAGTCACTCAGGTCCGGGCGGTGCCCTTCCCGGGTATGAATGATGGGAAACTGAAGCGCCCGCATACGTGCCAGTAACACTTTAAGGGGTTCGACAGGCGCACGCGTCAGGCCAATGTCGTAGCCCATCCTGTCAACGTAGCCCCCCGGGCCACAAAAATCGATTTGCATATCAATGACGAGGAGAGCCGTGTCGGCCGGACTAAACTGGCCGTCAAACGGCCACGGATACGGGGTTGAGTTCACGCTGTACTCAGGCATTCTTTTTCTCCAGTAAGGGTGCCGGGGCACGTAATTTCATCATCAGGGTGTAACTCAGTGCGGCGGTCACCAGACCGATCACCGCTTCACCAAACTGTGGGAACGCGAGATGTGCAATAACGGCGCACAGACTGCCCAGTGCCCAGGCCGCAAACGCCACGCCACGAAAACGCTGCGGAGCACGCTTCTCACTCATCTTTGCCATGAAGATCAGATCGACAATCATTACCGCACCAAACGGCGGCACCACCACGCCCAGCAGACTCAGCCATTCGAGAAAATATGACCAGACGCCTGCCAGTGCCAGCAGACCGCCGATGGCGCCAAGAATCAGGGTCCAGCGGCGCATCTTGCTGTTAAAAAGATGGCTAAACCCGACCGCACCGTTATAAAGACAGTGCGTACATACCGAGCCAAGGTTGATAAACACAAACAGGAAAGCCACCAGGGTCAGGACATCACCATGGCCCATCAGCATGGGCAGAAAGTTGCCGCCGTTCGTCAGCGGATCGACCGCCGCGCCAACTGAAACGATAATCACGCCAAACAGATAGGCGATCAGGTTCGCAACCGGAAAGGCCGAAAAGGCGGCAATGACCGCAGCGCGTCCACTCTTCGACCAGCGGGTGAAATCGGCGGTCATGGTGCCGGAATCGGCAAAACCCGCCACCACCATGGTGACCGCCGTACCCATGCTCATGGCCCCCGCCACCGCCGGGCTACCTGTCCAGTGGAACATGCTGGCAAAGTCATGCGTCTGACCGATGAAGTAGAGCGCCACAAAGCCGAGTACAATAAATAACGGTGCGGCGATCATGCCCAGCACCGAGAGCGCGCGGACGCCCAAAAAGGTGACGGCAGTAAACAACACCATGGAAAACGCCGTCACGCCCAGCGCATTCCAGCCGAACGTCTCATGAATCACCGTACCGGTCAGTCCGGTCTGAAAGGCGTACCAGCCAATCACCACGGTCGAGAGGAAGCCCGACACGAGGATGTAACCTTTGCTGCCAAAGGTTCTTTTCGCCTGCAGGGCAAAATTCATACCGGTGTTACCGGCAAACCAGCTCAGCGCACCGACGTAGGCAAACAGCACCAGATTGCCCATCACAATCGCCAGCAGCGCAGGCCAGAAGCCAAGGTGCCAGGTGATGATGCCGCCAAACAGCGCATTCGTGAGGATCATAGGAAAACCAAACCAGACGGCCGAAACCGACCGGGTCGGATGGCGATGTGAGAGCGGCACGGGTTCGTGCTCAAACTCCTGCTCTAACGTTGGGGAAGCCTGTTTTTTCATTTGTCAGTTCCTGGTCAATGTCAGTCTACGGATAGCCGCGTCAGCGCACTGTTTTTCATCCCGTACTCGCCATCGTTATGACGAAAAACGTGCCGTATCGCTGCCGACATGTGTGCATTGCGTGGCGTTGATGTGCCGCCTTGCCGGGCTGTTAATCCGTTTTCCACGCATGTGTTCTTCTGGATAGGGCTTACCGGACAGGATTTGCATGAAGCATGCCAAAAATCGCCGCCCCGACGTCATAGGGCGTGAATGCCCGTCGGGATACGGCCTTGGATACAAGATCGAATTCTTATGATAAGACGCGCTGCTCCCCCGGCCGCGTCACGGCGGTTCAGGGCACGTTTATGGGGCAGACTGCACAACAAATGGGAAACTTTACAGCACCATCTGGAAAGCTATTTTCACGTCAGATCGTCACGGGATTGTCATGTGTCATTAACGCTTTGCGGCCACAATACCGGGTCACCATTCGCCCTGAAGGTTTTCATCATGTCTGCTGCTGTTCGTTTTGGCCTTTATCTGGCGCTGTTTTCTGGCATGGTTTCGACACCTGTATTGGGTCAGGATCGGCCCGCTACCGCACTGCCTGTCCCGCCGAGGGATCCGGGCTTCACCGACAGCGCGCCTGCCGCAGACGTGCCCGCGTTTATCGACAATATCGCCACGAACCAACGTGGTGATGCCCGGTTTGCGACGCTCGACACCAATGCCGGTGTGCGCGTGGTATCCGGCTTTCTTGCCCTGTGGCGCCCACGCACGCTAAAGGTCGATGCGGGGATTACCGCGCCGGCCCGTGAGGGTTTTGCAGCCATTACGCCTTCTGACTGCACGGGACTGCCTGATAAGGCCCCCGAGTGCGGCACAATCCTCAATTCTCACGTCCTGGCCGCGAATGTTCAGTATGTGGTGACAACGACACGACGGCGCACGGCAGCCCAGGCTGAGGCGGCCTATTACGACGACCGTCGTGGCAAAGGCTACAGCGTCACAGATGGCATGGGGCCACTGACGGGCGCATGGCGCAGTGCGGCCCAGCAGGTCACAACCCTGACACGCATTCCGGCTGATGCCACCACCGTGCTGTACGTGGATAAAGGCAACAATACCGGTGTGGGCAGTCAGGAAGGCAATCGCGACTTTGGTCTGGTGGTGGATTTTCTCAATGAAATGGGCAACAACGCCTCGACCGAACCGGTGAAGCGCTTCTATAAATATGCGCGTCCGTATCGCTGGCGTTCGGCGGTAGAGGTTGTTCCTGCGCTTGTGCCTGCGGAGAATTCACAGCCCTCCATCGACGGCGGATTTATCAGCGGCCACACGGCGGAAGCCGTCAGAGATGCCCTTACCATGGCGTGGCTGGTGCCGGAGCGCTATCAGGAGATGGTCAGCCGCGGGATGGAGCTGGGCGAAAACCGGATCGTGGCCGGAATGCACTCGCCTCTGGACGTCATCGGCGGGCGCATGCTGGCGCTGGCGGTAACCACCGCCAATCTGACGGCTTATCATGAGGCAGCCAGGCGTGCCTTCACCCAGGCGCATCAGGCATTATGGCAACGCACCGCGACGCAACCGGCCACCTTCTTTGCCTATGCCCATGCCGCACCGCCGAGCGCCGATCGCTTCGCCGATCCCACCCTTAATCGCCTTCAGGCGCTGCGGCGCATGACCTTTGGGTTCGCCCCCATCGGCCCTCGCCACCGTTCCCCCGTGGTGCCCAAAGGGGCCGAGATCTTGCTGGAAACCCGGTTTCCCTATCTGAGCGCCCTGCAACGGCGCGTGGTATTAAAAACTACCGCGTTGGCCTCAGGCTACCCGATCATGGACGATGCTGAAGGCTGGGGACGCCTGAACATGGTGGCCGCCGCCGACGGATATGGTCAGTTTACCGGCAACGTTAAAGTGGCAATGGACGCCGCTAAAGGCGGTTTTAATCAGTCCGACAGCTGGCGGAATGCGATCGACGGTCAGGGAAAGCTGACCTTACAGGGTTCAGGCACCCTGAGGCTCACTGGCGCGAACCGCTACAGCGGCGGTACGGAGGTGCAGGGTGGCGTGCTGGAAGCCGGTTCAGCCCGCGCCTTCGGCGTGGGTGATCTCTATGTGGGCAATCAGGGCCGCGTGCGCATTGCTGCCCTGTCGCCGGTACAGGTGAAAAGCTACACGGCACTGCCCGAAGCCGGTCTGGAACTGGATATTGATGGTCAGGGTGGTGGCCGTCTCATCGTGAACGGGACCTTAGTGGCTGGGGGGACGCTGTGGGTGAAGTTTGTCAAAGGCTATCGCCCAGCAGCGGGCGATCTGATCCCGTTGATGCAGGCGGGCTCACTTGCGGCGCACTTTAGTCGCATCATTGTCGAAGGCTATCAGGCCAGACCTGTCAGCAGCGCGACGCGACTCAGTATTACGCTGCTCTGAACCTGATAAGCCCCGGCAAGGCGCGCAGGGAATGAGGTTGTCAGGTTCCTGCGCGCTTAACCAAACGTCAGACGCCGAACTCCATTGGGTTATGCTTGCTAATCAGGGAGCGCAGCGGCACGCTGCTTTTCATGACGGGTGATTTAATCACGATATAGCTGAAGTACTTATCGATACCAATTTGCGCATCCAGCATCTTCTCAATCACATCCTGATAATGCTCAATGCTGCGGGTAATAAAGCGCAACAGGTAATCGTAGCCACCAGTAATCAAGTGACACTCCATCAGTTCATCAACTTCACGCATCGCTGCTTCGAACTTCATAAAGTCTTCGCGACGATGTCCGTTCAGGGTGACTTCGGTAAACACGGTGACGGAATCGGTAATTTTGGTGAGATTGACGTGCGCTTCATAGCCGGTAATAAAGCCGGCCTGCTCCAGCCGTTTTACCCGCTGCAGGCAGGGACTCGGGGACAGCCCCACTGCATCGGCGAGATTGACGTTGCTGATACGGCCATCTTTTTGGAGTTGCACCAGAATATTGATATCGATGCGGTCGAGTTTCATTAAGCCGTTCATAGCACCCCTCATTGTTTACAGCTGTACTGGATGTTCGTTACTACCCAGAAAGGTTCTGTGTGTGTCAGCGCAACGCGCATTCTGCGTGATACTTAAAATACGCCTTTTAAAATAACAACTACGCTACTTTTTTGTAACACAAAAAATCCCGGGCTTATCACGCTTTGCAAAAAATGCGCCAGCGTGACACCCGGTTGCGGCGTGGCAGGCCGCAGGCCGGGTGGTTGCTTTGTCAATGAGAGCAGCGAGGGTTACAAACGACCGGTCGCGCGCGCCAGCGCGATATCGAAAATATGCAGCGCCTCTTCAAGTTGCGAGTCGGTGGTCACTAACGGTGCAAGGAAACGTATGGTGTTGCGATGTAAGCCACATTTAATCAGCAGTAACCCCTCCTGACAGGCGCAGTCGAGGATCTTTTGCGTCAGTGCACTGTCAGGTTTATGCGTATCCACATCCAGAATCTCAACGGCCTGCATAAAGCCCACGCCGCGTACATCGCCGATGCAGGCATATTTATCCGCAAGCTGGCGCAGACGCTGGTTTAACTGCTCGCCTAACTGGCAGGAACGCGCCAGCAGGTTTTCCTGCTCAAAGATATCCAGTACAGCCAGTGCCGCCGCACAGGCCAGCGCGTTACCGCCATAAGTACCGCCCAGGCCGCCAGGGGCCGGACTGTCCATAATCTCGGCTTTGCCCACCACGCCCGAAATCGGCAGACCACCAGCCAGACTTTTCGCCGTGGTAATCATGTCAGGCTTGATGCCGAGTTGCTGGAAGGCAAACATGGTGCCGGTACGGCCAAAACCGCTCTGGATTTCATCACAGATCAGCAGGATGCCATGCTGGGTAGTAATCCGACGCAGCGCCTGCATAAACGCCGGGCCTGCAGGTAAGAAGCCGCCATCGCCCTGAACAGGTTCAATGATAATCGCGGCGACGCGCTCCGGCAGAATTTGCACAGCAAACAGCTGATCAAGTGCTTTCAGACAGTCGGCTTCCGTCACACCGTGCAATGGATTCGGGAACGGCAGACGATAAACATCACTCGGGAACGGACCAAAATTCTGCTTGTACGGTGCAGACATGCCGGTCAGCGTCACGCCAAGCAGGGTGCGGCCGTGGAACGCGCCATCAAAAGCGATGATGCCTGGACGCTGTGTATGCGCACGGGCAATTTTTACTGCGTTCTCCACGGCTTCCGCGCCACTGGTGAAGAAAACACTTTTATAATGGTCGTCACCGCCGACCAGTTTATTCAGACGCTGCGCCAGTTCGATATAACCCGGGTAAGCCACCACCTGAAAACAGGCATGTGACACCAGACCCAGTTGGCGGGTTACGGCGTTAACCACGGCCGGATGGTTATGGCCAACGTTAAGGACGCCAATACCGCCCACAAAATCCAGGTAGCGGTTGCCTTCCACATCCCATACTTCACTGCCTTTGGCTCGCTCAATCACCAGCGGATGCGCGGTAACAATGCCACACGGCACATGATGTTCACGGACATCCAGCAACAGGCTGTTATCCGAATAAGTTTGCTTTTCTGCCAGGACATTCTGCATTTCTCTACCTCATCCACGTCGTGTTCGGTTGGCTTCAGTATCGCAATCTGTCGATTGGTTACGGTGCCGTAATTCCGCCAGTAGCGGCATTAAGTGTTAAAATCCCACAGGTTTCAGCAAGGAAATGTTGCCCCCAGCCCGTGGCAGGCCAGCGTGATAAATGCCCGTATTCCATGCGGTATCAACGCGTCGTTAAAGTCATAGGCCGCATGATGCAGCGGCTTAGAGGGTGCGGATCCGATCCACAAATAAGCACCGGGTTTCGCCTGCAACATAAACGCAAAATCTTCTGAGGTCAGCGCAGGCTGTGGTGCCGGCTCTGCGCGCATTCCCGCCGCCTGCAGGGCGGCAAGTGCCTGAGTGGCTTCCGCGTCGCTGTTAATCGTGGCCGGGTAATAGCGCACATAGTTGACCTCGGCCTGTAAACCGTGCGCAGCCGTGATATGTTCCGCCATCTGCCGCAGACGTGATTCGATGATGTCCTGCGCCGCCGGGTTGAAGGTGCGTACCGTGCCGGTGATGTTGGCTTCTGCAGGGATCATATTATGAGAAAATCCCCCCTGCATGCGCGTCACGGTCAGGAGCGCAGGTTCGCAGGGATCAAGCGCACGCGGCACCAGGGTGTTGAGCTGGACGACCAGCTCACTCAGTGCCAGCAGCGTGTCGTGGGTCAAGTGGGGCTGGGCAGCGTGGCCGCCTGCGCCTTTGACAGTGATATCAAAACGGTCGGCCGCGGCCATAATGGGCCCGGGACGGGTTTGAATCTCGCCGAGCGGGAGCTCCGGCCAGTTGTGCAACGCAAACACCCCATCGCAGGGAAAGCGCTCAAACAGGCCATCGTCGATCATGGCTTTCGCCCCCGCCAGCCCCTCTTCTGCCGGTTGAAAGATAAAGCACACTGTGCCGTCGAACTCAATTTCGCGCGCCAGCTTTTCCGCTGCGCCCAGTAGCATCGTTGTGTGCCCGTCATGACCACAGGCATGACTGCGGTTTTGTTCCAGGCTGGTCCAGGCGACCTCACCTTTATCCTGCATGGGAAGCGCATCCATATCGGCGCGCAGCCCAATCATGCGCGGACTCGTGCCTTTCTTCAGCACGCCCACGATACCGGTTTTGCCTATACCGCGATGCACTTCAATGCCCAGGTCGTGCAAGAAACGGGCGACAATCTCACTGGTACGCTGCTCGTGAAATCCCAGTTCCGGGTGGCGGTGTAAATCCCGGCGCAACGCCACTAAATGGTCCATCTCAATATCCTCGTGAACGATCGATAACGCCGTGCAGCGGCTCGCCGCGTTGAAAGCGCCGCAGGTTGGCAACCAGTGCGCTCACCGCGCTGTCGTTTTGGGTTCGGCTGGCAATGTGCGGCGTCAGCCAGATGGCAGGATGTGTCCAGAACGCATGACCGGCAGGCAGCGGCTCTGGTTCCGTCACATCAATCACGGCGGCGCGTAACTGACCGCTGTCCAGCGCGGCAAGTAAATCGTGCTCATTAAGCTGTGGCCCACGTCCCGCCTGCACCAGTGCTGCCCCAGCGGGCAGTTGGCTGAACAGTCTGGCATTCAGCAGGCCCTGTGTGCTGGGCGTCAGAGGCAACAGACAGACCAGAATGTCGCTGCGTGACAGAAACGCGTCAAGCTGGTCGTCGCCGTGCCAGCAGGTTGCGCCCGGTATCGCATGCGGCGTCCGGCTCCAGCCGCCACAGTCAAAGCCTAACGTCTGAAGCTGCGTCAGTGCGGCGCGCCCCAGTTCACCCAGCCCCATGATCCCAACGCGACGCTCACTGGCCGGTAGGGCTGAATGGACGTGCCACTGCTGTGCCCGCTGTTGCTGAAAATAGCATGGCATATCGCGATGAAGTCCCAGCACAGCGAAGGTAATGTATTCCACCATGCCCTGTGTCAGACCCGGTTCGATCATCCTGACTAACGGCAGGTGCGCAGGGAGTGCGGACAGATCAAACTGCTCCGCTCCGGCCCCCACGGAAAACAGGATTTTCATGTTGGGGAAGCGGCTGGCCATGTCCTCCGGCGGCAGCCAGGCGATTACGGCATCAACCTGATGCGGATCGCCCGTTTCAGGCCAGAGATGTAAATGGATATCCGGCGCATGCGCCGCCAGCCAGCGCTGCCACATCAGGCCGCGCTGAGGCTCCGATTTGTAGACAATATGCATCAGGCCATTGCCTGGGTCATTAAGCCAAACGCCTGCATCCCTTGTGGCATCCAGACGTCACCACGCACCATCGTGACTGGCGAATCCACATTACTCAGCCCCAGGCTTTCAAACCAGGCGGCCATCGGCAGCGCGGCATCCGTATCCATGCGCAGGTATTCGCCTTTCAGGCCCTGCATCAGCGCGGCGGTCAGCGCCTGCGCCACGGGAAAACTGTCCGCGATAATCGGACCAATCACCCAGCCGCGACCAAAACGGCGCAGACTGGCAAAACCGCGGGCCTGTTGTGCATCGTCCCGCAACATCACGGTCTGGTTATCGTCAATCAGATGGGCAATCAGTTCAGGGCGATAAAGCCCATGGGCCGCCTGATCCATTTGCACCAGCCTGTCCTGATCGTCTTGTGTCGCGGTAGACAAGGTTAATCCCGTGGGAATCTGCACGGTCGGCACGCTATTCAGGGACGGCGTTTGGTACTGCATGATTTTGCCGCAGGTCACAAAGCCCAGTTTCTCATACAGGCCCTTGCCCATTTCGGTTGCATGCAGGCGCACGTTATAGCCCGGTGCTTTTTCCAGCAGCGCCAGCATCAGCTGTTTACCCAGCCCACGTCCCTGATGCTGATTCGCCACGATGACCAGCCCAATCGTGGCGGCCTCATCACCCCAGCGCCAGAGAATCGCGCTGCCGATGACCTCGCCCTGCTCCTCTATCACCACCCCTTCGCCGAGTTGGATGCCGATAGCCCAGTCCTCCCGACGGTGTGGCCAGTTAAGCGCCTGGCTCATCGCGTAAACCTGAGGAATATCATCTGTGGTCATCGTACGAATATGAAATGTCATTTTGCTTTCCTTACATCATGCCAGGTGCATCAAGTTCGCTGCCGTCAGTAAAACGGCTGTAGCGATAAGGTGTCGGATCCACAACCGGCGTGGCGTCCGTCGCCAGTTCAGCGGCGAGGCGGCCCGCGCCGGGGCCAATGCCAAAACCGTGTGCGCTGAACCCCGCCGACAGCACCAGGCCAGGCAATTTTGCCACCGTTGAAATAACCGGAATGGCATCCGGCGTACTGTCAATCATGCCGCCCCAGGCCTGGGCGACTTTGAGATTCGCCAGGGCAGGAAATTCGCGGCGCATCGCGGCCAGTCCGCTTTCCACGACCCAGGCATCGGCAGCCGGATCCAGAATACGCATCCGCTCAAACGGCGAAACGGCATCCAGATCCCAGCGCCCCATCGCCTCAGGACCTTGAAAGAACGGCTTCACCCCCAGATTCAGGGTAAGATTTTTACGGCGGCTTTTGAACGTGGGGTAAAACTGACGCAGATATCGCAGGCCCTGCGCGCCGGGCTCCAGCCTACCGCGACCGGACACAGAAACGGTATAGCTGCCATCCAGCTGCGGCCGACAGGCGAAACTTTCGGTATAAAACGGCACGGCAATGGCCTGCTCAATGGGCTGCGTGCGAAAGGCGGTGCCAATCACATTCCCCAACGGCAGATCGATGCCGTGCCGGCGGCAAAACATGGATGTCCAGGCACCAGCCGCACAGATCACGCGGGGGGTTTTGATCAGGCCGCGTTCCGTAACGACACCACTCACACGTCCGGCCGCGATATCCAGCCCGCGCACGGCACATTGCTGAAAGACCAGCGCCCCCTTTTTCTGCGCGCCAATCACGATACCCGGCGCGGCCAGTCTGGGTTCTGCTGCACCGTCGTCGGGGGCCGAAACGCCGCCCAGCCAGTTTGTCGTGCTGCCCGGCGTCAGGGCTTTTGCCTGCTGCGCGTTCAATATATCGCTGCGCACGCCGTACTGCTTTGCCATCTGCCCCCACGCGTCCCAGGCGGCAATGTCCGCTTCATTGCGGGTGGCATAGACCAGGCCGCTACGTCGGAACCCCAGCTCCTCGCCGGTATCAAGGCTTAATTGTTCCCAGCCGCGCAGGGCTTCAATCACCAGTGGCAGTTCACGCTCATCGCGGTTCTGCTGACGGCACCAGCCCCAGTTACGACTGGATTGCTCGGCCCCGACCAAGCCCTTCTCAATCAGTACCACCTTCAGGCCTTGTTTAGCCAGATACCAGGTGGCAGCAGCACCGGCGATACCGGCACCAATCACCACCACATCAGCGGTATCCGGGAAGTTCGGGCTGTCCTGTACATAACGAATCGGTGCGGGCATAGCGATACAACCTCGTCTTGTGTTGGGGCATGCTGGCGATGACCTGCCGTCCTGCTCCTGAACAGGTTTCACTTACCGAAAGAGCCGTGTCGGTTATTCGGCTTTCAGAATCTCTTCATGCTCGTCCAGCCAGCCCTGACGGAGCTCAGGCACAGCACGTTTCAGGCGTTCGAAATAAAGTTCGCTGGTCGGCTGTTCATAATTACCGCGAGCCAGTTGGGTCACGATAGCGCCATTGCGCATCACCACAATCTCATCACACACGGCTCGCACCGCGTGCATATCGTGACTGATGAAGATGACCGACAGGCCCAGCTCGCGGCGCAGCTCACTGATCAGATCCAGCACCGCCGAAGCCACAACGGTGTCGAGTGCCGAAGTCACCTCGTCACAGAGAATGACATCCGGCTCTGCTGCCAGGGCCCGCGCCAGATTCACGCGCTGCTTTTGCCCACCCGAGAGCGACCAGGGACGGCGCGAAAGAACAGTGCGCGGCAACTTCACCAGATCCAGAAGTTGATACAACCTGTTTTGTCGGGCGATGCCGCTTAGTCCATGAAACAGCGTCAGCGGACGCGACAGAATGCGCTCCACGCTGTGCGCGGGATTAAGCGCCGTATCCGCCATTTGAAAAACATACTGAATCCGGCGCAGCTCGTTATCCGTGCGCTTTTGCATCTGGTCGGCCACCATGTGGCCGTTAAACAGGATGTGCCCCTGACAGGCCGGATTCAGACCGGCTATCGCATGAGCCAGCGTGGTTTTCCCCGAGCCGGACTCGCCGATAATGCCGATCGCCTGGCCTTTCCAGAGCGTCAGGTTGATGTTTTCCAGAATGCGCACTTTGGGCAGGCCATCGCTGCCTTTTGGCCCGTAACCGGCAGACAGATCGCGCACTTCCAGCAGCGGCAGTTCCTCCGGCTTCGCCGGGCACCAGTTGCTGGGGCGCTCTTTTTGCTGTGCCGCATCCATCAGCAGGCGCGTATAGTCTGCCTGCGGCGCACCAATAAGATGTGCGGTCGTGCCGTATTCGGCTATTTTGCCTTGCAGTAAGACCAGAATCCGGTCGGCCATTTGCGCGACGACGGCCAGATCGTGGCTGACATAAATCGCCGTCACGCCACGCTGTTTCACCACGCGGCGGAATGCTTTGAGCACCTCGACCTGGGTGGTGACATCCAGTGCAGTCGTGGGCTCATCAAGAATCACCACCTCTGGGTCGCTAATCAGCGCCATGGCCGTCATTAAACGTTGCAGCTGACCGCCTGAGACCTGGTGCGGAAAGCGATCGCCAATGGTGTCGGGGTTTGGCAACGCCAGCTCACGGAACAGGCCCAGCGCTTTGGCTTTTGCCGCCTTGCGCGTCATCGTGCCATGAATCACCACCGGCTCGATGACCTGATCGATAATTTTCATGCCGGGGTTAAATGAGGCCGCCGCACTCTGCGCAATGTAGGACACCTTGTTGCCGCGGAAAAAGCGCAACTCGGCGGGCGTTAACGTCATGATGTTGGTGCCGGCGACGTGGATATTGCCTTCGCCGATTTTACAGCCGTGACGGGCATAGCCCATCAGTGCCATCGCGATGGTGGTTTTACCCGAGCCGGATTCACCAATCAGCGCCAGCACTTCTCCCTTCTGCACCGTGAAGCGGATATCGGAGACGATATCCAGTTCATCGCCGTTGTCGTTGTGCGCCGTTACGCGCAGCTTGTCGACCGAAATCACAGGCATCGCCGTATGTGGTGTCACGTTCATGCCCCCTCCTTTGCCAGCGTCAGCGGACGCATGCTCTGCAAACTGTCAATAAACAGGTTGACGGCAATCGTGAGACTGGCAATCGCCACGGCAGGCATTAACACCGCCGGCGATCCGTCAAACAGCCCCTGAATATTTTCACGCACTAAGGTCCCCCAGTCGGCATACGGCGGCTGAACACCCAGCCCCAGGAAACTCAGCCCGCTTAACAGCAAGACGATGTACACAAAGCGCAGACCGAAATCGGCCAGCACCGGATGCAGCATATTCGGCAGAATATCGTGAATAGCAATGTACCAGCGGCTTTCGCCGCGCAGACGCGAGGCCCGAACGTAATCCATGTTGCGTAGACTACTGGCTAACGCAAACGCAATGCGGAAGGCACCCGGCCAGTAGGTAAACACCGCTGTTATCAGCAGCATCGGCAGTGAGGAGCCAAAGACCGCCACAATCATCAGCGCCAGGATTTTGCCCGGCAGCACCAGCATGGCATCGTTAATGCGGCCCAGCAGCTCTTCCAGCCAGCGTCCGGTGACCGCGGCAATTAAGGCCAGCATCGTGCCAATCAGGCTGGCGAGAATGGCCGCGCCCAGCGCCAGTCCTAGTGAGAACTTCGCGCCATACATAATGCGCGTGAGCATGTCTCGTCCCAGATAATCGGTGCCTAACAGGTTCTCCGGGGTGAATCCGCCCATCAAGGGGCCGGAGCCGATATCGTCAAGGCTGTGCGGTGCCCACCAGGTGCCAAACAACGCGATGATCAGCCAGAACAGCGTCACGACCAGGCCCAGACGGCCTGACAACGACAGTGACTGAAAAATTCGCCAGGGAAGCAGTAATTTCATCAGCTCCTCCATTTCGGGTTAAAGGCGATAGTGACAATATCCGCGGCCAGCAGCAGTAACAGATAACAGCCGGCAAACAGCATGACGCAAAGCTGTACGACAGGCAGATCGCGGTTACTGACCGCATCCACCATCTGACTGGCCAGACCGGGATAGCTGAAGATGGTTTCAATAATGATGACGCCGCCAAACAGGTAAGAGAGGCTGAGCGAGATGGCGTTCGCAATCGGGCCGACGGCGTTAGGCAAGGCGTGACGCAGTACTGCGCGCATCGGGGAAACGCCTTTCAGCAAGGCCATTTCCAGATAAGGGCTGTCGAGCTGGTTGATGATCGCTGCGCGCGTCATGCGTGCCATTTGTGCGACCAGCCCGCAACATAAGGTGATCACCGGTAACGCATAAGCTTTGATATAACTGGCGAAATCCATATTGGGACTGCCCAGTGACATGGCAGAGACCCAGTGCAGTTTCACTGCAAAAATCAAGACCGCCACGGTGGCTACGAGAAACTCTGGCACGGCGACCGTAGCCATCGTGCCAATCACCAGCGTCCGATCCAGCTTCGACCCCCGGTTCATGGCCGCCGCAATGCCGATAATCAGTGCAAGGGGCACGCAGATGGCGGTCGTGGTAGCCGCCAGTTCAAACGTCGCCGGAAGCCGTTGAGCCACCAGCTGTGCCACCGGAAGATGACTGGCAAATGAGGTGCCAAAATTTCCTGTCAGCATACCGCCGAGCCAGGTGAAGTAGCGCACCAGCAGGGGCTGATCTAAGCCCAGTTGCTGGCGCAGGGCCGCCACGGTTTCCGGCGTGGCGTTTTGCCCCAGAATCATTTGCGCCGCATCGCCCGGCAGCAGGCTGGTGATAAAAAACACCACCGCCGAGACGATAAGCAAGGTCAGGATGCCGGCGCCAATGCGCCGGGCAATCAGGAACATCATGTATCGGTTCATCGGCGAACTCCTCTTACAGACGCGTGATCAGGCAGACAGCCAGGCAAACTCGTGGAAGCGATAACCCATCAACATGCCTGATGGCCAGGCTTCCAACCCTTTCAGCTTCTTGCTGTAACCGTCCATTGAGCTGATGAACGCCGGGATCAGCGTGCCACAGTGGTCATAGATCAGGGTTTGCATGTCGCCGTACATCTGCTTACGTTTGGCTTTGTCACGTTCGCCGCGCGCCGCAATCACCAACTGATCGAACTGGTCGTTTTTCCAGCCACTTTCGTTATTTGGCGCGCTGGAGAGATAGAACTGCGAGAACAGCATATCCAGCGTGGGACGTGGATTGATGGAGCCATAGCCAATCGGATCCTTCATCCAGTGCGTACCCCAGTAGCCTTCATAAGGCACACGACGCACATTGACGTTCAGCCCCGCATTGCGGCCCACCTGCTGAATCAGCTGTGCGCCTTCGGTTGCCCCTTCCAGCGGCGGCGACGTCACGATCTCAATGGTCTGCCCGGACATGCCCGCTTTATTGATATAAAACTTGGCTTTTTCCGGATCCAGTGGACGTGGTTTGAGATCGGCGTTGTACAGCGGATGCCATGGCGGCACGGGTGTATCGTTACTGACGTCACCAAAGCCCTGCAGTACGGTTTTCACCACGATTTCTCTTGGTTGCAGGTATTTCATCGCCAGCACGAAATCCGGGTTGCTGCCGGGTTTAATGTCCGTGCGAATAATCAGGTTGGTGTACATGCCGCCCTTGGTTTCCAGCACGGCATGATCCGGCGTACGGCTGATGCGCATGCTGTCTGGGGCTTTCAGACCTGAGGCGACCTGGATATCGTTTGACAACAGCGCATTCACGCGGGCCGCCTGATCGGTGACGCCCAGCAGTTCCACCTGGTCCAGATGCGGCAGTCCCGGTTTAAAATAGTTGGGATTTTTCGTGCCGAGCGTGCTGACGCCAGGCGTGAAGCTTTTGCACACGAACGGCCCCGTGCCGATGCCTTTACTGAAGTCTTTGGTACCGTCCTGCACTATCAGGAAAGGCGACGTGGCGAGCATATAGGGGACGTCAAAATTGGGGGCGGCCAGAATCAGCTGAACTTCGTTGTCGTTGACGGCAGTAATGGTTTTGAACTGCTCAGCCAGTTTAAAGGCGCTGGACGCGACAGCCGGATCTTTGTGGCGATTCAGAGAGTAAACCACATCTTTGGCCGTAAAGGGTTTACCATCATGGAACGTCACCCCTTTGCGCAATTTGATGCTCCAGGTGGTGCCATCGTCAGAGTCAATAGATTCTGCCAGCGCAGGCTTCACCGACAGAGTTTTATCCACTTCAGTCAGACCGCTGTAGAACATAAACTGACGCGTAAAGTCGGCACTGTTGTTACCTTTTGCCGGGTCCAGCGTGTCAGTCGCCGAGGCGTTGGACATGCCTACACGAATTTTGCCACCCTGAGTCGGCTTGTCTTCTGCCAGCGCCATACCCGGGAAGCCGATCAGCCCGGTACTCATTGCTGCGCCTGCGGAAAGCAACTTCATCAAACTGCGGCGGGACAGCGTCCCTTCCGTGATCATCCGCGTCAGAGCAGGATTGGTTACGTCAGATTCTTTATTATCAATTTTACTCATCTGTACACCCTCATTACGTGTTCTCGCGAACGGTGAAATTCCCTGCGTTTATCAGACGACAAAGCGGTGTGACTATCATCGTGCAGGCGTGACTTCGGTCGCGATTGCGCGACACGGCAACGCCTGGCTGTCTGAAAAACAACGTGAAGTTATGAAAGGCGATCCTTTGCTTTGTAGTAGAGCCCGGCGAGCGGCAAAAACCACGGTTTACCGTGATAACCCGGCAGTGCAGGCCATGCCTCGCGCTGCCAGGGGTTTTCACGAGATTTCTCACTTATCAGATCGGCCATCACCCGGCCCATCCATACCGACATCTGCGTGCCATGCCCGCTGTAGCCCAGCGAATAAAACACACCATCCTGTTCACCGGCATGCGGCAGGCGATCGGCGCTCATATCCACCATGCCGCCCCAGCAGTAGTCGATCTTCGTGTTAGCCAGTTGGGGAAACATTTTCGCCATTGCCGCATGCAGGATGTCGCCGCTGCGGGAATCCGACGTCGGGTTACTGATGGCGAAGCGCGCCCGGCCACCGAACACCAGACGGCTATCCGTCGTGGTCCGGAAGTAGTTGCCGATGTTCATTGAGGTCACGTAGTTGCGGTTTTCGGGCAGCAGCGCATGAAGCAGCGCGTTATCCAGGGGCTCAGTGACGACAATAAAACTGCCCACCGGCACAATACGGCGCTGAAACCACGGGAACGGGCCTTCGCTGGAGCAGCCGGTTGCCATCAGCACTTTGTCGGCCAGGATTTCGCCCTGGCTGGTGACTACCCGGTGACGATAGCCGTCGAGCCGTTCCAGCTGAGTGACGTGATGATGGGTAAAGATTTTTGCGCCACTGCGCACCGCAGCTTCGGCCAGGCCCACACCAAACTTGCCCATGTGCATCTGGCCGCCATGCTGTTGCAAAAGTCCACCATGAAAGTCGCCACCGCCAATTTCACGCTGAACCTCATCTTTGCTCAGTAACTGGATATCGGGGTCCACGGTGCGGCGCATCAGTGTCCAGGCGTCCTGCAGGCCGGAGAAGTGGGATGCTTTGCTGGCCAGTTTGAGCTTGCCGCACAGACGAAAATCGCAGTCGATCTGCTCTTGTTTAATTAACTGCTCAACATAGGTTACCGCATCGTCAAATGCCTTGTAGAAGCGACTGGCCTGGTCAAGTCCGTGGCTGCCAACCAGCGAGGCAAAGTTTTGCGCCACGCCGGTGTTGCAATGGCCGCCGTTGCGTGACGAGGCCTGACTCATCACCTCTCCGCTGTCCAGCACCACCACATTGATGCCACTGCGCGCCAGTGATAAAGCCGCCGAGACACCGGTGAAGCCCGCCCCGATCACGACCACATCAGCATGCGCGGGTAACGGGCCGCTGGCGGCGGCGCGAAACGCCGGAGCGGTCGCTTGCCAGTACGATTCCAGTTTCATGACAGTGACCTCACAGACCCACGACGCCAGGCAGGCCGCCAATATCTTTAATTTCGGTGTATTGGTAATAAGGATTGGCCGGTTCATGTCCGCGGTTGACCCAGACCTTGTGTTTGATACCAAGATCGTGCGCTGTCATCAGGTCATAGCGAAAACTGGAGGACACATGCAGGATTTCATCCGGACGGCAGTCCAGTTTTTCCAGCATGTATTCAAAGCCTTTCATCTGCGGTTTATAGGCACCGGCCTCTTCGGCCGTAATCGTCATGTGGATGGGCGCGCCAAGACGAGGAATGTGATGCGGAATCAGATCGTTCATCGAGTTGGTCAGCAGCACCAGCGGGAATTCTTCCGCCACTTTGGCTAATCCGGCGGGCACATCCGGATGCGGTCCCCAGGTGGCGCAGTCGGTATAAATGTAATCGCTGTCTGCCTGGGTCCATTTCACGCCCCACTTTTTACAGGTGCGCTGAATCGCGTTGCTGACCACATCGTAATAGGGCTTCCAGGCACCCAGCGCTTCGTCCAGACGGTAGCCCGAAAAGTCAGCCACAAAGGCATCCATGGCATTCGCGTCCACCCGATCCGCAAAACAGCGCTTTGCTGCACCTGCCATATCAAAAAAGATCAGCGTGCCGTAACAATCAAAAGTGATGAATTTGGGTTTAAACAGTGCCATGGAATTAACCTCGTTATTGTCAGGTGTGGTGCTTAAAAATCGATAAGTACGCTTTTCTGGCGCTGGCAGGCCTGGAACGCCTGGCGTCCCAAATCTTTACCAATACCCGAGCCCAGAAAACCGCCGGTTGGAATGATGAAATCGCCGGAGCGTCCATAGCGATTGACCCACACGGTACCGGCTTCAATCGCCCGTATCGCCCGCATGGCCCGTGGCAGGCTCAGCGTGTGTACACCGGCACACAGGCCGTACGTATCATGTGCAGCCAGCGCCAGCCCCTGCTCTTCATCATCGAAGGCCTGAATGGTCAGTACCGGACCAAAAATTTCCTGCTGTACCGCCGGATTATCCTGTTTCACCTGGCTTAACAGCGTGGGTTGCCAGAACCATCCCTCATCGGTGTCCGCGAAGCGTTCGCCGCCCACCAGCACCTCAGCGCCCTGCGCTTTGGCATCTTCAATGACCGAACGCACTTTATTGCCCTGGCGCGCATCAATCAGCGGTGCATAACGCGAGGTGTCCTGCCATGTCACGCCTGGCCTGGCCTCACGACATAACGCCGCCAGCCGTTCCGTCAGCGCATCGGCAATGCCGCGCTGCACGATTAAGCGCGTACCTGCAACGCAGGCCTGCCCACCATTGGCGGTGAAGCCGCGCAGAATACGCTGCGCCAGCACCTCAATATCCCCTGCATCATCGAAAACCAGTTGGGGACTTTTACCGCCCAGCTCCAGCGTCACGGGCTTCATGCCAAACTGTGCGGCATCGCTCATAATGCGCGCGCCGGTCGATGTTGAACCGGTAAAGGACACTTTACGTACCAGAGGATGTCTGACGAGCGCGCTGCCCGTTACCGCTCCGCTGCCTTGCACGATATTCAGGATGCCAGCGGGTAAACCAGCCTGTACGGCCAGCTCTGCCATGCGCACGGTAGAAAGCGGCGTGAGTTCAGAAGGTTTCAGCACCACCGCATTTCCTGCTGCCAGGGCCGGCCCGCATTTCCACGAGGCCATCGACAGGGGAAAATTCCAGGGCGTAATCGCCCCGATCACGCCATAGGGTTCGGCAATCAGCATTCCCAGGCTGCTATCCCGCGTGGGAAACAGGTCACCGCTGTATTTGTCAGCACATTCGGCATAGAAGCGAATGGCTTCGGCGGTGAAGGGAATTTCATGCTGTACCACGTCGGCGATCGGACGCGTTGAGCCAAGTGCTTCAAGCTGGGCCAGCAGCAGATCCTGTTCAATTAGGTCCGCCCAGCGGCGCAAAACCCGACCGCGTTCACGGGGGGCACAACCTGACCAGCCGCTGGTTTTTAATGCCTGGTGCGCCGTCATCACGGCACGATCCACATCGTCCGCCTGGGCTTCATGCAGGGTGGCAAAAACACGACCATCTGAGGGGCGTTTAACGACAAAAGATTCGCCTTGTGTTTGCACATGTTTCCCGCCGATATAATGGCCTGACGGGAGTGGCACGCTTTCCGGGTCGAAACTCAACATGGAAGAATCCTTATTTGTTACACCCATCACACGCTGAATTGGTTAAATTTCAGCAATGCTTTTCTGAATAAGTAATTAGGTAATGCAGAAAGTATGCCAGCCGTTAAAAAAATAAAAATGCGTTTAAAACGACGCAAAAAAATTTTTCTGCCGTATTAATGACGTATTTATTGCGGAATTGCCGAAGCGTTAAACAGATGATTTACCTCACAAAAAACCCGCCTTGCTTTGGTGCATTGCGCATGAAACTTGCACTAAAAAGGAGAAAAGGCGCAAAAACCAGATCTGGCGCACAAAAAAAACGCCAGCATAACGATTATGCTGGCGCCTGAATTCAGACATGACGACTTAAATTACAAACTGCCGAGATGGAATGTTTTTTGTTCCAGATATTCATCAATACCGTAACGTGAACCTTCACGACCGATTCCCGATAATTTAACGCCCCCAAAGGGTGCCACTTCTAAAGAGATTACGCCCGTATTAAATCCTACCATGCCAAATTCCAGCGCTTCCGCTACCCGCCAGGCGCGTCGGATATTCTCCGTGAAGAAATACGCGCCCAGACCATAAGGTGTGTCGTTCGCCATCGCCAATGCCTGCGCCTCATCGTCAAACACAAACAGGGGTGCCACCGGGCCAAAGGTCTCTTCCTGTGCAATGCGCATCTCACTCGTCACCTGCCCCAGAACGGTAGGCTGAACCCAGGTTCCCGCTCCGCTGCTGATGCCGCCCGTTAACAGCGTCGCGCCTTTCTGTAAGGCGTCGTCGATATGGGCATTGACCTTTTCAACCGCGGCGGTATTGATCAGGGGCCCGAGGGTGCTACCGGCCGCAAATCCGTCGCCCACCTTGAGGGTAGCCACGGCTTCCAGTAAACGGGCGGAAAAGCGTTCATAGATGTTGCGCTGTACCAGAATCCGGTTGGCGCAAACACAGGTTTGCCCGGCGTTACGGAATTTGCTGGTCATGACGCCAGCCACCGCGATCTCAATATCGGCGTCATCGAAAACGATTAATGGCGCGTTGCCGCCCAGTTCCAGACTCAACCGTTTTACGCTGTCGGCACATTGTTTCATCAGTAACTGACCCACACGGGTTGAACCGGTGAATGAAATTTTACGCACAAGGCGGCTTTCGGTCAGTGCGGCGCCAATTTCCGTCGGCATACCGGTAACCACCTGCAAAACACCGGACGGAAAACCGGCGCGCTCTGCCAGTACCGCCAGCGCCAGGGCAGACAGCGGCGTCAGGTCAGAAGGTTTAACGATAATCGGACACCCCGCCGCCAGCGCAGGGGCCACCTTGCGGGTAATCATGGCAATCGGAAAGTTCCACGGCGTAATGGCTGCCGCCACGCCGACCGGCTGTTTTAACACGATGATTCTGCGGTCGGACGTGGGCGCGGGAATGGTATCGCCGTAAATGCGACGCGCCTCTTCGGCAAACCACTTAACGAAACTGGCTCCATACAGGACTTCGCCTCTGGCTTCTGCCAGCGGTTTACCCTGCTCGGCCGTCATGATGATGGCAAGATCGTCGGCGTTATCGACAATCAACTGATACCACTTTTCAAGCAGTGCGGCGCGTGTGGCATTGGGTGTTTTGGCCCAGTCATGGCGTACCGACTCCGCATGATCGATCGCCGCCTCGGTTTCCTTTCGCCCTAGCGCCGGAACCGTCGCCAGCGTCTCACCGGTTGCCGGATCGATAACCGGCAGCGTTTCGCCCTGATAACCGTTCTGCCATTGACCCGCAAACAGCGCCTGCTGACGCAACAGCGTGTGATCTTTTAGTTGTATACGTGACATCGCATCCCCCTTTGTTCAGATCTTTCCACTTTATCGGGAGGGGAGAAGCGCAGGATGTTGTTGTTGCCGGCCAGAAAGCGTTCGCTGTGAGGATTTACGGCAGAAAAAAAATTTTATGCCGTTGCGCCAGGTCGCACGATGTCGAGGGTCGCTAAATCTGAAAATCGATGACCGGCTCATCGTCACCCGCGGAGGACAGTGCCTGCGCTTTAATTTCTTCCAGCGATAAGTTGGCGTTGCACAGCTCCAGAAATTGCCAGACATAGTTGCGCTGCAGTTGGCCCCGTTTCAGCCCCAGCCACACGGTATTAGCCTCAAACAGATGCGTGGCATCCAGCCTGACCAGCTCACCGCCCGGTTCGGTTTCGCAGGCCTGATCGGCCAGAATACCGACACCAAGACCAAGTTTGACATAGGTTTTCACCACATCAGAATCCTGTGCGCTGAGCACGATGTCCGGCTTTAAGCCTGCCCCCTGGAAGGCCCGGTCCACACGTGAACGCCCGGTAATCCCCTGGCGATAGGTAATGAGCGGATGGTGACTGAGCGCATTGAGCGATACCGGCTGTTGCTGCACCAGTTCGTGATCGTGCGGCACCAGCAGGGCATGATGCCAGCTAAACCACGGAAACGCCGCCAGGCTACCGTTATTCACCAGCATCTCACTGGCAATTCCGACATCCACCTCGCCTGCCAGCAGCATGTTCACAATCTCCTGCGGCGAGCCCTGGTTCAGTTCAAGCCTGACGTTGGGATAAAGCTGACGAAACGCCTTGATGACGGGCGGCAGACTGTATCGCGCCTGCGTATGCGTGGTGGCGATGGAAAGGATACCGCTGGATTCATTGGTAAACACGTCAGCCAGACGGCGGACTTTACCGGCTTCGTCCAGAATGCGCTCCGCAATGGTTAATAACGCTTTCCCGGGCTCTGTCATGCCAAGCAGCCGCTTGCCGCGCCGGATAAAGATTTCAACCCCGAGCTCATCTTCCAGATCGCGAATATGGCGGCTGACGCCCGATTGTGAGGTAAATAGCGTGCTTGCGACCTCTGTCAGGTTGAACTCCCGTCGTGCCGCTTCGCGGATGATTTTAAGTTGCTGGAAATTCACACTATTTACCTCTCTTTACACAATCTGATAAACAGAGGGTAAAAAGGATTTTCGATAACTGGAAATACTAAAAAAGTTTTATTTATGCATTTGAAGCATATATAACGGGGCGGGAGACGTTGAACTGCATCCTGATGGACAGTGACAGAAAGGGCAGCGGCGCGATATCTACGCGCCCTGCTTCAGAGAAAGAGGGTCAGGACAGGCGTTCTAGCTGACCAGGGTGAGTTCCCGTTTTTCTGTCAGCGGTTTGTTCAACAGCGACAGCAGGATATTTTTAACGGCCTGCGCCGGCGGCGATAAAGGTAACCGATGTGAAAGGTTAAGCGATAACGGCAGGCTGATCGTCGGGCTGGTGATACGCGCCATCCAGGCCTGGGTGGATCCCACCAGCGCCCGGGCGGCGGATTCCGGCAATACGGTAACGCCCATCCCGCTGGATATCGCGGCGGTCAGCGTGGAAAGCGACTCTATTTCACCAATAATACGCGCACTCAGGCGGCGCAGTGAAAACGCCTCATCAACGCGCTGACGCACGGCACTGTAATCGCGTGGCAAAAACAGGCTCATCTGTGCCACTTCAGCCAGATCCACATTGGTACCCGGACAGGCCGTGGTGCCCACCAGATACAGATCTTCTTTGAGCAGCGGTAGACTGTTGATCCCTGCCGTCGGCGCACGGTCATACAGCACGGCCATGTCCAGCTGTCCGCTAAGAATGTTTTCATTCAGGGCGCTGCTGCTGTTTTCATGCAGGTAAACAATGATATCCGGATACTGTTCCCGTACCGTTTGCAGCAATGGCATCGTCAGCGAGGAGGCGGCCGTTCCAGGCGCCAGCCCAATGGAAACCTGCCCTTTCACCACTTCACCGGCATTCATTACCGCTGACTGTGCCAGCTCACACTGTCGCAGAATAACGCGCGCATGGCTGTAAAGTAATTTTCCGGCTTCCGTGGGCGTTACGCCGCGTTTGGTGCGATTCAGAAGCTGCTGCTCCAGCTCACCTTCAAGCGTAGCAACCTGCTGGCTTAACGCAGGCTGGGCAATATGCAGCACTTCTGCTGCCCGCGTCAGGCTACCGATATCGACGATTTTCACAAAGTATTTCAGCCGTCTTAAATTCATCTTGCCTCCGTTGCTACGTCAAGGTTTCTGGCTGACCCGTATCAACCAGCCCGTATACAGATGAATTGCAATATGCAGACCAGGTTTATTCAGATCGCGAAACATGTGGGCAAATAATTGCTAAGCACAGGAATAAACAGCGTTTCTCTTTACCTCCAAAGAGGTAAGTCTGGTAGCACCGCCGCATTCCGGTGGCGACACAGGGTGAACTGCACCGCAACAGTGCGCACTATGTCAAACCAGCGTGCAGCGTCGGCCCTGTGCCAGCAAAGGTCATCGACGTGCCAGCGTCCAGCCCGGTTATGCAGGAGAAAAAGCAGAAAGAGAGTGAGATCCGTTGCTGCATTACTGCGTTGCTGCGTTGCTGCGTAAAAGTCCAAGACGGTGGGCTGAGGAGAAACAGGTTTATTGCCTGAGCGGTTGATCAATTCGAAACGTCTTCCCACCTGTAACGCTCAATACGCTCACGTTTTTAAAAGGTCAGAAAGGCGAATACGCAAACGCATTTGTGTTGTAGCAAGGTGGCGATCCTCTGGTACCAAAGAAAACCCCCGGCAGATTCCGTTTAAAAACTTTTTGGGTTTACTGTCTTATGTTCACCACCGCCAGCAAAGCGCGAATACGCAAACGCATTTGTGTTGTAGCAAGGCGGCGCCAGGCGCTTAGGCCCAGGCGCATAGTAAACTATGTGACTGGGATAAGCGCCTGGTGCCAACGCCGCTACGGCGCAAAGGCGGCAGCGTATTCAGCGTTTGGCACGGTTGCGTCGCATATCGATGGTAACTGCGGCGACGATGATGATGCCTTTGATGATGTCCTGGATATACGCATCCACCCCAACAAAGGTGAATCCGCTTTTAATCAGACCAAGAATTACCGCACCAATCAGCGTGCCGGTAATACGGCCCACGCCGCCCATCAGGCTGCTGCCACCGATCACCGCTGCGGCAATCGCATCCAGTTCATAGCCCACGCCCATGCTTGACTGGCCGCTGCTGACGCGTGCCGCCAGTACTACGCCCGCCAGGCCTGACAGCGCACCCGCAATGGTGTAAACGATGATCAGGTATTTATTGACGTTAATGCCAGACACTTTGGCCGAGGTCATATTGCCGCCGATGGCATAAACATATTTGCCATAACGGGTATGTTTCAGCGCAACGTGAAACACCAGCGCCACAACCAGGAAAATCACCACTGGCATGGCGCCCTGACCAATAGCGGTGAATCCATCGGACAGGAAACTGATGGGGTTACCCTGAGTGTAATACTGCGCCAGCCCGCGCGCAGAAACCATCATACCCAGTGTGGCAATAAAAGGTGGGATACCGGTGCGGGTAATCAATACGCCATTGATCAACCCGCACAGTAAACCGACGCCAATGCCGGCTGTAATCGGCACGGCCGCAGGCATATTCACGAGGGATGGAAACATCGGCGTCAGGCTGTCTGAGGTTTGCGCCAGGCTGGCAGCCACCACCGCGGTCAACGCAATCACCGATCCGGAAGAGAGATCGATACCGGTCGTAATGATCACCTGGGTTACACCCACGGCGATGATACCGATGATAGCGACCTGCAAAACGATCAAAATCAGGCGGTTGGTGTTCATCAGGAACGACTGATCGCGAACATACCAGCCAAAAATTTCAAAAATTAAGGCAATCCCCACCATCACCACAAAGATGCCGGTATCCTTTGGAACCCGGTGACGCAGGTTTGTCAGGAAAGAGGGTTGTTGCTGAGAAGCCTGAGTGGCCGTGGCTTTCATATTACTCATCGTGGTTTCGCGCCTCATTCGGATGCTAACGACAAAATAGTTTCCTGATCGGCCTCTTCTTTATCGAGGATGCCGGTAATGCGCCCACCATGCATCACCATGATGCGGTCACTCATGCCCAGAATTTCAGGCAGCTCTGAGGACACCATAATGATGGCAACGCCACGGTTGGCCAGCTCACTAATCAAACGATAAATTTCTGCTTTTGCCCCAACATCAATGCCGCGCGTCGGCTCATCCAGGATCAGAATTTTCGGTTGAGCCAACAGCCAGCGGGCGATAAGCACTTTCTGCTGATTGCCGCCACTCAGGTTATTGATGATTTGATCCATGGTAGGGGTTTTAATATTGAGACGGCGGATTTGATCCATGCAGTCCTGAGCCATTTTGACATGGCTGACAAAGCCGCTTTTGCCGCTGTATTCCGGCATGTTGACAATGCTCATGTTCTCCAGCACCGACAGCACCAAAAACAATCCTGACTTTTTACGATCTTCTGTCAAAAACGCCATGCCCTTTTCGATGGCGACCGACGGCGAGTCAATTTTCGCCGGGATGCCGTCAATCAGAATTTCGCCACTGTCAAAATGCGCCATGCCAAACAGGCTTTCCATGACTTCGCTGCGCCCGGCTCCAACCAGGCCCGCCACACCGAGAATTTCTCCCCGGCGCACACCGAAACTGACGTCGGTAAAGCGGTCTTTGCAGCTCAGATGACGAACGGTCAGCACCTCTTCCCCGATGGCACTATTGAATTTCGGGAAAAGCTGCGTCAGTTCACGCCCGACCATTTTAGTGATCAGAGACTGACGCGTGAACGCACTGGTGCTGTCGCTGCCCACCCAACTGCCGTCACGAAACACGCTGATCTCATCCGTGATGGAAAAAATCTCGTCCATTTTGTGACTGATATAAACGATGGCTTTACCCTGCTCGCGCAGATCGCGAATGATGGTAAATAAATGTGCGACCTCGGTTTCCGTCAACGCGGAGGTGGGCTCATCCATAATGACAATGTCGGCATTCCAGGACACCGCTTTGGCAATTTCCACCATCTGCTGTGAGGCGATGCTCAGTTCGCCTACCATGCGGTCGGCTTTCAGTTTGATATTGAGCCGGTTAAGCAGCGCCTGCGTGTCTTTATTCAGCCGGGCATGATCGACAAAACCAAATTTCATCGGCTCCCGCCCCAGCCAGATATTTTCGGCCACGGTCATGTGCGGCACCAGATTCAACTCCTGGTGGATCATTGACACCCCCGAACGTAACGCATCCATGGTGTCCCTGAACTGCACTGGCTCCCCTTTAATCTTGATGGTGCCCTGATCGGGACGGTAAATCCCGATCAGGCACTTCATTAAAGTGGATTTGCCCGCGCCATTTTCACCCATCAAAGCATGTACCGTTCCGGAACGGACGCGCAGCGACACATTGTCCAGTGCCTTCACACCCGGAAAGAACTTGCTGATGCCTTCGGCTTCAAGCGCAAAAGCGGTCATACATCACCTCCCTACTACGGGTTCAGACGTTTATTTTTGGTTCATGCTGGTATATTTGGTGTAGTTGTCTTTGGTGATCAGCTGGAACGGGATATCAACAATCTTTTGCACTTTTTCGCCGTTTGCCAGTTTGATTGCGGTCTGAACAGCGCCTTCACCCTGGCCTTTACCGTCCTGGAATACACTGGCCACCATTTTGCCGTTCTTGATCATCTGCAACGCATCCGGTGTGCCATCCACGCCTGCCACCAGAATGTGTTTATCGTTCTTGCCTAATGCCTGAATGGCCCCAATCGCCATTTCATCATTGTTTGACGCGATAGCATTGATATCATCGCCAGCGGTCATCCAGTTACTCACGACATCAACAGCATCGTTGCGGCTGAATTTCGCCGTCTGCTTTTGCACCACTTTAATATTCGGGTATTTCGCCACAACGGCTTCCACCCCTTTGGTGCGTTCGCGGGTCGATTCGTTAGCCAGGTCACCTAATAAGATGGCAACGTTGCCCTTGCCGTTCATGGCCTTCGCCAGGGCTTCCATCTGGAGACGGCCCGCCAGTTCAGAATCCGAGCCCACGAAAGCCATCTTGTCACCCAACTGCGCCTGCGGTTTACGGTTCACGAACACCAGCGCAACACCGGCTTTAGCGGCCTGATCGATAATCGGTTTCACTGCATTCGTATCGACTGGCGCAACGATAATTGCGTCAACGCCCTGCCCGATAAAGTTTTGGACCTGCTGGAGCTGCTGGGCCACATCGCCTTTGGCGTCTTCTACCTGGCCTTTAACGCCATCTTTTTGCATCTCTTTTTGCATGGCGGTACGCACAATCGTCAGAAAGTTGTCGTCGAACAACGCCATTGAAACGCCAACGGAAACATCTTTCGCCATTGCGGCGGCGGGTAACATGCAGGCTAACAGTGAGGCAACAATCGTTTTTTTGATGTTCATAGGGACCCTTCTTATTTGTTAACTTGCTAGCGATTCACGTTTTGAATGAAAAATATCTTTTACATTCACACCGCCTCGCCGGCGTTTTTTATGGAAATTTGAGGTAAGACAACTACGTTGACGCTTTTGCTAAAATCACCATTACTTTTCTTATCCGCCTGATTTTACTTAACATACTAAGGAGACAATCCAGGTACTGGTACGACTATCCCACTTTCAGACGCCATTCAGTTCATTTATTCCATATATTTATTTTTTGAAATTTTTATCATAAAAGCACTGAAACAAGCGTTTTGATATCTTCAAATAACAAAACTTTGACATGCGTCTAACATCTACGGAGAAATGGGTTTAAATTGAGATCCTGTTAGCAGTTTGAAAAGCAAGCGTATGTGTCTGATATTCGCCAATACGCTGCTTTTACGAGCACTTGAACGCAAAGCATGAAAGAGAGCTTTGACATACCGAACTGACGTCGCTACTATTCGCCCCGTTCTAGCAATTCCTCTGTAGTTCAGTCGGTAGAACGGCGGACTGTTAATCCGTATGTCACTGGTTCGAGTCCAGTCAGAGGAGCCAAATTTTTGTTTTCAGGCAGGCTTTAAAGCCTTTCAACGCGGTTTTATTCCGTCTGCGTGAGAAATGTTCCGATGCGTAGTGGGGTTCACCTGCGCATTCTGCGAAACAGTGAGTCTGATTGGCGTCATTTCCGTTCGATAATAGCGTCTTAAATCTGTTCCCCCTGCCGTACGTGAGAAGCCCCAGCATCCCTCTTGTGCTCGCCTTTTATACTGACTGATTCACAGCGTCTTTCTCTGCTTGTCCATCCGGAGAGTTCACGCCTCTGCCCTCACCCAAAGTGCCTCGAGCAAAAAGAATCCTGCATTGCAACCTGTGCCGTCATTGACTCCGTTCGCCAGCCGCGCGACGCTATGTGTAAATGGCTGAAAAAGAAGCTCAATCCTGCATAACCGCACAGAACTGGAAACGTTGACTCAGATTCCGACCTGCAGGCTGGCGCAGTAAAAGGAGGGATCCTGTTGAACGCTGTGTTCTTCCACCTGTTCTGCGCCCGGTTTGGCTAACGCCTACACGGCTAAAGCTTTCTGTTTGTGAAGCGTGGCGCTCTCCGCGACAGCAATGGGCAAGGAAGCGCTCCCCGTAGCGCTGGCGTGGTCAGGTATGTTTACAGGTAACAGCAGTCTTGAGTCAGTTGTTGATATAAAACGAATGGCTTTTATGGCGTCAGCTCCTACCGATATGCCCTCGTCTTAAAAAAGCGCCGTTGTGCGGTTTCTGAAAAGGACACTTAGGTTCACTCGTTCTTTGCCGAAAACAACATGGGTACGACAACACCATAACCGGAGAGAATGATGAAAGTATCGACACGACTGTCTGCTGGTTTTGCTTTTTTGATACTGCTTTTTGTCATCAGTTCAGCGGTTGCGATCGGCAACTTGCTTGAGACACGTCAAAAAATTGATGAGATCGTTAACACCAACCTCAAAAAAGTGACACTGGCTAATGATGCGGGTACGGCGCTGAGAAACATGCTCGTTGAGGTGAGAAACATGGCGCTCTTCTCTGATCAAAAAGCAATTGAGAATGAGTGGGGCCGCTTTGAAACTCAGAAAGGGGTTTATAGCCAGAAACGCACTGAGCTCGCCGCCATGATTGAGCGCGACCATAACCAGCAGGAAATTGGTCTGCTCAGGAAAGTGCAGGAGAATGAACAGGCCGCGCTCACGACACTCGCGACGGCGGCAAACATGGGCAGGCAGAGGCAACTGAATGGCCTCGCAGATTATCTGACCAACGTTGTTCGTCCTCCTCAGCAAATCCTTATCTCCAGTCTCAACGAACTCACAGACATGCAGCGTACCTTTGCTGAAAACACCGCCGTGGAAAGTCACGCATCCGCCAGCCGCGTTATGAAAACCTTTATTGTTCTCATCATTGCAACCGTCATGTCCGGCGCCCTGATTTGTCTCTTCATCTGCAGGAAGCTGATGCGCCAACTGGGCGGTGAACCTGCACAGGCTCAGGCGCTGGCCGCGACCATCGCCGCCGGGGACCTCACCTCCACCGTGCTGCTGCGTCGCAACGACAGCAGCAGCCTCCTCGCCTCACTGGACAGCATGCAGGCCAGGCTGCGCGGCCTGGTATCGCAGATAAAGGATGCTTCCACTTCGGTGGCGCTGGCGGCCGACGAAATCGCCCAGGGCAACACCGAGCTGTCGTCCCGCACCGAGCAGCAGGCCGCCGCCCTGCAGGAAACCGCTGCCAGCATGGAGCAGCTGACCGCCACGGTAAAGAGCAACACCGCTGGCGCGCAACAAACCGCCGAGTCAGCCCGCGATACGGCCCGCCTGGCCCGTTCGGGTGAGGCTGACGTGCAGCGGATGTCTGGCACGATGCAGGATATTTCCGTCAGTGCCGCTAAAGTCCGGGACATTACCTCGGTCATTGAAAGCATCGCGTTTCAGACCAACATCCTGGCCCTGAACGCCGCGGTGGAGGCGGCGCGCGCCGGTGAGGAAGGCCGCGGTTTTGCCGTGGTGGCCGGTGAGGTCCGTACGCTGGCGCAGCGCAGCGCCACGGCGGCCCGCGACATCAAGGCGCTTATTGAGCAGGCCGTTGAGCAAGTGGAAAGCGGCGTTGCCGTGGCCTCCTTGACCGGGCAGAGCATCATCAAAATTGTCGGTATGGTCGGGGAACTGGCAGAGGCAATGGACACTATCTCTCAGGCGTCGTCCGAGCAAATGCAGGGGATTGCGCAAGTCAGCGTGGCGGTGAGCCAGATGGACGGCGTAACGCAGAACAATGCGGCGCTGGTCGAGGAGTCGTCTTCGGCCTCGCGTTCGCTGTCTGAACAGGCACAGGCGCTGCGCGGTATGGTCGCGGCGTTTCATGTCTGAGAACGGGTTGTGGGTTCATGGTGAAGCATATTTTCTGTTTTCGTAGAGCATCCCGGTTCAACGGGTGCCGGCACATGAATTCAGCCCTGAGCCACAGCACAGAAAATCACAGGCTTCAGGCTGGCATTGCTGCCGTTGTTGCGCACGTATGACAACAATCGCCACACCCGGAGTAGCCAGCCCCTTTTCACGCTCTCTCGCCTGATTTTTACGATGGCATGACACAGCGAATCTCGATGAGGTTCGCTGTTCACTAACGCCTCAACGTCGGAAAAAAGAGGATGCTCCCGGCAAGCCTTCGTCTACATGGGTTTTAAACCCGACGACCATATTGCCTTTGGGCATGCCACAGCACGACAAAATATCGTTCTCGTCGGTGATGCCGCCGTTATGGTTCATCTCTCCTTCCCCTTCCACGCATTTCACCTTGCAGGAGCCGCAGATCCCCATCCCGCACGACCAGGAAACAGGCAGCCCAGCTTAAGGTGTCAGCCAGTGACGTTTTCTTCGCGTTTACAATAGCTCCGGCCACGTCATAATCAGCTTTGCCTGCACAGGCTCGGCCAGCAGGCTGGGATCGGGCTGCCAGCTGTCCCAGTCGTGGAAAGCACTGAAATCAAGCCCGGTCAGGGTTTCCAGTGAACGAACCGCCACGCGGTATTCGTCCACCTGCGGCACCGCTTCCGGTTGTAAAAGCGGCAACACGCGGCGCGGCTCATCCAGCAGCTTATCCTGACTCACCAGCAACGCGGTGGCCTGCGGCGTACCCTGTGGCCCGATGCGCAACACCACCTTCCAGAACATCAGCGGGACCTGTAAATCCCCGTACTGCCGATGTTGATCGTTCAGTACCGGGCCGGTCAGCACACTTATTTGCTGTTTAGTCTTTAACACACCGTATTCCAGAATATAGCGCTCAACCCCTTGCCAGTACTGCACACTCTGGTTAAAGCGAAAATGCTGCGGAGAGCAGTTAGTGAAGTGGAACGTGTCTTTATTGGCGCGCACCGCTTCCGCCGCCGTGCCCCAGGTGGGATCGCTGCGGCGGGTAAGATGACCGCGATCGAACCAGCGGCTGAACGCGCTGTAAAACGACTGACCAGTAACATAGCGGCTGTCGATGCGGCTGTCTTCATACCAGCGGTCACCTTCGGGCAGCAGAGAGGGCTGACCGCTGCCGCGATCAACGCTGATATAGCGTGCGCCATCAATGTTGGTGGCGGTAAAAAAAGCCAGCCGTCGTTCGGCATTCATCAGCAGAGAAAAGTGCTCATAATTCAGCCTGGCGTCAGCGCCGTTGCGCCCGTCACGCAGAGGGGCAACTTCCCCTGCCCGCGGCGCAATAATCTGTGCCATATCGACAGGATTGTCCGCCAGAAAGTCTGCCTGGAAACCGTCGCGATTAGGGTAATTTTCATCTGGCGCGGCGGCACTGGACTCAGGCAGTAGCGGTGCAGTACTGGCCGTGAGCGCCTGCATCAGGATTGCCTGCCCATGAGGGAACAGCGCTGGCAACTCGCCCTTCAGCCAGTCGGTGAGCGCACTCATGCGAATGCCTTCGTTAACCCATTTTCCGTTCTCTTCCACGCCGCCGTGATGCAGCGCCACCAGTTGCCAGCTGTCATTAAAAACCGGGGCGCCTGACGAACCGCCATCACTGTCGGCTTCGTAATGCAGAAACTGTTCATGACGTGCCAACAATGCATTATTGCGCAGCGAGACCTGCTGCGGTGCGCCACCGGGATGATGGATGAGATTGAGGCCGATGCCCAGCGCATGCTTATCGTTACGATCGTTAAGTGCCAGCGGCAGCGGTTGCTCACCGCTGTCGGTAAGCGCCTCGCCAAGCGCTATTAACGTACAGTCAAACGCTTCCGTTGGGCTGGTGAGCCAGAAGCTGTCGGCATCCACCGCATAGAGACGTCCTGGACGAATTTCGCCGGACTCGCTCTGGCGATAACCGAACTGCAGCGTGATGCGCCCCGAAATGGGGGCTTCAGGCAGCACGTGATGATTCGTGACGAAGAGGTTGCCATAGGTCAGAAATCCACTTCCCTTAGGTATGCCATCTTCTCTGACCAGCGCGACGGCGCGGGCTGCGCGTAACCCCTGCTGTAAAAATGATACCGGCAGCAAGTCGTTAGCGCCAATAATGACGCTCTGGCGGGCCCGCTGTTGAAATGCATAGCGCTGCGCGCGTCGTGAGTCCGGTTCCGCCTGCTGGCCCTGGCTGAGCGCAGTGCGCGTCTGCTGCCGTTGCCCGGCCGTGATCGCCAGCCTTGAGGCTATCTGCGCTTTCAGTTGCTCGTTCATTCGCATCTCCATGGTTGGGTTTGCACCCTTTAACCATAGCTGTTTATCACGGAACAGGCGGCACATTGCGGCGCTGCGACACAGCGGCTAACCTGCAGAAAACAGGGTCTCAATAAGACGGTTTCGGCGTCTTAAACTGGCCTTGCCTGACGATTTGAACGGCTCTCCATGCGCTAAACTGTGGATGAAATAACCAGGCTGCTGAATCCTTCAGCAAACGATCCAAAAGTGGGTAAAACCGCTTTGACTCAGCGTGTCACCTCCATTACTATGCGCCCTGTAGCACGATTCCTCTGTAGTTCAGTCGGTAGAACGGCGGACTGTTAATCCGTATGTCACTGGTTCGAGTCCAGTCAGAGGAGCCAGATTAAAGAAGCCCGCTCAGGGAAACCTGAGCGGGCTTTTTGCTTGCACTCGTTACCACACTGCGCAGCCCGGTATGTTCTACCGGGCTTTTTTCAGTTCATCGCAGGTTAGCGTGAACCAAAAGAAAACGGCAGCCAGAACGTTTAGGTTTGTATGCGCCAAAACACACCCTGAACCTTCAAAGCCGCCGTTGCCATGAAGGATTCAGTGTCTCTTCATACACTGAAATTTCCCACGACACGTTGCGGTAGGTGACGTGGATGACGGGGCTTCAGAACAGGCTGAATCATCCTGCTAAACGGGGATTTTACTGCTATATCCCCACCCGCATGATTACGCTGTGGTAATATCGCCCCTTACCTTCTCGTCACCTGGCAACTCACTGAGCACTATGACGGACACGACAAAACGCAAAAACGATCCCGAAGGGCTTAAAAAACGCATTGTGGCTGGCGCACTTAAAATCTTTGCGGAGTTCGGCATGCAGGGCGCCCGGCTGGAACAGATCGCCGAGCATGCTCAGACGACGAAACGCATGGTGGTCTACCACTTTGGCAATAAAGAGCAGCTCTATATTGATGTGCTGGAGCAGGTTTATCAGCAGATCAGGGAACATGAAACCGGCCTGAATCTGGCGGCAATGGAACCCGGACAGGCCATTACGAAACTGGTTGAGGCCAGCTTCGATTATCACGTTTCGCATCCTGATTTTATTCGGCTGATCTGCATGGAAAACCTCTCGCGTGGACGCTACATCTCACAATCCGTGCGGCTGAGCCAGCTTAACCGCAGCGCGCTGGATCTGCTGGATGACATCCTGACGCGCGGTCAGCAGCAGGGGCTGTTTATTCAGCCGCTGGACACGCTGGATGTACATCGCCTTATCAGTAGTATCTGCGTCCACCAGGTTTCTAACCGGTTCACGTTTAATACGCTGTTTAGTCCGGACAAAAGTGAAGAGGATATTATCAGTCGCAACCGCCAGTTAGCGGTGACGGCCACGTTGCGTTACATCTGTCAGCAGCAGTAGGCACACAGGGTGTTCAAAGCCATAGTCTATGCTTAAGCGGTATTCTTAATATTACTTAAGTAAGGAAAGCAGCTTGAGCAAAGACGCCAGTCTCTATCCACTTCGCCAGACCCACCTTGATCCACAAGATGATGCAGTCTGGAACTGGGCGCAAAACGCACAGATTGGTACGCAGCAGCAGGTTAAACGCCCTGCTGATGAGGCCGCACTCCGGCAGTTACTGCGTGAGTCCAGCGGCAAGGTGCGCGTAACCGGTAAAACCTACTCTCCTGGCAGAATGCTGGCCGTGCACCCCGATGATTTGCTGCTGGATCTGAGTGCACTTTCCGGCCTGATCCGCAGTGATGCACACAGTGTCACGTTCGCCGGCGCGACCCCGCTGGAACAAATCTACAGTACCTTAACGGAAATGGATCGTATGCTCGCCTCTTCACCCGGCGTGATTTCGGTTCAGACGCTGGCTGGCGCAATGGCTACCGGCACTCACGGTCAGGGCCTGCACCAGAGCTCGATTGCCGATGAAGCTGAGCACATTCGCATGGTGCTGAGTGACGGCTCGGTCCGGGAGCTGTCACGTGGCGACGCAGATTTTCCTGCCGCGCTGGTGTCGCTGGGCGTGCTGGGCATCGTGACCGAAGTGACCCTGAGTACGCAGCCGTTTCGTATTTTCACCTGCCATAAAAATGCGGTGTCGGCGGACAGCCTGGAAAGTGATTTGCTGCGCTGGAATGAGGAGTACGAACTCAGCAAAGCCTGGTGGTTTGTGGATGACAACCTCATGCACGTCTGGAATGCACATCAGGCCAGCGAGGAGGAGATCCAGCATTATACGCTGAACGATCGTGAGGTAGTGGAGCACGCCGACGAAGGCGATGACAGCCTTAACGACACGATTGATCAGACGCTGGAACACATGCACCGTGACACCCAAATTCACGGCAAGGGCGGCAAACAGTTCCGGACCGTTACGCGTTTTCGGGATTTTACCGATGTGACAGGCGACATTTATCAGCTGTTCTGTCGCGGTATCGCCGTGCCGCAGATCAACGTCGAAATCGGTGTGCCGCTGGAAAAAACGCCAGCGGTGATCAGCAAGATTAAACGCTGGTACGCCGAGAATCGACCGCATATGCACTATCCCATCATCCTGCGTTGTACCGGTGCGTCATCGGCATGGCTGAGTCCGTCCTTTGACCAGCCTACCTGCTTCTTTGGCTTTGTGGTGTATTACGCTGATGACGGCTCCCTTTCAGAAGCGGGCCTGCACTTTTTAAGTGAGGTGGAGAAGCTGCTGGCAGAAGAAGGCGGTCGCCCTCACTGGGGCAAGTATTACGACGCCTCGCTGTACCGCTGGCAGGATCTCTACCCGCACTGGGCGTCCTTCCGTGCTCTGCGTGAGCAGTTCGATCCGCAAGGCCGTCTGAGCAACGACTACACCACTGACCTGTTTAATCAATTCGATGAGGGATGATATGTTTGCCTGGGTAACTTTACTGACGCAACCGGATTATCTGGTCGGCGTAAAAGCGCTGCACCGTTCACTCACTCAAAGCCAAACGCGTTGGCCCCTGGTCGTGATGGCAACCGCTGCCATTGATGACCAAGAGTGCGCGATCCTGGAAGAGGAAGGCTGCGTAATCCAGCGTGTGGAAGGGCTTTATCCGCACAGCGATTTGAAACCGCAGTATGCATCTGAACGTTTTGGTGAAGTCTGGACCAAACTGCGCGCCTGGCAGTTAACCGACTATCAGCGGGTGGTCTTTCTGGATGCCGATATGCTGGTACTCCAGAACATGGATGAGCTGTTCTCGCTGGATCTGGGTGGTCATACGCTGGCCGCCTGCCATGCCTGTCGCTGCAATCCGAATCAGATCGAGGCCTATCCAGATAGCTGGCAGCCCGAGTTTTGCCACTACACCTGGCAGGAACGTGAGGAGTCGCCACCCGCACATGTGGATTATTACCTCAACGGCGGCTTTCTGGTGCTGGAGCCTGATAACGCCGTTTTTGAAAAACTTGAAGCGCGCATTGCCGCTATAGAAGACCTGAGCCAGTACGCCTTTTCAGAGCAGGATTTGCTGAACGAGGCTTTTGAAGGCCAGTGGCTGCCGCTCCCCTATGTCTACAATGCCCTAAAAACGCTGCGCTTCCAGCACGACAAGCTGTGGGAATGTGAAGATGTGAAGAACCTGCATTACATTCTGGATAAGCCGTGGCAGCGCGATCTGTTTCAGCCTGTTAGTCAGCGTGACCGCTATTATGCGATGGATAAGCTGTGGTGGGAAAAAGTCTTAGCCTGATCAGCATTAACCGGCCCCGGCATTACGAACGGGGCCACATCCGGGTCATAGACGGATTTTGTATAATGTCACTCAAAGGCTATACCGCCATCCAGCGCCTTTCTGTCGCCGATAGCGCGATGGCCTCAAGCACCTTCTGCACCTGCAATCCCTCTGCAAAATCAGGCCACATAGGGTCGCCAGCGGCAACGCCATTAATGAGATCGCGAATTTCTACCGTTTTCTGATCGTTAAAGCCAATACCATGTCCCGCTGAGACGCAGAAGTTAGCATAGTCCGGATGCGCGGGCCCGGTCAGCAGGGTTTTAAAGCCCTGCCGCCCCGCCGGTTCATCATGGATATAGAGCTCCAGCTCAGCCATGCGCTCCTGAGTGTAACGTAGCGTGCCTTTGGTGCCGGTCACAACATAGGTCAACCCCATTTTAGCCCCGCAGGCGATACGCGAGGTTTCAATCACACCGTGCGCACCGTTGTGAAAGCGCAGCAAGGCACTGGCCTGATCTTCATTTTCAACCGGTAACTGACGGCTGTGATCCTTTGGGTCAGGACGGGTTTTAATCACCGTCATCATGTCCCCACTGACTTCCGCAATATTGCCCACCAGGTAGTGCGCCATATTGACGATGTGCGCCGCCAGATCGCCCAGCGCACCTAACCCGGCCAGCGCTTTCTGGCAGTGCCAGTCAAGTGGCGTTTCCGGCCTGGCCAGGTAGTCTTCGTTGTGCGTGCCGTAAAAGTGCACCACCTCGCCAATTTCACCGCGCGCGATGATCTCTTTTGCCAGCTGACTGGTCGGATTCTTCATATAGTTGAAGCCCACCAGGGTTTTAACCCCTGCTGTATTGGCCGCTTGAACCATTTCCCGCGCATCGGCCACCGTCAGGGATAAGGGCTTCTCGGAATACACGTGTTTGCCGTTAGCAATGGCGGCCAGCGCCATCTCTTTATGCAGGAAATTGGGCGCGCAGATGTCCACGACATCAATATTCGGGTCGCTCACCAGCTCGCGCCAGTTACCCGTAGAGCGGGAAAAACCAAAGGTGGCGGCCTGCTTTGCGGCCAGTTCGGGATTAATCTCTGCCAGCATTTCACGCACGATCTCCCCTTTTAACGCAAACACCGCGGGTGCCTGGGCATAGGCAATCGCGTGGCAACGACCGATATAGCCGCTACCGATCATGCCGATTCTGACTTTGTTCATTTTAACTCCGGGCTGACAGAGGAAGGATTAAATGAAATTTAAATTCCATTTATGGCTAATTCAAATTAAAAATGAAATAAATGTGACGCACCTAAAGAACATTCGTCAGGGAATGTCGGTCAAGGCTTTATAAAAATGAAACGGAGATTCTGTTTACTGAATAAAAGGTGCAAGCTTACAGCTATTCGATTGCGTCAGTACGCTAAGCGAAGCGGGTAAAACGCGGGAGTTGGCGAGTATTTCAGCAATTAGACAGTTTTGTGAAAAAGAGCTTTGACAAGCCTGCGGGACGTCGATAATATGCGCCCCGTTCAAACGATTCCTCTGTAGTTCAGTCGGTAGAACGGCGGACTGTTAATCCGTATGTCACTGGTTCGAGTCCAGTCAGAGGAGCCATCTTCCTGTTTTCAAGCCTGCTTATACGTTCCTGCTCAGCCAGGTTGCCGTAAGTTAGCGTGAAAATCTTCCCCGACGCATATCGACCTAACCTGCGCGTCCGGCGAAATGAGTCGTACGATTTCTTTCATTTCAATTCGATAATGGCATGACAAACCTGTCCCCTGTCAGCCCTGAAAATCCGTCGTATTACGTCTTGCAAAACCCCTGAACTGACCGATTCTAATGGTCCGTCTCTGCTTGTTTATTCAGGCGATTCACATCTTTAGTATTCAACTGTCGCTTCATCCGAAAAGAACCCTGTATCCTGCGGGTGCACCTCCGCAGGTTTTACTTTTTTCCGGTGCCCGCCAGCAGCGCGAGTTTATCCGTTAACGACTGACAAAGAATAGCAGTCTCGCGCGGCAACCCCTGGCTGAGAGCGTCGCCGCGCGAGCGAATAATACGTTGAGGCCGTCGCGCAGGCATCGTGCAAAACCCGTAAGAAACGATTCGTTGCACCGCCCTGCGGGTTTAAAGCACAAAACCGTAGTGAGAACCATTCGGCAGTTCGACATCCAGGCGAAGCTTGCCACCGGTCGCTTCAACATAGCGTTTGAGCGTAGACAGCTTCAGGTCGCGCCCTGGTTATGGCGGTACAGTATGAAGGTATTAGCGCTCTCGGGCCTGCAGGTTTGTGACAACATGCGCAGGAAGCATGAGGCTTCGCCATGCAGACATGCAGCCATGCAGTGGTAATGCTGAAAGCGTTGAAAACAGTCAGATGATATCTGCCCTGACTACGAATTTTTCTTTACCGGCTGTCATAATGCCATTAAGGCGGCGAGTGACAACACCGTCAGCAAATGTGCTACGACACGGAAACTGCCTTTTAAGGTCTTGATTTATTGATCATAATGACCATTTCTTATCTCCCGGTTCCGCGCCTTTTTACTTTGTCAGAGAAGGTTATTTCAACCGCTTTCATCACGTCAGAAAGTTAAGATTATTCCTGTTTTTCATTTCAAAATGATTAAATTATTTAAATATTTGAAACTTTCTTTAGATTAGAAACCTCATCTTTTTTACTCGCATAACGCAATATGGGGATTTTTCATGGCTATTGATATGTTTCTGAAAGTTGATGGTGTAACAGGCGAATCTAACGACTCAAATCACAAAAACTGTATTGATGTGTTGTCATTTAACTGGGCAGCTGAACAACCCGGCAATATGAGTGTTGGCGGGGGCGGGGGCGCAGGTAAAGTCAATTTCCAGGACCTTTCTGTTCAGGCGTTAATTGACAAAGCCACTCCAGCGATTCTCAAATTCTGCGCCAGCGGTAAGCACGTTAATAAAGTTGAGCTGTCCATTTGTAAGGCTGGCGGTTCACAAATCGAGTATTCCCGAATCGTGCTTGAAGACGTTTTGGTGACAAAGACGAATTTTAGTGGCGTTGGCCATACCGACACTATTATGGTTAATTATTTATTTCAGGCGTCGAAAGTTAATCTGCATTACTGGGAACAGTCTTCTCAAGGTACTAAAGGCGCTGAAACTAAATCTGGCTGGGATATCAAACAGAATAAAGAAATTTAATCAATGTTGGAGATCCAGCGATGTCAGATATTACATCCGAGATAACGAGCGTTCTCTCCGATCATTCCCGGTTTAATGCAAAGCAATTAGATATTATCATCGCGTTCGTTAATGAACTGGATAATGATACTTTGCATCAGTTTGAAAACGGTTCTGAGCGGTCAATTATGTCCAGCTACGAGCAGTTATTGGCTGCAAGCAAGCGGTCGGGCAGACGACAATATGATGAAGAATATGAGCTGGAATCTCTGACAGGTTCCGATCGACCTAACATCACAATGCGAAGCAATTCTGCCTTCTTTAATCGCTTCAAAACGTCACCGGCGAATTTGATGGGTTATGGCGGCAACATCTACAGGGATCAGACAAAAAGTTATTACGATATGGCCGGCAAAATATTGACAACCGTAGGAGGGGCTGCCACTTTCGGTGCCGGTACAGCCGTCATTGCCGCAACGCAAGTGGGTTCATCCCTGACCAGCTTAGCGGTACGTTATGCCCTCTCTTCCGTCGGCGCCACGGGCTTAGCAGGCGGCGCTATGGTTGCAATGCGTAATAACTTTTCAGACATACAGGTTGCCACGAATAAAGATTTTCTGGAAACCGTGAAATCTGTTGCCAAGCTACGTAACAAGCTAAACGATTTCTTTCGAGGACTTTATAATAAGGTCTTAAAAGATACGGGAAAAGCAGAGACAGCACTCAATGATGAAATGGGCTCACATCCGTTACGTTATTCGGCCGGCTCGGAAAACCAGCTGGTACGAACAAATCTCACGCCTATCCAAAGCCTGATAACGCAGGATTTTGCGAATCCGAATTACGATATTAACGCCAAAATTCTGCCGCAAGGGACGGATGCCGAATGGCGTATTGCTGTTGTCAGCATGCGTGGTGGTGAGCGGATATTGAACCGTACCAATGTGGACGTGCTGCAACAAGTGGTTAATCGACTTTAGCGGCGTTCTGTTCTTCGCGGTTTGAACACGCCATTGGCAGTAATGCGGCCCATGGCGTTTCTAAACTTGTCAGCCAGCCCCGGGTGACCCTCTTGTAGCACAGCGCTCTCCTTTCGTCTGTTATCAAAGGTAAATTATCCTGAATCGTGACGAAGAACAGAAATTACCCATGGCGTTCGAGTTGATACAGAGAATGCAATTTTAGAGAAGCCCGCTTATATGAACCCGAGCGGACTTTTTATGTTGAATGTGTTCTGGAGCGCGCAAAAACTACCCTACGTTGAAGCTCATGCGTGCTTTGCGCAGGCTGACATTCTGGCTGTCACGACTCAACCTCTAATATAATACGCCCTTCACTGATCTCCGCTTTCACCCGTGTTCCCGTCTCGAATCCCACTTCACGTAACCATTTGCCGCATAAATTAAGCGCAGGCGTACTGGTGTCCCCAAATTTCGGCACATAACCCACGGTGTAACAACGCTGTTTTTTAAAAGAGGCTGTATCCGGGCGGGTTTTTGGCGATGTCGGTATCGTTGTCATTGGGCAAACTCCTGTAAGAAATTGTGATGCCTCTTCAAGGCACGACGTCCACAAAAATTGTGCGGGATCAGGGGAGCGACTAAATCGGTCGTTAACCGGCCTGACATATTCCTGCTTGCGCGCAGGGATGACGCGGCCTGAAGGTAACAAGGATGGCCACCGGGGCTATCCCCTGACAGGTTACCCTGTAAATAGCCAAAAAAGACAGGGCGCAGCCCACTTAATGTAACGTTATCAACTCATTACAACAAGATTAGTTGTGGAAGACTGCTCGCAAAAATTCGACGCAGTTGACGTTATAGTTGGTGATGTAAAGCCATGCGTAAGAGGCATAAAAGCGAGCGGCTTAAGGTTCGCAAAGCGTAGCGCCGGGATTTATCGCGTAAAGCGGCAGATTGAGCCTCACCCTGATACCGCCTGGCCATTAATGCGATAATGTTTTTCACAGGGCCAGGTGTGAAGTCAATGATTGCCGTCTTGTGTAACGTTTACACGCGATGATGTCAGTGCAGTCTTGCTATCAAAGCAATGCAAAAAAAACGGGGTTTAGAGATGAATGCTTATTCAAAGCGTGAGATGGCTCTCCCCGGCGTTACAACGGCTCGGGGAGAGCGCTTTACAAAAAGCACAGAGGCTTAACGCCAGCCCAGCTCCGGTGCCACGTACTTCAGAATCGATTCAATGACGTGCGCATTGTAGTCCACGCCCAACTGATTCGGTACAGTGAGCAGCAACGTATCCGCTTCGGCAATCGCCTCATCCTCTGCCAACAGTTTGATCAGTTTTTCCGGCTCGGCGGCATAGCTGCGGCCAAAGATGGCACGGGTTTTCTCATCCAGAAAACCGACGGAATCCTGATCCTGTCCACTGCGGCCAAAGTAAGCCCTGTCCATATCGTTCACCAGCGCAAAAATACTGCGGCTGACGGAAACCCGTGGCTTACGCGAGTGCCCTGCCGCTTTCCATGCTTCACGGTAGGCGCGGATCTGTTTCGCCTGCTGGATGTGGAACGGCTCGCCGGTTTCATCATCTTTCAGCGTAGAACTTTGCAGGTTCATGCCCATCTTCGCCGCCCATACTGAGGTGGCGTTGGAGCCCGAACCCCACCAGATGCGATCGCGCAGGCCTTCAGACAGCGGCTCAAGACGCAGCAGGCCCGGTGGATTCGGGAACATCGGCTGTGGATTCGGTTTGGCAAAACCTTCGCCACGCAGCGCATCCAGGAAAACTTCTGTGTGGCGACGGCCCATGTCCGCATCCGTCTCACCTTCCTGCGGCGCATAACCAAAATAGCGCCAGCCCTCAATCACCTGCTCCGGCGAGCCGCGGCTCAGGCCCAACTGCAGGCGACCGTTGGAAATCAGATCGGCAGCGCTGGCATCCTCCACCATATAGAGCGGATTTTCATAGCGCATATCGATAACGCCCGTACCTATTTCAATTTTTTTGGTGCGCGCGCCGACCGCTGCCAGCAGCGGAAACGGCGAGCTAAGTTGGCGGGCGAAGTGATGCACACGGAAATAGGCACCATCGGCCCCGAGTTCTTCTGCCGCTACCGCTAAATCTATAGACTGCAGCAACACGTCCTGAGCAGAACGCGTGGCGGACTGCGATGATGGCGTCCAGTGGCCGAATGAGAGAAAACCAATCTTTTTCATCTGTAACGTCTCCTGACGAAAGAACAATGCTTTCGCGTGATAAACCTCAATGAAACAAGATTACGCCAGCCGCGCCGTGACGAATAGTGAATATCCTTAAGCGCTACATTCAAGAATTTTGACAGAGCCTGCGCTGACCTGACTGCGGTCAGTGCACTATTCTGTGTGGATGCAGATTGTAATAATGCTTGCGGGAAGATTGGGTTTTAACGCATAACGTAAATTACTGCCCTGCATCTGGGCTGATGCGTTCAATGGAGGAAGAAGGGATGCGTATTTTGATGGTAGGTGCGGGGGCAACCGGCGGCTATTTTGGCGCGCGGCTGATACAGGCCGGGCAGAATGTGACCTTCCTGGTCCGAGAAGGCCGTTTTAATCAGTTACAACAAACCGGTCTGGTGTTGCAAACCCGCTCAGGGCAGGAAACGCTTGAACCCCAGTTGGTCACCGCCGCCAGGCTTGACGCGCATTACGACTTAATCATCTTAACGGTTAAAAGTACCGGCCTGGCGCTGGCGATTCAGGACATCCAGCCGGCTGTCGGGCCACAAACCCTGATCATGCCGATTCTGAATGGTATGCGGCATATTGACACCTTGCTCGCCCACTTCGGTGCCGATCGGGTGATCGGTGGCTTGTGCAAAATCAACGCCACGCTGAACGATAAAGGCCATGTGGTGCAGTTGACGCCCTTACACCAGATCTATTACGGCGCACTGGATAGCAACAACGATGACCGACTGCAGCAGGTCGATGCCGCGCTACGTGGGAGTGCCGTGGAAACCTTTTTTTCCGACAATATTATCGGCGAGTTATGGGAAAAATGGCTGCTGTTAAGCACGCTCGGCGCGGTGTGTTGTCTGGCGCGGGGGAATACGCAACAGATACTGGCCCAGGCCGGTGGCGAGATGCTGCTTCAGGGCATTTACAGCGAGGTGCTTCAGATTATCTGCGCGGAGGGCTATCAACCCCGCCCTGCCGTTACCGCAAAAATCTATGAATTCCTGAACGACCCGTCAACACCGATGACCTCCTCCATGTATCGTGATTTGACCCAGGGTTTTGCTATTGAAGCCGATGCGATCATTGGCGACCTGCTACGACGAGCCAGCCATCATAGTATGACTGTGCCGCTGTTGAATGCGGTGAATGTTAACCTGCAAATCTATCAACAGAACCGTTAAGCACGGATGTGATGGGAAAGCAGCCGCGTCGTCGCAGGACGCGCGAGTAACGGAATTTTGTTACACTCGCTGCCTCATCTTATGGAGGAATAATGACGTCCCGCTCTGTGACCCTTGATAATGTTGCCCAACTGGCTGGCGTTTCCTATCAAACGGTTTCTCGCGTGCTTAACCGCTCTGAGCAGGTTTCCCCTCGCACCCGTGAAAAAGTTGAAGCGGCGATGCAGCAGCTTAACTACGTGCCCAATCGGGTCGCGCAGCAGCTGGCGGGAAAAGCGACCCGAACCTTAGGCCTGGCAACCAGCAACCTGGCCCTGATGGCCCCGGCGCAGATTGCTTCGGCCATTCAGCAGCGCGCCGCCAGCGCCGGTTATCACCTGGTGATCGCGATGGACAGTGAGGATAATGCGCAAGCGACAGTGAATGAACTGATGGCCCAGCGCGTGGATGCAGTGCTGATCAATATGCCGTTAGAGGCGGCCGAGGCGGAGAAAATCCGCGTGATGTGCGGTAAAAAGCCGGTGCTGTTTCTGGATGCCGATCCCCATGCTCGCGTATCGCATTGCCAGTATTCAAACGAACAAGGGGCGCGTGCCGCCGTTGCACATCTGATTGCGCTCGGGCACCGGCAAATTGGCCTGCTGAATGGCCCGGTGCGCTCAGTGTCGGCTCGTCAGCGCGAAGCGGTCTGGCGTCAGGCGCTGGCAGAGCATCAGTTATCTCCCTGCTGCGTACTGCGCGGCGACTGGAGCGCCAAATCCGGCTATCTGGCGATGCTGGCGCAACTCCCCGATGCCCTGCCCCAGGCGCTTTTAGTGGCGAATGATGAGATGGCGCTGGGCGCGATGCGGGCGCTACATCAGCACGGCGTGGCGATTCCGGGCGATATTTCTCTCGTCGGCTACGATGACACGGCAGAAAGCGCCTGGTACCAACCGCCACTGACCACCATTCGCCAGGATCTTCAGCAGCTCGGCACCCACAGCGTGGATCAGGTGCTTGCCGAACTGCGCGGTGAAGCGGTGGCGTCTCGTACCCTGGAGCCGATGCTGGTGATCAGAGAAACCACCGCAACGCCCGCCAGCCAAAACCCGGACTTATCGGATCTGGCGCGTCAACTCCAGCAGATTGCACGTAAGCTGACCGGCTAAGTGTTCACCGACGTCTTTCAGCCATAAAAAAGCCCGCGCAACCTGAAGGTTGTGCGGGCCGGTTATCCGCAGCGAAGGGTTTCCGTTATTTGCGCGCCCTTACGGCGCTTTGGTTTCACCCACGCCCATGGTCTTGAGCTTTTTAGACAGCTCACGGCGCTCTTTCGAGAGGTCGGCGTTTTTGATGATGTATTCATCCACGCGATCTTCATAGTCCGCACGCATGCTGGCGATGATTTCCTGTATCGCTTCCACGCTCATGCCGGGTTTAATGTATTCGCTCAGGTTGTCCAGCAGCAGAACACGCTTTTGGTTGTCACGAATTTTCTTCTCATTATCGACAATTTCACGCTGCAGTTTGTTCTTGCGGCGAAACGTACGAACAAACTCAAGTACGTCCTGAAATGATTGCTTGGCATTTTCCATGATGGCACCTTTCTTTAAGCCTGCTAAAGCAGGGAGAGAGTCAAAACGATCAGCTTAGCGGCTAGCCAGCCTTAAGGGCAATTCTCACAGCTAAATTCGGACTGGCTCTTATCTTAGCGCAAAAAAACCGGGTTTCGCATTAAGTCATTGTCTGAGGTGATTATTTACGCAGCGCCAGACGCATCAAATCTGTCATGCGCTCCAGCTGCTTCGCCAGCTCCAGACTCAACCAGACATAACCATAAATTGGCGTTTCCTCCAGACGGTCACTGCCGCTGGCGATCAACTGCTTAAGTTCGTTGACGATTTCCGTTAACTCATGGTTGGCCGCGATGATGTCATAGGTTTCCCCTTTCACCGCCATCTCCGACAACGTCCGTAGCGCGTTTTCCGTCATCTGCTGGGTACGGCGCAGCGTTGGCGCATTCAGCATAATCAGATGGCTTTCCCGCGATGCCCACCAGGCATTAATTTGCATCTCAATGGTGTACACCATATTACGGTTTATGGTCTGAATCGCTTCAAATACCGATCTGGGAATACGCGTTTCTTTGCTGGACGGTTCCAGCAGCGCGCGCATTTTGATGACGCTGGAAAGCAGCTTGCCAAAAGGCTTATTCAGTCGCGGCTTTTCCACCAGGTTAGCGGAAAACCCTGCATGATAGATTTTGGCCATCTCGCCCAGCGTATCCGAAAGCTGGATACGCCAGTGAATGTAGGCGCGCTGTGCCCAGACAGCGGTAAATATCAGCGCCAGCAGCGAGCCTAAAATCACATCGCCGCCACGCCACATGGCGACGGTGAAATCCCCCATTGGCGCGCCGACCACGACGCAGAGCGTGATGCCAATCAACAGCGCCATATAGGGATGCTTTCCCAGGGTCAGATAGCCGCTGATAAACATAATCAGCGCGCACCAGGCCAGCATGCCCGGTAGCGAAATCATCTCCAGCTTGAGCGCAATCAATCCCGAAATTGAGCCGGCAATCGTGCCGCCAATGCGCTGAATGGCGCGGGGAAACACATTGCCCCACGTGGAGATCGGCCCCATCACCACCACCAGCGTAATCAGCGGCCAGGTGCCTTCGGGAATGTCGGTCATCCGCACAAACAAAAAGGCGAAAAGAAACGCCACCGCGATGCGCAAGCCGTGCACGCTGCGGTAATGGCGATATAACCAGAATTCCAGATTAGAGATGGGCTTATCAGAGCGCAAGATAGCTGTCCGCGGGTAAAGAGGTGATTCTACGCGATGCGCCGTGTGAGTCCTGGCGCGCCGTCAATATTTTAGTCAATGCGTGACACATTGGGCCATTATCACCAACCTGTGGCGGTAAATCAGCAAAATAAACCGTTAAGGTGGCGATACGTTTCTGTGATTCGTGCCCTCGCGGCACCTGCCCGGCAGGCAGGTGCGCGTGACCTGAGATTAAAACTTACGTTTCAGATAGTCGGAGAGGCGGCTAAACATACCGGCTTCGTTAACGGCACTGAGCGCCACCAGCGGATAACTGGCAATCTGCTTGTCTTTATCCATGACCTGAATCTCGCCAATGTTCTCATTGGCTTTCAGCGGGGCTTCCAGATCGCTACGGTTAATCACGTATTTGGCTTTCACGTTTGGAATTTCACTGCGCGGGAGCGACAGGTAGACATCGTTTGCCGTGCCCACATCCACCTGATGCGGATTGCCGTACCACACGTGTTCGCTGCCGATTTTTTTGCCGGCATGGAACAGTTGCACAGTATCAAACGTGTTCTGGCCCCAGACCAGCAGTTTGCGCGCCTGCTCTTCGCGCCCTTTCGCGCTTTTACCGCCCATGATGACGGCAATCAGGCGATGCTGCCCCACGATATTAGAGGCAATAATGTTGAAACCGGCTGTTTCAGTATGGCCCGTTTTTAGCCCATCGACGTGCAGGTTGTTGTCCCACAGCAGACCATTGCGGTTGTTCTGAGTGATGCCATTCCAGCTCAGGGTTTTCTCACGGTACATGGCATAGAAATCCGGCTCGCCGTCGATGATAGCCCGCGACAGCTTTGCCATGTCCAGCGCGCTGGAATACTGCCCCGGCGCATCCAGACCGTGTACGGTTTCAAAATGGGTATTGGTCAGGCCCAGTTTCTCCACGTAATGATTCATCAACTTCACAAAGTTGTCCTGGCTGCCCGCGACATAATCGGCCAGCGCCACGCAGGCATCGTTACCCGAATCGATGATGACACCGCGGCTTAAGTCGCGCACGCTCAGCTTATCGCCCGGTTTCAGGAACATGAGCGATGACCCTTTAAAGACCGGATTGCCTGCGGCCCAGGCGTCTTTCCCCACGGTGACCATATCGTCGCGCGTAATTTTCTTTTGATCGATGGCGCGGTCAACGACATAGCCCGTCATTAACTTGGTCAGGCTGGCCGGATTGCGGCGTTCGTCGGGATTGCCCGCCGTAAGCACCTGCCCCGTGGTGGCATCCATTAGCACCCATGATGCGGCATCGATCGCCGGTGGCGTCACGGGAAACGGCATATCGTCGGCCTGTGCCAGCGAAGCCCAAAAAACAGTTACGGTAATTAACAGACGCCTTTTCAACACTTCATCCTTAGTTGCGCAAATAAAACAGACGGGAACAGCCGGACGTTTTACGGCAAAAGCCTTAAGAAGGTTTAATTAAATTGAAAAAAAATATGAACTGCGGGTGCCAGCACGCAGCGTTGGTCAGCACGGTTGTGCTGGCGAGCGCAGAAGACTATCCTGAACGTTGATTTTTTTGCAGACAGGACAGCGACGTGCCCGCCTCTGAATTCACTTTCTTATTCCATGATTACGAAACCTTCGGCACCAGTCCGTCACGGGATCGTCCGGCGCAGTTTGCCGGGTTACGTACCGACAGCAACTTTGATCCGGTTGGCGAGCCAGAGGTGTTTTACTGCCGTCCGCCGGACGACTATTTGCCCCAGCCTGAAGCGGTGATGATTACCGGTATTACGCCGCAAGTTGCCGCCTCGCGGGGCGTCAGCGAGGCCGAGTTTGCCGCCCGCATTCATGCCCTGTTCACCGCCGAACAAACCTGCGTGGTGGGCTATAACAACGTGCGCTTCGACGATGAAGTGACACGCAATATTTTCTACCGCAACTTCTACGATCCCTACGGCTGGAGCTGGCAAAACGGTAATTCGCGCTGGGATTTACTGGACGTGATGCGTGCCTGCTATGCGCTGCGGCCCGAAGGCATCAACTGGCCCGAAAATGAAGACGGCTTTCCCAGCTTCCGGCTGGAGCACCTGACCAAAGCCAACGGCGTCGCCCACGAAAACGCCCACGATGCGATGTCGGATGTCTATGCCACGCTCGCCATGGCGAAACTGGTGAAAGAAAAGCAGCCAAAGCTGTTCGAGTTTTTGTTTACGCATCGCAACAAAAACAAACTCATGACCCTGATCGATATCCCGCAGATGAAGCCGCTGGTGCACGTTTCCGGGATGTTCGGTGCCGCACGCGGCAATACCAGTTGGGTGGTGCCGCTTGCCTGGCATCCGGACAACCGCAACGCGTTAATCGTGGTCGACCTGGCCGGCGATATGACGCCGCTATTAACGCTGGATGCCGACAGCCTGCGCGAACGTCTGTATACGCGTAAAAGCGAGTTGGGCGATCAATCAGCCATCCCCGTCAAGCTGGTGCACATCAATAAGTGCCCGGTGCTGGCGCCGGCGAATACCCTGCGACCTGAAGATGCCGGGCGGTTGGGCATCGATCGCCAGTCTTGTCTGGATAATCTGGCGACGCTGCGTCAGCATCCTGAAATACGTGAAAAGCTGGTGGCGATATTTGCCGATGCGGAACCCTTTACACCGTCAGATGATGTGGATACCCAGCTCTACGATGGCTTCTTTAGCGATGCCGATCGGGCGGGCATGAACATTATTCGCCAGACGGCGCCGGCTAACCTGCCCGCGCTGGATCTGACGTTTGACAGTCCGCGCGTGGCGAAGCTGCTGTTTCGTTATCGGGCGCGGAACTTCCCCGGCACCCTGGACGATGCTGAACAACAGCGCTGGCTGCAGCACCGGCGTGAGGTACTGAGTCCGGATAAAGTGCAGTCGTTTCTGATGGAGCTGGAGTCGCTGGCCAGCCTGCATGAAAGCGATCAGGAAAAGCTGGCCCAGTTAAAAGCGCTGTATCTGTATGCGCAGGAACTGGTGTCCTGACGCTCAGACTGGCCGGGAAACGCGAATCGCCTTTCCCGGCCAACACATCAAATCACAAACCACAGCGCCCAGGTCAGAATAAAACCGCTCAGCCCCATCAGCGTCGTCAACACCGTCCAGGTTTTTAAGCCGTCCGCCACGGACAGCCCCAGATAGCGCGTTACCACCCAGAAGCCCGCATCGTTGACATGAGATAAACCCAGACCACCGAAGCAAACCGCCAGCGTGACCAGCACCAGGTGCATATCATCAATGCCGGTCACGGCCTGCGTCAGTAGGCCGCTGGTGGTCAAAATCGCGACGGTGGCCGAACCCTGTGAGGCGCGCAGGGCCAGCGAGAGAATAAATGCGGCGGGGATTAACGGCAAATGCAGCGTTTCCAGCGCCAGCGCCAGCGCTTTACCGACCCCGGACTCCACCAGCACCTTACCAAATGCACCGCCCGCACCGGCCACCAGAATCACGCTCGCCGATCCGGGAATGGCCCGCCCGGTCAGATCCTCCAGCTTATCCTTGCTCCAGCCGCGACGCAGGCCCAGCAGCCAGGCGGCCAGTCCCAACGCAATCAGCAGCGCGATCGGTGGTGTGCCAATGACGGTCATCACCTTGCGAACCAGGCTGTCTTCAGCCAGCAGCGAGTGAGACAGCGTACCTAATACAATCAGCACAATCGGCACCACGATCAAACCGCTGATGGTCAGCGCACCCGGCGGTGCAGGTTCATTTTTCTTCTGCACGCCTTCCGGCTTCGCCATCTGCAGCTGCTCCAGCACCTCAACCGACAGATGATACTGACGACGGTTCATCACCTTAGCGACGTAATAGCCTAAAATGCCGACCGGCACCGAGACCAGAATCCCCAGCATCATCAGCCAGCCCATATCGGTGTGCAAAATGGCCGCAGCGGCCGCAGCACCCGGATGGGTGGGTAGCGCCACGTGTACCGTTAACATCACACCGGCCATTGGCAGGCCAAACTTCAGGGGAGAAACCCGCGCCACTTTGGTAAAGCCGTAGATCAGCGGGATAACAATGATAAAACCCACTTCAAAAAACACCGGGATGCCCAGAATAAAAGCGGCCATGGTCAGTGCAGCAACGGTGCGTTTCAGGCCGAGGGTTTTGCTGAAGCGCTGCGCCAGCGACTCGGCGCCGCCCGAGGCTTCGATGATCGCCCCGAGCATGGCTCCCAGCACGATAATGATGGTGATGTGCCCCAGCAGTCCCCCCATACCGCTGATGATGGTTTCCATGATTTTTTCAGCCGGAATACCGGTGGCGATTGCCACCAGCAGGCTGACAATCAACAGGGCGACAAAGGGATGGACTTTGGCTTTAATGACCAGCAACAGCAAAATCACAATGCTGGCGGTCGCAATAGCTAACAGCAACGCAGTCGTCATAGTAAACCTCTGGAATAGTTATCTTTTTTAGCGTTTTTTGGCTACAGCTTTACCTGGTGCTGGTCTGTTTTAAAGACGACCAGAACTGCACCGCTGCCGCAGCACCGGTGTGATTTTTTTAAACCTTAACTCAGCGGTGTTTCGCCCAGGGCGCCAGCCAGCTCAGCCCTTCCACGGTGTCCCCACGCGGGAAATATTCGCAGCCGATCCAGCCCGCGTAACCCACCTCATCAAGCAGGCTGAACAGCCAGGGATAGTTGATCTCACCCTCGTCAGGTTCATGACGACTGGGCACGGCGGCGATTTGCACATGCTGATAACGCCCGGCGTAATGGCGAATGAGGTGGCTGAGATTGCCGTCCACGATCTGGGCATGGAACAGATCCAGTTGGGTAAAGACGTTGGGACGATCGATGAGCTCAACCATCTCCAGCGTCTGATACTGGCTGGCATAGAGATAATGGGGTTTGGTGGTGGGATTTAACGCTTCGATTAACAACCTGATATTGTGTGGGGCGAAGCGTTCTGCCGCGTAGCGCATATTACTGATGAACGTCTCAACATAGCGCTGGCGATCTGCGCCTGGCGGCACGGTGGCCGCCATGATATGCACCTGCGGGCAATTCAGCGCCCGTGCATAGTCCAGTGCCCTGTCGATATCGGCTCTTGCCTCCGCTTCCCGGCCGGGAATGGCTGAAACGCCCCATTCGCCTGCGGCCACGTTGCCCGGTGCGGTGTTAAACAGCACCAGTTTAAGCCCGTTGTCATCCAGCAGCGTTTTCAGTTGCTCAGCCGGATAGTCGTAAGGAAACAGAAATTCAACCGCGTCAAAGCCCGCCTGTGCAGCGGCGGCAAAGCGCTGCAGAAAGGGCACCTCATTGAACTGGGTAGATAAGTTAGCTGCAAACGTTGGCATTATCGGCTCCTGAGTTCGGCGACTTCGTCGGCGGTGAGATAACGAATGGCGCGATCGCCCAGGGTAAACATCAGGCGTGCGGTTTCTTCCAGCTCTTCAGTATTGTCTGCGGCTTCCTGCAGGGATTTGCCCACCACAACCGGACCATGATTCGCCAGCAGAAAGGCACGGTAGCGCGGTGCCAACTGGGCCAGATCCTCCGCCAGTCGCGCGTCGCCGGGTTTATAGTAGGGCACCACCGGCACGTCCCCCACCCGCATCACCACATAGGGCGTGAACGGGCGGATGCAGTTCTGGCTGTCCAGATTTTGCAGGCATGAGAGCGCGGTCAGGTAGTGACTGTGCAGGTGAACCACTGCCCGGCAGTCGGGATTATTCAGGTAGAGCGCCCGGTGAAAGGCGATCTCTTTTGAAGGTTTATCCCCGGCAATCCACTCCCCGTGTAACGTCACTGTAGACAGGCGCTGGGCATCCAGTTCGCCCAGGCAGGAGCCGGTAGGCGTCGCCAGCAGAGTGCCATCATCCAGCAGTAGCGACAGATTACCGGCCGAACCGGTGGCATAACCGCGCTGGAAGAACGAGGCGCCCAGCCTGACCATCTCTTTACGGGCCTGTTGTTCAGTCATGGGAAAACTCCGTTTGTGCGCGGCGGAAAAACTGTTCATCACCAAAATTGCCTGACTTCAGCGCGAGTGACAACGGCTGCCCGATATCTCTGACCCAGGGCACGCCGGGCGAAATCACCGGACCAATATGGAAGGCGGTCACGCCCAGGCTTTGAGCGACCACGCCAGAGGTTTCGCCGCCTGCGACGATAAAGCGCTGCCAGCCACGGGACTTCAGCGTGCGAGCTATCTGGGCAAACAGCTGCTCCACCGCCTCACTGCTGCGCTGTGCGCCATAGTGCTGTTGAATCGACTGCAGCTGCTGCGCATCCGCGGTGGCATAGAGCATGGGCGCGAGGGGCTCATCAGCATGCTCTGCGACCCAGTCGCATAACGCCTCGGCGTACTTTTCGTCGCTGAGGCAGCGCGACACGCTGATCTCCTGGGCGGATGCCTGCTGGCGATAGGCATTGACCTGGCGGTTGGTCATTTGCGAGCAGGAACCCGAGAGCACTACCGCCCGTTGGCCTTGTGGGTAACCTGCGCGCTGCGCTTGCGGGTCATCGCGGTGGGTCGTTGACCACTGGCGCGCCAGGCCAATCGCCAGCCCGGAGCCGCCCGTGACCAACCGCATCGAGGTGAGTGCTTCGCCCTGGTTCAGCAGATGTTGCTCAGTGAGCGTATCAAGCACCGCGTAATTCACCCCCTGGGCACGCAGCTGCTCAAGTTGCCGTGATATCGCGTCTGCGCCCTGCTCTACCGTGGCCGCAGAGATGAGCCCGGCTTTTCCCGTGCTCTGGCTCTCCATCAGCCGTAGCAGGTTACTGTCGGTCATTGGCGTGACCGGATGATGGCGCATGCCGGAATCCGACAGCAGCTGTTCACCCACAAACAGATAACCCTGATAAACGGTGCGCCCGTTCACCGGCAATGCCGGGCAGATCACCGTCAGCGTCTCATCCAGCGCGGCCATGAGCGCATCCGTCACCGGACCGATATTGCCCGCGGAGGTACTGTCGAACGTGGAGCAGTATTTAAAATAAAAGCGCTCACAGCCTTGCGCCTGCAGCCAGCGCAGCGCGTCAAGCGACTGGCTGACGGCCTGCGCGGGCGGGCAGGATCGCGATTTCAGGCTGACCACAATAGCCTGTGCATCCGGAACAGCGGCCTGTTTCGGGATGCCGTTAAACTGCAGGGTAGAAAGCCCGTTCTGCACCAGAAAGCTGGCAATGTCGGTTGCGCCGGTAAAATCGTCGGCAATGACCCCTAACCGCATCAGATTTCCCCCTCGCGTTGAGGCAGCGTAATGCCGCTGAAGATTTTAATGACCGCACTGTCATCCTCACGGCCATAACCGGCATTGCTGGCCTCGGTGAACATATTCAGTGCGGTGGAGGCCAGCGGCAGCGGGAAATGCAGGGCTTTCGCCGTCTCGGCGACCAGGTTGAGATCTTTGACAAAGATATCTACCGCGGATGTCGGTCGGTAGTCGCCATCGACGACATGCCGCATACGGTTTTCGAACATCCACGAGTTGCCGGCCGCATTGGTCACCACCTCATACATCGTCTCCAGCGGGATCCCGGCGCGGGCGGCCAGCGCCATGGCTTCGGCCCCGACGGCAATGTGCACGCCAGCCAGCAGCTGATGAATGATCTTAACCGTCGATCCCTGACCGATTTCCGTGCCGACGCGATAAACCTTCGCGGCCACTGCATCCAGTACCGGTTGCAGGGCAGCAAACGCCTCGTCGCTGCCGGACGCCATCACGGTCATCTCGCCACTGGCGGCTTTGGCCGCCCCGCCGGACACCGGTGCATCCAGCATCAGGAGGTGATAGTCCGCCAGTTTTGCGGCGATCTGCTGTGCATCCTGCGCAGACAAGGTGGAGGAGACCATCACCGCCGTGCCCGGCTTCAGCCTGGCGGCCAGCCCCTGCTCGCCAAACAGGATTTGGTTAACCTGTTTGGCATTTACCACGAGCAGCAGCACAGCATCAAGTTGGCTGGCAAAGGCATGCGCAGACGTCTGGGCATCGCGCCCGCCCGCCTGGCGCAGCGCATCCAGCGCCTGCGGATTCAGATCCACGCCCCAGGTTGACAGCCCGGCACGAATGCAGGACTGCGCGGCGCCCATTCCCATTGAGCCTAAGCCGATGACACAAATATGTGAAGCTGGCATTGCTGGCCTCCATTGTTAATTTAAGTGAATTTTTGATTTCTGTTGTTAATACTGCCAATAAACGACGCGCAAAAACGTGTTCTTATTCACATAAATTAACTAACAGAGGACACTGTAGAACATTTTTTCACATCATTCACCGCTTGCTATTCCCCATGCAGGGCGGTAAACGCGCGGTTTTTCAGGAAAAATGGAGTCAAAATTTCCATGTTTCTTCACATGACGATGCTCTACAATGTGAAAAAATGATAAAACGAGGTGGTTATGATTCCGGTCGAGCGTCATCAACAGATTCTGGCTCTGGTGGCAGAGCGCGGCGTAATGAGCATTAACGAGCTTACGGAGCGTTTTGGCGTGTCACATATGACCATTCGCCGGGATGTGCAAAAGCTGGAAGAACAGGGCGCGGTCCTCTCAGTGTCGGGCGGTGTTCGTTCCGCCAACCGGCTGGCGAGCGAGCCCTCGCACCTGACCAAAACGGCCCTGTTCAATGAAGAAAAAAAAGCCATTGGCCAGTTAGCCGCTCAGCTTATTCCGCCTGACAGCTGCATCTATCTGGATGCCGGCACCACCACGCTGGCGCTGGCGCGGGAAATTGCCGATCGGGAGGATCTGCTGGTCGTCACTAATGATTTTATGGTGACCAATCTGCTGATGGAGGCGAGTCGCTGTCGGGTGATTCACACCGGCGGTACGGTGTGCCGGGATAACCGCTCCTGCATTGGCGATGCGGCGGCACGCCACCTGCGTCAACTGGCGATAGATATCGCCTTTGTGTCCACCTCAAGCTGGGGGCTGCGCGGATTGTTTACGCCGGATGAAGACAAGGTGGCGGTTAAACAGGCCGTTTGCGAGGTCAGCAGCAAACGCATCCTGCTCAGCGACAGCTCTAAGTACGATAAAATCGCGACGTGGCTGGCCTTACCGTTGGAGAAGTTTGATGTGATCGTAACGGATGATCAATTGAATGCCGCAGGACGAAACGCGTTACAGGCAGGAAGTTGGGAACTGATGATGGCCGGAAAAAGCGGATAAGAACAGCCCTGCTCTGTCCCGTTATTGGGCACAGAGCAGGACCGGGGGGATTACACTTCTTCGCTAAACTGGGGAACCGGATTGCGGAAACTGCGGGTCACAAAAGCCAGATAGAGAATACCAATGGCGGCCCAGATCAGGCCCAGAACCATCGAGCTCTGCTCCAGGTTAACCCACAGCGCACCAACGGTCAGCGCGCCCAGCATCGGCAGAACCAGATACTGGAAGTGATCTTTCAGGGTTTTGTTACGTTTTTCACGCACCCAGTACTGCGCAATCACCGACAGGTTAACGAAGGTAAACGCCACCAGCGCACCGAAGTTAATCAGCGCAGTCGCGGTAACCAGATCGAAGTTAATGGCCATCAGCGCGACGGCACCGACCAGAATCACGTTCAGTGACGGCGTGCGCCATTTCGGATGGATATAGCCGAAGAAACGCTCCGGGAATACGCCATCACGGCCCATTACGTACATCAGACGCGATACGCCCGCGTGCGCCGCCATGCCGGAAGCCAGTACGGTGACCACGGAGAAGATCAGGATACCGACCTGCAACGCTTTGCCCGCGACGTAGAGCATGATCTCCGGCTGTGAGGAGTCCGGCTCTTTAAAGCGCGAGATGTCCGGGAAGTACAGCTGCAGGAAGTAAGAGGCCACGATAAACATCAGGCCACCAATCAGCGCGGTCAGGAAAATCGCACGCGGAATGGTACGTTCTGCATCTTTCGTTTCTTCCGACAGCGAACTGATGCCGTCAAAACCCAGGAATGAGAAACACAGGATGGTCGCTCCCGTAATCATCGGCACCACGTGGGCGTTCTCCGACCAGAACGGTTTGCTGCTTACCACTGTTCCTGCACCTTCACCGTGCGCCACACCGTAGATGACCATGGCAGTAATACCGATCATCACCACAACCTGCAGGATCACGATCACGCTGTTGAAGTTGGCGACGGTTTTGATTCCCTTAAGGTTGGAGAGCGTCATAAAGCCCACCAGCAGCACCACGAAAATCCACGAGGGGATACCTGGCACCAGGGTTTCAAAATAGTTTTTTGCCAGCAGGATGTTGATCATCGGCATAAACAGGTAGTCCAGCAGCGATGACCAGCCCACCATAAAACCGACGTGCGGACTGATTGCCTTTTGAGCGTAGGTATAAGCGGAGCCCGCAGATGGGAAGCGGCGTACCAGCTTACCGTAACTCACGGCAGTGAACAGAATCGCAATCAGGGCGAAAGCATAGGCGGTGGCAACGTGACCATCGGTCAGGCCCGATACAATACCAAAGGTATCGAACAGGGTCATAGGCTGCATGTAGGCTAAGCCCATCATGACGACCGGAAGTAAAGTCAGCGTTTTTTTCAGTTGAGCACGTTGTGGTGCAGCAGAGGTATTAAGCGACATGCTTCAGTCCTCCTTGCGCAGCAACCTGACTGGGTTGATTCACAAGGATACTGCGCATTAAGCGACAGGGAGTATGGTTTGCGGCAGCAGCGGCGCCGTAGTCATCACGAAAACGTGTACCAGCCTGCGCTGGCAGTGTGTTAAACAACCCCATCTTTACATCCTCTATCTCACGCGGGTGCGTGTTTTCAGTGTTTATCTATCCGGGTACGCGCCCGGCCTCGTTTGTGTCAGTGAAAATTCACTCTGTTGTAACATGCAAAAAAATAACCGACGCGGTGAGCGTCGGTTATGTTCTGAATTTGCAGGAGGCGTATTTTGCCCCAACCCAACGCATTATTTCAAGACGTTGTCGCAGAGAATGCAAAAAATTAATCAGGCATTCTTTAACATCCAGTCGATTTCTGTGGCAGTGATTAATCTTTCAAACTGCATTAGCTCATAATTTTTACAGCTAAACCACACTTTGGCAAATTTCTCACCCAGTAATTTTTGTAAAGGATAGCTGCTTTCAAACTCGGCCAGGGCATCACTTTGACGGATGGGTAACGCTAACCCTTCCGCCTCGTGACCGTTGCCTTTAACCGGCTGCGGCAAAGGCAGTTGCGTATCCAGCCCGTGCAACATGCCGGCTAAAATCGCGGACATCACCAGATAGGGGTTAGCATCCGCTCCCGCCACTCGATACTCGATTCGGCGGCTTTCAATATCCCCGCAAGGAATGCGCAACGCCACCGTGCGGTTGTTATGCCCCCACGAGGCCTGCAACGGCACGTACGCCTCTGGGACAAAACGGCGGAAGGCATTGACGTTAGGGGCCAGCAACGCCATGGAGGCCGGCATTAAATCGATCATACCGGCCAGGGTGCGCTTCAGCAGCGGAGAGTCGCTGCCGTCGTCGCAGGCAAAGGCGTTGTGATCGGCCGCGTCCAGCATACTGATGTGTACGTGCATCCCACTGCCCGCATAGTCTTCATAGGGCTTGGCCATAAAGGTGGCGGTCATGCCGTGATTCTCAGCCACCTGCCGGATAAGGCGCTTAAGCTGGATGGCATGATCGCAGGCGCTCAGGACATCCCGGGTGTGATGCAGGTTAATTTCAAACTGCCCCGGTGACGCCTCCGCCAGCGCGCCGTCGGCAGGAATGCCCTGTAGACGAGCCAGGGTATCGATATCCCGTAAGACTTCAGAGAAGTGATCAAGATTGTCCAGAGAATAGACCTGGCTCTGCATATTGCGCTCTTCGCTGCCCGGTGCGCAGGGCGGCTGAATAAAACCTTCCGCGTCGCGCTTTTTATCGACCAGATAGAACTCCAGCTCTACCGCTACCACCGGAAACAGTCCACGGTTACGCAGCTGTTGCCACAGCCGGTTCAGGACATTTCGGGGTTCAACGTCAAAGGGAGTGCCATCTTGGTTGCACATGGTTAGCAGCAGTTGTGCAATGTGTTGCGGATCGGCGGCGGAGGGAACAAGCGTGCCGGGCACAGGAAGGCAAAGGTTATCGGGCTCACCGAGGGATTGCCCCAGTCCGGCCTCTTCAACGGTATTGCCAAGAATATCCATGGCAAAGACTGAGGCGGGAAAGTAGCAGCCCTTTTCCAGCTTAGCCAGCGCGGAGACGGGAATGCGCTTACCGCGAAAAACACCATTTAAATCATTGAGTAAAATATCAACGTACTGAGTTTCTGGGTGGCGCTCCAGCCAGTTTTTAACCTCTTGCTGGAACGCGCTGGTTCGTCTCTCTTCACTGTGCAACGTGAAGTCTTCTACTTCTACCAGGTTAGTCATGATTTCATCCGCCTTTAACCACAAAATGGGAATGCGTAATGCTCAAAAAAACCGCCACATCTCTAACATAGCGCTAACACAAAAAGTGTGCAAATGTAACAAATCTGTTTGAAGATCCGGCAGTGGGTTGCTAGATTGACAAAATATTGCACACTTAACCATCAGATATGCCCTTTTCGTCAAATATTTCGAACAGCTGTTGAGGGGGAAAGATGGGCATTATTTTTGACAAGCCGTTGATCGGCGTAGTGATGTGTCAGACGCATCATCACGGGCATCCGGTTCAGTCAGTGCACAATAAATATCTTGATGCCGTCGTTACCGCCGGTGGCGTGCCGCTTGCGCTGCCTCATCAGCTTATGGCTGCCCCTCATCTATCAGAAAACGCTATGGCTGCGCTGGACGGCATTTTACTGACCGGCAGCCCCAGCAACCTTGAACCCTGGCTATATGGTGAAGCAGGCGAAGAACCCAACGCGGATGCCGGACGGGACCGGCTGGCCTTTAATCTGATTACTCACGCCGTGGGTAAGCAACTCCCGCTCTTTGGCATCTGCCGCGGCATGCAGGAGCTGGTAGTCGCCAACGGCGGCGCACTTTACCGTCATCTTAATCAGCATCCACAGTTTCAGCGCCATCACCACGATGACGCAGCCCCGCTGTCGCAACAGTATGCTCCCGCTCATGATGTGAATATTGAACCCGGAGGGCTACTGGCTGCACTGCTCGGCCCGGCGCCGTTAACCGTGAATTCCGTTCATCATCAGGGGATACGCGAAACCGGGCCACAGCTGCGCATTGAAGCCCGGGCGCCAGATGGCCTGGTTGAGGCGGTCAGCCTCACACGGCATCCTTTTGCGTTGGCAGTACAGTGGCATCCCGAGTGGCAGTTGAAACCTGCAACGCCGTCCTTTGCGCTGTTTAACGGCTTTATCCAGGCCGCGCGACATTATCAACGGAAAAAGCAGCAATGAATGATGCGAATCAGGCGCCCGGACGTCGGCTGTCGCAAATTCGCCAGGCGATGGGATTATCTCAACGGCGCGTCGCTGAACTGGCTGGCCTGACGCACAGTGCCATCAGCACCATCGAGCAGGACAAGGTCAGCCCGGCGGTCAGCACGCTGCAAAAACTGTTGAAAGTTTATGGTCTGTCGCTGTCGGAATTTTTCTCCGAACCTCACAGCCAGGATGCGCCCAACGTGGTTGTCCGGCCCGAGGATCTGCTGGAGATCGGCAGCCAGGGCGTCTCGCTTAAACTGGTTGATAACGGCATGAAAACGCGTGCGTTAGGCATGCTGCTGGAAACCTATCAACCCGGTGCCAGCACGGGCGAAAAATTACGTCATGCCGGCGAAGAGACCGGCACGCTGCTGGAGGGCCAGATTGTACTGGAAGTTAACGGTCAGCAATTTCATCTGACGGCCGGAGAAAGTTATGTGATCGACACGGGCTTGCCGCACAGCTTTACGAATCATGCCGATGTGCCCTGCCGCATCGTCAGTGCCCATACGCCCGCCAATTTTTGACTGGGGCCGTCTGCCAAGGAGCTAAATATGAATTATGTGGAAAATTACTATACCGCAACAATGAATCCACATGCGCCCTGGCCAGTATTACAGGAAAGCATTCAGTGTGACGTCTGCATTATCGGCGCGGGCTTTACCGGCCTGTCAGCCGGTTTGTTTTTAACCGAGGCGGGCTATGATGTGGTACTGCTTGAAGCCGCGCGAGTCGGTTTTGGTGCCAGCGGTCGCAACGGCGGACAGGCTGTGAACTCCTACAGCCGGGACGTGGATGTGATTGAACAGCGTTATGGCAAAGACACCGCGAAAATGCTGGGCAGCATGATGTTTGAAGGCGGGGATATCATCCGCGATCGTATCGATCGTTATGCGATCGCCTGCGACTACCGCCCGGGTGGCATTTTTGCCGCCTTTAATTCTCGTCAGATGGCGCATCTGGCTAAACAAAAAGCGGCCTGGGCGCGCTATGGCAACAATGAGCTGGAACTGCTGGACGAACGGGGCATTCGGCGGGAAGTCGCGACAGAACGCTATGTCGGCGGACTACTCGACAAACGTGGTGCGCATCTGCATCCACTGAATCTGGCGCTGGGCGAAGCCGACGCGATTCGTCGTCACGGCGGACGCATTTATGAGCATTCCGCTGCGTTAAGCGTTGACTATGGTGCGCCAAACCGGGTGAAAACAGCACAAGGTGAAGTGCGCGCCACTTTTCTGATCTTCGCGGGTAACGCCTATTTACCTTCGGAGCTGGAACCACGCCTGAGCCGGAAAAGCATGCCGTGCGGCTCGCAGATAATCGCGACCGAGCCGCTGTCGCGCGATCGGGCGCTTGCGCTGTTACCCAATAACTATTCGGTCGAGGACTGTAACTATCTGCTGGATTATTTCCGCCTGACCGCAGACAACCGCCTGCTATACGGCGGCGGGGTCGTTTATGGCGCGCGGGAACCCGGCGACGTGGAGAAAATGATCCGTCCCAAGATGCTGCGCACCTTTCCGCAGTTGCATAACGTAAAAATTGATTTCGCCTGGAGCGGCAATTTTTTGCTGACGCTGTCGCGCATGCCGCAGTTTGGTCGGCTGGAAAACAACGTGTATTTTATGCAGGGCGACAGCGGTCACGGCGTCACCTGTACTCACCTTTCCGGCAAGCTTATCAGCGAAGTGCTGCGCGGCGATGCGGAGCGCTTCGACGCCTTTGCGAAGCTTCCACATCTGCCCTTCCCTGGCGGACGGCGGTTTAAAGTGCCTCTGACGGCGATGGGCGCCGCCTGGTATGCGCTGCGCGACCGGCTCGGCGTATGAATACCGCTTGACGCGTGCAGGGCAGCGCCAGCGTTATTCCAGCGGCATTTTTTGGGGATCGTCGTAGCGGTACTCAAAACCCAGCTCATGACAGATACGCGAACCGTCTATCAGCTTACCGCTGTCGTCACTCGCCTCTGCGGCGAAAGTCGGCGGCGTCATGCCGAGCTGGCGCGACACGCCGGGATAAAAGTGCGCGCGGGACGGATGTTTCAGAGAGCACAGGTTAAAGGTCCGGCCGCCCCTGGGCGTTTGCAGCAGCAGCATGATCGCTTCCACCACATCATCAAGGTGAACCAGATTGACCCCGTGGGAACCGTTGGGTAGCGCCTGCTTACCGGCCAAAAAACGTCCCGGATGACGCCTGGGCCCCACCAGCCCCGCCAGACGCAGAACATCCACGCTGGTACCGGGCAGATCGTGCAGCCAGTTTTCCAGATCCACCAGCGTTTTGCCCGCTGTGGTTTCCGGCTGCAGCAGGCTTTTTTCCGTTTTGATCCCCGAACTGCCGCCGTAGACGGAGGTTGAGCTGGTGAAAATAATGCGCGGTACGCTATGGGCCAACGCCGTATCTACCACGTTTTGTACCGCCTGGACGTAGGCGTCCCCGCCCTCTGCCGTGCGGCTGGCGGGTAAGGTGACGACCAGGGCGTCAACGTCGAACAGCACATCCAGATCTTCAGCATCGCAGATAAGGTCGGGCGTCAGTTCCAGTTGAAACGCGTCTAACCCGCAGCGACGGGCCGCGTCAACGCCATCCGGCGTGGTTTTGCTGCCAGTCACCTGCCAGCCTCGAGCGCTCAACGCCATGGCTAACGGCATGCCCAGCCAACCCAGTCCTACTATTGCGACCTTTTTCATGTTGTCTCCTGCTGCAGACTCAAAGATTCTTTCATCTTAAGCTCCCCCTGAGTTGCAAACCAGTTCAAAGTGTTTCGGCGCTTTGCGAATATCAACATTAAAAAAGAGTTGCCAATTTCAACTATCTTCGTTAGGTTAATTCCACACAAATGAATAATATTTCATTAAACGAGAATTTTATGACACGCGTTCAGTTCAACCATCATCACCACCATCACCCTGACTAGTCTTTCAGGCGATGTGTGCTGGAAGACGTCTAGGATCTTCCAGTGGTGCGAACGCAAGAGAACCCCCGGAAGATCGTCTTCCGGGGGTTTTTTTATGGGCTGACGCAAATCAATCATTCAGGACAGGTCAATCAAGGGGACAGGAACGATGTTAGACAATAGCCGTTTACGCATAGCTATGCAGAAATCAGGTCGATTAAGCGATGATTCACGCGAACTGCTGGCGCGCTGCGGTATCAAAATTAATCTCCAGCAGCAGCGTCTCATCGCCTTTGCGGAAAATATGCCCATTGATATCCTGCGGGTGCGCGATGACGATATTCCGGGACTGGTAATGGACGGCGTAGTGGATCTGGGCATTATCGGCGAGAACGTGCTGGAAGAAGAGATGCTGGACCGCCGCGCTCAGGGCGAAGACCCGCGTTACTTCACGCTGCGTCGCCTGGATTTTGGCGGCTGCCGCCTGTCGCTGGCGATGCCGGTTGATGACGAATATACCGGCCCACAGTGCCTGAATAACGCCCGTATCGCCACCTCCTATCCTCACCTGTTAAAGCAGTACCTCGACAAGCAAGGCATCAATTTTAAATCCTGTTTATTAAACGGTTCGGTCGAAGTGGCCCCGCGTGCCGGTCTGGCCGACGCCATCTGTGATCTGGTCTCCACCGGCGCGACGCTGGAAGCGAACGGCCTGCGCGAAGTCGAAGTCATCTATCGCTCGAAAGCCGTGCTGATTCAGCGCGACGGCGAGATGCCAGCGGCTAAGCAGGAGCTGATTGATAAGATGATGACCCGTATTCAGGGCGTGATTAAAGCGCGCGAATCCAAATACATCATGCTGCACGCGCCGAGTGAGCGTCTGGAAGACGTGATCAGCCTGCTGCCTGGTGCCGAGCGCCCTACCGTTCTGCCGCTGGCGGGCGATGTCAGCCGCGTGGCGATGCACATGGTAAGCAGTGAAACGCTGTTCTGGGAAACCATGGAAAAACTCAAAGCGCTGGGTGCCAGCTCAATTCTGGTGTTGCCAATCGAAAAAATGCTGGAGTAAACGATGAGCAGAATCATGACGCCCGTGAACTGGGAAGCCTGCAGCAGCGAGGCGCAGCAGGCGCTGCTGGCACGCCCTGCGCTCGCCTCGTCTGAGAGCATTAGCCAGATCGTGCGCGATGTGTTGGTCAGAGTGAAAGAGGAAGGCGATGCGGCTTTGCGAGAATTCAGCGCGCGCTTTGACAAGGTTGAAACAGACGACCTGCGCGTTACGCCACAGCAGATGCAGGCGGCCAGCGATCGCCTTAGTGACGCGCTGAAACAGGCGATGGCCGTGGCCATTGGCAATATTGAAACCTTTCACCGTGCGCAGATCCTGCCGCCAGTGGATGTGGAAACGCAGCCCGGCGTGCGCTGTCAGCAAATTACGCGCCCGATGAAATCGGTAGGCTTATATATTCCGGGCGGTTCTGCTCCGCTGTTTTCTACCGTTCTGATGCTGGCTACTCCGGCGCGTATTGCAGGCTGTGGTCGCGTGGTGCTGTGCTCGCCCCCGCCGATTGCTGATGAAATTCTCTATGCGGCCAAACTTTGCGGTGTGGAAGAAGTGTTCCAGGTGGGGGGATCACAGGCGATTGCCGCCCTGGCCTTTGGCACCGAAACCATCCCGAAAGTGGACAAAATTTTTGGTCCGGGTAACGCATGGGTTACCGAAGCCAAACGCCAGGTCAGCCAGCGTCTTGATGGCGCGGCGATTGATATGCCCGCCGGCCCGTCGGAAGTGCTGGTGATTGCTGATGAAGGCGCTACGCCGGCCTTCGTTGCCTCTGATCTGCTGTCGCAGGCGGAACACGGCCCTGACTCGCAGGTGATTTTACTGACCCCGTCGCTGGCGCTGGCCGAGCGCGTCGCCGAGGCGGTGGAGGATCAGCTGGCCCTGTTGCCACGTGCGGCGACAGCCCGCCAGGCACTGGAAAGCAGCCGACTGATCGTCGCCCGGGACATGCAGCAATGCATTGCGATCTCCAACCGTTATGGTCCGGAGCACCTGATTCTGCAAACCCGCACGCCACGCGATCTGGTGGAACAGATTACCAGCGCCGGTTCGGTTTTCCTGGGCGACTGGTCACCGGAATCCGCAGGCGATTATGCTTCGGGCACCAACCACGTGCTGCCGACCTACGGCTATACCGCGACCTGCTCCAGCCTGGGCCTGGCCGACTTTCAGAAACGCATGACGGTACAGGAGCTGACTCCGCAGGGCTTCCTGAACCTGGCGGCGACCATCGAAACCCTGGCGGCCGCTGAACAGCTGCATGCCCACAAAAATGCCGTCACCTTGCGCGTTGCCGCACTTAAGGAGCAAGCATGAGTCTGGAAATTGAACAGCTGGCACGCGCTAACGTGCGTGCGCTGACGCCCTATCAGTCAGCTCGCCGCCTGGGGGGCAATGGCGATGTCTGGCTGAATGCCAACGAATTTCCGCTGCCGGTGCCCTTCGAGCTGTCGCAGCAAACCCTGAATCGCTACCCGGAGTGCCAGCCCAAACAGGTTATCAACCGCTATGCGGCCTATGCCGGGCTTACGCCAGAGCAGGTACTGGTCAGCCGTGGCGCAGATGAAGGCATTGAGCTGCTGATGCGTGCCTTCTGCGAGCCAGGCAAAGATGCCATTCTTTTCTGCCCGCCGACCTATGGCATGTACAGCGTCAGTGCCGAAACCATCGGCATTGAATACCGTACCGTTCCGGCGCGGGAAGACTGGCAGTTAAACCTGCCCGCCATCGCCGAACAGCTGGACGGCGTGAAAGTCGTCTATATGTGCAGCCCGAATAATCCCACCGGTAACCTGATCGATCAGGACACTATCCGTCAGCTACTGGCTATGACCGCCGGCAAAGCCCTGGTAGTGGCGGATGAAGCCTATATTGAATTCTGTCCCGAGGCGACGCTGGCGGGCTGGTTAAAGGATTACCCGCACCTGGTGATCCTGCGTACGTTATCAAAAGCCTTCGCGCTGGCGGGCCTGCGCTGTGGCTTTACGCTGGCCAATAAGACGGTTATCGATCTGCTGATGAAAGTGATTGCGCCCTATCCGCTTGCCACCCCGGTCGCCGACGTGGCAGGCCAGGCATTGAGCGAAGAAGGCATTGCCCTGATGCGTCAGCACGTAGGTGAGCTGAATGCCAATCGCAGCTGGCTGTTTGAGCAGTTACCGCGGATTCGCGCGGTGGAGCAGGTATTTCCCAGCGAAACCAACTATATTTTGGTGCGCTTTACTGACTCGCCCAGGGTATTTAAAACCTTGTGGGATCAGGGCATTATTTTGCGTGACCAAAACAAGAACCCCGGCCTTGCAGGCTGTCTGCGTATCTCTGTAGGAACCCGAACAGAGTGCGAGCGCCTGATCGCCGCGCTGCAAGCCTTATCTCTGGAGTAAGCATGAGTCAGAAGACCCTTTTTATTGACCGCGACGGCACGATTATCTCTGAACCTCCGCAGGATTTTCAGGTAGATCGGATGGATAAGCTGGCGTTCGAACCTGATGTCGTCCCCGCCTTGCTGGCATTACAGGACGCAGGCTATCAGCTGGTCATGATCACCAATCAGGACGGCCTGGGCACGGACAGTTTTCCTCAGGCCGATTTTGATGGCCCGCATAATCTGATGATGCAGATTCTGGCTTCCCAGGGCATTCGCTTTCGCGATATTTTGATCTGTCCCCATAAGCCAGAAGATGACTGCGACTGCCGCAAGCCAAAAACCAAAATGGTGGAAGCCTGGCTGGCAGAAGGCGCTCTCGACATGTCTCAGAGCTATGTGATTGGCGACCGTCAGACCGATATTCAGCTGGCCGAGAATATGGGCATTCAGGGTATCCGCTATGGTGCAGAAGGTCAGGACTGGAAGGCCATTCAGCAGCAGCTGACGCAACGCGATCGTTACGCACTGGTGCAGCGCAACACCAAAGAAACCCAGGTTCGCGTTGAACTGTGGCTGGATCGCGAAGGCGGCAGCAAGATTAACACCGGTGTGGGCTTCTTTGACCACATGCTGGATCAGATTGCGGTGCACGGCGGCTTTCGCATGAATATCGAAGTGAAAGGCGATCTGTATATCGACGACCACCACACGGTTGAGGATACCGGCCTTGCGCTGGGCGAGGCATTGCTGAAAGCGCTGGGCGACAAGCGCGGCATTGGCCGTTTTGGTTTTGTGCTGCCAATGGACGAGTGCCTGGCGCGCTGCGCGCTGGATATCTCTGGTCGTCCACATATCGAATTTAAAGCCGAATTCAGCTACCAGCGCGTGGGGGATCTCAGCACGGAGATGGTGGAACATTTCTTCAGTTCACTGTCCTACGCCATGATGAGCACCCTGCATCTCAAGACGAAAGGTAAAAACGACCATCACCGCGTAGAGAGCTTGTTTAAAGCCTTTGGCCGCACGCTGCGCCAGGCCATTCGCGTTGAGGGAAATACCCTGCCGAGCTCGAAAGGAGTGCTCTGATGAACGTGGTGATCCTGGATACGGGCTGTGCCAACCTGTCGTCGGTCAAATGGGCTGTTGAGCGCCTGGGCTACGCGCCGGAAGTCAGCCGTCATCCTGACGTGGTATTGCGCGCCGATAAGCTGTTTTTGCCGGGCGTGGGAACCGCGCAGGCCGCGATGAATCAGCTGCAGGAGCGCGAGCTGATTGAGCTGGTCAAGGCCTGTACGCAACCGGTATTGGGTATTTGTCTGGGTATGCAACTGCTGGGCAGTCACAGTGAAGAGAACGGCGGGGTGCCGACGCTGGGCATTATCGACCATCCTGTCTCGTTAATGGATACACAGGGATTACCGCTTCCCCACATGGGCTGGAATCAGATAACCGCTCAGGCGGGCAATCATCTGTTCCGCGGCATCGACGAAGGCAGCTATTTCTATTTCGTCCACAGCTATGCCATGCCGGTGAATGCCAGCACGATTGCCCAGTGCCACTATGGCCAGGCCTTTACCGCCGCAGTGCAGAAAGATAACTTCTTTGGCGTGCAGTTCCACCCGGAACGCTCTGGCAAAGTGGGCGCACAGTTGCTGAAAAACTTCCTGGAGATGTAATGATTATCCCCGCTTTAGATTTAATCGATGGCAAGGTCGTTCGCCTCCATCAAGGTGATTATGCGCAACAGCGTGATTACGGCAGCGATCCGCTGCCCCGGTTGCAGGACTACGCCGGCCAGGGTGCAACGGTATTGCACCTTGTTGACCTCACCGGTGCCAAAGATCCGGCTAAACGCCAGATTGCCTTACTGAAGACGTTGCTCAACGGCGTTGAGGCGGTCGTGCAGGTTGGCGGCGGTATTCGCAATCGGGATGACGTAAAAGCGTTGCTGGATGCTGGCGCCAGCCGGGTGGTGGTCGGTTCGACTGCCGTCAAACAGCCTGAGGAAGTCAAAGCCTGGTTTAACGAATTTGGTCCGGACGCCATCGTGCTGGCGCTGGACGTGCGCATCGACGCGGCGAACCGCAAAGAGGTCGCCATCAGCGGCTGGCAGGAAGCAGCGGGTGTGACGCTGGAAGAGGTCATCGAACAGTTTCAACCCGTTGGCCTGAAGCATGTTCTGTGCACGGATATTTCCCGTGACGGTACGCTCAGCGGCTCGAACGTCGACCTGTATAAAGAAGTGACCGCACGTTTTCCACAGATCGCGTTTCAGTCTTCGGGCGGTATTGGTGAACTCAGTGACATTGCCGCCTTACGCGGCAGCGGCGTTCAGGGCGTGATTGTCGGACGTGCGCTGCTGGAAGGCAAATTTACAGTTTCGGAGGCAATAGCATGCTGGCAAAACGGATAATTCCCTGTCTTGATGTACGCGACGGTCAGGTGGTTAAGGGCGTTCAGTTTCGCAACCATGAAATTATTGGCGATATCGTGCCGCTGGCGCAGCGCTATGCGGAAGAAGGTGCCGATGAACTGGTGTTTTATGATATCACTGCCTCATCGGACGACCGCGTGGTAGACAAAAGCTGGGTTTCACGCGTGGCGGAGGTTATCGACATTCCTTTCTGTGTGGCCGGCGGCATTAAAACCCCGGAAGATGCGGCCCGGATTCTGGAGTTTGGCGCGGATAAAATCTCCATCAACTCCCCTGCTCTGGCCGATCCTTCGTTGATTACCCGCCTGGCTGACCGCTTTGGCGTGCAGTGCATTGTGGTAGGCATTGATACCTGGTTCGATGATGCCAGTGGTAAATATCATGTTAACCAGTATACGGGCGATGAATCCCGGACGCGCGTCACCCAATGGGAAACGCTGGACTGGGTACAGGAAGTGCAAAAGCTGGGCGCAGGCGAAATTGTCCTGAATATGATGAATCAGGACGGCGTACGCAACGGCTATGACCTGGTGCAGCTCAAGAAAGTCCGTGACGTGTGCAAGGTGCCGCTGATTGCTTCTGGCGGCGCCGGTACCCTGGCCCACTTCCTTGAGGCCTTTGAGCAGGCCAACGTTGACGGTGCCCTTGCGGCCTCGGTGTTTCACAAACAGATTATTAATATCGGCGAGCTGAAACGCTTTCTGATCGACAACGGTGTGGAGATTCGCGCGTGTTAACTGAACAACAGCTGTCCCGGTTAGACTGGGAAAAGACCCAAGGCATGATGCCGGTTATCGTCCAGCACAACGTGTCGGGTGAAGTTCTGATGCACGGTTATATGAATCAGGATGCGCTGAATAAAACCCTGCAGGACGGTAACGTGACGTTTTTCTCACGCACCAAAAACCGCTTGTGGACCAAGGGTGAAACCTCAGGCCACTTTTTGCAGGTCGTCAGCATCACGCCGGACTGCGACAACGACACGTTGCTGGTGCTGGCGAATCCGATTGGCCCAACCTGCCACTTAGGCACCTCCAGCTGCTTCTCGCCTGCAGCACCGGACTGGACGTTCCTGTATCAGTTGGAACAACTGCTGGCGTCACGCAAAAGCGCCGACCCGGAAAGCTCTTACACCGCGAAACTCTATGCCAGCGGCACCAAGCGCATCGCGCAGAAAGTCGGTGAAGAAGGCGTGGAAACCGCGCTGGCGGCGACGGTGAACGATCGCGAAGAGCTGACTAACGAAGCCTCGGATCTGATCTATCATCTGCTGGTTCTGCTACAGGACCAGGATTTAGATCTCAGCACCATCATCAGTAATCTGCGCGCCCGTCATCAATAACGGTGCAATATACTGCTCAGAATTCCACTTTCATGCGGATTCTGAGCAGCATCCTTCTCAAAAAATTAATTAAACGCTATTATTGAGCATAATGTTGCTCAACAGGAGTTGTCATGCTCACACTCCAGCTGTTTATTAAGGGCCGCTGGCATGATGCTGCCCAGCTCAATATCCAACATCCCCACCAGGGACGTGAAAGCCCCGCTTTACTCGCCTATAACTTTGACTACGCTGTTGATTATCTTGATCGGAAAGATTATGCCAGCTGCAGTCTGAATTACCCGGTCATGCTTATCGGCAGCTATGCGGCGCGTCCGTGGTTTACCTTTCTGGATGACATTATGCCTGCAGGTGCCAGTAGACGTTACTGGATTCAGCAGCTTGGATTACAGGGAAAATCTGCCGCTGAGCAGGATTTCTGGTTGCTGAAATCTGGCACAATTGCACCAGTAGGAAACCAGCGCATCAAAGAGTCGATACCCGCGTTACCCGCGCAAAGTCAGCTACGTGACCGACGTTTTCCGTCTGAATGGGCCATCGAACGTGACAGTGATTTTCTGGCGTACGCTCAGCAAATGGGTGCAGCCAGCGGTGGAGCGACCGGGGCTGGCGGTGAAGCGCCAAAACTCTTATTGCGCTATACGCCACAGGATGAGGTATGGATAGATACCTGGCAGGATGATGTACACAATCAGGATGCGCATTATCTGGTGAAGTATCCGCGCGGTGCGCGCAGCGCGATCGATTGCGACATACTTCGCGCCGAATACCACTACTATCATGAATTAGCGTCGATGGGTTTCGACACCATTCCCTGTGAAAACATGAAGTTGTGTGAAGGTAGCCGTTATCCTTCCTTATGGTTACCCCGCTTTGATGTGTCTTACATCGCGGGCGAAAAAATGATGTACGGCCTGGAATCTGTCTATTCAATAATGCGAAAACCGCCAGGCAGCTACCTCAATCATTTTGAGGTAATTAGCACGCTGATTACACACCTTAATCCTGACAGACGCGCGCAAGAGGCGTTCGTCATTGAGTGGGTAAAACGTGACATGCTGAATATTGCGTTTGGCAATTCTGATAATCATGGTCGTAACAGCGCGATTCTGAAAAAGGACACCGGCATGTGGCTTGCACCCATCTATGATTTTGCGCCGATGAAAGCGGATCCTGAAGGCGTGGTACGCACGACGCAATGGGGGGCGCCTTTTGAGGAGGGGGGACAATATCAATGGCAACAGATTGCTGCCGCATTGGATGACCTGGTGCCATCAGACAGATTACTGGCTGAACTGGCCGTACTGGCCCGACAGCTTATCGGACTCAAAGAGCGTCTGCTTCAGCGAGGTATACCAGCATCGATTCTGACTATGCCGGCTCTTGGCTTTGATTATCTGGATCAGCGTATTGAAGGCTGGCAACTATGAAGAAAACGCTGTCACCGTTTGAACGCGAGGCAATGCTGCTAAACCTTCTTCAGCAGTTTCTTGAAGAAAAATTGTCACAGGGTGAACTCCTGATGCAGCTTCGCAAAAACGTGCTGGGATTTTCACAAGAACGCTATGCAGCGCTGGCAGGGATTAGCCGCCGGACACTATCAGATATCGAGCAGGACAGAGAAAATACAACCCTGAGTACGCTCAACCGGGCCTTAAGACCGCTGGGTCTGAAAACTGGCGTGCTACCGCGTCAACCACATATGCTGCAGACACTGATGCTGCAACTCACTGCTCAGGAAGAGAACCGTGACTACTCATGAAAAATTAATTGCCCTACTCGACCAAAATCGCGCACGTTATCGCCTGATGCAGCACGAAGCGACCGGCAAATGTGAAGCCGTCGCAACGATTCGCGGCACGGAAATCGGTCAGGGAGCAAAGGCGTTGGTGTGCCATGTAAAAGGCAATGGGATTAGACAGCATGTTCTGGCGGTACTGCCCGCCGACCAGCAGGCCGACCTCACTAAAGTGGCCATAGCGGTGGGAGGTCGTCGGGCATCCCTTGCCTCGCCTGCGGAGGTCGATGCGCTGACGGGCTGCGTATTTGGCGCGATTCCCCCGTTTAGCTTTCATCCTGATTTACTTTTGATTGTCGATCCGCTGCTGTTTGCACGTTACGATGAGATTGCGTTTAATGCGGGCGTGCTGGACCACTCAGTGATCCTGAACATCCAGGATTACCGTGCACTTTGTGGGGCTAAAACTGTGAAAATCATCCTCTAATTGCCATCACCCCGGTCGGAGGGTACTCTGCGTAATACAACATTACGACAACAGAAGACCTTAACTATGGCAACGAAAACCCTCAAAATTCGCCTGCGCGCTGCGCTGGTACTGGCCGTGCTTGCTGGTTGCGCCTTCAGCGCACAGGCAAAAATCGAACAGGTCCGCTTCGCCGTCGATCCCACCTATCCGCCTTTTGAATCAAAAACCCCGCAGGGCAAACTGGTGGGATTTGATATCGACTTAGGCAACGCCCTGTGTACACAAATGCAGGCGAAGTGCGTGTGGGTGGAAAGTCAGTTCGACGGCATGATCCCGGCGCTTAAAGCCCGTAAATTCGATGCCATCCTGTCTGATATGGGCATTACAGAAGAGCGTTTGAAGCAAATCGACTTTACCCAGCCGCTTTACGATACCCACGCTCAGCTTATCGCACGCAAAGGGTCTGGCCTGTTACCGACACCGGAATCGCTGAAAGGGAAAACGGTGGGTGTTGAACAGGGCACGGTGCAGGAACGTTATGCCCGCGCAAAATGGCAGCCGCATGGCGTGACTGTGGTGCCTTACGGCGATCAGGCTCAGGTGGAAAGCGATTTAGTGGCCGGACGCCTCGACGCGGTCTTTACCGACGCGGCGCAGGCCGCCAATGGTTTTCTGAAACAGCCGCAGGGCAAAGATTTTGCGCTGGCAGGCCCGATTGTTCAGGATCCGATTATTGGACCGGGCACGGCGATTGGTCTGCGTAAAGGGGATGCCGAGCTAAAGACCGCGCTGGATACAGCCTTTGATGAAATCAAGAAAAACGGCACCTTTGATAAGATTCAGAAGCGCTATTTCTCAACCGATATTTCGATTCAGAAGTAACGTCACGGCGGCCTTTTTCGCTCTCCTGCCTGTGCAGGGCTATACTCAATGACTTTATGGGCGGCCCTTGCCGCCCTGAACCGACAAAAGGACATTAACACGGTATGTACCAACAACATCACCCCTTGTTAAGCGCCTCTCTCGGCACCCAGCGTGAAATCATCAGTTTTCATTTTGGCGATGACGCGACGCGACAGGTTTATATCCAGGCTGCCTTACACGGCGATGAAATACCTGGCATGGCGGTTGCGTGGTACCTGAAACAACGTCTGCAAACGCTGGAGTCAGCCGGACGGTTAAAAGCCTCCTTCACCCTCATCCCGGTTTCAAATCCTCTTGCGCTCGGCCAGCACTGGCATGGCACCCATTTGGGACGCTTCCATACGCAGACTGGACAAGACTTTAACCGTAAGTTTCCATCACTCGGCACCACGCTGGCTAACGACCTGGCTGGCGTACTGACGCCAAACGAAACCCAAAACAAGCGACTGATTCGTGATGCAATCGATCGCTACTACCGCGATACCGTGCCGAAAACGGAACTGGAAGCGCAGCGGTTCACGCTCATGCGCATGGCGAGCCAGGCGGATTTAATGATCGATCTACACTGCGACTGGGAAGCTCTGCCGCACCTCTATACCACACCGCACGCATGGCCTGCGGTCGAACCGCTGGCACGCTGGTTAGGTAGTGAAGTTCAACTGCTGGCACAAGTTTCCGGCGGAGAACCCTTTGATGAAGCCTGTTGTGAACCCTGGCTGATGCTGGCAGAACGTTTTGCCGAACAGTTCCCCATGCCGCAGGGTTTATTACCCGTCACCCTTGAACTCCGTGGCGTACGTGACGTGTCACCCGAGCAGGCGGAACAGGATGCCGATGCGATTATCAGCGCGCTACAGGAATCGGGCTACATTACCGCCGATGAGGCGGCCGTTTCTGTCGAGGTCGCGGCACCGGTGATTGGCGGCGATGAGCTGGCATCCGTCGCCAGCGGAGGCGAAGATTTAGTCGGCGTTGACGAGAGCGGTACCGGGCTCGGCGCACCGGGTCTTGCTCAGGTTACCGATGAAAGCAGGATTATTAAACAGCGTCACACCGAGGGTACGTCGGCCTCATCGCCTACGCTGAAAAATCCCCCTACCCCGCTTGCCGGTTGCGAATACGTTCACTCGCCGGTGTCGGGACTGATTCTGCATCGTAAACCGCTGGGCTCCTTAATCAGGCCAGGCGAAGTGGTCGCGGAGATTGTCGATCCGGTAACGGACCATATCACGCCATTGGTGGCGGAGTTTGGCGGGATACTTTATGCACGGCACTGGGCCAGATTTGCCACGGCAGGGATGTTGGTGTTGAGGCTGGCGGGTGAGAAATCGGTGCGGAGTGGGGATTTGTTGGTGCAATAAGGTAAAAACTACAATCTTTAATAAAAGTTCAGGATGTGAAGGTAATTTATAACCTATTAACGGATTTTATGAAAGTCATCTTAATCCTGATTTCATTAAAATAGAAAAAGCTCATTTTACAATGAGCTTTTTCTAACAAGTACAATATCAGCCTGTCTTTTTTAGAATTCTTGAATGCATCAATCGCCTTTAATCTTTTTTCTTGTAATTGTAAAAAGCATTACGTGTAATAACAAACAATGCCCCAACAATTGCACCGCCTATGATAGCAAGAAATAATATAAGGGCCTTTTTAGGACTGTCTCGCCTAAATGGCAGATCCGCTTGAGAAATGTATCGATAGGATTGGAGGTTTTCAACCTCTACTTTTAGATGCGTCACAGCCAGCAAAGCGCGCTGAGCTTCATAATACTCTTTGCTATAATCAAGAGGTTTAGAATTCTCATTTGTCACCATAGCGTTCAGTGCATCAGTACCCAGTAAATATAAGGTATCATCAGAAAGAAAATCTGCCTGATTAACTTGCAGCTTATCTACGTTAGATTCCTGAGCAACTTTGAGAGCCTGTTTGATTACATCAAGTCGGTGCTCTTTTTGATTAATGGCAACCTGAGTATATGTATCGAGCGTATTTGTCAGTTCCCTGGTTTTCACGCTAAGGTTACGCTTAATATCATCACCATAATCTTTCACAACATCAGCATTAACATTATCAATATACTTTGAAAGTTGTGATTGTGCTTCTTTAGCCGTGCTTCCAACAAATGAAATATTGAGTGAATCATCTCTTCCTTTGATGGGTTCTACGCGTAACGACAAAGGATCCTCAAGATTGGCAAGTGCGCCTGACAAGGCATTTAGAGAAGCGCTGAATCGGCCAAAAAGTTGATTTTGTAACCCACTTAATGAAGGTTTATCTTGTGGTGTATCTGCATATACAATAGCTAAGGCAGCATTATAGTTAGCAACCTGCCCTGCAGCGGGTAAAGTTACTGTAGCTTGCGATGTCCATTTTTCCTTAACCACACTCACATAGACTATTGCTATAATAAGCGCCGTTATCATCCCAATGATAATAAACTTCTTACCTTCCCACAGCTGAAAAACAACATCTACTAAGTCAAGCTCATTGTTTGAAAAAGGATTATTTTCACGGGCTGCTGACCCTTTATCTTTGGTGGAAATATTTTCATTCATAAAAATTCTACTCGGGATAGACTGTTTCCAATCGCGTTATATGCAAAAAAGCGAACTAAAAAACGAAACCTCCCATAGGGAGGTTTCGTTATAAATCAATCTAACCATTCAGTATGGAAAACGCCATCTTTATCAATGCGCTTATAGGTGTGCGCACCAAAATAATCACGTTGAGCCTGTATCAGATTAGCAGGCAGAACCTCTGAACGATAGCTATCGTAGTAAGCAATAGCGGCTGAGAAAGTCGGTGTTGGAATACCATTTTGTACGGCATAAGCAACCACATCACGCAGCGCCTGTTGGTACTGGTCAGTAATATCTTTGAAGTAAGGTGCCAGCAGGAGGTTAGCGATGCCCGCATTCTCTGCATACGCATCCGTAATTTTTTGCAGGAACTGCGCACGGATAATACAGCCAGCACGGAAAATCTTCGCGATTTCACCATACTGCAGATCCCAGTTGTTCTCATCTGATGCTGCACGTAGCTGTGAGAAGCCCTGTGCATAAGAAACGATTTTACCCAGGTACAGCGCACGACGTACTTTTTCAATGAATTCAGCTTTATCGCCGGTAAAAGCTTTAGCCTGAGGACCCTTCAGGACTTTTGAGGCCGCGACACGCTGAGTCTTCAGGGAAGAAAGGTAGCGCGCAAACACAGATTCGGTAATCAGCGACAGCGGCTCACCGAGATCCAGTGAACTCTGGCTGGTCCATTTACCCGTACCTTTGTTGGCTGCTTCATCAAGAATGACATCAACCAGGTAGTGACCTTCTTCATCTTTCTTAGTGAAAATGTCCTTGGTGATATCGATCAGATAACTGCTCAGTTCACCGTTATTCCACTCAGTAAAAGTTTCAGCCAGTTCTTCATTGTTCAGGCCGAGTGCCCCTTTCAGCAGAGCATAGGCTTCGGCAATCAGCTGCATATCGCCGTATTCGATACCGTTATGAACCATCTTAACGTAATGGCCAGCACCGTCCGGACCGATATAAGAGACGCAAGCCTCACCGTCCTCAGCACGAGCAGCAATCTTATCAAGAATAGGCGCAACTAACTCATACGCTTCTTTCTGACCACCAGGCATGATTGAAGGCCCTTTCAGTGCCCCCTCTTCGCCGCCGGAAACACCGGTACCGATGAAGTTGAATCCCTGATCCGAAAGTTCTTTATTGCGACGGATGGTATCTTTATAAAAGGTATTACCCCCATCGATCAGGATATCACCCTTATCAAGGTGGGGGGTTAAAGAGGCAATCGTCTTATCTGTTGCCTCTCCTGCTTGTACCATCAGAAGGATACGACGCGGCTTTTCAAGTGAATCGACAAACTCTTCAACGGTATAGAAAGGCGCAAGCTTCTTCCCTGGATTCTCAGCAATCACTTCATCAGTCTTCTCACGTGAGCGGTTAAAGACAGAAACGGTGTAGCCGCGGCTCTCAATGTTAAGTGCCAAGTTGCGCCCCATTACTGCCATACCTACAACACCGATTTGTTGCTTCGACATATCTACTCCTGTCTTGATGTGAAATCAGCAGTACACGACTGCTTTCAATGTGTTGACATGTTATCCCATGATAACGAGATGAGGGAAGTAATTGATGGTTTCAGCATATATCTACAAACCACGAAAACTTAAAGTTAAAGGTGTACTAAACACATCTAAACTTAAAGGATTTTTCACCTTATGACTAATTCGATGGATTTAAAAGGTTCAATATTTCAGATGTTTTAGATTGCATCAATTGAATATTGCCTCGTGATTCTACATTCAAACGCACCACAGGCTCTGTATTCGATCTTCTCAAATTAAAACGCCATGTTCCAAAATCAAGACTAATTCCATCAGTAAAGTCGTTACTTTCTGCAATATCTTTGTAGTGATCGAGCACACGTTTGATCGATGCGTCAGGATCAGCTAATTTTATATTTATTTCACCCGACGAAGGATAGGCGGCGATCCTTTCTGAAACCAGTTCGCCTAGAGAGACGTTTTTAAGACTAACCAGCTCAGCAATCAACAACCACGGGATCATTCCACTATCACAATAAGCAAAATCTTTGAAATAGTGATGCGCGCTCATCTCTCCACCATAAATTGCATCTTCTTTGCGCATGCGTTCTTTAATGAATGCATGGCCTGTCTTAGACATGATCGCCTGCCCCCCGACTGAGGTAACAATGTCAATAGTGTTCCATGTTAACCGAGGATCATAGATTACTTTTTCACCAGGATTTTTCTTGAGGAAAGCCTCAGCAAGTAATCCAACGATGTAATAACCTTCAATAAACCTTCCTTTTTCATCGAAGAAAAAGCAGCGATCGAAATCGCCATCGAAGGCTATTCCAAAGTCAGCGTTGTGCTCTATAACAGCTTTTTGCGTATCTTCACGACATTCAGGCAAGAGTGGATTCGGAATCCCATTAGGGAAATGGCCGTCGGCATTATGATGAATTTTTACTATTTCGACAGGTACATTATTTTCTACAAATCTTTTTTCGATAGCATCAATAACATGCCCTGCTACACCGTTACCGCTATTGACTACCAACTTAAGGGGTTTTAAGTTTTTAAGATTGATACTGCTTATGATATGAGAAACATATTCATTTAATGTTGATATCTTCGAATAAGTCCCTTTAGCGCTACTCTCTACAGGACTAAAAATAGCGGACTCAGCAAGGGACTGAATCTCTCTCAAGCCGGTGTCACCACTAACGGGCTTTGCGCCTGCCCGGACAAGCTTCATACCATTATAATTTATAGGATTATGGCTCGCCGTTACTTCAATACCGCCATCGCAGCCTAAGTGAAATGTGGCAAAGTAAATTTCTTCTGTACCAACCATACCCAGATCAAGTACATCAACACCTGAATCCTGGAGGCCCTGAGCAAGAGCAAGTTTAAGCTCTTCACTTGTAAGTCTTACATCGCCACCTACAACCACTGTTTTAGGTTGCAAAAACTGGCCGAAAGCGCGACCAATCTTATAAGCAATATCATTATTAAGTTCGTCGACAAGTTTCCCACGAATATCATATTCTTTAAAGCAAGTTAATTTTTTCATATCATTACTTGATGAATTGAGGAAGTTTAGAAAGATTTTTACATATCAGAACAACTGGCCAGAACAAGCCATTTTTTTTGATAACATCAATATCTTCTCTGGATTTCTTAATAATGTTGCTCAATGACCTATTACTTTCTCCGCCCACCCTCATCGAAATCAGTACTTTTGGGAGATAAAAAACTGAGGCTTTGTGAATATATAAATATCGCAACAAGGAATCATAATCTGCTGAGATTCTGTATGAAATATCAAATGCACCCCATTCATCATATTTTTTCTTTTTCATGTAAAAAGTGGGATGCGGGGGCATCCATCCAAATTTCAGTTTTTTGATATCGAAGACGCCACTATGCCATTTACGGACTACTTTATTCATGTTCTTTTGAGAAACATAATTAAGGTCAGAATATACAGCGTCAACATCATTATTACTAAAACTTTTTACAATATCCGATACCGCGGAAGGGTATGAAAAAATATCATCCGAGTGAAGAAAACCTACAATATCACCTGTTGAATGAAGGATGCCTTTATTTAAAGCATCATAAATACCTTTGTCCGGCTCGCTAATTATTTTAGCAATCCGTGAACTGTGTTCTTGTGCAACAGCGAGTGTGTTATCTTTAGAACCGCCATCAATAATAATAAACTCAATGTTATCATAATCTTGAGACTCTAATGATAAGATAGTATCTTTGATTGTTTTTTCACTGTTATATGTTGCTGTAATTATAGAAACTTTCATTCTTAATATCCTGTCCCGTCATCACCAATACGGATGACATCGTCTTCAGACAAGTATGTTCCTGTACGAACTTCAATGATTTCAAGAGGAAGAACACCAGGATTTTCGATAGCGTGCGCTTCCCCTATAGGAATATATATAGATTCGTTTTCTGTAATTAGATAGCTTTGTTCGCCTTTGTATACTCTTGCAGTACCAGATACAACAATCCAGTGTTCGGCACGATGATGGTGAATTTGCGTTGCAGTACGCTGCCCCTGTTTTATAGTCAATTTCTTAACATGAAAACGGGCACCTTCACTTATAGTATCATGTGAACCCCATGGTCTGAATACCTCACGGTGCTGCAGATGTTCACAACGGTCATCAATTTTCAATTGCTGTACAATATTTTTAACGCCCTGCACTTTATCTTTATGTGCAATTAACACTGCATCTTTAGTTTCGACGACGACTAAATTATCAATTCCAACAGTAGCAACAAGTTTATTTTGAGAATATATATAACTATTGGATGTATCTGAAGTAACGACATCACCTCTGATAGCATTATCATTTTTGTCTTTAGTGTTTATTTCCCACAAAGCAGACCATGAACCTACATCACTCCATGCAGCATTCATTGGAACCAGGACAGCGTCCTGGGTTTTTTCCATTACAGCGTAGTCAACCGATTCATCTGGGCAATTTTTAAATGCGGTGTCATCTAAACGTATAAAATCAAGATCGGTATGTTGACCAAGTAAGGCCTTTTCACAATGTTCTAAAATTTCTTTATGAAACTTTCTTATTTCTTTTAAGAAAACGGAGGCGCGAAATAAAAACATTCCGCTATTCCAGTAATACTTTCCAGAGGATAAGTACTCTTGAGCAGTTTCAAGATCTGGTTTTTCTACGAAAGAATCTACCTTAAAAGAGTAATCATTTACATTTGCGCCTTGCTTGATATAACCATATCCCGTTTCAGGGCGGTCAGGTACTATACCAAATGTCACCAGTTTACCAGACTCAGCCAGAGGAATAGCATTTTCGACTGCGGTTAAAAATGCTTGCTCATCCTTAATTACGTGATCTGCAGCCAGTACTAACATAACAGGATCGTCTAAATTCTTAACTGCCTGTAATGCGGCTAATGTTATTGCAGGTGCTGTATTGCGCCCCACAGGCTCCAGGAAAATCCCTCCATGTTTTATGTTATGCTGGCGAAGTTGTTCAGCAACAATAAACCTGTGCGATTCGTTACATATTAAATAAGGTGAAAGATGAGGCAAAGATTCAACACGCTTAATCGTTTCCTGCAGCATGGTTGCATCAGAGGTAAGTGCTAGAAATTGTTTAGGATATAATGTTCTCGATAATGGCCATAAACGACTACCCGAACCTCCAGCCATAATAACAGGTAACAATTTTACTGACATAAGATCAATGCCTTTCTTGAAAATAATTTTTAGTATACGTGTGAACGGAATCAGAAACTAAAAGTTCTTCTTTGCTGAACCATTTAAATTTAGCATGCTGTATGTCAGGCATACTTTCTGAATCAGATACATTAAATATAGCGTAAGCGATAACAATATAATGCGTTTTAACATCGTCACTGACGAATGAATCGTCATAATGATGTTCATAAACACCTTTGAAGGTAGCAAGATCAATATCTAAGTTAAGATTTAACTCATCATAAGCGATCCGTTTAAAGGCATTAGGGATTGTCTCAGATTTAAATATCCTGCCACCCGGTACAAACCAATAGTTTTGTGCAGGTTTATTATTTCTATATCCTAGTAAAAATTCACCTTTAGAATTTTGAACAATAAGATCAATAGAAATTAACGGCGCATTAGCGATAACACACTCAAATAAATCTTCGCTTAGTCGGTGTACCATTTCACTTCCTAAAAGAGTTTTGATTCTCTAAAAACCAATTATATGTTTTTGTAAGACCAACATTAAGATCGGTAGAGTAGGACCATCCCATATCTTTTAGACGCTGTACATCGAGTAATTTTCTCGGTGTTCCGTCAGGCTTTGAACTGTCGAATTTTATTTCGCCCTTGTAACCAACTACTTCAGCAACTGTTTGCGCCAATTCTCTTATAGAGCAATCAATACCTGTTCCTACGTTTATATGTGAAAGCATAGGCGCAGTATTGTTTGCGTAAGTAGCATTATCAAGCTCCATGACAAAAATTGAAGCTTCCGCCATATCATCCACATACAAAAATTCACGCATAGGATTACCGCTTCCCCATACAATGACTTCTGAATCGTCATTGAGCATGGCCTCATGGAAGCGACGCATCAAAGCAGGAACAACATGTGAATTTTCGGGATGAAAATTATCATTTTCACCGTACAAATTAGTGGGCATTACGCTTCGATAGTCTCGCCCAAATTGCCTGTTGTAAGATTCACACAATTTAATACCTGCTATTTTAGCAATAGCATACGGCTCGTTAGTTTGTTCAAGCTCGCCAGTAAGAAGAGCAGATTCTTTAATTGGTTGAGTGGCAAATTTTGGATAGATGCAACTTGAACCTAAAAAAAGCAATTTTGGTATGTTGGCAAGATGCGCTGCATGGATGACATTGCATTCAATCAGCATGTTCTCATAAATAAACTCGGCTGGAAATTGATTATTCGCATGAATCCCACCGACTTTTGCCGCAGCGAGATACACCTCGTCAATTTCAGAAGACTGGAAAAATTCTTCGACATCCTTTTTTGAGAGTAAATTTAACTCTTCTTTTGTTTTTGTGATAATTTCGATGTCTGTTCTCTTGGATAGTTGGCGCAGAATTGCGGAGCCAACCATGCCGCGATGACCTGCAATAAATACTTTTTTAATCATAATTAACTTTCCACAGAAATTGAAACGTTGAAGCCATGACTTTTTAATAATGCATGTTGTTTAGCATTATTTAAATCGTGCTCTACCATTTCTGCACACATTTCTTCTACAGTAATTAAAGGTTCCCAGCCAAGTAGCTCCTTCGCTTTCGATGGATCACCCAGAAGCGTTTCTACTTCCGCAGGACGGAAATAACGGGGATTCACTTTAACAATAACATCACCAACTTTTACTTCAGGCGCATTATCACCTGAAACAGAAGTTACCGTAGCAATTTCATCAACACCGTTCCCCGTGAAGGCCAGCTCAATGCCAAGCTCACGCGCTGACATTCTTACAAATTCACGGACTGAAATTTGTTTACCTGTAGCAATAACGAAATCGTCAGCCTGATTTTGCTGCAGCATCATCCATTGCATGCGTACATAATCTTTTGCATGACCCCAATCACGTAGTGAATCCATATTTCCTAACTCTAACTGCTTCTCCAGCCCCTGCGCGATGTTAGCCAGTGTTCGAGTAATTTTACGGGTAACGAATGTTTCACCACGACGTGGAGATTCATGATTAAAAAGAATACCGTTACATGCGTACATACCATAGGATTCACGATAATTAACGGTGATCCAATAGGCATACATTTTAGCAACGGCGTAAGGCGATCTAGGGTGGAAAGGCGTAGTTTCCTTCTGCGGAATTTCTCTTACCTGACCATATAATTCCGAGGTAGAAGCCTGATAAAATCTGGTTTTTTTCTCAAGGCCACAAATACGAATCGCTTCAAGCAAACGAAGCGTACCAATCGCATCTACATCTGCAGTATATTCAGGTGATTCGAATGACACTGCGACATGGGACATTGCGCCAAGATTGTAAACTTCATCAGGACTGATATCTTTCATTAATCTTATTAAATTTGAAGAATCAGTTAAATCACCATAATGAAGGTACATATTACGATTTTTACTCAAAGCATTATCAATTCGTTCAGTATTAAACGATGATGTGCGTCGAATGATTCCATGGACTTCATATCCTTTTTCCAGCAAAAAATCTGCCAGATAAGATCCGTCCTGACCCGTTACGCCTGTAATTAATGCTTTTTTCATTTTATATCTCTTATTTCATCATAAAAATTTAATGTTTCCTGAGCCATTTTTGTCCAGGAAAATTTGGTAGAATTAACTAATCCCGATGAGATTAATTTCTCTCTTATTACGTTATCACCGAGTTTTAACAACGCATGACTGATATCGTCTTCGGTGATTTTATCTAATAGAATTGCTGAGCCAGTAGCGATTTCTTTTACAGAAGAAGAGTTCGACGCTATAACAGGACAACCAGAACGCATTGCCTCTATCACAGGAATTCCAAAGCCTTCATACAAGGATGGATAAACGAGGCAATAGGCATTTGAGTAAAGTAAGTTGAGTTCTTCCTCACTCACAAATCCAGCATGATTAAAGCGACCTGGAATATATTCGTTTAACAAAGTTATTTCTTCAGAATTAAATTTACCGCCACCCACGACTACAAGTTTAATATCTTCATGCTTTTGAAGTGCTTTTACACAGGAAGTGAAATTTTTATAACCATTTCTTGCTCCTACAAAAACCACATATTTACCGTTGCTGGACGTTTTCTCTAAAGGAGTAAAATCACTAACGCCATTGTATATGACTTTTGTGGGAATACCTCGCGCTTCAGGGATGTATTTAAGCATATCTTTTCGTGTTGATTCAGAAATACAAATAATCCCATCACTGTTGAGTATTGCACGTTTTTTTTGCCAATGATGAACGCTTGTTTTAAGTCCCTTCGGGAAAACTTCATATGTGAAGTCGTGCACCGTCGTGATTATTTTTACATTTTTTTTGTTCACCGGGAGTCGATAATAACTGGAATGGAAAATATCATCTTTTGTTTCAGGTGAAATAGCCACGTCAATGTACCTTTCTATGCTGAGACTCATCCGCGGAGTTCGATTTACATTTAAGTCTCTGGCATAGGGATTATTATTAGGATAAATAATCAGTTCACTTTCAATCTTACTATTTTTCAAATATTTCAAATACTCATCAAAATAAACAGATATTCCACCTGAGTTTTGTAGAGAATAGATAATTCCATCAATAAAAATCATTACGCTGCCTTAATCGGTTATTCCACATGTTAACCATTATATTGAACACAGGAATTCAAGCCCCATCTCATGTAAAACTGCGCATTTTTTTTGCGCTTTAATGTAAAGCCCTTCATCATTGAGGTAATTAACTGCCTGAAAAATAGTTTCCTGATTCATTATTCCATATCGAGAATGCTCATAAAGCATAGGGCGCGCAGCTTGCGCGATAAGAAAAAGATAAATCATCAATTTTGTAACAGGAAAAGACGCTGTGCTTTTAATTTTGTCGAAATAAATAGAGTCTGAAATTTTCGTATTAAGCATAATTATAATAAATGGCAATCCATACCAGCCTATTCTTGTCATAACAGGCATCATTTTTCCTATGATTATGGAAAAACTTATATAAAGGACAATTCCTGGTAATACAAAATTCAGTCGTTGTAAAATAAAAGGTTCTTTTTTACGCTTTAGTTCTTTATAGCAAATAAAAATTAGTGCAATTAGTATCAAGTCAAATATGGAACCTATTCCGGCTGAAAGCTGTGGTCGATAAGCTTCAGAGTTTAGGTAGAAATTTAACTTTTCGTACGCAAGTGAACCAGGCTGCAAAACTGAGAACGCTATTTTTAAAATAATAAATGGTATAAATAAAAATGCGAGCGAAACCGCTAATGTCGATATTGAACTTAATCGTGATAATCTCGGGGATATTACTGGCAATATAAAGATTAAACATATTATTGCTGTTGTATGTATGGTACTTGCAAGCAAAACCAAGATGATATAATTTAATATTTTTCTTTTAAAAAGAAAAGGGATAGCCAATAATAATAGTGAAACTGCTATCGATTGCCTTATAGCTTCTACATATAACATCCAATACATAAATGTCAGCATAGAAAAATATATAAAAGCTTTATTTTCAAACTGTTTTGAAAATTTATCCAAACAATAAACATTGAATAGGACTATTATTATATTATAGCCTATAAATCCTAAATTACCAAAAATGTAAACTATTAAATTAAAACCAGGCTCAAAACTCGGTGTATTTTCATCGCATTGACTATTCTGAATACAATCATAATTTAAGAGATATCCAATCCAGTCGCCACCGGCTGGATATGAAAAACAAAAAACCAATAAAGTAATAATAAGGCATGTTATTCTTTCGCTTTTTTTATGCCTAAACAATGAAAAAACGAGTGTTATTGCAAAATAAGTAAAATAAATCATCTGCTTACCACAAAAGCTAAGAACATAGTAAAGGCAAAGCCTTTCCTGTTCTCAAATAAAACTGCGGGCATAATGTATTTAAAAGCAAAAAAAACGTCCGATAACCACGAATTACAAACAGGATGAAGGGAATCATTTCCTTTGATTTTTTTTGCTGCTGCGATCAGTCGCGTTATTTTTTTTCTGTAATTTATTATCTTCTTAACTGTCAAAGGAAGCGTAGTTATCTTTGCCCATAAAGTTTTACCCGCCCCGCCTACAACGTTATTGCTGTGTTGACGGTATAATATAGTCTGATTATTGTAGAAATAGAGTCCACTCTCTGTGGCAGCGTTCAGCGCCAGCCAGTTATCATGCATTGTAATTCCTTCGGGCATAGGCAAGCATTTTTCAAGCAGTTTTCTATTAACTATTACGGAACAACCGTACACACTGCATTTCCAAATCAGCGAATTACAGTTAATATTTTCTGTTGGATTTATTGATCTCGATTTATAAAAACTTTCAGATACAACATTTAAATTCTCATCCACCAAAGTAAGATCGCTGAACACCATTGCGACATTATCTTGAGGCTTTTCCATCATTGCTGTTAATAAATTATTGATCCGCTGCTCTGGCCAATAGTCATCCTGATCAGAAAGCAACACATACTCTGCATCCGTAGCCAGTAAAGCTCTGTTGAAATTGTTGACTACACCGCCTTGCCTTTCTGTATTAATTAATTTTATTCTAGAATCAGTAGATGCAAATTTTTTTATGATTTTAATCGTGTTATCGGTAGATGCATCGTCACTGATATACAAGGTCCAGTAAGGATAGCTTTGTTTTTGTATGGACAATAGTTGTTCAGCTATAAACCTTTCACCGTTATAGGTTGCCATTGCTATGTCAACGTTCAGCATCTAATTTCCTTGAAAGATAAAATAAAGCAAAAAAATCTACAATTACCCTTAGGCTCCATGCGATGGCAGTCCCTGTCAGTGCATAATTAACAGTTAAATAATAAAGCATTAGCAAATAAGGTACTAATTCTAACATATGAAGACTTGCTGTAATATGTGCCTTGCCAATAGCTTGTATTTTCGAAAATGGAATTTGTGCCATTGCATTAAATAAAAAGCCAATTAAAAGGATCTTTAATATTTTAGCAGGTTCACCGGCATAATCATTTCCCATCCAGACAACCAGTATCTTTTCGGCAAATGGAATGCCGATGATAAGTATAGGCAAACAACATACTGCCATTAGTAAATAACTCAATTTCTCAAGTTTTTTTCTGTCAACGTTGCCCGCACTTAGTTTAGGAAAAAGCGCTCTGGAAAGTGCTGTAGGAATGTTTAAGAGACGAGAGACGGCTTCTGAAGGCGCTGTATAATATGCTATTTTGTTTGCGCCGAGCAGATGCGATATCACAAACCGGTCAAAATAGACCATGACAGGCGATATTACATTGCTTATTGTAATCCATCCACCAAACTTTAATAGCCGAAGATAAGTTACTTTACTTAATTTAAAGTCTTTGAGAATAATTTCACGGCTAAAATAAAAACTCATTATTAGTGAAATAACCCGTCCTACTAGTAACCCTAAAATTGCATAATAAAGACTATTATGCAGCAACACTAAAAACGCAGGTATTGCTGCTATAGAGGAGCTACTTAGTGCGCGCTGGATATTAATCACAGCGAACCTTTCGTGCCCTTCCAGATAAGCTAACCATATCTGATTTAATAAAAAAACGGGTATTGTTATCGCTAGCACTTTAAATGACGATTGAACATCACTCACATTTCCTGTTGAAACATTTAGAAAGCCCGGGACATAAGAAGTAATAAAATAAAGAATTATTCCCGCTATACATCCCAATGCCAAAACAGAAACTGATGCTGTCGATATTATTTTAACTTGCTCATCGTCATCATGTCTGTATAAGGATATTTCTCTAATTACCGCACGTGTTAGCCCTGCATCAAATATGCTTGCATAGCCCACAACAGCAAATGCTAACGTAAAAATTCCAAAAAGCTCAGTTCCAAGCGCACGTGCTAAAATACCCAAACTCGGAATAGCTACAACAGTCGGTATTATGAACCCTGACAGATTAAATATGCTATTTTTTATCAAACTCATTGTGTTATACAGATATGAAATTAGTAAAATTTGATTTAAAAGAACTTCCTTTTTCATCTTTTACTGATAATTCAGGCATAACATTATCCATAAGAGGCCAGGTAATATTCAAATCCTTATCATCCCATTTTATGCATCTTTCATTTTCTGGGGAATAATAGTTTGTTGCTTTATAAACAAATTCTACCTCCTCAGTTAGTGTATAAAATCCATGGGCAAAACCCTCTGGAATCCATAACTGTTTTTTATTTTCAGCTGAGAGATAAACACCTATCCACTTACCAAAAGATACTGAGTCCGGTCTGATATCTACTGCAACATCATACACTTCACCCTTAACACAGCGAACTAATTTACCCTGTGACATGGGTGATTTCTGAAAATGAAGCCCGCGCAAAACATTTTTCTTTGATTTAGAATGATTATCTTGAACGAAGTTTACTTCGTAGCCGACGGCCTCCTCAAAAACTTTTTTATTAAAGCTTTCGAAAAAAAAACCGCGATCATCACCAAATACTTTTGGTTCAATAATTAGCACATCATTAATATCTGTTTTTAGGATATTCATATTTTCAATCTATATGATAATTTTCTTAAAGGCTGATTTTATTCAAGATGATAATACTAGCTAAATAATCAATTATGACTGGTTTATCATTCTCATCAGATACTGGCCGTATTGATTTTTTTCAAGCGGTTTTGCAAGTTTTGCAACCTGGTCTCGATCAATAAAACCTTTCCTGTATGCGATTTCCTCAGGACACGAAATTTTTAATCCCTGACGTTCTTCAATTGTCTGTATAAAATTACTCGCTTCAATCAAACTCTGATGTGTGCCGGTATCAAGCCAGGCAAAGCCTCTTCCCATCATTGCTACAGATAAATCACCTTGCTTGAGATAAAGACGATTAATATCCGTAATTTCTAACTCACCACGAGATGATGGTTTGAGATTTTTTGCCATGTCCACTACCCGATTGTCATAAAAATAGAGACCGGTTACAGCGTAATTGCTTTTTGGATTAACTGGTTTCTCTTCAAGGCTAATGGCTTTCCCGTCTTTATCAAATTCAGCAACACCGTAACGCTCAGGATCGTTGACGTGATAAGCAAATACCGTCGCTCCGCTTTCTTTTTCTATTGCTGTTTCCATTAATTTTGGCAAGTCATGACCGTAAAAAATATTGTCGCCTAAAACTAATGCACAATTATCATTGCCTATGAATTCTTCACCAATAATAAAAGCCTGAGCAAGTCCATCTGGGCTTTGTTGAACCTTATATTCAAGATTCAGTCCCCATTGACTTCCGTCACCTAAAAGTTGCTCAAAACGTGGCGTATCTTGGGGAGTGCTGATAATTAGAATGTCACGAATACCCGCCAGCATTAATGTTGACAGCGGATAGTAGATCATGGGTTTATCGTATATAGGCAGCAATTGTTTACTGACGGCCATTGTAACGGGATAGAGGCGTGTTCCAGATCCACCTGCAAGAATAATTCCTTTACGCTTTGCCATTCATTTATCTCTTTAAGCACAATCAGCCTGAAATCAGGCAATCAATTGGTTATTGTTACGGAATCGCTGCAAAAACTTCACTTAGCATGCGCTTAACACCTAACTGCCATTCAGGTAACCTTAACCCAAACACCTCTTGAAAACGGGTATTGTTTAACCGGGAATTATTAGGTCGTCTTGCTGGAGTCGGATAAGCGCTGGTGGCTACAGCATTGAGTTTTTCCAATGACAGCACAACACCTGTTTTTCGTGCCTCATCAAATATCAATGATGCATATTCATACCAGGACGTCGTACCACTTGCAGCCAGATGATAGATACCTGCGACGTCAGGCTGACTCAATGCCATTCTAAGAGCATGAGCAGTACAATCAGCCAGCAGTTCCGACCCGGTAGGGGCACCAAACTGATCGTCTATTACAGAAAGTTCGTTTCTTTGCATGGCCAAATTCAGCATAGTCTTTGCAAAGTTGTGTCCTTTCGCTGCATACACCCAACTGGTTCGAAAAATCAGATAGTTAGTTGAATAGGTACTTAAAGCCCGCTCACCCGCCAGTTTACTTGCACCATAAGTATTTATTGGGCTGGTAACATCGGATTCAGACCATGCGCTGTCGCCTGTGCCTGAAAATACATAATCAGTAGAATAATGGACAACCCAGGCATTCATTTTTTGCGCTTCTTTCGCAATCATTTCAACGCAGTGAGCATTAATCAAATAAGCTTGTTCAGGTTCAGATTCAGCTTTATCTACTGCTGTATAAGCTGCGGCATTGACGATAATACTCGGTTTAATATGGCGAATTGTTTTTATTAGTTCTTCGGGCTTACTTAAATCGCCACAATATTCCCTTGAGTGTCTGTCCAGCGCTATTACATTTCCCAAAGGAGCCAGAGCACGCTGAAGTTCCCAACCTACCTGCCCCGATTTCCCCAACAGCAGGATATCCATTACTGACGATCTCCGTAATTCTCTTCAATCCAGCTTTTGTAAGCACCACTTTTAATATTGTTTACCCATTGCGTATTTGCTAAATACCATTCTACTGTTTTACGAATCCCGCTCTCAAATGTCTCTAATGGCTTCCATCCCAGTTCTCGCGCTATTTTGCTTGAATCAATCGCATATCGGCGATCGTGGCCTGGACGATCTTTTACATAAGTAATTTGTTCACGATAAGAGACATTTTTGGGGCAGATTTCATCAAGTAAATCGCAAATAGTATGCACTACATCGAGATTTTTCTTCTCGTTGTGACCACCAATGTTATATGTCTCACCCGCTTTGCCCATTTTAACTACGACGACAAGTGCTCTGGCATGATCTTCTACATATAACCAATCGCGGATTTGATCACCTTTGCCATAAACCGGCAACGGCTTACCTTCAACCGCATTAAGAATGACTAACGGGATGAGTTTTTCAGGAAAATGATATGGGCCATAGTTATTCGAACAATTCGTTACGATTATGGGTAGCCCATACGTACGTGACCAGGCTCTGACCAGATGATCACTCGATGCTTTTGACGCAGAATAGGGACTGCTTGGCTCATAGGCAGTATCTTCAGTGAAGAGTGGCAATTCAGCCCCAGACTCAACCTCGTCAGGATGTGGCAAATCGCCATAAACCTCATCCGTTGAGATATGATGAAATCTAAATTTTTCTTTTTTAACACTATCAAGTTGAAGCCAGTATTGTCTGGTTGCCTCAAGTAAAGTGTATGTACCTACGATATTCGTTTCAATGAACGCCGCCGGACCTGTAATAGAACGGTCTACATGACTTTCAGCAGCCAGATGCATGATGGCATCAGGTTGGTGACGCTGAAGAATACTCGCCATCTCACTTGCATTGCATATATCCGCTTTTTCAAAAGCATAGCGTTCATGGCTATCGATTTCTTTTAGAGATTCAAGATTGCCTGCATATGTCAGTTTATCAACATTAACCACAGTATCTTGAGTATTTTCGATAATATGTCTTACTACAGCAGATCCAATAAATCCCGCACCACCGGTAACTAAAATTTTCACGTTCGCTATCCAGAATATTGTTTTAGTACTACATTCTGAAAAGATTTTGATACATCTAACATCTAATTCAAAATGCCGTTGATTTTTTACATGAAGATAAACTTCAAGCCACAAAAAATTCGTTATCGTATTTAAAAATATTTATAAAAACACGCATCAATATTTGTCTGCAAATACATTATTATCATTCTGATTTGCCAGAGTAATTTGATTAACCCTATGGAAACGCGCTGACTTATAAATGATAGCGTTGAATGTAAAAAAGATACCAATGAAAAAGATCAGTTGCCAACAGTCACTGAGGCCAAAAGCATCAAAGCCAATTCCTGTTGCTGCGAGCATCGCCGCACATGCAACCATAACAACTAATGTGCCACGCCCGGTCAAACCACCCCGCATAAGGAGATGATGTAGATGTTCACGATCGGGTTTAAATGGGCTTGTACCACGACGAATGCGTGCTGTCATAACTCGCACCATGTCCATTAGAGGTACGGCAATAAGCCACAGTGCGGTAATGGGTCGCATCACCGGGTCCGCTCCCTGAGTGGCCAACATCAGTAACCAAATTACTGTGAAACCGATTAGCGTACTTCCTGCATCGCCCATGAAGACTTTAAACTTTTTACCCCATGGGATACCGAGATTTAACAATATATAAGGCAGACAAGCGGCCATGAGGCAGGTACACCACAGCGCCAGATGCTGGTTACCACCGAGTTCAAACACAATGCCTAATCCGCCAAAGGTCACACATGACAATGCCCCCAATAGCCCATCGATTCCGTCAACCATGTTAAACGCGTTAATTGCACCTATAACAGCGAATAGTGTGACAGCATAACCAAAGATCCCTAAAACTAGCTGAAAACCAAAGAGAATATTTCCTAGCGAGTAGAGATAGTATCCATTCCACATCATGATGCAAGCCATGAGTGCCTGAATCATTATGCGTGGCATTACGGGCAGGTCGAAACGATCGTCAAGGACGCCTACGGCTAAAAGCACAGTAGCGCAGAACATATAAATGGTGAAGTCGGGTAACCAACCCGGCTGCATGATATACAGTATCCATAATGACAGGTAGACCGAAACGCCACCAACCAGTGGAATGTGTCCTTTATGCTGTTTTCTGTCGTTGGGCTTATCAACCAGCCCGACCTTGCGTGCCACTTTGCGCGCAATGAAGAGCAACGCAAATGCACTTAGAAAAACGCAAACGATCTCTTGCATGTATGCACCACTGGTGAGTTGTCATATTTAACCACGCTACCGCCCCTGGCTATCGCAACCACCTGCGTGAACGTAGTTTAAGCCATCATTAAGCATAGACTGCATTACTCAATGGCGTTGTTTTGCCGGATTATTATTTTGATAACCCAGCGCTATCGATAAAACTTTACGATTCTCGTACTATCCAGGCTGTGAAACAAGTTTTAAAAAGCGAGTTTTTGACAAATTTGTAATTCCAACGTTGCGATTGATACAAAATTAAACAGTTCACGCACTTATTTTAATATTTTTTTCTCAAAAACACCAAGTCCCGTCTCTTTAACCTATTGAGTGTTGTATAAATAACAGACAGTGCTTCGCCATTTTGGGGCTGCCGGGTCCAGTCGAGTCAGTCATGACTGTGTTGCATGACAATGATAATTAACAAAAAAACCCCATTTGTTCAATTAACCATTAAGCTATTGAACAATATGGGGTTAATGATTTTATTACAGTACTCTACCTAAATCCTTCCGGATTCTTCGACTGCCAGTTCCACGTATCGCGCATCATCGCATCAATGCCACGCGAAACCCGCCAGTCTAGTTCCTGGTTGGCCAGCGACGCATCCGCCCAGAACGCCGGCAAATCGCCATCGCGGCGCGGCTTGATTTCAAACGGAATGGGCTTGCCTGAGGCTTGCTCAAACGCCTTGATCATTTCCAGCACCGAGAAGCCTTTCCCACCCCCCAGGTTATAGGCTTTATAGCCTTCAATTTTATCGAGGTGGTCCAGCGCTTTCAGGTGGCCTTCAGCAAGGTCAACGACATGGATGTAGTCACGCAGACAGGTGCCGTCTGGCGTATCGTAGTCACCACCAAACACGCCGAGTTTATCCAGACGACCGATGGCAACTTGGGCAATGTAAGGCAGCAGGTTGTTGGGAATACCGGTTGGGTCTTCGCCAATCTCGCCCGACTCATGCGCACCGACCGGGTTAAAGTAGCGCAGCGCAACGGTTTTGAACTTCGGCTCAGCTTTGGCGAAATCACGAATGATAAATTCGACCATGAGCTTAGAGGTGCCATAGGGGCTGGTTGTGCCGCCAATCGGTGTGGTTTCCACGTAAGGCACCGGAGCATTGGCACCATAAACGGTAGCGGAAGAACTGAAAATGAAGTTCCAGACGCCCGCGTTGCGCATCTCTTCCAGCAGTACGACCGTACCGGATACGTTATTTTCGTAGTATTCCAAAGGCATACGCGTGGATTCACCCACCGCTTTAAGAGCGGCGAAGTGAATCACGGCAGAAATGCTGTGGGAGGCAAACAGGTCACGCAGGCAGGCGCGGTCAAGAACGTCACCTTCGATAAACGTCGCTTTCTTGCCGGCGAGTTTCTCAACCCGAATGATGGCCTCACGCGAGGCATTGCACAGATTATCCAGTACCACCACATCATCACCGCGCTCAAGCAGTGCCAGCACTGTGTGGGAGCCGATATAACCTGCCCCGCCCGTTACCAAAATAGCCATCTCTTCTCCCTTTCTGCCGCGTTAGCCGCGGCGAATGATAGTTGATTACTTCGCCAGAATTTTCTCGATCGCTTCGCGGAAGTCGCGTCCCTGCGCGTTATTGCGCAGACCGTAGGAGACAAACGCCTGCATGTAACCCATTTTACGTCCGCAGTCGAAACTGTGACCGGTCATGAGTGAGACATCGACCGTTTTCTTCTTGCTCAGGCTGGCGATAGCATCCGTTAACTGAATACGGCCCCACGCACCCGGCTCGGTACGCTCCAGCTCAGGCCAGATATCGGCTGAAAGCACGTAGCGTCCCACCGCTGCCAGGTCTGAGTTTAATTCGGCCGGATGCTCAGGTTTTTCAACGAAGTTAGTAATCGTGCTGACATCACCTGGGTTTTCCAGTGGCTGCTCAGTGGTGATCACAGAGTATTCAGACAGGTCGTAGTCGGTAAGGTGTTTTGCCAGCACCTGGCTGTGACCGGTCTCCTCAAAACGCGCAACCATCGCCGCCAGATTATATCGTAAATGGTCAGCGGTGGAATCGTCCAACAGCACGTCAGGCAGGACAACCACAAAAGGATTGTCGCCGATCATAGGACGCGCGCAGAGAATCGAATGCCCTAGGCCCAGTGGCTGTGCCTGACGCACGTTCATAATGGTGACGCCCGGCGGGCAAATTGACTGGACTTCACTCAGCAGCTGGCGTTTAACGCGTGCTTCCAGCAGGGCTTCGAGCTCATAGGTAGTATCGAAGTGGTTTTCTACCGCATTCTTGGACGCATGGGTGACCAGCACAATCTCTTTGATCCCTGCCGCAACACACTCATCAATGATGTATTGGATCATTGGCTTGTCCACGACAGGCAGCATCTCTTTCGGAATGGCTTTAGTCGCCGGAAGCATATGCATACCGAGACCCGCAACCGGGATTACTGCTTTAAGCTTGGTCATAGTTATTCCATCTAATGAAGTGAAGACATGCGTCAATTATGCCGGATGGACCGGAAAAGGAAGTATAATCTTTATCTGAAAAGCCGACACTAACTCGCTGTGAAATCTTACAAATTCGGGATTTTACCTAGAGTAAACATCCCCATAAACTGAGTTAACACAAACAGTAAAGGCCGACCCTGTGTGCGGCAGAGAAATTAACGTCGCGGTTTTTGGTGCCAGCCATAAAAAGAAACGGGCGACCTGAGTCGCCCGTTGTTATTGGCATCACAGCCACTGTTCAAACCATTCTGGCATCACGAAAAGGTTAAAGTGATTCACCAGCAGCATCAGCCCCACAAACACGACCGATACCGATACCCACTGTCGGGCATAGGGGATGAAGCGGATACCAATGACCGGCTTGATAAAGAACGGATGCGCCAGCGCTGAAATCAGCACCTGTGATATCGACAACGTCAGGGCGACGTAGAGCACGTTTGGCCAGATAAAGGTGGTCGCAAGCACGGCCATGACGACCAGGCTGGCCACGATGTTCCAGTAAAACTCCACGTTGGTTCGGCCATTCGCCTGTGAAATGGCGCCGGTCAGCCCACCCATCGGACGCAGCATGCCAAACAGCAGCATCAGCGGGATAAGATGATAAACCTGCTCGTGAGACGCACCATACAGAATGCGTACTATGACCGGAGACAAGATACCGATAGCAAGGTACATGGCGCTGCTAAAGAACATAATCACCAGCGTGCCTTTCAGGAACAGCTTCTTCAACTGCTCGGGATCCTGCTGTTTTTCCGCGAAGCGTGGTAGCGCCAGGCGGTTAATCACCGGCGAAACCAACTTCAGGGGCTGCAGCACCAGCTCTTTCGCCAGAGAATAGACGCCGAGCATTTCTGCCCCCATCACTTTACCTACCACCAGCGCATCGGCCTGAGTACGAAGCTGGTTTATGGTCTGCGAACCCAGTTGATAGATACCGTAACGAATCGCACTAAAAAAAGTCTGTTTATCGAACTCCCATGTAGGACGCCATGACTTCTCACCCAGCGCGATCATGCACAGGATGCGGGTAAAGGCGTTAATAAACAGCCCCAGAATCGCGGCGGCAACCGTCAGCGAGGTAAACTCCAGCATCGCCACCACGCACAGGAAAGCAAACAGTTTGGTGCCCATTTCGATCTTCGCCAGCGACACCATGCGTTTGGTTTTTATGTAGTGGGCCTGATATTGCGAAAGATGCCCCAGCACCAGAAAGTTCAGGCTGGTCAGCATAATCAACCCTACCAGTTCCGGCAGATGGTAGAACCAGGCAACAGGCCAGGCAATCAGCAGCATGACAACGCCGGTGCATAAGCTGAGCGAGACGTTGACCCAATAGATGGTGCTCTGTTCGCGTCGGGTAATATTTTGGCGATGGACCAGATAACTGCTCATGCCCATGTCCTGCAACACGCCCGCCACCGCTAAAACAGCGTTGATGATCGCCAACAGCCCCAGCTCATGGGTTTCGAGTTTACGGGCGAGAATACTCAGTTGAGCAACCTGTAAGACAGCAGAGAAACAGGTACTGCCAAACAACCAAATCGCCTGTGACTTTATTCCACTCAAACCATTTGCTCCAGAATCTGTGCCAGCTCGCGATACGCGATGTGCTGATTAAACTCGGTTTCAACTTTCTGTCTGGCAGCGGCAACAACCGGTGCCACATCCACCGCGCCTTCTGACAATTTCAGCAGCGTCTCGGCCAGCGCCTCTGCGTCATCTTCTTTGACTAACCAGCCAGAAACGTCATTTTCGATCAGTTCCGGGATGCCGCTGTGGAAGGTTGAGACCACTGGCAGCCCTACCGCCATCGCCTCCATCAGGGCAACCGGGATGCCTTCCATATCGCCATCTGCGGCCGTTTTAGAGGGCAGCAGAAAGATATCGGCTTGGTTGAGGGCCTGACGGATCTCTTCCTGAGGTTTGAAACCCGGCATCGTCACGCAGTCGTCCATCTCTTCGCGCGCAATAAAGTCGCGCATCATCCGATCCTGATCGCCATTGCCAATGATGGTGTACTGGAACCGGCCACCGCGCTGTTTCAGAATGGCGCTGGCTTTCACCGCCACATCCAGTCCTTTCTTTTCGGTCAGACGGGCAACGGAAACAATACGCAACGGCGTGTGGAAGGCATCACGCGGCTGGAAATTGAATTTTTCAGGTTCAATTCCCATGCGGGTAACGTGAATTTTTTCAGGCGGGCAGCCCATTTCAATCAGCTTGTTCTGCCAAAGATGGCTGATGGGCAACATCAGCTCACTTTGCTGAAACAAATTACGGTAATCCTGCTTATGCTCGTCGAGGATGTGACGACGAGAGATATCCGCCCCGTGAAACACCGTTGCCTGTTTGCCTTTCAGGATACCCAGTTCACGCAGTTTATTCGCCAGCGCCCCGGCATAGCCAAAATGCACCAGGAAAATATCCGCGACATAGGTCTGACGCGCATTGGCAACGATCGCCGGCAGCAGCAGCTTACTGGATTGTGCGCCATAACGGCGCACGTTAAGGGAACGGAGTAACGACACTTTGGTGATTTTGGGCAGAACCAGCTTCAGCCGCTGTCCCAGCTTGTCCTTCAGAGAAATTTTTTCTTCGGGTAACAGGTAATGCGTTTTTGCCGCCAGACCATATTCGTCAAATGCGCCGTGGCGGTTGACCAGGTCTCCCGGAAATACCGAGATAATCTCAACGTCGTAACCGGCATCAATAAAATGAGTGACCTGGTTGAGAACAAAGGTTTCAGAGGCAACCGGGAAACGCATCGTGAAAAAAGTCAGTTTCATCACATCATCCTATTACGTTTAGAATCTCTTCAGTGATTCTGTTACCTACTTCCCTTTCATGCGCCACGGCGGTTTCGACGTTTTGCTTGATCGTGTCGTAGTCGGCCAGGATAGCCTGAACTTTCTCAATCAGCGAACCGTCCATCAGGCTCTGGACATCGGTAGCCATTTGCGGCAGACCGAGCTGATTCATGACGCCCATGGATTTGTGTTCATAGTTGATGGCGACCGCTGGCGTACCAAAGTTCATTGAGATGATGGCAGAGTGCAGACGGGTCCCGATGGTCAGGTGACACTCGCTGAGGAGAACACCTAATTCGAGGTCATTAAATTCATCCATGACAACGTGGTAGTGCTCTGGCTGCTCAACGCGATCGCGCAAAGTGAGCGCCACCATACGGTCATCTTTGGCATAGCTGTCGATGCCCGTGCAGGTTGATAACGCCACAACCTGATAGCCGCTGGCGATCATGGCGTTGATCACGCGACCAAAAGCGGCTTCGTATTCCTGCTGCGTGACGCCCAGACGCTTATCAAACGGCGCCAGTTCACGGACCGTAATCGCGATGGTTTTGCGGGTGCGAATCACGCTCTGCCAGTGCTGCAGACTGTGGCTGGGGTTTTCAACGTGACGGGCACGTACCAGGAAGGCTGTATCCACACCGGGCATCACCTTTGAGCTGGTCACGCCATCGCGCTTCATCAGGTCAAGGCTGACGGACTCACGCAAGATAAGACGGTCAACCCGGTCAAACACAAAGTTGGCCAGTTGATTAGTACGGGCGTTCTGGAAAGGTCCAACGGAATGGCCAATCAGGTAAAGCGGCTTCTTAGCCAGTAACGCGCAGAGCGCATGGTCAAACTGAGTCACGCCATACAGATCAACAAAGAATGAACCGCCCACCTGAATGACCGCATCGTACTGCGCCAGACTTTCCGTGAAGGCTTTGAGGTGTGGCGGCACGGAGAAGGATTTGTAGGGTCCACCCTTGCCGAGATGCGCCATCATGATATTCGGCATCAGTCGGTTAGCGACTTTGCGTTTAACAGAGCCAATCAGGCCCTTACCCGAGGAATTATTGTGCAGGAACAGTTTATCCTGCTGAATATGTTGCTGAAGCAGATAACCGGAGCTGGTTGGATAACGGCTAATTACATCAATATCCACATCGTTGCGCGCGGCCTGAATTGAATCAATCAGTCCACGCAGAATCGCGCCATCCCCACGATTCCCACAGGTATGGTTACCCACCAATAAAATTTTCATAAAAACTCCGAATTAAATTTTTTCTAATTCTGACAACCGCCCAGTTCCGAAACGGGCAAAATGAACACTGATAAACACAGCAATAACGTGCACGCCAACAGCCCAGACTCTGTTGGTGTTGGCTGCCGGTCTGGGCAGCCCTCTCTCAATTACGCTTTAATGGCAAAATAGGGTAATGCGACGGGTTTACCGTTAATGACCACCGAGACAAACCCTTCAGGCTTGCTGGTATCTACCTTGTCTGCCGACAACGCACGCGAAGCCAGCAAGAGATCCCCTTGCTCATTGGCCCCGACGCCCGCTTTGCCGTTGTGCAGACTAAAGCGTTGCGGTGCGGCATGGCTGCTGCTGTCCGGCGTGGCTTTCGCCATTTTGGCATCCACCCGCGCACAGCGACCGGTCACAAACCGGTCTTTCGCGGTACTTTTGATCATGATGGCGGCAGAGGGCGTCCAGCCTGCCAGCTTGACAAAGACCTGCGTATCGGTGTCGGTTTTGGCAACGTAGCGCACATCCAGCACCGGGCTGCTGCCTTCCGCCGACCAGCTGGCTTCGGCGTGATCTTTTTTACGCTGAATGTGAATCACGGTGCGACCGCCGGTGTTCTTGCCCGCGATCAGATTCATTAGCGGCTCGCTGTCGGTGCCGTTGTTAAACTGCGACTGACCAAAGACCTCGATTTCCCATGAGTCGCCGACGGTAGGGGAATACAAATTAGCCAGTTCATACCACACCGGCTGATTGGTGTTGTTTTCCAGCAACCAGCGTGAAGTGAGATAGTTGTATTTCAGGCTGCCATCAATCGCGACGCCGTAGGATTCCACGCGGGTTGATCCCATTTCCCAGGCACTTAACCAACGGTCGCCCTGCTCTGAGTTGTCAATCCAGCTGCCGGATTGCAGGTTGGTCTGACGCGTATTCAGCCGCGAGTGCCAGGCGATTAATGGATTCTTACAATCTTCCAGGCTGAGCGCGTCGATAATCCACTGGCCGTTGGAGATGTCACCGGGATTGTCACAGTGCTCAATCCAGCCATTGTGAATCAGCGACTGGCTGCAGCGCGGCAGATTCAGAACTTTGCCGCCCTTACAGTGCTGGGCATTGAAGTTTGACAGCTCAATCGCCGTGCTGTGATCCCAGTTACCCTTCTTCTGACCCGACCAGCCCGCCTGAATCACATCACCAGTACAGGCCGAGGCGTACCACTGGTCAATTTTGCAATCCAGCGTATCCAGCAGGCTCAGTGCGGTGCCGCCGACGTTATTGAAACGCAGACAGGCGCCGCGGAAAAACTGTCCACCCGGACAGGTGTTGCGGAACAGGCCCTGCTTATTGGGGTGGGAATCCGTGTTCCCGTTGAAAATCAGGTTAGAGATCTCCACCCAGCGAGCGCTGACCTCAAAGAGGAACGCGGATTTGCCATCAGAAACAAGCGTGGTGGCCGGAAAATAGCCGAAGTTGACCATTGCCCCCGAAATACGGAAGAAGCGGCGCTGTTCCTGGCCAAAATCACAGCCGGAGACAAAGAAGGTGCCTGCCGGGAACTGGACACAGATCGGCTGATCGCTCTGTTGCGACCACTGATACATGGCTTTAATCGCGGGCGCACTGTCCGTCTTACCGTCAGCGATGGCGCCGAAGTCAAACAAGGAAAGCCGGTTATAGTCGTCGACGACACGGCGCCAGTGAAAGCCGTCGCCGCTGAAAATCACCCCCTGGTCGTCCTGTGCAGGCTGAAAGCTGCCCACAAACTCGCCGCCACCGACTTCCAGACCAGCATGCCAGCTTTTGAGCTTAATCTTGGCCCCTTCAAACAGTGGCCGGGTTTTGCGCAGATCATCAACGGAAGGAATCTCGCCGATTAACTGGTAACCAGCAGGCTGTGCCAGACGTTGGCTAAAGGCGGCCTGGCCCGGCTGACTGACATCGGGGATGTTAAAGACCATCTGCCCGTTGCTGTCTTCCAGCGCCATAGCGTGCGACGGATTGGCAATCAGCGCCGCATTGTCTTTAACGAACTGATCAAAATTGCCCTTGTTCAGCGTAATAGGCTGGGTGATTTGCGCAAGGTTGCCATTCGCATCGCGCAGAAATACCGGAATTTGATTACCGGGCTGACTGGCATCACTGCCTGATTTGCCAATCCACAGCTTGCCCTGAAAATTTTGCCAAAACTGCGGCGGCATGGCGTAGACATTTTCAGGCGTCAGAATCGGTACGTCGCCTTTGGGTACCGCACTTGCATCAACCGATTTCAATGCCAGGCCACTGTTTTTGGCGGCGTAGCTGGAAAAAGTGCTCACGGAGAGCGCACCGACCAGGGCGGAGGCTGCGGTTTGCAAGACTTCTCTTCTTTTCATGCAATTAATCCCGTCGTCATGAAGGCCATGAATTCAGCCATAAAAGGTGTCCCATGAGGCACAGCAAAAGTGAGCGTCTTCAGCCCTTACACCAACGCCAGCCAGCTTTGTTTAATCTGTTTACCGTCAAACTTCAGTGCGGTTTGCTGGGTTTTTTCGCTCATGGCATAGAACAGTGCATCGTCGCTGGCCAATTGTTCCATCCGCGCCAGAAATTCGCTTTTCTTGTTCATCGGCACCAGGAAACCGTCTTCCCCGTGATTAATAATCTCCTGTGGACCTGTCGGACAGTCATAGGCCACCACCGGCAGCGACCAGGATTTGGCTTCCAGCAGCACCAGCGGCAACCCTTCGTAACGGGAGGTCATCAGCGCCATATCGCTGTCGCGGTAGTAATCGTTGATGTTGCTGACCTTACCGACGAACTTCACGCTGGTGGTAATGCCCAGCACGGCTGCCTGATCCTGTAGTTGCTGGCGCAGCTCACCGTCGCCGGCAATCACCAGCGTCCAGTCAGGATGCGCTCTGGCAAAATCACGCCAGATATCCAGTAACAGGTCGAACCCTTTCTGATTGTCCAGGCGGCCCACCGCCAGCGCCTGACGATGGCGCGTGGTACGCTGCCAGGATTTGTACACTACCGGATTAGGAATAGCCTGACTGGGGATGTGCCAGCGCTGAAAGACCTGATGATCTTTATCCGTCAGGACAATAACGCGGTCATAGAAGCGCAGTAGCAGGAACTTGAGGAACTTAATGGGTTTACTGAAGGAGTTGATGGCAACGTGCTCACAGGCATAGGCCTTGAAGCGCTTCTTTTTCAGCGTCATCAGGTTCCAGAACGCGAACATCACGCTCAGACGGCCCATGCTGATTAAAAACACGGTGTCGAAGCCTTCCTGCTGAATACGCGCCACAGCACGTTTGATGGGATTGCTCTCCCCTTCAAAGCTGACGATCTGTTTTACCTTTTCAAATGGGTAAAAGGGCTGACCGTGCCCCTCCAGCGAGTAAATAGTGACGTCGTGCTCATCCCCGAGACATTCCGACATAAAATTACAGATGTTCTCGGTGCCGGCATACGAGTAAGCGTCTTTGATCACCAGGACAATTTTTTTCATGAAACGTTATCCACCTCAAATTTATACACAATCCTGCCGATCGGCTTAACGGTGTTTCAGGCTAAACAGCACACCGTTCACCATATACCAGGCGTAATAGTAATAGATTTTTAACGGATTGTTTTTATAGATAATTCTTAATAGTTCGAGGTGCCATTTGGCGGCTTTGTTTTTATTACGCGACAGGGAATCACCCAGCTCATAATAATTCACCAGAATTGTCTGAATTACGCGAGCCTGTTTATAACGGCTAAACAGTTCATAAAGGAAAAGGAAGTCTTCGTGCCCTTTGCGCTGAAAGAAAATACCGCCAGGTGGGCGGCGGAAGCACACAGAAGAGAAGCAAACGCGGTACTGTTTTTTTACGAAGTTGTCCTGCTGCAAATAGGGCTTTGAATAGCAGATATCGTGGTCAGCTTTGCGGGTTTTATAGTGATATTCGGTGATAACCAGATTATCCCCGTCGGCTATCGCCTGCATCTGCTGACGCAGTTTGTCGCTGTGCCATTCATCATCGCTGTCAAGAAAAGCGATCACTTCTTCTTGCGAAGCACGTAATCCAACATTACGGGTTTCGGCCGCGCCCATATTGACCGCATTGTCGAGAATCGTAATACGCGGGTCCTGGCACTGCTCGCGCACCCACGCGAGTGAATCATCGGTGGATTTATCGTTGATCAGATACAGGTGCCAGTCCTGATAGGTTTGATTAATGACGGACTGTACAGCGCGTAATACCGTCTCGCGGGCATTATACATAGGCATGACAATGCCGACGGTACCAGAGTGATTATTCATTTTCATACCTGAATAAATAAAACAGACGGGGCCACCAGATAACGTTCCGGTAGCGTTAAAACGTCACGACATTCAAGAGAATCAGGAGAGTGCCTTTTCGCCCCCAAGCCGCGCTTTCAGTTTGTCTTTCACGCGGTTCAGGAAGTAGGCGCGATTATCTTTATTGGTGAGCAGGAAGTAGCGCGCGAAGCTGACGCTTGCCATTAGCGAGTTACCGTCCATTTTATAGCGCAGGGGCAGCTTGAACGCTTTGTAGGTGTGAATATCTCGTGCGGTAAGGTGCGGTTTCATCGTATCCAGCCAGAACAGGGAGTACTTGACCGATTCGCCTTTGTGTTTGGAGCCAAACTTCGTCACCAGGTGGTAGTTGGCCAGCGGGGCGGCAATCATTTCAAACCGGTAACCCATGCGGTCGGCACGAATGCAGAAGTCATAGTCCTGATGGCGGATAAAACGCGCATCGAACTGAATTTTAGCGGCATCTTCACGCTTCAGCACGATGGTGCTGGTTTGAATAAAGCCATAACAGCCAAACAGATACTCTGCGACAGTTTCATTTTTTGCCGGAGGCTGCATCGGCATAACCTTCAGGAACGCACCGTCCTGATAGATATTTACCTGGCTGAAGATAATGGTATTGTGCTGTCCCTGCGCGTCCAGCTCCGCAATCTTTTCACTGACCTGCAGAAGCTTGTCGGCATGCCACTCGTCATCGGCATCCAGAAAACTGACATAGTCACCCGTTGCCAGCTCAATGCCTTTGTTACGCGCACCGGCACCGTTGAGTTTAACCTCAGACAAGACCAGATTGATGTCCAGGTCCTGATAGCGCTCACTGCGCACCACTTCAGCCAGCGCGGCGGCATCGGCAGATTTGTCATCCACGATGATGACTTCGAAATGGCGATACGTTTGTGCTTTAACGCAATCCAGCGTCGTGACAATCGATTCTGACGCGTTATAAGCCGGAATTACGATGGAGAAACGAATGTCCTTCATTGCCAGCACCTCATTAAAATAGTTCAAAAATAAACAATTCAATCGACAAACGCCGAAGAAAAACCTGTGTTGTTACAGGCGACCGCCCCGGGAAGTGAAGCCGTTCACTGGGGGCACGCCGCCGGGTCCGTTACCGGATCAGCCAGAACTCCTGTGCCACTTCGTACCCTACAACCGCCTGCTTGGTTGAGATGGTGTTGTAGTAGAGGTAATAGAGCAGGAAGAAAAACAGCATGCCAAACAGCGCTGGCTTCCAGACGCGTCGGGCCTGATAGATAAGCGAGGTCAGAATGATGGGTTCAACCTGTTGCAAATAGTTGGAAAGACGCGAACCTGACGGGAAGTTATACAGGAAGATGCGGATCGCCCCGCCGATAGCAAAACTTAAAATCAGCAAGTAGTTCAGACGATACTGGGCATAGTTTTCGCGCTTCAGTTCTTCAGTCAGCATGAAATAGAAGAAAATAAACACCAGCATGATGTTCTTCAGGTTCGAGACTGACAGGATGCTGCCATCCATTGCATACGAGGGATCGTTGTTATAGCCCGATGCCCTTTCCCCCAGCGATCCGAGGTGTCCGGCAATCAGGGCGATGAAGCCTGAACCCCCGACGACCGAGAGCGGCAGGCTGACAACGATGATCACCACCGGCCACCAGCGCCAGTCACGAATAAACAGAAAAGGCACCAGCGTTATCACCATAACGGCGGTGTTGTGACTCATGAACGACAGGATAAAAAAGGTAAAGGCCCACCAGTAACGCTTCAGGTAGATCGTCCACAGCACGCCGAGAAACAGGGCGGAGCTTAAGCCAAAACGGATCTGATTGATGTCTTTGTTAATAAAGATGTGCGCCGAATACAGCGCCAGCGCCAGTACCGGATAAGGCGACATCTTCTTGAAAAATAAGGCGTTAATGGATACCGCAATCGCACAGAAGACGAAAAGAAACACGCTGGCGTTATGCGAAAACAGACTTGTTATCCACGCCATCGCGAAAATCAGCGGTTCGTAGCGGAAAAACGCGACGGTATTGAAAAAACCGTTGATCTGAATACGCCGTACAAAGTCCTCGAAGAAACTGCGGTACTGGAAGTCATCCATACCGGTGCCCAGACCACGAATCCCCCCGAATACAATCAGAATAATGGCGGCAAAACACAGCAGCCAGGTCAAAATATAATTTGTGCGTTCGTCTTTTTTAACCAGGATTTCAAACAGCGAAAGCAGCAGCAAAAACCCTGATATAGACCAATATGGAGCCATGGTGTGATTCCTTAAATCCACAAGTTCACATGCCAACAGCGGCCTGTGCTGATGACCTTCCGGGTTGATCTCTCAGCAGGTCTGCGCCGACATCGCGACAGACAAAAGCGTGTTGATGATGAATTCTGATGATTGACGTGAGAACGTCGCTTATTGTGCGTTGTATCCAGAATCACCTGTGCAAATCGTTGCGTGTCGTTATCTCAAGCGCGCGATCAAAAGGGGCGGTCAAACCCGCCCCTTTTTCTTTCAGCTCTTAGCTTTTTGTTGGTTTACCGTACTCGTAGTCATAGTAGTCATAACCATAACCGTACGAGTTAGCCGCTTTACGTACCACGGCGTTCAGGATAACCCCTTTGATTTCGATACCGTTCTGCGCGAAGCGTTTGAAGCTGACATCAACTTCTTTTGTGGTGTTGGTTTCAAAACGCGCCACCATCAGCGAGGTACCGGCCAGCTTACCGATGATGGACGCATCCGTTACGGCCAGAATCGGTGGTGTATCAATCAGGACTAAATCATAGTTTTTGCTTGCCCACTCCAGCAGCTCACCCATGCGGCGGTGCATTAACAGCTCTGACGGGTTCGGTGGAACCTGACCGCGCGGCAGGAAATCAAAACTGTATGGCCCTTGCTGAATCATGGTCGGCGTAAACTCGGTTTTGCCAGACAGGACGTTGGACAGACCGGATTTATTGTCTGCACCCAGCAGTTCGTGGGTGTAACCGCGGCGCATGTCACCATCGATAAACAATACCTTTTGACCGGCCTTGGCCACCAGGGTAGCGAGGTTAACGCAGATAAAGGTTTTACCAATACCCGGGCTGGCACCGGTGATCATCAGAATGTTGTTTTTCGCTTCCATCATGGCGAAGTGCAGGCTGGTACGCAGGCTACGAATCGCTTCAATGGACAGATCGGTGGGATTACCCAGCGCCAACAGCGTGTCATGCGGATCGGTTTTGCTTTTGTGACCGCGACGTGCCAGCGCTTCGGTATCTTTCTTACGCTGCCATTCAGAGAGCGGTACGCTGGCGTAGACGTTCATGCCCAGCTCTTCCAGCTGTTCCGGGTTCTCGATTCCATGATGCAGCAGGGCTTTCAGCAGAACCACGCCAACAGAAACCATCAGGCCCAGGATGAAGCTGGCGGCGATAATCAGCAGTTTCTTCGGTGCGACCGGCGCGTTAGCGGTTGCCGCCTGGTCGATGATGCGAACATCACCTACAGTACTGGCTTTGCTGATGCTCAGCTCTTGCTGACGATTGAGCAGTTGCATGTAGATTTCCTGACCTGACTGCACATCGCGGGTCAGACGCAGAATCTCCTGCTGGGTTTTCGGCATCTGAGCAATTTTCTTGTTTAACTGAGCCTGCTCGTCTTCCAGCGTTTTGCGCTTCTCAAGCAGCGCCCGGTAAGTTGGGTGATCCTTGGTGAACAACTGCGACACTTCAGCTTCACGGAAGGTCAACTCATTAAGCTGGCTCTGCACACTAACGGACGAGTCCAGGGCCGATTTGGCCTCCAGTGACAGGTCAACCGATTCGTTTGCCCGGCGGAAAGCGTTAAGCTTGTCTTCCGCCTGATCCAGCTTGCCACGCACTTCCGGCAGTTGCTGTTTCAGGAACTCCAGGCTTTTCTCGGCCTGTTCGGATTTACGCTGCACGTTCTGTAACAGGTAGTTGTTGACGATCTGGTTCAGTACCTTGCTGATCTGTTCCTGATCTTCCCCTACGTACTGTAAGCCCAATACGCCGGTGTCTTTTCCTTTGTCTGCCACAGTCAGGTTAGACAGGATGCTGTTAATGGCCTGCAGATCGTTGAGTTTGGTGACGGTAAAGGTGGTGCCCGGCTCCGCATTGATATCGCTGACCAGCATGCTCACATCGCCGTGTTTTTCGAACTGCCCCACTTTGCCTTTGAACAGCTCATCGCCATCGGCAGAAACGGTATAGCTGTCTTTACCCGTAACCTCGAGCTTAACGCTGCGTTTTTCAATCGTACGGGGAATTTCCAGGCGGGATACCGCAACCTCGCCGGGCTTGTTGCCCATCAGACGCGACAGACCTTTGCCGATAACCGGGAAATAGTTCTGTGAAACCACCGCATCCAGGCCAAGATCCTGAACGGTTTTTCCCAGCACCATGCGTGATTCAAGAATCTGGATTTCGGTATCCGATGCCGGCGTCGTGGGCATCAGCGTCTGTAACTCATTCAGGACGGTGCTGGTATTCTTCTGCTCCACCTGAACCATGGCATCGGCGCTGTAAATAGGCGTCGCAAACAGTGTGTAGAGCGTTGCTACCAGCATGAAAAAAGCGGTGACAGCGACGATAACCCAGCGGTGATCAATAAGCTGTCCCACAAGATGCGCCAGATCCCACCCATTCGATTCCTCGCGCGGCGCGGTCATGACTTTGTTTTTTATATTCATGGATAATCCCAACTATCGGCTTAGTACGCTGACCCATTTCTGAGTGGCGTGTTCCAGTAACCCGTAAACCTCTTCAAAGGCCTCACGGCTTTTTCTGTACGGATCCGCAATTTCCTTCTGATTGAGCCAGTGCCCAAGCAGCATCGTTTTGCCGCGTGCAGCCGGATCGATGCGGTTTACCTGTTCAATGTGGCGCTTTTCCATCACCAGAATCAGGTCATACTCCCGGCACAGACTGGCCGTTAGCTGCTGAGCCTCATGACCTTCCAGCGATAAGCCTTTTTCGGCTGCCACCTCTGTCGCCGTTTTATCGGCCGCGTGCCCAACCAGGGCGCCGAGTCCGGCGGAGGCCACAGGAAAGTGCGGCAGCGCGCGTTTGAACAGGCGCTCTCCCGTAGGAGAGCGGCAGATGTTGCCTACGCAGACGACTAACACGGACTTAATCATGGCGAAACCTTAGTTCGACCAGTTGCGGATGCGCTGTGCAGCCTGCGTCGCATCGTTAACACCGGCTATGGTTGGTATCAACTGCGATATCACGCGGTTCCAACGCGTCAGCGGCGTCGATGTCACGTAGACGATATCGTAAGGTTCAAGTTGGAATTCGGTACCCATCACCATGGATGCCGCATCTTTGGTATTCAGCTGGTAGATATTGGCGATTTTGCTGCGATCGGAGCCGCGCGTCGGTCGGATAACAAAGACCCCGGTCGCGTCGGACGTGGTTTGATCCATGCCTGCCGCATTACCCAGTGCTTCAGCCAGGGTCATACCGCTGCGATCCATTTTCAGGGTGGCCTGCTGTTTTACTTCGCCCATGACAAACACTTTAAGGTCGTCGTTACGCGGCACATACAGGATGTCACCCGGATAAAGCAGGTGGTTCTGGCTCAGATCGCCGTTCTGCATCAGGGCCTGCAGTGACACACGCTGCTCACGGCCGTTGTGGGTCAGGATAACGTTGCGCCAGTCTGCGTCCGCCGCTAAGCCACCCGCTGCGTTAATCGCATCCAGGATAGTCAGCGGTACGTTGGTGATAGGCTGCTGGCCTGAGGTCGTTACGGCACCGGTCACGTAGGTCTTCTGTGACTTAAACGAGGCAATGCTGACGTCAACCTGTGGGCTTTCGATGTACTGCGCCAGACGACGCGCCACTTCATTACGCACGTCACCTACGGTACGACCGGCAACACGAACGCGGCCGATGTAAGGATAGAAAATCGTGCCGTCGGAATGCACCCAGTTACCGGTGTCACTGGCGCTACGGTACTGACCGGCAGGCGTGGTAAGTTCGGGGTGATCCCACACGGTGACGGTGAGAACATCACCAATGCCGATCCGGTATTCGTAGTTCTGAATTTCGGTTTGTAACGACGGGTTAGCCTGCGCCACAAGTGGCTTAGGACGCATTTTCTCCACCAGGCCTGGCGTTAACGGATAAACGTTAACGTACTTGTCGATGTCAAAGTTGCTGTCCTGCTGCTCAATGACATCTTTTCCCGAAGTGGATAAATTTTGCCCCGGCACGACGGTACACCCGGCCATAAAAGTTGCAGATACCAGAACAGGTATCATCTTCATTTTCATTGTAATCATTTAGATCTTCGCTATCAGTTAATGTTTGATAGAGGCGAATACGCCGCTGTGTAAGCGCTCGAAAAAAAGTAAGCTATCCTGACTCAGGCCCTGAACATGTCGTTCATTATTCTTAGCTCCTGTCTTGTACCCATCACGCGCTTTACCCGGAACGGAATAAAGCAAAGCAGAACATTTCGGTTTATCAATGCCGTACCGCTTTTTTTTAGAGAAATCTGCCCGCCACAACCTTAAGAGGCACTTTGGCGCGCGGCTGACAGAGGCTCTTTTGCGGCTAGTAAGCACCATCACGTTTCAAAACCACACCCACGGTTTTGAACAAAATCGCAATGTCGTTCCACAACGACCAGTTTTTTACATACCATGAGTCGAAGTAGACGCGCGTTTCATAATCCACATCGTTACGACCGCTCACCTGCCACAATCCGGTCATACCCGGTTTTGCCATCAGGTAGTAATCGACATCGCCCGCATAACGCGCCAGTTCGTCTTCAATAACCGGGCGCGGCCCGACCAGGCTCATGTCGCCGCGTACGACGTTCCACAACTGCGGCAGCTCATCAAGGCTGGTTTTACGAATAAAGTGACCGACTTTAGTAATACGGGGATCGTTTTTGAGTTTAAAATCTTTATCCCATTCAGCACGGGCAACCGGATCGGTTCGCAAGACTTCCTCAAGCACTTCTTTCGAGTTGATCACCATTGAACGGAACTTAAGGCATTTAAATTTACGCCCGTTCAGGCCGACGCGTTCGTGACCATAAATCGGCGGCCCGCCGTCACGTCCCACCAGGAATCCCAGCACCAGCAGCGCCGGTAACAGCATCAAAATGATGGAGAGTGCCCCGAAGATATCGAACGTGCGCTTCAGGAAGCGTGAGGTGCGTTTGGCCAGGTTATTCTGAACACGCAGGATCATGACTTCATGGCTGAAGATATAAGCCATGTCCGTGCCGTACAACGGCACCCCACGTAAGGTAGGAATCACGGAAACTGAGCGGCAGTTATGCATCGCCAGCGATTTCAGCCACATGTCACGATACTGACTTTGCTCAAACTCAACCGCCACAATGAACTGGGTTTCACTGTTAGTGAGGCTCCACAGCGCCTCCTCGTCACGCAGCACCGGAATGCCTGAAATCAGCTCTTGCGGGCACGATCCGTCCACGTCATAGAAGGCAATAACCTCAAAGCCCATCACCTCTTCGCTTTGCAGAGCCTCCCACGCTTCCTGAGCATTTTTATTGCTGCCAATAATGACGGTCTGTTTCTTCCACAGGCCGTATTTATTCAGCAGGCGTTTGGACAGTGCGCGGCACACCGGCATTGCCACCAGGGTGATAAGCCACGTCAACAGCCAGACAAAGCGCGACATCTGCCATTGAGACAGAGCCGTAATCGACAGTTCAATGACGGAAAAAATGAGAATGGTACGAAAAATTTCTTTTAATTCGAACCAAAAGGGTTTGCGGTAGGTGTAATGGCGCAGTCTGACCCAAAACCAGCCCACGCAAATTACTGACAGACAGATGTGTGTAGCAACTTTTAAATTAAATTCCCGATCAGACATATCCGATAACAGTGATGGAGATGTCATATTAATTAGCATCATCGCGATAAATAATGCCGCGTTGAAACATATTAAATCAGAACAAGCCAATAATAATTTGGTGATAAGACTTTTAAACGTAAATTCATTATCGCGCATATTTAACTCTTTATTTTATTTCCTTAACCCACCACACCAGACGCTTAAGTGACCAGCATTGTCTCTTAAGCCCGAGCGTTTCTGAGGGGAGCTCCTGCGGCATTTACGCCATTGTCATTGACTATGAAACCAATAATACCCTGCACAATACCAACAGATTACTCTGACTTTATCAGCAATGTGCTGATTAAATATCAAACCGAAGCGGTGATGCAGACACGCTACCGCCCTTGGCTGTCGCTGCCAATACCGCCCTGATAACCTCTGTTCATCCTGCGCCGCGCGCGATTGCGCACAAAGCGTCCTGGTGCAGAATGCGTTGACATTCTGCCGCGTACCGAGGTGGTTGATTGCGCAAATTACAGATTCGGGCGCAGGCGTTGTCTAACTCGTTGCTATACTAGTTATTACTGGCATGTTTACAAGTAGACCCCGCCATCCCCGGACTATTTTAGGAAAAAGACTACCAGTAATAAGTATTGAAACCGCTCATTTTCAGCTTTCAGGTAGGAAAAAATCAGATTTATTCCATGTTCGCACCAGGAATAATCGCATAAGAAATTCCTCTGAATCAGAAATACGGTGACATTAATCTGCAACCTTTATGCGCTACCTTCACCGCCGCATTAATCAATCTGCTGAGGAATTATCCTGCAATTAATGTATGGAATATTCAATTAAATCGTAAAGACCCTGTAAGCTCGCTATTTGTCCCAAGGCCATCTCTCCACTATCATCAGACAAAGCTTATTTTTAGACATTCAGGTGAATAAAGCATGCTGGAGGTATTGGCCGATCCCTCGCTATGGGCGGGATTAGTAACGCTAATCGTTCTTGAACTGGTACTGGGTATCGATAACCTGGTCTTTATTGCTATTCTGGTCGAGAAGCTGCCGGCAGCCGCCCGCGACCGCGCGCGGGTGATTGGCCTGCTGATGGCACTGGTGTGCCGACTGCTGCTGTTAGCCTCTCTGTCCTGGCTGGTCACGCTGACGCAGCCATTGATTACGCTGGCTAATCACGCCTTCAGCGCGCGCGACCTGCTGCTGCTGTTTGGCGGACTGTTTTTGCTGTTCAAAGCGACAACTGAATTGAACGAACGGCTCGAAGGGCAGGACGAGGAAAACACTCAACAAAAAGGCGGCGCTAAATTCTGGCCTGTCGTGGCGCAAATCGTGGTGCTGGACGCGATTTTTTCGCTGGATGCGGTGATTACTGCCGTCGGTATGGTAAACGACCTGCCGGTCATGATGGCGGCGGTTACCGTAGCGATTTTATTGATGCTGCTCGCCAGTAAACCCCTTACCCGTTTCGTCAACAGTCACCCCACCATCGTTATCCTGTGCCTGAGCTTTTTACTGATGATTGGCTTTAGTCTGGTGGCTGAAGGCTTTGGCTTTGTTATTCCTAAAGGCTATCTCTATGCGGCGATCGGTTTTTCCGTGCTAATCGAAGCCCTGAACCAGCTGGCACAGTTTAACCGGCGCAAGGTGCTGTCGGCCGGTCGTCCACTACGCCAGCGCACCGCCGAAGCAGTATTACGTCTGTTACGCGGCGAAGCCGAACAGGCGGAACTGGATGCAAAAACCTCGTCAATGATTGCCGATGGAGACGCTGTCGCGCTGTTTAATCGCCAGGAGCGCGTGATGATCGCCAGAGTAATGGGGCTTGGACAGCGACATGTCAACACCATCATGACGACGCGTCACGATGTTCAGCACATTGATTTAAGCGAGGATCCCGCGGAGATCATGGCTAACCTTGATCGTAACCAGCATACTCGCATCGTTATTACGGACAACAGCAAAGAGCCGCTCGGCATTGTGCATGTTAACGATCTGCTTCATCAGTCACTGCATCACCACGCCCTTGATTTACGCAGCCTGATTCGTCAGCCCCTGGTGTTCCACGAGCACATCACCTTGTTACAGGCGCTGGAGCTGTTTCGTCAGGGTCACACACATTTTGCATTTGTGGTCGATGAGTTTGGTTCGGTAGAGGGCGTGGTCACGTTGAGCGACTTAATGGAAACCATCGCGGGAAATCTGCCGAATGAGGCAGGCGAAACCGATGCCCGCTATGATATCCAGCCTAACGGGTCGGGTGGCTGGATTGCCAATGGCCAAATGCCGCTGGAGGATCTGGCGATGTACGTGACGTTACCGCTGGATGAGAAGCGTAACTATCATACGCTTGCCGGATTAGTGATGGATCGCCTGCAGAATATTCCCCAGGAAGGCGAAGAGATCCTCCTGGGGGATTACCGCTTACGTACTTTGCAGGTTGAACAGCACCGGGTTCAGAAGGTTGAAATTTTGCCGCAGCCTGACATGCAACAGCATGCCGCGCCTTAAGGGCGCGCCGAATCTGGCTGCGTGGCGTTATTTCCTTTTGATTGCTGACGATCAAGCCACTGATTCAGGCGCGATTTCGCCTCATTCTGCAGCTTCTCGCGCAGCATATCGTCCACCGGCAGCGTATATTGCGGATTCTCCCAGCTGCCGTAGAGGCGAAACGGGATCGCCTGATCGGATAACGCCGCAACCAGTTTTTCATCCCCGTGCCATCCGCTCAGCGTCAGGCCCAATGTAACGTCTAACTGCTGCTGCACGATGTTGACGCTCCCATCGCCACGTAACGTCAGCTGCTTGCTTTCGCCGCTGAGATGGTTAAAGGACAGGAGACCGTTCTTCAGGGCAAGCTGGCCGCTAATGTGGTCAATTCCCTGTCCCAAAACCTGATCGTCACTGCTGACGCGATCGCTCACGCGCGCCACCGCGCGACGGACCATCTGCTGTAAGTCAATTTGCGCCAGTTTCAGATGGCTCACACGGACATCCGCCTTGCCCTGCCAGCTCTGTTTCGCGTCCTCGAGGGTGAGGTTATCACCGGCCAACTCGCCGTTAAGATCAAGGGTTCCCTGCAGCGACTGAGGCAGGGCCAACGCCTTGAGTAATGGCTGAAGATCAACCTGACTCAACACGGGTTTGAAACTGACGTGCGTCACTGGCTGACGAATATCAATGCTGCCGGGAACAGAGAAACGCCCCTGCCCCACCGTTCCTGACAAGGTATTAAAGGTCATCAGTCCCTGTTGGTTAACCGCATCCACAGCCAGTTTTGAGAGCGCAAGACCTCGCCAGACCGCGCTGTCCGCCTGCAGTTTTATGTCCAGATCGATATCGTTGAGCGGCGAGTCCGCATTGGTGAGTTCGCGCTGGTCTGCAATCACCGGCGCAGGGGCAATCGGGCTGTTTTGCCCACTCACCTGCTGCGTTAACGAAGAGATAAAAAGCAGGTTATCCATATCCAGTGATGTCGCATGAAGATCCAGAGACAGCTTTTGCGGAGCCGTAAGATCGCCCTGCGCGCTGCCGCTGAGAACACTGTCGTTGGCGTTAAGCTTAAGATCGGACAGGGCAACGGTATTTCTGTCGCTATTCCAGTTTCCCTGGAAGCTCAGCGTACCTTTGATGCCCTGCGGTGGCAGGCTGGCCCCGGACAACGCGTAATCCAGTTGTTCGAGCTGACCACGGAGCTGATGGGGATACTGCGATTTATCAAATTGCCCCTTCAGATTGATCATCGCCGTGCGCTGGTTGCGCGTCAGGCTGGTGCTGATATTGATTGTTGCCAGGCTCGACTGATCCTGCTCCATATTCAGGTTGAGATTACGAAAGGTGAACGCATCGCCGCCAGGCTGTTGCCAGATAAACAGGCTGTCTATCAGCTGGAGTTTGCCGATATCGAAAGACCATCGGTCTGAAGACGCAGGCTCGCTGTTATGCGGACCGCGCGGGGCATTTTGCGGTACCTGCGCCTCGCTGTCTGGCGTGACCCGCACCACCGCGTTTTTCAGCATCACCTGGCTCACGCTCAGCTGATGTGATAGCAAGGGCAGAAGGTTCACATCCAGCCGCATGTTGTCTGCAGAGACCACGGGCTGGGCGGCACCGGGCGCGGTCAGGCTCATGCGCCCGGCCAGAATGCTGAGTTTAGGCCAGACATGCCAACGCAAATCGCCATTGATAGTGAGTTGATAACCGCTGCGCTGTTCGACCTGTTGCACCATATAGCTGCGAAAGTCGTTGGGGTTGACCAGCATAACCAGGGCTGTTAATCCCGCTACGACCACCACCAGTAGGATGGCCAGCGTGGTTATCACTCTTCTCATCACATCCTCATGAATTAATCTTTGTCGATACGACTGGCATCAGCACCCTGCTGGCCACGATATTTAGCATTTTCACGGCGATTATAAGGACGCGCGGCAGGTCCCGAAAGCGGTTCAAAGCTTAGCGCACCAATCAGCATTCCCGGGCGCAGTGCCAGAGGCAGTTTGCCCGAATTATAAAACTCCAGCACGATACGGCCCTGCCAGCCCGGATCAATACGATGCGCGGTCACGTGAACCATCAGGCCCAGGCGGGCAAGCGAGGAGCGCCCGTCCAGCCAGCCAACCAGATCGTCGGGAATGGTCACAGATTCCAGCGTTACCGCCAGGGCCAGCTCGCCGGGATGCAGAAAGAATGCCTCGCCCTCGGGGAGAACGATCTCATCACTCATCACGCGATCCAGGGCCGCGCTCACTTCGTGCTTCGGCCCGCTCAGATCAATAAACGCGGCGGTATGTCCACTGAATGTCCGGAACTGATTGCCTAAACGGACGTCGACCGTTGCACCGTTGATCCGTTCCACCGGTGGCCGTGGCGTGATCGCCAGTTTCCCGCTATCCAGCCAGGCTTCAATATCGCGGTCGCATAATCTCATTACGGTAACTCCATGAAGTAAGTGTAGCGAACAGGGGGCATCTGTGCTGTTAACCTGCTCGCGTCACGTCCTTTGAGACGTCATCTACTCGAAGAACTGGTTAATTTTGGCTTTAAGAATATCAATAGCAATACGGTTTTTACCACCGCGCGGCACAATGATATCTGCGTACTGTTTAGAGGGTTCAATGAACTGCAAAAACATTGGGCGGACCGTTTTCTGATACTGACTCATGACCGAATCCATTGAACGCCCCCGTTCATTGACATCACGTTTCATTCGTCGCATCAGGCAAATGTCGAGCGGCGTGTCCACGAAGATGGAGAAGTTCAGCTCCTGGCGTAGACGCGCATCGGTTAACAGGAGAATGCCTTCAAGAATAATGACTTTTTTAGGCTTAATTTGCAGCGTTTCCTGAGTACGCGTGTGCTCAACATAGCTGTAAACGGGCAACTCAATGTCCTGCCCTGCCTTTACCGCACGTAAGTGCTGCAATAACAAATCATGATCCATCGCGCTGGGATGGTCATAATTGGTTTTAACCCTCTCTTCCATGGTGAGGTGACTTTGATCTTTGTAATAGGCATCTTCAGGGATAACGCCGATGTGCTCATCGCCGACCTGGTCGCGAATTTCACGATAGAGCGTACTGGCGATTAAACTTTTACCGGATGCAGATGCACCTGCAATGCCAACGATCACGCACTGATGGGACTTGTCAGTCATACTTTTAAAAACCTGATACTGGAGCCAGAAACTGTACGCAAACTGCGCACCCAGTTAATGGGGCTGAACGGAGAGGGTGAGTTGGCGCTCAGTATAGGGATTTCGGCCTTTTGATGCCAGAGAAATGGCACCGCCCCCCTTTTCAGACTTTCCCCTTTTATCCTGAAAGGTTTCACCGATAAACTAGTCGCTTCACACAGAACAACGCCGCACAGCACCTGTCGGGCTCGGTATGGCCGATGAATAAGGGCATTTTGCCCAAGAAGAAGAAAGGAAGATTATGCTCTGGAAGACCCTCACCTATTTTGGTGACAGCATGTTATTGATTCCCACGGCGGTGATTATTGCCCTGATTTTACCGTGGAAAAGCGATAACCGTCGCGCCCTATGGTACTGGCTTCTGGCCTTTGGCCTGGCCGGGCTGGTGGTCAGCGTGTCAAAAATACTGTTTCTTGGCTTTGGTATTGGCAGCGCACGCTTTAACTTCACGGGATTTAGCGGCCACAGCGCGATGTCAGCGACCCTGTGGCCGGTTATGCTTTGGTTAATTTCAGGGCGATGCTCAAGCCTGTGGCGCGGCTTTGCGATTGGCGTGGGCTATGTCATTCCCTTAATGGTTGGCGTTTCGCGCCTGGTTATCCATGCACACTCCGTCAGCGAGGTCATTACCGGTCTGCTGCTGGGCTTTACGCTGAGTACCGCGTTTCTGGTTTCCCAGCGCGAGACGGCACTTAAAGGGTTCAGCTTGCCGCAAATCGCCGCTGCGCTGCTGGTGCCGGTTCTGCTACTGGGTCACGGTCGGATTGCCACCACCCAACAGTTCCTGGCACAGTTTTCTGCCCGTCTGGCTGGCATGGAAAAACCTTACACCCGGGCCGATCTTTTCCGGGAATGATGCAGATGGTGGCTCGGGCTTCCGCGAGCCATTTAATTCAACGAATAACGCAATTTAATGATTTCCCCCCTGTTTTTTCTAACAGATGTGCTAGCATTCTTCGAATGACAATGGCGATGCAGCGCATGCCATTGCACTATTTTGCCTCCTGCTGGATCGATTAATGATCGTTGAGACACTGGCCTCGTCAGATAAATCACCTAAAAAGTGGCTAAACGCCTGCTGGCTTGGCCTGGCGTCCTTCGTCCTGACGCTATTTTGCCTTGAGCTGATTGTGGTTAGCGGTAAAATTTCGCCGCTCTGGTTCTCGACGGCACTGATGACCATCGTGGTGTTTCGCAGCACGTCTCGCCAGCTCCCCCTGTTACTCACCGCCTGCCTTATCGGTACAGCACTGGCGAATGCATTCATTATCGGTCCCGCCCTCTCTAATTTAAAATTTGCCCTGCTTAATCTGCTGCAGGCCATGCTGGGCGGGCTATTATTGCGCGCGTTGCTTGACCGTGAGGCGCCGCTGGTTTCGCTCAATGACTGGATCCGCTTTGTTATCGCTACCGGCCTGATTTCGCCCCTGGTTGGCGGCGTACTCGCGCTGTGGATACTGCAGGTTGGAGAGCAGGCCTCATTTGCTTTCTTTTACACCTGGGTCATTTCGGAAATTATCGGCATGTTAGCGCTCGGGCCGGTTTTACTGTTGCTGACTTGGCCGCTGTCGCAGAATGACCTGAAACGCGCGTCTCTGGCGGAGACACTCATCACGCTGGCACTGACGCTCACCGCCAGCTACCTGTCGCTGCGGTTTTTACCCTGGCCTTTTACTTTTATTTTAGTGGTGCTGTTCTGGTGTGCAGTGCGGTTGCCGAAGGTGGAAGCCTTTGTGCTGTTTTTTGTTAACGCCAGCTTTATGGCATTGCTGCTGTCACTGGGCTGGATTAACGTCACGCCAACGGCCGCCATCACCTATGCAGTGATAAGCAGCTGGCTTCCGTTTTTAATGGTTTTGATTCCCTGTCATATCATGGCATTAGTGATGGATGTCTTTCGGCATGAGAAACGCTATATCAGCGAGAGCGAAACCCGTTTCCGTCATGCCATGGAGTATTCCGCGATTGGCATGGCGCTGGTCTCTGCTGAAGGCCGATGGCTTCAGGTGAATAAATCCCTGTGTGACACCTTAGGCTATCCCGAACACGAACTGACTCAACTGACCTTCCAGCAAATCACCCATCCGGATGATCTTTACGACGTCCAGGGCCGGCTGGAAAAGCTGCTGCAGGGCGAGATTGACGCTTACACGCTGGAAAAACGCTATTTCCGCAAAGACGGCGAAATCGTCTGGGTGCGGCTGACGGTTTCCCTGGTGCGCGATCAGGCGCAGCAACCGCTCTATTTCATTGCGCAAATTGTTGATATTTCTGAGCTCAAACAGAGTGAACAGGTGAATAAACGCCTGATGGAACGCATCACCCTTGCGAATGAGGCGGGCGGTATCGGCGTATGGGAATGGAACCTGACCAGCGGCGAAGTTCTGTGGGATAAACGCATGTATGCGCTGTTTGGCATGAAGCCCTATGAAGTGCCCAGCTTCGATCTGTGGGTCACGCTGGTTCATCCCGACGATCGCGAACGTTGTGTGCTCACCATTCAGGGTGCCATTGAGAAAAGCAGTTCCTTCCAGATGGAGTACCGGGTGGTACGGGAGGACGGGCAGCACTGGATCCGTTCTCAGGCAAACCGCCTGCTTAGCAAAGAAGGCCGTATCGAACGCATTTTGGGTGTCTCTCAGGACATCACCTCATTACGGAACCTGAATGAGGCGCTGTTCCAGGAAAAAGAGCGCATGATGATCACGCTCGACTCGATCGGAGAGGCCGTTATCAGTACCGATCAGGACATGTGCGTGACCTTTATGAACCCGGTCGCGGAAAAAATGACAGGCTGGTCACAAGAGGCGGCGGCGGGCAAACCGGTAAACGAACTGCTGCATATCACGCACGGTCGTCATGGCCCTGAGGTCGATAATCTGCTGCTGTGCCATGTGCCGTCTGAAAAAACCGCGCCCTACCTCTCTGAGGAGTGGGTGCTGCACACGCCAAATGGCGAGCATATTGATATTCATTACAGTCTAACGCCGCTGAAATCTGAGTCAGGTACCGAGCGTGGTGCGGTGATGGTGATTCAGGACGTCAGTGAGTCACGTAAAGTGATGAAGCGTCTGAGCTACAGCGCACTGCACGATACGCTGACCCGGTTACCTAATCGTGCCAGCTTTGAACTGCAGCTTAAGCGGCTACTGTCCGACGCCGTCGAGCATCAGAATCAGCACGTTCTGGTCTTTATCGACCTGGATAAATTTAAGGCGGTGAACGACAGCGCTGGCCACGCAGCCGGGGACGCCCTGTTGAGCGAACTGTCGGATTTAATGCGCCATCGCCTGCGCGGGAGCGATTTCCTGGCCCGCCTGGGCGGGGATGAATTTGCCGTGTTGATGCCCGAATGTTCGTTGGATCAGGCTCGGGACGTGGTGCAGGACATCGTTCGCGCGGTCGGTGACTACTGTTTTGAATGGTTGGGGCGCGCCTATCAGGTCGGTGCCAGCGCAGGTATCACCCAAATCACCGCACAAAACTGTCAGAGTAGCGATGTGCTGTCTCAGGCAGATATTGCCTGTTACAACGCCAAGCGTAGTGGTCGGGGTCGGTCTAAGGTGTATGAGCAGCATGCGCTGGCGCTCATGGGAAGCCATCACTCCGTGGATCTCGCGACGCTGGATGCCTTACAAGTGGACTTGCAGGTATGGGCCGTTGCGCCGCCTGGCAAGCCGCATTCCGCCAGCGTCTGGCTGGTTGAGGTTCAGCTATTTTCGCCAGAAGGGTTGCTCATTGATGAGCATCTGCTACGTAATAACATGACTGACGATATGCTGAAACGCCGACTTGAAGACAATATTGTTAACGCCTTCTTCCGCCAGCAGATTGCAACGATGAGCCAAAAAGGCATCGCACTGATTTTGCCTCTCGATGTGAACGCACTGTTCGATCCGGCTTTCGTTGACAATCTCTGCCTGCGCTTTGCCGAATCCGGTCTTGCCCGCAGCCATAGCGGGATTGCGCTTAACGCCTCCAGCGTGCTTTCCAGCGGCGATGGCCTGATCGCTGCATTGATAAAACTGCGCCAGGCGGGCTGCCGCATCGTGTTGCAGCATTTCGGCCGCAATCTGGATGCCTTTAACCAGCTGACCGGTAAAGTGGTGGACTGCCTGATCCTGGCCCCGGAACTGGTGGCTAACCTGCACAACAATTTGATGGATGAGATGCTGATCTCCATTATTCAGAGCCAGACCAGCCAGCGTAATATCACCCTGCTTGCCGGCCCGGTGTCCGTTCCCGCGGTGCTCACCACGCTGACCAGCCTTGACGTGGACGGCGTTTGGGGCAGTGCCGTTGCGGAGCGCCAGCCAATGAGCAGGCTTGCCGAAGCCCCCCTTTTCACTATTCGCTAATTCTGCCGCTCACCGCTTGCCACGACCGATCAGCTGCGCTAAAGTCGCCCCCTTTTTTCCGGCCTGGGGGCGAAAAATGTTCATTGGATTTGATTACGGTACGGCTAACTGCTCAATTGCAGTCAGTGAAAAAGGCGCGCCACGTTTGTTAACGCTGGAGAATGGTCAACGCCTGCTGCCGTCCATGATTTGCTCCCCAACGCGTGAAGCGGTGTCGGAATGGCTTCACCGCCATCATCAGGTTGCCACACCGGAACAGGAAAGCACCGCGCTGCTGCAGCGGGCGCTGCGCTACAACCGTGAAGAAGATATTGATGTCTTACCTGACAGCGTGCAGTTCGGCCTGACCGCACTTCAGCATTACATGGTCGATCCAGAAGATGTCTGGTTTGTTAAATCCCCTAAATCCTTTCTGGGCGCAACCGGCCTGAAACCGCAGCAGATTGCCTTTTTTGAGGATCTGGTGTGCGCCATGATGCTGCACATTCGCCAGCAGGGCGAAGCACAGACCCAGCAGCCTATTGAGCAGGCGGTGATCGGCCGTCCGGTCAACTTTCAGGGATTAGGCAGCGAAGACGCGAATCAACAGGCACAGGGCATTCTGCTTCGTGCGGCCAAACGCGCCGGCTTTCGGGATGTTGAATTTCAGTTCGAGCCGGTCGCGGCGGGCCTGGACTTTGAAGCGACACTGGAAAAAGAAACCCGCGTACTGGTTGTCGATATTGGCGGGGGCACCACCGACTGCTCAATGCTGCTGATGGGCCCGCAATGGCGCAACCTGTCAGACCGGCGTGAAAGCCTGCTGGGTCACAGCGGCTGCCGCGTAGGCGGTAACGATTTAGATATTATGCTGGCGTTTAAAGCCCTGATGCCCCTGCTCGGCGCGGGCGGTAACACCCAAAAAGGCACCGCCCTGCCTGCCCTGCCCTGGTGGAATGCAGTGGCGGTGAACGACGTGCCGGCACAAAGCGATTTCTACAGCGCCGCCTGCGGCAAGCTGCTGCGTGATTTAGTGCGCGATGCAGAAAATCCTGCCGCCGTGGCGCACCTGCTTAAAGTCTGGCAACAGAAGCTGAGTTATCGCCTGGTCCGTACGGCGGAAGAGAGCAAGATCGCGCTGTCTGAGCGCCCTGCGTTTGCGGCGTCACTGGATTTTATTCGCGCCGGCTTACAGGCCGAGATCAGCGTAGCGACCCTGCAGGAGGCGATAGGCCAGCCGCTGGAGAAGATTCTGGAGCAGGTTCATCTGGCGCTGGCGACCAGCCATATCAAACCCGAGGTGATTTATCTCACCGGCGGCAGTGCCCGTTCACCACTTTTGCGCGCGGCACTCCAGCAGGCCCTGCCAGACACACCGATAGCGGGAGGCGACGACTTTGCCTCAGTGACCGCCGGCCTGGCACGCTGGGCAGAGGTTATGTTTGCCTGACCTACCGGCACAGGCGGAACCGTCCTGTGCCAGCCATGCCTTTTGCCCGCCGCCCGGCGGGCAACTGCCGGCGGATGCCCTCGCGCATCTCTAGCGCCTGGCGAACGGCGAACATTGCCTCTCTGGCTTTTACCCGTGTTGCCATTAATCAAATTTCAACGTGTTATTTCCTGACAACAGCGGCTCATCACCCGTTATTCTGTGGCAAACTTTATGAAACGCGTTCTGGTGACGGGCGGCAATTAAACGGCCACGTCTGTTCAGAAAAAGAACATCATTACGCTGTGCTGACAGATATCCTTAATTCCTTCAAATTTTTTTCGGCAGGGACGACTACAATTCGTGGTTTGCAGACTACCGTTTAAGCCTGCGCCCCGGAAAGACATGGCTGGAGAGCAACAACAACAATGAACAACCGATACCCTGGTATGAAAAAAGGTCTGATTGTGCTGGTGGTCATTGCCGTAGCCGCAGGCGGCTATTACTGGTGGAAACATCCGGCACAGCCCAGCAGCGACGGTGACCTGTCTGGTCAGTCAACACATGGCAAAAGAGGCAATGGCGCGCACAAACCGCTGGCTCCCGTTCAGGCGGCCAGCGCGGTGACAGAAAGTGTGCCGCAATACCTTAACGGGTTAGGCACCGTGACGGCCGCCAATACCGTGACGGTCCGCAGCAGGGTTGATGGAAACCTGATGTCTATCCACTTCACGGAAGGTCAGCAGGTCAAAGCCGGCGATCTGTTAGCCGAGATAGACCCCCGTCCTTATCAGGTTGCACTTATGCAGGCGCAGGGCCAGCTGGCACGCGATCAGGCAACCCTGGCTAACGCACGCCGCGATTTAGCCCGTTATCAAAAACTGGCGAAAACCTCGCTGGTGTCTCAGCAGGATCTGGACACGCAGAACGCCCTGGTCAGTGAAACCCTGGGCACCATTAAAGCCGACGAAGGCAGTGTTGCCAGCGCCCAACTGAATCTGACTTACAGCCGCATCACCTCGCCGATTGATGGACGTGTAGGCCTGAAGCAGGTTGATATTGGCAACTACATTACCAGCGGCGATACCAATGGCTTAGTGGTGATTACGCAAACGCATCCGGTGGACGTGGTGTTCAGCGTCGCAGAGAATAATATTAGTCAGATCATGCAGGCGCAGAAAAGTGGTGAACCCTTGCTGGTAGAAGCCTGGGATCGCAGCAATCAACATTTAATCACCCGCGGTAAGCTGCTCAGTCTGGATAACCAGATCGACGCCACGACCGGTACCATCAAAATCAAAGCGCGCTTTGATAATCAGGATGACCTGCTCTTCCCGAACCAGTTCGTCAACGCCCGGTTGAAGGTGAATACCTTGCAGGATGCCGTGGTTATTCCTGCCGCCGCGCTGCAAATGGGCAATGAAGGCCACTTTGTCTGGGTGATCAACAATGAAGACAAGGTCAGTAAGAAAAGCGTAACCGCCGGTCTGCAGGACAGCCAAAAAGTGGTGATCAGCGCCGGACTCAACGCAGGCGACCGCGTCGTTACCGACGGGCTGGACCGCCTGACGGAAGGGGCAAAAGTCGAAGTGGTTGCCGCGCAGAGTCGCGCCACAAAAGAGACCCGTGCCAGCTTGCCGTCAAAAGGGGAATCTGAGTAATGCAGGTTATGCCTCCTGACCACAGCGGAGGGCCGTCACGCCAGTTTATCCTGCGTCCGGTCGCAACGACCTTACTGATGATCGCCATTCTTCTGGCTGGAATTTTGGGTTACCGCTTTTTGCCGGTCTCCGCCCTGCCGGAAGTGGACTATCCCACTATTCAGGTCGTTACTCTCTATCCCGGAGCCAGCCCGGATGTGGTGACCTCTTCGATTACCGCGCCCCTTGAACGTCAGTTCGGCCAGATGTCCGGACTCAAGCAGATGGCATCACAAAGTTCTGGCGGCGCCTCCATCGTTACTCTGCAGTTTCAGCTGACCCTGCCGCTCGACGTGGCAGAGCAGGAAGTGCAGGCGGCGATCAACTCCGCCAGCAACCTGCTGCCCAACGATCTGCCTAACCCACCGGTTTACAGCAAAGTGAACCCGGCCGATCCGCCGATCATGACCCTGGCCGTCACCACCACCAGCATGCCGTTAACCCAGGTGCAGGATATGGTGGAAACGCGCGTGGCGCAGAAAATATCCCAGGTCACGGGCGTGGGTCTGGTCACGCTGACGGGCGGTCAACGTCCCGCCGTGCGTGTAAAAATGAACACCCAGGCGCTGGCCGCTATGGGGCTGACCAGCGAAGCGGTACGCACGGCCATCACGAATGCTAACGTTAACTCCGCGAAAGGCAGCCTGGATGGCCCTACCCGCTCGGTGACCCTTTCCGCCAATGATCAGATGAAATCCGTGGAGGATTATCGCCAGCTGATCGTCAGTTATAAAAATGGCGCTCCGGTGCGGCTGGCCGACGTGGCGACCATCGATCAGGGCGCAGAAAACAGTTGGCTGGGGGCCTGGTCTAATCGTGAACCGGCTATCGTGCTGAATGTGCAGCGCCAACCCGGCGCCAACATTATTGCCACGGCCGATAACATTCGTGCCATGCTGCCGTCGCTGATTGCCAGCCTGCCTAAGTCCGTTGACGTAAAGCTGGTGACAGACCGCACCACCAATATTCGCGCGTCGGTCACTGACACACAGCATGAACTGATGCTGGCGATGGGACTGGTGGTGATGATTATCTACCTGTTTCTTCGCAACGTCCCTGCAACCATTATTCCGGCCGTGGCGGTGCCGCTGTCGCTTGTCGGCACCTTCGCTGCGATGTACTTCCTGGGGTTTTCGATCAACAACCTGACGCTGATGGCGCTCACCATTGCCACAGGCTTTGTGGTGGATGATGCCATCGTCGTGATCGAGAACATTTCACGCTATATCGAGAAAGGCGAAAAACCCATGACCGCCGCCCTGAAGGGCGCCGGCGAAATCGGCTTTACCATTATCTCGCTGACCTTTTCACTGATTGCGGTATTGATCCCGTTACTGTTTATGGGCGATGTGATTGGTCGTCTGTTCCGGGAATTTGCAGTTACGCTGGCGGTGGCGATTCTGATTTCGGCCGTGGTGTCGCTCACCCTGACGCCAATGATGTGTGCACGCATGCTCAGCGCCGAATCACTGCGCAGGCAGAACCGCTTTTCCCGCGCCAGCGAAGCGATGTTTGATCGTATCATCGCGGTTTATGGCCGGGGGCTGAGCCGGGTGCTCAATCACCCCTGGCTGACGCTGTCCGTGGCGCTGGGAACCCTGCTGCTTACCGTGCTGTTATGGATCGCCATTCCCAAAGGATTTTTCCCGCAGCAGGATAACGGCATCATTCAGGGCACCCTGCAGGCCCCGCAGTCGGTGTCCTATGCCAGTATGGCGGAACGCACCCGCGACGTCGCCTCGGTGATCATGAAAGATCCGGCGGTGCAAAGTCTCACCTCGTTTGTAGGCGTAGACGGCACCAATCCATCCCTGAACAGTGCCCGGTTGCAAATAAACCTAAAACCGCTGGATGCGCGCAGCGAACGTATTCCTGAGATTCAGCAACGCCTGCAACAGCAAGTCAACAAGATCCCCGGCGTCACGTTATGGCTGCAGGCGGTTCAGGATTTGACAATTGATACCCAGGCCAGCCGGACACCCTATCAGTTCACGCTGCAGTCCGGGTCGCTGGACTCACTCAGCACCTGGGTGCCCGCGCTGGTAAGTGCCTTGCAGAAACTGCCCGCGCTGCGTGATGTCAGCAGCGACTGGCAGGATCAGGGACTGGAAGCCTATATCAAGGTCGATCGCGACAGCGCCAGCCGGTTGGGCATCAGCATGGCAGATGTGGACAATGCGCTCTACGACGCCTTTGGTCAGCGGCTGATCTCCACCATTTACACCCAGGCAAATCAGTACCGCGTGGTGCTGGAACAGGACAACAGCGCTGTCCAGGGCCTGCAAAGTCTGGATGGCATTCGCCTGACCAGTACCGATGGCGGCAGCGTTCCCCTTAATGCTATCGCCAGTATTGAGCAACGCCATGCGCCCTTAACGATCAACCACCTGAGCCAGTTTCCGTCTGCCACTTTCTCGTTTGATGTAGCAAAAGGCTACTCTCTGGAAGACGCAACAAAAGCCATCATCCAGGCAGAGGAACAGCTTGGCATGCCGTCAGAGGTCATGACCCAGTTCCAGGGCAGCACGCTGGCCTTTGAGGCCGCACTGACCAGCACGGTGTGGCTGATTGTGGCGGCGGTCGTGGCGATGTACATCGTCCTGGGCGTCCTGTATGAGAGTTTTATCCATCCCATTACCATTCTTTCAACGCTACCTACTGCGGGCGTAGGTGCGCTGCTGGCCCTGATGATAAGCGGTAACGAGCTGGATATTGTGGCGATCATCGGCATCATTTTGCTGATTGGTATTGTGAAAAAGAACGCCATCATGATGATTGACTTCGCCCTTGCCGCCGAGCGGGAACAGGGCATGAAGCCCTATGACGCCATTTACCAGGCCTGTTTGCTGCGCTTCCGCCCCATTCTGATGACCACCCTGGCGGCGCTGCTGGGGGCGTTACCGCTGATGCTCAGCACCGGCGTTGGCGCAGAATTACGGCAACCACTGGGGATTGCCATGGTCGGCGGCCTGATACTGAGCCAGGTTCTGACCCTGTTCACCACACCGGTGATTTATCTGCTGTTTGACCGTCTGGCGCACAATCTACGTCGCCGCATCGGTCACACGGAGGAACCGTCGTGAAGTTCTTTGCACTGTTCATCCATCGGCCAGTAGCCACCACGCTGCTGACGCTGGCGATTGCGCTGGCCGGGATACTGGGTTTCCGCCTGCTGCCGGTCGCGCCGCTGCCGCAGGTGGATTTTCCGGTCATAATGGTGTCGGCTTCTCTGCCCGGAGCCTCGCCGGAAACCATGGCCTCCTCGGTTGCCACGCCGCTGGAGCGCTCGCTGGGCCGCATCGCGGGCGTGAGTGAGATGACCTCCACCAGCTCTCTGGGATCGACCCGCATCATTATGGTTTTCGATTTTGATCGTGACATCAACGGCGCGGCGCGGGATGTGCAGGCGGCGATCAATGCTGCGCAGAGTCTGCTTCCCACGGGAATGCCTTCGCGCCCAACCTACCGTAAGGCTAACCCGTCTGATGCACCTATTATGATCATGACGCTGACCTCAGACCTGTACAGCCCGGCTCAGCTTTACGATTACGCGTCCACACAGCTGGCGCAGAAGCTGTCACAGATTAACGGTGTGGGCGACGTGACCGTGGGCGGCAGCTCTTTGCCCGCGGTGCGCGTGGCGTTGAATCCGCAGGCGCTTTTTAACCAGGGCGTTTCGCTGGATGCAGTACGGCAGACGATTGCCAACGCCAACCAGCGCCGCCCTCAGGGCGCGGTGGAAGACGGCCAGCAGCGCTGGCAGCTGCGCACCAACGATGCGCTACAAACTGCCAGTGAATATCAGCCGCTGGTGGTGCACTATAACAACGGCGCGGCGGTGCGCCTGTCGGATGTTGCCACGGTGCAGGATTCTGTCCAGGACGTGCGCAACGCCGGGATGTCGCGCGGTAAACCGGCCGTGTTACTGGTGATACGAAAAACCGCCGATGCGAACGTGATTGAAACGGTGGATCGCATTCGTGCCGAACTGCCCGAACTGCACGAGATCATTCCGGCTGCCATCAACCTTGAAGTGGCTCAGGACCGCTCCCCTACCATCCGTGCCTCTCTTGAGGAAGTGGAGCAGTCGCTGATGATTGCCGTTGCCCTGGTCATTCTGGTGGTGTTCGTGTTTTTACGCTCCGGCCGCGCCACGCTGATCCCCGCCGTTGCCGTGCCGGTATCCCTGATCGGCACCTTCGCCGCAATGTATTTGTGCGGCTTTAGCCTGAATAACCTGTCGCTGATGGCCCTGACGATCGCCACGGGTTTTGTGGTGGATGATGCGATTGTGGTGCTGGAAAACATCGCCCGCCATGTGGAAGCCGGGATGAAACCGATGGCGGCCGCACTAAAAGGGGTACGTGAAGTCGGCTTTACCGTGCTCTCGATGAGCCTCTCCTTAATCGCGGTCTTCCTGCCGCTGCTCATGACGGGCGGATTGATTGGTCGCTTTTTTGCCGAATTCTCAATCACCCTGTCGGTCGCCATTCTGATTTCCCTGTTTGTCTCGGTCACGCTCACGCCAATGATGTGTGCTTATCTCCTCAAACCCCATGCGCCGCGCAGTCAACCGCAGCGACGGGGCGTTGGACGGTTGCTGCTGGCGGTTCAGCGCGGTTATGCCCGCTCGCTGACCGTTGTGCTCAATCATGCCCGCTGGGTGCTGCTCCTGCTGCTGGGCACCGTGGCTCTGACGGTCTGGCTGTTTATCAGTATTCCCAAAACCTTCCTGCCCGAGCAGGACACCGGCCGCCTGTCTGGCTTTATTTCGGCCGACCAAAGTATTTCGTTCCAGGCGATGCGCGGCAAGCTGGAAGATTTCATGAAAATTGTTGGCGCCGATCCGGACGTTTCCAGCGTGGTGGGCTTTACCGGCGGCATGCGCACCAACATGGGATTGATGTTTATTTCTCTGAAACCCCTGTCTGAACGGCAAGACACGGCGCAGGCGGTGATTGCCCGCCTGCGTGCCAAACTGGCAAACGAACCCGGTGCTAATCTGTATCTTAATGCGGTGCAGGATATCCGGGTGGGCGGTCGCGAAGCCAATGCCAGCTATCAGTACTCGCTGCTGTCAGACGACCTTGCTGCGCTGCGCACCTGGGAACCTAAAATCCGTCAGGCCTTCACTGCCCTGCCGGAACTGGCTGACGTCAACTCCGACCAACAGGATAAGGGCAGTGAAATGGCCCTGACCTATGACCGCGCCAGCATGGCCCGGCTGGGGATCAACGTTTCAGAAGCCAACGCCTTGTTAAATGATGCCTTTGGGCAGCGGCAGATTTCCACTATTTATCAGCCGCTGAACCAGTACAAGGTTGTCATGGAAGTGGATCCCCGTTACACCCAGGACATTAGCGCCCTGAATCAGATGTTTGTGATCAACAGCGAGGGCAAACCGATTCCGCTCGCCTGGTTCGCCAAATGGCAACCGGCTAACGCACCGTTGTCGGTCAACCACCAGGGGCTGTCTGCCGCATCAACCATTTCCTTTAACCTGCCAGAAGGCGTGTCGCTGTCGCAGGCGTCGGAGGCCATTGAGCGCACTATGACCGCGCTGGGCGTCCCCTCCAGCGTGCGTGGCAGCTTCGCCGGTACCGCGCAGGCTTTCCAGCAGTCACAGAGCAGCCAGCTATGGCTGATGCTGGCCGCCATTGCGGCGGTCTACATTGTGCTGGGCATTCTTTATGAAAGCTATGTGCACCCGTTAACCATTCTTTCCACGCTGCCCTCGGCAGGCGTCGGTGCGCTGCTGGCGCTGGCGCTGTTTGATACGCCGTTCAGCCTGATTGCCCTGATCGGTATTCTGTTGTTAATCGGGATCGTGAAAAAGAACGCCATCATGATGGTGGACTTTGCTCTTGAGGCAGAGCGCAACGGTAACCTGAGTCCGCGCGATGCCATTTTTCAGGCCTGCCTGCTGCGTTTCCGCCCTATTTTAATGACCACCCTGGCAGCGTTGTTTGGCGCACTCCCGTTGGTGCTGACCAGCGGAGATGGCGCGGAACTGCGCCAGCCGTTAGGCATTACCATCGCGGGTGGCCTGATCATGAGTCAGTTGCTCACCCTGTATACCACGCCGGTGGTGTACTTAATGATGGATAAACTGCGCCGTAAAAAGCGCACCCAGACGATCAATGCCACTCAGCATTAAGGGGTTACTATCATGCAGAGCGTAACTGTCCGCTGGCAGTTATGGATTGTCGCCTTTGGCTTCTTTATGCAGGCGCTGGATACCACGATCGTCAACACGGCGATCCCGTCAATGGCTCAGGATCTGGGCGTGAGCCCGCTGCATATGCATTCGGTCATTGTCGCGTATGTGTTAACGGTGGCGGTGACGCTGCCGCTGAGCGGCTGGCTGGCCGATCGGTTTGGCGTCAGAAATATCTTCTTTAGCGCCATCGTTTTGTTTAGCCTGGGATCGCTGATGTGCGGGTTATCGAATACGCTGGATCAGCTGCTCGTCGCGCGGGTACTGCAGGGCATCGGCGGCGCCATGATGGTGCCGGTGGGTCGCCTGACGGTGATGCGCATTGTGCCGCGCGATCAGTATATGTCTGCAATGACATTCGTCACCCTGCCCGGCCAGGTGGGTCCGCTCCTGGGTCCGGCGCTTGGCGGAGTGCTGGTGGAATATGCCAGCTGGCACTGGATTTTCCTGATTAATATCCCGGTTGGTGTGATCGGCGCCATCGCCACCTTAAAGCTGTTACCCAACTACGCCATGCCGCCACGACGCTTCGATTTTCTGGGTTTTATCCTGCTGGCAGTCGGTATGGCAACCCTGACGCTGGCCCTGGATGGTCAGCGCAGCAGCGGCGGCTCTGCGTTGTTGCTGGCGGCGATGATTCTGACAGGGATGGGGTCACTGCTGTTTTACCTGTTACATGCGCGCCATAACGACGATGCGCTGTTTAGCCTGAAGCTGTTTGATAATCGGGTGTTCTCTATTGGCTTACTCGGTAGCCTGGCGGGCCGCATCGGCAGCGGAATGTTGCCGTTTATGACGCCGCTTTTTTTACAGATTGGCATGGGTTTCAGCCCATTTCATGCCGGTTTGATGATGATTGCGATGGTACTGGGGAATATGGGCATGAAACGCATCGTGGTCCGTATCGTTAACCTGTTTGGCTACCGCAACGTGCTGGTAGGATCGACGGTGGGCCTGGCGCTGGTGGTCTTACTGTTTCCGCTGGTGGCGATGCTGGGCTGGACAGCCATGTTGCCGCTGGTGTTGTTTCTGCAGGGCATGGTGAATGCCATTCGCTTCTCCTCAATGAATACGCTGACGCTAAAGGAGCTGCCGGATGAACTGGCCTCCAGCGGCAACAGTCTGTTATCCATGATCATGCAGCTATCCATGAGTATCGGCGTTACCGTTGCGGGCCTGCTGCTGGGCGCCTTCGGCCAGTCGGCGCTGGGGCACCACGGGCTAAGCCATCAGGCCTTTATCTACGTTTATCTCTGTATGGCCCTGATTATTATTCTGCCTGCGCTGGTGTTCTGGCGCGTTCCGAGAGAAGAGAGTAAAAGCGTCGATCTGCGGCGCCGGAGAAGTGAATGAGATCGTTTCTGCGCGTTGGCATTGGTGCCAAGCTGTTTATGGCTATTTTCTCCACCTGCATGCTGGTGCTGATCACCATGCACTGGGGCGTCAGGCTGAGTTTTGAGCATGGCTTCGTAGACTATATTAAACGTGGGAATGAACAGCGACTGAATTTGCTGGGTGCAGCGCTGGCCGATCAGTATGAGCAGCATGGCAACTGGGACTTTCTGCGTAATAATGACCGACTGATTTTTACTATGCTGCGATCGCTGGAACAAAATCCTGACAGCAGTAATCAGCTTCCGCCGCACGGCTGGCGAACCCAGTTCTGGGTGCTCGATCAGCAGTACAAAGTGATGGTAGGCCCACGTTCACAGGTGCCGCCAGAAGGCATACGTCACAACATCACCACCAGCAACGGCAAAATCGTGGGCTGGATAATCAGCTCCCCGCCTGAACGCCTGACGCGCAGTACCGATATTAATTTTGATCAGCAACAGCGACGAACCAGCTGGTATATCGTTGGCCTCTCTACCCTGCTTGCCGCGCTGGTGACCTGGCTGATGGCGCGGGGCCTGCTGGCGCCGGTCAAAAGGCTGGTGGACGGCACGCATCATCTTGCCGAAGGGAATTTAGCCACCCGGGTTGAGGTCAGCAGTCAGGATGAGCTGGGTCAGTTGGCCCATGACTTTAATCTGCTGGCCAGCTCACTGGAGAAAAATGAAAGTATGCGCCGGGCATTTATGGCCGATATCTCCCATGAGTTACGCACGCCGTTGGCAATTTTACGCGGTGAACTGGAAGCCATGCAGGATGGCGTTCGTAAGCTGACGCCCGACGCTATTACCTCACTGCAAAGTGAGGTTGCCCTGTTAACCAAGCTGGTTGACGATTTACATCAGCTTTCTCTTTCTGACGTCGGCGCGCTGGCCTACCGCAAGCAGGCGACGGATCTGGTGCAGCTTATTGAGGTCAGCGCAGGCAACTTTACTGAGCGCTACCGGGCTCATGATTTAAGGCTGCATCTGGACATGCCTGAAGAAGCCCCCTTCTTTGGCGATCCCGATCGCCTGATGCAACTGTTTATCAACCTGCTGGAAAACAGCCTGCGTTACACCGATGCCGGTGGCGAGGTCCGGGTACGTCTTTGGTATGACGCGCCCTACTGGCGAGTCATTATTGAAGACAGCGCACCCGGGGTGGATGGCGAGCAGCAGGCCAAAATTTTCGAGCGTTTTTTCCGTACCGAAGGCTCACGCAATCGCGCCAGCGGCGGCTCGGGGCTGGGCCTGGCTATCTGTAAAAACATCGTTGATGCGCATGGCGGCACGATAACCGCAACGCACGCTGATTTAGGTGGACTGAAAATCGCGCTACAATTGCGTTATGTTCCTCCCGTTTAGAAGACTATGAATCAGGAAAATGCTTATCCGCTGATCCTTGTGGTTGAAGATGAACCCAAGCTGGCACAACTGATGATTGATTATTTACAGGCATCTAACTACCGGACGCATCACCTGGCGCACGGCAATGAAGTACTGGATTATGTTAACCAGACGCCGCCCGATCTTATCCTGCTGGATTTGATGCTGCCAGGTAAAGACGGGCTGACGCTGTGCCGTGAAATCCTGCGCGACTCTGAACTGCCGATTATTATGGTGACCGCGCGTTCGGAAGAGATCGATCGCCTGCTCGGCCTTGAAATTGGCGCAGACGACTATGTCTGTAAGCCATTCAGTCCGCGGGAAGTGGTTGCGCGCGTCAAAACCATTTTGCGTCGCGTCAAACGCTCGCCAGAAGATGCGCCGGTCGCCTCGCTGCTGAAAGTGCACGAAAGCCGCTTTCAGGCCAGCTGGCGCGATGAGCCCCTCGATTTAACCCCCGCTGAATTTCGCTTGTTAAAAACGCTGTCCCTTGAGCCGGGGAAAGTCTTTTCCCGTGAGCAACTGTTAAACCATCTTTATGATGATTATCGCGTGGTCACCGACCGCACCATCGACAGCCATATCAAGAACCTGCGCAGGAAGCTGGAAAATCTGGACAGCGAGCAGCCCTTCATCCGCGCGGTGTACGGCATGGGCTATCGTTGGGAAGCCGATATCTGTCATTTGATTTAGATTGATTCAGATCAATTTACTTCCTTTTTCTCACTGCCTACAATTCCGCACCTTTTGCAGGGTTTAGCCCTGCACGTGCCGCCCAGGCGGCATGCTGACCTGATATCAGTGAGTTCATCATGAAACCAGAATTGCTTTCTCCAGCCGGGACGCTGAAGAATATGCGTTACGCCTTTGCCTACGGCGCGGACGCCGTGTATGCCGGCCAGCCGCGCTACAGCCTGCGCGTGCGTAACAACGAATTCAGCCATGAAAACCTGGCGAAGGGCATTAATGAAGCCCATGAACTGGGTAAAAAGTTTTACGTCGTTGTGAATATTGCCCCGCATAACGCCAAGCTGAAAACCTTTATCCGCGACTTAACGCCGGTGATTGAGATGCAGCCGGACGCGTTGATTATGTCCGATCCCGGATTAATCATGCTGGTGCGTGAGGCGTTTCCGTCCATGCCCATTCACTTATCCGTGCAGGCCAATGCCGTCAACTGGGCAACGGTGAAGTTCTGGCAGCAGATGGGGCTAAGTCGGGTGATTTTGTCACGTGAACTGTCGCTGGAAGAGATCGCCGAGATTCGCCAGCAGGTGCCTGAAATGGAGCTGGAAGTGTTCGTACACGGTGCGCTGTGTATGGCCTATTCCGGGCGCTGCCTGCTTTCCGGTTACATGAATAAGCGCGATCCTAACCAGGGAACCTGCACCAATGCCTGCCGCTGGGAATACCAGTTGCAGGAGGCTAAGCAGGACGAGGTGGGGAATATTGTTGAAATCCATCAGCCGGTTACCGTGCAGGACGTGACGCCAACCCTGGGCATCGGCCAACCCAGCGACAAGGTCTTTCTGCTGGAAGAGAAGATGAAACCCGGTGAGATGATGAGTGCCTTTGAGGATGAGCACGGCACCTACATTATGAATTCGAAAGACTTGCGTGCTGTGGCGCATGTTGAACGGCTCAGCCAGATGGGCGTTCACTCATTGAAAATTGAAGGCCGCACCAAATCCTACTATTACTGTGCTCGCACTGCTCAGGTCTATCGCAAAGCCATTGACGATGCCGCCGAGGGCAAACCTTTTAATCCCGCTCTGCTGGAAACGCTGGAGGGCCTGGCGCATCGCGGCTACACCGAAGGCTTTTTACGCCGTCATACCCATGACAGCTACCAGAATTACCAGAACGGCTATTCCATCTCGGAACGTCAGCAGTTTGTTGGCGAATTCAGCGGCGAGCTGCGTGATGGCTGGGCGGAAGTGGTGGTGAAAAATAAATTTGCCCTGCACGACAGCCTGGAGATCATGACGCCCGCCGGCAACCTGATTTGTACGCTGGATGCCCTGCAAAACAGCCGGGGCGAGCCGACGGAGGTGGCGCCAGGAGACGGACATCGCGTCTGGATGAAGGTGCCGCCTGATGTTGATCTGCAATTTGCGTTGCTGCTGCGCAACTTTACTGTGGGTCAGGATACTCGCGATCCGCACGCCACGCGCGTGCCAGCTTGACACGTTTTGACAAAAGCAAGAGTAGGATCACAGACGGCTTAATTTTGCTGTTCTATAGTGCTGCCTGCTACCAATGAGCAACAATTATCAGCAGCTGTAACTGGATCCACCTCATTCACCCGCCCGGCTCCCCCGTGCGGGTTTTCTTTTTCTCCTTTTCGCCAATCATTTTTCTTCTCCGGCTATGCTATAACCATTCACTACGCTTTAGATCTCCAAGGAACAGATAATGGACAAACAATCGCTTACGCTGCTGATCCTCAACGGTAAAGGCGCAGGCAATGATGATCTACGTGAAGCGGTCACTAAGCTGCGCGATGAGGGCTACAACATTGCCGTGCGCGTGACGTATGAAAAAGGCGACGGCGAGCGCTACGTCGAGGAAGCCCTGGAATTACAGGCTGAGACCGTGGTGGCAGGCGGCGGCGATGGCACCGTCAATGAAATCGCCACCGCCCTGGCGTCCGTCAACGTCGCCGACCGTCCTGTCTTAGGCATTATTCCCCTGGGGACGGCCAACGATTTTGCGACCAGCGTCGGCATTCCTGAAGAAATCGAGCCTGCGTTGCGTCTGGCGATTCAGGGCAAGGCCTACGATATCGACCTGGCCCGGGTGAATCAGCATCACTACTTTATTAACATGGCGACCGGCGGCTTCGGTACGCGTATCACCACTGAAACGCCGGAAAAACTCAAATCAGCCCTGGGTGGCGTGTCCTACTTCATTCACGGGCTGATGCGCATGGACACGCTCAAGCCGGACAGCTGTGAAATCACCGGACCTGATTTTAGCTGGCAGGGCGATGCGCTGGTCATTGGCATTGGTAACGGCCGTCAGGCTGGCGGCGGTCAGCGTTTGTGTCCCGCTGCGTTGATCAACGACGGCCTGCTCGACATCAGCGTGGTCACCGCGCAGGAGTTACTGCCTACTTTGCTGCACTCACTGACCGGCGGCGATGAGGACAATCCCAGCATTATTTCCACCCGTTTATCGTCCCTGACGATCCGCTCATCGCATGAGATGACGTTTAATCTGGATGGTGAACCGCTGTCCGGACAGGAATTTACGATTGATATTATGCCAGGTGCGCTAAGCTGTCGCCTGCCACCGCAGTGCGCGTTGCTGAGCTAAGTTAACCGGGAGTGAAGACTCCCGGCTTAGATGTAAACAGTTCGTGATTGCATTCACAAATTCATCACGCCAACTTGTATGGTAGTCGCGGGGCGCGTAATTTTTCATCCTTACCGCCGGAATGGCCTGTCGCTCCCTCCGCCACAAGGATGCATGATGCTGCAAACTGACCACCTTCCCGCTGATGTTAAGCGCCCCGTCTACGACCGTAGCCAGCTTAAAACCCGAATGATACACATCGGGTTTGGTGCCTTTCATCGCGCCCACCAGGCGTTATGCAGCGATAAACTGGCTGAGCTGGGCAGCGACTGGGGTTACTGCGAGGTAAATTTGAACAGCGGCGCTCTTATTCAGGCGCTGCGGGAACAGGACCTGCTCTACACGCTGACCGAGAAGAGCGACGATGCTGTAGAAACCCGCGTAATCGGCATTATCACCTCCGCATTGCACGGCAAAACGGACGGTATCGAGGCCGTCATTGAGGCGCTGTGTCAGCCTGACGTGGCGATTGTATCAATGACCGTGACAGAGAAAGGCTACTGTCACCTGCCCGCCAGCGGCGACCTTGACGTTCAGCACGCGGATATTCAGCACGATCTGGCACATCCGGACCAGCCGCACTCTCTGCCGGGTCTGATTGTCGCGGCAATCCGCCGCCGCCGTGAACGGGGAGTCGCGCCATTTAGCGTAATGTCCTGCGACAATATGCCCGAAAACGGCCGCGTGACCCGTAATGTCGTGATGCAGTTGGCCCGGCAGTACGATGCCACTCTGGCTGACTATATCCAACATAACCTCACCTTTCCCTCCACCATGGTGGATCGTATCGTGCCCGCCATGAATGACGCGGCATTCGACGCCCTGCGCCAGCGCATCGGTTCACAGGATCCGGTCGCCGTTGAAGCTGAACCTTTTTTCCAGTGGGTAATCGAGGACCATTTTGTCAGCGGCCGCCCGGACTGGGATAAAGCGGGCGCTCAACTGGTGCAGGATGTTCTGCCGTTTGAGCAGATGAAGTTGCGCATGCTCAATGGCAGCCATTCGTTTTTAGCTTACCTTGGCTATCTTGCCGGTTACGAACACATCAGCGACTGTATGGCTGATGATGCGTTTCGCGCAGCGGCACGGGCGCTGATGGTCAATGAGCAGGCACCCACACTGACCATTCAGGATGTCGATTTATCCGCCTATGCCGATGCGCTTATCGCCCGATTTGCCAATCGGGCGATTAAGCATCGGACTTATCAGATTGCGACCGACGGGACCCAGAAGCTCCCCCAGCGCTTTCTCGACAGCCTGCGTTGGCATCTGGACCACGGCACGCCATGTCCGTTGCTGCTGCTGGGCATCGCGGCCTGGATGCGCTATGTCAGCGCAGTGGATGAGAAAGGCGAGCCCATCGAGATCCGCGATCCGCTGAGCGCACAACTGGCCACTTGCGTGGCGGAAAGTGATGACGGTGAAGCTCGCGTGCGGGCGTTACTCAACATCAGCAGGGTATTTGGCGACGACCTTGCTCAAAACGATGCGCTGGTGAAACAGCTTACCGCCTGTTACCTGCAGCTTGCCGCTCAGGGAGCCCGTGCCAGCGTCCAGCGGGCGATAGCCGGTCCTGAGGTCTGATGCGATCGCCTGATGCCAGGCCGAAGATAAAACGGACAGCGATATGACACTCTCTTACACCATTACCACCAGCGAACCGGTGAATCAGCAGGTTTACCGCTATCTGCGCCGCGATATCGTGACGTGCGTCATTCAGCCTGGCGCGCTGCTCTCGGAAAAAGAGGTTTCTGCCCGATTTAACCTCTCACGTCAGCCGGTGCGGGAAGCCTTTATCAAGCTCGCGGAAGCCGGTCTGGTTCAGATCCTGCCGCAGCGCGGCACCTTTGTGCGCAGGATCTCAGCTAAACGGGTCGAAGATGGTCGTTTCATTCGTGAGGCCGTGGAGATTGCCGTGGTCCGTCGCGCTGCTGAGGAAATCGCAGAGTCAGGGCTGATGGCGCTGGAGCATAACCTGCAGCTGCAACGCATCACCGCTGCCCGTGGCGACAGCCAGATGTTCTTAAGACTGGACGATGAGTTTCATCGCCTCATCGCTGAGAGCATCGGCTGTCCACTGGCGTGGGAAACGGTTGAAAACATCAAAGCCACCATGGACCGGGTACGCTATTTAACCCTGAATGACGTTGCGCCCGCTGAAACCCTGATAGAACAGCATGATGCTATTTTTGCGGCGCTGAAGGCAAAGGATCCCGGCAAGGCTGAGGCGGCGTTGCGCCATCATTTGCAGGCCATGATGTTTTCGATCACCCCCGTCATCAGACAAAACAGCGCCTGGTTTGAAGAGGATTAACGCCTTGCCAGTCTGCAAGGCGAAACACGATGGGCTACCACCACTGATGGAAATGGTGCACCGGCCCAATTCCGTTGCCCACTTCCAGCGAATCTGCCGCCAGTAATGCCTGCTGCAGCCAGGCTTTCGCTTCACCGATCGTCGCTTCCCAGCTGTCATGCCGGGGACGTAAGGCCGCGAGCGCGGCGGACAGCGTACAGCCGGTGCCGTGCGTATGTCGCGTGTTTACCCGTACGCTGCTAAAGCGCTGGCGCCCTGCTCGTGTCAGCAGCCAGTCCGGGCTTTCATCACCCTCGAGATGACCGCCCTTCATCAGCACGGCCTGGCAACCCAGCGCCAGTAGCGCTTCGCCCTGGTTGAGCATCTCATCTTCATTGAGGGCAACCTGGCATCCCAGCAGTGCGGCGGCTTCGGGCAGGTTTGGCGTAATCAATGACACCTGTGGCAATAAGCGCTCTCGCACGCAGGCAATCGCATCCGGATTCAGCAGGGCATCGCCGCTTTTAGCCACCATCACCGTATCCAGCACCACAAAGGGAATTTTCCGCCGCTGAAGGCTATGAGCCACCCGCTCGACAATTTCTGTTTCAGACAGCATGCCAATCTTCGCACTGTCGATACGCACATCATCCAGCACCGAGTCCAGTTGGGCGGTCACAAACTCTGGCGCAACAGGGTATAGCGACTGCACGCCGCAGGTATTCTGCGCCACCAGCGCCGTAATCACACTGGTACCGTACGCGCCCAGTGCAGAGAAGGTTTTCAGATCGGCCTGGATACCGGCCCCGCCGCTGGGATCGGTCCCTGCAATCGTCAGGGCATTAATGCGTTTCATCAGGTGCCTCCAGCGTCCAGAGTGCATCCAGGAAAGCAGGCGCAAAGCTACCCGGCCCCTCTGCATCCTGCGCGGCCTTTTCTCCAGCCAGCGCCATCACCCGACAGGCGCAGGCGATGTTGATCAGTCGGTCACCTGGCAAACAGGCAAAGGCCGCAACCACCGCTGAAAGCGCACAGCCGGTGCCGACCACCCGCGTCATTAACGGCGAGCCGCCCGTGATCGACCATGTGCGCTGTCCATCGGTGACATAGTCGACTTCGCCGGTCACGACGACACAGGTATGAAAGGCTTTTGCCAGCTGTTGGGCAGCCTGCAGTGCGGCTTCGGCCGAGTGCAGGCTGTCAACACCGCGTCCGCCTTCTGCCTGCTGCGCCAGCGCCAGAATCTCTGAGGCATTGCCGCGTACCACTGCAGGCGACTGCGCGAGTAGCTGCTTACAAAACGCGGTGCGCAGCGTCAGCGCGCCGACCGCCACCGGATCCAGTGTCCAGGGCGTGCCCGCCTGGTTTGCTGCCCGCACCGCAGCCTGCATCGCCTGCTTACGATCGTGGGTTAGCGTGCCGACATTGATAAGCAGCGCATCGGCAACCGCGCTAAACTGCGCCGCTTCTTCAGCGTCGATGACCATGGCCGGAGAGGCATTAAGGGCGAGTAAAACGTTAGCCGTTAGCGTTTGCACCACATCGTTGGTCATACAGTGCACCAGCGGTGACTGACGGCGAAACTGTTGCAGAATGGGCGCGCATTGCGCATCAGAAAGGTGTTGCGGTTGATGTGTCATCAGAGCTCCCAACCGGCGGACAAGAAGGCGAATGCGGTCAGGCATCAGACTTCCCTACGCTGGCATTATCCAGATCAGGTAATACGGGTATTTCTCAGCCTTCACAAAGAAGGGCACCCCGAGTCGTGTTACGGACAAAAGCTTAAGTAAGCGCTCTGATTTAAGCAAGGCTCTTATTATTTTTTCGATTTGATATGCAAAGCTTTTGCATGATCTCGATCAACCACCAACTTCACAAAAAAAGGCTTAATGCTGCGGGCTCTACATTTACACGTGATAGCCGTGAAAGCCGTTTCGCTATTTAACAATAATATTCGCCCCAGTTACATCATCTATTAATAAATTAAACCTGCCAAAAACATCGCACCTTAAAAGTAAACGCATAAACGTAAAAAACAAATAAACAGAACACTTCATACTTTACAGGAAGCATGATGCGATTCTTAGCGCTTATACCTCATCGTCACCGATGGACCGACATTAGCATCACCCGTCAGGGTGCGGTTTCTCCTTCTGGCCGATATTATTATTCCACCTATCTTTCTGCCCGCTGCCAACGTTGCGATACGGTTATCCATCGGGTTTATTACCGCGATATCAGTGATGATCAGGCGCGTCGCTGGCTGGGATGATCTGGCTGACCGCGCGCCCTGTTTTGCCAGGTTACGTGGTTGAAGCAATTTGATAGTCTTGCGGTTACTGAGTCACTGGATTGCTTACACTTATGCCATTCCTGCTGGATACACTAGGACACCAGATCTACCTTTCCGCCCCGCTGTTTATCCTGATTTTTCTGGGATTCTGCCTAATACGGTTTGGCAGATGGCCCGTTACCGTCAGCGAAGGCTTGAACCGTTTTGTGTTCAATGTCGCCCTGCCCTGCATGCTGTTTCGCATCATGAGTGACTTTTATAACAGTCCACCGGTCGATGTGCGCCTGCTGCTGGCGTTTTTTGGCAGTTGCCTGTTGGTCTTCATTGTTGGACGGATTGTCGCATCGCGCCTGTTTCAGTTGGATGGCGTAGCCGGATCGGTTTTTGCCCTGGGCGGCGTGTTCTCGAACAACGTGATGCTGGGGATTCCGGTTGCTACCGTCCTGCTTGGTCAAGCGGCACTCCCCTCCGTCGCGCTGGTGCTGGTGTTTAACAGCCTGATTCTCTGGACCTTGCTGACAGTATCGGTGGAGTGGTCCAGACAGGGCAGTTTTTCACTTGGGGGCTTTAAACGAACCTTGATCAGCGTGCTGAAAAATCCATTGATTATCGGTATTTTGTCCGGCACGGCCTGGAGTCTGCTACAGCGGCCGCTTCCCGTTATTGCTGCTGAACCGCTACGCATGCTGGCATCGATTGCCGCGCCTCTGTCCCTGATTACCCTTGGCATGAGCCTGGCGCACTACCGGATTCGGGAAGGCTTAAAAGAGAGTTACACCATCTGTGCGTTGAAACTGATTTTGCAACCGCTGTGCGTCTGGGCTATTGCCTGGCTGACCGGGTTACCCGCGCTGGAAAGCAAAGTGGTGGTGCTGCTGGGATCCATGGCGGTGGGCGTGAACGTCTATCTGATGTCGCAGAAATTTAATGTGATAACCGGACCGACGGCCGCGAGCATGCTGTTTTCCACGCTTTTTGCTGCCATTACTACACCGTTATGGATGATGTTGATGACGCTGGCCGGATATTAAAAAGCCCCGTAACGCAGGTTACAGGGCTTTCGTCTCACGCGTAAAACTTAGTGCGCAGGCTGGGTGCGAATCAGGTAATCAAACGCGCTTAGTGAGGCTTTTGATCCTTCACCGCTGGCGATGATGATCTGCTTATAAGGAACGGTGGTGCAGTCCCCTGCGGCGAAAACGCCTTTCAGGCTGGTTTCGCATTTCGCATCGATCATGATTTCGCCCATCTTGTTGCGCTCAACCGCCCCTTCCAGCCAGTTGGTGTTAGGCAGCAGACCGATCTGCACGAAAATGCCCGACAGCGCCAGCTCATGCGTAGTCTGGTTAGTGCGATCCAGATATTGCAGACCCGTTACCTTACTGCCGTCGCCTTTCACTTCCGTGGTTTGTGCATTCAGAATCACATCCACGTTTTTCAGGCTACGCAGTTTGTCCTGCAGTACTTTATCTGCACGCATTTCACTGGCGAACTCCAGCAGCGTCACGTGTTCAACAATGCCCGCCAGATCGATTGCGGCTTCTACGCCAGAGTTACCGCCGCCAATGACCGCCGTGCGTTTGCCTTTAAACAGCGGGCCGTCGCAGTGTGGGCAGTACGTCACGCCTTTGGTACGGTATTGCTCTTCGCCAGGCACGCCCATGTTGCGCCAGCGCGCACCAGTGGCAAGGATGATACTGCGCGATTTCAGCACCGCACCTGAGGCCGTTTCAATAGCGTGCAGGCCGCCTTTCACCGCAGACGGAATCAGTTTAATCGCGCTCTGGCTGTCAATGATGTCAACGTTGTAATCATCCACGTGAGCGCGCAGGGCACCGGCCAGTTTGGCCCCTTCCGTTTTCTGCACGGAAATGTAGTTTTCAATATCGACGGTATCCAGTACCTGTCCACCAAAGCGCTCGCCCATTAACGCGGTGCGAATCCCTTTACGTGCGGAGTAAATAGCTGCGGCGGCGCCCGCCGGACCGCTGCCCACGATCAGAACCTCGTAAGCCTCACGCTTGTTCAGCTCTTCTGCGGCACGCTTATCTGCATTGGTGTCGACTTTACTGACAATCTCGGCGAGGCTCATGCGGCCCTGACCGAATTCTTTGCCATTCAGATAGACAGCGGGCACGCCCATCACATTGCGTTCCTGAATCTCATTCTGGAACAGGCCACCGTCAATGGCGGTGTGGCTGATGCGTGGGTTTAACACCGCCATCAGGTTTAATGCCTGCACCACATCCGGACAGTTGTGGCACGACAGTGAATAATAGGTTTCGAAATGGAAATCCCCATCCAGCGCCGCAATCTGGTCGAGCAGACTTTGCGCTTCTTTAGAGGGATGCCCACCGGTCTGTAGCAGTGCCAGGACCAGTGAGGTAAATTCATGACCCAGCGGCGAACCGGCAAAACGCGGCCCCTGATTAGCGCCTGGGTTAGTAATTAAAAACGAGGGCTTACGCACCTGACGATCGTTCTCTTCACGAAAGCTGACCTTGTCAGACAGGCTCGCGATATCGACCAACAGATTGCGAATCTCCGTTGATTTCGCGCCATCATCCAGCGTCGCAATCAACTCCACAGGCTTGGTGAGTTTCTCAAGATAGGCTTTGAGCTGTGTTTTTAAATTGGTATCAAGCATAGTGAGTTCCTGGTCAAAAAATCGGGTGCCGCAGCACCCGATGAGAAAATGATCGACGTATCGATGCGAAATTAGATTTTGCCAACCAGGTCCAGAGACGGTGCCAGAGTGGCATCACCTTCTTTCCATTTCGCCGGGCACACTTCACCTGGGTGAGACGCCACGTACTGTGCCGCTTTCACTTTGCGCAGCAGATCAGAGGCGTCACGGCCGATACCTTCAGCAGTGATTTCTACTGCCTGGATCACGCCCTGTGGATCAACGATAAACGTACCACGATCCGCCAGGCCTTCGTCTTCGCGCATGATGTCGAAGTTGCGGGTCAGCGCGCCAGTTGGGTCACCAATCATCGCATATTTGATTTTCGCGATGGTGTCGGAAGAACCGTGCCAGGCTTTGTGGGTAAAGTGGGTATCGGTAGACACGGAATAGATGTCCACGCCCATTTTCTGGAACTCTTCGTAGTGATCCGCTACGTCGCCCAGTTCGGTTGGGCACACGAAAGTGAAGTCAGCTGGATAGAAGAAGAAAACACTCCATTTACCTTCAACGTCTTTCTCGGTTACATCAATGAATTCGCCGTTTTTGAATGCGCTGTTTTTGAACGGCTTAATTTTGGTATTGATAATGGACATGTGATGGCCTCCTTTAGAATATGTGATGCAGATTACAAATTTTTCGGGCCAACATCTAATAAGCCCTCGTTATCAATAAAATAAACGAAAGCTATCAAACGCCGATCACCTTGATCTTTCAGGGAAAAACCCGACTTTACGGCGGTAATACTCGCTGTGACATCACGTTTCACTTGCTCGTGCGTGAAATCCAGCGGCTGAAATTCTCCACCCGTTCCTGCCTCCCCGAAAGGCACCGCCCAGCAGTGTACAGTGAAAGAGATGACATTTGTTCTGCTTTTGCTTTTTTGGCAATCCCTGCCATGTTTGTTAAAAAGGATTAATGGAGCGCGATGTGCATATTCGACTGTTTACTGAGGCCGACCGCCCTTTTTTGCGAACCCTGTATCTGGCGGCGCGCCGCCATAACTGGGACTGGATTGAAAACGAGGACTGGCAGCTTGAAGATTTCGATCAGATCATCCCCGGCGAGACAGTTTTGGTTGCAGAACTGGACGGTCATCGGGTGGGGTTTGCCGGGCTGATGGAAAACGATAATTTTCTGCACAGCCTGTATGTCGATCCGGCTTATCAGGGCCGTGGCGTGGGGAGCGCGCTGCTTAATGAGGTTCAGAGGCGCTTCACCTCGACGGGCGCGCTAAAGTGCCTGGAAATGAACAAAGCCGCACAAACATTTTATTTGCAGCGCGGCTGGAAAATCATTTCACAGGGTGAGAGCGAACAGGGGAAATATGTGCTGATGCACTATCCGCAGCCATCGCTCTACACCAGCGAGGCCAGCGGGCGTTAGAGCGCGCGAAACGCGATATCGCCCGGAATCACCTCGCCCTGCCAGTAGAGCTGAGCCGCCACCCGACCGGCAAGCTGGCGATAAAGTGCCGCGAACTCGCTGTGTGGACGACGGATCACGGTGGGTTCGCCATCGTCGAGGTCTTCACGCAGGTGAATATGCAACGGCAGCTGCGCCAGTAGCCGGGTACCATAGTCATCCACCAGCCGTTGCGCGCCGCCTGTGCCGAAGATGGGCTCGTGATGACCGCACTCGCTGCAAATATGAATACTCATATTTTCCACCACGCCCAGTACCGGCACGTTCACCTTCTCAAACATCACCATCCCCTTACGCGCATCGATAAGCGCAATGTCCTGCGGCGTGGTGACCACCAGCGCGCCGGTGACCGGTACGCTTTGCGCCAGCGTAAGCTGAATGTCGCCGGTGCCCGGCGGCATATCCAGCACCAGATAATCCAGTTCTGGCCACTGGGTTTCGGTAAGCAACTGCATAAGCGCTTTACTGGCCATCGGGCCGCGCCAGACCATGGCATTATCATCTGTTACCAGATAACCGATAGAGTTGGTTGCCAGACCGTGCGACATAACAGGGGCCATATGCTTACCGTCTGGCGACGTTGGCCGCTCTTTTTCACAACCCAGCATGTTGGGCACGGACGGGCCGTAAATGTCGGCGTCCAGAATGCCTACGCGTGCCCCTTCTGCGATTAACGCCAGGGCCAGATTAACTGCCGTGCTCGATTTACCCACGCCGCCTTTGCCAGAACTCACGGCAATAATGTTCTTCACGCCGTTAACGCCAGGATGATTTTTAACCCGCTTCAGGGTGGCAATATCATGACTGAGACGCCAGTCGATAGCCTGCGCGCCACTGAGGCGCAGCAGCTCAGCACTGGTTTCTGCTTTCACCTCTTCAAACGCCCCGTTCCAGGCGAACGGCATCAGCAGTTCAATGTGCAGCGTGCCGTCCAGCAGGGCCACGTGGTGTAACGCCTTGAGTGCAATGAGGTTACGTTGAAGCGTTGGATGTTCAAAGCCGCTCAGTACGCCGGCCACAACGGCGCGTAAGGCTTCTGGTGTATGCGGTTCCCGGGATTGCGCTGTCATCCCCACTCCTTTTTCTACTAGGCCTGCGCTGTGTTTCAGCGATGTACTAACAATACTATCAGATGCCGATCGTTTCGCGGGCTGTCACGCACGGGAAATCCCTTATGTTTACGCGGCTGTGCCCATCGGTTACCATCTAAGCCCGTTTTTTTACTTAACTGAAAGCTACGCAAACTATGACTCAAGTCGCTAAAAAAATTCTGGTAACCTGCGCCCTGCCTTACGCAAACGGCTCAATTCATCTCGGCCACATGCTCGAGCATATCCAGGCGGACATTTGGGTGCGTTATCAGCGAATGCGTGGCAATCAGGTTTATTTCATCTGCGCCGATGACGCTCACGGTACGCCGATCATGCTGAAAGCCCAGCAGCTGGGTATTGCGCCGGAGCAGATGATTGCTGAAATGAAGCAGGAGCATGAAACAGATTTCGCCGGTTTCAACATCAGCTATGACAATTACCATTCCACGCATGGCGATGAGAACCGTGAGCTCGCCGGGCTGATTTACGGCCGCCTGAAAGAGAACGGTTTCATTAAAAACCGGACTATCTCTCAGCTGTACGATCCGGAAAAAGGCATGTTCCTGCCTGACCGTTTTGTTAAGGGAACCTGCCCAAAATGTAAGTCACCTGACCAGTACGGCGATAACTGCGAAGTGTGCAGCGCGACCTACAGCCCGACGGAACTGATCGATCCAAAATCTGTGGTGTCGGGTGCAACACCCGTGCTGCGTGACTCGGAACACTTCTTCTTTGACCTGCCCTCATTTAGCGAAATGCTGCGTGCCTGGACCCGTTCAGGCGCCCTGCAGGAGCAGGTTGCGAATAAAATGCAAGAGTGGTTTGAGTCGGGACTGCAGCAGTGGGATATCTCGCGCGATGCGCCCTATTTTGGCTTCGAAATTCCTGGCGCGCCGGGCAAATATTTCTACGTCTGGCTGGATGCGCCTATCGGCTATATGGGGTCCTTTAAGAACCTGTGTGACAAGCGTGGTGATATCAACTTTGACGAATTCTGGCATCAGGATTCCACCACGGAGCTGTATCACTTCATCGGTAAAGACATTGTTTACTTCCACAGCCTGTTCTGGCCGGCCATGCTGGAAGGCAGCGGTTTCCGTAAGCCGACTAACCTGTTCGTGCACGGCTACGTCACCGTCAACGGTGCAAAAATGTCGAAGTCGCGTGGAACCTTTATCAAAGCCAGCACCTGGTTACAGCACCTGGATGCCGACAGCCTGCGCTACTACTATGCGGCCAAGCTCTCTTCACGCATAGACGATATCGACCTGAATCTGGAAGATTTTGTTCAGCGTGTTAATGCCGATATCGTTAACAAAGTCGTCAACCTGGCCTCACGTAATGCCGGTTTTATCACCAAACGCTTTGATGGCAAGCTCTCAGCCGAGCTGGCCGATCCGGCGCTGTATCAAACCTTCCTGGACGCATCTGAGAAGATTGGTGAGGCCTGGGCCAGCCGTGAATTTGGCCGTGCCATTCGTGAAATCATGGCACTGGCCGATCTGGCTAACCGCTATGTGGATGAGCAGGCGCCGTGGGTGGTGGCGAAGCAGGAAGGCCGCGATGCAGACCTGCAGGCCATTTGCTCAATGGGCATTAACCTGTTCCGGGTGCTGATGACCTGGCTGAAACCGGTCATGCCGTCGCTGAGCGCGCGCGCCGAAGCGTTCCTGAACACTGAACTGCACTGGGATGCCATTCAGCAACCGCTGCTGAGCCATCAGGTTGCGCCGTTCAAGGCCCTGTATGGCCGAATCGAAATGGCGAAGGTCGACGGCCTGATTGAGGCGTCAAAAGCGGATGCGGCAGACGCCAATAAACCCGCGGCGACCGGCCCGCTGGCCGATGCGCCGATTAGCGAGACGATTACCATTGATGATTTTGCTAAAGTCGATATGCGCGTGGCGCTGATTGAGAAAGCGGAATTCGTCGAAGGCTCGGACAAGCTGCTGCGTCTTGAGCTGGATCTGGGCGGCGAGAAGCGCCAGATTTTCTCCGGTATTCGTGCGGCCTATCCCGACCCGGCTGTGCTGGTTGGCAAAATGACCATCATTGTGGCGAACCTTGCGCCGCGTAAAATGCGGTTCGGCGTGTCAGAAGGCATGGTGCTGTCTGCCGGTCCCGGCGGCAAAGATCTGTTTGTCCTGTCCGTAGACAGCGGCGCGGTACCCGGCATGCCGGTGAAATAGTCCGTTGGCCATCCTCTGCGGTTTACCGCCGGGGATGGCGCTTCAGCCACACCGCTGATTACTGGCGGGCCTGGCCGTTAGTGCGTATGATAAACCCCGTTAAAAACAGGAGCCTGTCATGCACACCGTGCTAACGATGAGTTGGCGTTATCTGCGCGCTTTTATCATTATCTATCTTTGCTTATATGCCGGAAACGGCGTGGCCCGGCTGCTGCCCATCACCCTGCCCGGCAGCATTATTGGCATGCTGATTCTGTTTGCGCTGCTTGCATCGCAAATCCTGCCCGTGCGTTGGGTCAAACCGGGTTGCCATCTGATTATTCGCTATATGGCGCTGCTGTTTGTGCCCATCAGCGTTGGCGTCATGAATTACACCGATATTCTTACCGCGCAGTTCGGTCCTGTTGTGGTCTCCTGTCTTGTCAGTACCTTTGCTGTCCTGGCCATTGTAGGGTTAAGCGCGCATAAGCTGCATTCGCGCCCCGTGATCAAAGGGGGCAACGATGAGTGATATCTGGTGGTCGTTGCCACTCACTGTCGGGGCTTTTTTGCTGGCGCGCAAGCTGGCGGCAACGCTGAAAATTCCCCTGCTGAACCCGCTGCTGGTCTCCATGGCGGTGATTATTCCCCTTCTGCTGTTACTGCACATGCCTTATGCCCGCTACTTCGCAGGCAGCGAGATATTGAATCAACTGTTGCAGCCCGCCGTCGTGGCCCTGGCGCTGCCGCTGTATGAGCAGATGCATCAAATTCGCGCCCGCTGGAAATCCATTATTGGCGTCTGTGTGATTGGCAGCCTGACGGCGATGATTTCAGGCACCGCCATCGCGCTGTGGATGGGCGCCACACCAGAAATCGCCGCCACGATTTTGCCGAAATCGGTTACCACGCCGATCGCCATGGCGGTTTCAGCCTCACTGCACGGCATTCCCGCCATCAGCGCCATTTGTGTCCTGATTGCGGGCGTGCTGGGCGCCGTGTTTGGTCATATGTTGCTTAATCTGCTGGGCGTGAAAAGCAAAGCCGCACGAGGGCTGGCGATTGGCAATGCCTCGCATGCGTTGGGAACGGCCAGGGCAGCGGAACTTGATTTTCAGGAAGGTGCCTTCAGCTCGCTGGCGCTGGTGATCTGCGGCATCATCACCTCGTTGCTCGCCCCCTTTATTTTCCCGCTGCTGCTGCACTGGTTTGGCTAAAACTTTGGGAGAGATCTCGCAAAGTTGAAAACTGTAAGACATGTTGCATTGTCAGAGAGACAGAGATCACATATAAACCGATGTCTGGCACATTGCCCTGATGATTGAATGAGGCTTCCATGCATCCACGTTTCCACTCTGCCTTTGAAGTACTTCCAGCTACTCTGCAAACCGCGCTGCGTCCGGTATTGAGCGAGCCGGGATTTGACGCGATGCTGCGGGCCGATCAGGTCACCTTGTTGCAAGAGCAAACTCAACTGGATGCCGATGCGCTGGCACTGGCGCTGCTGCCGGTCGCCGCTGCCTGCGCGGTTGCCACGCTTTCACATTTTAACGTCGGCGCGATCGCGCGCGGCGTCAGCGGCAACTGGTATTTCGGCGCCAATATGGAATTTGCCGGCGCGACCATGCAGCAAACCGTTCATGCCGAACAGAGCGCCGTCACCCATGCCTGGCTGCGCGGTGAATCCCGTCTGGAGACCATTACAGTCAATTACACCCCCTGCGGTCACTGTCGCCAGTTTATGAATGAACTTAACAGCGGCACAGATATTCGCATTAGCCTGCCGCAGCGCGCGGTGCACACGTTGGCGCACTATCTGCCTGACGCATTCGGCCCAGGCGATCTGAATATCACCGAACGCCTGATGGATGATGTGGACCAGGGTTATGTTGCAACGGGCGATGCGCTGTCTCAGGCCGCCGTCAAGGCGGCTAATCGCAGCCATGCGCCTTACAGTCAGGCGTTCAGCGGCGTGGCGTTACAGACCGCCTCCGGCCGGATTTTCAGCGGACGCTATGCAGAAAACGCCGCCTTCAATCCCAGCCTGCCGCCTTTGCAGGCCGCGCTGATTCTACTGAATATGGCGGGAGAATCCTGCCAGGATATTCAGGCTGCCGCATTAGCCCAGACGCCGCAGCCAGCCCTGGACCAGTTCTCTGCAACTCAGGCCACCCTGCACGCCTTGGGTTGCGATAACCTCACGCACCTTACGCTGGCAAAAGCGTAAGATGAGGCACGGTTTTAAACAGTTTCTAAATCTTTTATTTACAAAAGCTGTACATCGGCCAGAAATTTCATAGGATCTGGCGCCAGGTCTTCGTCATCACAATAAAACTGGCGTCACCCTACTCTTTGATTATTGCGCCAGGAAAACTTGCAACCGGAGCATGACTGCATGGAACTCGAATACGAAAGTAAACGCCCGCTATATATTCCCTATGCTGGCCCTATATTGCTGGAATTTCCGCTGCTGAATAAAGGCAGTGCCTTCAGCATCGAAGAGCGTAATGAATTTAACCTCAATGGCTTACTGCCAGAAGCGGTAGAATCCATCGAAGAGCAGGCAAAACGCGCATGGCGTCAGTTTCAGGACTTCAAAAACAACAACGATAAACATGTCTACCTGCGCAACATTCAGGATACCAACGAAACGCTGTTTTATCGTCTGCTGGACAACCATCTCGAAGAGATGATGCCGATTATCTACACGCCAACCGTCGGGGCCGCCTGCGAACACTTCTCAGAAATTTACCGCCGGGCGCGTGGCGTGTTCATCTCCTATCCCAACCGTGCGCACATCGAAGACATGCTGCAAAACGCCACCAAACAAAATGTGAAAGTGATTGTGGTCACTGACGGTGAGCGCATCCTTGGTCTGGGCGATCAGGGCATCGGCGGCATGGGCATTCCAATCGGTAAGCTGTCCCTGTACACCGCCTGTGGCGGCATCAGCCCGGCTTATACCCTGCCGGTGGTGCTGGATGTGGGCACCAATAACCAGCAGCTGCTTAACGATCCGCTCTACATGGGCTGGCGCCATCCCCGTATCACGGGCGAAGAATATGACGAGTTTGTAAACGAGTTTATTCAGGCCGTTAAACGCCGCTGGCCAAAAGTGCTGTTGCAGTTCGAAGATTTTGCACAGAAAAACGCCATGCCGCTGCTAGAGCGCTATCGTGACGAAGTGTGCTGCTTCAATGATGATATTCAGGGTACCGCTGCGGTCACCGTTGGCACCCTGATTGCCGCGAGCCGTGCAGCAGGCAGCCGCCTGTGCGAGCAGAAGGTTGTCTTCCTGGGCGCGGGTTCAGCCGGTTGTGGTATTGCCGAACAGATCATCGCACAGATGAAATCGGAAGGTCTGAGCGACGACGAAGCCCGTGGTCGCGTCATGATGGTGGATCGCTTTGGTTTGCTGACCGACAAACTGCCTAACCTGCTCGATTTCCAGAGCAAGCTGGTGCAGAAAAGCGACAACCTGAAAGACTGGGATACCTCAAATGATGCGATCTCACTGCTGGACGTGGTGCGTAACGCACAGCCAGACATCTTAATCGGTGTGTCAGGTCAGCCTGGGCTGTTCACAGAAGAGATCATCCGTGAAATGCACAAGCACTGCAAACGTCCAATCGTGATGCCGCTTTCTAACCCAACGTCTCGCGTTGAGGCCACGCCGGCAGATATTATTGCCTGGACCGATGGCGCTGCACTGGTCGCGACAGGTAGTCCCTTCTCACCGGTTTCGTGGAACGGTAAGACCTACCCGATCGCCCAGTGTAATAACTCCTACATCTTCCCTGGCATTGGCCTGGGCGTGATTGCATCTGGCGCATCGCGTGTCACCGATACCATGCTGATGACGGCCAGCCGTGCTCTTGCGGATTGCTCACCGCTGGTGAACGACGGTGAAGGCCCGGTTCTGCCTGAAATTAAAGATATTCAGGGCGTGTCGAAGATTATCGCGATGGAAGTGGGCAAAGCTGCCCAGCTCGCGGGCGTCGCGGTGGTGACGTCAGAAGACGTGCTGTCACAGTCTATCGCCAATAATTTCTGGCTGCCTCAATACCGCCACTATCGCCGTACCTCTATCTAAAAACACAGCGCCGGATCCCTGCGGATCCGGCGCTGCTTAAATTTACACCAGCCAGACGGGGGAAACTTGCTTAGCGAGTGACGCTCAAGTAGCCTTGTCCCACCCAAACTCCGGATCTCGAGTGCTCAGGCGCATGTTGAAACGCGTTTTCATTGCTCTGCTTTTCATCATCATAACGATGGTGGCGACGGCGCTCGGCCTTGACCGCTGGATAAGCTGGAAAACGGCACCCTATATCTATGACAACCTTGCTTCCCTTCCCCACCGTCAGGTCGGGGTAGTACTGGGCACGGCCAAATATTATCGCACCGGCGTGATTAACCAGTATTACCTGTACCGCATGCAGGGCGCGCTTAACGCTTATAACAGTGGAAAGGTGAACTACCTGCTGCTGAGCGGGGACAATGCGCAACAAAGCTACAACGAACCCATGACTATGCGACGCGATCTCATCAAAGGTGGCGTCGATCCTGCGGATATTGTGCTGGACTATGCGGGCTTCCGTACGCTGGATTCTATCGTTCGTACGCGTAAGGTATTCGATACTAACGACTTTATTATCATTACCCAACGTTTTCACTGCGAACGAGCACTGTTTATTGCCCTGCATCTCGGAATTCAGGCGCAGTGCTATGCGGTTCCGTCTCCCAAAAATATGCTCAGCGTACGAATGCGTGAAGTCGGTGCGCGACTGGGTGCGCTGGCCGATCTGTTTTTACTGAAGCGCGAACCGCGTTTCCTTGGCCCGCTGGTGCCTATCCCGGCTGTACATGACGTCCCTGAAGATGCACAGAGCTATCCTGCCGTGACACCAGAACAGCTACTGGAACTGGAACAGAAACGCCGTCAGTAATTCCCCCCGTTTACCCGCGTTTAAGTTACAGATGAGCCCGGAATGGCTTATGGCTGCCCCACCTTGCCCGCCTGATGCGGCTGTCAGAAATGAAACAGGAACGCTGCGGCGACATCCGCCAGCCAATTCAGGGGGCGAACCCGTGACGTTGCGCCGGCGCCATAAAAGAAACAGCAATGAAAGAAACAGCGCCCCGACGATGAGCGAACCCCGCAGCACCGCGTAAAAGGACAAAAAAAAGCGGCCCTGAGGCCGCTTGCAACATTGCCACTGCTGTTATTTTTTACGCGAATACTTCAACGAGTCGAGCGCCACAGCGAAGATAATGATGCCGCCCTTGATGATGTACTGCCAGTAAGGGTTGATACCGATATAGGTCAAACCGTAGTTGATGACGGTGAAGATCAACACCCCGGTCACCACACCGGCCACCGTACCGACACCACCGGCAAAGGACACGCCACCGACGACGCAGGCTGCGATAGCATCCAGTTCATACATGAAACCGAGGTTGTTCGTGGCGGAGCCGATACGACCGGCTTCCAGCATACCGCCGAAGGCATAAAACACGCCTGACAAGGCATAAATCAGAATCAGGTTCAGGTTAACGTTCACACCTGACACTTTTGCCGCTTCCGGGTTACCCCCGATAGCAAAAATGTTTTTACCAAAGCGCGTTTTGTTCCACAGAATCCAGACAAACACGGTAGCAATCGCCGCATAGAAGGTGATGTAAGACAGTTTGAAATCACCTATACGCAGGAAGCCTTGTGTGAAAGTTGAGAAGCCATCATAGAAGCCCGCAATCGGTGAGGCCCCAACGAAATCGTAATACAGCGAGTTAATGCCATAAACGATGATCATGGTACCCAACGTCGTGATAAAAGGCGTCACTTTCAGATAGGCAATAATGACACCATTTACCAGACCGATAACGGCACCAATCGCACAAACAATCAGGATAACGACCGGAATCGGCACGGTTTCCAGATGCGGAAACACTTTGTTGACGTTATCCATGGATTGCAGCAATGAGGCGGCCACAATGGCGGCCAGACCCACCTGACGCCCGGCAGACAGGTCGGTACCCTGGGTCACAATCAGCCCCGCCACGCCCAGCGCGATAATGATACGCACCGAAGACTGAGTCAGAATGTTACTCAGGTTCATTAAACTTAAAAATGTCGGATCCTGGAAAATAATAATAGCCAGTAGTACCAGCAGTACGACATAAATGCCGCCCTCTTTCAGCCAGGTTAGCGCATTCTTTTTTGTAGTCGCTTTCATGTTAACAGCCCTTACTTCATTAAAGGTGTAATGACGCTAAACGCAATATTTCGTTCTGCGTGGTCGTTTTCGTATCAACAATGCCGGCGACCAGACCGTTACTCATTACCAGAATACGATCGGTGATGCCCAGCAGCTCTGGCATTTCGGAAGAGATAATAATGATGCCCTTTTCCTTCTTCGCCAGCTCAGCCATCAGCTGATAAATTTCGAATTTGGCCCCCACATCAATACCGCGCGTGGGTTCATCAAGCATTAAGATTTCAGGCTGAGTCAGCAACCAGCGACCAATAATGACCTTCTGTTGGTTACCACCAGAAAGTGAACCAATTTGCGTATGATGCCCTGGCGTTTTTACCCGCATAGCGTCGATAACCCATTGGGTATCGCTTTTCATGCGTTTATTATCCAGCAGACCAACACTGTTCTTATATTTTTTAATATTGGATATCAGGGAATTAAATCCAATATCCAGAAAAGCGTAAATACCGGTAGAACGACGCTCTTCAGTTACCAGCGCAAAACCATGGTTAATGGCTTCATTGGCGGTATGATTGTTAATCGTTTTACCGTGCAGTTTAATTGTGCCGCCCGATTTTTCGCGAATGCCAAACAGCGTTTCAACGATATCGGTACGTTTTGCACCCACTAACCCGGCAATGCCGAGTATCTCCCCTTTACGTAAATCAAAAGAAATATCGCGGATTGAGGGCTGACGCAGCGAGGTCAGATTGCGCACCTCCAGAATGGTTTCACCCGGAACATTGGTGCGATCCGGGAAGCGCTGACTGAGAGAGCGCCCGACCATCATGGAGATGATCTTATCCATGTCCAGCCCTTCAAGCGGCTGAGTCACAATCCACTGACCATCACGCAGGATGGTAATTTCATCGCACAGCTGGAAGATCTCTTCCATTTTATGCGAAATATAAACAATACCGCAGCCGCGATCTTTCAGCTTACGAATAATCGTGAACAGATGATTAACTTCTTTTTCCGTCAACGAGGATGTCGGTTCATCCATGATCACGATTTTGGCGTCATAGGAAAATGCTTTGGCAATCTCAATCATCTGCATTTGCGAGACGGAGAGATGGGCGACTTTATCACGCGGATCGATATTAATATCCAGCTCGTCAAAAATCGCTTTGGTATCACGGTACATTTTGTCCTGATCGACAAAAAGGCCTTTGCGTGGATAACGCCCAAGCCACATGTTGTCCATCACGGTACGCTGTAATACCAGGTTTAATTCCTGGTGCACCATCGACACGCCGTTTTCCAGCGCTTCTTTGGAGCTTTTGTAATCTATTTCCTGCCCTTGAAAAAGAATGCTGCCTGTATCTTTTTTATAGATACCAAATAAACACTTTAACAATGTCGATTTACCAGCGCCGTTTTCACCCATTAGTGCATGAACGGAGTGAGGCCGCACTTTTAAATTAACGTTGTCGAGAGCTTTCACGCCGGGAAATGATTTACTGACGTTGGTCATTTCCAGCAGATATTCGCGCTGCGCGGTCGTATTATCACTGGCCATAATTTACCTGGCTACAAAACGGTGATGACATAAAAAAGGCGCAGCAGCTGCCGCGCCCGTCTGCAAAGAGTTATTTCTGGAACTGAGACAGGTTTTCCTGATCAACCGGTACGTAAGGTACGCGAACAATCTTATCAACCATCTTGAAGTTGGTGCCTTCAGTTGCCGGTTTACCATCAGCAAGGTTCTTGGCCATATCGATGGTGGCTTTCGCCTGGTTTTCTGCATCGTTCAGCACAGTACCGGCCATCGCGCCAGATTTAACCAGCGCCAGTGCCTCAGGTAAGGCGTCAACACCGAAGACCGGAATAGAGGACATGTTGTGTGCTTTCAGCGCTTCAACGGCGCCCATTGCCATGGCATCGTTGTTAGCAATTACCACTTCGATTTTCTTGGCGTTAGGACCTGACAGCCAGGCATCCATCTTGTCTTTCGCCTGAGCGGTATCCCACATCGCCGTATCCATCGCTAACTGCTGGGTTTTCATGCCATCTTTGTTCAGCGTATCGATAACATATTTAGTACGCGCTTCGGCATCCGGATGGCCCGGCTCGCCTTTCAGCAGCACATACTGGATCACACCGTCTTTGTTCAGATCCCAGGCTGGGGTTGCTTTCCAGTGCTTCTCAATCAGTTTGCCCTGAATCACGCCAGACTCTTTTGAGTCGGTACCCACGTAGTAAGCTTTGTCATAGCTGGCCAGCACTTTCGCGTTTGGCTCTTTGTTGAAGAACACCACGGGAATGTCGTTAGCACGGGCTTTCTGAACAACCACCGCAGCCGCGGCCGGATCGACCAGGTTAATCGCCAGCGCTTTCACGCCTTTTGCCATCAGCACGTCAATTTGATCGTTCTGTTTAGACTGGTCGTTCTGCGAGTCATTCATCAGCAGCTGAATGCCGCCCAGCGTCTTGGCTTCTTTCTCGATATCTTTACGTACCATCGACATGAAGTTGTCGTCGTATTTGTAAATGGTTACGCCGATACGCGTGTCAGCGGCATGCGCCGTTGCACCAAACATCATGCTGGCAACCAGTGCTGTGAGCGTGAAAACCTTCTTATTCATGGTATCTCCGGTTTTTTTTGCAGGGTCTTTTTTTGTTCTGCCGCGCAGATGGCGTTAGAACATCAGGTAGAATTATTCGGCGAGGCAGGATGCGCTCACTATCAGGCTGAGCCACTGCTGTGCCATGCAAAACTCAACTTCCGTGACTTCCGTGTAGGCTACTGCATCCATAGTGCGTGTCATGAACCATGTAAACCGGCGACCAGGCCGGTGCCCTCAACAGGAGAGTGGCGTTACATAATGTTTCAGTACTGTAAGACGCTGCCATCATAGTGATAGCAATGTTAATTAACTGTGAATACAATCACAGATTGAAAACGGTTACATCGTGGAATCGCCTGAATTAGTGACGGACTCCACAATTTGCTTTTGCGCTACGGAATGGCGGCGTACCAGCGTCGGCATAAAGATGTGTTTTGCACTGCTGTCAATGCAGCCCGCGGCCCCCTGAAGCGCCAGTTCTGTGGCAAGTTTCGCCATTGAAACAATAGGATAGCGAACAGTGGTCAGTTGCGGATCGGTGTATCGTGAAATCGGAATATCGTCGAAGCCCACCACGGAAAAATGCTGAGGGACCTGGATTCCGTTGTCTTTGAGGGCCGTAAGCGCGCCTGCCGCCATGCTGTCGTTATAGGCGAATATGGCGCTCAGATTGAGATTGCGCCCCAGCAGTTCAACCATTGCGGCTTCGCCGCCCTGCATGTCGGGTTCGGCGCTGGCTATCCAGCTTTCCTGCGGACGAATCCCCTGCTCTGTCAGAGCCTGTAGCCAGCCTTCACGCCGCTGTGTCACGTCTTCAATGGGATGACTGGAACACAAATAGCCAATACGACAATGCCCCTGTTGCAGCAGCATTCTTGAAGCCATCAATGCGCCCGTTACATTATCAAGGCTGACACAGCGATGCTCGAAACCCGGCACGATACGGTTAATCACCACCATACCGGGCACCTGGCTCATAAAATCGGCTAATTCGGCGTCTGAAAGCGTTTTCGCGTGCACCACCAGCGCATTGCAGCGCTGGCGTATCAGCACTTCAATGGCGTGGCGTTCTTTTTCTTCATGGTGCCAGGAGTTACTGATCAGAACATGCTTGTGCACCCGCTGTGCCACGGTATCTACCGCCTTCACCAGCGCGCCGAAAAAGGGGTCGGAAACATCCATAACCACCACCCCGATGGTATCACTCACCTGGGTAGCCAGCGCCTGAGCGTTGGCGTTTGGGCGATAGCCCAGAGCGTCAACCGCCTGTAACACGACGTCACGTGTTTCAGCGGTGACCGCGCTGCTGTTATTTAGTACGCGCGAAACGGTGGCCACTGACACACCGGCCTGACGCGCAACATCACGAATTGTTATCATGCAGCACTTCCAGAGAGATAAGGCATTACGCCAGTTACAACACCGGCGCTATTTTGTCAGGGAAGATCGTCACACAGCGTGAATTACGTCACATCAATGAAAACGGTTACATACAATTCTGTAACCTTTGTGATGGCGGTCATCATCTTTCAGAGGGGGAGGCGGCCGGGGCACCTGCGGCAATCTGCGTCAGGCGACGCCAGATCCATTCGAGGGGGCCCTGCGGGAAGTAACGCAGCCACAGCACGGAAAACAGCAGATTAACGCACCAGATGACGGGCACCAGCATCACCAGCTGCAGGCGTGAGAAATGCATAAACTCGCCGAAGCGATAAAAGAGCGTGGTACAGATCAGGGATTGCAACAGGTAGTTGCTGAGCGCCATTCGACCTACGCAACAAATGGCATAGCTCAGCCGCCAGCGCTGGACAGAAGACCAAAAGCCGAAACACAATGCCGCATAGCCGAGGCTGATGAGCGGACTGGCCAGATCGCGCGGCAGTTGCAGATAAAACGCGCTCCAGCGGTAGTCCCAGTTAACCCACCACTGTGCGGCAACGCCCGCGGCCGCCATCAGCAAACCCAGCGGCAGCAACAGCGCGGCAACGCGTCGATAGTGCTGTAGCGGAAAGGTTCCTTTCAGCCAACCGCAGCGCACCAGCGCCGCCCCCAGCATCATCAGTCCCGCCAGTTGCCAGCCGTACTGGGCCACCAGCGCCATCAATCCCGACGAAAGGTGATCTAAACGAATCTGCACGGCGGCCAGACCGCCCGTGAGCTTCCAGAACTGCTCGTACTGGATCGCTGCAGCGCCCGGGAGCCATGAGGGCGACGGTTCAGGGCTGGAGATCAAGCCAAATACCAGCAACACGGCGCATCCCATCAGATAGAGCAGAATTCCGGTGTTAATTAACCCCCGGGTAGAGGGAACGTCGCGTAGCATACGCCAGATAACCAGCCCGATAATGCCGTAATCCAGCAAAATATCGCCTTCCCAGATAAATACGCTGTGAATCAATCCCAGCATCACTAACAGGGATAAACGGGCAGTCAGCCAGCGGCTACCGCGTGACAGCTGCATCTGCAGGCCTGCCCCAAACAGCAGGGCGAACAGCGTCAGGAATTTGAGCTGGGCAAAGACATCGGAAATAGCCCACGTCCAGGCATCAGAAAGGGTGATGCTGCCCTGCCAGGCAGGATTAAGATAGGCAGCAGAAGGTAAACCAAAGCCAATAATATTTAACAACAGAATGCCGAGGATGGCACAGCCCCGAATAAAATCCAGCACGAGGTAGCGTTGCATGTGGGATCCTGATGTCTCAGGCGGGCGACCGTCGCGCCCGCCCGTCAGCTTTAGTTATGACGCACCGCGCGCAGGAATTCCTGACGGGTATTTTGACTGGATTTAAACAGCCCACCCAGCGAGGTCGTGGTCGTCGCGCTGGTGGCATCCTTCACGCCGCGCGCTTTCACACAGTAGTGAACGGCATCGATCGAAACGGCAACGTTGTTCGTTCCCAACAGCGTTTGCAGCGCCAGCAGGACCTGCTGCGTTAAACGCTCCTGCACCTGAGGCCGCTGCGCAAAGAACTGCACGATGCGGTTGATTTTCGATAAGCCGATCACCTTATCTTTAGGGATATACGCGACGGTGGCTTTCCCGTCGATAATCACAAAGTGATGTTCGCAGGTGCTGGTCAGCGTAATGTCGCGAACCGTCACCATCTCATCCACTTTCATCTTGTTTTCGATGAGCGTGATTTTGGGGAAGTTGGCATAATCGAGACCGGAAAAGACTTCATCCACATACATTTTGGCGATGCGATGCGGGGTTTCCATCAGGCTGTCATCTTCAAGATCCAGATTCAGCAGCTGCATGATTTCCGTCATATGGCCAGCAATCAGGCTCTTACGCGTTTCATCGTCTATTTCACGCGTGGGTGCGCGCAGCGGCGTTTCCAGCCCACGCGCCAGCAGCGCTTCGTGGACCAGTGCCGCTTCCTGACTCAAGGTGCTCATCTTACTCTTCTCCGGCAGGTGTTGCGCCCGCCGTCTGTTGCCAGCGGGTCATATTTCTGAGTGCGTATTGTGAAACTTTCTGTGCAGGGAATCCAGCAATCAATCCGATTGGAGATGAAAGCTTTTCACGCGTCCCGCCGCCAGACCAGAAGCCCTGCGACGATCAGACTGCCCCCCGCCACCCACAGTGCGGGTTCGAGACGATGAAGAAACAGCGTTGACAGCGAGGAGAGCATGGGCCCTGCCAGTTGTCCAACCGCATAGCCGGTTGTCAGCAGGCCGGCCATATAACGTATATGCTGCGGTGCCAGTTCACGGGCACAGAGAAAAGACAGCTGTACCACACACAGAAAGCCGCCTCCTACCAGCAGCGCGCCGATAAGCAGCCCACTGAACCCCGGCAGCAATGCGGCCGCCAGCACACCCAGCGCCTGGGCCCACAGGGCCATCGCCAGGCGGGCATGACTGCTCCCCGAATTGCGCGTGACAATGCCCAGAACAATACCGATGACCGCCGCACCGCCGAATATCGGCCAGACAAATTGTGCCACAGCACTGCCTGGAAAACGCACGGCAGCCATTTGTGAAAGAAATGTCGCGGGGAGAATATAGCCAAAGCCCGCCAGGCTGTAACTCAGAACCAGCCGCCGGAGGTTGCGGGTCAGCACCAGCGACTGCGGTGCCTGCTCCGGACGATGCAGCTCACCCTTGCGCGGCAGATTTCGGCTAATGAGCGCCACCAATAGCGCCGCCAGCGCGGCATAAACCCACCAGGCCAGCGCCGCTGAAACCTGATAACTGTGCAAGCTCACCGCGAGCAGACCGCTGATAAAAATGCCAGCACCCGGTCCGGCAAAGACGGCTGCCGACAGCCCCGGACGACCATACTGATGCAACTGCTCGTTGCTCCACGCCGCCGCCAGCACCAGGGCGCATCCGCTGGCCCAGCCGATGGCAAAGCGAATAATGCCATGCCACCACGGCCCGTCGGCAAAGGCCGACAGTGCCGTCAGCACCACGGCGCCCCACGTTCCAAGTTGCAGTCGCAACGCGACCTTATGGCGTGCGCGCATGGCATCGACAGACCCGCACAGGTAGCCCAGATAGTTTAATGCTGCCACCAGGCTGGCGCTGGTCAGCGTTAGCTGGTGCGCCTGAATCATCAGGGGAACCTGCGGGGTAAAGGCAAAGCGCCCGATTCCCATTACAACAAACAACGTCAAAAATGCACTTATTGCCACGCGAAACGCCATCTGGCACCTCAGTTTTTTACACAGAAACTTGCTTATAGCATGAACGATGCTTACACTCACAAAAAGTGAATAATCTTAAGCAACTTGTTTACAGGAAGAGAACACTATGGATTTAGTTCAGTTACGTATGTTCTGTTCCGTGGCAGAAAGCGGTTCCCTGGCCCGTGCTGCGGAACAGCTGCATCGGGTTCCCTCCAACCTCACAACGCGTCTGCGTCAGCTGGAAGAGGAACTGGGTGTCGATCTGTTTATTCGCGAAAAACAGCGCATTCGCCTGTCGCCCATGGGCCATAATTTCCTTAACTACGCCCAGCGTATTCTGGCCCTGAGTGATGAAGCATTAAATATGACCCGAGCGGGTAAACCCGGCGGGAATTTTGCACTTGGCTCGATGGAGAGTACCGCCGCGACGCGCCTGCCTGGCCTTCTCGCTGCCTTCCATCAGCGTTTTCCTGCTGTCGCCTTATCGCTGATCACGGGCACCTCAGGGGAAATTATTGATCGAGTACGTGAAGGCACGCTGGCCGCGGCCCTGGTCGATGGCCCGGTTCAGCACGACGATCTGAACGGCTGTATTGCATTTCGTGAGGAAATGGTCCTGATCACCGATCTTGATCATATCCCGGTAACCTGCGCGCGCGACACGCAAGACGATACCCTGTTTGCCTTTCGCAACAGCTGTTCTTACCGGGTTAAACTTGAAGCCTGGTACCGCGACAGCCAGGCCGCGCCTGACAGCGTGATGGAGATTCAGTCTTACCATGCCATGCTGGCCTGTGTCGCAGGCGGCGCGGGCGTGGCTATGATTCCCGCGTCGGTGCTGAAACAGATGCCAGACCGCGCCCGTGTTCAGGTTCACAGCCTGCCGGCTGAATATCGCAACACCGCCACCTGGCTGATGTGGCGACGCGATGCCTTCACGCCCAACGTTGAGGCGCTGAAGTATCTTATTATTGAACAATTTCACGATCGTCCGCTCAATGACGAGCTGATGCATCCATTGCAGGCGGCGGAATAGAGTTTTCGCGCTATTTTTAACTTATCACGACCATCCAGACGCCACATCGCGTCACAATCTGACTGGAAGAGGGATTGCATGAACATGATCAAAACCCGTGCCGCCGTAGCCTGGGCCGCAGGCGAACCGCTTAAAATCGAAGAAGTGGATCTTATGCCGCCGCAGAAAGGGGAAGTGCTGGTACGTATCGTCGCCACCGGCGTCTGCCATACAGATGCGTATACGCTGTCCGGCAGCGATCCTGAAGGCGTGTTCCCGGCGATTCTGGGCCACGAAGGCGGTGGCATTGTTGAAGCGGTCGGCGAAGGCGTGACCAGCGTTGAAGTGGGCGATCACGTGATCCCGCTTTACACGCCAGAATGTGGTCAATGTAAATTCTGCCTGTCCGGTAAAACGAATCTGTGTCAGGCCATTCGCACCACGCAGGGCAAAGGTCTGATGCCTGACGGTACCACGCGTTTCTTTAAAGACGGCAAGCCGATTTTCCACTACATGGGCACGTCAACCTTCTCTGAATATACCGTCGTGCCTGAAATCTCCCTGGCGAAAATCAGTAAAGACGCGCCACTGGAAGAAGTGTGCCTGCTGGGTTGTGGCGTAACCACCGGTATGGGTGCAGTGATGAATACCGCCAAGGTTAAAGAAGGCGATACCGTTGCCATCTTTGGGCTGGGCGGCATTGGTCTGTCAGCGATTATCGGCGCAAAAATGGCCAAAGCGGGCCGCATTATTGGTATTGATATCAACACCAGTAAGTTTGATCTGGCGCGTAAGCTCGGTGCCACCGACCTGATTAACCCGAAAGACTATGACAAGCCTATTCAGGACGTGATTGTTGAACTCACCGACGGCGGCGTGGATTATTCCTTTGAATGTATCGGTAACGTCAATGTGATGCGCTCTGCTCTGGAGTGCTGCCACAAGGGCTGGGGCGAGTCAGTGATCATCGGCGTTGCAGGCGCAGGTCAGGAGATTTCAACGCGTCCATTCCAGCTGGTAACCGGCCGCGTCTGGCGCGGCTCTGCTTTCGGTGGCGTGAAAGGCCGTTCACAACTTCCCGGTATCGTGCAGGATTATCTTGATGGGAAATTTGCTCTGAACGATTTCATTACCCATACCATGCCGCTTGAAGAGATTAATGACGCCTTTGATTTAATGCATGAAGGGAAATCGATCCGCTCCGTCGTGCATTTTAACAAGTAACCGGGGGCGCTATCTATGACATCTACTCTGGAGCTGCTGGAAGAGCATCGTATTTTTGGCGGCTGGCAGCAGCGCTGGCGTCATCAGTCGCAGGTGCTTAGCTGCCCAATGACGTTCAGTATCTATTTGCCGAGTCCGCGCGGTGATTCCCCGCCGCCGGTGGTGTGGTTTTTGGCGGGGCTGACCTGCAACGACGAGAACTTCACCACCAAGGCTGGCGCACAGCGTGTCGCTGCCGAGCTGGGCCTGGTGTTAATTATGCCGGACACCAGCCCACGCGGTGAGCAGGTTGCAAATGATGAAGGCTATGACCTGGGTCAGGGCGCAGGTTTTTACCTGAACGCCACGCAACAGCCCTGGGCGGATCATTACCGTATGTTCGATTACCTGAGTGACGAGCTGCCTGAGCTGGTTGCCGATAACTTCAAGGTTAGCGAACGTCAGTCGATAATGGGCCACTCCATGGGCGGACACGGTGCGCTGATGCTGGCATTACGTCTGGGAAACCGCTTTGCGTCGGCTTCGGCCTTTGCGCCCATCGTTAACCCTTGTGAGGTTCCGTGGGGCCAGAAAGCATTCACGGCCTATCTGGGGGACGATCGCCAGGCCTGGCTCGCCTACGACAGCTGCCAGCTGATGCGGGAGGTTCAGCATCGTCTGCCGTTGTTGATCGATCAGGGCGACAGCGATCAGTTCCTGGCAGATCAGCTGCAGCCGGAGCGCTTAGAAGCGATCGCGCAGGAAATGGGCTTCCCGCTGACCCTGCGCATCCAGCCTGGCTACGATCACAGCTACTTCTTTATTGCCAGCTTTGTCGAAGAGCATCTGCGCTTCCATGCGCAGCACCTGCTGGTAGGGTGATTTAACACAGGGGATTGCCAGTGCAATCCCCTGATTTCAAGACAGTCCTTCCTGTACCAGCCCGTCAATCATGACCTGCGGTGTGCCGCGTGAACAGTGCTCAATACGGCCCTGTACGCCGTATACCTGCGCCAGGGTTGCTGGGGTGATGACGCTATCCGGCGCGCCCTCGGCAATTAACCTGCCTGCCTTAAGCATCACGGCATGCTGAGCGTGGCGTAAGGCAATATTGATATCGTGCACCACCACCACCGTGACCATATTACGCAGCGCGGTTTCACGCCGTACCAAATCCATCACGTGGAACTGGTAGTTTAAATCCAGCGCGCTGAGCGGTTCGTCCAGCAGCAGCAGCGCAGGCCGACGAATCAGCGACTGCGCCAGACCCACTAACTGTTTCTGTCCACCGGAGAGCTGGTCGAGGTAACGCATGGCCAGATGTGCAATGCCCAGTTGCTCCAGCAGCGCCATCACGTCCGCCTCGCTGGCGGCACGTTGTAAACCACTGGAGGCGCGCTGTGCCACGATAATCGACTCCAGAACGTGCAGATGAACGCCAGCCGGCAGCGACTGGGGCAGATAGACGACCTGTCTGGCACGCTGCGCGAAAGGCTGAGTCATCAGGTCTTCCCCGTTGAGCCACAGCTCGCCCTGCCCTTTATTCAGTCCGGCCAGCGCACGCAGCAGCGTAGATTTGCCACAGCCGTTCGGTCCTAGCAGAACCGTAATCTCCCCACGCGGCAGGCGCGCCACATTCAGGTTTTCAATGACCTGGCGTTTGGGATAACCGGTCGTGAAGCCGCGCAGGCTTAATCCTTGCTCCCTCATACTGTCCCCCGGTGACGCAGAATAATACTCAGGAAGAACGGTACGCCAATCAGCGAAGTCACAATGCCCACCGGCACGATGGCGCCGGGAATAAGGTTTTTCGATGCCACAGAAGCCAGCGACAACACCAGGGCACCGGTCAGCGCGCTGGCCGGCAAATAGAAGCGATGATCTTCCCCAAACATCATGCGGGCAATATGCGGCGCCACCAGCCCAATAAAGCCAATCGGCCCGACGAAGGCGACGGCCAGCGCGGACAGTACGCTGATACGGAGCAGCGTGGCCAGGCGTAAACGACGAACATCAATACCAAAACTGATCGCCCTGTCTTCACCCAGGCGCAACGCGGTAAGTTTCCAGCTGCTGAGCATAGAGAAGGGAACCAGCAGCGCAAAGGCCGCACTCAGTACGCCCAGCTTTTCCCAGGAGGCGCGCGCCAGGCTGCCCATGGTCCAAAACACCAGCCCCTGTAACGTATCTTCGCTGGCGATAAACTGCATCATTGAAACCAGGGCGTTAAAAGTAAACACCAGGGCGATACCAAACAGCACCACACCGGACGATGACACCTGAGTCCATCGCGTAATGCCATCCAGCATCAACGCGGCAAACAGGGCAAACAGAAAGGCGTTGGCCGAGATAAACCACTGCCCGGAGATGCCCGGAATCCCCACGCCCAGAATAATCGCCAGTGCTGCACCGAACGCCGCCGCAGAAGACACGCCCAGCGTGAACGGGCTGGCGAGCGGATTATTCAGGATCGTTTGCATTTCGGCGCCGGCAAGGCCCAGCGCCAGGCCAACAACAATCGCCATCAAGGCATAAGGCAGGCGAATATCCCAGACGATTACGCGGGTACCTGCATCGACGCTCTCAGGAGAGAGCAGCGTGTGCCACAACACGGACAAAGAGAGCCCGGCCGGACCGAGCGTAAAATCAAGAACGAGTGAGGCGAGTATCGCTATCAGCAGCGCACCCAGCCAGAAGATTCGGCGGCGCACAACCTGATGATAGTTTTTTAATGTGTGCTGATGATCTGCTTCAGCACCGATCAACGAGGATTCCGTTGTCATGATTCAACCCAGTAATGGCTCCAGAATTAAAAACGCAGCCACAATAGTGCAGGTGATAATAATTATCAATTCATGGAATGTTAACAGTGATGACGTAAGCTTAAAAAAAAGCCCGGCGTTCACCGGGCGCGTTCAGGCATTGCTAGTCTTTATAGACGGGAAATTCCATCTCAGTATATTTGACGATCCGGCCGCCCCGAACCAGCCTGTAACCCAGCCAGATCAGCAGGAACAGCGGCAGGCCGATATAGGTAGCCGCCACGCCGTACCAGTCGATTTTATCCTGCAGGAACGCCTGATAATTCTGGCCCAGAGTGATAATCAGACAAAGGACAAAAGCGAAAATCGGTCCAACGGGAAAAAAGCCGGAACGATATGGCAGCGCAGTAAGATCGTGGCCCTGCGCAACGTAACCCCGACGGAAACGGTAGTGGCTGATTGCAATACCGAGCCAGGCGATAAAGCCGGTCATGCCTGAAGTATTCAACAGCCAGAGATAGACTTCCTGATTGCCAAATTTTGAGGTTAAAAAGCACAGACCTGCCACCAGGGTTGTTGCCCACAGGGCATTACGGGGCACGCCACCTTTTGACAGGCGGGCAAAGATACGCGGAGCTTTGCCTTCGCGGGCAAGGTTATAAAGCATGCGCGTTGAGGCGTACATGCCGGAGTTACCCGCGGACAATACCGCCGTTAAAATGACCGCGTTCATCACCGCCGCCGCTGACAACAGACCGGCATTTTTGAACACCAGCGTAAACGGACTGACGCTGATATCTTTAATATCGTTGTGTAACAGCTGCGGATCGGTATAAGGCAAAATCAGGCTGATGATCAGGATAGCCAGCACATAGAAGAGCAGGATACGCCAGAACACCTGACGTACCGCGCGAGGAATATTTTTCGCCGGATCTTCTGATTCGCCCGCCGCTATACCGATGAGTTCAGTGCCCTGGAAGGAGAAGCCGACAATCATCGCCACGCCGATCATCGCGGCGAAGCCGCCCGCAAATGGCGCGTCACCGACCTGCCAGTTATGCCAGCCCGCATTTTCAGCGCCGCGCATAATCCCGACAATCATCAGTACGCCAACCACGATAAAGACCACCACGGTGACAACCTTGATCAGCGAAAACCAGTACTCCGTTTCGCCGAAGCCTTTCACCGAGATGTAGTTGATCAGGAACATCAGGCTCAGGAACAGAGCGCTCCAGATCCATCCTGGCGTGTCCGGGAACCAGTAATTCATCACCAGTTGGGAAGCCACCAGGTCAACGGCTATCGTCACCGCCCAGTTGTACCAGTAGTTCCAGCCAAGGGCAAAACCAAAGCCTTCTTCGACGTATTTCGCACCGTAGGTAGCAAAAGAACCGGATACCGGCATAAATGCCGCCAGTTCACCCAGGCTGGTCATGAGGAAATAAACCATCAAACCAATCAGGGCATAGGAGAGTAACGCGCCGCCCGGACCGGCCTGAGAGATGGTGGCACCTGATGCCACAAAGAGGCCTGTACCGATGGAACCGCCTATGGCGATCATGGTGAGGTGACGCGCTTTTAGATCGCGTCGTAACGCAGGTTGTTGTGTTGTTTTTGTGTCATTATGCATGTGTAAACATTACGCTGGGTAAAAATAAGGCGCGATTGTAGCAGCAAAGGCCGCACTGTATAGCGAATGCTGCGTTGATATAAGTTACCTTCATGATAGGCGGCAGATTATTAGCGGCAGCGGCTGTTTCCCTGAATTTCAAGGGGTTGAACCGCTTATTTCCTCATCAGCCTCCCCCTGCGGTTATTCCCGGCAGTAGGACAAAAACCGTGACAGCGCCTTTGAGATATGTTTTTGCCGGTGATGAATACGGTAAAGCGTCCGCGTCAAATTGGGCAAAGGTGTATTCAGCTCAATGAGCGTTCCGGCACTGAGCTGGTCGGCAATAACCCGGCGGGATAAGCAGCTAATGCCCATGCCGTGACGTACGGCATGTTTGATCGCTTCGGAGTTGCCCAGTTCCATGCCCAGCTGGAAGGTTGGCAGATGAGACAGCAGCAGGTAATCAACGATTTCGCGCGTCCCTGAACCCCGTTCGCGAAGAATCCAGGTGGCGTCCGCCAGCGATGCCAGCGTCACCGGCTGCTGTAAAATGGCAGCATCCGGCGCGGCAAACACCACCAGCTCATCGTCAAGCCAGGGCTCGCTTACCAGTTCCGTCATATGACAGGGACCTTCGATTAACCCGACATCAACCCTGAATTCTGACACGGCCATGATCACGTCCTGGCTGTTTCCCACGCTCAGCTCTAAAGGTAAGGTCGGGAAATCACGGCGGTAGCCGGCAATCATCCCCGGCAACAGGTAATTCCCGATTGTGCTACTGGCATAAATTCGGATAGCCCCGTTATCTTCTTTAAACAGCTGTTCGATTTCCGTCGCCTGCTCAAGCAGGCCCACGGCCCGGGGGTAAAGTAACCGGCCGTGTTCATTCACTACCAGTCGCTTACCTACACGGTCGAAAAGCTGAACGCCAAGCTGGTTTTCCAGATCGGCGAGTGCCGCACTGACGGCTGACTGGGACAAGGCCAGCACCTGAGAAGCCTGCGTGGTGGAGCCGCTTTTCAGCACTTCGGTAAAAACGTCGATTTGTCGCAGTGTAATGTGCATGGAGACTCCAGAATCTAACGCTGTAAGAGGTAAACCATCAGGGCTATCCACAGCAGAAAAACCACACCCAGCACACCGAACAGGGTTTTACCGCGTGCACGCTGCTGCCGGGCACGCTCTGCGCTGCTGGCGCGCACTTCCGTGGGTAACATTTTCAGCAGCAACATGACGCCGGTGGGAATGATCACGGCATCATCGAGTAGCCCGACGACCGGGATGACATCAGGAATCACATCAATGGGGCTGATGCCGTACGCTATGAGTCCCAGGGCCGCGCCTTTACACCATAGCGGCGTTCGGGGATCGCGGCAGGCACAGGCGAGCGTTAAAACATCTCTTTTAATGAGCGTAATGAAGCGCCCCAGTCGTGCGAACAGCATATATCCTGCCTTATCACTTATAGCGGTAGATTATAAATATATAATCAATTTCACTTTTAACAAACCTGGCGCGATGATGTGTGCTCAACCAGGAGCGTAATCATGGCCGACATCAGCATTTCAAAATCTCACACTGTGCAGCAATGGCTGCCAGGCCTGTTGCTATGCGGTACCATCGCCAGCGGCACGGCGCTGCTGGCGCAGGTACCTGCCGTCTCGCATCTGGGGCTGGGTTCGTTAACTCTGGCCATTATGCTGGGCATCATTATCGGGAATAGTGTCTATTCACCCATGGCCGGTCAGTGCGACGCTGGCGTACTGCTGGCCAAACAAAAGCTGCTCCGGCTGGGCGTGATACTGTTCGGATTTCGCATCACCTTACAACAAATCACGGATGTCGGCCTGAGCGGCGTCATTATTGATGTACTGACCCTGAGCAGCACGTTTTTTATAACCTGCCTGCTGGGCAGGCGCCTGCTCAGGCTCGATCGTGACACCGTGTGGTTAATCGGTGCAGGGAGCAGCATCTGCGGTGCCGCTGCCGTACTGGCCACAGAGCCCGTCGTGAAAGCGGCCCCCTCGAAGGTGGCGGTGGCCGTGGCAACGGTCGTGCTGTTTGGCACCCTGGCGATTTTTGTTTATCCCTTGCTGTGGCCATGGGTTCATCATCTTTTCCCTGCCGTCAGTCTGACACAGTTTGGTGTTTTCACCGGTTCGACGATCCACGAAGTGGCCCAGGTGGTCGCCGCCGGGCACAGCATTGCGCCCGAAACCGAGAGCAGCGCAGTCATTGCGAAAATGCTGCGGGTGATGATGCTGGCGCCGTTTTTACTGTTACTGAGTGGTGTACTGCGACGTGAACAGACAGCACAGCATACCGCACAGCCAGTCACCTTTCCGTGGTTTGCTTTAATGTTTGTCGCTGTCGCTCTGTTCAACTCCCTGCACTGGTTGCCGGCCGGGTGGGTCAACACATTAAATACCCTCGGCGGGATCCTGCTGACCATGGCAATGGCAGCGTTGGGCTTGACCACCCGCTTTACTGCCCTGCGCGCTGCCGGATTTAAGCCTGTGCTGTTAGGCGCACTGGTATTTGTCTGGCTGATTGTGGGTGGCGGTACGATTAATCTGCTGGTCCAGCACCTCATGGCGTAGCACGCAGCCCTCTCCGTCATAACCGGCCCGTGACGGGGACGGTTATGGCGGCCACTTTCCGCCTTCACTGCCCCACTCGCGGGGGATTTGCGAGACATGCCGTACATTATTGCGCCGTTGTTAGGCGAACGCCCCGGTCTGCCCTATTTTAGGCGGGTCATTTTTTCGAGCCGGGACGGATGAAGATAAAAACCACCACACCAACGCCTCACGATGCCCTGTTCAGGCAGTTTCTGACACAGCCCGATATTGCGCGGGATTTTATGGCGATCCACCTGCCAGAACCGTTACGCGCCCTTTGCGACCTGTCCACCCTTAAACTGGAATCGGGTTCGTTTGTCGAAGACGATCTGCGTCAGTATTTTAGCGACGTGCTCTACAGCCTTAAAACCGCATCCGGGGAAGGCTACATCCACGTGCTTATCGAGCATCAGTCCGGTCCGGATCAACATATGGCCTTCAGGTTGATGCGCTATGCGGTTGCCGCCATGCACCGCCACCTGCAGGCCGGGCATAAAACACTGCCGTTGGTTATCCCGATGTTGTTCTATACCGGTAAACGCAGCCCGTATCCTTATTCCCTCTGTTGGCTCGATGAATTTGCCCGACCGGACATCGCGGGCGCACTGTACAACACGGCTTTCCCTTTGGTTGATGTGACGATTATCCCTGACGAGGAGATTGCACACCATCGCAGTATGGCCGCCTTAACCTTACTGCAAAAGCATATCCACCAGCGAAACCTGACAGCCCTGATTGACAGCCTGGTCAGCCTTCTTCTGCACAAACATCTCTCTTCATCGCTGGTGATATCGCTGGTAAACTACATGATACAGGTGGGCGAAGCTTCAGATGCGCAAACCTTTGTTCATAAGCTGGCACAGCGGGTGCCGCAACACGAAGAGGCTCTGATGACCATTGCAGAACAGCTGGAACAAAAAGGCATCGAAAAAGGCATTGAAAAAGGCAGGAAGGAAGAAGCGCTGAAGATTGCCCGGACCATGTTAAATAACGGCCTTGATCGCCCGACCGTGATTAAAATGACCGGCCTGACTGAAGACGAGTTGGCGAAACTCCGCCACTGATCCGCTGCGTTGTCTTCTTGCGACAGACAAGATCGATTCGGCACCGGCCGGTTTCGCCTCACCCCCTGCCCCTTTCCAGAGACTTTTCGCGTATTCGGGTAAAAACAACGAGCCCTTTGCGGCACGGCTGTATTCCTGATAATGCCCCCTGCTGACCTCGCTAAAAATTTCCTGCGCACCGCGCTTTGCCACAGCGCCATCGTGTATCATGCCGTTCAATCTGAGTTAAATCCTTCAGGAGAACGGCATGAAGTATATTGGCGCGCACGTCAGCGCATCGGGTGGTGTGGATCAGGCGGTCCTCCGCGCCCACGAACTGGAAGCCACGGCTTTTGCGCTGTTCACGAAAAATCAGCGTCAGTGGAAAGCCGCCCCGCTGTCAAACGACACCATCGCCGCCTTCCGCGCAGCCTGCGAGAAATACCATTTTGGCCCGGGCCAGATTCTCCCGCACGATAGCTATCTCATTAATCTGGGGCATCCGGTTATGGAAGCATTGCAAAAATCCCGCGATGCGTTCGTAGATGAAATGCAGCGCGCGGAACAGCTGGGTCTGACGCTACTGAATTTTCATCCGGGCAGTCATTTACAGCAAATTGATGAGCTGACCTGCTTAAAGCGTATCGCCGAGTCGATTAACATCGCCCTGGATCAAACCCACAGCGTGACCGCCGTTATCGAAAATACCGCCGGTCAGGGCAGCAACCTGGGTTTCCGCTTTGAACATCTGGCGACCATTATTGAACACGTCGAAGATAAGTCGCGCGTCGGCGTTTGCATCGATACCTGCCATGCCTTCGCTGGCGGATACGATCTGTGCAGTGAAGCCGCCTGCACGGAGACCTTTGCCGAATTTGAGCGCGTGGTGGGTTTTAACTATCTTCGCGGGATGCACCTGAATGATGCCAAAAGTACGCTGGGCAGCCGGGTTGACCGTCATCACAGCCTGGGTGAGGGGAATATCGGTAAAACCGTCTTTAGCTGGATCATGAAGGATCCGCGTTTCGATGGTATTCCGCTGATTCTGGAGACCATTAATCCAGATATCTGGAAAGATGAAATTGCCTGGCTTAAGTCAGAACAACGTTAAGAAATAAGAAAAAGGAGCCTTGCGGCTCCTTTTTCGTCTTACCTGTCAGGCTTTCGCCAGCTCTTCTTCCGGGCGTTTCAGTACTGCGTAGCCTAATCCGGCAATCGCGGTACCAATCAAAATCGCCATCAGATAACCCACGACCGGCGTAATCGCCCCCGGGATTAACAGGACGAACAGGCCACCGTGCGGTGCCATCAGCTTGGCACCAATCGCCATAGAAACGGCGCCGGTTACTGCGCCACCGACGATACAGCATGGCAGGACGCGCATCGGGTCACGGGCCGCAAAGGGAATCGCACCTTCTGAAATAAAGCACAGACCCAGAACCAGCGCGGCTTTACCGCCTTCCTGCTGACCTTTGTTAAATTTACGACGCGCAACCAGCGTCGCCAGCCCCATCGCCAGTGGTGGTACCATACCGGCAGCCATAATCGCGGCCATAGGTGCGTAGGTTTGTGAACTCAGCAGGCCGACGCCAAATGCGTAAGCCACTTTGTTAACAGGACCGCCCATATCGGTACACATCATGCCACCCAGGATAGCGCCCAGCAGGATGGCATTCGCGGTACCCATGTTAGCCAGCCAGCTGGTCAAACCGCTCATGATGCCCGCGACCGGTATACCTACCACGTAGATCATCAGCAAGCCGGTGATCAGGCTGGCAAACAGCGGAATAATCAGGATAGGTTTTAGCGCTTCCATACTCTGTGGCAACTTCACCTTACCGCTGATCAGTTTGGCCGCATAACCCGCAATAAAACCGGCGATGATGCCGCCAAGGAAGCCCGCGTTGATGCTGGTAGCGATCATACCGCCAATCAGGCCAGGCGTCAGACCAGGACGATCCGCGATTGAGAAGGCAATAAAGCCCGCCAGAACCGGAACCATCAGTGCAAAGGCGCTCCCGCCACCGATTTGCATCAGGGCAGCGGCCAGCGTACCGGGCTCTTTAAAGGCCGTGATACCAAACGCAAACGACAGCGCGATACTCAAGCCACCCGCCACCACCATGGGCAGCATGTAGGACACGCCGGTCAACAGGTGACGGTAAGCTCCCGCGCCGCCCTCTTTTTTCTCTTCCTGAGAACTGTTTTGCGCGCCAGAAGGTTTATAAGGCTTCGCTTCTGCCACGGCTTTATCCAGCTCCTGCGCGGTCTTTTTCAGTGCCAGACCGGTTGAGGTGCGGTACATCGGTTTACCCGCAAACTTAGCCAGATCCACTTCGATATCCGCTGCCACGATAACCAGATCGGCTGCGGCAACCTCTTCAGGGGTGATCGCATTACCGGCCCCTACAGAGCCACGGGTTTCAACTTTAACCCACCAGCCCCGTTTGGTCGCTTCCGCCTGGATTGCCTCGGCCGCCATAAAGGTATGCGCAACGCCCGTTGGGCAAGCGGTCACGGCAACCACACGTTTTGGCCCATTCGCTGGCACAGCGGCAACGGCAGCAGGTGCTGCCACGCTGGCCTGCCAGGGTTTCGCTTCGGCTTTGGCACGATTCAGGAACAGTTCAGGTTCACTGACGGCCTGCTGCACATCGCCCAGCCACACGGATTTCCCCGTCAGCGCGGCATCCTCTGGTACTGTTTTACCGGTGACGATCACCAGTTCGGCCTCGGCCGGGTTTTCGGTTAGCGTTATACCAGCCTGAGCAGCCGCAGCGGCCAGACGTTGTTTTGCCATGTAGGCAGAAGCCAGTCCTGTTGAAGGATCTTTTATCAGCAGCGTTTTCACTATCGCTCTCCTGCTGTCAGTTAACGGGTTGTAAGTCGACGCGCGCCATCATTGCGGCCAACTGGGTACGATCGGTCACGCCGACGTTGCTCTGGCTGACAGCCATCGCGGCTACCGCAGTAGCCAGACGTAACGTATGTTCACTGGATTCACGCATTAACAGGCCATAAATCAGGCCACCTACCATGGAGTCACCTGCGCCAACGGTGCTGACAACTTCGCACACCGGCGGTTTAGCTATCCATTCACCTGAGGCATTGACCCAAAGTGCGCCTTCAGCACCCAGAGAAATCACCACATGTGCAATGCCCTGCTCACGCAACTCGTGCGCGGCGTCAATCACGTCCTGGAGTGCAGGTAGCTTGCGCCCTGCCCAAATTTCAAGCTCGCGACGATTAGGTTTAACCAGCCAGGGGGCGGCTTTCAGGCCCGCCACCAGCGCTTCGCGGCTACTGTCAAAGATGATGCAGGGACAGTGCGTACGCAGTTCAGTCATCCAGCGGGTAAAGGCATCAGGATCGACCCCCTCCGGCAGGCTGCCACTCACGCACACCATGTCGAACTGGCCCAGCCAGGTTAATGAGTCGCTGGTAAAGCGATCCCAGTCCTGAGCCGTCACCTGAAAACCGGAAAAGTTAAGATCGGTCACATCACCGGTTTGCTCAGTGAGCTTGACATTAATGCGCGTGCGGCCATTCACGACCTGAAAACGGTTGGCGATCCCCAGTTCACTAAAAAGCTGCTGAAAACCATCCTGATTGTCTTTACCCAGAAAGCCACCAACGGTTACGTCGATACCCAGATCTTTCAGCACTTTCGCCACATTGATGCCTTTCCCGGCAGCATGTAAGCCAGTGGTTTTCACCAGGTTCACTTCACCACGTTCAATTTCAGGCGTATAACCGACCAGATCATACGCAGGGTTCAACGTGATGGTTGCAACACGTCTGGTCATGCCGCCCCCTCACCTAAGCCACTGTTGATGGCTTCTTCAATAGCCGTCAGCGCCTGTTGGGCATCTTCCCCACTGGCAGTAAAACGCAGGCGATGACCTTTTTTCACCCCCAGCGCGACGACTTTCATCAGGCTGCGTCCGTTTGCAGGTTTACCGCTGCCATCAAGGTTGGTAATCGTAATGTCGCTGTTGAACTGTTTAATCACGCTCACCAGGGCGGTCCCCGGACGCGCATGTAAGCCATGCTCGTTGCGAATAGTAAATTCAGCCGTCAGTTGGTCTGCCTGCTCGTCAACTTCGCTGGTCAGCAGGGCATAAACGCCTGCTGCATCGGCTTTCAGCAAACGATCGGCTTTGTTGCTGTGCAGCAGTGCGCTCAGGTAACCCAGTACCTCCAGCGGGCGGTCATCGACGGCGGCCACGCTCACCAGCATTGCCACGGATTCACCTTCATGTTCGAAGGCTGTCGCCGCGCGGCTGACGGCCACACCACTTTGCAGATTGCCTTTGCCGCTGTCGCTTAACCAGATGCCCTGCCCCAGAGACAGCGGTTTACTGGAAACCACCTCAGCAACATAGCTGGCATCAACCACACCCGCAGCCTGTAAGCGGCCGGCATTGACGGCCTGCAGCGTTATCAGGTCACGTGCGCTGACATCCAGGGAAATTAATGAGGTATCGAAGCTGAATTCAGCTGACTGCTTCTCACCCATCAGCAGCGCACGCAGATCCTCAGCAGAGGCCGTTTTGAGCTGTTCGGCGATGCTGTCGTCACTCAGTACGTGCGTCAGCTGGCGCAGCAACGCTAGATGTTCATCAGATTTCGCGGCAATACCAATCGCGACATAGGCCGTTTGATCGTCGCCCCAGGCAATTCCCTGAGGAAACTGAAAGACCTGAACGCCGGTTTTCAGCACCAGATCGCGCGTGTCGGTGGTGCCATGAGGAATGGCGATGCCATTACCCAGAAAGGTTGAGGTTTGCTGCTCACGCGCCAGCATGCCGTTGACATAACCTTCCGCCACGTTACCCGCAGCGGTAAGTGCTGCAGCAACCTGACGAATCGCATCTTCTTTATTTTGGGCGCTGGCTCCGGTATGGATGGCCTGCAATTCGAGCTGGAACATAATTCTCCTCGCTTGCTGATTGAATCGTTTCAGCTCAATGGTGTTGAATCTTGCTGCTTGACCCGATGAAGGTTGTCACAGCAACGCTGAAACGTTTCAGGGATTGTCATTCAGCTTGGCTTTGCAGGCAAGAAAATGCGTAAACGGCATAACAGATCTTTGACATTACGCACAATTCAGGGAGGTTACGGAATTTTCTTAAAAATAGTGCTGAAGTCTGGACGACACGAGGCCGACTTTTTGAGCGTGATTTCAGCAGCGTCAGCAGACGCTGCAAACAGGGTAACGTTAACCTCCGAGAGGCACGTTGCCAGACAGTGATAATCCACCCGCACGGGCTTCACAGCATGGCGGCAAAGGGGCTTAGCCTCTTCACCTCATGATGTCCTTAAGGTTAGAACAGCCTTGTTAAACCTGCTGCAAAGAGCATCGACAGACCGGTAGCCAGCAGGCCAGGCAGGATAAACGGGTGATCGATTATCCGTCGGCCAAGGCGGGTGGATCCCGTATCATCCAGCGCAACGGCGGCCAGCAATGTGGGATAGTTCGGTAAGATAAACAGGGACGCCGTAGCGGGAAAACAGATAACAAGCGTGGCGGGCGCAATGCCCATACTTAAGGCCATCGGAAATAAAATTTTGGTCGATGCCGCCTGAGAATAGAGAAAACATGATGCCAGTACGATAATCAACGCCAGTAACCATGTGGAATCCAGAAAATAGCTCGCCACCCTGTCCTGCAACCACAGACGATTGCTCTCCATAAATGTGGAGCCCAACCAGGCCACACCCAGTATGCATATACAAGACGTCATTCCGGTTTTAAACACAGACGATCCCGGAATCGTATGCACATTCACCCGACAGAACATGACGATAGCCATTGCCACCGTTAACATTACGGTAATGCGCGCCTGTCCGCTATTGAGAACGGGACGAGTAATGATCTCCATTTTAGGGCTGCTAATAATGGCATAAATCAGCACTGTCACCAGGCCGACAATAAAAATCAGTACTGAACGTCTGCCGTGGAGAGCGGAATGTGAAGGCTGTACGGTGTTTACCCTATCCTCCTGATGCTCAAGCTGGTCTGTGTGACGCAAGCGATCCCACCACAGGTAAAACAAGGCGGAACAGAAAAGCGCCATGAAGGTGGCGGGAATGGTCACGGCAATCAGTTCAATGTAGCCCCAACCATGCGGTCCCTGTTCCAGAATCCCAGAGAGAAAAATCACGGCTGCAGAAATGGGCGAGGCCACAATGCCCAGTAAGGATGCGGCAACGGAAAGCGCTAATGCGCGGGTAGGACGAAGGTGATTATCTCTGGCCACAGCCACAATCACGGGCATACAGGCAAAAGAGACCTGCCCTGTACTGGCCATCATGGTCAGTAACCAGGTTGAGAGCGGTGCCGTAATCACCAGCAACCGCGGATAGCGACGTAAGGCACGCTCTGTCAGTTGCACCAGATAATCAATGCCGCCTGCCTGTTGCATGGCCGATATGGCGACGATCACCACCATAATAAATACCATTACCAGCATGGGCAGATCGCCAGGCGTGGCACCCAGCGCGCACAACATGATTACACCCGCCCCACCTGCAAACCCCACACCGATACCGCCAATACGCATTCCCAAAAACAGAAAAAAAAGCACGGTCATAAACTGTAGTAGTAGCATGATCCCATTCCTTCTGACTGCGGTTTACACCGTTCCAGCCCACACTCAAGGCTGGTACAGACTTCCTTTCACTCCGCAAGGTTGCAACGGGTTATTTGTCGGGATGTCCTACAGAGAAGTGGCACACGGCGAAATAACCGTTTTCTGCGTATCAGGTGCACTGAGGGTGTAAATTCTTTTCGCGCTGATGCCTTTTTTCTCTGGCTGGCTGCCGGTCAGTAAACCGGGTTATCCCAGAGATACGTTGAATAGCCTTAGGCCGCGACGACAGGCAGTTCCCACATGAAGGCGCCCTGCCTGCCAGACTCGCCCGTTTTATTTCACCCGGCCCAGCTCAGCAGAACGCATTGCGGCATGAATCTCTTCGGCCGCGCCGTCACCCAGTGGTAACAGCGGTGAACGGACAGTGGCATGTTCCAGAATGCCACGCGCAACCAGCGCATGTTTGAGTGCGACAGTGCCTTCCATATGTGAGCCACGATGGTAAACCGCTTTCGTCACAGGCATCAGTCGATCATGTAAAGCACGGGCTTTCTTATAGTCCTGCGCTTTACCTGCGTTAATCATTTCAATCAGCGGCTCAGGGGCAATATTGCCGTAGCCCACCAGGAAGCCATCAACATCAAAAATGGTATGCAGCAGATATTCATCGTGGCAGGTCAGAATCTGTAGATCGGGACGTTCACGGCGGATGACGGGAATTTCAGTATCCCACCGCCGCATATTACGTACGCCATTTTTCATCGCAAACACGCCGGGTTGCGCGGAAATATCCAGCAGTGTTTTCAGGTTATAGGTCGCTTTGGTCACATCCGGGTACTGGAATAAAATAAGCGGTAAACCACTCTCTTCATACACGACGCGGTACCGATCCTGGGGTGCGCCGTCCTGGTATCCAAAACGCAACCAGCCGTGTGAGGGATAGAGCAAACCGGCAGCCGCACCGGCCTCGACAGCGCGTTTTGCCTCACGCGCAGCGACGTCGGTGCCTTCCCCGGTAATACCGGCAATGACGGGGATTTTGCCTTCGACCGATTTTACAAATGCCCGAATCACGTCGGCCTGTTCATCCTGCGTCAGAAAGGTGCCCTCGCCTGCATGCCCCAAGACCACCAGCCCCTTCACGCCGTCGATACTTCCCAGCCAACTGCCCAGACGTTGAATCGCGTCAAAATCCACTTGCCCTTCACGCGTGAATGGGGTGACAGGTGCAGGGGTTAAACCTCTGAGGTCGATATCAATCATAATTAACTCCTTGATATAAATAACTTTAGCCACAGATTCAGTAGAGATGAATATCAAATGAAAACGTTAATGCAATCGTTTTCACTTTAGATAAATTGGCAATCTAATTTCATCGCGTCAACCAGCGGCGATTGATAAATGAGGCAGTTATCACAAAACGCTTTGGGAGACGAAGAGAGTTTGCGATCGGGATCCCAGCGGGTTAATGACCACATTACGTTCGCAATGCGGTCATTAAGAGAACGATTACTGAGGAGGAGAAGACGTGGATTTTCGCGGAATTAACGTAGGAATAATGGTCGATAAATGGGGTTCATGCCTGCCATGGATAAGCATATCTACAGCATTACCGGCAATATGTTCCAGCGGTGTTCGCACTGAGGTCAATGCGACAGGCAAGCGGCTGACCAGGGGAATATCGTTGTAACCGACCAGTGACAGATCTTTACCGATGGTCATGCCTGCACGATGCGCCGCAGCCATGACCCCAATCGCAATCTCATCATTGACGGCAAAAATTGCGGTTGGACGCGAGGGATGGTTCAACATTGACGACCCCACATCTTCGCCTGACTTGATATTAAAGTCAGACGAACGGCACCATTCTGGCCGAACAGGCAAACCGGCTTCACTCATTGCCCGTTCAAAACCTTTACGACGATTCAACGCATTGGACGCAAAATCCGGTCCACCAATCATTCCGATTTTTTTATGGCCTAAATCGATCAGATGACGCGCTGCAAGGTAGCCGCCCATCTCGTCATCGCCTACGGAAGAGGGGCTTACGCCATCCGTACGCAATACCAGCACGTGCGGTATTTCGCGCTCCCGCAGGGTCTGGGGAAGCGGATCGCCCAGACGACAGGTTGAAAGAATCAGGCCGTCAACGCGTCTGTCCAGTAGGGATTCTGCAGACGCTCTTTCCTGTTGCGGATCGTCACCACAGGTTGCCACGATGGCAAAATAGCCGCGTCGTGAAGCCGCTGTCGCGATAGCCTCAAACAGCATCGCCGTCACCGCATCCGTCATACGCGGAACCAGAACGCCAAGCGTACCGGTATCGCCCCTGCGCAGGCTGGAGGCGACATAATCCCGCCGATAGCCAAGTTCACGGGCAACCTGACGAACCTTTTCAGCGGACGCGCTTTTTGACTGCGGAAGCCTCTCATCCAGAATTCGCGATACGGTGGAGATGCTTACGCCCGCGGCATTAGCAACATCACGCATCGTTATCAGCCTTTTATCCGACTGTTCCTTTTCCTGGCTTTCCTGATCCATATATCACTCCGAGGATTAATGTGGGTGGCAAAGATCCCTCTGCAGACGGCAATACTATACAACAGACGCTATAACAACGGCATACGCCCTTAACATGCACTGCGCGGAGGCCGCATTTCTCTTTGTCGTCACGCCTGAAGAATGCGATTTTCAACGCTCAGGTTCGCGTTGTTCTCCCCAGCCTGAGCATTCCCGTAAAGTCTATTGAAGAGAGTATGACCTGTTTCACGCTTTTTCGATTGCCTGAGAGCGGAATGTGAACACGTTAACAATTAATCAAACCGCTTAATTGACGCAGCGGGATATTAAACCAACGATAACCCAGATGAAAACGATTGCATTAACGTTTTCACTCTATCCGTTTTGCACAGGTTTTATGCAACTACCGTCAGTGAGTGGGCTGCAAATGCATGGCTCAGGAACGCGCGTCGTCTTGCATGTTTGCCCCATATCCATCACGCAACAGGGTGTAACTATGTCAACTCAGGTTATCGCTTGCCACGCTCATCCCGCCGACGCCTCCGTATTACTGGCACGGCTTGAGCGATTGCCCATCACACGCCGGTTAATGGCGATTCGTGTTGTGGTAGGGCTGTCCACTTTTTTTGATGCCTATACCATTATTGCCATCGCGTTTGCCCTGCCACAACTGACGCAGGAATGGGGGCTTACGCCGACGTTCGTCGGTCTGATCATTGCAGCCAGCTATATTGGGCAACTGGTGGGAGCGCTCTTTTTTGGTACGCTGGCAGAAAAAATTGGCAGGATTGGTGTTTTACGTATCACCATCGTGATGTTTGTCATCATGGATGCCGCCTGCCTGTTCGCCTGGAACGGTTGGTCAATTCTGCTCATTCGTTTTTTGCAGGGACTGGGCATTGGTGCTGAGGTTCCCGTTGCCAGCGCCTATATCAACGAGTTTGTCGGTGCAAAGAAGCGGGGTCGGTTTTTTCTGCTTTATGAAGTGATCTTTCCAGTCGGCATGATGTGTGCTGGCCTTATCGGATTCTTTCTGGTGCCCATTTATGGCTGGAAAATCATGTTTCTCATTGGCCTGATCCCTTCAGCTCTGGCGGCGCCTTTGCGTTGGTTTATGCCAGAGTCTCCGCGCTGGTTAGTCTCTAAAGGCCGCCATCAACAGGCTGAAAAAGTCGTTCAGTCGTTCGAAGCAGAAGCCCTTCGTCGCGGTATGTTATTACCCGAGCCCGTAATAAAACCCGTACCGGTGATGCCCGCCTCATCCAGCGGCGTAAAGGCGCTGTTTTCAGGTATCTACAAATCCCGCACGTTTATGCTGTGGGGATTGTGGCTCACGGTTTATACCGTTAACAACGGCATGATTACCTGGTTTCCCACTATGTACAGAACCTTGTTTCATCTGCCACTAGAAACCAGCCTGGCCTATGGATGGATTACCTCTACCTGTGGTGTTATTGCCTCTGTCATTTGTGCCTTTAAGATCGATCAAGTAGGCCGCAAGCGCTGGTACACCTGGGCATTTATGCTGGCCATTATTCCGCTCATCGTGCTGTGTGTACTGGGTGCCAATACGCCATGGCAGATACTTCTGTTTGGCAGCCTGGCCTATGCCATTTTGCAAACTATCGCCTTTTCACTTTATCTCTATTCTGCCGAACTGTATCCGACCAGACTTCGGGCGACAGGTACTGCCTTTTCCAGCGCCTGGCTGCGCGCCGGGTCCTCTGTTGGGCCGCTGATGGTGGGTTTCATTGTATCGGGATTTGGGATCCGGTTTGTTTTCATTGCGTTCGCCGTGATTGCCCTGATCGGCGGAGTGATTACCCTGCTCTTCGCCATTGAAACCAAAGGGAAATCGCTTGAAGAGTTATCGCCTTGAACGGGCCAGATCATGTCGGGTCAGATCCATGGCTATCGCGTGCTTTCCTGTAAAACCCGGCACCAGGGAAAGTGCGTGTAGAGCAGCGTTAACAGGCGGACGTTGGCATTAGTCGAGGGCAAAAACCAATGCAGGGTGACACCCCGAGGATCGGCAGACCGCTGGATCAGGGCGCGGTGCTCTGCTCAAGGTGAATCAGATAATCCATCGCATCATGGCGGTTGTTGCCGCACATGTCAGCCGAGGGCTGAAGCCCGGCGCATACTTTTGGTCGCAGGGGAGAACCAAAAATTTTGCACAGATTATTCTCCGCAAGTTGGACGCACCGGGTATTCGCGGGCTTGCCCTGCGGCATACCGGGAATGGGCGAGGAGATGCTGGGGGCGATACAACAGGCGCCACAGCCTGTACGACATTCCATGGTTTACGTCCAGGATAGGGTAAATCGCGCACGATAGCAGAAGGGGCGCTCGCCTGACATCACCTTTACAGAAAAAAGCGCTTAGCCATTGAGAAAATAAGACAGGGTCAGGGGCAAAATGGCCCGTGTCATGCCAGAACCCACGAAATATCGCTGCCCTGTTTGTCCCATCCGATGCGCCCTGCTGCTGCCCCCGACCACAAAATTTATTGCACTGTCTTGCCTGTTTACGACCGCGCGAGTAACGTTGCGCGCACGATTACTCTGCAAGTGAGAACAGCAATGCCAAAGGCGAATGAAATCAAAAAAGGAATGGCCGTAACCCACAATGGAAAACTGCTGCTGGTAAAGGATATTGATGTCCAGAGCCCCAGCGCGCGCGGTGCGGCAACGCTTTATAAAATGCGTTTTACCGATGTTCGCACCGGTATGAAGGTGGAAGAACGCTTTAAGGGCGACGAGATCATTGAGGCCATCTCCCTGAGCCGTCGCGGCGTTACCTTCTCCTATATTGATGGTGATGAATACGTCTTTATGGACGACGAAGATTACACGCCCTATTCCTTTAAAAAAGCGCAAATAGAAGAAGAGCTGCTGTTCATCCCGGAAGGTGGCATTCCCGGCATTCAGGTACTCACGATGGATGGCCAGGTGCTGGCGCTTGAGCTGCCACAAACCGTGGACATGGATATTGTGGATACGTCACCCGGCATCAAAGGCGCATCGGCCAGTGCCCGCACTAAGCCGGCGGGAATGTCTACCGGTTTGATCATTCAGGTTCCCGAGTACCTCAGCAACGGCGATCGCATTCGCATCCATGTTGCCGAGCGTCGCTATATGGGACGTGCCGACTAATAACGCGCGCTGTACGCCGGGTTGACAGGTAGTGTTATATTATAACATCGCCCTCTTTTTCTACTGGAGTCACTGGCATGACACGCGTTAACCTTCTCACTGGATTTTTAGGCAGCGGAAAAACCACCACGCTGCTTCATCTGCTGGCGCACAAGCCCCAGAATGAAAACTGGGCTGTGCTGGTCAATGAATTCGGTGAGATTGGTATTGATGGCGCGTTACTGGCCAATCGTGGCGCGACGTTAAAGGAGATCCCCGGCGGCTGCATGTGTTGCGTTAATGGGCTGCCCATGCAGGTCGGGCTAAACAGGCTGCTTCAACAAAACAAGCCTGACCGCCTGCTGATTGAGCCCACGGGCCTGGGCCATCCACGCCAGCTGCTAGAGATGCTGACGTCGTCTGTTTATCAACCCTGGATCGAACTGCAGGCCACGTTAACCCTGCTGGACGCCCGCCAGCTCGCCGACGGGCGTGTCACGGAAAATGAAAACTTTCGCGATCAGCTGGCCGCAGCCGACATTATTGTCGGCAATAAACGCGACTGCTGGCGCGAGGCCGACAGGCTGCGCCTCCAGGCGTGGCTTGCCGACCATCAGGACGATCGTGAATTTGTCACTGCCGAGTTCGGTCAGATTCCCCTGGCGTTACTTGACAGTCCGCGCGGGAAACCGCGCGCCCTTCCGCATCCGGTCCACCATCATCACGCTGCGGCCCCGGGCAGCGGTATCGCAGCCTTGCGACTTGATGGACGCGCGTCATGGCGTCGGGCGGTGAATGAGGGTCAGGGTTATGTCGCCTGCGGCTGGATTTTTGACCACGAAACGGTGTTTGATCGCCTTCCTTTGCTGGAATGGGCGCGGCTTGCCCCCATCGATCGGGTTAAAGGCGTGCTGCGCATCCCCGAAGGATGCGTCAGCATTAACCGTCAGGGAGAAGACGTGCATGTTGAAATTCTCGCCGCAACCCCACCTGACAGTCGCATTGAGATGATTCATTCGTCATCTGCCGACTGGAATAGTTTACAATCTGCTTTGTTGAGGTTTCGTTTAAGCTGACAGGATTAAGGTCGGCGGTTATTTTTTACTAGGGCAGAATTATGCACGCAACACGCCTTGTCACCATCCTGTTGCTTAACGCACTGGGACTGGTGCTGTTTTTTTCATGGTATTTACCGCCCCATCACGGGTTTTGGTTTGATATCGATAAAGGGATTTTCTTCGCGTTTAATAATGAAATGGTTGATCACCCAAGGTTTGCCCTGCTGGTCGCCATCACTAACTTTCGCGGTTTTGATGCCGTGTCGCTGCTGGCGATGGGGCTACTCTATCTGTGGCTGTGGCGGCGGGAAACGCCTGCAGGTCGCCGTCGAATGTTTGCCATTGGCATTACGATGTTGCTGACAGCGGTCATTTTGAACCAGGCGGGCCATTTGATCCCGGTAAAACATGGCAGCCCGACGCTGTTCTTTGAGAACGTTCATCGCGTCAGTGAGTTAACGGGTATCCCAGCTAAAGATGCGTCAAGCGACAGTTTTCCCGGCGATCATGGCATGATGCTCATTATTTTTGCGGCATTCATGTGGCGTTATTTCGGCTTCCGTGCGTTTTTAGTCGGGGTGGTGATTGTGGGGCTGTTCTCGCTGCCGCGCGTCATGGCGGGCGCGCACTGGTTTAGCGATATTGCAGTCGGATCGCTTTCCGTGGCGTTAGTAGGATTAAGCTGGTGGCTATTAACGCCGGCAAGTGATTATCTGGTTAATTGGTTTTATCACAAATTACCGGGTAAAAATAAACCCTAAGAGTAATTAATTAGCAAGGGCGGAATAATGATTAAATTATAACCCGCCCTCACTTATAAAAAACTCATAGAAATAATTAGCAAGCTAACCAAAAAAAACATCCGAACCCGATGAAAATGCAGGACTTCTCTTCAGCCTTCGACGACAGTCGCTCCGCTGACCTTCTTCCAGCCCGCACTAAGCCTGGAATTAGCGCCAGATCACCCCTCTCCTCCTGTTATCACCTTGAATAACTGTTGATAAAGTGAACAAGTTATTTAAGTTTGATAAGTATCAAAAAAACCTATCAGAATTTGATTAAAAGCGCTCGCCACGGCCTCTGGAATCGGTTAATCTCGGTCCCAGTGAGAAAAGAAGACGCGGTATTAAGCATTCTTTAATAGATAAACTGTGGTGATTTACACATTTTTATAATTAAAGGATTGTCTTGTTCTGACTGGCTTATTAATCTCATTCCGTTTTGTCATCTGGCTGGCGACAATCTTGTCGTAAGGACTTCGAAGGAAAACCCGAATAATGGTCAAGTCTCAACCAATACTGAGATATATCTGGCGGATTGCGCCCGCTCTGGCGCTGGCAACTCTCCTCTCAGCTTGTAGCAGTACCCATAACACCGCTAAAAACGAGAATCATGAAGTTAACAACCAGAATGGTTTTTTACTTCAAGCGTCTCAGGATGAGTTCGAAGAGATGGTGCGCAACGTTGATGTTAAAACGCGCATCATGGATCAATACGCGAGCTGGAAAGGTGTTCGTTACCGTCTTGGCGGTGACACCAAGCGTGGTATTGATTGCTCCGCTTTCGTTCAGCGTACGTTCCGTGAACAGTTTGGTCTGGATCTTCCTCGCTCAACGTCCGAACAGCAGGGAACGGGAAAAGAGATTTCTCGCAGCAGACTGCGGCCGGGTGACTTAGTTCTGTTCCGTGCTGGCTCAACGGGCCGTCATGTCGGTATCTATCTTGGCAATGACAACTTTGTTCATGCTTCGACCAGCAGCGGTGTCATGATCTCCAGCCTTAATGAAGACTATTGGAAAAAACGTTATCGCGAAGCGCGGCGCGTCTTAAGCCGTAACCCGAGCTAATGTCGCACCTGAACGTCCTCTCAGCCAGAGAAAAACAGAACGCTGCCCAGGCAGCGTTTTTTTTTTAATCCCTCAAATCCCCTAAAAATACTTGTTTATCAAAATAATAACGAGACATTATTAACAGACTCGTTATATTCTCAGACGCAAATATTAGGGCGATTGCGCACCAGTAAGTTTTATATTTTGATCAGGGGAAGCACTTCATGCCACTGTCGCGGGCGCTGATACGCCAGGCAACTTATCCTCGTCAAATCGCGTGGAATAGCGCGATTATTGGCAGTCTGTTTTTTTTGTTGTTAACCTCTGTTTTGCTCATCGAAACCCAACATCGTCGGGAAAGCCAACATAAACAGTTGCTCATCGACAGTAGTAACGACTTTCAACGTAGCGTCCAGACGCTTATTTCGGACACGCTTTCCCCCCTGCTTCCGCTCGTTCAGTCAGAATGCTATCTCGGTAATCATGAGTTAACCGCGCGAGCCGCGTTTGCCGGCGACATCCGCGCCATTGTCTTAGTGAAAGACGGCAACGCGTTTTGCTCTTCCGCAACAGGAAGCTTTTTTCAGCCGCTCAGCGCGCTCTCAGCCCGAACGGATAGCACACGTGACAGGGACATTCGGTTGTTGCCGGGTACGCCGATGCAGCCGACAAAGCCGGTGCTGGCCATCTGGATTAAGCAGCCCGGCACCCTTCAGTCAGGCATTTTTACGACGCTGAATCTGAGTCTGGCAACCTATCAGCTAAAAGCCTCTTCTTACCCCGAAATCACCGGGATTGCGTTACTCGCCCATAAAAGCGCCATGACCAGCTGGCAGCCAACTCTGGTACGAAATCGTCAACTCCCGCCGCCGTTAATGCAAACGCCCCTGGAAGGCCTTCCTTTCCAGTTTGCTCTCTACGGTTCAACGCTGTCAGCAGGTGACTATCAGACCATTATGCTGAGCAGCCTGCTGATTTCATTAATCGCCAGCTGTGCTTTTTGGTTTTTGCTGACCCGCTTTCAGCGGCCTGGCAAAGAGATCACGCTCGGCATTCGACGAGGGGAATTTCATGTCGAGTATCAGCCTTTAATTTCGGCTCAGGATGGCAAATCTTATGGTACGGAGGCACTGCTACGCTGGACACATCCTTCGGGTGAAATGGTCCCACCCGATGTTTTTATCAGCTATGCTGAAGCACAACGTCAAATCGTCCCCCTGACCCGACACCTGTTTGAACTGGTCGCCCGCGATGCACATCAACTCCGCGATAGCCTGCCCAAAGGAACCTGCATCAGCGTAAATATTTCCCCTCTGCATCTCAGCGCCTGCAGTTTTCGTGACGATGTCCTGTACTGGCAGGACAATATGCCTCACGATCATTTTCAGTATGTTTTTGAAATTACCGAGCGCGCAGTCGTCGAGAATGCGAATGCGGCCGAACTGTTTCACTGGCTACAACAGCGAGGCATTAAAATCGCGGTTGATGATTTTGGCACAGGGCACAGTGCATTAATCTATCTTGAGAAGTACCATTTTGATTACCTGAAAATCGATCGTGGATTTGTGCAAAGTATCGGAACGGAAACGATCACTTCGCCGGTGCTGGATACGGTGTTACAACTGGCTAAACGGCTCAACCTGATGAGCGTGGCCGAAGGCGTTGAAACCGACGAACAGGCCAGTTGGTTGATTGACCGCGGCGTCACCTATTTACAGGGCTATTTCTATAGCCGTCCGTTACGCCCGGAGCAGATCAAAGCCTATTTCGAGCGTCAAAACAGGTAACCCATGCTTTAATTGCCGTAGATGATTGCTGCGGTGCAAGACACTCACAGGAGAGAACATCCCTTATGCCGCTCCGCTTCGCCCTTCTGCTGCTGTGTAGCTTGCTTACCCTTTCGCTGCACGCTTCCCCGGTTCAGACCAGCTACGCGTTTGCTCAGGTTGGAGCGCCAAAGTATGCACAAGGCTTCAGTCACTACGATTATGTGAATCCTGTCGCGCCCAAGGGCGGCAAGATCGTCCTGTCCGTCATTGGCACTTACGACAATTTCAACCGTTATGCCTCACGTGGCAATCCCGGTGCCGGTACCGGGCCCCTGTATGACAGCTTATTCACGACCTCGGACGATGAAACCAGCAGTTATTATCCACTCATTGCGGAATCTGCTCGTCATTCCGCGGATTTCAGCTGGATGGACATTACTCTTAATCCCCGCGCGCGGTTCCAGGATGGTTCACCCATTACGGCGGAGGATGTGGCCTTTACCTTCCAAAAGTTTATTACTGAAGGGGTGCCGCAGTTTCGAATATTTTATCGCGGCGTCACGGTCACCGCCCTCAACCGCCAGACCGTACGTATCAGGTTACCGGCCCCGGATAAAGACCTGATGTTGGGATTGCTGACGCTACCAGTGATTTCCCAAACCTTTTGGCAGACGAGAAAATTTAACGAGCCGCTCAGCCAGCCACCGTTGTCGAGTGGGCCTTACCGCATCAGTAAGTGGAAGCTGGGCCAGTTTATTGAGTTCAGTCGCGTGAAAGATTACTGGGCGGCGGATTTGCCGGTTAACCGTGGCCGGTTCAATTTCGATGTCATGCGTTATGACTACTACCTGGACGACAACGTGGCATTTGAGGCGTTCAAAGCCGGAGCCTTTGATCTGCGGGAAGAGACGTCGGCAAAGAAATGGGCCACGCAGTATCTGGGGCGTCATTTCGATGACAGACAGATCGTCAAAGAAACCACACCGAATACAGCCTCAATTGATACGCGCTGGCTGGCGTTGAATAATGAAAAAGCCCTTTTTACCGATCGTCGGGTCCGGCAAGCGATGGCGCTGGCTTTCGATTTTGAATGGATGAATAAAACGCTGTTCTATCAGTCTTTTAAGCGAACAGGCAGCTATTTTCAGAATACCCGCTATGCTGCACGGGGCAAGCCCGATGCCGCGCAGCTACGCATTCTGACGCCGTTCACCGCACAGTTACCGCCTGAAGTCTTCAGTGAAGCCTATGTGCCGCCACACACTGACGGCAGCGGCTACGATCGCACCAACCTGCTCAAGGCAATGTCCCTGCTGAATCAGGCGGGCTGGCACGTCAGGAATCAGCGCCTGATGAATGATAAAACCGGGCAGCCCTTCAGCGCAGAGCTGCTGCTGCCCGCAGGCGCAAACAGTGAATGGGCGCTGCCTTATCAACATAATCTGGCGCGGCTGGGTATCACGTTAACCCTACGCCAGATTGACAGCTCGCAGTACCTGCGCCGCCTGCGCAGCGGTGACTATGATATGGTCAGTAATCTTTATCATGCGATGCCAACCCCCTCACGCAGTCTGCAGGCCAACTGGCAATCGGATTATATTCAGTCCTCCTGGAACACGGCCAGAGTCAAGGACCCCGTTGTCGATAGCGTTGTAAAACAGATCATCGCCCATCAGGACGATGCGGACGCCTTGCTGCCGTTGGGGCGGGCGCTGGACCGTATTTTACTGTGGAATGCGTATATGATCCCGATGTGGTACAACGCCGAGCAGCGACTTGCCTTTTGGGACAAATTTTCCCATCCTGCGGTTAAACCTGCCTACAGCACAGGTCTGGATAACTGGTGGTATGACGTGAATAAAGCCGGGCGACTGCCGGCCGACAAACGCTGAGGAGAACCAGGTTGGCAAGTTACTTTTTACGCAGGCTGTTACTGATTATTCCTACCTTGTGGGCCATCATTACGCTCAACTTTTTTATTGTCCAAATTGCGCCCGGCGGTCCGGTCGATCAGGCGCTGGCGAATATCCAGTTTGGCCAGACCAGCGGGCTGCCTGGCGCAGGCAGCGGTGACAGCACCCAGGCCAGCCTGCATCGCGTTACGCCAGGGGATAATCAATACCGCGGCGCACGCGGCCTGGACCCGGAGGTCATCGCAGAAATTGAGCGACGTTACGGCTTCGATAAACCTATTGGAGAGCGCTATCTCACCATGCTGTGTAACTATCTGCGCTTTGACTTTGGCGACAGCCTGTTTCGCAGTGCTTCCGTATTGCAGTTAATCAAACAGAGCCTGCCCGTCTCTGTCAGCCTTGGCCTGTGGAGTACCTTAATTATCTACCTGGTCTCCATCCCGCTGGGCATTAGAAAGGCGGTGCGTAACGGCAGTACCTTTGATGTCTGGAGCAGCACCTTCATCATTATTGGCTACTCCATTCCGGCGTTTCTGTTTGGCATTATGTTGATTGTTTTGTTTGCTGGCGGCAGCTATTTTGACTGGTTTCCCCTGCGCGGTCTGACATCTCCCCAGTTTGATTCGCTGCCCTGGTACGCCAGGGTAACCGATTATCTCTGGCATATTGCGCTACCGGTACTGGCGACGGTGATTGGCGGTTTTGCCACCTTAACAATGCTGACCAAAAATGCATTTCTGGATGAAATTCGTAAACAGTATGTGGTCACCGCCCGGGCTAAAGGCCTCTCAGAGCGGCGCATTCTCTACCATCATGTGTTTCGCAACGCGATGCTGCTGGTGATCGCCAGCTTTCCCGCCACCTTTATCAGCATGTTTTTTACCAGTTCGGTATTGATTGAGGTGATGTTCTCTCTTAATGGCCTGGGCCTGCTGGGCTTTGATGCGACGATCCAGCGCGATTATCCCGTGATGTTTGGCACCCTGTATATTTTCACCCTGATAGGCTTGCTGATGAATATCCTGAGCGATTTGACCTATACCCTGGTGGATCCCCGTATTGATTTTGAGGGCCGGTGATGCGTCTTTCTCCCCTGAATCAGCAGCGCTGGCAGCGCTTTCGTCATCACCGCCGTGGCTACTGGTCGCTGTGGATTTTTCTGTCTGTCTTTATGCTTTCCCTGTGCGCGGAATTCATTGCCAATGATAAACCGCTGCTGGTGCATTATCAGCAGCGCTGGTACGCCCCACTGTTTTTTAACTACAGCGAAAGCGATTATGGTGGCCCGTTTGCCACGGCAGCAGATTATCAGGATCCCTGGTTGCAACAGCGCATTGAAAATCACGGATGGGCGCTTTGGGCCCCCATCCGTTTCGGTGCCAACAGCATTAATTTCGCTTCTCAGGTGCCCTTTCCTTCACCGCCCTCCCGGCAGAACTGGCTGGGCACGGATGCCAACGGCGGCGATGTTATGGCGCGGCTGTTATATGGTCTGCGCATTTCACTGCTGTTTGGGGTGCTGCTGACGCTGTTTTCCAGCGTGATGGGGATCGTCATCGGTGCTATACAGGGCTACTTTGGCGGCAAGGTGGACCTGATAGGTCAACGCCTGATTGAGGTCTGGTCCGGGATGCCCTCGCTGTTTTTACTGATCTTGCTTTCGAGCGTGATTCAGCCCAGCTTCTGGTGGTTACTGTTGGTTACCGTGCTGTTTGGCTGGATGAGTCTGGTCAGCGTCGTACGTGCCGAGTTTCTGCGTACCCGCAACTTTGACTATATTCGGGCCGCGCAGGCGCTGGGCGTTAGTGACGGACGTATTATGCTGCGTCATATCCTGCCCAACGCCATGGTGGCAACCCTGACCTTTCTGCCTTTTATTCTGTGTGGCTCTATCACTACCTTAACCTCGCTGGATTTTCTCGGGTTTGGTCTGCCCATCGGCTCTCCCTCTCTTGGAGAACTGCTGCTGCAGGGGAAAAATAATCTGCAGGCTCCCTGGCTGGGTTTATCGGGCTTTTTTACGCTGGCGATTCTGCTGTCGCTGCTCATTTTCATTGGCGAAGCCGTGCGCGACGCCTTTGATCCCAGTAAAGGAGTCTGAATGAGCACCCCGCTGCTTGCTGTTAACCATCTCTCCGTCGCCTTTCGTCAGGGCAAACAGCTGCATCAGGTGGTGGATGATGTCTCGCTGCGTATAGAGGCAGGAGAAACCCTGGCCCTGGTGGGCGAATCCGGTTCCGGAAAAAGCGTTACCGCCCTGTCGATCATGCGGCTGCTCGACGCGTCCGCCGTCGCCTATCCTCAGGGCGAAATTCTGCTGGCGGGCGAAGACCTGCTCCAGGCATCGGCGCAACGACTCCGCGGACTGCGGGGTAATCAGATGGCGATGATTTTTCAGGAACCCATGGTGTCACTCAATCCTCTGCACAGTATCGAAAAGCAGCTATATGAAGTGCTTTCTCTACATCGCGGCATGCGACGCGAACCCGCACAAGCGGAAATCCTGCGCTGTCTCGATCGCGTTGGTATTCGCCAGCCGGCTTCCCGCCTGAACGCTTTTCCACATCAGCTCTCCGGGGGCGAGCGCCAGCGTGTGATGATAGCGATGGCCCTGCTAACCCAGCCAAGGCTGCTGATTGCCGATGAACCGACCACCGCGCTTGATGTCACCGTTCAGGCGCAGATCCTTAGCCTGCTGCGCGAACTGCAACAGGAACTGAATATGGGCATGCTGTTTATTACCCACAACCTGAAGATTGTTCGCCAACTGGCAGACAGCGTCAGCGTGATGCGCTCTGGTCGGGTGGTTGAGCATAACACCGGCCAGCGCCTGCTAACACAACCTCAGCATGCCTACACGAAGCAGCTGCTGGCGGCCGATCCGGAAGGTCGTGCCGTGCCGCTCCCTGCGGATACACCGGTTATTCTTAAGGTAAACAATTTGCGCGTCAGTTTTCCCCTGCGTCAGGGCCTGTTTAAACGTAAAACGGGCGAAAAGGTTGCAGTAGAGAATCTTAGCTTTAGCCTGAAACGAGGTGAAAGTCTGGGGTTGGTCGGCGAGTCGGGCTCAGGTAAAAGCACCACCGGTATGGCGCTGTTGCGTCTTATTGCCGCTCAGGGGGAGGTCTGGTTTGACGATCAGCCGCTGCATCAGCTGTCGCGAAAAGCGCTGTTGCCGCTGCGTCGCCGCATTCAGGTTGTTTTTCAGGATCCTAATTCTGCCCTGAACCCCCGAATGACGGTTCAGCAGATCGTTGCCGAAGGTCTGGCCGTGCATTATCCGCACCTCAGTGCCGCACAACAGGACGAACGGGTTAAAGCGGTCATGAGCGAAGTCGGGCTGGACGCGGAAAGCCGCCATCGTTATCCAACGACGTTTTCCGGCGGCCAGCGTCAGCGAATCGCTATTGCGCGCGCCCTGATTCTTGAACCGGAACTGCTGATACTGGATGAGCCAACCTCCTCACTCGACCGCTCCGTACAAAAACAGATTCTGACGCTGCTACGGGGATTACAGCAGCAACGTCAGCTGAGCTATCTGTTTATCAGTCACGATTTGGAAGTGGTGCGATCGCTCTGCCATCAGCTCATTGTCCTGCGTCAGGGCGAGGTCGTTGAACAGGGCGACTGTGAGACACTGTTTGCCACACCTGGGCAGGCTTATACCCGCGAGCTGCTCGGCTCCGTTTCGCTCAGTGGCCGATAAAGGTTTCCGCGATCGCTACGCCCTGATTTTTCAGGCAACAGTTCGTGGCGCTCTCATCACAACGGCGGATAAAAAGGCAGGGCTGCCCTTCGCACTCGGCGATTTTGCTGTCAACCTGAATGGCGGCCAGCATGTCTTTCAGTTCCCGCAGAATCTCCCATGCCGAAACACCATCATGGCTTATCAGCCGGAGCGCAATAACGTCATGCTCTTCTGAGCCCGCATCGTCGGTTTCAATCACGGCATGACGATCGCTAATCCAGCGAAACCGCTGTGGCAGGCGATGCACAACTGAAAGTTGCAACATAGTGATCCCTATCTCCAGAGAATGAAGCGCAATTCACAACCAAGGGTGTCAGCCTGCAGAGTGGGTAAAGTCTGCTTGACGCGCCGATCCTGTAATCGCCCGATAGAGCAAATTTGCGAGTTAAATCTCACTTTGGGCTATATTTACCGCGTTTAATGATAACTAACAATCATTTTAGTCCCAATACGATTACTTTATTTGCTATTTTTTTTCACAAATAAGAAACATTTTTGACTAAGCGGAAAAAGAGGATGGCAGGCGCCCGCTTAGCGGGCGACGATACGCGGACGTGAGGCGTAGAGAAATAACGAAACGGAGATTGTCGCGCACAGTGCAATGGTTCCCACCATGGGCCAGGCACTGTTGAAGCTGAACAGGGAGAGCAGCGCCCCCGCCAGCGCCCCCACGCCAAAACGCAAGGTGCCCGCCAGAGAAGAGGCCGTACCGGCCATATGCGGAAACTCATCAAGGATAACCGCCATAGCATTTGACGACACCATCGATACGCAGCCGATGAACATTGCAATGCCTGATACCAGCGGCAGGAACCCCAGATCGAAAGCGCTGACGATCAACAGCCAGATGCCCATAGCAAACTGCACCAACAACCCAAAGCGAAACAGGACCACGGGGCCAAAACGGCGCACTGCCCGACTGTTAATCAGCGTCATAATGAACAAAAACACAATATTCAGACCGAAATAGTAGCCAAAACTCTGCGGTGAAATGTGATTCAGTTCGATGTAAACAAAGGGGCCAGCGTTGAGAAAGGTAAACAGCCCCGCAAACGAGAACCCGCTCGATAGCATATAGCTAAACGCGCGCTTATGGCGAAACAGGATAACGAAGTTACCCAGCGTAGTGCGCAGGTGAAAGCGCTGTCGCTGCTCAGGTTTAAGGGTTTCGCGAATCTGGGTTGCTACCAGCACAGTGGTGATAACCGCCGCTATCGACAGCGTCCAGAAGATGGCGTGCCAGCTCCAGATTAACAGCAGCCAGCCACCGATAATGGGCGCCAGCAGCGGTGCAATGGTGGTAATCAACATGACAAACGACATCATGCGCGAGAAGTCCTCTTTCGAGTAACTGTCACGCATCAACGCATTGATCACGACGCTGGCCGCCGCTGCCGCCAGACCGTGTAAAAAACGCATCGCAATCAGTTGTTCAATCGACTGCGAAAGTGCGCAGGCTGCCGCTGCACAGGCAAATATCAGGGTGCCGAGCGTAATCACCGGCTTGCGGCCATAGCTGTCGGCGAGCGGACCGTAGATCAACTGACCGATGGCAAAACCCAGGATATAAAGATTGAGCGTCATCTGAACGCTACCGGCGGACACGGCAAACTGGCGCGCAATTTGTGGCATTGCTGGCAGATACATATCTATCGACAACGGCATCAACATCGCTAACAGGCCGAGAATGACGACCAGCCCCATTGGCGAATTCTTTTCCTTACGCACCAGATTCCTCGCTATTTTTGTTTAAGTTCATCCGGTAAGCCAATGCTGGCTATTTCTTCTTCCGTTAACGGGCGGTATTCACCCGGTTCCAGCGCCTCGTCCAACACAATCTCACCAATGCGCTCGCGGTGCAGGCCAACGACCCGGTTACCCACGGCTGCAAACATGCGTTTCACCTGGTGATAGCGGCCTTCGCTCAAGGTCAGCAGCACTTCCGTGGGAGTGATGACCTCAAGCTGAGCGGGTTTCGTCAGACTTTTTTCATTATGCAGCTGCACGCCGGCGCTGAACTGCGCGGCCGTGTCATCGCTCACCGGCGCTTCCAGCGTTACCCGATAAGTTTTCTCACAATGGTGGCGCGGTGAGGTAATGCGATGTGACCACTGACCGTCGTCCGTCAGCAGGACCAGACCGGTGGTATCAATATCCAGCCGACCGGCAGCATGCAGCTTAAACGCCATCGGTTCTTCAATGAAATAGACGATGGTGGGATGATCGGGATCGTCCGTTGAGCAGACATAGCCCTGGGGTTTGTTCAGCATAAAGTAGCGCGGCCCGGTCTGCATCTGCAATACATTGCCGTCATACTCAACCTCATGATCGGGCTGGAGTTTGAAAGCGGTGTCGCGCACCACATCACCGTTAACGGTAACACGTTGACCACGGATTTCACGTGCGGCGATAGCACGGCTGATTTCCAGTTGCTGAGAGATGAATTTGTCGAGTCGCATGAATTCGTTTTGCCTGTTACTGCGGAGGGAAACTAAAACGGCATTTTTAACCGTTGAAAAAGTAGGGGAAGTATAGCCTGATCTGCGCCTCGCTGACAGCGCGTTTATTGTGGATTCGTGGCATAATTGCGGCAGGTTTTACAAAAGTGAACAGCATGTCTTTTACCTTACGCCCTTATCAACAGGAAGCGGTCGATGCCACCCTCGCCCACTTCCGTCGTCATCCTGAACCTGCCGTGATCGTTCTGCCCACCGGGGCCGGGAAAAGCCTGGTGATCGCCGAGCTTGCGCGCCTGGCACGAGGTCGGGTGCTGGTGCTGGCGCACGTCAAAGAGCTGGTGGCGCAAAATCACGGCAAGTATCAGGCTTACGGACTTGAGGCTGACATCTTTGCAGCAGGATTGCAGCGCAAAGAAAGCCAGCGGAAAGTCGTGTTCGGTAGCGTCCAGTCTGTTGCACGTAATCTCAACCTGTTTGACCGCGCCTTTTCGCTGGTGATTGTAGATGAGTGCCACCGCATTGGTGATGACAAAGCGAGCCAGTATCAGCAAATTTTTAATCACCTGCGCCAGCATAATCCTCAGTTGCGGCTGCTCGGCCTGACCGCAACACCGTTTCGCCTGGGCAAAGGCTGGATCTACCGTTTTCACTATCACGGTATGGTTCGGGGCGACGAGCAGGCCCTGTTTCGCGACTGCATCTATGAACTGCCCCTGCGCTATATGATCAAGCATCAGTTTCTGGTGCCGCCGGAACGGCTGGATATGCCAGTGGTTCAGTATGATTTCAGCCGCCTCACCGCTCAGGCAAATGGCCTGTTCAGCGAAGCCGACCTGAACCGGGAACTCAAACAGCAGCAGCGGGTGACGCCCCATATTATCCAGCAGATTGTGGAATTTGCCGAGGATCGCCACGGCGTGATGATTTTTGCCGCCACCGTCGAACACGCGCGCGAAATTTTGGGCCTGCTGCCTGAAAACAGCGCGCTGGTGTCGGCAGAAACTCACGCGAAAGATCGGGATGCGCTAATCGCGGCGTTTAAAGCCCAGCAGCTTAAGTATCTGGTTAACGTTGCGGTGCTGACCACCGGCTTCGATGCGCCGCATGTGGATCTGATCGCGATCCTGCGGCCCACCGAGTCAGTCAGCCTGTATCAACAGATTGTCGGGCGCGGTCTGCGCCTGTCGCCCGGCAAAAAAGACTGCCTGATTCTGGACTATGCCGGTAATCCTCACGATCTGTTTACGCCTGAAGTGGGCGCACCGAAAGGAAAAAGTGACAATCAGCCCGTGCAGGTATTTTGCCCGGCCTGCGGCTTTGCCAATACCTTCTGGGGCAAGGCCACAAGCGATGGCATGGTGATTGAGCACTTTGGCCGGCGTTGTCAGGGCGTACTGGAAGACGACGACGGCGAGCGCGAGCAGTGTGACTACCGCTTTCGGTTTAAAAACTGCCCAGCGTGCAACGCGGAAAACGACATTGCCGCGCGCCGCTGCCGCGAATGCGACAAGATTCTGGTCGATCCTGACGATATGCTTAAAGCCGCGCTGAAGCTGAAAGATGCGCGCGTTCTGCGCTGCGGCGGCATGACGCTGGAACAGGGCCGCGACGATAAAGGCGAATGGTTGAAAGCCACCTATTTCGATGAAGACGGCACCAGCGTTAGTGAGCGGTTTCGTCTGCAAACGCCCGCCCAGCGCAAGGCGTTTGAGCACCTGTTTATGCGCCCGCATCAGCGCGCGCCCGGCGTGCCGCTGGGCTGGCAAACCGCCGCCGATGTGCTGGCCCTGCAGCCGCTTCTGCGCCATCCCGATTTTGTGGTGGCCCGTGCCAAAGGCCAGTTCTGGCAGATTCGCGAAAAGCTGTTTGACTACCAGGGGCGCTTTCGCCGCGCTAACGAACTGCGCTAAGCCTTATTAGCGTTTGCCCATGTAGGGGATTACCGCTATAATGCCGCCCGCTTTTGCATGTGCATAAGCGGTGTTGAATAACCCTTCTGTTACTGGGTCGCCTGTAGCAGAAATCATAAAGAGACGTATTAATGTTCACTATCAATGCAGTAGAACGTAAAGAGCAGGGTAAGGGTGCGAGCCGCCGCCTGCGCGCAGCAAACCGCTTCCCGGCCATCATCTATGGTGGTTCAGAAGCGGCTGTTGCTATCGACCTTGACCACGACCAGGTGATGAACCTGCAAGCGAAGCCAGGCTTCTACGAAGAAGTGCTGACTCTGGTTGTTGATGGTAAAGAAACCAAAGTTAAAGTGCAGGCTGTTCAGCGTCACCCGTTCAAGCCAAAACTGCACCACATCGACTTCGTTCGCGCTTAATCGCCGAATGCGTTGAAAGTAGAAGGGCCGGTTGCGAAACCGGCCCTTTTATTTTGCCTGTTATCCGCCAGAACGCCGGATCGGGCAGATGCTTATTTACTGCTGGTGCGGCGTTGCAGCTGCTCACGCAGGTTAGGCGGGGTGCCTTTGATGGTCAGCGTATCGGTGACCGGATCCCAGAAAATGCGCTCACCAAGCAACAGGGCATCGAAGTTCAGGGTCAGCCCCCCACCGCTACCGGCAAACTTGGTTAACTGACGCAACGTACTGCGATCTGCCGGAAAATGCTCTTCCAGGTCATAGCCCTGCTCCTGAGTAAAAGCTTCAAACGTCTTTTCACCCAGTGGCGGCAGCTCACCTGATAAGGCTTTCAGCGCGATCTCTTCCCCAGCCTGAAGCTGTTCATTACAGTAGCTGTATACCTGCTGACGATAGTTTTGTCGTTCATTCTTATCCAGATTCGACTCGTCACAATAGTCGTCTACCGCCTGTAACAGCCCCCGGTTCTGCGCCTTGGTATCCAGTCCGACTTCCGCCCCCAGAAAATCCATGAAGAAATCAGAAACTTTTCGCCCTACCCGTCCACGCAGGAAGGTAAGGTAACGCGTCGATTCAGGGCTGGTTTCCCACTCGGTAAGATCGATTCGTGCCACGATATCGGCGTGATTGATATCCAGATAGTGGGTACTGCTGATATCCATCTGTTCGTTGACGCGCATACTCGACTGGCTGTTTAACACCGCGACCAGCAAGTATTCTACCGCCAGATAGCGGTACTGGATAAACAGCACCACGCCGCCTTCGGCGAACGGATATTTTGCCAGTTCATCGCGCAGGCGTCCGGTAGCAGCCCGGCTAAAAGCGAGAAAATCATCGTTACCCTTGCGGCAGTTGCGCAGTGCATCTGCCAGTTCGCTTTCAGCATTAAACAGCCCGTAAGCTTTACTTTTCGCACTGTATACACGGTGCAGCTCTTCCACCATCGCCTCGACGGTATTGGTAGCCGGCAGTAACGAATCACGAAGCACCAGCTCTAACTGATTTTCATCACGTTTGATTAACTGGTGCAAGGCAATCTGGTCGATATCCAGACTCATGGTAAACTCTCCTAATAGCACAGGCGCGTATTCAAACACCGCCAGCAGCAGCTTTCAACTCCATGCACAACCCGAACACCGCGCTTTCGATAAATTTGCGGAAAAAAGTGCGCTGTTCCGGTACTATATCGCCTTTTGAGACGAGATAAGTTTTCGCTATGCCACAATCATCCCGTTACAGCGACCAACGCGTTGAACAACTCCTCGCGGAAATGGCGCAGGTTTTGCAAAAAGACCAGGCACCAACCGACCTTTCCCTGATGGTACTGGGGAACATGGTAACCAATCTGATCAACAGCGATGTTGCTCCCGCGCAACGCCGCTCTCTGGCCCGTTCTTTTGCTGATGCCCTGCAGGCGTCGGTAGACGACAGCGCCCATTAATTCGCTAATCTGACGTCAAACTATGGTAACCAACCGACAGCGCTACCGCGAGAAAGTCTCCCAGATGATTAGCTGGGGACACTGGTTTGCCCTGTTCAATATCTTTTTCGCGCTCATTCTGGGTAGCCGCTATCTGTTGGTTGCCGACTGGCCTGCCTCACTGGCTGGGCGCATTTATGCGTACAGCAGCTGGATTGGTCACTTCAGCTTTATTGTATTTGCCGTTTATCTGCTGATTATCTTCCCGCTGACGTTTGTCGTGATGTCGCAACGTCTGATGCGGGTGATTTCGACGGTGGTCGCGACCGCCGGTTTGACACTGCTGATGGTCGACAGCGCTGTCTTTAACCGTTTCCATTTACACCTTAATCCGGTGGTGTGGGAGCTGGTGATTAACCCCGATCAAAGTGAGATGGCGCGCGACTGGCAGCTGATGTTTATCGGCGTGCCGCTCATTTTTCTGGTGGAGATTCTGTTTGCCACCTGGAGCTGGCAGAAGCTGCGTAGCCTGAACCGCCGTTCGTTTGGTAAGCCGCTGGCGGCCCTTTTTATCAGCGCCTTTTTTGCCAGTCATTTGATGTATATCTGGGCGGACGCTAATTTTTATCGCCCGATCACGATGCAACGTGCGAATCTGCCCCTGTCTTATCCAATGACCGCCCGTCGCTTTCTTGAGCGTCACGGCTTGCTGGATGCGCAGGAATATCAGCGCCGTCTGGTGCAGCAAGGCGATCCTGAGGCTGCGGCAGTACAGTATCCGCTCAGCGATATCACCTTTGCGGACAAAGGCTCACGCGATAACCTGTTGGTCATTACGGTGGATGGTCTGAACAGTGCCAGTGCCGATAGCGCCCTGCCGGCGTTGAACCAGTTTGCCAACCAGAACGTGCGCTTTACCCAGCATTTCAGCGCCGGGGACAACGCAGAAAAAGGCCTGTTTGGCCTGTTCTACGGCATCTCCCCGAGTTATATGAACGGTGTTCTGGCACAGCGGACGCCGTCTGCTCTGCTTACTGCACTCAGCACGCAGGGCTATCAGTTTGGCCTGTTCTCGTCAGAGGGTTTTAGTCAGCCGCTGTATCGTCAGGCGCTGCTGTCCGACTACTCTCTGCCCCCCAGCGAGGAGCAGCCCAATACCAGCACCGTTTCACAATGGCAAAGCTGGCTGAATGCTCAAAAAGGCGATGGTGCGCCCTGGTTCTCCTGGGTGGCGCTGAACGGCCCAACGGTGCGTGGTGATAACGACAAAGCACGTCAGCGGAGCTATATGCGGCAGGCACCTGCCCTCAATGAACAGATTCAGGCCATCCTTACCACACTGCAGCAACGTGACTTACTGAAAAACACCGTGGTGGTGATTACCGCTCAGCATGGTGTGGCGCTGGACGGCAATCCGGACAATGAAGGCAATCGCCAGACCTTGCAGGTGCCACTGGTTATTCACTGGCCGGACACGCCCGCGCAGACGGTGACTCGGCTTTCCGATCATCAGGACGTGATGGTGACCCTGATGCAGCGCCTGCTGCATGTGCGCACCAATCCGGTCAACTATGCTCAAGGCGAAGATCTGTTTGCTGCTCAGCGTCGTCACGACTGGGTTACCAGTAGCGAAGATAATAAGCTGGTCATTACCACGCCTAAAATCACGCTGGTGCTGAACAATAACGGCAGCTACCGTGCTTATGACGCCAGTGGAAATGTGCTAAAAGATCACAAACCGGAACTCGCGCTCTTGTTGCAGGTGCTCACAGAAGAGAAACGTTTTATCGCTAACTGATTAATAATGAGGCAGTTAGTTGCCTGATCGCTTGCATTCGTGCAGAGAATCAGTAGACTAGCTTTCCAAAGTTCGGCACGTAGCGCAGCCTGGTAGCGCACTGTCATGGGGTGTCAGGGGTCGGAGGTTCAAATCCTCTCGTGCCGACCAAATTATCCCTTAAAGAAACCAACCTTTACGGTTGGTTTTTTTATGTCTGCCGTCCCCCTCGCCTTACCAACAGCCCTGTTACTGCGCTAATGCCAGCCACAATGCCGGTATCAAAGCAATCCTGGTCAGCATTGCAGATCGATCAGCACCATATTCCAGCTCAGCGGCGGAAGCGTTACCTGCATCTGGCGACGCTGCTCATTTGTCAGCGTGCGGGGCTGCGGCACCACATTATCCGGCTGAGAGAAGGTATTTCTGGCATCCAGCGCATGGCCAGCTAACACGATATGTTGGGAGAGTACTCCCTCACCAAACGCATCCAGCATAAACCGGATGTCTGTTGCGTCATGGTCGTGTGTATTGAGCGCAAAGAAGGCAATTTGCTGCCTCTCTTCATTGTACACCGCTGCGCTTTGTATCTGCCGGGTTTCGCCATGCACCGTGCTAACGGTGGGAACGTTGGCAAAATAGCGCAGCGCGTGCCCGCGTCCATACTGGCTCACCATCTGAAAAGGCCAGTAGATCGTCTGTCGGATGACCTCGCCGCCGGGACGGGTAAAGATGGGAGCAATCACATTGACCAACTGGGCCAGCGACGCCATTTTCACCCGGTCACAATGATTGAGTAATGAACACATCAGCCCGCCAAACGTCAGCGCGTCCAGGAAGGTATAAGACTGCTCCAGCAGGGGCGGCGCTTCCTGATAGCGGTTGTTGGGATCGATAAAGTGATCCTGCCAGGGTTCGCCTTCAATTGACCAGATGTTCCATTCATCAAACGACAGCATCATCTTCTTATCGCTGCGCAGTTTGGCTTTTACATAGTCCGCCGTGGCCGTGATGGTATGAATAAAATCATCCATCCTCTGGAACGACGCTAAGAAATCCTGCGGGTTACCGGTGCTGTTTTCGAAATAATGGTGGCATGAGAGGTAATCGATATGATGGTAGAGCCCTTCCAGAACGATACGATCCCATTCCGGGTAACTGGCCTGTAACGAGTTAGAGCTGCCACAGGCGACCAGCCTGATATCCCGGTCGACCCAGCGCATGATTTTTGCCGTTTCCCGCGCTTTTTTGACGTAATCTTCCGCACTCAGCTGCCCGGTTTGCCACTCGCCGTCCATCTCATTACCCAGGCACCAGAGTTTAAAATTATACGGCGTTTCCCGGCCATGCTGAATGCGCAGATCGCTGAGCGCAGTGCCGGACGCCAGATTACAGTATTCAATAAAGTAACCGGCCTCCTGCGGCGTACCTGTGCCGAGGTTGACGGCGATCATTGGCGTCACCGCATATTTCTCACACCAGGTGGCGAACTCATCGATGCCAAACTGATTGCTTTCTTTCGTCAGCCACGCGTAATCCAGCCTGACCGGGCGCTCGGCTTGCGGGCCAATGCCGTCACGCCAGTTATAGCCCGAGACAAAGTTACCACCGGGATAACGTACGGTGCTGATCCCCAGATCCTGCACCAGTTCCCCTACGTCCTGCCGAAAGCCGTGTTGATCCGCCGTAGCATGCCCAGGTTCATAAATGCCGCTGTAGACGGCGCGGCCAAGGTGTTCGACAAAAGAGCCGTACAGGGCATCGTCCACCCGATCGATGTAGTTTTGCTTTTGAAAAAAATACGTAATCATTTTCTCCCCTTCTGTCTTCATAACGAATTACGGATAAAGGCTTACTCGGGATGCGTTGAGAACAGATCGTCTTCAATGGTTTTCATTTTGGCGGTGGTCAATATGTAGCGCGTACGGACCAGCCACACAGACAGTAAATAACCGATAACCGGAATCCAGACCATTAGCGCATAGATACCATTGATTGCGCTGCTGCTTTGTACCGCCACGTTGGCCTGATAGCCGGTGACCGACAGAACAGCCCCCACAATCGCGCCGCTGACGGCCAGCGCAATTTTGAGTGAAAACAGGTTGCCAGAGGCACAGATCCCAGACAGGCGCTTGCCTGTTTTCCAGTCGCCATAGTCGTCAACGTCACCGATAAACGACCACAGGATAGGCGCACCAATCTGATGAATGACTGACAGGAGAAAAAACCAGCCAAACACCATTACCACGTTCTGGGCGGGCAAAAAGAAGAACACCACTGACATCGCCAGCGCGACCGCTTTGCATGCCTGATAAACCTGAACCTTACACCACCGGTTCGTGAAAAACGGGGTAATGTAAGAGCCAAGAATACCGGCAACAATGCCGGTGCTCAGGAACAGCGTGGCGTAGTAATCGTTTAATCCCATCACGTACTTCGCAAAGTAGATACAGGCGGCGCCGCGCACAAAAGAAGGGATACAGTCCAGAAACATGGCAAAGACACAGACCACCCACTGATCGTTTTTTGTGATTTGCCGGATAATAGTGAAAATGGATTCTCCGGCATTGCTCTTGGGCGTAATGCGCTCCCGGGTGGTTGCCACACAAAAAACAAACAAAAACAGGGAAATGATGGCAAAAATGGTGATGACCCAGAAGAAACCGATTTGCCGGTTTCCGTTACCAAAAAAGGCCACCATTGGCAGTAATGTCAGCGTGCAGAACAGGCTGGCGAGCCCGGCGCCCATAAAACGGAATTGCTGACAGGAAACCCGTTCTTGCGCGTTGGTAGTGATTACGCCGCCCAGCGAGCAGTAAGGAATGTTAACCCCGGAATAAAGCAGCGACAAAATCAGATAGGTAATAAAGGCATATATGACCTTTGCATGGCCCTGTAAATCCGGTGTGTAAAACATCACCATACAGCTAATGGCAAAGGGTACGGCAAAGCCAATAATCCAGGGACGAAAACGCCCCCATCGCGTCGCGGTTTTATCAATATAAGCGCCATAAAAGGGGTCGAAAACCGCATCGGCAAATCGTACAACAAGAAAGATGGTCGCCACCACGCCCGGCGCAAGGCCAAATATATCCGTATAGAAAAACGACAAGAACATGGTTATCGGATTAAACAACATATTGCAGGCCGCATCGCCGGCGCCAAAACCGGCTTTTTCAATAACGCCCACTCTGCCCGAGCGCGCCGACTGAACACGACCACCGGGGTGACTGTTAGAGATAATGTGAGTTTTCATTTTCCACCTTCCTGAAAAGAGGTGGAGATAAGCATATGTTTTAGAGCCATTTTTAACCTACGACAGCTCTCTCATAAGCCAAATAACGACCAGATACTCCATATATTTAGCATATACAGACATAAATACTGTTTGCAAAGTCTACATTTACCCAACAGCCTGATATATATAAAAGATCAATTTCACCTTACAGAAACATATAACAGAAAGGTGATATCACTCTTATCAATAATATCTTGAGATATCAACTTAGTTTAATCTGCACTCAATGCACTTCATCTCATAAACAGTCATAAAGGCTACAGCATCACTTCTTAAATAAATATTCACCAGTGATAACGGTTTCACGTTAATGCAATTAAAAACATTCACTGCCTCCCTGCAAGGACCGTTTTTCTTTGCCGCACCTTAGCGCAGTGATGCCTGCTGATCTTGTCGCACCTGTGAATAAGGTGAACAGGAAACACCAACACGCCTCGCGGGTGTCAATGCTGCTGTGCGTTAATCAATTTCGTATCAAAAGCGCTGATTCAGTGCGCTTGATGCCCGGTGGTAGCGCAGCCGCCAGACTGCCAGCACTGCAGCCAGGCGCTGACAAAATGAATAAATTCAATTAACTTACTCGTCGCAAAAAGTCCAAACGCACGCTACGCTTATCGCCATTATCAGGTTTGTGATTGAATACAGACAAATTTCCAGGCATACGATTAACATGAATTATTTGAACGACATACAACACTTTATCGAGAACAAACCTGCTCTTTCCATTGCTATTAACATCGTTGTGTTGATTGTCGCGGGCCTGGTTGCGCATCTGATTTGTAAGTTTTTGGTTGTCAAAGTCGTACGTAAGGTGTTCTTCAGCAGCCATAAAAATCAGGTGCCGCTGGATAAAGACGTCAGGCTGTCTGAAAAGCTTTCTAATTTTATTCCGGTGATCACCGTCTACTTCCTGCTGCAGTTTATGCCGGACTTGCCGGAGCATCTGCTGATTGCCATTAAGACCATCTGCGGCATTTTGTTCATGATCTACCTGTCGCTGTTCTTTAATGAAGTACTGGAGATTATCAATATCTCCTACGTAAAAAAGTCGAAACGTAAAAACCATTCCATCAAAGGTTATATTCAGGTCGGCAAAATTCTGGTGCATATCATTTCGGCGATTATGATCCTGGCTATCATGTCGAATAAATCGCCAGTCATTATTATCTCCAGTCTGGGTGCAGTGGCAGCAGTACTGATGTTGATATTTCAGCACACCTTACTGTCGCTGGTAGCGAATATACAGCTCTCTTCGAATGATGTGTTGCAGCTAGGCGACTGGATAGAGCTTCCGGTGAATAATATCAGTGGAGAGGTAGTGGATATCGCCCTTCACACTATTACCATTCGCAACTGGGACAATACGCTGTCCCGCGTTCCCACCAAAACCTTTCTGACCGAAACCTATACCAACTGGCAGGCCATGTTCTCATCCGGTGCGCGCCGGATCATGCGCAGTTTTTACATTGATCAAACGTCTATAAGCTTTGTAAATCACGCCATGCTGGAGCCCATGACGCAGATTCGCGGCATTAATGAACAATTGTCCAAACTTATGGATGGCCGCGAACTGAGTGCCGTTGGCGATCGCTGGTTCGTCGAAAATGGTATGACGAACTTGATGATCTTTCGTCACTATCTCACCGCCTGGCTGGCTCAGCGAGATGATATCCATAAAGAGATGTATATCGTGGTGAGGTCAATGAAGCCGTCTTCTGAGGGGCTCCCCATTGAGATCTATTGCTTTACGTCGTCAGTGCTTTGGGTCGATTATGAACATACCCAATCGGCCATCTTCGAGTACGTTTATGCCATCGCTAACGTCTTTTCGCTGCGCATTTACCAGCGTCCTGCAGGCAGCGACCTGAGTTTTCTGGCTCAGGAACGCCTTCGCACTGAGAGTGAGCATGAAGCCCAAACCTAAAAATCACTGACTGGCCTGCTGCCTGACAGACATCAACAGGACTAAACGATTTCTGTCTGCCGGGCTGTGCTGAACAGCCCGCTGCTGATGGTTGCAATATCAGACTTTCCCGATAAATTGCTAAAAAATCATCATTATTGATATTAATTAATGAGTTAGTGATAAAGCTTTACTGTCTACAGCTTCACAAAAATAACAAATATGACAGCAGTTCATCAAACTGAAACAATTTTGTCATAAAAAACGCTTATTCTGTTCCCTCCTGAAATCGAGGGTACAGATATGATCATCCAAGCTAAGAACCTGAAGGATGCAGAAAATTTACTGCACTCAGGCATTAACAAGGTGGAGCTGGCATACGACATCGGTTGTGACGATTTCTTTCGTCTGGCAAGTCAGTGGTGCGATCGCGGTGCGCGCATCAGCAAAGGCCAACAACATTTTGTCGTTTCACTGAAAAACTTCTCCATCCCGCCAAACGATTGATTATAACAAGCTACTAACCTCACACCGCGTTACAATAAAGCAACGTGTGATTTCAAGCGCCAACCAGACCTTTTCTAAGCCGCTCACCCTGAGCGGCTTTATCGTTTATGCATCTGCCCTCTGCGCCTTCTTTTGCGTGTGATACTCAGGCATTCGGCAGCCTTGTCAATCGCGTTCATCAGACATCACAATCCGGTATCAGTCAGCCTGACGGCATCCAGGCTGGCGTGGTCGCGAGCATGGCCGGTTAATTCGTACAGATTCCCCTCACGCATTTCCAGCAGACGATCGGCATGAATGAAGTAGTGGTCGTCGTGGCTGATGGCGAATACCGTTTTACCGGCGGCCTGTAACGCCGGCAGTAGTTCACGATAGAAAACCCGGCGGAAATGGGGATCCTGATCGGCTGCCCACTCATCCAACAGCAGGACATCGCGCTGTTCAGCCACGGCCAGCAGCAGCGCCAGCCTTTTACTTTGCCCTTTTGACAACTGCAGATTCAGGATCTTATTTCCTTCAACCTTTAGTTTGTCCTGCATTTTAAGCTTTTCCAGCCACTGCTGAATCCGGGCAGGTGACGCCGGATCGCCTTTGCTGTCAATCAGGCGATCAAACAGATGGACATCGGTAAAGACGGCGGAAAAGTGTTTGCGCCAGCGATCGAGGTCGCCAATATCAACCGGTTTGCCATCGATTAACAGACTGCCGGACTGAGGGCGATACAGTCCGGTGAGTAGCATGGCCAGCGTCGATTTGCCGCTCCCATTACCGCCGATTAAAAACACCAGCTCGCCGCGCTGGAGCCGCAAGTTAACCGGTCCGACCTGAAAACCGTTATCCCCGTAGTGAAAGGTCACATCTCGCAATTCAAGCGTCTGCCAGTCGGTTTCGCCTTTAAAGGCGGGAAAGTCAGGTTCATAGGGCGCGAGATCAAAGGTATTGAGCTTGCGAAAGGCGACCTGAGCGCTCAGTAGCGTAGGCAGAGCGCCGACCGCGGACAGCAGCGGCGTGCGCAAAAAAAGCAACGTCAGGGAAAAGGTGGCCGCGACGGCCGTATTGGCCCATCCCAGACTGTTAGCCATGTAAAACACCATTCCGATAGCGCCCAGCATCATGATGTTTGACCAGTTAACGGCACTGAGATGAAAGGTATCGGCACGCACAATATGGTGCCGGTATATGCTGGCGTCCTGCTGATAAACCGTTTCATAGATAAGTCTGGCACGCTCACGGTTAAGCTGTAGCTCTTTACGCCCCGCGATCACCGTCTGGTAATCGCGGTAGAGATTGTCTTCGACTTCGCGTAACTTCGCCATGTGCTGATAAACCCGCGATACCAGCATCCAGCCGCCGATGATAGTCACGACCAGCCAGCCGCTGGTGACCAGCAGCATTCTGGGTGACAGCCAGGCAAGATACAGCGCTGAACCGAGCGTGATAATGATGCCCTGAATTAACTCCGGCAATCGGACAAAAGCGAGGGTGATTGCCCGAACATCGCTGGTTAATCCCGCCAGCAGTTGTGCGCTACCAATCTGTTCAATGCGCTCCACGCGCGTGTCCAGGATACGCTTGATAAATTCGCCACGCATGCGCCAGACAAACTGATGGCCCAGCCAGGTCAGCGCCAGCTGTGAGGCCAGCGTTACGCCCATCAGCACCACGACCTGGAACAGAAACGCGGGCAGAACGGTCAGGGAAGTATTCACGGCGACGATCATTTCGCTATTGATAAAAGCAATCATGCCAATACCCAATGCGGCACTCAGCAGGGTGAGCAAAATTACGCCAATAAACGGCCAGCGATACTGGCAGAAAACCACATTTAACAACGCCATAAAACCTTACCAGACATGAAAATCAGCCTGCAGTGTAATGTGATGGCAAATGATAGCAATAGTTATTCGCACTTTGAGCGGAGGTTAAAAAGCCCGCCTGAATGTCAGGTTATAGCGAAAGGCGCCGGTGAGCGGATGGATGCCCGCCTTGAGCGGCAGGATCCCGTGGTAGCGCAGTCGCGAAGGCCCGCCCCACACCACCACATCGCCATGTTCCAGCAAAACCCGCTGTGCATGGTCGCCCCGCTCAAAGCCACCAAACTGAAAAACCGCCGCCAGGCCCAGGGACACTGAAACGATGGGCTGGCGTAAGTCTTTTTCATCCTTGTCCTGATGCAGCGTCAGCTTAGCGCCGGGTTCGTAGCGGTTAACCAGGCAGGCATCCGGATTGAAGCCCGGGAAGCCGGCCTCTTCAGCCGACTGCTGCGCCAGCCGGCGAAACGCATCCGGCATTGCCGGCCACGGACGTTGACTGCTGCTGTCCTGTTCACTGTATCGGTAACCGCGCGCGTCTGTCGACCAGCCGAAATCCCCACAGTTGGTCATCGCAACGGACATGCGATGTCCGCCCGGCGTGATGCGGTGCTCAAACGGATTGCATTCTGCGATTGCCATCATGGCCTGATACAGATCTTCCGCTTCATCACGTGCGCGACGGCGTAGAATCACCGCACCATCAGCCAGAGGTTCTTGCCAGGGTGAGGCATCACTAAACAGATCCAGCATAGCGGTTCTCTCAGTCAGATGGAATAATAAAAGCAGAGAACTGGGGCGACATCCAGCTGACGAAGCGATCGCCTTCCCGGGTGATCAAATACACCGCCAGTTTCTCTTTAATCGCCAGGGCTTTGGCTTTTTCAGTCCCTAACACCATGAGGCCGGTGTCCCAGCCATCCGCTTCCAGCGCCGTAGTGGCAATCACGGTCGCTGACACCAGCTTATGGTCAATCGGGCGGCCGGTCGCGGGATCGATAATGTGTGAAAGACGTTTACCGTCTAACTCATAATAGTTTCGATAGCTGCCTGATGTACTGATGCCGTGTCCCTGCAGGTCTACTCGTGCCTGCACAGCATTTTCGCGATCGGTCGGTTTCTGAATCGCCACCCGCCATGGCTGGTTCTGCGCATTCATTCCGCGGGATAAAACAGCCCCCCCAACTGAGACCAGGTAATTGTTAATCCCCTCCTGTTCCATCAGCCGCGCAAGGTGATCGGTCGCAAACCCTTCTCCCACCGTTGAGAGATCAACATACAAGCCAGGCAAATCCTTCTGTAACCACTGGCCTTCGCCTCCCTGTATGACACGTAAATGCTGTAAGCCGGTCAGGGCTTTGGCCGCGGCAATCTGGCTGTCATCCGGAATATGGCTGGGCTGCTTATCGGGGCCAAACCCCCATAAATTCACCAGCGGCCCTACCGTAATATCCATGGCGCCCGAGGTTTTTTTGCCGATACGCAGCGCAATCGTCACGATATCAGCCATGTTTTCACTCACCGGCTGAGGCGTTGTTGCACGGCTCTGATTAAAACGTGACAGCACTGACGTTGGTTTCCACGTCGAGAGTTCCGCATCATCGGCGTCCAGTCGTTGCTGAATGCGCTGTTGTAGTGCCGCTCTGCGTCCAGCCTCGACGCCTGCCAGGCTGACTCGCCACACCGTTCCCATCGTTTTGCCTTCCAGCACCATGGCGTCATGGGCTTTGGATGACGTGTCGTCACATCCCATTAACAATGACATTAAAGCTACAAACAGGAGATTTATCTTAAAACGCATCATTATTTATCCGTAACAGGTCATCTATGCATATTTCAAAGCACAAACGCTAAGTAAAGTAACTTAAACATGGTTGATAAAACTTATGAGGTCGATCACACTGCTACGTTCCGCTCGCTCCTGAGAGCGTCAGAATAAGGAGTCACAGATGATTTATGTAATCCTTGCCGCTGCGCTGGGCCTGTTCGTACTAGGAAGCTATAAAACCTGGCAGCAACGCCGTAACCGCAACATGCCAACCGCTTATCTGCGCCGTCGTTGATCGCCCCTGCACCATTTAAGGTCATCAGCCCCCTAATTCGCGCGCCATTGTAGCAAAATCACCTGTTTTTCCGTGGCTATGAGAGCGGTTGGGCTGGCACGATTCCTGCACCAGAAACCTTAACTGTGTTGCTGAGAGGTGTGGGATGGATAAGTCGGAAACCGTAATGACTGCGATGCAAAACTGGCTGAGTTTTGCGGCGTTTACACTTTCAGGTGTGGCATTCGAGGGGGCCAGATATGGCAACGTGATCGTGCCACAGGACGATCACGAGCCGGAACACCCGGCAGATTAATAAATCAGGGAGCGCATGGGCGCTCCCTGAGACATTTAGAACTGGTACACCAGGCCTACGCCCACCACGTCATCGGTATTAATGCCGGCGGCCTTGGTAAAGTCGTTGTCATCGAGTAAGTTGATTTTATAATCAACATAGGTCGACATGTTTTTGTTGAAGTAGTAAGTCGCACCCACGTCGACATATTTCTTCAGATTCTGTTTGCCCCAGTTCTGCACATCGGTGCCGCGTGAGTTAACGTACGCCAGAGAAGGACGCAGACCAAAGTCAAACTGGTACTGTGCCACTAATTCCCAGTTATCAGCCTTGTCAGCATAGCCGTAAGCCGTGTTTGGCTGATTACCGCTTGTGCTGTCGCCAAAGCTGATCGCGTTATAGGCGCGCGTGTACATCGCAGCCAGGTAAATGTTGTTAGCATCGTATTTCAGACCACCGGTATAAGCTTCCGCTTTATCTCCGCGACCCAGAATGCCCGGCGCATTGCCATTTTGGTTGTTAGTACGATCCGACTGGAAGGTTGCCGCACCGATACCGAAACCGGAGCCCAGATCGTAGGTCGTACTCAGACCCCAGCCGTCGCCGTTTTCACCCAGCACATCACGCCCGCCGCTTGCTTCCGTTGGGTTATCGTTTTTGCCCTGATACTGAACTGCAAAGTTCCAGCCGTCTACCAGACCGAAGAACCCATTGTTGCGGTAGGTCGCCATACCGTTGCCACGCTGGAACATAAAGTTGTCTGCGCCATAGGTATCGCCACCAAACTCAGGAAGAACGTCAGTCCATGCACCGATGTCGTAAGCCACACCGTAGTTACGACCGTAGTCGAAGGAACCCGCATTGCCGAATTTCAGTCCTGCAAAACCAACACGGGTATAGCTGTTTGCCGTACCCTGTGCTTCTGAATTGTTGAGCGCCGCCTGGTATTCCCACTGGCCGTAGCCGCTCAGTTGATCTGTTACCTGGGTTTCACCCTTAAAGCCAAAACGAACATAAGACTGGTCGCCATTGGCACCGTCGTTGTCCGAGAAATAGTGCAATCCGTCAACCTTGCCGAACAGGTCTAATTTATTGCCGTCTTTATTGTATATTTCAGCCGCATTTGCCGAGCCCGCTGCTGCCAGTAATGCCGGGATCGCCAGGGAGAGAATGTGACGCTTCATTTTTATTACCCTCTGTTATGTGCCTTTTATATTTGCCACTGCAAACCGATAGTCATATTGGTCGGCAAACCATTGTTGTTTCATAATGGGTAATAATCCATCGTAAAAATGCTACTAAATTTCCGAAAGTGTTTCATAATCTGTAAAATTTATTGCCATATGTAAATAAATGGGAACTTATTAGCCGCACGGAGTGATAAAAAATAAAGCACAAAATGACAACCGGGTTGAAAATAATAGCTATCAGAATGATTTTATTGGGAATAATCCTAAGCACTCAATGGTAAAACTTATTATTCGCCAGCCAATATACTTACCCCCGCTATCATCATTTATTTCTTATCTTCATTCACCCCGAATGATTTTTTTTACCCTTATATATCGCCGGGCTTATTGCCCGGCTTTTTTTTGCCTGAAAGTTTTCTTGATCGTCTTAAAGAGTTGAATAACCGGGATAGCTGCGTCATTCTTCACCGTATTTATGGGTTTATTTCGCGCAATATACCGCCTCAGCAGGTAAACTTCAGCGGCTAATTTATCACGCAACGTAACTAAAATACGCGACGTCAGAAAACGTGGGCTATATTAGCGTTCGCGCATTGATTCTTTGACTTTATTCAACGGCTTAAGCAAATAGTCCATGACAGATTTCTGCCCCGTTTTTATCTCCACGTTCGCCACCATGCCCGGTACGATAGGAAAGCGTCGTCCACCTCTGTTGGTGAGTTCTGCTTTTTGCGTACGCACATAAACCCGGTAGTAATACTGGTCGCGTTTAACTTCATCCTGCAAGGTATCAGGCGAAACGGTTTCCACCACGCCGGTTAAATCCCCGTAAATGGATGAGTCATAGGCTGTGACTTTCACCACGGCCGCCAGCCCGGGCCGGATATAGGCGATATCACGGGGATTGATACGGGTTTCAATCAGTAACTGATCTTCCAGGGGGACGATTTCCATCATTTTTCCGCCGGGTTCGAGTACACCACCTACCGTGGTGACCTGAATATCTTTAACGATGCCGCGCACGGGTGAATAGAGCGTGGCGCGCGTCAGCTGATCCTCTTTGCCTGCGGCTACCTGTAGCTGAGCGTCGAGTTCGGCATTGTTTTTTACCTGTTCCTCATGAGCGCGGACCAGATAATCGTTACGCGCCTCATCGATTTTTCCACGCAGATCGCTGACCTGGCGGCGCAGGCGAATCACTTCAACCTGCCCCGCCGCGCCTTTTGCCACCAGCGGTTCAGTTAACCGCAGCTCATCCTGTACCAGCCGCAAAGACTGTTGCAGGTTGTTGATGGTCTCGGTGAGGTTACGCCGACGCGATTCATACAGCTGTCTCTCACGCGCCACCAGCTGCGGCTCTTTTTGCGTCTCAGCACTGAATTTAAGTGGAATTCCCGACAGTTCAGCGTTGAGCCGCTCCGATGAAGCACGCAGCGTGCGAACTCTGGCCTGTACTTCACCAAAGTTAGACTGAAACCGGGTTGGGTCCAGCGTGGCCAGTATCTGGCCCTTTTCTACAATATCGCCCTCGTGCACGTTGAGCTGCTTAACGATGCCACCGTCCAGGCTGTCAATGACCTGGGCGCGCGTAGATGGCGTAACCTTACCGGTCCCTACGGTTACCTCATCAAGAATGGCAAAGTGCGCCCAGATCAGGAAAAAGGCCAGCGCCGCCGTACACAGCCAGATGATCGCGGAGGTGCGCCGCTCGTGTCTGGCAAGGTCTTTATCGATGATCGCACTCATACCGCACCTCCCTGTGTCGCTTCCGGGACGTTCTGAGTTGCGCGCCGCAATATCTGCTCTTTCGCACCGTCGGCAATAATGCGCCCGTTATCCATCACGACAATGCGATCGACCATCTTCAGCAGCGCGGGGCGATGCGTCACCAGAATCAACGTGCGTCCACTGATCCAGCCCTGCATTTGACGGATGACATGCTCTTCAAGCTGCTCATCCATGGCGGCCGTTGGCTCATCCAGCAGCACCACCTGCGGCTGGCGCAGGATCATTCGACTGAGCATGATCATTTGCCGCTGTCCACCTGACAGCCCTCGCCCCCCTTCATTGATCACGCGATCCAGACTGGCCGCATCCTGCTGAATCAGCGACAGCGCGCCACTAATCCGTAACGCCTGCAGCATTTCCTGTTCGCTGGCGTGGGGATTGCCGAGCAGCAGATTCTGCCTGAGCGTGCCAAAAAACAGCCGCGAATCATGGGACAGCCAGCCAAGCTGGCGGCGCAAATCGGTCGGATCGATATGTGCCATATCCACGCCGTCCACCAGCACTTTTCCCTGGCTGGCCTGCGCCTGGCCCGCCAGTATTTTTAACAGGGTAGATTTGCCCGCGCCCACCTTTCCCAGAATGGCTATTTTCTCCCCTGGCTTAACGTTCAACTGCTGCACATTGAGCACGTTTTTCTCGTTCTCTTCGTCGTAGGTATAGTGCACGTTGCGCAGTTCAAAGTGGCCGGTCAGGGTTGGACAGTGCGCCATGGTGGCCGACTCGGGTTTATCGAGCGGTTTTTTTAGCAGCTCATCCAGCCCTTTCATCGCGGTTTTGGCGTGCTGCCAACGAGAAAACACCATGGTCAGCTGCATGAGTGGCGCAATGGTGCGCGAAGAGAGCAGGCTACAGGCCACCAGCGTACCGGTGGTGATTTGTGAATCCAGTACCAGATAAACCCCGAACACCAGCATGCCCGCGTAGGTCAGTTGCTGCACGGTGGAAGCCCAGCCGGTCAGCCTGGCGCCCCACAGACGTTGCTGATTGCCAATCGAGGCGCTAACCTCGTGGGTTTGCTCCCACTGGCGTTGAAAGTAAGGCTCGGCCTGCAGCGCTTTGATATCCTCAATGCCTTCTATCGTTTCGACCAGCACGGCATTCCGCAGCGCGCCTTCGCGCAGTCCGGCTTTTGCCAGACGCGCCATAGGGAACTGCACTAACATCCCTGGAATAATAATGAGCGGAATAGCAGCCAGCGGAATCAGTACCAGCCAGCCGCCGATAAACGACATGATAAACAGGAACAGAATGACAAAGGGTAAGTCTGCGGCAGCGCCGACGGTGGTTGAGGTCAGTAACTCACGAACCTGATCGATTTCACGCAGCTGGGAGATGAAAGAGCCGGTGGATTTAGGCCGTGACTCATTGCGAATATTCATCGCCCGGGCAAACAGCATGGCGGACACGTTCAGATCGATGCGTTTCCCCATCAGGTCAGAAACCTGCGTTCGCATCAGGCGAATCAAATATTCAATGGCGGCGGCAATGAGCACGCCGACAAACAGCACCCACAACGTCGCCTCGGACTGCGCCGGAATAACCCTGTCGTATACCTGCATTGAGAAAAGAATACCGGCGAGTGCCAGGACGTTACTGATTATCGATGCCAGAGATATTTCGCCAATTCGCCGGCCCATGCCGCGAAAGTTTTTCCAGAACCAGTGGGGTTCATAGGGCTGTACGAATTCATCAATGCGGGCATCTCTTCCGCGCGCGGCCACGCCAATCACGCCAATGTCCCCCTGGGCTCTGGAGAGCAGGCTTGCCAGCTCGCCTTCCCGAATGACATCCCCGCCTTCACTAAGCCAGTAGCGCGCCCCACCCTTGCCATCGATTTCTTCCAGCACGGCGACGCTGTTATTTTCCATCACCAGCACCACGGGCGTGATGTCCTGCCGCCAGCGCAGTTGGTTCTGCGGCACCATGGTTAAATGCAGACCCAGCAGCCCGCACAGGCGATCCCGCTGCTGCGACACCGGCAGGTGTTCAAACCAGCGCATTTGCTGGCGAAGCGTTTTGCCTTCTGCAGGCTTACCGAAGCGTGCCGCCACGCGCAACATCGCAGCAATCCAGTTATCGGTTGTCGGGTTTTGTGCACTCATTGTTCGCGCCTTTTAGAACGGGTTGGCTATTGCAAAGAAGGAAGAAGATCACCACTGCTTTTTTGACGATCGATACCCATGATGTCGAGCAGGTTATCGACGGCAGCGGCGTAACGGACGGTGGCGTCCCACCCGTCATAAAGCGCAGTGATTCGCGCGCTGTCGGCCTGAAACACATCCTGCTCAACGCTAAGCAGATCGTTCAGGCTGCGTTTACTGAGTCGGTACTCATCGGCATACACGTTGCGCGTATGTTCCGCGCTGGCTAACTGCGCCTCTCCCGCCAGCTGACGCTGCTGAGCACCGAGCATATCGGCGTAAGATGTGGAGGCGTTTTGATTAATCGTGAGTTTGGCTTGCTGTACCGCAGCCTGGGCGGCCAGCCGATCGCCCTCCGCTGACTGGGTTTTGGCATTGACGAGACCACCCTGATAGAGCGGCGCTTCTACCTGGAGCTGGACTTCGTCGTCCCAGTATGAGCGGGTATCGTTTTCGTAACGTGTCCGGCCAGCCTGAACCCTGATGCTGGGCCAGTGACCCGATTGCGCCTGACGGACCCGTTCGCGGGCGGCTTCCTGTTTGTATTGCGCACTGCGCACCGATGCGCTGTTTTCATAGGCGATTTTATCCAGGGTGATTTGCTGTTGTAACAGCGCCTGGGGCAGCTCGGGCAGCGTGGCAGGCACCACGCCAGTCAGGACGGTAAGCTGCGCGTTGGCAGAGCGCAGTTGGGCCAGATACTGTTCACGCGTGGCATGCATGGCGGCGATACGGGTTTCGGCCTGCAGCACATCCGACTGAGAGTTGAGTCCGGCATCTGCACGCATTTTGGCAATGTCGCGTACGTGCTCCAGCGAGGCGATATTCGTCTGTGCCGTGGCGGCAAGTGCCTGATAACGTTTGACTTCCAGATAAGACTGTAAGGCCTCTTTAGCCACCTGCGTCATGGCGTCAAATAACCCGAAACGGTAGGCATCTGACAGGGCATGCTGCTCGTCAATGGCACCGTTAGTGCGGCCAAAGTCATATAACAGCTGGCTGAGGGTGATTCCACCGGACCCATTGTTATTCAGACTGCCAGATGAGTCGGTTTGATGTGAGCGCCCCGCGGCCCCCTGAAGCGATATCTGGGGATACCAGGCACTTTGCGCGGCACTCAGATCGCCTTCACCAATATGAATCTGCGCCGCCGCCTCGGAAATTTTTGGGTTGCGTGCGAAGGCTCGAAGGATGGCTTCCCGCAGGGTCAAAATGGCGACCTGCTCTTCGCTGGGTGCGGCGCGCCAGTTGAACTCCGCTTTGGGTAAGGGGGCGGCAAATGCCGCGGGCAGGGCCAGGCCATTCAGAGCGTAAAAAAACAGGGCTAAACGCGCTTTGTTCATTATTCATACCAACAGGTTTTCTTGTGATCATTCGATGACGTCCTGGTGATTTCAGTATGTAAAAAAAGCAAGGCCGCGATAAGCATCACGCATTTTTTTGTTAATTTAATTAATGCTTTCAGTAAAGACCGCTAAGCGCGAGTTACTATTAATAGTACATACAGAGAAAGGGATCATGTTAAAAATCACCAATTATCAAATATATTTACTGAGAGGCGATTTTTTAGACAGATACTATTCCCCGCTACTGCTTAAGATAAAATAAACGACATCAATTTTAAAAAAGTCACATTGCTTATCATTGAGTGGCGAGCGGCTGTCAGTCGGGACACAGCACTCTCAGAGTCTGGAAGGTCTCGTGATGGTGATTAATGGGGCGGTTGTCAGGCAAGGCGGTATCCGAAGGCGACGATTACGCTTCCTGTCGAACCGGCGTTAATCTGCCCGTTACTCTGGGTCGGAACAGCGTTACACGAAGTCAAGATAAAACGGCCTGTTTCATCTATCCGCCAGTGGCCGGATGCCCTCACGGCGTGCTTACCCCTGCTGACACGTTGCCAGGAAGCGTGGCGGAATGTTGAAAGCCACGTTGCAGAAAAAAGCAGCGGAAGCTTGCGCAACCGCTGCTGTGGGTAAGTGTTTACCGTAAATATCGTATTTTACACGATGTGTACCTGCAGATTGTGTTGAATCAGAACATCGCCCAACGTGTTGTCATTGGCGAGTGCCGAGTTATGGTAGACCTCGTAGGACTGACCATTTACCATGCGTTCGCCACTGATTTCCCACGTGTCACCCTGGCCATTGACCAGCGTGACGAGGCTACCGTCAGCCCCTTTAATCACCAGATCATCGCTTTGCTGGTCAGTGATATTCAGCGCCTCGTTGAGATCCAGCTTCACCGCGTTCGTGCCGCTCTGGCCGAGATCGAGCACTTCAATGTTTTCCACTTTCAGCCCAAGATCGGTCAGATCCAACGTCAGATGATCGCCGTTCAGCACCAGCGTATCGGTTCCTGCACCGCCATCGATATGACTGAAGTTCAGATCGCTGACCACAACCGTATCGGCACCACTACTCCCATTTACCGATGCGCCTTCCACGGTGCTGCCATCCGCAAGCGTAATCACCACCCCGCCAATGCTGTAACTTTCGTCAACAGGCGTTTCTGTTACGGCGGCCGTTTCAGCAACTGCCGCCGCCGCGACGCCGGTATTGTCCTCCGGCACATTGACCGGCGCGGCCACATCGGCTTCGGTGGTCAGCGTTGAAGCCACATGCACCGTCGGCGTTGCCTCTTCGCTGGACTGCGTGTTGTGCTGCATATCATGGCCCGCCGCGGTTGCACTGTCGTCCACCAGCGAGAACAGCGCAACGGACTCGGTCGTTGACGCCGTGGTGATCGGCAACAACGCGCCTAATACTAGCGTATTGGTCGTGGTGTAGCTGTTGCCAGCCACATCCGTAATCGTGACCTTCGCCAGCGTATTGAGCGACAACAGCAGTCCCCCAACCGACAACAGCGCGGGGCTGAAGTTAGCCGCGTAGCGTCCGAGCGCATCCGTAGTGGTGTTAATCGTCGGCCCGTTGCTGCCGTTAGCCAGCAGCAGCGTAACGCTGACTTTTGACCCCTGCGCCGCATTCAGAGAGCCCCCCTGCACTGTCAGCCCGTTGATCAGCGATGACACCACACTCAACACAGGATCGACGCCCAGAAGCGGCTGATTGTGCGACAGCGCCGTGAAGCTGCTGGTAGCTGTGGTGCTGTTACCGCCCACGTCGGTGATAGTAACGGCTACAGAATGGCTGCCATCCGCAATGCTTTTCAGTGTGGCTGACGGCACACTGATACTCCAGGCACCGTTACTGCCAATCGTCGTGGTGAAAATGTTGCCCGCCACGTTGACGGAAACCTGCCCCCCAATCGCGTTACTGCTCGTCCCGCTAATGGTTTCTGCAACATTCGCCTCGGCAATATTCAGATAACCATCCCCACCAAAGTAGCTGTTGATGCCCGCCGTTGGCGTGGTCCGGCTGGCAACGCCCAGCGAAGCAGAGGCATTACCGCTGTTACCCAGGCCATTCGTCACGCTTGCCGTAACGGTATAGAGACCATCCGCGATCGCCGCAAGGTTAGACGCCGAAACCGGAAGGCTCCAGTTGCCGTTGCTGCTGACCGTGGTAGTAAAGGTCTGGCCGCCAATCGTCACCTGCACCAGCGACCCTTCCGCATTAGTCGCCGTACCGCTAATCGTCTGGGTGGTTTTCACATCGGTAACGCTTAATGCGTTATCACCAAACAATGAAGTAATGGTGACGGCAGGTGGGGTATTACTGATGACGGTCAGGCTGCCGCTGCCTGTCACGGTGTTGCCATTCACATCTGTGGCGCTCACCGCAACCGCTTTAAGGCCATCGCTGATGCCGGTTAAATCCCCTTTCGGCACGCTGATTGTCCAGTTGCCACCGCTGATTACCTTCGTTGAATAGGTAATGCCGTTGAGCGTAGCACTGACCGTCGCCCCGGCAGCCAGATTCGATGTTCCACTGATGGTCTGGTTAGAGGTCAGGTCCGCAGCGCTGAGGATGCCGTCACCAAACACGGTATTGACCGTCAGGGTGGGTTGAGTCAGCGCCAGCTGCACACCGCCGCTGGTGGAGGTGGTGTTACCCACGGCGTCGGTAACCGAGGCACTCACGGTAAAGTTACCGCCGAGCAGCGTAGCCAGAATGGCGGGGGAAACCGTGGCCGAGAAGGTGCCGTCGTTGTTAACGGTCGCCGTTGCCGTGGTATTACCAATCGCCAGCCTGACGGTACTGCCTGCGGCTACGCCGGTGGTGGTACCGCTGATGGTCTGGGTGACCAGCGACTCGGCAATATTCAAAATGCCGTCACCAAACAGTGGGTTGAGCGTGACTTTAGGTAAGGTATTAATTCCTACCGTTGCCGACGCCGTGCCACTGGTCGTATTCCCTGCCGCATCCGTGACGCTGACGCCGACCGTCAGCGTACCGTCCGTCAGGCCCTGGAGCAGCCTTGGCGTCAGTGACACAGCAAAGTTCCCGCTGGCGTCCGTTGCCGTCACAATTTGCTGGCCGCCAATCGTCACGACGACACGAGAACCGGCCTCTGCCCCGTTCACCACGCCACCAATCGTCTGCCCCAGTAACGCATCCGCGGCACTCAACAGGCCATCGCCAAACAGTGGACTGATCGTGAGGGTAGGCGCGATCGTATCGACACGAATACCGGCGCTGGTGGAGGCGGTGTTACCGGCCTGATCGGTGACCGTGGCACCAATCGTGAGATTTCCCTGCGTCAGAGTCCCTAAAATAGCCGGCGCAACCGTGGCGGTGAACGTGCCGTTGCTGCCGACCGTTGCCGTGACCTGGCTGTTCCCCATGTTCAGCGTGACCACCGAACCGGCAGCAACGTTATTTACCACGCCGCTGATGGTCTGGCTGGTGGCAATATCAACCAGGTTAAGCACGCCATCCCCAAACAGTGACGTCAGGCTGATGGTCGGCGTTTGTGTGAAGATACCAATGGTGGCGCTATTGCTGGCTACGTTACCGACGGCATCGGTGACAGTCACGCCCAGCGTCAGATTGCCATTAAGCAAGGAAGAGAGATCGCCGGACGGCAGCGTCACGCTCCAGTTGCCACCGGCCTGCACCGTGGTGTTATACGTCTTCGTCCCCAGGATAACGGTCACGCGTGAACCCACTGCCGCGTTCTCAATGATCCCGCCAATCTGTTGATCGACTGCGGCCTCGGCAATATTCAGCAGATTATCGCCGCCAAACAGGCCGGTCAGGTTATTCACGACCGGTACGGCATTCACGATGGCATTGACCGTTTCACCCACGCTGCGGCTGTTGCCTGCTGCATCGGTTAACGTCACGTTCAGGGCCAGTTCACCGTCGCTCAGCAGGCCGAGAACACTCGGGGGAACAATAATCGCCCACTTCCCGTCCTGGCCCACAGCGCTGGTCAGGGTGGTGCCGCCGATTGTGACTGCGACGGTTGCGCCTACGCCTGCAGAGGTAGCCGTACCGGTAATGGTCTGGGCAATCGTGGTGTCGATCGCGCTCAGCGTGCCATCACCAAAGACGGAATCCACTACCAGCGTCAAGGCGGCATTGACCACTTTGTTTACGGTAAGCGTGGCATCCGTCTGGTTGCCAGCCTGATCGTTAACGCGTACGCCAAAGACCAGCGCGCCGTCGTTGAGGCTGGACAGCACCTGCGGCGTGAGGTCAATGCTCCAGACGCCGTTAGCGCCAATGATTCCGGTGGCAACAGGGGCGCCATCGCCCACGTACAGGGAGATGGTTTGCCCCTCTTCCGCACCGGTTGTCCGGCCCGTTAATACCTGCCCGACAGCAATATCGGCGGCGTTAATCAGGTTATCGCCGAGGAAGGCGTCAATCTCAATCAGGGGGGCTGCGGTATCGACGTTAATGGTCCGGCTGGCACTGCCCACGTTACCGGCGGCATCGGTCAACTGCGCATTAATGGTCGTTTCACCGTTGGCCAACGCCTGCATATCACTGGCTGGCACGCTGGTAGACCAGGTGCCGTCGCCCTGCACGATCCCCGTGTAGGTTTTGCCATTCAGGGTTACCGTTACCGTACGTCCCGTTTCGCTGGTGTCCGCCGTACCGCTAATGATCTGACGCGTCGAACTTTCACTGGCGTTAACCACATCGTCACCCGTGAAGCTGTTAATCGTCAGTACCGGTGCCGTCAGGTCGATCTGAACGGTGCCGCTGGTGGTCACGGTATCCGTTCCGTCGGTGGCATTGACGGTAATCGTGACCGGGCCATCAGTGCTGCCAAAATCACTGACCGCTAAGGTTGTCGTCGTCCAGTTGCCGTTAGCATCAATCGTCGTGCTGTAATCCACGCCGTTGATCACGACGGTAACGACACCGGTGGCACCGAGATTTTGTGACGTTCCACTCACCACGACGCCACCTGCCTGCTGATCGACCGTGCTGATGATGTTATCACCCGATACGGTGCCCAGCGTGACCAGCGGTCCTGGTGGTGGTGTAAGATCAACTGACACCGTCAGATCCTGCGTGACCGGATTGCCCGCGAGGTCCCTGACGGCAAGCGTTAACGTGGTATCCGGTGCGACGAAGGTGCTCATTTGTTCTGGCGTCAGGGTCAGACTCCATGCACCGTTAGCACCGACAACCGCCGTACCTAATAGCGTGCCGTTATAGGTGACGGTTAACTCTGACCCGGTCTCCGCACCGTTGGCGATGCCGCTTAACACCTGAGGCTGAATACTCTCGGCATAATCCAGCCCATCATTACCTGCAAACGTCACACCGGTGATCGTTGGCGCCGTGGTGTCGATGACCAGGGATTCGGTGAGCGTCGTACTGTTACCGGCAGGATCGGTGACGGTAATGGCTAACGAATAGGTGCCATCGGTTAGGGCGCTCAGTTGCGCGTTACTCAACGGCAATGTCCAGCTTCCATCCGCCGCTATCTGGGCAGTGAAATCGGTGGTGCCGATAGTCACCACAACCTGTTGCCCGGCACCGGTTTCACCGGTATTGCCCGTCAGAGTGATACCGTTCTCGACGTCAGTGGCATTGACATAGCCGTTGCGTGGCAGCGGATCCACACTCGGGGCTGGCGGTGTCAGATCGGCGGTAAAATCAAACTGTGCCGTAGCCGGATTACCCGTTGCATCCACCACATTCACCGTCACGCTGTGCGGGCCACTTCCGATGGCATTCAACGCATTAGGTGGGATCGTGACGCTCCAGTTACCATTCGCATCAACGGTACCCGGATAGCGTGTTCCATCCAGATCCACGCTGATGCTTGCCGCCTGGTTTGCACCAAGGCTACCGGTCGTCCCGGTCAGCGTTACGCCAGCAGCAGCCTCGCTAATGTTCAGCACGTTATCACCACCAAACTGCAGGTCAGCAAAGGTGGGCACGGGAACGGTGACGGCGGTGACCACATTGAGCGTGGTGTTGTCGGTGTTGCCGGCAATATCCGTGGCGTTGACGGTAATAACATGACTGCCGTTGGGGATCTGCGCCATCTGCGCCGGCGTCAGGACCAGTGACCAGCTTCCGTCCGGCAGAACGGTTGCATTGAGTGGCAAATCGTTATTAAAGCCGCTAATGGTCACCGTGACTGTCTGGCCCTCGCCGCTGATACCTGTCGAGCCGGTCAGCGTCTGGTCTTGTGCCGCTTCAGCCGCATTCAGTGCTCCATCGCCGAACGGCAGAGTCAGGCTGACATCCGGCAGGGTTTGTATTGCCACCACAATGTTGCTGTTTATCGTGGCCGTATTGCCGTTGGTGTCCGTCATGGTTACCGCGACGGGCCAGTTACCGTCTGGCAGCGTCTGCAGTAATGCCGATGGCAGAGCCAGGGACCAGGTGCCATCACCGTTGAGCGTGGCGGCATAAGCCGTACCGTTGACGGTTACCGTAACGGAGGCGGCATTATCAATATTCAGATTGCCGCTCAGTGTGCCATCTGCCTGCGCCTCTATCGCGTTGATACGGCCATCACCAAATGGCGTATTCAGCGTCGGCGCGGGGATAGGTGCCGTGGCCGTCGTGAAGTCTTGCGTAACGGCAACAGAAGTATTCCCGGCCCGGTCAGTGGTGATCACGCTGATCGTGTGCGTTCCGTCTGCCAGACCGGCAATCACGTCGGGCGGCAGACTGGCGCTCCAGTTACCGTTCGCATCGACAGAGACGGTTAACGCCGTGCCGTCTACACTGACGCTGACGGTTTGTCCATCGCCAAACGGCGTAGTGCCGGTGATTAGCTGCACGGAGGCGGCTTCATTGGTATTAATCACATTATCGCCAAACAACGTGGCGGCTATCGTCGGATTGGCCGGTACGGTCACCAGAATCTCAACGCCTGCGCTGACTTCAGCCGGGTTGCCTGCCGCATCGCTGGCCGTCACCACCACCTGGGTCAGGCCATCAGGTAATGCATCGAGTGCGCCCGGCGCCAGCGTTAAGGTCCATGCACCATTGGCACCGACGGTCGTATTAAATGGCTGATCGCCGATCGTCACCACGATCGGGCTGCCCTCTGGCAGATTAGTCGCACTGCCGCTCAGGGTGAGCTCACCGGCCGCATCGGCCTGACTGACGATGCCATCACCAAACGGCGTATCCAGCGTCAGCTCTGGCAGTGTGCGGAAGGCCACATCCAGCGTGGTGCTGGTGTTGGTAGTGACATTGCCGCTGGCGTCCGTTGCGGTAATCGTCAGCGTCTGGAGCCCGTCATTGAGCTGCTGCAAATCCGCGGCGGGGATCGCCAGTGACCAGACACCATTCTCATCTGCACGGGTGGTGTAGGTGACCTGGTTCAGGACGACGGTGATCTGCGCGCCCGGATCGCTGTTGCCATTCACGGTCATATCCTGCAGCGACTCGGCCAGATTAAGCGATGTGCCTGCACTTAGGCTGATATCACTCAATACCGGTAATGTCGTGTCAATCGCAACATTGTGGTTAGCCAGGGCAGTATTACCTGCCACGTCATTTGCCGTGACGACAAAGGTCTGTTGCGAGCCGGAAGGCAGACCACTTAGAGCTGAAGACGGCACGGAGACCGTCCAGTTACCCGCCGCGTCAACGGTGCCGGTGTAGCCGACGTTGTTCAGCGTAACGGTCACTACCGTTCCCTCTGCCAGTTGCGTACTGCTGCCGCTGACATCCAGATCCGATCCGGCTTCAATGGCGTTGATAATGTCATCACTGGCGACCACATTCACGCTCAGGGTCGGCAGCGCCGCGTCACTGGCGATAACATTGAGGGTTGCGTCGCTGCTGGTCGGATTGCCTGCGCTGTCGGCGGCACTCACCACCACGCTCTGAGGCCCGTCCGGTAAGGCACTGACGTCAGCCTGTGGAATGGTCACCGTCCAGCGGCCATCTGCCTGCACTTCCCCAGTGTAGCTTTGCCCGTTGAGCAAAACGGTGATCACCTGACCCGCGGTCAAATTGGTACTGCCGCCGCTGATGGTTAAGTCCGCAGCCGCTTCGCCCTGGTTAAGGTAGTTATCCCCGCTGATGGCATCGAGTGTCAGTACCGGAAGCGACGCGCTGTCAGCGACCCGCGTCAGGGTCTGGGTGAGCGTGGTCTGGTTGCCTGCGGCATCGGTCAGCGTGACGTCCAGTGAGTAAGGGCCATCCGGTAAGCCCTGCATGACGCTGGCAGGTATCTCAAGAACCCAGGTGCCGTCAGACAAGACAAGGGTTTGATAGGTTTCGCCCTGAAGCGTCACCGTCACCGTTTGCCCTGCATCGGCCAGCGATGCAGTACCCGAAACGGGAATATTTTGCAGTATTTCCAGTGAGTTAATCAGATTATCACCGGTTACAGGATTCAGGCTGAGTTCCGGTGGGGTAAAGTCGACGATGATTGCGCTGCTCAAGCTGCCGCTGCTGCCTGTCGCATCGCTGACGGTGACGACAAGCGTATTCGCGCCTTCGGGCAAGGCCTGCAGGACGGTACTACTCAGCGTGACCGTCCAGTTGCCCTGAGCATCCACCGTGGCTGCATAGTCATTACCGCCTAGCGTGACGGTCACAATCTGGCCTGCGCCGGTCAGCCCTGTCGTGCCTGTCAGCGTTTGTTCACTGGCTGCCTCAATCTGCCCCAGATAGCTGTCGGCAAAGGGCGTATCAATGCTTATCGCTAATGTACCGGTCGCCACGGTAATATCACGGGTTTCAGTTGAAAGGTTACCCGCAGGATCGCTGACGCTCACCGTCAGGGTATAACTGCCCGCTACGACGTCTGCCAGGGTGCCTGCGGGCAGCGCAAAGCTCCAGTTGCCGTCAGCGCCTACCGTGGTGTTCCATACCTGTTTATTCAGGACGATGGTCACAATCTGCCCTTCACCCGCATCGCTGCTGCCGCTCAGGACGATCGGCGCCGTGCTTTCAGCGGCGTCTACGATATTGTCACCGGCGACGGGATCAAGCGTCAGGGTCGGTGGTGTGAGGTCAAGATTAACGTTACCGCTTACCTCGCGGCTGTTCCCTGCCGCGTCCGTGACCGTGACGGTATAGCTCGTGTTGCCTTCATTTAGTGCGACTAAGGCATTGGCAGGAAGACTCACTCGCCAGTTGCCATTTCCGTCTACCGTACCGGTATAAACGTTGCCGCCCAGGGAAACGCTCACGGTCTGGCCCACACCGCTTACGCCGGTCGTTCCGCTCAGCTGCTGTACGCTGGAAATATCCGTGGCATTCAGGATCCCGTCGCCGAAGGCCGTGATCACCACAGGATTGGGAACATTGTTAATCGCGACATTGAGCGTGCCTGAACTGCTCAGCGCCGCGCCCGTGGTATCCGTCGTCGTTACCGTTAAGGTCGCAGGGCCATCCGTGAGGGCTGCCAGAGCGGATGGTGGGACAATCACGCTCCATGTACCGCCAGCAGAGACCACGGCGGTGTAAGTGACATTATTAAACTGCAGCGTGACAGTGCTGTCTGGTGCCACATTGACGGTGGTTCCCGTAATGATTAACGGTTCTCCCGCCTCGCTGGCATTCAGGAAGTTATCTCCGCTTATCGTATCAAGTGCCACACCGGAAGCATTACTGTTGACCGTCAACGCAAGATCCGTCGAGGTGGTATTGCCTGCGGCATCGCTCACGGCAACCGTATAGGTGGCGCTACCATCAGCCAGAGTCGACAGAACGGAAGCAGGAACCGTGAGGCGCCACGATCCGTCCGCCAGGACGGTACCGCTAAACACATCACTGCCCACGGTCAGCGTCACAACCTGCCCCGCCTCCACGTTGGTGGTGGTGCCCGACAGTTCCTGATTGACCTGACGTTCAGCGCCGTCTACCAGATTGTCACCGGCAAATGGGTTCAGGGTCAGCGTGGGTAATGAAGCCGCATCGGCTTTCACCGTCAGGCTGCTGGTGTTCGTTGTGATATTGCCCGCTGTGTCGGTAGCGGTGATGGTCAGGGGATAGCTGCCGTTGGTCAGACCGTTCAGTGCCGCAGCCGGTACTTCCAGCGTCCAGCTACCGTCCGGATTGGCGGTGGTGCTGACGCTGGTTCCGTTAATGTTGACTACGATAACGGCATTACCTTCGCTGTTACCGCTCAGGACCAGGGGCTGCTGAAGTTCAACGGCATTAAGAACGCCATCGCCAGACGGTGTTGCTACCGTCAGGACTGGCGGTAAGGTATCAACCGTTACGTTGCCGGCGGCATTACTGGTGTTGCCGGCAATGTCGGTAAGGGTAACCGTATAAGGCACCGATCCTTGTGGCAGGGTTGAGAGCACCGCTGAAGGAATGTTCACCTGCCAGTTACCGGTGTTATCGACAATACCGTTGTAGTTGACGCCATTGAGCGTAACCACCACGCGCTGGCCTTCCCCGGTTACGCCACTGTTGCCGGTGATGGCACCGCCCGCTGCCGCTTCACTGCCGTTCAGTACGCCATCGACAAACGCATTGCCCGGTGTCGCAACCGGTAAATCAGTCGCCACAACGTTGATATTCGAGGTGCTGGTTGCCAGCGTATTGCCGTCCCCATCGGTAATGGTGGTGGTCACAGGAAGCGCGCCGTTGGGTAAGCCAACGAGGCTGCCCGCTGGCAGCGTCACCGTCCAGGTGCCATCCGCGCCTACCGTACCGGTGTAGCTGTTACCGTTAACGGTGACGTTAACAATGCTGCCAGCCGGGATATTGCTGGTGCTACCGCTGAGCACGACCTCACTGGCCACGTCATCGGCATTAAGATAATTGTTGTTTCCTGCCGGAGCCAGGGCAACGCTGCTTCCTGTTGCGTCAACCTGGAAGGTCAGTTCGGTGCTGGTGGTATTACCTGCGGCATTCACCACGGTGACGGCCAGAGCCTGGCTGCCCTGAGCCAGCGTTGCCAGTGCTACGGGTGGTATAACAATGCTCCAGTTACCGCTGGCTTCTACCGTACCGGTATAGGTTATGCCGTTAATGGTAACGCTAACTTGCTGTCCGGCCTCTACGTTTGTTGAAGTACCGGTGAGCGTTTGTGGCAGTTTTTGTTCTGAGCCATCCAGTACGCCATCACCCGCAAAGGTGCCGCTGTTCACACTCAATGTTGGCTGCACTTCTGGTGCCGTTGCGACGTTCAGTTCGCTGGTGAACGTCGTCTGACTGCCATTGGCGTTGGTAATGGTGACGGTAAAAGGATTTCTACCCGAGGGTAACGCGGCCAAATCGGACTGATCGATAAGCAATGACCAGCGTCCATTGGTGCTGACCAGCGTGCGGTAGAATCTGCCGTTAAGTGACATCGTGACCTGATCGCCATTTTGCCCGGTACCGCTCAATATCAGCGGCTGTGTCAGATCGCTTACGCTGAGCGTATTGTCACCGCTCACGGGATCCACACCTAATGAAGGCGGTTGCGTATCAACATTGATCGTGCTGGTCTGGGTCACCACATTCCCGGCCTGATCGATCGCGCTCACCACAAGCGGATTATTGCCCTGTGGCAGTGCAGCCAGATCGGCCGCAGGTATAGTCACACTCCAGCTTCCGTCATTATTGACTGGCAGGTCATAGATTTTACCGCCGAGCTGAACCTGTACCTGCTGGCCAGCCCCGGTGACGCCGGTATTACCGCTTAAAACCTGATCGCTGCTGCTTTCGATATTATTGAGAATACCGTCACTTAGCGAGCCGCTGTCAAGCGAGATAGCAGGCAGCGTAGTGGCCTGCAGGGTCATATCGGCGGTGTTGGACAGCAGATTACCATTGGCATCCACGGTGCTGATGGTGATTTGTTTCACCCCATCACTGACGCCACTGAAGGCACCGGACGGAATGATGACGGACCACAGTCCATTGGCATCAACGGTGCCGGTGTAATCGACACCATTGAAGTTCACAACGACCTGCTGCCCCTGGGCCACCCCTGCGACCGATCCTTTTACGGTCAATCCTTGTGCGACTTCCTGAGCGTTAATGAAACCGTCGCCGCCCAGCGGCTGCGTGATAACCAGTGTACCTGTTGCACCTGCTGGCGCTTCGACGGTAAACGGTTGACTGTCTGTCGCATTGTTACCTGCGCTGTTCGTCACACTTGCGTCGATGGTGGCCGCTCCCGCCGCTAACCCAGCAAGCGCTACCGACGGCACGATCAGGCTCCAGCTGCCGTCCGGCCCGACTGTGGTGGTGTAGGTCTGGCCGCCCAGCGTCACGGTGACGGTCTGGCCCGCCTCCACATTGCTGGTGGTCCCGGAGACCAGCTGATCGCTGGTCTTCTCGCTGTTGTCCAGGACGTTGTCACCCGCAAAGTCATTCACCGTTATCGTCGGTGGGCCGGGAGGAGTAACGGGCGCGTCAACCGTAATCACCTGCTCAGCACTGGCCGCCGTTCCCGCCGCGTTGCTCACGGTCACGCTGAGCGTGGTGGTGCCCGCGGCCAGCGCGGTCAGCGCCGCCGACGGCACGCTCAGGCTCCAGCTGCCGTCCGGCCCGACTGTGGTGGTATAGGTCTGGCCGCCCAGCGTCACGGTGACGGTCTGGCCCGCCTCCACGTTGCTGGTGGTGCCGGAGACCAGCTGATCGCTGGTCTTCTCGCTGTTGTCCAGGACGTTGTCACCGGCAAAAGGATTAACGGTCAGGGTCGGTGCGCCCGGCGTGGTAACCGGCGCATCAACCGTAATCACCTGCTCAGCACTGGCCGCCGTTCCCGCCGCATTGCTCACGGTCACGCTGAGCGTGGTGGTGCCCGCGGCCAGCGCGGTCAGCGCCGCCGACGGCACGCTCAGGCTCCAGCTGCCGTCCGGCCCGACTGTGGTGGTGTAGGTCTGGCCGCCCAGCGTCACGGTGACGGTCTGGCCCGCCTCCACGTTGCTGGTGGTGCCGGAGACCAGCTGATCGCTGGCCTTCTCGCTGTTGTCCAGGACGTTGTCACCGGCAAAGGGATTAACGGTCAGGGTCGGTGCGCCCGGCGTGGTTACCGGCGCGTCGACCGTAATCACCTGCTCAGCACTCGCCGCCGTTCCCGCCGCATTGCTCACGGTCACGCTGAGCGTGGTGGTGCCCGCGGCCAGCGCGGTCAGCGCCGCCGACGGCACGCTCAGGCTCCAGCTGCCGTCCGGCCCGACTGTGGTGGTATAGGTCTGGCCGCCCAGCGTCACGGTGACGGTCTGGCCCGCCTCCACGTTGCTGGTGGTGCCGGAGACCAGCTGATCGCTGGCCTTCTCGCTGTTGTCCAGGACGTTGTCACCGGCAAAGGGATTAACGGTCAGGGTCGGTGTTGCTGGCGTTCCAGGCGTTCCCGGTGCTGCCGGTGTGTCACCGCCTCCGCCTCCGCCGCGACTGGTGCCCAGTGCTACACCCGCCAGTCCCAACAGGCCAACACCACTCGCCGTCATCAGGCCGGTAGAAATATTGCTGTTATCAGCCAGCAGGAGCGGCTCCACGTTATCCAGTGACTCAAAACCGGGCGTCATGGATGTCGTCGCTAAATCTGTTGCGCCTGCCGTTGTCGGAAAGAGTGCATGCTCTGGTGGGTTCACGCCATCATCAAAGACCAGTTCACTGTGGTCACCTGCGGCATCGTCGAGGAAGAATTTTTTATAGCGAACGGTGCTTCCGTCACGCATCTGGACGATGAGATCGTCGCCCTGACGTTGGTATTGTACGACAGCCTCACGCGTACCATTAATGCGTACTACGCTCGGTTCATTAAGAGTGATTGTTTGCGTTAAGCCGCCGTCGACCTGAGACGTAAGCGTACCATTTGCACGAGAAATGATATCGACGCGACTTTGAGTGAGTTCTGCCATCTTAAGCCTTCTCCACCATAATATCTAATAAGCTGAAATGAAAAACATAAAAATAAGTTATGATTTTCATTGGCGTTTTTTCATGCTGCATGTTGAAAAACGTTTCAACCTGGTGGAGGCAACTTAAGCAAACAGACTAATAAAAGGGCTGGCCTGCAAGTAATGATGTTTTTTTCTAAAACCTTTAGTAATCGATGCTCACAAATGGCAACATCGTGCAATCAATATTTAACTGACTGCGTTTAAAAATCAATCATAAGATGCAGTTTTATTTATGAATTAATGAAAATAACATTAGCAATTTTTGTTATTTAACGTGGAGGGAAAGGGCGGAATACATGTTTTTTCGTGTCAAAACATTGCTAAATATTTCCAGTAAATTGCAAAAGTGCCGGAAAAATCTCTGTTTTTTTGCTTTCTGGGTTGCTGCACGATACTCAAATTCAGCTAAGCAATTCACATCACTAAACTGTGATGCAGATCGTTCCTGAAAGAGGGCCGGTGCGGGAGTTCACCCGCGGGTTATGCCAGGAAAGTTCTGGAAAAAAAATTTGTCGCGATAAAAGTGGGTACACTGGCCTCTGACCGGGCTGATAAACGCGGTCCGTATAACCTGTTAAACCTGTGTTCTCACAACGTTTTGCAGCAAATTAATGCTACACTTTTCTGCTTTGCTACTGATGAATTAGGGCCATGACAGCATTGGACGCCGCAAAATCAACACCCTCTCACCGTCGCCTGAGCGGGGGCACACGCACCATTTTTTTGGTCAATGGACTGGGAATGTCAGCCTGGGCGCCACTGGTGCCCTATGCACGCGATCGCTTGCATTTAGATGGTGCTTCCCTGGGGGCCCTGTTGCTGTGTCTGGGTATCGGTTCATTACTCGCGATGCCGGTAACCGGCACGTTAGTGGCGCGCTTTGGCTGCCGGACAGTGATGATATTTTCAACGCTACTGGTGTTATGCATGATGCCGGTGCTCGCCACGGTGCAAACGCATCTTTTCATGGCCGCCGCGTTGATGCTGTTTGGTGCCGGACTGGGCATGCTGGACGTCGCCATGAATTATCAGGCCGTTGAAGTGGAAAAAGCGGCCGGCAAGCCGATGATGTCAGGCTTTCATGCTTTCTTTAGCCTGGGCGGTATTCTGGGCGCCGGGGCGGTCAGCCTGCTGTTGAGCCTGGCTTTGACGCCTCTGTTTTCCGTGCTGATTGTGATGGCCGTGATGATGGTGCTGTTGCTGTGGCGAGTGCCCACCTTTATGAATCAGCGTTTGCACCAACCCGATCAGCCGTGGCTGGTCATGCCACGCGGACGCGTCGCTTTTCTGGGTATGCTGTGTTTTATTCTGTTTTTAGCAGAGGGCGCCGTGCTCGACTGGGGCGCACTCCTGCTGTTGCAAAACCCTGTTATGACCACCGCGCATGCCGGGCTCGGTTACGCGCTGTTTTCCGTTGCCATGACGGTTGGGCGCTTTACCGGGGATAAAATTATTCATCGCTTCGGCCGTTATCCGGTCATGTTAGTGGGCGCGCTGGCGGCGGCATCAGGAATGGCATTAGCGGTGCTCCTCCCATGGCCCGAAGCTTCATTGCTGGCGTTCTTACTGGTCGGCTTTGGATTATCGAATACCGTGCCGATGTTGTTCAATGCGGCAGGTAACCAGCATGATATGCCGGCTAATCTGGCGATTTCTGCCATGACAACGTTGGGATATGCAGGTATTCTTTCTGGTCCGGCGTTGATCGGGTTCATTTCTCAATGGATTAGCCTTAGCGGTGCGTTTTTACTCATAGCACTGTTATTGTTGGCTGTGGCTGTCAGTGCGCGCAACGTTGCGCGATAATTCAGGTATCTGAGACGCTATGTTGTACAAGTTTCCGCTGACATCCGGCAATGTCACTCGCTTTTTTATCGTATTCAATCTGGTGCTGTTACTGGCGCTGGGCTTTATGGTGCAAAACTCCGTCAATGCCTGGTTGACCGACAAACGTTACGCCATGGCGGATATGGCGCGAGATATTCAGAAACGTATTGATGCCTACCGTTTCGTTACCTGGCAGATTTATGAAAACCTGTCGACCAGTGCCGCCGGTACACCTCCTGCCAGTAATCTGCAAGAGACGCGCCTGCGCCCGGATGTCTACTATCTGGAAAAAACGCGCCGCAAAACCGAAGCGCTGATTTTCGGGTCTCATGACAGCAGCACGCTGGATATGTCGATGCGAATGTCCAGCTATCTGGACACCTTATGGGGTGCAGAAACGCCGACCTGGTCCATGTACTTTTTAAATGGTCAGGACAACAGCCTGATCATGATCTCCACCCTGCCGTTGAAAGACATGACAACGCGTTACAAAGAGAATGCCATCAGTTCTCTGGTTGAGGCGCGGCGTGCTGAAATGCTGCAGCAAGCCAATGCGCTGGATGAGCGTGAAAGTTTTTCTCCCCTTCGCCATCTTGCCTTTCAGAACGACCATTATTTTACGTTGCGCACCACGTTTAATCAGCCCGGTCATCTGGCGACCGTGGTGGCATTTGATCTGCCCATCAACGACTTAATTCCCCTGAATATGCCGGTGGAGAATTTCCAGCTGCGTCAGGATGCCACGCTGAATAACAACGCCAGCAGCAATCAGGACGATGTTGAAACCACACAGGTAGCCCTGGTCAATCACGATATTGAAATCGCCGCCGCACTCCCCAGCACATCGCTACAGCTGGTTTACCGTGTGCCGCTCTTACGCCTGTTGCTCGACAGCGCGCATAATTTGATGTGGCCGCTGCTGATTAACCTGGTGCTGTTTTTACTCTCGCTTAGCGGCATGTTGTTGCTACGTCAGCAGTCTCTGCGACCCAGTGAGAATCAAAGCGCCGAGCTGGATTCGCTCCGGGTGCTCAATCAGGAGATTGTGGCCAGTTTGCCCGTTGGCCTGTTGGTCTATGATTTTGCCAATAACCGCACGCTGTTGAGCAATAAAATCGCTGAGCATCTTTTGCCTCACCTGAATCTGCAGAAAATCATCAATATGTCCGACCAGCATCAGGGCGTACTGCAAGCCACCATCAACAATGAAGTGTATGAGATTCGTCACGCACGAAGCGTGCTGTCTCCGCATACCCAATTGTTCATGATGCGCGATCAGGATCGCGAGCTGCTGGTGAACAAGAAACTGCAAAAAGCGCAACAGGTGTTAGATCGCAACCACCAGATGCGTCAGCAACTGCTGCATCATCTTGGTCACGCGTTAAATCAGCCGCTGGAAAAAATTGTCTCGCAGCTGGTGCACCTCAGCCAGCGAGACAATGACGAAAGCGTGCTGGATATTCTGGATGAGAGCCAGTCACTGGCACGTCTGGTCGACGATATCGTGCTGCTGAATCGCCTTGAAGCGCACGACTGGTCGCCTGACGCCAGTGTGTTTAATCTGCAGGAACTGCTGGACGAAATCGCGCTGGAAAGCCTGCCACTGCTGCGTCGTAAAGGGTTATCGCTGGTGGTGAATAATCATCAGCCAAACGATGAAGTACGCTTTGGCGATCGCCGTGCGCTGCGCAAAGTGCTGACGACGCTAATGCACTACGCCCTGATCACCACGCGCTGGGGCAAGATTACCCTTGAGGTAAAAACCGCCGAACAGCATCCTGACCGACTCTATATCGAGCTGGTGGACACGGGCGCTGGGCTCACGGTCGATGAACTGGCCAATGTCGATTTTCCGTTCCTGGGCGATACCAGCCAGGATCGTTATGGTCAGGCTTCGGGCATGGCTTTTTTCCTGTGCAAACAGCTGTGCAAGCAAATGGGCGGCAGCCTGGAAATCGTTGCCAAGGCGGACATTGGCACCCGATATAACATTCAGCTTCCGCTCACGCTTGAAGAGAAGCACGAAGAGGATGAAGAGAAAATTCTGGAAGGGATTACCGCCCTGGTTGAGATTGCCGTTGAAGACGTGCACAAGATCGTCTGTCGCCATCTGGAGAACTGGGGCGCACGCTGCCTGACGCCGGATGAACGTATCTCAGGCCAGGATCACGATGTACAGATTACTGACGATCCCAGCAAACTCAGCGGCTGGGCTTTATTGCTGGCGGAGGATGAACCCGGCCATTATGCTTTAAACGACCAACAGTACCGCGTCAATTTTAATCTCAGCAATGCATTACTTGATGCCTTGCTGGCACTGATTGAGAAGCAATTGTCCCACGATGTGATGGAGGATGACACTGAAGATGACGCCGGCACGGCACTGTTAAGTGGAGGCTATTTCCAGCTGTTCACGGAGACAGTACCGGATGATGTAAAGAGATTGTATACTGAGTCAGCGATATCAGATTATGCCTCGCTTGCTCAGACAGCTCATCGCCTTAAGGGCGTGTTTGCTATGCTCAATTTGACACCGGGCAAACAGCTTTGTGAAGCGTTAGAACACCACATCAAAGTATGTGACGATTCAAACATTAAAAATACCACCAGTAATATTGACGCTTATGTCAATCAACTGCTGCAGCAAGGTAACCAATAAGATGAATAACTTGAATGTAATTATTGCCGATGATCACCCAATTGTTCTTTTCGGTATCCGAAAGTCTCTGGAACAAATTGAGTGGGTTAACGTTGTAGGTGAATTTGAAGATTCAACGGCGCTGATCAACAACCTGTCCAAACTTGATGCGAACGTCCTGATCACCGACCTCTCTATGCCAGGGGAAAAATACGGCGACGGCATTACGCTGATTAAATATATCAAACGTCACTATCCCGATCTGTCCATCATTGTTCTGACAATGAACAATAACCCAGCCATTCTGAGCTCGGTGCTGGATCTGGATATTGAAGGCATTGTCCTGAAACAGGGAGCGCCAACCGATTTGCCAAAAGCGCTGGCGGCACTGCAGAAAGGCAAGAAATATACGCCGGAAAGCGTCGCCAAACTGCTGGAGAAAATCAGCGCAGGCGGCTATGGCGATAAACGTCTGTCACCGAAAGAGAGCGAAGTATTACGCCTCTTTGCTGAAGGTTTCCTGGTGACCGAAATTGCCAAGAAGCTGAACCGCAGTATTAAGACCATCAGTAGCCAGAAAAAATCGGCCATGATGAAGTTGGGCGTTGATAACGATATCGCCCTGCTCAACTATCTGTCGTCCGTCAGTGCGACACAAATCGATAAAGATTAAGTCTCCAGGCGGTGCGTTTCGCACCGCCTCTTTTCCCTGCTACCCTACCCGCGTTTTCCGTACCCGCTCTGCATAAATGCCCAGCGTGTTTTTCAACACGTCTAAGGTCACCGGCTTCGATAAACAGTTGTCCATCCCTGCATCCATGCAGCGCTGTTTTTCTTCTGCCAGCGCGTTGGCGGTGACGCCGACCACCGGGAACACGTGCCCCAGCTGGCGCAGCCGCTGCGTCAGGCGATAGCCATCCATATTCGGCATGTTGACGTCGGTAAGCACGATATCGATGTTATTACGACTGAGAACGTTTAACGCATCGACGCCGTCCTGAGCGGTTTTAACCTGATAACCCAGGGTGCCAAGCTGTTCTGACAGCAGCATACGGTTGATAGGATGATCGTCAACGATCAGTACCATAATGTCGTCATTATGAATTTTCTCTTCAACCGGACCGTCGAGCGCCAGGCCATCGTTCACCTCCGCGTCGACCGTAATCCGGTAAATGCGCGCCAGCAGCGTGGGTAACTCATGCAAAGTTGCCGTGCTGTGGATCCAGCGTCCCGTCTGAGGCTCACGAGGCATGTCCACGTGCGTACCGTCAAACGTGATAACCGCCCGCACCGGCACGTGGATGTCGGGCACGTAATCTGCCAGCACCACATCATCACTGCCCGGCTGGGCCTGATATTCAGCAACCTGGATACCATGCTGCTTCAGCAGCCGTTCAAGGTACTGCCCCAGATATTCATTGCGCATCGCCAGCCAGATTTTCTTATCCTGTAAGCCGTCCAGCAGAGGAATAGAAGGCTGTTTACCGTTGTAGATCGGAATTCGGACAATAAACTGGCTTCCCATCCCCGGCTCAGACTCAACCTCAATGTCACCGTCCATCATGTTGATCAGTTTTTCACAGATCGCCAGCCCCAATCCGGTACCCTGGAAATTACGCTGTACGCCGTTGCCCACCTGGAAAAAAGGATCAAACAGTCGGGTCAACTCTTTAGCCGGAATACCCACACCGGTATCGCGCGTACGGAATGCCAGATAGCCTTGTGTGACATAGGCATGCAGAATAATACAGCCCGTATGGGTGAATTTAATGGCGTTATTCAGCAGGTTAGAAATCACCTGCTGCAGTCGCAGAGGATCACCATCAAGTGCCTGCGGAACATCGTGCTCGATATAGCAGTAAAGCGTCAGGCGCTTCTTCACCACCAGCGAGAGATAATTTCCGACAATATGGGTGATCACTTCGCGCGGCGAGAAAGGCCGCGGCTCTATTTTCAACTGTTCCGATTCAATTTTGGAGAAGTCGAGAATATCGCTGATGATCTTCAGCAGCAGGCTGGAAGAGTTATTCATCGCGGTCACCAGCGAGTCTATGCCGCTCGGCAGCTGCCGCGTCTGCAGCAGATCCAGGTTACCAATGATGCCATACAACGGCGTACGAAGTTCGTGACTGACCGTTGCCAGGAACATGGATTTCGACTGGCTGGCCTGCTCTGCCGCGTGGGCCATTTCCTGTAAGGATTGCTCCATGCGCACGCGGGCAGATACATCTACCAGCACACAGATTGCCACGTTTTCATTGCGGTAGCGGGAATGCACAAAGCTGATTTGCAGGTTAGTATTACTGCCCGTCAGGACATCAACAAAGTTAACCTGCTGGCCGCCGATGATCTCATTTAATCGCTTACGGTCTTCCTGCGTCAGCAGCGTCAGATAGTTGTGTGCCAACTCGTTACTGAGAATATTGGTACCATCGCTGGTGCGTAAAATGCAGATCCCTACCGGCGCTGAAGCGACAATTTTCCGGTTGAACTGCTCGTGCTCTTCCAGCCGGTGTGCGTTTTCTTCCGCCGGCAAAAACATACGTCTCTCAAACAGCCAGGCAAGCGTGAACAGCAGGATGGCGCTCAGGATATTCAGCAACAGGGCATTGATCATCATTAGTTTGAGCTGATCGACCAGCACATCGGTAGAGACCGACCACACCACGTTAAGATTCGACGGTGGCAACGGTTTTTTCAGCACCAGTTGACGGTAACCGTCAAGGTAGCCAAACCAGGTTTTATCATCCGGCAATTCATTTAATGAAAAGCCCAAACCGCCCCGGCGCGAGGTCAGGAGCGGCGCGTAATTTTCATCCGTAATCGTCGCCGTGACGGGCAGGCTACCGGGCTGAATAAACGCATCAAGCTGGATATTTTGCTCGACGCCCAGCAGGGCCTGAAGTTTATCTGCCACGTAGATCGGCATGATAACAGACAAGTTCCCTACGCCTGGCTGGGCGCTACTGTTTACCCAGTAGACCGGGTTGCGACGCTCCTCTTCCGAACTGTTGCGGAAGCGCTGAAGGTTTTCCTGCAGTAGCTTGAGGCTGTTATCGCGGTTAACGTTGTTACCAATAGCAAAATCCGCCAGACACTTGTTATCGCCACCGATGAGGAACACCCGGTTGAGCTCATAAGATGAGGCGAAATGACTTCTCCAGTAATTAATATAGTTGCTGAGTGACTCCAGTGAGTTGCGCCAGGTCGCGCTCATGGCGGTGCAGTCATTACTGGAAAAAAGGGGGGTAAACTGCGGTTGAATCGTCTTTCCTGCCGCTGACCGATTCGAGGCCTCTCCCCCGCCGCTGGCGCTGGTGAGGTGGTTTTCAGCGATGAACTTAAGCTCGCGCATCTTGGCCGCTGAATGGCGAACGTACCAGTCAATTGTGCCGTAGTTGCCAGCAAATTCCTGCCGTACCTTGTTCTCTTTATCGTGGAGTACGCTAATGATGTAGAAGGTGGTCAGCACCGCGCCCAGTAGCCAGATTAGCAGCGCCAGCGCGCGAAACAGATAGCGCGAAATGCGAAGCGTCGTGCGGAAAGAGACTAGATATTTCAAAGGTAACTCGCAGGTGGCAAGGTTAGTCGCATCGTGGGATTTTTAATGCTCATACACTAGCTTTATCGCAGCAAAAAAGCCAGTCGGTGACGGGCACCCGGCGCAGTTTGGGACTTTTTGCCACTGAGGAAATCATCCTTTGCCAAACCCGCCGCAAAAAAAACGGCAGGTCGGGTGATCCCTGACCTGCCGTTGCACTTAACGTACGACGCGCTAATTACTCATCGTCGTCCGCTGCGGGTACGTAATCGTCGTCACTGTCGACTTCAGGTACGATATCGTCATCCCCTTCCGCCACGCTGCCGTCGATGGAGTCGAGCTCCTCTTCTTCCACCGGCTCAGCCACGCGTTGCAGTCCGACCACGTTCTCGTCCTCTGCCGTACGAATCAGAATCACACCCTGGGTGTTACGGCCCACGATGCTGACTTCAGACACACGGGTTCTCACCAGGGTGCCGGCATCGGTGATCATCATGATCTGATCGCTGTCGACCACCTGCACTGCACCAATCACCGGGCCATTGCGCTCGGTCACTTTGATGGAGATTACGCCCTGCGTCGCACGGGACTTGGTTGGATACTCACTGTTCGCGGTACGCTTACCGTAGCCGTTCTGCGTCACGGTGAGAATGGCGCCCTCTTCACGCGGCACAATCAGGGAAACCACACGATCGTTTTGCGCCAGCTTGATACCGCGTACGCCCGAGGCCGTACGGCCCATGGCACGCACGGCAGATTCAGCGAAGCGAACCACTTTACCGGCGGCCGAGAACAGCATCGCCTCGTCGTTACCGTTGGTCAGCGCTACGCCAATCAGCTCGTCATCATCGCGCAGGTTAATGGCGATGATGCCGGCGCTGCGTGGACGGCTGAACTCCTGCAGACCGGTTTTCTTCACCGTGCCGCTCGCGGTTGCCATAAAGATATTGAAGCCTTCGGTATATTCGCGCACAGGCAGAATCGCTGTGATACGTTCATTCGCTTCAAGCGGCAACAGGTTGACGATTGGACGTCCACGTGCCCCACGGCTGGCTTCCGGCAGCTGGTAAACCTTCATCCAGTAGAGTCGGCCACGGCTGGAGAAGCACAGAATCGTATCGTGGGTGTTTGCCACCAACAGACGATCGATAAAATCTTCTTCTTTAATGCGGGCGGCAGACTTGCCTTTGCCACCGCGACGCTGCGCTTCGTAATCACTCAGCGGCTGATATTTTACATAGCCCTGATGCGACAGCGTGACGACCACATCTTCCTGATTGATCAGGTCCTCGATGTTGATGTCTGCGCTGTTCGCAGTGATTTCCGTGCGGCGCTCATCGCCGAACTGATCGCGCATCAGTTCCAGCTCTTCACGAATGACTTCCATCAGGCGCTCAGAACTTCCCAAAATGTGGAGCAACTCCGCAATTTGATCCAGCAGCTGTTTGTATTCATCCAGCAGCTTTTCATGCTCAAGCCCGGTCAGTTTCTGTAAGCGTAAGTCCAGAATGGCCTGAGCCTGCTGTTCAGTCAGGTAATATTTACCCTCACGAATACCGAACTGCGCTTCCAGCCACTCCGGGCGGGCAGCATCATCACCGGCACGCTCCAGCATGGCTGACACGTTGCCCAGATCCCAGGATTGTGAGATCAGGCCCGCTTTCGCTTCGGCAGGCGTGGGCGCACGGCGGATCAGCTCAATGATCGGATCGATGTTAGCCAGCGCAATCGCCAGGCCTTCAAGGATGTGCGCACGATCGCGCGCCTTGCGCAGTTCAAATATAGTACGGCGCGTGACCACTTCACGACGATGGCGAACGAAGGCTTCCAGAATCTCCTTCAGTGCCATAATCTTCGGCTGGCCCTGATGCAGCGCCACCATGTTGATGCCGAAAGAGGTTTGCAACTGAGTCAGGGAATAGAGGTTATTGAGCACCACCTCACCAACCGCATCGCGCTTGATTTCAATGACAATACGCATGCCGTCTTTGTCAGACTCATCACGCAGCGCACTGATGCCTTCAACGCGTTTTTCTTTCACCAGCTCGGCGATTTTCTCAATCAGGCGCGCTTTGTTCACCTGATACGGCAGTTCGTGAATGATGATGGTTTCACGCCCGGTTTTGGCGTCCACTTCCACTTCACCACGGGCACGGATATACACTTTACCGCGACCGGTGCGATAGGCTTCTTCAATGCCGCGGCGACCGTTAATGATGGCCGCTGTCGGGAAGTCAGGCCCCGGAATATGCTCCATCAGCCCTTCGACGCTGATGTTTTCATCTTCGATATAGGCGAGACAGCCATTGATCACTTCACGCAGGTTGTGCGGTGGAATGTTGGTTGCCATGCCGACTGCGATACCGGACGAACCGTTGACCAGCAGGTTAGGAATTTTGGTGGGCAGAACTTCAGGGATCTGCTCGGTGCCGTCGTAGTTCGGAACGAAATCAACGGTCTCTTTTTCCAGGTCAGCTAACAGGTCGTGGGCGATTTTGGACATGCGCACTTCGGTATAACGCATCGCCGCAGCGGAGTCGCCGTCGATGGATCCGAAGTTGCCTTGACCGTCCACCAGCATGTAACGCAGGGAGAAAGGCTGGGCCATACGTACAATGGTGTTGTAAACGGCAGAATCACCATGGGGGTGATATTTACCGATAACGTCACCGACGACGCGGGCAGATTTTTTATAGGGTTTGTTCCAGTCATTACCCAGTTCGCTCATCGCGTATAGTACGCGGCGATGTACTGGCTTCAGGCCATCACGCACATCGGGTAAAGCTCGGCCAACGATGACCGACATGGCGTAATCGAGGTAAGAATTTTTTAACTCTTCTTCGATATTAACCGGTGTAATTTCTCTCGCAAGGTCGCTCATGGAGCCGCTATCCCTCTACTAATCCCGGATTTTAAAGGTGCGAAAGTATATCACACCGCAATTCGCTGGTGAACGTTAACCACTTTATTAAGGTGCTTTTCCTCAAGTTGATAAGGTGCGTCAGAGTCAGTTAAGCGTTTATACTGATGTCACGTTTTGTCAGGAGTCACGATTCAATGAATGCACAACCACAGAATCATCAGCACAATGTCGATGCACAGGAAATTGCCAAGTTTGAGGCCGTTGCCTCGCGCTGGTGGGATCTGGAGGGCGAATTTAAACCGCTGCACCGTATTAACCCCCTGCGGCTGGGCTATATTGCACAACACAGCAATGGGCTGTTCGGCAAGAAAGTCCTGGATGTTGGCTGTGGCGGCGGCATCCTGGCCGAAAGCATGGCGCGGGAAGGCGCGGTGGTCACCGGGCTGGATATGGGTGCCGAACCGCTGGAAGTGGCGCGTCTGCATGCCCTGGAGAGCGGCGTCACGCTCAGCTATGTCCAGCAAACGGTTGAAGAGCACGCCAGCCAACACGCGGGCGAATACGACGTGGTGACCTGCATGGAGATGCTGGAACATGTGCCCGATCCGCGTTCAGTGGTGCACGCCTGCGCGCAGTTGGTGAAACCCGGCGGTGAAGTGTTCTTCTCGACTATCAACCGCAATCCTAAAGCCTGGCTGATGGCCATTTTTGGTGCTGAATATGTGCTGCGCATGGTGCCGCGGGGCACCCACGATGTGAAGAAGTTTATTCGCCCTTCCGAACTGCTGGGCTGGGTCGATGAAACGCCGCTACGTGAGCGCAATATGATTGGCCTGCACTACAACCCCATCACCGATAAGTTTCGTCTGGGCAACGGTGTGGATGTGAACTACATGATACATACTCATCACGGCGACGCCTGATAATCCTGCAGCGTGCGGCTCTGCCCTGCCCACGCTGCTGTCATCCTGTTGTCATCTGCGCACGTTAGCGTTTTGCAGGGGCGGATCCAGGGCGTTGACTGAGACAGTATCTGCACGTTTTGCTCTCCCGCTCTGAAGTGTTGGAAAAGTTAGCGCAATGTTTGAAAAATCAGCGGTCGATCATAAATTGCAATATTTTCTCTGAATGGTTGACACGACCTGCGGCCTTACGAGACGCGGCTTAAGAAAACCCTCAGAAAATACAACCCCCGTAGACATCATTTTTTCCTCTTGTTAAGCGCCAGCAAAATACTAGAATAAGCCTCCATATTGTTATGCATATCGTCAACAACCCCAAGATGTAGTGTTTATCCACAACATTATTCACAATGAATATGCTGTGTATAAATCGGGATTTCTTTTAATTATTGGATACTCACGCAAAGGTAAAAACGCGACATGAACCAAAGTCTGCTCGTTACTAAACGCGATGGCCGCCAGGAGCGCATTGATCTCGACAAAATCCACCGTGTCCTCGACTGGGCGGCCGAAGGGCTGAACAATGTGTCGGTTTCACAGGTAGAGCTGCGTTCCCACATTCAGTTTTATGATGGCATCAAAACGTCTGACATCCATGAAACGATCATCAAGGCCGCTGCAGACCTTATTTCTCGCGATGCCCCTGACTATCAATACCTTGCTGCCCGACTGGCAATCTTCCACCTGCGTAAAAAAGCTTACGGTCAGTTTGAACCGCCCGCGCTGTACGATCAGGTTGTTAAGATGGTCGATCTGGGCAAGTACGATCGCCATCTGCTGGAAGACTACAGCTGTGAAGAGTTCGAGCAGATGGATGGCTTTCTCGACCACTGGCGCGATATGAATTTCTCCTACGCGGCCGTGAAGCAGTTAGAAGGCAAATACCTGGTTCAGAACCGCGTCTCCGGTGAGATCTACGAAAGCGCTCAGTTCCTGTATATCCTGGTCGCCGCCTGCCTGTTCTCAGGTTATCCCCGCGATACGCGTATGGATTACATCAAGCGTTTCTACGATGCGGTCTCGACCTTTAAAATCTCGCTGCCAACGCCCATCATGTCGGGCGTGCGTACGCCAACCCGTCAGTTCAGCTCCTGCGTGCTGATTGAGTGCGGCGACAGCCTGGATTCGATCAATGCCACTTCCAGCGCCATTGTGAAATACGTTTCTCAGCGCGCGGGCATTGGTATCAACGCCGGACGTATCCGCGCGCTGGGCAGCCCTATCCGCGGTGGCGAAGCCTTCCATACCGGGTGTATTCCGTTCTACAAACATTTCCAGACGGCGGTGAAATCCTGTTCGCAGGGCGGCGTTCGTGGCGGCGCAGCCACGCTGTTCTACCCAATGTGGCACCTGGAAGTCGAAAGCCTGTTAGTGCTGAAAAACAACCGTGGTGTAGAAGGCAATCGCGTGCGTCATATGGACTATGGCGTGCAGCTCAACAAAATGATGTACCAGCGTCTGCTGAAAGGCGAAGACATCACGCTGTTCAGCCCGTCAGACGTGCCTGGCCTGTACGATGCCTTCTTTGCCGATCAGGATGAGTTTGAGCGTCTCTACACCAAATATGAACAAGACAGCAGCATTCGCAAGCAGCGAGTGAAAGCCGTCGATTTGTTCTCCCTGATGATGCAGGAACGCGCCTCAACGGGCCGTATCTACATTCAGAACGTCGATCACTGCAATACACACAGCCCGTTTGACGCCAGCATTGCGCCGGTTCGCCAGTCTAACCTGTGTCTTGAAATTGCGCTGCCGACCAAACCGCTCAATGACGTCAACGACGAGAACGGTGAAATTGCGCTGTGTACGCTGTCAGCGTTCAACCTGGGCGCCATTGACAGCCTGGACGATTTGGAAGAGCTGGCGACCCTGGCGGTACGTGCGCTGGATGCCCTGCTCGATTATCAGGATTACCCGATTCCTGCCGCACAACGCGGTGCGATGGGCCGTCGCACGCTGGGTATTGGCGTGATTAACTTTGCTTACTACCTGGCGAAGCACGGCGTGCGTTACTCCGACGGCAGCGCCAACGGCCTGACGCACAAAACCTTTGAAGCCATTCAGTATTACCTGCTGAAAGCCTCAAACGAGCTGGCGAAAGAGCAAGGCGCCTGCCCGTGGTTTAATGAAACCACCTATGCGCAGGGCGTACTGCCGATCGACACCTACAAGAAAGATCTGGATGCGATTTGCAATGAGCCGCTGCACCTGGACTGGGAAACCCTGCGTGAGCAGATTAAAACCCACGGTCTGCGTAACTCAACGCTTTCTGCGCTGATGCCGTCTGAAACCTCATCGCAGATTTCAAACGCTACCAATGGTATTGAACCGCCGCGTGGTCATATCAGCATTAAGGCATCCAAAGACGGTATTCTGCGTCAGGTGGTGCCGGAGTATGAGCGTCTTAAAGATCAGTACGAACTGCTGTGGGATATGCCCTCCAACGACGGTTACCTGCAGCTGGTTGGCGTAATGCAGAAATTTATCGATCAGGCGATTTCGTCTAACACCAACTACGATCCGTCACGCTTCCCGAATGGCAAAGTGCCGATGAAACAGTTGCTGAAAGATCTGCTGACCGCCTATAAGTTTGGCGTGAAGACGCTCTATTATCAAAACACCCGTGATGGTGCGGAAGATGCGCAGGATGATCTGGCACCTTCTATTCAGGATGATGGCTGCGAAAGCGGCGCCTGTAAGATCTGACGGTCGGGCGGGAGCCATTCCCGCCCACATTTTCCCGCGAGGCCGGTGCTGAGCCTCGTCTACATTGGACAGTTTTTTATGGCTTACTCCACTTTTTCTCAGAATAAAAATGACCAGTTGAAAGAGCCGATGTTTTTCGGTCAGTCCGTTAACGTGGCCCGTTTTGACCAGCAGAAATACGATATCTTTGAAAAGCTGATCGAAAAGCAGCTTTCGTTCTTCTGGCGTCCTGAAGAGGTCGATGTTTCACGCGATCGCATCGACTACCAGGCCCTGCCCGATCACGAAAAACACATTTTTATCAGCAACCTGAAATATCAGACGCTGCTGGACTCCATTCAGGGACGCAGCCCGAACGTGGCGCTGCTGCCGCTGATCTCCATTCCTGAACTGGAAACCTGGATCGAAACCTGGGCATTTTCAGAGACGATCCACTCACGCTCTTACACCCACATCATTCGTAACATCGTAAACGACCCGGCGGTGGTGTTTGACGATATCGTGACCAACCAGCAGATACTGGCTCGTGCTCAGGATATCTCGCAGTATTACGATGATCTGATTGAGATGACCAGCTACTGGCATCTGTTAGGTGAAGGCACCCATCAGGTTAACGGTAAGTCCGTCACCGTCAACCTGCGTGCCCTGAAAAAGCAGTTGTACATCTGTCTGATGAGCGTCAACGCGCTGGAAGCCATCCGTTTCTATGTCAGCTTTGCCTGCTCGTTTGCGTTTGCCGAGCGTGAGCTGATGGAAGGCAATGCGAAAATCATCAAGCTGATTGCCCGCGACGAAGCCTTACATCTGACCGGTACTCAGCACATGCTGAACCTGCTGCGCACGGGCGAAGACGATCCTGAAATGAAAGAGATCGCTGCCGAATGTCGTGAAGAGTGTTTTGAACTGTTCAAAAAAGCGGCGTTACAGGAAAAAGAGTGGGCGGAATACCTGTTCAGCGGCGGTTCGATGATCGGCCTGAACAAAGATATCCTGTGTCAGTATATTGAATATATCACCAATATTCGTATGCAGGCGGTTGGCCTCGATCTGCCCTTCGAAACGCGTTCTAACCCGATTCCCTGGATCAACGCCTGGCTGGTGTCGGACAACGTTCAGGTGGCACCGCAGGAAGTGGAAGTCAGCTCCTATCTGGTCGGTCAGATTGACTCCGAAGTGGGCGAAAACGACTTCGACGATTTCCAGCTATAACGATGAGCCGTTCTGTTGTTATTCTGCGCAGTTCCGGTACCCGACTAGAGTGCGCAGACGATCACCCTAACCTGCTGACGATGCTGGAAGCGAATAACCTGTGCGTAGAGTTTCAGTGCCGGGAAGGCTATTGCGGCTCCTGCCGTATGCGGCTACTGAGCGGCGAAGTCGACTACGCGGAAAAGCCGCTGGCGTTTATTGAGCAGGGCGAGATCCTGCCCTGCTGCTGTAAGGCGAAGGGTGAGATCGAGCTTGAACTTTAGTCACTCATCTCAGGCAGTTAAAAAACCGTCATTCCAACCGAATGGCGGTTTTTTTATGGCGCTGGCTCAGGGAATGCGGGCAATCACCTTGATTTCAAAACCGACGCCAGTCAGGTGAGATCAACAACGCCACGTCCGCAGCATAAAACCGTCAGCGCGCGCCGCTTAACGGTTTGTCGGCGCTGTCATAAGACAGGCTGGGCGACGCCAGCCCCTTGGGTAAGCTCAGGCTTAGTGCTTCACCGTTTCGATCACGTCGATCCAGCCGTGCCCCGTGCTGACTTCACTGCCGTGTAGCCAACGGCGCAACATGTTCATCGCCATCATCGCCACCACTTTTTGCCGGGTTTCCAGATTATGGCGACCGTGATTAAACTTCACGCGTTGTCCCCAGGTCGCTTCCGGCGTGTGTAGCGCAACGGAAATCTCGCCTTCACTCAGGTTGCCGACCGACAGGGCCAACGGCGTCTGCAGCCTCGCCGCCAGCGCCTGCGTGCGCATCACCTGTACCTCAAGGCTTTCGTCCTGCTGCGGCAGAATTTCGGTGGCGCTCAGAGGAACCTCAGCCGAAGCCAACTGCCAGTTGAGTAACCCCGCGGTGTACTGCTCGCTGATTGCGAGACGCAGGTTACGTTGATTCAGCTCACGCGCCAACAGCGCAGGCAGCCCCTCCATGCCCTCAAAAATCGTGCATTCCGCCAGCAGTAAACGCACCTGCTGCCAGACCTGCTCCATCGCCACGCGCTGTGAGGCAGGCCCGGTGAGCTTAATTTCGATAATGGGCATTGATGAACGGTAGCCCATCAACACGTTTTCCGGCAGCGTCAGCGGCTCAAGTTCACTAGCGATATCGCTTTCACCCCGACCAAAGGTCGTCAGCCGCAGGCACAGTGGCGGCTCTGGCAGGTCAAATTTATTTTTCAGGCGAGGGATGATTTGTTGTTCAACCATCACTTTAAATTCGGAGGGTACGCCGGGGGTAAAAAACAGCCAGCAACGGTTGAGCTGCAGGGCGAATCCACAGGCGGTGCCTACCGGATTATCGAGCATCTCAGCATTGGCAGGAATTTCAGCCTGTTTGCGATTGCTGTCGGCCATCACACGTCCACGGCTGGCGAACCAGGCTTCCATGGTTTCCAGCCAGGCTTCCTGCATCACCAGTTCAACACCACTCGCCATCGCAGCGGCCTGGGCGCTAAGGTCATCAGATGTGGGCCCCAGGCCGCCGTTAACAATGAGCACATCCGCTTCAAGACTCCGGGCCTGTAAGGTCTCAACCAGGGACGACAGGGAATCACCTACCGTTGTACGGCTGGTCATCGGCATCCCGTGCTGAAATAACACATCAGCCAGCCAGGCCGCGTTACTATCGACGATTTGACCGTGTAACACTTCATCGCCCGTGGACAACATTTCGACTCTAATCACGTTCTTTCTCCTTGTGCCATTAGGTTCACTTTAGAAAGCCCCTGCGTAAAACACAATCCGTAAGCGAGATTTAACGTCGAATAAGGCCGCGTCTGGCGAGAGGATAAGGAGGAGATAAGAGGATATAAAGCAGGCAAGGGATATTCAGAAAACGCAAACGGACAAGCGAGCCTGTCCGTTGTACGTACCACGCGTTTAGCCTAGCGGCGAGCCAGCAGCAGGCCTAAAACCAGCCCTGCCGTTGCCCCAATACCGATGCCCTTCCACGGTTTCTCATGGACGTAATCGTCGGCACGGTAAGCAACCTGTTTAGCACGATAGTAGTAGCTATCAGACGCCTGACTAACACGTGACTTTACATCTTCCAGCGCGCGTTCAGCTTTGGTTTTCAGTTCGATGTATTTCTGGTCGGCCGGATCCCCTGATGACTTCAGCACTTCTTCCAGCGTTTCGGTCAGCAGTGCGATATCGTCGTCATAGCCAGTTTCGAAAGATTCAGTCTGTTTTACCATCATTTCCTCCATGTGAATTGCAATGCACCTGGTTAACTATAGTCACAAAACAGGGCTTTGCGTGGAACTCTGCCAGGAATTGCCTGAAAATCAGCGTGCGTAAACAAAACGGCAGTGAATCTGTGTCACGCTGAACGCTACGCAAAGAAGTGTAAGAGATGGCCCACTGGCAGCGATTTCGCTTCGCTTATTTGATTTATCTGATAAATTTTCAGCGAAATGAATTTTTATCTACGCCGACTGTCGTACCCAGCTGTTGCCTGTAATAATCAGGCCATGTGCAAATCAATGCGCTGACACGACAGTCACAGCAAACTCGAACAGCTAAGGAATGATCTCTGGCATGAATCGCAGAATGTTTATGAAAGCGTCAATGGCCTTTTCCGCCGTAAGCGGTATGACAGGCTTATCAACGCTGTTCGCGCAATCCGCCTGGGCAGATGATGGCATTGCTGACGGAACCGCAGTACGCTTCGATTTCAATGAGTTGAAGAAGAATGCGGCCGCGCTGGCTAAAAAGCCGTGGGGCGGCCCGCCAGGCCCGCTTCCGCAAACGCTGGCAAACCTGACGCCGCAGGCTTACAACGATATTCAGTACGACGCCAACCACTCGCTGTGGAACAACATTCCTGACCGCGAGCTTGATGTACAGTTTTTCCACGTTGGCATGGGCTTTAAGCGGCGCATCCGGATGTTCTCCGTCGACAGTGCCAGCCGTGAAGCGCGCGAGATTCACTTCCGCACCGAGCTGTTTAATTACAACGATGCGAAAGTTGACACCAAACAGTTGGAAGGTAAAACCGACCTGGGCTTTGCCGGTTTCCGCGCCTTTAAAAAACCTGAGCTGGCCCGCCGCGACATTGTCTCGTTTCTGGGTGCCAGCTATTTCCGCGCGGTCGATGACACTTATCAGTACGGCCTGTCCGCGCGTGGCGTGGCCATCAACACCTTCAGCAACGGTCAGGAAGAGTTTCCAGACTTTACAGCCTTCTGGTTTGAAACGCCGAAAGCGGAAGACACCACCTTTACCTGCTATGCCTTACTGGACGGCGCCAGCATCACCGGGGCCTATAAGTTTGTCATTCACTGCGAAGCCGAACGCGTGGTGATGGAGATTGAGAATCACCTCTTTGCCCGCAAGGATATTCGTCAGCTAGGCATCTCGCCGATGACCAGTATGTTCAGCTGCGGCACCAACGAACGCCGGATGTGTAACACCTACCATCCGCAGATTCATGACTCCGATCGCCTGGCGATGTGGAGCGGCAAAGGTGAATGGATTGCCCGGCCGTTAAATAATCCTCAGCGCCTGCAGTTCAACGCCTACGAAGACGAAAACCCGCGCGGCTTTGGCCTGCTCCAGCTTGACCATGACTTTGAGAACTATCAGGACGTGATTGGCTGGTATAACAAACGCCCAAGCCTGTGGGTGGAACCGGTAGGCAAATGGGGCAAAGGCGCCATTAACCTGATGGAAATTCCAACCACCGGCGAAACGCTTGATAACATCGTCTGTTTCTGGCAGCCCGCAGAGCCGATCAAAGCCGGTAGCGAATACAGTTTTGCCTACAAGCTGTACTGGAGCGCCCTGCCGCCCGTTCAGAGCGATCTGGCCCGCGTTGATGCGACCCGCACCGGCATTGGTGGTTTCCCCGAAGGCTGGGCGCCGGGCGAGCACTTCCCGGATGTCTGGTGTCGCCGTTTCGCTGTGGACTTTATCGGTGGCGACTTGCAGGCAGCCGCACCGAAAGGCATTGAACCGGTGATTACGGTTTCCTCAGGCACCTTTAAACAGGTAGAGATCCTGTATGTCGAACCGATAAAAGGTTACCGCATCCTGTTCGACTGGTATCCCAACAGCGACAGCGTGCAGCCCGTCGAGATGCGCCTGTTCCTGCGCACCAAAGACGAAACCCTGAGTGAGACCTGGCTCTATCAGTATGTACCACCGCCGCCGGACCAGCGTAAATATGTTGACGATCGCCAGATGACCGTGAGCTAACGCTTGCGCCTTGCGTGAAATGCATCTCAGGCCAACCGCCGGGATGCATTTTTTTTGCCTGCTCCCTATAGCGACATACTCACCCGGAAAAAGGAAAGCGCACAACGTTAATCCATTTTAGGTGGGCGTGGAAATGCGCAGGTCAGGCATCAGACAGTGAGCGGCGCTTTACTGCCCTGCTCTGCGCATATCGATATGGGGAATACCGTCCTCAAGGTAGCTGTCGCTGACCGTGATAAAGCCATGTCGCTGATAGAACGTTTTAAGGTGCGCCTGAGCAGAGAGAAATTGTGAATGCCCCGGCCAGTGCTGCTCACAACTGGCGATGGCCTGTGTCATCAGCTGGTTGCCTAAGTTCAGGCCACGTGCCTTACTGGATATGATCACGCGTCCGATTTTCACCTCTGCCCCTGCGCGATCGGGTGACAATATGCGCGCGTAAGCCAGCAGATCCCCCTGCGCCATGCCGAGAATGTGACGATTCTCGCCCTGCAAATCCAGGCCATCAATGTCCAGATAGGCGCACTGCTGCTCAACGACGAATACCTCACAGCGTAACGCCAGCGCCGCGTAGAGCTGCGAAACGCTTAAGGCTTGATGCTCAAGATCCAGCCAACTGATTTGCATGTCTTATCCTTACTAAATGGGCCGCCTGCCCGGGAGGCATCACATCACTGTACCGCGCCGGCCTTTCTGCAGCCAGTGAAGATAATGTTGAGGCCAGGCCATGGTTGGCGTGCCGGGTTTTCCCATACCAAAACCATGTCCGCCAGTGGCATAGAGAAGCATCTCGACCTCAACCTGCTGTCGGTGACAGGCGCGATCCATAATCAGGATATTATGAGGATCGGCTATAGGGTCATCTTTAGCCTGCACCAGAAAGAAAGGCGGCGATGCTGCTGTGACCGTATTTTGCACCGACCAGGCGGCCTCGGCCTTTGCGCCAGGATGATCGCCCAGCAAAACACGGTGAACCGATGTGTGCGTGTAAGGCGCTTCCAGTGTGATGACGGGATAAATCAGCGCGGCACCATCAACCTGAACGGGTACGCTGTTCTGAATCGCCATCACGGCGCCCAGGCGCGCACCTGTCGTGCTAACGGCCATACCGAGCAAATGCGCACCGGCCGAGAAGCCCAGTACCGTTAACCGTGTTGCCTGCGGCCTCAGCAACTGCATGGCACGCAACGCATCCTGCAGGGCGACCCGGTTGCCCTCTCCCCATCGTTCGGCGGGCAGACGGTAACGCAATATTGCGGCAGTGTAGCCACGCGCGGTTAACCAGTGCGCCGCAGGCCAGGCTTCTTTTGCCATTTCTATTCGTTTATAGCCGCCACCGCCAGCAATCAGGACGACATGCCCGTTCGCCATATCGGGGCGCAACACGGTTAACGTCGGTACCGCGATATGATGCTCCGCGCCGGAAGGCGATGTCACAACCGGCCCTTCCGGTCCGCCACCGCCCGGAGGCGTGCCGGACCAGAGAGGAAGGACAGTTTGCGTGACCGCAGACTGCGCTGCATGTAACAGCGTGCTTTTTGCGGTCAGTAGCGTAGCGGCACAACTCAGCAGAAAATGTCGGCGATCCACAGGCTTTGTTCCCCCTCGTCTGAACGGGCTTATTTCAGCACGAAACTATGGAAACAAAATGAAGATGGTTTTTTATACACAAAAAGGAATGGGCTGATGTATGGCAAGAGGAAATCAGTGGAGCGCCAACGTCCAGGCAAAAAAAATCAGGCCCGAGGGCCTGATTCAGTATGACAATCGACGGTTACATCAGGGGCTGAGCCATCTGCACCAGTTTGATTAACGGCTGTGGATAAACACCTAACAGCAGCACCAGAATCGCAGAAATCAGCACCACCACGCCGCCCGCGGTGAAGGCCCAGTTATCAGGTGTATCACGGTTAAGCAGCTCTGGTGGGCTCAGGTACAGGCTCACGGTAACGCGCAGATAGTAGTACAGGCCGATAGCACTCCCCACCACCACCGCACCGGTCAACCACCACAGGTGCGCACTCACGCCAGAGGCAATCACGTAGAACTTACCAATAAAGCCCAGCGTCATCGGAATACCGGCCAGCGACAGCATCATCACCGTCATCACCGCAGACAGAACCGGACGACGCCAGAACAAACCGCGATATGAGTAAAGTGAATCCGCATCCGGACCGCGATAAGGGCTGGACATCAGGCTCACGACACCAAAGGCACCCAGGCTGCTGAACAGGTAACCGGCCAGGTATACGCCTGAGGTTTCCAGCGACAGTTGATGATCTTTTACCGCAATCAGCGCCACCAGCAGATAACCCAGATGCGCGATGGAGGAGTAACCCAACAGGCGCTTAATGTTGCTCTGCGAGATCGCCATCAGGTTACCGAACAGGATGGAGACAAAGGCAATCACGCCCAGGACCGTCCGCACGGCTTCGCTGTCGGTCACCGGCGCATACATGAACAAGCGCATGACGACACCGAAGATGGCGATTTTACTGGCCGTGGCCAGGAAAGTTGAAACCGGAGCCGGTGCCCCCTGATACACGTCTGGTGTCCACAGGTGGAACGGCACCAGCGACAGCTTAAAGCCCAGACCGATAATCAACATGCCCAGGCCAACCAGCAGTAACGGCGCCTGAATCATGCTGTCAGTCAGGCTTTTGCCCAGGCTGACGAAGCCCAGGTTGCCAGAGTCAGCGTAAATCAGCGCGATACCAAACAGCAGGAAGGACGATGCCGCCGCCGACAGAATGGTGTATTTCAGGGCCGCTTCCAGCGAACGTTTCTGGCGGAACGCATACCCAATCAAACCAAACAGCGGCAGTGACAGCAGTTCAATGCCAATGAACAGGGACGCAAGATGGTTTGACGCTGACAGCACGATACCGCCCAGCGCGGCAATCAGGACCAGCAGATAAAACTCGTCCTTGTTGTCCGGGAAAGTCGCCAGCCATGGATAGGCAAACGTACAGGTTGCCAGGCTGGCCAGCATCACCAGTGCGGTATAGAACATCGAGTAAGCATCAACGCGCAGCAGCGGCGTGACGTCCATCGCCCCGACCTGGCCCACAAAATACAGCGACAGCAGAGCCAGGTTCAGGCCAACCACTGTTAGCGTGGCGTTAACAAAGTGGTTGCGTCGCCAGGCAATGGACAGCATCACAACCACCACCGTCAATCCGACGATTAACAGCGGCAGCAACGCGATCAATTGTTGAGGAGTTATTGTCATGGCGAATTACGGCCTTGTAGTTGAAATTGAAGCGGTAAACCACTGCTGAATATTGCTCATTGCAGCATGTGAGGTATCCAGAATCGGCTGAGGATAAACACCTAACAGCACCAGCAGAACCACGAGCACGCCAATGGTCAGGAATTCACGTGCCGACATTCCCGGCAGTGGATCTTTAGATTTCGCTTCGCCGTAGTAGGCACGCTGCATCATGACCAGCGAATAAACCGAAGCGAAAACCAGACCAAAGGTCGCAATCACAATAATGACAGGAACGACCTGGAAGCTGCCGGTGAGGATCATAAATTCCCCCACGAAGTTACCGGTACCCGGCATCCCCAGATTGGCGACAGCAAAGAACAGTGATAAACCCGGAATCCATTTAATGCGTGACCACAGACCGCCCATCTGACGCATATCACGCGTGTGCAGGCGCTCATACAGCTGACCACACAGGATAAACAGGGCCGCCGCAGACAGGCCGTGCGCAATCATCTGTATCACCGCGCCCTGAATAGCCAGCTGGCTGCCGGTATAAATCGCAATCAGCACAAAGCCCATATGGGAAATCGAGGTGTAGGCAATCAGGCGTTTAATATCCGTCTGCGAGAACGCCATCCAGGCACCGTAGAAGATACCGATGATACCTAGCCACATCGCGATAGGGGCAAACTCAGCGGATGCATTCGGGAACAGCGGCAGGCTGAAGCGCAGCAGACCGTAGGCGGCGGTTTTCAACAAAATACCCGCCAGGTCAACGGAACCTGCGGTCGGCGCCTGGCTGTGCGCATCGGGTAACCAGCCGTGAAGCGGCACCACCGGCATTTTCACCGCGAACGCGATAAAGAAGCCCAGCATCAGCAGATATTCGACGGTGTGCGACATCGGGGTTTTCAACAGCTGTTCGTAGTTGAACGTCCAGACGCCAGTGGCGTTGTAATGGACAAACACCAGCGCCAGAATCGCAATTAACATCACCAGACCGGATGCCTGGGTATAGATAAAGAATTTGGTGGCCGCCGTGATACGGGTTTTCCCGTCCGAGGCTTTATGTCCCCACAGTGCGATGAGGAAGTACATCGGCACCAGCATCATTTCCCAGAAGAAGAAGAACAGGAACATGTCGATGGCGAGGAACACACCGATAACGCCGCCCAGAATCCACATCAGGTTCAGATGAAAGAAGCCCTGATACTTCTCAATCTCGTTCCAGGAACACAGCACCGCCATCAGGCCGAGCAGTCCGGTCAGCACCACCATTAACAGCGAAAGGCCATCAAGCGCTAAATGGAAATTAATGCCGAAACGGGGGATCCAGGGTACTGAGAAGCTCGATTGCCACTGCGGAATACCCGCTGCCTGCGTCAGTGAATAGCCTCCCTGCAACCACAGCTGCAGTGAAAGCGCCAACGTCAGCCCCATGGTGATCAGTGCAATCCAGCGTGGCACTTTCGCGCCGAAGCGCTCGGCGAGCCAGCAGATAAAACCACCGAAGAAGGGTATGAAAATTAGCCAAGGTAATAACACGGCATACTTCCCTTTTATGGCCTTTTATGAGCTATCTTACTTGCCATTTTCATCCCCGGCAGTGCTCGCAATCCTCACGTACTTCAGTACGCTCCGGTTGCTGTGCGCTGGCGGTAATGAAACTGGCTGCGACGATTGCGCTCATTACTCGGTTATTTGGACATTCTTAACTGGGGTAAGCGAACTCACCCCGCTCATCAATCTTTAAATTACCAGCAACAGCGCCAGAACCACGACGGCACCCACGCTCATCGACGCCACGTACCAGCGCAGATAACCGTTTTCACTGACCACCAGACCTTTATTGGCGATACGTGAAAGCAACGCAGGCAGGTTCATCACGCCGTTGAGCGGATCGCGTTTTAACAGCCACGCAATGCCCAAGTACGGTTTGACAAACACCTTGTCGTAGAGCCAGTCGAAGCCCCAGGCAGCAAACCACCAGGTGCCGAAGAAGCGGCCCGGTGCGCTGTTGGCAATACGGGTCACCAGCTGACGTTTGCCCAGCCAAAGTGCGGCTGCAATCACGATGCCGGAAACGGCGACCAGACCCGATGCAATCTCCAGCGTCACTTTACCGTTTTCACCAAACTCATTGGCCGGTAAAACGCCCGCCAGTGGTGGAGTAATCAGTGCGCCAACGAAGGTAGAGAGCACCAGCAGCACCAGCAGCGGCAGATGATGGGTAATGCCTTTACCCGCATGAGCGTGAATCTTCTCTTCACCATGGAACACGATGAAGATCATGCGGAAGGTGTAGATTGAGGTCAGGAACGCACCCACCAGCCCCGCAACCATCAGGTTAAGATGACCGTTCGCCAGCGCACCAAACAGGATTTCATCTTTACTGTAGAAACCGGCGGTAATCAGCGGCAGGGCTGCCAGGGCCGCACCGCCCACCAGGAAGCAGGTGTACACCAGCGGGATGCTTTTACGCAGTCCGCCCATCTTAAAGATGTTCTGCTCGTGGTGGCAGGCCAGAATAACCGAACCTGAAGACAGGAACAGCAAGGCTTTAAAGAAGGCGTGGGTCATCAGGTGGAAAATCGCGGCATCCCACGCCTGAACGCCCAGCGCCAGAAACATGTAGCCAATCTGGCTCATGGTGGAGTAAGCAAGAACGCGTTTGATGTCCGTCTGAACCAGGGCAGCAAAACCTGCCAGCACCAGCGTAATCGCACCGATAATACCCACCAGATGCAGGACTTCAGGCGTTAACAGGAACAGGCCATGCGTGCGGGCGATCAGGTACACACCTGCCGTCACCATGGTGGCGGCGTGGATCAGTGCCGATACCGGCGTTGGACCCGCCATCGCATCCGCCAGCCACGTCTGAAGCGGCAACTGTGCAGACTTACCTACCGCACCGCCCAACAGCATCAACGTGGCCCATTGCAGCATGTGATTATCCGCCGCAAAGTGTGCTGGTGCCAGCTCTGCCATTTCACGGAAGTTGAGCGTACCCAGTTCGTTGTAAAGAATGAACAGCGCAAACGCCAGGAATACGTCGCCAACACGCGTGATGATAAAGGCTTTCATCGCCGCTTTGCCGTTTTCCGGGTTGCTGTAGTAGAAGCCGATCAGCAGGTAAGAACACAGCCCTACCCCTTCCCAGCCCAGATACATCAGCATCAGGTTGTCCGCCAGAACCAGAACCACCATGCTGGCGATAAACAGGTTGGTATAAGCGAAGAAACGTGAATAGCCTTCTTCTCCGCGCATATACCAGGAGGCGAACATATGGATCAGGAAACCGACGCCGGTAACCACCGACAGCATGGTAAGCGAGAGGCCATCCAGAGTCAGATTGACCTGAATGTTGAAATTGCCCACGTGAATCCAGGTCCACAGTGCTTGAGTAAAGACTTGCTGCCCATGGGCAAAGAAGTCGAAGCCGACAAACACCGTGGTGAGCGCAGCCAGACCGACCGATCCCATTCCCACCGTTGCAGACAGATTCTCTGACCAGCGGCCACGGGAGAACGCTAACAGCAGGAAGCCAATTAGCGGAAATAAGACAGTTAAATAGAGAAGGTTCATCCGCGCATCTCGCTCACAGTATCAATGTTCAGCGTCTGACGACGACGATAGAGCTGAAGCAGCAGGGCCAGCCCAATACTGGCTTCCGCTGCGGCGAGACTGATAGCCAGAATATACATCACCTGACCGTCAGCCTGTCCCCAGTAGCTGCCTGCAACAACCAGCGCCAGCGCAGCGGCATTGATCATGATTTCAAGGCTAATCAGCATAAACAGCAGGTTGCGGCGCAGCACCAGCGAGGTCAGACCTAGCACAAACAGCACTGCCGCCAGAATCAATCCATGTTGTAAGGGAATCATGCTTGCTCCTTATTCGCCTGCGCGGCATCGTTTGAACGGTTGCTTAGCACTTCGCCCTGGCGCTCTTCACGTCCCAGGTGGAAGGCCACAACCAGACCAGCCAGCAACAGCATTGACGCCAGTTCAACCGCCAGGACATAGGGGCCAAACAGACTGATACCTACCGCTTTCGCATCGATGATTTTGCCGTCAATGCCCTGATCCTGTGCCGTCAGGATGGCGTAAATCATAACGGCCAGTAGCAGCAGCGAGACCAGGCCAGGGCCAATCCACAGAGACGGACTCAACCATTCACGCTCCTGCTTCTGCGTCGCTTTGCCCAGGTTCAGCATCATTACAACGAACACGAACAGCACCATAATGGCACCGGCATATACGATAATTTCCAGCGCGCCTGCAAAGTAGGCACCCAGTGAGAAGAAGACGCCAGCCACTGATAACAGCGAAACGATCAGGTACAGCAACGCATGTACCGGATTAGTGTGAGTGATAACGCGCAACGTCGTTACCACCGCCACCAGTCCGCAAAGATAAAACGCAAATTCCATGCCCTGCTCCTTAAGGTAGTAAGCCTTTGACGTCGATAGGTTTCGCTTCGTTCTCTGCGTCACCTTTATCTTTACCGTCAATTGCCATACCTGCCATGCGGTAGAAGTTATATTCCGGATATTTACCCGGCCCCGAGATCAGCAGGTCTTCTTTTTCGTATACCAGATCCTGACGCTTAAACTCGCCCAGTTCGAAATCCGGCGTCAGCTGGATAGCGGTGGTTGGGCAGGCCTCTTCACACAGGCCACAGAAAATGCAGCGTGAGAAGTTAATACGGAAAAATTCTGGATACCAGCGGCCGTCTTTGGTTTCGGCCTTTTGCAGCGAGATACAGCCTACCGGACAGGCTACTGCACACAGGTTACAGGCAACGCAACGCTCTGCCCCATCGGGATCGCGAGTCAAAACGATACGACCACGATAGCGCGGTGGCAGGTAGACCGGCTCTTCCGGATACATCTGGGTTTCGCGTTTCGCGAAGGCATGCATGCCAATCATCCAGATACTGCGCACTGTCGTGCCGAAGCCTACGACAATATCTTTTAACGTCATTTCTTACCCCTTACTGCGCTGTGTACAGAATCACTGCGGCGGTCGCCAGCAGGTTCAACAGCGTCAACGGCAGACACACTTTCCAGCCGAACGACAGCACCTGGTCATAGCGTGGACGCGGAAGCGCAGCACGAATCAGGATGAACATCATCATAAAGAACGCCGTTTTCAGGGCGAACCAGATGAAAGGCGGCAGGAAAGGCCCATGCCAGCCCCCGAAGAACAGCGTCACAATCAGCGCTGAAACGGTGGTAATCGCAACGTATTCGCCCACAAAGAACAGGCCGAATTTCATCCCGGCATATTCAATGTGATAACCGTCGGCCAGCTCTTGCTCAGCTTCTGGCTGGTCAAAAGGATGACGGTGACAGACCGCAACGCCCGCAATACAGAAGGTCACAAAACCAAAGAACTGCGGGATGATGTTCCACAGGTGCGTCTGGCTGTTAACGATATCGGTCATGTTAAACGAACCCGCCTGTGCCACTACGCCCATCAGTGACAGTCCCAGGAACACTTCGTAACTCAGCGTCTGAGCCGAGGCGCGCATGGCACCCAACAGCGAGTATTTGTTATTACTCGCCCAGCCGGCGAACAGTACGGCATAGACTGCCAGGCCCGCCATCATCAGGAAGAACAGCAGACCGATGTTCAGGTCAGTGACGACCCAGGTCGGCGAAACCGGAACGATGGCAAAGGCCAGCAGCAGTGACACAAAGGCGATGACCGGCGCCAGGGTAAAGATAAAGCGGTCGGTGAACGGGGGAACCCAGTCCTCTTTAAAGAACATCTTGATCATGTCAGCGACCAGCTGCAACGATCCGCCCCAGCCTACGCGGTTCGGTCCATAGCGGTTCTGGAACAGGCCGAGCAGACGGCGCTCGGCAAAGCTCATAAACGCACCGCAGCCCACCACGACCAGCAGAATCACCAGCGCTTTACCCACGGCGATCAGAATGTCGATAACACCCGGAGTTAACCAGCTCATTGCGCCGCCTCCTGCAGAGAATCAATTTTTGCATTCGCCAGGAATGGCGGCACGCCCGGCAGGCCGAGTGGAAGCCCCACCTGCCCTGCCTGCAGCGAAGCGGAGAAACGCACAGGCAAGCGTAGGGTTTCACCGGCACAGGTTAATTCCACAGACGCGCCACTGTTCACGCCCAGCTTAGCGGCATCTTCCGGGTTCAGAACCAGGGTTGGTGCCGGCATGCGCTGCTGGATCACCGGCGCACGCTGCGTCATTTCTTCACTTCCGAATAACTGGTAGTAAGGCGCGACGCGGAACTGACCGTTAGTGGTATACGCGCCAGGTACGCTGCTGAACCAGGCTAACTGCGCCTCGCTGGCTTCGAACAGACGCACGCCGGGATCGCCGTGACGCAGTTTACCGCCCACTTCATCCTGGAATTTGTTCCATGCCTGCGGTGAGTTCCAGCCTGGCGCCCACGCAAACGGAATCTGCGAACGCGCTGCGCTCGGCTGGTTGTTCCCTTCCATTGAGAAGGCAAACATCGTGTCCTGATCCTGTGGCTGACGCGGTTCGTGCACGCTGATATTGGCACGCGCGGCGGTACGTCCACTGGCACGATGCGGAGAACGCGCCAGTTTCTGACCACGAATGCGGAAGCTGGCATCCGGCGCCGCCTCTTTAATGCCCTTCAGCTGTGGCAGGCTTGCCACCACGGCATCAATGACATGGTCCAGCTGCGTCCAGTCAACGTGACGACTTTCCAGCGCGCTGTGCAGCGAATGCAGCCAGCGCCAGCTTTCCAGCATCACGATGCTGTTGTCATAATAGGCAGGGTCGTAAACCTGGAAGAAACGCTGTGCGCGCCCTTCGTGGTTGATCGAGGTGCCGTCGCTTTCTGCAAAACTGGCTGCCGAGAGCACCAGTCCGGCTTTTTCGAGCGTGGCGGTGCGCTGATGATCGACCACAATCACGTTGGCCGCATGATTCAGCGCCGCATCCACCTGCGCTTTCGGCGCGTGACGGTACAAATCGTTTTCCAGTACCACGACCGCATCGGCTTCGCCTTTCTGCAACTGTTCCAGTGCCTGGTCCAGGGTGTTTCCGCCCATCAGACCCAGCCCCATGCTGTTGGCATGGCCGGCCAGTAAGGTGATACCGACATCAGCGCCGCGCGCTTTCAGCGCTTTCGCCACGTTCGCGGCCGCTTCAATCATGGCACTGCTGCCTGAGTGAACACCGGAAACGATCAGCGGTTTTTTAGCACCAGACAGCGCCTGCACGACGACATCCAGCTTGCCGTTCAGCGCAGGGTCGAAATCGCTTACGGCCGGGGCGGTTTCGTCCAGCGCATTCGCGATGGCAAATCCAAGACGCGCCTGATCTTCAACCGGGGCACGGTAGCTCCACGCGGCAATATCATCAAGACGCGTTTCATCGACGTTGGTGACAAAGAGTGGATGCTTAGCGTGCTGACCGATATTCATGATGGCCGCAATTTGCCAGTCTGCGACTTTCTGTGCAGCGGCCATTTCACGGGCTTTCCCTTTCACGGCCTGACGCACAGACAGGGCCACGCGCGCGCCAACCTGGGTCAGGTCTTCGCCCAACACCAGTACCGCATCGTAGCTTTCAATCTCACGCAGCGAAGGCGTGTAAATGCCGCCTTCACGCAGCACTTTCAGCAGTAATTCAAGACGTGCCTGCTCGCCTGCGGGCATACCGGTTGAGAAGTTTTCTGCCCCCACCAGCTCGCGCAGGGCAAAGTTGCTTTCAATGCTGGCTCGCGGCGAGCCAATACCGATTACGCGTTTCGCCTGGCGCAGGACATCAGCACCCACGTTAACAGCCTGTTCGGCATTCAGCTTCACGCTGTCGTTGCCACGCAGTTGTACCGGATGACGAGGACGGTCTTTCAGATTAACGTAACCGTAACCAAAGCGACCACGGTCACACAGGAAGTAGTGGTTAACGCTGCCGTTATAGCGGTTTTCGATACGACGCAGTTCGCCATAGCGCTCACCTGGACTGGTATTACAGCCTACGCTGCACTGTTGGCAAATGCTGGGCGCGAACTGCATGTCCCATTTGCGGTTATAGCGTTCTGAGTGAGTTTTATCCGTGAACACACCGGTTGGGCAGATTTCAACCAGGTTACCGGAAAACTCGCTTTCCAGCGTGCCATCTTCAGGACGACCAAAGTAAACGTTGTCGTGCGCACCATACACGCCAAGATCGGTACCGTCGGCATAATCTTTGTAGTAACGCACACAGCGGTAGCAGGCGATACAGCGGTTCATCTCATGAGAGATAAACGGGCCGAGATCCTGATTGCGGTGAGTACGTTTAGTGAAGCGATAGCGGCGGAAGCTGTGGCCGGTCATAACCGTCATATCCTGCAGGTGACAGTTACCGCCCTCTTCACATACCGGACAATCGTGCGGATGGTTAGTCATTAACCACTCCACCACGCTTTCACGGAACTCTTTCGCTTCGCCATCATCAATCGAGATGAAGGTGCCGTCGGACGCCGGCGTCATACAGGACATGACAAGGCGGCCGCGGGTATCTTCAGCGTTCTGGAATTGCTTTACCGCACACTGGCGGCAGGCACCCACGCTTCCCAGCGCCGGATGCCAGCAAAAATAAGGAATATCAAGGCCCAGAGACAGACATGCCTGTAGCAGGTTGTCCGCTCCGTTCACATCATATTCTTTACCGTCTACATGGATTGTAGCCATAGTGACATGCTTCCGTAAGGCTCGTCACAGACGAGCGTTAATCAAATTCTTGTTCCTGCACACTGCAGCAGGAACGGCGGCACAGGGCCAGCTCCCGTGGATAACGGCGAATTACCAGCGCGCTTTCAGCAGGTTTGGCTGAATACCACCGATCGATCGGGTATTACCAAACACCTGCGGCGCGATACCGGCTTCAAACTCTTCACGGAAATATTTAATGGCGCTTTGCAGCGGTTCGACTGCACCGGGTGCGTGGGCGCAGAACGTCTTGCCTGGGCCGAGCTGGCGGCAAAGCTGCTCCAGGGTTTCAATATCCCCCGGCTGGCCTTTTTTCTGCTCCAGCGCACGCAGGATCTTCACGCTCCACGGCAGGCCATCACGGCATGGCGTACACCAGCCGCACGATTCGCGGGCAAAGAACTCTTCCAGGTTACGCACCAGGGAAACCATATTGATTTCATGGTCCACGGCCATGGCCAGCGCCGTACCCAGACGGCTGCCTGCTTTCCCGATGCTGGCGAACTCCATCGGCAGATCCAGATGCTGTTCCGTCAGGAAGTCCGTTCCCGCCCCGCCCGGCTGCCACGCTTTAAAGCGCAGGCCATCGCGCATGCCGCCGGCGTAGTCTTCCAGGATTTCGCGCGCTGTAATGCCAAAGGGAAGCTCCCAAACGCCCGGATTTTTTACCCGACCAGAGAAGCCCATCAACTTGGTCCCGGCATCGTCGCTTTTTGATAAGCCTTTGTACCAGTCGACGCCATTAGCCAAAATAGCCGGCACGTTTGACAGCGTTTCAACGTTGTTCACGCAGGTCGGTTTGCCCCACACGCCCGCACTGGCGGGGAAAGGTGGCTTAGAGCGCGGGTTAGCACGGCGACCTTCCAGAGAGTTAATGAGCGCCGTTTCTTCACCACAGATGTAACGCCCTGCACCGGTATGCACAAACAGTTCAAAATCAAAACCGGTACCCAGAATGTTTTTGCCCAGCAGCCCGGCTTCTGTGGCTTCTGCAATTGCACGACGCAGATGCACTGCGGCTTCAATGTATTCACCGCGCAGGAAGATGTAGCCACGGTAGGCTTTCAGGGCAAACGCACTGATCAGCATGCCTTCAACCAACTGATGCGGCATCTGCTCCATCAACAGGCGGTCTTTATAGGTGCCCGGCTCCATTTCATCGGCGTTACACAGCAGGTAACGGATGTTCATGGATTCGTCCTTCGGCATCAGGCTCCACTTCAAACCGGTAGAGAAGCCTGCACCACCGCGCCCCTTGAGGCCGGAATCTTTCACCAGCGCCACGATCTCGTCAGGTGCCATGCCCTTCAGTGCTTTTTCCGCACCGGCGTAGCCGTTTTTGCTGCGGTACTCATCCAGCCATACTGGCTGCTGATCGTCACGCATGCGCCACGTCAGTGGATGGGTTTCGGCAGTACGAATGATCTGTTTGATTGTCATTGATACTGCTCCAGCAAAGAGGCGATGCCTTCCGGCGTCAGATGAACGTGCGTATCTTCATCCACCATCATGGTTGGGCCTTTATCGCAGTTACCCAGACAGCAGGTCGGCAGCAATGTAAAGCGGCCGTCGGTTGTGGTCTGGCCGGGCTTGATATTGAGGTTTTCTTCCAGAGCGGCCTGAATGCCCTGAAAACCGGTGATGTGACAGACGACGCTGTCGCAGTAGCGAATCACGTGACGGCCAACCGGCTGACGGAAGATCTGGCTGTAGAACGTGGCTACGCCCTCGACGTCGCTGGCAGGAATCCCTAACACCTCTGCGATCGCATGGATCGCACCGTCAGGCACCCAACCACGCTGCTTCTGCACAATTTTCAGTGCTTCAATGGACGCCGCGCGGGCATCCTCGTAATGGTGTTTTTCGTGCTCAATCGCATGGTGCTCTTCCGCACTCAGCACGAAGACCTCGTTAGGGTCGATCGTTTTAATAGCAATGTGTTGATCGTGCATAATTAGCGGTCCACGTCTGACATAACAAAGTCGATACTACCGAGGTAAACGATCAGGTCGGATACCAGGCTGCCACGGATTACCGAAGGAATCTGCTGCAGGTGCGGGAAGCTCGGTGTACGCACACGCGTGCGGTAGCTCATCGTGCTGCCATCGCTGGTCAGGTAGTAACTGTTAATCCCTTTAGTCGCCTCAATCATCTGGAAGGATTCGTTGGCCGGCATCACCGGGCCCCAGGAAACCTGCAGGAAGTGAGTGATCAGGGTTTCAATGTGCTGCAGCGTGCGCTCTTTTGGCGGCGGGGTTGTCAGCGGATGATCTGCTTTAAACGGCCCTTCCGGCATGTTGTTCAGGCACTGTTCCAGAATACGCAGCGACTGCCACATCTCTTCCATTTTCAGCTGTACGCGCGTATAGGCATCGCTGATACCGGCACCCACGGGCACTTCGAAGTCGAAGTTTTCGTAGCCTGAATACGGACGCCATTTACGCACGTCAAAATCGAGACCGGTGGCACGCAGGGCTGCACCTGTGGTGCCCCAGGCCAGCGCTTCTTCCATATTGTAGGCTGCTACACCTTGCGAACGGCCCATCAGAACGGTGTTGCGCAGTGCCGCTTTGTCGTACTCTTTCAGGCGCTTTGGCATCCAGTCCAGGAAGTCACGCAGCAGGCGTTCCCAGCCTTTCGGCAGGTCGTGTGCCACACCGCCAATACGGAACCAGGCCGGGTGCATACGGAAACCGGTAATCGCCTCAACCACATCATAAATTTTCTGACGGTCGGTAAAGGCAAAGAACACCGGCGTCATTGCGCCAACGTCCTGAATAAAGGTTGAGATGTACAGCAGGTGACTGTTGATGCGGAACAGCTCTGAAAGCATCACGCGAATAACATTCACGCGGTCAGGCACCACGATACCAGCCAGTTTCTCAACGGCCAGTACGTAAGGCATTTCGTTAACGCAGCCACCAAGGTACTCAATACGGTCGGTGTAAGGAATGTAGCTGTGCCAGGACTGACGTTCGCCCATTTTCTCTGCGCCACGGTGGTGATAACCAATATCCGGGACGCAATCGACGATCTCTTCCCCATCCAACTGCAAAATGATGCGGAAAGCACCGTGCGCTGACGGGTGGTTTGGACCGAGGTTGAGGAACATGAAATCTTCGTTGGCGGTGCTGCGCTTCATGCCCCAGTCTTCCGGCTTGAAGGTCAGCGCTTCCATTTCCAGATCTTCTTTCTGCTTCGTCAGCGTGAAAGGATCGAATTCGGTCGCACGCGCAGGGTAGTCCTTGCGCAGCGGATGCCCTTCCCAGGTCTGCGGCATCATAATGCGCGTCAGATGCGGGTGACCATCGAAGGTGATACCAAACATCTCCCAGGTTTCGCGCTCATACCAGTTGGCATTGGCGAAAATATTGGTGATGGTCGGCACATGCATATCGTTTTCAGATAAAGCCACCTTGAGCATGATGTCGCGATTGCGTTCAATCGAGAGCAGGTGGTAGAAAACGGAAAAATCCGCGGCAGGTAAACCGGCGCGGTGGGTACGTAAGCGTTCGTCCATGCCATGCAGGTCATAGAGCATGACGTACGGCTTAGGAAGTTTTCGCAGGAATGTAATGATTTCCAGCAGCTGTTCACGCTTTACCCAAACAACCGGAATACCGGTACGGGTCGCCTGAACGGTAAAGGCATCCGGCCCAAAACGATTACGCAGCTCGCCGATCACCGGGTCATCCAGGTGATCCCGGGTTTGCCATAGCGGCTGAGCGAGATCTTGCGTGGTCAAATCTGTCATACGTTACTCACCATTCCGGCCTGATAACAGGCGCTCAAATGAAGGCGTCAGGATGGTGCCATGCATTAATTTGTGGTGTTGTCTGCTGCAGGCACTGATTCCATCCATACGGTTAACTTAAACTTCGTCTGGTGTACGCAGGTTGGTTACTGCAATACGTTCGCCACGCTTACGTTCACGCTCAGACTGCATATTGGCACGGTAAACGCCCTGGTCTCCGACCACCCACGAAAGGGGACGGCGCTCTTTGCCAATGGATTCCTGCAGCAGCAGCAGTGCCTGCATGTAAGCTTCAGGGCGCGGCGGGCAACCCGGTATATACACGTCAACCGGCAGAAACTTATCCACGCCCTGCACGACAGAATAGATATCGTACATGCCGCCTGAGTTGGCACAGGCACCCATGGAAATCACCCATTTCGGCTCCAGCATCTGATCGTACAAACGCTGAATCACCGGGGCCATTTTGGTAAACGGCGTACCGGCAATGACCATGAAGTCGGCCTGACGTGGCGATGCACGCATAACCTCTGCGCCGAAACGCGCAACGTCGTGCACGGCGGTGAAGGAGGTGGTCATCTCAACGTAGCAGCATGAAAGACCAAAGTTGTAAGGCCACAGGGAGTTTTTACGTCCCCAGTTCACCATGTCGTGCAGGGCGTGTTCGAGCTTGCCCATGTAGACGCTGCGATGAACGTGCTGCTCCAGCGGATCGCTGACGATTTCCTGCTTTTGCAGAGGGTAACGGTCGTTCTCACCACCGTTTGGGTCTATGCGGGTGAGCGTATAGTCCATCTTATTGCCTCTCTTTTACTGCTTATGAGGATTGGTGTGACTTACCGTGGGCGTTTTAACCACGATTCGCCGGCGTGCAGGCGTCCAGTCCAACGCGCCAATGCGCACCAGATAAACCAGGCCCGCCAGGAGCACCAAAATGAAAATTGCGGCTTCCACAAAGCCGACCCAGCCGCTTTCGCGGATAGAGGTCGCCCATGCGTATAAAAAGAGAGCTTCTACGTCGAAGATAACGAAGAACATCGCTACCAGGTAGAATTTTGCTGATAAGCGGAGGTGAGTGTCACCGACGGATTCAATGCCGGACTCAAAAGGTGTGTCTTTGTAACGGGCACGCGCTCTGCCGCCAAGCAGCCAGCCTCCGGTTAACATGAACGCACAGAGACCAAAAGCGATGACGATAAATACGACGAATGCCCAATGCTGAGCGATGATTTCGGTGGTAGTTGACATACTCATTGCTTACTCATCAAAAGTGGCGCGGGCATCCTGCTCGGGTTCTGGCAGCAAACTCACCACATCGATTCAAAGGGAAGGATAAAAACCTTACAAATTTTGCTGTTACTCTGCAATAAGCAGCAATTTTATGGGGTTTTTTACTCCTTTCTATAACCTTTTGTCAACTTTGACAAAAGTATCCAAACTTTATTTTACACCTGCATCATATTATTAACATATGATGCGCGTGTTTCCAGCTAAATCGCTTCAGTCTGTAAGGGTAATTTTAGTGTAGCGGGTATTTGCGCGCATGGATCGTGCAATTAACCCTCATATTTTGACAGGATTTCGGGGGTTTTCCTTCCCTTGGGAATGGCTATTTTGTTGATCCAGAACACAGAATTATCTTTTTTGTGTTAAATTTCAGCAGTTATCAGACTGATTCGAATCAAATATTTCACATTTTGCCTCTCGCCCGCCATTTACATCGCCCTGAAATGCCTGCGGACAGGCGATAAAACTTACCCTCTCCGGGCAGTTTTTATTTCGCAGGAAAAAGGCCAAAAAAAAAGCCTCTTGTTCTTTTTACAGAACAAGAGGCGTATTTACAGCCATTATCTTACCGGCGAATGACGTTTTTTTTGCGACAGCGTGAAAATGTTACTCTTCGTCATCCAGCAACAGCGTGCCGTCAGCGTTGGCCACCATGTTGTACGGATCGTGCGTGGACTGCATAGCATTAAAGATGGCCAGCGCCAGCTCGTTGTCGCTGTCGGCATTACGGCACAGCAGATACTGTGTATCCGGTAAAACCGGCAAGCCTTCCGCTGCGCCCATCACACGCAGTTCCGGGCTCATCATTTCTACCGGACGTGCCGTTACACCCAATCCTGCTTTAACTGCCGCACGAACGGCCGCCAGGGTTGATGCAACGTAAGAGATACGCCATGGGATACCGGCTTCGTTGAGATGATCAATTGCCATATCACGATACGGACTTGGTTCATCAAGCAGTACCAATGGAATAGCTTCTCCACGCTGGAACACATAATCCGCCGCGCAATACCACAGGGTCGGAGAGGTACGCAGAACCTGATGGGTAAAGTTACCCGGGCTTGACGTCGTGACGACTAAGTCAACTTCGCCCTGATTCAGCATTTCCATCATGAACGGATTGCGTTTCACGCGAACATCAATCGCCAGTTTTGGATAGACAGAGGTCACGCGGTTTAACAGGAACGGCAGAATGGTATCTGAGGTATCGTCAGAAGCGCCAATCGTCAGTACACCCTGGATGTTGCTGTACATTAGTGAAGTACAGGCTTCATCGTTAAAACGCAGGATTTTCCTGGCATAGCCCAGAAGCTGAATGCCGTGTTCAGTTAACAACTTGTTGCGGCCGTGTCTTGCGAACAACTCTTTACCAACCAGTTGTTCCAGACGCTGCATCTGCTGACTTACTGCCGATTGCGTTCTGCATACCGCAGCAGCCGCAGCCGCAAAGGTGTTCAAATCCGCAACAGCAACAAAAGTCCGGAGCAGATCGAGATCGAGATTGAGTATCGGACGATTTGCATTAGTCATGTTTTTTCTTCACTTATTAGATTTTTAAGAACTACTATCCTGGTGTTATTACAAGCTTATCAAAGCGATAAGCGGTAATGATGCTTCATGGCGTCCCGGCAAAGGGCCGACATAAAATTTACTTACGGAGGAAGACGGTACTTCCCTGCAAAACAGGAAAACCGGGTCCTGAAGACAGAGACAACTTCTGTACCGAAGGTACTGGATGCAAAAATGCGGGAAGCTGTGTAGTTGTCTTTTCCTACCCCCAAAGTGCCCTCAGGCAGGGGTAAACGGGTCTGTAATACGCTAACGGTACGCAGCGTTTAATCTCATCAAATAGTAAATTATACTTAATCATTTTTGACCGCAAAATGGAAATGTTTTTGTGAAAAGCATTGCATATTTTGATCAAATAGCATCTTACATCCCTTCGGGAACGTCCTGAGCGGACGTAACCTGCCTGAAAACAGGAAATACGACTTTTCAGCGATGAAACATGCATCGATAATGCTCCCGGTTGTCTCTTCCGGCCCTGAAAATCTTATAAAAAACCTTTGATATAAGATAGTTACCATCATGCACTATCGTTTTTTTTCAGGTAACGCTGAGTTGAGGTCGCTTTGTGCGTGCAAATTTTATGCATTAATAAAGCATAATTAAACTATTTCACTCATGACGCATCAAAGATTCTCAGATTGTTTTACGGCCTTAAGGTTCATTATCGGCAAAATAAAAGCAGACATTACCCAGTGTTTAATTTTTAATCGCAGCATAATAAACCAATAAAACTCAAAAAACCAGACGTTAAAACCGGGGTGCTTGATAACCAATACGCATTCCATCGTCTGGCTGGAGACAAAGATGCTGAACACGCCAAAACCGCGCCCTGCCCTTCTTTTGTCGGCCTGAGGAGAGTACATTGTGCAGGTTTGTTTTCAGCGGCAGGCACAAGGATTCTGCACATTAAGGCGGCCACAATGACTTTTCAAATTGATAAATCCGGCAAACTGGACAATGTCTGTTACGACATTCGTGGACCGGTTTTAAAAGAGGCTAAACGCCTTGAAGAAGAAGGTAATAAAGTTCTTAAGTTGAACATCGGCAATCCGGCCCCCTTTGGCTTCGAAGCGCCGGACGAGATTCTGGTTGATGTCATCCGTAACCTTCCCAGCGCTCAGGGATACTGCGACTCCAAAGGATTGTATTCTGCTCGTAAAGCCATCATGCAGCACTACCAGGCGCGTGACATGCGCGACGTCACGGTAGAAGACATCTATATTGGCAACGGTGTTTCTGAACTCATCGTCCAGGCCATGCAGGCGCTGCTGAACAGCGGTGACGAAATGCTGGTGCCGGCACCTGACTACCCGCTGTGGACCGCGGCCGTGTCGCTCTCAAGCGGCAAAGCCGTGCACTACCTGTGTGATGAGTCCGCAGGCTGGTTCCCGGATCTGGATGATATCCGCAGTAAAATTACGCCACGCACGCGCGGCATCGTGATTATCAATCCCAATAATCCAACCGGTGCGGTTTACAGCAAAGCACTGTTAATGGAAGTCGTTGAGATTGCCCGCCAGCATAACCTGATTATTTTCGCTGACGAGATCTACGATAAAATTCTGTACGACGACGCACAGCATCACTCTATTGCTGCACTGGCGCCGGACTTGCTGACCGTAACCTTTAACGGCCTGTCTAAAACCTATCGCGTAGCGGGTTTCCGCCAGGGCTGGATGGTGCTAAACGGCCCCAAAAAGCATGCTAAAGGGTATATCGAAGGGCTGGAGATGCTGGCATCCATGCGTCTGTGTGCCAACGTCCCCGCGCAGCATGCCATTCAGACTGCGTTGGGCGGCTATCAGAGCATCAGTGAATTTATTGTGCCTGGCGGGCGGCTCTATGAACAGCGTCAGCGCGCATGGGAACTGATCAATGATATTCCCGGCGTGAGTTGCGTGAAACCGCAGGGCGCGCTTTATATGTTCCCGCGTATTGATGCCAAAAAATTCAATATCCACGACGATCAGAAAATGGTGCTGGATTTTCTCCTACAGGAGAAAGTGCTACTGGTTCAGGGATCGGCGTTTAACTGGCCGTGGCCCGATCATCTGCGCATCGTGACGCTGCCGCGCGTCGACGACCTGGAAATGGCGATCAATAAGTTTGGCCGTTTTCTGCAAGGCTACCGCCAGTAGTCCGGATGCGCCTATACTGATGTGATTTCGGGGAGAGCACGTCTCTCCCCTGTCGCAAACAGGAATTACCATGACTCAGAGCCATTTCTTCGCCCACCTTTCCCGTCTCAAACTCATCAACCGCTGGCCGCTGATGCGCAACGTGCGCACCGAGAACGTCTCTGAACACAGTTTGCAGGTCGCGATGGTTGCCCACGCGCTGGCCATCATTAAAAACAAGAAGTTTAACGGCAACCTTAATGCCGAGCGCATCGCCATGATGGCGCTGTATCATGACGCCAGTGAAGTGCTGACCGGTGACTTACCCACGCCGGTGAAGTACTACAACGCGCAGATCGCCCACGAATACAAAAAGATTGAGAAAATCGCGCAGCAGAAGTTGATTGAGATGCTGCCGGGCGAGTTACAGGACGTTTACCGTCCGCTGATTGATGAGCATCTGCACAGTGAAGAAGAAAAAGCCGTCGTGAAACAAGCCGATGCGATCTGTGCCTACGTAAAATGCCTGGAAGAGCTGTCGGCCGGCAATAATGAGTTTTTGTTAGCAAAAGCGCGGCTGGAAAAAACCCTGAATCAGCGTCGTTCGCCCGAAATGAGCTATTTCGTGGAGGTATTCATCCCCAGCTTTAGCCTGTCTCTGGACGAAATCTCGCAGGACACGCCGCTCTGACAATGGCGGCTTCACGCCGCCCTTTTACCTAGCCTTGATGGTGAAACGCAAACTTGCCCGTCGATCGTTTGGTGACCACCAGCGATTCCAGTGAAGTCAGACGCAGCGCCACTTCGTCAATGCGTGGCGTATCATCAGGCGCATTCGCGGCGATCACCGCGCAGCCCGCAGCCAGCCCTGATATCACGCCTGCAGGCGCATCTTCAACCACCACGCAGTCGGCTGGCGACAGCCTTAACCTTTCTGCGCCCAGTAAGTAAGGATCGGGTTCTGGCTTGCCCTTCGCCACCTGTTCAGCCGTAATAAACACGGCAGGCTGAGGTAATCCTGCTGCTTTGTGACGTGCATGCGCCACTGGCACGGAGCCGGAGGTGACAATCGCCCAGGGAATTTGCAACGCATTCAGCTGCGTGAGCAACGCTTTTGCGCCAGGCAGCGCCCGCACGCCGTCCGTGTCTTCTGCTTCCGTTTTTTCCAGCGCCAGAAACTCGGCCTGAATTGCCGCTTCTGACTGGCCCGCCATAAAGTGGCGCAGTGAAGTAATAGCCTGCTTTCCGTGAATGAAGTTCAGAATCTCATCAGCCGCAATGCCATGACGTGCACCCCAGTTGCTCCAGGCGCGTTCAACCGCAGGTAGCGAATCCACTAAGGTGCCATCTAAATCAAATAAAAAACCACTGTACTCCACGCGTCACTCCTCATCAGGCGTTAATGATTTGCGCAATCTCGTTTACGCTTAAATGGTATTGGCGTGGACAAGTCTGCCACAAAGCCAGCATGCGTTGATACTTTTCCCACATCGGCGTTTGCGCATTAAAGCCATGCGTTCCCGCATCAAAATGGGTATAGCGCCCTTCGATGTTCACCATAAACCGCACATAACCGAGATAGCGGGATTCCGTTGCCGCATCAAAGCCAAGAAATGCCAGACGTCGGGGATCAATATCCCCCTGGACGTTGAGATTAGCCCAGGAGACCTGCAGCGCGTGGTGCATTTCCATCATGTCGATAAGCGTCCGGCAGGTCACTTCAGGGAGCTTGCCAAACTCTTTGTCCAGCTCACGCATTTGCAGGCCATAGCCACGCTCAATGATAGTCTGGTAGCGACGAAAACGTTCGGCACTCTCCGGTTCCAGCATTGCCATGATTTTGTACTGGTTAGTGAGGATCAAACGTTGCGCGTGGGTCATTTCCATCATCTTGTCCTTAAGCCCGCGGGCTGTTCAGGTTTTATACGATGGAAAGATAATTACACAGGGAAAGCGATGCGGGCGTCGCCACATCGCTTTTCATTGATTTAACCGCAGGTTTGCGTGCAATAATTTCTGCGCGGTGCGGATTAAAGATCGTCCAGAAAGGTGCGGTCCAACTGTTTAAAGGCGCGCTTAAGCAGATCGGCCAATGCCTGGTAAGTGGGTTTGCCTTCAACCGGTGCGATCGCCTGGCCTGCGGCTTCCAGCTTCGTGCGCACTTCATGAAACCAGCGCAGCAGCGTGGGAGGCAATGGCGTAACGGATCGCTTACCCAGCCACCATAATCCCTGCATAGGCAAACTACAGGCAAAGAGAGCCGTCGCCACTGCCGGGCCCAATTGCCCACCCATCGCGATCTGCCATGTGAGCGTAAAGACCGCCAGCGGCGGCATAAAGCGAATCGCAAAGCGCGTAGCCGTAGATACACGGTTCTCAGGAAAGACCGGTGCCAGGCGTTTATCGTTGGGCCAGGTCTTCATATAATGCTGTCCGCGTTGAAACATCCGGAACCAGCCGGTGTGAGATTCATTCGCCATGGCTCGCCTCAACTAATACTGTATTTTTTGAAAAATAATTATAACCACACAACTTTACGTAACATCCTTCAAATATTTTTGTCTTTAAAGGTGACTCCGGCTATTCTGACGCCGTTTCAACAGCGTCACTGCCGCAACTTCCCTTGTAACAGAGACGACAAGGCCCGTTTTAAGCGAAATTTCAATTTTATGCGCAAAGACTCAAATTTTTTTGCATGAAACGCACTATTTTGACCTGGGTATGACTTCTGTCATTAATCTGGCTGCGTCGATGGGCTACGCTGTAAGTCTGATTGCGTTATTTTTAGCCACTTTTAACAAATAGGTACTTCCATGTCGAGTAAGTTAGTACTGGTTCTGAATTGCGGCAGCTCTTCTCTCAAGTTTGCCATCCTCAATCCCACCAGCGGTGAAGAACTCCTCTCGGGTCTGGCTGAATGCTTCCACCTGCCCGAAGCACGGATCAAATGGAAACTTGATGGTCAGAAACAGGAAGCACCCTTGGGTGCTGGCGCAGCCCACAGCGAAGCGCTGAATTTCATTGTTAAAACAATTCTGGCACAAAAACCAGAGCTTTCAGCACAAATCGCTGCAATAGGTCACCGTATTGTTCACGGCGGTGAAAAACTTACGCAGTCAGTGGTCATTTCTCAGTCTGTTGTGCAGGGTATCAAAGATGCATCATCTTTTGCACCACTGCATAACCCAGCGGGCCTGATTGGCATTGATGAAGCCATGAAAAACTTTCCGCACTTGTCTGACAAGAATGTGGCGGTTTTTGACACCGCTTTCCATCAGACAATGCCGGAAGAGTCCTACCTGTATGCGCTGCCGTATGCCCTGTATAAAGAGCACGGCGTGCGCCGCTACGGTGCGCACGGTACCAGCCACTACTATGTCACCCACGAAGCGGCAAAAATGCTCAATAAGCCGCTGGATACGCTGAACATCATTACCTGTCATCTCGGTAACGGCGGGTCTGTTTCTGCTATCCGTAACGGTGAGTGTGTGGATACGTCTATGGGCCTGACCCCGCTGGAAGGCCTGGTCATGGGCACCCGCAGCGGCGATATGGATCCGGCCATTATCTTCTTCCTGCACGACACGCTGGGCATGAGCGTCGATGCCATTAACAAGATGCTGACCAAAGAGTCGGGTCTGTTAGGGCTGACCGAAGTCACCAGCGACTGCCGTTATGTCGAAGACAACTACGCCACTAAAGAAGATGCCAAACGCGCAATGGATGTCTTCTGCCACCGTCTGGCCAAATACATTGGCAGCTATACCGCGCTGATGGACGGTCGTCTCGACGGCGTGGTTTTCACTGGCGGTATCGGTGAAAATGCGGCGATGGTGCGTGAGCTGACCCTGGACAAGCTGGCGCTGCTGGGCTTTGACATTGACCACGAGAGCAACCTGGCGGCTCGCTTTGGCAAGTCAGGTTTTATCAACAAAGAAGGCACTCGCCCGGCAGTGGTGATCCCCACTAATGAAGAGTTAGTGATTGCCCGAGATGCCGCTCGCCTTACCGCCTGATCTCCTTTCGTCGTCAGCTCCGGCTGACGACGTTGTTTTGACACCCAGTGAAATCTGAGAGGTTCAATCGTGTCACGTACAATTATGCTCATTCCGACCGGCACCAGCGTCGGTCTGACCAGCGTTAGCCTTGGCGTTATTCGCGCCATGGAACGTAAAGGCGTTCGACTGAGCGTTTTCAAACCCATTGCACAACCGCGTGCGGGCGGCAATGCACCTGACCAGACTACCAGCATTGTGCGCAAGAGTTCAGGCATCCCGGCCGCAGAGCCGCTGTCGATGTCCCGTGTGGAATCGCTGCTGGGTTCTAATCAGCAAGACGTGCTGATGGAAGAAATTATTGCCCGCTACCACGCCAATGCGCAGGATGCAGAAGTGGTTCTGGTTGAAGGCCTGGTGCCTACGCGTAAGCACCAGTTTGCCAGCGCGCTGAACTATGAAATCGCCAAAACGTTAAACGCTGAAATCGTCTTCGTGACCGCGCTGGGTAACGATTCTCCCGCACAGCTCAAAGAGCGTATTGAACTGACACAAAGCAGCTTTGGCGGTTCGAAGAATAAAAGCATCACCGGTGTGATCATCAACAAGCTGAACGCGCCCGTTGATGAGCAGGGCCGCACGCGCCCTGACCTGTCTGAAATTTTCGATGACTCATCGAAGGCCAGCGTCGCGAATATCAATCCTGACCAGCTGTTTGCCAACAGCCCCTTGCCCATTTTGGGTTGTGTGCCCTGGAGCTTCGACCTGATTGCGACCCGCGCAATTGATATGTGCCGCCACCTGAACGCCCGGATTATTAACGAAGGTGAAATTCAGACCCGCCGTGTCAAATCAGTGACCTTCTGCGCTCGCAGCATCCCGCACATGCTTGAGCACTTTCGCCCGGGTTCGCTGCTGGTCACCTCGGCTGACCGCCCTGACGTGCTGGTTGCCGCCTGTCTGGCCGCGATGAACGGTATTGAGATCGGTGCCATTCTTTTAACCGGTAACTATGAAATTGACGAGCGCATCGCCAAACTGTGCGATCGCGCCTTCCAGACCGGCCTGCCGGTCTTCATGGTCAAAACCAATACCTGGCAGACCTCGCTCAGCCTGCAAAGCTTTAACCTTGAAGTACCGGTTGATGACACGCAGCGCATTGAAAAAGTACAGGAATACGTCGCAAGTTACATTAACGCGGACTGGATCGAGTCGTTGACCGCCACGTCTGAACGCAGTCGCCGCCTGTCGCCGCCGGCTTTCCGCTATCAATTAACCGAACTGGCTCGCAAGGCTGGCAAGCGCATCGTTCTGCCGGAAGGGGATGAACCCCGTACCGTTAAAGCCGCAGCAATCTGCGCCGACCGCGGCATTGCGACCTGTGTCCTGCTGGGTAATCCGGATGAAATCCAGCGCGTTGCGGCAGCCCAGGGCGTTGAGCTGGGTAAAGGCATTGAGATAGTCGATCCTGAAGTGGTGCGTCAGAACTATGTTCCGCGTCTGGTTGAACTGCGCAAAAGCAAAGGCATGACCGAAGTGGTTGCGCAGGAACAGCTGGAAGATAACGTGGTGCTGGGCACCATGATGCTGGAAAGCGGGGAAGTTGACGGGCTGGTCTCGGGCGCGGTACATACCACGGCCAATACCATTCGTCCGCCGTTACAGCTGATCAAAACCGCGCCCAACAGCTCACTGGTGTCATCCGTGTTCTTTATGTTGCTGCCGGAGCAGGTGCTGGTCTACGGCGATTGCGCGATCAACCCGGATCCAACGGCTGAACAGCTGGCAGAAATTGCCATTCAGTCTGCCGATTCAGCGAAAGCCTTCGGCATCGATCCACGCGTCGCCATGATCTCCTACTCAACCGGCAATTCAGGTGCCGGTAGCGATGTGGAGAAAGTGCGTGAAGCCACGCGTCTTGCGCAGGAAAAACGCCCGGATCTGGTGATTGATGGGCCGTTGCAGTACGACGCGGCGATTATGGAAGACGTGGCAAAATCCAAGGCGCCCAACTCGCAGGTTGCCGGACGCGCAACAGTCTTTATTTTCCCGGATCTCAACACCGGGAACACCACCTACAAAGCGGTGCAGCGTTCCGCTGACCTGATTTCAATCGGGCCAATGCTGCAGGGCATGCGTAAGCCGGTTAACGACCTGTCACGCGGCGCCCTGGTAGACGATATCGTCTACACCATCGCCCTGACGGCGATTCAGTCGCAACAGGCAGAAGGTTAATCCCTTCCCGTTGAACAAGAGCATGCAGACGGCATGCTCTTTTTTTTATGCCTATTGCAGCGTAACGTCGAGCGCGCGCAGGTGCTGAGGTTGCCAGGATAACGTCACTTCACTGCCCGCCGTCCAGCCGGGTGAGACCGCCGATGAGGCCATTTTCACCATAAAATTTCCCTGGCCGGCAACTTCCGTCAGCATTCTCACGTGGTCGCCCAAATAGATAAACTGCTGGATTCGGGCCTGGACCGACTGATCGCCCGGTTTAGCTGCATTAACGTTGATGCGTTCAGGGCGGATACTGAGCTGTATTTTCTTGCCCGGAGAACTGGGCCGCACCTTCAGCGCATCCAGCTGGATACCGTTATCCAACGTCACCTGATAGTAATCACCCTGCTGCCCTGACTGGGTTGCCAGCAGGCTGTTATTCTCGCCAATAAACTGCGCCACGAAAGCGTTGTCGGGCTGTTCATAAAGCTTATTCGGGCTGTCCATTTGCTGAATCATGCCGTCGTTAAACACCGCCACCCGGTCAGACATGGTCATGGCTTCGCTTTGATCGTGAGTAACGTAAACAATGGTCAGCCCGAGCATGTTATGCAGCTGCTTAATTTCCATCTGCATGTGTTCACGCAGCTGTTTATCCAGCGCCCCCAGCGGCTCGTCCATAAGTATCAGTTTGGGTTCAAATACCAGCGCCCGCGCCAGGGCCACCCGCTGCTGCTGGCCGCCAGACATCTGTGCGGGATAACGGTCTGCCAGCGAAGTGAGTTTAATCATATCCAGCACCCGTTTAACTCGCTGGGCAATGTCGGCCTTGCTCAAACGGCGAATCGACAAAGGAAACGCCAGATTTTCGGCCACCGTCATGTGGGGAAAAAGCGCGTAGTTCTGGAATACCATACCGATATCACGCTGATGCGGCGGCAACGTGTGCAAAGGTTTATCACGCAGCAGTATCTCGCCATCGGTGGGCGTTTCAAATCCTGCCAGCATCATGAGGCTGGTCGTTTTCCCGGAGCCTGACGGCCCTAACAGGGTCAAAAACTCGCCTTCTGCCACATCCAGATTGAGGTTGCGCACCACCAGCTTGTCGCCGTCGTAGCTCTTTTTGATATTCCGAAAACTGACAAAATTTCTCATGGCGTAATCTCGTAAACAGGATGAAAAAGGGTTTCGGCACGATTCATGCATCATCCTTTTGACGTGCGAATCCTGTCGGGCCTTTTTTTAGCACTACCACAACGCATTTGATTTGCACAAGCAGAATTTGACAATCTAAAAAGAAATGGCTTACAAATTTACCTTGCAGGCCATTGTATTTTATTGCCTTTTTAAATTTAACATTAAATTAACGTGATAACTGTCACAGAATCAGGCAATAGCAGGGAATGCGCACTGATGGTGCATCAGGGCGAGACAGACGCCACCTGCAGGTGATGTTGCAACCGGGTAAGGATAGGCGCGAACGCGGCGGGAATGTCGGCTTCATCAACACAGGCATAACCCAGCAGCAATCCTCGCTGCGGCGTGCCCTGAAGATAATAGGACGACAGTGGACGTGTTAGTACTCCGCCCTGTTCCAGCTCTGCGCTAAAGGCCACATCGTCAATGCTGTCCGGCAGCCTGAGAACCAGATGCAACCCCGCATTGCTGTGATGCACTATCCAGTCGGCGCCCAGCGATGTGCTAATCACCTCCACCAGCGCAGCACGGCGGCGGCTGTAAATCTGCCGCATGCGTCTCACGTGGGCCGCATAGTGCCCTTCCCGAATAAATTCCGCCAGCGTGAGTTGTACTAACCCGTATCCGCCGCGATACAGCTCGGAGTGCGCCATTTTCATGCGTGCCGCCAGGGATTTAGGCACCACCATGTAGCTGAGCCGGATGCCGGGATACAAGGTTTTACTGAAGGTGCCCAGGTAAATCACCGGGGCATCCGCCGCCAGGCCCTGTAGCGCAGGAATAGGACTTCCGGTGAAGCGGAACTCGCCATCGTAGTCATCTTCCACCACCCAACTGCCGCTGCTTTTTGCGCGCTCCAGTAATTCATGGCGCCGCTGCAGGCTCATGACCGCCCCGAGAGGATACTGGTGAGAAGGCGTCACACAGATCAGACGAGGCACCGGGCTGTCTGGCTGCTCGGGCGGCAAAACCAGCCCCTGATCGTCAACCTGCGTGGGGATCAGCGTGATGCCGTTCACCGCCAGCACATTGCGGATCCCCCAGTATCCCGGCTCTTCGACGATGGCCCTGTCTCCCGGATCGCAAAGCATTTTCGCCAGCAGATCCAGCGACTGATGGGTTCCGGCGGTAATCAGTACCTGTTCGGGAGTGCAGTTCACCGAACGGATCACCCGCAGGTAATCCGCCAGCGCCAGTTGTAACTCAACACAGCCGCCGTGGCTGGCATAGCTCAGGTTCTCAACTGGCAGCCGTCGGCTCAGGCGGAGCTGAATTTTGCGCCAGATATCGTGCGGCATATGGCTGACGTCCGGCACACCGGGCATAAATGCCCCCCACTGATGGCTCCCGGCACCGCTGTTCGCCAGCAGGCGTGAACCCCGTCGCGACAGTCTGACGGGTTTCATCGGCGGCGTGACGGGCCTGATCAGCGGCCCACCCGGCACCTGTTCCGGCAGCACGGCACTGACGAAGGTGCCGCTCCCGGTTCGGGTTTGTACATAGCCCTCAGACTGAAGCTGTTCATAGACTGCCAGCACGGTATTACGTGAGACAGAAAGTTCGCGAGCAAGGTCGCGGCTGGCGGGCAGTCGCGTCGCGGTGGCAATGGATCCGTCCTGAATCGCTGCCTGCAGGACATCATACAATCGCTTATTCAGCGTACCGCTGGAAAGCGAGGCCAGACGTTGTGCAAGCAGGTCACCGAGTAAGCTTCGCAAAATTGGTACCTCAAAATAAAAAAAACTGGCTCTGGATTATAAAACCCTGAAAACGCTAAAAAGCAAGGAGGCAGATTCCACTGTAACAATATGGCAACAAACACCATGAGGTCGCGTTATGAGTAACAGTGAAGTGCAGGTCCGTCGTCTCAATGCTACGCCGCGGGGCGTAGGCGTGATGTGCGATTTCTATGCGGTAAAAGCAGAAAACGCTACGTTATGGGATCACCAGGGCCGTGAAATTATCGATTTCAGCGCAGGCATTGCCGTGCTGAATACCGGACATCGCCATCCCAAAGTGATCGCCGCCATCAAAGAACAGCTCGATCATTTTACCCACACCGCGTTTCAGGTTGTACCTTACGAAAATTATATTGCCCTGGCGGAAAAACTGAATGCGCTGGTGCCGGTAAACGGCCCCGCCAAGACCACCTTTTTCTCCACCGGCGCAGAAGCCGTTGAGAACGCGGTCAAAATTGCCCGCGCGGCAACCGGCCGTCCCGGCGTGATCGCCTTTACGGGGGCCTTTCACGGCCGCACCAACATGACGATGTCGCTGACGGGCAAAGTGGTCCCCTACAAAACCGGTTTCGGCCCCTTTGCCGGCTCAGTATTTCACGCCCGCTACCCGAATGCACTGCATGGCTGTAGCGTCGATGATGCGCTGGAGAGTTTACAAACCATTTTCCGCTGCGATATCAGCCCGCAACAGGTTGCGGCCATTATCTATGAACCCATTCAGGGTGAAGGCGGCTTCAATGTCGCGCCGCCAGCGTTTGTGACCGCCCTGCGCACGCTGTGCGATCAACATGGCATTCTGCTGATCGCCGATGAAATCCAGAGTGGTTTTGCCCGCACCGGCAAGCTGTTTGCGAGTGAATACTATCCTGACGTGCAGCCAGACCTGATCACCATGGCAAAAAGCCTGGCGGGCGGTATGCCGCTATCGGCGGTTTCAGGACGGGCTGAGGTAATGGATGCGCCCCTGCCCGGCGGCCTGGGTGGCACCTATGCAGGAAGCCCGCCGGCCATTGCCGCTGCGCTGGCCGTGCTGGAGGTCATTCGCGATGAAAACCTGTGCGAGCGCGCCCTGCTGTTAGGCGGGCAACTGACGGAAACGCTGCAGGGCGCAGGCTGTAGTGCGCTGGCAGAGGTGCGCGGTCGTGGTTCTATGATTGCAGCTGAATTCACCAACAGCGAAGGCCAACCCAGCGCAGACATCGCCAAAGCTATTCAGCAGGAGGCACTGGACGAAGGGTTGCTGCTGCTCACCTGCGGCGTACACGGCAACGTTATTCGCTTCCTCTACCCTCTCACCATTCCGGACGCGCAGTTCCGCACGGCACTGAATCTGCTGAACCGTATCCTGGGCAAGTATTAGGTTTCGCGGGCTGACGCGCCGCACGTTCCGCGGCGGATCAGCCCCTGGCATCATGATTGCAAAGCAAACACCGGGCAGAGGAATCTGTCTGAACATAATAATGCAGGAGTTCGGGGATGATGAAAAACATAGCGGCACTGGTTCTGGCAGCGGTGGCCATCCAGGCACAGGCCGAAAATCTTACGGTGGTGTCCTTTGGGGGCACCAACAAGGACGCACAGGATAAAGCGTTTTATAAGCCTTTCATGGCCTCGGGGAAGGACAGCATTGAAGCCGGTGAATATAACGGCGAAATGGCGCGCATCCGCGCAATGGTCGAAACCAAACAGGTCGGCTGGGATGTGGTAGAACTTGAAACCCCGGAACTGGAACGGGGCTGTGAAGAAGGGCTGTTTGAAACCCTGGACTGGAGCAAGATTGGCAACAAAGCCGACTTTGCCAAGGGGAGCGTGAGCGAATGTGGTGCAGGCTTCTTCGTCTGGTCGACGGTACTGACCTACGATGGTAACAAGCTTAAAACCGCCCCCACCAGTTGGGCAGATTTTTGGGATGTGAAAAAATTCCCCGGCAAACGCGCCCTACGTAAGAGCGCGAAATACACGCTGGAAATCGCGCTGATGGCGGATGGCGTGAAGCGCGAAGACGTTTACAAGGTGCTGGCAACGCCAGCGGGCGTGGATCGTGCCTTCAGGAAACTGGATGAGCTAAAGCCGAATATTCAGTGGTGGGAATCGGGCGCGCAGCCCCTGCAGTGGCTGGTTTCAGGCGACGTGACGCTGGCGTCAGCCTATAACGGCCGCATCGGCACTGCGCAGGCAGAAGGTCATAATTTCAAAATCGTCTGGGACGGCAACCTGTACGACTTCGATAACTGGGCGATTGTAAAAGGCTCAAAGCACAAAGCGCTGGCAGAGAAATTTATCGCCTTCTCGCTGCAGCCCGAGAACCAAAAAGTGTATGCCGAAAATATTCCTTACGGCCCCGCCAATATCAAGGCAGGCAAACTGCTGACGGCCGATCGTCTGGCTCAGTTGCCAACGGCACCGGAAAACATGGCCAAGGCCGTTCAGGTTAACGCCACATTCTGGCTGGAACATGGCGAAGAGCTGGAACAGCGTTTTAACGCCTGGGCCGCGAAATAACCCGCTGCCGGACCCGCGCCGGCAGCCCTCTTTCAGGAGATCGGCATGAGTCAAAACCCCGTGATGAATTCAGCGCCCGTCAGACGTACGGAAGGCGCGTTCAGTCTGCGCCAGCAATTTAACCGGGCAGGTTGGTTAAAAACACAACGCTCCCTGTTTTTAGTTGCCCCGTTACTGATTTTCGTCGTGGTGTGCTTTTTGTTCCCCATCGGCTCTATCCTCAGTATGAGCGTCAATAACCCTGAGCTGCACGACGCACTTCCGCAAACCAGCCAGGCCCTGGCTAAATGGAACGGCAAGGCGCTGCCGGATGAAAGCCTGTTTGCCACGCTGGCGAAGGAAGTCAGCGCAGCGCGCGAGCAGGGCCAGATCTCTGGCATTGCGAAGCGATTGAGCTATGAAGACACTGCGTTTCGTCGCCTGATCCTGGCCGTGCCCCGCCAGGCCCCCGAGGATGGGGTTAACGTCAAAGCCACCCTTATTGATAAGCAGCCCCTGTGGGGCGAGCTGTCTACCTGGCAAACCCTCAAGCGCGTAGCCAAACCCTATACCAGCTATTACCTGCTGTCAGTGTTTGACCACAAGGTCGATGCAAAGACTGGCGACATCGTCGCGCAGTCGCCCGATCAGGCGCTTTACGTGAACGTTCTGCTGCGTACGCTGTGGATGGCGACCGTGGTCACCTTGCTGTGCGTGGGCCTGGGCTATCCGCTGGCCTACTGGCTGGCGAAACAGCCGTCCAGTCGCGCCAACCTGCTAATGATTATGGTGCTGTTGCCCTTCTGGACCTCACTGATCGTGCGTACCGCCAGCTGGATTGTCCTGCTGCAGTCAGGAGGATTAATTAACCGGACGCTGATGGCGACAGGACTCATCGACAGTCCGCTCACGCTGGTGTTCAACCGGGTCGGCGTGTACATCTCTATGACGCATATCCTGCTGCCCTTCATCGTGCTGCCGTTGTATGCCGTCATGAAAGGGATTTCTCCCAGCTATGTCCGGGCGGCCGTGTCGCTGGGTGCCCACCCCTTTGTGGCCTTCTGGCGCGTCTATGTCCCGCAGACCTATGCCGGGATTACCGCAGGCGCGCTGCTGGTGTTCATGATGGCGATTGGCTATTACGTTACGCCAGCGCTGTTGGGCGGGCCGGACGATCAAATGGTCAGCTACTTTGTCGCCTTTTTTACCAACAGCACCATGAACTGGGGCATGGCCGCCGCCCTGGGGAGCCAGTTGCTGATTATCGTGACGTTGCTGTATGTGGTGTATTCACGTGTCACCCGGACGTCATCCGAGGCGGCAGTACGTTAAGGAGCAAATGATGAAACAACAAGGTTCGACGTTGCTGCGGGTCTGGCGTTACCTGTTTAATTTTTACGGCGCAGCGGCACTGCTGTTTTTGATTGTGCCTGTTCTGGTCATTGTGCCGCTGTCGTTTAACGAAAGCTCATTTCTGAGCTATCCGCTGAGTGGTTTTTCGCTGCGCTGGTACGAGGCCTTTTTTCACTCGAAGGAGTGGATAGGTGCGTTAATGAACAGCCTGCTGGTTGCGCCGCTAGCCACGCTACTGGCTAGCGTACTGGGCGTGCTGGCCGCCATGGGCCTGGTGCGCGGCGAGTTTCGCGGCAAAGGTCTGGTGATGGCAATCATTATCTCTCCCATGGTGGCGCCCGTCGTGATCATCGCCGTTGGCATGTTTTTCTTCTTTGCCAAACTGTCACTGCTGAACAGCTACCTCGGGCTGGTGTTAGCCCATGCCCTGTTGGGCGTTCCTTTTGTGGTGATCACAGTGGTCGCCGTACTGAAAAGCTATGACACCAACCTGACGCGGGCCGCTGCCAGCCTCGGTGCCTCTCCGCTGCTGGCGTTTCGAAAAGTCACCCTGCCGCTGATTGCGCCGGGCGTCTTTTCCGGAGCACTGTTCGCGTTTGCCACCTCATTTGATGAAGTTGTCGTGACGCTGTTTCTTGCCAGCCCAACGCAGCGGACGCTGCCGATTCAGATGTTTGCCGGTATTCGTGAAAACCTCGATCCTACTATTGCGGCGGCCGCCACAATCATGATTGCGGCTTCGCTCCTGTTACTGATCGTCATGGAAGTCCTGCGGCGGCGCGGGGAAAAGATGCGCCAGCCACAGCCGGTTTAGATAACATCCAGGAAACCGGTTCAGGTTGTTAAACCGCCCACAGGGTTAACGTGTGGGCGGTTGTCTGATCTGGGCAGTGCGCCCCCAGCCCCTGTCAGCCTGATCATGGGCAAAATCACGTCAGGCGCTGAACGGGCGGCACCACCATAGTTTGTTGAAACGGGCCAGCATGCTGCGCCGCATGTTCTACGGCACGCGCCACGTCGTTGAGCGCAAACGGCGTTCCATTAAAGGCGGGAAGTTGATAGTCAGGCGAATGAGGCGGCGATCACCGCCGCGTGGCCGCTTTGCGAACGGCCACGACCGCCCGCAAAGCTAACAGAAGGTATCAGTGACTGTTTTCGTTGTTGCGGCTCAGCCACAGAGATAAGGCTTTGAGTGAATCATCGGTAAACTCATCACAGCGGGCGGTGATTTCATCCGGGGTCATCCAGAAAATTTCATCCACTTCTTCTTCCTGCATAGCAAAGGGGCCGTGCGACACACAGCTGAATAATCCCCCCAGACGCGGCAATGCTCATCTTCAAAATAGAATTTGCCATGTTCTGCAAAAGGCACATCCGCAATGCCCAGCTCCTCTTCGGCTTCACGCCGCGCCGATTCAAGCATGTCTTCGCCACTCTGCACTACGCCGCCAGCCGTCGCATCCAGTTTGCCTGGCATAAAATCTTTGATTTCAGTACGGCGCTGAACCAGTATTTTCCCCATACCGTCATGAACCACGATATAGGTCGCGCGGTGACGTAAGCATTGCGCGCGCATCTGCGCACGCGTGGCCTGTGCAACGACTTCATTCTCTTCGCTTACGATATCGACCCATTCGATTTCGCCACCAGCAGTTTGATCCACCATCCGTAACCCTTTCCTGTTTAGCGTGTCTTTATGCACGCGCTGTTTGCCACACCTATATCATAGTGTGTCGTAAGGTAATCACTTATGACAACTTGAGCAAGCGCCGATCGCTAGCGATTTTTGCCGCTTTCCGTTAGCCACAACTGTACTGATGCCCGCTGCCATTGAAACTCAGCATAGTGCTGCAAACGCGCAGGCAAGGTATCGCCATGCAGCGCCAGTCGATTAAGCATGACAGCCAAATCGGTATCTGCAATGCACCACTCACCAAATAAATTTTGCTGACGTTCTGGCAACAGGCGCTGAACAGCGGTAATCAGTTTTTCGGCGGCCTCAACGGCGGCAGGCGACAAGGGCGCAAAGCGCTCACCGGCAAATAACACCTCGGTAGGGCGCTCCTGGCGAATGGGCATCAGATCGCTGCGCAGCCAGGCCTGAATTTGCCGGGCGCGGGCGCGTTTCTCGCGATCTTTGGGATAGAGGCGTTCAAATTCAGGGGCAGCAAAACGCTCTTCGAGGTATTCGCAGATGGCCGATGATTCACTCAGCATAAAGTCATCGACCTGTAAGGTCGGGACGCGGCAGGTTAAGGACAGATCGCGATAGGCCTCAGCATGCTGCTGGTTTTGCGATAAATCGATACGCTTTACGCTAAAAGGCACCCCTTTTTCGCTGAGCGCAACATAAGCCGACATGACATAAGGACTAAAGAAAGATGAATCTGACCACAGGGTGATGGAGGGGTAATTCATCTGCTACCTCAAATAGCTGACAGGGGTGCATCATCTTTACCGATTTTTATTTCTGAAAACAACCAGGCGCTGGTCCGATGTTTACGCTCAACTGACTAAATTACGAAGCGGCTCACGCCACACGGGTACGACTCTTCTATGATGAAGTAAGCAAAAAATAAAAATTCAGACGGAGCCGCACTATGCATATCTTAATTACCGGTGGAACCGGGCTTATTGGCCGCCATCTTATTCCACGTCTGCAACAGCGTGGCGACACGGTCAGCGTGGTCACGCGCGACGTTGCCGCTGCACGAGACATGCTGGGGGAAGATATCGCGCTCTGGTCAGGCCTGGCGCAACAGCACTCGCTGGATGGCGTGGATGCCGTTATCAACCTGGCCGGTGAACCCATCGCGGATAAACGCTGGACAGAGGCCCACAAACGGCAGCTGTGCGAGAGCCGCTGGCAGATAACGGAGCGCATTGCCTCCCTGATTAACGCCAGTACCACGCCACCGCGCGTCTTGATTTCGGGATCGGCAACGGGCTTTTATGGCAACACGGGCGACGTGGTATTAACCGAGGACGATCCCGGACAGAACGAGTTTACCCACGAACTTTGCGCCCGTTGGGAACAGCTGGCGCTGACCGCGCAGAGTGAGCGCACCCGCGTCTGCCTGCTGCGTACCGGCGTGGTGCTGACGCGAGAAGGCGGCGCGTTGAGTAAAATGAAACTGCCGTTTAAGCTGGGAATTGGTGGCCCGATTGGCAGCGGCAAACAGTATATGCCGTGGATCCACATTGATGACATGGTCAGCGGCATTCTGTGGCTGCTCGACGATGATGCCTGTAGCGGCCCTTTTAACATGGTTGCGCCCTACGCCGTGCGCAATGAGCAGTTTGCCGCTACCCTGGGTGAGGTGATGCACCGCCCGGCTTTCATGCGCACGCCCGCCAGTGCCATCAAGCTGATGATGGGAGAATCGTCTGTACTGGTGCTGGGTGGGCAACATGTGCTGCCAAAACGGCTGGAGGCGTCGGGTTTTCGCTTCCGCTGGTATGAGCTGCAGAATGCATTACAGGATGTGGTGAAAAGCTGAGGGTCAGGGGAGCACTCGCTCCCCTTCCCTTTTTTACTGAGAGGTGACCGCGGTTTTCGACTTCACCGTGGAACGCAGCGCGCCGTGATTCGGTTGCGGTACGCGGATGATAAACGTCAGCACACCGGCAAACACATACAGGCAGGTGTAGGCCCACACCACGCCGACGATATCAAAGAACGGCAGCATCATGGAGGCGATGGCGGGCGCAACAAAATTGCTCATGCCTGCAGACAGGTTATACACCGAGACGGCCGCGCCCTGATGATGGGGCTCCAGCGTAGGGAAAACCGCCGTCATGGGCACAAAGGCCGCCACGAAAATGCCCAGCATCACGGCAGGAATCAGGGCGACCAGGAAATTGTGACCGGCATAGACAGGCAGGTAATAGAACGCCAGGCTGGAGATCGCCATGCCGAGGCAGCCAAACCAGCGCACCTGGCGAATCCAGCCAATACGTTCACCCATGATGCCCCAGAAGATATTGGTAAAAATGGTGACAAAAAAGAACACCGCCCAAATCTGCAGCCACTCTGAGAGCGTAAACCCAAGCCGATCCACAAACAGCAGCGGCATAATGATGGCAAAGCCAAACAGCGACAGCGTATTAATAATGCGGATCAGACAGGCGTAAAACACATGCTGGTTGGTGAACAGGATAGTCACCGCACGCGACATTTCCGTCATTTTTTCCCGCAGGGGTAAGTTGACGCGAGAACGATCGACCGGCACGTTGCGCAGGCTAAAAAAGGCCAGCAAGCCGCCACAGGTTACCCAGCCAATCGCCAGCCAGAGCGTGCCGGTTTCACCAATGGAAGGAATAATCAGGCTGGGCAGATAGCTCCCGACCACGCCGATGCCCACCGAATACATCGCCCAGAACCAGCCCGTAGCGGCCGCCAGCCGTTCCCGTGGCAGCACCTGCACCAGCAGCAGCATAAATGAGTAGATAAACAGCGGATAGGCCAGGCCGCGGATGCCGTAAAACAGCAGCATTAGAGGATAGTTACGCATCCCCAGCCCCAGGCTCATAAACAGGGCATGCATGACCACCCACAAAACAAAACCGATCAGCATAGCGCGCTGCGGCGTAATCAGCTCCGCCACCACACCGGAAGCCCAGGCGGCCAGCGCCACCGCTAAGCCGTAAAAGGTAAACACCAGCGCCGACTGCCCCGGCGTGAATCCCATATCGGTAATATGGCGTGACAGGAACGCCATCTCGAAACCGTCACCTGCCATAAAAACAGCGATGGCGACAAATCCCCAGATCAGATGTTTGGGCAAGCCAAACCAGTACGCAGTAGAGTGCATGACGATCGTCCTTCTCTGTTTGGTGACAGGTTAATCAGGCCAGCGAACGGGACTGAGAGTGTTGACGGTAAAGCTCACGGAACTGAGCCAGCCGTTGCTGCAGCCCCTGATGAACCTCAGGATTGGGCAGAAAGCGCGCCTGTATCGGGGGTTTAAGACATACCTGCGCTTCATCACCGCCCGCAGCCAGCCAGGCCAGGCGCGCCGCGCCCAGTGCACCGGATGCGCTGGCAGGATGCGTCACGACAGGCAGCGCCAGTACATCGGCGATCAGCTGCGCCCACAGGCTGCTGCGCGCGCCGCCGCCGGTCAGGCTGAACCGGGTAATGGCACGCCGTCCTTCCCCTAAGACGGTCAGGCCGTCGGCCAGGCCAAAGGCTACGCCTTCGAGCACCGCATAGCCCAGTAAGGCACGCTGGGTTTCGTGCCGCAGATAAAAAAACGCGCCCGACGCATCAGGATCGTTGTGCGGGGTACGTTCTCCAGAGAGGTAAGGCAAGAAAAGCGGGGCCTGCTGTTTTTGTGCCGAATCCAGCGCAGCAATCTCTTCCAGCAGTTGGTTTTCACTGACTGAGAGCAACTGGCACAGCCAGCGCAGACAGCTTGCGGCGCTGAGCATGACGCTCATCTGATGCCAGCGGTCAGGCAGCGCATGGCAAAAAGCGTGCACGCCTGACTGCGGATCGGCCTGCAGCCGGTCATTAACCACAAAGATGACGCCAGAGGTGCCAAGTGAAATAAACGCATCGCCAGGATTCACGGCGCCCACGCCAACCGCCGAGGTGGCATTATCCCCGCCGCCGCCTGCAATAATGACCGACGAGGAGAGCCCCCATTCGTCGGCAATCGCCGGCCGTAACGTACCGCTGACGGCATTCCCTTCGACGAGTGCAGGCATCTGGTCACGACGCATTCCCGTTGCGGCCAGCAGTTCCGCTGACCAGTCGCGTTTGGCGACGTCCAGCCATAAGGTGCCTGCGGCATCCGAGGGATCGGTGACAAAGCGCCCGGTCAGGCGCCAGCGCAGGTAATCTTTTGGCAGTAACACTTTGCTAATGCGGCGAAAGCAGTCAGGCTCATGCCGGGCCACCCAGCACAGCTTTGGGGCCGTGAAGCCCGGCATGATCATATTGCTGCTAATGTGCATGATTTCGGGATGATGCTGACCCAGCCAGTGGCATTCTGCCGCGCTGCGCGTGTCATTCCACAGAATGCAGGGCCGTAAAACCTCACCCTGCTCATCCAGCAGCACCGCTCCGTGCATTTGCCCTGACAGCCCAATCGCCTCTATCGCAGACCAGGCCAGAGGTGCCTGCTGACGCAGACGCGTGATAACCTGACGGCAGGCGCGCCACCAGTCATGCGGGTCCTGCTCTGCCCAGTGCGGATGGGGGCGCTGCACGGCCAGGGCGGCATGTTCCGATGCCACGATCTCGCCCTGCGCATTCACGATCAGCGCTTTAAGCTCAGAGGTGCCGATATCGATACCCAGATACATATTCGCCCCCTAAACCACGGCCAGCGGTTGTTCTGGCTGGACTTGCCACGTTTCCAGCCCGGCGACGGTGGTGCTAAGCCGCGCATGAAAATCCTGTGATGTGGCCAGCTCAGCAAACAGGGACGTCTGGGTCATATAAGCCTGTAACGGATCGGCATGGGCAAACCACTGCTGAACCACTTCAGGTTGCAGCACGCCATCCTGATAGTCATAAGGCAGGTCGCCACTGGCCCAGCGTTGCAAAAACAGATAGAACAGCGCCGGGAGCACCAGGCTGGCCGCAGGCGGCGTGCCGCGCTGATAGCATTCCCGCAGTGTCGGCGTCACCATGGCGGGAATTTTTGACAGACCGTCAGCCGCTACCCGTTGATTAGTGTCTTTTATCCACGGATTGCTAAAGCGGGACAGGACAACATCCCGATACTCCGCCAGGTTGAGCGGGCTGGGTGAAAGTGAAGGTATGACATCCTGTGAGACATATTCCCATGCCATCTGGTGGATGGCTTTCTGCCGGGTGCTTTCATCAATGTAAAGCAAACCGATAAGCGTGCCCGCCCAGGCAATGGCGCTGTGGGTGGCGTTAAGAATACGAATCTTGGCTTCTTCCCAGGGCAACACCGACTCGACCAGCTCGACGCCTACCTGCTCCAGCGCCGGACGCCCGGCAATAAAATCGTCTTCGATCACCCACTGGATAAAAGACTCCGCCATTACCGGCACCGCATCGTCTTTACCGGTTGCCGCCAGAACGCGCTCCGCGACGTCAGGCGTAGGACGCGGAGTGATCCGATCCACCATGGTATTGGGCGAGGTGGTGTTATCACGCACCCAGGCGGCCAGCTCACCTGCCCCTTTTGCCGCAAGGAAGGCCAAAAAACCCTGACGGAAACGCTCACCGTTGTGGCGCAGATTGTCGCAGTTCAACAGGGTCACGGGCGCCCCACCGTTGGCGACGCGTGCCGTCAGGATACGCGCCAGTGCGCCATACAATGTTCGCGCCTCGCCATTCAGATCCGCCAGAATATCGGGCTGCTGCAGGTCAAGCTCATGTTCCGGTGTTAAATAGTAACCCGCTTCAGTCACGGTGAAGGCGATCACCCGGGTGCATGGATCGGCGCCCTGCTGCACCAGTGCGTGGATCTCTTTGTCCCACGGCAGAACCTGCCGAATGGAGGTAATGGTTTCGTAGTGACGCTCGCCCTCAGGCGTGACCGTCTCCAGCACATATTCCCCTTGCTGGGCGGTTAGCTGCGTCAGTAACGGCGTTGCGTCATCGCGGATATTGCCCAGCGCGATATGCCAGCGGCTGTCGCCCTGCTGCATCAGGCGGTGCAGATACCATGCCTGGTGGGCACGATGGAAAGAGCCTGCGCCGATATGCATCCAAACTGATGGTGTCATCATGACCTCTTTAGGCATTTGTTTAAATTAAGGGCATTTGCCCGATGCGCATATGTTAATCAGAGGTAACGTCGAGGTTCTGTGATTAATTTCACATTTAACACATTGGCCCATTAATTGAGCTTTTGCCCTAATAGGCTTTTGAACAGATTGCGCGATAAAATGGCGATCCGCAGAGAAGGGAATGCCGCAATGAACAAAGAAGAGAAGAAACAGGAGTTGGCGGCGCGTGCCGCCTGGATGTATTACGTCGCGGGGTTGACACAGCAGGAGATCGCCCGGGCACTGGGATTGTCACGTCAGGTGGCCCAGCGTTTGATTTCCGGGGCGCGTGAAATGGGTATGGTCAGCGTAAAGATCGCCCACCCCGTGACGCACTGCCTGCGTCTGGCGCACGACGTGCAGGAGAAATTTGGCCTGCAGCACTGCCGCGTAGTGCCTTCCGGCGATCTGGACGACAATGCCATACAGCAAATGCTGGCGGTAGAAGGCGCAGAGGTGATGTCGCAGTTTATCAATAACGACGAGCCGCAGGTGTTTGGCATCGGTTCGGGGAAAACCCTGCGGGCGATTATTGATGCGCTTCCCTGGGTTGAACGACCGCAGCACCACTGTGTTTCCATGATTGGGGCTATCGCCCGCGACGATTCAGGCACCCGCTACGACGTGCCGCTTAAGCTGTCTGAAAAAATGCAGGGCAAGTATTTCTTCATCCCCGCCCCGCTGTTCGCCGACAGCCCAGGCGATAAGCAGATGTGGTGCCAGCACCAGGTCTATCAGCGCGTGGTCAACCGTGCACGACAGGCCCACGTCACCTTTCTAGGAATTGGGGAGGTCAATCCCGGCTGCCCGCTCCATGCCGAAGGCTTTATCACAGACAGCCAGGTGCAGGCGCTGAATGCGCGCGGCGTGGTCGGGGAAATGCTCGGTCATTTCTTCAATCAGCAGGGCGAACGCGTGTTGGGGGAAACTGATGCGCTGTTAACCAGCGTGGCGCTGGAAAGCCAGACAACGCGCAATATCATCGGCTTTGCCGGCGGGGAGCGAAAATATGCCGCTATTCAGGCGGCGGTGAACGGCGGCTGGATATCGGGCCTGGTGACCGATGAAGCCACCGCCGTGCGCCTGCTGAATAACCAATAGCTTGCCTACTTAAGCGAACCCTTCAGGAACTGCTGTAAGCGCGGGCTCCTTGGCTGACCAAATAATTCAGCCGGTGGCCCCTGCTCCTCAATTTTCCCCTGATGCAGGAAAATGACGTGGCTGGAGACGTGACGGGCAAATTCCATTTCGTGCGTGACCACCACCATGGTTTTCCCCTCTTCGGCCAGCTTCTGCATAATACGCAGTACCTCACCGACCAGCTCAGGATCCAGGGCTGAGGTGGGCTCATCAAATAACAGCACCTCCGGTTCCATCGCCAGCGCGCGGGCAATGGAGACGCGCTGCTGCTGCCCTCCTGAGAGATGGACGGGATATTTTCCCTGCGCCCGCTCGTCGATGCCGACCTTGTTCAAATAGGTAATCGCGCGCTCGCGTGCCTGCGCTTTACTCAGGCCCAGCACCTGAATCGGCGCTTCCATAACGTTTTCCAGCACCGTCATGTGGCTCCACAGGTTGAAATGCTGAAAGACCATGGTCAGACGGGTACGAAGCAGGCGCAGCTGCTCCTTGTCTGCCACCTTCAGCTGGCCGTCCGTATCGCGTACCAGGGTAATAGCGGTGTTGTTGACCACAATGGTGCCTTCACTCGGCTTTTCGAGGAAGTTAATACAGCGCAAAAAGGTACTTTTCCCGGAACCCGACGAGCCAATAATACTGATGACATCGCCCGCATTGGCGTTCAATGACACACCTTTTAATACTTCATGTTCACCGTAACGTTTATGCAGGTCGGTGACGCTTAATTTGTTATCAGCCATAGTCTTACTCAATGCGATGAAGAAGGTTTCACGTGCGCCAGCCAACGACGTTCCGCAAGACGAAACAGGCTAATCAGCACGTAAGAAATAATCAGGTATAACACGGCCGCAATGCCGAACGCGGTAAAGGGCTGATAGGTTGCCGCGTTAATGTCCCTGGCGATTTTTAGCAAATCAGGCACGGTTGCGGTAAAGGCCAGTGCGGTAGAGTGCAACATCAGTATGACTTCGTTGCTGTAAACCGGTAAGGCGGTGCGCAGCGCAGAAGGCAAAATAATGCAGCGATACAGTTTAAAGGTCGAGAAGCCATAGGCTCGCGCCGCTTCGATTTCACCGTGCGGCACGGCACGAATCGCCCCGGCGAAAATTTCCGTGGTGTAAGCGCAGGTATTAAGGGTAAACGCCAGTAGCGTACAATTCAGGCCGCTGCGGAAAAACGCATTCAGTAGCTCTGTGCCTTTCACGATTTCCAGCGTGTACATGCCGGAATAGAACACCAGCAGTTGCACATAGAGTGGCGTACCGCGAAACACATAGGTAAAGAGCCACACCGGCAGGCTGATAAAACGATTGGGTGATACACGCGCAATCGCCAGCAACACGGCCATGCAGCCGCCCAGTACGACCGAGACAATCAGCAGCCATAGCGTAATCGCCACGCCGGTGAAGCGATAACCGTCTGTCCAGAGCAGCGACTGCCAGTATTCGTGAATAATCTCGATCATAGCTCCGCCCTCTTCACGCCGACGGTGTAGCGGCGATTGAGCCACCAGAGAATGCCGTTAGACAAGGTGGTAAAGACCAGATAAATCACCCCCGCCACGATAGCAAAATAGAACGGCTGCCAGGTGCTTTTACCTGCCAGCTGCGTGGCTTTTACCACATCCTCCAGCCCCAGCAGGGAAACCAGCGCCGTGGCTTTCAGGATCACCTGCCAGTTATTACCGATGCCGGGCAGCGCGTAGCGCATCATCGCCGGAAACAGGATACGGCGGAAAACCTGCGAACCGGTAAAACCAAACGCCGTGGCGGCTTCAATCTGCCCTTTTGGCACCGCCATAAAAGCACCGCGAAACGTCTCGGTAAAATAGGCGCCATAGATAAAGCCCAGGGTGATGATGCCGGCCACCATGGGATCGATATCGAACTGGGTCAGGCCAAGCGCATCGGTGAGATGGTTGAGAGCGATCTGCAGGCCGTAGAAAATCAGCAGCATCAGAACGAGGTCGGGCACGCCACGAATCAGCGTCGTGTAGCCCTCAAAAATCAGTGACAGCAGACGATTGCGCGAAAGCTTCGCGCCTGCGCCAATCAGACCCAGGATCACCGCCAGCAGCACCGAGCTCAGGGCGAGCTCAAGCGTGACCAGCGTGCCTTTTAAAATGACATCAGAGTAGCCATACAACATGGAAAAGGTCCTGTCGTGGGGTGGAAACGACGCTGTGCCGTCGTGCAGACGGGCAGCGCAGCTTCTGTTCTCGCATAGCCGATAACACAGGGTTGCCCCGACCAGAGGGGGCAGGACAACCCTGTGCGTATTCTGTTATGCGAGCAACAGAGGCGAAGACGACAGATCAGTCACCGTACACGTTGAAATTAAAGTATTTCTTCGCAATTTTGTCGTAGGTACCGTCTTTACGCATTGATTCGAATGCTTTATCGATGGCCGCTTTCAACTCGGTATCGTCTTTACGTAATCCCATACCGGTTCCGACGCCGAAAATTTTATCGTCTTTCACGGCTGGGCCAGCAAAGGCGTAGTCTTTGCCAACAGGTTGCTTCAGGAAGCCTTCAGCCGCCTGTACCTCATCCTGGAATGCGGCATCAATACGGCCTGCGGTCAGATCCTGATACACCAGATCCTGGTTGGCGTAAGGCGTGACGGTGACGCCTTTTGGACGCCAGTACTGATTCGCGTAGGTTTCCTGCGTAGTGCCTTGCAGCACGCCGACATTTTTGCCTTTCAGGGATTCAACGGTCGGCTGAATTTTAGACCCCTTAGGTGCAACTAAGCGTGCGTTAGCGGCATACAGTTTGTCTGAGAACGCAATCTCTTCCTGACGTTTAGCGGTGATGGACAGCGAGGAGATGATGGCATCAATTTTCTTCGCTTTCAGCGAGGGAATCAGCGCATCAAAATCGCTTTCTACATAGGTACACTTGGTCTGGATACGTTTACAGATTTCGTTAGCCAGGTCGATATCAAAACCAACCAGCTGTCCTTGCGCGTTTTTCGACTCAAACGGCGGGTATGTTGGGTCAGTGCCGACACGAATCGAGGCCGGTACTGCTGCAAATACGCTGGCCGCACTGGACAGGCCCAACATTAAAGAAAGAGCCAGAACACGCTTCTTCATAGATTACCCTCAAGTGAATTGCTTATTGTTATGTGATGCATGATGTGTGTTTGCGACGAACACTGCCTTTTCCTGTGCATGTTTCATGCCAGTTCTGCAGTTTTGCCGTCTGCCCAGCCGCCCGTTTAGTGACGAAAAGACTGGGTTTGTGAAAGGAATATATCAGTGATGTCGCAGAGAAAAAGCGATGTTGTGAACTTTTAGTTCAAGAAATGCAGGAACAGTGATCGCCCCCGCGTTTCTGCACCAAAGAAGTGCGCAAGAAGACGATTATGCACCTTGCCAGCGCACAAACAAGTCCTGGGGCAGTTCAATATCAAACTGGTCAATGACCCGATTAACAGTCTGATCGACAAGCTGCTCGATAGTGGTTGGACGGTGATAAAACGCCGGCACGGGCGGCATGATGATGGCCCCCAGTTCGGCTGCGGTTGTCATCATACGCAGATGACCAATATGCAGCGGGGTTTCACGTACGCACAGGACCAGTTTACGCTGCTCTTTCAGGACTACGTCTGCTGCGCGCGTCAGCAGCGAATCGCTGTAGCTGTGAACAATACCGGACAGGGTTTTCATTGAGCACGGCAGGATCACCATGCCCAACGTTTTGAACGATCCGGAGGAGATACTGGCGGCAATGTCCCGCACGTCATGAACCACGTCGGCCAGCGCCTGAACATCCCGCAGACTGTAGTCGCTTTCCAGGCTCAGCGTCTGACGGGCCGCATGGCTGATGATCAGATGGGTTTCCACGTCGCTGATCTGCTGCAAGACCTGCAAAAGCCGGACGCCATAGATCACGCCGCTTGCGCCCGAAATACCAATAATGAGTCGTTTCATCGTTCAACCTTGCAGTGGCAAAGTGCACCATAATAGCGCAGACCGGCAGAAAACACAGAGGGCGGGATTAGACCCGCCCTCTTTTTTTGCATTCAGGCAAGATTAGCCTTCGTTATGCAGTTCAAGATTTTCGACTTCGTTTTGACGGGCGATAGCTTTCGCATCGTCGTTACGCAGGGATTCCAGATATTCAAGATAGCCCTGATCAACATCTTTGGTGACGTAGATGCCGTTAAAGACCGAACATTCGAACTGCACGATATCCGGGTTCTCTTCCCGTACGGCTTCGATAAGGTCATCGAGATCCTGGAAAATCAGCGCATCTGCTTTGATAATCTGGCGAATCTCTTCCACTTCACGGCCGTGGGCAATCAGCTCGGTCGCGCTGGGCATATCAATGCCGTAGACGTTAGGAAAGCGCACTTCCGGCGCGGCAGACGCAAGATAGACCTTTTTCGCCCCCGCCTCTCGCGCCATCTCGATAATCTGCTCGGAGGTGGTGCCACGAACAATGGAGTCATCAATCAGCAGCACGTTCTTATCGCGGAACTCCGCGCGGTTAGCGTTAAGCTTGCGGCGAACGGCGCTGCGGCGCAGTTGCTGGCCCGGCATGATAAAGGTGCGGCCCACGTAGCGGTTTTTCACAAACCCCTGACGGTAAGGCTTATCAAGGATGCGGGCGATTTCCAGCGCGGTATCCATCGAGGTTTCCGGAATGGGAATTACCACGTCGATATCCAGATCTTCCCACTCGCGGGCGATCTTCTGGCCCAGCTTGGTGCCCATGCGCACGCGGGCGCTGTAGACCGAAATCTTATCCAGGAAGGAGTCCGGACGCGCAAAATAGACGTATTCAAACAGGCAAGGATTGTTTTTGGGGTTTTCGGCACACTGACGGGTTGAAAGCTGCCCCTGCTCAGTGATGTAAACCGCTTCACCCGGTGCCACGTCACGGATAAATTCAAAACCCAGGGTATCCAGCGCCACGCTTTCGGAGGCGACCATGTACTCGGTACGGCCATCGGCAATGACGCGTTTGCCCAGCACCAGTGGCCGAATGCCGTTAGGATCGCGGAAGGCGACCATGCCGTGACCGATGATCATCGCCACCACGGCATAGGCGCCACGCACCTGCTGGTGGACGGCAGCGATGGCGGTAAACACGTTATCGGCTTCCAGCGGATAGTGCTGAAAACGATCCAGTTCCTGCGCAAAGATATTCAACAGGATTTCAGAATCGGAGGTGGTATTAACGTGACGACGGCCTTTTTCGAACAGCTGCTTACGCAGCTCGTGGGCGTTAGTCAGGTTACCGTTATGGGCAAGGGAAATACCGTACGGCGAGTTGACGTAGAACGGCTGGGCTTCAGAAGCGCTGGAGCTGCCCGCGGTAGGATAGCGTGCGTGACCAATCCCCATGTTGCCTTGTAAACGTTGCATATGACGCGCTTCGAAAACATCGCTGACCAGACCATTCGCCTTACGCAGGCGGAAGCAGTTCAGGGCATCGATGGTACAAATGCCTGCGGCATCCTGCCCGCGGTGCTGGAGCACCGTTAACGCGTCATAGATCGACTGGTTGACCGGCATGAAACCGGTGATACCGACAATACCGCACATGTTGTCATTTCCTCATTAAGCCGTACGCCCGGTGGTCTCACCGGGGCAAAAAACTCGACGTGCTTTTCAGGTAGTCAAAAAACCACCTGATTATAGAACTGAACTCGGGAATAAGTTGAGACTGCTGCCAGTCCGGGCTTTTTGAAAAGCCCGTGAATGTATCCAGGAAGAACAGCAGAGCGGCCACGATGAGCACACCACGCAATGCCCCGAAACAAACGCCTAATACCCGATCGGTTCCCGACAGGCCAGTTTTCTCAACCAGCGAGCCGATAACGTAGTTCACAATTGCGCCCACAATCAGGGTCGCGATGAACAGCACCGCAATCGCGATTCCGTTACGAACCAGTTCGTCGTCAAAACCTGTGAACCAGACTGCAAGGTAGGCATAGTAATGACTGGCGACAAAAAACGCGCATCCCCAGGTAACAAGAGATAAGGCTTCGCGGACAAACCCTCGAACCAGGCTGACCAAAGCCGAAAAACCAACTACCGCAATAATGACGTAATCAATCCAGATCATGAACTCTTCCAGCGCCAGTGCCATTGCACCCCTGCTTCCAGTTCGGGGCGCATTCTAACAGAAAAAGAAAACGTTTGCGTAGGGGTTTTCAGGTTCTGCATCCATAAAAAAGGCGATGAAAAAATCCGTCTTCGCCTGTGTCATTTTCACCCTGCTAACAGGCTGAAAAGTGGTCAAATTTTAGCATTGAACTGGGTCAGACACTGCCGTTCTCATCCCGATTGACGCTGCCTGTTATTCCTATCGGCAGCGTCAATCGGCGCTTTAGCGGACGCTGTAAGACTTAACCACACCGCTCAAGCCTGAGACGTTCTTCAGCTCGCCGACGGCCGCCTGCATCTTCGCTTTTGACGCATCCGGCCCCACATAAATGCGGGTGATTTGCCCCTGCACGGGCGTAGACGGCACGGTATAGGCCCGGTAACCCGACAGGCGCAGCTTCGCCACAATCTCGTTCACCTTGCTGGCGTTCTTGAGTGCGCCTAACTGAACAACATAGGCCTGACCGGCAGGCTGCGTTTCTTTAGGCTGCTCCGCAGGCGCGGTTTTTTCCGCAGGCTGCGACTGCTCGGCCGGTTTGGTTTTTTCAACAGGTTTAGCCTGCTCAACCGGTTTGTTTTTTTCTACCGGTTTGCTCTGCGTCTGCTCGACCGACTTCGGTTTAGCCTGCTCAACCTGTTTGGGTCGGGTTGGCTCAACCGGCCTGGCTTTCGGCGCTGTCGTGGCCGAAGACGAATGAACCGGTGGCGGTGAGACCACGCTCGGTTCGCTACTCTGCTCGGGCTGACTACTGCCCTCGGCGGCGGCGGCATCATTCGTTTCAGAATGGCTGACCGCACTGCCTGCGCCTGCTGGCGGATGCGCAGGCAGCGACTGCGTCACCGGCGGTACCATTTCGCTGTCCTGCTGGTCATCGGGTTTGGGCACCAGCGGGATCGCGGCAAATTCTTCTTTGTAATGTTTTTTCTGACCATCCAGCAACCCCGGCAATACGATCACGCCGACGGCCACCAGAATAACGGTACCGACTAAACGGTTTTGAAACTTACTCGCCACGTCCTTTCTCCGTTTCAATCGATTCCATAACCTGCGCCACCGTCAGGAAAGAGCCGCAGACCAGAATAATATCCTGCGCTTCCGCCTGCTGGCGCGCCTGGTGCCAGGCCTGTTCAACATCCGCAAATGCCTGAGCGGACGTGACGTGCGCCATGAGCTGCTCCGCACTGGCACCGCGCGGACCGGCCAAAGGTGCGCAATACCAGCAGTCCACCTGAGGGGCCAGGGCCGCCAGGGTGCCGGCAATGTCTTTATCGTGCAGCATCCCCACGACCGCATGGACGCGTCCGCTTTGCGGTAATGCAGCCAGTCGCGAGGCCAGATAGGTCGCCGCATGCGGATTATGGGCAACGTCCAGAATCACCCGTGGGGATTCGCAGATGGTCTGAAAGCGCCCCGGTAAAATCGCCAACGGCAGATGCGCACGAATGATTGACTCGCTCACATTCAGCCCGGAGGCGCGCAGCGCCACCAGTGCGGTAGCCGCATTCGGCAACGGCACCTGAGGCAGCGGCAAATCATTCAGCTCGCCTCGCGCATCGCGCAGCGACCAGCTCTCTGCCTGCTGATGATAGTGCCAGTCGCGCCCGTGCTGCATTAACCGCGCACCTGTTTCACGGGCGACCTGCGCTATTGTGGCAGGCATATCAGGTTCACCGACCACGGCGGGTTTCGCCTGGCGGAAGACACCGGCTTTTTCCCGGCCAATACTGTCACGATCCGGGCCAAGCCAGTCGGTATGATCCAGCGCGATACTGGTAATCACCGCGACATCCGCATCGACAATATTGGTCGCGTCCAGCCGACCGCCCAACCCGACTTCCAGAATGACGACATCCAGCCCCGCCTGCTTAAACAGGTTAAGCGCCGACAGCGTGCCAAATTCAAAGTAGGTCAGAGAAACCGTACCCCGTCCGGCCTCAATGTCGGCAAAACTGGCGCTGTGTTGGGCTTCACTGAGTTCCTGCCCCTGAATCCGGACGCGCTCGGTGTAGCGCACAAGGTGCGGCGAGCTGTAAACCCCAACCCGATAGCCGGCTGCTATCAGTAAGGTTTCCAGGGTGCGACAGGTAGTACCTTTGCCATTGGTGCCCGCAACGGTAAAAATAAAGGGTGCAGGCTTGAGCAGGTCCAGACCTTGCGCCACCTGGCGAATACGATCCAGGCCCAGTTCTATCGTCTGAGAGTGGAGGTGCTCAAGATAATAAAGCCACGTGGCCAAAGGCGACGTGGCTTGAGGAAGGTGAAGATTGTCCATATGTCCCGTTTTGCAAATTTATACCCGATGAAAGCCGCAAGGTATACGGTGCATTGGTGGAAGGCGCGACCTGCGCGCCTTCTGTCTCCTGTCAGGCCTCGTTGCTCTCCGGATGGCTCGTCGCAGGTGCGAACGCTTCACCGTCGTGCAGCGGTGCGGGCAGATTCATCATTTTTGCCAGCAGACTCGCCAGTTTATAGCGCATTTCCGGACGACGAATGATCATATCAATCGCCCCTTTCTCGATCAAAAACTCACTCCGCTGGAAGCCCGGCGGCAGTTTTTCACGAACGGTCTGCTCAATCACACGTGGACCCGCAAAGCCGATCAGGGCTTTAGGTTCGGCAATATTCAGATCGCCCAGCATCGCAAAGCTGGCAGACACGCCGCCCATAGTCGGGTCGGTCAGCACCGAAATATACGGCAGACCGCGTTCCTGCATTTTCGCCAGCGCGGCACTGGTTTTGGCCATCTGCATCAGCGACATTAACGCTTCCTGCATACGTGCACCGCCACTGGCGGAGAAGCAGATCAGCGGGCAGTTATCTTCCAGCGCCTGCTCAACAGCCCGGACGAAACGTGCGCCAACCACCGATCCCATTGAGCCGCCCATAAAGGCGAATTCAAAGGCGGCCGCCACAACCGGCATACCGTGCAGCTGACCTTTCATCACAATCAGCGCATCTTTCTCATTCGTGGCTTTCTGTGCAGCAACCAGACGATCTTTATACTTTTTGGAATCCCGGAACTTCAACAGATCCTTGGGTTCCAGCTCGCTACCCAGCTCAACCAGCGTGCCCTGATCGAGCAGGCTCGCCAGGCGCTCACGGGCATGCATGCGCATGTGGTGGTCGCACTTAGGGCAGACCTCAAGGTTACGCTCCAGCTCGGCACGATAAAGTACCTGGCCACAGCTGTCGCATTTCGTCCACACGCCTTCCGGAATACTGGCGCGACTTGTGGGCGTAATGTTGCTTTTATTAAGAATGCGTTCAATCCAGCTCATTGATGACCTTTCTGTTTAAAACTGACCTGGTCCAGTCGTCTTGATACTGCTGAAAACCGATTCAGCAGACGGTAAATGTCGCTCATTAAACCACAACCAATTAAGACTGTGGATAAAAATCTGGTCTTACCCCTGAGCAACCCGGCTACTCAGGGATAATTTTACTGCTTAGCCTGGCGGCGATGGCGCCAGATTTCAATCACACCTGGCAGAATCGACACCACGATAATCCCGAGGATAAGCAGCTTAAGGTTTTCCTGTACCACGGGCAAATCGCCAAACAGATAACCCGCATAGGAAAACAGCAGCACCCAGGCCAGCGCACCCGCGACGTTAAACAGGGCGAAGTGGCGGTAGGACATGTGCCCCATTCCGGCGACGAAAGGCGCAAAGGTCCGCACGATGGGCACAAAGCGGGCCAGGATAATGGTTTTCCCACCGTGCCGGGCATAAAACGCATGGGTTTTATCCAGATAGCTACGGCGGAAGATCTTTGAGTTCGGATTGCTGAACAGCCGTTCGCCAAAGAGTTTGCCGATGGTGTAGTTCACGGCGTCCCCCAGAATAGCGGCGATGACCAACAGCGTCACCATGAGATGCACGTTGAGATCGTTACCCGGCAACGCGGCCAGCGCCCCTGCCACGAACAGCAGTGAATCGCCCGGTAAAAACGGCGTGACGACTAAGCCCGTTTCGCAGAACAAAATCAGAAACAGGATGGCGTAGATCCAGATGCCATACTGCGCGACTAATTCGGCCAGATGCACATCAATGTGCAGAATAAAATCGACCAAAAAATGGATAAACTCCATAACGATCCCTTGTATGTAAGGTTAATTAATCCGCGAGGAACAATGGCCCCATCGCCGGCTGTGGTAAAGCAAAATGCACGGGATAATCCACCGCAACCAGATAAAGCCCTTCGGCTTTCGCCGTTGCCGCCGCCAGCGTGCGATCTTTTGCCGCCAGCAGTTCCGCCATCCAGGATTCTGACTGATTACCGCAGCCAATTTCCATCAGACTACCGACAATATTGCGCACCATATGGTGCACAAACGCATTGGCTTTAATATCGACAATCACATAAGGCCCATGGCGCGTGACGTTCAGGTGCATCACGTTGCGCCACGGCGTTCGCGACTGGCACTGCACGGCGCGGAAAGAGGTAAAATCATTTTCGCCCAGCAGGCACTGTCCGGCGCGCTGCATCTTTTCCACATCCAGAGGATAGTAAAAATGCGTCACGCCATTACCCAGAATCGCCGGACGGAGCCGCTGATTGTAGATCAAATAGCGATAACGCCTGGCGGTTGCGCTAAAACGCGCGTGAAAGTCGTCCGGCACCGCCTTGACCCAACGTACGGCGATATCGTCTGGCAGATTGGCGTTCACGCCCAGCGTCCAGGCAGCATCGGCGCGCTGCGCAACGGTTTCAAAATGCACCACCTGGCCGGTACCGTGCACGCCGGCATCGGTGCGGCCGGCACAGAACACGCTGACCGGATGGTCAGCCACTTTCGACAGCGCCCGTTCCAGCTTTTCCTGCACGCTGCGCACTTCCTGCTGACGTTGCCAGCCATAGTAGCGGCTGCCGTCGTACTCGATGCCCAGTGCCAGTTTTTGTGTCTGACCTTCTGACATCAGTACATGTACTCCTGAACCAGCTTCTCAGCGGTCTTCACCGCCATCAGCGCACCGCCGAAACGGACGTTGTCGGCCACCGACCAGAACTGCAACAGCTCCGGAATGCCATAGTCGTTCCGCACACAGCCAATGCTCAGTTCATCGCTGCCCGAGGCATCGGTAACCGGCGTCGGCACCGCATCCTCTTCGCTCAGATGAATATCCGCCGCCAGCGCCAGCTCTGCCCTGGCCTCATCCGCCGACAGCGGGCGCAGGTTTTCAATATGGACGATCTGCGCATTGCCATAAAATACCGGCGCCTGAATGCTGCTGACAGCCACGGGCAAACCCTCGTCCTGCAGGACTTTACGTACCTGATCGACCAGGCGGCGCTCGCTTTCTACGCTGCCCTCGCTATCTGCCTGCTGCGGCAGAAGGTTAAAGGCCAGCTGGCGGCCAAAATGGTGTTCGTCAGCGGGCACGCCGTTCAGCAGACGCGCACTCTCACCGGCCAGCGCATCCACGGCCACTTTGCCGTGGGTGGAGACAGAGATCAGATTGGTGACCTGTAAACGACCCAAACCTGCCGCATCCACCAGCGGTTTGATCGCCGTCAGCAGTTGGCTCACCAGATTATCCGCCACGCTGATGATGTTGCGATTACGGTAATCGGCCAGCACCTGTGGATTCACATCCGGCACCACCAGCGGCACGTCCGGTGACAGGGCAAACAGCTCGCTGCTGTCGATCACCAGGCAACCGGCACTCGCCGCCTCTTCGGCATAGCGTTCTGATGCATCGCGACCGGCAACGAAAAAGGCCAGCTGCGCCTGTGACCAGTCAAATCCGGCCGCGTCTTCAACGCGCACAGAACGTCCTTCAAAACGTTTACTTTCACCGGCACCGTTGTCGCTCGCCAGCAAATACAATTCACCAACCGGGAACTGGCGTTGAGCCAGTAGTTCCAGTACAGCGTTCCCTACTGCGCCTGTTGCGCCCAGTAGCGCAATATTCCAGCCGTCAGACATGTTGGTTTACCTCAGACAATGACATAAAAACAGAAGGCGGTGATGTCACCGCCCGGGGATTCAGACTTATCCCTACCTTCAGCCGCGCGTTACCCGGCTGAACCCTCAGGTTGAGGATAATATGGCGTTAAAGCCCAGCTGAATAAGCTGCTCAGCGGTGGCTTCATTATCACAGTTCACCTGTAATGATGACCATTCGCGACGCTCTTCATACTGTTTGCGCAGGCGGTCAAACTCGCCCGGTTTTGCCGCCACTTTTCGCAGGGGCGCATCATCGCGGCGCACATCATACACCAGATGCACTAACCGTTTCAGCGTTGGCTGATCGAGCGGCCCGTTCAGGCTGATCTGGCTGAATTCCGGCGTCGGTAGCAGGCTACTCAGCGGCACCTGCTGCGGTTGACCAATAAAGTCACACCAGGCCTCAAAAACCTGGGTCGTGCCGCGCGCCTTGCCCTCCAGGGTGTAACCGGCGATGTGGGCGGTGGCAATATCCACCTTATCCAGCAGCGCCAGAGAAAGATCCGGTTCAGGTTCCCAGACGTCCAGCACCACGCTGAGATCGTGGCGCATGTTAAGGACTTCAAGCAGCGCGGCATTATCCACCACCGGGCCGCGGCAGGCGTTAATCAGAATGGCGTTGGGCTTCAGCGCCATCAGCCGCGCAGCATCGGCCAGATGCCAGCTCTTGTAGGGGCCAGATTTAAACAGCGGCGTATGAAACGTTAAAATATCGGCCTGCTCCACCAGTGCATCAAGCGAACGGAAATCGCCTTCATCACCGCGATCGGCGCGCGGCGGATCGCACAGCAGGGTTTTCACGCCCCAGGCTTCGAGGCGTTTCTGCAATCGCCCGCCCACGTTACCGACGCCCACAATGCCCACCGTGCGATCGCGCAACTGAAAACCGTCGCGCTCTGCCAGCAGCAGCAAGGCAGAAAAAACATACTCTACGACGGCGATCGCGTTACAGCCCGGCGCGGCAGAAAAGGCAATGCCCGCCTGCTCAAGCCAGTCTTCGTCAATATGATCTGTGCCCGCAGTTGCCGTGCCGACAAACTTTACGGGCTTGTCCTGCAGTAACGCAGCATTCACCTGGGTCACGGAACGCACCATGAGGCCATCGGCATCTGCCAGTTGGGCTTCAGGAAGCGGCCTGCCAGGGACAGCGACCACCTCGCCCGTGCGGCTAAAGAGTTCACGGGCATAGGGCATGTTTTCATCGACGAGAATTTTCACCACGGCTTTCCTGTGTGTTGCATTTTAGGGCGCTATTTTGGCACAAAAGCGCCGCGTTAGCCTAACCACGCTGTGCAGTGAGTGCTAAGGCTGGCACAAAGGGGCAACACAGGCGTACACTGCGGCGGGTCTGAGGCTGGAGTCATATTATGTTGTTTTTGTTCCCGCTGTTTGCGGTCTTAATTTGGTCGGTTAATGCTATCGTTAATAAATTATCGGCGAGTGCCATCGAGCCTGCGGCGATTTCTTTTTATCGCTGGTTACTGGCGTTGCTGGTCCTGACCCCGTTTGTGTTACCGGGTGTGATACGGCAATGGCAGACGATCCGGCCGCACCTCTTGCGCTTGATGGTTCTGGGTCTGCTGGGCATGGCGCTATACCAAAGCCTGGCCTACTATGCCGCGCACAGCGTGAGCGCCTTGTTTATGGGTATTATCGCCGCGCTAATCCCACTGTTAACGGTATTGCTCAGTGTGGTCATACTGCGCATTGCCCCGACCGTGGGGATTCTGGCGGGCAGCCTGATCTCTTTTTGTGGCTTAATCTGGTTGGTCAGCGCAGGCAATCCTGACCAGTTGCTGCACCACGGCATTGGAGCGGGTGAAGCCATGATGCTGGCGGCCTCAGCCAGCTATGCGCTTTATGGTGTGATGACCAAACGCTGGTCAATTCCGCTGCCGGTCTGGCAGAGCCTGTATGTGCAAATTGCCTTTGGGGTTCTGTTGCTGTTACCCGGCTTTCTGATGACGCCAGACGTGGCGCTTACGCCGCGTAACCTTCCGCTGGTGGCCTTTGCCGGGCTGTTTGCCTCGATTCTTGCGCCCTGGCTGTGGATCCATGGCGTGCAAAAATTAGGTGCCAGCATCACCAGCATCTTTATGAATTTGACGCCGATTTTTACCGCCCTGATTGCGGTGCTGTTTCTGCATGAGCATCTGCACAGCTATCACTGGATCGGTGGGGGGCTTACACTGACGGGCGTTTTGCTGGCACAGCGGCTGCGCAGGCCGTTAACCCAGCGAAAATCGCTTAAGGCCGATCCGCGCTAAAATTGACGGTAACACGCAGTCCGCCCAGTAACGGACTGCTGTCCAGCGTGACGGCCGCCCCGTGCCAGGCACAAATATCCTGTACCAGCGCCAGCCCAATGCCGGCTCCGGCTTGCATCGCGGCATTATCCAGCCGGATAAAAGGCCGCAGCGCTTTTTGCTGCTCTTCCCGGCTAATCCCCGGTCCTGAGTCTTCGATATGCAGCCTGCCGTTCTCTACGCGGGCCGTAATCATGCCCTGCGCTGGCGTGTACTTAATCGCGTTATCCAGCAGGTTAGCGCACAGCTCGCCCAGCAACAGCGCATCGCCTTTCACATCACAGTGCTCATCCCCTTCGTAACCCAGGTCAATCTGTTTCGCGCGCGCCGCCGCATAACGACTCAGGCAGGCTTCACGCACCACCGCCGCCAAATCCACCCGCGTCATGGGTTTATCTTCCCCGTGGCGGGCTTTGATGCGCGCCAGCTGTAACAGACGGTCGGTGAGCAGAATGGTGTCATCCAGCGTGTAACGCATGCTTTGTAGACTTTCCCGCCACTGTTCGGGCCGATCGCTATCCAGCGCCGTGCTAATCTGCGTTTTCAGGATGGTGAGCGGTGTGCGCAGCTGATGCGCGGCATCGGCGCTGAACCGATCCTGACGTGCCAGCAATTTTCTCAGTCGTTCCAGATAGCGGTTAAAGGCCACAATGAGCGGCTGAAGTTCCGACCAGGGCAGCGAAGGCAGCGGGGTCAGTTCAGCACCGTCGCGGCGCAGCACAATCTTTGACAGCCGACGTAAAGGCCGTAATACCCGACGCAGCATCATGCTCGCCAGCAGCAAGGCGATTAACACCAGCGCGCTCTGGCTAAGTAAGGCTGTCCGCATCAGCCTCTGGGCAAACGCCTCACGGGAATGGATAGTTTCTGCCACCAGCACCAGCGCCATACCTTCGACGCCCGCCTCGCTGACCGGCTGCCATAAGGCCGCGACCCGAATGCGCTGTTTTTGGTAGAACCCGTCATAAAAGTGCACTAACGCAGGATAGGCTTCAGACATCTCGCTGGTGGCCGGAATCGGCGGTAGCCCGTCATAACCGGACAGCGTTTTGCCCTGGGGCGAAATCACCTGATAAAACAGGCGGTCATTCATGTTGCGCTCAAAGCTGTCGAGCACGACCCAGGGCACATCGACCTCCAGGTGTTGATGACGCACCACCAGCCGCTCGGCAACGGTACGCGCTGACGCCAGCAGCGAGCGATCGTAGGCCTGATTCGCCGCCGCCAGGCCGCTCTGATAATGCGTGTAAACCGACAGAATCCACAGCAGAAGCAATGGCAGTCCCAGCCAGGCGAGCAGCTCTCCCCGTAACGAGGTGATTAATCGCATGCCTGGGTTTCCAGGCTGTAACCCAGACCGCGTAGCGTCACAATACCGACATCACTTCCGGCCAGTTTTTTGCGCACCCGATGCACATACAGTTCAATACTTTCCGGGCTGGCTTCATCCGCCAGCGTAAAGGTTTGTTCATACAAATGTTGCCGCGAGACCGGGCGGCCCTGACGCTGCATCAGCGTGGTCAGCACGCTGGATTCCCGCGGCGTCAGCGCCAGCGGTTTTTCGGCCAGCAAAAAGTAACCCTCGCCGTTCAGCACCAACTGGCCCAGCGTTTGGTTTTGTGGCGATTGCCCCTGCGAACGCCGCAGTAACGCTCGCAGGCGCGCGTCCAGCTCATCCAGTTCAAAGGGTTTGGTCAGATAGTCATCCGCCCCCGTGTTCAGACCGCGCACGCGGTCATCCAGCGTAGTGCGCGCGGTCAGCATCAGTACCGGCACAGTTTGTCCCCGGCGGCGCAGCCGGGTTAATACTTCAATGCCGTTCAGACGTGGCAGAGAGACATCCAGTACGACCAGCGCATAGTCTTCACTTTGCAGGCTGTGATCGGCCGCCAGGCCGTCCGCCACCCAGTCCACAGCAAAGCCTTTTTGTGTTAACGCTTTCTGTAACCATCGCGCCAGCTCGGCCGTGTCTTCCACCAGTAAGAGACGCATATCACATCCTTTCACTAAACCTCATCAATGAAAGGTAAATGAAAGGTTGCTGTTTTAACAATTCAATAACGCCGAATAGTCGGTAGTAATCACACTCTGGAAGAAAGATGGAGCGCACGATGAAAAAAATAATCCACACCGCCCTCGCCTCTGCCCTGTTGGCTCTTATGTTGCCCTCATCAGGTTATGCCGCCGCACCCGACAGAACCGAATGCATTGCCCCAGCTAAACCAGGTGGTGGTTTCGACCTGACCTGTAAACTTATTCAGGTCTCGCTAATGGAAACGAAGCAGATTGAAAAACCCATGCGCATCACTTATATGCCGGGAGGCGTAGGCGCGGTGGCCTATAACGCTATCGTGGCCCAGCGCCCCGCCGAAGCCGGTACCGTGGTCGCCTTTTCCGGTGGCTCGCTGCTCAACCTGTCACAGGGCAAGTTTGGTCGTTACTCGGTTGATGACGTGAAGTGGCTGGCGGCGATCGGTACTGATTACGGCATGATTGCCGTGCGTGAAGACGCGCCATGGAAAAACCTGGGCGAACTGATGGCAGATATGAAGAAAGATCCCACCAAAGTGGTGGTGGGTGCGGGTGCCTCTATCGGCAGCCAGGACTGGATGAAAACAGCGCTGGTCGCAAAAGAAGCCGGTATTGATCCGCGCAAAATGCGTTACGTCGCGTTTGAAGGCGGTGGTGAAGTGGTTACCGCACTGCTAGGCAATCACATTCAGGTGATGTCGGGCGATCTCAGTGAGATGGTGCCACATCTGCAAGGCGGAAAGCTGCGCGTGCTGGCGGTCATGGCCGATAAGCGCCTGCCCGATCAACTGGCGTCGATTCCTACCGCCAAAGAGCAGGGCTTTAACGTGGAATGGCCGATTATTCGCGGCTTCTATCTTGGCCCTAAAGTCAGCGATGCCGATTATCAGTGGTGGCAGAGCGCGTTTGAGAAAATGGTGCAAACCCCAGAATTTAAACAGCAACGTGACCTGCGCGGCCTCTTTGAATTCAATATGTTTGGCGCAGAGTTGGATAAATACGTGAAGGATCAGGTTGCCGCGTACCGTGAGCAGGCGAAATCCTTTGGTCTGGCTAAGTAATCGGGAGAGATCATGAGCGATCGTATTTTTGCCACCCTGTGGTTGGTGCTGTGCCTGGCGGGACTGGTTATCGCCTGGCAGATTCAGAGCGAATACAGCTATGAGCCTGTCGGCCCACGTCCTTTTCCGCTTGTGCTTCTCAGCCTGATGGCTTTCTGTGCCGTGATGCTGCTGCTGAGAAAACCGGATACCATCCAGTGGCCCACGGCAGCCACACTGAAACGTCTGGTGGCGCTGGCGGCGATGATGCTGGTGTACGGTTGGCTGTTTGAAACCCTGGGGTTCCCGTTAGCGACCTCGCTGCTGACGTTTGGTATTGGCCTGCTGTTTGGTGCGCGCTGGTGGGCCGCACTGCTGTCCGGCGGTGTGATGGGATGGTCACTGTTTTACGCCTTTGACCATCTACTCGACGTCACCTTGCCTGCTGGCAGCCTGATTAATTAAGGAGAGAAATGATGGAAACCTGGTCTTTCCTGATGCACGGCTTTGCCGTTGCCATGACGCCCGAAAATCTGCTGATTGCCCTCATCGGCTGTTTTATCGGCACCATCGTAGGCTTACTGCCCGGACTCGGTCCGATTAACGGCGTAGCGATTTTGATGCCGCTGGCGTTCGCCCTGCACCTGCCAGCTGAATCCGCCTTGATTCTGCTGGCCACCGTTTATCTGGGCTGTGAATACGGCGGCCGTATCTCATCAATACTGCTTAATGTGCCGGGCGACGCTGGCGCCATCATGACGGCGCTGGATGGCTACCCAATGGCCCAGCAAGGAAAAGCGGGCGTGGCGCTGTCCATTTCTGCCGTCAGTTCATTTGTGGGTTCTACCATCGCTATCCTCGGTATCATCCTGTTCGCCCCGCTACTGGCGCGCTGGTCGCTGGCGTTTGGTCCGGCCGAGTACTTTGCATTGATGGTCTTCGCCATTGCCTGCCTGGGCAGCATGATGAGCCAGAATCCGCTGAAGTCGTTTCTGTCGGCGCTCATTGGGTTGAGCATGGCAACCGTCGGCGTGGATGCCAACACCGGCGTTTACCGCTTCACCTTTGACAGCGTTCACCTCTCTGACGGCATTCAGTTTGTTGTGGTTGTCATTGGCCTGTTCTCAGTGAGCGAAATTTTGCTGATGCTGGAATCCACCCACACCGGACAAAAGATGGTGCGCGCCAGTGGCCGCATGATGTTCAATATGAAAGAGGCCGCTATGTCGACCGGTGCCACACTGCGAGCCTCATTTATCGGCTTCTTTGTCGGTGTGTTACCCGGCGCGGGCGCCACTATCGCCAGTGCTATCGCCTACATGGCCGAGAAAAAAATCACCGGCAGCGATCAGTTTGGTAAGGGCGATATTCGCGGTGTGGCCGCGCCGGAAGCGGCAAACAACGCCTCCGCCTGCGGCTCGTTTATTCCGATGCTGACGTTAGGCATTCCGGGTTCCGGCACCACCGCGGTCATGGTTGGAGCGCTGACGCTGTACAACATCACGCCTGGACCTGCGATGTTTACCGAACAGCCGGATATCGTTTGGGGATTGATTGCGGCGCTGCTGATTGGCAACGTGATGCTGCTGATCATGAACATCCCGATGATCAACGTGTTTGCCCGCATGCTGACCATTCCACTGTGGTTTCTGGTGCCGGCGATTGCCGCCATTTCCGCTGTCGGCGTTTATGCTGTGCACAGCACCACCTTTGACCTGCTGCTGATGGTCGGACTGGGCATTTTCGGCTATATCCTGCGGAAAATGGATTTCCCCATGTCACCACTGATTTTGGGTTTCGTGCTGGGTGAAATGCTGGAGCAAAACCTGCGGCGTGCCTTGTCGATCAGCAACGGTGAGATGGGTATTCTGTGGGAAAGTCCGATTGCGAAAGTCCTGTTGATCCTTGCCGTTGCCGTATTAATCGTGCCGCTGCTATGGAAACGGCTGCGCCGTAAGCTCGCTCCCGCGCATCAGTAAGTAAATCTTTGTTCGAAATACACAAGCCCCGTGGATTTCCCAGGGGCTTTTGTTATCATAGCGTATTCTGTTTCCGGCGCACCCCACGCTGTTCTGTTTCCCAAGGAATCCGCCATGCAACCTGTCAGCGGCCCCGGTGTGCCGGTCGGCGATCGTTCATCTGTTAATCCGCAAACTGACGCCCCGCGTACGGGAAGTGTTGCCGGTGAACAACCCCTTTCTCCTGCCCAGCGCACGACGCTTGAGCGCCTGATTGTGCGCATCATGTCGCTTAGCACGCTTAAAGCGCCCGAGCTCTGGGCCGGCCTGCGTCATGAAGTCGGTGTTAAAAGCGAAGCAGAACTCCAGTCACGCCATTTTCCGGCTGCGGAGCAGTTTCTTAACAACCGCCTGGCGCAGGTGCAGACCGGTCACGGAACACGTCAGTTAATGACGCAACTCACCGACCTGTTGCCCAAAGGCAATAATCGCCAGGCGGTAAGTGATTTTATCCGCCAGCAGTTTGGTCAGACGGTGCTGAGCGCATTAACTCAGGATCAGCTTCGTCAGGTGCTGACCATGCTGCAAAATGGTCAGATGGCCATTCCGCAACCTCAGCAGAGTCGCAGCAGCGATCGCACGCTGCTGCCTGCCGAGCATCAGGCGCTGAATCAGCAAATTGTTCGTCTGGCTGCCGCAACGGGCGAATCCAGTGGCAAAATATGGACCGCCGCGCTGAAGCTGGTAAACCTGACCAGCGGCGATCCGATCCCGTCACGCCACTACCCGCTGCTCACTCAGTATTTACAGGTCCGTCAGACGTTAAGCCAGCACAGTGCGCCGACGTTGCAGCTGATTGAAACCTCACTGAAACACCCGCTGGATCAGCGTGAACAGCAGATGCTGGAAGACTACAGCCTGCAACGCTTTCAGGCTACGCCGCAAATGGTGCTGACCCCGACACAAACCCAGGATCTGCTTAACTTCCTGTTTTCACGTCGCGCCGAGCGGGCCCATGAGCAGGCCCTGGCCGACAGCGAGTTAAATCCGCACCCCATTTGGGCGCCGATCACCTCCTCGCTGCCGCCTGCGCTGCAACCGCTGGCAGCGCGCCCGGTGCTCGCTGCGGTTGTCTGCCTTATTGTGCTGGCCTTTTTGTTGTGGCTGGTGCTGTAATCTAGCAACCACAGGATGCCGCAGCGGCTGTCTGCGGCCATTCACCTGCCTCGTCGCCCCATGCCATGGGATGGCCATCGCGCTTCCAGAAATCCAGCCCGCCAATCAGTTCTTTGACCTTAAATCCCAGCAACGCCAGCTGATAAGCCGCTTTGGTCGAACCATTGCAGCCAATGCCATCACAGTACGTCACATACAGCAGGTCGCGATCCAGTCCGGCCGTGCTGGCTTCATTCATTTCCCGATGCGGGAAATTCAGTGCTCCGCAGATATGACCGGCGCGGTAGGCCTCAATCTGACGGGCATCAATGACGACAACGCCCGGTCGCTGATGGGCCAGATCGTCAGCCAGATCCCAGGCATCGGTGTAATAAGCCAGTTTGGCCTGCAAATACGCAAGGCTCTGCTGCGGTGACGCGGGGGGAAAACCTAAAACAGATGACATCGTTTTTTCTCCTGTTGTGACAGACAGGCAGTTTAAGGCAAAGTGGACTGCTGGATAATACCGCTTTCAATGGGCTAATAAGACCACGATGACTTCCCCGCTGCTGCAACTGTTTCATCATCAGGCAACCGGCGGTCTGCGCGACCGCCTGTGCGCCACGCTTCGCCAGTGGATAGCGACCGCGCACATTCAGGCGGGTCAGAAACTGCCCTCCAGCCGTCAGCTGGCTGCCGATTTGAATCTGTCACGCGTTACGGTTGAAGCGGCCTACGCCCAGCTTGAAAGTGAAGGTTACCTGCGGCGGGTGTCCGGTCGCGGTAGCTTCGTTGCCATCACGCTGCCGTTCAGCGCGCCGCGCCCCCGCGCTGACCGTATGGCGCATTTCTCGCAGCGCGGCCATCAGATGCTGGCGACGGGCGGTTGTCAGGATGCGCCCTTTCCGTACGCCTTTGCGGCAGGATCGCCAGATTTGCGCGCCTTTCCTCATCCTCTCTGGCGGCGCTTAACCGCCCGCGTGCAGCGCACCGCAGGCCCTACCGTCATGGGCTATGGCGATCCGTTGGGGTACCTGCCACTTCGCCACGCGCTTGCAGACTACCTTGCTCTGTCTCGTGGGGTTCACTGCGAGGCTGAGCAGGTGATTATTTTGACCAGTTCACAGCAGGCGCTGCAGCTGCTGTCGTTAATGCTGATTGATCCCGGTGATGAGATCTGGATGGAAGAGCCGGGCTATGCGGGGGCGCGCAATGCCTTTCTTGCTGCAGGCGCACGGGTGCGCGGCATTCAGGTGGATGCCGAGGGGGCGATTCCTCAACCCGGAACAGCAAAGCTGATGTATCTGACGCCTTCGCATCAGTATCCCACCGGCGTGTCATTAAGCCTGCCGCGCCGTCTGGCCTGGCTGGACTGGGCACGGCGCAACGGCAGTTGGCTGATTGAAGACGATTACGACAGCGAGTTTCACTATGACGATCGCCCTGTGTCTGCGCTGCACGGGCTCGACAACGATAACCGGGTCATCACTCTCGGCACATTTTCAAAATCGCTGTTTCCGTCGCTACGTCTGGCCTGGATGGTGGTGCCCGGCCCGCTGGTCGCGCCCTTAGGTCGCGCGCGCAGCCTGCTTGACGGTCACAGCGCCCTGCTGCCCCAGGCGGTAACGGCGGAATTTATGCAGCAGGGGCATTTTGCCAGCCACCTGCGTTTGATGCGCCAGCTTTACCATAGCCGCCGCGATCGCTTACTTGAGCAGTTAGCGCAACGCCTGGCACCCTGGCTCAGGCCCTTTCCCTGCCCGGGTGGACTGCAGACAACCGTTGCTCTGCGTCAGGGCAACGAAGCGAGGCTGAGCTTACAGGCCGAGAAGATGGGGTTATTACTGCCTCGCCTGAGTCCGCTCTACGGCGACGGCGCAGGTCAGCAAGGCTGGATTCTGGGTTTTGCGGCGCTCACGCCGGATGAGATTGTGGTCGGGTGCGATAAGCTTGTGAAGCTGCTTTCATCGGACTTATCACCCAACCGTCGCTGAGGGATAATCAAAACAAAAAAGGCCGGCAAGCCGACCTTTTCGCAGGGTTCACGTCGCGCCGGGTAGCGCGACGTCACGTTTTTAACCGGGCATTAAGCCTGGTATTTACGCATTGTCAGCGTGGCGTTGGTGCCACCAAAGCCAAAGCTGTTTGACATCACCGTGGTCAGCGCTTTTTCAGTTGGCTGAGTCACAATATTCATGCCTTCTGCCGCCGCGTCCAGCGAGCTGATATTGATGCTTGGGGCAATAAAACCGTGCTCCAGCATCAGCAGCGAGTAGATCGCTTCCTGCACGCCCGCCGCCCCTAAGGAGTGGCCGGTCATCGCTTTGGTTGCAGAAATATACGGCGTGTTTTCGCCGAACACTTCGCGAATGGCACCCAGCTCTTTCACATCACCGACTGGCGTAGAGGTTCCGTGACTGTTCAGGTAGTCGATTGGTGTATCCACGCCGTGCATCGCCATCTTCATGCAGCGCACTGCGCCTTCACCGGAGGGCGCAACCATGTCTGCCCCGTCCGACGTTGCGCCATAGCCCACGATTTCAGCGTAGATGTGCGCGCCGCGCGCCAGCGCATGTTCCAGTTCTTCAACCACGACCATACCGCCGCCGCCCGCAATGACGAAGCCATCACGTTCGTTGTCATAGGTCCGCGAGGCTTTTTCTGGCGTATCGTTGTAACGCGTTGAAAGTGCGCCCATTGCATCGAACTCACAGGCCATTTCCCAGCAGAGTTCTTCGCCGCCGCCGGCAAAAACGATATCCTGTTTGCCCAGTTGAATCTGTTCAACCGCGTTACCGATACAGTGCGCGGAGGTCGCACAGGCAGAGCTGATTGAATAGTTCACGCCGTGGATTTTAAACGGCGTAGCCAGACAGGCTGAAACGCCTGACGCCATTGCCTTAGTCACCACATAAGGCCCTACGGCTTTCAGACCACGTGGGCTGCGCATCGCATCCGCACCAAAAACCTGAAAACGTGGGGAACCACCGCCAGATCCTGCAATCAGACCTACGCGAGGGTTATTCTGGTAAGCTTCGTTGCTCAGGCCAGAATCTTTGATGGCTTCTTCCATAGACAGGTAAGCATAGATGGACGCATCACTCATAAAACGCACAACTTTGCGATCGATGAGGCCGGTAGTATCGAGTTTAACGTTACCCCAGACGTGACTACGCATGCCGGAATCTTTCATCTCCTGGGAAAAAGTGATGCCTGAGCGGCCTTCACGCAGAGATGCCAGCACCTCTTGCTGGTTATTACCAATACTGGAAACGATCCCTAAGCCAGTAATCACAGCACGTTTCATTCAATCTTCCTCACCACTTCTGTTATTTGACGAGCACTCTAGCTTACACTTGTACGCCGAACAAGTCCGATCAGCCATTTCCTTTTGTAAATTTGCGTCATGTCACGCCGACCGATAAGATCCTGACACTCCCTGAAAAATGAGCCTTTACTGTGAAAACACCCCAGGTTGAACACGCCAGACTGAGCTGGAACGAACAGGGTACACCTGTTTCCCGAGCGTTTGACGACGTCTATTTTTCCAATGACAACGGTCTGGAAGAGACACGTTATGTCTTTCTGGGTGGCAATAATTTCCCACAACGGTTTCATCAGCACCCGCGCGATCTGCTGATTGTTGCCGAAAGCGGGTTTGGCACAGGCCTGAACTTTCTCACGCTCTGGCAGGCCTTTGATTCCTTCCAGCAACATTATCCTGACGCGCCTGTAAAACGTCTGCACTTCATCAGCTTTGAAAAATTCCCCCTGACCCAGACCGATTTAACGGCGGCCCACCAGCACTGGCCCGAACTGGCCCCCTGGGCCGAACAGCTTCAGCAACAGTGGCCGCTGGCACTGCCGGGCTGCCAGCGAGTGTTATTTGATTCGGGCCGCGTCACACTGGACCTGTGGTTAGGCGATATTAATGCGCTAATTGATAATTTTGATGACAGTCTGCATCGCCAGGTGGATGCCTGGTTTCTGGATGGCTTTGCGCCGTCGAAAAATCCCGATATGTGGACCCCGGAACTGTTTGCGTCGATGGCGAAACTGGCCCGGCCAGGGGGCACGTTCGCGACCTTTACGGCAGCGGGTTTTGTGCGGCGCGGCTTGCAACAGGCGGGCTTCGCGGTGACCCGGCGTAAAGGCTTTGGGCCAAAACGGGAAATGCTGTGTGGTTCGCTTGAGGCCGCGCCTGCGCTGGCTCATCGCCAGCCCTGGTATGCGCGCCCTGCCCTGTCCGGTAAGGAGATCGCTCTGGTCGGCGGCGGCGTTGCCAGCGCGACGCTGGCCCTTGCCTTACTTCGCCGGGGCTTTCGCGTGACGCTCTACTGCGCTGATGAGGCGCCCGCGCTGGGTGCGTCCAGTAATCGTCAGGGCGCGCTCTATCCGCTCCTTAACCAGCACGACCCTGCCCTGGCGGCTTTCTTTCCTGCCGCATTCAGTTTTGCCCGTCGCCTGTATGATCAACTCGATCTGCCTTATGAACATGACTGGAGCGGGGTACTGCAGTTGGGCTGGGACGAGAAAAGTGCCAGTAAGATTGCGCAGATGCTGGATATGGCCCTACCGGCTGACGTCGCCTTTGGCGTCAACCCGGACGAGGCAGCCGCACTGGCAAATGTGGCGCTGGATTGCGGCGGTATCTTTTATCCTCTGGGCGGCTGGCTGGCCCCGGCCGAATTAACCACAGCCCTGTTGTCCCACTGCGAGCAGCTCGGATTACGCATTCACTGGCTGCACCGCGTCACCGCACTCACGCAGGTTTCGCAAGGCTGGCAGTTAACCTTTAACGAAAAGCCCGCAACTCAGCATCAGGCTGTGGTACTGGCTAACGGTCATGCCATGACCAGTCTGCCTCAGACCGAAGCCCTGCCGGTTTACCCGGTCGCCGGTCAGGTCAGCCATATCCCGACTTCACTGGCCCTGTCGGCACTGAAAACGGTACTTTGCTATGACGGCTACCTCACGCCAGCCAGCCCGCAGTTTGGTACGCACTGTATCGGTGCCAGCTATCATCGTGGCGAAACCTCTACCGCCTATCGCGAAGACGATCAGCAGCAAAATCGCCGCCGCCTGCAGCACTGCCTGCCACACAGCGACTGGGTGAATGAAGTGGATGTCAGTCAGGGCGAGGCGCGCAATGGCGTGCGCTGCGCCACACGCGATCATTTGCCCATGGTCGGCAGCGTGCCGGATTACGTGGCAACGCTTGACGTTTATGCTGACCTTGCTCAGCAACGCGCCCGCGAGGCCGAGAGCGAAATGGCACCCTGTTTCCCAGGCCTTTATCTGTTTGGTGCGCTTGGCTCACGCGGGCTGTGCAGCGCCCCCCTGGCGGCGGAAGTGCTGGCGGCTCAGCTGAGCGGTGAACCCCAGCCGCTGGACCTCAGCACACTCGCGGCGCTTCATCCTAATCGTTACTGGGTAAGAAAACTGCTGAAGGGTAAAAAAGCGGGGAAATAGCACAGGGCGGTCTGCCGCCCTGACTACTCAGGCCGTCTGGCGGGCCTGTAAAAACAGGTTATCCCACATGCCAATCACCAGCGCCTGGTCCCGCGGCGATAACTCCCCGGCGGCAATAGCGTTTTGCAGGCTACGGGTGACCTGAATCTGCAGCGCCTGCGGCGTGTGGTCATCCAGTTGTTCCACTTCCGCTACTGCCAGGGTTAAATGGCCACGCAGATAACCGCTGGCAAATAGCTCATCGTCACTGGCGTGCTCAACCATATCGTCAATCAGGGCCAGAATACGCGCCTCAAATTCTGCGATCATCTCAATTCCTCTGTTAAATAATCCCTTCTGCATCACAGGTCGTCCGGCCAGGGGAACTGCGAAGCGGTCAGAGAAGGCCTGCCATAATAGTCAGCCAGGGCTGAAATAAAGCGTGCGGGTCGGGCAGGAATGCCCGACGCCAGATAGCTCATGACCTGGGCATGAACCTTACGCTGAAAGCCAATGCGATCTGGCTCACAATCGCCTTCGAGATTGTCACAACTGACGTTGAAGGGAAAGCCTGCGGCTACACAAAACATCCACTCCAGTGCCTGCGGTTTAACCTCTACCGATTCAAACTGGCTCTGCGTTTGCGCATCGCGTCCGTCCGGGCAATACCAGTAGCCAAAATCCACTAACTTACGCCGGGCTTCGCCAGCAATGCACCAGTGTGAAATTTCATGCAGTGCGCTGGCATAAAACCCATGGGCAAACACCACCCGGTTCCAGGGTGATTCATCATCCGCTGGAAGATAGATCGGTTCGTCATCGCCTTTAATTAGACGGGTCTGAAAGTCGTGGCTAAAGCACTCATCAAACAGCGTAATAAGCTGCGCGTAATTATGTGTTGTTGTCATTAACTCATCACGTAAAAGTATTACAGATTCAGCGTGCTCAGCCAGGCCATCAATTCGCTGCCGTGGCTGTCCCAGAGCAACTTCATGCTCATTACCGCCGAAACGATGACCACCATCGGGCGAATCAGCCTTTGTCCGCGTGCCAGCACCAGTCTGGCGCCCAGTCTTGCACCACAGATGGCGCCCAGCATCATAATCAGGCCAGTGCCCCAGACCACTTTCCCACCAAAGATAAAGAACAGCAGGCTGCCGAAGTTCGAGGTAAAGTTAAGCAGTTTGGCATGCGCGGTCGCTTTCGCCAGATTGAAGCCACACAGCGTGACAAAACCCAGCGCATAAAATGAGCCTGCGCCCGGGCCGAAAAAGCCATCATAAAAACCAATACAGCCACCGCCAACAAGGGCAAAAGGCAGTCCCTTCAGGCGATGCACCCGGTCTTCTTCGCCGATGCGCGGCATTAACAGGAACCACATGCCGATCGCGATAAGCAGCAGCGGTAAAATCTGCCGCAGAAAATCAGCCTGCAGGTGCTGAATCAGCACCGCCCCGCCCACCGCGCCCAGAAACGTCATGGCGATGTTCAGCCGCTGCTCACGTAGCGTAATGGCACCCCGTCGTACAAAGTACAGGCTGGCCGAGAAAGACCCGCCAACCGACTGCAGCTTGTTGGTTGCCAACGCCTGGGCCGGTGACAGCCCGGCCGCCAGAAGCGAAGGCAGCGTCAGCAGTCCGCCTCCGCCCGCAATCGAATCAATGAAACCGGCCAACAGTGCAATAAAAAACAGCAGGACAATCACCAGCGGGCTGGCAATAAACCACTCCATGGGAACCCTTACAGTAAATGTTTATCCAGTAGCGCCTGGCAGGCTGGGGGCAGCGGCGGTGGTTCACGCTTCACAGGCGCAGAACCGGGCTGCTTCGGCAGGAACCAGCTCTGGAGCTCAGCACCACATCCATCCCCGGCTGGCGGTGGAGCCTGCTCTTCACAATCCGGACTGCCCTGTGGGCAACGTAAACGGACATGCATGTGGGCGCGATGCGCAAACCACGGGCGCACCTTACGCAGCCAGGCCCGGTCCGTGCCGGCATCGGCACACAGCTGCTTTTTAATCGCCGGATTGACGAAGATACGCGTGACATCTTCATCTTTCGCCGCCAGCTTTATCAGGCTGTCAATCTCAGGCTGCCAGTGGCGCGCCACCACGTTCTTGTCGTCAGCGGTGACGAGGTCCAGCGGCTGAGGCTTAAGCAGCTGCTGCGCGCTCCAGCGAGTTTTAGGCAGTTGCAGCCAGATGTCCACGTCCAGGCCGGTTTGGTGGCTGGCATGACCACTGCTGAAGCGCCCGCCCGCCGCCATGCCCATATCGCCAATCAGCACGTTCCCCAGTTGCAGATTGTGCGCCTGGGTGGCGAGACGCTGGATAAACAGGATCAGGTCAGGGTGACCATAATAGCGGCGCTGATCCTGACGCATCACCTGATAATTCGGCGAATTGAGCGGCAGAGCCTGCGCCCCGACGATACAGCCATTGGCAAAGCCGCCAATGGCCGTCGGTTGACCCGCAATCGGGTGCTGGATGCGCTGCCACGGCGTCGCCGCCAGGCTGGCCGCGCTCAACAACAACGCGCTCACCATCAGCATAATTTTCATTGGCTTACCAACGTGGCACGGTGGAGTTCACATCGCCACACTGCGCGCGCTGGCGCAGCAGATGATCCATCAGCACGATGGCCATCATAGCCTCGGCAATCGGCACGGCACGGATGCCTACGCAGGGATCGTGGCGACCTTTCGTGATCATCTCCACCTCCTCGCCGTCGCGGGTGATGGTTTTCCCCGGCACGGTAATACTGGAGGTAGGCTTCATCGCCAGATTGGCGCTGATGGTCTGACCGCTGCTGATGCCGCCGAGAATACCGCCCGCATGGTTGCTCTGGAAACCACTGGCGCGAATTTCATCGCGATGCTGACTGCCACGCTGGTTAACCACGGCAAAACCGTCGCCGATTTCTACCCCTTTCACCGCATTAATGCTCATGAGCGCATGCGCCAGGTCGGCATCCAGGCGATCGAAAACCGGCTCGCCCAGGCCGGGTGGTACGTTTTCCGCCATGACCGTGACCTTGGCACCGATAGAATCCCCCTCTTTTTTCAGGCCGCGCATCAGCTCGTCCAGCGCTTCCAGCTTGTCCGCATCCGGACAAAAGAAAGGGTTCTCTTCCACAATGCTCCAGTCTTTCAGCTCACAGGCCACGTCGCCGATCTGCGCCAGATAGCCGCGAACCACAATATCGTGCTTCATCTGCAGATATTTTTTGGCAATCGCCCCGGCGGCCACGCGCATCGCGGTTTCGCGTGCTGATGAACGGCCGCCACCACGGTAGTCACGCGTACCGTACTTCTGCTCATAGGTGTAATCCGCATGGCCAGGACGGAACAGATCTTTTATGGCACCGTAATCCTGCGAGCGCTGATCGGTGTTCTCAATCAGCAGGCCGATCGAGGTACCGGTGGTCACACCTTCAAACACGCCAGACAAAATTTTCACCTGATCCGGCTCACGGCGCTGGGTGGTATAGCGCGAGGTGCCTGGACGACGACGGTCGAGATCGTGCTGGATATCGGCTTCGGTTAACGGGATGCCCGGCGGCACGCCATCAACAATACAGCCCAGGGCAATACCGTGAGATTCACCAAAGGTGGTGACGCGAAAGAACTGTCCGATGCTGTTTCCGGCCATTGAGATTCCTTGTTACGGTTTGACGGGCGAAAGTTCGCCCATCCTTTTAGTCTTTATAAAATGAGAAATGGTGCTGTGCATCCACGATCTGCTGGCGGGTGAGCATAAAGACGCCGTCGCCGCCGTTGTCGAACTCCAGCCAGGTAAAGGGCACATCAGGATACTGTTCCATCATGTGCACCATGCTGTTGCCCACTTCGCAAATCAGCACGCCCTGTTCGCTCAGGTAGCCCGGGGCGCAGGCAAGAATGCGGCGCACCAGTTTAAGGCCATCGCTGCCCGCAGCCAGCCCCAGTTCGGGTTCATGCTGATATTCGCTCGGCAGATCGTCCATGTCTTCCGCATCGACATAGGGCGGATTCGTCACGATCAGGTCGTACTGCACCGGCGGGAGTTCGCGGAACAGGTCGGCGCGGATTGGCGTGACGTGATGAATCAGGCCGTGCTCTTCAATATTTTGCTCGGTGACCGCCAGCGCATCGTGGGAAATATCCACTGCATCCACTTCTGCGTCCGGAAAGGCATAGGCGCAGGCAATCGCAATACAGCCGCTCCCGGTGCACATGTCCAGAATATGTCGCGGTTTGTCGGTGATCAGACCGGCAAAGCGGTTTTCAATCAGTTCCCCAATAGGCGAACGGGGAACCAGAACCCGTTCATCAACGTAAAACTCATGGCCGCAGAACCAGGCTTTATTGGTGAGATAGGCGACCGGGATGCGCTCGTTCACGCGGCGAATGACGCGCTCAACAATGCGATGGCGTTCGCTGGCGGTCAGGCGCGCATTGCGCATGTCTTCCGGAATATCCAGCGGCAACCACAGCGTGGGCAGGACCAGCTGGACAGCTTCGTCCCAGGGGTTATCTGTGCCGTGTCCGTACCAGATGCCAGCAGCGGTAAAGCGGCTCACTGACCAGCGCAGCATATCCTGAATGGTGTGCAGTTCGTTCACTGCCTCATCGACGAAAATTTTGTCCACGTAGCCCTCCGCAGGCCTTTTACTAATTCGGCCGATAGTTTGCCACGAAGCCGAGCAGAATTCAGCGCAGCAAGATGAAAAAGCTGACAATTAATGACAGTAAACGGTAAGGTAACGGCTTCTGCTGTTAATCAGCCACCTCAGATATAATTCACGACAAATGAGTAAAAAACATACCCTGAGCCAGGATGATCAAGCGCTGTTCCGTCAGTTGATGACAGGCACACGAAAGCTAAAACAAGACACCATCGTGCATAAACCGGTGATTAAAACCCGGGAAGTGCCGATAAAAAGGCTGCTGTCTGAACAGGCGGATAACAGCCATTATTTCTCTGATGAGTTCCAGCCGCTGCTGTCCACTGAGGGCGCGACGCGCTATGTGCGCGCGGACGTCAGCCATTTTGAGCTGAAAAAGCTGCGTCGGGGCGACTACACGCCAGAGATTTTTCTCGATCTGCATGGATTAACACAGATGCAGGCTAAACAGGAGCTGGGCGCGCTAATTGCCGCCTGCCGACGCGAACACCTTTTTTGCGCCAGCGTGATGACCGGACATGGTAAACATATTTTAAAGCAACAAACGCCGCTTTGGCTGGCCCAGCATCCCTGGGTGATGGCGTTTCATCAGGCACCCAAAATGTTTGGTGGTGATGCCGCCCTGCTGGTGCTGATTGAAGTTGAAGAGTGGCAGCCGCCCGCCCTGCCCTGACATTCGGGTACAAAAACGTTATCCATATCTTGTCCATCTTCCTCGCTTTTCCCCTGATCCGGGGGAAAACGCGTTACCCGACGCTGACTTAATGCCACTTTTTCACCGCGCGCGTTCCCGCATTTACCCGTTTGTTCTCCCCACTTATGTTCAGGCAGACGCAGACTATTTGCTTAAGTAATTATTTATACTGAATACAATTTGCCCGCTGCCGATAACGTCTAAGTATTTAGGCACATGACGTTGGTGTATTTTGGCACATTGACCAAGGGAACATTTTGAATGAGTGGGTTAAGTCGTTTTTTTGAGAATTTAAACGTGGGCAAAAAGCTCATGCTCGGGTTTGGACTGATTTTGCTTTTAAGTCTGGCCGTCGCGATATGTGGTATTAAAAATCTTAACGATATCAGCATCCGGGCCGAAAAACTCAGAGAGCTGAAAAGCGTTAATGACCGGTTTTCTCAGGCCAAAGATGCCCGACTGCAGTTCGTTAAAACGCATGATGAGAAATTCATCGACATAAACGAAACCATGCTGAAAGAGGTGGATCAGAATCTGAAAAACCTGGGCGCTTTCCGCTGGGATGCCAGTCAGCAGGCCATGATTACGGCGATGCCGTCCGCCATTGCCACTTACCGGCAGAAACGGGCCGAAACCGTGCAGGCCGTCCGTAACGGTACGCAGGCGTTGCAGAATCTGTCCGTGGCAGATGAGATGCGCGAAATCAGCCAGCTTGCCACCAGCAACAGCGGCGACCCACAGACGGGCCCGGCGTTACAGGAAATTAATAAGCATCTGGGCGGCGTGGCGGTGCGCGTGAAACTCTTCGGCCTTGAGCACAAAGACGATGACCGCAATGCCTTGAGCAGCTTCCTGTCGGAAACAGCGCAGCTGATTGCGCAGGTTAAACCACGTCTCAATCCTGCAGATGGTGCGGCCCTTGAAAAAGTCAGTGCACAGCTTGAGGCGAAACAGGGTGAAATCTCTGCGCTGATGGCATCAGTGGCCTCGGGCGATGAGGCCACCGCGCAACTGGCGGTGGCGGGCAAAACCCTGACCGACATGAGTAACGCACTGTTTACGCAGCAACTCGATGCGACCAATCACGATGCGAACCAGGCTGTCTGGCTGATGACGGTGATCATTATCGCCGCTGTCGTCGCAGGCATTCTTATTGCCTTGTTTATTACCCGTCAACTGACGCGTCCTCTCTCTGAGCTGCTGAACGTGGCTAATGAGATGGCGCGTGGCAACCTGAGCATTACGCTGAAATCATCCCGTCGGGATGAACTGGGCGAATTAATGCATGCGGTCGCTGAAATGAGCGATGAACTGCGTCGCATTATCAGCGGCATCCGCAGCGGCGTAACCAGCGTCAGTCAGGCTTCAGCCGAAATTGCCTCGGGTAATAATGATCTGTCAGCCCGCACGGAAAGTCAGGCGGCGGCCCTTGCGCAGACAGCCGCGAGCATGGAGCAACTGACGGCGACGGTCAAGCAGAACGCAGACAACATCCATCATTCAAGCCGTCTGGCGCAGCAAACCTTCGACACCGCCAGTCGCGGCGGACAGCTAGTTACGGATGTGGTGACGACCATGAATGAGATCACCACCAGCTCCGGTAAAATCTCAGAAATCACCTCTGTCATCAACAGCATCGCCTTCCAGACCAATATTCTGGCCCTGAATGCCGCCGTAGAAGCAGCACGGGCCGGTGAGCAAGGTCGTGGCTTTGCCGTGGTAGCCAGCGAAGTGCGCAATCTGGCGCAGCGCAGCGCGCAGGCAGCGAAGGAGATTGAAGCACTGATTCACGATTCCGTGGCGCGCATCAATGCGGGTTCACAACTGGTTAGCCAGACGGGCAATACCATGGGGGAAATCGTCAACTCGGTGAGTAACGTAACAGATCTGTTAAACGAAATTTCTCACGCATCGGAAGAGCAGAATCGCGGCATTGCGCAGGTTGGCGTGGCTATCGTTGAAATGGATAACGTGACGCAGCAAAACGCGGCCCTGGTGGAACAGTCCTCTGCGGCGGCAAGCGCGCTCCATGACCAGGCGCAAACGCTTGCGGGATCAGTATCACGTTTTGTGATTGCCTGACCTGCAGGAAAGAAGCGGACGGGAATGACGTTCGGTGGTCGTTTTCATAGTCGGGCCAGTAAATGGCCCGACAGCATTACATTGCTTTCGCGAGTTTTTTGGGGCTGACCTGCCATAGCAGCTTGCCCTGACTTTCAGCCGGATCGAAGTCAACGCAGGCAATGGCTGAGGTGGCAAACATCGGTGGGGTTTCCTGGGGGCAAAGCTCCGACACCAGATAGCCCACCAGTGGCAAGTGAGAGATAACCAGCGCTGATTCAACCCCTTCATTCGCCAGTGCCTGCAAATAGCATCCGACCAGACCGGGGTCGCCGCCGGGCGTCAGTTCCGGCAAAATATCCTCCCCTTCTGGCAATGGGAACGCCTCACGAAATGTGGCAAGCGTCTGCTGCGCACGGAGATAGGGGCTGACCAGTACACGTTCAATGTCAACAGACTGATCTTTTAACCAGTTTGCCATTTGACGTGATTCATCACATCCACAAAGCGTTAAAGGCCTGACTGAATCACTGGCAGCCTCAAGAGCCGCATCGCCGTGACGCATGATAAAAACTTGCATAAAGCACCGCTGTTGTTTGTCGACATCGCCTGATGCATTCGCGTCAAGCGCTTCATTCTGCGAATGAACGTCGTGTTGTACCCTAATGACTTCAGTATAGTCAACCGGTTGTTTATTAAATAAGCACCTGTCAGATTCGTGCAGCGCCTCACGCTTGTGCGGCGCGATTCTAACCCCCTGAATCGGAGTGGGTATTCGAATTTATGAAGAAGTGTAAAACTTTGTCTGCTGCTCCGCTGCGCGCAGTAACGCGTCACAGGGCGCAAAACGGTCTCCGTACTGTTGCTGAAGCCGCGTTAATCTGTTGACGATTTCTGCCGCGCCCAGCCTGTCGATATAATGGAACGGGCCGCCCAAAAAGGGGGGGAAACCAATGCCAAATACTGCACCGATATCGCCGTCCCGCGGCGAGCGGATAACCTGCTCATCCAGGCAACGCACCGCTTCGTTTAACATCATCATCATGCACCGTTCGGCAATCTGGACGCCGCTTTGCTTTGCCACCGGCCGGGTCTTCACTAAGCCGTACACCGCCGGATCGACCTTTTTACGCGCCAGACGCGACGTTCCGTACAGGTAGAATCCCCTACCGTTTTTGCGTCCTTTGCGACCGTCTTTGATCACGGCATCCAGCGCGGAAGGCGCGGCAAACCGCTCACCATAAGCCTGCTGCAGGCCCGGTGAAATCTTACTGCCGACATCAATGCCAACTTCATCCAGTAGCTGAACCGGCCCCACCGGGAACCCCGCCTTTACCAGCGCCCGATCAATATGATCGATCGGTTCCCCCTCCACCACGCAGCGCATAGCCTCGTTGATGTAAGGTGTGAGGATACGGTTGACGTAAAATCCAGGTTTATCGGCCACCACTATCGGCGTTTTACCCTGTTTTCGCGCCAGCATTACCGTACTGGCAAGCGTTTCAGGCGATGTTGTGGCATGCGGGATCACCTCGACCAGCGGCATTTTTTCCACCGGGCTAAAATAGTGCAGGCCGATGATGTTCTCCGGGCGCCGCGACGTCGCCGCAATCTCCGCAATGGGAATCGATGAGGTATTGGAAGCAAAGATCGTTTGAGGCTGACAGTTCGCCTCGACGTCCGCCACCATCTGTCTTTTCAGATCCAGGTCCTCGAAGACCGCCTCAATCACGATATCGCGCTGGGTGAATCCCTCATAGTCTGTGCTGCCGCTGATGCGCGCCATCTGCTGCTGACGCTGTGCCGGACTGATTTGCCGGCGTTTCACTTTTTTACTCAGCACATCCCAACTGGTTTGCAGGGCATGGTTGATGCCTTTAAGGCTGATATCCTTGATGCGCACCGGTAGCCCCGCATTAACGGCACTGACGCTGGCGATCCCGCCGCCCATCAGCCCGCCGCCCAACACACCGACACGTTGGATTGGTCGTGGTTCAGCCTGGGTGCCGTTCTCTTTCTTCATTGCAGTGGAAGCAAAAAACAGGCTGCGCAGCGCGGCCGACTCTGGCGTCATCGCCAGTTCGCCAAACGCCCGCGCTTCCGCGGCATAACCCGCCTGGCTGCTCTGCTCCAGGCCGATGCGAACCACCTCGATAATGCGTCGTGCCGCTGGGTAGTTACCCTGGGTTTTTCGATCGGTTTCGCGTCTGACCAGTGCGAACAGCGCCTGACGCGCCATCGGGCCCTGCAGCAGACGATCGCGCAGGGGCAGCGGCGCTCTACGGTATTTACCCTTCTTCACCAGTTCAACGGCAGCGTCAAGCAGGATGGCCTGCGGCACGGCATCATCAACAATGCCCAGCTTTTTCGCCTGTCTGGCCCGCAGGTTCTTACCGGTAAGGATAAGCGGTAAGGCTTTCTGTACGCCGATTAAGCGAGGCAGGCGTTGCGTGCCGCCCGATCCCGGCAGTAGTCCCAACTGCACTTCAGGCAGGCCAATACGGGTTTTATCGTCCAGCGAACAGATGCGCGCGTTGCAGGCCAGCGCCAGCTCAAGCCCGCCGCCCAGACAAGCACCATGGATTGCCGCCACCACAGGAAATGGCAATGCCGCAATCGCCGCCATCACGTCCTGCCCTTGTCTGGCCAGCGCTTCTGCCTCGTGGGCGCTCTGGCAGCGATCGATCATGCTGATATCGGCCCCTGCAACAAAGTTGTCAGGTTTGCCTGAAATCAGCACCAGCCCCAGCAGTTGCGGATGCTTGCGTGCTTCCGCAATAATTGATGCAATCTGTGCCGCGAATGCCGCTTTAAGCGTATTCATCTTTTCATTGGGTACATCAATGGTGATCACGCCTACATGATCGTCCCGCATCTGTAATGTGAACGCGCTCTGTTCCATTATTCGGCCTCCAGAACCATTGCTGCCCCTAAACCCCCGGCGGCGCAGGCGGTGACTAAACCCAGCCCTCCGCCCCGGCGGCGTAATTCATTTAACGTCTGGGTAATCATGCGTGCGCCGGTTGCGGCAAACGGATGCCCAAAGGCGATCGATCCGCCCGAGACATTAAAACGCGCCTCGTCAACTTCGCCCAGCGCATGGGCGCGGTTTAACACGTCACGGGCAAAACCTTCATCACGAAACATTTTCAGGTTGCTTAACGTCTGAGCGGCAAAGGCTTCGTGCATATCAATCAGGGTCAACTCCTTTAAGGTTATCCCGGCACGATCCAGCGCCAGCGGCGAGGCGTAGGCCGGCCCTAGCAGCATGTCCTGCCAGACGTCGATGGCAGTAAACGCATAGCTGCGTAAATAGCCCAGCGGCTGTATTCCAAGCTCTTTTGCCCGGCCTTCACGCATTAAAATGACTGCAGCGGCTCCATCGGTAAGTGGCGTACTGTTTGCCGCAGTAACGGTACCGTGCTGACGGTCAAATGCCGGACGCAGCCGGGCATAGTCGGCGGCTTTTGCATCCATACGCACATTATTATCTTGCTCAATGGGCGCTTTCCACGGCGGCACGAAGGCGGCCATCACCTCCTGACTCAGTACGCCTGACTGCCAGGCCTGGGCCGCGCGCTGATGCGAGCGCAGGGCCAGCGCATCCTGCTCTTCCCGGCTGATGCCATGCGTTTTGGCCATCTGCTCGGCGGTATCCCCCATACGTAATCCCGTTGAGTACTCCGCAACGGCTGGCGGAACCGGTAACAGATCTTTAGGGCGCAGCCGCCGGAGAATGTGCAACTTCTGTGAAAAGCTACGCGCTTTATTCATATCCACCAGCGCGCGCGCCAGCGTTTTACTGACCCCAATAGGCAGCACAGATGAGGAGTCTGCCCCGCCTGCGATGCCGGCAGAAATCGTCCCTGCCAGTAAGCTTTCGGTGACGTTTGCCACCGCCTGAAAGCTGGTGGCGCAGGCGCGGCTGACGCTGTAAGCATCGGTATTGACGCTCAGGCCACTGCTTAAGACGATCTCACGTGCAATGTTTGGCGCTTCCGGCATTTGCACCACCTGACCAAAGACCAGTTGCTCAATCACCTCAACCGGGAGTTCGCTTCGGGCCATGATTTCGCTGATCACCATGCGGCCCAGTTCAACCGCAGGGATGCCGTGAAAACCCGTGGCCTGGCGAAGAAAAGGGGTGCGTAATCCGTGGGTTATGGCGATGCGCTCGCCATTACGCGTCAGCAGTGACTGCGCTTTGCTCATTGTATCCACCTGTACATCGTGACCGAGGCATCATTGCCGAAAGAGGTCTGACCTGATCCACAGTGTTAACCACAAGCGGGTGCGCCGCCAACATCAGGAGGAGAAAAGTGAGATAAGAAACACGAAAATGAAAAACGCCGCAGAGCAGCGGCGCCGAAATGTTTAACGTAAACCCAGTTGGAAAATCAGGGTTTCGGCCTGACAGCTAAAGGTAAAGTCGATATTAAGCTGCACGCCACCGGCTTCTTCCACCATGCTGGAATCAATAACGCAGGGTTCTGACTCGACCTGGCGCGCCCTTTCCGTCAGCTGCGCCAGTTTCGTTTCGGCATCGGCGCGATTTTTACACCATGCTGACCAGTTGGCCGTACAGTCTGAATTATCCATCACCGTACCAACATCAACGCAACAGCACGCAGCCGTTTCCGTCGCGCTACATTTTTTTAAAGCATTTGTCATGATTTTCTCCTGACATCACATCATAAGGTGGGTGAGTTTTGTGCTGAAAATTTTACGCGCTCGCTTATCAACCCGCTACACACACCGCGCTAAGTGACGAATATCACAATAAAATTTGATGTGGATCAGTTTTGCGCCTGCCGCTCTGCCTGTTTATTCCTGAGAAGTGTTAAGCAGATCGAATTTTCACCTATCAAATTGGAAATATTTTAAAAACAATATTGCAACATGTGTACAGGTCGGACCTATACTCTCCGCACTGGTCTGATATGTGCATTTGACATCAGTCCATACAATCCGCCGTTCCTTGTTACGCGACGTCACAACGTTAAATAATAATTCACATGAGGTTGTGGTCATGAACCATAAAAACCTGTTCGCAAAGTCAGCCGTGGCAGCTGCAGTAGCGCTTATTTCCTCTAACGTATATGCAGCCGGATTTCAGTTAAATGAATTTTCTTCCATTGGTTTAGGTCGCGCTTATTCTGGCGAGGGCGCAATGGGTGATACGGCGGCCTCAGCCAGTCGTAACCCGGCAACCATGGCACTCATGGATCGCCCTGAATTTTCAATCGGTGCGGTTTACATCGATCCTGAAGTGGATATCAGTGGCCAAAGCCCGACGGGCCGCAGCCTCGACGCGAAAAACATCGCACCGAACCAGTGGATCCCTAACCTGCACTATGTCCAGCCGATTAACGATCAGTGGTGGGTTGGCGCGTCAGCGACGTCTAACTACGGCCTGGCGACAGAGTTTAACAACGGTTACACCGCGGGCGGGTTGGGCGGCAAAACTGACCTGATGACGGGTAACTTGAACCTCAGCACGACTTATCGTTTGAATGAGCATTTCAGCTTCGGGGTAGGTTTTGATGCTGTATATGCCAAAGCTAAAATTGAGCGCTATGCTGGTGAAGCGGGCGCACGGCTCGGTATACCCGCAGATACGCAAGTTGCCTATCTTAAGGGAGATAAATGGGGCTACGGCTGGAACGCTGGCGTACTCTACGAAGTCGATGACAATAACCGTTTTGGTTTTACCTACCGCTCCGAAGTGAAAATTGACTTTGATGGAGACTATAAAAGTAGCCTGCCATTCAATCCTCGTAATAACCCAGAAGTTACTAATCTCCCGACAGGTACAAACGGCTCTACAGTTCCCGGCGCGTTAACCTTAAACCTGCCGGAAATGTGGGAAGTTTCAGGCTGGCATAAAGTGGCACCACAGTGGGCCGTGCACTATAGCCTGGCCTACACCAGCTGGAGCCAGTTCCAGGAGCTGAAAGCCACGGGCTCAAACGGCCAGACGCTGTTCTATAAAGATGAAGGTTTCCACGATGCCTACCGCATCGCACTGGGTACCACCTACCAGTACGACAAAAACTGGACCTTCCGCAGCGGTATCGCGTTTGATGACAGCCCGGTGCCGGCTGACAAGCGTTCTATCTCTATCCCGGATCAGGACCGTTTGTGGCTGAGCGCCGGTGCCTCTTATGCGTTTAACGACGATGCATCGGTAGACGTCGGCGTGTCTTACATGCACGGTCAGAAAGTGACCGTGCAGGAAGGCACCTATACCTTTAACTCGAGTGGTAAAGCCTGGCTGTATGGCGCAAGCTTCAACTACAAGTTCTGATGCGCGAAATGCATAAAAAAAGCGACACTGAGTGTCGCTTTTTTATTGCTCACAGGAACGTCACACGTCATGCAGCCTGGTGCCCCTGTAACAGCTTCACTTCATCACTCCGGGCCGCTTATCAGGCCGCCCTTGCGACAGGCGGCTTCTGACGAGTCATGATTTACTGCGAATCAATGTCTTTCAGATCGTCCTGGATCGCCGCCGCATTCGGATTGTCTTCTGGCTTCAGCTTGCCGCCGCGCGCCAGGAAGTCGTAGCGCTGGAAATAGGCGCTACGGATAAAGGCGTAAGGATCGCGTTGCTGTTTCAGGATAGCATCCGAGTCCAGCAACTGTGCGCGCGATTCGATGCCTTCCAGCGTCCATTTACCGATGGACATGGGCCAGGTCAACCAGCCAAGCACAGGATAAAGCGTATCGACGTAATCGCCGCCGTCCTGACGTATCGTGAAGCTGCCATAGGCCGGTAACTGCACATAAGGGCCATAGCCCACGCCATAGTGACCGAGCGTGGTACCAAAACGCTGCGGTCCCTGGCGCGCCAGTTCCGGATTGGCTTTACCGGCGACATCAATGAAACCGCCCAGCCCCAGCACCGTATTCAGGAAGAAACGTGTAAAGTGGATACCTGCATTGCGCGGCTCGCCGACCAGAATCGCATTTACCATACTGGCAGGTTCGCTGAGGTTGCCCAGGAAGTTGCTGAGGCCTGCGCGGGCAGGCACGGGAACATAGTCGCGCCAGGCCACTGCCACAGGGCGCAGCACGTAAGGGTCCAGCACGTTATAGTTGAAGTTAAACATTGTGCGGTTAAAACCTTCAAGCGGATCGCTACGCCCTGCAGGCGCATCGTCAACAGGCTTTGAACTGGCACAACCAACCAGAAGCACACTGGTCAAAGCCAGGCTGGTCAGGCGGTGATCCATTTTTTTCTCCCTGTGCATATAAGTTATTTATACCCTGCTACGTTTCAGCGGGCAGATCAGCGCAGTCCAGCAAGCATAGCTGATATCTCCCATGCGGTTGGCAGATTCAGACATTGCCAGACGCCAGCCGGTTAAGGCTGCTGTTTATCAATCGCGACGTCAATGTGCTGATGACCATCCCAGGGGACGACCGCGCTGACGCCAAACCAGTCACCCGTCTCAGGATTTGCGCGGCCATTACGTGAAATTCTGACGCGAACCTGGATCTGTTTCTGCGCCGAAAGACGTCGGTCCTGTAACATAGCATTGCTGTCATCCAGCGTCAGCGACACGGGAAAATGTCCGGGCGAAACCCGTTTCACCGCCACCGGTACCGGCGAGACGCCGTCAGTCACCGAAATATACATGACTCCGCCCGGCGGTAACATTTTTTCTGCCTGGGGGGAAAGCGTGACCTCCACGGCCAGCTGCGTGCTTTGCTGCCCGGCATCGGTTTTAGCCTGTTCAATGCTGCGTGCTATGCCGTCGCGTCGCGCATCGTTGGCGGGTAACGCATTCAACAATTCTTGCCAGCTGTCTATCGCCTGCGAATACTGCTGTTGTTCAAACGCATTATAGGCCAGCAGGCTCAGGGTGCGGATATCCTGCGGATGCTGTTTGAGCAGTTCGTTAAGCAGCAGCCCGGCCTGGCGGTTATCCTGAGGATCGCCCGATCGCGTCAGCACCTCGGCATAATCCTGCTGCAGAGCAAAATTATTCGGTGCCAGCTGCAACGCATGCTCGAAAGCCTGACGCGCACCCGTGGCATTATTGAGTACCATACCGAGGCGGCCCAGCATCGCCCAGCCACTGAGGTTATCAGGTTCGTTTTGTAGCTGGCTGCGCAAACCGAGCTGCAGGCGAGAGAGCTGCTCTTGGGTAAGTGGCCGGGCATGGGGATCCATGAGCTGGGCGCGCAGCGCCGGATACGCTTCCTGCACCTGGAGCCAGCCACTTAACTGCGTTAAGCCACCGGTTTTAAGATAGCTTGCCAGTGACACGACAACTAAAACGATCAGGCCGGGTAACAGCACCCAGCGGCGGCTGCGGTGTGAGTGGGCATCCGAAGCGGGCGGAATATCGCTAAGCAGGGTTTGCTGTAACTCCTGCTCCATCACGACGCGATCGGCAATCACCCCCTGCTCTTCATCCTGCGTCAGTTCAGCCAGCCGCTGCTGATAAAAATGCGTATTAAGGTTGTCGCGCGCCGCTGTATGGGTTTCACGTTGACGCCAGCCTGCGGCTAAAAACAGTATGCAGGCCGCCAGCAGCAGCACAAAAATCGTGATTAAAAAAACGGCCATTATCGTTTCCTGTCCGATTTCAGAATCGCCGCCAGACGCTGTTGTTCCTGGTCATCAAGCTCGCTTCGGGTTTTACGCTGACGACTACGCCACACGATCACGGCACCGCCCACAATCACAAACAGCGCCGGGCCGGCCCAGAGGATCAGGGTTGAGGGCGTGACAGGCGGCTGATAACTGACGAAATTGCCATAACGCGCCACCATATAGTCGATGATTTGCTGACGGCTCTGCCCCTGCTTCATCAGTTGATAAACTTTCAATCGCATATCTGACGCAATCATCGCATTAGAGTCGGCGATGCTGTTGTTCTGGCATTTGGGACAGCGCAGCGAGGCCGTGATCTCACGGTACTGCTCTTCCTGTGCCACGGAGTCAAACGCATAGGTATCAATCGCGGCCCACAGGCTGGCGCTGAACAGCAGTCCACAGAGCATCATCATCAGGAATTTCATGCGCCGCTCTCCTTCGTGTATTTATCCCACAAGGGTTTGACTTCCTGCTGCCAGACGCGCGGGTTCAAATCCCCGGCGTGGCGATAGCGAATAATGCCTTTGCCATCAATCAGAAAGGTTTCAGGTGCGCCATAAACGCCGAGATCGAGGCCTAACATCCCGTTGCCGTCATACAGGCTGAGCGCATAAGGATTACCGAGCGTGTTCAGCCAGTTCACCGCCTTCTGGCGATCGTCCTTGTAGTTCAACCCTACAACCCGAACGCCCTGCTCTGCCAGCTCATTAAGGTAGCGATGCTCGGCGCGGCATGTCGGACACCAGGTTGCCCAAACGTTCAGCAACAGCGGTTTACCGGTGATCAACGTTTGCTGATCATAGGTTTTGCCTGGCTTATCCAGCGCCTCCAGCCTGAACACCGGTAAAGGCTTACCAATCAAGGCCGATTCCAGCCGCGAAGGATCGTCCCCTTCCGCATTACGTGATAACTGCCACAGCAGCGCGGCAGCCAGCAGTAAAAATAATCCCAGCGGAATAAACAGAATTTTTTTCATGCCCTTACCTCGCGATCGGCTTTCTTGCGCGAGCGGTAGCGCGGGTCCAGTAAACAGAACAGCCCTCCGACGGCCATAAACAAGCCGCCAAACCAGATCCAGCGCACAAAGGGTTTGTAGTAGATACGCACCGCCCAGCTACCGTCACTGAGCTCTTCACCCAGCGCGGCGTAAAGATCGCGGGTAAAGCCGCCGTCAATCGCCGCCTCGGTCATCATGGTGCGCGCGGCAGAATAAAAGCGTTTTTCCGCATACAACACGGCTTCTGGCTTGCCCTTGCGGGAAACGTCAATGACCGCCACGCCGCCACTGTAATTCGGGCCTTGTAAGTCCTGAACATCACGAAAAACAAAATGGTAGTGATGGATGTCGATGCTGTCGCCCGCTTTCATGCGCACGTCGCGCTCAACGCTGTATTGGGTGCTGAACGCAATGCCAATAACGGTGACGCCCACGCCGAGATGTCCAAGCACCATGCCCCAGTGACTGCGCGAAAGGTGACGTAATCCGGTAAAAAAACGATGACGATGAGTGGCACGCTCATGCAGCTCCATCAGGGTCAACAGGATGATCCATACCGCCATCAGTAATCCCACCACCGTCATGGCTTCAACACGATCCTGCAACCACCAGGGCAGCAGCACGGAGGCCAGCAGCGTCACGAGCAGCGCTATCAGCAGACGGCGCACCAGCTTTTGTGGTTCATCGCGTCGCCAGCGCACTAACGGCCCAATACCGAGCATTAACGCCAGCGGAGCCATCAGCCAGCTGAACATGGTATTAAAGAAAGGCTCGCCAACCGAAATGCTGCCCAGCCCGAGTTGCTTATGAACCAACGGTAACAGCGTACCCAGCAGGACCACCAGCATGGCCGCGATTAGCACCACGTTATTTCCCAGCAGAAAAGATTCTCGTGACCAGAGCTCATTTTGCACCCGACTGCGCACCTGGCCGCCTTTAATGGCATACAGCAGCAGCGAGCTGCCAATCACGATGACCAAAAATGCGAGAATAAACATGCCGCGCGCCGGATCGGAGGCGAAGGCATGTACCGAGACCAGCACGCCGGAACGGACCAGGAAGGTGCCGAGCAGGCTCAGGGAGAACGCAGTAATTGCCAATAACACGGTCCAGGCTTTGAAGGTGCCGCGTTTTTCCGTCACTGCCAGCGAGTGCATTAACGCGGTACCCGCCAGCCACGGCATAAAGGAAGCGTTTTCCACCGGGTCCCAGAACCACCAGCCGCCCCAGCCCAGTTCGTAATACGCCCAGGCGGAACCCAGCACAATGCCAATGGTCAGGAATAACCAGGCGGCGGTAGTCCAGGGACGCGACCAGCGCGCCCAGGCGGTATCCAGCCGTCCCGCCATTAATGAGGCGATGGCAAAAGCAAAGGCCACAGAGAAGCCGACATAGCCCATATACAGCAAGGGCGGATGAAAGATCAGGCCGATATCCTGCAACATTGGATTAAGATCGTGACCGTCCACGGGAAAATCGGGCAACGTCCGGCTAAACGGGTTTGAGGTGAGGATAATAAACAGCAAAAAGCCCAGATTGATCATCCCCATCACTGACAACACCCGGGCCAGTTCGTCCTGCGGCATACCACGGCTGAAAATCGCCACGGCCAGCGTCCAGCAACTCAACAGCAGCACCCACAGCAGCAACGAGCCTTCATGCGCGCCCCAGGTGGCCGCAATGCGGTAGTAAACCGGCAGCAGTGAGTTTGAGTTGTTGACGACATAGCTCAGAGTAAAGTCGTTAACGATAAACGCCCAGACCAGTAGCATAAAAGCCCCCGCAACGCAGACAAACAGCCCAACGGCAAGCGGACGCGCCATGCCCATCAGGCGGGCATCCTGGCGCCAGGCACCCCACAGCGGATAGACGCTGAGCAACAGCGCTAAGGCTAATCCAAGACAGAGTAAGAAACTGCCCAGTTCTGGCATCATGGTGTAGGTCCTGCCGGGTTATTCGCGACCTGTTGCCCAGAGGGGGCGGGTTTCATCGCGGCGCTAATTTCGGGAGGCGTGTAGTTTTCATCATGTTTTGCCAGCACTTCTTTGGCTTTGATCAGGTTGCCGGGTTCAAGTACGCCCTGCGCGACAACGCCCTGACCTTCGCGGAACAGATCCGGTAAAATGCCGACAAAGCTCACGTTGACCACACCCCGACCATCATAAAGCTGGAAGGAAACCGCCAGCGTGTGGGGATCCCTCGTTACGCTGCCAGGCATCACCACGCCGCCCACGCGCAGGCGCTGTCCGGGCTCAGGCTTGATGTGTGCATCGCCTTTTCCCTCCAGGATTTCACCCGGCGTATAAAACAGATCGATATTGGACCGCAGCGCATACATCACCAGTGCGGTCGCCAGCCCAAGTCCGGTAAGTATCGCCACCACGACATACAGGCGATTTCGACGGCGGGTATTCACTTCTCTTCTCCTGCCGTAGGGTTGGCGGTGCGTTTAACGTTGGCCGCTCGCAGGCGGCGCTCCCGCGCATCACGCTGGCGAATGTCCGCCAGCAAACGTCGGTGTGACCACATACTATGTAAGATCAGGGCGAAAAGCGGCACCAGCGTGCCTGCCACCGCCAGCCAGACATAAAAGGCGTAGCCGCCCATGGCAACGAAGTCATGCCATGAGGCAAAAGCGGGGGTCATACTTTGCTCCTTGTCTTCGCCAAGGCAATTGCCCAGGGACGTTTACGTTCCGTAAGCAGAATCAGGTTACGTAAGCGCATCAGCGTTAAGGTGATAAACAACAGCAGGTCACCCAAAATGGCCCAGCGCAGCGGCGTGCGCATCGGCGGCGCGATCGCCTGTTGCAGCAACCCGGACGATCCCTGATGTAAGGTATTCCACCACTGCACAGAGAAATGAATGATGGGCAGATTGATCACGCCGACCAAAATGAGCACGCCTGCGGCCCGCCCGGCCATGCGACGATCGTCGAAGGCCTGATACAGCGCAATCACGCCCAGATATAAAAACAGCAGCACCAGTTCTGACGTCAGTCTGGCATCCCATATCCACCAGGTTCCCCACATCGGCTTGCCCCAGGCAGAACCGGTGACCAGCGCGATAAAGGTAAACACGGCACCGATCGGTGCCATCGCCGCTGACACTAAATCGGCCATTTTCATCTGCCAGACCAGCCCCGTGAACGCCGCAACGGCCATCGCGCTGTATATCCCCATCGACCACATGGCCGCCGGAACATGGATATACATAATGCGAAAGCTGTCACCCTGCTGGTAGTCTGCCGGTGCATAGCCAAATCCCCAAACCCAGGCCAGCAGCAGTACCGCCGCACTGGCCAGAGCAAACCACGGCAGCAGGCGACTGCACAACTGATAGAGCCGTTCGGGCTTAGCCAGCTGATGTAATGCTTTCCACATGTTCAATTGCTCACATTAAAATAAACGCTAATAACACGTCTGATGCGTGCTGATTTAGTGCAGCGTAATTCGCAACGCCGCAGCGGTAGCAAAAGGCGCCAGCGTTGCACTCGCGACCAGCATTGCCCCCAGCAACGCCAGATAACCGCCAATGGCGACACCCTGTCCTGCGGCATCAATGGCCGCACTGGCAAAGATCAGCACAGGAATCGCCAACGGCAGGACCAACAGGCTGAGCAGCACGCCACCACGACGTAATCCCACAGTCAGCCCCACCCCGATTGCGCCAAGAAAACTCAGCGTTGGTGTTCCCAGCAGCAGCGTCAGGGCCACCGCTCGCCAGCTCGGGATATCCAGGGACAGCAACAGCGCCGCCAGCGGCGAAAGCAGGATTAACGGCAAGCCGGTAACCAGCCAGTGGGCAATCACTTTGCCCAGCACCATGACCGGCAGCGGCGTGGGAGACAATAAAAGTTGCTCCAGCGTGCCGTCATTGAAGTCATCGCGAAACAGCCTTTCCAGCGCCAGCAGCGAGGAGAGCAACGCGGCAACCCATACAATGCCAGGCGCGATCCGGGCCAGTTGCTGAGGATCAGGACCGATACCTAACGGGAAAAGCGTAATCACGATCAGGAAAAACCACAGTGGATTCACCACCTCCGCACCGCGACGACAGGCAATGCGTAATTCACGTTGAATAAGACGACACAACATTACGTCCACTCCATGGCATGCAGGCGAACGGTTTTTATCTGGCCGTTCAGCCCCGGCAGCGCCTGATGACTCGTCACAATAACAGAACCGCCCTGTTGCGCGTGTTCCGCAAAGCGCCCCATTAAGGTCTCGACGCCGACAGGATCAAGAGCGGTTAAAGGTTCATCCAGAATCCACAGGGTTGCCTGGGTCAGCCACAGCCGGGCCAGCGCGATTCGCCGCTGTTGCCCCGCAGAGAGCTGTGCGGCTGGCACGTCTTCATAGCCCGCCAGTCCGACGCTGGCCAGTGCGGTAAAAATGTGCTCATCGCGGCATTTCGGATGATAAAAGCGTAGATTTTCCAGCGCCGACAACGCAGAGGTGATTCCCGGCAGATGCCCAAGATAAAGCATGGCCTGATGCCAGACATCGCGTTGCTGATGAATCCGCTGCGACTGCCAACGCACCTCGCCGTGTTCCGGCGTGCTCAACCCGGCCACAATCCGTAGCAAAGACGTTTTACCGGCCCCGTTTGGCCCTTCAATTTGTACGATATCACCTGCCGACACGCGAAACGTGAGCGCCTCAAAGAGCGCCCGTTCATCACGCACACAAAGCAGATTCATGATTTCCAACATGGAGGGGTAAATCGCGCCAGCCAAATAAGGCGCAAATGATAGCACAATGTTGCAGTGTGCCGAAGACCGTGCGCGGGCCCCTTTCCCGCTGAGGTTGGATATTCGTGCTTTTCACGACGTTAAGCGGACAAAAAGCGCACCACAGCAAAATGTTGTAACTGTTGTTAGCTGTTGTAGAAACCATTTCGCGAGCCAAAAAACGACTACGCTTATAACGCATTTGCACTGTTACCAGGAGAAAACATGAAGCCTTCATCAAGCACCAGTCAGGGATCTAACGACGTAGACAGCGAAGAGAAAGAACAGGGTAAGGAGGATATTGAAGTGGATGAAGACGCCCTGCCCTCGCGCGCCGCCGCTATCCACGAAGAGATTCGCCAGGACGGGGAAAAAGAGCTGGAACGTGACGGCATGGCGCTGCTGTGGTCCGCCATTGCTGCCGGGCTGTCGATGGGCGCCTCGCTGATGGCTAAGGGCATTTTTCAGGTACATCTGGATGGCGTGCCCGGCGCGTTTTTACTGGAAAATCTTGGCTACACCTTTGGCTTTGTGATTGTGATTATGGCACGGCAGCAACTTTTCACTGAAAACACCGTGACCGCCGTCCTGCCCTTTATGCACAAACCCACTATGAGCAATCTTGGCTTATTGCTTCGCCTGTGGGGCATTGTGCTGCTGGGTAATCTTATCGGGACAGCGTTCGCAGCTCTGGCGTTTACTGAAATGCCGATTTTTGATGAAGCCACCCGCCAGGCCTTTACCGACATCAGCATGAAGGTAATGGAACATACGCCGGGCGAGATGTTTGCGAATGCGGTGATTTCAGGTTGGATCATTGCCACCATGGTCTGGATGTTCCCCTATGCCGGTGCCGCCAAGCTGTTTGTCATTGTAATGATGACCTGGCTGGTCGCACTGGGCGATCTGGCGCATATCGTGGTGGGTTCCGTCGAAGTGCTTTACCTGGTATTTAACGGCAGTGTTCCCTGGACCGAGTTTCTCTGGCCCTTTGCTATCCCGACGCTATTAGGCAACCTGACGGGCGGTACGTTGATTTTCGCCCTGATCAGCCATGCGCAGATTCGCAATGATATGGGCGAAGCGGCCCAGGCAAAGGCGAAAGCGGAACGACGCAAAGCCGAGAAAAAACGTCAGCAACAACAAGAAGAACGCTAAATTGCTGACAGAATGAGCAAACGCGCGGCGGTGTAGTGAATCCTGCCGCCTAACTGCGGTATACTGCGCTGGCGTCTCCTTAGTTAAATGGATATAACGAGCCCCTCCTAAGGGCTAGTTGCAGGTTCGATTCCTGCAGGGGACAATTTTCTTTCATTTCACCACGTTTCATAACATCACAAAATCCTCGATAAACTCTTTAAAATCAATGAATGAAGCTTCGAACAGGTTTCAGTTCATTTCATGACATTGCATGCTTCTGATGGTATCGTTGATGGTATTCCCGGTTCGATAAGCCGATACCATCAACCAATAGCTAAGATCACTCCTCATGGCACTTAACGAGCTATCCCCCAAAAAAGTTGAAAACGCCAAGCCCAAAGAGACAGACTACAAGCTGACCGACGGTAGCAGCCTGTATCTCTTAGTCAAAAAGAACGGGACTAAAGCATGGCGAATGAACTACAGGTACAACGGTAAGCAAGCTACGTTAGCGCTGGGCGTCTTCCCGGACGTTTCGCTAGCACTAGCACGTAAACGCAGGGATGAAGCAAGGCAACTTTTGGCTGAGGGTGTTGACCCAAGAGTTACTAAAAGAGTTGTTCCTGCGGAACCAACTTCGCCAATATTTCAAACGATTGCTTTAGAATGGCATCAAGGCTCGATAGGCCATCCTACATGGAAAGAAATTACTCGTATAAAAATTCTGAGAGAAATGGAAAATCATGTTTTTCCATTCATCGGAGATAAACCTGTCAGTTCATTAAAAACGAGTGATCTTCTAAAGTTATTAGTCAGAATGAATGAGCAAGGTATCGGTGCTACGACAGGGAGAGTTAAGACTACTCTTGCAAGTGTTTTTCGTTACGCTATTCAGTGTGGGATCATTGAATACAATCCAACTCATGACCTCAAAGGAGCGATTACTAGTCCTAAAACTAAACATCGCCCTGCTCTACCTTTAGAAAAATTACCTGAATTAATTTTTAAAGTTGAAAACTACACAGGAAGACCACTAACTAAGCTGGCGGTCTTATTTTCTCTTCATACCTTTGTTCGTTCAAGCGAATTAAGGCATGCAAGATGGAACGAAATTGATTTCGAAAACGCAATGTGGACTATTCCTGCGCAAAGAGAATTAATCGATGGTGTAAAATATTCAGAACGCGGGGCTAAAATGGGGAGTATTCATCTTGTGCCATTGTCAAATGAGGCCATAAACATTCTTAAAGAAATAAAAAAATTAAGTTATGAATATAATCTCATTTTTCCGGGTGATAGTAACCCTTATAAACCTATGAGTGAAAATACAGTTAACAAATCATTAAGAACGATTGGTTATGATACAAAAGTAGATATATGTCTTCACGGGTTTAGGGCAATGGCATGCTCAGCTCTTACAGAGTCGGGTCTGTGGTCAAGGGAAGCAGTAGAACGTCAGATGAGCCATCAAGAACGGAATGAAGTTCGAGCTGCCTATATTCACTTAGCTCAACACATGCACGAAAGGCGTAAGATGATGCAATGGTGGTCCAGTTATATTCAAGCTAACAAAGACGGCTACGTTGCGCCTTATGATATGGTAAAAAATAAATCTATTGATTCTTAAAAACACAAGAATGAAAATTTCCATTAATCTCGAAACGATGAAATTTATATAAAGGTGAATCTATGAGTGACCATATAAAACTTAACGTTTGGGAAAGAAACAATATACCTGCTCTTGAGTTTTGCTCTTTAAGAAGATCTGCTGAATTACTTAACTGCAAAATTGATGATCTTATCCATTTTGCGCAGATAGGAATTATAGAATTTTGCTTAGAGCTAAATGGTTTTGAAGCTGCACTACTCATGATGCGTAAAGGTGGGGATTTTAAAGATTGGGAAAATAAGTATCCTCCTAGCGTGTCAAATTACAGTAATAAGTCAGCACTAAGTTACTTTATACCTAAAGCAGATTTTGACTCCGACCCTATTGATGGGGAATCGCACGCTCCTCCAAAACAAATATATCATAACGAAAATAAACCGAACATAAAAAGCCCAATGCTATTACTATCAGGTTTATGGTCGATATGCATACTCAGCCCTACATCATCGTTATATAAAGAATTAAAGGTGTATGGTGAAGCTAAACTTCTTGCATATGATATTGCTTTTAAAGAAGCTAACATGCCTTTTACTAATGCTGCATTTGGTAGTAATGAGTGGGTAATACTAGCAATATCTCCTTACGAAGGTTTGTCATCCATGAAAGGAGGATTATCGCCATCCAAAAAAGAATTAATTGGCACTTTAAAAGTAGATGATGTTTATCTAACCAGGTACCAAATAGAAAAATTAGATAATGGAATGGGTAAAGAGTTACCCAGCTATGTTAATGGAGGTGTGTCTAATATAGAAGGTATTCGAAGAGTACACGGTAATGTTGAAGTATCAGCGACAAAGAGAGAAGCCGTTTATAAAGCAGCTATTTATTGGTTACTAAATGATCCGGAATCTTGCAATGGAAAGCGCGGCAAGCTGACTATTGATGCTTGGGCAGATAAAATCGTTTCTGAAAGGAACAACCCTAGAACAAGAGTTGAACTTGGAAAAGACAAGATAAAAGAATGCCTTAGCTCATCTAAAGCAGGAAAGTTTTAAGTGGCAATATTTTATCCCAACATAAAAACAAAATTGTGGCACTGATAATTTAGCTTTCATATTGCGATTATCTGCCGTGTTAATTACATAACATGGCAGATAATTTCATGACTTTAAAAACATATCCCACTACCGGACATGCCCGCCCTCGCGCCACTGCTGAGTTTTTGCAAATTAGCACGGTCACTCTCTGGCGGTGGCAAAAACATAACCCCGCCTTTCCTAAATCTAAACGTATTTCCCCACGGGTGTCTGTTTACGATGCCCAAGAAATTAGGCAATGGGTCAAAGATCAATCTTCTGGTGTGAGGGAAAACTGGTGAAGAAGTTAAAATACAAGGGAGAAAACATCTCCCTCTTAGTTAATCAATTTTTTGATACTAAACCTCGATTTTGTAGTTCTTTCCGCAGTACACGCTTGATCCATGCCGCCAATGATTCATCACCATCCTGCTGCTGTGCCTGTTCCATAAGTTCACGCAATTCAGGATCAAGCCGGAACTGGAATGGAGGATTTCCCCGCCTTTCATTTTTGTGTGTTGACACGTTAATTACACCCGTTGTAATGTGTTTGTGTGTAATGACACATTACACACAAGAGACTAAAATAGCAACGCCCCGGGATGTTTGCAGCATCGCCGAGGCGTCTCACCAAAACGTTATATGAGGTAACGAATATGGCTAAACAAAAGTTTACCTGGATATCTTGCTCAAGCAACAGTCAGACCGCAGAACACATTCAGCTTTTCAGCACTTCCCGTCGCTGCAAAGGAGGTCGTTATGCCTGATTATCCTCAGCATGGCGAACGCTGGCAGCATTCGCAGGGCTGGACGGTAACGGTGATGCACCTTTCAGCTGCGCCCTTCTCCGTTGCGTGTGCTAACCCTGAGTTCAGTCACGAGGTGACCTACCGCTACGACAGTGACGGGCAGGTCACCTCAGCCCCGCTGACGTGGTTCCTGGAGAGTTACACCTTTAAAGCGGCATCGCCGCGCGCTGATATGTCTGCTGACGGCGGGCATAACGGGTTCAGCCCGCTTGACCTGCACCCGTCGGTGACGTACCGGCGCTGGCGGGAGCCGGTGATGCGCCAGCCCGCTGAGCCGGACGACGGCCACTACTCAAATTACCTCTGACACGCAGCCAGCTTTAACGGAGTAAACCATGAATATTTCAAACGGGCACAACGGTGCTCAGGGCATCCCCTTGCCTGAATCCGGCGTTTTCAGCGCCTTTGAGTACGGCCTTCCTGCCGACGCCTTCGAAAAACTCAACCGGGCCATGCACGCCTGCGATCTGCTCCAGCTGCTGCTGTCAGAGCATCCCGGCGATGCGGGTTCGGTGGCGGGCCATACCGTGCCCGGCATGGCGGCGGTGATGGAGTACCTGCGCGCCGACCTGACCGACGTCACCCGCTGCTGCGCGCTCATCGGGGAGGCTCACGCATGAAAAAGCCACAGGTCTCTGTCTTTCCGGCGGAGCTGACGACCGCCCTTTACCGCCGCGCCATAGCCTCCGCCTGGCGGGCAAAGCATCTGGCCGACACCGGCAGCGAAATGCGCGGTCCGCACCGCATGACGGTGGAGCGCATCGAGATGGCCATCGCCCTGCATCTGGAGGGCACGATGGTAAACGAGTACGGCGAGGCACAGGGCGCGGCGGCGGCGCTGGCGCTACTCACCGACATGGTAGAGCCGACGCTCCTGACCGCACCGCCGGTGCTGACGGCGCGCGGGTGTGAGGTGATGACCGGCCTGTACGCCACGCTTCCGGCGGCGTTTGAATCCTTCTGCGACACCGGCGCGTCGCTGTACCGGCATTAAGGGGGCGTTATGACAGTACAGTCAGTATCACACATCACGACAGCGGCGCGCGGCCGCTGGCCGGTGATTTTTCAGCAGCTCGGCATCAGCGTGCCGGAAGGCGGCAGGCACGGCCCCTGCCCTGAATGCGGCGGCAAAGACCGCTTCCGCATGGATGACCTTGAGGGGCGCGGGACGTGGATTTGCAGCCAGTGCGGCCGGGGTGACGGGCTTGACCTGGTGAAGCTTGTCAAAGACAAAGGCGTTAAGGCGGCCGCGCAGGCGGTGGCGGAGGTGCTGGATTTGCGCGAGGTGCAGACCGTGCCGGTTAAGCCTGCCAGAGAAAAAGCCCCGAAACGCGACATGGCGCCGGTTGTTGACGCGCTGGTGAAGGCCGGCCGCAGTGGTGAAAGCGCCTATCTTGCCGGCAAAGGCTTTGCCGGTTATCCGGCCTGCCTCACCGGCAGCGCACAGCGCATCAGCGGCACGGCCTTTCCGGCGGGTTCCCTGCTGCTGCCGCTGACCACAGCAGACGGCGCGGTGACCGGCGCGCAGCTGATTGCCCCCACGGGGGAGAAAAGCCTGCTGCCGGGCAGCGTCATGAAGGCCGCATTCGTGGCGCTCAGTCCGCTGCCCTCAGAGCCGCCGGTGCAGGCGGTCATCACGGAGGGCTACGCCACGGCGCTGACGGTGAGCCAGCTGACCGCCGGATGCGTGGTGGCTGCCGTCTCGGCGGGCAACCTGCCGAACGTGGCGCAGGCGCTTCGGGCGCGCTGGCCGGAGGTGAAAATCGTCGTCGCCGGTGACAACGATTTTCAGGACGGCGGCGAAAACCCCGGTAAGGCGTTCGCGGAAAAGGCGGCCAGAGCGGTCAGCGGCTGGGTGAGCCTGCCGCCGGGTGAGATAAAGGCCGACTGGAACGACTTTCACCGCGAGCACGGCGTGACACGCGCCCGTGAAGCCTTCCGTAACGGTCTGGTGCTGTGCGGTGAGGGCCGCACGCAGCTGCCGCACGGGTTCCGGCTGACGCAGGAGTATCTCTGGTACGAAAAGCAGGTGCAGCGCAACGGCGAAACCGAAATCCAGAACGTGAAAATCTGCAACCCGCTGCGCGTCACGGCCATCACCTGCGACGCCGACGGCGGCAACTTCGGCCGCCTGCTGGAGTGGGAGGACACCTGGGGCGAGCGCAGGCGCTGGGCGATGCCGATGGAGATGCTGAGCGGCAGCGGTGAGGAGCTGCGCCGCGTGCTGCTGGTCAACGGCCTGTCGTACATCAGCACCACCGGCGAGGCCCGCGCGCGCCTGATGGAGTACATCTCGCTGTGCAAGCCGGAGCGCCGCGTGACCTGCGTGAGCCGCACCGGCTGGCACGGGCAGGTTTACGTGCTCCAGGACGAGGTGAGCGGCGACGGCGCGGACGGCGTCATTCTCCAGACCACCTCCGTGCAGGGCCGCGACTTCCGCGTGTCCGGCACCGTGGAGGAGTGGCGCGAGCACGTGGCGCGCTTCTGCACCGGCAATTCCCGCGTGGCGTTTGCGGTCAGCCTGGCCTTTGCCGCCCCGCTGCTGCGGCTGGTCGGGATGGACGGCGGCGGCTATCACCTCAAGGGGGAATCCACGGACGGCAAGACCACCACCATGAAGGCGGCCACCTCGGTGTGCGGCGGGCCGGACTACTGGCAGACGTGGCGCGCCACCGGCAACGCGCTGGAGGGCTGCGCCAGCCGCCGCAACGACGCCGCCATGATGCTCGACGAAATCCGCGAGGTGGACGGCCGCGAGGCGGGCAACATCGCCTACATGCTGGCAAACGGCCAGGGCAAGGGCCGCGCCGGAACGGACGGAGAGCTGCGCACCCGGAAACAGTGGCGGCTGCTGTTTTTCTCCACCGGCGAGCTGTCGCTGACCGAGCACGCCGCAAAGGCGGGTGAACGCACGTTTGCCGGGATGGAGGTGAGGATGATCCAGATACCCAGCGACTCCGGGAAGTTTGGCGTGTTTGAGGAGCTGCACGGCTTCGACAGCGGAAAGGCGCTGGCCGAACATCTGGAGTGGGCGACGTCCAGCTACTACGGCGCGCCGTTCCGCGAGTGGCTCAGGGCGCTGACCGCCGACCTCAGCGGGCTGACGGCGCAGGCCAAGGCGCTGATGAAGGAGTACACCGCCGCGCTGACGCCGCAGGATGCGGGCAATCAGGTGGGCCGCGCGGTCAACCGCTTTGCCCTGGTGGCGATGGCGGGCGAGCTGGCAACCCGGCTCGGCATCACCGGCTGGCAGGAGGGGGAAGCGCTGCGCGCAACCCGCGTGTGCCTGAATGCCTGGCTGAAAGACCGCGGCCACACGGCCAACCAGGAGGACATCGCGGCGCTGGAGCAGGTGCGCAGCTTCTTCACGGCCAACCAGTACAGCCGGTTTGCCGACTGGCACGACGAGCGCAACCGCCCCGGCAACATGGTGGGCTGGCGCAGGGTGGAAAAAGGCAACACCGCGCAGGGCACCGAGGCGGCCACGACGTTTTACGTCATGCCGTCCGGGTGGAAGGAAATCTGCAGGGGGTTTGACCCGCGCAAGGTGGCGCGACTGTGCGCCGACCGGGGCTACCTGATGGCCTCTGCCGACGGCAAGCTGCAGACCAGCATCCGCCCGCCAGAGATGAACGTGCGCAGGCTGTACGTCTTCAACAGCGAGGTGCCGGGCTGATGCAGAGGCCTTTGCGTGAGTCTTATTTTTAAAGGGTAACAGGTGTAACGGGTGTAACAGCCGCATGCAGTAAGGCGTCATCCTGTTACACCTCTTTCTCATGTGAGGTGTAACAGGTGTAACGCACCCGTCTGCGCTGTTACACCGTGTTACCCGTCGTGTTACACCGGAAGAATAATAAAAAGTGCTTGTAATTCATCGCTGTAACACCTGTTACCCGTGTTACACCGCAAACAGAAGGTAAGTCAGCCAGCCGCCCTTTTCTGGCAGGCGTTGTGTCAGGCACGGCACACGGCCCGCACATGGCTCACCTGTGCCAGCCCCGGCACAATTGACTTACTGAAAACGACCACACAGGAAGCCGACATGACCGACACCGCTTTATCCCTGCCCGCCGCCACGCAGGCCGAAATTGATAAGGTCAGCACCGCTAAGGCGGCATGGCTTGAGGCCCGCCGCGTGCAGGCCGACGCCGCTGAAAATGCCGAAACCATCCGCCAGCGCCGTGCGGAAACCGAAGCCACCGCGAACGCGCAGAACGACGAGTGGCGCGCCCTGTTCCGCGACAGCAGCGGAGCCATGACGCCGGAAATGCGCGCGCTGCGCACCGAAATCGCGCTGAACCGCGAGACGCTGGAGGAGTTCGACGCGCTGCTGGCCTCTCACGCCGAAGAAACGGCCTGCCTGCCTTTCGAGACCGCCGACCGGGCGCAGGAGTACATCAGCGCCCACAACAGCCTGGTGGAGCTGCGCGCCATGCAGCTCTGGCAGGACTTCATGCGTGACCACGGCCAGCCGCTGATTCAGACGCTGAGCCTCCTGCACATCACGCTGGGCCGTCAGGCCGCTCTGGTCACCGGCGTGGTGGACTCCGTGAACGACCCCGACAGCGTGCTGAAGAACTTCATCAAGCGCCACATCACTGAACCGGCCGTTTCCGGTGAGGCCATGCCCGACAGCGACCCGGTGTTCCGCCTGTGCGGCGTGTCTCCCGACGCCGACGCCAGGGCTGACGCGGGCCGCACCCTGTCACCGGCCGCCCGTCACAAGGCCAGAATCCGCCTGGAGTTAAAACAGAAGGAAAGCCGCTGATGGCCCTGAAATGTCCCGAATGCGGTCAGGTGGCCCACACCCGCACCAGCGCCTACGAGGCGCCATCCGTGAAGCGCACCTGGTATCAGTGCCAGAACCTCGACTGCTCCTGCACGTTCACCGCGCTGGAGAGCGTCGAGAAAATCATTATGAAGCCCAACAGGCCCGTGGCGGCAGAGCAGGAGCCGGAAAATGATGCGCCGGTGCGCCAGCCGCAGACGCTGGGCCGTTACGGCTCCGCCTGCACCCGTAAAGACCGCCACGCACAGCCCTGAGACAGAGGAAAACAGCATGACACAGCAAGAAATGACAGAAGAAGAGATTAAGGCAACCGGCCAGTACGTAGGGGAGCTTTTGGCACGAAGTCAGAAGCCGCTCAGGGATGCGGGCTGGCTCATGAAGCTGCCCGAAGCTGAATTAGCAGAACAGACCGCCGCGCTGGTAAAAAGCCTTCCGGCTGGCTGGCAGCCGCGCATTCAGCAACTCCAGGAAAAAATGCTGGCCTGGGTGGAGGCCAGAAAGGCCGAAGCCGCCGCCACGGAGAGCGTTGAGGCGCTGCGCCAGAGCCAGGCACAGACGGAGCAGGCAGGCCAGGACAACCGTGCGCGCTTCCGTGAGCTGCTGGAGCAGAACGGCGGCACCGTCACGCCGGAGATGAAAGCGCTGCGCGCGGAGTATCTGGAGCAGCAGGAAACGGCGACCGAGCTGGCCGGACTGATTACCCAGAGGGAAAAGCAGCTGCCGGGGCTGGCCGACGTGACCGGGCAAAAGGCCCACGCTTACATCACCTGCCATGAGCGAATCATTGACGAGCGCATTGATGCGCTCATTGATGAATTTTTTCTCTTCCACGCCATTGAGCTGACCAGCCTGCTGAGAATGAAGTACAGCCAGTTTGAACGCGATGGCTCACCCCATGCGCCGGGTGTACTTGAAGGGGCGAACGATGCAGACACGCTCTACCGTGGATATATTACGAATCTGATGCTGAGTTGGACGAATAAAAAGCTGCCGCTGATGTTCCGTGATGATGTTATCAGCCTTGCAGGCCCGTACCCCTTCAGGGCTGCCGGAACTGACCGGTGTAAGCGTCAACGGTTCCCCGGCCAGAAGTAAAAACCCCCTCAGCCCGGCACCTGCCGGGCTTTTTTTACGTCTGCTGTGCGAGTGCATGTCTATGCTGCATGAAAACGCATGAGTCTCAGGCACCCAAAAGCGGCAGCAAAGGCCAGCAGCGGCGCGGCCCGGCGCCACTCATGCAGGTGCATGAAAACCGCTACATGAAGTGCGCAGGCGTGGCGGGGCTACGAGCGCGCGCTGATTGAGTATGGTTAAGAATGTGTTATAAGATGATCATCCTCTTGGTGGTAGTCTAAAGGGAACTTACAATGAGAATCATTTCCATAAGTGCAAAAAACTCGCACAGCAATCTGATTATTAATAAGATCAATTTCGATAGTTTCACGCTTCTGGTGGGAGCATCTGGTGTCGGTAAAACCCAAATTCTTTCAGTCATCAACAATGCAAAAAGAATATCTAAAGGTGAAGGCTTTAGTGGCTTTAACTGGCATTTGGATTTTGATATTGATGGGCAACAATACTCATGGTCTGGAGAGTTCGAATCTTTAAAGGATTTTGACGACTTCTCTCGCTTTCTTTACTATGTTAGTGATGACGATAAACCAAAACCAAAACTCGTAAGTGAAAATTTGGTTGTTAATGGTATATCTTTAGCTCGCAGAGACAAAGATAACATCTTTTTTAAAGATAAAATCACAGTAAAACTTTCACCTTATGAAAGTATACTTTCTCTTTTAAAAGCAGAACCGGAAATTGCAACAGTAAATTCAGGCTTTGATCATATTTCAACCATTGATCTAGAAGAAGGTCATTATGCAATATTTGGGCGTGATGGTGATATTGATCCCGATAAAGATTTAACTTTCGATCAAATAAAAGAGTTAAAAAACAGCTTAAGAGCAAAGCTATTTTTATGCCAAGAAAAATTCCCAGAACACTTTTCCTCTATTATTGAAACTTACAAAGACATTTTCCCTTACATTGAAGGTGTTAAAGTACAAAGATATGAAGACCATACAGCACCAAGAGCCTATGCATCAACTTTTGTTATTAAAGTAAAAGAAAGAGGCATTGATAGTTGGATTTCACATGTATCTATGTCATCAGGCATGCTAAAGACGCTACTACAATTATCATATCTTTACCTTAGTCCTAAAGGGACTGTTTTTTTAATTGATGAATTTGAAAATGGATTTGGCGTAAACTGTATCAATGATATTACTGACATTCTTCTAACAACAGGAAGCGGTGTCCAGTTTATTATAACCAGCCATCACCCTTACATAATTAACAATATCCCAATCGATAAATGGAAGATAATTTCAAGAAAAGCCGGTATAATATCATCATTTAAATCTGAAGATTTCAAATTAAATGAATCTAATCATGAGGCTTTTACCAAACTGATCAACTTAGATATTTATTCTGAGGGTGCTGACAGATGAATTTGTATATCTTAGTTGAAGGCAGGCAAACGGAAAAAAAGGTTTATCCTCAGTGGCTTAAACATCTCACACCATCAATTAAAAAAGTAGACTATTTATCTGAAATAAGTGAAAACTCATATTTCTTACTTTCAGGGCAAGGCTATCCCCATATGTTGGACGTCAAGCTCAATGATAGTCTTAAAGACATCAGAGATTCAAAAAAAATCGATTATTTTTGGATAATCCTTGACTCTGATGGTTGCGATATGGATTTAAGAGAAAAAGACATCCATGAAAGGATTGAAAAGTCTGAAATAGATATAGGCGATTGTGAGGTCAAAGTAATTTTTCAGAATCCTTGTATTGAGACTTGGGGTTTGGGGCATAAAGATATGATATCCTTAAATCAACTTCATGGTGAATTAGGTAATCACTTTCGTTTCTATAATGTTAAAGATAACGATCCTGAAAAAATGTCAAAACCTATAAGTTTTTTAGGTTCTGTTGCCGCTTACCATGAGAGTTATCTCAAGGAGATGCTCTTACAAAAGAACATTAGATATACCAAGAAAAATCCAAATGGTTTAATCGAAGGAAGTTTTTTAAGCAAATTGATAGACCGTTCAAATGAAGAAGATAAGCATCTAGGCAGCTTCGCTATTTTTTATAGAATCGCTACTGAACTCGAATCACGACTTTAAATTTGATAACAAGCCCTATATAAATCTAGGGCTTGTTATTTATACATAATCAAGTCTACAAGTATTAACGTTGATGGCCACTTTATACTAAGGTCGCAATTTAAGAGTTGCCTAGCATTTTTTAGCCTTGCTCGTATCAGAATCCCACTCTTTTTGCTAATCCGGATTATCCATATAGATCATATAACCTGTATTACAGCCCATAAATTGAGGAAACTTATCCTTAGTCTAGAGTGCTCCTTAGGAATATTGCTGAAGAAGAAGTGTAAAACCATACTGATCAGCTTTAAAATCAATGATGGTATTCATGATGGTATCAGAAATTAATACATTAATTTAAAACTTTAAAAACAATAACTTATGCTTTAATTCGATTCCTGCAGGGGACACCATGTATGCCTCACTTGACCTCTTCCGCCATTACAAACCTTTTCATCCGTTCTAGACCGAAGGCCAAATCGATCAACGCCATCACCGTTGCCAAACGTTCTGAAAAAGATATAGCCGTGTTTATCTTTTCTGGCAAAACAGCATGCGCTAACAGGACTCAGGGCTAATCATCATATTAAACACGACTCTCCCGGTATCCCGGTTTTAGGCTGTAATTCAGCATTGCAAGAAAAGCGCGAGCGTTCGCGTTATATACGCATATAAGCCATCGTCTCCGTCATTCAATTGTCCCATTAAGATCATGAAGGTAAACATCGGCGACGACAGCAAGTTTTATCGTTTACTTATTCACAGAGCTAACGTCGAACGGTACTAAAAATATCCGGCCGATTAAGGTTAATATAATCGACGCCCGCCGCCGCGATTTCCTGATGAATCGCTATGTCGTCACCACCGTAATAAACCATGATTTCAAGCTCGGCCTGACGGCTCGCTTCAAGGATGGCGCGATTACGCATCTGTTCTACGCTCAACTCAATGATCGATGCATGATGGACGGTTCTTACAAGAGAGGGCGACAGCGCGATATCAAGGGTGATCATTTTACGAAAGTCCGGCGCGGCGGCCTGAAGACCGCGGCGCATTTCCTCGGAAAACGAAAAGAAGAAGGTGTCACGGACCATACCGAGATCCCGTACCAATGCAGCTACTTTAACCGGATCGCAGTATTTCAGCTCGATATAAACGCCCGCACGACCGCGCAAATGCTCAAGATAAGCATCAAGCCGCGGCACCATGGCACCTTTAAAGCGCTCGTCGAACCCGCTTCCCGCATCCAGCGCATCGATATCGCGCGATAAGGCATGACCCACAGGGCCGGTGCCGTTAGTGGTACGATCCAGCGTTTCATCATGGATAACGTAGAGCACGCCGTCGGCGCTCTCTCGCACATCCAGCTCAATGTAATCGGCCCCCTGTTCCAGCGCCAGGTCTGCGGAAAAGAAGGTGTTCTCTGGCGCAAAATGGTTGGCGCCACGGTGTGAGACGATTCGGGTCATTAGGGTATTTTCCTGTTAGCTGGCAGCATGAACATGTTTGCCGGGATGGCAGAACACGGAGAGGTTGGCATGGAGATCGACAATGCGTTTACCGGACGAATTAAAAATCAGAGTCAGCGCGGATTGGCATGTGATACCGATTCGGGAACCAGGCGCATGACGCACGGCTTCACCGTATTCCAGTGCATGGAGCCTGCCGGCTGGCGTGTCGATCGTGTAAAACACTTCGCGCCCCATCGGCTCAACGGTTAACACCTCTCCACACAGCGGCGCATCATCAGGGGCAACCAGGCTGATATCCTCCGGACGCAGGCCAAAACAGACGGGGCCATCGTATCCGTGATTCAGTTCGAGTGACATTTGTCCCAGTTGCAGGAAGCGCCCCAGGGCCTGCCCCTTCACCAGATTCATTGGCGGCGAGCCGATAAATCCTGCCACAAAGAGATCGTCAGGACGTCGGTAAAAGTCCTCTGGCGTACCGATCTGGACGATTTCGCCCTGATTCATACAGATAATCCGATCGGCCATGGTGATGGCTTCCATCTGGTCATGAGTGACGATCAAGGTGGTGAAGCCAAGACGTTTCTGCAGATTCTTGAGCTCTGTCCGCATGGTGATACGGAGTGTTGCATCGAGGTTAGAAAGGGGTTCGTCAAGTAACAGGATATTCGGTTCCTTGACCAGGGCCCGAGCCAGCGCCACGCGCTGCTGCTGCCCACCTGAAAGCTGCGACGGACGTCGATCGAGTAGTGCGCTGATTTGTACAAGACTGGCCGCGTCTTCTACGCGCCTGGCGATTTCATCTCTATCTAATTTTTTAAAGCGCAACGGAAACGCGATGTTCTCACGCACCGTCAAATTCGGGTAAAGCGCATAAGACTGGAAGACGATACCGACATTACGATCGCGGGCATCAATGCGATTGACATTGTGCCCGTCAAACGCGATCTCACCACTGCTCGGCGCATAAAGACCCGCCAGCAGAAACAGCGTCGTTGATTTACCGCATCCAGATGGCCCAAGGATGGCGACGAATTCGCCGTTCTCAATGCTAAGGTTGATCGGTTTCAGGACCTGGGTCTCGCCCCAGTTTTTGGTGACATTGTTGAGAGTGATTGAAGCCATGACAATTATCCCTTAATACCGCCAAAACTCATTTGGGTGATGTATTTCTGTGTGAAGGTGTAGAGAACGAGCACGGGGAGCAGGTAAATAATGCCGACGGCGGCGATCATGCCGTAATCCGCGCCCGTATTGTCCTGTGCAACAAAGAAGAGGTAGAGGCTCATTGTCATCTGGCTTTTGTCGATAAGTAGCGTCTGGACAAAGACGTACTCCTCCCAACCGCGCAAAAAGGTGAAGGTGGCAATCGCAATCAGCCCGCTACGCACCTGAGGCAAAACCACCATGCGGAAGGCCTGAAAACGGGTGGCGCCATCGGTCACCGCACTCATCTCAATATCCCAGGGCACGCCGTCAAAAAAACCTTTAAGAACAAAGATCGCATAAGGCAGCTCCAGCGCGCTCATGACCATCACCACGCCGGAGAGATGGTTGAGCAGCCCCATATAGTGGAGCTGGATAAAGATGGCGATGGTGAGTGCCAGCGCGGGAAAAGCATGTAACAGCAGCAAACCGCGAAGAAAATTCTCCCGGCCGGCAAAGGCAAAGCGGGATAGCGCGTAGGCTGCTGGCGTGGCGACGATCGTCACAATCAGCGTCTGGGAGACGGCAAAGATCAGGGAGCTGCCCAGTGCCGTCCAGACCGACGGCATCAGATCCACACGCGTTGTGCCGGTATTCGCGATATCCCGCAGCCAGAGAAACCGGTAGTTGTGCAACGTCAGATAGGGCATCAGAAAGATCATCACGAGTAACAACACGATGATGCCGAGCGCACTCCAGGACAATACCGGCCTGCGTAAGCGCTCTGCCATAACAGCAAGCACAATCGCGCCGAGATAAGCCACGCCCGCAATGGCGCTGGTGCGCCAAAGAACAAGCCGACTGACAGACGCATCAGAGGTAGTCAGGGATTTCGCCAGCAGCCAGAGGTAAGGCAGCAGGATCGGAACCGAAATCAGCGTCAGGAAGAGAATGACCACAGAGAGGAAGCCGACACGATTGACGGTACCTCTGCGTTCAAGACGGGCCCATTTCGATGTGACAACCGATCTGGTTTGCACGCGTGACATCACAATACCTCGATTTTCGGCGCGGCGAACGTCGCGCGCATATTGCTGACACGCCACTGTATTAAGGTCGCGGCGACGCCAATCACCATCAAACCCAGCGCCAGGGCTGCACCATAGGCATAAGCACCATTTTCAAAGGCACGACGATAGATATAGAGCGCATAGGGTGTGGAGTCGTAAACGGGACCGCCCCCGGTAATGAGCAGAATGTATTCGTAGGTCGTCATCAGGGAGAGCCCCTGATAGATCGTAATAAATCGAATGGGCTGAGACAGCGCGGGGGCCACAACAAAACGCAGCACGCCCCACTCGCTTGCCCCATCTATCCGTGCCGCATTGGCAAGATGTGAAGGGATGGAACGAATCGCTGACGTCAGAATGACCATGGCAAAGGATGCGCCGACCAGGCCATTTGCCACCACGATCAGAAACAAGGGGAAATCATTGCGCAGATTCATCGGCTGCAGCCCGAAGGAACCCGTTATCTGATTAAGCAAACCGGACGGCGTGGGATCGGCCACCCATATCCACAGAATGCTGTAGAGAACGGCCGGCGACATGCGCGGCAAAAGCCAGAGACCGCGAAACAGATTCCCGAGTCGGTCAGGGATTGCCGTTGATGTGATAGCCAGCAGCGCCCCCAGCCCGACATTGAAAAGAAACAGCGTCGCCGTTACGTAAATCAGCGTTGTGAGTAGCACGCCAGGAATACGCGCATCACGCGACACAATCCGCTCAAAGTTGTGCAGTGTAAATTGACCGACCCGAAGATCCGCGCCCATATCGGTAAAGGCAATGACGGTATTAACGATGATGGGCGCCAGGAAAAAGACGACCAACAGCGCGATAGCGGGCGCGAGATAGAAGACGGGCCGGGCGGGCCGGTGCGCCCGAGGCTGGAACTGCGACATCATCTCACCTCCCTCAATATTAACGTTCGCATTGGGTGGGCTAAACCCTATTTGTTGGCAACGGACGAACGGATTTCTATATCGTCGCCGAACTGGAGTTCTAACTCTTCAGCGATAAAATCCACGGCCTGTTTTGCGGTCATTTTGCCTGTTTCCACGGCCTGAAGGCCGCTGAACAGCACCTTGTTGTAGCTGCCAAACTGCGTCTGATTGGGCACGAACTTCGCATGCGCCATCATGGGCGAGGCAGCAGACAATACCCAGTTATCCCGGTATTTCGGCATCGCCGTTTGCGCGTTGCTGATGGCGGTGTGATAGGAGGTCACAGCATGTTCGTTGTTAAAATAGGGCAGCGTTGCTAATGCCACGAGTTCGGCAGCGATGTCGGCATTTTTACTTTTGGCATTCACCGTATAGAGAAGCGGATGCGACAGGTTTGAGGGTTGACCGCCCTTTTTGGCCGCGGGAGCAGGAATCCAGCCTATCTTATGAAAATAACCGTCTTTGTCCGACGGCCAGACCGCCCCATTTTTGTCACCCAGTTGCCAGGCCACCGCCCAAACGCCCTGGTGGAAAATAAACGCCTTCTCCTGCTTGAACGCGCCCTGAATAGCATCCCAGCTCATCGCCGTATTATCGACTGGCGTGACGCCCTGCTTAGCATTACGCGCATACCAGCCAAGAGCGTCGGCCATTTCCGCTTTGGGGAAGATGAGCTTGCCGGTCTTCTCATCCATAAATTTCACGCCGTATGACTGAAAAACCATGAGATAATCAATACCCACGTTCGGGCGGTGCAGCATGCCATACTGGGCCGCTTTACCGTCCACGACCTCTTTGGCCAGCGCAGTCAGATCGTCAAGCGTAAAATCACCCGATTCCACCCTGGCAGGGATAGCGTTAATAAACGCTTCATCCTTACCGATTTTTCTCAACATATCTTTGTTGTAGAAAAACATGCGTATTTCGGCATCCTGCGGTATGCCATAAATCTTGCCATCGTTTGCTTTTGCGGAATCCCACAGCACAGGCAGGATATCGCTGTAGACCCAGGGCGCAGCAGCGATCTTATCGTTCATTTGCAAGGCATAACCGTCCTTAGCAAACTGGCCAATCCACTCATGAGGCAGCACATAGATATCCGGCCCCTGCCCGACAGACATCGCCTTCAGCATGTCCATCGCGAAGTCGTCCCAGCCTTTGACCGCACTGCTGTTGGCCTGAATCACAATATGTTTATCGACCCCCGCAGCCTTGAATTGCTTGTTCATGATGTCGGCGGCATCTTCAATATTGGTGATGCGGTTGGGTGCGCTGCGCTCAGCAAGCGTCGAGAGTTTGATGGTGATCTCTTCGGCATGGGCAAGACCGACACAGAGCGCGGAGATCATTATGCTTGCCAGGAGAGTGCGTTTTTTCGACATGGTTTTTATTCCCGTTGTACCTATTATTTAAGTAAGTTAATTTATTTAAATGACAGGTTCATGACCACGCGATAAAAACAGGGAGAAGCAGGATTGACTTCATCGAAGCATTGGGAAGGAATTGGTACAACGCAGTCTGCGGTGCTGCGTTATCTGCGTCGCAACCACGCCGCATCGCGTGCCGAGCTCGCCGAGGGTTGTGGCGTAACAGCGGCGGCCGTTAGCATGATGACCCGCGATCTCATCAAGCGGGGGATCATCGTTGAAGGGGCGCGTCGCCCGTCTGGCCGGGGCGCTCCGCACATAGATCTCACGCTGAATTCCGCCATTGGTTATGCCGTTGGGATTCATGCCAGCCGCTTCTCCATTACGCTGACGCTGCTTGATTTCACAGGGAAGCGGGTTGACGAAATTGCGCTGCGCGGCCTTTACGATACCTTTGCCACGGCCCGGTCAGCGATTCAGAAGGGCCACAGAGCCCTGCTTGAGAGAAACCATATTGCGGAGCCCTTGGTAATTGGTGCAGGCATCGCCATGCCCACGCGATTCCAACGGGGCGTTGCTCCCCTGCATCTGGCACCCGAGGTGCTGTCCTGGGATGAACCCGGACTGTTCGAGTCCGTTCAGCAGGCGCTGGGCTGTCCGGTGTTAATTGAGAATGATGCCAATGCTGCAGCGATGGGTGAAATGACACTGGGTAATGCGGCTAATCATGAAGACTTTGTCTATCTCTATCTGTCAGAAGGGGTCGGCAGCGGCATTATTTTGGGTAAACAGCGTTATCGCGGTCATCTTGGCAACGCGGGTGAAATTGGTCTGTTGCTGCCTCTCGACAGACCACGTCCCTCGTTTACTGACCTTGCGGCCTGGTGTCAGCATCGCCTCGGCCAGAGACCGGATGGGCGCTCACAAGACATCTGGCAGCGATTCCTTGCTGAGAACGTCAGCGTTCTCGACGAATGGATCGAACGAACAGGCCCGGAAATCGCCCGTCTGGGCTTTATGCTGAACGCTGTTCTTGCCCCCGCGGCGATCTATGTGGGTGGAACACTGCCGCAAAGCGTTCGTGAACGGCTCGCTGTCTGGCTCGATTTCTCCAGGCTGGAGAGCCTAAACGGCAGCCGTGTCGTGCAACCCGAGATTTGCCTGCCGGATATCTCTGCCACGGATACCGTCGCATTTGGGGCCGCCGCCATGGTGCTGCACAACCTTGCCCGGCAGGATGGCGGGGATCGCGACGGGTTTAGCTGACATCTCACCTCACTGAGTAGTTAAAAAGCAGCGCCAATGCGTGGGCGCCTTATTCCGGGGCATGACATGTGAAAACAGTTGCGCCCTGTTACTCTGACTCACAGGGTGATAATTAACAGGCCTGGCTTCCTGTAGCCTTTTAGATCCAACCAGAATGGCCCGTTCAACATCGTCGCCCTGTCAGGCCCGGTAAATATCATCCCTGCCAGCACGATTACGGATAGGAAATAAACAGTACTGCTGTACTGTTAAAAGCGCCTGCCACAGGTTGCCCCTTCAGTTCCGCTTGCAGCTTATAAGCCGTTGAGCCCTGCTCCGTTGAAACCAGCCTTTGGGATTGTATCAACTGCCCATCGATGGTTAATTCAGCTTTCATGCCGTTACTTAAAGGGACAGAGGAATCTTCACTTGTCAGATCGATAATATAGTTGGCCGGTCCCGAGCAATATACGCTGATATCCTTTTCCCGCCGCTGTCCTTCAGCCTCTCCCACATGGACTATGCCAAAATCGATATCCACATTCGGTGTTTCCATCGCGCACCAGGTTTGGGTCGGCGGCGATAACTTACAAGAGTTATAACTGGTGGTAAACGTTGTGCCGAGCGCCGAATTAACATCACTAAGATAGCGTAAACAAACCTGGCCGCGCGTCAGTCGCGAATCGGACCCCACATTGTCAGGGACAGTCGCCATATATTGCCCGCCTGGGTCTATTTTCTCATGCAGACAATCGATAAATTGATGTATGTCATTGGTGGGACAGCCGTCCCCACGGGCAATAATATTCTCGGGTGGAACACGGGTGTTCGCGGGGCCTGCACAGCTTCCGCCAGTTTGCGTGCACCAGTAAAAATAAATCGCAATTCCTGCGTTTGCCGTCACGTAGTGAGGCTCATGAGGAACGATGTTAGTCGTGGCACGTCCAATATGAAATTCGACCTGTGTGCCGGGCAGTTTTTGCGTGTCACCCACAAAAATCGGGAAAGGTGCATTCTCATGTAATAAGGCTTTCACCGGGCATGACGAAAACAGCAGAAAAAACACGCTGGTCAGGAAATAAAAAAAACGCATGAGGTTTCCTCACAGACTATTCATTACAAAAGGCCTTAAACGCCGCCGTTCGCCACAGGATTTCCGACAGAGAGGCGCCAGGTGAAAACCGCGCCATGTGGGCGTCACCTTTCGAGGTAAGGCGTCCGCCGTTTTCACTGAAACTCAGCGCGTAACGTTACCCTGGCCGTGAAATCGCCTTCATTTAGCTCCGCGCCTTCACGCTGAACCAGCACGGCTTCTATCTTCGGTAGCGTCTGGCCATTCACCTTGTACGCTTTGTTGAGTTCAAACGCCGCATCGTTGATATACAGTTTCACGCCCAGATCCGCCTGCTCTGCGGTCACGACCGTTGCGCTCTCGTTATCAAATCCTGCCGCCGTCCCGGCGACAGTTAACACCAGGTTCCATGCCAGATTACTGCCATCGCACTCCAGCCCCGGGTTAACGGCCTGGCGATACAGACCATCGGGAACGCTTTTAATTCTGATGCTTTCCCCAAAGCTGATTTCCAGCGTGCTGTCCCCGTTCAGGATGCAGGACGGCGGGGTGATAAGCGTTCCTTTGAGCGCAAGATTGTTCGCGTAGACATCAGGTGCAATCAGGGCTAATCCCCCCAACAGCAGACTGCCCACCCCTATTCCGGGCCACCGATGTCGACCTTTCGCATATCCTTCATCACCAGGCATCCTGACTCCTTGATTTGTCATGATGTTCCATGTTTACAGGTAATTCGCTATCAACGACGCGACGACGCTGAACTCTCCGCCGTTGAGCGTTACGCCCTCCTGCCTGACGGGCCGAACGGTAAAGGTGAGATCAGGCATGCCCTGCGCGCTGACGTTCGTTTGGATCCAGTCGTTGAGCGGCATCGTTCTGTCACCATAGATCAGGCGAAAACCGAATCCCGCCTGATGACCGGCAAGCAGTTCAGGGTTGAACGCCGCGGTGATGCCATCAATGCGCAACCGCACATCGCGTGAGCTGCAGTCCAGCGGAACCACAACCTCCCGGCTGTAAATGTTGCTGTTGTCATCGTCCAGCCGGGTTGTCATCACGTCATCACCAAAATTCACCGTGATGGTGTCACCGTTATTAACGGTGCAGGGAATACGTTCAATTAGCGTGCCGCGAAACGTCATATCCGCCTTGGGGTTCTCGCTGGCTGCATTAACCGGCAAGCAGAATACGGCGCTAAACACGAGCGGAATATAAACAGGGTGCATGCTGGCTCCTTACTGATACTCAAACACCATCGTTCCATTACCTGTAAAGGTACCGGCCGTGGGCAGAGCGTTGCTCTGTACTGCCAGCACGGCCCATAATTCCGGCAAGGTGCCGTCGTGATAATTGAATGCAACGCTGTTGCCCGGCGTCAGCGTGGCATCCTCATGCATTAGCTGAATACCCAGTGCCGGTTTGCTGGTTGCAAGCAGTGAAGCATTAAATGCAGCCGGTTCACCGCTAATCGTAACTTTTAGCCCCTGTTTAGCCAGAGACGTACACAGCAGGCTGTAAATGATTCGCGTCTTTTTATAATCAATGCCGTTTATCCGGCTAATCACCACATCCTCACCAAAGTCCACGTCGATGGGCTCCTGGTTGTTGACCACGCATTCCGGCGTTTCCACCAGAATGCCGCGTACGGTCAGCGTGGTCATATCCCCATTGTTAACCTCTGCCTGTGCGCTGCTCATCATGAATGCAGTCAGCAGCAGAAGGCTGCACAGCCTGAAGTTAGCTGTCATTACGCACCGCCTGCTGTTGTCTAAAGGAAATCTCATTCGGTATGCGTGATTTCTCTGCCTGACAGGTGTTGCCATTGCAAATAAACGGCAATAACCGTTGGCTGCCGTAATCGCTGACGAACATCAGAACCGGCGTGCTGCCTAACTCACTAACGGTCGGACTGAGCAGTTGGCGGCTTTTCGGTGCCACCATGACGGGTTCAAAACGTGCCAGCCCGTTTCCGGTCAGGCTTCGTCTGATCTCGACGAAGGAAAAATGGTAGGGCGTTGGATTATGCACTTCATACTGGTTTCCCTGCTTAATTAGCGTCAGGGTTTCCGTGCCGGGAACCGTATCTGACATCGGATCCACGTTCAGTCCTTTAGGTCGATAGAAGACTTTGAGCCGGATCTGCATCGCCAGCGTCAGGACGTTGGCTTTATCCGATTTTGGCGGTATTTCCCGCAGATTAAGGTAGAAAACGCTTTCCCTGTCTGTCGGCAATGACGAGATGGCCGGGAGAACCTGAATACGCACCAGCGTCTTGCCGCCAGCTTCAACACGCTGCACCGGCGGCAATACCATCAGCGGGCCGCTGATTTTTTTCCCGTCTACATCTTCCATCCATCCCTGCGCCAGGTAGGGATCTTTTTCATTGCGGTTGGTTACGTTCAGGCTGATCGACTTTTCCCCCTGATTAAGGATCAGGCGCGATCGATCAACCGTCAGCGCGCCATGGGCATTCCCACTGGCTGCCAGCGCCAGAATGCCCCAGAGCTTTATCAATATCGCTTTTGTCCACATAGCAAAATGTCCTGTTGTTTTTCCGGCTGCCCGAGGCAACACCTGTCTCTTTGCGCACCAGGCGTGATGTTCTGCAGCATGCCGCCGCGCTGTCCCACCCCCTGCGCGTGCGCTAACCGGGCAGGGTTCAGCAGGTAATCGCTTTTAAGGCCGCGCAACAGGCGAAAACGAATCAGCAGAGAAACCTGCCCTGTTGCCCCAATTTTCTTCATCACAGTCAGTCGAATACCGCTGTCACGTTTACTGTGTGACTGGTGCGGTTTGCCCTGAATAAAGGCGCGCATATAGGTCACTTCTCGCCGGGTCAGGTAAATGGCCTCTTTTTTTACCGGCACCTTCAGGTGCGCGCATCGTGCCTTGATGTAAAGTTTCTCCATCAGTGCCTGCCGGGATTCGCCTGCGTCTGACAGCAGGATGCGCTTCGGATCCACCAGGCCGCTTAACACCGATAAGACCGGGTTACTGCCGGCAATCACAATCATGCATCCCTTTGCGAGCCGTGGATTCATGCTCCAGGCGAGCAGCGCTTGCATCGTCGGAAAGTAAAATCCCTGCAGGCGAATCTGCTTGCCCAAATGGTCTGACAGCGCCTGCTGTATCGCCTCAAGCCCAAGCTGGAAGAAGGCGTTTGAACACACACTTATGCCAGTCATCAACGACCCGCCCAGTGCCGGGCCGCCCCCCGCCAGGGCTTTTCACGCGGCAGCGCCTTGACCCGCCCTTCTTTCTCAAGATCCAGTAACAGCAATCGGGTTTTGTACACGCTCATATCCAGCGCGTCAGCGATGTCTCGGGTGGAGAGTCCCTTGTCCACGTCCCTGGCGGTGCCCAGCACGGCAAGGCACTGTTGTTTCAGGCGTTGGTTACGCATATCACCTCCCTGATCAGCACCCGGCCGCACGCGCTGGCCGGATGAGTTTGAGTAGCGGCTTGATGACCTGGATCTGACAAGCTGAAGATGTTCAACGGCTGGACCTCCTGATGCTGTGCGCTTTACGGCCTTGACTAAAAGGCGGCAGTGACGGTGCTGTTTTATTCGTATTGCAACTGAAAGGTGATCATTGCGCTGTATTCTCCTAACGTGACCTCGCCATTTGCGGCCGTACGCTGCAATCGGGCCAGCCACACCAGCCGATTTTCTGTGTCGGTGAGTTGAACAGGCGGCTGAAGCACACCGGGAAGTACCACGTTGCCCTGACCATCGTTGACCGCCAGCCCCAACCCTTCCACCGTGCCATTCAGCGCAAAAAGTGCAGAATTTACGGCGTTTTTATCGCCAAAAAACGTGACGCTTACCTGCGAGCCGACAGACAGGTCACACGCTTTTAGCGCAATGGAAAAGTCGACCGGATAGGACTGATGATTGTTGGTAAAGTGCCGGGCGACGACAGGCGAGAAAGCTACCGTCTGATCCACCGAATCCATGTCGACCAGACAGGGCACGGCAAGCAGCGTTCCGCGGAACACCACGTCCGTTGATCCCGCATCCGCTTTCGCCCTGACCACCAGCAGCGCGATGAACATCGTGAGGCCGATCGCTATCAGCAGACCGCCGCCTGCACGACGAAAAAGAATCTGGCTCTCCATCACTCGTACTCCATGCCAATGTTGATAACGGCCTGCCACTCGCCCGCTTCGAGCGGATCGCGGTTACGCCAGAGCTGCGCTTTGAGTACCAGGTCATTGCGCCCTTCGGCAAGCGGAACGGGTTGGCTTAACAGGCCGGGAATCAGGATGTTACCCAAAGGATCCTCCATGCGCAGAGAAAGACCGGATGCGCCTTTTATGCTGAAAAATCGCGCATCATCATCAGCCCTGTCGCCGAGGAGACGCAGTCTGACCGAGCGCTGATCGGCGAGCCATAACCTGTGGCGCAGGTCCTGTGGGGTGCCAGAATGCCGGGCGCCGCTGGGACAGTGATCCAGTACGAGATGAATATCGACGGGCACAGTGACATCGCCGCTCTTGTTTAACGCCGCCAACGCAACAGGGCTGAGCGTAATATGCTGAGCCTGAGATTCCGGCATTAATACACAGGGCGATGTGCTCAATGAGCCTGAGGCCTGCAACATTCCACTTAGCGTATTTTCCCACCGGACTTCCCGTCCGTGAGCGCGCGGGAACGTGGATATCAGCGGCACTGCGATCAGGGTTACTGCCATCATGTGTTTCCATCCGACATACCGTTCAGACGATCGCACTATCACTATTCTGTCTCCTTATTCAGTGCTGAGTGACGGCCACGGGATCGGCCCGACATACCGAGCCCTGGCAGAGAAAGGGCAGAACAGGTTTTCCACCAAAATCATTAATGGTGATAATTTGCGGATCGCGGGAAACCGAGGACTTCACCGTCTCACTCGACATCGGGGCGATCATGACGGGCACAAAGCTTTTCTCAACAGCACGGTTTCCTTTACTGATAATCCCCAGCAACGTCATGTAATAAGGTGTTGGGTTCTCCACGCGGAAACCGCCTTTCACTTTGTGCAGGACTAACTGATCATCATGGCGGCTGAAGCGCTCAGGGGTGATGCTGGCTGGTCGATAGAACAGTTTGATTCGGGTCTGCAGGGCCAGCTGCAACACGTTGGCGCGGTCGCTGCGCGGCGGAATTTCCCGGACGCTGAAATAAAACACACTTTCCCTGTCCTGCGGCAGCGAGGCGGAAGAGGGCAATGCGGTAATGCGAATGACGCTTTTTGCGCCCGGCTCCACGCGCTGCACGGGCGGCGTGACCCTGAGATAGCTGGTGAGCTTATTGCCTTGTGCATCTTCCAGCCAGGCCTGAGCCAGATAGGGCTCTTACTGATTGTCGTTGCTGATATTCAGGATGAGATTTTTTTCGCCACCGTTAAAAATGGCGCGCATGCGGTCAAGGGCAATGGCGGCCTGCGCGGTTTGCCCTGCCAGCGTCACCAGCACACTCGTTATCAACAGTAATGCCCACCTGTCTTTGCATTTTTTCATCATCTCGTTTGCACCTTGTATACGTTTGCTTTCAGATCCCAGACCGGCTGCACCGGAAGGTTACTCGCAGGGCAGCAGCAGTTGACTGTCAGGGATGTGCGACGGAAGCGTTGCCCGGCACTGTGCTTTGTCGCTCCAGAACAGCGTCAGCACCTCGTCGGCTTTAACCCCTGAAATCCAGGCTAAGCCCCCTTCACTCACCATGCCTAACTCCTGATCTTTTGCATTGCGCACGCTGGCCCCGAAAGGAGGAAAAGTGCCGTCAGCCATCGCGACAGTCGCCACGACTTTGGCGCCCTTGAGCACGTCAAAACGGCGGAAACCAATCGCCCCTTCGGTCAGTGAGACTTCCGCAACGGGCGCGCTACTGATTTCGATGTCATCCGGCAACCGATTCACATCGACCTTGACCGTGGCGCGATAGTAGCCGGGTACTGAGGGTTCCACGGCCAGGCCAAATCGGTTAGTCATGCCATTACGGCCTACCGGCACATTCGCCACGCCATCGGTGCTGACCAACACTCGGGTGCCACCTCTGACGCTGCTGCTATGGAGCGCGGCCCCTTCGCGGGTCGCTGTCAGGCCGCCGCTAATCGACAAGCCCGCTGAGGTATAGCCGTTCTGCTGCCAGCCCAGATTGGCGGTGATGTCTGCAGCCGTTCCTGCGTGGCTGTACAGCCCGCTCGCCTGCGTTGTGAGGCTCTCACTTTTCCCGCTTCGCGTTCCGGCCGACAGGCGATAACTGTCACCGTTTTCCAGGCGTTCATACCAGCCTGCGGTTTGGCTGTAAGTCTGTTGACTCCAGTTGCCGTTGTAGCTGGCCGTCCCCTGACCAAAGGGAACACTTATCGTTAGCCAGAGCGCATCATCCTTACGGCCGTAATCGCGCGTTCGCACGGCGGAAACGGTGGCGGAAAGATTGCGCCAACGGTTCAGGTCGAAATAACGACTGGCAGAAAGGCTGTAACGGTCGGCACGCGGGCGATCCCAGTACGTCTGGTGAGACCAGCTCAGGTAGGCAGAAAGGTTGAGATCTGCAAAACTTTTGCTCACCGTAACGGTATAAAGTTCTTTGCTGCTGCCCGTTACGCCATTGCGATAGCGCGCATCAAGATATTCCGTCATGGTCATGTAATTGCGTTCGGAAAAACGGTAGCCCGCAAAGGTCAAATCGCTGTTGAAGTCCTCGAAGCGCTTTGAATAACTCAAACGGTAGGACCGGCCCTGTAAATGTCCGCTGTCCGGTAACGATGTTGCAGACTGGGTGATATCCGCTGAGAGCGCACCAAACCGATAAAGATCACGTGCCACGCCAATGGCCAGACTGTGATAGTCCGCAGAAAGAATACTCCCGCCGTACAGCGACCAACTGTTAGCCACGCCCCATGATATTTCGGCGGTGCCGAATGTCGGTCCTTGCAGGTGGTGGTGAAAATCGGAGGGTCGCCCGGTGGCCAGCTTGTAGCGCACCTGGCCCGGCCGGGTCAGATAGGGCACGGTGGCGGTGGTGACCTGAAAGTGCTGTACGCTACCGTCCTGCTCTTCCACCTTTACGTCCAGTTGCCCGCTCACCGCACTGCTGAGTTCCTGCACGCGGAACGGTCCTGCCGCCACCATGGTTTCGTAAATGATCCGTCCCTGCTGGCTGATGATGACTTTGGCATTGGTGCGTGCAATGCCGCTCACCTCCGGCGCGTAGCCGCGCAGCCTGGGGGGCAGCTGGCTTTCGTCGCTGACCAATGACGCGCCGGTGAAGCGCCATGTATCAAAAATATCCGATCGGAGATAATCCTCACCCAGGGTGAGTTTCGCCATAAGCGACGGCAGCGCGCGATAAAGGTAAAAGCGACTCCAGTCGATACGTTGGGTCGTGCCGCCGCTGGGGCCGCCGGTGTTGTTATAGTTAGCCTGCCAGTCGCCCCGCAGACGCCAGGGCCCGTTGTTTGCACCGAGCGTACCGGTGGCACTGGCTCGCTGTGACTGACTGCCGTGTACTGGACGGGTGAAGCTGGTATTGATGTTATAATCCAGCATCACACCAGGTACGCCATTTTCCCAGCGTGAAGGGGGCAGCCAGGTGGCATCCTGATATTCGAGCCAGGCCTGGGGAACCGAAATATAGAGCGACGACGTTGAAAGATCCCCGCGCAGCCTGACACCGTCCAACGCGGAAAAATCAGCGCAGTCGTCATCATGGTCGAAGCTTATCTTTGCCAGCGCATCGTGCTTAAGACCGAGTAACTCAACCTGCTGACGCGTCAGACAGGCCTGCACATCTTCGGCACCATTCTCATCGCCCTGACGGCGGTTCTCTTTAAACACCACCTCTTGTTCAACGATATTCCGCTCATTCAACCGAAGTGTAAGACTATAGGTACCCGGCATGATGTAACCCGCACGGGCGAAACGGGATAAATCAATATTATTTCGATCTTCGGCATCAAGAATGTCAGTATTAAATTCAACAGCGCGTATCTCAACGCAATAACCCGACAGTATTATTAAAATGCTAAAAAAAAGACGATATCGATGTAATAGTTGCGATTTACCCATTTACGTTATCTTTTGTTATAGCGAATCGTGCAAGAAAGGGATTTACTGATAACTCAGCGTAAAACGTATTGCACCCGCCCAGTCGCCTTCTATAAAGACTTTTCCATCCGGAACCACCTGCATAACATAATCAAACTGATGTTCATTCTGACTCAGGACAACGCGGTGCATAGGGATGCCCGGCAATGCCTGCTCGCCGTCACTGTCAGTCACTTTGAGTGCGATCCCTTTGGCCTCGCCTCTCAGCGAAAATAAAGAGGGTGCGTGAGAAACCGCCTCACCTGAAAGGGTGAGCGCAATACTTCGCCATTTATCTTCATCTCTAAGGTCACAATTCACTAAGCGAATGGAAAACCGTTTTTCATTAAGCCCATTATTATTTTCCAGGATATGCGGCGTAAGTGAGTCGAACACAAATTCTTGCCAGACATCTTCAGTATGAATATTGCACGCCGATGTCAGAATCTGACCATTAACGTAAACGCGGCCCTGCCCCTCATCTTTAATCGGGGACGCCTGGACAGTGGCATGGCAAATAGAAAAGATGAATAGCGTCAAACGCAAATAAACAATATGCATCCTGTTTATGCCTGCAGATAACTCCCCTACCCGATCATGAGCTGACCGGATAAGGGAAACGTTTGTGATCAGGCCTTAGTCATACGCCAACGTAAAGTCAGCAATCGAGGTAAACTCACCGGATTTAATCGCATTATTGTCGTCCAGTCCCTGCAGATAGGCAGAGAATGCCAACGTATTATTGCCTTCAATTAAGGTACGGGCTTCACTGGAACCGCCAACGGGAATAATTGCGCTGGACGCATCGGTGATCACCACGCCCGCACCGGATGCGGTGCCCATAATGCCGAACTTATTATTATCTGTGGAGCCATCGGATTTTAAGGCAGCCGTTCCACCGAAGGTCACTTTCACCGTTGGCGAGGTGATAACAATGTTACCATTACCATCGTCGGTACTGTTCATGCGGCAGTTTTCCAGATCAATAGTGAAAACTTTTGGGCTGGATGTTCCTTGATCTTCAAGCTGTCGAGCTGAAATCTGTCCCAGTTCAACAGTTTGCTTTTCGCTGTCACTCCCGATGGAACATGCAGCATCAATGATATGACCATGGAAAGTGATTTTTCCCTGTCCCTGATTGGCCGCATGCGCACCTGTTGCGCCCATTCCCAGAGCAAGCATCATAACCACTGCAACTTTATTAATTTTCATACCTATTTAATCCCATTAATTGATTAATGCAATAAAAAATAAATATCATCAAACAGATGAATACCTATTTAACAAATATTTATACATTTAACAAAAGCATAGAAATTAATTAAAAATTACACCTTAAAACTGGCGAGGCCAATTATGCATTGGAGTTTTTGATTTACAAACAAAATAAAGAAATCAAATGTATATACGATCTTTAATACTAATTTAATCTTGCCACAAAGCAGATAAAACCATAAAAATTTAAACAATAGATTATTATCTCAATAAAGTGTCAAAATGTAGAATTAAAGATCGAAAAGTAAAACATATTAGAGTTACATATTAATTAAGAAGAATATTCTTAACGGCATCGCCTTTCTGCTCAATGTGATAACATTCCCAATATAGATTGGTTCACGCACAGCATTCGTTCGTTATAGTGACGCTCATGTTAAAAAATTATAACCTGATATAAATTACATGGTTAATAATCATTCCAGATTAGAGTGTCCTTTTTCGAAATTATTTCATTGCATTTGACCTCCGCTTGTGAAAAACCCGTTCGCTTCCAGCTTCGCCAGCGGTGTTTACCTCTGGATGTGATTTCAAGGCGTACCCTGCGCCAGCGCATGTTGTAGCGGTTGGCGAAAAGCTGTTTTTATTACGACATAGTAAAGGCCCCAGGCTACATTGATTTGTTAAAAAACCTTCATAAATAAAAAATAGTTTCTGAGAGGCATATTTACAGGCTGGCAGGAAAAGGCCAGTTAACGCGCGTGGCGTGCCGGGCGAAAATATCGGCAGAGATAGCGACCAGAACGTCCATTCTTTCTGTGGTTTCTGAATACAGCCTTTAGCAAAGCTAAAGAAGGCTATTATCGTTTAAAGAGTGGAAAAACGTGTAATTGTGAATGGCGTGATAAATATAAATTATGAAAATAGAAAAGCATTGCTTTTTTATTTTTTTTATGGCCACTGACAGTGAAAACAGGTTATCCATTTTGATCAAGATATTAATTTTGTCAGGGTTGATTGTTATCACCTTTTAACGCGCCCGTGAGGCATTCAGGCGGGTTAGCCTAAACGCTCTCAACGCTCCGCTGCGGGCGCCAGTGGTGTTTTTTGGCAGAGGGCGGATTGCACCGCTCCTGGCTACCCGGCAAATAAAAGTGACCGTCTGTTGAGCGTGGCGTGCCCCCGGGACAGCCCGCCATCCCGCGTTGCCCGTGCTTTCCTGGAAGGCCGCTTCCGCCATTGCTGTCCGCTCCGCCATGACTGGCGTAGCAGGCTGACATGGATAAGAGCCAGACCATTCCTGTTAGCGCCGCTAAGTTACGCATATTCTTCGCCCTGATTATTTAACCGTGATGGTGTCTGGTTTTTGCGCCACAATGGTAAGTGAGGTGCCTTTAATCGCCTGACTGACCGCTTCCCGAATCGTCATCGTTCCCTGCACAGGATTGACGTGGACAGCGCCGGTTCGTGACAAGTCCGTCTCAATAAAACAGCCTGACGCATGGGCTAACTGCTGTGCCGTTTCGTCAAAGCGTGGGAAATTTATATTGTAAGTCCCTTTGACGTCACATTTACCCAGAGGAATGTGACCATGGGATGAAGGGCTGCATGCCGTAGCGAGGATAGCGAGTATCATTACGCCAAGGCACTTGAGGGGCACTGAATTCATAGATCTCTCCGGCAGGGAAAACAGGCGTTCATTATTCCCACAACGGGTGGAGCCTGTCAGCAGGGGGAATATGTCTGAGTGTGACCACAGGTTAGTGGGCGTCTTCTATCCGAGTCTTTGACCCGCCCCGTCCAGCGTCAGACCCACCAGAGCGCGGGGTGCGGCATCGGGAAGCGCCGCAGCGCGAGACAGAGATGAGAATGTAAAACGAAAACGGCAGCCGGGTCAGGGAGAAGAGATCACTGGGAGAGATGAGGAGGTCGATGCCATCCCTGGCTTTACCACGATTTTACGGTCAGCTTTCAGGTGTGCTGTATGCGTTACGATTACGCGCTGTGCGTTACGCTGAACCGTGCCGGGCGTGGACCCCTTTCCTGTCAGGGCGTCATGCCCGTTGTTGCTGCTGATTGACAAGATATTGTGGTTGATTGATCGCCTTGCGCGCAATCCAGTAGAGCAGAACTCGCTCATCATCACTGTCACGGTCCGCCATTGACAATAATTTTAGCGCCAGCGTAGATTTCGTGACAGGCTGCTGTTCTGTGCTCAATTCGATCACTGCCTGACCGATAATGCAGCAAACTTCATCCTCACTGGTGATGGATTCATATGTCCGGTCTTTCATATTTCCTCCTGTTAAATGGACTTTAAGTCTGGCAAAAAAACACGCAATCTGCTGGTAAAAACCGCTAATAGTAACATTCCCTTACGTCTGTTTACCTGAATTCATCACATGGTTAGCCTGGTTACGTTTATCGTGCCTGCCATTCATGCCGCTCTCACGGCATTTCATTCCGTTCTGCATTCCATTCATGCTCTTTTCCCTCCCGCGCGTCAGGCATTTGTTTAATCTGGCCGCAGTTTCCAGTTTTCCTGTGGGAGTAAAAATAATGAATGAGCGACAACAGGCTGGTGGTCAGCGTACACGCTGGTTAACCCTTTTCGGCACAGTGATTACCCAGTTTGCGTTGGGATCGGTTTATACCTGGAGTTTGTTTAACGGTCAGCTGTCGCAAAAGCTGGCGGCATCGGTGAGCCAGGTGGCTTTTTCATTTGGGTTGCTGAGTCTGGGTCTGGCGGTAGCCTCTTCGCTTGCCGGTAAGCTGCAGGAACGTTTTGGTGTCCGTAAGGTGACCATTGGCGCGGGAGTCATGATGGCGCTGGGCTTATGGCTGACTTCACATGCCGATAACCTGGTCATGCTCTACCTGAGCGCAGGCATTCTGCTGGGGCTGGCTGACGGCGCAGGTTACCTGATGACATTGTCTAACTGCGTGAAATGGTTTCCTGAACGCAAAGGGATGATTTCCGCCTGCGCGATTGGTGCCTATGGCCTGGGCAGCCTGGGGTTCAAATTTATCTGTGGGGCGCTACTGGCTGAGTTTGGGCTTGAAAAAACCTTTGTACTCTGGGGGTTATTAGCCATGACGATGATAGTTATTGGTGCGCTGATGATGCGCGATGCGCCATTGCAACGCTCGTCGACGGCGCAACATCAGGCGGTCCGCAATTATACGTTGGCTGAGTCGGTGCGCCTTCCGCAGTACTGGATGCTGGCGCTGATGTTCCTGACGGCGTGCATGAGCGGGCTTTACGTCATTGGCGTCGCCAAAGATATCGGGGAAGGCCTGGTGCACCTCAGCACTCAGACAGCGGCTAACGCGGTCACCGTCATTGCCGTCGCTAACCTGAGTGGTCGGTTGGTGCTGGGCGTTCTGTCGGACAAAATGGTTCGTATCCGGGTTATCTCCCTGGCCCAGTTGATCGCTCTGACAGGGATGAGCGTATTACTGTTTACGCACATGAACCAGACCACCTTTTTCCTGTCGCTGGCCTGTGTCGCTTTCAGCTTCGGCGGCACGATAACCGTGTTCCCTTCCCTGGTCAGTGACTTTTTCGGCCTGAATAACCTGACGAAAAACTATGGTCTGATTTATTTGGGGTTCGGCATTGGCAGCGTGTTGGGCTCGCTGGTTGCCTCACTGTTTGGCGGTTTTACCGTGACGTTCAGCCTTATCATGACGCTATTGGTCATGTCCTTACTGCTGTCGCTCACTATCCGGATGCCGCAGAGTCAGTCCGGGCACGCGCCGCTGCTGCAACGCCAGTAATTTCAGGGGCCAGGACAGCCTGGCCTCTCTTTTAGCCGCGAAACAGCGGTTCCGCCATGCCGGCCACGTCCAGCTCAACCGCGAAAATGTCTCCCGATTGCGGGTAACGTTCCCGATCTTCTTTACTGAGATTTTCTCGTGAACTGGTGATATACAAGGTCTTTAACTCGCTGCCGCCAAAGGCCACCATCGTTGGCCACTTAACCGGCAGCCTGATCTCATCGACGATTTCACCATTCTGAGGATGGATGCGCACAACCCGGCCGCCATCAAAGAGCGCCGACCAGTAAAAACCTTCGCTGTCTACCGCTGCACCATCGGGTAAACCGCCGCTGGCGTCAAAACGTCGAAAAACCTCCCGCTCGCCCGGTTCGCCCTGCGCATCCAACGGATAGCGGTAAAGCACTGCATTGGGCGTATCCGTGTGATACATCCATTGGCGATCGGCGGAGAATGCCACGCCGTTTGAGATCTTGATATCACGCGCTTTCACCTCAAGTTTCAGGTCTGGCGTCACACGGCACAGCAAACCGCCGTTTTTATCCTGTGGCTCCCACAAGCTGCCGCACCAGAAATTGCCCCAGGGATCGACACGTCCGTCATTGAACCGGCTTTTCTCCGCGATGCCGGGATTATCAGCCACTTTTTTCTGTGGTTTGCCCTGCTCATCCAGCAGCCACACGCCGCCGCGTAGCGCGGCAATGATACCGCCCTGTTCACGTAAGCCTATGCACCCAATCTCCTCCAGTTGAGGAAAGGTCGTCAGTTCGCCACTGAGGGGATCAAAACGATGAATCGCCGGTGCCAGAATATCAACGCACCACAATACCTGCTCCTTTACCGACCAAAGCGGGCATTCCCCTAACTCCGCCTGAAGTTGCAGAATATTTTTTACCTTATGAGCCATGTTTGCCTCCCTTTTCAGACCTGCTAATAATGTAGCTCCGATTTCCCCAACCGGTACAACGCTTTTCTTACTTGTTTTTAAGACAGGTCTTACGCATATTAGCGCTTATTCATCCTGTTCTGATTGGAATAGTCAGATTCTTTATTCACCACCGCCCATTTTGAAATATAAAGAAATAATTATCGAGGTAACTCTACACTGGCTACATGTTTACTCCACTATTTCAGCGTAATATTTTAAGCATCGAAAAAGTGGAGATGTCGTATGAAAGCATTAAGTAGCACGGTCCTGTCCACAGTATCAGCGGGTTATTTTATCAGCGGGTCAAAAATGATATCAGGGCAGAATAACGACAGGCGGCGACAGGAAAGGATGTCCGCCAGATATGAGAAAAACTGAAGGGCAAAGATTTCACACAGCATAATATAAAAAAGAAGGTGGGATTTAATCCCACCTCGTTTTATTCGTTAACTCTTCACCGCGTAATTACACTGATACCAGGTTTTCTTCAGGCCTGGTATTGTGCTGTCCTGAGCAGGCAGATCTTCTACCTTATCGAAACCCTTATCCATACAGTATTTCGCCACATCAATTTCCATGGCATCGCGATTAACTTTTGACGGATCGAAACGGTACTGTACCGTATTTGAGGACGTGTCTTCATCGACCCGCTCAAACGCCCCGGGTTTGCTGGCGGTACAGCCGCTCAGCAAAATAAGTGCCAGTGCACCAATAAGTGTTTTTTTCATTTTTCCCTCACATTTTGACGCAGTGTAAGGTGCTGCAAAATGCGTATCTATAGGAATAGTACGCGACTGTCGAGTATTTACGAAGTTTTACCAATTGATTCAATACAGGTAAACAGTTGGCATAATGTGCCATTAACCTGCGAATCTCCATCTAACGAGAAACAGTCAAAGCACAACACCAGGTATTACTCTACTAATAAGAAGCCTCTCAATTTAGCCCGCGTTAAGCGGGCTTTTTTTGCTTATCCCTCGCCGGAAAGCGCAATCATTCTACGAAGTAGGTTCGCGGCCTGCTTGTCCGGGAGTGCGAGAATGGCACTGTAAAGATCGATGGACATGGCGCACATTGAAGAGCGGTCTACTGCCGTATCTGCTGGCATATTGAGCTGCTGCAGCTTATCGCCCCATTTCTGGTAAAGGCGGTCAACAATATTCTTCAAATCATTCTGAGCCTGATCGCGATCCAGCGGCTGCTCTTCCGTCAGGCTGTTAAGCAGCAAATATTCAGTGGCTTCTGCCTCTTTTTGGTTCAGCGCGGCCGGCAGCGTTTCTGCCAGATTCACACCGCCTTTCACCTGCGGGTAGAGAAACTGGAAACAGAGGCCGGGATCGCGTTTATTCAGCGCCTGCATTTCTTCGACAGAAACGCCAATATAATTAACGATGGCATGATTTGACGCGCGCATCAGGCGCTGATTGATCACATCCGTCAGCCAGCCTCTCAGCTCGCCAACGGCCTGAATCATAGGTTCCCCTTCACGCAGTTTATGGGCGAGTTCGCGTGTCAGTAATTGCCACAGGGCTGGCTCCTGAGTACGCAATACCCGATAGACCGTTGCCTGCGCCATATAGTCCGCAGCCCGTTCGTAGCGTTTTTCCTGCTGTTGCTGCGGCAAAATCCACTTGAACAATAAAATATTCGACAGGATGAGCGGCAGGATAAACAAGACGATGCCCTGCCAGACGCGCAACCGGGTCGTTCTGACCAACATAAAAATGATAATCGCCAGCAGCACAAAGGCCACCAGCGTAATTAAAAGCAGGGAAGTCATACTACGTTGTTAATCCTTACGCACATCGTTGTTAATCCTTACGCACATCAATCAGTACCGGGCAATGCGCGCGTTCAACAACGGCCGCACTCACAGATCCTTTTAATAAACGGTTAAAGGGAGACAAATGGCGTCGCCCCATAATAATCATGCTGGCGTTTAACTGTTGCGACTGCGCCACAATCGTGTCCGCCGCTTCGCCGGCCAGTATCATGCCGCGCGCCTTGACTCCAGCCTGCAATAAGGGGGCCAGCGCATGGCGCACCACCATTTCAGCGGTGTTCTGTTCATCCTGAGCCGCGACAAAATCCGCCGGATCTTCCCCTGCATCAATATCGATAGGCTGGCTGCAGGATGAATAAGCGGGATCGATGCAGCATAACACCATCACTTCTGCACGATGTGCCAGCGCTTCTTCAATCGTCAGGGAAATCACTTTCTTCGCAACCGGGGTGTTATCAATAGCCATTAAGACTGTTTTCATCGGGACGTTATCCTTCGACAGCGGCGATTTTGCCAATTTCGCGAATCAGCGCCTGTTTACATTGCAGCATTTCCTCACGATAACGTGCCTCGTGTTTCTTAAAACGTGCCGTAGGCACCAGTAATGACACCGCAAAGCGGCCGAAGATTGTATCCAGCGCGAAAGCCATGGTTGAAACGCCTTCCAGCGTTTCACCGCGATCGTAGGAAATACTGGTTTTACGCACCTCGTGAATCATCTGCAAAAGCGCCCCCAGCGTTTTAACCGTTTTATCGGTCAGTTCGCGCCAGTCATCGCCTACCCTCGCCTGCACGTCGGCATCGCTTTCCAGCGCCAGCAACGCTCTGCCGCCTGAGGTGCTGTAAAGCGGCAGATCCAGTCCGATGCGCGGCACCACGCGCAGATCGCGTGACGCCACAACATAATGCACAACCGCCAGCTGTGAGCCGCTTGCGCGGGCCAGCGATACGGTTTCATTGGTATCGGCAGAGAGTTTTTCCAGCAGGGGTTTCACTAAATCCACCACATCCGTATTGACGCTGGACAGAAGTTTCAGCAAAGCCGGCCCCAGGCGCAGCCCACCAGCCCCGCTGCTTCGCACCAGCTCTGCGCTATCCAGCGCCGCCACGATACGTTGTACGGTGGAACGTGGCAGATTGACCACCTGCGCAATCTCTCCCAGACTCATGCCACCGGGATGTTCACCTAAGGCATTAAGAATTTTTGCCGCCCGGGCAATCACCTGAATGCCGCCCGTTTTTTCATCCTCGCGGCTGGATGATTGATGAGTCATAGCGTCGTCCTTTTTGAGCTGACTTACTGTAACCCGAAAAGCGCACGTTTTACAGCATGTACCGCATTGCAATACAGCATATTGCCATGTAATATCGCCGCACTGTATCGCATTGCAATACATTGAACCATAATAATGAGAGCACCTGCTATGACAACCCAGCCCGGCAATGCGCCGACGCTGCATCCCTTTACCCTGCGACTGGCATTAGGCCTGCTTGGCGTCTGGATCGCCGCACTAACGTCAGGCCTTAACGATCGGGTCAGTGATATCGCTTTGGCCGATATTCGTGCCGCGCTGGGCATCGACTACGACCAGGGTAGCTGGATTATTTCTGTTTATCAGGCCGCCGAAGTCGCCGCCATGATGATTGCGCCGTGGTTTGCCGTGACGTTTTCCCTGCGCCGTTTTTCGCTGATCATGTCCGCCGGTTTTTTATTATCCGGCGTGCTGCTGCCGCTGATGACGAACCCTGCTCTGTTTATTGCCTTTCGCGTCGTGCAGGGCCTGTTTGGCGGGGCGCTTCCCCCGATGCTGATGACCGTCGCGCTGCGATTTTTGCCCCCTCCGATTAAGCTTTATGGCCTGGGCGCCTATGCGCTTACCGCCACGTTTGGCCCGAACATGGCCGCCTCGCTGGCGGCCTTTTGGACAGATGAAGTCAGCTGGATGTTTGTGTTCTGGCAGGTTGTGCCCGGCATGCTGATTGCCCTCGTATTGATGGCCTGGGGACTCCCTCAGGATCCCCTGCGCACCGAACGGTTTCAGCAGATCGACCTGTTTGGCATGCTCACCGGCTGCAGCGGCATGGCGCTGGTCGTTCTGGTGCTCACGCAAGGCGAACGGCTCGACTGGCTGGATTCGCGACTCATTGCGGCCATGCTTCTTACGGCGTTGCCGCTACTGATTGTGTTTTTGATTAACGAGTGGTTTCATCCGCTGCCGCTGTTTAAGTTGCAGATGCTGAGGCGGCGTAATTTGATGCACGGCTTACTGGTACTGGCGGGCGTACTCATTGTGTCACTGTCCGGCTCGGCGCTGCCTTCAACCTATTTTGCTCAGGTTGAGGGGTTCCGTATTGCCCAGTTTGCGCCGCTGGCCTTAACCATCGGCTTACCGCAGCTGATTATCGCGCCCTTTATCGCCGCTCTGCTGAATATTCGCTGGATTGACTGTCGCTGGGTGCTGTCGCTCGGCCTGGGGTTGCTTATCGCCGCTTGTCTGCTTGGCATGCAGATCACCACTGGCTGGGCGAGAGACAACTTTTGGCTGATTCAGGCCTTACAGGCCGCGGGCCAACCAATGGTCATTTTGCCGGTCCTGATGAGCGCCACCAGCGTCGTTGCCCCGCCGGAAGGCCCGTTCGCCTCGGCGATGTTTAATACCGTGCGGGGATTCTCCAGCATCGCCGCCTCAACCCTGGTGTCATGGTTCGTCAGCCATCGTGAGCAATTTCACTCCAGCATCCTGATTAATCAGGCGGCCAGCAGACCCTGGCTGATGACGGCCCCCGACAGCGGCCAGGCCAGTGGCCGCTATCCGCTTCTGCCAGACGGCAGCGCAAGCTCTGTTGAAAACCTGCGCGCGTTCGCCACCCAGGTTAAGCACCAGGCGCTGGTGCTCGGCCTGAGTGATACCTGGCTGCTGCTGATCGGTTTTGCGCTACTGCTGTTGCTGATCACTGCTCTGCTACCCAAGCGGGTCTGGTCGCCACAAACCTTGATCCACTCTGCAACCTCCACGTCGGGATAACTGAATATGCGTGCTTTAGTAATGAGAAAAACCCTGCTGCTTTCACTGCTGCTGCTGGTTTTACTGGCGATGGCGCTGGCTGTCTGGACAGTCATGACCCGTAACGATTATCGTACCAATGATGCCTGGGTGAATGCTGATTACACCATCGTCGCGCCAAAAGTGTCCGGCTATGTCGCCCATATCGACGTGAAGGATAACCAGCAGGTGGCGGCGGGCGAACGCTTAGCCACGCTGGACGATCGCGATTATCGCGTGGCGCTTGAAAGCGCCGAAGCTGATTTGCAGGTCAGTGAAGCCAAACTGTTGAGCAGCCAGGCACAGCTGGAGCAACAGCAGTCAGTTATTGCGCAGCAAAAGGCCAGCGTCGCGGCCAGTCAGGCCACGGCTCAGTATGCCGGTCAGAGTGCTGAACGTTATAACCGCCTTTACAAAAGCGGTACGGTGGCTGCAGACGAGCAGCAAAAAGCCAGTTCTGCACAGCGTTCGGCCACGGCCACGGTGCGCCAGAGCGAAGCGGCGCTGGCTGCCGCCATTAAGCAGGTTGGCGTATTGCAGGCGGCCGTCAGGTCGTCACAGGCCGATGTCGCCGCAGCGAAAGCCAAGGTCGATCAGGCACGTCTGAATCTTTCCTACACCCGTATTGTGGCGCCGGTAGCAGGCATGGTGGGACAGCGTACGGTACGGCTGGGGGCCTGGGTTTCCGCTGGCACGCGTCTGCTGGCGGTTGTACCGCTGCAGCAAACCTATATCACAGCCAACTATCTGGAAACGCAGCTGAAAGATGTTCGCCCCGGGCAACCCGTGCGCATCAAAGTGGATGCGTTACCCGATCAGGTCTTTACCGGCCATGTCGACAGTATTGCACCCGCGACGGGCGCGACTTTCTCGGCGATTTCTCCCGACAATGCGACAGGCAACTACACTAAGATCGTTCAGCGCTTGCCGGTGAAAATCGTGCTGGATAAAGGCCAGCCGAATCTGGCCCAGCTACGTGTCGGAATGTCCGCCGTTCCGGAAATTAACACTCAGTAAAAAATGTGAACAAACTCTCAGAACCAAACTATTTCTTTTCGGTCTGAATACGCGTAGATTAGCCCCGATCCTGTACTGAGTTATTCAGTTCGTCCGGGAAACCGTTGACCGTTGACCTGAACGGCGGCCTTATCCCTTCTGTCCGCGTTGCGCTGGATCGGGATCGCCAATATCGTAACCGCTCAGAGGAGTTCGTGTGTGAAATATGCATTGATGGGAATTTCTTTCTTCGTACTGCTTTGGGTCGGCACCTTTGTGCTGATGCTGTAGTTTCTGCAAGCAGTCCGTAAGGGGCGACAGACGGTCGCCCCAGTGGCGTACTATATTTGTTCTTCCATGCTTTTCACGCTGCCTGGCAGAATGCCGTCAGCACGAAACATCGCTTTAATCCCTCTTACTGCCTGACGAATACGATCGCTGTTTTCAATCAGCGCAAAGCGGACATGTGTGTCACCGTAATCACCAAATCCCACGCCTGGCGAGACGCAGACTTTCGCCTCCTGCAGCATATGCTTGGCAAATTCCAGTGAACCGAGATGAGCGTAGTAGTCAGGTATTTTTGCCCAGACATACATAGAGGCTTTAGGAATATCAACCATCCAGCCCGCTTCGTGGAGCCCTTTTACCAGCACATCGCGACGGCGTTTATATTGCTCGGCAATATCACGCACGCATTGCTGATCCCCTTCCAGCGCGGCAATCGCCGCCACCTGCAAGGGCGTAAACGTACCGTAATCGTGATAGCTCTTGATACGCGCCAGCGCAGCGACCAGTTCTTTGTTGCCGACCATAAAGCCAATGCGCCAGCCTGCCATGTTGTAGCTTTTTGACAGGGTAAAGAATTCGACTGCCACATCGCGTGCGCCCGGCACCTGCATGATAGAAGGCGCTTTCCAGCCGTCATAAACGATATCGGCATACGCCAGATCGTGGATCACCAGGACGTTATACTGCTTCGCCAGCGCAATCACGCGTTCGAAAAAGTCCAGTTCGACGCATTGAGACGTCGGATTCGAGGGAAAGCCCAGTACCATCATCTTGGGTTTGGGATAGCTTTCCCGGATGGCCCGCTCCAGCTCATTGAAAAAATCAATGCCTTCCACCAGCGGTACAGAACGGACCTGGGCACCGGCGATCACTGCGCCGTAGATATGAATAGGATAACTGGGGTTAGGCACCAGCACCGTATCGCCGTGATCGAGCGTGGCCAGCATCAGGTGGGCCAGGCCTTCTTTGGAGCCAATCGTGACGATAGCTTCAGATTCCGGATCCATATCAACCTGATAACGCTCTTGATACCAGCGTGAGATCGCGCGACGCAGACGAGGAATACCCCGCGACGTCGAGTAACCGTGCGTATCTTCGCGTTGTGCCACCTGGCACAGTTTTTCGACGATATGAGGCGGCGTCGCCCCATCTGGGTTGCCCATTGAAAGATCAATGATGTCTTCACCGCGCCGACGCGCAGCCATCTTCAGTTCAGCGGTGATGTTAAAGACGTAAGGCGGCAGGCGTTCAATGCGTGAGAAACGACGGGTTGTGCTGTTATCAGCCATGATATCCTCTGGAAAACGTTAGCGCCCGGACCGTCCGAGCGACGCTGGTCACTGCGGTGACCACAACAAGAACATAACGTGCCAATAACAACTTTGTCGATAGGAGCAGAAAATTTTTTATATGTGCGGATGGATCCGCTCAAGCAGCCAGTCATTCACCCAGCGGTCATTTAACAGATAATTATGTTGTAGTGTGCGCTGTAGCGTGAAGCCATTTTTTTCCAAAATCCGACGTGATGCCCAGTTCCCCTCCACCACTATCGCCTTGAGTTTGAGGAAATCAGCATCAAACAAACACTCACACAGTGCCTCCAGGGCTTCACTGCCAAAGCCCTGGCCACAGTGGCGATGCAGCAGCATGTAGCCGATCTCGGCCTGGCGAGCAGGCTGCCACTCCGGCGTGCAACCCAATAAGCCAATGGCCTCTCCGCTATCGCGCCGCCTGACGACCAGACACAACATGTGAAAACTGCCCACCTGCCAGGGTGCCAGACGTTGGGTGAAACGTTCGCGGATATCATCTTCGTCGGGAATGTCACTCACCCACTTCATCGTATCGCGATCTTCGTGCACAGCCCTGAACAGTTGCCAGTCTTCAGGGCGTAATGTCGTAAGCGTCAAACGTGAGGTTATTACCTGCATACTCTACTCCCGAGCGATGGCTTAAACGAGGATAACGGCACGAATCACCTTGTCAGGCGTTCGCGCCCTGCCCCAAATTCAGCGAGGGGTAATCTGTTCCCCTTTAATGCACTCAACATTTCCTCTTTTCCCTGTTTTAGATAAATTGATCTAAAACATGAACAGCCGCGCAGACCGTCAGGCATGCTGGCGCATCATCATCACATTTTTTATCATAGCGTTCTTTAACATAGCTGAAGAGTCGCCCGTGACTTCACACTTTAACATGCTCCTCGCCGTCTTTGATCGTGCCGCGCTGATGCTGATCTGCCTGTTTTTTCTGACGCGAACCCGGCCTTTTCGTCAGCTGTTACAAAAGGATGAGCATACCTCGCTGGAAAAAGCCGCCGTCATTACGATCTTTTCCCTGTTTGCCTTATTCAGTACCTGGTCAGGCGTTAACGTGGAGGGATCACTGCTTAACGTGCGGGTGATTGCGGTGATGGCGGGCGGCATTCTCTTTGGCCCCTGGGTGGGGGTTGCCACGGGCGTGATTGCCGGCCTGCACCGTTTTCTGATTGATGTTCATGGCGTTACCTCTGTGCCTTGCCTGATCACCAGCATCATAGCCGGGATCGTCGCGGGGGGAATCAACCGTCGGGTGCAGCGCGAACGGCGCTGGTTGGTAGGGATTCTGGGCGGTATGTTTTGTGAAACTCTGACGATGCTGCTTATTGTGCTATGGGCCAAACCTGTCGCACTTGGGCTGGCGATTGTGTCTGAGATCGCCCTGCCGATGATTCTCGGCGCCTCCAGCATTGGCTTAATCGTATTGCTGGTGCAGAGCGTGGAGGGCGAGAAAGAGGCCATTGCAGCGCGTCAGGCCAAGCTGGCGCTGGATATTGCTAACCAGACGCTGCCGCTGTTCAGGCAGGTGAACAGCGATTCACTTCGGAACATTTGCGATATTATCCGGCGGGAAATCAAAGCGGATGCCGTCGCCATGACCAATAAACAGAAGATTTTGGCCTATGTTGGCTATGGCGAGCACAACTATCAGCACGGCGATGACGGCATCAGCCCCACCACGGCGCAGGCGATTCACAGCGGAAAAATCATCATCAAAAACAATGATGAAGCCCATCGGACAAAAGACATTCATTCAATGATCGTCATTCCACTGCGGGAAAAAGGACAGGTTACCGGCACCTTAAAAATCTACTATCGCCGTGCGTACCGTATTACGGGTTCACTAAAAGAGATGGCCGTGGGCCTGTCGCAGATTATCTCCACCCAGCTTGAAGTTTCCCGCACCGAGCAGTTGCGAGAGATGGCCAATAAAGCGGAACTGCGTGCACTCCAGAGTAAAATAAATCCGCATTTCCTGTTTAATGCGCTCAATGCGATTTCATCTTCTATCCGCCTTAATCCGGATACGGCGCGTCAGTTGGTCATTAACTTATCGCGTTATCTGCGTTACAACCTCGAACTGAATGACGATGAGCTGATCGATATTAAAAAAGAGCTATGGCAGGTAAAGGATTACATCGCCATTGAACAGGCTCGCTTCGGCGACAAGCTGACGATGATTTATGACGTGGATGAGGATTTGCATTTCTCGCTGCCCAGCCTGCTGATTCAGCCGTTGGTCGAAAACGCCATCGTGCATGGCATTCAACCCTGTAAAGGCAAAGGCGTGGTCACGCTGAGCGTGCGCGATTTGGGCGACCAGGTCCGCATTGCCGTGCGGGATACAGGACAAGGCATTAGCGATGAGGAGATCGACAAGGTCGCGCGCAACGACATGCCGGGCAATAAAATCGGTTTGTTAAACGTGCATCACCGGGTCAAATTGCTTTCGGGCCAGGGGCTGCAAATCGTGCGTCATCAACCCGGCACAGAGATTGCCTTTACGCTGGGCAAAAACGGACAGCCACTGGTGGGGAATCTTGCATGAAAGCCATCATCGTAGAGGATGAATTCCTTGCCCAGCAAGAGCTGAGCTGGATGATTCAGCAACACAGTAAAATTGAGATTGACGCCTGCTTTGATGACGGACTCGACGTGCTGAAATATCTGCAACAGCACCGGGTTGATGTGATCTTTCTCGATATTAATATCCCGTCTCTGGATGGCATGTTACTGGCGCAGAATATCCATCAGTTCGTTCACAAGCCGCTGATTGTCTTTATTACCGCCTGGAAAGAGCATGCGGTCGAGGCCTTTGAACTGGAAGCATTTGACTATATTCTCAAGCCCTATCATGAGTCACGTATTATCACGATGCTCAACAAGCTGGAAGCCAGCTGGCAACAGCAGCATGCGATTACCCAGGCACCGAGCGCGCAACATGCCCTCACAGTTAACCTGATCAAAGATGAGCGCATCATCGTTACCGACGTAAACGATATTTACTACGTTGAAGCCCACGAAAAATTAACCTTCGTGTACACGCGCCGTGAAGATTACGTGATGTCGATGAACATCAGCGAATTTTGCGCGCGCCTGCCTGAACAGCAATTCTTTCGCTGTCACCGATCGTACTGCGTCAACCTGAATAAGATCAGAGAGATTGAACCCTGGTTCAATAATACTTATCTGCTGAAGCTAAGGGACAAGGATTTTCAGGTGCCGGTCAGTCGTAGCAAGGTCAAAACCTTCCGGCTGCTCATGCGTTTGTAGAGGAATGGCGGAATGGACACAGCCCTTCCCACCGGGAAGGGCAACGGCAGGCATTAGATAATGCGGCCCAGCGTTTGGCGCAGGTGCGCGCCAGCGCCTAATAAACCGGGTTGATCGTGGGTAATCATATAGACCGGAATCGTGGCGACATAATCGCGAAAGCGCCCTTTGTCTTCGAAGGCCGCCCGGAAGCCCGACGATTTGAAGAACTCCAGGAAGCGCGGCACGATACCGCCCGCGATGTACACTCCACCGAAGGTGCCAAGGTTCAGGGCCAGGTTACCGCCGAAACGTCCCATAATCACGCAGAACAGCGACAGGGCACGACGGCAGTCGGTGCAGCTGTCAGCAAGCGCACGCTCGCTCACTTCTTTGGGCTTGAGATTTTCGGGTACGCGATGATCGACTTTCACAATCGCCCGATAGAGATTGACCAGCCCCGCGCCGGACAGAACGCGCTCGGCCGACACATGGCCTAGCTCTTCCCGCAACACTTCGAGGATTTGATCTTCTTCTTCGCTGTTGGCCGCAAAGTCAACGTGGCCGCCTTCGCCGGGCAGACTGACCCAACGCTTATCAACATGAACCAGATGACTCACGCCCAGCCCGGTACCCGCGCCGTAAATGGCCACAGGCTTATCCTTGACCGGCTCTTTGCCACCAAACTGAATAACATGTTCCGCACCCAGCATAGGGATGGCCATGGAAACCGCTGTGAAGTCGTTAATAATTTCCAGGTGTTCAAAACCGATGTTTTCTTTCAGCTTTTTGGTCGAAAATGCCCAGTCGTGGTTGGTCATCTCCACCCAGTCATCGGTAATCGGGCAGGCAATGGCGATACAACCGTCTTTGATATCCTGCTTTTGTTCATCAAGATAGTGGCGGATGACGGCTTCGAGGCTGTCGTAGTCTGATGTTGCGAATGTTTTGGCCTGGGAGATGCTGCCGTTTTCCACCTCACACAAAGCGAGACGGGCATTGGTGCCGCCGACATCGCCGACCAAGGCATAAGTTGTCATTCTTCTGGTGCTCCGCTTGGGGGTCTTAAAGAGTTGGAGGACACTATAAAATCCTGCCGATAAAACAACAACGCTCACCGAAGTTATTGGTGAGCGTCTGACTCGTGTGTGCAACAGCCTAACCGCGTTAGGCTGGCCTGCACAGAGGCAACTTTCCGAATCTCAACCGCCGTTGCGCTGGCTCAGGCAGGCTGAGACTTTGCGCAATAAAGGCGGCAGGTCATCTTTTTGCATCACCACTTCAATAAACGACAGCCTGCGCTGCTGTGTGAGCTGCGCCATCAGCGCCTGGAGCTGCACGGTTTCACTGATGCGCCAACTCTGCGCCTGGCACGCCAGGCTCATCGCCTGCGGCAGCGCTGTCCAGTTCCATTGGGCAATATCATTATAACGTTGCGCGGCGCCGTGAATCGCCCGCTCCACAGTATAGCCTTCATTATTTAGCAGAAAAATGAGGGGATGCTGTTGATCTCGCAGCATGGATCCTAACTCCTGGATGGTCAACTGGGCCGAACCGTCGCCTATAATCAGGATAACGCGCTGCCCGGAGCGGGCCGTTTGCGCACCAAACGCCGCGGGTAACGTATAGCCGATAGAGCCCCAGAGCGGCTGCACTAAAAGCTGTGCCCCAACGGGCAAGCGCAGAGATGCGGCACCAAATGCCGCCGTTCCCTGATCCGCCAGAATAATATCGCCAGGCTGCAGGAACCCCTGCATTGCCTGCCAAAAAGCAGACTGGCTGATAATGGCGGCATCGGGAACCGGCTCTGCCGCCCGTAGCGCACGCGCGGCCTGCCAGCCTGCCCCCAGGCGTTCGAAGACAGGCAGCAGCGCCTGCAATGCCTCTGCCATCGACAACGGGGCAAACGTCTGTCCCGCTACGCTTGCGCTGTGCGGCTGAATATCGATAAGTCGCGCCTGACTGAACTGCTGCGTAAAACCCGCCGTGATGGTGTCGGTAAACCGTACGCCAGCACAAATCGTCACGTCCACCTCTTCAATTTGCTGCCGCACGTCACCTTCACTGCCCTCACCGGCATAGGTACCGACAAAGCCCGGCTGCTGTTCATCCAGTACACCTTTACCCATTAACAACGTGGCGCAGGGAAACGCACGTCCTGCCCGTAAAGCCGCCAGCGCCGGCTGCTGTTGCCAGCGCTGGGCAAGAAAATCGGCGAGCAGCGAAACTCGCTTCGCAGGTGCCAGTAACCGCTCGGCCGCCTGCTGAAAGGCGATGCGCACCTCATCAGACGACGCGCTAGTGGGCATTAGCGGCTGTTCAGGCGCAGAGGTTTGCCGCTGTGCAACGTCAACCGGCAGCATTAAATAGCCCGGGCGATGCTGCTGGAGCGCAGTGAGTATAACCCTGTCGATTTCAGCCGTGGCATTGTCAGCCGTCAACGCTGCCGTTGCGGCGCTGACCTCCTTCGCCATTCGGATAAAGTGGCCGAAGTCCCCGTCTCCCAGCGTATGATGCACACAATCCCCCTGCTGCATCGCCTGGCTTGATGGCGCGCCCACGATGTGGATGACCGGCAGGTATTCGGCAAAGCTGCCCGCCAGACCGTTGATGGCGCTGAGTTCTCCTACGCCAAAGGTGGTCAACAAGGCGGCTGCGCCCGTGCAACGCGCGTAGCCGTCTGCGGCGTAAGCAGCGTTCAGCTCATTGGCGCATCCCACCCAACCTATATCCGGGTGCGCAATAACGCGGTCCAGAAACTGCAGATTGTAGTCACCCGGTACGCCGAACAAATGCCTGACGCCGCACTCCTGTAAGCGAGCCAACAGATAATCACCAACCGTAAAATCGGACATAGCGAATTCCTTTGAGGGGATTGTTCTGATAAGTATCTGACATGGCGAAAATTTGGCGAGAATGGCAACAAAATTAGCCGATGCATTGCATGGCAAGCCCGCGTTACGACCGTGCATTATTCCGTGAATATGCGACTTCACACGAATTAATACTGAGTGTAAGCGGATACACTGAGGCGGTTTTGGCATATTTATTTGTTTTTTACTCAGGACCTGACTATGACAGCTTTCCCTCATCCGGACCGATATCAGCATATGCAGTGGCGTCGCAGTGGGCGCAGCGGCCTGAAACTTCCCGCGATTTCACTGGGCCTGTGGCATAACTTTGGCGACAACACGCAACTGAACGTGAGCCGTCAACTGCTGCGCCACGCGTTTGACCACGGCATTACGCATTTCGACCTGGCGAATAACTACGGCCCGCCTCCCGGTTCCGCCGAAGTGAATTTTGGCCGCATCATGCGTGAAGATTTTCAGGCTCATCGCGATGAACTGATTATTTCGACCAAAGCCGGGTACACCATGTGGGAAGGTCCTTATGGCGACTGGGGCTCCCGAAAATATCTGGTCGCGAGCCTGGACCAGAGCCTGCGTCGGATGGGGCTGGAATATGTCGATATCTTCTATCATCATCGTCCGGATCCGGACACACCGCTAGAGGAAACCATGCGGGCGCTGGATCATGTCGTCAGGCAGGGTAAAGCGCTGTATGCGGCAATTTCAAACTATCCCGCGGAACGGGCGGCCGACGCGATGGCGATTCTGCGCGATCTGGGCACGCCGTGCCTGATCCACCAGCCTCGTTATTCGCTATTTGAACGTACACCGGAGCAGGGATTACTTCAGACACTGGATGCGCATGGAGCAGGCTGTATTGCGTTCTCGCCGCTGGCGGGTGGCGTGCTGACCGATCGCTATTTGCAGGGCATCCCGCAGGATTCTCGCGTTGCGAGCGACAGCAAATTCCTGAACGAAAGCCAGCTTACCGACGAAAAGATGGAAAAAGTTCGCAGGCTTAATGCTATTGCGCAACAGCGCGGTCAGAAGCTGGCACAGATGGCGCTGACGTGGGTACTGCGCGATCCCCGCATTACCTCGGTACTGATAGGCGCGAGTAAAACGGCGCAAATCGATGATGCCCTACAGATGCTGAGTCAGGCGCCCCTCAGGGATGACGAACTGGCCGCAATTGAGTCCGCGCTGCTGTAACCGCACCGCCTGGTTCGTCAGGCGGCTGCGCCAGAAAACTCTCAAACCTTGAGTTTTAACGGTTTTTCAGACGGCTTCCACAGGTTTCTCCGGCCTGGTACAGGCAAAATAGCATCTCAGCAGCGGAGACACGCTGCCGTCAGGAGAAAATCATGATCCGTGGAATCTTACTGGCTGCCGTTGTAGCCATGTCAATGCCGCTGGCAGTGCACACCGCCCAGGCCTCAGATACCTCCGTGCGTCTCGCGCCCGGCGTGACGCTTCATCTGGGCGATCGCGACCGCCGGGGTTATTACTGGGACGGTCACCACTGGCGTGAGCCGCGCTGGTTTAACGATCGCTATGCTTATAAAGAGCGTCGCTGGTGGCGACACGAAGCGTGGCGACGTCATCAACAGTGGGAACGCGAACGCCGCTGGCACGTTGAACGCCGCGACCACCATCGCTATCCTGAACGCTATCGTTAAAGCGCGCCTGTCAGCCCGTACGGGTTGGCAGGCCACCTGAGGTGATAGTGCCCGCTCTACTTCACTCTGGCCATGACAAAGCCATCCCAGCCCTTTTCGCCTACGGTTTGAATCGCCGTCGCGTCCAGCCGGGGATCGCTGGCAAGCAGCTGAAAAAATTCACGCACACCCTGCAAGTTGCAGTCTGTGGAAGTCGCCTCTGTTACCGCCCCGCCGCGTACAACATTGTCGGCAATAATGATCGTGCCCGGGCGCGCCAGAGTGACTGCCCAACGCAGGTAGTGCGGATTGTTTCGCTTATCCGCATCGATAAAGATCAGGTCGAACGGCCCCTGCAGTTGAGGCAGCACGTCCAGCGCTGCACCGAGACGCAGATCGACACGTTCGGAAAGCCCCGCGCGGTGAATGTTCTGCCTGGCAACCTGCGCATGATGGCTGTCAGCTTCAAGTGTGGTAATTTTCCCTTCCGCACCCAGCGCCTGAGCCATCCAGAGGGTGCTGTAACCGCCCAGCGTGCCAATTTCCAGCACGCGTGATGCATTAATCATTTTGATAAACAGACCGAGCATCTTGCCTTGCAGGGCAGAAACATCGTGCGCAGGCAGCCCCGCCTGACGGTTGGCGACAAGCGCGGCTTGAAAATGGCTACCGGCAGGAATAAGTTGCTGAGAAAAGTAGTCGTCGACCGCAGCCCATTTTGGCTGGTCTTCTGAAGGATAATCCGGTGTCCGCATCGTTCCGCTCCTGAATCAACAAGACAGAAGAAAATATAAACGGATGCGGATAAAGCTCAATGCAACAGGCTTTAAAAGCTAAAGATAGTCTGCCTGACGGGTTGTCAGGCAGCGGCATTACATTCCCATCATCTGGCCGATCAGCAGATAGGCGTTAAGACTCACCACCAGCACCACGATGACGCGGCCGGTGTTTTGCATCAGCCGCGAATTGACCAATGCCTCGCCCATCAGCTCACGGTTGCCGGTGAAGGCCAGCAGCGGAATGAGAGCCAGCGCGATACCGAAGCTCAGCAACACCTGACTCATGACTAACACGCGCGTAGGATCCCAGCCGGCCCAGATCACAATAAATGAAGGCACCATGGTTACTGCGCGTCGCACCCACAGCGGAATATAGAATTTTATAAATCCCTGCATGACCACCTGCCCGGCCAGGGTGCCCACCACGGTAGAAGACAGCCCCGCCGCGACCAGGCTTAAGCCAAACACCGTGGCGGCAGCGTGGCCCAGTAACGGCTGCAACGTGGTGTAAGCCTGATCGAGCTCGGCAATCCCACTGTGGCCGCTAAAATGGAAGGCGGCAGCGGCCGTGGCCATCATCGCCAGGTTGACAAATCCCGCAATGGTCATGGCAATAGCGACATCAAGCTTGGTGGATGAATAGCGCCGGGCCTGACTGTCACTGCTTTTTCCCTGGGTTAATGCGGAATGCAGATAAATCACGTGCGGCATAATGGTGGCGCCCAGCACACCCGCGGCAAGAAAGACCGCATCCGCGTTGGGCAGAGATGGCAGCGCCATGCCTGTCACCAGTTCACTGACCTTGGGCTGGGAGAAAAACAGCTCCACAATGTACGCTGCCGCCACAAACAGCAACAGGCCGCCAATCACCAGCTCCAGCGGCTTTTGCCCCCGGTTTTGCAGCATCAAAATAAGCACGGTGGCCACGCCAGTGAGCACAGCGCCCTGCATCAGGGACACACCCAACAGCAGTTTGAATCCCAGAGCTGCACCGATAAATTCTGCGAGATCGGTCGCCATCGCGATGATCTCCGCCTGCACCCAATAGAACCACACTGCCGGACGGGGAAAGCGATCGCGGATGTGTTCCGCGAGGTTTTTGCCCGTCGCGATGCCCAATTTGGCTGACATTAACTGAATAAGCATCGCCATGATATTGGCCCATACCACGACCCAAAGGAGCTGGTAACCGTAAGCAGCACCCGCCTGGATATTGGTCGCAAAGTTGCCCGGATCGATATAGCCGATAGCGGCGATAAAGGCGGGCCCCAACAGGGCGAGTTTCACTTTTCTTGCTCCGCGAGCGGCGCGCTCGGCGGCACGGCTTTCAAACATATTGGCTACCCTGTCGTTGGTTTACCTGTGCAGCTTAAAGCGGCACAGGCGCAAGTGAAATGCGGTTTTAATAATCAGTGTAATAGATAGTGCTATAATGTATAGCCATTGCTATACATCGGAGGTGCAGAAAGCGTCAAGGTCAGGCGCAATCCCCTTACTCTACGTGTTGTTTAAATTACAGACAATAGGTTTAAGTGAATATGATGTGAACAATTTGGTTACAGGGCGTGATCGGTGAGAGTATTCTGAGAAAATTGGCGATATTGAATACTTATATTGTGGTGGAGATCTCGTTTTTCGGTAAGCCGTTACATAGAATACGCAGCAAAATACAATCCTCCTCAAATTTGGAGCAATCATGTCCCATATTTTGCAGTTTCTTTTAGCACTAGTGGTCGTTGGCGTGCTGGCCCTGCTGGTCAGCCACGACAGAAAAAGTATTCGGGTTCGCTACATCGTACAGCTTCTGGTTATCGAGATCGTTCTGGCATGGTTCTTCCTGAACTCGGAAGCCGGTCTGGGATTCGTCAAAGGATTTGCCGGTTTCTTCGATCATCTTCTGAAATATGCCGCTCAGGGTACTAACTTCGTGTTTGGTAACATGAATGATAAAGGCCTGGCATTCTTCTTCCTGAACGTATTGTGCCCCATCGTGTTCATCTCAGCCCTGATTGGTATTCTTCAGCACTTCCGCATCCTGCCATGGGTCATCCGTGGAATTGGTACCGTGCTGTCTAAGGTCAACGGCATGGGCAAACTGGAATCTTTCAACGCCGTGAGCTCTCTGATTTTGGGACAGTCTGAGAACTTTATCGCGTACAAAGATATTCTGGGCAAAATGTCACAACGCCGTATGTACACCATGGCGGCCACAGCGATGTCGACGGTTTCCATGTCTATCGTGGGCGCTTACATGACCATGCTGCAGCCTAAGTATGTTGTCGCCGCACTGGTGCTGAATATGTTCAGTACCTTTATCGTGCTGTCGCTCATCAACCCTTACCGCGTTGACAGCGAAGAAGATCTGCAACTGCAGGATCTGCATCAGGGTCAGAGCTTCTTTGAAATGCTGGGCGAGTACATTCTTGCCGGTTTCCGCGTCGCCATCATCGTTGCGGCCATGCTGATCGGTTTTATCGCGCTGATTTCGGGCCTGAACGCGCTGTTTGACTTCATCTTCGGCGTGACCTTCCAGGGCGTGCTGGGTTATGTCTTCTACCCCTTTGCGTGGGTGATGGGCGTGCCATCAGGCGAAGCCCTGCAGGTTGGCAGCATCATGGCAACCAAACTGGTTTCCAACGAGTTTGTGGCCATGATGGATCTGCAGAAAATTGCCGGTCAGCTGTCACCGAACGCGGAAGGCATCCTGTCAGTATTCTTAGTCTCATTCGCCAACTTCTCGTCTATCGGCATCGTCGCTGGCGCCATCAAGGGACTCAACGAGGAGCAAGGTAACGTGGTTTCACGCTTCGGTCTGAAACTGCTGTACGGCTCAACGCTGGTCAGTGTGCTGTCTGCGGCGATTGCAGGCCTGGTACTGGCATTCTGAGTTCGCGTTTTGCCAACATTAAGGCGAGTCAAACGACTCGCCTTTTTTTGTCTCCATCCCATTCATAACCCCTTGCCCGCCAGAACCTGCGTGCCTGGCAAGAAAGTTGACCCCACCTGTCGCCCTGATAAATACTGCCCTTGTCTGCTGAGCGGAAGATCTTGCGGTTTATCACGCACCTCCGCATCGTTCAGTCGTCCACTGTGTTTGCTATGCAGGAGCCATTATGAGCCTGGATCCACAGGGTTTTATCCTTACCCTGCCCTTTGCAGACGTTCAGCCCGCGTTTCAGGCTGTCATCGACGATGCCCTGGCCCACCTGAGCGCTGACTATCAGGATAGCCTGCACAGCGTTTATCTTTACGGTAGCGTAGCGTCGGGAAACGCCGTTGAGGGTGCATCTGATTTGGACCTGTGCCTGATATTCAGCCATTCACCTGATCAGGCGCAGCAAAACAGCCTGGCCGCTCTGAAAAAGGCGCTGGCCGTAAAGCATCCGGTAGTCAGTAAAGTCGATTTTGATATCGGCACGCTCGATGAGGCCCGCGCGCCGGAGAACAGCCTTTCCTGGGGATTCTGGCTGAAGCACCATTGCCGCTGTCTCTATGGCCAGGATCTCTCTGTGCTTTTTGGGCTTTACAGGCCATCCCGCGCGCTGGCGTGGGCGATTAACCGCGATGTCACAGAGGTGCTGAGCGAGTATGCTACGCGTCTGTCCCGTGCCAGCCAGCCCTGGCAACAGCGGCCACTTCAGCGCGCGGCCGCCAGAAAACTGATTCGCGCCACCAATATGTTACGTAAAGATAGCGATACGGACTGGCCGCGCAGCCTTGAGGAGCACGTTGCGCGGTTCGTTGCGCGTTATCCGGCGCGTGAAGCGGCAATAGCCTTCTTTTTCGCAGAAAGTCAGGCACCACGGGCGACAGCTGAGGCGTTTATTCTACAACTTAATGACTTCCGTCGATGGCTGACGCAACAATTAGGCTGAATTCAGGCATAACACCGGGTGAGAAGCGCCTGCTGTGTTGCAGAAAGATAATGTTACAGAGGATAAGTCGCACAGGAACGCTATATAAGCTTGTATAGATTGGCGTAGAGAAATATCACGATGGCTGAGAAGCCAGAGATTTGGTGGAGATAAGCGGGATCGAACCGCTGACCTCTTGCATGCCATGCAAGCGCTCTCCCAGCTGAGCTATACCCCCACATCTGGAAATCATTTTTTCAGTACCAAACTTTTGGGAAGAAGTTTGGTGGAGCTAAGCGGGATCGAACCGCTGACCTCTTGCATGCCATGCAAGCGCTCTCCCAGCTGAGCTATAGCCCCGAACCGAAAAAACCGTCGTGTTAAGCGACGGACGGCATAATATGCAACCCCCCATGGAGTGTCAACGGCAAAATCACATTCTGTGTTTGATCGCTGAAAAAGACGGCAAACTCAGCGTGATGACGTGCGTTTGTTTCTCTCCAACCCTTGTTAACATCATGAAAGGAGCCTGATTGAAGAGTAACTTTTTATCGGCAGTTAAGTTAATTCACGGTTAAATATGTTATAGGAATTATCTTGTCTTCCCTGTAATGTCGTGTAAAACTTAGCCCGCTATCTAATACGGCTGCATGGTTTTCTCCAGCGCACCGTTCTTCAACCAGGCGTTTTCGCTCCAATACAAAATCAATAGAGAATATATGTCGCTGCATACACCCAAAGAGATCGCCCAACTGGCGATTCAGGCTGGCGTGGCAAAAAGCCATGCTTCCATTAGCTCCTTAATCATTCTTGGCTTCATGGCAGGTGCCTTTATTGCTACAGGTTTCTTGCTGGATGTTCATGTCATTAACTCTCTCCCTGCTGACTGGGGCTCATTTGGCGGCTTCTTAGGGGCTGCGGTGTTCCCGGTGGGATTGATCCTGACCATTCTGGCCGGTGGCGAACTGTTAACCGGTAATATGATGACGTTGCCTGTTGCCTGGTTTGCACGCCGTATTAGTGGCTACAGCGTATTGCGCAACTGGTTCTGGGTAACGATTGCCAACTTCCTTGGCAGCATCGCTATTGCCTGGTTCTTTGGACACATGCTGGCCATGACCGAGGGTGATTACCTGAAAAAGACCCTGGCGATTGCGAATGCTAAAGTCCATGCCGATTTCCTGCATGCGTTCATTTCTGGCATCGGTTGTAACTGGCTGGTATGTCTTGCCGTGTGGCTGGCCTTTGCCAGTAAAGACGTCGTCGGTAAGATTTTTGGTATGTGGTTCCCTGTCATGGCGTTTGTGGCGATTGGTTTCCAGCACGTTGTCGCGAATATGTTCATTATTCCTGCTGCGATCTTTGCCGGACAGATGAGCTGGGCTGAATATTTGCCTAACTTCGTGGCGGTATTCTTAGGTAACGCCGTCGGCGGTGCCGTTTTCGTTGGTCTGGCTTACTTCCTCGCTTTCCGTCCCGCAGCCGAGCAGCCAAGCACTGCGCAATAAACCATCCCCTGCCTTTTGTTGAGAGACAAAAGGCAATTTCGTTTCCTGTTACTTTCACGCGTTACGATTTGCTGTAATATGTATGGCTAATGTATTGAACAGGGACAGCATCGTGAAAAAGGAATGGCTAACTCCGGAAGAACTGGCAATCGAAACGGGCTACAGTCGGCAGACGGTGAACAAATGGATCAAACGCGAGAACTGGACGACTACGCCAAAACCCGGCGTTCAGGGCGGAAAAGCAAGACTGATTCATATTGATGAACGCGTAAAAAGTTTCATTCAGTCGACGCGCAACCTTAATGAACCCACGGCAAATTATACTCCCCCACCGAATTCATTACCTGCGTTATTGATAAGTTCTGTCCAGCAAATGAGTCAGAACGAGCAAGAGCAGCTCACGGCGTTGATTTTGCGGGAAGGGATAAAAGGTGTGCTTGACCGACTGGGCATTCACGAACAATAAAAAAACCGGAAGCGCGATGCTTCCGGTTTTTTTTCGTCTCAGACAATCACGTCCCGCAGCCTGGTCTTCATCGGTTAATGACAGAAAGCGCTCTGACGCCATCAGCCGCAAGCCGCCTCTCGTGTAAGAGAACGGTTACTGGCTCTGTGCTTCACGCTCAGCAATAAAGGCCAGTGCTTTTTCAATACGCTCAACGCTACGGCTGCGGCCAATGGCTTCCACCGTTACATCCAGTCCGGGAGACTGACCTGCGCCAGTGACGGCGACGCGCAGCGGCATGCCGACTTTGCCCATGCCCACACCCAGCTCATCCGCGCTCTCCTGAATAGCCTGATGCACCGTTTCTGCATTCCAGTCAGTCAAGGCGGCCAGCTTGTCGCGAACCACTTCCAGCGGCTGACGCGCGACTGGACGTAAATGCTTTTTCGCGGCATCGGCATCGAACTCAGCAAAGTCCTGATAGAAATAGTGACAGGATGCCGCCATCTCTTTCAGCGTCTTGCAGCGCTCGCCCAGCAAGGTCACCAACTTCGCCAGTTCCGGGCCAGTGCGGGTATCAATGTTCTGCTGTTCAATATGCCACTGCAGATGGGTTGCCACGTACTCGGGCGGCAGCGTATTAATATAGTGGTGATTTAACCACTGCAGTTTTTCGGTATTAAAGGCACTGGCCGATTTACTGACCGCATCCAGGCTAAACAGCGCCGTCATCTCTTTGACAGAAAAAATTTCCTGATCGCCATGTGACCAGCCCAGACGTACCAGATAGTTAAGCAACGCCTCTGGCAGATAGCCGTCATCACGGTATTGCATCACACCTACTGCACCATGACGTTTAGACAGTTTCTTACCGTCGTCACCCAGAATCATCGAAACGTGGGCATAAACCGGTACCTGTGCGCCTATCGCCTTCAGGATATTGATCTGACGCGGCGTGTTATTGATGTGGTCTTCACCGCGCACTACGTGGGTGATGCCCATATCCCAGTCATCCACCACGACGCAGAAGTTGTAAGTCGGTGAGCCATCGGTACGGCGGATGATCAGATCGTCCAGCTCCTGGTTACTGAACTCAATCGGACCGCGAATCTGATCGTCAAAAATAACAGAGCCTTCCTGTGGATTACGGAAGCGCACTACATGCGGCTCATCAGCGGCATGATGCTCATGGCTGTCACGGCAGCGGCCGTCATAGCGGGGTTTTTCGCCGTTGGCCATCTGCGTTTCACGCAGCGCTTCAAGACGTTCTTTCGAGCAGTAACATTTATAGGCAGTACCCGCTTCCTGCATTTCATCAATGACGGCATTGTAGCGGTCGAAGCGTTTGGTCTGGTAATAAGGGCCTTCATCCCAGTCCAGGCTCAGCCAGTTCATCCCATCCATAATAGCTTCGATGGCTTCCGGTGTAGAACGCTCAAGATCGGTATCTTCAATGCGCAGTACAAACTCGCCCTGATGATGACGGGCAAAGAGCCATGAGTAGAGTGCAGTACGAGCGCCACCTACGTGTAAGAAGCCGGTAGGGCTTGGCGCGAAGCGAGTTTTGATTTTCATTCAGTATTGCCTTAAATGCGCAGGTTCGTTGTCTGGATGACAAAAAACGGGTTAGACGCGAAAACAGTGCGCATATTCTAGCATCTGATGATGAATCCTCAATGCATGCAAGACAGCAGAGCGGCAGCAAAGCCTGTATTTCTGCTAAGAAAACCAGCACATTGGATAAAATCCCTGCGGGATGTTTAAAATTAAACCGAACGCACAATTATGTTTTAAAAAGCGTTGACTCAAAATCAACTATCCCTATAATGCGACTCCACACAGCGGGGGTGATTAGCTCAGTTGGTAGAGCATCTCCCTTACAAGGAGGGGGTCGGCGGTTCGAACCCGTCATCACCCACCACTCTTAAGAAGGTTTAAGGTGGCCCGCAGTGACAAGAGATAAGATATGGGTGATTAGCTCAGTTGGTAGAGCATCTCCCTTACAAGGAGGGGGTCGGCGGTTCGAACCCGTCATCACCCACCATATCTTAGTCAGATGACACTCTTGTGAAGCAGTACCGAAGTGGGTGATTAGCTCAGTTGGTAGAGCATCTCCCTTACAAGGAGGGGGTCGGCGGTTCGAACCCGTCATCACCCACCACTTCGGGTCGTTAGCTCAGTTGGTAGAGCAGTTGACTTTTAATCAATTGGTCGCAGGTTCGAATCCTGCACGACCCACCAATGTTGAAAGGCGCCCTAAAGGCGCCTTTTTGCTGTGCGTAAAACGTGCGGGATGAGAACCTGCCGCAGGTTCGACTGAATCGCAAAGCGATTCAGGCTGATGCGCCAGCATCACCCGCAGGGCGAGGCCCACCGGGCCGAGGCAATCCTGCACGACCCACCAAATTTAAAAAAAAGCGCCTTCAGGCGCTTTTTTCGTTTCTGCGCGCCGATATCTGACGTGCAGGATGAGAACCTGCCGCAGGTTCGACTGAATCGCAATGCGATTCAGGCTGATGCGCCAGCCTCACCCGCAGGGCGAGGCCAGTAAACAAGACTATCCTGCGCCACTCACCCTGTAAAACGTGCAGGATGGTCGTCCCTCAGACACGCCTGCAAACCGCCCTTCATTTTTCTCCTGCTGCGCAAACTGACGCCAGACTGTAAAAATCTTTTCGTAAAATTAACATTCTGGGGCATGAAGCTTTTCCACGAGCGTCCGATAACCTAATACGTCTAATTGCAAGGAGATCATAATGACAACTATTACAACCAGCACCCCCAGCATCGGCAGTGGCTCGACGTCAGACAGCACCAGCGCCTCATCAGATACGGCTGCACAAATCGCCAGCCTGAATAAGCAAATTTCTCGTCTCAACGATCAACTGAAAAGTCTGGGCGATGACAAAACGCTGACGACAGAACAGAAAAAGAAGCAGCAAGACGTTATCAAGGCGCAGATCCAGGTTTTAGAAGCGCAAATCCAGCAGTTACAACGCAAAGAGCAACAGAAAGCTGAAGCAAAGCAGGCACAAAAAGAAGGTAATACTGCATCTGCAGATGGCGTTAACCGTCCAACGCAGACCAATCAACTCGATGTCTATATCTAAAACGCCGGTCTGGACTCGCGTTGTTGCGTCAGCAATCTTGCCTGCTGACGCACCTCCTGCCAGATCGCTTCGGCCGCTGGCGTTAAAGAGCGATTTTTACGCTTAATTAAAGTCAGGGTGCGATTGATCTCCGGATAAAGACGGCGCACCGTCAGCGCCCGTCCTGCCGGAAGCGGTAACGCCAGCGCCGGTAAAATGCTAATCCCAATGCCGGCATCGACCATAGGAAACAGCGTCGCGGGATGGCCGATCTCCTGAACGACATTAACGTTGATATTTTGCTGGCGTAAAGCCGCATCAATTAATACCCGGCTGCCTGAAGCGTAATCCTGCAGCACCATCGTTCGCCCATCTAACAGCGACCAGTTTGCCTGAACAACGTCTGCGAGTGGATCGTCCTCACGACACAACAGCAAAAAAGGTTCATCCAGAATCGCGCAGCCGTCAAAATCGGTGTCGTTAAGCGGTCCGATCACGATGCCAAAATCCACTTCAGCATTGCGGACGCTTTCTAAAACCCACTGCTGAACGCGATCGTGCAAAATGATTTTTATGTCCGGATAGCTATGCTGGCTGGCAGCAAGGCACTGCGGCATCAGGTGCGCAGAGATGGTCTGACTGGCCGCGATGCGCACCGTGCCACTGCGCTGTTCACCATAGCTGCGAATATCAAGCAGCGTGGTATTTATCTCTTCCAGCAGCCTTTCCATGCGAGATGCCAGCTGCTGTCCGGCCTCGGTCAGCACCACTTCACGCGTCGTCCGGTCCAGTAGGCGAACGCCAATTTCATTCTCCAGCTCTTTGATGCTGTGGCTTACGGCCGACTGGCTCAGGCCAATCGCCTGCCCTGCCTGACTAAAACCGCCGTAGTGCGCTACAGCAACAAAGGTGCGAAGCTGACGCAAAGAGTAATTCATCGATTTCTCACATAGATTAATCTAATAAATCAATTTTATTTCTAAACCCACATCGCGCACAATCACTCCAGACTTAATTTAACCGGATTGTAACGATGGGATTTTTACGCATTGACCCAATGATGATTAAGCTGATCATCACTGTACTGTTGGCCTCTTTTATCCCGGCAAGAGGCGGGTTTGTCGACTTTTTCGAATACCTCACCACCGCAGCGATTGCCCTGCTGTTTTTTATGCACGGTGCTAAATTGTCGCGAGAAAAAATCATCGCAGGTAGCAGCCACTGGCGGCTTCACCTGTGGATTATGTGCAGTACATTTGTCCTGTTCCCGGCGATTGGCCTGTTAATTGTCTGGTGGCATCCGGTGAAGGTCGGCCCAGAAATTTATACTGGCTTCCTTTATCTGTGCATCTTACCTGCTACTGTGCAGTCCGCCATTGCCTTTACCTCAATGGCGGGCGGAAACGTTGCTGCCGCGGTCTGTAGCGCCTCGGCATCCAGCCTGCTGGGCGTTTTCATCTCCCCTTTACTGGTGAATCTGGTGATGGATGTTAACAGTAACGGGCCGGGCGATGGCCTGGAGCAGGTGGGTAAAATCATGCTGCAGCTGTTGGTGCCTTTTGTGTTAGGTCACCTGTCGCGCCGTTGGATCAGTGGTTGGGTGGAAAGACACCGCAGCCTGATTGGTATTACGGATCAAACGTCTATTCTGTTGGTGGTCTATTCCGCCTTTAGTGAAGCGGTGGTAAACGGCATCTGGAAACGGGTTGGCGTTGATACGCTGCTGTGGATTCTGGCGGGATGTCTACTGCTGCTGACTATCGTTCTGCTAATTAACTACTTTGCCTCTCGCCTGTTTGGCTTCAACCGTCAGGATGAGATCGTTGTCCTGTTCTGTGGTTCCAAAAAGAGTCTGGCAAACGGCGTGCCGATGGCGAACATTCTGTTCCCCGCCAGTGCCGTGGGCATTATCGTCTTGCCACTGATGATCTTTCATCAGGTGCAGCTGATGGTGTGTTCGTTTATTGCCGGACGTTATAAGAAAACCAACGCGTTACAGGCTAAAAAAGAAAAAGCCGCTGCGGTGGAATCGCAGAAGTAACCGAAACGCACAGGAAATTGCTGCCTCGTATGCTCACTATAACGAGGCAGCGTAATTATTCACCGCGCTTCAGGGGCTTCACCAGGCCTTCCAGCCCTTCAATTTTAATCGTCAACGTCAGTTGCATTAGCTCACCTAAATGTCCTGAAGGAAAGTCGCCATTGCGGGCGAACCACAACAGGTAAGGTTCAGGCAAATCAATCAGCACCCGGCCTTTGTATTTGCCAAACGGCATGACCGTGTTAGCTATCTCAACCAGATACTGTTTGTCCATGTCAGGCTCCCAGCAGTCGAATCATTTCAGCTTCATCAATCACGTCGATGCCCAGCTCCTGCGCCTTCGCCAGTTTTGAACCGGCCGCTTCGCCCGCGATTAGCAGATCGGTTTTCTTCGATACGCTTCCACTGACTTTCGCGCCGAGTTCGGTAAGGCGCGCTTTCGCATCGTCACGGTTCATCTGTGACAGCGAGCCGGTGAGCACCACGGTTTTGCCTGCAAACGGACTGTCAATCTCTTCCGCTTTAACCACCACCACCTGGGGCCAGTTGATACCAATGTCTTCGACCAGCTGGCGAATCACGTCGCGATTGCTCTCTTCTTCCATAAAGTGACGTACGTGCGTCGCCACCACGGTGCCCACATCCTGCACTGCAATCAGCGCGTCCAGATCGGCATCCATCACCTTTTGTAGCTCGCCAAAATGGTTCGCGAGGTTAGCCGCAGTCGCTTCGCCAACCTCGCGAATACCGAGCGCATACAGGAAACGCGCCAGCGTCGTGGACTTGGCTTTCTCCAGAGCGTCGACCACGTTCTGCGCTGACTTCGCGCCCATGCGATCCAGCCCGGTTAAGGTTTCACGGTTAAGCCGGAACAAATCGGCCGGAGTTTTAACGTACTCTTTCTCGACCAGTTGATCGATAATCTTATCGCCCATCCCGTCGACGTCCATGGCGCGGCGTGAGACAAAATGCTTCAGCGCTTCTTTGCGTTGTGCGCCGCAGATCAAACCACCTGTACACCGGGTGACGGCTTCGCCCTCGACACGTTCGACATCAGAACCGCAGACCGGGCACTGCGCGGGGAAAACGATCTCACGGGCGTCCTCAGGCCGTTCACTGGTGACGACATTGACCACCTGAGGAATCACGTCACCAGCACGGCGAATCACAACTTTATCGCCAATACGTAAACCAAGACGTGCTATCTCATCGGCATTATGCAAGGTCGCATTGCTGACCATCACGCCAGCCACCTGCACCGGCTCCAGGCGCGCCACAGGTGTAATCGCGCCAGTGCGGCCCACCTGGAATTCAACGTCGCGCACGACGGTCATCTGTTCCTGAGCGGCAAACTTAAAGGCCACCGCCCAACGCGGTGCACGGGCGACAAAGCCCAGCTTCTCCTGCAGATCCTGAGAATCGACTTTGATCACGACGCCGTCGATGTCAAATCCCAGTTCTGCACGCTGCGCGTCAACCTCGTGATAAAAGGCCAGCGCTTCATCCGCGTTATGGACCAGACGAATACGATCGCTGACTGGCAAGCCCCACGCTTTAAACTGTTGTAGACGCGCCATATGGCTGCGTGGCATCTCGCCACCTTCCAGCAGGCCAATGCCATAACAGAAAAATGTGAGTGGGCGTTTTGCCGTAATACGAGGATCGAGCTGGCGCAGTGAACCCGCCGCAGCGTTGCGCGGATTGGCGAAGACTTTACCTTCGGTGCGGCGCGCTTCCGCATTCAGCTTTTCAAAGCCGCTTTGCGTCATAAACACCTCGCCCCGCACTTCGACGCGGGCAGGAATGTTCTCGCCTTTGAGCCGCAGTGGGATCGCGCGGATTGTGCGCACGTTGCTTGTAATATTCTCGCCGGTCGTGCCGTCACCGCGGGTTGCCGCACGGGTTAACAGTCCGTCTTCATACAACAGGCTCACGGCCAGGCCATCCAGTTTGAGCTCACAGCAGTAGACCAGATCGTCGCTGCTTTTTAGCCGATCCTGCACGCGCTTGTTAAACGCTCTGAAGCTGGCTTCGTCAAAGGCATTATCCAGTGACAACATCGGCACTTCATGGCGAACCTGCTCAAACACCATCAACGGTGCGGCACCGACGCGCTGCGTAGGGGAATCCGGCGTAATCAGGTCAGGATGCTGCGCTTCGAGTTCCCGCAGTTCGCCCATGAGGCGATCGTATTCCACATCCGGTACTTCCGGTGCGTCCATAACGTGATAAAGGTATTCATGATGGCGCAGCGTCGTGCGCAGTTCGGTGATGTGTTCCTGGACGGATTTCATATAACCCCATCAGATAAAAAACCCCCGACAGGCGGGGGTTTATCATAACAAATTGAAAAGTGTGGATTAGTCCCGGGATTCAACCACATCGCGGATACGCGCTTTGTAGGTTTCCAGTTTTTGTGGCGTCATCATACGGCGCTCATCATCGAGAACCACACCGCCCACATCGTCCGCAATACGCTGTGCGGACTGTAGCATCAGCTTAAAGTTTTGATTCGCATCGCCATAGGACGGCACCATCATGAAGATGGACACACCGGGCGTGGTGAAATCAGTCATTTCATCCGGATTGAACGAGCCCGGTTTCACCATATTGGCCAGGCTAAACAGCACAGGGCCGCTGCCCGCCGGGCTGAGGTGACGATGGAAAATATTCATTTCACCAAACTGAAAACCGGCCTGCAAAATCCCCTGTAACAGGGCTTCACCATTTAGCTGACCACCGGAATGGGCGGCGACATGCAGAACCAGCACCGCTTCTTTCGGCTTGCTGCTGGCTACAGGGCACGCTTCAGGTTGCTTAGGTGGCGGCGGGCTGACGACCTCAGGCGCGGGTTCAGGCTCGGCCTGATAAACGGGATTGGGCTGAACGGTATCCAGCGGGTCAGAATCCAGCAGAGGATCTGCCTGTACCGGTGGCGCAACAAAGGTTGGCTGAGGCGCGGGCTGCTGACGTGCAGGCGCTGGCCGCGGCTGTGCGGGTTCAGGCTTGGGTGCTGGCGCAAACAGGGGATCGCTTTCCGGCGCTGATGTGGCAGGCTGGCGTGCACGCTGTGGCGTTACAGGCGCGTGCTGCTCGTCTGGCTGCGTATCGCGAATATCATCGAAGTGAGGTTCCTGATGGTCGCGGGCATGGCGCACACGCACTTGACCCACGCCGTCATCAACGTCGTCGGTAAGCGTCTCATCATCATGTTCATCACGTTGTTTCAAACGTTTGTGCGGGCGATCGCGGAAGACTGAAGAGCGCTCTTTACGGCTGGTCCACAGTCCGTGAATAAGAAGCGCTATAATGGCGATCGCGCCAACAACGATTAATATCAGACGCAAATCCTGCATCATTGTATTCTCTGTTGTTCCAATACCTTGCCACCGCGGCAAACTTTATTCTCTAACTGTATTTGCCCTGCCAGATAAGTGCAAGTCTGTGCAGTATTTTCTCACAAATAAGATAGACCACCCACGCTTTTTCGCTGTTTTTTTACCCAAACGGCACCTGGAGAGGTGAAAAAGCCAGGTTATAGTAGAGGCGCCTTACCATCTTCAGGAGAACGGGCTTTATGGTTGTCAACAATTCGGTTTCCGCTTTTAACGGTTTGCATTACTTCAGCGAGGGCTGGAAGCTGGTCAGATTGCCCGGTATTCGACGCTTTGTGATTATCCCTTTACTGGTCAACATCCTTCTGCTGGGCGGGGCTTTCGTATGGCTTTTTTACCAGCTTGATAGCTGGATCCCGCAGTTGATGTCCCACGTTCCCGACTGGCTACAGTGGCTGAGCTATTTGCTGTGGCCGCTGTCGGTGATTTCCGTGGTACTGGTGTTCAGTTACTTCTTTTCCACCCTTGCCAACCTGATTGCCGCCCCCTTTTGTGGGCTACTGGCCGAACAACTGGAAGCGCGCCTGACCGGCAAACCGCTGCCTAACAGCGGCTGGGTAGGCCTGCTCAAAGATGTTCCCCGCATTATGAAACGCGAATTGCAGAAGCTGGGCTACTACCTGCCACGCGCGCTGGGCTTACTGCTGCTCTACTTTATTCCGGGCTTTGGGCAGACCGTCGCGCCCGTTTTATGGTTTATGTTCAGCGCGTGGATGTTATCGATTCAGTACTGTGACTATCCTTTCGATAATCATAAGGTGGGTTTTCAGCAGATGCGCCAGGCGCTGCGTCAGCACAAGACGGCAAACTTGCAGTTTGGTGCGCTGGTCAGCCTGTTTACAATGATTCCGGTCGTTAATCTGGCCATCATGCCAGTAGCAGTTTGTGGCGCAACGGCAATGTGGGTCGATCGTTATCGCGCAAAGCTTGCTCGTGGCACCTGAGCTAAATCATCAACTATCCTTATGCAATTTCTGGCAGGTCTTATTGCCATGAGACATATAGATATATGATTTCTTTCCTTCCGCCAGAAAGAAGAACAGGTATGCTCTGAGGGTTCCCAATAATTCATACAGTTAAGGACAGGCTATGAGCAAGATTTATGAAGACAACTCTTTGACAATTGGTCATACGCCGCTGGTTCGACTGAACCGCATCGGTAACGGCCGCATCCTTGCGAAGGTCGAGTCCCGTAACCCGAGCTTCAGTGTGAAATGCCGTATCGGTGCCAATATGATTTGGGACGCGGAAAAGCGCGGTATTCTTAAGCCTGGCATTGAACTTGTTGAGCCGACGAGCGGCAACACCGGCATCGCACTGGCCTACGTAGCGGCGGCACGCGGCTATAAACTGACGCTCACCATGCCGGATACCATGTCTGTTGAGCGGCGCAAGCTGCTGAAAGCGTTAGGCGCAAATCTGGTGCTGACCGAAGGCGCAAAAGGCATGAAAGGTGCCATCTCAAAAGCTGAAGAGATTGTTGCCAGCGATCCCGACAAATTCCTGCTGCTGCAGCAGTTCAGCAACCCGGCTAACCCGGAAATTCATGAAAAGACCACCGGCCCGGAAATCTGGGAAGATACGGATGGCGAAGTGGACGTGTTCATCGCCGGTGTGGGTACCGGCGGTACCCTGACCGGGGTAAGTCGTTACATAAAAAACACCAAAGGCAAAAAAGAATTGATCACGGTTGCGGTTGAGCCAGCCGACTCACCGGTCATTGCCCAGGCCATGGCGGGCGAAGAATTGAAACCCGGCCCCCACAAGATTCAGGGGATCGGTGCTGGCTTTATTCCAGGCAACCTGGAACTGTCGCTGATTGACCTGGCAGTGGCTATCACCAACGAAGAAGCCATCTCCACTGCACGTCGTCTGATGGAAGAAGAAGGTATCCTGGCCGGTATTTCATCTGGTGCCGCCGTTGCCGCCGCGTTGAAGCTGCAGGAAGATGAAGCTTACGCCAATAAAAATATCGTCGTGATTCTCCCCTCTTCCGGCGAGCGCTATCTCAGCACCGCCCTGTTTGCCGATCTCTTTACCGAAAAAGAGCTGCAATAGCCCGAACAGGGTGCGGATAATTGCCTAAAAAGCACCCGGATGGGTGCTTTTTTGTGGCCCAGATCTCACTTTCACCATGTCGCAGATTGATTTCACTCACGTGGCTCTGGTATTTAGACTGCCAATTATTTCGAAGCCTGAAATTAATCCTCCTTTGAAGTGGATCAAGCTGAGTCAAGATTCAGATTTAGTGAAAGGGCAAATCACGGCATAATTAACCGGTGACGTGCTCAAATCGCTTTTTGACACTCAGCGGGAATGAAAGACTCATTCAAGCGCATTGTTAGACAGTAAGATGTATACCCGCGCACCTTCACAGGCTAAAGTTAGGGCTCCAGGCTAGACTTTAGATCCATAACACTAATCCTGAAAAAGTTGGGGAAATAGAATGTTCCAGCAAGAAGTTACCATTACCGCACCAAACGGACTGCATACTCGCCCTGCTGCGCAATTTGTCAAAGAAGCTAAAGCCTTCCAGTCAGAAATCACTGTCACCTCCAATGGTAAATCTGCCAGCGCTAAAAGCCTGTTTAAGCTGCAGACGCTGGGTCTGACCCAGGGCACCGTTGTGACCCTTTCTGCGGAAGGTGAAGATGAGCAAAAAGCCGTAGAGCATTTAGTTAAGCTGATGGCGGAACTGGAGTAACGTCCTTTCTGCACCGCTTTAAAACGACTCTTCTGCGCCATTGCGTGCAACATCTTGATCGCGGACAAACTGTCCGCGTTATTGCTTTCGTAGAGTACGTGTCCCACGACTATGGCAATGCAACGAGTCCAGTCAGCCATCGTGATTAAAAGGTAGGGTTATGATTTCAGGCATTTTAGCATCACCAGGTATCGCTTTCGGCAAAGCTCTGCTGCTGAAAGAAGACGAGATCGTCATCAACCATAAAAAGATTTCAGATGATCAGGTTGAGCAGGAGATTCAGCGCTTTCTTCAGGGCCGCGGCAAAGCGGCTGAACAGCTGGAAGCCATTCGCATTAAAGCCAGCGAATCCCTGGGTGAAGAAAAAGCAGCGATCTTCGAAGGCCACATCATGTTGCTGGAAGACGAAGAGCTGGAGCAGGAAATTACCGACCTGATCAAAAAAGATCACGCAACTGCCGATGCCGCGGTGAATTCCGTGATTGACGCTCAGGCTAAAGCGCTGGAAGAACTGGATGATGAATACCTGAAAGAGCGTGCGGCGGACGTGCGCGACATCGGTAAACGCCTGCTGCAAAATATTTTAGGTCTGCATATTGTCGATCTGAGTGCAATCCAGGACGAATCTATTCTGGTGGCGAAAGATTTAACGCCGTCAGAGACCGCACAGCTAAACCTGAAAAAGGTGCTGGGCTTTATTACTGACCTTGGCGGTCGCACGTCGCACACGTCCATCATGGCGCGTTCGTTAGAAATTCCAGCGATCGTCGGCACAGGTAACGTGACCACCTCCATTAAGAACGGTGACTTCATCATTCTGGATGGCGTGAACAATGCGATTCACGTCAATCCGTCTGACGCCGTTCAGGAAGAGCTGAAAGCGGTTCAGAACCAGTATCTGTCCGAAAAACATGAACTGGCCAAGCTGAAAGATCTGCCCGCGGTAACCCTGGATGGTCATCAGGTTGAAGTCTGCGCCAATATCGGCACCGTGCGTGATATCGCCGGTGCAGAGCGTAACGGCGCTGAAGGTGTCGGGTTGTATCGCACCGAGTTCCTGTTTATGGATCGCGATTCGCTGCCGACTGAAGAAGAGCAGTTCCAGGCTTACAAAGCCGTTGCTGAAGCGATGGGCTCGCAGGCCGTTATCGTGCGTACCATGGACATTGGCGGTGATAAAGACCTGCCTTACATGAACCTGCCGAAGGAAGAGAACCCGTTCCTGGGCTGGCGCGCCATCCGTATTGCGATGGATCGTAAAGAAATTCTGCATGCACAGCTGCGCGCTATTCTGCGTGCCTCCTCATTCGGTAAGCTGCGCATCATGTTCCCGATGATTATTTCGGTCGAAGAAGTCCGCAGTCTGAAAGCCGAGCTGGAGATGCTTAAAGCGCAGTTACGCGAAGAAGGCAAAGCGTTTGATGAGTCAATCGAAGTCGGCATTATGGTCGAAACGCCTGCCTCAGCCGTGATTGCCCGTCACCTGGCGAAAGAAGTCGACTTCTTTAGCATTGGGACAAACGATTTGACGCAGTATACTCTCGCAGTAGATCGTGGTAATGATTTGATTTCGCACCTGTATAACCCAATGACACCGTCAGTGCTGAACCTCATCAAGCAAGTTATTGATGCGTCTCATGCTGAAGGTAAATGGACTGGCATGTGTGGTGAGCTGGCAGGTGACGAACGTGCTACACTACTGTTACTGGGAATGGGGCTGGACGAATTCAGCATGAGTGCCATTTCTATCCCTGGCATCAAGAAAATTATTCGTAATACACATTTCGAAGATGCGAAGGCGTTGGCAGAGCAGGCACTGGCTCAACCTACGGCGGAAGACTTAATGAACCTGGTCAACAAGTTCATTAAAGAAAAAACGCTCTGCTGATCCACGAGATGCTGGCCCCAAATTACTGCTTAGGAGAAGATCATGGGTTTGTTTTCTAAACTTTTTGGCGAAAAAACAGATAGCGCTGGGACAATTGATATCGTAGCGCCTCTGTCAGGCGAAATCGTGAACATTGAAGACGTACCAGATGTGGTGTTTGCAGAAAAAATCGTGGGTGACGGTATTGCGATCAAACCAAGCGGCAACAAAATGGTTGCGCCGGTTGACGGGACTATCGGCAAGATTTTCGAAACCAACCACGCCTTTTCAATCGAATCAGATAACGGCATTGAGCTTTTTGTTCACTTCGGTATTGATACCGTTGAACTGAAAGGCGAAGGCTTCAAACGTATCGCTGAAGAAGGTCAGAAGGTTAAAAAAGGCGACGTGGTTATTGAGTTCGATCTGGCACTGCTGGAAGAGAAAGCAAAATCAACGTTGACGCCTGTTGTCATCTCCAACATGGATGAAATCAAAGATCTGACGAAGCTTTCTGGTCAGGTCATTGTGGGTGAAACCCCTGTGATTCGCATCAGGAAGTAAACGAAAAACGGCACCTGAGGGTGCCGTTTTTTTTGCTCGTTTTCCGCGTTAATCCGGCTGCCAGCGCGGCAAACGCAGCGTGAGCTCCAGCCCGCCTTCCGGTCTATTGACGGCGTGCACTTCCCCATGATGCGCCAACACCACTTTACGTACGATAGCCAAACCCAGCCCGTAACCTTTGCCCATCAGCGGCGAATTCACGCGTACAAACGGGTCAAAGATGCTGGAAAGTTTGGTTTCTTCCACACCCGGCCCCTGGTCACGTACGTGAATAGCCAGCCACTGCGATTCCACCTTCAGGCTCACATGAATACGTTGTCCCGGCAGCGAGAAGCGCAGGGCATTGCGTAATACGTTTTCAATGCCACGGCGGCACAGTTCCGCATTGCCTCGCACCGTATGATCGGCGCGCTCATCAACGTCATACACGACATCCACACCAGGGATCTGCGCTTCATAACGCAAGTCTGTCACTACCGCCTCCAGCAATCCCGCAAGGTCAAAATAGTGTTCTCCCGGCATGCTTTCGTGTTCTGCACGCGCCAGAGCCAACAGCTCGCCAATCATCTTATCAAGCCGTTGCGCTTCTTCGTCAATGCGATCCAGTGAAGTACTGACATTCTCTGGCCTTTGACGTGCCAGCCCGGTGGCCAACTGCAGGCGAGCGAGCGGTGAGCGCAGTTCGTGAGAGATATCGTGAAGCAGCGCCTCACGCGCCTTCACCAGCGTATCCAGCCGTTCTACCATCGCATCGAATGCCTGAGCCACGCTCGACAGCTCATCGTGGCGTTTACGCAGCGCCGGGTAAAGCCGGACGCGTAAATCCCCATTAGCCACGCGCGAAAACCCTTCGCGCAGCTGTCGCATCGGCCGGGTCAGGTTCCAGGCCAACAGCAAACTGAACAGCAGCCCTACCGAACCAGCAAAAATAAACATGGGTTCGGGTATGTTCAGAAAGTTGTGTGGTCGCCCTTCCCGACTCAGTTTACGCATTCCTCTGAGGTCATACATCAGTTCATAATCGTTGCCGTCTGCACCCTTTACCTGACGCACCAGCCGATCGGGGAAAAACGCTCTATCAGTGGTATCGGAAACCGGCGGCGGCGCGCTGACGGCGGGCTGAAGGTCATCAACAGGACTCATGCTCAGGAACTGGCGTTCCTCAGGCGTCCACTCTGCTGTCATCACCTTGAGTGCGGCTGGCCCTTCACGTTCCAGCACGGACGTGGCTGATGCCATTAACACATCCGCCAGACGCTGTGTTACCTGGAGTTCAGGCGGATGGTGGCGGGTTCCGGAAAGTGAAAACCCCAGCCAGATAAGCTGGCTAATGATGAAAAATACCAGCCAAAAGCCCAGCAGGATTTTCCAGAACATGCGTCCGCGATAGCTGTGACTCATCGAATGCGATAGCCAATGCTGCGAACGGTCTCAATCGTAATGCTCTCTGCCGTGAGCGCACTGAGCTTCTGACGAATATTACTGATGTGAACATCCACGCTGCGATCGTAAGCTTCGCGCGGTCGGCCCAGACCTTTTTCTGACAGTTCGTCTTTCGTCACTACCCGGTCGGGTGAACGCAGCAGCAAATCGAGCAGGTTAAATTCTGAGGCGGTCAGGTCAAACGTTTTGCCCTTCCACTCCGTAATCCGCCTGGCAGAATTAAGGGTGAGCTCGCCCCACTGCAGTATCTCTTTTTTGTCCTGCTGGGGTGCAAGCTCCTCAACCCGTCGCAGGACCGCGCGCAAACGTGCAACCAGCTCGCGGGGATAACAGGGTTTGGGCATATAGTCATCCGCGCCCATTTCCAGCCCGATGACCCGATCAATATTATCGCCTTTGGCGGTCAGCATAATTACCGGCAGGCGGCTTTGCTGACGAACCTGACGCAGCACGTCGGTGCCGCTCATATCGGGCAACATAATGTCCAGTATCATGGCGCTAAACTCCCCCGACAGCGCTCCCTGAACCCCGGCACTGCCGGTTAACACCAGCTGAGCGTCAAAACCTTCTGTTATCAGGTATTGGCTTAACATGGTGCCTAACTCTACGTCGTCATCTACCAGCAAGATTTTCATTGTTATCTCTCATGCGTAACTGGCGCTATTTTGAACCGAGCCAACGTAATGCGCAGCCGGTTTTACGCGATCCTTACAGATGCGACTAAGCATAGTGCCAACTCCGGTAAACAAAAAAGGCTTATGCGCCCTGGTGGGCAACACACGCCTTTTTTAACGCATCGGTAATAAGGAGGACGCTACTGATAAATTCCGGTTGAGAGATAGCGATCGCCCCGGTCGCAGACGATAGCCACCACCACGCTCCCCGGATTCGCCCGGGCGATGCGCAGTGCGCCAGCAACCGAACCGCCGGAACTGACGCCGCAGAAGATGCCTTCACGTCGCGCTAACGCGCGCATGGTTTCTTCGGCTTCCTGCTGTCCCATATCAATGATGTCATCCACCAACTCAGGGCGATAAATGCCCGGCATGTAAGCCTGCGGCCAGCGGCGGATGCCGGGAATGCTGCTGCCTTCGGTAGGCTGCAGGCCAATCACCTTAACGCCGGTCTGGTGATCCTTTAAAAACCGGCCTACGCCAGTAATGGTTCCCGTGGTACCCATGCTGGAAACAAAGTGGGTCATTCGCTGTTTCGACTGCTGCCACAGCTCAGGCCCGGTGGTTTGGTAATGGCCGAGCGGGTTATCCGGGTTATTGAACTGGTCCAGTACCCTGCCTTCGCCCCGTGCCGCCATCTCCTGAGCCCGATCGCGTGCGCCTTCCATCCCCTGCTCGCGGCTAATCAGCACCAGTTCTGCGCCGTAGGCGCGCATCGCATCCTGCCGCTCCTGACTCATGTTGTCGGGCATCAGCAGCCGCAGCCGATAACCCTTCATCGCGGCAATCATCGCCAGCGCAATGCCGGTGTTGCCACTGGTGGCTTCGATCAACTGGTCGCCCGGAGTAATGTCACCGCGCAACTCGGCCTGGTGGATCATCGACCAGGCGGCCCGATCTTTCACTGAACCGGCAGGGTTATTCCCTTCCAGCTTAAGCCAGACTTCACTGCCGTTGTCAGGCGCCAGGCGCTGTAATCTGATGAGCGGCGTATTGCCGATAGTGTCTTCCAGAGTGGTCACGATGCATTTCCTGGCAAAACCCTCTCCGCCCTGATCCAGGCCACAGCCCGGGTTATCGCGGTATTCAGGTCATTAAAAAGGCGGGACACTGTCCCGCCCTGCGTGAAAAAGAAAATATCAGGCGCTGTGTGCAAAGGCAACCGCCCGTAACGGTGTCGCGCCCTGGTACAGTCGGGCCTGCTGAAGCCCCACGAACAGGCGCTCGCCGCGCAATGGCGCGGTCTGTTCACCGTCAAAGACCAGCGAGAAGGGCTCGCTCTGCCATCCCGTTGGCTGCACCACCAGCTGCCAGAAGTGACCACGAGGACTCACTTCTAAGACCTGAACGGGCAGCGGCGTTTCCAGGCTGCTTCGGCGCGAAACGTCGATTTCCCACGGGCGCAGGAACAGATCGACCGCGCCCTGATGTGCAGAGGTATAGCCTAACGGCCAGTGGTGCGCCCCGACATGGAACTGAGAACCATGCACTTCACCATCGAAGCGGTTAACCTCACCCAGGAATTCCAGCACGAAGCGCGTGGCGGGATCGCGCCAGACTTCATCCGGCGTCCCCACCTGTTCGATGCTGCCCTGGCTCATCACCACCACGCGATCGGCCACTTCCATCGCCTCTTCCTGATCGTGCGTGACGAACACGCTGGTGAACTTCAATTCTTCGTGTAGCTGACGTAACCAACGGCGCAGCTCTTTACGCACCTGAGCGTCCAGCGCACCAAAGGGCTCATCCAGCAACAAAATTTGCGGTTCCACGGCCAGGGCTCTTGCCAGTGCGACGCGCTGCTTCTGCCCCCCGAAAGCTGGGCCGGGAAACGGTTCGCCAGATGGGAAAGCTGCACCATCTCCAGCAGGCGCGTGACGCGTTTTTTTATTTCCGCACTGGACGGACGCTCACGGCGCGGCAGCACGGTCAGGCCAAAGGCAATATTGTCGAAGACCGTCATATGACGGAACAGCGCATAGTGCTGGAAGACAAATCCGACCTGGCGATCGCGGGCGTGCAGGCGGCTGACATCGTGGTCGTGAAAACGAATCTGACCGCTGTTCTGATGTTCCAGTCCAGCAATGATGCGCAGCAGCGTAGTTTTACCCGAACCGGACGGCCCCAGTAAGGCCACCATCTGGCCAGACGGAATATCCAGTGAGATATCGTTCAGCACCGCTGTGCGACCAAAGGATTTGTTGATCTGGTTAATCTCAATGCTCATGATTGTCCTCCAGTTGCAGGCGTTTGTGCTGTTGCTCTAAACGCCATTGCACAATGCTTTTCAGAAACAGCGTCACGATTGCCATCACGGTCAGTAAGGCTGCGGCAGTAAAGGCGCCCACCGTATTGTAATCCTGATGCAGCAATTCAACCTGAAGCGGTAAGGTATAGGTTTCACCGCGAATAGAACCCGAAACCACGGAAACCGCGCCAAACTCACCAATTGCGCGGGCGTTGGTCAGCACGACGCCATACAGCATGGCCCAGCGAATATTCGGCAGCGTCACGCGACGGAACATCTGCCAGCCCGAGGCACCTAACAGCACCGCGGCTTCATCTTCATGGCTGCCCTGGCTCAGCATCACCGGCACCAGTTCGCGCACCACAAACGGACAGGTAACGAAGACGGTGACCAGCACCATGCCAGGCCAGGAGAACATCACCTGAATATTATGGGCATCCAGCCAGCCGCCCGCCGGGCCATTGATGCCCCAGAACAGCAGATACATCAGGCCCGCCACGACAGGCGATACCGCAAAGGGAATATCGAACAGCGTCAAGAGCAGCTGACGTCCTGGAAAGGTAAAGCGTGTCACCAGCCAGGCCAGCAGCGTGCCGAACACTAAATTTACCGGCACAGTAATCAATGCAACCAGCACCGTGAGCCCTATGGCATGGAGCATGTCGCTGTCGGTCAGATTGCTTAAGGTGATGCCCAGTCCTTGATGCAGGGCCTCCCAGAAGATGGACACCATCGGCACGACCAGCAGCAGCAAGGATATCAGCGCACCGAGACCAATAAGCAGCCACTTGGCCCAGTTAACAGGCTGGCGGTCAGCATGATTGAGTTGCGAAATCTCTGCCATTAATGGCCTCCCAGACGACGACCAAAGCGGCTTTGTAAGGTATTGATAGCGAAAAGTAACAGCAGCGATGCCGCCAGAATGACCGAGGCAATGGCGCTGGCTGCCGGATAGTCAAACTCCTGCAGGCGCACGAAGATCATCAGCGAGGTCACTTCAGTTTTCCAGGCAATGTTGCCGGCAATAAAGATCACCGCACCAAACTCGCCCAGACTGCGGGTAAACGACAGCGCGGTGCCCGCGAGTAAGGCCGGTGCCACTTCAGGCAGAACGACCCGGCGGAAGCTCTGCCAGGGCGTGGCGCCCAGCGTTTGAGCCGCTTCCTCATACTCAGGCCCCAGCTCTTCCAGCACCGGCTGCACGGTGCGCACCACAAACGGAATACTGGTGAAGGCCATTGCGAGCGCGATACCGATCCAGGTATAGGAGATCTTGATATCGAGATGCGCGAACCACTGTCCGTACCAGCCGTTCACGGAAAACAGACCGGCCAGCGTCAGGCCAGCAACGGCGGTCGGCAGCGCAAACGGCAGATCCATCAGACCATCGAGCAGCGTGCGGCCCGGAAAACGGTAACGCGTTAAGATCCATGCCATTAACATGCCGAATACGGCATTAAACAGTGAGGCCACTCCGGCCGACAGCAGCGTGACCTTATAGGCTGCGATGAGCTGCGGATTGGTGACAACGTCCCAGTATTGCTGCAACGTCATCTGCGACAGCTGCATAATCAGTGCGCTGATTGGCAGCAGCAGCACCAGGCAGGTAAAGAGCAGGCTGGTGCCCAGGCTGAGACCGAAACCGGGCAGGACGCGTTTTTGGCTGGCTGCAAACATGATCACCGCCCCGCCGCTAATAACTGGTCCAGCTCGCCACCGCTGGCGAAATGGGTTTTCATCACGGTGTCCCAGCCGCCAAAAATGTCTTCAACACGAAACAGGTTCGTGGCAGGAAAACGGGCTTTTTGCTGCGCCATTAACTGCGGATTGTTCACGCGGTAATAGAAATCCGTAATAATTTTCTGCGCCGCAGGAGAATACAGCCAGGTCAGATAGGCTTTCGCTGCATCGGCTGTTTTATTCTGCTCGACGTTTTTATCCACCCAGGCAACGGGAAACTCCGCGAGAATATCGGTTTTAGGCACCACGACTTCGTAGTCGTCTTTGCCGTACTGGTTGCGGATGTTATTCACTTCAGACTCAAAACTGATCAACACATCACCCAGACCGCGTTCAGCAAAGGTGGTCGTCGCACCTCGGCCACCGGTATCGAAGACTTCAACATTTTTCAGAAATTTTGTCATAAAAGCGCGGGTTTTAGCCTGATCGCCCCCGTCAGCGTTGCTGGCGGCGCCCCAGGCAGCAAGATAGGTATAACGTCCGTTGCCGGAGGTTTTGGGATTAGGAAAAATCAGCTTCACATCGTCACGGGTTAAATCAGACCAGTCGTGAATCTGCTTTGGGTTTCCCTTGCGCACCAGGAACGCCATGGTGGAGTAAAACGGCGAACTGTTATTCGGCAGGCGGGTTTGCCAGTCGGCAGGGATCAGTTTGCCTTTATCGTGCAGTACCTGCACATCGGTGACCTGGTTATAGGTCACCACATCGGCACGCAGGCCTTGCAGGATCGCCAACGCCTGTTTGGATGACCCGGCATGGGACATCTTAATGGTCAACTTGTCGTCAGGATGGCTGGCATCCCACTGGCTGACAAACGGCGCATTCAGGGCGACGAATAATTCACGTGCAACATCGTAAGAGCTGTTCAACAGCTCGGTCGCGTTTGCGGCACCGGCCAGACTCAGCGACAGTGCGAGTCCGCTCACGATCTTTTTCATCGCTGGTAAGGTCATGGTTCACCCTGAGGAAATTTGATGCAGATCTCATCTGCTGATACAGCAGTTTATTTATAACTCAGCGTAAACCCGTAACGGTTTTATATATCGTTTACTGATTTCAAAGTCGAAAAAGGCATAAGGCGGCGGGAAAAGACAGAAGAAAAACAGAATTGGACGCGCAGGGCCGGTTATGCCCTGCGGTTGAGCGGTGTAAAAATAGACTTAGCGCTGCCAGACAATTTTGCTGAGCGTCCAGCTCTTGAGTGTGTCATCCGACGGCATTAAGCCTTCCGGGCCGTGCCAGGTGCCGCTGTAAACGTAGCGAAGATGCTGACTGTTGGGCGCGCGACACTCCACGTCACGGTTGTCCAGTCCGCTCGCCAGCACGCAGTTATTGAAGGCTTTGTCGAATTTGGCGCTAAACGCGTCACCGACTTTGCTGCCGTCGGCGCTGGCGATACGGCTGTCCAGCACCTCAATGCGATCGACCTGCGTCTGACCATAAATCACCAGCATCACTTTGCCGTCATCCATAGCCTGCCAGAATGACACAACCTGGCCGTTATGGCCGCGCATGCCCTGACGCAGATCGTACTTGCCTTTCAACCCCTCTTTTATGGCGGCTTCGGTCATGGCCGTTGAGCCATTGATGCCGCCCACGCCCTGCTCTGTGGCCGTAAGCGAGGAGCCAAACCAGTTCCACGGCAGCGCAGCAGACCAGTGATAGCTCAGTGGATTCCACCAGCTTACCTGCTGGCTGCTGTTAGCATCAGTACCGGAGGAACTGGCACACCCACTGACCAGCATGGCCACAGTCAGTAACGTGTAACGAACAGCTTTCATGAAAACTCCTGTTAATAAAAGAACATTAAGGCAGAACTGATTGGAGTCGCAAAGCGGCAAAAAGTTTATTCAGCATGCGGTTGGGGTAAAAAGCAGGCGCGAAGCCGAACGCTGCTGAATAACCAGAGCAGCGCGAGCAGATCGAATAGCGTCAGTAACAGGGGAAGCGGTGAACTGAGGAAGTCCGCCAGATACAGCTGTGCGCCTTGCCAAATCAGGTTAACTGCTACGGAAAGCATCAACACCTGACGCCAGCTGCGCCACAGTCGGGGCAAACGCGAACGATAGCCGGTCAGCAGCAGGCCCGCCAGCGCCGGTAAGCCAAGCGCCAGCCCTACCCAGAAGGCCTGGCGATCGGGGTAAAAGAGCGCCAGAAGATCGTTTCCCTGCTGGCGTGAGGCGCCAGCCATGATCAGCAGCAGCCAGGTACGCGACTGCAGCAGCAGAATCAGCCAAAAAAGAAACGGCAGGCGCAGCTGACCTTTATCGTCGTACTCTTCAGGCGGCCAGACGGAATTAATATTCACGATCTTCGATTAAACGTTTACCCAGCAACACCACATCGACCGTTTCATAGTCGAGTTTTTCATAAAAGGCGACGACCTGATCGTTCTCTTCACGCACCATCAAATGGATTTTTGGGCAGCCGCGCGCAATGAGCTTTTTTTCAAGTCGGTTCATCAAGGCATTGGCAAAACCGCGCCCCTGATAGTCAGGATGCACGGCCAGATAGTAGGCCGCCCCGCGATGCCCGTCGTAGCCGCCCATGACCGTTCCGACGACTTCACCGCCCACTTCAGCCACCAGAAAAAGATCGGCGTCGTGATGCATTTTGCGTTCGATATCCAGTTCCGGATCGTTCCACGGGCGTAACAAATCACAGCGTTCCCAGAGCGTGATCACTTCTTCAAAATCTTCCTGGCGGAAGGTGCGGATTTCCATCTTCTTTTCCTGCTATTTACCACAATTTGCTGATTATCACGCTTTCTTCGTCGGGCGCAACCCTCCCCACTGGCGGCAACGTTAAAAAAAAGGGATTTGGCTGTTAGTGAGCTGAAATACAAAGTAATAACCTGAAATGCTTGAAAGATCGCCCTGGCGCTAACGTTAAGCTATAACACTTTGCATGATTGTTGCTTATGGACCTGCACATGCATTTGCTTAAACGTTTGATTCACCGCCGCCAGCTTCTGCTGTCAGGACTGGCGCTGGCTGTTTTGTCCCCGCGCGCCGTACAGGCGAAAGAACAGCAGGCTTCGCTCTCTTCCCGTCACTCCTCACCCAGGCCAACCGCCAGTAACGGTAAACGCATTGTGATGATCGATCCGGGGCACGGCGGGATTGATTCGGGTGCGGTGGGCGAAGAAGGCGCGGAAGAGAAACATATTGTCCTGGAAATTGCCAACAACGTCCGTCGTGAGCTGCAGTCTCATCCGCGCATTGAAGTGCGGCTGACGCGCGAAAGCGATCACTTTATTCCCCTTTATCAGCGCGTGGAAATTGCCCATCAGCATGGGGCGAATCTGTTTATGTCCATCCATGCCGACGGCTATACCAGCCCCGATGCCAACGGCGCCTCAGTCTTCGCCCTGTCCAACCGCGGTGCCAGCAGTAGCATGGCGCGTTATCTGTCGAACAGAGAAAACGACGCCGACAAGATCGGTGGCGCAAAGGTGGAAGCGCAGGATCACTATCTGCAGCAGATCCTGTTTGACCTGGTGCAAACGGATACCATTAAGAACAGCCTGACGCTGGGCAAACATGTGCTGGATCAGATTCGTCCGGTGCACCACCTTCACAGTCAGCACACGGAACAGGCCGCTTTTGCCGTATTAAAATCGCCGTCGATTCCCTCGGTACTGGTGGAAACCTCGTTTATCACCAATCCACGGGAAGAGCAGCTATTGGGCACCAGCGCGTTTCGTCAAAAAATCGCGTCGGCTATCGCCAAGGGAATAATCAACTACTTTGATGAGTACGATCGCCGAATGTCATAATGAATCAGCTATAATCACGTCCAATTTTTACCAAGAGAAGCTCATCACATGCCAGATATCTCCCGTGTAAAAACGTTCCTGTTGGATTTGCAGGATGAGATTTGTCGCAAGCTGACCGCCGAAGACGGCGGTGCCCATTTTATTGAAGACAGCTGGCAGCGCCCCGGCGGCGGCGGCGGACGAAGCCGCGTGCTGCGTGATGGCGCCGTCTTTGAACAGGCCGGTGTCAACTTTTCGCACGTTCATGGCGACCAGATGCCCGCGTCCGCTACCGCGCATCGGCCTGAACTGGCCGGGTGCAGTTTTGAAGCCATGGGCGTGTCGCTGGTGATTCATCCGCACAATCCCTATGTGCCAACCAGCCATGCCAACGTCCGTTTCTTTATTGCCGAAAAACCGGGTGCCGAGCCTGTCTGGTGGTTTGGCGGCGGCTTCGATATGACACCGTTTTACGGTTTCGAAGAGGATGCGCTGCACTGGCATCAGACGGCATTTGATCTCTGCCAGCCTTTTGGCGAGGACGTGTATCCGCGCTTTAAAAAGTGGTGCGACGACTATTTCTACCTGAAACACCGTGACGAGCAGCGCGGGATTGGTGGCCTGTTCTTCGATGATGTTCATCTGCCAGGCTTTGAAAAAAGCTTCGCGCTGATTCAGGCGGTGGGCCGGGGATTCCTGGATGCCTATCAGCCCATCGTGGCGCGCCGCAAGTCGTTGCCGTTTGGCGAACGTGAACGTCAGTTTCAGCTTTATCGTCGTGGTCGTTACGTGGAATTTAATCTGGTGTGGGATCGCGGCACGCTGTTTGGCCTGCAAACCGGAGGCAGAACGGAATCAATTCTGATGTCTCTGCCGCCTCTGGTACGCTGGGAATATGATTATCATCCTGAGCCGGATTCGCCAGAGGCCGCGCTCTACCGCGATTTTCTGCCGGTCAAAAACTGGCTTAACCTGCCCGAGTGACGTTCGTCTTCCTGCCCCGCGTAACGGGCAGGAAGACAACGTTTACAGCGCTTTCATGCGCGAAGGTGAAAATCGGGGCTGCATGCGGCCCCGTTGTATTACAGCGGCTGGGTTTGTGCCTCAACCACGGCCAGCGCCACCATATTAACGATGCGCCGCACGGAGGCGATACGGGTAAGAACGTGTACCGGTTTGGTCATTCCCATCAGGACCGGCCCCACCGTCACGCCGTCAGCGTGCGAGACGCGCAGCAGGTTGTAGCTGATTCGTGCCGCCTCAACATTGGGCATAATCAACAGGTTGGCGCTGCCTTTCAGCGGGCTGTCGGGCATGATCTCCCGACGAATGCTCTCTACCAGTGCCGCATCGCCGTGCATCTCGCCGTCAATTTCCAGTTCAGGTGCGCGCTGCTGCACCAGCGCCAGTACGTCACGCATTTTTCGAGCGCCAGGGGAATTTGAGGTGCCAAAGCTGGAGTGCGACAGCAGGGCAACCCGCGGTTCAATACCAAATCGCCGCACGGTTTCGGCTGCCATTAACGTGATGTCCGCTAACTGCTCGGGTGTGGGATCTTCATTTACGTAGGTATCCGCGATAAAGGTGTTGCCGTGCGGCAGCAGCAAGGCATTCATGGCCCCTGCCACTTTCACATCGGAACGCAGGCCCAGCACTTTCTCCACAATCTCGTAGTGCTCGTTGTAATCCCCAATAGTGCCGCAGATGAGCGCATCCGCTTCACCGCGATAGACCATGATGGCCCCAATGAGCGTCGGATTTCCGATCACCGCGCGCTGTGCCTGCTCGGGCGTTACGCCGCGCCGCTTCATCATCTGGTAATACTCGTTCCAGTATGCTTTAAAACGGGGATCGGATTCGTTGTTGACGATTTCGAAATCCTTTCCGGCTTCGATCTTCAGCCCCTGCTTTTCAATGCGCATCGCGATGACGTTCGGGCGGCCGATCAAAACAGGCTTTGCCAGCCCCAACGACACTAATTCCTGCGTCGCATGCAGCACCCGCACCTCTTCTCCCTCTGCCAGCACCACCCGCTTCGGCGCTTTGCGCGCCTGAGAGAAAATTGGTTTCATAAACAGATTGGTTTTATAGACGAATTCCGTGAGCTGTTCGCGATAGGCGTCGAAGTCGCTAATGGGCCGGGTAGCCACACCGGAATCCATCGCCGCCTTCGCCACCGCCGGGGCGATCTGCACGATTAACCGGGGATCGAAGGGTTTGGGGATCAGATATTCCGGGCCAAAACTCAGGTCCTGATCGCTATAGGCCGAAGCCACCACATCGCTCTGCTCAGCCTGCGCCAGCTCGGCTATCGCGTGTACCGCCGCCAGCTTCATCTCTTCATTGATGGCCGTTGCGCCAACATCCAGCGCGCCCCGAAAGATAAACGGAAAACACAGGACGTTATTCACCTGATTAGGGTAGTCAGAACGGCCGGTGCAGATAATGGCGTCGGGCCGCACGGCCTTAGCGAGCGGCGGCAGAATTTCTGGCTGCGGATTCGCCAGCGCCAGAATCAGCGGATCGCTGGCCATGGTTTTGACCATGTCAGGCGTCAGGACGTCCGGGCCAGAGCAGCCCAGAAAAATGTCGGCGCCCTCAATAACCTCGGCCAGCGTACGTTTTCCCTGATCTTCAACCGCATAGTCGGCCTTGGTCTCCGCCATATTGGGCTCGCGCCCACGGTAGATCAGCCCTTTTGAATCGCACACCTGAATATTGTGCTTCTGCAAACCCAACGCAACCAGCAGATTCATGCAGGCAATCGCCGAGGCGCCCGCGCCGGAAACCACCAGCCGCACGTCGGAAATCGCCTTCTTGATAATACGCAACCCGTTTAACACCGCCGCAGTGCAGATAATCGCCGTGCCGTGCTGATCGTCGTGGAACACCGGGATTTTCATGCGTTGCCGTAACTGCTGCTCAATGTAGAAACACTCTGGCGCTTTGATATCTTCCAGGTTGATGCCGCCAAAAGTGGGTTCCAGCGCCGCGACAATCTCAATCAGCTTATCGGGATCGTGCTCATCGACCTCAATATCAAACACGTCAATCCCGGCGAACTTCTTGAACAAAACGCCCTTGCCTTCCATCACCGGCTTACCGGCCAGTGCACCAATGTTGCCCAGGCCCAGCACCGCCGTGCCGTTAGAAATGACCGCCACCAGATTACCGCGTGCGGTGTATTTATGGGCGGCCAGGGGATCGGCGGCAATTTCTAAACAGGGTGCGGCGACGCCGGGTGAATAAGCCAGGGCCAGATCGCGCTGGGTGGCCAGCGGTTTAGTGGGCGAGACCTGAATCTTGCCGGGAGTGGGATACTGGTGAAAATCGAGCGCACTTTGCTTCAGTTGGTCATCCATTTGACATCCTTCTTCGCCAGGTAAGTGAACGCCCAGTATAGAAAGCAGACAACCACAAAGCGGTGAGGCGCTTCAAAGAACCTCATTTCTTAAGGCACAGATTGTTACAGTCTGGTCTGCGTCATTTGTCATGGCTGCTATTCTTAATAACCGGGCAGTCGTTATCCGCAGAAATGTCATCCCGGATGATTGCGCGCTACCCTCATCGCACAACATTCAGAGAAAACGCATTTTCACTGCACCCAGTCTGTTGCAAGGTGGTGAGTCGGCGTTACTGCGACCGGTAATGTCTGCACTGATTAGGGCACGAGGCCAGAGGTGTTCCCTTTCGTTACAACGTTTTTTTTCAAGGAGTGTAGAAATGAACCAGCTTGAAGCCCTTAAACAGTTCACTACCGTGGTGGCTGACAGTGGCGATATCGAATCGATTCGAAATTATCACCCACAAGATGCAACCACCAACCCCTCGCTTATTCTGAAAGCATCTGCTCTCCAGCCTTACAAACACCTGATTGATGACGCCATCGACTATGCGAAAAAGCAGGGCGGCAGCAAAGAGACGCAGATCATCAACGCCAGCGACAAAGTGGCAATCAATCTCGGTATGGAAATCCTGAAAAGCATACCGGGCCGTGTCTCGACCGAAGTGGATGCGCGCCTCTCCTTCGATCGTGGCATGTGCGTCACGAAAGCGGAAAAGCTGGTTCGCATGTATGAAGAACACGGTATTGACCGCTCACGCATCCTGATCAAACTGGCTTCGACCTGGGAAGGCATCAAGGCGGCTGAAGAACTGGAAAAAAATGGTATCCAGTGCAACCTGACCCTGCTGTTCTCCTTCGCGCAGGCACGTGCCTGTGCCGAAGCCGGTGTTTACCTGATATCACCTTTTGTGGGCCGTATTTACGACTGGTACAACACCCGCAAACCAATGGATCCGTACCACGTGGATGAAGATCCCGGCGTGAAATCCGTCCGCCGCATTTACGATTACTATAAGAAGCACCGCTATGACACCATCATCATGGGTGCCAGCTTCCGTAAAGTTGAGCAGATACTTGCCCTGGCCGGTTGTGACCGCCTGACGCTTTCGCCTGACCTGCTGGAAGAGTTGCAAAACAGTGACGAGCCCGTAGAGCGCAAGCTCGAACCCTCAACCGAATGTTTCCACCAGCCTTCCCCGCTGTCCGAAGCTGAATTCCGTTGGGAGCATAATCAGGACCCGATGGCGGTAGAGAAACTGGCAGACGGTATTCGCCAGTTCGCCGTTGACCAGCAAAAACTGGAAGATGTGCTGGCGGCGCGCCTGTAGTTTTCCCCCCTCTTTTACCGGGCGGGAGCACTCCCGCCCCGATGCTTAACAAGGGAGACCCTTTATGTCCTCACGCAGAGAGTTGGCGAATGCGATTCGCGCATTAAGTATGGATGCGGTACAAAAAGCAAAATCAGGTCATCCTGGTGCGCCAATGGGCATGGCTGATATCGCTGAAGTCCTGTGGCGCGATTTCCTCAAGCACAACCCAACCAACCCCGCCTGGCTGGATCGCGACCGCTTTATCCTTTCAAATGGCCACGGCTCCATGTTGCTGTACAGCCTGTTGCACCTGACCGGATACGATCTGCCTATTGAAGAGCTGAAAAACTTCCGCCAGCTCCACTCTAAAACGCCGGGCCACCCGGAAATTGGCTATACGCCAGGCGTGGAAACGACCACGGGTCCGCTGGGCCAGGGCCTGGCGAACGCCGTTGGTCTGGCGATTGCTGAGCGCACGCTGGCGGCCCAGTTTAACCGTCCCGATCACGATATCGTCGATCACTTCACCTATGTTTTCATGGGCGACGGTTGTCTGATGGAAGGCATTTCTCATGAAGTCTGCTCGCTGGCCGGTACGCTGGGCCTGGGCAAACTGATTGGCTTCTACGATCACAACGGTATTTCTATTGATGGTGAAACCGAAGGCTGGTTTACCGACGATACGCACAAACGCTTTGAAGCCTATAACTGGCACGTTGTGGGTGAAATCGACGGTCATGACGCCGATGCGGTTAAAGCCGCGATTCAGGAAGCACAGAGCGTCACCGACAAACCGTCACTGATCATCTGCCGTACGGTCATTGGCTTCGGCTCACCGAATAAAGCCGGTAAAGAAGAAGCTCACGGCGCGGCGCTGGGCGAAGAAGAAGTGGCGCTGACCCGCAAGCAACTGGGCTGGAACTACCCGGCGTTTGAGATCCCCAAAGAGATTTACCAGCAGTGGGATGCCAAACAGGCCGGCGCTGAGCGCGAAAAAGCCTGGAACAACAAACTGGCGGCGTATAAGCAGGCTTATCCAGAGCTGGCCGCCGAATACGCGCGCCGCATGGACGGCGGTATGCCGGCAAACTGGGAAGCGGAAACCGCGAAGTTTGTCGCTGAGCTGCAGGCCAATCCGCAAAAAATTGCCAGCCGCAAGGCCTCGCAGAATGCCCTGGAAGCCTATGGCAAACTGCTGCCAGAGTTTCTGGGCGGTTCCGCCGACCTGGCACCGAGCAACCTCACCATCTGGTCTGGCTCAAAATCTATCAAAGACGATCCCGCCGGAAACTATATCCATTACGGCGTGCGTGAATTCGGGATGACGGCGATCGGTAACGGCATTGCCCACCACGGCGGCTTTGTGCCCTATACCGCAACCTTCCTGATGTTCGTTGAGTACGCCCGTAACGCGGCGCGCATGGCGGCACTCATGAAGGCCCGGCAGATTATGGTGTATACCCATGACTCCATTGGCCTGGGCGAGGACGGCCCGACCCACCAGCCGGTTGAGCAAATTGCCAGCCTGCGCGTGACGCCAAACATGAGCGTATGGCGCCCCTGTGACCAGGTGGAGACGGCGATAGCCTGGCAGGCCGCGATTGAGCGCCACCACGGCCCGACAGCGCTGATCCTGTCGCGTCAGAACCTGGCTCAGCCTGAGCGTACCGCAGAGCAGGTGGCTAACATCAAGCGCGGCGGTTATGTGCTGAAGGAGTGCGACGGCACGCCAGACATCATCCTGATTGCGACCGGCTCAGAGGTAGAAATAACTCTGGGTGCCGCGACGAAGCTGACAACTGGCGGTCACAAGGTGCGCGTGGTTTCACTGCCCTCCACTGACCTGTTTGACGCACAGGATGCCGCTTACCGTGAGTCGGTGCTGCCTTCTGCGGTTAAAGCGCGCGTGGCGGTAGAAGCGGGCATCGCCGACTACTGGTATAAATATGTTGGCCTGGACGGTGCCATTGTGGGCATGACAACCTTCGGCGAGTCGGCGCCAGCTGAGAAGCTGTTTGCTGAATTTGGTTTTACGGTGGAAAACATCGTCAGCCATGCAGAAGCACTGCTGAAACCCGCATAACCCACTTGCTGCTGAGCGACCTGCTGCTTCGCGTCAGGTCGCCTGACCAACATGACGTGCCAGCCCTGCGCTGGCACGTCGCTTTTCTGAACACCTGTTTTCGTCTCTCTCAGCCTCTCCCGCTTTCTCAGCCCACTACCAGGGATTCAGGCTATCTCACGCCTGCACCGTTCGGGAGCCATGCTGCTTTGCGAGCGCGTCAGTCGGCGTAACAGGTTTACTTGAGAAAATGGCTCAGTAATAGCAACGAGAGAGAAACGTTAATCGCCCCGCCGATGCGCGTGGCGATCTGCGCAAACGGCATCAGGCCCATGCGGTTACCGGCGGTAAGAATCGCCACATCGCCCGTACCGCCCTGCCCACTCTGGCAGCAGGAAACAATGGCAACATCGATGGGATGCATGCCAATCTTTTTCCCGACAAAGAAGCCCGTTGCAACCAGCGCACTGACCGTGCTGATAATCACCAGCAGGTTGGTGAGCGTAAACGCGGTAACCAGAATATGCCAGGGCGTGATGGCGACACCGACGGCAAACAGAACCGGATAGGTTACCGCCGTGCGGAAGAAGCGATAGACCACCTGAGAACCGGCAATGATACGCGGAGAAACCCCATTCACCAGTTTTACCAGCACGGCCAGAAACAGCATCCCTACCGGCGCAGGCAGCCCTGTCAGCTTCTGCCCTAACATCCCCACCATATAGAGCAGCACCGCCAGCAGCGCCCCGGACGCAATCGCCGTCACGTCAACTTTACCGGAGAAAACGGACTGCAGCGGCTCGGGTTCAACATTGGTCACGTTTGGCATCAGCTGGCCTTCCCCGGTGAGGTGCGGATAACGTTTACCCAGTTGGTTCAGACAGCCGGAGATAATAATGGCGGTCACGCCGCCCAGCATAACCATGGGCAGGATGCGGCCCAGCGCCACGCCCTGATCCATATGGAGCAATGCCGCATAGCCGATGGAGAGCGGAATGGCACCTTCACCGACGCCTCCCGCCATAATGGGCAGAATGATGAAAAAGAAAATCTGGAAGGGTTCCAGCCCCAGCGCTAAACCCACGCCCATGCCGACAACCATCCCCACGATTTCACCACAGAGCATGGGGAAAAAGATGCGCAGAAAGCCCTGGATCAGCACCGTGCGGTTCATGCTCATGATGCTGCCGACAATGATGCAGCAAATGTAAAGATAGAGAATATTGGTCGATTTGTAGAATTGCGTCGTGGACGTTACCACGATGTCGGGAAGCAAACCGTAGTACACCAGCGCAGAAGGAATAAAGGTGGCGCAGATCGCCGCTGCCCCTAAACGGCCCACCACGGGCAGGCGTTTGCCAAACTCTCCGCAGGCAAAGCCAAAAAAGGCCAGCGTGGCGACCATGACCACGATATCGCTTTTTAGCGTTCCACTCAGGCAGTCTACCGCAATGAGCGCACCGGCCAGCACAAACAGCGGCAGAGGAATAATCCCGACTTTCCAGTTATCCATAATATGCCACCACTGCTCTTTCAGGGTTTTCCTGCGCGGTGAACGGGTCAGCGTGTCAGACAGAAAAGAATTATCAGGTGAGCTCATTATTATCCTCTTTGCGTCATCGTTTTTTTTCAGGATGCCGGGAAAAAAGGCGGAATTACGTGAACAAGAAGGTATCTGGCATAAAGTTTTAATGGTGTTATTTCCAGAGCGTGATCCGTATCGTGATAATCGCCGTGGTGTTTATGGTTTTTATTCACCGCTACCGTTATTCGCCCTTCCAGGGGGCTTTTTTAGCGTAGGCATTCGATAAAAATTACTACTTATCAGACAATTAAACCGATGTAGTTCCTATTGTTAAAAAGATGATACATTGAAGTTATTATTCCAAAATACGTGTGACAGTCATGAAGTTGTCATTTCAAACGAAGCTGTTTCTTTCGCTCGTTGTTTTTTCGTCTGTCCTGTTCGTGTTACTGGGAAGCTATTATTACGTCAGCATTACCCGGCAGCTTTATCAGGCGATGAGCATGCGCGCGAAGGTTCAGGCAGACGAGATCGCGCTGATTCCGGAACTGAAAAAAGCGGTGGCGGATCGTGACATCCCGACCATCAATGTGCTCATGAAGGCTATCGCCCGGAAAAGCGATGCCAGTTTTATTGTGATTGGCGATAACCAGGCCCTGCATCTTTTTCACTCGGTGACGGCGGACCGGATTGGCAAACCGCTGGTGGGCGGCGATAACGCAGCGGTGCTGGCAGGGAAAAGTATCACCACCATTCGCACAGGCGGCCTGGGAATGTCACTGCGAAGTAAGGCGCCCATCCTCAACGATCGCGGCCAGGTCGTCGGTATTGTTTCCGTTGGCTACCTCGCCCGCTATCTGGATGCCATCACCTTCAGCAACATGATCAACCTGTTGATCGTAGCGGCGCTGGTGCTTATTGCCCTGTTTATTTTCTCCTGGTTTTTTACCTGTAATATTAAAAAACAGATTTTCTCGCTGGAACCGCGCGAGATCGGCCTGATGGTCCGCCAGCAAAAAGCCATGATGGAATCGATCTATGAAGGCGTCATTGTTATCAATGAACAGCTGCGGATCGAAGTGATTAATCAGGCTGCCCGCAAGCTGCTGGGACTGTCCCAGTCCGCCGAGGCGCTGCGCGGCGAGTCTGTCAGCCAGATCGTCTCCCCCGTGCCCTTTTTATCGCAGCCCGTGATGCTGGAAAAAGATACCCACGATGAGATTTGCCAATTTAACGCGCTGACCGTCATCGCCAGCCGGGTGCGTATCATGCTGGAGGACGCGCTAATGGGATGGGTGATCACCTTTCGCGATTTTAACGACATCGATTCCCTCAGCGCCCAACTCAGCCAGGTGAAACGTTATGTCGATAACCTGCGCATCATGCGTCATGAACAGCTTAACCGCATGAACACGCTTTCCGGGCTGTTGCACATGGGGCGTTTTGACGAAGCGATTGGTTATATTGAAGCGCAGTCCGAGCACGAGCAGGAGTTGCTGGACTTTGTTTCGGCACGATTCACTTCGCCTCTGCTGTGCGGCTTATTACTGGGCAAAGCGGCGCGCGCCAGAGAAAAAGGCGTCATTCTCCACTTTGATCCCGCGTGCCTGATGGATAAGCCGTTTCCCGCGCTGACCGATGCCGAACTGATTTCGGTCATTGGCAACCTGCTGGACAACGCCATTGAAGCCACCCAGCGCGCCCCGTTGCCTCATGAACCTGTTGAAGTACTGATTAAACTCGGTACCCGTGAGCTGATCATTGAAGTGGCGGATCGCGGCGTGGGCATTACGCCGGCGATCCGCGAGCGCATGTTTGAACGTGGCATGACGACCAAAACCCGAGGCGATCACGGCATCGGATTGTATTTAACCGAACGCTATATTACCCGTGCAGGGGGAACCATTGAGGTCAGTGACAACGTTCCCCGTGGCGCGGTGTTCTCGCTGTTTATCCCCTGTGCGCAAACCCACAGCTGTCCCGTAACGGAAACGGAGAAAGCCCGCGATGCAACATGATCCTGTTACTGTCCTGATTGTTGAAGATGAGCCTGAACTGGCTCAGCTTCATGCAGAACTGATTGGTAAGCACCCTGAGCTCAGGCTGGTCGGCATAGCCAGCTCCCTGGCAGAAGCCAGACAGCAGCTTGAACTGACCGCGCCACAGTTGGTGCTGCTGGATAACTACCTGCCTGATGGCAAAGGCATCACCCTGATTGGCGATCCGTTGCTGGCCAACGCGAACTGCTCCATTATTTTTATTACGGCGGCCAGTGATATGGATACCTGCAGCCAGGCCATTCGCAACGGCGCCTTTGATTACGTGCTTAAACCGGTATCCTGGAAACGCCTTAACCGCTCGCTTGCCAACTTCATCGCCTTCGCAGATCAGCAGCGCACATGGAAAATTGTCGATCAAAAAAATGTCGATGTGCTGTATCAGTTGCAGGCGAAGAACTATCCGCACGACAACGGCAGCAAAGGCATCGAGGAAAATACCCTGGCCCGGGTTCAGACACTGTTTACGCCTGCCACAACGCGCCTTTTTTCGGTCGATGAGGTGATGACCGAAACCGGGCTCAGTAAAACAACCGCCCGCCGCTACCTGGAGCACTGCGTGGAAACCGGCTTTCTGACGGTCGAAATGCTGTATGGCAAGGTGGGCCATCCCAGGCGCATGTACAAACGCACCTGACCGAACGGGTGTCCCGCGCTCGCCCTGCGCCGGTTCAGTCAGGTGGCTTTCAGGGGCAAAATGCGTCGCTAATCTCATGACGTCACAGGCCCGTCTGGCCCGCATGCTGTAATCCGAAACAAAAAAAACTGCCCTTTGCTCTTCCCGTCATCCGCAAACGGATTACTATAGGTTTTCACCCGATTCCTATAGCGAAGCCCTCTCCGTTGAAAATGCGCACTCCTTACGTCCTGGCTCTACTGGTTTCTTTGCTTCCCCTTAAAAGCATGGCGCAGGTTGCGCCCGATCCGTTGCTGGCATCCCAAATTGTTGACCGCTATGCAGAACATATCTTCTATGCCAGCGGTGCGACAGGCATGGCGCTGGTCGCAATAGATGGTAATCAGCGGGTTTTCGCCAGCTTTGGTGACACGCGGCCAGGGAACAATATTCGTCCCCAAAAAGATTCGTTAATTCGTATTGCCTCACTCAGCAAGCTGATGACCAGTGAAGTCATGGTGAAAATGGCCGAGCGCGGGGAGATTCGCCTTGACGATCCGCTCAGTAAATATGCACCGCCCGGAAAGCGGGTGCCCAGCTTTGATGGCCAGCCCATTCGGCTGATTAACCTGTCTACCCATACCAGCGGTCTGCCGCGAGAGCAGCCCGGCGGCAAACCCCATCGTCCGGTGTTTGTCTGGCCGACACAGAGTGAACGCTGGCGTTGGTTAAACACGGCCAGCCTGAAAGCCGCCCCCGGCACCAATGCGGCCTATTCCAATCTTGGTTACGACCTGCTGGGCGATGCGCTGTCGCGCGCGGCCGGTAAGCCCTATCCTGCCCTGCTGCAGCAGTTAATTACCCGTCCGCTGGGGATGAAAGACACCACCTTTACGCCGTCACCTGAGCAGTGCGCACGCCTGATGGTGGCGGAAAAAGGCGCCAGCCCCTGTAATAACACGCTGGCGGCCATCGGCAGTGGTGGCGTGTATTCGACGCCTGATGATATGGGGCGCTGGATGCAGCAGTTCCTCAACTCCTCGGTAAATCATCGCACGCCCCAGATCGACCGCCTGCAGACGCTGATCTACCGTCGCGACCAGTTGCATAAAGTTGACGGCATGGATGTGCCGGGCAAAGCCGACGCGCTGGGAATGGGGTGGGTTTATATGGGGCCAGCCAACGGTCGCCCTGGTATTATCCAGAAAACCGGCGGCGGCGGCGGCTTCATCACCTATATGGCGATGGTTCCCCAGCAAAACGTCGGGGTTTTTGTGGTCGTTACCCGCTCGCCTCTGACGCGCTTCACGCCGATGAGTGACGGCGTAAACAACCTGCTCGCTGAGCTGGTGGGCAATCAGAACGGCTCGCCGATGATGGTTCAGGCCATTCCCTAACCGCTCACCGCGGTTGGGGCTGACTGGCTCACCCAAAGCGTGGGCCAGTCGTCGCTGCTGTGCCAGGCATCGCAGGTTGATTCCTCGGCATACTCGGCTAGAACAAAATGCTCGCCGTCAAACTGCCAGCGGGTCGCGGTACCACAGTCGCCAAGTCCGCGTCCTTTGCCAAAGGTATAGAGCTGCCCGCTTGCGGCATCATAATCTGCATTAATCAGCTCCAGCTGGCGCTCTGATGCGCCCGGCGGGGTAAAAGGCAAGGTCAGCGTAAGCCCACGCGCCACATAGGGCGGCGCACGCGTGACTTCAAAAGCCAGATCGATCACGTTATAGGCGCCCATTTCACAGCTGACCAGCAGCAGCGCTTTTTTGTCTGTCAGCGGCGAGACGCTGACTTCGCGACGCAGAGGATCAAGGGAACAGGTATCCGCATTCACCCGCCACGTTCCGTAGTCGATCAGCCCGCTGGTCTCGTCACGCGTCAATGGCGCAGGCGCAGCCATCGCGGGCGGCAGTTGCGGTACGGCCGGTGCGGCCGGGATGCTGGTTCTTCCTCCGCGCCTGACCCAGGCACTCATGCTATTCACCCGGCCCTGCACATCGTCCATAAATAACAACGCGGCTTTCATACCGCGCAACGATATCTGCGGACCGGCATTGAACGTCAGCTGCAGGCTTTTCGCATCCATGGTCAGTTCAAGAAATTCGTTAATGGCGATAGGATTGCTGGTCGCAAGATGGTGTGGCTCAACCGTCCAGTGCTTGAAGTCAGGCCGCAGCCGACGTTGATCGACTAGCAGATTATCTTGCAGCGCCGGGCCGGGCAGCGCGCCGCTGTATGCGCTGCCGTAATCGATGCGCAGTAAAGGTTTGTCATCGGATCCCGCACTGCGGGAAAGCGTCATCACCAGGCCCTGGTCGCCAGGTATGCTGCGCGCAACGCAATGCGCCGCATTATTGCAGGTGAGTTGCCAGTCAGAAAACAGCTTCTGTACCGGATCAGCCTGAGCAGCGGCAACCATAAAAAAAGACAACGCAAACAGCGATTTCATCCCATACCACATTAAGAAAATCGAACCCCAACTTCTTTGAGTGGAAGATGATAGCGCAATAGCGCACGTCACGAGGGACGCATTCTGTGAAGTGCTCAGCAAGCGCAGCTAACCGACTAAAAAACATCCGCTTTACAACAAAAGAAAGGCAGCGATCTCTGCAGAATAGTCATCATGCTGTTTCACTTTGTTGCGCTCAATCGGATTCGTCGGACATTCCCGGCAGTCGAATCGGTCAAATACACATAAACGGTCAAAAACAGGCATGTTATAGTCGCCACAGGCACAGGCATAAAAACTTGTCAGCCCCATTTCTTACGGTTAAATAACCCTAATTTAGTGATATCAGTCACATCTTTAATATACCTATTACATATTTTTTCATAAAAAACCTAACAAATATCTTTTTACGTACGCTGTGAGAAGCGTGACCTGCGTAGCCACGCTCAGGCCACATTTTTGCCGCGTGCCTTCCAGTACTTTATAACCCTCGGAGGCCAGCATGTTGCCGATTGAACGCCAGCAGAGAATTATTGATGAATTAATGCGTAATGGACGCGTGATTGTCGCTGAACTGACCGCCTTGTGTCAGGTTTCACAGGAAACGATTCGTCGGGATTTAGCGCAACTGGAAAAGAAAGGCATACTTCAGCGAAGCCATGGCGGCGCTGTTCCGGTTAAACAATATAATGCAGCCATTCAGATAAATAACCGGGCCATTAATGAGTATGAATTATCTTTCCGGCAGCGAATTAATGAACATGTCGATGCCAAAATGACCATTGCTAAGCGGGCGCTGGGGTTTATCAGCCCAGGTGATTGTTTATTACTCGATAGTAGTACCACGTGTTTTTTTCTGGCCCGACAGTTACCGGATATTGAATTAACTGTATTAACGAATTCTTTACGTATTGTGCAGACCCTGGCGGCGCGCAGCAGTATTCGCACCATCTGCCTGGGTGGCGAATATTCCGATCGCTATGAAGATTTTCACGGCATCGTGACTGAACAACCGTTAAAAGAGTTTCAAATAAATAAAATCTTTTTTTCCTGTAGCAGCCTGGGCAACGACGGTTATTTACGCGAGGGGAATGAACATAATGCACATTTAAAACAACAACTCATTCTGGCAGCTGAACGTAAACATTTATTAATGGATAGCTCTAAGTTTCTTCGGCCCTCATTCGCGCGCGTTTGTCATTATCGCGATGTGGATTTTCTTATTACCGACCAGTTAAAAGATAAAGAGCTGGAACAGGAACTGGCGTGGAACGGGGTAAATATTATCGACTGTTCACAACGGCCTCACTCCGTGCAGCTTATTAATCAATAAATGGAGTCACTATGAAAAAACAGCTTATCGCCTGCTCCCTGATCGCGTTATTCGCATTCCAGGCTCAGGCAGCAGAAAAAATACGTATGGGCATCGTGGTGAAAATTGGCGGTATTCCATGGTTCAACGCGATGGAAGCCGGAATTAAAAGTGAAGCGGCGAAAAGCGGCATAGATGCATGGATGGTCGGACCCACCGCAGCCGATCCCGCCTTACAGGTACGCGCTATCGAGGATTTGATTGCGCAGAAAGTCGATATCATTGGCGTGGTTCCTAACGATCCTAAAGTCCTGGAGCCCGTCTTACAGCGGGCGCGCGATGCGGGCATCAAAGTGATTACCCATGAATCACCGGGTCAGAAATTCGCCAACTGGGACTTTGAGTTAGTGGATGCAGCCACGCACGGCATCAACCATATGAAAGCGCTGGCAGCCTGCATGCATGATGAAGGGCAATACGCCATGTACGTTGGCAGCCTGACGGTGCCGCTCCACCAGCAGTGGACCGACGCCGCGCTGGCGTATCAAAAACAGCATTATCCCAACATGCAGTTAGTCACCGACAAATTTGGCGTAGGTGAATCGCTGGATGATTCTATCCGCACCACTAACGAGCTGATGTCTAAATATCCAAATCTGAAAGGGATTTTAGCCTTTGGCTCACAGGGCCCTATCGGCGCAGGCCGGGCCGTAATGAACCGCAATAAGATTAACCAGGTGTGCGTCATCGGGGCCTTCAGTCCGGGCCAGGGCGCGCAGCTCGTCAATCGGGGCGCGATCAAAGGCGGCTATATCTGGAATCCCCATACAGCCGGTGAAGTGTTTGTCCGTCTTGCCGAGATGATGGAGAAAAACACACCCATTAAAGATGGCATGACCATTGAGGGATTAGGCAAGGTCCGGGTCGATGACACGACGCATACCATTCTGGGCAATAACACCGAAAGCCTGGATAAAGCTAACCTGCCGAAACTGATTAAGCTGGGGCTGTAGAGATGAGACCTGTCGCACCGCAGACGCTCGTAACGTTAGATGCGTTGTCGAAAACGTTTGGTGGTCATCGTGCGCTGAGCGATATTTCGCTGACGCTGCTGGCCGGAGAAGTGCACTGCCTTGCCGGTACCAATGGTTGTGGCAAAAGCACGCTCATCAAGGTGATTTCAGGCGTTCATGCGCCGGATGAGGGCAGCGAGATCCGTCTGGGCGAGGGGGAAATTTTGCCCCGCCTCTCAACCCAGCAGGCCAGAGACTTTGGTATACAGGTGATCTATCAGGATCTGTCTCTGTTCCCTAACCTGAGCGTGGCCGAAAACATTGCGTTTGAACACAACCTGCGTGGCCTGTTCGGCTGGCATCAGCGTAAAAGGCTGCATGCCAGTGCCCAACGTATCGTTGACGAGCTTCAGTTTGAACTCGATCTCAACGAGAAAGTGGCTCACCTCTCCATTGCTCAGCGGCAACAGGTCGCGATTTGCCGGGCACTGGTTGCCGATGCCAGACTGGTGATCATGGACGAACCCACCGCCTCGCTAACCCGAACAGAAGTGAATCAGCTGCTGCGCACGGTGCGCTATCTCAAACAGAAAAACATCTGTGTGGTGTTTGTCAGCCATCGACTGGATGAAGTACTGGAAATCTCCGATCGGGTGACGGTTATTCGCGATGGCCGCAGGGTTGGCAGCTGGCCAGCACAGGACATGACGCCGCACCGTCTGACGGAACTGATGACCGGACAGAAGCTGGAGTATCCGTTAAAAAACGCCACGCGCAGGCGCGATCGCGTGTTGCTCGAGGTCGAGCATCTCAGCCGGAGCGGGCAATATCACGACGTGAATTTTCGTTTATACGAAGGCGAGGTGCTGGGGCTCTGTGGCCTGCTGGGTTCGGGTCGTACCGAACTGGCTCTGTCGCTATTTGGTATGACCCAGCCCGACAGTGGCAAGATTTGGCTGGACACGAAACCGGTACGTTTCCGTAGCCATGAAGACGCCATCAAAGCCGGTATTGGCTATGTCTCAGAAGACCGTCTGACGCTGGGACTGGTTCAGCAACAGTCGGTGGCCGATAACATGGTGCTGCCGATTCTCGATAAGCTGCAAAACCGCTTTCACCTGATTGATGAATACCGTAAGAACAGGCTGATCCTGCAGTGGATTCAGCAGCTTGGCGTCCGGGTTGCCGATCCCGAGCAGGCAATTTCCACGCTTTCCGGCGGCAACCAGCAAAAGATTGTTTTAGCCAAGTGGGTACTCACTCAACCTCGCCTGTTAATTCTTGATTCGCCCACCGTCGGCGTCGATGTCGGCGCGAAGGCCAGCATTTACCAGTTGATCCACGAACTGGCACGAGAAGGCTTATCGATTATGTTGATTTCCGATGAAGTCCCGGAGGTCTGGCACAACTGCGACCGCATTTTGCATTTCCGCGAGGGGACGATCCATGCCGAATACCAGCCAGACCGGGTGCAAGAACAGCAACTGGCGGAGGTCATCAATGCCTGACTTATCCCGTTTACGTCCTCATTCCAGCCAGGGCTGGCTGACCTGGGTTTTACTGCTGTTTATTGGGGTGTTTTCGCTGTCCAGCGACCAGTTCCTCAGCGTACAAAACCTGCTGGATTTAGCCGAGAGCTATGCGGTCACCGGCATCTTCGCGCTTGGGCTCTTTGTGGTGCTGGTCACCGGCGGCATCGATATCTCCTTTGCTGCCGTGGCCTCGGTGGTGCAGTACTTCATCGCCACCCTGTTTGTGCACTATCAGTTTGATCACGCTCTGCTGAGTATTGGCCTGGCGGTGGTCTGCGGCACGCTGTTCGGCATGATCAACGCCTGGCTCATTACCTGGCTGCGGGTGGTCTCCATCATCATCACGATCAGCATGCAGTCGCTGCTGTTTGGGCTGCTGATGTGGTCAACCGGCGGACGCAGCCTCTATCAGTTGCCTGAATGGTGGATCACCCTTCGCAACGTGCTGCCGTTTGAGTGGCAGGGCCAGACGTTTCAGCTTGGCCTGCCCCTGCTCGTCCTGCTGGTCATCGCCACCCTGACGGCCGTGTTACTCAACAAAACGCATCTGGGCCGACAGCTTTATGCCGTGGGCGGTGATGCGGAGTCCGCGCGGCGAATCGGGATTCGCGTGGGTTTGATTCACCTCTTTGCCTACGGCTGGCTGGGCGCGATGGCGGCCATAGGCGGACTGGTGCAGGTTTATCGCATGGGTGAAGTGGTGCCAAACGCGTTGGTCGGCGGTGAACTGGATGTGCTGGCTGCCACCGTGCTGGGGGGTGCCAGCCTGATGGGCGGAAAAGGCACGGTCAGCGGCACCTTGATGGGGGTTTTCCTGATCGCCATTTTAAAGAACGGCCTCAACCTGATTGGCGTATCCAACTATTTCATGAACATCGTGGTCGGTGGCGTGATTATGGTCGCCATTGCCGTCACGCACTATAAAAAGCGCAAAGAGACTGACGTCAGCTTTGTCTGATGGGAGAAGCACACATGAAACCTTTATCTGCGTTGAAACCTGACGGTACCAATACCGGCCTGCTGCTGCTCATCGCGTTTACGCTGGCGCTGTTCAGCATCCTGCTGCCCGGCCGTTTTTTTACCGATGCCACCTTTATCAGCATGGCCTTTCAACTGCCTGAGCTGGGCTTGCTCACCCTGGCGATGTTTATTGCCATTCTGAGTGGCGGATTAAACCTGGCGATTATTACCACCGCCAACCTGACCAGCCTGTTCATCGCCTGGGTGCTACTCGGCATGTTACCAGACGGGGCGGGAACCGGTCAGCAGCTGGCCTGGCTGCTGCTGGCGGTGCTGGGTGCCATGTTGATTGCTGCACTGATTGGCCTGATCACCGGCGTGATGGTAACCCGCATCGGTGCCCATCCCATTCTGGTGACCCTGGCCACCATGATTACCCTCAACGGCATCGGCATCTGGCTGACAAAAGGCGCCGCGGTGAGCGGTATGCCGCCGGTGGTGCGCGCACTGGGCGCCGACACGCTGTTAGGCATCCCTCTGCCGCTGTGGGTCTTTTTCGTGGCCGCAGCGCTGCTGGCGGTGTTCCTCGGGAAAACCCGTGCAGGTAAGTGCATCTATATGGGCGGTAGCAACATTAATGCCACCTGGTTTAGCGGGATTAATACGCACCGCATGATCGTGCTGGTGTATGTAATTTCCAGCCTGCTGTGCGTGCTGGCGGGGCTGGTCATGATGGCGCGATTTAACTCTGCGCGTATGGGCTATGGCGATGCGTACCTGCTGCTGACCGTACTGGCCATTATTCTTGGCGGCACCGATCCCAACGGCGGTTTTGGCCGTGTGACCGGCGTCGTGCTGGCGCTGATCGCCCTGCAGATCCTCTCAACCGGCTTCAACCTGATGAATATCAGCCAGCACGTCAGCCTGGCGATGTGGGGCGCAGTGCTGATTGTGGTGCTGGCCGTGAAACAGGGTAAAGCCCGACTCAATGAACGCCGTGCCATGAAGCGCAGCAAGCGCCTGAGTGCGGTACTGAATCCTCTGACTGAGAAAAAGGAAGTATGATGCGAATTCAAATCTCCCCGTCATTGATGTGTATGAACCTGATGGAGATCAAGCAGCAGTTGGCTGTGCTGAACACCCGCGCTGACTTCCTGCATGTTGATATCATGGATGGTCACTACGTCAAAAATATCACGCTCTCACCGTTCTTTATTGAGCAAATTCGCCCGCACACGCCGGTGGCTATCGATGTGCATTTGATGGTTGAGCAGCCCACCGATTTTATTGAGGCCGTCGCCAACGCCGGAGCGGACTATATTTGCCCGCACGCAGAGACGATCAATCGGGATGCCTTCCGGGTGATCAACCTGATTCGCCGTTTGGGGAAAAAGCCGGGCGTGGTACTGAACCCCGCCACGCCGGTGTCCTTTATTCATCATTACCTGCATCTGCTGGATAAGATTACGGTGATGACAGTGGATCCCGGTTATGCCGGGCAACCCTTCATACCGGAAATGGTGGAGAAGATTCAGGCACTCAGTGCGTTAAAACGCGCCCACGGCCACCACTATTTGATTGAGATCGATGGCTCCTGTAATCAACGCACTTATCGCACCCTGCTGGAAGCCGGAGCGGAAGTGCTGATTGTCGGCACCTCGGGCCTGTTCAACCTGCATGACGATCTCTCCACCGCCTGGACAATGATGCGCGACAGTATTGATGCCGCCCAGGGACTGGCGCAGGAGTCTGCATGAAATCACGCTGGCTTGGCATTGATATTGGCGGCACCAGTACCCGTTTGCAGCTGATGGAAGAAGGCCGGAACTGGTGCGGCTTCCGTAAAGTGCCGACCGCCAGTTGGTCGCAACAGGCGGATGCGCTGGTCGCGCTTGGCGATCTGATTTGCGACACGCTGGAGGCGCAGCCGGTAAGCGGGGTGATGCTTGGCCTGCCGGGCATTCTCAGCCGTGACCGCCAGCAGGTGATCTCGCTGCCCTTTATTCAGGCGCTGGATCAACAACCCGTCGTGGCACGGCTTAGCGCGCGCCTGGGCGTACCGGTTGCCATGGATAAAGATGTAAACCACCTGATGCTGTGGGATCTGTTGCAGCTGGAGACGTTACCCAATCATGCCGTGGGGTTATATCCCGGCACCGGTCTGGGCAACAGCCTGTGGCTGGAAGGCCGCTTTTATCATGGTCATCATGGCGGCTCAGGCGAGCTGGGCCATATTCCGCTGGCGAACAACGACCTGCCCTGCCCGTGCGGCAACCGGGGCTGTGCCGAAACCCTGATATCCGGTCACTGGCTCAGCACCTGGGCGGCAGCACAACAGCCGGATACGGAGATTTCACAACTCTTTTCCCGACATGGCGATCATCCTGATCTGCGGGCGTTTGTGCAGCGGCTGGCACAGCTGATCGCCAGCGAAATGAACATTCTGGATCCCGAATACCTGATTCTGGGTGGTGGCGTACTGTCGATGGCGGATTTTCCCCTGACGCAGTTGCGCAGCGCCATCCAGCAACATCTGCGACCGCCCGTTACGCGCCAGGGTTTAAAAATCGTTTTCAGCCATGCAACCGATCACACGGGCTGTCGCGGTGCCTGTCTGGCCGCCGAGCGCTGTTTTGGAGGAGAAAAATGAAAGGCAAAGTGTGCGTGTTCGGTTCCTTCAACCTGGATATCGTGGCAGGCATGGCCCGCTTTCCGCTACCGGGTGAATCATTAATTGCCCAGCACAGCATGATGGGGCCCGGCGGCAAAGGCGCGAATCAGGCCACCGCCGCGCTTCGTGCGGGCGCCCGGGTGCACTACATCGGCAAAGTGGGCAACGACGACTTCGGCATCTTTGCCCGCCGGCATCTGGAAAAAACCGGCTTTGATGCCATTACGTTGTTCACCTGCAAAGAGAAACCTACCGGCAATGCGTTGATTTACGTGGCCGGTAATGACGCTGAGAATATGATTTCTGTCTATCCTGGGGCGAATCTCACTGTCAGCGCAGCGGAAGTGACGCGCTGCAGGCCGACCGTTGCTGCGGCGGATATTTTGCTGGTACAGCTGGAAAATAATCTGAGCGCGATTCAGCGCATGATCGATCATGCACGGGCGGCAAATACCTTTGTCATCCTTAATCCGGCCCCGTTTCAAAAAATCAGTGACGCGCTGCTGGCAAAGGTCGATCTGCTGACGCCCAACAGCACCGAAGCCATGCTGCTGACCGGGGTGAAGGTCACGGACCTCGCCAGCGCCCGGCAGGCCGCCCTTGTGCTGCACCGCAAAGGCGCACGTCAGGTCATTATTACCCTGGGTACGGCGGGCGCCTTACTGTCTGACGGGCAACAGCTGCTGCATATTCCGGTGTTTCCCGCCACGCCGCTTGATACAACTGGCGCGGGCGATGCCTTTAACGGTGCGCTGGCTGCCCGGCTGGCCGCCGGCGTTTCTCTGGAACAGGCCGCACTGTTCGCTGCGGCGTTTGCCTCCCTGTGCGTTGAACGGCAGGGAGCCGCTCATGCTATGCCCGCTTATGCCGATGCCCTGGCGCGCCTGCAGGCGCACCCGGAATGCGTGGCCGAAAGCGTGCTGGCCTGCGCGTAACCTTCAGGCAGAGGCGCCTTGGTGGCGCGTCTGCTCTGTACTCCATCAGAGCGTGAGCCAGCCTGCAATAAGCGCATGCTGCAATAACATAATGGTTTTGCCATCGCGGATGCGCCCCGTCTTCACCCACTTCATGGCCTCAGGAAACGTGATTTCCAGCACGTCAATGGCTTCATCCTCTACCCCGCCGCCCGCATTTTCCCGCAGCGCGTCGTGATATTCAGCCGCAAAGAAATGCACCAGCTCGGTCACGCCGCCCGGCGACATGTAAACCGAATAGAGTGTTTCCACCTCGCCCACCGCATAGCCGGTTTCTTCAATGGCCTCTTTGCGAATGCAGTCTTCAGGCGAGTCATCATCCAGCAAGCCTGCACAGGCTTCAATCAACATGCCGTCTTCATTACCGTTAACGTAGGTGGCAATGCGGAACTGACGCGTCAGTACCACACTGTTCTTGTCACGGTTATACAGCAGAATGGTGGCACCGTTGCCGCGGTCATAAACTTCACGCTTGTGACGAACGAGTTCGCCCCGGTTGTCGGTAATCTCATAAGTGATATTACGCAGGACAAACCAGTTCTCTGACAGCAGCTTATCTTTGATGATGTTGACCTTGAAGGACATGGACGCTCCACAGTGACAGGAAGGGAGCCTGAAATAATAGGACGTGTGTTAAAAGAAAACTATCTGAATTACAGCCCTTGCGCACGTCACAGTCCATTCTCACAGGCAAAAAAAATGCCAGCTCGCGGGCTGGCATTCAATGCGAAACGTCTCGGTTACGACGATTTTCCGTCGTGCTCGTGATGATCGTGTTCGGTCGCCGCGATGGCGTTCACACGCTTACGCACGCCAAACCAGCCCAGTACCAGAATCACCGCAATCAACGGAATGGAGGCGATAGTATAGGTGCCGTTTGGATAGTCGAACGCCATCAATACCAGCACGCTGAACAGGAACAGCAGCGTCAGCCATGAGGTAAAAGGCGCGCCTGGCAGCTTGAAGCTGACGTCGTCTGCCTTGCCTTCTTTAATCGCTTTACGCAGGCGTAGCTGGCAAAGCACGATAAAGCCCCAGGAAGAGATAATGCCGAGTGACGCCACGTTTAATACGATCTCAAACACCTGAGACGGCACATAGTAGTTAAGCACCACGCCGATGATATAGACGCCGACGGTCACCAGAATCCCGGCATAGGGCACCTGCTGGCTGCTCATTTTAGACATGAACTTCGGTGCGGAACCGCCCATCGACATTGAGCGCAGAATACGGCCGGTAGAGTAGAGACCGGAGTTCAGGCTGGATAACGCCGCACTCAGCACCACAATATTCATAATGCTGCCAATGTAAGGCACGCCCAGCTTAGAGAAGAAGGTCACAAACGGACTTTGCCCAGCCTGGTAGGCATTCCACGGCAACAACATCACTAACAGCACCACGGAACCGACATAGAACAAACCAATACGCCAGATAACGCTGTTGATCGCCTTGGGCAGCATGGTTTCCGGATCTTTACACTCGCCTGCTGCCGTACCGACCAGTTCAATCGAGGCGAAGGCAAATACGACGCCCTGCACCAGCACCAGCGCTGGCAACAGACCATGCGGGAACAAGCCGCCGTTATCCGTGATCAGGTGGAAACCGGTCGCATTGCCATCCAGCGGTTTACCGGTGCCGAGGAACACGACGCCGACAACCAGGAAAACGACAATCGCCAGCACTTTGACCAGCGCGAACCAAAACTCCATTTCGGCGAACCACTTTACGCCGATCATGTTCATGGTACCGACAATCGCCAGCGCCCCTAACGCAAATACCCACTGCGGCACATCACCAAACGCCCCCCAGTAATGCATATAAAGCGCAACGGCAGTGATATCCACAATCCCGGTCATGGCCCAGTTAACAAAGTACATCCAGCCCGCCACATAAGAGGCTTTCTCGCCCATGAACTCACGAGCATAGGAGACAAAGCTTCCGCTGCTGGGACGGTGTAAAACCAGTTCGCCCAGTGCACGCAGGATGAAGAATGAGAAGATACCGCAGACCAGATAGATGATGGCGAGGGCCGGACCTGCCGCCTGTAAACGGGCGCCTGCACCCAGAAACAGCCCCGTACCGATGGCTCCCCCGATGGCAATCATCTGCACGTGACGATTGCCCATGGCCTTCTTATAGCCGGAGTCGTGGGAATTGAGCCAGCGTCGTTTCGCAGCGCGCATGTCCGCTGCGGATTTTTTTGTAGATTTCATAGCCTTCCTGTTTGTCCTGACCATAAGTCATAGCGCATCCAAACGATTGCGTTCAGCACTGCGAAATGGGTTGTCTTCCTCTGTGCGGCCGCCTGTGAGTTTACGGAAAGCGGCGCGGGAATTTACGGCGATGAATCCTAACCGTTATGTAACATCGAAGCAAAAGATACCGAGGGGATAGGCAGGACGATTTGTAAAAAATTTTTCTGAGATCACAAAAAAACCGGCCATAGGCTGGCCGGTAAACACTACAGGGATGGAATGGAGAGGGTTTAGCGGTAAATTTCTGCGGTGCCGGTCCAGAGGCTGGAATCACCTGGTGTGTCCACACCGATGACCCGGAAGTGGCTGGCGCCTTCGGCTTTCGCCTGTTGTGAAAGCTGGCGGGTCACATCGTCAAGTGAACCATTGACGCTGGAAACAGAGACGCTGCCGATTTTTTGCAGATCCTGTGCCTCGCGTTGGTCCACCGCCGTGGCAGCCAGGGTAGAAAATGACGCAGTGGCCAACAGGGCGGCGGTAAGGTAAGCAGGTAATCGTTTCATAAATACTCCTGTACTCGCGTTGGTCGCTGTGGTTAAACACGTTATTGATTATTGGCGAGATAATGCAAGGCAACCTTTTTACGTTGTAAAGCTGTGCGAGTAATGGTCGGTCTGACGTCGGGATTCCTGGGAAACGTCAATCCGGGTGAGTAAAGCTGCTGAACGGTCTCATTTCAGGCTTTTTCATGACAGCTTGCCTGGCGTCCTCTGCCACCTCTTTTATCTTTCCCTGTCAGTGAAGGGGTTATTTGCCGTGATTGTTAAACGCTCTGTTACCCGAAGTATTGCGCAGTCTTTAACGCTGATTGTGTTGCTGGCTTTGCTAACAACCGGTCTGGCTTTGCTCACCCTTTCCAGCAGCCTGCGTGACGCGGAAGCCATTAATCTGGCCGGTTCGCTTCGGATGCAGAGTTACCGGCTGGCCTGGGATGCCAGGCTGGAGCCTCGCCTGCTGGTCGCGCACATGGCGCAGTTCCGGCACACCCTTGATGCACCCGTTTTACAAGGCCTCGATCGCCCCTGGGTGCCACATAACGTGATTAACCACTATCAACGTTTGCGCGCGGGCTGGCCAGCGTTAGCTCAGCATCTTGATGCGGGTGCAGCAGAAGTCTGGCAGCTTCAAATCCCCGTTTACGTGGGGGAAATTGACCGCTTTGTCCTGGAACTGCAGCGTTATGCTGAACTGAAAATGCGGGTGGTGGCGATCAGTAGCCTGACGGGCCTGGTGGCGATCGTGGCGCTGGCGTTGATGACGATACGCTTTACCCGTCAGCAGGTCGTTAAGCCGCTAAACGCGCTGGTGACCGCCAGTCGTTATGTGGAAAAGGGCAATTTTGCGTTCCCGCCTCTGCAGGTCCAGCAGCAGAATGAACTCAAGGTGCTGTCACACACCTTTAGCAGCATGGCCGCCCAGTTGCACGCGCACTATCAGCTTCTTGAGCAGCGGGTCCGCGATAAAACCCGGGATCTGACCCAGGCAAACCGCACGCTTTCGCTGCTCTATCAGAGCTCTCAGATTTTAACGCGCGGCCCCCTGCATCCGGCTCTGTTCGACAGCGTGTTAGCCAGCGTGCTTGCCAGAGAAAAGCTTGCGTTTATTCGCCTGGAAGGCGAGCAGTTTACCTTTGAGTCCGGGCAAATCGCCCCTTCTCAGCCCTGGCATCAGTTACCCTTGCAGCAGGGCGATCACCCTATTGGCACCCTGCACTGGCAAACGACCGTTACGACGCCGCCAGCAGCCTTAATGCAGAGCCTGGCGGCAATGCTGGCCCGGTCAGTCTGGATCTGGCAGACTCAAAAACAGCAGCAGCAGATGCTATTGATTGAAGAGCGCGCCACCATTGCACGCGAGCTGCATGATTCGCTGGCTCAGGCACTGACCTACCTACGTATTCAACTGACACTGCTACGGCGCACTGTCGATGCGCGCGATCGGGCAGCACATGACATTATTGCCGAATTCGATCTTGCGCTGGCTGAAGCTTACCGTCAGCTCCGTGAGTTGCTTGCCACCTTCCGTTTAACGATTGAAAAATCCGATCTGATGGCCGCCCTGCACGCAATGATCGCCCCCTTGCAGAAGCAGTCTGAGGCCGAAATCCATTTCACCTGCCAGCCAGGGCTTGAGGCGCTGGATGCCCAACAGCAGGTACATGTACTCCAGATTGCCCGCGAGGCGCTGCTTAACGCCATTCGCCATGCAAATGCACAGATGATTACCCTCGACTATCAGCGCACAGGTGAAGGCGAACATGTACTGAGCGTGACGGATGATGGTATTGGGATCGGCACGACAGAGGAACCGCAGGGGCATTACGGGCTGACGACCATGACGGAGCGAGCTGAACGGCTAGCCGGATCCTTACAGATTACGGCACAACCACGCGGAACACGTGTCACACTGCGTTTTCCGTCGCGTCCTGCGCTGCCGCGTGAGTAGTGCTGTTACACGCCATTGTGTATTTTAATCACCTCCTGAGATCGTATGAGATGTGGCAGATCAACACCTGAAGGCAGAATTAACCATTACAATCAACATTCTGCGCATCACTATTCTGGAACGGTCTGGAAAGCCGATCGTTCGTACTGCCCTTACCGCAGTCTGACATTCAGGGCACAGGGAGCTAACATGACACAACCTGCCTTAACCATGATGATCGTGGACGATCATCCCCTTATGCGCCGTGGCATCCGCCAGCTACTGGCGCTGGAGCCGCAGTTGCAGGTCATCGCTGAAGCCAGCAACGGGACTGAAGCGCTGGCGGAAGCCCGCCGTCTGGCACCGGATATCATCCTGCTCGATCTCAACATGAAAGGGATGTCAGGGCTGGATACGTTAAAAGCGCTTCGTCATGAAGGCATCAGCTCACGTATTCTGGTGCTGACGGTCTCTGACGCGCGCAGTGACATATACGCCCTGGTGGATGCGGGAGCGGACGGCTACTTACTTAAAGACAGCGAGCCCGAAATCTTGTTGCGCCAGATCATGCAGGCCCTACAGGGTGAGACGGTGTTTAGCGATGCGGTGAGGCACGCTCTGTCCATGCGACATAACAGTGACGATCCCTTCCGCTTGCTGACCGAACGCGAACGCGGCGTGATGCAGGAAGTGGCGCGGGGCTTGTCCAATAAAGAAGTGGCTCATGCACTTCATATCTCGGAAGAAACGGTGAAGGTCCACATTCGTAATGTCCTGCGCAAACTTGATGTACGTTCACGCGTTGCTGCAACAATTATGTGGATTGAGCGCCGAAACAGTTGATAAAAAACGCGCAAACTTACACATTCTCTATAATTTCTCCACTTTTCAAACCCGCCTCGCACGTAAAGTAGAGTCCTACCCGTGCGTGGTTTGCGTGGATTTTTCTGTGCGTCACGCGCTGCATCGCTCATATTAATAATAAAAGCAGTGAGGAGTGTCGGTTCAATGTCGAATTTCTTTATCGACCGCCCAATTTTCGCCTGGGTTTTGGCTATTTTATTGTGTCTTTGCGGCACGCTCGCCATTATTACACTTCCTGTTGAGCAATATCCCGATCTCGCGCCACCCAACGTGCGTATTACCGCTACTTATCCCGGCGCCTCTGCGCAAACGCTGGAAAATACCGTCACCCAGGTTATCGAACAGAACATGACCGGTATCGATAACCTGATGTATATGTCCTCCAACAGCAGCAATACCGGACAGGCGCAAATCACCCTCACCTTTACCGCAGGTACCAATCCCGATGAAGCCCGCCAGCAGGTTCAGAATCAGTTGCAGTCGGCCCTGCGCCAGTTACCTCAACCGGTGCAGTCACAAGGTGTAACCGTCAATAAAACCGGCGACAGTAACATTTTGATGGTGGCGTTTGTCTCCACTGACGGCAGCATGAACAAACAAGATATTGCTGATTATGTCGCCAGTAATATTCAGGAGCCCTTAAGCCGTATTGATGGAGTGGGTCAAGTGGATGCCTACGGTACGCAATATGCTATGCGCATCTGGCTCGATCCCTACAAGCTGACCGCCTATGCCCTGACCACCGATGATGTGGTCAATGCCATTAAATCCCAGAATACCCAAGTGGCCGTGGGCCAGGTGGGCGGTTTACCGGCTGTCAATAATCAGGCGCTGAACGCCACGGTGAACGCGCAGTCGATGTTGCAAACCCCCGATCAGTTTAAAGCTATCACCCTGAAGAATAATCCCGATGGCTCGGTGGTCACGCTGGGCGATGTCGCGACGGTGGCACTCGGTGCTGAAAAATATGACAACCTCAGCCGCTACAATGGCCAGGCTGCCTCCGGCCTGGGCATCAAACTGGCCTCCGGTGCCAACGAGATGAACACCGATAAACTGGTGCGGGCGCGGCTGGATGAGTTATCACACTATTTTCCGCACGGGCTGGAAGCGAAAATCGCGTATGAAACCACGCCCTTTGTTAAAGCCTCTATCACCGACGTGGTCAAAACCCTGCTGGAAGCTATTCTGCTGGTATTTGGCGTGATGTATCTGTTTATGCAGAACTTCCGGGCTACCTTAATTCCCACCATCGCAGTGCCCGTCGTGCTGCTTGGCACCTTTTGTGTCATCTTTGCCTTCGGCTACAGCATCAACACCCTGACCATGTTCGCTATGGTGCTGGCGATTGGTTTGCTGGTGGACGATGCGATTGTGGTCGTCGAGAACGTTGAACGTATCATGAGCGAGGAAGGGATCTCGCCGCGCGCTGCCACCCGCAAATCGATGGGGCAAATCCAGGGGGCACTGGTCGGAATTGCGCTGGTACTCTCCGCCGTATTTATTCCTATGGCCTTTTTTGGCGGCACCGTCGGGGCAATCTACCGCCAGTTTTCGGTGACCATTGTCTCCGCCATGATCCTGTCGGTGTTGGTCGCGATGATCCTGACGCCCGCCCTGTGTGCCACGCTGCTCAAACCCATCGCCAAAGGAGAACACCACGGCGAGCGCGGCTTCTTCCGCTGGTTTAACTACCACTTCAACCGCAATGCCGACCGTTACCAACGCGGTGTCGCCCACATTCTGCGCACGGGCGGCCGCTGGCTGCTGCTGTATGTGGGGTTAATTGGCATCATGGCGTTCCTGTTTCTTCATCTGCCTTCGTCGTTTTTGCCGCAGGAAGATCGGGGCATGATTTTGACCCAGGTCCAGTTGCCCGCCGGTTCCAGCATGGATCAGACTTCAGCGGTGGTGGCAAAAGTTGAAAAATACTATCTGACCAAAGAGAAAGATAACGTGCTGTCGGTCTTCTCAACGATCGGTTCCGGCCCCGGCGGGAACGGGCAGAACGTCGCGCGTCTGTTTATTCGTTTGAAAGACTGGGGTGACAGACCCGGGGCCGATCGCACCTCATTCGCCATCATTAAACGTGCCGGAAAAGCCTTCAAACACATCAATGAGGCCATGGTTATTGCGAGCAGCCCGCCGGCAATTACCGGGTTGGGCAGCTCATCGGGTTTTGACCTGGAAATACAGGATCACGGCGGCATCGGGCATAACAAGCTCATGGCGATGCGCGACATTCTGCTCGACAAGGCCAGTAAAGATAAGCTTTTGTCTCGCGTTCGTCACAACGGCCTGGATGACAGCCCACAGTTACAAATTGATATTGATGAGCGCAAAGCTCAGGCGCTGGGCGTTTCACTGGATACCATTAACGACACGCTGGCCACCGCATGGGGCTCGAGCTACGTGAATGACTTTCTGGATCGTGGGCGGGTGAAAAAAGTGTATGTACAGGCTGATGCGCCCTATCGCATGCTGCCCGGCGATGTCGATAAATGGTACGTGCGTAACAGCAGTGGCACCATGGTGCCCTTCTCGGCATTTGCCACCAGCCGCTGGCAAACCGGTTCACCGCGTCTGGAACGCTATAACGGCTACTCCTCTCTGGAAATCGTGGGGGAAGCCGCAGAGGGCGTGAGTAGCGGTACAGCGATGAATGAAATGGAGAAACTGGTCGAATCCCTGCCGCTTGGCGTGGGTTTCCAGTGGACGGGGGCATCCTATCAGGAGCGGTTATCGGGCTCTCAGGCACCCGCGCTGTACGTGGTTTCGCTGCTGGTTGTCTTCCTCTGCCTGGCAGCCCTGTATGAAAGCTGGTCGATCCCGTTCTCTGTCATGCTTGTCGTGCCGCTTGGCGTGATCGGTGCGCTGATTGCCACCTGGACGCGCGGGCTGGAGAACGACGTCTATTTCCAGGTGGGCTTGCTGACCGTGGTCGGGCTTTCGGCCAAGAACGCCATCCTGATTGTCGAGTTTGCCAACGAACTAAACAGCAAGGGCGGCGAGCTGATTGAATCGACGCTGGCGGCCTCACGCCAGCGTCTGCGGCCGATCCTGATGACGTCGCTGGCCTTCATCTTCGGGGTGCTGCCGATGGCGATCAGCAGCGGCGCAGGGTCAGGCAGCCAGCATTCGGTGGGAACCGGCGTGATGGGCGGGATGATTTCCGCCACGATTCTGGCCATTCTGTTTGTGCCGCTGTTCTTTGTGCTGGTGCGTCGCCGCTTTCCCCTGAAAGAGAAGCATCGGGACTGATTAACCCGCTTTCCTGACGGCGCCTCAATCAGGCAAAAAAAACGGCCTCTGTTCGCAGCGGCCGTTTTATTCGTGTGTGTGGTCAGAATTACAGCAGAGGGGAAAGTGCCCTGCTTTTCTCTTCACGTGTTACTTGTTGCGTAACATCGCTTCGATGAATTCTTTCCAGTTCCCCATTTCGGTGTCAATCATAGAACCCTCTCTTATTGTAGTGGCAATATTACGCCTTTTTTTTCGCCTGGTGAATACGTTTACACCTGTCATTACTATCGGCAAAGGCGACAAAATGCTGAGTATTTTCTGATTTGCTGGCTGACGCACAGTTCAGCAAGGGCCTAAGCTGACAGGTTTTAACGAGGTTTTGACCAGGACGTAGCCTAAAAATCACAATTAAGGAAATTCTTAATTCAGAAATGATAAATCGCGAAATCATTAGAGACGAAACTGAAACCGTTTACCCCTCACAGAGAACGCCTCTGTGCAGGGTATTTTTCGATACAGGCGCGATCGGGCGGATGCTGCATCAGATCACACTATGGTAAACTCCAGAGCTGATTTTAATGACAGGAGCAGGCGATGAGCGCGCAGTGGGTCATGTTTGGGATTAAAAATTGCGACACGATTAAAAAAGCACGTCGCTATTTAGAGGCGGCGGGCGTGGACTATCGCTTCCATGATTATCGTGCTGACGGCCTGACCGATGACCAGCTGCAGCAGTTTATCGACGTACTGGGCTATCAGGATCTGCTCAACACGCGCGGCACCACCTGGCGCAAGCTGCCCGAGGCAGAGCGCGAGGCCATCAGCGATGCCGCCAGTGCAAAAGCGCTGATGCTGGCCCAGCCCGCTATCATCAAGCGCCCTGTCCTGCGCGCACCCGACGGCTCGCTGCTGCTGGGCTTCAGCGAATCTCTTTACCAGAATCGTCTTCAGGAGAAGTCATAATATGTTTTGTCCGGTCATTGAGCTGACGCAGCAGCTTATTCGTCGCCCTTCTCTCAGCCCCGATGACGCCGGATGTCAGGCGCTGCTGATTGCACGCCTGGAAGCGATAGGTTTCCACATCGAAACCATGAACATCAACGACACGCTGAATTTCTGGGCCACGCGCGGCGAAGGCGAAACCCTGGCGTTTGCCGGCCACACCGATATTGTTCCCCCGGGCGATGCCAGCCGCTGGATTAATCCCCCGTTTGAACCCACCATCCGCGACGGCATGCTGTTTGGCCGCGGTGCAGCGGATATGAAAGGATCACTGGCCGCCATGGTTGTTGCCGCCGAGCGGTTTGTCGCCGTTCATCCTCATCACAAGGGGCGTCTGGCCTTTTTAATTACGTCTGACGAAGAAGCCAGCGGCGCGAACGGAACGGTAAAAGTGGTTGAGCGCCTCATGGCGCGTAACGAGCGTCTGGATTATTGCCTGGTCGGAGAACCGTCCAGCAACGAAGTCGTGGGTGACGTCGTGAAAAATGGTCGTCGTGGCTCCATCACCGCGAACCTGACCGTGCATGGCGTACAGGGCCATGTAGCCTATCCCCAACTGGCGGATAATCCCGTGCACCGTGCTCTGCCGGCGCTTAACGAGCTGGTCGCCACGGAATGGGATCAGGGTAACGCCTTTTTCCCGGCCACCAGCATGCAGATCGCCAACATACAGGCGGGAACCGGCAGTAACAACGTCATCCCCGGCGAGCTGTTTGTGCAGTTCAACTTCCGTTTCAGTACGGAACTCACCGATACCCTGATTCAGCAGCGTGTCGCAGAACTGCTGGACCGCCATCAGTTGCGTTACACCATTGAGTGGACGCTTTCCGGCCAGCCATTCCTGACCTCGCGCGGCAAGCTGGTTGATGCCGTGGTCAACGCCGTTACGCACTATAATGAAATTAAGCCGCAGTTGCAGACTTCTGGTGGAACCTCTGACGGACGTTTTATCGCTCGTATGGGCTCGCAGGTGGTGGAACTGGGTCCGGTGAATGCCACGATTCACAAAATTAACGAATGCGTGAAAGCATCAGACTTACAAATGCTGAGTCGGATGTATCAACGCATCATGGAACAATTGATCGCCTGACAGCGAGAAAAGAGCGGGCCTATGGAGTTTATTAAAGATTACTGGTGGATCCTGGTGATTCTGCTGATGGTGGGCGTGTTAATGAACGTCTATAAAGATCTGAAACGCATCGATCATAAAAAATTTATGGATAACAAACCCGATCTCCCGCCCCATCGTGATTTCAACGACAAGTGGGACGAGGACGACGACTGGCCGAAGAAAAAATAACGGTCATGCGCCCCCGCCATCGCGAGGGCGCGCGGTTACATCATCATAATGACATCGTCATCGCCAGGTTTTGCCCCGCCTGAGGCTTCATCGAAGTAACGTTTCGGCACGGTATACTGCAAATGATGCAGCGCAAAATTCATACTGCGCTGATCGATGGCATGCGCCAAATCCTCTACGATATCCAGCGTGACATCACCGCCCAGCGCGGTTAAACGCTGTTCCGCCTGTTGCGCCTGCATCAGCGGGATATGGTCATCGTAATCACCATGGATCAGATGCACGGTGGTCCGCGTGCTGGCCTTTTCCGGCAGCGTCACAAAGCGGCCGCTAAAGGCAATCGCCCGGCCAGCCAGATCGTCGTGGGCTTTGATGCCTTCCAGCACCATGCTGGCCCCCTGTGAAAACCCCACCAGTGCCGTGGCTTCGGGGCGCACCCCGCTTTTCTGCTGCCAGTGACGCACCGACTCGATAAACTGCGGCATGCTGCTGTCTACACAGGCCTGCTCGCTTTTATCATGCAGGCCGGCTTCGTTAAACCATTGACCGCCCGGCCCCGGCGATCCCACCGACACCACCAGCGCCGCCGGAAACGTTTTGGCAAACCAGCTGCCAATTTGGCCCATCGCGTCGGGATTGTCCCCAACGGCATGATAAAGCAGAAACAGCTGGGCAGCCTGGGTGGGCTGCTGAACAATTACATATTTCAGTGTCATATCGACCTCCTGCGACTACTCTACGCCACCGGGCGCAGGATGATAGTGGGAATATTTGAATGTCTTGGTGGATTTATTGCAATTGCTCGCGCAACGCTTCGCCTTCTCTGCCGGGTAACGCCAGTAGCGCAGCGGCGGCTTCAGCGCGCAAGGCCGTAATCAGCGTCTTGCGTCCGTTGAGCCGGGCAGACTGAGCCAGTTCAGCCAGGCTGGTGTCGGCGTTCACCGCCTGTCGCAGGAGCGGCAAAGGCTGCTGGCTGATGCCAACCAGCCGCTGAAGTACCGCCAGGCTCGCTTCCAGCGGGCGCTGCGCCCAGGCAAAACCGGCGGCCAGCCAGGCATCGTGCCGGGTAAACGTCTGGTCGCAGGCTGCCGGTAGCGGCAGGTCCAGCGGAATATGCGGTCTGAGCAGCGGCCAGTCACGGGCCAGGCTTCCCTCCGCCTTCTGCTGCAGCGCTTTGCCGGCCGTCGTCAGACCCCGCACGGCCATTGCCGCATAGCAACCGCTGCTGGCTTCTCGCTGACTGCCAATTCGCGCCAACGTAAAACCACAGGCTTGCCAGAAAGCCCAGAGAGGTTCAGTGTAGCCAAAGCTGACCGAGAGGTAATCATATCCGGCGGCATCCGCGCAGGCGGCGGCCACCAGCTGCTGGCCGATTCCCCGGCGGCGCGCAGGTGCGGCAATGGCAATCCGGCTAATCCGCAAGGCGCGCAGCGTGGCGGCTTCCGTCAGCCCGGCGTGCGCGGCCAGCGACTGCGCCACCAGATTACCGCGCGGCCGCCTGTGGCCCGCCCATACCGCTTGCGCCAGTTCATCCGTCAGCCCGCCCTCTTCTACCAGCCATAGCGCGCCCTGTAGCGCCGGAACCTCGCCCGCCAGCCACAGATGCATGCCTGGCGCATCCAACAGGCGACGCAGATCCAGTGGTGAGGTGCGGTAATGCGCACTGGTCAGCAGTTGGTAAGCCGCCTGCTGGGCGGCGAAGTCCCACACCTCTGCTCGCCGGGGCGCACGCGCCTCCAGGGACGGGGTTTCAGCGGCATCCTCAAACAGCAGAGCCTGGTTGATCCAGTGTTCCAGGGGATCGTGGCGAGCCCAGCGTAGCGGTTCATCCAGCGTAAAGTAGCGCACCTGCTGCAGCTCAGCGCAGAACTTGAGCATAAAGCCACGGCCGCTGCCTTCGTAACCCTGAATGGTCGTTACCAGCAATACGCGCGGGAAACGTGCTACCAGCGCATGGAGCAGCGGAGCGGGAATGGCCGCAGCTTCATCCACGATGAGCCAGTCACACTCGGGCGGGTCGGGCAGCGCCAGAATCGCATCCGGTGCCATGAACCGATAATGTTCTCCGGCGAAAGAGGCTAACACCGTGGTGCTAATTTTTGCCGGCGCGGTGATCAGGCAGCGCGTATTCTGTCGCGCCAGCATGCCTGCGAGCGCCGATTTGCCTCTGCCGCGCGCGGCGGTGATGACCGCCACGCCAGCGGAAAAATGCGCCAGCTCTTGCAGAATGCTTTGCTGCTGACTTGCGGCCTGACAGTGCCAGGCCGGCCGTGACGACCAGTTGGGCAACGCGAGCGGCTGCGGCTGCTGATGTAACAGCGCCTGCTTATCGTCTTCCGTCAGGCGTTGCAGGTGATGGACAAAATGGGGCGTGGTAATCGGCTCGCTGACATCAGCCCAGCGCAGGCTGTCCGCATCGGGCTGCTGCGCCCAGCGCGCCCAGGGGGGCACTAACAGAAGCAGCCAGCTACCGGCCGTCAGCGTTCCGGCCAGCGCCGCCAGCGCCTCGGCATGGAAACCCTGACGGGCATCAAACACGGCATGATGGAATTCGCGCCCCAGCAGCGTGCGAAATGCGGTCGGGGCGCAGTGCGTGACGGTTTCCGGCGGGTTATCACTCAGCCAAAGCCAGTCGCCTTCCAGCGTCTGGCTCCACGAGCGCGCGGTGTCCCGGCACCAGTCGGCTTCGCCGCCGATCACGGCCAGCCGCCGTATACCGGCGGCCTGCATGGCGCAGGTCGCTGCTTTCAGGTTCATCCTTTAACAGCAAAGGTGTCGCACTGGCCAGGGTTACCGCTGTCGAATCCGCGTTTGAACCAGGTATAGCGCTGCGCGGACGTACCATGCGTAAAGCTGTCCGGCACAACCCGGCCCTGGGTTTTCTGCTGCAGACGATCGTCACCAATGGCTTCGGCTGCGTTTAACGCTTCCTGTAAATCCCCCACTTCGAGGATTTTTTCCTGTTCCATATAGTGGCCCCAGACGCCCGCAAAGCAGTCGGCCTGAAGCTCCATTTTCACGGACAGTTGATTAATCTGAGTCTGGCTGGCCCCCTGCTGCATCTGACGTACCCGGGGTTCAATGCCCAGCAACTTCTGCACATGGTGGCCGACTTCATGCGCAATGACATAGCCCTGGGCAAAATCGCCGCCTGCCCCAAGCTTGTTTTTCATTTCGTCATAGAATGACAGGTCGATATAGACAGTCTGGTCTGCCGGGCAGTAAAAAGGTCCCATAACAGACTGTCCGGTGCCGCAGCCGGTGCGCGTCGCGCCGCGATACATCACCAGCTTCGGCGGCGTATACTGTTTGTTCATCTGTTTGAACAACTTGTCCCAGGTATCTTCGGTCGTCGCCAGCATGACCGAAGTAAACTTTGCCGCCTCATCCTGATTCGGGTTGGCGGTGCGCGGCGGCTGTTGGTTGCCCGATGTCACCTCGCCCCCGGTCAGCAACGGGGTCAGGTCATAACCGTAATAACCCGCCACCGCGACCAGAATCAGCATGATAATGCCCGCCTTGCCGCGTGGCAGAGGAATGCGTCCTCCCCGGTTAGCGGATGACTGATTACGGCGATCTTCGACATTGTCGCTTTCGCGACGTCCTTGCCAGCGCATGTTTTTGCTCCCTGTGGCGTATTAACTCAGATGGCATGATTTTAGATGCGTGACGGCGCAATCACCAGCTTTACACCAAAATGAAAAAGGAGAGCCTGGGCTCTCCTTTTCGTGACTTGCTGAGCGTTACTCAGTCAAGTTTGACGCCCAGGCGACGGGCGACCGCTTCATAGGCTTCAATCAGGCCACCCAGGCTCTGACGGAAGCGGTCTTTGTCCATTTTATCCAGGGTTTCTTTGTCCCACAGGCGCGCACCATCGGGTGAGAATTCGTCTCCCAGTACCACTTCGCCGTTGAACAGGCCAAACTCCAGCTTGAAGTCCACCAGAATCAACCCTGCCTCATCAAACAGGTTGCTCAGTACGTCGTTGGCTTTATAGGTGAGCTCACGCATACGGGCCAGATTCTCTTTGCTGACCCAACCAAAGGTTTCGCAGTAAGATTCGTTAACCATCGGATCGTGTTTAGCATCGTCCTTCAGGAACAGGTCGAACAGCGGCGGGTTCAGCACCATCCCTTCTTCAACGCCAAGCCGCTTCACCAGCGAACCGGCCGCACGGTTACGGATTACGCATTCGACCGGGACCATGTCCAGCTTTTTCACCAGCGCTTCGTTATCTGATAGCAGGGCTTCCATCTGTGTCGGGATGCCCGCTTCCTGCAGCTTCGTCATGATGAAATGGTTGAACTTGTTATTCACCATGCCCTTGCGATCAAACTGCTCAATGCGGGCGCCGTCGCCTGCTGATGTATCGTTGCGGAATTCAAGTATCAGCAGATCCGGGTTATCGGTGCTGTATACGGTTTTCGCTTTACCGCGATACAACTCAGCTCGCTTTTGCATCTTATTTCACTCCAAACATGAAAGATCCGGTTCTGAGGCAGGCATTTTGCGTTGATTGCCGTGACGCAATCGATTACCTCGTCTCGCGCTATTATGCCAAAAAACGAAATAAAAAGGCCGGAGAATCTCCGGCCTGGGGTAATTTTTTATTTGTTCATTGCGGCCTGGAACACTGCCACGAGCGCGTCGTTTTGCGCCTGCGTCAGCACATGGCCTTTAGGATCAATAAATTGCAGGCTGGTACGGTTGTCGAGGTCGCCAACCTGAACCTTGTAATCGCCGTTTGGCAACTCAGGATCTTTGGCACCCACGCTGTCCCAGGTGCTGCTGCCCGGCGCTTTGTAGGTCACTTTCATGCTGCCGGTTGAGCGCGTGCTGTCCGTCACTTCCATGCCGACGCGATTCATCGCTGCTGGCAGGCGCTGCCAGGCGACGTTGAATGGCGTTCGTAACACCAGCATCGGCAGGCCGGTGTCGTCGGCACCGCTTTGCACATCAATTGCACCACTGACGCGGCCAGCGGCAGCGTTTTCATTCGAGGTGGCGATCTTGTCCATCCCTGCGGCGATGTCGTTCAGCATCTGCGCGGTATAACGCTGAATCTGCACTGGCGAGGTCACGCTGTTGCCTTCCTGCTGCAGCTCCAGCAGACGGACGGTCAGGACCTGCTGGTAACTCTGCGACTGAACGCTGATTTGGTAACGACCACGGTACTGCTTATCTTCGTCTGCACGGTTCCACTGTACCCAGTCGGTGGTCAGCTGTTGTCCGGCGTCATTACGGGAAGCGATCGGGAAGTTATTAGACTGGACGACACCCACAACCTGCGACCAAATCGATCCCCGGCTGTTTTCAAACATCAGCACACCCGTGTTATTACTGAACTGGGCGCGTGAGCCGTTCATCAGCGCCAGAGGCTGGGCCGGTGGACGAATATCCAGCTGCTTGCCAACCGGCGCTTTGCTGGTTGAAGGCGGAATATCGTATTCCCCGTTCTGGACAGGAAGAATCATGCCCGACGGTGCCTTCAGCTCCCGCAGACCACTGGCCTGCAGGTAGGACTCATCACCGCTGACCTGGCGTTTGTAACGCTGATCGTTCGAACAGGCCGACAATAGCATCAGGGTGGAAAGCCCCACCACTGTTGCAATCGTTGACCGCTTTACTGAGTAATTCATTCACACTCCCTAAATTATCGCAAACCCGCTTTCACCAGCGCCTGCTCCACTTTCGGCTGTGCAACCGCAGTCAGTGGCGTCATGGGCAGACGCAGCGTGTCATTAGCGATTAATCCTAGCTGTTTTGCCGCCCATTTAACCGGGATTGGATTAGGTTCACAGAAAAGCGTCTGGTGCAGGTGCATCAGACGCTGATTGAGACGGCGAGCTTCAACGAAATTACCCTGCTGTGCGAGCCTGCACAGCTCGGCCATTTCGCGTGCTGCTATGTTAGCCGTCACCGAAATGACGCCTTTGCCGCCCAGTTGCATAAAGTCCAGTGCGCTGGCATCGTCGCCGCTCACCAGGATGAACTCATCATTAACCAGCTCTTGGATCTGACTGACTCGTGATAAGTTCCCCGTTGCCTCTTTGATTCCGATAATATTTTTGATTTCGGCGAGGCGGGCAACGGTTTCCGGCAACATATCACAGCCGGTGCGCGAAGGTACGTTATACAGCATTTGTGGCAGGCTGGTACTGTCAGCAATCGCTTTAAAGTGCTGAAACAGGCCTTCCTGCGTGGGGCGGTTATAGTAAGGCGTGACGGTGAGGCAGCCAATAACGCCAGAATTTTCAAAGCGTTTGGTTAGAGAGATGCCTTCAGCGGTGGCGTTCGCACCGGTTCCGGCAATCACGGGAATACGCCCATCCGCCAGTTCCAGGGTTTGCAGCACGACATCACCATGTTCCTCATGGCTCAGTGTGGCAGACTCGCCGGTGGTGCCGACGGAAACGATCGCCGCCGTACCGCTGGCGACATGGTAATCAATCAGTTTTCTCAAACTCGCACGGCAGACATTACCTTTGTCATCCATCGGCGTAACGAGTGCAACAATACTTCCCGTAAACATTGGCGATCCCCTCGACAAACAAGTGCTTCATGGTACGTTTTACACTTAGGGAAAAGCAAGCAAGCTCCGCTATTCCCGCGCTTGTCAGCAGTTTTTTTTATGTTTACCTTATGGTTATTAGCAAATGCACAGGGAATCCTATTTTGCAGCAATCTCAACCCCACCACTTGGTGATCACCGCACTGGGTGTTGACCGCCCGGGTATCGTCAATACGATTACCCGTCACGTCAGCAGTTGCGGTTGCAACATCGAAGACAGTCGCCTTGCCATGCTTGGGGATGAATTCACGTTCATTATGCTGCTGTCCGGTAGCTGGAACGCCATTACGCTGATTGAGTCAACGCTGCCGCTTAAAGGCGCAGAGCTGGAGCTGCTCATCGTGATGAAACGCACCCATGCGACCGCCCGCCCGCCGATGCCGGATACGGCGTTTATGCAGGTCGAAGTCGCTGACTCACCGCATATTATTGAGCGCTTTACGGATTTAACGGACAAGCACCTGATGAACATCGCTGAACTGGTGTCACGCATTCAGCCAGCCCAGCACGACAGGCCCGCTACGCTCTATATTCAGATGACGGCGCACAGCCCGACGCGGAGCGATGGTCCGGCCTTTGAACAGGCCTTTAATGAATTGTGCCAGGAGCTTAACGCGCAGGGTTCGTTGCGTCTCTACAGCCTGAGCGATGCCGATAATCGTGAACCGGCCGCACCCGGCAGGTAAAGACGAGCGCCCCCGTGACTGTTCTGCTACGTTAAAAGTGCAGTCAGGTGAGGAAACCGTCTTAAACAGATAATTTTCCATTTGGCAGTTTCTCGCCTCTTGGTGTATTAACCACAGCATGAACTCAAAATGGAGAGATGTGATGAACCCACTGAAAGCCGGTGATACCGCACCGAAATTTAGCTTGCCCGATCAGGATGGCGAACAAGTAAATTTAGCCGACTTCCAGGGGCAGCGTGTTCTGGTCTATTTCTATCCAAAAGCCATGACGCCGGGTTGCACCGTGCAGGCATGCGGTCTGCGTGACAACATGGATGAGCTGAAAAAAGCTGGCGTCGAGGTGCTGGGGATCAGCACGGATAAACCCGAAAAGCTGTCACGTTTTGCAGAAAAAGAGCTGCTTAACTTCACGCTGCTGTCGGACCAGGAGCATCAGGTTTGCGAGCAGTTTGGCGTCTGGGGTGAAAAAACCTTTATGGGGAAAACTTACGACGGCATTCATCGCATCAGTTTCCTGGTGGATGCGAAGGGCAAAATCGAAAAGGTGTTCGACGATTTTAAAACGTCTAACCACCACGACATCGTGATGGACTACCTCAAGTCAGCCTGATGTCTTCAGGGCGCGGCATCGTCCGCGCCCTGAACGTTTAGCGACTCAGCGTTTCATCTGGCAGGGCTTCAGGCCACGCGTGCACCACCGCCTTGACCAGTGTTGCGAGCGGAATCGCAAAAAACACGCCCCAGAATCCCCACATTCCGCCAAAGATCACCACTGACAAGATGATCACCAGCGGATGCAGATTGACCGCTTCAGAGAACAAAATCGGCACCAGCACATTGCCGTCCAGTGCCTGAATCACCAGATAGACGGTTAACAGCGTCCAGAACTCGCTATCAAGCCCCCACTGAAACAACCCTACGCCAATAACCGGAATGGTGACCAGCATCGCGCCGATATAGGGGATCAGAACCGAAACCCCCACTAATACGGCCAGCAAAAGCGAGTAGTTAAGGCCGAGGAACATGAAAGCCAGCCAGCTGGCGATCCCGACCACCACCATTTCCAGCACCTTGCCGCGAATGTAGTTAGTAATTTGCTGATTCATCTCCTGCCACACTTCCCCCGCCAGCCCGCGATTGCGCGGCAGCACGCGCCGAACGGCGTTCAGCATCTGCTCTTTGTCCTTCAGCAGGAAGAACACCATGAGCGGCACCAGCACGAGATAAATCATCAGGGTCATCAAGCCGACCAGCGAGGCCAGGGAATATTTCACCAGCGAATCGCCTACCCCGCTAAGACGACCGCGCAGGTTTTCAACGATGACGTCAATGATGCCCGCATCGACCAACGCGGGGAAACGTCGGGGTAAGCCCGCCGCATACAGATAGAGCTTGTTCAGCATGTTGGGCAGATCCCGCGTCAGGTTGATGCCCTGCTGCCAGGCGACGGGGGCGACAATCAAAACCAGAACCAGCAGAATCCCGGCAAACAGCACCAATACGATGCTGGTCGCCCAGCTCCGCGTACAGCCAATGCGTTGCAGCCGTACCGTCGGCCATTCAAGCAGGTAAGCGAGAACCAGCGCCACCAGCAAGGGCGCCAGCAACCCACTCAGAAAGAAAAGAATGCAGAATCCCGCCAGCAGAATCACCAGCAGGCCAATCGCCTGCGGGTCGCTAAAACGGCGTTTGTACCATTGAATCAATAAAGCCAGCATGCCGTCAGGTCCATAACGTCAAAAAGGGCCATGATTGTACCGGATATTCTGGTGTGGGAAAGGTGTGAAAAGCAGTCTGTAGCCTGACAGCTTTCGTTGACCAGGCGATGGTGGGCCTGCACGGCCCTGTTAACGGGAGTTTGAACCTGGCTAAGGCTGTCCACTGGCAGGCGAATCACCATCAATTCTGTTCACAGCGGGAAAATGAATGACGATGTTCGAATTATCCATAACGTTTCCGATACAGGTAAAAAATGGCGGGCTGTTTATTTCGCGCGGCGTGGGAACCCATCCTGCACGCAGGCTGACCTCCTGGGCGATCATTTTTGTTGAACGCGGGCAGTTAACAATTCGGGACTATGGCGAGCTGTTCAGCGTGCAGGCAGGCGAAAGCCTGCTGCTGAGACCAGGGCATTTGCATATGGGAGAAGGGATTTTTCCGGCCGAACTGAAATTTTACTGGCTGCATTTTGACTGGCAGAAACAGCCTGAGCAGCATGGCCTACACCAGGCACTGCTCCACCTTCCCCAGCATACTCGCGTTGGCGATCCGGCCTGTATCATCGCCCTGTTCCGGCAGTTCCTCAGCGAGCAGGAAAACATTCACCGCAGCGTCGCGCTGGCGTGTATTTTACTGCTTATACTGCAGCAGCTCGTGGCTCCGGCGCTGCACGAGGATGTTGTCGACAGCCCCGGCGTTGACCTGGCCTGGAAAGCCAATCAGCTTATTCGCACGCAGTATCACCTGGCGCTTTCAACCTCCACGCTGGCGAAAACGCGGCATTGCAATGCCGATTATCTGGGACGTGTTTACCGGCGCGTGTTTCGCCTGACGCTGACGGAAGCCCTTCACCGGCAGCGCGTCAGTGTGGGTTCAATGATGTGGGCTATTTCCGTCAGATATTCCGTAAGCATACAGGGTTAACCCCTGCCAGCTGGAAGCGACGCTATTGCCGGGAGCATATCAATTCCTGATAGCTCGCCCGGATTGCCGGGCGGGCCAGAAACCGTTAGCGCACAGTCTTGATCAAGAGGCTTTTGCGCGTTTGGCAACCACGGTGCAGTTGCGACCGCTGTTCTTAGCCTGATACAGGGCATCGTCAGCCCGCTTCAGGCTGCTTTCCAGCGGCAGCCGCCGGGCATCCCATTCCGCCACGCCGATGGAAATCGAGATATGGCCGACCGTCTCGATAGCGTTATCCGCGATGCTGATGCGTATGCGCTCGGCCATCGCCTCAGCCTCTTTAAGATGCGTATTGGGCAACAGCATTAAAAACTCTTCGCCACCGTTACGGCAAACCACATCCGACTGCCGGGCGCTCTGTCGTAGCGTCTGCGCCACCTGCCGAATCACCCGATCGCCCACGTCGTGTCCCCAGTTGTCATTGACGCTTTTGAAATGATCGATATCAAGGGCGAGCACGGCAAAAGGCTGGCGCATCGTCTGGTAGTAATCGAGCACCGCGTTAAGCCCGCGGCGGTTGAGTAACAGCGTTAGCGAATCGGTCTGCGCTTCCGAACTCAGGCGACCAATCTTGTCCTGTACCAGCCCAATACCGGTTAACAGCGCCCGTTTAACCTGGGCAGCTTCAAAGTACCATGCCCGAATGCCGCCAATTTCGTGGGTGACGCTTGAGGCATCGATCTTGCTGGCCTTGCGGGCCAGTTGCCAAAGCGGCATGGCAATCATCCGTGCCAGAATGACCGCCACCAGCAAAGTCAGCAAGGCAAAGGGCACAGAATGCTTCAGGACTTTCAGGAGCAACCCCGACAGCGGTTGCAGCGTGACGTCGACAGGTTTCAACGCCACCACCATCCAGCCCGTTGTGGGGACGATGGCGTAGCCGGCCAGCCGGGTCGGTTTGTCAGGCTCAGTCAAGACCAGCGAGCCGTTATCTTTTTCCTGACGCTCCCGATCGCTCATCAGGGGCGGCATGGTTTTGCCCACCATCTGGCGGTTTTGGTGATACAGCACCTGATTATCGCCGTCGAGCACAAATACGCTGGTGCCGTCGCGGTAAAACTGTTCACCCAGCAGCGCATTAAGAATACTTTTCTTTTTCAGGTAAATCGTTCCGCCAATATAGCCCAGGTAGCGCCCCTGGTTATTCCAGATCGGCCATGAGACAAAAATCAGCAGGTTATTGGCGGCAGAGAGTGTCGGTCTGCTAATCAGCGGTTGCCGGGTCTGCAGCGCTTCGCGGGACGCATCGCTGGTCAGATGCATCCCGTTTAAGGTCAGCGATTCGGGAGATATTGCGCGCACCGTACCCGTATCATCCACCACGGCGACCGAGTTAAAACTGTCGGTCTGCTCACGTAGACGGTTCACCTCCGCTTTGAGCAGTGCCTCATTATTGAAATCTTTTCCCAGTAAATTAGCACTGAAGTGCAGCTGAGACTGCGCCAGCCGGAAAAAGACTTCGCTGGTGGAGGCCAGTTTGGCAGCGTAAGCGCGATTGGCTTCCAGCGTGCTGTCGATCAGCACCATGCGTTGCACGCGCCAGGTTGCATATAAATTATTGGCAAGCGTGATGACTATGCTGGCAATAACCAGTAGCGCAATAAGCGTGCGTAAGTCCGCCCGGGGACGGTAATTCATTAGCATGGCGGGTACGCCACAGTGCAAAGATTCATTTTGCTGTGCCTGACTCTGTAGTTTTTATCGTGATTGCAGTCCTACAGCGTGTAAGTCTACACGCTGTAGGACAATTTGAGCAGGTTTAAGCGCGGCATTAGCCAAAAAGTCAGCCCGTATGGCTTTTAATCGATTAACCCGTTTTGATCATAAAAGGGCCAGGGACCCTCATAGTCTCCAATCGCACACTGATGCGTGGTCATTCCCTGCTGCGGATGCCAGCGATGCAGTAAAAATCCTGCCGGTTCCAGCATGAAGTTTGCCGGGCCATCCGGTTGCAGATCCAGCGCAACCTGATGAGACACGCCGGGAGCAATGCAGGCCAGCGTACCAGCAAAGCGGGTCTGAATTGCGCGGTGTACATGGCCGCACAGCACACGTTCGACCTGCGGATGACGACTGACGATCGCCGCCAGCGCATCAGGGACGCGTAAACGCTGGCGATCCATATGATCGATACCGCAGACAAACGGCGGGTGATGCAGCATCACCAGCGTGGGGCTGTCCGGTGACGCAGTCAGTGCGGCATCCAGCCAGTCAAGCTGCTGGTCATCAAGCTCGCCCCACGGCTGCTGCGGCACACTGGAATCGAGCGCCAGCAGTTGAACCCCCTTGACCTCCCGTTGCCAGTTGAGCGTCGGGCCCTGTTGCAAATAGGGATGATCGGGAAACGCCGCCCGTAGCGCCTGGCGATCGTCATGATTTCCCGCCATCAGGTAAAACGGCAACGCCAGGGTGGCCAGCGCCTGCCGCAGCGTCTGATACTCTTCTGCCGTACCAAAATCCACCAGGTCACCGGTTATGACCACCGCATCGGGCCGGGGCGTCAGGCCATTCAGGGTTGCGATCGCCCGTAACAGGGCATTATACGTATCGACTTTTTTATACGACAGACGACCGTGCGCTTTAATATGCAAGTCGCTGATTTGAGCAATCAACACAGGTTTAACGGACAAACGGTGACTCCTTAAAGGGTAAATTCGAGCGCGGCCTGCTCAGCCAGCGACCAGCTCACTCGCTGCCCGGCGTGCCAGGTTTCCCGTGCGTGACGTTCAACCTGAATCGGCTTGTCCAGCCCGATATCAATCATCAGGCGTTGAGACGCGCCGAGAAAGGTGCTGGCAACAATGCAGCCATGCTGCGCATAGTGGCCTTCGTCTGCCAGCAGCACATCTTCTGGCCGACAAAAACGCACTGGATGGCCTTGTTCGTCACGTGCGATGCAGTTAATCGCGCCAACGAAATCCGCCACAAAACGCGAGGCCGGACGCTGATAGATGGCCTGCGGCGTATCGATCTGCACCAGGCGCCCCTGCTCCATGACGGCTATACGATCGCCAAGCGCCATCGCTTCCTGCTGATCGTGAGTGACATACACGGCGGTGATAGCCAGCTTTTTTAACAGGCCCCCGATTTCCAGACGCAGACGCTCACGCAGTTTGGCATCCAGCGCCGCCAGCGGTTCGTCAAACAGCAGCACTTTAGGCCGCGCTGCCAGCGCTCTTGCCAGCGCCACGCGCTGTTTCTGGCCGCCGGAGAGCTTGTCGATATGACGATGTGCCAGTGACGTGAGATCGACCAGTTCCAGCATCTCATTGACCCGGGCCTCACGCTCGGGGCGCGGAATGCCCTGTACTTTCAGCCCATAGGCTACGTTCTGCGCCACGTTAAGCGTGGGGAACAGGGCGTAGTTTTGAAACACCATTCCTACGTTACGCTTCTCAATAGGCAGGTTGGTCACGTTACGATCGTCAAACCAGACTTCACCCGGCGCGTCAGTGCTCTCCAGCCCGCTGATAATGCGCAGCGTTGTCGTTTTTCCACAGCCGGACGGGCCCAGCAGAACCAGGGTTTCCCCTGCGCGTACGCTAAGATCCAGCGGATGCAGCGCCTGATGGTGATGAAAGCGACGCGCACAGCCGCGCAGCGTGACGTTAACCGCATCAACATTCATGCTTTTTGCTCCCTTGGTTGTTGGCGAGACTGGCGTTCAAGCCAGTGATTACAGGCGTTGAGCATCAACAGCAGCGGTAGAATCATTAAAATAAAGATCAGGGTATAAGCAGAACCGACTTCCAGCCGCATCGAGGCATAGCTGTCGGCCAGGCCCACTGGCAGGGTTTTGGTCAGTGGCGTATGCAACATCCAGGTGATATTAAATTCGCCTACCGATAACGTAATCACCATAAAGGCCCCGGCGAGAATGCCGTTGCGGCAGTTGGGAACCACCACGGTGAAAAAGCGACGCCAGAAGCCGGCCCCGAGGCTGGCGGCAGCTTCCTCCAGTCGGGGCAGCTGTATCGCCTGCATCACCGCCAGTACCGGGCGGATCATAAACGGCAGCGTAAAAAGAACGTGACCAATCAGGATAAACACCCAGCTGTCACGCAGGCTGCTGAACTGGCCATACAGCAGGATAATGCCCAGTGCGGTGGCCAGGCCCGGAAGCGCCACTGGCAACATCAGGCACTCTTCAATGCGCGATGCCCAGCGAGAGGGCGATTTCAGTAAGCCCCAGGCGGCCGGTACGCCGATCGCCACGGTGACGATCAAGCAGCTGACGGCAATGAGCAACGACAGCCAAAAGGTGTCGCTGTACATCTCCCAAACCTGCATCACCCATTTCAGCGTCAGTCCGCTGCGCAGGCCAACAAAATAGTTCTGCGTCATGCCCGCCAGCATCGACAGGATCACCGGCACAATCATGAACAGTGCAGTCAGTGTGGTGATCGTAACCTGCAGGTAAAACAGCCCACGGCGCTTCATGATGACGGCTCCTGTTTTGACTGGGTGAGGACGCGCGCCAGCATTAAGCCAGCCCAGGCGACAGCGCCCATGACCACCGATAACGCCGCCGCCGTGGCGAAGTTTGCGTAGTTGGTGAATTCGCCATAAATGGTCAGCGGCAGCACACTCAGGTCAGTTCCCAGGGTAAACGCAGTGCCAAATGCGCCCATACTGGTGGCAAAGCAGAGCGCACCGCTGGAGAGCAGCGCCGGTTTAAGTCCCGGCACGATCACATCCCAGACAATGCGCCACTGGCTGGCGCCTAACGAACGGGCGGCCTCTTCCAGCGAGCGATCCAGTTTTTCACTCGCGGCCACCAACGTCACAATGGCGCGCGGCAGCGAAAAATAGAGATAACCAATAAACAGCCCGGTGAGTGAGTAGGCCAGTGTCCAGCGCTCGTCAAACAGGCGCAGGCTGATCTGCGCCAGCACACCCTGTCGTCCTGCCAGCATCACCACTAAAAACCCCACCACCACGCCGGGAAACGCCAGAGGAAAGGTCAGCAGGGCCAGCAGAGTGGCGCGTCCGGTGAAACGCTGGCGAGCGAGGAAGCACCCTACCACGGTGGCGATGACCAACGTCAGTAGCGTTACCGTCAGCGACAGCAGCACGGTATTCACCAGGCTTTGCAGATACTGCGGCTGGGTAATTACCGTCCAGTAGCCACTGTGATGTGTGCTGCGATCCGGCGTCATGCCCATCTGTAATAATCGGGCAAAAGGTAACAGCCAGAACGCGGCAAAAAACAGTAAGGCTGGCAGCAGCATCCATGGCCAGTTTGCCCCCTGCTCGCGTCGGCGTGACCGGTGGCGCGTGGCCACCGGTAAATCGCTGCGGGCGTCAGACGCTGCCATTACCGAATCTCACTCAGATAGCGGGCAGAGAAGGCTTTCTGTGCATCGGCCATCTGCTGATAGTCCACGGTGTGCGCACGGGCGTAATCACTGTCTGGCAGGAAGCGCTTTTTGGCCTCGGCAGACATGGCTGAAGGCCGTACCGGGCGCAGATAGGCATTGGCCCAGATGGCCTGGCCTTTATCCGACAGCACGTAGTCCATGACTTTTTTGCCGTTAGCGGCGTGCGGGGCGTTTTTCACCAGGCTGATGACGTAAGGCACCGTGACCGTCCCTTCCTGGGGGATCACAAACACCACATTGGCATGATCTTTATATTTGGCGCGATAAGCGTTGAAGTCGTAATCCAGCAAAATGGGGATCTCGCCGGAGATCACCCGGGCATAGGCCGTCTGTTTCGGCACGACAGGTTTGTTCGCCTGCAGCTTTTTAAACCAGGCCAGCGCGGGAGTGAAGTCCTGCATACTGCCGCCTTTGGCCTGATTCACCGCCACGGCGGCCACGTAACCCACAAACGCACTGGCCGGATCGAGATAGCCCACCATTCCTTTGTATTCTGGCTTCAGCAGATCGTCCCAGGATGTTGGAATGGGTGCGCCGCCCAGCGCATCTACGTTGACCATAAAGCCCATCGTGCCGGAATGCAGCGCAACCCATTTCCCTTCTGGATCTTTCATGCCTGCCGGCACCTGGTCCCAGTTGGCCGGCTTATAGTCAGCAATCACGCCTGCCTGAGCCGCCTGAATACCAAAGCTGACGCCGTAATACACCACGTCGGCAACGGGATTATTTTTCTCGGCGACCAGTTGAGCCAGCGCCTGCCCAGAGTTCTTGTTGTCCTGCGGCACCACAATGCCGGTGTCTTTTTTGATAGCCTGCAGCTCGGTCGCCCAGTCTGCCCATTCAGGTGGGCAGTTGTAACAGATAGCATTCTCAGCAGCCTGCACCAGCTGGCTGGAAAATGCGCAGGCGGTGAAGAGCGCCGCCCTGGCAAGCACGGTGATTTTATTGTGTGTAGACATGATGGTTCCCTGATGTTGACGAATGAAAGACGGCAGCGATGCTCTCGCCTGAACGCAACCAGTGGTCCAGCAGGCACGAGTCATCATGAGAGGGTTGAAGAAGCATATCGATGGCACAGGCACCTAACCGATCGCTGGGCTGTACCACGCTGGCCAGCGAGGGTGAAAGCTGTTCGCCTATCGCAATGCCATCAAACCCCATGACCGACAGCTGGTGCGGAACCTGAATGCCGGCACGGGCGGCCGCGCCCAGCAGGCTGATCGCCAGGAGATCGTTACTGCAGATAACGGCGGTCAGCGGGTCCGGGCTGTTGATCAGCGGTAAAAGGGGCTCGAATCTGGATTGGGTATGGCTGGGCATATCAATTAGCGCCCTCGGGACAAATCCTGCCTGCTGCATCGCATCGCAATAGCCAAGATAGCGCTGACGGGCACGATCCGACTGCAGCATCGGTCCCGCCGCCATTACGATATGCTGATGGCCCAGCGCAATAAGGTGTGCCGTGGCTTCGGCCATTGCGCGACGGTTATCGACATAGACGCAGCGCCAGTTTTGCTGTTGCGGCACGTTATGCGCCAGAACAAACGGCATCCGCGCCTCTGCCAGCGGGGCTAATACGCTGCTGCTGTCCGCGTCGGAGACGGTCAGCACCATGCCCGCGACGCGCTGGCGCAGCATATGTTCAATAATGGCAGCTTCACGCTCGGGCTGGTAATCGGTCGTGGCCACCAGCAGGCCATAGCCCGCCAGACGCGCCTGTTGCTCCATAGCCTGAAGCTGCAAGGCAAACACCGGGTTACTGAGCGAAGGCAGCAAAACGCCCAGCGTTGTGGAGCTTTGCGTACGGAGCTGGCGCGCAATGTGGTTAGGTCTGAAACCCAGCTGCTCCGAGGCCTCCAGCACTTTTTTTAACGTGCCGGGCTTAAGCAGATGGGGATCGGAAAAGGCACGCGCCGCGGTTGCTCGCGAAACGCCGGCCAGAACCGCCACGCTGATTAAATCACTCATTTCCCCCCCCGGTTAATCGATAATGAGATCGATCTCATTGGCGCTTAACCTAACGGGGTTGTGTGACATCAACATCACGGAGAGATGACATTGCGGTGACAGCGGTTCACCACGTCGTCAACGCGCGGGCAGCACGACGAATGCCTTTTTCTGACTGCTGATACAGGGCGGTTGGGGTTGGCAAGCACCCGATAAGCCCGGAAGGGGCAATGCGCCGATCCCGGCTGCCACAACGCCATTTCATTCTTCCCTGGCTGTGGTTAAGATACCAAGACCGTAGCGCTGTTGATGAAAAAACAGAACATTTCCGCTGCTTACCTGTCCAAATCAGGGATTCATTACAGGATTAAGGCATGTTGAACCGGTTTAAAAAGACGCTGCTTGCTGCGCTACTCCCTGCACTGATGTTATCCGGCCCGTTGACCGCCCGTGCGGATATCAGTGATTCGCTGCCGGATATGGGGACCACGGCAGGATCGACCCTGTCGATTAATCAGGAGCTACAGATGGGCGACTTCTACGTCCGCCAGCTCCGCGCCAGTGCCCCGCTGATTAACGATCCTTTGCTGAATCAGTACATCAACCAACTTGGGCAGCGGCTGGTTTCGCATGCGGACGCCGTTAAAACGCCCTTCCACTTTTTCCTGATTCAGAACGATGAGCTCAACGCCTTCGCCTTCTTTGGTGGCAATGTGGTGTTGCATGCGGCCCTGTTCCGTTTTACGGATAACGAAAGCCAGCTGGCCTCAGTCATGGCCCATGAAATCTCCCACGTCACGCAGCGCCATCTGGCGCGGGCAATGGAAGATCAAAAACGTAATGCACCGCTCACCTGGGTGGGCGCGCTGGGTTCAATTTTACTGGCGATGGCCAGCCCACAAATGGGCATGGCCGCATTGACCGGTACGCTGGCCGGTACCCAACAGGGGATTATCAGCTTTACCCAAAATAATGAACAGGAAGCCGATCGCATCGGTATACAGGTTTTACAGCGTGCCGGTTTTGACCCGCAAGCCATGCCCAACTTTCTGCAAAAACTGGCCGATCAGAGCCGCTTTTCTTCGAAGCCTCCGGAAATCCTGTTAACCCATCCCCTGCCTGACAGCCGTCTTGCCGATGCGCGCAACCGTGCGAACCAGATGCGTCCGGTGGTGGTGCAGTCGTCTCAAGACTTTTATCTGGCCAAAGTGCGGTCATTAGGCATGTATTCGACCGGCCGTAACCAGTTAACTGACGAACTGCTTACGCAATATGCTAACGGTAATTCCCGCGAACAGCTGGCCTCGCAGTACGGTAAAGCCGTGCAGTTCCTGCAGGCTAAAAGCTTTGGTGAGGCGAAAAGGATCGTGGCACCGTTACTGGCGAAACAACCTGAAAATGTCTGGCTGCTGGACCTGATGACTGACATTGATATCGGCCTGAATCAGCCTCAGCAGGCGATAGCGATGCTGACCGCGACCCAGGCGTCAAAAACCAGCCCGGTCGTCCAGTTGAACCTCGCTAATGCCTATGTGGAAGCGAAACAGCCGGCGAACGCCAGCCGTATTCTCAACCGCTACACCTGGACTCATAAAGACGATACCAACGGATGGGACCTGCTGGCCCAGGCTTCCGCGCAGCAGGGGCTGACAGATGAGGAGCTCTTTGCCCGCGCCGAAAGTCTGGCGCTGAGCGGTCAGCTGGATCAGGCCATTAGCGCCCTGAGCCGGGCCAGTTCACTGGTGCCGCTCGGCAGCCTGAAACAGGCCCGTTACGATGCCCGCATCGACCAGCTACGCCAGCTCCAGCAACGCTTTAAGCAGTATCAACGAGGATAAACAGTATGGTGACCTTTTATCATAATCCGCGCTGCAGCAAGAGCCGGGAAACCCTGGCGCTGCTCACAGAGCGCGGCATCGCCCCCGAGATCGTGCACTATCTGGACACGCCGCCGGATCGCCAGACGTTACAGATCCTGCTGCAAAAGCTGGGTATGCAAAGTGCCCGTGAGTTAATGCGTCGTAAGGATCCGCTTTATGCGGCGCTGGGGCTGGATCGGCCTGACATCGGGGAAAGCGCGTTGCTGGACGCGCTGCTGGAAAATCCCAAACTGATTGAGCGCCCTATTGTGATCAACGGCGATCGCGCCCGGCTGGGACGTCCGCCAGAGGCGGTACTGGACATCCTTTAAAGGCCAAGGGTTTCTTTTACGAAAGGAATCGTCAGCTTACGCTGGGCGCTAATGGATGCGCTGTCGAGGCGATCCAACGTATCAAACAGCGTGCGCATTTCCCGGTCAAGGCGCTTTAGCAAAAAGCGCCCGACGTCTTCAGGCAGTTCAAATCCCCGTAGTCCTGCGCGCAGCTGTAAAGCCTGCAGTTTATCCTCATCGGAGAGCGGCTGTAACCGATAAATCTGCCCCCAGTCGAGGCGCGATGCCAGATCGGGCAGATGCAGATTGAGCTGACGCGGTGGGCGATCGCCGGTAATAAACAACCGGGTATTGCCGGTTTCCAGAATGCGGTTATAGAGATCGAAAATCGCCATTTCCCAGGCCTCTTCGCCCGCAATGCACTGAATATTATCAATGCAAACCAGCGGCAGTTGCTCCATGCCTTCCAGCACGTCCGGGACAAACCAGGTACGTTTATCGAGCGGCACATAGCCCACGGCTTCGCCGCGTGCAGACATTTCAGCGCAGGCGGCATGCAGCAGATGGCTGCGACCGCCCCCTTCACGAGACCAGAAATAAAGATAGCTGCCATGTTGCTGGCTAAGCGCACCCTTAATCGCGGCAATAAGCGAGGGGTTTTCACCCGGCCAGAAGCTGGCAAAGGTTTCGTCGTCAGGTAAATAGAGTGGCAATGACAATTGTGCCGGCGTGTTCAGAAGCACCTCAGCAAGAGAACAAGCAAGAATCGGGGCAAGTCTATCATAGTTTTTAGCCAGAGATGAATCGGGCATCCCTGCCCGACTTTTGACAGCTGACGGTGGGATTACGACTCGCGGTTGTCTTCCGCATCCAGAATCACTTCTTCAGGACGCAGGAGGGAAATGACGCGAAAAATTAAGGCCAGCGCAACGCCGACCAACGTGGCCAGCGCCATGCCTTTCAGCTCGGCAGCCCCGATATGCACTTTCGCCCCGCTGACGCCAATAATCAGGATAACGGAGGTCAGAATCAGGTTTTGCGCTTTGTTGTAATCCACTTTGGACTCAATCAGGACACGGATACCTGACGCGCCGATAACGCCATACAGCAGCAGGGATACGCCGCCCATCACCGGCACCGGAATCGCCTGAATAGCGGCCGCCAGTTTGCCGACGCAGGAGAGCAAGATCGCGAAAATGGCCGCGCCGCCAATCACCCAGGTACTGTAAACGCGGGTAATCGCCATGACGCCAATGTTTTCGCCGTATGTGGTGTTCGGTGTTGATCCAAAGAACCCGGAAATGACCGTCGATAAGCCATTGGCGAACATGGAACGATGCAGTCCGGGATCGCGCACCAGATCTCTTTTAACGATGTTCGCCGTCACGACCAGATGGCCCACATGCTCGGCAATGACCACCAGAGCGGCGGGCAGAATGGTCAACATGGCAATCCATTCAAAGCGCGGCGTATAAAACGTCGGTAAGGCAAACCAGTGCGCCCGCTCAACGCCGCTCCAGTCCACGATGCCCATGAAGGCGGAAAGCGCGTAACCGGCCAGCACACCGATCAGGATAGGAATGATCGCCATAAATCCACGGAACAAGACCGATCCAAACACGGTAACCGCCAGGGTCACCAGCGAAATCAGCACGGTTGTGCCGTTTGGCGACTGGCCTTCGGCTGGAAGCAGCCCCGCCATATTCGCGGCCACGCCAGCCAGTTCCAGACCAATGACGGCAACGATAGCCCCCATTGCTGCTGGCGGAAACATCACGTCCAGCCAGCCTGTTCCGGCTTTTTTGACGATCAGCGCGACAAGGCAGAACAACACGCCACACAGAATAAAACCGCCCAGCGCCACTTCATAACCCAGCGGCAGCAGGAGCAACACGGGTGAAATAAAGGCAAAGCTGGATCCCAGATAGGCAGGGATTTTCCCCTTACAAATAAACAGATACAGCAGCGTGCCGATGCCGTTAAACAGCAATACCGTCGCCGGATTGATATGGAACAGAATCGGCACCAGCACGGTGGCGCCAAACATGGCGAACAGGTGCTGCAGGCTGAGCGGAATCGTTTGCAGTAATGGCGGCCGTTCGCTAACGCCGATCGCGCGACGAGTCATTAAAAGTCCCCTTGAGTTAATTAACTGTTTTTAGGCAAAAAAAAGCCGACTCTCTGGTCGGCTGATGTATTTCATTGTCTGTCACGACAGAAAAAAGCGGCTCGGCCTGCTTCTGCAGGCTGAAAACAGCGTGATGCATGGCGCCGCGAATTTTCGTCATTACTTGGTGCCGAAGATTTTATCACCGGCATCACCCAGGCCTGGGATGATATAACCCTTGTCGTTAAGACCCTGATCCACAGAAGCGGTGTAAAGTTCCACATCCGGATGCGCTTTTTCCAGCGCGGCAATCCCTTCAGGCGCCGCAACCAGCACCAGCACTTTGATACTGCTGCAGCCCGCTTTCTTTAGCAGGTCTATCGTGGCAATCATTGAGCCGCCCGTGGCCAGCATGGGGTCAACCACCAGTGCCAGGCGCTCTTCGATATTCGAAACCAGTTTCTGGAAGTAAGGCACCGGCTCCAGGGTTTCTTCATCACGGTAGACGCCAACCACGCTGATGCGCGCGCTGGGCACGTGCTCCAGTACGCCTTCCATCATGCCCAGACCGGCTCGCAGAATAGGCACGACGGTGATTTTTTTACCTTTGATTTGATCAACCTGAACCGGGCCATTCCAGCCCTCAATGGTGACCTTTTCGGTTTCCAGATCGGCGGTCGCTTCATAGGTCAGCAGACTGCCGACTTCAGAGGCCAGCTCGCGGAAACGCTTTGTACTGATATCATGCTCACGCATCAGTCCCAGTTTATGTTTGACCAGCGGGTGTTTGACTTCCACGATCTTCATTGTTGTTCTCCCGGAGTGAGTTGAGCTAAAAAAAAATCGCGGGATTATACCGCCTTTTCGCCTCAGTGCCACATGTGCTTGCGCAATCAGAGGCATTTTGTCATGGCAAAGTAAGGATTGATGAAAATCGCCGGGGACGCAATCTGAGACTCGCAAACGTTTGCCTGCACTGGTAGAATTGCCGCGCTTTATATTAAACCACCAACCGCAACTCGCGTGGGGACCTCGCAGTGACCGACAAGACCTCTCTCAGTTACAAAGACGCCGGTGTTGATATTGATGCTGGTAACGCTCTGGTTGACCGTATTAAAGGCGTAGTGAAAAAGACGCGTCGCCCGGAAGTTATGGGTGGACTAGGCGGCTTCGGTGCGCTTTGTGCGCTGCCGCAAAAATACCGTGAACCCGTGCTGGTCTCCGGCACCGACGGCGTAGGCACCAAACTGCGTCTGGCGATGGATCTTAAGCGCCACGATGCCATCGGCATTGATCTGGTCGCGATGTGTGTCAACGATCTGGTGGTACAAGGCGCTGAGCCGCTCTTCTTCCTGGATTACTACGCCACCGGCAAACTGGATGTGGATACCGCGTCGGCGGTCATCACCGGTATCGCCGAGGGTTGCCTGCAGTCAGGCTGCGCACTGGTAGGCGGCGAAACGGCCGAAATGCCGGGTATGTATCATGGCGAAGACTACGACGTGGCCGGCTTCTGCGTTGGCGTCGTTGAGAAATCAGAAATCATTGACGGCAGCAAAGTGCAGGACGGCGATGTCCTGATCGCATTAGGCTCCAGCGGCCCGCACTCCAATGGTTATTCCCTGGTGCGCAAAATTCTGGAAGTCAGCGGGACCGATCCGCAGGTTGAGCAACTCGAAGGCAAACCGCTGGCCGATCATTTGCTGGAACCTACCCGTATTTATGTCAAAAACATTCTGAGCCTGATCGAACAGGTCGATGTGCACGCTATCGCGCATCTCACCGGCGGCGGCTTCTGGGAAAACATTCCACGCGTGCTGCCCGATAACACTCAGGCCGTGATTGACGAAAAAAGCTGGGAATGGCCGGCTGTGTTTAGCTGGATGCAGCAGGCCGGTAACGTCAGCCGTCACGAAATGTACCGTACGTTCAACTGTGGCGTGGGTATGCTGATTGCCCTGAGCCCTGCCGACGCGGATAAAGCCGTTGAACTGATGCGCGCCGCCGGTGAAAATGCCTGGAAAATCGGCGTGATTAAGGCATCAGAAGCGGAAGAGCGTGTGGTCATCACGTCATGAAAAAGCTGGTTGTGCTGATCTCCGGCAACGGAAGTAATCTTCAGTCCATCCTTGACGCCTGTGCAAACGGGCGTATTCACGGCAGCGTCGCTGCCGTGTTCAGTAATAAAGCCTCCGCCTATGGCTTAGTCCGCGCAGAGCGGGCAGGCATTCCGGCTATTGCGCTGGACGCCCGTGACTTTAGCGACCGTGAAAGTTTTGATCGCCAGCTTATGCGAGAGATCGACGCCTGCGCGCCGGATGTTGTGGTGCTGGCAGGATATATGCGCATTTTAAGCCCGGGTTTTGTGGCGCATTATCACGACCGGCTGCTGAATATTCACCCGTCGCTCCTGCCCAAATATCCCGGACTGCATACTCATCGCCAGGCTCTGGAAAATGGCGATGCGGAACATGGCACGTCAGTGCATTTCGTAACGGATGAACTGGACGGTGGTCCGGTGATTCTGCAGGCCAAGGTGCCCGTTTTTGCCGAAGACAGCGAAGCGGACATTACCGAGCGTGTGCAACATCAGGAACATGCCATCTATCCGCTGGTGATTAACTGGTTTGTTGAAGGCCGCCTGGCCATGCGTGAGGGAAAGGCCTGGCTGGATGGTAAGCCGTTACCGCTTCAGGGCTACGCCCACGAGTAACAGGCAGGGAGCCCGGCTCCCTGCCCTTTTCAACCATAGCGCCCGGTGATGTAATCTTCCGTCCGGCGCACCTTCGGCGTCGTGAAAATCCTGTCTGTTGTGTCGAACTCCACCAGCGATCCCTGATGCATAAAGGCCGTGTAATCCGACACACGTGAGGCCTGCTGCATATTATGGGTGACCAGCACCAGCGTGAAGTGCTGTTTCAGGGTGCTCATCAGTTCTTCGATCACCAGCGTTGAAATCGGGTCCAGCGCCGACGTCGGCTCATCCAGTAACAGAACGTCCGGCTCAATCGCAATGGCGCGGGCGATAACCAGCCTCTGCTGCTGCCCCGTGGAGAGCGTCAGGGCATTCTGTGCCAGCTGATCTTTCACTTCTCCCCATAACGCCGCCGCACGGAGTGCGCGTTCACAGGCCTCATTCAGCACCCGTTTGTCACGCACGCCCTGCAAGCGCAATCCGTACACCACGTTTTCGTAGACCGACTTGGGAAAAGGATTGGGTCGCTGAAAAACCATACCGACCCGGCGACGCAGCGCAGAGACATCCTGGGCAGGCCGCATGATCGACTGCTGCTCCAGAAGAATCTCGCCGTCGATGCGGCAGTTATCGATCACGTCATTCATACGATTAAAGCAGCGCAGCAACGTTGATTTGCCGCAGCCGGACGGCCCAATCAGGGCGGTAATACGGTTTTTGGGTAGCTGCAGCGAGATGTCCTGAAGCACCTGGCGCTCACCGTACCAGAGCGACAGGTGATCAACGGTTAGCGCAATATCAGTTTCGGGCATTGTAGTCATCGTCAGTTATTGAGTCATCAGGCGATAGCGTTCACGCAGACGGTGACGCAGGCCCATGGCTAGCAGGTTCAGCAACAGAATAATGAGCACCAGCAGCAGCGCCGTGGCAAACACCAGCGGCCGATCGGCCTCGGTATTGGGGCTTTGAAAGGCTAAATCATAAATCTGAAAGCCCAGATGCATAAATTTTCTGTCGAGGTGCAGATAGGGAAACACCGCATCAACCGGCAATTCCGGTACCATTTTTACCACGCCGACCAGCATCAATGGCGCGGTTTCCCCCGCGGCGCGCGCTACCGCCAGAATCAGCCCGGTTAACATCGCCGGAACCGCCATCGGCAGCACCACGTTCCATAAGGTCTCGGCCTGGGTCGCTCCCAGCGCCAGCGATCCCTGTCTCAGGCTGTTCGGGATGCGCGATAAGCCCTCTTCCGTAGCCACGATCACCACTGGCAGGGTCAGCAGGGCCAGCGTGAGCGATGCCCAGAGCAAGCCCGGCGTACCGAAGGTGGGATTCGGCAGCGCGCTGCTATAGAACAGTCGATCGACCGAACCGCCCACCAGCCAGACAAAGAAGCCCAGTCCGAACACACCATAGACAATGGATGGCACGCCCGCCAGGTTGACCACCGCGATGCGCACCAGTCGGGTCAGGGCATTGCGTCCGGCATATTCATGCAGCCAGACGGCTGCAATCACCCCCAACGGCATGACAACCACGGACATCAGCAGCACCATCAGAACCGTGCCGAAGATGGCGGGGAAAACGCCAAAATCGCTTTCGCCCTCAGCAGGCGAATCACTGACGAAGCGCCACAGTTGGTGGAAGAAGTGCCCTGTTTTTTCTGTCAACGTCATGGCATTGGGCTGCCAGGCGGTCACGATCTGCGACAGCGGGATACTGTGCTCGATACCGTTAACGTCACGCAGAATTAAGGCGTCACGCTGACTTTCCTCTTGCAGGTTGTTCAGCCTGCCATTGAGCTGAATAAGCCGACGCTCAAGTGCAGCCCGATTGGCGTCATATTCTGACTGCGCCTGCAAATCAAACTGCTTTGCCTCACGCTGCTGTTCAGCCTGATCGTCTAGCTGATCCAGTTGCTGATTCAGCCGGGCCATATCAACACGACGGATTTCGCTGGCCTGGCGTACCAGGATCTGCACCTGTTCAAGGCGCTGCTGTAAAAGTGCATTGATGTTTTTAGCCGTCAGCGCTTCATTGTCTTCACGCAGGCCCACAAACCAGCCGTAAGCATTGCCGTGACTGCGGCGCTGTAACACCATAATGTCCTCTGGCTGGCTGACTGCCGGTGTATTCTTGCTGAGCGCAATACGAAAATCCGGTGCGGCCCAGTCACGGTTGCCGGTTTTAATCAAATAGCGATGCAGCGTCGCGTGCGGGTCATCTGCATTGCCAGCCGGGGCCGGATACTGTGACTGCCGCTCAAGGGTTTCACCCAGCAGCCGGGTGTGACTGCCGTCAGGCTGCGTAAAGGTATAGAGCTCAACCTGATGAGGCCAAAAGGTACGCAGCCCCTGCCATCCCAGCAATCCTATCAATAAGGTAAACGCCAACAGGCACACCGTCACAGCACCGGCCGTTAACCAGCGCCAGCGGTCGTTTTGTCGCATCACCGTCATGCCTGCTCCTTGTACTGACTAAAGCGATGACGCAGGCGCTGCCGGATGAGCTCTGCCAGGGTATTAATCATTAACGTAAATATCAGCAACAAAAACGCACTCAGGAACAGAATTCGGTAATGGGCGCTGCCCACGGCCGCTTCAGGCATCTCGATCGCGATGTTGGCGGAAAGCGTACGCAGGCCGCTGAACAAGCCGCCTTCACTTTGCGGCGTATTACCGGTCGCCATTAATAAAATCATGGTTTCGCCGACCGCCCTGCCAAAGCCAATCATCAAGGCGGCAAAAATCCCCGCCGACGCGCCCGGCAGCACAACGCGCGTCAGGGTTTGCCAGGGCGTGGCACCCAGCGCCAGCGATCCTTGTCCCAGCGAGGCAGGCACGCTAAACAGGGCATCTTCAGCCAGGGTAAAAATTAACGGTACCAGCGCAAACCCCATCGCCAGCGCCGCCACCAACAGGTTACGTTGCGCGTAATGCGGTAGCCAGTCGCCGGCATCAGGTACGATCAGGGTCGGCAACCCTAATGTCAGCAGAGTGACACTCAGCAGCACAGGCAGAAGCAACAACACCTCTCGTCCTGGCTGGCGCCAGCGCTCAGGCAGGCGACGGCTCACTGCCCCACAGCCAAGCAGACTGCCGGCAAGCGTCATGGGCAGCAGCAACACGCCCACCAACGCCTGGCCTACGTGCGGCGCTAACCATAATCCGGCGATCAGTCCGATCACCACGCTGGGCAGGGCCCCCATCATCTCAATGGCGGGCTTAACCCAACGACGCAGGCCCGGTGCCATAAACCACGCGGTATACATCGCGGCGGCCAGCGCCAGCGGCGTGGCGAACAGCAGGGCCATACTGGCCGCTTTCAGTGTGCCCACGACCATTGGGATCAGGCTGAATTTCGCCTGGTAGCTGTCGCCGGCATTGGTGGATTGCCAGACCCAGTCGGCCCTGGGATAGTTTTCATACCAGATTTTTTGCCAGAAATTACGCCAGGTCACATCCGGCCAGGGATTCGTCAGCTTCAGCGTTTCCCAGCCTGACTGCCGCTCCAGCAGCAGGCTGTCACCACGGGGGGAGAATTGGGCCTGAAGAATACCCGCAGCCAGCTGGCGTTGCAGGACAGGCCCGTTCTGTTTACTGGCGAACACCTTCAGCATGCCGGTCTGATCAACCGTGGCAAACACTCGCCGCTGTGGCTCACCGATCATCGTGGCCTGTCCGGCGCTGTGCTCAAAGGTCCGGATGCGGTGTAAGCGCAGACCCTGTTGACCCGCGATGGAGAACCACTGAGAAATGCCGCTGTCATCCTGGATCAGCAGGCTTTGCCCGCCAGCCAGTAACAGCAACTGCCGGGGCGGCTGAGCCAGCGTCTGCGTTTCGCGCAGCCATGCTTGCGCGTCATCAATTTGCCAGACCTGCAGCAGGTTACCTTCGGTGGTATACAGCAGGTCGCCTTTGGGCGACAGTAACAGATGCTGAGGTTGCCGGACCGGCAGCGTAATCAGCGACGCCTGCTGGTTGCTGCCCAGCGTCAGTAGGTTTACTCCGGACTCACCGGAGGCGGCGATGCGCCACTGGTCAGGGGTAATCGTGGCCAGCGCCATCTTTTTAATCCCGCCCTGTGGCAGGCGAAACACCTTGTCGCCCAATGGGAAATGCCATTCACCTTCGCCCTGGCTTATCACCGGTTGTAGCAGCGTTAAACTGCCCTGGGCATTAAGCAGCAACGTCTTGTCGTCTGCGCTGGTCACGATCTGCTCCGGCACGGGCGAAAGCCCTAATGCCGGGGCTGCCGGTTGTCCGTTCAGCGGAATAAAGCGCGCCTTTCCGTCGCGGCTGATGCGCCAACCTACGTCGCCCAGATTGCCGATCGCCAGAGCCGGTGCCGAATCCCACAGACGTTGGCTGCTGACGCTTTGCACGCCCGGCGCGCTGAATAACGGCAGGACCACCCAAAGCAGCCAAAAGAACACCAGCATCATCAGCAGCAGAATGGCCGCTCCGCAACACGTGACGAGGCGCCGCGTGAAACGGTCAATAGCACGACGTCGGCGATCGCTAAACTGCACAGGAATATGGTTTACGCTCATGCGGCCCTGGTTATGCGGCAGAAATGAGTCGCTATGTTGCCCGTAGCGGGTTGATAAGACAACTTTTGCTGTTGGACAACCCTGCCATACTCTCGCCATAATGCGGTTGGATACTGTATCGTCGTCAGTCCTGCAACCGTCATACGGAGTGAGAATGGGTCAGGTAAAGCTTTATATCGAAAAAGAAATGAGCTGGTTGTGCTTTAACGAACGTGTTTTGCAGGAAGCGGCAGATAAAAGTAATCCGCTGATTGAACGTATGCGTTTTTTAGGTATTTACTCGAACAACCTCGACGAATTTTACAAGGTACGTTTCGCCGATCTGAAACGCCGTATCCTGATTGGCGAAGAGCAAGGCTCCGCCAGCACGCCACGCCATTTGTTAAAAAAGATCCAACAGCGCGTCCTGAAGTCAGATCAGGAATTTGACGCCCTGTATAACGACCTGCTGCTGGAGATGGCGCGTAATCAAATTTTCCTGATAAACGAACGTCAGCTGTCACCTAACCAGCAAAGCTGGCTGCGCCACTACTTTAAGCATGAGCTGCGTCAGCACATCACGCCGATTTTAATTACTCATGAAACCGATTTAACCGAGTTTCTGAAAGACGATTACACCTACCTGGCGGTTGAAATTATTCGCGGTCAGGATATTCAGTACGCCCTGCTGGAAATTCCATCGGATAAAGTGCCACGCTTCATCAATCTGCCAGCCGAACCGCCACGTCGCCGTAAGCCTATGATCCTGCTCGATAACATCCTGCGGTATTGTCTGGATGATATTTTTAAAGGTTTCTACGACTACGACACGCTCAACGCCTATTCGATGAAAATGACGCGTGATGCGGAGTATGACCTGGTGACAGAAATGGAATCCAGCCTGCTGGAACTCATGTCGTCCAGCCTGAAACAGCGTCTGACCGCTGAACCGGTGCGTTTTGTTTATCAGCGCGACATGCCGGATTCGATGGTGGCGCTGCTGTGCGACAAGCTGTCGATTTCAAATTACGACTCCGTGTTGGCGGGGGGGCGCTACCACAACTTTAAAGATTTTATCGGCTTCCCTAACGTCGGGAAAAACAACCTGGTTAACCGGCCGATGCCGCAAATCCGCCATATTGGCTTTGACGGTTTCCGTAACGGTTTCGATGCCATTCGTAATCGCGACGTGCTGCTTTACTATCCGTACCACACCTTCGAGCATGTTCTTGAACTGCTACGTCAGGCGTCATTCGACCCGAGCGTGCTGGCGATCAAAATCAATATTTACCGCGTCGCCAAGCATTCGCGCATTATGGATGCGATGATTCATGCCGCCTATAACGGGAAAAAAGTGACCGTTGTAGTCGAGCTGCAGGCCCGTTTCGACGAAGAAGCCAATATTTACTGGGCAAAACGCCTGACCGAAGCCGGTGTACACGTTATTTTCTCCGCGCCCGGGCTGAAGATTCACGCCAAGCTGTTTTTGATTTCCCGCCGGGAAGGCGAGGAGATCGTGCGCTACGCCCACATCGGTACGGGTAACTTCAATGAAAAAACGGCTCGTCTTTACACGGACTATTCCCTGTTAACCGCCGATGCGCGTATCACCAATGAAGTGCGCCGGGTCTTCAACTTTATTGAAAATCCCTATCGCCCGGTGACCTTTGACCACTTAATGGTTTCTCCGCAAAACTCGCGTCGCATGTTGTATGATTTGATCGATAACGAAATCGCCAACGCGCAGCAAAAACGCCCGAGTGGGATTACGCTGAAAATTAACAACCTGGTGGACAAAGGGCTGGTGGACAGGCTTTATACCGCATCCAGCGTTGGCGTAAATGTTAATTTACTGGTGCGCGGAATGTGCTCATTGATTCCAGACTTGCCCGGGATAAGTGAAAACATTCGTGTGATTAGTATTGTTGACCGCTTCCTGGAACACGACCGCGTATACATTTTTGAAAACGGTGGTGATAAGAAAGTGTTTCTCTCGTCCGCGGACTGGATGACGCGTAACATTGATTATCGCATCGAAGTGGCCGTGGCAATCCTTGATCCACAGATAAAGCAGCGCATCCTGGACATTATTGCTATTCAGCTTAGCGACACCGTTAAAGCACGTGTTGTGGATAAAGAGCTGACTAACCAGTACGTTCAGCGCGGTAATCGTCGTAAAGTACGGTCGCAGATGGCCATTTACGATTACATTAAGAAGCTGGAACAACCTGAATAACGCCTATGCCTATATCCCAAAAAAGTACGCCGAAACCACAAGAGTTTGCGGCAATTGACCTTGGCTCCAACAGTTTCCACATGGTAATTGCCCGCGTGGTGGATGGCGCTTTGCAGGTTCTGGGGCGTCTGAAGCAACGGGTACATCTGGCCGATGGGCTGGATGCCAAAAATTACCTGAGCGAAGAGGCAATGGAACGTGGGCTGAACTGCCTGGCGCTGTTTGCTGAACGTCTGCAGGGCTTTAACGCCAGCAACGTGACGATCGTGGGCACACATACGTTACGGCAGGCGGTGAATGCCGAAACCTTTTTGCAGCGCGCGGCTGACGTGATTCCTTACCCGATTGAGGTGATTTCCGGTCACGAAGAAGCGCGCCTGATTTTTATGGGCGTTGAACATACGCAGCCGGAAAAAGGCCGTAAGCTGGTCATCGACATCGGTGGCGGTTCAACGGAATTAGTGATCGGTGAAGATTTTGAGCCGCAGCTGGTAGAAAGCCGTCGCATGGGCTGCGTGAGTTTTGCCCAGCTTTATTTTCCCGGCGGTGAAATCAGCGTTGAGAACTTTCGTCGCGCCCGCCTGGCCGCCACGCAGAAGCTGGAAACGCTGGCCTGGCAGTACCGTCTGCACGGCTGGCAATATGCGTTGGGCGCGTCTGGCACCATCAAAGCCGCCTGTGAGGTGCTGCTGGCGATGGGTGAGAAAGAGAAGCTGATTACCCCTGAGCGCCTGACGAAACTGTATGACGAAGTCATTAAGCACAAGTCCTTTGCTGCGCTGAGCCTGCCGGGCCTGTCTGAGGAGCGTAAAAGCGTGTTCGTTCCGGGCCTGGCCATTCTCTGCGGCGTCTTTGACGCGCTGGCTATCCGTGAACTGACGCTGAGTGATGGCGCACTTCGTGAAGGTGTGCTGTACGAAATGGAAGGCCGTTTCCGCCATCGTGATATTCGCAGCCGTACGGCTCAGAGCCTGGCGAATCACTACGCCATCGACAGCGATCAGGCCCGACGCGTCCTGGAGACGACGGAACAGCTTTATCTGCAGTGGCGCGATCAAAATCCCAAACTGGCGAATCCGCAGCTGGCTGCGCTACTGAAATGGGCAGCCATGTTGCATGAGGTGGGGCTGACCATTAATCACAGTGGTTTACAGCGCCATTCAGCCTATATCCTGCAGAACACCAATCTGCCAGGCTTCAATCAGGATCAGCAAATGCTGCTGGCGGCACTGGTCAGATTTCACCGTAAAGCGGTGAAGGTAGATGAGCTGCCGCGCGTGACGCTGTTTAAGAAGAAGCAGTTTTTGCCCCTTATCTTCCTGCTTCGTCTGGGGACCTTGCTGAATAACCAGCGCCAGGCCACGACTCGCCCGGACGCGTTAAAACTCACCTGCGATGACGGTCACTGGACGCTCACTTTTCCGGCAGGCTATTTCAGTCAGAATAACCTGGTGCAACTTGACCTGGAGCGTGAGCAAACCTACTGGGATGAAGTAACCGGCTGGAAACTGATTCTCGCAGAAGCCTGATTGTGCGGGCACTGACTGCCCGCATCACCGAACCGATGACGATGACATTACGAACTGAACATTATTTTGCCGATACCTACGGCTTAACGCCCACCCATTCTGAAGTGGTCGACGCTTTGCCTAAGCTGACGCCCGGCAAAGCGCTTGACCTGGGATGCGGAAGCGGGCGCAACACGCTGTTTCTGAATCAACATGGCTTCGACGTGACGGCCTGGGACCATAATCCGGCAAGCCTGTCACGCCTGAATCAGATTGTTACCGCCGAAGGGCTGACTGGCATTCATACGGCGCAGCAGGATTTAAACCAGGTGCGTTTCAACGGCGCCTACCAGCTGGCGCTCTCTACGGTGGTGATGATGTTTTTAAAGCCGGAAACGATCCCCCAGCTTATTGCCGATATGCAGGCCTGCACCGTGAAAAATGGCTTCAACCTGATTGTTGCCGCCATGAATACCGAGGATGCACCCTGTCCGTCTGACTTCACTTTTGCCTTTAAATCCGGCGAGTTAAGTCATTACTATCGCAACTGGCACATTGTGAAGTACAACGAAAACTGGGGTCAGTTACATCGCAAAGATGAAAATGGCAACCGGATAAACTGCCGGTTTGCGACGCTCCTGGCGCAGAAAGCCAGTTATTAACATTGTTGTATTTTTTTTAAACAGCGGTTGATTTCAGCGGGCGACTGTGACTAAATATTGCTGTCGCCCGTCTTGGGTTTTTACAGGAATTACACTGCGTGAACAGCGCCCTTTCTCCACGAAGACGTAAAAAAAGCGTCAGCATGACGCGGATTGTTTTACTCATCAGTTTTATCATTCTGTTTAGTCGCCTCGTCTTTATCCTGCCCGCGGCTTTCGAGCATCATCAGCAAAAACAAACCGACTCTCCTCCGGCGATCACCACGCTTTCTGACAGCCGTTAATCCTAAGATGTCATAACCTGATTAATCGACGCGCGATCCCCCGCATCAGCGCCATTTTTTACATCCCTTTTACGGTCAAAACGCTACACTTCGTGCAGGTGCTTTCAGACTATAGGGATGCAATGTGTCAGCCTCACACACTCAACGTTTAAGTGAAATTCGTCATCGTATTCTGACGCTGCTGCTCAATGAGCACGATCTGGTGGATGAATTGCTGGATAAAGCCAGCCATCTCACCGCTGAGCAGCAACGTGAAAATGCGTTAAATCATGAAATTCTTCAGCAAGACATCAACCAGCTTCATGCCGCTGACCTTGCCGATATTCTTGAAGCCTTGCCTGAAGAAGCGCGTCTGGCACTCTGGAGCCTGGTACCGGGTGAGAAACGCGGTCATGTGCTGGTTGAAGCCTCTGAAACCGTCTGGGACAGCCTGACCGAAGCGATGAGCGATCGCGCCATCCTGCAGGCTATGGAACCCCTGGACATAGACGATCAGGCCTGGCTGGTACGTTACCTGCCTCGCGACCTCACCGGACGCCTGCTGACCTCACTTGAGCCCAATCTGCGCGCCCGCATCCTGAGCGTAATGCAGTTCGACCGGGATCGTGTGGGTCGGATTATGGACTTCAATATCCTCACGGTGCGCGAGGATGTGACCTTAGCCACAGTGCAGCGCTTTTTGCGTAAAGGCAAAAGCATGCCGGACGGTACAGACAAAATCTTTATCACCAATGAAAACAACCAGCTGCTGGGCGAACTGCTGTTAACCGATATCCTGCTGAACAAACCCAAGACCATGGTCAGCGACGTGATGAATTCGCATCCCACCACGTTTCAGCTTGATGATAAAGCCGAAGATGCAGCCAGTGCCTTTGAACGTTACAACCTGATCTCAGCGGCGGTCACTGACGCACAGGGTAAACTCATCGGTCGCATAACCATTGAAGATGTTGTTGATCTGGTTAACAAAGAGAACGAAAGCAATATCCGAAAAATGGGCGGGATCAGCCAGGAAGAAGATGTTTTCGCGCCGGTGCGCAAATCCGTGCGCAACCGCTGGGCATGGCTGGCAATCAATTTGTGTACGGCATTTATTGCCTCGCGCGTCATTGGTCTGTTTGAAGGCACTATCTCGCAGATTGTCGCCCTTGCTACGCTCATGCCGATTATTGCCGGGATTGGTGGGAACACCGGTAATCAGACCATCACCATGATTGTTCGCGCCCTGGCCCTGCATCAGGTTGAGCCGGGCAACTTTTCGTTCCTGTTTATGCGTGAACTCGGCGTCGCGTTGATTAACGGCTTGTTCTGGGGCGCGATTATGGGCGGAGTGACATGGCTCATGTACGATAACATGGCGCTGGGCGGCGTCATGATGCTGGCGATGGTGCTGAATCTCCTGCTGGCTGCGGTTATGGGCGTCATGGTGCCGCTGGTCATGACGAAAATGAAACGCGATCCCGCCGTGGGCTCAAGCGTCTTGATTACCGCCATCACCGATACGGGTGGTTTCTTTATTTTTCTGGGCCTGGCGACACTCTTTCTGATACCGCACTGATCACGAATGTTGATAACCATAGCGCTGCAGGGATCCCATCACGTTAAGCCGACGCGTCACCTGTGCCAGCTCACAGGTGACCGCAGGCAGTTGGTAGTGATTACGCTGTGCCAGCCACTCCAGCACATCGGCTAAATGCCAGATGGCCGTTTTGCCATCGTGAACCGGCAGCGGAAACTGTTTGCTGTGCGTGACCATCAGTTTACGCATGTTCTGACGGGATACGCCGATAAGATCGGCGACATCAGTTAGGCCGACAAAGTCAGGTGCGGCTTCAACCATGACAGCGCCCGGAATGGCAGACTGCACATCCTCTATCGCACTGCCGAGTGCGTGGCTCGCCGAATCTGCTTTGCGCGTAAACTCCAGTGCCAGCTTACCTGCCATACCGGCACCGACCAGCGCGTCGTCGCATCCTGCCTCCGCCAGTTTTTCCAGTAATGCGTCAATGGATTTGGCTGATTCAGGCAGTTCAAACCGCAGGGTGAAATGATAGTCCGTCATAATCCTTCCCTCTTTTTCCACTCACGGGTGGCCATACAGTTGTCTACCACGCGCCGTAGCGCTTTGGCATGGTTTTGCGCGCTTTTCGGGGTGCGCCAGATACAGGTCAGACAGTATTCACCACAGCGGCACGCCGACAGATTTGCCGGGCAGTACATTTTGCCCCATGCGTGATGGCCTTTAGCAACCACCAGCCATCCATGGAACTCTGCGTAACATAATGCGGCTTCAATCTCTTTGCTGGGATGTCGCTTTCTGACCACCATGGTGCCTATCATTCCTTGTTTTTAATGGGTTGTCAACTGACAACTCACTTATCCTTAATGCGGTAGATGAGCAGCATGGAGGTTGTCGGGCAGCAGGTAAAACAGGTTGCGGCTAAAATGGAAAAGGTTACGCAAAAAATTGTCAGTCTGACGTGACGGGCTAAAATCAATGTCAACAAAGGAGGAAGTATGTTTAAAACTGATGACCTGGTTCAATCGAAAACGGGCGGCCCCAAAATGGTGGTGCTACGTGCCGAAGGGGAAACGCTGTGGTGCGCTCGCGTGGACGATGCTACTCAAAAAGAAATCGAAGTTAACGCGGACAGCGTAAATCTCTACCATGAAGATGGCGATTTTGGCGTTTGTTAAAATGGGTGATGTGACTCAGGCGGACCGTCACGATCAAGACAATCCGAAGTTGGGTTACGCGGCCGCCCAACCTTCGGATAACCTGTTCCGCCTGCCGCGTCATCCATCAAACGGCTGTCAGATTTTATTTTCCTGCAGATTATTGTTTCCTAAACCGCCAATAAAAGGCAGTCTCAGCCGAAACGGCGCAAAGCCTATCCCCACGCTCAGTCCCAAAAGATTCACTTCAACCCCTTCTTCCGCCCCCAGCGTCATGCCCGCGACGCCAAGTATTGATACCTGAACCCCACGACCTGACGGCGGCAAGCCCACGGGGCGCCATAATGGCCGGTAGTCTTTTCCCAGGGCGTTGGCAGGCAGATCAAGCTTGAGATCCGGCACATTGCGACCAATGTGCGCCATAAAAGTATTACTGTTTGGCCCGGGCCAGGCATGATAGGTCGTGGGCCAGGGGTAGGATTTTATGGCGGCTTCAATCTGCGGGATCAGTTTTTGCGCATCCGGGCCACGATGCTCGACCAACAGTCGCGGTTTTGCCCCATACCAGTAGCCGTCAGGCAACGATGAATTACGTCTCACCTTATCGCCGCTCCCCCAGCTAATGACTTCGTAACGTGTATAGCGGCTTTCACCAGCACGTTTAAAGATAATCCACGGATGCACCGCGATAGCGCCTTTCCAGCCGTATGTCGGTGCGGCATAGACCTGAACGATGGCCTGACTGGCGTTGGCCTGTGGATCGGGCGCGACACCGGCCGAATCCCTTCGGGCAGTTGCCCAACCGCCCTGACCGGTGGCATCGCCCCCGCGCGTCGCCTGTGCCAGGCTTGCCGCTAACGACAGTAAAATCACGGTGAGAAAACAGAGACTGAAGATTTTCAGGGTCAGCATCGCGGTTCCTGTAGGTAAGAGATAAGGGATGATTTTGCAATGAAATAGAAAGTTTGTATTCATTAACTATGCTGCGATGTCATCCCGATATTGGTTCATCCTGGTGAGCGGCTGCGGGCTTAGCGCCAGCCGTAATGAAAGGCCGCCGTGACCATCACCTCCCGCGCTGAAAGGCGGGCTAAACAGAATCAGCCAGCCTGAGCGAGATCCGGCTCAGGTTCAGGACGCAAGCAGGAATGCTTCTCGGGCATGCACAGCGGACAGCCGCCTGGGCCGCCCCTGGCTTTGCCCTGCCGTCAGGACACAAGGCGGTGCTGCCCATCCCGAATGCGCGAGCAGCCTTCACGTCAGGCAGGATAAAAACGCATAAGGCGGATAAGAGATTCCACATGCTTTTCATGCCTGGCGATTTCAACGACAGCATAGGTTATCCTGAACTCGTCGTTTGAAAACTAGCCTGTTGTCGCCTTTTCCGCTACACGCTGCAACCACGCGTCATAGCGCTGCTGCGCCTCCGGCGCGACAGGTTGGCTGCGTGAGTTTATCTCACCTTCGATGCCAAATATTTTCCACATCAGCGGCGCGAGTCCTGCAATCACGCTGCTTTGAATGCTCTCCATTCTCAGCAATTCCAGACTGGATGTTTGGTAGCCCGGCAGTGCCTCGGAGTGATAATCGAAAGCTTTGCCCAACCCGGAAAGATACATGATTTTAGCGGCAGTCAGGGATGGCCAGTGACGGACAATATTCAGCGGCCAGTCCAACATGGCGCGCTCATTCCAGACTTCCGAATACGGAACCTGTTGGTTAGCCAGCAACGTCAGCATTAACGATTGCCCCAGCCCGGTCAGATAGACAGGCAACGCGTCAGCCGGAGGGCGTTGATAAAAGGCATCCAGGGGGTGTTCGCGCGTCAGGCCGGCCTGCATCAGTAATTTTTGCTCCAACTTCTGCATCACGTTGCCTAACCCGGCATCCGTTGCCTCTTCAGCTTCGGTCAACTGTTTACTGCGCGTGGTACAGTTCCACAGCGACAACGCAATCTGCCAACGTCGCTGTTCGCCCTCGCCAGTGCAACCAATTTCTCCCGTCACCACATACTTCATGTCAGGCGGCAGGATCGCATAAATATCCTCACCCACCATCGGTTCGCCAGTAAGAACAGGACCGTGGCCCTCCGCCATCAGAAGATAGGTGCACGCTGCATAATCACTCCAGTAATGTACGGCTTCAGCCAGATAGAGCGGAATTGCACGCGACAGTCGGCCAAGCTCATCTTCACGCTGTATGCCCTGGGCTGCGGTGCCATCCGGTATTTTTGATAACGCAAAGAAACCGATCTTCGCTGTCTCTTCGGGTTTTTGGTTAAACAGCCAGTCGGCTTTGCATAAGCCGTAATGCCAAATGGGCTGCGTAACGGATAACGTTGTGATTTTCACATCATCAGGCGCCACCTGCTGAACGGGTTCCGTTTGGCAACGTTTCTCTTCAAACGCTTGACTGTAATAATCAAGATGCTGCTTGAACGGGGCAAAATTCAGTGCATACAGCTGGTTAAGAAGCGTGAGTCCCTGATCCGTCTGCCCTTGCTCAAGGTAAGCCTGCAGTAAATTTATCCCGGCCTTGGGATCGTGCTTTTGAATATCGTAATGGGGTGCCACGAGGGCAATCAGAAGCGGAATCTCGCCATTTTTTCCCAGGTCGCCAGAGATCATATACAGCGCCTCAGCATCGTAGCGTCCGCCCGACAGCACCTCTTCATAAAGCGCACGAGCCTTGTCGGTTTCGTTATGCTCCAGATAAAAACGGGCCATCCAGAGCTGTGCCCGCCAGCTTCCCGGCATCGCGGCAACGCTGCGCAATCCCTCAATGTAAGCGTTCTCGCCTCCGCGCTCGCGCTGAATGCTCACCCACCAGAGTAAGCCGTTATCCAGGTTCGGATCGGTTTGAATAGCCTGCCAGAGCGTCTCATCTGCCCGTTTGTCCTCACCGCGCTCGGCAAACACTTTTGCCAGATTGGTGAGTAAGGTTCCTGTCGCGCCAGATTTATCCATTCCCTCTCGCAGGGTTTGTTCTGCCGCATCCAGGTGGCCGGTTTCCATCAGTACAATGCCGTGAAGGGTATGACTTCGTTCAGGATTACGGTCAATGTCCACCAAGCGCTCCGCTGCCGCAACCAGATCGGACCCAAATCCGTCTTTCAACCCCATCAAAATCGCGTTGTACAACGCGTCTGCATCATCCCAATTCTTTTCCAGATCGGGCAGAAAGACCTTCTCACGCCATTCGTTGCGTGCAATGTGCATTTCCTGTCCATGAGCATCGTAAGCCACAATCATCTCCCGTTCCTGAGCGGGCTCGTCTGGTGCGGTATCAGCGGGTTGGTTTTTATTGCGCAAAGAAGAGAGAAGACGCTTAAACATAGTTAATTCAGTCCTTGAGTTTGAGTCATCAAAAAGCCTGATTGCCCGTCGCTATCATGCCATGAAATGGACACATGCAGGCTGTTTTACACGCTGACAGCGTTGCGGTTCAGAGATGAGTGTAGCGCTCAAAAAAACAACTGGCACGAAATCGATTAACCCGCGGGTAAATCGTAAAAAAATGCCATCCCATACAGACGCCACGCCGCTTCCGGCGCCTTTTCGCCATCAGCAATACGCTCGCTCCAGTTATGAAATTTAAATAGCGCACTATTTAATAGTTTACAACTTAAGGATTACCTGTCATCTTAGCCAAACTAAATAGCACGCTACTTAATCGCAAACACAAGGAAATCAAAATGAACGTGAAACTCACCGCAGGTGCTTTATTGTTAGCCAGCCAGATCACATCAGCATGGGCCAGCCCTGTGGAGAATGCGCCTGAACCTACCGTTGGCGTCGCCGCCTTTCTTAAAGCTCTCAACAGCGGCGGCGGCAAGCCCATCGAGACCTTAACGCCGAAAGAAGCACGCGCAGTGCTCACCGGCGCGCAGCAAGGCGCCGCGCTGCCGCCCGCACTGATTTCTGAAAAAACCATCACAGCATTGGGCAAACCACTCAAACTGACGATTGTTAAACCCCAACACGCAACCGGCGTGCTCCCGGTATTCATGTTCTTCCACGGTGGCGGCTGGGTGCTGGGTGACTTCCCAACGCACGAACGTCTGGTGCGAGACCTTGTGAACGAATCCGGCGCTGCGGCGGTATTTGTGAATTACGAGCCCTCACCCGAAGCCCATTATCCGGTCGCGATTACCCAGGCTTATGAAGCGACAAAATGGGTAGCCGAGCACGGTGCGGAAATTGGCGTTGACGGTAAGCGCCTGGCGCTGGTCGGTAACAGCGTGGGAGGCAACATGGTGGCCGCCGTCGCGCTGCAGGCCAAACAACATAAAACCCCGGCGATTCGTTACGATGTGATGCTGTGGCCCGTTACCGATGCTCATTTTGATGATGGGTCTTATCATCAATTCGCCAATGGCTACTTCCTGACGCGAAACATGATGAAGTGGTTCTGGGATAACTACACCACGTCAGATAAAGATCGGAATAACATTCTGGCTTCTCCGCTGCGTGCCACTGAGGCGCAACTGGCCGGTTTGCCGCCTACGCTGATCCAGACTGCCGAACTCGACGTGCTGCGCGATGAAGGTGAAGCCTTTGGTCGCAAGCTGGATGCCGCCGGTGTGCCGGTAACGGTGACCCGCTACAATGGCATGATCCACGACTTCGGTTTACTGAATGCATTAAGTAAAGAGCCTACGGTGCGCACGGCGATTAGCCAGGCATCTGCGGAACTTAAGGCGCATCTGAAATAAAAAAACGCGTCTTGATCCGTGAAGACCGATCTCCGCCAGAACCCTGGCGGAGTCATAAAACCAGTCACTTTTGCTGACTGGTTTTTATGGCTGCGGTAAGCAGGCACCTGCATTTTAATGACTATGCTCAATCTGAACATTCATCCAGCTTGTCTGTAGTCGTCACCTTGTGACGCACGTAACATTTCCCTTACTGCCCTCGTTAATCGAAAGTAAACATCGTTGCTTCTGAAGAGCCGATAACGTCTTGATTACCTGAATCGAATCATAAATAAAAATTAATTATTTTTTGCCCCCTGCCGATAACTCGCACGTATTTCTGACAGAGAGGATCATCTTTGCGGGGGTACGTTTTGGCTAAAAACTTCGGGGGATTTCTTCCTCATTTTTTCGTTTAACAAGGAACTCAAATGAAAAACCGCTCTCTTCTGGTCGCCGCTGTTGCCGCTTCGTGTTTGATGCTTACGGGATGTGGTGCGATGAGCACCGCAATCAAAAAACGTAATCTTGAAGTAAAAACACAAATGAGCCAGACCGTGTGGTTGGAGCCCGCCAGTGAAAAAACAGTCTGGATACAAGTCCGCAACACATCAGACAAGGATATGAGCGACTTGCAGACGCTTTTATCACAAGATCTGCGTGCCAAGGGCTACAGCATTACTTCCAGCCCAGACAGCGCATACTACTGGATTCAGGCAAACATTTTAAAAGCAGAGAAAATGGATTTGCGTCAGTCTCAGGGATTTCTGACAAGTGGCTATGAAGGCGCAGCAACAGGCGCCGCTTTAGGTGCCGGTATCTCGGCTTACAATGGCAACTCGGGCGGTGCCGTACTTGGCATAGGTCTGGCCGCAGGCCTGGCCGGATTAGCTGCCGACGCACTGGTGGAAGATGTAAACTTTACCATGGTGACTGATTTACAAATTTCCGAGCGTAATAAATCAGCAGTCACGACTGACAATATTTCAGCATTGCGCCAGGGTACATCCGGAATCAAACTCCAGACCAGCAGCGAACAAGGCAATCGCATGAAATACCAGACGCGTGTGGTATCAAATGCAAACAAAGTAAACCTGAAATTTGAAGAAGCTAAGCCTGTATTAGAAGCACAACTGGCAAAATCTGTTGCTGGCATCATGTAACTGACGCATGACAAGCATTTGTGCAGCCTGTAGCTCAAACGGATTATTGTTTTCATCCGATATGATGCCGGCAGTGTAAGTGCCTTTGTTGGTATTGATGCATCAGTTTACTTCTTAATCACAGACGAAATAAAAAGCCCGCATTGCAGCGGGCTTTTTTGATGATGTCTTCAGTAAACGGACGCTAAATCATTCCCACTCAATCGTCGCCGGTGGCTTGCCGGAGATGTCATAAACCACCCGGGAAATACCGTTAACTTCGTTGATGATGCGGTTGGACACGCGGCCGAGGAAGTCGTACGGCAGGTGCGCCCAGTGGGCGGTCATGAAGTCGATGGTTTCTACCGCACGCAGTGAAACGACCCAGTCATACTTGCGGCCATCGCCCATGACGCCAACAGAACGTACAGGCAGGAACACGGTAAAGGCCTGGCTGACTTTGTTGTAGAGATCGGCTTTATGCAGCTCTTCAATAAAGATGGCATCCGCACGACGCAACAGGTCACAGTACTCTTTCTTCACTTCACCCAGCACGCGCACGCCAAGGCCTGGCCCCGGGAACGGATGACGATAGAGCATATCGTAAGGCAGGCCCAGCTCCAGACCGATCTTGCGCACTTCGTCTTTAAACAGCTCGCGCAGCGGCTCGACCAGCCCCATTTTCATCTCTTTCGGCAGGCCGCCGACGTTGTGGTGCGACTTGATCACGTGCGCTTTACCGGTAGCAGAGGCAGCCGATTCGATCACATCAGGGTAGATGGTACCCTGCGCCAGCCACTTCACGTCTTCCAGTCGCAGTGCCTGCTCGTCAAAGACTTCAACAAAGACGCGGCCGATGATTTTACGCTTCGCTTCCGGATCGTTTTCCCCGGCCAGGGCATCCAGGAAGCGTGCTTCACCGTCAACGTGCACAATGTTCAGACCAAAATGGTCACCGAACATGTCCAGCACCTGCTCGGCCTCGTTCAGACGCAGCAGGCCGTTATCGACGAATACGCAGGTCAGGTTTTTACCGATGGCGCGATGCAGTAGCATGGCGGTCACTGACGAATCCACACCGCCAGATAAGCCCAGAATCACTTTGTCGTTGCCGACCTGCACACGCAGGCGCTCGACGGCATCTTCGATGATTTTTGCCGGTGTCCAGAGCGCTTCACATTCACAAATATCGATAACAAAACGTTCCAGCATGCGCAGCCCCTGACGCGTATGCGTCACTTCGGGATGGAACTGCACGCCGTAGAAGCGTTTCTCTTCGTTCGCCATGATGGCAAATGGACAGGTTTCTGTACTGGCAACGGTGACAAAGTCAGCAGGGATAGCGGTCACTTTGTCACCGTGACTCATCCAGACGTCCAGCAACGGTTTACCGGCTGCGCTGATGGCGTCTTCGATATCGCGAATCAGGGCGCTTGCCGTGTTGACTTCAACCTGCGCATAGCCAAACTCACGCTCGTTGGATCCTTCCACCTTGCCGCCCAGCTGCATCGCCATGGTCTGCATGCCATAACACACACCCAGAACCGGCACGCCAGCTGCGAACACATAGTCAGGCGCGCGCGGACTGCCATGCTCAGTTGTGCTTTCCGGGCCGCCAGACAGAATGATGCCGCTGGGATTAAACTGGCGAATCTGCTCTTCGGTGACATCCCAGGCCCAGAGTTCACAGTACACGCCAAGCTCACGTACGCGGCGCGCAACCAGCTGCGTATATTGAGAACCAAAATCGAGAATCAGAATGCGGTGCTTATGGATATTTTCCGTCGTCATTGAGGGGTTTCCAGAACGGTGACTTAAAGTAAAGCGCCCGGCTGTTGCCGGGCGGGAAATCTTACGGGGTTATGAACCCATGCGGTAGTTCGGTGACTCTTTGGTGATGGTCACGTCGTGCACGTGGCTTTCATTAATGCCCGCGCCGCTGATGCGCACGAATTCGGCTTTGGTACGCAGATCATCAATGGTCTGGCAGCCGGTCAGGCCCATGCAGGAACGCAGGCCGCCCATTTGCTGATGCACGATCTCTTTCAGGCGGCCTTTATAAGCCACGCGGCCTTCGATACCTTCTGGCACCAGCTTGTCAGCAGCGTTATCGGTCTGGAAGTAACGATCCGATGAACCCTTAGACATGGCACCCAGCGAGCCCATTCCACGGTAGGATTTAAAAGAGCGGCCCTGATAAAGTTCGATTTCACCCGGCGATTCTTCGGTCCCGGCCAGCATCGATCCCACCATGACGCAGGACGCGCCCGCGGCAATCGCCTTTGCGATATCCCCAGAGAAACGAATACCGCCGTCTGCGATAACCGGAATGCCGGTGCCTTCCAGCGCGGCCACGGCATCTGAAACGGCAGTGATCTGAGGGACACCCACACCGGTAACGATACGCGTAGTACAGATGGAGCCCGGGCCGATACCGACTTTAACTGCGCTCACGCCCGCTTCAACCAGGGCCAGCGCGCCCGCACCTGTTGCAACGTTGCCGCCGACGATTTCAAGGTCAGGATACTTAGCGCGGGTTTCACGGATACGCTGCAGTACGCCTTCTGAATGGCCATGCGACGAGTCAATCAGCAGGACGTCCACACCGGCAGCAACCAGCGCATCTACGCGCTCTTCGTTGCCCGCACCGGCGCCTACAGCCGCACCGACGCGCAGACGACCCTGCGCATCTTTACAGGCGTTAGGTTTACGTTCGGCTTTCTGGAAGTCTTTAACGGTGATCATGCCCAGCAGATGGAAGCTGTCATCCACGACCAGCGCTTTCTCGACGCGTTTTTCGTGCATTTTTTGCAGGACGACATCACGGGCTTCACCCTCTTTCACCGTCACCAGACGCTCTTTTGGCGTCATCACGGCCGTCACGGGCTGGGTAAGATCGGTGACGAAGCGCACATCGCGACCGGTGATAATACCCACCAGCTCGTTATCCGCGTTTACGACCGGGTAACCGGCAAAACCGTTGCGTTCGGTCAGTTCTTGCACTTCCGCCAGCGTGGTGGTGGGCAACACGGTCTGCGGTTCGGTGACAACGCCGCTTTCATGCTTTTTAACCTTACGCACTTCATCTGCCTGGCGATCAATCGACATATTTTTGTGAATGAAGCCCAGACCGCCCTCTTGCGCCAGCGCAATAGCCAGACCTGCTTCGGTCACGGTATCCATTGCAGCAGAAAGCATGGGAATATTCAGACGAATGTTTTTGGTCAGCTGAGTGCTGAGATCGGCCGTATTCGGCAGGACGGTGGAGTGTGCAGGAACGAGCAGGACGTCGTCAAAAGTGAGTGCTTCTTTAGCGATTCTTAACATGGCAATACTCCACCTCGGGTGCGTGAGAATAGATAAAATATTGCCGCGGCATTATACAGGCCGTAATCGATTGCCTCCACTATTTTTTGAGAAAAAGTCTTGATCCGCGCAATTAGCAATGTAGTATCGACTGATTAACCTACTGATTTGGAATTTGATCTTCGTCACATGTCGCTGCCGCCAAACGCCAATATTTTTACCGTCAGCCGTCTCAATACGACAGTGCGTCAGCTGCTGGAGAATGAGATGGGCCTGGTTTGGCTAAGCGCCGAGATCTCCAATTTCACCCAGCCCGCTTCGGGTCACTGGTACTTTACCCTGAAAGATGATGGCGCCCAGGTCCGCTGCGCCATGTTTCGCAACAGTAACCGTCGTGTGACCTTCCGGCCTCAGCATGGCCAGCAGGTCCTGGTTCGCGCAAATATCACACTTTATGAACCGCGCGGCGATTATCAGCTGATTATTGAAAGTATGCATCCCGCCGGTGAAGGCCTGCTGCAGCAGCAGTTTGAGCAGCTGAAAGCCAGGCTGGCGCAGGAGGGCTTGTTCGAACCCGAACACAAGAAGCCCTTACCACAGCCGGCTAAGCAGGTTGGCGTGGTCACCTCTGCCACGGGCGCAGCCCTGCACGATGTTCTGCGCGTGCTGCATCGTCGCGATCCCTCACTGCCCGTTGTGATTTATCCCACTGCCGTTCAGGGCGCAGATGCGCCTGCCGCTATCGTGCGCGCAATTGAGCTTGCGAACCAACGTGCCGAGTGCGACGTACTGATCGTGGGGCGCGGCGGCGGTTCGCTGGAAGATCTGTGGAGTTTTAATGACGAGCGCGTTGCGCGTGCGATTTTTGCCAGTCGCATTCCCGTAGTCAGCGCGGTTGGCCATGAAACCGACGTCACCATTGCCGATTTTGTTGCTGACCTGCGCGCGCCAACGCCTTCCGCCGCGGCAGAGATTGTCAGCCGTAATCAACTTGAACTCCTGCGCCAGCTGCAGTCACAGCAACAGCGGCTGGAGATGGCAATGGATTATTATCTGGCGCGCCAGCAGCGGGTATTCAGCCGTCTGGATCACCGCCTGCAGCAGCAGCATCCTCAACTGCGTCTGGCCCGCCAGCAAACCGCACTGTTTCGCCTGCAGCAGCGGTTGGGTGAGGCGATGGAACAGCGGCTTCGCCATGCCACTCGCCAGCAGGACCGCCTGTCACAGCGCCTGGCGCAGCAGCAGCCACAGCAGCGCCTGTATCTGGCGCAAAAAAGCCTACAAAGCTGGCACTATCGTCTGCAACAAAGCATGGAAAAATTGCTTAACCGTGACAAAAACCGCTTCGGTCAGCTGGCGGCCCAACTGGAAGGCGTCAGTCCTTTAGCCACGCTGGCGCGTGGGTTTAGCGTTACGACCGACAACGCTGGCCAGGTGGTGAAGAAAACGCGGCAGGTGAGCACAGGCGATTTACTGCGTACCCGTCTCGATGATGGTTGGGTAGAAAGTCAGGTCACGCAGCTTATTCCCGAAAAACCGAAACGAAAGAAAAGCATTTCTTAACTATACTTCCTGGTACATCCCTCGTGCCAAGGAGTTAACAATGGCTTTCAGCGTTATCCCTCCCTATATTCTCCGTAAGATTATCGCCCACGGTTCCGGTCATCAGCAGGAGCAGGCGCGCCGTACCCTCACCCACGTTCAGCACCTGATGGCGGAGCACTGGCAAAAGACGGCGGCGCCGAAAACCACGCAGGCCGGGAAGATTGAGCGTGAAATCTATGATGCCAAAAATAAGGAAACGTTGCCGGGAACCCTGGTGCGCAAAGAAGGCCAGTCTTCAAATGGCGACGTTGCTGCCGATGAAGCCTGGAACTATCTGGGCATCACACACGACTTTTTCTGGCAAATCTATAAGCGAAATTCACTGGATAATCACGGACTGAAATTAGCGGGCACCGTTCACTACGGTGAGAAGTACCAAAACGCGTTCTGGAACGGTCAGCAGATGGTGTTCGGCGATGGTGATGGTGAAATCTTTAACCGTTTCACCATCGCGATTGATGTTGTGGCACACGAGTTGTCGCACGGCGTCACAGAAACTGAAGCCGGTTTGATCTACTTTGAACAGGCTGGCGCGCTGAATGAGTCCATGTCTGACGTCTTCGGCTCCCTGGTGAAACAGTTCAGCCTGAAGCAGACGGCCGATAAGGCCGACTGGATTATTGGTGAAGGCTTGCTGGCAAAAGGCATCAATGGCAAAGGTTTACGATCGATGTCGCATCCCGGCACCGCTTATGACGACCCGATGCTGGGGAAAGATCCGCAGCCGGGCCACATGAAGGACTATATCAAAACGCGTGAGGATAACGGTGGCGTGCACCTGAACTCCGGTATTCCCAATCGGGCCTTTTATCTGGCCGCAAAAGCCCTGGGCGGATTTGCCTGGGAGCAGGCAGGTCAGGCCTGGTATGACACGTTGTGCGATAAAGACTTACGGCAGGATGCTGACTTCAACGCCTTTGCACAGTTAACCGTACAGCATGGCAAAAAGCGCTTTGACACGAAGGTAGCAGGCGCAATTGAACAGGCGTGGAAAGAGGTAGGCGTGTTATGAGTCAACTCCCCGAGCTCACCGATGACGCAACCATTGTGGTAACACATGAAGGCGGTTTTGCTTTTATTCCGGGCTTACGGAGTGAGCGTCGATTCCCCTTGGGCGAACTGCCTCCTCCTGAAAAAGCACGCGTCTGTCAGGTGCTGGAACAGGCGATGCCCTTGGGCAAGCCCGAGGAAAAAGCTGCAGAGGTGGGACGCGGGGATCAATGCTACTTTCGCATCCAGATTCAATATGCAACACAGCGGCAGTCGGGAACGGTGGTCATACTGGTGCCTGAACAGTTGGCCCCGCCAGAACTCAAGTCGTTGTTGCGCGAAGGTAAGTAAGAGCGGCCTTCTCAGAAGGCCGTTTCTGCCCTGGCATCCATCGCACTATCCCGGACGATTCATCCGCAGAGATTATTCGCCAGACGTAAAAAAGGGCCATTACGGCCCTTGTGTTTTATTACCGCTTACTTGCTGTCTGGCAGCGCATAAGCAATCACATAATCACCGCGGTCAGGCGACTGACGTGCGCCGCCTGCTGAAATTACGATGTACTGCTTACCGGTTTTCGGCGAGACATAGCTCATCGGGCCGCCCTGACTGCCAACAGGCAGGCGGGCTTTCCACACTTCTTTACCCGTGGCGCTGTCAAACGCGCGCAGATAGTAATCCTGCGTACCGGCAATAAATACCAGTCCACCTTGTGTCGCCAGCGTACCGCCCAGCGTTGGCATACCAATCGGCATTTTCGCGCGCATTTTGATGCCAAACGGGCCGGTATCCTCTACCGTGCCAACCGGCACCTGCCAGACGATTTTCTGGGTTTTCATATCAATGGCTGACAGGGTACCAAACGGCGGCGCCTGACAAGGAATGCCCAGCGGTGACATAAAGCGGTTTTTATTCACGGCATACGGCGTGCCTTTCAGCGGAACAGCACCCATACCGGTATTAATAGCTTCACCGCCGTTGCTGCCACGGGAAACCTTGCTGGTATCAACCGGAATCATCTGTACCCACAATCCTAAACGCATGTCGTTTACAAACAACAGGTTGTTATTCGGATCGGTGGACATGCTACCCCAGTTCATCCCGCCCAGCGAACCCGGGAAGCTCAGCGACTTATCGGTCCCTGGTACGGTAAACAGGCCGTTGTAGCGCATTGATTTAAAGGCAATACGGCAGGCCAACTGATCGAACGGCGTGGCACCCCACATATCCGACTCTTTCAGCGTCTGATTACCAATCATCGGCATGCCGGTCGAATGCGGCTGGGTTTTCGTATATTGCTCATTCGGGATATCACCCTGCGGCATCGGCAGTTCTTCGACCTTTGTGAGCGGCTTACCGGTCAGGCGGTCCAGCACAAAGATCATGCCGGTTTTACCCCCAATGACGACGGCGGGTTTAGTGCTGCCGTCTTTCATCGGGAAGTCGATCAGGCTTGGCTGCATCGGCAGGTCGAAGTCCCACAGATCGTTATGCACGGTCTGATAAACCCACTTCTCTTTACCGGTTGTTGCATCGAGTGCCAGTACGGAGGCACCGTATTTATGATCGAGTGCGTTGCGGTTTGCGCCCCACAGGTCAACCGATGAGCTGCCCATCGGAATAAACACGGTGTTCATGGCCGGATCGTAGGACATCGGCGCCCATGAGTTTGGCGTACTGCGCGTATAGTCCTTGCCCGGCATCAGAATAGCATTCGGATCGGTATTACCCGGGTCAAAGGCCCAACGCATCTGGCCGGTGATCACGTCAAAACCGCGTAATACGCCGCCAGGCATATCTGTTTTGACGTTGTCAGCCACGCGCCCGCCTACGACAACGGTGGTACCGGCAATCGTGGGTGCAGAGGTGAGCTGATAAAGCGGATCGGGCGCATCGCCCAGGCCCTTTTTGAGATCCACGATGCCGTGGTTACCAAAGTCCTCACAGAACTCGCCGTTATCAGCATTAATGGCAATCAGGCGCGCATCGATGGTGTTCATCAGAATACGGCGCTGACAGGTGTCCCCGGCCGCCAGCGTGGCGCCCGGCACCGGCGTTGAGCCCGGCTGAGTCGGCTGGTTGAGCGGCTTAGTCGCGTCAAAATAGGCCAGACCGCGGCAGCGTGGCCAGACTTCTGCCTGCGCATTAATTTCACGTTTCCAGATCTGCTTGCCGCTGTCTGCTTCGACGGCGATGACATTATTGTGCGGCGTGCAGAGATAAAGCGTATTACCGACCTGCAGCGGGGTTTCCTGATCTTCCGCACCGTTACCGGTGGGGCTTTCTGGAATGTCACCCGTGCGGTACGTCCAGGCGACCTGCAGATCTTTGACGTTATCGCGTGTAATCTGGTCCAGCGCAACAAAGCGGCTTCCCCCTGCGGTATTGCCGTAGTGATCCCAGTTTTGCTGTTGCTTTGACTTATCTACCGGAATCAGCGGCAGTTCCTGACCGGTTGAGGCAACGGTAGGATGGGGCTGAAACATCTGAACTAAGGTCGCGACCATGCCCACGGCAATCACGGCAGAAAAGGCATACGACACTTTTGCCAGCGAAGGCTTGTTTTCGCGCTTGCGCAGTGCAGGCCAGGTGATGAACGCCAGAATCATCAGGCCCGCAGGCACCATCAGGCGGGAAACCAGAGGCCAGAATTGCAGTCCGGCGTCAATGACGGCCCAGATTAACGTTCCGACAAACACCAGCAGGAACAGGACAACCGCGGAAGATTTCGCACGGAAAAACTGAATGGCCGACAGCACCGTAACGATGCCTGCCACCAGAAAATACCAACTGCCGCCAAGCGTCGCGAGTTGTCCCCCGCCAACCGCAAAGAACAGGCCGGTTGCCAGTAGCACCAGCCCGAGCAGCACGGACCATATTCTCAACCCTTTACCGGATCGAGATGATGTTTCAGCCATAACACTTACTCTCCTGATAAACAAAGCCACTCCAGCCCGCTACGCGACCCGGCTTATCGCCAGTCACGTTGCAGGTAAAAGAAACAGCGTTGTTTTATTCTAATTAAAGCGGACCCGCGTTCATGAAATGCATGATGTGCACCGGAGACAGCCCGCACGGGGGCGGCCCCGTCATGACGCGGCAAAATTGTACCACCTGGTACGTTATCCCGTGAAGGTTTAAACGGACTTGTTACGAAGCAATAGCATTTTCGCTACAAATTACTACGCCGTTACGGTTCGCAGCGTTGGGATCTTCATGTGTTGCATGGGTAAAGTGGCCAGACGTCAGACAGGAAAAATCTTGTAAGTGAGACGACGTCTGGAAATTAAGCCGTGACCATGATGGCAAAAATAGTCGGTTGCGCCGCAACTTTTGAGTTGCTCAAGGGGCTGATGGCAGTCGGGGCAGACAGGCTGGTAGCGATAACGAACACCGCACCCGGTGCAGATAAGATCGCTCTCGCCAGGGGCCAGGGGTTGGTAACATTTTTCACAGGTTGCGCGCATACTTTCACCCGACTATGCAAATAAACGCAATCTTAGGGCAAAAAAAAGAGGGCCACCTGGCCCTCGATCAATTAACGCTTATTCTTCTTCATATGCGCCATCAAACGCTTACGCTTGCGCTGTTGCGTCGGTGTCAGCAGATTGCGTTTGCCTTCGTAAGGGTTTTCACCCTCTTTAAACTGAATGCGGATAGGCGTTCCCATCACGTTAAGTGAACGGCGGAAATAGTTCATCAAATAACGTTTGTAGGAATCCGGCAGGTCTTTAACCTGGTTACCGTGGATCACCACAATCGGTGGGTTGTAACCGCCCGCATGGGCATATTTCAGTTTAACGCGACGACCGCGCACCAGCGGTGGCTGATGGTCTTCCGCCGCCATATTCATGATGCGCGTCAGGAGCGAGGTATTGACACGTTTTGTCGAGCAGTCGTAGGCTTCCGTAACGGACTCAAACAGGTTGCCTACGCCGCTGCCGTGCAACGCAGAAATAAAGTGCACGCGTGCGAAATCGATAAAGCCCAGGCGAAAATCCAGCGTCTCTTTGACTTCGTCACGTACTTCCTGCGACAGGCCATCCCATTTATTTACGACGATAACCAGGGAGCGCCCACTGTTGAGAATAAAGCCCAGCAGCGACAGATCCTGATCGGAAATGCCGGCACGGGCGTCAATCACCAGCATGACGACGTTAGCATCTTCGATCGCCTGCAACGTTTTAATGACTGAGAATTTCTCTACCGTATCCGTAATTTTACCGCGCTTACGAACGCCCGCCGTATCGATCAACACATACTCGCGACCGTCACGTTCCATCGGAATGTAAATACTGTCACGGGTGGTGCCCGGCATGTCGTAAACGACCACGCGATCTTCACCGAGGATACGATTGGTCAACGTAGACTTACCTACGTTAGGACGGCCAACAATCGCCAGCTTAATCGGTAAGGTTGTAGGATCGAAATCGTCTTCTTCTTCTTCCTCTTCCTCACCGTTTTCTTCTGCCGCTAAAGCTGCCCAGTAAGCTTCGTTTTCATCTTCTTCGGTGACCTCAACCGGATCGACCTTTTCCATCCACGGCAGCAGCGCCGTTTCCAGCAGGCTGGTTACGCCACGACCGTGCGAGGCCGCGATAGCGTAAATTTCACCCAGGCCCAGAGAATAGAAATCCACTACCGCCTGATCCGGATCCAGTCCGTCGGTTTTATTCGCCACCAGAAACGTTGCTTTTTGACGAGAGCGGAGATGCTTTGCAATTTGCTGATCGGCGGCCATCATGCCTGCGCGAGCATCGACCATAAACAGCACAACGTCGGCTTCTTCAATCGCCAGCAGCGACTGCTCCGCCATGCGCGTTTCAACACCGTCTTCGGTGCCATCAATACCGCCGGTATCGATAACAATAAATTCGCGCCCTTCCACTTCGGCGCGACCATATTTGCGATCGCGAGTCAGTCCAGGAAAATCCGCTACCAGCGCATCTCGTGTGCGGGTTAAACGGTTAAATAGCGTAGATTTTCCCACATTGGGACGCCCAACCAGCGCGACCACAGGTACCATAACAATGCCTCAATAATGTATTAAATCGCCCGAATGGCGTGATTATAACGGCTTTAGCCGCTCAGTTCAGGCTTAAGGCGCTAAGGATACCATGCCTGACTAAAAACGAAACGGCCCCTGATAAAATCAGGAGCCGTTGTGCCAGGGAACCCCCCTGCCTGACAACTTACCCGCTAGCGAGTAATGGCGTAAACTTCACCGTCTTTCGACTGAATCAGCAGTTTGTCGCTGGCGACGACTGGCTCAGTCTGGAAGCCTGAGCTGTCCAGCTTTTGCTGGGCAACAAAACGACCGTCGGTAGTGTTCATCCAGTGCAGGTAACCTTCGCTGTCGCCGACCACAAGGTAGCCGTTATAGAGAACCGGTGAAGTCAGATTACGATGCAGCAGCTCGCTTTGACGCCAGATAGCGACACCGCCATCCGCGTTCAGGGCAATGACACGATCGTCCTGATCCACAAGGTAGATACGTCCGGCATCAACAATCAGATCTTTCACACCGCCAATTTCACGTTTCCACAGAATCTGGCCGGAGCGCAGATCCAGCGCGGAAAGGTTACCATTGTATGCCAGCGCATAAACGACGCCATTCACAATGACCGGCGTGGTATCCACGTCGCTCAGGCGATCAATTTCCGTTGCGCCGCTGGGCTGTGAAATACGCTGCTGCCAAATCAACTGGCCCTGGTTCAGGATAACGGCACTGACACGGCCGTTATCGCCGCCCACGATGGCACCACCAAAGGCAACAGACGGCGCAGATTCTCCGCGCAGCGACAGCGCGGGCATGTCCAGGTTCACGGTCCACTTCACCGCTCCCGTGGCCTGATCAAGGCCCTGCAGCATGCCGTTACTGGTATGAATTAATACCAGACCATCGCTGACCACAGGACGCGACAGCGCTTCACCCGCCGCTTTCGCCTGCCAGACAATGGCACCATCGCTGGTGTTCAGGGCATAAACCTGGCCGCGCTCACTGCCGATATAGAGGCGATCGCCGCTGACGGTGATGCCGCCGGACAGCATGGCAGAGAGGTTTTTCGAGAAGAAGCCGGTTTTCTCAGAGAGATCGACTTTCCATTTTTCTTTACCATCGACCGCGTCGAGCGCTTTTACGATACCAAAGCGGTCAGCAGCATAAACGGTGCCGTCTTGCCAGGTGGGGTGCAGGTTGGAGTAAAAATCACCGATACCATCACCCACGCCGGTACTCCATACCGTCTGAGGCGTAAACTGGTTTTCCACCTTCGGCAATGGGGCCATTTTCACTACATCTTCTTCGCCGCTGAACAGCGAGCAACCGCTGAGCAAGGTGACTGAGATCAGCCCCGGCAGCAGGTATTTACGTAATTCCATGCGCTCTCTCTTGACTGGCTTAGCTTAAGTTATTCATCTTCATCTGCATCATTTGCTTCAATGCCGGAGACGCGTCAGATTCTACGCCTTTACTCCATGCATCGCGCGCACCCTGCTTATCGCCTTTGCTCAGCAGCGCTTCACCGCGGATGTCAGCAACAATGGCCGTCCAGCCATCACCCTTCACACCGTCAAGGGTTTTAAGTGCCGCATCAGCCTGATTCTGTTGCAGTTGAATGCGTGCCAGACGCAGGTTGATCACCGCCTGCAGGTTGGCATCTTTCGTGTCTTTCAATCCGTTTTGCAGCAAGGTAGCGGCTTTGTCCAACTGATTGCTGTCAACATACTGCTTCGCCAGATCCAGTGCCGCCAGCGCGCCATACGTGTTGCTGTTTTCGCTGGCGAACGTGTTGACGGCTTCCAGGGTTTCTGGCTTTCCGGCCTGCATTGCGCTGGTGAGTTTCTGGTACTCAGCCGACACCGTTTTAGCAGAGTCCTGCTCATGGCTGGACCAGTAGCGCCAGCCACCTAACGCAGCAATACCGATAACGACGCCAACGACTAATGCTTTGCCGTTGTTGGCAAAAAAGCGACGCAGCGCATCAACCTGTTCGTTCTCATTGCTATACACTTCCACGCAATCCTTCTCCTTTCAATGGTTGTGCTATGACGCGCTTACTGTAACAGCGCGCGCAGTGCAGCCGCCGCATCTGCCTGCGCCAGCGTTTGCTGTTCGCCATTGCGCAGATCTTTTATCACGACCTGGCCTGCCTTCTGTTCATCTTCACCCAGCACCAGGGCAACGCGGGCGCCCCATTTATCCGCACGGGCGAACTGCTTCTTGAAGTTACCGCCGCCAAAGTTGGTCATCAGCTTCATTTCAGGCAACTGGTCGCGCAGTTTTTCTGCCAGCTGCATCGCCGCTGACTGAACGCCCTGACCTGAAGCGATAACATAGACATCGACATTGCGCGCGGGTTCAAATTCCGGATTCACCGCCTGCACTAACAACACCAGGCGTTCCATTCCCATTGCGAAACCGACACCCGGTGTGGCACGGCCACCCAACTGTTCTACCAGCCCATCATAACGACCGCCACCACAAACGGTACCCTGGGAACCCAGACTGTCGGTGACCCATTCAATCACCGTGCGGTTGTAATAATCCAGCCCACGCACCAGCCGCTGATTAACCGTGTAAGCAATACCCGCGTCGTCTAACAGCGCGCGCAGCCCGTCAAAATGCTCGCGTGACTCTGCATCCAGATAATCGCCCAACTGAGGCGCATCGTTCAGCAGCGTCTGAATATCAGGATTTTTACTGTCGAGCACGCGCATCGGGTTACTGTACATACGGCGCTTACAGTCTTCATCCAGCGCCTCTTTATGCTGTTCCAGAAACGCCACCAGCGCATCACGATAGTTGGCACGAGCTTCAGGCGAACCAATGGAGTTCAGTTCCAGTCGAACATGGTCGGCGATGCCCAACGCTTTCCACCAGCGTGCGTTCAGCATGATCAGTTCGGCATCGATGTCCGGCCCCTGCAGACCAAAGACTTCAACGCCTATCTGATGAAACTGGCGGTAACGCCCTTTCTGAGGACGCTCGTAGCGGAACATCGGCCCCATGTACCACAGACGCTGTTCCTGGTTATAAAGCAGACCGTGTTCGATACCTGCGCGCACGCAGCCCGCCGTGCCTTCCGGACGAAGCGTCAGGCTTTCGCCATTGCGATCGTCAAAGGTGTACATCTCTTTTTCAACCACATCGGTGACTTCACCGATAGCGCGTTTGAACAGGGGAGTTTGCTCGACGATAGGCAAGCGGATTTCGCTGTAACCATAACTCGCCAGCACTGACTTCAGTACATCTTCAACCCGTTGCCAGATGGCCGTATCCGCAGGCAGAAAATCGTTCATCCCGCGAATCGCTTGAATATTCTTCGCCACGTTAAAATCTCTTAATACAAAAAAACCTGTCCGGCATCATACCTCATGAGGATGAAACCGCACAGGCTCAGCTAAAAAAGTCATGCATGCCGTACACGCAAGGGATTATTTTTCCAGTTGCTGCACGTCAATACGACGGGTTTCATCCAGCATGGCCGCTTTGGCACGAATGCGCGCTTCCAGTTGATCGATCATATCGTCATTGTCCAGACGTTCGCGCTGGCGCACGCCATCTTCGTAGAAACCGCTTTTCTTATTACTGCCAGTCACGCCCAGCGTGGAAACGGTGGCTTCGCCAGGCCCATTCACCACGCAACCGATGATGGAGACGTCCATCGGCGTGATAATGTCTTCCAGTCGCTGCTCCAGCGCGTTTACCGTGCCAATCACGTCAAACTCCTGACGTGAACAGGTCGGGCAGGCGATGAAGTTGATCCCGCGAGAGCGGATGCGCAGCGACTTCAGGATATCAAAGCCAACCTTTACCTCTTCGACCGGATCGGCTGCCAGAGAAATACGCAGCGTGTCGCCAATGCCTTCGGCCAGTAACAGCCCCAGACCAATCGCCGATTTCACCGCACCGGCACGTGCGCCACCCGCTTCGGTAATACCAAGATGCAGCGGCTGCTCGATCTGCTTTGCCAGCAGACGGTAGGATTCAACCGCCAGAAAAACATCCGAGGCTTTCACGCTGACTTTAAACTGATCGAAGTTAAGACGATCCAGATGATCGACATGGCGCATCGCCGATTCCAGCAGGGCCTGCGGTGTAGGCTCACCGTATTTTTCCTGCAGATCTTTTTCCAGCGATCCGGCGTTAACGCCAATACGAATGGGGATGTTGTTATCGCGGGCGCAGTCAACCACCGCACGAATACGCTCGTTATTACCGATATTACCCGGATTGATACGCAGGCAGTCCACTCCGTACTCCGCGACTTTTAGCGCAATACGGTAGTCAAAGTGGATATCAGCCACCAGGGGGACGTTTACCTGCTGCTTAATCAGCTTAAACGCTTCGGCGGCATCCATCGTGGGCACTGAGACACGGACGATATCGACGCCTACGCGCTCAAGGGCTTTGATCTGATTGACCGTCGCGGCGACGTCAGTCGTGCGGGTATTGGTCATCGACTGAACGGCGATGGGTGCACCATCGCCAATGGGCACCTGGCCGACGTAAATACGTTTGGACTTACGGCGGATAATGGGTGCTTGGTTATGCATATTTCTTCTCCACAATTGCCCGGAACACGCGTTACGCTGTTATTGCGCACCCAACGTCAGGCGAGCAACCTGGTTATTACGGATAAAGCGACTTAAATCAACGGGTTTATTCTGATATTCAACATGAACGGCGGAAGGTGCGCCAATTTTCAGACGATACGGAGCCGTGCCTGACAGGCTCAGCTTGCCACCGCTGCGCTGGATACCGCTAAACAGTTTCTTACCCGTTGCATCGCTGACTTCCAGCCAGCAGTCGCCGGTAAAGGTCATCACCACGGCATTCGGATCCGCCGCCGGTTCGCTAACCGCCGCCGCGCCCACTGGCATCTGCTGCGCCGTACTTGTGCTGGCCGGTGCAGGGCTGGTCGTAGTCGGTGCCTGAGAAGGCGAAACAACGGCGTTATTCTCTTCCTGCTGGGCAGCAGCGGCAGTGCTGTTACTGTTTTCAGCAGGCGCTGTGCCGGTGGATTCATCGGCGTTCGCCGGTGTGCTGGCGGCATTATTGCTCAACGGCACGCTGGTGCTGTTATCGTTTGATGCACCGTTTGTCTGTCCCAGGGGGATAGACTGGCTGCTGTCGCTGTTACTGCCGTTTTGATCGGCCATCGACACCAGCTCATCCTGTGAGGCTTTATGGTTCTGCCACCACCAGGCGCCTGTCAGGCCGATCACGACAAAGACCACCAGCCAGGTAAAAATCATCAGCCAGCCGTCGCGTTTCTTACGCCGTTTGCCAAGGGAGAAGCTTTGCATCGGCTCAATTTTTGCGGCACGAACCGGCGTCTGCTTTTCCAACATCGGCAGCAGTTCCTCTTCAGGAATGTGCACCAGACGCGCATATGAACGGATGTAACCGCGCAGGAAGGTAGAGGCTAAATCCGCAGGTGATTTGTCTTCTTCAATATCACGTACGGTAGTAAGTTTCAGGCACAGGCGTTCAGCAACATGTTGCTGCGTGAGTCCCATTTGTTCACGGGCCAGACGCAGGCGTGTACCTGTGGAATGAACTGCAGAATTTTCTTGAGTGGCTTCAGTATTCATTAGCTAAATAACGCTGGTACTGTATCGATTGCGGAAAACGTCGCGCTAACTGGTCGCCATAACGTGAAACGTCTGCGGCATTTCCCTGTTGCGCGGCGAAACGTATGTGTAACGCCAGGCTGCGTGCCGTCTCCGGCAGCGGCTGGTAAAGCTCTAATAATAACGCTACGTTAGCCCACTGGTCATGTTCGACCGCGCTTTCAGCTTCGGCTAGTAGCGACGCTCCTTTACTCTGGTCCGCATCGAGCGCATATGACAAAGCAGCACGCGCTGCTTCTCTGTTTCCTGCCCGCAGATAACAATACCCCGACAGTTCATACGCATCGATACGGGCGTCTCCTTCCTGCGCACCCTTCGCCCGGATAAACTGTTGATGCGCTTCATCATACTGCCCTAAAGCGCAAAGAAACGCACCGTAATTGTTAGGGATGTAACCATTATGTGGCGCAATTCGCTGCGCATGCTGAAAATGATAATGCGCTGCGGCAGTGTGTCCCTGTCGCTGAGCCAGTCGGGCCAATGCCAGGGGCACACGGTAATCCTGGGGAGCGGCCGCCTGCGCCCGCAGGAGATTACGGCGCGCAGCAGGATAATCCTCTACCGCGAGGTAGTGCATACCCAGTTGCAAGCGAATCTCCGCTGCCCCCGGTTGGGTCGGCGAACGGACACAACCGCTTACAACAAAAACGGCCAGTAATGCCGTGCACATTCCTTTGCCCATCGCCTTTCCATCCTGTTATCGCTGTGGCTGGCAGCAGCCTGCCACGCAGAGACGGAATGGAAAACCCTGTTAGTCAGCCTTTCAGAGCGCCTTCACAGATATGGCTTCGCCCGCCATTTTCTTACGCAGGGTGCGTTTCGTACGGTCAATCACTTCACCGGCCAACTGGCCGCAGGCGGCATCAATATCATCCCCACGGGTTTTACGCACGATAGTGGTAAAGCCGTAATCCATTAACACCTTGGAGAAGCGGTCAATACGACTGTTCGAACTGCGACCATAAGGTGCACCGGGGAAGGGGTTCCATGGAATCAGGTTGATCTTACACGGCGTTTCTTTCAGCAATGCCGCCAGTTCATGCGCGTCATCGGTGCTGTCGTTGACATGATCCAGCAACACGTATTCGATCGTGACGCGTCCCTGGTTCGCATTGGACTTACCAATATAACGTTTGACCGCCGCCAGGAAGGTTTCAATATTGTATTTCTTGTTAATGGGTACGATGTCGTCACGCAGTTTGTCGTTTGGCGCATGCAGCGAAATCGCCAACGCAACGTCGATCATGTCGCCCAGCTTGTCCAGAGCAGGCACAACGCCCGAGGTCGACAGGGTGACACGGCGTTTTGACAAGCCAAAACCGAAGTCATCCAGCATGATTTCCATGGCCGGAACCACATTGTTCAGGTTAAGCAACGGCTCACCCATGCCCATCATCACCACGTTGGTGATAGGACGCTGACCGGTCACTTTGGCCGCACCGACGATTTTTGCGGCACGCCAGACCTGACCAATAATTTCTGACACGCGCAGATTGCGGTTAAAGCCCTGCTGCGCCGTCGAGCAGAATTTGCATTCCAGCGCGCAACCCACCTGAGAGGAGACACATAAGGTGGCGCGATCCCCTTCCGGGATATACACCGTTTCAACCAGCTGATCGCCGACGCGAATAGCCCATTTAATGGTGCCATCCGTCGAGCGCATCTCTTCAGCCACTTCCGGGGCGCGAATTTCGGTGAGTTCCATTAACCGGTTACGCAGCTTCTTGTTAATGTCGGTCATCTGCTCGAAATCATCGCAGCAGTAGTGGTAAATCCACTTCATCACCTGATCGGCACGGAAAGGTTTTTCACCGAGCGAGACAAAAAACTCACGCATTTGCTGACGGTTGAGATCCAGCAAATTGATTTTTTGGCTTTTGGGTGAGACGGAAATAGGCGAGGTGGACGCGGACGTCACAATCTGTTCGGACATAATGTTCTCTGGCCTCGTTGTTACACGTTATGGCGCTGTTGGGAAAAGAAAAAAATTGCGCCTTCACTAAGCTGGCTCAATGAAGGCGCAATATTGTACAACATCTGCTGCCTGATAACAGGCTAGAGTTGCCCGTGTTCAGCAGATTTTTGTAAAGCCCTGTACGCGTCAGTCGTTAAGCAATTAACGGGTGCGCGGGCAGATTTCGTTTTCGCCGAAGAAATAGGCAATTTCACGGGCGGCTGATTCGGCAGAATCTGAACCGTGGGTTGCGTTCTCGGTGAAGCTGTCAGCGTAGTCTGCACGCAGTGTGCCAGCCAGCGCGTTAGCAGGGTTCGTTGCACCCATCAGGTCACGGTGACGCTGAACGGCATTTTCACCTTCCAGAACAGAAACCACAACCGGACCAGAAGTCATGAATTCAACCAGACCGTCGAAGAACGGCTTGCCCTGGTGCTCTGCGTAAAAACCTTCAGCCTGCTCTTTGCTCAGCTGCAGCATTTTTGCGCCAACGATTTTGAAGCCTGCGCTTTCAAAACGGTTGTAGATGGCACCGATCACGTTTTTAGCGACGGCGTTTGGCTTGATGATAGAAAAAGTACGTTCGATTGCCATGATGACCTCTGTCTTGACGTTCTGAAGAAACCGAGGGCGCGCGCCCCGGCTAAGAAACGGCGCCGATTATAGGGGTTGAGTGTGACGTTGCCTATCACCGAACCCATAATTTATTGAAAAATCTTGATCTGAGTCAGGGCCAATACTTTTCAACTCTGATTTAGCGCAAAAAACACTCACCCACGGGTAAAAACGACAGAGGTCAGCTGACCAGCCTCATCCATGACCACCAGCTGATAGTCCCCTGCCCGATCAAGAGATAGTGACAGGGTGCCGTTCTGACTTTGCGTTTCGAGCGGCTCGCCGTTTAAAAACCACCAGCGCTGAACGCCCTGACCGCCCTGCACCGCCACCGGTATCACCAGCGTGGTAGTGCCCGGCAGCGGCTGAACGCGCTGTCCGTCAATAAGGCCAGTCACAATCAGCGGCGCGCTACTGCCCTGCTGCAAGGGTGGACACCGGGGATCAACCGCCGGTAAGCGCTGCGCCCGACGCTCCTGCGGCGGCAGCCAGGCTTCCAGCGGCAAAGGCCACGCCAGACGTTCATGGCTGATGGCATGCGGGCAATCCGCCGCAACCCGTAATCCCTGCTCGTTCTGCCAGTAATGCAGGTGCAATCCGCTCAGGCTTTCCTGCCCCGGTGCCAGCAAGGTCGGCGGCAGCGTGTCGTTCAGCACCCAACTCTGCCGCCGTTGTCGGCAGTTCTCGTCTCCCTCAGGCAGCGGCTGCCCGCCAGGCCAGCAGATGCCTGCCACGCTGACCGACGCCGGTCGCGGATCGGTGGGGATGGCCCGGCCAGCCAGGCGGTTCATCAATACGCTGTTAACCTGATTCATGACGGGAACCGCAGACGCGAAACCAAACTGCCCTGCAACCGGCGTTGCATCCGGTCGTCCGACCCAAACGCCAGTCAGATAACGCGGATTGATTCCCACGGCCCACGCGTCACGGTAGCCGTAGCTGGTGCCGGTCTTCCATGCCAGCGGTACCACCGCGGGCGCGCTGCCATCACCCGCAGGCTGAGCCTCACCGCCCAGAATACGGCGGATAATCCAGGCCGCACCGGGCGAAAGCAGTGGGCGTTCCTGTAAGGGCTGGTCTGCCATCCAGCGCAGCTGACCGGCGTTGCCATGTCGGGCGAAGGCGCTATAGGCGGCCACGATATCATCCATGCGCGCTCCGGTGCCGCCGAGAATCAACGACAGGTTAGGCTCTGCACCCGGTGGAAAACGCAGATTTAGCCCCACGTTGCGCAGGCGTGCGGCCACATTTTTCGGGCCCAGCGCCTCCAGCAACTGCACGGCGGGCAGATTGAGCGATCGCACCAGCGCCTCGCTGGCGCTGACCGGGCCATGAAAACCGGTATCGAAGTTACCGGGACGGTAATCGCCAAAACGACGCGGAACATCCTGCAGTAAAGACTCGGCATGGATCAGCCCCTCGTCCAGCGCCATGCCATAGACAAAGGGTTTCAGGACCGATCCCGGCGAGCGAACGCTGGCAATCATATCCACATGACCAAAACGGCTGTCGTCGCCGAAATCGGCGGAACCCACGTAGCCCCGCACCGCCATAGTGGTGTGATCCACCACCAGGATCGCCAGTGAGGTGCGCGGAGGAAGTTGGTTTTTCACATTCAGCGCCATGCTTTCCAGTTCGCGCTGCAGCGACGGATCCAGCGTAGAGACGATTTTATCGTGCGTAGTCATCGATAGCAGTCGCCGCGCCAGTAATGGCGCCATCTGCGGCATCTGGCGCGGCGGGAGCCAGACCGGCTCCTGGCGGATTTCAGCGACCTGTCGGGTCGACCAGACATGATACTGCGCCAGCCGATCCAACACCTTATTACGTGCCGCTTCTGCCCGCTCAGGCCAGCGATCGGGCCGCAGACGGCTGGGTGCCTGTGGCAATACGGCCATTAGCGCCGCCTCGCCCCTTGTCATCTGTGACGGCGCTTTACCCAGCCAGCTCCAGCTTGCCGCTCCAATCCCTTCCAGCGTGCCGCCAAAGGGCGCACGATTGAGATAAAGCGTTAAGATATCGGATTTAGAGAGATGCCACTCCAGTTGCAGCGCGCGCCATGCCTGAATCAGCTTGCCGCGCAGCGTTCGCGGCTGTGGGTCGATGATTCTGGCCACCTGCATGGTTAAGGTGCTGCCCCCCGAAATGACGCTGCCATGACGCAAGTCCTGCCAGGCCGCGCGAAGCAGGGCGAGCGGATTGATACCGGGATGGTACCAGAACCAGCGATCTTCATAGGTCAGCAACGCCTGTATGTACGTCGGCGACACGTCAGCGGGAGTGACCGGATAGCGCCAGATGCCCTGGTTGTCAGCGAAGCGCCACAGAGGTGTGCCGTCCTCGGCGACCACCACACGTGCCGGCTGAACCTCTTTAAGGGGCAAGGGGAATAACCGATCCAGAATCAGCGGGATAAGCAGCAAGGCCAGAATAAACAGCGGCAGGACGACCCACCGCTTTTTGATGTGCCTGTTTTTGATCACAACCCGGCCCGGCTACTGTTGTACATGCAGCTGTTGCGGCGTAGCTCCAACTGCCCGCCACTCAGGTACGTACATCGATTCCACCTGCGGTGGCGGCATATGGTAGCTGCCCGGCGTCACTGCGCGCGCCAGATACATCAAGGTTGCAGGACGATACGTATCCACCGCCAGCGCGGCAACGAAGCGATCGTCACGGAACTCAATATGCCGGATGTTGGCCTGCTGCATATCCATCATGCTCTCTTTTAACGCATCCGCACTGTCACCCAGGCTGGCACTGCTGTCTGCCAGATTCTGGTTTTCCAGCTCCAGTCCGGCCGGTAACAGATCCACCACCAGCGCATCGCTGATGCGGCGTTTCGCGGCCACGGTAAGACGGACAACCAGCAATTCACCGCTGCGCAGATTATTGAGATCCGCCGGTTTACCGTCCAGGGTGAAGTACTCTCGCTTAACGGACAGCATATGGCTGACCGGATTCGGCGGCGTCAGCGGATAACCCACCACATTCAGACTGCCATACAGCGGTGCCGAGCCAGGATTGCTCACGTCAACGCCTTGCGCCAGCTGTTGACTATCCAGCCCTTTATTCACAGGCCCACTGCTGCTTACGGGCGGTTGATGCCCCTGTAATATCGCCTGCCAATCCTTACCCTGTGCGGTTTGTAGCGTGCGCGCCGCCAGGTAAAGCGCATTATTCTCCTGTGTTGAGAACCAACGTTTGCCGTTCAGCTCTTTCGACAAAGAGAGCAGCAGGCTGTTTTGCAGTTCCGGCTGCAGCTGATATTCCGCTAACAGCGCGATCATCATTCCCTCATCGCGCACCGTGCTGCCGTAGTCGCCAAACCAGCTGCTTTCAGGTCGTGACAGCGTGGCGCCCTGCATCACAGCCAGCGGCGAACGCTGCCCATCCCCCATCAGCTTCAGCGCGACGCCCAACTGCATCAGCGCCAGCCCCGATTTGGCCTTGTCACGCTTTTCGTAAAGCGCACGCAACGCACCCAGTGGCGCCCGCTGCTGACGCGCCAGCACCAGGCCGGCATAAGCCTGAACGCTGAAACGCAATGCATCGGTGTCGGCACTGCCAGCGGCGGTGATTTGTGAAGGGTCCTGTAAATATCGCAGCAGCCGTGCGTTAGCCCGATCAATTACGTCAGGGGGCAAGGCATAGCCCGCTTCGCTGGCGCGCAGTAAAAAGTCAGTAACGTAAGGTGTGAGCCAGAACTCCTCTTCACTCTGCTTACTCCACAACCCAAAGCTGCCGTCAGCACGCTGCATCCCGGCCAGACGGGCGATGCCGGTGTCAACGGCGGCCCGACGAACGTCATCACTGCTGGTTTTTATTCCCATAGCGCTGAGCTGCGCCTGACTGGTATAGAGTGACGGCCAGAGACCGCTGGTGGTCTGCTCCAGACAGCCATAGGGATAGGCATAAAGCGCACTGATATAGCTGGCGATATTTAACGGCGGACGATTACTCAGGGTCAGTTGTCCACTCAGGGTTTCTGCATCCAGACCCGCAAATGCCGCCGCCGTGACCTGCCAGGGGCGATCGTGGTCAATTACGGCGGCAAAATTGAGGGTTTGCGCAGGATAAGGCGGCCTGACGCCAATCTTCCACGTCTGCTGACTGGGGCGCACCGTCTCCCCGGGCAGGTTCAGTCCTGAAATCTGCACCTGCACTTCGCCGTCACCAAACCCGGTTTTCGCCGTCACGGGCACCTGCAGGGTGGTCCTTTCGCCTTTTGCCAGCGTCACATTTTGTGTGGCCGCGCCCGACAGTTCTGTCAGACCTTTGGCAGTCAAATCGACCTTCAGCGTTTGCGGCAGATCCGTCAGGTTGGTGATATCCAGCGCCAGTGACGCGCTGTCGCCGCTGGCCAGAAAACGCGGCGTAGCCAGCTCGCTGACCAGCGGTGCAGCCACCACCAGCTTACGTTCGGCAGCGCCAAAGCTGTCATCACTCCAGACCTGCGCCATTAAGCGCAGCTCGCCGTTAAAGGCCGGAATGGGCAGCGTAATGGCGCCCTTGCCGTTTTTATCCAGCGTAACGGCCTGCAACTGCTGCGCCACGATATTGACGTGGGTGACCGGTTTTTTACCGCCGCGCGTCATGGATTCGTCTTCACCGTCCCCGCCAAAGCGCAGAGCGGCCAGCCGTCCCCCACCGTCAATCAGTTGACCAAACACATCGTACTGATCGACGTTATAACGCTTGCGACCAAAAAAAGCCGTCCAGGGATCCGGGGTTTTATAATCCGTTACGCTTAATACGCCGCTGTCCACCGCTGACAGCAGGACCTGTACCTTGTCAGGCAGCGGGCCGCCTTCACGGCTGGCCTGAACCTTCACCGTCAGGTTCTGCTCAGGACGGACCTTATCGGGTGCGTCCAGCGTCAGCGTTAACCGTCGCGCCTCGGTCGCCATCGGCAGATGTAACAGTCCGACCGCCCGTTTCGGCGTGGCGCCACTGGCCTTGTCCCCTTCCCGCACCACAATGGCACTGAAATAGAGATCGTGACGCTGCCAGTTGTCCGCGATCGGCACGTCCACCTGGGTTCCACCCTGCGGCACCGTTAAGGGTTGCCACCAGAGCGTCCCGCTACTGGATTCCACCATCAGATAGCCTTTCCCGGCCGTGGGCGATTCGACCTGCAAATGGACGGTTTCACCCGGCTGATACGCGGCTTTGTCCAGCTTCAGTTTGACCTGGTCCGGACGCAGTGCGCCCGTACCATTGGTATTATCCTGCCAGTCATAGCCCGCCTGAAAACGCACGCTGCTGATGATTTTTTCACCCGACTGGACCTCAAGCCGGTAGCTGCCCCACTCAACCGGGAAGCTGACCCTGGTGCTGCCGTCAGCGGGAATGCTGACAGATTGCTCATCTTCCTGCAGGTCTTTGGCATCGTAACGTGACTGCCAGCCTTCACTGTCAGAGAAGCTCCAGTAGTAGTCACGCCGTTCACGAATTAAACGTACGTCAAGCTTATCTGCCGCCAGCTTAGCGCCCTGACTGTTGGCATAAACAATATCGAATTCTGCCGGGCTGTTTTCCGGCACGGTCGGCTCATCGTGATAGCTGTCACTGCGGTAATCGTAAACCGACTTGTTGCCAAACAGCGGACGGATACCGGGCAACGCGTCCGCTGGCCAGATGGCCTGAGTAGCACGTCGGGTGACCGGACGACCGCCGGTTTCCAGCAGGCTGGCCTGCAGTATCAGGTTCAGCGGTGAGTGAAGCTGATCCCACTGATTATCCACGGTCAGTTGCGCCTTGCCGTTGGCGTCAAGCTTAAGATCGACATCGTCCAGACTGCGCTTCAGGCCCTGTTCGGTGATGTCACCAAACTGGTAGCCCGGCAGCGCAGCAACCGCCTCACGGGCCGGACGCAGATAGAGCTGTCCCTGCAGCTGATTCCCTGCCGCAGGGGCACCATAAAGATAGCGCCCCTCAATGTCGAACGTAACATCGGCGTCCGCTGGCTGGGGTTGTTCATCGTTTTTCAGCGTTAATGCCATGCGCTCAGGCAGAAAATCCTCAACGCGGAAATGCCACTGTCGCAGCTGGTTATCACCGGTATTCAGCCGCAGCATCCAGCCGCCGGTCATCGCCGAAGCCGGTAAAGCAAACCGCTGCTGATAGAAACCGTCCTGCGGCTGCCAGACCACCGTGCGCACTACTTCGCCGTCGGGCTGTACCAGCTCAGCCTTAACTGGCTGGGCGGGTAAAGGCTTGCCGTCCGCATCGCGCAGCAGCGCATTGACGATCACCGTTTCGCCAGGCCGATAAATATCGCGTGGGCCGAAGACGAAGAGCTGTTTGTCATAGCCTTCGGGCCCCGCTACGGGGAATTCGGCTAAATCCAGAGCCGGACGCGCCAGGTCGATCAGCGAGGTTTGTTCGCCCTGCATGGCCAGCAGGAACTTGCCTTTTTCGTCTGCATTAAGGCGCAAATGACCGCTGCTGTCGCTGGTGCCGCTTTGCAGCACCTGGCCTTTATCATTCAACAGCCTGATACTGACGCCGGAAAGCGGTGCGCCGTTTTCCAGACTCTGTGCGAAGAGTTCAAACTGGGTGGGAAAGCGGTGCAGCGACAGGCCGATATCGCTCAGGGTAAACAGCGTTGCAGGCATGCTGTAGTGATAAGTGCCCGCCTGCTTCATCACCGCCAGATAAACCCCTGGCTGCTGAAGCGGCTTAATGTCTTTCAGCGGCAACTGCAGTTTTTCCCGCGTGTTACGGGCCGGGTTGAGTTCAAAGCGGCCGGTATACACCAGTTGGCTGGTTTTCAGCAATTCCTGAGATTGCCAGGTAGACAGGTTGTTACCGTAATTCCACTGGGAAAGGAATTCCGCCAGGCCCGCATTTTTGATTCGGAAAAAATCCACATCTACCTGGTCTACGTTCAACGCCAGCACCGGCAGCCCCTGAGCGATACGCAATGGCAACAGGGAGCCTCGGCTGGCAAAGCCCACCATCGGCTCAATGTCGCGGGTAGTGATTTTTTTGCTGTAGGCCATTGTCAGGATCTCACCGCTGGCGGCGCGCAAGCCCGAATCGACGGTCACGGTGAACTGACGAGAGGGGTCAGGATGGCGAAAACGCAGGGCTTTACGGTTGCTGGAAAGCTCCCAACCACCATCGACTTTGCCGCGTTTATCGTCGGTCAACCTGACCTTTTGCGCCAGATCCTGTTTGTCATCCAGCGGCTGATTAAAGGTTAAAACCAACGCCGCCGCGCCATCAAGCTGTAATTCAGAGAGATCGATAACGGTGAGCGGTTTGCTGGCCTGCGCGCTGGCGGCAGGCGTTTCAGCGCTAACGGAAAAAGCAGGTAACGTGGCGACAGACAGCAGCGAACCACCGATCAGCATGCTGAACAGCAGCCGGTTAATGCGTTTTTTCATGGTAAATCCTTCACCGGGCCCCAGGGGAATTGTTTTGTAACGCTAAACGATTTCACATTTTAATCAACCCTCCCTTGAGATGGTGCGCACATTACACGACACTGGCATGACAGATTGCAGAGAAGAGGTTGTTATGACGACGCCACTGTTTGTGACCGCCGACTGGTTACAAGAACACTACAACGATGAAACGCTGCAGGTACTGGACGCACGTATGCTGCCGCCTGGCATGGATGCGGTTCGCAATATCCAGGCTGAATACCTGGCGGGTCATTTACCCCACGCACCTTTCTTTAATATTGAAGCACTTTCCGATCACACCAGCCCCTATCCACATATGCTACCGCGCGCTGAAAGCTTTGCCGTGGCGATGCGCGAGCTGGGCATCAGCAGTGATAAACACCTGATTGTTTATGATGAGGGCAACCTGTTTTCTGCCCCGCGCGCCTGGTGGATGCTGCGCGCTTTCGGCGTGGCCCAGGTTTCCATTCTGGCGGGCGGTTTGCAGGGCTGGAAAGCCGCGGGCTTTGCGCTGGCAGAGGGGGAGGTGAACCTGCCTGAGGGCGAATTTGAGGCTGAGTTCGATGACGGACTGGTGAAACGCCTGACTGACGTGCTGTTAATTAGCCATGAAGGCGGCGCACAAATTGTGGATGCCCGAGCGGCTAACCGCTTCAATGCTGAAGTGGATGAGCCGCGCCCCGGCTTACATCGTGGGCACATTCCCAACAGTCTGAATCTGCCATGGAACGCGTTGGTTGAGCAGGGAAAACTGAAGCCGGCGTCCGAACTGCGCGCCCTTTTTGCTCAGGCGGGCGTGGACCTGTCGCAACCCGTTGTCGCCACCTGTGGCTCAGGCGTTACGGCGGTCGTGTTGATTCTGGCGCTGACGTCGCTGGGCGTTCGGGAGGCTACGCTCTATGACGGTTCCTGGGGCGAATGGGGAAGCCGGGACGATTTGCCGATTGCGAAATGAATCAGGGAAGCGCGGCCGGTGAGGCCGCGCGCAGGATCAGAGTATACGCTGACCGCCTTTGAACTCGCGCAGGAAACTCCCCCAGCGACGTTCATAAAATGGCGTAATGTGGGCGGTAAAGAAGTGGCTGATGCCGCGATCGTCTGCCGTGACCTCGCAAATATCAATGGGTGCATCATCCAGTAACGTGTCGCTGGCGACGCTGCCAGCGGCCTGAATAATGGCCTCAATATCGCTGTCCGCTTCAATCCCAATCAGCAGGTTGGGTTGCTCATCCGCGCGTTCACGAATGCTGGCAACAAAGGCGCGTTTCACCTGCTTATATTTACTGAGCAGCTGGGTCAGAGAGTCAATCATCTGGGCAGGCGGTTCTGCCACTTCCGACAGCAGCAGTGACTGACCGCCTTCCAGCACGCTTTGCTGAGTGAGTGCACTGCCCTCTTCGCCCAGCAGATGGCTGATTTCCGCTGCCGAGAACTCTTTTCCCGTCGGCAGTTTTGGGTTCAAAAACAGGGTTTCGCCACGCGTCATTTCAAACAGGGTGCGCACGGGTAAACGTAAATACGCCTGTTCGCGCTCAACGGCTTCGCTCATCGCCTGTTCGGAGGTAAAAAACGGAATGACGCTGCTGCCATCCTCTTTTTCCCAGTGCTGGAGATCCACCGGCGTACTGGCATCCAGTTGCTGGCTGGTGCTTTCGCCGGGCACCCAGACGTCAGCTTCCAGCAACAGCTGGAAAAATTCAGGCCGGTGAGCAGGCTCGGTGGCGGCCAGCTTCAGCACCTCTTCAAGACGGTTCATAGTTTACTTCTACCTTGATAAAGCGGTGACCAGGTCACCGCTGGATTGCGCTTATTTCAGTAACAGGTTGGCGAGGGTACGGACCCCCAGACCGGTTGCACCGGCAGCCCACTGATCGACCGCGCTTTTGCGATAGGTCGCTGAGCAGTCAATATGTAACCATCCCTGCTGATAGTGGCTGACGAAGTACGACAGGAACGCGGCCGCGCTGCTGGCACCCGCCGAATGCGCCGGACTGGCAATGTTATTCAGATCGGCAAAGTTCGACGGCAGATGGTTGCGATGGAATTCCGCCAGCGGCAAACGCCAGAAAGGTTCGTTTTCGCTGACTGCGCTGCCCATCGCCGACTGCGCCAGGCCATCGTCAAAGGTAAACAGCGCGTGATAATCATTGCCGACCGCCGTCTTCGCGGCACCGGTCAGGGTGGCCGCATCGATCAGAAGCGTCGGGTTCTGCTCGCTGGCATCAATCAGGCCATCAGCCAGTACCAGGCGACCTTCAGCGTCGGTGTTCATCACCTCTACCGACTTGCCGTTGCGGTAGCGAATGATATCGCCCAGTTTAAAGGCATTGCTGCTGACCATGTTATCCGCGCAGCAGAGGTAAAGTTTAACCCGCTTATTCAGCCCGCGCGCGATCGCCAGCGCCAGCGCACCGGTAACAGTGGCCGCGCCGCCCATGTCCGACTTCATTGAGTCCATGCCAGCGCTCGGTTTCAGGCTGTAGCCGCCGGTATCAAAGGTAATGCCTTTGCCCACCAGACAGGCGTAAACAGGTGCCTCGCTGTCTCCGGTTGGGTTGAAATCCAGCGCCAGAAAGACCGGCGGGCGGTTAGAGCCGCGACCGACGGTGTGCAGGCCCATGTAGCCTTGTTCGCGTAAGTCGTCGCCTTTGGTGATGCGATAGCTGACGGCCTCACCACCCAGCTCACTAAGCAGGTCAATGGCGCTGTGCGCCAGCGTTTCCGGGCCCAGATCGTCTGCTGGTAAATTAATGGTGTCGCGCACCCAGCCAACAATTTTACGGCGGCGATCGAACTCCGCCTGCTCGTGTTCACCCAGTTGCGGCCAGTCCACCTGGTTTTTGCCCTTAGGCCCGCGATAACCCTGCCAGAATGCCCAGCACTGCTCAAGGTGCCAGCCTTCGCCAGCCAGTGACACATGACGAATGCCCTGGCCATCCAGTTTACGGGCGGCGCGTTGAATGGTCATCAAGGCATCCGCTTCACGCAGGTGCAGGGTCATGCCGTTATCATTGCTGCTTAACAGCGCTTTTTCGCCCCAGCGCGCATCGGCGGGCTGGCTGCTGAGCGTAATATTCATCGGTTGTGTATTCATTGTAGGGCTCCGTATTCGTTATTCGTTTCATCCAGCCTGTTTTAAGACGGCTTTTTCATTCAGATGTTACGCTGCACGCCGCAGATGTTGTCAGCGCACAGTTTGTCAGCCTCGGCTGGCAAATGCATCATGAGTTCATGAGTTCATGAGTTCACGCAGGCGCGTAACGGACTTCTGCACCAGCGCGATGGCATAATCGATCTCGTCTTCCGTGGTAAAACGCCCCAGCGAGAAGCGAAGCGAGCTGTGTGCCAGCTCTTCGTTCAGGCCAAGCGCACGCAGGACATAGGAGGGTTCAAGACTGGCAGAAGTACAGGCCGATCCAGACGACAGCGCAAGATCTTTTAACGCCATGATCAATGACTCACCTTCAACGTCGGTGAAACTTACGTTGAGAATGTTGGGACAGCTGTGCTGCAAATCGCCATTTACGCTGACGCCGCCGATCTGGCGCAGCCCCTGCCACAGCCGATCCCGAAGGGCAGACAAGCGGGCCATCTCTTCTTCGCGAACGTCACGGGCAATGCGATAGGCTTCACCCATCCCCACGATCTGGTGCACAGGTAAGGTGCCCGAACGCATATTGCGTTCATGGCCGCCACCATGGATTTGTGCATCGATCTGAACGCGCGGCTTACGGCGCACATACAGCGCGCCGATCCCTTTGGGGCCATATACTTTATGGGCGGAAAAGGACATCAGATCGACAGGGAGTTCACTCAGATCGACAGGGAGCTTACCTACACTCTGTGTGGCATCAACATGGAACAGGATGCCACGTTCGCGGCAGAGCGCGCCCATCGCGGCGATATCCTGAATCACGCCAGTTTCATTGTTCACGTGCATGATCGACACCAGAACGGTGTCTTCACGCAGTGCAGCGCGCAAATTCTCAATCGCGATCAGACCATTCGCGGCGGGCGTCAGCCAGGTGATGTCAAAGCCTTCACGTTCAAGTTGCAGGCAGGTATCAATCACCGCTTTATGTTCGGTTACGCTGGTGACGATATGCTTGCCGCGTGCCTGATTGAAATGGGCCGCGCCTTTAATGGCGAGGTTGTCGGATTCTGTGGCACCGGAGGTAAACACGATTTCACGCGGGTCAGCGTTCACCAGCTCTGCCACCTGATTACGCGCAACGTCTACCGCTTCTTCAGCCTGCCAGCCAAAACGGTGTGAACGAGAGGCCGGGTTACCAAACGTGCCATCCAGCGTCAGGAATTGCATCATTTTGCTGGCCACACGCGGATCGGCCGGGGTGGTTGCGGCGTAATCCAGGTAAATCGGTAATTTCATTGCGCTACAGCTCCGTATAGAAAATCATACGTATTTATAGCAGATTCAGCCCCTACCGCGTTAGCAGTAAGGGCCGGAGAAGAGGAGGATTACGAGGCGCGAAGATTGACGTTGATTTCCTGAGCACGGGCGTTCTGGAAACGGCGGTTGTCATTGGCGTTCTGACGGTCGGCCACGTCCAGGATTTCCTGATTATTCACCAGCTCAGCCAGCGTAATGTTGTTCAGGAACTCACTAATGCGCACACTCAGATCGCGCCACAGGACATGAGTCAGGCAGCGTTCGCCGCCCTGGCAGCCTTCTTTGCCCTGGCACTTAGTGGCGTCCACGGACTCATCGACCGCCGTGATCACTTCACCCACCGCAATCGCGCTGGCTTCTTTACCCAGCAGATAACCGCCACCCGGACCGCGGACGCTTGCTACCAGACTGTGTTTGCGTAAACGCGAGAACAGTTGCTCCAGATAGGAAAGCGAAATGCCCTGGCGTTCAGAGATGTCAGCCAGTGGAACCGGGCCCTGGTGAGAGTGAAGGGCAACATCCAGCATGGCGGTGACAGCATAACGTCCTTTGGATGTCAGTCTCATAGCATACAACCTCAATAGCGTCCGGTTATCGGAGGATTAGCGAAGATGGCAACAAGTCTGACATTCCTGAGTAATTTGGTCAACTATTTAACCAAGTAAATTACTCAAGTATTTAACCTGGTAATTTACTCAACTATTATTCGCCGTCCGTTCTGGTTCCTTTTCGCTTCTCGAAAGACGAGAGCATACCGCGCAAAATATTGAGCTCATCGCGTTCAGGACGGGCGCGCGTATACAGACGACGCAGTTTGCTCATGACCTGGCCCGGGTTGGCTTCACGGATAAACCCGCTTTCCAGCATCATGTTTTGCATGTGCAGATAGAAGCGTTCCAGATCATCCACTAGCGGATAAGGGGAAGCGTCGTACTGTGGTTTTGGGGTTTGGGTCTCTTGCGCCTGAAGCCAGGCCATACGCACTTCATAAGCAATAATCTGCACGGCCATCGCCAGATTCAGCGAGCTGTATTCCGGATTCGCCTGAATGGCCACGTGGTAGTGACACTTTTGCAATTCGTCGTTTGTCAGTCCGACGCGTTCACGGCCAAACACCAGCGCGACAGGCGCCTGCTGCCCTTCTTCAATACTTTTCACGCCGCATTCGCGGGCGTCCAGCATCGGCCACGGCAGAGATCGCGAGCGGGCGCTGGTGCCGACCACCAGACTGCACCCGGCAATCGCTTCATCCAGGGAGTCAACAATCTTTGCCTCACCGATAACATCACTGGCACCCGCTGCCAGTGAGATAGCCTGGGAGTCTGGCTTCACCAGCGGATTCACCAGATAGAGGTTAGTTAACCCCATGGTTTTCATGGCGCGCGCTACGGAGCCCATGTTGCCGGTATGAGAAGTTTCCACCAGCACGATACGAATATTTTGCAGCATAAGAGTTGGGATCGGTCAGAAAATGATGACGCGTACTCTAACATAAAGCAGGACATTTACCGAACACCCTGCTATACTCCGCGCCGTTTTCCCCGTTCTTTAACATCCAGCGAGAGATACCGATGCATCCAATGCTCAACATTGCCGTGCGCGCAGCGCGCAAGGCCGGAAATTTAATTGCCAAGAATTATGAAACCCCGGACGCTGTCGAAGCCAGCCAGAAAGGCAGCAACGACTTCGTAACGAATGTTGACCGCGACGCAGAACGCCTGATTATCGAAGTCATTCGTAAATCTTACCCAAAACATACCATTATCACTGAAGAAAGCGGTGAGCTTGAGGGCGAAGATCAGGATATTCAATGGGTAATCGATCCGCTGGATGGCACCACCAACTTTATTAAACGCCTGCCCCACTTCTCTGTTTCTATTGCCGTTCGTATTAAAGGCCGTACGGAAGTGGCTGTCGTTTACGATCCTATGCGTAATGAACTGTTCAGCGCCGTACGCGGACAGGGCGCACAGCTGAATGGTTACCGCCTGCGCGGCAGTATCGCTCGCGATCTGGATGGCACCATTCTTGCCACCGGTTTCCCCTTTAAGCTCAAACAGCACGCCCCAGCTTATATGAACATCATGACGAAGCTGTTTACGCAGTGTGCCGATTTCCGTCGCACCGGCTCCGCTGCGCTGGATCTGGCGTACGTCGCCGCAGGCCGCGTTGATGGCTACTTTGAAATTGGTTTGAAACCGTGGGATTTCGCGGCGGGTGAACTGCTGGTGCGCGAAGCGGGTGGACTGGTCACTGACTTCACAGGCAACCACGGCTACCTGCATTCAGGCAACATTGTTGCCGGTAATCCTCGCGTGGTGAAATCGCTGTTATCAGCGATGCGCGAAGAGCTGAGCGAAGCGCTGAAGCGCTAAAAGAAAAGGCGGCACGATAACGTGCCGCCTTTTTTATTGCTGGGTTAGCGACGTTCGTTCGTTAACACCTGACGTGGCTGAGTACGACGTCCTACCATTCCCATCACGCCTGCCAGTACCGCTTCAATAATCAGGATAAAGAATGCATACCAGCTGGCTTTCGCGGTTGCTTTCGCCGCCTGCTCGCCGGCTTCACGCGCTTTCTGCTCTGCCTGTTTTTTCAGTTCCTGATATTTCTGCATAGCCTGTTGATAGCTTTGTTCTGCCTGATTGACGATCTGTTCAGCTTCCTGATCGCTTTTTCCGGTCCGTGCTTTAATAATATTTTTTAAAGCATCACGATCGGCGGCCTGTAACGTATCTGAATGACGCGCAATAACGCCTTTAAACCAGTTTGCTAAATCTGTGTCTGCCGTTTGTGGGTGATTAGCCGTGTTATTTGCCTGATTCTCGGCATTCTGCGCTTCATTATTAGCATCCTGCTTCAGCTTTTCGGGTTGTAATTCGGGCTTACCCGTTTGACGCAGCGTCGTTTCCAGTTCTTGCTGCATATTGTCTAAATTAATATTGTTTTGCTGCAGTTTCTCTTTCGCCATTTGGGTAACCGATGGCGCAGCGGCTGAAATACCACTGCCGACCGCCTGAAAACCGCTACCAAGAATATTCATGGCACCGCCTAACACGCTGCTGGCAAGGCTGACAGCCAGATAAATAGTTAACACGGTGCTAATACCAAACATCAGCAATCCATGCAGTGCGCCTTCGCGCTGCGCCAGACGTCCGGCAACGTAGGCACCGGCCACGATGGCGAGTAGCATTTCTATGGCCGTCCAGACCAGCGCCCCGGTGCCCAGATGTTTAAAGGGGTTGTCTTCCTGTAAAGGATCAATCGTGGTAGCACCAATTGCCGTTCCCAACAAGGTTAATAATATATGAATTATCAACGCACAAATAACACCGGCAAAAACGGCACTCCATGAAATACGTTTAAGGGGCACACCCGCTGTTCCAGTTACCAGCGGATCGTTATAGCCATTATTAATACGGGTATCAGCCATGAGATATTTTCCTCGCAACACACGGTCGTGCCGTTTTTTATTCATTCCCAAATTGGGAGTGGGTTTAACTATTAACAGCGTAGACAGTGAAAACAAATTTCACCACTAAACAGTCAGCAGAAAAATAAAAAATAGTGAGGAAAAAAATGTAAATTCAGCAGCGGAAAACAACTTCCGCTGCTACAGGAATTAAAAGGGTCGGATACCGCCGGTAAAACCAGGCTGAGCAGACTGCCAGAGCGCACAGCCCACAACAATCAACGTCAGGCTGCCTACTAACGCCAGCACAGGCAACAGGCTGCGCGCACCTTTACCCACCTGGCTGTTCGCGCCCAGGCGTTGCGCCAGCGCGCGGGAACGCTGCACCAGTAAGCCAATGGCAGAAATGGTCAGGGCCGTCCCCACCGCCATAACGGCGGCAGAAAGGACGCCCCACAGATATACACCAATCACTTTAGAAAACAGCAGCATCATGATCGCGCCTGAACAGGGACGCAGCCCCATGGAAATCACCACCAGCAGCTGCGTTTTGCCATTAACGGCGCCCGCCATTTGCTGTGCGCTGGGCAAATGCGCATGGCCACAGCCACAGTGTTCATCATGCTGATGATGAGGACGCAGCGCATGAATCCTCATTGTCGGCTGAGGACGCAACAGCAGCCAAAGCGCCTTTATCGCCCGGTAGCCTATCCAGATACCCAAGGCAATAACCAACACATAACTGCTCTTCTCCAGCCAGAAACTACTAAGGTGCAGCTGCCGCGATGAGGTTTTCAGCACCACCAGCATCAGCGTGACCAGGATGATAGCCACTGAGCCCTGTAGCAACGAGGCCAGTAGCGTGAGTTTCATGCTGGTTTTGAGTTTTGCCGGATGCGTTGCCAGAAAGGTCGTGATCACGACTTTACCGTGACCTGGCCCTAGCGCATGCAGCACGCCATAGATCAGGCTGAATGCCAGTAACGACAGTCCGGCATGATGAGGCTGCTCGGCAACCTGCTGCAGGAGCTGGGTCATCTGGCGGTGCAGCACTTTTTGCCAGAGCACGCTTTGCAGGAGTATCTGGGGCCAGTGTAGCCAGATGGCCGCGCCCAAACTAACCAACCCTGCCGTAAACAGTGCCAGCGGCCACAGACGTTTTTTGGCGTGGGTCGTGAGCGTCAGTGACATGTCAGTATCACCGTTTGTGCAAACTGCCTTCCCAGATCCATATCCTCGGGCGGTGCATCAGCCTTGTCGAGCGAAAGCGCATACTGTTTCAAAGAGTCATCCGGTTTGGGCGTATGTAAGGTGAAGGCACAGCGTGACTGTAAAGATTGCGGTACAGTTAACGCATCAGGTTTGTCGTAGAACATATCCACAAAGTAGGTCGGATCGAAGGTTAAAATCTCAAAGCGTTCATTTTTGAGTAAAGGCGGCTCGGCCAGCGGTAGAACAAATTCCAGTACCGCCTTATTGCCGCTGCGCGACAGATTGTACTCGGTTGGTAAATTCAAGAATTTCACCCGCTGCTTGTTATGCCAGATTTCAGAAAAGTAATGCTGTCCCAGCACGTTCGCCATCACTCCCGCTGCCAGCTTTTTCCATACCACCGTCCCCGGTTTGGCATCGCTCGCGTCATACAGCAGGTCGGCGGAGGTAATCTCATCCATGGTCCACGTCATTTTCAGGCCGGTAAAACGATCGTCCTTCGTGACCAGCTCGGTTTTCATATCGATAAAGCTGTGTGGATGTGCCAGCGCTGACGAACTGACCAGGGTAAATAGTGCAAAAAATATGCGTCTCATAATGTTATAAAGTAACGTTCCTGATGAAAAGGTTTCTTAAGTAACAAAATTTTGTGACCCGCCTTAAACCTCTGAACAAAAAAACGGGTAAACCGTTCAAGGGTTCAGGAGGTTGACTATTCTTAGCTAAAAATAGCCAGCTGGAATAATGATTGATGAGTTCTGCTACATCTTCAGCACCACTCTTCACCGGTTCACAGCGTCGCTGTCATCTGTTGTTGTTGCTGTTTCTGCCCACTCCCGCCCTGACGCTTAAAAGATTAAGCCTGCTGAACGGAGTGGACATCGCCACCGCGAGACAGGACATCGCGGAAGTAGGTGACGAGATTCAGCGCTATCATCGACTGGAACTCCATCAGATGGTGGATGGCAGCCTGCGCATTCATGGTACAGAGCTGGATCGACGCATTTGCTTAATCCATAATTTGCGACGCAGCCTGCGGCTGTCGCAGGCCTTTGTCTGCGAGCATTTTGCCGCGCCCTTACGTCTGCGTCTGAAGCAGATGAAAATTGAAAAAGCGCTGTACGATGAAACCAATTTACAGGCGCTGATCCAGCACTGCAGCCTGTGCCTTAATCGCCCGTTCAGCACGCGCGATCAACTGTTTTTACAAATATTTATGAAATACGGCCTGTGCCAGCGCCAGCCTGCGATCTTTACGGCGCAGCAGCAGGCATGGCTGTCAGCGAAAGCAGAACGTCAGGCCGCAAAAGATGTCATTCATCACTGGCAAAAGCGCTGTCATCTGACGCCGGACGCCAGCGAAACGGATTTCTGGACGCTGTTATTCAGTCTGATCCATTTTCCGGACGCCAACCGTGTCGACCATCCCAGCGAGCAGCGACTGATGCGCGCCACACAGCGGCTCATTGATGATTTTGAGCACGTCGCCGGCACCACTTTTCATGACCGCAGCGAACTCCAGCAGCAGTTATATACCCACCTGGCACAGGCGCTGGATCGCACCTACTTTACAATGGCTATTGATGACAGTGTGGCACAAGACGTAACCAGGCTTTATCCGCGCCTGCTGCGCACCACACAGCAGGCACTGGACGGTTTCGAGCAGACATTTCAGGTTCAGTTCGCGCCTGAAGAGGTCAGCCTGGTGACGGTGATTTTGGGTGCATGGCTAATGCAAAGCAGCGCATTGCAGGAAAAACAGGTGCTGCTGCTGACCGGTGACGATCCCGAACTGGAACAGGATGTCGAGCAGCAAATCCGCGAGATCACCTTGCTGCCTGTTAACATCACCTATCAGCGCGTTGAAGATTTCCAGCGCGACGGCGCACCGCGCGAAGTCGATGTCATTATTTCGCCCTATGTCACCTCGCTGCCCCTTTTCTCTCCCCCACTTATCCACGCCGAACTGCCGCTGACTGAATACCATCAGCAGCGCATTCGCTATTTGCTGGAATCCTGACGCGGCCGCAGGAACAGGGCGGGCAGTGCCACCAGCGCCATCACCCAGAAGAGATGACCGTGCAGGTGAGTAAAGAGTACGCCGCAAATCATGGTCATGACGGCAATTCCGCCGCCCATTGCCAGCGCCGAATAGAGCGACTGCAAACGGATCACATCCGCCCCCTGCCGTGAAGCGATAAAGCGCATGGCGGCCAGATGGCATACCGTAAAGCTACCGCAGTGGAGGAGTTGCCCCACAATCAGCAGCGGCAACGCGGTGCTGGCGCCGAGCAGGCCCCAGCGAACCAGCGCACAGATGCCTGACAGCAACAGTAGATCCTGTGCGCGCCAGCGGTGAAACAGTCGATGGCTTAAGGCAAACACCACGATTTCCGCTACCACGCCCAGCGACCACAGATACCCCACTACCGATGCAGAATAACCGCTCTCCTGCCACCAGATGGCGCTGAAGCCATAATAAGCCGCATGCGCGCCCTGTAATAACGTCACGCACACCATAAAGCGCCAGACCGCGTTTTCCTTTATCAGATCGCGCCAGGCCTGCCAGCCTCCACCGACTCTGCCCTGCCTTTCGCTGCCCTGGGGATGGGTACGCGGGGTAAGCAGCATTCCTGCCAGCATACTGACCAACCCAACCGACAGCAGCATTAAGATCGCCGGCGAAGAGAAGGCGCTCACCAGCATACCGGTCAGAGCTGAGCTGATCACAAACGCCAGCGAACCCCACAAGCGAACGGGCCCGTAGGCAAGGCCAATTTGCTGCGTCCAGGTGGCGGCCAGTGCATCGCTTAAAGGAACCAGCGGCGAGAAAAACAGGTTAAAACCGGTCATGACTAACAGCAGCCACATCCACTGCTGCCCAACCCAATAGCCCGCCGCAATAAAGCAGGTCAGCAGGGCCAGCAGGCGTAATGCCGTAATCAGTTGTCCGGGATTTTTAACCTGAGAGGCAATGAATAAGCTGCCCACAAAGCGCGCCACCATGCCGCACCCCAACAGCAGGCCAATTTGTTCAGCATTCAGGCCCACACCTTTGAGCCAGACGCCCCAGAAAGGAAGATAAATGCCGTAGCAGAAAAAGTAGGTGAAGTAGCTTAGTCCAAGCCACTTGGCGGAGCCGATTGCCATGTTCCCTCCAGCAACGATGCTTCCAGGCAATGATATGGGGTCGTTACTTTGTCAGAGCCGGGTTATGCAGGCAATAAAAAAGGATGGCCATGGCCATCCTCTTGTCAGACTGTGTTTCCAACAGAAAGGGTTACGCGTAAACCGGCAGGCGCGCACAGATATCCAGTACTTTCTGCTTGGTACGCTCAATGGTGGCTTCGTCGTTGATGTTATCTAACACATCTGCGATCCAACCGGCCAGTTCGCGTACGTCTGCTTCTTTGAAGCCACGGCGCGTAACGGCAGGCGTACCGATTCGAACACCCGAGGTGACAAACGGGCTTTTCGGATCGTTTGGCACGCTGTTTTTGTTTACGGTGATATTCGCGCGGCCCAGTGCGGCATCGGCTTCTTTACCGGTCATGTTTTTGCTGACCAGATCGATCAGGAACAGGTGGTTATAGGTGCCGCCTGATACGATGTTATAGCCACGCGCGATCAGCACTTCTACCATTGCCTTAGCGTTTTTGGCGACCTGCTGCTGGTAGGCCTTGAACTCAGGCTCCATCGCTTCTTTGAAGGCCACGGCTTTACCGGCGATCACGTGCATTAGCGGGCCGCCCTGTCCGCCAGGGAAGACGGCTGAGTTAAGCTTTTTGTACAGCTCTTCATCGCCGCCCTGCGCCAGGATGATACCGCCGCGCGGACCAGCCAGGGTTTTGTGCGTCGTGGAAGTCACGATATGTGCATGGGGAACCGGGTTAGGGTAAACATCGGCAGCAATCAGACCGGCAACGTGCGCCATATCCACAAACAGCCATGCGCCAACGCTGTCAGCAATCTCACGCATTTTAGCCCAGTCGCAAATACCGGAATACGCCGAGAAACCGCCGATGATCATTTTAGGCTTATGAGTCTGTGCCAGCTCAGCCAGTTCGGTATAGTCAATTTTACCGGTTTCGTCGATGCCGTAAGGCACAACGTTGTACAGTTTGCCCGACAGGTTAACCGGTGAACCGTGTGTCAGGTGACCGCCATGTGCCAGATTCATGCCCAGAATGGTATCGCCGGGCTGCAGCAGCGCGGTGAAAACGGCAAAGTTAGCCTGAGAACCAGAATGAGGCTGCACGTTCGCATAGTCAGCGCCAAACAGGGCTTTAGCACGGTCGATAGCCAGTTGTTCAACAATGTCTACGTACTCGCAGCCACCGTAGTAGCGCTTGCCCGGATAGCCTTCGGCATATTTGTTAGTGAGCTGAGAACCTTGCGCCTGCATAACACGCGGGCTGGTGTAGTTTTCAGAAGCAATCAGTTCAATGTGCTCTTCCTGACGCACTTTCTCTTGCTCCATCGCCTGCCACAACTCGGCATCATAATCGGCAATGTTCATTTCACGCTTTAACATCCGCATCTCCTGACTGGCTATCTTTAAATCGGCAATTAACGCCCCTGAAGGCGAAGGCAGACAGTGTAAACCGTTTTATCGGGGTAAGGTAGGGTGAATTCCCTCTTTTTACGCAAACGTTTGGCTCCCGGGACGCCATGCCTTTTTATCCCCTTTTTGCAACGATTGACCGCCAATATCATTTCTTCACGCTGTAAAAGATTTTTTGCGCTTTTGTGGCGAAAACCGGCCAGTTGCTGCCAGTAACATCCAGCATGTGATTTACAGCATGAAAGAAACGATCATAAGATGCATTTTAAATGAAACTTTAAATGAGGTCTTGCCATGCTTGATGCTCAGACCATTGCTACCGTGAAATCATCCCTTCCCGCCCTGGCCGCCTGCGGCCCCGATTTGACTGCGCATTTCTATGACCGCATGCTTAACCAGCATCCTGAACTAAAAAATGTCTTTAACATGAATAATCAGCGTAACGGCGGGCAGCGTGAAGCCCTGTTCAATGCGATCTGTGCCTACGGCGCAAACCTCGAAAACCTGACGGCGATACTGCCGGCTGTCGAAAAAATTGCGCAAAAACACACCAGCCTGAATATCCAGCCCGCGCAGTATGCAATTGTGGGTGAGCATTTACTTGCTACCATCAAAACACTGCTGAATCCCGGTGATGACGTGCTGGCGGCATGGCGACGTGCTTACGGCGTACTGGCGGATGTGTTTATCCAGCGCGAAGAAGCGATTTATCGGGCGTCAGAGCAGCAAAAAGGCGGGTGGCGCGGGACACGGCCGTTTCGCATCAGCGCGATTGAGCAGCAAAGTGCCGTGATTAAGAGCTTTACTTTTGCGCCTGTGGACGGTGGTCCGGTTGCCTCCTTTAAACCCGGTCAGTATCTGACGCTTCACTTGCAGCCTGCAGGTTGTGAATATCATCAAATTCGTCAGTACTCACTTACCACAGGGAGCAACGAGAAAACATACCGTATTGCGGTGAAACAGGCGCCACAGGGAATCCTCTCCGGCTGGCTGCATCAACATGCAGAAGTGGGCAGTGAAGTGCAGTTGGCCGCCCCGCACGGTGATTTTTTTCTGCAGGTGAGCCCGACAACGCCGGTCACGCTTATTTCCGCCGGCGTTGGACAAACCCCAATGCTGGCAATGCTCCATGCGCTGGCTGAACAACGGCATCTCGCGCCCGTCAACTGGCTTCACGCCGCCGAAAATGGCAAACAGCATGCCTTCGCAGACGAAGTGACCACCCTCGGTGCCCTGCTTCCTGATTTTGTACAGCACATCTGGTATCGCGAGCCGGACGAACCCGATGCAGGCCGCTACGATACGCAAGGCATGATGGACCTGGCTACCCTGTCAGCGCGGCTGCGGGATGTGAATACCCACTTTTATCTCTGTGGGTCACTTGGCTTTATGCAATTTATCGTTAAGCGGTTGCATGCGGTCGGCATTTCGGCGGACAGAATTCACTATGAGCTGTTCGATCCACATAAAGCGATATGATCGGCGACTGCAAACGGCGCCCTTGAAGCAGTGGCGCCAGCCGTTCGGTACGCAGTGCTGCATTAACGCGGGTGGGGTAACACTTTGTGCTAAAACAGACAGCTTTTCGCCCCTCCCTTATATCAGGACGGGGCGAGATCCCGACGAATGAAACTTTTCCAACATTGCCGGGATTTCAGCTAAAGATTTTGCATCTAAAGTGAATTAAATCGCTTCTTCGTCTTCTTCACCAGTACGGATACGCACTACGCGGGCAACATCGAAAACAAAGATTTTACCGTCGCCGATTTTTCCGGTTTGTGCGGTGCGCATGATGGTTTCGACGCAGGTATCAACGATATCATCTCCGACAACCATTTCGATTTTCACCTTGGGCAGGAAGTCCACCATGTACTCTGCGCCACGGTAGAGTTCCGTATGGCCTTTCTGGCGACCAAATCCTTTTACTTCGCTCACAGTCATGCCGGTAATGCCGACTTCAGCAAGTGCCTCACGCACGTCATCGAGCTTGAAGGGTTTAATAATTGCGTCGATCTTTTTCATGTCAGATCCTTTCCTCGAGCCCTCCATGGTCAGAGGGATATTAAAGTATAAATGTCGCTGGCAGCGCCACAGACTAGGGGGGCAAAAAATTACTCTTTAAAGTCGCTGGCGTCCAGTTCATGCCGTGACAGCAGCTTATAGAATTCGGTACGGTTACGTCCAGCCAGACGAGCAGCGTTGGTGACATTCCCTTTGGTCATCTGTAGCAGCTTACGCAGATAGTTCAGTTCGAACTGATTCCGTGCTTCAACAAAGGTCGGTAGCGCGCTGTTTTCTCCAGTCAGCGCCTGCTCTACCAGCGCATCACTGATAACAGGCGAGGAGCTGAGTGCGACACACTGCTCGATAACGTTAACCAACTGACGCACGTTACCTGGCCAGCTGGCAGACATCAGGCGCTTCATCGCATCGACGGAGAAGCTGCGGATCTGCGGCTTATGCCGTTCTGCCGTTTGACGCAGCAAATGGTTAGCCAGTAGTGGGATATCTTCGGTACGTTGATGCAGCGCGGGGATTTTCAGGTTCACCACGTTCAGGCGATAAAAGAGATCTTCACGAAACGCGTTCTTTTCCATCGCTTTCGGCAGATCCCGGTGCGTGGCCGAGATAATCCGGACATCAATATCGATATCATTATTGCTGCCCAGCGGCCGGACTTTACGCTCCTGCAGCACGCGCAGTAACTTCACCTGCAGTGCAGGCGGCATATCGCCAATTTCGTCCAGAAACAGCGTGCCGCCTTCCGCGGCTTTAAACAGGCCTTCACGCGCGCTGACCGCACCGGTAAAGGCGCCTTTGGCGTGACCGAACAACTCTGATTCCAGAAGCTGCTCAGGTAAGGCACCGCAGTTAATGGCCACAAACGGCTTTTGCGCACGCGGACTGGCGGCATGGATAGCCTGTGCCAGGACTTCTTTACCGGTGCCGCTTTGTCCGTTAATCAGCACGCTGACGTCTGACTGAGCAACCATGTGTGCCTGTTCAAGTAAGCGCAGCATCTGCGGGCTACGGGTCACTATTGCTTCACGCCAGCGGTCGTCGCTGACTGGCGCTCGCTGCGCCAGGGCTTCGTCTATCGCCTTATACAGTGCATCGCGATCCACGGGCTTGGTCAGGAAGCTGAACACGCCCTGCTGCGTTGCCGCTACGGCTTCCGGGATTGAACCATGCGCCGTTAAAATGATGACCGGTAAACCCGTGTGACGCTTTTGAATTTCAGCAAATAATGCCAGACCGTCCATTTCATCCATGCGCAGATCGCTGATGACCAGCTCAATCTTCTCTTTCTGCAACAGCCGAAGCGCATCGGGCCCACTGGCCGCGGTCGTCACCTGATATCCCTCACTGGTCAGGCGCATGCCTAACAGTTTGAGCAGGCTGGGATCATCATCCACCAAAAGCAGGTGGGCCGCTTGTTTCACCATTACTGATCTTCCTCTTGTGGCAGTGCCGTTCCGTGACTGCCGTCAGGCATATCAGAGGTTTTGCGCGACGAAAGCTGGCGCTCAATATCGGTTAACCGCTCCAGTTTGCGCTGGGTATCACTGAGCTGCTGACGCAGTTTTATCTGTTGTTGACGCAGCGAATCTGACTGGGCATCGCTGCTCTGTTGCAAATGGGCATAGCGTGACCGCATGGCGCTGAGTTCAAGCTGGGCGACCTGATTACTGCGCCAGAGCTGAATTAACGCACGCATAGTGGGGGGGAACTGCTCGCTGTAGCCATCAAGCACGTTGACATAATCGCGGCGTTCCAGTGGCGTCACATTACCGTTTGCCATTAATACCCCTTGCTTAAAGGCTCGCGACCAGCCGTCCACCGGCCAGCGGTGTGCCTCCGCTCGTGCTTCAGCGGGAGAAAGTCGTTCGGCACAGTCTATACTGCGCATCCAGTAAAGGGGATTCGTCATGGCGGCGCTGTTCTCAATACGCCAGATATCGACGCAGCGCGTAGTGAGATAGTCGACCAGCCGTGCTTCGGGCACCACAACGCTGCCCGACGCGGGCTGGGCTGTTGCGGTGACCGGGGATGAGGCACACCCACTGAGGATCATGCTGCTCAGTGCGCTTATCATGAGGGCGGCGAAAAATTTCATGCTTCAGACTTTCCCGGCTGTGGTGTTCAGTTCAATGCGAAAACAAACATCAGCGTCGTCACGGGTAACCAATTGCAGGCTACCGTGCATGCGGCGCAGACAATCCTTTGCGATGCTTAACCCCAGTCCGCTGCCTTTGACCGGCCCTTTACGCTGATGACTGCCCTGAAAAAAAGGTTCAAAAATCATCTCCTGCTCATTTTCGGGAATGGGCGTACCGCTGTTAGCGACATCAATGATTATCCGATCACCTTGCCGCTGGCTGTGCAGCCAAATGTTACCGGATTCATTGCCATAGTTCACGGCGTTAGAGTAGAGGTTGTCAATCACGCTCATCAATAGCATAGGTTCTGCCAGGCAATCTGTGGCTTTCAGATCGATATTGACATGCATAAGCTTGGTTCGGGCTAAGAGTGCATGCGCATTAACAACGTCATACACGATGTCATTCAGATCCACCGTTTCCAGGGTAATCGGGCCATCAGCCAGTTTGCGGTTGTAATCAAGTAGCTGTTCAATAAGGCGTTGCAGGTGGCGACTGCTGTTATCCAGTATTGAGACGATTTCTTTCTGTTCAGGGTTTAGTATGCCCGCAACCTCATCAGCCAGCAGCTCTGTACCTTCACGCAGGCTGGCTAGCGGCGTTTTAAGTTCGTGTGAAAGATGACGTAAAAATTCATGTCGCTGGGTTTCCAGCCAGGCCAGGCGTTCACTTAACCAGATTATACGTTGCCCCAAAGAGCGTAACTCGCGCGGACCACGAAACACCATGCTGCTGCCCAGTTCGCGTCCTTCGCCAAGTCGGTTAATCATCCGCTCTACGCTTTTTACCGGGCCGATGATCATGCGGGTAAACAGCAGGGTTAACGTCAGGCTGATAATAAACAGGATAAGCGCCTGCCAGCCAAAAAACTGACCACGGTCGGCTATTTCACGTTGCAGTTGCAGACCACGTGCAAACACCACTTCTCGCGTATCCTGCACCAGTTGCACGTTTGTCGCAGAAAATTTTTCCAGCGCCTGTGACGCACCGGTCACAGGATTACCATTATCGCACTGCATGGTTTCCAGCTGCGGCAAAATGGCCTGCAACGTTTTAAACGCCGGTAAATCGGGCAGGCTGTCGGCATGGGAACTGAGCATCTGACCATAGCGGATACGCTGCGTCTGATAGAGCTTTGCCAGAGACGGATCGCCCAGCACACAGTACTGGCGATAACTCCGTTCCAGCTCGATAGCAGTGCGTGCCATCGCCTCGCTGCGCCTGACGTCAGTAAAGGTATTTCGGTTGGTGTCGGCAGCCTGATTACTTAACGCTGAGAGACTTTCCCAGGCCTGCCAGGCCAGCACCAACAGCGGCAGGAGCACCAGCAAAAAAGCCATCAGCACCAACTGGCGCAGGGACCCGGGAAATAAACGCCATTTTTTCACGCGACGGCTTCCTTAAAGATACGCTTACCGGATGCTAACGGAGTCAGCCCAGAGAAGGAAGAGGCAGAAAAGAAAACGGCAGGCGCAATGGCCTGCCGTTGACGCACCGCCATAGCAGTACGCGAGAATGGGTGGAGCCTAACTCAACGTTGCGTCCGATGCTTGATAACGATGCAGAACATACGATTATCGGTTGGGTGGACGACAGGCTCCGTTTGGTGCGTCATTCGGATTTTATGAGCTCTGCCCGCTATCGGGTGGCAATCATAAACAGATGAATGAGCAACAGGAATAGTATAGCAAGGTTCATGCCAGCTTTTAAAGCACCTTTACAATCAATAGGTTGAAAACCCATTCAGCTGAATTCGCTCATTTCAGACTGTCTGGTCTGCTAAATGTGTCGCCAGATGCCAACACAATTTTGCCCTTCCCTTTCAATCTATAGAAATCATAAAGATAGATGTCACCAATCGGCGACAACAAAAGGTGACGAATGTCTCCTTTTGCCAACAAAGTGGGGAATAAAAAAGGGAGGCGCTCAGGCCTCCCGGTCTTTTTTCGCCGTTCTTAACCCAATTGTTTCCGTGCATTGCGGAAAATGCGCATCCAGGGGCTGTCTTCGCCCCATTCAGCCGGGTGCCATGAGTTGCTGACCGTGCGGAACACACGCTCTGGATGCGGCATCATAATCGTGACGCGTCCACTTTCATTGGTCACCGCAGTAATACCGTTTGGTGAGCCATTCGGGTTTGCCGGATAGGCTTCCGTCACCTTGCCTGTGTTATCGACATAACGCAGCGCCACCAGCCCTTTCGATTCCAGTGCGGCAAGGTGTGCGCCATCACGCACCTCCACGAAGCCCTCGCCGTGCGATACGGCAATCGGCATACGGGAACCGGCCATGCCATCCAACAGTAACGACGGGCTGGCAGCCACTTCAACCAGGCTGAAGCGTGCTTCAAAACGTTCCGACTGGTTACGGACAAAGCGCGGCCACAACTCACTACCCGGAATCAATTCACGCAGGTTAGACATCATCTGGCAGCCGTTACACACGCCCAGCGCCAGCGTTTGTGGGCGATGGAAGAACGACTCGAACTGATCGCGTACGCGCGGGTTAAACAGAATGGATTTCGCCCAGCCTTCACCCGCGCCCAATACGTCACCGTAGGAGAAACCGCCACAGGCCACCAGCGCCTGGAAAGGTTCCAGATCGATCCGGCCCGCCAGCAGGTCACTCATATGCACGTCAACCGCGGTAAAACCTGCCCGATCAAAGGCGGCCGCCATTTCCACATGCGAGTTAACGCCCTGCTCGCGCAGCACGGCAACGCGAGGACGCGCACCGGTTGCAATCATCGGTGCCGCAACGTCTTCGTCTGGCTTAAAGGTCAGGTTAACGTTCAGTCCGGGATCGGTGTCATCCTGCTTTGCCTGATGTTCCTGATCGGCACAGGCCGGGTTATCACGCAGACGCTGCATCTGCCAGGTGGTTTCTGCCCACCAGGTCCGTAAGGTGGTGCGGCTTTCGCTGTAAACCGCGCTGTCGCCTGAGCGAATCACAAAGCGATCGCCCGACTGTGCGCTGCCCAGCACATGGCTGCAGTGCGCCAGGCCATGTTCAGCAAGAATCTGCTCCACGGCTGCGCGATCCGATGCGTTGATTTGAATCACCGCACCCAGCTCTTCGGTGAACAGCGCAGCCAGTGCATCGCTGCCCAGCGCCGCGATATCGACCTCAATGCCACAGTGACCGGTGAAAGCCATTTCCGCCAGGGTAACCAGCAGTCCGCCGTCTGAGCGGTCATGGTAAGCCAGCAGTTTTTGCTGGCTTACCAGCGCCTGAATGGCAGTAAAGAAGCCAGCCAGCTGCGTTGCATCACGCACATCAGCAGGCTTGTTGCCCAGTTGACGATAAACCTGTGCCAGCGCCGTCGCGCCTAAGGTATTAGCGCCGTTGCCAAGGTCGATTAACAGCAGCAGGTTGTCCCGATCGGCGACCAGCTGTGGCGTCACATTGCGACGCACGTCTTCCACTCTTGCAAAAGCCGTGATCACCAGCGACAGCGGCGAGGTCATTTCGCGCTGTTCGGTGCCTTCCTGCCAGCGGGTTTTCATCGACATAGAGTCTTTACCCACCGGAATGGTGATCCCGAGCGCCGGGCACAGCGCTTCGCCAACGGCTTTTACGGCTTCATACAGGCCCGCATCTTCCCCCGGATGGCCCGCTGCAGACATCCAGTTAGCCGAGAGTTTCACCCGCTTCAACGAACCGATCGGCGTTGCCGCCAGGTTAGTCAGTGCTTCACCTACGGCCAGACGGGCCGAGGCGGCGAAGTCCAGCAGTGCGACAGGCGCACGCTCGCCCAGCGCGAAGGCTTCGCCATGGTAGCTGTCAAGGCTGGCCGTCGTAACGGCGCAGTTGGCAACCGGGATCTGCCAAGGGCCCACCATCTGATCGCGCGCCACCATGCCGGTTACGCTGCGATCGCCGATGGTGATCAGGAAGGTTTTTTCCGCTACGGTTGGCAAGTGCAGCACGCGATTTACCGCGTCCGTCAGCGTAATGCCATCGCGCTGCAGGGCATCGCCCTTCGCCTGCAGTTTCACCACATCGCGCGTCATTTTCGGGGTTTTGCCCAGCAGGACGTCCAGCGGCATATCAATCGGGCTGTTATCAAAGTGGCTGTCGTTCAGGGTCAGGTGCTGCTCTTCGGTGGCTTCACCAATCACGGCAAAAGGCGCGCGCTCACGTTCGCAAATCGCGGCAAATTCGGCCAGCTTTTCAGGAGCAACGGCCATCACATAGCGCTCTTGTGACTCGTTACACCAGACTTCAAGCGGGCTCATTCCCGGTTCATCACTCAGGATGTCGCGCAGGTTGAAGCGACCGCCACGTCCACCGTCGCTGACCAGTTCCGGCATGGCGTTGGACAGGCCGCCCGCGCCCACATCGTGGATAAACAGAATCGGGTTGTCATCGCCCCGTTGCCAGCAACGGTCAATAACTTCCTGGCAGCGACGCTCCATTTCAGGGTTGTCACGCTGCACCGAGGCAAAGTCGAGATCCGCATCGGACTGGCCTGATGCCATGGATGATGCCGCACCGCCGCCCAGGCCGATATTCATCGCCGGCCCGCCCAGCACGACCAGTTTGGCCCCGACGGTGATTTCACCTTTCTGAACGTGGTCCGCACGAATGTTTCCGATGCCGCCCGCCAGCATAATGGGCTTATGGTAGCCGCGCAGCTCAGTACCGTTGTGGCTGTTAACCTGCTCTTCATAGGTCCGGAAGTAACCGTTTAGGGCCGGACGACCAAATTCGTTGTTAAAGGCTGCGCCGCCCAGTGGGCCTTCGGTCATAATATCCAGCGCGCTGACGATGCGCGCTGGCTTGCCAAAATCTTCCTCCCAGGGCTGTTCAAAGCCGGGGATGCGCAGGTTCGACACCGAGAACCCCACTAGGCCAGCTTTCGGCTTGGCACCGCGTCCCGTCGCGCCTTCATCACGAATTTCACCGCCGGAGCCGGTTGCCGCGCCAGGCCAGGGCGAAATCGCGGTTGGGTGGTTGTGCGTTTCAACCTTCATCAGAATATGCGCCGCTTCCTGGTGGTACGCATATTCACCTTTTTCAGCATCCGCGAAGAAGCGTCCCACCTCAGAACCTTCCATCACTGCCGCATTGTCTTTATAGGCTGACAGAACATAATCCGGCGTTTGCTCAAAGGTGTTCTTAATCATTTTGAACAGCGATTTTGGCTGTTTTTCGCCGTCGATAATCCAGTCAGCGTTAAAAATCTTGTGACGACAGTGCTCGGAGTTCGCCTGGGCAAACATATAAAGTTCGATGTCGTTAGGGTTACGGCCCAGCTTCGTAAAGGCCGCCAGCAGGTAGTCAATTTCGTCGTCGGCCAGTGCCAGACCCAACGAGGTATTGGCCTGAACCAGCGCCTGACGGCCCTCACCCAGCACATCAACGCTTTTGACCGGCTGAGGTTCATGGTGAGTAAACAGCTGCTCAGCCTCGCTGAAATCGCTGTAAACCGTCTCCATCATACGGTCGTGCAGCAGTGCGGACAGCGTTTGCCATTGGCTTTCAGAAAGCTGAGGTGCCTGGACATAAAAGGCCATGCCTCGCTCCAGACGACGCACCTGCGACAGATCGCAGTTATGCGCAATGTCCGTGGCTTTTGATGACCATGGCGATATCGTACCAGGACGTGGCGTGACCAGAATTAAACGCCCTTGTGGCGCATGTTCAGCGAGAGAAGGACCGTACTTGAGCAGGCGCTGCAGACGGGATTTTTCATCCTCACTCAGCGGCGCGCTGACATCGGCAAAATGGACGTACTCAGCGTAAATATCACTCACCGGCAGATGAGCGTCCTGAAAGCGGGCCAGCAATTTGTTTACACGAAATGCCGACAGGGCGGGCGAACCACGCAGAATTTCCATCATAAGATCTCTCGTCTTCGAAGCGCCGGGCGACGCTTCATTGGGCGCAACAGGGGAAAACGGGGCGTATTATAAAGAAACCCACTCCGCGACGAAACCGTTTGCGCAAAATTTATGGCCACCAAGATTTGCCTGAAATTTGCGCAAAAACTGCTTTATAAGTTGCTCTGCCGGTGTTTGTTGCGCAAAATGCCCCTCGCTCTGGGAGTTAAAACAAGATCAATACTGCCTTAAAAGACAGAGGCCTTGGAGCCATCGAGAGATAACTATTTGAAACGCCTAAAATTTAATTATCTGGTTATCGGTCTGCTTACCGTGCTGCTGGCTCTGGCACTGTGGCCGTCTATTCCCTGGTACGGGGGAGGACAAGATACGATTTCACAGATTAAATCACGGGGAGTGCTACGCGTCAGTACCGTAAACTCACCGTTGACTTACTACACCGTAAATAAAGCACCGGCCGGGATGGACTACGAGCTGGCGAAGCGTTTTGCCGATTATCTGGGCGTTAAGCTTGATATCACAGTGCGCGCCAACCTCAGCGAGCTGTTCGATGCGCTCGACGACGGCAAAGCGGATCTGCTGGCGGCAGGTCTGATTTATAACGATGAGCGTTTGTCACGTTATCAGATCGGCCCGGGCTACTACAGCGTTTCGCAGCAGCTGGTCTATCGCGTTGACAAACCGCGGCCAAAAAACCTGGGTGACTTAAAGGGGCGGCTGGTTGTTGCCTCTGGATCGGCTTATCTGTCGACGCTTAAAACCGCCCGGGCGGATCACTATCCCGATCTCGACTGGGCCATCTCGACCGATCAAAGTCCGAAAGCCCTGCTGGAAGCCGTGGCTGAGGGCAAGCTGGATTACACGATTGGCGATTCCGTGACGATTGCCCTGCTTCAGCGCATTCATCCCCAACTGGCCGTGGCTTTCGACGTCACCGATGAAGAACCGGTAACGTGGTATTTACCGCACGAAAGCGATGACAGCCTGAACGCCGCCATGCTGGATTTCTTTAACAGCATGGGAGAAGAAGGGGCGATGGCAAGACTTGAAGAGAAATATCTTGGTCACGTCGGCACCTTCGACTACGTGGATACCCGCACCTTCCTGCGTTCCATTGATAACGTGCTGCCCGATATCAAACCCCTGTTTGAAAAGTACGCCAAAAATATCGACTGGCGGCTGCTGGCGGCGATTTCCTATCAGGAGTCGCACTGGAATCCGCAGGCGACGTCGCCTACCGGCGTCCGCGGCATGATGATGTTAACGCGAAATACCGCTGACAGCGTTGACGTAGGTGACCGTACCGATCCTGAGCAGAGCATCCGTGGCGGCAGCGAGTATCTGCAAAACATGATGGAAAAGGTGCCACAAACAATTCCGGAAGATGAGCGTATCTGGTTTGCCCTGGCGGCCTATAACATGGGCTATGCGCATATGCTGGATGTGCGTAAGCTCACGGCTAAACAGGGTGGAAATCCCGACAGCTGGGCAGATGTCAAACTGCGGCTACCCATGTTGAGCCAGAAGCGCTACTACTCACAAACCACCTATGGCTATGCACGCGGTCAGGAAGCCTATAATTACGTAGAGAATATCCGCAAATATGAAATTAGCCTGGTGGGCTATTTGCAGGAGCAGGAAAAACGCATTGCCCAACAGGCGGCTCTGGAGGCAGAGCTGGGCAAAGGTTATCCTGCCGTCACGCCTGAGGTGGCAATGAATTAACTTTCGCGCTGCGCCTGACGCAGCGCTTTTTGTTGCTGGCGGCGCATGCGGAAAAAGCCGCTCAGCATTGCCGCGCACTCCTCTTCCAGCACCCCCTGATGCAGCGCCACCTGATGATTCATTCCCGGATGCCCCAGAATATCAATCAGTGAGCCGGCTGCGCCGGTTTTTACATCGTGCGCGCCATAAACCAGACGGCCAATGCGACTGTGCACCATCGCGCCCGCACACATAATGCAGGGCTCCAGCGTGACGTAAAGCGTGGTATTGAGCAGGCGATAATTCTCCAGCACTTTCCCGCCCTGACGTAAGGCCATGATCTCCGCATGGGCGGTAGGATCGTGCTGCCCGATAGGCCGGTTCCAGCCCTCGCCTATCACCCGATCGCCCTGAACCAGCACCGCACCGACCGGCACCTCGCCCTGCTCCCATGCGCGCTGCGCCAGCGTAAGCGCCCGGCGCATCCAGTATTCATCTTGTTCTTGAGTCACGCAGACCACTCCCGGCAGCAAAAAAGCGGCGCATTATAACCATCGAATCCGTAAAACCGAAGCGTGGCAGCGGTTATTCCAGCTGTTGTAATTCGCCACCCGGGGTGACGCGCCAGCGGTGCTGGCAGAAGAACAGCAGCGGGTTATCCTGTTTGCTGTCGCTGTAACCGCTATACAGCTGTAACGGCGTGCCGATTTGCTCTTCAAGCTGCACCACTTTTTCATGGCCGAGACAGCGCATTTTCAATATGCGTCCGCCTAAACCGGGCTGCATCTGGCTGGCGATGAGCTTCACCCGGGGGAGAAATGCGGAGTCGTAATAGACCTGCTCCACCAGCGACTGCGGTGAGCCCGTAATCAGCCATACATCGGCGTCATCGCTACTCAGGTATTCACTGAGTCTTTTCTGCACCACGGGAAAGGCTCTAACGCGTTGTCGAAACCATTGCGCGAATTCGGCCTCCAGCTGCAGCAGTGTTGCTTCAGAGCGGCCAAAGGTGATCGACCACAGCAGCAAACTCATCGGCCAGCGCGCGGCGCGTCCCTTAAACAGTAAACCTGCGCCCACAACCGGCAGCAACGGCACCACCAGCAGCAGATTAAGCGGCCTGCGGCGCAGCAGATAGCGCATGAACGTGCCAAACATGTCCTGTTGGTGCAATGTGCCATCAAGGTCGAAAAACACCACGCGACGTTGTATATCGTTGGTCAAACAACACTCCTTTTTACCTAATTGGCATCAACAGCCTCTATTGTAGTCATCTTCGTGCAACGAGGCGATGGCTGTCATTTTTTATTCCAGTGACTACAATGCGCATAGAATCATTTATTCCATGCGGAACATCCGCTAAATCATAAGGATTGAGCATGAGTTCATTGCTGCGCATTCGCCAGCTTTATCCCTCTCTGGCGCTGAACGAGCGTCGGCTGGCGGATTTTTTACTGTCACAACCGGATCGGGCACGGCATCTGAGTTCACAAAAGCTGGCGGAAGAATCCGGGGTCAGCCAGTCGAGCGTGGTTAAATTCGCACAAAAACTGGGATACAAAGGCTTTCCGGCACTTAAGCTGGCGCTGAGTGAATCGCTGGCAGATAAAGATGCCATCACCGTGCACAACCAGATCCTGAGCGACGATCCGCTCAAAGCCGTGGGTGAAAAGTTACTTACGGAGAAGCTCTCTGCGATTCGCGCCACGCTGGATATCAACAGTGAAGAGAAATTAAACGCCGTCCTGCAGTTACTCAAGCGCGCACGCCGCATTTTGCTGGTCGGCATTGGCGCTTCCGGCCTGGTGGCAAAGGATTTTTCATGGAAGCTGATGAAAATTGGTATTAATGCGGTGGCGGAACAGGATATGCACGCGCTGCTGGCCAGTGTTCAGGCTATGTCATCTGGCGATGTACTGCTGGCAATCTCCTACACCGGCGAACGACGTGAAATCAACCTGGCCGCGCAGGAAGCCGTTCGCGTAGGGGCGGATGTGCTGGCCTTTACCGGCTTTACGCCTAACACATTGCAGCAGTGCGCCACCCATTGCCTGTACACCGTAGCAGAAGAGCAGAGCACGCGCAGCGCCGCCATCTCATCTACCACCGCGCAGCTGGCGTTAACGGATCTGCTGTTTATGGCCCTGGTGCAGAACGATCCAGAGCGAGCATCCAGCCATATTCGTCACAGCGAAGCGCTGGTTAAGAAGCTGATCTAGGCAGAAAGCTCAAGGCATATACTTTGTCGAGACCATAACGAAAGAAGCCAGCATTCGCGCTGGCTTCTCAGAGAATTATAACGGTTAACCGGTATATGAACGGATTAGCTACCGCTGATGTCTTGCGTCGAAATAGGCAAGTACTGGCTCATACCGGTGCTGGCAGAATCCACAGCAGCCTTGTTTTTAGCAACCAGATAGAAGGTGTCAGCATAAGAATGCGGAGCGTGATCGGCGGAATAAAGCGCGAATTTTACGACTTTCTTTCCACCCTCATACTTACATTCCATGTCCCAGCTAATAGTCGAGCCAGGTGTCGCTTTACATTTTCCCTTTCCATAGGTGTATTGCAGGAAATTATTCGTTTTATTTTCTGCCGACGCAACGAAATCTGGTCGAGATCCGCCCGCTGACAGGCTTCCGTAAGCGGTTGTTGCGGCAAGAAGAGCTACGCCCACTACCAAAAAAATTCTTTTTTTCACCTGACACAATCCATCGATATTGTTGATGAATGGATATTATCGGAAAAATCTTAAGCGCGCATCTGATCTTCGCATTTTCTATGACAAAATATTTCTATTGCGCATTTTCCCTGCTAAATCCTTACAAAGGGCGGACAGGATGACGTGAGACACTTTTAACGCCTTCTCTCGCTTTAATCACCCAAGTTGCTGCTCAAAGAAAACCATCATTTATCATAAAATTCAGCCCTGTACTTCATTCACAAAAAAGAGATTTATAAACATGTGGTTACGCAATAAACCAGCTGCATTTTCGCTTTACCCCCTCGCCGTCATTTTTGCTTAAGGCAGAATATGATACTGTTCGCCACGTTTATTACAGCCGAATCCCGTTTGCAGGTCATTGACACAGTCTGCTAGTTTAAAACGGCAATAATGTAAGATATGTCGGGAAATAAAGTGTCATGGCAGGCTGTCCCGACCGCCGTCTTTGCCAGGCAAAGCATAAAAGACAAAAATTATTTATTGATTAAGATACCGCGATGTCTCTACTGATTACCGAACGATGCATTAACTGCGATATGTGCGAACCTGAATGCCCGAACCAGGCAATTGCGATGGGTGAGGCTATCTATGAAATTGATGTGAGCCGCTGCACGGAGTGCGTGGGTCATTACGATCTTCCAACCTGTCAGCGCGTTTGCCCGATTGATAACACGATCGTCATTGATCCACAGCACATCGAATCACGCGATGCGCTGTGGGATAAGTTTGTGCAGCTGCACGGTTAACTTTCGATGATCACCGTTGCGCAGGCATAGTGACGCTCATCTGCCAGCGTGACATGCACATGCTGCACGCCAAGACGTTGCGCCACCTCGGCGGCATGATCGAAGAAACGCAGCAGCGGTTTACCCAGCGCGTCGTTATAAACTTCGAACTGATTAAACGCCAGCCCGCCCCGAATGCCAGTACCAAAGGCTTTTGCCGCCGCCTCTTTAACCGCAAAACGTTTAGCCAGGAAACGAACCGGCTGACGGTGCTGTTGATATTGCTGCCACTCGGCCTCGCTCAGGACACGCCGCGCAAGACGATCGCCTGAACGTGAAATCACATCGGCAATGCGTTCTATTTCGACGATATCGCTGCCCAGTCCCAGGATAGCCATTAGCGACGCGCTTCTCGCAGCAGTGCTTTCATGGCTTTCACCGCCTCAGGCAGACCACTCATCACGGCACGTCCAATAATCGCATGACCGATATTCAGCTCATGCATCTCCGGCAGGGCGGCGATTGGCAGTACGTTGTGGTAAGTCAGCCCATGACCGGCGTTGACTTTTAGTTCACGGCTGGCAGCAAAGGTGGCGGCCTGACGGATACGTGCCAGTTCAGCGTCGCGCGCTGGGCCTTCAGGCGCTTCAGCATAGGCACCGGTATGAATTTCAATATAGGGCGCGCCGCTGGTCACCGCCGCCTCGATTTGGCGGTGATCGGGATCGATAAACAGGGACACCAGAATGCCCGCTTCGCTGAGCTGTTTCACCGCGGCGTTCAGCTTCTCCTGCTGGCCCGCGACGTCCAGTCCGCCTTCGGTGGTGACTTCCTCGCGCTTTTCCGGCACCAGGCAGCAGAAATGCGGTTTGATTTCACAGGCGATAGCCAGCATCTCCTCGGTCACGGCCATTTCGAGATTCATGCGCGTTTCAATGGTATCGCGCAGGATGCGCACATCCCTGTCGGTAATGTGGCGACGATCTTCGCGCAGGTGCACGGTAATGCCGTCTGCACCCGCCTGTTCGGCAATAAACGCCGCCTGTACCGGATCGGGATAATGGGTTCCACGCGCATTGCGAACGGTAGCGATGTGGTCGATATTCACGCCTAACAGTAACTCAGCCATGACAATCCTCGGTTCATTATGGTCATTGCGTTGAGTGTACCGCGCAGAGATAAGGCCAGGCTACGGTCAGTGCTCTGTCTCGTCAGAAATAGTGGGCTTTTTTTTCGGGGTAAACTGGCGAAAAAGCTCCTGGCTTTTTAGCGGCTTACCGCCCAGGTAGGGTTTGAGGGCCATACGCGTGAAACGTTTGGCTGCGCGCAGGGTTTCTGCATCCGGGAATTCGCGGGTAAACAGCGCCTGCAGTTCACGCCCGGTAAAGCTACGCTGGTTCAGCACCAGGCTGGCAATAAAGCCTTTCTCTTCACGGTAGCTGTAGGTCATGGTTTCGCTGACCGGTTCACCACTGCCCGCACAGTGCAGGAAGTCTACGCCATAACCCAAATGCCCCAGCAGCGCCAGCTCAAAACGGCGCAGCGCAGGCTCTGGTGATCCTTCGCCTGCCGCCAGCATCTGAATGCATTGCAGGTAGTCGAAAAACAGTTCAGAGAAGGGAATGTGCTGTTCCAGTACGCGAGATAGCAGCTCGTTAACGTACAGGCCGCAATATAGCGTGATGCCACTGAGAGGTAATGCCAGGGAGACCGCTTCAGCGTTGCGCAGGGTTTTGACTTCCCCACGCCCGCTCCAGCGCACCAGTAAAGGCGTGAAAGGCTGTAAGGTGCCTTTCAGCTGGGAACGCCGTGAACGTGCTCCTTTTGCCAGAACACGTACGCGGCCTTCACTTTCACTAAACAGATCGAGCAGCAGGCTGGTCTCGCTGAAAGGACGACTATGCAGCACAAAGGCGCGTTGCCAGCCTTCCATTTAATCAGAGATCGTCTGTGTAACCCAGGCTGCGCAGCGCACGTTCGTCGTCCGCCCAGCCGGATTTAACTTTGACCCACAGTTCGAGATGCACTTTCGCATCGAACATTTCTTCCATGTCTTTACGGGCTTCAATACCAATGGTTTTGATTTTGGCGCCTTTGTTGCCAATCACCATTTTTTTCTGCCCTTCACGCTCGACCAGAATCAACCCGTTGATATCGTAGCCGCCGCGATCGTTGGACACAAACTGCTCTATTTCAACCGTGACCGAGTAAGGCAGCTCAGCGCCCAGAAAACGCATCAGCTTTTCACGGATGATTTCTGAGGCCATAAAGCGCTGCGAACGGTCGGTAATATAATCTTCCGGGAAATGGTGATCGGATTCCGGCAGATGCTTGCGGGCAATGGCGGCGATGGTATCCACATTTTTACCGGTTTCTGCTGAAATCGGCACGATATCGATAAAGTTCATCTGCTGGCTCAGGAACTGCAGGTGCGGCAGCAGAATACTTTTGTCCTGAATATTGTCGACTTTATTGATCGCCAGCAGCACGGGCACTTTGCCATCGCGCAGCTTGTTTAATACCATTTCGTCATCTGGCGTCCAGCGCGTGCCGTCCACCACAAAGATGATGAGTTCAACGTCACCGATAGAACTGCTGGCAGCACGGTTCATCAGGCGGTTAATCGCCCGTTTCTCTTCCATGTGCAGGCCTGGCGTATCCACATAGATCGCCTGGTAGGCGCCTTCCGTATGGATACCCATAATACGGTGACGAGTGGTTTGCGGCTTACGCGACGTAATCGACACCTTCTGCCCCAGCAACTGGTTCAGTAAGGTGGATTTACCGACGTTGGGTCGGCCAACTATCGCGACAAAGCCGCTGTATGTAACGTTTTCGCTCATTCGAATCCTGAGGTTTTAGCGCCGGTTAAAGCGCCGGGATAATACTATTCCAGACCAAGTTTAATCAGCGCCTGTTCGGCGGCTGCTTGTTCGGCTTTACGGCGGCTGGAGCCTACGCCCACCACCGGTTCTGCCATGCCACTCACCTGACAGTGAATGGTGAATTCCTGATCGTGGGCTTCGCCACGTACCTGCACGACTAAGTAACTGGGTAGTGGCAGATGCCGCCCTTGCAGGTACTCCTGCAGGCGCGTTTTCGGATCTTTTTGTTTGTCACCCGGACTGATTTCATCCAGGCGGGTCTGATACCAGTCGAGGATCAGTTTTTCCACCGTTTGAATATCACTGTCGAGGAAAACGCCGCCAATCAGCGCTTCGACGGTGTCCGCCAGAATGGACTCACGGCGAAAGCCCCCGCTTTTTAATTCACCGGGGCCTAAACGCAGGCATTCTCCCAAATCGAACTCGCGCGCCATTTCTGCCAGCGTGTTTCCCCTGACCAGGGTAGCACGCATACGGCTCATATCCCCTTCATCCACGCGAGGAAAACGGTGATAGAGCGCGTTAGCAATCACATAGCTGAGAATGGAATCGCCTAAAAACTCAAGACGTTCGTTATGTTTACTGCTGGCGCTTCGATGGGTCAGGGCCTGCTGTAAAAGTTCAGAATGTGTAAAAGTGTAGCCCAGTTTGCGCTGAAGCTTGTTAATCAAGATGGGATTCATGCGATTCCAGTTCTGTTTTGCGTCTGTCACTCTGCATACCAAACAGGGCTGGAGAACCAACTCATTCTGTTTGGTGTGCAGTGGCCCCCACCCGGAGGGCCACCCTTTTCACCTGACTGTCAGGCTATGGTTAATGGATACCACCGATACGACTGAGTCGTACGCCGGTTGGCCACTGACCTTCTTGTTTTTCGAAACTCATCCAGATGGCGACCGCTTTACCCACCAGGTTACGCTCGGGAACAAAGCCCCAGTAGCGACTGTCGGCGCTGTTATCGCGGTTATCACCCATCATGAAATATTGCCCCTGCGGTACGACCCAGCTGGCCTGCGGCTGGCCGGGCTGCTGATAGTACATGCTCGCCTGGCTTTGTGCTTCTGTTACCAACAGGATGTTATGCGTCACGTCGCCCAGGGTTTCTTTGCGCGTCGCCAGACGTAATCCCCCCCGCATGGTGTCATTCAGCGGTAGCTGATAGAAACCGTTGCCCGCTTCGTTACCATCAAACCCGCTAAAGGTTTGAACAAATTTGCTGGGTTCAATATTGCTATAGGTGACGGGCAGCGCTTTGCTACAAGGCTTGCCGTTATCGCAGGCCGGATTAATGGTCAGCGTTTTACTGTACGGATCGTAGGTCACCCGATCGCCAGGCAGACCGATCACGCGCTTGATGTAATCCAGGCTGGGATCCTTCGGGTATTTAAACACCGCGATATCGCCGCGTTTTGGATGCCCGGTAGGGATCAGCGTGGTTTGCGTAATCGGATCTTTAATGCCATAGGCAAATTTTTCAACCAGAATAAAATCACCAATCAGCAGGGTTGGCATCATGGAACCGGACGGGATCTGGAATGGCTCATACACAAACGAGCGCACAAAGAACACCACGGCAAGCACCGGAAACACCGATGCGGCGGTTTCAATCCAGCCCGGCTTAGGGGCCATCTTCGCCAGCGCTTTGCTGTCGAGTGTTCCGCCCGCCTGCGCCTGCGCCGCCGCCTGCAACGTACGGCGCTTTGGTGCCCACTTAATACGATCGATCACCCAAAGAATGCCGGTAATCAACGTCGCTATCGCCAAACCTAGCGCGAACATATTAGCCATTTGAGATCCTTATTTGCTGTCTTTACCGACATGCAGAATGGCGAGGAATGCTTCCTGCGGCAGCTCAACGTTACCGACCTGCTTCATTCGCTTCTTACCATCTTTCTGCTTCTGCAACAGCTTTTTCTTACGACTCACGTCACCGCCATAACACTTGGCGAGTACGTTCTTACGTAGCTGTTTAACGGTTGAGCGAGCGATAATGTGGTTGCCGATTGCCGCCTGAATCGCAATATCAAACTGCTGACGTGGGATGAGCTCTTTCATTTTCTCAACCAGTTCACGTCCACGATAGGGTGCGTTATCACGGTGGGTAATCAGCGCCAGCGCATCGACACGTTCTGAGTTAATCAGCACGTCGACGCGCACCATGTCAGAGGCCTGAAAACGTTTAAAATTGTAGTCCAGTGAGGCATAGCCGCGTGACGTTGATTTCAGACGGTCAAAGAAGTCGAGAACCACTTCCGCCATCGGAATCTCATAGGTCAGGGCCACCTGGTTGCCGTGGTAAACCATGTTGGTCTGAACGCCACGTTTCTCGATGCACAGCGTGATGACGTTGCCCAGGTATTCCTGCGGCAGCAGCATATGACACTCGGCAATCGGTTCGCGCAGCTCTTCAATATTATTAAGCGGTGGCAGCTTCGAAGGGCTGTCTACGTAAACGACTTCACCGCTTGTGGTTTCGACTTCGTACACCACCGTCGGCGCGGTCGTAATCAAATCCAGATCGTATTCGCGTTCCAGACGTTCCTGAATGATCTCCATGTGCAGCAGCCCAAGGAAGCCACAGCGGAAACCAAAGCCCAGCGCCGTTGAGCTTTCTGGCTCGTAGAACAGCGAGGCATCGTTCAGGCTCAGCTTGCCCAACGCATCACGAAACGCTTCGTAATCATCAGAACTGATGGGGAACAGACCGGCATAAACCTGCGGCTTCACTTTTTTAAAGCCGGGTAAGGCTTTATCCGCAGGGTTGCGTGCCGTGGTCAGCGTATCGCCCACGGGTGCGCCAAGAATGTCTTTGATGGCGCACACCAGCCAGCCGACTTCACCGCAGTTCAGCTCGGTACGGTCAACCTGCTTCGGCGTGAAGATACCCAGACGGTCAGCATTGTAGACCTGCCCGGTGCTCAGCACCTTGATTTTGTCGCCTTTGCGCATAGTGCCGTTTTTCACGCGCACCAGGGATACAACGCCGAGGTAGTTATCAAACCAGGAGTCAATAATCAGCGCCTGCAAAGGGGCATCCGGATCGCCCTCTGGTGCCGGGATGTCACGAACTAAACGCTCCAGCACTTCCGGTACGCCTACGCCGGTTTTGGCTGAGCAACGCACGGCGTCGGTCGCGTCAATGCCTACGATGTCTTCGATTTCCTGCGCGGCACGATCGGGATCGGCGGCTGGCAAATCGATCTTATTCAGCACCGGCACTACTTCCAGATCCATCTCAATCGCGGTGTAGCAGTTGGCCAGGGTTTGTGCTTCCACGCCCTGTCCGGCATCAACCACCAGCAGTGCGCCTTCACAGGCGGCCAGTGAGCGGGAAACCTCATACGAGAAGTCAACGTGTCCCGGCGTGTCGATGAAATTGAGCTGGTAAGTTTCGCCGTCTTTTGCTTTGTAATCGAGCGTTACGCTCTGCGCCTTAATCGTAATGCCACGTTCACGCTCTAGGTCCATTGAGTCAAGAACCTGCGCGGCCATCTCGCGGTCGGTTAATCCCCCGCAAATCTGAATTAAGCGGTCAGAGAGCGTGGATTTACCGTGGTCAATGTGGGCGATGATGGAGAAATTTCTTATGTGCTTCATTTATAGGAATATCTTCACGTAGAGAATCAGTTAGAAACCTGAGCACAGACACATTCAGGAAGATCGCTCTTAACCCACAATCTTGTCAGCCTCATTAATGACGACGCATATTACACTGTTAAGGCCGCGCATAAAAGAATGGAACGTTGTGGAAGCGAAACAGTTTTTGGCGAGGCGCCATAATGACAGAAGCCGCAGCAAGTGCGGCTTGAGTGAGGATCAGGCTTCGCTTTCAACGCGCAGCGCGTCCGGCGGCAAAGCGATGTTCAAAATAACGGGCTGGAATGCCTCGCGATCGCCAAATTTCATCGAAATGCCTTTGGCCACGATAAAGCCCCCCACGCCGCCCAACAGCGCGCCGCAGGCCGCCGCGAGGTCGCTGCCAAACAGCGCCTGAAACAGGCCGGCAAACAGGAACAGACCAAACAGCGGCGTCATATAAACCAGCAGCGCGGAACCCAGCAGGCTGCTCTCTTTGATACCAAGTTCAACACGCTGGCCCGGCGTCAACGGCTTACTGCTGGCGATCTGCATCACGTGCGCGTTCTTTGGCCCCAGCTTATTCAGCATATGGCTACCGCAGCCTTTGCGTGCCTGACAGCTGTTGCAGGACGTTTTGGCTTCAGTGTGCAGCGTGGCGATGCCATCCTGCCATGCCACCACAGTGGCCCATTCTCTCATCATTTTTTTGCCCCGAATTCGACGCTGTCTGCGATACGTTTGGCCGTCACGGGCGGTAGTTCGCCGACGACCGTAATTTCGTTATTATCGCGTATTACGGTTTGCACCGTACGACGTCCCGTGCGCAATGTCTGTGCGGTGCTGTTTTTATCTGCCTGAGTGACATTGACCGCAAAGCTAAACAGGCCATCGCTGTAGAGCCGTGATTCAACCGATTTATTTAACGCGGGAATGGTGCGACGGCTTTGCGAGACCAGCGCCATGCCGGCAGGTAGCCAGGCGGGCTGCCAGTCTAACGAAACGTTATCGGTTTTAGTTAACGACAGCGACGGCGGCAGATTCGCTTTCTCCAGCCCCTGCATCAGATTGCGAACGCCGTCGTCCACCGCGAAGCTGATAACGCGAAACTGCTCCATCGTTTCACCATCCCGGTCAAGTAAATCGACCCGGAGCGGCAGCTTGGTATCCACGTCCAGCCAGACAACGTAGCTGTAGCGCGTGCCATCGCGTGAAACGATGCGCACGACGTCGCACATCTGGTCGGCAATGCGTGAACGGCCCACGGTGATAAAATCGTAGGCGGTATCCAGCTTGCCAAAGTCGGCGTAAATAATAGACGGTAGCGCATCCACAATGTGGTTGCCCGGTAGCGAGAAAGGCTCAATGCCAGGTTCAAAATAGCTGATATCGTTGCCGCGTTGAATCACTTCACGACGCGGACCGTCCATCTGCAACACCTGCGCATAAACGCGATCGTCGATAACCGCATGACGATAGCGCAGAGATTCCATGCCAAGGCGGGAAACGTTAATGTAGGCGAATTCGTAGTTGAGGGTCTGGCTTGCCTGCTCCATCTGCTGCAATAACGCCCCAGACGCAGAAACCTGCGCTGGGGCGGCAGATGACCACAACAGGCTGCCTGCCAGAAGGCTGACGGCATACCATAGCGGCTTCATTACTGCTGCTGCATTCCTAATGACTGATTACCAGGGACATTGGCCTGCGCTTGTTTAGGCGCATTGGTTTCGAACTGCAGCTGATCCGCATGCAGGCGACGCTGGAGTTCATAGTCCTGCAGCATGGCATTCACGCGACGGCGTTGATCCTGTACCTGCTGACTCGCATTACCGTTACCAAAGGCATCCGATGGCACGCCCAGGCTCACGGGAGAGGCTTTACCCATGACAGGTAAAGTGTTGAAGACCGGCGAATCAGAACTTTCGACGCTGCCGCTACCCGGTTGGTTATAGTGCTGAACGCCAACGATGACCGCCAGGGAAACACAGGCGGCAACACCAACCTGGGTAATCTGTGCCGCCCACGGGCGAACTTTATGCCAGAATGGCATTTTTTCCCAGCGAGAAGGTTCGGGCTGTGCTTCGGGGATCAAGGTTGTGACGTTGCGCTGAGGCTCTTTTTCAATCGCAGCAGCGACGCGTGCAGCAATGTCAAAATGCAGGTGCTCACCCACGTCACCGCGCATGGTATCGCGGATAAGATGGTAGCGCTCCCAGCTTTTTTGTAATTCTGCGTCTTTAGACAGCGCTGAAAACAGCTCATTGTCTAAAGCCTCACCATCCATTAAAGCGGAAAGTTTTTCTTTCTGCATGCCTAATACCCTTCCAGTAGCCGTTATCACTGACGTTGGATAAGCGGTTGAACTTTATTATCAATGGCCTCACGTGCACGGAAGATGCGGGACCTGACCGTGCCCACCGGGCAATCCATAATGACGGCGATCTCTTCATAGCTCAGACCGTCAAGTTCCCTGAGGGTAATTGCCATTCGCAAGTCCTCAGGAAGCGCCTCAATGGTACGAAAGACGATTTGTTTCAGTTCATCTGACAACATTAAGTTCTCAGGGTTCGAAATTTCTTTCAATGCACCCGCACTTTCGAAATTTTCAGCATCAATTGCATCAACATCACTGGAAGGCGGACGACGCCCCTGAGCGACCAAATAATTTTTTGCTGTATTCACTGCTATACGATACAGCCAGGTGTAAAACGCGCTATCGCCCCGGAACGAGTCCAGCGCACGATAAGCCTTAATAAATGATTCCTGAACGACATCAGGCACATCGCCTGAAGGGACATATCGTGAGACCAGGCTCGCCACTTTATGCTGGTAACGAATTACCAGTAAGTTAAACGCCTTTTGATCTCCCTTCTGAACCCGTTCAACAAGAACCTGGTCCGCTAACTGCTCGCTCATCCGAGGTAATGTCTCCCCAAATACTTTCTTATGCGTTAAGGAACTGCCAGCACACCGCTATTGAGCAAGCATGCGCTTTGAGTCATTGCGTGGCAAAAAGTTCACTCTCGGCCTCTTTTAAGCCACTTTGCGGCAAAATCACACAGTTTGTTCATTTTCGTTCAGTGTAACGCGCGCAAATCGCAGGCAGAGTAACCTATGACAACAGCTTTTTCATCCTTAAATCCTTGTAATCGATTAAGTTTGGTATAAAAAACCCGATTTAAACCTGCAAAACATTAACCTCTTGATATAACTAATAAATTAATTTTCAGACATGCATATTGCCGTGTTTATGTTCAAAATACTTCACAAAAAACGTCCAAACGCTTATGCTCGGTCCATTCTTGTTTAGTAAATTAAACACCATGACAACTTTCTCTTCCTCTGATTATCAGTGTGATGTCCTTATCGTCGGCAGCGGTGCAGCAGGATTGTCGCTGGCCTTGCGTCTGGCAAAGCATTATCAGGTCACCGTATTAAGCAAAGCGCAGGTCAATGAAGGCTCGACGCTGTATGCGCAAGGCGGGATTGCGGCGGTTTTTGACGAAACCGACAGCATTGATTCACATGTGGAAGACACGCTGATCGCGGGTGCAGGTTTGTGTGATCGGGCCGCCGTCTCCTTTGTGGCCAGTAATGCGCGGCACTGCGTGCAATGGCTGATTGATAACGGCGTGGCATTTGATACCGATCCTCAGGCTGCAGGCGAGATGCGCTATCACCTGACGCGTGAAGGCGGCCACAGCCACCGCCGTATCCTGCACAGCGCGGATGCGACGGGCCGCGAAGTGGAAACCACGCTGGTAGGCAAAGCGTTGCATCATCCCAATATCCGCATTCTCGAACGCACCAACGCAGTGGATCTGATTCTTTCGGATAAGCTCGGCCTGCCGGGCCCGCGCCGGGTGACCGGCGCCTGGATTTGGAACCGTAATCGTGAACGGGTTGAGACCTGCCGCGCACGTGCCGTGGTGCTGGCGACGGGCGGCGCGGCCAAAGTGTATCAGTACACGACCAACCCCGATATCGCCTCCGGTGATGGCATTGCGATGGCCTGGCGGGCGGGATGTCGCGTGGCTAATCTGGAGTTTAACCAGTTTCATCCGACCTGCCTGTTTCATCCCCAGGCACAAAACTTTCTGCTCACTGAAGCGCTGCGCGGCGAAGGAGCCTGGCTGGTGCGGCCCGACGGCTCGCGTTTTATGCCCGACTTCGATGCGCGCGCTGAACTGGCGCCGCGCGACATTGTCGCCCGCGCCATCGATCACGAGATGAAACGCCTTGGCGTTGACTGTATGTATCTGGATATCAGCCATCAGCCTGAAGCCTTTGTGCGTTCACACTTCCCGATGATCTACGAAAAACTGCTGACCTTTGGTTTCGATCTGACCAAAGACAGGATCCCGGTGGTGCCTGCCGCGCACTACACCTGCGGCGGCGTCATGGTCAACGCGCAGGGCCGCACCGATATCAACGGCCTGTATGCCATCGGTGAAGTCAGCTATACCGGCCTGCACGGTGCCAATCGCATGGCCTCCAACTCGCTGCTTGAATGCCTTGTCTATGGCTGGTCGGCAGCGGAGGATCTGCTGCGTGTTTTACCGGAGGTTGAAGCCGTTGATAACCTGCCGGCCTGGGACGACAGCCAGGTGGATGATGCCGATGAACGGGTGGTGATTCAGCATAACTGGCATGAGCTGCGGCTGTTTATGTGGGATTACGTGGGCATTGTCCGCACCACCAAACGGCTGGAGCGGGCACTGCGCCGCATTACCCTGCTGCAACAGGAGATAGACGAGTATTACCACCATTTCCGACTGTCCAATAACCTGCTGGAGCTGCGTAACCTGGTGCAGGTGGCTGAGCTGATGGTGCGCTGTGCGCTACAGAGAAAAGAGAGCCGTGGGCTGCATTTTATCCGCGACTATCCGGATTTGCTCCCTGAGGCCCAGCCTACCGTGCTGCAACCGGGTCAGGACATAAATAAATAGAAGTCACGCGTCAGGCTTTGCCAGGCGTCTGAGTACTGTCTGTCTGCATCGCGAATCGCCAGCCGCTCAAACAGGGTTTCCCCGGGGCTGGGTGAAAAGCCCAACAGAACCCGATGCGGGGGACGATGTGCGTACTCTGCGACATCAAAACGAAAGCGTAAGTGCCAGCCGTCAGCCTGTGCCAGGGCGATAACCTGCTGCCCTGTCGCTTCGGGTAAGACCACACAGAAAAATCCCTCTTCTTCGATCAGCGCGGCCGCACAGCGCAATAACGTCGGATGATCTAATGAACCGGTGGCACGTGCGCTGTCTCTTGCCGGGGTTGCGCAGGCCACGCCGGGATCAAAGTAAGGGGGATTACTGACGATAAGCGAGTAACGCGCTTCGCAGTTTTCAGCCCACTGGGCGATATCCTGTTGATGCACCTGCATACGCGCTGCCCACGGCGACTGCTGGATGTTTTCATGCGCCTGTTGCGCGGCGTCCGGATCTAACTCTACGGCATCAACCTCGACATTCGACGGGGTACGCTGGGCCAGCATCAGGGCTATCAGGCCCGAACCGGTGCCGATATCGAGAATCCTCTTTACCCCGGCGACCGGTGCCCATGCACCCAGCAAAATACCATCTGTGCCGACCTTCATCGCACAGCGGTCATGTGCAACAAAAAACTGCTTGAAGGTAAAACCATTCTTTTTTAATTGTGGCCGCGCCTGCGGCTTGTCCTGCATCATACTCAGCGACCATTCACCTTTTATCCTGCCGAACGGCAAGGCGTAAGTGTAACGTGGTGGGTTGGGGAATTCACGCCGTTGACGTAATCTGGCGCAGTCAATACCGATAAACAGATGAAGATTATGTTCGATCTGTCTATAATCAGCGCCCCAAACTGAGGTAGAACATGACCGTAACCACATTTTCCGAACTTGAACTCGACGAAAGCCTGCTCGAAGCGCTGCAGGAGAAAGGCTATACGCGCCCGACAGCAATTCAGGCTGCTGCCATTCCCCCCGCGCTGGAGGGCCGCGACGTTCTGGGTTCGGCACCTACCGGGACCGGGAAAACCGCCGCGTATTTATTACCGGTGTTGCAGCACCTGCTCGATTTTCCGCGCAAGAAGTCTGGCCCGCCGCGTATTTTAATTTTAACGCCAACCCGTGAGCTGGCCATGCAGGTTGCCGACCAGGCACGGGAACTGGCCAAACACACGCATCTGGATATCGCCACCATCACTGGCGGCGTGGCCTTTATGAACCACGCTGAAGTGTTTAGCGAAAATCAGGATGTCGTGGTTGCCACCACTGGCCGTCTGCTGCAATACATTAAAGAAGAAAACTTTGACTGCCGCGCCGTAGAAACCCTGATCCTGGATGAAGCCGACCGCATGCTGGACATGGGCTTTGCTCAGGATATTGAAACTATCGCGGGCGAAACGCGCTGGCGCAAACAGACGATGCTGTTTTCTGCCACGCTGGAAGGCGAGCATATCAAGGATTTTGCCGAGCGCCTGCTGAATGAACCGGTTGAACTGGAAGCCGATCCCAGCCGTCGCGAGCGCAAGAAGATCCAGCAGTGGTATCACCGCGCCGACGATCTTGAGCACAAGACAAAGCTGCTGGTTCATCTGTTAAAGCAGCCGGAAGTGACCCGCTCAATTGTGTTTGTGCGCAAGCGCGAACGTCTGCATGAGCTGGTCAGCTGGCTGCATGATGCCGGTATCCGCACCAGCTACCTTGAAGGTGAAATGGTGCAGGCTAAACGCAATGAGGCGATTAAACGCCTGGTCGAGGGCCGCGTTAATGTGCTGGTGGCGACCGATATTGCCGCACGCGGCATTGACGTCGACGATGTCAGCCACGTCATCAACTTCGATATGCCGCGCACCGCGGACACCTATCTGCACCGCATTGGCCGTACTGGCCGGGCCGGTCGGAAAGGTATCGCGATTTCGCTGGTTGAAGCACATGATCATCTGCTGCTGGGTAAAGTCAGCCGCTACGTTGATGAGCCGATTAAAGCGCGGGTGATTGACGAGCTACGTCCTGTTACGCGCGCGCCTTCAGCAAAAACGACAGGAAAGCCGTCGAAAAAGGCGCTTGCCAAGCGTGCAGAGAAAAAAGCGAAAGAAGAAGAGAAACCGCGCGTTAAAAAGCGTCACCGTGACCTCAAAAACGTGGGCAAGCGTCGCAAGCCGAGCGGCAGTACGCCGGGCAGCGAGAGTGCGGAATAAATCAGCACGGACTTAAAAAAATCGCCTCCAGTGAGGCGATTTTTGTTTTAAAAGGCCTGTAAATACGCGTTTAGCGTGATTTCAGACTCGAACTGGCGACCCTGGCCTGCCAGCCCAAACGCGCGCTGACCCAATTACATTTATCATATTGTTAATATTGATAAATTTTGCAGACAAGTGCAGCGTTTTATTTCAGCACCCGATCCGTTACAAACTTTCAGTAAAGGTGCGGGCAATCACATCGCGCTGCTGTTCCGCGGTCAGTGAGTTAAAGCGCACGGCGTAGCCCGAAACACGGATTGTCAGTTGGGGATACTTTTCGGGATGTTTTACCGCATCTTCCAGCGTTTCGCGGCGCAATACGTTGACGTTGAGATGCTGACCGCCCTCTACGCGAACCTGAGGTTTCACCTCAACCGGCACGTCGCGATAAGCCACGTCGCCTAACGCCCCAATCTTCACAATCTCATCCTCCTGATAGCCTGCAACGGCACAGAGGCAGCGCGCTTCGGCTTTTTCTTCGTCCAGCAGCCAGAAAGAGTTAATTAACGCCGGATTACTCGATTGGGTAATCTGAATACCTGTGATCATTTCAATCCCTCCTGCAAGGTGCGAACTTCGTCTACACCGTGACTCAGTCAATTTGAGCTGTTGGTATACCACCCGATGTCTGCCATAGTTTTGACCTGCATCAATTACAGCCGGGCGTTTTATCGCCACCCTGGTAAGCTTTTGATTTTAAAAACCCGTGTCGAGAAAATTTTGTTTAATTCTTCAAAAATTTTTGGGCTTCATGTCTGAAGACTGAACCGCTAAGCTTAGGGTTCGAAATACAAGGGAGTTGATCATGGCTGAAAAGCTGACCTGGCACGACGTGCTGGCCGAAGAGAAAGAAAAACCCTACTTCATTGAAACCCTAAAGCATGTCGCGAATCAGCGGGCCGCAGGCGTAACGGTTTATCCGCCTCAGAAAGATGTGTTTAACGCGTTTCGCTTAACCGAATTAGGTGACGTTAACGTCGTGATTCTGGGGCAGGACCCTTATCACGGCCCGAATCAGGCACACGGGCTGGCTTTCTCTGTGCTACCGGGCGTGCAGACGCCGCCGTCACTGCAGAACATGTACAAAGAACTGCAGCAGGACATCCCGGGATTTGAGCGGCCCAGCCATGGTTATCTGGCAAGCTGGGCGGAACAGGGCGTGATGTTACTGAACACCGTACTGACCGTTGAAGCCGGTAAAGCCCACTCTCACGCCCGCCTGGGATGGGAAACCTTTACCGATACGGTGATTAAAGCTATCAACGAACAGCGTGAAGGCGTGATCTTTCTACTGTGGGGCTCGCACGCCCAGAAGAAAGGCAGCATTATCGATCGCCAGCGCCATCACGTGCTGCAGGCGCCGCACCCTTCCCCGCTTTCAGCGCATCGTGGCTTCTTTGGCTGCCAGCACTTTTCTCAAACCAATGCGCTGTTACGCGATGCCGGTAAAACGCCGATTAACTGGACGCCAGTATTACCTGAGTAAACGCCATAAACACAAACGGCCGCGTCAGAGCGCGGCCGTTGCAGGGTAAGACAGTAATCAGGCTTTCGCTTTCGCCACGGCAACCATGGCCGGACGCAGCAGACGGCCGTTAAGCGTATAACCGCGTTGCATGACCATCATGACGTGATTAGGCTCGACATCTTCAGACTCCATCATTGACATCGCCTGGTGCACTTCAGGATTAAAGGGCACACCGGTTTCGCCGACCACTTCAACACCGAATTTACGCACCGCGCCCAGCAGGGATTTCAGCGTAAGCTCAATGCCTTCAACCATGGAGGCAGACTTCTCGTCTTCTTTGTTGGCCAGTTCCAGTGCACGTTCCAGGCTATCGATCACCGGAAGCAGCTCATTGGCAAACTTCTCCAGCGCAAACTTGTGCGCTTTTTCAATATCCATCTCGGTGCGGCGGCGAACATTTTCAATTTCTGCCTGCGCACGTAGCTGCGCATCACGCACGCCCGTCTGCAACTGGGCTAACTCAGCTTCAAGCTGAGCGATGCGCTCATCACGCGGATCCACCTCTACTGCTGTCTCCGCGTCCTGAGGTTGGTGTTGATCCTGTTGAATTTCGTCTGAGACTTGCTCGTTTGAGGTGTTCTGTTCTTTACTACTCATGAATTTCTCCGCGTTTTGCACATTCACGTCGCTGGTTGGCTTATTATGGGGATTGGTTTGACGGATTCAAGGGAACACGTCACATCATCGTGCCGATTTGGCTTATGAGGAACACCCACTCGATGAACAAACACTTTAACTGCATTGGTATTGTGGGCCATCCACGCCATCCTACCGCGCTCACCACACATGAGATGCTGTGTCGCTGGCTGACTGCCAAAGGCTATCCCGTTATCGTTGAACAGCAGATTGCACAGGAACTGTCGCTGGGGGATGTTCAGACCGGTACGCTGGCTGAGATTGGCCAACAGGCCGATCTGGCCGTCGTGGTGGGCGGCGACGGCAATATGTTAGGCGCCGCCAGAGTACTGGCGCGTTATGACATAAAAGTGATTGGCATTAACCGCGGTAATTTAGGGTTTTTAACCGATCTTGACCCCGATAACGCCCATCACCAGCTCGATGAAGTGCTGAACGGCAACTATTTTGTCGAAAGCCGCTTTCTGCTGGAAGCGCAGGTCTGCAAGACAGATTGCTCTCCGCGTATTGGCAGCGCCATCAATGAAGTGGTGCTGCATCCGGGCAAAGTTGCGCACATGATTGAGTTTGAAGTGTACATCGACGAAGTTTTTGCCTTCTCGCAGCGTTCCGATGGCCTGATTATTTCTACCCCTACCGGTTCCACCGCCTATTCGCTTTCCGCGGGCGGCCCGATTTTAACACCGTCGCTCGACGCCATTACCATTGTGCCCATGTTCCCGCACACCTTGTCGGCGCGCCCGCTGGTGATCAACAGCAGCAGTACGATTCGGCTGCGTTTCTCGGCACGGCGTAATGACCTTGAGATCAGCTGTGACAGCCAGATTGCGCTGCCTATCCAGGAAGGAGAAGATGTGTTGATTCGCCGTAGCGAAAATCATCTCAACCTTATCCATCCTAAAAATTACAGTTATTTCAATACGCTGAGCTCAAAACTGGGCTGGTCAAAAAAATTGTTCTGAAAATGAGCGCGCCCTCTTTACTGGATAAAAAACCAGTTTATACTGTATGAAAAACCATATGTGTTTATTCATACAGGTGACGCTATGCTGGCACAACTGACCATCAGCAATTTCGCTATCGTTCGTGAGCTCGACATTGATTTTCAACGCGGTATGACCGCCATCACCGGTGAAACCGGTGCAGGTAAGTCTATTGCTATCGATGCGCTTGGGTTGTGCCTCGGCGGTCGCGCCGATGCGGACATGGTGCGTCAGGGGGCCAGCCGTGCTGACCTGTGTGCGCGCTTTCAAATCAAAGCGTCGCCTTCTGCCCAGCGCTGGCTGAGTGATAATCATCTGGACGACGGCAACGAGTGCCTGCTGCGTCGCGTCATCAGCGCCGATGGTCGCTCACGCGGTTTTATCAACGGTACGGCCGTTCCTCTCTCGCAGTTACGCGATTTGGGCCAGTTGCTGATCCAAATCCACGGCCAGCATGCCCATCAGCTGCTGCTCAAACCCGATCATCAAAAGCACCTGCTGGATGCCTACGCCGGTCATGACGGCCTGCTCATTCAGATGCGGGCATCCTATCAGACATGGCACCAGAGCTGCCGTACGCTGGCGCAGCATCAGCAACAGGCGCAGGAGCGGGAATCCCGCCGTGAGCTGTTGCAGTATCAGCTTAAAGAGCTGAACGAGTTTGCGCCGGTAGCAGGGGAATTTGAGCAGATTGACGAAGAGTACAAACGCCTGGCCAATAGCGGCCAGTTGCTGTCAACCAGCCAGCAGGCGCTTCAGCTGCTAGCCGACAGCGACGACACCAATCTGAACAGCATGCTGTACAGCGCGCGTCAGATGCTGTCTGAACTCACTGCGATGGATGACAAGGTCAGCGGGGTTTACAACCTGCTGGAAGAAGCCGCCATTCAGCTGAGCGAAGCCAGTGACGAACTGCGCCACTACTGCGACAGTCTGGATCTGGACCCGAACCGCCTCTATGAGCTGGAACAGCGTATCTCCCGACAAATCGCGCTGGCCCGCAAGCATCATGTGACACCAGAGGGCCTGCCCGCCGTGCATCAACAACTGCTGGATGAAGCGGAACTGCTGTCACAGCAGGAAAGCGATCAGGAAAGCCTGCAGACGTTGGTAACCGAACACTACAAGGCTGCCCTGGCGTGCGCGGAGCAACTGCACGCGCAACGCAGCCGTTATGCAACCGAGTTACAGCAGCTGATTACCCAGAGCATGCATCTGCTCTCGATGCCGCACGGCCGCTTTGCCATTGAGCTGATTTTTAACCCGGAGCAACTGACCGCCGACGGCGCCAGCCGCATTGATTTTCAGGTAACGACCAACCCCGGACAGCCGTTGCAGCCGTTAGGTAAAGTCGCCTCTGGTGGTGAACTGTCGCGTATCGCGCTGGCGATTCAGGTTATTACCGCGAAGAAAATGGAAACGCCGGCGATGATTTTCGACGAAGTTGACGTAGGAATTAGCGGTCCGACCGCCGCCGTGGTCGGTAAGATGCTGCGCCAGTTAGGTGAATCTACCCAGGTGATGTGCGTAACCCACCTGCCGCAGGTTGCGGGTTGTGGCCATCAGCATTTCTTTGTCAGCAAGGAAACCGATGGCGAAATGACCGAAACGCATATGCAGCCTCTGGATAAGCGCGCACGCCTGCAGGAACTGGCGCGGTTACTGGGCGGCAGCGAGGTCACCCGCAACACACTGGCTAACGCGAAAGAACTTTTAGCGGCCTGATATGCACTTTTTTACCACAGCGTGGTCATATGCATGCTCTGTAGAGGTTTCCAATAGCGAAAAGGTTTATTATCATCGACAGCTAATGTCGCCTGAATAATAAAGCCTGCCGCAGGCAGAGTTCAGAATTTGATGGCAGAAGAACAGCCTGTAAAAGGCGTTTCGCCCCGGAAAAGGAATGTATAGATGCGCTGTAAAACGCTGACTGCCGCGGCAGTGGTAATGTTAATGATGACCGCCGGATGTTCCACTTTAGAGCGCGTTGTTTATCGCCCCGATATCAATCAGGGCAACTATCTGGTTGCTAACGATGTTGCCAAGATTCACAACGGTATGACTCAGCAGCAGGTTGCCTATACGCTGGGTACGCCAATGATGAAAGATCCCTTTGGCAGCAATGTCTGGTACTACGTCTTCCGTGAGGAGCCAGGCCACGAGAAGGTGAAACAGCAAACGCTGACCCTGACCTTTGACCGTAGCGGCGTACTGACCAACATCGATAACAAGCCCACGCTGTCTTCACAGGATAATTAATCCAGGACGCCAGGGTCGTTACCGATAAGCGACTTAGCATCACCGAACGCAGTAAGAGCGAACGTAAAAGACAGAACGTACAAAGGCGCTTAATCAGGCGCCTTTTTCATGCTCAGAAATCGCAACGAGAGATTATTTTTTACTGCTTGCCGCGCGCTCTGCTCGTTGACGACGAAGCTCTTTTGGATCGGCAATCAGCGGACGATAAATTTCAACCCGGTCGCCTTCATGCACGGTATCGCTCAGTTTTACCGGATGGCTGTAAATCCCCACCTTGCTGCTGGCGAGATCGATTTCAGGCCGCAGTTCCAGCAAGCCTGATTGGCGGATAGCCTGTTCAACCGTGCTGCCCTCTTCCAGTTTTACGTAATGCTGATACTGTTTTTCAGGCAGGGCGTACACTACCTCGACAGAGATATCAGGCACTGTAAACCTCTTTGGCGCGCTGGGTAAAGGCCTGCACCATGCTGTTGGCCAGCTCTTTAAAGATTCGACCAAATGCCATTTCGACCAGCATGTTGGTGAACTCAAACTCCAGGCTCAACTCGACCTTGCAGGCATCATCCCCGAGATCGATAAAGCGCCAACCGCCGGTGAGCTTACGGAACGGCCCATCGACCAGTTGCATATGAATGCTCTGGTTGTCAGTCAGCGTATTTCGGGTGGTAAACGTTTTGCTGATGCCCGCTTTCGACACATCGACTGACGCCGTCATTTGATTCTCTGAGGCATCCAGTACGCGGCTTCCGGTGCAGCCCGGCAGGAATTGCGGGTACGCATCCACATCATTTACAAGTTGGTACATTTGTCCGGCGCTAAAGGGGACAAGCGCCGAACGACTAATCTGAGCCATAATGGTTCCTGTTCGTCACAAAACCGCTAAATAATAGCATTTTCAGCGATTAAACAAAAATTCCTCGTTGCCATGGTGTGCTAGAATACCCTGTTTCCTGCTGCCCCGCTGGACTGGGGATGCGATAACCGACCAAGTGATGTAAAATACGCGGCATTATGACAAAGAAAAAAGCACACAAACCCGGTTCTGCCACCATTGCCATGAACAAGCGCGCCCGCCACGAATACTTCATTGAAGAAGAGTTCGAAGCCGGCCTGTCGCTACAGGGATGGGAAGTTAAATCACTCCGCGCGGGTAAAGCCAACATCAGCGACAGCTACATTCTGCTGCGCGACGGTGAAGCTTATCTGTTCGGCTCCACCTTTCAGCCGCTGGCGGTGGCTTCATCGCACGTGGTCTGCGATCCTACCCGCAGCCGTAAACTGCTGTTGAAGCAGCGTGAGCTGGACTCACTTTACGGCCGTGTGAATCGCGAAGGCTATACCGTTGTGGCGCTGTCGCTCTACTGGAAAAACGCCTGGTGTAAGCTAAAGATTGGCGTTGCTCGCGGTAAGAAAGAGCACGACAAGCGCAACGACATCAAAGATCGCGAATGGCAAATGGATAAAGCGCGTATCATGAAGAACGCCAGTCGTTAAACACTGGATTTCGATACGCTTTTTTGCTAGTATTTGAAGTTCTGGGGCTGATTCTGGATTCGACGGGATTGTGAAGCCTTAGGAGCATGCCGAGGGGCGGTTGGCCTCGTAAAAAGCCGCAAAAAAATAGTCGCAAACGACGAAAACTACGCTTTAGCAGCTTAATAACCTGCTTAGAGCCCTCTCTCCCTAGCCTCCGCTCTTAGGACGGGGATCAAGAGAGGTCAAACCCAAAAGAGATCGCGTGGATGCCTTGCCTGGGGTTGAAGCGTTAAACTTAATCAGGCTAGTCTGTTAGTGGCGTGTCTGTCCGCAGCTGACCGGCGAATGTAAAGACTGTACTAAGCATGTAGTGCCGACGGTGTAGTAATTTCGGACGCGGGTTCAACTCCCGCCAGCTCCACCAAAATTCTCCATCGGTGATTACCAGAGTCATCCGATGAAGTCCTAAGAGTCCGCACGGCGCAAGCCCTGCGGGCTTTTTTGTGTCTGTAACCTTCCGAGGCGATCCGCCTGAATCCAGAGATAATTGGTACACGAATTGGTACACGTTATAATGTGTACTAAAAACGTGTACCAATTATGGACGGAAACCAGTCATGGCGCGGATGACACGCCCACTCACCAATAACGAAATCCTCAAAGCTAAGCCTCAAGAGAAAGACTTCACACTGCATGATGGCGATGGACTTTTCCTGCTCGTCAAAACATCAGGTAAGAAGCTGTGGCGTTTTCGCTACCAGCGACCAAATAGTAGTAGCCGCACAAATCTGAGCCTAGGCTCTTACCCTGCCCTGACGCTCGCTGTAGCACGCCAGATGCGTGACCAGTATCTGTCGCTACTTGCGCAAGGGATCGACCCGCAAAAACAGCAAGAGGAAGTATCAGAGCAACGACAAATTGAGCTGGATAGCATTTTTTCAGTTGTGGCCGGAAAATGGTTCCAGCTTAAGAGCAAAAGCGTTACCGAAGATTATGCGAAGGATATTTGGCGATCGCTGGAGAAAGATATCTTCCCTTCCATTGGTGAGATTCCTGTTCAAGCACTCAAGGCCAGAACGATCGTTGAGGCATTGGAGCCGATAAAAGCTCGCGGGGCGCTTGAAACAGTCCGTCGCTTGGTTCAGCGTATCAACGAAATCATGATTTATGCGGTAAACACTGGCCTGATTGATGCTAATCCAGCATCAGGAGTTGGCATGGCCTTTGAAAAACCAAAAAAGCAAAACATGCCGACACTGCGGCCAGAAGAATTACCCAAGTTAATGCGTTCTTTGGTAATGTCGAATCTGTCCGTTACGACTCGCTGCCTTATTGAATGGCAACTCCTGACTCTGGTACGCCCTTCTGAGGCCTCTGGTGCTCTGTGGGCAGAGATTGATCGCGATGCAAAGATTTGGACAATTCCGGCAAAACGAATGAAGGCCAAACGTGAGCACATCATACCTTTATCGCCTCAGGCATTGGAAATTCTGGATGTGATGGAACCTATCAGTGCTCACCGTGAACATATCTTTCCGAGCAGGTATGATCCAAAAAGAGCTATGAATAGCCAGACAGCTAATGCTGCTTTAAAACGTATTGGGTTTGGAGGTAAGCTCGTAGCTCATGGATTAAGGTCAATCGCAAGTACAGCAATGAATGAGGCTGGCTTCAATCCTGACGTAATAGAATCAGCATTAGCTCACACTGATAAAAATGAAGTTCGTAGGGCTTATAATCGATCAATTTATCTAGATCAGAGGATTGATTTAATGAATTGGTGGGGTAAACAAGTGAGTAAGCATAAGGAGTTAAGCTAATGGATAAAGAGTTCCCTTGCAAAGCTTCAAATATTTATGACAAAAACATAAATTTTTTGTTCGGTTCAGGAGCCTCTGCTGCATACATACCTACTTTATGGCTAGATGATGACACAACATATGAAACCTTACTCTCACACGATGATGTTAAAGGTAAAACTGATGTAGAAAACTACATATTAAGCGCCTATTACAACAGCATTATTCATAAAACATTTTGCATTGAGCCAGAACCGATATCCAAGAAGTTCTCTAAAACCTTACAAGATTACAATAGATTTTTGTACGAACTGGTTTCTCTATTGGAAAGAAAAGGCTCGAATCAAATTAAAAGAGGAAACATCTTCACTACAAACTATGATCTCTTTTTTGAAACAGCAGCTGACATCGCGCTCAACAAAAAAAGCTTTTATTTTAATGATGGTGCTCTGGGGTTTAGAGAGCGAAGCCTAAATATTAGTAACTTCCATTTATCGCACTGGCACCAAGGAACTCACGATTTATATAAACAAGAGGTTCCAACAGTCAACATAATCAAAATGCATGGGTCGGTATCTTGGAATAAAAATAATGAGCAAAAAATTAACATCGCTTACCCCAAGATGGCGCCAGAAAAAACAAATTTAGAGTGCAATATAACCATAAAGGACTTTACCAAGAGTTTTAACAATACAGATGAAGACCTTTCTGATTACTTGGATCTTAGTCAAAAAGATATTGAAACCCTTTCTGAATTTAGAGTTCAATATAACAGGTTAGCAATAGTTAGCCCTACAAAAGAAAAGTTTTCTGAGACTGTTTTTCAGCAACATTATTATCAAAGCCTTAGACTTTTAAGTTATGAACTTGAAAAACCACAAACTGTTTTAATCTGCTTTGGTTTTTCATTTCAAGACGAGCATATTTTAGAAATAATTAAGCGTTCTCTCAGCAATCCAACATTGAAAGTTTTTGTATTTTGCTACAGTAAAGATAGTCGACGCTCCATAAATGAAACAATTAATGATTCGAGAATATCATATATTTACCCTAAAAATGATGCGCATAACATTTCTTTCGATGCTTTCATAGATAGAATTTTTACATCTGACAATGGAGATTGGATTTCATGGACGGATTGAATGTTGGCTATGTTACTCAAGTAAAAGGGACGATGGTTGTCGTGAAAGTTGATCATGCTTTGTATCAATCAACATACTTTCATCATGGTAAAATCCTTCGAGGTATAACTATCAACGAGTTCGTCCTAATTCGCAAGGGTTATCAGGATATAGTCGGAAAAATAATCGGTGAAGAAATCATTGAGAACTTTAATGTTCGACAAGATGAGATAGAACAAAAAAAATATGACAGATTCATTGAGCTAAGCATACTAGGTTATTTTTTTGAAGACCGGTTCTATTCTGGCATTAAATTCCTTCCAATGATAAATGACCAGCTTTATTTGATATCAGATGAAAAAATCTCTGAAATTTACAACTTCAGGAAAGGAAAAAACACACCTCTAATTAATATAGGGAAGTCTATTCTTGAAGAGTTGCCAATTAGCATTCCTATCAATGGTGTATTTAACTCGCACATAGGTATTTTTGGTAATACTGGCAGTGGGAAATCAAATACTTTGGCAAAACTATATCATTCACTTTTAACTCTCATTAAGGACAATGACGACTTTAAGCGAAAATCAAAAATTGCAGTCATTGACTTCAATGGCGAGTATGGAACTTTAGCTAAAACCTTTCCAAACATTACCAGCATCTTAGAATTGAATACTAAAAACCCTCAAGATAAGTTACATTTTTCCGAAGGTGAATTTTGGGACGATGAGTTGTTATCGGTTTTATTTTCAGCAACTGAAAAAACTCAAAAGCCATTCCTCACCCATCTTGTGAGAAACAAGAGTAATTACGATAACGACCTTGAAACTTATCTAAAAAGAACTATATCCCTCATGTTTGGAACTAATCAACACAGGGAAACCATTAACTTACTCAAAGGCTTAATTCCTTATTTCAGCGAAGGGGAACAAAAGCGAATCGCCGATGAATTGGCTCTTTTTTCTTGGCATTCAAACGCTAATAAATACGAGCATCCAAATGGATTCATCAACAAACACTCTGATGCATTGCCCCAATTGACTTGCACCTATAATACCTCGATAGCAGTAAGCAATGTTTTTGATGAAATATTCATACGTTCAACTTTACAACTAATAAACTCCGTATCTAAAAACTACGTTCAATATGAACACATATCACCACTAATAAACAAGATCACAGCAACAGGCCCATCCTTATCAAAGGTGATTGAAGTAACAACGCAAGAAAAAAAAAGGCTTCCACTTTCCATTATATCGTTAAAGAATTGCAATCAATCTACAAAAAAAACAATCCCCATGATGATTGCCAAGTGTTCTTTTTTAGAACATAAATCAACAGACAATGATTGTGAAAGCTTCCATTTAATTATTGACGAAGCTCATAACATTTTATCAGAAAGTTCAACAAGAGAGGCTGAAAGCTGGAAAGATTACAGACTGGAATTATTTGAAGAAATAATCAAAGAGGGTAGGAAATTTGGTTATTTTGTAACTATTTCCAGTCAGCGCCCTTTTGATATATCACCTACAATCATATCTCAATTACATAATTATTTCATACATAGATTAGTAAATGAGAATGATCTTTTTCTGTTGAAAAATACGTTAAGTACTCTTGATGCAGCATCGAGATCATTAATTCCTACACTTCCTCCCGGAGCCTGCATAGTCTCAGGAACAGCCTTTCACACTCCATTGATTGTTCAAATGGAAAGGCTTACTGAAGACACAGCTCCGCAGAGTGATACATTAAGTCTTGAAAATTTGTGGGGACTTTCTTAGACGCGCGCAATGCTATCCCCGCCACGCCTGCCCGCTTTATGCATCGTTTTTCATGCAGATGCATGATGCGGTTAGAGCCGCGCCCGGTATGGCCTGAACGGGGAGAAGCGGTGCATGATTTTGCATGCAGATCCATTCACGCTTTGCATGCATCACTCTTTACAAAGCTGCTGACCAGAAAAAGGGCTTCAGAAAGACAAATGACAGACACTAAAAAGCCGCTGGTTGTGTAAGCATCCCGGTAAACCGAACCATTCACTTTTAGAGATCTTCCGACATACTGATTATGTCCCCTGAGGAGATCGCCATGCGTAAAGTCCGATTCACTGAGCACCAGATCATCGCCGTTCTGAAATCTGTAGAAGCTGGTCGAACCGTTAAAGATGTGTGTCGCGAGGCCGGGATTTCTGAAGCCAGCTATTACAACTGGAAGGCTAAATATGGCGGGATGGAAGCCGCTGATATTAAAAAAATGAAAGATCCTGAGGACGAGAATCGTCGTCTTAAACAGATGTTTGCCGACCTCAGCCTTGAAAACCGCGCGATGAAAGACTTCATCGAAAAAAAGCCCTAAAACCAGCGATAAAGCGTGAGCTCGTCAGCTATCTGACTGCGCAGTTTACGATGAGCATACGCCAGGCCTGCAGGACGTTATCGCTGAGCAGGACTGTGTTTCATTATCAACCGGACACGCGACGTGATGAACCGGTGATTCAGAGGCTGACAGAGGCGGCTGAACGTTATCCCCGCTACGAATTTAAGAAACTTTTTCAGATGCTGCGCAGGCAGGGCAACGTCTGGAACCACATGCTGTAATCTTAAAACGATCCCGATCCGTGATATTTGAGGTGACAGCCATGAAAACCTTCGTTGGGCTTGATGTTTCTCAAAAGAAAACAAGCATCTGCGTTATAGACCATAACGGCAATAAAATTCGTATGGCTAACGTCGATACGCATCCCGGTGTTATCGCCAATTATCTCTTTTCTGAAGGATTTGATAACTCGAAAGTGGGTCTGGAAACAGGGCCACTTTGCGTCTGGCTTTACCATTCACTCAAGAGCTTTGGCCTGGACATTGATTGTATCCATGCCCGCCATGTTCATGCAGCATTGTCGATGCAGTTGAATAAAACTGATCAAAATGACGCTTTTGGTATTGCCCGGCTGGTCCTTTCCGGATGGTACAAACCAGTACATGTCAAAAGCCTTGAATGCCATCAGCAAAGACTCATTCTGACCAGCCGGGAAAAACTGGTTCAGCTCAGGGTTGCCGTAACTAATCAGATCCGAGGGCTCCTGAAAACATTCGGTGTTGTTCTTCCCCCCGGGAAAAACAGTGTGTTTGAGCGTTCTGTACTTGAGTCATCACCTTCGCTGGAAACCGTTAAACCCGCAGTGATTATGTTGCTAAATACGTGGGAACATCTTTCTGACCAGATAAAAAAATTTAACTCCATGCTGGAAAAGCTTGCCCGAAAAGATCCAGTTTGTCAGATATTACGATCTATTCCGGGTGTGGGTGTTCTGACAGCATTAAGCTTTAAAACATCAATTGATGATCCTTCGCGTTTCAGACGAGTAAGTGATGTCGGCGCTTTCCTCGGATTAACGCCCAAAAAGTACCAATCCGGTGAGGTAGACAGGAATGGGGGAATTTCAAAACAGGGCAACAGAATGACGCGCACACTTCTCTACGAAGCAGCATCCTGTCTGTTGACGCGTTATGGCACTGATACAAGCCTGGCCATATGGGCAAATGGACTCCGGCACAGAATGGGCTACAAGAAAGTTATTGTTGCCCTTGCGAGAAAACTGACAACACTGATGCTAAGTATGTGGAAATCAGAGACTACTTATAATGAACGGCTTAACGCTATAAATTAAGAAGTGGGAAGTCACAATCAAATCAGACTGAGACCGTCTTAAACTTCAATTCCGGGACTCGCTTTGCAGGGTGAAAGCCTTGCGGGAATCACATAGGAATGAAGACGACGTCTTGCAACATGTTGTAGCATTGAAAAAATGACTACGAAGACGACAAAGACTCCATCTGATCCTGATATTGACTGATTAGACGACAAGCGTGTACACGGGATTTACTGTTTGGTGAAACTGAATTTTCGTCGTAAGGGTAAACAACGCCTACCGGTACGCAATCCGATTCAGCTGGCAACGCCCAAAACACTCAATCAGAGCTGGTCGATTGATTTTATGCACCACGCGCTGATATGCGGCAGACGCTTTCGTACCTTCAATCTGGTGGAGGATTTTAACCGCGGCCCCCTGGCAACAGAAACCGACCTGAATATCCGAGCAGAGCTTGTTGTCAGGGTTCTGGAAAGAAATAGTGGAAAATCGTGATTATAAATTGAAAATTCGGATGGATAACCATGTTTAGTCGATTTTGGCGAACAGGTGCCTTGTCAGATGCGGATGTGGTCAGAACGATGATTATATCCCGGACATTCAGTGCACTACTCTGCTGCTGAGGTATGGCAGGAAACCTGTACGCCATGAGTCATTAAACCTTCAGCAGGGTTTTAAAACGAACACTCCGTTGTGTCAACAGGAACCCGCAATCCCAGTCAGTTGACTGGGATTGACACTGTTTAACTGTATGTACGGCAAAAAAATGATTCAGTTGATACCGTTTTCAGAGTGTGACCTTGTTCGTTTTTATTCTGTAATTATACTCGCTGACGCTTGTCAGATTGACATGCATTCCCGCTGAGAGGCTGCGGGCGGAAACCGCACACAGTTCCTCACCTGGCAGGACATACGGCTTTTTAAAGGTAATCTCAATTCTGCCTTCATCAGTGATTAGGGTAGGTGAAAAGCGAAACACTTTGGCTGTAGGGTTCATCATACAAAGGCTTTGATCCTTTATGCGATAGCGAATACGTTCCCAGATATCTTTCTGTTCCATATCTTTTCGCACGTTTACCACGACTGGCAAATCCTGGCCGAGAAGGATCTTGATTTTTCCTTCACTGACATCTCCCCCTGACGGCAGCCCTGAAAAGATAACGCGGGCAATATGCTCCTGTCTGTCGGGAGTATTGGTCTGATATATCACCCTCACACTCTGGCTTTCACCCGGCCCCATAAGTACGGTCTGCGGCTCGGTAAAAATGGTTCCACCCGCCAGCTTGTCATCTGGCAGCTGAACGATTTTACTGTAAAGTAAAACACTTTCAGACCCGCTGTTTTTTATGTCTATGGTCGCCTCCTCTTTTCCGGCCGGGATCAGAACAGCAGAAACAGAAGGCTGAATTTCTGCCATTGCCTGCTGAAGGACAACCGACGACATCAGCAGGACTGTTAAGGCATTACGAGCTTGAACAAGTAAACATGACATTTTTGATCTTTTCCTTTTTCTTGAGGCTGCCGGGCGACAGTCTGCACTTAACATTGATGTCCGCAGGGGACGCCATACCTGAATGTTCTATTTTCTGTACATCCTCCTCACTAATCAGAAGTACGTCCCTGTCGATGAACCGGGCGAGCATTTTCCCGTCCCGATCGTAAAAAACATCATTCTGGTGAACCCACGAAGGTTTGTTGGTCCATTTCATAAGCAATAGCCGGTTCCGATAGGTGCTGAAACGAAAGTAAGGCACGGCACCTCGGACGGCAGAAAATTCTCTGATGTTGTTTGAAATAATGACGCCCTTGGGTAATCCTTCAGGATTCACGCGTATAAAATCGCCCATGTTGGCTCTGACCGGGCTGATGATGACTTTTCCGTCATGATTAGTGACGCCGCCTCCCTGTAACGAAGAGACTTTCAGATACTGGCTGACACCGGTATCCACGATAGCCCAGGTGTCACTGATGGGGGACGGAGAAAAGATAACCCCGTGCCGGCTCGCGGCGATGGAGCCTGAAACATATGCCGCGGATGTCAGGTATGACTGACTGTTTTGTTTAGTCTGCGAAAGTGAAAGACTCGCCGAGGTGTAGGGGGTGGTCACGGAATTATCAACGGAAAACGTCTCATTCTGCTGTGCGCCCGTCGTGCGCGTATGGCTTGCGGTGAGTGTATAATCATCGCTGATACCGGCGCTCAGTGAATTGATGAAGCGGGATGTGTCCGCATAATGATAATACTGGCTACGCCATGATGAACGTCCTGAACCCCAGCGCAACGGAACGTTAAGGGCCAGATTCATGCTGAATTTATCCTTTTCAGAATGCCCCGGTGCCAGCGACATGTAGGCCAGATTCACCCCCACAGAGGCATGAGAGAGTGAGAGGTTCAGCCCGGCTGAAACAGAATCAAAACCTGCAGAGTCATAAAAGTTATAATGGGTGAATGCGAGGTTTCCGCTCACGCGTTCGCTGAGCCTGCTGCTGTAAACAAGGCCTGTACTGCTTCGCAGGCTGTTAGCTGCCTTCGTTGATCCCTGCCCCAGATAACTGAATTGCCGGCTGTTGCGCGTGTGGCTGAGACTGTAATGACTGATGGTGGCGTCCAGATTCACGCTTGAGCCGGCTTCGCCTGCTTCGTTGTGGGAAAAGATGAATGTCTGGCTTGAACGCAGCCGTCCGGTTTCAAGAGTATTGCTGAGCGAGATTGCGCGGTAGCGGGCCGTGGTGACCGCTGCAACGGAAGGCTGCAACCGATCGCTGAAGCGTTTACTGTACCCGCCCCCCGCTACCTGCATGCGCTTATCGCCGACCCTAACCCCCGAAAAGGCGTAATATCCCGGCAGACCGTCCTGGCTGGTGCTGATCTGAGCGCGGGAAATCAGCCTTGATTCGATTACCTGCCCGTTACGGCGGATTAAGACGGTGACATCATTTGTTAAATCGGCAACCGGTATATTTCTCAGGCTCGCATGACCTTTCTGCACGGTTTCTTTCCAGAGGAGCAGGTTATTCTGCAAAAACTCAACCGTGAGAACCTCATTCGCATCGTAATCAAAATTCACGAAGGCCTGGTGGTAGCCTGTTGCTGAAGAGACTATTGCGCCGTCAATGTAGCCCGTGCCGAATCCGCCATCGCTGACGACTGTCCGGCCCACCCTGACCCTGAAACTGCCAAGATCACGTTCGGCGTATCCGTCACGCACGGTACTGTATCTCGTGGCAGACTGCCGGCTACGGAATTCACTGTATGTCCCGTGGGCACGGATAACGATATTCGCTGCGTTCATACCGGTTTCGTAATCAACATTCAGGCTGCTCACAGGTTGTCCCGCGGCGCTAAAGTGGTAACCATAAGCGCTGTAATTGACGAAGGCGCCGGTGCCTCCACTGATGCGGTTTTTGCCGTCCCGAACGTTAAGGTACTGAGCAGGACCACTCAGCTTCAGCGTTCTGGCCAAACGGTCATAGGCCACGCTGAATACCTTATCAAGATGGTAAAACTGTCGGTGATTGTGCCTGATGTCGGTTCTGTGCCAGACATTACTGGTGATGCCTGATTTCTCTTTTATTTCTTTTTCATAATAAAGAGTGCCGTTCTGCCAGAATACAGAGCCGGTGGTTATATATTTGCCGTTGACGTAGATGTCTGTCTCAGAATAACCCTGTGGAATGACGTGTCTGTTCAGAGCGTTATCCAGTTGCGCAGCCGAAATGCCGTTGGCCTCCAGCAGCTTCCGGTCAAACTTGAGCGTTTCTGCGGATGAAGCAGAAAAATAAAAAAGGGTAAAAAAAATTAAAAGCGTACAGTGGATTTTTATCATAATTAATAAGGCATCCCGGCAGAGTGAGATGCCTTCCGTAAATTAATTAAAGGCGGGATCAGAAATAACGGACGTTGACCTGCGCAGTTCCCTGCCAGTCAACCTGTTGCGCATTGGTGATCATTTCCCCGTGGTTGAGCTGAGGCTCGACATCAAAAACCCATGAGATGGATTGTCCGGATGCGGGTTTATTTGTACCTTGATCCCAAGGCGTGTAATCCTCTTTCTTGTTATAGGCCCAGTCTTTGGTGTTTACGCGACCGAATGCAGTTCCGTTATGCGCACCACTGGCCGTATAACCGAAAGTGGTTGAATTGGTGACGCCATCCACTGTCGTGGAAACAGGATTCAGGGTGAAATTGCCGAGCTTATTCCCGGTAACAGGATCGAAACCGAGTCCGAATGCGCGGTTGATATCCGCATGGTTGGTTCTTCCGTCTGTGTTCTGCCCCACCATAACGCTGTCCTGATTGGGATCGGTCGCCCAGAACGCCACACTCTGGGGTGAAGGGCAATTGAACTGAAGGGTGACTTTTTTGGCCGGGAAGTTGTTGAATGCCTTTTGATTTAAACTGGCATGCTGTGTAATGCCCCAGTCAAGGTTGTCGCCACCGACGATGGTTGCAATACAGGCATTCGGAGCAATAATGCCATGAACATTAATATTGGTGGCTGAATAAGCACTGCTTCCCGTCAGGATAATGCCCGTGACTGATGCGAACGCGATAATTTTTTTAGTGAACATATGTTTCTCCATTTCAGATTAATAAATTTTCAGAGCCGAATTTCCCGGCCGAAAAAATCCTATCCCGAAAAAAAACGCAGCGACTCATACAAAAACCTCTGCTGATTAAGAAATAAATAAAATCATATAGATCATACACTTAATCACTAAATCTCTCTGATTTTATAAGAGAGTGACTGGCTGAGAGAGAATATAATGTGGTCTGTAAGAGAAAAGAGATTAATGAAGTTTTTATAAGGCGATTGCGCAACACCTCAGAGGTATAAAACCACCGCTGACTGTCAGGCAGAAAATAAGAATATGAAGGAACTTTATTTTGAGTGGATGTATACAGGAAGGAAACTGTACATCGCGTTATTAACATGATGTACAGTAGAAATTGAGAGATATCCTGTAATTCTACAGAACTCAGGGAGCTTTTTCACAAAGGTATTGCGGCACTACGCCAGAATAAATGAGCCACTGATTGTCACTGAGTGGCCGAATTTTAAGAAAAACGGTCTGGTTTTTACGGTTGAAGAAAGCGGGTAACCATTTATCTTCATCGTCTGGTGAAAGCGTCATAAGGGGGGAATTAATCACAACTGAAGATCTGAGTGCATAATCCCTCCCCCTCTTTTTATAAGTAAAGCCAATATTTCTGCTAATGTGCCCTGTTATCTGATTATCGTCGTAAAGAACACCTGAGAGCGTGAGTACGCCTTTTCCTGCGTTGAGGGAAAGGAGTGATACAATATCCAGCCTTTCCGTGTTTTTGATTACGGAAAACTCCGCTTTGCAGGTCAAAAACTTTTCTTTTTTGTGGAAATAAAGAAACATCAGGGAGGATGAAACCAGCAGTAATGCCGTTATGAATAACTTAATCACTTTTGATGTGCTCTATGAAATAATAAGAATGGCAGTTTGCGCGATGCGGTCCCCCCAGTGCATTCTGGCAGGAAATGACGGAAGTCCGCTCGGAGTTTTTGTAGGTTGTGATATACAGATAAGCCTGATTATTACAGTCAGGTATTAAATTCATGATGTTTTTATCCAGGTGCATTTCGCTGAGGCCACTGTCAGGATTAGTGAAAACATGACAGCCGGAAAAAGCGCTCGCGACAGGAGTGAAGTAAGTCTGAACCCTGCCTGCAGATGACCCGGATAACAGGAAGCTTTCTGTGAGAACGGTGACAGCTATGGCGGTGGAGCAGAAAAATAAAGGTCTGCTTAATACCCGGTAGCCTTCACCATAGCTTTTCTTTTCTCCCCCAACCGGATTTTTTTCTGAATGTTCAGTGTTGCGGGGGCTTGCTTCTCCGGTCGTCTCTGTGTTCAGAGGCGTTTGCGCCTCTGCAATGATTGCCGCAGATCGCGGGCTTTCACGGACGATCTCAGTCCGTGGTGAGAGTATAAAACCACGCCGGGGCATGGTACGAATGGTTTCATCGTTTATACCGGTACAGATAAGTGCCCTCCGCAGGTTTGAAATGTTCTGGTAAAGTGAGGTGGCTGTAGGCTCCATGCCAAAGCGTCGCCATGCGAAATCGTAAAGTTGCTGGTGAGTGACAAGTTCACCTGCTTTCTCAATGAGCAACTCCATACATAACGTTGCCGAAGCACTGAGCCGGACGCTGTTTTTTTTCCCCGATATTGTCTTTTTATCCGGTTCAAATATCACTGTTCTGTTTATTATGATTTTTCTGCTCAAAATTCCCTCCTGATGGCGTCTGCATTCATGTAAGTATAAAGTTCATCCAATCCACACTGAGCTAAAGTGTAATTAAAACATGAAACCTTTAAATAATTATTAATGATGCATATTAAACGACACTGTCATAATTCTTTAAACTCCCTTGTGTACTTTTAGTTATTCAAGTTTTGCAGGCATCCTTTTTTTGTAGCTAAACAGACAGTCTTTACTTTGTATTTACCCTAATATCACTCACATCACAGAAAAAGGATTTGTTTATTTTACAAAAAATCAGCCATCCAGCACCGATAATAATTCACAGAAGTGTAAGGTAATGAAAATTAATATCAGCTTAGAACACTATCTTCAGAAGTTATCAAGGATGTTTTTTATTTTTTCGACTCTGCATAATTTGCACACTTTTTTCTTGATGGCTTCATAGAAAGCCACATCGCGAAATTATGAAAAAAATATTGTCCAGAGGCAAATCAGCCGCTTGTGGATTGTTGAAAACTTAAGACATCACGTCCATTTGAGTCAGAATATACACGCCTTTACTGACCCTCATCGGTGTTTTCAGGCTCCGCTGTTTTTTTCTCTGGAGGAAGGGACGTTTTAGGACCGAAAGATACGGATTCATGAGTGGCAATTGACTCATGACTGCGGTTTCTGAGTGGGCAGTAGAACGGGCTGTGAGGGGGGAGCAACTGAGTGAATATTTTGAACTTGTCGGGGGCCGGAGAGTTTTAACCTGAACTCACCCTGCCAGCGCTAAACTGACGGTTCACAAAACCCGCCTGCAGCGCATGCAAGGCTGAGGTTTTTTCAGTTCTGCTGACCATGGGACTGGCGGGCCGTATCCCTCTGGTAAATAAGCTGCCTCAGACGGCCGGGGGCACGCCGTTTGCCGGCATCACTACTGCCAACCAACGCGACTGTTGACTCTCTTACGCGTTTCAAGCCCGTCGCAGGTAAGGGACCACAGTATTGCGCAGTTTTTTTGCACTGATTTTCAGATATCTAAAACAGGCGCGTCGGTGTAGGGCTGATGAACAGCTTTCATGTTGCACTATGACGTACTGGAGGCGGCCCCCTGTCTGGTTTAACAGATCAGTATGTTTGTTTAGCTCCGGCCTGAGAGATTTCTCAGGTGTTGGCGCAGAGATGAATTCTGCTGAACCTGCATGATGCACATGTATGCAGACATGTGGCTTTGTGTCAGGTTTACAGCTATGAAAATGGCTGTTCGCAGTGTACTGATGTGCCGGTGAAACAGAACGTTTTTCTGGGAGGTTTAGCCATACTGAAGCCGGCATGGGCTGTCTACGTTGCGGGGGGGACGAGAGCAAAAAAATTCTTCTGTTCCACCCTCCCTTTAAGAGATGATTGCTTTTTCTCTCACCAGGCACGACGTTTCCACCCGCCGCTGCATGTATTTCCGCTGAGGCACGTGTACATGCCAGCAGAAGCACCAGCGCTGAAAAAAAGCTAAACATTTTTATGACAACCAACATCGGATAAGTACCTGTTACATGAGACAGACGCTATGTTCTGTCAGAAGCTTTGGGTATGACAGTGCAATGTGGTGAAATTTATTTTTCCTGATATGAAAACAAGATGGCTTTGCTTTTGGCTTATGTCGATAAATATTCATCCCTCTGGTATCGGAGGAACGTAAGCTTCCCATACAGACCGCGTTGACGCCTCTTGGGGATAAATGCGCTCAGACTTAATCTCACAGATTTTGTTGAATTAACAGAATCAATCCGACAAGGTCTTCTCTGGGGGTGAAGCTGTCGTTTAACAGTGATATTTGATGGAATGATTGTCCGGAACTAAAGCATTTGCATCTGCTTTTTCAGACAAAGAAAATGACTGTTAACGGCTCCCTCCTGACATTCTCTCGCGGCTTTGTTACTCACTCTTACTCCTGGCCTCGATACGGCATTTGTTCTTACACCCTTTGCGCTGAGGGCTGAAAAAAAGGCTTTTCATGCTGCTCCGGGCATTAGTGCCGGCTGCGTTTTAAGGGGTAAACTGGTTGCCTGAGGTCTTGGTGCTCTTCTGGCGGTTTCAGAGAGGGCTTACACAGTGTTGAAAGCGTAAAGTTCCTCCTCAAGCCGTTCCGGCGTGTAGTCTCCCGGCTGCGGCCAGATAATATCCGTGCGGCTAAAACGCTTAAGCATTTTATGCGTAGCCTAAGTGCTGATGTTCAGATGCTCAGCGATTTCACGATAGGCCAGGGCGGCGTTGAACCTCATGCTGAGTGCAGTAGTGATCCTGGGGTTACTGATGTAAGGCGTGTTTCTGTCCACGGTAGTGTCCACGTTCGTGAAAGTGTCCATGGCAGGAAACACGTTAAAAAATAAAAGACGGTCTGCGTGTGACGCTTACGGAGAAACCCGCCAGAGTGATATAAAGCAGTATGAATCACACTCACTTGTGCTGCTGTGATGCGATGACAACGGCAACTGCCGCCAGGCGGGCTTATGAGTTACCGGACGTTTTAACGCCTACCTCTCGTGCGGTTCTCTCTTTGCCTTCAGGAATTTCCGTGCGGGCGTTAACAGCACGGAATCGACAATTTCAGTGCCTCTGCCATATACCAGACTCAGCTGCCTCACACCTCTAAACCGTCCAGTCTTTCCCGTCAAAACACCTTAGTTTTCATTTCAGGAAAAGTGAATTTTCTCTTTAAAGCGTTTCTGCCGGGTCCGTCGTTCATTACAGTATTCCGCACGTTCAGCGTTTTGTGTGTAAAACCACAGGAAGATGACGCAAATGAAAAGATGTACTGCCGAACCGGGCTGCATCTCTCCCTCTGCATCCGGCCCTCTTCTGTTATTCCTGCAGTCCGAGGGACCTGGCAAAATGCTCGTTACGGGAGACCGGGCAAACATGCTGTCTGATCCGGACAGGCGCATTAACAGAGTCTGGTGCGCAACCGGACACTGTAATCGGCAGCATATTGGTTTGATCGCTAACATCAATGGCAGAAATGAGGAATTTCCGTGTCTCACCACACGCATGAATTCTGCGACCACATCAGAGGCCGATGCGCTGCGGCTCCTTTTTCGGGCGAGTAATGCTGACGTTGCACGGTACAGGATACCTCTGCCTGTGAACTCAGACTCATGTTTCAAATACACGCGGGGTAACGCTTTTGAGGCCCACCTATTTGCGGAACCGAACTGCATTGCTCAGTTACGGCCCAGCGCGACCGGAGGCGGCAAGTGAAGCATGCTGACTACGCGATACAGCCGGGGCCAAAACTCACCGCAGGCTGACAGGCAGAGGTATTTATGGAGCTTACTGACAGGGAAGGAAACAGCATCACCCTCAGCGATAACGAGGTGGCGATCCTCTGGTTTTTGATTACCGGCATGACATCAAGGCGAATGTCTTACTGGCTGGATATGCCTGAGAAGTTGGTCAGTTATTACAAAATCCGGGCGATGAAAAAAGTCAAAGTCAAAAATAACGTTGAACTCCTCATGTGGTTTACTGAAGACCGGCACCGCTCTGAGGAACGGCATACCGAGCCTGAAACAGGCTGTTCATGGAAAGTCGCTCCCGCCACGGCCATAATCCATATTAACTCTACGGCTGAAGGTTGCCTGGATAAGTCCACCGGTGTAAAGCTGACGGGAAAAGGCCATACCTGTCCTGAGTGAATTACATTAATTGCTGACTGCGGATGAGTAAAAAGCGTAATGACGCAGGGTTATATCCAGCTCACGAGTCGGCAATGTTTATTTAATTTCCGAAAACAGGAAGCTGATAGTAGTCAGGGTATAATTGTGCGTACCAGTTTCATGACGTGTGATTTATTAAGGACAGTCAAGGTGGTTAAGACAAGGTTTAGGTAATAGATAATTTTTAATGAAATAATCTGACTTTATTCCATTTAATGCCATCTGGAGGGTGTTTGAAAAATATTGTCATACTCGTTCTCGCTTTTATGCTCGTTGGTTGTGCAAAGCAGTCGTTTGATATAAGGCCCAACAACCGTACTCACCCCGTGAAAGAAGAAACACACCATTTCTTCATTTCAGGGCTGGGCCAGGATAAAACCATTGATGCCGCTGCGGTCTGTGGCAGTGCTGATAAAGTGGCACGCACTGAAACGCAGCTTACTTTCATGAACGGCTTAGTGAACGTCCTGACATTCGGTATTTATACGCCACGCGAAGCGCGGGTATACTGTACGAAATAGTCTTTATAAGGGTTTACCGGACCTTATCCAACACAATCTGAACAGACTGCTGTATCCAGTCACCGGCTGCATCAGTCTGTTCATCACGGGTACTCATTATAATTCTTATGAAAAATATATTTCTCAGCAACACCTTCTTTTTTACCTTTATTCTGCTGCTGTGCTACGGCATGGCAGGATGTACAAAATACTATAAAGTTGAATTCAGCGAGTGGTCATTAAAAAACGATATCTGCCCGCAAAATACTGCTGCGGCAAATCTTTCCGGGCAGTGTGGCTAAGTCATCTCTTCATGGAGGTGAGGCTGCTCTTCAGCGTAAAAAGATCGCATATTGGGGCCGCTATTCAGCGCTCCTGCCGGAGTATTTCAGTTGGCAGGCATGCATTTTCCGGAGATACATGGCTCTGTCTTCAGAACTGATGAATTAAAATAGAGGGAATTAAAAGCGCAAAAAAAAATACAGCTTATGCAGCTATTCTTCGCTGCATGAAAAGACATCTAGTCCTCTCTGTCACAAAATTTTTTAGTATAAGCATGCTTCATGTCTGTTATGCTTTTATAAGCAGCGCGTAACTCAGAAAAATAATCACTTCCGTTATCGTGAGTGTCGATGCACTATTTTATTTTCATCTCTGTATAAAATAATTCATTTTTTTCAACCCCCGCAGAACAAAATAAGTTCAGGAAAGTGATGATGTCGGTACACTCCACAAAGTGATAGCCCTTTAGAACGTTCTTTAGGGACCGGACGTATAAGGTTTCATCTAAACCGGGCTGCGCGCGGCTTAATTTTTTACTGCCTGACAGCCACTTTTTTTCTACAGCGTCATTCATCTTCGCTGTTCCATTTAAGAGAGAGTGTATTACGGCGTAATCTTTCATGTCTGCCTGAGGTATGAAGCCCCCTCCGCCAGGTGGCGGGGGTGACGAGATGAAGTGAATAGTAAACGGATGTCAGAGGGGCGGCATTACTATGATATGAAAAGTGATTTTTACAAAATGTAAACCTGATCGCTTTACGGGGCCGCGCCGCTGCATGTCGGGCTTCAGTCTCCGCTGGGAGAAGTGCCCGGGGTGAGGGTAAAAAGGTTACTCCATTTGTTTTCCACAAAGCGGCTGAAGTCGCTGAAGAGCGCGGAGTAATGTTTCCTGTAGCGCCATACCATATAGGCAGGTAAAGGAGAAAGCTCCCATCCGGGAAGGATCTGGCAGAGACGTTGAGTGAGCCCCTGATTTTTGATCACCCAGCAGGGAACCCCCAGGCATATTCCGCGGTTCCGGAGCGTCATGTGCAGAAGACTCTGGATACTGTTTGAGTAAAACTCTGCCGGAGAGTCAATGCATACCCGCGCGACGGTTTCGCCACACCGGAACGCAACGGGATTACGCATTGAGGGATGGCTGAGTCTGAGCAGGCTGTGACCGCTGAGATCTTCAGGCCTGCGCGGTACCCCGTTTATCCGGAGATATTCTGACGAGGCATACATGCCAAACGGAACCGCATTGAGTTTTTTCTGGATAAGATCGGGGCTGTCAAGATACCCGCTTTTGATGACGAGATCGTCAAACTCCGGCGAGTCGGCGCTGAAGCTGCCCGCCTCCCGTGACAGAAGGTGTATTCTGACGCCGGGGTGATGATCTGTGTATTCCATGACCCAGTCACTGATGACACTGTCGCACAGTATACCTGGCGCGGAAAGCCGCAGCTCTCCCTTGATCTCGTCCCTGCACTCCAGACCGCTGAGCAGGTTATGGTAGGTTTCGCACATGATCAGCGCCTTTTCATAGGCCGTCTGACCGGCGGCGGTGATCTCAAAGCGGTGAGCATTACGGCTGATCAGGCGGGCCGAAAAAATGTCTTCCAGCCTTGCCACAACCTTACTGACAGAGGCGACGGATATCATTAACTCTCTGGCCGCAGCGGAAAAACTTTTCTTTTCCACTACCTTTATATAGATCAGCCACTCAAAAATCAGAGCATTTTTTTTATTTCTCATAAACCCGGTTCTTTTCTCTATGTCCGTATAATTTTCGCAGCCTCATGCCAATTGACTAACAGCATAATGATGCGACGCCTGAGGCGATTCAAAGACCGCGCTGTTGCTCTTATTACTGTTATCCCGTCCATCACGTCCATTTTAGGCAAAGGGATGCCTGAGGCTCTGCAGAAGCATCACGCCGTCTTTTTTGCTGACATCCTGAATGTTTTTCAGCTCATAAACTGCTGTCGCTGATTTAATGCGTGCTGACGTCACACCAGACTACCTTACTCTCCGCTTTTCTGTAGGGATGCTGATTCTCTGTAACGGACAGAATAAGTCTGGGAGATCGTCATTAAACCGCGATGAGTTTGGCACTATTTTACGTTTTTTCAGGGAGATGTCTGCATGTTTTACACAAATGAAAATTTACTTTTCTTTATTTACACTTCCTTTTTTTCTCTGCTGGCCTGATTTTTAGTTCTCATTTTTTAAACATGAGAGGGAGCCCGAAAAAATTCCGGGCACCCCCCCGGCTGCTCTTCTGCCCGGCCATTATGGACTCTGAGGTAAAAGAAACGCACGGCGATGCCGCTGGAAACCCCGGGAGAGTTTGATGCAGAGATCAGAAGACGAAAAAATGGCGGCGCCAGGTGCGACCGTCAGCGCGGTCAGGCAGTACCTGAGAAAGCGTGCTGCCATGGCGCAGAATGAGGTGGTGCGGCTTGTAAGACTGGCACAGGGTGAGTGCCGGTCAGGCAGAGGCGACTGGTCATGCCGGTACTGGGGCTGTCCGCCGATCAAGGCTCGATTGCAGATATGGCGGCGACGCTGAAAGCCTGTGGCGATGATATACACGGCCAGCATATCGCCAATTGCGGGCACTTCCAGCCGGAGGAACAGCCCGAAGCCACTGCCAACGCACTGGCCGCGTTTTTTGGCCAGTACAGGCATTAGACCAGTCTCTGTGCATGGATAACAAAACCATCGGCACAGTTTTGCTGGCCGTTCGGTGTGGACAATAAAGGTGAATGCGCCTTCCTGACGCCGCGTCCCTTTGCTTTGAGAGCCGCGGAGTATTACAGGCGCGTTGACGTCAAAAACGTGCCAGAGGGTGGAGCAGCCCGGAACACGTTTTAGCGGATGCGCCCGCTATCCACTGCACTTTCCCCCACCGCCTCTGAGTAGGATATTCATCATCATCCTGAATAAAAGATTCGCCTGATTTTCCAGTTACCCACAGATTACCCGTTACCTGTTCCGCAATTCCGGCCTGATCATTGTTAAAATATAAATAAAACGCTTATTGAAAGTTAATAACTAAGCCAAAAACTGTTAACTCCCTGTATATTTCCTTAAAGACAAAGAAGAAAATATCTAATATTTAAGCGTGACTTATAGACAGCTTATTATTCAAACCAGCATTAATAAAAATGTAAATTTAGCCAAAGATAATCCCAAAACCGTGCAGACTTAATCAGTTAGATCAGGCGCTTTTTGGGCACCCTGGTATTCACACGACGCTTCCCGGCAATTTAATTCGTTAAAAAAACCACTCAATTTCATGACGGATTTATTTTTTCGGTAATTGATAATGATTATTGAGTTGATTCCTATTTGCATATGGAATTATGCTTTCTTTCGCTCAGGGATATCTCAACTGGATGACAATCGTTAAAGGATTAATCGTTATGCTGCCGTTGAAAAAAATGACCCGCCATATTGCCACGAGTTTATTGGTTCCCGCTGTTGGCATGATCTCCCCCGCTCTGGCTGAGTCTGACAGGAATGAAGACAGTGAAGATGTCATGGTGGTAACGGCATCGGCGATTGAACAGCGACTGAAAGATGCTCCTGCATCAATCTCTGTGATCACGGCAGAACAGCTGGAAAGAGACATTGGTAAATCCGCCACGGACTTGGCCGATATTCTTGAACGTGTCGCAGGCGTGACCAAAGCCATTGGCACAGATGTCAGTTCCGGTATTCAGCTGCGCGGAATGCCCGCGGCTTATACGCTGTTATTGGTTGACGGCAAACGCATCGGCTCAAGTAACGGTATTAAAAGCACCCAGCAAAACTATTTCGACGATATTAACTGGATCCCCGTTGATGCGATTGAACGCATTGAAGTGGTCAGAGGGCCGATGTCCGCGCTCTATGGTTCGGATGCAATGGGTGGAGTCGTCAATATTATCACAAAGAAAAATAGCGATACCTGGCACGGCGCATTAACGGCAGGCACCCGGCGGCCGCAGGATGGCAACCGGGGCAATACCCAGACCTGGACAGGCAGCATCGGTGGTCCGCTGGGTCAGGGATTTGATTTGCGTGTTAACGGTTCGTGGAATAAGCGCGAAGCGGATAAAAGCGAAACCGACGCGTTGCGTTGGGGAAGCGGCCAGGAAGGCCGCAAAAATGAAAATTACGGCGCAGAACTCGGCTGGGATATCACCCCTCATCAGCGCATCGCCGTTTCCACTCAGCAGGGAACCGAGCGAGGTATTCCCGGTGAATCCTTGGATGGCAGTGAAATTGCGCTGCGCGGTGTGGATAAACTTGAACGTGAAAATTATGCGCTCGATTATCGCGGTATTTTTGATTTCGGCACGGCAAAGCTGAACGTTTATCAAAATAAATTTAAAAACTGGGTAACCGATATTCCGGTGATTTCTGGCGGTACGGTGACGGGCAGTCAGGATGTGGCGCTGTGGAATCAAGAACGCATTGTTGAAGGCGATATTAACCTGCCATTTGAATTCGGTTTACCGCATAACCTGACTGTCGGCGCACAGTGGAAAAAAGAAGAGCTGAACAACCCTCGCTCTGTTGGCGTGGTAGCGGACGCCTCCAGCAGCTATGGCAAACATCACGCTCAGGCCAAAAGTACCGGCCTGTTTGTCGAAGATCAAATCGACCTGCTGGATACTGTTTCACTGACGCTGGGCCTGCGCAAAGATAATACCGATTACGGTAACAGGACAACGCCACGCGCCTATCTGGTTTGGCAGGCCACGGATACGCTGACGTTAAAAGGGGGATATTCAGAAGGTTTTAAAGCACCCAGCGTGCGCCAGGCCAGTAAAGGCTTTATTGAATCCTCAAAAGGCGCTGGATGTAACGGCTATGCCGATTACCACGGCGGCGGCTGTTACACGATGGGCAGCGATAAACTCAAGCCTGAAACGTCACAAAACTGGGAAGTGGGCGCGATCTTCGATTATGAAGGATGGAGCGCGGGGCTGACGTTCTTCGACAGCCGCTTCAAAGACAAAATCGCCTCTGCGCCTGTTGGCTATTTACCCGGTGATACCTCAGGCCGCTACTGGCTTGAACGCGTCAATCTTGATAGGGCGCGAACCCAGGGCCTGGAAGGCAATGTGACCCTTCCCCTGATTTCAGAAGAAATGGGCCCCTGGATGAAGCGCCTGTCGCTGAGTAATACGTTCACGCGAATGCTCAAAGCCGAAGATTCTCTGGGCGTGATGCTCGTGACAACGCCAACGCTCGCCACGTGGTCCTCCCTTGACTGGCAGGTCAATGACGACATCAGCCTTTCATTTACCGCAAAATACTACGGAAAGATGCTGGGGCTGAACAGCAGCGCAGACCAGGCGGCGAGAGGCAATACCGCGACGGCACGCATCCGCAATGCCTACATGATTTATGGCCTGTCTGGCCAGTACCGGGCAACGAAAAACCTTAAGTTTAATGCCGGGCTGGACAATCTTTTTGATAAAAACCCTGTCTCTGACCATCCATCCTCAAGCGGGGTTTCAGGCAACAACTACGCGGTTCCCGGCCGCACGATGTATGCCTCAATAACGGCGTCATTCTGATCGTCTCACTGATGCTCTCATGCCTCCCCGTCATTAGCGCTGTCACCGGATGATTTATCTCAGCGAGCGTGGGATGGACAGAGAGCAGCCTGAACAGTAACTGGCCCGGCATGACGTTTTATGCATAACGGCCGCTACGTGATACAGGTGCGTAAAGCTGGAATTCAGAACAGCCTGTAACCCAAAAACCATGACCTTAAACGGACCCTAACCACGCGCAAGGAGAACACATGCGTTTCCCATTTCTGTCTATTCTATTGCCCCTGGCCTGGTTACTGACGGTTTTGCCTGCAGCATCTGCGGGTGAAGCATCAACGGTCAGGGTAGCGCATCTGCAGGGAACCACGACGCTGCCGCAGCATCCTCAACGCGTGGTGATCCTTAATCCGTCCACGCTGGATATTGCCGATGCATTAGGCATCACACCGGCGGGCGTCCCGCAAGCCGGTTTTACCTATCCGGCGCATCTGGCTAAATATAATGGTCAGAGCTATTTCAATGCCGGAACGCTGTTTGAGCCCGCCTATGAAACCTTAAGCGCCGCCGCACCGGAGGCGATCTTTGCCGGTGGCAGAGCCCTGGCAGCCTACAACAAACTCAGCGGTATCGCCCCCACCCTTTCTCTGGATATTGATCCGCATGATTTCATGCAAAGCCTGACGCAGCGCACAACGCGACTGGGGGAGATCTTTGGCAAACAGGCGCAGGCAGCAGCCGTTTTAACCGCATTTAATGCGCAGATTGCAGACCTTCGCCCCCTCGCCGCCCGGTCGGGGAGCGCCATGATGTTGATGGTTAACGGCGGCAAACTCAGCGCCTATACGCCGCACTCCCGCTTTGGTTTTGTGTTTGATGTGCTGCAGTTCAAGCCTGCTCTCTCTCTGCCCAGCGCCAGCAAACATGGCAATGCCATTTCACCCGAGTTGATCATGCAGGCGAATCCCGACTGGCTGTTCGTTCTGGACCGTGACAGCGCCATTGGCAGTAAAGAAGGCCTGTCGGCCCGTCAGGTTCTGGATAATCCGCTGGTGCGCCGCACCACCGCATGGAAAAAGCAACAGATTATCTGGCTGGATTCCGCCTCGCTGTATATTGCCGGCGGGATCCAGAGCTACAGCCTCATGATGAGCCAGATCAAACAACAACTGCTCGCTGCCGGAGAGCAGCCTGAATGAAATACGGGGCTTATCTCATCGGCCTGGGGCTGCTGTCTGCGCTAATCATGCTGAGCCTGGTCACGGGCGTGAGCCGTGTGTCATTAATCGACCTGTGGCACGATGCCGAAATGCGGGAAATTCTGTTTGTCAGCCGCTTTCCACGTACCGTCGCGCTGGTGCTGGCCGGCAGCGCGATGAGCGTGGCGGGCCAGATCATGCAGATGCTGACGCAGAACCGCTTTGTTGAACCCTCTGTGGTGGGTACCACCCAGTCCGCAAGCCTGGGGCTTCTGCTGGTGATGGTCTGGTATCCGGCGGCGCCCGTTATTGTCAAAATGTGCATCGCCTCCCTGTTTGCGCTGGCCGGAACGGTGCTGTTTATGCTGCTCATTCAGCGCATCCGGCAGAAAAGCGCGTTTATTGTGCCGCTGGCTGGCATCATGCTGGGCGCCGTTTTCAGCTCGGTAACGACATTTTTGGGGATGCAGTTTGATATCCTGCAGTCGCTGGGCAGTTGGGAATCCGGCGACTTTTCGAGTGTGATGCAGGGCCGCTATGAGCTGATCTGGATTGTCGGACTGATTACCCTGCTGGCGGCCTTGATTGCCGATCGCTTCACGGTGGCCGGTCTGGGCCAGGACTTCTCGGTTAACGTCGGGCTGAACTATCGCCAGATCCAGTTAACGGGGATGGCGATGATCGCCATTGTCAGCGGCGTGGTGATCGTTGTCGTCGGTGTCCTGCCTTTCCTGGGGTTGGTTGTGCCGAATATTGTCAGCATGATTTTCGGCGATAACCTGCGCCGCACCGTGCCCTGGGTCGCGATGACAGGTGCCATACTGGTTTTGAGCTGCGATATCCTGGGGCGGCTGATTATTTATCCCTTTGAAGTCCCGGTCAGTGCTTTACTCGGCGTACTGGGCGCGGCGGTTTTTCTGGTGCTGATTATCAGAGGAAGGCGCTATGGCAACTGATCTGTCACCGCTGTCCCGATCCCTGAAAAACGTTTCCTCGCCCGTCTGGCGAATCAGCCTGTTAGCCCTGCTTGCGGTTATTGTTTCCCTTGTCTTTATGACCCTGCATCTGCAGGGAAACATCAGCTACGTGTTGAAACATCGAGGGCAGATTTTATTCACCATCGTGCTGGTCGCCTTTGCATCGGGCATCAGTACGCTGCTTTTTCAAACCATCACGCAAAACCGCATTTTGTCGCCCTCGGTCATGGGCCTTGAGTCGCTTTTTGTGTTTATCCAAACCCTGCTGGTGTTTTTTGTTCAGCTTTCGCAACTGAGCCAGGTGGGAAGTATGGTGCCGTTTCTTGGCGAAACGGCACTGTTGATGATCTTTGCCACGCTGCTCTATCGCTGGCTATTTAACCGCAGTGGACTGGATCTTCACCGGGTACTGTTAACGGGCCTGGTGTTTGGCACCCTCTTTCGCAGCCTTTCGGGTCTGATGCAGCGTTTGCTCTCCCCTGGCGAATTCGCCGTGCTGCAAAGCCGGATGTTTGCCACTTTTACCCATGCTGACCCGATGGTGCTGGCCCTTTCGGCCGTGCTGATTACTGTAATTACGATCATCGTCTGGCGCATACGGCACCGCCTGGACGTTATTGCGTTAGGGCGCAATAGCGCGACGGCGCTTGGTGTCCCTTTTCAGCGTTATGTCACCGGCCTGTTGCTGTTGGTTTCGCTCCTGGTGGCAATTTCAACTGCGCTGGTCGGGCCGATGACATTTCTGGGACTATTGGTGGTCAATCTTGCCTGGCCCGTGGTGGGATCGTGGCGTCATCGCTACCTGCTACCGGGAACGGTGCTGATTGGCATCATCATGCTGACGGGCGGACAGTTAATCCTGGAGCAGGTGTTTAACATGGCGGGAACGCTGTCCGTCATTATTGAATTTTTAGGCGGTGGACTGTTTATTTACCTGATTCTGAAAAAGGTGGCGACGTGATTGAAGTTGTGAATGTGAATAAGGTTTACGGCCCGTTATCTGTCCTTAAAAACATCAACGAAACCCTGCCTTCATCGGGCATTACCTCAATCATCGGGCCCAATGGGGCAGGCAAATCAACCCTACTGTCGGTGATTAGCCGCCTGTTGCAGCCCGACAGCGGTGAGGTCAGAATCGATTCGCTCATCGTCAATGAAGCGCACAGTGAGAAGCTGGCGCAAATTATGTCGGTGCTGCGACAGGAAAATCAGGTCACCAGCCGGCTCTCGGTGTACGATCTGGTGAGTTTTGGTCGCTATCCCTATTCCAAAGGGCGCATCACGGAAAATGATAAGCATCATATCCATCAGGCACTCTATTTTCTGGATTTGCTCCCGCTTGCTGAACGTTATCTTGACGAGCTCTCAGGAGGCCAGCGACAGCGCGCTTTTGTCGCGATGGTGCTGTGTCAAAATACAAAATACGTGCTGCTGGATGAGCCACTGAATAATCTGGATATGAAACACAGCGTGACCATGATGAAGCAGCTTCGGCGAGCCGCTGACGAGCTGGGAAAATCCATCATTCTGGTTATCCATGATATTAACTTCGCCTCGACGTATTCAGACCATATTATTGCCATGAAAAACGGTGCGGTTTTTTTTCGCGGTACGCCGGCTGATATGATGAAACCCGATCTTATTGAGCGCCTTTTTGACATACCTGTCGTGGTTGAAAACGTGGCGGGACAGCACATTGCGGTCTACTACCGTTAGCCTTGCGCACCGGGCGAAACGCCGGGGGTTATGCCGTCGGCGCTTTCAGTCAACCTGCAGGCCAAGGCGCGCATGTAGAGCCTGTGGCTGTATTCATGCACGCGTTCAGCAACAGGTTTTTTACGCGTTGTGTGCGTAAACAACATCACAGAACGCTTTTCTCGCGCCGAGTTGAGCGGAAAGTCTGGCTGCGGACTCTCGCATCAGTTCACCCAATCCCGTCTCTTTGCGATCCAGCGTTAACCGTGATGACGGGCCGGTTAACGCGAGGGCAGCCGTTAATTTATCCCCTTCACCAAACACCGGAATGGCAAAGGCGGCAGTATGGGGATCGCGCGCGCCCGAGGTATAGAGTGGTAAATCCGGTGCCTCATCAAACAAGGTTTCGCCCATTCCCCAGTGACGCAGCACCTGGCTAATCGCCGAGTTATCCAGCGGATACAGCGAGCCCGGCAGTCGTGTATGTCGTAACCCATCGGATGATTCGGCACGAAAGACACAAAGACGCTGGCCGCTATCAATCACATACCAGCTGGCACTTTCCCTGGTGGCTGAGGCCAGCGTTTGCAGTTCGGGCTGAACCACGCTGGCCAGATGAAACGACTGTTCATAGAGCTTGCCCAGGTAAAGCAGCCTTGGCCCCAGGGTATAAATGCCGTTATCCCTTCTGACTACGTAACTCATGCGTTCCAGCGAATTCATCAGTCGATATACGGTGGTTTTGTGGTAGCCCGAAAGCTGCGACAGCGTCGTCAGGGACAGGCTTTCTTCGCCTGGCTTAAAACAATCCAGCAAGGCCAGCGCCTTCTCTACCGCAATAACGCCTTCGTTTCCCATTTCGCTTCTCCTGATTTTTGCTGGCACCGAGTGTACCCGAAACTGTGAGTCACATCTTGTTTACATCACAAACAAACTCGCAACACTGGCGTCGGGGTCAGTGTCACCGATATAGTTATTTCATTATGTACAACAGAGTTTTACCCAGTAAAACAATCAACCTGTGAGGTGACCCATGTCCGCCAACGAAAAACCGATGATCAACCGTGACGTTACGCGAGTCAGCAGTGATTATGTCAGACGTGCCGCTGAATTTCAGGCCGCGATTATTGCGGATGTCGCGGGCAGACGTGGCACATTGCATGGCCGCGTCAAACCGCTGGGCGCACATATGAAAGTGGCCGGGCCGGCGGTGACGGTGGAAGTGCGTCCGGGTGATAACCTGGCGATCCATGCTGCGCTGGCTGTGGCCAAACCCGGCGATGTCATTGTCGTAGATGGCAAGGGCGATATCAGCTGCGCGCTGTTAGGCGAGATCATGGCAACCCAGGCCGAAGCATCCGGCATTGCCGGGATTATCATCGATGGTGCGGTCAGGGATGCGGACGCACTGAGCACGCATACTTATCCCGTTTTCTCGGCCGGGCTCAATCCCTGCGGCCCAACGAAGTTCATTCCTGGTCGCGTGAATTACCCGGTTTCCGTCGCGGGTGCCACGATTAGCGCAGGCGATCTGGTGGTGGGTGACATTGATGGCGTGGTGGTGGTGCCACGCGATGAAGTAGAAGTGGTATTGGAGCTGGCGGCAAAAAAACTGGATATGGAAACCCGGCGTATTGCGGCGATCAAAGCCGGTGACAAAAGACCGGGCTGGTTGAACGGTGCCCTGCGTGCAGCGGGCATGTTAGCGGAAGGGGAGGAACTGTGATGCGCAAAAAAAACACCGTTATCATTACCGGGGCAGATATCGCTCCCGCCGCGCTCGCGATGCTGCAGGATTATGAGGTGGTCTTTGCCGGCACTAAGCCGTCAGAAGACGATCTGGTTGCGCTTTGTGAGCGGCACAATCCGGTCGGGATTGTGGTGCGCTATGGAAAAATTAACGCCCGCATCATGGATGCAGCGCCTGCCCTGCGCGTGATCTCCAAGCATGGCAGCGGCATTGACGTTATCGATCAAACGGCGGCGGCCGAACGAAACATCAGCGTCCAGTCTGCGCCCGGTGCCAATGCGGCAGCGGTGGCAGAACATACCTGGGCGATGATTCTGGCCTGCACCAAATCCCTGCTCCCGCTGGATCGCCGAATGCGTGACGGCCACTGGGATAAATCCACCCACAAGTCGCTTGAACTTGAAGGCCGGACGCTTGGTCTGGTGGGGCTGGGCGCGATTGGCGGTCGGGTAGCCGAGATTGGCCGCGTGTTCGGCATGCAGGTTATCGCTTACGATCCCTGGGCGAAAACGCTGCCCACGGGCTGCGAGCAGGTGGACGACTTAGCCACGCTGTATGCGCGCGCAGATATTGTGTCGCTGCACTGCCCGCTGACCGCACAAAACAGCAAGATGATCAATGACCTGGCGCTGGCACAGTTTAAATCCGGCGCCGTTCTGGTCAATACCGCGCGCGGTGGACTGATTGATGATGATGCCCTGATTCGTGCCCTTAACAGCGGCAGACTCAGCGGCGCGGCGCTGGACAGCTTCACCGTTGAGCCGCTGACTGCGCCGCACATCTGGCAAACGGTAGAAAACGTCATTATTACGCCGCACATCGGCGGCGTGAGTGATAATTCTTACGTGAAAATGGGCACGGCCTCCGTGACCAATCTGCTTAAGGTATTAGCGCAAAGGGAAGCCACCGTATGATGTGCCTGACCACACCGGAGGTCAGGCAGACATCGGTTTTTACCCGGTTACCCGACCGCTTCCGCGTACCTGACCATCACAATGCCTGGGCCACCGCGAATCGCGGCGGCCAGCTTACCGACTCTTTTCTTGAAGGGCCGGTCTGGCATCCCTCGGGCTGTCTTTACCTGACCGACATTCCCTATGGCCGCATATTCCGCGTTGATATGGCAGGCAACTGGGAACTTGTCGTGCAGTACGAAGGCGAGCCCAATGGCATGAAACTGACCGATCCCGATACGCTGCTTATCACGGATTATCGTCACGGGTTAATGAAGCTCTGCCTCAAGACACACGCGATCACGCCGTGGCTGTCGCGCCGTAACAGCGAGAGTTTTCGTGGCGTGAACGATTTAACGCCCGACAGCCGGGGGAACCTCTATTTCACCGATCAGGGGCAAACCGGGCTGCACGATCCCACAGGCCGGGTTTACCGCCTCAGCCAGGACGGACGGCTGGATATTCTGCTGGATAACTGCCCAAGCCCAAACGGGCTGGTGCTCTCGCCAGACGAAAAAGTGCTGTATGTCGCGATGACGCGCGGCAATGCGATCTGGCGCGTGCCGCTTCAGCGCGATGGTTCCGTCAGCAAGGTCAGTCAGTATTTTACCTCGCACGGTCCCAGCGGTCCCGATGGATTAGCCATGAACGCGCACGGCGAGCTGCTGATTGCCAATCCTGGCCTGGGCCGCGTCTGGCTGCTGAACGATCTGGCTGAGCCCGCAGAAATGCTCACCAGCCCCGTCGGACGCTCCACCACCAATCTCTGTTTTGGTGGCGAAAATTTACAGCAGCTGTTTATTACCGAATCGGTCAGCGGCAGCATTCTTACCTGTTCAATGAAAACACCAGGCCATCCACTGCCCTTCCTGTCCACCGATTTTCTCTGAGAACAACACTGCGTTTTCTGAACGCAGCGGAGGCAACCATGAATCTGCATTCTGTAAGCACTGGCTCACCTGTTGAGCCAGCAGCCGTGTCTGCATCCCATGAAGACATGAATCAAACGGATTTTGAACAAAGCGAACGGGCGGCGGCTAAAGCGTTCCGCCGTATCCTGCCTTTTATTTTCATCTGCTACGTGGTCAGTTATCTGGATCGCACCAATGTCAGCTTCGCTGCACTGGGCATGAACGCCGATCTGGGCATTACGGCTGAGCAGTTCGGGTTTGGTGCCGGGATGTTTTTTATCGGCTATTTCCTGTTTGAGGTGCCCAGTAACCTGATTATGCAAAAAGTGGGGGCTCGTATCTGGATCGCCCGCATCATGATCTCATGGGGCATCATCTCCATGGCGACCGCCTTCGTTACCGGGCCGGTCAGCTTTGCCTTTGCCCGTTTCTGCCTGGGCGTGGCTGAAGCAGGCTTTACACCAGGTATTTATCTGTTCTTCACCTACTGGTTTCCCGGAAGCTGGCGCGCAAAAATCACGGCGGCATTTTTAGTCGGCATCCCCGTGGCGAATATCATTGGGGCGCCCTTATCCGGCATGTTGATGCAAATTACCGGGCATGAGCATATCCGTAACTGGCAATGGTTGCTGCTGCTGGAAGGGTTTCCGGCCGTTATCCTCGGCGTCCTGTGCCTGTTCTTCCTCAACGATCGCCCGGCAAAGGCCAACTGGCTGAGCGAGGCGGAAAAAAAGTTGCTGAGCCGACGACTGGCAAACGAGCAACAGCAAATTGAAAAAGCGCACGGTGCCAGCCTGCGTGATGCACTGCGCAATCCCCTGCTTTACCTGCTGGCTTTTATTAATTTTTGCGGCATTGTCGGTTCTATTGGCGTGGGCCTGTGGATGCCGCAGATCATCAAGCAGATTGGCGTGAGCCATACCGCCACGGGTTTTCTGACCGCGCTACCTTATGTTTGTGGTGCCTTCAGCATGCTGTTCTGGGCGCAGCGGGCCAATGCCTCCGGCCACCGCATTCGCTGGATCAGCGCTGCGCTGGTTATCGCCGCCATCGCGCTGGCCTGCAGCGCCGTCGTGAATGAGCCGGTGGTGAAGATGCTTGCGCTGTGTTTTACCGTCAGCGGCATTCTGGCTTTTCAGGCGTCATTCTGGGCACTGCCTTCGGGTTTTCTCACAGGAAGCGCGGCCGCAGGCGGATTAGCCATGATTGTTTCTGTCGGCAATCTGGGGGGATTTGTCGGGCCTTCGCTTATTGGCTATGTGCGTCAGACAAGCGGGGGGTTTATGTGGGCGCTGCTGGCAGTTTCTGCCGTGTTGCTGATTGGCGCGTTTACCGTGGCGTTAATCAAAGATCCTTACCGCAAAGCATAGTCATCCCCCTCCCTGAGGCGCTGCGGCGCCTTTACCTTTCCTGTTAAGCCTTATTCCGCCATGTCATCGACGACAAAAAAAGCGCCCGCAGGCGCTTGACTGGTTTTTCAGATTGAACTCACTATTTGCTTGCCGGTGACAGGCTCTGTTCAACCTCGATTTTTGCGGCGCTTTTGCGGCCCATGATCAGCACTGCAATACCGCCGGCCGCGCAGAGTACTGCCAGTGGCACCATCGCCAGCGCATGGCTGCCGGTTTGCTCATTGATAATGCCGTAGACGTTGACCATCAGGCCACCACCAATCAAGTTCGCCATTGCGCCGATAGCCGCTAAGCCCGCCGCTGCGGTGGTAGAAGACATCCAGCCGGACGCCAGCGCCCAGAACGGGCCTTTCATGGAGTAAGCACCAATCAGAACCAGCGACAGAATCACCACGCTTCCCGCCAGCGACTGCGTAAGGAAGGCAGAGAGCAGCCCGCCCGCGATCAGGAAAAGCGTTAACGCGGTATGCCAGCGGCGTTCGCCCGTGCGGTCAGAGCTACGTCCCCAGACAATCATCAACACCGACGCCAGGCCATAAGGAATCGCGTTGACCAGCCCGGTGGTGAAGTTGTCGAGCCCAAACGACTTAAGCAACTGCGGCGACCAGACGCTGAGCGTTGAACCCGCAGCCGAAGCCCCTGCGTAAATCAGCGCCATCACCCAGATATGTTTGTGACGCAGGAGCCGCCACAACGAAATATGACCAATCACTTTACGTTTTGCGTTCTCTTCAGCCAGCGTGCTACTCAGCCAGTTACGCTGCTCTTCGGTTAACCAGGTCGCATTTTCAGGGCGATTGCTTAACAGGAAAAAGGCGGCAACGCCTAAAAGCACGGCCGGAATGCCTTCTAAAATAAACAGCCAGTGCCAGCCGCGTAACCCGAACCAGCCATCCAGCGAAAGTATTGCGCCCGAGATCGGTGAACCAATGAAGTTTGCCGCCGGAATGGCCACCATAAACGTCGCGATGACGCGGGCGCGGTACTTACCGGGGATCCAGTAGGTTAAATACAGGATAACGCCGGGGAAAAACCCTGCCTCGGCAGCACCCAGCAAGAAGCGCAGGAAATAGAGCATTTCAGCGCTTGAAACAAAGGCGGTGCAGACGGACACGATGCCCCAGGTCACCATAATGCGAGATATCCAAATCTTTGCGCCAATCTTTTGCATTGCTAAGTTGCTGGGTACTTCGAACAGAAAATAGCCGACAAAAAACAGACTGCTTGCCAGACCAAATACCGCTTTGGACAGGCCGAGATCCTTGTTCATTTGCAATGCCGCCATCCCGATGTTGCCCCGGTCAATGATAGCGATCAGATAGCAGACGATCAGGAAGGGGAGGATCCGTCTTATCACGCGTTTTACGGTCTGCTGTTCAATATCGGAGCTTAATGCGCCGTTCGGCATCTTTTCGGACATGGTGTTCCTCGCAGAATTGTCATGGTTTTACGCCTGGATACATCGCATGTTTTACTATGTAAAACCGTGGTGTACAAAGTACACTCATTATCTGGTCAAACTTTTTCCGCCGCAGGTAAATGTTATGAGGTTGTGTTATTTGTCACAAAAAGGTATCAGCATTAGCGGCGATATGTGACGCTGGAGGGGTTTTTACGTTTTGAAACGGGAGCGGGGTTAGGGAAATGCGACAGTCAAAATATCAGCAGAGACCGGCAAGGCTGGCTATTGAATTCCCACCCGCCCGCGGGATAAGGGTTGCCTCCAGTCCAGACGACCGAGAGGCGAGACGCGATTTCTGGCTGAGCCTCAAGCGCCTACGCAATGTCCGTGGCGGGCCCCAACACCAGAATGAACAGGGGGCGGCTATCCTCACGTAATGCTTCGTGAATGATCGCCTGAGCCCCCGCACTCACAGGCCGGGGTTTGTCGCTCAGCGCGTCAACTGCGCCCTGCCCTTATTCAACCAGCCTGTCTATCACCGCCTGCGCCTGCGCAAACAGTTGCTCGTAGTGTGACTGACGGTCATCAATCGTCTCCTCAACACCTAAGGTGTTATAGAGGAAATGGACCTCCACGTCAGCGTTCTCCAGGTAACCCGCTACGCCCATTGTGTAATCCGTGATGTTTTTCTCCCAGCCGTATTTAATAAAGCTTTGCTGAGAACCACCGACCAGTGCCAGCCAGCGTACTTTTTTATTTTTTAACGCGCTGTTGTCACCGTAGGCCAGACCGTAGTTCCATACGCGTTCCAGATAGCCTTTGAGCATGGCGGGATAGCTGTACCACCACAGTGGAAAGACAAAAATGATCGCATCACGATCGTCAAGCTCACTGAACAGACGATGCACCTCCGGAGAGTAGCGCTTAGCCGGATTATCCCACTCAGGTTCGTCCTCTTCCCGCATCACCGGATCAAAGCCACTGCGGTAGAGATCCAGCGTCTTAACATGTGCGCCCCGCTGCTCCGCCCGGTGGCACAGGCTTTCTACCATCTGTGCGGTGAGTGAATCGGCACGGGGATGTGACCAGACGATATACAGGTTTGTTGATTTCATCTTTCACCTCATCTTGTGTTGAGGCATTCACATTACGCTCGCCATATTAGTGTGTGAAACGTATGATTTGAGATGGGTTAATGAGAGATTTTCACCAATGAAACTGAACGTTTATGACTTTGCGACTTTTATCGCGGTTTCACGGCACAAAAGTTTTCGCGCGGCCGGTGACGAGCTTGGCCTGTCGCCCTCGGCGGTCAGCCACGCAATAAAGCAACTCGAGCAGCGGCTGAAAATCCGACTCTTCAATCGCACAACGCGCAGCGTTGCCCTGACAGAAGCCGGGGCAAATCTCTATGAGCGTTTGCGCCCGGCCTTTGATGAAATCACCGTGATACTCGATGAGGCTAACTGCTTTCGTCAGACGCCCATGGGCTCGTTAAAAATTAACTCATCGCGTCTTGCCTCACGCATGGTATTAATCCCACTGGTGGCAACATTCAGTCGGCTTTATCCGGATATCCGTGTGGAAATCACCACGGAAGACCGGCTGGTCGATATCGTGAAAGAGGGATTTGACGCGGGTATTCGCCTCAGCAGCAGGCTGGAAAAAGATATGATCGCGCTTCCCGTCGGGCCCAAAATCAGGTTGGTTGTGGTGGCTACCCCGGACTATTTCGCCCGCCATGCACCGCCTGAGCACCCGCGTGACATCGTTAATCATCAGTGCGTGATGTTCCGTCACGGCAGCGGTCGCATTTATCAATGGGAATTCAGCGGCCCGGAAGGCAGGCTTGAGATACTGCCGGCCGGTAATATCCTGCTGGACGATATGGACGCTCAACGTGATGCCGTGCTGTGCGGTGCCGGACTGGGCTACCTCTATCACGAACAAGTAAAAGATGAGCTGGCAGCTGGCCGTCTGGTTCCGGTACTGGAAGCGTGGTTACCAGAGCAGCCCAGCCTGCAGTTTTACTATCCTAATCGCCACTATATGTCATCGGCGTTGAGGGCATTTATTGACCACATCAAAGCCGCTTCACCAGCCGCGGCTAGCCGTTAAGATCGTACTCTTTTAACTTACGCAACAGGGTCGTCGGGCTGATGCCAAGGATGGCTGCCGCCCTGACCTTATCCCCTTGAGTTTGGGTGATGATACGCGTGATGAGGTGTTTTTCCTGCTTTTTAAGCAAATGTGTTTCACTCTCCGCAGGCTCAAAAAACGGGGATTGCTGGCTGGCAGAGCCAAAATCATCGGCAATCCGCGCGGCCCTGAGCAGTTCGTCTTTGTCCACAATATCGCTGTCGTGAAACACGGCCAGCCTGTAGATAACCGACTGTAATTCGCGGATGTTACCCGGCCAGCTGTGCCGCCTCAAGACATCCAGCGCATCCGGAGTAAACGCGATCTCTTTTCCCTGCTGATGCAGTAAATGCCGCGCCAGTAATTCAATATCCCCTTCGCGCTCAGCCAGTGCAGGCAGCCTGAGTTCCAGGATATTGATTCGGTAGTAAAGATCCTGGCGAAAAACGCCCGCCTGAACCAAAACATGCAGATCTTTATTGCTGGCGGTAATCAGCCGAAAGTCTGCCGCAATGAGCGCCTCTCCCCCCAGACGGACAAACTGCTTTTCCTGCAGGACACGCAGTAATTTAACCTGCACATTGAGCGGCGCTTCGCTGATCTCATCAATAAAAACCGTTCCCTTCATCGCCATTTCGAACACGCCGGGCTTGCCACCTTTCCGCGCATGAGTAAATGCCCCCTCAGCATAACCAAACAGCTCGCTTTCCAGGAGGTTTTCAGGAATGGCAGCACAGTTGATTGCGATAAAGGGGCCATGTTTTCGGATGCTGTGATGATGAATACTCTGCGCAAAGAGTTCTTTGCCGGTGCCGGTATCACCCAAAATATGAATGGGGGCATCATGACGCGCGCACAGCCTGGCTTTATCAATCGCGATGTTAATGCTGGCTGAATTACCAATAATGTCATCAAAAGCGTAGCGAGTATAAAAGCTTTGCTGTTTTATCTTTTTGTCTGCACTGTTTCGCCACTGGCTCTTCCCCTGAATAAACCCGGTAACAATGGAATAGCCATCCTGGCGCTTGGTGTAATGCTTTATTGAGGTACAGATTAAATCACCGTCGAGTTCTACGATCATTTCCTTTACGTCTGACTCATCGATAATTGAGCGATAAACCTCTTTGAAAGCGTCTTTGCGGTAAATTTTATCACCAGCATGACACTTAAAAAGGGTTTTCCCTCTGTTGTTAATGCTCACCACCTCCCCCATTTGGTCAATGCACATAATGCCTTCACGGGACTGATTCATCGCGGAATAGCTCATATCCAACTTCAGACTTTCCTGATGGATATATTTCAGCAAACTGAAGGCCTCGTTAATGGCTTGCTCAATTGAATTATTATCTGTGTCCCCCATCACAACATTGAGGTCATATTTCTTCGCCATCTCTGCAACCGTCAGACCGCCTATAACGACTTTGTAGTTATTTTCTGCAAGATTTTTCACAACACTTTCTATGTCATAGTGATTATAGACCTGACAGATTTTTAAATTTTCATTAGTCATGTTTTGGTAATGCTTGAGCGCGTTACAAAATTGGGGAAAACCTACCGCAGCAATTTTTTGCGTTTTATTTTTAGCCTGCTTAAGAATACGATAAATGCCATGAAAATCATGCGTTATCTCGATCACCGGAATGGTGACATTGCTACGTAGAAGCGCGGCAGTTCCGCCACGACTAATAATGATTTTCGTTCCAGACCGAATCATTTCATTCGCTTTATCTAATACTTCTGAATAGCCCGTTTCGTACACTGGCAGCTCAAGATGCTTTTCAATAAGAACATTTAAAATGCGTTGGGTAATGGTTTTTGAAACGGAGAAAATGACGATTTCATTAGACTTCATTGAAGATTCGCTTTTGTCGCTCGCTATTTCATCGAGTATAAGGATAACGATGAATGATATATTGACAGACGTCATTCCAGCTTGAGTAAAAAAGCCTTGTTATATTCAGGTCACAAGGCTTGAGAGGCGAGTAAGTTAAAAATTAGCCATGCAGGCGCCGATAGCAGATCTGACCATTACTGATCGTGACGCAGTTATCGATATAGCGTTCGCCTTGCAGTCTGACTCCCTGCGTATCTTCGAAAACAATTTTTTCATTGCGCAGTTTTACCACCGAAATATCGGCAAATGCCTTCGGCTCCAGCGTACCTATCTGCCCTTGCATTTTCATGAGTCGTGCCGGCGTGCTCGTGACCGCCCTGATAACCTCAAACAAAGACATGCCCATATTGAGATATTTAGACATGACATGTAGCAGACTGTAGACCTTATCGCTACGCAGACTGTTGCGCTGCGTTAAGTCGGTGCTAATGATATCCGGGTAGAACTCCTGATCCATCGCGTTGCGGGCAACGTTAAAATCGAAATGCGCCACACCATTTGAACAGTCAAAGACTACCCCTCTTTGCTGTGCCGCCAGAACAGACGGGTACACCTCGCCCCGACCGTTAAGAATGGTATGGCCTATGCCGTGGAAACAGTGCGCATAGATATCATCCGCGTTGAAATGCTGAATGAGTTCATTCGCCGGCAGACAGGAATCGGTGACATGCACACAGAGTGACGTCTCCAGCTCACGCGCCAGCGCAACCGTGGTTAAAAACGGATCGCTGCTGTACGACTTGCCTTTGGCAATATCCTGGCTGTAACGCAGTTTTAGCCCAAGGATATTCTCTTTATTTTCGCTTAATACCTGCCTGATTCGTGGCAGGTTATAGTTGGCCGGATTGGTGTTTTCCAGGTATCCCGTTGGCCCGCCACCCAGCGTAGACAAGCCAACATTGACCACATTAAGATAACTTTTTATCTTCACGGTAGCCGTATTAATCACGCTGTTACGGAACAACTTATAATTTACCCAGCCACTACTGCCGGCATCAACAACGCTGGTTACGCCGTTGGGTAAACAAACCACATCCGGGTTAACGCCTATCGCCGTCCCGCCGTGGAAAACATGCGCATGAAAGTCGATCAATCCGGGGAGAACAAGGCAACCCGCCGCATCAATCACCGTTTCCGCCTCGGTACTGTCAACGTTTTCAAGGTCAACAATACGGTTGCCGATGATGCCAATATCCCGCCGGAGGTAATCTTGTTTGTCACTGTCCACCGTCAGGCCATTTCTGATAAGCAAATCCAGTTTCATCTTTATCCTCCGGTTAAATACCTATCAATTTCCAGTAAGGAAGACCAATCAGGAAATAAACGATGACGTTAATCAGCACCATCATGGTGCCCAACAGCCAGAAGGTTTTTTGCGGCACGTAGCCACTGGAGAAGGTAAATACGCCAGCGCCGTTACCGTAGTGCGTCAGAAGTGCGCCGTAACCCGCCGAGAATGCCAGAGACAAGGCAACATATACCGGTTCTGCCTGGGTGGTCATACCGAGGGTGAACAGCACGGGATAGAAGGAGACAACAAATGCGCTGTTGGATACAAAGAAGTAACGCACAGCAAGACTGATAAAGATCAGCACGCCGATTGCGCTAAATTCGCTGAGATGAGACAGATCAAGGTAGTTTTTAATAACGCCGACCAGGAAGACATAAAATCCCCCTTTTGACAGCGCAACGGCGCATCCGTAAAACGCACCGTACCAGACAAATGTCTGCCAGGCCGCTTTCTCGCTGACAACATGTTCCCAACTAAGGACTTTAAATAACAACAGACAGGCGAGAAAGGCAAATCCGACCGGGATGAAAGGAATACCGGTAATTGATCCCGTCATCCATCCCAAAACGCCCATGATGAAGAAGACGATAAGCAGCTTCTCTTCACGTTTGATCGGCCCCAGTTCACGCAGCCCCTGCTCAGCAATCTCATTAACGTTATCGATCTTTTTCAGTTCTGGCGCATAGACTTTGTAAAGGAGCCATGGACAAAGCAGCAGGATAAATCCGGCTGGAATGATGGCAGCCTTAAACCAGGTCATCCAGTCCAGATTAACCTTCATGATTTCGTTAGCCAGTGAAACAGTAATAGCGTTGGTTGCCATACCGGTTAAAAACAGGCTCGACGTCCCCATCGACACCACATACATCAGGATAGTGAGATAGGCGCCGATCCGGCGGCTACCCTCGTCAGGCTTCGATCCCAGTGCCTCAGCTATATTTCTGAAAATGGGATAAACGATACCACCAGAACGCGACATATTCGATCCGGTTGCCGGAGCCAGCACCGTATCCGTTACCATCATCAGATAACCCAGCGTCAGCGTATTTTTACCGTAGCGTTTCAACAGAACGTAAGCGATACGCTTACCGAGCCCGGTAATGACAAATGCCTTACAAATAATAAAGGCACTGATAATAAACCAGACCATTGAGGTGCCGTAACCCGCGAAAAGAATATGTGGATCGATGAAGATCGATGCGATGCCCAAAATGATCAGCATAATTATCGCATCAGTGAAAGGTCGGAATACCAGTCCGCACAGCATCGCCAGATAAATGCCAACCATATGCCAGGTCGTGGCGGAAATCTCTTCAGGATTCGGTATTATCCAAAATAAAACCGGAAAGAATACGATCGGGAAAAGTTTTAAATAAAACATATTTTATTACCTTTGCTTTATCACCACGGAAGCATGGCTTCCGTGGCTTGAGCTAATCAATGTTTGCCAGGCAGACTAACGAAATACGTCGTCAATAAACTCAACGCGCTTCTCGTCCAGTGTTTTTCTGACCCAGGCGCGGTTTGCGGTTCCGTTTTTGGCCGCCTCGACTTTGCTCGCGTCAAATTTTGAATAGGCTTTTGCTTTTTCAAGCAAGGCTTCCGCATCAGCCAAGGGAACAACAATCACGCCATCCGCATCACCGACAATGAGATCGCCGGGCGATACCGCAACCCCGCCAACGGCAATTGGCGTATTGACCTCGCCGGGGCCTTCTTTAAACGGGCCAGCCGGGTTTGACCCCGTGGCAAACAGAGGAAAGTCCAGTACCGATAAGGCATCAATATCGCGGATGGGACCATCAAGAACGATACCGGCGATCTTCTTGCAGTGATGGGCATAAGCCACCATGATTTCGCCCATCAGCGCCCGGGAACGGTCACCTTCGTTGGATACCACGATGACGTCGTTTTCCGTGGCCATATCCAGTGCTGCATGAAGCATCAGGTTGTCGCCAGCCCGGGCTTTAACGGTAATGGCATAACCCGCCATGACCGGTTTTTGTGGTGAAGAAATACGCTGAATACCGTTGCCCAGTACGGCAATACGATTCATGGTGTCTGCAATATTCGCAGCGGGAAGCTGCGCGTACGCTTTGAGTAATTCAGGGTTGCCTTCAGGGCGTTTTAAATAAATACGATTGCCAATAGTCATCTTATTCTCCAAAGCCAGGAACGGGCCAGGTGGGTTTTTTACCTGATAAAACCTCATCGATACCGATTGCGGTATGCAGTGAAGCTCTGTCGGTGGCTTCTTTTGTGGCGGCACCAATATGCGGACCAATCACGACATTACTGAGTGAGAAAACAGGATCGTTCGGGTCAAAGGGTTCTTTCTTTAAGACGTCCAGGCCGGCACCGGCGATAAGATGATTAGCAAGCGCGTGATAAAGCGCTTTTTCATCCACAAGCTTGCCGCGAGCGGTATTAATGAAATATGCAGTGGGCTTCATCATGGCAAATTGCTTTTCGCCGACGAAATCCTGGGTTTCCGAGGTGGTTGGACAATGCAGAGAGACAAAGTCACTTTCCTGAAAAATGCGGTCAAAGTCCTCGGTACGCTCCACGCCCTCTGGCATTTCCGCCTGGGTTTTGTAGGGATCGTAAGCAATGACTTTCATGTTGAAACCGTGCAGGGCTTTGAGCGCCACGCGCGAGCCAATATTACCGACGCCTACTAAGCCAAGCGTTTTACCGTCCAGTTCGACCTTTGGCGTGCGCAATTTAGCCCAGTAGTAATCCTCCAGCATCTTCTCTTCAACCAGCCTGAAGTTACGCGAGCAGTGCAACATGTAGAAAATAGCCAGTTCTGCTACGGACATGCTGTTAGCAACGGGCGCGTTCAGAACAACAACGCCATGACGTTTGGCCGATTCAAGGTCAACAGTGTCGTAGCCCGCGCCGTGCCGGGCGACGACTTTCAGCTTCTTTGCTGCCTCAAAAACGCGGTCAGACATTTTTGATAGCCGGACAATAATGCCATCGCAGTCTGGAATATCACGAACAATGTCGTCTTCTTCCATTCCTGAACCAGCAATAAGCTCATAACCCCGACTTTCTAAATAAGCGCGCCCTTCTGCCATTATTTCCTGAGGGAGCAAAATTTTATATGCCATGTAAACTTCTCCTGTGTTGAATACGCAGAATGTATTGCAGCGTGCGTGCCAACACCGAAAGAATAACAATCAAAAAATTATAATCATTTGATTTTATGATATTTCATAGCCTCAACGCCCCAGATATGCGGTCGCATAAGGGTGATGATTATCACGAATAAAAAACAGGAGCTTTTCAAAAAGAAAAGAGAGAATGATTTACCATTTCATTCTGAAAGTGAAGATGTGCGGCAGTTAACAGTGAATGGATATTGAGAAACTGAACAGTTTTGCTGAGGACGTAGATCCGGGAAGATAAACGCGGTGAACAAATACTTGTGATAAACATATCCCCTTTATGTAAACACCTCGTTCTTATCACACACTATTTTAACAGAGTGCAATAGAGACGCTGAACATTATCAACCCGTCTCTCAGGGTAAGATCTCACCTTGCGTGTCAATAAATGCAAAATCTTTAATTACGTAAAAAAATCTCCCTCATCTTTATTCTTTTATTAATGAAGTAATAAAAACCAGAGAATACCAAAAAAAATAATCAACAAATAAGTCATAATAAGAACAAAACAAAGAACTCATAAAAAACAACGGAGAATTAAAGAAATAGCAACAATGAAAATATAAAAAAAATAATATCAAAACAAACAGAAAACACATCAGACCTTTTATTTAGACGCAGATCATACAAACATAAATAAATCGAAATGGCAGGAAACTTATTGTTGAATTCATACCGCATTGTCATTTAAAAGTAGTGAGCCATTTAAGCGCGCCTCATCCATCAGTGGCTCTGGTTAATATAAAATAAAATTACAGGATTTTTCTCATGAAACTTAAATTAGTTGCAGTGGCCGTAACGACATTGTTAGCAGCAGGTGTAACAAATGCTGCAGAAATCTATAACAAAGACGGTAATAAATTAGATCTTTACGGTAAAATGCAGGGATTGCACTATTTCACCAGTGATAAAGGTGAGCGTGGTGACAATTCATATGCTCGCCTCGGCGTAAAAGGGGAAACGCAGATCACCGACCAACTGACCGGATTTGGTCAGTGGGAATACAACATGCAGGCGAACCGCGATGAAAAATCTGAGAGTCAGTCATGGACGCGCTTAGGCTTCGCGGGGCTCAAATACGGTGACTATGGTTCGTTCAACTATGGCCGTAACTACGGCGTGGTTTACGACGTTACCTCCTGGACCGACGTGTTGCCGGAGTTTGGCGGCGATACCTATGGCTCTGATAATTTTATGCAACAACGTGCCAATGGTCTGGCGACCTACCGTAATACCGACTTCTTTGGCATGGTATCCGGACTTAACTTTGCCTTACAGTATCAAGGCAGAAACGGCGGTGCTGATGCTGAAGGCAACGGTGTGACCAATAACAACCGTAATGCAGCGAAGCAAAACGGCGACGGCTATGGTGCAGCAGTAACCTATGCCTCTCCTCTGGGCATCAATGCCGGTGTGGCCTATTCTCATTCCAAACGCACGCTGGACCAGAACGGTCTGGCATTGGGTGAAGGTGATAATGCCGAAACGTATTCAGCCGCGCTGAAATACGATGCCAATGCCGTTTATCTGGCGGCACAATATACCCAAACCTACAACGCCACCCGCATTGGTAATGGCAACCCAGGTTTCGCCAACAAAGCGCAAAACTTCGAAGTCGTCGCGCAGTATCAGTTCGACTTCGGTCTGCGCCCCAGCATCGCGTATCTGCAGTCAAAAGGGAAAGATCTTGAACACTTTGGCGACCGGGATCTAGTGAAATATATTGATTTAGGTGCGGCCTATTACTTCAACAAAAATATGTCAGCCATCATCGATTATAAAATCAACCTGCTGGATGAAACCGACTTCACTCAGGCAGCGGGCATTTCAACCGACAATATTCTGGCCGTCGGTCTGGTTTATCAATTCTGATTCCGACACACTCGTGTTAAGCCAGCTCTCAGAGCTGGCTTTTTTATCACCCGCCTATTTATCGCTCTGGGGTACAAGGAGGGTCTTGACAACATTTACCGGGCGTTGCCTTTGTGATGCGTGTCAGTTCGCCGTCGAGATCGATAAACTAACGTGCATGCCGGTCATTGCACGTTGTGTCAAAAACGGTCAGGTGGGATTGCCATCTACATTAAAGCGGCCAGTGCGCCAGCATGAAACAGGCAGTCAGCCTTACCCACATGTTTCACCTTGTCGTTACAGGGTAAACGCTATTTTTGCCCCGGCCAGGGTTCTCCAGTGTGGTTGTTGTTGACTGACAGCCAACGGTATTTTATTTCCTGTAAACAGCCTGACCTGACTGAAGATGTGCAGCGCCGTCTGGTGCTGGCCGCTGAAATCTACACCGAGACTCAGCCTGCCTTCTGGCGCCTTACAGGGCAATATGCCCGCTAGAGTGGCAAAGCGTTCGAAGCCGGGATGCCGCACCGCTAATCGGTTCCCTCAGCCATCCCTCATGCACCGACGCCATCAGCGCTGTCACGCCACGTCACAGCAGTAAAGATCATCACGCCATCTTAACGACCTTATGCGCTATCTGACCCGACAAGCGGACGAATGGCTATGTTGCCCTCGCCCGGCCTGATTCAGAGGCGCTTAGCGCTGCTTCGGTTTTATTTTTTCGACCGCCTTCATCACTGAAAAATAGAACAGGGGTACAAAGAATATGGCCAGTAGCGTGCCGCTGATCATCCCACCAAATACGCCGCTGCCGATCGCCTGCTGCGTTCTGGCACTTGCTCCGCTAGCCAGCATCAAAGGTACCACACCCAGGGTAAAGGCCAGCGACGTCATCAGGATTGGGCGTAAACGCATCCGCGAGGCTTCCAGCGTTGCCTCAACCAGCCCTTTGCCGCCTTCGTGCATCTGTTTAGCAAATTCGACAATCAGAATGGCATTTTTTGCCGACAGTCCAATAATCGTAATCATGCCGACTTTGAAGAATACGTCGTTCTGCATCCCCATCAGGCTGACGGCAATGACCGCGCCCAGCAGGCCAAGCGGCACGACCAGCATGACAGAGACCGGCACTGACCAGCTTTCATAAAGCGCCGCCAGCACCAGGAACACCACCAGCATGGACAGCACCATCAGCACAGGCGCTTCAGAGGCCGATTGCTGCTCCTGTAACGAGCCACCGGTCAACTCTATTGCAAAGCCTTCTGGCAGCTTTTTCGCCAGCCGGCTCATCTCGTTCAACGCATCGCCACTTGAATAGCCGTGTGCGGGATTGCCGGTTATCTTGATTGACTGATAACCCTGATAACGAACCAGCTGCAACGGGGAGGTTTCCCACTCCGCATGAACAAACTCAGAGAGCGGTACCATTCCGCCGGACGCATTGCGCACGTATAACCTGAGAATATCTTCGGGTTGCATACGATATTTCGCATCGGCCTGAATGATGACCTGCTGCATACGATCGCTGTTGGGAAAATCATTGACGTAAAGCGAACCTATCGCGCCGGAAAGCGTCTGGCTAATCTCATCAAAAGCCACGCCCATCGCAAAGGCTTTTTGTCGATCGATATTCAGCCGGATCATCTGCCCATCGGGTAAGCCGTCAACGTACACATCCCGGACGACAGAACTTTTCGCCGCTAGCGCCAGCAACTGCGCTTCCGCCTTTTTCAGCGCCGCATAGCCTTTGCCGCCGCGATCCTGCAGGCGCAATGTAAAGCCCGATGAGTTGCCCAGCTCGTCAATAGCCGGGGGGATAAGATTAAAGGTTTCCGCTTCAGGATTCGCTGACATCACTTTCTGCGCGCGCCCGGCTTCAGAAAAGACGGTGGCCCCCTGACGATCTCCCCATCCTTTTAAGGTGGTGAAGGCCATGGCGGAGTTAGGCCCGGAACCCGCGAAGCTGAAACCCATTATCGCGATAGTTGACTGCGTCGCCGGGCTCGAAAGCACCTGCTGTTCAAAAGCTTTTACCACGTTCAGCGTGCGTTCGCTGGTCGCGTCCGAGGGGAGCTGAATAGAGGTCATAAAGTAGCCCTGATCCTCCTCCGGCAGAAACGAAGACGGCAGGTTTTTTATCGCCAGGAAGAACAGCAGGCACAGCGCCGCATAAACCGCTAACGCACCGCCTACCCGTTTTAATAAACGGCTTACGCCTTGGCCATAAAGGTAAGTCATTGCTGCAAACTTATGGTTGAACCAGCCAAAGAAGCCTTTTTTCTGATGAGCATGCCGATCAACAGGTTTTAACAGCGTGGCACACAGCGCCGGCGTCAGGCTCAGCGCCAGGAAGGCGGAGATCAGGATAGAAACCGCCATTGAGAGCGTAAACTGCCGGTATATCGCCCCAACGGAACCACTGGCCATCGCCATGGGGATAAAGACCGCGCTCAGCACCAGCGTAATCCCGATGACCGCACCGGTAATCTCCTTCATCGCCTTTTGCGTTGCCGCTTTCGGGCCCAGCCCCTCTTCCGTCATGATTCGTTCGACGTTCTCCACCACCACTATCGCATCGTCAACGATGATTCCAATCGCCAGCACCATACCGAACATGGTTAATACGTTGACCGAGAACCCCGCCAGCAGCATCACGGTAAAAGTGCCCAGCAGCGCAATCGGCGCAACAATCGCCGGGATAAAGGTATAGCGAACATTCTGTAAGAACAGATACATCACGAGGAAGACCAGTATCATGGCTTCGATAAAGGTATGAATGACCTTCTCAATCGAGATCTTCACGAAGGGCGTCGTATCAAACGGAATGCTGTAAGCCATTCCCTCTGGCATAGCCTGACGCAGCTCGTTCAGACGGAGCTTGATCCGCTCTGCGGTTTTAACCGCATTGGCGCCTGGCGAAAGCTGAATCGCTGCCGCGGTAGAAACACGTCCGTTTTCACGGGTGGCAAAACTGTAGGTTTGCGATCCGAGCTCAACCCGCGCCACGTCGCTCAGCACCACGCGAGATCCATCCGGATTGGCGCGCAGGGTAATACTGGCGAATTCCTGGGGTGAACCAAGCTGGCCTTTAACCAGTAGCGGATAGCTGACCTGCTGGCCAGCAACCGCCGGTGCGTCACCGGTCCGTCCGGGCGCGATCTGGGTATTTTCCGTGTTGATTGCCCGACTGATATCGCTGACGGTCAGGCGATACTGGCTAAGCTTGACCGGATCGACCCAGACCCGCATCGCTTTCTCTGCGCCAAACAGCTGCACGCGGCCCACGCCTTCAATTCGACGAAGCTCTTCCGTGATATTGCGTGAAAAGTAGTCGCTCAGATCGGCCTCAGTGAGTTTGCCATCTTTAGACGTCAGCCCGACGATCATCAAAAAGTTAGCGCCCGAAGCCTCAACGCTCAGGCCATTCTGCCTTACGACCTGGGGCAAGCGCGGCTCAATCACTTTGATACGGTTTTGCACATCAACCTGAGCCAGCTCAGGATCGGTGCCGGGCGCAAAGGTCACCGTAATAGATGCCATACCGCTGGTATCGCTGGACGATTCGTAATACAGCACGTGCTTTGCCGAGGAAAGCTCACGCTCAATCAGCGCCACTACGCTGTTGTTCATCGTTTCCGGCGTCGATCCCGGATATGAGGCGGTGATGCTGATCGTCGGCGGTGCCACCGAGGGATAAAGCGCTACGGGTAATTTGGGAATGGAGAGCAGGCCAAACAAAATAATAAAGACGGCAATAACCCAGGCAAATACCGGTCGATTAATAAAAAACTGAGGCATGATTTACCCTGACTGAATATAAAAAAGATGAGGGCAGAAAACCGTCACCTGGTACGCTGTAAGCCACGCACGTGTGCGTGCTTTTTAGAGTGAAACGCCAGTTTGTCAATTCATCATGGTAATAACTGGCTTGTTTGCTATGTACATTTACGCATCCTTCAGTCGGCGCAGCGTGGCCTTATACAGAAGCCGGGTCACGCGCCCGCCCCGGCAGGCCAGCGCATTGGTGGTTACCGCCTCCCAGAAGGGCGTCTGGACGGTTCGCTCATGGCGATTAATCTGTTTCACAGGCCGGTAGATCGTCGCGATCACGCTTCTCTCCTGAACGCTTAACGCTCGCTGTAGCAGTACGACGCTGGAAGAATGCAAACCGGTGGTGAAGAGCAGTAAAAATAAAAAGCAAAAACCGGACCTCACTAAATTACGCGGCGTCATCACGAATACTCTCCAATAATGCGCATTATTCCGGAGTGTACCCGCCTGACAATGACCTATTATGTAAAGTTTATGGAGAGAGTATGGATAAGTAAAAATAAAAAAACGTCACATTCAGCGCAATATATTTGATAGACAATACAAAAGCGCAGGACGTAATATACGCTGAACGTTGACAGCGACAGAGATTATCAGGACACAAAATTACAAGATATTCTCCTTTATTTTATCCCGGGAAAAGTTTGAGATGAAAATAGCTGAAAGTGAACGCGTCTTCATCAGACGATTTTTACAACAGGATGCTCAGGGCCTGTTGAATTATTTATCCGCGCCTTATCCGGCCTGCTTTTTCGATGAGAAACTGGCCGATCTTGAGGCCGCCGTCCAGGAGGCGCGGAAAAGGAGCATTGACGCCACACAGTTTGCCCTGTGTCTGCAACAGACAGGCGACTTAATCGGTCATCTTTTTGCCTGTGATGACGAAGAACCGGATGCCCGTACCCGGAACGTAGGATGGTATCTGAATCCTGCCTACCAAGGCCATGGCTATGCTCAGGAAGCCGTAACCTGCCTGTTTAATTATTTATTTCGGGAAAAAAATGTCAGGCGCATTTATGCCTATGTCGCCGATGACAACGCAGGTTCGCAGCGGTTATGCCAGCGTTTGGGCATGCGGCTGGAAGGATGCTTTAAAGAGCATGTGTCATTCACGGATCACAATGGCATCGCGATTTATGAAAATACCCAGGTTTACGCCATCCTGCAAAAAGAGTGGCGTATCAGCTAACAGGCGTTCCATGCTTTCTGTCGCCGCGTGACGTGGCTGTTGGCTAAGGTCTGATTGCGGGTTTCATGCTGTTGCGCAGTGCTTTTGCTGGCCTGCCTGTCATGACAGGCGTAATGTTCCTGATGAAAGGACGCGCTTCTCCTCCGGCTGTGCTGCCCCATCATCCGCAACAGGTGTTTTTAATTTTGAGGGCGTTATGAGCAACGACAATCTAATCCTTGTGGCAGAGGATGACTTTGAAATCTCTGATATATTAATGAGTTATATCAAACGCGCCGGAATGAAAGCGGTACATGCAGCAGAGGGGGAAAGCGCTCTGGCCTTAATTAAAACCTTACAGCCTGACCTGGTGCTGCTGGATATCCAGTTACCGCTAATCGATGGCTGGAATGTGCTTTCAACGTTGCGTAAAGAAAGCAACACGCCGGTGATCATGGTGACCGCGCTGGATCAGGATATTGATAAGCTGATGGGGCTTCGCCTGGGTGCCGACGACTATATCGTTAAACCCTTTAATCCTTCAGAAGTGGTGGCCCGTATTGAGGCCGTGCTGCGCAGAGCAAAAAATCAGGCTGTCCCTCAATCCCTGATCAGAACCCGCTTTATGACCATCTACACCGATGAGTTCTGTGTGGAGATCCACAGCAATGGACAGACGTTTACGCCTGTGTTGACCACCACAGAATTCAAGCTTCTGACGCACATGGCAAAATATCCCCGTAAGGTCTTCAGCCGTGAAGAGCTGCTCAATGCCTGCCTGCCCGAAAGTGACACGCTAGACAGAACCGTAGACAGCCACATGAGTAAGTTGCGTAAAAAATTTGAGGGCTGTGGCTTAAACGGCGTACCGGAAAGCATTCGTGGGATTGGTTATCGGCTGGGTGAACAGAAGTGAATAAAGATAAAGCGCTTAGTCGGCAAATTCTTCTGTTTATGCTGTCCCTGACGTTCAGCATCATTATTGTGGCCGTGGTCGGTTCCTATCTGTTTTACAGCTTCATTATTGACAACTTCCCCGGCGGTTTGTCCGCCAGCAACAGTGAAAGCATGACGGTCTTTGACTGGGTCTGGATCGCTATCAGCTCGATCATCAGCTTCCTGATTGCCTTAGTGTTTGCTTTCAAACTCTCCGCCAAAATACTCAATCCCCTGAGTTCCGTTGCCACCAGTTTGCGACGGATTTCTCAGGGCGATTTGAGCGCACGTGCCGCAAACGGTCAGAGCAGCCTGGGTGAGGTGAATACCTTAGTCAGGGATTTTAACGAAATGGCGGAAAAGCTGCAGACGCTGGAAAACCAAAGAAAGTCCTGGAATGCGGCGATCGCCCATGAACTCAGAACGCCGGTCACGATTTTACGCGGCAGGCTGCAGGGGCTGGTTGAAGAGGTGTTTGAACCCGATCCGCCGTTGTTCAAAAGCCTGCTGAGGCAGACTGAAGGATTATCACGGCTTATCGACGATTTGCGCGTCGTGGGAGCGGCAGAAGGCGGATCCTTTACGCTGGATGTGAAAGCCGTGGTAATGAGCGACGTGCTGGAAAACGCTGGCGCATCGTTTGGTCACCCGTTTCGGGAGCAGGGATTTAACCTCATCATCGAGCAAAATAATGTCGTGACGCGGTGTGATCCGCTGCGCATTATTCAGTGCCTGACCATTTTATTTGATAACGCGCTTAATTACGCCACGCCGGGCATCGTCAGGGTCCGAAGCGGACATCAGGACAACCTGTTTTTTATTGAAGTGGAAGATACGGGGCCGGGCGTGCCCGACGACTTCCAGCGTCATATGTTTGAGCCGTTTCAACGCGGCGCCGCTGGTCGTGCGATAAACCCGGCGGGATGCGGGCTGGGTTTATCCGTCGCGAAGGCGATTATGCAGGCTCATGGGGGGGATATTCGTTACCGGACATCATCCCAGGGCGGCTCCCTTTTTTTACTGCGCTGGCCTGACGCGGACTAGCGCAAATCCGCCTCTGGGCTTGAAGGAAGGCGGAAGGTTTTATGGTACGCCTGCTGTTGCCACATCGCGCCAAGTATCGTGTCCCATTCCTGGGGAATGATTTTGAGCTTACCGCGCTGTGGCGTAAGCGTGATCTCGCTGAAGTACAGGCTGTCGTCCTTCAGCATTAAATCGACCCGGCAATAGTCGATATCTTTTGCCAGCGCCTGCGCAACAGAGAGGGCGCGATAAAACAGCGCCGGTTCCGGTATAAAAGCAGGATGATGGGGATAGGCTATCCGGAAGGGCTGCAGTTCCCATTTTCTGTTGTACACATTCACGTACTCCCTGCCCTGTTCATCAGTAAAGTCCGCTTCGATAATGCTCGCATTGCCGTCGAAGCAGTGAATACGCAACATTTCGGGCGTAGTGCTTCGGTCCCTTCCCTCAAACAGTTCGATATATTCTTCACACAGAATGGTGGGCGTAATGTCTTTGTATTGCCACTCTCGCGTGCAGTAATACATGTTCTTTTTCAGGGCTAAATCCAGCGTTAATAAAGCAGACTGACTATCGAACGCCGTTTTGTCTTTGCAGATTATCGTGCTGCCACTGTCGTGATTGCACTTTAAAACGAAGGTATCGGGCAACACGGTAAAATCAATCTCTTTGGTGCTTTTATAGGTCTTAATTAAGGGCGCGATCCTGACTTCATCCGTGCGGCTGGCGACGTAGTGACGCACAGCGAGCTTATCTGCCAGCAGCGTATAAAGCGGCTTCCTGTCATAGAGTAGCCTGTAGCACATTTTTTCATTCAACGTGACAGGATGAATCAGATCCGGCTCTCTGTTTAACAACGGGCGCAGTCGTTGCGTATGGAAAAGTACGTCGCTAATAAAAAAACACCTGATGATTTTGAGGTTATATTCAACATATTTAGCGATATAATTCAGCGTCTTCATCTTATCCTCCACGAAAGTGGCAGGATGATAAGCAGAATAGATTGCTGGAGTTTGTGTGGATGATGGAGCAGAGATGGAGCCGCCAGCGCTTGCCGAAAACGTTGCTGGCGCTGCCGACGCGCTTCGCCAGGGAAACGCAGACGCATTCCCGCGTGCGGTGCCCGCAACCCAGTCCGTCAGTCCGTCAGTCCGTCAGTCCGTCAGTCCGTCAGTCCGTCAGTCCGTCAGTCCGTCAGTCCGTCAGTCCGTCAGTCCGTCAGTCCGTCAGTCCGTCAGGAACGCTAAACCGCATATTGCCGTGCTTCACTCTCTTCCTATGGTTAATATTATTTCATCTATCATTGCATTAACTATTACTCCCCTAATTGTGATGAAGGTTTTACTCATCTGTTTTAGCTCAGTGTTATTTATTTTAATAATGACCAGGCTGGCACGTTGATTTGTTTCACTCAAGTAATCTTTATACATTTCAGCTAAAAGCCAACTCATATAATAATGATTTCTATTTACATTTTAGGTCTGATAAAATCCGCCGCGCCAGAATGTTAAAAAGCACGCAGTCTCATTTATTAATGGACAGATACAAATGAAAAAAATGCTTAGCCTGTTAAGTTTTATTTTCCTGACAACGAGTTCCGCCTGGGCGACCACCTATCCTCTGACGATTGAAAACTGTGGTCAGAAAGAGACATTCACCAAGGCACCTGAACGCGTGGTGGCGCTGGGGCAGAATACCGCTGAAATTCTGCTGCTGCTGGGGCTACAGGATAAAATGGTTGCCAGTGCATTCTGGCCGACCAAAGTCTTACCGCAGTTAGCGGAAAAAAATGCCAAAGTGCCGGTACTGACCGTCGAGATCCCCACGCTGGAATCCATCCTGGCGAAGAACCCCGATTTTGTTGCGGCACAGATTCAGCTGCTGATGGGGCCGAACAGCAAGGTCGCCAAACGCGAAGACTTTGCGTCAGTGGGCATCAACACCTATCTGTCTCCGGGCATGTGTGCCACAAAACAGAACACCGGCGATATCTACGGTAGCCGCGCCACGCTGTGGAATATGTCCTACGTTTATCAAGAGATCGCCGATTTTGCCAAAATCTTTAACGTAGAAGATCGCGGCCAGCAGGTGATCAACGACTTTAAAGCACGCGAAAGCGCCCTGAGACAGGCCTTCCCGAAAGGGAAGAAAGATCTCTCCTTCCTGTTTTGGTTCTCCAGCTCCTCGCCCTCTGCCGACGCTTACGTCGGCGGTAAAAACGGCGCATCCGGTTTTATTGCCAATGTGTTAGGCGGCCATAATGCCATCACCACTGAAACTGAATGGCCCACCGTAAGCTGGGAAAGCATTATTGCCACCAATCCGGATGTGATCGTTGTGACCAGCCTTGACCGTAATCGCTGGAAACTGGATAACGCCGAAGAAAAGATTAAGTTCCTGAAAAGCGATCCGGCGGTCAGCCAGCTGGATGCGGTGAAAAAAGGCCATATCGTGGTGATGGACGGTCAGGCAATGAACCCGACGATTCGTACCCTTTACGGGGCAGAACAGATTGGCGAACAGTTACGTAAGATGGATCTGAAGTAATGCGTGAAGGGGTTGTTCAGGCACGGCGTGGCATGGGTTTTATTGCTGTCGCAATCATCGCCATCGTCGTGCTGTTTATAGTTATCGCGCTCGGCGTCAGCGTAGGCGAATTATCGATACCGTTGAAATCCGTGGTGTACACCGTGACCAATAAACTGGGCATGACGGATGTGCCCGTGAACCGTATACACGAAAGCGTTATCTGGGACTTTCGTTTAAGCCGTGCGCTGGTTGCGGCGCTGAGCGGTGCCGGTCTGGCCATTTGCGGTGCTGTACTGCAAAGCCTGTTGAAAAATGCCCTTGCCGAACCTTACGTACTGGGCGTTTCTGCCGGCGCATCGACGGGTGCGGTGTTGATCGTGGTCTCGGGCGTCGGGGCCGGTGCGATTTCCCTGTCGCTGGGCGCCTTTACCGGCGCCTTTGCCGCCTTTGCCTTTGTTGCACTGCTGACCAATGGCGCACGCGGTGGCACAGAGCGTACCATTCTGGCGGGTGTGGCAGCGTCGCAGCTTTTCAATGCGATTACCGCCTATACCATCAGTACGTCAGCCAATGCCCAACAGGCGCGTGACGTGATGTTCTGGTTGTTAGGTAGCTTCAGCGGCGTGCGCTGGCCTGAGTTTCAGCTGGTTTTGGTGATAGTGGTCATCGGTTTAGCGGTCTGCCTGTACTATTCCCGCGCGCTGGACGCCTTTACCTTCGGTGACGACGCCGCCGCCTCGCTGGGGATTCCGGTCGGCGTGGTGCGTCTGGTGCTGTTCACGGCAACCGCCCTGATGACCGCCACGATTGTCAGTATGGCTGGCTCGATCGGTTTTGTCGGCCTGGTTGTTCCCCACGTGATGCGCTTCTTTTTCGGCCCGTTACACCGCCGCTTACTGATTGCCTGTGCCATCGCGGGCGCGATTCTGATGGTCCTGGCGGATATTGCTTCACGTATGTTGATTGCGCCGCAGAGCCTGCCGGTTGGCGTCGTGACCGCGCTGGTTGGCGTGCCTTTCTTTGCAATTATTATTTATCGCTCCAGGACGCAATAATGAGTATCAGCGCGGAAAACCTTACCTGGCGGGTAGGAAAAAAAGTCATCGTAAACGATGTGTCCCTGGCGGTCTCGTCGGGCGAAACCGTGGGCTTGCTGGGGCCGAACGGCTCCGGTAAATCGTCGCTGCTGCGCCTGCTGGCCGGTCTGCGTAAGCAACACAAGGGCAAGGTGATGCTGGATGGCAAGGATCTGTCCCTGATTGCCAGAAAGCAGCTTGCCCGCCGTGTGGCTTTTGTTGAGCAACATGCGTTAACCAGCGCCAATATGACCGTACGTGACGTCGTAAAGCTTGGAAGGATTCCGCATCACTCCCCTTTTTCCAGCTGGACACATCATGATGATGAGATAGTGGAAGCCGCGCTGACGCGGGTGGATATGTGCTCACGCTGCGATCAGGGCTGGCAGAGCCTGTCCGGCGGTGAACGCCAGCGCGTACACATCGCCAGAGCATTGGCCCAGGCGCCCAATGAAATTCTGCTCGATGAGCCCACTAACCACCTGGATATTCACCATCAGCTCCAGCTGATGAAGCTCATTAGCGAGCTTCCGGTCACCAGCATTGTCGCTATCCACGATCTGAATCATGCGGCGCTGTTTTGTGACCGGCTGATTGTGATGCTGGGGGGCGAACTGATTGCGCAGGGATCGCCTGATGAGATACTTACAGAGTCGCTGCTGTGGGACGTATTCAAGGTCAGGACGAAAATCGAGACGTCGCCCGTCCATGGCAAGAAGCATATTCATTACTATGCCTGATTCAGTGCTGCGTTAAATGTTTAACGCGATGTCACCGTTTCCGCTGCGCCCGGCCAGCCGTTTGTGATCGCCTGTTCTGCCTGCCGGTTTGTGTTCACTGTTGGCTTTTATGCGGTCGTGCCACTGCAGGCCTCTTTCTGCGCAAGGACAGGCTGCCAGTCTGGGCGCATGCTACGGCGCGCGGGCAGCGAGGGCGTTTTTGCCGTGCTGGCCGAAATCGCATCATGGGCAGCCTGCTGCTGCGCTACGCCCCTTCCCCGAGGCCATATTAAGCTGGCGCTTTTCCTTTCGTGCACGCCGTTGCCCTGCTGATAATATGTAGTCCCTTAAAAAAGCGTAGCGTTCATGGCTGCTTATTATCACGACAGAAATATTATCACGACAGAAATAAGATAATGAAAAATTTAGAGGATGAACCACTTGCAGGATTTACGCCCGGGCTCTTTTTTTAATAATCCACTATTTTCCAGTTTTAATAACCAGTTTCGCGCAGCATAAATAGACATATCGCATTCATCCGCGACATCACGCGTCACGATGCCTTCCGCCTGGCGCTTTATCAGGCACATCATCACATCTTTCATTTTTGGTTTTCTTTCCGTTTCCTGAAGCTGATTCCATTTCGCCTCACACTGAATTTTATAAGCTAAATTTTTCATCGCTGGCTCCTCGTAAGGTAAAAATCCGACTTCATTCTCGAAATCAAACGCTTGTATAAGCGCATATCGGTAACGGCTCTCCGCCACAACCGACCGCAATCTTAGCCGACGATGCAATTTAACAATTTTCGCCCTCAGGCAACCATAAACACTTAAACATGCTTGTTTTTAGATTTAATATCCTGAATTTATAAAAAAATACAAAATAATAAACCAGAAAAAGACAGCGGCGAGGCAAGAAGAATGAGGACAGGCGAGGGGCAGGCAAGGCCGTGCCTGCCCGGTCAATCCGTTAGCGGGTATGACAGATAATCAGTGGCATCACACGGCTACCGATAAGTACGGCATCGTTCATACCGGTTATTTTGCTGATATAAAGATAGGAGAAGTTGGTATTCAATACGCTGTCAGGAACATTATCCCGCACACCCGGATGAAGGGTAAAATGATTGAGTTTATACAGAGACTGAATATAAGGTGAATAGCGGAATTCGGCATTGCGCCTTAATACGTAATCCTTGCCATTTTTATGTACGATGCCATCAACGGAGACCATTGCGTCGCCAGAATAACGCAGCGTCAGCACAAAACTGGCGTCCAGATGAAAGTCAGTAGCGGCATCGCGCTGCTTTAAATTGGCCGCGCAGGTAAATTCAAACATGTCACTGTGCGATCGCACGTAATAATAGCTGGCATACATGACCACGCCCGCCAGGGCAATGATGAGGCACAGCAATAAGGCCAGACGTCGTTTAGGGTTTATCATTATCTGGCCTCCATCCCAGCTCGGTATAATTTGAGCACGCTATTTTTTCGTCTTTCGTTCTCACACAGTACGAGACATAGACGTTGCCGCTGTGGCCTGCCGTAACATTTCTGTCCACATAAAACATATACCGACCGCCCTTCTGACACGCCATTCCGCTGTCTGCAATCAGCTTGTGCCACACGCGTTCAACAGGAAAGGTCGATTCACCGGGGTGAACAGGAAGATAAAAGACGTCACAGCCGTCAAGCCGGGCGACGCTGACGGGCGTGATGCTTTTCTCTTTCAGAAGTAGCGGAAGAAGAAGCACGCCGAGTAACAGCAAGATAAAACCGCCAGACAGCCAGTAGGCGCGCCAGCTGCGTCGCGTGACGGATGTGGAAGTGGGCGCCGGTTCGCCCGCGGAATTTGGGGGCTGAAGGGCCGATTTTTGGATGCGAATGGCGGGATTGAAAACGAAGCCCACCTTGTACACCGTGGTAATCGCCTCCTGCTCTATGCCCAGTGAAGACAGGCCGCGTCGAATGGCAGAAACGTAGGCATTGAGGCTGTTGGAAGAAGGCGTTGCGCCCGTCTCTTGCCAGAAGTTATCCAGGATCTGCTCGCGGGACAGCACGACGCCGGCGCTTTTCAGGAACATTTCCAGTAAATGGTTGCAGGCAGGCGATAGCGGCACGCTGGTCTCGCTGGAATCCACCAGGCATAGCAGGCCCTGAGCCGGTATAAACCGCACCAAATCGTCAATCACATACTCCGTTTGTTGCATCCTGTTCACCGGCAACAAACTGCGTGTTTAGTCAATAAGCAACACATGCGTGGCAACAAACCCTTATCGGCATGGGAGAAAAGCGCAATGGCTCGCGAAGGCATACAAAGGGTGAACGCGGAATCCGCTACGGCAGGACCTGGCCCTCGTCATGGCGATAGCAGGTTCAGGTGGTTAACAACCTGCACCCGCAGCAGTGAACGCGGCCAGCCCCATACCGGCTCACCTCAAGATCCCCCGACACTGGCGGCTGGCGCGGTAAATAATGTGAAATTGTATCAGAGAAATCTGACGGGAGAGAGATAATGACCAGCAGCTTGATTACATTTATGGCATCACTTTCGAAGGATTGATCCAAAACAAAGTGTGCGATCGGCAGCAATACGGGGAGAGCACGGCGGGCGGTGGATGCCTGGCCAACGCGGTTTCGGCATCCACCTGTCGTTTATGACGTTATCGGTGTATTCCTGCAGCCGGATTAATACCAGCGGCCGAAACGTTTGATATAAAACATTTTCATTCCCTGCGCGACCAGGCAATAGCTGAATAGCGTCAGCACCAGCCAGGGGAAATAGTGCCATGGCAGGGGCACTAACCCGACCATTGCGCCCAGCGGCGAGAACGGCAGCAGAATACCGGCGGCGGAAATACCCAGCGTGGTCAGCAGCACTGGTAACCGGGCACAGCTCTGAACAAAGGGGATTTTCTGCGTCCGTAACATGTGCACCACCAGCGTCTGGGACAGTAACCCTTCAACAAACCAGCCGGACTGGAACAGCGACTGCGCACCGGCGTGATTGGCGCCAAACACATACCACATCAGGGCAAAGGTTGTGACATCGAAAATGGAAGACGTTGGCCCCATCCACAGCATAAAACGTTTGATGTTACCCGCATCCCATTTACGCGGTTTGCGCAGAAACTCGCGATCCATTTTATCCCAGGGCAACGCCAACTGAGAGACGTCATACATCAGGTTCTGAATCAGGAGCTGTACAGAGAGCATGGGCAGAAAAGGAATAAACGCACTTGCTATCAGCACGGAAAACACGTTGCCGAAATTCGAACTGGCCGTCATGTTCAGGTACTTGATGATATTGCCAAAGGTCTCACGCCCTTTTAGCACGCCTTCGCCCAGTACCGCTAAGTCTTTTTCCAGCAGAATAATGTCGGACGACTCTTTGGCAATATCCGTCGCGCTGTCGACCGAAATGCCGACATCCGCCTCGCGCAGCGCGGGCGCATCATTAATGCCATCGCCGAGAAAGCCAACGGTATGTCCATTCTGTTGCAGCAGTTTAAGCACGCGTGACTTCTGCTGAGGCGTAAGTTTGGTGAAGATCATGCAGCGCTCGACGTCCCGGCGCAGCTCGTCGTCACTCATGGCCTCGATTTCATTACCGGTCAGCATGGCTTCTGAAGCCAGCCCGATTTCCTGACAGACGCGCATCGTCACAAGAGGATTATCGCCGGTCAGCACTTTAACGCGAATTCCGCTGTCTTTCAGTGCCTGTATCGCCTTGCCCGCGCTCTCTTTAGGCGGATCAAGGAATGTCAGCAAACCTTCAATCGTTAATTCGCACTCATCTTCACGGCTGAGCGGCACCGATATCCCGTGCTCGCGCGTGGCCACCAGCAGCACACGAAAACCCTGCTGATTATAGTGCCGGGTTAGCGCGAGCAGCTCCGCGCGCTTTTGTTCGCACAGTGGAACAGTGGTATCGCCCTGACGTAGCGTGGTCGCCGCCGCCAGCATTTCTTCTACAGCGCCTTTGCAGATGAGTAACGGGCGGTGGCTTTGCAAATCCTCCACGATGACCGAGACACGACGACGAACGAAGTCAAAAGGAAGCTCATCCACTTTCTGAAACTGGCTGCACTGCGCTTTAGACAGCGTTTGCTCACCAAACTTCAGCACGGCGCGATCCATTAAATTTTTCGCACCGCTCTGGCTGCTGCTGTTAAGCCATGCCAGCAGCAGGACGCGAGCATCTTCTTCATCGTTAGCGTTGAGATGCGCCGACAGCAAAATATTGTCCTGTGTCAGCGTGCCGGTTTTATCAGTACAGAGCACATCCATTGCTCCCAGGTTCTGAATGGCGTTCAGGCGTTTAACAATCACTTTGCGGCGGGACATCGCAATGGCACCTTTTGCCAGATTGGCGCTGACAATCATGGGCAGCATTTCCGGTGTCAGGCCCACCGCAACAGCCAGCGCAAACAGCATGGCATCCATCCAGTCGCCCTTGGTAAAGCCATTCAGCAGTAACACAATCGGCACCATGACCAGCATAAAACGGATGAGGAGTCTGGACACGCTGTTCACGCCGCGGTCAAACGATGTCTGTGGACGGCGGCCGGACAGAGAGGCCGCCAGCGAACCAAACCAGGTCTCGCTGCCGGTGGCGACCACTAACGCTCTGGCCGTGCCGCTGGCAACATTGGTCCCCATCAGGCAGCTGTTTTTCAGCTCAAGCACGCTGCGACCGGGTTGCTCTTCAATCTCCACGCCTGCGCTGAGATCGTTTTTTTCTACCGGCAGGGATTCCCCGGTCAGGATCGCCTGACTGATGAACAGATCGCGTGAGGTCAGCAGGCGCACATCGGCGGGCACCAGATCGCCCGCGCTCAGTAAAATGACATCCCCCGGCACCAGTTCGCGCATATCGATATCGTAGCGACGGGAGATTGCACAGCCCTCTTCCCGACGCAGCACGGTCACCTGAGTACGCACCAGAGATTTTAGCGCCTGAGCGGCACGATTGGTGCGAAACTCCTGCCAGAAACGCAGCAGCCCGCTCAGCGTCACCATGGTAAGAATAATCGCCACGCCCGAGAGATCGGTTTCCTGGCCAGCCCGCAACGGCAGCCAGTAATCCGTTATAAAGCTCACCAGTGCCAGAACCATCAGCACATAAATAAACGGATTATTGAATGCCGTAATCAGCTGGATAAACGCAGAGGGGGCCTTCTCATGCATGACTTCATTACGACCATAGTCACTGAGCCGCGCGCTGGCTTCCGCATGGGTCAGGCCCTCGAAGCTGCTGTGCAGATTCGTCAGCGTCACATCGGTGCGATAACGTGCTTCACGTTCAATCGCATAAGGGGTGTGTGATTTTTTTGCTGCACGATGCGCATGGTAAGCCATCGCGGCTTGTTCGAGTTTCATGTCGCTCATGTCGACATCTCCCTGATTTAAAGCAACAGATATCCTGCATGCCAAATAATGCATGCCTGGTTTTCCGGTGATTACCGGTTTATTGAATCAGCCCGTCTCTTAGAAAAAGTTATTTTTCCCACTCTGCGGCCGTAATATCAGGCCGAAAGATGTCGGGCCTTGCGAAATAAACGCAAAGCAAAAGAAAGCTGAAAGTGAAAGGGTGCGCAGCCCGCAGCTACGCCTGTCGAGGCGGAGGAAAAAGTGCCAGAATATACATCAACATAGCGTGCTTTCGCGGTGACTACAGCGTTAATTTTAAGGAGAGCAATCGTGATCTAAAGAAGGGATTGCTGCCCGCCGTGTGGCAAGCAGCGAAATGCAGTTAGCTTGCCGGAGTGAAATCGCGTTTAGGGTGACTGTCCAATGTATGACTCCTGCAAATATTTTCACGTAGTATAAACACCAGGCCCTTCGGGTAAAGGAAAATAACCGCTCAATTGCCATCTCGTTTATTAACCGTTTCTGTTTCGCACAGCCGTTTTGTTTGCGTCTTATAACCGGCCTGCATTTGTTATAACTTTTTTGCATATCATTAGCCGATAATGGACTATTCTTTGCATGAGCCCTTTCGTACACTCGCGTTACTTTCTCAGGCAAGGATTTTCCATGAAAAAAATAATTCCATCACTGCTGGCTTTGTCACTGGCCACCGCCTTCAGCGTCAATGCTGCCACACCAAAAGATACGTTAGTCGTGGTGCAGTCGACCGATGATGCCGACAGCTTCGATCCGGCGAAGGGATTTGAACTCACCAGCGTACAGGCGTTTACCAATATTTATCAGCGGCTGGTCCAGTCTGACCCGCAGAACCCAATTGATTTAAAACCCACGCTGGCAACGTCCTGGCAGCCAGGCAGTGACAATCGCAGCCTGACATTTGCGTTGCGTAAAGACGCTAAGTTCTCCAGCGGCAATCCCCTGCGTCCGGAAGATGTGATCTTCTCGCTGGGTCGCGTCGTGAAACTGAATCTGGATCCCTCCTTTATTCTTACCCAGCTCGGCTGGAATAAAGATAATGTGGATAGCTTCCTGAAAAAGGTCGATGACGACCATGTGCAAATCAGCTGGACGGCCGACGTTAGCCCGGCCTATGTGCTGAGCCTGCTGTCAGCACCAGTGTCCTCCATAGTCGATGAAAAAACCGTGAGCGCGCACGCCGAAAAAGGCGATTTGGGCAACGGCTGGCTGGCCACGAACTCCGCCGGTAGCGGCCCGTATCAGATTCGCAAGGTCGTGATGCACCAGGCCGTGATCCTGACCGCCAATCCGACCTCTCCAGCCGGGGCGCCAAAGATCAAAAATATTCTGATCAAGAACGTGCCGGAACCCGCGGCCCGCCGTCTGCTGCTTGAGCAAGGTGATGCAGACATCGCGCGTAACCTGGGGGCCGATCAGATCGCCTCGCTACAGGGCAAAAGCGGTGTGAAAACCGAAGCCATTCCGATGGCCTCGCTGTATTACATTCAGTTCAACATCGGCAACAAAAATAACGCCGCCTTAAAAAATCCGGCCTTCTGGGAAGCCGCGCGCTACCTGTTTGACTACAAGGGCATTGCCGGACAGCTGCTGAAAGGCCAGTTCGATGTGCACCAGACGTTTCTGCCGAAAGGTTTTCTGGGTGCATTAAACGAAAACCCTTACAGTTACGATCCTGAAAAAGCCAAAACGATTCTGAAAAAGGCCGGCCTGACTAACGTCAGCTTCACCCTGTCTACCAGCAATCAGCCTCCCTACCTGGATATCGCTCAGGCCCTGCAGGGCAGCTTTGCCAAGGGCGGCGTGAAAGTGGAAGTGTTACCGGGACTGAGCTCTGAAGTCTCGACCCGCGTCAAAGCGCATAATTACGAAGGCACGATCAACGCCTGGGGCGCAGACTACTTTGATCCAAACACCAACGCCGCGTCATTTGCCTATAATCCGGAAGATGGCAGCAAGACGATTGCTTACCGTTCCGACTGGCACATTCCGGAGCTGAACAAACAGGTGCTGGCGGCAACGGCTGAAAGCGATCCGAAAAAACGCGTTGAGCTGTATCAGGCTATGCAGCGTGAAGTGCTGAAAAGCTCGCCTTATGTGATTGGCCTGCAGGCGAAAAACCTTATCGCCCTGCGCGACAACCTCAAGGGCTATGTTCAGGGCATCAACCCGGACATGGTTTACTACTCGCAGGTAACGAAGTAATGGCACAGTCTGCCTCTTCTGCCGGGCCCGCCCGGCATGTCTGGCGGCGCGTTGGCCGCCTTTCATCAGGCTTGCTGTCGCTGGCGATCACCCTGCTGGGTTTGCTGGCGTTCACCTTTATGCTGTCGCATCTGTCCCCGATCGATCCGGTACAGCAAATCGCTGGCGATCATGCCAGCGAAGCGACCTACGCGCAGGTGCGTCACGATCTGGGATTAGATCAGCCGGTACTGATGCAGTTCTGGCATTACATTGAACACCTGCTGCGCGGCGATCTCGGCGTATCCCGCCTGACCAACCAGCCGGTGAGCAGCGACCTGCTTCAGACGTTTCCGGCCACCATTGAGCTGGCGACCTGCGCGATGATTTTTGCCGTCATCTTTGGCGTTTCACTGGCACTGATTGCCGCGTGGAAGCCCGGCAGCTGGATTGATAATGTCGCCCGCTTTATCTCCCTGCTGGGCTACTCTGTGCCGGTTTTCTGGCTGGGCCTGCTGGGCCTGTTGCTGTTTTATGCGGTTCTGCACTGGTCTGCCGGACCGGGGCGGCTGGATGATATCTGGGCCTATACGCTGGAGCCGAAAACCGGCTTCGTACTGATTGACAGCTGGCTGTCGGGTGACCGGGAAATATTCTGGAATGCGGTGGCGCACTTATGGTTACCGGTGGTGATCCTGGGCCTGCTGGCGATGGCTGGCATCACCCGCCTGCTGCGTGCGGCGCTGCTGGAAGAGAGCAGCAAAGAGTATGTGGTGCTGGCACGCGCCAAAGGCGCGGGACGGGGGCGCATTCTGTTGCGCCATATTTTCCCTAACGTGCTCGGTACCCTGATTACCGTAATTGCGCTCTCTTACGCGACCTTGCTGGAAGGCTCGGTCCTGACGGAAACCGTATTTGCCTGGCCCGGCGTGGGGCGCTACATGACCAATGCGCTTTTCTCTGGCGATGTGCCGGCGATTTTAGGCGCCACCTTACTAATCGGCGGCTGCTTTATCCTGATTAACGCGCTGGCGGATGCCCTCACCTGGTTAACCGACCCGAGAACACGATGACGCAACAACTCACTGAACTTGAAACGGTGCGACCCCGTCGCCGCATCACCTCGTTAACCATTGGATTGACGCTGGTGACGATTGTGATTCTGATGGCAGTGCTGGCCCCGCTTATTGCCCCCTACGATCCGAATCTGCAAACCATCGCCAGCCGGTTGCTGCCGCCTTCGGCTGCACACTGGTTCGGCACCGATGGATTTGGTCGCGATTTACTCTCCCGGGTGATCTATGGCGCGCGCCCGACGCTGCTGCTGGTCTCGCTGATCCTGGTGCTGACCATTCCGGTTGGCCTGTTGGTGGGGATCACCGCGGGTTACGCGGGCGGCTGGACCGAGCGCGTATTAATGCGTATTACGGATATTTTTCTGTCGCTGCCCAACCTGGTGATTGCGCTGGCGCTGGTCGCAATGATGGGACCGGGACTGATGAACGGCGCGCTGGCTCTGGCGCTGACCAGTTGGCCGCCGTTTGCCCGCCAGGCACGAGCCGAAACCCTGGCGCTGCGCCGCAGCGACTATCTGGCGGCGGCCCGAATGCAGGGGATTACCGGTTTTCGCCTGATGTTCGGCCATATTCTGCCGCTGTGCCTGCCCACCGCGGTGGTGCGCGCCGCACTCAGCCTGGGTGGGATTATTCTGGCCGCCGCCGGACTGGGCTTCCTTGGCATGGGCGTGCAACCGCCGACCGCCGAGTGGGGTTCAATGGTAGCAGAAGGCAGTAAGGTCATATTTGACCAGTGGTGGGTCGCTGCTGCGCCCGGCGCGGCCATTCTGTTTGCCAGCCTGGCCTTTAACCTGACAGGCGATGGCCTGCGTGACCGACTGGATACCCGACATGCAAAATAACATTCTGGTAGAGTCGCTCAGCATCCGCAGCGACGACGCGACGCTGGTCGATAACATTAGCTTTTCAATCGGGCGTGAGCGCGTGGCGCTGGTCGGCGAATCCGGTTCCGGCAAATCCCTCACTGCACGGACCCTGATGGGACTGCTGTCTCCGTCACTGCATCTGCAGGCTACCCAGCTCCAGGTCGCCGGTGAAAATGCCCTGACCCTGAACGAACGCAGCTGGAGTAAGCTTCGTGGCGATCGGGTGGCCATGGTGATGCAGGATCCCAAGTATGCGCTGAATCCAGCGCGGACGATCGGCTGGCAGGTTGAAGAACCGCTGATTCTGCATCGCCGCCTGAGTCGGGCGGAACGTAAAGAAAAAGTCTGCGATATGCTGGACGCGGTGGGCTTGCCCGATCCGCGAGCCCTGATGCAGTTCTACCCGCATCAGCTTTCGGGCGGTATGGGCCAGCGCGTGATGCTGGCGATCGCCCTGATTACCGATCCGGCTTTTTTGATTGCGGATGAGCCGACCTCCGCGCTGGATCACGCCATGCGCGATCAGGTGCTGTCGCTGATCCGCCAACTGATTGAGTCACGCAACATGGGTCTGCTGCTGATTAGCCACGACCTGCAACAGGTCTCGGAACACTGCGAGCGGGTTATGGTGATGTACAAAGGCAGGGTGCTGGATACGCTGCCGGCCGCCGATCTGCCTCAGGCCACGCATCCCTATACCCGCACGCTGTGGTCATGCCGTCCCAGTAAAGCAACACATGGACAACCGCTGCCGGTTCTGGACCGCGCGGCGCTGGAGGCCAACCACCATGATTAATTTGCATAACCTCAGTGTGTCACACAAACAGGGCTACGATCTCCGCACGGTGGTGCACGACGTGAATCTACAGGTGAACGCCAGTGAGTGCTTTGGCCTGGTCGGCCCGTCCGGCTGTGGTAAGTCGTCGCTGCTGTGGGTTATGGCTGGACTGAATCCCCACTGGCAGGGCGAGATGCAGCTGGCCGGGCATCCGGTGCAGCCTGGCAAAACCTTTACCGGTGCGCTGCGCCAGGACGTGCAAATGGTGTTTCAAGACCCTTATGCTTCCCTGCATCCGCGCCACCGTTTGCGCCGCACGCTGGCTGAGCCGCTCAGGCTGCTTAAGCAGGATAACATTGACGATCGTATTGATGACAGATTTCGCCATGTCGGGCTGGACCCGTCGTTAGCCGATCGTTATCCTCATCAGCTGTCCGGCGGTCAGCGTCAGCGCGTGGCGATTGTTCGCGCGCTGTTGCTACAGCCCAAAATACTGCTGCTGGATGAGCCGACATCAGCACTGGATATGTCAATACAGGCTGAAATCCTCAATCTGCTTAACGATCTCAAGCGTCAGGATGGCCTGACCATGGTTCTGGTGAGTCACGATCCTGACGTGATTGACCATATGTGCGACCGTGCCGTACGCATGGCGCAAGGGCGGATCGTTGAGCACATTGCCGCCTCAGCCTAAGTAAGGAAAGATAATGACCATCAGACTCCGCCCGCTGGAAAGAGAAGATCTGCACTTTGTGCACCAGCTTGATAACAATGCCAGCGTCATGCGCTACTGGTTCGAAGAGCCGTATGAGGCTTTTGTTGAGCTGTCCGATCTCTATGACAAACACATTCACGATCAGACCGAGCGACGTTTCGTGGTAGAACATGAGGGGCAAAAAGCGGGACTGGTGGAACTGGTCGAGATTAACCATGTTCATCGCCGTGCTGAGTTTCAGATCATCATCGATCCGACCCATCAGGGCAGAGGCCTGGCAACCCAGGCCGCCCGCCTGGCGATGGATTACGGTTTCTCAGTCCTCAACCTGTACAAGCTCTACCTGATTGTCGATCAGGAAAATGAGAAAGCGATCCATATCTACAGCAAACTCGGTTTTGAGATCGAAGGCGTGCTAAAACACGAATTCTTTATCAATGGCGAGTACCGCAATACGATCCGTATGTGCATTTTCCAGCATCAGTATCTGGAACGGCATAAAACCCAGGGCAGCATGGTCAAACCCACTGCCCAGTAATCAGCCGCGCGCGCCGACCGGATTCATGTAAGGCCTTGGATGCTCAGGCTCCAGGTTGTACATGCCGCCATAGAACGGATCCACCAGTAACCAACCGGGTAAACCCAGCAGGGGAATATTTCCCAGCAGATACCAGAGGTTGGCGCGGGCCTCAATTGGCACCGTTACTGGCACATAGCCCGGACTTTCCAGCATCAGCAGATAGTGTTTTTTGCCAAAGTAGCGGTGGTTGGATTTTTCCAGGATAACGGTTTTCGGCGTGTATCCTTCCGCAACCGGGCGGCCGTTTTCATCCTGCACGGTAAAACGCGCGCCCGGCGGCTGTGAATCGATCAGAACCGATTGAGTTTCAGTGCCAACAATGGTGGCGCAGCCGCTCAGAAGCATCGCGGCGGCAAGCGCCAGAATGTGCTGTTTCATGGAAGGATCCGATAAAAGTCAGGAAGCACAGTGTAAACCGCCCTTCCCACCTTTTCATCTGTCTCAATCGGGCTATCATCGCCCGATTCTGCCGCTTTATTGCGGTTGACAATGCCGGGCAATAGCCGCGATGTCTTTGGGGGAGGTGCGGCAGCAGCCGCCAATCAACCGGGCACCGGCCTGCTGCCACTCGCTAAACTTGTCATGCAAGGTGCAGCCAGAGGGCGCAGAGTGCCAGGTTTTGCTGCTGGCGTCGTACTGCTCGCCCGAGTTGGGATAGACCACCAGCGGTTTGTCCGTCAGGCGCTGAAGCTGCTGCAGGGCCGGCGTAACGCTTTCCAGCGCAATACAGTTGATTCCTAATGCCACCACCTGCGATTGCGCATTGAGGTAAGCCGCCACCTCACGCAGCGGCGTGCCGTCGCTGATGTGTTCGGCATCACGCAGCGTGAACGAGAACCAGGCGCGACTGTCAGGGAATTCGCCTAACAGGGCAACCAGCGCCTGGGCTTCTGCAAAGGAGGGCAGCGTTTCGCAGGCCAGTACATCCACGCCCGCCGCCAGTAATGCGTTGATCCGTGGGCGATGGAACGCCATCATTTCAGCCTCTGGCAGCGCGTAATCCCCCCGGTATTCCGATCCATCGGCCAGAAACGCGCCGTAAGGTCCGACCGATCCCGCCACCAGCAGGATCTTTGCTTCGGCCTGCGTCGCCAGATAATCTGCGCGGGCACGTTTAGCCAGTTCGACGCTTTGGGCGATCAGCGCCAGAGACTGCGTTTCGTCGAGGCCCCGCGCCGCAAAGCCCTGTGGCGTGGCCTGATAGCTGGCAGTAATGGCGCAGCGCGCGCCGGCAGCAAAATAGTCGTAGTGCACCTGATAAATCAGCTCAGGGTTCTCCACCAGCACTTTAGCGGACCACAACGCATCCGCCAGATCGCAACCACGCGCCTCAAGCTCGGTCGCCAGCGCGCCGTCAAGAATCAGCGGTGCAGACTGTTGTAATGCGCGCGAAACAGGATTATGCGACATCCCTGGCCTCCTTAGCCTGTGTTTTTTTGTGCGTGACATGGTAAGCGCCATAGCAAAACAGCACAAACGGAATTCCGCACCACAGGGCAATACGCTGCGAGGGATCGAAAGCCAGCCCCACACAGGCCAGCAGGCAAAGCAGGAAGCCCAGGATGGGCGTGAGCGGATACAGCGGCGCGCGATAAGCCAGTTCCTGCAGCGATTTACCCTGTTGCACATGGCGACGACGAAAAACATAGTGCGACGCGCAGATGCTCAACCACACGGCCACCACTGCAAAGCCAGAGATAGCAGACAGCGCCACAAATACCGTATCCGGCGCGACCACGCTGGAGAACAGCGCCAGCAGGCCGCCGATCATACTGACCGTTATCGCCAGCAGCGGTACCCCGCGTTTGTTGACCCGGGCGAAGGCGCGCGGCAGCGTGTTCTCATTGGCCAGCGACCACAGCATGCGGCCTGAGGCATACAGACCCGAGTTCGCCGCAGACAGGATGGCCGTGAGTATCACAAAGTTAATGATATCTGCCGCCCAGGGAATGCCGATCTTCTCAAATACCAGCACAAAGGGACTTTTAACGATGCCAGCCTGGTCCATTGGAATTAAGGCGGCCAACACGAAAACGGTGCCGACAAAGAACAGGATCAGGCGCGCGACGGTAGTACGAATGGCCAGCGGCACGACTTTTTGCGGGTTTTCGGTTTCGCCTGCTGCAATGCCAATTAGCTCGGTGCCGGAAAAGGCAAAGTTCACCGCGACCATCGTCATCAGAATCGGTAATACGCCATTAGGCAACCAGCCGTGTGCAGTGATATTGCTCAAACCCGGCGCGGGCGTGCCGTCCTTCATCGGAATAAAGCCAAACATGGCCGCGCCGCCCAGGATAATAAAGGCGACAATCGTGATGACTTTGATGATGGAAAACCAGAACTCCCCTTCGGCAAAGAAACGGGTGGAAATCACATTGAGCAGATAGATGGCGATACAGAAGACCAGGCACCATAGCCAGACCGGCACGTGAGGAAACCAGTACTGCATACAGAACCCTGCCGCCGTCAGGCTGGAGCCCAACGCGACGGTCCAGGTCAGCCAGTACAGCCAGGCGACGGTATAGCCCGTGGCCGGGCTCAGATAGCGAGCGGCATAGACGTGAAATGCCCCCGTTTCAGGCATGGCGACCGACAGTTCACCCAGGCAGGCCATCACAAGCCATACCACCAGCGCACCAATCAGATAAGCCAGCAGCGTGCCTGCGGCCCCGGTGGTGGAAATAATGTAGCCGGTATTAAAAAACAGGCCGGTACCGATGACGCCGCCCAGCGATAGCATCACCAGGTGGCGAACTTTCATGGTTCGTTTAAATTGATCCTGCGAAGAAGTCGTCTGCTCGCTCATATACCCCATCCGTATGGACGTCTAAACATCTATATGCAGCAGATTTATACGCATTACGGCGCCGAAATGCAACGGGCGAAGCGGTCAGGCATCGACGGGAAGGGATCGTTGCCCCGCGTTTACGGGGCGGGGTGCGCTAGCCGAACACGCTCTGTATATAGCGTTCAAGCGCCATGCGGGAACTGAAGCCGTGTGGAATACCATAATGTTCCTGCGAATCACCCGCCAGGTAGAGAGGGAACCGCGTGTAGTGATCGCAGGTTTTTATTTCTGACGCCGGTTCGGCAAAGGGCTGACTTTTTTCTTTCAACGTTGGGTGAATAATTAGCGCCGTGCGCCCCATACGCGCTTCACGGTTAACATAAACATAGTTGTCGCCACGACGGTAGCCATAAGCGCGTGGTGTGATCTCATCGACTTCAAAGCCTACTTTTTCCAGTACGCGCGCTACCTCATCTGGTCGTAAATACATGCTTGATCCTCTCCTCTTCAAAAGCCACGCAACCTTACATCAGCGTGGCTGAACGGGCATTCGGAATTTTCCCTAAAGGGCCATCCCGCGCCTCGTTAAGTCAAACGTGGTCTACACTGAGTATTACGTGTTAATGACAAGGGAGCCAAAAATGTTTAATCGAACGCAAAAAAACGATGACATTGATATCAATCAGGATGTGAACGAGCTGGCTGATTCACTTGAAGCGCTGCTGAAATCTTACGGCAGCGAAGCGAAGGATGAGGTCAACTCTGCCCGCAGCCAGGCGGAAGCCCTGCTGAAGCAAACCCGTGCGAAATTGAACGGTGGTGGCAATCGTGTTTCGCAGGCCGCCCGCGACGCCGGTTATCAGGTTGATGCCTATGTGCATGATAAACCCTGGCACGGTGTCGGCATCGGCGCTGCGGTCGGGATTGTGCTGGGTGCGCTGTTAGTGTCCCGCCGCTAGTCCCTGCCCTGCCGTTATCATCAGCCTCGCTCAATGAGCGGGGCTTTTTTATGCCTGTTTTTTGCGCAACTGGCTTTACAAAATATTTTTTCGCGTGGAAGGGCGCGTCGCCACTGGCTTGCCGCATCCGAGGCCATTAACCCCATATATAGTACGCTTGACCGCAATTAACGCTACATCTAGTATTCATTTCATTGTCACACCACAAGATGTTAGCAAGGACGAAGCCTGATTCATGGAAAAAACTTCGTTATCCGCAGCAGCACCGCAATGAAAGAGGAATACGAATCATGCGCATTATTATTTACACTAAAAATAACTGTGTCCAGTGTAATGCCACGAAAAATGCACTGGATCGCCAGGGCATCGACTACCACCTCATCAACCTGGATACGCAACCGGAGGCCATCGATAACCTCAAGGCCTTGGGTTACCGCCAGGTACCAGTCGTCATGACGCATGACGATCACTGGAGTGGGTTCCGCCCTGACAAGATAGCTGGCCTGTCTCAGTCCGTGGCGATGGGCGGATAGCCGCATGTTTCCACTGGTCTATTTTTCCAGCCAGTCGGAAAACACCCATCGGTTTATTCTCCGTTTGGGCCTGCCCGCGTGCCGTATACCGATTGACGCAGAGCAACAGCTGCACATCGACCAGCCCTATATTCTGGTCGTGCCCAGCTATGGCGGCGGCGGCCACCGCGGTGCGGTGCCCAGACAGGTAATTCAGTTTCTCAATGATGACGCCAACCGCAACGGCTTACGCGGCGTTATCGCCGCCGGTAACCGTAATTTTGGCGAAGGTTACTGCCTGGCAGGCGACATCATTGCTAAGAAATGTCAGGTTCCCTATCTGTATCGGTTTGAACTGATGGGAACCCTCGACGATATCGCCAATGTGAAAGCGGGAGTAACCCAATTTTGGCAACGACAGATACCCTCAACGACGTAGCGCTGGATTACCATGCCCTGAACGCCATGCTGAACCTGTATGACGCTGACGGCCGCATCCAGTTTGACAAGGACCAGCAGGCCGCACGTCAGTTTGTTATTCAGCACGTGCAGCCCAACACCCAGCACTTTGCCAGCATCGCCGAGCGCCTGCGCTATCTGGTCGCTGAAGGCTACTACGAAGCTTCCATACTTAATCAGTATGATTTTAACTTTGTCTGCGGGCTGCACGACGAAGCCGATGCATGGGGCTTTGCGTTCAAGACCTTTTTGGGTGCGTGGAAGTACTACACCAGCTACACCCTGAAAAGTTTTGATGGCAAGCGTTACCTGGAAACCTTCGAGCAGCGTGCCTGTATGGTGGCGCTGACGCTGGCGCAGGGCGATGAAACCCTGGCGCGCTCGGTGCTGGAAGCTATCCTGAGTGGGCGTTTTCAGCCCGCCACGCCAACGTTTCTGAACAGCGGCAAGCAACAGCGCGGCGAACTGGTTTCCTGCTTCCTGCTGCGCATTGAAGACAATATGGAGTCGATTGGCCGGGCAGTAAACTCTGCGCTCCAGCTGTCAAAACGCGGCGGCGGCGTGGCGTTTCTGCTGTCGAACCTGCGTGAGTCCGGTGCGCCGATCAAGCGCATTGAAAACCAGTCTTCCGGCGTTATTCCGGTGATGAAAATGCTGGAGGATGCGTTTTCTTATGCCAACCAGCTCGGGGCACGTCAGGGAGCCGGCGCAGTCTGGCTGAATGCTCACCATCCGGATATTTTGCGCTTCCTGGATACCAAGCGTGAAAACGCAGATGAAAAAATCCGCATTAAAACGCTGTCGCTGGGCGTGGTCATTCCGGATATCACCTTCCAGCTTGCCAAAGAGAATCAGCCGATGGCGCTGTTCTCGCCCTACGATGTTGAAAGAATCTACGGTCAGGCATTTGGCGATATCAGCATCAGCGAGAAATACACGGAGATGCTGGCGGACGACAGAATCCGTAAAACCTATATTCAGCCGCGCGATTTCTTCCAGACGCTGGCGGAAATCCAGTTCGAATCAGGCTATCCCTACATCATGTATGAGGACAGCGTAAACCGGGATAACCCGATTGCCGGTCGCATCAATATGAGCAACCTCTGCTCAGAGATTTTGCAGGTGAACAGCGCCAGCGAATTCAACGAGGATCTCAGCTACCGCCGCATGGGCAAAGATATCTCCTGTAACCTTGGCTCGCTGAATATTGCCCATGCGATGGATTCTGGCGATCTGGCCCACACGGTGGAAACGGCGATTCGGGCGCTGACTGCGGTGTCAGATATGAGTGACATTGGCTCAGTTCCCTCCGTTGCGGAAGGCAATCGCCGCTCGCATGCTATCGGTCTGGGTCAGATGAACCTGCATGGTTATCTGGCGCGTGAAGGTATTGCTTACGGATCACCCGAGGCGCTGGACTTCACTAATCTCTATTTTTACTGCGTCACTTATTATGCTCTGCGCGCCTCGAATCAGCTGGCAAAAGAGCGCCAGCAGACTTTCGACGGTTTTAGCGCCTCAACCTATGCCACCGGCGCGTATTTTGACAAATATCTGCAAAGCGACTGGCAGCCGCGAACCGCCCGTATCGCCGCCCTGTTTGCCGATGCGGGCATCAGCTTGCCCTGTCACAACGACTGGCTGGCACTGCGTGAATCGGTGATGGCCTCGGGGCTGTATAATCAAAACCTGCAGGCGATACCGCCTACCGGATCGATCTCCTATATCAACCACGCCACCTCCAGTATTCACCCGATTGTGTCGCGAATAGAGATCCGCAAAGAGGGCAAAACCGGTCGCGTTTACTATCCGGCCCCCTTCATGACCAACGACAATCTGGAACTCTATCAGGACGCTTACCAGATTGGGCCGGAAGCCATTATTGATACCTACGCAGAGGCGACCCGACATGTGGATCAGGGCCTGTCATTAACCCTGTTTTTCCGGGATGACGCGACCACGCGCGACATTAATAAAGCGCAGATTTACGCCTGGAAGAAAGGGATTAAAACGCTTTACTACATTCGACTCCGTCAGATGGCCCTGCAAGGCACTGAAATTCAGGGCTGCGTCTCCTGCGCACTGTGAGAACCCATTATGCAACTCAGACAAATTCAAGCCATTAACTGGAACCGTATTCAGGACGAGAAAGATCTTGAAGTCTGGAACCGTCTGACCAGCAACTTCTGGTTGCCGGAAAAAATCCCTTTGTCCAACGATCTGCCGGCCTGGCAGACGCTGGATAAACAGCATCAGCAGTTGACCATCCGCGTATTCACCGGCCTGACGCTGCTGGACACCATTCAGAACGTGCTGGGTGCGCCGGGCTTAATGCCCGATGCGCTGACGCCACATGAAGAGGCCGTCTTGTCGAATATCAGCTTTATGGAGGCGGTACATGCCCGCTCATACAGCTCGATTTTTTCGACGTTGTGTCATACCAGCGATGTGGATGCCGCTTATCAGTGGAGCGAAGAGAATCAGGCGCTGCAAAATAAAGCTGAGATCATTCTTACCCATTACCGCGCTGACGATCCGTTAAAGAAAAAAATCGCCAGCGTCTTTCTGGAGTCGTTCCTGTTCTATTCAGGATTCTGGCTGCCGATGTACTGGTCAAGCCGTGGCAAACTGACCAATACCGCCGATCTGATTCGGCTCATCATCCGCGATGAGGCCGTTCACGGCTACTATATTGGCTACAAGTATCAAAAAGCCCTTGAGCAGGTTGATGAACGCCGCCGTGAAGCATTGCAGCAGTTCGCCATCGATCTGCTGCTGGCGCTGTATGAAAACGAGGTTGTTTATACTGAAGCGCTCTATGGCTATGTTGGCTGGGCGGAAGAAGTGAAAACCTTCCTGCACTACAACGCCAATAAGGCCTTGATGAATCTTGGCTATGAAGCGCTGTTCCCGGCAGAGTTAACTCGCGTTAACCCGGCAATCCTGTCGGCGTTATCCCCAAACGCGGATGAAAATCACGACTTCTTTTCGGGTTCGGGCTCCTCATACGTGATGGGCAAAGCGGTCGAAACGGAAGACGAAGACTGGAGTTTCTAAGGTTGTCTGTGCCGTTATGATAAGTCACAGGCGGTCATAATTACTGGCGCTGATTAATAAGCTGTTAGTTATCTTTAATCAGCGTCATTATTTTTATTCATTCCCGCCCTTCCGTTCGTCATTCTGCCAATATCTCCGCGCTGCACGGTCTAATGACTGTCGTTTTGCAAAATAAATCATAAAAAATTCATCTCCCCGCATCCCTTGTGATGACTGGAAATTATCGCAACAAGGCGTACTTTCCAGCCATGAATATTTCACGTCAGGGTTGACAGATAATCTGAGTATGTCAGGTTATAGCCTGCTTAAATTGAACAGGACACGTCATTTTACATTAAAATAATTTAATCAGGGCATGACTTACGGATGACAATAAAAGTAGAAGTAAAAAATCTTTATAAGGTATTTGGTGATAATCCACAAAGGGCATTTAAATATATTGATAAGGGCTGTAGTAAAGAGGAAATCCTCGAAAAAACAGGCTTATCGCTCGGTGTTAAAAATGCCAGTCTGGCCATTGAAGAAGGCGAGATCTTCGTCATCATGGGGTTATCCGGTTCAGGAAAATCCACCATGGTTCGCCTTCTCAATCGTCTGATAGAGCCGACGCGCGGCCAGGTGATTATTGACGGTGTCGATATTGCAAAAATATCGGACAGCGAACTGCGTGAGGTTCGCCGAAATAAGATCAGCATGGTATTTCAGTCATTCGCCTTAATGCCGCATCTTGACGTTGTAAATAATGCCGCTTTTGGCATGGAATTAGCCGGCATCCCCTTAGCAGAACGTCAGGAAAAAGCCCTTGAGGCATTACGCCAGGTTGGACTGGAAAATTACGCCCACGCCTATCCTGATGAGCTATCAGGCGGCATGCGTCAGCGTGTCGGGCTGGCACGCGCTTTAGCCATTAATCCCGATATTTTATTAATGGATGAAGCCTTTTCTGCACTCGATCCCTTAATTCGTACCGAAATGCAGGATGAGCTGGTGAAATTACAGGCCAGACATCAGCGCACTATCGTATTTATTTCACACGACCTGGACGAAGCCATGCGCATTGGCGATCGTATTGCCATTATGCAAAATGGCGAAGTCATTCAGGTCGGCTCACCCGATGAAATCCTGAATAATCCCGCCAATGATTATGTCCGTACGTTCTTCCGCGGCGTCGATATCAGTCACGTCTTTAGCGCTAACGATATTGCACGCCGAAATGCTGGCGCGCTCATTCGCAAAGCGACCGGATTAGGCCCGCGCTCGGCCATACAACTTCTGCAGGAAGAAGATCGTGATTACGGCTACGTGCTGGAGAAACAGAAATTTATCGGCGTAGTGTCAACCGACTCTCTCAAGGCGGCCCTGGCGGCAGGGCAAGGTCTGGAAAGCGCCCTGCTCGACGCGCCAGCGGCGGTTCCTGCCACGACCTCGTTAAACGAACTGCTCTCACACGTGGCGCAGGCTCCCTGTGCCGTTCCGGTGGTGGGAGAAGAAAATCAATACGTCGGCGTAATATCCAAAAGCACGCTGCTACGTGCTTTAGATCGTGAAGGAGCCAGCCATGAGTAAAGCGACAACGACCCCATGGGATAACCCGGCCCCGACGGATACCCAGAGCAGCCAAAGTAGCGATCCCTGGTCAGGTGCTGCAGACCAGAGCAGTGCCGCCGACAGTGGTCATCATGCGGCCACCGGCGGTGCAGATGCGTGGGGTACGCCAGATGGCGGTGCCGCGACAGGCTCCAGCAGCAGCACGGACTGGTTGAACAACGCGCCGGCCCCCCAGTCCGACCATTTCACTATCATGGATCCGTTCCATAAAACCTGGATTCCGCTGGATCACTGGGTCACTGAAGGGATCGACTGGGTCGTTAATCATTTCCGTCCGGTCTTTCAAAGCATTCGCTTACCGGTGGATTACATCCTCAGCGCGTTTCAACAGCTGCTGCTGGGCATGCCCGCGCCGGTGGCTATCGCGCTGTTTGCGCTAATCGCCTGGCAAATCGCCAGCCCGGCGATGGGCATTGCTGCGCTGATTTCGCTAATAGCTATCGGCGCGATTGGTGCCTGGTCACAAGCGATGATTACGCTGGCGCTGGTGCTCACCGCCCTGCTGTTTTGCATCATCATTGGCCTGCCTATGGGGATCTGGCTGGCGCGCAGTGAACGGGCGGCACGCATTGTGCGTCCGCTGCTGGACGCCATGCAGACCACACCGGCCTTCGTTTACCTGGTGCCGATTGTCATGCTGTTTGGTATCGGGAATGTCCCGGGCGTCGTCGTCACCATCATTTTCGCCCTGCCGCCCATTGTCAGGCTGACCATCCTGGGAATTAAACAGGTTCCTGCCGACCTGATTGAAGCCAGTGAGTCCTTTGGCGCCAGTCCGCGTCAGCTGCTGTTTAAGGTACAGCTGCCGCTGGCCATGCCCACCATCATGGCGGGTGTGAATCAGACGCTGATGCTCGCCCTGTCGATGGTGGTGATTGCCTCCATGATTGCCGTAGGTGGACTGGGCCAGATGGTGCTGCGCGGCATTGGTCGTCTGGACATGGGCCTGGCCTCCGTGGGCGGCGTCGGCATCGTGATTCTGGCCATTATCCTTGACCGCCTGACGCAGTCGGTGGCGCGTGACAAACGCAGCCGTGGCCGTCGCCACTGGTATCACACCGGCCCCATTGGCCTGCTGACACGTCCTTTCCGTCCATCCTGAATCCTGAGCGCGGCAGTCAGCTGCCGCCGTTATCGCGACAATAAAAACGAGGAATAATCATGCGCAAGACGCTCCCTGCTGCCGTTGCCATTTTGGCCACTGTCTCTGCTTCTCACGCTTTCGCGGCCGATCTGCCGGGTAAGGGCATCACGGTGAAACCGGTACAAAGTACGATTGCCGAAGAGACTTTTCAGACACTGCTCGTGAGCCGGGGCCTGGAGAAGCTGGGCTATACCGTTGAGAAACCGAGCGAAGTGGATTACAACGTCGCCTATACCACCATCGCCTCGGGTGATGCGACCTTCATGGCAACCAACTGGCGGCCGCTGCACGACGATATGTATAAAGCCGCAGGCGGGAGCCAGGCGTTTTATCGCGAGGGAACCTATGTTTCCGGCGCGGCTCAGGGCTATCTCATCGACAAAAAAACGGCTGAAAAGTATCACATCACTAATCTCGCCCAGTTGAAAGATCCCAAGATTGCCAGGCTTTTCGACAGCAATGGCGATGGCAAAGCGGATATGACCGGCTGTACGCCCGGCTGGGGCTGTGAGGCGGTCATTAACCACCAAAACGCAGCTTATGGACTGAGCAACACCGTCACCGCCAACATGGGCAACTATTCGGCGATGATCGCGGATACTCTGGCACGCTTTAAACAGGGAAAACCTGTCCTTTACTACACCTGGACACCTTACTGGCTGAGTGATGTGCTTAAACCGGGCCGCGACGTGGTCTGGCTGCAGGTGCCGTTCTCTTCATTGCCGGGTGAACAGAAAGGCGTGGATACCAAACTGGCTAACGGTGCGAACTATGGCTTCCCGGTCAACACGATGCACATTGTGGCCAACAAAGCCTGGGCGGAAAAAAATCCCGCCGCCGCGAAACTGTTTGCCGAGATGAGACTGCCGATTGGTGATATCAATGCGGAAAATGCCGCCATGCACGCAGGGCAAAGTTCTGAAGAGGATATCAATCGCCACGTAGACGGTTGGATCAAGGGCCATCAGGCTCAGTTTGACAAGTGGATTAACGACGCGCGCGCCGCGACGCAGTAAGGCTCGGCAGGCTGACGAAGGGCGGACACCTGTCTGCCCTTTTTTCGTTATGGCTGATTGACGGGCGCATGACATAAACATAGCCCTCAAATAATTTTTTAGGTTATTATTAACGCCACTTTATTAATATTTACCTTTGCCTCCCTATGACAACATCTCGCCCTGGTTTAACGTCTGCACTGGTGGGACTGATGTCCGTTGCCACTGGCCTTTGTGTTGCCAGCAATTATTATATTCAGCCACTGCTTCATACCATTGCCCAACACTTTGACCTGTCGGTGGCGCTCGCGGGGTTCATTGTGACCAGCGCACAGCTTGGCTATGCCTGTGGGCTGCTGTTGCTGGTCCCGCTTGGCGATATGCTGGAACGGCGCGGCCTGATAGTGGGCATGATGGTGCTGGCTGCGGCGGGCATGGTGATCATTGCTCTCTCTTCCTCATTTCCCTTCCTGCTGTTGGGCACGGTGATCACCGGACTCTTTTCGGTGGCGGCCCAGATTCTGGTGCCGCTGGCCGCGACGCTGGCAGAGCCGGAAAAGCGCGGCAAAGTTACCGGCACGGTCATGAGCGGCTTGCTGCTGGGCATCCTGCTGGCGCGAACCGTTGCGGGCGGCCTGGCGCAGTTAGGCGGCTGGCAAACCGTATACTGGGTCGCCAGCGTGTTAATGCTGCTGATGGCGATTGCGCTGTGGCGCACGCTGCCGCGCATCACACCTTCTGTTTCATTGAACTATCCGCAATTGCTGATTTCCCTGTTTCGGCTGTATGCCGCCGATCCTGTGCTGCGCACCCGTTCCGTTACCGGCTGTCTTACCTTTGCGAATTTCAGCATCCTGTGGACATCAATGGCATTTCTGCTCTCTGCCACGCCTTACGGTTTCTCGGAAGGAGAAATCGGGTTACTGGGACTGGTCGGCGCCGCCGGGGCCCTGGCAGCCAGGAAAGCCGGCTCGCTGGCGGATAGAGGTCATGCCAAATTCACCACCAGCGCAGGCTTGCTGCTGATGTTGCTGTCCTGGGCGGCGATTGCCTGGGGCGCGCAGCAGCTTGTGGCGCTGATCGTCGGCATCTTAGTGCTGGATCTGGCGGTTCAGGCCGTACACATCACCAATCAAAGCGTGATATACGCACGCCAGCCTGAGGCAAGGAACCGACTGAATGCAGGTTATATGACCAGCTACTTTATTGGTGGGGCGCTAGGCTCATTGCTGTCGGCCAATGCCTTCCATTTCGCGGGCTGGTATGGCGTCTGCGCGGCCGGCGCGACACTGACTTGCCTGAATTTACTGATCTGGTGGCGGAATCATCGCCTGGAACAAACGAATAGCCAGAATAGTGTGATTTAGCCTGTTCAGCGGAGTGTGAGTTTGCTATCGTTGGCCCAAAGTTATTCACGCCAGTTATTTTTTCTTTTGCAATCATTTGATGTCGTACCGTTTCACTGTACGACCAACGCGTATGAAATCGATGCGCTAAACCTTTACCCTGGGGTCAAGGATAGATCTTGAACGACCACAGTGCGACAGCCTGAGGATGACCTGATAAGGCCAGAACACTCAGCAATGACGCTGCCACCGTGGTGACTATAAAAGTTGAAATTAGTGAGGTTTTTTCTAATGGAAAGTTCGTTTACGCCCATTGAGCAAATGTTAAATATCCGTGCCAATCGTCACACGGATTTCCCCTTCCAGGAAATTCTCCTGACGCGCCTTTGCATGCATATGCAGGGTAAATTGCTGGACAATCGCAACAAGATGCTTAAAGAACAGGGTATTAATGAAACCTTGTTTATGGCGTTACTGACGCTGGATGCGCAGGAAGACCAGAGCATTCAGCCTTCAGAGCTGAGCACCGCCCTGGGTTCCTCACGGACTAATGCCACGCGCATTGCCGATGAGCTGGAAAAACGTGGCTGGATTGAACGTCGTGAAAGCGCTCAGGATCGCCGTTGCCTGCATCTGCATCTGACCGACAAAGGCAATGCATTTCTGCAGCAGGTGCTGCCGCCTCAACATCAGAGCCTACAATACCTGTGGTCTTCACTGACCGGTGATGAGAAGTCACAGTTGGAAAACATCACCCGCAAGCTGCTTACCCGTCTGGATAAGATGGAAGAAGATAAACTAACTGCTTCCCTGTCGCGGTAATAGCAAGATCTGCGACACAATCACCTGACGAAATCGTTACCTTAACCCTCTTTTATCCGGCCAGCGCTTAGTCGCTGGCTTTTTTGGCTCGGGCGAGGGTGAAAACGGAGTTTAACCCGCCGATTAAGTGGAAAACGTGGAGAAATAAATGAGTGCATCAGAGGCGCAAAGCCCGCATCAGCCAGTAAATAACAAGAAGAAAAAGCGCAAAGGTGCGCTGCTATTACTGGCGCTGATCGTCGTACTGCTTGGCATTGCGTGGGGCGTTTACTGGTTCCTGGTGCTACGCCACTATCAGGAAACGGACGATGCTTACGTTGCCGGTAACCAGGTGCAGGTGATGGCTCAGGTCTCAGGCAGCGTCAATAAAGTCTGGTTTGATGATACCGATTTTGTCAAAAAAGGGGATGTGCTGGTATCGCTGGATAAAACCGATGCACAGCAGGCGTTTGAAAAAGCCCAGACCGGGCTGGCGACCAGCGTGCGCCAGGTACATCAGGAGATGATCAACGCGAAACAGTATCAGGCCACCATTGCGCTCCGTCAGACCGCGTTAGATCAGGCGCAGGCCGACCTGAAACGCCGCGAGCCGCTGGGTGCCTCTAACCTGATTGGCCGTGAAGAGCTGCAACATGCACGCGATGCCGTGGCTTCTGCGAAAGCGGAGCTGGATGTGGCGGTTCAGCAGTATAACGCGAACCAGGCGATGATCCTGAATACCTCTCTGGAAAACCAGCCTGCCGTGAAGCAGAGTGCGGCACAGCTGCGCGATGCCTGGCTGGCACTGCAACGCACTGACATTCGCAGCCCAATGGATGGCTATGTCTCGCGCCGTAGCGTGCAGGTTGGCTCGCAAATCAATACCAGTACGCCGCTGATGGCGGTGGTGCCTGCAACCGACTTGTGGGTAGACGCTAACTTCAAAGAGACCCAACTGGCTGGCGTGCGTATCGGCCAACCGGCAACCGTTGTGGCAGACATCTACGGTGACGATGTGGTTTACCACGGTAAAGTTGTCGGTCTGGACATGGGAACCGGAAGCGCGTTCTCCCTGCTGCCGGCGCAAAACGCCACTGGTAACTGGATCAAAGTGGTTCAACGTCTGCCGGTCCGTATTGAGTTGAATCAGGATGAAGTGGCTAAACATCCTCTGCGTATTGGACTCTCTACGTTGGTAAAAATTGATACCGACAATAAAGACGGCAGCGCACTGGCAACCAGCGTTCGTCAGCAGGCTGCCTACAGCAGCAACGCCCTGGCCATTGACCTTGCACCGGTTGATAAGCTGATTACCGATATCGTCCACGCGAACGCCGGATGATCACCCGGAGGCTGTAATGGCACAAACACCGCTGAAAGGGACGCCGCTGGTCTTAATGACCATTGCGCTCTCCCTGGCGACGTTCATGCAGGTTCTGGATTCCACCATTGCTAACGTTGCTATACCGACCATTGCGGGTAATCTGGGGGCCTCAAACTCCCAGGGGACCTGGGTCATCACGTCTTTCGGGGTGGCAAACGCCATCTCAATTCCGATAACGGGCTGGCTGGCCAAACGCATCGGTGAAGTCAAACTCTTTACCTGGTCGACCATCCTGTTTGCGCTGGCGTCCTGGGCCTGCGGCATGTCTGAAAGCCTGGAAATGCTGATTTTCTTCAGGATAATTCAGGGGATCGTTGCAGGTCCGTTGATCCCACTGTCGCAAAGCCTGCTGCTGAATAACTATCCGCCCGCAAAACGCAGTATCGCCCTGTCACTCTGGGCGATGACGGTGATTGTGGCCCCCATATGTGGCCCCATTCTCGGCGGCTGGATCAGTGATAACTATCACTGGGGCTGGATCTTCTTTATCAACGTGCCGATTGGTGTTGTGGTCATCATGCTCACGCTGCAAACCCTGCGTGGTCGTGAAACCGAGACCCAGATCCGCCCCATTGATACCGTTGGCCTGGTGCTGCTGGTGGTCGGGGTTGGCTCGCTGCAGGTGATGCTGGATCGCGGTAAAGAGCTGGACTGGTTTAGCTCAACAGAAATTATTGTGCTGACGATTGTCGCGGTGCTGGCGCTGATGATGCTATTGATTTGGGAGCTGACAGACGATCACCCGATAGTCGATCTGTCGCTGTTTAAATCGCGCAACTTCACCATAGGCTGTTTGTCCATTAGCCTGGCCTACATGCTCTATTTTGGATCGATCGTTCTCTTGCCGCAGTTGCTGCAGGAGGTCTACGGTTATACCGCGACCTGGGCAGGGCTGGCCTCCGCGCCGGTCGGGATTATCCCGGTCATCCTGTCGCCCATCATTGGTCGGTTCTCCCATAAACTTGATATGCGAAAACTGGTCACGTTTAGTTTTATCATGTATGCCATTTGTTTCTACTGGCGCGCTTACACGTTTGAACCGGGCATGGACTTTGCCGCGTCGGCCTGGCCACAGTTTATTCAGGGCTTCGCGGTCGCCTGCTTCTTCATGCCACTCACCACCATTACGCTCTCGGGTTTGCCCCCGGAAAGAATGGCGGCGGCGTCCAGTTTGTCGAACTTTGTGCGTACGCTGGCGGGTTCGATAGGGACGTCGATCACCACCACGATGTGGACGGATCGTGAGGCAATGCACCACAGTAACCTCAGCGAATCGGTGACGCCTTATAACGTTAATGCGCAGCAGATGTACAGTCAGCTTGAGGGGATGGGCATGACGCATCAGCAGGCCTCAGCCTACATCGCTCAGCAGATCACCAATCAGGGATTGATCATTTCCGCCAACGAGATTTTTTGGGCCTCGGCGGGCGTCTTTCTGGTGCTGCTGGTGCTGATCTGGTTTGCCCGTCCGCCCTTTACCGCCGGTGGCGGTGGTGGTGGCGCACACTAGACGAACGCGATGGGGTTCTGGCGTGGAAGTCACGCCCGCCAGAACCCGTTTTTACGCCCAGCGCGTCGCTTTCATATCCATCACGAACCGGTATTTCACGTCACCTTTTAGCATTCGCGTAAAGGCTTCTTCGACCTGCTCTCCACGAATCATCTCAATGTCTGCGGTGATGTTGTTCTCGCCGCAGAAATCCAGCATCTCCTGGGTTTCTTTAATGCTGCCGATGGACGAGCCGCTGATGCTTAAACGACGGAACACCATTGGCGTCACGTTCGGTGAAACGTGCGGACTATCGGGAATGCCCACCAGCACCAGGCGGCCATTGGTTTTGAGCGTCGCCAGATAAGGGTCAAGATCGTGCGGGGCCGCCACGCAGTCAACGATAAGATCCAGCGCATTCTGGCTGGCCTGCATCGCCTGAGCATCGCGTGATACCACCACATGACGGGCACCGAGACGGCGGGCATCCGGGGCTTTGTCAGCCGACGAGGTGAAAAGCGTCACCTCAGCACCCAGCGCATTCGCCAGCTTCACCGCCATGTGGCCTAACCCACCCAGGCCAATCACGCCAACCTTATCGCCCGCTTTCACGTTAAAATGGCGCAGCGGTGACCAGACAGTGACGCCTGCGCACAGCAACGGCGCAACGCCGGCCAGCGGCAGGTGCTGCGGCACCGAAACCACAAAGTCCTGATCGACCACCACGTGCTCAGCATAGCCGCCTCGGGTAGATTCACCGGTGTATTTATCCGTACCGTTATAGGTCGCGGTGAAACCGGCTTCACAATATTGTTCTTCCTGCTGCTGACAGAAATGACAGGTGCGGCAGGAATCCACCATCACGCCCACGCCAACAATATCACCCGGCGTAAATCGGGTGGCAGCGCTACCGGTTTCGCTCACCCGTCCAACGATTTCGTGTCCCGGCACCAGGGGATAATGGCTTACCGCCCATTCGTTGCGTGCCATATGCAAATCTGAGTGGCAAACGCCACAGTAAAGGATTTCTATCCGGACATCCTGCGGCTGAAGCGGACGCAGCGCGATCTGTCCGGCGGTAAGGGGCTGGGTCGCATCGTGCGCGATCAGTGCATTAATTTTCATGGAGCCTCTCATAGTGACTGGCTTTTGATAACGGAGGGCGGCAAACTCTACTTAAATAGTGCCATTATTGATAGTAGTTACCATTTGGTAACCATGAAGGAGGGAGAAGACGATGCCTGCCTGGGTAGAGGGTAAACTGGTTTTTTATGTAGATTCACCGCCGCGCCGACTCATGGACCTTTTTTCTGCCAAGTGGAATCCAATGGTGCTGCATGCGCTGTATCACTGGCCGGGAGGCCGCGCGCGCACGGGCGAGTTGCAGCGAAGTTTGCAGGGGATATCAAAAAAGATGTTGTTTCAGACGCTGAAGGAGCTGGAGCAGCGCGGATTGATCACCCGCCATGTTTACGACGTGATCCCACCCAAAGTCGACTATGCGTTAACGGCGCTGGGTCAGACCTTCGCGGAACCGGTAGAGCAGCTGTATCAATGGGGGCTGGATAACCAGCGGGCGCTTGATGAGATGGACGAACATGTTGACCAGGCTACGTCCGACGCCGGGGATGGCAAGACAGGGTAACGGGCTGGCGGAGCATCATTCACGCCCCGCCGGGAACACTGAACCCGTATGGCACGTTTCACGGCGCCATACGTCAGTTGACATCAGGCGTTCTGACGCCACCATTCGGCCAGCAAAACGCCGGTAGCGACAGAGACGTTCAGACTTTCCACGTTGCCGGTGCCGCCAATCGACAGGCTCATATCGCCCTGCTGGAACGTGCTGTCAGACAAGCCTTCACGCTCCTGCCCCAACACCAGTACCATTTTGGCGGGTAGCACCGCGTCAGACAGGGGCGTGCCCTGATGGCTCGAGGTCGTCACGATGGTGTAACCCGCTTTGCGGAAGGCTTCGAGGCCTTCATTAAAGGTTGCGCCGCTGATAGCCTGAACGTGTTCAGCGCCGCCTTCCGCCGTGCGAACCGCTGCACCGGATTCCAGCAGCGAGGCATCGTTGACCAGCAGACCTTTCACACCGAAGTGCGCGCAGCTGCGCATGATCGCGCCAAGGTTGTGGGGATTGCTGACATCTTCAAGCGCCAGTACACAGTCTTTGCTTTCGGCCTTGTTAAGCCATTCTGCTACGTCCATGCCCATGCGTTTTTTGATCAGGAAGCAGACGCCGCCATGGTGTTCAGTACCGGAAGCTTTGGTGATCTCTGCGTCATCGACCACGTGGTAGGCTTTGCGGTTAGCTGCCAGCCAGCGCAGCGCATCGCGAAAACGTGGCGTCACGCTTTGCACAAACCAGGCGCGAACGATGCATTCAGGACGGCTCTGGAACAGCGCCTGACAGGCGTTTTCACCGTAAACGCGGGTTTCTTCCAGACGCTGGCGACGAATCTGCTCAACGTCAACCACGCCTTTACCGCTGATCCCCGGGTTTTCCGGTTTGTTGTCTTCTACTACCGGCGCGCGGGAGACGGTGCGCCATGGGGAATCACTGCTGCCGTAAGCGTCTCGATTGTCGCTGCCGCGATCGTTGCGGCGCGGTGCGCTGTCACTGCGGCGTGGCGCGCTATCACTGCGACGGCCTGTACTGCGTCCGCCCTCTTCACTACGCTCAGTGCGCGGGCCGGATGAACGACGATTGTCTTCACGGCGAGCAGCAGGACGGCCACCTTTGCCTGTACGAGGATTCGGCGCGCGCGCGCTTTGCTCATCTTCGCCACGCACATACATGACTTTGACCTTACCACTTTTGCCTTTAAATTCGTCGTTCATTTCTTCCTCCTGCATTGAGAGCGCGAAGATTACCTGATGTGACTGCGCTTAGCTATCAACTATTGAACCTATAGAGCAATCCACATTGAGACGATCTTACCACCCTTTCATAATGGACAATATTGAGCAAAGTGCTCTCGTTCATTATCAGAGGTTTATATGAATACGGTATGCACGTCTTGTCAGGCAACCAATCGCGTTCCCGAAGAACGGCTTGCCGATGGTGCCAAATGTGGTCGTTGCGGCGAAAGCCTGTTTTCCGGCGAGGTCATCAACGCCACCGCCGCCACGCTGGACAGCTATCTGCAGGACGATCTGCCGGTCGTGGTGGACTTTTGGGCGCCATGGTGCGGCCCCTGCGTTAATTTTGCCCCGGTGTTCAAAGACGTCGCACAGGAGCGCAGCGGTAAGGTCCGCTTCATTAAAGTGAACACGGAAGCCGAACCGGCGCTGAGCAGTCGCTTCCGCATTCGCAGCATTCCCACCATTATGGTCTTTAAGAAAGGTGAGATGGTGGACATGCTAAACGGTGCCATGCCGAAAGCGCCCTTCAACGAGTGGCTCGACGAATCCCTGTAAGCGCAAAAGGCCAGCCCGTGCTGGCCTTTTCCCTTTGTCCGACGCTTCGATTACACTACGCTTTTTCCTGTCCTGAATAATCATGTCTGAAAATGCCGTTTTGCGTTTACGTGCTCAACGTCTGGCCCGCGCCACACGTCCCTTTCTGGCGCGTGGAAACCGTGTGCTTCGTTGCCAGGGATGCCTGTTGCCGGAAAAACAGTGTCTGTGCGCCAGCATTCGTGTGCAGCCTGCCCGGAGTCGCTTTTGTCTGGTGATGTTTGATACCGAACCGATGAAGCCAAGTAATACGGGCCGGTTGATCGCCGACGTCTTGCCGGATACCCAGGCCTTTGGCTGGTCACGCACCGAGCCCGATCCTTTACTGCTGCAGGCCGTGGCCAGTGAGGCTTATCAGCCCCTGGTGGTTTTCCCTGCATCCTACGCCGATGAAGGTCGCAAGATTGTGCATTCGCCGCCGCTGTCAGGTAAACCGCCGCTGTTTATCATGCTGGATGGTACCTGGAATGAAGCCCGCAAGATGTTTCGTAAAAGCCCCTGGCTTGACCGCTTTCCGGTGATATCGCTCAACGTCACCACGCCGTCTCGCTACAGCCTGCGCGAAGCGCATGGCGAAGGTCAGCATTGCACCGCAGAGATTGCCGCAGCGCTGCTGCATCAGGCCGGCGACCGTGCGGCTGGCGAGGCATTAACCCTGCACTTTGAGCAGTTCCGTCAGGCCTATCTCGCCGGTAAGCCGCATCATCCCGGCCAGGAGAGGTAACACTCGCCCTGGCAGGACGAGTGTCATTATTCAGGCTGGGATCTGCCCGACGGTAAAAAAGCCCAAAAGCGTTTACACTCCCCTAAATGCCGACGAATGGAGAAGGTGATGAGTCAACGTGGACTGGAAGCGCTGTTAAGACCAAAATCAATTGCGGTAATCGGCGCCTCGGTCAAGCCGGGACGGGCAGGCTATTTTATGATGCGTAATCTGCTGGCGGGCGGCTTTAGCGGCCCGGTGTTGCCGGTGACGCCAAAATATAAAGCCGTTAGCGGCGTGCTGGCCTGGCCGGATATTCACAGCTTGCCCTTCGCCCCCGACCTGGCGGTGATCTGTACCCATCACAAAAGAAATCTGGCGCTGTTACAACAGCTCGGCGAGAAAGGCTGTAAAGCCTGCATCATCCTCTCCGCCCCCGCCAGTCAGCTTGCCGAATTAAAAGCCTGCGCCAGCCGCTGGCAGATCCGACTGTTAGGCCCAAACAGTCTGGGATTGCTGGCCCCGTGGCAGGGGCTTAACGCCAGCTTTTCTCCTGTTCCCATCGCCAAAGGCCGTATTGCCTTCATATCGCAGTCATCAGCCGTCTCCAACACCATTCTTGACTGGGCGCAGCAACGTAACCTGGGTTTTTCATGGTTTATCGCCTTAGGCGACAGCCTGGATACCGACGTGGACGATCTGCTGGATTTTCTGGCCCGTGACGGCAAAACCAGCGCGATTCTGCTTTATCTTGAACACCTTAGCGATGCCCGCCGGTTTGTGTCGGCCTCCCGGAGCGCATCCCGTAACAAACCTATTCTGATTATTAAAAGCGGCCGCAGTCGCCAGGCACAGGCGCTGCTTGGTACGCACAGCGGTCTCGATGCCGCCTGGGATGCGGCGATCCAGCGTGCGGGCTTGTTACGGGTGCAGGATACGCACGAGCTGTTCACCGCAGTTGAGTCCCTGAGCCATATGCGTCCACCACGCGGGCACCGGCTGATGATTATTAGCAATGGCGCCGCGCCCGCCGCGCTGGCGTTAGATGAACTCTATGCCCGCAACGGTAAGCTCGCCACGCTGAGCGAGCAAACCATAGAGCAGCTTAGTGCCGTTCTGCCGGAGGGCGTCGGGCACGGCAACCCGGTCGATTTAAAGGACGATGCAACGCCGGAACGCTATCTGGCCTGCCTGGCCGTCCTGCTCGACAGCCATGATTTAGATGCCCTGATGATTATTCATGCCCCCAGCGCTGTTGCCCCGGCGACCGAAACCGCAGAGAAAATCATTCAGCTCATTCACCAGCATCCGCGCGGAAAACAGCTCACGCTGTTGACCAACTGGTGCGGCGAATTCTCCTCTCAGGCGGCGCGCCGTGCTTTTACTCAGGCCGGCATTCCCACCTGGCGAACGCCGGAGGGCACCGTCACCGCCTTTATGCATCAGGTTGAATACCGGCGTAACCAGAAACTGTTGCGGGAAACTCCTGCCCTGCCGGTAAACCTGACCCAGGACAGCGCTCAGGCCCACCAGCTGCTGTCTCAGGCGCTGGATAAGGGGATCCTGTCGCTGGATACGCACGAAGTGCAGCCCGTTCTTAAAGCTTACGGCCTCGCGACGTTACCCACCTGGATAGCAAAAGACAGTGAGGACGCCGTCACGATTGCTGAACAAACCGGCTATCCGGTCGCGCTGAAGCTCCGTTCGCCCGATGTGGCGCATAAGTCCGACGTGCAGGGCGTCATGCTCTACCTGCGTAACGCCGCCGAAGTTAAACGCGCGGCGGACGCGATTATTGATCGGGTCAGGCAGACGCTGCCGCACGCGCGCATTGAAGGACTGGTGGTGCAGAGCATGGCGAACCGGGCTGGTGCCCAGGAGCTGCGGATTGTGGTGGAGCAGGATGCGCTGTTTGGCCCCATCATCATGCTGGGTGAAGGCGGCGTAGAATGGCAGGCAGAGAAACAGGCGGCGGTTGCTTTGCCGCCGCTGAATATGACTCTGGCGCGCTATCTGGTGATCCAGGCAATAAAAAGCGGCAAGGTCCGCAGCCGAAGTGCCTTGATTCCGCTTGATGTCGCTGGCCTGAGCCAACTGCTGGTGCAGGTCTCTAACCTGGTGGTAGATTGCCCGGAAATACAACGGCTGGACATTCATCCGCTGCTGGCGGCTGGTAGTGATTTCACCTTACTGGACGTTACGCTGACGCTTGCGCCTTTTGACGGTGATAACGAAACGCGTCTGGCCATCCGACCCTATCCTCAGCACCTGGAAGAACAGGTCGAGTTGAAGGACGGTCAGCACTGCTTATTCCGCCCTATCCTGCCGGAAGATGAACCCCTGCTGCGTGACTTTATCAGCCAGGTGACGAAAGAAGATCTTTACTACCGCTACTTTAGCGAAATTAATGAATTTACCCATGACGATCTGGCCAATATGACGCAGATTGACTACGACCGGGAGATGGCGATTGTTGCCGTTCGGCAGCATCAGGGGCAGCCGGAAATCATCGGTGTGACCCGTGCGATTTCGGATGCAGACAACGTTGATGCCGAGTTTTCGGTGCTGGTGCGCTCCGATCTTAAAGGGCTGGGGATGGGAAGACGTTTACTGGAAAAAATGATCCGTTACACCCGCGCGCATGGCCTGCAGCAACTGAATGGCATTACCATGCCCGGCAACCGCGGCATGGTGACGCTGGCAAAAAAACTCAACTTTGACGTGGATGTCCAGATGGACGATGGCATTGTCAGTCTTAAGCTTTTGTTACAGGATAATGTCAGTTTGCCGTGTAGAGAAAAGTAAAAATCGCCCAGTTCGTCGCGGTTGATGTTATTATTTAGCGTTATGACCCTGATTTGGTGGCAAAAGGCCATACAATGAACCGAGAAGAAGTGCACTGTGATGTTGTCTAAATTTAAACGCAATAAACACCAACAACACCTCGCACAGCTGCCTAAACTGTCACAATCTGTTGCGGATGTGTCGACGCTTTATTCGCCCGCCGAATTTCGTGAGACGCTTTTGGAAAAGATTGCGTCAGCGCAATCGCGCATTTGTATCGTCGCACTCTATCTGGAAAATGACGATGCGGGCCGCGCCGTCATGAACGCACTGTATGCCGCGAAACTCGCTCGCCCACAGCTCGACATCAGTATTTTAGTCGACTGGCACCGTGCCCAACGTGGCCGTATTGGCGCCGCGCGGGGCGTCACCAATGCCGACTGGTATTGTGACATGGCACAGCAGCATCCCGATCACGTCATTCCTGTTTATGGTATTCCGGTTAATACCCGTGAAGCGCTGGGCGTCCTGCACCTTAAAGGTTTCATTGTTGATGATACCCTGCTCTACAGCGGTGCCAGCATTAATGACGTTTATCTGCATCAGCATGACAAATACCGTTATGACCGCTATCAGGTCATCCGCAATGCGGGTCTGGCCGACACCATGTTCGAATGGATCAATCACCATTTAAAAGACGCCGAGGCAGTCAATCGCCTGGACTATGCTGAGCGCCCTTCCAGTCCGGAAATTAAAAATGAAACGCGTCAGTTTCGTCAGGACCTGCGCGGGTTCAACTATCAGTTTGAAGGCAACGCCGGCAACGATGAACTCACCGTGACGCCACTGGTCGGCTTGGGCAAGCGTAGCCTGCTGAACAAGACCATTTTCCATTTGATGCCCTGTGCTGAAAAGAAGCTCACCATCTGCACCCCGTATTTCAACCTGCCTGCGCTGCTGGTGCGCAATATCATTGGCCTGCTACGTCAGGGTCGTGACGTTGAGATCATCGTGGGTGATAAAACAGCGAATGACTTCTATATCGCTCCCGATCAGCCATTTAAGATCATCGGTGCCCTGCCCTACCTCTACGAAATTAACCTACGTCGCTTTTTAAGCCGGCTGCAGTACTACGTTAGCAACGGGCAGCTGACCGTGCGTTTATGGAAAGACGGTGAAAACAGCTATCACCTGAAAGGCATGTGGGTTGACGATGAGTGGCAGCTCATTACCGGCAACAATCTGAATCCGCGCGCCTGGCGGCTGGATCTGGAAAATGCAGTGCTCATCCACGATCCGCACCAGCAGTTGGCCGATCAGCGACAGCATGAGCTGATGCTGATTCGCCAACACACTACCGTGGTGAAGCATTTCCGTGAGCTGGAAAGTATTGCTGACTATCCGGCGAAGGTCCGTAAACTGATTCGACGCCTACGCCGTATTCGTATTGACCGCCTCATCAGCCGCATACTGTAAATCCTCAGAATGCCGCAGCCTGCCTGCGGCACTCCTATCCTCTGCTACAGCTTAATTCCTTTCCCATGCCGGTGGAGCAGCAGCGAAACCAGAAACGCCAGCGCGCCCATCCCAGAGACATACCAGAAGAACGTCGTTTCCATGCCATGGTGTTTCATCAATAACGCCACGTACTCCGCTGAACCGCCAAAAATGGCATTCGCCACCGCATAAGACAGCCCGACGCCCAGCGCTCGCACCTGCGGCGGGAACATCTCAGCTTTGAGAATGCCACTGATCGAGGTGTAAAAACTGGTAATAAGCAGTGCCAGCATAATCAGAACAAATGCCATGCCCGGACTCTGTACGTTTTGCAGCAGGGTGAGGATGGGCACGGTGCAGATTGCCGCACCGGCACCGAAAATCATCATGGACGTGCGTCGGCCTATTTTATCCGACAAACCGCCAATAACGGGCTGCAGCAGCATATAGACGAAGAGCACACCGGTCATCAATGCACTGGCGGTTTTCGCATCCATGCCTGAGGTATTTACCAGATACTTTTGCATGTAGGTCGTAAAGGTGTAAAAGCTCAACGAACCGCCCGCCGTAAAGCCCAGCACCATCAGGAAGGGTTTGGTGTGATTACGTAACAGGCCAATGACGCTACCGGCATCCCGATGCTCACGGCTCTGTTTATCGGACGTTTCGTCCAGAGAGCGGCGCAGCCATAACGCCACCACGGCCAGCGCAGCGCCTAAAAAGAACGGGATGCGCCAGCCCCATGTGCGTAGTTCCTGATCGGTTAAGATGAACTGCAGCACCACCACCGTTAGCACAGCGGCTAACTGCCCACCAATTAAGGTGACGTATTGAAAGGAGGCATAAAAGCCTTTGCGCCCTTCCAGGGCCACTTCACTCATATAGGTTGCACTTGTGCCGTATTCACCGCCCACTGACAGCCCCTGAAACATTCGTGCCAGTAACAGCAGGGCTGGCGCGGCTATCCCAATACTGTCGTAACCAGGCAAACAAGCAATCACCAGCGATCCAAAACACATCATGCAAACCGAAATCAGCATCGATTTTTTGCGCCCGTGGCGGTCGCCAATATAGCCAAATAACCAGCCGCCAATCGGCCTCATTAAAAAGCCTGCCGCAAACACGCCTGCCGTCTGGAGTAACTGGGTCGTGGTATCCCCTTGCGGAAAGAAGATATGGGCAAAGTAGAGTGAGAAAAATGAGTACACATAAAAGTCGAACCATTCGACCAGATTACCTGAGGATGCGCCTACGATGGCCCAGATACGTTTTTTTCTGTCGAGCAACTGCGCGTGGGGATGATTGTTCACGTCTGACATGCTATGCCTCGGCTCCTTGCTGATAAGCAGCGTTAAAGCGTTGAGTAAAGCATGGACGGGAATAAAACGGAAAGAGGTGTTGTCCTGAGATGACAAAATGTGACGTGTGTTGTTAATTTACTGAAATCATTAGGCGATATTTTAGGGCGTTTTTCCCTTTGAAGACGTTCTCAGCGGCATGTGGGGAACGCTGTCATGCCGCTGAGAAGGCTATCGCTGGAGGCGTTAAAACGCAGTCACTACCGTCACGCCCGGTGAGGCAAACTTATCCATATTTATTAACGCCTCTATGGATTGCTCCAGGGTGATGGTTCTGCCAATCAGTTTTTCTGGTCGCAGCTTTCCCGCATGAATCATATTCATCATCACGTCATAGCGATGAGCCTGCATGCCATGGCTACCAATTATTTCCAGTTCGTTGGCAATAACGCGCGCCATCGGAATAGGCGGCGCACTATGCTCACCTGCCATCAGGCCGATCTGCACATGCTTACCTCTTTTTCGTAGTGCGTTGATAGAATTGATACAGGTCGCCGTGTGGCCCAGAGCATCAACAGAAACGTGTGCACCGCCTTGGGTGATGTCCCTGACCGCCTCTGCTACATCCTGCACGTGTGAGGCATTCACCACGGCGACGGCACCCAGATCGCGTGCCAGCTGCAGCTTTTCCTCTGAAATATCCACCGCGACGACGTTAGCCCCAAGCGCATTGGCAATCATAATGGCGGAAAGGCCTACGCCGCCACAGCCGTGAACAGCAAGCCACTGACCCGCAGACGTTTTCCCTTGATCAACTACGCCCCTGAATGCGGTGATAAACCGGCACCCCAGACTGGCGGCTGTAGTGAAGTTCAGCGTATCCGGGAGGGCGATGAGATTTAAATCTGCCTGCTGTATTGCGACATATTCTGCGAAGGAACCCCAGTGAGTGAATCCCGGCTGGAATTGATGATCGCAGACCTGTTGGTTACCTGAATGACACTCATGACACAGGCCGCATCCCGCGACAAAAGGCACCGTGACATTATCGCCCGGTTGCCACTTCGTTACCGCGCTGCCGACCGCTTCAATCGTGCCGGCGAATTCATGTCCCGGCACATGGGGTAAAGGAATATCAGGATCGTGACCTACCCAGCCATGCCAGTCACTGCGGCAAACCCCTGTTGCTTTTACCTGAATCACAACGCCGTGGGCATCGGGGGTGGGATCCGGTAGCGTTTTCAGGACGGGTGGTGACAGAAATGATTCGTAGATAACCGCTTTCATTAGTAAACCCTCTTAAGTACTGTACTAAAAGTATACCGACAGGCAGTGAAATTACTTTTCTCGTATTGCAGAGGGATAAATGATTATGAAATTATCTTTCATTAACTACATCAATATTGAGTGGGTATTTCAGTGAGCATACTTGATAAGAAAGATGTGGCATTACTGCGCTATCTGCAGAAAGACGGCAGAGTATCGAGTCTGAAGCTTTCACAGGATTTGGATATGAGCCCTGCCTCAACATGGCGGCGCCTGAAGCGGCTTGAGGACGAGGCCTTTATTGAAGGTTATCAGGCAGTGGTGAACCGTCGAAAAGTGGGGTTTGGCGTGATGGCTTTCGTCCGTCTGGTCTGCAGCCAGCACAGTGAGTCGGTAACACGAGACTTCGAAGAGAGAATTAATGCCAATCCTTATGTGCTGTCTTGTCACAACATTACAGGCGAGGCCGACTTTCTTTTACAGGTGGTCGCGCGGGACTTAGATCATTACAGCCTGTTTATTGAGAAGGAACTGCGCAAACTGCCGGGGATCCTGAGCATTAACTCTTCAATTTCGCTGCGGGAAGTGAAGAAAAGTCATCCTTTGCCGGTCTGAGGGAACGGTTTACTTTCTGCCCCGGGAGGGTGGGCCTGAAGAATTTATGCAAAGAAACGGTACCGGGCGACAATGGAGGGAGTCTTACCAGACGGTTCAGTGCAAGCAGCAGCGTAGGATATCGGGCTTAAGAGGATTTAAGCGGCCATAAGATTCTGCCTTGCTGCTCGCTGAGCCCCACCATGCGCCAGACGACGGACGTAAAAAAGCCCTGAACGTCAGTTCAGGGCTTCTTTACTTGTTTGATGCCTGGCAGTTCCCTACTCTCGCATGGGGAGACCCCACACTACCATCGGCGCTACGGCGTTTCACTTCTGAGTTCGGCATGGGGTCAGGTGGGACCACCGCGCTACAGCCGCCAGGCAAATTCTTTGTGCCGAAACGCCTCTTTTACACCGTGACCGCGTTGCCATCGCTCAGCCACACCGGTCACATACTTCTGTATGCTCCCGCTGATGTCTTCGCTCTGCGCCTTGTCACGCCGCAAAATCGTGCGTTTCCGCAGATTCTTTATCCGGGAAACAATGCTGAAAATTCTCTGTCTCTCAACCAAAACGCCTCTGGCGTTGTAAGGTTAAGCCTCACGGGTCATTAGTACCGGTAAGCTCAACGCATCGCTGCGCTTACACACCCGGCCTATCAACGTCGTCGTCTTCAACGTCCCTTCAGGAGCCTTAAAGGCTCAGGGAGAACTCATCTCGGGGCAAGTTTCGTGCTTAGATGCTTTCAGCACTTATCTTTTCCGCACTTAGCTACCGGGCAGTGCCACTGGCGTGACAACCCGGACACCAGCGGTGCGTTCACTCCGGTCCTCTCGTACTAGGAGCAACCCCCCTCAATTCTCCAGCGCCCACGGCAGATAGGGACCGAACTGTCTCACGACGTTCTAAACCCAGCTCGCGTACCACTTTAAACGGCGAACAGCCGTACCCTTGGGACCTACTTCAGCCCCAGGATGTGATGAGCCGACATCGAGGTGCCAAACACCGCCGTCGATATGAACTCTTGGGCGGTATCAGCCTGTTATCCCCGGAGTACCTTTTATCCGTTGAGCGATGGCCCTTCCATTCAGAACCACCGGATCACTATGACCTGCTTTCGCACCTGCTCGAGCCGTCACTCTCGCAGTCAAGCTGGCTTATGCCATTGCACTAACCTCCTGATGTCCGACCAGGATTAGCCAACCTTCGTGCTCCTCCGTTACGCTTTGGGAGGAGACCGCCCCAGTCAAACTACCCACCAGACACTGTCCGCAGCCCGGATTACGGGCCTACGTTAGAACACCAAACATTAAAGGGTGGTATTTCAAGGTTGGCTCCACGCAGACTGGCGTCCACGCTTCAAAGCCTCCCACCTATCCTACACATCAAGGCTCAGTGTTCAGTGTCAAGCTGTAGTAAAGGTTCACGGGGTCTTTCCGTCTTGCCGCGGGTACACTGCATCTTCACAGCGATTTCAATTTCACTGAGTCTCGGGTGGAGACAGCCTGGCCATCATTACGCCATTCGTGCAGGTCGGAACTTACCCGACAAGGAATTTCGCTACCTTAGGACCGTTATAGTTACGGCCGCCGTTTACCGGGGCTTCGATCAAGAGCTTCTCCTTGCGGATAACCCCATCAATTAACCTTCCGGCACCGGGCAGGCGTCACACCGTATACGTCCACTTTCGTGTTTGCACAGTGCTGTGTTTTTAATAAACAGTTGCAGCCAGCTGGTATCTTCGACTGCCTTCAGCTCCACCCGCGAGGGGTTTCACCTACCGACAGCGTGCCTTCTCCCGAAGTTACGGCACCATTTTGCCTAGTTCCTTCACCCGAGTTCTCTCAAGCGCCTGGGTATTCTCTACCTGACCACCTGTGTCGGTTTGGGGTACGATTTTGTGTTACCTGATGCTTAGAGGCTTTTCCTGGAAGCAGGGCATTTATCACTTCAGCACCGTAGTGCCTCGTCGTCACGCCTCAGTGTAAAGTGAACCGGATTTGCCTGGAACACACACCTACACGCTTAAACCGGGACAACCGTCGCCCGGCTGATATAGCCTTCTCCGTCCCCCCTTCGCAGTAACACCAAGTACAGGAATATTAACCTGTTTCCCATCGACTACGCCTTTCGGCCTCGCCTTAGGGGTCGACTCACCCTGCTCCGATTAACGTTGAACAGGAACCCTTGGTCTTCCGGCGACAAGGTTTTTCACCTTGTTTATCGTTACTTATGTCAGCATTCGCACTTCTGATACCTCCAGCATGCCTCACAGCACACCTTCGACGGCTTACAGAACGCTCCCCTACCCAACAACACATAGTGTCGCTGCCGCAGCTTCGGTGCATGGTTTAGCCCCGTTACATCTTCCGCGCAGGCCGACTCGACCAGTGAGCTATTACGCTTTCTTTAAATGATGGCTGCTTCTAAGCCAACATCCTGGCTGTCTGGGCCTTCCCACATCGTTTCCCACTTAACCATGACTTTGGGACCTTAGCTGGCGGTCTGGGTTGTTTCCCTCTTCACGACGGACGTTAGCACCCGCCGTGTGTCTCCCGTGATAACATTCTCCGGTATTCGCAGTTTGCATCGGGTTGGTAAGCCGGGATGGCCCCCTAGCCGAAACAGTGCTCTACCCCCGGAGATGAGTTCACGAGGCGCTACCTAAATAGCTTTCGGGGAGAACCAGCTATCTCCCGGTTTGATTGGCCTTTCACCCCCAGCCACAGGTCATCCGCTAATTTTTCAACATTAGTCGGTTCGGTCCTCCAGTTAGTGTTACCCAACCTTCAACCTGCCCATGGCTAGATCACCGGGTTTCGGGTCTATACCCTGCAACTTAACGCCCAGTTAAGACTCGGTTTCCCTGCGGCTCCCCTATACGGTTAACCTTGCTACAGAATATAAGTCGCTGACCCATTATACAAAAGGTACGCAGTCACACCACGAAGGTGCTCCCACTGCTTGTACGTACACGGTTTCAGGTTCTGTTTCACTCCCCTCGCCGGGGTTCTTTTCGCCTTTCCCTCACGGTACTGGTTCACTATCGGTCAGTCAGGAGTATTTAGCCTTGGAGGATGGTCCCCCCATATTCAGACAGGATACCACGTGTCCCGCCTTACTCATCGAACTCACAGCCTGTGCACCTTTGTGTACGGGAGTATCACCCTGTACCCTGCGACTTTCCAGACGCTTCCACTGATGCACAAGCTGATGATGGTTCTGGGCTCCTCCCCGTTCGCTCGCCGCTACTGGGGGAATCTCGGTTGATTTCTTTTCCTCGGGGTACTTAGATGTTTCAGTTCCCCCGGTTCGCCTCATACAGCTATGTATTCACTGCATGATAGTGTGACGAGTCACACTGGGTTTCCCCATTCGGGTATCGCCGGTTATTGCGGTTCATATCACCTTACCGGCGCTTATCGCAGATTAGCACGCCCTTCATCGCCTCTGACTGCCAGGGCATCCACCGTGTACGCTTAGTCGCTTAACCTCACAACCCACAGGCGTTTTACGCCGCGTGTCATGAGCTTTTGAGAGACTCGAACACATTGTCATCATTCTTTATTACGGAAGAATGCGACCCTGTGTCGTTTCAAATTTTCAGCTTGTTCCGGATTGTTAAAGAGCAGAATACTTCGCAGCACACCGTTGCCGGTACGCTCTGAAGTATTTTCAGAAAAAAATACAGTAGTGAGTATGGTGGAGCTAAGCGGGATCGAACCGCTGACCTCCTGCGTGCAAGGCAGGCGCTCTCCCAGCTGAGCTATAGCCCCATACAGTTACTGCAGATACCACTACCACCACTCAACCGCGTGCACTTCGTGAGAAATGCACTTCGTACTCAGGCAAGGCGTGTGTCCGCGAAGCATAGTGAACTATGCGAGCCGGAGACATAACGCAGCATGAGTGCGAAGTTGGTAGGCCTGAGTGGACTTGAACCACCGACCTCACCCTTATCAGGGGTGCGCTCTAACCACCTGAGCTACAAGCCTGTAGAGGTTTTTTTTCTGCTCGTGACTTTCTATCAGACAATCTGTGTGAGCACTGCGCGGGAAGGTATCTTCAGGTAAGGAGGTGATCCAACCGCAGGTTCCCCTACGGTTACCTTGTTACGACTTCACCCCAGTCATGAATCACAAAGTGGTAAGCGCCCTCCCGAAGGTTAAGCTACCTACTTCTTTTGCAACCCACTCCCATGGTGTGACGGGCGGTGTGTACAAGGCCCGGGAACGTATTCACCGTGGCATTCTGATCCACGATTACTAGCGATTCCGACTTCACGGAGTCGAGTTGCAGACTCCGATCCGGACTACGACGCACTTTATGAGGTCCGCTTGCTCTCGCGAGGTCGCTTCTCTTTGTATGCGCCATTGTAGCACGTGTGTAGCCCTACTCGTAAGGGCCATGATGACTTGACGTCATCCCCACCTTCCTCCGGTTTATCACCGGCAGTCTCCTTTGAGTTCCCGACCGAATCGCTGGCAACAAAGGATAAGGGTTGCGCTCGTTGCGGGACTTAACCCAACATTTCACAACACGAGCTGACGACAGCCATGCAGCACCTGTCTCACGGCTCCCGAAGGCACTAAGGCATCTCTGCCGAATTCCGTGGATGTCAAGAGTAGGTAAGGTTCTTCGCGTTGCATCGAATTAAACCACATGCTCCACCGCTTGTGCGGGCCCCCGTCAATTCATTTGAGTTTTAACCTTGCGGCCGTACTCCCCAGGCGGTCGACTTAACGCGTTAGCTCCGGAAGCCACTCCTCAAGGGAACAACCTCCAAGTCGACATCGTTTACGGCGTGGACTACCAGGGTATCTAATCCTGTTTGCTCCCCACGCTTTCGCACCTGAGCGTCAGTCTTCGTCCAGGGGGCCGCCTTCGCCACCGGTATTCCTCCAGATCTCTACGCATTTCACCGCTACACCTGGAATTCTACCCCCCTCTACGAGACTCAAGCCTGCCAGTTTCAAATGCAGTTCCCAGGTTAAGCCCGGGGATTTCACATCTGACTTAACAGACCGCCTGCGTGCGCTTTACGCCCAGTAATTCCGATTAACGCTTGCACCCTCCGTATTACCGCGGCTGCTGGCACGGAGTTAGCCGGTGCTTCTTCTGCGGGTAACGTCAATCAACAAGGTTATTAACCTTATTGCCTTCCTCCCCGCTGAAAGTACTTTACAACCCGAAGGCCTTCTTCATACACGCGGCATGGCTGCATCAGGCTTGCGCCCATTGTGCAATATTCCCCACTGCTGCCTCCCGTAGGAGTCTGGACCGTGTCTCAGTTCCAGTGTGGCTGGTCATCCTCTCAGACCAGCTAGGGATCGTCGCCTAGGTGGGCCATTACCCCGCCTACTAGCTAATCCCATCTGGGTTCATCCGATAGTGAGAGGCCCGAAGGTCCCCCTCTTTGGTCTTGCGACGTTATGCGGTATTAGCCACCGTTTCCAGTGGTTATCCCCCTCTATCGGGCAGATCCCCAGACATTACTCACCCGTCCGCCACTCGTCACCCGAGAGCAAGCTCTCTGTGCTACCGTCCGACTTGCATGTGTTAGGCCTGCCGCCAGCGTTCAATCTGAGCCATGATCAAACTCTTCAATTTAAAGTTTGATTTGCTGCAACCAGTGCAGCGATGCTCAAGGAAAACGTCGTAATGAATTTATTACGTGTTCACTCTTAAGACTTGATATTTTTTACGTCCGGAGACGCTGATATCAATCCTGCGAGTGCCCACACAGATTGTCTGATAAATTGTTAAAGAGCAGTGCGCACAGCGGGTTAACCGTCTGTTGCGAGGTGGCGTATATTACGCTTTCCTCCTTCAGAGTCAACCTCTTTTTCAGAAGTTTTTCTCCGGCGGAAACTCCTGGGAGCCTCCTGCTGAACACCGCGTTACGTAAGCCGTTGTGCCGTGTCAGTGGAGGCGCATTATAGGCAAATATTTCGGGCTGACAAGCGCTAATTCAAATAAATCTTTCGAGTGATTACTTTCCAGGCAATGCGCTTTAAAAAAAGCCAAAACCACGAATTCCACGTACAAAAAACGGGCGTAACGCCCGTTTTTAATCAATGTGCCTTTACTGGTGGGCAGTAATGACGTCGTCTTTTACGTCCATCTCAATCACTTTGCCCGGGATCAGCTCACCAGAAAGAATCTGCTGTGCCAGTGGGTTTTCTATCTGCTGCTGGATAGCGCGTTTCAGTGGACGCGCACCGTAAACCGGGTCATAACCGTTTTCGCCCAACAGTTTGATCGCCGCATCAGAGATATGCAGCTGATAGCCTCGGTCTTCCAGGCGTTTGTACAGCCGCTGCAGTTGAATCTGTGCAATAGACGCAATGTGTTTCTCACCCAGCGGATGGAACACCACGACCTCGTCAATACGGTTCACGAACTCTGGACGGAAATGTTGCCCCACTACGCCCATCACCAGATTTTTCATCTCTGGATAATTCAGATTGCCGAAACGTTCCTGAATTAAATCTGAGCCCAGGTTAGAGGTCATGATCACGACCGTATTGCGGAAATCAACGGTGCGCCCCTGTCCGTCCGTCAACCGGCCATCATCCAGCACCTGCAGCAAAATATTGAAGACATCGGGATGCGCCTTCTCGATTTCATCCAACAGGATCACAGAATAAGGACGACGGCGAACCGCTTCAGTCAGATAGCCGCCCTCTTCATAGCCGACATAACCCGGAGGTGCACCCACCAGCCGCGACACAGAATGTTTTTCCATAAATTCTGACATGTCGATACGAACCATCGCATCGTCACTGTCGAACAGGAAGTTGGCCAGTGATTTACACAGTTCCGTTTTACCCACACCTGTGGGGCCCAGGAACAGGAACGACCCGACAGGACGATTAGGATCGGCCAGACCTGCGCGACTACGGCGAATGGCATTGGAAACCGCTTCAACCGCTTCATCCTGTCCGATGACTCGTGAATGCAGTTCCTGCTCCATACGCAGAAGTTTGTCGCGCTCCCCTTCCATCATGCGGGCAACCGGAATACCGGTCCAGCGCGCCAGAACATCGGCAATCTCAACGTCCGTTACGCGGTTACGCAGCAGCTTCATCGTCTTGCCTTCAGACTGTGTAGCGGAAGCCAGCTGTTTCTCCAGCGCCGGGATCTTACCGTACTGCAGTTCAGACATCTGTGCCAGATCGCCTGAGCGACGTGCCTGCTCAAGGGTAAGGCGCGCCTGCTCCAGCTCCGCTTTGATATTCTGCGTGCCGGTCAACGAGGCCTTTTCCGCTTTCCACTCTTCTTCCAGCTCGGCATATTCACGCTCTTTCTGGTTTAGCTCGGCTTCCAGCATATCCAGACGTTTGACGCTGGCATCATCAGACTCTTTCTTTAACGCCTGCTGTTCCAGCTTCAGCTGAATAATACGGCGCTCCAGACGATCCAGCGCTTCCGGCTTGGAGTCAATCTGCATACGGATACTGGATGCCGCCTCATCAATCAGGTCAATTGCCTTATCTGGCAACTGGCGATCGGCTATGTAGCGATGAGAAAGCGTTGCTGCCGCGACGATAGCAGGGTCAGTGATCTGCACATGGTGGTGCAACTCATAACGCTCTTTCAACCCCCGCAAAATCGCGATGGTATCTTCAACGCTGGGCTCTGCGACAAACACTTTCTGGAAACGGCGCTCCAGCGCTGCGTCTTTCTCAATATACTGGCGATATTCGTCCAGCGTGGTAGCGCCGACACAGTGTAATTCGCCGCGCGCCAGCGCAGGTTTCAGCATATTGCCGGCGTCCATTGCCCCATCTGCTTTGCCGGCGCCCACCATGGTATGCAGCTCATCAATAAACAGAATGACGTTGCCTTCCTGCTTAGACAGGTCACTGAGCACGCCTTTCAGACGCTCTTCGAATTCACCACGGTATTTAGCCCCTGCCACCAGCGCGCCCATATCCAGTGCCAGCACACGGCGGCCTTTCAGCCCTTCCGGCACTTCACCGTTGATAATGCGCTGCGCCAGCCCTTCAACGATGGCGGTTTTACCTACGCCGGGCTCACCAATCAACACGGGATTGTTTTTGGTACGACGTTGCAGTACCTGGATGGTACGGCGAATCTCTTCATCACGCCCAATCACCGGATCGAGCTTGCCTTTCTCAGCGCGCTCGGTGAGATCAATCGTATATTTCTTTAAAGCCTGACGCTGATCTTCAGCACCCTGATCGTTCACGTTGTCGCCTCCACGAAGTTGTTCAATCGCTTTGGTGAGCTTTTCGTTGGTGACGCCTGCAGATTTCAATATGTCCGCCAGCGAGCCACGTGAATCCAGGGCTGCCAAAACAAATAATTCTGATGAGATAAAGTTGTCGTTGCGCTTCTGTGCCAGCTTATCGCACAGGTTAAGCACTCGGATCAGGTCGGATGATGGCTGCACATCTCCGCCGCTGCCTTCTACCTGAGGCAAACGGTCAATAGCCTGATCAATTTGCGTACGTAACGATGCTACGTCAGTACCGGCTGAGGACAACAGGGGCGCAACGGAACTCCCTTCCTGCTTGAGCAACGCGCTCATCAGGTGCAAGGGTTCAATAAACTGGTTATCGTGTCCTAGAGCCAAAGACTGCGCGTCGGACAGAGCGAGTTGAAATTTATTAGTAAGACGATCCAGACGCATAATTCCTCCCATTACAGGTCAAATGCTACTGGAGATTAAAATGAGGTCATTCCTCAAATATTCAAGGTTAATGACCTGAAACAGGACTAAAAAACGCGCTGTCTGGATCGTCTTACGGGCTAAGACTATAACAGCCAAATTAAAGTTGCCATACGGCCGGTGATGCCATCCCGACGATAGGAGAAAAAATCGTCCTGCTCGCTAAAGGTACAACGTGAATCCGCGCTCACTGATTTCACGCCTGCAGCATGGAGCCGCTGACGGGCCAGTAGCCAGATATCCGCGTAGAATTTTTCCCCCGCCGGACGAAAAGCGGCAGCGGCCTCAGGATCGTGATCCATAAACGCGCGACGCACTTCTGCACCGACTTCGAACGCATCAGGACCAATGGCCGGCCCAAGCCAGGCGTGAATATTGCCGGGCGCAGCCTGAAACTGTGCCAGGGTATTTTCCAGTACGCCGCCACATAGCCCGCGCCATCCTGCATGCGCCGCAGCAACTTCACGGCCGTCATCAGAACAAAACAACACAGGCAGGCAGTCAGCCGTCATGATTGCACATACCACGCCCGTTTCCCGCGTGATACAAGCATCCGCCTGTAGCGGCGCGGTTCCCCCTGCGCTCAGGCTGGCAACGTCGGTTGAATGAACCTGCGCCAGCCACTGCGGCATCGCGGGCAACGCCGCAAGCGCTACAAGCCGCTCACGGTTGGCTGCCACATGATGCAGCCTGTCACCGACATGACTGCCGAGATTAAGCGAACGCCAGTTCCCCTCGCTCACGCCGCCCCGCCGTAATGTTGAGACGGCACGCACCCGATCGGGTGCCGGCCATTGTGGAATGATCAGGCTCATAGCCAGTCCAGCTGATCCTTGAACATCTCTGTATCCGCTTTCAGCGCATCAATCAGATCAATCATGTCCTGAGGTATCGCGGCATGGAATTCCATCTCAATCCCAGAAATAGGATGGTAAAGCCGGAGCATCGTCGCATGCAGCGCCTGGCGATCAAACCCGCGCAGCGTGCTAATAAAGTCTTCCGATGCGCCTTTTGGCGGACGCGGACGGCCACCGTAAAGCGGGTCGCCCACCAGAGGATGATTAATATGCGACATATGCACACGGATCTGGTGCGTACGGCCGGTTTCCAGGCGCAGACGCAACCGCGTATGAGCACGGAAGTGCTCCATAATGCGATAGTGAGTGACAGCCGGTTTCCCCATGGGATGCACGGACATATGCGTACGTTTAGTCGAGTGACGGCTAATCGGTTCATCGACTGTGCCGCCTGCAGTCATCGTACCGATGGCGACCGCTTCATATTCACGTGTAATTTCACGGCGCTGAAGGGCGTCAACAAGGTGCGTTTGCGCCGGGACGGTTTTCGCCACGACCATCAGCCCGGTTGTATCTTTGTCCAGGCGATGAACGATGCCCGCGCGCGGCACATCGGCAATGGCGGGATAGTGATGCAGCAGCGCATTGAGTACGGTGCCATCAGGATTGCCCGCGCCCGGATGCACCACAAAGTCACGAGGTTTATTGATGACAATGATATCTTCATCTTCGTAGACGATATCCAGCGGGATATTTTGGGGTTCCCAGCGCTGCTCTTCTTCGATCTCAGCATCGATGATCACGCGCTCGCCGCCGAGCACTTTTTCTTTCGGCTTATCAGTCACAGTGCCGTTGACACTGACGCGCTGGTTAAGGATCCACTCTTTTATGCGGGAACGTGAATAATCAGGGAACAATTCCGCCAAAGTTTGATCTAAACGTTGTCCGAGTTGTGACTCGGATACCGTTGCGGTGAGTTGAACTTGTTGTGCCATATACAGCTTCTTCGTTAACGTTGGGTTTTACGGCGATGCCGTTTAATATAATGTGCTATCGTACCTGGTCATTACCGGGAGCTATACGGACAGCTTCCGCCATAACATTTTGAGGATAATCACTTCGTCATGACGCGTATGAAATATCTGGTGGCTGCAGCCACACTGAGCCTGGCACTTGTTGGTTGTTCCGGCTCAAATGACGCGGTACCGGACAACCCGCCTTCTGAAATCTATGCTACAGCGCAACAAAAGCTGCAGGACGGTAACTTTAAAGCGGCGATTAAGCAACTGGAAGCGCTGGATAATCGTTATCCATTCGGTCCCTATTCGCAGCAGGTTCAGTTGGATTTGATCTACGCGTACTATAAAAATGCCGATCTGCCGATGGCGCAGGCCGCCATCGGCCGCTTTATGCGTTTAAATCCTACGCATCCTAATATCGATTACGTCATCTATATGAAAGGGCTGACGGATATGGCGCTGGATGATTCGGCATTGCAGGGCTTTTTCGGCATCGACCGTTCCGACCGCGACCCTACCCATGCTCGTGATGCATTCCGGGACTTTGCACAGCTGCTGCGCAGCTATCCAAACAGCCAATATGCAGCTGATGCCTACAAACGTCAGGTCTATCTGAAAGACCGTTTGTCAAAATATGAGCTTTCAGTGGCGCAATTCTATACCAAGCGTGGGGCCTATGTCGCGGTTGTTAACCGTGTTGAAGGCATGATGCGCGATTATCCGGACACGCAGGCGACGCACGATGCGTTACCGCTGATGGAAAACGCCTATCGCCAGCTGCAACTGAACGCCGAGGCGGATAAAGTCGCAAAAATTATCGCAGCGAACAACGACTGAGACGTTCGCGCGATGAGCCACAAAAAAAGCAGCCCTGGAGGCTGCTTTTTTATGCGCATAAAACAGGCAAAATATTGATTTACCTGTTGAGCTAACCCATCAAGAATGCCTTGATAAGGCCTTAGCTTCAAGGCTTTTCGGCCACATTCTCGCCCTTTCTCACAATTTGCCTTGGTTGACAAAAAGTGACATTTTTTTGTGATCAAAATCACACAAATACAGAATTATCGCGCTATGCTGGATCTATCCCGACGGCAATCACAGAGAGGTAAGCATAATGATCGTGAACATTACCAGTAAGCAAATGGAAATTACTCCAGCCATCCGTGAACACGTCGAAGACCGTCTCGCCAAGTTAGAAAAGTGGCAAACCGACCTGATTAACCCGCATATCGTTCTGTCGAAAGAGTCCAAAGAGTTTGTGGCAGACGCCACGATTAATACGCCAAACGGCACACTGGTCGCCAGTGCCAAACATGACGATATGTACACGGCTATCAATGACCTGATTGCAAAACTCGAGCGCCAACTTAATAAAGTGCAGCACAAATCTGAAGCGCGCCGCGCGGCCACCAGCGTGAAAGACTTTACCCCCGCCGCCGAAGAGTAAGTTTTGCCCTCACCTTCCTGACGCGCCTACGGGCGCGTTTTTTGTTGACAGCTTTTCATCTGTGCGGTTACTCTCAGAACAGCTTATTTCTGGAATCTGTCATGAAAACACTGTCGTTTTTCTTCGCTTTCTTTTTTACCTTCCCCTGACTGGGAGGCCATTCGTCGTGTAAAAAGAAAGCGAAGACGAACAACAAAGCCTCCCAACCGGGAGGCTTTTTTATTGGATAGCTTACAGGTGAGCCTTATGACCCCGGACAATCCGCTTCTGGCACTGCGTGATAAAATCAGCGCCGTTGATGAAAAACTACTGACGTTACTCGCTGAACGGCGTTTGCTGGCCGTGGAGGTGGCAAAGGCGAAGCTGGCAACGCATCGCCCTGTCCGCGACGTTGAACGTGAACGCGCACTGATTGAGCACCTCATCGTACTGGGTAAAAAACATCAGTTGGATGCGCAATATATTACCCGCCTGTTTCAGTTAGTGATTGAAGATTCGGTTCTGACTCAGCAGGCCTTGCTGCAAAAAAACCTCAACCATACGCATGCTCATGCGCCCCGCATCGCCTTCTTAGGCCCGAAAGGATCATACTCTCATCTGGCTGCCCGTCAGTATGCCGCGCGTCATTTCAGTAACATGGTTGAATGCGGTTGCCTGAAATTTCATGACATCATCAAGCAGGTGGAGAATAACGCGGCGGATTACGCCGTCTTACCGATCGAGAATACCAGCTCCGGTTCAATCAACGATGTGTACGACCTGCTGCAACAGACCAACCTCTCTATCGTAGGGGAACTGACGCTTCCGATTGAGCACTGCATGTTGGTCAGTAGCCAGAGCAACCTTGAACAGATCGAAACGGTCTACAGCCATCCGCAGCCTTTTCAGCAGACCAGCCACTTTATTAACCGCTTCCCGCACTGGAAGATTGTCTACACCGAAAGCACCGCCGCTGCCATGGAAAAAGTGGCCGCGTTGAACTCACCTAAGGTCGCGGCGATCGGTAGCGAAGCCGGTGGCGAGCTGTATCAGTTACAGGTGCTGGAGCGTAATCTGGCCAACCAACAGCAGAATCACACACGCTTTATTGTCCTGGCCCGTAAGCCCATCGAAGTGTCCGATCAGATTTCGGCGAAAACGACGCTGATCATGGCAACCGGTCAGCAGGCAGGTGCGCTGGTTGACGCGCTGCTGGTATTACGTCAGCACAATCTGATTATGAGCAAGCTGGAATCCCGTCCGATTAACGGTAACCCGTGGGAAGAGATGTTTTATCTGGATGTGCAGGGCAATCTGCAGTCTGAAAAGATGCAGCAGGCATTAGAAGAGCTGAGGGCAATGACGCGTTCTTTAAAAGTACTTGGCTGTTACCCCAGCGAAAATATCATTCCTGTTGAACCCGACAAGTAATCAGTAAAAAGGCATCCAACTGGATGCCTTTTTAGCTTATGGCCGGCTGTCGTTCGCCGAGCGCAGCAGGCTCCGGCTCTCAACCAAAAAGCGTTTTGCGTGGTCGCCAAACCACGCTTCGACCCGGTTGAAGCTGGCAATAAAGGCGTTTTTATCGCCTTGTTCCAGCAGGGCAATGGCTTCACCAAAGCGCTGATAATAGCGTTTGATAAGGTTCAGGTTATTTTCAGACGACATGATGATATCCGCATACAGCTGCGGATCCTGTGCAAACAGGCGCCCCACCATTGCCAGCTCAAGCCGGTAAATGGGCGAGGATAAAGACAGAAGCTGATCAAGATTGACATTCTCTTCAGCCAGGTGAAGACCATAAGCAAAAGTCGCGAAATGGCGCAGCGCCTGGATAAATGCCATGTTCTGGTCGTGTTCTTCTGCCCCAATGCGATGCAGGCGCGCTCCCCAGACCTGTATCTGCTCCAGAAACCACTGATAGGCTTCCGGCTGCCGCCCATCGCACCAGACCACAACCTGCTTGGCAAGACTGCCGCTGTCCGGCCCGAACATAGGATGCAGACCGAGTACCGGTCCCTGATGCGCCGCCAGCATCGCCTGTAGAGGACGATGCTTGACGGACGCCAGATCCACCAGGATACAGTCATCCGGCAGCGCAGGGAGTTGTTGAATCACCTGCCCGGTCAGATGGATAGGTACGCTGATGATCACCATACCGGCATCGCTGAACAGCGTTTCCGCCCGATCCCAGTCATCTTTATCCAGCGTTTTTACCTGGTAGCCCGACAGCGTCAGCATTTTATTAAACAGGCGTCCCATCTGGCCATTACCGCCGACGATCACCACCGGACGTAACTCGGGACGCAGGGTTTTAAACCCTTTATCATTTTCGCTGGTATAGGATTCTCGCATGACGCGGCGCAATACGTCTTCAATCAGATCGCCAGGCACGCCCAGCGCTTCGGCCTCTTTGCGACGGGACGCCAGCATAGAAGCTTCCCGCTCTGGAACATAGATTGGCAAACCATGGCGGCTTTTAACTTCGCCGACTTCCGCTACCAGTTCCAGACGTTTTGCCAGGAGATCCAGCAGTGCTTTATCTACCGTATCAATTTGTTCGCGTAATGCAGTTAATTCAGCCACCATTGCCCACTACACCTCGTGTGAAAGACGCGCCGACAGAACCTCGTTTAGCTCATCATGCATTTCGCGCAGTAACGCCTCGGTGACGTTCCAGTTGATGCAGGCATCGGTAACAGAGACGCCGTACTTCATCTCACTGCGCGGCTGCTCGGAAGACTGATTGCCTTCATTAATGTGGCTTTCCAGCATCAGGCCAATAATCGAACAGTTGCCTTTCTTGATCTGATCGATAGCCGATTGCGCGACGCCAGGCTGACGGCGGTAGTCTTTATCAGAGTTACCGTGGCTGCAATCTATCATTAAGGCCGGGCGGAGTCCCGCTTTAAGCATGGCCGTTTCACATTGTGCCACGTCTTCCGGACTGTAGTTTGGTGCTTTGCCGCCGCGTAAAATAACGTGCCCGTCAGGATTTCCCTGGGTTTGCAACAGGCAAACCTGGCCTGACTGATTGATACCCACAAACCGATGAGGCATTGCCGCCGCGCGCATGGCATTGATCGCCGTACCCAGGCTGCCGTCGGTACCGTTTTTAAAGCCCACCGGCATTGACAGGCCTGAAGCCATTTCACGGTGGGTTTGTGATTCCGTCGTGCGTGCGCCAATTGCCGACCAGCTAAACAGATCGCCCAAATATTGCGGGCTGTTTGGATCCAGCGCTTCCGTCGCTAACGGCAAGCCCATATCGACAAGATTAACCAGCAACTCACGGGCAATGTGCAAACCCGCTTCCATATCAAATGAGTTATCCATGAAAGGATCGTTAATTAACCCCTTCCAGCCAACGGTCGTGCGGGGTTTCTCAAAGTAGACGCGCATAACAAGGTACAGGCGATCTTTCACCTGCTCAGAAAGGCTTTGCAGACGACGCGCATAATCCAGAGCAGCTTCAGTATCGTGAATTGAGCATGGGCCACAAACCACTAACAGGCGGGGATCACGGCCTGCAATGATATCCGCAATCGTCTGGCGCGAGGCGGCGATTTGCGCCTGCTGCGCATTGCTCAGCGGGAATTTCGCTTTAAGCTCTTCGGGAGTAATCAACACCTGCTCATTGGCGATATGAACATTGTTTAACGCGTCTTTTTGCATCGTCCTGTCCTTTACACTCATTTATGCGGTCACGGGATCCTCATGGAGGAGACGGTCCACTGTATCATAAGTGGTACACATGACAATCCTGAATGTACACTTTATTTACCACCTGAAAACAATTAAGCCAATTAAGATAATTAGTCGATATTTATCAATATCTTAATATAAATCACCAAAACATCCATGCAATCAATAATGTAAATTTAAATGTACACTCATGGGATTTTTCACACAACCGTTGCCTGTTACTATAATGACGTCAACCTACAAGGATGAGAGCATGATTCCCACTGCTTCAACAATTCGCCTGCGACCTTTTGATTTAAAAGATATTGAGGCCTTCACTTCGGCCGTTAACGCCTCTCTGGACACATTATTGCCCTGGATGAGTTGGGCGCATCCGGCTTATCATCCGGATGAAGCCGAAAGCTGGATTCGCTTTACACACCTACAACGCGCACTTAAAGAAGCGGAAGAATTTGCCATCGTGGATGCCCAGAACCGGCTGTTAGGCGGTGCCGGAATTCGCTTTGCTAAAAAACCGGGAGAGTTTTGCGCTTTGGGGTACTGGGTTCGCAGTGACGCGCAGCGTCAGGGCGTTGCCACGCAAGCGGTAAAGCTGTTACTGGAATTTGGCTTTGCGCGCCCGGATGTACAGACAATAGAACTGCTGGCGGTTGAGAATAACTTCGCCAGCAGACGTGTGGCGGAAAAGAGTGGCGGGCGCTTTATCGATTACCGTTATGGTTTAATTGTTTTAGACAGCGGACCGGTCAACGCGGCGATCTATCATTTCCAGCGCCCTTCATGAAAAGGCATGAGGTGGAATTCAGCGGTCGTAGGCCTCAACATAAGCGATAAGCCAGCTGTTAACGTCCATGGTTTTCCCTGTATTACGCAGAATGATAATGCCGGATTCGATCCGTACCAGTTCGAATGCGCGCATCTCTCTGTGGAAATGACAATAGCCTTTGATAAACATCCCATCGCAGGACTCCACATCCACGCGCCGGTAAGCCACCTTACCCTCGTAGTCAAAATAGCTGAAGCCGATCTCTTTTAGACTCAGCCAGGGCATATCAACCTCGACCAGGGGTACATGCGCCGTCACCGCCGTCGTCTTTTTGTTCTTACGTGCCAGTTCTTTTTTGTGTTCGCGGCCTGCCCAAACGAGGATCACGTTAGCCGCCACAAAGATCAGGGCCGGACCATACAACCCCAGCGCAAGAAAAAGGGGAAACAACACGAATCCCATGCTTACCCAGACTGCGGTCAGGCAGCGGCAAAGCCACTTATGCTTGTTGCCTTCCAGTGCATAGCGCGCTGAACAGAAGGAGGCGAGCGAAAAGATAAAGCCGGAAACGAATAAAACGACGTCTTTCAAAACCTGTCCTTAGGGCAATGAGAGTGAATAAGAGAATAATCGGTTGTGTACGATGACGAGCAGATTGCGTTACGCAGCATCCCGGCGGTTTGCATGCTCAGGACGCACACACGGCATCGCAAAGATACCTGTTCAGTTCCAACCGGTTTTCCTTTATGTGAGACAGCGTTTTGGTCTGGCTCACTTTACCTACAGATGACGGCAAATATTCGGCGTAGGCATTTTGTAGGCACTGGCATAAAAAAGGGGCTGGCACATTGCCAACCCCTTGTTTGCTATTAACTTTTAGATGTCGCGTTAGCGATACCTTAGCTAAGACGCTCTTTGATACGAGCAGACTTACCAGTACGCTCACGCAGGTAGTACAGTTTGGCTTTACGCACAGCGCCACGACGTTTAACAGCGATGCTGTCAATTACCGGAGAGTGAGTCTGGAAGACACGCTCAACGCCTTCGCCGTTAGAAATTTTGCGAACAGTGAATGCAGAGTGCAGACCGCGGTTACGAATAGCGATAACCACGCCCTCGAATGCCTGCAGACGTTTTTTAGAACCTTCAACGACCCATACTTTCACTTCCACGGTATCACCCGGACGGAAGGAAGGTACGTCCTGTTTCATCTGCTCTTGTTCAATTTGCTTAATAATGTTGCTCATAATTAAATCTCTTATCCTGGGTAAACTGATAGTCAGGGAAGATTACTCTTCCGCATCATCGTTTTGTTGCTGGTGTTCCTGTTGGAACGCCTTAAGCAACCTTGCTTGCTCTTCAGTCAGAGCCAGGTTTTCCAGAAGTTCAGGTCTTCTCAGCCAGGTACGGCCTAGCGACTGTTTCAGGCGCCACTGGCGAATATCGGCATGGTTGCCCGACAGCAAAACTGGCGGAACGTCCATCCCTTCTAACACTTCAGGTCGGGTATAGTGCGGGCAGTCCAGCAACCCCTCCGAGAACGAATCCTCATCGGCTGACGCCTGCTTGCCGAGTACTCCCGGAATGAACCGGGCGACTGCGTCAATCATCGTCATTGCTGGCAGTTCCCCGCCGCTGAGAACGTAATCACCGATTGACCATTCTTCATCAATCTCGGTCTGGATTACGCGCTCATCAATCCCTTCGTAGCGACCACAGACAAGAATTAACTTGTCGCGTGACGCCAGTTCGCAAACGCCCTGTTGGTCCAGTTTGCGGCCCTGAGGTGAAAGATATATCACCCTGGCACCCTCTCCCGCCGCTGCTTTCGCTGCGGAGATGGCATCCCGTAAAGGTTGTACCATCATCAGCATTCCCGGTCCGCCACCATAAGGACGATCGTCCACAGTACGGTGCCGGTCGTGCGTGAAGTCACGTGGACTCCAGCTTTGAACGCTGAGCAGGCCATTTTTTACTGCCCGGCCAGTTACCCCGTAATCGGTAATAGCGCGAAACATTTCTGGAAACAGGCTAATTACACCAATCCACATTGTCTTCGCCGTTACGTTACCGTTTGATTCGGAGATCAAAAACCAGGATCCCAATCTACTTCAATAAGGCCAGTAGAGAGATCGACTTTCTTGATAACCTGTTCATCAAGAAACGGAATTAACCGCTCCTGTACACCAAACGCATCTTTCAGGTTTGCCTTGACGACGAGAACGTCGTTCGAACCGGTTTCCATCATATCGATGACTTTGCCCAGTTCGTAACCTTCAACGTTGACTACCTTGCAACCCATCAGGTCTTTCCAGTAGTACTCACCGTTATCCAGCGCAGGCAGTTGCGTCGAGTCGACCTGAATTTCGCAATTGGTCAACTGTGCCGCCGCATCCCGATCGTCAATGCCTTTGACTTTGATGATCAGGTCCTGATTGTGGTGCTTCCAACCATCCAGTTCTACCTGCTGCCATTTACCGGCGCGCTGGATAAACCAGGGTTGGTAGTCAAAGATGCTTTCAGCGTCTTCAGTGGAGGAAAACACTTTGAGCCAGCCGCGAATGCCGTATGCAGCGCCCATTTTGCCCAATACAATCGGGTTAACAGGTGCCTGTGCGGCAAGTTGTCTGCTCATGCTCACCACCGTGACAGATTAAGCTGCTTTCTTTGCTTCTTTGATCAGCGCGTTAACGCGATCAGAAAGCGTTGCGCCCTGGCCAACCCAGTGCTCGATACGATCCAGATCCAGACGCAGTGCTTCAGCCTGACCAGAAGCGATCGGGTTGAAGAAACCTACGCGCTCGATGAAGCGACCGTTGCGTGCATTGCGGCTGTCAGTAACGACGACCTGATAGAACGGACGCTTTTTAGCGCCGTGACGTGCCAAACGAATTGTTACCATAACATCCTCTTCAGTTAATAAAACACCCGGCCCCCATCGAGGAACGGGGTCCGGGTGCTGTATAAAAAGCCCGAAAATTTTACTCATTTTGGCGCAAAAAGCAACCTAAACTGAGCGCTCCCAGGCTTTTTTGTGGAACCCATTAGCGTCCGGGGAAACCTGGCGGCATCATACCTTTCATGCCGCGCATCATTTTCGCCATTCCGCCCTTCTTCATTTTCTTCATCATCCGCTGCATGTCGTCGAACTGCTTTAATAAGCGGTTAACGTCCTGCACCTGCATGCCCGAGCCGGTAGCGATGCGGCGCTTGCGCGAACCTTTGATGATTTCTGGTTTTTCACGCTCTTTGCGCGTCATCGAGTTGATGATGGCTTCCATGCGCACCAGCACTTTGTCATCCATCTGCGATTTCACGTTGTCAGGCAGTTGCCCCATGCCCGGCAGCTTGCCCATCAGGCTCGCCATGCCACCCATGTTACGCATCTGCTTCAACTGCTCAAGGAAGTCGTTAAGATCAAACCCGTCGCCGGTTTTCAGCTTCTTCGCCAGTTTTTCCGCTTGGGCGCGGTCAACTTTGCTTTCGATATCTTCGATAAGCGAGAGAACGTCGCCCATACCAAGGATGCGTGAGGCGATACGGTCCGGATAAAACGCTTCCAGTGCATCAGTCTTCTCGCCCATCCCCATAAATTTGATTGGCTTGCCCGTGATATGGCGAATCGACAGCGCGGCACCGCCACGGGCGTCACCATCCACTTTCGTCAGGATAACCCCGGTCAGCGGTAGCGCTTCGTTAAAGGCCTTAGCGGTATTCGCCGCGTCCTGACCGGTCATGGCATCCACGACAAACAGGGTTTCAACCGGATTAATCGCGGCATGAACCTGTTTAATCTCGTCCATCATCGCTTCGTCAACGTGCAAACGACCCGCGGTATCCACAAGTAATACGTCGTAAAACTTGAGTTTGGCTTCACGCAGCGCGTTGTTGACGATATCAACAGGCTTCTGGCTTAGATCAGACGGGCAAAAATCTACACCGACCTGTTGTGCCAGTGTTTCAAGCTGTTTGATCGCCGCTGGGCGATAAACGTCCGCCGACACCACCAGCACTTTTTTCTTGTGCTTTTCACGCAGGAATTTACCCAGTTTACCGACACTGGTGGTTTTACCCGCACCCTGCAGGCCCGCCATCAGCACAACCGCCGGCGGCTGCGCGGCAAGATCCAGCGCGTTGTTTTCTGCGCCCATCGCCGCAACCAGTTCGTTGCGGACGATTTTGATAAATTCCTGTCCCGGCGTCAGGCTTTTATTGACGTCATGGCCCACCGCGCTTTCTTTTACGCGGTTGATAAAATCACGCACCACCGGCAGCGCAACGTCAGCTTCCAGCAGCGCCATGCGCACTTCACGCAGCGTATCTTTAATGTTGTCTTCAGTCAGCCTTCCGCGGCCGCTGATATTGCGCAGAGTTTGCGACAAACGATCGGTTAAATTGTCAAACATTGTCTCTCACTTAAAAAAAATCGCGAGGCGCCATTCCGGCAGAATGCGGCGGATTATAACACGAAGCCAAGGCGATCTCTTCACTTCCACCTCAGTTCCTCTTCAATTCCACCTCAGATCGTTTGGAGCCTGCTGCGGCTGGCGCTATACTGCCCTTTTCCTTTATCTGACTGATGCCCGAAAGGAACTATGTCCGTTTTCTCGATTGTGGCGCTGTTCGCCTACTCCCTGAGTCTTGCACTCATCATCCCCAGCCTGTTGAAGCGTCAAAGCGGCTGGCGCAGGTTAGCTGTGCTGTCCGCCTGCGTGGCGCTCATCACGCATGCGATTGCTTTGCAGCAACGTATTTTTGCTGTCGATGGCGGGCAAAACCTCAGCCTGCTGAATATCGGCTCTCTGGTCAGCCTGTTGATTTGTGCAATCATGACCATTGTTGCCTCGCGAAATCGCGGCTGGCTACTGCTGCCGATTGTTTACAGCTTTGCATTAATTAACCTGGCTTTTGCCACTTTTGTACCCAATGCGTTTATTACGCACCTGGAAACCACGCCCGGCATTATGATTCATATCGGGCTGTCGCTGTTTGCCTATGCCACACTGATTATTGCGGCGTTGTACGCGTTGCAGCTTGCGTGGATTGATTACCAGCTAAAGAACAAAAAACTGGCTTTCACTCAGGACATGCCACCGCTGCTGACCATTGAACGTAAAATGTTTCACATCACCCAGGTTGGCGTTGTGTTACTGACGCTGGTGCTGTGTACCGGCCTGTTTTATATGCACGATCTGTTCAGCGCCGAGAACGTGGATAAGGCCGTGCTGTCGATTATTGCCTGGTTTGTCTACATCGTTCTGCTCTGGGGCCACTATCATGAAGGCTGGCGTGGTCGCCGCGTCGTGTGGTTTAACTGCGGCGGCGCAGCGCTGCTCACGATGGCGTACTTTGGCAGTCGCATACTGCAACACCTGCTCATTCACAGTTCTTAATAAAAGGAAGTTTTGCGGTGGAACATGTTTCGACCACGACCCTGATTGTCACGTTAATCATTATGGTTCTGGTTTCAGCCTACTTTTCCGGTTCTGAAACCGGCATGATGACGCTCAATCGTTATAAACTGCGCCATCAGGCTAAACATGGCCATCGCGCCGCCCGCCGCGTTGAAAAATTGTTAAAGCGCCCGGATCGCCTCATCAGCCTGGTGCTGATCGGAAATAACCTGGTCAATATTCTGGCGTCCGCCATTGGTACTATCGTAGGGATGCGTTTGTATGGCGATGCCGGTGTCGCGATCGCGACCGGTATCCTGACATTTGTTGTACTGGTATTTGCAGAAGTGCTGCCCAAGACGGTTGCTGCACTTTATCCAGAAAAAGTCGCTTACCCCAGTAGCTTTCTGCTCGGTCCGCTGCAATACATCATGCTGCCCCTGGTATGGTTGCTTAACACCATTACCCGACTGCTGATGCGACTGGTGGGCATCCGGGCGGATGGTGCGATCAATTCAGCGCTCAGCAAAGAAGAGTTGCGAACCATCGTTTATGAATCGCGTACGCACATGTCGCGCCGCAATCAGGATATGTTGTTATCTGTACTGGACCTTGAAAAGGTCAGTGTGGACGACATTATGGTGCCGCGTAACGAGATTGTTGGTATTAACATCAACGATGACTGGAAATCAGTCATCCGTCAGTTAAGCCATTCACCGCATGGCCGCATTGTCCTGTTCCGTGATTCGCTGGATGATTGTGTAGGGATGCTGCGGGTGCGCGAAGCCTGGCGCATGATGACCGAGAAAAAAGAGTTTACGAAAGAGATGCTGCTGCGTGCGGCCGACGAGATCTACTACATTCCCGAAGGCACGCCGCTCAACGTTCAGTTGGTGAAATTTCAGCGCAACAAGAAAAAGACCGGTCTGGTTGTGGATGAGTATGGCGATATCAAGGGCTTAATCTCTATCGAAGATATTCTGGAAGAGATTGTTGGGGATTTCACGACCTCAATGTCTCCCTCGCTGGCTGAAGAAGTGATGCCGCAAAATGATGGTTCCGTGCTGATTGAAGGTAGCGCGAATATTCGTGAGATCAATAAAGCCTTCAACTGGCAACTGCCTGAGCAGGAAGCGCGCACCATCAACGGTATGTTACTGGAAGCACTGGAAGAGATTCCGACAGTGAACACGCGCGTTCAGGTGAATCACTATGATGTTGATATTCTGGATGTGCAGGACAATATGATTAAGCAGGTTCGCATTACACCACAGACACCGCTCAAGCAATCCGTAGGATCCTGATGCTATAAAAACCGCCTTGTACGGCGGTTTTTTTCGCCCGACCCGCAGTTTTTTGAAAAGCCCATCGTTGTCATGCAGGCGCTGTTATAAAAAACGCCGCTCATGTGCGGCGTTTTACTGTCCGGACCAACTTAACTGACTAGATGTGCAGTTCTTTCAGTTTTTCGGCAGGCAGTTTCAGATCGTCATTGTGGTTAACACCGATCTCCTGCGCCAGCACGTTGCGGGCAATTTGCTGAGCTTCATCCAGAGAATGCAGTTTATAGCTGCCACACTGATATTCGTTCAGCTCTGGAATCTGATTCTGATCTTTCACCTTCAGCACGTCTTCCATCGCGCCTTTCCAGGCTTGTGCCACACGTTGCTCGTCTGGTGTACCAATCAGGCTCATGTAGAAGCCTGTGCGGCAACCCATAGGTGAAATATCAACAATCTCTACGCCGTTACCGTTGAGATGGTTACGCATAAAGCCTGCAAACAGATGCTCAAGCGTGTGGATCCCACGTTCAGTCAGAATGTCGATATTGGGGCGACAAAAACGCAGGTCAAAAACAGTAATCGTATCGCCATGGGGAGTCTTCATGGTTTTTGCTACACGCACTGCGGGCGCGGCCATGATGGTGTGATCAACAGTAAAACTATCCAGTAATGGCATACGTCACCTCTTGGTCTGAAAATTTTTTTGCGAACGATGAAACTTTTCCGATCGCCCAGCGTCTGAATATATGAAAGACGCGCATTTGTTATCATCCATCCCTGACAACAGAGATGTTAATTTGGCCACATTGATGTGGCCTTTTTCTTTTCTACCCTTCCCGGCCAGCCAGATAGGTTTCAAAATCTAACGTATCACTCGCTTCAAGCTGCTGCTGCGCGGCAACGGATGCCTGTGCCTGACGCGCAAAGTCTTCCGGCTTGAGCACGTCCAGTGGCTCGTTGACCAGCAACTGCTGATACTGCTCTGCCAGAGCGATGCCTGTTCCCGTCACGCCGGTTTCTTTCATGGCTTTGAGAATACGCGCCGAATAGGTTAGCTCAGGATCGTCGAAGGATGCTACCAGTTCATCACAGACTTGCTGATATTCTGTTGTGCCTTGATTGCTGTCTAGCGCTTCCGCAACGCGACGCAAATCAGCAAACAGTGTCTTGCCGACCTCGACCAGTGAATACTCTGCTTCACCACAACCGACTGCAATTTTCAGATCGGGTTTGCGCCCTTCCAGCACCACGCGATTCCAGTTCTGCCGACTGCACTGCAATTCATCAGAGCTCATCTCTGGCGCATCTGCCAGCGTGCACCAAATCAGGAACAGATCCAGGAACCGTACCTGGTTTTCATCTACCCCGATGGGCGAGAAAGGATTAATGTCCATGGAGCGCACTTCGATGTACTCGATACCGCCACGTTGCAGGGCATCGGAAGGCGCTTCGCCGGATCGGGTAACGCGCTTGGGACGAATCGGCGCATAGAGCTCATTCTCAATCTGCAGAACGTTAGTGTTCAGCTGCAACCAGTTTCCGTCTGCATCCCGCGTGCCCATCTTTACGAAGTCTTCAGAAGGCGTTTTAATCGCTTTTTTCAGGGCGCTGACATAACCCTCAAGAGAGTTAAAGGTAATACCCAGCGAGCTCTGCGACTTATTGGTATAGCCAAGGTCACTCAGACGCAGTGAAGTGGCATACGGAAGCCAGAGCGTACCTTTATTATCGGTGTCAAACGGCAGCGCGCTCTCTCTGCCCTGCAGGAAACTGGAACAAATTGCAGGCGATGCGCCAAACAGATAAGGGATGATCCAGCCAAAGCGATAGTAGTTGCGGATCAGCCGCAGATAACCGGCAGAAATGGTTTCTTTACCGCTTTCATAATCTTTTACGTCCGCCCAGGCCTGCCAGAAGGACAGCGGCAGCGAGAAGTTGTAATGGATACCGGAGATGGTTTGCATCAACGCGCCATAGCGGTTCTTTAATCCCTGACGGTAAAGGGTTTTCATACGACCGATATTGGATTTGCCGTATTGTGCCAGCGTAATTTTATCCGCATCCTCAATCAGGCAAGGCATGCTGAAAGGCCACATGCGCTCTTCACCGAGTTCGCGGGCAACATGACGATGAACGTCACGCAAAAAAGCCAGCATGTGATCGATGCTGTGATCAACCGGGGTGATAAACTCCAGCAGCGTTTCAGCAAAGTCGGTGGTGATCCAGTCATGCTTAAGCGCCGATCCCAGTGACTCTGGATGCGCGGTCGTCGCAAGATGACCATCTGGTTGCACACGCAGCGTTTCACGTTCAATGCCACGGCCAATGCCTTTAAGTGCATCAGGATGCGCTTCCAGCCAGGATAACGCTTTTGATACGTCGGGGATCACATTAACCTCCCGCTGTGTGAATAATTTATTTTTGTTCAGCATAGTGTTAACCCTAGCCCCGAATCAGTACGAATCAATGCCACCATTCCATGCCCTGTAATGTGGCGGTCGCAATAACGATATAACGCAGCGTTTTACCGATAGCCAGAAACAGTATCGAGGGCAACCAGCCAAAGCGTAACCAACCTGCAAGAACGCAGAGCAGATCGCCTACAACCGGTAGCCAACTTAACAACAGTGCTGCCGGCCCCAGCCGTTGCAACCACGTCATCGCTGTCTCATGCCATCGCCCCTGACGTTTTAACGGCAATAAGCGACCCAAAATTATGTTGGTCAAGCCACCCAGGGTATTCCCTAACGATGCGACTAAAATCAACCCATAGACTGATGCGCTTTTCGCGATCAGTAGTGCAACTAACAGCGCCTCTGAGCTACCCGGAAGTAACGTCGCACTGAGAAAGCTGCTACTCAATAAAGACACATAAGCCAGTGTTTCGCTCACAGCAGGCGAACATCAACCACGGCCATCCCAGCGGCCTTTGCTGCCTGCACGCCAAAATCAGCGTCTTCGAACACCACACAGCGCTCTGGCGCGATGCCCATCAGCGCAGCACAGCGTAGAAAAGTATCGGGCTCAGGCTTGTGACGCTGCACGTCGTCGGCCCCCACCACAGCAGAAAAGAGATCTCTGACACCCAACTGGCTGAGCAGCGCATCAGCCATAGCGTGCTCACTACCTGTACCCACAGCCAAAGGGCGGCGACCCGAGTACGCCTTGACGACCTCCATGAGCGGAAGCGGCTGCACGTTATCCAGCAGCATCGCTTTCACCGCTGCCGTTTTTTCAGCGGCGAGTAAATAAGGATCGCGATCTGAATTATTGGTTTCAATAATGAACTTCGCCAGTTGCCATGAGGGCGCACCGTTGAACGCCGTTACGCGCGCTTCATCGAACGCCAGGCCATAGCGTGACAGCACCTGGCGCCACGCTTTTCGATGTGTCGGTTCAGTATCAAGAATAGTACCGTCCATATCGAAAATCAGGGCGTCGTATTGATCGTAGATTGTCACTGAGGACCTCCAACAAATGAGCCATTACTTTAGCTGAATGTGCGTAGGTTGTCGCCAGGCGGGATGAACAGCAAATGCTTTGAAAGCATTAGCTATTTTAGTTTTCAGATAAAGGTGATCGGGTTGGAAAGCCTGTAAGGTCGCGAATTCCCTGTGATTTTAGCAGCGATGCAGGAGGTAAGCGCTATGCCAGGAATGTTATCAAGGATTAACAATCTTCAGCAGAAAATGTATCACCACAATCAATGTGATTCTGGCACAAGATTGCGACTACGATCACGCCTTAAAGCCCGGACGCGTTCAGGCCGCATAAACCAAAGCTTGCGCGACACAGGTGAGGTTTGAGGGCATTCAGGTGAGGCGTACTCAGGTCGTCTGAGTAAACAGAGAGGACGAACAGTGTTGTCTGAGCCTGATAACACCATGGCTTCACAGGTCATATGCGGGGGATTTCGGCCAGAAGATTCGTTAGACAGTGACTCGGCTGACGCCTCGCCCTTCGGGCCGTTGCTGAAGCAACGTTATCCTCCCTGGCTCTGCCTGACAAATCGACTATGTCTTACAGACCAGGAATACACGTCCATACCGAAAAGTATGGTGCATCCGGGAGGATGACTCGGCTGACGCCTCGCCCTTTGGGCCGTTGCTGAAGCAACGTTATCCTCCCCGGTGCTTGCTGTGATGACACCTGGTTATGACAGAGAGGCTTCGCTTGAGCACTGCAGAATATGGTGCATCCGGGAGGATTCGAACCTCCGACCGCTCGGTTCGTAGCCGAGTACTCTATCCAGCTGAGCTACGGATGCATTGATAATTTTTTATGGACTGACAGAAATCAAGCTGGGGGTAATACGAAGAATCGTGCATCCGGGTGGATGACTCGGCTGACGCCTCACCCTTCGGGCCGTTGCTGAAGCAAACGTTATCCTCCCTGGCTCTGCCTGACAAATCGACTATGTCTTACAGACCAGGAATACACGTCCATACCGAAAAGTATGGTGCATCCGGGAGGATTCGAACCTCCGACCGCTCGGTTCGTAGCCGAGTACTCTATCCAGCTGAGCTACGGATGCATTGATAATTTTTTATGGACTGACAGAAATCAACCTGGGGGTAATACGAAGAATCGTGCATCCGGGTGGATGACTCGGCTGACGCCTCATTCTTCGGGCCGTTGCTGAAGCAACGTTAACCTCCCTGGTGTTCACTGTGATGACACCTGATTATGACAGAGAGGCTTCGCTTTAGCACTGCAGAATATGGTGCATCCGGGAGGATGACTCGGCTGACGCCTCACCCTTCGGGCCGTTGCTGAAGCAACGTTATCCTCCCTGGTGCTTGCTGTGATGACACCTGATTATGACAGAGAGGCTTCGCTTGAGCACTGCAGAATATGGTGCATCCGGGAGGATTCGAACCTCCGACCGCTCGGTTCGTAGCCGAGTACTCTATCCAGCTGAGCTACGGATGCATTGATGATTTTTTATGGACTGACAGAAATCAACCTGGGGGTAATACGAAGAATGGTGCATCCGGGAGGATTCGAACCTCCGACCGCTCGGTTCGTAGCCGAGTACTCTATCCAGCTGAGCTACGGATGCATTATGAAATTCTTGTACAACGCAGGGTGCTAACGACTCACCATGAAGGAATTGCTAGTTCACTTTACAACTCTGTTCCGACAATGTTTTCTGCGGCGCTTCGCCTGACATCAACATATCCATATTCAACGATATAGTGCATCAGGGAGGATTATTCGGCTTACGCCTCACCCTGTGGGCCGTTGCTGAAGCAACGTTATCCTCCCTGGTTCTGGCTGACAAATCGACTATGTCTTACAGACCAGGAATACACTTCAATCACGAAGAGTATGGTGCATCCGGGAGGATTCGAACCTCCGACCGCTCGGTTCGTAGCCGAGTACTCTATCCAGCTGAGCTACGGATGCATCGGAAATGGCGGTGAGGGAGGGATTCGAACCCTCGATACAGCTTTTGACCGTATACTCCCTTAGCAGGGGAGCGCCTTCAGCCTCTCGGCCACCTCACCTTACGCGTTCTTCCGAACTGCGCTTCTGAACTTGTTTCTGCTCATCGGCACTGCGTGGCGCACATATTACTTTCCCGCACTTATAAGTCAAACAATTTTTCGGAAGGTTTTTTCCGTTTGAACAAATGACACGCAATTGGGACAAAATGACCGCAAAAAGAGTGAATAATCAACAATCAAAGATGATGAAGTTAACAAAAATGGTAGATAAAGAGGAAAAAGAAAAGGCGAGACGGGGGAAACAAAGGGTAGCGTCTCGCACAGGTGCGAGACGCTGAATCTGTCAAACGTTGGTTTGTTGCGTTTTTTCGGCCTGGATGCGCTGATAAATCTCTTCGCGATGCACAGACACTTCTTTTGGTGCATTAACACCAATGCGGACCTGGTTACCTTTGACGCCCAGTACCGTTACAGTCACCTCATCACCAATCATGAGGGTTTCACCAACTCGACGAGTTAGAATAAGCATTCTTTGCTCCTTGAAAGATTAAAAGAGTCGGGCTTGATAAAGCTTCCCGGCGTTATCCATCACTTAACGCTGTACACAGGCTATGAGAAATACACCATTGCACATCAACGCGCCAATACATTCTGCTGATAAATAGTTTAGCCGAAATACGCTACATCAACCCGACTTTGTCACTAGCAAATTTAACATCGTATTAAAAAGCGCCGGAACATCAGTTCTGGCGCTTACTACGATGAATTATTTTATTTCATTACAGACGGCTCGAAACCCATCCTTCAACACCTGCCAGCGCACCTTTCAGTGCAGTAGCATCACTGCCACCTGCCTGCGCCATGTCCGGTCTGCCACCGCCCTTGCCACCCACTTTAGGCGCAAGTTCGGCGATGAGCTCCCCAGCCTTAACACGGTCAGTTAAATCTTTCGTTACGCCAGCAATCAGTGACACTTTGCCCTCTGCTACCGTAGCCAGCACGATAATCGCCGAGCCCAGCTGGTTTTTCAGATCATCCACCATGGTCCTCAGCATTTTCGGATCGGTGTTGCTGAGCTCAGTCACCAGCAGCTTAACGCCTTTGACGTCGACCGCATGATTGCCCAACTGCGCACTTTCCTGCGCCGCCTGCTGATCGCGTAACTGCTGTAACTCTTTCTCAAGCGAACGCAGATGATCAACCAGCCCGCGCACTTTTTCATTCAGGTTACTGCTGTTGGCTTTCACCAGTTGGGCAATATCCTGTAGCTGGCTACTCTGCGCATAAACCTGTGCCAGAGCCGCCTCGCCTGTGATCGCCTCAATGCGGCGAATCCCTGCAGCAGTACCGGACTCGGCCTGAATGCGGAACAGGCCGATATCACCGGTCCGCGCAGCGTGCGTTCCGCCACACAGCTCAACCGAGAAATCCCCCATGGTCAGAACGCGAACCTGCTGATCGTATTTTTCACCGAACAGGGCCATCGCGCCTTTGGCTTTCGCCGCCTCAAGATCCATGACACGGGTTTCAACAGGCAAATTGCGACGGATCTGTGCGTTAACAATATCTTCGACCTGACGAATCTCCTGAGGTTTCATGGCCTCAAAATGTGAGAAGTCAAAACGCAAATATTTGTCGTTAACCAACGAGCCCTTTTGAGCAACATGTTCACCTAAAACCTGACGCAATGCAGCATGCAAAAGATGTGTTGCGGAGTGATTCAGACGAATACGAGCCCTGCGCGCCTCATCAACCACCGCCTCAAGACGATCGCCAACGCGTAATTGTCCGCTGCTGAGTTTGCCAACATGACCAATCGCCTGACCATATTTTTGCGTATCCTGTACGCTAAACAGCGCGTTATTACCTTTCAGCTCGCCCGTGTCGCCCACCTGACCGCCAGACTCGCCATAGAATGGCGTTTCATCCAGCACAATCACCGCGTCCTGACCGGCAGACAGGGCGTCAACGGCTTCACCGTTAACGAACAGCGCCTTGACGGTCGCCGTCAGATCCAACTGCTCATAGCCTTTAAACGACGAAGCCGCGTCGATACGAATCACGTTGCTGTAGTCTGCGCCGAAGCCGCTGGCTTCACGTGCGCGCTGACGCTGCTGTTCCATCGCCTTTTCAAAACCGGCTTCATCGATTTTGAGATTACGTTCACGGCAAACGTCAGCTGTTAAATCGGCAGGAAAACCGAAGGTATCGTATAAGCGGAAGACGGTTTCGCCATCCAGCGTATCACCTTGCAGTTTTGCCAGTTCCTCGTCCAGAAGCGCCAGGCCACGTTCAAGCGTTTTAGCAAACTGCTCTTCTTCACTTTTCAGAACGTTCTCAACCTGTGCCTGCTGACGCTGTAACTCTTTGCCTGCCTCGCCCATGACCTGAATCAGTGGGGCAACCAGCTTGTAGAAGAATGCGTCTTTAGCACCCAGCATATTGCCGTGACGCACGGCGCGGCGAATGATGCGACGCAGGACATATCCACGGTTTTCATTCGACGGAATGACGCCATCGGCAATCAGGAAGGCGCAGGAACGAATGTGATCGGCAATAACGCGCAGGGATTTATTATTCAGATCGGTCGCGCCGGTGACCTTCGCAACCGCTTCAATCAACGTCTGGAACAGGTCGATTTCATAGTTTGAATTAACATGCTGCAGAACCGCTGTAATACGTTCCAGCCCCATCCCGGTATCCACAGAGGGCTTAGGTAATGGCAACATCGTGCCATCCGCCTGACGGTTAAACTGCATAAAGACGATGTTCCAGATCTCAATATAGCGATCGCCATCCTCTTCAGGGCTGCCCGGTGGTCCACCCCAGATATGGTCGCCGTGATCGTAGAAAATTTCGCTGCAGGGACCGCAAGGCCCGGTGTCACCCATCTGCCAGAAGTTATCTGACGCGTAGGCGCTGCCCTTGTTATCACCGATACGGATAATACGCTCACGGGGAACGCCAATATCGTTGGCCCAGATATCGTAAGCTTCGTCATCGGTTTCATACACGGTGACCCACAGACGCTCTTTAGGCAGCTTAAACCACTGCTCGCCGGTCAGCAGTTCCCAGGCAAATGCAATAGCTTCTTTTTTGAAGTAGTCGCCAAAGCTGAAGTTGCCCAGCATTTCAAAAAAAGTGTGGTGGCGCGCGGTATAACCGACGTTTTCAAGATCGTTGTGTTTCCCGCCGGCACGTACGCAGCGTTGTGACGTCGTTGCTCGCGTGTAGTCACGCTTTTCCTGACCCAGAAACACATCTTTGAACTGGTTCATTCCGGCGTTGGTAAACAGCAACGTCGGATCGTTGTTTGGTACCAGGGAGCTGCTTGCTACAACCTGATGTCCCTTACTATTGAAAAAGTCGAGAAACGCTTGACGGATCTCAGCAGTGCTCTTGCTCATATATATCCTGGAATCACGCTAACGAAAGGTCCTTCTTTATCAGGCGTACCGCATCGTTACGGCAGCAAGCATAAGGAACCAAAAGGGGTAAGATAAATATTCTTCGGAGGGAAGTAAAATCACATCGACTTTTAGTCATCAAAATTTCTGAAAACCTGCTGAATATCCTCGCTCAGAAAGCCTTTGGCATGCAAAAAGCGCTGCACTTTGGCTTTTTCTTTCCATTCTGTCGGCAATGGGTGACCAAATTTTTTCTCGGCGAGTTCAGCCGCACAGGCCGACCAGTCGATATCGGTTTCTTCCATGGCGAGATCGATCGCATCACGACTGATGCCCTTTTGTGCCAGCTCCAGCCTGATACGCTGTGAACCAAATCCCTTGCGGCTTCGGCTCTGAATAAATCGTGCGGTAAAGCGCTCGTCATTTAACCAGCCGTTTTCACCACACCAGTTCAGCACCTTTTCCATTAGCTCGGGCGTAATGATTTCAGGATCTTTTTGTTTCATCCACGCGCTACGCTGAGCGGACAGCTGGAGCTTTTGTTTAAGCTCTTCGCGGCTGTGGTCACGCTGGCCCAGCAGGCGCATCGCACGATCCAGCAGGCGTGAAAATGAGATGACTTGTGGCTGAGATTGTTCAGACATACTGCGCACCTTTTACGAACGGAGGGAGAGTATGGCGGGAGACAGGAACAGAGGAAAGGCACGTGAGGCGTTAATGTAAAACAGGAGCGGAAAATCCGCTCCTGATTCAGGCTTTAATAATCTTCGTTGGCTTCGCTCGCCGCATTCTCAACGTCGTTGCCTGCCTCGTCCGCCGCGATGTTTTGATCGCCACCGTTAAGCAGCATTTCACGCAGTTTGATATCTATCTCTTCGGCCACTGCGGGATTTTCTTTGAGGAAGTTGCCGGCGTTTGCCTTGCCCTGACCGATCTTATCGCCTTTGTAGCTGTACCATGCACCGGCTTTTTCAATCAGCTTGTGCTTCACGCCAAGATCCACCAGCTCACCGAAGGTGTTAATGCCCTCGCCGTACATAATCTGGAACTCAGCCTGCTTAAATGGCGCCGCAATTTTGTTCTTAACGACTTTAACACGCGTTTCACTACCCACCACGTTGTCGCCCTCTTTAATCGCACCAATACGGCGAATATCAAGGCGAACAGAAGCGTAGAACTTCAGCGCATTACCACCGGTGGTGGTTTCCGGGTTACCGAACATCACACCAATCTTCATACGAATCTGGTTGATGAAGATCAGCAGCGTATTAGACTGCTTCAGGTTACCCGCCAGCTTACGCATTGCCTGGCTCATCATACGTGCCGCCAGGCCCATATGTGAGTCACCGATTTCACCTTCGATTTCGGCTTTTGGCGTCAGCGCGGCTACGGAGTCAACGATAATGACGTCAACGGCACCAGAGCGGGCCAGCGCATCACAAATTTCCAGGGCCTGCTCACCGGTATCCGGCTGTGAACACAGCAGATTGTCGATATCTACGCCCAGTTTCTTAGCATAGATGGGATCCAGTGCGTGCTCGGCATCGATAAAGGCACAGGTTTTGCCCTTACGCTGCGCGGCGGCAATAACCTGAAGTGTCAGTGTCGTTTTACCTGAGGCCTCTGGGCCGTAGATCTCAACGATACGTCCCATCGGTAAACCGCCCGCACCTAATGCGATATCCAGTGACAGAGAACCCGTTGAAATGGTTTCCACATCCATTGAGCGGTCTTCACCCAAGCGCATGATGGAGCCTTTACCAAATTGCTTCTCAATCTGGCCGAGCGCGGCAGCTAAAGCCTTCTGTTTGTTTTCATCAATTGCCATTTCTACTCCTAATCATGCCGGGTAAACACGCACGCATGGTGCCTGTGCACTTTCTGTTGCGGGTAATTATACTGTATAGTCATACAGTATCAAGTTTAATTTTGCAGAAATTGACCGGATAAGGTCTGGAGTGCCCAGCCAACTGACTGACGGCGCACGGCATCGCGATCGCCATCAAACTGCTGACGAAAAGCCATGACCACGCCACCCGGCGCCGCAAAGCCAAACCAGACCGTGCCTACCGGTTTGTCTTCACTGCCACCATCCGGGCCAGCAATACCGCTAACGGAAATAGCGTAATCGGCGCGCGCCCGCTGCTGTGCCCCAAGAGCCATTTCACGGACTACCGCCTCGCTGACGGCGCCGTATTGCGCCAGTGACGCCGCGCTGACACCGACCAGTTCTTGTTTGGCATCGTTACTGTAGGTGACAAAACCCCGTTCGAACCAGGCAGAGCTTCCACTCACGTCAGTAAACACTTTTGCTATCCAGCCGCCCGTGCAGGATTCTGCACAAGTCACGGTGGCGTTACGCTTTTTCAGCGCCTCACCTGTCTGCGCACTCAGCGCGTGCAACTGCTGGTCATTCATTTTTCGCTCCCTGTTGCCGTTGAGTGAACATGGTGCATGCTCTGCGCTTTTTCAAGCACTCAGGGCCACTTAGTCAACAAATTGCGCGTTACGCTCCAGTTTAACCGTTGCGTGTCGCCACCATGAAAAGCCGGGGGAACGCCAAGAGTATCTTGCCATCCTGACGGGCAGGATAGCCGGTAATAAGACACTGATGATAAGCAGCCAGAAACTGTTCCTGCTCAGAGACGTTCAGCGGCGCAAGGAAAGGACGCAGCCCGGTGGCCTTTAACCAGTGGATGATGGCCTGCGCATCGTCCATAACGTGATAGTACGTGGTTCGCCAGATATCAACCGCGCAGCCTGCCTTTGTCAGCACGTCATAATAGTGTTCAGTTGAGGGTAATTTTTTGCGTTCCGCCGCCTGCGCGCTGATCTTGTCGCGCCAGGGGCCGGATGCCGCGACCTCACGCATTAACTGATGCGAAGGTTCTTCCAGGTTATCGGGCATTTGAACCGCCAGCGCACCGGCAGGCGCCAGTTGACTGACCAGGCGTGGTAACAGGGTGGGATGATCGCCAAGCCATTGCAGCGACGCGTTGGCATAAATCACCTGCTGCGGGATGTCGGTTGTCCAGTTGCCGATATCCGCCTGAATAAACTGGCACTGAGGCAAACGCTCACGCGCCTGCGCGAGCATGGCGGCGGAACTGTCAAGCCCGATCACCTGCGCCTGCGGCCAGGCATCGTAAAGCAGTTCGGTGCTGTTACCGGGACCACAGCCCAGATCGGTAACGAACCGGACATCTTCAACCTCAATTCGTGCCAGTAATTCATGCGCAGGCCGCGTTCTTTCTGCCTCAAATTTACGATACAGCGCGGGATCCCAGTCTTGCATAGTGCGTCTCCTCTCAAGGGTTAAAGATTCACAGGAAATGAGACGTATAAATAAACATAAAGTGCCCCACCAACAGCAAAATATGTCAGCGGCACGCAAATGGGCACAAGGTCTTGATAAGGGAAAAGCCCGGTCGGGCTGGCAGGAATAAGATCGGGCGCAGCGAGCAGGCGCCCGGCAGAATCAGTTCTTTTTAACAAACTCAGATTTGAGCTTCATCGGGCCAAATCCGTCGATCTTGCAATCAATATTGTGATCGCCTTCAACCAGCCGGATGCTCTTAACCCGGGTGCCTATTTTCAACACAGACGAACTGCCTTTGACCTTCAGATCTTTAACGACCGTTACGCTGTCGCCATCGGCGAGTAAATTGCCGTTTGCATCACGAACGATCAAATCCTGACCACTGTCATCCCCTTCAGCCTGAGTCCAGATATGACCACAGGACGGACAGTTAAGGTTTTCAGCATCTTGCCAGGTGTAATCGGCATGGCAAACAGGGCAAGCAGGTAAAGACATAACGGCTCCAGAAAATGAGGACGGCACAATAGCGGGCCGCCATCATATATCCTTACAGTTGCTAAGGGTAGTTTTAAAACAGCGATCCCTGACGCGCCTTGCTGACCGCTTCTCCCAGTTGCCACACGGTCATCGCGTAATGCGTGCTGTTGTTGTAGCGGGTAATGGCATAGAAGTTAGGCAAGCCGTACCAGTACTGGTAGCTGGTGCCGAGATCCAGACGGAGCAGACTGACCTCGTCATGGCCATCCAGCGAACCCTGTGGAGAAAGCCCCGATGCTGCCAGCGTGCTGACGTTGTAGCGGGTTTTGAAACCGTTTTCGAGCATTGGCGCCTGACCACTGGCTGGCACGGCAACATTTTCACCCGGACGCCAGCCGTTCTGCTGGAAATAGTGCGCGACACTGCCTATCGCATCAACGGGATCCCACAAATTGATATGGCCGTCACCGTTAAAATCTACCGCATAAGCTTTATAGGACGATGGCATGAACTGACCGTAGCCCATCGCGCCCGCAAAGGAGCCTTTAAGATCGAGCGGATCGTCCTTCTCATCACGTGCCATGAGCAGGAAAGTCTCCAGTTCACCGCTAAAGTAAGCAGCACGGCGCGGGTAATCAAATGAGAGCGTTGCCAGCGCATCCAGAATGCGGGTTTTACCCATGATGCGGCCCCAGCGCGTTTCCACGCCGATAATGCCAACAATAATCTCAGGCGGAACGCCGTACACCTGCTGCGCACGCTGCAGTGCATCCTGATATTGATTCCAGAACGCGACGCCATTTTGCACGTTATCCGGTGTGATAAATTTATTGCGATAGCGAATCCAGGCGCCGTTAGGCCCACTCGGCGGCGTATAGGACGGTGCCTGACGATCCATTAAACGCAGGACGTAGTCCAGCCGCTTAGCCTGGCCAATAATGGCGTGCAGTTGCTGACGGTCGAAGCCGTGTTTCGCCACCATTTTATCAATGAACTGTTCCGCAACAGGATTGCTGGCGAAGTCACCAAACATCGGCTGAACAGCATGCGACGGCTCCAGCAAAAAGCCGCCTTTAGGCGCAACCCGTTCGGCGGGCGGCTGCGAAGAGTGTGGCTTACTGCTACAGGCGGCAAGCAGGGCAAAAAGCGGAAGGTAAGCAAGCTTAAAACGCATGAGATATCCATATAACAGGCCAGACCAGGGATGTTAATGTTAATCGTTGAACGCGGATACATACAAACGAGATCGTAAAAAAAACCTTTTTTAACAATCAAACCGACTGTTTTGTGAAATGCCTCTACTGCTTTCTCTCTCATCAAAAAAATCATTCAGTTGGCGACCCGACTTTGCTAACTTCGTTACCCGCTGCGGTAAGCCGGATGATGCCGGAGCCGTAAAATGGTACTCTTTCCGCGCGGCAGGTGCAGCATGATGGTCGCTGCATATCACCCTTGTTTAACCCAGCGAAAACCGTGACGGGAAAAGGAAGAGTCAACCTTGAGTAAGAATGAGATGAACAAAAAAGCGCACATGGACTTGAGCACTCACACGCCAATGATGCAGCAATATTTACGCCTCAAGGCTGAGCATCCGGATATCCTGCTGTTTTATCGCATGGGCGATTTCTACGAGCTGTTTTATGACGATGCCAAACGTGCCTCTCAGCTGTTAGACATTTCCTTAACCAAACGCGGTGCCTCGGCAGGCGAGCCGATTCCCATGGCCGGTGTACCCCATCACGCCGTCGAAAACTATTTAGCCCGGCTGGTGCAACTCGGTGAATCAGTCGCCATCTGTGAGCAAATTGGCGACCCTGCGCTGAGTAAAGGCCCGGTGGAACGCAAAGTCGTACGTATAGTTACCCCGGGCACCATCAGCGATGAAGCCCTGTTACAGGAACGCCAGGATAACCTGCTGGCGGCAATTGTTCAGGGGGCGCGCGGCTATGGTTATGCCACGCTGGATATCAGCTCAGGCCGTTTTCGCCTGAGTGAACCAGCCGATCAGGAAACGATGGCGGCAGAACTGCAGCGAACGAATCCTGCCGAGCTACTTTATCCGGAAGATTTTGCTGCGATGGCGCTTATCGATCAGCGTCGCGGTCTACGTCGCCGTCCGCTTTGGGAGTTTGAAATCGACACGGCGCGTCAGCAGCTCAACATGCAGTTTGGCACACGAGACTTAAACGGTTTTGGTGTTGAGCAGGCGCACCTGGGTCTGCGCGCTGCCGGTTGTCTGCTACAGTATGTGAAAGATACCCAACGAACCAGCCTGCCCCATATCCGCTCTCTCAGCATGGAGCGTCAGCAGGACAGCATCATTATGGATGCGGCCACGCGCCGTAACCTTGAAATTACGCAAAATCTTGCGGGCGGAACAGAGAACACGCTGGCCGCCGTGCTGGATAAAACCGTCACGCCAATGGGAAGCCGGATGCTAAAGCGCTGGCTGCATATGCCGCTGCGTGACAGTAGTATCATCGCGAAAAGACAGGCATCGATTGCAGAGCTGCAACCGCTTAGCGATGCGCTGCAACCCGTTCTGCGCCAGGTCGGAGATTTAGAGCGTATTCTGGCCCGACTGGCGCTGCGTACGGCGCGCCCGCGCGATCTGGCGCGCATGCGCCATGCCTTTCAGCAGTTGCCGGAACTCAACGATCTGCTGGCAAACGCCGAGTCTGCCCAGTTGAAAACGCTGCGTGCACAGATGGGCGAGTTTAGCGAACTACGAACGCTGCTTGAGCAGGCCGTTGTCGAATCTCCCCCAGTATTAATCAGGGATGGCGGCGTCATTGCGCCCGGTTATAACGCCGAGCTTGATGAGTGGCGAGCGCTCGCCGATGGCGCAACAGATTATCTGGATCGACTGGAAGTTCGCGAACGCGAAAAGCTCGGTCTGGACAGCCTGAAAGTGGGCTTTAACGGCGTTCACGGCTACTACATTCAGGTCAGCCGTGGTCAGAGCCATCAGGTGCCTATCCACTATGTTCGCCGGCAGACGTTGAAGAACGCAGAGCGCTACATCATTCCAGAGTTGAAAGAGTACGAAGATAAAGTCCTTACCTCTAAGGGCAAAGCGCTGGCGCTGGAGAAAAGCCTGTATGAAGGCCTGTTTGACCAGCTGTTGCCGCATCTTGAAGCGCTGCAGCTCAGTGCGGCAGCGCTGGCCGAACTGGATGTCCTGAGTAACCTCGCAGAACGTGCCTGGACACTTAACTACTGCCGTCCCACGCTGCACGACAAGCCTGGGATTAAAATTACCGCCGGCCGCCATCCGGTAGTGGAGCAGGTCCTGAAAGAACCTTTTATCGCGAACCCGCTCTCTCTGGCTCCACAACGCCGCATGTTGATCATCACCGGTCCGAATATGGGCGGTAAAAGTACCTACATGCGCCAGGCGGCGTTGATTGCTCTGATGGCCTGGATCGGCAGCTTCGTGCCGGCCGAAGAGGTGGTCATTGGGCCACTGGATCGTATATTCACCCGTGTGGGCGCGGCAGATGATCTGGCCTCCGGGCGTTCGACCTTTATGGTTGAAATGACCGAGACGGCCAATATTCTGCACAACGCGACAGAAAACAGCCTTGTCCTGATGGATGAAATCGGCCGCGGCACCTCGACGTATGACGGTTTATCGCTGGCATGGGCCTGTGCGGAAAATCTGGCTAATCGTATTAAAGCGATGACCCTGTTTGCAACGCACTACTTTGAACTGACGACCCTGCCTGAAAAACTGGAAGGCGTGGTTAACGTTCACCTGGACGCAGTTGAACACGGCGATACGATTGCGTTCATGCACAGCGTGCAAGACGGGGCTGCCAGTAAAAGCTACGGACTGGCCGTAGCTGCGCTCGCGGGCGTGCCCAAAGAGGTCATTAAACGGGCGCGCAATAAGCTGAAAGAGCTCGAAACGGTTTCCAGTCAGTCCGCGACGTCAAACATTGACGGCTCGCAGTTGCCGCTGTTGGTGGAAGAAACCTCCCCTGCCGTGGAAGCACTTGAGGCACTGGATCCCGACACGCTGACCCCGCGACAGGCGCTGGACTGGATCTATCGCCTTAAATCGCTGGTCTGATCACGGCCGCCCTTGACCGGGCGGCAATTGACTGCGCGTCAACGTTCTCTTGCGCCCGCGTTTCCCATTCTGCTGGCGCATTTTTCTGTTACTGCTTTACGCTATGACTGGCCGTTATAGCGGTGTCATACTGCTGTCGTGTGCCTGTCGTGCTGCGATCGTGTTCCTGTCGACGCTAACCGGGGATGCTGCTTACCGATTGTTTACTCTTTCGGAGACTGCACTATGCGTAACCTGAATAAAGTCAGAGAATATCGTCTTGCCCGCGCCTGGTCACAGGAGCAACTGGCCGAAATGGCCGGACTCAGCACCCGAACCGTACAACGCATTGAAAACGGTGATCCCCCCAGTCTGGAAACGTTAAGTGCGCTGGCAGCCGTCTTTGCGTGTAAAATCACCGACCTGACCAATGAGGCATCTGCGGAGAACGGCGAAGCGTTGGACTGCTACATTTCAGATGCCCGCCTGCAGCTTGCTGCCGAGAGTCGGTTTTACCGTTCTTTGTTTAGCGCCGTGGTGGTGTGCATATTGCTGTTTGTCCTTAACCACTTTACCTCGCCGAATGAGCGCTGGTCACTTTGGGTCGCTGCTGTTTGGGGAGCCTTACTCGTGGTCAGAGCATTACGCCTGTTTATTTTCAAGGAAGCGATCCGCCGTTGGCAGCAAAGACGGCTGCAAAAGTTATTACGTAGACAGGGCTAGCGCAGCCGATTGCGCCGCCTGTGAATAAAACAGCAGAGACATCTTATGCACTGGTACAGTCAGGACGCGTTTGAAATTCGTCTGGAATGGGGCATCGCCGCAATAGATCATCTTGCCAGCAATGTGGAGGCCATTGTGATAGTGGATGTGATGTCCTTTTCCACCTGCGTCAGTCTTGCCGTGGAGAACGGGGCGCGCGTGTATCCCTACCCGTGGAAAGATCACTCTGTCACGCAGTATGCGCAGTCCGTCGGTGCCATTGCGGCGAACAGCGACAGGCGATTCAGTGGCGAGGGCTACAGCCTGTCGCCCCGAACGTTACTTAGCGTTCGCCCGGACGAAAAACTGGTGCTGCCCTCTCCTAATGGCTCCGCAACCTGCTTCCGGACACGAGAGTGGGGCGTACCCGTGCTGACAGGCTGTCTGAGAAACCTCACTGCCACCGCCGAGGCCTGCCGCCCCTTTAAACGTCTTTTGATTGTCCCCTGCGGCGAACGTTGGCCGGACGGGAGCCTTCGCCCCTGTATGGAGGACTATGTGGTTGCCGGGGGGATCATTGCCGCACTTGAGCGAAACTCGCTGTCACCGGAAGCACAGACCGCTGTCGCAGCCTGGCATGCTCATCAGTTGCAGGGTTTCACGGCGCTGTTTCACTGTTCATCAGCGACAGAACTGATACAGCGCGGTTTTCCGGAGGATGTAACACTGTGCCTGACAAAAGATGCGGCCCGTCGGCCCTGTTTTCTGACAGGGGAGTATTTTGCCGCACAGACTTAAGCGTAAATAACAGACAAAAAAAAGCGATGGGGTTACCCATCGCTTTCTGTTGACGTGCCGTGCTCAGCTTATTCGCGGAACAGTGCTTCAATGCTGAGGCCCTGACCTTGCAGGATTTCGCGCAGACGGCGCAAACCTTCAACCTGAATCTGGCGCACACGCTCGCGGGTTAAACCGATTTCACGGCCAACATCTTCGAGCGTTGCCGCTTCATAGCCCAGCAGGCCGAAACGACGAGCCAGCACTTCGCGCTGCTTGGCGTTCAGTTCGAACAGCCATTTAACGATACTTTGCTTCATATCGTCGTCTTGCGTGGTGTCTTCTGGGCCGTTGTCTTTTTCATCGGCCAGAATATCCAGCAGCGCTTTCTCAGAATCGCCCCCTAATGGAGTATCAACTGAGGTAATACGTTCGTTGAGACGCAACATACGGCTTACGTCGTCAACCGGTTTATCCAGTTGTTCTGCAATTTCTTCCGCACTCGGCTCATGGTCAAGCTTGTGAGAAAGTTCACGCGCAGTACGCAGATAAACGTTCAGTTCTTTAACAATATGGATTGGCAGACGAATTGTACGGGTCTGGTTCATGATTGCCCGTTCAATGGTCTGACGAATCCACCAGGTGGCGTAGGTTGAGAAGCGGAATCCACGTTCTGGATCGAACTTTTCAACGGCGCGGATCAGGCCGAGGTTACCTTCTTCAATCAGGTCCAGCAGAGCCAGACCGCGATTGCTGTAACGTCGGGCAATCTTTACCACCAGGCGTAAGTTACTTTCGATCATGCGGCGACGAGAAGGAATATCACCTCGTAATGCGCGGCGAGCAAAGAGAACTTCTTCCTCTGCCGTCAGCAATGGAGAATAGCCAATCTCCCCAAGATAGAGCTGAGTAGCGTCAAGTACACGTTGCGTCGCACCCTGCGCCAGCAACTCCTCTTCTGCTACATCATTGTCGCCAGAGTCATTTTCGACGAGCGCCTTCTCATCAAAAATTTCTGCTCCATTCTCTTCGAATTCCGCGTTCTCATGTAACTCGTTTACTTTCAGCGTATTCTGGCTCATAAGTGGCTCCTACCCGTGATTCCAGGGCAGACTCCTGAGGACTCTGCCGGATTATCGCTGCGGCAAATAACGCAACGGGTTTACGGATTTCCCCTTGTAACGAATCTCAAAGTGTAATCTAACTGAACTGGTTCCGGTGCTACCCATGGTAGCGATTTTTTGCCCAGCCTTAACTTCCTGTTGTTCCCGGACCAGCATTGTATCGTTATGGGCGTAGGCACTCAGGTAATCATCATTGTGTTTGATGATGATTAAATTACCGTAACCACGAAGCGCATTGCCTGCGTAAACCACCCTGCCTGAAGCAGTGGCTACAACTGGCTGTCCGCGCGAACCTGCGATATCAATCCCTTTGTTACCACCCTCGGTGGCTGAGAAGTTATCGATAATCTTGCCTTCAGTCGGCCAACGCCAGCTTCCCACAGGGGTTGTGCTGTTAGTTGTACTGCTAACCGTAGGCGGTGCGGTAACGGCTGGAGCTGTTGTCGTTGCAACATTTGCTCCCTTCGAAGGCAACAATTTGCTGCCATTCGATTCACCCGAATCATCAGAATACGTAATAACAGGCTGCTGTGCAACAGGGGCCGGTTTTATTTGTGGTGCACTCACCACGCCGCTTTGCGTTGCGTCTGCGGCGGTAATGGCGTTGCCACCGGTGATCGGCTGGCCAGAGCCGTTATCAACCTGGAGCGTCTGTCCCACATTCAGGTTGTAAGGGGCCTGAACATTGTTGCGCTGGGCCAAATCGCGGAAGTCATTGCCCGTAATCCAGGCGATATAGAACAAAGTATCCCCACGTTTTACGGTGTAGGTCTGGCCAGAATAGCTACCTTTAGGAATGTTCTGATAACTTCTGTTGTACACAATCCGGCCATTTTCAGTTTGCACATTATTATTATTGGCACTAATGATTCCCGAATTGTTCTGCGGTAAAGGTGTACTACGGCTTAACATTCCGCCCTGCGGTGGCACTGAGGGCACGCCACCGGTGGCTGGCGCAGTACCAGAGGCAGCCATATTACTGTTGTCATTAACGCTGTTGCTGTCTCCGATATTGCTTATCGGCGCCTGAGTATTATCACCTGAACTACAGCCTGCCAGCCAAAAACTCACCAGTGAAAGCGCCGCCAGACGGCGTAACTGAAAAATTGTGCTTCCCGTGCTCATTAATCCCCCGTGGTGGCAACCTTTAAAAAACTGACTTACTCGTCTCACCAGCACAATACACTGTGCGGCACGTTAAACGCTGGATTTTCGTTGAATGAACTGGATAGTAGCAATATCAACTACCTGATTCCATGAAACAGTTATGAAGAAATGCTAACAAGGCAGTCAGGCCAGATCGCCCTGAACTAAGGGAACGAAACGAACCGGCTCAATGGTTTCCTCTGTAATCTCATTGCCGCGGCGGCGCAGACGCTTTAACACCTGCTGCTCCTCACCTACGGGCAGCACCATAATGCCGCCTTCCGCCAGTTGCGCTATCAGCGCAATCGGAATTTCAGGCGGCGCCGCGGTAACGATAATGGCATCAAAAGGGCCACGAGACGGCCACCCCTGCCAGCCATCGCCGTGGCGGGTTGAAACATTGTGTAAATCAAGCTGTTTCAGGCGCCGTTTGGCCTGCCACTGCAGGCCTTTAATGCGCTCAACCGAGTAAACGTGTTCAACCAGGTGAGCGAGAATGGCGGTCTGGTAGCCGGAACCGGTACCAATCTCCAACACCCGCGCGCGCTTCGTCAGCCCCAGCAAGGCGGTCATGCGTGCCACCATATAGGGCTGCGAGATGGTTTGGCCGGAGCCGATGGGCAGCGCCATGTTGTCCCAGGCTTTGTGTTCGAAGGCTTCATCAATAAAACGTTCGCGCGGGACATCGGCAATGGCTTTTAACAGGTGCTCATCTTGAATGCCCTGTTGACGCAGCTGTGACAGCAATGTCTCAATACGCCGACTTACCATGCCAGGTGTACCTCAGCGTTGGCCAGCCAGGTGCTGAGAACAGCCTGCGCATTATGCGCAGTCAGATCGACGTGCAATGCAGTCACTGACACATAGCCCTCATCCACGGCGGCAAAGTCAGTCTCAGGGCCCGCATCCAGTTTTTCACCGGGCGGGCCAATCCAGTACAGCGGATTGCCACGAGGGTCGGTTTGCGCAATCACCCGATCGGCCGGATGACGGCTGCCGCAGCGCGTTACGCGAATGCCCTTTATTTCAGCCAGAGGTAAATCGGGCACGTTGATATTTAAGATGCGTCCGGTGCGCAGCGGTTGTTGCGTCAGCGCTTTAAGAATGGCACAGGTCACTGCCGCGGCAGTGTCATAGTGCAGCTGGCCATTTAGCGATACCGCCACGGCGGGCAACCCCAGATGGCGGCCCTCCATTGCGGCCGCTACCGTACCGGAATAGATCACATCATCCCCCAAATTGGGGCCGGCATTAATGCCTGACACCACGATGTCTGGGCGGGGCTGCATAAGCGCATTCACGCCCAAATAAACGCAATCGGTGGGCGTACCCATTTGCACAGCAATATCCCCGTTTTCATGGGTAAAGGTGCGCAACGGGGTTTCCAGCGTCAATGAGTTAGAGGCACCACTGCGATTACGATCCGGTGCCACAACCTGCACCTCGGCAAATTGACGCAAAGCCTTTGCCAGCGTCTGAATACCAGGCGCATGGATGCCATCATCGTTGCTGAGCAATATCCGCATTTAATTCTGACCTTTTCTGTTCAACCGGGCCGCCGTGATATGGACCTGTTTTGAGGCATGGCAACAAGTTAAGAGTGGACAGCGACTTTTGCATTCTAGCGGTGAGCGAGAGGAAGTGGTAGGCGAAAATCAAACGAACGGGCAGGAAAAGAGCAAGGTCGCTACGATGTTAAAGCATCTGGAACAATGAAATACGCACACTGCCATGCCAACCGGCCGCCTACGCGGCTCGTTGGCAGCCTGGCGACGAGGCCGGTTCTGATACACAGGCGACGTCGTGGCTTATTCGTCAGGCATGTCAGGTAACCCGGTGCTGTTTAGCAACTCCCGGACAACGCTGGTGGCAAAGCTGCCTGCGGGCAGCCAGAATTGCATCTCCAGCGTGGCCTCATCCTGCCAGCGCCAGCGCAGGTCACGCGGGACCACCAGCATCGCACGGCGTCCTGCGTCCACGCGCTCACGCTCAAGCAGACCGCGCAGCTCACCGGCATCGGCCAGGCACTGCTGTTCAAAAGCCAGCGCATCCGCCTGAGGGCCGGGCTCGCCCTGCCCCGGTAACGGTGCCGTAATGCGAAGCGCATGCTGATTAACACGCGTCTGCAGTTCAGCCAGCTCTTCCGGCTGGGCAACGAACCAGCTGCCACGGCCGGTAAGCTGCAGTGCATCTCCGTTCATAACCTGGGTTAACCCGCCCTGCTGCGCTAAACGCATGCTGGTCACCTGATTAAACAGCGCACTGCGCGCCGCCGAGAGCATCAGTCCGCGCTTGCTGCGATCGCGTATCTGAATCTCGTTCCGCGCTAACTTTGCCGCCGTCACCAGGTTATTGCCGTTGCGGCCAAAGCGTTGTTCGCCAAAATAGTTGGGCACGCCGTTATCACGGATGCTAACCAGCCGCGCCTCTGTTTCCTCACGATGGCTGACCTGACGGATCACCAGCCGGAATGCATTTCCCGCCAGAGCGCCGATGCGCAGCTTGCGCTTATGGCGCACCACCTCAAGTATGTCAACGCCGTCCAGCGCAAACCCCGCCAGAACGGGCATGGCATTGCCGGGGACGCGAAAGCAAAGCGTCTGTTCCGTGACCGCGTGGCGATCTTTCATGCCCGCATAACTCAGGTCACGCACGCTGACCTTCATAAACTTCGCCAGGGCTTCAGCAACAAAACGGGTATTGGCGCCGCTTTTGCGAATACGCACCAGCACGTGCTCACCCTCGCCATCCGGCTGATAACCCAAATCTTCCACGACCACGAAATCTTCCGGTGTCGCTTTAATCACGCCTGTCGCCTTTGGCGTACCCTGCAGATAGTGCAGCGTCATGCCGGGTCCACTTTCAACAGTAAGGCCACCGCTTCACAGGCAATACCTTCACCCCGACCGGTAAAACCGAGTTTCTCGGTGGTGGTGGCTTTAACGTTAACCTGGTCCATGTGGCAGCCCAGATCTTCGGCAATGTTAATGCGCATTTGCGGCACGTGCGGCAGCATTTTAGGTGCCTGGGCAATCAGCGTGACATCAACGTTGCCAATGCAGTAGCCTTTGGCCTCGATGCGGCGCCATGCTTCACGCAACAGCCCGCGGCTGTCCGCGCCTTTGAACGCCGGATCGGTGTCCGGAAACAGCTTGCCAATATCGCCCATGGCCACCGCGCCCAACAGCGCATCGGTGAGCGCATGCAGCGCCACATCACCATCGGAATGGGCAATAAAGCCATACTCAAAGGGGATTCGCACACCGCCAATCACCAGCGGACCTTCTCCACCGAAGGCGTGAACGTCAAAACCGTGACCGATACGCATTATGTGCTCTCCTTTGACTGAATCTGATTGAGATAAAAAGCCGCCAGGGCTAAGTCTTCCGGGCGGGTAACTTTAATGTTGTCGCTACGGCCTGTTACCAGCTCAGGATGATAACCGCAGTACTCCAGCGCCGAGGCTTCGTCGGTAATCGTCGCCCCTTCGTTCAAGGCTCGCACCAGGCTGGCCGTCAGTAAGGCCCGGGGGAAAAATTGCGGGGTTAAAGCATGCCACAGGTTATCGCGATCGACAGTGTGCGCAATCGCCGCCTGACCCGGCTCGCCGCGTTTCATGGTGTCACGCACAGGTGCCGCCAGAATGCCGCCCGTTTTGCTGGTTTCCCGCAACTGCAGCAGACGATCCAGGTCGTCAGGATGCAGGCAAGGCCGTGCAGCATCGTGAACCAGCACCCAACTGGCACCCTGAGCTGCCTGCAGACCGGCCAGAACCGACTCCGCGCGCGTATCGCCCCCGGTGACGCAAATCACGCGCGGATCCTCTGCCAGGGGCAAAGCAGCAAAGTGCCGATCGTCTGGGCTTAACGCGACGATAACCTGCGAGACAGCTGGATGGGAAAACAGGCGGGCAATACTGTGTTCCAGAAGGGTGTGCTGACCAATCGTCAGATACTGTTTAGGGCAGATTGCCTGCATGCGGCTGCCGATACCGGCAGCGGGCACAACGGCAATCACATCCGCAGAGTGGGACCGATTGTTCATGTTTTATCGTTGTTGGTTTTGCGCGGCTTGTTGCGCGTTGCGTTTGTTCTGGTCAGGGACCAGACGATAGAAGGTTTCACCAGGCTTAATCATGCCTAATTCGCTGCGTGCGCGTTCCTCAATCGCTTCAGAGCCGCCATTGAGATCGTCAATTTCAGCAAAGAGTTGATCGTTGCGCATTTTCAATTTGGCGTTATTCGCCTTTTGTACCGCAACGTCATCGTTGACGCGCGTAAAGTCATGGATGCCGTTCTTACCCAGCCACAATGAATATTGCAGCCAACCCAACAGCACCAACAGCAGTAACGTCAGTTTTCCCATCCCGCCCCCTAAAAACGGCCCAATCATCCCATAACTTTACTCAGGACTCCACACTGACAGTAAAAATGGCGAGCCATGCTGTTTATGCAGACAAATAAAGGAGGAAAAGATCGGACGCAAAGCAGGAAAACTTTTGTAACCTGCTGCTGCGTTTGGACATCAGTGTCCTTACCAGCGGGACAGAAACAGGAACAGTAACCAGAACTGACAGGCCACCGCAGCAACACAGATCAGAACGGTCCAGAGCAGTTGCCCACGGAGCCAGGTATTCAATACCATCCCTGTGAGAACGGAAACAGGAAACAGGGCCAGGAAAAAGGGCCACGTGTAGAGGAAGAAAAACAGCGTGCTGGAGCCGTACAACAGGAAAGGTATGGCAAGCGCGCACCAGTAACAGATAAAGCCAATGACGCCTCCAGGAAGGACGGAACGAGGCTCATCCGGTGTACGGTGGTCTTTGCGTGCCAGCATGGGAGTAATGTTCTGCATAAATATCCTGTCAACGCGAAGGCGGCAAAACGAAAGGCGCTTTGCCGCTGTCTGTTCAGGAACTGATAATATCGCGCTGACGCAGCAGATCTAACAATTGGGCCGTCAGTTTTGTAACCAATTGTTCCCCGTTAAGCCAGATTTCTGGCTGGTCCGGCGCTTCATAAACGCTGTCTATTCCGGTGAAATTCTGTAACTCGCCTGCACGGGCTTTTTTGTACAACCCTTTAGGATCGCGCGCTTCACACACTGCCAGCGGCGTATCGACAAAAACCTCGATAAACCGGTCGCTGTCCAGCAGATCGCGCACCATCTGGCGCTCGGCACGGTGCGGTGAGATAAAGGCGGTAAGGACGACCAAACCGGCATCCACCATCAGTTTGGCCACCTCGCCTACACGGCGGATATTCTCTTTACGATGTTCATCGCTAAAGCCCAGATCGCGACACAACCCGTGACGGACATTGTCGCCGTCCAGCAGATAGGTGCTGACACCGATGCGGTGTAGCGCCTGCTCCAGCGCCCCCGCAACGGTGGATTTACCGGACCCCGAAAGGCCGGTAAACCACAGTACCACGCCCTGATGGCCATGTTGCTGTTCGCGTGCCTGCCGCGTAACCGGATGGTCATGCCATACTACGTTTTCATCGTGTTGGGCCATTACTGACCGCCCAGCAGATCGCGCGCATTCCAGTGCGGGAAGTGGCGACGGACCAGCGCATTAAGCTCGAGTTCGAACGCGCTGAACTCGCCGTTGTGCTGCGGCCGATCGTTCAGTGGTTCATGAATCAGCCCCGCGCCTACGGTGACGTTACTCAGACGGTCAATAATGATCATGCCGCCGGTTACGGGATTTTGCTGATAGCTGTCAAGCACCAGCGGCTCATCAAACGTAAACTCAGCAAGGCCAATCCCGTTCAGCGGCAGGTTGTCCACCTGCCGTTTCTCCAGTGAATTAATTTCAACCTGATGAATGACCTTTTCTACTCGCCCACGGGCTTTCTTACCGGCGATTTTTACATCGTAGCTCTGCCCAGCCTGAAGCGGCTGCTCAGCCATCCACACCACATCGACGGTGGCGGACTGAACGGCGCGCAACTCGGCGCTGGCGTCCACTAACAGATCGCCACGGCTGATATCGATTTCGTCGTTCAGGACCAGCGTAATGGCCTCGCCCGCTCCCGCTTCCTGCAGATCGCCGTCAAAGGTCACGATGCGGGCAATGGTAGACTCCACACCTGAAGGCAGCACTTTAACGCGCTGCCCCACTTTCACCACGCCAGAGGCCAGCGTACCGGCATAACCGCGGAAGTCGAGATTGGGACGATTAACATACTGCACCGGGAAACGCATCGGCTGGTGATCCACCACCGCGTTTAACTCCACGGTTTCCAGAACGTCGAGTAACGTCGGGCCGCTATACCACGGCATGCTCTGGCTCTGAGAGGCGACGTTTTCGCCTTCCAGCGCCGACATCGGCACAAAGCGAATATCCAGGTCTTCGGGCAACTGCCCGGCAAAATCGAGGTAATCCTGCTTGATCTGCTCAAACACAGACTGCTGGTAATCCACCAGATCCATTTTGTTTATGGCCACAACCAGATGCCTGATGCCCAGCAGCGTCGAAATAAAGCTGTGGCGACGCGTCTGATCCAGCACGCCTTTGCGCGCGTCGATCAGCAGGATCGCCAGGTCGCAGGTTGATGCGCCCGTTGCCATATTGCGGGTGTACTGCTCATGGCCTGGCGTGTCGGCGATGATGAACTTACGCTTTTCGGTGGAGAAATAGCGATAGGCGACATCAATGGTAATCCCCTGCTCGCGCTCAGCCTGTAAACCATCGACCAGCAGCGCCAGATCCAGTTTCTCGCCCTGGGTGCCGTGACGTTTGCTGTCGCTTTGTAATGAAGACAGCTGATCTTCATAGATCTGACGCGTGTCATGCAGCAAGCGGCCAATCAGCGTACTTTTGCCGTCATCGACGCTGCCGCAGGTCAGAAAACGCAGCAGGCTTTTATGTTGTTGTGCGGTCAGCCAGGCTTCAACGCCGCCCTGTTCGGCAATCTGTTGTGCAATTACGGTATTCATCTGGCGTCTCCTTAGAAATAACCCTGACGTTTTTTCAGTTCCATCGAACCGGACTGATCGCGGTCAATCACACGGCCCTGACGCTCGCTGGTGGTGGAAACCAGCATCTCTTCGATAATCTCAGGCAAGGTTTGCGCTTCAGATTCCACCGCACCGGTTAACGGCCAGCACCCAAGGGTACGGAAACGCACCATGCGCTGTTTAATCACTTCACCTGGCTGGAGGTTAATACGATCGTCATCGATCATCATCAACATGCCATCACGTTCCAGTACAGGACGCGGCGCGGCCAGATAAAGCGGCACGATCTCAATGTTTTCCAGGAAGATGTATTGCCAGATATCCAGCTCGGTCCAGTTAGACAGCGGGAAAACACGGATGCTCTCGCCTTTGTTAATCTGGCCGTTGTAGTTGTGCCACAGTTCCGGACGCTGATTTTTTGGATCCCAGCGGTGAAAACGGTCACGGAACGAGTAGATACGCTCTTTGGCACGTGACTTTTCTTCATCCCGACGGGCGCCGCCGAAGGCCGCATCAAAGCCATACTTATTCAGCGCCTGCTTGAGTCCTTCGGTTTTCATAATGTCGGTGTGCTTGGCACTGCCGTGCACAAAGGGGTTGATCCCCATCGCCACCCCTTCGGGATTGCGATGTACCAACAGCTCCGCGCCCATCGCTTTGACAGTGCGGTCGCGGAATTCATACATCTCGCGAAATTTCCAGCCGGTGTCCACGTGCAGCAACGGGAACGGCAACGTGCCTGGGTAGAAGGCCTTACGTGCCAGATGCAGCATGACTGAGGAATCCTTGCCGATGGAATACATCATGACCGGATTGCCGAATTCGGCTGCCACTTCGCGGATAATATGGATGCTCTCCGCCTCCAGTTGGCGCAGATGAGTGAGTCGTTTTTGGTCCATCGTTTTTCCTCTCAAGCCAGATTGACAACGGCGGACTCGCGAGCCCCCTGCTGTGCCGAATGCTGAAACCAGGCCAGTTGCCCGTGTAAATTAACCACTTCCCCAATCACCAGCAGGGCCGGGGAAGGCGCTGACGCTGCCAGCGTCTCCAGATGTTCGAGTGTGCCGGTCAATACCTGCTGATCCGGCCGGGTACCGCGCCCAATCACCGCAACCGGTGTTGAAGGCGCGCGCCCATGAAGAATAAGCTGCTGGCTGATGTGAGCCGCCTTGACAGCGCCCATGTAAATCGCCAGCGTCTGACGGGCACGCGCGAGGGATGGCCAGTCAATATCATCGCCATCCGGACGGCAGTGTCCGGTGATAAACAGCACGCTTTGTGCGTAATCACGGTGCGTCAGCGGAATGCCGGCATAGGCGGTAGCCCCTGCGGCGGCCGTTACGCCAGGCACGACCTGGAAGGGAATGCCCGCTTGCTGCGCCGCCTGCAACTCTTCGCCGCCGCGGCCAAAAATAAAGGGATCGCCGCCTTTAAGGCGCACCACACGTTTGCCTTTCTGCGCCAGCTGCACCATCAACTGGTTAATTTCGTCCTGCGGCAGGAGATGGGCGCTGGCACGCTTGCCCACGCAGATACGATCGGCATCGCGCCGGACCAGATCGAGCACCTCATCGCTGACGAGATGATCGTAGAGCACCACGTCCGCCAGCTGCATCACCTGCAGCCCGCGCAGGGTTAACAGGCCGCTGTCGCCAGGCCCCGCGCCAACCAGAATAATTTCGCCCTGTCGGGGCGGCTGATCGCCTAGTTCGCTATCCAGCGTCTGTTTAGCGGCCGTAACGTCGCCCGTCGCCATCTGACTGGCAAAACGGCCGTTGAATATTCTTTCCCAGTAACGACGACGATCGGACATACGGCTGAAGCGAGCTTTGACTTTGTCACGCCACTGACCTGCCAGCTCGGCCATTTGGCCCAGATGGGATGGCAGCAGCGTTTCGAGTTTCTCGCGCAGCATGCGCGCCAGCACCGGCGCGGTGCCACTGGAGGAGATCGCCACCACCAGTGGCGAGCGATCAACAATAGAGGGGAAAATAAAGCTGCATTTAGGCTGATCGTCTACCACGTTTACCAGCTTGTGGCGGGCATTTGCTTCGTCATAGACCTGCGCATTCAGCGCATTGTCATCGGTAGCGGCAATGACCAGAAAGACCTTGTCGAGCTGAGCGGGTTCAAAGGACGTGGCCAGCCATTCAAGCTGCTGTTCATCCAGCAAAGCCTGTAACTCGGGGCAGAGTTCGCGTGAGGCGATTTGAATGCGCGCCCCGGCCCGACGCAGCAGCTCAATCTTGCGCGCCGCGATATCTCCGCCGCCAACGACCAGTACGGGTCGTCCAGCGAGATCGGCAAAAAGAGGCAAATAATCCACGTTAACCCTGGTGTTGTTACGATGCGTAATCGCGACTATACGTTCACAGGTTTATCGAGATGAAATTACGAATTGGAATGAGATGTTACCGAATGGAATAACGCCCGGCAAAAGCTCAGAACAAAATGTGCTTAGCGAATGATCTTGTGGGGCTTTCCGGACGATTCAAATTGTGTAATCACCGTCACAGTTTCATACTAGGCACAAAAAATATGGCCCTCTTTTACGGAATCATTCACAAGGAACCCGACATGTCCGCCTTTCTCCGCCTGGCCGTGCTGCTTGGCGGCTGCATTATTTTCAGCGCTCAGGCCGTGACCGACCTCACCGGGCACTTTGCTGAGCAACAGGTGCGTCATATTGCCACCTATTTTCCCGGCCGCATGAGCGGCAGTCCGGCTGAACTGATGGCGGCCGACTATCTGCAGCAGCAGTTTACTCAACTCGGTTTTGAAACTAATACCCGGCAGTTTAATACCGGCTATGCCTGGCGCGAAAATGACGGCACCTCGCGCTGGCGTAAGCTTACCGCGACCTCGGTGATTGCCGCACGCGCAGGCAGCGCCCCTCAGGAGATTTTGGTGGTGGCCAGCCTGGATACGTGGATTCCGCTCAGCGACGACGAACAGGCGCGCGGGCTTGGCGGCCTGCGTTTGCAAGGCGTTGATGACAATGCATCTGGGCTTGGCGTGATGTTGGAACTGGCCCGGCAGATGAGTCATAAACCGCTCCATTATGGCGTGCGCTTTGTCGCGCTCAGCGCCAGCGAATCACAGCTGCACGGTATAGAAGACTATGTGGCACGCATGAGTGAAAAAGAGAAAAAAAATACGCTGCTGGTGATCGATCTCAACAGCCTGATTACGGGCGACCACCTTTATTTCAACAGCGGCATGAACACGCCGCGCGCCGTGCGTAAACAGACCAGCGAACGCGCCTTGCTGTTAGCTCGCCGCTATGGCATTTCTGCCGTCAGTCGTCAGATGAAGAGCACTGATTTTCAGGGCATCAATCCTTTCGACGCGGCAGGATTCCCTTTGCTTGACGTCACTACGCGAAACTGGAACCTGGGCAGCAAGAATGGTGAACAGCAACGCACCCGTTCCCGGCATTTCCCGGATGGCACGACCTGGCATCAGACCGATCGCGATAATCTGGATTTTTTAGATCGCTGGCTACCCGGCCGGATTGGTCTTCGTACCCATGACAGCGTTAAAGTGCTGCTGCCATTGCTGAGCGAGTTAACCAACCCCAAAGTGTGAGGACAGACGATGTATGTCATTTACCTGAGTTATTTTCGGCCCATCGAGGAAGTGGAAGCCCTGCTGGCACCCCATATAACGTGGCTGGATCGCTATTTTGACAACGGTGAGTTTATTGCTGCCGGCCGCAAAGATCCCCGCACGGGCGGCATGATCATGGTAAAAGACATGGATCGCGCCCGGCTGGATACGATTCTGGCGGAAGATCCCTTTGTCGCCGTGGCCCATTATGAGGTCACGAAGGTTAACGTGACGCGCACAGCCGATGCGTTTGCGGGGCTGAAAGACCTGTAGCCCCTGAGCCAACAGCGTCGGGCGCCCCGTTTCCCCACGCGGCGCTGCTTTCAACTTGCCCGTTGGCTCAGGTAAAGTCAGACAGCTTCTGACCCGCGTTAATTAAGGTTTTCAGCAGCATCTGACGCCGCGCTTCTGGTGTATCCCGGCTTACCATAAAACAGATGGCCGCCACCGCCAGATCGTTGCGGGCGCGAATAGGCGCAGCCATACAGCAGGTAAAGCTCTCTGACAGCCCTTCCGTCATGGAGTAGCCAAGATGCCCGGCCCGGTGAATGTCAGCCAGAAAGTCCTGCTTATCCAGCACCTTGCCGTTCGCCAGCTGGTAATCCTCTTCCGGGATCAGGGCCAAAATCGCCTCATCGCTCCAGTTACTCAGCAGCAAGCGGCCGGTGGCTGTCCAGGGAATCGGGATTTTAACGCCGATATCGGAGGTTATCTTGAACGGATGGGCATTGCTCTCTGACAGCACCACCGTGTATTTATTGCCTTCCAGCATACACAGCTGCACGGTTTCACCATGCTCAGCAACCATCTCGATCATTAACTGATGGGCACGACGGATCAGGGGATTGTGCGCCATATAATCCGCACCGTAATAGTGCATTTCACGACCAAAATAGATACTGCCTTCCGAATCAATTTCGACCAGCCCCGCCTCACTCAACAGATTAACCAGTTCATACACGCTTGAGCGGGGCGCGCCCGTCGCCTCGATCAGTTCACGCATCGCCATGGGCTGGCGGGCAACGTGTAACTGACGAAAAATCGCGATCACACGGTCCACGCCACGTGCTCTGGCGGGTTTATCTTCCTGCATATCCTTATTCTCCTGCCGGGATCGTCACGTTAAGGTTGATGGAATACATCATACACAGCCCACTTTGTTTTACCTACGGTCGCGCACGCTATCTCGTCTTTTCTTTTTTTCACGACATGCTATTTATCAGGGCACCAAAAGAGCGCACGCAATAATGATAAAAAGAGATCTTCATCACCATTTATTTAAAAAACTTACCATTAATGGCAAATATTCGTGAAGCCAGTTGTAAAGCATCAAAATAATCCCTGATCAGGCTATTGCAAAAGAAATAACATTGTGCAAATCTCGATCTATCCGGTATTACAGATTTGATTCCGGTATATCAGACAAGATGCAGAAATGATTCTAAGGGCACAAGCATGACAATTAAGCGCTATGGCACAGAGGGCGGTGTCGGTACCGGAGGACAAAAGCTGCCTTTTGCCCGTGCGGTAGAAGCCGACGGCTGGCTGTATATCTCCGGGCAGACGCCAATGAAAGGCGGCGAGGTCGTTGAAGGCGGCATCATTGAACAGACGCGCCTGGCCTTCGACAACTGTCTGACCATTATGCAGGAAGCAGGCTATCGGATTCAGGATGTGGTGCATGTGACGGCGGTCCTGACGGATGCACGTTACTTCAGCTCATTTAATAAAGTGTTTAGTGAGCTTTTTCATGATAACCCGCCCGCCCGTATTTGCAGCGTGCAGGACCTGGTTGTGGATTGCAAAGTCGAAGTCGATATGACGTGTTTCAATGCCGGGCGGAAATAAACGCTGACTCTTATCTCCCCGGCTAAAAATAAACGCATTCGATATAAAAGTGATAATTAAAAACGCCTCTCCACATTATTTAATAATGTTGGTGATATCCCTCTTTTATTTGAGAGCAGAAATATGAATACCACTTTCCAGCAAAATGTATTCACCCGGTTCCTGCCTGCCCTGTTCACCGTGGTGGCACTGGCCGGTTGTACGCCAACGGACAATAAAAATGAAACTGCAGGGGCCGCACCGGCATCCACGCTGCAAACCGTGCTTCAGCGTGGTACGTTGCGGGTGGGTGACTGCCTGAGCTTTGCGCCCTTCGGTTTTTACGATAAAGCCGGTAATCCCGACGGTTACGATGTCGATCTGGCCAAATCCCTTGCAAAAGCGATGGGGGTAAAGCTCGAAATGGTGAATACCACCAGCGCTAACCGCATTCCTAATCTGCAAACCAATAAAGTGGATGTCGTGTTCTGTAATTTCACCCGCAACCTGGAGCGCGCCAAAGAGATTGGCTTTACTCAGCCTTACGTGGTGGCCAGTGAAGCGATGCTGGTTCGTAAAGTAAGCGGAATCAAATCGGCCCACGACATGGCAGGAAAAACCATCGCGACGGTCAAAGGCTCGACCAACGGCGACGAAGTTCGCAGCATGGGGATCGATGTAAAGATCCAGGAATATGATTCCTCTCAGGCAGCGATTCTGGCCGTGAAGCAGGGTCAGGCAGATGCCATGATTGAAGATAATAACTTCCTCGCCTATCAGGCCAAACTCGACCCAACACTGGAAGTCACGAATGAAGCCCTGGTTCCGCTGGAATACAACGCGTTCGGCGTGAAGCAAGGCGATCAGGTGTGGACGAACTATCTCAACGAATTCCTGTTTGAAATTAACGCATCAGGTGAGAACGCACAGCTCTACCAAAAATGGTTTGGCAGTAAGCCTCGCTATCCGCTGAATCCGCAGTTCTGACAGAAGAGGACGCAGGTCACACCTGTGTCCTTCTGAGGAGGCTTTTAATGCGCTACCAATGGCTGACACTCTGGCAATATGCCGATACCTTTCTCGCCGCGACCTGGTTAACGCTTCAGGTTACGTTGCTGGCTTTTATGCTGGCGCTGGTACTGGGACTGCTAGCCGCGCTGGCGAAATCTGCGCCTTTTGCGCCTTTGCGCTGGTTGAGCCACGGCTACGTGGAATTTATTCGTAACACGCCCGTGTTGCTGCAGATTTTTATCGTCTTTTTCGGGCTTCCCTCGCTGGGCATTACCATGAGCGCCTTTACCGCGGGCGTGCTGGCGCTGGGGATTAACGTCGGTGCGTATCTGGCTGAGGTTTTTCGCGCCGGTATTCAGTCCGTCCCCAAAGGTCAGCTGGAAGCCGCCTGGATTCTGGGCATTAGTCGTCGCCAGCGATTTTTAAACGTGGTCATGCCACAGGCCGCGCGCGCCGTCTGGCCCGCAATTATTAACAACCTGATTCAGCTACTGTTGGGCACCTCACTGCTGTCAGCCATTGCGCTACCGGAGTTGACGGGCACCGCAACGGTCATCAATGCGCGTACGCTGCTCTACATTCAGACATTCAGCGTCGTCGCGTTGGTCTATCTGTTTCTCAGTAACCTGTTTTCCTGGCTGGGCAGTGTCGCGGGACGCCGACTGTTTATGCCGCCGCTGGTTGTGTCGGTCAAACGGCCTATCTGGTCGCAGGCGAAAAGAATGTTTTCCCATACGATTAAACGGGAGCCAGCCCAATGAGCGAACTGATCCTCAGCAGTCTGCCGCTCTTATGGCGCGGTCTGGTGATTACGTTATTGCTGTCGGTCGCTGCCATTGCGGGCAGCACGTTGCTGGGTTTACTGGCCGCGATTTTGCGTACCAGCCGCATTCCCGTCGCCCGGCAAATTGCCGTGATCTATACCGAGCTGTTTCGCGGCACGCCCGTGCTTATCACGCTGATGTTTATTTACTTTGGCGTGGCCTATTTTGGGTATGACATCAACCTGTTTGCCGCAGGCATTATGGGCCTGAGCATTTATCAGGGCGCTTACATTGCCGAGATTTTTCGTGGCGGGATTGAAGCCGTGCCGAAAGGACAGTGGGAAGTTTCGTGGATCCTTGGGCTCTCAAGGCGGCAGACGTTTATCAGCGTGATTCTGCCGCAAACTCGCGGCATCGTATTGCCGCCGCTGGTGGGTCAGTATCTGTCGCTGATTAAAGATACCTCTATCGTCAGCATGATAGGCATGTCGGAACTGATGCATCAGGGCCAGGCCATCGTCGATCGCATCGGACAGCCCGTTGTGGTTTATGGTCTGGTTGCCCTGCTCTATTTCGTTATCTGTTTTCCGCTTTCCCGCTGGGTCCAGCATCAGCAAACCAGGAACTCGTTATCATGAAAAATGCAGCCATTACTCTGAGCCGGATTACGAAGTCATTTGGCGCTACACAAGTTCTGAAAGAGATCAGCCTTGATGTCTCGCCCGGAGAGGTGCTGGTGCTGATCGGCGCATCCGGTTCCGGTAAAAGTACCGTACTACGGATCATGAGTGGTCTGGAAAAGGCCGACGGCGGCGAAATTTGGGTTAACGGCGTTCCGCTGCACGACCCAAAACGCAATCGTGATATTTGTGGTCAGGTGGGAATGGTGTTCCAGCAGTTCAATCTGTTTCCTCATAAAACCGCCCTCGGCAATGTCACCCTGGCGCTAATAAAAGCGCAGAAGCTGTCAGCGGCCGAGGCGAATTCGCGCGGGATGGCAGCGCTGGAGCGCGTTGGACTGGCTGACCGCGCCGATCACTATCCTTCTCAGCTCTCCGGGGGACAGCAACAACGTGTAGCCATTGCGCGCGCCCTGGCGGTGCAGCCTAAAATCATGTTCTTTGATGAAGCCACCTCCGCTCTCGATCCTGAATTAGTTGGTGAAGTAATGGAAGTGATGCGCGGGCTGGCGCGCGAGGGCATGACGATGGTGGTGGTGACCCACGAAATGGGGTTTGCCCGGAAAACAGCCGATCGCGTTGTTTTTATGGATCAGGGCGTGATTGCTGAGCAGGGTAAGCCGGACGACATTTTTGTTCATCCGCAGAATCCGCGCACGCAACAGTTTCTCTCACGCGTACTTGAGCACTAAGGAGCCGCCATGCCTTTACATTTCCCGCTGGTCGCAGACGCGAAGCTGGACACTGCGCAGCCGTCGCCCCGCTTTAAATCGGTTGCCGGTGAGGGCGATGCTCCCCTCAAGGTCGGCACCGCCGTGCTGAGTAGCGAAGATGTCTTTTCACCCGTCATGGTAATGAAACAGTCCGCTCTGGAAAACAATCTGCGGCAGTTAGCGGCGTTTTGCCAGGAGAAAGGCGTCATGCTGGCGGCACATGGCAAAACCTCAATGGCACCGGCAATCTTACGCCGGGCCGTGACGCAGGGCGGCGCGTGGGGAATTAGCGCAGCAACACCTGCTCAGGTGCGCGCCCTGCGCCATTTCGGTATCCGCAACGTGTTTCTGGCAAACGAATGTGTCGATCCTGGCGGAATTCGCTGGATTGGTGAATGGCAGCGTCGGCATCCTGACCACGGCTTTCTCTGTTATGTTGACTCCCTGGCGGGCGTTACGCTGCTGGAGCAAAACCTGGGCGACACGGCCATTGCGGTCTTGATTGAAGTGTCGATTCCCGGCGGCAGAACAGGATGCAGAACCGAAGAGGAGGTGCTGGCGATTGCTGAGCGCATCGCCCAAAGTCGCCATCTTCATCTTGTTGGTGTCGCAGGCTACGAAGGCGCGCTGGGTGCCGGGCGGGATGCGGCTGGCGTGGCGTTAATTCAGCACTACTGCAACGTTATGCTGGACTGCGCCAGAATGCTGGCTGAACGCCAGCTGTTCCACAGCAAGACAATTCTGCTCAGCGCAGGTGGTGGGGCGTGGTTTGATGTGGTGACAGCCTGTTTTACCCAGGCCATTTTGCCGCTGCCGGTTCAGCCTTTGATTCGCTCGGGTGCCTATATGGCACACGACAGCGGGCTCTATTCGCGTATAGCGCCTTTTTCCCAGCCCGGCGCTAACCATCATTTCGAAGCGGCCCTGGAAATCTGGGGGCGCGTGCTCTCCCGCCCTGAATCTGGTCTGGCGCTGCTGGATTTTGGCAGACGGGACGTGCCTTTCGATCAGGATTTGCCTGTGCCTTTGTGGATTCGCCAGCCGGATGGCACCGCGCCACGAACCGGCACGCATCTGCACATCAGTGAGGTTAACGATCAGCACGCCTATTTACGCGTGCCTGACGATGAATCGCTGATGCCGGGAGACTGGGTCGGATGCGGTATTTCTCATCCATGCACGGCATTTGATAAATGGCGTTATCTTCCCTTAGTGGATGATGAATACCGGGTGGTGGACAGCGTCGAGACGGCGTTTTGAGCGTAGCCGACATCCTTCCCCTGAGGCGATGACGGGGCCATAGCAAAACGGGCGACCCCAGAGGATCGCCCGTTACCCGAGCTAAGCGCGTCAGTTAGCCTTCGTGCAGGCCGCACTCACGTTTCAGGCCAAAGAAACGCGTTTCTTCTTCTGCCATCCCCGGCTCCCACTTGCGCGTGGTGTGCGTATCTCCGACGGACAGATAGCCTTCCTCCCACAGCGGATGGTATTTAAGGTTGTGGGTTTGCAGATACTGATGAATCTGGCGGTTATCCCAGTCAATAATTGGCAGCACTTTAAACACGCCGCGCTGCACGCCCAGTACCGGCAATGAAGCGCGGCTGCCTGACTGATCGCGGCGCAGACCTGCAAACCAGGTTTGGGCGCCCAGGGTTTCCAGCGCCCGGTTCATCGGCTCAACTTTGTTGATTTGGTTGTACTGTTCAATGCCCTCTACCCCTTGCTCCCACAGCTTGCCGTAGCGTGCTTCCTGCCACGCTGGCGAGGTTTCCGCCCGGAACACCTGCAGGTTAAGGTTAAGCTGGTCGGCCAGTTCATCAATAAAGCGGTAGGTTTCCGGAAACAGATAGCCGGTATCGGTGAGGATGACCGGAATATCCGGTTGTACGCGCGTCACCAGATGCAGCGATACCGCAGCCTGAATGCCAAAGCTGGACGAGAGCACGTAAGCCCCCGGCAGATTCTCCAGTGCCCAGCTTACACGCTCTTCAGCCGTGGCCTTTTCCAGTTGGGCATTGGTCGCCGCCAACGCCATTGCGCGCTGGACCTTCGACATCTCATTCAGTGCTGCAAGATCGATACTCATTTTGCCTCCTGCCAGAAGTCGCGCGCAGGATCCAACACCGGCGTAACAATGCCAGCCCGAATCACGAAGTCACCAAAGCCTTCTGCGGCCTCGCGTTCTTTCGCCCAGCGACCTACCAGCTCATCAAGTGTGGCGAGAATTTCACTTTCAGTAATATTTTCGCGATACATACGTGGAATGCGCGTCCCGATGCGGTTACCCCCGATATGCAGGTTGTAACGACCCGGCGCTTTCCCCACCAGGCCCACTTCTGCCAGCATGGCACGGCCACAGCCGTTCGGACAACCGGTAACGCGTAACACTATGTGCTCTTCGCCTACGCCATGGCTGTGCATGATCTCTTCGACTTTCGTCACAAAAGACGGCAGAAAACGTTCAGCCTCGGCCATCGCCAGCGGACAGGTTGGAAACGCTACGCAGGCCATCGAGTTTTCCCGCTGGGCCGTCACGTTTTCCATCAGGCCGTGCTCGCGGGCAATCGCTTCAATCTGCGCTTTTTGGCTTTCCGGCACGCCTGCCACAATCAGGTTCTGGTTGGCGGTCAGACGGAAATCACCCTGATGGATTTTGGCGATTTCAGCCACGCCGCTTTTCAGCGGACGTCCCGGATAATCCAGCAGACGACCGTTTTCGATGAACAGCGTCAGATGCCACTTGTTATCAATGCCCTTGATCCAGCCAATGCGATCGCCACGGGTGGTGAATTCATAGGGGCGCGTCGGTGCAAAAGTGATACCGGCGCGTTTCTCGACTTCCGCCTTGAAGGTTTCTACGCCTACGCGTTCCAGCGTGTATTTGGTTTTGGCGTTTTTACGATCGGTACGGTTGCCCCAGTCGCGCTGCGTCGTCACTACCGCCGCCGCCACATCCAGGATCTTATCAACCGGGAAGTAGCCAAATTCGCTGGCGGTGCGCGCGTAGGTGGCTTTATTACCGTGCTCAATGGACAAGCCGCCGCCCACCAGCAGATTAAAGCCCACCAGCTTGCCGTTTTCCGCAATCGCGATAAAGTTCAGATCGTTAGCATGTAGATCGACATCGTTATGCGGCGGAATCACTACCGTGGTTTTAAACTTACGCGGCAGGTAGGTCTGGCCCAGGATCGGCTCTTCGTCGGTGGTGGCGACTTTTTCCTGATCCCACCAGATCTCTGCATAGGCGCGTGTTTGTGGCAGCAGATGCTCCGACAGCTTTTTGGCCCACTCATAGGCTTCCTGATGCAACTCAGACTCCACTGGGTTTGAGGTGCACAGGACGTTACGGTTAACGTCATTCGCTGTCGCCAGCGCATCCAGCCCCACTTCGTGCAGCATCTGGTGCGTCGGCTTCACGTTCTTCTTCAGAATGCCGTGAAACTGGAAAGTCTGACGGTTGGTCAAACGGATGCTGCCGTAAAGGGTTTTATCGGTAGCAAATTTATCAATCGCCAGCCACTGGGTCGGCGTAATGATCCCGCCCGGCAGACGGCAGCGCAGCATCATCGCGTGGCGAGGCTCAAGTTTTTGCTCTGCACGTTCAGCACGAATATCGCGGTCATCCTGCTGGTACATGCCGTGAAAACGGATCAGCAGGAAGTTATCGCCGCTGAAACCACCGGTCAGGCCCTCGTCGAGGTCCTCAAGGATGGTACCGCGCAGGTAGTTACTCTCTTTTTTTAAACGCTCAGCGTCGGTGAGTTTGCCTTCAACCACCAGCGGTCCTGGGTATTTTTCAGTCATTAGTAAACGTCTCGCTGATAACGGCGCTCAATGCGCAGCTCACTTAAAAATTCGTCAGCCGTTTCACGATCCATAGCGCCGTGTTCGACCACCACATCCAGTAATGCCTGCTCAACGTCTTTTGCCATACGATTGGCGTCGCCGCAGACGTAAAGGTGCGCGCCTTCCTGTAACCAGCTCCACACCTCCGCACCTTTGGCGCGGATTTTATCTTGTACGTAAACTTTCTCGGCCTGATCGCGCGACCAGGCCAGATCGATATTCGTTAACAGGCCATCTTTCACGTATCTCTGCCATTCCACCTGATACAGGAAATCGTCAGTAAAGTGTGGATTGCCAAAGAATAGCCAGTTTTTACCGCTGGCGCCGTCGTTCTCGCGCTGCTGCATAAAGGCGCGGAACGGCGCAATACCGGTGCCAGGCCCAATCATAATAACCGGTGCATCCGGGTTGGCGGGCAGACGGAAATTATCGTTGTGTTCGATAAACACGCGCACCTCACCGTCTTCTTCAATGCGATCCGCCAGCCAGGTGGAAGCGCCGCCGCCGCGCGGGCGCCCTTCAATATCAAAGCGCACGGCCCCCACGGTGATATGTACTTCGGTATCGGTTTCGGCCTGAGACGAAGCGATAGAGTAAAGACGCGGCGTTAACGGACGCAGCAAGCCGGATAACTGTTCTGCGCTCAGTTGGGCTGGTGCCAGACGAACCATATCAACAATCGGGTAGCGTTGCGCATACTGCTGCAGTTTGGCTTTATCATCCACCAGCGACAGCAGTTCGTCGTTACGCGCTAAGCTCGCATATTGCGCCACGATTTGCGCCGTATTGACCGTTAACTCAAAATGCTTCTGCAACGCCTCTGCCAGCGGTAACGTCTGGCCCTGCACCTCTACTGGCTCATCGCCTTTTAGCCACACCAGCTCAAGCAGCTCATTCACCAGGGCCGCGTCATTCTCATACCAGACGCCCAGCGCATCACCGGGCTGGTAGCGTAACCCTGAATCGCCCAGGTCGATTTCGATATGGCGCACATCTTTATCCGAATCGCGCCCGGTAATTTTCTGGTTAACCGCCAGGCTGGCAATAAGCGGCTGCTCTTTGGTGTAAGGGCTGGTAAAGACTTCGTTCACGCTGCCGGCGACGGTTGCCGCACTCTGGGCCGGTGACGCCGCCGGTACGCGTTCTTTCAGTGCGGCAGTGATTGCCGCGCGCCAGGCGCTGGCCTGCCCGGCATATTCAACATCCGCATCGACCCTATCCAGCAGTCGTTCCGCACCCAGCTCGGCCAGGCGGCTGTCAAAATCTTTGCCCGCTTTGCTGAAGAATTCATAGGAGGTATCGCCCAGACCAAACACGGCAAAGGCCGCGCCGTCCATTTTGGGCGCTTTCTTAGACATCAGGAATTTATGCAGCGCAACGGCCTCTTCCGGTGGTTCGCCTTCGCCCTGCGTCGAGGTCACGACAATGAGAATTTTTTCCTGGCCAATCTGCTTAAATTTAAAGTCGCCTGCGTTGACCAGATTCACGGTCAGCTTTGCCGCCTGCAGGTCATCGCGTAACTGCTCGGCTACCCGACGGGCATTGCCGGTTTGTGAGGCAGAGAGCAGCGTAATCGCCGGGGTTTCAGCCTGTGCAGGCGCGCTGGCAACCGCCTGGCCTGGCGTTTGATTGACCATGCCCCAGAAATAGCCAGAGAGCCAGGCCATCTGAGTGGTGGAAAAATCTGTCGTTGCTGCCTGTAAACGAGCAAGTTGCTCCGGAGAGAGCGGGAGCATTGAGCCTGGTGCCTGAGTCGTCATCGCGATAAAAATTCCAGTAGCAGAAGTCCGGACCGAATAGTAGCGGAAGAGAAGAAAGGGTACAGGCTGCCATATTAACGATTAAATACGCCTTCGACATATCAAATAACCAAAATGACTAAATGGTTTTTCAGATAAAATTAATCGTTAAAAGTGGTAAGAATATTGAGAGTTAACGCACTCAGGTAATCACAGCGCGCATTAGACTTTACGACGGGTGATCGCGGCAAATTGCTGGGTTAACGACAGGAAAACGACCAGGAGCGACGACAGGTGCGAGGCATTATCACCGCGTTACCGCAAGCAATGGCGGAGCAGATTCTGCAAAAACTGGGGTTTAGCGCCCCTCCCGACCCTGATGAGGTCGGACTGAGTGAGATATACCGCGCCTGGTGCCAGTCGGTACCCTTTGACAATCTCCGCCGACGTCTCATCACGGACCACGACAGCGCCCTCCCCTTGCCCGGCAGCACGGCTACCGATTTTTTCACTCACTGGTTAACCTACAGCACTGGCGGTACCTGCTGGGCGAGCCATGGCGCACTGCATGCCCTGCTGATACATGTGGGATTCAACGTGCAGTTTGGCCTTGCCACCATGCTGTCCTCACGTCCGGCACCCGCAGGTTCTCCCGGTCATGGCATGCTGTTCGTTAACATGGATGCAGGCACGCGGGTGGTTGACAGCACACTGCTCCATGGCTATCCGCTCCCGCTGGAAGCAGGGCTGAATCCCCATCCCGTCTGGGGCACACGCGTTTTTGAGCGAGACGACAGTTGGTACATACACTGGAAACCGCTGGGTCGGGCGGGGATCGACTGCAAAATTCTGACTACCGACCTCCCCGTTGACGCGTTTCAGTCACGCCATCAACAGAGCCGACATAGCAGCCGCTTTGACGGTGCCTTGCTGATTCGCCGCGCCAGCGCCGAAAGTATCACCGGAATCGTGAAGGGAGAACGGGTTATCAGGGACCCTGAGGGAAAGGAAACCTTTACGCCGCTGTCGCATTCAGAGCAGCAACGGCTGCTGATTGAGGATTACGGCATAGCGGAAGCTATCGTGGCGCGGCTTCCGGCTGACGATCCGGGTCATGGCTGATCGCATTTTGGGAAAGGCGCGCGAGTCCTTTTACTATTCTGGCTTAATCGTCGTTTAACGGCGCTTAGCAGATGCGAAAAACTGCCCTTTCAGGTAGAATTCAGCCGTTTTTAATGCCTGAGAGCGATTATGTCTACCACGTTATTTAAAGAGTTCCAGTTCGAAGCCGCACATTATTTACCCAATGTGCCGGCAGGACACAAATGCGGCCGTCTGCACGGTCACTCATTCCTTGTTCGTCTGGAAATTACCGGTGAAGTGGATGCGCATACCGGCTGGGTCATGGATTTTGCTGAGCTGAAAGCGGCGTTTAAACCCCTCTATGACAGGCTCGATCACCACTATCTTAATGAGATCCCCGGACTGGAGAATCCCACCAGCGAAGTCCTGGCAAAATGGATTTGGGATCACATGAAGCCTCGCCTGCCGCTGCTGAGCGCGGTGATGATCAAAGAAACCTGTACCGCAGGCTGCACCTATCGCGGTTGATCTGCTCTGAACGGCAGCGCAGGGCCGGTCACCCGCTTACTGACCTGTTGATCGGCCTGCTGCCGCCTCTCCTGCCCGACATCAGCTGAACTCTCATCCTCTGTCTGACGTCATCCTTCTGTCATCTTTCCCCACCAGGCTGTTCTCTCCTTCATTAAAGATCAAGAGAATCAACAATGAACCTGGTAAAACCGCTTTTTGCTTGTCTCTTCTTTATCACCGCCTCTGCCGCCGTTCAGGCGGAAAACATCCTCAGCTTTCCACAACCCGACTCACTGCCCGACGAATTCTATGCTGTGACGGAAATTCCCGCAGGCGGAATCATCAAATATGAAACCGATGCGAAAACCGGTTATATCGTTGCCGATCGTTTTCAGTCGATGCCGGTCGCTTATCCGGCAAACTACGGTTCGCTGACGCAATCGCTGGGCGGCGATAACGATCCGCTGGATGTGATCTTCTACACCCGCGCCCCACTTGCGCCCGGGACATTAATTAAACTGCGCCCGATTGGGGTACTGAAAATGATCGACGGTGGCGAAGTGGATGACAAAATCGTGGCGGTTCCGGCCAGCAAAGTCGATCCGACCTATGATGCGATACAGACGGTCACCGATCTGCCAAAGCTGGAACAGCAGCGGCTGGAAGCATTCTTTCGCGTTTATAAAGCGCTGCCGGAAGGGCGTAAAAACGTGGAGCTGAAGGGATTCGAAGACGCCAGCGCGGCCAAAGCGGAGATCAAACAGGCTTTTGAGGCCTGGAAAGCGAAGCAATAACGGTCAGGCGGCGAGAGGCCGCCTGAGTCTTATCAGGCGATGTTCAGATATTTATGTGTCTGCATCGACAGGCGCCAGTTGCGCGCAATACAGGTTTCAATACACAGTTTTGTCGCCTCATCTTTGCGGCTAATGGGCTGCAGCGCGATGATTCGAGCTTTGCTGTCCTGAATGCCAGCCAGCAGGTCGTCTAACGCCTCCACATCACGTTGCCGGGCAACCGGATGTTTGATTTCATCCGCACGGCTCAGGGCCTGAGCCAGCACGTCGTATCCGCCGCGCATATTTACCTTGGGTGAAACGGTAACCCAGGTGTGTTCGGAACAGTGGATTTCATGCGTCCCGCTGGTTTCAATCTGGCATTGAAATCCTGCCGCCTCCAGCGATGCGGTCAGCGGGCGTAAATCGTAAATGGCCGGTTCGCCGCCAGTGATCACCACATGGCGGGCCGTCCAGCCCTGTTGCGCAATGCTGTTGAGCAGCGTCGCCGTATCAGCGTTGCCCCAGGCATCGCTTTCCACCGTTTTGACCAGAATATCGCCTAATGATGTTTCCCGATCCGCCTGTTTTTCCCAGGTGTGTTTGGTGTCACACCAACTGCATCCTACCGGACATCCCTGTAAGCGGATGAAAATAGCCGGCACGCCGGTGTAATAACCTTCGCCTTGCAGCGTCTGGAACATTTCGTTAATCGGGTACTGCATAATGGTCTCTGTGGTTTTAGCAAAACGCGATTATCGCAGATCTCCGGGTTGAGATCATGTCAGGTGATGCTGAAGCCGCGCGTCCTGCCCAAGGTTGACTATCACAACGGTCAAAATATCTGCCTTGAAGTCAACCATGACCTGGGCTGTTAATCCCATCGCTATTCCCCCTTCTGCCTGTCAGAAATGTGAACCTGACGCGCGTGCTTCAGGCCAGCGGTAAGGTGCGGCGTGAGCCCGGCGCACCTTGCTCGTTATTCAGTGTCGGTGGGTTTTATTAACAACGGATGTAAACAGCATACACGGCGCGCAAAATTGTGGCGGAAGCCGCATAAGGTCCGGGCATAAAAAAACCCGCCACGTGGGCGGGTTATGATCAGAAGTCAGACGGCAGTAAACTTACTGACCTTTAACTTCTTTCAGACCGTTGAAAGGAGCTTTTGAACCCAGCGCTTCTTCGATACGGATCAGCTGGTTGTATTTAGCAACACGGTCAGAACGGCTCATTGAACCGGTTTTGATCTGACCCGCAGCCGTACCGACCGCCAGGTCAGCGATGGTCGCATCTTCAGTTTCGCCTGAGCGGTGAGAGATCACAGCGGTATAGCCTGCATCTTTCGCCATTTTAATTGCCGCCAGAGTTTCGGTCAGTGAACCGATCTGGTTGAATTTGATCAGGATAGAGTTAGCGATGCCTTTCTCGATACCTTCTTTCAGGATCTTGGTGTTGGTTACGAACAGGTCGTCGCCCACCAGCTGGATTTTGTCGCCCAGCACTTTGGTCTGGTAGGCGAAGCCATTCCAGTCAGACTCGTCCAGGCCATCTTCGATAGAAACGATCGGATACTGTTTAGTCAGATCTTCCAGGAAGTGGGTGAACTCTTCTGAAGTAAACGCTTTACCGCCTTCACCGGCCAGAACATATTTGCCATCTTTGTAGAATTCAGAAGCTGCACAGTCCATGGCCAGGGTGATGTCTTTACCCAGCTCGTAACCGGCTGCTTTTACCGCTTCAGCGATAACGGCCAGCGCTTCGGCGTTAGAACCCAGGTTTGGCGCGTAGCCACCTTCGTCACCCACCGCCGTGCTCATGCCTTTACTTTTCAGCACTTTTGCCAGGTTGTGGAACACTTCAGAACCCATACGGATCGCTTCTTTAACGTTAGAAGCGCCAACCGGCTGAATCATGAATTCCTGAATGTCGACGTTGTTGTCTGCATGTTCGCCGCCGTTGATGATGTTCATCATTGGCAGTGGCATTGAGTATTTGCCCGGGGTGCCGTTCAGTTCAGCGATGTGCTCATACAGCGCCTGACCTTTAGAGGCCGCTGCGGCTTTCGCTGCTGCCAGGGAAACAGCCAGAATGGCGTTGGCACCGAAGTTAGATTTGTTCTCAGTACCGTCCAGGTCGATCATGATTTTATCGATGTTCGCCTGATCTTTCGCGTCTTTGCCTTTTACCGCTTCAGCAATCGGGCCGTTAACCGCAGCAACGGCTTTGGTTACGCCTTTGCCCAGGAAACGGGATTTGTCACCGTCACGCAGTTCCAGTGCTTCACGAGAACCGGTAGATGCACCTGACGGTGCCGCAGCCAGACCAACGAAACCACCTTCCAGGTGAACTTCTGCTTCAACAGTTGGGTTGCCACGTGAGTCGATAATTTCGCGACCGATGACTTTTACGATTTTGGCCATTACGATTTTCCTCAGTACAAGTTAGTCAATCCTAAGACAAACAACGCGCGAAAAGTTCGCGCGTTGTTCGTTAAACTTATTTCGCTAAACGCTTCTGATGCTCATGTGCTGCTTTCACAAAACCCGCAAACAACGGATGACCATCGCGAGGCGTCGATGTGAACTCAGGGTGGAACTGGCAAGCAATAAACCATGGATGATTCGGGATCTCAATGATCTCAACCAACTGATCGTCACCCGAACGCCCTGCCACGCGCAACCCCGCTGCCTCAATTTGCTTCAGCAGCATGTTATTCACTTCATAGCGGTGACGATGGCGCTCAACAATGGTGTCAGAACCGTAAAGCTGGCGAACCTTGCTTTCCGGATTCAGCTGGCACTGCTGGCTGCCCAGGCGCATGGTGCCACCCAGATCGCTCTGTTCAGTACGCACTTCCACGTTGCCATCTTCGTCACGCCATTCGGTGATCAGTGCCACCACCGGATACTTACAGTCTGGCACAAATTCAGTGGAGTTAGCGCCTTCCATTCCGGCAACGTTACGGGCGAACTCCATCAGTGCGACCTGCATGCCGAGACAGATGCCGAGATAAGGCACGTTGTTTTCACGCGCGTATTTTGCCGTCATCAGCTTGCCTTCTACGCCACGGTAGCCAAAGCCGCCAGGGATCAGAATGGCATCCAAATCTTTCAGCAATTCGACACCACGGGTTTCAACGTCCTGTGAGTCGATCAGCTTGATGTTTACAGTCACACGATTTTTCAGACCACCGTGCTTCAGTGCTTCAATAACGGATTTATAGGCATCCGGCAGCTCGACATATTTGCCCACCATGCCGATGGTGACTTCGCCGCCCGGATTGGCTTCTTCATAAATTACCTGCTCCCACTCGGCCAGATTGGCTTCCGGGGCGTTCAGGTTGAAACGCTTACAGATGTAGTCGTCCAGGCCCTGTGATTTCAACATGCCAGGAATTTTATAAATTGAATCGACGTCTTTCAGCGAGATAACGGCTTTTTCCGGCACGTTACAGAACAGGGCAATTTTGCCACGCTCGTTAGCAGGCACCGCACGATCGGAGCGGCAGATAAGCACGTCAGGCTGAATACCGATAGAGAGTAGCTCTTTGACCGAGTGCTGCGTCGGCTTGGTTTTCACCTCGCCAGCGGCGGCCATGTAAGGCACTAACGTCAGGTGCATATACATCGTATGCTCGCGGCCAACGTCCACCGCCATCTGACGAATCGCTTCCAGGAACGGCAGGGATTCGATATCACCGACCGTACCGCCGATTTCGACCAGCACCACATCGTGGCCTTCACCGCCTTCAAGAATGCGCTCTTTGATCGCATTCGTGATATGAGGGATGACCTGAATAGTGGCGCCAAGGTAGTCACCGCGACGCTCTTTGCGCAGGACTTCTGAGTAGATACGCCCCGTGGTGAAGTTGTTGCGGCGCGACATTTTCGTGCGGATAAAGCGCTCGTAATGACCCAAATCCAGATCGGTTTCGGCACCATCATCGGTGACAAAGACTTCACCATGCTGAGTAGGGCTCATGGTACCCGGATCGACGTTGATGTACGGATCCAGTTTCATGATGGTCACATTAAGACCACGTGCTTCGAGAATGGCTGCGAGGGAGGCTGCGGCAATGCCTTTACCCAGAGAGGATACGACCCCGCCGGTCACAAAAATATAATTCGTTGTCATGCTGAACCTGAGAGTTTAGGTTTAAAGACGGTGGAATAACCAGGACGGGAAAACAGTATACTGGAAACCGCTATCAGCCACAATTGATGAATCACATCCCTCTCCCAAAGCATTGCTGCGGGTAACATAGCGGATAGCGGTAAACAAAATTTTGACCTGCGTCACAAATCTGACGTCAGGCTGAATCGAGTAAGCTCGAGCGCGCACTTTATGCGCGCTGCAGGAATAATCAGCTTTTTTCCATTGCCTTCACCTGCTGCCAGGCGGCCTCCATCTGTTCCAGCGTCGCGCCCGGCATTGTCAGGCCCTGCGCGGCGATAATAGCTTCTACCGCGCGGAAACGTCGCTCAAACTTGTCGTTGGCTTTCTGCAGCGCCGTTTCGGCCTTGCTGCCCAGATGACGAGAGAGGTTAACGGTCGCAAACAGGAGGTCGCCAATCTCTTCTTCCAGCTTTTGAGGATCGATAACGCTTTGCTGCGCTTCATGCATGACTTCGTCAATCTCTTCATGCACCTTATCGACCACCGGCCCCAGCGTGCACCAGTCGAAGCCCACGTTGTGGCATCGTTTCTGAATCTTATGGGCGCGCATAAGGGCTGGCAGGGCTTTGGGAATATCGTCCAGCGCCGAGTGCTGGGCTTTTTCTGCCCGTTCCGCGCGTTTAATGGCTTCCCAGTTTTTCAACACACCTGCGCTGTTCTCTGCCGTGCCGTCCGCAAAAATGTGTGGATGGCGGCGTTCCAGCTTGTCACTGATGGCATGGCAGATATCATCAAAATCAAAACGCCCCTGCTCCTGGGCCATCTGGGCATAAAACACCACCTGAAACAGCAAATCGCCCAGTTCCCCGCGCAAATCGTCGAAGTCCTCGCGCTGGATGGCGTCCAGCACTTCGTAGGTTTCTTCCAGCGTGTAAGGCGCAATACTGGCAAAGGTTTGCTCGCGATCCCACGGGCAACCCTGCTGCGGATCGCGCAGGGTTTTCATCATGCCCAGCAGGCGATCAATTGACGTCATAGGGAAATCCTTCAGGTGTTCAGTTGGCATAACAGCGGTGATGAAAGCAGCCAGGCGCACGTCGGTCAAGACATGCGCCTGATAATGGACGATCAGTGCAGGCGGCGGGCATCGATAATGTCAGGCACCTGATTGAGGCGAGACAGCACGCGCCCCAGGACCTGATGGTTATAAATCTCAATGTCCATATCAATGGTGGCGAGCTGTTTTTTGGTATCGCTGCGGCTTGAAACGCCCAGGACGTTAACCTTCTCATTCGCGAGGATGGTGGTGATATCGCGTAACAGCCCGCTACGATCGTTGGCCGTCACCCTTACGACCAGCGAATAGCCGCTGGAGTAGCTTTCGCCCCATACGGCATCCACAATGCGCTCGGGCGCGGTGGAAATCAGCTCAGACAGCTGGTCGCAATCGGCACGGTGAATCGAAATGCCCCGTCCGTGCGTGATAAAGCCCACGATGTCGTCACCCGGAATCGGCTGACAGCAGCGTGCAATATGGTGCATCAGGTTGCCCACGCCTTCCACGACCACACGGCCGCTCTCTTTGCGTGACGTTGGCGCATGCGATTTTTGTGTGAGCTGGCGCAGGGCTTCACGATCCTGCTCTTCCGCCGTCGGCTTGTTGAGCTTCGCCTGCAGGAAATTCACCATCTGATGAAGGCGAATGTCCCCCCCGCCGATGGCAGCCAGCAACTCGTCCAGCGAGGTAACGTTATAGCGCGGCAGCAGCAATTTCTCGGCTTCACGCAGGCTGATATCCATCTGATTCAGCTCGTTATCCAGAATCTGACGGCCAGCAAGAATGTTTTTATCGCGATCCTGCTTGCGGAACCAGTTATGGATTTTAGCGCGGCCACGGCTGGTGGTGATGAACCCCAGGTTAGGGTTCAGCCAGTCACGACTCGGGTTCGGCTGTTTTTGGGTGATGACTTCCACCTGATCGCCCATCTGCAACTGATAGGTGAAAGGCACGATGCGCCCACCGATCTTGGCTCCGATACAGCGGTGACCAATGTCGCTGTGAATGTGGTAAGCGAAATCCAGCGGGGTAGAACCTGCCGGCAAATCGACCACGTCCCCTTTTGGCGTAAAGACATAGACGCGGTCATCAAATACCTGGCTGCGCACCTCTTCCAGCAGCTCGCCGGAATCCGCCATCTCTTCCTGCCATGAGATTAGCTTGCGTAGCCAGGCAATGCGCTCTTCGTGACCTGCCGCGCCGCGCGCATGGCTGGACGAGGGCCCTTCTTTGTATTTCCAGTGCGCGGCGACGCCCAGCTCGGCGTCCTCATGCATCTGGCGGGTACGGATCTGGATTTCGACGGTTTTGCCCTCGGGCCCCAGAACCACGGTATGAATGGACTGATAGCCGTTAGGTTTGGGGTTGGCGACATAGTCGTCGAACTCGTTGGGCAGGTGGCGGTACAGCGTGTGCACCGTGCCCAGCGCGCCGTAGCAGTCCTGCAGTCGCTCGGCAACAATACGCACTGCGCGAACATCAAATAGCTCATCAAACGCCAGCGACTTCTTCTGCATCTTGCGCCAAATGCTGTAGATATGTTTAGGACGGCCGTAGACTTCGGCCCGCACGCCCTCTTTAGCCATCTCTTTGCGCAGATTTTCGACAAAGTTATCGATGTACTGTTCACGGTCGATGCGACGCTCGTGCAGCAGCTTAGCAATGCGCTTGTACTCGTCGGGATGCAGGTAGCGGAAGCAGTAATCTTCCAGCTCCCACTTAAGCTGACCGATGCCCAGACGATTCGCCAGCGGGGCATAAATATTGGTGCTCTCTTTCGCCGCCAGTACGCGTTCATCTTCCGGCGCGTCTTTCACTTCGCGCAGGTTCATGATGCGCTCAGCCAACTTCAGCACCACGCAGCGGAAATCTTCAACCATGGCGAGCAACATACGGCGGACATTATCCACCTGCTCAGACGCCATTGAATCGTTATGAATGGCTTTCAGCTGACGAATGGCGTCCATATCGCGGACCCCGTGCACCAGCGAAACGATGCCCGCCCCGACGGTTTTTTCCAGCTCTTCTTCGCTGACGACTTCGTCATTCGCGAGCGGGAAAATCAATGCGGCACACAGGCTTTCGATATCCATGCTGAGCATCGAGAGGATTTCCACCATCTCGATGCCGCGCCACAGCAGCAGCGACTGGTGGGGATGACCCTGAGTCTGCGCTTCACAATAGCGCCAGGTTTCAGCAAGGCGATCACAGGAATGCGGGTTAGCAACGCCAAGACTGGCGATCCACTGGTCAAGGGCAAACTCCCCTTCCGTATTTAAATGCGCACTTCTGACCGCAACCATATCCTCTCCTGCACAGCGCCCCTGCCGGACACTTATATTTTTTTTCTGAACAGCACCATGGATTCGAGATGACGGGTATGCGGAAACATATCCAGCATCGCGACCCTTTCCAATTGGTAACCCGCTGACAGCAATGTTTCACTGTCACGTGCGAGTGTCACAGGATTACACGAAACATAGACCACGCATTCTGGCGATAATTTGACGACATGTGCCATGACACCTGCCGCCCCAGCGCGAGCCGGATCGAGTAATACCTTGTTAAATCCCTGCATAGCCCAGGGCTGGCGCGAAACATCTTCTTCCAAATTATGCTGGAAGAATTTGACGTTTTTTAGCGCATTCACGTCGGCATTATACTCTGCCTGCTGCACTAATGCTGCAACGCCCTCCACACCTACGGCACTTTGTACCGATTTTCCTACAGGAAGCGTAAAGTTTCCCATGCCGCAAAACAGATCCAGCACCCGATCTTCAGGTTGCAAATCAAGCCACGCAATGGCCTTCGCCACCATCTGCTGATTAACCGTATCGTTGACCTGAATAAAATCCTTTGGACTGAAGATTAGCTCAAGCTGGTGAGAATGATAAAACGGCTGCCGATCTGCAGATGCGCGCAGCGTCTCGCTTCCATCATCCAGAAACAGCATCAGTTGGTGCTGATGCGAAAAACGTTCCAGTTTTGCAATATCATCGCCGCTTAATGCATCGAGATGGCGCAATAACAGCACCGGGCCGTTGTCAGCCAGCACCAGCTCAACATGACCTAAACGTTTGACAGCATTAAGCATAGTGAGACAATTGCGCAGCGGAATAATCAGCGCCTCAAGCTGGGGCACCATGATGGGGCACTGCTGGATATCGACAAGATCGTTGGTGGACGCCTGGCGAAACCCCATCAGCAACTGCTGAGTTTTGTTCTGCCACTGCAGGCCAAGCCTGGCGCGCCGACGGTAGCCCCAGGTAGGTCCGGCAATGATCTCATCAACCGCCACCGGCTGGCTCGCAGCCTGGGTCAACATCCGTGCCAGCGCACGTGATTTACTTTGCTGTTGTAACGCCTCGTCGGCATGCTGCTGCTGACAGCCGCCACAGCGGGTAAAATGGGGACAGCGCGGCTCAACCCGTGAAGGACTGTGGTTAAGCAGGCGCACGGCTTTCGCTCTGGCATACTGGCGTTTATCCTCCAGCAGGGTGACCTCGGCCTGCTCTCCGGGCAGCGCGCCCGAGACAAACAGGGTTTTGCCCTTGTAGCGGGCAACGCCCTGACCAAACGGGTCGAGGTCTTCAATGGTGACGGTGATCCGTTGTTGGGTCGTCACGCGCTTTTTTGCGGAGTAAAATTGCGCCATAGTGTGGTTCTTTCTCTTTAAGATTCGATGTGCACAAGGTTCAGCAGATGCACAGGGACGTTCATGCCGGACAGCAGGCGACTATTATGACCAAATACAGCCTGCGGGCGCGAATGATGATTTTAATTTTGGCCCCAACGTTACTGGTTGGGTTACTGCTCAGCTCATTTTTTGTCGTACATCGTTATAACGAGCTGCAGCGTCAGGTCATCGATGCCGGGGCCAATATCATTGAACCGCTGGCGGTTTCTACCGAATACAGCATGACATGGCACAATCGCGACGCGCTGCGTGAACTCGTCAGTTTACTGCATCGCCGCCATTCCGGGATCGTGCGTGCCATCTCCGTTTTTGATGATGATAATCAGCTTTATGTCACCTCTAATAATCACCAGAACCTGAGTCTGGAAAGCAGGCAGGCTATTCGCGCGCTGCCTGAGGATGTGTCCGTTGAAGGCAGTGGTAACCGACTAATCTTACGCAAGCCGATTATCTCTGAACGTTACGCCGTGGACGAGCTGCCGGGTCAGGATGCCAAACCCGCAGGTAACCCGCTGGGCTATGTGGCAATAGAACTGGATCTGCAGTCCGTGCGTTTACAGCAATATCGGGAAGTGTTTATTGCTACCCTGATGCTGCTGTTCTGCCTGTGTATTGCCATGCTGTTTGCCTACCGCCTGATGCGGGACGTCACCGGCCCTATTCGTAATATGGTCAGCACCGTTGACCGAATTCGCCGTGGACAACTGGACAGCCGGGTTGAAGGCCACATGCTGGGTGAGTTAAGTATCCTGAAAAACGGTATTAACGCGATGGCGATGTCGCTCACCGCCTATCGCGAAGAGATGCAGCACAATATCGATCAGGCCACATGGGACCTGCGGGAAACGCTGGAGCAGTTGGAGATTCAGAACGTCGAGCTGGATCTGGCCAAAAAGCGCGCGCAGGAAGCCGCCCGTATCAAATCCGAGTTTCTGGCAAATATGTCGCATGAGTTGCGTACGCCGCTTAATGGCGTGCTGGGCTTTACCCGTCAGATGTTGAAAACGCCGCTGCGCACCACGCAGCGCGACTACATGCTGACCATTGAGCGCTCGGCCAACAATCTCCTGTCCATCATTAATGACGTGCTTGATTTTTCCAGACTTGAAGCCGGCAAGCTGATGCTGGAGTCCATTCCCTTTCCGTTGCGCGCCACCCTGGATGAAACCCTGGTTTTGCTGGCCCCGTCCGCCCATGAAAAGGGGCTGGAGTTGACCGTGGTCTGCGATAACAGCGTGCCGGACAACGTGATCGGCGATGCGCTCCGCCTGCAGCAGATCCTGATCAACCTGATGGGCAACGCGATTAAATTTACCGAAAAAGGGACCATCAATTTACGGGTAGAACAGCACACGATTACGGCAACGCATGTTGAACTGGAGATTCAGGTTCGCGACACCGGGATTGGCATTTCTGAAGAGCAGCAGGCTCAGCTGTTTCAGGCATTTCGCCAGGCGGATGCCAGCATTTCCCGCCGCCACGGCGGATCGGGGCTGGGCCTGGTCATTACCCAAAAACTGGTAAGGGAAATGAACGGGGAAATCACCTTCGTCAGCCGTCAGAACCACGGTTCCACCTTTTGGGTGCGCGTTAAACTGGACCTTAATCCCAATGCGCCGAGTATGCCGCGAGTACTGGATGCACTGTCGAACACGCGCATGGCCTATGTGGAGGCGAACCCCGACGTCGCCAGCGCGGTGGTCGAGATTTTAGGTGCCACGCCGTTACAGGTTGAGCACAGTTTAACCCTGGAGGGCCTGAGCCAGTCGCGCTATCCCATTGTGTTAATGGCCATGCCGGTCAACGCCAGCCAGTCGCAGGTGCTTGAGGACAGGTTGATCCATACGCTTTTGGAGCGTGGCGACCAGGTCATTATGGCGCTGCCGAGTCCGATGATGTTACTGGCGGATGAGCTGAAAGTGCGTGGCATTGATGGCTGCATCGCAAAACCGGTCTCACAGACGCGCCTGTTGCCAATGCTGCTGGAGCTGCACGCCCGTCACAGCAGCGAACTATCGGCCTCACCGCGTCTGCCGCTGACCGTGATGGCCGTCGATGACAATCCCGCCAACCTCAAGCTGATTGGGGCGCTGCTGGAAGAGCAGGTTCAACACATTGTACTGTGCAATAATGCGGAGCAGGCCATCCGTGTGGCCCACAGGCAAGAGCTGGACGTGATCTTAATGGATATACAAATGCCCGATATTGATGGCATTCGGGCCAGCGAGATTATCCGCACGCTGCCCAACCACGCAACCACCCCGATAGTCGCCGTTACCGCCCACGCTATTGACGGTGAACGCGAACATCTCATCCGGGCCGGTATGAACGACTACCTGGCCAAACCTATCGATGAAAACAAGCTCGCTCAGGTTCTGGCCCGCTATATGCCCAGCCCGAGCACCACGGCGCCCGATATTCCCCAAATATTACCCACGCTGGACTGGAAGCTGGCATTACGCCAGGCAGCGAATAAGCCGGATCTGGCGCGGGATTTACTCCGAATGCTGTTGGCATTCCTGCCGGAAGTGCACGGTAAAATGGCGCAGTGTATTGCCGACAACGACGCGACCTCTCTGCGTGAGATCATTCATAAACTTCACGGCAGCGCCAGCTACAGCGGCGTTCCGCGGATGAAACAGCTGTGCCGCAAGCTTGAGAAAGAGCTTCACCAGGCAAGCGATATTGAAGCCCTTGAGCCGGAACTGCTGGAGCTTCAGGATGAAATGGAGAACGTCGCCAGACAGGCAAGGCGCATCCTCTCCATGCCTTAGCCGGGCATACTGCGGAAGAACGAACGGCCCTGTCAGGTGAAGGGCCGTGAATACGCTTAGTGAAACCCGGCGATTTTCATTGTGGCAGCCACGTTGCGCGCGGTGAGACGGACATTGTTTTCTGCCTCTTTTAGCGCCTCATCCAGCGAGCAAATACGGTAAAGCACGCTAAATACCGCATCCAGGCCATGCTGATGCACCACACCGACATCGTCAGTCAGGCTACCGGCAATGCCTATCACGGGAATATTAAAACGTCTGCCGACTTTCGCGACACCAATCGGCACCTTGCCCTTGATGCTCTGGCTGTCGATTCGCCCCTCGCCGGTAATGACCAGATCGGCATCTTTTACCTGCTCCTCCAGGCCCAGCGCTTCCGTCACAATCTCAATCCCACGGCGTAATTCCGCCTGACAAAACGCGTGCAGCGCAGCCCCCATGCCACCGGCCGCGCCGCCGCCGCTGATCTGCAGCACATCAATACCCAAATCGCGCTGAATAAGCGCAGCGTAGTGCGTCAGGGCGCGATCCAGTTGCTCGACCCGTTCCGGCGTCGCGCCTTTCTGAGGGCCAAACACCGCAGAGGCACCGTGATCGCCCGTCAGCGTATTGGTGACATCGCAGGCCACTTCAACGCGGCACTGCCGAATGCGCGGGTCCAGTCCGGTAACGTCAATGCTTGCCAGGTCAGGTAATGCGCCACCTCCCCGACCAATTTGCTCGCCCTGTTTATCCAGTAAGCGAGCGCCCAGCGCCTGCATCATGCCAGCACCACCGTCATTGGTGGCGCTGCCACCGATACCGATAATGATGTGTTGGACGCCTTTATCCAGCGCGTTTTTAATTAGCTCCCCAGTCCCATACGAGGTGGTGATCAAGGGATCCCGCTGCGCTGCCGGTACCAGCTCCAGGCCGCTGGCCGCCGCCATCTCGATATAGGCGGTATCTTCATTACCCGACAGGCCGTAAAACGCCTCGACGGGCTCCCCCAGCGGACCGGTCACCTTTAACCTGACCCGTTTTCCCTGCGTCGCGGCCACCATGGCTTCCACCGTGCCTTCTCCGCCATCAGCGACCGGTATTTTCACATAATGGGCATCGGGGAAAATTTCACGGAACCCCGCTTCGATTGCCGATGCCACTTCCAGGGCCGAAAGACTTTCTTTATATGAATCCGGTGCGATTACGATTTTCATAGGCAATCCAGGCGGTATCAATTAACGATCAGAGCGTGAAATCGGCCCGGCCTCCACAGAAGCCGGGCAAGGCATTAGCGAGAGATCTCAACCTTTGCTAATTTCTCATAATAGCAGGCCAGCGCGCTGTGGTCGGCAGTCCCCTGCCCGTCATTACGCAACGCCTGCATCATTTCCATCACGGCCGCCGTCAGCGGAAGGTGCGCACCAAGGCTGTGCGAGGTATCCAGCGCGTTAGCCAGATCCTTGATATGTAAATCAATGCGGAAACCCGGCTTAAAGTTACGGTCCATCACCATGGGCGCTTTGGCATCCAGCACGGTGCTACCCGCCAGTCCGCCACGAATTGCCTGATACACCAGTTCCGGGCTGACGCCCGCTTTGGTCGCCAGCGACAAGGCTTCAGACATTGCGGCAATATTCAGCGCCACAATGACCTGATTTGCCAGCTTCGTCACATTACCTGCGCCGATATCGCCGGTATGAACCACCGATCCCGCCATGGCTTTCATGATGTCGTAGCACTGGTCAAAAACGGCTTTATCGCCGCCAACCATTACTGATAACGTCCCGTCAATCGCTTTGGGCTCGCCGCCGCTTACCGGCGCATCCAGCATGTTAATCTGCTTTGCTGCCAGGGCATCGTGGACTTCACGGCTCGCGAGCGGCGCAATGGAGCTCATATCGATCACAATCAGGCCCGGTTTCGCGCCATCGATGATGCCGTTTTCGCCCAGGCAAACCTCTTTCACCTGTGGGGAATTTGGCACCATGGTGATCACCACATCGCACTGTTGCGCCAGTTCTTTGGCATTCGCCGCTGTGGTCGCGCCCAGCTTCACCAGCTCAGCTTCGTTTTCTGCATTGTGATCGCGTACCACCAGTGAATAACCGGCTTTCAGCAGGTTTTTACTCATTGGTTTGCCCATGATGCCCAGGCCAATAAAGCCAATTTTCATGTTGTTTCTCCTGGATGATTACTTTTTAAATTTGTCGCATAACGCCTGCGTGGCACTGCGGAAAACACCGAGATCGCTGCCAACGGCAACAAAGGTTGCGCCCCATTCGAGATAGCGACGGGCATCGGCTTCCACCGGCGCCAGAATGCCGCTGGGCTTGTTGGCGGCTTTTGCCCGCTCAAAGATGTGTTTGATGACCTTTAACACCTCCGGATGGGCCGGCTGCCCGAGATAGTCGAGTGCGGCCGACAAATCGCCCGGTCCGACAAAAATACCGTCCACGCCTTCAACGGCGGCGATGGCGTCAATGTTGTCAACGGCCTGTTGGGTTTCTATTTGCACTAATACTGAAATGTTGTCGTTGATGGTGGCGTTATAATTCGGCACCGTGCCGTACATGTTGCTGCGATGGGAAACCGACACGCCGCGAATTCCGGCAGGCGGATAGCGCGTTGAGGCAACTGCACGTCTGGCTTCGTCTTCGTTCTCGACAAAGGGAACAAGGATGTTATTAAAACCAATATCCAGCAGGCGCTTGATGATGACCGGTTCGTTACAGGGTGGACGTACCACCGGCGCGCTGCGACTGCCTTTTAGCGCCATTAGCTGGGGAACAAACGTGGTGATATCGTTCGGTGCGTGCTCGCCATCCAGAACTAACCAGTCAAATCCGGCCAGCCCTAACACCTCGGTCGAAACAGGACTTGCCAGGGCGCACCAACTGCCAATCAGGGTTTCCCCTGCCAGCAGGCGGCGGCGAAATTCATTTGGCCAGGCTGTATTACTCATGGTTTGACTCCTGTGGAACGGGCTTCCTTAAGGAAGCCGAAAAAAGTTAACGCACCAGGCACGGGCGCTTGTTATCAAATGTCCATTGCGGGATCAGGAACTGCATGGCCTGTGCGTCATCACGTGCGCCCAGGCCATGCTTTTGATACAGCGCGTTGGCCTGCATCACCCGATCTCTGTCCAGCTCGATTCCCAGACCCGGCGCCTGCGGCACCGCAACCTTTCCCCCTTGAATCTGTAAAGGTGCTTTAGTGAGCTGTTGGTTGCCTTCCTGCCAGATCCAGTGAGTATCAATGGCCGTGATCTTGCCTGGTGCGGCAGCGGCAACATGGGTGAACATCGCCAGTGAAATGTCGAAATGATTATTGGAATGCGACCCCCACGTCAGGCCAAAATCGTGGCACATTTGCGCCACGCGCACGGAACCCTGCATCGTCCAGAAGTGCGGATCGGCCAGTGGGATATCGACCGACTGTAATGACAACGTGTGGCCCATTTGACGCCAGTCAGTGGCGATCATATTGGTTGCAGTCGGCAGACCGGTAGCGCGCCGGAACTCGGCCATCACTTCGCGTCCCGAATAGCCCTGCTCCGCGCCACAGGGATCTTCTGCATAGGCGAGGACGTTTTTAAGCTGCTTACCCAGCGTAATGGCTTCGTCAAGCGACCAGGCACCGTTGGGATCGATAGTGACGCGCGCCTGGGGGAAGCGCTTCGCGAGTGCAGTAATCGCTTCTGCCTCATCACTGCCGCTCAGCACGCCGCCTTTAAGTTTAAAATCGTTGAATCCGTATTTTTCATAGGCCGCTTCGGCCAGCCGCACCACGGCATCCAGCGTGAGCGCTTCCTGATGGCGCAGGCGATACCAGTCGCAGGTATCGTTGTCCTGATGCTGGTAGGCCAGCGAGGTCTTGTTGCGATCGCCAACGTAGAACAGATAACCCAGCATTTCGACGTTGTCGCGCTGCTGTCCGTCGCCCAATAGCGAGGCGACATTGACGCCCAGATGCTGCCCCAGCAGATCCAGCAGTGAGGCTTCGATGCCAGTGACCACGTGAATAGTGGTGCGTAAATCAAAGGTCTGATTACCTCGCCCAGCGGCATCGCGATCGGCAAAGGTGGCGCGAACCCGGCACAGGATGTTTTTATATTCGCCAATCGTTTTGCCCACCACCAGCGCGGCAGCCTCTTCCAGGGTTTGACGAATCTTTTCGCCGCCGGGGATTTCACCTACGCCAGTATGGCCTGCGTTGTCTTCAATGATAACGATATTGCGGGTGAAAAAAGGCGAATGTGCGCCGCTCAGGTTCAGCAACATGCTGTCATAGCCGGCAACCGGGATGACCTGCATGGCGGTAATTTTTGGTGTGATATTCATCGGTTATCCCTTAAGCAGAGGCCCGGCCAAAGGCCGGCCGTTTACGGTCAAATGTCCAGCCTGGCAGCAAGTACTGCATGGCGGTGGCGTCATTACGTCCGCCCGCCGGCAGTGATTTGTAGTGTTCGTTTGCCAGGCGGAGTCGTTCCCAATCCAGTTCAATGCCCAGGCCAGGCACATCTGGCACCGTGATTTTGCCCTGACGGATCTGCAGCGGTTCTTTTGTCAGGCGTTGATCGCCCTCCTGCCAGATCCAGTGCGTATCGATGGCGGTGGGATTACCGGGCGCGGCGGCACCGACGTGGGTGAACATCGCAAGAGAAATATCAAAGTGGTTATTCGAGTGACAGCCCCAGGTTAAGCCCCATTCATCGCACAGTTGCGCGACCCGAACGGCGCCGCTCATCGTCCAGAAGTGCGGATCGGCCAGTGGGATATCGACAGCATTGAGCATCAGCGCATGGTTCATTTCACGCCAGTTGGTGGCGATCATATTGGTGGCGACCGGTAATCCGGTCGCACGACGAAACTCGGCCATCACCTCGCGCCCTGAATAACCCTGCTCGGCGCCACAGGGATCTTCTGCATAGGTCAGGACATCCTGCATGCCCTTACAGAATCCGATCGCCTCGTCCAGCCACCACGCGCCGTTAGGATCGACGGTGATGCGCGCCTCAGGGAAGCGCTTTTTCAGCGCCTGCGCGGTGGCGATCTCCTGTTCGCCCGGCAGCACGCCGCCCTTGAGTTTGAAATCTTTGAAACCGTATTTATCCTGCGCCGCCTCGGCCAGCCGGACAACCGACTCGCTATTCAGCGCTTCCTGATGACGCAGGTGATACCAGTCATGCTGCGCCTTCTCACCCGTCAGATAAGGCAAATCGGTTTTACGGCGATCGCCTAAGTAGAACAGGTAGCCTAAAACCGTCACCTCATCGCGCTGCTTACCCGGTCCAAGCAGTTCGGCGACCGGCACGCCCAGACACTGTCCCAGAAGGTCCAGCAGTGCGGCTTCCAGTGCCGCGACCGCGTTGACGCGCAGCTCAAAGGTCCAGGCCCCTTTGCCAAACGTCTCGAAATCGGCGGACTGATTCCCTTTATGTATCTGCTGCACCAGGCGGTTCAGGCAGGCAACCTGCTGTCCTGTCACGTGCGGAACAGCATCCATTAAGGTCTGATAAATCGTCTCACCACCCGGCGCTTCACCCAGCCCGGTGTGTCCCGCACTGTCGGTCAGGATCACAATATTGCGCGTGAAGCAGGCATTGTGTGCCCCGCCAATGTTGAGCAGCATACTGTCGTAGCCAGCCACAGGGACCACCTGCATTGTCGTGATAACGGGCGTCGATTGCGTATTCATGCAGACTCCTTAGCGTGTTTTCAGCTCAATACGCTTGATGTTATCCACCAGCACCAGGTAGCTGAGTACGGCAACGAACGCGTGGATGCCGACATAAACCAGCGCGCCGTTATAAGAACCGGTAGAGGCAATGATGTAGCCGATCGCGATGGGGGTAATAATGCCGGATGCATTCCCGAACATATTGAACAGACCACCGCTCAGGCCGCTAATCTCTTTCGGTGCGGTGTCTGCCATCACTGCCCACCCCAGCGCGCCAATCCCTTTACCAAAGAAGGCGGTTGCCATGAACAGCACCACGACCCAGTCCGTCTCGACATAGTTACAGACCACCATGGACGTCGAGAGCAACATGCCGAGCACAATCGGGGTTTTACGGGCGATATTGAGTGAGCCGGTTTTACGCATCAGCCAGTCTGAGATCACCCCGCCGAGCACGCCACCGATAAAGCCGCACAGCGCCGGCACCGAGGCGACAAAGCCCGCTTTAAGGATCGACATGCCCCGTGCCTGCACCAGATAAACCGGAAACCAGGTGATAAAGAAGTAGGTCAGGGCATTGATGCAGTACTGACCAAGGTAGACACCGATCATCATGCGCGACTGCAGCAGTTGCTTGATCTGGAACCACTTATCACTGAAGCTGACTTTTTGCTTCTCGCTTTTCTGATCCATATTGATCAGCGCGCCGCCCTCCGCCATGTAGTCCAGCTCCGCTTTGTTCACGCCGGGATGATCGCAGGGATCGTAAATCACTTTGAGCCAGATAAAGCTCAAAATAATGCCCAGCCCTCCCATAAACCAGAACACATGCGCCCAGCCCACCGCGGAGGTCAACCAGCCCATGATGGGCGCGAAGATTACCGTCGCGAAGTATTGTGCGGAGTTGAAAATCGCCACGGCAGTGCCGCGCTCCTGAGCCGGAAACCAGGCTGCCACAATACGGCTGTTACCCGGGAATGAAGGCGCTTCCGCCAGCCCGACCATAAAGCGCAGCATAAACAGCGCCATGACGATGGTGTAGCCGCTGAACACGTCCACGAACCCCTGCAGCAGGGTAAACAACGACCAAAGAAAGATACTCCAGAAATAGACGCGCTTAGAACCAAAGCGATCCAGCAGCCAGCCACCGGGGATTTGCCCAATGACATAGGCCCATGAAAAAGCAGAGAAGATAAATCCCATCCCCACGGGATCGAGGCCGATTTCTTTTGCCATGGCCGAACCCGCGATAGACAGCGTGGCGCGATCGCCGTAGTTGAATGAGGTCACAATAAACAGCATGACCACTATCCAGTAACGCGCGTTCGTCCGTTTTTGTACCGCCTCCGTTGTCTGGTGATAACTACTCATGATGCACTCCTGAAATATAGCGAAAGCTACATTCGCTCTGACTGCATACACATCGCGTTGGGTATCAGAGAGATGTAGGTTAAACACGGCGATTTTTTTTATGGCAAACCGATAATGCGTCGTGACGAATAACCTGATCGGGAAAACGGAAATCAGTATAAGAAGCGGGTTTGGGTGAGGCATTGGAACATCACCCTGGAATAAGGTGAATTAACAATGATTTTTTGGGCTAATGCATAAACTGCTGCGGGACGTTTCACGTTATTTGTAAAAAGTCACAAAAAGCACGCCCAAAGGGGCGCTGATAAGCGGCTTTGTGAGAATCTTCACTTGATTTAGTAAAAAGATAATAAAACCGCGTCATTTCACAGCCGAATATAGGTCAATTGCACAATGTGCAGGCGGTAACACCTTCTTATACTGAGGGTGGCAAATACCGAACCTGTGACACCTGACGTCTCATAATGAATGCGCCGTACCAGCAAGGCGCTACACACTGGAAGGTGAGCGATGAACCCCATTTCAAAAGAGCAACCGCTTTACATTAAAGTGCACGAAAACGATAACGTTGCGATTGTGGTAAACAGCCAGGGGCTGACTGCGGGCACCACGTTTAAAGATGGATTAACACTAACCGAACATGTACCGCAGGGGCATAAGGTGGCGTTAGCCGCCATTCCGCAGGGTCAGCCTGTGTTGCGCTATGGTGAAGTTATTGGCCTTGCCATTCGTGATATTGCCCAGGGCAGTTGGATCGATGAATCACTCATTGCGCTTCCGGACGCACCGGATTTGCAGAGTTTGCCCCTGGCGAATAACGTGCCGCCTGACTTACCGCCGCTTGAAGGTTACACCTTCGAGGGCTATCGCAACGCTGACGGCAGCGTGGGCACCCGTAACCTGTTGGGCATTACCACCAGCGTTCACTGCGTGGCGGGCGTGGTGGATTATGTGGTGCAAATGATAGAGCGTGATTTGCTGCCCCGTTATCCCAATGTCGACGGCGTGGTTGCGCTAAATCATCTCTATGGCTGCGGCGTGGCAATCAACGCGCCTGCGGCGGTTATCCCTATCCGTTCCGTTCACAACCTGGCCCTTAACGCGAATTTTGGCGGGGAAATCATGGTCGTCAGTCTGGGTTGTGAAAAATTACAACCTGAGCGCTTGCTGACCGGGACGCCCGACGTGCAGCCCATCTCGCTGGATGAGGAGGATATTGTGCGTTTGCAGGATGAGAAGCTGGTGGGCTTTGGCGCCATGGTGGATGAGATCCTCCAGGTCGCAGAGCGCCATCTGAAACGGCTTAACCAGCGCCAGCGTGAAACCTGCCCTGCCTCGGAACTGGTCGTAGGCATGCAGTGCGGCGGCAGTGATGCTTTTTCCGGCGTGACGGCGAATCCCGCGGTGGGCTTTGCTTCCGACCTGCTGGTGCGCAGCGGCGCGACCGTTATGTTCTCTGAGGTCACCGAGGTGCGCGATGCCATTCACTTACTGACACCGCGCGTGATCAATCAGGAAGTGGGGCAGCGGCTGATTGAAGAGATGGCATGGTATGACCGCTACCTTGATCAAGGCAAAACCGATCGCAGCGCCAATCCCTCACCGGGCAACAAGAAAGGTGGGCTGGCAAACGTGGTGGAAAAAGCCCTGGGTTCCATTGCCAAATCAGGCCGAAGCCCGATTGTGGAGGTGCTGTCGCCCGGACAACGTCCGACACGACGTGGACTGATTTTTGCCGCGACGCCCGCCAGCGATTTTGTGTGCGGTACGCAGCAGCTCGCCTCAGGCATCACCCTGCAGGTCTTTACCACCGGCAGAGGAACCCCGTATGGCCTGGCGGCAATCCCGGTGATAAAAATGGCGACCCGTAATGCGCTGGCCGAGCGCTGGCATGACCTGATGGACATCAATGCTGGCACAATTGCGACAGGCGAGGAAACCATTGAGCAGGTTGGCTGGCGGTTGTTTGAATTGATACTGGACATTGCCAGTGGCAGAAAGGAAACCTGGTCAGATCGCTGGGGAATTCGTAATCAGCTGGCAGTATTCAATCCCGCGCCGATAACCTGAGAAACGGGGGCGCACAGGGCATTGACGGAACGCGCTGTACGCAGAATCCTGTTATCGTAACACCGCTGCCGCCGGTGTCATCCCGACGGCAGCGGAACAGCCTTGATCTTATCCGAGCTGCTTGCCCCACTGCTCAACCCACGGCGTGGTTACGGATTCAGGTTCTGGATGTTCCGTGGCATCAACCAGCAGAACCTCACCCACCCGTTTAGCCTGATGCTCCTGTAACAGGGCATCAAAGCGCTTACCCGCACCGCAGAAATTCTCGTAGCTGCTGTCGCCCAAGGCAATAACGCCGTAGCGCAGCCCTGGCTGGTGGCCCAGTTTGTCCTGCACGTCATGGAACAGGCCAGAAATAGTATCCGGGAAATCGCCTTGTCCGGTGGTGGATGTAATCACTAAGGCAACATCATCCGCATAGTTTTGCCATTCAGCGAGCGTAGGATCTTCAAAAATCCTTACGTCATGGCCCTGCTGCTGCAGTACCGGTTCAGCTTCTTCTGCAACCAGTAATGCATTGCCATAAACGGTGCCTACAAAAATACCAATTTTCGCCATTTCTTTTCCCCTTTATTCCGTCCCGCTATCCTGACCTGAGCCAGCCATAAACTCAACCCGTGGCACATCCGGTAAACAGGCCTGCCAGCCAAACTGATCCATCACCCGTTGCCAGACAAGATCAAGTCCGGCGCGAATAACCAGGGGTTCCCCCGTCACCGGGTGGCTGAGCGACAGGCTGCTGGCATGCAACATTAAACGATTTGCGCCAAAGTGTGCAGCCGCCCCTCGATTCTGACGCAAATCGCCATGGGCCGAATCGCCAATAATGGGATGGCGAAGATGGGACATATGCCGACGCAGCTGATGCTTGCGTCCGGTTTTGGGTTTGAGCTCAATCAGGCTGTAACGCGCAGTGGGATAACGACTCACTGCCACTGGCATTTCTACGGTTGCCAGTGAGGCGTAATCGGTCACCGCAGGCTGGGGCGCGCGCGGGTCGCTGACAAATTTGTCGGCAATTTTATCCAGCTCTTCGACCAGCGGATAATCCAGCCGATCGCGGCCTTCCAGCCAGCCGCGCACCACGGCATGATAGGTCTTCTCCATCTGATGATGCTCAAACTGCTGGGACAGCAGGCGGCCCACCTCACTGGACAGGCCCATTAGCAGAACGCCCGATGTGGGGCGATCGAGCCGGTGGGCCGTGAAAACATGCTGGCCTATCTGGTCGCGTACCGTCTGCATGACAAACTGCGTTTCATGGCGATCAAGCCAGCTACGGTGGACCAGCCAACCGGCGGGTTTGTTCACCGCCACCAGCCACGCATCCTGATAAATGATCTCTAACATCGGGCAGACTCATCCTCCAGAAGGGCATCCAGCTGCTTTAACGTCAATACCAGCAGGGCACGACCGGGCTGCCCGGGCGCTAACGCCACTTCAAAATAGGGGGCGATCGCGACGTTCTTCGGCAAAGGTTGCCGGGCGTCAATGATGGCCTGAACGCGCGGTATCAGCACCCACTGTAACCATTCCAGTGGCTGAAGCGTATCAAGGAAAAAAGGTTGCTGGCTGGTGAACGCGTGATCGTCTGGCGCAACAGACTGCCAGAGATCGTGCTCGCGCATTATCGCTTCGACCTGTTCGAGTCGTTGCAAAATTAAGTGTTCCAGCGTCATGCTTCACCTCTGACCGGATAAAAATGGGCGGCAAGCATAACCCGCAGGCACAAAAAAAGGGAGCACTGTATTAAACAGTGCTCCCGGTTCGTTTGCAGCTTTCCCGCTACGTTAGTGCTCCCTGCTCATCCGTGACAACTTTTCCCGTGCGAATTCCATTCGCGTATCATCCTGACAAATCCTTAGCATCCCGGCCCGCCACCTCTTCTGAGGGGCTCTCATTCTCCGTCCTGGAGGTGTCCTTTAACTCAATCCAGAGTGTCCTGCTTCATCCTGAAGCCTTCCTTGTGACGTAAACTCCGTTACGTTCCGGCCTCCTGGCTACCATCATCCTGACGGCTCCTGTTGTCCAGGACATCCTGTCCGCGAGTGATATTCTCGTCAGAAATTACACAGAGCACAAGGTGGTAAAACGCCTTATAACGATATCTTATGAAAAGGGCTTATCAGCGCAGCTAATAAGTTAATGATTTACAATATTTTTACATCCTGCCGACAGGATCACCGCGTGAAGGTTAGAGCGATCTCTCACAGAGCTTGTAAGAGATCTCTCACACTGCCGATAGCGGAAATCTGCAACTAGTCACTAAGCGGTTGTAAATTATTAAGAAATGATGGGATATCAGGTGCCAGCGTCTGGCGATGTTTGCGCCCTGGCGTTTCCAGAATGACATGTCCGCTCAGGTTACATAGCGAGATAATGTTTTCTTCAGCCTCTGTTGTCGCGATAAACAGCGTCGGCGCCTGCTTCAGACGGCGCTGCATGACTAAATGACCAATCAAGTTTTCCTGCAGTCGGACAAAATCCTCTTCGCTCCAGACCTGCAGAAGCGTGAGCCTGATGTGGTCGTAAGTGGCGCGCATGTCTCCCGCGAACTGGTGGGTATAAAATGCGGTAATCTGCGGCTGGAGCTGGATATCCAGCGCGCGCTCAACGGCATCCAGAGACGGCGGCAGGCTAAAGGGCTGCGGCTGCCACAGCGCCCGCTCGCCACGATTTTCAATCAGGCAGGGTGAAGGCACGCCATAAAGATCGCTACTGGCCGGTGCATGGCCATTATTCTGCTGCCAGTGCAGACAGTATCGGGTGGTAAAATCAGTTAACGCTTCAGCCGTTTGCTGCATCATTCAAATTCTCACTTCTGATAGGTTACACTTACTCACTTTGATGACCTCAGTGGTAACCGTTATGTCTTCTTATCAGCCGGATCCGGCGCTCAGCAACCTGACGCTTGGCAAGCCCACAGCTTATCACGATCGCTACGACAACAGCTTATTACAGGCCGTGCCGCGCAGCATGAACCGCGAACCACTTGGCCTTTATCCTGATAACCTGCCTTTTACGGGAGGCGATATCTGGACGCTGTATGAACTCTCCTGGCTCAACAGCAAAGGCGTGCCGCAGGTGGCGGTTGGCGAAGTGGTGCTGGACGCCCACAGTCGTAATCTTATTGAGTCCAAGAGTTTCAAACTCTATCTTAACAGCTTTAACCAGACGCGGTTCGCAGACTGGGGCGAGGTGCGCCAGACGCTGGAGCAGGATCTGCGTGTCTGTGCCGAAGGCGAGGTGCGCGTCGCGCTGTTTCGGTTAAATGAAATTGAAGGTCAACCCGTGGGACACTTTGCAGGCTACTGCATAGATGAGCAGGATATCGAAATTGAAGATTATGCCTTCAATGCCGATTATCTGATTAACGCAGCCGGTCAGGAACAGGTGGAAGAAACGCTGGTCAGTCACCTGCTGAAGTCTAACTGTCTGATCACGAATCAGCCTGACTGGGGCTCGGTGATGATTCGCTATAAGGGTCCACGGCTCGATCGCGAAGCGCTGCTGCGCTACATCATTTCATTTCGTCAGCATAATGAGTTTCATGAACAGTGCGTTGAGCGTATCTTCAATGACCTGATGCGTTTTTGTCAGCCCGAACAGCTCACCGTTTATGCGCGTTATACGCGTCGGGGCGGACTGGATATCAATCCATGGCGCAGTAATGTGCCCTTTACGCCGGGTCATTCTCGTCTGGTTCGTCAGTAGTTTGCGAGGTATTCCTCAGGCTGCCGGTCAACGATAGCGTTCCACTTGAGTCAGCCCTGCCGACAAGGCTACTCTGGGCAAGGCGGCACACAGTGGATTGCCAACCAGGGATTTTCGTCACTGCATTTGCAGTGTCAGCTATCACCCCAGCGGGTGCAAAGGAGTTCATTTGATTACACATGTCAGCCCTCTTGGCTCTATGGATCTGCTCTCCCAACTGGAAGTAGATATGCTGAAGCGCACAGCCAGCAGCGATTTATATCAACTTTTCCGTAACTGCTCGCTCGCCGTGCTCAATTCTGGCAGCCAGACTGACAGCAGCCACGAGCTCCTGTCCCGCTTTGAGAACTTCGATATTAACGTGCTGCGCCGCGAACGCGGTATCAAGCTTGAACTGATCAATCCTCCCGAAGAGGCCTTTGTTGACGGCCATATTATCCGTTCACTGCAGGCTAACCTGTTTGCCGTGCTGCGCGATATTCTGTTTGTTAACGGCCAGTTAGCCAGTTCCGGCCAGTTACCCTGCGCAGAAGACAACGACTCGGTCATGATTACCAACACCGTGTTTTCTATTCTGCGTAATGCCCGGGCATTACACGTGGGCGAATATCCTAATACCGTTGTCTGTTGGGGCGGCCACTCGATTAACGCAGTGGAATACCAGTACTGTCGTAACGTCGGTACGCAGTTGGGCCTGCGTGAACTGAATATTTGTACCGGCTGTGGCCCGGGCGTGATGGAAGCGCCCATGAAAGGGGCGGCGGTAGGCCATGCGCAGCAACGCTACCGCGACAGCCGCTTTATCGGTTTAACCGAGCCGTCGATTATCGCGGCTGAACCGCCTAACCCGCTGGTGAACGAACTGATCATCATGCCAGACATCGAAAAACGTCTGGAAGCCTTTGTTCGCATTGCACATGGCATCATTATTTTCCCTGGCGGCGTGGGTACGGCAGAGGAGTTTCTGTACCTGCTGGGCATTCTGATGAATCCGCAAAATGAGCATCAGGTTCTGCCGCTCATTCTCACCGGGCCGAAAGAAAGCGCCGACTATTTCCGTGTGCTGGATGACTTTATTGTCAGCACGCTCGGGGAGCAGGCACGTAAGCATTATCAGATCATTATTGATGATGCCGCCGAGGTGGCCCGCCTGATGAGAAAAGCGATGCCGCAGGTGAAAGAACACCGCCGCGAAACGGGTGATGCCTACAGCTTTAACTGGTCTATCCGCATCGCACAGGATTTGCAGGTGCCCTTTATGCCAACGCATGAAAATATGGCCAATCTCAATCTCTACACTAACCAGCCGCCGGAAAAACTGGCAGCCGACCTGCGCCGGGCGTTCTCGGGCATTGTGGCAGGTAACGTTAAAGAGATGGGCATCCGTGAAATCCGGGAAAAAGGCCCTTATAAACTGCACGGTGATGCCGACATCATGCACCGCATGGATGAACTGCTACAGGGCTTTGTGGCGCAGCAGCGTATGAAACTGCCAGGTACTGCCTATATCCCGTGCTACGAAATCATTAAGTAAATCAGGAGGCAGCCGCCGGGCTGCCCGTACCTTATGTCACATCACTTACTTATTGTTGATGCACTCAATCTCATTCGCCGTCTTCACGCCGTACAAGGCTCTCCCTGTGTGGGCGGCTGCGTGGCGGCCTTGCGCCAGCTTCTCGGCCACACGCGTCCTTCTCACGTTGTAGCCGTGTTTGACGGTGAAGCGCGCCATCAGGGATGGCGGCATCAGCTGCTGCCCGACTATAAAAGCGGTCGCCCGCCCATGCCGGAAAATTTGCAGGCTGAAATGCCCGCGTTGCAGGCGGCATTTCGGGACGTGGGCGTGAGCTGCTGGATTGCCGAACAGGATGAAGCCGACGATCTGGCGGCCACGCTGGCGGTAAAAATGGCACGGGCGGGCCATCAGGCCACTATCGTTTCCACCGACAAAGGCTACTGTCAGTTACTGGCGCCGGAGATTCGCATCCGCGATTATTTTCAGAAGCGCTGGCTGGATTTGCCATTTATTGAAACGGAGTTTGGCGTTGCGCCCACTGTGCTGCCCGACTACTGGGGATTATGCGGCATCAGCAGCAGTAAAATCCCGGGAGTCGCGGGCATCGGCCCCAAAAGCGCCCGGGAACTGCTGCAGCAGTTTGGCTCACTGGAATCGCTTTACCAACAGTTGGATCAGGTCCCCACCAAATGGCGCAATAAACTGCAGACAGGGCAAGAGATGGCGTTCATCAGCCGGGACGTCGCCCGGCTGAAACAGGATTTGGTGCTGGAAGGAAATCTGAATTTACTGCGTTACAGCGGTGACTAGCATCGTCAACCGCTCGGGCGCCGTCGCGCCCGAGCGGTTCGATTAGCGCTCGTCGCGACGGCCACCGAACGCGGCCCAGATACGACGAATATGCACCGTTACCTCTTCACGATCGTGGTAGAGCTGGCGTGCGCGAATTTGCGCATTAATACCCTTTTCCGTGAGGCGCTGCTCGATCATGGCCAGATTCTGCGTGACTTCTTCATACCGCTTCTTCATGGGCAGCTTCAGGTTGAAAATGGCCTCACGGCACCAGCCATTCACCAGCCAGTCCGCCATCAGATTGGCCACGCGAGCCGGTTTTTCCACCATGTCGCACACCAGCCAGCTGATATTGGTGCGCGGTGGGCGGAAGCGGAAACCGTCTTCGCGTTCGTGAAAGACCTGTCCGGTATCCATCAGACTCGGTGCCATGGGGCCGTTATCCACGGCGTAGACCATCATGCTGCGTTGCACCAGCTGATACGTCCAGCCGCCAGGACAGGCGCCCAGATCCACCGCATACATCCCGCTGGCTAACCGCTCATCCCACTCGTCGGCGGGCACAAAAACGTGGAAAGCCTCTTCCAGCTTAAGCGTTGAACGGCTTGGCGCATCAGAGGGAAACTTAAGACGCGGAATGCCCATATAAAAGGGGGAATTGTTTTCTGGCAGCGAATAGCCCACGTAACAGGTACCGGGAGCAATAAAGAACACGTGCACCACCGGACGTTTTGGGCTTTCGTAATTAAGTAGAATTTTGCTCTCACGCAGGCTGGCACGCAGGGGAACGGTAAACTTGCGGCAGAATTTGGTGAGCTCTTTTGCTTCATTGGTGTCAGGCACCTCAACACGCAGCTCGCCGCCTTTCTCGACCACACCGCTCAACATGCCAACGATCGGCGAAATACGATCGTCCTGGGGCAAGTCACGCAGCAGCTCGCCGACAACCAGCATCTGGCGGGCGAAAATCAGCGTTTCAAATGGCAGTTCCCGAATCAGCCTTTCCGCATCGGGCTGCTGATAGCATTCAAACAGCACATAACCGGCATCGTCTTTTACCCGTGGAAAGCCGTAGACGTTACGCTCTGCTGCTTTCGCACTAATCTCTGCCGCACACTCTTTTTCGAAGCCGGAGCGGCAATACAGTAAAACTTTATTCATGGCGTTCTGCCTTGGTTTTAAGACGCAGTGCGCCAATCAACATCAATAGCCAGCCGATAAGGAAGAATACGCCTCCGACTGGCGTGATAAATACAAAAAACGTTAAATGCGACAGCGCCAGTGAATAGAGGCTGCCGCTAAATAATACGGTTCCCAGCGCCATAGACGCACTGCTCCAGTAAAACCAGATGTTACAGCGATACAGCATTGCCGCACCCAGCCCCATTACAGCCAGCGTATGGTAAGCCTGATATTCTAACCCGGTGTGAATCCAGGCCATTTCAGTGGCTCCCAGCGTTTTGTTCAACACGTGAGCACCAAAAGCACCAAAGGCCACCAGAAAAAAGCCGCTGATGGCCGAAAAAATAAACATGGCACGTCTGGACATCAATCTATCCTCAAGGTGCGTTTGCAGGTCCCTGCAAAAAAGCAAAAGTTACTGATCATAACGAAAGCGGAATTTTTCTTGTTCGGTTGCCGCTTTAGCGAGGATCCACTGTCGAAAGGCGGCTATTTTACCCAGTTCTGCCTGGCTGTCATGACAAACCAGATAAAAAGCATTTTTGCTCACTAAAACGTCATTAAACGGACAAATCAACCGCCCCGCTTCGATTTCGCTTTGCGCCATAACGTTATTGGCCAGTGCCACGCCCTGACCATGAATCGCCGCCTGCAGCACCATAGCGCTGTGACTGAAGATGGGGCCCTGTTGGACGTTGATATGCTGAACGCCGAGCTGGCGAATATAGGATTGCCAGTCACGACGCGACGCATCGTGCAGCAGAGTAAAGCGAGCCAGATCCATAGGGGTTTTAAGCGGATTTTCCCCGGTCATCAACGCCGGAGAACAGACCGGTAGCAGGTATTCTGCGTAGAGTTTTTCCACCCGTAATCCAGGCCAGTTGCCCCGACCATAGAAAATCGCCACGTCCACATCGTCGGCCAGTTTCTCCTCATCGCGGTCAACGGCCTGGATACGGACATCGATTCCCGGATAAGCCAGATTAAAGCTGGAGAGGCGCGGCACGAGCCATTGAATGGCAAAACTCGGCAATAAACTGACTGTGAGCGCGCCTTTGGCACTGCGTGCCTGCAGCTTGCGCGTGGCTTCATTCAGGGCAGAGAAGATTTCTTTAATGTCCAGATAGTAGCTTTGCCCCTCTTCCGTGAGCAAAAGCGAACGATTCCTCCGCCTGAACAGCTTTAATCCCAGAAAATCTTCCAGTGATTTGATCTGATGGCTGACGGCAGCCTGGGTGACAAACAGCTCTTCAGCCGCTTTGGTAAAGCTTAAATGGCGTGCTGCGGCATCGAAAACCCGCAGTGCATTGAGGGGAGGAAGACGTTTTGACATGGTTATCCATAGCCAGCCTGGCAAAAAATACGCGAACTAATACAAAGGCTTTACGTATTAGAATTTATAATCCGAGACATTATAAATTGTCCGTTGATGAAGCTCCAGCAAATACCTATAGTTGCGCTACTTCCTGAGCCGGAACGAAAAGTTTTTAGATTTGTGAGTGAGTTCGCAGATTTTCTGAAAGCTTTTGGCTTGTGGTCGTGATGTTGTGTTTGCAATTTTGGTCTGACCTTTACAGATCAAGCTTTTTAATTCCTGTAGATTTACCCTGTCTGTCCATTGTGATATTGAGTAGCACCGCAAATTGCGGTGCTTTTTTTATGCCCTGATTACTTCATTTCAACCATTTCTTTCACATCTGAACGGTTAATCTGCTGCTCATTGCCATTCGCATCTTTATAGCTGATCATACCGGTGTCAGTATCGACCTTTGGTTTGCCTTCAGCGACGATAGTGCGTCCATCATTGGTATGCATCACGTAGTTGCTTGAACAGGCAGCCAGGGTAAAAGCCATTGTACAAACGGCCAGCATTGCGGCGAGTTTTTTCATCTTCTATCTCCTTGCAGATTGATTGCACCAAACCCCCCGCGTTACGCTGACCAAAGAAACGGTCAAGTGCGATCGACTGTAAGTAGGTCGTCTCGCCATGCGGGTTAAGTTTATACCTTGCAATACTCAGCATAACCCGCTTTTCCAGCTTTGCCAGACAGACAGCCATCTTTCAGCCTGGACCTGAAAATTAACAACCTGTGAGCCACGTATGAGCGCCTTCAATCCTTCTTCATTTCGTCAGCAGTTTCCTGCGCTAAACGATGCCGGTGTCTATCTTGACAGTGCCGCCACCATGCTGAAACCGCAGACGGTGATAGACGCGACGCAGCAATTCTACAGCCTGAGCGCTGGCACCGTTCACCGGAGCCAGTTTGCTGCTGCCCGCCAGTTAACGGAGCAGTACGAACAGGCGCGCGGCATGGTGGCACACTGGCTGAATGCCGCCAGCGATCGCCAGATCGTATGGACGCGCGGCACCACTGATGCGATAAACCTGGTGGCGCATGGCTGGTTAGCGCCGCGTTTACAACCTGGCGATGAGATCATTGTCAGTGAGGCAGAACATCATGCGAATCTGGTGCCCTGGCTGATGGCTGCGCAGGCCAGCGGCGCGCGGGTGGTGAAATGGCCGATTGGTGCCGATCGCCTGCCGGATATCTCACTGCTGCCTGCGCTGATTAACAACCGGACCCGGCTGCTGGCGGTCGGGCAGATGTCTAACGTGACCGGCGGCTGTCCCGATTTAGCGCAGGCCATTGCGCTGGCCCACGCAGCAGGCGCAAAAGTTATGGTGGATGGCGCTCAGGGCGTGGTGCATTGCCCACCGGATGTGCAGGCGCTGGATATTGATTTTTATGCTTTTTCCGGCCACAAGCTCTACGGGCCAATGGGCATTGGCGTGCTGTACGGAAAAGCGGAACTGCTGGAAGAGATCGTTCCCTTACAGGGCGGCGGCAAGATGCTGACACAGGTCGATTTTACCGGTTTTACGCTGCAACCCGTTCCCTGGCGTTTCGAGGCAGGCACACCCAACGTTGCTGGCGTTACCGGGTTAAGCGCCGCGCTCGGCTGGCTGCAGCAGTTGGATATGCGCAAAGCCGAGATGTGGAGCCAGCAGCTTGCCAGCCTGGCCGAGGAGCAACTGGCTGAACTGCCCGGCTTTCGTAGCTTCCGCTGTGGCAGTGCCAGCCTGCTGGCCTTCGACATTCAGGGCATTCATCACAGCGACATCGTGACGCTTCTGGCCGAGCACGGTATCGCCCTGCGGGCGGGTCAGCATTGTGCTCAGCCATTGATGGCGGCATTAGGCGTTGACGGCACGCTGCGCGTTTCGTTTGCACCTTATAATAATCTTCAGGATGTCGATGCCCTGCTGCGCGCCATGCGCAGCGCCATCGATCTGTTATCGGAGTTTTAATGATAAACGCAACGCTGTTAGCGCCTCACCCGTTCGGCGCTGAAATCACTATGGCTGATTTACAGGCTACCTTCTCCCGCTTTCATCAGTGGGAAGATCGCTACCGGCAGCTGATTTTACTGGGACGGCAGTTACCCGCGTTACCTGACGCGTTGAAAACAGCGGATATCGAACTGAGCGGCTGCGAAAACCGCGTCTGGTTCGGCAGTCAACTGGGGGAGCAAGGTACCCTGCACTTCTATGGGGACAGCGAAGGTCGTATCGTGCGCGGTCTGCTGGCCGTGTTGCTGACCGCCGTTGAAGGCAAGACGCCAGCTCAGTTGCTGGCGTCCGATCCGCTCGATCTGTTGGAGGCGCTGGGCCTGCGCGCTCAGCTTAGCGCATCACGCAGCAGTGGCCTGAAAGCGCTGGCTGACGCAGTGCGGCAGAGTGCCCAACGGTATCAGGGTTAGGCCTGGCGCGCCGCGCGCGCCAGAAACTTCTTCAGGGCATGGGATACCGCAACAAAGCCGAAGGTGGCCGTCACCATCGTTGCCGCACCAAACCCGGATTCGCAGTCCATTCTTTTCGGCCCTTCTGCCGTACTGCGTGAGGCGCAAACCGTGCCATCCGCCTGCGGATAGACCAGCGCCTCAGTAGAAAATACGCAGTCGATGCCCAGCTTGCCTTTGCTGTTCTTCACGACACCAAACTGTTTAAGGCGCTCGCGCAGTTTGGCTGCAAGAGGATCCTGGATCGTTTTGGCTAAATCGGTGACCTGAATTTGTGTCGGATCGATTTGGCCGCCAGCGCCACCGGTAGTGACCAGCGGGATCTTGTTGCGTCGACACCAGGCAATCAGCGCGGCTTTGGGCCGCACGCTATCGATGGCATCAATCACGTAATCGATATCGCCCGTCAGCAGGGTCGCCGTGTTTTCCGGCGTGATAAAATCATCAATGCACACCACTTCACAATCAGGATTAATGGCGCGCAGGCGATCCGCCATGACTTCCGTCTTGGCTTTACCCACGTTGCCTTGGATCGCATGTATCTGACGATTGGTATTGGTAATGCAGACATCGTCCATATCGATCAGGGTAACCCTGCCAATACCGGTGCGGACCAATGCCTCTGCAGCCCAGGAACCTACGCCACCAATCCCAATGACGCAGAAATGGGCATCCGCAAACCGCTGCAGCGCCTGCTGGCCATAAAGACGTGCCGTGCCACCAAAGCGCTGGTGCCAGGCATCGTTTAACACTTTCATAGTCAAACCTGTTACAGAGTGCGGGCCAGAACGCCCGCCACATCAAAAATTAGTTAGCACCCAACAACAGGGTGCCGTTGTTGCCGCTCTGCGCATTGCTGAACAGCGGCTGACCGGCACCAGGGGCAGATTTAAGCACCCATACGCGTCCATAATGGTTATAGAAACCAGCAAGATGAGCGGCATCCGGGCCCACGCCCTGATAAATGTCGAAGTGCTGACCTTTGATGGCACCACCAACATCCAGCGCCACCATCATTCGCATTTCATATTTACCGTTAAATTTCCCTTTTTCATTTAACTGCGGCACTTCTGCCAGCAACACCGTTCCGGCAGGGATTAGTGAACGGTCTGACGCCACAGAGGCTTTTGCCACCAAAGGTACAGCGCTGGCGCCACGCACCGGCACATAGTCTTCTGGTTTGAAAAACACAAATGAAGGGTTGGTTTCTAACAGCGCACGCACTTCCTGCGGAGAATGCTCATCAGCCCACTGGCGGATCGCCTGCATGGACATGTCTTCTCGCTTCACTTCGCCACGATCGATCAGCTCTTTACCGATGCTATGATAACTCCAGCCGTTTTTTCCGCCATAACCAAAAAAGCGCATTGGACGCCCGTCGCCAAAATCAACGTAGCCGCTTCCCTGCACGTCCATAATAAAGTTATCGATGAGTGAATTACTCCAGGCAATCACATAGCGATCGTCCAACCCACCACTATATATAGAAGCACGGCTTGGCAGCTTCTGTCCGCGCTTGCGTGGCGGCATCCGGTAAATGGGATACTGGAACTCACCCTGACGGGTGTAACGTGCCTCAACGACAGGCGTGTAGTACCCGGTGAACTGCACGTTGCCGTAATTGTCTGTGCCTTCCATCTGAAACGCGTTCAGACCAAACTGTCGCAGCTGGCGCGTGTCGCCGCCGGCTATCAGCCAGTTTTCTACCGCACTGTAAGTACTGTTGTTGCGGAGAAACAGGCCAGAGGAGGCAAACTGAATCTGCCGGACCTGTTCACCAAAGTCCCGGCCGTTAACCGGGCGGCCTTTGGCGTTAGGTTGATTGACCAGCGCAAGGGGCTGATCCAGTTTGCCGTCTTTATATTGCTGACCCCGATCGGTTGGCTTACCGCTACAGCCAGCCAGCAGCGCTAAAAATGCGCCAGTAAGTGCGTACTTCGCCCAACGTCCTTTCATCTTCATCTCTTTTTATAACTGTTCGCCACGCGACGATAGCAAAGCCGTCATCAGAATGAAATCCATCCTGTTTCGTCATAACGGATATCGGCACAATAAATCACCAAATGGAGGAATCCTTCATCAATTAACAGCAAATTTAGCCTTTTAGGGCAAAAAGGGGTTGCAACAATCATCGTGCGGAGTATAGTGCGCATCCACGGACGCGGGGTGGAGCAGCCTGGTAGCTCGTCGGGCTCATAACCCGAAGGTCGTCGGTTCAAATCCGGCCCCCGCAACCAATTCTTCTGTGATTTTGCTCAGACAGAAGAGACATTGTGAAAGTCGCTATGCGCAATCGGACGCGGGGTGGAGCAGCCTGGTAGCTCGTCGGGCTCATAACCCGAAGGTCGTCGGTTCAAATCCGGCCTCCGCAACCAATTCTTCTGTGATTTTGCTCAGACAGAAGAGACAATGTGAAAGTCGCTATGCGCAATCGGACGCGGGGTGGAGCAGCCTGGTAGCTCGTCGGGCTCATAACCCGAAGGTCGTCGGTTCAAATCCGGCCCCCGCAACCACTTTAAACACCTGAAAGGGTGTTTTTTTGTTTCTGCAATTCGCTAAACCGCCCGTGCAGCCACCTCGCCTTCTCTTCCTCTTTTTTTAGCTGTTATCGCGTTTGCCACTCAGACAGAACCCTGTTCAGGCCGCAGCTATTGCGCTTGCCGCTCTATTTCTGTTTTGATGATTCATTCGGACATCACAAGGTCTGCTATGAATAACCACAATATTGCTGCACTGATCGCTCAGTTTCCGCAGGTCGCGGATTTAATTGCGCTCAATGAAATCACCTGGTTTAATCCCGCCACGACCACCGTCGCAGAAGCCTTACCCCATGTTGGCCTGACGGCCGAGGATGTTGAAGAGGCGCATGCACGTCTGAACCGGTTTGCACCTTTTCTGGCACAGGCCTTTCCTGAAACGGCCGCCATGGGGGGAATTATTGAGTCGGAGCTCGTAGCCATACCGGCGATGCAGGCGCGGCTACAAAGGGAATACGGACAACACATTGCGGGTACGCTGCTGTTGAAGAAAGACAGCCACCTGCCAATTTCGGGTTCAATCAAAGCGCGTGGTGGGATTTATGAAGTGCTGACCCATGCCGAGAAACTGGCACTGGATGCAGGTTTACTGACCCGGGAAGAGGATTACAGCAGGCTGCTCTCGCCTTCGTTCAGACAATTTTTTAACCGGTACAGTATTGCCGTGGGCTCAACCGGCAATCTTGGCCTGTCGATTGGCATCATCAGCGCCCGTCTTGGCTTTAACGTTACCGTGCATATGTCGGCGGACGCCCGCGCATGGAAGAAAGCCAAACTACGCAGTCATGGCGTCACGGTAATTGAGTATCAAGAGGATTATGGCGTGGCGGTGGAGCAAGGACGTAAAGCGGCAGAGTCCGATCCGGACTGCTTCTTTATTGACGATGAAAACTCCCGCACCCTGTTTTTAGGTTATGCCGTTGCCGGGCAGCGCCTGAAGGCTCAGTTTGAACAGCAGGGCCGCGTGGTTGACCGCCATCATCCATTATTTGTCTATTTACCCTGCGGCGTGGGCGGTGGCCCCGGCGGCGTCGCCTTTGGTCTGAAGCTGGCCTTTGGTGAACACGTTCACTGCCTGTTCGCCGAACCCACCCACTCGCCCTGCATGTTGTTGGGTATCTGCACGGGTTTGCATGAGGGTATTTCGGTACAGGACATTGGCATCGACAATATCACGGCAGCCGATGGGCTGGCGGTCGGACGCGCTTCCGGCTTCGTTGGTCGGGCCATGCAGCGCCTGCTGGACGGGCTCTATACGCTTGACGATCAAAGCCTGTACGACATGCTGAGCTGGCTGGCGCAGGAAGAAGACCTGCGGCTGGAGCCCTCGGCCCTTGCCGGTATGGCTGGCCCCCAGCGCGTCTGCAGTGCCGCAGCTTACCTGCAAATGCACGGCTTTACCGCGACGCAGTTAGGTCAGGCGACACATCTGGTCTGGGCAACGGGCGGCGGAATGGTGCCGGAAGACGAAATGGCCCATTATCTGGCAAAGGGGCGCTGAGCACCCGGTGGCTTCTGAACAGCAGGCTAACCTGCGCGGCCTGACCCTGTAGCCGCGCAGAATCGCTTCCGGTCCTGGCGTTTCAGCAGGCCAGGAAAACGCGCCAGCGGCCGTTTCCTGAGGGTCACTCAGCGATGAGCCAGTGCGGCCCCGCTTTTAAAATAGGCTTTAATCCCTTCAAGAATCGCCTCTGCCACCTGGTGCTGATAGCGCGTGGTGCGCAGCTTACGCTCTTCCTCCACATTACTGATAAAGGCGGTTTCTACCAGGATAGAAGGAATATCTGGTGCCTTGAGCACGGCAAAACCGGCCTGATCCACGGTGCGTTTGTGCAGGTGATTGATGCGCCCCATGCGGTGCAAGACTTCTTTACCAAACTTCAGGCTGTCATGGATCGTCTGGCGCTGCACCATATCAAACATGGTGTGATCCAGATAGCGATCTCCACTCATGCTGACGCCGCCGATCTGATCGGCTTCGTTCTGGGTTTGCGCCAGAAAACGCGCCGCCGCAGAGGTCGCGCCGCTGGTCGACAGCGCAAACACGGAAGAACCGCGCGCGGCCCGGCTGGTAAATGCATCGGCATGAATTGAGACAAACAGGTCGGCACGTTGCTTGCGTGCTTTAGCGACCCGCACCCGCAGAGGAATAAACACATCCTCGTTGCGGGTCATGTAAGCCTTCATGTTGCGCTCTTTTTCGATCAAGGTTTTCAGCCGACGGCCGATCTTCAGCACGATGTCCTTCTCACGGGTTTTATATTTACCGTGGGCGCCGGGATCTTCACCGCCATGCCCGGGATCGATCATGATAATGATCGGGCGATCGCGTCCCGCTTTACCGGGCAGAGGCGCCTGAACGGCCTCATTTTTTTCCAGATCGCCCTGATTGTAATCTTTAAGTAATGCCAGAAGCGGATCATCTTCAACGCTATCCTGGCTGGGATAGAGATCGACCACCAGTCGGTGTTTGATCGTGGACACCGGGTCAAGGCTGAAGATTTTAGGGGACACGTTGCGTTTCAGTTCCAGTACGACGCGTACGGTATTGGCATCAAACTGCCCCACTCTGGCGCTTTTAATAAAAGGATCGTCAACACGCACGTGCTGATTCACGCCCTTAAGGACTGAGTTGAGATGCAAACCATCGATATCAATGACCAGGCGGTCAGGGTTCGTCAGGGCAAACTGCCTGTACTTAAGGGCGACGTTAGACTCCAGCGTCATACGCGAGTAAGTGGAGGAGGGCCAGATGCGAACCGCTAAAATATGGCTGGTCGCGGCCATACTCACACCGCTGACGCTGAGCAGTAACAGCGCCCCTGTCCCTTTTAATAATCGTCTACGTGAAACCAGGGGATTACCTTCCGACATGCCACTCCAGCTGTTATAGGGTGTTTAAAAAAACGGCAGCCAAATAAAATGGCGGCGAAAACTTTATCCAATCCTGCAGGCGATGTCACCCCGGAAACCCCAAATAATGCAGGCTGTTAGCGGCTTTGGCACCAAAAAAAACGTAAATTATCGTCAGGATTAGCGCTTGCAAAACGATGGCTAAAGGCATAAAAATACACAAAATACGAATAAACATTCACTGAGGGTTAGCCGTGAAGGAACGTAGTACCGAACTGGTTCAGGGTTTTCGCCACACCGTTCCCTATATCAATGCGCATCGGGATAAGACATTCGTCATCATGCTCGGCGGTGAAGCCATTGAGCATGAGAATTTCTCCAGTATTGTCAATGATATCGGCTTGCTGCATAGCCTGGGTATCCGTCTGGTCGTGGTGTATGGCGCGCGCCCACAGATTGATGCCAGCCTGGCGGCACATCAGCTGGAACCGGCTTACCACAAATATACCCGTGTGACCGATGCTCAGTCGCTGGAACTCGTCAAACAGGCCGCAGGCCGGCTGCAGCTGGATATCACGGCACGGCTCTCAATGAGCCTGAACAACACACCTTTGCAGGGCGCGCACATTAACGTGGTGAGCGGTAACTTCATTATTGCTCAACCGCTCGGCGTGGATGACGGGGTGGATTACTGCCACAGTGGACGCATTCGTCGTATTGATGAAGAGGCCATTCATCGTCAGTTGGATAACGATGCCATTGTGCTGCTTGGCCCGGTGGCGGTGTCGGTCACCGGTGAAAGCTTTAACCTGACGTCGGAAGAGGTTGCCACCCAGCTCGCCATTAAGCTCAAGGCTGAAAAGATGATTGGCTTTTGTTCTGAGCAGGGCGTGATCGATCGTGAAGGTAATATCGTCTCAGAACTGTTTCCTAACGATGCGCAGGCGCGCATTGATGAAATGGAAAGCGAGGGTGACTTTCTTTCGGGTACCGTGCGTTTTTTACGGGGCGCGGTAAAAGCCTGTCGCAGTGGCGTGCGCCGCAGCCATCTCATCAGCTACCAGGAAGACGGCGCGCTGCTGCAGGAGTTGTTCTCACGCGACGGCATTGGGACGCAGATTGTGATGGAGTCGGCCGAACAGATCCGCCGTGCCACCATTAACGACATCGGCGGTATTCTGGAACTGATTCGCCCGCTGGAGCAGCAAGGTATTCTGGTACGCCGCTCACGTGAGCAACTGGAAATGGAGATCGATAAATTTACCATTATCCAGCGCGATAACCTGACCATCGCCTGTGCCGCGCTTTATCCGTTTATGGATGAAAAGATTGGGGAAATGGCCTGCGTTGCAGTGCATCCGGACTATCGCAGTTCATCGCGCGGCGAGTTGCTGCTACAGCGCGTCGCGCTTCAGGCTCGGCAAATGGGGCTGGAAAAACTGTTCGTGCTGACTACGCGCAGTATTCACTGGTTTCAGGAGCGCGGTTTTACGCCGGTGGATATTGAGTCGCTGCCAGAGAGTAAGAAAGAGATGTACAACTATCAGCGCCGCTCAAAGGTGCTGATGGCGGATTTAACCTGACAGTCAACGGGCGGCAGCCATGCCGCCCTTGCTGTTACGCCTGCCCGGCCGCCCCTAACCTTTCCACCAGCCCGCTTCGCCGCTGCGTTTGCAGCTGTACGGCGCGGTCAAATATTGCACGATCGCTGTAAAGCGTCAGTTGACTGCGCGCACGCGTAATTGCGGTATAAACCAGCTCGCGGGTCAGCACCGGCAGAAACTGGGTCGGCATGACCAGCGCGGTATGGTCAAACTCCGATCCCTGCGACTTATGTACCGTCATAACCCAGGCGGTTTCATGAGATGGCAAACGGCTGGGCTGAATCGCTTTCACGCTGCCGTCTGGCAACGGAAAAAAGACTCTGAGCTGGCCTTCCTCATCGCGCAGAGTAATACCGATATCGCCGTTAAACAGCCCCAGTGCGCTGTCATTACGGGTGATCATTACCGGCCTTCCCGCATACCAGCGGCTGCCCAACGCAGGACGTCTGATGCGCTGCAGCTGCATCAGGCGTTGCTCAATGCGCTGGTTCAGCCCGTGCACGCCAAAGGGCCCTTCACGCAGAGCACACAACAGCTGATAACGGCTGAAGGCGTCAATGACCTGCTCTGGCGTAGCCTGATGCTGAACGGCATGCAGATAGTCGCTATAACCCCGCGCCACCTCGTCCAGCATGGCCTGATAAGCGTCGCCGTCGTTCAGGGGCTGAAAAGAAACATCCTGGTGTCCGGCGGCAAAAATCGCGCTCATCTGGCGCGCATCGCCCTGATTCACCGCCCGTGCCAGCTGACCTATTCCGGACTTTTCATCAAAACGATAGCTCTGTCGCAGCAGGCAAATGCTGTCGCGAACGGCTGGCGCGGCCTCAACATCGTCGCCTGTGAGCGTGCAGCCGGTCAGGGCCGTCAGCTGTGCAGCCCGTGATGGGCTAAATCCTGTTTCACTGCAGCGGCAAATATCCCCCAGCACGGCGCCCGCCTCCACCGAAGCCAGCTGATCGCGATCGCCCAGAAAGACCACGCGCGCGTGGTGTGGCAAGGCAGAGATCAGTTTTGCCATCATGCTCAGGTCAACCATTGAGGCCTCATCGACCACCAGCACATCCAGATGCAACAGGTTGCCCGCGTGATAGCGCAGACGCTGCGTGTCCGGTTGCGCACCCAGCAGGCGGTGCAGCGTCGTCGCTTCCGCAGGGAACCGGGCGCGCTCTTCCTCGCTCACGGCCAGTCCCTGTAGAGCTTTACCCAGCGACTCCGTTAAACGGGCCGCGGCTTTGCCTGTGGGCGCCGCCAGCTGTATGCGCAGCGGCACCGTATTCAATCGGATTAGCGCAGCCAGCAGCTTTGCCACTGTGGTGGTTTTACCGGTTCCCGGACCACCTGAAATCACGGCGGTTTTTCGCGTCAGCGCCACGGCTGCGGCAATCTTTTGCCAGTCGTCAGGACGGCTGCCAAACAGGCTGGTCAGTACCTCGCTGGCCCGGTGCGCATCAAATGTTCCTTCGTCGGGCTGCAACGAGAAAAAGCGCGCAACCTGCCCTTCGCTCTGCCACAAGCGATGCAGATACAAACGCTCATGGCTCAGCACCAGCGGGGTGACGGCACTGCCATCACTGATTGCTGACCAGCCCGCCAGTGCAGCATGCACATCGTCCGGCGCGCCTGCGGCCTGCCACAGTGCCCGGGCCAGCGCCGGCTGACGCCCCGCAAAGAGCCCGGCCTCGCTCAGATTAGCCAGCGGCAGACAGACGTGACCTTCTCCGGCATCGGCACTGACGCAGGCCGCAGCCAGCAGCAGAAAAGGCTGGGCGTCATCCGCAATCAAGCGGGCAAACTGGATATCCAGAGGACGCAGTAAACGCTTTTCGACTGCCTGGCGCAGTAAGACGTTCATCTCACTCATAACCTTTCCTCTGTATTGCCAAACAGCCTGTCCATTTCATCAATAAACGCCGGGTCGGGTCGGGTGGCGAAAATGCCGTTGTCGGCCGGGCTGCCATCGACGCCACGCAGAAACAGGTAAAAGACGCCGCCGAAATGCTGTTGGTAGTCATAGCCTGCCAGACGGTGCTGGAGATAACGGTGCAGCGCCAGGGTATACAGCTGGTATTGCAGATCGTAGCGGTGGTCGATCATCGCCTGCTCCATCGCCTCGGGCGTGTATGCGGCATGACTTTCCCCCAGCCAGTTCGATTTATAATCCAGCAGATAATATTTTCCCTGCCAGCGGAACACCAAATCAATAAACCCTTTCAACATGCCTTTCACCTGGCGGAAATCCAGAGCCGGACCGCGCTGCGACAGCGGATCGTACCGGCGTACCAGCGCATCCAGATCGGTCGCGGTCAGCAGGTTATTGATCGGGAGATAAAATTCCATTTCAATCAGCCGGTCGCGGCTGTTAATACTGGCCAGCGTTACGCCTTCCTTGTTAAGCGGCGTTGTCAGGACGCGCGCAATCCACTGCTGAATGACCGGGAGCCAACTGAGTGAATACCCGTTTTGCTGGAGCTGATCTTCCAGCCACAGCGCCTCTGGCGGTTCGGTGAAATCGATTGATTCAAACAATCCGTGGAGAAACGTCCCGGGTGCCGCACCGCGCGGAAAATGGTGCGGCGTCAACAGGATATCCTCTTCGTCTGCCGTTTCGCCTGCGGCGTCGATATCAAATTTAGGCAAGGCGTCCAGCAGCGGTGAGCTACCGTGCTGCTGCAAACCCGAATAACTGGTGACGCGCCAGCTGTCAGCCAGCGCTCGCGTCATTTCCCGACTGCTCAACGCATCGTTGCTGCCCAGGCCTTCATGCCAGATCGCTCCGGGCTGGAGCCCGCTGCTGATAACCTCAATTCCCGCGCCCTCAAGCGCCTGCAGATGCTGACTGAGCTGCGCGGCATCGGCGATTTCGCCGCGCTGCACCAGGAAACCGAGCGCGCTTTTGTGCAGGTCGCTTTCACCCGCTTTTTTACGCGCGCCCTTAATCAGCGGTGCAATGCCTACGCTGCAGTGGTGAACCGAACGGGTCAGTGCCACGTAGAGCAGGCGTAAATCCTCAGCCAGACGCTCCTCTTCTGCCAGCGTCAGGCTGTACTCATCCCCCTGCACATCCAGCATCGCAGCAAAGCTTTCACGATCGTGATACAGCGCACTGGCGGCCTCGCGGAATCCGGCGGCAAAGGGCAGCCAGACCAGGGGATACTGCAATCCTTTCGATTTATGGATGGTGACGATTTGCACCAGATGACGATCGCTTTCAAGACGCAGTTGCTGACTGGCGGCCTGACTATCGGGGCGGGCAATTTGCTGTGCCAGAAAACGCACCAGCGCATGGGTGCTGTCGAGCTGAACCGCCGCCTCCTGTAGGAGTTCACCCAGGTGCATCAGATCGGTTAAGCGCCGTTCGCCATTGTCTGATGCCAGCATATTTTCGGCCAGTTGCCGCGTGATCATCACGTCGCGCAGCATGGGTAAAACGCCACGCTGATGCCAGATTTGCTGCCAGCTGACAAACTGCTCCACCAGTGCATCCCAGTGGCGTTCGTTCTGCGCCAGCGCGTCCAGTTCGGCGGCATCAATAGCAAAGATGGACGTTGCCAGCGCGCTGCGCAGCAATCGCTCCTGTTCAGGTGACTGAACCGCCTGCAGGAGCCATAACAGTTCACGCGCTTCCGGCGTGGTGTAAACGCTGTCGCGGCTGGAAAGATAAACGGAGGGAATCGACAGGCTGTTTAGCGCATCGCGGATCAGGCTGGCCTCGTTGCGGCTGCGCACCAGCACGGTAATGTCCGATGCCTTAACCGGCTGAAGTGCATCGCCTTTGCCAATCAGCGCCTGTCCCTGCTGTCCGGCTACCAGCCAGCGGCTGATATCCGCAGCACACTGCTGCGCCATAAATTGTTGGTAGTCACTCACTCCCACACCTTCACCTGGCTGAAGCCAGAAGCGCAGCGCAGGCTGCGGTTGCTGCTGATAAATCAGCGTCAGGGCCTGATTAGGCGCAGCCGGACTCACCGGGAGAAAAGGAATGGAAGAGAACAGAAACGGCGAATCAACCTGTGAAAACAGCCGGTTAACGCTGTGCACCATGTCAGGCGACGAGCGCCAGTTAGTATCTAATGTGTAGTGAGCACTAACTTCACTACGGGCCCGCAGATAGGTAAAGATGTCCGCTCCGCGGAAAGCGTAGATCGCCTGTTTGGGATCGCCAATGAGCAGCAGGGCTGACTCTGGCTGATGGAGATACAGCGTACGGAAGATACGATACTGCTGCGGATCGGTATCCTGGAATTCATCAATCAGCGCGACCGGGAAGCGCCCGCGAATCGTTTCCGCCAGTAGTGCCCCGCCCGGCTGTTGAAGCGCCTCATCCAGACGGCTCAACAGGTCATCAAAGCCGAGTAGTGCGCGCTGACGCTTTTCGCGCTGGACCGCCTCGCGGACCTCGGTCAGGGCCTGCCAGATAATGACGTCTCGCAACGTCAGCGGTTCGGCCAGAAAGCGATCTACCGCATCAAACAATGCATGCTGCGGTGGCTCACCCTTTTTGGTCTTCTCGTGCAGCACCTGCTGCCCAAAGCGTTCCAGCTCTTTGGGCAACTGGTAATCAAGCGTGTCATCGAGTGCCCACTGGGTAACTTTAGCCACCCAGTTAGGTAAGTGCTTACTGCTATAACTGCGCTTATCAACACCAGACGCGCTAATGAGCCCTTCCACATCGGCGCTGGCAGCCTGCCACTGCTGCTTAAGGGCGTTAATTCGCTCAAGATTGGCCGCATGGCGGGAGGCCAGCGTTTCTTCTGGGCGAGGTGGGCGCCTGAGCGTCGGTGACTCCCCCTGCAGCCAGGGCCGCAGCGTGATCAGTAAACTGTCCGGTCCGCTCCATTCCGCCGCAATGACTCTGGCCACATCCAGCGACAAGGGATAACACTGGCGACGCCAGAAATCGGCCGTGGCCTGTCGGAGTAACGTTTGTTCGTTTTCAATCAGCTCCTGCTCGAACAGCATGCCCGATTCAAAAGCGTTCAGGTTAAGCATGCGCTGACAAAAACCGTGGATGGTAAAAATGGCCGCCTCATCCATTTGTCGCTCGGCCGCCAGCAGTTGTGACGCGGCCTGGGGCAGGTCTGAGATCTGCTCCATCAGCTGTTGGTGCATGGGGTTATGGCTTTTACCGCGCACGCAGGCCAGACGTAGCTGATGGATATTGTCACGGATACGACCCCGCAGTTCAGCCGTAGCGGCTTCGGTAAAGGTCACCACCAGAATCTCTTCAACGGACAGCGGCCTGCGCCAGGCGTTCTCGCCGCCCAGTCCTAATAGCAGACGTAAATAGAGCAGGCCGATCGTAAAGGTTTTACCGGTCCCCGCTGATGCCTCTATTAACCGCTCGCCGCTCAGCGGCAGCGTTAAAGGGTTAAGCGACTCGGGCCTTGACTGCATCATTGGGTTTCACTCTTTACCGGCAGCGACTGCTGCAGTTTGGCGATTTCCTGCCAGGTTCTCCAGCCGGGAAGCGGAGCAAATTCAGTTTTGCGCTCGCCGCTTCCGGCGATCTGCGACGTCATGGCCATGCCTTTTTTCTGCATCACCGCCTGCTGAAAGAAATCGGCCAGACCGGCGGGCGTCAGCTGCTGTACCTGATCCATCAGCTTCTGCCGGGTATCAAAATCGTCGTTCTGACGATCGAAATCCCGGCTGAAACGATCGGCTTCTTCGTTCAGCGTTTGCGGGCGCTGTCTGAGATCGTTGAGCATCGCCTGCTGATACTGCGTAAAATCGGCCTGGCTCATCGTACGCAGACGCTGCTCAGCCTGCGGATAAAATGCCTGATAGCGCTGCATCAGATAGGCGGGCTGCTTGCTGTTACTCTGCAACAGAAAACCAATTCCCCACTGACGTCCCACCGGCATCCGGAAGGCAAAGACGGCGTAGCCCAGTTGCTCTTCCGTCCGTAGCTGATTGTAAAACCATGGCTGCACGATCTGGCTGAGCATCGCGCTGTTGGCCATGCTCTGGTATTCGTCATAGCCCAATGGAATATAGAGCGCAGCCAGAGCAGAGTCTGTGCTGCTGCCGTGCTGCTCCAGATTCGCTTTTAACGGCTTTTCAACGCTGAGGTAGTTGCTGTGCCAGTAGTGAGTCCCTTTGCACTGCATCTGCTGTTTCAGATCGCGCCCCAACTGCGTGACGCTGTCGGCGCTCAGGTTGCCCACCGCCATCATCTCCGGCGTGGCATTCTTAATTAACGCATCGCGGTAAGCCACCACCTCATCCAGCGTAATGCCGCTCACCAGTTTGCGGCGTGTTTCTCGCTGAGTATAAGGCAGTTGCGACAGGAGCTGCATTGGCTGAATAGCCTGCTCAAAGGCTTTGCCTTTTTCGGCCGCGTCCAGTCGCTCCAGGTACCAGGATTTAGCCTGCTCCAGCTGCGACTCACTGGGCTGGAAGGTGCGGTAACGTTCCACCAGCTGTTTAAGCAAAGCGGGCAGGCGTTGCGTAAAGCCACTGGCGTTAAAGACCAGACCATCGTTCTCACTGGTCGAAAAGCTGATACCGCCAATGGAGGCCTGCGAGCTCAACGCATCCAGCGCCAGGCTGGCCAGATAATCATTCAGACCAAACAGCACCTGCTGGCGCGCATCGCTAATGGCCTGCTGGTTTCGCAACGCCACGGTAATGCTGGCTTTGGGCTCATTCGCATAGAACTGGCTTGGCATCCAGTAAATACGCATCCCGAAATCGTTATCCAGCTTTACCGGATGGCGATAGGCCTTCTCTGGGGCAGAAACCAGCGTAAAATCATCGGGAATATAGGGATTCAGCACCGGCAGCGCGAGCTGAATCTCGCGCCCGCGCTGTTGCCACTGCGCAAACGTCTGAGCGCTAATCTTGTCAACCTGATAGGGCGCATTGACGAAATAGGCCAGCCTGTTGTGCGGCTCCTGCGGGCTGATATACCAGATGCGCGCCTTCTGCGGCGTCATCTCATCCAGACGGGCCTGAATCGCTCCGGCATCGTACCGGTCAGCAAGGTAAGGAGCATCCAGCGTATGCTCTACCGGTACCCGTAGCATCGTATCGGCCAGCCACTCGATGTAGTCCATGTTGCGGGTAATGGAGGGATAACGGAAATCCAGCGCCAGAACATGTGAAACTTCGTCGAAGTAGCGACGATCGATGCCTTTTTCGCGCAGCATGGCTATGTAGCTAAAGACGGCCGCCACGACGTCGTCGCGCTGGGCGAGGCCTTTATCGGTGAGTGAGACGCTGATCGTAAAGATGCCGCTGTTGCGCTCGGTAACCGGATCGGCTCCGGCGTTGACGCCATCGGCCAGCCCCTGTTTTTGCAGCCAGTCAGCCAGCGTATTGGGGCTACGGTTGCCAATTAAATAGCCGATGAGCGTGTCCGTTTTACTACGGAAGCGATCGCTGTTATTCGGGATGCGGAACTCAATTTTCAGCTGTTTACGGGGTTGTGCAGGCACATAATAAATAAGAATGCCCTGCTGCGCCTCGGTGACAACAGGCTCGTTAATCATCGGAACGCTGGCGTTGTGGTTAGCCACCCGACCAAAGGTGCCTGCCGCAATGGCGGCCATCTGCGCCAGGGACTGGTTGCTGTAAATAACGGCCTTCATCAGGTTGGCAGAATAGTGGCTGTGGTAGAAGTCCAGCAGCGCCTGATGCAGGTTACTGCCGGGTTTATCTCGCAGGGTTTCAAGATTGCCCCCATAGAAGTGCGCAGCCGGATGGGCCGGATTGATCGTCTCTGCCCCCACCTGCCCCATGCGCAAAGCGTCGCGGGCGCGCGCCATTGTCAGCTCAGCATTGACCGCATGGCGTTCCCGATCGGCATTGACGGGATCCAGTAACGGCGCCGCAATGGCGTCGGCCAGGCGATCGACGGCTGGCGCAAGGGCATCGTTTTCCACTTCAAGATAAAAAGCGGTGCGGTAGGACGCCGTGCTGGCATTGTGGCTGCCACCATGCTTTTTGAGGAAGTCCGCCAGGCTGTCAGGTTCGGGATAACGCGTTGAGCCCATCAGCACCATGTGCTCAAGATAATGAGCCAGGCCAGCCTGTTGCGCAGGATCGTCCAGTGAACCAATCGGCAGGGTTAAAGCCGCCAGCGATTTGGGCGCATCCTTGTCTGACACCAGCAGCACTGTCATGCCATTATCCAGTGTAATAGCCTGATACTGACGCGGATCCTGTTCGCTTTTACCGATGGCACTGTTGACGGGCTGCCAGCCCTGGCCCGCTTCAGCCTGAACCGTAAACGCCACCAGGCTGAACAGAATAGCCAGGATCAAGCGTGCATGTGTGCGCATGTAAACCTCTTACGTTACCCAAAAGCCGCCTTGCCAGCGCATTGGCGGCTGAAAATACAACAAATGTTTGTTGGTGTTCTCATCACCTGCAAAGGTGTGATTTACCGATCGTCCTGATGGGCCTCCAGCACCGGTGAGTACCAGCACGCCGCCGCCTCGGTTATGCGCTGTAGCTGGGGTTCATCCAGTACTCTGCACAGCCGCTGCAAATAGGGATCGCTTCCCTCGCCCTCCTGCTGATAACCCCCCATCCAGGCCGCCAGCAAATTGTTGCGGGCTTTGAGCTGCGTGGCCTCATCACTGAGGAACTGATGGCTTTTCTTATCAAAACAGGTGCTAATCCAGGCGCCCCCGCTTTTGGTCAGGAGCATCAAGGGTTCGCGCATTCCTTGCAGATAACCTTGCATGTAGCGCGCTAACTGGGCCGTGGCGTCATCCGGCGCAACGGCGTGGAAGCACCAGTAGCTCTGCTGACGGCCAAACATGCGGCTTCTGCCGTTACCGCCCAGTGCACAATAAACTAAATGTTCGAGCCAGAGTAATAAACCATCATTGATGTTCAGGACGCCTGGCCGCCAGCGCAGTAGCCCGTCACTCTGCACCTGAGTCAACCAGCCGGACAGGTTGACGCCGTCCAGATCCAGATTGATTTCCCAGCTTTCCCCTTCGCTACGTTGAGAGGTGACATCTGCCGCCACCTCTTGCATCTCTTCACGCTGAGCCTGCCAGAACAGTTCACCAAACGCGCCGTAAGGTAAGTTTCCGGCAGCGCGGTGATGGGCATAAAGACGATCGGTGTCCTCGCCTGTTACCAGTGCATTCAGCAGCTGGGCATTAATCTGGTAACGCTCCAGGCTATCCAGTGCAAAGGGTTCGCTGTCGGGTAGTTCATTTTCTTCAAGCCAGAAACTCACGCCCAGGCGTTGCTGAAACCAGGCCCGCACGGGATGACGCCAGAATCGCAGGAACTGTTCAAGGGCTAATGTCTCTACGGGCGGCGTGAGCAGGGGCTGAACGAAATCGGGCTGGGGCTGACCCGTACCCCGCGCGGCGGGAAGCCATTCGCGGGCAAAACTGTGGGCTGCCGACGCGGGCTGAAAGTTCTCGGGCGCGAACGGCATCCGGCTATGTAAGTGTTCCAGATGCGCCCTGACCCGGCGCGCGCTCTCGTCCAGATCCTGGTCTTCATCGCCTGGCAGATAAAAACTTTGCCCAATATATTCCAGTAATTCTGTGACCAGCACGGAAGGATAACGTTCGGTATTGTCCTGTATGGCGCGTCCGATATAGCTGATATAGAGCTGTTGCTGCGCGGAGATCAGGGCCTCCAGAAACAGGTAACGGTCGTCATCACGGCGGCTACGGTCACCTTTACGCGACTGCTGTTGCATCAGGTCAAATCCCAGCGGCGCCAGGGTACGCGGATAAACGCCATCGTTCATCCCCAGTAAACACACGACGCTAAACGGGATGGAACGCATTGGCATCAGGGTACAAAAGTTGATTTGTCCGGCGAGAAAACGCTGACTGATACGCTGCTGGTCCAGTCGGCCGCGCAGATCGTCGCGCAGCAACACCACCGGAATGGGCTCATCGAAGCGTGCGTCCATGCCGTATTCAATCAACGCCTTCCACTGCTCTTCCACCAGCAGCAGTGCAGCTTCAGTTTCGGGATCGGCCGTAAAGAATGCATTGAGCAGCTCGCGGCACAAAGGCAGCCATGCTTCCAGCGGGCGCGGTTCGGACAGCACCTGACGCCAGTGGTTGAGCCGCGACAGCAGCTCAGCCAGATGACCTGCCAGTTCGGCCACCAGTCCACTTGACTCATCGTAGGGCAGGATGCCCTGCCAGTCGCCGTGCTGGCTTTCCATCGCATAGCCAAGCAGCATGCGTTGCAGCCCAAAGCGCCAGGTATGCTGACCGGTAACCGGCAGGGCCAGCGCCTCAACGCTGGCATCATCCAGCCCCCAGCGTACGCCCGATTCGCTCACCCAGCGCCGCAGTAAACGCAGTCCGCTTTCGTCAATCGAGAAGTGGTTCGCTAAGGCGGGCACGTCCAGCAGCGCCAGCACATCTTCGGAGACGAAACGGCTGTCGGGCAGCGCCAGTAAATGCAGAAAAGCCACAATCGCCGGATGCGCCTGACTGGCACGGCGGTCAGAGATGGCAAATGGCAGATAACGTTCGGCCGGAGCATTAGCAAACACGGCCTGAATAAAGGGCGCATAGGCGTCAATGTCGGCGACCATGACAATGATATCGCGGGCTTTTAACCCGGGATCCGCCTCCATCCGTGCCAGTAAATGATCCTGCAACACTTCCACTTCGCGTTGGGCACTGTGACAAACCTGTATGGCGATGGAGCGATCCGCTGGATCCAGACAACGCTTTTGCCCACTGTAGGCCAGTTCGTCGGCCGTCAGACCGATCACGGCCTTGTCCTGCAGATTGAGAAGATCGTGCTGCATGCTGTGCAGCAGGTTGTCTTCCTCTACATCGACAAAGGCATCAATTTCGCTGTTAAGATCCATCTGGCTGAGCAGGTAAAGGTTGTCGCGCCCCAGCTTGCCCCAGGAGGCCAGGAGCGGGTTCGTGAGCTGCTGCTCGCCTTCGTCACTGAACAGCGCAGGCGCACGCGCCGCATCGCTAAACAATCCACGATACTCCTCCCGATCGTGGCGGCGACGCTGACGACTTTGTAACTTCGCCAGAAAAGCATAATCCTGAATGTCGCCCCAGTAGTCGCGGCAGGGATTCGTGAACAGCAGATAGATATCGATATGTCGCCCCAGCGCCTGTAACGCCTGAAGGTAGACCGGCGGAAGCGCTGATATCCCGCAAATAAAAACCCGTTCGGGCAGGTTGGCTGGTGGGGTCTGCGTCTGCTCCAGCGTATGAATAAAGCGCGCATAGAGGTTGGCACGGTGCCATTTCGGCTGGCCCAGTTCCTCGGTGTAATTCACCAAGTCACGCCAAAGCGCCGCCTGCCAAATCTGGGCATCGCCCAGGCCGTCGATGTGTTGACCCCGCTCCCAACTGTTCAGCCAGTCGGCGCGATAAACCAGATACTGGTCAAACAGGTCAGCGACGCGGGCACTGAGCTGAAACAGTTTGCGCTTGTCACCATCATCGCTCAGGTAATGGCGCAGTGAGGCAAACTCATCCTGAAGCAGCAGCGAGGGTAAACGGTGCATCAGCTTCCAGCTCATGCTGGCTTTGCTAAAAGCGCTCTCGACCGGAATGTCCGGCAGTACGCGAACAAACATTTCCCAGATAAAACTGGCCGGTAGCGGAAATTCAATATTCGCCGCAATGCCAAAGGTGTGCGCCAGCTCCATCTGTAACCATTGCGCCATGCCCGGACTTTGTACCAGCACCATTTCGGACGCAAAAGGATCGTCAAGCGGATCCAGTTTAATCACTCTGGCTGCCAGGCTTTTGAGCAGATCAAGCTGATTAGAGTGATAAACGTGAAACATGAAAACTCCTGTGGTAAATCAAAACAGCATAGCGACCTCTGAGGATACTCACTCTACCGCGTATCGCATTTCAAGCCTACCAAAAGGCGGGTAAGCATAGTGCCTTAACCGCTTAACAGGTTAAACGCATCAGGCTGGCGTGACGTTGATGCGGCCCGCTCACCTCAGCTTTTTCCAGCACACAGCCTCCCGGACCTTGTGTTTTCTCGAAACGGGACTGCCAGCCTGGCACCTCATGGCCAAGCAGTCGCTGCTCTGCAACGCGCCAGGCTTCTCGTTGCTGCCACTGCTGACTGAAACCCAGCGTCAACACCCGGTGATACTGAAGGAGAGCGCTGGTGCTCACAGCCATCAGGAGCAGGGCAAACAGGGCTTCCGGCAGGCTGAAGCCACGCACGTCAGAAACATTGCTCTGACGCGGCCAGCGGGCAGTAGTCAATCCAGCCCTGCGGCAAAGGGTGAATGGTGCTGCCCTGCCCCCGTACCCAGCGCCACAGGGCCATCTCGCCAGTGCGGTCTTCACCTTTAAGTAATCCTTTGTCATCTGCGGTTCTTTGCAGGCAGCTCTGCCAGCCATACTGCTTCTCCTGTTGGCAGACCAACGGCGGTTGCTCGGGCCACTGTAAGGTCAGCCCCCACTGCAGCGCCGACTGCGCCTGCCAGAATTCCTGAATGAAACGCTGCTCATCGGCAACCCCGCGCATCCCCTGCGTCAACATGTCACGGCTGGCGTGCAGCGTTATGCCACCTGTCAGCATGATGATTAACACCATCCCCAAGGCGCTATTACCCTGCGCCTTCACAAATTCATGCCCTCTATCCAGCGCACCACTGTTTCCTCCTGCTGACCCGTTCGTCCCTGCAGCATTATCCTGACCCGCTGGCCCGTCCGCTGCAGTTCAAAGGCTTCCACAGAGAGAAACGCGGGGTCGGACAAGCGCTCCCAGCCACTGCCATTGCAGTTATCCACACCGCGTTGCATCTCCAGCTGCTTTTGCCGCAGCCGGTAGCCGTAATAGTCGCTTTCACCATGGCTGATATCTTCCCAGCGACCGTTGCTGTTCTCATCAAAGCGGATAAGCAGACAACTCCCGGTTATTGTTAATCCTTCACGGCCACATTCTCCCGGGCAATAGCCTGCCCGTCGCACGGCTTTTTCCAGTGTAGACAACATCTGCTGCAGCTCCGTTTGCAATTGCACCCGCTGTTGCAGACGGAGGTTCTCCCCCAACAGCAGCGGCATAAAGCGCCCTGCGCCCACCATCAGTACCGCACTGATGGCCATCGCAATCAGCATTTCCAGCAGGCTAAATCCGGCCACTTTCATTCGCAGCCGGCTTCCTCTGAGGAGCACAGGCGAATCCGCGCCCGTGACGAGATAATCAGCCGGATTCGTCCCGCTGGATTGACCAGCTCAATGCTGCCCGCTCTGGCCACGTTACGACGTCCGTAAAAGCCAGGCTCACCGCGCAGCGGCTGCAAGGTCACGCCCGTGTGCGGCGCAATAAAATGCAGGCGTCTGGTGGGATCACAGCCGTTCACCGGCGCATCGCCAACGCCTAAGCACCAGGGCTGCATGGTTCGCGCCCACAGCACAAAGTCGCGGTTTTGCCAGTTGGCCTGAGCCCGTACGCTGAGCAAAAAAAACTGCAGCTGGCGAGCGCTATCCCGTAATTGTTGACGCTGCTGCCAGCGCTGCCAGCCCTGAGTGGCAAACGCGCTGAGAATGCCGACAATCACCATGACAAACAGTAGCTCTGCCAGCGTAAACCCTTTTGATGTTGGTCTTTTCATGGCAACAGCGTGCGATCTGGCGGGCGGGATGGCAATGAGTAAAAGCGGGAACGGGAAGCGGCGCTGCAGACTATTTCAACTGCATGCCGTGTTTGAAGCATCGTTTGAGATCATCGCCGCAAAGCGCCGGGCGGAAAGATAAAAAAAGCCCCAGCATGCAACGTTATACCGGGGCTTATTATCAGGAAAACGTCAGACGGCAACCGGGGCTTTAATCGCCGGATGCGGATCGTAAGCTTCAATCTCGAAATCGTCGAAGCGATAATCGAACAACGAAGCAGGTTTTCGCTTGATGACAAGCGTCGGCAGCGGTCGCGGCTCACGTGTCAGCTGCAGACGTGCCTGCTCCAGATGGTTGCTGTAAAGGTGCGTATCGCCCCCGGTCCAGACAAAATCGCCCACGTCCAGATCGCACTGCTGTGCCACCATATGTACCAGCAACGCATAGCTGGCGATATTAAACGGCAGCCCCAGGAAAATATCGCAAGAGCGCTGATAAAGCTGACAGGAGAGTTTACCGTCCGCAACATAGAACTGGAAAAACGCATGGCAGGGTGCCAGCGCCATTTCATCCAGCTCGCCGACGTTCCAGGCTGACACGATAATGCGGCGGGAATCCGGATCGCGTTTCAGTTGTTCAATCACCTTGGTGATTTGATCAATTTCCTGACCGCTTGCCGTGCCCCAACTGCGCCACTGCTTGCCGTAGACTGGCCCAAGATTACCCTGCTCGTCTGCCCACTCATCCCAGATTGAGACGTTGTTTTCTTTCAGGTAACCGATATTGGTGTCGCCCTGCAGAAACCACAGCAGTTCATGAATGATGGAGCGCAGGTGGCACTTTTTTGTGGTGACCAGCGGAAAACCATCCTGCAGATTAAAACGCATCTGGTGACCAAAAATTGAAAGCGTGCCTGTACCGGTACGGTCAGATTTTGGTGTGCCTTCGTTCAGCACGTAGCGCATTAAGTCCAGATACTGTTTCATTTTTCCTCGTGAAGTTGTTGCTGCGGGCGACGGCGGTACGCCCAAATCATCATAATCACACCGGCAATAATCATTGGGATCGACAGGAGTTGCCCCATGCTCAGTCCACCGGTGAGCAAACCAAGCTGGGCGTCTGGCTGACGGAAGAATTCAACAATAATGCGGAATGTACCGTAGCCAATCAGGAACAGGCCAGAGACGCTGCCCATCGGGCGAGGTTTACGAATAAACAGGTTCAGGATAATGAACAGCACGATGCCTTCAAGAAACAGCTCGTACAGCTGTGAAGGATGACGCGGCAGCACGCCATAGGTGTTCAGTAAGGCCTGGTATTGTGGGTTGTTGGCCGCCAGCGCGATATCTTCGCTGCGCGAGCCGGGGAAGAGCATGGCGAAACGGAAATTGGGATCGACACGGCCCCAGAGTTCACCATTGATAAAATTACCCAGGCGACCGGCGCCCAGGCCAAAGGGAATAAGCGGCGCAATAAAATCAGAGACCTGGAAGAAATTACGTTTGGTGCGACGCGCAAATATCAGCATCACCAGGATCACGCCAATCAGCCCGCCGTGGAATGACATACCGCCATCCCAGACTTTGAACAGGTAAAGCGGATTATCGAGAAACAGCGGCAGGTTATAAAACAGCACATAACCAATACGCCCACCCAGGAAAACGCCCAGGAAGCCCGCGTAAAGCAGGTTCTCTACTTCCTCTTTTTTCCAGCCGCTGCCTGGCTTGTTGGCCCGACGCACCGCCAGCCACATGGCGAAAACAAAACCCACCAGATACATCAATCCGTACCAGTGAAGCGAAAGCGGTCCGATCGAGAAGATTACCGGATCGAACTGCGGAAATGCGATATAGCCGTTATTCATCATTCACCGTTTATTTTCAGCCCTGAAAAGGGGACGTGATGTACATAAATTAGGGCTGGGCATGATAGCACAGCCAGTTTTCTGAGTAGCCGCAGAAATGTAACCTGGGTTAACGACCGCCGCGAATCAGGCCGCCCAGGCCGCGCTCTTCCATAAACGCCGAGACCAGCTGACGCACATCTGACGCTGAACAGGCTTTGAGCGCCTGGATACTGAGTTTCTGGACTTCTTCATAATCCAGATGACGCAGCAGATATTTAACGCGTGAGACATTCTTGCCGTTCATGCTGAGATGGTGATATCCCATCCCTATCAATAGCGCCACACACATCGGATCGCCCGCCATTTCACCACATAAGCATAATTCCAGATTCGCCAAATGGGCTTCAATGGAAATTGCCTGTAGCGCACGCAGCATAGCCGGATGCAGCGAATCATACAGGTTCGCCACGCGGGTATTGTTACGATCCACCGCCAGTAAATACTGCGTCAGGTCATTGGTCCCGACAGACACAAAATCGACGCGCGACGCGAGGTGCGGGATCATAAACAGCATAGAAGGCACTTCAATCATAATCCCGATGCGCGGCGCCGGAATGGTATAGCCGAGCATCTCTTCCACTTCTGTCCCGGCACGCTGAATGAGCCGCCTGGCTTCGTCTATCTCATCGATATGGCTGATCATCGGCAACAAAATACTCAAATTGCCTGACGCGGCGTTAGCACGCAGCATCGCGCGCACCTGCACCATAAAAATCTCGGGTTGGTCGAGCGTGAGACGAATGCCCCGCCAGCCCAGGCAAGGATTCTCTTCACTGATCGGCATGTAAGGCAGCTGCTTATCTGCCCCGATATCCAGCGTGCGCAGCGTAACCGGCTTTTCGTGGAACAGCTGCAGCATGCCCTGATACTGAGCAACCTGCTCTTCTTCCGATGGAAAACCGCTTTGCAGCATAAAGGGAATTTCAGTGCGGTAAAGGCCAATACCGTCAACCCAGCTGCCCAGCGTTTGCTCATGCTCCGGGCTCAGCCCCGCGTTCAGCATAACCTGTATACGTTGACCGCTACGCAGCTCGCCCGGCCTGTCCACGCCGCCTTCAGCCATTTTGCTGAGGGCATTTTCTTCACTGATTAGCCGCTGGTACTCCTGCACCAGAACCGGTTCAGGATCGATCAGCAGTTCACCGCGATAGCCATCGACAATCAGCAAACGTTTATTTAACTGACTGGGTTGAATGTCCGCACCCATGACGGTCGGAATGCCCATCGCCCGGGTCAAAATGGCCGCATGGGAGTTCGCCGCGCCGTCGCGTACCACAATCCCTGCCAGACGCTCGTGCGGAATTTCCGCCAGCGTTGTGGCGGTGAGTTCGTCAGCCACCAGCACGAAACGCTCAGGCCAGGCGTTCACGCCCACCAGAGAATCATCGAGATGGAACAGCAAACGTTGACCCAACACCCGCAGATCGCCGGCGCGCTCTTTCAGATAGCTGTCCGTCAGGCTGGCAAACTGGGCGGCAAACTTTTCAATGACGGTTTTGACCGCCCACTCGGCAACGGATCCCCGCTCGATCTCTGCGAAAAGATCCTTTTTCAGGCGTGCGTCCGTTAAGAGGTGCGAGTAGAGATCGAAGATCGCCGCACTCTCTTTTTGCGCGCTGGCGGTAAAGCGTTTACTGAAGCGGCGGAATTCACTGGCGGCTTCGGCCATGGCCAGCGACAAACGCTCGCGTTCACGCTGCGGATCCAGCGTTGAGGCGGCAGAAACCTGATCGAGTAAGGGCTGGGTTTCGTCTACCCAGCCCGGCGCGACGGCAACGCCTGGGGCGGCAGCAATAGCCCGAATGCGTGCCAGACGATATTGACCAAACAACTGACTCAGTTGCGATTGCGACAGTAAGGCAGCCAGCTGCGTGGCCAGGGTAACGAGAAACGACTCTTCACTTTCGTCAAACTGTCGATGTTCACGCTGCTGAACCACCAGCACGCCCATAAGCTGGCGGCGGCTGATAATAGGCACGCCAAGGAAAGAGCGATAGCGCTCTTCCTTTACTGAAGGAATGTACTTAAAGCTGGGATGGCTCTGCGCATCGGCAAGGTTAATCGGCTCAGCGAGTCGCCCCACCAGACCGACAATACCTTCATCAAACGCCAGCTTGACCGTTAGCCCACGCGGTTTTTTCAGACCGCGTGTCGCCATCAGGTAATAACACCGGCGTTCGTGATCGGCGAGGTAGACGGAACAGACTTCCGTTTCCATCGCCAGGCAGATCTCATTAACCAGAATGTCGAGTGCTTCATTCAGACGTGGCGCACTCGCCACCTTTTCAACAATTTCTCGCAACTGAGTGAGCATAAAGGGCGTGGCCTATCCTCTTTTACGTCGATGGGCAGGATGATTTCGCTGCACCGCACTCTCCTGCATGGACATCACTACGCCAGCGAACTCTTTCATCACCCGACGATAAACATCGCGCTTAAAAGAGACAACCTGACGGACCGGATACCAAAAGCTTACCCACCGCCAGCCGTCGAATTCCGGCGTGCTGCTGTGCTGCACATTAATGTCTGCGTCATTACACATCAACTGCAGAAGAAACCACTTTTGTTTCTGACCAATACAAACCGGTTTTGTGTCCCAACGCACCAAACGTTTTGGCAACTTGTAGCGCAACCAGTTACGGGTAGATGCAAGTATTCGAACATCTTTGCGGTGTAGTCCGACTTCTTCGAACAGTTCGCGATACATCGCCTGTTCCGCGGTTTCACCGGGATTGATGCCTCCCTGAGGAAATTGCCAGGAGTGCTGTCCAAAGCGCCTGGCCCATAACACTTGCCCCTGCCTGTTACAAATTACGATACCAACATTCGGGCGGTAGCCATCATCATCGATCACTGGACTACCTCAAAAGCTAAATTTGAATGGTCTGATTGTTTCACACTCCTTACAGGCGGTAAACCACTGGATTTGCGGGCGCTTTGAGGCGTAAAGTCGGGATAACTCACAGACTCATGCGAAGTTATAAACAAAAGGCCGTAAAAAGAGAGATCTTATTCACGTTTTCTGTGGATAGCTTTGTGCAGAACACGGGAGTTAACTGAATAACGTACCAGGATGAATCTGAAGGTGCCAAACACCAGACCACGACTTCCTATTGAAATATAAAAATTTTTTTTTGCTCTGCTGCCTTTTACCCTGGCGGAAAGGAGGCGGATAATTCCTTCGCGCTGACAATTGGCTAAAGATCCATCACAATGCTTTTTATCCACAGCGATCGGCTCAAGCTTGCATCAAACGGCTTAATTTTTGTTGAAAAACAGTAAAGTCAAGGCTGTAAATGGAACCAGTAGGCAACCTGAAACGGGGTTATCCCATTTTTCTGTGGATAACTGGGCTTAAGATCCTGTTCATTATTGAGAGCAAGTTGGGATAACCTGCGACATTCGTTGGAGCCTGCCAATTTCGCTGTAAAAAAAAGTACTATGTTTCATGTTATTATGTGAGTTATACCGCGTTCTTTCCTGTGGAAAACCTGAGGCTGCCGCAGGCTGCTTAATTATTAATCATTATGAGTTATTCACATGACATTCCTTCCCGGGCCACCTGAAGACGAGTCAACACTGTTATCGCGCGCCCAGTCACTGGCAGGTTTAACGCTGCAAACCCTGGCCGGTCAGGCAGGCATTCCGATACCGGCCAACCTGAAACGGGATAAAGGCTGGGTCGGGATGCTGCTGGAATGGCATCTGGGTGCCAGTGCGGGCAGTAAAGCAGAACAGGATTTCGCACATCTGGGAATTGAACTAAAAACGATCCCTGTCGATCGCTATGGTAAACCGCTGGAAACAACATTTGTTTGCGTTGCGCCTCTCACCGGAAACAGCGGCGTCACCTGGCAAAACAGCCATGTCCGCCATAAGCTGGCGCGCGTCCTGTGGATGCCGGTAGAGGGCGAACGTGACATTCCGTTAGGCGAACGTCGGGTTGGCGCGCCGCTGCTGTGGAGCCCCGACGCGCAGGAAGACGAGATGCTGCGCCAGGACTGGGAGGAGTTGATGGATATGATCGTACTGGGTCAGGTAGAACGCATCACCGCCCGTCACGGTGCCTGGCTGCAGATTCGCCCCAAGGCAGCAAACAGCAAAGCCTTAACGGAAGGGATCGGCGATCGCGGGCAGCCCATCATGACGCTGCCACGCGGTTTTTATCTCAAGAAAAGTTTTACAGGCCCGCTTCTGGCACGCCATTTTCTGGTCTGACAGCCTTATTCTCGCGTCCCTGGCGTTATTTAAATGTGAGTTAGACAAATTTGGTGCGTATAATCTTTGTTTAATTTTCGTTTAGGATATGAGTGCAGGTATGTTCGAGTGGATTACCGATCCCAACGCCTGGCTGGCGCTGGGCACCCTGACCATTCTGGAAGTGGTTCTGGGCATTGATAACATTATCTTTCTGTCGTTAGTGGTGGCAAAACTCCCCAAACATCAGCAAGCCCGCGCACGCCGTATCGGTTTAATGGGCGCAATGCTGATGCGTCTGGGTTTACTGGCCTCTATTGCCTGGGTCGCAAGACTGACCAACCCATTGTTTACCCTCATGGATCATGCTTTTTCAGCACGCGATCTCATCCTGCTGTTTGGTGGATTATTCCTGCTCTGGAAGTCCAGCATGGAGATTCATGAAACGATTGAAGGCGAAGAAGCCGAGCACAAATCCAACGTTCACTCGTTCATGGGCGCCATTGTTCAAATCATGTTGCTCGACATCATTTTTAGTCTCGACTCCGTTATTACGGCCGTGGGCCTCTCCGACCATCTGTTTATTATGATGGCGGCGGTGGTGATTGCGGTATTAATGATGATGGTCGCTGCCCGCAGTATTGGCGAGTTCGTTGATCGTCATCCGTCGGTCAAAATGCTGGCTCTCTCGTTCCTGATTTTGGTGGGTTTTACCCTGATCCTGGAGAGTTTCGCGGTGCATGTACCAAAAGGTTACATTTATTTTGCCATGTTCTTCTCGATGGCCGTTGAGTGCCTTAACCTGATGCGCAGTAAGAAAAAAACGCACTAATGTTGTCAAGGGCGGCTCCGCGCCGCCCGGTTATTTTCAGATTGATACGATTAACCCAATCGGTAAAAGGATTTATTACTACACTTTTTGCAGTGGACGATTCGTGAGGATAAGCATAATGAAAGGGCTGAGTAAAATTGTATTATTGGCCGTTGCTGCGGTGACATTGGGTGGATGCAGTTCCAATTATGTTATGGCAACAAAAGATGGCCGGATGATTATGACCGAAGGCAAGCCGAGCATTGATAAAGATACGGGGCTGGTGCAATACACCGATCAGTCAGGCCATACGGTGCAGATCAACAGTGACGAAGTTTCTACCATTATTGAACGCTAGATGCGAAAAGTATCGGCCTGTCGCCCTTCCCCCGCGTCGGCAGGCAATTTCTCTCTGTTATCCCCCTTTCTTAGCCGCTACGCCTCGCGCTATAGTCCCTGAAGTCATATTACTTATCCCTACAGAAAAGGAAGCCGGCAATGCACTATCACCGTATCCCCCATAGCTCGCTGGAAGTGAGCCAGCTTGGATTGGGCACCATGACGTTTGGTGAGCAAAACAGCGAAGCCGACGCCCACGCTCAACTGGATTTAGCCCTCAGTTCGGGCATCAACCTGATTGATACTGCCGAGATGTATCCTGTTCCCCCGCGTCCCGAAACGCAGGGGCTGACCGAAAAATATATTGGCAGCTGGTTAAAAAAGACCGGTAGCCGGGACAAAATCGTTCTTGCCAGTAAAGTTGCCGGCCCAACGCGCGGCAACGATGCGTCGATTCGTCCTAATATGGCGCTGGATCGCAAAAATATCCGCGAGGCGCTGGATGCCAGCCTGAAACGTTTAAACACCGACTACATCGATCTGTATCAGCTTCACTGGCCGCAGCGTCAAACCAACTTTTTTGGCAAGCTGGGCTATCAGTACAGTGAGAACAGCGTTCCTGTCACGCTGTTAGAAACGCTGGAGGCTCTGGCTGAGCAGGTACGGGCAGGTAAGATCCGCTATATCGGCGTGTCGAATGAAACGCCGTGGGGCGTCATGCGTTATCTGCAGCTGGCAGAAAAGCATGAACTGCCGCGTATCGTCTCTATTCAAAACCCCTACAGCCTGCTAAATCGCAGCTTCGAAGTGGGCCTGGCGGAAATCAGTCAGCATGAAGGCGTGGAGCTGCTGGCCTATTCATGCCTGGCGTTTGGTACGTTGAGCGGTAAATACCTGAATGGCGCGCAGCCCGCAGGTGCACGTAATACTTTGTTTAGCCGCTTTACCCGCTACAGCGGTGAGCAGTCTCAACTGGCGGTGGCGGAATATGTGGCGCTGGCCCAAAAACATCAGCTTGATCCTTCACAAATGGCACTGGCGTTTGTTCGTCAGCAACCTTTTGTGTCCAGCACCCTGCTGGGCGCAACCACGCTGGATCAGTTAAAGATCAATATCGACAGCGCTAACGTGACGCTCAGCAGTGAGGTTCTGGAAGAACTCGAAGCAATCCATCGCCGTTACACCTATCCAGCCCCCTGACGGGCACGGCCAGCCGTGCGGTGGCACGGCTGGCCTATTACTCGTCGTCTTTCAACAGGCGCGTTAGCCTCGTTCCAGCGCCAGCAGATCTTCAATGCGCTGCGCGCGGCGGATTTCTCTCGGCTCGCCGTTTTCAAACAGGATCTCAGGAATCAGTGGGCGGCTGTTGTAGTTTGAGGACATCGATGCGCCGTAAGCGCCGGTGTCGTGAAACACCAGATAATCCCCGACTTTCGCGGCCGGAATAGCCCGGGTTTCCACCTTGCCACCTTCAAGCTGGGTGAAAACATCGCCCGACTCGCACAAAGGGCCTGCAACCACGCTGTCAATCGTTGTCTGTTCATCGATCGCCCGGTTATCGCCCGCCATCACCGAGATATGATGGTAGCTGCCGTACATGGAGGGGCGCATCAGATCACTGAAGCCTGCATCCACCAGCACAAAGTGACGGCTGCCCATCTCTTTTACTGCCCGAACCTGAGAGACCAGCACGCCTGACTCCGCGACCAGGAAACGGCCGGGTTCGATTTCCAGCTTCACGGCATGACCCAGATGGTCCGCCACGCGCTGGCGTGCCGCGTCCCACAGGCTGAAATAGTGATCGGTATCGATCGCCTCTTCCCCGTAGTGATAGGGAATGGATAAACCGCCCCCGGCAGAGATAGCCTCAAGATCCTGGCCAAATTCCACGACCAAATTCACCATGGCATCGCAGACCTGCTGCAGGTGCGCATAGTCCACGCCTGAACCGATATGCATATGAATGCCGATCAGGCGCAGTCCATATTGTTCGATAGCCGCCTGAGCAGCGGGCAAATCGCTGGGCCAGATACCGTGCTTACTGTTTTCGCCACCGGTATTGGTTTTTTGGCTGTGCCCGTGGCCAAAGCCCGGGTTAACGCGCAGCCAGACGGCATGTCCTGGCGAAACGGCACCCAGTTGATGCAACATATCGACGGATCCGGCGTTAACCGGCACCTTAAGCTCTGCAATCCTGGCAAGCGTGGGGTTATCCAGGACATCGGCAGTGAATACGATTTCGTCACTGTTGGGCTGAAAGCCGGCCACCAGCGCACGTTCAATTTCGCCCAGGGAAACCGAATCAACCTTAACGCCCGCAGAATGCATCAGTCGCAGAATGTGAGTGTTAGAACAGGCTTTTTGCGCAAAGCGCACCACATCAAATGCGTGGAGTTGAGCAATACGCTGTTGGATAACCTGCGCATCATAAGCCCAGAACGGGCCGCTGTACTGACGTGCCAGCGGCAGTAAATTATCGACATTCAGGGCGGTTTCGGTGGTACTAAGTGGACGAGGCATGGGTTTCTCCTGTGGCAATAAAACCATTAAGCCAGAATCGTGCCATGCCGAAAAATATCTGTTTTAATAGCATCTATGCAAAAATGATATGGAATGATGCATGGCAAAAATCAACTGGCGGCATATCGAGATTTTTCATGCTGTTATGACCAGCGGAAACCTCACGCAGGCTGCGACCCTGCTGCAGACGTCCCAGCCTACCGTCAGCCGCGAGCTGGCGCGACTGGAACGGCAGCTGAGTCTGACGCTGTTTGAGCGCGTGCGCGGCCGCTTACAGCCTACCGTACAGGGCTTGCGGCTGTTCGAAGAGGTGCAGCGCTCATGGTATGGGCTGGACCGCATCATTGATGCCGCAGAGGGATTACGCCAGTTTCGCCAGGGTGAGCTCTCTGTCGCCTGCCTGCCGGTTTTTTCCCAGTCACTGCTGCCGCCCGTCTGCCAGACCTTTTTGCAGCGCTACCCTGATGTCAGTCTGAACATTATTCCGCAGGAATCTCCGTTACTGGAAGAGTGGTTGTCGGCTCAGCGTTACGATTTGGGCATTACCGAAACGCAGCACGCCCCCGCCGGGACCGATCGCCAGGCGCTGCTGACCTGCGATGAAGTGTGCGTGTTACCGCAGCACCATCGCCTGGCGCAGCGCGCATTGCTGACGCCGCAGGACTTCGCCGGTGAGAACTATGTCAGCCTGTCGCGCACGGACAGCTACCGCCAGTTGCTCGACGCACTGTTTCATGAGCAAGGTGTGACACGCAGGATGGTGATGGAAACCCACAGCGCGGCGTCCGTGTGCGCGATGGTGCAGGCCGGCGTGGGGATCTCAGTGGTGAATCCGCTGACGGCGCTGGATTACGCCGACAGCGGTGTGGTGATGCGCCCTTTTAGCGTCGCTGTGCCTTTTACCGTGAGCCTCGTCAGGCCGCAGCATCGGCCAGCTTCCGCGCTGGTAGAGGCGTTCGTGAACCACCTGCAGCAACAGGTGGCCCGTTTTCCCGAGCAGATTGCGGACAGACTCGCTTAGGCATGCACCCGGGCCGCAGCACCGCCCGATTTGCGGAAGGTGATCAAGCAAACCAACAGTCCAACCGCCGCCAGCGCGGCGGCGGCAACAGGAACCGCGGTCAGTCCATAGCCGCGCGCAATCACCGCGCCGCCCACCCACGCGCCAAGCGCATTGCCGACGTTAAAGGCAGAAATATTCAGGGTGGAAACCAGATTAGGTGCCTCTTTACCGTGACGCACCACATTGATCTGCAGGCCGGGGACCGTGGCAAAGGTTGCCATTGCCCACAGGAACAAGGTGATCTCCGCCAGCCAGAGCGCGTGGCTGGTCCAGCTAAACAGCAGTGAGAACAGCGTAATCAGCGAAAAACTGCCTGTCAGGCTCAGGGAGACTTTGCGGTCGGCCATTTTGCCCCCCAAAATATTGCCTACGGTCAGGCCCGCGCCAATCAGGAACAACGTCCAGCTCACGCCACGATCGCTGATGCCGGTAATCTGCAGCAGCAGCGGTGCTATGTAGCTAAACAGGGCAAACATGGCGGCAGCAAAACAGACCGTCATCAGTAATGACAGCCACAGTTTGCCATTGGCCAGCGCGCTGATTTCGCTCGCCAGATCGACCGGCTTCTCATTCTTATTACCCGGCAGGCTGGTGATTAAGGCAATAAAGGCCAGTACGCCGATAGCCGAAACGCCCCAGAATGTCGCACGCCAGCCAAACAGCTGACCAAACCAGGTTCCCAACGGCACACCTAATACATTGGCCAGCGTCAGGCCGGTAAACATCAACGCCACGGCAGAAGCCTGACGATCGGCGGAAACCAGACTGGCCGCGACCACCGATCCAATCCCAAAGAAAGCCCCGTGACAGAGGGCGGTAATCACCCGTGCCAGCATCAGCAAGTTATAGCTGTAGGCCAGAGCACACAGCAGATTGCCGATGATAAAAATGACCATCAACAGAATCAGCGTTTTTTTACGGGGCAACTTCGCCGTTAACAGCGCCATGATCGGTGCACCGATTGCTACGCCTAATGCATAGCCGCTAATTAACCAACCTGCGGACGGAATGGACACGCGCAAATCGTTTGCGACCTCCGGCAACAGGCCCATGATCACAAACTCAGTGGTTCCGATAGCGAACGCACTCAGCGCCAGTGCCAGCAATGCAACAGGCATAACACTCTCCCAAAAATGATAATTACAACGAGACGGATGACGCATGCATCCTTATAAACGAGCTATAATTCATGATCTATATCACACTACGTATTACAGCATAGCTACCTGTCATCTGATACTCACATAACAACAACAATCTATTGCGTGTATGGCAATAATCGACACACACATCAACCAGGCTTATTAAACATACAGTTAGCGAGGATGCCGCCGCGTAACGCACCGGACGATGATAAAGGTTGCCAGCGAAGTAGCCGTTTTTTTGCTAATACCGATTTTAGTTATCAATAAAGTATTAGCGTTGCCGATATAGCTCTTATGAATCGCCAGATGAAATGCAGTCCAACTGACGCGGAGAGAGAAAATGCAACGGCTTATCGTTTTAATGGTAATCGGTCTTACAGGCTGCTCAGTCGGCCACTATGAATACAGCAGAGAAGCAGAGAAGCGCGTGGATATGACCGTAACAGGCATTCCCACCGTGCTGGGGCTGGGCACGCTGGGCACAACTATTCCCCTTACCCCTGACTACAGCCTCACGGCCGCCCACGTCGCAAAATATTCGCTTTACCGCGTGAAAGCCTGGCATCCTGAGTGCGATCTTGCGGTCGTGTACCACAAGAACAGCGAAGCCAACCTGCCACCGCCCTTCCGTAACAGTCATATTGGCGACAAAGTGAATCTTTACGGCTACAGCTTCATCTCTGCAATGCCCGTGAGCTCTACCGGGACAAACCTGGTGAACACCACGCTGGCAAATGACTGGAACAAAGCGAACTGCGTTGTCGTGGCCGCCAATGCGGGCGTGGTTAAGGGCATGTCTGGGGGCGCGGTTTATAATGCATCTGACGACACGCTGGCAGGCGTGATTGTGGGTTACAGCCAGCGCATCAACGACAACCAGAGCGGAAAAACGCTGTATAAAGATGTGGCACTTTATGTGCCCTACTCACGCTTTCAGACCTGGCTGGATAATGCTGTGAAATCTTAAGACTTCTTGTCCGGCAGTCCGGGGTGTGTGCCCATCTGCTGTTGCGGTGGGTTAAGCCACTTGTCTTCGCGCGTGGCTTCGTAGTCGCGATTTAGCGGATAGGTAATGCGGTTCTCCGCTTTGCTGACCTCACCGATCACCAGAAAGCGCGCGTCGGCGTCGCTGTTATTGATAAAGGTGTGACAAATGCCGGTACCGGCCGGAAACGCCACGGCCTCGCCCGGTGACAGCGGATACAACTCGCCATTGATCCACGCATGTGGATAACCTTCCAGCACGTAGATAAACTCCTCTTCCGCACTTTCCGCATGGGGATAAGACATGCGGCGTCCGGGCGGCAACCTTTCATGATGAATGCCCAGCCGGGTTAATCCCGACAGTTTCGCCAGTGGTGTACCAATGGACATCCGTTCATTGCTGTCAGAATACTGTGCGTTATCATCGCCTTCCAGCGCTTGCCAGTGAAGAATACAATCAGGACGTGGCTTCATAATGGTGGCTCCAGGTTGAGATGTTCAGCCTGGCAGAGGGGACGGGATGATTCAAGCGGACATGCCCTGGCGGGTTGCGGAGCAGAAATAAAAAAGGCCGGAATCATCCGGCCTTTACCTGCATCAGCGCGTTACTTTGTGCCGGGACGCAATGCCGGGAACAGAATGACGTCGCGGATGGTGTGGCTGTTGGTAAACAGCATAACCATACGATCAATACCAATGCCTAAGCCTGCCGTTGGCGGTAAACCATGTTCCAGGGCGGTGACATAATCCTCGTCGTAGAACATCGCTTCATCATCGCCCGCATCTTTCGCATTCACCTGCTGCAGGAAACGCTCAGCCTGATCCTGCGCATCGTTAAGCTCAGAGAAACCGTTGCCGATTTCACGTCCGCCAATAAAGAACTCAAAGCGATCGGTGATCTCAGGATTCTCGTCGTTGCGACGGGCCAGCGGCGACACTTCAGCCGGATACTCAGTAATGAAGGTTGGCTGAATCAGATGTGCTTCAGCAGTTTCTTCAAAAATTTCGGTCACGACGCGCCCTAAGCCCCAGCTTTTCTCGACTTTGATGCCAATGGTCTGAGCAATCGCCACCGCTTTGTCGAAATCATCAAGATCGGCCAGATCGGTTTCCGGACGGTACTTCTTGATCGCCTCACGCATAGTGAGTTTTTCAAACGGCTTACCAAAATCGAATTCCTGCTCACCGTAAGGCACAACCGTGCTGCCCAGGATATCCTGCGCCAGCGTACGGAACAGGCTTTCGGTCAGTTCAATCAGGTCTTTGTAGTCCGCATAAGCCATGTAGAGTTCCATCATGGTGAACTCTGGGTTGTGACGAGGCGAAATCCCCTCGTTGCGGAAGTTACGGTTGATCTCGAACACGCGATCGAAACCGCCCACCACCAGACGTTTCAGATACAGCTCCGGCGCAATACGCAGATACATATCGATATCCAGCGCGTTGTGATGCGTGATAAACGGACGCGCTGAAGCGCCGCCCGGGATCACCTGCATCATTGGCGTTTCCACTTCCATAAAGTCGCGTCCAACCATGAACTGACGAATGCCGGCCATGATCTGTGAACGGATTTTGAAGGTGTTGCGTGATTCATCATTGGCGATCAGATCAAGATAGCGCTGACGATAGCGCGTTTCCTGATCGGCCAGACCGTGAAATTTGTCTGGTAGCGGGCGCAGGGCTTTCGTTAACAAGCGCAGCTCTGAGCAGTGAATCGACAATTCGCCGGTTTTGGTTTTGAACAGCTTACCGCGTGCGCCGAGGATATCGCCCAGGTCCCATTTTTTAAATTGCTCGTTGTAGATACCTTCAGCCAGGTCGTCACGTGCCACGTACAGCTGAATGCGGCCGCCCACGTCCTGCAGGGTAATGAAAGACGCCTTGCCCATGATACGGCGCGTCATCATGCGGCCCGCCACGCTGACCTCGATCCCTAAATCTTCCAGCTCTTCGTTGCTCTTGTCGTCATAGCGGGCATGCAGCCGATCGGAGGTGGTATCACGACGAAAATCGTTAGGAAACGCCACGCCGTTTTCACGCAGCACGCCTAGTTTCTCGCGACGCGTTTTCAGTTCGTTATTTAACTCAAGTGCGACGTCAGCGCTCTGCGGTTGTTGTTCAGACATGTCGGTTCCTTATAGCCCTGCTTTTAAACTTGCTTCAATGAAACGGTCCAGATCGCCATCCAGAACCGCCTGCGTGTTGCGCGTTTCCACGCCGGTACGCAGATCTTTAATACGTGAGTCGTCCAGAACATAAGAACGGATCTGGCTGCCCCAGCCAATGTCAGACTTATTGTCTTCCAGCGCCTGCTTCTCGGCATTTTTTTTCTGCATCTCAAGCTCGTACAGCTTCGCCTTCATCTGCTTCATCGCCTGATCTTTGTTTTTGTGCTGAGAGCGGTCGTTTTGACACTGGGTGACCGTACCGGTTGGAACGTGGGTAATACGCACCGCCGATTCCGTACGGTTAACGTGCTGACCGCCCGCGCCGGAGGCACGGTAAACGTCAATACGCAGGTCTGCCGGGTTGATGTCGATATCAATATCATCATCCACTTCCGGATAGATAAAGGCGGAGCTGAACGACGTATGGCGGCGACCACCGGAGTCAAACGGACTCTTACGTACCAGACGATGAACGCCTGTTTCAGTGCGTAACCAGCCAAACGCATAATCGCCCGATACGCGAATGGTGACAGATTTAATGCCCGCCACTTCGCCTTCTGACTCTTCAATGATCTCGGTTTTGAAGCCTTTGGCTTCGGCCCAACGCAGATACATGCGCATCAGCATGCTGGCCCAGTCCTGCGCTTCTGTTCCACCAGAACCGGCCTGCAGATCAATGTAACAGTCGGCGCTGTCGTACTCGCCAGAGAACATGCGGCGAAACTCTAGCTCGCCCAGTTTGCCTTCCAGCGCGTCCAGCTCGGCGACCGCTTCGTTGAAGGTTTCTTCGTCATCGGCTTCTACCGCCAGATCAAGCAGCCCCTGCACATCTTCCAGCCCCTGGCTCATCTGATCGAACGTATCCACGATGGCTTCCAGGGAGGAGCGTTCTTTGCCCAGTGCCTGAGCGCGTTCAGGCTCGTTCCAGACGTCGGGCTGTTCCAGCTCGGCGTTTACTTCCTCAAGGCGTTCTTTCTTAGCATCGTAGTCAAAGATACCCCCGAAGAACGTCGCTGCGTTCGCTGAGATCCTGAATACGGTATTTGACCGGGTTAATTTCAAACATGTGTTTAGCGTCTTTTTTACGTTCGATGGAATAAGAAATTTAACCTGCGAGTTTACCCGAAACCGACGGCGGTTTGTAGCGTTGAGAAAATGCGCAGAGGTTAATCTTTCGTTGAGCCAGCTGGACTGGCTCTGCCGACGCGGACGTGACAAGGTTAAACGGGCAACGGCGGGAATGTGAGGCTCCGCCGTCACCGCTGGCTAACTGAGCGGCCAGAGATGTTCAATGATCAGCTGGACGGAGCGATTGCCGCGATACTCATTGATATCAAGCCGATAGGCCAGTTCGACCTGGCGCACGCTGCTGTCAGGCCACAACGTGGTATCCACGTTGAACGCGATACCGTCGATCAGCGGTCCGCCTTCCAGAGGTTCAACCATGACCTTCAGGTGACGTTCACCAACGAGGCGCTGCTGCAGTAGCCTGAACCGGCCGTCGAACGCGGGCTCAGGAAAAGACTGGCCCCATGGGCCGGCATCACGCAGCACTTCCGCCGTCTGAAGAGAAAATTCAGCGGGCTGCAGGGCACCGTCCGACCAGATGACGCCCTGCAACGCTTCGCCGGCCAGCCATTCGCCCACCAGGTCCGCAAAACGCTGACGAAACTCGTCGTAGCGGGCCTCTTCCAGCGACAGTCCGGCGGCCATCGCGTGACCACCAAACTTCTGCATCAGGCCAGGATGCAACGTATCAAGACGCTCCAGCGCATCGCGCAGGTGCAGACCGGCAATCGATCGTCCCGATCCCTTCAGCATGCCATCCCCGGCCGGTGCGAAGGCGATAACCGGGCGATGAAAACGCTCTTTCAGGCGGGAAGCCAGAATCCCGACCACGCCCTGATGCCACTCAGGATGATAAAAGGCCAGCCCCAGCGGCAAATCGGTTTGCTCGCTCTCCAGCTTTTGGCATAACGCCAGTGCCTCACTCTGCATCCCCTGCTCAATCTCTTTGCGCATCTGGTTAAGCGCATCCAGTTCACTGGCTAACATGCGTGACTGGCTGAGATCGTCTGTCAGTAACAGCGCCACGCCGACAGACATATCGTCCAGACGACCGGCAGCGTTAAGCCGAGGGCCCAGGGCAAACCCCAGGTCGCTGGCGGCCAACTGTCGGGCATCGCGGTTGGCGATTTCCAGCAAAGCCTTGATGCCCGGACGGCACTTTCCGGCCCGAATACGACTCAGGCCCTGCCACACTAAAATGCGGTTGTTGGCATCCAGCGGCACCACATCAGCCACCGTGCCCAACGCCACCAGATCGAGCAGGTCGGCCAGATTGGGTTCCGACCGGGTGACGCCAAACCAGCCCTGAGTGCGTAAGTGGGCGCGCAGGGCCATCATCAGATAGAAAGCGACGCCCACGCCCGCCAGCGAACGAGAGGGGAAATGACAGTCAGGTAGGTTGGGATTAACGATAGCATCGGCGTCAGGCAGCGTTTCGCCCGGTAAGTGGTGGTCGGTTACCAACACCGCAACGCCGTGCTGATGCGCAAGCGCCACACCCGCATGGGACGAAATGCCGTTATCGACGGTCAGAATCATCTCTGCACCGCGCGCGCGGGCCTGCTCAACCACTTCCGGACTCAGGCCGTAGCCATCTTCGAAACGATTGGGCACCAGGTACTGCACGTTGCTGCATCCCATGTTGCGCAGCGCCAGCACCGTCAGAGCGGTACTGGTGGCACCGTCGGCATCAAAATCCCCGACGACCATAATGCAGCGGCCATCCAGCAGCGCCTGATGAAGCAGGTTAACGGCCTTGTCTATGCCGCTCAGTGCACTGAAAGGGAGCAGGTTTTTCGCGCCCCTTTCGAGCTCGGCGGCGTGGGTGACGCCACGTTGCAGATAAAGCCGACGCAGGAGCGGCGGTAAATCTGCCGGTAGCCCCGGCAAATCGGCTACCGCTTCACGGCGACGTAACTCGACTTCGTGCTTTACCACGCCTTAACCACCACGCTTTTGATTATCCAGTACCTGCTTAAGCTCCTGTGGACTTTGATAGCCGGGGATCATCATGCCACTATCGGTCAGAATTGCCGGCGTGCCCTGGATACCGAACAGTACGCCAAGCTGGTACTGATTGCCGATATCAATCGTGCAGGAGGCTGGCGCATCCATCTTCGGCACATCGCCTTTCATCGCCTCATCAAAGGCTTTATTGCGATCGGCGCTGCACCACACGGCCTTCATGGCGCTGGCAACTTTACCGTTCATGCCTTCACGTGGGAAAGCCAGATAGCGAACGGTGATGCCCAGCGCGTTGTAGTCAGCCATTTGTTCGTGCAGTTTGTGGCAGTAACCACAGGTGATATCCGTAAACACTGTCACCACATGCTGCTCTTTAGGCGCTTTGTACACGATCATTTCCGGAACCAGCGCCTCAACTTTTTTATCCAGTAGCGCGTTCGTCACGTTGACCGGCTGAGCACCGCTGACATCGTAAAGCGGTCCCTGGATCATGTGTTTACCATCATCGGTAACGTAGAGCACGCCGCTTTCGGTGAGCACGGTTTTAAAACCCGGCAGCGGTGCAGGCTGGATCTCAGCCTGGTGCAAACCCAGTTTCTTCAGGGAAAGCTGAATGGCGCTGTCATCAGCGTGGGTCAAACCGGAAAAAGCGCTGGCCAGCAGCGCCAGCATGGCAACATGTTTGTTCATTGTTTTCCTTATTCTCCGCCAGCTATGCGCGCGGATGATGCTGTTGATGTAACAGTCGCAGACGTTCCGTGGCGACATGCGTATAAATCTGCGTCGTTGAGAGGTCGCTGTGCCCCAGTAACATCTGTACGACACGTAGGTCAGCCCCATGGTTCAGCAAATGCGTGGCGAAAGCATGGCGCAACACGTGGGGAGAAAGCTTTTCGCTATCAATGCCCGCCAGCGTGGCGTAATGCTTGATACGATGCCAGAAGGTTTGCCGCGTCATCTGCTGGGCACGGTTACTGGGGAAAAACACGTCCAGCGTCTGCCCGTTGAGCAACCACGGCCGCCCGTGCTCCATATAGTATTCCAGCCAGTGAACCGCCTCTTCACCTAATGGCACCAGCCGCTCTTTATTGCCTTTACCGATCACGCGCACTACGCCCTGGCGCAGGCTGACGTCATTCAGGGTCAGTCCCACCAGTTCCGAAACCCGTAAGCCGGTGGCATATAACAATTCCAGCATGGCTTTATCGCGCAGTTCAAGCGGCACGTTGACATCAGGTGCCTGCAGCAGGCGATCCACCTGCGCCTCGCTCAGATCTTTTGGCAACCGCTGGGGCAGCTTGGGCGCGGCCAGTAGCGCGCTGGGATCGTCAGTGCGCATCTTTTCGCGGTACAAATACTGAAACAGACGGCGCATGGCGCTGAGCAGGCGTGCAGAGCTGGAGGCTTTATAGCCGCCTTCCAGTCTCTCCGCGAGAAACTGTTGCAGATCGGGCGCGCTCAGAGTTGTCAGCGTTAAGCCGTGATGCGCCAGCCAGCCGGTGAGAGTGTGCAGATCCTGCCGATAGGAGGACAGGGTATTTTGCGCCAGATTGCGCTCGATCCACAGCGCATCAAGAAACTGTTCTGTCAGTTCACTATCTTGCACGTTTTCCCCACCGTTCAGTATGAAATCGTGCTCATTATGCCTGATTCAACCCTGCTTCTGATACAATTACGCCAAAGTCAGGATTAACAGAGCACTATCTGCATGAAAATTGGTCTTTTTTACGGTTCCAGTACCTGTTACACCGAAATCGTAGCGGAGAAAATTCGGGATTTTATTGGCGACGAGCTGGTGACGTTGCACAACGTGAAAGATGACGATCCGCGTCTGATGGAAGACTATGATCTGTTGATTTTGGGGATTCCCACCTGGGACTTTGGCGAGCTGCAAGAGGACTGGGAGGCTATCTGGCCCCAGTTGCCGACGCTCAATTTGCGTAACAAGATCGTGGCGCTGTACGGCATGGGCGACCAGATTGGCTACGGTGAGTGGTTTCTGGATGCTTTAGGCATGCTGCATGAACTGCTCCAGCCAATGGGGGTGCAGTTTGTGGGTTACTGGCCGCTGGACGGCTATGACTTTACCAGCCCCAAACCGCTGAGTGCCGACGGCAAGCAATTTGTCGGACTGGCGCTGGATGACGTCAATCAGTTTGAAGCCACGGATGAGCGCGTTGAGCAGTGGTGCGAGCAGATTCTGACGGAAACCGCCGAGCGGCTTTAAGCCGCGCGCTAAAACGCAATCCTGTCATTCTGGCAGAGGACGCGCCGTCGATACGCCTGGATTTAGATAGTCTGACCTGGAGAAGCGTGTTCTGGAATCGGCACGCTTTCTCGTAACGCGCTGTTTCGGGCAGGCTATTTAGCGCCTTACGGCTTCGCTGAAACAGCATGACCGCAAGGCACGCCACGCCTCTGGCTGCATGTTGTCCTGCATCAGCCAGAGGCGTAAGGTCTTGCCCTTGCGGTTTCGTGCAACCAGCAACACCGCGCCGGGCAACCAGTACAACGGCTGCTGCGTTTGCCAGTCTTCTCCCTGCCAGTGCCAGTCACGATTGCTGTCGCGCCGTAACCATCCATGCCGTTGACGCAAGCGGCGATCCTGTTTCCATCCTTCCCACAGCACCACCACGACCAGCCCGGGCTTTATCATCCACTCTGCCGCAGGCAGTTCCATGATGCCAACGCCTGCTATCGTTACTGACAGCGTCAGTGCGAGAATCAGGCGTGCGCGCAAAGAGGGATGAAGTTTACATTGCCACCGGACCGCGTTCACGATTACGCTGCTGAATCAGCTTCACCATGCGTTTCAGCTCCGGATCGGCAGGCTCGCCGTGGTTCATCATCCAGTTGAAAAGATCGGGATCGTCACTTTTCAGCAGTGCGATAAACACCTGCTTATCGGTATCATTTAACGTGTCATATTCGTACTTAAAGAACGGCATAATAGCGACATCCAGTTCCAGCATGCCACGACGGCAGGCCCATTGAACGCGCGATTTATTATGAATATCCATGCATTCGTTTCCACATTTCACATCGTGGCAGCTAGTGTACCCTGGATTACTGCTGGCTGCAGGTTCACAAACCGGCCCTGTGCAACGCGCCGCAGACTCAGGCTTTTTTTTACACATCGGCACGCGTTTTGTGCGCCTCTTTAGTAAACAGGTTGCATTGCCAGTGTGCTCTTTTACCATTGAAGACATTGTTTCGGATGAACCTTCAGACTCAGGATTTATCGATGCCAACATTTACGCTTCCCCCACGCCAACCTGCGGCCTCATCACGTCTGCCGCTCACGTTAATGTCTCTGGATGCCTGGGCACTGGTTGCCGTGGTCGGCCCTGACAGCACGTCCTATTTACAAGGCCAGTTGACCCTGGATGTGGCGGCCCTGGATGCCTCTCATCACCTGCCTGCCGCCCACTGTGACGCCAAGGGCAAGATGTGGAGCAACCTGCGCCTGTTTCATCGCGCTGAGGGTTATGCCTATTTGGTGCGGCGTGAGTTGCGAGACACTCAGCTGCCGGAGTTAAAAAAATACGCCGTATTTTCCAAAGTCACCCTGACCGCGGATGACGATGTCGCACTGCTGGGCGTGGCGGGTTTCCAGGCCCGTGCGGCGCTGGCCAATGTTTTTGACACGCTGCCCGACAGCAGCACCCCGGTGGTACAGCAGGGCGACACCACGCTGCTGTGGTTTGCCCATCCAGCAGAACGCTTTCTGCTGGTCACGTCGCCCGCCCAGGCCGATGCCCTGAAGCAGACGCTGGCAGACGATGCGCAGTTTAATGACAGCACCCAATGGCTGGCTCTGGACATCGAAGCCGGAATGCCGGTTATTGACGCAGCCACCAGCGCGCAGTTTATTCCCCAGGCCGCAAACATGCAGGCGCTGGACGCGATTAGCTTTAAAAAGGGCTGCTATACCGGCCAGGAAATGGTGGCCAGAGCCAAATACCGGGGCGCGAATAAACGGGCGCTCTACTGGCTGTCAGGACAAGCCAGTCACCTGCCCGCCGCCAACGACTCCCTGGAGCTGCAGATGGGCGAGCGCTGGCGTCGCACGGGCACCGTTCTTGCTGCGGTGCAACTGGACGACGGTGTCGTCTGGGTGCAGGTGGTCATGAACAACGATCTGGAGCCGGATAGCGTATTACGGGTTGAAGGCGATGAAGGCGGTAAGCTGATGATTCAGCCCTTGCCTTACTCGCTGGAAGAAAGCTGAGTTCAGGGGCGGGACCCTGCCCCGCCCTGTGACGTTACATAACGTAGAAGTAGATGGCGCAGAAATGGCAAACACAACCGCCTAAAACAAACGCGTGCCAGATAGCATGGTTAAACGGCACCCGACGCGCGACGTAAAAAATCACGCCCAGGGAATAGACAATGCCCCCCAACGCCAGCAGCCAGATGCCACCCGCCGACAGTTTCATCGCCAGCTGAAAGACCACAATCAGCGACAGCCATCCCATGCAGAGATAGGTCACCAGCGACAGCACCTTAAAGCGTTCGGCAATCGTCAGCTTAAAAATAATGCCCAACAGTGCCAGGCCCCATATTACCGCCATCAGCCCATAGGCGAGAGGCGACTGCAGACCGACCATCAGAAACGGCGTGTAGGTGCCAGCAATTAACAGGTAGATTGCGCAGTGATCCACTTTTTTCAGCACGCGTTTCGCACGTGGGTGGCTGACGGCGTGGTAGAGCGTTGAAGCCAGAAACAGCAGAATCATACTGCCGCCATAGAGGCTGGAGCTGACAATGGCGGTCAGCCCGGCATTCATGACCGCTGCCTTATCGAGCAGCAGCACTAACCCAACAATGCCGAACAGACAACCCAGTCCATGACTAATACTGTTGGCAACTTCTTCGGCCAGTGGATAACCCTGCATCGGCAAACTTTTGTGACTCATAACATTCCTGCCTGAAAGTGATAGCAACTGCAGATTTACCGTCCAACAGATTACCCAGAAAAACTTTCAGTGTACAAGTGTAAGCTTAAAACAATTATTGCAGTCACCTCCCCTTCGAATTCTGTTAAAATACGGGCCAGTTAATTGCCGGGTGAGCTTTTCCATGTTCTCGCATCACGATCTTGCTACCCTGAACGATCTTGAAATGCAGGTTTATCAGTACATTATCAAACATCGTGACAGCGTCAGTTACATGACCATTCGCGAGCTGGCTGAACGGGCTGCGGTATCGACCACGACGGTATTACGCTTCTGTCGCAAGATGCAGTGTGAAGGATGGTCAGAATTCCGTATCCGACTGCGTCTGGCCAGGGAACAGACCGCGCCTGCGCTGCCAGTCTCCGGCATCGCAGATATGCTGAGTTTTTTTAAAAGCATCAATAATGATGAGTTTGAGCAGGTCATCCATCGGGCTGTGGGAATGATTAATCAGGCTGAGCGGGTGTTTTTTATTGGTGTCGGCACATCGGGCAGTCTGGGGAAATACGGGGCACGTTTTTTTTCAAACGTGGGCAAATTCAGCCACGCGATCGACGATCCTTATTATCCGGTCAGTCCGAGTTTGTATGAAAATGCCTTGGCCATTATTCTTTCTGTCTCCGGCGAAACGGAAGAGGTGCTGCGCATTGCCAGTCAGTTCAATCTGAATCAGTGTAAAATCATCGCCATTACGAATAGTGAAACCTGCTCGCTGGCAAAAATGAGCGACTTTACGGTGTCCTATCACGTCCCGGTGATACGCATGCCCGACCAGAGCGATATTACGACCCAGGTGCCTGTCATGTATATTATCGAGTCACTGGGTCGGCAACTGGGTAAATAAAACAAAGCGTTTTTTAGCTGTAACAAATCCCGTTTTCGCGGCGGTGTTATAGCGTGACATTATTAAGTGCTTTGCTACACTCACCCCAATTTAATCCTCAGGGGAGAGTGCATAATGAGCTTACCAAAAACATTTCTGTGGGGCGGCGCGGTCGCGGCTCATCAGGTAGAGGGCGGCTGGGATCAGGGCGGTAAGGGCATCAGTATTGCTGATGTACTGACCGGCGGCGCTCATGGCGTGGACCGCGTCATCACCGACGGCGTCCAGCCTGGAAAATTCTATCCGAATCATCAGGCTGTTGAATTTTATTCTCATTACAAACAGGATATCGCGCTGTTTGCTGAGATGGGATTTAAATGTTTCCGTACCTCAATTGCCTGGACCCGTATTTTCCCTAATGGCGATGAACCGCAACCCAATGAAGCCGGCCTGCAATTCTATGACGATCTGTTTGATGAATTGCTTAAATACGGTATTGAGCCGGTTATTACCCTCTCCCATTTTGAAATGCCCTATCACCTGGTAAAAGAATACGGTGGCTGGCACAATCGTAAGGTTGTCGATTTCTTTGTGCGCTTCAGTGAAGTTGTTCTGAAGCGTTATAAGAATAAAGTGAAATACTGGATGACCTTTAACGAAATTAACAATCAGCGTAACTGGCAATATCCGCTGTTTGGTTACTGCTGCTCAGGCGTCATTTTCACGGAACATGAAAAACCTGAACAGGCGATGTATCAGGTCATGCATCACCAGTTTGTTGCCAGCGCCAAAGTCGTGAAGCTGGGCCACGAGATTAACCCCGAGTTTAAGATTGGCTGCATGATCGCCATGGTGCCTGTCTATCCCTTCTCCTGCCATCCGGATGACGTCATGCTCGCTCAGGAAGCGATGCATCAACGTTATGTCTTTAGCGACGTGCAGATGCGTGGTTACTACCCGGCTTACGCCCTCAAAGAGTGGGCGCGCAAAGGCTATCATATCGACATGGAGCCTGAAGACGCTGAAACCCTGCGCAATGGCTGTGCCGATTATGTGGGCTTCAGTTATTACATGAGTACAGCCGTTCAGACCCGCGCCACTGGCGTTGATGATCCTATTACCGGCTTCGAAGGCACGGTGAAAAATCCGCACGTTAAAGCCTCAGACTGGGGCTGGCAGATCGATCCTGTTGGTCTGCGGTATGTTCTTAATGATGTGTATGAACGCTATCAGAAACCCCTGTTTATTGTTGAAAACGGTTTTGGCGCCATCGACCAACCGAATGCGCAGGGCGTGATAGAGGATGATTACCGCATTGATTATCTGGCCGCGCATATTGAAGAGATGAAAAAAGCCGTCATTCATGATGGGGTGGATCTCATGGGCTACACGCCCTGGGGCTGTATTGACTGCGTGTCTTTCACTACCGGTCAGTACAACAAGCGTTACGGTTTTATTCACGTGAATAAAAACGATGACGGCAGCGGAGACTTCTCGCGTTCCAGGAAAAAGAGTTTTGCCTGGTATCAACAGGTCATCGCCAGCAATGGTGAAAAGCTTTAAGTCGGTTGCCGCAGCGCCCTGCTGCGGCAGCATTCTAGCGCCCGCCGGCAGCATCGATAATGCTGCCAGTAATGTAAGAAGCGGCATCGCTGGCTAACCAGACAACGGCTTCTGCGATTTCTTCGGCATAGCCGCCGCGCCCCATTGGTATACCGCTGGCCAGCCGGTCGACTCTACCCGGCTCGCCTCCGTCTGCATGCATCTCGGTGTAGATCATCCCCGGACGCACGCCATTGACCCGAATTCCCTGCTGGCCGACTTCCAGCGACAGGCCTTTGGTCATCGTGTCCATTGCACCTTTTGATGCCGCATAGTCGACATACTCGTTTGGCGACCCCGTGCGCGCAGCTGCAGACGAGACATTGACGATGCTGCCGCCCTGACCGCCATGATGGGTGCCCATGCGCCGGACGGCTTCACGACAGCAAAGAAATGCGCCGAGCACATTCGTGGCAAAAACCTGCTGAATACGTGAGGCATCCAGTTGCTCAAGGCGACATTGTTGGAACAGAATGCCGGCGTTATTCACCAGCAGCGTGAGCGGCAGATCTTCCTGATCCAGCCGTTGAAACAGCGACATCACCTGTGTTTCATCGCTGATATCGGCCTGAACGCTAAAGGCCTCACCGCCGTTACGTACGATCTCATCTACAACCTGATGGGCTTCACTGGCACGTGAACGGAAATTGACCGCCACCCGGTAGCCTCGGGATGCCAGTAAGCGGGACGTCGCGCGACCAATGCCGCGACTGCCGCCGGTAACGAGTGCGAGCTGCATACAAACCTCCATAAAAAAGGGCCGAAAATCGGCCCTCATAACTAAACGCGTTAAGCTGACTTACGCATAATCGCTCATTGGGACACACGAACAGAACAGGTTACGATCGCCAAAGACATCGTCCAGGCGCTTCACCGTTGGCCAGTATTTATTGTGGCTGCCTGCAGGGAACACGGCCAGTTCACGGCTGTAGGAATGAGACCATTCTCCGATGACTTCCATTTGTGTATGAGGCGCGTTAACCAGCGGGTTATCCTCAAGTGACCACTCACCCGTTTCCACCCGGCCGATTTCCATGCGAATCGCCAGCATGGCATCAATAAAGCGGTCCAGTTCAATTTTGCCTTCTGATTCTGTCGGTTCGACCATGAGTGTTCCGGCGACCGGGAACGACATGGTGGGCGCATGGAAACCGTAGTCGATGAGGCGTTTCGCGATATCCAGTTCGCTGATACCGGTTTGCTCTTTTAACGGACGAATATCAAGAATACATTCGTGCGCTACGCGGCCGTCGCGCCCTGCATACAGGATGGGATAGGCCGATTTTAGCCGGCTGGCAATATAGTTAGCGTTAAGGATCGCGACCGAACTGGCCTGCTTCAGCCCTTCTGCCCCCATCATACGGATATACATCCAACTGATAGGCAAAATAGATGCGCTGCCAAATGGCGCAGCGGAGACAGCGCCCTGCTGCGTCAGCATGCCGTCAATTTGTACCACGCTGTGGCCCGGCACAAACGGGGCCAGATGGGCTTTCACGCCGATCGGTCCCATTCCCGGCCCACCCCCGCCGTGCGGGATGCAGAAGGTTTTATGCAGGTTAAGGTGCGAAACGTCTGCGCCGATGTAGCCCGGTGTGGTAATGCCTACCTGCGCGTTCATGTTGGCGCCGTCAAGATAAACCTGACCGCCGAACTGATGCACAATCTGGCACACCTCGCGAATAGTTTCCTCGTAAACGCCGTGGGTGGACGGATAGGTCACCATAATGCATGACAGCTTATCGCCAGCCTGAGCCGCTTTTTCACGCAGGTCGCCCAGATCGATATTGCCCTGCTTGTCACAGGCGACCACCACGACATCCATGCCCGCCATCTGAGCCGAAGCCGGATTGGTACCGTGCGCCGAGCTGGGGATCAGGCAGAGATGCCGTTCACCTTCGCCGCGGCTTTCGTGATAACGGCGAATCGCTAACAGACCGGCATATTCACCCTGCGCACCCGAGTTAGGCTGCATGCAGAGTGCATCGTAACCGGTCAGTTGAACCAGCCACTGTGAAAGCTGACCAATCATTTGCAGGTAACCGCCAGCCTGTTCAGCCGGGCAGAACGGGTGCAGTTCGGCAAATTCCGGCCAGGTGATGGGGATCATCTCGGCGGCGGCATTGAGTTTCATGGTGCAGGAACCCAACGGAATCATGGCCTGATTCAGCGCCAGATCTTTTTTCTCCAGGCTGTGCATATAGCGCATCATCTCAGTTTCGCTGTGATGACGGTTAAACACCGGATGCGTCAGAATCTCGCTTTCACGCAGCTGCGCGGCCGGAATGGACGGGTTGTCAGCCGTGACCAGGCTGTCGAGCCGATCGATATCCTGACCGTGCTCATCCCCCAGCAAAATAGCGAACAGCGTAGCGATGTCTTCTCGGCGCGTGGTTTCATCCAGCGTGATACCAACGGCATTGAGAATGTCGCTACGCAGGTTCACACCAAAGCTCAGCGCACGGTTGAGTACGCTCGCTTTATCCGCAACCTCTACCGTCAGTGTGTCAAACCAATGGCTATGACGCAGTTTAAGCCCGCCACGCTGCAGTCCGGCAGCCAGAATATCGGTAAAGCGGTGGATACGCGACGCAATACGTTTCAGCCCGACCGGCCCATGGAACACGGCATACAGCCCGGCGATATTGGCCAGCAGCACCTGAGAAGTACAGATATTGGAGTTCGCTTTTTCGCGACGAATATGCTGCTCACGGGTTTGCATCGCCATGCGCAAGGCGGTGTTGCCGGCGGCATCGCGGGAAACGCCGATAATGCGGCCAGGCATTGAACGCTTATGTTCGTCGCGGCTGGCGAAGAAGGCAGCATGCGGGCCACCATAACCCATTGGCACACCAAAGCGTTGGGCCGAACCGAACACGATATCCGCGCCTTGTTGGCCCGGAGATGCCAGCAGCACCAGCGCCATAAAGTCGGCAGCGACGCTGACAACCACCTTGCGCGCTTTCAGCTCGCTAATCAGGTGGGTGTGATCGTGTACTTCTCCCGTGGTGCCCACCTGCTGTAGCAGCACACCAAACAGGTTGTCGTGATCCCGTGCTTTGGCCGGGCTGTCGATAATCAGCTCAAAGCCAAAGGTTTCGGCGCGGGTACGCACGACGTCCAGCGTTTGCGGATGAATATCGTCAGCGATAAAGAACCGGGTCGCGTTTTTCAGTTTGCTGATGCGTTTTGACATCGCCATTGCTTCTGCGGCGGCGGTCGCTTCATCCAGCAGAGAAGCGGAGGCAATATCCATGCCGGTCAAATCGATCGTAACCTGCTGGAAGTTAAGCAGGGCTTCAAGCCGTCCCTGAGACACTTCTGGCTGATACGGCGTATACGCCGTGTACCAGCCGGGGTTTTCCAGCATATTTCGCAAAATCACCGGCGGCGTAATCACCGCGCTGTATCCCATGCCGATCCAGGATTTATAAATCAGGTTTTGCCCGGCAATGGCCTTCAACTCAGCCAGCGCCTGTTGTTCAGTCGCGGCATCGCCCACCGCTGGCGGGCCTGGCAACTGAATGTCGGCGGGAACGATAGAACCAATCAACGACGCCAGAGAGCTGGCACCGATCGCCTCCAGCATGACGGCCTGTTGTTCTGGCGACGGACCAATATGGCGCTCAATGAAAGCACCGTTGTGTTCAAGCTGGCTGAGAGTCTGAGTCATGAGCTGTAAATCCTGAATCGGGCTGGGGAACAGAGAATGCAAGTCTGATATCTGCGGCCTCAGTTTGAGGCCGCGCGACGATTACTCGTCAATGGAGGCTTTATAAGCATCCGCATCCAGCAGCGAGTCGATTTCTGACTCATCGCTGGCCTTAATCTGGAATAACCAGCCGCCGTCATAAGGCTCGCTGTTAACCTGTTCAGGGGAATCGTTAAGGGCGTCGTTGACGGCGACGATTTCACCGCTGACTGGCGCATAAATGTCTGAAGCGGCTTTGACCGATTCCGCAACCGCGCACTCTTCTCCGGCAGAGAAAGTGGCTCCGACCTCAGGCAGATCAACAAACACCATATCGCCCAGCAACTCCTGCGCATGTTCGGTGATACCAACGGTATAGGTACCGTCTGCGTTTTTGCGCAGCCATTCGTGACTGTCGCGGTACTTCAACTCCACTGGCACATTGCTCATCGCCCTTTCTCCTGTAATTATGTTTTACTGCGCAACCGGTTTTCCGGCGCGAACGAAAATTGGTTTAGTGACTTTCACAGGCATTTCACGGTTACGGATCTCAACAATCGCGTTTTCCCCAATCCCTGCCGGCACGCGGGCCAGTGCAATGCTGTAACCCAACGTCGGTGAGAATGAACCGCTGGTGATCACCCCCTGCTGCAACTGACCCTGCTGATCGGTAAAACGCACCGGCAACCCGTTACGCAGAACGCCTTTTTCCATGAGGATCAGCCCAACCAGTTTTTCAGTGCCCTTTTCTCGCTGGCTTTCCAGCGCTTCACGTCCGATAAAGTGGCGGTCGCCAGGTTCCCAGCTAATGGTCCAGCCCATATTGGCCGCCAGCGGCGATACGCTCTCGTCCATTTCCTGACCGTAAAGATTCATACCCGCTTCCAGACGCAAGGTGTCGCGTGCGCCCAGCCCGGCGGGTTTGACGCCCGCACTCAACAGACGCTGCCAGAATCCGACGGCATCGGCGGCAGGCAGCGCAATTTCATAGCCCGCTTCGCCGGTATAACCGGTTGTGGCAATGAACAGTTCACCGGCCTGCACGCCGAAGAACGGCTTCATGCCCTGTACAGCCTGACGCTGTGCGTCACTAAATAAGGTTTGGGCTTTTTGCTGTGCCTGCGGGCCCTGTACAGCAATGAGTGCGAGATCGTCACGTTCTGTTAACGCGACGCCGTAATCCTGTGCATGCTCGCCGATCCAGGCCAGATCCTTTTCACGCGTCGCGGAATTGACCACCAGACGAAAAAACGTCTCGTCCATAAAATAAACAATTAAATCGTCAATTACGCCAGCGGAAGCATTCAGCATGCCGGTATACAGGGCTTTGCCAGGCTGAGTCAGTTTGGCGACATCGTTTGCCAGCAGGAAGCGCAAAAACTCGCGCGTGCGCTCACCTTTTAAATCCACAATGGTCATGTGCGAAACATCGAACATGCCCGCGTCGCTGCGCACGGCATGATGCTCATCCATCTGAGAGCCATAGTGCAACGGCATCATCCAACCGTGGAAATCCACCATCCGCGCGCCATTTGCCAGGTGCTGTTCAAACAAAGGTGTGTGCTGAGTCATAACTATCCTGTGCAGAAACGAGTGAGTTTGAAACCACGCGCCATGTAGCCGACGCAAACGTTCTCTTTGCCTTGACGTTACCACTGAATCCGGCGATTAACCATAAGTAAAGCGAGGTCGAAAGACGTTGCACAGCCTAACCAGGCCGCAGGTTAATCAGGATAAAAAACTGTAATTTTGTGATTAACCACGCAATAAATACGCCATAGTAATTTATTCACAGCAAATTTATGCGCACAGCCCAGCAGGATGTTAAAAAAATAGCGGGCAGGAAATAGTCGTGGATAAAAAAAAGTAATGCGAAACTTCACGCAAAATTAGAATAAATCAAACGATGCGCAGTCAGAGTGCAGCCCTGCATTGTAACGGTGCAGCGGAGGGTGAGCATAAAAAAAGCCAGCAATTATGCTGGCTTTAGCGGGTAAGCGGCGTTACCGCAGCCATGCTGGCATATCATTCAGGCCCATGGCCTGACGCAGCATTAACGGCTTCACGCCCGGCAGGTTATCAGCCAGTTTCAGGCCAAGGTCGCGAAACAGTTTTTTGGCTGGATGATTGCCTGCAAACAGTTCTCGAAAACCCTGCATTCCGGCAAGCATCATAGCTGCGCTGTGTTTGCGACTGCGCTCATAGCGGCGCAGATAAAGGTGCTCACCGATATCTTTGCCCTGCTGGTGCAGGCGGCGGATTTCGCCAATCAGCTCAGCAGCATCCATGAAACCCAGGTTGACGCCCTGTCCTGCCAGCGGATGAATGGTATGTGCCGCATCGCCCACCAGCGCCAGCCGGTGAGCAGCAAAGTTACGTGCATAGCGTGCCGTCAGCGGGAAACACTTGCGCTCACCTTCCAGCTGGCACAGCCCCAGGCGCATATCGAACGCGACCGACAGTTGTTGATTAAACAGCGCCTCCGGCATGGTTTCGAGACGGCTGGCTTCCTGAGGAGAAAGAGACCAGACGATAGAACAAAGATGGGGATCCTGCATCGGCAGGAAAGCCAGAATGCCATCGCCGTGAAAAACTTGGCGCGCTACGCCGTCGTGTGGCAGCTCCGTGCGAATATTCCCGACCAGCGCATGATGGTCGTAATCCCAGAACGTCAGGGGAATATCGGCTTTGTTACGCAACCAGGAGTTGGCTCCGTCCGCCGCCACCATGAGCCGCGCACTCATCATGCTGCCATCCTGCAGCGTAATAAAGGCTTCATTATCGCCAAAGGCCACCTGCTGCAGTTGGGAAGCAGGCAGCAGCGTAACATCACTGCACTGGCTGGCGCGCTGCCATAAGGCGCTGTGGATCACAGGGTTTTCGATGATGTGCCCAAGATGCGTCAGGCCCTGCTGCTCGCCGTCAAATGCGATCGTCCCGAAGCTGTCGCGATCCCAGACTTCCATTGCCTGATAAGGGCTGGCACGGAGCGACAGAATCGTTGACCAGACGTCCAGCTTCTGCAAAAGACGTTCACTGGCCGCGTTAATTGCGGATACGCGTACGGACGGTGATGCGCCTGCATCAAATTGCGGCCCGGCGGACTGCTCCAGCACGGCAATGCGTAATCCGCTCCCTTGCAGACCGCAGGCGACTGCCAGCCCCACCATACCGCCACCGGCGACCACTACATCGTAAGTTTGCATCAGTGCCTCTCAGTTAACGCTTAACCCAGCCGAGCGTTCGCTCGGCCAGAAGATTTCTCAGCCATGGCAGGTGATCCATTGCCAGCAGGCCAAGGTTGCGCCCGACGACCAGCGGCACATGACGGTTGGCAAACATGCGCACCAGACCGTCAGTGATGCCCACGGTAATGGCCCGATCCTGCTGGCGACGTTGGCGGTAATGTTGCAGGACCGCATAGCTGCCCGGATCCTGCTGCTGTCGGTGCGCGGTTGCCAGGGTTTCTGCAAGCGACATCACATCACGCAGGCCAAGATTGAACCCCTGACCGGCAATAGGATGCAGCGTCTGTGCCGCGTTACCAACCGTCACAACGCGATGAGAAACCACCGGGTCGGCCTGCTGCAGCGCTAACGGATAAACGTCACGCTTACCGGTATGGATAAATTTGCCCAGTCGCCAGCCAAATGCGCGCTGAAGCTGGCTGAGAAACGCCTCGTCACTCCAGCTTTCAACCTGCGGGCGCTGATCCAGCGGATGGCACCACACCAGCGAGAGGCGATTATCTGACATTGGCAACAGCGCCAACGGGCCAAACTCGGTAAAGCGTTCAAAAGCCCGGCCCTGATGGGGAAGCTCACTGGTGACGTTGGCAATAAGCGCTAACTGCTGATAGGGCTCGGTGTGCCACTGCATGCCGCAGGCGGCCGCAACGGCTGAACGGGTACCATCAGCGGCTACCAGCACGTCGCCTTCCAGCTGTTCATCATTATCAAGCGTGACCCGCACGCTTTCCAGGGATCGGGCCACCTGAGTGACGCGCGCGGGACAGCGCAGTGTGACGCCGGGTGCCTGTTTTAACTGTGTGAACAGGCATTGCCCTACGTCGAATAATTCAACTACCTGCCCCAGCGCGGGAATCGCATAATCGCTGGCGGCGAGTGACACGAAACCGGCATGGCCGCGATCGGATACGTGAATAGTGGTAATCGGTGTGGCACAGGGGGAGATCCGCTGCCAGAGATTGATATCAGCAAGCTGCTGGCAGGTTCCGGCAGACAGAGCAATCGCCCGGCCGTCATAGCCCGGATGCGCACGGCTGCCAGGCTCGCTGCTTTCAATCAGCGTCACGGGCAGTTTACCCTGTGTCAGGTGCGCGATGGCCAGCGCCAGGGTGGCGCCGGTCATTCCTCCACCGGCGATAAGAATGGTCATAACGCGCGTGCCGCCGCCATCAGCGCTTCAATTGCATCAGGATCTTTCACCACGCTGTCGGTGAGGTTCTCAATACCGGTTTCGGTAATCACAATGTCATCCTCGATGCGGATGCCGATACCGCGGTATTCCACAGGTACGTCAGCATCGGGCGCGATATACAACCCCGGTTCGACGGTGATAACCATGCCCGGCTCCAGGATACGATCGCGGCTTGGTGTGCCGTAGTGCCCCACATCGTGGACATCCAGACCCAGCCAGTGGCCCAGACCATGCATAAAGAATTTACGGTGGGCATCTTCAGCGATCAGCGTCTCAACCTCGCCCTGCATTATCCCAAACTCAACCAGTCCTGTGACCATAATGCGCACGACGTCATCATTAACCTCGCGGATGCTAACGCCGGGACGGAATCGGGACAGTGCCGTTTCAAGTGATTTGAGTACGATGTTGTACACCGCCCGCTGCGGCTGAGTGAATTTACCGTTAACCGGGAACGTCCGGGTAATGTCACCCGCATAGCCCTGCCATTCACATCCGGCATCAATAAGCACCAGATCACCGTCCTGCATCTCACACTCGTTTTCGGTGTAGTGCAGAATGCAGCCGTTTTCGCCGGAACCCACAATCGTGTTGTAAGACGGGAATCGCGCACCGTGGCGGTTAAATTCGTGATGAATTTCCCCTTCCAGATGATATTCGTACAGGCCCGGACGACAGACCTGCATTGCGCGCGTATGCGCCAGCGCACTGATCTCACCCGCACGGCGCAGGATGGCGATTTCTTCCGGACTTTTGAACAGGCGCATCTCATGCACCCAGGGACGCCAGTCTGTCAGGCTGGCAGGCGCGCTCAGATTCTGGCGAAAACCCTGCCGCAGTTTATCCAGCGCACCGAACACCAGTTTATCAGCTTCAGCATACTGGCCCTGCGCGTGGTACACCTCATCCAGGCCGTTCAGCAGCAGGTGGAGTTGTTCACCAATATCGTTCCAGGGCAGGGCACGATCTACGCCGAGCTTAGCGGGCGCCGCATCCTGTCCCAGACGGCGGCCAAACCAGATTTCTGCAGTCAGGTCGCGAACACGATTAAACAGCACACTGTGATTGTGGTTCTCATCACTTTTTATCAGCACCAGTAACGCCTGAGGCTCGTTGAACCCCGTGAAGTACCAGAAGTCGCTGTTCTGACGAAACGGATATTCGCTATCGTTACTGCGCGTTACTTCAGGCGCGGCAAAAATTAACGCTGCGCTGCCCGGAACCATTTTCGCCAGCAGCGCCTGACGGCGCTGTTGAAAATTTTCCAGTGAAATCATGTCTGCACTCCCTGTTAAACTCAGATAGCTGGCTTAGTGTAGCGTTGGCTTTTGTACTTCTGGCGCAGTCGGTTGCGGACGCGTGAAAGTGTCGTGGCAAAGTAGTGCTGCAACACGAACGTACTCAATCACCTCTTCCAGCGACTGCTCTAATTCTTCCTGATCTTCGTCTTCGTCGTAGCCCAACTGAGCAATCGTGCGCAGATCGTCAATGGCCTCGCCCGTTTCACCGGTGACCTTATCCAGTTTAGGCTGGGTTACGCCCAGACCAAGTAAAAAATGGTTTACCCAGCCCGCCAGAGCATCCGCGCGATCAAACACCGTAATGTCATCATCGTCGGGCAGCATCAGTTGAAAAAGGAAGCCATCGTCCTCTAGCGTAGTCGCAATGCTTTCATGCAAAGACTGCAGTGGCAGGGACAGCGTCTGCGAAAAAGCCATGCCTTCGTTCGCAAGATCGTGGACCAGCGTTTTCCAGCTGTTATCCGCATTACCGCCACATAAGATGCCGCTGAGTAAGCCGTGCATTTCCGCAGGCGTCATGCCCACGCCATGCTGTGAGAGCGCCGCCGCCAGCGCGTTGTAATCGGGGGTTGCGTTCTGTGAAGACATCATTTTTCATCGTCGTTGGCTGTAAGAGTTCGTGGTATGCTACCACTAGCTGCCTCAAGGTTTCCAGAAAAGGGGTTGTATCTTATTTCTCAGGTCTATATAGTTGCCCGCCTCCCAGGCCATTGAAGGCTAAGGGGAATGGCGAGCCAGGTAATCAGTCAGGAAGGTGGCATGTCTGCACAACCGGTAGATTTACAAATTTTTGGTCGTTCTTTGAGAGTGAATTGTCCGCCTGAACAGCAAGATGCGCTGAACGCGGCAGCAGAAGATCTCAATCAACGGTTGCAAGATTTAAAAGTTCGCACTAGAGTCACCAATACAGAGCAACTGGTGTTCATTGCCGCGTTAAACATTTGCCATGAACTGGCACAAGAGAAAGGTAAGACGCGTGACTATGCTGCTAACATGGAACAACGAATCCGTATGTTACAGCAGACCATTGAGCAGGCTTTAGTTGAGCAAGGTCGCATAACCGATCGCCAGGATGCGAAGTTCGAATAACACTTCATGGTCAGTGTGCTACACTAACGGTGAAGTCAATTTTCTCTGAGATGTTTGCAAGTGGGCCAGTCCCCTGAGCCGATATTTCATACCAACAGAATGTGACGCTCCGCAACCTGTGAGCATGCTCGGTCCGTCCGAGAAGCCTGATGGTTGCGACGGCATGTTCACCTTGAACCAAGGGTTCAAGGGTTACAGCCTACGGCGGCATCTCGGAGATCTCCCTTCTGGTCGTACTGCATTACCTCCCACCAGGCATGATATACTGCGTCGCTCAAGCGACTTTGTCTGGGGGACACCATGTCAGCACCCTCTTTAGTACTGCGTCAGGACATCCGTCAGCACGTTCGCCACTTACGTCGCGCTCTGAGCGCTGAGCAGCAGCATGCGGCAGCCGAACAACTCGCCCAACATGCGATCAACTTTGCACCACTGGCCGATGCCAACAACGTGGCACTGTTTTTGTCTGTTGATGGCGAAATCAATACACGACCGCTTATCGCCAGGCTGTGGCAGCAAAACAAACGGGTTTACCTGCCGGTTCTGCACCCCTTCGCAGCGGGCCACTTGCTTTTTCTGCGCTATACGCCAGAAACACAGTTAATCCAAAATAAACTGCGCATTCCCGAACCTCCACTGGATATTCGTCATCTGATCACGCTGGATGAACTGGACGTAATGATGGTACCGCTGGTGGCGTTCGATCGCGCCGGACAGCGTTTAGGCATGGGGGGCGGCTTCTACGATCGCACCTTACAGAACTGGAAACAGCACGGGTTCTTACCGGTGGGCATTGCTCATGACTGTCAGCGGGTTGACGCGCTGCCTACAGCGGCGTGGGACATTCCTTTGCCGGCCGTGCTGACGCCATCAAAACTGTGGCTGTGGGATGAATAAACCCGGGCATGCTTGTGTGCCCGGGTGGGTGACAGCGTGGGATCAGTAAAGCAGGCGAGCGCGAATCGTTCCCGGAATCGCCTTCATCAGCTGCAGAGCTTTCTCTGCCAGTTCGTGCTCAGCATCAATGTCGATGACCACATAACCCATCATCGGAGAGGTTTGCAGGTACTGAGCGGCAATGTTGATGCCTTGTTCAGCGAAAATCTGGTTGATCGCGGTGAGTACGCCCGGACGGTTTTCGTGAATATGCAGCAGACGACTGGCGCTAATGCCGTGCATCGGCAACGAAACTTCCGGGAAATTGACGGCAGACAGCGTTGAACCGTTATCCGAATATTTCGCCAGCTTGCCCGCGACTTCAATCCCGATATTCTCCTGCGCTTCTTCCGTCGATCCCCCTATGTGCGGCGTCAGGATAACGTTGTCGAATTCGCTCAGTGGGGAAACAAACGGATCGCTGTTGGTCGCCGGCTCTACAGGGAACACATCAATCGCAGCGCCACCAACCTGCTTGCTGGCCAGCGCTTCGCACAGTGCAGGAATATCTACCACGGTGCCGCGTGAGGCGTTTATCAGCAGGCCGCCAGGCTTCATCTGTGCCAGCTCATTGGCAGAAATCATATTTTGCGTAGAGGCGGTTTCCGGAACATGCAGGCTGACAACGTCACTCATATTGAGCAACTGCGTCAGGCTACGAACCTGTGATGCGTTGCCCAACGGCAGCTTGTTTTCGATGTCATAGAAGTAAACGTGCATGCCCAGACTTTCGGCCAGCACGCCCAGTTGCATACCGATATGGCCATAGCCAATGATACCCAGCTTTTTACCGCGCGCTTCAAAAGAGCCTTTGGCGATTTTATTCCAGATACCACGGTGCGCTTTGGCGTTCGCTTCCGGAACGCCACGCAGCATCAGCAGCATCTCACCAATAACCAGCTCGGCCACAGAGCGCGTATTTGAGAACGGTGCGTTAAAAACCGGGATACCGCGTTTCGCTGCGGCATTTAAATCAACCTGATTCGTTCCGATACAGAAACAGCCCACCGCTACCAGTTTTTCTGCAGCGGCAAAAATCTCTTCGGTCAGTTGGGAACGGGAACGGATACCGATAAAATGCGCATCGCGAGCGGAAGCTTTTAACGCCTCGGCATCCAGTGCGCCTTTGTGGAATTCAATATTGGTGTAACCTGCAGCACGAAGATTTTCCAGCGCGCTCTGATGGACACCTTCCACCAGCAGGAACTTAATTTTGTCTTTTTCCAGTGATACCTTTGCCATTTCCCAACCCTATTCAGAATTCAACGAGGACTGAACGCAGTCAGCCGTCTGTCAAAATATCAAAAAATTCGCCTGCGGCAATACAAACGATTGCCTGACGGCCAGCATGGCAGGGCTCAGAGGGCGTACTTTGCCAGACAAAATCGTGGGTTGACCGTATCGAGAAGAACGAACCCGCTGCCGATGACGGTTATGTGACATAAGTCACCAAATTTCAGCCTGGTGAGAAAAGTTTTTTTAAATCAAAAAAAGCGGGCGCCCTGTTGTGCGCCCGGTGCTTTATTTTTTGAGGGTTTTGACACCGTCAGGTCCGCCAATCAAGGCGACATCTGCGCCACGCGTGGCGAACAGCCCCACGGTGACGACGCCAGGCAGAGCATTAATCGTTTTTTCCAGCTCAATGGGATTGAGAATACGCAGGTTGTGCACATCAAGAATGATATTACCGTTGTCGGTCACCACATTCTGACGATATTCCGGCAAACCGCCCAGCTTCACCAGTTCACGTGCAACATAGCTTCGCGCCATCGGGATAACTTCAACCGGCAACGGGAAGCGTCCAAGCACGTCCACTTCTTTTGATGCGTCGGCGATACAGATAAACTTTTTGGCGACCGCCGCGACGATTTTCTCACGAGTTAAGGCAGCACCGCCCCCTTTGATCATCTGCATTTGTGGGTTAATTTCATCGGCACCGTCGACATAAATGGCCAGGTCATCAATCTCGTTCAAATCAAACACCTGAATGCCCAGGCTTTTTAGCTTTTGCGTTGACGCTTCGGAACTGGATACGGCCCCCTCAATCTGATGTTTAATGCTGCCGAGCGCATCGATAAAGTGAGCGGCCGTAGAACCCGTACCGACGCCGACGACAGTACCGGGCTGCACATAATCCAGTGCGGCCCAACCAACAGCTTTTTTCAGTTCATCCTGGGTCATGATATGTTTAGAACCTGTGCGATAAGGAAATGCGCGTAGTATAAAGCAAGGCTTGCTGAAAATGCTCGGATGCATTGGGCGGATTTAATGCTTTGGAAGCCAGCCCACAAAAATATCGCTGACATTTCCGTTGGAATATTTGTGGCATCGTAACGTCCATCCTGAAGGAGAGAGAAAAATAATGAAACGCCCGGATTACAGAACGCTTCAGGCGCTGGACGCAGTGATACGTGAACGCGGATTTGAACGTGCCGCACAAAAACTTTGCATTACGCAGTCTGCCGTCTCGCAACGCATTAAACAGTTGGAAAATCTGTTTGGTCAGCCGTTATTGGTGCGTACGGTACCGCCTCGTCCCACTGAACAGGGGCAAAAGCTGCTCGCCCTTCTGCACCAGGTTGAGTTACTGGAGGAAGAGTGGCTGGGCGATGAGAACAGCGGCACAACGCCGCTACTGCTGTCGCTGGCGGTCAACGCCGACAGTCTGGCAACGTGGCTGTTACCGGCATTAAAAGACGTCCTGGCCGATTCGCCTGTGCGCCTGAACCTTCAGGTTGAGGATGAAACCCGCACTCAAGAGCGCCTGAGACGAGGCGAAGTGGTTGGCGCAGTCAGTATTCAACCGCAGCCGCTTCCCAGCTGCCTGGTGGATCAACTGGGTGCGCTGGATTATTTGTTTGTGGCGTCAAAGGATTTTGCAGCGCGCTTTTTCCCTAACGGCGTAACGCGTTCCGCCCTGCTTAAAGCGCCAGCCGTGGCATTTGATCACCTGGATGATATGCATCAGGCCTTTTTGCAGCAGAATTTTGATTTATCACCGGGTAGCGTTCCCTGCCACATCGTCAACTCGTCCGAAGCGTTTGTGCAGATGGCCCGGCAGGGCTCGACCTGCTGTATGATCCCTCACCTGCAGATTGAACGCGAACTGGCGAGTGGCGAGCTGATCGATCTCACGCCGGGGCTGTATCAACGTCGGATGCTGTACTGGCACCGTTTTGCACCTGAAAGCCGCCTGATGCGTCGGGTAACGGATGCGCTGATTGCGCATGGCCACCGGGTGCTACGTCAGGATGCGGCGGAATAATCGCCCTTTGCCGCAGCAAAATTTGGGCGTTGCGGTGAAAAGGTGTACTGGTCAAAGCGGCACGGCGTTAATGGCCGTCAGGGGCATTTTTCAGAAGGCGATACGCAGCGCTGAGCAGAGGGAATCAACCAGGATTTATCCGCAAAGATGCGAGTAAAAGGCGCAGCCGGCACAGGGATGTGCCGGCTGCGCCGGCCCGTCAGGTTGATGAGCGATGTAAAGGAACCGCGTCAGCGGCGCGAGGACCGCCTGGCAAAAATTGCCCCTGATGACTTAACCACAATACCAATAACGGCTTACTGTGCCGTATTTGGTTTCATCTCAAAAACCACATCCACCTGGTCATCAAAGTTAATGCTTTGCTGATCGTAGGTTTCCTGCGCTGAGGTATCTGCCGCCGCCGCCGGTGCTTTGAACATGCGGTTCATTGGCATCGGCTGATAGTTAGCCACCTGATAACGAATGCTGTAGATCGGCCCCAGTTTGGCATTAAAGCCTTCGGCCAGTTCTGAGGCCTGCTGGGTCGCATTTTTGATGGCGGCTTTAAGCGCCTGCTGCTTGTAGCGCTCAGGATTAGCGACGCCCAGTTCAACACTACGCACTTCATTCAGACCGGACTTCAGCGCACCATCGAGCAGATCGTTAAGCTTATCCAGCTGACGTACGGTGACCTGAACCTGACGCACCGCACGGTAGCCTTTGAGCTGTGATTTACCGTCTTTGGTGTAATCATATTCTGGCTGCGTCGTCAGGTTCGCGGCTTCGATATCCTTTTTCTCAATACCGTTTTTTTGCAGGAAATCAAAATATTGCGCTACGCGGCTATCGACCTGCTTTTTTGCCTCTGCGGCATCTTTCGATGAGACATTCACCACAATTGACAGCGTCGCGATATCCGGACGGGCATCTACAGTTGCCTTACCTGACGTAACAACATGGGGTCCGTTCGGCAATTCGTCAGCCTGCACGCTCAAAGGCAATGCCCCTGCACTCATCATCGCGACAAGCGCCAATGCTTTCAGTTTCATGAAAGTCCTCCTTGAAAAGGTCAGTTCGATGGCTCCCAGTACATGAAGCCCACAAGCGCATCACATTACGCGTTGTTTGGAGTGAAGATTATGGCAAAAGTTCGGCATACTGGCCTCAATAAACCGTTTTCGTATAGCTTTTACCTAAAATCCTGTGATGACCTGCCGGGCGAGCTGAAACGCAATAAACCACATGACCGCACCGACCAGCAGGTTAATGATGCGTTGTGCGCGCGCCGTTTGCAGTAAAGGCGCAAGCCAGGCCGCCAGCAGCGCCAGACCGAAAAACCACAGCACCGAGGCGCTGATGGTTCCTAACGCAAACCACTGTCGCGCAACCGTTCCGGGTAACTGTCCGCCCAGGCTTCCCAGCACAACAAAAGTATCAAGATAAACATGCGGATTCAGCCAGGTCACCGCCAACATCGTCGCGATAATTCGTCCTCTGCTCTGCGTTAAGTGGCTACCCGACGCCAGTTCAATGTTACGGCTAAATGCCGTGCGTAAGGCTCCCCACCCGAACCAGAGCAGAAAGGCAACCCCGGCACAAGTCATCAGCATCAGCAGTAAGGGAGACTGGTTCAGGAGCGCACTGCCGCCAAAAATGCCCGCACAGATTAATGCGACATCGCTTAACGCACAAAGCGCCGCAGTCATCAAATGATACTGGCGCTTCACCCCCTGGTTCAGCACGAAGGCGTTTTGCGGGCCTAACGGCAGGATAAGCGCCGCCCCAAGAGCAAGCCCTTGAAAGTAAATGGTTAACACTGGGTGATATTCCTTACATCGGTGAGATGCAGGGATTATAAAGAGCGAGTCAGATTAGCGGAAATTGAAAAAATTAATCTGCTATTAACAAAATTAATGGGCGACCGCTGCCGCCCACTAACATTACTGCGCTGCCGTCGTCTCGCTTTCTGGCTGTTGAACCTGGTGCAGGTGCACATCCATTTGTGGATAAGGGATGCCAATGCCTTTGCTGTCCAGCGCACGTTTAAAGTTTTTCAGTAAGTCCCAGTAAACGTCCTGCAGATCGCTGCTGTTACTCCAGCAACGCACCACGAAGTTAAGCGATGACGCCCCTAATTCATTCAGGCCAATCTGGATGCCACGTTCTTTAAGTACGCGCTGATCGGCCTCAACGACGCCGCGCAACAGGGCAATCACCTCATCCACATCGGCTTCGTAGGCAACCCCGATAATGAATTCATTTCGACGCACTGGCTCGCGCGAGAAGTTGATGATATTGCCACTGATAATCTTGCCATTTGGCACCACAACGATTTTGCCATCGGCAGATTTCAGGGTGGTCGAGAAAATTTGCACATTGAGCACGGTGCCCATTACGCCGCCCAAATCGACAAACTCACCGGTGCGGAAAGGACGGAAGGTAACCAGGAGGACGCCAGCCGCCAGATTGGAGAGCGAGCCTTGCAGGGCTAAACCTACTGCCAGACCGGCGGCACCCAGCACGGCGATCACTGATGCCGTCTGCACGCCGACACGGCCCAGCGCAGCAATGACCGTGAAGGCGATAACGCCATAGCGCACCAGGGCGGAAAGGAAATCGGCTACGGTGGCGTCAATATGACGCGCGAGCAACAGGCGATTAACCGTGTTAGAAATCACCCTGGCGATGATCATGCCGACAATGATAATGGCGATTGCCGCGACGATATTGACGGCATAACTCAGAATCAGCGCCTGGTTGTGTACCAGCCAGCCACCGGCACTGTTAATGCCATTAACAACATTCAAGTCTTCCATTTGTAAGCCCTGTCGATGAATCCCCTGTGGGGAAAAACAAAAACTGCCAGATGTAATCCGACACCCAGGGATTAAGGGTAATCAATTATTTAGCCAGACGCCAAACTGAGTGATGCGGGAAGGCGGTTTTGCACATTTACGCATCAGCACGCCAGGATCAGCGCAGGATGTTTGTTCAGGGCACATGGCTGAGTATATTAATCAGCCTGCCAAACGGATCACGGACATAAAAACGACGCACGCCCCATGCTTCTTTCACCAGGCCATACTCCACCTTAAGGCCCGCAGCGACGACGCGCTGGTACACCTCATCGAGATTATCAACCTCAATGGATAAATCCGGAACAGCTGTGCCGGCGCCGCCTTCCCGCGCAATACTGACCTGCGGCACCATCGTGTTATCCGCGGCCCAGGTCATGATCCATCCGTGATCCATCGCCAGTGTCAGATCAAGAATACCCCCGTAAAAGCGTTCTGCTTCTTCCGTATTTCCGGCCTGAATATTGGCCACAATGCGTTTGACGGCCATACGATTGCCCTCACCTGTTAAGCCACACACAGGATACAGCGCGCGCTGCAGTTAGGTTGTGACAGCACGTCAGAATGTGTCGCCCGACAAAAAGAAACGAAACTGAGCGTGAGCGGAAAGGATAAAAAAAAAAGTCCCGATCGGACGATCGGGACTGAGTTGTTCGTCTGGCGTTCTCTCGAACTCAGACGACAGCAGCGTGATGCTTACAGAACGTCAACGGCGTTGAGTTCTTTGAACGCCTGCTCCAGACGCACCACCATGGATGCCTGAGCAGAGCGCAGCCATACACGTGGGTCATAGTATTTCTTGTTAGGCTTGTCTGCGCCTTCCGGGTTACCCAGCTGCGCCTGAAGATAGCCTTCATTCTTTTTGTAGTACTGCAGGATGCCGTCCCAGGTTGCCCATTGGGTATCGGTATCGATATTCATCTTGATCACGCCGTAGCTGATAGATTCTTCGATTTCTGCAGCAGATGAACCTGAACCACCGTGGAAGACGAAATCCAGCGCGTTGTGCGGCAGACCGTGTTTTTCACAGACAAATTTCTGTGAATCACGCAGAATGGTTGGGGTCAGTTTAACGTTGCCTGGCTTGTAAACGCCGTGCACGTTACCGAAAGAGGCCGCAATGGTGAAGCGCGGACTGATCGCATTCAGTTTTTCGTACGCGTAGTTTACGTCTTCTGGCTGAGTGTAAAGCGCTGAAGCATCCATATGGCTGTTATCTACGCCATCTTCTTCACCACCGGTGCAGCCCAGCTCGATTTCCAGGGTCATGTCGATTTTCGCCATGCGCGCCAGGTATTTGCTGCTGATTTCAATGTTTTCTTCCAGTGACTCTTCAGACAGGTCGATCATGTGAGAAGAGAACAGAGGCTTACCGGTTTTCTTGAAGTGCTCTTCGCCCGCGTCCAGCAGACCGTCGATCCACGGCAGCAGTTTCTTGGCGCAGTGGTCGGTATGCAGGATAACCGGCACGCCGTACTGCTCAGCCATCAGATGCACGTGGTGCGCGCCAGAGATGGCACCGAAAATCGCTGCGCCCTGTGGCTTGTCTGTTTTAAAACCTTTACCGGCGATGAACGCAGCACCACCGTTGGAGAACTGTACGATAACCGGCGCTTTTACTTTTGCCGCGGCTTCCAGTACAGCGTTAATGGAGTCGGTGCCGACGCAGTTGACCGCAGGCAGAGCGAATTTGTTCTCTTTCGCTACTTTGAAGATCTTCTGAACGTCATCACCAGTGACAACGCCGGGTTTTACGAAATCAAAAATTTTAGACATGATTGTGTCCTGTTTCGTGACCGGTTATCCCCGATACGGGGACAGCGATTTAAACGCCCGGTTTCGGGCGAGTTTTCAGGCGATGCCGTAGGGCACCGCCCCCAAAGGATTACTGCTTCGCACGCTCTTCCAGCATAGCTACGGCTGGCAGTTTTTTGCCTTCCACGAACTCCAGGAAGGCACCGCCGCCGGTAGATATGTAGGAGATTTTGTCTTCGATACCGAACAGGTCGATAGCGGCCAGCGTATCACCGCCGCCCGCCACTGAGAAGGCTTCGCTGTCTGCAATGGCGTTAGCCACAATCTCGGTGCCTTTGCGGAAGTTCGGGAATTCAAACACGCCCACCGGGCCGTTCCACAGAATGGTTTTGGCGTTCTTCAGAATGGTCGCCATGGCCTGAGCGGTTTCATCACCGAAGTCCATAATCTCTTCGTTATCTGCGACTTCCGAAACCTTTTTCACGGTTGCCGGGGCAGTTTCAGAGAATTCCGTGCCAACACGTGAATCGGTTGGAACAGGAATGCCGTACTGATCGCGCAGGCCTTTGGCCGCGTCAACGAAGTCTGGCTCAAACAGCGATTTGCCCACGTTGTTGTCGATAGCGACAAAGGTGTTAGCAATGCCGCCGCCGACAATCACGGTATCGGCAATCTTCACCAGCGACTGCAGCACGTCAAATTTGGTTGAAACCTTAGAACCACCGACCACAGCCACCAGCGGGCGCTCAGGGTTCTTCATCACTTTACCCAGCGCTTCCAGCTCAGCCGACAGCAGCGGGCCAGCACAGGCGACAGGGGCAAATTTGCCAACGCCGTGCGTGGATGCCTGGGCGCGGTGCGCGGTTCCAAAAGCATCCATAACAAAGACGTCGCACAGCGCAGCGTATTTCTTAGACAGCGCTTCGTCGTCTTTCTTTTCGCCTTTATTAAAGCGAACGTTTTCCAGCACCACCAGTTCGCCTGCGCCGATATCGACGCCGTCGAGGTAGTCTTTCGCCAGGGTAACCTGAGTACCGTTCAGTTTCTCTTTCAGGTAGTTCACTACTGGCAGCAGTGAGAATTCTTCGTTGTATTCACCTTCGGTCGGACGACCCAGGTGAGAGGTAACCATCACTTTGGCACCCTGTTTCAACGCCGCTTCGATAGTTGGCAGTGAAGCACGAATACGTGCATCTGACGTCACTTTCCCTTCTTTCACTGGTACGTTGAGATCGGCGCGAATTAAAACGCGTTTGCCAGCAAGATCCAGATCGGTCATCTTAATTACGGACATGGTGAACCCTCTCGTTGATTCTCATAAGTTTTGCCAGACGCAAACCGCGTCTTACCTGAAACCGCTTGCGGCCATCGCTAACGTTGTGTCGAGCATTCGGTTAGCAAAGCCCCATTCGTTATCACACCAGACCAGGGTTTTGATCAGGTGCTGACCGCTGACCCGCGTTTGTGTACCGTCCACAATGGCACTGTGCGGATCATGGTTGAAATCTACTGAGACTAACGGCAATTCTGTGTAGTCAACTATACCACGAAATGCCCCTTCTGCCGCGCTTTGCAACAAGGCGTTAACCTCACAGGCCCGAACGGACTGGCGGACGGAAACGCTGAGATCAATGGCCGTCACGTTGATCGTCGGTACGCGAACCGCGATGGCTTCGAAGCGATCGTTAAATTTCGGAAAAATACGCGCAATGCCTGCCGCCAAACGGGTATCCACCGGGATAATAGACTGACTGGCCGCACGCGTACGGCGCAGATCGCTGTGATAGGCGTCAATCACCTGCTGATCGTGCATCGCCGAATGGATTGTCGTTACCGTACCCGACTCGATACCAAACGCATCATCCAGCAGCTTGATCACCGGAATAATGCAGTTGGTGGTACAGGATGCATTAGAGACAATACAGTCCGTTTGTTTCAGTTCCTGCTCGTTAACGCCGTACACCACGGTTGCATCAAGATCGTTACCCCCTGGATGGGAAAACAGCACTTTCTTTGCCCCAGCACGCAGGTGGGCTTCGCCGTCATGACGGGAACCGTAAACGCCAGTGCAGTCCAGCACCACATCCACGTTAAGCTCGCCCCAGGGCAGCGCTTCCAGTCCGGCACGATGCAGAATACGGATGATATCGTCTCCGACCCACAGCTGATCCCGCTCCTGACGGACATCCAGCGCGAAACGCCCATGACTGGTATCGTACTTTAGCAGGTGCGCCATGCCCGCAGCTTCAGCCAGTTCGTTAACTGCCACCACTGTGATTTCCGCGCGGCGCCCCGTTTCATACAGTGCACGCAACACGTTGCGCCCAATGCGACCAAAGCCGTTTATCGCTACCCGAATGGTCATCTTTCTCCTGCCAAACCAGACTGAAAAAAAGGTGCAGATAGCCTGAGCGTTTCACTGCATTTTGTACAGGAGATTCTTAGCCCGATCGCAGGCAAAGCGGCCTCACTGAAACGGTTCAGCTAGGATAATAGAAGGAAGGAATAACGGGAATGATTGCGATCAAGCGGACTGCGTATTTTTGGATCTACATCACAAAATTACGCAAAAAATCGCTATTACTACAGGAATAATTTTGTCGATAAGGGGGCAAACTGCGCCCCCTTTTATCTGGGTTTCGGCGAGCCTTCACTCGCCTGCGCCCTTCTGTCAGGCCAGCAACGCTTTTGCTTTCGCTACCACGTTGTCTACCGTGAAGCCGAAGACTTCAAACAGCTTCTCAGCAGGCGCTGACTCACCGAAGGTGGTCATGCCGACAATAGCGCCGTTCAGGCCGGTATATTTGAACCAATAGTCTGCAATACCCGCTTCAATAGCAACGCGAGCGGCAACGGCCTTCGGCAGCACAGATTCACGATACTCTGCAGACTGCTTGTCGAACGCATCCGTTGATGGCATAGAAACCACGCGAACCTTACGGCCTTCATCGGTCAGTTTCTGATACGCAGACACAGCCAGTTCAACTTCTGAACCGGTGGCGATCAGAATCAGCTCTGGCGTGCCCGCGCTGTCTTTCAGCACATAACCGCCGCGGGCCACGTTTGCCAGCTGCTCAGGCGTACGGTCCTGCTGCGCCAGATTCTGACGTGAGAAGATCAGGGCGCTTGGACCGTCTTTACGCTCAATGGCATATTTCCATGCCACGGCTGATTCCACCTGGTCACACGGACGCCACAGGCTCATGTTTGGTGTGGTACGCAGGCTCGCCATCTGCTCTACCGGCTGGTGCGTCGGGCCATCTTCACCCAGACCGATTGAATCGTGGGTATACACCATGATCTGACGGATCTTCATCAGCGCAGCCATACGCGCAGCGTTGCGCGCATATTCTACGAACATCAGGAAGGTCGCAGTGTAAGGCAGAAAACCGCCGTGCAGGGCCAGACCGTTAGCAATGGCGGTCATACCGAATTCACGCACGCCGTAATGAATATAGTTACCGGCAGCGTCTTCATTGATGGGCTTAGAGCCAGACCAGATGGTGAGGTTACTGGGTGCCAGATCAGCAGAACCGCCCAGATATTCCGGCAGGATTTTACCAAAGGCTTCGATCGCATTCTGCGAGGCTTTACGGCTGGCGATTTTCGCCGGGTTAGCCTGAAGCTGCTCGATAAACTTCTGCGATTCCTGCTGCCAGTTAGCCGGCAGTTCGTTGCTCATGCGACGTTTGAATTCGGCAGCCAGCTCAGGGAAGGCGCTGGCATAGGCCGCGAATTTCGTGTTCCACGCATCCTCTTTCGCCTTGCCTGCTTCTTTAGCATCCCACTCAGCATAAATGTCTGAAGGAATAACGAAAGGCGGATAGTCCCAGCCTAGCTGTTTGCGGGTGAGCGCAATCTCGTCATCGCCCAGCGGTGCGCCGTGTGAGTCGTGGGTACCCGCTTTATTCGGTGAACCAAAACCGATCACAGTTTTGCACATCAGCAGTGATGGCTTGTCGCTCACCGCTTTCGCTTCTTCAATGGCTTTCGCGATGGCGTCGGCATCGTGACCGTCAACGCCGCGCACCACATGCCAGCCGTAAGCTTCGAAACGCTTCGCGGTGTCATCGGTGAACCAGCCGTCAACATGACCATCGATGGAGATACCATTGTCATCATAGAATGCCACCAGCTTGCCCAGCTTCAGCGTACCCGCCAGCGAGCACACTTCGTGTGAGATGCCTTCCATCATGCAGCCGTCGCCCATAAAGACCCAGGTATTATGGTCTACGATCTCATGGCCCGGACGGTTGAACTGTGCTGCCAGCGTCCGCTCCGCAATGGCAAACCCTACGGCGTTAGCGATGCCCTGCCCCAGCGGACCGGTCGTGGTTTCCACGCCCGCGGTGTAGCCATATTCAGGGTGCCCCGGCGTTTTAGAATGCAACTGACGGAAGTTTTCCAGCTCGCGAATCGGTAAATCGTAGCCGGTAAGGTGCAGCAGGCTGTAAATCAGCATCGAACCGTGACCATTGGACAGAACAAAACGGTCGCGATCGGCCCAATGTGGGTTGGTTGGGTTATGATTGAGATAGCCGCGCCACAAGACTTCGGCGATATCCGCCATGCCCATAGGGGCACCCGGATGTCCCGATTTAGCTTTTTGCACTGCGTCCATACTTAACGCGCGAATGGCGTTGGCAAGATCTTTACGAGAGGGCATCTTCTACTCCAGTTCGGATTAATGATTTGCGCCTTAACCTGTTGTAATTAATCAGCTATCGGGCAAAGCACGGGGAAAAGTTTCACCACAATGTACATGAAAAACGGGGCAAAAGTAATGTCGTAAAACGCTAAATGTTCCCGCTTCGTCTGGCTTTTCCAGTAATGTCTGCTAGCAAAAAGGCTTATCGCGAACTATAACCTGTTGGTTCAACCACCTTGTACGGATTCAGGTGTTTGTTTTTTATCTTGTTACTTATGGGACGACACAATGAAAATTCATAAAACGGCACTGGCTCTGGGCCTGGTTGCGCTGCTTAGCGGCTGTGAGGGTGTAAATAGTAATGGTCTGCTGCAATCGGGCGCACAGGCATTTCAGGCTTACACGTTGAGCGATGCTCAGGTTAAGCAGCTTAGCGATCAGTCCTGCGCCCAAATGGACAAAGAAAACCAGGTCGCGCCAGCTGACAGCGCGTACCAGCAACGGCTGAATAAAATCGCTGCGGCGCTGGGCGACAACATCAATGGTATTCCGGCTAACTACAAGGTTTACCAGACCAAAGACGTTAACGCCTGGGCAATGGCCAACGGCTGCATCCGCGTTTACAGCGGACTGATGGATATGATGACCGACAATGAAGTCGAGGCGGTACTGGGTCATGAAATGGGCCACGTTGCGCTGGGTCATACGCGCAAAGCGATGCAGGTCGCCTTCACCACCACGGCAGCACGCACCGCGGCGGCATCGGCTGGCGGTATTATCGGTTCGCTGTCACAGTCGCAGTTGGGTGATATGGGTGAAAAATTAGTGAATGCCCAGTTCTCGCAGACGCAGGAGACTCAGGCTGATGACTACTCATACAATCTGCTGAAAAAGCGCGGTATTGATCCGGTCGGGCTGGCAACCAGCTTTGAAAAACTGGCAAAACTGGAACAGGGCCGTCAAAGCTCAATGTTTGACTCCCATCCGGACTCCGAAGCGCGTGCGCAGCATATTCGCGATCGCATCGCTGCAGACGGCAAGTAAGTCTGAATCAGAGGGATAACCCTGAGGTTATCCCTCTGTCGCATCAGCCTTTATTCGCGGCCTGTACGTGCAACATGTCCAGCGCCAGCGTAGCGGCGGCAAGTGCCGTCAGATCAGCGTGATCGTAACCCGGCGCGACTTCCACCAGATCCATCCCCACGATATTCATGCCCTGTAAACCACGAATCAGTTTGGTGGCTTTATCGGTGGTTAAACCGCCGATGACCGGCGTACCGGTGCCAGGCGCATGCGCAGGATCCAGACAGTCGATATCAAATGTCAGATAAACCGGCAGGTCGCCCACGGTGCGCTTAATTTCCACCAGAAGATCGTCCACGCTGCGGTCGTTAACCTGAGCAGCATCCAGCACGTTAAAGCCCAGGCTTTTGTCGAATTCGGTACGAATACCGATCTGCACCGAGTGCTGAGGATCGATGAGCCCCTCTTTCGGTGCGGTAAAGAACATGGTGCCATGGTCAAACGTTGGACCATTAGAGTAGGTATCGGTATGGGCATCAAAGTGCACCAGCGCCATTTTACCAAAGTGCTTCGCATGAGCGCGCAGCAGGGGAAGCGTGACGTAGTGATCGCCACCAAAGGTCATCATGCGTTTGCCGTTCGCCAGCAGTTTCTCTGCATGGGCCTGCAGCTTGTCAGAGAGATCCTGTGAATCACCAAAGGCGTAAACCAGATCGCCGCAGTCCACCACGTTCAGGCGCTGACGCAGGTCAAACTCCCACGGCCAGCGGCAGCCTTCCCAGGCGAGATTGGTCGAAATTTGACGGATAGCGCCAGGGCCAAGACGGCTGCCCGGACGGCCAGAGGTTGCCGCATCAAACGGAACGCCCGTGATCACCCACTCTGCGTCACTGTCATAAGGCTGGAAATTAACCGGGAAACGCATAAAACCAAAGGCGTTCGAAACCAGGGAATTGTCGTACTGATTACCGAGGGTGTTGTACATAGATCGTCCTCTGTCTGTGCCTTAAACGGGCCAGGCCCGCGCACCTTTCAGGTTGAGATAAAAAAAATCCCCTCCGCGTCGTTAGGCCCGACGAGGAAGGGATAGGTTGCTGCCGATTATCAACAATGTCCCGCTCGGCTGCAAGCGCTTCGCAGGGCGTTATTCGTCTTCTAAATACGTATAGCCGTACAGCCCACTTTCAAATTCTTGCAGGAATTGCTCACGCAGTTCGTCATCCAGTTCAGAGGTCTGAATCTGCTTACGGAACAGCGTCATCAGTTCGTTCGGATCGAGCTGAACATACTGCAGCATGTCGGCCACGGTATCGCCCTCATCCGACAGCTGAACCTCCACCTCGCCATCCTGGAAAGCAAACACGTCAACCGCTTCGGTGTCACCAAACAGGTTATGCATGTTGCCGAGGATTTCCTGATAGGCGCCGACCATAAAGAAGCCGAGCATCGGTGGGTTGTCCACGTCGTACTCCGGCATCGGCATGGTTGTGGCAATACCGTCACCATCAACATAGTGATCGATGGTACCGTCAGAGTCACAGGTGATGTCCAGCAGAACGGCACGACGTTCCGGCTTTTTATTCAGGCCTTCCAGCGGCAGTACAGGGAACAGCTGATCGATGCCCCATGCATCCGGCATGGACTGGAACAGCGAGAAGTTAACGTAGATCTTGTCCGCCATGCGCTCCTGCAACTCGTCGATGATCGGACGGTGCGCACGGTTGCTGGGATCAAGATGCTGCTGAATGTAGTGACAGATGCTCAGGTAAAGCTGTTCTGCCCAGGCGCGCTGCTTCAGGCTATAGGTGCCGGATGAGTAGCCTGTATGGATATCAAACAGGTCCATCTGGCTGTCGTGCAGCCATTCACGCAGCGAACGACGCGTGTCCGGCTCGTGCATCTCCTGCCAGGTTTCCCACATGCTCAGGATAGGACGCGGGGCATCCTCAATCTCTGGCGCTTCTGGCTTACTGAATTCGTTACGCTCAACACCGATGATGTTAGATACCAGCACCGTGTGGTGAGCCGTGACTGCGCGGCCGGATTCGGTAATCACCGTTGGGTGCTCAAGTCCATGCTCGTCACAAGCTGCGCCAATTCCCCAGATCACATTATTGGCATATTCATTCAGCCCGTAATTGACCGAACAGTCGGACTGCGAACGGGTACCTTCATAGTCCACGCCCAGGCCGCCGCCGACGTCAAAGCACTTAATGTTGACGCCGAGTTTTGCCAGTTCCACATAGAAGCGCGCAGACTCACGCACCCCGGTCGCGATATCGCGAATGTTAGACATCTGCGATCCCAAATGGAAATGCAGCAGCTGCAGGCTGTCGATCCGGCCCGCTTCACGCATGATTTCAACCAGCTTGAGCACCTGCGTTGCTGACAGGCCAAATTTAGATTTTTCGCCGCCGCTCGACTGCCACTTACCAGAACCCTGCGAAGCAAGTCGTGCACGAATGCCAAGACGCGGCACAACATTCAGACGCTCGGCTTCTTCCAGCACCATGCGCACTTCGGTCATCTTCTCCAGAACCAGGTAGACCTTGTGCCCCATTTTTTCGCCAATCAATGCCAGACGAATATATTCACGATCTTTATAACCGTTACAGACAATAACCGAACGGGTCTGACCGGCATGGGCCAGTACCGCCATCAGTTCGGCTTTTGAACCGGCTTCCAGACCCAGCGGTTCGCCAGAATTGATCAGGGATTCGATGACGCGCTTATGCTGGTTCACCTTGATGGGGTACACCAGGAAGTAATCACCGGTGTAACCGTAAGACTCACGTGCGCGTTTAAAAGCAGCGTTTATTGAGCGCAGGCGATGCTGAAGAATCTGAGGGAAACAGAACAACGCGGGCAGTCGTTGGCCCTGGGCCTCACGTTCCTTAACCAGCTTAGCCAGATCGACACGCACATCCGGACGGTCCGGATCGGGACAGACGCTAATATGACCCAGTTCATTGACGTCATAGTAGTTATTGCCCCACCAGGCAATGTTGTAGGTCCTCAGCATCAGGCTGGCGTCCTGATCGTTCATCGCCACCTCCTGCATTGAGCGGAGTGCACCTTGTTCGCCAGCTGACGAACCCTTGATATTCTTCATGCCGTCAGACATCGCGAACCTCAATTTTCCGTTGAAAGATAATAATGTAAACCGACTTGAAGGTCGGGAGTCTGGAAATTCGTTGCCACATATTACGTCATGCTCTGTCTGCGTTGCGAACCTGCACGATGCATCACGGTAGTGTTAAGTGTAAAACACTCAGCCGCGTCAGGTACAAAAGGGCCGCGAATAATTCACGACGCTCGCCGCCTGGACGATATAAACCGCTATCGCGTCAGAGGTTAACCAGCGCTTGTGTCGGGATAATTACCGAAGCCAATAAAATGTCGACAGAAGAGAAATAAGGACGGGAAACAGGATAACGCCAGCGCCGTGCCAGCACGCGAAAAGGCCGGGAGAGAGAAGATAAGGCTCATTACTCGTATCACCTCCGCACATGTCCTGGACATGTGGAAAACCACCAGGGTGAAAGCCAGACAGCTGTCTGACGGGCGCGACGCGGTAAGTGCGTCATCCTTTTTTCTGCTGGAACGCAGCGGCGTTTTATACATTTTGCGACTAAAAAAAGCAAAGAGATTATTTGCTTAATGCACGCGCTGTCGGCAGGATTTTCCACTGCTGCACGTAAAGTTAACAGTGCAACATCAAAAAGGGCTGGTAATTCGCTCACCGCGTAACCTAAAATAGACGTCCAGATGGTTTTCCATCTAAACAGGTTAATATCCAGGCGGAGTTGGCCTGCGTGCTGACACTACCTGACTGCTCACGGCTTTGCCTTAAGGGGCGTTAAGTCAGCTAATACTCACTTGCGCTATGCAGTCGAATTCAAACCATTGGTAAGGTAAAGAACATAATGGCTAAACATCTTTTTACATCCGAGTCCGTATCCGAAGGACATCCTGATAAAATCGCCGACCAGATTTCTGATGCCGTGCTTGATGCGATCCTGGAACAGGATCCCAAAGCGCGCGTGGCCTGCGAAACGTACGTTAAAACCGGTATGGTTCTGGTTGGCGGTGAGATCACCACCAGCGCCTGGGTTGATATCGAAGAAATCACTCGTAACACCGTACGTGAAATCGGCTATGTTCATTCCGATATGGGCTTTGATGCCAACTCCTGCGCAGTATTAAGCGCAATTGGCAAACAGTCTCAGGATATCAACCAGGGCGTTGACCGCAGCGATCCGCTGGAACAGGGTGCGGGCGATCAGGGTTTGATGTTTGGCTATGCGACAAACGAAACGGATGTTCTGATGCCAGCCCCGGTGACCTATGCCCACCGTCTGGTTCAGCGTCAGGCCGAAGTGCGTAAGAACGGCACGCTGCCATGGCTGCGTCCGGATGCCAAAAGCCAGGTGACCTTCCAGTACGACGACGGCAAAATCGTCGGTATTGATGCGGTCGTTCTGTCAACTCAGCACAGCGAAGCGATCTCACAAAAAGATCTGCAGGAAGCGGTGATGGAAGAGATCATCAAGCCCGTCCTGCCTGCCGAGTGGCTGAGCGCATCCACCAAATATCACATCAACCCAACGGGCCGTTTTGTTATCGGTGGCCCAATGGGTGACTGTGGCCTGACCGGCCGCAAAATCATTGTTGATACCTACGGCGGTATGGCACGTCACGGCGGTGGCGCTTTCTCAGGCAAAGACCCGTCAAAAGTTGACCGTTCAGCCGCCTATGCCGCCCGCTATGTTGCAAAAAACATCGTAGCAGCGGGTCTGGCCGATCGTTGTGAGATCCAGGTTTCCTACGCCATCGGTGTTGCCGAACCGACCTCCATCATGGTCGAGACCTTTGGCACTGAGAAAGTGTCAACTGAACAGCTGACCTTACTGGTGCGCGAGTTCTTCGATCTGCGTCCTTACGGTCTGATTCAGATGCTGGACCTGCTGCACCCAATCTATAAAGAAACGGCGGCTTACGGCCACTTTGGTCGCGAACATTTCCCTTGGGAAAAAACTGACAAAGCTGCACAGCTGCGTGAGGCTGCGGGCCTGTAAGCCCGAAAACGGCCTAAAAAGCCCTGCCTGGCGGCGGGGCTTTTTTTTACTTTTTATTTCTCTCGGGCCTTCAGTTTCCCCCGCCTGCACATTTTTTTAACTCAGCTACACTTTCTCTCAGCCTGTGCTCGACTAATGTGTTAACGCTTACAATTTGAAACGCTATAGATATCGGCTATTTAGGAATTTATCGCCGTAGTTATTCTTCCTAAAATGCGTTATTTTCAGCGTCATCTGATAGGCGTTAAACAGGGCATTGTCAGAAACTTCGAGGGTGCTATACCTCACTGGTTACTTGACCTTTCTGGGTTATAAATGCTGGATTTCAGGGTTTCAGCAAGTGTAAGCGATTACATCAATGTGATCAGGCTCACTTTTTGCCCAGATAAGGTTTTTTAACATCGATAACAACAATGATGGATAATTTGGAGGCAACCATGCCTGGCAATTCACATAAAAGCAGAACCTCAAATAAGGCTATGACCTTATTTGTCTGCTTTCTGGCAGCCCTTGCAGGCCTGCTGTTTGGGTTGGATATCGGCGTTATTGCCGGTGCCCTGCCCTTTATCGCAAAGGACTTTAACGTTACCGCACACCAGCAGGAGTGGATTGTCAGCTCCATGATGTTTGGTGCAGCCATTGGTGCTATTGGTAGCGGCTGGATGTCATCGCGTCTGGGGCGTAAAAAAAGCCTGATGGCCGGTGCGATTCTGTTTGTTATCGGCTCGCTCTGGTCAGCCATGGCACCGAACCCGGAGATGTTAATTTGCGCGCGTGTCCTGTTAGGACTTGCGGTCGGCGTCGCCTCCTATACGGCACCGCTCTACCTTTCTGAAATTGCCCCTGAAAAAATCCGCGGCAGCATGATCTCGCTTTATCAGTTGATGATTACCATCGGTATTTTGGGCGCGTATCTTTCCGATACGGCGTTCAGCTTCACGGGTAACTGGCGCTGGATGCTGGGCGTGATTACCATTCCTGCTCTGCTGCTGCTGATCGGCGTCTTCTTCCTGCCAAACAGTCCACGCTGGCTGGCGGCAAAAGGCAACTTCCGCGATGCGCAACGCGTACTGGATCGCCTGCGTGATACCAGTGAGCAGGCGAAGCGCGAGCTGGATGAGATCCGTGAAAGCCTGAAGATCAAACAGTCAGGCTGGGGATTGTTTACCAGCAACAGCCACTTCCGTCGCGCGGTGTTTTTGGGCATTCTGCTGCAGGTGATGCAGCAGTTTACCGGCATGAACGTCATCATGTATTACGCACCGAAAATTTTTGAGATTGCGGGTTTCGCGAACACCACCCAGCAGATGTGGGGAACGGTCATTGTCGGCCTGGTTAACGTGCTGGCGACCTTTATCGCTATCGGTCTGGTAGACCGCTGGGGCCGCAAGCCGACCCTGATTCTTGGCTTCCTGGTGATGGCTGCCGGTATGGGCGTTCTTGGCACCATGCTGCACCTGGGCATTCATTCACAAGGCGCCCAGTACTTTGCCATTGGCATGCTGCTGATGTTTATCGTGGGCTTTGCTATGTCAGCCGGTCCGTTGATTTGGGTTCTGTGTTCTGAAATTCAGCCACTGAAAGGGCGCGATTTCGGTATCACCGTTTCAACCACCACGAACTGGATCGCCAACATGATTGTCGGCGCAACCTTCCTGACTATGCTGAATACGTTGGGTAATGCCCCGACCTTCTGGGTTTACGGCCTGCTCAACGTCTTCTTCATCGTCCTGACGGTGATGTTGATTCCTGAAACCAAAAACGTTTCGCTGGAGCACATTGAACGTAACCTGATGGCAGGTAAAAAGCTGCGCGATATCGGTCAGTAAACCCGCCTCAACGTGTCTCGTAAAGCCAGTCAGTGAAAGCTGACTGGCTTTTTTCTTACTGCTTTATCCACAACTGACAGCCAAAAATATCCTGCCGTTTCAACGCCCACACCGTGCCGTTACTGGCCTGCACTTCCCCGCTATGCTTTTCTTTCGTTAAAGTCGAAAAAATATACGCCGATAGATTACCTGACGTTTTCATTTTAAAAATCTTTTTTCAGACTTCGCGTTGACCAGGAAATAGCATGAACAATACCAGCCCTAAAAAGACGATGAGCACCCGTGCTCAAATGCTGCTGGCCGGCGGAATGACGATCGTCGTGGGGTTTACTGCGACCATCGGATTACTCAGTTGGCAGTCCTCGAAAGAACAAAAGTCCCTTGCCGCTAACTACCTGCAGCAAATTGCTGCTGGTCACGCTGGGCAAATTCAGCAGGAACTGACGCACGCACTGGATGCCGCACAAAATCTGGGGCAAAGCCTTGCTGCCCTGCCTGCTGCAGGGGTAAACGACCGCAAAGTTGCCGACAAGTTGATGGAATATGCATTAATTAAAAACCCTGACTTTGTGTCAATGACCGTGGTATTTGAACCTGATGCCTTTGATGGACGTGACAGTGCCTTTGCCGGGCCGCAGGGAACGCCACCGGGTGGTCGCTATGCCTGGTATGTTGACCGGGACAAAGAGGGGCACTACAAAATGAATCCGGCGCTGGACTTTCTGCAACCGGGTGCCGGTAATTACTATTTGCTGCCGAAAGAAACGCTAAAGGACACGCTGATTGAGCCTTACAGCTTCGCTTATGATGGCGCAAAACCAGAGTGGTTAACCTCGGTCGCCACCCCTGTTAGGGTCAACGACAAACTGAAGCTGGTTGTCAGTTCCGATATCCTGCTTTCCGCCATCCAGAAAAAAGTAAACCAGATCAAACCCTGGCACGGAACCGGCTACGCGCTGCTGCTCTCGAACAGCGGTAACGTGATTTCCTCCCCCGATGCGAATGAAGCTGGCAAAAAATGGCAGGGGAACGCCAACAGCTACCGTACGGCAGTAACAGAACAGTACGATCCTGTTCTGAAAGAAAAAGCCATTTATACCTGGTATCCCGTAAGCGTGGGCAACAGCACTAAACCCTGGTATGTGGGAATTGTCGCGCCAGTCAGTCAGGTGATGGCGGCGGCTGACCAGCAGCTTTACTGGGCCATTGCGCTGATGATTATCAGCATCCTGTCCGTTGGGGCGGTACTGGGGCTGTTATTCAACCGTAAGGTAATGCGTCCGCTGGGCGGCGAACCCGCAGAGGCGGCGCGCATTGCGCTGGCCGTTGCCAAGGGGCAGTTAAACAACGGCATTAAGGTTGCTTCGGGCGACGGCAGCAGCCTGTTTTATGCACTGAATACCATGCAGTCACAGCTTCAGAGTATCGTGGGACAAATCAAAGACGCCAGCGCCTCGGTTCAACAAGGGGCAGGCGAGATTGCCGGTGCGAACCTGAACCTCGCCTCACGCACCGAGGAACAGGCCGCGGCACTGGAAGAGACGGCCGCCAGTATGGAGCAGATTAGCGCCGCCATCCGTATGAATGCAGATAATGCGCAACAGGCAACGGGCCTGACTGAAAATGCGACGCGCATCGCCAGCCGGGGAGAAAATTTGGTGGATCAGGTCGTTACGACCATGGCCCAGATTGATGAAAGCTCGAAGAAAATCGGTGATATTACCTCGCTGATTAACAGCATTGCGTTCCAGACCAACATTCTGGCACTCAACGCCGCCATCGAAGCTGCACGCGCCGGAGAACAGGGACGCGGCTTTGCGGTCGTAGCCGCCGAAGTCCGCAATCTGGCTCAGCGAACGACCAGCGCCGTGAAAGATATCTCCGCTCTGATTGAGGAATCAGCCGTTCGGGTCGAAAATGGCGTCGTGTTGGTCAACGATGCGGGCAAAACCATGCATGAAATGACCCATGCCGTTTCATCCGTCCAGCACATTATCGGTGAAATCGTTGCCGCATCAGACGAGCAGGCTCGCGGCATTGCGCAGGTAACCATTGCGGTCAATGAAATGGACGGGACCACTCAGCAAAATGCCGCGCTGGTTCAGCAAATGTCAGCCGCATCCACCTCGTTGGAGGATCAGGCCAGGCAGTTGGCACATACTGTCGAGCAGTTCCATTAAAAGCACGGTCATGCCGGTCAGTCAGGTGCGGCAGGCATGACCCTTTTTCAGAATGCGCATTGCTGTTGAGTTCCATGCCGCTGCCGCTTATGCTGAGCGCCATGAAAACATCCCGTCTTCCCATTGCCCTGCAACAAGCCGTTATGCGCGCCCTGCGTAGTGGGCTCGAACGGGCAAATGAAAAGCTCGAACAACATTATCCTGAACCCAGGCTGGTTTATCAGCAGCGGGGTACGGCTGCCGGAACGGCCTGGCTGGAAAAATGGGAAATTCGCCTGAATCCTGTCCTGCTGATGGAAAATCAGCAGGCCTTTATTGATGAGGTCGTTCCCCATGAGCTGGCCCATTTGCTGGTGTGGAAAACCTTCGGCCGCGTTGCACCGCATGGCAAAGAGTGGAAATGGATGATGGAGACTGTGCTGGGGGTGCCGGCGCGGCGCACCCATCAGTTTGAGGTTGAGTCGGTGCGCAGCCGCACCTTTGCTTATCGCTGCCAGTGTCAACAGCACCAGCTTACCGTGAGGCGCCATAATCGTGTTGTTCGCGGCGAAAGCGAGTACCGCTGCGTTCACTGCGGTAGCTTACTAAAAGCCGAGGTTTTTCCCCTTTCCTGAGTGGATTCTCATTCCGCCTGAGCAGGCATTCTGCTACCCTGCCGCCTTTTTAAGGACCAGGGGTAAAACTGGAACATGTCTCGCAAACTTCTCATCACGACTGCACTGCTACTCGTGTCTTTTAACAGCCAGGCCCTAAACCTCAACAACTATCATCAGAATAATTTTCAACAGGCAAAAGCCTACGCCGCAGAGATTAATGACGATGCGCCCGGCAGCTTTTACTGTGGCTGTAAAATTACCTGGCACGGCAAAAAGGGTGAGCCTGACCTGAACAGCTGTGGCTACCAGCCGCGCAAAAATGCCCATCGCGCCGCACGTATCGAGTGGGAACACGTGATGCCTGCCTGGGAGTTCGGCCATCAACGTCAGTGCTGGCAAAACGGCGGCCGCAAAAATTGCAGTAAAGATGCCGACTATCGCCGTATCGAAACCGACCTGCATAATCTGCAGCCGGCAATCGGTGAAGTGAATGGCGATCGCGGTAACTATGCCTACAGTCAGTGGAACGGTACGGATAAACAGTACGGTCAGTGCAGCATGCAGATTGATTTTAAAAACAAGCAGGCGCAGCCGCCCGAACGGGCCCGTGGCGCGATCGCCCGGACTTACTTCTACATGCGCGACCAGTATCATCTGCGTCTGTCACGTCAGCAAACGCAGTTATTTACGGCCTGGAATACGCGCTATCCGGTCAGCAAATGGGAATGCGAGCGCGACCAGCGCATCGCTCGCGTACAGGGGAATCATAATCCTTATGTGCTTGAGGCTTGCACGCGTTAAAATCCCTGCCCTAAACTAACTGTTTCACAGCCCCGCCGCGTCAACCTCGCGGCGTTTAGCTCTCAGGGACATTATGCGCATACCTCGCATTTATCACTCACAGCCTGTTCATGTTGGCAGTGAAATCACGCTTGATGAAGACGCGTCCGGCCATGTTGGTCGCGTGCTGCGTATGACCAGCGGACAGCATGTTGAACTCTTTGATGGCAGTAATCTGACTTTCGCTGCAGAAATCACGCATGTTGATAAAAAACGTGTAAAAGTATCCATCACGGCAAGTCAGGAAGACGATCGCGAGTCGCCCCTGCATCTGCATCTCGGTCAGGTCATGTCTCGCGGCGAAAAAATGGAATTTACCATCCAGAAATCAATCGAACTGGGCGTTAATGTTATTACGCCGCTGTTTTCTGAACGCTGTGGTGTCAAACTGGATGCCGAACGCCTGGCAAAAAAAATTCAGCAGTGGCAAAAGATTGCTGTTTCCGCCTGCGAGCAGTGTGGTCGTAACCGGGTACCCGAAATCCGTCCGGCCATGGTACTGGAAGCCTGGTGCAGTGAAGCGGAAAGTGGGTTAAAACTGAACCTGCACCCGCGCGCCAGCCACAGCATTAACACATTGCCTCAGCCGGTTGAGCGCGTTCGCCTGCTGATTGGTCCGGAAGGCGGGCTTTCAGCTGACGAAATTGCCATGACAGCGCAGCACGGTTTTACCGATATTCTGCTTGGCCCACGTGTTTTACGTACCGAAACAACGGCCCTGACGGCCATTACGGCACTTCAGGTGAGGTTTGGTGACCTGGGTTAAGCGATACTTTTAGCGCCACTGGAACGCCTGTAATCAACATCGCGTTCTGACTGCTCAGCCCCTTTTTGCCCGAACGGAACGAGACGGTAACCGCCGCCTCCTTCAGGAGATAATAATGATCAAGCTTGGCATCGTGATGGACCCAATCTCATCCATCAACATTAAAAAAGACTCCAGCTTTGCAATGCTGCTGGAAGCACAGCGCCGGGGTTACGAAATCCACTACATGGAGATGAAAGATCTCTCCCTGCGCGGTGGTGTGGCTTACGCCCGCACTCGCCTGCTTAGCGTGGAACAGAATGCCGAAAGTTGGTATCAGTTTGGCAGTGAGCAGCAGATTAAACTGGCCGATCTTAACGTCGTATTGATGCGTAAAGACCCGCCGTTTGACACCGAGTTTATCTACTGTACTTACATCCTGGAACGGGCTGAAGAGCAGGGCACGCTGATCGTCAACAAGCCGCAAAGCCTGCGCGACTGTAACGAAAAACTGTACACCGCCTGGTTTGCTGAATTCACGCCGGACACCCTGGTCACGCGTTCTAAGCAACAGCTACGGGCATTCTGGCAGGAGCATGGCGACGTCATCATGAAACCGCTGGACGGCATGGGCGGCGCCTCTATTTTCCGTGTGAAGCAGGACGATCCCAATTTCGGCGTTATCGCTGAAACCCTGACCGAACATGAGAGCCGTTACTGCATGGCGCAAAATTACCTGCCGGCGATCAAAGACGGTGATAAGCGCGTGCTGGTGGTGGATGGCGAACCGGTGCCTTATTGTCTGGCGCGTATTCCCCAGGGGGGAGAAACCCGCGGAAACCTGGCGGCTGGCGGACGCGGTGAAGCGCGCCCTCTGAGCGAAAGTGACTGGGAAATCGCCCGCCGCGTCGGTCCAACACTGAAGGCCAAAGGCCTGATTTTTGTGGGCCTCGACATTATTGGTGATAGACTGACTGAAGTTAACGTGACCAGCCCAACATGCATTCGTGAAATTGAGGCCGCCTTCCCTGTCTCCATCACCGGTATGCTGATGGACGCCATTGAGAAGCGCCTGAGCTGAGCATAACGCTGGAGCCATGCTCCGTGATCAACCCAACACCGGTGCAGCAATCACGCACCGGTTATCTTTGGTAAACCATGTGAGAATGAATTTACAGCATCACTTTTTAATTGCCATGCCATCGTTGCAAGATCCCTTTTTTAAACGTTCTGTCGTCTACGTTTGTGAGCATAACGAAGAAGGGGCAATGGGGCTGATTATCAATAAGCCGATGGAAAACCTGACGGTTGAAGGCATTCTGAAAAAGCTCAAGATCGCCGAAGATAACCGCGATCCGGCTATCAATCTTGATAAGCCGGTGTTCAGCGGTGGTCCGCTGGCGGAAGATCGGGGCTTTATCCTGCACTCGGCACAGCGCACCTTTACTTCCAGCATTCGGGTGTCAGACAACACCGTGATTACCACCTCACGTGACGTGCTGGAAGCGATCGGTACAGCCTCACAGCCCGATCATGTGCTGGTCGCGCTGGGTTATTGTGCCTGGGAAAAAGACCAGCTTGAAAATGAGCTGATGGAGAACGCCTGGCTGACCACACCGGCTAACAGCAATATTTTGTTCCAGACGCCCATCGCCGAGCGCTGGCGAGAAGCCGCGCGCAGTATGGGCATTGATATTCACAACATGGCCAGCGATGCAGGTCACGCCTGATGAATACACAAACGTTGTTAGGTTTTGACTTCGGCACCAAAAGCATCGGCGTTGCGGTTGGTCAGCAGCTGACGGGCAGCGCCCGTCCGTTAAGCGCGATTAAGGCGCAGGAGGGAACGCCAGACTGGCAGCAGATTGAAAAGCTGCTTAAAGAGTGGCAGCCCGACTTTGTTGTGGTGGGTTTGCCACTGAACATGGACGGCACCGAGCAGCCTTTAACAGCCCGCGCCCGTAAGTTTGCGAATCGCCTCCATGGCCGTTTTGGAATTCGCGTTGAGCTACAGGATGAGCGCCTCAGCACCGTTGAAGCGCGCGCCGGTTTGTTTGAACGGGGTGGCTATCGTGCCCTGAATAAAGGATCAGTCGATTCCCAGTCAGCGGCGATTATCCTGCAGGACTGGTTTGAAACCCATTAATGAATCACCCCTTCGGCCTGACGGGCTAACCGACTCTGCTCAAAGGTTTGCATTCCGGCCTGCGCGCCGGTTTGCAAAATAGCGGGAATCTGATGCATTTTGCCTTCCCGAATCAGATTGACCACCGCGCTGGTGGCAATCAGCACCTCAAACAGCCCCACGCGTGTCTCATCTGTGGCTGAAACCAGCTGCTGCGCAATAACGGCTTTCAGACTGCCTGCCAGCTGTGTGCGTATCAGCGCCTTTTCATCGGCAGGGAACACATCCACCAGCCGATCCACCGCCTGGACCGCGCCGCGCGTATGCAACGTCGCCAGCACCAGATGTCCGGTTTCTGCCGCGGTTAATGCCTGACGAATGGTATCGCTGTCGCGTAATTCTCCCAGCATAATCACATCGGGATCTTCGCGTAAGGCCGCTTTCAGGCCCAGACTAAACGAGCGGCAATGCAGCCCCACTTCGCGCTGTTGAATCAGGGACTGCTGGCTGTGATGAATAAACTCAATGGGATCTTCCAGCGTGAGAATATGACGGGCCTGCTGCCGGTTAATGGCATCGACCATGGCGGCGAGCGTGGTGGATTTACCGCTGCCGGTCGCACCGGTAATCAAAATCAGCCCGTCCTGTTTGTTCAGCAAGGTGGGCACGACCTGCGGAAGGCGTAAATCCGCAAGCGAAGGACAGCGGCTGGCTATAATACGCAGCGCCAGAGACAGCCCGTTGCGCTGCATAAACAGGTTCGCGCGCAGGCGCTGCCCGTTAACCAGTGTTAAGGCGAAATCCAACTGCCCTTCTCGCTTCAGCACCTGCTGCTGTTCGCTGTCCAGCCATGATGAGGTAAATTGCGCCATCCAGTCGGATGGCAGGATGGGCTGGCCGGGCAGCGTTTCAAGCCCGCCCTGACGGCGCCAGTACGGCGAATGTCCGTTACAAAGGTGCAGATCGGCGGCGTTATGCTTTACACTAAGCTCCACTAATTCATCCAAATCCATTTTGATCTCCAGACTATGACTTCAATCCAGCACAACTTACAGCAAGTCCGTCAGCGAATCGCTGCTGCTGCAACCCGTTGCGGCCGGTCGCCAGAAGAAATTACGCTACTTGCAGTGAGCAAAACAAAGCCTGCGAGCGCGGTCAAAGAAGCCGCAGCGGCGGGACAGATCGATTTTGGTGAGAATTACGTTCAGGAAGGGGTTGAAAAGATTCAGTCACTGACCTCACATCCTGCCTTGACCTGGCACTTCATTGGCCCGCTGCAGTCCAATAAAAGCCGTCTGGTCGCTGAACACTTTGCCTGGTGTCATACGGTCGATCGTCTGAAGATCGCACAGCGTCTTAACGATCAGCGGCCTGAACATCTGCCGCCGCTCAATGTCTTAATCCAGGTAAATATCAGTGATGAAAACAGCAAATCTGGCATCATGCTGGAGGCGGTTGCCGGACTGGCTCAGGACATCCTGACGATGCCGCGTTTGCGTTTGCGCGGGCTGATGGCGATTCCGGCACCCGAAGAAGATTATCAGCGACAGCTGGCGGTATGCCAGCAAATGGCTGATGCTTTTGACCAGCTTAAACAGCAGGTTAGCGGCGTTGATACGCTTTCCCTTGGGATGAGCGATGACATGGAGGCGGCTATTGCCGCTGGCAGTACGATGGTGCGCATTGGCACCGCCATTTTTGGCGCCCGAGATTACACACAACCTTCACAACAATAATTGAGGAACTTCATGTTAACAATGACGTTTTTAGTAAAAACGCTAATCGATCTCTACGTCATGGTGCTGCTGCTGCGCATCTGGATGCAGTGGTCACGTTGTGATTTTTATAACCCGCTTGCGCAGTTTGTCGTGAAGATTACTCAGCCGATTGTCAAACCCCTGCGTCGTATCCTTCCGGCTCTGGGTCCGATTGATACGGCCTCCCTGCTGTTGGCCTTTGTGCTGACAACGCTTAAATATCCCCTTCTGCTGCTGATTCAGGTCGGCGTATTCTCTGTCGATCCCACAAATTTGCTGGTTGGCCTGCTGTCGCTGTTGAAATCTGCGGGTTATCTGGTGTTCTGGGTCATTATCATTCGCTCCCTGATGAGCTGGATCAGTCAGGGCCGCGGCCCGATGGACTATGTGCTGATTCAGTTGACCGAGCCGTTAATGGCGCCGATTCGTCGTATTCTTCCAGCCATGGGCGGCATCGACTTCTCAGCCATGATCGTGATTCTGGTGCTGTATGCCCTGAATTTCCTTGGCATGGATCTGTTCCCGGGTCTCTGGTATTTGCTGTAAATGAATCAAACTGGAACTGTTATGCAAAAAGTTGTTCTTGCCACCGGCAATCCCGGCAAAGTCCGTGAGCTGGCGGATCTGCTCGCTGACTTTGGTCTGGATGTCGTGGCGCAAACCGAACTTGGCGTGGAATCCGCCGAGGAAACCGGCCTGACCTTTATTGAAAATGCCATCCTGAAAGCGCGCCATGCCGCGCAGGTTACCGGCCTGCCTGCTATCGCAGATGACTCTGGCCTGGCCGTGAATGCGCTGGGTGGCGCGCCCGGGATCTACTCAGCCCGCTATGCGGGTGAAGATGCCAGCGACCAGCAGAATCTGGAAAAGCTGCTTCAGGCTCTGGAAAACACGCCCGACGGACAACGTCAGGCGCAGTTTCACTGCGTGCTGGTCTATTTACGCCATGCTTCTGATCCCACGCCGCTGGTCTTCCACGGTGCCTGGGAAGGGGAAATTACCCGAACGGCATCCGGTGAAGGTGGCTTTGGTTACGATCCGGTGTTCTGGGTTCCGGCACTGGGTAAAACTGCCGCCGAACTGACTAAGGCAGAGAAAGGAAAAGTCTCCCATCGTGGTAAAGCATTGACGCTGTTACTGGAAGCGATGCGTAATGCCTGATTTACCGCCTCTGAGTTTGTACATCCACATTCCCTGGTGTGTACAGAAATGCCCCTACTGCGATTTTAATTCTCACGCATTAAAGGATGAGGTGCCGCACGTTGAGTATGTGCAGCACCTTCTGCGCGATCTTGAACACGACCTGCCGCTGATTCAGGGTCGTGAGGTTCGCACGATCTTTATCGGCGGCGGGACGCCAAGCCTGTTAAGCAGCAGCGCCATGCAGATGTTGATGGATGGCGTACGCGAGCGGCTGACGCTGACAGCCGATGCTGAAGTCACCATGGAAGCCAATCCTGGCACGGTGGAAGCGGATCGCTTCAGCGCCTATCAACGCGCCGGTATTAACCGAATCTCGATTGGTGTCCAGAGCTTCAGCCCGCAGAAACTGGAACGTCTCGGCCGTATCCACGGCCCGGAAGAAGCGAAGCGTGCCGCAGCACTGGCACAAGGTTTAGGGCTGCGCAGCTTCAACCTTGACCTGATGCACGGCCTGCCCGATCAGTCGCTGGCTGAGGCGCTGGATGATTTGCGCCAGGCGATTGCGCTCAACCCACCGCATCTCTCCTGGTATCAGCTAACGATTGAGCCCAATACGCTGTTTGGCTCTCGCCCGCCAACCCTGCCGGATGATGATGCGTTATGGGATATTTTTGAGCAGGGCCACCAGTTGCTGACTGCGGCAGGTTATGAGCAATACGAAACCTCGGCCTATGCTAAACCGGGCTACCGCTGTGAACACAACCTGAACTACTGGCGCTTTGGCGATTATCTGGGCATTGGTTGTGGTGCGCATGGCAAACTGACTCAGTCAGATGGCCGTATTGTCCGTACCGTAAAAGTGCGCCATCCGCGTGGCTTTATGAAGGGCAATTATCTCGATAAGCAGTACGACGTTGCAGACGAGGATAAGCCTTTTGAGTTCTTCATGAACCGTTTTCGTCTGCTGGAGGCCGCGCCGCGTGCAGACTTTAGCCGCTATACCGGGCTGCATGAAACGCTGATTCGCCCGCAGCTCGACGAGGCCATTGCCGCAGGTTACATCACTGAATCGCCGGAACACTGGCAGATAACAGAGAAAGGGAAACTGTTTCTGAACTCGTTGCTGGAGCTGTTTTTAGCGGAAGCCTAGTGCCTAACCGGCCCGGAAGCATCACTCAGGCAACCGGGCCGTTTACGCGAACATCAGCCGCGTTCGGTATTCTGTCTCAGTTGTAACAGCTTCGTATTAATAATGGCGATGTTGACCTCACAGGGCATGCCATCATCCAGATAGACGGTTTCATTGATCTCCAGCGCCGCCTCATTCGCATTAAAATTTAATAGCCTGAGCTGCTCACCATCGGTCACGTTGATGGCATTCAGTTGCTGATCGCGACGCTGAATTTTCTTGCCGGTGATCTGTTCAATGTACGAATATTTTGAGATCTCCAGTCGTGCAAACTCCATGCTGCTAAACAGGCTGACAGGCAGGTGGATATATTCCAGCGCAACGGGGATGTCATCAAAACACATCAGACGAACAATTTTGTAAATCGGGTCACTGTTCTTGATGCGCAAAGCCTGCGCCATATCCGGCCCGGGCACTTTAATGATGCTGGCAGTCAGCACCTTTCTGACCGCTTTATGCCCTTTTTTGTGTGCCTGATAATCAAACGGGGAAAGCGCATGAAACCGGCCTGAGTGATTACTCTTGCCGATGGACCCCACGAACAGCCCGGAGCCTTTCACCCGATAAATACGCTGTTGCTCAATAAGAATGCGGGTGGCTTCCCGCACCGTCGCCCGGGTAATACCAATGTTCTTAGCAATCGCGATTTCCGTGTCCAGCTTATCGCCCGGCAGCAGTCCATCCTGCATGATCTTTGTCAGGATATAGTCGACAACCTCTTTTTGCTTCTCTGTAATGCCATCGAACATCAGCATATTCCCGAATAATGTGCCCGTGCCTGCGGTGCCCTACAGTCAATCCTGCAGGCCTGGTTTTCGTCACGACGTGCCCGTGAGCAACGATCCAGATGTGATCCAGCTAACGATTTTGCACTCAAACCCCACGCGCCCCGCCAGAAATGATTCTTGCATATTGTATCTGTACAGGTCGAGGTGCATCATCAAGATGACTAGACAGCTTAAACATGTCTATACGTACAAGCCGGTTTTTGCAACAGCAAATTGTCAGAACTGACGAGTACGGCTTAAATTAATATCTTATTTTAGAGTAAGTTAATGTCACTTTCGTTTATCCCTCTGCCGTGAGTGGTTTTGTCAGATGAAATAAAAAAGGCAAGACCGCAGGGATAAACAGAGAAAGATGACTGTACAGCTTGATGAATTCTGGAAGCCAGCTGGCTGACTTTTTTGCCTAACCTTTTATCCAGGACATTGTATGCCGAATCTGACCCAATGGCTGAATGCTGAAAAAATTCAATACATTGAGCGCGTATCCGACTGGAAAGCCGCGATTCAGGTCGCGGGCGATCCTCTTCTTAGTGAGGGGGCGATTTCACAGGATTACATTGACACCATCATTCGCCTCAAACAGGAAACCGGTCCCTACTTCGTTATTGCGCCGCGCATTGCCATGCCACATGCCCGCCCTGAGCAGGGCGCAAAAAAGCTGGGATTATCTGTGGTCAAGCTGGCTAACCCGGTCACCTTTGATGCAGGTGAGAATGATCCTGTCGATATCCTTTTTATGTTCTCCGCCCCTGACAGCAACAGCCACATTGAGATGATCTCCCAGTTGGCTGAGGTGCTTACCGATGACGACGTGATGGAACGCGTTTATCAGGCACAAAGCCAACACGCACTCTGTGCCGTGTTGTTAGCAGACAGCATACCCCGTTAACTCGTTAAAATTAAAAGAGGTTTTTATGAAAATTATGGCAGTTTGTGGTTCAGGCCTGGGAAGCAGCTTCATGATGGAAATGAACATCAAAAAAGTGCTTAAAGCGATGGATATGACGGCAGACGTTGAACACGCCGATCTCGGTTCGGTCACGCCAGACGTGGCGGATGTGTTCGTGATGGCGAAAGACATCGCCTACAGCGCTAACCTGCCACCGGAAAAAGTCATCATTATCAATAACATTATCGACCTGAAGGAAGTTGAGCAGAAAATTCGCGACTACTTCAATAAATAACCCTGTCACCCACTTAAAAAAGAACACTTACCGCTGAGGTTATTATGTTTATACAAAACCTTTTACTGGTAGTTGTCGACGTGCTGAAAGTCCCCTCTATTCTGGTCGGGCTGGTCGCCATGTTCGGTCTGATAGCGCAACGTAAACCGCTGCCGGATGTGATAAAGGGTACGGTAAAAACCATCCTGGGTTTTTTAGTGCTGGCAGGCGGTGCCACGGTGTTAGTGGGATCGCTGACGCCGCTGGGGGATATTTTCAAACACGCGTTCAACGTTCAGGGCATTATTCCCAATAACGAGGCGATGGTTTCTATCGCCCTGGCGAAGTATGGTGCGCCCACGACGCTGATTATGGCCTTCGGCATGGTGGCCAATATTACCGTCGCTCGCTTTACGCGTCTGAAATATATCTACCTCTCTGGTCATGTCACTTTTTATATGGCCTGCATGATCGCGATTATTCTTTCGGTGGCGGGTTTCGAGGGCGTGCAGCTTATCTATACCGGCTCGCTGACGCTGGGCATGTTAATGGCCTTTTTCCCGGCGCTGGCGCAGCCCTACATGCGTAAAATTATTGGGCACGATCAGGTCGCGCTGGCGCACACCGGTACAGTTGGCTATGTCCTGTCGGGCTGGATAGGTTCTCTGGTGGGCAAAGGTTCTAAATCCACCGAAGAGATGAACATGCCAAAAAACCTGAGTTTTTTGCGTGACAGCACCATCTCGATTTCCCTGACGATGATGGTCATCTATTTTATTTTGTCCATTTCGGCAGGCAGAGAATACGTAGAGAGTCAGTTCAGCCACGGGCAAAACTATCTGGTGTACTCCTTTGTGCAGGCCATTACCTTCGCTGCCGGTGTTTTTATCATCCTTCAGGGCGTGCGTTTGATTTTGGCCGAAATTGTGCCGGCGTTTACCGGGTTTTCAGAGAAGTTGGTGCCAAGCGCGCGCCCTGCACTCGACTGCCCTATTGTATTCCCCTATGCGCCTAACGCCGTTCTGGTCGGTTTTATTTCCAGCTTTATCGGCGGCCTGGTCGGGCTGTTTATTCTGGGACAGCTGCACTGGATATTAATTCTGCCTGGCGTGGTACCGCACTTTTTCTGCGGCGCAACCGCAGGCGTTTTTGGTAATGCTACCGGCGGGAAACGCGGGGCCATGTTAGGTGCCTTTGCCCACGGTATTCTGATTACCTTCCTCCCGGTCGCCTTATTGCCTGTCCTGGGCGCCATCGGTCTGACGAATACCACCTTCTCTGACACCGATTTTGGCGTCACGGGGATTTTGTTGGGGAATATGGCCAGATTCCTTGATAAAGGGACGATTACCATGGTGATAACCGGAATTTTTGCCCTGCTGGTGATCTATAACTATGTCGCCCGTAACAAAACGGTCGTCACAGAGGCCAACAACGATTGACAGGCATCAGGGGCTGACGCCAGCCCCTTTTTTCAACCACGAGCTAAAGCAGAAAAAACGCCAGCAGCCCGCGGCGGCGTGACGTTCAGGATGAAAGGCAGACGACCAGGCGCCGCAGGCCGTCTCAAAAGCACTATTTCAGCGAACCAACCAGGGCTTTACGGTCATTCTCAAGCGTAATTACCCGGTTACAAACCGCTTTGCCAAACTGCTGGAAATCGGCTTCCTGATTGTTCCACTCGCTCTGAATGGCGTTTTGCAGGCCGCCAAGATTGCCCATCAAGCCCTGCAAACCGCTAGCGCCACCGTTGGACATCGCCTTACTGCCCATCTCATTGATGCTGTCCTGCAGAATACCGCCCATCGCCTGATTAACCAGCTGTTGACCATCGGCACGTACCTGATCGATCGCCTGATGATGGAAGGTTAAACCATCGCTGCGATGCTCGATAATTCGGTTCATCTGGGTTTTTAACTGCGTATTCAGCGTAGCCAGTCGGCTGTGTAACCGGCTGGATTCGCCAACCTGCTGAGTAATGATGTTATCCAGCGCGGCACGCCCTTTTTCCAGACGGGATGTTGCGCCGTTATCGATCCAGGGAAGATCGCGGCGTAAGGCATTTTGATAATCAATCGCCTTCTGACGGTTAGCAGCGTTCAGGGTCATCTTCTGACCGTTGAACTGCACATCCCCCAACGTCGATATCTGCAGATTGCCATTTGCGCCCACCACCTGCACGCTTTGTGGCGTAATCACAACATCATCCTGCGGTTTGACACTGCACTCCCAGGCGGCCTGGGCCTGCGTTGCCGCCAGTAAAAGGCCGGCGACCAGCGCGTTACGAATCATACAATCTCCCTGTCTGGGTGTGAAAGCGACACTGCTGGTAACTTAGTCCCACCAGACGTCAAAGAGTTCGGTAACTTTCACATCCTGCAGCTTGCGGTCTTCCAGCCACTTGCGCACGAGTTCACGATGCTCATCGGTGCATTTACCGGTTTGCTGTAGGCAAATCAGCCCTTCCCACGCCAGATAACCGCTGCCGTCGTAAGCCAGACCATTAGGATCGATCGCTTCGTTGATGAACTGGTTCAGGGTTTCATCGATGTCACTTTCAGACGTGCCTTCAGGAAAACGCCAGGCCACGGAAAAGCCCAGTTCCTGGAATTCATCGATATGTAATTTTTTACGTAAACGGCGGCTGCGTTGTGTGGCCATTATTTCACCCTCTCAAACATTAAGTCCCATACGCCGTGGCCTAAACGCTGCCCGCGCTGCTCAAATTTTGTCAATGGACGCGTTTCAGGACGCGGCACATAGGTACTGTCTTCAGACAGGTTGCGATAACCTGCGATGCTGCTCATGACCTCAAGCATATGTTCTGCATAAGCTTCCCAGTCAGTTGCCATATGGAATACGCCACCCAGCTTGAGCTTACGCATCACCAACTCGGCAAAAGGCACCTGCACGATACGGCGTTTATTGTGACGGGCTTTGTGCCACGGATCGGGAAAGAACAGCTGAACCATGCGCAGTGAGTTATCAGGGATCATTTTTTCCAGCACTTCAACCGCATCATGGCACATCACGCGCAGATTGCTGACGTCGGCTTCTTTCGCCGAGGCCAGGCAGGCGCCTACGCCTGGCGCGTGCACTTCAATTCCCAGGAAGTTTTGGTGGGGAGTGTTTTGCGCCATGGTCACCAGCGAGGCCCCCATGCCAAAGCCGATCTCCAGCGTTACCGGGGCTTCGCGGCCAAACAGCGCGGGCAAATCTACGGGATCAGGCTGATATTCAACACCCATCTCTGGCCAGTAGTTATCCAGCGCCAACTGCTGGCCTTTGGTTAAGCGGCCCTGGCGGCGCACAAAACTGCGAATCCGACGCAACGGGCGTCCATTCTCATCAAATTCCGGGGTGATGACATCATTAATCATGTTGAAGCCTGCTGGTTTGCCTGTTCTGGGAAACGGGCATTATGCAAAGTTCAAAAGCAGAAGCAAGCCTTTGCCACGTTCTGCTTTATTACTGCGAGCCCTGAAGCGCAATTTCCTGCCTGAGTGTAGAGTAAACCGCAAAAATTTCCTTGTTATGATGCCAGCCTGCAGGCAAAGACGGCCAACGCTATCGGAAACTTATAAAGACATTGTCTGCCGCCGCTGCTGGCTCAGCTTGCGGTACTGCTGAGGAGACATGCCAACATACCTGGCAAACGTGCTGTAAAAACGGCTGCTGGAGCGGAAACCGGCCGTCAGCGCCACATCCAGAACGGTGATATCGGTATCGCTCAGGAGCGCCCTGACATGATTGATCCGCATGGCCGTGATGTACTGTTTTAGCGTCAGCTGCATCACGCGCTGAAAAATGCCCATCGCATAATTCGCATTGAGTTTAACGTGTTCGGCCACATCATTGATGGTTAAAGCCTGATCGTAGTTATCTGCGATAAACTCCAACATCTGGCTGACATAAAACTGAGCATGGCGCGAAACGCTGTTCTTGTGCGTGCGCGACGTTTTGTTCACCAGCACCGGCTGCCATCCCGACAAACTAAAGCGCTTAAGCATCAGACCAATTTCATCAACGGCAAGCTGACGAATCTGTTCGTCGGGACTGTTCAGCTCCTGCTGCCAGCGCTGCACTTCAAACGCGCTGAGCTGCTGCTTCGCCACAGATTTAATCACCATGCCGTGGGTGACATGATTGATTAACTCCCTGTCGAGCGGCCAGGACAAAAACAGATGCATCGGCAGGTTCAGAATAGCCATGTTCTGGCAGCGTCCGGGACGGGTGAGTTGATGTGGCGTACAGGCCCAAAACAGGGTGATGTAACCCTGCCTGATCTGAACGACCTCGTTATTAATGAGGTATTCCACGTCACCGTCAAAGGGCACATTCACCTCAACCTGGCCGTGCCAGTGGCTGGTGGTCATGGCCAGCGGCGGACGCAGTTCGATATCCATGCGCTGATATTCAGAATAGAGCGACAGCGGGCTGCGGGTTTGCTGTTCATCGCTGCTGCACATATGCGGGTCGGGCGGAAGTGGTTCGACAGGCTGCATAGTCATCATTCCCTCTCCTGAATTATCAGAACCCTGCCATATCTGAACGGCTCAGGCCAGTCTCAGAGGCGAGAAATGCGCGGTCAGCATGACGTTTTCGCCTGTCATCACACCAGATACTCTTCTTTCCGTGCAAATTTGTCCCAAAAACTCAGATCTGCTCGCCGCCAGCATCAGATCTGAGTTTTCGGGAATGCTCGTTCCGTAAGGCGGAAGTTTCTCGATGAATGGCGTGACATTCTGGCGTTATCCAACCTTGCAATGGAGCGTCCTGATGTCTGCACCCAAAATTACCTTTATTGGCGCGGGTTCCACTATTTTCGTCAAAAATATCCTTGGCGATGTCTTTCACCGCGATACGCTGAAATCCGCCCATATCGCGTTGATGGATATTGATGCGACCCGGCTTGAAGAGTCCTTTACCGTGGTCAGTAAGCTGATGAGTTCGGCTGGTGCGGCCGGAAGAATCACCTGCCACACCGACCAGAAAGCGGCATTAGCGGATGCCGACTTTGTTGTGGTCGCGTTTCAGATAGGCGGCTATGAACCCTGTACCCTCACTGATTTTGCGGTGTGTAAGCGTTACGGTCTTGAGCAGACCATCGCCGACACGCTTGGCCCGGGCGGCATCATGCGCGCGCTGCGCACCATCCCGCACCTCTGGCAGATTTGTGAAGACATGACGGCGGTATGTCCTGATGCCACCATGCTTAATTACGTTAACCCCATGGCGATGAACACCTGGGCGATGTACGCGCGTTATCCGCATATCAAACAGGTCGGCCTGTGCCATTCCGTTCAGGGAACGGCGGAAGAGCTGGCTTACGATCTCAATCTTAACCCGGCCGATTTACGTTACCGCTCTGCCGGCATCAACCACATGGCCTTTTACCTGGAGCTGGAGCGAAAAACTGCAGACGGGGCTTATGTGAATCTCTACCCGGAACTGCTTGCCGCTTTTGACGCCGGGCAGGTACCGAAACCCAACATGCATGGCAATACGCGCTGTCCCAACATTGTGCGCTATGAGATGTTCAAAAAACTGGGCTATTTCGTTACCGAGTCTTCAGAACACTTTGCAGAATATACGCCCTGGTTTATCAAGCCGGGACGAGAGGATCTGATTGCCCGCTATCAGATCCCGCTGGATGAATATCCCAAACGCTGCGTCGAGCAGCTGGATAACTGGCGTACCGAGCTTGAACATTACAAGCGCGCTGAGCGTATTGAAAGCAAACCCTCGCGCGAGTATGCCAGCGCCATTATGAATGCTATCTGGACGGGTGAACCGGCCGTGATTTATGGCAACGTACGTAACGATGCATTAATCGACAATCTGCCGCAGGGATGCTGTGTTGAGGTCGCCTGCCTGGTGGACGCCAACGGGATTCAGCCTACGAAGGTGGGAACCCTGCCCTCACATCTGGCAGCCATGATGCAAACCAATATTAACGTGCAGACGCTGCTGACCGAAGCCATCCTGACCGAAAACCCTGACCGGGTTTATCACGCGGCCATGCTGGATCCCCATACGGCGGCGGTGCTGGGCATTGAGGAGATTTATGCGCTGGTGGATGAGCTGATCGCCGAACACGGTGACTGGCTGCCCGCCTGGCTGCACAAATAATGCCTGTGTCTCTGGACGTGCTGTCCGGCTTCGGCTCTATTCCTTAACAGAAGGCGGGCGCTGGCAACAGCGTCCCGGAACCCGATGAGCATTTCAATAACGACAAAACTCAGCTATGGATTCGGCGCATTTGGGAAAGATTTTGCTATTGGCATTGTTTATATGTACCTGATGTATTACTACACCGACGTGGTGGGTTTGTCGGTTGGCCTCGTCGGTACGCTGTTTTTAGTGGCCAGGATCTGGGATGCGATAAACGATCCGATCATGGGCTGGATCGTAAATGCCACGCGATCGCGCTGGGGGAAATTCAAACCCTGGATTTTTGCAGGCACGCTGGCAAACTCACTGGTGCTGTTTCTGTTGTTTAGCGCCCATCTGTTTGACGGCACCACGCAGGTTGTTTATGTCTGTGTAACCTATATCTTGTGGGGCATGACCTACACCATTATGGATATTCCGTTCTGGTCGCTGGTGCCTACCATCACGCTGGACAAGCGCGAACGTGAACAGCTGGTTCCCTGGCCACGCTTTTTCGCCAGCCTTGCCGGGTTTGTTACCGCAGGCCTGGCCCTGCCTTTTGTCAGTTATGTTGGCGGCGACAATCGTGGATTAGGCTTCCAGATGTTTACCCTGGTGTTAATCGCCTTTTTTATCGTCTCCATGTTAGTCACGCTGCGAAACGTGCATGAAGTCTATTCGTCTACCCGCGACGAAACCTCAGGCAGTGACCGCCTGGGGCTGAAAGCCATTGTTGCCCTCATTTACCGTAACGATCAGCTTTCCTGCCTGCTGGGAATGGCGCTGGCTTACAACATCGCGGCTAACATCATTACCGGCTTTGCCATTTACTATTTCACCTACGTCATCGGCGATGCCGGGCTGTTTCCCTACTACCTCTCTTATGCAGGCGCGGCAAACCTCGTCACGTTAATCCTGTTCCCGAAACTGGTAAACATCCTGTCGCGCCGCATTCTGTGGGCGGGCGCGTCCGCACTGCCGATACTGAGCTGTGGCGTGCTGTTGGCTATGGCACTGGCAGGCAATCACTCAACGCTGCTGATTGTGGTGGCCGGCATCCTGTTAAACACCGGTACCGCGCTTTTCTGGGTGCTCCAGGTCATCATGGTGGCGGACACCGTTGATTACGGCGAATACAAGCTGCACGTGCGCTGCGAGAGCATCGCCTATTCAGTGCAGACGATGGTGGTGAAAGGTGGCTCCGCCTTTGCCGCTTTCTTTATCGCCGTGGTGCTGGGCATGATTGGCTATCTGCCCAATATCGTGCAGTCGCAGGAAACCCTTGTCGGCATGCAATTTATTATGATTGCGCTGCCGGCTGTGTTTTTTATGCTGACGCTGCTGCTCTATTTCCGGTTCTATAAGCTGAACGGCGATATGCTGAGGAAAATACAGATCCATCTGCTGGATAAATACCGTAAGCCGCCAGAGCCAGAAATCCTCCCGATCAGGATGCAAGACAAGATCAACGTCTGAACAGTGAAAGCCCCTTGCGGGCTTCTGTGAAAGCTGTCGCGGGCCAGATCATCGTCTGGCCTGCTACTGTCTCCCCACCGCTCCTGATATTGTCAGGTCCGGCACGACGTTGCCGCACGGGACAGACAGGCCAGTATGAAACAGGCCTTTTCAATCTTCCGGTTTACTCTCACTGGCGCTTATGCTGGAATTCCTGCCCGAATATCGCGTAATCACGGAAATATCCTCTTTATGATGCAAGCCCCGCAGTTCGCGCAACAGGTGCTGGACTGGTATCAGCGCTTTGGCCGCAAAACCCTGCCGTGGCAGCTGGAAAAAACACCCTACAAGGTGTGGCTGTCAGAAGTCATGTTGCAGCAAACTCAGGTTGCCACGGTTATTCCCTATTTTGAGCGCTTCATGGCGCGGTTTCCTGACGTCAGCGATCTGGCCGCCGCGCCCCTGGATGAGGTGCTGCATCTCTGGACCGGTCTGGGCTATTACGCCCGTGCGCGCAACCTGCATAAAGCGGCAAAACAGGTGGTGGACCTTCATGGCGGTGAGTTTCCCCGCCACTATGATGAGGTCGCCGCTTTACCCGGCGTTGGCCGATCCACCGCTGGCGCGATTTTATCTCTGTCGCTGGGTCTGCATTTCCCTATTCTTGATGGCAACGTTAAACGGGTTTTAGCGCGTTGCTACGCGGTAGGCGGCTGGCCGGGTAAGAAGGATGTGGAAAAGCGGCTCTGGCAAATCAGCGAAGCGGTCACGCCTGCTCAAGGCGTTAGCCAGTTTAATCAGGCGATGATGGATCTGGGCGCCATGGTATGCACGCGATCCAAACCAAAATGCGACATCTGCCCGCTCAACAACGGATGCGAAGCAAGGGCTAACAACAGCTGGGCCAGCTATCCGGGTAAAAAGCCGAAGCAGACGTTGCCGGAACGCAGCGGCTGGTTTTTGATGATGCAACATGGCGACAAAGTGTGGCTGGAGCAGCGCCCGCCGGTGGGCCTGTGGGGCGGTTTATTCTGCTTCCCGCAGTTCACCAGTGAAGAGGCGATGAACGACTGGCTGCGTGCGCGCGGCATTCACGCTAAACCCCAGCAGCTTACGGCATTTCGTCATACCTTTAGCCACTTCCATCTGGATATTGTTCCAATGTGGCTGTCATGGCCTTCTGCCGGGGCATTAATGGATGAAGCTGGCGGTCTCTGGTATAACTTAACGCTGCCGCCGTCTGTGGGATTAGCCGCACCTGTAGAGCGTCTTTTGCACGAACTGCGCCATCCCCAGCAGTTGCCTTTAGGCAGCAGTGAGATTAACGAGGAAGAATAATGAGCCGCACTATTTTTTGTACTTTTTTACAACGTGATGCTGAAGGGCAAGATTTTCAACTCTACCCTGGCGATCTGGGAAAACGCATTTACAATGAAATCTCGAAAGAAGCCTGGCAGCAATGGATGGCTAAGCAGACGATGCTGATCAACGAGAAAAAACTCAACATGATGAACCCTGAAGATCGCAAAGTGCTGGAAAAGGAAATGATCAACTTCCTGTTCGAAGGCAAAGACGTTCACATTGAAGGCTATACGCCACCCGAAGCATAACTTTTTTTGGCCTCACTACTGGGGCCGTTTTCCAGGTCAGGCACGTATTTTAGATGAATAAAAAGCTGATAGCCCTGCTGGTGATTGCACCCCTTTTAGTTTCCTGTTCCGGCAAAAAGAATCCGACCTATTCAGAAGAGTGGGTGAAGGATACCAACGGATTTGACATCCTGATGGGGCAGTTCGCCCATAACATTGAGAACATCTGGGGTATCAATGAGGTTCTGATTGCCGGACCGAAAGACTACGTCAAATACACCGACAACTATTACACCCGCAGCCATATCAACTTTGAAAGCGGTAACATCACGATTGAGACCATTTCCGGTACCGATCCCGCTGCCAGCCTGCGTCAGGCGATCGTGACCACGTTACTGATCGGCGACGATCCGGGCAATGTCGATCTCTATTCTGACGCCAACGATATTCAAATCAGTAAAGAACCGCTGCTTTACGGACAGGTGCTGGATAACACCGGACAAGCTATCCGCTGGCAGGGACGTGCTCAGGCCTTTGCCGACTATTTAATTGCGAATAAATTGCAGCGTCGTAATTCCGGCCTGCATGTGATCTACTCCGTCACCATTCCAATGGTGCCGAACCATCTGGATAAACGTGCACACAAATATCTGCCGATGGTGCGCAAGGCTGCTGAGCAATATGGTGTTGATGCGTCTCTGATCCTCGCGATTATGCAGACCGAATCCAGTTTTAACCCCTACGCCGTCAGCCATGCTGATGCGCTGGGTTTAATGCAGGTGGTGCAGCACACCGCGGGAGTCGATGTATTCCGCATGAAGGGTAAATGGGGCAAACCAAGTCGCAGCTACCTGTTGGATCCCGAAAACAATATTGATGCCGGTACCGCTTATCTGTCACTGCTGCAGCGCAACTACCTTGCAGGCATTCAGGATCCGCTTTCACGTCGCTACGCGGTTATTACCGCCTATAACGGCGGTGCAGGCAGCGTGCTGCGCGTGTTCTCCAGCGATAAGGATCGTGCGGTCACGATTATCAACAGCATGTCACCTGCCCAGGTTTATCAGACGCTGTCTAAACAGCATCCGTCTGCGGAATCGCGGCGTTATTTGTATAAGGTGAGCTCGGCGCAGCGGAGTTACCATCGGTATTGAGGGGGAAGGGTTTCCCCTGATAGTGGATTGCTGGCGCGGAGAGGTTTTTGCGCACAGGGCGCAGGGGTTCTGTCCTCTGGCTCAGAGAAGGTTCCGTCAGTCAGGCGGTGGGGTTCTGTCCTCTGCTCTGAGAGGGTTCCGCCCGCCAGGCACTCGGCAGTTTCAGCCTGCCCGTGCAGGCGGACGTGTTAAGGGGCTTACGCCAGCCCCTTAACAATCCCGGCGCCCGGCAGCCGTCGCTGTTCCTTCGTCACTCACTGCGGCCTGACGGGCCGGCCGGATGCGCCTTCCCTGGCGCAGCCGTCCTCTGCGCGGCATCCCTGCCGCTCCACCCTGGCCTTCATTCTTTCCTCAGCGCTCCGGATGCCTCCTGCAAACCCTCGCCTGTATGATCTTTAATTTTCTTGTAAAACCTGTATCGCCTGTGATTTATGTTCAAAAGCGCAAAATAAAAATGTTATTTAATATCAATGATATAAATCATCCCTTTTCCCCTGTTTTCAAAGCGATGCAGGAAGTGGCTTTAACACAGATATCGAAGCGGGGGAGTTGGGCGGCCTTCCCACTCGCTGAGCGGATGAGAGATTTCCGGATGAGCCGACAGGACGTCGGCGAGAGCCGGGCCGCGCCAGGGATGGCGCGTCCTGGCGGTCCGGCAGAAATCCTGAAGCAGCGAAGGGGCCGCGGCGACTGGCGGCCCCTTGTCGGTCGCCCGCACGGGGCGGACTGAAACTCCCTGCCGCCTGGCGAGCGAAACCTTCCCGGAGCGTTATGACTGGAAGCCGCTCAGGCTGCAAAGCCGGGAGCCCGGGGTAAGGGGCCGCGGCGACTGGCGGCCCCTTGTCGGTCGCCCGCAGGGGCAAACTGAAACTCCCTGCCGCCTGGCGAGCGAAACCTTCTCAGCGCCTGATGACAGGCCATCCGCCGAAATCCTGGTGATAAGCCGCCGCCCAGGCATAACTCAAACTCATTGCAACATCATATTCGCCACCAGATACTTACGTCCGTCAGCGCCTTCCTCGGTGTAAACCCCTTGCAGCTCGGGTGAAAAACCCGGCAGTTGATTGATGCCTGCTTCCAGCGCCAGGAAATAGCGCTGTACCGCCCCGCCCCATGTTTCGCCCGGAACCACACAAAGGACGCCCGGTGGATAAGGCAGAGCGCCTTCCGCCGCGATGCGACCTTCTGCCGTTGCAATAGGTACCAGTTCGACTTCGCCACGAATGTAAGCCTGATGCGCATCCTGTGGGTTCACCTTAACCTGCGGCAGCCCCTGCTCGCGGAACATCATGCGCTGCAGGTCTTTTACGTTATAGCTTACGTACAGGTCGTGCATCTCCTGACACAGACGGCGCAAGGTATAACCCGCATAGCGTTTAGCGTTTTTGCGGTACAGCGTCGGCAACACTTCGGCCAGCAGCGTATCGTCTTTGACATGCTGCTCGAACTGCGCCAGCATCGCCACCAGCATCGCCATTTTTTCCGGGCTTTCGGCTGGGGTCAGCAGGAACAGAATGGAATTGAGATCGCATTTTTCCGGCACGATGCCGTTCTCACGCAGGTAATTCGCCAGAATGGTCGCCGGGATGCCAAACTCAGCATATTCACCGCTGGCTGCGTCAATACCTGGCGTGGTCAGCAACAGCTTGCAGGGATCGACACGGTACTGATCGCGATCGTATCCGGCGAAACCGTGCCATTTCGCGTTGGGTTCAAAGCTGAAATACTGCAGATCGCGAGCGATCGCTTCCGTTGGTGCATCCTGCCAGCGCTGGCCGTTTACCCTTTCCGGCACGAAAGGCAGGATCATGTCACAACGATCAAAGATCGCTTTACGTGCCTCGATCCCCAGCATCACGCACTCATCCCACATGCGGCGTCCCGCCTCGCCCTGATGCATTTTGGCGTTAATATCCAGCGCGGCAAACAGCGGATAGAACGGGCTGGTTGAAGCGTGCAGCATAAACGCGTTATTCAGGCGCTTATGTGGGCAGAAACGCTTTTGCCCACGAATATGGTTATCTTTCTTGTGGATCTGTGAGGTCTGCGAAAAGCCCGCCAGCTGCTTGTGCACTGACTGGGTAACAAAAATGCCGGGATCGTTTTCGTTCAACTCCAGCGTCAGCGGAGAACAGCCTTCCATCAGCGGAATAAACTGCTCATAGCCCAGCCAGGCCGAGTCAAACAGAATGTAGTCACACAGATGCCCAATGCGATCCACCACCTGCCGCGCGTTGTATACCGTGCCGTCGTAGGTGCCCAACTGGATAATCGCCAGCCGGAAGGGGCGCGCCTCGTTAGCCCTTTCAGGCGCCACTTTCTTGATCTGTTCGCGCAGGTAGCCATCATCGAAACAGTGCGCATCAATGCCGCCGATGAAGCCAAACGGATTACGGGCCGCTTCAAGGTAAACCGGCGTCGCGCCCGCCTGAATCAGCGCACCATGGTGGTTGGACTTGTGATTATTGCGGTCAAACAGCACTAAATCACCGCGCGTCAGCAACGCATTGGTGACCACTTTGTTCGCGCTTGACGTGCCATTTAACACAAAGTAGGTTTTATCCGCGTTAAACACTCTGGCGGCAAACTTTTGCGCATGCTTGGCCGACCCCTCGTGAATCAGCAGGTCGCCCAGCTTGACGTCAGCGTTACACATGTCCGAACGAAAAACGTTCTCGCCGTAGAAATCAAAAAATTGCTTACCTGCTGGATGCTTTTTGAAAAATGCGCCGCCCTGATGGCCCGGACAGGCAAAGGTGCTGTTCTGCATATCAACATAGCGGGTCAGCGTTTCAAAAAACGGGGGCAGCAGCGCGGCTTCATAAGCCTGAGCCGCCGCTTCCAGCGCTACCCAGTCCTGCGGCTCGCCATTCAGTTCGCCGGTCACGCCGGGCAGGTGCATCACCTCTTCTTCAAAGGCATTAGCAACGAACACCGGTAAATTAAAACCCGTGTGGCGTAACAACGCCAGCACGCCACTGCGCGTATCAGCCAGCGAGACGACAACAGCCGCCACATCGGTAAAATCAGTATTATCCAGCGTGACCACGTCGCGCGCAGTATTCAGGGTCAGGTTAGGCGCAACAGCAGCGCTGGCAGCAATTTTCAGTGGTGTCATAACACAAATCCCTAACAGTCAGGGAGTGGGTGCCTGAGGCACGGCAATGGGGAAATTTCCCCGGCGAATAATGTCTGACGCGATAAACCGATAGACATCAGTAAAGAGTAGTCCTTACTCATGTCCAACAGCAGCGGCCCGGTTGGCCTCACCGCATAGTGAACGATGTGTGTGTAACTGACATGACGAAGAACAGATCCCGCGCGAAATCAGGCGAGTGGGGACACGTGCAGTTGCACATTGAACCGGACATGGCAGCGTCCTCTGTTATCGGGCGGTGGCGAAAAAAAAGTGGCCGTCATAATGTCATTTTTTATCCGCAGGAACAACCCGACAACTTTAAATATCAGGTCAATAAATGCAAAATATAAAACCATTAAATATCAAAAACTTATAAAGAAAAACTTATAAATAACCGCTTAAGTTTCTGTTATTTATGCGCAATTATGCATTTTTAACACGCTGGCAGCCGCTCCATTAATGCCACTGAAATCGCCACTGAAATGCCTCAGGTTTGCGGCAAGCCTCTCACTTGTCGGGCCAGTGACCTACCCTAACCGGCGCATCGGGCGTAAACTTTCCTGATTATTATTACGCCTAACGGAGGATACATGTTTAAGGCAATGGTCATTGATAAGGACGAACAAGGTTACCGCTCTCAGCTAAAAGACCTCTCCGAAACACAATTACCCGATGAAGACGTCACTCTCGACGTGAGCTATTCCACCCTCAACTACAAAGACGCGCTGGCCATCTGCAATAAAGGGCCGATTGTGCGCCAGTTTCCAATGGTGCCGGGCATTGACTTCGTGGGACGGGTCACAGCAAGTCGCCATCCCGACTGGAAACAAGGCGATGCGGCGCTGCTCACCGGCTGGGGCGTTGGGGAAAAACACTGGGGCGGCCTGGCTCAGAAAGCCAGCGTGCCTGGCGACTGGCTGGTAGCCGTGCCTGAAACGCTAACCCCGTTGAATACCATGGCCATCGGAACGGCGGGCTTTACCGCCATGCTGTGCGTGCTGGCACTCGAAAAACAAGGTATTACGCCTGCCAGCGGCCCGGTTTTAGTGACCGGGGCAAGCGGAGGCGTTGGCAGCTTCAGCGTCTCTCTGCTGGCAAAACTGGGCTATAATGTCATCGCCTCCAGCGGGCGAGCCAGCGATGAAACCTATTTGAAAACAACCCTGGGTGCAGCCGAAGTGATAGATCGCGACGAGCTGGCTCAACCGGGCAAACCCCTCGGGAAAGAGCGCTGGGCCGCCGCCATCGACAGCGTCGGTAGCCATACGCTAAGCAACGTGCTGGCCGGCACCCAGCGTGACGGCGTGGTCGCGGCCTGTGGTATGGCACAAGGCCTGGATCTGCCCGGTAGCGTCGCGCCCTTCATTCTGCGCGGTGTAACACTGGCTGGCGTAGACAGCGTGATGTGCCCTAAACCACTGCGCCAGCAGGCCTGGCAGAGGCTGGGACAGCTTCTGGATGACGCGTTACTGAATCAGATAACAACGGTCATTCCATTGCGTGACGTGCACCAGGGCGCACAGGATCTGCTGGATGGCAACGTTCGGGGCCGTCTGGTGGTTGACTGCGCTTAACGTTCGCCTTCCACCTGGGGCGATGAAGGCGGGCGCATCAGTCATTCGCTTAGTGCCTGAACTGCCCCGCTCGCCCCTTCCCTTACCACTTCTGGTTTGCCGGGAAAGTGCTGCCAGCGGGCGATAACTTCACCTGCTGGCAATGCCCGGCTCATCCAGACTGAGCCTGCGGGCAGGCTATCTTTCCCGTCTGCAGGCCCGCATTACTGTTGACAGGCCTGGCTCACGGGCTTACCTGAGCGTCCTGAGGCATCTAAGAGAGGGCTTCCTGACCTGCCGCCATCTGTTTTTTCAGGGTTTCCCATTCACGTCTGGTAGCCTTACCCCGGCACGTTCGCTATCGGCTCCGGAGCCGCTAATTGGATGTTTTATCAGAATAAACGCAGGGGCACACCGGTACCGTTTCGGCCAGCAATGCGGTAAGGTTTGCGCTGCTGTCTGCCACGGGTGAGGATTCGCGTCAGGGTTAGCAACGTATAAAGAAAACAGAAAACCCATGCGAAAAGCCCGGCCGGCATGCTTGCGGCCCCTGCTGGCCTGAGCGTTGATTAATGATAAAGAGAGGGAAAGATGCAAAAACCCGTGGTCGTCATTCACTATTGTACCCAATGTAACTGGCTGCTGCGCTCCGCGTGGATGGCACAGGAACTGTTACAGACCTTCGCACAGGATCTGGCCAGCGTGACGTTACGTCCCGGCACCGGCGGCGTTTTTGAAATCACCCTGGATGAACACTTGCTTTGGGAGCGCAAGCGCGATGGCGGATTCCCGGATGCTCAGGCACTCAAGCAGCGGGTAAGGGATATTTGTTTTCCGGAGCGTTCGCTAGGGCATATCGATAAAAACCGATCGGACGACAGCTGATCGTTCACGTCAGTTTAACTGCGGCTGATATCCTCTGCCGCAGTCATCAGAGCAGCGACGATTTTTTGCCGGGTTTCATCGGTAATGTCCTGCTGCGCCAGACGCGTGTTCAGGGCAGTTTTGAAATGATCGATCGCCTGCTCAATTTCAGGAATGCTGCGGTTGTTGACCAGCACTGCCAAAGACGATAACCGGTCGATGAGAGCTGATAGCGGCTGTGCATCGTGCTTTAGCATGGCCTGCCCCGTTTCGGTGAGCACGTAAGCCTTACGTGCAGCCTGAGGGTCACTGATGTGAATAGCCCCCATCTCCTCGAGCCATGTCAGATTCGGGTAAATGATGCCTGGACTGGGCGAATACTCGCCCTTTGACAGGTCTTCAATGCATTTAATCAGCTCATAGCCATGTGTGGCGCGCTGCGAGATAAAATGCAGCATCAACAGACGGATCTCGCTGGCATCCAGCATTTTCTCACGGCGCTTGCGCCGTCCACTGCAGGGCGCATCGCGGTTATCTTGCCCTGAACGTGCCGAATCCATTTTCATTATCTGCCTGAGTCAGTGGAAAGAGCCTGATGGTAGTGGGCCATCAGGCGAAATTCAATCAACGGCAGGTCACTTAAATTCAGTTAACGAACGGCAGCGGGTTTTTGATGCCAGTAGGCCACGGCGCGCACCAGGTCAGCATCAACCCCGCGCTGTGTGGTGAAATAGTCACACAGCTGTTTTACGAACTGCCCTTCTCCGGTCAGCCAGATAAAAGCGTCGTGCTGCGGAATCGCGATCCTGTCCAGCGCGGCCGTTAAATGTGGTAAATCCGCCAGCGTCATCTTGCCGTTGCCAAGCCAGTTAACAGAGGCATTGCCGGTATCGCCCAGGTAGGCTTGCCCGGTCACCTCATCAGCACAGGCAAACAGATGCAGCGCCTGAGCCTCCACACTACTGCTACGCCGCCTGAAAGCAGGCAACCCGGTTTCGTCACAGACGTAAAGCTGAAAAGCATAATCCGTTGGCACCAGCAGAGAGCCACGCGGTCCACCAATGATCAATCTGTCACCCTGCTGTGCCTGGGATGCCCAGTCGCTGGCAACACCGCTGTCGTGGATATAAAAATCCAGCGTCAGCGATGACGCACCATCAAACGCCAGCGGCGTATAGTCGCGCGCGACAGGGCGCAATCCGCCTTGCCACTGGATACCGTCATCGTTGATCGTCGGCAGTGCCAGCGGCGCGCCGTCAGCAGGGGGAAAGAAGACCTTAATGTGATCGTCAAAACCGGGAGAATTAAACCCCTTCAGATCGTCGCCCGTGAAGACAATGCGCCAAAACGTCTCGGCAATTCGGGTTTTCTCGGCGACGTGGATAGCGCGGAAGCGCAGTTCGTTACGCACCCTTTCAGGTAAGCGGCGGGGATAAGATGTAGGCACGAGGACTCTCCGTAAACGCGGCTGCATGCAGAGAAGCTGTTTTCGCGCCGCTTAATTAAATAGAAATCATTCTCATATAAACCCGCCAAGAATAGCTATGATATATCTTAAGAACAATGACTAAAAATGCGATACGTTGTGAAAAAAAGGCGACAAAAAGGAAGGAAGCACAAAAAACGAAAAAGGCGCTCAGGCGCCTTTTAAGGGGATAGCGGTAATAACGTGGTTACCGCGCCGGGTTTTGTCCACTGCCTTGCGGCAGGGTGCTGTCACCGAGTATCTCGCTATGCGTCCCCTGCGATCCAGGATGTAACCCTGTGGGCACATTGGCGGGATCGGTCAGTTGCGCGGCAGCCAGGGTCGGGGCCGCACACAGCGCGATAGCCAGCAGCATCGCTGATATCTGAGAGATTTTAATCATGTGTTTTAGCCTGATAAGGCGTAGAAAGCAGGTGAATATTCCAGCCCCGAGAAATAAAAGCCGTGGTAATGGCTCCTCTTTGAGCTTCAGGAAGAATTTTACGCCTGTATAGCTAATCCGCTTATAAAATCGTGCGCTTTATCACATTATGGCGCACGTTATGTGCATTCAGCCCTGAGTCACCGGGATGAAAAATACACCTTCGATTGTGTCCTGCGTGCTTCGGGCCAGGTCCAGACACAGTAAATCCATTCCCGGCCGACAGGCTACGCCCAGCCTGGGCAAATGCAGATAATAAATGTCTGCGATGAAGCGCGTGAGCTGGTCCGGCGACCCGCTCCACGCGAGGCTGGCGTAGAGGCCAGGCGCAATGGTGCGAATCGGCAGGGCGGAATGTGCATCAGTCGTTTGCTGTGCCTCTACGCCGCGAAACAGGCTAATATGCTGCTGCTCGACAGAGCCGTTTCCCGGCCCGTACTGGAACCCCAGCCAGCCCTGCGCAGCCCTGTGACTGGCGCGAATAACCTGGCGCACCTGCTCAGCAACGCGATGATGGCGGTCGCTTATATAGTCGCCATAGCGGCACTCCCACTCCAGTGTCTCACCCTGCAGCTGAAGGGCTTCTTCACGCATGACCAGCACCGCCTCTTTAACTGGCGCGCGCTGCGCAATGCGGCCGTGAAAATGGCGCACAGGTAAGACTCTGTGGCGACGGAAGGCGCCCGGCGTCATCATAAAGTGGTTTTTAAAGACCCGGTTGAAGTTTTGCTGATTTTCGAAGCCGAAGCGCACCGCAATATCAATCAACGGCATCCGGGTCAGGCGAAGCGCCATCGCGGCGAGAGTCAGGCGTCGTTTTCGCGTATAGGCCGCCAGGGTTTGCCCGGTCATCTCTTTAAACAGACGCTGCATATGCCATTTGGAGTAGCCAGACTTGAGGGTAATCTGGTCGATATTGATGTCGTTGGTGAGATTGGCCTCAATCCAGTCGACTAAATCATTAATATGCTGTTTTTTTATGGTTTGACTTAGCATTGAAGTATGAGCAGAAAACAGAAGGGAAATCCGTCATAAAAGAGTAACAAAAAGCCTTAGGGATTGTAATAAATCACCGGGTAAACGAGAGGGTGGGAAGGCAAAAAGCGCATTAATTGCCTGGGTTACTATTTAAAAAGCCAGCCCGAAGGCTGGCTGAGTAGACTGGCAGAGTGCAGCCTGGCGTAAAACGCGCGTGCTGCGGTTAAGAAACGTACGGAGAAGACATCCTCAGTGGCTTCGCATTCCGGCGGCGGTCATCATCATTCTGAACAGCGTGGCCACCACACCGAGCGCCAGCACACTTGCCCCATAGATGACCACCAGCCACAGCACACGTTTCCACCACGGCGACCGGGTTTCATTTTGACGTTCTTTGCTGTCGACCTGGGTTTGCATATCAATGGTATCCTTCGTCCGCTTTGATTTTTCCGCGGAACACGTAGTAGCTCCAGAAGGTGTAGCCCAGGATCATTGGGATAATCAGCAGGCTACCCACCAGCATAAAGGCCTGGCTCTGAGGCGGTGACGCCGCCTGCCAGATCGATACCGATGGCGGAATAATATTCGGCCAGATACTGATACCCAGACCTGAGAAGCCCAGGAAAATCAGCGCTAACGTGAGAAGGAAAGGCGAATAATGCGCCTCACGCTTGATCGCCCTTCTCAGCCCCCAGGCACTCAGCACGACCAGGACTGGCACCGGCAGAAACAAGAACAGATTCGGCATGCTGAACCAGCGGTGCGAAATATTCTCATGCGTAAACGGCGTCCAGATGCTGATCACGCCAATAATCACCAGCAGGGCGATAAGCAACGGCGTTGCCAGAGCGGACATCTTGCGATGCAGCTCATGCTCAGTTTTCATAATGAGCCAGGTACAGCCCAGCAGTGCATAGGCCACCACCAGTCCCACGCCGCAGAACAGCGGGAACGGCGCCAGCCAGTCCAGTGTTGACCCGGCGAAGCTACGACCTGATACCGGAATGCCATCCAGCATGGCACCCACCGCAACCCCCTGGCTGAAGGTTGCCAGCAGCGAACCGGCGATAAACGACTTGTCCCAGAACGCCCGGTGATGCTCCACGGCCTTGAAGCGGAACTCAAATGCCACGCCGCGAAATATCAGCCCAATCAGCATCGCGGTAAGCGGAATGGAAAGCGCATCCGCTATCACCGCATAGGCCAGTGGGAAAGCGCCATACAGGCCCGCACCGCCGAGCACCAGCCAGGTCTCATTACCATCCCAGACCGGCGCAACGGTATTCACCATCATGTCGCGCTCGCCTGCATTCTTGTTAAAGGGAAACAGCAGGCCGATGCCCAGGTCGAAACCGTCCATCACGATATACATCAGAACAGCAAAAACAATAATCGCGAACCAGATAACAGAGTAATCAACCATCTCAACGCTCCTCATTCTTGTGAGTGGCAGCAGAGAGCGGACGTGCTGGCGTTTTAATCTGGCCGGGACCACCCGTTTCAACAATATCGCCTTCGCCCGTGACCGGACCTTGCTTAATCAACCGCATCATATAGTGATAACCCACACCGAATACGGAGGAGTAAACCAGGATAAAGGCGAGCAGGCTGATACTCATGTGCATTTCACCATGCGGTGACACCGCATCAATAGTGCGCTGCACGCCATAAACCACCCAAGGCTGACGGCCAATCTCGGTGGTGAACCACCCCGCCAAAATGGCAATCAGGCCGGAAGGGCCCATCAGCAAGGCAAACCACAGGAAGGGACGCGACTGATACAGGCGACCTTTATAGCGCAGCCACAAGCTGACCACGCCCAGCGTAATCATCAGCAGCCCCAGCGCCACCATCACACGGAATGACCAGAAGATGATGGTTGAGTTTGGACGATCTTCCTTCGGAAAAGATTTCAGCGCCGGCACCTGTTTATCCAGGCTGTGCGTCAGGATAATGCTGCCCAGGTAAGGAATCTCCAGCGCATATTTGGTGCGCTCCGCCTCCATATCCGGCAGCCCAAACAGAATGAGTGGTGTTGCCTCACCCGGCGGATTTTCCCAGTGGCCTTCAATCGCCGCAATTTTTGCCGGCTGGTGCTCCAGGGTATTAAGCCCGTGCGCATCCCCAATCATTGCCTGAACCGGTGCAACAATCAGGGCCATCCATAGCGCCATCGAAAACATCTTACGAATGGCAGGATTGTCGTTGCCTTTAAGTAAATGCCAGGCGGCGGAGGAGCCGACAAAGAAGGCGCTGGCCAGGAAGGCCGCTACAGACATATGCAGCAGGCGATAAGGGAAAGAGGGGTTAAAGACAATTTTAAACCAGTCTTCCGGTACAACAACGCCGTTCTGAATAAGGTAGCCCTGCGGGGTTTGCATCCAGCTGTTTGACGAGAGGATCCAGAATGTCGAAATCAACGTGCCGAGCGCCACCATGCAGGTCGCAAAATAGTGCAGGCCCGGACCGACGCGGTTCCAGCCAAATAACATGACGCCCAGAAAACCGGCTTCCAGGAAGAACGCCGTCAAGACTTCATAGGTCAGCAAGGGGCCGGTGATACTGCCCGCGAACTGGGAAAAGCCACTCCAGTTGGTGCCAAACTGATACGCCATCACCAGACCGGACACCACGCCCATGCCGAAGTTGACAGCAAAGATTTTTGACCAGAAATGATAGAGATCGCGATAGGTTTGATTACGCGTTTTGAGCCACATTCCCTCCAGCACAGCCAGAAAACTGGCCAGGCCGATCGTGATGGCTGGAAAGATAATATGAAAGGAAACAGTAAATGCGAACTGGATCCTGGCGAGATGAAAGGCATCTAATCCAAACATTGCTTACCTCTTTGCCACATAGAACACCGTATAGTTACTTATAATTAACAACTTATGTACAAAGAACGTCATTCCATTGCACAGAAAATTTCCATGGCGAATGTAAAACGCTTCGCCTTGATGAAACAGAGACAATTGGATAAGTTAAAACTATAACAGTATTTTTTGATTTAGATCATTTTTTTGTTGAAAGATCTTTTATTTAAAAAACAACGAGGAAAGGTTAATTACAGCGTAGCTTTGTGACATTATTGTTATTAAATTAGGGGATAAAAAAGTGAGTTCCTGTCCAGACAGGCTTAGTACGAAAAAAATCGCAACCCGCTGTTTTTAGCTGTTATTCAGTACAACTCCGCGCCCCGACCTCGGGCTAAAATGCACATCCCACACTGAAATTATGTGTTTTTTTATATCGTTAGCAGGTTATTTATCTTATCTACCCCTTCTGAGTTTATTTTTCAGATTGGGACATATTTAATGAACTGTAAAAAAGCCTTTATCCGCCGCAGGCGGCCTGGATTAGTTTGCTATTTATGTTAAAAAAATAACGAACATGTAAATGAGCCGGTGTTCATTAACTGGCAGTGCCATTATTTACGGGTGCAGCCTTGTCAAAATAACCGCAGTGGTAAAAATGATGTTAAAAGCGACGGGATATCCTCTCCAGGCTGCAGAGGAGGCCGACCGTTTATCTCCGCTAGCGTTGCGCATTCGCTAGCGGGCATCGTCGGGCCAGGGAACGTCGCTTCGCCGCGGCAGGGGCTCACCCGTCAGGATCAACAGGCTATTCTGCGGCAGTGTGCTTATCGCGGTGAGACAGGATGCGCTCAAGATTCTCTTCTAACCAGTCTGCCAGCCCTACGACCTGCTCTCCGACTTCACGCCCCAGCGGCGTCAGGCGGTATTCCACATGCGGCGGCACGACATCATAGGCTATACGTTGCACAAAGCCGTCCTCTTCCAGATAGCGCAGGCTCTGGGCCAGCATACGTTCACTTACGCCCCCCACCGCACGACGGAGTTCGCTAAATCGCAGCGTGTCATCTTTAAGCGCGAGCAGGATCAGCACGCTCCAGCGACTGGTGATACGCTTTAACAGGTCGCGTGATGGACAGTTAACATTGAGCAACTCGCCCCGGCTAAATTTTTCGCTCAGTTTTTCAGACATTTAACGCTTTCACTCCATGCTAACAATTCTGTAAGTACTTACTAAAAGTTAGTTTATCGCTTAGGCTGCCTTTTACCAACTGTCATCTTAAGGAGTAACCTCATGATCGCTGTTACGGGTGCCACTGGCCAACTGGGCCGTTTAGTCATTGATGCATTAAGCAAAAAAGTTGCGGCAGACAAGATTGTTGCCACCGTACGTACGCCTGCTAAAGCGGCGGATATCGCCGCATTGGGCGTTAACGTGCGTGAGGCGGATTACAATAAACCTGAGACGTTAGCGGACGCCTTTGCAGGGGTCGAAAAATTGCTGCTCATTTCAGGAAGCGAAGTCGGCCAGCGTGAACCTCAACACAGAGCCGTTATTGAGGCCGCCAGGTCCGCAGGCGTGACGTTTATTGCCTATACCAGCCTGCTGCATGCGGATACCTCTCCGCTTTCGCTCGGGATCGAGCACCGCGCAACCGAAGCCATGCTGGCGGCATCAGGTGTGCCTTATGCCTTGCTGCGCAACGGCTGGTACACGGAAAACTATGCAGCGAGCATCGCACCTGCTCTGGCACATCATGCGTTCATTGGTGCGGCGGGCGAAGGGCGAATTTCGTCTGCTGCACGTCAGGACTATGCCGATGCGGCGGCTGAAGTGATGGTGCGTGACGATCAGGCAGGGAAGGTCTACGAACTGGCAGGCGATCACAGCTACACCCTTGCCGAATTTGCCGCTGAGATTGCCGCGCAAAGCGGTGAGCAGGTTGATTACGTTAACCTGCCGCAGGCAGACTTTGCGGCGGCGCTGAAAGGCGCAGGCTTACCGGCACCGTTAGCGGACTTACTGGCGGACTCTGATGTCGGCGCGTCTCAGGGCGGTCTGTTCGATGATTCCCGTGCGCTGAGCCAGCTTATTGGTCGTCCAACCACGCCTTACCAGGACGTGATTCGGGCCACGCTGGCACAAGGATAAGATCAGCCGAATGGCAGGCGTTTTGCCCTGCGATCCCGCCGTTGTTTACCGGAGAAGAGTCGCCGGCAGGCAACGGCGGATTTCTCCCCCGTCGAATTGACTCTGCCAGGCGCAGGTCCTCTTCTCTCTTCTTTCTTCTCTCTTCTCGCCCTGCCCTTCTCCCCATTGCGCACGCCATTGTTCGGTACACGCCGAAGCGTCGCATTCTACCGCGCGTAAACTGCCCGCATGCTTACTCACGGAGATCTAAAATGATTGCTGTTCTTTTTGAAGCAGAAGCCGTACCCGCCGCGCAACAACGCTATCTTGCGCTGGCGGCTGAGTTGTCGTCCGGGCTGGCTGAATTACCGGGGTTTATCCAGATTGAAAGATTTCAGAGCCTGAGCACGCCCGGAAAGATCTTATCGCTCTCCTGGTGGGAAGATGAGAGTGCGGTAAAAAACTGGCGAGAAAACAGAGAACACCAGTCAGCGCAGGAAGAAGGTAAAAGCCATATTTTTTCACATTACCGGATACGCGTTGCTCAGGTAATGCGGGACTATTCAGGGCCAGAGGGACGCCATCATGTTTGATATTCATGTCGTATTCAGCAACACGCCAGGTGCGCTTGCCGCCTTTGGCACGCTTCTCAGCCAGCATGGCATTGGTCTGGAAGGTGGCAGTGTATTTTCTACGTCCCAGGAGAGCCACGCCCATTTCCTTGTTGAAGATGGCCCCAAAGCCCAACAGGTATTGTCGCAGGCCGGTTTTGACGTCAGGGAGATAAAAAAGCCACTCATCAGAAAGCTGGCACAGGCGCGGCCGGGGGAGCTGGGCGAAATTGCGCGGATTATTGCGCAAAACGGCATTAATATATACGTTCAGTACAGCGATCACAGTAACCGCCTCATCCTGCTCACAGATGACGACTTGCGGGCTGGCGACCTGACCCGTCAATGGACATGCGCGACAGAATGAAACGGATCCCTTCCCGCCATCATCAGGATAATCAGCCCTCGCTGGAGATCAGCATGTCTGTGGTCGCCTCGGCGATGGCAGATGCCTCCAGAATGCACATGCTTTGTGCATTGATGGATGGCCGGGCATGGACCGCCACCGAGTTGAGCGTGGTGGCCGATATCGCCCCGTCAACCGCCAGTGGCCATTTGAATAAGCTGCTTGAGACGGGCCTGCTCGTCTGTGTGGTGCAGGGAAGGCATCGTTATTACAGCCTGGCCGGTCGCGAGGTTGCCAGCCTGCTGGAAAATCTGATGGGCGTTTCGGTAGCGCCCGGCGCCCCGCTTAAAACCACGACGCCAAACCGTTTGAGGCGAGCCCGAACCTGCTACGATCATCTGGCCGGCGAGATTGCCGTAGCCATCTATGATTTTCTGCAACTGGAAGGCTGGATATGTGAAGACGGCACGGCGCTGACGCCACGTGGCACAGCTCATTTCGCAAATGCAGGGATTGCGCTTGCGCCTCGCTCCCGGCGAAAAGCCTGCTGTCCCTGCCTGGACTGGAGTGAAAGACGCTTCCATGCCGGAGGCGAAGTGGGTGCCGCCTTGTTACGCTTTCTGTTGCAAAAACACTGGCTGGTTCAGGCGCCAGGATACCGGGAACTGGTTGTGACAGACAGCGGCAAACAGGCCCTTCAGCGCCTGTTCAACATCAGCCTGAGCTGACGCACGCTTCACGTCGCCCGTCAGTGCTACGGGTGACGAAGCACGTAAGGCTTATTGCTCAGCGTTCGGGTTCTTTGTCCAGCCGCATCAGCAAGGTATCGTGATAAACGCCGTCGACATAAAGCGCGGCCACATCCGTGCCATAAATCTGAAATCCTGCCGAGCGGTAAAGCCGGACGGCCGCCGTATTGGTGGTACTCACGGCGAGCTTCATGCAGCGGCATTCACCGGCTTCGGCTATCGCGGCCGTGAGTAACGCTTTTGCCAGCCCGCTTCCGCGCCATTCCGGACACAGATACATCCCCCAGATCGTGGCGAAATGGCGCTGTTTTAGCGCGGCATTAAAGCGCACACCGACGATGCCGCCCAACCGGCCCCGATCGTCTGCTCCTGCCAGCACGCAGTTTTCACGTAGCCTTGCCGCAAAAAACGCGTCAGGCTGATGACGCTCAGTGTCATAGTCTGCGCCAAAGGCAGCGGGATGACGCTTAAGCCCGTCGAGCCTGATAGTCCGAAATGCCGCCACATCCCGGTCAGTGAGACGCTGTAAAGTATAAGGTTTCACGCTAAATTGTCCTGCGCGGTCTTGTTCACGCCATTGTGCTGTATCGTGACATTTTTGTGTATTATCCTCTTCACCTGCGTCATAAACATCGCCCTCCGGTCAGGTTAAAATTTATTTCGTTGTGACCTAAGAGATTCATCTGAAATGCATTTAAGGCTAAACCTGCCATATTTAGTTGAATTGACTGTGTTTTATTCAATCCATACGATTAATAGACAATTTTTATTACGTTCATAGACAATCTGCATTGTTGTTCCTGCCTGCGAGAGGTCTATAATTCCTTCTTTGTGCAACCCCGTTCGCTCAGGAGGCCGTTATTAATACTTATCGCCAGCAACTCAATGCATTCGAAGAGAATCGTGCCGGGGCGGAAGTTGAGTATCAATACGATCCCCATGAACTAAAGCTGGACCGCATGCAAGATTCTGAACCCGAGCCGGAGCTGATTGAAGGCTTACCGGCTCCGGATGCACTGACGCCTGCCGATCGCTACCTTGAGCTGTTCGAAGCCGTCCAGATGTCTGGTATTTTCGAGGACAGTAAAACTTTCCCCGACTGCTCGCCTAAGTACGATCCTCTGGATGTGCTGATGCGCTATCGTCGTCAAAAGCGCAGCAAGGAGTTCGACCTGTCGCGTTTTGTTGCTGAGCACTTTTATATGCCGGGCATCAATGAAAGCTTTTACGTCTCGAATCCCGACAAGACGCTCAACGAGCATATCGACGATCTGTGGCCGGTGCTGACCAAAATGCCGCAGCAGCATATGCCGCACTCATCGCTGCTGCCGTTGCCCAAACCCTATGTCGTACCGGGCGGTCGCTTCGGTGAAACCTACTACTGGGACTCTTACTTCACCATGCTTGGTTTGGCGGAGTCGGGCCGCGACGACCTGCTGCGCCATATGGCGGACAACTTCGCGTGGCTGATTGATAACTACGGCCATGTCCCAAACGGCAACCGTACCTATTACCTCAGCCGCTCACAGCCGCCGGTGTTCGCCCTGATGGTTGAGCTGTTCGAAGAAGATGGTGTGCAGGGCTCTCAGCGCTATCTGGAGCAACTGATGAAAGAATATCAGTTCTGGATGGATGGCGCGGGCTCGCTGATGCCAAACCAGGCTTACCGCCATGTGGTCAGAATGCCTGACGGCTCGCTGCTGAACCGCTACTGGGACGACCGCGATACGCCGCGCGACGAATCCTGGATTGAAGATGTGGAAACGGCGCGTCATTCAAAACGCCCGGCAAGCGAAGTTTACCGCGATCTGCGCGCAGGGGCGGCATCGGGCTGGGATTACTCGTCACGCTGGCTGCGTAACCCAAAACGCCTGGCCAGTATTCGCACGACACAATTTATCCCTATCGATCTCAATGCGCTGTTGTACAAGCTTGAGTTGATGATAGCCACGCTCTCGCATGCCAAAGGTGAAGAGCTGACTGCGCTGGCCTGGCAGAAAAAGGCCGAGGCGCGTAAGCGGGCGATTACCCGTTACCTGTGGGACAGCACGGCAGGGGTCTTTCGCGATTATGACTGGCGCCGTGCGCGTTTCGGTGCCTTTACCGCCGCCGCCGTCGTGCCGCTGTTTGTCGGGCTGGCAACGCCCTACCAGGCCCACCTGCAGGCTATTGCCCTGCGCCACCTGCTGCTCAGTAACGGCGGCCTGCTGACCTCAATGGTGGAAAGCGGTGAACAGTGGGATAAACCGAACGGTTGGGCGCCCATGCAGTGGATGGCCGTTGTGGGCTTAAACAACTACGGGGAAGAGTCGCTGGCGAACGAGATTGCCGTTAACTGGCTGACCACGGTAAACAATTTCTACCAGCTGCACCATAAGCTGGTAGAGAAGTACGATATCAGCGGCGATCGTGCCCGCCCGGGCGGCGGTGGCGAATATCCGTTACAGGACGGCTTTGGCTGGACAAACGGCGTTACGCGTCGCCTGATGGCGATGTACGGTCATTTGATGGCTGACTAACCGCCGCAGAAGCGCGTAAAAAAGCCGGGAACATTTCCCGGCTTTTTGCTGCCTGCGGCACTGCAAACGCATCATTTTTTCGCTTCAACGCCCGGCTGCGCGGAGCGCTGCAGGAACTGTTGCGTCACCTCAGGCAGATGCTGGAACAGCCATTCAGCCATCGCAATCTCCTGATTGCGAATTTCGCTCAGTACCCTCACACCTTCGCTGTCAGCGACCTGTTCTGCTGCCGCAATCAGGCTGGTATAGCTGGCGATCTCTGCATTCTCGAACACATAGCCGCTCATTGCCCCTTTCACGACTTCATCAGAGGTGAACATCCCGCCGATCGCCTGCCCCATGGCCGCCATTTTTCCCAACACGTCTTTCATGATGGAGTGGTCAATGCCGTGACGATCCAGCAGCTGCTCAAGCAGCTGAAGCTGATGTTGGGTTTCTTCCAGATGCTGTGCCAGGCGTTGTTCCAGTGCCGGATAGTGCTCAAGGCGGCCCGACATTTTGCTCAGCATGCTCTCGGCCTGCTTCTCCATGGCATGCGCATCGCGTAGCCAGTCATGATAGTTTTCAATCGCCGTGGTCATTTTGTTGCTCCTTCAACCGTACTGATTGCCTGAGCAAGCGTGGTGAGTTTGACATCGGTTTGTTTCTCTTCCTCAAGCGTCAGTGCCAGCAGCTTCGCCGCTTTGGTGTAACCTGGCTTAAGTGCCAGCGCCTGCAGAGTACCGTAAGTCGCGATTTCATAATGCTCAACTTTTTGTGCCGCTGCGATCAATCCCTGATCGCGTACCTCTCCCTTTTCTACCGACTCGATAATCTCCTGCGCTTCTTCCGCCAGTCCTTCCAGCGCGTGACATTTCATACGCTTGATTTTTACCTCGGGCGTAACCTCAACGAATTCATCCAGACGCTCAATTTGCCCGCGTGTCTCTTCAAGGTGCTGATTAAACGCAGCAACCAGGTGTTCATCACTGGCAGCGCGCGCCATTTTTGGCAGAGCCCGTGCAATCTGTTTTTCTGCACAGTAAATATCTGCCAGGTCGTGAATGAAAAGATCATTTAACGTTTTAACAGTCATGAAAAGCGCCTCATTAATTAAACAGCAGTACCGGAGTTTCAGCGCCGCTTCAGTCAATCGCCCGTCATATAACCTTAGTGGAGTTGGCGGGAATAATGTTTAACTTTTTAAAACCTGACAACATAAGTGGCATTAAAAATGCACTTTCTCTTTCATTACCAGTGAGTTATCTTTTTTAATTTAAATTCATTAAAAATGAGGTTCTGTTTAAATTCAGCTAAATCTATACAAATATTCCCATTCGCGTACAACTTAGCATCCCAAAAAATAATTTCCATTCCACCCATTGGATTGAGATTCCATTTTTTTTATTTTTTTCATGTCAGCGAAGCGTTGATAAAAAGACACCGGAAAGGGGGAACTTTCCGGCAAGATTCGTGCGACCTTACATCAGTGGTGGGTTTTCTCAACAGGTCAGACGGGAAGACAGAGGCGTACTGTAAGTATTTCCTTTTTTTAAACCGCCAAAGATATCAGCAAGCCATTATGAGTAGATGATTAACTACGACGACTTACTTTACCTCCTTTGCGGCCAGCTTCGATCGCTCGCTGCGGGTCATTCTTAAAGTTCCCACCGCTGTTCTGTCCGCCTTTACGCCCGGCCTCTGCTGCGCGCTCTTTATCTGCGGCGAAATTACCCGCGCCACCACGATATTGCGTCATTTTGTATTCTCCTCAAATTTCATAATTCAACTGGCACAGTTAAAGCTGCATTACCTTAAAGGCTTCAGAATTAAATGTAGCCATAAAAATCACCTTATCAAGCATAAACTTTGAGCGCTGGCGTGGGTTACCACACAAAACCTTTTTGCGGCTCATCCCTTAATTCTTTAGTAACGAAACTATCTAAACAAAAAACTTAATGATGATGCCGATCATGTCAGCCCTGTGACAGCCGCTCTTTCCGCCACCTATTAATCGATCAATCCATTAAAAAGTCCACCCCGTTTTTCTTTATAAGCGAAGCGGAAAATCGGATCAGCATCACGGTAAGTCGTCAATCTGATCAATAAATGATCTTTTTAACCATGCCTGATAAAGCAAATTTAACAACATCACACTTCCATCATCTGAAAATAAGCGAAGCGGTAAATTCGTTAATTATCGATGTGTTTGTTAAAAGCAGATCATTAAATAATCAAAAAAGCATCAATGAGTAAAATGGTCATGAAAAATAAAAGAGAAGAAGGTAAAAAAGGTGTTTTAAATAAGCGAAGCGTAGAGAAATAAAAAAAACGCCCTGACGGGCGTTGCTTTCAGATTATTCTGTTCCGTTACTGTTGTAAAAACGTCAGTAAATCCTGATTGAGTTGGTCCTGATGCGTGACGGTAAAACCATGTGGGCCATTGTCGTAGATCTTAAGTTCCGAACCCGGTATCAGCGCATGTGCCAGCTTGCCCGTGGCCTCAAAAGGCACTATCTGGTCATGACTGCCGTGAATAATTAAGGCTGGCACATCCACTTTCCCCAGATCTGCGCGGAAATCTGTTTCGGCAAACGCGGTAACACAGTCCAGCGTTGCTTTAAGCGATGCCAGTAAAGCGATGTTTAAGGTCTGCGTGAGCACGCCGTCTGAAACCTGCTGACCGGCATTGGTGCCATAAAACGGCGCAGCAAACTCGTTGATAAACTGCGCGCGATCTTTCAACAACCCCTGTTTAATGCCGTCAAAGACCGATTTCTCGACACCTTCGGGATGATCGTCAGTCTGGCCGAAAATCGGCGTTACCGCCCCCAGCAGCACCAGCTTTTTAACCTTATCTGTCCCGTATTTGCCGATGTAACGTGACACATCCCCGCCGCCCATTGAGAAGCCAATCAGGGTCACGTCTCTGAGTTGCAGATGTTCAATCAAGCAATGAATGTCGTCGGCAAAGGTGTCGTAATCGTAACCGTCCCAGGGCTGATCGGAACGCCCAAAGCCACGTCGGTCAAAGGCGATGGCGCGGTAGCCGCGTTCTGCAAGAAAATTGAGCTGACTGTCCCACATGTCCGCATCCAACGGCCAGCCATGACTAAACAATACTGGCTGACCTTTACCCCAGTCTTTGTAATAGAGATTATATCCATCTTTGCTTTTAAACAGACTCATGCGTGCCTCGCTCCAGGTGGAAGTCATTACGCCTCGGGCCTCCGCCGCTCATGTTGCCGCGACAGCGCTGGCAGAATGGCGATACCAGACAAGCCTGGCAGAGGGCGAAAAATATTCCAGTCGCGGGAAGCGTCCTTATTAGCCTTCCCCGTGTGACAGGGCGACGCCACATTTGCCATTTTTTTTGATGCTGTACATAGCCTCATCGGCCCGGGCGAGCGCGCTGTCAAAGTTCTCAAGGCTGTTAACCTGAACCACACCAATCGACGCGCCAATAGACGCCGTACCGTTGGCCAGTTCGAAAGGCTGGAGGGCAGCTTTAAGACAGGCTTGTGTGAGTTTATCTGTGAGCGGATGGGACAAGGCGAAAGGGATCAACAAAACAAATTCATCTCCGCCCAGTCGGCCAATAATGACATTAGACGGACAGGCGGCGATAAAGCGCTGGCTGAGCTGAATCAGAACCTCGTCGCCGCTGCGATGCCCTAGCGTATCGTTGACGTGTTTGAAATTATCTAAATCAATAAAGGCAATGCAAAACACAGCTTCCGTTTTCATATCGCGAAAATGGGTGAGTAATGCATGACGGTTAGTTAACTGCGTAAGCGGATCGTGCATCGCCAGCGTCGCCAGCTGCTCTTCGTACTGTTTCTCTTTGGTCATATCAATATGGGTGCCCGTTACTTTGATGGGCCTTCCCTGCTCGTCCCATTCGCTGACCCGACCGCGATCCAGTACCCAGGTGATCTTGCCCGTTTTGCCCACCATGCGGTGCAACGCCTCATAGAAAGGTGCCTTTCCGTTAATATGATCGTAGAAAGCCTTCAATACGTCGCTGGCATCGTCCGGATGCAGGCAGGATTTCCATACGTCGAAATGCGCACCGACTTCTTTGGGCTGAAAACCCAGCATCGATCCCCAGCGTCGGTTAAAAATGACCAGTTTGCCGCTGGGAATATCCAGCTGCCACAGGCACAGTCCTGTTCCGTCCAGTGCGGCGCTTAATTTATTACGGGCATCGTGCGCAATACGCTTTAATCGCGCATTGTGCTTTTTTAAATTCGCGATTTGCTGCCGCAGAGCTTCTTCAGACATAGCGATTACTGGAAAGGGAAATGACTATTTTGCCAGTGCCAGACGTTGTGTAAAGCAGCCTACTCAAAAGAAGACGAGACGCGGATAAAATCCGCACAAACAGGATTTCCCACGCTTAACGGCCACCGGGCCAGCACACGACAAAATCTAAAGGGGAAAAAGACAGTGTGTTTCCTCTGCTGTTACCCGCCTGAATTTCCTGTTAACAGGATGATGAAAATTCAACCTGATGTCAGCCTGTACGTTTTCTTCTATAGAAAACTCAGGTTTCTTAAAGAACGGAGGAGCTGTTACAAGTTCATTCATCTAACCCAATGAATTTTAATGAAAAATAAACATGACAAATGTAACGATGACATTTTTCTGCAAACTCACAATCACACTTAAATATCTTTCGGGTGTTAATTAAAGACGTCAGCACGACATCAAGGAGATAAATTATGGCCCGGTTAATGACCCTTTCTTTTCACGGCAGCCAGTGTGAAAACCCGTCACAGCAGGATGTACACCTTACCGAAGCATGCTTTTCTGGCGACATGTTTTTTACCCAACTGGGTGGCAGCCACTGCCCTGTAAAAGATTACGCCTCAGACAGCGCGGCTCCCGATCGTTTCTGTGTCAGTAATGCTGTTCTGGATAATCATTTCCACAGTAGCAAAACCCAGACTGCGATATTCATCTGACAATCACTGTCTATGACTTTTCCGGAAATATTTATTACCTGTAATAAGGCACGCTTTATGTAATTAAAGACGTTAGCACCTTTCGGATGCATACATACAGAGGATTAATATCATGAAAAAGATGATTGTTAGCTCAATGATTGTAGCCGTATTAGTGTTTACTGGCGGAGCCGCTGCCGCTGAATCTTTTAAAGACAGCCACACGTTAAATAACGAAGTCGTATCCGCGCAGGCGGCTCAGGCGATGAATGATATTCAGCTTTCTCGCAACGCGTTATTTAACGGTCAGACGCAACAGGCAAAAGCGCTGGCCACCCAGGCAGAAACCTACCTGAAAGATAATAGCGTGGACTGGACCAAATATATCCGCTACGACAAGAAAGCCCCCATGAATGGCGATAACTATATTCGTATCGGTTCCGACGTCTCCGTTTCAGAAGATTATCAGTTTTCGAAACAGAAAAATGATGCCATCGATCAGGCCAACCAGCATATCAAAGCGGGTGATAAACAGGGCGCGCTTGATGCACTGAAACTGGCAGGCGTTGCCGTTACCGAAACGCAGGAACTGATGCCGTTGCAGCAGACTGAAAACGATGTTTCCAGCGCACTCGCGATGATGAAACAGGACAAATACTATCAGGCAGGTATGTTGCTTAAATCCGCTGAAGAAGGGGTAATTTATGATACGCAAACCTATTCTGAGCTTCCTGTGAGCCCAACGATGCACCACACCCAAACGGGCGCTCATGCGCAGACAGATAATAAAGGCTAATCATCGCAGTTAATAAAAACGACGTTATTTAACTGCTCTGTCGCTTTCATTATTTCGAATGAAAGCGACACTTTTTATACCTATCCATCAGCAACTTTCTTTATATTTTTCTCAGCAGTAGCGTTTTGAATCCCTTCATCTCAGCAAAGCCAAATTGCTCTCTTTACTACGCTGTTTAGTCCAGTGTTTACGAAACGGGTAAATGTCACGTTACCGTTCATAACCTATGGTTATGTTATCTCCACGGCATTGTATCCTACCTATAGATAACTCAGGTAATTATCCACAGCTAATCTTAAGGACAGGTTCTATAAAAAAAGGATGGGCGGTTATAAACTGCCACTTTTCTTTGCCGATAAACGAAATGTAATGGCTTTCATCACAAAATAATAAGATCACTTATCGGGGAAAAACATGAAAATCACAACCGGCCGTAAAATCGCCTTCGCGTTCGGCATCATCGTTATTGTTTCGCTGATTGGCAGCAGCTTGTCGATCGCCAATTTTCTTAAACTGCGTCAGGCTAACACCTGGAACATCCACAGTTATCAGGTCATGAGCGTCAGCGACAGTATGCTGACCGATATGGTGAATATGGAGACGGGCGTGCGTGGGTTTGTTGTTTCAGGCAATGACAATTTCCTGGCACCGTTTAACGCCGGTAAAACCGCTTTCGATCAGAAGTACAATCAGCTGCGCAGTATGACGGCGGATAATGCCGAGCAGCAGCAAAGGCTAACCTCGCTGCTTGAACTGCATAACCGTGTTCAGGCTGTGGACGATCAACTTATCGCCTTGCGCCGGGATGTAAACAGCGGCAAACAACCGCTGGAAACGCTGACGCATTTCTTTCAGGAGGGCCGCGATAAGGCATTTATGGATCGCTATCGCGCCCTTGCCGCAGAATTCAACAACGTGGAAGCCACGCTGTTAGTTAAACGCTCTGAAGAGGTGAACAGCCTGGCCTTTGCGACCAAAATGACGCTGAGCCTGGCCGGTATCATTACGATTCTGCTTTCTGTTATTCTGGGAACGATTATTACGCGCAGTATTATCCGCGCACTGGGCGGCGAACCAAAAGCGGCGGCTGATATTGCCGGAATGATTGCGCAGGGCAACCTGACCGTGGACATTGCTGTTCCGCTTAAAGGCCAGGGCAGCCTGATGGCGTCGCTTGAAGCCATGCGTCAGCAGTTGGTCACCATCGTCAGCGGCATTCAGTCGTCTGCGGAGCTGATCAACAATTCAGCCAACGAAATAGCACAGGGCAATATCGATCTGGCTCAGCGCACAGAAGAGCAGGCAGCCGCGCTTGAACAAACGGCTGCCAGCATGGAAGAACTTACCGCCACCGTTCGTCAGAATACTGACAACGCACGTCACGCGAATACTCAGGCCGACACCACATCACATGTGGCGATCCAGGGCGGGGATGTCGTGAAACAGGTGGTGGAAACCATGCGCTCTATTTCAGAAAGCTCGGGCAAAGTTGCCGAAATCATTTCAGTTATTGAAGGCATTGCATTCCAGACCAATATCCTGGCACTTAACGCCGCCGTTGAAGCCGCAAGAGCGGGCGAAGGTGGACGCGGATTTGCGGTCGTCGCCGGTGAGGTGCGTTCGCTGGCCTTACGCAGTTCCACCGCTGCCAAAGAGATCAAAGATTTGATCACACAGTCGGTCGAGCATGTGGCGAAAGGCTCAGGACTGGCAAGAGAAGCCGGTAATACGATGGAGGAGATCGTGAAATCGGTGCAGGGCGTAACGACCATTATGGGCGAAATCACCATCGCGTCGGATGAGCAGAGCAATGGTATCGGTCAGGTCAGCATTGCCGTTAGCCAGATGGATCAGGTTACCCAGCAGAACGCCGCGCTCGTTCAGCAGGTTTCCTCCGCCGCGCAGGGCATGCTGGAACAAACTGTGATGCTGCGCAACGCAGTGTCTATTTTCCGCACCGAAAGAAGCGGCACTCTCGCGGCGCCGTCTTTCCAATAACCGACGCACTTTTCTTCCGATAACCACGTTTTATCGCCTCACCCGGGCCAGCGCCTCGCTGGCCCGGCCCTGTTACAGCATGATATATCACTGCACGCGGTCCACGCGCATTCCCAATAAAAAGCATTTCACAAAGCGCCGTTGATCACTAAAGTGAGCATAACCTCACTCACTACTGGCGCTATTATGTTTACGAAAACGTATCAGGTTGACGAAAAGCACATCGATTTTCAGGGCGTGGTGGACGGACTCTACTATCCGTTTTATATGGAATGGACACGTCACGCTTTTATGAAAGAGCACCTTGGTGTCGATCTTGAAGAAGAGTTTACCGCGGGTCGTATTCATATGCTGCTGGAGTACACCCTGCGCTTTAAAAAGAGCCTGAAGAAAGGCGATGAGATGCAGGTGACCTGTAAACTGGCGGCCAATGAAAAACGCAACCGCGTTAACTTCATTCAACAAATTCTGGTGGATAATGTCGTTTATGCCGAGGCGGTTTTCACCGGCACCTGTCTGGAAAACGGACGCCCTGCCATCCCTGAGTTTTTGCGCAGTGCAATACCGGATAACCCGTCATAACGCGGTTTCAGGCCGCTTCATTGCAGCACCATCCGCCCCCCGACTCCGGCGGTGCTGAGAGCGGAACCCTCGCTGAAGGGCACGTGCCTTGTTGACGCCACCGCATGCCCTTTGTGAATCGCGTGATGCACCTCTCCAGAGTTTAGTTGTGTCCGAAATGTGACCTAAATATGACACGCGCGATGCCGATAACGTTAGTGGACCCGAGCCGATCGACCTCCCTGTAAACAGGTCGCTGTCTCTCCACTACGTGGTCAACCCCTCTTTGACCTTTATACGGCTATAAATGGAGAGTGCTATGTTTTCCTCTATGCGTTTTAACGCGGGCAAAACCCCGCTGAATGTGTCCGACGATCGGAGTAACGTACAGGCGATTAAAGCCTGTAGCGGCTGGATTGAATTTACGCCCGAGGGCATCATTCTTACGGCCAACCCGGTCTTCCTGGCGGTTACGGGCTACCAGCTCAGTGAAATTACCGGCCAGCATCATCGTATGTTCTGTAAGCCAGACTTTGTGCGCTCTCGTGAGTATGCCGAATTCTGGGCAACCCTGGCATCGGGCCAGTCTTTCAGCGGCATCTTTGAACGCTACAGAAAAAATAAAAGTTTGCTCTACTTAAGCGCCAACTATTTCCCCGTGAAAGACAAACACGGCACCGTGAAGAAAATCATCAAAATCGCCAATGACATCACTGACCGGCACGAAGAGCTGACGCATAAAGAAGCGATTATTACTGCATTGAACAACACCATGGCGATGATCGAGTTTACTCCGCAGGGCGAGATCCTCAACGCCAATAAAAACTTTCTGACGCTAATGGAATACGATCTTGCGGCGATTCAGGGTAAACACCACCGCATGTTCTGTTTTGATACCTTTTACAAAGAACATCCTGATTTTTGGCAGAAAATACAACATGGACGCGCGTTTACCGGGCGTTTTGAAAGGGTAACGGCGTCAGGAAAACGTGTCTGGCTTGAGGCCAACTACAACCCGGTTAAGGATGCCGCGGGGCATATTTATAAAGTGATTAAGCTGGCTTCCGATATCACCCAACGTGTCGTCACGGCGCAGGAGGTTGCAGATATCGCCATGAATACCTCTGAAAAAACGTCGCATCTCATCGCGAATACCAATGAAGTTCTGAGCGAAACGGTGCGAAATGCGGAATCCATGGCCTCTCAGGTAACAGTCGCTGCGCAGATCAGTGACAAACTGAATTATTCGGCCAAAGACATCAAAGAGATTGTCTCCACGATTCACAACATTGCCGGACAAACCAATATTCTGGCGCTGAACGCCGCCATTGAGGCCGCTCGCGCGGGCGAAGCGGGACGTGGGTTTGCGGTAGTCGCGGAAGAAGTCAGACGTCTCGCCGCTTCCACCTCTCAGGCGACGCAGAAAATCAGCAAGGTGGTTGAAGAAAATGCCAGTCTTATCGGCGATATGCATCAGCAGCTTGATGGCATCAACAGTTTTCTCACGACGGAAAACGACAAGATGACTCATCTCTCAGACAGCATTCAGGAAATTTTTAGCGGTGTGAACGAATGCGTTACGGTGATCCATAGACTGAATGTGTGACGGCACAGGGGATGTTGCAGGCTGACATTGGCGACACCGCCTGGGATATCATCGTCACGGCAGCGCCCCACCCGCTGGCGCGTGATTGTTTGGCTCGTCAGCCCCTGCCTCACTCCGGCCTGTACGCGCCTTTGTTTTTAATTTCGCCGTCTGCACGTCAGCCCGGCAGAGGCCGGTACTGGCGATTGCGCTATCGCCGGTATCTTTTGCTGTCCGTCTGAGAAAGGGGTGCGGACGCCATTACCTTGCGCTTCGCCTCCTCAAGTATGCCTTTGTCTTACGCAGAGCGCCTTTGCTTAAGCCGATGATAAAAACGCAGTTGGATTGCCCGAAGTAAAATCAATCCAGCTGAACGAACACCTGTCAATCGAGTCATCCCCCGATTCATTTTGATAACAAAAACGTCCCCAATGTTTTTTGCCATCATTCAACAAGTTATGATTAACAATCCCGCCGGTATGCTGACAATGTTGAATGGCTTCCGTCCTGAAGCAGGCCGTCCGCTGCCCCTGTCGTTTTTTCAGTCGGAACAGCAAACATGGCGAGGGAACCCTCTAAATTACTGCTATCCGCGTATTTTACGCTACCTTATAACCTTCGAGCTGGACTCCCGGCAAGAAAGTCCGCGTGCTTGACCCGCACTGGATCGCTTTACCTGCCACTGTGATAAACATCACTTTTTTTAATCTATTTCTAAACATGAATTCATCAGTGCCGATAATCTAAGACGACCCGCGCCGGACGCTTTACTTTTCACAGGCAGAAAATTCCCCGACACAGGCCCAAATCGTTTGTCCCTTTTATCTGAAAAAGATGGAGAGCGTTATGTTTGCCCTGACACGTTTTATTCCTGGTAGAACTTCATTAGGGTTAGCGGATGACCAGACCAACACGCAGGCAATCAAAGCCAACATCGGCTGGATTGAATTTACGCCTGACGGCAGCATCATTACGGCAAACGCGCCCTTTCTTGAACTGACGGGTTACACGCTCAACGAGATTGCGGGTCAGCACCATAGATTGTTCTGCGATGATAACCTCGTGCGCTCCAGCGACTACGCGCATTTCTGGCAAACCCTGGGTGCCGGTCACTCCTTCAGCGGTATTTTTGAGCGCTTTCGCAAAAATCACAGCCGGCTGTATTTAAGCGCGTCCTATTTCCCCGTGAAGGATCGCCACGGCACGGTAAGAAAAGTCATCAAAATCGCCCACGACATTACGCATAAACATGAAGCGTTAAAGCATAAAGAAGCCATTATCACCGCTTTAAATAACTCTATGGCCATGATCGAGTTCACCCCGCAGGGTGAGGTTGTTGATGCCAATGACAACTTTCTGAAATTAATGGGCTACCCGCTTGATGGCCTTAAGGGCAAACATCATCGTGTATTTTGCTATGATGAATTTTATAAAGAGCACCCTGATTTTTGGCAAAAGATCCAGCAAGGCCGGGCTTTCACTGGACGTTTTGAGCGGGTCACCGCCTCAGGCAAACGCGTCTGGCTGGAAGCCAGCTACAACCCGATAAAAGATGATGCTGAGCACGTTTATAAGGTCATCAAACTGGCATCTGATATTACCGAACGTGTTGAGAATGCTAAACGGGTTGCTGACATTGCCGTCACGACGTCGGAAGAGACGTCTCAGATCACCTTTAATGCGAATGATGTACTGGGTGAAACCATCCGCAATGCAGAATCGATGTCGTCACAGGTCAGTGCGGCAGCAGAAATTGGCGATAAGCTCAATCATTCCTCGATGGATATTAAAGAAATCGTCTCGACGATCAACGCCATCGCCGGGCAAACCAATATTCTGGCGTTAAACGCTGCGATTGAGGCAGCGCGGGCAGGCGAAGCGGGACGTGGATTTGCCGTGGTGGCCGAAGAGGTCCGGCGACTGGCGGCCTCGACATCGCAGGCGACGCTTAAAATCACCAGAGTGGTGGAAGAAAATACGACTCTTATTGAAAACATGACCCGGCAGCTTGAAGAAATTAAACGCTTTCTTACCGCCGAGAATGACAAAATCAGCAACCTCTCGCGCAGTTTTCAGGAGATTAATCGTGGGGTGAATGAATTCGTGACGGTTATTCATCGGCTCAATGTATAGGTGTGGAAACGTCATGCCAGCGGTGAATACGCTGGCGACTTCTTACCCTGGCTAACAGGACAAATGCGATTCGCCCCGCCCCGCCGGGTTGGTTGCATCCCTCAGGCTGAATGCACCCAACCCAGCAGAGAACGCAGGCGCACGGTTCCTCTTCTGGACATTACAACTCTCCCTTCATCTTTTAGTCACAGACATTCGCCAGGATGGCCGATTGAGATGCGCGTCCCCTTGATTAACCAGCACGATGATGCCGGGATCAGTGCTCCCGCGCAGGTGTGTTATCGCCCCTTCATCATTACATCAGGATTTTGCTGGCCTGTGACATCCCGGCCAGACAGAGAAGACGTCCTCTCTCCATGCCCGTGCAAGATCGCACAGGCGAGGAACCCATTAATAATTTTGCCGCAATCTGCTCATTACTGAGGTGAGACGATGACAACACGGAGAATGCTGTTGAAAGGTACGATTGCCACGCTGGGCGGCATGGCCGCCTGCCGCGCTATCGGTGCGGAACACCGCCCTAACGATGTGGGCCGTAAGTTTGCCGCGGACGGCCGGGTTCTGCCGTTTAAGGGAAACACGATCATTTGCCATCTGCCGCAGCAAGGCGAAGGCTCGGAACCCTTCGATGCCCTGCTTGATGTCTATCGTGAGTTACCCGGTGAAAGCTGGTCAAGGAAGGTCACCGCATTGCCGCCCTCCAGCTATCACATGACCGTTTTCGGCGGTGCAAATGATAAGGCAAGACGCTATCCCCTGTGGCCCGCCGGTCTGCCGTTGGATATGCCGATGAACGAGTGCGATGAAATTCTGGCTGAACGTCTGCGGGCATTTAAGCTGGGCGAGGATGCCGCGCCTTACCGCATGCGCGTTAATCCGGACGCGCCCCCTGCGCGTGAAACCCCGTTAACGCTGCGCCTGCTAACGGCCGATGCAGATACGGAAAAGCGCCTGCGGCATTTACGCGATCGCCTGTCAGAGGTCACCGGCATTCACGAGCCAGACCACGATCGCTACCAGTTTCATATTACGCTGGGATATCAGGTTGCGCCGTTAACCGACGACGAAGATGCCGCCTGGCGACATTCACTGGCAAACTGGAAAACCATGATTGCCCAACGCGCGCCGGTTATCACGCTCGGCAATCCCGAGTACTGCCTGCTGAATGATATGTTTGCTTTTAAGCGCCAGTTTTATCTGTCGTGAATGTGTTCTGCGGGAAATGCGCGAGGCCCTTTCTTCGCGCTTCCCTTGTTAATCCTGGTTTACGAATAAATTTTCCCTTTTTCATCGTGGCTGAATCGTTTACAGATTTTTGACTACTGCCGATAAAAAGATGACTTAACACCATTAAAAAGCATTTTAAATGTGAGCAACATCCCACTTACACGCTTAATCCTTCCTCATTTTCCAGCAGGTGAGGAAAATCACGTTTCCGTTACATCCGAATCAGTAAATTCCTCTGATGATTGAAAAAACGATTCAGCTAAAGGGGTAAATGATGAAGACAAAACTCGCACTGACGGTAGTAGCCGTGATGATTTCTGGTTCTGCGGCTGCCAAAACCTGGGTGCTGACGAGTGCTGAACAAGGCACGGACAAAGGAAACTGGCAGGTTAACAGCAACGAGCTGAAATTCCCTGGTAAGCCGTTCAGCATTGAGCAGAAAGTGTTGCACGGCGGTAAGCAGGAAGGCAGTAAGATCCTGGAGATTCGCAGTCAGGACGGCCTGACCATCACGCTCGTTCCCATCCGGGGAATGAACCTGCTCCGCGTGGAAGGCTTTGGCACGCGACTGGGCTGGGACTCACCGGTTAAAGAGGTGGTGAATCCCGCTTTTATCAATCTTGAAAGTCGCAATGGCCTGGGCTGGCTGGAAGGGTTCAACGAGATGATGGTGCGCTGCGGCTATGAATGGACCGGCCATCCTGTTAACGACAAAGGCCGCATCTATACGCTGCACGGCAAAGCTGGAAACACGCCGGTCTCACAGCTTGAAGTCGAGGTGGCGGATGCGGCCCCGCACGAAATCCGCATCCGTGGTTTGATCAAAGAGAGCACCTTTAAGAAAGCCGATCTCCAGACGTGGACCGAATTACGCTATGTGCCGGGCAGCAATCAGTTCAGCCTGCATGACGTGCTGACCAACCATTCCGATTACCCACACGATTACGAGATTATCTATCACAGCAACTTCAGTACGCCAATTCTGGAAGAAGGCGCACGGTTTCTCGCCCCGATGTCGCAAATCAGTCCGTTTAATGACTATGCCAAAGCCGGTTTGAAAAACTGGCAAACTTATCAGGGCCCGACAAAAGACTTCGACGAAATGGTGTTTAACATCAAGCCGCTGTCTGACAAGGATCATCAGACCCTCGCCGCCGTGGTGAATAAAGCCGGAAACAAAGGTGCCGCTATCCAGTTTGATACCCAACAGCTGCCGCTGCTGACCCTGTGGAAAAATACCGATACGCTGAAACAAGGCTATGTCACCGGGATTGAGCCCGGCACCAACTATGCCTATCCGGTAACCATTGAACGTGAACAGAAGCGTGTGAAACAGCTGGCACCAGGCGCGAGCGCAACCTTCGATCTGACCTATACCTTGCTGCATAACAGCGAGCAGGTGAATGCGGTGGAAAAACGCATCCAGGCGATTCAGGGCGATACGAAGATAGAAGAAAATGCTACGCCGATAGCGACAGAGTAACGCTGCGTCATTGCCTCGGCAGCCCTTATAAGCTGGCCGCCGGGGCGCAGGTTTTACTGTGAAGGTCGACCGTGATACAGACCTGATAAGCCAAAGATCCGCACCTTAACACGTGAAAAAACGCTAGGCCGAAAACCGACAAGGACGATCAAGCTCGTCCAGTTTCTTTTCCACCAGCCACTGAAACGCTTTGCCATCCGGGCGGGAATAAAGTGCTTTTCTCACCGGCACCAGCGCCACCCACTTCTGAGCAATCGTCATTTTTTTGACGTCGGACAGCGGCAGCCCATGACTTTCGCTAATCGCCCGATTAACGGCCTGTTCGGCAGTGATGCCCGTCCAGTTACGGTTACGCTTCAGCGCCTCGCCAAACCACAGCAGGCGAAAACTCTGGTGACGTTCGATAAGCCCTTTCATCGCACTGACGCGCTGCCAGAACGTTTTACTGAGGGTATCAATGACATCCTCAGGAAAGAAAGAATCCATGGTGGTTCTCCTTTGCAGATGAATGTTCAGGTCAGTATGTGCCCCGCTCTCTGTTATATCGGCACACGACCGTCAGAGTGACAGTGACGGGTAGCAGGAATGATAAGCGTGTCACAGGTAAAAAACGCGCCTGTTTACAGCCTTTTACGTCCTTTACACTACCTAACGAGAGATGTCATGGTGTGACCACGGCGCGGTAAAGCCCCCTGGTCAGCGAGCTGTCAGCCATTGAAGGCAGCGCCATAACCCAGAGGCGGTTCGCATACTTTTACTGCGGGTGCTTCAGCAATTCACCCGGCGGTTTTATCGGAAACGACGCGCTTGCCTGGAGCGTCGCCAACATCATTATTAAAAAGGCAGGCACAAAACAGGTATTCGCCTTTCTGGTATGGTCGAGCGCATTTTCGCCGCTACCGCTTTTTGGCCTGGACTGGCTGATTAACGGCAGCAACGGCTTTACAGAGATTTTTAGCCACATGGACAACCGCGCGTTGCTGTCTGTTTTGTTCCAGGTCTATCCCAATACACTTTTCGGCTACTGGATATGGAATTCGTTACTCAGGCAGTATCCGGTTTCCACAGTCGCACCGCTTTCACTACTGGTGCCGGTCTTCGGGATTTTAGGCTCCATGATGATATTCGGCGAGCATATCTCACCGCAAAAATACTTGCTTTGCTGTTGATTATTATCGGGTTAACGGTGGGATTATATGGTCAGCGACTCGTCCAGCGCGTTCAGTCGCTGCCGCGCAAATGCTAAAAATACCTCCAGCGCGGCGCTACGGGGCCGGCCGGAAGGCACCTGCAGTTGCAGATTGCGCTGGCTTAGCTGATCGATGCTGACGGATCGCAAAACCAGTCCGTGCGCTTCGGCTTCCTGTATCACGCTGAACGCACTGCAAATGGTGACGGCTAATGGCGTATGCAGCAGGAACTGGAAAAGGGTTGAGAAATTGTCGCAGGTCACGACCGGTTCAATCAGATTGCCGCTCATATGGCTTGCCAGCTCGAACAGCTGTCGTACCGTGGTGTTTTGCTGCGGCAGTGCCAGCGGATAGTGGCTGATATCGCTGAGCGTTACCTGCGGCGCGCTGGCCAGTGGATGCCCCTGATGCATGACTAACAGCACCGGTGCAGGCCAGGAACCGAGGATCTCAACCCCGTGCTCAGCGTGCAGGCTGAACTGCAGCGCCAGGTCGCAGTCGCCATTACGTATCAGTTCTGATACGCCCTGTGGGCTGGCGACCTTGATCTCAAAAAGGATGCCGGGATTATTCTCCCGAAATGCGGCGATCATGCGGGGCAGCAAGGTGAAGGCCAGGCCATCGGTACAGACCAACCGAATCAGGGTGCGGCGTACTGCTTTTAGTCCTTTGATTTCCGCCAGCGCGTATTCCATATCCAGCATATTTTTGCGCACGTGATGGGCAAAAATTTCCCCGGCTTCATTCAGCACCATGCCACGCGCGTGGCGATCAAACAGCGGCACGCCCACCTGCGCCTCCAGCCGCTGAATTTGACGACTGATCGCCGATACCGCAATAAACAGCTGCTCGCTTGCCGCACTGAGCGAGCCGGCATTGGCGACGGCAAGAAAATAGCGGATTTCATTACTGATCATGCGCGCGCCTCATGCTGGTGCATGCCTCGAAAACGGGCAGGCAACTTTGCTTTAAAAGCAAATCTTACTCGATAAATTGATAATTGTGGCAAAGCAGCGTTTCGGAAATGATGGGAAAACCCTAATTCGAATAAAAGACGAGCAAACATGACAGCCCAGCAAGCGGTAGACCAGGCCACCGCCTGGTTCGACAGTGGGGAATTTCAGCGGGTTCTGGCGCGCCGTGTTTCGCAGCGAACCGAGAGCCAGCGCCAGGATCGCGACAGTGAATTACACCACTATTTACACGACGAAATCGGCCCACAGCTAAGTGCGTTGGGTTTCACCCTCCACTTCATTGAGAACGCCGAAGCGGCCCATCGTCCTTTTCTGGTGGCGGTGCGCATTGAAGATCCTGCGCTGCCTACGCTGCTGAGTTATGGCCATGGCGATGTGGTGTTTGGCGATGATGAAAACTGGCGTGAAGGATTAATACCCTGGCAGCTCGTTGAAGAGGGCGATCGCTGGTATGCCCGCGGCAGCGCAGATAACAAAGGTCAGCACTGCGTGAATCTGGCCGCGCTGGAACAGGTGTTTCAGGCGCGCGGCGGACGTCTGGGCTTTAACTGCAAGCTGCTGTTTGAGATGGGCGAAGAGATCAGCTCACCCGGCCTGGCGCAGCTGTGCCGGCAGCACGGCGAACTGCTGAAAGCCGATCTGTTTATCGCCTCGGATGGCCCGCGCCTGAATGCGGTGCAACCTACCCTGTTTCTGGGATCGCGCGGTGCCGTGAATTTCCGCCTGACGGTGACGGCCCGTGACAACGCCTATCATTCTGGCAACTGGGGGGGTTTGCTGAGCAATCCTGGCACACAACTGGCTAACGCCATCGCCGCGCTGGTTAACGCACAGGGTGTACTTCAGGTTGAAGCACTGAAGCCTGACTCACTGACGCCGCAGGTACGTGACATTCTCAGCCAGATCAACGTTGGCGGGATGCCGGGCGATCCGGCGATCGATCTGAACTGGGGCGAACCGGCATTGACCCCAACGGAACGTCTGTACGGCTGGAACACGCTGGAGGTGCTGTCCTTTCTCACCGGCAATCCTGCCCGCCCGATGAACGCCATTCCAGGTGAGGCAACGGCGGTCTGTCAGCTGCGCTTTGTGGTGGGCACCGACTGGGAAAAGCTGGCGCAGCACGTCAGCGAACATCTGACGCAGCACGGCTTTGGCTATGTGAAGGTCGAGTTCCTGCGCGGATCGCCCGCCACCCGGCTTGATCCCACCGATCCGCTGGTCGACTGGGTGCTGACCAGCATCGCCGAAAGCAGCGGTAAGAAACCAGCGCTGCTGCCCAACCTGGGCGGATCGCTGCCCAACGAGGTGTTTTCCGACATCCTCGGCCTGCCGACACTGTGGGTGCCGCACTCTTATCCTGCCTGCGGCCAACACGGCGTGAATGAACATATGCTGAAGTCGATTGCGCGTGAGGGCCTGCAGATCATGACCCGACTGTTATGGGAGTTAGGCGAGCAAGGCCGCGAACTGGTGGCGAAGCACCGTCATCATGCCGGAGGTGCCGCATGAGCACGCTCAACACGGCTGCACCGCTGCACGCGAATAAACCCAGCCTGCATAAAACCCTTTTCGCCACCTGCATCGGTAATGCGCTGGAGTGGTTTGATATTGCGGTTTACGGCTTTTTTGCCAGCTATATCGCCCATGCGTTCTTCCCGACCAGCGATCCGTCCGTTTCTATGCTGCTGACCTTCGGCAGTTTCGGTGTCTCCTTTCTGATCCGTCCGCTGGGCGCGATTGTGTTGGGTAACTATGCCGACCGCCACGGGCGTAAAAAAGCGCTACTGCTCTCCATCAATCTGATGATGCTGGGCGGTGCCATTATTACCTTTATGCCGGGCTACGACAGTATTGGGCTGATTGCACCTGTACTTATCCTGCTGGCGCGGCTGGTTCAGGGTTTTTCTGCCGGCGGCGAATTTGGTAGCTCGACGGCGTTTCTGGTGGAGCATTTTCCCGAGCGCAAAGCCTTTATCGCCAGCTGGCAATTCGCCACGCAAGGGGCAAGTACCCTGATGGCATCGGTCTTTGGCCTGGGATTAACGAAAATCCTGACGGAAAGCGAGATCCAGGACTGGGGCTGGCGTATTCCGTTCGCCTTTGGTCTGCTGATTGGCCCGCTGGGGATCTATATTCGTCGCCATGCGCATGAACCTGCCAGCTTTGCCAGCCATCAACCTGATGTCGCCCCGCTCAAACGCCTGTTTGGCCGCCAGAAAGAGCTGATGTTGCTGGCGATTGGCCTGATGGTGATCTCCACGGCGGTTAACTACATGCTCAACTATGTACCGACCTACGCCACCCGCAATCTCCACCTGCCCGGCTCCGTTGCCTTTACCGCCACCTTGCTGGCGGGGGTAATTCTGACCGTGGTGACGCCGATTATGGGCCTGTGGGCAGAGCGCGTGGGCCGGGTTCCGCTGATGTGGGGATCGCTGATTTTACTGATTGTCACCATCTACCCTGCCTTTAAGCTGGTGGTGAATCACACCACGCCCACCACGCTGATCGTGCTGGTCTGCTGGATGGCGTTGCTCAAGTCGATTTACTTCTCCACGGTACCCTCGGTCATGGCCGATCTGTTTCCTATGGGCACGCGCGCCAGCGGCATGGAGATCAGCTATAACATCGCGGTGACGGTATTTGGCGGATTTGCGCCGCTGATCTGCACGCTGTTGATCACCGCCACCGGTACCAGCCTGGCTCCCGGCTATTACCTGATGGCGATGTCGGTGCTGAGTGGGCTGGCGCTGCTGCGAAGCCAGAAGCGGGTGACGTGAGAGGACAGGTGCACGTGAACGGTGCATCTTTTGGTTTTATTGACCTGCTCCCAGAAGATTAGTACATCCTGAAGTCAGCAACGTCCGCTCATGGCGCAGAGCGGAGCATACAACTTAAGTTGCCTGATAAGCCGGGCAGGAATGCCCCGCTTATCATTTGTCGTCCTACCGGAACGACACGCCGAGACTGACCAGACCGAAGTAACCGCACGCCTCGCCGCCGTGCAGTGATTCAGACCAGCCGCCCTGCACGCCCAGCGTCACGTTCTGACGGATGCGTGCATTCACGCCTCCGTTCAGGCCCACGCTGGTGCCCGACAGGTTACTCCGGAATGATGCCTCTGAGCCCGCCACGCCCGGCGCGGATGCTTTAAATCCACTGTGTCCGGCGTACGACTGTGTCACCGACGGCGTCACCCACCAGGCCAGCGTGGCCTTCGCGTCCTGTGGCGTGCCCAGCTTCAGACCGGCGCGCACCGACTGCCGGCGGCTGTCAGACCAGCTCAGCGAGGCCGCCTCGTCCTGGCCGTCGTTAAGGCTCAGGCCCTGCACCTGGTACTGCAGCTGCGGCTCCAGTGCAAGAGCAGGACTGAGGGAGAAAGCCTGCCCCACTTCTGCCGACGCCAGCCAGCTCGTGCCACGGGTTGACAGGCGCGTGTCGTCATTTGAGGCTGCCTTCAGGTTGTGGCGGCTCGCCTGCAGCAGGCCGTCAATGTGCAGACCGGCATGGCTGCGGTCCGACACGTAAGCGCCGCCGGTGTAGACCGTGCCGTGGTCCGTGCCTGCGTCCACACTGCCGCCGTCGCGCCACTCGTCGCTGCGCATCATGCACATAATCGATGGACCCGCTCTGGTTTACCGCCTCTGGTGTTGCCAGCAGAGCCGGATTGCACACTGGCAGGCACCGTTTTCCCCTACGGCGAAAATTCAGTTTCAGCAGGCAGTAAATACGGTGAACCCTTTTATGGTTCCAGGCGTTGCCCTGCCTGCGAAGGACCTGAAAAAAGTTTTTAAATCCGTATCACAGATAGCGTTCAGCCGTCACGATAAGCGCCATAATAATCGGCTCATCACGTCGCGTATCCGGGTGATAACGAAATATCGTCCTGCTCAGCGACAATGTCCTTAATGCCTGACATGAGCTCATGGCAAATTGCACGGTCAGATGGCACAGTTTACGCTTTATCGCTGGTTTTAAAGTTTTTTTAATAAGGTCTTTCAGGGCGCGTCACTCGAGACTCAGGTCCACAAACATCTGTTTCGGATGACGGTTTCGTCCTCAGGATTCTTCATCTATAAGATATCAGAGGTTTCCATGCCGCCGAACTTCGCTTTCAAGTTGTTATAGCTGGCTTCGGAAATACCGGCTTCGCGGCAGACATCTTTAACGGTTCGTCCGGCTTCAACCGACTTAATCACGGCGATGATCTGATGTTCAGTAAAACGGGCTTTACGCATGACGATCTCCTTAATTGGTAGATTGATTATGCCGGATGATCTCTAATGTGAATGGCACGATTATGCGGGATATTTGCATTGGACTCAGGGTCCAATGCTTTAGCAAATAATGTAATCAACATTTTTATCCTTTAACTTAGAATACATTTCCATTATTCTGGAAATAAAGAAATGATGACTTATGGATTTAAATTCAGCTGCAAACGCGTTACGCGAACTGGGACACACGACACGCCTTGGCATTTATCGTGAGCTGGTTAAAGCTGGCGAGGATGGCTTGCCAGTCGGTGAAGTGCAAAAACGCCTAGACATTCCGGCTTCTACACTAAGCCATCATCTGTCCGGGCTAATATCTGCCGGACTCGTCAGCCAGGAGCGGTGTAGTCGTACTCTTTACTGCAGGCCTTGTTATGAGCAGTTGGAGAAATTGATGGCCTTTCTGACAGAAGAATGTTGTGCAGGGGGCAGTTGCAACCTTTCCGCCGTGACAACTCATCAAAAGGCTTAATTGTGATCAAATTGGATAATACTCTGAAAAACATTGATCCAGCATTACTGGAGGCACCGCTTACAGAAGAGAAGCTGAGAGCACCAAAAGTAGCGCATCCGCCCCGCATCCTGATGCTCTATGGTTCGCTGCGTGAACGCTCTTACAGTAGGCTTACAACTGAGGAAGCAGCAAGGTTATTAACTGTAATGGGGGCCGAGGTGAAAATTTTTAACCCATCCGGTCTGCCACTGCCTGACGATGCTCCGGAGACGCACCCAAAAGTTGCAGAGTTACGCGATATGGTTATGTGGTCAGAAGGCATGGTCTGGTGCTCACCTGAGCGTCATGGCGCCATGACCGGCATCATGAAGGCACAAATTGACTGGATCCCACTTACATCAGGGGCCGTCCGACCTTCTCAAGGCAAAACACTTGCCGTCATGCAGGTTTGTGGTGGTTCACAATCGTTTAATGCCGTCAACCAGATGCGCATCCTGGGTCGCTGGATGCGCATGTTTACCATCCCGAACCAGTCATCTGTAGCAAAAGCTTGGGCTGAATTTGATGAAGACGGCCGTATGAAGCCTTCGCCTTATTATGACCGCATCGTGGATGTAATGGAGGAAATGATGAAGTTTACACTGCTGACGCGCGGTCGTAGTGATTACCTGACGGATCGTTACAGCGAAAGAAAAGAGAGTGCCGTGCAGCTTTCTGAGCGGGTCAACCAGCGCAGCATTTAAAAAAGCCGGCACGTGCCGGCTTTGATTCCTGCATATCCCGCTTAAAGCTAGAGACAGAAGCGTTAACGACTTATTCGTTTTCCGTGCTCATCGATAACTTTTTCATTGTCTTCTTTGGAAAACGCTCCCTGTTGCGGCCCTGGCAGAATGTCCAGTTCCGCTTAAGACGGCCGACAAAGCTTTGTGCTGAGCGGCGTTACCACTATCGGGCGGTCGGCATTTAAACGGTGCTGCTGGAACCGTATAGAAATTAGAACTGATACCGTTACCGGACAACTTGTTAAAACAATCACAGATTAGGAACAGGTAAAATGACCAGAATCAGCATAAGAAAAATGAACGATGAAGACTGGAGTGCAGTCATGGAAATTTATGCGGAGGGTATTGCAACAGGCAATGCCACCTTCCAGATAGAAACCCCGGAGTGGCAGGAGTGGGACAGTGGTCATCTGAGAGAATGTCGTTATGTTGCCTGTATTGACAACAGCTTAGCTGGATGGGCAGCGTTATCCCCCTATTCCCGAAGGAATGCTTATCGCGGCGTTGCAGAGCTGAGCATTTATGTGGGTTCCAGCTATCAGGGTATCGGAGTGGGCAAAGCGCTGTTGACAGAGCTCGTGAGAGGGTCAGAAAAAGCGGGATTCTGGACGCTGCTGGCGGGCATATTTCCGGAAAACAAGGCAAGCATTGGATTGCATCTCAGTCAGGGATTCAGAAAGGTTGGATACCGGGAGAAAATGGGTGAAATGCAGGGTGTATGGCGTGATGTCCTAATAATGGAACGAAGAAGCCGTTCAATTAATTATTGAATATACCTCCGGCAAGCGGAGGCATTGAGTGTTTTACCTACTCCACGGACACTGATTTACTGTCCTGCATGATTAGCTGACTACAGAAGACTGCTGCCAGACCGCCTATAAGCGGACCGAACCAGTATAGCCACTGGTTATCCCAGTACCCCATGGCTAAGGCAGGGCCGAAGCTTCTGGCGGGATTCATGCTTGCACCGGTCAATGGGCCTCCAATGAAAGCATCGAGAAATACAGCGAGACTGATGATGGCGGCATTGCGGGTCGTCAAAATGCTCATGATTAAAAAGAACGTCATGACCCCTTCTATAAAAAATGCGTTATAAAGGGACACGTCGGAGTGTACTCGGGTTACACCTGCCAGCAATGCGTGGCCAAACACTGCTTTAAGACATATTGCTGCGGCACTTGCCCCTAACAATTGCGCAATGATGTAGTTCATTGCCGAACGCAAAGAACACGCTCTGATAAGATAAAAAATAAGGGTAACTACCGGATTCATATGTGCGCCGCTACTGGCCGAGAAAAGATTTATGCAAAAGTAAACGGCCAGACCAAAACTGAGCGCAATACCGAAATTGCCAATTACCGCACTGATTTCATTGACGGAAATAGAACCGACGCCAATCGTCACCAGCATGAATGTACCGAGAAATTCCGAAATCACATCACGGGTTTTACAATTGCATAAAGTCTTCATGATTTACTCCTGAAGGATGCGGTGAACTGGCGTAGGCATGCCGGGACTAAACGCGTTATGTTCCCGAATGATGACCTGCGAGCCTGTGAGTGAGGCTGTGTGTTTAACTGCTGCTTCCACGAGCGAGTAGATTTCAGATGGTTGCCCCTCAGCACGGGCATTGATGAGCGCAACACAAGATTCCGCAGGATCGCTGCAGAGCTCATCGAACTGAAATTCAGTATGTATGTCGACCAGACTTGCTTTGGTAAGTGTTGCGCCGTTACCCAGCGCTATTTTAATATGACCAACTACCCGGCCTTTGAGTAATGGGGCTGTTCTGAGGTACTCAAGGCAATTACTGATCCATTCATCGGGAGCAATAAGCTTTTTCTCGGCTGTGAGGTCAAGACTTATGTCCACCCAGGCCATATCGGCTTCAGCGGCGCCATAAGTTTCATAATCAATATCCAGCGAGGTCAGATTATCTGCGGACAAATGTGGTGAGATAATAAGCGCATCTGCTATTTCAGCGATGCCTTCGCCTGTCTGAGAGGAATAGATCAGAACCGGCTTATCGGGATACTGCTGATGTAACGACGAGATAAATGTAGCCCGATCGTTTTCTGGAATGCTGTCTGATTTTGAGAGGCCAATAATCTGTGCATCTTCTATCTGCTTTGTAAACAGATAGCTCAGACGCGTTCCAAACAGTCGTTGCATGTCAGCGTAACGACTGCCGTCCAGTATCACAGGGAATGGTAGTACTTCCAGTTGCTCCCCATAGAATTTTTTAAGAGGCCTGATGACGGTAGAAACTAAATCAGTGCAACTGCCCACAGCTTCGGCAATAATGACATCCGGTTGCTTTTCTGTGATCAAGCCTTGAACCGCTTCCATCAGATCTTCAAACCTACAGCAGAAACATCCGTTACCAACCTGCCGGGTCACAATTCCCTTACCTTCACCCATACCGGTATCAATCAGCAAACTGCCTTGATCATTAGCAATGTAAACTGCAGAAAGCCCCTTACTTTCAAGATGTGAAATTAGTCTAAGAGACGTTGTGGTTTTACCCGCCCCAAGAAAACCACTCAACAGCAGAATTTTTACTTTTTTCATTGTAGCCACCTTATTTCGTAATACTGCTCACAAGGTAATAACCCAGCTTATGTTCAATGAAAGATGAAGCCTCTGGCTCTTTTTCTTGCAGTTCAAAATACTGCATTCTGTATTCTTCACTGTTTTCGAGCATTTCCGCATAACGAAGATTTTTGTCTTCTGTATGGTTTTCCACGATGAAAGAGGTAAATCCATTCTGCTCAAGAGAAGACAGATTTTCACTCAGCAGCATACTTCCTGCACGGCATCCGCTCATGAGATTGATGTTTTCACGAATGTTTTGAGGAACAGCTTCGAACGCAATGAAATCTGTATAAATGAAAATACCGCCAGGTGACAGGACGCGATGAACCTCCTGCAGAACCTTATTTCTGTCCGGCACCAAATTAAGTACGCACTCGCTATAAATGAAATCAAACGCGTTATCCATGAATGGAAGATCCTGAGCATCCGCAACGAAAAATGCCATTTTCTCGGAGAAAGAAGCGTCCATTTCAGCTTTTCTCTTGCGGGCCAGCTTGATCATATTGTCACTAAAGTCGATACCGATAATTTTCTCCGGCTTACTTAGAACTTTTGCAGCGTCGAAAAGGGTCGTTCCCATCCCGCAGCCAATGTCCAGAAGTCTGGTCGGCTGACGTGCTGCAATGTAGCGGAGGATACTTTCTGTGGGTGCACCGGGGGAGAACTTGTCCGTTCCCTGAGAATATCCTGATCCCCCAAGAGCAGCCTGATTATAAAACTCTCTGATGGGATTAGGTGTCGGCGCTTTTGCCGGGGCACAGCAGTTACTGGTTGTCATATTGAGAGCCTCTGGTTACACAAACAAAAAATACGCCTGTGAGCAGCCACATTGCAGCGGTCACATAAAAAATGGATTCGTAGGACACACGTTCGACGAGGAATGCGTTTAGCATTGGGCCAATTACCATGCCAAAACTGCTGGCAGAACCAAGAAAACCCATGGTCCTGCCCATGCCATTTTTCTTACCGGTTTCTACCGAAAGAGCAGATACGCCAGCCATGCAAAGTGCCACACTGACAGCGGTCATGCAGACAAAGAAGCAGAGACCTGCCCAGGCTGCATATCCGCTAATAATTGGAGTGAGCACAAGACTAACGGACATGCTGATGAACGAGATAAAGATACAAATACGCCTGGAGTGTCTGTCGACAAGTCGTCCAAAAGGGATCTGTAATCCAGCCATGATAAGGTTGTTAATGGCAATAAGGGTTCCCAGAACAGATGGAGACAGACTCATTTTCAGCGCATAAAGTGGGAAGAAGGAAATGATGAAAATATCAAAGACTGCAATGACAACGTTGAATAGTGCCAAAACGATGACACCACGTGTCAGAGTAAAACTAGCTTCCTTTTTTGAGTCATCTTTCGCACTTCGCAGGGATGTATCGTCCGCATGATTTTCACGTGGCAAAATGATAACAACCAATAGGGAAATGAGGGAAAGGAAGAAAAGACACGAAAATGCTGCCCTGAAGCCCCAGTACTGAGCGATGAAACCGCCGGCAATCGGACCGAACGCACCTGCAGACAGAATAACTGTGTTTAGGATGCCAATATAATAGCCTTCCTTTCCCCGGAGGCTAATATTACCCATGTAGGCCATCGCCATAGGCAGCATCATAGCCGATGCAATACCGTGTAAAAGACGAGCTCCAAGAAGGGTAACGGCGTCACCAGCAAAAAAATATGACAGAGAGACAAATGGATAGACCACTAGAGAAACAATAAGTGTCGTTCTGGCACCGTATTTCTCTGAGAAAAAACCTACAGGCGTGCCAATTATCAGTCTGACTATGTAAAAGCCGCTAAAAAGGAATCCAATCGCATAGGTTGATATGCCCAAAGTGCCAGCATATGGAGCTAGCAAAGGGGCAATGATCCCAGTTCCGCTGACCAGAAGAAAAACAGCCGTACAGAGAAGCAGTTGCATCCTGCGGTTATCGCGCGTGGATTCATTTACAGCATTCAACGGAGAAGTATTCATCTGACTCGCTAATCCTTTTAAACGGATCTAAAGGGGATGCACTGGAGATAATGTACGACCCCAGTCGGGTATAATTACTGGCTGTGCGGTAAACGAAAGAACCTTCTTGGAAAGCGCGTTCTACTTTATAAGGGCTGGGTTTATAACGAACATAACCATCCTTAGGGGCAAACAAGAATATACTCATGGCCGAAGCGGAGCTTTCAGTGACGGAGCCTGAAGCTGTAAAAATGTCCTCCACTGAATACCCCAGAGACAAAAGCAGCGCAGCCTCAAACAAATCCAGCCCAGTAGTGAGTCGGACGAGATCAGCAATATTGTCTCCTCCGACCCGACCATTAATTTCAATCAGTCCAATAAGACCGTCATGAAGCTTGATTTCAGTGTGCGTAACGGCATGTCGGATGCCTAGTTTTTGGTGAAGGCCTGAAACGAAATTTATTATTGATTCCCGCTCTTCAGGGCTTATTCGCGCGGGTACAAGATGCGCTTTTTCGATGCTGCCCTGAGTAAACTTTTCAGTGACAGCAACAACGCAAGTAGATGACGCGTCAGATAAAGCTTCCACGCTGAATTCCCGACCCGAAATAAATTGCTCTATTAAGGTCCGTCCCTTCATAGCCTGTAAAACATGGTTCGTTTTCAGATTACCAATGATGTTTACCGCGTCCCAAAGTTCTTCTATGTTCTGGCAGATGTAGACGTGGTTACTGCCGGCATCGTTCTCAGGTTTGGCAACAACAGGAAAATTCATACCCTCAATGTCGTTTAATAATGTCCGGATGTTTTCATTAACAACGTAAGGTACGGTGTCAAGGAATGTCCCTTTGAGCATGTTTCTGACGTTTGATTTATTTCTGCAAATATCAGCGGCCTGTTCAGAGAGAAAACGGGTTCCAGCCATCGCTGCAATCTTTGCTGCTAAACCTGTACGGTACTCATTCTGAGTAAGTACCGAAACCAGACGAATGCCGCTATCCATGAGTGCTGATATCTGACTGGTAATGTTGTTATTGTCATTAAGATCGGTTTCAATTGCCCTGTCCACATAGCAGAGATCTTTGAATGAAATGCTGGTGTTGATCAGCAGCACATGGTGACCATGCTTTTTAATAATGCGGGTTTCATGCTCGAGATTTCTGCTTCCAATTAGAACAACATAACCATGTTCCATTCTCAGCCCCTTATGAGCAGCACGATGAAGAGCCATTTGGCTTCTCATTACTAACCGGTTCATTGTAGATATATGAAAGTTTTGAAGTGGCAATAATCGCTAAGACTGCGTCAATGTTGTCCTGCTCTCCTCCTGCATTTTTATATTCGAGCATAGGTACTTTCGCTTCTTCCGGCTTGTCCATCGCCAGCAATACCGCCATTTTGATGAGGCTAAGTGTACTAGTTTCAAGAGTGGATCTTTCCTGAGCAAATGCAGTCAGCTTCGATAATTCATTCATAAACATATTGGTCGTCCTTTTCAGCATTTAAGGCAACAGCGTTTGAAAACACCTTCTTCAGCCGGGGTGACGCTGGCTGCATAAAGCTCATCAACCCATGGATCACTGTGCGCCCAGTCATAGTAAAAATCGTGTTCAATCAGACTGACATTTTTTATGTCGTCAGAGAGAAGCAGAGGGGAGCCTTTATAAAGTGAGAGTCGGGTTTCAAACTGAATTGGATCAATATCTTCACGCAGGTTTACTCCGTCTATCCATTCCTGGAAATGCTCCATGTCACTGAGACCCGCCCATGGGTTATACATAATGAATGTCGGATTCAGCGTAATACCAGAGTTCTTCATTATCCGAATGGCCTGTTCCGTATCACTGACGGTGACCTGTTTATTGAATATTTTCAGTACATTCTCGCTTGGGAACTCCAGCGCGGAGGTAATAATCTTGACGTTAAGATCTCTTAAGAGATCCATACGGCTTTCATTTTCAATGATGTGATCTACGCGGGTCGTGATATCGAATGTCAGTTCAGGATGATTTCTGTGAAGCTCTGTGAGAACTTCAATTCCATAATTCCGTGTACTGAACCAGTCTGCATCAATGAAGGTAAGATGAGTCATGCCATCATCGACCATGTTTTTTACATCTTCGGTGATAATGTCTGTAGGAATTTTTATCACACGACCGTCGTAAGCCGCATAAACTGAGCAGTATAGGCATTTGTGTTTACATCCCCTTGCAAGCTCTGTAGAGCCGACAATAACCTCTTTTCCTAGCAGCTTGTTTAACTGCTTATTTGGATATTTTTCCAAAGATGGAAGGATTTTTCGGTTGGGAACACTGAACCCTTTTTTCGAAAAGAAAGGCATTGGTTCAGTCAAATCGCCCTGGTTCATAATCCCTGGCAAGGAGAAGCGTGCTTCGCTCGATAATGAATTGACTAGGGATTTCATGGGTAGTTCCCAATCGCCAAGGATACAAAAGTCAGCACCTTTCTCAATGAGCCGTGACGCATGAATTGTGGCGTGCTGCCCATAAAAGCAGACTTTCGTGGTCGGACTTAAATGTCTTATGGTTTCGAGCAATTCTACGCCCGGCATCACCGCATCAAACAAGGGCAATGAGATAAAAATTAGATCCCTTTCCCTGAGTTTTGCTTCGTCAGGTCCATGAACATATATATCCAGAACCTCAATGACAGTGACAACGTCCTCATCTGCAAGCGCCTGATAAGCCGTAGAGATAGTGATTGGCTGGTAGCCGCCTTCGAAGATAGAAACAAGAAGTAGATTCATCCGGTCACCCATGCATTTGTATAACATATGGCGAATGTTTTATGCGTTTGTGCATAAAAAAACGCCAGATAGTTTCAATTAACTTATATCACCGAATGTAAAACAGTGTCAACGAGGCAAATATTTAATATATATCATTGTTTTTATTATAATTTAATATATTATCAGGAGCATTCAACTATAAAATAACATAAATTACACTTATTGTTTTGATCAAGGAAAAAGAGATATCTGCTTATCTTTTCAAGGAGAAAAGGCATAAACTACTGAAGCACACAGCCACCGCTTAGTTTTTGTACTAATAAATACGTCAATTTTAGTAAGAGCAGGAGTTACTCATACATAAGTCGATGCTATAGACATGAGGTTTTCAGTAGTAATGGGCAGAGAATGATGATAAAAATGCGCGATTATAAATTGCGTGCTATTTTTAAACCCTGTTGAAGATTAACTCAGGCCATAAGAAATGATTTCCACCTCGAATTTTTACCGCCTCCTTTCTGATGAGTGTCGTCTCAATATCTTACTCTTACTGAAAGAGTCAGAAGAACTTTGCGTCTGTCACATTTGTGAGGCACTCGGCGTTTCACAGCCAGCGGTTTCACGTAATCTGTCAATGCTAAGAAATTCAGGCGTCCTGACCGATAGGCGTAATGGCAAATGGGTATACTACCGCCTGAGTGACGCGTTACCTACGTGGATAAATGATATTTTAGAAATAACCCAGAAGGTGGAAAAGAAAAGAGTGAATGATAAAAGTAGTTATATATTTTAATAAGGTCAAGGTTTTAATTTTATCCAACATCCTATTAGTGGCTGCCATTGCCAACTCTATAAACCAGCCAACTTAAAATAATCATAGCCCCTCCTAATCATCAAAAAATTCACTGGAGATTTTGATATTTTTTTATTTCTCATGGGCTACGAAATTTTTTAAAATAGCCATTTTAACATCAAATTATCAATAAGTTATGCGCGAGGATATTTCCGAAGATTATTCTTTCCATCGCGGTTCCTGTAGTTCAGGTGCTTTCTTCAGCAGCATGACCGTCCATTCGGTTCGTAGCGCGCAACCCCAGCGCCACTGCCGAAAGAGTATTTCAAGCTGCATCAGGGCGCGAGCAGAACCTCTGAAAGGGACGCACGTCAGCCTGCTGCGGTAATACCAGTGCCGCGCATGAAGGTAGGCTCAGAGTCTGAAGGTAGGCTCTGAGTCTGGCCGCCCGGACAGGCGTCAGAAGGTGCGAAGAAACCACGACCATTTTTCGCTCTGCTAATGCAGCCTCAGCAGACTCAAAGACCCCTGACCAGAACCAGCTCACGAGCTCAGGCGTGAGCTCGACGGTAGGCTCCCAGAGGGGACAGATGAAAGGCGATGCATTTTCTGCGGCTCAGCATGCAGAGCTTCTTGAGCCGCGGAGGCGTCCGTCAGTCGAATGATCTGAGCAGAAACAGCGTGGAGGCGGTAAACCGCCAATTAAGCGTGAATGAAGGTAATATGAGGGACATTTCGTAAGACTTTGACGAGCCAGTTTCAGCCCTGGCACAATTAAATTACTTTTGTGCTTTATCTTGTTTCCTAAGTAACAAGAGGCTTAGCTTCACTAATCGGTTTTTTCATCAATATAAGAAACAGGAAAAACAGGTATAGAACGCAAGCACCTCAATAAGCTAACCAAATCTTTCTAGATTAATATTATTATCATTTTTTATTGCTTTTGATTTTTCATCGAGTTCATTATTTCAGCTATATGATTAGCCCGTCCTTTGCACACATAGATAAACCCCTTACTAAATCAAACCACTCCTCACAACTAATATATAAGCTATAAAAAACAGTGTAATGATACTCAAATAGCTTAAATAAATATGTATTTTACATGGAGTAACAATTAAAAATTAACATATATTTAAATAAAGTAGTCAGCATAGCAATATGCCTGCTCATTTACTGTAAAATTTCTTATGATTTTTAAGCAATTTACACTATTTCTTCACGTCGTATGCCCGTCTTTTCTCGATTATTCTTATATAGAAATCATGAAACTCTTTATATTGCCTTTCTCTGATTTCTTTAGGAAGCATTTCACGAGATTTTGACCAGGCATCCAATTCCGGCTTGCATTTTATGTATGCGTCGTCGACAATTTTTTGGGCTGGAATTTTTGTGCTTATAAAAGGAATCGTATTGTCATTGAGGCATTCCACTTCGGGTGTCATAAAACCGGGAGTATCTGAAAATGCCAACGCAGGATATAAAATGCCTAAAAATAATGTACGTTTCATCATACAGCTTCCTGTTGCTGTTTAACCTGTTTGGTTATCCAGGGAATAATTCGCTTCTGCGATGTCTCATCAGCTCGCACACGGCGAAGCGGCGTGTCGTGCAAGGCAATGACGAAATGCGCCTCTGTGCCATCCCCCGCCCATAGGCTTTCAGCATCACATAGTGAAAATGCCGACCATTGAAACCGTAAACCAGAACATTACGATCGCGTAAATCAACCTTACCCCAACAACATCACAGCGTTAAAGCCCCCAAACGCAAAAACCCCCGCCGAAGCGAGGGTTTCAAATTTGTGGTGCCCGAACCCGGAATCGAACCAGGGACACGGGGATTTTCAATCCCCTGCTCTACCGACTGAGCTATTCGGGCAACGGGGCGCATTAAACCTCAAGCAGGCCCCAGCGTCAAACGCTTTTCACAAAAATGAAATCAACTGCCGGGTTTTCCATCAACCTGAAGGGGAACGGACGAAAATCTAGCAATCCGCCCCATCAACCGCCGGATTTTCGCGCTGCCGAACGCGCTCTGGCAGGCTATTTTTCGCTGCTATTTTGCTTTAACTGCGATTTATCGGCCCTCTTTTTCCCAACCGTTTTTTTGCCATAAATCCGTCATCTGCGCTCATTACTCTAAGATTATTCCTGGACAATCAAGAGCCGCATCATGCAGTTACCCGCCTCTGTGAATACTGTGGTTTCCGCCTCAAGTCGTTACGACGCGCGGGTGTTATGCATTGAGGTTCCTTTCGTCAGTCCGGAGACAGATAACCGTGCCGTCATGGCACTCTTTGCCGAACACAAAGATCTGATCGGGTTGCCCGTGGTGGAAAACGGCAAGCCGTTCGGCATGATCAACCGCCACATCTTTTTGTCGCAGATGGCGCGCCCGTTCTTTCCCGAACTCTATGACCGCAAGAGCTGCATTGCCTTTATGGATAAGTTCCCGCTGGTGATCGACGTGGAAAATACGCTGGAAAGCGTTGCGCAGCAGGTCGTGGCCAACGGGGATAAGTCCGTCGCCGATGGGTTTATCCTGACGGAGAATGGGCACTATATCGGCATTGGCTTGGGGATCGATCTGATTCGCCGCGTCTCCGATTTACAGGCGCGCCAGCATCAGCAAATTTTACAGAGCATCGATTACGCGCGGGTGATCCAGGACGCGATGCTGGATCGTTCCAACCAGCTGATTGCCTCCCTGCTCGACGACTGGTGTTTGTACTGGCAGCCCCGAGACGGCGTGGGCGGCGATTACTACGCTTTTCACCGCCATGACAATGGCTGGCTGGCGGTCATCGCCGACTGCACGGGACACGGGATTCCAGGTGCCTTTATGACGGTGATTTTGCAGTCGGCACTGGAAAACGCGCTGCGCGAGGCCGAACTGCAGGCACCTGCCAGCATCCTGCATGCCCTCAATCACCATATTAAACAAACCCTGGGCCAGCTAAACGCCTCCCAGCAAACCTCGCTCTCTAACGATGGCTGCGATGCCATCGTGATGTCAGTTGATACCGGGCTGCATCAGCTGCGCTGGGCCAGCGCCCGAACCCAGGCATTTATGCTCAGCAACATCAGCAATGAAATTATCTCACTCAGTCAGGATCGCGTCGGCGTCGGCTATACCGATACGCCGGAAGACTATCACTGGCCTGAACAGAGCCTGGCGTTTAATCCAGGCGACATGCTGTTTGTCCTCACGGATGGCGTCACCGATCAGCCTGGTGGCGAACGGAATATCATGTTTGGCAATAAGCGTATTCAGTCTCTGCTGATGCGCTATCAACATTTGCCTATGGCGGAGTTATCGCTGGCGTTTCAGCAAGAGTATTTAAGCTGGCAAGGTAATCAGGCGCGGCGCGACGACGTCACCTGGTTTGGCTTTCGCTATTGATTGCACCGGGAAGAAAATGAAAAACGAGTCACTACGGGGTCTGCCCTTTAATACCGAATCGCAGTCCGGCCTTATCGCGCTGCAGTACACCGGTTTCTTTTCGCCGCAGAACATTACGGCAATGGGGGAAGTGGTCAAACTGTTTCTGGAAAACCACGAGCAGTCGCTAAAAGTACGCCGGCGGCTGTTCTCCAGCTTTGTGGAGATCGCGCAAAACATCCTGCGGTATTCTCAGGACAGCCGGGCGCTGAGCCATAACGATCAGCTCTATCGTTTTGGATCGCTGAGCCTGCGCTATGATGGTGGGCGCTACTATCTGGAAAGTGCCAATCTGGTGGGCAGTGATGCCAGCGATCAACTGCGCGGCGATCTGGACTCGTTGCGGGTCATGAACGCAGACGAAATCAAACAAGCCTACCGCAGCCGCTTACGCGCTGAGAGTCCAGCCTGGAGCAAAGGCGCCAATATCGGCTTGCTTACCCTTGCCCGCGACGTCAGTGAACCGCTGGAATACTGCCTCCAGCCACTTGAAGCCAGCGAGCTCTCTGCCTTTTGGCTTAAGGCCACCATCTGCCATGACTGAAGAAGCCCCTATGCAAATCATTCAACTTACCGCCACTGAATGTACGCCCGCCGTAGAGTTCGACTTTGCGGCCCACCGTTTTTCCCTGCGGGGAGAATCCTGGCCAGAGAATGCCGCCGCCTTTTACCGTCCGCTGCAAAGCGCGCTGGAAGGCTGGCAGCCTCAGGCCAGCAAAGCGGCAGAGGTGAATATCGATCTGAGCTATTTCAACAGCTCCAGCACCAAAATGCTGTTCGGGCTGTTCGGGCAGTTCAACAGGCTGGCGCAGAGCGGCTGTGAGATTGTGCTGAACTGGTTCTACGACGCTGAAGATGACGTGTCAGAAGAGTTTGGCGAGGAGTTGTCTCTGGATTTCACCGCGTTAACCGTGAAGCTGCATGCGGAACAGCGCCAATGACGCACCTCAATGAGCTGTTTCTGGAAGAAACTCAGGCACTCAATCAGGCCAGCCATGTCGCGGCGCAGCACAGCCTGCAGGCCGAAGAGTATCGGCAGGCACTGCTACAGCTCAACGGACACTACCAGCGGCTGATGCGGGAAACCTATCGATTAATCTCACGCAGCGATCGGGCAGAGCGTGAGCTGAACCGGGTAAATGAGCAACTGAATGAGCTGGCAACCGAACTCGAGTACAAAGCCACGCACGATCCCCTGACGGATGTCTGGAACCGCAGCGCGATTATTCAACGCATCAGCGATACGCTGGACCAGGCGCCGGCGGCTTTAATCATTCTTGATATCGATTTCTTTAAACGTATCAATGATGAATACGGTCATCCCGTCGGGGATAAGGTGATTTGCGAACTGGTGCAGCGCATTCAGCGTAATACGCCTGCCATTGCCAGCATCGGCCGGATCGGCGGTGAAGAATTTACCATCATGCTGCCCAATACCTGGCTGGGCGATGCGGTTATCGTCGCCGGCGCCATTCTTGCCTCGCTGAACGCCTCGCCGTTAAATGCGCTGCCGGAGCGGCTGGTCACGGCCAGCCTCGGCGTCAGCTGGGGCGCAGCAGGCACCCGGTTCGAAACGCTTTACACCAATGCTGATGCCGCGCTGTACGATGCCAAAAAGCACGGGCGTAACCGGGTCTTTTTCCGCTAACCCGCCGAATGCTGCGCCATCTCAACCGGCGGCGGCGTGGTCGGCGGCAGGAAGATATGGTCAAGCAGCTTGCGCATCACCGGCGCGGCAACCACGCCTTCACTGCCGCCATTTTCCAGGATCAATGCCACGGCAACCTTGGGATCGTTAAAGGGCGCGAAGGCGGTATAAAACGTATGATCGCGCAGCCGCACCGGAATCATTTTGGCGTTGTAGGTCTGGTTTTCTTTCAGGCTGAACACCTGAGATGTCCCACTTTTGGCCGCAATGCCGTAGGGCGCGGTATGGAAATATTTATAGCCCGTCCCGTTCGGTGCGTTGGCCATGCCGAACATCGCGTGGCGCACTAATGACCAGTAGGGAGAATGCGGATCGCCAATCTGCGCCTGAGGCAGACTGGGCTGATAGAGCTGAACCCGGGTGCCGAGCTGGGATTTTTCCAGCAGGTGCGGCGTAATCACCCGGCCATTGTTAAGCAACGTCACCAATGCCTTCACCATCTGAATCGGCGTCGCAATCCAGTAGCCCTGACCGATCCCCACCGACACCGTGTCCCCCTGATACCAGGGCTTTTTATGGACTTTCATTTTCCAGTCGCGGCTGGGTAGCAGGCCGCTGTACTCTTCGTTCAGGTCGATGCCTGTGGAGCGGCCGTAACCAAATTTGCTGAGCATGGTGTGAATGCGATCGATGCCCATCATAAAGGCCACCTGATAGAAGAAGGTATCTGCAGACTCTTCGATCGCTTTGGTGACATCCAGCGTGCCGTGGCCGCTTTTTTTCCAGTCACGGTAGCGACGGTCAGTGCCCGGCAGCGTCCATGTTGGGCCGCCAAAAAAGGTGGTTTGTGGCGTAATCACATGGGTTAACAGGGCAGACATCGCCATATAGGGTTTGACGGTAGAGGCCGGAGGATACAGGCCCTGGGTGACACGGTTAATCAGCGGCAGGTTTTTATCCTGCAGCAGCGCCTTGTAGGCTTTATAGCTGATGCCCTTCACAAAAGGATTGGGATCGTAGCTGGGACTGGAAACCATCGCCAGCACGGATCCGTCATGGGGATCTTCCACCAGCAATGCGGCACGCTGTCCGGCCAGCAGGCTTTCCGCATACTGTTGCAGATGCAGGTCCAGCGTCAGGGTGATGTTCTTACCCGCTACCGGCGGCACTTCTTTCAGCACCCGGACAATGCGGCCGTGGTTGTCCACTTCCACTTCCTGATAGCCAGGCTTACCATGCAGCAGGGATTCGTAATAGCCTTCAATCCCCTGCTTACCGATGTTGTGGTCGGCCGCGTAGTTTTCAGCGATGCCTTCGGCATTCAGCCGCTTATAGTCGTTATCATTGATTTTAGAGACGTAGCCGATGACGTGCGCCAAATCGGCCCCATAGGGATATTCCCTGTCCTGATAGGTATCAATGCTGACACCGGTAAACCGGAACTGGTTAACCGAAAAGCGCGCCACCTCTTCGTCGGTCAGCTCCTCTTTAAGAATAACCGGCTTATAGCGGCTACTCTGCCGGAGATCGTGCTGAAAGCGCTGAATATCGTCCGGCGTCAGATCGACAAGCGGCGTAAGCTGGCGCAGCAGATCCTTCATATCTTCCACTTTATAGGGCGTGATAGTGATGTCGTACCAGGTTACGTTGCGCACCAGCGGAATGCCGTTACGGTCAAAAATCAGCCCGCGCGTGGGTGCAATGGGAATCATTTTGATATCGTTTTGGTTTGAGCGCGTCTGGTAATAGCTGTGATCGCGTACCTGCAGGCGATACAGGTTCAAACCCAGGATGGTGAAGCAGATGCAGACCAGCACAAATGCCATGGCGGCACGGCGTACAAACAACTTCTCTTCAGCGTCGAAATCTCGGAAATTCATCAGGCAGGTATTTTCAGTCTGGCATGTTGTTATTTATTGTTCGGCTTCATGATAGTGGCATCAGCTTGCCTTGCCAGTGCGAAGATGCACAAGCCTGATGAAAAGTGTGTCATTTAGTGAGAATGTTGCGAAATGAACGGGAAGCGTAAATCTTCTGGCGCGCTCACCCGGCAACGTCGCGCTGCCGGGTGAGCAAGAGCATCAGCGATGCGTGGAGATTAATCGCCCAGCAGCACAGATTCCAGCGCAATCTTAATCATGTCATTAAAGGTTGTCTGGCGCTCTGCGGCAGTCGTCTGCTCATGGGTACGGATATGATCGGACACGGTGCAGATGGTCAGTGCTTTAGCACCGAACTCGGCGGCCACGCCGTAAATGCCCGCAGCTTCCATTTCCACACCCAGAATGCCGTACTTCTCCATCACGTCGAACATCTGCGGGTCCGGCGTATAGAAGAGGTCGGCAGAGAAAATGTTACCCACGCGCGCTTCCACGCCCAGATTTTTGGCCGCATCGACCGCGTTGCGCACCATGTCGAAGTCCGCAATGGCGGCAAAGTCATGGTCTTTGAAGCGCATACGGTTAACTTTGGAATCGGTAGACGCGCCCATGCCGATCACGATATCACGCAGTTTCACATCGGCACGCACGGCGCCACAGGAACCCACACGGATAATTTTCTTCACGCCGAACTCGGTGATCAGCTCTTTAGCGTAGATGGAACAGGAGGGAATGCCCATGCCGTGGCCCATGACGGAGATTTTGCGGCCTTTGTAAGTGCCGGTATAGCCCAGCATGCCGCGCACGTTGTTCACCTCAACGGCATCTTCCAGAAAGGTTTCTGCAATGTGCTTCGCACGCAGCGGATCGCCCGGCATCAGGACGACGTCTGCGAAATCACCCATTTCTGCATTAATGTGAGGAGTTGCCATAATTCTCTATCCTTTTTAAAAATTTCGCTGTTTTTACAGCATGTTCTTGCCGTAGTCCATGGGGGACAGGTCAAAATAGTGCGCGATCGTCTGGCCGATATCGGCAAAGGTGTCGCGATAGCCCAGCGACCCCGGCTCAACCTTCGGTCCGTAAATCAGGATCGGAATATGCTCGCGTGTATGTTCCGTGCCTTGCCAGGTCGGGTCACAGCCGTGGTCGGCGGTGAGGATCAAAATATCATCCTCTTTGACCAGCTCCATGAGCTCTGGCAAACGGCGGTCAAACAGCTCCAGGCCGCCCGCATAACCCGCAACGTCGCGGCGATGGCCCCAGGTGGAATCAAAGTCTACAAAGTTGGTGAACACAATCGCCTGATCCGGCGCAGTTTTCATTTCCTGAATGGTCGCATCAAACAGCGCGTCCAGACCGGTGGCTTTCACTTTTTTGGTGATGCCCTGCTCGGCATAGATATCGGCAATTTTACCGACCGAAATCACATGACCGCCCTTCTCGTCCACCAGCTTCTTCAGCATAGTCGGCGATGGCGGCTCAACGGCCAGATCGTGACGGTTACCGGTGCGCTCAAAGCTGCCTGCTTTGTCGCCCACAAACGGACGAGCAATCACGCGGCCAATGTTGTAGCCGCCTTCGGTCAGCTCTTCGCGGGCGATTTCACAGAGTTCATACAGCCGCTCCAGCCCGAAGGTTTCTTCGTGGCAGGCGATCTGGAATACGGAGTCCGCCGAAGTGTAGAAAATCGGCTTGCCCGAGCGCATGTGCTCTTCGCCTAACTGGTCAAGGATCACCGTACCGGATGAGTGGCAGTTGCCGAGATAGCCGGGTAAACCGGCGCGTTCCACCAGTTTATCCAGCAGCGCCTGCGGGAAGCTGTTCTGCTTATCGCTGAAGTATCCCCAGTCAAACAGAACAGGGACGCCGGCGATTTCCCAGTGACCGGACGGCGTATCTTTACCCGATGAAAGCTCGCTGGCGTAAGCATAGGCGCCCGTGATCTTCGCCTCAGGATCCAGCCCCGCAGGAAAACGACCGGTAGACAGCTCAGCCGCTTTGCCCAGGCCCAGCGCGGTCAGATTGGGTAAGTGTAGCGGCCCCTTACGGCCCTTATCCGCCTGACCGTTAAAACAGGCTTCTGCGATATGACCTAACGTATCTGAACCTGCATCACCGAATTTATCGGCATCTTTGCTGGCGCCGATTCCAAACGAATCCAGCACCATAATAAAAGCACGTTTCATGCCAGTCTCCTGCGCCAAAAGCGCTCGACAAGTCAAAAAAAAGCGATCAGATCAGTATACCTGAATCCGGGAAGGTATAAAGGGGTTCCCTGCGTCAGCCTGCCTCAGTAACGCGGCGATACACGACAGGCGTGGCTGCCGGGGCGCGTTCACGTTCACCCAAAGTAATCGCGGCTTTTACGGCGGCAGCGGCCTGCTGCCAGTGCGCTTCGCTGCTGGCGTGGATAATGGCTAACGGACGTGAAGCATCCACCTGCTCACCCAGGGTGATCATGTCGCTCAACCCAACGCTGTAATCAATCGCATCGCTGGCACGCTGGCGTCCACCGCCCAACGCGACCACTGCCATGCCCAGCGCGCGGGTATCCATATGGGTAACACAGCCTTCCCGGTCGGCATAAACTGCTTTGCTCATCGTTGGCGCAGGTAAATAGCTGTCGTAGCGCTCAACAAAATCGCTCGGGCCCTTCTGCGCCGCCACCATGCGGGCAAACACCTCTGCGGCCTTGCCGTTATCCAGCACCGTCATGAGTTTTTCGCGTGCCTCAGCCTCATTTTCCGCCAGCTTGCCGGAGATCAGCATTTCGCTGCACAGCGCCAGCGTGACTTCCAGCAGGCGCGGATTACGCTGCGCGCCGGTTAAGAAACGCACCGCTTCACGCACTTCCAGCGCATTCCCGGCCGTGGAGGCCAGCACCTGGTTCATATCCGTTAACAGCGCCGTGGTGCGACAGCCCGCGCCGTTGGCGACGCCGACAATGGCCTGGGCCAGATGTTCAGAGGCTTCATACGTCGGCATAAAGGCCCCAGAGCCGACTTTAACGTCCATCACCAGCGCATCCAGTCCTTCGGCCAGTTTTTTCGCGAGGATCGAGGCGGTGATCAGCGGAATCGAATCCACGGTAGCCGTGATATCGCGCGTGGCGTAAAACCGTTTGTCCGCCGGGGCCAGAGAATTGGTCTGGCCGATGATCGCCACGCCAACCTGTTTGATGGTCTGGCGGAAGTGGTCATCACTGGGGAAAATGTCAAACCCGGGAATCGCTTCCAGCTTGTCCAGGGTGCCGCCGGTGTGCCCCAGCCCGCGACCTGAGATCATCGGAATATAGCCGCCACATGCGGCCACCATCGGCCCCAGCATCAGCGAGGTGACGTCGCCAACACCGCCGGTAGAATGCTTGTCCACCACCGGCCCGTTGAGGTTCAGGGATTTCCAGTTCAGCACGGTGCCAGAGTCACGCATCGCCATGGTCAGGGCAACCCGCTCCGGCAGCGACATATCGTGAAAATAAATGGTCATTGCCAGTGCAGCAATCTGCCCTTCAGAAACGCTGTTATCACGCACGCCGTTAATGAAGAAACGAATCTCGTCTTCACTCAGCGCGTGGCCGTCACGTTTCTTTCGAATGATTTCTTGTGCGAGGTACAAGGTCGCCCCCTTGCGTCAGGGAAACAGGATAAAAGGCGGCCAGATGCCGCCCGGTTGAATCAGTAGCCAGATTTACTGGTATCGCTGCTGTGTCCAAGCGTATTCAGCAGGTTTGCCAGCAGGCTGGAGGCACCGAAACGGAAATGGCGTGCGTCAGCCCAGTCGGCACCCAGCGTATCCTCAGCCAGTTGCAGATAAATGGCGGCATCTTCAGCCGTGCGCACCCCGCCAGCAGGCTTAAAGCCAACCTGGGCTTTCACGCCTTTGTCGCGAATGACGCTCATCATAATCTGTGCCACTTCTGGCGTGGCGTTTACCGGCACTTTACCGGTTGAGGTTTTGATAAAGTCCGCTCCGGCATCAATGGCAATTTCAGAGGCCTGACGAATCAGCGCTGCCTGCTTCAACTCGCCGGTTTCGATAATCACCTTCAGCAGTACATCCGCTTCCGCACAGGCTGTTTTGCAGGCTTTAACCAGATCAAAGCCCACCTGAGCATTACCGGCCATCAGCGCGCGATAAGGAAAAACCACGTCCACTTCGTCAGCGCCGTAGGCGATAGCGGCACGGGTTTCAGCCAGTGCGATCTCGATGTCGTCATTGCCGTGGGGGAAGTTGGTGACGGTGGCAATACGCACGTCCGGCGTGCCCTGCTCGCGCAGCGTTTTGCGGGCAATGGGAATAAAACGCGGATAAATGCAGATGGCGGCGGTATTGCCCACCGGGGATTTCGCCTGGTGACACAGTGCGATCACTTTCTCATCGGTGTCATCTTCATTCAGGGTGGTTAAATCCATCAGTTTCAGCGCGCGCAGAGCCTGCTGTTTGATATCTGTCATAACAATCTCCAGGACAAGGGGTGAGTTTTCATCCACCCGTATGTGATAATAATAACAATTCAGAGTCGGTAAATATGTGCCATTCGTCACATCGAAGTATGAAACAGCTGCAATATTTCATATAAAATTTGATTAACACTAGAAGTCAGGCGAAGCGAAGCCCGAATAAGCTCACGACGGGAATGTTATTATTATAACATTTTGTGAGGAGAAGGGTAAACGGGCGACATCAGGAAAGGTGAAAAAGTCTGTGGCTGTTGTGCCATAGCGCATCGGCAATGACCTCTGGCGCTTCTTCACGCAGCTCACACAGCACCTGCCACACCTGGAAAGCGCGCTCTGGTCGGTTGGGCTGGCCCTGAAAACCGTTCAGCGGCATATCGGGGGCATCCGTTTCCAGCAATAAGGAAGAAAGCGGTAACTGTGCGATGGTCTGTCGGGTTTTACTGGCGCGCGGATAGGTAATGGTGCCGCCAACGCCAATCGCATAGCCAAGTTTGATAAAAGCCTGGGCCTGCTGCAGGCTACCGGCAAAACCATGAACCACGCCACGGCGCGAGAGATCGTGACGGCGCAGATGCAGCGCCAGCTGATCGTGCGTTCGACGCGAGTGCAGGATCACCGGCAGATCGTAACGCCTGGCCAGTTTGAGCTGCGCATCCAGAAAGTGTTTTTGCTTGTCGAACTGGGGATCGTCCCGATAAAGATCCAGGCCGATCTCACCTAACGCTACCAGCTTTGCGGGCGGCTTGATCAACCAGGCTTCCAGCTCGTCAAGATGCGCTTCCTGATGATGTTCAATAACAATCGGGTGCAGCCCCAGCGCAGCATAAAGGGCGGGATGCGCGTGAGCCAGCTGGCAGACCGTTGCAAAGCGTCCCGCGTCCACCGAGGGCACGATAATTTTTTCAACGCCGGACTGGGCGGCCCGGGCAAGACTTTCCGCCGCCTGCCCGACGAAGGGCGGAAAATCAAAGTGGCAATGGGTATCCACAAACCTCATGCCAGCGAGCCTGCATTCCAGGCGTCGTCATTGCCCGCCAGCGGCGTAACGATCGTCCCACTGTCAGGTTCATTCGCCACCGGCGCGGCAGGCGTAACGATATCCAGCCCCGTTTGCGGCTCGGCATCGCTCAGCCACTGGCCCAGCGTGGCCATAAAATAGCGGCCACAGCGACGTCCCAGATGGTAATCCTGGTTCAGCGAGGCGATCCGGCTGCCTAACGCGTTACTGGCCAGCACGCGCGGTGGGAAAATTTCAATGATGCGCAAATCTCCCGGCGGTGACTCGATAAACTGCTGTGTTTCCCGATAGGTCTGCTCATGATGGTGCAGAATGTTGATCATCGGCTGCAGCGCCCCGCCGCTGAACCAGCGTTCCATACGGGTCACCCAACGGGGCACATCGAACATCTGCGACGGCACGGTACGGATGACCACAATGGTATCGGCCCCGCGTTTTGCTGCTTCCCGCACGGGAATCGCATCGCTGACGCCGCCATCCAGATAGCTTATGCCCTCCAGATCCACGCCCAGGCGGTAAAACCCCGGAATGGCACTGGAAGCCTTAATAATATCCAGCCAGTTACTGGCTGTGGGTGCAAAATAACTGGGGACATAATCATCACTGCGGCAGGCGCACATGTAAAACTGCCGCCCCGTGGCAAACAGGGTTTCGGCCCTATTCATCGCCAGCGGAAAGTCGCTGCGGGTCACATCAATCAGCCAGTCCAGGTCGATCAGATTACCGCCACGCAGGAAACGCAGTGGATCAAAGAACAGCTTGTTGGTGGTGTAGCGGGTAATCACCCGACGTGCGTAACCCGGCTGGCCACAGACATAGGCGGAAAGATTCTGTGCCCCCGCCGAGGAGCCCAACATCAGTTGAAAGGGATTAAACTTCGCGCGCTGAAACTCATCCAGCACGCCGGCGGTGAAGATGCCGCGTTGACCACCACCCTCGCACACTAAGGCGATTTTCCTGGCTTTAAAAGGTGTGAGAGCAAGGGGTTCAATAGCCCCGAGCGTCACGGGAATACGTATACCCAATGGACCGACCTCAGATTGGGTTCCCAATAGGCAAATGTAGGGAATGCAGGGATGAGAATTGTGAATCGATACTAGCACGGAGAACCAGTTAGGGTGTCCATTAATTGTGCTATTAGCGTTGCGCCGTTTAACACATCGTTGCGAATATGAAGCATCCTTTGCCTCACAATAACATTCGCCCCAACTAACTGGTCTCCGTTTGATGCTGATTACGCCAGCATCAAACAGTCTGGGTCATCGCTATAACCTTTTACGGCCAGTGAACAAGCTGATGAGGAACAGAATAATACCCACCACGAATACGACTTTCGCTGCCCAGGCTGCGGTACCGGCAAGGCCACCAAAACCTAATGCAGCAGCGATCAGTGCGATCACCAGAAAAATAATGCCCCAACGAAACATAAGCCTCTCCTTAACCGTTTTAATATTGAACTGCTTGTTTCATCCCAGGATGGGTATTCTTATTTGTGCGGCCCGGACAGAGGCCGCACGGGGTTGTGTCAGGACTTGACCTTCAGGTCATTTTTAACACTTTTTACGCCTTCGATAGCTTTCGCGATGCTTTCAGCGCGATCGGACTGCGCCTGATTCGCCACTTCGCCTGAGAGCTGAACCACACCGTCGGTGGTTTCCACTTTCACTTTACGTGACGGAACCGTGTCATCTGCTAATAGCTTAGCCTTAATTTCGCTGGTTGTGGCAGCGTCACCGGCATAACCTTTCATTGACTGTTTTTTCGCGTCTCTCACGTGCAGCTTGTCGCTGACCGATTTAACGCCTTCCACTTTTTTCACTACGGCCACGGCTTTCTCTGCCTGGTCTTGTGAGGTCACGAAACCGCTCAGGGTGACAACGCCCTGGTGGGTTTTGACAGAAATGTCGGTGCTTTTGATGGAGTCGTCATCCACCAGGGCCGCTTTCGCTTTAGCCGTCACGGCGCTGTCATCCATAAAGCCGCCCACTTTCTTCATTGAGCTGTCAATTTTTGCACCGGCGCTGTCAGCCGTTTGTGAGGCTTTCTGAGACGCGGATTCCTCAGCAAATGCGCTTCCGCTCAGCAGAGCAGTACCGATCATCGCAGCCATCAATGTTTTAGTAAGCTTAGTTGTGTGCATCGATATCATCCTTCTATCTGTTAACTCGCCCAAAACTGTGGGCGCAAGAGCAGCAAACAACGCTACTGCGGCACTGGACGCGGGGAGAATAAGTCTCTTAAACCGTCCGATGAAGTAAGGATAGTCGGGATTTGGCAATTTGCTCAGGTAACTGGTTGATCGTGCGTCAAAAGCGAGGAAAAAGCGTGTTTTAGGAGGGTTCTGTATGCGGAAAAACAGGGCCATTCCCGATGAGAATGGCCCGGAAAACGCGGATTAATGCTCGCGGGTTTTACGGAATGTCACATCAGGATAGCGTTCCTGAGTAATATTCAGATTCACCATGGTGGGAGCGATATAGGTCAGGTTATCACCACCATCCAGCGCGAGGTTCACCTCATTTTTACGCTGGAAATCTTCGAACTTTTTGGCATCGCTGCACTCAACCCAACGGGCCGTCGAAACGTTAATCGCCTCATAAATGGCTTCAACGTTGTACTCACTCTTCAGGCGCGCCACCACCACGTCAAACTGCAGCACACCGACCGCCCCCACAATCAGGTCGTTGTTATGGACCGGGCGGAACACCTGCACAGCTCCTTCTTCCGACAGCTGGACTAATCCTTTCAGCAGCTGTTTCTGCTTCAGCGGATCGCGCAGGCGGATACGGCGGAACAGTTCTGGCGCGAAGTTCGGGATACCGGTGAACTTCATGTTTTCACCCTGAGTAAAGGTGTCGCCGATCTGAATCGTGCCGTGGTTGTGCAGGCCAATGATATCGCCCGGATAGGCTTCTTCTACGTGCGAACGGTCGCCCGCCATAAAGGTTAACGCATCCGAAATCACCACGTCTTTGCCGGTACGCACCTGGCGCAGCTTCATGCCTTTTTCATAACGGCCTGATACCACGCGCATAAACGCCACGCGGTCACGGTGTTTCGGATCCATGTTGGCCTGAATCTTAAACACGAAGCCGGTGAACTTCTCTTCTTTCGCTTCAACGGTACGCGTATCAGTCTGGCGCGGCATGGGGCGCGGCGCCCACTCCACCAGGCCATCCAGCATATGATCCACGCCGAAGTTACCCAGCGCGGTTCCGAAGAATACGGGCGACAACTGACCATCCAGAAACGCGTCCAGTTCAAACTCGTGTGACGCACCCTGTACCAGCTCCAGCTCTTCACGCAGTTGCGAGGCCAGCTCTTCACCGACGGCCGCGTCGAGGTCAGGGTTGTTCAGGCCTTTAACGATGCGGACTTCCTGAATCGTGTGCCCTTTACCGGTCTGATACAGGTAGGTTTCGTCTTTATAAAGGTGATAAACCCCTTTAAACAACTTGCCGCAGCCGATCGGCCAGGTGATGGGAGCACAGGCAATCTTTAGCTCACTTTCCACTTCATCCAGCAATTCCATGGGATCGCGGATATCACGGTCAAGTTTGTTCATGAAAGTCAGGATCGGCGTATCACGCAGGCGCGTCACTTCCATCAGCTTGCGGGTACGATCCTCGACGCCTTTAGCGGCATCGATCACCATCAGGCAGCAGTCGACCGCCGTCAGCGTACGATAGGTATCCTCGGAGAAGTCTTCGTGTCCCGGTGTATCCAGCAGGTTTACCAGGCTGTCACGATAGGGGAACTGCATCACAGAGGTAGTAATCGAAATACCACGCTGCTTTTCCATCTCCATCCAGTCGGACTTTGCGTGCTGGTTGGAGCCACGGCCTTTTACCGTTCCGGCGGTCTGGATAGCCTGTCCGAACAGCAGGACTTTTTCGGTGATGGTGGTTTTACCGGCATCCGGGTGCGAGATAATCGCGAAGGTGCGGCGGCGTGCCACCTCTTCTAAAAAGGGATTAGACATGAGTGAATTCTTCTCAACGTAGCCACGCACTCTCAGGCGCAGCAGATAAATCACGGTGGCCGGCAGGATTTTACCGGCAAGTAAACGGTGCCAGATGCGACTTTTCGTCGTCGCGGGGTAAGCGCAAAGTTACATCGGCGTGATTCCGGTTACCTGGTCAACTTTAAGGCGGCATAGCATACAATATTTTGCGCTATTGGCCTACAGCAGACCGAAGAGAATGTCGGTCGCAAGGAAATATGGCATCGCCATGCGCCGTAACGTCTCTGGCGAAGGAAAATAAAGGGCACTGCCCCCGGCTTTCACCCGGTCTGATGGCGTCCACCTCGCTGCCATCCCGGTCAGTCTACTCCACCAGTTCGATACCCAGGCTTTCCAGCAGGCAAACCGCCTCCTGCCGGGAAAAACGGGCTTTTTCAACGCTGTTGTTAAAAATATTGATAGCGTAGTGCCAGGATTCAGTCAGATCGGCTCCGCGCAGCACGGTGTGATGGAAGTGGCTGCCCGTCATCTCGCATTCAGTCAACGTGGCGCCCGTTAAATCGCACTCTCTGAAATCTACCTCGATCAGTTTGCATCCCACCATTTTCACGCCATGCAGTCGCAGACCAAAAAACGATCCGCTGTTCAGGATGCTCGTCGAAAAATGCACTTCATGGTCCAGATAAAAGTCGGGCCACCAGGCTCTCGTCCAGTCAATGCCGGTCAGCTTACAGTCGTGAAAGTGAACACCGAAGAAGCGGGTGCCAGACGGGTCAACCAGACTGAGATTGCAATGCGTAAAGACACAGTTAATGAACTTGCAGGCTGAAAATACTGCTGAGGTAAAGTTAACATGCGTGAATTCGCAGTCTTCAAAATGCGCCTGCGTGAGCGCCATTTCGCTGAGATCGGCGGCCGTGAAACAGGCATCATAATGTTCGACATGACTTTCGATACGTTGCATCTTCGCGCTGTCCTCCTGGGTACGGTGAGATGAGCCGCTCGACATGGTAAGCCCTGACCGCGGCGCAAAACCTGTGCCGCTTTTTCACCGGAAAGAACCGACAGTGTAAACCTGTTGAGGCGTCTGGATGTGACCTTTGCATCACTTTTTCATCGGGTTGGCCCACAATGGTGACAAGACAGCAATTATTCGCCGCAGGAGCCGATCGGCTACAGGAACCGAACGGGCTGGACATGCCGCCTTTGCGCCGCGCCCTGGCCGCAGGTGTACGAGGAAAAGCAGACCACAATGATAATCGCTCGCATTCAACAGTTGAAATAATTCTTTTTAAATCAACCAGATAAAATGCATTTTTTTTAACAAAACACTTCCCATCCCTTGCCTGCCTGATGCATAATTCACCACTTATCACCTGTCAATTTACAATGAAAAAAGGACGCGGCCATGCTGACTGCTGAAATGACTGGACGTTTAAACGACCAGCTGAACCTGGAATTTTTCTCCGCGAATCTCTATTTACAGATGAGTGCGTGGTGCAGCGATAAAGGCTATGAGGGCGCAGCGTCCTTCCTGAAAATGCACTCACGTGAAGAAATGGAACACATGCAGCGCCTGTTCAACTATCTGAGCGATACCGGCGCGATGCCCGTGTTGGGTACCATCGCGGCGCCGCCCGTTGCGTACAACTCACTGAATGAAGTTCTGGTTCAGGCGCTGGACCACGAAAAGCTGATTACCAGCAAAATTAACGAACTGGCCCATGCAGCGATGACCACTCAGGACTATTCGACCTTCAACTTCCTGCAATGGTATGTGGCTGAGCAGCACGAAGAAGAGAAGCTGTTCAAAACCGTACTGGATAAACTGGCAATGGTCGGTGAAGGCGGCAATGGTCTGTTCCTGGTGGACAAAGACCTGGGACGCATGAGCACTGAGACACACTCAGCCTGAATACAAACCGGCCCACTCAGGTGGGCCGGTTTGTAGCGTCACGAACGCATTCGGCTTTAGGCGTTGGCGCTTAAGCCAGCCGATAGCATGTTGTCATTTCGCCGTTAATCCACAGTGCACGTTTCTCCCCCGGCGGTAACTGAATCGCCATCTCGCGCCAGGCCGGCAGATAGTCCCCTCGCTTCTCGATTGTCAGATCCAGCCTTGTCGCACTACTGGTCAATGTCCAGTTCAGCCACAGCGCATTGCCTTTGCGCCAGCCGTGCGTTTCGCCATCGTCATCAAACAGCTCGCCGTGGGTCGTGACATTACCTGGCGCAGGCCAAAGCTGGAGTTCACGTACGTTATCGCGCTGCGCATCGGTGGTGCTTTCACACTGTCCCAGTGGAATTGCGGCACCGGCGCGGACCAGTAACGGCAGACGATCCAGCGGCGCATCCAGCGTGACGGTTTGTCCGCCAGCCAGCCAGTTGCCCTTATGCCAGTCATACCAGCCGTGAAGATTGTCGGGCAGATAAACGGAACGGGTACGTGCCCCCTGCTCGACCACGCTGGCCACCAGCAGATCGCGCCCCAGCATGAAATCATCGCACTCGTCATAGGTGCGCGTGTCATGCTCATGATCCAGGAACGTCGGCCGCAGCATCGGTTCGTCGTGTTCACTGGCCTGCCACGCCAGGGTGTACAGATACGGCATCAACCGGTAACGCAGCCGAATGGCATCACGGATCATCGGTGTGGCTTCCGGGTACATCCACGGCTCGTTGACGGTATGGTCGTCGTTCCATGAATGGATGGTAAAACGCGGATGCATCACGCCGTTTTGCACCCAGCGCACAAACAATTCGGGATCCGGCTTATCGCCAGCAAACCCGCCCACATCGTGCCCAACGTTAAATAACCCGGACAGGCTCATGCCCAGGCCCATACGAATGTTATAGCGCAGGGTTTGCCAGTTGGTTCGGTTGTCCCCGCTCCACGTCTGCACATAGCGCTGCATACCGGCACAGCCCGAACGGGAAATCAGATACGGCCTTTTTTCCGGCGCAAATTGCTGCTGAGCTTCCAGCGAGGCGCGCATCATCAGCAACGGCATGACCGGGCGAATATGCTTTATCGCGATCGGCTCACCGAAACCATGACAGCGCGCTTCACTGTCCCAGACTTCATATTCGTTGTTATCGTTCCAGGTCGCGTCGATGCCTTTTTTCAGTAGCTGCTCTGTGACGTTTTCCTGCCACCACGTCACCGTTTCAGGATGGGTGAAATCCAGATGGGAACCTTCGTCGTCCCAGAACACGGAACGTTCTGGCCGATCCTGTTCCGAATCGCGGATAAACAGTCCTTTCGCCGCGACCTCGTCATAGCGTGGATGATCCTGTAACAAACAGGGTTTGATATTGGCTGCCAGCTTCATGCCCGCATCATGGAACGCGGCGCTCATCGCTTCCGGGTTTGGCACCTTGTCATAGTTCCAGTTGAACACGTAGCGCTTGTTCTTTATGGAGGTGTAACCGGACGACAGCTGAAACGAATCACAAGGAATCTCATGCTCGCGGCACAGCTGGATGAAGGAAAGCAGCTGATGTTGTGCATCCGGCGCATCGGTGTAGTGCATCGTGGATCCGCTGTAACCCAGGCTCCACTTCGGCTGAAAGAGGGTGCGGCCCGTCAGGCGAACAAATGCCTTGGTCACCTCCAGCAGCGTCGGCCCCAACATCATGTAGTAATCCAGATCGCCCGCCTCTGCGCGATAACGGCGATACGGCAGATGGTAGTTATCTAACTCATTGCCCAGATCCAGCCAGCTGCTGGAAAGGTTATCGTAGAACAGTCCGAAGCTGACGCCGTCGCGCTGGGTCAGCGTGAAAGGAATATGCTTGTAGAGCGGATCGGTGCTGGCCGCGTTATAGCCCATCGCATCCAGATTACGCATCTCATAACGGCGATTGACCCGGTTGAGATCGCCGCTCTTTTCACCCAGGCCGTAAACCCGATCCTGCGGCTGACGGCGCTGGTAATGTTCCACGCCATCGCCATGCATGTTCAGCAGGTAAGCCCCGGTGTGGCGATCGGCTGCCAGCGGCTGCCACTCGGTGCCGTCAAAATGTTCCCAACTGAGGCAAAGGGGATAATGCACGGTAACCCGCAGCCGGTCCGTCGCCAGACGGATTTGTTGCGCCTCCTGTTGCAGGGTAAAGGCGGGCAGCGTAAAGCCGTCCAGCGCTTCACGATCGCGCCCCTGCCAGGGCACATCCTCCTGAGGGGCAATGCTCCAGGTGCGGTTCAGCGCCAGTTCCCCGTCGCGTTTCAGCAGCACGCGCATCAGGCCGTTTTCTAATACGTAAATCCGTAAAAAGTGGCGCTGCTCGACGTTCAGTTCGACAAAATGCGGCGTTTGTTGATGTAGCGTCCATGTCTTAAGCGTTTTCATGAGATTACCCTCAATTTTTAGCAATATTCTTGCGGCGTTCGGCGATAAACATCACCAGGAAAACCGCGCCAATCAGGTCAAAGAAACCCATGGCAATAAACAGGGGATTAAAGCCGATCGTGTCGGCAGTCACGCCGATAATCAGCGAAAAGATAAAGCTGGCGATCCAGGCGCAGGAGCCGCGCATCCCGTTGACCGTGGCCATCTGACGGCGATCAAAGCGCTCCACCACCAGTGCACTCAACATGCAGGAGATCACCTGGTGACCGAAGCCGCCGATTGAAATCAACGCGATAGCCAGATAGGGATCTTTGACCAGCGTCATTAACGCCAGCGAGATCATCAGGGCCGCACCGGTGACGGAACTGGCTACAATTGAGTTCACCCGCGTGCAGCCAAACCAGCGCACGTAGAGCTTTGTCAGGTAACCGCTGGCGACGCTGCCGAAGTCAGCGGCCAGGAACGGCAGCCAGGCGAACATCACAATCTGTTTCAGATCCATGCCACGTTCATTGGCCAGGTAGAGCGGTACCCAGAAGCTCAATACCGCCCAGGCCGGTTCAGCTAAAAAGGCCGGGATGGCAATGCCATAGAATTTCTTTTCTTTGCCGATGACTTTCAGCGCGGTAAAAAACGGCAGCTTTTCGCCGATGACTTCGTTGTCCTGGGTTATAAACGCCCGCTCCTCATCCGAGAGGCGCGGATGGCGTTCAGGCGAGTGATAGCCCCACCACCAGAGCGCCACCCAGATCAAACCCAGCCCGCCAGTGAGCAGGAATGCGCCCTGCCAGCCAAACGAGACATGTGCGACATAAATAATGGGCGGAGCCAGCATCGCCCCGATGGAAAAGCCAACCCCCGCCCAGCCTGCCGCTACCGGCCGCTCCTTTTTCGGAAACCACTCGCCGATGGCCTTGGCATTCGCGGGCGTGGCCGCCGCCTCGGAAGCGCCCATCACAAAGCGCAGCAGCGCCAGATGCAGCCAGCTGCCTGCACCGGCATGCAGCAGACAGGTGATTGACCAGATCACGGCACAAATCAGAAAGCCCATCTTCAGACCGATGACATCGATTAACCAACCGCAAACGGGCTGAAACAGCGTATAGGCCAGCTGGAAGGCGGCAACGACCCAGGAATATTGCTCCGTGGTCATATTTAGCGTGTTTTTCAGTTCCGGGGCCAGAATCCCCAAGGAGTTACGGGTGATGTAGTTCACCGTTACGCCCAGCAGGAACATGCCCAGCATCCACCAGCGCAAATTTTTAATCATCCGCAGCGGACGCGACGACGCGTGAGTGCGGGTGGTCGAGTCGAGACTCATGATGAAACTCCTGTAGCAAGTAATTGACGTGTTGCCGCGCAGCGAGCCTGTTTATCTGATCCGACCTTAAAAAAGCCTAAAACGTGGGTACAGCCCATTTTTTGCAACTCTTTTCATGGCACTCTTATCGCACAACAAAAATGCCCTTGCAGACCAGCAGGGACACGATTCAGCACCTTATGAAAATTTTTTCATTTGCAGATTTGAGGGCGATCACAGAATGAAGCAAAGCTTAAAAGTGAGCGAAATTGCCGCCCTGAGCGGCGTGTCAGTCAGTACGGTTTCGCGCGTCCTTGCCGGGAAAGCCAATATCCGCGCCGCCACGCGCGAAAAAGTGTTACGCATCGCCCAACAGCAAGGCGTACTGGATAATCTTCAGCATGGTCGGCTGTTGCTTAATGACCTGATGGTATTTGCGCCACCGCGTGCCTTCGATATCCGCACGGATATCTTTTATTACAAGGTGATCCAGGGGATTAGCGAAGCCGTTAAACCGCACGATGTGCGGTTGCGCTACTGTCCGCTGGAAGAAGTGGAAAGCGATGCCGCGCTGTTTATCGACAAGATGCAGCAGACGGAAGCCGCGCTGTTGATCGGTATCGACGATGAACACATTCATCAACTGGCGGCTGAAATGAACAAACCCTGTGTGCTGATCAACGCCCGCGACCGCCGAATGCGCCTGCCCTCGGTGTCGCCGGATCATCAGCTTATTGGCGAGTTTTCCGCGCGCTATCTGTTTGAACAGGGCCATCGGCAAATTCTGTCGTTGCACTGCCTACGGCGTTACACCATGGAGCAGCGGCTTCAGGGCGTACGCGATGCCTGGCATGCCATGAATCTGCGCTTCGACAGCCGCCAGCACCTGATTACGCTCAACAGTTTTAGCAGCAGCGAAGCCAGCGCCTGTCTGGGCGACTATTTGCGTCGCTGCCCGCAGGCACAGCGCCCTACCGCGATTCTGGCGAGTGGCGATTATATTGCCGCCGGAACGGTGCAGGCGTTACAGCAAGCGGGCCTGAGGGTGCCGGAAGATGTGTCCGTGATGAGCATGGATGGTTTCAACCTGGCCACCGTGCAGGAGATCCCGCTAACCTCGGTTCAGGTTCCGCGAGACGAGCTGGGCGAGGCCGCCGTCAAAATGCTTCAGGCGCTGCGTTTAGATCCAAACCTGCCGCCCGGTAATCTGCTGCTGAACGGCAAGCTGGTGGTACGCGACTCGGTACGCCGCATCCGGGATAATCCGGGTCATGCGCCGGTGCAGCAGCACGGGCTTTACAGCTAAGGCTATCAGGCAAAGCTTTCCCAACGGGATGACAGCGTAAAGCGACGCTGCCAGCTTAGCGTGGCAGACGCTCGGGCAATCAACTGCTGGCACGATGCCGGCTCGACAAAAGCGGGAATGACCTGTTCCGCTCCGCTGTGTTTGATCAACGCCAGTTGATCGTCCAGCGGGGGATGAACATTCCAGGGCAACCACTGCGCTGAGCCGTTTTGTAGCATCGCGAAGGCCCGCGTGCCGCGAGCGACATGACTGCTAAAAATCAGGTTGAATTCGGGTCGCTGGCTCAGCAAGGCGGCCAGGCCGCTGTCTGCCACCGCATCGGCCGCGACGATAACGCTGTCAGGTCGCCATTGCGCAGGCGTCGGCTCACGCAGCAACGGCAGCAACGCCAGCGCCGTGGCAGCCGGCAGCGTATTTTGCGCCAGCAGCTGTGAAACATCTTCGCGCACCTGCGGGCACAGCACCACCGGCAGCCCCTTTGCGCGTAGCCGCAGTGCCATCTCCGGGCCTCTACCGTGCAACGGCGCCGTGACCACCGCCCCGTGGCGGGCAGCCTGTACCAGCGCCTCAACCTGCTGATTAAGTCGCTGATGACGGTCGCCGTAAGAGGCATCGGTAATCAACCAGCGCGCCCGAGGTGGCCGGTCAAAAGGCAGCAGCAGCGATTCGCGACTCCAGTCGCCCATATAGGTGATGCCACCCGCGATCGGCAGGTGAAACCAGACGGATCCCGGTGAGTGACCGCTCCGGCCAGTAAACAGATTAAGCGGGCCAACCGCGCACTGCCCGCGTAAGGGCAATGCGTGCCGCGCTCGCGCAGGTACCGGGCACTCTTCTCCCAACTGCTGCCAGGTCAGCTCCGTGGCGTAAACCGGCGGCGATCCCAACCGCTGCCAGCTGTCGAGCGCGCCTGTATGGTCGCCATGAGAATGGGTCAGACAGATGGCATCGACGTGCCCCATGGCCGTCAAATCCGGCTTTACGCCGGGTTCCGGCCCCGCGCCCAGATCCCACAACAGGCGGTATCCCTGAATCTCAAGCAGGAAAGCGGCGGGCAACTTTCCCCCCACGCCGCTCACCACGGTCAGGCTTGCCATGGCAATACTCCCTGCGGCAGCGCGCGCGTCAGGCGCGTCGCCAGCAACATCAAGGTCAGAACAACCAGAATCATCAGGCATCCTACGGCGGCTGCCAGCGGTGCAGAGCCGCCCTCATCAAGAAAGATAATGGTTGGCCCAAGGGTTTGCGTATCGGAGGTCACCAGCAGCACCGAGACCTGAATTTCGTTCAGCGCGGTCAGAAAGACCAACAGGCTTCCCGCCAGCGCAGACGGCGCCGCCAGCGGCAGTAAAATATCGCCCATGCGGCGCAGAAACCCCGCCCCACACAGACGCGCGGCCTCATCCAGCGAGGGGTCAATTTGCGCGAAGCCCGCCAGCGTGGGGCGCAAGACTAAGGCCAGGAAGTTGGACAGATAGGCGGCGAGAATGATCCAGACCGTGCCGTAAATCGAGACCGCCAGCAGAGGAAGCGGCGGCAGAAAAAACAGGATTGCCGCCACGCCTGTCACGATACCGGGCAGCGCATAAGTCAGCTCGCTGGCAAACCACAGCCCGCGCACCAGTCGCGTGCGTCGCCAGCTCAGAAAGAAAGCCAGAAACAGCGCCATGACCGTGAGCATCAGCGTCGCCAGCGAGGTGAGCCACAGGCTGGTCGCGAAAGCATGGCGTATTGCGGGATAACCCCACAGCGCCTGGTAAAAGTTTTCCAGCGTCAGGGTCTGCCACGTCAAGGCCTGACCAAAGCCGCGCGTCAGCGCACTGGTCAGCAGCGCGCTGACCGGCATAATGAGCGTAGCCGCCATCCACAGCCAAGCCATCACCTCCGTGGGCAGCCGCGCGCCGTTAAGCGGTTGCTGAAACGGGCGCGGCGAGCCGCTCACGCGGACATCACGCCGTCCGCCCAGCCAGCCGCTCAGCATCATGCCGGTTAAGGTGATCAGCGCAATCAGCAAGGAATAGACGGCCGTATCCGGCAGCGCACCGGGGCCAATGGCGTTAAGTTGCTGATAGACCAGCGTAATTAACGTCGGCAGGCGTGCCGGAATGCCCAGCATCGCCTGAATACCAAAATTCCCGACCGACGCCACAAAAGCCAGCGCCGCGCCTGCAAAAATGGCCGGACGCGCCAGGGGTAAAATAATAGTGCGCAGGATTTGCCCGTGCGAAGCGCCGCTAATCTGCGCGGCTTCCACCAGTTCTGCCGGTAAACGTCGCAGACCGGCTCGCACCGTCAGGAACACCAGCGGGGCATTGTGCAGGCCCAGCAGCAGCACGATTCCGCCCCACGAGTAGAGCGGCTGCTCACCTGGTGCAAACCAGGGTAAACCCAGCAGCTGAAACAGCGATGCCAGCAGGCTGCCCGGTGCCAGCGCCTGCAGCCAGGCAAGTGCCGTCACCTGTGGCGGAATCATCAGGGGTAAGATAAAGGCGAAGACCCAGGCTGCTTTGGCGCGCATATCGCTCAGCGCAACCAGCCAGGCGGCGAGCGTGCCAAGCAACAGCGACAACAGAGTGGCGCTCAGCCCGATGCTCAAGGTCGTTAACGTGGCGCTGAGTACCCGGCGGCTGATCAACAACTGCGTCATCCGTGTCAAATCCGGTACGCCCTGCGGGGCTATCGCTGTCCAGATCAGCCGGGTAAAAGGCGCCACGGACAGCAGCCCGATCGTCAGCACCAGCAGCCCTAACACCCAGGGTTCAGCGCGAAAACGCCAGCGCGTGCGATGCACCCGGCGAGGCTGACAGTCGTTACTCAGCACGCTCATTCTCAGCCACCAAACAGCGCGGTAAACTGTTCCCGCACCTGCGCATCATCGGCCACCGCCTTCTCCACGTCCGGGGTCAGCAGTTTGATCTGGTCTACCGGAACAAAGCCTTCAGGCGCGGCAATGCGGTCATCGACCGGCCGGTTACCCTGCTGAACCACCAGTTTCTGTCCCGGCTCCGACAGCAGAAAATCCACAAAGGCTTTAGCGGCAGGCAGGTTATGCACCGATTTCATAATGGCGACAGGTTCCGTGACGTAAGACACGCCCTCTTCTGGATAGACCAGGTCGATGGGCGATCCCTGCTTTTTGGCCCGGATAATGTCGGCATCGGTAATCACACCGTATTTATCCAGTCCACTCGCTACGGCTTTTAACGCAGGTCCGTTACCGCCCTGCGGCGCGATGCCCAGCGCCGCCAGCTGTTTATAGAAGTTCCAGCCGATGTCGGGCGTGGTGATATCCGTGTGCAGCTTATACAAGGCAGCCCCGGAGTAAAGCGGACTGGGCATGGCAATCTGCCCTTTGTTGTCCGGGTTGAGCAGGGCTTTCCAGCTGTTAACGGGTTTAGCGCGCTGCGTGTTATAGGCAATTACAGTGGCGATAATTTTGGTGCCAAAAAAGGTTTTATCCCGGTCATAAAAGGCAGGTTTCAGGTGATCGACGGGCGCATCCTGATACGCATAGAGCTGCTTCTCATTCTTCAGTGCGCCAAGGTTGATGGCGTCAGCAACCAGCAGCACGTCGGGCTTCACCTTGCCGCTCATCATTTCTGTGTGCAGCACGTTCATTAACTGCGTGGTACCGTTGCGCGTCCATTCCACCTGAATACCGGGATAGGCCGCTTTGAACGCGTCCATGGTTTGCTGCGCAATTTCCGGTGCCTGCGAGGTGTAGACCACCAGCGTGCCGGCAGGCTTGTCTGCCGCCTGCGCCAGCGTCAGGCCTGCCAGCGCAGCCGTGAAGAGCAGAGATGTAACCGAGGTAAGCATGCGTTTTTTCATACTGTCTGAAGTCCTTTATGCGGGAAGAATCCAGCCGTCAGTCACGGCAATATTTACGGTGTCGTTAACTCTGAGAGCAGACACATCGTCAAGGGCCAGCGTGATGGAAACCTCAGGATCTGCCTGCGGAGACAGATGGATGTCGTAATGGCCGCCGCGGTAAATCAGGCGTTCAACCCTGGCGGTGAAATGGCCGCTTTCGTCAGCCGTCAGGCGGAAACTGGCTCGATGAAAGCTGGCTTTACCCTGCGGCAAGGCTGTCTGATGCGCGGCACAGCGCAACCGCATCCGTGTACCGAACAGCCTCACCGATGCCAGCCCCTGGCCTGTCGGTTCAATCTCTTTTACCGGCAGCACGCGCCCCTCATCAATAAAGGTGGCGACCATCTCATTGGCGGGCTCACGCCACAGGGTTTGTGGTGAGGCAAACTGCATGACCTGCCCCGCATTCAGCACCACAACGCGATCGGCCAGCGCCATCGCTTCGCGCTGATCGTGGGTGATATAAATTAAGGTGGCCCCGCTGTGACGGTGAAAACGGCGAAACTCCTCTTCCATGGCGGCACGCAAATGCACATCAAGGTTAGCCAGAGGTTCGTCAAGCAGGACCAGCCGGGGCTTTGCCACCAGACAGCGGGCAAGGGCTACGCGTTGACGCTGGCCGCCGGACAGATCGGCCGGGCGGCGATCGGCAAAGTCCAGCAGGCCGACCAGCGCCAGGGCCTGCCGGATACGTTCTTCCCGATCGGCACGGTTTACGCCGCTGACTTTCAGGCTATAGCCTACGTTTTCAGCCACCGTCATATGCGGCCACAGCGCGTAGTTTTGAAACACCACGCCAAGATCGCGGTTTTCGGGAGGCAGATGAAAATTCGGGGAGGCAAACAACGTGTCGTCCACCCAGATCTCGCCGCGATCCAGCGTTTCAAATCCGGCGATTAACCTGAGCAAGGTCGTTTTGCCGCAGCCGGAGGGGCCCAGCACGGCGATAAACTCGCCCTGCTGGATCTCCAGCGATACCGCCTCAAGGACCGGCTGCGCCGCGAAGGCTTTATCCAGCCCGGAGAGTGAAATTGCGGCCATGTTGATGTCGCCTTTGCCGTATACGTTTTTGCAAGACGTTACGACAGTTTGATGACAGGACCGTGACACCGGGCTACTTCGGCAGATGGACCGCCACGTAGCGCTCGTAGCGCGATGGCTTGATTTTGGTTAAATCCGCCAAAACCAGCCCATCAATACAGTTGTTAAAGTCCGGGTCGCTGCCGAAATCAATAAACTGCACTCCGCCTGGCTCATAGACTTCGCAATATTGTTTGTAGAGCGTGGGGATAGCGACGCCGAGGTTACTGAGCAGCTGCTTCAGCCGCTGAAGATCCTCTTTGTAATCATTTCCGCTAAACTGAGCCAGTACGGCAGGCAGAGAGGCCGGATAAGGACAGCGCGAGGTCGCCAGCGGGAAGTCCGTTGGGAAATAGAGCCGATAGAACGCGACCAGCAAATCGCGCGCCGCCAGCGGCATAGTGCCAGAGATGGAAACCGGTCCGAACAGATAGCGCACCTCAGGATATCTGGCCACGTAAGCCCCGATGCCAAGCCAGAGATAGTCCAGCCCGCGTTTACCCCAGTAGGCGGGCTGAATAAAGCTGCGGCCCAGTTCAATGCCCTGACGCAGAATAGGGATCATGCGTTCGTCGTAATGGAACAGGCTGTGGCTGTAGAGGCCTTCCATGCCGCGTCGTTCCAGCTGTTCGCCACCGGGGATAAACCGGTAAGCCCCCACGATTTCCAGCTCTGCGTCGTCCCACAGAATCAGGTGATAGTAGTCATCATCGTAGCTGTCGAGATCCCGTCGACGACCGCTGCCCTCACCGACGGCACGAAAGGCAATCTCACGCAGCCGTCCCAGTTCACGCAGTATCGGCACCCAGGTCGCCCCGTTACGCCGCCACAGATAGATCTTCTTGCCGTCAGGCGTATTGCCCAGCAACTCGCTTTGCAGCAGAGCCTTTTTCAGTTCGGCCCGATCTTCCGCCAGGGCGATGGCGGATTCTGTCTGGAAGAGCCCTTTTTTGCCCTGCCCCAGGCGGTAAACATGTTTTCGCACGCGCTTTGCCAGCTCTTTGCCGGGCGTATGGCCATCGTGCCAGTGTGCGAAGGGGATCTGCGCGCCGATGCGCAGTTTGATGCGCATCCCGCGTTGTTTAAACATTTCACGCACCAGCATCAGCATCGCCACGGACGGTGCGACTTTCGCGGTGGCATAGAACAGTGAGCTGTTTCGACCTTCGACATGCACCGGAACCAGCGGCGCGCGCGCTTTCGCGGCCAGGCGCAGAAAGCTGTGATGCCATTCGCGATCGCGCACGCCTGCGCTGGTCAGGCGGGACACTTCGCCCGCCGGGAAGATAATCAGGACGCCCTGATTGCTCAGGTGCTGTTGCATGTGCTGCAGCTGCTGGCGGTTGGTGCGATTACCGATATTGTCGACGGGTAACATCAGGCTGTTGAGCGGTTCCAGCAGCATAATTAGCCGGTTCGCCACGATTTTCACGTCGCGGCGAACCTGAGATATCGCATGCAGTAACGCCATGCCGTCGATGGTACCCAGGGGATGGTTCGACACGATCACCACCGGTCCGTGCGATGGGATCTGCTCCAGATCGCGCTCGCTAAGTTCGCACCGGACGTCAAGATGTTCCAGTACCTGCTCGACCATATCCAGCCCTTTCAGGTGGGGATAGCGCGCGGCAAAGCGCTGGAATTCATCTTCGCGTAAGATCCACTTCAACATCCGTTTCTGCCAGTTGGCAGGACGCTGGTTCGGCCAGAAACGTTCAATGACCTGATCGACTGAAAACATAGTTAACCTTTCGTGCCTGTCCCGGAGATACAGCGAAAGTAAGTCGCATTGTTTGCACTTTTATGAATGACGGCAGGTCGGCAGGCAAATTTGTTGGCGCGGTCAGCGGCACATAAGCGCATTAACAGGTTTTTATCAGGAGAAACAGAAAGATAAGACAGGATATTTCGCCAACCCGGCGCGACGCCGGGAGATGAAAAATCTTAATAGTGGTTGCTATAAAGGCGCTAACGTCTCCTGGCAGCCTCTCAGCAGGAGGCAGCGGGGCCGGTTGCGGCTGCCAAACCTCTGCAGCCACGTCTTCATCCCTTCCGGGCAGTCGGTTCCTGCGCGCGCTACGGGTTGTGCATCATGGCGGCAACCGGGGTCCAGATCTCGGTCATCGCACCCGCTTTACCCGTAAAAGGATCCCGCTTTGGCAACGGGACTTTTTTCACTTTTTCCTGGGACAGTTTGAGCTGGCCGATTTCATCGCGCAGAATTTCTGGCTTCAGCCCTTCAGGATAGGCACCTACCGCCAGGAAATCTTCGCTGGCGGAAACCTGCCGATGCCCCACACCCGCAGGGATCAGCACGGCATCCCCTGCCCGCAGGGTAATCATGCGGCCACTGTCGCCCCCAAACAGCACTTCCGCCCAGCCTTCAGCGACACCAAGAAGCTCATGCGTATTGGGATGGTAGTGCATATAGGGAAACAACTGATCGCGCCAGTCAGGCGGCCAGCCATTTTTTTCAAAGGTTTCCTCGAACCAGGTGGCGATATTCTCTTCGTCCTCCGGCACCACGCGTGGCCAGATAATCAGCGGCAGCGGATTGTTTGGTACGCCGGCTGACGGGCTGGCGAACATCAAATGTTGTGGGTTATTTGATGCCCCAGCTGAAAATGTGCCTGCTGCGAAAGACATCAGCAACATCAGACTGGAAGTTTGGGCAGTCATACAATGTCTCCTTTTTTCTTTAGTGTGACAAAGGTCGCAGGGTTGGAATGTGCGCTATACATCACAATTTACATAACAACTCTAACTCGCTAACCAAAGCCAAATTAGTTGTTAACAATATCTCTTTAACCCGCTAAGTCTTTTTTATCTGGTAGGATTAATCTGCAAAAGGTGCGGTGGCCATCGTTGCCCGCTGAGCCGCCCGCTTTTTTTAGCCGCCGTCAGCGCGAAGATGAAGACCAATACCGCCAGAAAATGACGGGCCGATGACACTGCCCCGACCTGTTGTCCGGACTGTTGCGTGGAAATAAAAAAACCCGCCAGCGCTGACGGGTGGGTGCACGTTTATGGGCTCTAATGGAAGCGCCTGGCAGGCTCGTTTTACTCAGTAGACGATCCCGGGTGGATTAACCATCGAATGGGTAACCGCCTCATCCTGCTCGCCCCAGCGTTGTAACACCTGGCGATATTGCCCGCCGGCAATGGTGCCATCCAGCGCGGTTTGCAGCGCCGCGGCCAGGCCATTGCCTTTTTTTGTGGTCACCGCTACCCAGGCGCGGTAGGGGCCCTCGCCGACTAATTTCGTCTGGCCGCGTGACGCCACCTTCCAGGCCGCCACGGCGTGCGGACCAAACATCGCATCTGCCCGCCCTGAAAGCAGATACAGCGTGGCCGAGGCATCGTCGGTCAGGTAAATCGGCGTAACCGGCGGTAATCCCTTCGCCCGGTTCTGTGCGTCCCAACTGAGTAAAATACGTTCCTGATTGGTGCCGGAGGCCACGATAATGCGTTTGCCCGCCACGTCTGGCGGAGAGGTTATCGCGCTGACCGGACTGTCCGCCTTGACGGCAAAGGCGTGGTTATCGGCCCGATAGGTCGCAAAATCAAACTTCTTTTTCCGCTCTTCGGTCACCGCGATATTAAACATGGCCACGTCATAGCGTCCGGCATTGATCCCCAGCGGCCAGTCCTCCCAGGAAGCCGGTACCAGTTTAAGCTTCAGCCCGAGGCTGTCCGCCAGCAGGCGGGCAATATCCGGATCGCTGCCAATGCGGGTCACGTTATCCGCCGCCAGTAGCGCCAGCGGCGGTGAGTGAGTGGCTGACGTCGCTACCGTTAACGTGCCGGGCTCAACAAAATGAAAATCCGCCGGAATTTTTTTAACCGCCTCAGGGTTCACCGGCGCGTGAATCGGCTGTTCATTTCGGGCGACATCCGGTTTTTCCTCGGCAAAAACCGCGCCGCTCACCAGCAGTGCGCACAGCGTCACACAGGCATATCTCATTTTGCCCCCTTACAGTACGCGCGCCAGAAAGCGGCGCGTTCTCTCATGTCGTGGGTGGTTTAACACCTGGCTACTGCTGCCCTGCTCGACAATTTTTCCGTCCACCATAAACACCACGTTGTCGGCTACCTCGCGGGCAAATCCCACTTCGTGTGTCACGATGACCAGCGTGGTGCCCGATCGGGCCAGCTTTTTAATCACGTCCAGCACTTCGCCGACCAGTTCCGGATCCAACGCCGAGGTCGGCTCATCAAACAGCATCACCCGGGGTTGCAGCATCAAAGCCCGGGCAATGGCAATGCGCTGCTGCTGCCCGCCAGAGAGATGCCGGGGCCACGCATCGGCCTTATGACGCAGGCCGACGATATCCAGTAGCTCACCGGCACGGATTATCGCTTCACGCTTCGAGAGCTGACGGTGCGCGATGGGCGCTTCGATTAAATTTTGCAGCACCCTAAGATGGGGAAACAGATTGAAGTTCTGAAAGACATAGCCCACGTTAATGCGCTGACGCAGAATCGCCCGCTCCTTCAGCTCATATAGCCTGTCACCCCGACGCTGATAACCAATGTAATCGCCGTCAATCTGGATAAACCCTTCATCCACGCGTTCCAGGTGGTTAATGGTGCGCAGCAGCGTCGATTTTCCCGATCCTGATGGCCCCAGAATCACCGTAACGGAACCGGGTGCCAGATCCAGCGAGACGTTGTCCAGCGCCTTGAGCCTGCCGAAACGTTTGCTGACGCCGGTAATGCTGATGGCACCGGTGGTGGGGGATAAACGGTAATCAATGGCTTCGGACATGGCCGATCTCCTCAACAGGATTAAGCGGTACGACGCGAGTGCGCCATTGTCGCCAGCGCGACGGTTGGGCTTCACGGCTGACGCTGCGAGCCAGCCAGCGTTCAACGCTGTGCTGAATCACTGACAGGACGGTGGTAATAATCAGATACCAGGCCGCGCCGACCATCAGTAGCGGGATCACTTCCTGGTTGCGGTTGTAGATCATCTGGATGGTGTAAAACAGTTCCGGCATCGCCAGCACATAGACCATCGCCGTGCCCTTCGCGAGGCTGATAATCTCGTTAAATGCAGTCGGAATAATGGCGCGTAACGCCTGAGGCAGAATGATGCGAAAGGTGCGACGCGACGCGGACAGCCCGAGGGCGGAAGCCGCCTCCACCTGACCGTGATCGACACCCAGAAAGCCGCCACGAATGATCTCTGCACTGTAGGCTGCCTGTACCAGCGTCAGACCAATCACTGCCGCGGGAAACTGGCCCAGCACGTTGATGGTCTGAAAATGGCCCCACGACAGCGAGGTAAAAGGCACGCCAAGAGAGAGCGTGTCGTAGAGATAGGAGAAGTTATAGAGAATGATCAGCACCACGATCAGCGGCAGCGATCGAAACAGCCAGATGTATCCCCATGCCAGGCTGCTTAACAGCCAGGACGACGAGAGCCGCGCCAGCGCCAGTACGCCTCCGAACAGCAGGCTGAACACCGTGCCCAGCAGGGTCAACAGCAGCGTTTGCCCCAGGCCATGTAAAATTACCGGATCAAAGAACCAGCGGGCAAACACGCCCCATTCCCAGCGTGGATTAAACGCTACTGACTGCACCACGCCCGCCAGGATAAACAGCGCTACCACGGCGCCCAGGGTGCGGGCGGGATAACGGGCAGGCACCACATGAAGTTGTTGTTGATGACGCATGCTCGCTCCTTAACTTGCCTGCGCAACGCTGTGCACGTCGATAACTTTGATGAAGCGTAAGCGTCCATCGTGCGGTGGCTGTCCGAAACGCTCCAGATCGCCACTCAGATCGAACTGCGGCTCATAGCCGTGGCCGGTATATAAGCGCACCGCCTCGGGCTGGCGGAAACCGGTGGTCAGAAACAGGCGCTGATAACCGGCGCGCAGCGCCCGTCGCTCCAGCTCTTTTAGCACCACCAGCGCCAGCCCCTGACGACGCAGGTCGCCACGCGTCCAGATGCGCTTTAGCTCTGCCGTGTGCGCGTCGTAAGGTTTATACGCGCCCATGGCGATAATCTCGCCGTCGCGCTCCAGCACAATAAATAAGCCGTGCGGCGGCAGATACCATTCGGCCTGCTCCTGTTCCTGATGGCGGCTAAAATAATCGCCATAGCGGGCCGCATATTCACCGAATAAACCGGTCAGGATGGGCACCAGCTCCGGGGCATCCGGTGACAGCTCGCGGAATTGCAGTTCACTCATCATGCGCTCCTTAGTCACCCAGACCTGGTGGATTAATCTCGGAGTGGTCGATGCGTTCAACGCCCTCGCCCCAGCGATCCAGCACCTTCTGATAGTCACCATTTTGAATGACGCCGTTCAGGGCGGTGCTGATGGGTTCAGCTAACCCACTGCCTTTTTTTACCGTGACGGCAATGTGCGCGGCTTTCGGCCAGCCCCCATCAACGCTGCCGACCAGTCGGGTTTTGCCGTTGAGCGCGGCTTTCCAGGCACCGATCACGTTAGGGCCAAAGTACGCATCTGCTCGTCCGGCCTGCAGCGCCAGCGTCTGGGCGGCGTCATCTTTGGTGTAAATCGGCGTGAAAGGCTTAAGGCCTCTGGCCTGATTTTCTTTATCCCAGGCGAGTAAAATCGCCTCCTGATTGGTGCCGGACCCCACAATGATGCGCAGTCCGGCAATATCATCGGCTTTAGTCAGCGACTGGATTGGGCTGCTGGTTTTGACGTAAAACCCCAGCGAGTCTTTTCGGTAGGTCGCAAAATCAAACTTCTCTTTACGCGCCTTCGTCACGGTGATGTTGGTAATGGCGGCATCATATTTTCCCGAGGCCACGCCGAGCGGCCAGTCTTCCCAGGAGGCGGGCACCACGTTGAGCTTCAGCCCCAGGCTGTCGGCCACCAGCCTGGCAATATCGACTTCGCTACCCAGTAGCGTTTTATTGTCATCCGAAAAAACAGTGAGCGGCGGGGAATTCAGCGCCGCCACAGCCACGGTCAACGCGCCCGGTACGGCAAAAGGATAGTTGGCGGGCAGCTGCGCCACCGCGCTGGCATTTTTCGGCGTGTGGATCGGGGCTTTGTTGGCCTCAAGACTGACGCGCTGGCCATTTACGGCGACGCTGGTGCTTTCCGCCAGGCTGCCACCGCTGACGCTAAGCATCAGCAAGGCGATAAAACTCGTTTTATGCATAGCAAAGGCTCTTATTGTGAGGTGAATTGATTAACCGGCTGTGGCATGGCAAAGCTGTCACGCAGCGTTCGGCCCGGGTAGTCGCGTCGCGCTAACCCGCGCGCCTGCAATACGGGCACCACCTGGTCAACAAAACGCTCAAATGTGTCTGGCGTTCCGCCGTTGATGATGAAACCGTCTGCAGCCTCGCTTTCAAACCACAGTTGCAGGCCGTCGGCGACCTGCTCTGGCGTGCCATGAAACAGCGGGCGTGGCGTGGCGGCTTCCAGTGCCGCCTGACGCAGCGTGTGCCCCTGCTCGCGGGCTTTGCGTTTAATCTCGTCGGTGGTACTGCGGAAACTGTTCTGGCCGATATCATCGAGATCGGGGAAAGGCGCATCGAGTGGATACTGTGAAAAATCGTGATGGTCGAAGAAGCGACCAAGATAGTTGAGCGCATCCTGGATGGAAACCAGCGCGGCGGTGGTTTGATATTGCTGCTCCACCGCGTCTGCATCTCTGCCGACAATCACGCTTACGCCCTGAAAAATATGCAGATCCTGTGGCTGACGGCCGTTTTTCACCAATTGCGCTTTAACATCCCGGTAAAAAGCCTGGGCTTCTTCACGCGTTGGCTGATGCGTAAAAATGGCATCGGCATGACGCGCCGCCAGCCTTTTGCCATCCTCAGAGGCACCTGCCTGAAAAATGACCGGTCGGCCCTGCGGCGTACGGGAAATATTGAGCGGTCCCTGCACCTGAAAGAAGTCGCCGTGATGGTTAAGCGTGTGTAGCTTCGCGGGATCGAAAAACTGACCGCTCTCTTTATTGCGAACAAAGGCATCCTGTTCCCATGAATCCCACAGCCCTTTCACCACCTGCAGATATTCGTCGGCAATGCGGTAACGCAAGGCATGTTCCGGGTGCTGCTGGCGAGAAAAGTTCTTCGCCGACCCTTCCAGCGGTGAAGTGACCACGTTCCAGCCCGCACGTCCGCCGCTCAGGTGATCCAGGCTGGCGAACTGGCGCGCCACGGTAAAGGGCTCGCTATATGAGGTGGAGACGGTGCCTACCAGCCCCAGATGTTCGGTGACGCCAGCCAGAGCCGACAGCAGCGTCAAGGGTTCGAACCGGTTGAGAAAGTGGGGAATCGATTTTTCGTTGATAAATAAGCCGTCAGCAACAAACAGAAAATCCAGTTTGCCCTGCTCCGCTTTACGCGCGATTTTTTTCGCGTAGTCAAGGTTAATACTGGCATCTGCCTGGGCTGCCGGGTGGCGCCAGGCCGACATGTTTCCAGAGGCACCATGCAGAATGGTACCCAGTCGAAGCTGTCTTGTGGTCATGATGTGCTCTCTTTTGTGCATCAGGATGCCAGGCGGCTGTCCGGGACAGCCACACGGGCACTCAGGCGGTTGAAATCAATTCAGGGCGGGTTCACGACATCGGTCGTGAAGATGGTGCAATGCCTGCCGGGCGAGTTGCGCAAAATAGTGAGCGGCAGGCGCTATCGAAGATTCGTCGGGGGTGAAACCGGCATGATGCAGGCCAAAGTCGCTGGCGCTGCCAATGCTGACAAACGCGCCCGGCACCTGCTGGAGGTAGAAGGCAAAATCTTCCCCACCCAGGTGTAGATCGGCAGTCTGAACCCGATAGCCCACCTGGCGAGCCACCTCACTGCTGAACTGCGCCCAGTTCGCGTCGTTAACCAGTACGGGCGGTCCGGCATGCCAGCGCAGACTGGCCTGAGCGCCATTCGCCAGGGCGATATTCTCCACCAACGTGCGAATACGTTTTTCCAGTTCCGCCCGCAGTTGCAGATCGTGGGTGCGGGCCGTACCGCCAAACTCCACCGTTTCCGGCAGCACGTTCCAGGTCCTGCCGCCGTCAACGCGGGTAATACTGAGCACCAGGCTGTCGAGCGCATTAAAGCTGCGACTGGTCAGCGCCTGCAGTGCCTGAATGATCTGGCTGGCGACCACGATGGCATCCACGCCCTGCTCGGGATGCGCAGCGTGCGCGCCCTTGCCTGTCACGTGGATAACAAACTTGTCGGCATTGGCATAAAACGCCCCGCCACGTGTGGCGAAGGTCCCGCTCGGCAAGCCGGGCTCGTTATGCATGCCAAAAATGGCCTGTACCTGATCCAGCACGCCAGCCTGAATAAACTGCCTGGCGCCGCGCGCAATCTCTTCGGCTGGCTGAAATAAAATACGCACCCGTCCACGAAGCTGATGTTGCTGTGCCTGCAGTTCGAGCGCCGCACCCAACATCACGGCGCTGTGCAAATCGTGGCCGCAGGCATGCATGACTCCCGGCTGGCGAGAGTGAAAACTGACGCCGCTGGCCTCGTGGATGGGCAGCGCATCAATATCGGCACGCAGTGCAATCAGGTTTTCACCGCTGCCGATTTCCGCGACCACGCCGGTTTCCAGTGGGTAATCCAGCAAGCGAATGCCGGCATTCTGAAGCCACTGGCGTAACCGCGCGGTCGTTGCAAACTCCTGGCCGGAGAGTTCAGGCCAGGTATGCAGCTCACGTCGCCATTCAATTAACTGTGCTTCGTTCAGACTCATGGTTTACCTCGGCTAACACATCGTGCTCAGGCGGCGACCCACTGATGGGTGGCCAGTAGCTCCAGCGATCGGTAACGCGCGCGGGGATCGGCAATCGGCGTGTCGATAACAAACTCGTCAATGCTGAAGTTGCGCTGCAGGGCCTCCAGTTGGGCGTGGACCTGTGAAGCGGTGCCTTTCAACAGGGACGGCGTACGTGGCTCAATCAGGTAGTCCGTAAAACCGCCCTGACGAACATAACGCTCCGCCTGTTCCAGGCTGGCGACGTTCACGCCCGGCCCGTTTTTGACCTGCACGTGAAAATGCCTGAGATCGGCCACCAGCAGCTCGGCCTCTGCGGGCGAGTCAGCGACGACCACCTGCACCGCCACCAGCGCCCGTTTGCCCTGTGCCTGTTGTGAATAGGCTCGTAGAGATCGCGCCAGAAGCTGACGATCGCCGTTGATATGCGCGGCAAACACGAACTGCCAGCCCAGCCGGGCCGCCAGCCGTGCACTCTCTTCGCTCCCGCCTAACAGAAAACGCTGTGCCGGACGGGCCGGTAACGGCGTCGCTCGCACGGCTTCGTCCTCGACCCGTGGTCCTGCCTCAGGCTTCAGCCAGCTGTCCAGTTGCGTAAGCTGTTCGTCAAAACTGCCCTTTTCGTCCTGATGGACCCCAAGCTGCAGTGCCCGAGTGGAAAGCGGCAGGCCGCCCGGTGCTTTACCGATGCCCAGATCGATCCTTCCCGGCGCCAGCGACGCCAGTAAATTAAAGTTTTCTGCCACTTTGTAGGGGCTGTAATGCTGCAGCATCACCCCGCCAGAGCCGATACGGATATGTTGAGTTTGCGCCACGAGCCAGGCGATCAACACTTCAGGTGACGGGCTCGCCAGCTGCTCAATATTGTGGTGTTCAGCCAGCCAAAAGCGGTGATAGCCCCATTTTTCAGCCTGTTTCGCCAGCTGCAACGTGCGCTGAAGCGACGCCGCCGGTGTTTCACCTTCCGCTACGGGGGCTTTGTCTAACAGACTTAACTGATATGCCATTCACCTGTCCTCACTCATTTCCGTTATGGGCCAGTGTGGCGATGAGGATATATTTCGTAAAACAATAAATATGAGAATATGAAGTTAAAAAACGGCAATAGAATTTAAATAATAAAATAATTAACCGGGGAAATTATTATTTCCGCGCGTATAACATGATCGCGGAGAAGAGTAAAAAATCGCTCAACCACCATTTGCGTATTTTAACTAAGCTTTGATGAATTCCTTATTTTATCCGCGAAAGATCTCGCCCGATGATGATTCATCAATTTCACGATCTCAGGGCAGGAAAAGTATGGCAAAAATCAGCATGTTATTTCATCGTCTCTTTTCAGGTAAACAGGGTTCAGACTGCCAGCACAGCGCAGTAAAAGCGCGGGCGGGCTCAGCCTCTGACTGCGCGTTATCCCCCCGCTATCATGTGCCGCGAGATAATAATCAACCTGCCGGTGTGCCGGTTTTATTTACCCATGAAAACGCCCCGACGTTATTACGCGATTACCCCTGGCAACCGAATCATCTTTAATCACCTGCTGGCAGTATCGGATAAGGCGCTGACCTGTTTAAATAAGGAAACTCATGACGTCATTATTAACGGAACAGCTGGTGCAGTGGCGTCGCGAATTGCACCAGCATCCCGAACTCTCTCATCAGGAGTTTGCCACCACGGAACGTATTACACGCTGGTTAAAGCAGGGTGACATTCGTTTGCTGCCCCTGCCGTTGAAGACCGGCGTGGTGGCGGAAATCGGCCTGGGAGAACCATTGATCGCCTTTCGCGCCGACATTGACGCCCTTCCCATCGATGAAGGGGTGAACGTCCCCTGGCAATCCCAGCGGTCAGGCGTCATGCACGCCTGCGGGCACGACATTCATACCTCGGTGATGCTCGGCGTGGCACATCAGCTTAAGCAACGCGAAGCCACGCTGCCGGGCCGCGTGCGGCTTCTTTTTCAGCCCGCAGAAGAAACGTTTGAAGGGGCCAACCAGCTGCTTGCCGCAGGCGCGCTGAACGGCGTAAAGGCCATCTTCGGCATGCATAACGCGCCCGATTTGCCGCTGGGCACGCTGCGAACCCGGCCAGGCGCGTTTTATGCCAACGTTGACCGCTTTACGATTCGGGTGCACGGCAAGGGCGCCCATGCCGCACGGCCTCAGGAGGGAATTGACGCTATCGTCATTGCCAGCCACATCGTCACCGCCCTACAGACGTTGCCTGCGCGGGTGTTTAGCGCTCTGGACACAGTCGTTTTGAGCGTCACGCGTTTTACGGCGGGGAACAGCTGGAATGTCCTCCCGCAGCAGGTGGAGCTGGAAGGCACGGTCCGCACCCACAATGCGGCGCTACGTCTGCAGATACCTGAACGTATGACCACCCTGATTCAGGGCCTCGCAGCAGGCTTCGGCGCGCGGGCGGAACTGGAGTGGATAGCAGGGCCGCCCGCCCTGATCAATACGCCAGAATGGGCAGAGGTTGCGCTGGACCAGGCCGCCCAAAGCGGCTATTGCGCGGAACAGGCTGCAACGCCGCTGATGGGCGGGGAAGATTTTGCCTTTTATCTACAGCAAGTGCCGGGCGCCTTTGTGAATATCGGCAGTGCCAGCGCGTTTGGCCTGCATCATCCAGCCTTTAATCCCGATGAGGCGCTGTTGCGGCCTGCTGTCGACTATTTCACCCAGCTGGCACCGCGCGCCCTGAACAGAGTGGCGGCACAGTCTCTGCGTGAAAGCGAAACTGTTATATAAAAAATGGCGTCATCTGTGTCTGAACGGCTTGACTGTTATCTGTTCTAATGGCTATCAGTTGAAAGTGAGGGGAACGATGGACGCCATTAAACAGATCTTGATCGACGAAATTAATACGCTCAACCGTGAAGAACGCCGCGATAATCTGCCGCGTTTCAGCTTCTCTTTTTTGAAAAAGCATCCCGGGCTGTGGGCGGTGATGTATCTGTGCTACGGCTTGTGCGTAGCTCTGATTTTTTCCACTGAGATGCTGGGCTGGCCGGCGTTTTGGTTTGCCACCGCTTTTGTGCTGGTGATGAGCTTTCTGATGTTGCTGGACATCAATCCCAAATACCGCTTCGAAGATATCGATGCGCTGGACCTGCGGGTTTGCTACAACGGCGAATGGTATTACGTGCAGCCGGTGCCTGCTCAGGCGGTCTCGCGCATTATGTCTTTACCAGATGCGCCAGAGCGCGTGAAAACAGGGATTGATCGTTTGCTGAAACAGAAAGGCGAAGTGGACTTTTACGACGTTTACTACCTGACGTGGGGACATCGCCAGGCCGCGCAGGTTTAACCGCCTGCCATTTCCGCCATGATTTCACCCAGCGTAACGACTGCCGCCTCGGCCCGTGAATCCCAGGGCCAGGCGGTATTGAGCCGGAAACAGTGGCTGAACTGTTCACCTGCAGCAAACATCTGCCCCGGCGCAATACTGATGCCTTTCGCCAGCGCCCGCTGGTAAAGCTGCGTGGTGTTGATGCTGTCCGGCAGCGTGACCCACAAAAAATATCCCCCCGCCGCGTCACTTACCGTTGACTGCGCAGGCAGAACCTTTATCAGTGCCTGGCGGGCCAGCTGCTGGCGCTTTACCAGGCTTTGCCGCAGCCGTTTCAGATGGTTATCGTAGCGGCGGGTTGCCAGAAAATCGGCCAGCGCCAGCTGCATCGGTGCGCTGGTAGAAAGCGTGCTCATCAGCTGCAGACGTTGAATACGCTGAGCATGCTGACCTGCCGCCACCCAACCCACCCGGAATCCCGCCACCAGTGATTTTGAAAATGATCCACAGTGCAGCACGTTGCCCTCGCGGTCCCAGGCTTTGGCCGGCAGGGGCGGTGCGCGTTCGTCCCACAGCTCCGCGTACACATCGTCTTCAATAAGCGGCACCTGATAACGGGCCAGTAACGCCACCAGCTGCTGTTTACGCGCGGGCGTCAGTGTAACGCCTAACGGATTTTGCAGGGTCGTCATCAGCCAGCAGGCCTTCACCGGCCAGCGCTGAAGCGCATCCTCAAGCTGCTGTAAATCAATGCCGTTCTGGGCATCGCTCGGAATAGCCAGCGCCTTGAGCTTAAGCCGTTCAATCGCCTGGAGTGCGCCATAAAAGCTGGGCTGCTCAATCACGACATAGTCGCCGGGTTCGGTCAGGGACTGCAGGCTCAGGTTCAGCGCCTCGAGCGCACCGCTGGTGATGACGATTTCATCGGGCGATAAGGTCATGCCCTGGCGGGCGTAGCGCTGGGCCAGCAGCTGGCGCAGCGTCGCATTGCCAGGCGGCAGGTTATGTAACGCATCGGTAGGCGTCAGCTGGTGGGAAACGTTCGCCAGCGAGCGCATGAGCTGGCGCTGTGGAAACAAAGCCGGATCGGGAAACGCTGAACCAAACGGCACGATGGCCGGATCGCGCGTGGCCTGCAGGATATCGAAGACAAAGTCGTTGATATCTACCCGCTCGCTAATAGCCACGCTGAGCGGCGCGGCCGCCAGCGCTCGCGGCGCCACGTAATAGCCGGACTGCGGACGCGAGACGATCCATCCCTGACTTTCCAGCAATTCATAGGCATGCAGCACGGTCATCAGGCTCACCCCCTGCCGGGCGACCTGCTGGCGCAGCGAAGGCAGTCGGGTGCCCGGGGGCCAGATACCGGCTTCTATTTGCTGCTGAATGTCGTCCATTAATCGCTGATATTTCGCCACGGCATGTTGCTCCTGATGCTGAGGCGTCACTTTAGCATGTTGAACATCTGTAACAAAAAAAGCCGAGGCGCTAACACTCCAGTTCAGCGGGTTTGTCTGTTACTGCATGGGCAAACACGTCCATCTCTTCGATCCGCTCTGGTGGAAGAGGACGACCGAGCAGATATCCCTGCAGCGTGTTGCAGCCAAGATCGGTAAGAAACGCCTGCTGTTCAGGTGTTTCAACGCCTTCGGCTACCACTTTTAAATGCAGTGACTGCGCCAGCGCGACGATCGCCGACACAATGGTGGCATCTTCTGACTGATGCTGAAGTTCGTTCACGAAGGCCCGATCGATTTTCAGCTCGCTGGCCGGCAGACGTTTGAGATACAGCAGGCTGGAATAGCCAGTACCAAAGTCATCGATCGACGCTTTGACGCCCAGTTCGGTGAGTTCGGTCAGAATGCGCACACTATCGTCAGGATTGCGCATGGCCGTGGTTTCGGTCACCTCCAGCGTTAACTGCGTGGCCGGAATATGGTGCAGCGCCAGCGCCTGCTTAACGGTATCGACCAGGTTACTCTGCTCAAACTGCATCGCCGACAGGTTTACCGCCACCGACCACTCAGGATGGCCCTGTAGATGCCACTGGTGTAGTTGGCGGCAGGCCTCATTAATGACCCAGTTACCAATATTGACTATCATGCCGGTTTTTTCTGCCATGGGCAGAAAGCAGTCAGGCGACAGTAAGCCGTGCCTTGGATGCTGCCAGCGCAGCAGCGCCTCAAAGCCCAGAATTGGGCCATGCGGCGCACAGAATTTTGGCTGGTAATAGAGGCGCAGCTCATCATTATCCAGGGCATGCCACAGGTCGTTATTAAGCTGTAACTGGCTCTGCGCCAGGATATTCATGGAAGGCTGGAAGAAGGTGTAACCGTTTCGGCCGTTGTTTTTGGTGTGGTACATCGCAGCATCGGCATTAAACATTAGCTCGCGTTCATCCTCGCCATCCCCGGGATACACCACGATACCAATGCTTAACGACACCACCAGATCGTAACGGGAGATGGAGAACGGGCGATCGACGGCTTTCACCAGTTGATCGGCCACCGCTGCCGCATCGTTCGGTTCGGTAATTTCAATCAGCAGAACAAACTCATCGCCACCCAGCCGCGCCAGGGTGTAGTAGCCTTTCATCTGCTCACTCATCCTTTCCGTCACGCTGATCAGCAGACTGTCGCCAATATGGTGACCAAAAGCATCGTTTACCGCCTTAAAACCATCGAGATCCATGAACATCAGGGCAAACTGACTGCACTCGCGGTTGGCTTTGTTCATGGCCTGTTCAAGACGATCCTCCAACAGGATACGGTTGGGCAGTCGGGTCAGGTTATCGTGCAGCGCCAGCTGGGCCAGCTCACGATTGGCTTCCGCCAGCGAACTGGCCAGGATTGACGTTCGGGCCTGCATACGCGCATCCAGCATGGAAACCAGTAGCGTAATGCCGAGAATGGCAAGGGTCACCACGGTCACAACCATGGCTAACCAGTTGCTGTTAACGCCAGCGTCCATGCTATGGCTGCCCGCAGGGAACTCAGCTGCCATCATGCCGGTGTAGTGCATGCCGGCAATCGCGGCGCCCATCACCACCGAGGCGCACACTCGCAGGGTCGTGACGCGTCCCTCATGCCCTTCCCGTAGTTTAAATGCCAGCCACAAAGCGGCAACGGAGGCAGCCAGCGCAATGATCACCGATATCAGCACCCAGCCCCAGTTCCAGACGATCCCCTGCGACAGCATCAGCGCGGCCATGCCGGTGTAGTGCATGGCAACAATGCCAGAGCCCAGCACGATGGCTCCGCCGGCTAAGCGCGGCAGGGGCAACGCCCCGTGACAGACCAGCCACAGCGCAAATATTGAGGCGCACACCGCAATACCGGCAGACAGTGCCGTCAGCCGGGCGTCGTAGCTCATCATCATGTCCAGATCCATAGACAGCATGCCGATGAAGTGCATTGCCCAGATGCCGATGCCCATGGCAAAGCCGCCGCCAAGCAGCCATACGAGCGCCACCTTACCGGTTGAGGTCGCTACGCGTCCCGCCATATCCAGCGCAGTAAATGAAGCCAGCATCGCCACCAATACCGAAATGACGACAATAAATGCGTTATAAGAGGCTACTAACATAGGGTTTTCCGAACGGCGCCGAATGCGCAGCTGTAATAATTGAGTTGAAAAAGATGTTTTGCCTTGTTTACTGGTTATCGGCGCAGAAAAATACTAACTTAGGCTTTTTTAATAGAAGATATCGATGCTTCCGAACATCAGGATCAATCAATCCCTTTTGCAGGCAAAACAGATGATAGTCATGCAGCGCGGTTTTGCCCGGCCGGCTGGGGTGCCGCTCTCCTCTCTCCACCCATGCGTCTCAGTGACATATGACCACCTAAAAACGAAATTTTCAAAAGCTTAACAGGCGAAAACACCCCGATATTATCCTTGTGCTTGCCCGTAACCGAAGCGTTTCGGTGAGCATTTCAGACCGGTGCGAAAACATATCATCGAAATCGCAAGTGGGATAGAGGGCCAGCAGTTTCGCCTTTTTTATTCTCATGCATTAACGGGCGAGGCAGATGAAAGTGGCTGATGTAACAAAATAATAAAAATTTTTACGCGGAGTTTCGCCACAGCGCATAAGCTGATGTATAGTAAAAAAAACTAATATAAAACGCTTGGCACGATTACGGGGTAATCGTCGCAAACGCCGGCGGGATGCTGACAATCTACAACAAGTCTCTAATTTTTCCGGTTTTTCTGTTTTACGCCATCAGGTGAAAAAGCACTGACCCTCAATAATCAGTAAGGAATGATTATGAAAATCAAGCTTTTTCTGTTCGTTGTCGGATTGACTACGGCGCTGCCTTCCGCGACGTTTGCTGCCACCACCACCGGTGCGATTAACGCGACGCTTACATTAACGACAGGTTGTCTGGTGAACGGGCAGTCCGCCACCACTGGCGTAAATTTCGGTTCGTTAAACTTTGGCAGCAGTGCCGCGACCTTCGACACCCTGAATGCCACCTTAGTGGGCGCGGCGGGTAACGGTATCTACGTGCGCTGCACGACCGGTCAAACCTTTAACGTCCAGGTGACCAGCAGTAATGCGGCACCGGGTACCGTCTACGGCACTGTGTCATCCGCTCCACGCTACCTGGTGTTGGGGGCGGATAATACTCAGGGCATCGCTTATACCCTCTATAGCGACGCCTCCTTTAGCACCGCCATCGCAAATAACACCAATATTGCGCCCAGCGGCACCACCGATCCGACGTTGGGTACCAATTACGCCATCTACGGACGTGTGGTAGGGGGCGGCTTTAACCCTGTGATACCGGCCGGGACCTACACCGATACGATTAACGTCGCCGTGAACTATTGAGTGCGCGTGTTTGAGTAGCGACAGATGACGGCAAAGTGGTCACCTGTTTCGGTCACCGTTGGCGGGCTGCTACTGTGGGTGAGCGCTAATGGATGGGGCATCACAACCAGCTCCACCACATTCCAGGTGTCAGCGTCAATCGTGGCGGGTTGTGTGGTCTCGGGCACGAATACGGGGATCTTCGGCACGCTTAATTTTGGTACCCAGTCGGGGCTGGCCACGAGCAGCGTCAGCGCCAGCTATGTACAAAGTTCCACGATTAACCTTGCCTGCACACCGGGCACCACGCTGAGCATGACCATCAATGGCGGCAGTAACTATACCTCGACCCGTAATCTGAAGCTGGCTAACAACAGCAACACGGTTCCCTATTACCTCTACAGCAATGCTGCACGTACCACGCCGATTCCGGTGAACACGGCCGTGCCGTTGAGCTACAGCAATGCAAATAACATCACGTTACCGATTTATGGCTCGCTGCAGTTACCCGGCCCGACGCGCGCCGGGGTTTATTCGGACACCCTCAGCGTCACGCTGACCTGGTGATAAAAGGACAAAGGAGCTTTACCATGCTATCCCTGCGCGCCCTGTTTTTTCTGTTCACATTCCTGCTGTTGCCTCAGGCTCAGGGCGCTAACTCTGTCATGATTTGGCCGATCGATCCGGCGATTAACCCGGAGGAAAAAGCCAGCGAGCTGTGGCTGGAAAACCGTGGCAGCACCACCACCCTGATGCAGGTGCGCATCTTCGCCTGGCAGCAGACCCATAATCAGGAGCAGTATCAGACCCAGCAGCAGGTGGTCGCCAGCCCGCCGCTGATCCGCATCGAACCCGGGCAAAAGCAGCTCGTTCGCCTGATTAAACAAGTTCCGCCCGTGGCAGGTAAAGAGATGGCCTACCGCGTCGTGCTGGATGAGATCCCCACCCCACGGCCGGTCGGCGATAATCAGGCCGGACTGAATTTTCAGATGCGCTATTCGGTTCCCTTGTTTGTCTACGGCAACGGACTGGTTCGCGATGACGCCAGGTCTGTACTGAGCTGGCGCCAGGTCAACACGGGCGGTCAGCGTTATCTGGAGCTGACTAATCGCGGTAACGGCCACGCACGTCTCAGTAATGTCACCGTGGGCGGTCAGCGACTCGGAAACGGACTTTATGGTTATGTGCTGGCTAACAGCACCCAGCGTTTTCCTCTGAGAGCCGCGGTCAGCGGTGAACTGCGCGCAGAAACCAATCACGGGCAGTGGCGCAGCGCTGCGGCTCAGTAAAGTGTCATGATGCCGTTTTTGCCGCATCCCGTTACGCTGGCTATCGCGGGGCTGTGCTGCCTGACAACCGGTTCTGTCTGGGCTGAAACCTTTACGTCGCTCCCGCCGCCGCCTGCCGTGGACAACAGCGCCGCCGGTCAGCGCTACATGTTAGAGCTGGTGGTGAATCAACAGGCACGGGGCGATATCGTGCCGGTAGAGCAACAAAACGGCCACTTTCTGGTGCGGGCAGGCGATCTGCAGCGTGCGGGGATCCCACCGGAAAAGTATCAGGGACAACAACAGGTTGATGTCAATCAGCTCGCAGAGGTGAAAGTGGACTATGACGATCGTCGCCAGCGCCTGCTGCTGACGGTACCGCCCGGCTGGCTGCCCGAACAGACGATTGGTGAGAACAACACTGGGCCGCGCTTTCCCGGACGCGTCAGCCCTGGGGCGCTCATCAATTACGATCTCTACGCCACGCGCACCGACGTTGCGGGTACACGTCTGGCGGCCTGGAACGAACTGCGCCTGTTTGGTGATGCCGGACACGTCTCCAGCAACGGCGTCTGGCAACAGCAGCTGGAAGGGCAAAATCGCTACCAGGATGATGGCTATATCCGTTACGACACCTGGTGGAGCAATGAAAACGAAAACGCCATCCTGAGCTGGCGGGTCGGCGATCTCACGACCGATGCGCTGGCATGGACCAGCAGCGTCCGGCTTGGCGGCATCCAGGTTGCGCGGGACTTCAGCGTACGTCCGGATCTGGTGACCTATCCCCTGCCCGCGTTTTCCGGTCAGGCGGCGGTGCCCTCAACGGTCGATCTGTTTGTTAACGGCTACCGCTCCACTCAGGCTAACGTTCAGCCCGGCCCCTGGTCGCTGACAAACGTGCCCTTTGTAAACGGCGCGGGCAACGCGGTGATTACCACCACGGATGCCGTGGGGCGTCAGGTGGTCACCACGCTGCCGTTTTATGTTTCCAGTAATCTGCTCAAGCCTGGCCTGTCCGATTACGCCTTTTCCGCCGGTGCGATGCGGCAAAACTACGGCATTAAAAACGCCGATTACGGTGCGGCAGCGATGAGCGGCTCATGGCGCTATGGCATGACAGACTGGCTGACCCTGGAAACCCATGGGGAGGGGAGTAACCACCTGGGCATGGGCGGAGCCGGCGCGCAGTTTAAAGTGGGCAGTTGGGGCGTGATCAATGGCGCAGCCGCGCAGAGTCAAATGGACGGGCAGTCTGGCGCGCAGTACAGCTGGGGCTATCAGTACAACAACAGTCGCTTTAGCCTGGGTACGCAGCACCAGGTGCGCAATGCCGGCTTTGGTAATCTGGCCCTGCTGAGCAACCAGCGCAACGGCGGTTCGGATTACCGTTACAGCCTGGCACGGCGAACGGCGCAGTACAGCGCCAGCCTGTCGCTCAACCGTTATGGCAGCCTGGGCGCAGCCTATATTGATATTTCCGGCGGCGATAACCAGCGCACCAGCCTGTGGAACCTCTCCTGGAGTAAAAACCTGTGGGGCAATGCCAGCCTGTACGTTTCCGCCAGCCGTGACAGGCAACAGGGCGAATGGAGCGGCGCCATCTCGCTGGTCATTCCGTTTGGTGAAAACAGCAATGCCTCACTGAGCATTGAGCGCGATCAGCAAGGTCGACACAATCAACGGGCTTATCTGTCCCGCGCCATGCCCAGCGACGGCGGTTTTGCCTGGGACGCCTCCTGGGCGAACCAGGGCGGGAATAGTGGTGACTACCGGCAGGGCAGCCTGCGCTACCGTAATAATAAAATCGATACGTCTGGCGGATTCTATGGGGATGATGACAACACCACGCAGTGGGCAGATTTGTCCGGCGCGCTGGTGTTAATGGATAACCAGGTTTTTGCTGCAAACACGATCAATGATGCCTTTGTGGTGGTGAAAACCAACTACCCGGACGTCAATGTCCGCTATGAAAACCAGTCGATGGGACGTACTGACAGCAAGGGCTATCTGCTGGTGCCCTCCATCAGCAGCTATTACGCAGCCAAATACGATATCGATACGCTCGACCTGCCCGCCGACATGACCACGCCCAAAGTCGAGCAGCGTTTTGCTGTGAAGCGCCAGAGTGGATTTTTGCTGAATTTTCCGGTCGAGCGTTTGCGCGCCGCCAGCGTGATTCTGTATGACAGCTATAACCAGCCGTTGCCGGTATCCAGCCAGGTGATCCGTCCAGGCAAGGCTACGGGCTACGTTGGCTGGGACGGTATCGCCTGGCTGGACGATCTCAGCGAACACAACCCAATTCAGGTCATCGCGCCTGACGGCCGAACCTGCGAAACCGAACTAACCCTGGCGGGTGGCCAGCCGCAGGCATTGAAAACCTACGGTCCGCTGACCTGTCCCCTGCCGCCGCTGCCCGACGGCGCACCGGTACCTAACCCTGAAAACGCGACAGCCGGAATAACACCATGAAAAACCTGATGCTGCTTTGCCTGCTGCTACCCTCGCTGGGCTATGCCGCCTGTACCCTTCCCGCGTCCAGCGCCAGCTTTGGCACACAAACCACCTTTGTTGCCAATACCAGCGTCAGCACGACCTCCACTAACGCTAACGTTAACTGCGGATCAGGCACGGCCCTGACTCTGCTGAGTAATAATCAGATTACCTTTCAGCTGACCAGCGCCAGCAACACCAACGACACGCGCGGCACGCTCAAACGAAGCGGCGATACTGGTAGCGACAATATTCCTGTGAGGCTGTGTACCGACAGCGCCTGCGCCAATGAGCTGACCATTGGCGGATCGGCTTTTGTGTATAACTCGGCCACCCTGATCAACCTGGCGGGATTGCTCGGCAGCCTGAACTTCGCGATTCCGGTATATTTACGCACGGTCGCCGGGCAAACCGTGGCGGCGGGCAGCTATACGCTCACCCTGAACATGACCGTCACCTATAACATCTGCACCTCTGTTTCCGCCCTGGGCGCTTGTCTGACCCCGCAAACCGGCAGCGGCGTGATCCCCATTACCGTGACCGTCGTTCTGAGCAATGACTGTACAGCGATTACCGCCCCCAACATTAGCTTTGGCAGCGCGCCACTGGTCGCCAGTTTTGGGGCAATTTCGCAAACCATCAGTGTGTTATGCAGCAAAGGCAGTACCTATACTGTGGGCTTAAGCAATGGCAACAACGCATCAGGCAGCGTGAGGAATATGGCGAGCGGAACCAACCGATTAAGTTATGAAATCTATAAAGGAACCAGTAGCGATCGCTGGGGGCCGAGTGGCACTGAGCGGGTGGGAAGTGCGGCGGCCAATACCGTCAGCACCGATGGACTGACGCGCAGCTTTAACTACACTGCGCGCGTCCTGACCACACAAAACACGCCGCCTGCGGGAAACTACAGCGACAGCGTGGTGGTAGATATTGCGTTTTAAAGGGATGTGCTGACCGGCGTGCTGCCGTGACGAGCGCGATATTGCTTAACCATGCGACCAATGAGCAGCGTACCAAGCAGGCCACAGATGGCCGCAAAGGTCAGCCACACGCCCGGCATCGCCTTGTCACCTGTGGCGTGAATCAGATAGCTGGATACGGCTGGCGTAAAGCCGCCAAACAGCGCCGTTGCCAGGCTGTAAGCCATAGAGAAGCCCGCAGCGCGCACTTCCGCTGGCATAATTTCCGCCAGATAAACCACCATAGCGCCGTTATAGCTTGCGTAGAGGAAAGAGAGCCATAATTCCGCCTCTACCAGATGCGCGAAGCTGGGCGAGCCCACCATCCAGTGCAGCACCGGCCAGGCGGTAGCAATCATCAATACGGTAAACGCCAGCAGCAGCGGGCGACGACCTATGCGATCGGAGAGCGCGCCCATCACCGGCAACCAGAACAGGTTCGAAATCCCGACAAACAGCGTCACCATAAACGCCTGCGTGTCGCTCATCATCAACACCGTTTTGCCGAAAGTGGGCGTAAAGGCGGTAATCATATAGAACATCACGGTGGTGGTGACGACCATCAGCATACCTGCCAGCACCAGCGCCCAGTTGCTGGCCACCGAACGCATAATTTCGGTCATGGCCGGGTGGTGTTTACGCTGACTGAAGGCTTCCGTTTCTTCCAGCATACGGCGGATATAGAACAGGAAAGGCACGATCAGGCAGCCCACCACGAAGGGAATGCGCCAGCCCCACTCAGTGACGTCATCATGAGAAAGCAGATGGTTCAGCCCCAGTCCCAGCAGCGCAGCGAATATCACCGCAATCTGCTGACTTCCGGATTGCCAGCTGACAAAGAAGCCTTTGCGGCCTTTCGGTGCGACCTCAGCCAGATAGACTGACACGCCACCCAGTTCCACACCGGCTGAAAAGCCCTGCAGCAAACGCCCCAGCAGAATCAGAACCGGTGCCGCCGCGCCCAGCGTGGCATAACCCGGGACCAGTGCAATCGTGAGCGTGCCCAGCGCCATCAGGCCAAGCGTTAACAGTAGCCCTTTGCGACGACCATGGTGGTCGATGTAAGCCCCCAGAATAATGGCCCCCAGCGGACGCATCAGGAAGCCCGCACCGAAGGTCATCAACGTCAGCATCAGGGAAGAGAACGGATCGTCACCGGGAAAGAAGGTTTTGGCGATGGCCGTGGCGTAGTAGCCAAACACCATGAAATCGTACATCTCAAGGAAGTTACCACTGGTAACGTTGAAAATGGTTCTGGCCGCGCTGGCAGGCGGCTTTTGTAAAGTTTCACTCGGGTTCATCACGGCTTCCTTGGTTTTTTATCCGTTTTAGCCTGCGACAAACCAGATTAATGTGACACCGATCACCATTGCAGTTTACAAGTCTATAAGTTTCCGTAACAAGAAATTAACAGGAGAGTTACAGCAGCATCTTTGCCTGTTATCAGGCGGAATGCGCTGAAGAAGATTCTGTGAGAACAGACATAAAAAAAGCGCGGCGGAATGCGCGCTTTTTAGCCGTGATACGGCCTTTACGAGGCGCGTTTACGAGGCGCGTTTACCGCGCCTGAAGGCCCCGAATGTTGGCTGAATGCGCTGAGCGGGAAAGCCCGACCGGCTCCCGTCGCTATTTCCTGACCGTTTCCATTCCCATCAAGCCAATTTTTAAATACCCGGCCGTGCGCAGTTCGTCCATCACGCTCATCAGGGTTTCATAATCGACAGACTTGTCCGCCTGGAAGAAGATCGTGGTGTCCTTGTTGCCTTCCGTCTGCTGGGTCAGCACGTTGATCAACGACGCTTTATCCACGACCTCGTTGCCCACGTACAACTGCTTGTCGGCTTTGATCGAAAGGTAAACGGGTTTTTCGGGACGCGGTTGGGGCGCACTGGTGGAAGCCGGAAGGTTGACACGAACATCAACGGTCGCCAGCGGCGCCGCAACCATAAAGATGATCAGCAACACCAGCATCACGTCGATAAACGGCGTGACGTTGATTTCGTGCATTTCGCCATCTGTTTCGGCGTGGTCGTTTAATCGCATCGCCATAACACTTACCCCAAACGCAGTTTTTGTGCGGCTGCCGGGCGGTTGACGTCAGGCTGGGCCAGGTCTCCCAGGTCGATATCGCGGCTTTGCAGCAGCATGATTTGCGCGGCCACATCGCCCAGCGAGGCTTTGTAGTTGGCGATCATGCGGGCAAACACGTTGTAGATCACCACGGCCGGGATGGCGGCGACCAGGCCAATCGCGGTAGCCAGCAAGGCTTCGGCAATGCCGGGGGCAACCACGGCAAGATTCGTGGTTTGCGTTTTGGCGATACCAATGAAGCTGTTCATGATGCCCCAGACGGTGCCGAACAGGCCGACAAACGGCGCGACCGAACCAATCGTGGCCAGGAAACCGTTGCCGCGGCCCGCGTGACGGCAGAAGGCAGCCACCCGACGTTCAAGACGGAAAGCGGTTCGCTCTTTGATCCCGGCGGTATCTTCAACGCCAGCAGAAAGTTCCAGCTCATTTTGCGCATCGTTAAGGAGTACCGCGCTGTGGCTGGCGGTTTTGAACTGCTGAGCAGCGCGCGCGGCATCTTTCAGATTGCGGGCTTCACCTAACGCCAGCTGCTCGCGCTTGAGGCGACGTTTGGCTGCACTCAGCTCAGCATATTTACCGAAGAAAATTGCCCAGGTCACAACCGAGGCCAATAACAGACCGATCATGACCACCTTTACCACGATATCGGCATGCTGGTACATGCCCCATACGGAAAGGTCTGCTTGCATTAAGTCACTGGCTACCACGCTGCTTCTCCAACTTCATCTACATGGGTGCGGAATTAAGTGCCGATGATAGCAAAAAACAATCGAATTGATAGTGGTTCTCATTAGTATTTACAATCTTGCAGCCCTTGATGACGGTGAGCCAGCACCTGAATAAGCCGCTTCTGCCCTGCCGTTTCTTCAGCCCAATCCTGTCGGGATTCCCGGTGGTGATCGTTTCGCCTCTGTTCGCGGCATCCCGCCACAAGACGCTTAATTAGCGATCACTCTCATAAAATAACTTTTTCGTTTCGATGAATGTGAAAATTATGTTGCAGCTAAAAACCGCCTACAGCAGGATAAGTAGAACGTTCTACTAAAACGTTCTACTTACAAAAAAAACGCCAATAGGGGCGCAACATCGGGAAAACTCGGTATGACACTGCTATCAGGGTTGGTTAAATCGTTATCGAAGTTATCAATGATTGGTCGGGCGCTCATGCTGCCTGTTTCGTTGCTGCCTGCCGCTGGCTTACTGCTGGCATTTGGTAATAAGTTCGAGTTACCGCTGATGATGAACGCCGGTGGGGTGATTTTTGATAACCTGCCGATGCTGTTTGCGATTGGCTCGGCTGTGGGACTGGCCGCCGAATCCGGTATAGCCGCGCTTTCTGCCGCAGTTTCCGTCTTTGTCACCAACATCACCATTGGCACCCTGCTGCATATCACTCCGGAAATGGCGTCCCAGGGGGGAAAATATGCCATGGTCGTCGGCATTCCAACGCTACAGATGGGCGTATTTGGCGGCATTATCTGCGGCATTCTCGCCGCCTGGTGCTACAACCGCTTCCATACCCTGCAGCTCCCTGAGTTCCTGGGTTTCTTCTCTGGTAAACGTTTTGTTGCCATTGCGACGGCATTTTTATCCTTTCTGCTCGGCCTGCTGATGCCCTATGTCTGGCAACATATTCAGGCGGGCATCGATGCGCTTTCGGTGATCGTTAACGGCGATAATCAGGCGGCCTCCACCTTTATTTTTGGGCTGGTTGAGCGCGCCCTGATCCCGCTTGGCCTGCACCACATCTGGTATCCCTCGTTCTGGTACTCCTTCGGTGATTACGTCACCAAAACCGGCCAGGTGATTCATGGCGATCAAACCATCTGGTTCAAAATGCTGGAGGAAGGCGTGAAATCCTTTAGCAGCAACGGCTACCAAAATGCGGGCAAGTTTATGCAAGGTGAGTATCCGCTTATGCTTTTCGCCCTGCCTGCCGCCTGTCTGGCGATGTACCACGAAGCCCATACCAGGAATAAAAAGATCGCGTTCGGTATCCTGTTTTCAGCGGCGTTGACCTGTTTTTTGACCGGCATCACCGAGCCAGTGGAGTTTACCTTTATCTTTGTCGCGCCCCTGCTGTATGTCTTTAATGCCATCATGGCGGGCCTGGCCTATATGACCATGTATTTACTGCATGCCCATATCGCTAAATCTTTTTCCGCCGGATTGATTGACTACATTAGCTTTGGCATTGTGCCGTCGCTCAACGGTTACCAGACTCACTATCTCAGCGCGGTTATCGTGGGCGTACCGATGGCATTGATTTACTATTTCACCTTCCGCTTCGTTATTCGTCGGTTTAATGTAAAAACACCGGGACGAACGGACGTCACGGCGACGACCGATGACAAAACCGATGCTGAGCTGGCTAGCGAAATCATCGTCCTGCTGGGAGGTGAGAAAAACATTCGCTCGGTGGGCGCCTGTATCACGCGCTTACGGCTTGAAGTCGTCAACAGCAATGACGTTGACCGTGAAGGGCTGAATAATCTTGGCGCACGCGGCGTGGTTTTTGTCGGCGATAACGGTATACAAATTATTTTTGGCGCCAGAGCGCAATTTATTGCCCAGACGCTGTCCGGGATGACAGGCTGATGCAGGCCTGGCTTTCTGACGATGGCGGGCAAGGCGATAGCAGGCTGAGCAGGTGAATTTCAGGGAGCAGGTTTGAAGAGAGTCAGCATTACTGATGTGGCTAAACACGCCGGCGTGTCGGTTTCGACCGTCTCGCTGGTGCTGCGTCAAAAAGGAAAAATATCCGATGCCACCATCAGGAAAGTTCACGCCGCCATTAATGCGCTCGACTATGTTCAGAATGTGGCAGCCGCCAACCTGCGCGCCAGCACCTCTAACCTTATCGGTCTGATTCTGCGTGATTTCAGCGACAGTTTCTCCGTGAAGGTCATGGCAAGCCTTGTGCAGCAGTTGGAAAAGCAGGGCTATATGGTGTTTCTGGGGCAGCCCACTGACGACGGTGAATCGCTGACGCGCTGCCTGCTCTCCTTTAAACAGCAGGGCGTCGCTGGCGTTGTCTGTCTGGCGTCAGACAGGCGAAATGCCAGCCTGCCGTCGCAGCTTCTCCACTGCCCTTTACCCCTGGTGGTGGTGTCCCAGTCGCTGCTGGCGGAGAAGTGTAATCTGGTCATGCGTGACAACCACCAGGCCGCCCACCTGGCGACCCGTTATCTGATTGAACGTGGTCACCGCAATATTGCCTATATTGGAGGAATTGAAGGGGACCTGATCCGTCAGCAGCGCTTACTGGGGTTTCGCAGCGCCCTGACGCAACACGGGCTGGCCGTAAGAGAAGGATTTGCGCCATCCTGCCGTGACGATACCCACTCAGCCGCCTTTGCCACACGTCAGTTACTGGAGCAAAACAACACCATTACCGCGCTGCTCTGTCACTCTCCGGATGCGATAATCGGGGCAATGACCGGTATTCATCATACCGGTCGCACCGTGGGCAAAGACGTGTTTCTGACCCAACAGGTCGCGCTGATGGGTTTTGAGGACATGCTGCACGTGAACCTCACCTCGCCCTCTTTTACCTATGTTTCCTCCGCCAGTGAAGAAACCGGCCGCCAGGCGGCTGAGCTTATCCTGCGTCAGTTACAAGACCCTGAGCGCCCAAGGCAGCGTATTTTATTATCGGGCCAATTAATTACACGAGAGTCAGCATAAATCGGCATTTTGATTGTCAGAGAAGCGAGTATGTGAAAAATCGCTTTCGGGCGCAGCGGTGAGTCCCTGCGAACGGTAGGTGTGCAAACATAATGACAAACAGCCTATGAGCAAGACAATCATAACCAGCCTGACGTCACTTTTACGTCGTAAACGACAGCTGCGCTTATTACGGGATCGCCCTACTGGCTTTAACCGTACACGCGCGCAAGATCACGCCTCACGCGCAGCGCACGCTTCGATATTGCCCGGACCTGACGGCCATCGCGCTGATGCCCCAGGGCCGCTTACTGCGTCCGCCCGTTCTGTAGACGGCTCGTCACCGCTCCCTATCACGACGCCGGACCGGACGATGCTGTTGTGGCTATCCCGCTGCTTGTTATTTGCGTCGCTGCTGCTACCAGGTTCAAACATCAACTCATCCTGCTCTGGTGCCTGCTATGCGGCGACCAACACGTTAATCACCCTGCACTTTTTCAGGCGCTGTTATGAGTCAGATAAACCCTCATCCGGCATCGTGAAGTGTTTCAGCCGCCAGCTGCGCAGCGTGGCCCTGATCCGTTTTATCCACGCCTCACGCAATGCGGCACCGCCGGGTAGATTAAAGCGTTTTCACTACGGTCATCAGTCGGATAAAACGAGAAGGCGCAACGTGCGCCCGCCGTTCCGTGCGGCTCCCGAACCCGACTCAGCCATCCATGTCAGCCCGGCAGAGCCCTCTCTGTTTTCACCGGATGCCTTGCTCAGGCCGCCGCAGACGCAATCGTTACCGCCCTGTACCCTTCCGCGCTACAACGCCGATCCTGCATTGAACACGCCGTCGCACCCGCTGGCGGCATCCCCGGGTTGTCAGCCCTGAGCAGGCGACACGTCTTAAAAGCCTGGCCCGGTGGCGGATGATTAGCGGATATCGCCAGAGCTTATCCCCCAGCGTGAAGGCGTGCTTCTGTCGCCCGTCCGGCGCTGCTGGCTGCGCCCCTTGGCCGTTATCATCGCCACCGTTAACAGGGCCGGGATGGCCAGCACGGCGAAAATCGTGGCGAACCCCCAGCCCAGCGCCAGCATCTCTGCCCCCACCAGCGCGCTGAGAATGGCCCCGATGCGCCCTACGCCGTGCATCCAGCTGGAGCCCGTAGCACGCGCCTCGGTGGGATAAAAGCTGGCCGAAAGCGCATTCATTCCCGTGTTAGCGCCACCGATGCAGAAGCCGATCATCATAGCGCAACCGCCCAGCAGCACCGGGTGCGCCAGCGAAAATCCCATTCCCACCGTGAACAGCGCCCCCGCGCCGTAAATCATCGACAGCGCCCGGTGTGATTCAATTCTGTCCATCAGCCAGCCCGAAAACAGCGAACCGCAGGTTCCGCCCGCCTGGAACAGAGCCGTGATAATGGCGGCCTGCACCACGTCAAAACCGTTGTCCTTGATCAGCATAGGGAGCCAGCTGCCCAGGGTATAGAATAAAAACAGTGCGGTAAAATAGGCGCCCCACAGCATCAGGCTGCCAAACCGGTACTGGTCGTTGAGTACGACTTTTACAGGCTGCGCCCTGGCCTTGCTGACCGGCGGCAGTTCGACGCTGCACTGCTGCAGATCCAGATCCGGTGCCAGCTTAGCCAGAATACGGTGAATTTTTTTGCTGGCGGCACGCCTTACCACTAAAAAGCACACCGATTCCGGCAGCGCCCAGAGCAGTAACGGCACGAACAGCATGGGCAGGATCCCGCCCAGCATCAGGACAGAATGCCAGCCGAAGTGCGGCATCAGCCAGGAGGCGGCAAAGCCACCCAGCGCTGCGCCAAACGTGAAGCCACAAAATACCACGGTGATAAGGAATGCCCGTCGTCTGGCAGGAGCAAACTCGGCCACCAGCGTGCCCACATTGGGCATCGCTGCGCCTAATCCCAGACCGGTCAGAAAACGAAACAGGATCATTTGTTCCATATTTTGCGAAAAAGCGGTTATCAGCGTCCAGGCGCCAAAAAAGAATACGCTGTTAATAATCACGACTTTGCGACCCAGCCTGTCTGACAGCGGGCCTGAGAGCATTGCGCCCAGCGCCAGCCCTACCAGTGCAGCGCTGATGATCAGCCCCAGTTCGCGATTGGTGATGCCCCAGTCCGCTTTCAGTTCAGGTGCAATAAACCCCATGATGGCAATATCAAACCCATCGAGGGCGATAATGCAGAAGCCAAACAGCACCACCATTTTTTGCCACATCCCCAGCGGGCGGCTGTCGATTAACGCCCGAACATCAATTGCTTTGCTTTCCGCCACGGTGACTCTCCGGTGAAATACGTAATGTGGGGTTACTATATGCAGGCGCTGTAATGCGTTAAACGGCGATAATCGAAATTTTGTGCGTTTATCGCACGATTATGCGCGAATTAAACGCCAAATCTGCGTTAATGGATTGTTAAAAAAGACAATTTTTCTGGCAGCATGGGTTGCGTTATCGGCAAAGGATTGTGAGCGGGATCGGGCGGATTTGAGCGGGCGAGAACAGGCAGAGAAGCGGTCTGAGCAGAATAACGGGCCAGCGAAACTGGCCCATCAACGTCTTACCGCATCGCGGTCAGCCGCACGGGAGCATTGGCCGCGCCAAAGCCACGATAGCCGCCACGTTGTTCCAGCAGCTCAAAGAAGAAGCGGCCCTTTTCATAGGGAAGCGTATAGACGTGCAGCAACTCCCCGCCCTGTTCGTCCCTGTCATACAGCACATCGTAACGCTGCAACTGCGCCAGAAAATCGGCGTCGAGATCGAAACGCGCCATCAGGTCCTGATAATAGTTATCGGGAATGTGCAGGGTTTTGAGTCCACGTTCGCGCGCGGCCTTTACCGTACTGAACAGATCGTCACAGCCAAAGGCGACGTGCTGCAACCCTGCGCCCTGATAGGTTGTTAATGCGCGGGCTATCTGGGTTTCCCGACTGACCGACATGTTGAGCGGCAGGCGAATTGCATCGTTGGGGCTTCGCAGCACGCGGCTACGCACCAGCCCCAGCGGATCGGGCAGTTCCCACTCTGTATCCTGCACAAAACCCGGCACGCTACGCAGGAACATAATCCAGTTATCGCGCGTATCATCCGGCAGGGCAATCGCCAGATGGTCGAGGGTCTGCATCGCAGGCTGGGGCGCGGCGCGGTGCGTTAAGTGGAAGTCGCTGTGGTAGCCATCCTGACCAGCAGGCTCATCTTCCACCAGATAAATCAGGCTGCCGTCAGGCGCACATAACGCCGGGATCTGGCGTTCGTTGGGGCCGGTTTCCCCCTGCCAGATGGCGTAACCGTAATCCTGAGCGCGTGTGATCAGCTTATCGACGCCGCGAACCCGCCAGGCCACCGCACAGAGCGAAATACCGTGCTGATGATAATACCCGCTGGCCTGGCTCTCCGGCTGCGCATTCAGAATCACATGCACCTTGCCGTTACGATACAGCGACACCTGCTTGGAGCGATGATCGCCCGCATGAACAAGGCCAAGCTGCGTCAGCCACTGTCCGAGTGCCAAAGCGTCATTGTGGCTGACGGCAAACTCAATGAACTCCAGCGACAACAGCGGCGGCTGGGGCGCAGAGTGGAACAGCCCTTCCCCGGCCAGGGAGGCCAGCGCGCTCGGCAGCAGCGGCTGTCCTACCAGCCAGTCACGAGTTTGCTCCTCCAGCCACAGCAGCGATCGGTAACCATCCTGAGCGGTAGGCACCACCGGCGAGGCGCGGAATCCATCGTTAAAAATTTCCAGCGACCAGGCATCCCGGTAGCCATGCGCCGACAGTTGGGTCATAAACTGCGTCAGATTAAATTCGCCCTGGCCGGGAAAACAGCGGAAGTGGCGACTCCACGACAGCACATCCATTTTTAGCAGCGGTGCATCCGCCAGCTGTACGAACACAATTTTCTCCGTCGGGACCGCTTCCAGCCCGTCCAGGCTGTCACCGCGCGACAAAATATGAAAACTGTCGAGCACGATCCCCAGCGCGGGATGGTTGACGGCCTTGACGCGGGCCCACGCGTCACGCCACAGGCTGACGTATCGTCCCCAGGCCAGCGCCTCATAACCGAGAGTAATACCGTACTCAGCCGCCAGCTCTGCCAGCGCGGTGAGATCGCTGACCTGTGTGGCGAAGTCGTCACTGCAGTCGGGTGAGACATTGCTGCAGACCAGCATCCGCTGACAGCCCAACTGTTGCATGACCTCAAACTTGCGCGCCGCGCGCGCCAGGTTTTGCGCCAGCCTGTCACGGGGGCCGCCTTCAAAGTCGCGGAAAGGTTGAAACAGCAAGATTTCCAGCCCAAGCGCGTCACACAGCTGGCGGATTTCCACGGGTGAGCCGGGATAATAGACCAGATCGTTATCGAAAATTTCAACGCCATCGAAGCCTGCGGCGGCAATTGCCCGCAGTTTTTCCGGCAGCGTGCCCGATACCGAGACCGTTGCGACAGAACGTTTCATTGTTGCCTCCTGATAAACGGTCATTGGGTGACCTTAAAGCAGCCGGTCAGCAGCGAGGCATTCTGCTAACGGAGATTGGCAATTGTTATGAACCAGTTGGAACATTTCGTCAATGTGTGACTGGTCATGATTTTTGGTTATGACTAAGCCGACTATTTTTCACTTTTCTTTTACAAGTTGCGCTTCCTACACTTCCCGCTCTGTACCGAAAATAATAAGGATGCCTGGATGAAAAATGACTGGCCCGCCCGCGAACTGGTTCATCGTGACTATCGTGATCACCCACCGGCGCTTGCGCCTTTATATAAAACGAGCCTGCTGCGATCGCCACGCAATGCGCTGATTTCTTTGCAGAATTCGCTATCCGAAATCACGGCTCCGGTCTTCACCCGGCAGGAACTCGGGCCACAAGACAGTGACCTTATCCTCAATTACGCCAAAGAGGGTTTACCCATCGGCGAACGCATTATTGTGCATGGCTACGTGCGGGATGCATTTGGTCAGCCGGTGCGCAACGCGCTGGTTGAGGTATGGCAGGCCAATGCCGGGGGACGCTATCGTCATAAAAAAGATCAGTATCTTGCGCCCATCGATCCAAATTTTGGCGGGTGCGGTCGCATGCTGACCGACGATAACGGCTACTACTGCTTCCGCACCATTAAGCCCGGTCCTTACCCGTGGCGGAATCAGGTGAGTGACTGGCGTCCGGCGCATATTCATTTCTCACTCTCTGGCGAAGCCTTTGCCCAGCGCCTGATTACCCAGATGTATTTCGAGGGCGATCCGCTGATCGGCCGCTGTCCCATTGTTCAGTCAGTCGGCAGCGAAGCGGCCGTGCGCACGCTGATTGCCGAGCTGGATACCCACTCTGCCGTGCCACTGGACTGCCTGGCCTACCGCTTTGACCTGGTCCTGCGCGGGCACCGCGCAACCTGGTTCGAAAACCGCACTCAGGGGGCGGCATCATGAAACGCTATCTTGCCGAAACGGCGTCACAAACCGCCGGACCTTATGTGCACATTGGTCTGGCGCCCCATGCGGCGGGCTTCGACATTTTTGAAAACAACTTCAGTGAGGTGCTGACCCAACCGGAAACGCGCGGCGAGCGCATTGTGGTAGAAGGCTGCGTTTACGACGGTTCCGGCACGCCGGTGCGCGACGTGCTGATTGAAGTGTGGCAGGCGAATGCCGAAGGGCGTTACAACCATCCCGCCGATCGGCAGCACGATAAGCCGCTGGACCCGGCGTTTCGTGGCTGGGGACGGACCTGCTCCGACTTCGACAGCGGGATCTGGCGTATCAAAACGATCAAACCCGGTAGCGTGACCGGGCGCGACGGTCGACCCATGGCGCCGCATCTTAACCTGTGGATTGTGGCGCGCGGCATTAACATCGGACTGAACACCCGGCTCTACTTCGCCGATGAACAGGCGGCAAATGACGCCGATCCGGTGCTGAATGTGATCGAATGGGAGAAGCGACGTCGCACCTTGCTGGCGCGGCGTGAACAGCGCGGCGACGAGACGGTCTACCGGTTCGATATCTGGCTGCAGGGTGAAAACGAAACCGTGTTCTTTGATGTCTGAACCTTAATCTGCCCACGACAATGTCCTTGCCGCTTCGGCGGCAAATTCATAACATGAGTCATGGATAGGGTTTCCCGGTTTAGTCAGCGCGTGCGCGTGCGCCATCTTCACGCTTTTGTGGCCACTGCACAGCAGGGGACGCTGGGGCGCGCCGCGCTTCATCTGGGGATCACCCAGCCCGCCCTGTCCAAAACCCTCAACGAACTCGAATACCTTGCCGGTGAGCCACTGTTGCTGCGCAGCAGCCAGGGAACGGAACTCACCGCCAGCGGCACGCGCTTCCTGCACGATGCCATCCGTATTCTCGATGCGCTAAATATTGTGGACCAGGTGATGCGTCCCGGCAGTGCGCCGCAGCCCGGACCGATGCACATTGGCGCACTGCCTACCGCTATCGTCAGCGTGGTGGCGCCGGTATTAGCCGGCCTGCAGCAGCACTATCCGGGCTGGCGCATTCAGGTCAGCACGCTGGCAAATGATGCGTTGCTGATGGCGATAAAATCAGGGCAGATGGCGCTGGGGATTGGGCGCATGGCCGAACCCGTATTGATGGATGGCCTGAACTTCGAGCTGCTGTATCTGGAAACCCTGCGTCTGGTTGTGGCCCCACATCATCCTCTGCTGCATGCGGGCGTAACGCTGGCTGAAGCCCTGAGCTGGCCGCTGATCCTGTCTCCGCGCGGCACGGTGCCGCGCCAGAATGCCGAATCGCTGATGACCAGCCATGGCCTGAGATTACCGGATGGCGCAGTGGAAACCCTGTCAACCACGCTGGCGCGCCGTCTGACGCTGAGCCACGGCTACGTCTGGCTGGTGCCCTACGGCGCGGTGCGCGACGACCTGACCAGCAACCAGCTACGCACGTTGCCGCTTCCCAGCCAGGGGATGGCTGAGGCGGTCGGCATCCTGACCCGCCAGCAGCACGCGCCATCACCCGAGCAGCTGCAGCTGGTGGCGGCCTTGCGGCAACGGGTGCTGGACGTGCCTGTCTGACAGCGCAGTTTACTGGGCGCTGTCCTGCTCATCGAAAACGCTCTGTGCCAGATGGAACGCGGCGTTGGATGCTGGCAGGCCGCAGTAAAGCGCAGCATGCATCAGCAGCTCTTTGATTTCATCCCGGCTAACCCCGTTATTGAATGCGGCCCGCAGGTGCATCTTCAGCTCCGCTTCGCGGTTGAGCGCAATCAGCATGCCGATGGTGATCAGGCTGCGCGTGTGGCGAGTCAGGCCGGGCCGGGTCCAGATTTCACCCCATGCGTAGCGGCTGATAAAGTTCTGGAACTCGTCATTCAGCGGCGACAGATTTTCGAGTGTGCGCTCAACGTGAGCGTCGCCGAGCACCGCCCGGCGCACAGTCATGCCCTGCTGGTAGCGCTGATGCTGGGTCAGCTGTGCGTCAATAAAAGGCTGCAGCGCGCGGTTAAACGCCAGCCAGACCTCGACGCTGGACAAGTGCGAGGCGGGCAGCACGACACGCTGCGCGCCCGGGATCTGTTCAGCCATGCTGTCTGCATCGGCCAGGGTCGTTACCCTGTCGTCACGCCCGGCAATCACCAGCACGGGTAACGAAATCGCCGCCAGTTCGTGGCGCAAATCGGCTGTCGCCAGGGCTTCACAACAGTCAGCGTAGCTGTCGGCGTCACAGGCGCTGAGCTGGGATACCAGATGGTTTACCGTCGCAGGCGCACGTTCACAGAAGGCCGGGGTAAACCAGCGTGCCGCCGCGCCCTCTGCAATGGCAGCCATGCCGTACTGACGAGCCTGCGCGGCCCGCTCTCGCCAGGCGGCCGACTCGCCGATCTTTGCCGCACTGTTGGCGATCGTGAGCGTGACCAGGCGTTGCGGATGAAAACGCGCCAGCCAGAGCCCGGTCAGCCCGCCCATTGAAATGCCGCAGAAGTGCACCCTGTCGATGCCCAGGTGGTCCAGCAGCGACAGGACCGCCATCCCCAACTGTTCCAGCGAGCGGGTTTGTCCGTTCGGTGCCGAAGCGCCGTGGCCGGGAACGTCGTAACGCAAAAGGCGATAACTCCCTTTCAGCGCATCACGCTGCGGCTGCCACATCTCGGACGTTGTGCCTAAGGAGTTACTGAATAAAATCACCGGGGCATCGTCTGGCCCCTCAAGTTCGTAATGCAGCATCATGTGGCCCTCGCAGCCGCTAAAACCTGGTGAATAAAGCGTGCCGCGCTGCCCGTGGCGTTCGCCGGATCGAGCAGCCTCTCCAGTTCGGGCCGACGCAGGTGCGAGGCAACGGTTTCATCCGCGCACAGGACGGTCAGCAAACGCTGCTGCGTCGCCAGCGCCCGACGGCAGCACTGTTCAATATGATGATGGGCCTGCTGCCGTCCCAGCGCGTCGGCCAGCGCCAGCGTGACCGCTTCCGCCATGATGAGCCCCTGCGTCAGGCCGAGATTGCGTTGCATGGCTTCTTCATGGACTTCCAGTCCGTCGATCAGTTCTGTGCTGTGCACCAGTGCCGCGCCGCTGAGCATAATCAGCTGCGGCAGGCTCTGCCACTCAGCCTGCCAGCCGCCCAGCGCACGCTCGTGCTCCTGAACCTGACCGGCATACAGACCTGACATCAGGGCCGGCACCCGGTTGGCCGCGCTGAGAATCGCCGCGCAGAGCACCGGGTTCCTTTTGTGCGGCATGGTAGAGGAGCCCCCGCGCCCCGGCGCCAGGGGTTCACTGACTTCGCAGACTTCGCTCTGCATCAGAAGCGACATGTCCCGGGCCAGCTTGCCCAGCGCACCGGTAAGACCGGCATACCAGCCCGCCAGCTCGGTGATTCTGTCGCGCTGCGCATGCCAAGGCACAGCGCTTCGCGGCAGGGCCAGCACATCAGACAACGCCTGCTCTACGCGTTCGCCCTTTTCCCCCAGGGACGCCAGCGTGCCCGCCGCCCCGCCAAACTGCAGCGCCAGCACCCGCGGCCGCATGGCCGCCAGTCGCGCACGAAAACGCACCAGCGCATCCAGCGTGCCCGCCAGCTTCAGGCCTAACGTCACCGGCAGCGCGTGCTGCAGCCAGGTCCGGCCGACCATCAGCGTCGTGCTGTGCCGCTCGCACTGAATCGTCAGGGCGGCAATCAGCCGATCCAGCAGCGAAGCCGTGTCGTTGAGCGCGGTGCGCAGTTGCAGCATCAGTCCGCTGTCGATGGCATCCTGACTGGTTGCGCCCCAGTGGACATAGCGCGCGGCCTCGGGCGACGTCGCCGCCACCACGGCAGTGAGCTGTTTAACCAGCGGAATCGCCAGGTTGCCCGCCAGGCCCGCCGCCTGCGTCAGCGCCGCCGTATCGATCGCCTGCGCCTGGCAACAGGCCTGAATACAGCGAGCGGAGGCGTGATCGATCACGCCTGCCGTGGCCAGCGCCTGTGCCAGCCCGGCTTCGAAATCCAGCATTCCCTGTAACAACGCGGTATCGCTAAAGCAGTCATTAAGGGGAGAGGCCATAAACATGGCGCGGTAAAGAGACATTGGTTATACCCGTTCCAGAATGAGTGCGATGCCCTGCCCCACGCCCACACACATGGTGCACAGCGCGTAACGGCCGCCCGTGCGCCGCAGCTGATACGCTGCGGTCATGGCCAGCCTGCCGCCTGATGCGCCCAGCGGATGTCCCAGCGCAATCGCGCCGCCGTTGGGATTCACATGGGCAGCATCGTCGGCCAGTCCCAGTGCGCGCGTCACCGCCAGCGCCTGAGCAGCGAAAGCCTCATTTAATTCGATCACGTCCATTTGCGCCAGCGTCAGGCCACTTTGAGCCAACACTTTACGCACGGCAGGCACCGGACCATAGCCCATGATGCGCGGCTCCACGCCACAGGCCGCCATCGCCACAATCCGCACCAATGGCGTGAGTCCGTGTTCTGCCGCCGCGTTCTCGCTCGCCAGCAGCAAGGCGCAGGCCCCATCGTTAATGCCCGATGCGTTACCCGCCGTGACGCTGCCTTCCGGGCTCACCACGCCTTTCAGACCCGCCAGCGCGGCCAGGGAGGTGCTGCGCGGATGCTCGTCACAGGTGATGTTCAGGGCTTCGCCTTTGCGCTGTGGGATGCTCACCGCCATCAGTTCGTCACTAAACAGCCCCATTTCCTGCGCCCGGGCGGTACGCAACTGACTACGCAGGGCAAAAGCATCCTGATCGGCGCGGCTGATAGCGAACTCGCGGGCAACGTTTTCTGCCGTTTCCGGCATGGTTTCGACACCAAAGCGGGCGCGCATTTGTGGGTTGATGAAGCGCCATCCCATCGTCGTGTCTTCCATTTTCAGGGAACGGCTAAATGCGCTGTCGGCTTTGCCGGTCACAAAGGGGGCGCGCGACATGCTCTCCACGCCACCCGCTATCATTATTTCGGCCTCACCGCATTTGATCGCCCGGGCCGCCGTGCCGATGGCATCCAGCCCCGAGCCGCACAAACGGTTGAGCGTGGTGCCCGGCACGCTGGAGGGCAGCCCGGCCAGTAGCAGCGCCATGCGCGCCACGTTACGGTTGTCTTCTCCCGCCTGATTTGCGCAGCCGTAAATCACATCGTCAATAGCCTGCGCCACCGACGCCGGCTGGCGGGCTAACAGCGCCGCTAAGGGTAAAGCAGCCAGATCGTCAGCACGCAGGCTGGCAAGCGCGCCCGCGTAACGGCCAAACGGCGTGCGGAGTGCATCGCAGATAAACGCCTGTTGCATCAGCTTCTCCTCAGGCGGTCGCCAGTTCAGGTTGCAATAAACGCACCGGCGTTAACGCCTGCAGCGCATCAAAACTCAGCCCGGGGCAGCACTCCACCACCAGCGGGCCCTGCGGGGTAATATCGATCACGGCCATATCGGTATAGAGACGACTGACGCAGCCCAGACCGGTAAGCGGATAGCTGCACTGTTTGACCAGCTTGCACTCCCCTTTTTTGGTCAGGTAATCCATCATCACATAGACTTTGCGCGCGCCGATGGCGAGATCCATTGCCCCGCCCACGGCAGGAATTGCGTCTTGCGCCCCGGTGCTCCAGTTAGCCAGATCGCCGCCGACAGACACCTGATAAGCCCCCATCACGCAGATATCCAGATGCCCGCCGCGCATCATGGCAAACGAGTCGCCGTGGTGGAAAAAACAGCCGCCAGGCAGCAGCGTTACCTGCTCTTTCCCGGCGTTGATCAGCTCCGGATCCTCCTCTCCGGCGACGGGCGCGGGCCCCATGCCGAGGAGCCCATTCTCGCTGTGCAGGAAGATCTCTTTATCTGCGGGCAGATAGTTGGCAATGCGGGTGGGCAGGCCGATGCCCAGATTGACGTAGGCGCCCTCAGGAATATCGCGCGCCACGCGCTGTGCCAGTTGGTCTCGGGTGAGTTTTTGCATAGCCTACTCCTCAGGCGGAAAGGGTCAGGGTCACGGGATTAGCCACGGCCACCAGCCGCTGCACAAAAATGCCCGGCGTGACGACGTTTTCAGGATCGAGATCGCCGAGCGGCACCAGTTCTGCCACCTGCGCAATCGTGGTCGCCGCGGCCATGGCCATCACCGGACCGAAATTTCGTGCCGCTTTGCGGTAAACAAGGTTGCCCCAGCGGTCGCCCTGATGCGCTTTGATGAGGGCAAAATCAGCCTTAAGCGGCTTTTCAAATACGTAATGACGACCGTCGATTTCACGGGTTTCTTTGCCCTCCGCCAGCGGTGTGCCAAAGGCGGTTGGCGTGAAAATGCCCCCCAGCCCGCTCCCTGCCGCCTGCATTCTGGCGGCAAGGTTGCCCTGCGGCACCAGCTCCAGTGCAATTTCTCCCCGGCGATAGCGTTCGTCGAACACCCAGGAATCGACCTGGCGGGGAAAAGAGCAAATCATCTTCTCAACACAGCCTGCCTTCAGCAGCGCGGCCAGGCCACTTTCGCCGTTGCCCGCGTTGTTGCTGATCACCGTCAGCCCGCGTACGCCATGGTCAATCAGCGCATCAATCAGTTCCAGGGGCTGGCCTGCGGGTCCGAATCCGCCAATCATGATGCTGGCCCCGTCTGGTATCACCGCAACGGCCTCTGCCAGCGTTGCCACACTTTTATCGATCATTTGCTCTTCCTTTCGCCCGGCACAGGCCGGCTTGTCGTGAATAGCCAAAAAGTAGATCGCTCTGTGACAGCAAACAATACCGATAATCGAAATAGTGTGCGATTATCGGTCGCTGATGAGATAAAACAGAACATTGTGATCGCGCACACAGGCGTGCGCGCATCCAGCCACTAACCGGAGAAAACCATGACGGATGAACAACAACCACTGCGCGGTAACAGCGATCCCTGGAAAGGCGATCCCAATTTTATGGCCTCCCTGGCGCGTGGACTGGAGGTGCTGCAGGCCTTTACCCCACAGCGTCGCCTGATGTCCGTGTCGCAAATCAGCCAGCGTACAGGCATTCCTCGTGCGGCCGTGCGGCGCTGTCTGTATACGCTGAGCAAGCTGGGGTTTGTGTATGCGGAGGATGGCAAAAACTTTGAACTGCGTCCGCGCGTGCTCTCTCTCGGCCACAACTGGTTAGGCGCAACGCCGCTTGCCAGCGCCTCGCAGCCGGTTTTGCGTCAGCTCAGCCAGACGCTGAACGAGTCCTGTTCGATGGCGGTGCTGGACGGAGACGACATTCTCTACATCGCCCGTGCGTCGGCATCGCGCATTATGACGATTGACCTGCACATCGGCAGCCGCCTGCCTGCCAGCACCACCTCCATGGGAAGAGTGCTGTTAAGCGGCCTGGCCAGTGAACCGCTTAACGATTACCTGGCGCGCCTGACCCAGCTGCGTTATACCAGTCATACGCTGGTCAGCAGCAGCGCGCTGCGTGAGGAACTGGCGCGCGTCAGGCAGCAGGGCTACGCCATTAACGATCAGGAACTGGAAATCGGGCTGCGATCTCTCGCCGTGCCGCTCAGCGCGCCGGGGGGCAGAATAGTGGCCGCGCTCAACGTGGGCGTGCATGCCGGGCAGGTTTCCGCCGATACGCTGCGCCAGCGCCATTTGCCGCTGCTGCAGGAGGCGGCCCGGGAAATCTCCCTGCTGCTGCGTCAATAATCTGTTTTGCCCCTCAACGTCGCTGCAAAATTCGTGGTAACGTGAAGGTTAAGTTGCAAGCGGCAAAGTAGAGAGTCATGACCACGAAAAAAATTGATACCACCCTCGTCAGCGCTGGACGCAACAAGCGTTATACCCAAGGCTCGGTGAATGCGGTCATTCAGCGAGCCTCTTCACTGGTTTTCGATAGCGTTGCAGAAAAAAAACGGGCCACCGCAGGGCGCGCGAAAGGCGAACTGTTTTACGGCCGTCGCGGCACCCTGACGCATTTCGCCTTGCAGGATGCCATGACGGAGCTGGAGGGCGGTGCGGGCTGTGTTCTCTATCCTTGCGGCGCGGCAGCCGTCTCCAACGCCATCCTCGCGTTTGTCGAAGCGGGCGATCACATTTTAATGAGCGGTGCCGTTTATGAACCGACTCAGGACTTCTGCACAAAAATCCTCAGCAAGCTCCAGGTCTCGACCACCTGGTTTGATCACTGTATTGGTCACGACATCGCCGCGCTGGTTCAGCCCAATACCCGCGTGGTTTTCCTGGAATCTCCCGCCTCCATCACCATGGAAGTGCAGGACGTGCCGGCTATCGTTGCGGCGGTACGCGCTAAAGCGCCAGACGCCATCATTATGATCGACAACACCTGGGCGGCAGGCGTGCTGTTCAGCCCGCTGGCCCTGGGCGTGGATATTTCTATTCAGGCTGGAACGAAATACCTGATCGGCCACAGTGACGCCATGATTGGCACCGCTGTCGCCAACGCCCGCTGCTGGGATCAACTGCGCGAAAACAGCTACCTGATGGGCCAGATGGTGGATGCCGACACGGCTTACATGGCAAGCCGTGGCCTACGTACGCTGGGCGTGCGTCTGCGCCAGCATGAAGAGAGTGCGCTGCAGGTCGCAGAGTGGCTTTCTGCGCGGCCAGAAGTGGCGCGGGTTAACCATCCGGCGCTGCCCTCGTGCCGCGGACATGCATTCTGGCAGCGTGACTTCACCGGCAGCAGCGGTTTATTTTCATTCGTGCTGCGGCAAAAACTGAGCCGTGAACAGCTGGCGAATTATCTCGACCATTTTCATCACTTCAGCATGGCTTATTCCTGGGGCGGATATGAGTCACTGATTTTAGCCAACCAGCCCGATGAGTTAGCGGCCATTCGCCCGGCCGGTGGCGTTGACTTTGAGGGGACGCTGATACGGCTCCACATTGGTCTTGAGCATGTCGATGACCTGCTGGTCGATCTTGAGGCGGGCTTTGATCGCCTCACGCGCTAAAATAGTAAACATGACATAAACCAGGCGCCGACCGTCGTGATATTACACCCGGTCATGGCTGGTTAGCTGTTAACATTCGATCTATAAAAAGTGTTCAGTCAGCAGAAGAACCGCAACATTTTACCCCTTCACCGCGCAATGCTGTGGTGGGAAGTAAGAGGTCAGCCAGGTCTGAACAGAACAATTGAATTTCATTTTGACGTAATGGGATAGCTAATGGGTGTTTTACACGAGATTGTGCACGCGCTTTGGCATCAGGACTTTGCCGCGCTGGCCAATCCAGAAGTCGTCTGGATCGTCTACAGCGTAATGTTTATGACGCTATTCCTGGAAAATGGATTGTTACCTGCCTCTTTTTTGCCTGGCGACAGCCTCTTGCTACTGGCCGGTGCCATGGTAGCTAAAGGCGTGATGGACTTTTTCCCGACGCTGGTGATACTCACGGCCGCCGCCAGTCTGGGCTGCTGGCTGAGTTATCTGCAGGGGCGCTGGCTGGGCAACACGAAGCTGGTGAAGAGCTGGCTGATGCAGCTGCCGGCGCAATATCATCAACGCGCCTGGAATATGTTCAACCGTCATGGTCTGATGGCGCTTTTGGTTGGCCGCTTCCTGGCGTTTATTCGTACCCTGTTGCCTACCATGGCGGGCATTTCCGGGCTGTCTAATGCCCGTTTCCAGCTGTTTAACTGGCTCAGCGGCCTGCTCTGGGTCGGCATCGTGGTCACGCTGGGATACGGTATCAGCCAGGTGCCCTTTATCAAACGTCACGAAGATCAGGTGATGGCGATCCTGATGATACTGCCGATGGTGCTACTGGTGGTCGGCCTGGTGGGCAGCGTCTTCGTGATCTGGAAAAAACGTCGTCAGAAACACGCCTGACAGCGGGTAGCGTCAGGCGGGCGGTTCGGCCACCGTCTGGCGCACCCGATTCACTTCCTCTCCCGGCGTCACGCCAAAATAGCGTTTAAACTCTCGCGAAAATTGCGACGGACTTTCATAGCCAACCCGCACGGCCGCCACGCTGGCTTTCAGGCCATCGTGCAACATCAGCAACCGCGCCTGATGCAGACGATAACGTTTGAGGTACTGTAACGGCGACGTCTGCGTGACGGCCTTAAAATTATGGTGAAACGCCGACACGCTCATGTTCACTTCCGCCGCCAGCGCATCCACGCTGAGGTTATCGGCATAGTGATTCTCAATGCGGCGCAGCGCGCGGGCGATCTGGCTGAACTGCGTTTGCCGACTCACCAGCGAGAGCAGCGCACCGCCTATCGGCCCGGTCAGCACGTAATAAATAATCTCCCGCACAATATGCGGCCCCAGCACGCGCGCATCGCGCGGCTGCGTCATCACATCCAGCAGGCGTTCTGCGGCACACAACATGGGCTCGGTTAACCAGCCGGAGTGAATACCGGAGGTGAGCGGCTGTGGCTGAAACCCTTCGTCGTCACCTATATCCATCAGCAGATCCTGCAGACTGGCCGTATCCACACGTAAACACATCCCGGCCAACGGCTGCTCTGGTGAGGCCCAGGTTTCGCATTCGACCGGCAAAGGCACGGTCAGCATTAAATATTTTGTGGCGTCGTACTGAAAAACCGTACTGCCGAGATAGCCAGTTTTACCGCCCTGAAAGAGAATGACGATGCCCGGCTGATACATGATGGGCGTGCGCGGACGGTACTGATCGGCATAGATCAGAGAAACGTTTTCTACCGGACAGCGCTGGTGACGGCTATGTGTCATCAGCGTGACCACCTGCTGAGCCAGACGTTGGCACAATGCGTCGTGAGGCATAATCACTCCAGAAAATAAAACAGCAGTTTGCCGCGCGCCAGGTTAATTCGCCAGCAAAATGGAGAATCAGGCAAGAAGTTTACAGGATCAGGCAGGGTTATCCTGTGCGGTTCACAGGCAGCCTGAAAATTGTTAGCTAGACTTAAGCACAGCGAGGATTCACTGGTTTACTGCAAATGTAAGGAGCATGTTATGGCAGACCAACCCATTATCAAACTGCACGATGGTAACATGATGCCGCAACTGGGACTTGGCGTGTGGCAAGCCAGCGTCGAAGATGCCCGTCATGCCGTGCTGAAAGCGCTGGAGGTCGGCTATCGCTCAATTGATACCGCCGCCGCGTATAAAAATGAAGAAGCCATAGGTCAGGCGCTACAGGAAACGGAGGTCGCGCGTGACGATATCTTTGTTACCACCAAGCTGTGGAACAGCGACCAGCAAAACGTTCAGCAGGCACTGGAAACCAGCCTGGAAAAACTCAAGCTGGATCAGGTTGATCTCTACCTGATACACTGGCCGTGTCCTGAGAATGATCACTACGTTGAAGCCTGGAAACACATGATCGCACTGCAGCAGCAGGGCCTGGTGAAGAGCATCGGCGTGTGTAACTTTAATCAGCCGCACCTGAAGCGACTGCTGGAAGAGACGGGCGTGACGCCGGTCATCAACCAGATTGAGCTCCATCCCATGCTGCAACAGCGCACGCTTCACGCCTGGAACGCCATGCACCAGATTCAGACTGAATCCTGGAGTCCGCTGGCTCAGGGCGGTGAAGGCGTGTTCGATCAGGACATCATCAAATCGCTGGCGAAAAAATACGGTAAAACCCCGGCGCAAATCGTCATCCGCTGGCACCTGGACAGCGGCCTGGTGGTGATCCCTAAATCCGTTACGCCTGCGCGCATCGAAGAAAATTTCAACGTGTTTGATTTCCGTCTGGATAAGACAGAAATGAGCGAGATTGCGAAGCTGGACAGCGGTAATCGCCTGGGGCCTGACCCGGATACGTTCAACGGCTGACCGTCGCCTGACCCGACTTAACAAGAGAGTGGGTACGCATCGCCTCTCCCGGCTGGGGGAGGCTTTTTTTTATAGCTGAGCAGGAACGGGGAGTTTTACGATTTTTTAAAATCTGTGTCAAAGGACATCATTGATGATCAGCCTGCGTCAGGCGCATTCGTCTTCTGCGGCACAAGATAAGCGGCTCGCCTGCACATCGCCACATCCTGCGCCTCGATAAGTCAAATCCCCCCTTTAAAACCTTGCCTTATTCGGCAGCAATACGGTTATCTGTGCCGTTTAAAAACGGGCTTAGCCTGCTGATGGCGCCCTTTCCTGTTAGCGCGACACGCTTTGCAACACACCGCCGGGGTGACTGGCTTTGCCCGTCTCATAACCGGGGTGATAATGATTAACGTTATGATCTTTTAGCCTGGCTCTGCTGCCTGCCCGCGCCCGTTCAAGGGATCGCGGCATTAGCGCGCAGTGGAGTAAAGCGTAACGTTAGCAACCCAGGAGCCTGTCATGTCGGTTATCAATACCAATATCCTGTCATTGATCGTTCAGAATGACCTTTTCCTTTCGCAAAACGCGATGTCGACGGCCATTGAACGCCTCTCTTCTGGACTCCGCATTAACAGCGCTAAAGATGATGCTGCCGGGATGGCGATAGCCAACCGTCTGACCTCAAGGATCAACGGAATGACGGTTGCCACCCGAAACGCCGGTGAGGGTATTTCGCTGTCACAAACCGCGGAGGGCGCGCTCGATGAAATCAATAACAACCTGCAACGTATACGCGTCCTGACGGTACAGGCACAAAATGGAAGCAACTCCGCTGCGGATATCGACTCGATTCAGACCGAAGTGAACCAGCGAATGGAGGAAATTAACCGCATTACGGCGCAAACGGATTTCAATGGCATTAAGGTGCTGAATACCGGATCGGGTGCGTCCGAGTATCGCTTTCAGGTCGGTGCGGAAGACGGTGAAACCCTCAGCATCGATATTGACTCGAGTGACCGGTACAACCTGCTAAAAGCGGGAACAACCGGCACCACGCTCAACGTCCGGCAGATGACATCAGGTGACACCGTTAACGGGGCCGCACGTACGGTTGCCGTAGAGGGTTTTGACGTTCTGAAAGGCGCCGTGACTGGCGGAGCGAACGGGACAGCGACGGGGAACTCGCCTCTGACTGACATTGACCGGGCGATTCAGTTCGTTGACACGCAACGCAGCAGGATGGGGGCAGACCAGAACCGCTTTCAGTCCGCTATCGCCAACCTTGGGAGCATGGTGACCAATCTCACTGCCGCACGGAGCCGGATAGAGGATGTTGATTACGCGACAGAAGTATCGGCGCTGTCACAGGCACAGATTTTACAGCAGGCCGGCGTAGCGATGCTGGCTCAGGCCAACCAGATGCCCCAGCTGATGCTGCAGCTTCTTCGGTTTTAATCTCCGAAGGGCACGGACAGGAGAGGCTCTCCTGCCCTGTTGAAGCACGTGTGCCGCTAAGACAGCGTGGGTTGCGTCAGCAGCTGACCTGCCGTGCCGCGATCCGCCAGTTCCAGCGTCTGGCTGTGATAGACAAACGGAAAATGCTCAGAAGAACTTTGCGTAAAGCTCACCAGCAGCTCTACGTCTCCGTCCACCCAGACCGTGTCCTTCCAGCCGCGATCTTCGCCCATCGGCTGAGCGCCGTTTACGCTCTTAATCAGGAACATAACGCCCTGGATGTGGAAAGATTGCGGACGATCGGCGCGAATAATCCAGCGTTCGAACGTGCCCTGCTGTGCGGTAGAATCAATGCGGTTCATATCCCAGACGGCACCATTGATGCCCGGCAGGCTGTCGCCAATGCGGAACTCACGCGTGCGTACCGAGGCGCCATCCAGAATCTGATCGGCCAGCAAACGCATCGGCAGGTTATCCGTCACCAGCGGCAGCAGGCCGGTAGGCCGCAGCGTAAGCACCAGCGTTGAGGTCAGGATCGTGGAAGGCTCAAAGAAACCGCGCAAACGATCCATAATGCCCGCCGCCGTGCCTGCCGTGATGGAGACTTCATCCCCTTGCGACATATCCACTAAGACTTCACGCCGTTCGCCCGGCGCCAGAGTTAAGCGCTGTACGGCGACGGGTGACGGCAGAAAGCCCTGATCGCTGGCAATCACCGTGAAGGGCCGGTTGTCACTGATGCTCAGTTCATAACGCCGCGCATTGGAGGCGTTCAGTAACCGCAGACGGACCCAGCCACGTGATACCTCGACAAAAGGGTTACGCACGCCGTTGACCAGCAGCGTATCGCCGAGAAAACCGCCGTCGCCCGGTGGGTCATAAACCGGGGTGGCAAAGTTATCCAGCCTTTTATCCTGAATAATCAGAGGGAAATCATCCACGCCATAGTGTTTCGGCAAAGGTAACTGCTTGCTGATGTCATCTTCAATCAGCCACATGCCCGCCAGGCCGTTGTACACGTGCGGGGCCATGCGATTTGGCGTGTTGGCGTGATACCAGCAGGTCGCGGCACTCTGGCGAATCGGTAAAACCGGCGCCCAGTCGACCCCGGCTGACATCATGCGCGGCGCGCCGCCCATCAGGGCGCCCGGCACCTGCAGGCCGCTGACCGTCATTGAAACGGGTTCATTGAGGCGGTTGCTGTAAATCAGTTTGACATCATCACCGCTGTACACGCGCACCGTGGGGCCGAGGTACATGCCGTTGATGCCCCAGACCGGGACTTTATTGTTATCACCGTTAAACGACCAGTGGCTGCGCTGCAGGGTCAGAAACAGTGGCTGACCGCGGCGAGATTCCAGTAGCGGCGGGACAGGCAGGGGCGTGTCACCGCCCGCAGAAGCGGCACGCGCCGCATGAGGCACAAGCGCGGCACTGAGCGCCGCACCGGCAGAAAGCTGGATAAACTGACGTCTGCTGAAAGACATTGAATTTCAGACCTTTTACGCGTGGCGCTGAACCGCCAACTCTGTTTTTATTGCTGTCATTGCTGTGCTGCGTGCACGGCGAGCAACGTCATGCTGGCTCGCCGTGGGGCATCCATGCAGAATAGTCCGATAAAGGGCTTACCGGTTAGATTTTACCGTTTTTTTCGCGTTCTTCGACTTCGGCGTTCAGCTCTTCCAGCCTGGCCGCCATCAATTCCCGGCAGTGAGTCGCCAGCTTGCGCACCGAAGAGGATTCGAATTGTTTCACGTCCACCGGCGGCAGCATTTCCACAATCACCAGTCCGTTTTTCAGGCGGTTGAGGTTAATCTTGCCGTGAGTATTGGATACCACAATCGGAATGATCGGCACGCCTGCGGCAACAGCAGCATGAAATGCCCCGGTTTTAAAGGGTAACAACCCACGACCACGGCTGCGCGTGCCTTCCGGGAACATCCAGAAGGAGATGCGTTTTTTATTAAACTGCTCCACCAGCTCACCGATTGTCCCGTGTGCTTTGGCGCGGTTGTCACGATCGATCAGCAGGTTGCCGGTCAGCCAGTAAAGCTGACCAAAAAAAGGTATCCACAACAGGCTTTTTTTACCGACGGTGACCGTTGTTGGCTGCACAATCTTGGCTGCGGTGACCATATCGTAGTTGTTCTGGTGGTTAGCGATGTAAATCGCGTTGCCGTAGTTATCTGCGCCTTCGGGACGACGCAGCTCAACTTTAAGCCCAAACAGCGTCGATAATTTGCCAAACAGGTGACCAAAGGTCGCAACGTGGCGGGGATTACGTGGCGAGAACAGGCACCAGATACAGCCAAAAAAACTCAGTAATATTGAATAAATCACGACGATAATAGTGCGTAATATCAGTAACATATTTTCCTCAATGTGACACGGCTGGCCGCGGCCAGCCGGGTGAATTACGCGTCGCTGTCCGCGCTGCCGGGACGTGCCGGCGCATCCAGTTCGACCCGATCAATTTTTTGCAGGCCGCGCGGCAGCAATGTGCCACGACGGCCCCGATCGGCACGGAACTTCTGCAACTCTTCACTGCGTAACTGCAGCTTGCGTTTGCCAACGTGCAGCGTAATCGCACTGCCCGGTGGCAGGATCATCAGCCAGGCCAGTTTATCCGCTCCCGACGCGGCATCCGCAGACGGAATCGAGATAATCTTGTTGCCCTTGCCCTTCGACATCTGTGGCAGTTCGCCGACCGGGAACATTAACATCCTGCCCGCCTGCGTAATGGCCAGCAGCATGTCATCTTCGTGATGTACAGCCATGGGCGTCATCACGCGGGCATTTTCAGGCAGCGTCAGCAGCGCTTTACCCGCACGGTTGCGCGAAATCAGATCGTTGAAAGTACAGATGAAACCGTATCCGGCATCAGACGCCATCAGCAAACGCTGTTCTTCCGGCTCCATCAGCACCTGCTCCATTACGGCACCCGGCGGTGGCGTCAGCTTACCGGTCAGCGGCTCGCCCTGCCCGCGTGCCGACGGCAGCGAAGTGGGGTCCAGCGTATAGCTGCGTCCGGTGGAATCGATAAAGGCCACAGGTTGGTTACTTTTGCCGCGCGCCGCCGCCAGATAGCTGTCGCCCGCTTTGTAGCTCAGCCCTGCCGGGTCGATGTCATGTCCTTTAGCACTGCGCACCCAGCCCATCTGCGACAGCACAATGGTGACAGGCTCGGACGGCACCAGCTCGGTTTCACTCAGCGCTTTCGCTTCTTCACGCTCACGCAGCGGTGAACGGCGGTCGTCGCCGAAACTGTTGCTGTCTGCCTGCAGCTCTTTTTTCAGCAGCGTATTCATTTTGCGTTCAGAGGCCAGCGTTGCCTGCAGCTGATCGCGCTCTTTTTCCAGCTCGCTCTGCTCGCCGCGAATTTTCATCTCTTCCAGCTTCGCCAAATGACGCAGCTTGAGTTCAAGGATCGCTTCGGCCTGGGTTTCGCTAATGTCAAAGCGCGACATCAGTACCGGTTTCGGCTCGTCCTCGGTACGGATGATATGAATCACTTCATCAATATTGAGGAACGCCACCAGCAAACCGTCGAGGATATGCAAACGGCGCAGTACGCGTTCTAAACGGTGGTTGAGACGGCGGCGCACGGTGTCGCGACGGAACACTAACCATTCAGACAGGATCTCCAGCAGGTTTTTCACCGCCGGACGATTATCCAGGCCGATCATATTGAGGTTGATGCGGTAGCTTTTTTCCAGATCGGTGGTGGCGAACAGGTGGTTCATCACCTGCTCAAGATCGACGCGATTAGATCGCGGCACGATCACCAGCCGGGTGGGGTTTTCGTGATCGGATTCGTCACGAAGATCCTCTACCATCGGCAGCTTTTTGTTGCGCATCTGGTTGGCGATCTGCTCCAGCACGCGCGCGCCGGATACCTGATGCGGCAGCGCGGTAATCACCACTTCGCCGTCTTCTTTTTTCCATACCGCGCGCTGACGCACCGACCCGCGTCCGTTCTGATAGATTTTACGAATCTCGTCACGCGGCGTGATGATCTCGGCTTCAGTCGGGAAATCCGGGCCCTGCACGATTTCCAGCAGCGCATCCAGGCTGGTTTTCGGATCGTCAATCAGGGCGATAGCGGCCTGCGCCACTTCACGCAGGTTGTGCGGCGGAATATCCGTTGCCATGCCCACCGCAATGCCGGTGGTGCCGTTTAACAGGATGTTCGGCAGCCGCGCCGGCAGCATCTTCGGCTCCTGCATCGTGCCGTCAAAGTTCGGCACCCAGTCAGCGGTGCCCTGCCCCAGCTCGCCCAGCAGCACTTCGGCATACTTCGACAGACGCGACTCGGTATAACGCATGGCGGCAAACGATTTAGGATCGTCAGGCGCACCCCAGTTTCCCTGACCATCGACCAGCGGATAGCGGTAGGAAAACGGCTGCGCCATCAGCACCATGGCTTCATAGCAGGCGCTGTCGCCATGAGGATGGTATTTACCCAGTACGTCACCGACGGTACGGGCGGATTTTTTAAATTTGGCTGTGGCGTTCAGTCCCAGCTCTGACATGGCATAGACAATACGGCGCTGCACGGGCTTTAAACCGTCGCCAATGTAAGGCAGCGCGCGGTCCATGATGACGTACATGGAGTAATTTAAGTACGCATTCTCAGTAAACGTATGCAGGGCAAGACGCTCTGCACCATCCTGCGTCAATTCGCTCATTAAGTCCTCATCCTCACATCGTGACCCGCGACGGCGGATCACCCGGCGGTTGTTTGGCGAGGATAGTACCTTATTCGTGGGTGTTAGTCACAGTCCAGGCGCAGTCAGCCAGGGGTTTTTTCCCTGTTTATCCGACGCCAAAAATTACGCTAAGGATAAAATACGTGTTGTCTTATTTATAATAGTTTGTGACCGCGCTCGCAATTAATTACGGGCGACGTTATAGCCTGTTAATCCTGTCCCGTTTCGGGGACAACATTTAGTATTGTTGATTCGCCTTCCACGCCCTACATTCAATTTTAACGCTGTTACACGCTTTTATTTTTTTTCCAGGTTGGATTTAACGAATTGCCACTTAAGCACCGCTAACGAAATAATAGACAGGTGACTGAATGCAGAATCTGACTTCACGACAACACCGGTTACTAAAATTACTGCTGCAGGCGGGTACGCCCCTGGCTTTAACGCAATTAGCCCAGCAGTTAACCGTTTCCGAAAAAAGTATTTATCGCGATTTGCAAAGCCTGGAACTCTGGCTGGGCGCCTGGCAGGCGCAGTTGATCAAGCTGCCCGGTCGCAGCGTGATACTGCAAACCGAGGATATCGCGCAACGCCTGCGATTACAGCAGCATCTGGCCAGTGACGAGAACTGGTCTGAAGGTTTAAGCAACAATGCACGCCGGGTGAAAATTCTGTCACAGCTGCTGAGGGACGCGCCGCGTGAAACCTCAATCAGTAAGTTATCTGAACGCTATTTCATTAGTCATGCTTCTATCGTCAACGATTTAAAGGTCATTGAAGAGTGGCTACAACCGCTGGCGCTGGCGCTGGTCAGAAGTCAGAGCGGTACGCATGTCGAAGGCAGTGAGCAGGCATTACGCCAGGCGATGGTATCGCTGATTAATGATGTTATGCAGCACAGCGGTGGCAGTAACACGGCGCTACCGCGGCTGGACCCGGGCAGTTATCAGGCGCTGATCCACTATTTTGGCGAGGAGGATGTGGCGTTTGTGCAGACCTTGCTGCAGCAGATGGAGCAGCAGCTTGGCTATCCGCTGAGCGATGCGTACTACATCAATCTGTCCACCCACATCCTGATTATGATCCACCGCATGTCGCAGGGTAAGGCTTTATCGCTGCCGTTAGCGCTGAGCGCTCAGGAAATGGATAATCGCATTCTGAAGATTGCCCGCCAAATGGTGCGACAGGTTGAACAACGTTTAGGCCAGTCAGTGCCGGCGGATGAAGTCGGATTTATTTATCAGTACATTATTTCGTCGGGCATTGTGGTTGAAGAACGTGGCAGCGATATGTTGCCGCAATATCAATTATCGAATGAAGCCTCGCGTAATATTACGATTGAATTAATTCGCTGCTTCTCAGAACTGATTCAACAGGACCTCACTGCCGATCCTTTATTATTTGAAGGTTTACTTTTCCATATTAAGCCATTACTAAACCGGCTGAAATATCATATTAGCATTCGTAATCCATTGCTCGATGATATTAAAACGGAGCTGAGTGAAATTTTTACGCTGACTCAGCGGGCCATGCAGCTTACCGCCGCGCGATTTCATTACGGGTCGATTGCTGACGACGAAGTGGGCTATTTATGTGTCCATTTTCAGGCCGCGCTGGAACGGCAAATCGCCCATAAACGCATTTTGCTGGTCTGTTCCAGCGGCGTGGGCACCTCGCATCTCCTGAAGAGCCGTATTCTGCGCGCGTTCCCGGACTGGATTATTGCGGGCGTCATTTCGGCCAGTAACCTCGGCGATTTTTGCCAACAGGAGCCGGTGGATCTGGTGATCTCGACTATTCACCTCGACACCTCGCTGTTTCCTGTCGTGTATGTAACCGCGTTTTTCAATGACGACGATATTCGCCGTGTGACTGACGCCATGATTGGTAGCCGACTGCCGAAGGCCGTTAACAGCGCCCTGGCAGAACATTAACTGAATGAGGTCTGACTGATGGATATTTCTCGCATTCTTACGCCACGCCGCGTCAATCTCAACCTGCAAGCCAGCAGTAAAGAGGAGGCCATCATTGAACTGACCGATTTGCTGTTCAGTGACGGTGCGATTAACGATAAACAGGCCTTTATCAAGGATGTCTGGCTACGCGAGGCAGAGGGATCGACAGGGTTTGAAAATCACATTGCCATTCCTCACGGGAAATCGTCAGCCGTGAAACAGACCACGCTAGCCATTGGGCGCAGCCAGCAGGATATTCCCTGGGAAACGCTGGATGGCAGCCAGGTGCGCTGCATCATCCTGTTTGCCGTGCGCCTTGAAGATCAAAATACCCCCCATATTCGCCTGCTGTCCCAGGTGGCCAGTGCGCTGGCCGATGATGAGGTGATCGCGCAGTTGCTGGTGGAAAACGACCCCAGCGAAATCATTCGGCTGTTCAGCCAGTACGCCGAAACCGACCTCTGTTAATCCTACACGTCCGAGGTAGACCATGAACATTGTCTGTGTTGCCGCCTGCACGGCGGGTATCGCGCATACCTACATTGCGCGCGAAAAACTGATCAAGGGTGCCCATGCCCTTGGTCACACCATCCACGTGGAAACGCAGGGCACCATTGGTACTGAAAATGCCCTCGATACGGAAACCATCGCCGCCGCCGATGTCGTCATTCTGGCGGTGGATGTCAAGATCAACGGTGAGGAACGCTTTCGCGGTAAACCGATCGTCAGGTTGAAAACTGAAGTAGTGATCAAGTCGCCGATCAAGTTCCTGGAAAAAGTGGCGGATTCACTGGCGCGTGCCTGAGGAGATCCACAATGAACGATAACAAAAGACAGTACGGACAGGAGATCAAAGGTCATCTGTTGACGGGGATCTCCTGGATGATCCCGCTGATTGTCGCCGCCGGGATCTGTATCGCGCTGGGCCAGGTCATCGGTGGCCCGGACGTAGGCAAACATCCCGGCACGATTGCCTGGATGCTGAACCAGATGGGCGGCTGGGGCATGGGATTGATCGTGCCGTTGATAAGCGCCGCCATCGCCTACTCGATTGCCGACAGGCCGGGCTTTGCGCCTGGCTTAATCGTGGGCTTTATCTGCGGCCAGATCGGCACGGGTTTTATCGGCGGCATCCTTGGCGGCTTCCTGGTGGGTTATACGGTGATTCTGCTGCGGCGCAGCATTCGACTGCCGCAGTCGATGCAGGGCCTGATGCCGATCATGGTGTTACCGGTGCTGAGCACCATTATCGCCGGGCTTTTGATGATGACCTTCATCGGCCAGCCCATTGTCTGGTTGCAGAAGGCGCTGATTGCGCTGTTGGAATCCATGCAGGGCGGTTCGAAGTTCGTTATGGGCGCTATTCTGGGGGCGATGGCCACCTTCGACTTTGGCGGGCCGGTCAATAAAACCATGTCGCTGTTCGCGGATGGCATGCTGGTCGACGGTATTTACGGACCAGAAGCGGTCAAATTTGTCGGTTCGATGATCCCGCCCTTTGGTATCACCCTTTCCTGGCTGTTAACCCGCCATAAGTACACCCGGGCGGAAAAAGAGGCGCTGAAGGCGGCCTTTCCCATGGGGATCTGCATGATCACTGAGGGTGTGATCCCGATTGCCGCGCGCGATCTGCTTCGTGTCGTCGGCAGCTGTGTGGTGGCTTCCGCCGTCGCTGGCGGGCTGATTATGGTCTGGGGCGTCGAAGCGCCCGTGCCTCACGGCGGCATGTTCGTGGTACCTCTCTTCACCAAACCCTGGCTGTTCTGCCTTGCGCTCGGTATCGGCACCACGATCTGTGGCGTGATGCTGTCGCTGCTGAAAAAGCCGGTAACCGAAGCCGACGAAGAGTTTGACGACGTGGAAGACCACAGCGTTCGTGAAGACGACATTAAATTCACACTGGAATAAGGAGTGCGTATGTACGCGGCAATGAACGACCTGATCGCACGGGCTGCCCGTAACCAGTATGCGGTACTGGCCATCAACTGTTTCAATCTGGAGAGCGCACGTGCGGCAGTGAAGGCGGCGGAGGAGCAACGCGCCCCCCTGATCCTGAATGTTTATCAGGGGCACAGCCGCCATTTCCCGCCCGCTGTCGCCGTGCCGTTGGTTCAGGCGCTGGCAGCGAATGCCAGCGTGCCGATCGCGCTGGCGCTTGACCACGGAAAAGCCTTTCCGCTGATTGGACAGGCCTTTCGCGCCGGGTTTACCGGACTGATGATCGATGCCTCCTCCGAGCCGCTGGCAGAAAATATTCGCCAGACGGCAAAAGTGGTCGAGATGGCGCATACCGCCGAAGTTTGCGTGGAGGGCGAGCTGGGGCATATCGCCGATGCACCAACCTATGCCCTTGCCGATGCGGCGGTAAAAATGACTCAGGTGGCGGATGTTCTGCCGTTTATTGAACAGACGGGCATCGATCTGTTAGCGGTGTCGGTTGGCACCGCACACGGGCTTTATCCCGCGGGCGTCAAACCGCAAATCGACTTTCAGCGTCTGGCTGCGCTGCATGGGGTTTCGCCGGTTCCCCTGGCGCTGCACGGCGGCAGCGGCACGCCAGCCGACGATATTCGTCGCGTCAGTCAGCACGGCGTCGCCAAGATTAACGTTGGCGCGGCGGTCTTTGATGCAGGCAAGCAGGCGCTCCATCAGGCGCTTAAGCAGCATCCCGCTGCTGAGCTGCCTGATCTGCTGGCGCTGATGGAGGCCGCCTGCTGCGAAGTCGTACATGACTATCTGAGCTGTTCCGGCTCCGCTAATCAGATCTGAATTTTTTCTGCTGTACCCCGGTGCGCGTCTCTGAACGTCAGCGCAGGGCATCCCTTTGTCGTAAAACAAGCTGAGGAAGATTTAACATGTTGATTTCAATGAAAGAGATGTTAAGCCCCACCCGCCAACACCGCTTTGCTATAGGCGCATTTAACGTGGCCGACAGCTGTTTTATCCGCGCGGTGGTGGAAGAAGCCGAAGCCACACAAACTCCGGCGATTATCTCTATTCACCCCAGCGAACTGGCGTTCGTAACGGATGCGTTTTTTGGCTACGTGCGGGAGCGTACGCTGAAGAGCAAGGTGCCTTTTACGCTGCATCTGGACCACGGCGCGTCGGTAGCCGATGTGTTACGCGCTATCCAGTGTGGTTTCACGTCGGTCATGATTGACGGTTCGCTGCTGCCCTATGAAGAAAACGTGGCACTGACCAAAGAGGTGGTGAATCTGGCGCACGCGGTGGGCGTATCTGTCGAGGGCGAACTGGGCACGATTGGCGATACCGGGACATCAGTAGAAGGCGGCGTGAGCAAAGTCATTTACACCGATCCTGCGCAGGCCGAAGATTTTGTGCAGCGCACCGGCGTGGATACCTTAGCCGTCGCCATCGGCACCGCGCACGGTATTTACCCCAAAGATATGAAACCGGAGTTGCAAATGCATATTCTGCGCGATATCTCTCAGCGCGTTTCCATTCCGCTGGTCTTGCACGGTGGTTCGGCGAATCCCGATGCCGAAGTGGCGGAGGCGGTTACGCTGGGCGTCGGTAAAATCAATATTTCCAGCGATATGAAATATGCCTATTTCCAGAAGGTGCGCGAAGTCTTAACCCGCGAAACCTGGTGGGATCCAAACGTGATTTATCCTGAGGCGATTGAGGCGGCCAAAGCGGTCATTCGCTACAAAATGAACTTGTTTGGTGGACTGGGGAAAGCGTCGCTGTATTGAGTACTGAAGGGTAAAAATGTGTGGTTGGTGTTCCGTGCGGTTCCCACCGCCGCAGTATCGGGTCTGACGTCCTCGCGCCACTAACGCGGTACCTTCGCGTCGTTCGTCAGCCTGACGAACCAGCGGAGACGGTACTTCCTGTACCGGCTCCGCTTTTTGCTCGCGTCCTGCGGGCAAATTCTGGCTTCCTCGCTCTGCTCAGCGCGGCGAATTGTCTGTTCCGCTCCCGTGGCGGGGGGCAGTGACGCATGTGCGCCGTCTCGGACGGCTATCGCCAGTTTTGAAGCCCGGCGTTAACACATCAGGTAAACGCCCTGCTTTCTCCTTACTTCATCACACCCATCCACTGCTGGGCGATCTGCGCATATTCTCCGGTGGCGGTGCTCAGGTGCAGCCACTGATCGACATACAGCTTCCAGCTCATATCATCGCGCGGAATCATGTAAGCCTTTTCACCGTACTGCAGTGGTTTATCGGGATTGAGCGCACACAGGGAAGGAAAGCGTTTTTGCTGGTACAGCGCCTCGGAGGCATCAGTGATCATGACGTCGGCTTTGTTGTCCACCAGCTGCTGGAAGATAGTCACATTATCGTGATATAGCGATAACGCTGCATGAGGTAAGTGGCTGTGTACGAAGGCTTCGTTAGTGCCTCCCGCTGGCTCAACAAGACGCACGCTGGGCTGGTTCATCTGTTCGACCGTCTGGTACTTCGCTTTATCTGCGCAGCGCACCAAGGGAATTTTACCGTCCACGCCCAGCGGCTGCGCAAACCAGGCGGTTTGCTGGCGCTTCAGCGTGACCGATACGCCACCCAGTGCGATATCGCACTGCTTCGCGATAAAGTCCTGCATCAGGGTTTTCCAGGTGGTGGGCACCCATTGCACTTTTGCCCCAAGAGACGCGGCCAGGGATTCAGCCATGCTGATATCCAGCCCTTCATAACTGCCATCCGGTTTCAGGAAGCTGTAAGGTTTGTAGTCCCCGGTAGTACAGACTTTCAGGGTTTTGGTGTTGAGCACGCTGTCCAGACGCGACTGGGCCTGCGCGCCGCCAGCCACCAGCAGTAACGTGATTACGAGTGTTTTTTTCATCATTGTATTTTTTCGGCAGTGAGTTTGCGCTGGTATGGTGACATAACCTCGGGGGTTATTGCGCTATTCGCAAAAGTGTTGTGATCATTCTCGCATTTTTCTCCCGCCCGCCACGGCCTAAGCTACCCCCATTGACGCATACGGGAGACAAGCTTAATGAGTAACATTTTAATTATTGATGGCGGTAAAACCTTCGCCCATTCGAAAGGCGAGCTGAATCATACGCTGACCGAGGTGGCCGCCAGCCAGCTGCGCGATCTGGGCCATGAGGTCACCGTCACCGTTGCCGACCATGCGTATGTCGTGGCTGATGAGGTGCAAAAATATCTCGACAGCGACGTGGTGATTTATCAAATGCCGGGCTGGTGGATGGGTGAACCCTGGACCGTGAAACGTTACATCGATGAGGTATTCACCGACGGCCACGGTAAGCTGTATGCCAGCGATGGCCGCACCCGTGCCGACGGCGCAAAAAAATATGGCTCAGGCGGACTGATTCAGGGCAAAAAATATATGCTGTCACTGACCTGGAACGCACCACTGGAGGCCTTTACCGACCCTGAGCAGTTCTTTGAAGGCGTGGGCGTTGACGGACTGTATCTGCATTTCCATAAGGCGAATCAGTTCCTGGGCATGGAAGCATTGCCGACCTTTATCTGCAACGACGTGATGAAACAGCCCGATGTTCCACGCGATATTGCACGTTATCGCACGCACCTCCGCGAGATTTTTGCTTAAATAGACGTTCACCCAGAAAGAGGAAACGTAAATGTTAACCGTCGTTGCTGAAATTTGTGTTAAGCCGGGCTGCCGTCAGAAAGTGCTGGATGCGTTTCACCAGGTGATTCCTACCGTGCTGGAAGAAGAAGGCTGCCATCAGTACAGCCCACTGGTCGATCACCAGGCGCAGGTACCGTGGAAGCACAACTCACCCGATTCCATTTTTATGCTGGAGCAGTGGGAAACCCTGCGCCATCTTGATCAGCATCAGCAGATGCCGCATATGGAAGCCCATCGTACGGCGATTAAAGACTATGTGACTGACGTGAAAATTCTGGTGCTGGAGCCGGGTAAATAATCCTGGCGGAACACGCACAAAAAAAGCCCCGTTCAGGGGCTTTTTCCATCAGGCTGCGGATTACACTTCGATATCCGCTTTATCGCCTTTTTCCTGCAGCCAGTTACGACGATCTTCGGATCGCTTTTTCGCCAGCAGCATATCCATTACCCGCAAAGTCTGTTCAATGTCATCGTCACTGACGGTGAGCTGCACCAGACGGCGCGTGTTGGGATCGAGCGTGGTTTCGCGCAGCTGCAGCGGGTTCATTTCACCCAGCCCTTTAAAGCGCTGCACATTTGGCTTGCCCTTCTTGCGCTTCAGCTGCTCCAGTACGCCCTCTTTCTCGTCTTCATCCAGCGCGTAATACACTTCTTTGCCCAGATCGATGCGATACAGCGGCGGCATGGCAACATAGACGTGGCCATTTTTTACCAGGGTGCGGAAGTGCTTCACAAACAGGGCACACAGCAATGTGGCGATGTGCAGCCCATCCGAGTCCGCATCAGCAAGGATACAGATTTTGCCGTAGCGCAGCTGTGAGAGATCTTCGCTATCGGGATCGATACCGATCGCCACCGAAATATCGTGCACCTCCTGCGAGGCCAGCACTTCATCGGACGAGACTTCCCACGTATTGAGGATCTTACCTTTAAGCGGCATGATCGCCTGATATTCGCGATCGCGCGCCTGCTTCGCCGATCCGCCCGCCGAATCCCCTTCCACCAGGAAAAGTTCGGTTTTATTCAGATCCTGCGCGGTGCAGTCCGCCAGCTTACCCGGTAGTGCCGGGCCGCTGGTCAGTTTTTTACGCACCACTTTTTTGGCTGCGCGCATACGGCGCTGGGCGCTGGAGATCGCCAGCTCCGCCAGCTGTTCTGCCGCCTGCACGTTCTGATTCAGCCACAGACTAAAGGCATCTTTTACTACCGCGGACACAAAGGCGGCGCACTGGCGCGAGGATAAACGCTCTTTTGTCTGGCCTGCAAACTGCGGATCCTGCATTTTCACTGACAACACGTAGGCGCAGCGATCCCAGATATCCTCTGCGGACAGTTTGACGCCGCGCGGCAGAATATTGCGGTATTCACAAAACTCACGCATGGCATCCAGCAATCCCTGACGCAGACCGTTGACATGGGTACCGCCCTGCATGGTGGGAATCAGGTTCACATAGCTTTCGGTCAGCAGCTCACCCCCTTCCGGCAGCCACAGTAATGCCCAGTCCACCGCTTCGATATCACCGGCAAAGGTTCCGACGAAGGGCCTCTCTGGCAGGGTTGGCAGGCCATTGACGGCTTCGCACAGGTAATCCGTCAGACCATCTTCGTAGCACCAGCGCTGTTCGGTATTGTTCAGCTTGTCTTTAAAGACAATTTCCACCCCTGGACACAGCACGGCTTTCGCCTTAAGCAGGTGTGATAAGCGGGACACCGAGAAGCGCGGGCTGTCAAAGAAGTGCTCATCTGGCCAGAAATGGACGCTGGTGCCGGTGTTGCGCTTCGCAACCGTGCCCGTGACGGTCAGATCCTGCACTTTTTCACCGTTTTCGAAGGCGATACTGTAGATCTCACCATTACGCCGCACGTTGACTTCGACACGTTTAGAGAGGGCATTGACCACCGAAATGCCGACGCCGTGCAGGCCACCGGAAAACTGGTAGTTTTTATTAGAGAATTTCCCCCCCGCGTGCAGCCGGCACAGGATGAGCTCAACGGCCGGGACGCCTTCTTCCGGATGGATATCCACCGGCATGCCGCGTCCGTCGTCAGTCACTTCTAACGACTGATCGGCATGTAAAATCACTTCTACGCGCCTGGCATGCCCCGCCAGTGCCTCATCGACACTGTTATCAATCACTTCCTGACCCAAGTGGTTAGGGCGCGTCGTATCGGTATACATTCCCGGGCGACGGCGAACCGGCTCAAGGCCAGTCAGGACCTCAATGTCACCCGCATTATAGCTTGATTGACTCATGGTAACTGTCTGATTAGAAGAAGAAAATGGTTGCGATTTCCGCGTTACTCAAGCGTGATTCAGGCCCAGAAAGTCCAGAATTTGCGGGAAATGGCGTTCGAATCCAGTAAATGCATGATTTCCGCCCTCTTCCACCGTATGACGGCACGCGCTGTAGTAGTGGAGCGCCTGGCGGTAATCGAGCACTTCATCGCCGGTTTGTTGTAGCAACCACAGTAAATCAGGTGCTTCCAGCGGTTCAATCTGCATCACTTTCAGATCGTAAATGTGGCGAGACTCTAACACATATTGCTGACCGGTGTAGGGATTCTGATTCTCCCCTAAAAAATCCACCAGCAACTCGAACGGCCGCACGGCAGGGTTAACGACCACTGCAGGCAACATAAAGCACTGGGACAGCCACGTCGCGTAGTAACCGCCCAGCGAGGAGCCCACCAGGCCCATTTCACGCCCGCTGTGACTTAACACGATGTCTTCCAGCATCGCCGCGGCCTCGGCCGGAAAAGTGGGAAGCTGCGGCACAATCATCTCTATATCGGGATGATTGTGACTCAGCCACTGTTTGAACAGCGTCGCTTTCGCTGAGCGCGGGGAGCTGTTAAAGCCGTGCAGGTAAAGCAGCGCCTTCATCCGTCAGTATCCTTCGGCATCTAGATCGGGGCAGAACGCCTGGGTGGTGAGCCGGTTCACTTCTGTATCAAGCTGACCGTCATTGTGCAGCGTAAACCAGCGCCAGCCTGGCGCAAGGGTATCAATGGTAAAGCTGGTGCAGTGCGGTTTGAACTGCACGCAGGTGGAAGGCGTGGCCAGCACGCGGCGACCGTGCCACGCCATATCCATTTCCTGATGGATATGGCCGCACACCAGCGTTTTTGCCAGCGGATAGTGCTGTAACACGGCATCAAGCTGATGGGGATTGCGCAAACTGTGTTGATCAAGCCAGGTGCAGCCTGAAGCAAGCGGATGGTGGTGTAGCAGCACCAGCGTATGACGCAGGGGAAAGCGCGCGAGAGCGTTATCAAGCCAGTCGAGCTGATAGTCGCTTAACATGCCATGAGGCACGCCGAAGACCTGACTGTCCAGCAGCACGACCTGCCAGTGTTCGCCCACCAGCACATGCTTGTGTGCGTTGATGCCGGCCCTGGCCAGCGTATCCACCATTGCCGGCTGGAAATCATGATTACCCGGCAGCCAGACGCAGGGTTTTGGCAGGCGCGAAATGCCCTCAACAAAATGCTGATAGGCTTCGACCGAGTGATCCTGAGAGAGATCGCCGGTGGCCACAATGAGATCATAGTCGCGCTGTTGTGCGATGATCGCGTCCAGCACGGCGTCATAACTCGACCAGGTATTCACTCCCAGCAGCGATTCGTGTTTTCCTGCGAACAAATGCGTGTCCGTCACTTGCAGAATCCGCACCCCAGATTCTGTTGCCGCAGGAAGAGTTAGCAGGCTATCCAAAGCGTTTCCTTCGTCTCTACGCCATTCAATGCATTATACGTATCAGCAAGCCGGTACTGCCATCGCGCCATGCGTCAGACAGTAGCGTAACCAGTCAGCGAGGAACTGATTGATTTGATGCTTTTCATCACGCTGATTCATCTTTTTATTCGGGTAATCATAACGCGCTTTAAACCGATAGATCTGCTGTGTTGAACACACTTCAGCGACCATGGCGTCATGATACAGCCTGACAGACATGGAAGGCAGGCTCCAGTAACTCACCGCCGGTGCCGTCTGGCGAATTTCAACAAGAGTAGTGTAACGTGTTGATTCTTCAATTGTTAACTGATAGCGGGCGCCGCTCACCTGATAGCTAACCGATGCGCCTGCCTCGTCATCGCGCGGGAGCAGACGGCGTAACTGGGCGAAATTGGTTTCGCACAGTCGCATCATCTCGGGGAAATCAGGGATATAGCGCTGTTTCATTTTTACGTCCACTCTTCTCGAAGTTCTTTATGGTGCAGTGCCAGCCATTGCAAGGCGATGACAGATGCCGCGTTATCAATAATCCCCTGTTCCACCCAGTGGTAAGCCTGTTCACGGCTTACGACATGCACAAGAATATCCTCATTCTCTTCCTCCAGGCCATGGCATCCTGTTGCCAGGCCGGCATCCACTTCTCCCACCATAACCGATAAACGTTCGCTGGTGCCGCCCGGGCTGGCCAGATAGTTCAACACGGGCTTCACCCGGCCAACGGTCAGACCGGCTTCTTCTGATGCTTCACGGCGCCCCACCTGTTCCGGGGTTTCACCGGGTTCAATAATGCCCGCAATCATTTCCAGCAGCCAGGGCGTGGGGCTGCAGTCGAAGGCCGGAATGCGGATCTGCTCAATCAGCACCACTTCATCACGGATGGGATCATAAGGTAGCAGTACGGCAGCATGGCCGCGCTCAAAAACTTCACGCGTCACTTCTCCGCTCATGCCGCCTTTAAACAGACGATGGCGAAAACGGTAGCGAACGATGGAAAAAAAACCGTCGTAGGCCGTTTCACGTGCAATAATTTCTACATCATTTTTTGTGAAAGTCACAGGTGATGTTTTATTGTCCTTCATCGTTTGGTTCCTTTTGCAGATTGGGATGACACAGATAAAACACAAGCCCGGGCACTATCTTAATAGTCATTACAGAGTTATTTACCTGAAACACGCAAATATGGCACGTTCAGCCACCTTATCTCACAGTTGCCCTCTGCTAGAATCTGCGATAATTTTTGGCTTACCGGCGGCACTATCATTGCGATTTGCTGCAACAAAAGGAATGCAAATGAAAAAACTGCTCCCATTATTTATTGGGCTGAGCCTGGGCGGTTTCAGCGTCGCCAGTCAGGCAGAAAACCTGCTTCAGGTTTACCAACAAGCGCGTTTAAGCAACCCGGACCTGCGGAGCTCCGCTGCCACTCGCGATGCAGCGTTTGAGAAAATCAACGAAGCGCGCAGCCCTTTATTACCACAACTGGGTTTGGGTGCAGATTACAGCTATGCAAATGGCTATCGTGATAGTAGCGGTATTCATTCCAACACGACCAGTGGCACACTGCAATTGACGCAAACCATTTTCGACATGTCAAAATGGCGCGCGCTGACGCTGCAGGAAAAAACCGCAGGTATTCAGGACGTCACCTATCAGGTTGCCCAGCAGGATTTGATTCTGAATACCGCGACGGCCTATTTCAACGTGCTGAAAGCCATTGATACGCTTTCTTACGTCGAAGCACAGAAGATGTCCATCTACCGCGAGCTGGATCAAACCACTCAGCGCTTTAACGTGGGCCTGGTGGCCATTACCGACGTGCAGAACGCCCGTGCCCAGTATGACAGCGTGCTGGCCAATGAAGTTACTGCGCGTAACAATCTGGATAACTCGGTGGAGTCTCTGCGTCAGATCACCGGCATGGACTATCTGGCACTGGCCTCACTGAACATCGATCGCTTTAAAACCACCAAACCTGATGACGTGAACGCGCTGCTCAAGCAGGCAGAAAGCCGTAACCTTAATCTGCTTTCTGCTCGCCTGAATCAGGATTTAGCCCGTGAACAGATTCGTTCTGCGGAATCAGGCCACCTGCCAACGCTCGATCTGACCGCGTCTACCGGTCTGTCTAACAGCAAATACGGCGGAAGCCGCGCTGAGCAGAGTGCAAACTCAACAGACTCGATTACCGGCAACAGTAAAGTCGGCCTGAGCTTCACGCTTCCGCTTTACAGCGGTGGCAGCGTGACCTCACAGGTGAAGCAGGCGCAGTATAACTTTGTCAGCGCCAGCGAACAGCTGGAGGCGGCTCACCGTTCTGCGGTTCAGACGGTTCGTTCTTCTTATAACAACGTGAATGCGTCCGCGAGCAGCATTGCGGCGTACAAGCAAGCCGTGGTTTCTGCGCAGAGTTCATTAGACGCCATGGAAGCCGGTTATCAGGTCGGTACGCGTACCATCGTTGACGTGTTGAACGCCACCTCAACCCTGTATAACGCCAAGCAGCAGCTGTCTGATGCGCGTTACAGCTATCTGATTAACCAGCTGAATATCAGCTATGCGCTGGGCACGCTGAACGAGCAGAGTCTGGGCATTCTCAACAGCCAGTTGGGCAAAGAGATCTCTACCTCACCGGAAACCGTTCAGCCCCAGAACGTTCAGCAGGTACTGGGTGAAGATCACATCGCGAGTTCTTCCGAAACCGCGACGGCACCAGTGCGCCCGGCCGCCCATAAAAGCAGCCGTAACCCTTTCGCTAACTGATCGCCCTGCGGGCCGCTTTGCGGCCCGCTTCTCTTAAAAACGTATAACTAAGTAAAGATCCCCGTCCTGCCTGGCCGTTAGCTTCATTTCTCGCCACTCATCCCCTATTCTATGCGCTACCTTTGGGCACAGGATATTTATAATGAAACGGACTAAAACGATTCGCTATGCCGCCTTTCGTAAGAGCTGGCAAGCAAGACACTTAACGCCTGTTGCTATCGCTGTATCAGCGGTATTTATGCTGGCAGGCTGTGAACAAAACGACGAAACCGTCTCGCTCTATCAGAACGCCGATGACTGTACGAAAGCCAATCCCGGCCAGAGTGCGCAATGCACCACCGCGTTTAACAACGCCAAAAAGGAAGCGGAACGCACCGCACCGAAATACGCCACACGTGAAGACTGCGTGGCGGAATTTGGTGAAAACCAGTGTCAGCAGGCACCTGCGCAGGCTGGCGTGGGCAGCACCAATGCCGAGTCGCAGCAAAGCGGCAGCTTCTGGATGCCGCTGATGGCGGGCTATATGATGGGCCGCATGATGGGCGGCGGCGCGGGTTTTGCGCAGCAGCCGCTGTTCTCACCTAAAACGCCAAACAGCCCGGCTAACGGTCAGTTCGTTGATGCGTCCGGCCGTAACTATGGTAACGCCACCTCCGGTAAAACCATGACGGTTCCTAAAACCGCCATGGCGCCTAAGCCGACCACCACCTCAACGATTACGCGCGGTGGATTTGGTGAAACGGTCGCGAAGCAAAACAGCATGCAGCGTAGCAGCAGCGCGTCCGGCACCTCCAGCCGTTCGCTGGGAGGCTAACCCCGCTTATGCAACGCATCGCGATTTCAGAGCGCCCGGGCTGGCGGGAAAAAGCCACGGAGTTTGGTTTTCGTTTTCACACCATGCACGGTGAGCCCTACTGGTGTGAAGATGCTTACTATCAGTTCACGCTGGCGCAGATTGATTATCTTGAGGACGTCACCGCCGAGCTTCATCAGATGTGTCTGCAGGTCGTGGAAAAGGTGGTGAACAGCGAAGCGCTGCTCACCAAATTTCGCATTCCTAAGCACACCTGGGACTTTGTGCGTGATTCATGGATGCAGCGTCAGCCCTCGCTTTATTCGCGCCTCGACCTCGCATGGGACGGCAAAAGCGATGCCAAACTGCTGGAGAACAACGCCGACACGCCGACGTCGCTGTATGAGGCGGCGTTTTTCCAGTGGCTGTGGCTCGAAGACCAGCTGAATGCCGGTCAGCTGCCGCAGGGCAGCGATCAGTTCAACAGTCTGCAAGAGAAACTCATTGAACGTTTTACGGTGCTTCATCAGCAACAGGGGTTTAACTGGCTGCATTTCGCCTGCTGTCGTGATACCGATGAAGATCGTGGGACAGTGCAATACCTGCAGGACTGCGCCACGGAAGCCGGACTGCCGAGCGAATTTCTCTATATTGATGAGATAGGGCTGGGGGAAAAGGGCCAGTTTACTGACGCCCAGGATCAGGTCATCAGTAATTTGTTTAAGCTTTATCCGTGGGAATTCATGCTGCGCGAGATGTTTTCGACCAAGCTGGCCGATGCGGGCGTACGCTGGCTGGAGCCGGCCTGGAAGAGCATCCTGTCCAATAAAGCGCTGCTGCCGCTGCTGTGGGAGATGTTCCCGAATCATCCTAACCTGTTGCCCGCCTGGTTTGCCGAAGACGATGTGCCACCGATGGAGAAATATGTGGTTAAGCCGCTGTTCTCGCGCGAAGGGGCCAACATTCGTATTGTGGAAAACGGCAAAGAGATCGCCCGTGTGGACGGTCCTTACGGCGAAGAAGGCATGATCGTTCAGCAGTTCCACCCGCTGCCGAAATTTGGCGACAGCTATACCCTGATTGGTAGCTGGTTGATTGACGATCAGCCTGCGGGCATCGGCCTGCGCGAAGATCGCGACCTGATCACCCAGGATCTTTCGCGCTTCTATCCGCACGCGTTCATCGAGTAGCGCTTTCTTCCAGGCCAGCACGCTGGCCTGATTTTCCTCTAGCCGACCTGTACCGAAAGCATACTGATTGCGCCCATTTCCATACCTTCAACAGGCACGGTTACGGACTCGCCTGGCTGACGGGACCCCAGCACGTACAGCAACGGCAGGAAGTGCTCCGGCGTGGGGTTGGATAATACCGCATCCGGATGCTGCATAAAATTCACCAGCGGATGGGAATCTGCTCCGGCGTCAACCGCCAGATTATCGCGCACGTAGTCGTTAAATCCGGTCGCCCAGGGGTAAGCATCGCCGCCGCCCCAGAGAACTTTTCGCAGGTTGTGCACGACATTACCACTGGCGACGATCATCACGCCCCGATCGCGCAATGCAGACAGTTTTTGCCCCATTTCAAAATGCCAGGCCGCAGGCTTGCCGCTGTCGATGCTGAGCTGGACTACCGGAATATCCGCCTCAGGATACATTTTAATCAGTACGCCCCACGAGCCGTGATCGAATCCCCATGCATGATCCTGATGAACCGGCACGGGCGATAAAATCTCAGCAATTTCATTTGCCACTTCAGGCGAACCCGGCGCGGGATAGCGGGTATCAAAAAGCGCCTGCGGAAAACCGCCAAAGTCATGAATGGTGCGCGGGTTTTCCATCGCTGTGACCGCCGTTCCCTGGGTGTACCAGTGAGCCGAAATGGCCAGGATGGCCCGCGGTCGTGGCAGCGTGGCGCCGGCTTTACGCCAGGCTTCGGTGTAGCGGTTTTCTTCTAACGCATTCATCGGGCTGCCGTGTCCCAAAAACAGTGCTGGCATACGTAACTGGTTCATAGCGATCCTTAATGTGTTCACTCTATGAGCACTACGATACGCTGTTTGCTGGGGTTATCACGCGGATAAGCATGATGTTCTCTGTCAGGAAATTTGAACGAAAGAGATGAGTCAGATAAGCAGGAAGGATGGGAGAAGAGGTGAGGCAATCAGGCCAGTATTTCTGGCCTGACAGTAAGCCGGTTAGCTGGCCTGACGCGTTTCGTGCTCGCGACGATAGGCAACCAGATCTTCAATCGTCACGACCGGCATCGCATGCTGTTTAGCGAACAGGATCACTTCAGGCGCATGCGCCATAGAGCCGTCGTCGTTGGTCAGTTCACACAGTACGCCCGCAGGTTTAAAGCCCGCCAGCGTGACCAGATCGATGGTGGCTTCAGTGTGACCGCCGCGGGTCAGCACACCACCATCGTGGGCACGCAGGGGAAAAACGTGGCCCGGACGGTTCAGATCTTCGGGTTTCGCGTCGTCAGCAATCGCGGTACGGATGGTGGTAATACGATCCTGCGCGGATACGCCGGTGGTGACGCCCTTTGCCGCTTCGATGGTCACGGTAAACCCTGTGCCATAGGCGCTGGTGTTGTTGTCTACCATCATCGGTAATGCCAGCTGCTGGCGGCGTTCTTCGGTCAGGCAGAGACACACGATACCGCTGCCGTGGCGAATGGTCAGAGCCATCTGCTCAACGGTCATGGTTTCGGCTGCGAAAATCATATCGCCTTCGTTTTCACGATCTTCATCGTCGAGCACCATCACACCGCGTCCTTCACGGAGTGCGGCGATAGCACGTTCTACACGCTGTTTCGGCGTGCCAAATTCAGAAAGTAGAGTCTGATTCATGGTAATAAAACCTTATAGATGTATTGGGTTACCAGAATCAGGGCAAGCTTAGGAGTGACGCCGTATAGACGTAGCAATGACGCAAAACAGACATAATGCCTGACAGATGTCGTTACCCTCTCCCATCCGGACTTTAACCGTCGGCCCCGGAATTTCACCGGATCTGCTGACCTTCACCATCACAGTGAAGCGCTCGCGGGCTGTCAGCCTGGGCTGATTTACCGCCGGTGGGGAATTTCGCCCCGCCCTGAGAATAAGCGTTTTAACTATAACGCTTCCTGTTCGGGGCGGCAATGTACAAAGCCATTATTGCTTTAGCATTTTTTGCGCTAAGGATTTCAGGTTTAACCTTTTCAATTCAGGCATTACACTTAAGTGACTCTAGCGTTGGTACAATGCTGCCATAGCAACCCGTAACCAGGAAACCATCATGATCGACACGAAAAAAATTGAACAAATGGCCCGTCAGGTTCATGACGCGCTACCGAAGGGCATTCGTGAATTTGGCGATGATGTCGAGAAGAAAATCCGGCAGACGCTGCAGGCACAAATGACCCGCATGGATCTGGTCAACCGTGAAGAGTTTGATGTCCAGACTCAGGTTTTACTGCGTACGCGTGAAAAACTGGCGGCGCTGGAACAGCGTCTCGCTCAGCTGGAAAGCAAGAGTTCAGCGTCTGCTGCGCCCGCTGCCACCAGCACACCCGGCCCGGCGCCTGCCATCGTGCCAGCCGCGCATCCTGCGGACAAACCGGCTAAATAAAGGGCGGGCGGGAGGCCAGGCTCCCGCCGCCATGACTCAGTCGCCGCGAATGGTTTTGATGATATTGGTGGTCGAGATGCCATCTTCAAAGTTCAGCACCCGTACGTCACCGCCATTGGCCCAGACTTCCCGGCTGCCCGCGATATCTTCTGGTTTGTAATCCCCGCCTTTTACCAACAGATCGGGCAATACGCTGGCGATTAAGCGCTGTGGCGTGTCTTCTTCAAACAGCACGACCCAGTCCACCGCTTCCAGCGCACCCAGCACGATCATACGGTTTTCCTGCGGGTTCACCGGCCGGCTGTCGCCTTTGAGGCGTCTGGTGGACGCATCGCTGTTTACCGCGACAATCAGGCGATCGCCCAGCTTGCGGGCGTTAGCGAGGTAGGAAACATGCCCGGCATGCAGAATGTCGAAAACGCCGTTGGTCATCACCACTTTTTCACCGCGCTGACGCGCCATGACGACGGCCTCTTTCAGTTCGGCTTCGGTCATGATGCCAAAACCGCGCTCTGGACGCGCATGAATGGCGTTTTCCAGCTCCACGATGCTGACGGTTGATGTCCCCAACTTCCCAACAACCACGCCTGCAGCGGCATTTGCCAGGAAACAGGCTTCTTCCAGTGAATCGCCTGCGGCTAAGGCTGCGGCCAGCACGCCAATGACGGTATCCCCGGCGCCGGTCACGTCAAACACTTCCTGCGCCTGGGTCGGCAAATGCAGGGGCGCTTTACCCGGCTGCAGCAGCGACATGCCGTTTTCAGACCGCGTAACCAGCAGGGCGGAAAGGTCGCAGTCGGCGATTAGCTTCATGCCGCGTTCCACAATCTCATTCTCTGTCTTGCATTTGCCAACCACGGCTTCGAACTCAGACAGGTTGGGCGTCAGCAGCGTCGCCCCGCGGTAGCGCGCAAAATCCGTGCCTTTAGGATCGATCAGCACCGGTACATTCGCCTCGCGTGCCAGCGCGATCATCTGCTGAACGCTGTCCAGCGCGCCTTTGCCGTAGTCCGACAGCACCACCGCACCGCTGCGAGACAGTGACTGACGCATTTTTTCGTGCATCGGGGCGGCGTCTACCTGCTCAAATCCCTCTTCGAAATCCAGACGGATGAGCTGTTGGTTGCGAGAGAGGACGCGCAGTTTGGTAATGGTGGGATGGCTTTTTAAGGTGACAAAATCGCAGTCAACACGAACATCCTTCAGCGTTTTACTCAGTACCTGAGCCGCATCGTCTTCCCCGGTCAGTCCGATCAGACGGGAACCCGCCCCCAGCGCAGCAATGTTCATTGCCACGTTAGCGGCGCCGCCTGGGCGTTCTTCAACGGTTTCCACCTTGACCACCGGCACCGGCGCTTCAGGCGAAATACGGCTGGTGGGGCCGTACCAGTAACGATCCAACATGACATCGCCAACGACCAGCACCGAGGCCTGGCCGAACGCGGGCAGAGTAACTTTCATTCCAGACACTCCAGACTGCATTCAAAATAGTGCGCGGATGATAACACAGTTGCGACAGGTGCTATCAGCATCACGCCGTGAGAGATTTCGCTGACTGTAACCACCGCTGCCAGCTGGCGTTGACCGACGCTTTCTCCTGGGCAAAGGCCTCCGGTTCAACGTGCCCTGGCTGCGCCTGAAGCGCCAGATGATGCAGCGCATCGCGCAGCGTGACATAAGCATGCGTGAGCGCTGCCGCTTCCTCGTCAGACATTTTGTGGTGGATGGCCATCAGTTCAAAAATCCGCACATTGTCTGACCAGCGCGTCAGGTCGGGCTGCTCCGCCGCATAGCGCAGGACCAGGTACTGGGCGATGAATTCAATATCCGTAATGCCGCCTTCGTCGGTTTTGATCTCCCAGCGCCCTTTATGTTTGTTGCTCAGATGCGCGCGCATTTTATCACGCATCTCTCTGACTTCCGTTTGCAACGCTGCCGGTTCACGCGGCAGGCAGAGAATGGCCCTACGGATGGCGGTGAAACGTTCGTTTAGCGCCGGCTCACCATAGACGACACGGGCGCGGACCAGCGCCTGATGCTCCCATGTCCAGGCTTCGTTGCGTTGATAGTCCTCAAAGGCTTCAAAAGTACTGACCAGCATGCCAGCCGCGCCCGAAGGCCGCAGACGCGCATCCACTTCGTACAAAATCCCGGACGACGTACGGGTGCTGAACAGATGCATGATGCGCTGCGCCAGCCGCAGGTAAAACTGCCGTCCGTCTATACTGCGCTCGCCCTGCGTGACGGCTTCCATCGGGCAGTCGTGCAGGAAAACCAGATCGAGATCGGAGCTGTATCCCAGTTCCCATCCGCCCAGCTTGCCATAGCCCAATACCGTAAAGCCCCGTTCATGTTCATGCTCAAGGTGCGACGGTCGGCCATATCGCTGCACCATCATATTCCACGCCTGCTGCACCACCGATTCGATAATGGCCTCGGCCAGCCAGGTTAAGTGATCGCTCACTTTCATCACCGGCAACGTGCCCGCAATATCCGCCGCCGCGATGCGTAACAACTGTGCCTGTTTAAACTGGCGTAATGCTTCAAGCTGCTGCTCTTCATCATCCGCAGGAATGCGCATCAGGTACTGACGCAGCTCATCCCGGTAGGCATCTGTGGCGGTTGGCTGATAGAGCGTGGCGGGATCAAGCAACTCATCCAGTAACAGCGGATAGCGTGCCAGCTGGCTGGCCACCATCGGTGAAGCTGCACAGAGACGAATCAGGTGACGCAACGCGCCGTGATACTCGGTGAGCAGCTCAAGGTAGGTACTGCGGGTCAGAACACTCAGCAGCAACGGCGCCAGGCGGCTGAAGGTCACCGCGGCATCGCTGCGTAAACAGACTTCACTCAGCAGTTGAGGCATCAGCTGATCCAGCGCCTGACGGCCGCGCGGGCCGATAGTGCGGTGACTGATATCCTGGCGAAACGCTTCCAGCGCCTGATTGAGAGCATGACACTGCGTGGTATCCAGTTGTGGCACCAGCGGGGCCAGCTCAGTGTCCTCCAGGCTGTCGTGCCACAGCATGTTAAAATCAGCCAGTTCGGGACGATCGCCCACATCCGGCGTATCCTCACCAATTAACTCATCGAAGATGGCACGCACGGCGGCCATATGCGTTTCCAGCCGGGCGCTCAGCGCAGCCCAGTCATCACAGCCCATCGCCCATGCCAGCCGGGCGCGGGGTAACGCCTCTTCCGGCAGCGTTTGCGTTTGTTCGTCCGCCAGACTTTGTAACAGGTTTTCCAGCCGACGCAGAAACAGATAAGCCGCGCGCAATGCCGCAACCTGCTCGGATGGCAGCAACGCCAGAGATTCAATAGCAGACAGCGTAGGTATCAAGGCCCGGAGCTGAAGCGAGCGCTCACGTCCGCCACGAATCAACTGAAAGACCTGCACGATGAATTCTGTTTCGCGGATCCCGCCCGCGCCCAGCTTGATGTTGTTTTTCAGCCCGCGGCGACGCACTTCACGCGCGATCATCGCTTTCATATTGCGTAATGACTGAATGACGCTGAAATCGATGTAGCGGCGATAAACAAAGGGCCGCAGCATCTGCTGCAGTTCCTGGCTCCAGCGATCCTGCTCATCGCCCATCAGCCGCGCCTTCACCATGGCGTAGCGCTCCCAGTCGCGGCCCTGCTCCTGGTAATAATCTTCCAGGGCGGCAAAACTCATGACCAACGGCCCGCTGTCGCCAAACGGGCGCAGGCGCATATCGACCCGGTAAACAAAGCCGTCGGCGGTGGGCTGATCGAGTACTTTGATCAGGCGCTGGCCCATGCGGGTAAAAAACTGCGCATTGTCGAGTTCACGGCGACCGCCGCGCGTGGTGCCGTTTTCCGGCCAGGCAAAAATCAGATCGATATCAGAGGAGAAATTCAGCTCGCCGCCGCCCAGCTTGCCCATTCCGAGGATCAGCAGCGGCTGTGGTTCACCCGCGGCATTGCAGGGCGTGCCGAATTCGCGACAGCAGTCCTGATAAACCCAGTGGCGCGCGGCGTCGATCAGCACCTCGGCTAGTACGCTCAGCTGCTGCAGCGTCTGCTCTGTCGTGGCTAGCTGTAAGCACTGCATCCAGGCAATGCGAACCAGCATGCGACGGCGAAACAGGCGCAGCACGCGCATCAGGCTGGCTTCACTGTCCACCGCCGCCATGTCGTTGCGCAGCCACTGCGCGTAGTGCTGCCACTCGTCGGCCCCGGGCGACTGTGCGGCAATCTCCTGCCACCAGTGCGGATTCTGTTGCAGGTTATCCAGCACAAAATCGCTGAAGGCCAGACCGGCAAGCTGCGCCTCGCTGAGAGCGGTATCCGCAAGAGCGAGCTGTTCAACTGCCCGCGCGGCCTGCGTGCGCAATACGGTGGGTAAGGATGGCAACATGTTCTCTCCCTGATAGCGTGCTGTAGGACTTAGCGTGGCGAACCGCTGGTTAACCAAAAGGGTGACTGTTTCATCGCCTGCGCCGTTAACCAGTCCAGGCTGGCGTGCTGCTGTTCCCTGATTGCGCGCTGCAGCTGCTGCCACGGCGCCAGCCAGTCGTGAACGGCATCCGGCGAGTAAGCGCCCGCCAGCAAATGCACCGCCAGCAGCTGTCGATCCAGACGGGTGGCCTTGTCCTGATACTCATTCACCTGATGGACGGTACTGAAGGTTTCTTTCAGATCGGCATTGATGCGGCCCAGCATGATGTCGCCAAAGCGTTTAAACGAACCGTTAAGCTTGGTTTGCCCCTTTTCATCAATCCACTGCCGCCAGTGGGCCTCAGCTAACCAGTGAGTAAGTGCTAACTGGGTTTCTACCGAGAGAGCCGAAAAACAGAAGCTGTCGGCATCGACGTCTTCATTCAGCAGCGTTTCTTCCAGTGTGGTCAGCTTCTGACGCAGCTCGCTACTGGCCTTGCGCGGGACTACCGCCCCAAACAGCGCAAACGCCTGACGCAGAACATCCAGCGCCTCACGAACCGCTTCTCTGGCGCGCTTATTGCCACGCAGCCACACTTCTTCATGATATTGCCAGTGGTGAAGGCCTGCCGCCATGGCCGCCGCCATGCCCTCTTCCACCGTGGCTTTCGCCCCGGCTTTTAACAGCGGAAAGGCGGTTACCTCACGCGGAGGATTACCTTTGGCTAACTGATAGCCGCGCGCCGCCTTGCTCAGGCTGCCCATCCGCAGGTCGCCCACGGCCGCTAACTGCTGAGCAAACGTCAGCAACTCGCTGCGCTGGCCACCTTTTAGCTCAAGCTCAACCTCTGACAGAGGTTCGCTCAACTCCCCCGCCGTCACGTCGCCCCGATCGCAGGCAATTTCTATTTCACTACTGCCCGCCGTGACTACCCAGATCTCTCGTTCAAAATGGGTACTGAACAGCGGCTGCAGGCGCTGCTGTAGCGCTGCCACGTCCGTTCCTTCCGGCCAGATTTCTGCGGGCAGACGGCGGATGTCCAGCGTTGGCTCAGTGAGGTCAACGTTGTATTCGCCGCGCTGATGTAGCCCACCCAGCGTTTTGCCGGCGGTTTTCAGCGTCATTTCGTAGCGTTGATCAACGCCCCGAATGCGCAATCCCATATTCCAACGACGTAACTGATTATCGTCGGTTTCAAAATAGATATTGGTCAGCTGACGGGCAGCCTGGTGCTGATGCGGAAATGCCGCCAGCCGTTCTGCCAGTTTCCCGGCAGCATTGGGTTTAGCAATGAACTTAAGTTCGATCTCGATGGTCATATTTTTTTATTCACTAACGCCACTGGCACTTAAGGATATATTCCCTGCCTGTTTAAGGTTATCTTCTGCTGCATCCACTGAGCTGAAGGTTAGGGTTTTCAGGCGAAGAGTAATGCACAGAAGCCGGACTGTCTCTGCTTTCTTTGTGCTTTCGCTACCCTTTTCGCACTGTCATGAGACCAGGATAGTTCTCATTCAGATTTACGCGAAGCCTCTACAGACTGTGCCGGTAAATTATCTTTAATTTTTAAGCAAAACGAAATCTAATGAAAAAAATCACACTCGCTGGAATCACTTTGCTGGCCCTCAGCACCCTTGCACCTGCTCACGCCGATGAAAAACGTTACGTTTCTGACGAATTATCCACCTGGGTTCGTAGCGGTCCCGGCGACCAGTTTCGCCTGCTGGGCAAGCTGAATGCGGGTGAAGAGGTACAGCTGCTGCAGACCAATGATGCCACCAAATACGGCCAGGTACGCGATGCCGAAGGCCGCACCGTCTGGATCCCCCTGTCGCAGCTGAGTGAAAATCCCAGCCTGCGCACCCGGGTACCGCAGCTGGAACAACAGGTTAAAGACCTGACCGCCAAGTTAGCCAATATTGATAACAGCTGGAATCAGCGCACCGCCGAAATGCAGAACAAAGTGGCCAGCAGCGACAGCGTGATTAACGGCTTAAAAGAGCAAAATCAGAAGCTGAAAAACGAACTGATCGTGGCGCAGAAGAAAGTCAGCGCCGCTAACGTTCAGCTGGATGACAAACAGCGCACGATCATCATGCAGTGGTTTATGTATGGCGGCGGCGTGCTAGGCGTCGGTTTGCTGCTGGGGCTACTGTTGCCGCACATGGTGCCGCGCCGTAAGAAAAACGATCGCTGGATGAACTAACCTTTTCCACCGCTCGCTAAAAAGGGGGATCGAAAGATGCCCCTTTTGGCCTGTCTGCAATATGTCGAATTTGTGCAACAATAGAGTTTGTGCCCGTCTGGTTTCAGGTGCCGGAAGCCCACAGACGCGCAGATCACTTATTTATCTCTGGAGTTGTGCGTGAAGACGTTTCTTGTTGGCGGTGCAGTACGCGATGCGCTGTTGAAGTTGCCGGTTAAAGACAAAGACTGGGTGGTGGTAGGCGCGACCCCGGAAGCCATGCTGCAACAAGGCTACCAGCAGGTCGGCCGCGACTTTCCCGTGTTTCTGCATCCCGAGAGCCGGGAAGAGTATGCGCTGGCGCGTACTGAACGGAAGAACGGGAAAGGCTACACCGGGTTCACGACCTGGTCGGCGCCAGACGTCACGCTGGAGCAGGATTTACAGCGCCGCGATTTGACGATTAACGCTATTGCCCGCGACGAGCAAGGCGAGCTTTACGATCCCTACCACGGACAGCAGGATATTGCCGACCGGCAGCTGCGCCACGTTTCCGATGCCTTTAGTGAAGATCCCCTGCGCGTGCTGCGCGTCGCGCGTTTTGCCGCGCGCTTCGCCCACCTTAATTTTCGTATTGCAGACGAAACGCAGGCGTTGATGCGACAAATGGCAGAGAGCGGCGAGCTGGCCGATCTCACGGCCGAACGCGTCTGGAAAGAGACGGAAAAAGCCCTGTCCTCCCATAATCCCCAGGTTTACTTCCAGGTGCTGCGCGACTGCGGCGCCTTGCAGGGACTGTTTCCGGAAATCGATAACCTGTTCGGCGTGCCGGCGCCCGCCCGATGGCACCCGGAAATTGATACCGGGGTTCACACGCTGATGGCGTTAACCCTGTCTGCTGGCCTGTCGGAAGCGATTGACGTGCGTTTTGCGACGCTGTTTCACGATGTCGGTAAAGCCTTAACGCCGGTTGAAAAATGGCCCAGCCATCACGGACATGGCCCGGCAGGCGTTCCACTGGTCGCTGCGCTGTGTCAACGGCTACGCGTGCCGAATGCGATCCGTGATCTGGCGCTGCTGGTCACGGAGTTTCACGACATGATGCATACCATTGAGCAGCGCCCTGCCGACGCGTTGATTGGCTTATTTGACCGTCTTGACGCCTGGCGCAAACCCGAGCGGGTTAACCAACTGGCGCTGTGCAGTGAATCGGATGCCCGCGGACGCGGTGGCCTTGCCAACATGCCTTATCCTCAGGGCAACTACCTGCGATGTGCGTTTGCCCTGGCTCAGGCCGTGTCATCTAAGGCGGTCGTGGAGGCGGGATTTAAAGGGATAGAGGTACGGGAAGAGCTCACGCGACGTCGTATTCAGGCTGTCGAACAGGGCTTAGCGTAACGCGGCCAGTTGCCCGACCGCGTTACCCTGTGGCTTACATAAAAATCATGTACACCGCGCCCGCCACGATAAAGCGGTAGATGGCAAATGACACGAAAGAGATGCGTTTGATCAGCTCAAGGAACACTTTGATGGCCAGCAACGCGACAACGAATGCGGTGATAAAGCCCACCGCAAACATCGGGAAGTCGGCCATCGTCAGGAAACCGAGGCTTTTATAGAGATCCAGCCCTGTCGCCCCGATCATCATCGGTACGGCCAGGATAAACGAGAACTCGGATGCGGCATAGCGGCTCACGCCCATCAGCATCCCACCTGAAATGGTGGCACCGGAACGTGAGAAGCCCGGCCACAGCGCCAGACACTGGAAGCAGCCAATCATAAACGCCTGACGATAGGTGATATCATCGATACCTGGTGATTTTGGCTGTTTCGGTTTCAGGAATTCCGCTGCCAGCAGTAGTAAGCCCCCGACCACCAGCGCATACATCACGTTAATCGGATTAAACAACGTTTTAATCTGATCGTGCAATGCCAGACCCACCACCACCGCAGGGATCATGCCCAACAGGATATGGATCAGGGTTAACCGACCTGTGCCGACACCTTCATGTTTAACTTCACCAAAGTGAATGCCGATCAATCCAAACAAACGCCGCCAGAACATCACGACGACGGCTAGAATGGAACCTAACTGAATGACCACTTCAAAGGTTTCTGCTTTGTCGCCCTCAAAGCCCAGCAGGTGCCCCACTATAATCATGTGCCCGGTAGAAGAGACCGGTAAGAACTCGGTTAACCCTTCGACCACGCCCAGGATTGCAGCTACCCACAGCTGATGAAGATCTGCCATCAATGAATTTCCTCTGTCCGTTTTAAAACCATGAAAAAGGCGCTAGCTGTTGCGCTATCGCCCTAAATATTATCTGCTTAAATCTGAATCAAACCTTAAGCTCAACTGCCGTTTAGTCTGTCATATCGAAGCGGCACGTGCTGAGACAAACAGTAATTTGGTTTGGTTTCATTGTGATGGCAATCACATCGTAATTATTTAGGAATAGTCCCGCGCTCAATTCGCACGCCAACCTGCGCTGCCTGAGCCACCGCGCCCGGTTTGGCTACCCTGATGCGCACGCCAGGTGAATTGAAACGGTTCATCAACAGATCCGCAATTTCTTCCGCTACCCGCTCCACCAACGCAAAACGCTGTCCCGTCAGGTGCGACAGAATCGCTTCTGAAACATCGGCATAACTCAGGCAGTCTTTCACATCGTCGCTGGCGGCGGCCTGACGGTTATCCCACGCCATTTCTACGTCAATCACCAGCTTCTGCTGAATTCCCTGCTCCCAGTCGTAAACCCCTATCGTGGTGAAGACGGTGAGTTGTTCTATAAAGACGATATCCATGATGATGCTCTCTGTTTTTGGTCGCGCCGGATACCACTTCCGGCAGATTGTGCGTATTATCCATGGTAGACGTGATCAAAACGACCCCAAAGGAAACGGGACGGTGTTATGAGTGCTTTCGCGCTTGGAATGATTATTTTCGCGTATCTGTGCGGTTCAATTTCCAGTGCGATTCTGGTTTGCAAACTCGCCGGTTTACCCGATCCCCGCACCCACGGTTCAGGCAACCCGGGCGCAACCAACGTACTGCGTATCGGCGGCAAACTGGCGGCTGCGTCTGTACTGGTATTCGATATTGTGAAAGGGATGCTGCCCGTGTGGCTGGCGTACCTGTTTCATGTGCCTCCGCTTTATCTGGGCCTGACCGCCATTGCCGCCTGCCTGGGCCATATTTATCCGGTGTTTTTCCGCTTTAAAGGCGGCAAAGGCGTGGCGACCGCCTTTGGTGCGATTGCCCCCATCGGCTGGGATTTGACCGGACTGATGACCGGCACCTGGCTGCTGACCGTGCTGCTAAGCGGCTACTCCTCGCTGGGGGCGATTGTCAGCGCGCTTATCGCGCCGTTTTATGTCTGGTGGTTTAAGCCACAGTTTACGTTTCCGGTTTCCATGCTCTCCTGCCTGATTTTACTGCGTCACCATGACAACATTCAGCGCCTGTGGCGCGGTCAGGAAAGCAAAATCTGGAAGCGAAAAAAGAAAAACTAAGCGTAAAAAAAGCCGGTTAACCGGCTTTTTTGATCTCAGATGGCAGGCAGTTCCGACAAGGGCCAGCGCGGCCTGACGCTCACGCCCAGTTCTCCCCGCGTGCCGCCTTTCAGGCGCACCATACCCGCGTAGGCAATCATCGCCCCGTTATCGGTACAAAATTCAGGACGGGCATAGAACACCTCACCGCCCCGCTTTTGCATCATCACGGCCATCTGTTCACGCAGAGTGCGGTTAGCGCTGACGCCGCCCGCAATGACCAGACGTTTAAAACCCGTATGATCCAGCGCGCGTTTGCATTTAATCGCCAGCGTATCGACCACCGCATCTTCAAACGCCCGGGCGATATCGGCGCGGGTTTGCGCGTCATCGTCATTGCCACGAATGGTATTCGCGGCAAACGTTTTCAGGCCTGAGAAACTAAAATCCAGCCCCGGACGATCGGTCATCGGACGTGGAAAGGTGAACCGCCCGGCGGTGCCCTGCTGCGCCATTTTCGACAGCATCGGGCCGCCAGGGTAATCCAGCCCCAGCAGTTTGGCGGTTTTATCGAAGGCTTCGCCAGCGGCATCGTCAATCGACTCGCCCAGCAGTGTGTATTCGCCAATACCGGTGACGCTGATTAACTGCGTGTGACCGCCTGAAACCAGCAATGCGACAAACGGGAACGCGGGCGGATTCTCTTCCAGCATCGGTGCCAGCAGATGACCTTCCATATGGTGCACCGGCACCGCAGGGACCTTCCACGCAAAGGCCAGCGCGCGTCCAACCGTTGCGCCCACCAGCAACGCGCCCACCAGGCCCGGTCCGGCGGTATAGGCGACCGCATCAATTTGCTGTGGTGCCAGGTTGGCCTGCTTCAGGGCCGCCTGGATCAGCGGCACCGTTTTGCGCACGTGATCGCGTGATGCCAGTTCCGGCACCACGCCGCCGTAATCGGCATGCAGTTTTACCTGGCTGTACAACTGGTTAGCCACCAGGCCAGCCTCATCATCATAGATTGCGATGCCGGTTTCATCGCACGATGTTTCAATACCCAGAATTCGCATTGCTTCACCTCATTCTTGCGGCGCGCAGTTTAGCATAGCCCTTGCACGAAAAGAGGATGCAATCCACGCAAAAAGTCATTTTCTGCTGCCTAAAGAGTGCGCTATACTCCCGCCCCTGGAAAAAACCGGCAGCCGCACAGGCAAACGCTCCTGTTGGTTCTAAATTATCCATGGTGCTTTACAAGCCGACGCGAGTTGGAGTAAAATGCTGCACCATTTTGAAATGTGCTGGCGCCGCAGTCAGCAGCAAAACCGAATTTTATTGAGGTGAGAGTTACATGCCGGTAATTAAAGTACGTGAAAACGAGCCGTTCGACGTAGCACTGCGTCGCTTTAAGCGTTCCTGCGAGAAAGCAGGCGTTCTGGCTGAAGTTCGTCGTCGTGAGTTCTATGAAAAACCAACGACCGAACGTAAGCGCGCTAAAGCATCTGCAGTTAAGCGTCATGCCAAAAAACTGGCTCGCGAAAACGCACGCCGCACTCGTCTGTACTAATTTCCCGGAGGTTCGCCTCCACAGCGTGATAAACGCAGACCGAGTCAAGTAAAAGGCCGTGCTTTCCGAAAGGAAGCGCGGCTTGTTGTCGTTTATGAGCTGAAAAAACGGGGCTTATGGCAGGACGTATCCCACGCGTATTTATCAATGACTTACTTGCCCGCACGGACATCGTGGAGTTAATCGATGCCCGCGTTAAGCTGAAGAAGCAGGGAAAGAATTATCATGCGTGTTGTCCATTCCATAATGAGAAAACCCCCTCTTTTACCGTAAATGGTGAAAAGCAGTTCTATCACTGTTTTGGTTGTGGTGCTCACGGTAATGCCATCGACTTTCTGATGAACTATGATCGTCTTGAGTTTGTTGAAAGTATCGAAGAGTTAGCCACTTCCCATGGTTTAGACGTACCTTACGAAGCGGGCAATGGGCCAAGCCAGATGGAGCGCCATCAGCGCCAGAGCCTGTACCAGCTGATGGAGAACCTGAACGGTTTTTATCAGCAGAGTTTGCAGCAGTCCAGCGCCCAGTCAGCACGCGATTATCTTGAACATCGTGGTCTGAGCGCCGACATCATCAACCATTTTTCGATTGGCTATGCGCCCGCCGGTTGGGACAACGTCCTGAAACGCTTCGGCAAGCAGCCTGAAGATCGAGAATCGTTGATGGAAGCGGGCATGCTGGTCAGTAATGACAAAGGCCGGGTTTACGACCGCTTTCGCGAGCGCGTGATGTTCCCGATTCGCGATAAGCGAGGCCGCGTCATCGGCTTTGGTGGCCGCGTGCTGGGTAACGATACGCCGAAGTATCTGAACTCGCCGGAAACACCCGTTTTTCACAAAGGTCGTCAACTGTACGGCCTGTATGAAGCGTTAAAAAATCATCCTGAACCCAAGCGCCTGTTAGTGGTGGAAGGCTATATGGATGTGGTAGCCCTGGCGCAATATGGCGTGGACTACGCGGTTGCGTCACTGGGGACATCAACCACGGCTGAACATATTCAGCTGCTGTTTCGCAGTACCGACAACGTAATTTGCTGTTACGACGGCGATCGGGCCGGACGCGAAGCTGCCTGGCGGGCACTTGAAACCGCATTGCCTTACATGAATGACGGTCGTCAACTACGCTTTATGTTTTTACCCGACGGCGAAGACCCGGATACGTTGGTTCGCAAAGAAGGTAAAGCCGCATTCGAGGCGAGGATGGAGCAGGCAATGCCGCTCTCTTCGTTTCTGTTCGACAGCCTGCTACCGCAGGTCGATTTGAGCTCTCGCGACGGCAAGGCGCGTTTGAGTACGCTGGCGTTGCCGTTGATCACACAGATTCCCGGTGAAACCTTACGCATTTATCTGCGTCAGGAACTGGGTAATAAATTAGGCATTCTGGACGATGCACAGCTTGAAAAGCTGATGCCAAAGCAGGGACCGGGTGGAAGTACACCGGTTGCCCCGCCATTGAAACGCACCACAATGCGCGTTTTAGTGGCACTGCTGATTCAAAATCCGCAGCTGGCAACCCTGGTGCCATCCCTGGACGGTCTGGCCGAGTCGAAAATTGCTGGTTTACCGTTATTTATTGAATTAGTGACGCGCTGTAACGAGAATCCTGGATTGACTACCGGTCAGCTACTAGAGTTATATCGCGGAACAAATTTTAGCCAGACGCTTGAAACACTGGCCGTCTGGAACCACATGATAGTGGATGAGGAAAGCGAGGCAGTATTTCAGGACTCCCTTGCCAGCGTTTATGACTCGGCGTTGGAAGAGCGACTGGAGTTCCTGATTGCGCGTGAACGTACGCACGGGCTCAGTACCGACGAGCGACGCGAGCTCTGGGCGCTGAGTCAGGCCTTCGCGAAAAAGTAACAGGTTACCCGACCTGCTGCTGTCCGAAACCGGAGCGGCAGGTTTAATTATTCAGGGCGAAGCAGGTTTTGTCGCTGAAAGCGCGCAGTCACCGGAGCGTACTGATGTACGTGAGGATGACGAGCACTTAGCAGCGGCAAAAATGGCGAGTAAGCCAGCTTTCGCCGTCGGCGTCGAAGCAAGTTTTGTCGCTGAAAGCGCGCAGTCACCGGAGCGTACTGATGTACGTGAGGAAGACGAGCACCTGGCAGCGGCAAAAATGGCGAGTAAGCCAGGCCCGACATAAAATTTGCGGCTTAAGTGCCGATTACTGATGGGCAAAGCCCAGGCCGCGACGAAGGCAGCGGCGAGAATAAATGCCTTCACTGTTATTGTTGGCACGCTGCCGACCGACACCAATCTAATTAACAGAAGTGTGGATACCGTCTTATGGAGCAAAACCCGCAGTCACAGCTCAAGCTTCTTGTCACCCGTGGTAAGGAGCAAGGCTATCTGACCTATGCTGAGGTCAATGACCATCTGCCGGAAGATATCGTCGACTCCGATCAGATCGAAGACATCATCCAGATGATTAACGACATGGGCATTCAGGTGGTTGAAGAAGCCCCGGACGCCGACGATCTGATGCTGAATGAAAACAGCTCCGATACTGACGAAGATGCCGCGGAAGCTGCCGCTCAGGTATTATCCAGCGTTGAATCTGAAATTGGCCGCACCACTGACCCGGTTCGCATGTACATGCGTGAGATGGGTACCGTTGAACTGCTGACCCGCGAAGGCGAAATCGACATCGCGAAGCGTATCGAAGACGGTATCAACCAGGTTCAGTGTTCCGTTGCTGAATATCCGGAAGCCATTACCTACCTGCTGGATCAGTACGATCGTGTTGAAGCCGGTGAATCGCGTCTGTCAGATCTTATCACTGGCTTTGTCGATCCTAACGCTGAAGAAGACCTGGCACCGACCGCCACTCACGTCGGTTCTGAGTTGTCTGAAGAAGATCGTAACGACGACGACGATGACGACGAAGAGAGCGACGACGACAGCTCTGACGACGATAACTCTATCGATCCGGAACTGGCGCGTGAGAAGTTCTCTGACCTGCGTACGCAGTATGAAACGACGCGTGACGTGATCAAAAGCAAAGGACGCAGCCATGCTGCCTCGGTTGCCGAGATCCAGAACCTGTCTGACGTCTTTAAGCAGTTCCGCCTGGTACCGAAGCAGTTCGACTACCTCGTGAACAACATGCGTGAAATGATGGAGCGCGTCCGTACTCAGGAACGTTTAATCATGAAGCTGTGTATTGAAGTGTGCAAAATGCCGAAGAAAAACTTCATTACGCTGTTCACCGGTAACGAGACTAACGAGAGCTGGTTCAAAGCCGCACTGGCCATGAACAAGCCGTGGTCTGAAAAACTGCTGGACGTGCAGGATGACGTGATGCGTTCTCTGCAGAAACTGGCCCAGATTGAAGAAGAAACCGGCCTGACCATCGAGCAGGTTAAAGACATCAACCGTCGTATGTCGATCGGTGAAGCTAAAGCCCGCCGCGCGAAGAAAGAGATGGTTGAAGCTAACCTGCGTCTGGTGATTTCAATCGCGAAGAAATACACCAACCGTGGTCTGCAGTTCCTGGATCTGATTCAGGAAGGTAACATCGGCCTGATGAAAGCGGTTGATAAGTTCGAATACCGTCGCGGCTATAAGTTCTCTACTTATGCCACATGGTGGATTCGTCAGGCGATTACCCGTTCTATCGCTGACCAGGCGCGTACCATCCGTATTCCGGTGCATATGATTGAGACCATCAACAAACTCAACCGTATCTCGCGCCAGATGCTGCAGGAGATGGGCCGCGAGCCGACGCCAGAAGAACTGGCTGAGCGCATGCTGATGCCAGAAGATAAGATCCGCAAGGTGCTGAAGATTGCCAAAGAGCCTATCTCAATGGAAACGCCGATTGGTGATGATGAAGATTCACATCTGGGTGATTTTATCGAAGACACCACGCTGGAGCTGCCGCTGGACTCTGCCACCTCTGAGAGCCTGCGTTCTGCCACCCACGACGTGCTGGCTGGCCTGACCGCGCGTGAAGCCAAAGTACTGCGCATGCGTTTCGGCATCGATATGAACACCGACCACACGTTAGAAGAAGTTGGCAAACAGTTTGACGTCACCCGTGAGCGTATCCGTCAGATTGAAGCCAAAGCCCTGCGCAAACTGCGCCATCCGAGCCGCTCGGAAGTGCTGCGCAGCTTCCTCGACGACTAAGTCAGCAAAACCCCGGTTCGCCGGGGTTTTTTATGTCTGCCGCCCTGCTCTTTTCCCGCAAACCGCCAGCATCAAGGCCGCAGCTGTAGCGCCTCGTACATCTGACGATACATCGCCACCATCTCTTCCAGTGATGCCCGATTCAGTCCGCTGGGATTCGGCAACACCCATACCTGAGTTTTCCCCATGTAAATCGGCTGCTCGCCCCACTCCACCTTGCTCTGCCGAAACGCGCGTTTAAAGGCATCTTTGCCCAGGATAGCCAGCGCGGCAGGCTGATACCGCAGCACCTTGTCCATCAGCCGCTGACCGCCATCGCGTAGCTCATCACCACCCAGTTCATTCGCCTGGATAGTCGGACGCTCGACCAGCATCGTAATACCGCATCCGGTCTCCAGTAAGCGCTGCTCCTCTTCCGGCTTCAGCTGTTGCATCGTAAACCCTGCCAGATGAATCACCTTCCAGAAGCGGTTACCCGGATGCGCAAAGTGATAGCCGGTGTGCGCCGTCGACTGGCCGGGATTGATGCCGCAGAACAGCACGTTCAGGTACGGTGCAATAATATCAGTGATGTTGTGTTCGCTCATGGGGCTCCTGGCTTTGCGCTGCGCCTTACAGCCGCTCACGCATCCTTGTTCGTCATAATCTTGCCACTGATTAAAGCGCATTTGCCCGTTAACGTCCTGGCCTGAGTGGGCTTTTTTTATTGTTAAGCGGGGAAAGACATTTAAGGATAACAGCGCCAGTTGCACCGCCACCCATCAGCCAGAGATTTTCGTCTGTTTTATCATAGTTATCAGCAAGTAAAACATTGCTGCTTATTTCAGCAACCAGCCGAACAACGCTGGATTGCCCCGGACAGATACTTTATAATCCCCGCTCCATTGGCCCCTTAGCTCAGTGGTTAGAGCAGGCGACTCATAATCGCTTGGTCGCTGGTTCAAACCCAGCAGGGGCCACCAGATTTATTGATGAAAATCATTCAGTTAAGCCACCTCGCAAGGGTGGCTTTTTTGTTTTTGCTTTTTGAGTGGCAATAAAATGGCGTTTTATTTTAATGGCATCAGCACATAGTAAAAGAAAAACCGCTTAACTTGATAACACTGTTGCAGTGCATTGTTTACTTAAAACTTAATCTTTAAAAGGACCTGTTTGTATCAATCAGATCATACCTACATATGGATGCGCACTGTCCGGAAAGTTCTGTTTTTGATGGAGTAGGTCAGAATTTTGACTAATTTATTTAAAACATTGAGTTAACAGCATCTCTTGTGACAAGGTGTCAGAAGTGGTGATTTGAGCGTAAGGCGTATAACTCAGGCAAGCTTTTCTATCGGGCGACCGAGTAAAGCTGTTACCAACTCAGTATTCTGAATAGGCCATAATGGTAGTTGCCTGCGAAGAGGTTCAGAAAAGAACCTTATTACTACACACAGAAGTTCAATTGCGTTATGCTTCTGCGAAAGCAGTAGGAGCGCTAATGAATGGATGTTGCTCAGATAGCAAAAGCCGTAGGTGATGGTGTTATATCAATCCCTAAAGACTTTTATTTAGGACTGGAAAGAACATTCCAGGACCTGAATCTCTCGGATGGTGGCTACTGGACACAGCGGCGAAACTTTAATGATGACAAGCGGGTTTTTCATGCAATAGAGCAACTTATCAAAGACCGGAACACAATCGCCAAAGTCGCTAAAATCATCATTGATGATGTTTTAAACCGCTTGCCCGATCCTGTACTAAAAAAAGTTCATGAAGCCGTTATTGGCAGTGCTACTCAATTCGCATCACGCACTGCATTACAGGTGAGTATTTCCACCTTCCTTGGCACAAAAGTCATGGGTGGAATGATAACCGGTCTGATAACCCGCCTCGCACTCAGAGGTGTGACAGGCGTGATGTTGGGCGGTATTGTAACTCAGGGTGTAATAGCGCGCGCATGTGATGCCTCTCGGCGATTAAGGATGGAAAACCCGGCGCTTTGGCAGAAGCTGCGTATCCATAATTACGATATGCTCTACTTCCTTTTTGAAGAGCCTCTTAAGCACCTGATTGAAATGGGAAAAATTTTGCGTAAAGAGCCCAACAGGACTGAGGAGTTATTACGTGCTATCGAGAATCTTTAAACTGTCATTAAAATTTATTTCCGAGATATTGGGAACTTTGGTTTTAACAGCAACTGTATTTGGGATGTTCTATACAGGTTTCACCAATGAAGGCAGAATGCGGATTGTAGGGCCTCTCGTTGTATTAATCTGCGGAATCGGGGCTTATGTGTTGGTAATGTATGCCACCACGAAAATCAGCGAAAATGATAAAAAAGGCCAGACAGGCTAATGCTCTTTTCTTGAGCATTCCAAAAATTGAATTTAGAAACCATCGGTATGAAATATCGCCCACTGTGATTTGGGCTTTAAGCTAAAGGTAAAATCTAAAATAACAGTGACTTTAAGGCCGTAATTCTCTACCTGGAAAAAAATTAAAATGGATAAACAGGAAGATAACTCGATCCAGCAGAGTGAAGATGATTACACCTCGCACAGTAAATTTAGAGCTGGCATATTTCAGGGCGATGTTTAACGAGTTGCGTCGATTGGATGAATGGACCGCACCGAACCCGTTAGAGAACGTGCGGGAGTTTAAAATCAGTGAATCGGAGATGGCGTATCTCACTATTGAGGAAATTAGAACCCTCCTCGCCGAATGTGAGAACAGCCGATCTAAAGATCTGACTACCATTATGAAAATCTGCCTGGCAACTGGTGCACGATGGAGTGAGGCCGAAGGCTTGAAGGGAAACCAAATCCGCGCCGGTCAGATCATCTACGTTAAAACTAAAGGCAAGAAAAACCGAGCGGTGCCGATAACTGAAAAATTACAGGCTGAACTGCCATTGAGCAGGAAAGCGCAGTTGCTCTTTAAACCATGCTATTCAGCCTTTAGAAAGGCTATGCAACGCGCCGGAATCGAGACACCTGCTGGGCAGCTGACGCATGTTTTACGTCACACATTTGCTTCTCACTTCATGATGAATGGTGACAATATCCTTGTGCTTAAGCGAAAATTGGGACACACGGATATTAAGGTTACGATGCGGTATGCGCACTTTGCACCGGGTCACTTGTCTGAGGCTTTGAGACTTAATCTACTAAGTATAATGGACTGAAGAAGATGTTAATGGACAACAAAAAGTACAAATACAGTTTACATGAAATTCTTTGTCTAAGGACTTATGCCGAAGCATTTGAAGCTTATCGAGTTGATGACTATGACAAAGAGATTACAGAATGGGCTGAGAGAGAAATAATAGAGGGGAATGCTTCAGAAACCATTTTGATTCTCGCCTCTCTTAATTTAGACAAAAAACCTAATCCTTATGAGGTAAAACATTACCTTTCAGCTTACATGCGCCAAGAGGGTATTTTCATGCCCAATCTTAGTGAAAGTTCTGTTGTGTGGTTACGGATTAAAACTTGGTTCTTATTACATATAGAATCTGCCAAAGAAATCGAACTCAGATTGCACCAGATCCCTGCGTACCCGCTGGGCCCAGATTCTCTTTTATTAAGTAAAATCACTTGGCGATACTACCATTTATACGAAGAATTATTTGACGATTGGGGGCCGGATTATCCCTCTAAAGCATCTAAAATGAGTGAGTTGGAAATAGTTAATTTTGTCAGAGATAGATTAAAACCGTTTTATCGAATACTTACCAATAAAGATTGGGTTGACTTATTATCTGGCAACTATCGCAATTTTCCTAAGATACGTAAACAGGAAATAAATTGATAGGCGTTGAATTTCATATAACAAGAGCAGAGTTTTGGGCTGAAAACGATGATAATCAAATCGCTTCAGATAGCGCAGAAGCGGAATGCCAAGGTGATAGATGATGAAGGCAGGCTTTATGAAAAAACCGATGCGTGACAATACGCGCGTAAAGAGATGGCTTCCTCTGATACTGTTAGTTTTTAGAATGCAAATAGAGTAGGACGCAATAATTTTCAGCGTTTCCTGTCTCTTTTAACCTCAGAAAAAAAATTAACAATCATCAGGTTAAAATAGTAAGGCTCAAAGAGTCATTTCAAACCGGCTTCACTTTTTTCCATGGATTAACTATCACTTTTGGGTGATAAATCCCCCCTGTGCACGGAGCTTTCAGAGCGTCCTCCTCATACTAAAACGTTCATAATTTTTATGTTTTTTGGCGCTACTGAGCCATTTCTAGTTCACAAAAAGGCCCGTTAAGATTATTCTCACCCCTTCTTTTTTGTAATGGAATTCAAAATGAAAATACTTATTGGGGCTGCTGTACTTTTCTCATCTTTGGCTGCGAATGCAGGTTTCGTCCATCCCATGGACTTTGATGGTTCAGAGGCGCAAAAACAGGAAGTTATCCAGTACATTCAGGGTAAGGTTAAAGCCGCTTACTGTGAAGGTCAGTTGGACATGTGCCAGCCCACCACTTTACGTATGATGGAGCAGCAAAACCTCAAAGCATTTAAAAAACTCATTGAGGCTACCGACAGGAAAGTCATGGATCGCGTCATCAAAGATTACTGTAAAGGCAGTATCGATATGTGTAACTACTCAACGATCCAGATGATGTACAACAAGAACGTTAAAGCTGACACACAAAAACTGACCTGGTAATTCCCTGCTAACTCACTGATACTTTGTGTTTTATGAATGCCAGGTAATCGTTGCCACGACGGGAACCGTTTGTCTCTGCAGGTTCCCGTACAGTTATTGCCATTGTCCCCAAGGGCCCGCGCGCCCTACCCGCCGTACAGTTATTAACAGCACGCCCAGAGGGCGCTGTCGCGCCCTTGAACATCAACGGCGCGCTGGCCTTCAGCCTCATCTCCCGGCGATCCCATCCAGGCCGCAGCCAAAAAAAACCCGCTTTCGCGGGTTGGGCTTACAGCAGCTGCGGTGAGGGGTTATTGCTGCCTTTTGCCATCATCGGCACCGTATTGATCTGCGCCGGTTCGACGATAATTCCGGACACGCTCTCCAGGGTTTTAAAGGTACAACTGCAGTTAATGTTCTGGCACTGGTGATAACGTTCTTTCGTCTCTTTCGAAACGTAGCGACTGCTTTTCGTATGGGCGGCGGTCTGACATTTTGGGCAATGCATCATGGTGGTTCTCCTCTCTGACATACGACAAAATTAGTCAAAGACTAAACAAAAAGCAATTTAAATTAGACTTAATCTAACCAGCCTGTTTTTCCACTAAGACGTAGTCCACGTTTTCAACCATCAGCTCCAGGTTCAACAAGGTGGTAAATCCACTTTTATCGAGGGTATGCACGATATTGGTAATCAGCCATTTTTGATTATCGATGACCGATTTAAAACCCTGGGCTTTGACCGGCGTTTCAGGAATCAGCTTTGCAGCGCCCAGTGCCAGTAGGATCTTCAACGTAGCCCGGTTACGTTGCAGATCCTGCCACTTCGCTTTAGCCGCCTCCTCTGCTTCCTCCTGGCTACTGAAATGCGTATTCAGTACGAACAGCTTCTTATTGCTGCCAAAAACATAGGTTTTTCCCGGGTCTTGTTGCCCGATTGTGGGGATATTTTTGGCCGCCGGATGGACAGGATTCACCGCCGGTGTTGCTGGCGGTATCGTGTTGACGGTTATCCCTTTCTGCTGCGCCTTTTTCTGATCGTACCATTTTGCTTCAACGCCACTGTAATCGTCGCGCTTAAACAATTTGTACTCATACTTGTCGCCATCCTGTCGGTTCAGATTCAGGAGTGGAATCGGCTTTCCGCTCACGGTCACGCCCTGCCCGGGGGGAAAGAACAGTAGCGTCTTATCTTTTATTGCCGCCACCGCGCCAACCAGCATTGCCAGCCGGGTAATGAACGTGCCGTCCGTTTCCTGTGTCTGATCGATATGCTTAATCTTTTTTCTGGCTATCTCCGGCCGCACGTCGGAGGTAAGTCCGTTACGTTTCGCGATTTTGTCCACAACATCGCCAACCGTCATGTCTGGATACGAATCAGTGATTTTAACATCGAGCGAACCGCTAAAATCGGCGCTTCGGGCGACCACCGTTATCGTGTCCGGCGCGCCCTGGTAGGTGACCTGATCAATGATGTAGGAGCCTTTATCTGCAAGCGGTTGCCCCTTCCAGCCTATCTCTAAGACTATTTTCGCGCCAAAGGGCGGCATGACCAACTGGCCGTCACTGTCGTCGAGCACCAGGTCCAGCTGATCGACCTCCAGGCCGCGGTTGTCCGTCAACTTCAGGGAAACCAGCCGTGGGCGAATATCTTCCGTTTTATCCTTCGTCTCAATTTTGATAGTAAAGTCCGGCGTAGGCGCAACGCGCAGGGGCACCGGAATCGGGACGATATCGCTCATCTCAGCGCCCTCCATTCAGCGCAGAAGTGGCGCTGTTGATAACAGAGCCGACCCGTTGCGCTGCCTCGCTGGCCCGGTTTTGCAGTTCTTCCGCCTGCCTTTTTAAATCCCCGAACATACTGGTTAGTGAATCGTCTACCCGCATCAGGTTGAGGGTAAAGCCTATCTTGCGCGCGCTGCCGTCGCTGTAGAACTCCGTATGCGTGGCCGAGAAATCCGTCACAACAAACATGCCGTAAATAATGCCATTGCCGCCAATCAGCGGCCACGCCAGCCCTTCATCGGCCATAGTCTTCAGCGCCAGCAGCGTGACATTGCCGCCGGTGATTTCAGGCCGGAGTTCGCCAGACAGTTTGATTTTATCGTCGCCGCCGCCTAAAAACTGGGTCGACTCACGGCGCCCCACGCGGCTGTTTTTCGCCCAGCGATAGGTAATGTCATGCTGCAAATTGTCGAAGGGAAGGGTTTGCCGTACAAACGGCATCATGCCTAATATCATCATCATGGTTAATTAATCCAGACTAAACATGGAGTTATAGCTATGGTCAGACGAGGACCACGGCGATACCGTGGAATACTGCGCAACGGCCTGTCCAATCGCCTGTGGGTCGCCCGTCACATTGATGTTGTTGGTGACCGTGTGCTGCCGGTTATCCACGTTTGAATTGTTAACCGAGGGCAAAGGCTGATTGAGCGTGCTGTTCAGGCTGGCGCGCGATGCGGCCGGACGCGCATCCGCGTTATCCTCATCCTCGTCATCCTGCTCACGCATTTTGGGCGGAGGCAGCTTATCTTTCACCTTGTCAGATTTCTCATCGATGATGCCAAGCTTGCCCAGCACCCAGTCAATGCCGCCTCGCAGCTGATTCAGAGCTTCACCGGGTAATTTGAGTGCCGTCGCCAGCATATTGCCGAAGCGCTGTCCCATCTCCCCTGCCGAGGCCAGTTCCTGCTGAGAAAACTTCACGGGTTCCAGCAGCTTTGAGAACCAGGCCCCCAGTTCGGACACTTTATTGCTGAACCAGTCAAATACCGGCTTCAGCGGCGCGAACGCGTCACTTATCGGCCCCATCGCCGCACTGAAGCCCTGAGCGATGCCGCTGATAAAGGCACTGATCGGTTCCCAGTACTGATAAACCAGCATCGCCCCCGCCGCGATAGCCGCACCAAGCAGCACCACCGGCAGCGTGATCGCCCCCAGCGTGGCCGTAATCGCACCGCCGATGATGGCAAATGCACCGCCCAGCAGCTCCACGCCCGCCATGATGGTGCTCAGCCCGCTAATGACCGGCCAGGCAATGTTCCCGACACTGGCCAGGGAATCCACCAAGGTCAGCCCACCCGCCGCCAGCGTCAGCAGGCTGTCAGAAAGTTGAGGATTGATATTCATGACGCCGGTCAGAACGGACTGAACGGATAAGCCGTCCTGACTGATAGCTTGCAGGTGAGTATCCACAGAGGCATCTACTGCAGGCGGCTGGGCAGCGGGTGCCTGAGACAGCTGATCCAGCCGGCCACTGGCTGCGCCCTTCATCAATACTGCGGCAGGTGCGGCGCCCTGTTCACCAAAGATGGCCTGCAGATAAGTGGCCTGCTGGGCAGCGTCGAGCTTGTTTTTCTCAAACGCCGCCTGCACCTGGCTGAGCACCGCGAAAATGGGCTGACTGTTGCCCTGGTCGTCAGCGGTTTGCACATTCAACGCTTTCAGCGCGCTGTCTGCGCTGGCATCAGGTGCCTGAACGTGCGTTAACATCGCACTGGCGCCAGCGCCTGCCTGGCTGCCTGTCATACCGTTTTCGGCCAGCACGCTCATCATGGCCGCGGTCTGGCCAACGCTGAGCCCCGCCTGTTTTGCCACCGGGCCGACACTGGCCATCGCCTTATTGAGTTCGGCGATATCACCCGCGCCCTGCCCGTCAACGTGTCCCTTGCCGTCTTTCGCGTCGCCAGGTGACAGGTAATCAATGACTTTGCGGCCCTTCTCGACAAAGTCTTTGGCTTTCGAACTGGCGCTTTGTACGTTATCTGCCAGCGCCATGCCCGCACGATAACGTTCACGGGTGCGGTTGAGCTTGTCCTGACGCTGATTTAGCAGATTCATGGACTCACCCTGCGCATTGAGGGTGGATGTCGTGCGCTCTGTTTGCTGATTAAGCTTCTGGCGCTCGCTGTTCAAGCGGCGCGTGGAAATTCCCGCCTCGTTCAGGGACTGGCGCTGATCCTGCACTGACTGACGCAGTTGAAGGTTTTTTTGCTGCAGCGCGTTAGCCGACTGACGCAGCTTATCCAGCGCCTGGGTTTGTTCCGCGGTAGGGTTTTGAGTGTTTTTAAGTTGAATGGCAAGTGCCGCTGCTTCTGCCCGGGTATTTTTAAGATTTTGTTGGGTCAGCGTCAGTTCTTTGCGGGTTTCACGGAACCCTTCAATCTGCGCGGATTTGGCATTGAGCTCGTCCAGGCGATCCTGCGTTTCCTGGATATCCGCAGACAGCTTTTCGGTTTCTTTACGTACGGCATTGAACGGGCGCGTAGCCCGATCAACCGCTTCCAGCAGCACTTGCAGGTTGAGCGTGTTACTCATCTGAGGTTACTCCACTGCGGATCATCACTCTATGCCGCCAGTCGAGTAACTCTTCCAGCGACATGGGATACATTTCTGAGGGTGGCCAGTGAAAAACGCTGGCAATATCGGCCATCAGGTCATTGACCGTCAGATCGCGGGGCCAGCTTACGCGGCCGATTTCGCTGACAAAAAACCAATCACCTTGCCGCCCAGGGCAATCAGGTCAACCGGGTCCAGTGCGTTGCACTCTGCTTTGGTCAGCGATGGCATGGTGATGCGGGGCAGCACCATCAACAGGGCATCCACATCGGACGAGGCCAGATCAGCCAGCCGCACACCGCGCAGCGCGCCGGCGGTCGGTTTCACCAGCTCAACCTGAGCGATCACCACATCGCCACGTGAAATCGGGCTTTCCAGCACCACCAGGTTTTCTTTCAGTTCTGGCTTATCAAGCTGTTCCATTTTTTCTCCATCCCAATCAAGAGGGGCCAGCGCAGGACGCGCCGGCCGTTGTTATTACACCAGGCCGAGGTTTTTACGGCGCTGTTCCAGACGATCGACGCCGTTGACCTTCTCCACCATGTTGACGGTGTCGATTTCGATCAGCTCTTTGCCATTCCAGGTGAGTTTGAAATAGGTGTTTTTACTGGTGATTTTGGTTTCGGTGTTTTCGCCCTGTTTGGCTTCACCGAAGTCAAAGGACTGGTGCTTACCGCGTACTTCGATTTCCACGGCGATTTCTTCGCCGGTGTCATCACGCTGATAAGAACCGGTGAAACGCAACGGTACGTTCGCCATCGCGCCCCACTGGCTTAATACCAGCTCATCCATCCCGCCCAGCGTCCACTCCATATCGAGTGCCGCATCGTCCAGGCCGTTATCAATGAATGCCGCACCGTTCATACCGCCAGCGCGGTAGGTATCCAGCTTGCGTGACAGCTTCGGCAGCGTAACTGCGGTGACGATGCCCTGATAGCTGTTTGAATCGTTGAAGAGGTTCAACCCCTTGAGTTTACGTGGCAGTGCCATTTATCCGGCTCCTTAGCTGTTTACGGATGCGGCGAAGTTCGCCAGATAGGTATCGGTGATGCGCTGACGCAGGGTCAGATCTTCCAGCGGCGGCACCGGCGTGTAGTCGTAATCGATAAACAGTTTGCCCGCCTTCAGGCTCTCTTTATCGTTGGCGCTTTCGTCGTACCAGCAGTTGGCGCCCAGCAGATAACCGGCGCTGACCAGCTCACGGAACTTGGCATTGATACCGGCGATGATTTCGCGTACCAGTACTGGCGTCAGCGGTTTGTCGTTGGCCCACATGTGCGCTTCCGCCATGGTATCGGCCAGCACCTGCGCTGAACGGGTGTAGTTTTCAAAGGCAAAAAGTGGATCATCGCTGCAGGTGCGGTTGCCCCAGAAACGGAAACCGTCCTTGCGAATCAGCGTGGTCACACATTTTTCGTTCAGCAGATCGGCATCGGTGCCGGTCTGTTGCAGATCCCAGAAAACATCTGCAGAGATACCCGTCACGCCATTGACGCCCACGTTAGACAGGGTTTTATGCCAGCCGGTGTCGTTGTCAATTTTGGCGCGCAGGCCCAGCGCACGTGCGGTGGCATAAGCCATTTCAGATTTATTGGTTGCCGTGTTCCAGGCAATAAAATCTGGCCAGATCACCATCAGCTCGCGCTGGCTGAAGTTTTCGCGGTACTTCATGGCGTCAGAAATGGTTTTGCTGTTCCAGGCAGAGACGTAGGCAAAGCCACGCAGCTGCTGGGCAATGCTGGCCAGCGCTGTCGCCACTTCCAGCGAATCCAGACCCGGCACGCCAAGAATGCGCGGTTTAACACCCAGCTGCGTTTGCGCGCTGAGCAGCGCCTTCATGCCGGTGTATTTACCGTTCGCATCCGTCGAGCCAATCAGGTTAGAGGTGGTTTCAGCCTGGCTCGCGCCTTCTGCTACGCGAACCACGACGGTTACCGGCTTCGCCTGGTCAGCAATCGCCTGCAGCGCGGCCGCTAAGGTGCCTTTGGTACCGGCTTTACCGATAGCTGCCTGCACGTTGGTCAGCAGAACAGGTGTGTTAAGAGGAAATGCCGTTGCATCAGCATCTTCTGCGGTGCAGATCATGCCAACAATGGCGGTTGAAACTGTTGAAATGGTGCGTGTACCGTCATTGACTTCGACGACGCGGACACCGTGATGAAAATCAGACATCTGTAGCACTCCGTGTTGTGGGTGTGCTCAGAGTGTCAGGTCAGTGAAAAGGATGCATTCGATTGCGGTTTGCTGATCGTTCAGTAAGAAGAACCGCGTAAATGGTGCTGTTTTGGCGCTGGAATATAACGATAAATGGTTTTGGTTGAAACATCTAATACGAGTGCAACCTGATGAAGCGTGGCGCCATTCGCCATCATGCGTTCCGCTCTGGCAACGACTTCCGGTGTCATAATGCGCCGGCGGCCACCAATGCGTCCTTTCTCACGCGCAGCGGTCAGGCCGGCACGCGTTCGCTCGACAATCAATTCGCGCTCCATCTCCGCCAGTGCGCCCATCACATGAAAGAAAAAACGGCCCATCGGTGTGCTGGTATCGATGCTGTCCGTGAGGCTACGAAAGTTTACCCCGCGTTCGCGCAGCTCTTCGGTGAGCATGACCAGGTGACGCATGCTGCGGCCCAGTCGATCGAGCTTCCATACCACCAAAGTATCGCCCTCTTTTAACGTCCGCAGCGCCCGCTTTAAACCAGGCCGTTCACTGGTCTTACCGCTGATTTTATCCTCAAAAATCTGTTCACAATTTGCGCTCTGCAGCGCATTCCGTTGCAAATCGGTGTTTTGGTCATTTGTTGACACCCTGACATAGCCAATCAGCATCGTTTTTTCTCCGGTAAAAGGTGAGGAGTTTGCCATTGTGCAGGTGAGGCGGGCCAGGGGTTTGTTTCATCAAAACCTCGGTTTTGTAGAAGCGGTCCAAAATGAAATTTCGCGCTCTCGAGGCGTTAAACAATTCATCAGTAGCGGTAAGTTCCAGGTGCCTGATGGTGTAACGACTATTTATCTATCCGGATGTGCTGGCGGCGGCGGCGGCGGTGGCGGCGGTTGCCGAACCAACACCAGTGAATTTGGCGGTGGTGCTGGAGGTGGTGGTGCTGGGCAGTCAGTTATCAAGCGCGCTATAACCGTTAAATCTGGAGAGATAGTTGATGTGATTATCGGGGCTGGTGGTGTCGGTGGAACCACGTCAGTAAACTCAGATGGTAAGTCTGGAGGTAGTGGTGGCAATACTGTTTTTGGCAGTTATTTGACCCTTATCGCTGGTCAGGGCGGAGACCCTGGTGGTGGTGGTTCAGCACAGTATGGTGGGGCTGGCGGAGGAGGATACCCTCGGGGAAGCTCCGGCGGAGATGGTGCGGGTGATAGTGGCAAAACTCTCTTAGTCATTGGAACGGGAAATAGCGGTGCAGGCGCATCTTGCCCATTCGGTGGCGGCGGGGGTGCAGTGCGATCTTCAAGCAATGGCAGTGCTGGCGGCCAAAATGGTTACATTGGAGACGGTTTTGGTGCTGGCGGCGCAGGTGGATCTACTGGCATTAATGGTAAAGGTGCTGTAGGTCAGCCCGGTATCCTCATAGTGGAGTGGTAGCAGATGACTAATTTCGCACTTATTCAAACAGGTAGTAATTATGTCGAAAATATCATTATCAGTGACAATGAATTTGACATATCCGGCTTCACCATGGTGAAAATAGAAAGTGGTGTTTTTTGCCAGCCAGGTATGTTTTTAAATAAAGCTGATGATTTATTTTATCAAGACAAAGAGTTCAGCATGATCTATCCATTAGCGAAGGAAAAAATAATTTATTAGTTAAAATTATTTCTTAACAATGAGTTAGATTTCTCGACCTGTTTCTCTTAAGCTGATTTACTGTAAATATTGAGTTTACCTACGTATTTAAGATTTTTTGTTAATGCATTTTTAAAGCGATCAATAGTGCTTGGCTTTCAAAAAAACCCGCGCATGCGGGTTTTTAATTATATGATATTAATTTTTTCCCAGAATGTATGTATTGCTTATATAACTCCAGCCTTTAGATATTTTCACCCCGCTTGCTGTAATATCCACCCAATGCATATCGGGATGAAAAAGCTTTATGATTTTTTCCTCAGTGGAAAATAGTTCTTTAACTCTATTTTTTCAATTCTTGCATACGTTTTCATGCATATTCCTCAATGATAATCAATCCATCGCCTCCATTCCCACCAGTCTGAGCAGACGAATTACTTACGAAAAATCCTCCGCCTCCTCCTGAACCTAATGCACCTGGAACACAGGAAAAAGCTGAGCCGGCAGCGATGGGATTATCTCCCGCACAAAAATACGATACACCCTTAGATAAAAAAGATGGCGTGGTTGTTTGTAGAACTAAAAACCTTCTCGCTTGGGAGCATATTTTCGATCATCGAGGCGAGATTTGTTATAATAAGTAAACAGGTAACCCGTTTACCATAGAAGAGTTAGGTGAATATCCAAAAAATGTAACTCCCAAAAAGCCAACTTCTCAATATGATAAATGGAATGGTGATAGTTGGACCGAAGATCTGGCGACTAAGCATGAAGCCGATATTGCTAATGCTCAGAAGCATCGGCAAAGTATTTTAGACGATATTGAAGAGACGACATCCGACTGGCGGATTGAAATGTTGCTTGGGGATATAAGCGATAATGATAAATCACAATTATCAGCATGGATGTCATACAAATCAGCAGTAAAAGCCGTCGATGTTTCGACGGCTCCTGACGTCAGTTGGCCGGTGCCTCCGGTGGCACCGGCCATATGATATCTGGGGCGTCAGTAATTTTAACTTCTTTTAATTTCCTGATATAGGTCAGCCAGTCGATCAGGCTGGCCTTATCTTTGTCTGATAGCATGCCTAACTGCAGTTCAGACTGCCAGAGGTCAATCTGTGTTTTTGCGTTAGTCAACATTACTTTTCGTTTCTGTTCGCTGGCGTCCAATTCGGCTTCATACTGAGCGCGCTTATCGGTTATCCATGCATTACCGTCCCATACATCAAATTTTGTATTGGGTTTCAAATTCGTAGTGTTCTTAGGATATGATCCCAGTTCATTTATTGTTATTTCATCATGAGTATAAACGCCATATATAACTTCGCCACGATGGTCATCAACCAAGCACCATTCATTATCATTATATATGCAAGTTTTTCCTGTTTTTTTTGGGGGTGGAGGCTTTACTGTAGAAAATGCAGGAACACTCAATCCTTTTGCAATATATTCCTTTGACGTATTTGTGTATTCTCTAGAAATAGCGTCATAATTAAATACTTCTAATGTGGTTTCTGAGGTGGCTAATTCGTTTTCGTCAAAAATTTTTTGTGTATCATTCATTATGCCGCTCTCACAATATAATTAAATGCTAGGTTCCTTGGGCGACTTATGCCATAAACAGCCACAGGCCAAGTGTTAGATTGATAATCATTCGTAGCTGGTGTCATTGCCACATACATACCCGTGATGCTTGGCAACGGTGTATCATCGTAGCCCCAGCGGGCTTTATCAGTTAAATTATTTATTGCAACCAGTGTATTTGCGCTTACACCATCGTCACCAACTACTACTGAACCCTGTTGATAAGAGAGAATATGCCTTCCACTATCAACGCCTCGCCCGTCATCCCATCCACGTATAAACTCCCCACGCAAATCCGGTAATCTAAGCGATGGATAAGCTTTCGCCAGGAGCGGGAAATCAGTTGCACTAAAAGCGTCACCATTACAGGTTAACCAGCCTGATGGTGGTATTTCAGACGGCCATGGAACAGGCACCCCAACCGGCAAAGCAGAGCCTTCTCCCAAACCGAGGTTTTTAAGAACCTCCGCCACCAGCCCCGCGTCTTTAATTTCTGCCAGTGCTTTAGCCGTTTGCAGATACTGACTATGGGGATTGGCCGCATCGATATGCTTCTTCATCACATCGTCGGTGTAGGCTTTCACCTCGATGACTTTGTCATCCACATACTGGCGCGTGGCGAGCACAACTGAAGGGTCAATTTTCAACGTGACGGCACTGGTGCTGTTCACGATCAGGATCATGCGCACGGTCTGGGTACGACCGCTGCCCTCCTGCAGTTGCGGCTTGTAGGTTTCCGCGCAGTTCGCGACGGCAATCAGCACGCCGTCGGCGTCATACAGGCCAATCTCACGGATCCAGAAGCCGCCTTCGCCTTCAGGGATAATCTGTTCAGCGATAATCTGGCTGCTGTTCGCGGCATCCACCTTCAGCGAATTCAGCGCGGCACGGCGCTTTTCGCCCACCAGTTTGGTCTGCGCAGGATCGGGCGTAGGCAAAACACCGCCGCCGTCACCCACCGCCATCTGGGTAATCTGCAGTTGGGTTCCCAGGGCCGCGGCATTGGCCAGCTTTGCCGCGCCCTGATTGGTCAGTAGGGCAAAATATTTCGTTGTCATGCTCTCACTTCCGTCAGGTCAATAAGATGGACCGCTGCGCCGGTGTAACCGGAACCGCCTGCGGTGATAACTTCAGGTGTATAGGGATAAACAGTAAGCTCATCGCCACTGTAACTGGCGGCCGCAACAGGAACGGTGCCGGTGCTGTCCAGGTTGATGGATAACCCAGTCAGGTGGCGACTCACCGGCTTGGCATCGGCAATCAGCCGCTCCAGCTCGTTGTACATCGCTTCGGTAATACCGGTTTCCAGTACGCCGACATCAAGGCGAAAGGTGCCGGGCGCTTCATTGGTTTGCCACCATTCCTTAATTCGAATCAGGTAGCCCAGTGGCTCCACCACACGACGCAGCGACCCAATCGTCCCTTTGTGTTTATGGATATATTCCGATGCAGCAACCACGCTGCGTTTCGTGCTTTCGCTCCAGCCCGAATCCCAACGATCCACCGACCAGGCCCAGGCCAGGTAAGGCAGTAGCTCTACCGGACAGGTCTGCGAATTCCATAACTGGCGCAAAGGAACAGGAATGGATTCCAGCGCTGCGCAGGCTTCAGCCGCGGCAACTTCCAGGGCTGATGAACCCGTTGGCAGCAGGCGTTTACTCATCGGAACCTCCTACCGTGATCTGGTAGCCGGTGCAGAACGCGGCTTGGGTTTTATCCAGCACCACATCGGCCACCGGCTGGGCCAGTTCGACGCGCTGTACACCTTCTACATGCAGCGCGGCATACAGCGCAGACTTGCGAATATCGCGGCCTAAACGTGCCTGGGTGTTTACAAATGCCTTGAGCTTCGCCTCGGATGCGGCACGGATGGGCTCCGCCTCGGGACCGGGATACAAATACAGCGTGGCGTCAACGCGATAATCCACAATCTGAGCCGACTGGACGGTGACCCGATCGGCAACCGGACGAACATCTTCGTCATTTAGCGCGGCATTCACGATCGCCAGCAGGTCGCTGCCCGCCGCACCGTTGCCTTCGCGGGACAGCACGGTAATCGTGACGCTGGCGGGAGAGGGACTGATAGCCGAAGCATCGGCTACGCGGCCATCGGCGCTGCGTGCATGAAATTCGTAAGCACCGGACGGCCCCGCAACACTCAGCCCCTCAAACGCGGCTGCAATGCGGGCGCGGAAGTCTTCATCCCGCTCCATTACCGCCTCAACCGGCGGCGTAACGGTATTATCCGCGGGCGTCAGCACCAGCCGCGTCACGCCGTTGTTGGCGCCCAGTTGATCCAGATCGCTGCCGTTGGCCCAGGCCACCATCACCGCCTTGGCCGCCTCGTTGATGCGTTGACGCAGAATGACTTCCCGGTAGGCGTTCTCCTGCAGGAGTTTCACCAGCGGGTCGGACTCCAGCGCCAGAACCCGGGCAACCGATGCCTGCTCGTCTGCAGGATAGAGCGAAATCAAGGTGGCTTTGCGTTCGGCAAGCAGCGTTTCATAGTCCAGCGTTTCCACCACGTTTGGCGCAGGCAGCTGGCTCAGGTCGATAGTAGGCATGATTCAACTCACAGGGACGGTTAACGAAAAATCCTGCGCGGTATCCGCACGGTTGCCGGTGATTTCCACCACCATCCCGCCGTCAAACGCAGATTCAAAATTAATGGCAGTCAGGCTGATGCGCGGCTCCCACTGCAGAATCGCCATATAACAGGCCGACATGATTTGCAGGCGCAACCGGTCGTTCTGCGGCTGGTCGATTAGCGCCGACAGCAGTGAACCGTAGTTACGGCGCATCACCCGCGATCCCAGCGGCGTCGTCAGAATGTCACGGACGGACTGGCGGATATGCTCCAGCTCAACGAGGGTTACGCCTGTTTCGCGGCTCATGCCGGTGTAGCGTGCTGTTGTCATAATGGTGCTCCTGTGGTGCCACCGCTGTCGCCCGGATGCTGGTGCGTATGCAGCACTTTGCCGTTGGAGGCGAAGCTGCCGCCGCTGTGCGACACATCGCCCTTCATGGTGCCGCCCTGGGTCACTTCCAGCGTGGCGGTTTTCAGTAACGTGGTGCACTCCACCTCTGGCGTATCCAGCAGGATTTTGACAGCCGCCTTGATCGTCGCCGTCTGAATCCCTTCGGCTTTCAGCGCGCCGGTTGCAGGCTCGTATTCAATGACCGCACCATCGGGAAAAGAGTAGTGCAGCGCATCGGCAGAGGCCGAGGGCGCCGGGCTGGCGTCAGAGAACACGCCGGGTAACACGAAGCCGCTGTTCAGCTCACCGCCCAGGCTTATGATCAGCACCTGCTCGCCTGGCGACGGCGCATTCCATGAACGGGTTCTTCCCGCCCGGGCACTTAGCCAGTGCAGCCAGTCAGTGGTGTTATCGCCGGTTTTTACCCGGCAGGTTCCCGCCTCCAGATTGATGGCGGCAACGGTGCCAATGCGGACCATGTTGCGCAGCAAGCGCTTGATTTCTAATATTTGCTCGTTCATGGCAGTAGTTTCTCGTTGCAGGAGAAAAGCGGCAATCGAATGCCGTTTACCCAGGGATGGCTAAACAGCGCGTCAGCGGATAAGGGTTATCGCTATGTTTTCCATTCGCTGACCAGCTTGCCTTTGATGTACAACTGCCAGGGGCGATCAACATTTTCCGGCATAGCCGGTTCTGGCAGATGCGTGATGTGTAATGCGCCGTTCTGCTGCTCAACCCAGACGCGTTCGGTCAGTTGTAGAGTGATATTCACCTTACTGCGCCCATCGCCGGTTGCCTCAAGGGTAAAGGTAAAGCCGGTGCGACGTTTCTCATCCGAAACCATGATGTCGGGCTGGTTTTCCCGAAGCCATGTCAGCAGGGGAACCATGATCAGATCGATATCCTCTGCGTAGTCAGTAATCGTGACGGCCAGCTGGAAGTGGTATTCAAACGACAGCGAGCTGGCCAGTGTGGAAACCAGGTTTCCGGACTGAATCGCTATCGTCAGGTTGTCAGGATTTTGCTGAAGCAGCGGAACGCTGTTTATCAGCACCTGGCGTAGTTGGGTCACTTTCAACATCATGCTGCTCCTGGCACGCTTTAATCATCTCAATCTGCAACCCGCACGATGCGAGCGCAGCCTCTAACTGGCGGTTATCCGCCGCCAAATCACCCTGCGTCTGCAGGTTGTTTTCCGGAATGGGGCAACTTGTCACGCGTGGACAACCAGTCCAGATAATCTCGGGCATTGCTGAAGGCCGGACGGCTGTGCAGCCGGATAACGTCAGCAGGCAAAGCAGCAGCGCTCCAGGCACGTAAAGCGGGATTGGCATCGGTTTCTCTTCTGATAATGGTTTCACGATGGAGCGCCTGCGCGCTGGCCTGGTTCTGAAGAAGCCGCAGCGCCGCCTCGCGTTTTCGGCTAGCCTGGATATCCGCATCGAGTTGGGCCAGCGCCTTGTCCCGGCTGCTGATGTCAGCCGTCAGCGTACTCACCCTGCGCTGTGCCTCATCCCGTTGATGAGTCATCACGCTAAGGCGCCAGCCGGTTAAGCCCAGGGCAATAAGCAAAATGGCGATCGCCAGTGCAACCAGTCGCATCATGCCGCTCCTTTTAAACACCACGCCATTTCGCGCTGGCGACGGTTATCCAGGCCCGGGTTGTAGGTGCCTTTGACATATACCCAGCGCTTAAGCTGCAGGCAGGCATCGTGCCAGCGGCCGCTGTTGATCAATCCCGCCAGCGTTGAGTGACAGGCGGCGTGCACGCCAACGTTAAAACCGAATGACACCACCGCGTCATAAACCTGGAACGGCATTTCACGTGGCATGCACTGGTCGATCCCGCGTTCAACGCGCATCACGTCGTAAACCAGGTTTACTGCGGCCTGGCGCTCGTTCACCACGCTGGTCGGGGTAACACCTTGCGTGTGACCAATGCCGTTGGTCCAGACGCCGGCGCTGCACTGATAGGGCGAGGTGCGGCAGCCTTCTGCATCGGCAATCAGCTTCAGGCCGGCTTCAGAGGTTTTCAGCATGTTGATTTGCGGTAGCAACGCGGCCAGGGCCAGTACGGCCGCCACGGCGCAACGTTTAGCGGTCTGGCTCAAAGTTAAGCCCCTGTAAGTTGCGCTGCTGTAGCTCGTAAGTTTTGCGACGGTAGTGCCAGTTGATAAAAAACGTCGCAACGTTGGTGCACATGGTCAAAACGGCGACGCCAGAGCCAACCATAAAGGCGATATCCTGCGGTGTGTGACGTCCAAACCACATCAGGATGATCCCGATGAGGTAATTAATCAGAGAACTGATTTTTTCCATTGGCGCTAATCCCACAGATTGAGGGTTTCACCCGTGGCCGCCTGAGGCAGCTCCGGTAACACCACTCTGCATCCGTGCGGTAATGTTGGGCCTTGTTCTGCCAGGCCAGGATTGGCGGCATAAACCTGTTCAACCGCCTGCTGCGTGCGTCCGTAGTAACGCCAGCAGATCTCATCAACGGTTTCTTCCTGTTGTGCGTAAATCAGCATTGATTGGCCCCTTATGAGCGTAAAAGCCATGGTCGAGTAGGCGATAAGTTGAGAACATCCGCTGTCGTGGTGACAGGCAATAAAGGCCCCGTTGGCCAACAGAAACCTGTTCAGAGAATTGCACCGTCGGGCCACCAAACCGCCCTGAAGCCGAATCCGGATAACCCGGAAACGCGATGTGCATTGGCCTTCGCGCAGAGCGATCCAGAGATTGCTGTGCCTGCCGCTTGTCAGAAGTAGTGTGTGCCTCAGCAGGCGCTTGCTCAACGCAAGGCCGTCCGCTCAAGGCTGGGCGGGCAGAGGGTTACACCCTGAATGCGGGCGTCGATGGAAGGGTCGCGAAAGCGCTGGGATGACGTGAGCGTATTTGCTTTCACAGCGACGACCGGGAGCGGTCGTAAGCCAGCAACAGGAAGGGAGCAGTAACCCTAAGATTGCCGCAAACGCTGACAGGAAAGCGACCGGGATAACGTTATTCAGTAAAGGTGGAGGAAGACTACGCCTGGCGAACAGGGGGCTGCAAATGCCTGCAGGCAGCAAATGCCCGGCGTTTTCGGTCGTTCACGACGCGATGTCAGCGATAATACGTACCGGCCCGGTTTTGCTGTTGCCCGCGCCTGAACCCTCTCATCCGTTAAGATGGCTCAGGCAACGGACAACCGTCCTGATGTCACTGTGAACGCGTCGCCATCATGATTTTTTTAAAGGCGTCGCCGCAAAGACAACAGAAAAGTGGTTATCGGAAAGGGTGTAGTTCGCAGCGAGTTCGGCGATCAAATTTAACGCGATTTCCCTGTCACGCTCCCGGCAGGCTCCTTCACTGGTAAGCCTGGCGATAAGTTCGACGCGTTCAAGCATGACTCGCTCATGTAATTCATTTCCCACAATTCCCTCCCCAAAATAAATACTGTACATACATACAGTAGCATAGCATTCATTAACTGTGGAAGCGTTTTAAGATAGTTCGTAAAAAATTATATCATGTTGATAGGCATCAACTTTTATTGTGCAGCCTGCCAGACAGGTGAAGGCACACTCACGCCAGAAGCGTAAGAAAAATCAATAGATTTTCTTCATTTACCCATCCAAAACTACAGGTTTTCACTCCGCCTCTTCGTCACGTCAGGGCGAAAAAGAAATCCTCATCGTTGGCTGGGTCGCAGGGAGAAGCTTTGCCTCTGTCGTCGCCTGAAACAGGGCCAGGAATGCGTAAAGGCGAAGCCCGGCAGATAATTCTGGAAGCCCTTTCGCCTTTGTGACCTCTGCGCCACGGATCTGTGCGCAGATTGTCAGATACCTCACTTCCGGCATAAAAACGGCTTACGGGGTCCGTACAGTTATTAACAGAACTCCAAGACAACGAAGCGGACTGGCTTTTTTCGTCACCCGCATCTTCAGCACGTTTGGGCACCAGCTTCCACATCTTTAATCGTGTCAGGACTGGCGTATCAGCGCCAACGGCAGTGGCGTAAACGCCCTTAATTGACTGGATTTCCTCACCAAACGCATTACAGCTTTCGGCGGGCTGATACCAGGTACGCACCGCAAGCGCATCGCGTTTAACGAACGGGCCGCCCTGGGCATTGATGTAGTCGGCCCATTGACCGGCATCGGCCGCATCGTGCACCGCGGCGAATTCCACGCTCAGCTCATGCGCGGTTTCAGTGTCCGCCATGCGGCGAAGTTCGCGATAAACTGTTACGGGCGCGCCTCCAATAAACTGAAACTGGCGGATGTGCCAGCGTGCTGCCCATGCCGACACCGCCATCGCCGTCTCCCTTAGCGGTTTGCCGCTCTCGTTATCCCGCTCGCCCTCCAGCGCATAGCCGTCAATGTTTTTAGAAACATATTTGGCAACATAGCCTGTCGCGCTGCCTTTCGCCGGATCGATCGCTTCGACGTGAAAACGTGCTTTGCGTGCCTTTGCGCTGTCCAGTTCCTCACTGTCCTGCTGGCAGGCGTAATGGCGCACGATCTCGTCAATGCGGTTAACGTCTTCAGGGCGCATAAACATCAGCAGATGCCAGTGGGGCGTGCCATCATGATGCGGCTCCGCAACCCGTAAACCAAAAATACTGATCTTTTCACGGTGCAGTTTGGCCCGCACTTTTTGCCAGAGTGAGCAAAGATAGCGCTGTGTTTCGGCCGGGCTGGCTCCCGTCCATTTTGCGTTACGATGACCACTCTGTAAGGTCGCGTGATAGCGTGACGGCGCGGTTAACGTGTAGAAGCAGGCCCGGAAGCCCATATCCTGACAGATGGTCTCGAAGCCACGGATCCGCGTCATCAGTTCAGCCCGGCGAATAGCCGGATTGGCTACGCTGCCGTCGTATTTTTCAATCAGGCTGATGCGGTTGCCCTCTTCATCCTCCAGATCCATGCCCTGGAGGAAATCACGGGTACGTCGGCGTTGCTCACGCCATTCCGCTACGGCCATAAGGCTGGCATATGGGGAATGCGTTTTACTGACGTTCGCCAGGGCGATATGCAGATGTTCACGCCAGAAGGCACTGATACGACGCAGCTGACCTTTCCACCATTTTTCCGCCTGCATACGCAGAATGGCCGAGGTCACCGCTTCAGGGCAGAATATGCGGGCGCTGACGGTTTCCCATAGAGGCGGCGTCTGACCCAGCTCACGGGTGATCACCGCCGCGGTCATATACAGTCTGTGGGTATAACGGTAGTCCGTATCGGTTTGGGCGTGAGTGTGCAGTTGCACCAGCTCCGCGTGAATGAAATGCGCGATATCCTCTGCCAGCACATCTGTGTCAGCACGGGACATATCCGGAAGGCGGTTAAAGCGTTTCATCAATTCCCACAGCGTGCCGGCGGCTCTGGCTGCGCCCTGCGGGCAGGACATGCTGCGGGTCAGCTGTGCGACAACGCCCGTGCGCATATCATGCAGTTGATAACGTCGGTTAACAGCGTCAACACGTGGCAATGTGCGCTCAACAAAGGTTTTTGCTAAGTAGGCATTGGCCCGGGCTGTTCCCTGCTGCTGTTCCAGGCTGGCAAGACGACGCTTCACGTCCATCTGGACAATGCTGGGCTGGGCATGAAGAATTCTCTGTCCGTGCAACCACGCCGCAATCTGTCGATGACGGTGCTGCTGCTGGTCATGGGTCAGATACGGGCTGGCTATCGCCAGCCGCGGGGCATTCCACGGGTAAGCGAACGACATCATCGCGTATTCCCGTAGTGAAGACGCGCTCTCAGCTCGCTCAACTCCTGACAGGAAAGGCAGCGGGTCACGCCCTGCAGCGCACGACGGCGCGCTTCAGGAATCGGTGCGTCGCACTCTTCACAGAGCGAAGCGCCGATCGCCACAGGACGTTGCGTAACCTGTGCGATATTTTGCGCCAGGATTTCCTCACTGCGCGCCTGCGCAATATCGATTGCATCTGCCATTAGCGCATCTCACCTGATTCGTTTTCATAACGCTCAGCTTCTGATCGCAACAGCTCTGCTGCTTCGATGCCGTTTAGCGTCTGCCGCGTTATGTGCGCTGCTATCGCACTCAGCCGCTTCGCCACGGCCAGCGCGCAGGCTTTACGCTCATTATCGAGCAGTTTATTGAGGGTAAAGGCCATGGTGTCGTTCATTGGATGTGTCTCGGTATTCATCATTTCTCTCCAGATTTTGGGCAAAGGCATGCCCGACGGGTTTACGTCATCACGTCAGGGGTGATTTATTTATTCAGGCAGAAAGCAGTCAGCCGTTGAGAACTGACGCGGCAACATGTTTCCCCAGCGGGCCAGCTTATTCATTGCCATAATGATGTGCTCACGGCGAACCTGGTCAAAAAACTGGAAAGGCCTGCCAATGTCTTCCAGCCTGAACATGCCCGGGCAGTCGCGGTTAGCCAGGGTTAATACGCAAAATTTAAAGTCATCATTTTGACGATTAAAATAGCGAAGCGACGGGTTTCGGTTGTGATCGCGCAGTAAGCGCCAGTGCTGTCGAAACGCATCAAACGTCATTTTTTCGCTGTGGCAGTCTTGCTCTGCGGTGAAACGTGGCCCGGCAGATGACTGACTGATGACCTGGACGGTGCGGTTCATAGGCTCCTCCGATAAACGTTGCAGCGGGTTTTGACGAATCAATACCCTCATCGTTGTTACAGTGACGTTTTACTGGCAGCGGATTCGCGCCTGTCTCATCCATGACGCTCGTTAAGCATTAAGCGAAACGGCAGATGCGCAGACGGTCCTCCCTCAGATTGCCCCAGACAGGGCGCGTTGCTGCGCCAGCCGCGGCCTGAGAGCGCTTTCGGCCATGAAAGCGCGCTTCTACGCGCCTCCCCACGTGCGCTGACTGCATTAGCCCTGCATCTCATTGCGACAATAAGGTTCTGGCTTGATGATTGTAAAAATGAGCCTCATCAGGCAAAATCCTGAGTTATCAGATAAAGCCGCACCCTGTTGCATCATTCAAAGGCTAACTTAAACTGGAGGATACTTAGACTAAATCTAAGTGTCAATAAAAATGAGCGTTTATACTAATTTCAAATTTCCGAACTCGAGCGCAGAAGCTCTGGATCGCGTTGTCGATGCCTACGGCTTTACCATGAAAATGCAGCTTGCAGATCACCTTGGAATTGCAGCAAGTAGCCTGTCTGCACGCTATAAACGTGATGTTTTTCCTTCAGATATCGTTTTACAGTGCGTGATGGAAACGGGCGCAGACCTGCAATGGTTGATCACAGGCAAAGGCTCAAAATTCTCTGAAAGCAAACCCGATACGCCCACGCTGGTTAGAAAAAAGCTAATCAGCGGCAAAATCGAGGAAGCGGGTTATGTGATGCTGGATAAAGCGTTATACGCGCCTTTGAAACAGGAACCGCGCAGTGCTTTCTTACTGTTGGCGGAAACCACCCAGTACATCATCGATACCGATTTTGAAGATATGCATGACGGCGTCTGGTTGGTCGAAATTGAAGGAACCGCCAGCGTCAGGACGCTAACGCGCATTCCGGTCAGGAAGGTGCACGTCAGCGGCATCGGCGTAGCGTTTGATTGCGGGATTGATGATATCAGGCTGATAGGCCGCGTGGTTCTGACGATTCAATAAACCGGCGTCGTGCGCACGGCAACGCCTTATCACGGCCTCAGCTTTACTCACAGAATGCGGTACAACGTGGGCCGCCTGCCTCAGGCCGCCCGCTCCTCTTTTAGCGGCAAGGTTGTCCCACCAAAGCGGCTTGCTGATCGCTGAAGTTGGCTCCCCGGTCAATACAGGTTTAACCGCGGCTCGCCCGTTACCGCCAGCGTTAACGCTTAATACAGTCCGGCCTTCCCCGCTGAAGAAAAAAGCCGCATCTTGTGCTCGACAACGGCTTTCGCCGCCGCCATCGGGCGCACGTAGAGTGCGCTGGGTTCATGCCCGTTTGACTGCAATTCTTCCTGCAGCGCGACATAAAACGCCTTCTTCATATCGCTGGAGATATTAATTTTCCCTACGCCATACTTAATCGACTCTGCGACCTCGCTGTCTTTGTTGCCCGAGCCGCCGTGCAGAACCAGCGGAATCGTCAGCCGCTGTCTGATGGCTTTGAGACGGTCAATATCCAGTACAGGCTGTTTACCGGCAGGATACAAACCATGCGACGTGCCGATGGCCACGGCAAGCGTATCTACCCCGGTTTCTCTGGCAAACCGCTCCGCCTGGTCGGGATCGGTATAGAGAATTTCACTGTGCCCCCCTTCCGCGCTCCCCTCTGCCACGCCAATCGTGCCCAGTTCGGCTTCTACCGAGACGTTAACCTGGTGGGCAATAGCGGTGATTTCACGCGTCAGCGCAATATTCTCTTCAAATGGCAAGCCAGAGGCATCGATCATGACCGAGGTATAGCCGGTGCGGATGGCGGTTAAAATATGTGCCAGCGTCTGGCCGTGATCCTGATGAATCACCACCGGCACGGAAGCGTTAACCGCCAGCTCCCTGAGATAGGCGATGAAGCTGTCGCCGACGAAAGCGTGCTCGTCGGGATGCACTTCCAGGATGACGGGAGATTGCAGGGATTCCGCCACCTCAATGACCAGCCGGGCAAACTCAGCTGAGGCGATGTTGAAGGCACCGACGCCGAACTGATTATCCTGTGCTACCTTCAGTAACGCCTTCATATTTATCAACATAATTCACTCCTGCGGTAAATGTTGCGGATGATCTTTTTTAATCACTCTGAGGATCAGTGCGGTAAACAGCGCACCGGCGAGAATGGCAAACAGGTAGGCTGAGACATGGGTAATGACGTTCGGTATGAACATAACGAAGATCCCGCCATGCGGTGCGCGGGAAGCACAGCCGAGCATCATTGACAGTGCGCCAGCCAGTCCCGAGCCCGCCACAATGGCGGGAATGACGCGAAGCGGGTCCGCCACGGCATACGGAATGGCCCCCTCGGTGATAAAAGAGAGGCCGAGCACGTAGGTGACTTTGCCGGTTTCGCGCTCCTGAACGCTGAATTTCTTTTTAAAAAGGGTGGTGGCAAGGGCAATGCCCAAGGGAGGAACCATTCCCGCAGCCATGCATGCTGCAATGGGTTCGTAGATTCCGGTCGACATCAATCCAATCGCGAACATACAGACGGTTTTGTTAAGCGGCCCGCCCATATCGAAAGCCACCATCATTCCGATAAGCAATCCGAAGATAGCCGCGTTGGCATTTCCCATATCTGTCAGAAAGGTAGTCAGGCTCTGTAACAGCAGCTTGATGGGTTGGCCGACGACCAGAATCATCAGCGCACCAGTCAGGAACACGCTTAACAGTGGCACAATCAGAATGGGTTTAAGTCCGGCAATGGCCTTGGGTAAGTTGATGTACTTCACCACGAGCAGCGTGATGTAGCCCGCCATAAAGCCCGCCAGCAAGGCACCAAGAAAACCCGATCCGGTATGAATGGCTAACATGCCGCCCACCGCGCCCGAGACAATCCCCATATTGCCGCTAATCGACTTGCTGATGCCCAGTGAAAGAATCGGCAGCATTAACGCAAAAGCGGCCCCGCCACCAATATCGGACAACATCTTTGCAATGGGGCTATAGAGGGGATCGCCGGGCGTGGCGGCAGTGATCCCAAAAGAAAAACTGAGGGCAATTAATATCCCGCCCGCCACGACAAAGGGGATCATCAGGTTGACGCCGGTAATCAGATGCACATAGATGCTCGACAGCGCTGCTTTTTTGTCTTTGTCTCTGCCCTGCAAGGCTACGTCTTCTGGAGAGGCGGAACAGATTTCGCGGGTTAAGGCACCGGACAAAATGTCGTCCAGTAACCCTGCGGCATCTCTCGCGGCGCGGGTAACGGACACGGTAATCATGCTTTTGCCGATAAATCGGGAGCAATCAATCTTTTTATCCGCGGCAATAAGCACGATATCAGCACGATTAATATCCTCTTCAGTGAAAATATAGTCACTTTCAACGGCACCCTGTGTTTCAACAAGGATCGTGATGCCTTTTTTCTCTGCGCTCTTTTTTAAATTGGCTTCCGCCAGATAAGTGTGTGCTACGCCTGTGGGGCAGGCGGTAATCGCAATAATATTCATTTTTCCTCCCGGTGAAAGGCTTACTCCTGCGTGTTATTGACTAATAAATTAAATAGGGCCTCTTTTGTCTCTGCGTTCAGTAATGCCTCAACGACGTCATCATCGCCGAGGGCAATTGAAATTTTTGCCAGCAGTTTTATATGTCCCGCGCCGCTGTCGGCTTCCTTAACAGCAAACAGAATCACGAGGCTGACCGGCGAATCGTCCATGGTTTCCCATTCCACGGGGGACGCCAGTTTGGCTACCGCGATCCGGGTTTCGTTCACCCACTGCGATTTTCCATGCGGGATCGCTATCTGATTTTCGAAGCCGGTAGAACCTAATGCTTCGCGCAACATGACGTCATGAATAAAACCGTCTTTATTGCTGATAATATTTATTTCACACAGGCTTTGCGTTAATTTCTCAATGACCTCATCTTTATTTTTTGCATTAAGATTCATAAAAACACAGGTCTGACTTAACAGATCGGCCACAACAATTTTATTATGCATCCGTTACTCCGTTAGCATTATTTTCTTTATTAAGGCACTCCATCACCCGCAAAATATCTCTGTTTGAAAACAAGGCAGAAACATAGGCCACAGGATGTTCAGTCTCCTCCAGTCTGATTGTGGAGATAATTAAATCGCACCTGACTTTCTTAATGGCTTCGTTCAGGCGGGCACCCGGCACAATATCCACGATCTCCCATTCGGGAAAGGCACGGCTGATTCGGCTGGAAAGCAGCTGAGATGTACCAATGCCGCTGGAGCACACCAGCATGACGCGTTTAGTTGCATGACACTTTTCTAACGCGTTCTGGATGTAAATAGTCAGATAGGCAATCTCATCATCCGACGCTGTCGGAAGCCCCCACTGCTGATTGAGGTGCAACACGGCCTGTTTGACGACGTTAAATACCGCAGCAAATTCTTTACGTATCTCGTCCAGCAAAGGATTGTGAATAACAATGCGGTAGGCCAGCCGATTAAGCATGGGCTTCACATGTGACACCAATGCGTTAAGCAGCACGCTGTCGCTGCCAATATTTTGTCTTAATAACGAAGAAAGCCGGGTGATTAAGGTCGTGGCGTAGTTCACGGCGTCTTCGTCGTAATGCGATGGAGGGTGAACCCCAGCGCTAAACGGATGCCGACCCGACGAGATGAGGTATTGATAAATATAGTGGACCTCTACGGGCGCAAAGGAGACCGCGTAATGTTCCTCCAGCCATCTGACCGCTTGCCGGGCGACTGACCATTCGTGATTGTTGTAACCTGCCCTGTCCGAGTCCGCTGGCGCGGGTGGCGTGCCGTTAAGCGCTCTTTTAATCGTCACCAGTAGATGGGAAAACAGGTTGGTATAATAGGGCTCGCTAATGGCGCAGTGCAGCGCCTCTTCAATGTAGGTGATCAGATTAATGCAGCAGGCCACATTGTCGCTGCCAAACTCCGCCACCAGCTGAACGCGCGAAAAACGGTCGATGCGGCTGTCGGCGACAGGGTAACCCCTCATCACGCTGAAGGTAATAATCTCTTTCAGCGCCAGACGAATATCCTGGTCGCTGCCGGTAATACAGGTTCCGCTATGGCTACGCGCAATGCGCAGTGAAAAAGACGTTAACCAGACCTCAATTTTTCGTAAATCTGCCACGATGGAAGAGCGGCTGATAAAATATTTTTCCGCCAATGCGCTCAGCGTGAGCGGTGATGGAGAACATGTAAGCAAGTCTGTTGTGATGGCGACCAGCCTTTTATTTTTCAACAAACCTGTTACCTCTTCCCCATGCAGATCCACGGGTAAGGCGACGCCATTTTCCAGCAACAATCCCAGCCCGGGTTTGCTGAGGATTCGGCTCTCCTTGTCGGCGAAATAGTGATTAACGGAATCCACATCGCGGCGCAGCGTACTGGCTGAAACCTTCAGCGTCCGGGCAATATCTGTTGCCGAGCGCCATTCGCCCTCTGAAGCTAAAAGATGAATTAATGCCTTTTGTCTTTGGGTCAGCACGTTGACTCCCGGCTTCGCTAGGTGATCCAGATGCTCGGTCATTACCGTTATATCTGCCTTGTTCCGGTAGAGAAATACCAAACCATGGCGTCGATATGACCATAATAGTGAACAGTGCATCTGCAATGCTGCTAACCCGGTTCCATTCGTGCAAACGCCAGTTTGTCGCGTCGTGACAGAAAGAGCGGGCCTGAACATCAGGCCCAATGCGGTTAATGCCCGCCAAAGACCTTTTCAACTTCTTCGGGTTTGTCATGTACGCCAAAACGATCGACAACGGTTTTTGTCGCCTCGTTCATGCCACGAATCTCGACATCCGCCCCTGTCCGACGGAATTTAACTACCACCCGATCAAGCGCGTTGACAGACGTGATGTCCCAGAAATGGGCATGGGTTACGTCAATCACCACCTTTTCGAGATCTTCCTGAACGTCAAAGCTGCGGACAAAGCGATCGGCGGAGGCGAAGATTTCAGACAGAAAGCGTCACATCCACAGACGGGATGTCAATGAAGTGCGTCCGAATGGGATCGGGACGACAGGGAAGGGATAAAACTCAGGGTGGCGTGATACGCATGGCGGTTAAAAACGCCTTATCAGCATGAGCTGGCTGCAGCAAGGCACTGCAGTAACATTGCCGGGTCATCTCAGGCAACGCCCTGTTCAGCTGACTACGCTACACAAACAATCACCCGCACTGGAAGCCTGAATTTGCCTTACAGCCCAGACAATCCCGGCCAGCGGCGGGAGGAATCCTCAATAAGCGCTTGTAAAACTGCTGTTTATTGATTTTATAACATTGCGTGCCGCAGGTGCATATAGCCTGACTGACCGCATAAATGATCGATCAGCCAGGCGTGAAGCATCGCTTCGGCGCGTCGCTACACTCTGAATGCCTCAACCATACCGCGTAATGAATGTGCCTGTTCAGACAGGGACTGCGAAGCAGACGAAGACTCTTCGACGAGTGCCGCGTTATTCTGGGTGACCCCGTCCATCTGGCTGACCGCAATGCTAACCTGAGAAATGCCCTGCATCTGCTCCGAGGACGCCATCGAAATTTCATCCATTGCGCCCGCCAGTTCGTTCACCATGCCCACGACTTTTAAGATGCTTTCACCCGTACCGGCCGCGACGTGGACGCCGCTGTCCACCTGCTCTACGGCACGTTCGATAAGTTCCTTAATTTCTTTCGCTGCGGTGGCGCTTCGCTGCGCCAGGTTTCTGACCTCACCGGCAACGACGGCAAATCCGCGTCCGTCTTCACCCGCCCGCGCCGCTTCAACAGCGGCGTTCAACGCCAGGATGTTTGTCTGAAACGCGATACTTTCAATCACGCCGGTGATGTCGCGTACCTTAGTGGCACTTGATGCGATTTCATTCATGGTGTGAGACATTAACTGCACCTCTGACTCACCAGTACGTGCCAGGGTTGCAGCCTCTCTGGCAACGGTGGCGGTATGCTGAGCACTGGCAGTGTTACTTTTCACCGTCGCGGTCAACTCTTCCATACTGGCCGCCGTTTCCTGCAGGGCTGCGGCCTGCTGTTCAGTGCGTGATGACAGCTCGGTATTGCCCTGGGCAATCTCGTCTGAGGCGGAGGCGACCGAACCTGCCGATTCTTTGATTTGCGTAACCAGACTTCGCAGGCTGGATTGCATATTAGCCAGCGAGGCAAGCAGGCTGCTGGAATCGTTGTGGCGGAGTATGACCGGGGCTGTGAGGTCGCCACTGGCGATGGCCGCAGACAGCGCCTGGGCCTGGGCCGGTTCCCCGCCCAGCTGGCGCATCAATACTCGGGTAATGATGAAGCCCGCCGCAATTGAAATCGCCACGGAAAGCGAGGCCAGAATCATTAAGATTATGGTTGCTCTGTGAACGTTTTGACTGGTGGTTTCAACCGACCGCTCACTGTCTTCCATTTGAATATTCGTCATATCCTTGAGGGCGTCCAGCAACTGGCCCTGCAGCGGCCTGACCGTTTTTATCAGGTAGGTTATCGCTTCTTGCTGCTTATTTTGCAGGCCTAACTGCCCTGCGTGATCCAGCACGGCCAGAACGGGGCCTTCGCTGCTGACGATCTTGTCGAAGGCTGCCCGGGCCTGCGGGGTTGAATCTTCGGCGACCATGGCAGCAAGCCGCTCGCGGTTTTCAATATAACGGGCTTTTTGCGTGACAATACGCTGCCATTCCTTCTGCATCTGGTCGGCTTCGTTCAGCAGGGCAAGGTTACGAACGATGACGGCCATATCACGTAACCCGCCGTACATTTCCATCCCCAGACGGTATTTCTTCATTTTGACATTGACGGCGTTGTCCATGCCATTACGGGCATTATTCAGGCCGATATAAGCCACCGAGGTACAGATAATGAATAACGTAATTAACAGGCCAAAGCTGATAGTGAGACGCGTAGAGATTTTCATGGGGACTCCCTGTTTAAGTTAGGAAACAGGTATCGGTTGAAATAATAAAAACCCCAGTAAAAAAGCATAAAAAATAGTTATAATAATACAATGCATTGATAATATTATTTTTTTAATAATTTTTATAATAATTTGACGAATGCGATTTTATATTCTAATAGACTTAAAAAAAATAAACCCCACCCACTAAAATTTAATTAAAAAAATATTACATTTTTCCTTTTCGATTAAGAGAAATAATATAAAACGTCATTACTGCGGCATACTCTGCTGATTGATGGGCTTAACGCTATGGATTTTTGCTGTCAGCCGCGATTGTCCGGTCAGAGAGACTCGCAGACTGTCCAGGGAATGGGTTTGTGTAACGGAAAAGATAAGCCACTGGCTGTGCATGGCGATCACCGCTGCGATCATGGCAACGAAACCGGTAGCGATGACGGTTTGGATTTGGATTTGGATTTAGGTTTGGATTCGGATTGAGGTTTGGATTTGGGTTTAGGTTTGGATTTGGATTTGGATTTGGATTTGGATTTGGATTTAGGTTTGGATTCGGATTGAGGTTTGGGTTTGGGTTTGGGTTTGGGTTTGGGTTTGGGTTTGGGTTTGGGTTTGGGTTTGGGTTTGGGTTTGGGTTTGCGGGCGAGATAACAGGAGCCAGACTGCCGCCATTCATAATTAGCGCTGTGCGAGAGAAACTGAGTAGCGTTAAGCGTTATCAGTTTAATTTTTATGCATGCGCATGCCGGCATCCCGAAAAGGGCGCTTTTTTAAAACACACAGAATAATTAAAAGGGGACATTATCGGCACATTTTTTTAAAACTTTACTATTTTTATATTTTTTTATAAATGAAAAGGTTTTCATTAATCACAACCCCGGACATACCTATTTATGATTAGCCTGAGGTTATCGAAAAAATATTAATTTGGCTTAACCGCATCCAAAAGAAAATATTGTGCATTTCTAACGTGGAAAATAACACACCACATTCTATAATCTCCTCTACTATGGAAAGTAGAATTTCTCCTGCGCATGTCAACAGACACATAGTGACCAAGAGTCACGCGCAAGGCTTTGATAAATAGAAATTTAACAAATATTATTATTAATAAATTACACGAATAATATTTGATGGCATTCATCAAAAAGCACCATTTCACCTGGAATTCAATAAATGAAAAACATTCTCAATAACATTAGTCTGCCGACTAAATTCCTGATCCTGGGGATTTTCGCGTTGGTATTATTTGTCTTTCCCACCTATTTATTTATCCAGACGGGTAATCAGGCTATTGATGCAAAGAAACAAGAGCTGCAGGGCGTACCGGTCGAAAAAGATATCCTGGCGTTGCTTAACCTGATTCAGCGTCATCGGGCTGAAAGTGCAATCGCCATTTCATTGAATAAACCTGATAATGCGCCGCGCCTGGCACTCGCCTCTCAGATAGATACGCTGACAGAGACTATTGCCGCACAATTACGCCAGTATGATGCCAGTGCGCAGCCGATCCAGCGCTTCAACGGCGTCAAAGCCGCCTGGTCACAGCTTCAGCAAGATGTTGCATCGGGTAAACTGACGCTGGCTACCAGCCTTTCGCATCACGCGCTGCTGATTCAGAACTTACTGGACACCAACCAGGATATTCTTGATTTGTATGGTCTTTCTTTGGATGCGGACCTCAATACGTATCAACTTATCATGAGTATCTATGGTCGGTTACCTGAACTGACCGAGACGCTCGGACGCATCAGAGCCAGCGGTACCTCTGTGATTGCTGCGGGTGCCAACGCATCCGATTCTTCACGCGGCACAATGGAGTACCAGATTGAAGGGGGCAACGCGGCGCTGGAAAAATTCAGTAATGTGTTAAATAAAGCATTTGCCGTAGAGCCGGATCTCAAATCTGAATTTACCGCGCTGGCGAATGATGCCTTCCAACGCTCCGCCAGCGTCCTTAAAATGGCTGAAGATGTCTTTATTACGAAACGTGTTCAAATTACCCCTGTCGAATATGTAAAAGACTTCACCCAGGCTATTAACACTTATAACGATCTTGGCATGAAACTCAGCCTGCAGCTGGGAAAAACACTGAACGACCAAATCGATCAACGTCGTCATTCACAATATATACTGCTGGCTTCACTGATCGCCGTAGCCTTGCTGGCCGTATGTGTGGCGGTGATGATCAGCCGGTCCGTTACCCGTCCGGTAAAAGAAGCGGTTTTACTCGCCAGTAAAGTGGCCGCCGGTGATTTAACGACGGCGATCACCGTGTCAGGTAAAAATGAAATTGCTGAGTTGCTCAAGGCGCTATCGCAAATGCAGCAACGTCTTGCACTTTTGGTATCGAATATCAAAAACAATGCGTCAACCATCGCAAACTCCTCTGAAGAAATTGCCATGGGGAATAACGATCTCTCTTCCCGTACTGAAGAACAAGCGGCTTCGCTGGCGGAAACCGCGGCCAGCATGGAGCAGCTCTCTTCAATCATTAAGCAGAATGCTGATAACACGCGCTATGCATCCGATATGGCGGTTTCAGCCACTAACGCAGCGCTGGAGAGCGGTGAAGCGATGACCTCTGTTATGGCTACTATGCAAAAAATTCGCAGCAGTTCGGGGCAAATCGAAGAAATCACCTCCGTTATTGACAGCATCGCCTTCCAGACCAATATTCTGGCGCTGAATGCGGCCGTGGAGGCTGCGCGTGCGGGCGAGACGGGCAAAGGTTTTGCCGTGGTTGCCGCAGAAGTCCGGGCGCTTGCCCAGCGTTCGGCCAGCGCAGCGAAAGAAATTAAGGGCCTGATTGAGCAGTCTGTTGGGCATTCGAATGAGGGCTTAATGCTGGCGCAGGATGCCGGCAGCAAAGTAAAACAGAGCGTCGAAGCGATTGAACAGACATCTCAGTTGATTCGCGATATCTCCTCATCCTCTGAAGAGCAAAGCAGCGGCGTGAGCCAGATAAATATTGCGGTTAATCAGATGGACCAGGTCACGCAGCAAAACGCCGTGCTGGTTGAACAGTCGGCGTCTTCTGCCGACGAGCTGGCAAAACGTGCGAGCGATCTGCGCGACATGATCTCTGTGTTCCGCACCGCTTAATCTTCTCCTTTTGCCACTGCCGTCAGCGTTTGGCTGGCGCAGTGGCCGTTATAATCTCTCATGCCCGATGTTAGCCAGGCAAATTTCAACCAGAAAACAGCGAAATCACGCGGATGATCAATTGAATGATTACCGAAAGAAACTTATTCTGTTCGCCGTAAAAAAATAGTAAGCGGTCAACGGCACTCTGCTGATGTCCGAAGGCTGGCTTTGTTGTGGTCCATCGGTGCATTCTCATTTTGACATAGCGCATCTACCCTTTGGGCTAAGCTGTGCTAACCTTCCGGTCTCAGAATCGCCATTCGGGGAGAATATGAACAACGTTTTTGACGAAAAAATGACGGACATCATCATCGGTGAGATGGTGACGCAGCTACTGAATGAGGATGCGTCTATTTCGTGGAGCATTCTCCTTGAGAGGCTGCAACAGTTTCTGGACATGGAGCGGGATGAAACCCGGCTCAGAGCGGCTTTGCGGGCGATGGAGGAAATACGCGCCGAAATGCTGTTACATCCGGCCGAGACTACCGGGGTTGAACCTCATCCGGCAAACCTTCATCAGCTTCACTAAGTATTGATCAACACAGCTGGACATTCCGTTTACACATCGTGAGTGGTCTACCGGCTGAACGACAATTTATAATATCGAAACAATGACAGTGATAATCCAGAAGCCACTACTCTGGCAGATAACAGCCCCATGAGCGACGAGACCGCCACTGAAGATATCTATACCCTGATTGGCAGGATAGTCGCCCACCTGCTCAGACCGGACAGGGAAATACACCTGCAGGACATACTCAGTTCATTACACCATTTCAGCCAGCAAAGTACCGATAAAGGTGAAAAGCGAACCTGCGAGGAAGCCATCCGTTTGCTCTCCAGACAACTCCACTGAGATACCGTCATTCAGCTCGCTGCAGGGTGTTACCTTATATCGCCAGACCCGCTAACGCCCAGGACTCGGTTTTATGCCCTTATGCCTGTTCTTCCTGAGAGCACGTGCGGCCGACCACAATCTCAAGGCAACTTCGCAATACATCCAGCTGTACAACATCTTCTGTACTCTCCAGCTCGGCAATCAGATTAATAATAATGGCCTTGCTGGTCACTTTTTGTCCCTGAATGACAATATTACGGATCACTTCATCCAGCACTGCACTTTCAGCCTCAAATTTATCGCCCGCAACGCGAAAGAGGCGCATAATTTCCGCTTCGGTCGTGCTTTGCTGAGTGTCGATGGTGTTCTGCATGATGCTCTTCTTAATCAATGTCAATTTAGTGGACACGTACTAATGCCGCGAAGCGGGCAGAAACACAGATGTGTCTGTCCTGAGTAGCGATGATTACACTACGCAAAAAAAAGTTTTTGAGAAGGTGTGAGACGAGCCTTAATGCTTGCGACTGTTGTCTGGGACGCTTTGACCGAATGCAAGCGCCGCAGAATCAACGGGATCACGTGCGGAGGCAAACTCGCTCTGCACTTCGGCAAGCACCTTTTCAATGGCCTCTTGCCGCCCGGCATTTGTTTCATCTCTGAGCATAGACTTTAGCTTGTTAGCCAGGGTTGCACCGCTGATTCTGTCATTGCTGTCCAGAAGCGCAATTACCGCCTCGCCCATGATGTTCTCGGTCAGTTTCTCAAGTTTGTCTTTCAGCATACCCGCACCTCTGATGACATTGTGCCCATACAACCGGGCAAACCAGCCTCAAACGCTCAGGCTTCTAATGACCTGCTAATTTGGCCGATCAGATTGATGCTGCGAGACGTTATTACCCTTTAACGCAACGCGGCACGAATCTCAGCGGTCAAAAAGCATGCCGATAAGTTTCTGATAATGCTGCTCTTCCTGAGGTCCGGTCGACTGGCTAAGGCGACGGATCAGCGCGCTGCAAATGGCCTTACGGTTGAGGCTTTTACCTGCATGCAGGATCTCAAGAATGACCTGACCCAGCGTCTCTTTCTCAGAAGGCTGCGTGTCATTACCGAAGTAGCGCGCAATATCGCGGACGGTGTTTGTCGTGGTTTCGTTCTGATGCATGCTAAACCCCCAGATGTGAAATTGAGTGAACTATAACCAAGCCTTGCCCACTAAACTTATACAACATCCGTAAAATTGTACAGGAATTCCGTTTATTCCCTGCGCTGGGGATTGTGCATAAAGTGCTATGCCCTGTATAACAATTACTTGCGTGAGTATCAGATTCAAAACCTTTAGAGGGTTACCCACTCTTTAACAGGCAAAGACTGTTTTTGACATGCCTGTTTCGTGTCGCAAGATGAACCTTGTACAGATTTCTGGCAGCGAAGCTATCTGTCATCGTCCTCATCCGAAAGGAATCGGATGGCATCATTATTGCGCTTCGCGTTCTCATCCTGGTTCGCCGACATAAGCCACCTCAGACCCACATTGGGGCGGGCATGCGACTGCCTGAACTGTTTCAGCCAGCTACGGGCAGCAAAAATCTCTGCCAGTCTGTTGTCACAGGTTTCCTCTTCGGCCATCTGGTTGAGCTCTGTGATGATCGTATCGAAACTTATTTCTTTCTCACCGAGAGCCAGGCTGACCACGGCTTCACCAAGAATGACGTGCTCTTTCTCATCGTCATTAAATAACACTGTTTCCTCCTGCTTTATAAATTACACCGTTACTACCTAAGCTATCTTAGTGACCCGAGGCCGGATGACAAAAATATTTCCTGGCCATCAGAACAATATTCTACAGGTGTGAATATCTTATCTTTTGAATGCTTTTTTTAACCTGATGAAAAACAATAATTTTGTGGGTTAATTTAGTTACTAAAATCTTAAAAAAGACTATTCTCAAACTGCAGCCGGGCTGAAAAGGGTCGAACCAGGCCTGACGGCGCGCGGCTTGCGGGTCGGTGGTCATTAACATCTTTAATGAGGCAATCTGCGCAGCATTTAACCTAAAACCTACATTATTTTATTATTTTCATCTGAAAATTTCACTTGTCACTTATAAGCGCCCGCTTATCGCAACTTATAAAACCACACTCAATGCAGTGTTATTTTTTTTACCGATGCAGAAGACAGGATTTATTGCGGATAACATTTCCCGACGAGGTGACCAGCCCAATTTCCCCCTCCTGCAATGTTCAAAAAATCAGGCAAATTTCGCGGTGAGTTTGAAAAATGAATATGAGCGGATGTGCCGGTATTCGTGTTTCTCAGCGTCGTGCAGGCATTGTCACACCGGGTCCCAAAAAGTAAGCCAAACGGCACAAATTTTTGTTAGGGCTCGATCGCTAATACTGCTGTACAGCAGCCCCCAGGATCGGTTAAGTTGCGCACAACTCTTCCTACTTCACTCAAGGGAACACTATGCGCCAGAACGGTTTACCACCTTCGGGGAAAACCAGCAGTCTGGCCCACTATTTCAGCCAGATTGATCATCCCCACCAGCTCGAAACGCTGGGCAGGATAGCGGTTGAAATACTTCGCGAGAATAAGCCCGTCAGTCGACGGATCATCTGTCTTAAGCTCATCGGTTGTCTTGAAAAAGCCACCTGTGAGGAAGACGCTTTGCATTATCGTGAACTACTGGCCATGCTGTTCAGTCAATAACACCTGACACCGTGCTTCCATCAATGAGCACGTCAAACCCAACATCGCCCTCTACGTCATATCACGTCGAAATCCGTCTCTCTCGCTGCGCTCTGCTGTAAAGCATAGTGCGAGTAGCGGTTTTCAGATGCGTTACGGAGGGTGAGTTCCACCCTTACGCTTTTCGACAAAATGCCCCCCCTGACGCCGACAAAAAAATGCCCGCACCTCGTTAAAGGGTCGGGCCGGAGTTCTCAGGGAAATCCTAAATGACTTCCAAACAGCGTTTTTAAACTAGTTCACCATCTGAATTGTCGCCAGTCGAAACCAGAAAATTTTTCTCATACCTGAAATATGTCTCTAATTTTTTGCTGATAAGTGCCGTCTGAGACTCAGAATTAAACTTCATATCACATTTTTGCAAATGTCTTATCGGGCCGGTTCCACGTTCTGCCGGGCAAGCCGATAAGCGTAATGTGAGTTGATTATCACAATGATTGTCCTGACCACATGTTGCCTGCTTCGGCACCCTTGCGGTGCCGGTTTTGGGTCATGCGTGGGGTCAACAGGTGCCTGGCGGGGTTTGCCAGGCACAGTGAAACGCTATCCGTGGCGGGAACACGGCGAAGGCTTAATTCAACGGGGTGAGATAGAGTTGTTCAAACCGTGGTGCGCTGACCGGAGAGCCCGTCTGATTCCCCTGCAAAATGTCGCATTCAGCCGCGCAAATCAACGCGTGCTGTGCATCGTTCTCAATGCCCTCGGCGGCCACCGTAATCCCCATATTTTTAGCCAGTGACGCGATAGCATTGATTAACAGCCGGGTCTTGTTGCTCTTCTCCAGTTGCAGAGTCAGTGATTTATCAATTTTAAGCCCCGCGACGCAGCGATGTTGTAACAGGCTCATTGAGGCAAGGCTTCGGCCAAAGTGATCGACGATCAATAATGCTCCTGTGGCCTGAATGGCTTCTAAAACCTGCGATTTGATGTCTACCGTATTGGTCAGCAAGGATTCGTCCACTTCCAGATCGATAAAACCTGCTTCATCGCCGGCACACTGTCGGATCACCTCGTCAAGGCCAGCCTCCAATAGCTGGCGCGGAAACAGGTTAATACTGACCCGCAGGGACAGATTCTGCGCACGCCACTGCTTAACCTGACTGACGGCAGACTGAACAATCCACGTCCCCAGAGTAATGGACAAAGGGCTTTTAATCAGCATATTGATGAAATCAGCGGGAAACAGCAGGCCTCGCGCCGGATGCATCCAGCGTACCAGGGCTTCGCAGCCGATTAACTCGCCATTATGCGCATCAAACCGCGGTTGATAATGCAGAACAAACTGCTGCTGGCGAACGGCGGCTTCCAGCTCACGTTCAAACCGACGCCGCCCCAGTTCCGCCTCACGAAACTCAGGCTGAAACAGCACTGACTGGCCTTTGCCGCTTGCCTTAGCCCGGTACAACGCCAGATCTGCTGCTGACATTACCGATGAGGTATCTGTCGCATGATGGGGAAAACTGGCCACCCCGGTGCTGGCACCGACTGCAATTGCAGAATCCATGTAATGAAAAGGTGTTTGAATCGCGGCGGTGAGTTGCTGGGCAATCTTCATCGCCTCATCGCTACCGCAGGGCAGTAAAACGATAAACTCATCGCCCCCCAGGCGAGCGGCGGTGATAGCCTGAGTGCAGACAGCGCGGATTTGCTCAGCCACATGGCAAAGCAATGCATCACCCGCCGCATGACCGCGGGTATCGTTGACATCTTTGAAACTGTCTAAATCTGTCATCAGCAGCGTATAAGGTACGCCTGATTCAGTTAGCTTGCTGAGCTGCGCCATGAAGGCGCTTCGGCTGGCAAGCCGAGTTAGCATGTCCAGTGAGGCCAACTCGCACAGACGGGCTTCGCTCTCGTAACGAAGCGTCACATCCCGAATGATCATACCAATGTAACGCTCAACGCCCTCCCGCCAGCCGGAAAAAGAGACTTCCGCCGGAAACTCTTCCCCATTGCACCGCTTGCCCCAGATCTGCAAGGTACGCGGCGCTGAGATAGCCGCCTCTTCATGTGTAAGGCGCTCAAGCTCATTGCGGTAATCCGTCTGGCAGCGCTCCGGAATGAGTCCGGCAACGTATTTACCCGCCATCTCTTCGGCATCATAGCCAAACATGTTGGTCGCGGCAGGGTTCCAGAAGGTAATCCCCCGGTTCAAATCCGTACAGATAATGGCATCGGGCGAGGTTATCGAGATGGCTTCGAGGCGCTGCTGACTGGCATGACGCAGCACCTCCATACGATGAACTTCCATGCGATCCATGACCAGTGCGGCAAGATCGGTCAGATTCTGACGGTCGGTCGTACTCATCGCGGGGCGTGGATGATTATCGGTCAGACAGAGCGTACCAATGCGATGCCCGTCCGGCGTAATCAGCGGCACACCCGCATAGAACCGGATAAAAGGATAACCCTGCACCAGCGGGCTGTTTGCGAAACGGGGATCGTCGAGCGCATTGGGAACGCAAAGGATATCGTCACTTTCGAGCGTGTGATGGCAGAACGCGACGCTACGCGAGGTTTCTGTAATTTGCAAACCATAACGCGACTTAAAAAACTGCCGTTTTTCATCAATCAGCGACACAAACGCGACTGGCACGCTGAACAGTCTGGCCGCCAGGATGGTCAGTCGATCAAAGGCTTCATTGGGCGGCGTATCCATCAGATGGTACTGGGCCAGCGCACGCAAGCGTGCGACTTCACAGCCGCTTTCAGTTGAGTGCTTCAGAGTTTGTCCTCCTGAGGTCATATACTGTGGCCGGGCATCTCACAGTAAAAAGAGGACGCCTGCAATCAGACAGAACCAGGTAACGCACTACACATCAACCTGAAGCCGCAACATAGGTCCGCCTGTACAGCATAATGTCAGAAATCAGAAACCAGTACTGATAACGACATCTACTCTTACATAGTGCCCGATATTGCCATTATCGTCCTTACAGGAGCGAACTTCATAGCTAAAACCGTGTTTAGGCTTTCAAAGGGTAAAAATCGTCATTTTTTCTGCTGCGGCACCAGTTCGTAATAGGGATGGCGCCCGGCAAGCAGCAACAAAAGCTCATACTCCCCCTGACTCAGCAGGGCGACCTTGGCAGTGGCCTCTTTGGTTTGCCATGCCCGCAGACTCAGGTCGAAGCGTTCGGCAGCCCCTTCCTGCGACAGGCCAGCAGCAATTCGCAGTTCACGCACATTATTCTGGACGGTAACGGGCCGTCGGACGATTGAATTTCCCAAACCAGGCTCCCTGTGGATAAAGTAGGGTAACAGGTCGTCAGCCGATCCCTTTGGTGTCCGCTGACACAGCTTTCTGCAACCGTTGCAGCACACATTTCATAAGGATTTTTAATCTTATCTGTTGAAATGTCAAACAGTGGGCAGTTCGTCTGCAAGGATTATTTATCTCTAAAAGGAGGGGCAGTTCAGCCCGGCTTATTTAGCTTAAGCCAAATGCCTCAATATTTAACTGGCTAAAAATTCTGGTTTTTATTCTGCGTTGTTATTATGTAAGTAAATATTTGTCACGGAACGTGCTATTTAATGCAAACATGAAACCCCGCATCCGATACGGGGTTTTAAAAAGCATCGCGGCAGGTTAGCGCGTTTATAAGGTATCAGGCTGTTCGCCGTCCCTTAATAACTTATGAGACAGGCATGAATTAACGGCCAAACGCGACCCACGCATCATCATCTTTGGTCGGTGCAGAGACAATGTGACGCTTAGCGGGTGCGGGTGTAACGGGGGAAAACTGAGCCGGGGACGTCGCGGGTAGCGTAAACCGCGTGATCACGCTGGTCAGCGTTTCCGTCTGATTATTCATGCTCTCTGCTGAAGCCGATATCTTATGAACCAGCGAACTGTTTTGCTGCGTCACACGGTCAATCTCGGCAACGGCAATCGTCACCTGAGAAAGGCCCTTGCTTTGCTCTTCGGATGCCAGCGCTATCTGGCTAATCAGCTCGTTAACGCTGCTCACGCTCTGCAGGACCTCTTCCATCGTGCTGCCGGCGCTGTCGGCTGCTCCGCGCCCTTCACCAATGCGCGCGACCGTGTCCGCAATCAGTCCTTCTATCTCTTTCGCCGCGTCGGCACTGCGCTGGGCCAGCGAGCGAACTTCGCTGGCAACAACCGCAAAGCCACGCCCCTGTTCCCCTGCACGTGCGGCCTCAACCGCGGCGTTGAGGGCCAAAATGTTGGTCTGGAACGCGATGCCATTAATGGTGGCAGTGAACTGGCGGATTTTTTCAGCTCCCACGGCAAGTCCCGTCATCGCGGTTACTACCGTTTTAACCAGCTGCTCGCCTTTCTGCGTTGTCTGGGCTGTGATACCTGCCAGCTCACGCGCTTCACGACTGTTTTCAGCATTGTGCCGAACGGTGGCCGTCAGTTGCTCCATGCTGGCAGCCGTCTCCTCCAGCGCCGCTGCCTGGGTGGCCGTTCGGTTCGACAGGTCAGCATTCCCTTTTGCAATATCCCCCGCTTCAAAGTTCAAAACAGAGGCGTTATCGCGAATAGCCAGAACGGTGTTTAACAAACTTTGTTGCATTTCTTTTAATAAAGGAACCATTTGCCCGACACAATTCCTGCCAAGATCTTCGGGTTCACGGGTCAGATCACCTTCGGCAATCACGCGGAAGTGAGCGCGCAGTTTCGCGACCGGTCGCACCAGATGCACCACCAGATAACGGTCACAAAAGAGCAGCAGTGCGGTGACGGCGGCCAGCGTCACCAGAAAGAGATCGACCAGCTTCTGATGCTCATTACGCAGCGGTGCCTGATTAGCGGAAAGCTGCTGTTCAAGTGCCGTGAGCCGTTCCTGAGTAGCTGCGGGATAATCCTGAGGCGCGCTGGTGAGTGCGGTACGATAGCGCTGCCAGTCAACCTCTGCCGGTGCCTGGGCGGCGATGTCTGCATGTGTAGCCGTTGCATTAGCCTGCACTTGCAAGCTGGCGCGATTAAGAAAAACCAGCTGCTGAGTCAGGTCGTTACTGCGGCTGGCCTGATGGTCGATTTCATTGATGATGAACGATCCATATGCGCCGGCTAATGCGATAATCATGACAGCAGCGATAAGGATCCAGAGAACAACGCGTCTGATTGTAAAATTTTTTAGAATATTCATGGTATTTCCCCGGTGTGACGGCGTAAAAAAAAGCTCAAATAAAGTACTCATGGCTAATAGTTGCGAGCAAAACAATAGCGCGCTACTCTTATCTGAGTATTGTGGCAGCGTTATTGAAAAAATTGAAATCAAAAATTGATTAAATGTATGCATCGTTGATAACTAATAAATTCATTAAAGAAAATAAAAAGAGACATAAAACCAGAACGCGCCTATTCTTTACTAAGAAAAAATTATTTTTATTTTCCTTTCGCCGAGTCAGGCCTCATTCCGGTGTTTTTATTCGACATTTTTTCTTTTTAATTTCGCGCCGTGAGCAATCCGGAGCGGAGGACACACATGCTTATGAATCTCGACGGCGATCATGAACGCCGCACGCGTGCCCTTGAGGCCCTTCGCTACCCCGATGAAAGTCGGGATGATGTGCTGAGAAAATTCGTCAGGCTTGCCAGTCAGGCGCTGAATATTCCCGGAAGCTTTATTTCGGTCGTTGATGACGAATTCCAGTACATTCGTGCCTCACACAACTTCAAGCTGGAGCGATCCTCCCGCGAGGATTCCCTTTGCCGCTACGCCGTTGACAGCGATGCTGCGGTAGTGGTGCCAGACACGTTTCTGGACAGCCGGTTCGCGGCCCATCCGCTGATCATTGGTGCCCCCTTTATTCGTTTTTATGCGGGCGTACCGCTTAAAAACCGCGATGGCATTAATCTGGGCACGCTGTGTGTGACCGATATTCAGCCGCATCCTTTCACGCCGGCACAGATCACGACGCTGACACTGCTGTCATCACTGGTGATGTCATTTCTGGAAGCGTGGCATTCTGCAGGATTTATCGATCCGGTGACGAATCTGCCAAATCGTCAGCGCCTGATCCGCGACATGCATTATCTGGCTGCTGCCGGTGACACCACGCTGCGTCGCCTGGTCCTGATTGACTGTATAGATATGCCGCGTGCCTATGAACTGGCCCGTTCGATGGGCATGGCCCCGGTGGAAAGCCTGCTTAAAGATGTTGCGACACTGCTGCCTTTACGCCTGCGTCCTGCACCCAGCGATATTCTTTACACCGTAGCAACGGGACGTTTTGCCGTGCTGACCCGGGCGGACAGCCGCATCAGTGCTAACTGGGTGGCCTGCCAGATGGCGGGCATCAGTGCGGACCTGGGTGAAGGCCTCTCGGTGGCGCTGAGTACGCATACGGGTGAAGTCGATTTTGTCTCCGGCATTTTCCCGCCTCACGAAACGCTGCGTCAGGCTGTCAGTGCCTTGCATGAAGCCATCGATCGGGGATTGCCCTCTTTACGCTTTAGCGAGGCGACCGACAACAAACGTACTCAGGACTTCAACCTGGTGAACGATCTGGCGAGGGCGTTGCGGGAAAATAGCGGCCTGTATCTGGTTTACCAGCCCAAAATTTGCTTACAAAGCGGCAAGCCTATTGGGCTAGAGGCGCTGATTCGCTGGCGCCATCCCGTACACGGTGAACTCTCCCCTGCCTCATTTATTCCGCTGGCCGAACAGACAGAGATACTCACGAGCCTGACCACCTGGGTCATTGACAACGTGATTACACGCATGAAACGTCTGCGCAATAGCTGTATCCAGTTGCCGATCACGATTAACGTCAGTGAGCGTGATTTCTCGATTGATGGCTTCGCAGACGTGCTGGAAGAGAGAATGTTAAAGGCGAAGCTTCCCACGTCGCTGCTGGGGATTGAGTGCCTGGAAACAGAGCGCATTGTGGAAAGCCCTTCCGCCATGCGCGGACTTGAAATGCTAAAACTGCGCGGCTTCGGTATTTCTCTTGATGATTTTGGCACCGGCTACAGCAATATCAGCTATCTTCGCCGTATGCCTCTGGACGTGATTAAACTGGACAGGTCGTTGATCAGTGAGCTGTCGTCAGATACGGCGTCACGCATCATCGCCCGCAACATCATCGCCATGCTGAAAGAGCTGGATTATGTCGTGCTGGCTGAAGGCGTAGAATGCGTCGATACCGTCGAGGCATTAACAGAATATGGTTGTGACCAGGCGCAGGGCTTTTTCTACTCCCGGCCGCTGGCAGACAGTGAACTGGATCACTGGCTGCACTGGAAACTGCGTGAGATGTGCTGATACACGGCGCGCAGGCTTATCCGGCAGGATAGCGAGAGATCTCGCCCTCGTGGCTTATCATCACCCGGTTACGGCCATCGCCTTTAGCCGCATACAACGCTTCGTCAGCCCGTCTTAACAGGGCGTCTTTTTCCTCCGTTTCACTTAGCGTCGCAACGCCAAGAGAGACAGTCATCGCACTGATAAACGGAAATGACGTTTTGCTGACGGCTTCACGGATGCGTTCCGCCATCGCGGCCGCGTCGTTCAGTGCCGTACCGGGAAGCAGCAAAATAAACTCCTCCCCCCCAAAACGGCTTATCACGTCCAGCGTGCGGCATCGCTTCCGCAACAACCCTGCCAGGCTCACCAGAACCTCGTCTCCCGCATCATGTCCGTAGCGATCGTTGATCTTTTTGAAGTGATCGATATCGATAGCGATGGCGCTTTGCACACGCTCTTCGCTGTGCTGCGCCGCCTGAACATAAAAGCCGCGCCGGTTATTCAGTCCGGTCAGCGGATCGGTCATGGCTTTATCATTCAGGTCGGCAACGTGTCCGGCGACCGCCCGACGATGCTGCTGAACCGCCTCCCTCAGCCTGTCCGCTTCGTTATACCAGGTGTTAACCGATGAGAGCAGCTCCGGGCTGGCATCGCTACCACCCTCGCGTACCATTCCGGCCAGTTTTTCCAGCGGATAAGAGATGCGCGTCGCCAGAAAGGCCATACAGGTTGCGGTGAGCACGATAACACCGAGAATAAGCCAGAACGCGCTCCTGGCCGTGTGCGCCATCAGGCTACCCACGGTTTCTGATGTGCCTGACATAAAAATATTCCAGTCGGTTTTTTGCAGGCTGGCATAGCCGATGAGGTATTTTTTGCCCTCCTCCTGAATCATTAACTGACCACTCGTGGTTGAGGCCAGCCGTTTTTGCAACTGTGGGCTTAGCGCCATGCGTTTGCCAACCTGAGCTGGATCGTGACTAAAAATAACGGAGCCGTCATCACTGACAATACTCACCGAGGTGCCATCCCCGTAATAATGCTGGCTCAGCACATCACTCAACATGCTCTGTTTCTTCAGGTAGATGGTTCCACAAACAAAACCAAGATAGCGTCCATCCGCTGCAAACAGGGGCTGTGACAGCAGCACGACGTAATTGCCTGAAGGGGAGTTAAAAGGCGAGGAAATAAAGGGCTTACGGAACGTAATCGCCTGCTCTGTCTGCGGCGTGTCTACTTTCACGCCCACGAGGCTGAGGCTTTCAGGCGAAACGGAAGCGATAACGGCATGACGATCAACAACAGCGACCGAATTGAAAAAGCCGGACTGCTGCAGTAAACGCATGGTTTCGTGATGCAGCCTGTTCAGATCGTTGAGATCGGTGATCTGATTAGCACTCCAGGCCAGTTCGCGCTGAGCAATGGTCAGGTAATGATCGGTCGTATCCGCCAGTTTGCGCGCGTAGGCAATGTTACTTTCTAACAGCGACTCTTCAATATTGCGCTTTTGAAAAATAAACAGCGCGCCCAACAGCAGACCTGAAGTCAGTATGACGCCTCCAATGGATAACGCGGTAAGGAGCGTTCTTAGATGTATTTTTCTGCGATACATATCGGGTTGCGCTGAGGATGAGTTAGTCAAATTTTAACCGCCGCAGCGCCAGACAAACGCGAGAATAAACGCCTGTTTACTTGTCTTTCATACTGAATGACGTTACGTATTGCTGTAAAAGCAGCCTGATGCTCTTTTTTTTGCGTTGTGAAGCATTCAGGCGCCGTGAGGGTGTAATCTGGGCCAGGAGTTACCCGGGCGTTTTCGGGTTTACCTTTGCCAGGCATTCCAGCCGTATAACGCCTCTCGCGGCAGCGTGAAGCCTTTGGTGACATATGGAATCATCCGATCACCGCAGGGTTGCCTGTGGTTTTCTCTGCGCGAATAATGTTCAACACCTACACAGACTCTGAGGAGGACCATGATGAAAAGCGCTGTGCTTAGCATGCTGGCCAAAATTTCAAAAATGGATGCTGAAACGAAAGAACTGGTCGCTCAGACAGAAGCGCAGTCGCTGTTGCTCAGCGCGTTGACGCTGACCGTGGGCAAAAGCGGCGGTGTCGAAGAGCTGATTTCAGCGATCAGTCAGGCAATCAATACGGTTCTCGAGTCCTCTGACGGCCTGATTAAATCCGATGCGGAGCTTCTGCTAACCAAATTTCAGGAGCAGTTAACGCTGACCCAGCTGGTGGATGAGGAGTCAAAAGAGTTTCTCAAAAGCGTTCCTCAAAAATCGCTTCCCTCCGTCTCCGGTAATGAAAAAAATACCGACCGCTAGCCACCGTGGCTGAGGGCGATGCGTCAAGCGCGTCTGTCTTTTATCGTCACGCCTGTGGTAGGGTATTTATTTGCCTGTGCGTGGATAAGGTTCGATGAAAAAACAGCGAGTTGGCATTGTGTTCGGTGGCAAATCCTCTGAGCATGAAGTGTCATTGCAGTCGGCTAAGAATATTGTTGATGCTATCGATAAAACCCGGTTTGAGGTTGTGCTACTGGGAATTGATAAGCAAGGCCAGTGGCATCTTAATGATGCCTCAAACTTTCTGCACAATGCGGAAAATCCGTCGCTGATTGCCTTGAACCGCACGGCAAAACAGGTTGCACTCATCCCCGGCGAACCCCAAAACCAGGTCATTGACCGAAAGGACGCCCATCCGCTGTCGCAGCTCGACGTGATTTTTCCCGTGGTTCACGGCACGCAAGGCGAAGACGGTTCCCTGCAGGGTTTGCTGCGTATGGCTTCGCTCCCCTTCGTTGGCTCGGACGTGCTGGGCTCTGCCGTCAGCATGGATAAAGACGTCACAAAACGCCTGCTGCGGGATGCCGGTTTGAAGGTTGCCCCCTGGCTGAGCGTGACGCAGGCACAGATGAACAATCTGGACATCGAAGCCGTTATCGCACGCTTTGGACTCCCGCTTTTTATCAAGCCAGCGAATCAGGGATCGTCCGTTGGCGTCAGTAAGGTCACCACTGCTGCAGCGTTTCGTGCGGCGCTGGAGCTGGCGTTTAGGTTTGACAATAAAGTTCTGATTGAAAAAGGGATTAAAGGTCGCGAGATCGAGTGCGCCGTGCTGGGCAACGATTACCCAGAGGCCAGCCCCTGCGGCGAAGTCGTGGTGAGCGATGCCTTTTATTCCTATGACACTAAGTACATTAGCGAAACCGGCGCACACACGGTGATTCCGGCGGATATTCCTGCGGCTGTCGATGAGGCGATTCGTGAGGTGGCGCTCACCGCCTTCACCGCGCTCTCCTGTTTTGGTCTGGCCCGTGTTGACGTGTTTTATACCGAAGACGGTGAGATTATCGTGAATGAGGTGAATACGTTACCCGGCTTCACCAACATCAGCATGTATCCAAAGCTGTGGCAGGCGGCAGGTCTGAGCTATCAGGATCTGATCACCCGCCTGATTGAGCTGGCACTGGAACGTCATCAACAGAACGCGTCGCTCAAAACCAGCGTTAATTAATCGCTGCCAGCGGCCTGCTCAGGCAACGTCGCTGGTCATCTCACTGCGCGCATTGCCGGGTGAGGTCTGATTGCGGCCATTTCGCTTAGAGATATAAAGGTTTTTATCCGCGGCAGAGATCAAACGATTTACCGTTTCGGCCCACGCCACACCGGGTTGCGCCTGGCCGTATGCCAGCCCCAGGCTGACGGTGACGGTGACCGCGTTGCCATGCAGTAAGAATTTCTCTTTAACGATGCTCTGACGAATGCCTTCAGCCAGTGAATAAATCATTTCCGGCGAGAGGTCGAACTGCACAATCACAAACTCCTCTCCGCCAAAGCGGCAGATATGGCCGTGGTTGCCCACCAGCGGCGAAATGCGCCGCGCGATCTCTTCCAGTACCCTGTCGCCCGCATCATGGCCAAAATTGTCATTGACCGATTTAAAATAGTCCACATCCAGCAGGATCACCCCAACCTGACGTTGCTCAGAACAGGCTTCATTGCGGAGATGTTCATACAGCCCCGAACGCGACAGGAGCTGGGTCAGAAAATCGTAGTCCGCACGCAGCGCCAGACGTTCATTGAGCTGGCGAATCGCATCCATGCTGACTGCCACAATTAACGGACTCAGGGCGATCGTGGCTACGCCGAGGCGCGCTGAGGTCAGATGGCTGATGGGCAGCAGACTGTTATCGCCCTGAATATTCATCACACCGTGAGATACCAAAATAATTTGGCTAATCCCGGTTATCAGGGTGATCAGGCTGGTCAGCGGCACAGGCAACACAATGGCACACCAGATCAGGGCTGGCACCGGTAAGGTAAGGCTGCCCGCCCCGCCCATTAACGCCCCGGCGACCACTGACAGCACGACGGCAATTAACGGGACAATTTTGCCCATTTTCAGCCGCCGGGCTGAAATCCTCACGCGCCAGCTTGAGGTTAACAGAAACGGCAGCAGCATGAGTCCGGTCGAAAACTGCTCGCTGAACCAGTTCATCCACGCATCGGCAAATTCGGCATTTATGCTGCCGACCTGTGCCAGGCCGCCCCAGGTGGCGCAACCGAACGCCGCCAGCAGGCAAGCCGGAAAAATGCGCATGGCGTTAGCGATACGCTCGCTGCTGGAGTCGTGCTGATACTGCCGCCCCATCACCACGACGCAAATCAGGATAAACAGAATATTGGCAACGTTCAGAGTGAACGCCGGTAAGGTCCAGCCTGAAAACACCGCGTCGTTAAACACCATGGCGCTGAAACAAACAAGATAAAAACGGGTGCGATGAAGAAAGGGATAGCGCAGCATCATACCGGCAATAAAGGCGTTAACCGGCCAGAACAGGGATAAGTCATCGGGAATACGCAGATGTCCGCCGACAAAACAGAACATCAGAGTAATCATAAACAGCCAGAGGGCACTTTTTTTTGCATTGTGCTCTTCAAACAGCTTAACGCGCATACGTCTGGACCTTGTCACAAAGAGGCTTACCATCACGCCGCTTACGGGGTATATGGCGTTATGATTATTTAACCCTGAATCTTGTCTGCGCCATTCAAAGAAAAGCACCCTTAAATGAACGAACGTTAGCGATTTGAAGCCCGTTACTGGGTATAAGCATGCAGGCAGAGATCCCCGTTCATTATGTCTTAAAAATAAAAAAATCGGATATCCGAGATATCCGATTTTTCACGTTTTGTCAGACTGTTTTGGTCTGAACGGCTATTTCACCGCCACCGGCCATTGACTCAGACGGATTCCCCGCTTATCCGCATTCTCACCAAAATCCTTCAGGACGGCTTTCACGTCCGGATCGATGTATTCTGCATTATCGTTATCGACGATTACCACGCTATTTTCGGGTATTTTATCAAGCAGTCCCTGTAGTTTAGGATTGTGCATAAATGTCAGATTTTGCTGGAAACGTAAAACGTAGTGGTCGTCATAACGTGTAAGCTGCAATGCGTTACGGTGGCTCTTGTAGATGCTGTAAAGGATCTGGGTGGCAATACCGATACCGATACCGACGAGCATCCCCAGCGTAATAATCCCGATAATCGTGGCCAGGAAGGGGACGTACTGTTGCGCGCCCATGCGGAACTGCTCAATAAACAGACGGGGTGCGGCCAGCTTGTAGCCGGTGTAAAGTAGCACCGCCGCGAGGCTGGCGAGCGGGATAGCATTCAGCATTTCACTAAACCACATTCCGCAAATCAGCAGCATGACGCCATGCAGCAAAATGGACAGTTTAGTTTGTGCGCCAGCGTTGACGTTAGCCGAACTCCGGACGATCACCGCCGTAATAGGCATGGCGCCCAGGAAGCCGGCCGTCAGGTTACCTATGCCCTGGGCAAACATTTCTTTGTTGGGTGACGGCGCTGGGGTTTGCGGCCGCAGCTTTTTCAGGGCTTCCTGGCTTAACAACGTTTCCAGACTCGCCACCAGCGCCAGCGTCAGGGCCACGACCCAGACCTGTGGATTTTTCCATGCCATCCAGTCCGGGCTTTCCAGCTCCGCCATCATCGCGGAAACGCTGTCAAAAGCGGGCAGTGAAATGCGCGGTAAGGCACCGGTGAGCTCAGGGAACAGTCGCGCGCCTGCAACGGTCACCACACAGCCAAACAGCACGGCGAACAAGGGGCCAGGTATCCATGCCAGTGCCTTGATTCGTTTAATGGGTCCGGTTGTCCATACAAACAGAATGAGCAAGCCCACTAAAGAAACCAGCAGCGCGGACAGCGAGAATGTCATTTCCCCGTTGACCAGCGACAGTAACTTCACGCTGCCGCCCGCGCCCAGCGCGACCGGTATCTGCTGCATAATCAGCAACAACCCAATCGCGGCCAGCATGCCCTTGATGACGCTGCCGGGCACCAGGGCGATGAAACGCCCGGCGCGTAACAGGCCAAACAGACATTGCAGCACCCCGGCGATAATCAGGGCGGTCAGAAACGCGGAGAAGCTGCCCAGCGTCGCCATAGAGGCCACGACGATGGTCACCAGGCCCGCGGCCGGTCCGCTGACCGCAAAACGTGAAGGGCTCAGGGAGGTCACGAGTATCCCGCCAATCACCCCCGTCAATAAACCGGCAAACGGCGGCAGTCCGCTGGCCTGTGCGATGCCCAGGCAGAGCGGCAGTGCGACCAGAAACACAACCAGCCCTGCCGGCACATCGCGGCGTAATGTATCCAGATTCATGGTGAAGACTCCTCTGCAGATTGCTGAATCAACTCTTTAAGATGACCCGATTGCAGGTCGTAAACACAGCCAAACACGTCCAGTTCCTGACCAGACTGCCAGGCCTGCCGAACCGGTTCGGCCGCCACCAGATTGGCAAACTGCACCAAAACATTGGCCTCAACCAGACGATTCAGTTTCTCGCTTTCCGTCTCCTGCGTGGCTTCGCGGTGAAGATGACTCGCTAACCCTCGCCGCAGAAAAGTAATACGCCGTGCTAGTGCCGAATCCTCAGTGGCCAGCGGGCTGTCGGGCAGGGATAAGGCTGCCTGAACGCCTCCGCAGCCGTAGTGACCGCTCAACACGATTCGCTTTACCCCAAGGTAAAAAACGGCATATTGCAGCACGCTTAGGAGGTTATCGTCCTCTGCCACGACCATATTGGCGATATTACGGTGAACAAACAGTTCACCGGGATGCGATCCCGTTAATACCTCCGCCGGTACCCGACTGTCTGAACAGCCAATCCATAATGAGTGCGGTTTTTGCTGATATAAGGATTTTTCGAAATAGGCGGGGTTACGCTGGCGGCGCTGAAGTGCCCAACTGCGATTTTTCGCTAATAAAGGTTTAAGTGTCGTCACAATCATCTTCTCTCTACGACCGGGAACAGGACGTTCTGGCTGACCACGGAGTGAACCCGCTCACTTAATATCCGCGAATGGGTTACGAAACCTGAAGCTCATCACATTAAAAGGTTATAGCTGCTTATCATTATCAATGCACACGGAATATTTCAGCCCAGAAAAACAGGGCGTTTTATGTAAGCACTTATTCAACAAACGTCATTTTTACGTAAATAAAATTAAGTGGTCACACCAATACAATGTCGAATTACTTTAATTATTTATTATTAAAATCATTAATTTAAATATTCATCGCAAAAAGCAAAACTGACAAATAAATACAAAACGCTTTCCGGGCGAGAATGAAAAAAAACAGAAGTCGCGCATCAGGCCAGGATTACTCTTAAATGCGGAATTTATGAATAGCACAATCCACCGCCTTTATTTGAATAAGGCAGTTAATTGAACTTTGTTAAAGGAGATATTAAAGCAAGAGATGGTTAATTTAATTTGCGTGAGAATAGTGACGACAGTAAGTAAATGCCCGCTGCGATGTAAAAAGAGCCCACTCATTGCGGGCTCTCTGTATTGACACTTTATTTACCGTTCCAGGCCCTCAGGCGCGCTTCACGGACTGAGAGCTGCTGTTCAGGCGTCAGTTTATTGTAATTCTCGGCCATCCCGCTCTCCCAGTCGCCGTAGAGCGGGTTCGGCAACACAATGAACTGTGTACCAAACTGTGCATGGTTACGCTCAACAAACGCCTGCCGCTGTGCATTCCCCTGATGCCAGGTTGCCCCACCAAAATCGTTCAGGTTGTCACCGATATACAACACCACGTTGTAGCCCGCGTTTTTGATTGCATCGAAACGTGCCTGTTTGTTTGATGAGTCCGTTTTCAGGCTTACCGTTTTTTCGCTCACGCCGCTAAAACCAAGCTGTTCAAGATTAGCCACCGTCGCAGCGTAATCTTTCTGATCGCGGTTGGAGACATAGAATACGGTGCCGCCATGGCTGTTGACATAACGGGCAAATTCCACCGCGCCGGGAACGGCTCTGGCCTGACGCGCCTGGGTCCAGGCTGACCAGGTTTTATCGCTAAAAGGCTGTCCGTTCTTTGCCTGCCAGGCACTGTAGGCGCTGTTATCGAGCATGGTTTCATCTAAATCGACGATGACCGCTTTAGGCTTGCCGGTCAGCGAAGCCGATTGATCAAAGGCCAGACGGGCGCTGTTAAATGCCTGCCAGCTGAGCGCCTGATATTCGCCGGACTGCTGGAACCAGTCTAACGCCAGCACTGATTGCTGCCCAAGTTGCTGCTGTGCCTGCTGCCGGGCAGGTTGCACACAGCCCGCCAGCGCCAGCACAACCATGGCTGACAGCGCGACATTCACTGAATTTTTCATCGTTTCATCCTAAGGTGTGAAAGATTTGAGTGGGTAACGCTTCAAAAATGTAGCAGTTAACGTAAGCTGAGGGCAGCAGATTGCACGCTGACCTGACAGGAGAAGAGGATGTCCGCCATGCCGCGTTCGCCATTACTTGATGCACTCGACTGGGTCGATTACGCTTTTCAGCCCGCAGGTGAGCCGCCGCCCGAGGATGCAGCCTATGGTCATCAGCGCCACAGCGCCGTGGTCGTCACCGATATCCATAATTTCCCCCCTAAAAGCTGTGACGCAGATGGCGTGATTGCCACCGGTCATCGCCCCGTCGCCGTGTACACGGCCGACTGTTTACCCGTATTGTTTGCCGACCGGCAAGAGAAACAGGTTGCCGCCGTGCATGCCGGCCTGCAGGGCACGCTCGCCGGGGTGCTGTACCGCGCCGTGGAGCAACTCTGTGAACGCGGCGCAACGCCCCAAAGCCTGACCGTGGCGATTGGCCCGGCGCTGGCGCCCTGCTGTTTTGAGCTGGATCGGCAACGCCTGGCAGATATTGAGCGGTTGCCTGGTATCCCCCTGCCGCTGCGCTATCACGAGCAGCAGCCTCGTAATCCGTACGCACTCCGCCCTCAGGCCGTTGCCACCCAGGCAGGCATCTGGTTCGATTTACCGCAGCTGGCTAAGCAGATGCTGGTCAGTACAGGCATACCGGCAGCACAAATCGACCTGATTCCTCTGTGTACTTACTGCGCCACCGAGTCTGGCTCCAGCTACCGTTTCAATACCCATCACGGCAGCGGCTATCGTTCGCGCTATTCCTGGATTCGCCGCCGCTGAATTCCACTGAGTCTGCTCTTATGCGGCGTGTTTAAGTGGCTGAATGCCGCGCCGGGTAGTAACGCTTTTATGATGTTTCTCACACCCTGACGCCATTTCACTTTTTTTTAACATAGAAATGGTTGAAGCTGACTCATCCGACCACTTTATTTGTGAGTGATTATGACAGCGCTGTCCTCCCACTATCCTGCTTTATTCACCCCGCTCGATCTGGGCTTTACTCAGCTCAGAAACCGTTTTCTGATGGGGTCAATGCACACCGGCCTTGAGGAGCGTGAGGAGGGTGCGGCCAGGCTTGCGGCATTCTATGGCGAGCGGGCGCGGGAAGGCGTGGCCCTGATCGTCACAGGCGGCGTGTCACCGAATCCCCAGGGCGTGACCGCCGAACACGGCGCGATGCTGAACGAGGAATCACAGTGCGACTGGCACCGACAAATTACTGCCGCGGTGCATCAGCATGACGGGAAAATCGCCCTGCAGATATTGCACACCGGTCGCTACAGCTTTCAGCGCGATCTGGTTGCCCCCTCTGCAATACAGGCCCCCATCAATCGCTTTACTCCGCGTGAACTGAGCGATGCCGAGATTGAACAGACCATTGCCGATTTCGCCCACTGTGCCCGGCTCGCCCAGAAGGCGGGCTACGATGGTGTGGAAATCATGGGTTCCGAAGGCTATCTGATTAACCAGTTTCTGGTAAAGCATACCAACCAGCGCCATGACCGCTGGGGCGGTGATTTTAGCGGGCGCATGCAATTTGCTCTGGCAATTACTCGTGCGGTTCGCGCGGCCACTGGCGAGCGCTTTATTATTATCTTCCGGCTGTCGATGCTGGATTTAATTCACCACGGCAGCACGTTAGAAGAGACGCTGCAGCTGGCCAGCGAGCTGGAACGCTGCGGCGTGACGCTGTTTAATACCGGCATCGGCTGGCATGAGGCGCGAATTCCCACCATTGCCACCTGCGTACCCCGCGCCGCCTTTGCCTGGGTTACGCGCCGTTTGCGTCAGCACGTCGCGGTGCCGGTGGTGGCGACTAACCGAATCAACCACCCACAGGTGGCCGAACAGCTATTACAGGATGGCTGTGCAGACATGGTTTCGATGGCCCGACCTTTTCTGGCCGATGCTGCCTTTGTCAGCAAGGCGCAGCGGGGGGATGACAACAGCATCAACACCTGTATCGCCTGTAATCAGGCCTGTCTGGACCAGATTTTTGCCGGTCATGTGACCTCCTGCCTGGTTAACCCCCGCGCCTGCCATGAATCCCTGATGCCCGTGACGCCGACGCGCGCAGCTAAACGGCTGGCCGTGGTCGGCGCCGGACCGGCGGGCATGGCGTTTGCGTTGCAGGCGGCAGAACGGGGGCATCAGGTAACACTTTATGATGCCGCGCCAGACATCGGCGGGCAGTTCAATATCGCCCGTCAGATCCCTGGCAAAGAAGAGTTCAGCGAAACCCTGCGCTATTTTCGTCATCGTTTACCTGCGGCAGGCGTGGTCATTAAAACAGGCTGCCGGGTCAGCGCCGCTATGCTGGCTGACGTCGATGAGGTTATCCTGGCAACCGGCATTAAACCCCGCACGCCAGAGATCCCCGGTATCAATCATCCCAGCGTGCTGAGCTATCTGGCGGTGCTGGCGGATAAACGTCCGGTTGGGCCACGCGTGGCGATCATTGGCGCAGGCGGGATCGGGTTTGATACGGCAGAATACCTTTCTCAACCGCACCAGACTGAAACGGTGGACGACTTTTATCGTGAATGGGGCATCGATCACAGCCTGACGCAGCGCGGCGGTCTGATCGCCCCCACGCCGCTGCGATCCCCGCGCCAAATCTGGCTGCTTCAACGTAAGGCGGGCAAGCCCGGCGCAACGCTGGCGAAAACCACTGGCTGGATCCACCGCAGCAGCCTGCAGTCTCGCGGCGTTGAAATGTGGGGCGGGATTACGTATCTGGCGATTGATGATGAAGGGCTACATATCAAACGCGACGGCGAACCGCTTGTGCTGCCGGTTGATAATGTGATTATCTGCGCCGGTCAGGAGCCGCAACGCGAACTGGAAGCGGCGTTGCGGGCAAACGGCAAACCGGTACAGATAATTGGCGGAGCCGATGTGGCGCAAGAGCTGGATGCCCGTCGGGCGATCGCCCAGGCCACCGCACTGGCGTTAACGATGTAGTTAACGCATTTTTACGGCGCGCAGCACCACAAATTTTTTGTTGGAGGCCACCAGCGTGCAGTTACCAAACAGCTTTTTCAGCTTGTGGTGATAATCAAGGTGGCGGTTGCCAACGATACGCAGTTCTCCACCATATTGCAGGCAGCGTTTCGCATCGCGGAACATCTGCCAGGCCAGGTGGTCGGTGACCGCGTGCTGCTGGTGGAAGGGTGGATTACAGAGCACAGCATGCAAGGTATCGGATGGATAGCCACTGAGCACGTTGTTGACCCGGAACTGGCAGCGCGACAGATCGTCTGGGCGGTTGACCTCAACGTTTAACCGGCTGGAGGCCACTGCCATATAAGACTCATCAAGGAAATGCACCTCTGCCTCAGGATTCTGCGCCAGCGTCATCAGCCCGATAACGCCATTGCCACAGCCCAGATCGACGATTTCGCCCTCAATATTTTCCGGCAGATGCTGCATAAACAAGCGCGCCCCGATATCCAGAGAAGATCGGGAAAACACGTTGGCATGGTTGTGAATCTCGTAAGGCGTTCCGTCCAGCGGCCAGACCTGCGTTGGTGCTTTTTCACGCAGCGCAGGTTGGGTGAACTGACTGTATATCACCCGTGCTTTTTTTACGGCCAGCGAGGTTTTGGTTTCACCAATGATCTGTTCAAACAGTTGCAGCGTGGAAGTATGAATCTCTTTCGCACGCCCCGCCGCCAGCACCACGGTTTCCGGGGTAATCACCTGACGCACCGCACGCAGTTGCTGCTCCAGCAGGGCCAGCGTTTTAGGAACTTTAATCAACACCAGTGCGGGCGCCGCCGGTAAGTCAGAGAGGCTGTCGAGGAAATGGACGTCGCTGTCATCCAGCGCATTCAGACGCAGGTTCTGCCGCGTTGCCTGCTGGCTCAGCCAGGAATCACTAATATGCCACACCGGACGCGAATGCAGCGCGCAGGTTAACGCCCCGAAACTGTCGTTAAAAATCAACGCCGGACCCGATGGCAGGCTTTGCTGCAACAGATATTCATCAGCGGCATCCCAGGCTTGTAACGGACTCTCGTCACGCATCTGCGGGAAACGATGCAGGGTTAGTGCGCGATCGTTCAGTTCAAGTTGGCTCATGAATTCTCCGGCGTGGTACACTTTGGTTGATTTTCGCCTCAAAAAGGGGGCGCAGTATACTGTCTTTCGCCGGGAATCTCTAATGTCCTCACTTATCTATCTTCAGGGTTATCCTGAGTCTATCCTTGAGCAGGTGCAGACCCTTATCGATCGCCAGCGTTTAGGCCCGGTGCTGCAACAGCGCTATCCTGAAATGCACGACAAGATGAGTGATAAGGCGCTGTATGACTTCACGCTGACGCTGAAAAACCGCTATATGCGTAATGCGCCACCGATCAATAAGGTGATATGGGACAACAAGATTAAGGTGATGAAGCATGCGCTGGGTTTGCACACCGCCATCTCCCGCGTGCAGGGCGGCAACCTGAAGGCCAAAGCCGAGATCCGTATTTCGACGTTTTTCCGCCAGGCGCCTGAACCCTTTTTACGCATGATCGTGGTGCATGAGCTGGCACACCTGAAAGAGAAAAACCACGACAAGGCGTTCTATCAACTGTGCTGCCATATGGAGCCGGACTACCACCAGCTCGAATTCGATGCGCGCCTGTGGATGACGGAACAGGCGATGCGGGGCAACGTAGCTTAGAGAAACTGCTGCGCTTGCTGAATCAGGCTGGTTTTGGTGAGCGCCCCCAGGAAACGGCGCTCCTGAGGGTTATTCAGCACCGGCAGGCGCTCCAGCGTCACGGCCGCAAAGGCTTCCCACCCTTCCCGTAGGCTTTGATTCTGATAGGCGACAGGGAAGTCCTTATCCATCACGCACTGCACCGGCGAGTCCAGATTAATCTCCTGTGCCAGCACCCTGCGCGATATCTCATGAATCGAGACCACGCCCAAAAATGCACCTTCCGCGTTGATCACATAAACATAGCGTTCGCGCTTAAGCGAACTCACCGCCAGCGCTTCGCCCACCGACGCTTCAGGCTGGAGCGCCGCGCCCGGAATAATCAGCTCGCTGATGCGCATATTATCGAAGTCATATTTGGCTTCAGAGCGGTTGAAGTGGTGAGTCACGACCGGATAGGTACTTGCCATTTGCAGGCGATAAACCACCATGGTTGCCAGCACAGAGGCAATCATGACCGGGAACAGCAAGCTACTGTTGAGCGTCATTTCCAGCACCATCAGCATTGCCATCAGGGGAGCCTGACTCACGGCAGCCAGCACCGCAGCCATGCCTACGGCGGCGAACAGCAAAACGTTATCTAGCGGAAGATGCAGCGCCACGCCGCCGAGCGCAATGACCATGCCCAGCAGCGCGCCAATGAGCAGGGACGGCGTAAACAGCCCGCCCACCGCATTGGACCCCACGGAAAGCGTGGTCGCCAGGGTTTTTAACACCAGTAGCAGCAGTAACCCGGACAGCAGATAATGCCCCGCCATTACCTTCACAATCACCTCGTAGCCATTCCCGAGGATATCGGTTGAAATCAGCGCCAGCAGGCCCACGGCAAATCCCCCTGTCCCAAGGCGCAACGGTAAGGATTTGACCCGACTGAACAGCGTTTTAGCGCGCGCAATCAGTCGAATAAGGAGTAAGCCGGCCAGGCCAGACAGTAACCCGATCAGGATGGTAATCAGCAGGCTGTAACTATTCATCGTGAAGCTGACATCAGCCAGCGGATACAGCGCATTACGAAAACCTAACGTCCACATGGTCATAACCGCCACAGAGGACGATACCACCAGCGGAATCAGCCGTTGTAAAGCCGACATGCCAAACGCAATTTCCGCTACGAAGATAGCCGACGCCAGCGGCGCATGATAAACCGACGAAAGACCCGCGGCGGCGGCCATGGCGACGACGTCACTGTTTTTTAACTGCAACGCGCCGGGCAACACCCGCCCAATGATGCTGCCGCACAGGGCGGCAAGCTGAACCATTGGGCCTTCTTTACCGATTGACGCGCCGCTGCCGATACTGGCTATCGACGACAGTGCCCGGAAAAGCGAGGTTTTGGTGGGGACAGCATCAAGGCGCGCGTTAATAACTTCAAGGTAGTCCGTTTTGACGGTTTGCTGCTGCTCGATCGCGACGGCGTAGCGCAGAAAGAAACCGGCCAGCAGGCCGCCCACACCGACCAGAACCGGCCAGAAAATCATGGGCCAGAGGTGGATAGATTCAGTGATGTCGCTGCTGCGGCTAAACAGCAACTGATTGATAAACGCGATCGTTTCACGGAATAACAAGGTAACTAACGACGCCGCACAGCCAACCGGGATGGCAATAAGCAATGTGGTCCAGTTTAGTGCATGTTTACTTCCTTTCACCTGCGCTCCCCGTCTTGTACTTAACGTGCGTTATCGAGACATATTATTGGAATGGAGATCTCAGGATCAATGTCTGGCGTTGCCTGCCCGGTTTCAGATGCTACTCTGCGTTTTTATCTGTGCAGGAGGCTAACTGTGATTCGCTTTGCCATTGTGGGAACCAACTGGATTACGCGTCAGTTTATTGAAGCGGCACATGAAACCGGCAAGATGACGCTCTGTGCCGTCTATTCACGCACTCTGCAGCAGGCAGAGGCATTCCGTCATGATTATCCCTGCGACCAGCTTTTTACGTCGCTGGAGGCCATGGCCACCCATCCTGACATCGATGCCGTGTATATCGCCAGCCCCAACGCCCTGCACTGTCAGCAGGCCATGCTGTTTATGTCGCAGGGTAAACACGTGATTTGCGAAAAGCCGCTGGCCTCGAATCTGCAGGAAGCAGAAGCGATGATCGCCTGCGCCTTGCGGCATCAGGTCGTGCTGTTTGAAGCCTTTAAAACCGCCAGCTTACCGAACTTTATTCAACTGCAACAGGGGCTGGCAAAGACAGGCACACTGCGCAAAGCGCTGCTGAACTATTGCCAGTATTCCTCTCGTTATCCGCGTTACCTGAATGGCGAGCGGCCCAATACTTTCAATCCCCGCTGGTCCAACGGCTCCATCATGGATATCGGTTACTATTGCCTGGCGCTGGCCGTCACGCTATGGGGCGAGCCGCAGCAGGTTAACGCCTCCGCCACCCTGCTGGAAAGCGGCGTCGATGCCCACGGCACGGTGATCCTCAATTATGGTGAGTTTGATGTCACGATTGTGCACTCCAAGGTCAGTGACTCCATGCTGGCCAGTGAAATTCAGGGTGAAGCGGGATCGCTGGTGATAAACCGCATCGCTGAGTGCCAGTCAGTGACCTTTATCCCGCGTGAAGGGGATAAACAAGAGTTAACCCAGCCGCAGCATATCAACAGCATGTTGTATGAAGCAGAGACCTTTGTGCGGCTGGTTGAACAGCGCCACGTCAGCCATCCGGCGCTGGCGGTTTCCCGTTGCGTGGCCGGATTACTCACCGAGATCCGACGTCAGACGGGTGTCGTTTTTCCGGCCGATGCATCCTGAATGTAAATATTTCAAAATATGACTGGCAATGATTGATTCCTGAGCGCCAGCCACGTAACTTACCCGCTTGCAAAGGGGAGTAACTTGTAAGCTGATTGATCGTCACTACGTTGCGCACGCATCCGGTCATCAGGCAACCCAGAATCAATTCCTGAGTTGTAAGTGAGACCTTGCCGGAAGGCGAGGTTTGCTTACACTGAATAAGCGGCTGACGTCTTCTGACTTCAGCCGTTTTTTTATTTTCAGACAGGATACGATTATGCAAACTGTAGGTACGCCACTCCTCTGGGGCAGTTTTGCGGTTGTAGTAGTTATCATGCTGGCGATTGACCTGTTCTTACAGGGTCGTCGTGGTTCGCAAACCATGTCCTTTAAACAGGCTGCGGTCTGGTCGCTGATTTGGGTTTCCGTCTCGCTCCTCTTCAGTGCCGCATTTTGGTGGTATCTGGAAGGCACCGCCGGACGTGAAGTCGCCACCAGTCAGACGCTGGCTTTCCTGACCGGCTACGTGCTGGAAAAATCCCTCGCGGTCGATAACGTTTTCGTCTGGCTGATGCTGTTCAGCTACTTCTCTGTTCCTGCCAACCTGCAACGTCGAGTGCTGATCTACGGTGTGCTGGGCGCTATCGTGCTGCGCACCATCATGATCTTCGCGGGTAGCTGGCTGGTCACGCAGTTTAGCTGGATCCTGTATATCTTCGGTGCCTTCCTGCTGTTTACCGGTATCAAAATGGCGATGGCGAAAGAGGATGATGCGGCGGTGGGTGACAAACCGGTGGTGCGTTGGTTGCGTAAACACCTGCGCATGACCGACACGCTGGAAGGGGAGAAATTCTTTACCCGTAAAAACGGCGTACTGTTTGCGACACCGCTGCTGCTGGTACTGATCATGGTCGAATTAAGTGATGTGATCTTTGCCGTCGACAGTATCCCGGCCATCTTTGCCGTCACCACCGATCCCTTTATCGTTCTGACCTCCAACCTGTTTGCGATTCTGGGCCTGCGCGCCATGTACTTCCTGCTGTCTAACGTCGCGGAACGCTTCTCAATGCTGAAATACGGCCTGGCTGTCGTGTTGGTGTTTATCGGTATCAAGATGCTGATTGTCGATATTTACCATATCCCGGTGGCGATATCGCTGGGCATCGTGGGTGCGATTCTTGCCTCAACCCTGATGATTAACGCCTGGGTGAATCACAAGAACGATAAGAAGAAGCTGACTAAGCCTTAACGGCAGGGTAAGGAAACACAGTGAAAGAGGGCGGCAGACATGCCGCCCTTGCGTTTACAGCGTCACGCCGCTTTTAAAAATAGCCAGTTCGCGAAAATCATTCTTTTCATTGTTGGTTAACTGCCCATTGGCAATCGCCACAATGGTATCAACAAAGTCAGCTAACAGCGCGTCCATGCTCATGCCTTCGACCAGCCTTCCGGCGTTGAAATCAATCCAGTGCGGTTTCTTTTCGGCCAGCGGCGTGTTGGTGGCCAGCTTGACCGTAGGGACAAATCCGCCGTACGGCGTGCCGCGCCCGGTGCTGAACAGCACCATATGGCAGCCCGCACCGGCCAGCGCACTGGTCGCCACCGCATCGTTCCCCGGCGCGCTGAGCAGGTTAAGGCCCGGCGTTGTCAGACGTTCGCCATACCTGAGTACGTCCACCACCTGACTTTGCCCCGCCTTTTGTGTACAGCCGAGTGACTTCTCTTCCAGCGTGGTGATACCGCCTGCTTTATTACCCGGTGACGGGTTTTCATAGATGGGCTGATGATGATCGATAAAGTACTGTTTGAAGTCGTTAATCATCGACACGGTTTTGTCGAAGGTGGCCCGATCCCGGCAACGGCCCATTAGAATACGTTCGGCCCCAAACATTTCCGGTACTTCCGTCAGCACCGTTGTCCCACCGTTGGCGATCATCTGATCGGAGAAGCGCCCCAGCAGCGGATTGGCCGTAATGCCCGAAAATCCATCAGACCCGCCACATTCCAGACCAAACTTAAGCTCGCTGAGTGTGCCCGGTGAACGGCGGTCGTGACGCATTTTTTCATAGAGTGCGTGTAGCCGTTCCAGTCCGGCTTCCACTTCATCGTCGTGCTGCTGGCACACCATAAACTCAACGCGATCGCTTTCAAACGCGCCCAGGGTTTCACGAAACACATCCACCTGGTTGTTCTCACAGCCCAGGCCTATCACTAATACCGCCCCGGCATTGGGATGACGCACCATGTTTTGTAGCATGGTGCGGGTGTTGTCATGATCCTGCCCTAACTGCGAACAGCCAAAGGTGTGACTAAACAGAAAAGCGCCGTCTGTACCGGCAGCATCCTGCGTCTCCTTAAGAAAACGCTGCAAAATCTGTCGCGCAATGCCATTCACGCAGCCGACGGTGGGTAAGATCCACAGCTCGTTGCGAATGCCGACATCGCCATTGGCACGACGGTAAAGTTGTACCTCACGGTCGCCTGGCTGAGTGGCTGACGCAATCTGTTCGGGCTGATATTCGTAGTGATCCAGGTCGCTGAGATTGGTGCGGGCATTGTGGGAATGAATCAGTTCCCCTGCCCCAACGGCCTGAGTCGCATGCGCAATCGGCAACCCATATTTTATGATCAACTCGTCCTTGCCGATGGCGCGCAAGGCAAACTTGTGCCCCCGTCCCACGTCCTGAAGCAGCGTGACGGGCTGGGCGGCGAGTTCAATCGTGGTGTCGGCTTTCATATCATGCAACGCCACGGCAACATTGTCCTGCGGATGAATTTTTATGGCGTCTTGCATTGTTATCTCCGTTGGCTCAGCGCGTCACGCATACCGTGCGCGAGGATGCGTTGCAGGTGCTGGCTGACCGTTTCGACCAGGCCCGGTTGCTGCGTTAAATCTTGTCCCCAGTGCTGAGCATCGCTTAACACGCGACCGACCAGCGCGAAAAGAGAAAGCTGCTCCGTCGACACGGCGGCCCAGTCCTTTGAGTAGCGTTCCAGCCAGTGCGGCTCATCCTGCAGAGGCCAACTTTTATCCGCCGATTCCCCGCGATAAAACGCAATCAAGGCTGCCAGCGCAAACGTCAGGTGCTGTGGCCACTGTCCCGTTTTTTCATGCGACATCAGCAAAGGTTGTAGCAAGCGCGTACGGAACTTGGTCATGCCGTTCAGGGCGATGGAGAGCAGTGCATGGCGAATAAACGGATTGCGGAAGCGGCGCAACACCGCGTCGGCAAAAGCGTTAAGCTCATCGGCTGGCAGATCCAGCGTGGGAATTATCTCTTTGCGCAGCAGCGCATCCACGTACGCGGCGATTTGCTTATCGTTCATCGCCTCACCCACGGTTTCCAGCCCCGCCAGATACGCAACAGGCACCATGGCCGTGTGAGCGCCGTTCAGAATCGCGACTTTTTGCGCTTTGTACGGGGCGATATCGTCAACGTGGCGGACATGCGGCGCCAGTGCGGCAAACTTTAGTTCGTCAAACAGCGCAGCTGGCCCCTGAAGAACAAATTGATAATAAACTTCACCGGCTACCAGAAAGCGATCCTGATAGCCCAGTTGGGTTTCAAGCGTGGCGCTCTCTGACGGGAAGCCGGTTACAATGCGATCCACCAGCGTGTTATAGAACGCACAACACGTATCAACCCAGCGTTTAAACGCCTGGGGCAGTTGCCAGAGATCGGCATAGCGCAGCACCAGAGTGCGCAGCATATCGCCATTGTGATCGACCAGCTCACAGGGCACGATGAGCCAGCCTTTCTCTTTATCTCCGTCGAAATGCTGGTAACGCGCCCACAGCAGTTGCGTCAGCTTGCCCGGAAAGCTGGATGCAGGCCGATCGCTTAACCGATCCGTTTCGGTAAACGCGATGCCGGCTTCAGTGGTATTGGAGAACACAAAACGCATCTCGGGCTGACGTGCCAGCGCCATAAAATCGTCAAACTGCTGGTAGGGCTGAATCTCACGGTTCAGGCTGCGGATCAGGCGGCTTTCGCTCACCGGTTCGCCTTGCGCATTCAGTCCGCGAATCAGGGTGGTATACAGCCCCTCCTGCTGATTCAGATTGTCGCTGACGTCGCGATTACGCGGCCTGACCACCACTACACCGGCGTCTGTGCCCTGATGTTCATTGAGCCAGTCGAGTTGCCAGTCGATAAAGGCACGCAGAAAGTTACCTTCACCGAACTGAATCACGCGATCGTGGTAGACCGCGCCGGGAAAGTCGTGGCGGTTCAGCCGCTTCATGGTCAGGCTCCCAGCTCAATGCCAAAATAGTCACGGGCATTGTTGAAGCAAATGTTTTGTACCATCTGGCCCAACAGCGCTTCATCTGCAGGCGCTTCGCCCTGTTCGACCCAGCGGCCAATCATCTGGCACAGCAGCCGACGGAAATATTCATGACGGGTATAAGAAAGGAAGCTGCGGCTGTCGGTTAACATCCCGACGAAGCGGCTCAGCAGGCCAATTTGCGCCAGCTGCGTCATCTGGCGCTGCATGCCATCCAGTTGATCGTTAAACCACCAGGCGGACCCAAACTGCATTTTTCCGGCCTGCCCTTCGCCCTGGAAATTCCCGGCCATGGTCGCCAGAACCTCATTGTCACGCGGGTTCAGGCAATAAAGGACGGTTTTAGGCAAGGCGTTATTGAGGTTTTGCGCGCCGAGTAAGCGTGCCAGCGGCTCGGCGACGGGCTGATCGTTGATGGAGTCAAAGCCTACATCTGCACCCAGCAGTTGGAACTGGCGTTGGTTGGTATTGCGCAGCGCGCCAATATGGTACTGCTGCACCCACCCGCGACGAGCATATTCCGCCCCGAGCCATACCAGCACCGCGGTTTTAAACTGGGCAATCGCCTGGGCATCCGGCTTTGCGCCACCGCGACGATGCGCCAGAATGCTGTCCAGCGTGGTTTCATCAGCATCGGCATAACATACGACGTCCAGCGCATGGTCAGAAATCTTGCAGCCGTGGGCGGCGAAGTGATCCAGACGTTTACCCAGCGCCTGACGTAAGTCATCGAAGCGCTGCACGCTGATATCGGTCAGGCTTTCCAGTTTTTCAATCCACGGCAGGAAGGTGTCGGCTTCAATATTGAAGGCTTTATCCGGACGCCAGCTTGGCAACACCTTCACCTTGAAGCTGCTGTCTTCTGCCAGTACGCGGTGATGTGTCAGATCGTCCAGCGGATCGTCGGTGGTCCCGACCATCTTAACGTTCATCTGCTGCATGATGCCGCGCGCAGTGAAATCGTCCTGCGCCAGTAAATCGTTGCAACGCTGCCAGATCTCATCAGCCGTTTTTTCGGACAGCAGCACGCCGGTAATGCCGAAGGGACGGCGCAGCTCCAGATGCGTCCAGTGGTAAAGCGGATTGCCAATGGTCTGCGGTACGGTACGCGCCCAGGCATTAAATTTATCCCGATCGCTGGCGTCACCGGTACACAGCGCTTCAGCCACGCCGTTTGCCCGCATCGCACGCCATTTGTAGTGATCGCCTTTTAGCCAGATATCGTAAAGATTGGCGAAACGGTAGTTTTCAGCGATCTGCTGTGGCGGTAAATGGCAGTGGTAATCGTAGACGGGCTGGTCTTTGGCGTAGTCGTGGTAAAGACGACGCGCAAACTCGGTGTCCAGCAAAAAATCCTCAGTCATGAAACGCGACATAAAAAGCTTCCTTATGGGATAGACCCTGAATGGCTCAAAGTTATCATACCAATTTTGACCGGCCGCAGTTTTTTTTACGACTCAGGTCACATTTAAGCAAGATGATCACATCCCATATGGACCTTATTGTCGCCCGCAGCACGCTAACTGGCTGTGTTCTCGTCTGTTTGCAGTATCCCACAAGCTATTGCGGGTTTTTGTGATGGCTTTCAACTTTTAAAGTTGTATAACAAGTTAGGCTCTCGCTTTACCGCAAGGTAACAACTTTCTTACACAAGGCAAGGCAGATAACGGTCGCTGGTGCAGGGCCGGCGGGCGTGAGTAGAGCTGTATCACGAGATGTCCCGCTCCAGATAACAACAGCGGTAAGACCGCGCAAACAACTGGAAGAGGTACAGAATGCGTAAGATCAAAGGATTACGCTGGTATATGATTGGCCTGGTTACCCTGGGTACGGTACTCGGCTATCTGACGCGTAACACGATTGCCGTGGCGGCCCCAACGCTACAAACCGAACTGCATATCACCACGCAGCAGTACTCCTATATTGTGGCGGCTTACTCTGCCTGCTACACCGTCATGCAGCCTGTCGCAGGTTACGTTCTTGACCTACTGGGCACCAAAGTGGGCTACGCGGTATTTGCTGTGCTGTGGGCTATCTTTTGCGCCGCGACGGCGCTGGCGGGAAGCTGGGGCGGTCTGGCCCTGGCGCGCGGCGCCGTGGGCGCCGCAGAAGCCGCGATGATCCCTGCCGGGCTAAAAGCCAGTAGCGAATGGTTTCCGGCGAAAGAGCGTTCTGTGGCAGTGGGCTACTTCAACGTCGGCTCATCGATTGGTGCGATGATCGCACCACCGCTGGTGGTATGGGCGATTGTGGCACATAGCTGGCAAATGGCGTTTATCATCGCTGGCGTGCTGAGCATGATTTGGGCGCTGTGCTGGCTGGTGTTCTATAAGCATCCTAAGCAGCAAAAAAAGCTGAGCGATGAAGAACGTCACTACATCATTTCAGGACAGGAACTTCAGCACCAGACGGGCAACACGACAAAAATGTCAGCGCTGCAAATTCTGCGTAACCGCCAGTTTTGGGGCATTGCGCTGCCACGCTTCCTGGCTGAACCGGCCTGGGGCACGTTCAACGCCTGGATTCCGCTGTTCATGTTTAAGGTTTATGGCTTCAACCTGAAAGAGATTGCGCTGTTTGCCTGGATGCCCATGCTGTTTGCTGACTTTGGTTGTATTCTGGGCGGCTACCTGTCCCCGCTGTTTCAGCGCTGGTTCGGTGTCAGTCTGATTGTCTCGCGCAAAATGGTTGTGACCATGGGCGCCATCCTGATGATAGGCCCGGGTACGATTGGTCTGTTCACCAGTCCGTATGTCGCCATCGCCCTGTTATGTGTCGGCGGCTTTGCCCATCAGGCTCTGTCTGGCGCATTGATTACGCTCTCTTCAGACGTCTTTGGTCGTAACGAAGTGGCGACCGCTAATGGTTTAACCGGCATGGCAGCCTGGACAGCCAGCACCCTGTTTGCGCTGGTGGTCGGCGCGCTGGCCGATACCTTAGGTTTTAGCCCACTGTTTGCCGCTCTGGCCGTGTTCGACTTGCTCGGTGCCGTGGTGATCTGGACAGTGTTAAAAAATAAACCCATTTCTGAACTGCAGACCGCCCCTTCCCCTTCTCAGGCTGCGCCAATACGTAGCTAATCCTGCGGGCTGGCCCGTGCCAGCCCTTTTCTTCTCTTGCCGCAAAGTGGTATAACAACTTATCTGCTCGTTACTTTGGATTGCCTCATGGACCTCACTGAATCTCGTCGACTTTATCAACAGCTGGCCAGCGAGTTAAAACGCCGCATTGAAAACGGGGTTTACCAGGTGGGAGAGAAACTCCCCGCAGAGCGCCTGATCGCTGAAGAAATGGAAGTCAGCCGCACGGTGGTGCGCGAAGCCATCATTATGCTGGAGGTTGAAGGCTACGTTGAGGTGCGCAAAGGCTCGGGCATTCACGTGATTGCCAGCCAGCAGCAAAACCGCGTCGCCGAAAGCAGCAGTCAGCTAGAGTTTGCCGCCTTTGGCCCGTTCGAACTGTTGCAAGCGCGCCAGCTTATTGAAAGTAACGTCGCCGAGTTCGCAGCAACCCAGGTAACACGTCAGGATATTGTTGATTTAATGGCGATTCAGGAGAAAGCGCGTCAGGAGGACCATTTCAGGGACTCTGAATGGGATATGAGGTTTCACGTTCGTATTGCCCAGTCGACGCAAAACAGCGCCCTGGCCGCGATTGTCGAAAAGATGTGGCTGCACCGTTTACACAACCCTTACTGGCTTAAGCTGCATGAGCATATCGATCAGCGCAGTATCGTAAGCTGGTGCGACGATCACGATCAGATTCTTAAAGCATTAATCCGCAAAGATCCCGCCGCCAGTAAGCTGGCAATGTGGCAACATCTCGAAAATACTAAGCAGATGTTATTTAACGCCACCGCCGACGATTTTGAGTTCAATGTAGACCGCTACATGTTCAGTGAAAATCCGGTTATCCTTCCGGATGCAGATACGATTCAGCGTTAATTCGGCTGAAAAACAGTCAGTTAATCTGGAATAGTGTCAGGACATGTAAAACTCCTTTTTACATCGAGATACAGAGGGTAAAACTCCTGTTCGTTTAGGAGTAGTTCTGTCTCCGAAGCTTGATTTTTGTTACAGTTATCATCCTTTTCTTACCTTTTGCGATAAGGGCTTATCAAATCGCTGATTTAACAATCAGTTCTGGAAGGATCCAGAAACGCTTGCTCAGACTACGCTCTCAGAATCTATAAAAAATGTCAGTCTGCGCTGAGGTCCCTGTGGGACATGTTCAACGATGATGTTCGGGAATGATTGATGGAAATTTTGCAAGCGCTGCTGCATGCCTTGTGGCAACAGGATTATGAAACGCTTTCCGATCCAACACTGGTGTGGGCAATTTACGGCGTCTTATTCATGATCCTTTTTCTGGAAAACGGCTTATTGCCTGCCGCTTTCCTGCCCGGTGACAGCCTGCTGATTCTGGTGGGCGTGCTGATTGCCAAAGGAACCATGAGTTTTCCGCTGACCATTCTGGTCCTCACCACCGGCGCCAGCCTGGGTTGCTGGGTGAGCTATATTCAGGGCCGCTGGTTGGGGAACACGCCGACAGTGCAAAACTGGCTGTCACACCTTCCTGCCCGCTATCATCAGCGTGCACATAATCTGTTTCACCGTCACGGCTTATCGGCACTGCTCATTGGCCGTTTCATTGCTTTCGTGCGTACCCTGCTGCCCACGATTGCGGGCCTTTCCGGTTTAAGTAACGCCCGTTTCCAGTTTTTTAACTGGATGAGTGGCTTTCTGTGGGTCGTCATCCTCACGGTTCTGGGCTTTGCCTTAGGCAAAACGCCGATCTTCCGCCGCTACGAAGATGAACTGATGTTTTTTCTGATGATGCTGCCGCTGGTGTTGCTGGTGATTGGGCTGGTGGGCTCGCTGATCGTGCTGTGGCGTAAACGCCGCGCGAACCAGCGTGGTGAGGGCTCATGAAACCTTTTCACGCTTTTCCTAAACGCTGGCTTCCCTGGTTAATTGGCGGGGCATTTGCACTGGTAGCGATCAGCATGATGCCCAGCCTGATGCGCCATGAAAACGTGGTGCAGATTCGCGTTTCGCACGCGGGTGCGCCGATGCCCGATGGCTTCTATCTCTATCAGCAACTGAGCGCTCAGGGTATTCGAATCAAAAGCATCACGCCCTCAGGGGATGCGTTGATTATTCATTTTGACAACGAAGAGCAGAGCCTCGCCGCGCAGAAAGTTCTCCGTCGCCTGCTGCCAGACGGGTTTATCGTCGCGCAACACGACCAGGCGGCTCACCTTTCACTTGCTTAATTCATCGCCCTTCTCAAACGCTTAGCGCACTTTCAGGCTGTGCTAAGCGTTTCTCTGTATACCGGTGATCTTTGGACTTTTTCCACCTGATGTCTATGCTTAAACTAAGGCGGGTTATCAGCGCATGACTCTTGCAGTGCGCTGAATTAAGTCAGGCAACAATGGAAGGTACAAAGCCGAATGAAACATACATTACTACTGGGAATCACGCTGTTTTCTCTTTCAGGCTCCCTGATGGCGGCACAGTCGCTGTGTCAGCAAAAAGAGCAGGACATTCAGCGTGAAATTGAGATGGCTCAGAAGCACAACAATCAGCGCCGTGTGAACGGTCTGGAGCGCGCCCTGACCGAGGTCCGCGCAGGATGTACTGATAAAAAGCTTAAAGCCTCGCATCTGGAAAAAATCAACGCTCAGAAAGAGAAAGTGGCTGAGCGTGAGCGCGAACTCAAGGAAGAGCGCGACGAAGGTCATGACAAGGACAAGATTGCAAAACGCGAACGCAAGCTGGAAGAAGCACGCCAGGAGCTTAAGAAGTTACAGGCGGAGCCCTATTAATCGGATTCAACCCACTGATGTTAAAGGAGTATTTCATGTCTAAAGACACATCATCGGAACATTTGCGTGCTGAATTGAAAAACCTGGCGGATACGCTGGAAGAAGTCCTGAGCAGCGGGGCTGAAAAGTCCAAAGGTGAACTGGATAAGCTCCGTCATAAAGCGCGCGCTGCGCTGGACAGCTCTCGTGAGCGTTTAGGTGAATCGGGTGAGCGGCTGGCAGCCACGACACGCGAAGCGGCGCAGAAAGCAGATGGCTATGTGCGTGATAATCCATGGCATGGCGTAGGTATCGGTGCCGCCATCGGCGTTGCCATCGGTATGCTGATTTCGCGTCGTTAATCATGACGGATTCACAGCAGAACCACGGACCGGCCAAAGGGGTCATCAACATCGGTCAGCGTATCGTCACCACGCTGGTCGGTATGGTCGAAACACGCGTTCGTCTTGCGGTGGTGGAGCTGGAAGAAGAGAAGGCCAACATCATCCAGATGCTGTTGATGCTTGGCCTGACCATGCTCTTTACGGCTTTTGGCCTGATGAGCCTGATGGTGCTGATTATCTGGGCAGTTGATGCGCAGTACCGGTTAATGGCTATCGCTATCACCACAGGCGTGCTGTTCTTGCTGGCGTTGATCTTTGGGCTATGGACACTGCGTAAATCACGTCAGTCAACCCTGCTGCGCCATACGCGCAAGGAACTGGCGAACGATCGTGATCTGCTTGAGGATAACCGGTAATGAGCCGCCGCGAGCGTGAAGCGCGTATCGATGAACTGCTAAAACAGGTTCAGCAGCAACGTCTGGATCTGAGTGCCGCGCGGCGTAGCTGGCTGGAGATCACCGCGCCCTACGATCGTGGCTGGTTTACGTTTTTAAGTCTGAAACGCTATCTGGCCATTGGCAGCAGTGCGTTAGCTATCTATTCCATTCGCAGTCCTAACCGCCTGTTACGCTGGGCGAAACGGGGGTTTGGCCTGTGGAGTACCTGGCGCATGGTTAAATCAGCCCTTCCCCCGCGTTGAATCCCCAAAGCCAGTCCAGTGCGACTGGCTTTTTCTATTTTCAGTTTTACTGAACAACATCGACAGTTTATATCGCTTACAACCGTCACTTCCCGCGACTATCATCTCCAGCTATCAGCCCAATGGATTGCAGTCATGCGTTCAAAGGGAATATTCACCGCGGGCGTTGCTGCCTTGCAAACTTATAGCGTTGGAGTAAATGATGAAAAAATTCGAAGACAGTGGTTTGTTGGCCGCCCGTATCCTGATGACTATTCTGTTTATTACTGCAGGCTGGGGCAAAATCACCGGTTACGCGGGTACACAGCAGTACATGGAAGCGATGGGCGTGCCCGGCTTCATGCTGCCACTGGTTATCCTGCTGGAGTTTGGCGGCGGTCTGGCCATCATGTTTGGTTTCCTGACCCGCTTCACTGCGCTGTTCACCGCTGGCTTTACGATTCTGACTGCGTTCCTGTTTCACAGTAACTTTGCGGAAGGCGTGAACCAGCTGATGTTTATGAAAAACCTGTCTATCGCAGGCGGTTTCCTGATTTTAGGTCTGGTAGGTCCGGGTGCGTACAGTATCGATCGCCTGATCAGCAAAAAACCTCAGGGCGCTCTGGCGCACTAACGGACGCCTGACTACACCGCATTTTCTAACGCACCGGTTGCTTCTTGCCGGTGCGTTTTGGTTTTGTGATAAAAATCCTTTGCCAGGCGGTTTGAAGCGATCATCTCCTCCTATCCCGCAGAGTTACTGACCCACAGGGTGCTTAAGGTCGGCTTAATCTAATCATGGAAATATAGCGTTTCGACCCTCTTTTTTTGGCAACGCTATGAAAATATCTTATGGTCAGTGGCTTCCCCATCACGATGCACCCTTTTTTCGACGGCTTCACATTTTGGTCGCCGTGCTGATCCTTTCGCAGATCATCAATTCCAATTTCACCGCACGTGAAGCGCTCGGCGAGCACAGCCTGGAGACGCTGATAACCTGGCTACATATTCTTTCAGGACTGTTGCTGATCGCTGCGGGCGTTATCATGCTCATCTGGATGCTGGTTCAGCGAGGTTTTCGCTGGTACTTCGCCTGGCTCACGCTGGATTTTCGGGGTATTCGAAACGATGTCGTCCAGCTGACCGGCCTGAAACTCCCACAGGCACAGGGCGGTGGCATAGCCGCGACGGTGCAGGGCCTGGGGGTTATCGCGTTGATCGCCGTCGCCTGTTCTGGTGGGCTATGGTTTTTATTTAACAGTACGTCACTCGCCACGCCTGATTTGACGCGTAGGGTATTGCACTGGCATAAATTTCTGACCACCTTTGTAGAGATTTATTTTTACAGCCATGGTGCGATGGGCGTGCTTCATATCCTGCTATCCCGCTATGAAAAATAGCAAAGGGCACGCAGGCAGGCTGTCGCCCGCCTTGTTAAACGAATCGCTTATCACTGGAAGACCCAATGCTACATAGTGAATCGCATAAAATTGAACACGCCGGATGGCTACGGGCTGCCGTATTGGGCGCGAATGATGGCATCGTTTCGACCGCCAGCCTGCTGGCCGGTGTCGTTTCTGCCAGCAGCAGTCATCACACTGTTTTGCTCGCCGGGCTGGCAGGTATTGTCGGAGGCGCAATGTCGATGGCGACGGGAGAATACGTCTCGGTGTCCTCGCAGTCAGATACTGAAAAAGCGTCTCTGCAGCAGGAGAAAGCCGAACTCGAGGCCGATTTTGCGGCTGAAACGGTGGAGCTGGCAGCAATATACAGGGCGCGTGGCCTGTCGCCCGAGCTGGCTCGTCAGGTGGCAGAACAGTTGATGGCTCATGATGCGTTAGCCGCTCATGCCAGAGATGAGCTGGGCATTACCGATTTCAGCAGTGCCAAACCCCTTCAGGCCGCTCTGTTTTCTGCAGTCAGTTTTGCCGCAGGCAGTATTTTACCCTTCGCCGTTGCCATGCTGATCACCGGCTCCTTCGCCTTGCCCGCGATTGCGATCTCGGCGCTCATGGCATTGACGCTTCTGGGCGCGACGGCGGCCAAAGCCGGTGATGCGCCGGTCAGAAAAAGCGTCACGCGCATTTGCTTCTGGAGCCTGCTGGCGATGACGCTGTCTGCATCAGTCGGCTATCTTTCAGGCATGGCGCTTGGCTGACGCGCTTAGGGGATAAGGAGGCGACTGCCCCCCTCAGCGCGCCAGATGCTGCCCGACAATCAGCCCGAGCTGCCCTGCCAGCGTCGTGCCCGTGACAGATTCGCCGCCTGCAGACTGCCCCTGCAGAATTTCAAGTTGCCCCTGCCCACAGCCAATGACCAGCGGTGAAACTGAAACAACTTCACCTGGCTGGCTGGCTTTACGGGCATCAATAACGCGGGTTTGCCAGACGGTAAATCGCTGTGAGTCTGCCAATGTAAAAGCGCCGGGCCAGGGAAACGCCAGCGCCCGAACAAGATTATGGATATCGCTGGCGGACGCCTGCCAGTGAATTTGGCCATCTTCCGGCTTGCGGCTGCCAAAACAGCTTGCCGCACGCTCGTCCTGAGGGGTTTCGGTAAGCTCACCTGCCACCAGCGCATCAAGCCACGTCGGTAGCATTTGCGCGGTGGTCGCAACCAGTCGGGTATGCAGCGCCAGGGCATTGTCCTGTGGATGAATTTCAACGGCCTTCTGCGCCAGAATCGGGCCGGCATCAGGACGTTTAATCATGCGGTGCAGGGTCACACCGGTTTGCGTCTCGCCTTTAATAATCACCCAATTGAGATGGGCACGGCCCCGATAAGCCGGCAGCAAAGCGGCATGCACGTTATAGGCCCCTTTTTTAACAGAGGACAGGATGGCTTCGCTGAGAACCTGACGGTAAGAGAAGCAGAACAGATAATCTGCCTCAAGGCTGGCTATCCGGGTTTGCCATTCGGCGGTATTGACATCCTCGGTGATAAAAACCGGGATGTTGTAGCGCTCAGCCAGGCGGGCGACGGAGCCGTAAAACTGCGCGCCGGACGCGGGATCGGCATGGGTAAACAGGGCACTAACCGTGAATCCGGCATCCATTAACGCCTTCAGGCCGGTACAGGCCATTTCGTGATAACCAAAGAGTACCGCTTTCATTCCGCTTTCCTTCATCTTTTTTTCGCCGGATCCTGCGGGACGGGCGTGATGGGCGGCTTGTTCGTTACAGGCCGTAGACAGCCCTATGATAAGGCATTCTTAGCCCGATTACGCCTCTGGCCCGTTCGCCGTACAGCGCGCATTTATGCGAATGGGCAAAATGTTTGGCAACGCACGTGGTGCGCTGTCGAAGTTATCCATAACCGCCTATGGTTAAAGTCGGAAATATTCTTTTTATCGTTTGTACGGGAGACAAGATGGGTCAGCTAATTGATGGTGTCTGGCATGACACCTGGTATGACACGAAATCAACCGGTGGGCGCTTTAAGCGCTCGGAATCCGCATGGCGTAACTGGGTTACGCCCGACGGTAGCGCAGGACTGAGCGGCAAAGCCGGATTTACGGCGGAACGCGACCGCTATCACCTCTATGTGTCGCTTGCCTGCCCATGGGCGCACCGCACCCTGCTGATGCGTCAGCTTAAAGGTCTGGACAGCATGATTGATGTCTCGGTGGTGCATCCGCTGATGCTGGAAAACGGCTGGACCTTTGATGAGGACTTCCCGGACGCAACCGGAGACAAGCTGCATCAGAATGCGTTTCTTTATCAGCTTTACCTGCATGCGGATGCCGACTACAGCGGGCGTGTGACCGTGCCGGTGTTATGGGACAAACAGCAAAACACCATCGTCAGTAATGAGTCTGCCGACATTATCCGCATGTTTAACAGCGCGTTCGATGCAGTCGGGGCGCGGGCGGGAGATTACTATCCGGCTGACCTGCGTGAGAAAATTGATGCGCTCAACGGCTGGATTTACGACACCATTAACAACGGCGTGTACAAAGCCGGTTTTGCCACCTCTCAGTCCGCTTACGATGAAGCCGTTACCGCCCTGTTCCACTCACTGTCGCGGGTAGAGCAGATCTTAGGTCAGCACCGCTATCTGACTGGCGACAGGTTAACCGAGGCCGATTTACGCTTATGGACCACGCTGGTGCGCTTTGATCCGGTTTACGTCACCCATTTTAAATGCGATCGCCACCGTATCAGCGACTATCTGAACCTGAGCGGTTTCCTGCGGGATATATATCAGATGCCCGGCATTGCCGAGACCGTGAATCTGGCACATATTCGTCATCACTACTACTGCAGTCATAAAACCATTAACCCGCACGGGGTGATCTCTGTCGGCCCCGCATTCGACTGGGACGAACCGCACGGTCGTGGTTAATTTTGCCCTCACTCTGATTCAGAGTGAGGAACTGTTTACACCTGTTTGTTCATGATGATCTCAATGAGCTGACGATCTGTATGTTGCATCGCGCCACAGGCCAGAGCACCAAGATTTGCAATGGAGTGCTCTACATCATGAGCGACCAGCCCTTCATTACCGGTGACGGCTGTCTCCTCCAGCGCCATTAATACCGCTTTCCAGGCGCTGCTGACGCTGGTGGAAACCTTCATGGCGCAACTGTTTGCTGCCCCATCACATAGCAGACCGCTGAGATCGCCAATCATGTTGTTTATTGCGCCTGCTATGGTCTTATAGTTTCCGTCGAGCAGCCATGCCATTCCTGCCGCCGCGCCCATCGCCGCGGTGGTTGCCGCACAGAGTGCGGAAAGGCGAGGAAACTGATGATGAATGTAAATGGCGGTAAGATGCGACAGCATCAGCGCCCGCGCCAGCTTCTCGCTATCCCGGTGCAACGCTTCTGCCACGACAACGACCGGCAGGGTCGCTGTAATGCCCTGATTACCGGAACCAGAATTGCTCATCGCCGGTAACGTTGCACCGCCCATGCGGGCATCAGATGCGGCACTGGTGCGAATAACAATATCCGATGCTATACCTTGTGCCAGCAAGCCACGTGCGCGCTGCCGAGCGAGCGTTGCTCCGATATGTAATCCCCACTCCCGCTTTAGCCCTTCCTGAGACAACGCATCATTAAGGGTGGCGGCCTCCAGTATAAAGCTGATTTGATCAGTGGGAATCGACTCAATAGCGGTGAAGATCTGAGCCAGCGTGATCCTGTCGAGCACTCGCCGGGGATCCGCCTGAAGGGTTTCAGGCTTCTCGTTATGAACCTGACAGACCTTACCCTGCCTGACTATCTCAACCACGCGCGTGTGATCGCCTGCAATTGTCACCCTCGCCCACTGCTCTCCCGCATAAAGGCAAGCCCGGGCATAGAGAATGTCGTCACATGGCTGCTGGAGCATCACCTTGACTTTACCTGAAGCCAGCAGCGCTTTTGCCTGCTTTACTGCCAGGGGCGTTATCGCTTCCAGCACTTTCAACCCTGCCAGCGGGTTACCCCCCAGTGCACCTGCTGCTGCCGCTATCGGCAGGCCCACCATACCGGTTCCCGGCACCGACACGCCGGCGCCATTTTTCATCAGATTAGGGGAAACCCAGGCATCAATATGCGTGATCTCTCCAGTCAGCTCACTTGCTGCAAGCGCACTGGCTAGCGCCAAAGAAACCGGTTCAGTACAGCCAAGCGCGGGTTTCACCTCCTGGCGTACAACATCAATTAAAGGTTGCCATAATGAACGGCTTACTGATCCAGACATCACTATTACCTCCTTCATTTTTAAGAAAATGCCAGAAAAGGTGACAGGCAAAGTAGCAACCCGGTAATGATAATTAGCACCAGAGATGCACCTTTGTATTTGTGAAGTGTGGGAACGTTGTAGACCAGCCAGGCTGGAATTAAACAGCCGATCATGCCAAATATTGGACTACAGATTGAGGTAAAACTCAGTACCGGCGCATTTAACACAATGGCCCCCCAGGCCAGCATAATGGCCAACAGCATGATGCCGCGCTGCACAAGACTGTCATTAATTTTTTCAGCCGGCAGTTTGCGTCGAAGCAGGTTCATCACCAGGCCTTGAGCGGCTTCACGAAAGCCCAGATAAACGCCAAAGAACGCAGTAACCACGGCAAAAATATTGAGTACCACGCTGACAATTTTGACCCAGTTTGCACCGTCGCCACTGATAAACTGGGCGGCAATCGCCAGTGCTGAAATATTTTGATCATAAGCTTTGACAGCTTCTTCGTGCCCCATCGCCAGCGTAAATGACACGGCATAGAAAAACACCGTGACAAACAGAATGGTGAAAGCAATATTCATCGCCCGCAGGGCTTTATAGCGGGCAACCTCAACGGAGACTGAGCGGGAGCGATACGAGATAACCATAGGACTTAACGTCTGGATAAACAGAATTGACGTAAGGGTAAAGGGCAAGGTGATGATGGCATTTTTTATTAACAGTCCCAGTGGCGGCAGCGCGCCAATATTATGCAATTGCCACATACCGGTGATAGACAGCCCCAACAAGGCAACCACCAGCAGCTTGGTAAGCACCATCAGGCTGGAAACCTTAAACAACAACTGCTCGCCCCGTGACGAAATCGCGACCAACACGCAAATCAGCAGCAGTCCATAGAGCGGGTTATCAGACAGTAATCCTTCGGTAACGCCAAAGGTTTGCAGATAAGAGGCGCTGTCGTTGGTTATGGCGGTGGAGTAGACAAACATCCAGATAACCAGCATGACAAAATAGAGCAATCCAAGCACTATGCCCCAGTTTTTTCCCAAATAGCCCGCGATCACGCCCGGATAATCTTTGCACTCTGGCGATTCTGCAAGGGTATTAATAAACAGACGTTGAAACAGATACATCGCCGGATAACCAACCACCGATGACAGCAGGAAAACCCATAATCCCATCAGGCCAACCTGAACCGGTAGAAACACAATGCCGGCACCAATTGCCATACCTATACTCATAATAATCCAACCGGTGTCGTTACCATCAAACTTAATGGCTTCCCGCCACTCGCCCTCACTCATGCCAGCTCGCTGTGCAGCAGGCGAGACAGTTAATTCAGCACTGTTCTTTTTTATAGTATTCATAATATGCTCGCTAAAATTGTAAGATTCAGAGGTGATTTTTAATCATTACCTGCCCATTAATGGGAATGGACGTGGATCGCGGCAGATTAATTTTATTAAGACAGGAATGATCTTAGCGAATGACGGGGAGAAAATAATTGCTATATTTTAACGGCATGAAGATAAAAAAAGAAAAGCAGCACCACGTGACTAAAAAAAAGAAATTATTTTCTCAATGTGTGTCGCATCACCTTATTAAAAAAATGTTAATCAAAACCAAGGATTTTAAAAAAAACAACAAGAATCATTAACACAAAGAAAAAACGGACACTTTTTAATTAAAGTGTCCGCTTATATCACCGTTTGATTGCAAAAAAATCAGAAAAACTTATACGCAATATTTAAAATCGTCAGCAAGCCAATCGCGCTCACAAATACATTCTCAGCTCGGCCTTTATATTTCGCCAGTGCCGCGACCTTACGGATGGCAAACATCGGTAACAGACACAGCAGTGAGGCAATGATGGGCGCGCCCATCGCCTCAATCAGGTCAAGGATATTGGGATTAAGGTAAGCCACCAGCCAGGTGGAGCCCATAATAAAGACCATACTCCAGGTATTCAGCTTGCGGCTGGAGATCGCGTCTTTATCACCTTTGTAGCGGAACTTGATGATTAAACCATTTAACCCTTCCAGGGTCCCAAGATAGTGCCCAAAGAAGGATTTGAAAATAGCAACCAGAGCAATTATCGAGGCGCTGTATTCCAGTACCGTAGAGAAAGTGGACTTTTCACCTGCCATGCTTGAGAAGTGGTTTGCGAGGTAGGAGAGCACGGGGATATTTTGTGCCTTGGCATCCGCCATATCCTGCGGGGATAGTGTAAACAGACAGCTAAAGGCAAAGAACATGACTACCGCCACCATCAGTATGCTGGCGCGGGAGATGATCTGGCTGCACTTGTTTTCGGTATAGGTTCGGCCCATTTCCGGCTCGTATTCTTCCCGCTTTGACACCACAAAAGAAGAAACAATCGGCGAAAAATTAAACGAGAACACCATAATAGAAATGCCTAGCCACACGGTAACCAGAATGCCATCGTGCCCGGTCAGGGCGATGTCGCTCAGGTTAACCTGCTCGATCACGGCGGAATTCCAGTAGGGGATTAACGACAGTGAAATCAGCACCAGACTGGCGATAAACGGAAACACCAGCCAGCTCATCACCTTTACCATCAGATCTTTACCAAACCAAATCACCAGGGCCATCAACATGAGCAGCAACAGAGCCACCACGCCGCGATTGAGGGCCGGCAGCAGAAGCTGATATTGCCAGAACGCCATAAAGGTATTGGTGATGGTGACGCCATAAATCCAGAGCAGCGGGCAAATCGCGAAAAAGTAGAGAAAAGTAATGACCACCCCACCCGTTTTTCCGAAATGCTCCTCTACCGTTTCGGTAATATTGCCCGATACGTTACTGCCTGACAGGCACAGTCGGGCCAGCGCCCGATGACAGTAAAACGCGATGGGCCAGGCCAGCACCAGCATGATCAAGATAGGGATCAGCCCACCGTAACCGGCCCGAATGGGAAAGAAAAGCACGCCGGCGCCAATCGCCGTGCCAAAAAGTCCGAGTGTCCATGTGGTATCGGACTTACGCCAGGTTGAGGTTTTTTCCTGGTCGAGAATATTTTCAGAATTACTCATAACTTATCCTTTATGCGTCAGCAAAACCCGTAATCTGGGAAACCCGGGACAAATCGATATTGCCACCTGAGATAATGCACACCGTTTTCCGCCCCTGAATGTAGTGGTCGACTTTGCCGCTTAGTAACGCGGCGCATGCGAGCGCGCCGGCACCTTCTGTGACCACTTTGTTTCGCTGAATCAATGCAATCATACTTTTACGAATGTCGTCTTCACTCACTAACACCATCTCATCGACCAATTCTCTCACAATCGCGAAGGTGAGATCGCCCGGACGGGCAACATCGCAGCCGTCCGCAAGGGTGCCGGTAAGACGATGGCGCGTAATGGTATCAGCAAAAAAGGAGGCTGCCATACCGTGAACGTTTTCAGACTGCACGCCGATAATGGTAATCGTGGGATTAATGGACTTGATCGCCGTGGCAATGCCGCCAATGAGCCCACCGCCGCCTACGGGAACGATGACGTTATCGACGTCAAAGAGATCCTCAAGAATTTCCAGACCGATGGTGCCCTGTCCGGCAATGATTTTCACATCATCATAAGGCGGGATAAATATACGGCCTTCACTGGCGATAATTTCATCAACTTTAGTCCGTGTATCATTAAAGTTTTCACCGTAAATCACTACCTCTGCAGAGTAATCCCGCGTTGCGGCTTCTTTTGATTTTGGCGCGCCCTTAGGCATCACCACTTTTCCATCAATATTTAGCATGGCGCACGACAGTGAAACGCCTTGCGCATGGTTACCCGCAGAACAGGCGACAACGCCTTTACGTCTTTCTTTCTCTGTTAGCGAACTCATTTTATTAAAGGCGCCACGGATTTTAAATGAACCCGTTCGCTGCATATTTTCAAATTTAAGGTAGATTTCTCCACCGCAGCGCTCACTGAGGTAATTTGAACGTGGCATACCGGTTTTATAAACTTTCCCTGTGAGTCTTTCTCTGGCAGCATAAATTTCATCAATGCTAACGGGAAGGTTTTTATGGATATTCATATCGACTCCTTTTTCAGGCAGGGTTTATTCAGCAAAATTCCCCGAAGAGAAATGCGATCGTATAAAAGCTGAAAAAAAGTAATAAACTTACCGTTTTCGCTTCGCAGCATGCTGTAACAGCATGAGCTTACGCAGTTGATTTAAAAAGAAACGGGCAGCGAGAGAATAGGAAAAGGATGGCGATAAAACAGCGTATTGTGTGGAAGAAACTGTATTACTGACAGAAGGGATAAAACATATTCTTGCAGAAGAGACGGGGTTAAAGCAAATCGTTAATAGGGGGCGAACAGTGCTCTGATACAGTGTTAGCCGGGGCGTTCGTCGTTGCGTATACCTGTGCATGATGTCATTCCTTTACGTCGCCTTTATCCGCTACGAATCTTAATCATCATAAAAAAATGGGATTGTGCTGTTTCTCACACTTCACTCTTTTCTTATGAGAACCAATGCTTTTATTTATGCTGACTTTGTGCAGATCAATAAAATATCTTTTTTTCACTTAAAAACATTTCGACAAAAAAACAGAGCGATGAAAAAAGTCGTTAACAGAACAAGGATAAGGGAAGACAATCACGCTATTTAAGACGGGCTTAGCCGGGAAAGGGGGAAGGTCATTATTATTCCTGAAACGCTGAAGATAACGCATCCAATAACATTTCAATGCGCGACGTTTGCCGATGAGTCACGTTAAAAGATTAACGCCCATCTGTTCAATGGGCGTTATTTAAAAGTTACTTCGTTTCGCACGCAACGGGCCAGGGCTTCGCCGGAGAGTTAAACGGATGGTACTGGTAGCACCAGGTTTCCGACACCACCTTGTCTTGTGCTTTCAAATAGAGCTTAAGTTCTACCGGATCGCCATCGCCTGCGACCAAATCAAACTGCGCCAGCCAGTTGCCTGAATCGTCCGGCAATTTAGACACGAGCACGTTCTCAAAAGTACCACGCGATGCAGAAAGCACGGCTTCAGGGGAAACGCCTGACGGCAGATGATTAAGCACATCGCCACGGAACTCGACCGCAAACTTACGGCTGTCATGCGGACGATCGGAACCCGGCACACCGCCCCGACCCAGTCGGGTCGCCCCACAACGCGCCAGAGGAGAGGGATAGGGCTCATCAGCCAGCCAGTGCAGACGATAATGGAAATGATGCTGATCGCCCGCTTTCGCTGGTGCATCCGGTACCCACATGGCGACGATATTGTCGTAGATTTCATCGTCAGTCGGGATTTCCATCAGTTGAACTGAGCCTTTGCCCCATTCGCCTCGCGGTTCCACCCACAGATCGGGACGTTTCTCGTAGTGCGCAGCGTCCAGATAGCTGTCGAAATCCCGATCTTTCTGCAGTAAACCAAAGCCGCGCGGGTTCTCATCATGAAAACTGGACGTGACCACGCGTAATGGGTTGTTCAACGGCCGCCAGATATGTTCGCCGCTGCCGGTCAACATCGCCAGACCATCGGAGTCATGCACTTCCGGGCGCCAGTCTGTCGCCGCCCCTTTTACCGTTTTTGAGAACCAGTACATGGAGGTCAGAGGCGCGATACCAAAACGCTGAATGTCCTTACGCAGGAAAAGCGTACATTCGACATCCTGTATAACTCCTTTGCCGCGCTGCAGGATAAATTTGTAGGCGCCCGTGATACTCGGCCCGTTGAGTAGCGCATAGACCGTGAGATGTTTGCTGTCGTCTTTCGGCGCTTCAAACCAGAAATCCGTAAAGTCAGGAAACTCTTCATCGACACCCGGTTGAACGGTATTCAGCGCAATACCGCGCGCGGATAAACCAAACTGACCCAGCTCGCCAATGGCGCGGAAATAAGACGCGCCCATAAAAGACATCCAGTCATTTTGTGGATTGGTTTTTAGCGTGTCCTGGCTGGCCAGCACTCTGAAACCTGAGAATACGTTACCTTTCAGGGCCGGTAACGTCACGTTTTTATCCGTCGTGGTGAAGTAGTCAATATTTTGAATAATTTCACGCGCGGCGTTATTTTCCACGACGTGCATTTTCACCGGCATACGGTGTAAACCGTTTACCATGAAAAAGGTAACAGGAAACCGTCCGACATTTTTAAACAGCGCATAGTCCGGCTTATAGACGGTTTTCATGTAAGCGTCATAGGTTATGTTGGATAACAATGACGGGTCGAATGAGGTGGGTTTTTCATAGGGTTTGGCTGCCAGGGCCTTGGCCTGGGCAATCAAGGTTTCAAAGTTAAATGCTTCGCTGTTACCTAACTTGAGAACGCCTGCTGCGATAGCGCCGGGAGAAATGCCTAATGCAGATAAGGCAGCAAACGCCCCGGAATAAGTCAGTAAAGTCCTTCTTGTAACCATGATCCACCTGTTTTTTTATCTTCATTCAATGAATTCGCGCCCAATGGGGCAAAACGTAAAATAATGACGTGTGGCAAGCTGCCTTCAACTATAGACGAGAGAAATCGATGCCTCCCAAACAGATGGCAAGCCATCATCTGACACATCGGATGAGCCTATAGTGCATTGGAAAGAAAATGGATGGGATTTGCCTGAGAAACAAAGCCTCTGGTAAAGCGGCCCATTTTTCTTTCCAGATCAGGAGAGTGAATCGCGTTTCCTCTCAGGGTCGCCAGCGCGGAAGCGCCCTGAGCGGCTAGCGCCACATTCTTTTACGACGGTATCGGGCATCGCCCTTCATCGCGCTGGCCAGCCCGCGTCAGCGAAGAGCCGTGGCCTGTCTGCCGATATCCCCCGCGTCTGGCGGCGGCAGCAACGCCTGTTTTGCCGCGCCATAAAGCAAAAACCCCGCTTGCGCGGGGTTTGCATTAAGAAGTCGAAACTGACCGATAAGCCGGGTTCTGTCGTGGACAGTCATTCATCTAGGCCAGCAATCGCTCACTGGCTCAAGCAGCCTACCCGGGTTCAGTACGGGCCGTACCATGTGAACCCCTATTTGGCCTTGCTCCGGGTGGAGTTTACCGTGCCACGGACTGTTACCAGCCGCGCGGTGCGCTCTTACCGCACCCTTTCACCCTTACCTGATCCCATTACTGGGCCATCGGCGGTTTGCTCTCTGTTGCACTGGTCGTGGGTTTCCCCCCCAGGCGTTACCTGGCACCCTGCCCTATGGAGCCCGGACTTTCCTCCCCTCCGCCCGTCTCCTTCAGAGAAGGACGACGACGAAGCGGCGACTGTCTGGTCAGCTTCGGCGCGCATTATAGAGGGTTTAGCCCGCGCTGTCACGCCCGGCGCGCAGGCCACTCAACAGGCTCAGGCCTGCTGCTCAAGCGCATGTTTATAGAGCGCATTCTTTTTCACACCGTGTATCTCAGCCGTGAGCGCCGCCGCCTTTTTCAACGGCAGCTCCTGCTGCAACAACGCCAGCGTGCGCAGTGCATCTGCGGGTAACGCCTCTTCGTCAGGATGATGGCCTTCGACAATGAGCACCATCTCACCTTTACGGCGATTTTCATCCTCTTTCACCCAGGCCAGGAGTTCCCCCACCGGTGCGCCATTCAGATTTTCCCAGGTTTTGGTTAATTCGCGCGCCAGCACGACGTAACGGCCAGCTCCCAGCTCCGTGACCATATCCTGCAGGCTGTCCAGCAAACGGTGCGTGGATTCATAAAAGATTAAGGTACGCGGCTCTTCGGCCAGCGCCCGTAGCGCATCACACCGCGCCTTTGTTTTGGCCGGTAGAAATCCTTCGTAACAGAAACGATCAGACGGCAATCCCGCTGCGCTTAATGCTGTTATCGCTGCGCAGGCACCCGGTAAAGGAACGATGCGAATACCGGCCTCACGGCAGCGGCGAACCAGGTGATAACCCGGATCGTTGATCAATGGCGTGCCAGCATCAGAAACCAGAGCTATGCTTTCTCCCTGTTGCAGCCTGGTTAGCAGGATTTCTGCTTTCTGCTGTTCGTTGTGGTCATGAAGTGCGAAGAGTCGCGCATTGATGGCGAAATGTTGTAGCAACAGTCCGGTATGACGTGTATCTTCCGCTGCGACCAGATCGACGCTGGAAAGTACCGCTAGCGCCCGCTGGGTAATGTCAGCCAAATTACCTATTGGGGTTGGCACGATGTAGAGCGTGCTGGCGGAAATGTCTGCCCGATCGAGTTGTTTCATTGTTTCATCCGAATTGCCGATTTAATATTGAGCATCTTGAAAAAAACATCACTGGATACAGTATGCTTCCTTCAAAAATCGTTCGTCATAAAGCAGGACGCTTTGTGCCTGTCCTTCTTGCTGGTCTGATTTTAGCCGCGTGTAGTGGCCAGGGCCCGAAAAGCCAGTCCGTAGACATCCAGGCACCCGTTACTAATAATTCCGCCTACTATCTGCAGCAGGTGCAGCAAAGCAGCGATGATAGCAAGACCGACTGGCAATTACTCGCAATCCGCGCCCTGTTGAAAGAAGGAAAATATCCGCAGGCTGCTCAGGCGATCGGCGAACTGCCTAATCAGCTTTCTGATAAACAGCAGCAAGAATTACTGCTGCTGAAAGCCCAGTCTCTGGTTGCTCAGCAAAAGATTGCCGATGCCCAACCGATATTGAGTCAGGTGAAAACCAGCGAGCTGTCTCAGGATCAGCTGGCGCGCTACTACGGTTTACAGATTGCCAGCGCACAGGGTAAAACCTCGCTGGCCCTGCTCCGCGCCTATATTGCTCAGGAGCCGTTGCTGAAAGGCGATGAACGCCAGCAGAATATCGATGCCACCTGGCAGGCGCTGACCCAGCTGTCACAGCAGGATATGAATTCGCTGGTGATCAATGCCGATGAAAACATTCTGCAGGGCTGGCTGGATCTGCTCACGGCGTGGCATGCCAACGCGCAGGATGCCAACATGCTGAAGTCGGCGATTAAAGACTGGCAGACGCGCTATCCCGATAACCCTGCTGCAAAAACTTTACCGACCCAGCTGAGCCAGGTGCAGAACTTTACCAAAGCGTCCACCAGCACTATCGCGCTGCTGCTGCCGCTGAACGGTCAGGCTCAGATGTTCGCCAGCGCTATCCAGAAAGGCTTTAACGATGCGAAGAACGGCACCCTCGCTACCGCGCCTCAGGCGACACCAGGCAGTGCCCAGGATCCTATCGCGATAAATCAGCAGCAGGCTGCGGATGCGAATGCGGTCGTCAGCCCGTCAGCTAACCCAGCGGCTGCGCAGCAGAGCGGCACGGCGCAGCAACCGGCAACGACGCAACAGCAGCCTCAGCAACAGCCGGCTGCCGAACCCGCCAGCAATGCGCAGGTGAAGGTTTACGACACCAGCAGTCAGCCCATCGCGCAGGTGATGCAGCAGGCCCAACAGGATGGTGCCACGCTCGTTGTTGGACCGTTGTTGAAAAACAACGTTGAAACGGTCGCGAACAGCCAGACACCGCTGAATGTCCTGGCGCTGAACGAGCCAGAGCAAATCCAGAACCATCCGAATATGTGCTATTTTGCGCTGTCGCCTGAAGATGAAGCGCGCGATGCGGCGCATCATATCTGGGACCAGGGCAAACGCCAGCCGCTGCTGTTAGTACCTCGCAACGGCCTGGGCGATCGCGTAACGGCGGCCTTTACGAAAGAGTGGCAGTCTCTGGGCGGCGGCACCGTGCTCCAGCAGCGCTTTGGTTCTGTATCTGAACTCAAGCAGGGCATTAACAGCGGTGCAGGCATCAGTATGAGTGGTACACCCGTGGTTATGCCCTCGTCTTCTCAGCCGCAAAGCGTTTCTGTTGCGGGCCTGAACATTCCGGCACCGCAAACCAGCGCCCCGGCCGCCAGCAGTGGCGGAGCCATTGATGCCGCTTATATCGTCTCGACTCAGGATGAACTGCAACTGATCAAACCGATGATCAGCATGCGCACCGGTAGCCGCAGCAACGTTGCGCTCTATGCCAGTTCGCGCAGCGCGCAGGCGGGCGCAGGGCCGGATTTTCGCCTGGAAATGGAAGGGCTGCAGTTTAGCGATATCCCCCTGCTTTCCGGCGCTAACCCGGCGTTGATGCAGCAGGCCGCGAAGTCGTTCAATAACGATTACTCGCTGGTGCGTCTGTACGCAATGGGGATTGATGCGTGGACGCTGGCTAACCACTTTAACCAGATGCGTCAGGTGCCGGGCTTTTCGCTCGACGGCAATACCGGCAAGCTGAGCGCTACCGCTGATTGTGTGATCAACAGGAAGTTGACATGGAACCAGTATCGCCAGGGCAACATCGTACCGGCCAGCTAAACCGTCGCCGTACGGGTGCCGATCACGAACAACTCGCCCGCCGCTATCTTGAGCGGGCGGGGTTAACATGGGTCGCCAGCAATGTTTACTATCGCGCAGGGGAACTTGACCTGATAATGCGAGACAACCAGTGTTGGGTGTTCGTCGAGGTGCGTTACCGGCGTAACGCACGCTTCGGCGGCAGTCTGGCCAGTATTACCCGACAGAAACAACACAAGCTGCTGCGTGCCGCCTCTCTGTGGCTGGCGCAACGCGGCGGCAGTTTTGAAACAGTGAATTGCCGTTTCGACATCATTGCCATTACCGGCACGGCGCTTGAATGGTTGCCGAATGCCTTTAATGCAGACGTTTAGAACCAGGTGGTCGTGTGCAGGAAAGAATTAAAGCGTGTTTTACCGAAAGTATTCAAACTCAAATCGCTGCGGCAGAGGCGTTACCCGATGCCATTTCGCGTGCCGCAATGACAATGGTGCAGTCCCTTCTAAACGGTAACAAAATACTGAGCTGTGGTAATGGTGCGTCATCCGCCAATGCTCAGCACTTTGCCGCCAGCATGATCAACCGCTTTGAAACCGAACGCCCCAGCCTGCCCGCGCTGGCCTTAAGTGCGGACAACGTCATGCTGACGGCGATCAGTAACGATCGTCTGCATGACGAGATTTACGCTAAGCAGGTGCGTGCGCTGGGACAAACCGGTGACGTTCTGCTGGCAATCTCTACACGCGGCAATACACGGGACATCGTGAAGGCCGTCGAAGCCGCCGTCACGCGCGATATGACTATCGTTGCGCTTACCGGTTATGATGGGGGCGAATTAGCCGGATTGCTGGGACCGCAGGATGTGGAAATTCGTATTCCTTCACATCGTAGTGCTCGCATTCAGGAGATGCATATGTTAACACTCAACTGTTTGTGCGATCTGATTGATAACACCTTGTTTCCCCACCAGGAATGACGGAAGGAGCACCAATGAAAGCATTGAACGCTATAGCTATTGTTTTAACCGCCATGCTGCTGCAGGGCTGCGTCGCGGTGGTTGCCGGTAGCGCCGCTGTGGCGACCAAAACCGCCACCGATCCTCGCTCTGTCGGAACGCAGGTTGATGACGGCACGCTGGAATTACGCGTCAGCAACGCGCTGGCAAAAGATCAGCAAATCAAAACCGATGCCCGCGTCATTGCTACCGCCTATCAGGGTAAAGTCCTGCTAACCGGTCAGGCCCCGAGTCAGGAGATTGCCAACCGCGCGAAACAGATCACCATGGGCGTTGATGGCGCAACCGAAGTCTATAACGAGATTCGGATTGGGCCGAAAGTCAGCCTTGGCACCTCGTCGTCTGATACCTGGATTACCACCAAGATTCGCTCGCAGCTGTTGGGCAGCGATCAGGTGAAATCATCAAGCGTCAAAGTCACCACGGAAAACGGTGAAGTGTTCCTGCTGGGCCTGGTGACGCCAGAAGAAGCCAAAGCCGCCGCGGACATTGCCAGCCGGGTCAGCGGCGTGAAACACGTCACCACCGCATTTACCATGGTGAAGTAACGCTGAGTTAACCCCAGGACCGCTGTCCGGGTTGTTACTGGCGCAGACAGAAAAGCCGCACCCTGTTGGGTTGCGGCTTTTTTATTGCGGATTTAGCCGTGACCGGGTCAGAGCCAACAAACGTTATCCGGCTTGCCGCCCGGCATTATCAAGCCGCCCGAGGTTGTCTCCGCTGGCGGCGGCGTAACGAGAGAAGGCCTCAGACCGGAATATCGATCACCAGTGCGCGGGTCGGGGTTTTCGCTGACAGCCACAGCTGTTGCTCTTCCTGCAAAAATGCGCCATCGCCACAGCCCAGCTGTTCCTGATGATCGCCCCCGGCCGAGGCCTCAAACGCGCCATGGATAGATTGCAGATAGGCGCGCGCGCCCTGCAGCGGCACCAGATGCTGCTCGCCTGCCGCCAGCTCAAGCTGATGAATCCAGACCTGCTGACGCAACTGCAGGCTGCTGTCACCGCCATCCGGTGAGGCCAGCAGTTGCGAACGCATGCCGCCCGACAAGGTTATTTTCTGCATACGGGGATTTTCACGTTCCGGGCAGGCCGCCAGCCAGAGCTGCATACGGGTTAACGGGCGATCTTTACTCGGGTTAAGTTCGCTGTAGCTCACGCCAGGCTGAGCGGAGAGCAGCAATGCCTCACCTTCACGCACGGTGATGTGATTGCCTTCGCTGTCCCGGTATTCCGCCTCACCCTGTAAAACGATATTCAGCACATCCACCTGAGGATAGGTGCGCGGCTGAAAGGCCGCGCCGGGTGCCAGAACTTCCTGATTCAAAACGCGTAAGGAGGCATAACCCATTAATTTGGGATCGAAATAGTGGCCAAAAGAGAAGCTGTAGCGCGCCTGTAACCAACCGTAATCGGCCTGACCACAAGCGGATGCACTGCGTGTCGTAATCATTATGTACCTCCAGCATCCGTCGGCAAGAATCGACGACGGGAAATATGCCTTTATGGTAAAAGTCTGGACGCCGGATTGTTAGCCAGTTAATCTGCCGTGCATATTCAAATTTCCTGACAGAGAACCGGGATGGCCAAAGATCGTGCGTTAACCCTTGAAGCTTTACGTGTGATGGATGCAATCGATCGCCGCGGCAGCTATGCCGCCGCCGCCGATGAACTGGGCCGCGTGCCCTCAGCGCTTAGCTACACCATGCAGAAACTGGAAGAAGAGCTGGATGTCGTGCTGTTTGACCGTTCGGGCCATCGCACGAAGTTCACTAATGTCGGGAGGATGTTACTGGAGCGCGGTCGGGTGTTGCTGGAGGCCGCCGACAAGCTTACGACCGATGCCGAGGCGCTGGCACGCGGCTGGGAAACTCAGCTGACTATCGTGACGGAAGCGTTAGTGCCCACTGATGCGCTGTTTCCGTTGGTCACGAAGCTGGCTGACAAAGCCAATACTCAGATCGCCATCATCACGGAAGTACTGGCTGGCGCCTGGGAGAGACTGGAACAGGGGCGGGCTGATATTGTCATTGCACCGGATATGCATTTTCGCGCCTCGACCGAAATAAACACCCGCAAACTTTACAGCATCATCAGCGTTTACGTTGCCAGCCCTGACCATCCAATACACAACGAACCCGAGCCGCTTTCAGAAGTCACCCGGGTAAAATATCGCGGCATTGCCGTAGCAGATACCGCCCGCGAACGTCCCGTTCTGACCGTGCAACTGCTGGACAAGCAACAGCGCCTGACCGTTAGTACGATGGATGACAAACGTCGTGCGCTCCTGGCCGGTTTAGGGGTCGCCACCATGCCCTATAACATGGTGGAGCAGGACATAGCAGAGGGCCGCTTGCGGGTGGTCAGCCCGGAGTATTCGCGTGAGGTCGATATCATCATGGCCTGGCGGCGTGACAGCATGGGTGAGGCAAAAGCCTGGTGCCTGCGCGAAATTCCTCGCCTGCTGGCCCGGAAAAACTCACCGACGCCGGGCGCCCATCCCTGAGACTTACAGCCGGCTCAGACAGTCCAGCGCGACGCTTTTAAAGCAGGCAAAGTCACTGCTGTCGCGCAATCGCGTCATCGCCCGCTCGCGCATGAAGGTCACGAACAGATCATAGATAGCCATCGCTTCCTCATACTCGTTTTTGCTGATTGCCAGCAGGAAAATCACGTAAGCCGTATCCTCGCCCCAGGGGATCCCCTGGGGGGCCAGCACGGTGTATACCACCGTTTTTTTCGCCATCAGCCCCAGCGAATGCGGAAGCGCAATCCCTTCGCCCAGCATGGTGCTGACAATCGCTTCACGCTCCTCAACGGAAGCATAAAACGCGTTGTCCACCACGCCTTCTGCCTCCAGCCGATCGCATAACAGCCGAAACAGCGCAGACTGACTCATCGGCCGATCAATGATGCAGAAATGGCGGGCATCAAAAAATTTCTCCAACATATAGGGCCGGGTGCGGTCCACCAGCACCAGCTTGCCTATCTGCTCGAGTTGAAATTCCGTCGGGAAAGGCGCGACCACGACAACCGGTTTTTCTTTTTCACTCAGCCGCGTGGTGGAAATCACAAAATCTTCTTCGATGCGCTGGCGGGCCTCATATTCACGCTGCGACAGGCACTGCGTCACCTGCAACTGGGGATAGTTACGCATTAACATGGCTTCGATCATGCGGAGCGTCGACGTACCGCTGTCGCACACCAGCAGTACCTGAGGGCGACGCTGGTAACCCACGTCATAATGGCGCTCCAGCCCGACGCCGATATGAAGCACCAGAAAGCCAATTTCATTTTCGCTAATTGTATAGGGCGAATATTTTCCCCAACTGGACACCGCCGCCAGCGTCACATCGTAGGCCATGGGATAGTGCTGCTTGATATTGCTTAATAACGGGTTAGGAATATGGATCTGATAACGCACCCGCGTGATCATCGTTTTAATATGGGTAAGCAGATCGGCACGGAGTTGAGGATCGTTCTGCAGATCGTAATAGTAGTGCGTGTTAATAAAGCTGAGCAGGTAGTTAACCAGCGCCTCCGCATCATCAGCATTAATGGCGCTGGGGGCAACGTCCTGAATGCGTCGGGCGGCGATATTCACCCGCAACCAGCTCTCTTCCGCCGGAGAAACCGGTTTAACGGTGAGCGGCCGCAGCGCATGGATCAGCGTCTGCGCAGACTCACGCACGTCATCCCCGATCTCTTCCACCTGCGGATCGCTCAGCGGATAGCCTTCATTGATGCGACGTAGCGCCACCGCGCAGTAAAAGCGCAAATAGCGTTCGCCTTCATCACTAAGGCGGATATTGTGCTGAGCAAGGCCGTTTTGCAGCAGCGGCTGAAGGGTTTCAAGCAGGCCGCTTTCCAGCGATTCGGGCACGATCAGCGGGCTGTCGGGCTGCTCCTGGTCTATCTCAAACAGCAGATCGGTTAAGCAGGTGCGGATCGCCACTTCACTGCCAAACAGCTTCATGCCGTGATGGGGTTTGCTTTCAATACTCAACTGATAACGCCCGAGCCATTCGCGCACGTCGGCCATGTCATTCTGCAGCGTGGCGCGGCTGACAAACCACTCCTCAGCCAGGGTTTCCAGCTTCAGGGAATAGGCGGCGGTGAGAAAGCGCACCAGCAGGTAGCGGATTCGGTCGTGTGAGGTGCGCGGCACTCGCAGAGGCGCACGCGTCTGCTGCTGCAGCACGTTAAAGCGCAGTGCATCAATAATTTTAAGCTGGTAGCCCGCACCGCGATTCAGGACAAACTGCGCGCCGTGCTGCTGAAGCATGGCGTTGAGCGCGGTAATATCCGTGCGTACGGTGCGCGTGGACACCGCAAACCGCCGTGCCAGTTCGTCCTGGGGGAGCGTTTCGTTTTTCAATGCGTCGAACAGTTGCGCAAGGCGCTGATTCGGGAATCTCACGTCGGGTTACCTGCTTCAGCGGTTAACAACAAAGTAAACGTCAGACTGCCGGAAAACAGGCGGCAGGTCCATTATGCCCTGCGCGCCTGTAATCTGTCCTTGAAGTGGCGCACAGGCCTGGTCTCACTCCAGCAGACTTTTACAGATGGCCAGCAGTTGGCGCACGTCTTCCACGCGGGTTTCGCCACTGGCTTTGTCGATGATCGAACTGTAAATGTGGGGAATGATCTTGCTCACGCCCGCGTCCAGGGCAATACGCAGGATCGGCCCAACGTTTTGCAGATCGATCCCGCCGGTCGGCTCCAGCCAGAAATCCTGCTTCGCACAGGCTTCGGCCACCGCGCGGTACTCGTCCACCGTATCCAGACCGCCCATTGGAAAATACTTCACGGAACTGCCGCCCATGTCCTTGAGTAACGCAATTGCGGTATCAATGGGCACAATTCCGTCGCTGCTCTGTGAACTGAGGGGACCGGTGGAAATTTTCACCTTACCCGGCGTGCCGGTTGGTGAAATCAGCCCATTGACGACCGTTTGTGACTGACCGAGCAGCGCACGGCTGGTGCCGACGCCGGTAAACACCTGATTAACATGTTGCGGTTGCAGTACGGCGGCCAGCTCGCTGACCATTCGCGACTGCCGGGGATCGCCCGCACCCAGGCCGATGGACAGCGCGTTATCAATCAGCGCGGCGTACTCGCGCATATCCGCAATAGCGGCCTCGTTGCTGGAGTAGTTTTTTGATAACACGCCGACCAGCACGTGACCTTCTGCGGCCTGCCAGATGGCTCGCGCGTTTTCTTTTGAACCCGCCAGCACGTTAAGACACAGGCGATCCTGATAAAAATTGGGGGTTAGCGTCATGCTACTTTTCTCCTGTTAACAGCGCCCGAATGCGGGTGAAAATAATCTGCAGCTGCTCAGCGCTGACGCTGCGTACGTCGGCTTCAATAATGCCCTCATTGGCTTTGTAGCCACGGAAGTAAATGGCGATGTCACCGTTTTTTAGCGCCTGCACCAGATCGCCGGTTCGACGCGCGATGTTAGCTTCATCAAACTTAATTTCGGCACGGGCAATGTCGCGTCCGGCGGCATCCCATACAACGCGCGCACTGACGCCGTCCAGACCGTTGAGGTCATTGATGAAAGGCGTCATTTTTTCCACCATCTGGGTGCCGGTGGTTTTCGGTAGGGTAAGGTAGGATTCAATCGCCTGGGTCAGGCCCAGAATGCCCTCTTTGCCCACTTTCATGGTGCGGCCAATGCCGTTGCTCTGGCGCTTCACCCACTCGACAAGCTGATGCTTCCCGATAACCAGGCCGCTGGTGGGGCCTTCAATGGCTTTGGCCCCGCTGTAGATCACCAGATCGGCACCGGCCTGGTAATAACACTGCAGATCTTCTTCAGCGGCGGCATCCACGATAAGCGGCACGCCATGCTTACGTGCCACCTCGGCGGCCTGCGCGACGCTCAGGTGGCTCTTTTGTACGCAGTGATGGGACTTCACATAGAGAATGGCCGCCGTCCGGGCGGTGACTGCGGCGGAAAGCTGCTGTGGCGAGCACTCATTACTGTAACCCGCTTCAACCGTCCGACCGCCGCCCAGCGCAATCATGCTGCCAACGGGCGCGCCGTAATTCACGTTATGCCCTTTGGGCACCACGATGTCGTGCGGCACGGTCAGCGGTGCGCTATGTAGATTATCCAGCAGCCAGTCGTCATCTTTCACAATGACGGCAGCCACGCTTTGGGCGATGCCCGCAGAAGCACAGGACACCACCAGCGCATTTTCAACCTGCAGCAAATTAGCAATGTAAGCCCCGGTCTTATCGACCAGCTCCTTCACTTCAAAATAGTGCTCCAGGCCGTATTTAACCGTATCAACCACGTCGCTGGCCGGTGTAGACACGCCAAGAATGGTCATGCGGCCAGAGGCATTAATGACCTGCTTGAGGCCATATTTCTCATACAGTGAAGACATTGTGTTTTTTCCCTTCTTCAGTCATCCAGCACTCACCGGCGACGATAGCCGCCAGTGGAATCAATTGGCGATCGCCCTGTTCCGCCAGCCCTTCCGCATCCACAAACGACACGGATTCCTGCGCCACGGTAAACAGGGTAAAGTCGGCATCAAGTCCGGGCTCAATAGCACCTTTGCTGCGTAATCTCAGGCCGCTGGCCGCCTGATGCGTTACGCAGGCAATAATCTGCGGCAGCGTCATGCCCACATTGAAAAATTTCGACATCACGTGCGCCAGGGTATAAACCGGTCCGTTCAGACGATTGCGGCAGTAGATGTCTGAACTGATGGTGTCAGGCAGAATGCCTTGGGCAATAGCCGCGCGCGCCACCTCAAAACTGAAGCTGGCACTGCCGTGGCCAACATCAAGCCGCACGTCCCTTGCCAGGGCCTGTTTTACCGCTGTACGCAGTTGCCCTTCGGGCGTCAGGATGCGGTTGGGCTTGCCGTTGTAGCAGTGGGTGATGATGTCGCCGGAGGTCAGCAAATCGGCGATTTCATCGAGGTTGGGAGGATTGTTACCAATGTGCACCATCAGGGGCAGGTTGCCATTTTCCTGCTGAATCGCCTTCGCCAGCACCAGCGGCTGAATGCCGTTTTCGCCCACTACGCTGCTGCTCATCCGGGCTTTAAGCCCAACGATAAAATCGGGATGACGTCTTACCGCCTCGGCAATGGCCGGGCGATCAATCTGCGTCATGTCCGCCAGTTCATTTTGGGTAACGATGCCGGTGCGGGCGATATTCAGCAGCGCAAAAACCTGGGTGGTGGCCACTTGCGTGCGCTGTCTGAAATCATCAATGTCGTCTGCACCTGTACTGCCTGCATCGACAACACAGGTGACGCCGCTTTCCACGCCAATCCGGTCGGGATGATCGTGGTAGATGGGCGATTTTTCATAGCAGTGTACGTGAGAGTCGATCCAGCCCGCACTGAGATAGCAGTCCGCCGCCAGTGTTTGTTCCACTTTTGCCCTGCCGGTTATCTCACCCACGGCGGCAATTTTTCCGTCGAGTATGGCGATATCGATCAGACGTTCATCCGGCAGTCGCGCCCGACGCAGAATCAGATCGTACATAGGAATCTCCTTTGACTGCCCCGATCGGCCTTCACCGATCGGGCATTAACGCGATCAGATCGCGACCGGAAAAATCGCGCCGAGGATCATGGCACCGAGGATCGCCCCGCCGGTGATCGGTTTGTTCCACAGATAGAACACCAGCGCACCCAACAGCGAACCGAGACCGATAGGAATGGAGGCGCCCATGGCGGCCAGGATAATCAATGGCCCCAGGAAGCGGCCTGATGCATTGCCCGCGCCCATCATCACGTCCGCACCATAGGTACTGTTGCTTTGATTAATGGTGAACTTACGCGCCAGAATAATGACGTAGCCTATCGCCACACCGATAACCAGACCGGTGACCAGCGAAGCCGCAAAATTCGCCACCGGGAAGACAAAACCGGCGCCCAGCAGCAGTGCGGGCACGCCCAGCCCGACGCCGGTCTGGATGGCACCACCGATATCCAGAATCCCTACCAGCGATCCTTCAATGATGCGGGCAAACAGAAAGCTGGCACCGAAAGCGGCCACCGCGCCGTAAACGCCGGTATCGATGCCCGCCCGTAACATCGAGACGAAGGCCACCTCGTTAAACGCGCCGATACCGTACAGGTAGTACATATGGGTTCCGGCAAACACGCCGGAGGAAAGCAAACCGACAAAAATCGGGAATGACCAGTCGGCATACCAGAAACCTTTGTTTGAGTTTTCCATTGCAGACGCTCCGTTATTTGCCGCTCAGGCTGTTATGAATACTGTCGAGCCAGCCAGGAATGCCGAGCTGGAAGGATTGCAGCATCTTCATATCGAAACCGCGGAAGAAGGCGCTGAGAACAAACAGGGCGACGATGGCGGTCATCATGATTTTGGTCACTTTGTTCCAGCCGCTCTCTTCAACCCCTTTACCAATCAAAATACCCAGCACCAGGCCCGGTACGGCATTGCCCATAATCAGCTGTGCCAGGCCGCCGAAGATGGTGGCCCAGAAGCCCGATTTCTTACCGGCGTCAATCGCTGCCAGCCAGAAGATCACCGGCATGACCGTGTTCACCAGCAAATTAGCAGCCGGTACCAGCACCTTTACCGCCGTGACCTGCAGGGCCGCCGGAACGGCAGAGGCTGTCGAGTTGAGAAAAGCCACCACCACCATGCCGATGATGCCGCAGGCGATAGCCATCTTTTTCGGGTCGTGTAGCGTCTCTGCCACATTGCGGTTTTTGATCATGAGCGCCGCCGCGCCCCAGTTTGGGATGATGCGATGATCCACGTCCTGCGTGAATGCACCCGCCGCCACGGAGGAGGCCCAGGCGTTAAAGAAGAATCCCAACCCAAAAGAGAAGTGAGAGGCAGGATCGCCTTCACAGGAGTTGAGTTCACCCAGTGTGCGAAAGGCACCCATGCCTTGTGTCGTCGGGGCATGGAACATGCGGGCGGCACCGGCGCCCACACCGACGCCCACAAGGCCGCCGATAATTAACGACTTGAGCAAAATGATGAGAAACATCCTCTTTCCTTATATATGTTGTTTGAGGCTGACTTACACGCGGGTGAACTCGACCTTATCGCCGTCCAGACAGGTCACGTTAATGGTGACCTCCAGGTCGACGCTGAAGAGCCTGCGCTCGCGTGCCAGGAAAAAGAAAAGGAATTTTTCGGTTGTAACGCGTTCCCGCGCGCGCACCACCTTTACGTCCTGCGGTTCAATGCGCAGCAGAATCTTATTGGCGTTGCGCAGGACTTCGTGCTGTACACGACTCAGCGCATCTGCGAAGGCTTTCGCCTTGGTGTCGCCCTTACCGCTTACGGCAACCGAGGTTGTAAAGGTCTCTTTCATTCCTTATCCACCGTATTTTTTATTCCAGGCCTGAACCAGACGTTCACCCAGCTCTTCTTTGTCCATAAAGCCGAAGCCCAGCACGCTGGCGCCTTCATTGATGGCGGTCACGCCTTCATCCACAGAGCGCATACCGTGTTTGGCCTTATAGCCGTATTTGTTTTGCGCCGTAATCGCGCCAGCCCCTCCGCTGCCGCAAAAGGAGATACCGAAATCGGCATTCTCTGCTTTCATGACGTCGCCCAGCTTCATGTCTGCCGCAACGCCCGGCACCACAACGGCACGGCCACCGGCTTTTTCTACGCCAGCCGCCACTTTTTGTCCTTTACCTAAACGATCGCCGATCACTACGGTTACCATATGTCTGTTCCTCTCATCTCAGGGTTGGAAAATTAGTCGTTCTTCGCCACTTCAAAGTGGACAGAAAGCAGCCATGCTTCCTCTGGTGGCAAATTGCCAAACAGGTCCACCACCTGTTGTGCCAGCGCCATCGACTCTTTGGAAATTTCGTCAAACAGCTCAGCCTCAACCTCTGGCAGACTCTCGCCGGTGACAGATCGCAAGGCCATTGCCCGCACGTGCGAAGCCAGCATTTGTATCTGCACGGCATTCGGCTGGATGGCCCGCTCGGCAAAAAGCGCCTCAATCTGCACCATCACGCGATCCGCCAGGGCCTGAATCCTTTGCTGTTCGTCTTGTGACGCAATCATCGCTACCGCTCCCTTACCCGTACTCATCGTCAGCTTCTCATTTCGCGCTTAGCGTGATCTCAAACTAACCAGAGGCGGCAGCGCTGTGGAGAACGACTTTTTCCGTTTCGAAGTGGAAATCCGGCCCTTGTGAGTGATCCGGAACGCAAACTTGCGCCTTCGCTTAGCGCACGAATTATTTTTACTAACGTAAACAGTGAGTTAAAAAAGGGATGTCACACAGGAAAGGCGGCCGGTGAGGAATAATCAAAAAACCGGGTTGCTGGTCATCCGTCACAAAACCGGCAAACAGCAACCCTGAGGGCAAGGTAACAGAGAAACTTATGACTCAGCGTCAGTGGGCTGAGGTAATGGCGTAGCGCGGATGTTGTCGTCAACGGGCTGGAGGCGATGCGTCTTACGTCGGCTAATGGCGGCCACGATCAGGGCAAAACGCGCTTCATTCAGCTTGTAGCAGAACCCCATGATCAACGCCGCCGCAATCGCCAGCGAACAGGGCCAGATAAAGATCAGTTGCCTTAAACCCGCCAGCGTGTCATCGCTTTGTATGGCATTGGGCACGTAGCCTATTTGCGTCAGCATCAGACCGGGCAGAAATCCCGCCAGCGCGGCGGATATCTTGCGAAAGAAGGTGTATCCCGTGTAGCAGGCACCTTCTGCCCGAATGCCGGTTTTCCACTCCCCGTACTCTACGGTATCCGGCACCAGCGCCCAGTTAAGACTGTTAACAAATGCCGTACCGAAAAACGCCACGCAGGAGAACATAACGAACAGCAGAGAGCTGCTTCCCCACAGAAAGTTACCCAGATCGCCCAGGGCCCAGAGGATGAGTCCTCCCAGATAAACCTGTTTCTTACCAAACTGTTTTACCGCTGTGGGCACCAGCAGTACGCCCACCAGAATACAGCCCATGCTGAAGAAGCCCATCCAGGAGAGCAAATGAATATCGTTCAGCACGTACTGCGTGTAGTAGACCTGAATGGCCAGCTTGATATTAAACGCCGCCAGGGTACAGAGGTTCGCGAGGCACAGAACCAGCAACGGCGGATTGTGAAAGATGGCGCGGAAGGCCGTTGCCACACCGGGTTTATGATGCGTCGGGGTAAGCTCAACATAGCGCTCTTTAACCCCGCTGTAGCAGAACCCCATGCACAGCAGCCCGGCGACCACAAAGACGGCGGCGGTAACCTGATAGCCCAGCGCACTTTTACCCACAAACTGCGACTGAATGGGCATAAAACACACGGTACAAACCAGTAATCCCACCGTTGCCCCGCCCTGCCGCCAGGCGGCCAGGTGGGCGCGTTCGTGGGGGTTTTTGGTAATGGCTGGCACCATTGCGCCATAGGAACAGTTCATCAGGCTGTAAAACAGACCAAACGTCATAAACAGGGCGGTCGCGATCGTTGTCTTTATCGTCAGGCTAAAGTCGTTGGCCACAAACTGTGCCGCAGCCACCAGCGCTACCGGCAGCGAGAAATAGAGAATAAAAGGTCTGAATTTTCCTCTCGTGCCAATATGGCGGCGTGAATCCAGCACAATGCCGGTGAACATATCGGTTATGGCGGTAAAGAATTTCGCCACCAGGAAAATCACCCCGCCGTACCAGGCTGGCATGCCCAGCTCATCGGTGTAGAACTTGAGTAAATAAAGCGTCCCGATAGTCAGCATCAGGTTGGAACCAAAATCACCAGCGCCGTAAGCCACCTTCTCACGCAGCGGGAGTTTCAGCGTTAATGGATCGGAGCCTGTCTTCATAAGTGATCCTTTTAGCGCCGCGACCGGCGCAGTCACAAAGCCAAATTAGCGCTGACACTTACGTGCATCGATCTCCTCAATGATACGGACATACATCTTCTCATTGAGATTGTAGAAGCACCCCATGGCCACGATAGTGATCACGGCCAGCGCACCGGGATAGATGAACATCAGCTGCTTCAACCCTTCTACCGTTCCGGACGACTGAATCACGTTGGGCACGTAGCCAATTTGTGTCAGCATCCAGCCGGGGAAAAAGCCGGCCAGCGCCTGTGAGACCTTGCGGAAAAAGGTGAAACCGGTATAAACCGTACCTTCAGAACGAACGCCCGTCCGCCATTCCCCGTACTCCACCGTATCGGAGACCAGCGCCCAGTTAAGGCTGTTAACAAAGGCTGAGCCAAAAAAAGCCAGGCAGGAATACGCGACAAAACTGATCGAACCGCCGCCGAAGAAATAGTTGAGCAGATCGCCCGCGACCCAAATCAGCAAACCGCCGATATACACTTTTTTCTTACCAAAACGCCTGACCGCGCCGGGCATCATAAATACGCCAATAAAGATGCACCCCATGCTAAAGAATCCCATCCATGACAGCAGAATGGGATCGTTCAGCACGTACTGGGTGTAATACACCTGGATCGCCAGTTTGACGTTAAAGGCGCCCAGGGTGCATAAGTTGGCAATGCACAGGATGAAGAGTGGACGGTTGCCCGCGATGGCACGGAACGACGCTAACAGTCCCGGTTTCTGCGTGGGGCTGCTGGCGGGCTGCTCGACATAACGCTCTTTTACGCCGGCATAACACCACCACATAAAAAATAAGCCAAACGCCGAGAACAGCGTGGCCGCAACGACATAACTCAGCTGCGGATTGCCTTCAATCAGGTTCATGACCGGAACAAAACCCACGGTACAGATCAGCAAGCCCAGCGTTGCGCCGCCCTGACGCCAGGCGGCCAGTGCGGCACGCTCGTCGGGGTTTTTCGTCATCGCGGGCACCATCGCACCGTAGGAACAGTTCATCATGCTGAAGAACAGGCCATACATCATAAACAGCACGGTGGCGACGATCGTTTTTCCGGTGACGTCAAACGGCGTCCCCACAAAATTGGCGATAGCTAACAGGGTTACCGGAAAAGCCGCGTACAGCACGAAGGGACGGAACTTGCCTTTCGGGCCAATCCGACGCCGCGAATCCAGCATGATGCCGGTGCCCATATCGGTAAAGGCGGTAAAAAACTTGGCAACCAGAAAAATGATGCCGCCGTAAGTTCCAGGCAGCTCCAGCACGTCGGTATAGAACTTCAGGAGGTAGAGCGTACCAATATCTAATAAAATATTTGACCCCAGATCGCCGATGCCATAGGCGACTTTCTCTTTAAGGGGCAACCTTAACGTCGCCGGCTCACTGCCGGAAGCAAGATGGTGTTGGCTCATGATTTCTCTCCGCGGCCCCACTGAACATGTGAGCAGGGCCGCTTTTTCAGGATGGTTTTGAAGCGTTTTGTTGCTCGATTTCAGCGCGAATAGCGGCCACTTTTTTACCAAACAGCAGTTGCATGACGGCCAGCAGGCCAAATGAGGGCACCAGTGCCTGCCAGGCCGGGATAGCCAGGGCGCCTTTGATCAGCATGGAGCCCGAAGCAATCAGCAGGAGAAACACCATGAGCCGGAAAGCCCGCACGGAGATGCGCTTGTGCACATACTGGCCCACTAACGATCCCAGGATCATGGTAGGAATGCAGAACATCACCAGCTTGACCGTTGAGACCGTTAAAATGCCGCTGGTGGTCAGGCCGCCAATAATGGCGATGTTATTCGCGGTAAAAAACGCATTGAGCGTGCCGCGAAAAGCAGCGGGTGCCAGATTCCTTAACATGCCGTAGATCACGACGGGCGGACCATTGGTGGCAAACGCCGAGCCGAGCGCCCCGGCGATAATACCGGTAGGCATCACTATCCAGTTTTTGTCATAGACAGGCAGACGAGGAATAAACAGGCTGTAGAACGAATAAAGGATCAGGAAAACGCCCAGCCCGGTTTTCATCATCTCGTCCGGAAAATTGGACAGCGCGTAAATGCCCAAAGGGATACCGGCAAAGGAGAACAGGATCAGCACCAGGGCTGACTTCCAGTTGGTTTCCTTGCGAGACAGCCAGGTGGCATACAGCGCCGTTGCCGTCCCCACAATCACCGACATCGGTGCAGCCATTTTGACCGGCAGCAGCAACGTTATCAGCGGCATCGTAACCAGCGCGCCACCAAATCCCGCACAGATGCCAATAAAGGTGTACAGAAACATAATGGCAATAATGATGCAGACGACCTCAGTGGTGATTTCCAGACCTTCAGGTGTAAGTAGCGTAAAGAAATCCATAATCCTTTCTCCCGCTACTGTGGCAAGATCTGGCTGCCAGCAAGCCGCAATGAAGCAAACAGTGACCGCCATTCGCTGTCTGCCCGATAAAATACCGGCGGCTGCCCTATCGGTGCGGCGACAGTGATATCCCCGCCGTTTAGCGTTTCCCCGGTCCACATGTTGACCCAGCTGTCTTCAGGCAAATAGAGCGACCCGTCGCGGCGGCCCTCTTCATAAACCGGTGCCACCAGCAGGTCACGCCCCAGCAGATATTGGTATTTGAGCGTGTAGGTGCGGGCATCCGCTTCATAGTGCAAAAACAGAGGGCGCATAACGGGTAAGCCCGAGTGGGCATTCTGCGCGACAGCCTGCTTGATATAAGGTTTTAAGGTGGTGAAGATCGTGGACATGCGGGCAAAGTGAGCAATGGTCTCTTCATCGCTGTCAAACTGCCAGTTATCGCCAGGACGGTTTCCTTCATGAGTGCGCATCATCGGGGTAAAGGCATTGAAGTCACACCAGCGAAGCAGCAGTTCTTTACTGCGTTTCATGCCGTACAGCGTGGTGTAGCCACCGATGTCGCTGTGATGCAAACCGTGGCCGCTCATCGCCAGTGACAGCGCGGCGGGCACCACCGAGGCCAGGCCATCGTCCAGGCTCCAGTCAACATTTTGATCCCCGGCCCACATCATCACGGAGTATTTCTGACTGCCGGTGTAACCCGCACGCATAAAGAACAGCACGTCACCGAGTTTGCCGGTTTCTGCCAGCGCCTCGTAGTTACACTTCGCCCAAAGCGCGGGCCAGGCATTGTGCATGATTTCGGCGCTGACGCCGTTGTGCAGATACGTGTCCGTTGGCAGATACTCGCCAAAATCCGCCATCCAGCCGCGACAGCCCAGGGCAATCAGATTGTCTTTGATGACGCCTTTGAACCAGTGGTAAGCCTCCGGATTCGTGAGATCGACGACGCCCGCATAAAACTCGCCAAATTCGACGTGGTAATCGTCCCCAGCCGCATTTTTGGTCAGATACCCTTTCCGGGCGGCCTCTTCGCACAGGTTACGGTCGCTGGCGACGTAAGGGTTGATATAAGACAGGAACTGTACGCCTTCCGCTTTCCACTGCTGAATGCGCGCATCCAGTTGGGGATAAAGCTCACTGTCCCACTGCCAGTTCCACATCACGCGTTTGCCGAAGGAGGTCATCCGGATGCCGGACCAGTCCTGCGCCCAGATGCCATTCACTTTCACGCCCGCCTGACGCATTCTGTCCAGCTTCTGCTGGCAGACATCGGTGCCGCCCTGGATCCCCAGCGTGACGCCATCGTAAACCCAGTCTGGTAATTCCGGCTGACGCCCCAACAGGGCACTCATTTTTTCCAGCAGGGCGATGTAGGTGTCGGCACATTCAAAACGTAACGTGGCGTTATTTTCCCAGAAAGCCAGTTCATGATAATCCGCTGCGCTGAAGTCAAAATTCATGTAGCCGCTGTTATCCACATGGCAGTAATACTTCTGGCTGCTGACAAAGGTCGGCTGTGGGAAGAAGGTCCAGTAGTAATCTCCGCCGGCATTTTCTGCACAGTCAGCCTGCCAGGTGACCACGCTTTTCTTATTGCGCCCGACGCCCTGTTCGCTGGTCCAGAGCGGAAAAGGTTTCCCGCGCAAATCAAAACAGGAAAACTGCTCGCCACAGCCGTAGATATGATCGTCTGGCTGCGCTGGCAGCCTCAGCCAGATACGGTTAAGCCTGTCGCTGTCGTTTGTCAGCGTAAGCAACAGGCGACCGTATTCATCTGTGCCGATGTTAAGCGTGGCGCTAAACACCTCTCCGCGTGAGAAGCGCACCGTCCAGCCGGTGTCCTGCGCGGTCACAACGGCCGAGGTTAACGCCAGCTTTTCACTCAACCGGTCTTTGATACTGAAATTGCCGCGAAACATGTCGATATCGGCGTTGCCATTACCTATCCACAGACAGGGTTTTTCCTCGCTGTGGCTAAGAATCTGTCGGTTTTGATAAGTAAGTGAAAAGCCGTTACCGGCGGCAGTCAGCTTTACGCCTGCCGTCTCAGGATGTTGTAAATGCATTCTGACCTCTGCGTTGTAGGATAAAAAAATAAGGTTTAGCGTGATGCGTGCTGGTCACAGCCAATCGTGAACGTCATGAGATGGCGTGCCTGTGGCGCAAGAAAAATCACATCAATGCCAGAATTGAACGCGTCAGGTGGACAACTCATCGGCTCGGCTGCTAATCCCGTGCGGCCAAGTTTTTCGCCGCTGTAAATTTGCAACCAGGGTTGATCGCTGCGTAAGAGAACCGAAAGTGCCTGCTGTGGACAGGTTAATCTCACCTCCCATGCGCGTCCGGCTGTGCGAGTATTGACACTGCAGTCGATCTGCGTCGACGCCAACCGACGCGGGGTAAGAAAATCCCCTTCTGCAATCGCGGCCGGTAACGTAAGCAGGCAGTGATCCACCAGGGTCATGTTGCAGGTCAGATAAGGATGCGAACCGACACCGTAGGGCGCGGGTTGATCGCCTACGTTCTGGCTGCTGATACTGACCTCCAGGCCCTGTGCGGCATCAAGCCGGTAAGTCACTGTCGATAGCAACGCAAACGGATAGCCGTAACTGGGCGGCAGGAAAACCGTTAAGGTCGCCTCGCTGTCGGTGTGTTTGGTTACCTGCCAGTCACGCCAGGCCAATAAGCCGTGAATGGCGGTAACGCCTTCGTGGTCATTGATGGGTAGCTGAAGTCGCTTGCCGTTATGTTTCCAGGTTCCTTTAGCGACGCGATTCGGCCAGGGAATCAGGACTTTACCCATATGCGCCAGCGGCATTGCCTCCGGGGGATGTGGGAGCACCAGATGGCGGCCCGCGTGCGTCAGCTCAGCCAGGCCAGCGCCTACGGTGACGATTTTTGCCTGATATTCTCCCGCGTGAAGAACAAGGGTTTGTCCGCTGCTGTGCATAGCTGGTACTCCCGTTATTATGTTTTTTCAGGGGTTATTTCGCATTACAGTCCAGTAATCCTGCCGCTACGGCGGGTGCCAGACCCGGTGCCAGAGGAAGGCGCGGGATCACCAGGCAATGCAACAGGTGATAGATATCCTGTTTGCCGTCCCATACTTTGGTGGTCACCTTGTTTTCGCAATCCAGCTCTTGCCACCATGAGCCATTCTCGAAATCCATCATGTAAGTGATGCAGTAATCCCACCATTTCTGGTACCAGGCTTCGTATTGCGCCTCGCCAGTGACGGTATACAGGGCGTAAGCCGTGCCCATTGCCTCAACCACGGGCCAGCGCACTCTTTCACTCACGACGGGCTTGCCATCCCAGTCCACGGTGTAAACAAACCCGTCCGCGCCATCGGGCGCCCAGGCATCGCGGATAGTGGCGTGGAATAAGCCTTTCGCATCTTCAATAAGCCAGGCCGGCGGCGTTTCGAAGCGCGCTTCCAGCGCAGCATGCAGATGCAGCATCAGACGTCCCCACTCAATCCAGTGTCCGGGCGTGCCGCCATAAGCCCGGAAGCGGTGAGCAGGATTCTCTTTGTTGTAATCGCGTAATGGGTTCCAGTCAGTGTCGAAGTGCTCATTGACGCGGTACTCACCGTTGCGCGCGACGTCGTGAATGATCACCGAGGTGACACGCAGCGCGCGATCCAGCCATTTCTTGTCGTGCGTGACGTCATAGACAATCAGGAAGGCTTCAACGGCGTGCATATTGGCATTGCCGCCGCGGTAGTCTTCTGTCTTGCTAAAGGCTTCATCCCAGGACTCCAGACACATCTGTTCGTCTTCACTCCAGAAGTAGCGATCAATCACGTCGATCGCGTCATCCAGCAGCTGGCGGGCGGCAGGATGCCCCGTAGTGACCGCACTGGCCGCGCCCAGTAAGACGAAAAAGTGCTGATAACCCTGTTTTGACGCATCAACGACGCCCTCATCGTTTACGCAGGCATACCAGCCGCCGTACTGTTTATCGCGCAGCGCACCGTTCAGGGCCCTAATGCCGTGATCGACCAGTTGATAAGCTCCCGGCCGTCCCATCGAGGCCGCAACGGCATAGACATGCAGCATGCGTGCGGTAATCCACAGGTGCGTGCCCATCTCGGGTTTTACCTGCCCGGTATTCCCCAGCCAGCCAAATCCGGTGGCGACCGCTGCGTTTTTACCAAAGTCGAGAATCCTGTCCGTTTCCTGTTCGAGCCAGCGGTTATGACTCAGCGTGTTAAACCATTTCATTTGCGTTGCCCTCTTAGCGTTTAGCCATCATTTCATCTACGATTTCGCCCAGCCGTTGCAGCCTGGGGACGGAGACATCCCGCAACATCAGGTCGGTATCGGGTAAGCCAATCACGGAGGACCAGACGGCCCGGCCAGCCAGGAAGCCCGATGCGCCCGCCTGCATCGCCACCCGCACGGCGCGCGGGAATAATTTTTCATCAATGCCGGACGAGAGAATGACCCACGGCATCGCGATCCGATCGTTGAGCTTTTGCGCGGCCGCCAGCAGATCCGACTGTGTACCTTTGCCGTACAGGGGCATTTCCACCTTGTAGAGATCCGCGCCGCTGTTGCCCAATTCTGTGGCCGCGTCCAGGATCGCCTGCTCGCGATCAAAGCGATCGCCCCGGCGCGGTGGCCTGACTACCGGTTCGATAATGCTGAGCAGGCCATGGCGGTGGCAGCGCGTGTTGAAGGCCTTAACCATGTCGAGACGCTGCTGCGGATCTTCATCGCTGCGCCACAGCACCAGCAGCTTCAGCGCCTTCGCGCCGTCACGCTTCACCACCGCCGGATCGACGTTGTTATCGATCGTCACGCTGTCCACCGGAATCCCATTGCCCGGAATAAATTCATCCGCCGCGACGATAAGGCCGCAGCCGGGGGCAATCGCCTGCCGTTCGACGATGTGCGGGAAACAAAACTGTTGATCAACCAGGATCGCCGAGGCATAGGGCGATAACACGCTGGCGGCATTGACTTTAAACTCGGTCAGCACGCGATCGCTGACCGGGATTGACGCGCCAGCAGCCGCGAACATCAAACGCATGGCCTCACGCTGATCGACTGCGAGCATGGCGAAACCACCTGAAGATCGGGTGATGTCTTTAAGGGTGTAATGAGTCATGCTTCTTTCCTCTGAATTAAGCGTCACACTGTGTGGGGAGAAATGAGGCCCGCGCTGGCGCGAACATGTTCAAGGATGGCGGTCCAGTCCTCGCGTCCGCGTCCGGCAGCGCGGGCCTGGTTGTAAACTTCACGTGAGGCAGCCCCGAGCGGCATCGGTACATGCAGCTGGTTGGCAACATCCAGCGCAATCCCCAGGTCCTTATGCGCCAGATCGATCATGAAGGCCGGTGAGCGATCCCCTTTCAGTACCTTGTCAGGCCAGGTCGTGGTGAAATGCCCTTTGCCCGCAGGCGTGCCGTTCATCACCTGCAACGCCACGTCAAACGACAGCCCCAGACCTTCACACAGCACCGCCGTTTCCGCCGAGAGGGCATTCAGGGCGATGCTCATGTAGTTGTTGATCAGCTTGACGCGAATCCCCATACCGGGGCCGCCTGCCACGACCAGCTCATTGCCCATCGCCATCAGCACGGGTTTTGCTCGCGCGACCTGTTGCGGCGTGCCGCCTGCCAGTAGCAGCAGTGAACCGGCTATCGCATGGTCAGATGTACGGCCGACGGGCACGTCCATCATGCTGAAACCGCGAGCAGCCATCTCACCGATCAGCCGATCGGTTTGGAGTGGATGGATCGTAGACATATCAATTACCAGCGCAGTGGATGCCAGCGTGGTACACACACCTTTGTCGCCAAGCAGCACGGAACGCACTAACTCGCCGTTAGGCAGCATGGTGATAACAAACTCGGCCCCGGTTGCCGCCTCTGCAGCAGAAACGCTCGCCCGGGCGCCCTTATCAACCAGACGCGCGACGGCCTGAGGATCCACATCAAAGACGTTGAGCTGATGGCCCTGATTCAGCAGATTGCTCGCCATCGGCGCGCCCATTTGTCCCAATCCAATAAACGCAATTACCGACATACCGCTCTCCCAACTCCGTTATTGTCATATTTTGTCATTAAAGACGACTTTTACTGTCTGTTTTCGATCATATTTGTAATTTATGGTCAAAAAATTGACAGATGTCACTTTTAAAACATTTGATGAAATTAAAATGACAACACCAATAAAATGAGAGGAAGCGTTATGACGCGTATTGCTTGTGTAGGGATCACCGTATTAGATCGCATTTGGTATCTGGATACCTTGCCGTCTCAGAGCGGAAAATATGTGGCAAACAACTATCGGGAAGTCGGCGGTGGTCCGGCTGCTACAGCGGCCGTTGCCGCAGCTAAACTGGGTGCAGAGGTGGATTTTATTGGTCGGGTCGGTGACGATGACACAGGGAAGAGACTGCTGTCTGAGTTAAATGAATACGGCGTAAAGACCCGATATACCAAGGTTTTCGAGGCCGCCCGCTCTTCACAATCCGCGATTCTGGTGGATGCCGAGGGGGAACGGATGATTGCCAACTACCCTAGCCCGGACTTAGCAGAATGCGCAGACTGGTTAACAGAGATCGACTTCTCACAGTGGGATGCGGTGCTGGCCGACGTCCGCTGGCATCAGGGGGCAAAGCGTGCGTTTAGCCTGGCCCGCCAACAAGGCGTTCCCACCATTCTGGATGGGGATGTGACCCCGCAGGACATTGGTGAGCTGGTGGCGTTAAGCGATCATGCGGCATTTTCAGCGCCGGGTTTACAGCGCTTAACCGGGCTGGAGGGAGAAACGGCGGCGTTAAAAAAAGCACAGATGCTCACAAAGGGTCATGTCTATGTGACACAGGGTGCTCAGGGCTGCGTCTGGCTGGACGCCGGCACGCTACAGCATCAGCCCGCCTTTGAGGTGCAGGTCGTCGATACCACCGGCGCGGGCGATGTCTTCCATGGGGCGCTGGCCGTGAGGCTGGCGCAGAAGGGCTCGGTTACAGAGGCCGTGCGCTTTGCCAGTGCGGTTGCGGCGCTGAAATGTACGCGACCGGGCGGGCGGGACGGGATACCTGATTATGATCAAACCTGTTCTTTTATGTCGGTAAATGTATAAACTGTGTGCCATGGTGGTATTCAGAGAACAATCCATGATCCTCACGGACGTTACCGGTAATCCTCGCCACGATCGTTTGCTCAGGCTGATCGCTGAACGTGGCTACATGAATATTGATGAACTCGCCTTGCTGCTCGACGTTTCCACACAAACGGTCAGGCGCGATATTCGTAAACTCAGCGATCAGGGATTAATCACGCGTCATCACGGTGGTGCGGGCCGTGCATCCAGCGTAGTGAATACCGCTTTTGAACAGCGCGAAGTCTCACAGACCGAAGAAAAAAAGGCGATAGCGGAAGCCATTGCGGACTATATTCCCGATGGATCAACGGTATTTATCACGATTGGCACTACGGTTGAACACGTCGCACGGGCGCTGGTAAACCATAAACATTTGCGCGTTATCACCAACAGCCTTCGTGTCGCTCACATTCTGTACAAATGCCCACAGTTTGAAGTGATGATGCCCGGCGGCACGCTGCGTCCCCATAACGGTGGCATTATTGGCCCGGTCACTTCCACGTTTGTGGCCGGTTTTCGGGCAGATTATTTGGTTACCAGCATGGGCGCCATTGAGAGTGATGGTGCGTTACTGGAGTTTGATGTTAACGAGGCCGCCGTGGCGCAAACCATGATGGCGCATGCACGTCATATTTTGTTAGCGGCAGACCACACCAAGTTTCAGGCATCGGCAGCGGTAGAAATGGGCAGCGTTACGCAGGCGACCGCCCTGTTCACCGATCGCTTGCCGGCAGCGGCGTTGCAGAACGTACTTAAAGCGCATCAGGTGGAAATGATTCAGGCGACGCCAGGCGGCGATGAAGAGCGCTAAGGAATTAACCCCGGCAGGCCGGGGTTATCGGTAAAATTAGCGGAACTTCTTATGGTTTTCGTTACGGATAGCCGCCAGCTTTTGCGCTTCTGCTTTGGCTTCATCCAGTTTACCCTGCTTCGCCAGCGCATCCGCTTTATCGATCTGGGCGATCAGGTCATCCATACCTTTGTGAAAGTCTTTCATTTCCGGGCTGTCCGGGGCTTTGCCTTCCAGCTTGTCCGGCGTGCCTTTTTTTGCATCTTCGGCTTTAGCACGCAAATCACCTAACATCTTGTGCAACTGGTCGGCACTTTTCGCCCCGTCCAGTGACTTATAGATACCCGCCATATCTTTCATATCGTGCTCAAGAGAGGCAGCACCGGCGGTTACGCTCACAGATAACACAGCTACAGCTAACAACGACATAAGCTCTTTACGCATGCTCAGCTTCCTTTTTATTGTGGGAATGCTTTTTATAAAAAAACGGAGGGTCGATGCCCTCCGCTTGCTATCGCATAAATAACTTAAAAGAGATTTTACTGTCCGGCAATATACATTTCGGGGAGTAAGACCGAACCGCACTGAATATTGCTCCGGGTTTCAATGTCATCGCCCACGGTGACAATGTTCCGCCACATGTCGCCCAGGTTACCGGCGATAGTAATTTCGCTTACCGGATACTGGATTTCACCGTTTTCTACCCAGAAACCGGCTGCGCCACGTGAATAGTCGCCCGTGATCGCACTGACGCCCTGTCCCATAAGTTCTGTTACCACCAGGCCGGTGCCCATCTGCTTCAGCATGTCGTTGAAACTGTGTCCCTGACCGGCGATGCGCCAGTTATGGATGCCGCCCGCGTGGCCGGTGCTGGTCAGGCCCAGCTTGCGCGCCGAATAGCTGGTCATCAACCAGGTTTGCAGCACGCCATCTTTAATAATGTCGCGAGCCTGGGTGCGAACGCCTTCGCTGTCAAACGGCGTTGAGGCTAAACCTTTCAACAGGTGTGGCTGCTCCTGAATGGTCAGCCACTCAGGCAGAATCTGTTTGCCCATGGCATCCAGCAAGAAGGTGGATTTCCGATACACGCTGCTGCCGCTGATGGCGCCCACCAGGTGACCGAACAGACCCGTTGCCACTTCAGGGGCAAAGATCACGGGCGCTTTCATGGTGTCGAGCTTGCGTGGCGCAAGGCGCGACAGCGTGCGGCGCGCGCATTCTGCGCCGACCCAGTCAGGGCTTTTTAAATCGTCGATTGCCCGGCCGATGGTGTAAGCATAGTCACGCTCCATGTTGCCGTCCTGCTCAGCAATCACGCAGCTGGAAAGCGAATGGCGGCTGGAGCAGTAGCTCTGTAACATGCCGTGGCTGTTACCGAAAACTTTAATCCCGATGTGGCTGTTAAAGCTGCCGCCTTCGGTGTTGGTGATGCGTTTGTCCGCCTGCAGCGCCGCCTGTTCTGCCTGGGCTGCCAGTTTGATGGCGTGATCGGCATCGATCTCCCACGGATGGTAAAGATCGAGATCCGGAGCCTCATAAGCCAGTAATTCGGCATCCGCCGGTCCGGCAAAAGGATCGGGTGACGTATAGCGTGCAATATCGATCGCCGCCTGCACAGTCCGTTTGATCGCGTCCGGGCTGAGATCGGTCGATGAAGCACTGCCTTTCCGGTTTTGATGATAAACAGTAATACCCAGTGCACCGTCGCTGTTAAACTCAACGTTTTCTACCTCGCCGTAGCGGGTACTCACACCAATACCGGTCGTCTTACTCACCGCGACTTCCGCGCCATCCGTACTTGCTTTTGCCAGTTCAAGCGCCTGTGCAATTGCCTGTTCCAGTGCTTTTCGCTGTTCTGCAACTTGAGTTGATACGTTCATCGACCTGCCGTCTAATCTTATGGTTGAATAATTTGAGTCTATCAGAGTCAGAGAACAATTTCGCAGTCACCCGATAAACTGGTAGGATTAGCCTCTTTTTTTTGGAGCCCGATATGACTAAGCAGCCTGAAGAGTGGCTCGACGATGTGCCCGATAATCACGAAGAAGAAGATGAAGAGATTATTTGGGTTAGTAAGAGCGAAATAAAACGCGATGCTGAAGAGCTGAAACGCCTGGGTGCCGAGCTGGTCGATCTGGGTAAAAACTCGCTGGATAAAATCCCGCTGGACGAGCGTTTACGTACCGAGATTGAACTGGCACAGCGCATCAAGAAAGAAGGTCGCCGCCGTCAGTTACAGCTTATCGGTAAGCTGTTGCGCAGTATGGATGTTGAGCCGATCCGCATCGCACTCGACAAACTCAAGAACCGTCATAACCAGCAGGTCGCCCTGTTCCACAAACTGGAAATGCTGCGCGATCGTCTGATTGATGAGGGCGATGAGGCGATGGCGGACGTGATCGCCCTTTATCCGCAGGCGGATCGCCAGCAGCTGCGTAGCATGATCCGTAATGCGCAGAAGGAAAAAGCCGGTAATAAACCGCCGAAATCTGCCCGTCAGATTTTTCAGTATCTGCGTGAGTTAGCCGAAACCGCCTGACCTTTCCGCTGATTTGCGGCTGAGCAGCGCCCAGCCGCAGAGTTTTCTTCTCCCGTCGGAGAGAGGAACGGGTCCGCGAGTGATTAGCGCGCCAGACGATCCAGCAGCTTCTGATGAATCCCACCAAAGCCCCCGTTACTCATGACCAGGATGGAATCGCCCGGCTGGGCCGTTTTCACGATCGTCGCGACCAGCGTATCAATATCCGCGCTGCAGTGAGCGGGCTGCATGCAGGCTTCTGCGACGTCCGCAACCTGCCAGGGAATATGGCTCGGCTGGAACAGAAACACTTCGTCGGCACGCGCCAGTGACGGGGCGAGCTCATTTTTATTCACGCCCATTTTCATGGTGTTTGAGCGCGGTTCGAGCACGGCCAGGATACGCGCCGTCCCGCCCACTTTGCTGCGCAGCGCGCTCAGCGTGGCAAGAATCGCGGTCGGATGATGGGCAAAATCATCATAGATCTTGATGCCGTTGACCTCGCCACGCAGTTCCAGACGGCGACGGGCATTGATAAAGCTGTCCAGTGCCTGGCTGGCATCCTCAGGTTTCACGCCGACATGACGGGCTGCCGCAATGGCCATTAAACCATTGTGCATGTTGTGTTCGCCCACTAGCGCCCAGTTCACCTCGCCGACTTTTTCGCCGTCGAGCAGGACCTCCCAACGTGACGCATCTGGCGTCAGTTTTTTCGCCTGCCAGTGACCGCCGTCGCCCACATGCTCCTGTTCGCTCCAGCAGCCCATTGCCATCACCTGCTTCAGGTTATGATCGTGCTCGGGCAGTATGATCTTGCCCTGACCCGGCACAATGCGTACCAGATGATGGAACTGTTTCTGGATGGCCCGCAGATCGTCAAAAATATCGGCATGATCGAATTCAAGATTATTCAGAATCAGCGTACGTGGGCAGTAATGGACGAATTTCGAGCGCTTGTCGAAAAACGCGCAGTCGTATTCATCAGCCTCAATGACAAAGAATGGGCTTTTTCCTAATTTTGCAGAAACATCGAAGTTACCGGGTACACCGCCAATAATAAAGCCGGGTTCCAGCCCACAGGCTTCCAGAATCCACGCTGCCATGCCTGCCGTCGTGGTTTTACCGTGCGTGCCGGCCACGGCCAGCACCCAGCGATCGCGCAGCACGAAATCATGCAGCCATTGTGGGCCTGAGAGGTAGGGAATGTTGCGTTCCAGTACCGCTTCCACACAAGGGTTTCCGCGCGTCATGGCGTTACCGATGATAACCAGGTCTGGTGCAGGGTCAAGCTGACTTGCGTCATAACCCTCTGTTAATTCAATGCCTTGCTGCTCAAGCAACGTGCTCATCGGTGGATAGACATTGGCGTCAGAGCCTGTCACCTGATGACCAAGGGAGCGGGCCAGCATAGCCAGTCCGCCCATAAACGTGCCACATATCCCGAGGATGTGAATGCGCATAAAAACGTCCATAACTCAAAAGTTCGGCGCACAGTGTAACCTCGCTTGCGAGCGGAAGAAACGGATTAGGACTATGGTTTTTGAAGTTCAATCGGCTAAACTGCGTACGCATCCGTCGGCAGTTAAGTATGCCGCTGCCACTCCATCGATGATTCAGGGAATGTGTTATGAAAACGTTGGGCGAATTTATCGTCGAGAAGCAACACGACTTTCCGCACGCTACAGGTGAACTGACAGCGCTTATCTCAGCGATTAAGCTGGGCGCTAAAATTATCCACCGCGATATTAACAAAGCCGGTTTAGTGGATATCCTGGGGGCCAGCGGCGTCGAGAATGTTCAGGGTGAACAGCAGATGAAACTGGATCTGTTCGCCAACGAAAAACTCAAAGCCGCACTGAAAGCGCGCGGTATCGTTGCCGGTATTGCCTCTGAAGAAGAAGACGAGTTTGTCATCTTTGAAGGCGAGGAAAACGGCAAATACGTGGTATTGATGGACCCGCTGGATGGATCATCGAACATCGACGTTAACGTCTCTGTCGGCACCATTTTCTCCATCTATCGTCGTGTCAGCGAGCCGGGTACGCCGGTCGTTGAAGCGGACTTCATGCAGCCTGGCAACAAACAGGTTGCCGCCGGTTATGTTGTTTATGGCTCTTCGACCATGATGGTTTATACCACCGGTTGTGGTGTTCACGCCTTTACCTACGATCCGTCTCTGGGCGTGTTCTGCCTCAGCCATGAACGCATGACCTATCCGGACGTGGGTTACACCTATTCCATCAACGAAGGTAACTACATTCGTTTCCCACAGGGCGTGAAAAAATACCTGAAATTCTGTCAGGAAGAGGATGTGGCGACGCACCGTCCTTATACCTCACGCTACATCGGTTCACTGGTTGCGGACTTCCATCGTAACCTGCTGAAGGGCGGCATCTATCTTTACCCTAGCACCGCCAGCCATCCGAAAGGCAAACTGCGCCTGCTGTATGAGTGCAACCCGATGGCCTTCCTGGCCGAGCAGGCGGGCGGTAAAGCCAGCGACGGGCAAAACCGTATCCTGGATATTCCACCGGTGACCCTGCATCAGCGTTGCCCGTTCTATTGCGGCAATACCGCGATGGTGGATGACGTGGAACGCTTCCTGGCTGAGTTCCCCGAGTGCCGTCAGGGCTAACAATCAGGGCGCGATAATCGCGCCCTTTTTTATAACTTACGCCTGCTGAAGCCGGAACAGTGCCATGGCAGCCTGCAACTGCTCTGACTGCGCCTCCAGCGAATGCGTGGCGGCGGTGGCCTGCTCCACCAGCGCTGCGTTCTGCTGTGCCGCTTCATCCATCTGCGTCACCGCGTGATTAACCTGATCGATGCCACGACTTTGCTCTTCTGACGCCATCGAAATCTCTTTCATCAGCGCCGTCACACGCATCACCTCACCTGCAATGTCATCCATGGTTTCGCCTGCGCGCGTCGCCATTTCACTGCCCTCTTTGACCCGCGTTTGTGAATCGCTAATCAGCGTGCGAATCTCTTTCGCCGCGCTGGCACTGCGCTGCGCAAGGGTACGCACCTCATTGGCGACAACAGCAAAACCGCGTCCCTGCTCACCCGCACGTGCCGCTTCGACCGCGGCGTTTAGCGCCAGGATGTTGGTCTGGAAGGCGATGCCATCAATCACGCTCAGAATATCGCCGATGCGATTGGCGCTGTCGGTGATCTCACGCATTTTTTCCATCACATAGTTCACCACTTCCGCGCCGCGATCGGCGCTGTCGGATACGGCATTTGCCAACTGGTGAGCCTGTTGCGCATTACTGGCGTTCAGACGAACGGTCGCGGTTAGCTGCTCCATACTGGCCGCCGTTTGTTCCAGCGATGCCGCGGACTCTTCGGTACGTTGAGACAGGTGAGCGTTGCCCGCCGCCAATTCGCGGCTGCCATTGTCAATCTTCAGTCCTGCTTCACGTACTTTGTTCACTGAGTCACGCAAAGCCTGCTGCATGCCTGCCAGCGCATTATTGAGACGGCCCAGTTCGTTGTTACCCGCCAGCGGCAACGGTTGAGACAAATCGCCAGCCGCCACCTGCTCAAGGTGGATGATTGCGGTGTTCAACGGTGTCAGTAACATGCGGCGCAACAGCACCCAGGCCAGTACCAGCAGCAGCAAGGAGAGCCCGACAGCTACGGCAATCAGGACTTTCATCATGATTTCATTGCGCTGAGCTTCCACTAATTGTGCCTGGGTAATTTCGTCGGCTTTAGTCCCGAAGGTTTCCACCGCTTTGGTGTACTTCGCCGATAAAGGCTCCAGTTTACCTTCCAGCAGTTGGTAGTATTCGTCGTTATACTGCTTGTCGAGCGCCTTCATCATCGGCAGGATGCCCTGATCAAGGTAATCCTTGTAGCTTGATGCAATGGCATCAGCCATGATTTTGCCTTCCGCCGTCACGGTACCCGCATCCACAAAACGTTTTAAATTCCGCTGTGATGACTCGACATCGGCCTGCGCCGTTTTCGTGACCTGTGCGCCCTCATCCAGTAAACCAATCTCAATCTTACGAACGGCAAGCGCAGCACTGGCGCGTGCACGCATTAAATCGGCATTACTGCGATAAAGACTGTTTAACTCAATCCCCTGAATGCGGTTAATCACATCCAACGAGCGGTTGCCCTTATTAATTGCCACAATGCCCATCACACTCACCGCCAGCAACAGCAGTGTCATGAATGCCAGCAACGCCAGCAACCCCGTGCGTAGTGATAACTGTTTCATCTTGATCGTTTCCGTATGAGTAGTAAGGCGAAAAAATTTCGACAACCCTTAAACGGAGAAAGTATCGGCACTGCGATTCGTAAACTTTAACGCCCGTGGATGATTAACCTGTTCGTTCCCGCTAACCTGTTAAAGAAACTGAAGGTATTTTGTTAAAGAAATTAAGGAGAAAATCCATGAAAAAAGGGTTAGTGCTGTTCGTACTCTTGAGCTGTAAGGCCGCAGTGGCGGATCAGTCCAATATTGATATCACTTTAAATCAATGTCTTAATCAAGCGGATACCACGCTGGCCCTGATGCAATGCCAGGATGCGGCGACCCAGAAATGGGATAAAGAAATGAATACGCAGTACAGTGCATTGATGAAAAAATTAAGCGGACAGCCCAGAGAAAAACTGCGTGCCGCACAGCGCGCATGGATGAAATACCGTGAGGCCTGGTTAGCGGCGAGCCGCAGCCAACTGAATACGCAGGGCACCCTGGGTCCCGTTGCGCTGGCGGCGCAGAGCACCGCTCTGGTACGCAATCAAACGTTACAGCTGCAATCTTTGGCCAATGGCAGTTGCGCTAACCCCGACGATTGTTGATTAATGTCAGTCCGTTGTTGGCTTTTTGCCAATGTTGTCTTTTACCTGCAGGGAAAAAAACATGGCTGCTTATGCTTCTACGCTGATATTAATCGGCCTTGCCATACTGAGCTATTTTGTCCACAACACCGCCGTAACCCTTTCTATATTGATTCTGCTGGCCATCAAACTGACGCCGTTGGCGCAGTTCTTCCCTTACGTGGAAAAACAGGGCATTACGTTGGGCATCATTATCCTGACGGTGGCGGTCATGGCCCCGCTCGCCAGCGGTTCGTTGCCCGCCTCCTCCCTAACCAAGTCCTTTGCCAGTTGGCAGTCGATCGTCGCGATTCTGGTGGGGATTTTTGTGGCCTGGCTGGGCGGCCGCGGCGTGAGTTTTATGAGCGTTCAGCCTTCTGTCATTGGCGGATTGTTAATAGGGACAGTGATCGGCGTGGCGTTTTTTCGCGGCGTCCCGGTAGGGCCATTGATTGCTGCGGGCATTGTTTCCTTGTTTATCACGGCCAAATAGCGTTGAGGAGCATTCTGAAACGCCAAAAAGGGGGCGTACTTTCACAGTCAGTTGGCTATAATAGCCAACACTCAACATACGACTACTGAAGGAATACCCGATGAGTTTGAACCAGGTGCCAGCAGGTAAAGACCTGCCAGAAGATATCTACGTCATTATTGAGATCCCGGCCAATGCCGATCCGATCAAATATGAAGTTGATAAAGATTCTGGAGCCCTGTTTGTGGATCGCTTCATGTCCACTGCGATGTTCTATCCGTGCAACTATGGTTACATCAACCATACCCTGTCACTGGATGGTGATCCGGTAGACGTGCTGGTCCCTACCCAGTACCCACTGGAGCCAGGCTCAGTGATCCGTTGCCGCCCGGTTGGCGTATTAAAAATGACCGACGAGTCAGGTGAAGATGCCAAGCTGGTTGCCGTTCCGCACACCAAGCTCACCAAAGAATACGATCACATTAAAGATGTGAACGACCTGCCAGAGCTGCTGCGTGCGCAGATCACCCATTTCTTTGAGCATTACAAAGATCTGGAAAAAGGCAAATGGGTTAAGGTTGACGGCTGGGATAACGCCGAAGCAGCGAAAGCTGAGATCCTCTCTTCTTTCGAGCGTGCGGCGAAGAAGTAATATGATCTACTGCTGGGGAATACCTTCCCCAGCGTTCTTTCCGCCATATTCATTATTAACAGCCCTCCTGTTTCGACACGTCACTTCCTTTGCTTCTTCCCTGGATTCATTGCTGGCGCACTGTGGTAACGTCCCTGCCAGAGCCTGCATCCCTTACCGGGGAGTAGATGAAAAACATCTTGTAGCGAGCGATGTTACGTCTTCATGCTGCCCGGCCAGGCAGTGGTATGTCTGTTTTCGTTATCTTTTAGGAACGTCGTCTTAAGAAAATAAGCCGGTCAACTTACGGCTATCTTTTAACGATTGAAGGCGGACAGGCTGAATAAGGCCCATAAAAAACCGGAAATGTTTTTCATTTCCGGTTTTTTAATTCGCTGATAAATCGCCCAACGGACGCACTCGCGACAGGTTCCATTGGGCAATGTTTTATTCGCTTTCCTGCTCCTCTTCACGTTTCAGCCAGTCGCCGCTCATAATACGCTGACGTCCTGAAACTGAACGTTGATAAACATAAAGCCACGCGCTCCCAAACGGTGTCTGGATCAGAAAACGTTTGTATTCTCCGCCTTTGGTGCGAAGCGCATCTAACTCGGCGAGGATGGAGGCATCAATACGGTAGACTTCGCAATATACCGTTCCTTCGCCAGTAATCACGCCGGGATAGTGACCCAGACTGTAAAGCTCATAGCCCTCAATCTGATGGTCACCCAACCATTGCGCGTGTGTCATCCAGTGACTGTTTCCCTGTTTGCGCCGTAAACTGCCATAGACAATTATTCGCATTGCTAAAACTCAAACTGATAAAGCAAATCAAGAGCCTGATCCACACCGGATACGGCTTCCAAATAGAGTTTGGGCATCAGGCGGTAACGCAAGGTTAACGTTGCCAGTGAATCAAAAATGCCCACTCCGTATTTTACTTGTAGACCCGGCAGTACATAGCCGCTGACCTGCACCTGTTGACTGTCGCCAACGCCGGTGGTGTCGAGAGCAAGGTTACTTACACCGAACGTCTCGCCGATTTTACCCACAACCTGCCCACTTTGTGCAACCCCTAAGCCGACTAACGCCGAAGTTAGTGCGTTACCGTCACCGTCGCTTTTCAGCCCCTGCCCCCGTAACAGGTATGAAAGGGCTTCCTGCTGTGACATCGCCGGATCGGAGAACACTTCTACTTTTGGCTCGTCTGCCAGCCCCGTGACGCGCAATCCTGCCGTTACGCCATCCTCTGTTGCATCCGGATTACGAATCGCCTCCAGGTTGAGATAAGGCTGGTCTGGCGGGCCTGCAAACTGCAGCTCACCTTTACGTACGATCAAGTCCTGACCATAGGCATGGAAACGGCCGGATGGGATGTTGATCTGTCCGTTCAGCCCCAGTCCGGATTTATCCTGCACCATTTTCAGATCGCCATTCAGCCGGGCTTTTAGCCCAAAGGCCGAGAGACGTACGTCGTTTCCGACGTGAATGGTCAGGTTACTGTTAATCGGTATTGAGGCAGTTTTAGGCTCAATCGGTTTAAGGTTCTTATCCAGCATCACCTCGTCAGAGGAGACGCCCACGGCGCTCTCTGGTACCTCTTGTACCGTAATGCGCGCCCATGGGATATCAACCCGGCCGTCAAGGTTAAAGGCGGCTGGCGTAGCCTCAAAGACCACATCCGGGGAAACGTCCATGCGCACCATGGGCGGCACGGTGACGCGAACCCGACTGCCTTTGGCGGCAACGCGCGCACGCCAGTTATCCAACTGACTCCAGTCCGCATCACCACTCAGGTTAATGTTGCCCTGTGCGGTCTGGAGCAGGCCATTCAGCGTCGAACTCATGCCGTTAAACACCATATTCAGGCTGGCACTGGTCAGATCCACCGGCATGAAGTTGCCTTTTACGTTCACATCTTTGAGGCCGAGTTGACCAAAAATCTGCGGCTGCTGTGCCGTTCCTCCCAAACGCAGATTACTGTTCAGATTGCCTTTAATACTTTCGCCCTGCATCAACGCCGGGTTGATCATCGCCAGGGAGATATTGCGGATATTCACGTTGCCGCCCAGCGCACGGCGCTGCTGCGGATCGGTAATCTGCACATTGCCGTCCAGCTGACCGTTATTCACGATGCGAATCAGCCAGTCGAGCTGAGCCCGTCCGTCCCGCAGTGCCGCATTAACGTTAATCGTGTTAAAGGCGATGGGCAGCGTATTGCCCTGCACGTCCTGCGCGACTTTCACGTTGTTACTCTTCAGCGCCAGCGTGCCGACAGGCAGTTTACCGTCCGCCGTCCAGTTGACGCGGGCATCGCCGCTGAACACACCGCTCAGCTGTGTTTGATCGGTCAGAAAGGGTTTCAACATTGCCAGATCGAAGCGGTTTAACACCACGTGAGCATGACCACTGGGGCCGGCTTCAATGGGCTCTGGGACACAAAGCTGTGCATTGGGGTTTTGCCAGCAGTGGGGGCCGATCGTCGCGCTCTGTTTCTGGTTAAAATAGTCAATGGTCATCGCACGCGTCAGTCGCCATTCTCCCACCGGCGTGTCAAAACGCGTGTTATTAAGACTGCCTTTCCACGTCTCAGTCTGACGGTCAAAGCTGCCGTTGAGCGCAAGCTGTCCTGATACCGGCTCGCCCTGTACGTTGAGTTTGAGCTGGTGCTGCTTTTCATCACCCTCGGCATTGAGCGTCAGCAGGCTGATGTTGAGTGCATCCTGTTTTAGCTGTTCAACCCGCAATTGAAGTTTACCGGCGATTTGGTCGCTGGAGCGCACGTCGCTTTTCAGGGTGACGCGGCGGACAAGCAGTTGCTGCCAGCGTAACCCCGTGGCGGTAAGATCGGCCAGCAACTGTGGCGCTTTTAGCGTACCGCGTGCTTTGATATCCCCTTTCACCACGCCGCCCAGGCCCGGCAGTGCATTATCAAGATGGGGCGCATCCACGTTGGCATCCAGGTTCAGCGTGTCGCCCAGACTGCCTTTTACATCCAGATGATTTCGACCCAGGGCAATCCTGATGCCCGGGATATCCCACTGGTTATAGCTGTTTCCCCGTAATGTGCCACCGGCACTGACTGCATTCTGTTTGACGTTGCCCTTCAGCATCAGCTGCGGCACGCTGACCTGCCAGCTGCCGCCATACAGGCTGCCGCGCGTGGTAATTTTCCCGTCAAGTTTGGCGGGCCAGTCGGGATACTGACGGGCGGTATTAATGCCCGCCAGCGTCAGTTCACTGCGCCAGCTAATGGCTTTACTCCAGTCCACCAGCGCCGTCAGGTCAATATTGCCCTGCAGCGCCGCCACACGCAGCTTGTCCAGGCTGAACTGCTCAATATTGCCCTTGCCGTCCAGCGCAATCGTGGCAGGCGGCACCGATTCGCCTTTCACAGCCGTCCGCAACGACATGACATAGTCGGTCGCTTTACCTTTGAACTGATAGTCGAGATTGTCAGCCTGATACTGAACCGCACCGGTCAGCGGCCAGCGCAGTTGCGGGCTGGTGAGCGTCAAGGCCAGCGGGAGCCCGGCGACGGCGGGCTGGGCGCTGGCATCGAACTGCGCGCGCACCGGGCCTGAAAGCGTTAGCGCCAGTTTCAACGCGTCGCGCATCGCGCCTTTAAGCGTCAGATTTAGCTTTTCGCCTTTCACCGGATCAACGTTCACGTCACCGTTTAGCGTCAAATCAACGGGCCAGTTGTCGGCCAGCGTCGCCTGACCGCTGCCGTTCAGCTTGCCCAGATTTGAATCCACCGCCAGCGTTTGCAACTGCATATGCCTGTCGAGGGTTTTTGCCTTCACCTGCAAACGGCTTACCGTAATATCGGTATCCCCAGTGATCCGCAACTGCTCGCCCACAATGTCCTGTACATCAATGTCCAGCGGAAGCTGGAAGTCGGGCAGTTCAGGTAACAGCGGTTTGGCAAACATCGCTTGTAAGGTTTCGCCCAGCGGCTTCTCGTCGGGCTTCGGCTGCTGTATTTTGGGCTGCACCACCTGCTCTTTTGCCACCTGCGCCGCTTTCGGCAGCGCAATCAGCAGGCTTTGAATATGGGTGGGATTGAGCGTCAGCGCACGATCCTGCCACTGCAGACCGGTGGTAAAGTCCACCAGCGAAATCGCGGTATCATCCACTTTCACGTTTATATTATGCAGGCCCACGTGGCGCAGGGCGATCGGATAGGGCGTGCTGAGGTTTGTCTTGCCGCTTTCTTCTTCCGGCGGCGCGGTGGAGGGCGTCATCTTTTTGCTGTCAACCACCACGCTGATATCTTTCAGCGTCAGATCGTTCACGCAGACCGACGAGTGCACCAGGCAGTTAAGATCAACGGCCAGATGGATATTGCCCGCATTCACGCTGACGCCAGGCATCTCATAGCGCAATCCACTGAGGGTAAGGTTACGCCAGCCACCGTCCACTTTGTTGATGGATAGCCCCGGCACCCAGCGCGAAGCGCCCTTCAGCACCAGATGTAATCCCGGCGTTGTGCCAATCAAAAATGCCAGACTGGCAAACAGCAGCACTAAAAAAATCAAAAAGCCAATCAGGACCTTTTTCCAGCGCGTCATAATTCAGGCCCCAGTCCTACGTAAAATTGCACACCATGCTCCTCGCTGTCGCCAATAGGGCGGGCAATATCAAACTTAATGGGCCCCACGGGCGATGCCCAGCGCACGCCGATACCGGCACCGGTTTTGATATTGCTTTGACTGATGTCATTAACGGCCTCACCGGAGTCAATAAACACCGCACCCCACCATTTGCCGCTGACGTTGTATTGATATTCCAGCGAACCGGTGGCCATTTTTGAGGCCCCGGTCAGTTTGCCGTCACTGTCACGGGGCGAAACGTTTTTGTATTTATAACCGCGAATGCTGCGATCTCCGCCAGCAAAGAAACGCAGGTCCGGCGGCACCCTGTCAAAGTCGTTGGTTTCAATCCATCCCACCGTGCCGCGTGCGATAAAGCGGTTCTTTTCGCCCAGCGTGCGGATCCAGACGTTTTGCGCCTGCAGGATCAAGAAATCGACATCCGATCCCCAGGTGGTATCGGATACATCGGCGGAATAACGCTGCGAGTCGCCCCACGTGGGCATTAAGCCACCGCGGGAACGGGTGCGGTTGAGACTGATGCCGGGATAGAGCAGCATCGTGGTGTTGGTGACGTTACCCTGTGTAAAGTGGTCAAGGCTCCAGCGCAGATTCAGGGCTCTTTGCCAGCCGCTGCTGCTGTCCCAGTTACGCGATGCCGCCAGCGTACTGGTGTCCGCCTTGGTATCGTTGAGGTCGGTGCGCTTCAGGCCGCCCGAGAACGTGTAATACTGCTCAAGGGGGCTTTTCAGCAAGGGGACTTTATAACTGAGATCGACCTGCTGCTCGGGGGCAGAAACATAGGCACTGACGACCATGCTGTGACCGCGATCGTTAACCCAGGGCTTTCTCCACGTTCCTTTCAGGCGCGGTCCGACATCGGTTGAATAACCGACGCCAGCTTCGATGGTGTTTTTAGCACGAGGCGAGACTACCGCATTTAAAGGCAGGACTTTAGTTTTGCGTCCCTGCTTAAACTCAGGCGCAACCACGACTGACTGGAACCAGCCGGTCGCAGAAAGACGGCGGTTAAGCTCTGCCAGATCGCGCGAGCTGTAGTAATCGCCCTCTTTAAAAGGCACTAAATTTTGCAAATAGGCTTCGCGAATCTGCGAACCTTCAAAGCTGACATTGCCAAAACGATAGCGCGGGCCGCTGTTGTAATCGAGATCCCAAAAGGCTTCGTGGCGCGCAACGGAAACGCCCAGCTCGCTTTTCTCAAACTCACCGTCGAAATAGCCGTTACGGAGGGCAAGGTTAGTGAAGCCGCTTTTGAATTTGTCGTACTGCCCGTGATTTAGCACCGTTCCGACTTTGGGGCGCCCCTGCGCGATCCAGTTTTTATAGTCTGCATCGTTTTTAGCCTGGCCGGTGACGATAATCGTACTGCCCGCAATTTTTACCGGCTGACCGGGCGTGACGCGGGCGATTAACACCGGACGGCCGCCCTGAGGTGGCGCGGGCCGCGATACGAAGTCGATATCCGGCTCATAATAGCCGAGCGCACGCAGCCCCTCTTTTATTGCCGCGGATACGCGTGAGCGAAAGCGGCCATCGTTGGTGACTTCATCGCTGCTAATGGTCGACAGGCGTGCCCTGACGTTTTTTTGCAGTTCTCCGGTTAGCCCTTCCAGCTGTAGTCGAACCGGCGCTGCCCCGAAGGCGGGCGCGACGAGTAGCAAACCCGCCATGCAATAAACATAAAATCGTGGCACCTGTACTCCTGTCTGTCATGCCTGCCCCATTCCACAGGGCGCGTGTTAATCCTCGTTACCGATACGATCGCGACGGCAACTCACTCATCATAGCCGCACTTTTTGCCAACTGGCAGTGTACAACGAGTTATAAGTCAAATTGAGTATTATTGTCGGCAAAACCCACTTACGTTACAACGAAGTTGTTACGTCGCAGGTGCCATTGCCCTTTGCCTGCCTGAGCGGGCGGTTGATGGCAGGTTGCCCGATGGCCTTACAGGACGCTACCGATTGCCCTCTGGCGGCGGCATCGTCGCTGCTGCTATAATCACCCACCACAGGCATCCCGCCTGTCTTCATTTCTGCCCCGACGCTCACGCATTGTGTTAAATGGGCGCAGACATTTTTGGCACGGATAGCTCCCCTTGCGTCACCAGCACAGGGAATGACCGCCTGAACCGCACGCTGCCCAGGCCAAAAATGACAAGTGAATAACTCTTTGGATCGCATATGCTTGATAGCTTACTTGTCATTCTGCTACTGATCGTAATCAGTGCTTTTTTCTCTCTTTCGGAAATCTCGCTGGCCGCCGCCCGCAAGATTAAGCTGAAACTTCTGGCCGACGAAGGCAACATCAACGCTCAGCGCGTTTTGAAAATGCAGGAAACACCCGGCATGTTCTTTACCGTGGTGCAAATCGGCCTGAATGCCGTGGCGATCCTCGGTGGTATTGTCGGTGATGCGGCGTTTTCGCCCGCGTTTTCCAGCCTGTTTAACCGCTTTATGTCGCATGAACTTGCCGAACAGCTTAGCTTTATCTGCTCGTTTACCATCGTGACCAGCCTGTTTATTCTGTTTGCCGACCTGACCCCGAAACGCGTCGGTATGATCGCGCCCGAAACCATTGCCCTGCGCATTATCAATCCCATGCGCTTCTGCTTGCTGGTGATGCGCCCGCTGGTGTGGCTGTTCAACGGTCTGGCCAACGTCTTTTTTCGCATTTTTAAACTGCCGATGGTGCGTAAAGACGATATCACCTCTGACGATATTTATGCGGTTGTCGAAGCCGGTGCGCTGGCTGGCGTGCTGCGTAAGCAGGAGCATGAACTCATTGAGAACGTGTTTGAACTGGAGTCGCGCACCGTCCCTTCCTCCATGACCTCACGCGAAAACATTGTCTGGTTCGATCTGCACGAAGATGAAGTCAGCCTGAAAACCAAAATCGCTCAACATCCACACTCTAAATTCCTGGTCTGTAATGGTGATATTGACCACATTGTGGGCTATGTCGACTCTAAAGAGCTCCTGCTGCGCGTGCTGGGAAATCAGAGCATGGCGCTGAACAGCGGGGTCCAGATCCGCTCGGCGCTTATTGTGCCCGATACGCTGACGTTATCCGAGGCGCTGGAAAGCTTTAAGACGGCGGGTGACGATTTTGCGGTCATCATGAACGAGTACGCGCTGGTGGTGGGCATCATTACGCTTAACGACGTCATGACCACGCTGATGGGCGATCTGGTGGGCCAGGGCATGGAAGAGCAAATCGTCGCTCGTGACGAAAACTCCTGGCTGGTGGAAGGCGGTACGCCGATTGATGATGTCATGCGCGTGCTGGATATCGATGATTTTCCGCAGTCAGGTAACTACGAAACCATCGGCGGTTTTATGATGTATATGCTGCGTAAGATCCCGAAGCGCACGGACTTTGTGAAGTTTGCCGGTTACAAGTTCGAAGTGGTGGATATCGACAGCTACCGAATTGACCAGCTACTGGTGACGCGGATTGATGAACGTCCGCCGATGCTGAATGTGGCAAAAACCGAAGAGTAGAAACACTAAGGGCGCCAACGGCGCCCTGTTATTTAGTTGAACTCTAACTTGAGACGAACGACCTGGCGGTTAATTTCTGACATCACGCTCAGGTGCTGTTTGTCTTTGACCCGGGGGATCAGGACTTTACCTTTATCAAACTCGAATGCGCCAACATCCTTGATATACAACCTTCCTTTGAACAGCGTCTTAACATATTTTGCTATCTGTAGTGGATTATAGCGCTGGAAGATTTTCATAGTGATTAACTCCTTAATTTTTAAGCACGCTTCACCGTGGCCAAATTCGGTACGGATCCTTGAAGCGCGAATTCGAGATAAACTATAGAACACTCTGTTTGTTTCGCACGATAAGAAATAAATTTTTTTACCGTTCTGACACAACATTACAGAATACTCTGTTATTTACTTTTCACTATTCAGTGTAAACCTTCATTGGTTAAAGAATTGTGTTGTCGATAGCAAAGCTGACAGCTTTTTGAGACAGCCGCATCATCCCTGCTTAATATGACAGTGGAATGACTAACTGGTCTGATCACTGGAGAGAATGATGATGCGTGCAACACTGGCAGCACTGGCTTTATCGTTGTTGATTCCCGTTAGCGCGCTGGCGCATGACATTGAACTGGGCAAACGTGTGCCGGCAGTGGGCGTCAACGACAAAGGCGAGCTGATTTTACAGCAGGAAAAATTCAGTTATAAAAACTGGAACAGCGCTCAGCTGAGCGGAAAAGTCCGCGTGGTACAGCACATTGCCGGGCGCTCATCCGCGAAAGAGATGAACGCGGCGCTGGTTGAAGCCATCAAGGCAGCGAAATTGCCTCACGACCGCTATCAGACCACCACCATTGTTAATACCGATGATGCCATTCCCGGCACCAGCATGTTCGTACGCAGCAGTATTCACAGTAATAAGCAGCAGTATCCCTGGTCGCAGTTTATCGTCGACAGCAATGGCAATGTGCAGCACGCCTGGCAATTAAAGCAGGGCGGCTCGGCTATTATGGTACTGGATAAAACAGGTCAGGTTAAATACGTCAAAGACGGGGCGCTCTCTCAGCAGGAGGTTCAGCAGGTGATAAGCTTAGTAAAATCGCTGTTGCAGGACTGAAGGCGGAAAGCGGGAGGGCTGCGCCTCCCGCACTGGGTTAAAACAGCGAGACGCGAAAGCCCGGATTAAGAAAAGATTCACGCGGCGCATAGTCCAGTGTTCTTCCCTGCCAGTCGTGAACGTGCGCCCCCGCGGCCGCGGCAACGGCATGACCCGCTCCGGTATCCCAAATATTGGTTGGCCCAAAGCGCGGATAGAGCTGCGCTTTCCCTTCTGCCACCAGGCAAAATTTCAGTGATGACCCGGTTGCCACCGTCTGATGTTCCCCCAGTTGCTTGAGGTACTCTTTCATCTCGTTGTCGTCGTTGTGCGAACGGCTCACCACCACTAACGGTGGACGCGCATCAAGCACATGAATCTGTTGTCGCTCGCCGTTCTCTTCTTTCCAGGCTTTGCCCTCTGCGGCGGAATACATCACGCCCAGCGCGGGGGCATAGACCACGCCCATAACCGGTTTGCCCTGCTCAATCAGCGCAATGTTGACGGTAAATTCGCCGTTACGTTTGATAAATTCTTTGGTGCCATCCAGCGGGTCAACCAGCCAGTAACGTTGCCAGTGCTGGCGAACCTCCCAGCCGGGCGGATCTTCCTCTGACAGCACCGGAATATCCGGTGTCAGCTGTTTTAAACCCGACACAATCACATCATGGGCGGCCAGGTCTGCCGCCGTGACAGGTGAATCATCCGCTTTATGAGAAACGTCTGTCGGAACGGAACCGTTGTAGACCTGCATAATCGCGTCGCCTGCTTCACGCGCCAGTTGGCTTATTTGCTCTAACATTTTCCACCTCATGTATGCGAATGCTACGCGTTAACTGTCATACCCGATGGAATACAGTCTAGCAGCTTCACGTTCATCTCTGAATTCAGGCAAACATTCTGAATCATTTTTCAGCTATATCAACATAATAGAAAAAAATGGCCACGATATCCTTTTGCAAAACCTGCAATGCGTTTCGCCCGTGCCCAGCGTGCGGCTGGCTCAAAACGTTATCTTCATCACGATTTAATCTGCCCTTTCATCAGAGTTTTACATTATTTTTGTAGCCTTGATCTATTAGCTTTGGGAGCGAGCATGTTTAAGGCGGGAATGATGTTACTGGCGTTGAGCGTTTCAGTTGCAGCACAGGGAGCCACCGTGGATTTACGCGTGCTGGAAACGACCGATCTGCACAGCAATATAATGGACTTCGACTACTACAAAGATACGCCCACGGAAAAATATGGTCTGGTGCGCACCGCCTCGTTAATCCATGCGGCGCGTCAGGAAGTCACCAACAGCGTCCTGGTAGACAATGGCGATCTTATTCAGGGCAGCCCGCTGGGCGACTATATGGCCGCAAAAGGGCTCAGGCAGGGCGACATCCACCCTGTCTATAAAGCCATGAATACGCTTGATTACAGCGTCGGTACGTTGGGCAACCATGAATTTAACTACGGCCTGCCGTACCTGCAAAAAGCGCTGGCCGGCGCGCGCTTCCCCTATGTGAATGCGAACGTTATCGATCTGAAAAGCGGCAAGCCTCTGTTTACGCCCTACCTGATTAAACCGACCCGCGTGACCGATCGTGAGGGTAAAACACATACCCTGCAGGTGGGCTATATCGGCTTTGTCCCGCCGCAGATTATGGTGTGGGATAAAGCCAACCTGCACGACAAGGTGCGGGTGGATGACATCACCGAAACCGCACGTCGCTATGTCCCAGAGATGCGCGCTAAAGGCGCAGATGTCGTTATCGCCCTTGCCCACTCCGGTCTGAGTAGCGAACCTTATCAGGCCATGGCTGAGAATTCGGTTTATTACCTCAGCGAGGTCGCAGGCATTGATGCCATTATGTTTGGCCATGCGCACGCCGTTTTCCCAGGCAAGGAGTTTGCGCGGATAAAAGGTGCGGATATTGAGAAAGGAACCCTGAACGGTATTCCTGCGGTGATGCCGGGCATGTGGGGCGATCATCTGGGCGTGGTTGATCTGGCGCTGAGCAACGCAGGTGGTCGCTGGCACGTCACTCACGGCACCGCACAGGCGCGCCCTGTCTATGACACCGCAAACAAGACATCGCTGGCCGCAGAAGATCCGGCACTGGTTAACGTCCTGAAAGATGATCACCATGCCACCCGCGAGTTTGTCGCTCAGCCCATCGGAAAATCCGCCGATGTGATGTACAGCTACCTGTCGCTGGTTCAGGACGATCCCACCGTACAGATTGTGAATAACGCTCAGCGCGCCTACGTGGAGCATTTTATTCAGGGCGATCCCGATCTGGCGGCGCTGCCGGTGCTGTCGGCCGCTGCGCCGTTTAAAGCCGGTGGACGTAAGAACGATCCTGCCAGCTACGTGGAAGTGGAGAAAGGTGACCTGACGTTCCGTAATGCGGCGGATTTGTATCTTTATCCCAATACGCTGGTGGTGATGAAAGTGAGCGGCGAGCAGGTAAAAGAGTGGCTGGAATGTTCCGCAGGCCAGTTTAACCAGATCGATCCGACCAGCACACGCACGCAATCGTTAATCAACTGGAATTTCCGCACCTATAACTTCGACGTGATCGACGGTGTGAGTTACCAGATTGATGTGACACAGCCGGCCCGTTATGACGAAGAGTGTCAACTGATTCATCCTGATGCCTCACGTGTTAAGGACCTTCGCTGGCAGGGGCAACCCATCGATCCTAAAGCGACCTTCCTGGTGGCGACCAATAACTACCGGGCCTACAGCGGTAAATTTGCGGGCACGGGCGACAAGTACATTGCATTTGCCTCACCAGATGAAAACCGCGCTATCCTGGCGGCCTATATCAGCGCAGAAACCAAAAAGCAGGGTGAAGTGCGCCCTCAGGCTGACAATAACTGGCGGCTGGCGAAGATTAAGGCTGCACAGCCTCTTGATATTCGCTTTGAAACCGCGCCCGGTGATAAAGCCACGCACTTTATTCAACAGCATGCACAGTATCCCATGAAGGCAACGGGGAATGACGAGACGGGATTTGCTGTCTGGCAGGTCAATTTACAGCAGTAAGAGGGCGAAGGGCGGCATCGCGCCGCCCTTTTATCCTTACAGGATTTCCAGCAGCTCAACTTCAAAAATCAGAGTGCTGAATGGCGGGATGGACGCACCCGCACCGCGCTCGCCGTAAGCGAGGTTGTGTGGAATAACCAGTTCCCATTTGGAACCCACCGGCATCAGCGTCAGCGCTTCGATCCAGCCCGCAATCACGCCGGTAACCGGGAATTCAGCCGGTTCGCCTCGAGCGACTGAGCTGTCAAAGACGGTGCCGTCGATCAGTTTACCGGTGTAATGCACGCGTACGCGATCCTGACGCGATGGAATCGGGCCTTCGCCCTGTGTAATCACACTGAACTGCAAGCCTGACTCGGTGCTGCTGACGCCTTCACGCTGAGCGTGATCCTGCAGGAAAGCCTGACCTTCTGCGGCCATGGCTTCTACGCGCTCGCGACGCACGCTTTCCGCACGCTCATGAACTTCACGAAGTGCGCGATGAACCACATCCACAGGCACCGCGGGTGAGTTCCCTTCCAGCGCGTCGCGCAGGCCCGCGAGCAGAGCTTCTGGCTGCAGCCCCTGCAGACCAGATTCCAGCAGCTGCTGGCCAACCTGTAAACCAATACCGTAACTTGCTTGTGCTTCGACGCTGTCGAAAGAAGGGGTAGTCATCTTCGTTCCTTTCACTCTCGGATATAGTAAGACGGGCAGCATAGCAGCGCAGGCCGCTGGCGTAAAATCCACAGCGCCGCAGATGACTTTTGCTGGCGAAAGAGAAACAATACGCAGGTCAAATTTATCAATGCTGGCAGGCACTTCGCGTCCACATTGCCCATACTGTATAAGTGACACGTTTTTCCTTGTCATTGGCACTATAAGAAAGAGAGAAAATATGGGCCAGATTGCCCCTCGTCGCCGCAGGACGCACGCACTGCGTATTTTAACCCGGTTACAGGCCTGGCTGCCGCAACGAACGCGGCCGCATGGTGCCGGAGCGGAGGAACCTGATATGCCTTCAAACGTCTCGTCTCGCCTGCCTCACTGGCTTTATCGAATCTGGCATTTCACAGACGATATCCGCTGGATGGACCCGCTGCCGGCTTTCCACCGTCGTGGGATCGTGCTCGCTTTACTCATCCTGCTGCTGGCCTTTCTCTGGCCGTCCGGCACGCCACAGTATCCGGTAGAACGGCCTGTGACGCCTTCGGCAGAAAAAGAGGTGCCGATGCAGGCGGACATTTACGATAACAAACCGGCGCAATCCGCGTCTCAGCCAGAGACAAAGGCCGATTCTCAGGGTGACTGGCATAGCTACCAGATTGCGTCCGGGCAGACGCTGGCACAACTGTTCCGTGACAATAATCTTCCGGTGAATGACGTTTTTGCGATGGCGCGCGTCGAAGGTAACGATCAGCCGCTCAGCACATTAAAAGAGGGCCAACAGGTAAAAATCCGTCGGGATGCAAAAGGCATCGTGACAGGTTTAACGCTGGATGGCGCGAACGGCCCGGTGCTGTTTACCCGCCAGCCGGACGGCAGTTTTTTACGGGTAGAATAAGCCTGCTCCGGTGGCTGAAGGCCGCCGGATGCACGCCGCCCTGCCCCATTCATTTTACCCCATCACTCCCCGTGCTGACCGATCGCCTCGTAAACCGCCTGGTCCTGGACAACATGCCTTTGTGAAGCAAAAAGCGCGACGTGCCGCCAGGCGTTCACAGGCATGGCGATGCTAATCCGCGTGACACGTCAGAAACCGTGGCCACGCACGTTAAAAACCCACCGTCCCGTTCATCAGGCAGACCGTGCGTTGATTGCATTCAGACCTTTGTCTGATAAGGCTTATTGGGATGTTAATGATGCGCTTGAGGCGTGGGGTTGCGGGGCAAAAGAAAGGGCATTAAGGGCTGAAAACAAAAACGCCGACACAAGTGTCGGCGTTCAGGTGCGGCAGGATAATAAAATTAACCTGCAACCACGTTCACGATCAGTTTCGCGAAGACTTCGCTGTGAACCTGGAAGTCCACTTCGTGCTCACCGGTAGTGCGCAGAACGCCGTTCGGTAAACGAACTTCGCTCTTAGCGACGTCAACGCCAGCTGCAGTGACTGCATCAGCGATGTCGCGGGTACCGATGGAACCGAACAGTTTACCTTCGTCGCCTGCTTTAGACGTGATGGTAACGGTGCCCAGTGCGTTGATTTTCTCTGCGCGAGCATTAGATGCTGCCAGAACGTCAGCCAGTTTGGCTTCCAGTTCTGCACGGCGTGCTTCGAAGAATTCAACGTTTTTCTTGGTAGCAGGAACAGCTTTACCCTGTGGAACCAGGAAGTTACGAGCGTAGCCCGCTTTAACGTTAACCTGATCACCCAGGCTGCCCAGGTTTGCTACTTTATCAAGCAGAATAACTTGCATTACCTTATCCTCTTAAAGTCGTTAATGGACAACAGCCGTTACTGATGACGATCAGTGTACGGCAGCAGAGACAGGTAACGCGCGCGCTTGATAGCACGAGCCAGCTGACGCTGGTATTTTGCGCGAGTACCAGTGATACGGCTTGGTACAATCTTGCCGCTTTCAGTGATGTAGTTTTTCAGCGTTGCGATATCTTTATAATCGATCTCTTGAACGCCTTCCGCGGTGAAACGGCAGAACTTGCGACGACGGAAATAACGTGCCATTTGGCTAGTCTCCAGAATCTATCAATTCAATCTGCTCGGCATGTAACACCATTTTACTCTGACCATTTCGCGCCTGATGGCAGCTGATAAAGCCTTCGAGAATGAGTTGCGTGCCGACCGTTATATGTTGAGTAATCACCTGATGGGCGCTGCCGCTAATAATCACAGGCATTCGACACCAGGCTTGCCGGTGAAATCCGGCTTCCATCTGCACCGAGTTGTGCTCAAGCACGAACTGACAGTGCGGAATTCCTGACGGACTAATTTTACGGACTGGCGTCTTGCACACCGTGCCAGACAAGCGCAGCCGATTAACCGTCACGATGGATTACTCTTCAGAATCCCCAGCATCTGAGTCATCAGCGGATTCGTTAGCAAAATCTTCGCGGCGCTCACGACGCTCGTCTTTCGCTTTAACCATCGGTGATGCTTCAGTTACCGCGTTTTTAACGCGCATAACCATGCTGCGGATAACGGCGTCGTTGAAGCGGAAGTTCGTTTCCAGCTCGTCGATCACTTCCTGCGGTGCTTCTACGTTCAGCAGAACATAGTGTGCTTTGTGCAGTTTGTTGATCGGGTAAGCCAGCTGACGGCGGCCCCAGTCTTCCAGACGGTGGATCGTGCCTTCTGCACCAGTGATAGCACCAGTGTAACGCTCGATCATGCCCGGAACCTGTTCGCTCTGGTCAGGATGAACCATAAATACGATTTCGTAATGACGCATCGAAATTGCTCCTTACGGATTATTCAGCCTCCTGTCAGGGTCAGCTGCGGCCCACGGAAGCAAGGAACGTTATAGGTTGTGAATCACCGTAATGATACACACCTCTGAATGCAGCTGAAAAATTGACGCGTAATCATACTGGCGGCACCGCACAAACTCAAGCGGGGATTTCATTTAAATTGTCGGGAGACGCCCGCTTTCCGCCCTGGTGTGCGGAAAGCGCGAATGATGAGGCAAACTGGGGCTGAAACGGAAGGCGCTGTCGTTGACGGGCTAAAGTTGGCGCTTAAAAAAGCTGACCAGCGCCGTCAGGCCCGACGGCGTAATTTTGTGTCCGATATGCTTTTCGGACAGCGAAACAAGATGGGCATCCAGCCTCTGCTCGCGCAGAGCCCTTTCCAGCCGCTGGGTTTCTGCGAAAGGGACGATCTCATAGGCCTCACCGTGCCATAGCAGGAGGGGTCGGTCCGCGAGATTGTGCAGCCGGGCAGCAGGATCGTAATCCGTAAGCGGCGCCATGCGTTGCGTGAACTGTGCCTTCTGCTCCGGGCCCGTTACCGTGACAGGCGGGAACAGCGTGTGGCTGAGTTGCATAAAATAGCCGGACCCCATCATGCAGGCGACGCTGTGAATATGTGGATAGCAGGCCATCGCCCCTAACGCCGTCATTCCTCCCATTGAGGCCCCGGCAACGGCAAGACGGTCGCCGGCAATCAGGTCATCAGCGCGTAACGCGGCCTCAATCAACGGGAATTCATCAATGTTTTGTTTGAGGATGTCCCAAAAATGGCTAAATCGCGTGTCGGCATCGCCGTTATAGCGTGCGCCATGCATATCGGCGTCGGGCATCAGGGTACGAAACCCCGCCTGGGCCAGGGCCACCGCAAAGTAGGCATAAACCTCTTTCGACGAGGTAAAGCCATGATAAAACACGACCGTTGGCAGCCGCTGCTGGCGCTGACCTGCGGGTGCTGCATGCAGACATTCAATACCTGCCAACCTTTCCGTGGTGAGTTCAATCATATTTTCTCCTTAAGCTGGTGCGGCCTTTAGCGCCTCGCCAACGACGATAACCCGGGAAAGGATTTACAACATTACAATAGTAATAATTTCTAAACTAAATATTTCCCCTGCGCTGCCGTTGTTAATGCATATTTGACAAAAAAACAAAGGTAATCTATGAAACGTTTCTCTCTTAGCAGAACGAGCCTTGGAGTGAAGCTATGCGTCATCACTTCCTTCAGCGTAGGCGTTTTGTTGTTGGCGTTAACCCTTATCCAAAGCCAGAATGCTTCACGCCAGCTGGAAAGTCTTGCCGTCGATGACATGGTTAATCAGGTGCAGGGCATCACCGAGATGGCATCCATGTTTAATGCGACGCTGACGCAGGAAGTCGGCAACTATACTCAGCTCTTCGTCAGCTTTTTACCTAAGCGATTCAGCCGCGATGAAACCGCACGTGTTCAGGTCGGCGAATTTTCCACACCGACCCTGCGTGCCGGCCTTAAAACCCTTAACCTCGATCAGATCGCCGTCGATGATTTTACGGATCGCACCTCGGCTGTCGCGACGATTTTTGTCCGCGATGGTGATAATTTTATCCGTATTTCCACGTCCCTGAAGAAACAGGATGGCAGCCGGGCGATCGGTACCCAACTTGATCCTGCCAGCGCCGCCTGGAAAAGCGTCATGAAGGGGGAAACCTTCCGGGGCCTGGCCACCTTGTTCGATCACCGTTACATCACGCAGTATCAACCCGTTAAAGACGACAGCGGTGCCGTCATCGCGATTCTGTTTGTCGGCGTCCAGATCGATAAGCAGTACGGCCTGATGCGCGAAAAAGTGCTGGCTCGCCGCCTGGGCGACAGCGGGCATTTCTATGTGCTCAACGGCACGCCGGGCGCGGCGCAGGGACAATATCTGTTTGATAAACAAAATGAAGGCAAACGTCCGGACTGGCAGGATAGCGTAATGAAGCAAATGCTGGCGCAGCCCGAGGGTATTCAGCAAGCCGAAATCGACGGTGAAACGAAGATGCTGGCCTGGCAACAACTGCCCGGCTGGAACTGGGTTGTGGTCGGTGAAGTTAATCGTGACAGTCTGCTGGCTCCGGTTATTCACAGCCGAAATATCTTTCTTATCACCGGCCTGATTCTGGTGTTGCTGTTTGCGCCCTGCTTTGTCTGGTACAGCCGCCGCGCCATCACGCGTCCGTTACAACAGGTTATTCACTTAGCTGAGCAGTATGCCGCCGGTAATCTGCTGGAGCATCTGGACACCACCCGTCATGACGAAGTGGGTCAGTTGATTAACGCCATTAACGGCATCGGCGAGGGGCTGGAGAAGATTGTTGCCCAGGTTCGCCGTGCCGCACAGGAGATCAGTGACGGCACGGATACCATTGCAGCCAGCAGCCACAACATCAGTGAGCAGATTGGTCGCCAGGCCAGCAGCGTTGAAGAAACCTCTGCCAGCATGGAGCAGTTTGGTGCGACCGTTGAGCACACCGCCGATAGCCTGCGTCAGGCCATGTCGCTGGTCGCCGAGGCCAGCGGTATCGTGAGTAATGGCAACCAGACGGTGACCCGCTCGGTCAGCACGATGTCGGCCATTAACGTGTCTTCGCAGAGCATTGCCGAAATTACCCACGTTATTGAGTCCATTGCGTTCCAGACCAATATTTTGGCCCTGAATGCTGCTGTCGAAGCCGCGCGTGCAGGTGAGCACGGTCGTGGATTTGCCGTAGTGGCAGCCGAAGTGCGTGCGCTGGCACAGCGTTCGGCACAGGCGGCAAAAGAGATCGATACGCTGATCGCGACCTCGATACATCACGTTGCGGAAGGACATACACTGTCGGAGCAAACCCGGGATGCGATGGGTGATATCGTGACGCACATTGAGCAGGTTCAGGCATTAATGGGTGAGATTAACGTGGCCGCACAACAGCAGACGGCGGGCATTGGTCAGGTCAATCTGGCGATGAACCAGATAAGCCAGGCGACCCATCAAAACAGTGAGCTGGTTGCACAGGCAGAAAGCACGGCCCAGAGCCTGAGCGACAAGGGGCATCATTTGACTCAACTGGTCAGTGTTTTCTCGATCAAATCGTGAAGATAACGGGCGGGTAGCTTACACTTATCCACTTAACCTGACGGCGAGAAATCTGCTATGCGTTACGCTCTGTTACTGACGTTAAGTTTGTTGTTAAGTGGCTGCTCGCTGTTCCAGGTGACGCCAAAGGCTCCGCCCGCGCCAACAGGTAAAGCGCAGTCCATTACGCGTGCCCAGAGTGGCGGTTTGCCGAAGCTGGGCACCATTAGCGCCAGCGTAAGAGGCTCGCCTGACGACGCGCAGCGTGCCATTGCTGCGCGCGCGAATCAGGCCGGCGCCGTTTATTATCAGATTTTGATGATCGACGAAACGGTTACCCCCGGAATCTGGTACACGACGGCCATCTTATATGGCGCCTCACCTGCCGCTGGCGCGCGCCAGTAAGCGGTCGGTCAGTGGCCCCTCGATTTTGCGCGTGCCGCGCGGGTCGAGCCACTGACTGCACCATGCATCCGCCACTAACGGCTCGGCGTGCTTCAACAACACTGCCGCCGTCGCCAGCTGCAGCAGCCTGTCGGTAAGTTCACGGGCCTGCGACTCATCCATTTTGCTCAGGTGCAGAGCCAGCTGTCGCCAGCTGCGATCGAAATGGCGGTTACAGCCTTTAACGGCGTCAAACGCCTGCCTGAGCATGTCCAGCGTGCCGCTCTGGCGGCCCACCACTCTTAATACGTCAAGACACATCACGTTGCCCGATCCTTCCCAGATACTGTTGACCGGAATATCACGATAGAGGCGAGGCAGCTCGCTGTCTTCGCAATAGCCCACGCCGCCCAGTACCTCCATGGCCTCAGCGATAAAGGGAGCGCCTGCTTTACAGATCACATATTTCGCCGCCGGGGTAAATAACCGGGCGAAGGCGGCTTCATGGACGTTGGCGGGAGAAGACCAGGCACGCGCCAGGCGAAGCAGCAGTGCGGTTTGCCCTTCTAACTGCAAGGCCTGACGCGCCAACACCTGACGCATGATCGGTTGATCCACCAGCGTTTTGCCCATGACCTGACGCTGATGTGCGTGGTACAGCGCAACGGAAAACGCCCGGCGCATTTGGCCGTGGCTGCCCAACGCACAGTCAAAACGCGTCATGCCCGCCATTTTCAGGATCAGACGAATGCCTTCACCCTCTTCGCCCAGCAGCCAGCCGGTCGCATCCCTGAACTCCACTTCACTGCTGGCGTTGGAACGGTTACCGAGCTTGTCTTTTAACCGCTCAATGAAGATGGCATTTCTGGAACCGTCCGGCAGCAGCCGTGGCAGAAAGAAGCAGCTGAGCCCCTGCTGCGTTTGCGCAAGAATCACATGCGCATCGCTTTGCGGCACAGAGAAAAACCATTTATGCCCGACGATACGATAGGCTTCACCGCTTCCGCGCCTGTCCAGGGGCTCTGCGCGCGTCGTGTTGGTCAGCACATCGCTGCCGCCCTGCTTTTCAGTCATGCCCATGCCAATCAGCAGACCGCGCTTCTGATCGCCCGGAACCGCATGCGTGTCGTAACGATCGCTGAGTAAGGGTTCGAGCCAGGACTCAAACCGGGCAGGCAAATAACGCTGTAGTAAAGGGATTGCCGCGTGGGTCATGGTCACCGGACAGAGCGTTCCGGCCTCAACCTGAGCATGCAGGATAAAGCGTGCCGCACGGGCTACGCTGGCATTTGGCTGGACGTCAGGCTGCCAGCTGAGGTTATGCAGACGGCTGGCGCAAAGGCCCTGCATCAGCACATGCCAGGCTGGATGAAAGCGGACGTCATCCAGCCTGACGCCGCGTGCGTCATAACGGTGGAGTTCAGGCGGGCTGGCATTGGCGAGCCTGCCCAGCTCCAGCGATTCTGCACTGCCCAGTTGCCTGCCGACTGACGCCAGCCACTCGCTGTCCCAGCCGCCGCCTTCGCGCTGCAGTGCGTCACACAAGGGAACATCAGACAGAAACAGATTGCTGTGGCTGAGGGGAAAAGGTTGGTTGAAAACGGTGTGAGTTGTCCAGGTCATAACGGCTCCTCGCGGATATCACTCACTTAGTATGTAAGGTGAATGACCATTATGACCGGACAGAGAGACTAAATTGCGGCAGCGATCACGCGTTGCGCTGACGAACCGCTTCAAACAGGCAGACGCCAGTGGCGACTGACACATTGAGGGACGAAACGCTGCCAGCCATAGGAATACTGATGAGCTCATCGCAGTGCTCACGCGTCAGGCGACGCATCCCTTCACCTTCGGCGCCCATAACCAGCGCCATCGGCCCGGTCATTTTGCTTTGATAAACGGTATGGTCGGCTTCGCCAGCGGTGCCGACGACCCAGATATTATATTCCTGCAGCAGGCGCAAGGTGCGTGCCAGATTGGTTACCCTGATGAGGGGAACGTTTTCTGCCGCACCACTGGCAACTTTTTTCGCCGTCGCGTTCAGAGGGGCGGAGCGATCTTTGGGGACGATGACGGCATGGGCGCCTGCGGCATCGGCGCTACGTAAGCAGGCACCAAGGTTGTGAGGATCGGTGACGCCGTCGAGCACCAGCAGGAACGGCTTTTCCAGGCTCTGCAGCAGATCCGGTAGATCGCCTTCCTGATACTGGCGGCCCGGCTTAACACGCGCCACAATCCCCTGATGCACGCCGCCTTCCACCTGGCTGTCCAGCCATTTACGATCGGCCAGTTGAATCACGATCCCTTGAGCTTCTAACGCGGTCACCAGCGGTTGCAGGCGACGATCGTCGCGGCCTTTGAGAATAAAGACTTGCTGGAAACGCTGAGGATCACGTTCCAGCAGCGCCTGCACGGCATGGATACCAAAAATAATTTCGCTCATCAATCTGCTCAGTGGTTGGAAATGAATGGATAACAGCCCCTGCATGCACGCAGGGGCTGATGTGCGCATCAGGCCGGCTTCGCCTTCTTCGCGGCACGCTTAGCCTTGGTGGCGGCGGCGATTTTACGGGTTTTCTCGGAAACTTTTTTACTTTTTTTCTCGGTCTTTGCCGCAGCAGGCTGACTGCTGCTGTTGCGGAAGGCTGAATCCGGCTCGAAATTCGTTTTACGACCGGTCTGACGGCGATGCTTCGTCGGTGCCTTAGCGTTCCGCTTCGCCTTTTCCCGTTCCGTTTTACCTTCGCCACGTACCTGGCGCTTACTGGAAACCAGCGCAAAGTCGATTTTACGCTCGTCCATATGGACCGCGTCGACCCGCACTTCAACGGTATCGCCCAGGCGATAGGTACGACCGCCAGATTCGCCAATCAGTCGCTGACCTACCGGATCGAAACGATAGTAGTCGTTATCCAGCGTAGAGACATGAACCAGCCCGTCGATAAAGAGATCGCTCAGGCGCACAAAGAAGCCGAATCCGGTTACGCTGGAGATCACGCCGTTAAAGACGTTACCTACCTGATCCTGCATAAAGTCACACTTCAGCCAGTCTGCCACATCGCGAGTGGCCTCATCGGCACGGCGCTCTGTCATGGAGCAGTGCTGGCCCAGCTGCAGCATCTGTTGCATATCGTAATGGTAGCCGCCGGTAGCCGTGGTCAGGCCTTTTACTTCGCCCTGCTCTTTTGCCAGCAAATACTTGATGGCGCGATGCAGTAACAAATCCGGATAGCGGCGAATTGGCGAAGTGAAATGCGCATAAGAGGCCAGCGCCAGGCCAAAGTGGCCCCGGTTTTCCGGATCGTACACCGCCTGTTTCATGGAACGCAGCAGCATGGTTTGCAGCATTTCCGCGTCGGGGCGATCGGCAACCTGATCCAGTAGCGCGGCGTAATCGATCGGCTGCGGTTTGTTTCCGCCCGGTAAGCTCAGGCCCAGCTCGTTCAATACTGTGCGGAAGCTTTTGATACTGTCGTCGCTGGGACGATCGTGATCGCGGAACAGTGCCGGTTCCTGATGCTTCTCGACGAAACGCGCTGAGGCGATGTTTGCCAGAATCATGCACTCTTCAATCAGCTTGTGGGCATCATTACGTGAGGTGCGCTCGACCCGTTCGATTCGACGTTCCGCGTTGAAGATAAATTTCGCTTCTTCGGTTTCAAATGAGATGCCGCCGCGCTCTTCACGGGCCGTTTCCAGCACCTGATACATGTTGTGCAGTTCCTGCAGGTCTTTCACCAGCGGCGCATATTGCTCAAGCAGTTCCGGATTGCCCTGCAGAATATTCCAGACTTTGTTATAGGTCAGACGTGCATGGGAGTTCATCACGGCTTCATAATGCTTAAAGCCGGTGAGCTTACCTTTTGACGACACGGTCATTTCGCACACCATACACAGGCGATCGACCTGTGGATTCAGCGAACACAAGCCGTTCGACAGCACTTCCGGCAGCATCGGCACCACCTGCGAAGGGAAATAGACCGAGGTACCGCGCTGCTGCGCTTCGTTGTCCAGCGGTGTGCCGGGACGAACATAGTAACTGACGTCCGCAATCGCGACCCACAGCCGCCAGCCGCCGCCGCGTTTTTTCTCGCAGTAAACCGCATCATCGAAGTCGCGCGCATCTTCACCATCAATAGTGACCAATGGCAGATCGCGAAGGTCAACACGGCCTTTTTTTGCCGACTCCGGTACCTCTTCATTCAGTTTGCCCACCTGAGCCTCAACTTCTGGCGGCCAGCTGTGCGGAATTTCATGGGTGCGCAGCGCCATATCGACTGCCAGGCTGGTGCCCATGTCATCGCCCAGAATCTCGGCGATTTTGCCGATCGCCTTCGAACGACGCGTCGGGCGCTGCAACAGTTCAACCACCACCACGGAGCCCATACGGGCATTCATGGTTTCCTCAGGGCCAATCAGGATGTCGAAGCTCAGACGGCTGTCGTCAGGCACCACAAAGCCCACGCCTGCGTCAGTGAAATAGCGGCCGACGATTTGGTTGTTACGCGGCTCCTGAACCCGCACCACACGTGCTTCGCGGCGGCCTTTGCGATCCGCGCCCAGCGGTTGGGCCAGAATCACATCGCCATGCATACAAAATTTCATCTGCTCGGCGGACAGATACAGGTCATCTTTTTGTCCTTCAACGCGCAGAAAGCCATAGCCATCACGGTGGCCAATGACTTTTCCACGGAGCAAATCGAGACGTTCTGGCAAGGCATAACATTGGCGGCGGGTAAAAACTAGCTGACCATCACGCTCCATCGCACGTAAACGACGGCGCAAGGCTTCGAGGTGTTCTTCTTCCTGCAGGTTCATCTCTTGTGCCAGCTCTTCACGGCTGGCCGGTTTTTCTCGTTTTTCTAATAACGCCAGAATAAATTCACGGCTTGGAATAGGGTTTTCGTACTTTTCAGCTTCTCTGTCCAGAAAAGGATCTTTTGACATTAGGGTTCCTCCGATGTCATTTAGTATTCATTGCCACCGGCGGTTCGGACAATATAATTTCATATAGAGGTGTATTACCTTCTACTAAGTCTGCCAGCGTGTAGCCATCCAGCGCCTGTAAAAACAGCTGCACGGCGTCATGTAAGGCCTTTTTAAGTCGGCAGGCGGGCGCGATAGAGCAGTTCGAACAATCCACTAACTGTAGTGGCTCCATTTTGCGTACCACTTCACCTATTACGATGTCCCTGGCGCTCATGCCCAGGCGGATGCCCCCATTTTTGCCACGAATTGCGGAGACAAATCCTGCACGACTAAGCTGATTGATAATTTTGACCATATGATTACGCGATACGCCATAGGTATCGGTGACTTCAGTGATATTGGTCAGCCTGCCTTCCGGCAAGGTGGCCATGTAAATCAGCGCCCGCAGGCCGTAATCGGTAAAACTTGTTAGCTGCACAGTGACCTCAGTCAATCATCCGGTGGCACGTCTATGCTCACCCGTCCTGCTCTTTATTTCAATGTTGAACTGGCTCTTTCGTATTGCGCTACGATGATAAACCAGACTGTTGACGACTGTGTATTTTTTTCAGCCAGTGAAGGGTTTGACAAGCGAAGGGGCGTTTAGTGGCATCAAATGACATAAAAAACAAAGGCCGGACAATGTCCGGCCACAGGATGATTATGCGTTGAAGGGATCGCGCAGAATCATCGTCTCGCTACGGTCTGGACCCGTTGAAATAATATCAATGGGCACACCGGTCACTTCTTCTACACGTTTAATGTAGTCACGCGCGGCCTGTGGCAGGCCTTCCAGCGTTTTCACGCCAAAGGTTGTCTCGCTCCAGCCCGGCAGGGTTTCATAGATTGGCTCAATGCCTTCCCAGTTTTCCGCTGCCAGCGGCGTGGTGGTGACTTCGCTGCCATCAGGCATGCGGTAAGCCACGCAAATTTTCACTTCTTTCAGACCATCCAGCACGTCCAGCTTGGTCATGCAGAAACCGGAGAGCGAGTTAATCTGCACGGCACGACGTACAGCGACCGCATCCAGCCAGCCAGTACGGCGGCGGCGGCCCGTTGTGGCGCCAAACTCGTTGCCCTGCTTGCACAGGAATTCACCGGTTTCGTCGAATAACTCGGTCGGGAACGGGCCTGCACCGACACGCGTGGAGTAAGCTTTAACGATACCCAGGACGTAATCCACAAAGCGTGGACCAATACCTGACCCCGTCGCCACGCCACCGGCAGTGGTATTTGAAGAGGTGACATAGGGATAAGTACCGTGGTCAATATCCAGCAGCGTGCCCTGGGCACCTTCGAACATGATCAGATCGCCACGCTTACGTGCCACGTCTAACAGTTCAGAAACGTCAACAACCATGCTGGTGAGGATGTCGGCAACCGCCATCACATCGCTCAGCACTTTGTCGTAGTCAACAGCTTCTTCTTTGTAGTAATGCACCAGCTGGAAGTTATACAGGTCGATCACTTCTTTCAGCTTGGCCGCAAAGGTTTCTTTGTTAAACAGGTCGCTGACGCGCAGTGCACGGCGGGCCACTTTGTCTTCATAAGCAGGACCGATACCGCGACCTGTGGTGCCAATGGCTTTTGCACCACGCGCTTTCTCGCGCGCCATATCCATTGCCACATGATATTGCAGGATCAACGGGCAGGCTTCAGAAATCAGCAGACGCTCGCGTACGGGAATCCCACGCTCTTCCAGGCCTTTCATCTCTTTCATTAATGCTTCAGGAGAGAGAACAACGCCATTACCAATGATGCTGGTAACGTTGTCACGCAGAATGCCAGAAGGGATTAAGTGGAGGACGGTTTTTTCACCGTTGATGACAAGTGTATGGCCCGCATTGTGGCCGCCTTGATAACGCACAACGTAATTAGCGCGCTCAGTCAGAAGGTCTACAATCTTACCTTTACCTTCGTCACCCCATTGGGTGCCCAGTACGACGACGTTCTTACCCATTTCTCAAAATCACCGATTGCTTAAAAAAGGATTCTACCATCTGATTTTTCGGTTTTCAGCACTTTTAGCATACGATTGCGCGCTTTTTTGCCTGAGTTTTGATCGCGACAACATCCAGGGGTAAAATCGCGGCTAAGATACCATTCAGACGGCGAGGCTGAAGGCATCAAAGTTCGCCATGCAGCCGCAACATACAGTAAATCACCACGCCGGCCACCACCAATCCCCCGCCAAATCGATGTAACAGGCGATCGGGCAACTGTGTCATGCTCAAAATCACACGTCGCCACAGGCGTGGCATAAACATCGGCCCCAGGCCTTCCAGCACCAGAACCAACGCCAGTGCCATCCAGATATTCACGTTCATACTGCATCCAAAAAAAAGGCCGACAACATTGTCGGCCTGTTAGTTATATCAGTTCTTAACGCGTGGCGTTAGAAGGCGCCTTCATATAGCGGAAGAAGTCGCTATCCGGACTCAGTACCATGACGTCCTGATTTTCATTGAAGCTGTTTTCATACGCGCGCAGGCTGCGGATAAAGGCGTAGAAATCCGGATCCTGGCTGAATGCGTTGGCAAACAGTTTCGCCGCTTCTGCATCACCATCACCGCGGGTGATCAATGCCTCACGCTGTGCTTCTGCAAGCGTACGGGTGACCTGGTAATCGGCCTGGGCGCGCAGTTTTTCGGCCTCTTCCTGACCCTGCGAACGCTGACTACGTGCAACGGCTTCACGTTCTGCGCGCATACGGTTGAAGATCGCATCCGACACTTCCGTCGGCAGGTTGATCTGTTTGATACGCACATCTACAACCTGAATCCCTAACGCCGCCATACTGTTAGGATTAGGCGCCGGTTCGCTGCTGTTGGTTTCACGCTCAACCCGCGCGGCTGCACTGGCGATAGCATCATCCGCAGCAGGCGTGGCAACTTCGTCGTCACCGCCCGCCGTACCGGTGTTCAATGCATCGCGCACGTCGGTGGTTAAACGGCCTCGTGAATCGGTCACGATATCTTTAACGTCAAGACGGCCCATTTCTGAACGTAAGCGGTCACTGAATTTACGCTTCAGCAGGACTTCGGCCTGAGAAACATCCCCGCCACCGGTTGCCAGGTAGTAACGACTGAAATCACTGATGCGCCACTTGATGTAAGAGTCGACAATCAGATCTTTCTTTTCTTTAGTCACGAAGCGATCGGCCTGGTTATCCATAGTCTGGATACGGGCATCCAGCATTTTAACCGTTTCAATAAAGGGGATCTTGAAATGAAGACCCGGCGCAAACACCTGCGGTTTGTTTTCGCTATCGCGTAACACTTTACCAAAGCGCAGAACGATACCGCGCTCGCCTTCCTGAACCACGAACAGCGACGCATAAAAGGCCACCAACGCGATAATGATTAGTACAATTACTGGCTTACGCATTGATTACTCTCTCCCTTCGCGCTGGGTATCGTTGCGCAGAGCGTTGGCTCGACGCTGATCCATGATGCTGTCTGGACTGTATGACGACGTGTCATTGCGGCTGGCACTGCGATCGGAAAGCGAGGGCAACGCTGAGCTGCTCTTTTGGCCACTCTTAGCAGAGGAAGACTCGCCGCCACGCATCAGTTGATCGAGAGGCAGGACCATCAGATTGTTACCGCGATCGTTGACCAGCACTTTACGTGTATGGCTCAGCACACGCTCCATGGTCTCGATATACAGACGCTCTTTGGTGATTTCCGGCGCGGCTTTATACTCAGGCAACAGCTTAGCAAAACGCGCCACTTCACCCTGTGCTTCCAGAACAGTACGCTCTTTATAGGCACGCGCTTCTTCCAGCACACGCTGTGCACGACCGTTAGCGCGCGGCTGCACTTCGTTGGCATAGGCTTCGGCTTCACGTACGTACTGCTCACGGTTTTCACGCGCGGCAATCGCATCGTCAAACGCCGACTTCACTTCTTCTGGTGGACGTGCCGCCTGGAAGTTCACGTCGAGAACTGTAATGCCCATATTGTAAGGACGAATGGTTTCGTCGATTTCGCGCTGGGTTTCGCTACGTACAACCGTACGACCTTCTGTCAGAATGCGGTCCATGGTCGATCGGCCAATCACGCCGCGAAGCGCACTGTCCGTTGCCTGGCGCAGGCTGTCGTCCGGACTGGTAACGGAGAACAAATAGCGTTCAGGATCGGTCACACGGTACTGGACGTTCATTTCAACGCGCACGACGTTTTCGTCGGAGGTCAGCATCACCCCTGATGCCGCCAGTTCACGCACGGCTTCGACGTTGACGGCACGGACCTGATCGATAAAGGTCGGTTTCCAGTTCAGGCCGGGCTCAACGATGTGGCTGAACTTACCAAAGCGAGTGACTACGCCCCGTTCGGCTTCTTTAATCGTGTAAAATCCGCTTGCTGCCCAGATAACGACCGCCGCAACGGCAACAATCCCAAAGATTTTGCCGCTACCGCCGGAACTGCGCTGACCATTGTCACCTTTGTTGCCGCCGCCGAATCCGCCAAGCTTTTTACTTAGCTTGCGGAAGATATCATCCAGATCAGGAGGCCCAGATTCCTTACCTCCCTTATTTCCCCCAGAGTTGCCGCCTTGGTTATTGCTGCTTCCCCACGGGTCGCGGTCCTGTCCGTTATTTCCGGGCTGATTCCACGCCATGTCATTACTCCATTTATAGTTTTAGCGGCTTACCCGTTGTATTCCGTATTGTCGCAACGCTGGCTACGCTCATTGCCCTGACCCTTTGCAAAGTCACTGTCAGAGAACCCCCCAACGCCACATGACAACATAAAATCCTCAGAGTAAGTTCGATTTGGCAATATCAAACAATATAACTGGTCAGCGACGGCTCCTGCTTGCATAAGCGGCGCCAGTCAATCACGGGCATACGCACATGCAACCCTACACAGCCGTCTTCTTCGTTCCACTCTTTTTCAATCGCCTGCAACTGATAGAAGCGGCTGCGTAAGCGACCCGCCTCCGGCGGCAGACGTAAATCATACTGCGCAATTTCACCGGACAACCGCTCGGAAAGCGCCTGCCACAATAAAGGAATGCCGACGCCGGACTGTGCAGAAAGCCACACGCGGACCGGCATATTTTCTTCATCACGGTCAATGCGCGGCTCAAAGCCGTCCAGCACGTCGATCTTATTCATGATCAGTAACGTGGGGATTTCGTCAGCGTCGATTTCCTCCAACACCTCATTAACCGCGCCGATATTTTCATTAACCCGGACATCGGCGGCATCGATCACGTGCATCAGCAGCGTGGCCTGACGCGTCTCTTGCAGGGTAGCTTTGAAGGCGGCAACCAGATCGTGCGGCAGGTGGCGAATGAAGCCAACGGTATCGGCCAATACCACTTCGCCTACATCAGCGACGTTTAGCCGGCGCAGCGTGGGGTCCAGCGTCGCAAACAGCTGGTCCGCGGCATAGACATTGGCAGACGTAATGGCGTTAAAGAGGGTAGATTTACCGGCGTTGGTGTAGCCTACCAGTGAAACGGTCGGGACATCCGCTTTGGCACGCGCCTGGCGGCCCTGCTCGCGCTGTTTTTCAACACGTTCAAGACGCGACAAAATCTGGCTAATGCGCCCGCGAAGTAAACGGCGGTCAGTTTCTAACTGGGTTTCACCCGGACCACGCAGGCCAATCCCGCCCTTCTGGCGTTCAAGGTGCGTCCAGCCACGTACCAGACGTGTTGCAAGGTGACGCAACTGCGCCAGCTCAACCTGCAATTTACCTTCGTGGGTACGCGCGCGTTGGGCAAAAATATCAAGAATCAGGCCAGTGCGGTCGATAACACGGCACTCGCACAGGCGCTCAAGATTACGTTCCTGAGCGGGCGTTAAAGCATGATCGAAAAGAACGACCGATGCTCCACTTGTTTTTACCGCATCGGCAATTTCAACGGCCTTTCCTTCACCGACAAAATACTTTGGGTGTGGCGCTTTACGACTGCCGGTGACAACCTGCAGTGCTTCAACGCCAGCAGAAGACACCAGGGTTTCGAATTCCTGTAAATCTTCCAGCTCTTTGTCTTGGGAGAACCAGATGTGTACCAGTACGGCCTGCTCACCGGCATCATAACGGTCAAACAAGCTATAACCTCGCTTATATAAAAAGACCAGGATGGAAAACCTGACGCTTTCCTATCCTGGTTAAACGGTGCCGCCTTACTCTGCGTTATCACCGTCTTGTTGTGGCTGCGACTGCGCAGAAGTGCTGCTGCCGCCATGATGGTAATTGTTGCTGCTGCCACCGCCGGTATTGTTGCTATGGTGAGAAACCGGGCGTGAAGGCACGACGGTAGAAATGGCGTGCTTATAAACCATCTGACTTACCGTGTTTTTCAACAAGATCACGAATTGATCAAAGGATTCGATCTGACCTTGCAGCTTAATACCGTTAACCAAATAAATCGAAACCGGAACACGTTCACGACGCAGTGCGTTCAGAAACGGGTCTTGTAATGATTGCCCCTTAGCCATTCTATCTTTTCCTTATATGCTTGTTGTTTGTTGCTTGTAGAACACAGTGGTTCTGAAAAAAACTGCGTAAAAATTTGCGCACGTAACTTGCCAATTGTACACAATCACCCATGCTTCGCACTAACAACCTTCAGTACTGTATCACGCGCTGAGTGAGGTTCATCACTGTCTAGCCAGTGAATATTTTCCCAACCACGTAACCAGGTCATCTGGCGTTTAGCGAGTTGCCGGGTTGCGCAAACTCCCCGATAAACCATTTCGTCGTAATCGATCTCGCCAGCCAAATAAGACCACATCTGGCGATAGCCAACACAACGAATGGAAGGCATATCCGTATGCAAATCACCTCGTGCAAACAGGGCCCGAGACTCCGCTTCAAATCCTGACGCCAACATCTGATCAAAACGCAGTGCGATGCGTTGATGCAACAGCTCGCGGTTCGCGGGGGCGATAGCAAACTGATGGACATCGTAGGGTAACGCTTCACCAGAAATTTTTGTCAGTTCCGTTAAAGTTTTACCCGAAATAAAAAAAACTTCCAGTGCTCGCGAAAGTCTCTGCGGATCATTCGGATGAATACGACTGCCTGCGACCGGATCAATTTCGCAAAGTTGACGATGTAAAGCTTCCCAGCCTCTTTCATTCGCCATTTGCTCTATTTTTTGACGAACCTCCGGATCGGCCGAGGGCAGCGGCGACAATCCTTCAAGTAACGCCTTGAAGTAGAGCATAGTTCCACCAACAAGCAACGGAATTCGTCCATGCTGAACGATATCCGCCATTTCTGCTAACGCATCCCGCCGGAACTCTGCCGCCGAATAGGCTTCGGCAGGATCGCGAATGTCCAGCAAGCGATGAGGCGCCTGCGCCTGCTCTTCTGCAGAGGGTTTTGCCGTACCGACATCCATCTGACGATAAATCAGCGCCGAATCTACACTGATAAGCTCTACAGGTAAGTGCTTGCGCAATTCGATCGCTAATGCGGTTTTGCCTGACGCTGTAGGCCCCATCAAAAATATTGCCTTTGGCCGGCCCGCCTGGTTCAGTTCACTCATGCTTCAACGCGTTGACCGCGCTCTCAATCTCAATGGCTTGTACTAAGCCAGAAGGTGGCGATTTCAGCAACTGCGGGCAAAGCCTTTCGAGCTCAGCCAGCAAGGTAATCGCCTGGGAGTGATTCCAGTGTGGAGGCTCTGCATCTTCACGCCGCGCCAGCCACTGGGCCAGTTGCGTAGCAGAGTTCTCCTGCTGTCGGGCGAGATAGCCTAACAGTTCAGGAATCAAGATTTGTAAATTTTGTGTTCGTAACGGTAAAGGCACCGCACGCAGAATAATGTGGTCACCCTCCGGGTGTAAATCAATGCCCATTAGGTTGAGCAGACTGAGGTTTTCCTCGGCCGCCTTGCGCTCCGCCGACGCGATTTTTAACCGCACCGGAATCAAAAGCGGCTGTGATTTCAGCCCGCCTTCGGCAGGTTCTAACTGTGCCTGCTTTAACCAGCGGGTTGCCACAGGCAGCGCCATTAGCAGTAACCGCTGGCCCTGCTCAAGCAGAGCATACTGGCCTTCAAGCACGGTTAACACGCGACCAAAACTGTGGGCGTGAGCCGCCAGAGGTGGCACGGCACTGACCGGCTCTCGTGCCGCAGGCTCGGCACTTTTGGTTGCCGGCGAACTTGCCGGCGTTTTAAGAAGCTGCTGGTAAACCCGGCCTTCGCGTTGGCTGTATCCGGCGTCTTTATTTTGCCAGGCGGGTACAACCGATGGACTGCCCGCGTGACCCGTAACAGCCGGCTGGCTGAAATGATTGCCGCCTGCCGCCTGGCGGTTCTCCTGCTGCCAGCGCGGAGTGGGTTCTTCAGCCTCTAACGTTGGCAGAACCGGGGAAGTGCTTTCCTGCAACACGCTCATGACGCCCTGATAGATGAAGTCATGCACCAGACGTGACTGATGAAAACGCACTTCGTGTTTTGCCGGATGCACGTTTACATCGACCTGATGCGGATCTATCTCTAAATACAAGACGTAAGCGGGGTGCTGATCATCCTGTAGCTGGCTCTGAAACGCCTGACGGATAGCATGATTGATCAGCTTGTCACGCATCATGCGGCCATTAACATAGCAATACTGAATATCACTCACCTGACGGGAGCCAGACGGATCGGTAACCCAGCCGCGCAATACAAGGTCATCATGTTGCCAGTCAATGCGTAGCGCATGCTGCATGAAGGTCGTCCCGCATATGGCACCCAGCCGACGCTCACGTTGCCCTTCATCATTGACGGCCCGGTACTGACGCATCAGTTTGCCGTTATGGCTTAATGAGATAGCCACGTCAAAGCGCGCCAGCGCGATGCGCCGGATCACTTCATCAATATGCCCGAACTCGGTTTTTTCAGTGCGCATGAATTTGCGCCGGGCTGGCGTGTTGTAAAACAGGTCAAGCACTTCCAGCGTTGAACCACAAGGATGGGCGGCGGGCTTAACAGTAACGTCCATATCGCGCCCTTCAGCATACGCCTGCCAGGCTTCGTTTTGCTCGGCCGTGCGCGATGTCAGGGTCAGACGAGACACTGAGCTGATACTGGCTAAGGCTTCACCGCGAAAGCCCAGGCTCATAATGGCCTCAAGATCGTCCAGCGACGCAATTTTACTCGTGGCATGGCGAGCCAGCGCCATTGCCAGCTCATTTTTCGCTATACCGCAGCCGTTATCCCGGATGCGAATCAGTTTTGCGCCACCCTTTTCAATTTCCACATCAATGCGCGTCGCCCCGGCATCAAGGCTGTTTTCCACCAGCTCTTTGACGACCGATGCAGGACGCTCAACCACTTCTCCCGCTGCAATTTGGTTTGCGAGTTGCGGCGGCAAAATTTGTATTGGCATGCTGGATATCCTTGTGGCTGGCAACCCGGCACGGCGGCCGGGCTAACAATCAGGATGCAGGGATTTTCAGGTTCTGACCCAACATCACGTTGGTGGATTTCAGGTTATTCGCCTGGAGAATCGATTTAGGGCTGACACCATAATGCGCGGCGATACTGCTCAGCGAGTCTCCCCGCACCACTTTATGCCGCACCGGGCGGTGCGCCCCTGAGGAAGCAGGTGCGGTGCGGCTAGCCACCGCACTGGCCGGAACTTTCAGCCGCTGCCCCACCCAGACAACATCACGCTTCAGGGTGTTCATCTGCCGCAGTGTTGCCATGCTCACGCCATATTTTGCCGCGATTCCTGAGAGCGTTTCGCCGCGCGTGACGGTATGCCGCTGAATGGCGCCCGTATACTGCGTCGCTCCGGTCGCCGGGTTACTGACTACGCTGACCGCTGGCGACGTAGCCAGTGGCCGGTTTTCCTCCTTTGGGACCGATTGTAGCGGGTGCGCCAGGAAATAAGCGCGCAGTCCTTTATATATCGACTGGGCAATCTTATCCTGGTGTGCGCTACTGCCGAGCAGTCGCTCCTCCGAGGCATTACTGATAAAACCGGTTTCCACCAACAGGGAAGGAATATCCGGCGAACGTAGCACGCCAAGACTGGCATGCTCAGGTAAACGTTTGTGTAAAGACGTGACGCCACGCAGCTGTTGAATCACCTTCGTCGCGATGTCATAGCCGACGCGCTGCGAGTGACCAAACTGCAAATCCAGCACGGCCTGACTCAGATAGGGATCGGCCTGACTGTTCGCCAGCAGATCGCCTGCTCCGCCTAACAGTTCTGACTGTTTCTCTTTCTGCTCCAGCCAGTTTGCCATCTCACTGTTCGCGCGGCGGTTAGACAATACCCAAACAGATGCCCCGGTTGCCGCATGGCTGGGTGCCGCATCGGCGTGAATTGACACCAGCACGTTAGCATTCGCTTTACGCGCAACGTCTGAACGCCCCATCACAGAGATAAAATAGTCGCCGTCACGCGTCAGGACCCCTTTAAACATGGGATCGTCGTTTAACAACACTTTCAGTTTACGCGCAATGGCGATGGTGACGTTTTTCTCTTTAAGTCCGTGCTGGCCTATCGCCCCGGGATCCTGGCCTCCGTGTCCGGCATCGATGGCTACAATAACCGTGTCGTTTCGGCTGGCAACCCCACCGGGACGGACCGTGCTGTTGGTGTTGGTGACCGTCGTCACCGGGTTGGCATTGAACGGATTACCGGCTGCGGTTTCCAGGGCTCGTGTCGGCGCAGACTCGGCCGCAACCACGGGCGCGCTGCGCGTAACAGTCGGATGTTTACCCTGTATGGTAAAGACCACGCTGTACTGACTGCCGTTGCGTTGCGTGACGGCGCGGGTTTTTCCAGACTGCGTCAGCTCAAAGACCAGACGTATGCTTTGTTTATCTTTTGGGGTACTGGTACGAATGCGTTTAACGATGTTATCGCCGCTAAACGTCAGGGGTAGGCCTTTGATGACGCCGCTTTGACGAATATCCAGCACCACACGGTCGGGATTGTGTAGCGAAAAGTAGGCATAAACAGGCTGGCCAGAAAAGCTCAGCGTGACCGTGGCCTGATTTCCGCCATTCGATACCTGAATATCAGACAGATTAGCGGCAAACAGGGGGCCGGTAATCAGTAGCAATCCTGCCACGACGAGCATTTTCATCCATGTCATCATGCCCGAGCCCTGCCGTGTTCGATCTGATCAACCCAGCGTTGCCCCTGGGCGGAGTGCGCAACCAGCTCGGCTTGCCGCGCTTCACCGACATAACGGAGCGTCAACGCCACATCCGGCGGGGGCAAAATACCTGCGCCCTGCTGGGGCCACTCAACCAGACAAACCGCATCGTTCGTGAAGTAGTCACGAATACCCATAAACTCCAGCTCTTCCGGGTCGGCAAGACGGTAGAGATCGAAATGATAAACGGAACGCCCTTCCAGAACATAAGGCTCGACGAGCGTGTAGGTAGGGCTTTTCACATTGCCCGGATGACCGGATGCCTGCAAAAAACCGCGGCTGAAGGTGGTCTTTCCTGCGCCGAGATCGCCATAAAGATAGATCACCGCCGCATTGCCACAGGCCTGCGCCAGTTGAGCACCCAGTTCGAGTGTTGCCGCCTCATCGGGCAAAGATATAACACAGCTCTTCATGCTTCTTGATTCATCTCTGGATTAACAAACTGCCACAGCAGATCAAATAAGTCTGATGCCAGCATGCCGCGCGTGCCCCGCTGCTCAGCCAACGTATCAGCGGCAGCACCGTGAGCAACACAACCTGCACAGGCAGCATCAAACAGCGCCAATTTTTGTCCCATTAACGAGGCAATAATACCGGTGAGCACATCACCCATACCGCCCGATGCCATCCCGGCATTACCCACATCGGCAAACGCCATTTGCCCGTTTTCACTGGCAATTATCGTGCCCGCACCTTTTAATACGGCAACACCACCATAACGTTTCGCCAGCTCTCGTGCGGCTTGTAAGCGGTCACTCTCAATTTCGCTGGTCTTAACACCCAGTAAACGAGCAGCTTCACCCGGATGCGGCGTTATAATGCGATTCTGACGTTTCTCAGCGCTTATTGCCAGCAAGTTAAGCGCATCTGCATCCCAAAGCATGGGCTTTTCAGTACTTTTAACCTTTTCGAGTGCTTTTTTGCCCCATTCCCGCTGTCCCAGCCCCGGACCGATGGCGATGACGTCCGCCCATTCCAGCGCATCAGCCAGTCCCGCGTCCGTGAGCACATCCACCATAATTTCCGGGCGCGCGGTGAGGACAGGAATAATATTGTCTTTGTGAGTAAGCACTCGCACCAAACCACTTCCCGTTCGTAGCGCGGCTTCGGCCGACATCCGCACAGCACCGGCGGTGCCGCTGTCACCGCCTATCACCAACAAACGCCCCTGTTCGCCTTTGTGGGACGTTGCTTTACGCGGTTTCAGCCAGTGGGATAAAAAACGGGCATCGTAGCGAGCCATAGGCGGCGACTGCGCTGACAGAAAGCTCTGCAGCCCCAGGTCGGCAAAGTAAAGCGACCCAATACAGTCCCGCGCCTTGCCGGTAAGCTGTCCGGGCTTCAGCGCAATAACGCTCAACGTATGCGTGGCATTGATAACCTCTCCCGGTGTGTTCCCTGTCGCTGCAGACAGACCAGAGGGGAGGTCAATCGCCATGACCGGCGCGTCATGTGCGTTTACCTGAGTTATCAGGGTGGAAACAGGTTCGGCGGGCGCCCGGCTGATGCCTGTTCCCAGTAAAGCATCGACGATAATATCAACCTTTTCAGGCCAGGCCACGTCGGGCGCATGGATCACCCCACCCGCTTCAAGCCAGCTGTTTCTGGCGGCCTCTGCTTCGTCGGGCAGCGGCTTATCGCTATCACAGGCCAGAAGTGTTACCTGTTTGCCTGCAGCCTGCGCCAGACGGGCAACAACATAACCATCGCCTCCGTTATTGCCATGACCGCAGAGCACCAGCCAGTGCTCTGCATCCGGCCAGTGGACAGTCATATGCTCATAGGCCGCCTGTCCTGCCCTTAACATCAGCTCGTAGCGCGAGATACCCAGTGCATCGGCACCCTCACGCTCAAGTTGTGCCAGTGCCTGCGCAGGCCAGACAGAGTGTGGTAAACTGCTGCCGTTTCCCTTCGAATTCTGGTTAGTCATGTCATACCCTCTCGATCTTGATCAACTTGCTCAACTCATTAAACAGTGGGGACGCGATCTCGGCTTTCAGCAGGTCGGTATTACCGACACCGATCTCAGCGCTGAAGAACCGCGTCTGCAGGCATGGCTGGAAAAACAGTACCATGGCGAGATGGAATGGATGGCCCGCCATGGAATGATGCGTGCGCGTCCCCATGAGCTGTTACCCGGTACGCTGCGGGTGATCAGCGTGCGCATGAATTATCTTCCTGCCAAAGCCGCTTTCGCCAGTACGCTGAAAAACCCACAGTTAGGCTATGTCAGCCGCTATGCGCTGGGCCGTGATTACCACAAAGTATTGCGCAATCGCCTGAAAAAGCTTGGAGAAATGATTCAGGCCCACTGTGGCGAAAGCCAGTTTCGTCCGTTTGTCGATTCTGCCCCACTGCTTGAACGCCCTCTGGCAGAGAAAGCCGGATTAGGCTGGACCGGCAAACACTCGTTGATCCTGAACCGGGAAGCGGGCTCATGGTTTTTCCTGGGGGAATTGCTGATCGACCTGCCTCTGCCGATAGACTCCCCACAGGAAGAGCAGTGTGGACGCTGCGTGGCCTGCATGACGATTTGCCCGACAGGCGCTATCGTGGCCCCCTACACGGTGGATGCCCGCCGCTGCATTTCCTACCTGACGATAGAGCTCGAAGGCGCCATCCCAGAAGCGCTGCGGCCCCTGATGGGGAACCGCATTTATGGCTGTGACGACTGCCAGCTCATCTGCCCCTGGAACCGCTATGGGCAACTGACTGACGAAGCGGATTTTTCCCCCCGCGCAGCGCTGCATGCGCCAGCGTTAACCGCCCTGTTTCAGTGGGATGAAGCGAAATTCCTGCGTATTACCGAAGGCTCTCCCATCCGCCGAATTGGTTATCAGCGCTGGTCACGCAATATTGCGGTGGCGCTGGGGAATGCCCCGTGGAGCGCAGAGATCCTCCCCATACTCGAACAGCGGCTGGGGGAAAGTGATTTACTGGATGAACATATTCAGTGGGCCATTGCCCAGCAACAGGATAAGCGAAAGCACGTAGAGATTGATGTACAGCCAGCACAGCAAAAAAGGCTCGTCAGGGTGATAGAGAAGGGGTTGCCGCGTGATGCCTGATTGCGCAACGATGGACAGGTAGCAGATTTCCACATCCTGTGAATAAAAATAAAAACACCTTGTCATTCAATCGTAATAACACAAGTGACAGAACCAAATAACATAATGAAATATTATTATTTCCTTACATATCATTAAGTTAAATAAAATTTGTGTTATTTTGCAAATGCGACTAGCGCTTGGCTTAATCCCAATATCTGTGGATAACTCTGTTTAAAAGAGTTTTACAGAACGGCAAAAAAGGGCTGGACAGTCGTCTGCCTGCTGTGGATAACTCTGACTGTAGTACAAAAGATCATTATCCAGCCTGACGGGCTGCGACAAAGAAAGTGACAAAACTGGAGCGGGAAACGAGACTCGAACTCGCGACCCCGACCTTGGCAAGGTCGTGCTCTACCAACTGAGCTATTCCCGCATAGAAGGGCACTGCTAAACATATTTTGGAGCGGGAAACGAGACTCGAACTCGCGACCCCGACCTTGGCAAGGTCGTGCTCTACCAACTGAGCTATTCCCGCATAGAGGGTACTGCTAAACATAATTTGGAGCGGGAAACGAGACTCGAACTCGCGACCCCGACCTTGGCAAGGTCGTGCTCTACCAACTGAGCTATTCCCGCGCCTTGTACCGTCATAAATTCTTCACCGGTACGGGGTGCGCATTATACGAGAAATCGCTGCTGCTGCAAGATGCTTACAGCAAAAATTTGCGCTTTTGATGCGTTTGCTGCTTATTGCATCAACCTGGCGATTTCCTGCGCACCCTTTGCGGTTTAAAGCTGCAAAAAGTGTTGGCGGTAGTACGCCAGCTCGGCAACAGACTCACGAATATCGTCTAACGCCTGATGCGAGCCGCTCTTTTTGAAGCCGGGAAGAATGTCTGGCTTCCAACGACGCGCCAGTTCCTTAAGCGTGCTGACATCTAAATAGCGGTAGTGGAAATAGGCTTCCAGCTCTGGCATGTACTTGAACAGGAAACGGCGATCCTGCCCGATGCTGTTGCCGCAGATGGGCGAGGTATTTGCGGGCACCCACTGCTGTAGGAACTCGATAGTCGCTTTTTCCGCAGCGCGGTCGTCAATCTTACTGGCCTTTACCCGTTCCACCAAACCGCTATTCGTATGTGTACGAACGTTCCATTCGTCCATTAAGGCTAGCTGTGCATCTGACTGGTGAACCGCCATCACCGGCCCTTCAGCCAGGATATTGAGATCGGCATCGGTCACGATAGTGGCGATCTCAATAATGCGATCGCGTTCCGGATCGAGTCCGGTCATTTCAAGGTCGATCCAAATCAGATTATTTTCGTTTCCAGTGGCCATGCTGTTACCTGTGGGTTGCTGAGTCGTCATTCATCATGAATAAGGTGTATCATAGACGTTTTGCCCCTCAGGGCGAAATCCAGCTAAACGGTGAGGGTGAGTGAGTAAAAATAAACTGTCTAAAGGTCAACAACGTCGCGTAAGCGCTAACCACGATCGTCGTTTGAACCAGCGCAAAGCGCGCCCGGAAGCGGACGATAATATGTTTGGTCAGGACGCAGAGGGCGTGGTGGTCAGCCGATTTGGCATGCATGCCGATGTCGAGGACAGTGCTGGCCTTACCCACCGTTGCAATATACGTCGCACGATTCGTTCGCTGGTGACCGGCGATCGGGTGGTATGGCGTCCCGCCCTAAACGGCGGTAAAGGTATTGTTGAAGCGGTGCACGAACGCACCAGCGTGCTGACGCGCCCCGATTTCTACGATGGCGTCAAACCTATAGCCGCAAACATCGATCAAATTATAATCGTGTCCGCGATTCTGCCTGAGCTGTCACTGAATATTATCGACCGTTATCTGGTCGCCAGCGAGACACTGGATATTGAGCCCCTGCTGGTGCTGAACAAAATCGATCTGCTGGATGACAACGCACGTGCGTTTGTTGACGAGCAGATGGAGATTTACCGCAAGATTGGTTATCAGGTATTGATGGTTTCCAGCCATGTGAAAGAGGGTTTGACTGCACTGCAGGCAGCCTTAACTGACCGGGTAAGTATCTTTGCCGGGCAGTCCGGCGTAGGTAAGTCCAGCCTTCTGAACGCCCTGCTTGGCTTCGATCAACAGCAGGACACCGCCATTCTGACCAATGATGTTTCCGATGTTTCCGGGCTGGGCCAACATACCACGACCGCATCCCGGCTTTATCATTTCCCCGAGGGCGGGGATGTGATTGATTCTCCGGGTGTCCGTGAGTTTGGTTTGTGGCATCTTGAGCCGGAACAAATCACGCGTGGATTTGTCGAATTCCGTGCGTTCTTAGGCGATTGTAAGTTTCGTGACTGTAAGCATGACGCCGATCCGGGCTGTGCGATTCGTGAAGCCGTTGAAAACGGAAAAATCGATCAATCACGCTTCTATAACTACCACCGTATTCTTGAAAGCATGGCGCAAATGAAAACCCGGAAAAACGTCGCAGAGAGTGAAGATTAAGGCCCGTAACGACGTATTCGCCATCTGACTGGGGCGCTGTTACAATCCGCTCCCTTTTTGTCAATGTTATGAAAGATAGCCAGGAGGCTAGGGTGTTTGATCGTTTTAAACTCGGCTTGAATCACATTCTTCCAAAAAAATGGCTGACTGAACTTGCGGGTTGGGGAGCCAGTCGTCGCGGCGGTTGGCTGACGAAGCTGGTCATTGATATTTTTGTCTGGTTTTACAAAGTCGATATGGCTGAAGCACGGAAACCGGATACCGCCAGCTACCGCACCTTTAACGATTTCTTTGTTCGTCCGTTAAAGGACGATGCACGCCCAATCGATCCCGATGCCAGCCTGATCGTTCTGCCTGCCGACGGCGCAATCAGCCAGCTTGGCCATATTGAAGGCGATCAGATTTTCCAGGCGAAAGGCCATTACTACACGATTGACGCCCTGCTCGCCGGTAATGAGCATATGGCTGCACAGTTTCGTGAAGGGGAATTTGCGACCACTTACCTGGCACCGCGTGATTATCACCGCGTCCACATGCCTTGTAACGGCATCCTGCGTGAGATGATCTATGTACCGGGTGATCTTTACTCCGTCAATCCGCTGACCGCACGAAATATCCCTAACCTCTTTGCCCGTAACGAGCGCGTAATTTGTTACTTTGAAACCGATATGGGCCCGATGGTGCAGATCCTGGTGGGCGCAACGATTGTCGGCAGCATCGAAACCGTTTGGGCAGGCACCGTCACACCGCCGCGCGAAGGCATTATTAAACGCTGGCATTACCCGGCCGCCGATCATGACGGCGCCGTCGTATTACTCAAAGGTCAGGAAATGGGCCGCTTTAAACTGGGTTCTACGGTGATCAACCTGTTCGCCCCTGGCCGAATCAAGCTGGCGGAAAGCCTTGAGGCGGAAAGTAAAGTTCGACTGGGCCAACCTTTAGCGCTCGCCCTTCCACTGGCCCCCATTCCATCTGACGCTACTGAGTAAAACCTATGTTGGCGCGTTCGATTCTTTGTCTGCTGCTGAGCCTCTGGCTCAGCTCTTCCACGCTAGCCGCCAGCCTGCCTGACGCCAGCCAGCTCAAACAGCAGTTGGAAGAGGTCAAAGCCACTAAAAATGCCCCCTCGCAAACTGAACAAATTCAGTCACTGGAAGCCGCACTGTCCTCGCTCTCTGAACGCGATGATGCCCTCGAACGCGCACAACAGTATCAACAGGTTATTGACGATTTTCCGCGCCTTGCCCGCGAATTAAGGCAGCAAATCGCCACGCTTAACGACAACGCCAAAACCGTGCGCAGCACGATGAGCAGCGCAGAGCTGGAACAAGAGATTCTGCAAATCAGCAGTCAGCTGATTGAAGAAGGACGCCAGGCTCAGCAGGAGCAGGACCGTGCCAGAGAGATCAGTGATTCCCTGTCGCAATTGCCACAGCAGCAAACGGAAGCGCGCAGGGCACTAACGGAGAGCGAACGGCGCTTACAGAGTGCCGGCAGCGCTGCCACGCCATTAGGTCAGGCCCAACTGGCGGCTCGCCAGGCAGAAAATGCCGCCAATAAAGCCAAAGTCGATGAGTATGAGCTGGCGCAGTTGTCGGCCAACAATCGCCAGGAGCTGGCTCGCATGCGCGCCGAAGTGCATCAGCGCAAAGTGACCCAGCTTGATAATTATCTGCAGACTTTACGTAATCAATTAAATGAACAACGCCAGCGCGAGGCTGAAACGGCGCTGGCGCGTACTGAACAGCTGGCGGAAAACAGTGGTGATTTACCGCCTGAGATCAGTGAGCAGTTTCGGGTTAACCGCGATTTGTCCGGTGCGCTGAATCAGCAGGCACAGCGCATGGATCTGGTTGCATCGCAGCAGCGCCTCGCCACCAATCAAATTATTCAGGTCCGTCAGGCGCTGGCAACGTTGCGGGAACAATCCCAGTGGCTGGGTGCCTCTAACCTGCTCGGCGATGCGCTTCGGGCACAGGTGGCGCGTTTACCCGATATGCCGAAATCTCAGCAAATCGATAATGAAATGGCACAGCTGCGCGTTCAGCGCCTGCATTATGAAGATCTTCTGGAACGACAGAATGCGCTCCGCAAAGCACATCAGGCAGACGGGCAGCCTTTCACCAGCGACCAAAAGCGCATTCTGGATGCACAGTTAAAAACGCAGCGAGAATTGCTGAACTCCCTGATATCCGGCTGCGATACGCTGATTCTGGAAATCACTAAACTCAAGGTCGCGAATACGCAGCTCCAGGATGCGTTAACCGAAGTCAAAGACGCCACGCACCGCTATCTGTTCTGGACAGCGGATGTCAGCCCCATTTCATTGAGCTATCCTCTGGACGTGGCTAAAGGCCTGTCGCACCTGCTTACGCTGGATACGCTAGGACAGCTTGGCAAAGCTCTGGCAATGATGTTTACCAGCCGCAGCACCGTCCTGCCCATTTTGGGTGCCGTGTTGCTGGTCGGTTTTAGCCTGAGTACGCGTCGTCACTTCAACGCTTTTTTGGAACGCTCAGCCAGTAAAGTTGGTAAGGTCACCCAGGATCGCTTCCGCCTGACCATCCGCACTGTTTTCTGGTCAATTCTGGTCGCGCTTCCGCTTCCTGTACTTTGGGCAACCCTGGGATACGGGCTGCAAAACGCCTGGCCGTATCCGGTAGCCGTTGCTATCGGCGATGGCATTACGGCGACGCTGCCTCTGCTGTGGATATTTATGGTTAGCGCCCAGTTTGCCCGCGCCAACGGTTTGTTCATTGTGCATTTCCGCTGGCCGCAGGTACGCGTTGCGCGTGCCATGCGTTACTACTCGTTGAGTATTGGCCTGATCGTGCCGCTGATTATGCTGCTGATCACCTTTGATAACCTCGACGATCGTCTGTTCTCTGCCACCCTGGGTCGGCTGTGTTTTATTTTGATCTGTGGCGCCCTGAGTCTTGTTACGGTGAGTCTAAAACGTGCAGGGATCCCGCTTTATCTTGATAAAGAGGGCAACGGCGAAAACATGATTAACCGCCTGCTGTGGAATATTATGATCGCCATTCCATTGCTGGCCGCGCTGGCTTCCATGATTGGTTACCTTGAAACCGCTCAGGCGCTGCTGGCACGTCTGGAAACCTCGGTGGCAATCTGGTTTTTCCTGCTGGTTATTTACCATATCATTCGCCGCTGGATGCTGATTCAACGACGCAGGCTGGGTTTCGATCGCGCACGCCAGCGCCGGGCCGATATGCTGGCCAATCGCGCGCGCAACGAAGAAGAAAAAGATCAGGCGCAAAATACTGACGTTATTGAAATAGAAGAACCCGTGATTGATTTGGACGCCATCAGTGCTCAGTCACTGCGACTGGTCAGGTCAATCCTGACGCTGATTGCGCTGGTGTCAGTCATTGTCCTGTGGTCGGAAATCCACTCTGCGTTTGGTTTCCTTGAGAATATTCGTCTATGGGATGTCAACACCTCCGTTCAGGGCGTGGAGAGTATTCAACCCATTACGCTGGGCGCCGTTCTTATAGCCATCCTGGTGTTCGTGATTACGACGCAGCTGGTGCGCAATATGCCGGCCCTGCTTGAGCTGGCACTGCTACAGCATCTTGATTTGTCTCCAGGCACCGGCTATGCCATTACCACGCTGACCAAGTATTTGCTGCTGCTAATTGGTGGCTTGCTCGGCTTCTCGTTGATTGGGATTGAATGGTCCAAGCTGCAATGGCTGGTGACCGGCCTGGGTGTTGGGTTGGGATTTGGCCTGCAGGAGATTTTTGCCAACTTTATCTCTGGCCTGATTATTTTGTTTGAAAAACCCATTCGTATTGGCGATACCGTTACTATTCGCGATCTGACCGGCAGCATTACGCGCATCAACACCCGCGCCACGACAATTACAGACTGGGACCGCAAAGAGATTATCGTGCCCAATAAGGCGTTTATTACAGAACAGTTTGTTAACTGGTCGCTGTCGGACTCCGTCACGCGCGTCGTGCTGACCATACCCGCTCCCGCACAGGTAAGCAGCGAGGAGGTCACCACGTTGCTGAAGCTGGCTGCAGAACGTTGCAGCTACGTTCTGGATACACCGCCGCCGGAAGTATTTCTGGTTGACCTGCAGCAGGGAATACAGTTGTTTGAGCTACGCGTTCACGCCGCTGAAATGGGCCATCGCATGCCGCTTCGCCATGAACTGCATCAGCTTATTCTGCACGGCTTTGCAGAACATGGTATCGAAATGCCTTTCCCACCCTTCCAGATGCGGGTAGAAACCTTAAGCAGAAAAACGCCTGCCGGAAATGGTGCGTCGACGACGCGAACGTTTAAATCAGGCGGGTTATAAGAAAAACGCCCGGTTTAACCGGGCGTTTTTCTGTTCGGACTGCGGGGATTATTGCTTCACAAAAGCTTCGCCCTGCGCGATATCTTTTTTCAGTGTTTCCAGCATGCCATCCAGCGCCTGCTGTTCAAACGGGCTAAGGGCACCAACAGGCTTACGCTCCGCCACGCCGTTTTTACCTAACAGCAGGGGCTGAGAGAAGAAGCGGGCATGCTCGCCATCGCCTTCCACGTAGGCACACTCTACAACATTCGCTTCGCCGTTTAAGGCACGTACCAGCGATAAACCGAAACGGGCGGCGGCCTGCCCCATGGATAACGTTGCTGACCCCCCACCAGCCTTCGCTTCCACCACTTCTGTACCGGCGTTTTGAATACGTTTGGTGAGGTCAGCCACTTCCTGCTCGCTAAAGCTGACGCCCGCAACCTGGGACAGTAATGGCAGAATAGTGACGCCTGAGTGTCCCCCCACCACGGGCACCTCCACCTCGCCAGGCTGTTTGCCTTTCAGCTCAGCGACAAAGGTATTGGCACGAATAATGTCCAGCGTTGTCACGCCAAACAGTCGATTCTTGTCATAAACACCGTGTTTCTTCAGGACCTCGGCCGCAATCGCCACCGTCGTGTTAACCGGATTGGTGATCACCCCAATTAAGGCTTTCGGCGCTGTCGTAGCAACCTGCTCAATCAAATTACGCACGATGCCGGCATTGACGTTAAACAAATCGGCCCGATCCATACCAGGCTTACGCGCTACCCCAGCAGAGATGAGCACGACATCCGCGCCTTTTAAAGCCGGGGTGGCATCTTCCCCACTAAAGCCCTTAACGTGAACTGCGGTAGGAATGTGGCTGAGATCGACCGCGACGCCAGGCGTGACGGGCGCGATGTCGTAGAGAGAAAGTTCTGAACCTGCGGGAAGCTGGGTTTTGAGTAGAAGTGCTAGCGCCTGGCCTATGCCACCAGCGGCACCGAGTACGGCAACTTTCATTCATAACTCCTTATTAAGGTGGGGCAGAGAAGAGCCGAAATTCCATCTGTGTCAGACCTTAATCAACTGCTCAGGTGATGACGGGTATCCGAGACTATTTTACGCGCTAAAGCCCGTAATCTACGGATTTAAAAACTTACTTATCATCGCTATATCGCCCTCATCCTGCGTTGCAGACAACGAGCTAACCCGTTTGCCGTGTCAGGGCTACCTCAGGTAAGCGCCGACGACGGTGACAGGCTTTCTCTCCAACTGCGGGAGTTGGCCGGTATCACCTGAAACCGACAACATTGACGTCGGCAGACAGAGAACGGCAGTGTAAATTTTTATTTTCTTACCTCATCAATAATATAACAGCTTTGCAACCTTTGCCTTTTCAGGCTGTGAGCTGGGTTTTGGTCTGAGTAAATTCTTTGCTATTATCGCCGCCCGCCATGGATACTGCCCCGTTCAATTAACAATCAATTGCATAAAAATTCATTTATATGCATAATAATGACTTTACTGCGGTCTGCTCCGCGGTTTTTCTTACATTTACTGGTAAATTATGCGAAACCCATCGAAACAAGACGATCTGATCAAAGCCTTCAAGGCTTTATTAAAAGAAGAAAAATTCAGTTCTCAGGGCGAAATCGTTCAGGCGCTTCAGGAAGACGGCTTTGAGAACATCAACCAGTCTAAAGTTTCCCGGATGCTGACAAAGTTTGGCGCGGTGCGGACCCGCAATGCCAAAATGGAGATGGTGTACTGTTTGCCTGCCGAGCTGGGCGTGCCGACAACAACCAGTCCATTGAAAAATCTGGTTCTGGATATTGACTACAACGATGCGCTGGTCGTGATCCATACCAGCCCTGGCGCAGCGCAGCTGATCGCTCGCCTGTTGGATTCTCTGGGTAAATCTGAGGGGATTCTGGGGACAATTGCGGGTGATGACACCATTTTTATCACACCGGCACGCGCCTTTACCGTCAAACAACTTCACGATGCTATCCTTGTCCTGTTTGAACAAGAGCTGTAGTCGTTCCCGCTAACCGGCAGCACATCGCCGGTTTATTCTTCCCATTATCCCCCTCTTTCTTCTGTCAGCTCTCTTTCAGCCTATATGTTACTTTTCAAGACATTACTCTTAAGCCGCATCATTTTCAGCGTATCAAATATTGGTCATACCCTTTACCACCTTTAACATTACGCGCTATTTTACACTGCTTTACATTCAAATACCGGCGTCATCGCCCAGACCAAAACAGATAAGCAGCCAGATCAACCATGATTTTTCGCACTAAAAGTTAAAGTAACGTATCTTACTGTTTTTAAGCGTAATTACCCGCCCATGGTGGCATTTTAGCCACTTTTAATAACTTTTAGTTATTAAAAAATCCCAAATGGTTAAATTGCATCAACAAAACATTATTAGGCAGATATTAATTTCTGACGTTATTAGTCCTATACTTGTTTCCGTGATGTGAATCACACTAATAAAAAAGAAGAACAACCAGGACGAGGACATCTTTTATGAAAACTAAATCTACCATCGCTGCCTTGAGCATTTTATCTGCCCTGTCATTCGGCGCTTCTGCAGCAGATTATATTTCTGCTTCACAAGCACAAAATCTGCAGCCTGTTGGCACGGTAAGCGTGAGCGGTGTGGCTGGCGCGCCATCCGATATCAGACAGCAACTGAGCGATAAAGCCGATCAACAAGGCGCGAAAGCTTTCCGTGTTATTGAGGCCTATAACGACGGCAACTACCACGCGACGGCTGAGCTGTACAAATAAACTCGCAGCACCTGACAGGTAACCCGCTGTCCCTATGCGACCGCTGGTTAAACATCCTTACCGGAGAATGAATGATGAAAATTCAATTAACGATTGCCGCGCTGGGCGTGGCCTCACTGCTCTCTTTTGGTGCCAATGCCGCTAGCATGGTCACAAATCAGCAGGCGCAAGACATGAATCTGCAGCCGCTAAACCAAACAATTAGCGTAAGCGGTATCAATGGCGACCAGACCAACGTCCGCCAGGTACTGTCTGAGAAAGCGGATGCACAAGGTGCGGGCCATTACCGCGTAATTGAGAACAGCCGTGACGATACCTTCCACGTCACCGCCGAACTGTATAAATAATTCATCTGCGGCAATGTTGCCGCCCTGACAAAATCGATGACCCGCTCTATGTATGCCATTCCGCAGGTTGTTGATTGCTATGAGGAATAAATCATGAACATCAAATCAACCATCGCAACAGTTAGTCTGCTCTCCGTGATCGCTTTTGGCGCTTCAGCAGCGCAGCTCGTCACGGCCGATCAAACGCAGAATCTGCAACCTGCGGGAACCGTAAGCATCAGTGGCGTTGCGGGTTCACCCATTGACTATCGCGCCCAGCTGTCCCAGAAAGCGGATGAACAAGGCGCAAGTGCCTATAAAATCATTGAGGCTAATACCGGTGACAGCTACCACATCACCGCGCAGCTGTACAAATAGTTCCTCGTCTGACGTATGACGAACCCTTTAGCCCCGCTCGCCGGGGCTTTTTTTTGCCTGAAATGCGCGGTTAGTGAACTGTGACAGGGGGTAAGCAAAGGCAGCCTTCATCCGCCAATGTTAATCGACAGGATTCAGCGACATAAAACGACTGAGCAGAAGAAGTCGGGCTTACGCGGGGGATTAAGACTCTGCCAGCAGTACCGTAAATCACCGACCTAAGGCGCAGCATATCAATGGGCAATCTGCGCCAAATCATCGTCTGACAGTCCGGTCATCTCTGCGACGAGGCTGGGAGGCAAACCGTTTTGCAGCATTGTTCGCGCGATTTTTAGTGCAGCCGACCGTTCTCCCTCACTGCGGCCTTTCGCCAGGCCACGTTGTTCACCTAGCTGAAGGCCCTTTTCAATGCCTTTCTGCTCAAGCTGCTGTGCGATGGTCATCAATGCATCCTCATGTTGCGGCACCCGCTGCGCCAGCGTTCTGACGAAAAGGTCAGCGTCCGCGGTTTCGCCCGCCTGTAAAAGATAGTTTACCAACGATATAACCTGTGATGAAGAGAGATAACCCGCCAGTATGACAGGGGCCAGCTTATCGATGAGTTCTGCCAAATCTCTTTGATGAATATGCTTTTGCAGCAGTGTTAATGCAGCCATGCTGCGGTGACCGACAATGTCCTCATCTGGAATCACCGTCACGTCCACTAGCGGAAAAGCGTTGCTGTAGAGCCGACTGGCGTAGGCGGGAACCGAAAATTCGTCCAGCCAGCGAGTACTATAGGGATAGGGACTGCGTTTGCCACTGTAGAATAAAACCGGAATGACTAACGGGAGTTTTTTGTGCCCGGCATCCAGATGCCGCAGCATTGCCGCAATGGCATAACGCATCAGTCTGAATGCCATATGCCTGTCAGGTGATGACTGATGTTCAATCAACACATGGATATAGCCATCATCGCGGCTTGTGGTTTTTAGACTGTACAGTATATCGCTAAAATATTGCCGTAAGTCCTCTTCAACAAAAGCGCCAGACTCCAGTTTCAACGTATCCAGATCGCACAGCGCGAGAAACTCTGCCGGAAGATGCAATGCCATAAAATCACGGGCAATGGTGGGCTGAGACAAAAATTGACGGAATGTTGCATCATGGGGCGTGGGCGTGCCATTTTTACTTTTCATGTAACCTGTCCTGATGATGAGGTGGCAGGTTAGCACGACCTGAAAATGCTCAGCGTCAGCAAACGGTGACGTTGAGAGAGCTCTCGAGGAATTTCTCGCACGTGAGCGGCCAGATAAAACACGCTAGTCGGCATTGAACGCTGTTAACGCTCTATTACGTTAAACTGCAGCTGTCCTTCCAGCTCCTCTTCCGCCTCGTCGAACAGCAGAATTAAGGCGCCATAACGCCTCTTCTGCCCTTGCCCTAAATTCACAAACTCTATTTTCAGGGGGAGAGGTAAACCTTTGCAGGCAATGATGTCCCACAATCCATCCAAATCACAGATGGCGTACGCCTTTAAAGCAAAGCGTTCGCAAAATTGCCGTAAGAAATGGGCCTGATCGACAATCTCATTAAAATCAAAACGCTCGACTCTCATAATGGCGACTCCCGTTATCCGGTTCCGGGCGGCCCTGCGCCGCCCGGATGTTCATCTAACTTAACCCGCCGAGGTGCAGCGCTTTGACCTCCAGGTACTCATCCATCCCCAGTACCGATCCTTCACGTCCCAGACCAGACTCTTTCACGCCGCCAAAGGGGGCCAACTCTGTCGAAACCGCACACTCATTGATGCCAATCATTCCACTTTCGAGCGCGGCAGAGACCCGGAATACCCGCTGCAGGTTTTGCGTATAAAAATACGCCGCCAGCCCGTATTCCGTCTGGTTGGCACGACGGATAACCTCTTCTTCGTCATCAAAGCGGAAACAGGCTGCCACCGGGCCAAACGTTTCTTCCTGAGCCAGTTTCATGCCTTCATGTGCCTCAACAATGACCGTTGGTTGCCAAAAATTGCCGCCCAGCGCGTGCCGCCGACCACCCGTCAGCACTTTTCCGCCCTGAGCAATGGCATCTTTGACATGCTCTTCGACTTTTTCTAATGCTGATGATTCGATTAACGGGCCCACGACCACGCCATTATCCATGCCGTTTCCGACGCTAAGTTTATCCACCTCAGCGGCCAGTTGGGTTGTAAAACGTTCGTAAACTGCACTGTGAATGAAAAAGCGGTTAACGCTGACACAAACCTGACCTGCATTGCGGAATTTATTGGCGATGGCTCCCTGCACGGCTGCATTGATATCCGCATCTTCAAAAACGATATAGGGCGCATTACCGCCCAGTTCCATCGAAACCTTTTTCATGGTTTCAGCGGCGTTACGCATCAGCGTTTTCCCCACTGCCGTGGAACCGGTAAAGGAAATTTTACGCACGGCTTTGCTGGCCATAATGGCATCACTAATGGCATGCGTGTCGCCTGCTACACCGTTAAGCACGCCATCAGGGATGCCGGCTTTTTGGGCCAGCGCCAGTAAGGCAAATGCGGAAAGCGGCGTGTTATTCGCGGGTTTAATAATGCCTGTACATCCCGCTGCCAGCGCCGGACCTAACTTACGTGTCAGCATCGCCATAGGGAAATTCCAGGGCGTGATAGCGGCGACGACGCCGACCGGCTCACGGGTTGCCAGAATGCGCGAGCCCGCTTTGGCAGGAGGGATGATTTCACCGTTAGCCCGTTTAGCCTGCTCGGCGAACCATTGAATAAAGCTGGCGGCATATTCCACTTCGCCTTCTGCTTCCTTAAGCGGCTTACCTTGCTCCGTTGTCATGAGCTCAGCCAGCCAGCGTTTGTGTTCAATGATTAACCTATACCAGCGGTACAACAGTTCTGAACGCCCCTTGGCGGTCTGTGCTCGCCACGCTGGGAAAGCATCCTGGGCAGCCTTTATTGCAGCTTCCGTTTCCGTTTTTCCTGCTTTTGCTACCTGAGCGACGACCTCGCCCGTGGCAGGATTCGTCACGTCAAAGGTAGACGTGGTACGCAGCCATTGACCCTTTACCAGATAGCCTGTCTGGAACAGTTCGCTGTCGCGCAGTGAAGAATGCATTAGGTGCTCCTGTCGGTTTGTCATCTGTCAGGAAAGTATAGATGGCAAAAATGACAGGTCGGGTAACACGGGGGAACATCATGGCCGCCAGCGCTTGCCGCGGCCATAATTCAGATTTGGACGAGCGTATTTTGATATTTTTTCAACATCTCAGCCAGTCGCGTCACCGGCTCGGTCACGCTGGTTGGGGCGTCATAGTGCGCCAGCTTGTGCTGATAGACATCCAGCTCTTTGAGTAATCGTTCGAAATAGTAACGGCGCTTTTCGTCACTGCTTACCGAGATGATCCGATCCGCCGTGTGGCGCAGCTGGCGATGATACGCAGACAGATCGGCATTAACCGGCACATCGGCAGCACGCAATCGCTGATGGCCGATGATTAAGGTCAGAGCAATGCGATATTTGTCGATGTCACCCGGGAACAGGTTAAGCAGTAAAAAGAGCTGCTGATAGAGTGCCGGAAGATGGTTTTCACGGCGGCGAGCCTGGTTAGTGGTCATCGCCGAGACTGCCGCATACATGAAGCGGTTGAGTAATTTACGGCCCGTGCGCGCTTTGGATTTATCCCGAATCAACAGGATGACCATCAACGCAACGAAGCTGCCGATCCACTGTCCCAGCGCATTGTCGATAAACTGCGTAAAGTTGAACTGCATCGGATTATCCAGCACCAGCACGTTGATTGTGCCGACCATGGCGCCCAGCGTACCAATCTGCCTGCGCTGAATTAAAATGCCGGAAATAAACCCTAACAGGCCGATGGCAATGCACAGCAGTACGGCACTTTGTTGGGTGTTGGGCAAAATATACATGAAATAGAGTGCGCCCAGCGGGATCGCCACCGTCATACCGTAAACAAAGTCTTTAGCCATCATGAGCGGATTAGGCATGCGCATCGCCAGTGCCGTAATCACGCCCAACATGACCATACAGCCGCTACCTGATGTCCAGCCGGTATAGAGCCAGAACAGTGAACCGAGCGCAGTCGCGACAAAGGTGCGAACACCGTTAATCATCGCATGGTGGGTTTCAGCAGAACGAGCCTGAATTACGACCTCGCGTTGAAGAATCCCCTCCTCCAGCGCTGTGATACGGCCGTTGCTTTTAATGCCATGCGTCAGCAGCTGATATTCCGTTGCTGCTTCAACCCAGCTTTCCAGCGTCTCGGGGAACGTTTTACTGCTGACGGCAATTAACCGTCGCAGCGCTTTCATACGCTTGTGTACGTCTTCTGCCGTCGCTGCCTCTTTCTCCATTAACACACGATATTGCGTTGCAATGTAGTCAGGCCGTGAGTTTTGAATTAAAAAGGTTTCGGCCGCCTGAGTAATCATCGTCAGTGACAGCGTGTTCAGCATTTGCAGCCGTCGACTCGTATTCTGCCAGCGCGAAGACTCCATCATCAACTGGCTACGCATACTGCTGAGCGCCGTGGTACGCCGTACCAAAGCCCCCCAGGCCTTATCGACTTCCTCTTTGTCCTCATGCGCCACGCACAGCTGCAGCAACCTGTAATGCGCCACCAGCAGCGAGTCAACTTCAGCATCAATCACTTTTTTAATCGAACGTGGCGAGAAAATCATATCGGCCAGAATGGCGCAAAGAATCCCTAAAATGATCTCGCTACAGCGTTCCACGGCATATTGCGGAACCAGCGTCAGCCCACCACTGGCATTCGCCGTTACGACAATAATTAACGCGGTGTAACCAGCCAGTCCGAGCGCGTAGGAGTTTTCAACCTTGATCAATGAGGACAGCCATACGCAGAACCCCGCCCAAATACAACACAACAGCAGCATGACTACCGGTGCGCGCACGGTCGCAATCATGATGACCAGCGCGGCGACACAGCCAATAAATGTTCCGATGATTCGAAGAATACCGCGATAGCGTAATGCACCCGAATAGGGATCGCCGCCTGCCGCAAACGCCGTCCCGCCTGCCACAATGCCCGCCGTCATGACGGCCCAGCGGGGAGTTTCAAGGTTGAGATGAAAGCCGATCATCAGCGCCGCAACCAGCGCAAAAGTCAGCTTTATCGGGAAGCGCAGGAACTCAGTCATAGCGTCCTCTTAACCAAACTCACGCAGGCGGTTAAAGAAGGACATGACAGGCGATGTATCGGTGTGCTGACGATCCTCTGCACCCGTGATGACCACGGTCGCTGTCGTTCCGGCCGGATAGTGATTGCCGGGTTGCTGGTCAAGACGGATGCGAACCGGTACGCGCTGCGCCAGGCGTACCCACTCCAGGTTAGACTGAACCGTTGCCATTCCTTTACTGTCAATACTGCTGCTGCTATTCGTCACCCCTGCCGCGATGCTGTCAACCGCACCGCGCAGCGTCACATTGCTACCCAATGGTGTGATCTCGGCCCGAAAGCCAGGGCGCACACCATGCAGTTTGGTCTCTTCGAGATAAGCCAGCACGTAAAATGAGCGCTGCTGAACCAGCGCCACGGCAACCGCTCCCCGCGTGATGAATTCGCCCTGGTAGACGTTCAGGTTCGTCACCCATCCATCTGACGGCGCGGTGATCGTGGTTCGTTCCAGGTCGATCTTAGCCAGATCGCGGGTAGCGACAGATTTAGCCAGTTGATGTTCACTGGTTTGCAGATCGTTGTTGGACTGCTCAATGGCTTCGCGTGACATCGCGGAGGTCCCGAGTCGGTTTCGACGTCCGGCCTCACGACGTTTTTCATTGACCAGTGCCTGGTAATATTCCACATCAGCCTGCGCTTCATCTAACGCTTTTTGGTAACGTGGACGATCGACCACAAACAGCGTGTCACCTTTTTTAACCAGTTGGTTATCGTGAACGGGAACCTCGGTAATTAACCCGGTGACATCAGGTGAAATCGCGACCACATCGGCCGCAAACCTTGCATCGCGTGTCCAGGGGGATTCGGTATAGAACACCCAGGCACGGAATATGATGATGGCGGCGATGATGACCAGCAGGATGGTGATCGCGTAACGCGCGATTTTTCTTATAAGCGTGTTCACGTAAACCTCAAACAAATAAACGGGATACCAGATAAAATACACAGCAGTAAAGGGCTGTATTGAAGAGTGCCGGATGCCAGACAAGATCGTAGATACCGCTGGGCGTCAGCACGCGTTTCACTATCCAGAACAGCATGAGCGAAACGATGAGTTCGATGAAAATGGGCGGAAAAGAGAGCCCAAACATGACAAATACCGGAAGTACACTCATTAAAAATCCTTAGTTCGATACGGCCGGGATAATTCACCGCCTGAAGGACGCAAACGCCTGCGCGCCATAAGCCACATCTGAACTACGGCTGACTTAATAATAGCGTATCATCGGGTGTTTTCAGGTAATGAAGCGTCGCCAGGTCATACCCCGGTCGACATATAGTAACGCGCTTAACTATACGTTTTCTACTGAATGTGATCTAAATCACTTTTTAGCCAGAGTAAACAATGGAACGACTCAAAGGTATGTCGATTTTTGCCAAAGTAGTTGAACTGGGTTCTTTTACTGCGGCCGCACGACAGCTTCACCTTAGCGTGTCATCAATCAGCCAGATAGTCGCCAAACTGGAAGATGCGCTGCAGGTAAAGTTACTCAACCGCAGTACGCGCAGCATTGGACTCACTGAAGCCGGTAAAATCTACTATCAGGGCTGTCGCCGTATGCTGGCAGAAGCTAACCAGGTTCACGAACAGCTTTATGCGTTTAACAACACGCCGATCGGCGTACTACGCATTGGCAGCTCTTCCACGATGGCACAGAACGTGCTGGCCGGTATGACGAGCGACATGCTGCGTGATTACCCGGGGCTGAGCGTAAACCTGGTCACCGGTATTCCTGCGCCAGATTTAATCGCGGACGGACTGGACGTGGTGATCCGGGTGGGCGCTTTAAAGGATTCGAGCCTGTTCTCGCGCCGACTCGGGGCGATGCCAATGGTAGTCTGTGCCGCTAAAAACTATCTGACGCAGCATGGGACGCCGGAGAAACCAGGTGATATCACTAAATTTGCCTGGCTGGAATACAGCGTAAGGCCAGATAACAATTTTGAGCTGATTGCCCCCGAAGGCATCGTCACGCGTTTATCACCGCAGGGGCGTTTTGTCACCAATGACTCTCAGACGCTCATCCGCTGGCTTAAGGCCGGTAATGGCATCGCCTATGTACCGATGATGTGGGTGGCGGATGAAATCAAGAAAGGTGAGATTGATATTTTGTTCCCGCAGTACCAATCTGACCCACGACCGGTGTATGCGCTTTATACTGAAAGAGACAAGTTGCCGCTGAAAGTGCAGGTTTGTATCGACTATCTGACGCAGTATTTCGAGCAGGTTGCCGAGCAGTACAAACAGCACCGCAAAAGCTAAAAACCCGCCAGTTGGCGGGTTTTGCGTCTCGGTCAGGCGGTGCCGCCGATAGTCAGCTTATCCAGCTTGAGTGTGGGTTGCCCCACGCCTACCGGCAGGCTCTGTCCTTCCTTACCACAGACGCCTACGCCTTTATCCAGCGCCAGGTCGTTGCCAACCATCGAAATTTGCTGCATTGCCTCGATACCGGAGCCGATCAGTGTCGCGCCTTTAACCGGTTTGGTCACTTTGCCCTTCTCAATCAGATAGGCTTCCGAGGTGGAGAACACAAACTTTCCGGAAGTGATATCGACCTGACCGCCGCCAAAGTTAGGGGCATATAATCCGTACTCCACGCTTTCAATGATGTCCTGCGGCGTGGATTTACCGGCCAGCATATAGGTATTTGTCATACGCGGCATCGGCAGGTGCGCATAGGATTCGCGACGACCATTACCGGTGGGATTCACCCCCATCAGTCGTGCATTCAGCTTATCCTGCATATAGCCTTTCAATACGCCATTTTCGATCAGCACATTGTATTGCCCCGGCACGCCTTCATCGTCGATAGCTAACGAACCCCGCAATCCATCAATCGTGCCGTCATCGACAACGGTGCACAGATCAGAAGCGACCAGTTGACCCATCTTGCCGCTAAAGACCGATGTGCCACGGCGATTAAAATCGCCTTCAAGGCCGTGACCAACGGCTTCGTGCAGCAGTACGCCCGGCCAGCCAGCGCCCAACACCACGGGTAAGGTTCCTGCAGGCGCAGCCACCGCTGACAGATTGACCAGCGCCATGCGCACAGCCTCACGAGCCCAGGCATCGGCCCGCACCTCGCCGTTCTCATCGGCCAGGAAAAAGGCATAGCCGGTACGCGCACCGCCGCCGCTTGAACCGCGCTCACGCTTGCCCTGATCCTCAACCTGGACGCTAATGGACAGACGAACCAGTGGGCGGACGTCGGCGGCTAAGGTGCCGTCAGTGGCGGCAACCAGCACCTGCTCATAGACGCCAGTCAGGCTGGCATTGACTTCCTGAACGCGGGGATCGGCAGCACGTGCGACCTGGTCTACACGATGCAGAAGGGCTATTTTATCTTCACGGCTCAGGCTACCGAGCGGATCAACCGGCGCGTACAGCGAGCGGTTAACTACGGCCGACAGCGTCTGTGCCTTGCCGTTGCCTTGTTCACGCACAATGCTGCGTGCCGCTTCAGAAGATAAACGCAACGCATTCAGGGTAATTTGGTCAGCATAGGCAAAGCCGGTTTTTTCACCGCTTACGGCGCGTACGCCCACGCCCTGATCGATATGGTAGGACCCGTCTTTAATGATTTTATCTTCCAGAACCCAGGATTCATGGAAGCTGGACTGAAAATAGAGATCGGCATAGTCCAGACGACGTTCTGAAAGCTGCCCTAACAGGGAAAAAAGGTCCTGCTGATTAATGTTGTTAGCAGTTAGCAACTGCTCACTTACCAGATTCAGAGTCATCGTTTCTCACTTAATATGTGCTCGGATAATCATAGCCTGCGGCAATTATGTTACGCCGTCAAATATCACTTGTTATAGGTTTCGCGTGGTTTACGCATTACTTCATCAATTTCAGGCTTATCCAGCGGCCCACTGATGTGATAACGCAGCACGGAAATCTTACTCCAGAGCGGCCCCAGCACCTTGCTGGCAGCAAATACCGCGGCGCCTACCACCGGATTGATGGCAAACGCAGTCGCTACGCCGACGGAGGCTGAGATTTCTGGCGTGACTATCGCTTCCATATCGATGCGGCGCTTCACCAGGTCCATATTCCCCTGCATGGCGATATCCGCTTCCAGCCCATCGACAAGCAGGTTATCCGTGCGTACAACGCCATTTTCAATCCAGGCGGTGCCATTGATGGCGTCGAAGTAGAATCCTTTGTTAAAGGTATCGCTGAAGTCAAAACGCAGTTTGCGTAACAGCGCATCAAAGCTCAGCAGACGCAGGATCTGTCCCGCAGCGCCGGTATCCACATCACTGATTTGCCCTTTGCCAAAGTGCGTTTTTAATGTGCCGCTCAGCGTTTCCGCTGCAGGCTGCCACGGTGCAGATCGCCAGTGAAGATCGTAATCAATCTTGAAAGGCGCATCCCGCAGCGGTGTATTTACGCCAAACCAGTTGGTGGCGTTATTGATGTTGCTGCCCTGTAATGTGCCTTTCAATGACGTTCGCTGGTCGTCTGGACGATTAACCCATTCGCCCTGAATATTCAGGCGCGAGGTGCCGGTGTCAACCAATCCATTAGTGAGTGCTAACGTACTTCCATTGGGCTGCAGTCTGGCATTCACCCGGCCATACTTCTGCCCCATCAGCCAGCATTCCACACACTGCAGCTGTAAGGCAGGCCACTGACTAAAATCGATCCGCTCGCTCTTTTGTCCCAGCGGTGAAGTCGATGCGCCTTTTTGATTGGCCGTCGCCTTCCATTCTGGATTGTAATACAGGTAATCCAGTGCCATCTGCCACGGGGCCGAAGGTGAGGTCGTTAACTGGCCTCTAAGCTCATCGGCGTTGACCTTCACCCGGGTCTTGCCACTCATTTCCTGAGTGAGAGAGGTGTCAACGTTATGCCACTGTTGCCCGGCCAGAGTCACAGAAGGACTGCGCAGGATAATATTGCCCGGCAGCGTTGCGCCGCCCACCTGATGCTCGCCCGTGGTCGAACGTGTCGATCCGCCGTCGCCGGTCGCCATCAATGCCGCCCAGGCTTCGCCATCCAGCGCCGGCAGGTTCAGCACCATTCCCGACCGATCTGGCAACGTCGGTAGGGCTTTTGTATCGTTAAGCCAGATGCCCCGATCAACGCGCAGAGTGGGTTCCAGCAGCCAGCGGCTGTTGAACTTATGTCGTTCATCCACGCTACCGCTGAGATCAAAATGCGTTAAATCGCCTTTAGCATTGACGGCGATCGGCAGGCTTTCGCCCGCTTTTTTATCAAGCGGCGAAGGTAAGCGACTACTTACTTCTTTTCCGTCACCTTTCAAGGCCACGTCATAACGCGCGCCGCCCTTGTGCGGTAAGGAAACGTTCACCTCACCCTGCCAGGGAAGATGCCCGGCCAGTTGGGTGCCAATCTGAGGCGGCATTCCGGTGATTTTTGCCAGCTGCCAGTCAGCAAGCAACTTTACGTTAACGCCAAAATCATCGGGGTTTTCTTTCGTACTAAAACTGACATTGAGTGGCTGACCAAACCAGTTAGCCTGCATCTGATCGCTTTCGAGATTGCCGTTGTCATAACGAAATTGTCCTGTCAGATGCGTCATGGTGGTGTTCAGTGGCTTGATATGCAGGCTGTTATTGTTCATCACCACATCACCGCTGGCGTGAACATCCTTGCCATCGAGCGGAATATCAAGTTTGAGATGGCCCCTGGTCAGGCCTTTAATCTGTAGCTGCTCCAGCGCCGCACCCAGTGAGGTCTTAAGTGGCGTGTGCTGGAAGTATTCGCCAATTTCCTGCCCATCACCGCTGATATCGCCATTAATAATCAACTTTTCCTTCATGTAATCAGGAATGACGGCGCTGACGTTGCGGGCATTGACCTCCCCCAGTTTTGCCAGAGGAGCCTGCATCCACAGACCGTCATTGAGAAAGTTGAGATCGATATCGAGATTGCTGATATCCGGCCAGCCCGGCTGGAAGCCATAGGTAGCCTTGCGTAACGGCACCCAGACCTGAAACATGCCGTCGTTGTGCTGGAAGGGGAAAAGCGCCGGATTGCCGTTGAACAGCAGCGTGGCATTGTCGACCCTGCCCCCTTTTACGGCACCGCTCAGATAGCGCGTAAGTGAATGTCCCATTAACGGCGTTGGGAAATAGCGCCAGGCATCGCCCGCGTCAGTAACGTTGATCCCGGCCAGGATATCCAGCTGAGGATGCGTATCGGTATTTTGCTGATAACGGAAATCGCCATGCGCCCAGAGTGAACGCGCCTGTACATCAAGATCCTGACCTGCCAGAGTCAGTCCGTGCTGGTCACGCAGCCAGTTCATGCTGCCGGTCACCTTCTTGATCTCTAACGGAGCCTGGAACATATCGCCATAAGGCACCGTAGCCTGACCCATCGCAATCCTGGCCTGGCCGTTGTTCAGGCTGCCTGCTGCCTCGCCACTTAAATGACTTATTCCCGGAACCAGTTTCCAGTACTGCCAGCTAAAATCTCGCCATTTGACCTGAAAGCGTGTCTGCTCAGGCTGTTCAACAGGCATATCCAGGGCCAGCCCGTCAATGGTGCCGCGAGGTCGCAGTGCTCGCCAGTTATCAAACAGCGCCGGTGATAAGGGCGCAAACAGCGGCACCAGGGGGGCAATATGGTCCAGCGCCAGTTGTGTCGCGCGAACCCGTACCTCAGCCTCGCCGTTGCTGCCCATCATCTGCGTGTCCTGAGGTTGCCAGAGCAGCGAAAAATGACCAGTGGGCCAGGCGTTACCGTCTGTGCTGAGTTTGGTTTGCGGCACATTAACCACCCAGCCATTTTTGTAACGCGACAGATGAGCAGTAAGGTTATCAACGCTCAGCGTATGTGGGCCGCTTTCGCCCTGCCAGCTTGCCCCGCCCCGGCTTAACAGCAGATCGCCGGAATAGACGTCGCCATCGCGCAAATTAACCCAGGCCGCCAGACTGAATTGGGCACTGTCAAGACGCGTATTATCCCTCACCCAGCGGCCCAGCCAGGGGCGCATATCAACGTCATCAGCCTGCATCCAGATACGACCATCGTTGAGCAAGCCATCGCTGTCTTTCAGGTCGAGACGGACCTGCACCACGCCGTGCTGGCCGGTAAAGCTCGACAAGCTGACTTCACCTTCAGCCCGATGGCGGGTGTTTTCATTCAGCCATGTCAGTTTCGGTATCGCCAGTTCAGCATGTTGGCCGGATGGCGTGATAAAACGAATGGTGCTGTCACGCAGGTCAAAGTGATCGAACTGGCGCAAAAACAGATCGTTAACCTGGGTGAGTTTGAAACTGTGCTTGTCATTGTCACTGGTTAACAGAGGCTGAGTGCTGTCGAGATGTAACTGCCAAAAGGTAAGATCGCGGAACTGCCAGCGCCAGTGAAGCAGTGACTGCCAGACGTCCAGTGCCACGGTGATACGCGCGATAGAGAGCGAACCCGTCTCTTTCATATCGACGTCTAAATTGCGGATTTGTAGCGTGGGCCCAAAATTTTCCCACTTGCCACGTAGCTCACTGGCTTTCACGTTGACGCCGCTGGCGTCAGAAACCCACTGAAGGACCTGACTGCGATAGGTATCGAGATGCGGCATCGCCAGACGCAGCGCGCTGACGAGCAGCGCCACAATCACAACGACTGTCGCGAGCAGCAGTAACAGAATTCTTGGCAACTGCCTCACTCACACCTCTCCTTGTCTACCGTTAACGACGGATGGTTGCTGCTCATACCCGGCGTCCTATGACATAGCGGTATGGGTTCACATTTTACCCTAAAATGTGCAGTCAGGCATCGTCAGCCCGACCAGCCAGTATTACATCATCACCACGTCAAATTGTTCCTGGGTGTAAAGCGCTTCGACATGCACCTTTACCTGCTTGCCCACGAAAAGCTCCACTTCGGCCAGCGCATGGGACTCATCCGTTTTCAACGCTTCACCCACGGTTGGCGAAACATACACCAGAAAACGATCCGAATCATAAGCATGGTGCACGCGAACAATTTCGCGCATGATTTCATAGCACACGGTTTCAACCGTTTTCAGCGTGCCGCGCCCTTTGCACACAGGACAGTCTTCGCACAGCACGTGCTCAATGCTTTCGCGGGTGCGCTTGCGGGTCATTTCCACCAGCCCTAATGCGGAAAAACCGCTGATACCGGTCTTGACCCGATCTTTATTCAGCGCCGTTTCCAGCGAATGCAGTACGCGACGACGATGATCTTCATTACTCATATCAATGAAGTCGATGATAATAATGCCACCAAGGTTGCGAAGCCTCAGCTGACGTGCAATGGCCTGAGTGGCTTCCACGTTGGTATTGAAGATCGTCTCATCAAGATTTCGGTGTCCGACAAAGGCACCCGTGTTGATGTCTATCGTCGTCATCGCTTCAGTTTGATCGATGATGAGGTATCCGCCAGATTTGAGTTCAACTTTACGCTCCAGCGAGCGTTGAATCTCATTTTCAACGTCGAACAGATCGAAGATGGGTTGCTTGCCGTTGTAAAGTTCGAGCTTGCTGGCCATCTCGGGAATGTATTCGCTGGTAAACTCGTTAAGTAAATCACAGGTCAGGCGCGAGTCTACGCGAATGCGGTCAAGGGCTGCGCCTGCAAAGTCTCGCAGAATACGCTGCGCCAGCGCCAGTTCACCATAAAGCAGGCAACGTGTCTGGTTACGTTTTTTCCGCTCGCTGACTTTGGTCCACAGACGTTTCAGAAAGGCTGCATCTTGTGCCAGCTCTTCTTCGCCAATGCCTTCGGCTGCCGTGCGAATAATAAAGCCACCCAGATCGTCGCAGTAGTCAGCGACCACCGCTTTGAGACGCTCGCGTTCTTTTTCACTGGCAATGCGCTGAGAAACCCCGACGTGCGCAGCACCAGGCATGAACACCAAATAACGGGAAGGCAATGTGATATCCGTGGTCAGGCGCGCGCCTTTTGTGCCAAGCGGGTCTTTCACTACCTGCACGACCAAATCCTGCCCCTGACGAACCAGTTCTGCGATATCGCGTACGACAAAATTTTTCTTTTCATCACCTGCGACACATTCCGTGTGCGGCATGATGTCAGAAGCATGCAGGAAAGCGGCCTTGTCCAGTCCGATATCCACAAAGGCCGCCTGCATGCCAGGCAGCACGCGACTGACGCGTCCCTTATAGATATTGCCAACGATGCCGCGTCGGGCTTCACGCTCAATGTGGATTTCCTGCAGAATGCCGCCGTCGATATAGGCGACACGCGTTTCAGCAGGCGTAACGTTAACCAGTAGTTCAGCCGTCATGTTACCCCCTCACGGCACGCAGTGACTGAAAATGGTCGATCAGCTCCGCTGTCTCAACCAAGGGCAATCCGACCACCGCGTGATAACTTCCATTGATTTTACGAACAAAGTTTCCGCCCTTCCCCTGAATGCCGTATGCGCCGGCTTTATCCATGGGTTCACCTGTCGCGATGTAATCGGTAATGTCGCGCGCGGTTAAGTTACGAAATGTCACCTCAGTTACCACCAGACAGTCCAGTACCTGCTGGCGATCGGCGAGGGCAATTGCGGTCATGACCTGATGGGTCTTTCCAGAGAGTTTACTGAGCATGGCGCTGGCATGGTCGGCATCGTAGGGTTTTTCCAGCACTTCTCCATTGAGCACGACAATGGTATCCGCCCCCAGCACTGGCAGATCGTGTTGGGCAATCAGCGTACCGGCTTTCGCTTTGTCATGCGCCAGGCGGCGGACATAAACGTCTGCCGCTTCATGGGGCTGGCGCTGTTCTTCAACGTCAGTGACGATGCGCTCAAAGGTCAGACCCAGTTGGGTCAGTAGCTCACGTCGACGGGGAGACGCGGAGGCCAGATAAAGGGTTACCATAAATTTCCTTATTGAACAGCAAACTGACGGCGGATCTTTCTCATTAATAAGAATAGCCACGGCCAGAGAATCCCGTCGACAACACTGCTCCAGAAAATTTCAGGGCGGAATGAGACGTTGATCACCAGAAACTCCGCCCAGAAGACGATCACATCCATTGCTAATGACAGCACCATAACCATTAACGCCTGCTGCCACAACGCTAAGTTACGGAATAACTGGAATTTAAATGCGACCAGATAGGCGATGATGCTCAGCGCCAACGCCCGAACGCCGAGCGTCGAACCCGCGATTAAATCCATAATCGCGCCCAGAAGAAAGCCACTTCCGACGTTGACACGGTGCGGTAGCGCCAGAACCCAATAGACGAGAATCAGCAATAGCCATGATGGCCGAAACATATAGATCTGTTCCGGCCACGGCATGATTTGCAGAATAAAGGCCATAAGGAAGGACAGCCAGATAACCCATCGACCCTGGCTGCGATATCGACTCAATTCTGGCCTCCGCGTGAGCGCGAAGCGGAACCCTGTGCGGCGCTTTCGCTACTGCCCGAAGCCGGGGTGGTGGTCTGCGCTGAAGGCGCAGGAGGGCCCATTTCACCGGCGGGCGGCAGAACCTGCGGCATCATTTGCATCAGACGTTCATTAGCGACCCGATGAACATCGTCTGGTGCCATCGGCATCTCGCCTTTGCGATCCGCGCCCCACAGCAGCAGCAGGTAACGCAGACGTTGCAGACCCGCAGTGGGATGCGCCTGAATGACCGTGTAGGCGCGCTGTGTGTCAACCTTGACCGACGACACAACACCCACCGGATAGCCTTCAGGGAAACGCCCACCTAAGCCAGAGGTGACCAGCACGTCACCAACGCGAATGTCCGTATTGCCCGGCAGATGCTCCAGCTGCAGATCTTCCGTACAACCATTGCCCGCGGCGATGACACGGATGTCATTACGCAGCACCTGAATAGGCAACGCATGTGATGCATCACAAATCAACAGAACACGGCTGGTAAACTGGCCTACGGCAATCACCTGACCGACCACACCTTTATCACTGATAACCGGCTGGCCTTCGTATACGCCATTCGCACTGCCCTTATCGATCACGACCTGATCGGTGTAAGGATCGGTGCCGGTAGAGATCACCTGGGTCACCATCTTGTGCTCGTCCTGACGCAGTGGGGAGCCCAGCAGCTCGCGCAGGCGCGCGTTCTCCTGCTTATATTGCCCCAGCATGAGAAGGTCGCTGTTCTTCAGAAAAAGCTCTCGACGTAACGCTTTATTTTCCAGTTCGAGCTGCTGGCGAGAAGCCAGCGTGTCTGACACGCCATCAAGTAGCTGGCGCGGCCCGTTGGCCAGGAAGTAAAACGGACTGACCGACGTGTCCAGATAGTTGCGTATTTGAGTAAATGAACTCACGCGACTATCAGCGATGATAATGGCAATCGCCACAATCACCGCCAGAAATAGACGCAATTGCAGAGAAGGCCCTCTGCTAAAAATCGGCTTCATATAATCTGCGTGTTCCTCGACAACAAGGTAAGAAAGTACGGGCGGGCCGCACTTTCCTGGGCTGGTCACATCATACCGATGCACGCAGCGCCGGTTTACACGCTACTCCCTGCGCACTGTTACAACGATTCCAGCCGGTTGAGGCAATTATTCTTCGCTGAATAAATCGCCGCCATGCATGTCGATCATTTCCAACGCTTTACCGCCACCGCGAGCCACGCAGGTCAGGGGATCTTCCGCAACGACCACAGGAATACCGGTTTCTTCCATCAGCAGGCGATCCAGGTTACGCAGCAGCGCGCCACCACCGGTCAGTACCATACCGCGCTCGGAGATATCAGATGCCAGCTCTGGTGGGCACTGTTCCAGCGCAACCATGACTGCACTGACGATACCGGTCAGAGGCTCTTGCAGGGCTTCAAGAATCTCGTTGGAATTAAGTGTAAAGCCGCGTGGCACACCTTCCGCCAGGTTACGTCCACGCACTTCAATTTCGCGCACTTCATCGCCCGGATAGGCCGAGCCGATCTCATGCTTGATGCGTTCTGCCGTGGCTTCACCTATCAGTGAACCATAGTTACGGCGCACATAATTAATAATGGCTTCGTCGAAACGATCACCGCCGATGCGCACGGATGACGAGTACACGACACCGTTCAGGGAAATAACGGCGACTTCAGTGGTACCACCACCGATATCGACTACCATAGAACCCGTTGCTTCGGAAACCGGTAGGCCAGCACCAATCGCGGCCGCCATCGGCTCTTCAATCAGGAAAACTTCACGGGCACCAGCGCCCTGGGCCGATTCACGAATCGCACGGCGCTCTACCTGGGTAGCGCCAACTGGCACACAGACCAGCACGCGCGGGCTTGGACGCATAAAGCTGTTGCTGTGAACCTGCTTAATGAAGTGCTGCAGCATTTTTTCTGTCACAAAGAAATCGGCGATAACGCCATCTTTCATTGGACGAATAGCTGCGATATTGCCTGGCGTACGGCCAAGCATTTGTTTAGCGTCATGACCTACTGCCGCCACGCTTTTTGGTGAACCGGCACGATCCTGGCGAATAGCAACCACGGAAGGCTCGTTCAGCACGATGCCTTGTCCTTTTACATAAATCAGGGTGTTCGCGGTACCCAGGTCAATGGACAAGTCATTTGAAAACATGCCACGAAATTTTTTAAACATACTAAAGGATAATCCTGCAAGCTGGAGGCGGAAAATAAAATCCGCTTACTTTACCAACCACACGAAGCTGCCACAAGGCGCAAAAACGTTCTGCTTCGGTGAAAAATTAGACTGCATTCGCTTTACATCATTTATGCCTGTTACGCACACGAGCGGAACAGCGATATCACGGCATCAGAGCGGCATGTTAAAGAATTTTCTTAACTTTACTCCGACATAAAATCTAACATTTCAGGCGCGTTATTTTGCCTGTTTATTGTCACATACTCACTAAAAGCGCAGGCGATCACCCAGAAACCGGTCAAACGATTAAAAACGGTAACGTTGGGAGTACTTTTTTACGTTACTGTTAACAGGTTGTGAAGGTGAAAAAAAGTCACCCTGACCACCTTCTACCCCTAACCCGATCAAAGTCTGCCACTCTGCGTGCGTGCGCACGCCAGTCGCATACAGCTGCGTCCCGGTAGGTTTGCAAACATCCAGTAAGCTTCGCACGAACAGCTGGTTTTCTGTACGGCGCTCAATATTACGTACTAAACCCGCATCCAGCTTAATCAACTCAACCGGTAATTGCCGGATATAGGCACTGCTGACCACCGTCAAACCGGCCTGAATAACGGCGATGCGACAACCGAACGCCTGAAATGCGTGAAATACAGGAATCAAATCGCTGATGTGTTGACAGACATCCCCTTCTGCAAGTTCAAATAAAAATCGCTTTCTTTGACTTTTTGGGCACTGCAGCAACATCGTGTACAACCAGGCAATAAAGGGACGTCTCAGCAACGACTCAATGTTAACGGGGATCGCCAGCGTCTCTTCCGGCCACAGTTCAGAGAGTGCGGCAACGCGTAATACCATCTGTCGGTCCCAGTTTTCAGCCATACCGAGCTGCTGTACCAGGGGCATATATTCTGCCGACAGGACCTCTTTATCCCCGTCAAAAATGCGCGTGAGCAGAACGCGATGCCGCACCTTACCCTCTCTGTCCACGGCGGGCTTTTGATATAACCGAGGGCCGCCGCGACTTAAGGTATTTTCCAGCAGAGTACGCCAGCGAACGCTGCCGCGCCCGGCATCCAGGGGATTTCCTGCGCCATTGGACCAGTTGTTTCCACCCGACAGGGTTGCCCGACGCGTGGCCATTTCAACGTTTTCCATGACCTGAGGCACCGTCTGTCCGCTGTGCCAGGCGCTGATGCCAATGTGGATAAAATCGTCCCGGTTGACCATGCGCATAGGCGGCAGGGCATCGACCGCATTGATGAGGTGATCGGCGATGCTGTTAGCCTCTTTCAGGCTGCGGTGCGGCAGTAAGACCGCAAAATCGCTGCGAAAATAGCGGGCCAGAAGTGCGCCGGGGTAACGCATGACAAAGGTCGACAACATATTAACGACATTGAAGAGATACTCTTCGACCAGCACGGGCCCCAGTGAATCATCATGTGTATCAAGTTCAGGAAAACGGATCATCATGACCACGCCATGCGTGCCAACATCTTCCTGATCTTCAAGCAGCGTTGCCAGCTGACTGTCGAAGAAAAGGCGATTATTCAGCCCCGTCCGCCCGTCCTGTGCGGCGAAGGTTCGAATTAAGGTATCAATGCGCACACGCTGCTCACCGGCTTCCTGTAAATCGGAGAGCAGCACGTCAATTGCCCGGCTGGCTTTAGGCGGCCACTCATCAACATGCTTCTGGCGAAAAAGCTGGCGCGCGCCGCTGAGTATTGATGCCGATCGGCTCTCCAGCTGTTCCATTCCGCGCCATTGTCTTACCAGCCAGCGATGGGTGATGAACAGCGTCACCGCCATAATCAGCACCACCAGCATCAGGGCGGCAAGCGTATAGGTGGTGGGAATAGATCGTAGCCAGGTTTGTGCCGGATCAAGTATCGTCAATTGCAAACGCATACCCGGCTGATGCATCAGCGCAATGTCAAAGTGGATATAGCGGTTTTTTTGATGTTGCAGCATCTGGTTTTCGTGGCGGGAAAGCGTAAAAACATTTTGCCGGCCATTGTATAAAGATAACTGCTGAGCGTTGATGACGGGTAAGACCGGCGCAAGCCAGGCTTCTAACGCATCGGGCGGCTGTTTTAGCAAGACTTTATCCACTTCCGTTGCCAAAACCTGTACGCGATTTTCAACGCGTTGATGCGTGAGCCAGAAAACGCTAAAAGCACAGCCCACCAGCATTAAAATCATTGCCAGTACGCTAATGAATGTAATAAATGCAGAAAGTTTGGTAGTTAATCGCATCCCTGTGCCTGTTTCACTACGGTTGTAGCCGAATCACGCCGCCCCTCTGCCCGTCCGCCGGGAGAAATTTTGAGAAAAATAACACAAATTGTTCCCGGCGGCAGCGAGGTCGTGCATGAAGCCGAAGTATACCGTTGAGAAAGGCGCAGAGTGCTTAATTATCCTTTTTTCAGCGCATTCTCATTGGAAGGTCTTACCAGGAAATTTCACATTTTTGCGGCAAAGTTCGCCAGCTTGAGTAATAGTCATCATGCTGATGATGAAAATCGAGCCGGAGAAAAGACGATGAAGCTGAAAAACCGCCTGACTGAAGCTGATGTAACGCCAGAAAACATCTTTAATATGAATCGTCGTCGCGTGCTGCAGACCCTGGGTTTGGGCGCAGCCGCCATCAGCATTCCCGGCATGGCCAACGCCGATATTCTGAGTTGGTTTAAAGGCAATGACCGCCCACCCGCGCCCGCAGGCCGTCCACTGGAGTTTACCAAACCTGCACAATACCAGGCTAACCTGCCGTTGACGCCTGCAGATAAGGTTTCGGGCTATAACAATTTCTATGAGTTTGGCCTTGATAAAGCCGATCCGGCCGCCAATGCGGGGACGCTAAAGACCGACCCCTGGAAGCTGACGATTGAAGGCGAAGTGGCAAAGCCCATCACATTAGATATGGATGATATCTTTAAACGCTTTGCCATGGAGCAACGTATCTATCGGATGCGATGCGTTGAAGCCTGGTCGATGGTGGTGCCCTGGATAGGTTTCGAACTCAATAAACTCCTGAAGCTGGCAGAACCCACCAGCAAAGCGCGCTTTGTCGCTTTCCAGACGCTTTATGCTCCCGATCAGATGCCTGGTCAAAAAGATCGCTTTATCGGCGGCGGGCTGAATTACCCTTATGTGGAAGGTTTGCGTCTGGATGAAGCCATGCATCCCCTCACGATTCTGACGACAGGCGTTTACGGTAAAGCGCTGCCCCCGCAGAATGGTGCCCCGATTCGCCTGACGGTCCCGTGGAAATATGGCTTCAAGGGCATCAAGTCCATTGTGAAAATCACGCTGACGCATGATCAGCCACCGACGACCTGGAACCAGATTGCCGATAACGAGTACGGCTTCTATGCCAACGTTAATCCGCATGTTAATCATCCACGCTGGTCGCAGGCGACCGAGCGTTTTATTGGTCCGGGCAGTAGCTTTAATGTGGATCGTCAGCCGACATTACTCTTCAACGGTTATGCCGATCAGGTCGCGTCGCTGTATCGCGGTATGAATTTGCGGGAGAATTATTGAGTGCGCCTGACAATAAAGCAGATCGGCTGGATTAAAGTCCTGCTACATCTGGCGGCTTTCTTACCGCTGATTTACTTGATTATGGCCGCTATGCAGGGCGGTCTTAGCGCCGATCCCGCCAAAGATATTCAGCATTTTACCGGCCGTATGGCGCTGAAACTGCTACTGGCGACGCTGCTTGTCTCGCCGTTGACGCGCATCGCCAAACAGCCTTTACTCATTCGCACCCGACGGCTGCTGGGGATCTGGACTTTTTTCTGGGCCAGCCTGCATTTAACCAGCTACTACCTGCTGGAGCTGGGCATTAACAACCTTGGTCTGCTTGGTAGCGAACTGATTTCGCGCCCCTACCTCACGCTGGGAATTATTTGCTGGTTTATTCTGCTCGCGCTGGCGGTGACCTCTTTTCAACGCCTGCAGCGAAAACTGGGCAGACGCTGGCAAACCTTGCACAACGCGATTTATCTGGTCGCGATTTTGGCCCCAATTCATTACATATGGTCGGTAAAAATCCTTTCTCCGCAGCCTGTCATCTACGCGCTTCTCGCCCTGATCCTGTTAGCCTGGCGCTATAAAAAGTTCATCAAATGGTGGCCGCGTTAGCCCCTGCGCTTCTCCGATCATCTGCGAAAAATGCGGCCCACAGACCGCACCCGATCAACTTCGCAGATAAGACCAGTATTTTGCTGCGAAATGCCACGAAACGGATATAATGCCCGGCTTTATTGCGATGTGACGCTTCTTTTTTACTGTGACGGGTGACAAATGGAAAGCGGCAAGGTATTTTACGCGATGCCTCAATGATTGCGGGAGATGGCAGCAAGATGGCCGACAAATTACATATTCTGCTTTTGAACGGTCCCAACCTTAATCTGTTGGGGACGCGCGAGCCTGAAAAATACGGGAATGTCACGCTGGATCAGATTGTTTCCGATTTGAGCCATCAGGCAGACCAGCTGAATGTAAGATTAAGCCATCTGCAATCCAATGCTGAATTTCAGCTTATTGATCGCATTCATGAGGCAAAAGGCAATGTGGATTATATCCTTATCAATCCTGCTGCGTTTACGCATACCAGCGTCGCATTACGTGATGCGCTGCTAGCGGTGAATATTCCCTTTATCGAAGTTCACCTGTCAAATGTGCACGGTCGCGAGCCTTTTCGCCATCACTCCTATTTTTCTGATGTCTCTGCTGGCGTCATTTGTGGGCTTGGCGCTGACGGTTATTCGTGGGCATTGCAAACGGCAGTAAAACGCCTGTCTCATACTAATTAATCAAACTGAGTACGGAACCCCATTCATGGATATTCGTAAAATTAAAAAACTGATCGAACTGGTTGAAGAATCTGGCATTTCTGAGCTGGAAATCTCCGAAGGCGAAGAGTCTGTTCGCATCAGTCGCGCTCCTGCAAATACCGGTTATCCGATGATGCAACAGGCTTATGCCGCGCCGGTTGCTCAACAGCCTGCTCTGGCGACAGCCGTTGCACCTGTTGCCGCCGTTGCAGAAGCCGCGCCTGCTGAGATCAGCGGCCACATCGTACGTTCACCAATGGTAGGGACCTTCTATCGTACACCAAGCCCGGATGCAAAAGCGTTCGTGGAAGTGGGTCAGAAAGTCAATGCCGGTGACACGCTGTGCATTGTTGAAGCCATGAAAATGATGAACCAGATTGAAGCGGATAAGTCTGGCGTTGTTAAAGCCATTCTGGTGGAAAGTGGTCAGCCGGTAGAATTTGACGAGCCACTTGTTGTCATCGAATAACGGGGCGAACCATGCTGGATAAAATTGTTATTGCTAACCGCGGTGAGATTGCGCTGCGCATTCTGCGTGCCTGTAAAGAACTGGGCATTAAGACTGTCGCGGTCCATTCAAGCGCGGATCGTGACCTGAAGCACGTGCTGCTGGCAGACGAAACGGTTTGCATCGGCCCGGCGCAGTCGGTCAAAAGTTACCTCAACATCCCGGCGCTGATTTCTGCCGCTGAGATCACCGGCGCGGTGGCGATTCACCCCGGCTACGGCTTCCTTTCTGAGAACGCCGATTTTGCTGAGCAGGTTGAGCGTTCTGGCTTTATCTTCGTCGGTCCGAAAGCCGATACCATTCGCCTGATGGGCGATAAAGTGTCCGCAATTACCGCGATGAAGAAAGCGGGCGTGCCTACCGTTCCCGGCTCCGATGGCTCACTGACCGATGACATGGATAAAAACCGTGCCTTCGCCAAGCGCATCGGCTATCCGGTCATTATTAAAGCCTCCGGCGGCGGCGGCGGTCGCGGCATGCGCGTTGTGCGCAGTGACAAAGATCTGGAACAATCCATTAACATGACGAAAGCGGAAGCCAAAGCGGCTTTCAACAACGACATGGTTTACATGGAGAAGTATCTGGAAAACCCACGTCATATCGAAATCCAGGTACTGGCTGATGGCCAGGGCAATGCCATCTATCTGGGCGAACGCGACTGTTCTATGCAGCGTCGCCACCAGAAAGTCGTGGAAGAAGCGCCAGCACCTGGCATCACGCCAGAACTGCGTTCGTTCATCGGCGAGCGTTGTACTAAAGCCTGTATTGATATCGGCTATCGCGGCGCAGGGACGTTCGAGTTCCTGTACGAAAACGGCGAGTTCTATTTCATTGAAATGAACACCCGTATTCAGGTTGAGCATCCGGTTACCGAGATGATCACCGGCGTGGACCTGATCAAAGAGCAGCTGCGTATTGCTGCCGGTCAGCCACTGTCGATTAAGCAGGAAGACGTGATTATTCGTGGTCATGCGGTCGAGTGCCGTATCAACGCCGAAGATCCGGTCACCTTCCTGCCAAGCCCGGGCAAAATCACCCGCTTCCATGCGCCGGGTGGTTTTGGCGTGCGTTGGGAATCTCATATTTATGCCGGTTACAGCGTACCGCCTTATTATGACTCCATGATTGGCAAGTTAATCACCTATGGTGAAACCCGTGATATCGCCATTGCACGTATGAAAAATGCCCTGGCGGAGCTGATTATCGACGGTATCAAAACCAACATCGAACTGCAGATGAAAATCATGTCCGATGAGAACTTCCAGCAGGGTGGAACCAACATCCACTATCTGGAGAAAAAGCTTGGCCTGCACGAGAAGTAATCGCCACGCTGAGTCAGTCTGAGGCCGGATATTCCGGCCTTTTTCTTTTCCCGCTGGCGTTGAGGTCACACTATGGACGCGCGTTATTTACAGGCGCATAAAGAAGCTCGCTGGTCACTCTATCTGACGCTGGCTTGGTTAGCCGTCTGGGGCGGTTCTGCCTGGTTAGGGGGAAATGCCGCTGGCCTTACCGGCTTACCTCGCTGGTTTGAGCTCTCCTGCCTTTTTGCCCCCCTGCTGTTCATTTTTTTATGCTGGATGATGGTGCGTAAGATCTTCCGGAATATGTCGCTGGAGGATGAAAATGAATACTGAAATCATTTTTCCATTGCTGGCTTATCTGGCTGTTATCGCTGGTCTTTCCGTCTTTGCGATGCGAAAACAACGCCAGGGAAATTTCCTGACTGAGTATTTCCTGGGCAGCCGTTCAATGGGCGGATTTGTACTGGCAATGACCATTACGACCACCTATATCAGTGCGAGCTCGTTTATCGGCGGGCCGGGTGCAGCTTATAAGTATGGCCTGGGCTGGGTGCTGCTGGCTATGGTACAGGTGCCTGCTGTCTGGCTGTCGTTAGGCGTGCTGGGTAAAAAGTTTGCCATTCTGGCGCGCAAGCACAACGCCGTGACCCTTAACGATATGCTCTATGCACGCTATGGCAGTACGCTGCTGGTCTGGTTAGCCAGCCTGAGCCTGCTGGTTGCCTTCGTGGGCGCGATGGCCGTGCAGTTTATTGGTGGCGCGCGTCTGCTGGAAACCGCTGCCGGGATCCCTTACGACACCGGCCTGCTGATCTTTGGCGGCACAATAGCGCTTTATACGGCCTTCGGCGGCTTCCGCGCCAGTGTGCTGAATGATGCGATGCAGGGCGTGGTGATGCTGATAGGCACGTTTTTACTGCTGTTTGCCGTCATTCACCACGCTGGCGGTATTCACTCTGCCGTCGATAAACTGCACGCCATCGATCCCAGGCTGCTGTCGCCGGAGGGGCCGGGCGATATTATTACGCCCACGTTCCTGAGCTCGTTTATCGTGCTGGTTTGCTTTGGCGTCATCGGCCTGCCGCACACCGCCGTTCGCTGTATCTCTTACAAGGACAGTAAAGCGGTACACCGGGCTATTGTGCTTGGCACCATTGTTGTTGTGCTCCTGATGCTGGGAATGCATCTGGCTGGGGCGCTCGGACGCGCGGTATTACCCGACCTGACCGTGCCGGACAGCGTTATCCCTACGCTGATGATCACGGTGCTACCACCACTGGCTGCCGGGCTGTTTTTAGCCGCGCCGATGGCAGCGATCATGTCCACTATCAATGCCCAGTTGCTGCAGGCCTCTGCTACGCTGGTGAAAGACCTCTACCTGCGCCTTGCACCGCAGCAAATCGATAATGAGCCGCGGTTGCGAATATTATCGGGAACGGTGACCTTTTTGCTGGGTGTCATACTGCTGTTTGTCGCCTGGCATCCGCCAGACATGATTATCTGGCTCAACCTGCTGGCTTTTGGTGGTCTGGAAGCCGTGTTCTTATGGCCGCTGGTGCTGGGTTTATATTGGGAGCGCGCTAACGCCGCCGGCGCTGTCAGCGGGATGGTGGTGGGCGGAGGATGTTATGCCGTTCTGGCAACCTTTGGTCTGCAACTATGGGGTTTTCATCCCATTGTGCCGTCATTAATGTTAAGTCTGCTGGCATTCCTGGTCGGCAACCTGTTTGGGCGCTTACCGCATGCGGTTGATGCACCACAACACTGAATTAAGAGAGACGTTATGCCTTGGATTCAAATCAAAATTAACAGTTCTGGCGCAAACGCGGAAGGACTGAGCGACGCGCTAATGGAAGTCGGTGCCGTGTCTGTGACCTTTCAGGATACAAACGATACGCCGGTATATGAACCTATGCCGGGTGAAACGCGTTTATGGGGTGATACCGACGTTATCGGATTGTTCGACGCTGAAAGCGACATGGATGGCGTGATTGCGGAACTGTCTCAACATCCGCTGCTCGGCGAGAATTTCCGTCACAAGATCGAGCAGATCGAAGACAAAGACTGGGAACGTGAATGGATGGAAAACTTCCACCCTATGCGGTTCGGTGAGCGTTTATGGATCTGTCCAAGCTGGCGCGATGTACCCGATCCCGATGCCGTCAATGTAATGCTCGATCCCGGCCTGGCGTTCGGAACCGGCACGCACCCTACCACTTCACTGTGCCTGACGTGGCTCGACGGCCTGGATCTCGCGGGTAAAACCGTGATCGATTTTGGCTGCGGTTCAGGGATCCTGGCCATTGCGGCGCTTAAACTTGGGGCGGCGCAGGCTATTGGTATTGATATCGATCCCCAGGCGATCCAGGCCAGCCGCGACAACGCCGAGCGCAATGGAGTGGCCGATCGTTTATCCCTGTATCTGCCGCATCAGCAGCCGGAAAACCTACAGGCTGATGTCGTGGTCGCGAATATCCTGGCCGGGCCGCTCCGCGAGCTGGCACCGCTTATTGGTGTCCTGCCTAAATCTGGCGGGCATCTCGGTTTGTCAGGCGTACTGGAGAGCCAGGCTGAAAGCGTCTGTGAAGCTTACAGGACGCATTTTGCGCTCGATCCCGTTGCAGTCAAGGAAGAGTGGTGTCGTATTACAGGCGTCAAAACCGCTTAGCCTTTCAGGCATTGCAGGCATCAACAGCAGCCCTGGCGCATTGGCAGGGCTGTTAAACATTCGTTACTGCCCGTTCAGTGTTTCACTCAGAGCTGCTGTTGCAATCGGCTGAGGCCAAACCCTCCTGTGGCGCAGTCTTGGTGGTTGAGAAAACCGCTGCTTGTATCGTTAATCACGGTATGTGACGTTTTTTATCTGGTGAATACCGGATCTTCTTCGGAAAAACCTTTGTTCACAAAATAAACACAAAGCACTAAACTACTAATTTATCTTGTTATTTATCCTTATTAACAGGGTCCGTGCACAATAAAAGCGTTTTTCTTGTGAATTGTTCAAAGTTTGGCCTTTCATCTTCATAAAAAAATGCGTAATATACGCCGCCTTGCAGACACAGTATGGCATTACGACTTCATGCGCATTGGAAACCTCCAGCTGAGAAATCGACTGATTGCAGCGCCGATGGCCGGCATTACCGACAGGCCTTTCAGAACGCTTTGTCACGAGATGGGTGCAGGAATGGCGGTTTCTGAGATGTTGTCATCGAATCCCGAAGTCTGGGCCAGTGACAAATCTCGTCTACGCATGGTGCACAGTGATGAACCCGGCATTCGTGCCGTCCAGATTGCAGGGTGCGATCCCAGTGAGATGGCCCAGGCTGCACGTATTAATGTCGATGCTGGTGCACAGGTTATTGATATTAATATGGGTTGCCCGGCGAAAAAGGTGAACCGCAAAATGGCGGGCTCCGCCTTACTGCAGTATCCCTCAGTAGTAGAGTCCATTCTCTCTGCCGTGGTAAATGCTGTTGATGTCCCGGTAACGCTGAAAATCCGTACCGGATGGGATCCTGAAAACAGAAACTGTGTCGCGATTGCCCAATTGGCTGAACGCTGTGGCATTCAGGCTTTGACGATACATGGCCGCACTCGTGCCTGCCTGTTCAACGGAGACGCTGAATACGACAGTATTCGGACAGTTAAGCAGAGTGTTTCTATTCCGATTATCGCGAATGGAGACATAACTGACCCGCATAAAGCCAGAGCAGTGCTCGACTACACCGGAGCCGATGCTCTGATGATAGGACGTGCTGCTCAGGGAAGACCGTGGATCTTCCGGGAAATCCAGCATTATCTGGACACTGGGGAGCTGCTTGCCCCGCTGCCACTGGCAGAGGTCAAGCGTTTGCTTGTTTCGCATATACGTGAGCTGCACGACTTTTACGGTCCAGGCAAGGGATACCGTATAGCGCGAAAGCACGTCTCCTGGTATCTCCAGGAACATGCCCCAAATGACCAGTTTCGGCGCACATTCAACGCCATTGAGGATGCCAGCGAACAGCTGGAGGCGTTGGAGGCATACTTCGAAAATCTTGCGTAACGAAATAAAGAGCTGAAAGAACTATGTTCGAACAACGCGTAAATTCTGACGTACTGACCGTTTCTACCGTTAACTCACAGGATCAGGTAACTCAAAAACCTTTGCGTGATTCGGTTAAACAGGCACTGAAGAACTATTTTGCTCAACTGAATGGTCAGGATGTTAGTGACCTGTATGAGCTGGTTTTGGCTGAAGTCGAGCAGCCTCTGTTGGACATGGTGATGCAGTATACCCGTGGCAACCAGACCCGTGCTGCCCTGATGATGGGTATCAACCGCGGTACGCTGCGTAAGAAACTGAAAAAATACGGCATGAACTGATTCAGGTTCAGACCGTTAATCTCGCCAGCCTCAGGGCTGGCGTTTTTATTTGTGCCCTGACACACAAATTGTTTTAAAACTTGTGAAACAGTTGCGTCAAATATGGTAACTGTAGTTGCAGTCGCCGGCGTGATTTTTAACGGGCTGCCTTTTTCACATCGCCCTTATTTCCCTCCCTGTTTTTTGCCGTTTCCTGCCTCTCAGCCCCGCTATAGCGGCCTTATGTGAGCCTGCTTTACTTTTTTCGCAACGAGCGCCCTGCTTGCAGTCAGCACATGCAACGCTGCTCACAATGTTGCTAAATAGTGAAACATTTTGCACTAAATGTGATCCCTACGACTCGAAATGCTTCCTTTTGGTGCGTCATATTAACGCAGCCTTCCAGATAATTCAGATTATTACCCGATCTTTCAGGTGACTTCAGGATTCTGCAAACCTGGCACTGGCTTTGCAAAGTCGTGGAGGGCCGTTCGCCACAGACAGGACGCACAATAAAGTGCGCAACACATAACAACACAACATGACATGCCACACAGGATGCTTTATGAAAAAGATGATGCTCTCTACTCTGGTTGCTGCGGCTTCTCTGCTTGCCGTTGCTCAGCAGGCCTATGCAGGCCCCACACTTGATGCGGTTAAAAAGAAAGGCTTCATTCAGTGTGGGATCAGCGATGGCCTGCCGGGGTTCTCTTATGCGGATGCCAGCGGCAAATTTACCGGCCTTGATGTGGATATCTGTCGTGCTGCCGCGGCTGCCGTATTTGGCGACGCCACAAAAGTGAAGTACACCCCGCTGACGGCAAAAGAGCGTTTTACCGCACTGCAATCTGGCGAAGTCGACGTGCTTTCTCGCAACACCACCTGGACCTCATCACGTGACGGCGGCATGGGCTTCATGTTTACCGGCGTCAACTACTACGACGGCATTGGCTTCCTGACCCACAAGAAAGCGGGCCTGAAGAGCGCGAAAGAACTTGATGGTGCGACCGTCTGTATCCAGGCGGGCACCGATACCGAACTGAACGTCGCTGACTTCTTTAAAGCCAATAAAATGCAGTACACGCCGGTCACCTTCGATCGCTCAGACGAATCCGCTAAGGCACTGGACAGCGGTCGTTGCGATACGTTGGCATCTGACCAGTCACAGCTGTATGCCCTGCGAATCAAATTAGGTAAACCAGACGACTTTATCGTCTTGCCTGAAGTCATTTCTAAAGAACCACTGGGGCCGCTTGTACGTCGCGGTGATGATGACTGGTTCACCATTGTTAAGTGGTCGCTTTTCGCCATGCTGAACGCCGAAGAGATGGGCATCAACTCCAAAAACGTTGATGAAATGACGGCTAAACCGGCAACACCTGATATGGCTCACCTGTTGGGCGCTGAAGGTGATTTCGGCAAAGATTTGAAGCTGGATAACAAATGGGCTTACAACATCATTAAACAGGTAGGTAACTATCAGGAAAGTTTTGATCGCAACGTCGGTAAAGACAGCCCGTTAAAAATCGCTCGTGGCCAGAATGCACTCTGGAATCAGGGCGGTATTCAGTACGCGCCACCGGTACGTTAATCGCGCCTCAACCCGTCGGGCACCGTTTTCTACGGTGCCCCAGCAAAGCTTTTGTTATTGAGGTTTAAACATGTCACAACGCCCAACCGTGAAAAGGGATTTTTCATTCGGTAATCCCACGGTTCGCGCCTGGCTTTACCAGATCGTGGCGATCGTTATCGTACTGTCTGTGGTCGGCTATCTCGTCCACAACACCGTCATCAATCTCGCTAATCGCGGTATCACTTCCGGGTTTGGTTTTTTAGAACGCAATGCGGGTTTTGGCATCGTTCAGCATCTTATTGATTATTCAGAAGGGGACACCTACGCACGGGTATTTCTGGTCGGTCTGACAAATACCTTGCTGGTATCCGCGCTGTGTATTGTTTTTGCCTCCATACTGGGCTTCTTTGTTGGACTGGCACGCCTGTCAGATAACTGGTTACTGCGTAAAATCGCCAATATCTATATTGAAACTTTCCGCAATATTCCTCCGTTACTCCAGATCTTCTTTTGGTATTTTGCGGTATTACGTAACCTGCCCGGCCCCCGTCAGGCGCTCAATGCTTTCGATCTGGCCTTCGTCAGCAACCGTGGCCTGTATGTGCCCTGGCCGACCTATGCACAGGGAAGCTGGCCATTTGTTATTGCTCTCGTTTTGTCTGTTGTCGCGAGTTACGCCCTGTTCCGCTTTAACCGTCAGCATCAGCTTAAAACCGGTCAATTCCGTCGCACCTGGCCTGTCGCCATTTTGATGTTGTTACTCTTTCCCGTCATTGCACATCTGGGCTTTGGCGCAGCCATGCATTGGGACATTCCTGAGTTACGCGGCTTTAACTTCAGAGGCGGCTTTGTCATGATTCCTGAGCTGGCCGCACTGACGCTGGCGCTGTCGATTTATACCTCCTCTTTTATAGCGGAAGTCATTCGATCAGGCATTCAGGCTGTGCCTTATGGGCAACATGAGGCGGCCCGCTCGCTGGGATTACCTAATCCTGTCACCTTGCGTCAGGTTATTATCCCTCAGGCGATGCGCGTCATCATTCCCCCTCTTACCAGTCAGTATCTGAATATTGTGAAGAACTCTTCTCTGGCTGCGGCAATTGGCTATCCCGATATGGTGTCCTTGTTTGCCGGAACGGTCCTGAATCAGACCGGCCAGGCCATCGAAACCATTGCTATCACCATGAGCGTCTATCTGATTATCAGCCTGCTGATTTCAATGTTGATGAACTTCTACAACCGCAAAATCGCGCTGGTTGAGCGTTAAGAGAACGGGATAACTATGTCTGTCACTACACACGAAACACCGCAGATAGCCTCATCACCGCTGAGCCGGGCCTGGTTGTGGGCGCGCAAAAATCTGTTTTCAGGGTGGTTTAATACCTTTCTGACGCTGCTTTGCATCTGGCTTATCTGGCAGGTGATTCCACCTGCTCTGAACTGGCTGATCTTCGATGCAAACTGGTTTGGCACAACACGCGCAGACTGTACGAAAGAGGGGGCATGTTGGGTCTTTATTCATGCCCGCTTTGGCCAGTTTATGTATGGGCTTTATCCACATGAACTCCGCTGGCGCATCAACCTGGCGCTGGTCATTGGGATGGCATCCATTGTGCCGATGTTTATTAAACGGCTGCCTTATCGTGGACGCTACATTGCCGCATGGGCAGTATGCTATCCCCTTGTTGTCTGGTTTCTGTTGTATGGCGGTTTCTTAGGGCTGGACCGGGTAGAAACCCGTCAATGGGGTGGGCTTACGCTGACGTTGATCATTGCATCCGTCGGTATCGCTGGCGCCTTACCGCTGGGGATTTTACTGGCGCTGGGACGACGCTCCCGGATGCCGGTGGTGCGAACGCTGTCAGTGATTTTTATTGAGTTCTGGCGCGGCGTGCCGCTGATCACGGTGCTGTTTATGTCGTCGGTGATGTTGCCGTTGTTTATGGCTGAAGGAACGACCATCGACAAACTGGTGCGTGCACTGGTTGGCGTGATCTTGTTCCAGTCGGCTTATGTGGCAGAGGTGGTACGTGGTGGACTGCAAGCCTTGCCTAAGGGGCAGTATGAAGCTGCTGAATCGCTGGCTCTGGGATACTGGAAGACGCAAATGCTGGTCATCCTCCCGCAGGCCTTGAAGCTGACTATTCCAGGGCTGGTGAATACCATTATCGCGTTATTCAAAGATACCAGCCTGGTCATCATTATTGGTTTATTCGATCTGTTTAGTAGCGTGCAGCAGGCTACCGTCGATCCCGCCTGGCTAGGCATGTCTACTGAAGGCTATGTCTTTGCCGCGCTGGTCTACTGGATTTTCTGTTTTAGCATGTCACGTTACAGCCAGTATCTGGAAAAACGTTTTCACACCGGGCGCAAATCGCACTGAGGTTTCTATGACACAAATAATAACTGATTCAACCAATGCGATGATTTCGCTGGAAAATGTGAACAAGTGGTACGGGCAATTCCATGTGCTGAAAGATATTAATCTTCAGGTTAAACCCCAGGAACGTATCGTCTTGTGTGGGCCATCAGGTTCAGGAAAATCCACCACAATTCGCTGCATCAACCATCTTGAAGAACACCAGAAGGGCCGTATTGTGGTTGATGGTATTCATTTGAATGATGATGTGCGCAACATTGAGCGGGTCCGTACCGAGGTCGGTATGGTGTTTCAACATTTTAACCTTTTCCCTCATCTCACCGTTTTGCAGAACTGCACGCTGGCACCCATGTGGGTGCGTAAAATTGCCAAAAAGGAAGCCGAAGAACTTGCTATGCACTACCTCAAGCGTGTTCGTATTGAGGAACATGCGCATAAGTTTCCCGGCCAGCTTTCTGGGGGACAGCAGCAGCGCGTAGCTATCGCACGTTCGCTATGCATGAAGCCAAAAATCATGCTGTTTGATGAGCCGACCTCTGCTCTGGATCCAGAGATGGTGAAGGAAGTGCTGGATACGATGATTGGACTGGCCGAAGATGGTATGACAATGCTGTGTGTGACGCACGAAATGGGCTTTGCCCGTACGGTAGCCGACAGAGTGATCTTTATGGATCGCGGTGAGATCGTGGAAGTCGCTCCTCCGCAGGAGTTTTTTGCTAATCCTCGGTCAGAGCGTACACGCGCGTTCCTGTCCCAGGTTATCCACTAACCGCTCTTATCTCTCCCCGCATCTTCGTCCAGGACGGAGGTGCGGTTTCCCCCTCGCGACGCTCAGCATAATATTCTTCTGTTACGCGAATAATCGCACTGCGTTAACTGTGGTTGCACAACGCCTCAGCTGCCAGCATTGTTTATCATCGCGTTTCAAATTCGCTAACAACCCTGTCTGAGCTCAGCTGCCCGGTTTTTAGCCGGCGTTTTATTCATATGGAAAGGAGCATTCGAAAGTTTTCAGTGCCTGAGGGGGCCTTCCGCACGCCATAATCGGCTCGGTATTGGCTTTTTACCGCATCGCAGACGTAAAAAAGCCCCGTACTTTCGTACGGGGCTTTTCTGTTTGATGCCTGGCAGTTCCCTACTCTCGCATGGGGAGACCCCACACTACCATCGGCGCTACGGCGTTTCACTTCTGAGTTCGGCATGGGGTCAGGTGGGACCACCGCGCTACAGCCGCCAGGCAAATTCTTTATTTGCCGAACTCTAGCCATATATAACTGGTGCTGATACCCAGAGTCGAACTGGGGACCTCACCCTTACCAAGGGTGCGCTCTACCAACTGAGCCATATCAGCACGCAACAGGTACTCCCGGCACTGCTGTGCTGATGCTCGGGTCGTTCAATTTGATGCCTGGCAGTTTATGAATCACGCTGTGATTCACCCTTCGGGCCGCTGCCTCGCAGCGTTCAAAAGCGTTCGCTTTTGTCCTACTCTGTTGAGTAGTGAACTGCCCGAAGTCACGTGCAGGTCGTTCAATTTGATGCCTGGCAGTTCCCTACTCTCGCATGGGGAGACCCCACACTACCATCGGCGCTACGGCGTTTCACTTCTGAGTTCGGCATGGGGTCAGGTGGGACCACCGCGCTACAGCCGCCAGGCAAATTCTTTGTGCCGAAACGCCTCTTTTACACCGTGACCGCGTTGCCATCGCTCAGCCACACCGGTCACATACTTCTGTATGCTCCCGCTGATGTCTTCGCTCTGCGCCTTGTCACGCCGCAAAATCGTGCGTTTCCGCAGATTCTTTATCCGGGAAACAATGCTGAAAATTCTCTGTCTCTCAACCAAAACGCCTCTGGCGTTGTAAGGTTAAGCCTCACGGGTCATTAGTACCGGTAAGCTCAACGCATCGCTGCGCTTACACACCCGGCCTATCAACGTCGTCGTCTTCAACGTCCCTTCAGGAGCCTTAAAGGCTCAGGGAGAACTCATCTCGGGGCAAGTTTCGTGCTTAGATGCTTTCAGCACTTATCTTTTCCGCACTTAGCTACCGGGCAGTGCCACTGGCGTGACAACCCGGACACCAGCGGTGCGTTCACTCCGGTCCTCTCGTACTAGGAGCAACCCCCCTCAATTCTCCAGCGCCCACGGCAGATAGGGACCGAACTGTCTCACGACGTTCTAAACCCAGCTCGCGTACCACTTTAAACGGCGAACAGCCGTACCCTTGGGACCTACTTCAGCCCCAGGATGTGATGAGCCGACATCGAGGTGCCAAACACCGCCGTCGATATGAACTCTTGGGCGGTATCAGCCTGTTATCCCCGGAGTACCTTTTATCCGTTGAGCGATGGCCCTTCCATTCAGAACCACCGGATCACTATGACCTGCTTTCGCACCTGCTCGAGCCGTCACTCTCGCAGTCAAGCTGGCTTATGCCATTGCACTAACCTCCTGATGTCCGACCAGGATTAGCCAACCTTCGTGCTCCTCCGTTACGCTTTGGGAGGAGACCGCCCCAGTCAAACTACCCACCAGACACTGTCCGCAGCCCGGATTACGGGCCTACGTTAGAACACCAAACATTAAAGGGTGGTATTTCAAGGTTGGCTCCACGCAGACTGGCGTCCACGCTTCAAAGCCTCCCACCTATCCTACACATCAAGGCTCAGTGTTCAGTGTCAAGCTGTAGTAAAGGTTCACGGGGTCTTTCCGTCTTGCCGCGGGTACACTGCATCTTCACAGCGATTTCAATTTCACTGAGTCTCGGGTGGAGACAGCCTGGCCATCATTACGCCATTCGTGCAGGTCGGAACTTACCCGACAAGGAATTTCGCTACCTTAGGACCGTTATAGTTACGGCCGCCGTTTACCGGGGCTTCGATCAAGAGCTTCTCCTTGCGGATAACCCCATCAATTAACCTTCCGGCACCGGGCAGGCGTCACACCGTATACGTCCACTTTCGTGTTTGCACAGTGCTGTGTTTTTAATAAACAGTTGCAGCCAGCTGGTATCTTCGACTGCCTTCAGCTCCACCCGCGAGGGGTTTCACCTACCGACAGCGTGCCTTCTCCCGAAGTTACGGCACCATTTTGCCTAGTTCCTTCACCCGAGTTCTCTCAAGCGCCTGGGTATTCTCTACCTGACCACCTGTGTCGGTTTGGGGTACGATTTTGTGTTACCTGATGCTTAGAGGCTTTTCCTGGAAGCAGGGCATTTATCACTTCAGCACCGTAGTGCCTCGTCGTCACGCCTCAGTGTAAAGTGAACCGGATTTGCCTGGAACACACACCTACACGCTTAAACCGGGACAACCGTCGCCCGGCCGATATAGCCTTCTCCGTCCCCCCTTCGCAGTAACACCAAGTACAGGAATATTAACCTGTTTCCCATCGACTACGCCTTTCGGCCTCGCCTTAGGGGTCGACTCACCCTGCTCCGATTAACGTTGAACAGGAACCCTTGGTCTTCCGGCGACAAGGTTTTTCACCTTGTTTATCGTTACTTATGTCAGCATTCGCACTTCTGATACCTCCAGCATGCCTCACAGCACACCTTCGACGGCTTACAGAACGCTCCCCTACCCAACAACGCATAAGCGTCGCTGCCGCAGCTTCGGTGCATGGTTTAGCCCCGTTACATCTTCCGCGCAGGCCGACTCGACCAGTGAGCTATTACGCTTTCTTTAAATGATGGCTGCTTCTAAGCCAACATCCTGGCTGTCTGGGCCTTCCCACATCGTTTCCCACTTAACCATGACTTTGGGACCTTAGCTGGCGGTCTGGGTTGTTTCCCTCTTCACGACGGACGTTAGCACCCGCCGTGTGTCTCCCGTGATAACATTCTCCGGTATTCGCAGTTTGCATCGGGTTGGTAAGCCGGGATGGCCCCCTAGCCGAAACAGTGCTCTACCCCCGGAGATGAGTTCACGAGGCGCTACCTAAATAGCTTTCGGGGAGAACCAGCTATCTCCCGGTTTGATTGGCCTTTCACCCCCAGCCACAGGTCATCCGCTAATTTTTCAACATTAGTCGGTTCGGTCCTCCAGTTAGTGTTACCCAACCTTCAACCTGCCCATGGCTAGATCACCGGGTTTCGGGTCTATACCCTGCAACTTAACGCCCAGTTAAGACTCGGTTTCCCTGCGGCTCCCCTATACGGTTAACCTTGCTACAGAATATAAGTCGCTGACCCATTATACAAAAGGTACGCAGTCACCCCATAAAGAGGCTCCCACTGCTTGTACGTACACGGTTTCAGGTTCTGTTTCACTCCCCTCGCCGGGGTTCTTTTCGCCTTTCCCTCACGGTACTGGTTCACTATCGGTCAGTCAGGAGTATTTAGCCTTGGAGGATGGTCCCCCCATATTCAGACAGGATACCACGTGTCCCGCCTTACTCATCGAACTCACAACCTGTGCACCTTTGTGTACGGGAGTATCACCCTGTACCCTGCGACTTTCCAGACGCTTCCACTGATGCACAAGCTGATGATGGTTCTGGGCTCCTCCCCGTTCGCTCGCCGCTACTGGGGGAATCTCGGTTGATTTCTTTTCCTCGGGGTACTTAGATGTTTCAGTTCCCCCGGTTCGCCTCATACAGCTATGTATTCACTGCATGATAGTGTGACGAGTCACACTGGGTTTCCCCATTCGGGTATCGCCGGTTGTAGCGGTTCATATCACCTTACCGGCGCTTATCGCAGATTAGCACGCCCTTCATCGCCTCTGACTGCCAGGGCATCCACCGTGTACGCTTAGTCGCTTAACCTCACAACCCACAGGCGTTTATCTGTTTTACCGTAACGGCACCACAGTTAGCTTGTAAGCTGTAAGCTTTTGAGAGACTCGAACACATTGCCATCATTCTTTATTACGGAAGAATGCGACCCTGTGTCGTTTCAAATTTTCAGCTTGTTCCGGATTGTTAAAGAGCAATATCTTAAACATGACTCGCAAGTCATCTTTAAGATATGTGGGCAACACCTTTCACCTGTCACCAAGCAAGTGGCGTCCCCTAGGGGATTCGAACCCCTGTTACCGCCGTGAAAGGGCGGTGTCCTGGGCCTCTAGACGAAGGGGACGTGAAATACTTGTGCAACAGACACGGGTAATTTCACGTGAAGGTGAGATTGTATAATCAGGCGACAATTAATATTGTTACCGCACCCCAACGCGTAGACGCTTTGCTCATTACTTTTCTATCAGACAATCTGTGTGAGCACTGCGCGGGAAGGTATCTTCAGGTAAGGAGGTGATCCAACCGCAGGTTCCCCTACGGTTACCTTGTTACGACTTCACCCCAGTCATGAATCACAAAGTGGTAAGCGCCCTCCCGGAGGTTAAGCTACCTACTTCTTTTGCAACCCACTCCCATGGTGTGACGGGCGGTGTGTACAAGGCCCGGGAACGTATTCACCGTGGCATTCTGATCCACGATTACTAGCGATTCCGACTTCACGGAGTCGAGTTGCAGACTCCGATCCGGACTACGACGCACTTTATGAGGTCCGCTTGCTCTCGCGAGGTCGCTTCTCTTTGTATGCGCCATTGTAGCACGTGTGTAGCCCTACTCGTAAGGGCCATGATGACTTGACGTCATCCCCACCTTCCTCCGGTTTATCACCGGCAGTCTCCTTTGAGTTCCCGACCGAATCGCTGGCAACAAAGGATAAGGGTTGCGCTCGTTGCGGGACTTAACCCAACATTTCACAACACGAGCTGACGACAGCCATGCAGCACCTGTCTCACGGTTCCCGAAGGCACTAAGGCATCTCTGCCGAATTCCGTGGATGTCAAGAGTAGGTAAGGTTCTTCGCGTTGCATCGAATTAAACCACATGCTCCACCGCTTGTGCGGGCCCCCGTCAATTCATTTGAGTTTTAACCTTGCGGCCGTACTCCCCAGGCGGTCGACTTAACGCGTTAGCTCCGGAAGCCACTCCTCAAGGGAACAACCTCCAAGTCGACATCGTTTACGGCGTGGACTACCAGGGTATCTAATCCTGTTTGCTCCCCACGCTTTCGCACCTGAGCGTCAGTCTTCGTCCAGGGGGCCGCCTTCGCCACCGGTATTCCTCCAGATCTCTACGCATTTCACCGCTACACCTGGAATTCTACCCCCCTCTACGAGACTCAAGCCTGCCAGTTTCAAATGCAGTTCCCAGGTTAAGCCCGGGGATTTCACATCTGACTTAACAGACCGCCTGCGTGCGCTTTACGCCCAGTAATTCCGATTAACGCTTGCACCCTCCGTATTACCGCGGCTGCTGGCACGGAGTTAGCCGGTGCTTCTTCTGCGGGTAACGTCAATCAGTAAGGTTATTAACCTCACTGCCTTCCTCCCCGCTGAAAGTACTTTACAACCCGAAGGCCTTCTTCATACACGCGGCATGGCTGCATCAGGCTTGCGCCCATTGTGCAATATTCCCCACTGCTGCCTCCCGTAGGAGTCTGGACCGTGTCTCAGTTCCAGTGTGGCTGGTCATCCTCTCAGACCAGCTAGGGATCGTCGCCTAGGTGGGCCGTTACCCCGCCTACTAGCTAATCCCATCTGGGTTCATCCGATAGTGAGAGGCCCGAAGGTCCCCCTCTTTGGTCTTGCGACGTTATGCGGTATTAGCCACCGTTTCCAGTGGTTATCCCCCTCTATCGGGCAGATCCCCAGACATTACTCACCCGTCCGCCACTCGTCACCCGAGGAGCAAGCTCCTCTGTGCTACCGTCCGACTTGCATGTGTTAGGCCTGCCGCCAGCGTTCAATCTGAGCCATGATCAAACTCTTCAATTTAAAGTTTGATTTGCTGAAACCAGTTCAGCGGTGCTCAAGGAAAACGTCGTAATGAATTTATTACGTGTTCACTCTTAAGACTTGATATTTTTTACGTCCGGAGACGCTGATATCAATCCTGCGAGTGCCCACACAGATTGTCTGATAAATTGTTAAAGAGCAGTGCGAACAGCGGGTTAACCGTCTGTCGCGAGGTGGCGTATATTACGCTCTCCTCCTTCAGAGTCAACCTCTTTTTTTCAGAAGTTTTTCTCCGGCGGTTCAGTCTCCTGAACCCTCTCAACACCGCATTCCGTAAGCCGTTGTGCCGTGTCGATGGAGGCGCATTATAGGGATCCGATTTAATTGCACAACCCTTTTTTTGGATCTTTTTACTGACTGTCGAGAAAACATTCACATTGATTAGATCACCAACGATCCGGCGCAAAATCCCCTTGCCAGTTGGTCACAATCGCATCAGGCTGCCGGTAAACACAGTAAAGGAGAGCACAATGACTGTAGCGTTACGTCCTTATAAACATCTCTTTCCGCAGTTGGGTCTGCGCGTCATGGTTGATCCCACCAGCGTGGTGGCGGGTGACGTAATCATGGAAGACGATGTCGGTATCTGGCCTCTGGTGGCTATTCGTGGTGATGTGAACCAGGTTCGCATCGGCGCCCGCACCAATATTCAGGATGGTAGCGTGCTACATGTTACCCATAAGTCTGATGCTAATCCTGCAGGTTTCCCACTGGTGATTGGTGAGGATGTTACTGTCGGACATAAAGCCATGCTGCACGGCTGTACTATTGGCAATCGAGTACTGGTTGGAATGGGGTCAATTGTGCTGGATGGCGTGATTGTTGAGGATGACGTTCTGATTGGTGCCGGGAGCCTGGTTCCTCCCGGTAAGCGGCTGGAAAGTGGTTATCTTTATGTAGGCAGTCCGGTTAAACAGATCCGACCGCTGAATGAGAAAGAGATAGCAGGATTGCTCTACTCTGCCAGCAACTATGTCAGTTGGAAGAACGACTACCTGGCCGGCGACAGCCAGATCCATCCTTCATTATCGACCTGATCGTTTCGGATACAGTCTTCAGCCTGATCTTCCAAATCCCAGCGATGGTCACGAAACAGTGCCATCGCATCCCCTTCCCCGAATTGCTGGTGTAAAGCCGTCACACTGATGGCACAGGTTAGCCCCATGCCATTGACCAAAACAGGGAAACAGACAGCCATTAATGTCGTATCCAGCGTTTCACGATCTGGAAACTGGATAGCCTGATTCACGACGACAGCTCCGCTTTCAATGACGCGATCACCGGCGCAATTTCCGGCATGATGCCATGCCATAAATGAAATGCATGCGCGGCTTGCCCCACCAGCATGCCTAATCCATCCGCAAGATGCGATGAACCCTGTTGCTGGCACCAGCGCAGAAACGCGGTTAATCCGTTTTGATAAAACATGTCATAGCAGTGTAAATCAGCATGGATTAATGATGAGGGTAACGGCGGCACATCGCCACTAATGCCACTCGATGTCGCGTTAATCAGTAAATCAAATGGTTTACCACTCAGCGCATCAAATGAACATGCACTCACCGCCCCATACTGTCCGAACGCCTTTGCCATGCTCTGGGCACTCGCAGCCGTGCGGTTGACTAGCGTAATCGTTGTTCCCAGAGAAAGCAGAGGCAGGATAACGCCACGCGCTGCCCCACCAGCCCCCATCAGTAAGACACGATCGCCTGGTTTGACCATCGACAGACGCTGAAGATCGCTGACTAAACCAATGCCGTCCGTATTGTCGCCAAGAATCTGTCCGTCCGGGCACTTTTTCAACGTGTTAACCGCCCCCGAGGTAGAAGCCCGCTCGGTCAGTTGATCGGCATATTCCCAGGCCTGCTGCTTGAAAGGTAACGTGATATTTGCGCCCGCTCCGCCTTGGGCAAAAAACGTCGTAATCGCCTGGGGGAAACTATCCACAGGCGCTTCAATACGATCATATTGAAGGGTGATCCCCGTTTGTCTGGCAAAAGCCTGATGGATTTGCGGCGACTTGCTGTGGCTTATTGGGTGACCAAAAACGGCAAAATGTGTCATCTGCTAACCCTGCCGTATCTGGTTGCCGCTGATGACGTCGCGGATCTCGGAAGGATTTAACCTGCCTCCCGTGTTCCCGTTAAGGACGGGGAACGACGGACCAAACTGCCGTTTGACTTCATCTACTGTGCGACAGGGCGGCTGCCCTGAAAGATTCGCACTGGTTGACACCAGAGGCTTGCCAAACGCCCGGCACAACGCCTGAACGTCAGGATGATCGCTGACGCGAATAGCCAGAGAATCAAATTGTCCGGTTAACCAACGCGGCGTGTGCAGTGCAGCAGGCACGACAAAGGTGACCGGACCGGGCCAGCAGGCAAACATGCGTTCGCGCTGCATCGCCGTCAACACGTGATCGGAAACGTAGGGCATGAGCTGATCATAATCGGCCGCTATCAGAATCAATCCTTTTTCCACTGGTCGCCGTTTCAACGCCAACAGCGCCATGACGGCCGATTCATTATCAGGATCGCAGCCCAGGCCGAATACCGCTTCTGTAGGGTAAGCAATGACTGCATGTTGCTTCAGATGGTTCACACAATCCTGGAGTGAGCCGGAAACTGGTTGATTTTGCATGATGATGTCTTACGTCTCTTCAATGATAGCTTTGCCACAACGTTTACTGGCGCAAAAAAGCCGGGTGCCTTGCGCGGTCTTTTTTTCAACTAAAAGTGGAAATTCACAATGCGGACAACGCCCGGCCACGGGTGTCAGGTTGACGGCAAACTGGCAGGCTGGATAGCGATCACAGGAATGAAAGGTTTTACCAAAACGCGATCGCCGCTGTACCAGTTTACCCTGCTGACACTGCGGGCAATCGAGAGTCGTCTCATCAGGTTTATCGATCGTTTCTGTGTAATCACATTCTGGATAATGGCTACAGCCAATAAACATACCAAAACGGCCCTGGCGTAATACTTTATCTGCGCCACATTGCGGGCAGGAATGACCTTCCAGAACTTTCACAACGTGCCCGTCGGCCTGGTTGCCCAGGGGCCGAATGTAATCGCAGGCAGGGTAGTTTGCACAGCCCAAAAAAGGGCCGTGTTTTCCTGAACGTATAACAAGTTCTGCCCCGCAAGCGGGGCAGGGATCCTGTTTACGCACAGTGAAGAGTGCGGTTTTACTCATAACGATAATGCATCAGTGAAATTTAATGCAGCATACCTTCGTTGACGTCGAATAACAGTTCTTCCATTTGTTGGTAGGCATTTTCACATCCGGGGATGTTAAAAAGCACCATCAACACCACCCATTTAAGATCCTCAAGATCGAAATCAAGAGTATCAAGCGCCATGACACGTTCAATGACCATTTCTCGTGTTTCAAGGCTCAATACCTGGATTTGTTCCAGGAAGAGCAGGAAACCGCGGCTTTCGGCATCTAAACGCTTGCTCTCTTCATCGGTATAGATGCGCATGGAGAGCGGATCATTTGCCAGTAAAATTGGTGCGACCAGACCTTCCTGATAGTCTGCCAATTTTTCTAACCAGTTCAACGCGTTATAAATATCTTCACGATGAAAACCGGCATCCGTCAAGTCATCTGTCAATCTGTCCTGATCAACACCCATTTCTGCTTCGTTGTGGATATAGGTCTCAAACAAGTACATGAGTACGTCGAACATGGCATGCCCTCCTTAATCGGACATAGCCGCCGGGTACAGCTGCGATCCATCCTGCTAACTCCAGTTCCAGCAACTGAGCTGTAATAACTGGCACAGGTTGGCCGGCACGTTCAGCGACAACGTCAACAGGTGTAACCTCATCACCTACGTTAGCCAACAGCTCGGCAAATGGCAATGGAGCATCATCACTGGCATCAGAATAAATTTCGTCTGATTGTGTAACAGGTAACCAGTTAAGCATAGCGCGTAAATCTTCAATGATGTTATTAGGATGTGCCACCAGCATTGCTCCCTGCTGAATCAACCAGTTTGTTCCCTCACTGCCGCTGTTGCCCAATGCTCCAGGCAGGGCATAAACAGCGCGATTTTGCTCTAACGCATAACGGGCTGTGACTAATGAACCACTCTTTAATGACGCTTCAATGACTAACACACCCTGACTTAATCCGCTGATAATGCGGTTTCTGCGTGGAAACCGGTGTGCCAGAGGAGGTGCATCAAGCGGAAACTCGGATATCACCGCGCCCCCCTGCTCGACAATTTCCTGAGCCAGCGCAACATGCCTCTTGGGATAGAGGTGAGCCAGTCCGCTGCCAAGTACCGCAACGGTTTTCCCCCTGACGTTCAGCGCAGCACGATGTGCAACACCATCAATACCGAGAGCCAGGCCGCTGGTGATGGTGAAGCCACTGAGCGACAGCGCCTGTGTGAATCCCTCACACCAGTAACGACCGGAGTGAGAGCACTGGCGGCTCCCCACCACCGCCAACTGCGATGTACCCAGAACGGAAGGATCGCCCTTTACATACAGCAAAGGAGGAAAACAACTGATTTGAGTGAGCTGAGCGGGATAAAGCGGATCAAGGGCGGTAATCAAATGATGTAACGGGCTTTGCGACAGCCACTTGTTTACCGTTTTCAGCCAACCCTGGGAGAGATGATGGTAATGGTCGCGCTGTGAAACTTCTAATCCATTTTGGGCCAACACATCGTCAACATCTTTGCCTTCAGACAGTTGCTGTGCCGCCTTTAACCAACGCCTGCCGGTTAAGCCCGGTATTGTGCTCAGCCGCAGTAATTGCTCCCGTTTCCTCATCTTCAAAGCCCTCTGATAAGCATCGCGTCCCTCCGCAGAATGCTGTCAATCGGGTATTAAAAAGTCTACAATATGAGGAAGTAATCTTTCCCTTTTAGAATTTATATCTGGATATTTATGTCAGTTTTACAGGTATTACATTTCCCTGACGAGCGCCTGCGCAAAATTGCCGCGCCTGTTAAAGAAGTTAACGCGGACGTTCAGCGTATCGTCGATGATATGTTCGAAACCATGTATTCCGAAGAAGGTATCGGCCTTGCCGCGACGCAGGTGGATATTCATCAGCGCATCATTGTGATTGATGTCTCTGAAAACCGCGACGAACGCCTGGTCTTAATCAATCCTGAGCTGCTGGAAAAGAGCGGTGAAACGGGTATCGAAGAAGGCTGCCTGTCTATTCCTGAGCAACGTGCCTTTGTTCCTCGTGCAGAGCGGGTAAAAGTCCGTGCACTGGACCGCGAGGGTAAAAGCTTCGAACTTGAAACCGGTGATCTTCTGGCTATCTGTATCCAGCACGAGATCGACCATCTCGATGGTAAGCTGTTCATCGATTATCTTTCGCCTTTAAAGCGTCAGCGCATTAAAACAAAGTTAGAAAAGCTGGCGCGTCAAAATGCTCAGGCTTCCTGAGATCGGAATAAGGGATAAACGTGTCTGCTCCGCTTAAAATTATCTTTGCTGGCACGCCAGACTTTGCAGCGCGTCATCTTGACGCGCTGCTTGCTTCTGAGCATCAGGTTGTCGGCGTCTTCACCCAGCCGGATCGTCCTGCAGGTCGCGGCAATAAGTTGACCCCCAGCCCGGTCAAGTCATTGGCCCTGGCTCATAACATTCCGGTATTTCAACCCAAATCCCTGCGCCCGGCCGAAAACCAACAGTTGGTTGCAGACTTACAGGCTGACGTCATGGTTGTCGTCGCTTATGGGCTCATCCTGCCCAAAACCGTGCTTGAGATGCCCCGTTTGGGTTGTATCAACGTGCACGGTTCCCTGTTGCCACGCTGGCGTGGTGCCGCGCCTATTCAGCGTGCACTCTGGGCGGGTGACAGCGAAACCGGCGTGACCATTATGCAGATGGATGTCGGGCTGGATACGGGTGACATGTTGTTAAAACTTGCCTGTCCGATAAGCGCTGAAGACACTAGCGCAACGCTTTACGATAAGCTGGCAGATCTGGGTCCGGCAGGGTTGCTGACCACATTATCTCAGTTACGTGACGGTAACGCGCAGGCCATTCAGCAGGATGAAAGTCTGGCTAACTACGCAGAAAAACTGAGCAAAGAAGAAGCGCGCCTTAACTGGACGTTACCGGCTGAACAGCTGGAACGCTGCATTCGTGCTTTTAATCCCTGGCCGATAAGCTTCTTTGTGGTGAATGACCAGCCGGTGAAAGTCTGGCAAGCCAGCGTCTTACCTCATGTCAACAAGCAGCCGGGAGAGATTATCCAGGCTGACAAACACGGCATTCACATTGCCACTGCCGACGGCGTGCTGAATTTACTTCAGCTTCAACCCGCCGGTAAAAAAACGATGTCAGCACAGGACCTGCTTAACTCGCGCCGTGAATGGTTTGAAGCCGGCACGCTTCTGGACTGACCCTCAGGCCCGGCAAAACCGGGCCTTTTGCTTGATGGCACTATCTTATGACTAAATCAACCAATCTTCGTAGCCTGTCTGCTCAACTCATCGAGCGCGTTGTCGATAAAGGCGAATCACTCAATACCGCCTTGCCCGCGGCACAGAAAAAACTCTCAGATAAAGATGCTGCCCTCGTACAAGAGATCTGCTTTGGTGTACTGCGCACGTTACCGCAGCTGGAAGCGCTGATCGGCAAACTGATGGAACGTCCCTTAACGGGTAAGCAGCGTACGCTGCATTTCCTGATTATGGTGGGCATATATCAGCTACTTTATACACGCGTGCCCGCTCATGCAGCATTAGCGGAGACAGTGGCCGGGGCGGAGGTGCTGAAACGCGCAAACCTGAAAGGATTAATCAATGGCGTCTTGCGTCAGTTCCAGCGTCAGCAGGAAGCACTTCTTGCCAGTATTCAGGATGGCCCTCAGCGTCATCTTCATCCGGGCTGGTTACTGAACCGGCTTCAGCAGGCATGGCCAGAGCAATGGCAGCAAATTGTTGAGGCAAACAACCAGCGACCACCGATGTGGTTGCGTGTTAATCGCCAACATCATTCACGGGACAGCTGGCTGGCGCGCCTCACCGCAGAGGAGAAGAGTGCTGCTGTCGCACAAGATGTGCCAGAAGCGCTACGTCTTACGGTGCCTGCACCGGTTACTCTGCTGCCTGGCTTTGAGCAAGGCTGGTTCACGGTACAGGATCTCTCCGCTCAACGCTGTGCGCTTCTGCTTGAGCCAAAAAACGGTGAGCAAATTCTGGATCTCTGCGCGGCGCCGGGAGGGAAAACGACCCACATTCTGGAGATTGCTCCCGAGGCACAGGTGCTTGCTGTCGATGTTGATGCCCAACGACTGAAACGCGTGAATGAAAATTTAACTCGTCTGGGAATGACCGCCGAAGTAAAACAGGGAGATGGGCGCACGCCGCAGCAGTGGTGCGACCAACGTCAGTTTGACCGCATTTTGCTGGATGCGCCCTGCTCAGCGACCGGCGTCATCCGCCGCCATCCCGACATTAAATGGTTACGTCGCGATCGCGACATCGCCGAGCTGGCCGCATTACAACGTGAAATTCTGGATGCGACCTGGCCGCTGCTCAAACCCGGCGGTACGATGATCTATGCAACCTGCTCTGTCTTACCGGACGAGAACCAGCGGCAAATCAGCGAGTTCATCGAGCGTCACGCTGATGCGCAAGCGGTCTCATTATCCGGCGCGCCCCTGAACGGTTGGCAGGTCTTTCCCGAGACAGAAGGCGGAGATGGTTTTTTCTACGCTAAGCTGGTGAAACGCGCGGGTACACTCTGAAAAGGCATTGATAAGCGATGAAAATCATAATTCTTGGTGCTGGTCAGGTTGGCGGCACACTGGCAGAAAACCTGGTTGGTGAAAATAACGATATTACCGTTGTGGATACAGATTCAACGCGGTTACGCCAACTGCAGGACAAATTTGATTTACGTGTCGTGCAGGGTCATGGTTCTCACCCACGTATTCTCCGTGAGGCCGGTGCGGAGGATGCCGATATGCTGGTGGCCGTGACCAGCTCGGATGAAACCAATATGATTGCCTGCCAAATCGCTTATTCGCTTTTCAACACGCCAAATCGCATCGCCCGTATCCGTGCGGCGGACTATCTGCGCGACGCCGATAAACTGTTTATTCCTGAAGCCGTGCCCATCGATCATTTGATTTCGCCTGAGCAACTGGTCATCGACAACATATATCGTCTGATTCAGTATCCTGGCGCACTGCAGGTCGTGAACTTTGCCGAAGGTAAGGTCAGCCTTGCCGTTGTCAAAGCCTATTATGGCGGTCCGCTCGTCGGCAATCCGCTGTCGATCCTGCGGGACCATATGCCACATATCGATACGCGCGTGGCGGCAATCTTCCGTCAGGATCGCCCTATCCGTCCACAGGGATCCACCATTATTGAAGCGGGGGATGAGGTCTTTTTCATTGCCGCAAGCCAGCATATTCGTGCAGTCATGAGTGAAATGCAGCGGCTGGAAAAACCCTATAAACGCATCATGTTAGTGGGCGGCGGAAATATTGGTTTTGGCCTGGCGCAGCGGCTTGAGAAACATTACAGCGTCAAACTCATTGAGCGTAACCCTCAGCGTGCTGCCGAGCTGGCAGAACAGTTACATGATACGGTGGTGTTCTATGGTGATGCGTCCGATCAGGAGCTGCTGGCGGAAGAGCACATCGAGCAGGTCGACTTGTTCATTGCCGTCACCAACGATGACGAAGCGAATATCATGTCGGCCATGCTGGCTAAAAAAATGGGTGCCAAAAAAGTCATGGTGCTGATACAACGACGGGCTTACGTCGATTTGGTCCAGGGCAGCGTAATTGATATTGCCATATCGCCACAGCAGGCCACGATTTCAGCCCTGTTAGGGCACGTGCGCAAAGCGGACATTGTAGGCGTTTCGTCTTTACGCCGCGGTATTGCCGAAGCTATTGAAGCCATTGCGCACGGTGATGAAACCACCTCACGCGTGGTGGGACGGTCAATTGATGATATCAAGCTTCCACCAGGCACATTGATTGGTGCGGTGGTTCGCGGCGATGATGTGATGATAGCGAATGACAACCTGCGTATTGAACAGGGCGACCACGTCGTCATGTTTTTAACCGATAAGAAATTTGTACCTGACGTCGAACGCCTGTTTCAGCCAAGTCCGTTCTTCCTGTGAAAAATTCAGGGCTGTGTCTGACATCATTTAGCAAATTGTTCTCAGCAATGGCAAATATGGCAAGCTTTGTTAAACTTTATGGCATTGGCTAAGGCAAGGAGAGAAGTATGAGTTTATTCAAAGAGTTTCGTGATTTTGCGATGCGCGGCAATGTGGTTGATCTGGCCGTTGGTGTCATCATTGGTGCGGCATTTGGTAAAATTGTTTCATCATTGGTGGCGAACATCATTATGCCACCTTTGGGTTTGCTGATTGGCGGCGTTGATTTCAAATCGTTTAGTTGGGTGCTTAAACCCGCCGTAGGTAATGCGCCCGCTGTCGTCATGGAATATGGTGTTTTCCTGCAAACCGTTTTTGATTTCATCATTGTTGCTTTTGCCATCTTCATGGCAATCAAGTTGATGAACAAACTGTATAAAAAGAAAGAAGTGGAAAAACCGGCCCCCAAACCTACAAACGAAGAATTGCTTCTGACCGAAATTCGCGACTTACTTAAACAACAAAACACGAAAATTTAAACGACAAAGCCGCTTTAACGCGGCTTTTTTGTGCCCGAAAAGCAGAAGTCCAGTGATAAACGGCTTGCTTATCACTGGCCTCCCAGTCTTTTCCTTTTCCATGTTTTGCTTTACGTTTGAAACTGCCCTTCCCTTTTTGTTTCTGTTCGACCCGCTGTCTGAAGAGAGGATCGTGTAACAATGCCTGTAAGGCGTTATCCTGTATTTGCCCTTTCGTATGGCGATAACTGGACATAATTTCTCCGTCTTGTTGATAGAAATAAGGCTGTTAAAGATGCAGCAGCCACTATTATACGCGGATACTGGCGACATAAAACATGCTAATCTGGCGAAATTTTGCTCTTTATTGCGCGGCCATATTCGCCATCCAGAAAATCTGTGCTCATACCGGCCTGATGAAGTTTAACCCTTAACAGCTGCAGCCGTTGTGTCTGAATCAGTTTCTCAGGATCGTCAGGATCTAAATGGTGTAACAGATCGCTGACCTGCAGCGCTTCGCGCCGGAGTTCGAGTTCCGGGGGCAGAAAGCCTGCATTTTTTAACAGTCGAAATCCTGCGCGCAGCTCAGGAGGAACCTGACTATCGTCTTCAAGTTGCAGCGGCGCACCTTCACCCGGCAGGTTACTCAGCTCGCCTTTCTCCTGTGCCGCTTTGATATGCTGTTCAACAAGCTCGTCAATTATCCACATTGTTCGCCTCCTTCATAACATGAGAAGCGTAGCAGACGCGGAACTCCAGACAATAAAAAACCCGCCGAAGCGGGTTTTTCACGTTGCAACAGATTACTCTGCCGCAGCTTCTGCTTGAGCTTCTGGACGATCAACCAGCTCGATGTATGCCATCGGAGCGTTGTCACCAGCGCGGAAGCCACACTTCAGAATGCGAGTGTAACCACCTGCACGGCTCGCGAAACGCGGGCCTAACTCATTAAACAGTTTTGCCACGATCTCGTTATCACGAGTGCGGGCGAATGCCAGACGACGATTAGCTACGCTGTCGGTCTTGGCAAGAGTAATCAGCGGCTCAACTACGCGGCGCAACTCTTTGGCTTTCGGCAGAGTCGTCTTGATGATCTCATGACGAACCAGAGAGCCAGCCATGTTGCGGAACATAGCCTGACGATGGCTGCTGTTGCGGTTCAGTTGACGACCACTCTTACGATGGCGCATGACCTTATCCTTCTCAGTGAAACCTTAACCTGTGATCGGGTTATTCATCAGCAATGCTTGCCGGTGGCCAGTTTTCCAGGCGCATGCCCAGAGACAGACCACGTGAGGCCAGCACATCTTTAATCTCGGTAAGAGATTTTTTACCAAGGTTAGGCGTTTTAAGCAGCTCAACCTCAGTACGCTGTACCAGATCACCGATGTAGTGGATAGCTTCTGCCTTAAGGCAGTTAGCAGAGCGGACAGTCAATTCCAGATCGTCAACAGGGCGCAGCAGGATCGGATCGAATTCTGGTTTCTCTTCTTTCACTTCCGGCTGACGTACATCACGTAAGTCAACGAAAGCTTCCAGTTGTTCTGCCAGGATGGTCGCCGCACGACGAATCGCCTCTTCAGGATCGATTGTGCCGTTGGTTTCCATTTCGATGACCAGCTTGTCCAGGTCGGTGCGCTGCTCTACACGCGCTGCTTCAACATTGTAGGCGATACGGTCTACAGGGCTGTAGCAAGCGTCAACTAACAGACGGCCGATTGGGCGCTCATCTTCTTCCGAATGAATTCGGGCAGAAGCCGGCACATAACCACGACCACGCTGAACTTTGATACGCATGCTAATAGATGCATTTTCATCGGTCAGATGGCAGATCACATGCTGCGGCTTGACGATTTCGACATCACCATCATGGGTAATGTCGGCTGCAGTCACAGGGCCAATGCCAGATTTATTCAAGGTAAGAATAACTTCATCTTTGCCCTGAACTCTTACCGCCAAACCTTTAAGGTTGAGCAGGATTTCCAGGATATCTTCCTGTACACCCTCTTTGGTGCTGTACTCATGCAGTACACCATCAATTTCAACCTCGGTCACCGCGCAACCCGGCATTGATGAAAGCAGAATACGGCGCAGCGCGTTACCAAGAGTATGGCCAAAGCCACGCTCTAAAGGCTCAAGGGTCACCTTGGCGTGCGTCGAACTCACTTGCTCGATATCTACCAGGCGCGGTTTTAGAAACTCTGTCACAGAACCCTGCATTGTGTCCTCTCTTTGGTACTAAGCTTTACTTGGAGTAAAGCTCGACGATCAGGTGTTCGTTAATGTCCGCAGACAGATCGGTACGTTCAGGAATACGTTTGAACACACCTTCCATCTTAGCTGCATCAACTTCCAGCCAGGTTGGCTTTTCACGCTGCTCAGCCAGCTCCAGAGCGGCCTTCACGCGAGATTGCTTTTTGGCTTTCTCACGGATGCTAACGACATCATTCGGAGATACCTGATAAGAAGCGATGTTAACAACGCGACCATTTACCAGAACAGACTTGTGGCTGACCAGCTGACGTGCTTCCGCACGCGTGGCACCAAAGCCCATACGATAAACAACGTTGTCCAGACGACCTTCCAGCAGAGCCAACAGGTTTGCACCGGTGTTGCCTTTCAGACGTGCTGCTTCTTTGTAATAGTTACGGAACTGACGCTCAAGTACACCGTAGATACGACGAACTTTTTGCTTTTCACGTAACTGACCGCCGTAGTCAGACAGACGTGGCTTGCGCGCACCGTGCTGACCAGGGGCTTGTTCAATCTTACACTTGGAATCAATCGCGCGAACGCCAGACTTAAGGAATAAGTCAGTGCCCTCACGACGGCTCAGCTTGAGCTTAGGACCCAAATATCTTGCCATTTTCTTTCTCCAACTAACCTAAAAAACGAACGTTATACGCGACGTTTTTTCGGCGGACGACAACCGTTGTGAGGGATCGGAGTCACATCAGTAATGTTCGTGATGCGGAAACCAGCGGCGTTCAGAGCACGAATCGTTGATTCGCGGCCTGGACCCGGACCCTTAACCATAACTTCCAGGTTCTTAATACCGTAATCTTTTACAGCTTCTGCACAGCGCTCTGCAGCGACCTGAGCAGCGAACGGCGTAGATTTACGTGAACCGCGGAAACCGGAACCACCGGCGGTTGCCCAACCCAGCGCGTTACCCTGACGATCAGTAATGGTAACGATGGTGTTGTTAAAAGACGCATGGACATGAGCCACGCCATCTGAGACTTGTTTTCTTACACGCTTACGTGCACGAACTGGTGCCTTTGCCATTATTTACTCACCCCGATTATTTCTTGATCGGTTTACGCGGACCCTTACGGGTACGTGCGTTGGTCTTGGTGCGCTGACCGCGAACCGGAAGACCACGACGATGGCGCAAACCACGGTAGCAACCAAGGTCCATCAGACGCTTGATGCTCAGGGTGATTTCACGGCGCAGATCACCTTCAACAACGAATTTAGCAACTGCATCACGCAGCTGATCAATTTGTTCTTCAGACAGCTCACTGATCTTAACATTTTCAGCAATACCCGTTGAAGCGCAGATGGCTTTTGAACGAGTCTTACCAATACCGAAGATCGAGGTTAATGCGATAACGGTATGTTTCTGATCAGGAATGTTAATGCCTGCTATACGGGCCACTATGCACTCCTACTATTTAATATGTACGCACCATGCTGAAAAGCCCGTTTTCAGGATACTCAAATGGAAACGTACAGACATACAAAAGATTGGCTGGCTAATCTAGCCAGCTCAACCCGACTTTGCAAGAAAAATATGTGAAAATCAGCCTTGGCGCTGTTTATGCTTTGGCTCGGCGCTGCAGATCACACGAACGACACCGTCGCGGCGAATGATTTTGCAGTTACGACATAATTTCTTGACGGAAGCACGAACTTTCATTTTTACTCTCCGTAACTTCTCAACCACCTGAATTAACGGCCGTAGCCCTTCAGGTTAGCTTTCTTCAATGCAGACTCGTACTGACTTGACATCATCAGAGTTTGCACTTGAGCCATAAAGTCCATGATGACGACCACTACGATGAGCAGTGATGTACCGCCAAAGTAGAAAGGAACTTTCATCGCATCACGCATGAACTCCGGGATAAGGCAGATAAAGGTAATGTAGAGGGCACCGATTAAGGTTAACCGCGTCATTACTTTATCGATATACTTCGCCGTTTGCTCTCCCGGACGAATTCCCGGTACGAATGCACCAGACTTCTTCAGGTTATCTGCTGTTTCACGCGGGTTGAAAACCAACGCCGTGTAGAAGAAACAGAAGAAGATGATAGCAGTCGCATAGAGTAGCACATAAAGCGGCTGTCCTGGCTGCAAATACATCGAAATTGTTGTCAGCCAGTTCCAACCGGTACCGCCCCCGAACCACGATGCAATCGTTGCCGGGAACAGAATAATGCTGGAAGCGAAGATTGCCGGGATAACCCCTGCCATGTTCACTTTCAACGGTAAATGTGTGCTCTGTGCAGCGTAAACACGGCGACCTTGTTGACGTTTCGCATAGTTCACCACGATGCGGCGTTGACCACGCTCAACAAAAATAACAAAGAAGGTCACTGCAAATACGAGAACTGCAACCAACAGCAACAGAAGGAAGTGCAGGTCACCTTGCCGCGCTTGCTCGATGGTATGGCCAATGGCCGGCGGAAGACCCGCAACAATACCGGCGAAGATAATGATCGAAATACCGTTACCGATACCACGTTCAGTAATCTGTTCGCCCAGCCACATCAGGAACATTGTCCCGGTAACCAGACTCACAACAGCGGTAAAATAGAATGCAAAGCCTGGATTCATCACCAGGCCTTGCATACCAGGCATATTCGGTAAACCGGTAGCGATACCGATTGACTGGAATATGGCCAATACCAACGTACCGTAACGGGTGTACTGGCTAATCTTACGACGGCCAGCCTCCCCTTCTTTCTTGATTTCTGCTAAGGCAGGATGAACCACCGTTAACAGCTGGATAATAATCGATGCCGAAATATACGGCATGATACCCAGGGCAAAAATAGAAGCACGGCTGAGAGCACCACCAGAGAACATGTTGAACATTTCAATGATGGTGCCACGCTGTTGCTCAAGCAGTTTGGCAAGTACAGTGGCATCAATACCAGGGATCGGAATGAAAGAGCCAATACGGAAGACAATCAGTGCACCGATAACAAACAGCAGTCTGCGTTTCAGTTCACCAAAGCCACCTTTGGCACTTTGAAAATCTAATCCCGGTTGTTTAGCCATCTGCTACTTATTCCTCGATTTTACCGCCAGCAGCTTCGATTGCAGCACGAGCACCTTTGGTGACACGCAGGCCGCGAACCGTTACCGGTGCAGAAACTTCACCAGACAGAATGACTTTAACGAATTCAATCTGGACACCGACAATGTTGGCTGCTTTCAGCGCGTTCAGGTCGACAATACCGCCTTCAACTTTCGCCAGATCAGACAGACGAATCTCTGTGGTGATCATTGCTTTGCGAGAGGTGAAACCGAACTTCGGCAGACGACGGTACAGAGGCATCTGACCACCTTCGAAACCGCGACGTACGCCACCGCCAGAACGTGAGTTCTGACCTTTGTGACCACGACCACCGGTTTTTCCGAGGCCAGAACCGATACCACGACCCAGACGCTTGGTAGCGTGCTTAGACCCTTCGGCCGGAGACAGAGTATTTAAACGCATCTCTTACTCCTCCACTTTAACCATGTAGGAAACCGCGTTGACCATACCGCGTACTGCTGGCGTGTCTTCACGCTCTACGGTATGACCAATACGACGCAGACCCAGGCCAACCAGAGTGGCTTTATGCTTAGGCAAGCGGCCGATTGAACTACGGGTTTGAGTGATTTTAATAGTCTTAGCCATCGTGATTACCCCAGAATTTCTTCAACGGATTTACCACGCTTAGCAGCGACCATTTCCGGAGACTTCATATTGCCCAGGCCGTCGATAGTTGCACGAACCACGTTAATCGGGTTAGTAGAACCATAGGCTTTTGCCAGAACGTTATGTACTCCAGCGACTTCCAGAACGGCGCGCATTGCACCACCGGCGATGATACCGGTACCTTCGGAAGCCGGCTGCATGAACACACGGGACCCAGTGTGCGCACCTTTAACAGGGTGCTGCAGGGTGCCGTTGATCAGCGCGACATTAACCATGTTGCGACGGGCTTTCTCCATCGCTTTCTGGATCGCTGCTGGAACTTCACGCGCTTTACCGTAACCAAAACCAACGCGACCGTTACCATCACCCACTACAGTCAGTGCGGTGAAGGAGAAAATACGACCACCTTTTACAGTTTTAGATACACGGTTTACCGCGATCAGTTTTTCCTGCAGTTCGCCAGCTTGTTTCTCGATGTGTGCCATCTTAGACCTCTACCTTAGAACTGAAGGCCAGCTTCACGGGCAGCATCTGCCAGTGCCTGGACGCGACCATGATATTGGAAACCGGAACGGTCGAAAGAAACACCAGTGATGCCTTTTTCGATTGCGCGTTCTGCAATAGCTTTACCTACAGCAGCAGCGGCTTCTTTATTACCGGTATACTTCAGTTGTTCAGTGATAGCTTTTTCTACAGTAGAAGCAGCAACCAGAACTTCGGAACCGTTCGGGGCGATTACCTGTGCGTAAATGTGACGCGGGGTACGATGTACCACCAGGCGAGTAGCACCCAGCTCTTTGAGCTTGCGACGTGCACGGGTCGCACGACGGATACGAGCAGATTTCTTATCCATAGTGTTACCTTACTTCTTCTTAGCCTCTTTGGTACGCACGACTTCGTCGGCGTAACGGACACCCTTGCCTTTATAAGGCTCAGGACGACGGTAGGCGCGCAAGTCAGCTGCAACCTGGCCGATCACCTGCTTATCAGCGCCTTTCAGCACGATTTCAGTCTGAGTCGGACACTCTGCAGTGATACCCGCGGGCAGCTGGTGATCAACTGGATGAGAAAAGCCCAGAGACAGGTTAACTACGTTGCCTTTAACGGCAGCACGATAACCAACACCAACCAGCTGCAGCTTCTTAGTGAAGCCTTCGGTAACACCGATAACCATTGCGTTCAGCAGCGCGCGAGAAGTACCCGCCTGCGCCCAGCCGTCAACGAAGCCTTCGCGCGGAGCGAAAGTCAGAGCGTTGTCAGCATGCTTAACTTCAACAGCATCATTGATAGTACGAGTCAGCTCGCCGTTTTTACCTTTAATCGAAATTACCTGACCGTTGAGTTTTACCTCTACGCCGGCAGGAATAACGACAGGTGCTTTAGCAACACGAGACATTTTATTCCTCCGATTACGCTACGTAGCAGATAATTTCGCCACCAAGACCAGCCTGGCGCGCTGCACGATCAGTCATAACACCTTTCGATGTAGAAATGACAGCGATACCCATACCAGCCATTACCTTTGGCAGCTCATCTTTTTTCTTATAGATGCGCAGGCCGGGACGGCTTACTCGCTGAATGCTTTCCACAACCGCTTTACCCTGGAAATACTTAAGAGTCAGTTCCAGTTCCAGCTTGGTGTCGCCTTCGATTTTAAAATCTTCAATAAAGCCTTCTTCCTTCAGCACGTTGGCAATTGCCAATTTCAGCTTGGAGGAGGGCATGGTGACCGCAACTTTGTTCGCGGCCTGACCGTTACGGATACGGGTCAGCATATCCGCGATCGGATCTTGCATGCTCATCTGTGTTACTCCCGTGATTCAATTGGTGACAATTACCAGCTAGCCTTTTTCAGACCCGGGATTTCACCGCGCATGGCGGCTTCACGGACCTTGATACGGCTCAACCCAAACTTCCGCAGGAAACCGTGCGGACGACCTGTTTGACGGCAGCGGTTACGCTGACGTGAAGGGCTGGAATCACGCGGCAGACTCTGCAGCTTGAGAACGGCATCCCAACGGTCTTCGTCGGAAGCGTTCACATCAGAAATGATCGCTTTCAGTTCAGCGCGTTTTGCGAAGAATTTGTCTGCTAATTTCACACGCTTAACTTCGCGTGCTTTCATAGATTGCTTAGCCATTAAGTAACCCTACCTTACTTACGGAACGGGAAGTCAAAGGCAGCCAGCAGAGCACGGCCTTCATCATCAGATTTCGCAGTAGTGGTAATGGTAATATCCAAACCACGAACGCGATCGACTTTGTCGTAGTCGATTTCTGGGAAGATGATCTGCTCACGTACACCCATGCTGTAGTTGCCACGACCATCGAATGACTTAGCGGACAAGCCACGGAAGTCACGGATACGCGGTACAGCAATGGTGATCAGACGCTCAAAGAACTCCCACATGCGTTCGCCACGCAGAGTTACTTTACAGCCGATCGGATAGCCCTGACGGATTTTGAAGCCTGCAACTGATTTGCGTGCTTTGGTGATCAACGGTTTTTGACCGGAGATTGCTGCCAGGTCAGCTGCTGCGTTATCCAGCAGTTTCTTGTCAGCGATCGCTTCACCAACACCCATGTTCAGGGTGATCTTCTCGACCCGAGGGACTTGCATGACAGAATTGTAGCCGAACTCAGACATGAGTTTCTGGACTACCTCGTCTTTGTAGTAATCATGCAGTTTCGCCATCGTACTACTCCAAATTACTTGATAGTTTCGCTATTAGACTTGAAGAAACGGACTTTTTTGCCGTCTTCGAATCTAAAGCCTACACGGTCAGCCTTACCGGTTGCCGCATTGAAGAGAGCAACGTTAGAAACCTGAATAGCAGCTTCTTTTTCAACGATGCCACCTGGTTGGTTCAGAGCCGGAACAGGCTTCTGATGTTTCTTAACCAGGTTGATACCTTCAACGATGACCTTGCCAGAAGACAGGACGTTCTTAACTTTACCGCGCTTACCTTTATCTTTACCGGTTAACACGATAACTTCGTCGTTACGACGGATTTTAGCTGCCATTGTTCGCTCCTTAGAGTACTTCTGGTGCCAGAGAGATAATTTTCATGAACTTTTCAGTACGAAGTTCACGAGTTACCGGCCCAAAAATACGCGTACCGATAGGCTGCTCACTGTTATTGTTTAAAATAACGCATGCATTACCATCGAAGCGAATGACAGAACCGTCCGGGCGACGAACACCCTTCCTGGTGCGCACCACTACCGCCTTCAGGACATCACCTTTTTTAACTTTACCACGTGGAATTGCTTCCTTGATGGTAACTTTAATGATGTCGCCGACGCCTGCGTAGCGACGGTGCGAGCCACCCAGAACCTTGATACACATTACGCGACGTGCACCGGAGTTGTCGGCGACGTTCAGCATAGTCTGTTCTTGGATCATTTCAGTGCTCCGCTAATGTCAACTACTACTTCGGGACCTAGACCTCAGGTCGATTGAAAGCCCCATAATTGAGGGCGCGGCATTATAACACCGGTTCTCGCAGATGGGTAGAAAAAATGAACGGCTCTTGCGAGCCGTTCATTCGATTTTTAAAGAGGGCAGATTCTATTACAGAATTGCTTTCTCTACAACGCGAACCAGCGTCCAGGACTTAGTCTTGGACAGTGGACGGCATTCGCGGATTTCTACCACGTCACCGATTCCACATTCGTTGTTCTCGTCATGGATGTGCAGCTTAGTCGTACGCTTAATGAATTTTCCATAAATTGGATGCTTCACGAAACGCTCGATAGCAACAACCGCAGATTTCTGCATTTTGTCACTAACAACACGACCCTGCAGAGTACGGATTTTATCGGTCATTACGAACCCGCCTTCTCAGTCAGTAAAGTCTTAACGCGCGCAACATCACGGCGAACCTGCTTCAGCAGATGAGACTGCTGCAGTTGGCCAGATGCTGCCTGCATGCGCAGGTTAAATTGCTCACGCAGCAGATTAAGCAGCTCAGTGTTCAGCTCTTCAACGCTTTTTTCACGCAGCTCTGTTGCTTTCATTACATCACCGTCTTAGTTACAAAGGTGGTTTTGATAGGCAGTTTTGCTGCTGCCAGCTTGAATGCTTCACGGGCCAGCTCTTCTGGTACGCCGTCCATTTCATACAGGACTTTACCAGGCTGGATCAGGGCAACCCAATACTCGACGTTACCCTTACCTTTACCCATACGCACTTCCAGCGGCTTCTCGGTGATCGGTTTGTCCGGGAATACACGGATCCAGATCTTACCTTGACGCTTAACTGCACGGGTCATAGCACGACGTGCTGCTTCGATCTGACGGGCAGTCAGACGACCACGGCCAACAGCTTTCAGACCGAAAGTCCCGAAGCTAACATCCGTACCCTGCGCCAGACCACGGTTGCGGCCTTTGTGCACTTTACGGAATTTCGTACGCTTTGGTTGTAACATAGCGACTCTCCTTACTTACGGCCTTTACGCTGCTGCTTTTTAGGTTGAGCAGCCGGTTCCGGTTGTTCAACAGCAGCCATACCACCCAGGATCTCGCCTTTGAAGATCCATACCTTAACGCCGATTACACCATAAGTGGTGTGCGCTTCAGAGGTGTTGTAGTCAATGTCAGCACGCAGAGTGTGCAACGGCACGCGACCTTCACGGTACCATTCGGTACGTGCGATCTCGGCGCCGCCCAGACGGCCGCTAACTTCAACTTTGATACCCTTCGCGCCCAGACGCATGGCGTTCTGAACCGCACGCTTCATAGCACGACGGAACATCACACGACGCTCCAGCTGTGAAGTGATGCTGTCAGCAACCAGTTTTGCGTCCAGTTCCGGTTTACGGACTTCGGCGATATTGATCTGTGCAGGCACGCCAGCGATTTTCGCGACGACCGTGCGCAGTTTTTCTACGTCTTCACCTTTCTTACCGATCACGATGCCAGGACGAGCGGTGTGAATGGTCACACGGATGCTCTTAGCCGGACGCTCGATAACGATACGAGATACAGACGCCTTAGCCAGTTCCTTAGTCAGGTACTGACGTACTTTAAAGTCGCTGTCCAGGTTGTCAGCGAATTCTTTGGTGTTCGCAAACCAGGTAGAGTTCCATGGTTTTACAATACCCAGGCGAATACCATTAGGATGTACTTTCTGACCCATTGCTAGTCTCCAGAGTCTCAGCGATCGGACACAACCACAGTAATGTGGCTGGTGCGCTTCAGGATGCGATCTGCACGACCTTTTGCACGCGGCATAATGCGCTTCATGCTTGGGCCTTCGTCGACGAAAATTTTCGCGACTTTCAGATCGTCGATATCAGCGCCATCGTTGTGTTCAGCGTTAGCAATGGCAGATTCCAGAACTTTCTTGACCAGTACAGCCGCTTTTTTGTTGGTGTAGGTCAAAATGTCCAGTGCCTGCGACACTTTCTTACCGCGGATCAGGTCAGCAACAAGGCGAACCTTCTGAGCAGAAGAACGAGCGTGGCGATGTTGAGCTAAAGTTTCCATCTCTTCCTCCTACTTATTTCTTCTTGGCTTTTTTATCAGCCGCGTGACCGCGATAAGTACGTGTCGGCGCGAATTCACCCAGTTTGTGACCAACCATTTCGTCGGAAACAAAGACAGGAACGTGCTGACGACCATTATGGACAGCGATGGTCAAACCGATCATGTTAGGAAAGATCGTTGAACGACGGGACCAAGTGCGCAAAGGCTTCTTGTCACCGCTTTCCACCGCTTTCTCTACCTTCTTCAGCAAGTGCAGGTCAATAAAAGGACCTTTCTTGAGAGAACGTGGCATGGCTTATCCTCTAATATTATTTGCTACGGCGACGTACGATAAACTTATCGGTACGCTTGTTGCTACGGGTCTTCTTACCTTTGGTCTGAACGCCCCACGGGGTTACCGGGTGCTTACCAAAGTTACGACCTTCACCACCACCGTGCGGGTGATCTACTGGGTTCATCGCGGTACCACGAACGGTCGGACGAACACCACGCCAACGGGTTGCACCGGCTTTACCCAGAACGCGCAGCATATGCTCAGCGTTGCCGACTTCGCCCAGAGTCGCGCGGCAGTCAGCTTCGACTTTACGCATTTCACCTGAACGCAGACGCAGGGTAACGTAGGAACCTTCACGCGCAACGATCTGCACGTAAGCACCGGCTGAGCGAGCAATCTGACCGCCTTTGCCTGGTTTCATTTCTACGTTGTGAACGGTAGAACCCACCGGGATGTTACGCATCGGCAGTGTGTTACCTGCTTTGATCGCAGCATCAACGCCAGATTGGATCTGGTCGCCGGCTTTCAGGCCTTTAGGGGCCAGGATGTAACGGCGTTCGCCGTCTTTGTACAGAACCAGTGCGATGTTCGCAGAGCGGTTCGGATCGTACTCAAGACGTTCAACGGTTGCCGGGATACCATCTTTGTTGCGTTTGAAGTCAACCAGACGGTAAGCCTGCTTATGACCACCACCGATGTGACGGGTAGTGATGCGACCGTTGTTGTTGCGGCCACCGGATTTGCTGTTTTTTTCCAGCAATGGAGCAAACGGCTTGCCCTTGTGCAACTCTGGGTTCACCACTTTAACGACGTGGCGACGACCCGGAGATGTCGGTTTACATTTAACAACTGCCATTGTCTTTCTCCTCCGACTTACTCAGCGCCGCCGACGAAGTCCAGATTCTGGCCTTCCTTCAGGGTGACGTAAGCTTTTTTCCAGTCGCTACGACGACCGATACGCTGTCCGTGACGCTTAACTTTACCTTTAACTACCAGGGTGTTTACGTCTTTAACTTCTACTTCGAACAGCTTCTCAACAGCAGCAACGATCTCTGCTTTAGTCGCGTCTTTAGCTACTTTGAGTACGATGGTGTTGGTTTTTTCCATCGCGCTAGATGCCTTTTCAGATACGTGCGGCGCGCGCAGTACTTTCAGCAGACGTTCTTCACGGATCATGCCAGCATCTCCTCAACTTGCTTAACTGCATCAGCAGTCATAACGACTTTGTCGAAGGCGATCAGGCTAACTGGGTCGATACCCGCTGCATCACGCACGTCAACCTTGTACAGGTTACGCGCAGCCAGGAACAGATTTTCATCCAGTTCGCCGGTGATGATCAGCACGTCTTCCAGCGCCATGTCTTTCAGCTTCTGTGCCAGCAACTTGGTTTTCGGTGCTTCAACAGAGAACTGCTCGACAACGATCAGACGATCTTGACGTACCAGTTCGGACAGGATGCTTTTCAGCGCGCCGCGGTACATCTTTTTGTTTACTTTTTGACTGTGGTCTTGTGGCTTAGCAGCAAAGGTCACGCCACCTGAACGCCAGATCGGGCTCTTTACAGAACCTGAACGCGCACGGCCGGTGCCTTTCTGACGCCAAGGCTTTTTGCCTGAACCGGTTACTTCAGCGCGAGTTTTCTGCGCGCGAGTACCCTGGCGGGCGCCTGATGCGTAAGCAACAACAACCTGGTGAACCAGCGCTTCGTTGAAATCACGACCGAAGGTAGTTTCGGAAACAGTCAGCGCGCTCTGCGCGTCTTTCAATACTAATTCCATTGCTATCCCCTTACGCCTTCACAGCTGGTTTAACGATCAGGTCGCTACCGGTAGCACCGGGAACTGCACCTTTAACCAGCAGCAGGTTGCGCTCAGCGTCAACACGTACTACGTCCAGGCTCTGAACAGTTACGCGCTCATTACCCAGCTGACCTGCCATTTTCTTGCCTTTGAACACTTTGCCCGGAGTCTGGTTCTGACCGATAGAACCCGGAACGCGGTGAGACAAGGAGTTACCGTGGGTAGCGTCCTGGGTACGGAAGTTCCAGCGCTTAACGGTACCTGCGAAACCTTTACCTTTAGAGGTGCCAGTTACGTCTACTTTTTTAACGTCAGCGAAAATTTCAACGCTGATGCTCTGACCTACAGAATACTCATCACCTTCAGCGGTGCGGAATTCCCACAGGCCACGGCCAGCTTCAACGCCAGCTTTAGCAAAATGACCAGCTTCAGGTTTGGTCACACGGTTTGCTTTTTTAGCACCGGTGGTAACCTGAATTGCCTGGTAACCATCGTTTTCCAGGCCTTTGACCTGAGTAACGCGGTTCGCTTCAACTTCGATTACGGTTACTGGGATAGAAACGCCATCTTCAGTGAAGATGCGGGTCATACCCACTTTTTTACCGACTAAACCAATCATTGTTTCAACCTCTCAATCGCTCGATGACCTGATTAACCCAGGCTGATCTGCACGTCAACACCGGCAGCCAGGTCCAGACGCATCAGAGCATCAACGGTTTTTTCAGTTGGCTCAACGATGTCTACCAGACGCTTGTGAGTGCGAATTTCGTACTGATCACGCGCATCTTTGTTAACGTGCGGAGAGATCAGAACGGTAAAGCGCTCTTTGCGGGTTGGCAGCGGGATCGGACCACGTACCTGCGCACCAGTGCGCTTGGCAGTCTCGACGATTTCCGCGGTTGATTGATCGATCAGACGATGATCAAACGCTTTAAGACGGATACGGATTCTTTGGTTCGACATGAGACCAAGGCTCCAAACATTTTATAGACGAAAAAAATTACTACTCGAACCCATTACGATTGATGGGAGAGTGTAATCGTTCAGCATATAACTCCACAGTTGGGAGTATTGTCAGACGGCCCAACATACTGCCGTCTGCGATTCAGCTCGAATCGCGCCTACCAATATCGGTAGGCCCGCGCATTATACGTATATTTGCTCAGGAAGCAACCCATGTCAGGAATTTGCCGGTGAAAAGTGCAAACTGATGTACTGGCACAGCCCGCACAAAATGATGAATAAGAGATGTAAAGCCGCAATTTCTCTGTGAGGAACGCTCCACTCTGCTCTTCTTGCCCGCGACGTCAGATGGCCCTTCCGCCAGGCTGGAGCGACATGTCAGTTCATTTGAGGCAATACGGTGCTTATCATCCTGTTGACTGTTACGGCCCTTGGCGCCGCCCTGGGTAGCACTCTTGCCCTGGCCTGCCAACGTTACTCACCCACGGCGTCAACGTCCGACTGGTTTCGCGCACTGTGGACGCCACCTTCGCAATGCATGCTTTGCCGGGCCCCCGTCCTGTGGCGCGATAAAATCCCCATAATTAGCTGGCTGTGTCTTCAGGGGCGCTGTCGTGCCTGTGGCCAGGCTATCGGCGTGCTGCCACTGCTGTTTGAGCTGACGGGCGCCCTGCTTTGCCTGATGCTGCTGATCGTGTTTAACGCGTGCCCCCTCACCGCAGCATTTATCCTGGTGGCGTCCTGCCTGCTTCTGTTACTTGCGGTTATCGACCAGCGCCACTTCCTGCTGCCGGATGTGCTGACGGGCGCTTTACTCTGGCTGGGACTGTCGCGCTTCTTTTTCGCTGCGCCGCTCTCTGTCACCTCGGCAGTCGGCGGTGCCGTCGCAGGTTACGGTTCACTCTGGCTACTGGCCTGGCTGTATCGTCAGATAAAGCATCAAGAGGGATTGGGTAACGGCGATATCAAACTCTTTGCCGCACTGGGCATATGGTGTGGTTGGCAGGCTCTGCCGTGGATTGCCTTAATAGCCAGTGTGTCAGCCCTGCTTGCCTTTGCGGTCAGGGGCATTATCCACAAGCGCTTGTATATGAACAGCCCGCTTCCTTTTGGCCCTTTTCTGGCCGCCGCGGGCTGGGGAATGATCGTCCTGCAAAGCCTCATTCGTCTCTGATTTGCGCCTGAAGATAGTTTTGAATGCCCATTTTTTTGATCAGATCGAGTTCGGTCTCGATCCAGTCGATATGGTGCTCTTCGTCCGCAAGGATTTCGATCATCATATCCCGACTGACGTAGTCATGAATTTTGTCGGCATACGCTATCGCTTCGCGCAGATCTTTTGCGCCTTCAAGTTCAAGGTTAAGATCGGACTGCAGCATCTCTTCCACATCCTCTCCGACCCTGAGTCGTCCCAGATCCTGCAGATTTGGAATGCCTTCAAGAAACAGAATGCGTTCAATGTATTTGTCCGCATGCTTCATTTCATCAATGGATTCGTGGTACTCAACGTCATTAAGACGCATCAGCCCCCAGTTTTTGAACATCCGCGCATGGAGAAAATACTGATTAATCGCAACCAGTTCATTTCCTAACAATTTATTGAGATGACTTATGATTTTCGCATCGCCCTTCATTTCACTTCCTCCGCTCATGTTTATTTGAGCGTAGATGCGGTTAAAAAGAAGTCAAAAAAACGCGATGAAAGTTGTGGGTATTATCAAGTCAGCAGCGTCTGGGCGTTTACGCGATTTCTTTATATAGCGGAACGTGCTGCATCTCTTCATCCATAATCGCGCGGGCATCCCGAATACATTTTCCACATTGCTTTCCCACGGGCACGATTTGGCGAAGCTGCTGAATAGATTTCGGCTGGTAGCGGCGCACGACTTCACGGAGGGTCTTATCACTAATGGCATTACACAGACAGACGTACATTTCTTTATCACTCAGTCTATTTCGTGCACACAGTGTAAATGCGAATCGTTTTTATTTCAAACCTACCCTTTGTAGGGAAAACGCTCAGGTAGCCTGTTTAAGCCCAAAAAAAAGAGAGCACCAAAGTGCTCTCTTCTGTCTTGCGGTGACCGCTTACGCGGCCACATCAGATATCACAATTAAGCGATAACTTTAGCAACAACGCCCGCGCCAACGGTACGGCCACCTTCGCGGATTGCGAAGCGCAGACCTTCGTCCATTGCGATTGGGTGAATCAGGGTAACAACCATTTTGATGTTGTCGCCTGGCATAACCATTTCAACGCCTTCTGGCAGCTCTACTGAACCGGTCACGTCTGTGGTACGGAAGTAGAACTGTGGACGGTAGCCCTTGAAGAACGGAGTATGGCGGCCACCTTCGTCTTTAGACAGAACGTAAACTTCTGACTCGAACTTGGTGTGTGGCTTGATTGAGCCTGGCTTCGCCAGAACCTGACCACGCTGGATGTCTTCACGCTTGATACCGCGCAGCAGAACACCACAGTTTTCGCCTGCCTGACCCTGGTCCAGCAGTTTACGGAACATTTCAACACCGGTACAGGTTGATTTCGCAGTATCTTTGATACCCACGATTTCAACTTCGTCGCCGACTTTAACGATACCGCGCTCTACACGACCGGTTACAACAGTACCACGGCCAGAGATTGAGAAGACGTCTTCGATTGGCAGCAGGAACGGCATATCGATTGCACGTACTGGATCCGGGATGTAGTTATCCAGGTGACCAGCCAGCTCAACGATCTTCTCTTCCCACTCTGGGTTGCCTTCCAGCGCTTTCAGGGCTGAACCGCGAACGATTGGAGTATCGTCGCCCGGGAAGTCGTACTGTGACAGCAGGTCACGAACTTCCATCTCAACCAGTTCCAGCAGCTCTTCGTCATCAACCATGTCACACTTGTTCAGGAACACGATGATGTAAGGAACGCCTACCTGACGACCCAGCAGGATGTGCTCACGAGTCTGAGGCATTGGGCCGTCAGTCGCAGCAACAACCAGGATCGCGCCGTCCATCTGCGCAGCACCGGTGATCATGTTTTTAACATAGTCGGCGTGGCCTGGGCAGTCTACGTGTGCGTAGTGGCGAGACGGGGTTTCATACTCAACGTGTGCAGTGTTGATGGTGATACCACGTGCTTTTTCTTCAGGGGTGCTGTCGATCTGATCGAACGCACGTGCCTGGCCGCCGTTGGTTTTAGCCAGAACGGTGGTGATCGCTGCAGTCAGGGTGGTTTTACCGTGGTCAACGTGACCGATGGTTCCCACGTTTACGTGCAGTTTGTTACGTTGAAATTGCTCTTTCGCCATGGCGATATTCCTTACGTTATGCCTTCATCACTCTGGATGAAGGCATCAGTTCAAATTTAAACCGTAGCTTATTTGCTACGAGCTTCAATAACGGCCTGCGCAACGTTGCTCGGTGCGTCGTCATACTTCAGGAACTCCATGGAGTACGAAGCACGACCTTTGGTCAGAGAGCGCAGCTGAGTTGCATATCCGAACATTTCAGACAGCGGAACTTCAGCGTGGATCTGAACGCCAGTAGCGTTAGATTCCTGCCCTTTGAGCATACCACGACGACGGCTAAGGTCACCGATTACGTCACCGGTGTTCTCTTCTGGGGTTTCAACTTCAACCTTCATGATAGGCTCAAGCAGAACAGGCTGCGCTTTCTTAAAGCCATCTTTAAAGGCAATAGACGCGGCCAGTTTAAACGCCAGTTCAGAGGAGTCAACGTCATGGTAAGAACCGAAGTGCAGACGAACACCCAGATCCACAACCGGATAACCTGCCAGTGGGCCTGATTTCAACTGCTCCTGGATACCTTTATCAACGGCTGGGATGAATTCACCAGGAATTACACCACCTTTGATATCGTTGACAAATTCGTAACCTTTCGGGTTCGAACCTGGCTCCAGTGGGTACATGTCGATAACAACATGACCGTACTGACCACGACCACCAGACTGCTTGGCGTGTTTACCTTCGATACCGGTGACTTTAGAGCGGATAGCTTCACGGTAAGCAACCTGTGGTTTACCCACGTTTGCTTCAACGTTGAATTCACGCTTCATACGGTCAACGATGATATCGAGGTGAAGTTCACCCATACCCGCGATGATAGTCTGGTTAGACTCTTCGTCAGTCCATACGCGGAATGACGGGTCTTCTTTCGCCAGACGACCCAGAGCCAGACCCATTTTTTCCTGGTCAGCTTTGGTTTTCGGCTCAACGGCGATAGAAATTACCGGCTCAGGGAATTCCATACGCTCAAGGATGATGACGTTATCTGGGTCACACAGGGTGTCACCTGTCGTCACGTCCTTCAGGCCGATCGCTGCTGCGATATCGCCCGCACGAACTTCTTTGATTTCTTCACGCTTGTTGGCGTGCATCTGAACGATACGGCCCAGACGCTCACGGTTTGACTTAACCGGGTTGAATACGGTATCACCCGTGTTAACCACACCAGAGTAAACGCGGAAGAAGGTCAGGTTACCTACAAACGGGTCGGTAGCGATTTTAAACGCCAGAGCAGCAAACGGCTCTTTGTCATCGGAATGACGCTCAGCCGGCGTGTCTTTACCGTCGTCCAGGATACCGTTGATCGCGGTAACGTCAGTCGGTGCCGGCAGGTATTCAACAACCGCATCCAGCATCGCCTGAACACCTTTGTTCTTAAATGCAGAACCACAGGTCACCAGGATGATTTCGTTTTTCAGAACGCGCTTACGCAGAGAAGTTTTGATCTCTTCTTCTGTCAGCTCTTCACCGCCGAAGAATTTCTCCATCAGCTCGTCAGAACCTTCAGCTGCGGCTTCAACCAGTTTCGCACGCCATTCTTCAGCCAGTTCCTGCATGTTGGCTGGAATGTCTTCGTATACGAAGGTCACGCCCTGGTCTTCATCGTTCCAGTTGATCGCTTTCATTTTCACCAGGTCAACAACACCGGTGAAGCTGTCTTCTGCGCCGATAGCCAGCTGAAGTGGGACTGGGTTTGCACCCAGACGCGCTTTCATCTGGTCAACAACTTTCAGGAAGTTAGCACCCATGCGGTCCATTTTGTTAACGAACGCGATGCGTGGAACTTTATATTTGTTAGCCTGGCGCCATACGGTTTCAGACTGTGGCTGAACACCACCAACTGCACAGTAAACCATTACTGCGCCATCAAGCACACGCATAGAACGCTCAACTTCGATGGTGAAGTCAACGTGTCCCGGGGTGTCGATGATGTTTACGTGGTGCGGTTCAAACTGCTTAGCCATACCAGACCAGTAGCAAGTAGTCGCAGCTGACGTGATGGTAATACCACGTTCCTGCTCCTGCTCCATCCAGTCCATGGTTGCTGCGCCGTCATGAACTTCACCGATTTTGTGGTTTACACCGGTGTAGAACAGAACACGTTCGGTAGTGGTAGTCTTACCGGCGTCGATGTGCGCACTGATACCGATGTTACGGTAGCGCTCAATGGGTGTTTTACGAGCCATTTGATTCCTCTGTTTCTTAGACGTTCTAAGTTAATAAAGCCCAGCAGGTAAGCCACTGGGACGCCCGCTGGGTTAATAACACCTACGCAGCTGTTACCAGCGGTAGTGAGCGAACGCCTTGTTGGCTTCAGCCATACGGTGAACGTCTTCACGTTTCTTCACTGCAGTACCTTTGTTTTCTGCAGCATCAGAAAGTTCGTTCGCCAGGCGTAAAGCCATAGATTTATCACCGCGTTTACGAGCAGCTTCTACGATCCAACGCATTGCCAGGGCATTACGACGAACCGGACGGACTTCAACTGGAACCTGGTAGGTTGAACCACCAACGCGACGTGACTTAACTTCGACAGTCGGACGTACGTTTTCGAGAGCAACCTCGAAAGCTTCCAGGCCATCTTTACCAGCACGTTGAGCCAGGGTCTCAAGCGCGGTATAGACGATAGATTCAGCAGTAGATTTTTTACCATCTACCATCAGGATGTTTACAAATTTAGCCAGCAGCTCTGATCCGAACTTAGGATCCGGCAGAATTTTACGCTGACCAATGACGCGACGACGTGGCATGGAAATACTCCGTTGTTAATTCAGGATTGTCCAAAACTCTACGAGTTTAGTTTGACATTTAAGTTAAAACGTTTGGCCTTACTTAACGGAGAACCATTAAGCCTTTGGCTTCTTCACGCCGTACTTGGAGCGTGACTGCTTACGGTCTTTAACACCTGAGCAGTCCAGCGCGCCACGAACGGTGTGGTAACGCACACCTGGCAGGTCTTTAACACGACCGCCACGGATCAGGATCACGGAGTGTTCCTGCAGGTTATGACCTTCACCACCGATGTAGGAGGTAACTTCAAAACCGTTAGTCAAACGCACACGGCAAACTTTACGCAGTGCTGAGTTTGGTTTTTTAGGAGTGGTGGTGTACACACGGGTACAAACGCCACGTTTCTGCGGGCAAGCTTCCAGCGCCGGCACGTTGCTCTTTGCAACTTTGCGGACGCGTGGTTTGCGAACCAGCTGGTTAACTGTTGCCATTAAATAGCTCCTGGGATTTAGCTTTTTGCTTCGTAAACACGTAATAAATCACCTCGTAGAATTACGAGGAGGCAGAATTTTAGGGCTGTGTCAAAAGGGTGTCAAGAAATAACCAGGGGGTTAACGAATTACCAGGCCATTTGTTGTCGATGTTTTACCGTTAACGCAACGAAGAAAGTATAGTCTACTGGCTGCACAATGGGAGAAATTTGCGTTCTCAACCCACGGGCGAGCACATCTTCTTCAAGTGCCCAGAGTGTCGCCCCAGAGGCGCGAAGCCGTTCCAGCGCCCTGCTTCCCTCAATCGCCGCAAGTACGCCATCCTGCAGCATGAGCAGGTCATCGTCCGGACAGAGTAGCAAGGTGAGGCTTTCAATATCGCTGTAAGCCGGTGAATGCAATAACGTATGCAACATGGGGCGCTCTTAAAAAGTCAAAATACGGTCGTAGTCTGCAAGTGTCTGCCGCAGAGCGGATGCATCCAGAACCTCGGCATCTAACATGCGCGGCGCATTTTCCGTTAAACCGCGCGTCCTCAGCGACTCTCTGCACAGGTAGCACCGGTCAATATCATACAGCGACAGCACGCCAAAGGTCGCGGCGTAATGACGGCTGAGAATTTTTTCTGGCTGTTGTTCACTGTTGAGTTGCAAAACACCATCACCAATAAAAAACAGACCGATATCGTCACTCAGCGCGCCAGTAGCCAGCGCCGCATCCAGCCCTTCGCGTCCCGCACTGCTGCCATGCGGCGCACGAGTGAATACAAATGCGATACGATTCATCAGAACTGCACCAGCCGCTCGCAGCGCAGTGATGCTTCCGCCAGCGCCCCTAATCCCGCCAGGGTAAAACCAGGCTGAAGGTTCGCGCCTGGCAGTGCCAGCCTTGACGCTTCCCGTGAATCTGTTACACCACGCCGGAGTGCCGCCGCCACACAAATATTCAGTGCCACGCCTTGTGTCTGATTCAGGATTTGCCAGGCACGCACCAAATCAAACTCATCACTGGCGGGCGCAGTCAGCTGATTGGCGTTCAGCACGCCCTCCCGATAAAAAAAGACACTTTCCAGCTGATGCCCCGCCGCCAGCAACGCGTTGGCAAACAGCAAGGCGCTGGTCGCCTGCTGCGTGCCATAAGCCGGTCCCGTCACTAACAACGCATAGCGCATTAGCGATCCTGCCCCTGAAAGTCGCCATTTTTAAACTGACGGATGTACAGATACACGGTGTGTTTAGAAATATTTAAGCGGTCCGCCACCTGATTAATCGCGTCCTTGATGTCAAAAATACCTTTCTCATACAGGTTCAATACGATCTGACGATTCTTGGCATTATTAGAAACGTTGCGATCGGCGCTCACCTCTTCAATAGTAAATTCCAGGGTTTGCATCACCAGGTCGTCTACCGAACTGGCGAAGTTGACGTTAGAGTCAACCTGATGCATCTCAGGCGGAAGAAAGGTCGACATAATCTGCGAAAACGGAACATCAAGGTTCATATTGATACACAGCAGCCCAATCACCCGCTGCTGTCGGTTACGAATCGCGATGGTCACTGACTTCATCAGCACGCCACTTTTCGCGCGGGTAAAGTAGGCGCGGGAAACATTGCTGTCTGCACCCTGCATATCGTGCAGCATGCGCAGCGCTAAATCCGTAATGGGCGATCCCACTTTACGCCCTGTGTGCTCGCCGTTAGCAATGCGCACGGCCGAACAGTTCAAATCCTCCAGTGAGTGAAGGACGATTTCGCAATGCGAGCCAATCAACATGGCAAGGCCATCTACGACGGCCTCATACGACTTTAGAATATCGTAATCAGTTTGCTCGAACGGATGCTGCTCCAGAAGATCGAAGTCGCTCAGTTCACCGGGATTGAATGGATTAGACATTGAAGACATCACCCTACATGGCTGGAGCCTGTCTCAGCGGCTTACGGGCAGACTCAATATTGGGATAGTTATGCAGGCGATAGTCTGGCAAATGTCGCGGGCTTATGCCAGAGGTTTGTCATAAACAGAAACCGCCACCCGAAGATGGCGGCAGACAGATTACTGAGATTTCTTCGCGTCAGCAGCAGGGGCCTGCGTTTTTTCATCCGCTTTCGGAGCAGGTTTGATATCAAGCAGTTCAACATCAAACACCAGGGTGGAGTTAGCCGGAATACCCGGAACGCCGTTTTTACCATAAGCAAGGTTCGGTGGAATAACCAGCTTGATCTTACCGCCTTTCTTAACGTGCTTCAGGCCTTCGGTCCAGCCCGGGATCACGCCATCAAGACGGAATGACAGTGGCTCACCGCGCGTGTAAGAGTTGTCGAACTCAGTACCGTCAATCAGCGTACCTTTGTAGTTGACGACCACGGTATCGCTGTCTTTCGGCGCATCACCGGTGCCTTCTTTCTCTACTTTGTAAAGCAGACCACTGTCAGTTTTCTTCACGCCGCTCTCTTTGGCAAACTTAGCGCTGTAAGCTTCCCCTTTCTCAGCGTTTTCTTTCGCGTCTTTTTCCATCTTGGCTGAAGCCGCGCCTTTCACGCGCACTTCAAACGCCTGCAGTGTCTGCTCGATTTCTTCATCAGACAGTTTGCTCTTGCCACCAAATGCATCCTGAACACCGGCAATCAGCTGCTGTTTGTCCAGTTTGATGCCCAGCTTCTCTTGTTCTTTCAGAGAATTGTCCATGTAACGGCCCAGAGATGCGCCTAATGCATATGCAGATTGCTGATCTTCGTTTTTGAAGGCAGCGTTTTTTGGAGCCTGGGGAGCAGTCTGAGGTGCATCAGCAGCAGCCGGTGCCGCTGCAGTTTCTGCGGCCATTGCCAGCGGAGCATTTAGCGCAACGGCCATGGTGGTAGCTAACAATGTGACTTTGAACAGTGATTTCATCCTTTCTCCAAAACCGAAGCCTGACACCTCGGGAATCATTGCGGACTGCGGGCCCACACTATAACTTTACGTGGCAGTGGCGAACACTCCCACAGCGTAATTATCCTGGTCTACTTCCGACCTTTTTTGCATCAGGAAGTTTCACCAGAGATGATGCCATCTGGGCCATTTTCAAGCTAAGCACTAAATTAAAGATAAAAAATAGGGCAATTCTGCAACGTCAGCCATTAGAATTGCGCGCTGAGTAGCACCTTAACAGGAGAACAGGTCATGCAACAGTCAGAGTGGGAACAACGTATTGAAACGCTTGAAAGTAAACTGGCTTTTCAGGAGATGACCATCGATCAACTGAACAATACCGTGGTCCAGCATGAACTTGAAATGAGTAAGATGCGCGAACATATGCGCCTGTTGCTTGAGAAGTTTAAAGCCAGCGCGCCATCAATGATTGCCGATGCATCAGAAGAAACCCCACCGCCGCATTATTGACCCCTCCGCGACAGACGAGCGTTGTTAACAGAAAGGTCGCAGGCTTGCTTTGTGCGTGTCTGTGAGCAACGGCATGTCCAAAAAAGTAAGGCCACCCGGAGGTGGCCTTGACATGCAGATTTGAACTTAGTGGCTGCAGCCGCAACCACCGGTACCGCAACCACCCTGACCGTGGTCATGGCCGTGATCGTGGTCATGATCGTGATGATGACCATCAGCACCGTGAACGTGGCCATGGGCCAGCTCTTCCGGTGTGGCTTCACGAATCGCAACCACTTCAACGTTGAAGTTCAGGTTCTGACCCGCCAGCATGTGGTTACCGTCAACCACGACATGCTCATCTTCTACTTCGGTGATTTCAACCGGTACTGGCCCCTGATCGGTTTCTGCCAGGAAACGCATACCAACCTGAAGTTCGTCAACGCCCATGAAGACGTCTTTCGGTACGCGCTGTACCAGGTTGTCATCGTACTGACCGTACGCGTCGTTCGCCGGGATATGCACGTCAAACTTATCGCCCGCGACGTGGTTTTCCAGCGCGTTTTCCAGACCAGAAATCAGGGAACCATGACCGTGCAGATAGTCTAACGGTGCACTCACCGGTGACTCGTCAACCAACACACCGTCTTCTGTACGTACCTGATAGGCCAGGCTTACCACCAGGTCTTTTGCTACTTTCATGATATCTCCTAACCGTTGAGAACAAAGATCCCGTCTCATTGGTCTATTCTTGCGTGCAATAACACCAACCAGAAAGGTTCGGGGCTGAGTACAAGAGGTTATCTTTTTCTCTTGCGACCACAGCGTTAATGGCGTCAATTGTAACGGAATTCAATCCCGCTGTGTGGTTAAGCTTAAAAAAAGCTGGGCCATTTCGCTACTCGGGATGGAAAATTCCGATCACCTGCTCATTGCTGCGAACCTGATCGCGTGCCTGTTTATCCGCTTCGCGCATTTGATGGCCACACTTCACACACTCAACCACATCGACATTGTTTTCACGCCACATGGCCAGCGTGTCTTTTTCCTGACAGTGCGGACAAACCGCACCGGCAATAAAACGTTTACGCATGATGCTCTACCTGCCTTCTCTGATTACTGATCGTCGTCCCAGTCATGGATCTGACGCCGTTCATGCTGCATTTCACGCTGAAAAATGTCTTCCAGTTCACGTCGCGCCTCGCGGACACGTGAGATCTGCGCCATGTCAGAGTGAACGGGCATCAGTTCCCGCAACATGCGCATGTCCAGACGACGAAAGTGCTGCTGTGCCCGGTGAGCCTGATGGGGATGCATCCCTAACGACATGAGCGTTTTACGCCCCAGCTCCAGCGCACTGGAAAAGGTTTCACGTGAGAACTGCGTTACGCCTGCCTGAAGCAGTTCATGGGCTTCTACACGGCCACGCGCACGCGCCATTATCTGCAAATGCGGAAAATGTTGCTGACAGAGGTGAACAATCGTCATCGCATCTTCTGGATTGCTGCAGGTAATGACGATCGATTGCGCATCAGCCGCGCCCGCTGCACGCAGTAGCTCCAACTCCGTGGCATCGCCATAGTAAACCTTGTAGCCGTACTTTCGCATCAGGTTGACCGCACTAATATCACGCTCAAGGACAGTGATGCGTTTATTGTTCGCCATCAGCAAACGGCCAACGACCTGACCAAAACGCCCAAAACCCACGACAATGACCTGCGGCTGATCGTCCTCAACGAAGGGTTTTTCCGTGTCTTCATCGCCGTCATTGAAGCGACGCGCCAGCAGCCGATCGATCGCCTGCATCAGCAGCGGCGTGGTCATCATAGACAGCGTTACGGTAACCAGCAGCAGCGGCAACTGGTCGCCCGAGAACAGTTTGGCCGAGGAAGCCGCTGAGAACAGCACGAAGGCGAACTCGCCGCCCTGACTCAACACGCCAGCAAACTGCTGACGTTCAGAACTGCGTAACCCATAAATGCGGGCCAGCACGTACAGCACCAGCAGCTTGACCGCCACCAGCGCCAGTACGCCCAGCAAAATCGCGATAATATGGGTATAGAGCACACCGAGGTTCAGCGCCATGCCGACCGAGATAAAAAACAGCCCCAGCAGCAAACCTTTAAACGGCTCAATCGCCACTTCCAGCTCATGCCGGTATTCACTTTCTGCCAACAGAATTCCGGCGATAAATGTCCCCAGCGCCATGGATAAACCCAGCGCATCCATAAACAGCGCCGATCCCAATACCAGCAGCAGTGAAGCAGCGGTAAACACCTCGCGTACGCCCGATGCCGCGATATAACGAAAAATGGGGCGCAGTAAATAGCGACCGCCGACGAGCATACCGGCAAACGCCAGGACCTTCATGCCGACTTTCATCCAGTCGATACTGCCGCTGTCATTACCGGCAAGAAGTGGAATCAGCGCCAACGCGGGTATGACGGCCAGATCCTGAAACAGCAGCACTGAGAAGCCTAACTGACCTGCTTCACTGCGATTCATCCCTTTGTCCCGCATCAGCTGCAACGCCATCGCAGTGGATGACATGGCCAGACCAATGCCGCCAATCACCGCCGCTCGCCAGTCAAATTTCGTTAACCACAGCAGTGCGCCAAGAATTGCAGCAGAGAAAATGACCTGTGCGGCACCGATGCCAAAAATGGACCGACGTAGCGCCCACAGCTTGGACGGGTTCAGCTCCAGCCCAATAATAAACATCAGAAACACGACGCCCAGTTCTGAAAAATGCAGAATCTCGTCGACATCACTAATAAAACCAAGTCCCCACGGACCAATGGCAATACCGGCCAGTAAGTATCCCAACACTGCGCCTATCCCCAGGCGAGCCGCTACCGGTACAATGAGCACCGCCGCAAAGAGATAGATGACTCCTGCGGTCAGCAGCGTTTGTCCTTCCATTTATAACCCTCCATTCGGCAGCGGGGCTGCCAGCCAGTCGCTGTAAGCACGGGCATATTTTTTGAGTAGATCAGGCTGTTGACGGCGCGCCCAGTAAATTATCATCGGCGACATCCAGTGCATACGGCACATCTGTGCCGTCAGCTCAAAAGGGCGCAAAATGTCATTCATGGAGTAGCGGTTCAGCCCTTGCTGCTGAAAAGCGGTTTCGGGTTCGCCGGTCGTCACGATGCTGCGCCAGTATTTTCCCTCCAGCGCATTTCCGTCTATCCCGTTGGCAAAGCCGCGGGACAACACGCGATCTAACCACTCTTTAAGTAACGCCGGGCAACTATAGGTATAGAGAGGATGCTGAAAAATAATCACATCATGCTCGCGCAGCAGCTGCTGCTCGTGGTGAACATCTATAAAAAAATCCGGATATACGGCATAAAGGTCGTGAACAGTCACGTGCTCAGCGTTGCTGGCTGCATCCAGTAAAATACGATTTGCGATAGAATCCTGTGCTTCCGGATGAGCAAAAAGCAGCAAAATCTTAGGTGGCTGCGACATCCTTTCCCTCCAAAACGTCGTCATTGGTGCAGATTTCCGCTACCATGCACAACGCAACAAAAACCCAATTATGTTGCAGGTAAATTAACATATTCTGACGATACGGCGCTTATGATTGTCTTCTCTGCCCTACAAATTCGCCGCGGTGTTCGCGTCCTGCTTGATAACGCCACCGCCACCATCAATCCCGGCCAAAAAGTCGGGCTGGTGGGTAAAAACGGCTGTGGAAAATCCACGCTGCTGTCGTTGCTGAAAGGCGAGATGACCAGCGATGCAGGCTCATTCACCTTTCCCGGCAACTGGTCGCTTGCCTGGGTTAACCAGGAAACCCCTGCCCTGAGTCAGGCCGCCCTTGACTATGTGATCGATGGCGATCGTGAATACCGCCAGCTTGAGGCAGAACTGGCAGAGGCGAACATCAGAAATGACGGAAATGCTATCGCCCTGGTTCACGCTAAACTCGACACTATCCAGGCCTGGACCATTCAGTCGCGCGCCTCAAGTCTGCTGCACGGACTCGGATTTAGCCAGGAGCAGCTTCAGCGCCCGGTCAGTGATTTCTCGGGTGGCTGGCGCATGCGCCTCAATCTGGCCCAGGCGTTACTGTGTCGTTCAGATTTGTTGCTGCTGGATGAACCGACCAACCACCTCGATCTGGATGCGGTTATCTGGCTGGAGCGCTGGCTGAAAAGCTATGAAGGGACGCTGATCCTGATCTCGCACGATCGCGATTTTCTCGATCCCGTGGTGGATAAAATTATTCACATCGAGCAGCAGACGATGATGGAGTACACCGGGAACTACAGCTCCTTCGAACGCCAGCGCGGCGCCAAACTGGCCCAGCAGCAGGCGTTATATCAGAGCCAGCAGGAAAAAGTGGCGCATCTGCAGAAATATATTGATCGCTTCCGTGCTCAGGCAACCAAGGCGAAGCAGGCCCAAAGCCGCATTAAGATGCTGGAGCGCATGGAGCTGATTGCACCAGCGCACGTGGATAACCCGTTCAGCTTCAGCTTTCGTGCACCAGAGAGCCTGCCAAATCCGCTGCTGAAAATGGAAAAAGTCACCGCAGGCTATGGCGATCGCATCATTCTTGATGCCATTAAGCTTAACCTGGTGCCCGGCTCACGTATTGGCCTGCTGGGGCGCAACGGCGCCGGTAAATCGACCCTGATTAAGCTGCTGGCCGGTGAGCTCAGCGCCAAAGAGGGTGAGATTGGGCTGGCAAAAGGCATCAAGCTGGGTTACTTCGCTCAGCATCAGCTGGAGTTTCTGCGCGCCGACGAGTCCCCTTTACAGCACCTGTCCCGTATCGCCCCGAAAGTGCTGGAGCAGCAGTTACGTGACTATCTCGGTGGTTTTGGTTTTCAGGGTGATAAAGTCACAGAAATAACAGCGCGTTTCTCCGGTGGAGAAAAGGCGCGCCTGGTGCTGGCGCTGATTGTCTGGCAGCGCCCTAACCTGCTGCTGCTGGATGAGCCCACCAACCATCTGGATCTGGATATGCGCCAGGCACTCACCGAAGCGCTTATCGATTTCGAGGGCGCGTTAGTGGTGGTTTCGCACGATCGTCATCTGTTACGTGCCACCACGGACGATCTCTATCTGGTTCACGATGGCAGCGTAGACGTGTTTCCCGGCGATCTGGAAGACTATCAGCAGTGGCTGAGCGACCTGCAAAAACAGCAGTCCCAGCAGGACGCGGCACCGAGGCAGGATTCCGGCAACAGCGCTCAGGCGCGCAAAGACCAGAAGCGCCGTGAAGCGGAGCTGCGCACGCAGACCCAGCCGCTGCGTAAAGAAATTGAGAAGCTGGAAAAGCAGATGGCAAAATGGCAAACCCAGCTCGCCGACGCCGAAGCCCTGCTCTCAGACAGTGCCCTCTATGAGCAAAGCCGTAAGGCCGATCTCAGTGCCGCACTACAAAAACAGGCCGAGAGTAAATCGGCCCTGGAAGAGGTGGAGATGGCTTGGCTGGATGCACAGGAAAAACTGGAAGCCATGCTCACCGCCTGATAAAGGCGGTGATGTTTCTTGCTGTTGCCTTACTTTACTTCTCCGCACCGGCTCCAGCGCCGGGTGCGGATCAATAAGGCCGGTCACCAAGCACCGTCGCCCGCTGCATCACTCGCCTCGCCGGATAATAGTCCGCATTCGCATAGTGCTGTGTCACCCGGTTGTCCCAGATAGCCAGGTCGTTTGGCTGCCAGCGCCAGCGCACCTGAAACTCGGGCCGGGTCACGTGGGCAAATAAAAAGCCCAGTAGCGCGTCACTCTCTTTCTGACTGATATCCATAATCCGCGTCGTAAACCCCTCGTTGACAAACAGGGCCTTCTTGCCACTCACGGGATGGGTGCGGATCACCGGATGATAAACGGGGGGATTTTTCGCCACAGCCTGCTGCCACTGCCGATGCGCCTCTTCTGTCTTGCGATGCTTATATTCAGGAAACGCCTTGGTAAAGTCATGCTCTGCACGTAACTCAGCCAGTAATGTCTTAAAGGGCGCAGACAGCGCCTCGTAAGCGGCGATGCCGCTGGTCCACAACGTATCGCCGCCAGACTCAGGCAGCACTTTAGACGCAAGTAACGCCACGGCGGGCGGCGTTTGAATAAAGGTCACATCGGTATGCCAGTTGTCATTATCCGGCGGATTATCCTGGTGCGTGTCCAGAACAATGATCTCTTCCACGCCCTCGGCATGAGGATAAACCGGATGAATATGGAGATCGCCAAAGCGAATCGCCAGTGCACGATGCTGCTCGGGCGTAATGACCTGTTCGCGCAGGAACAGCACCTGGTGACGCAGCAGCGCATGATAAAGCTGTTCAAACTGCGCGTCGCTGAGGGGACGTGATACATCAAGATTGCCGACCTGGGCACCAATAAAAGGCCCCAGCGGCTTGATGGCTAACTTTTCGTTCATTTTTGCTCTCCATTCCAGGGCGTTAACCGGCGTTGCAACGCACGTAGACTCAGCTCTAAACCAAACGCAATCACGGCAATGACCGCGATCCCTGCCAGCACCACATCCGTAGCAAGAAACTCGCCCGCCGACTGCACCATAAAACCCAAGCCTCGGGTTGCCGCGATTAACTCGGCAGCCACCAGCGTTGACCATCCCACGCCCAAACCAATCCGTAACCCGGTCAGTATCTCCGGCAGGGCGCCAGGCAAAATGACCCAACGCAGCTGTTGCCAGCGGGTCGCGCCCAACGAGGCCGCCGCACGCAGACGAACCTGCTGAGCATGACGCACGCCCGCCACCGTCGACAGCACCACCGGAGCGAATATTGCCAGATAAATCAACAGGATTTTCGAGGTCTCGCCAATACCAAACCAGATCACCATCAGCGGCAAATACGCCAGCGGCGGTACGGGCCGGTACAGCTCAATCAGCGGATCGATCAGCGCACGCACGACCGGGCTGATGCCCATCGCGATCCCCACCGGGATGCCGATCGCCGCCGCCGCGGTTAAGGCAATCAGCATCCGCGCCAGACTGGCCGACAGATGCTGCCACAGCGTGGCGTCCATAAATCCTTGCGGGCCAGCCACCAGCAGCAGCTTACTTACTACCTGCTGCGGTGAAGGTAAAAACAGTGGTGCAATGAGGCCCAGCGCGGTCACGCTCCACCAGACGAACAGCAGCACAAGCAGGCTCAGGGCGCTCAGCGTCAACGAGGTGGAAAAAGGCCAGCGCAGGCGACGGTGGCGCACGGTGGCCGGCTCATCGTTGATCAGCGCACTCATACAAATGCCTCCCGCTGTTCAAATACCCGACTCAACACGTATTCCCGCTGGGCAATAAAATCAGGATCGGATTTAATGCTCCGGCAGGGTTCGCCCTCCACGAAACGCTGACCAAAATTAAGCGTCATTTTTTCCTGCACGCGCCCTGGCCCGGGAGAGAGCAGCACCAGCTCGCTGGCCAGAAAGATGGCTTCTTCAATGTCGTGAGTGATAAGCAGAATCTGCTTACCGCTGTTGCGCCACAGGGTTAATAACAGGGTTTGCATTTGCTCACGTGTAAACGCGTCAAGTGCGCCGAAAGGCTCATCCAACAGCAACAGTTGTGGATTGGCCGCCAGCGCCCGGGCGATCCCGACGCGCTGACGCTGGCCTCCTGACAGCTGCCAGACAAGGCGTTTTTCCGCACCTTCGAGTCCCACGCTTTTGATGAAGCTCCGTGCAATCTCCTCACGCTGCTGGCGCGCCATGCCGGCTATCTGCAATCCAAAAGCCACGTTATCCAGCACGTTACGCCACGGCAGCAGGCCTTCGTTCTGAAACACCACGCCACGCTCTGCGCCCGGCCCGCGCACGGGCTCCCCGTCCAGGGAAACCGTGCCGGACTCAACCGGTAAAAATCCCGCGATCAGATTAAGCAGGGTTGTTTTGCCACAGCCTGACGGCCCCAGCACGACCATCAACGCTTTTTTATCAAGCTGTAACGTGATGTCCTGCAACACAGGCTGGCCGCCATAACTCGCGTTGAGGTGAGCGATACGTAACATGGCGTTCTCCTCAGGGTTTAGCCAGGGGGGCAACAAAGCGGCTGGTGACATAACGGCTGTAATCACTGCCAGCCTGCGGCACTTTTCCCTGCGCTTTCAGAAACTGCGCCGTATCCACAATGGCCTTATTCACCGGCTGTTCCAGCTGTTTAACCTGCTGCGCGGCCGTAAGATAGGTATTGCCTTTTACCAGTTCCGGAATCGCTTGCTCTGGCACGCCGCTTAAACGCGAAAGCTTGCTGAGGTTGTCAGCCTGTTTCAGCCACTGTTCCGGGTTATCCAGATAGGCTTTCTGCGCCTCAAGCGCGCTGCGGGCAAAGGCGGTAACAATATCTGGATGCTGCTGCGCGAAGTCTTTACGCACGACCCAGACATCCAGCGTAGGCGATCCCCAGCGACCAACCTGAGAAGAGTCTGTCAGGACCTTGCCGTCCTTTTCCAGTGCATTGACCGCCGGTGCCCAAACGTACGCGCCGTCGATATCGCCCCGCTGCCAGGCGGCTACAATAGCGGGCGGCTGCAGGTTCACCAGTTGGACCTGGGAGGGCTTAATTCCCCAGTGCTTCAAGGCAGCAAGCAGGCTGTAGTGCGTGGTCGAGATAAACGGGACGGCGATACGTTTACCAATCAGGTCCTGAGGGCTGGCGATGGTTTTCCTGACAACAAGCGCTTCTGAATTCCCCAACTGAGAGGCGAGTAAAAACGCTTCTATCGGGAGTTGCTGCGTCGCCGCAACCGCTAACGGACTGGACCCAATATTGCCTATCTGCACATCCCCGGATGCCAGAGCGCGCAATACGCCCGCCCCACTGTCGAATTTGCGCCAGGCTACCGTTGCGCCGCTCTCTTTAGCAAAAGTGTTATCTGCCTGCGCCACCTTGGCCGGTTCGGCAGAGGTTTGGTACGCCACCGTCACGTCGACCGCGCCGGCCTGAAACGCCAGCAGTGCCAGCACAGTAGCCAAAATGGTTGACTGCCCTTTTAACATGATTTTCCCCATCACTTTTATGATGTGGGCAGTGTTGCTGGCAGGATTAATTTCACAAAGGAATTAAAAGTTATCCCTAATAGAAAGAAATTCTTAGATCATCATCTGCAATAGATTGCTGTTATATGCAAATTAAAATTCAGACAAAAAGCCATAAATTTGTCAGGCGCTCACATGCTGGGTGTGCTATTGATATGCGCTATTATTTGCTCCCGGTGAGGCCTGCGAGTTCGATGTCGATCGACAAAGTTGCCCTGTTAGCTGGCGTGTCTAAAGCCACGGTATCCCGCGTGCTTAACGCTCATCCAGGTGTGAAAGCGGATACGCGCCAGAAAGTGCTGGATGCCATTTCAACCAGCGGCTATCAGCCGAACCTGTTAGCACGTCAGTTGCGTACCTCGCAAAGCCATATGCTGCTGGTGCTGATTTCAGATATCACCAATCCCTTTTGTTCCAGGGTGGTGCAAGGCATCGAAGCGGAAGCCGAAATGCATGGCTACCATATCCTGTTGTGTAATTCCGCCTCGCAGTTTAAACGCGAAGCCGCTTACCTGACGCTGCTCACAGGCAAAGTCGTTGATGGCGTCATTACCATGGACGCGGCGGCCGGGCTGGAAAGCCTTATCGATATCATTGGAGATGCGCCTTGGGTGCAGTGCTCAGAGTTTGATCCCCAGATTGCGGCATCCTCAGTCTCCATCGATCATCTTGAGGCGGCGCGCGATACCGTCCATTACCTTGCTGCCAGAGGCCGCCAACGCATTGCACTGGTCAACGGCGACATGCGTTATCTGTATTCCCAGTATCGTGAGCAGGGTTATCGCCAGGCCATTGAGCAAACGGATTTGGGCTGGTCTAAGGTGGTCTACACTGCGGATATTTCCTGTGAAGAAGGCAGTCGGGCTTTACGGGAGATGTTGCACTCACCCGAGCGACCCGACGCGGTCTTTGCCGTGTCCGATGTGCTGGCGGTCGGTGTCGTGCATGCGGCGCTGGAAGCAGGCTTGCGCGTGCCCGAGGATTTGGCTGTGGTCGGGTTTGACGGTATTCCCTTTACCGGCAGCCTGAATCCGCCTCTGACCACCATAGAGCAACCGATGAATGAGCTGGGCGCCCGCAGCGTACAACTGCTGCTGAAAAAAATCCGTCAGCCCCATGCACCGGTTGTCAGGGAGGTGCTGCCCTGGAAGCGCCTGGAACGCGCCTCCAGTTAACGTCAGCGCCAGATGAGCAGTACGCAGGCTGCTGTTAACAGCCCCATACTGAGGTTAAATATCTTCCACGCGCGCGGACTGCGTAAAACACGGCCAATCATTGCGCCAAACCCCATCCAGATGATGCCCGCGACCAGATTGACCATGACCATCCCTACGCTGATTAACATTACAGAGTGGCGATATCCGGCACCGGCCAGGCTAAAGCTGGCTATCGCCCCCAGGGCCATTAACCAGGCTTTTGGGTTGATCAACTGCAATAATCCTCCCTGCCAGAAGGGCATGGGCGCGACCGGTGCCGCATCGGTCTCCAGCTTTTCGTATGCGGCGGTCGCAATTTTCCATGCCAGCCACAGAAGATAGAGGCTCCCGGCAACTTTCAGGATAAGGTGCAGTGAGGGATAGAGCAGGATCGCTCCCCCTACGCCAAACGCCACCATCAGTAGCATCAGTTGCATACCAATCATGATGCCGACCATTAACGGAAGGGTACGGAAAAAGCCAAAGTTGGCGCCCGAGGCGGTGAGTAACATATTATTAGGTCCGGGTGTAATCGCCGCGACCCAGAGAAACCCTAACATTGATAAAAAAAGACTGAGTTCCATTAATCCGGTTTCTCTCTCCATTATGTAAAAACTTATCGAAGCTAACAGTGTGATATGGAACAGACAAGCCTTTACAACATGAAATTTTCGGGCCCGGACGGCGCGACGTTCAGCCCCATGCGCGGCCTGACCAATCCGCATGTGCAAACCCTACTGCCGCGCCTGTTCCGCCGTACTATAGCGTTAACGCCTCACTGGCAGCGGCTGGATTTACCCGACGGTGATTTTGTTGATCTGGCCTGGAGTGAAGATCCACAGTTTGCCGCGCATAAACCACGCGTGGTGCTGTTTCACGGTCTGGAGGGCAGCTTCCACAGTCCTTACATCCATGGCCTGATGCAAGTCTGCAGGCAACGCGGCTGGCTGGCCGTAGTGATGCATTTTCGCGGCTGTAGCGGCGAGCCGAACAGGCTAAACCGGATTTACCACTCCGGCGAGACGGAAGATGCACGCTTTTTCCTGACCTGGCTGAAGGCTCGCTGGGGACAGGTTCCTACTGCGGCTGTGGGGTTTTCGCTGGGCGGGAATATGCTGGGTTGCCTGCTGGGCCAACAGGGCAGTGACGTTGCGCTGGATGCCGGCGTTATCGTTTCGGCACCCTTGATGCTTGAACCCTGTAGCGCCCGACTGGAACGCGGGTTTTCCCAAATTTATCAGCGTTACCTGCTGAGCCAGCTTAAAAAGAATGCCAGCCGCAAGCTGCACGCCTGGCCCGACACCTTACCGGTCAATCTCAGTCAGCTGAAAGCCCTGCGTCGCCTGCGTGATTTTGACGACGCCATCACGGCCCGGGCGCATGGCTTTGCCGACGCCACGGACTATTATCGCCGTGCCAGCGCCCTGCCATTGCTGAGATCGGTGACAAAACCGTTGCTGATTATCCATGCAAAAGATGACCCCTTTATGAGCGATGAGGTGATCCCGCAGAATGACCAGTTATCTGCCACTATTACCTATCAGCTGACAACCCACGGTGGTCATGTTGGATTTGTGAGTGGTACCCTGCGTCAGCCTGAATTGTGGCTGGAACAGCGCGTGCCGCAGTGGATTTCCCCTTATCTGGATAGCTAACCCTGTGATTATTCCCTGGCAACAGGTTTCTCCCGAAACCCTTGAAAACCTAATTGAAGCCTTTGTTCTGCGCGAAGGTACCGACTACGGCGAACAGGAACTCAGCCTGACCGAAAAAGTCGCCAATGTGCGACGCCAGCTGCAGCAAGGTGAAGTCGTGTTGGTCTGGTCTGAGCTTCACGAATCGGTCAACATCATGCGCAAAAGTGAGTTCCGTGGCTGATGCACAGAACGAAAAATCGTGCTAACAATGCTCATCGCCTGATTTCACAGGGAGTTTCACTATGTCGGCACGTCATCCGATTATCGCGGTAACAGGTTCCAGCGGTGCCGGAACCACTACCACCAGCCTGGCATTCCGTAAAATTTTTCAGCAACTTAACTTGCATGCGGCCGAGCTGGAAGGCGACAGTTTCCACCGATTTACCCGGCCCGAAATGGATATGGCTATCCGTAAGGCGCGCGATCTGGGTCGCCATATCAGCTACTTTGGTCCGGAGGCGAATGATTTTGGTCTGCTTGAGCAGACCTTTGTTGAATACGGTGCTCAGGGCAAGGGCCAGTCACGTAAATACCTGCATACCTACGACGAAGCGGTGCCCTGGAATCAGGTGCCAGGTACCTTTACCCCGTGGCAGCCGCTGCCACCGAATACGGACGTGCTGTTTTATGAAGGGCTGCACGGCGGCGTCGTGACGGCTCAGCACAACGTCGCTGAAAAAGTGGACTTACTGGTCGGCGTCGTTCCCATCGTTAACCTGGAGTGGATTCAGAAGCTGGTACGCGATACCGGTGAACGCGGTCATTCGCGTGAAGCCGTAATGGATTCGGTGGTGCGCTCAATGGAGGATTACATCAATTTCATTACGCCGCAGTTCTCACGCACCCATATTAACTTTCAGCGGGTTCCAACCGTCGACACCTCTAACCCCTTTGCGGCACGCACCATTCCTTCACTGGATGAAAGTTTTGTCGTCATCCACTTTCAGGGGCTGGAAGATATTGATTTTCCCTACCTACTGGCCATGCTGCAGGGATCGTTTATTTCCAATATCAACACGCTGGTTGTACCTGGCGGGAAAATGGGGCTGGCGATGGAATTAATAATGGCACCGCTGGTAAAACGGCTCATGGAAGGCAAACGCATTGAATAAAATCAGAGGCCGCGCTGGCCTCTGAATAATTACAGCTCGATAACTTCGTAACTGTGGGTAATTTCCACTCCTTTGCCTAACATAATGGCAACCGAGCAATACTTCTCTGCTGAAAGATCGACCGCACGCGCCACGGCTTTATCTGAAAGTGCTTTTCCACTGACGATAAAGTGCAGGTTGATACGGGTAAAGATGCGAGGCGCTTCTTCCCGGCGTTCTGATTCGAGTTTTACTTCGCAATCAGCCACATCGTTGCGACCTTTTTGCAAAATTGATACTACATCAATGGCGCTGCATCCGCCGGCCGCCATCAGCACCATTTCCATAGGGCTGGGCGCTTTATCGCCGGAATTGCCGTCCATTAAGACCTGATGTCCGGACGAAGACTCGCCGAGGAATGTTAACCCTTCAACCCATTTGACTCTTGCCTGCATAATCTGGCCCCCAGAATGCCCTGTTTTTGCGTCAGAGTACGCTTTTGCCTGGTAAACAGCAATCCGTAGAAATCGGCCTTATTGCTGAAGCGAGACAACACAAGACAGTCGGCGAAAGCTGTGCTACAAACAGTGCTGAAAATATTTTTCGTCATCCGAAGACGAAGCCGGGAAGAATGATGCGCTCTGCGCAAATGCAGCCCGAATAATTTCCTGAATGGAAACACGCTTAACGCTTTCATCGCCTGGCAGGGAAACTGAGCCCTGTATTTTGGGCACGATTACAATAGAGGATAATAGCGAATGGTTCTCGGCAAACCGCAAACAGACCCTACACTTGAATGGTTCCTGTCTCATTGCCATATTCACAAGTATCCATCCAAAAGTACGCTGATTCACCAAGGTGAAAAAGCCGAAACGCTTTACTACATCGTGAAAGGTTCCGTCGCGGTACTGATTAAGGATGAAGAAGGCAAAGAGATGATTCTTTCTTATCTGAATCAAGGCGATTTTATTGGTGAGCTTGGCCTGTTTGAAGAGGGTCAGGAGCGCAGCGCCTGGGTACGTGCGAAAACGGCATGCGAAGTGGCAGAAATTTCCTACAAGAAATTTCGTCAGCTCATTCAGGTTAACCCGGATATTTTGATGCGTCTTTCTTCTCAGATGGCTCGCCGTCTGCAGGTGACGTCAGAAAAAGTGGGGAATCTCGCTTTCCTGGATGTGACTGGACGCATTGCACAAACGTTGCTTAATCTGGCTAAGCAGCCAGATGCCATGACGCATCCTGACGGCATGCAAATTAAAATTACGCGTCAGGAAATTGGCCAAATCGTTGGTTGTTCACGTGAAACCGTGGGCCGTATTTTGAAGATGCTGGAAGATCAGAACCTGATCTCCGCACACGGCAAAACCATCGTTGTTTACGGCACACGCTAAGCCTGACTGTTCACGGCGTGATGGCGACATTATGCCGTGAATGTCTTGTGTAGAGCCGATGTGGCGAAGAATAATCTATCACCCCGAAGTTAACTATGCGCTGCGCCAGACGCTGGTGTTGTGCCTTCCCGTAGCGCTCGGCTGGCTGTTCGGCGATTTGCAAAAAGGGTTGCTGTTCTCATTGGTTCCCGCCTGCTGCAACATTGCCGGTCTGGATACGCCCCACAAACGCTTCTTTAAACGCCTGATCATCGGCGGCAGCCTGTTTGCCCTTGGCAGTTTGCTGATGCAGTGGCTGCTGCTAAAAGACGTGCCGCTGCCGCTCATTCTGTTTGCCCTGCCTTTGCTGCTTGGCGTCACCGGAGAGATCAGTCCGCTGCACGCACGGTTACTCCCTGCCACACTGATCGCAGCGATATTTACCACCAGCCTGATTGGCCGCATGCCGCTTTATGTACCGCCCCTGCTCTACATCGGCGGTACGCTGTGGTATGGCCTGTTTAACTGGTTCTGGTTTTGGCTGTGGAAAGAGCAGCCAATGCGTGAAAGCCTGAGTCTGATTTACCGTGAACTGGCGAACTATTGTGACGCCAAGTACACCTTGCTGACGCAACTTACCGATCCGGAGAAGGCGCTACCCCCCTTGCTGGCGCGGCAGCAAAAAGCTATCGACCTGATCAACACCTGCTATCAGCAGATGCATATGCTGTCCGCCAGTCGCGATCACAGTCATAAGCAACTGACCCGCGCTTTTCAGGTCGCACTGGATTTGCAGGAACACATTTCTGTCAGCCTGCATCAGCCCGAAGAAGTGCAAAAACTGGTAGAACAAAGCCATGCTGAGGCCGTGATTCGCTGGAATGCCAAAACCATTTCCGCCCGTTTACGTGAGCTGGCAGACAACATCCTTTACCACCAACTGTCCAGTCGCTTTGACATGGACAAGCAGTTAGGGGCACTGGAAAAAATTGCCCGTCAGCATCCCGACAATCCCGTGGGGAACTTTTGCCTCTACCATTTCAACCGTATCGCGCGCGTACTGCGTACTCAAAAACCCCTTTATCAGCGTGATTTAATGGCGGACCGGCAACGGCGTTTACCGCTTCTGCCCGCACTACGCAGCTATCTTTCGCTGCGATCCTCCGCCCTGCGCACAGCCGGACGTTTCTCTGTGATGCTGATGCTGGGCAGTGCACTGGCGCTGTTCTTTGCGATTCCCAAACCCTACTGGATTCTGATGACCATCATGTTTGTCAGTCAGAGCAACTACAGCGCCACCCGGGTGCGTATTCAGCACCGTGCGTTAGGCACCTTTGCCGGGCTGGCCATCGCGGCGGCTTCGCTGCAGTTAGACGTGCCGGAACCGCTGGTGTTAAGTATCATGCTGGTGATTACCTTTATCAGTTACCGCTTTACCCGGCAGTTTTACGGCTGGTCGATGGTGGGGTTTACCGTCACCGCGGTGTATACGCTGCAACTTCTTTCTCTTAACGGTGCGCAATTCCTGCTGCCACGTTTGCTGGATACGTTAATGGGCTGCCTGATCGCCTTTGCCGGCATGTTATGGCTGTGGCCGCAGTGGCAAAGTGCCCTGCTGCGCCAGAATGCCCATGATGCGCTGGAGGCCTGTCAGGATGCCCTACGAATGTTGCTGGGCCCGGAGCAGTCACCCGATGCACTGGCTTACCAGCGGGTTAAGGTCAACCAGGCGCATAACGCCGTATTTAACTCCCTGAATCAGGCCATGCAGGAGCCGGGATTTAATTCACGCTACCTGCAGGATATGCGCTTATGGGTCACGCACTGCCAGTTTATCGTGGAGCACATTAACGCCATGACCATTCTGGCACGTGAACATACCATGCTGCCGCCCACGCTGGCTGAGCACTACCTGCAATGGTGCGAGATCGCCCTGCAACGGTGTCAGCAACGGCTGGAATATGATGGGGAAAGTTCGCAGACGGATCTGCTACAGGGCGTGGAAGATATAAATGAGGGGCCGGTCACGGTACTGGAGCAGCACGTCAGGCGCATCCTGGATCATCTGAAAGTCATGCACACGATCTCTTCTCTGGCCTGGAACCAGCGACCGCATCACGGTCGCTGGCTGATTCGCAGTCTGGGTCGAAAATGACTCAGGCGGTCAGGACTTTCCCGACCGCTTTGGCAAAGCGCGCCATGCCTTCTTCAATATCGGCGGGTTCAATAATCAGTGAAGGGGCAAAACGCATCACATCCGTACCGGCCACCAGCACCATCACGCCCTCCGCGGCTGCCGCATTCAGGATATCGCGTGCCTTGCCCGCATGCTGCGGCTTCAGGGCTGCACCAATCAGCAGGCCTTTACCACGGATATCACTGAACAGGTCGTGACGCGCATCAATCGCCTTGAGTGCCTCGACAAACTGCTGGCGACGGGATTCCACGCCGTTCAGCACGTCTGGCGTATTGATCAGATCCAGCGCGGTTTCAGCAATCGCACAGGCCAGCGGATTGCCACCATAGGTGGTGCCATGCACGCCAGGCGCCATCGTTGACGCCACCTCCTCGGTGGTCAGCATGGCGCTGACAGGAAAACCGCCGCCCAGCGCTTTCGCCGACGTCAGAATGTCTGGCGTGACGCCGTAGTGCTCATAAGCAAACAGCTTACCGCTGCGCCCCATACCGCTCTGAACTTCATCCAGCACCAGCAACGCCTGATGTTTATCGCAGAGCTCACGCAGCCCCTGCATGAATTCTGGCGTGGCTGGCATGACGCCACCTTCCCCCTGAATCGGCTCAACGACAATCGCGCAGGTGTGGTCGTCGATAACGGCTTTCACTGCCGCAAGATCGTTGAACGGCACATGAACGATATCGGCGGGTTTCGGGCCAAAACCGTCGGAGTATTTTGGCTGACCGCCTACCGTGACCGTAAACAGTGTCCGGCCATGAAAGGCATTATGGAAGGCAATAATTTTGCTTTTAAACGGGCTATGACGTTTACAGGCATAATAACGCGCCAGCTTAAACGCGGCCTCGTTAGCTTCTGCGCCGGAGTTGGCAAAAAACACTCTGTCCGCAAAGGTGGCATTAATCAGTTTACTGGCAAGACGCAGTGCGGGCTCATTGGTGAACACATTGCTGGTGTGCCATAAGGTTTCGCCCTGCTTCTTGAGAGTTTCAATCAGCGCCGGGTGACAATGGCCCAACGCGGTGACGGCAATCCCCCCCGAGAAATCGATATACTCCTTGCCCTGCTGATCCCAGACCCGGCTTCCTTTACCTTTAACCGGTACAAACTGTGCAGGTGCATAAACAGGCAAAATAACTTTATCGAACGTTTCCCGTGTTACCGCACTATTTTCCGCTGCCATTGACAACCTCGCAAACTGATGAGTTGATTCATGATGAAATAATAATCATGAAATATGCATAAAAAATCACTCAAAGGCAAACACAACTTTACTGGTGCAGGAAATTAGCGAGCAGTTGATGCCCCTGTTCGCTGAGGATACTTTCAGGATGAAACTGCACCCCTTCCAGCGCGAGGGTTTTATGGCGAATCCCCATAATCTCATCCGGCTGGCCGTCACGTAAGCTCCATGCGGTCACCTCGAACTCATCAGGCAACGTTTCCGTTTTGACAATAAGTGAATGGTAGCGCGTAACGGTCAACGGCTGATTCAGACCGCGGAATACGCCGCAATCATTGTGCTGCACCGCCGAGGTTTTACCATGCATGACCTCGCGAGCGCGAACAATCTGCGCCCCAAAAACCTGGGCTATCGCCTGATGGCCCAGGCAAACGCCCAGTACAGGAAGACGGCCAGCGTAATGGCGGATGGCCTGCAACGAAATACCGCTCTGATCGGGCGTGCAGGGGCCGGGGGAAATCACCAAATGAGTCAGCGGCAGCGTGCGCATCTCATCAAGGGTAATAGCATCATTTCTTACTACCCGAACCTGAGCACCGAGTTGGCAAAAATACTGGTAGAGGTTCCAGGTAAACGAGTCATAGTTATCAATAAGCAGCAACATGATTGTGATTTCAGGCAGACCAGAAGGATGCGCGGAGCGTTCAGCATCCAGAGTGATGACCAGAGCGCTATCCTATCATGCTGTTCAGGATGAGTGTGATGTGGGGATACAGGATAACCGGTTTCGTGCAGGGCAACGCACCTTGGGCGCCGCCCTGTGGCGTAAGCGGATCAGGGGGCTTTGGCTTCACTGACGATACGGGCAAAGAGCTTTTCCAGCGGCTGCAACGCGCCGGCGGCACCGGCCTGATTTGCCGCAATCCAGTCTTCGGCGCTCAGGTTGTCCCATTCCAGCACGTAGCCGGCATGCAGCGCGAGCTGTTCAAAGAAAATACGCTGCGCCCTGCCGTTACCTTCGCGGAAAGGATGCAGCATATTGACTTCGCAATAGTACCAGGCAATCCGTTTCACAAATTCAGCCTGAGGCAGATCGGCCAAGGCTTTCTCCTCTTCCAGCGCCGCCATCAGTGCATTTCCCTCTTTTTCGATGTACTCGAAATGACAAAAAGGGGTTTCGTCGCGCCAGATGTCCAGCGTACGCAGTTCGCCGGCCCAGCTATAGACGTCCTGAAACAGGGTACGGTGAATATGGCAGAGGTAGGGTAATCCGATCTTGCGTGGGCCCAGTTCAAGCGTAGCAAGGCGCGCGGCACTGAAGCTTAACTCGGCTTTACGCAGCTGCGCGGCATCGTGAATATCAAGACGGTTTTTCAGTACGGTATCGTTTTGCCACAGGTAGGGATCCTGAGTGACGGCAGTGTTAGCAGCCATATTGCCTCCTTAGTGAGGCCAGTCGCTCTACTGCATCTTCACCCTTGATTTCCGGTTCCGTCAGGGTAAAGCCTTCGAGCCGACAGCTTGCCCGATAGCTGGCGTTTCGCCGCTGTTGCCAGAGCGCTGCTTTTTGTTTATCTGTGAGTTTGTTTGCCATACCGCCTCCTGCTCAGGTTTGCTCTAAGTATAAGAGCAAATTTTCCCTTTGCCGGAGACGAGATGGCATGAGATCAAATTACGGTAAGACTTTCGCTGACAAAATAACCACAGGTTTGGTTGGCACATTCTGATACGGGCCCACGTCTTTTGTCGGCACCTGAGAAATTTTATCCACCACGTCCTGGCCTTTAACAATCTTACCAAATACGGCGTAACCAAAATCACGCTGACCGTGATCCAGAAAAGCGTTGTCAGCAACGTTCAGGAAGAACTGGCTGGTGGCGCTGTCTTTATCGGCGGTACGGGCCATTGAGATGGTGCCACGCAGGTTGCGCAAGCCGTTGTCTGCTTCGTTTTTAATCGGCGCGTTGGTTTGTTTTTGCTGCATTTCACTGGTAAAGCCACCGCCCTGGATCATAAAGCCAGGAATGACGCGGTGAAAAATCGTGTTGTTGTAGAAACCGCTGTTGACGTAATCCACGAAGTTTTTAACGGAGACCGGTGCTTTTTGATTATTCAGTTCGAGTTCGATATTGCCAGCAGAGGTGGTAAGCAGAACATGCGTATCACCTTTAGCCGCTAAAGCTGAGGCGGAAACAGAAGAGAGCGCTAACAGGGCAACTGCCGCTGTCAAAGTACGTTTAAACATGAGTAATTCCTTACTTTGGAGAGCCAGCTCAAAAACGATATTGATTGTAAAGAGCATGTAATACAAGAGCCAGCGTTTTACCTATATTTACGCTAAAGGCACCCACCAGAGCCTAAATAAAGTTGCTTCCGCTTCGTGACTAAAATCACAGTATTGATGAAATGAATGACATCAGTTTTCACTCTTAGTTTATTAAGATCACGGTTACGTTTACAATTTCTGACGCTTCAGGCTCTCCCGCTTCCTAACAGGTTCAGAACATGACAAATCGTAATCGTATCGGCCTTACCTGGATTAGCTTTCTCTCGTATGCGCTTACCGGCGCACTGGTGATTGTCACCGGCATGGTAATGGGCGATATCGCGAAAGATTTCCAGATTCCTATCGACAGTATGGGCAACACCTTTACCTTCCTGAACAGTGGCATTCTGGCTGCGGTTTTCCTCAATGCCTGGCTGATGGTGATTGTGCCGCTCAAACGGCAGCTGATATTCGGCTTTGTGCTGATGGTGTTAGCCGTCATCGGCTTAATGACCAGCCGTGATCTGTCGGTATTTTCACTGTGCATGTTCGTGCTTGGCGTGGTCAGCGGCATTACCATGTCGATTGGAACCTTCCTGATAACCCATATGTACGAAGGCCGTCAGCGCGGTTCACGTCTGCTGTTTACGGATTCGTTCTTCAGCATGGCAGGCACCATTTTCCCCATCCTTGCCGGTATCCTGCTGGCGCGTCATCTGCCGTGGTACTGGGTTTACGTCTGTATTGGCGTGATTTATGTTGGCATTTTTATCATGACGCTGTTTGTTGAATTCCCGGTGCTGCGCAAGCCGGAGAACAGTCCGACCGTTGAGAAAGAGAAATGGGGGGCTGGCGTCCTGTTTCTGGCCATTGCGGCGCTATGCTACATCCTGGGCCAGTTAGGCTTTATTTCCTGGGTGCCAGAGTACGCGACCAAAGTCATGGGCATGAATATTGACGACGCCGGTCAGTTGGTGGGCAGTTTCTGGACCGCCTACATGGTCGGTATGTGGGTGTTCAGCTTCCTGCTGCGCTTCTTTGATCTGCAACGTATTTTGATGGTGCTGGCAGGCCTGGCAACGGTGTTGATGTACTGGTTCGTAAGCAGCCATGACGCCAGCATGCTGAGATGGATTATCTTAACGCTGGGCTTTAGCTCAAGCGCAATCTATACCACCATTATCACCCTGGGCTCGCTGCAAACCAAAGTGGCCTCACCCAAGCTGGTTAACTTTATTCTGACCTGCGGCACGGTCGGCACCATGCTGACCTTTGTTGTGACGTCACCGATTGTGAAAAGCAGCGGCGTTCACAGCGCGCTGTTAACCGCAAACGGCCTGTACGCGGTGGTGTTTATTATGTGTGTGCTGTTAGGTCTGGTGACCAAACACCGCTCCCACGGTCATAACACCCATTAAACTTTCTGGGCGGCGCCACCGCGCCGCCCTCGCCTTTCAGCGTGTAAACGTCACGTCTTCCCACTGTTCTAAACAGATTGCGCTTTTCGCAGGCTGCGTCTCGGCGATCACCTTTCCGCGGCGCAGCGAATAGCGCACCGGTACCTGTCTTCTCACCGCGTCAAAGCCGTTTTCCGCTGGCAGGATAATCAAGCTGGCGTCGTGCCCGCGTTGAATGCCGTATTCTGCAAGATTCATCGTTTTGGCACTGTGATGGGTGATCAGATCGAGCCCGGCATTAATTTGTTCATAGCCCATTAGCTGACACACGTGTAGCCCCATATGCAGCACCTGGAGCATATTGGCCGTGCCCAGCGGATACCAGGGATCAAACACATCATCGTGACCAAAGCAGACGTTAATATCCGCCTCCAGAAGCTCTTTAACGCGGGTAATGCCGCGCCGCTTAGGGTAACTGTCGAAACGGCCCTGAAGATGAATATTGACCAGCGGATTCGCTACAAAGTTAATCCCGGAGAGCTTCAGGAGTCGAAACAGACGCGATGTGTAGGCACCGTTATAGGAGTGCATCGCCGTAGTGTGGCTTGCGGTCACGCGTGCCCCCATGCCATCGCGGTGGGCCAACGCGGCCACGGTTTCAACAAAGCGCGACTGCTCATCGTCAATTTCGTCGCAGTGCACATCCACTAGCCGGTCATAACGGTTGGCCAGCGCGAACGTTTTATGCAACGACTCGACGCCGTATTCCCGGGTGAATTCAAAATGAGGAATCGCCCCGACGACATCTGCGCCGAGCCGCAGCGCCTCTTCAAGAAGCGCTTCACCATTCGGATAGGACAGGATGCCTTCCTGCGGAAACGCCACGATCTGAATATCAATCCAGGGTGCCATCTCCGCTTTAAGTTCCAGCATCGTTTTGAGAGCCGTTAAGGTGGGATCGGATACGTCCACATGGGTACGAACAAACTGTATGCCGTTCGCGATTTGCCACTTCAGCGTCTGCATTGCCCGCCGTTTGACGTCCTCATGACTCAGCAACGCTTTGCGCTCTGCCCAGCGCTCAATGCCCTCAAACAAGGTCCCGGACTGGTTCCAGGCTGGCTCTCCCGCGGTTTGCGTGGTATCCAGGTGAATATGAGGCTCAATAAAAGGCGCGAGTGCCAGGCCACCTTCCGCATCCAGCGAGGCGCCGTCCGCAGATATCTGCTGAGGCTGTGCCGTCATTCGGACGATTTTCCCTTCAGCAATTTCTATCTGCCACAGTCCGTCACGTGTGGGCAGACGCAGATTATTTATCCATCGAAGTGGTGCGGTTGTCATTGCGGGCTCCTGATGCGTTAAGCGCTGCTGATTAAAGCTAACACGATAGCGTTGCCCTGCTCCAGATGACTTTGTCAGTCAGTTACCTCACTCAGGGTCCCAGACTGAATCGTGCAGCGCTCCTTTAAGAGGTTTAGCTTGCTGCGATTGATGGACATCAACCAGCGCCAGACAGGTGATCCGCCGCTGTCGGATTGTCCTGCACGAAACATTTCGCTGGTGGTAAAAACAAAACGGCGAGCCTACGCTCGCCGTTTACATGCCCGACTCGCCGATTAGGGCTGAGCGACAAAACCTACAGCGTCATAAACCTTTTTCAGGGTTTCCTGCGCCTGAGCACGGGCTTTCTGCGCACCGTCACGCATCACCTGCTCCAGCAGCGCTTCATCGTTACGGAAGCGATGATAGCGTTCCTGCAGATCAGTCAGCATACCGGACACCGCATCAGCTACCGCGCCTTTGAGATGCCCGTACATTTTGCCTTCAAACTCCTGCTCCAGCGCCGTTACGGGCTTGCCGGTCACGCCTGACAGAATGTCCAGCAGGTTTGATACGCCCGCCTTCTCTTTAATGTCATAGCGAATGACCGGCGGCTCTTCCGAGTCGGTCATCGCGCGCTTGATTTTTTTGACCACAGATTTTGGATCTTCAAGCAGGCCGATAACGTTATTGCGGTTATCGTCCGACTTAGACATCTTTTTCGTCGGTTCCAGCAGGGACATCACGCGTGCGCCAGATTTAGGAATGAATGGCTCGGGCACTTTAAAGATATCGCCATACAACGCGTTAAACCGGCTCGCAATGTCGCGACTCAGTTCAAGGTGCTGTTTCTGGTCTTCACCCACTGGCACCTGCGCCGTCTGATAAAGCAAAATGTCTGCAGCCATCAGCACCGGATAGCTGAACAATCCCGCGTTGATGTTTTCTTCATAGCGCGAGGATTTGTCTTTGAACTGCGTCATACGGTTCAGCTCACCAAAATAGGTATAGCAGTTCAGGATCCAGCTGAGCTGCGTGTGCTCCGGCACATGGGACTGAACGAAGATAGTGCTTTTCTCGGGATCGATACCACAGGCCAGATACAGCGCCAGCGTATCTAAGGTGGCTTTACGCAGTGCTGCCGGGTCCTGGCGAACGGTGATCGCGTGCAGGTCGACGATACAGTAAATGCAGTGGAAATCATCCTGCATCTGCACCCACTGACGCAGCGCACCCATATAGTTGCCAATGGTCAGTTCGCCGGACGGCTGTGCGCCGCTGAAAACGATGGGTTTGCTCATGCTTATGTCCTGATAAATTACCGCCCGATAGCGGGCAAAAGTTCGTCAAAAGAGTCAAGGGTGAGATCGGGTTGGCTGGTCGCAATAGGCTCGCCGTAGTTATAGCCAAAGGTCATACCAATATTGGGAACACCAGCCGACTGTGCAGCCAAAATATCGTTGCGCGAATCCCCGACAAACAGCAACTGCGCGGGCAGCAGGCCAAATTTACCCAGCACCAAAAAAATGGCCGCGGGATGCGGTTTTTTCGCTACGACGTCATCACCGCCAATAATCAGTGAAAACGCGTCATCAATCCCCAAAGACTTCAGCAGCGGGGCGACAAACGGCGTAGGCTTATTGGTCACAATCGCCATCGGTATCCCCTGCGCCTGCAGGGTTGCCAGCGTTTCCTTGACCTGAGGAAACAGCGTGCTGCCGGCTTCCACGGTGCTGGCATAGTGCTTGTCAAAGAGCACTCGCGCATCACGCTGCTCATCCTGCTGTGGCTCACGCCCCAGCGCCCAGGTCAGCGCGCGGGCCATCATGATATCCGCACCGTTACCAATCCAGGTGGACACGCGCGCCACGCCGGCAGCCGGTAAACGTAGTTCCTCAAGCGTCAGATCGATTGCGTTAGCCAGGCCCGGCGCGCTGTCGACCAGCGTGCCATCCAGATCGAACGCCAGTGCGCGTATATCAGTGAAATGAGCCATTGGCTTTCTCCAGCTCGTTTCGCATGTCATCGATTACTTTTTTGTAGTCCGGATGACCAAAGATGGCTGAACCGGCCACAAACATATCCGCGCCTGCTGCGGCGATCTGGCCAATGTTATCAATCTTCACGCCGCCGTCCACTTCCAGACGAATGCTATAGCCGCTCTGATCGATGCGCTTACGCGCTTCACGTAGCTTATCCAGGGTGCCGGGAATAAATGACTGCCCGCCGAAGCCAGGGTTCACCGACATCAGCAGAATGATATCCAGCTTATCCATCACATAGTCAAGGTAGCTGAGCGGCGTGGCGGGATTGAAGACCAGGCCGGCTTTGCAACCATGCTCTTTGATCAACTGCAGCGTACGGTCAACATGCTCGCTGGCTTCCGGGTGGAAAGTAATGTAGGTGGCACCGGCTTTGGCAAACTCGGGAATTAACGCATCCACGGGCTTCACCATTAAATGCACATCGATTGGGGCCGTAATACCGTAATCGCGCAACGCTTTCAGTACCATCGGTCCCATGGTCAGATTGGGAACATAGTGGTTATCCATAACGTCGAAGTGAACCACGTCGCCTCCGGCCGCCAGTGCTTTCGCAGTGTCTTCACCCAGGCGAGCAAAGTCTGCCGAAAGGATGGAAGGGGCCAGCAAATATTGTTTCATCCGATTCTCCACTGTTGTGCGCCAGCATCGCTGCTGGCGAAATACCCTGGCCGCGGACGAAACAGACTAGCGATAGAGTGCCAGCAGTTCGTCGACCTTGGTGCGGCCGGTTATGCTTCGGCTAATAGAACGCCGGACTTTAACCACATGTAACACGGCATCCTGATACCAGCAACGCGTCAGCTCAGTATCATGATTAGAAATCAGTACCGGAATCTGGCTCTCAGACGCCAGCTTAGCCGCCAGCTGTGCCAGATGCTGCTGTTCATGCAGACTGAAACTGTTGGTGTGGTAAGCCGTAAAGTTAGCCGTCGCGGACAGTGGCGCGTACGGCGGATCACAATATACCACAGAGCCTTTCCGGGCATTGTTCAGGGTAACATCGTATGATTCACAGACAAACGTCGCTTTCTGCGCACGTTCGGCAAACCACAGTAACTCTGCTTCCGGAAAGTAGGGTTTGCGGTAGCGACCAAAAGGAACGTTGAACTCGCCGCGTAAATTGTAGCGACACAGGCCGTTGTAACAATGGCGATTAAGATAGAGAAATAGCAGCGCACGCTGATAAGCATCCTGGCTGAGATTGAATTCAGTGCGAAGATGGTAATAGCAGGCTTCGTTATTCCCTTCAGGCGTAAAGAGTAAACGCGCATCGCGGATAAAATCTGCCGTACGCGTTTTCACGATGTTGTAGAGATTGATGAGATCGTTGTTGATATCGGCCAGATGATAGCGATCAAAATCGGTGTTGAGAAACACTGAGCCAGCGCCAACAAAGGGTTCGATCAGGCAATCACCTTGCGGCAGGTAACGGTGGATCTCTTCGACTAAGGGAAACTTTCCCCCCGCCCATTTCAAAAAAGCGCGATTTTTTTTCATGCTGTCGTGGTAATTACATCTTATTGTGAGGCTGTGGTTAAACCGACAGCAGATCTGCGCTTAAAACGGGACCTGCCTGTGCAGGTCCCACATCATTTATTGGCTGGCTTCTTTCCTGACCTGACTGACCGGTTTTACCCATGGGTTCTGTGCGCGGACGGCGGCAGGCAAGGTTGCTACAGCGCGTTTTGCGTCCGCGGGCGTTGCATACGCACCACTCACCAGCACGTACCAGGGTTGGCCATTGCGCGTCGTCTTATACACATGGTACGCGCTCAGATTCTGTTTCCTGGCCCATGCATTCAGGCTTTCTGCTTTAGAGGCACCGCTCAGCTGCAGCGTGTAATTGCCGCCAGGCAGCGATTTACTCGCCGCTGCGCCGCTGCCAGCGGCTTTAGCTGGCGCAGTATTCGCGGCAGTGTGCGCTGGCGTGGTGTGGGTTTTGTGCTCGCTGGCTGCGGGCCTGGTCGTGGTTTTAACCGGTTGCTCACGCATATGACGTGGGGCGACTGCGGTCTGACCTGAAGACGCTCGCCCTGTTGTTGCAGGCGCTGAACCGGCTTTGCCGCTAACCGTGGCGGGCGCCGTAGGCAGTGAGCCGCTGTTTTCTGCGCCCTGCACCGCGCCATCAACCTGCTGCTGTTGATTGGTCAGGGCGCTGTTGAGATCGCCGGGCAACGTTACGCGCTGCTGATTTGCTGGGGTTTCAACGGGCGCTGCCTGCGTCGGCGTTGAAGCCACCGGCGGCATAGAAATATCGCGTGGCGCATTTGTCGCGCCGGCAGAAGAATCCGTACCTGGTGCATTCTGCGCTGTCGAAGAGGACGGCTGAGTCCCTGCGGCATTTTGTCCACCGCTCATGGCGGTAGATCCACTCAGATCAATATTTTTTTCGTTGCCCGTTCCCGCAGTTCCGCTGGCAGGCGCGTTCTTATTATCGCTGGCCGAAGAGGACTTACTGTCGTCAGAACCGTTGAGCGCAGAACCGATTCCCAGCACTAACAGCAGTAACACCAGAATCCCGACGCCCATCATGACATGCTGGCGCGATACCGGTGCTTTCGTCGCAGAAGACGATTTACGTGGGCGCGAGGGACGACGGTCGCTGGCGTCAGGTTTTAACTCATCATCCGGTTTGAACTCATCCATTTTGCCTCCTCCGTAAAGCGGCATCCCGCACTGCGCACCTGCGCGCCGCGTCACCACTTACCTGCTTAATATCAAGATTTCTGGCAATCATTAATTGCAGCCATCACCATATCATGAGCCACGCCACCGCGCACTTCAGCGCGACCAATGGACAGCGGCAGTATCAGACGCAATTCACCGGCCAGCACTTTTTTGTCACGCATCATATGCGGCAAATAGTCCTCTGCCTGCATCTCTACCGGCCCGTTCACCGGTAAACCGGCCCGCTGCAGTAAAGCAATGATGCGATCGGTGTCCTGTGCGCTGAACTGGCCCAGACGTTGCGCCGTGCGCGCCGCCATGACCATCCCGGCAGCAATCGCCTCACCATGCAACCAGTTGCCATAGCCCATATGGGCTTCAATGGCATGACCAAAAGTATGACCCAGATTCAGTAATGCGCGCTGACCGTGCTCGTGCTCATCTGCGGCAACGACCTCCGCCTTCAACTCGCAGCAGCGGCGAATACACCAGGCCAGTGCAGATTCATCCAGAGCCAGAAGCCCATCAAGATTCTGCTCAAGCCACTGAAAGAATTCACCGTCCAGGATAATGCCATACTTGATGACTTCAGCCAGACCGGAAGCCAGTTCACGTGGCGGCAGTGAACGAAGACACAGCGTATCGATCACCACCGAGGCGGGCTGATAAAACGCGCCGATCATGTTTTTGCCAAGAGGATGGTTAACGGCCGTTTTGCCGCCAACCGATGAGTCAACCTGCGACAGCAGCGTTGTCGGTACCTGAATAAAGCGCACACCGCGCTGATAGCTTGCCGCAGCAAACCCCGTAAGATCGCCAATGACACCACCGCCAAGCGCCACCAGCGTAGTATCACGGCCGTGGGGTTTTTGCAGTAGTGCGGTAAAGACCTGATCCATCACGGTCAGCGTTTTATACTGCTCACCGTCGGGTAAAATCACCTGATCCGTTTTCACCCCCGCCGCCTTCAGCAGAGCCGATACCTTATCCAGGTAGAGCGGTGCCAGCGTCTGGTTAGTCACCAGCATAGCATTGTCACCCGCTTTTAACGGCCAAAAAGAAGCCGGATCGTTAAACAGTCCGGCGGCGATAGTGATGGGGTAACTACGTTCCCCCAGTGAAACGGTGATCTTCTCCATGGTGCTCGATACCTGTCAAAGAGCCTTCAAACGTTGGATCAACTTTTTTCCAACATGTGGATAATCTGATTCGCCACCACTTTTGCACTTTGATCGTCAGTGCGGATAGTGACGTCGGCGATCTCTTCATAAAGCGGGTTACGTTCACCTGCCAGCGCTTCAAGCACTTCACGCGGCGGTGATTCTACCTGCAGTAAGGGGCGTTTTTTATCACGCTGTGTACGTGCCAGTTGTTTCTCAATAGTGGTTTCAAGATACACCACGACGCCGCGAGCGGAGAGACGATTACGTGTTTCCCGGGATTTTACGGAGCCACCGCCGGTCGCCAGGACGATGCCCTGCTTCTCGGTCAGTTCATTGATGATTTTTTCTTCACGATCGCGGAAGCCAGCTTCGCCTTCAACGTCAAAAACCCAGCCCACATCCGCTCCGGTGCGTCGCTCAATTTCCTGATCGGAATCGAAGAACTCCATATTGAGTTGCTGAGCCAACTGACGGCCAATAGTGCTTTTGCCGGCACCCATCGGCCCAACCAGAAAGATATTGCGTTTCTCTGCCATTTTGTCGGTATTACTAAGAATTCGTTAATGATACCCCGCTTTCAGCATTTTGCTGGCGGGACAGGAACTGAGACCTCATGAGCGTTAGCAAGAGTCAGACGAAAAATTATCTCAACACTCAAGGCTGTTTGGCAACCGATTATATTGCTTACAGCACATCCATTTCTGAATTGGTCCGTCGTTCGCGAAACTGTAATGCGTCAGTACAGCGTTGTGACATCACGGCGGGCAGAGGAATTCTTTCATCTGCCTGCCTGGTTTTTCCAACACAGACGCTTACAACGTGTTAAAAATCGCTAAACCTTGTAAGCTAATTCCAGCCCTGCGTCAACGCAGTTGGACTTTATGGGCACATTTTCCGTTTTATCGTGCCGAAAGCGCTGCTTCCCTGACCAATCGCGGCGTCATGAAAATGACCAGCTCACGTTTTCTCTGCTCTTCTGCATGCTGCCGAAACAGGCTGCCCACAACAGGAAGATTACCGAGCAGCGGAACCTGGCGCTGCCCGCGCGTGCGCTGCTGATGAAAAATGCCCCCCAGCGCCAGCGTTTGCCCGTCACTGACCGTGACCTGAGTTTCAATTTCCTGCTTATCAATGGACAAAACCTGTGAATCGCCGGTCTGAACCGCCCGACCCGGCACGTTCTGACTGATGCGTATTTTGAGCTGAATGCGGCCATTGCCTAAAACGGCAGGCGTGACCTCCATGCCCAGCACGGCCTCTTTGAACTCAATGCTGGTCGCTCCGCTGTTGCCGGCAGAGACTTCATAAGGGATTTCAGTGCCTTGCTTAATGGACGCCGTTTGTTGATGGGAGGTAAATAAGCGCGGGCTGGCGATAATTTCCACCTGATTTTCCTGCTCCAGAGCGCTGAGTTCCAAATCCAGAAGTTTACCGCCAATCCGCGACAGCGTGACGCCCACAGACACGTCGTGTGAATTCAGCCCCAATGGAACATCAAGTAAAGGATGACGTAATGCACGATTTATGGCATCGCCTTCGTTATACAGCCGCCAGTTGACGCCCAGTTCATGCAAGTGCTCTTCGCTGATGGTGACGATATGCGCTGCCAGTTCCACCTGCTCCAGCGGGACATCCAGCGCACGTATCCAGCGCGCAGTCTCTTCAAGCGCCGACGGGCTGTCGCGTAGCAGGAGACTGTTGGTCCGGCTGTCAACCGTTGCACTGCCGCGCGCGGTCATCAGCGATGGCCGTTCACTCTGCAGGCTGCGATGGACGTCGCTGGCACTGGCATAGTGCAGGGAGATCCTGCGTTGTTGCAGCGGCTGTTGCTGTAACGCTTCGGCCTGTTGTGCCTTTTCGGCCTCATGCTGTTGCTGCTGCCAGCTCTCAGGATAAACCAGCAGAACGTTCTCCTCTTCCAGTAAGGTCAGGCGAGCCATACGGCCGACCAGCGACAGCGCCTGTTGCCAGGGCACATTTTCCAGCCGCAATGACAGCCTTCCCTCAACCTCAGGCGAAATCATCAGGTTAATGTGCTGATAATCAGCCAGCGCCTGCAAAACGCGTTCAACAGGCGCATCGTCAAATGCCAGGCTTAAGCCGTCATCGTGGCCGGCGTGAGCGGGCGTCAGGCAAAGCACCAGCCACGTCAGAATCGCTGTTCTTATCATGCAGGCTTCCTTTAAGACGAAAGGTGAAACGTTGAGATGAACAACTGCCCGGTACTGACAGTTCAAGGGTACGCGACGTGAACTGCACGGTTTGCCACGGCCCCTTCGGGAAAGGACGATCGCTGAGAACTTTCACGCCGTGCCCCTGCGGCGTCACCAGCCAGCCCTGAAACCTTGGCGCACGACCCACAATGCCCTGTAAGCGCCATTCGCTGAGCGGCTCAACGTCTGCCACACAAGCCGTACCGGGAAGAGGACGAAAAGGATCGCGCGCATGAACGGCGCCGCAGCAGAGCAATAACAGGATAACGCTAACGGGCTTCATCGGATTGCAGCCAGAGTTGCGCGACCAGATGTGCCGGATGTGCGGTAAGTTGAAAACGCCCCGGAAATGCCGTCGCGGATTGCGACAACGCTGAAAACAGCGGTTGAAACTGCACCCACTGCAGGTGGAAAGTCAGCACCCGCGGCTCTTCATCAGTAAGCCACTGCGTTAACTGCGCCCCACGCTCCGCGATGATGGCCTCCAGCGTGCGTGGCGCTACGGGTTGTCTTGCCGTTTCCAGCACCAACTGCGCCTGTAATGTCGCAATGTCAGGATGCTGAGCCAGCTGAAACTGCCGCTGTTGCACCCGCTGCTGCTGCTGCGCCAACTGAAGCCGGGCTTCGTGCGTTACCCGCCGCTGCGGCTGCAATAGCATCCACCAGGCAATAAAGAACAGCCCAGAGGCTGCCGCCAGCAGGCTGAGATAGCGAAGCGGCCAGGTTAACTGTAACCAGTGCTGCATAGCGTTACTCACTGACTTCCTCCTTGAGTTTGATGCGCAGCGTGAAGTGGTAATCCCCTTCTGGCTGGCGCTGCACATTGCCCTGCCGAATCTGCGCAAAAAAAGCCACGCCCGTTAAGCGCTGACGAAAATGGCGGATAGCCTGCATCTGCAGTGCCCTGCCCTCCAGCAGCAACTGCGCATCGTGCTTTTCCAGCCGCGTTAACCACAGCCCATCGGGCAGCATGACCGGCAGGTCCTGCCAAAGCTGCTGCCAGACGCTGAATTGCCGGGACTGCTGACGAAGCCAGACGCGCTGTTGCTGCAACCCGTCCAGCTGTTGCAGCAGATGTTTTTGCTGCTCTGCTCGCGCAACAAGGCGCTCAAGGAGAGGACTGAGTTGAGCATGCTGCCGCCGGACATGAATGAGAGCCTGATGTTCCTGCCAGTACAACAGGAGCACCACCAGCGTTAAAAGCAATAATGTCAGGCCCAGCGCGATCATGCTCTGGCGTCGTTGACGCTGCCAGCGCCACGCCCGCCAGGGTAAAAGATTAACCGCTACCATCAGCGATCCTCCTTTCGCAGCGCCAGCCCGGTTGCCAGCGCGAACGCACCGGGATTTTCAGGTAAAGGCGGCTGATAGCGAAGTGGCTGGAAGGGTGAAAAAGGACGCGTTCCCTCTTGAGACGAGAGGTTGTCGGCATCGCAATAAAACAGATGGCTTGCCTGTGGAAAGGCCTGCTCACGCAGAGCCGATAACCCGTCCGCTTCAGCCAAAGATGCTGCACTGATGCCGTCACTCCACAGGTAACGTGCATCCTGTCGTAAAACCACTACACTTCCCGCAGCTAATTGCGCCTGCTCAGTCACCATTTTTAGCGCATACGTAGCCAGTTCAAACACGCGGGGCTTGAGTCCTGCCTGCGTTAGCGGGGCCAGCCACTGTTGCACCACATCAAGCCGGGCTGCCGTAATACACAGCTGGTTATGGGCGGGATCGAGACGGTAATCCAGCGCCAGTTCGCGCACGTCAACGGGGAAAAGGCGTTGGGCCGCCGCCTGGATGAAACGGCTTAATGCGGGTTCTTTTAACGGCAGTTCGGGCGGGGAAAGCGGCTGCTGCAATACCAACTGGACAGGCAGGCCCACACGCAGTGAGTAGCGCAGAGGCAAGCGCTTGCGCCAGCGGGTTAACACGGCCAGCAATTCAGGGGAAGATTGCAGCACGCCGTTTCTTAACGTATCTTGCGCCAGCCGCTGCTGCCACCAGTGGCATAACTGCCAGCCCTGGCGGCGACGCTGGATGGCAATGGCGCAGCACTGCCTGTTCTGGATATCCAGCCCAATTTGCCAGCTGTGAAAAGTCATGCGCGCGATCTCCTTATCGTCCGAAAAAATGGACATATCAAAGCGTCTGGCTTGCCTTTATACTACTGCGCGGTTGCTTATAAACTGCCCAAACGACAACAGATGGGAAATCTCAGGTGAAGTTCGTAAAGTATTTATTGATCCTTACAGTGTGTTGCATCTTGCTGGGAGCTGGCTCGATTTATGGTTTGTACAAATACATTGAGCCACAGCTGCCCGACGTTAACACGCTGAAAGATGTGCGTTTGCAAACCCCTATGCAGGTTTACAGCGCTGAGGGCGATCTTATCGCTCAGTACGGTGAAATGCGCCGTATACCGCTTAGCCTGCAGCAGGTTCCGCCTGAAATGGTGAAAGCGTTCATTGCAACGGAAGACAGCCGCTTCTATGAGCATCACGGTGTGGATCCCATCGGGATTTTTCGTGCTGCCAGCGTTGCGCTGGTGTCAGGTCATGCCTCTCAGGGGGCCAGTACGATTACCCAGCAGCTGGCGCGTAACTTTTTCCTGAGTCCGGAACGCTCCCTGATGCGTAAGATAAAGGAAGCCTTCCTGGCGATTCGCATCGAGCAGTTGCTGAATAAAGACGAAATTCTTGAGCTGTACCTGAATAAAATCTATCTCGGCTATCGGGCTTACGGCGTGGGCGCAGCCTCACAGGTTTATTTTGGTAAGCCTGTCAATGAGCTGTCATTAAGTGAAATGGCGACCATCGCAGGCCTGCCTAAAGCGCCTTCGACGTTTAACCCGCTTTATTCGCACAGCCGTGCGGTAGCACGCCGCAACGTCGTCCTGGCCCGCATGCTGGATCAGCACTACATCACCCAGCAACAGTACGATGAAGCACGTAATACGCCTTTAGTGTCCATTTATCATGGGCCTAAAATCGTCTTCGCTGCGCCTTATCTGAGTGAGATGGTGCGTCAGGAGATGGTAAAACGTTATGGCAACAACGCCTATACCGATGGCTACAAGGTTTACACCACCGTCACACGTCGTCTGCAGCAGTCCGCGCAGGAGGCCGTTCGAAATAACGTGATGGCCTACGATATGCGCCACGGCTACCGCGGCCCTACCAGCGTGCTGTGGAAAGTTGGCGAGCCCGCGTGGGGACAGTCGCAGATTGTTAAGGCGTTAAAAGACCTGCCGTTATACGGCCCGCTTCACCCGGCCGTGGTCACACATGTCCAGAGCGATGAAGCCACCGTGATGATGAAAGATGGCAGCAACGTCTCGCTGACCATGGCAGGCGTGCGCTGGGCGCGTGCCTTTAAGTCGGACACGGCGCAGGGGCCAACCCCTAAGAGCATTACTCAGGTTCTGCAGCCGGGCCAGCAGGTTTGGGTGCGCCAGGTCGGTGAGACATGGTGGCTGGGCCAGGTGCCGGATGTTAACTCGGCGCTGGTTTCGCTGGATCCTGCCAACGGTGCCGTGCGTGCACTGGTGGGCGGTTTTGACTTTAACCAAAGCATGTTTAACCGCGCCACCCAGGCCCTGCGCCAGGTCGGTTCGAACATCAAACCGTTCCTCTACACGGCCGCGATGGATCGGGGATTAACCCTGGCATCCATTCTTAATGACGTTCCTATTTCCCGTTGGGATGCGGGTGCCGGGGCTGACTGGCGTCCGAAGAACTCCCCGCCGACCTACGATGGTCCGATTCGTCTGCGTCAGGGCCTTGGCCAGTCGAAAAACGTGGTGATGGTGCGTGCGATGCGTGCGATGGGCGTGGACTATGCTGCGGAGTACCTACAGCGCTTTGGCTTCCCGGCTCAGAATATCGTGCATACCGAATCGTTGGCCCTTGGCGCAGCCTCGTTTACGCCTCTGCAGGTCGTGCGCGGCTACTCGGTGATGGCGAATGGCGGTTTCCTGATTGATCCTTACTTCATCAGCAAGATTGAAAATGAGCAGGGACAAACCGTTTTCGAAGAAAAACCGAGAATTGCCTGTCCACAGTGCAACCTGCCCGTGATTTACGGTGAAACCAAAAAAGCGCTGGCGCTGAACGCCGAAAGCGTTGAGAACGTTGCGCCTTCCGCTCAGCAGCAAAACCAGACGGTGCCGCAGCCTGAGCTGGAGCAGGTACCTGCACAGCCACAGTCAGGTGGCGAACAGCTGTATGCGCCACATGTGATTAATACACCGCTGTCATTCCTGATTAAGAGCGCGCTGAACAGTAACATTTTTGGCGAACCGGGCTGGATGGGAACAGGCTGGCGTGCCGGCCGCGACCTGAAACGTAATGACATCGGTGGTAAAACGGGGACAACCAACAGTTCCAAAGATGCCTGGTTCTCGGGGTACGGGCCTGGCGTGGTGACCTCGGTGTGGATTGGTTTTGACGATGCGCGCCGCGATCTGGGCCGCAGTACGCTTTCCGGCGCCATTCCCGATCAGATCTCGGGTTACGAGGGCGGCGCGAAGAGTGCACAGCCTGCCTGGGATGACTTCATGAAGGTTGCCCTGGAGGGCGTTCCTGTGCAGCCGCTGACGCCACCAGAGGGGATTGTGACGGTTACTATCGATCGCAGCACCGGCAAACTGGCCAACGGCGGGGGCAATACGCGCCAGGAATACTTTATCAATGGGACTCAGCCAACCGAGTATTCGGTACATGATGCAGGGACAACCATCATGGATAATGGCGAGAGCCACGAACTGTTTTAATCTTCAGGGGCGGCGTAAGTCGCCCCTGCTCACCGAAAGCCGCTTTTACGGACCATCAATAACTGATACGTCCCTGCTTCACCAGCCACTCTCGCACCATAAACAATGCGCTGACGTTGCGTGCCTCGCGAAAATCAGGCTCCTGCAACAAAGCCAGCAGGTTGCTCAACGGCCAGTGATGGACGACCAGCGGTTCAGGCTCATCGCCTTCCAGCTTCTCGTGATAAAGCCCTTCCGCTACCACAATATTCATCTTGCTGGAAAAGTAGGACGGCGCCAGGGTCAGTTTGCCCAGGGTGGTCAGTTGACCCGCACCAAATCCCGCTTCTTCTTTAAGTTCCCGATCGGCAGCCTGATTGACGGTTTCACCCGGATCAATTAAGCCTTTAGGAAAGCCCAGTTCGTAGCTCTCCAGGCCCACCGCGTACTCTTCAATCAGAACCAGGTGATCGTCAATAATCGGCACGATCATCACCGCTTCACGTTCCGAGGGCTTCATGCGCTCGTAGATACGCCGTGCGCCATTACTAAAGGCCAGATCGACCGCTTCAACAGTAAACAATCGCGACTTCGCCACGGTTTCTACATTGAGGATGTCCGGTTTTTTTAACGACTTTTTCATATCAGCCTCAAACTTGCTGCGCCAGCACTCATGAACGAATTAGCATACCTAACCCTCCGCCATTGTGCGACTCTCAAGGCGCACGCGAAGCGTATGTTGTTTTTTTACGATAACACTGGTTTCTCAGGTACAAAAAATTTGTGTTAGTCAATATCTCACGTCAAAATTCAGACAATGCCGATACAATAACCTGTGCACTGTGGTTACTATTCTGGCAATGTGTGATCTAATAACGCCTAATTAAATGATTTACATTACTATTTCGTTTATTGTTAAACTTGTCAGCGTTGTTTAACCTCCCATAAGTCGTCTTAACTATCCGGCGCGTCTGGGGATAATAAGTTTAAAGTGAAGGCAGTATTTTGGCTGAATTGAGCAAAGCATGAGCACAATAATTATTATATTGGCCGTAGTGCTAACCTGTTCAATTCTGGCAGGTATTGGATTTTGGTACGCTATGCGGCGCAGGCCGCCGTTGGCGAAACCGCTGCCATTCATTAGTCCCCCCTGCCGTAAACTCTCTGAGCGGGAGCGCAAGGCAGTTGAAAAATACCTTGCCGCACTGGAAAAACAGCCCCGTATCCTCAGCCCGGGTGAATCCCGTCGTCGTCATGAAAAACTGGTGCTCACGGCACAAAGCAACAACGTTTACCCTGTTACGCGGGCGATAACCCGTTATGGCCTTTCTACGGACGATCCGCATAAGTGGCGCTACTACCTCGATGAAGTCGAAGTGCATTTGCCGCCGCTGTGGGAACAGTATATTACGGACGAAAACTACGTTGAGTTAATCCGCACCCAGTCGATCCCCTTGATCATCTCTTTAAACGGGCATTCTCTGGTGGATTACGCTATCGATCAGCAGTCGCTGCCCAGTCTGATACGTCCGTCCTCCACCAACGCCTCGATCCGTAAAGCCGAAAGTGAAAACGTCGAGCTGGTACGGGTACGCAAAGAAACGCTGGAAGAATACCGACTGTCTCGTCCCGATGGCACGCGGGAAGCCGTGATTATCTCATTTGCCCTGCTGCTGTTTTTTATTGGTTTGCTGCTGCCCGCGAGCCTGATGATCTGGCTGTCCGTCCTTGCTGGCATGATGATTGTCGCCAGCCTGTGGCTGATGTATCGCGTACCAGGTGAAAATGGCCTGCGCGAAATTCACTGCCTGCGTGGGGCCCCCAAGCGCTGGGGCCTGTTTGGTGAGTCAAATCAGGAGCAGAGCAACATTACGCTGGGGATCATCGATCTGGCTTATCCTGCACACTGGCAGCCTTACGTCGCGCACGATCTTGGTCAGGTAACGGATATCGATATTTATCTGAACCGTCAGGTAGTACGCCAGGGGCGCTTCCTTTCGCTTCAGGACGAAGTAAGGAATTTTCCGCTACAGCGCTGGCGGAAAAATGTTGTTCTTGCCGTTGGCTCGCTGATTGTTCTGGCCTTGTTGATCACCTGGATCCCCCTCAGTATGCCCATTAAACTCAGTCTGGCATGGGCTAAAGGGACGGAGAGCCTGGATGTGAATAGCGTAAACCAGCTGAGTCGTGAAGATCTTAAAGTAGGTGACAGCCTTAAGGTTACCGGAACCGGTATGTGCGCGGTGCCGGACAACTACCAAAGCAACCGCACCTATACCTATATGCCGTTCGATTGCTCGCAAATTTACTGGAATAATGCCACACCGCTGCCGCTGCCCCATTCAGATATTATTGAGAAAGCCTCGGCGTTGCTGGACACCACCACCAGGCAGCTCCATCCTGAAACGAACACCGACCCTAAACTGAACCCACAGTTAGCGTCGGCGATTCAGAAATCAGGCATGATTCTGCTGGATGACTTTTCGGACCTCGTGTTAAAAACGCAGGCGCTTTGCAATCAGGCACAGGACTGTATGCGACTCAAAAATGCGCTGGTTAATCTGGGGAATGCGAAAGACTGGGACACCTTAGTCAGCCGTGCCGATTCTGGCCAGCTAAACGGGATGAATGTCCTGCTGCGTCCTGTCAGTGCGGAGGCGCTGGAAAACCTGGTGCACACGGCAACCTCTACCTTTTTCTTCCGCGAAACGCGCCGCGCCGCAGAGAACCTGAACAGCCCACCGCCGGGCGGGTTTGTTATCGCCAGTGATGAAGGGCATCAGCTCGTCAATCAGCCTCAGCCTGCCGTTCCTCTGTTTGATCTGGACGCGGGTTCGCAGTGGCAAGAGCTACAACGTTTGTCTTCCTTGTTGCTGCACACACCGTTTAGCGCCACAGGCATCATTACCAGCATTTATACCGATGCCAACGGCACACGTCATATCGCCCTGCACAATGAGCCTGACGCCATGGCAAAATGGCGCTATCTGGGCGCCGCACTGTTGCTTATCGTGTTGCTGGCCTGCACGATTACCAACGGTCTGCTGGCACTGCGGCGCATGCATCTTAACCGCCAGCGAATGCTTGCTATCCAGCAGTATTACGATAAGTGCTTTAACCCCTCGCTTAACACTATACAGGGCGTGCGCTCCATATTCTGAGCCACCTGCAACTGTGCTACCCTGTTGCGCTGATAAGCAACGGGTGAATTGCCATGATGTTCAACGGGTCCGACATTGACACCGTGCTGCTCGATATGGACGGCACGCTGCTTGATTTGGCGTTTGACCGCTTTTTCTGGCTGGAGCATGTTCCTGAAACCCTGAGCACCCAACGCGGCATCCCTGCTGCTCAGGCCCGGCTGATTATTGAAGAAAAATATCAGGCCGTAGCCCATACGCTAAACTGGTATTGTCTGGATTACTGGTCACAGGCGTTGCAGTTGGACATTCATGCCATGACCTGGGAACAACGTCACCGTGTCAGCATCCGCGCGGATACGCTGCCTTTTCTACAGGCACTGCGTCGCGCGGGTAAACGCACCATCCTGCTGACCAATGCGCATCCCTGGAATCTGGATGTGAAACTCAAACAGACAGCTTTAGCACCACACCTTGATTTATGGCTTTCCACCCATACCTTTGGCTATCCGAAAGAAGATCAGCGTTTGTGGCAGGCGGTTGAGCAGCACACTGGCTTTGATGCATCGCGGACATTGTTCATCGATGACAGCGAAATCATCCTCGATGCCGCCAAATCATGGGGAATCGGCTGGTGCCTGGGCGTCAGTAATCCTGACTCTGGCCGTCCTCAACAACACTTTCAGCGTCACTGTGCGATAAGTGACTACCGCACACTGATTCCGTTCTGGGAGCAGCAATGAAAGAGAAATCCGGCGAAGGCGTTCGCCTTGATAAATGGCTTTGGGCGGCGCGTTTCTACAAAACCCGCTCGATTGCGCGCGAAATGATTGAAGGTGGCAAGGTTCATTACAATGGTCAGCGGAGTAAACCCAGTAAACTGGTCGAACGGGATGCTGAGTTAACCCTGCGTCAGGGCAATGAGGAGCGAACGGTCGTCATTGCCGAAATCAGCGAGCAGCGACGCCCCGCCAGTGAAGCACAGCTGCTTTACCGCGAAACCGAAGCCAGTATTGAAAAACGTGAAAAAGTGGCTCTGGCACGCAAGATGAATGCGCTGACTATGCCCCATCCCGATCGCCGGCCCGATAAGAAAGAACGCCGCGATTTGATGAAGTTTAAGTTATCGGGCGATGAGTAAACCGGCTACTGAGCCGGTTATCGTCCGCCAAAAGAGAGAAAAACTATGTCTGTACAAGATCAACTGCGCCGCTATTTGTTTGAAAATGCTGCCGTCCGCGGCGAACTGGTTAATGTTTCAAACACCTGGCACGCTATCCTTAAAAATCACGACTACCCGCCAGCCGTACAAACGCTGCTGGGGGAGTTACTGGTGGCAACCAGCTTGCTGACCGCCACGCTTAAATTTGACGGTGAAATTACCGTGCAGCTACAAGGCGATGGCCCCCTGACCTTAGCCGTGATCAATGGTAATAATCAGCAGGAGTTACGTGGCATAGCCCGCATGAAAGGTGACATTCCTGACGACAGCTCGCTCAAAAGCATGGTGGGTAACGGCTATCTGGTTATCACCATCACGCCTGAAAAGGGCGAGCGTTATCAGGGCGTGGTAGGACTGGAAGGTGACACGCTGAGCGACTGTCTGGAAGACTACTTTATGCGCTCCGAGCAGTTGCCGACCCGACTGTTTATCCGCACCAGCGACGCAGGCGCAGCCGGGATTCTGCTGCAGGTCCTACCGGCTCAGGATACGAGTAAAGATGACTTTGAGCATCTGGCAACGCTGACAGAAACCATTAAAAGCGAAGAGCTGATTGATTTGCCTGCAACCGATGTCTTGTGGCGGCTTTACCACCAGGAAGAGGTGACCGTTTACGATCCGCAGCCGGTTGTTTATAAATGCACATGTTCACGCGAACGCTGCAGCGAGGTGCTGAAAACCCTGCCGCAGGAAGAAGTTGACGAGATCATTGCAGAAGATGGCAAAATCGATATGAACTGCGACTATTGTGGATCGCATTACGTATTCGATGCAGTAGACATTGCCGGGATCCGCAGCAACTCCGTTGAGAACAGTAATCGACTTCACTGATCGAACCAGGGCGGTTATGCCGCCCTGCCTGCCTTACTGCTATGCCATTAATTTACTTGGCAAATTATCTTTTTTTACTTTCATAACATCTTAAAAACGTTCGAAACACATCCTTAACGCGCCCTAAGTCTCATTTTTAACGAACAAGCCTTTCTCACCTGGCACAGTAGCGTAAACTGCGCGCGATCGCCTCTCCGCCCCTCACGCTGTGGCATGTTAAGGACGCGATCCCAAACTCTCTTTGCCCTACAGAACAGACACCGATTTAAGGAGCAGTAAAATGCGCGTTAACGGCCTGACCTCGCAAGCCCTTGCCGATCTGGGCATCACCGATACCACTGAGGTGGTGCATAACCCTGATTACGCTACGCTATTTCAGGAAGAGATGCGTCCGGAGCTCGAAGGTTTTGAGCGTGGCACCCTGACGCAGAGCGGTGCAATCGCCGTTGATACCGGGATTTTTACCGGGCGCTCACCCAAGGATAAGTACATTGTGCGTGATGACACAACGCGCGATACGCTGTGGTGGAACGATCAAGGAACCGGAAAGAACGATAACCAGCCCCTGTCCCAGGAAACCTGGCAGGCGCTGAAAAAATGCGTAACCCGGCAGCTCTCAGGGAAGCGTCTGTTCGTTATCGATGCCTTCTGCGGGGCTAACCCAGATTCACGCCTGAGCGTGCGTTTTGTTACCGAGGTTGCCTGGCAGGCGCACTTCGTCAAAAACATGTTCATTCAGCCGAGCGCGGCTGAGCTGGATAACTTCACGCCCGATTTTGTGGTGATGAATGGAGCTAAATGCACCAACCCTGACTGGCAGGCGCAAGGGCTGCATTCCGAGAACTTCGTTGCCTTTAACCTGACCGAACGTATGCAGTTGATTGGCGGCACATGGTACGGCGGAGAAATGAAGAAGGGCCTGTTCGCGGTGATGAACTACCTGCTGCCGCTGAAGGGCATTGCCTCTATGCACTGCTCCGCCAACGTAGGTAAAGCAGGCGATGTCGCGGTGTTCTTTGGCCTGTCCGGCACGGGTAAAACCACGCTTTCTACCGATCCGGACCGCCAGTTAATCGGTGACGACGAACACGGCTGGGACGATGACGGCGTGTTCAACTTTGAAGGCGGCTGTTACGCGAAAACGATTAACCTCTCTGAACAGGCTGAGCCCGAAATCTATCGCGCCATTCGTCGTAACGCCTTACTGGAAAACGTCGTGGTACGTGAAGACGGCAGCATCGATTTTGCTGACGGCAGCAAAACCGAAAACACCCGTGTGTCCTATCCGATTAACCATATCGACAATATTGTTCAGCCGGTTTCCAAAGCAGGCCATGCGAAGAAAGTCATTTTCCTGACCGCCGACGCCTTTGGCGTGCTGCCGCCCGTCTCCAGACTGACGCCAGAGCAGACGCAGTATCATTTCCTGTCGGGCTTTACAGCGAAGCTGGCGGGCACGGAGCGCGGAGTAACGGCGCCAACGCCAACCTTCTCAGCCTGTTTTGGCGCGGCTTTCCTGACGCTGCATCCCACTCAGTATGCAGAAGTGCTGGTGAAACGTATGGAAGCCGCCGGCACCCAGGCTTATCTGGTCAATACCGGCTGGAACGGCAGTGGCAAGCGTATCTCACTGAAAAATACCCGTGCCATCATCAACGCCATTCTGGCCGGTGAACTGGACGATGCGCCAACGGAAACGCTGCCGGTATTTAACCTGCAGGTGCCAAAAACATTGGGCGATCTGGATGCCGACACGCTCGACCCACGTCGTACCTGGGAAAGCGAAGAGAAGTGGCACGCGGCGGCAGATGATTTAGCCCAGCGCTTTATCACTAACTTTGAAAAATATACCGATAATGCGGCCGGTGCCGCGTTGGTAAAAGCAGGTCCTCAGCGTTAATCACAGCGGCGCGGCTTAACAGGGCCGCGCCGCTGCTGTTTAGCTCAGTGCAAGGTTGCCGTTGTTGGCACCCGACTCCGGGTTTTCCGCTAAGGGTAACCAGGCACGGATACGTAATCCGCCGCGTTCACTGTCACCGATCTCTAGCGAACCCTGGTGCGCATCAATAATGCGCTGGACGATCGCCAGTCCAAGGCCCGTGCCGCTGGTGCTGCGTGCGCTGTCACCGCGCACAAATGGCTGAAAAAGATGCGCCAGCTGATCCGGCTTAATGCCGGGACCGTCATCTTCAACCTGGAACCAGGCCCTATGCAGCTCGCGTCCACTGCTGACTTTGATCCAGCCGTTGCCGTAACGCGCCGCGTTCACCACCAGGTTAGCCAGGGCGCGCTTAATCGAAAGGGGATTAATCTCCAGCATGAGCTCTTCGGCCATGACGGCGTTTTCGATTTCACGTTCATACCCGCTTTCTGCGGCCACTACTTCGCCCAGCACGCTGTTGAGATCGGCCCGCTCAGTTTGCATCTCCTGTCCGGTGCGCAGGTAATCGATGAACTGCTCGATGATGGCATTGCACTCTTCGATGTCTTTGTTAATCGACTCTGCCAGGTAGCCATCCTGTTCATTCATCATCTCCGTCGCGAGCCGGATGCGCGTCAAAGGGGTGCGTAAATCGTGGCTGACGCCCGCCATCAACAAAGTACGGTCATCGGCAAGCTGCTTAACGCCCGCCGCCATTTGGTTAAACGCGCGCGTCACCGAACGCACCTCTGACGCACCGTATTCACGTAATGGTGGGGGAATAATGCCTTTGCCCACCTGTAATGCAGCATGTTCTAAATCGACTAACGGGCGGTTCTGGATGCGGATAAAAAGCCATGCACCGCCTATCGCCAGCAACATTATCGCCAGGGTATAGCGGAACAGCGGCGAGAAATCACCCTGATGAATTTCCGTTAACGGCACCCGTACCCAAATGTCGGGCGACAGCCAGGTTTTGAGCCAGACAACAGGGGAGTTTTTGTTGACCTCGACGCGAACGTCTGTCGGGCCGCCAAGCTGCTGGCCCATCTGATCGCTAAGGAATTTGTAATGCTGCGCCCACCGCAGTCCGCTCTCCTCTGCCGCCGCATTGGTATAGAGCGAAATACCCAGTTCACGATAAATTTCGCGACGAAAAGCGGGCGGCACTTCCAGCTGCGTACCATCTTCCAGCTGTAAACGGTCGGTCATCAGCATACGCACTTCGTAGGCGAGGACTTTATTAAACTGCTGCAGGCTGGGAAGAATGGCAAAGTTCAGCACCACCAGGTAGGTCGTTACCAGGCTGACGAACAGCAAGGTAACGATCAACAACAGGGTGCGTGCAAATGAACTTCGTGGCGAGAAGCGCAGCCGCCTCATGCTTTACTGCCGTCCGGAACAAATACATAGCCCAGGCCCCAAACGGTCTGGATGTAGCGTGGATGAGCCGGATCTTCTTCCACCATGCGTCGCAGGCGGGAAATCTGCACGTCGATAGAACGTTCCATGGCGCTGTACTCCCGACCACGGGCCAGATTCATCAGCTTATCGCGCGACAGCGGCTCACGTGGATGGCTCACCAGCGCCTTGAGAACGGCAAATTCACCACTGGTCAACGGCATAGGTTCGTCTTCACGGAACATCTCACGCGTGCCCAGGTTAAGCTTAAACTTGCCAAAAGCGATGACCGCTTCTTCCTGAGACGGCGCACCGGGCAGCTCATTGGCCTGACGGCGCAATACCGCGCGAATACGCGCCAGCAGCTCACGTGGGTTGAACGGCTTTGGAATATAGTCGTCAGCACCGATTTCCAGCCCAACGATGCGATCCACTTCTTCGCCCTTGGCGGTCACCATAATGATAGGCATCGGGTTGCTCTGACTGCGCAGGCGGCGGCAAATGGAAAGACCATCTTCGCCAGGCAGCATCAGATCAAGCACCATTAAATGGAAGGATTCGCGGGTTAACAGACGGTCCATCTGCTCGGCGTTGGCGACACTGCGCACCTGAAAGCCCTGCTCGGTAAGATAGCGCTCTAACAGTGCACGTAAACGCATATCGTCATCGACGACCAGAATCTTGTAGTTTTCTTGCATTTTTAACTCCCAAAGGCGCGATTGCCTGAGCCGATATTGTTAAAAAAAGATGCGGCACAGTGACAGTGTTTAATGGTTTATATTCTAGTCAAAATTGTTACAAAGCATATTAAACAGCAGCTTATATTTAAATTATGGTCTGACAGCCGGGCAAGCTGCGTAATGACCACGGCGTTGAACAGAATACGGCAAATCTGAAATATTGGGTAAAATTCCGCTATTCACTGGTTTAGACCCGGCGCACTGTGACACAGCACTTGCAAATTCAAGCGCTTGCCGGGAAATTTGACTTAAATGACGTTCGTATCTGACGACGAATCCCGGATAGTGCGGTTTTTTAGACTGATAACAGCATAATATTCGGAAAAAAAACAGGTTAATACGCGACCTCTCTCGGATTAGTTTGAGAAGCTTCACGAACAAGGCCATCTACAGGTAAAGAGAGATAAATCAAACAGTAAAGCCCGCTTTGCGGCCCAATGGATTTCACCCACACTATAGCGACACCAACTTGCCGCTTTACGGGGAAACCATAATGAAAAAAACGATTTTACTGCTGAGCGCACTGGCTTTGGCCAGCGTCGGTCAGACTTATGCCGCAACTGCAACCGGTGAAGCCGCGGGCGCACAGGCAACGACTACCGCTCAGGGTAACTCCAACGCGATTGGTATTGGCGCAATCGCCGCTCTGCTGGGCGTAGGACTGGCAACGGCTGGCGGCGGCGGCGGTGACGGCACCAGCAGCAGCACTTCGACGACCACCTCGACCAAAGCCGGTAAGTAATTCCTGTCGTCACGGAACCGCACCGGTCTGGATATGACAGCCCCATCCTCTGTCATCGCCCTATAAGGGTTTTTTAACAGGAAAAAACCCTTTTCCCACCTCGTTTTCGCCACGCACGATTTGCTTTACACTGATCCTCTTTCGATTTGACCGGCTTGTACCATGAGAACCCGACTGATTACCCGAGAAGGTTTCAACACCTTAAAAGCTGAACTCGATCACCTGTGGCGTGAAGAGCGACCTGAAGTCACCAAAAAAGTGACCTGGGCCGCCAGCCTCGGTGACCGCAGCGAAAATGCGGATTATCAATACAATAAGAAACGCCTGCGTGAAATTGACCGTCGCGTGCGCTATTTGAGCAAGAGCCTTGAGCAACTGCGCATTGTGGATTATTCACCCCAGCAGGATGGCAAAGTGTTTTTTGGCGCCTGGGTTGAAGTCGAAAATGATGAAGGCGATGTAAAGCGCTTCCGTATCGTGGGTTACGATGAGATTTTTGGCCGCAAAGATTACATCTCAATTGACTCGCCCATGGCGCGGGCGCTGTTAAAAAAGGCCGTCGGCGACGCAGCGGTAGTAGAAACGCCAGCGGGCCCGGCATGCTGGTATGTCAATGAAATTAGCTATGTTGAAGGCTGATTCAGAATATCGCTGAAAGCAGGCCGCTTCTCTGGCAATTTCAGCCATCAATCCGTATAACTATCGGCTATTTCTCAACCCAGAAAGCATAATAGTCCGATGATGAATGTTCTTAGCCAGCTAATTGCAAGTGAGCTACAGGCGCGCCCTGAGCAAGTTGATGCGGCCGTCCGCCTGTTGGATGAAGGGAATACCGTGCCGTTTATCGCACGTTATCGTAAAGAGGTGACGGGCGGCCTGGATGATACCCAACTCCGCCAGCTCGAAACCCGCCTCAGCTACCTGCGTGAATTATCCGAGCGTCGGCAGGCCATCCTGAAATCTATTGAAGAACAGGGAAAACTCACCGACGACCTGGCGAATGCCATCAATACCACCCTCAGCAAAACCGAACTTGAAGACCTCTACCTGCCCTATAAGCCTAAGCGCCGTACGCGTGGCCAAATCGCGATTGAAGCCGGGCTGGAACCCCTGGCCGATACCTTATGGCAGGATCCTTCGCAGGACCCTGAGCAGCTGGCAACAGGTTATGTGAATGTGGATAATGGCGTCGCTGACGTTCGTGCGGCGCTCGATGGCGCGCGTTATATCCTGATGGAGCGCTTTGCTGAAGATGCCGCCCTGCTGGCTAAAGTCCGCCACTATTTGTGGAAAAATGCCCATCTGGTCTCAAACGTGGTGGAAGGCAAAGAGGAAGAAGGCGCGAAATTCCGCGACTACTTCGATCACCATGAGCCGCTGCACAGCGTCCCTTCGCATCGCGCGCTGGCCATGCTGCGCGGTCGTAATGAAGGTATTTTACAGCTGTCGCTGAATGCCGACCCGCAGTTTGATGAGCCACCGCGCGAAAGCCACGGTGAAACCCTGATTGCAGAACACCTGAATCTGCGACTGAATAACGCGCCGGCTGACAGCTGGCGCAAGGCCGTGGTCAGTTGGACCTGGCGCATCAAAGTCATGCTGCATCTGGAAACCGAGCTGATGGGTACCGTTCGCGAGCGTGCTGAAGACGAGGCCATTAACGTCTTTGCCCGTAACCTGCACGACCTGTTAATGGCGGCACCTGCGGGCATGAGGGCCACGATGGGCCTGGATCCCGGCCTGCGTACCGGTGTGAAAGTGGCCGTGGTTGACGCGACCGGCAAGCTGGTCGCCACCGATACCGTTTATCCGCATACCGGGCAAACGGCCAAGGCGGCAGCAGCGGTCGCGGCGCTGTGCGTGAAACATCAGGTGGAACTGGTCGCCATCGGTAATGGCACCGCCTCACGTGAAACCGAGCGCTTCTTTCTGGATCTGCAAAAACAGTTCCCCCAGGTCACCGCCCAGAAAGTGATCGTCAGCGAAGCGGGCGCCTCAGTCTACTCCGCGTCTGAATTAGCTGCGCTGGAATTTCCGGATCTGGATGTCTCACTGCGCGGCGCAGTGTCGATCGCCCGTCGCCTGCAGGATCCGCTGGCCGAACTGGTGAAAATCGATCCGAAATCGATCGGTGTCGGCCAGTATCAGCATGACGTCAGCCAGAGCCAGCTAGCGAAAAAACTGGATGCGGTGGTGGAAGACTGTGTGAACGCCGTCGGTGTCGATCTCAACACGGCTTCGGTACCGCTGCTGACGCGCGTGGCCGGATTAACCCGCATGATGGCACAAAATATTGTTGGCTGGCGCGATGAAAACGGCCGTTTCCAGAACCGTCAGCAGCTTCTCAAGGTCAGCCGTCTTGGGCCTAAAGCATTTGAGCAGTGCGCTGGCTTCCTGCGCATTAACCACGGCGATAATCCACTGGATGCCTCGACGGTGCACCCGGAAGCTTATCCGGTGGTGGAACGCATTCTGGCCGCGACCGAGCAGGCGCTGAGTGAACTGATGGGCAATCCCACCAGCCTGCGTAACCTGAAAGCGTTGGACTTCACCGACGACCGCTTTGGTTTACCGACTGTGACCGACATCATAAAAGAGCTGGAAAAGCCGGGCCGCGATCCCCGTCCTGAGTTTAAAACGGCACAGTTTGCCGAAGGCGTGGAAACCCTGAATGACCTGATGCCAGGCATGGTGCTGGAAGGCGCCGTGACCAACGTCACCAACTTTGGTGCGTTCGTCGATATTGGCGTGCATCAGGATGGCCTGGTTCATATTTCTTCGCTGTCGGACAAGTTTGTGGAAGATCCTCATCAGGTCGTAAAAGCGGGCGACATCGTTAAAGTTAAAGTGATGGAAGTGGATCTGCAACGGAAGCGCATTGCCTTAACCATGCGCCTTGACGAGCAGCCGGGAGAAGGCAACGCGCGTGGCGCTAAGAGCGGTGCGCCACGCGAAGAAAAACGTCCGGCCGCGAACAAAGGCCGCGCACGTCCTGCCAGCCAGCCCGCGGGCAACAGCGCTATGGGCGACGCGCTGGCGGCGGCATTCGGTAAAAAACGCTAGTTACGCACCACACAGTCACCTCTTATCCCCGTCATGGAGAAGGAGGTGACTGCCATCCTTCTCTCGCAGGTCGCTCGTTTTATCTGCACAGAAAAAGCGTTCCAGGCCGCCCCTGTTTACCCTCTGACGCGGGTGAGGTTGCAGACATGGGGCTTCACGCCTGCTGCTTTGCACTGGCTTTTCAGGCCGACCTGGCACGTTTGAGTTGAAAATCCCCGCCCTGACGCTACGCTAAAAAGACGCCCGTCATAATAACGACACCTGCTGTGGCCCCCTTTGATAATGGAAAAGATCACTGCTTTAATCGATAAGATTTATGCCGATGCCTTTCCTCAGGCTCTGCGTGAACGCCTGCTCGCCACGATCGTTGAAGCCCGTGACACCACTAAGCTGCCGAGAAAGACCCACTGGGATGAGCAGGACGTGGTGCTGATTACGTATGCCGATCAGTTCCGCGAACCGGGCAAACCCACACTCAACACCTTTTCACGTTTCTACCAGCAGCATTTGCACGCTACGTTTCCGCTGGTGCACCTCCTGCCGTTTTATCCCTATTCGTCTGACGACGGCTTTTCGGTCATTAACTACCATCAGGTCGATCCGCTATGTGGCGACTGGCAGGACATTGCCTTGCTACATCAGGAAACGCGCCTGATGTTCGACTTTGTCTGTAACCATATGTCAGCGCATAGCGCGTGGTTTAAACATTACCTTGCTCAGGAAGAGGGCTGGGATGATTTTTTTATCAGCCTGCCGCCCACCACCGACCTCAGCGCGGTCACGCGGCCACGAACATCACCGTTGCTCACCCCCTTTACGCTGGAAAACGGTGAAATCCGCTTTGTCTGGACCACGTTCAGTGCCGATCAGATTGACCTTAACTTCGCCCGTCCCAGGGTGCTGGTGCGCATGGTAGAGGTGCTGCTCGACTATTTGAAACGTGGCGCGGACTATGTGCGACTGGATGCGGTGGGATACATGTGGAAAACGCCGGGCACGAACTGTATTCATCTCGAAAAAACGCATCTGCTGGTCAAACTGTTTCGCGCCATTGCCGACGTGGTCGCACCCGGCACCGTCATCATCACCGAAACAAATGTGCCGCACAAAGACAACATCAGCTACTTTGGTAACGGGCAAGACGAAGCCCAAATGGTGTATCAGTTTTCCTTGCCGCCGCTGGTGCTACACGCCATCCACACCGGATCGGCTCGCGCTCTGCGTCAATGGGCCAGCACCCTGCAGGTGGGCAATGGCAATACAACCTTTTTTAACTTCCTGGCCTCGCACGATGGTATAGGTCTCAATCCGGCACGTGGGATTTTATCGGAGGTGGAGATCACGGCGCTGGTGCGCGATCTGGCACTGGAGGGGGCGCTAATCTCCTATAAAAACAATCCTGACGGCAGCACCAGCCCATACGAAATCAACGTGACCTATTTCGACGCGCTTAACCGTGAAGGCGATGACGACGAAACGCGCCTCAAACGCTTTATGCTGGCGCATGCTATTTTACTGGCCTTTCCGGGTGTTCCAGCCGTCTATATTCAAAGCATCCTGGGATCGCGTAATGACTATGACGGCGTACGTGAGGCAGGCCATAACCGGGCCATCAACCGGCAAAAATATTCGCTCTCCGCTATCGAAGACGCACTGGTGAACAGCACCGGCTTACGCCATCAGGTTTATACCCGGCTGAGCAAACTGATTCAGCAGCGTCGTCGCCTGGCGGCCTTTCATCCCGACAACCCGATGACGTTGTTTCAGAGCGATAATGCCCTGCTCATCATGAAGCGTTATTCGCATAACGACGGTGATGAATTACTGTGTGTGTTTAATCTCAGTGGCAGGCAGATTGAGGCCTCGTTACCAGAGGCGCATCTTTTTCAGGATGTGGTAAGCGGTGAGAAAATTGATGGCACCCAGCCAGTAACGCTGGATGCCTGGCAATTCATGTGGCTACGATAATTACTTGTACACTTCCGCTGTCGCACTGAACTTACCGTGCTCACGACCCGCGATCACCAGGTAGTATTTGCCACCCTTCTCGTCAGCGGCCTCTGACAGCTTCTTCTTGGCATCCATCGGCGACGTGGTTTCGGCCGTGGTATTTACGGTGCCGATTTTGGTCAGATGCATCTTCTGCACTTCTTCTTTGGTGACTTCTTTCGCCGCCAGAGCAGAGAATGACACTGCGCCCATCATCATTGATGCAACAACCCATTTCATAACCTTCATTTGTCTACCCTCATTCATGATCCATTGTTGAGATGTAAGCAGCCGCAAATCGCTTAAGGCTATATCGAACGGCATAGTCATCTCCCTGACTAATCGCATAGAAGTGCAGCGGCCTTGCTCACTCATGAAGTATTGCCGCTACGCAGAAATTTGCCAGTGACGGCCAGGGTTATCTGTCTAATTTGCTGATAAATGTAACAATGTGCTGGCAGAATGCATCCGGGTGCGAAATAAAGGGGGCATGTGCCGCTTTGTCCGTTACGACAGACGGTGACGCGGGTAGAAGTGGATCGAGTTGCTGCACAATCCGGCGCGGTACCAGGCCATCCAGCGCGCCATACATCCGCAAAAAGGGCAGCGTAATGGCCGTAAGCCTGTCACGCAAGTCATCGTCGCTCAGAATCGACAGACCGCCATTAAGCACGTCCACATCTGGCATCGGTTGCGACAATACTACCTCCTTGAGCTTACGTGCATCCGCCCGAGCGGTTTCCGTTCCCATGGTCTGCAGCGCCAGAAAACGCTCGACGGTGCGCTGAAAATCGTGGCTGAGCTGCTGCTGGAAGTTATGCAGGGTTAAGGGGGCAATACCCGGCCAGTCATCGCGGGCCGTAAAACAGGGCGAAGAAGCCACCGTAATCAGGGCGCGTAACCGCTCTGGCTCGCTCAACGCCAGCTGTGTGGCAACCAGCCCGCCAAGCGACCACCCCAGCACAATGGCGCGAGGCGGCAGAAAGGGCACCAGTGCCTGCGCCATCTGTTCCAGCGACAGGGCAGCAAACCCGCGGCTGCGACCATAGCCAGGCAGATCCACCAGGTGCAGGCGAAACTGTGCACTGAGTCGCGGCACAATGTTTTGCCACACTTCCGCATTCAGTCCCCAGCCGTGCAGCAGCACAAGATCGTCATCTCCTTCGCCACAGGTATGCCAGTAAAGTGAGCTCATTCGTTACTATTCCATGATTGATAAGGAGGTCACTATGCTACCAATGCCCGCCCTGTGTTGGCTATGTCAGTTACCCTTGCGAATTGCCCTGCATGGACTCTGCAGCATTTGCCTGCGCCAGCTACCACGGCTGCCGTCACTGTGTCCGTGCTGCGGGCTGCCTGCCGCATCCGATGCCCTGCCCTGCGGTCGTTGCCTGCTCAAACCGCCGCCCTGGCAGGCGCTAATTTGCGTCAGCCACTGTCAGCCCCCGCTCAGCACATGGGTGAATCAATTAAAATTTTCGGGTATTACCGCACTCAGGGTGATGCTGGCCCGGCTGCTTTTGCTAAGCTGGCTCAATGCGTATCGCAGAGGACAGACCGTTCGTCCCGACTTACTGATGTGTGTTCCGCTGCATGCCCGACGCTGCTGGCGGCGCGGTTACAACCAGACGGCCCTGTTGGCAACGCCGCTGGCACACTGGCTGGGGTGTGAATTCAGCCTGGCGTTATCCCGCCAGCGCGCAGGCGCCGTTCAGCATCAGTTGAGTGCCCGTCAGCGGCGCCGCAATTTACGCGGCGCGTTTTGCCTTGAAACGGATGTCAACGGACGCCATATCGCCTTAATCGATGATGTGGTGACGACCGGCAGCACGGTCAGAGAAATCAGCCGTCTGTTACAGGGGCGAGGCGCAGCCAGCGTGCAAGTGTGGTGCCTGTGCCGTACCTTGTAGAGCCTGAATGATGGGCGTATTATAACCAACTAAATTAGTCAACTATTGAGCAACTGACATGATCCGAATTACTGATTCTGCCCAAGAGCATTTTTCAAAACTGCTATCCAAACAAGAAGATGGCACCCAGATTCGCGTATTCGTGATTAACCCGGGTACGCCAACTGCCGAATGCGGTGTGTCCTACTGCCCACCGGATGCGGTAGAAGCGACAGATACTGAACTGAAATTTGAAAAGCTGTCAGCCTATGTGGATGAGCTGAGCGCGCCCTATCTGGAAGACGCTGAAATCGACTTCGTAACGGATAACCTGGGTTCGCAGCTGACGCTCAAGGCGCCTAATGCCAAAATGCGCAAAGTTTCCGATGATGCGCCAATGGTTGAGCGTGTTGAGTACCTGTTACAGTCTCAGATTAACCCGCAGCTGGCAGGCCACGGCGGTCGCGTTTCGCTGATGGAAATCACCGACGACGGATTTGCTATTCTGCAATTCGGCGGCGGCTGTAACGGCTGTTCGATGATCGACGTCACCCTCAAAGATGGCATCGAGAAAGAACTGCTGGCGGCGTTCCCGCAGCTAAAAGGTGTGCGCGATATCACCGAACACCAGCGTGGCGAGCACTCTTTCTACTGATGTTTACGCGCGACAGCCCGGCTGTCGCGCGCTTCCGTTATCCTGCCTTGCGTCGTTTAGTCACGGTTTTCAGCAGCTTATTCACGTTATCGTCGGCAAAAATGCGCTCCAGCGGCTGCGCGAGCTTGCGCCGCCAGTTGGGATATTGATCGACCGTACCCGGCACATTCACCGGCGTCGTCATCCCCAGCCAGTCTTCCGGCTGTAGCCCCAGCAGCGCACTGTTCGTGTCCGCCAGAAAACGGTGAACGGACTGATTCAGTTCGGCCGTCATCGCCAGACCATCCGCCCGCTTCGCGCTGCGTGCCGGTACGGCTCCCGCTTTATGCAGAGCATCCAGTAGGGCCTGTTTTTGCTTTATCCGCTGCTGCTGCAGGTTCTGTACCGTTTGCCCGTCTGGATAAAGCCCGATTTTCTCGCCAAGCTCTAAATCACCTGCACTCCAGAAGCCGGTCAGCGTAGGTAGATCGTGCGTACTGGCGCTGGCAATGGACTGGCGTGGATAGGCCTCGGGGGCACGGTAATTCCCCTGTTTTTCCTGCTCAAACCACAAGACTTTCCAGGAAAACACGCCGCTGTCGCGCAGCAGACTGACGATCTCTTTAGGTACCGTACCGAGATCCTCCCCAATCACCATACAGCGCAAGCGCTGGCTTTCCAGCGCCAGAATGCCAAGTAGATCGTGCACAGGGTAAGCGACGTAGGCGCCTTTATCCGCCGTTTCACCTGCCGGAACCCACCAGAGGCGCAGCAGAGCCATGACGTGGTCGATACGTAGCGCCCCGCAGTCACGCATATTGGCGCGCAGGATATCGATAAAGGGTTGATAGCCTCTGGCCTGCAAGACGTGAGGATCCATTGGCGGCAGCCCCCAGTTTTGCCCCAACGGCCCTAGCCTGTCGGGCGGCGCGCCAATGGATGCCTTAAGGCGGTACAGCTCCGGATCGTGCCAGGTTTCGGCACTGCCTTCGGCCACACCGACCGCTAAATCACGATACAGCCCCACGCTCATGCCCAGCGCCTGGCTCCGTGCCCAACACTGAGCGAACTGCTGCTGTGCCAGCCACTGTAACCACTGCCAGAAGGCAATCTCATCCGCGTGCTGCTCACACCAGCGTTGAACGTCAGAAGACTGACTGTTACGCCAGCGCTCAGGCCAGGCCGGCCAGCCCGCATGCGTGGCACCTTCCCCCTGCATTTCAGCCTGAAGCCCCTCATAAGCCGCCTGATAGCGCAGGCTGTCGCCCCCCTGCTGGATGAAATCCGCAAACTGCTGCTTCTGTGCGTCATGCGCATCGCGCGACTGGAACCGGGCCCAGCCGTGACGTAATGCCGTTATTTTCAGTGCCATAACCGCGTCATAATCCACCCATTCGCTTTCACGGGCTTGCTTTAACACCTTTTGGGTTTTGGCACTTTTCCACCACTTCTGACCCGCGCTGCTTTGTTGGAAATCGGCAACCTGTGCCACATCAATGTAAATAATATTCAGCCAGCGGCGCGATGACGGGCTGTAGGGGCTGGCAAAAGCGGGGCTGGCCGGATAGAGCGCATGCAACGGGTTCAGGCCAACAAAGTCGCCGCCGCGTGCGGCAAGCTGCTCCAGCAGCATTTCCAGATCGCCAAAATCACCGATGCCCCAGTTTTTCTCTGAACGCACGGTATAAAGCTGAACCAGCGCCCCCCAGCGTTTCTCTCCGGCGCGCAAGGCCGGTGGCAGATAACAACGGCGCGGTGTCACAATCACGCGCGTCTGCCACTCACGCTTGCCCTTGCTCAAGGTCAGTTGGTGATAACCCTGTCCCAGAGGCGAAGGCAGTTTAAAGGGCGCACCGCCTTCAAGGATTCCGCTAAAGGTTTTGCCTTTCTCTGTCTGCAACTGCCAGCGGAAGCTGCCGTCGATCTGAGGCGTCAGCTCGCGTTTGCGGTTACCGCTAAAAACCACGACGGGGGGTAGCGGAGATTTACCGGCTTTTTGCGGGTTTTCCATTATGGCCAGTAAGGCGCGTTTGGTATCATCGCTGATGGCTTCAGGTTCACCGTTCGCATCGAAATAGGTGAGCGCTATTCCCGCCGCCTGGGCGGCTTTATCAAGTGAAGTGGATTTCATCGCAATTCCTTAGCGTTGCGCCTGCCAGATGCGCTGTTGATAGTCCCGAATCGACCGATCCGAACTAAAAATACCGGTTCGCGCCGTATTGAGAATGGCCGCGCGCGTCCAGGCTTCCCGATCGCGCCACAAGGCCTCAACCCGTTTCTGCGCATCGATATAGGCCTGATAATCCGCCAGCACCAGCCAGGGATCGCCATTTTTTGTCAGGCTATCCAACATTAGGTCGAATGCATGCTTATCGCCATGACTGAACGTTCCTTTTTTCAGTGACTTCAATAGTTCATCCAGTTCCTTGTTGTGCTTACGGACTTTTTGCGGTTTATAGCCTCCGGCCTTGAGGGCTTTAACGTCATCCACGGTATTGCCAAAAATAAAGATATTTTCTGCCCCTACCTGCTCCGCAATTTCCACGTTGGCGCCATCCAGCGTGCCGATAGTCAGCGCGCCATTCAGTGCCAGTTTCATGTTGCCGGTGCCGGAAGCTTCATAACCTGCGGTGGAAATCTGCTCTGACAGATCGGCGGCGGGAATCAGGTACTCGGCTGCCGTGATGCGGTAATCCGGCATAAAAACCACTTTCAGCTTGTCGCCGACAAGCGGATCGTTGTTCACCACCTCTGCCACCTTGTTAATGGCATAGATAATGTTCTTTGCCAGGTAGTAGCCTGGTGCCGCCTTTGCCCCAAACAGAAATACTCTGGGGATGATACTGGCGTCATTGGGGTTTTCGCGGACGTTTTTATAGCAGTGCAGAATATGAAGCAGACCCAGATGCTGACGTTTATATTCATGTAGCCGCTTGATCTGCACGTCAAAAATCGCGTTTGGGTTAACCACAATGCCGGTGTGCTGAGCAATATAGGTGGCTAACCGCGCTTTGTTGTGTTGCTTCACCGCGCGAAAACGCTCACGGAAAACGGGATCGTCGGCGTAAGGCTCCAGGCCCTGCAGCGCGGTCAGGTTGTTGACCCATTCACGCTTCAGGGTGTTATCAATCAGGCCAGCCAGCGCAGGATTGCACTGCTTTATCCAGCGGCGCGGCGTAATGCCATTGGTGACGTTATGAAACTTCTGCGGCCAGAGCTGATGGTACTCAGGAAAAAGATCCGTCACGACCAACCCGGAATGCAGGGCCGCCACGCCATTCACCGCAAAACCACTGACAACGCAAAGATTGGCCATCCTGACCTGCCCCTCGGCGACAACGGCTAACTTGTTCCATAGCGCTTTGTCATCTGGCCAGCGCTGTTTAACCTGCTGTTTGAGGCGACGGTTGATCTCTTTGATGATCATCATGTGGCGCGGCAGCAGGCTACGCATCAGCTTCTCATCCCAGCGTTCCAGGGCTTCAGGCATTAAGGTGTGATTGGTATAGGCAAACACACGACTCGTGATGTGCCAGGCCTCGTCCCAACTCAGCTGGTGCTCATCCAGCAGCAGGCGCAGCATCTCCGGAATGGCGATAGTGGGATGCGTATCGTTGAGCTGAATGACCTCGAAATCAGGCAGCGCATGAATGCTTCTGCCTGCCTGATGATGGCGACGCAGAATATCGGCCACCGCACAGGCACACTGGAAATACTGCTGCATCAGACGCAGGCGTTTGCCCTGTGGATGGTTATCATTGGGATAGAGCACTTTGGTCAGGCTGGCGGCATCAATCCCCTGCTTCTCCGCCTGCAAAAACTGACCGTCGTTGAACAGGGTCAGGTCAAAGGGATGCTCGCTGGTGGCTTTCCACAGCCGCAACGGCAGGGTGACGCCATTGCGATAACCCGTTACCGGTAAATCCCAGGCTTCTCCACGAAGATAAATGGCGGGCACCCACACTTTACGCCCGTCATCCTGCTTAATGACTTTTCCGCCCATGGCGACACGGACATCCAGCGCGGCGTTATGCCGAAACCAGGGGTACGTCTCGCGCGCCCAGTCGTCGGGTTCCTCGACCTGTTTTCCCTCTGCAAAACGCTGGCGAAACAGCCCGTACTGATAGTTAAGCCCGTGCCCGGTCGCGGGTTGGCCCACCGTTGCCATTGAGTCCATGTAACAGGCAGCCAGCCTGCCCAGGCCACCGTTACCCAATGCCGGATCAACTTCTTCTTCCAGTAATTCGCTTAACTCAACCTGGTATTCCGCCAGCAGGGATTTGACCTCGTCGTACCATCCCAGATTCATCAGGTTATTTCCTGTAAGGCGCCCCAGCAGAAACTCCATTGAGAGATAGTTAACGTGACGCTGGGGTTGCGCGCCCCGGACCGCCGGTTGGGCGTTGAGCAATTCGTTAATCGTGGCACTCAGTGCCTGCCACCACTGGTGCGGCGTCATCTGTCTGGCGGAGGAGAAACCAAGACGTTGCCAGTGGCGAGTTAACGCAGCCTGAAAACGGGATTTGTTAAATTTCTGCTGTGGCATATCACTCCCTTTTGTATCCATATGGGTAAAGCAAAAATGGAATGCGCATGGGCCAGCCATAGTGCTGGCGGCCATTTTAATTAAATACGCGAGTGGAGAAAAAAGCGACAGGCAGGTTTGAAAAACGCCAGTGATCTGACTGGCGTGCAGGTCTCAGCAGAGTTCGAGGTGAACCTCATGCTGTTCAATAACTTTCATGATGCTGCCAGGCGGCATCTTATCGGTGTAGAGATAGTCGAGCTGGCTCATATTACCCAGATTGACCATCGCGTTACGGCCAAATTTCGAGTGGTCTACTACCAACATGACACAGCGGGAGTTTTCGATGATGGCGCGTTTGGTGCGGACTTCGTGGTAGTCAAACTCCAGCAGCGATCCGTCCATATCGATGCCGCTGATCCCGAGGATGCCGTAATCAAGACGAAACTGTGAAATAAAATCGAGCGTCGCTTCCCCCATGACCGCACCATCACGGGTACGCACTTCTCCGCCAGCGATGATGACCCTGAAGTCTGGCTTGCCCATCAACAGCATTGCCACGTTCAGGTTATTGGTCACCACGCGTAAATCACTGTGATTTAGTAACGCATGAGCCACGGCTTCCGGCGTGGTACCGATATCGATAAACAGCGTTGCGCCGTCCGGTATCTGGCTGGCCACTCGCTGTGCAATACGCGCTTTTTCTGCTGACCACATCATCTTGCGATCCTGCCAGGCGGTATTCTCTGAACTGGAAGGCAAGGCCGCGCCGCCGTGATGGCGCTGAATTTTATTTTGATCGGCAAGGTCGTTTAAATCACGACGAATTGTCTGTGGGCTGACCTCAAAATGATCGACCAGCTCCTCAGTACTGACATATCCCTGACGCCGAACCAGATCAATAATGGCGTCATGACGTTGCGTCTGCTTCACATTCCTCTCCTGTTTCGGGCTTATTCTTATTCGGTGTGACTACCGTTTACGCTTGTGTGTGTCGACAAACGCCATTGCCAGTCCGACAAGCAGTCCACCAACGTGTGCTGCGTTAGCGATAGCCAGACCAAATGCACCAAACCAGCCCACCACCAACCAGACAAGCGCAAAGCCGATTAACCCACGCTCCAGATAAACACCGCTGTCGGGATCGCGTTCACCGCGCAGCCAGCAGTATCCCATCAGCGCATAGACCACACCGGACAGGCCGCCAAACCAGATACCGCTAAATTTCGACTGAAGCCAGCCGCTGAGCAGTGCGGAAATGATAAAAATAACAAAAAGCTTACCGCTGCCCAGCCGTTTTTCTACGGCGCCACCGAGATACCACCACCACATCAGATTAAACAGGATGTGCAACAGCGAAAAGTGAAGTAGCACATGGCTGAACCAGCGCCAGATCTCAAAATGTTGATCGGCATCTGGCCACGCCAGCCAGTACATTACGGTACGATCGCCCAGTACCTGCATCAGCACAAATACCGCGATACAGGCAAACATAACCACCATGGTCAACGGCCCGGCACGCTCACGGATGTTTGCCCAGATATTGCTTTGCTCATAGCGCAACCCGCTGTCGGTTTTACCACTGTGCCAGCTTGCCGCCTGGTAGCGCGGATGGTTGGGATCGCGCACAAACTGCTGAAGTTCGTTTTCGACCATCGAGAGCTGGCTTTCATCATCCAGCATAATGACGTAATGACTTTCACGTTCAATACGCAATTTCACGCCGCGCGTTGCCATATAGTCAACAAAAGCCTGCGCCATGCGCGGCTGGTTAAATTGGGTAATGCGCATTACTCACTCTCCGTGTTACGCCTGACCAGTCACTCAGCGCCACTGGTCACCTGTTGAGGGAAGGCGGCGCGCCAGGCATCAAACCCGCCATCAATACTGTAAGCAGTGGTAAATCCCTGGGCGTGCAGATAATCCGCTGCACTTTTACTGCTGTTGCCGTGATAGCACATTACCAGCACCGGCAGGCTTGTATCGGTTGTACTGATAAAATCATTAAGGTTGTTATTTGATAAATGCAAGGCGCCGTTGGCATGACCAAGAGCAAAACTTTGCGCATCGCGGATATCCACCATTACTGCGCCTTGTGCCAGCCGCTGTTGAGCCTGATGAACATCAATACATTGGTAAGTTTCCATGGTGTCTCTCATAACATCAGCAAAATGACGTCTAGTGTAACCTGATAATCCTCGCCAATAACCTGACAATCACTACGACTATTCACCTTTGCACCCAGATAATGTTATCCATATCACGCAAAATTGTTTTTAGGTGGTTAAATACTGGCATCAATGTTGGTTTGCGATTATGATTATGCTCGAAAACGAACATAAATGAACTATTCCGAACATCGGAGGAGACAACGTGGAAACCAAAGACCTGATCGTTATCGGCGGCGGCATCAACGGTGCTGGCATCGCAGCAGACGCTGCAGGACGCGGACTGTCGGTGTTAATGCTAGAGGCGCGGGACCTGGCTTGCGCGACCTCTTCCGCCAGCTCAAAGCTGATTCACGGTGGCCTGCGCTACCTTGAACATTATGAATTCCGTCTGGTGAGCGAAGCCCTGGCCGAGCGCGAAGTGCTGTTAAAGATGGCACCCCATATCGCGTTCCCAATGCGCTTTCGCTTACCACACCGCCCGCACCTGCGCCCGGCGTGGATGATTCGTACCGGCCTGTTTATGTACGATCACCTCGGCAAGCGCACGAGTCTGCCGGGCAGTAAAAGCCTGAGCTTTGGTGCAGAGTCTGCACTTAAGCCTGAAATCAAGCGCGGTTTTGAGTACTCCGACTGCTGGGTGGACGATGCCCGCATGGTGGTACTTAACGCGCAGGAAGTGGTTAAACATGGTGGTGAAGTGCGTACCCGCACTCGCGTGACTCGCGCATGGCGTGAGAACGGCCTGTGGATGGTAGAAGCTGAGGATATCGACAGCGGCAAAACCTTCACCTGGCAGGCCAAAGGGCTGGTCAACGCCGCCGGTCCATGGGTTAAGCAGTTCTTCGACGATGGCCTGGCGCTGAAATCACCTTATGGTATCCGCCTGATCAAAGGCAGTCATATTGTGGTGCCGCGCGTTCACAACGAGAAGCAGGCTTATATCCTGCAAAACGAAGATAACCGTATTGTGTTTGTCATTCCGTGGATGGATGAATTTTCTATCATCGGCACCACCGACGTGGAATACAAAGGCGATCCGAAAAACGTTGCTATTGATGATAATGAAATCAACTACATCCTGAAGGTGTACAACGGCCATTTCAAAAAACAGCTGACGCCTGACGACATTGTCTGGACCTATTCAGGCGTGCGTCCGCTGTGTGATGACGAGTCCGATTCACCGCAGGCGATCACTCGCGATTACACCCTGGATGTCCGCGATGACAACGGTCAGACACCGCTGCTGTCCGTTTTCGGCGGTAAATTAACCACCTACCGTAAGCTGGCCGAGCATGCGCTGGAGAAGTTGTCGAAGTATTATCCTGATGCGGGCGCAGCATGGACTAAAAACTGCGTGCTGCCGGGCGGTAATATTTCCGGCAGCAGCGACGATTACGCTGCCAGCCTGCGCCGCCGTTACCCGTTCATTACTGAAAACATGGCACGTCACTACGCCCGCACCTACGGCAGCAGCACCGAAGTGCTGCTTAAAGATGCGACATCGCTGGAAGACCTGGGTGAAAACTTCGGTCATGAGTTTTATGAGGCGGAGTTGCGTTACCTTGTGCAGCATGAGTGGGTGCGTGAAGTGGATGATGCTATCTGGCGCCGTACCAAGCAAGGTATGTGGCTAAACGAAGCCCAGCAGGCACGCATTGCCGAATGGCTGGCGGCGAAGGCAAAGCCTACGCTGTCGCTGGCATCTTAGTCGCGCGTCAGTGCTGAAAGCACGGTGCAACAGGTTGCGGCCTGTTGTGCCGTTTTTTTGCCTGCGCGGCAACGTGTTGAGGTTCATTGCATGAACGTGGCTTTTGGTTGGTTGCCTGAGCGGCATCCAGTCATAACGCTCAGGGAAGGTTTCGCTTGCCAGCCTGAGCGGCATCCAGTTATGTAACTCTGAGAAGGTTTCGCTCGCCAGGCGGCAGGCAGTTTCAGTCCGCCCCGTGCGGGCGACCGACAAGGGGCCGCCAGTCGCCGCGGCCCCTTGACCCCGGGCTCCCGGTTTTACAGCCTGAGCGGCATACAGTTATGTAACTCTGAGAAGGTTTCGCTCGCCAGGCGGCGGGCTGTTTCAGTCCGCCCCGTGCGGGCGACCGACAAGGGGCCGCCAGTCGCCGCGGCCCCTTGACCCCGGGCTCCCGTCCTGCCCACCCGCCGCTACGCGGTTCCTTCGCGGCTTCAGGATTTCTGCCGGACCGCCAGGACGCGCCATTCCTGGCGCGGCCTGACTTTCGCCGACGTCCTGTCGGCTCATCCGGAAATCCTGCATCCGCTCAGCGGGACGGGAAGGCCGGCCCAACTCCCCCGCTTTGATAACTATGTGAAAACCAACGCCTGTATCGCTTCAGATGTCAGAAAACATCGCTTCAGATGACAGAAAAGCATCACAGCTTATTGCTGTTCATTTTTTCATTTTCGTCTGGCTTTCCTGTCTTCAGTTCTGATTGCGCATGTTAATAACAGGCGAAGCAGTATTTCGGAAAAATATACGCCCTCACAGGCGGGGGTTTTCAGGAGGCATCCGCCGCGCTGAGGAGAGAGCAAAGGCCAGGACGGCGCGGCACGGAAGCCGCGACGAGGACGGCTGCGCCAGGGACGGCGCATCCGGACGGTCCGTCAGGCCGCGGGGAACGACGAAGGAACAGCGGCGGCTGCCGGACGCCGGGATTGTTAAGGGGCTGGCGCGAGCCCCTTAACCCGACCGCCTGCACGGACAGGCTGAAACTCCCCGGCGCCTGGCGGGCGGAACCTGCTCAGAGCAGAAACGTTACCGCCAGAACTACAACCTTACCGGCGAAATATTCCAAATCTCATCCGCATATTCCTGAATCGTACGGTCAGACGAGAAATAGCCCATGCCAGCAATGTTCATAGCCGCCCGGTGCTGCCAGACATCCGGCTGGCGGTACAGTTCATCAACCTTACCCTGCGTATCCACATAGCTGCGGTAATCTGCCAACAGCTGATAGTGATCGCCGAAGTTGACCAGCAGGTCGAACAGATTACGGTAACGGCCGGGATCCTGCGGACTAAAGACGCCTGAGGCCAACTGAGTCAGCACCTGATGCAACTCTGCATCTTCTTCGTAGTATTTACGCGGGTTATAACCTGCTTTACGCAAGGCTTCGACCTGCGGCGTTGTGTTACCAAAAATGAAGATGTTCTCTTTACCCACGTGCTCCAGCATTTCAACGTTGGCACCGTCCAGCGTGCCGATGGTCAACGCGCCGTTGAGCGCAAATTTCATATTACTGGTACCCGATGCTTCGGTACCTGCCGTTGAAATCTGCTCAGAGAGATCGGCAGCAGGAATGATAATCTGCGCCAGACTCACGCTGTAGTTAGGAATAAATACGACCTTGAGTTTGTTTTTAACCTGAGGATCGTTGTTGATGACCTTAGCCACATCGTTAATCAAGTGAATAATGTGCTTGGCAACGTAGTAAGCGGACGCGGCTTTACCTGCAAAAATGTTAACACGCGGCACCCACTTGGCGTCCGGATCGGCTTTGATGCGGTTGTAGCGCGTAATCACGTGCAAAACGTTAAGCAACTGGCGCTTGTACTCATGGATGCGCTTAATCTGTACGTCAAACAGCGCGTTAGGATCGATAACGACATCCAGATTTTTCGCCACCCAGATCGCCAGACGTTTTTTATTTTCCAGCTTGGCTTCAGCCACTTTCTCAATAAACGCAGGATAATCAATACAGCTTTTGAGTTCACTGAGCTGGCTTAGATCGGTGCGCCAGTTACGGCCAATTTGTTCGTCCAGCAATTCTGACAGTGGCGGATTAGCCAGCGCCAGCCAGCGACGTGGCGTTACGCCGTTGGTTTTGTTACAGAATCGTCCCGGGAACAGCCGCGAGAAATCGGCAAACAGGGACTGAACCATCAGGTTCGAGTGCAGTTCAGAAACGCCGTTAACCTTATGACTGACGACAACAGCCAGCCAGGCCATACGTACCCGACGCCCGTCGTTCTCGTCGATGATCGAAATACGCGACAGCAGATCCCAGTCGTCTGGATAGTATTCCTGAATCGTTTTAAGGAAAAAGTCGTTAATTTCAAAGATGATGCTCAGATGACGCGGCAGGATCTTACCGATCATATCTACCGGCCAGGTTTCCAGCGCTTCAGTCATTAATGTGTGGTTGGTGTAAGAGAACACCTGGCAGCACACATCAAACGCATCATCCCAGGTGAATTTGTGCTCATCAATCAACAACCGCATCAGCTCAGGAATCGCTAACACCGGATGTGTGTCATTAAGGTGAATGGCGATTTTATCAGCCAGATTGTTCCAGGTGCGGTGCATCATCCAGTGGCGATTCAGGATATCCTGCACGGTAGCTGACACCAGGAAGTACTCCTGACGCAAGCGAAGCTCACGCCCGGAATAGGTAGAGTCATCGGGATAAAGCACGCGCGACACGTTTTCTGAGTGGTTCTTATCTTCCACAGCCGCAAAGTAGTCACCCTGGTTAAATTTACCCAGGTTGATTTCGTTACTGGCCTGCGCGCCCCACAAACGTAAGGTATTGGTCGAGTCAGTGTCGTAGCCAGGGATAATTTGATCGTAGGCCATGGCCAGAATTTCTTCGGTTTCCAGCCAGCGCACTTTGGCACCTTCGTGCTGAACGCGGCCACCGAAGCGAACTTTATAACGCGTGTTGAAGCGCTGAAACTCCCACGGGTTACCGTACTCCAGCCAGTAATCCGGAGACTCTTTCTGCTCGCCATCCACAATATTTTGTTTGAACATGCCGTAATCATAGCGGATGCCGTAGCCGCGTCCGGGCATGCCCAGCGTAGCCAGAGAATCCAGGAAACAGGCGGCAAGACGGCCTAAGCCTCCGTTGCCCAGGCCGGGATCGTTCTCTTCTTCCATGAGTTCAGCCAGATCGAGGCCCATTTCGTCCAGTGCCAGATTGAGATCGTCGTAGATCCCCATGGCCAGTAGCGCATTGCCCAACGTGCGGCCCATCAGGAATTCCATCGACAGGTAATAAACCTGACGCACATCCTGGGAAAGTTGAGCACGATTAGAACGCAGCCAGCGCTCAACCATGCGATCGCGCACGGCCAGCAACGCAGCATTGAGCCATTCATGTTTGTTCGCAATCGAAGGGTCTTTACCAATGGTGAACATCAGTTTGTAAGCGATTGAGTGCTTTAAGGCATCAACCGTCAACGTAGGTGAAGCGTAAGTGAATGGTGTATTCATTTTCTGTTTCCCAATCCGTTACAACAAACGTTGGTAAAGATCGCGGTAGGCTTGAGCGGCAACCTGCCAGCTAAAGTCCATTCCCATCGCCTGACGCTGCACATAACGCCACAGTGAAGGACGAGACCACAACACAAAAGCGCGACGAATGGCCCTTAATAAGGACCAGGCATTACTGTCTTCGAAACTGAACCCACTGGCAATGCCATCCGCTAAATTTTCTAGCGAACTGTCGTTAACCGTATCTGCCAGCCCACCTGTGCGGCGGACCAGTGGCAGCGTGCCGTATTTCAGTCCATAGAGCTGTGTCAGGCCGCAAGGCTCAAAACGGCTCGGTACCATAATGACATCGGCCCCACCAACGATGCGATGCGAGAATGCCTCGTGGTAGCCAATCTGCACGCCCACGCTGCCGGGATGTTCGGCGGCGGCGGCCAGAAAGCCCTGCTGCAGCTCAGCATCACCCTGTCCTAGCAGCACCAGCTGTCCGCCCTGCGCGAGTAAACCCGGCAGCGCTTCCAGCACCAGATCCAGCCCTTTTTGCCGGGTCAGACGGCTGATCACGGCAAACACCGGTGCTTTATCGTCAACCTTCAGCCCCATCGCAACCTGCAGCTGACGCTTGTTTTCCGCTTTAGCTTCCAGCGTATCCCGGTTGTAGCGGGAGCTCAGCAACAGATCGTGAGAAGGATCCCAAATGGCCGGGTCCACGCCGTTCAGAACGCCGCTCAGGCGACCTTCACGCATACGCTGTGCCAGCAACGTTTCCATGCCATAGCCGTACTCTGGCGTCGTAATTTCATGCGCGTAAGTTGGGCTAACTGCCGTCACGTGGTCGGCGTAAAATAAGCCGGCCTTGAGGTAAGAAATCTGGCCAAAGAACTCCAGACCAAACATGTTAAAAAACGATTGTGGCAACTGAATCTGATCCAGATGGTGCGCCGAAAAAAGCCCCTGATAAGCCAGGTTGTGCACGGTGAAGACAGACTTAGCCGGGCGGCCACGCGCCTCCAGATAAGCACACGTCAGACCCGCATGCCAGTCGTGTGCATGAACAATATCCGGCCGCCAGTAGCTATCCAGCCCGCAGCCTAACTCACAGCCCATCCATCCCAGTAAAGCAAAGCGCAAATAGTTGTCGACGTAGGCAAACTGCGATTCATCATGATAAGGACTGCCCGGCCGATCGTAGAGATCGGGAGCGTCGATAAGATAGATACCCACCCCATCGAATCGCCCAAAAAGCAGGCGCACCGGACCGGCGAAGGTTTGCAGTTCCGCAACCACTTGCGTATCGGGTATTCCTTTACGTAATGCAGGAAACGCGGGTAACAACACACGCGTATCTGTTCCACCCGCAATTTGTGCCTGAGGTAATGCTCCGACGACATCAGCCAGCCCGCCCGTTTTCAGCAGCGGGAATAGTTCTGAACAGACATGTAAAACCTGCATCCTCGACCTCATTAAGTTACCAGGCACGATCCTCGTGCCGATGGGTTGTGTGCCGCTTGTCGTTTATGATCCCGCGCTATTTAGTTTGGCCAGCATGGCGCGCGTAACCAGTACAATGCCTTCTTCTGAACGGAAAAACCGGCGGCTGTCTTCATCAGGGTTTTCGCCAATCACCATCCCTTCTGGCAGCACGCAGGCGCGGTCAATGACGCAGCGGCGCAGACGACAGGATCGGCCGACTACCACATCAGGTAGCAGTACCGTTGAATCGATATTGCAAAATGAGTTCACACGCACGCGGGAAAACATGACCGAATTCACCACCACCGATCCCGAGATAATGCAGCCACCGGAGACCAGTGAGTTCATCGTCATACCATGGCTGCCGGAACGGTCCTGAACAAACTTTGCCGGCGGCAAAGGTTCCATGTGCGTCCGAATCGGCCAGGTGCTGTCGTACATGTCCAGCTCGGGTGTTACTGAGGCCAAATCAAGGTTGGCGCGCCAGTAGGCTTCCAGCGTACCCACATCCCGCCAGTAGGGCGGTGCCTCATGATCGTTTTGCACACAAGAGATCGCAAACGAATGGGCGTAGCCCTCTCCACTCGCGACCACTTTTGGCAGAATATCTTTGCCGAAATCGTGGCTTGAACCCGCCTCATGCAGGTCGGCTTCCAGCAAGCCATAGAGGTACTCGGCGTCGAAGACATAAATGCCCATACTGGCCAGCGATTTGGTGTCATCGCCCGGCATTGTCGGTGGCTTCGGCGGCTTCTCTACGAAATCGATTACTTTATTGTTTTCGTCGACGGCCATCACACCAAATGCGGTCGCCTCATGCACCGGCACGGGCAGACAGGCGATGGTGCATCGCGCATCGTTTAGCACGTGGTCCAGCAACATTCTTGAATAATCCATCTTGTAGATATGATCACCGGCGAGAATGACGACGTACTGCGCGCCATAGCGTCGGATAACGTCAAGGTTCTGTGTCACCGCATCCGCTGTTCCGCGATACCATTGCTCAGTCGAGAAGCGCTGCTGTGCAGGTAACAGGTCAACAAATTCATTCATCTCTTCGTTGAAGATAGACCAACCACGCTGAATATGTTGAGTTAACGTATGAGACTGGTATTGCGTTATGACCCCAATGCGGCGAATTCCTGAGTTCACACAGTTGGAAAGTGCAAAGTCGATAATGCGGAATTTGCCGCCAAAGTGAACGGCGGGCTTGGCACGCTTAGCGGTAAGATCGACCAGACGCGTACCGCGTCCACCAGCCAGTACAAGGGCAACGGTTTGTGTAGGGAGCTGGCGCGCCAGCATGAGATGTTCTGCTCTTTCTAATTTGACCATGTCTGACTCCTTATCATTGCTTTTGGAACACACACACAGCGTGTGCGGGACCATGCCAGACAGTTAACCGGATGGGGTGACATTCCCCGGTGAAAGGAGGAAGGACGTGCCATTCTCCGTCTGGTAAGGCGATATCACATATCGAATCTGTCACATTTATTGTTATTAACCAGCGGCCAGAAAGCAGAATCTGCAGGCTACACATGCCCTGCTTCCAGCCAGCTTCATCTACGGGATTACCCTGGGCGTCCAGCCACTGGACATTACCGTCATCGTTCTGCCACCAGCGATCCGCTGTGAGTGCAGGAATTCGCTTGCGCAGTTGAATCAGCGACGCCGTAAAATCGACCAGCGCTTTTTCATCATCGTGCCAGTTGAGCCAGCTCAGAGGATTGTCCTGGCAATACGCATTGTTATTGCCTTGCTGACTTTGCCCCCTTTCGTCTCCCGCCAGCAGCATGGGCGTTCCCTGAGAAAGCAGCAGCGTGGTCAGCAGCCCTTGCATGCTGCGGCGACGGCGCTGCGCCACCTCCGCACTGCTCTCCAGACCTTCTGTACCATGATTGTGGCTATAGTTGTTACCGTGCCCGTCACGGTTTTCTTCACCGTTAACTTCGTTATGTTTATTGTTGAAACTCACGAGGTCGCGTAGGGTAAAACCATCGTGAGCGGTAATCAGATTGATGGTCGCGTGCGGCCTGCGATCGTCATACTGAAAAAGGTCGCTTGACGCGGCAAACCGGCAGGCAAATTCCCCCAGGCTGACGTCACCATGCAGCCATGCGCGCCGGGTCGTATCGCGAAATTGATCGTTCCATTCTGCAAAGGGGGCAGGAAAATTTCCTACCTGATAACCGCCAGGTCCGATATCCCAGGGCTCGGCGATCAGTTTGACTTTTGACAGTATCGGACAGGCGCGGATGGCCTCAAACAGAGCCGCATCGCGGTGATAGTCCGGTTCGCGACCCAGTACCGGCGCAAGATCAAAGCGGAAACCATCGACGTGACAGACGCGCACCCAGTAGCGCAGCGCCTCCAGCGTCCAGTTCATTACCTGTGGATGGCTGAGGTTCAGGGTATTGCCGCAGCCGGTCCAGTTCTGATAACCACCGTGTTCGTCCAGCCAGTAATAGCTGGCGTTATCAATGCCGCGAAAGGAAAGCGTCGGTCCGGTGTCATCCAGTTCCGCCGTGTGGTTAAACACCACATCCAGCAGCACCTCAATCCCGGCAGCGTGCAGACGCTTTACCGCCTGCTGAAACTCTTGCAGAGGAGACAGGCCATCCTGACCCGATGCATAGCGGGGATCGACAGCCCAGAGGGCAAAGGGGTTATAACCCCAGTAGTTGGTCAGTCCCAGGCGCAGCAGGCGAGGCTCGCTGGCGAACTGCGCAATGGGCAGGAGCTCAATGGCAGTGATGCCCATTTTCAGCAGGTAATCCACCATCACCGGATGGCCCAGAGCTGCATAGGTGCCGCGCAGGGGTTTGGGAATGCCAGGATGCAGCTGCGTCAGACCGCGGACATGCGCTTCGTAAATGACGCTATCGCCCCACGACGTGCGCGGCGGCACATCCCCTTGCCAGTCGAAATCGTCCGTCACGACAATGCTCTTAGGCGCGAGGGCGGCGTTATCACGACCATCAGGCTCGCCGTACCCGCAGTGAAAGCGCGGATCGTCAGGGACATCGCCCTGCACTGCCTTGGCGCAGGGATCGATTAACAGTTTGGCAGGATTAAAAAAGTGCCCCTGCTGGGGCGCCCACGGCCCGTATACCCGATAGCCGTAACGCTGTCCGGGCTTGAGTCCGGGCAGATAGCCGTGCCAGATATCGCCGCTTCGCTCAGTGAGTTCAACGCGCTGCTCAAGGCCGTTCTCATCGAACAGGCACAGTTCAACACGCTCAGCATGATGGGAAAACAGCGTAAAATTGACCCCTTTCCCATCGTAGCTGGCACCCAGCGGTTGGGGATGTCCGGCACGTAATATCATTCCCCCTCCCGCACGAACCATACCGTCGCCAGTGGCGGTAAATTCAGGCTCAGCGATTGCGGGCGGCCATGACTTTCCTGCTGATCGGTGTGCACCAGATGATTGCGCACGTCGCTGCCGTGGTATTCATGCTGGTCGGTATTAAGCACTTCGCGCCAGCTGCCCGCCTGGTTTACGCCGAAACGATAGCCCGGACGCGGGACAGGGGTAAAATTGCTGACGACAATGACTTCATTACCATCGCGGTCACGACGAACAAACGCAAAGACGGAATGCTCTGCATCATCAACAACCAGCCACTCAAACCCCGATGGATCGAAATCAAGCTGATGCAGGGAGGTATAATGCCGATAGGTATGGTTCAGATCGCGCACCAGACGCTGAACGCCATGATGCCAGTTGTCCTCACCTTCAAGCAGGTGCCAGTCAAGGCTGACATCGTGATTCCACTCTTTGCCCTGCGCAAATTCGTTGCCCATGAATAACAGCTTCTTACCCGGAAATGCCCACATCCAGCCGTAGTAGGCACGCAGGTTAGCGAATTTTTGCCAGGCATCTCCCGGCATGCGATCAAGAATAGAGCGTTTCCCGTGCACCACTTCATCGTGCGACAGCGGCAGGACGAAGTTTTCACTGTAGTTATACATGATGCCAAAGCTCATCAGATTATGATGATAGCGGCGATGTACCGGGTCGAGTTTCATATAGTCCAGCGTGTCATGCATCCAGCCCAGGTTCCATTTGTACCAGAACCCCAGGCCGCCACCTTCAGGCGGTCGTGAAACACCAGGATAATCTGTAGACTCTTCAGCCATCGTCACTGAACCTGGGGCGACATGTCCCAAAGTACGGTTGGTATAGCGCAGGAAATTGATGGCTTCGAGATTTTCGCGACCACCGTATTGATTGGGGATCCACTCGCCTTCGGCGCGGCTGTAATCACGATAGATCATTGACGCCACCGCATCGACACGCAGGCCATCAATACCGAAGCGCTCCATCCAGTACAGTGCATTGCCTGCCAGGAAGTTACTGACTTCCCGACGGCCAAAGTTGTAAATCAGCGTATTCCAGTCCTGATGGTAACCTTCACGCGGATCGCTGTGCTCATACAGTTCGGTGCCATCAAACTTCGCCAGACCAAAATCATCGCTCGGGAAATGGCCTGGCACCCAGTCCAGTAACACATTCAGCCCTGCTGCATGGGCGCTGTCGACAAAGTAGCGGAAATCATCACGGGTACCGAAACGGCGGGTAGGCGCATACATACCGAGCGGCTGATAACCCCAACTGCCGTCAAACGGATGTTCGTTAATGGGCAGTAGCTCGATATGGGTGAATCCCATCTCTTTAACGTAAGGCACCAGCTGCTCAGCCAGCTCTTTGTAACTGAGCCAGAAGTTGTCATCAGTATGGCGACGCCAGGATCCCAGATGCACTTCGTAGATAGAGATGGGTTTATCAAACTCATTTGCCGCTTTACGTGAGGCCGACATCTCCACTTTTTCGGGCAGGCCGCAAATCATTGATGCGGTTTGCGGACGCATTTGTGCTTCAAACGCTAAAGGATCGGCCTTGATACGAAGCTGCCCATGGGCATCAATGATTTCAAATTTATAGAGTTGCCCGTTAACGGCGCCGGGAACAAACAGCTCCCAGACGCCCATTTCCTGACGCAGACGCATCGGATGACGACGGCCGTCCCAAAAGTTGAAATCACCGACAACCGATACGCGGCGTGCGTTAGGTGCCCAGACACAAAAACGCGTACCGATCACGCCATCAATGACGTCGCCGTGGGCGCCCAGCGTTTCATAGGGCCGCAGGTGCGTGCCTTCTGCCAGCAGCCACAAATCCATCTCTTGCAGCAAAGGGCCAAAGCGGTAGGCATCATCAATGAGGTTCTGCTGGCCATGCCAGTTAACCGCCAGCTGATAACGAAACGGATTTTTACGACGAGGAACGACGCCACTAAAAAAACCACGAGAATCATCACACTTCAGTTGAGCTAGTTTGCGTCCTGTTGAGGTTTCAATGACCCAGACTTCCAGGGCTTCCGGAAGCAGCGCACGCACTTCAAGACCATTTTCGGTTTTATGCATCCCCAGCAGAGAAAAGGGGTCGGAATAGTTACCCGCAAAAAGGGCATTGATCGCCTGGCGATCGGGTAGCTCTGACATGACTTTCTTCCTGTGATAGTTGGCAGGCGAAAAGACCACGACGTCGTGTTATCGCAAGTCTGTTGCGCTGCTCTTCATTGAGCCATGAGTACAGCGGCGCGGGTGTCAAAACGAAACGTTCCTCACCACGCGCCTCCTTAAATCACAACCAGTTAGCACGAAGCCTGTCTGCTTCATGCAAAGCCTGGAGTCTCGCCAGATGCCCATCCGACAAGCCTTCAGACATTAAATAACTTTTACTTTCACGTGCAAGCCGGCCCTGGATAAAAAAGGCAGTTATCGCCTACCTCATCTGTTGAAATGCCGTCTTCAAGAGAGAACACCCGCCTTTTATTTTTGCGAACCGCCCCGCAAAAAATTAAATTATACTAATGTATAACAGATTCGCGTTTCATCTTATTTCATAAAAACTGGCCACTTTTCGCTAGGAGCCCGCCATTCCGCTTAAGCCGTTCTTTTTTTCGGAAAGACAGGCCGGAAAGAGGACGTTATACCGCCTCGCCCCGCTGCTGCACAGCGGACTGCGTATCTTCGGCGCCGCCGGGTTTTAGCGCAAAGCCAGGCCGCCAGCATCGCGGGTTAAGCGCTGCCAGTCAGATATGATTTATCCGTCTCATCGGTTGGATGGACATCGGTGAAAAACAGTGCCAGTACGTTCCTCAAAAAAGTGTCTTTCCCATCTACAACAACTATTTAGTTAATAAAGTAAAACCGTTAACTCGCGGCGCATCCTTGTTAAATCATAGCTTGACGACAGCGGTTATAAGAGCAGATAAGCAAAAATTTATTTCTGGACAGGCAAAAAGGGGAAGCGGATCACTTAGCGATCGTAACAGTAGAACAATTTGCAGTAATTTGTGGGAATAAGACCGGACAAGTCCGGTCTTTTGATGCTTTCAGATTTAGTCGATGAGCAAACGCAACATGCGACGCAGCGGCTCGGCAGCGCCCCAAAGGAGCTGATCGCCGACAGTAAAGGCAGAAAGATATTCTGGTCCCATATTCAACTTGCGGAGACGTCCTACCGGTGTATTCAGCGTGCCGGTCACGGCGGCTGGGGTGAGTTCACGCATTGTGAGTTCGCGATCGTTAGGCACCACTTTTACCCATTCATTGTGGGAAGCCAGCAGTTGCTCAATTTCCGCCAGCGGCAGGTCTTTTTTGAGCTTCAGCGTAAAGGCCTGGCTGTGGCAGCGCAGCGCGCCCACGCGGACGCACAGCCCGTCAACCGGAATGACGCGCGGGGTCGCCAGAATTTTGTTCGTTTCTGCCTGACCTTTCCACTCTTCGCGGCTCTGACCGTTTTCGAGTTGCTTGTCGATCCACGGAATCAGGCTGCCCGCCAACGGCACGCCAAAGTTATCCGTTGGCAGCGTACCAGAGCGGGTGAAATCTGTTACGCTACGCTCAATATCCAGAATCGCCGAAGCCGGGTTTTGCAGAGAAGTCGCTACGTGATCGTGCAACATGCCCATCTGCGTCAGCAGTTCGCGCATATGACGCGCACCGCCGCCGGATGCCGCCTGATAGGTTGCCACTGACGCCCATTCCACCAAATCCTGTGCAAACAGACCGCCTAGCGACATTAACATCAGGCTGACGGTGCAGTTACCGCCAACAAAGGTTTTTACGCCGCTGTCGATGCCCTGACGGATAACCTGATGGTTAACCGGATCGAGAATAATAATGGCATCGTCTTTCATACGCAGGGTTGACGCCGCATCGATCCAGTAGCCATTCCAGCCGCTGGCGCGCAGTTTTGGATAGACCTCAGAGGTGTAGTCACCGCCCTGACAGGTGATAATGATATCCAGCGCGTTCAACGCCTCAATATCAAAGGCATCCTGCAACGTACCCTGCTGCTTGCCTGCAAACGTCGGCGCCGCTTCACCGTGCTGCGAGGTGGAGAAGAAGACCGGATTGATCACATCAAAATCCCGTTCTTCGCTCATGCGGGACATCAGCACTGAGCCAACCATACCGCGCCAACCAACTAAACCTACATTCTTCATGTCATGTCCGTTTCAGGATGATAAAACCCTGACTTTCTTATCGAAGGGAAAAGTGTCGTGGTACTCTCACGCCACTCTGCGTAATAATCAGATCTGCCTGTGATGATTTACTCTACAAAATGCAGCTTTTCTGGCAAGTGAATTAATGTAATCAGGCCAACTTTTTCAGCAACACCGCTAATAACCTGACTTTATCTATAACGAGAAGACGTAAAACGAATGACTGAAATGATCTCGGCAACAATATTATTGTTGTTAATAATGGATCCCTTAGGCAATCTGCCGATTTTTATGTCGGTTTTAAAGCATCTGGAACCGAAACGTCGGCGAGTCGTGCTTATTCGTGAAATGCTGATTGCGCTCATCATCATGCTGCTGTTTTTGTTTACCGGCGAGCGAATTCTGGCCTTTCTCAACCTGCGTACCGAAACCGTCTCCATATCTGGTGGCGTCATCCTGTTTTTAATCGCCATAAAAATGATTTTCCCGTCACCTGAAAGCAGTAGCACGGGCTTACCGGCGGGAGAAGAGCCTTTTCTGGTGCCGCTGGCGATTCCCCTGGTGGCCGGGCCGTCATTGCTGGCGACCCTGATGCTGCTGTCGCATCAGTATCCTAATCAAATGTCGCATCTGGTGGGTGCCCTGCTCATTGCCTGGGGCGTAACGGTCATGATTTTGCTTTTGTCAGGCCTGTTTCTTCGGCTGCTGGGCGATAAGGGCGTTAATGCGCTGGAACGTCTGATGGGATTGATACTGATTATGCTGGCAACGCAGATGTTCTTAGACGGGATTCGCGTGTACCTGAAGTTGTAACCATGGTCGATTGTCACCGGGCAGCCCTGCCCGGTGACAACGCATCAGGAAAGCAGCGTAAAGGCGATCATGCCGACGACGGCACCGACGGTGCCCAAAATGGTCTCCATCAATGTCCACGTCTTTAAGGTTTCCCCTTCCGTGGCGCCGGTAAATCGCCCAAACAGCCAGAAACCTGCATCGTTAACATGGCTGATAATAATGGAACCGCCACCGATACAGATGGACAAGGCCGCCAGCTGGGCGCCGTTATAATGCAGTGGCTCAATCACAGGCATGATCAACCCCACTGTCGTCAGGCAGGCGACCGTGGCCGATCCCTGAATCACCCGGACCGCACCAGACAAAATAAAACAGGCCAGCGCAACGGGCAGCCCGGCACCGGTCAGGGCATTTCCCAGCACAGGCCCCACGCCGGAATCGACCAGTACCTGTTTAAAGACGCCGCCCGCACCAATCACCAGCAAAATAATGCCCGCTGGCTGCAGTGCGCTGCCGCAGATCTGCATCACTTTCTCTTTTTCCATGCCCTGACGATAAGCCAGGCCGTAAATAGCCACCAGGCAGGCCAGCAGAATGGCGATAAAAGGATGGCCGATAAATTCCAGCCATTGATAAAGCGCGGTGCCTTCCGTGGTGAAGCGTGCACCAATGGTTTTTAACCCGACCAGCACGAGAGGAAACAGGATTAACGCCAGGCTAAAACCAAAAGAGGGCAGCTTGTTTTCATCAATATCCGGCTGATGATCTTCAGGAGGCGCGCTGAACGAAACGCGTTGCGCGATAAAATGACCAAACAGCGGCCCGGCAATCAGCATGCCCGGCAGCGCAGCGCACAGCCCGATTAAAATCATCCAGCCAAAATCCGCGTGCATCTGAGACGCCAGCAACATGGGCGCAGGCCCCGGCAGCAGAAAGGCCGCGGCGGCGGCCACACCGGCAAACAGCGGTATCACCAGCTTCACCAGATTATCCCCCGTGCGTCGGGCAACGGCGAAAGCAATGCTGATAAGCAGTACCACGGCAACTTCAAAGAAGAGCGGTAAGGCGCAGATTAGCCCGGCGATTCCCATGGCAAAGTGGGCGCGGTTTTCGCCAAAGGTCTTGAGCATGCGAATCGCAATTTGGTCAACGGCACCGGTTTCATGCAGGATCTTGCCGAACATCGCGCCCAGCGCCACCACAATTGCCAGAAAACCCAGCGTGCCGCCCATGCCTTTCTGCATGGTTTCGGCGATGTTATCCAGTGGCATACCGGATAACAGCCCGGCCCCGACTGAAACCAACATCAAGGCAAGAAAGGCATGCATGCGGGCTTTCATCACCAGAAAGAGCAGCAGCAGGACAGAGCCTGCTGCGGTTAAAATAAGTGTTGCGGTATTCATGGCCTAGCCTTGATTAATGGCGTCCTTGATGGTCGCAACCGTCGCCGCCACAACCTCATCCAGCGGGTTCGCGATATCCACGACCAGCACATCTTTTTCATCACTGCCCGGCTCTTCCAGGGTGGCAAACTGCGTCACCAGCATTTGCGGCTTGAAAAAGTGGCCTTTACGCGCCTTCAGACGGGCTTCGATGGTATCGAAATCCCCTTTCAGATACACAAAACGCAGGTTGTCATTGCCCTGACGAAGAATGTCGCGGTAATGCTTTTTCAGGGCTGAACAGACGATGATGGAAATGGCCTGGGTGCGTTGCATTGCGAAAGCCGCGTCATTCAGAGCCTGCAACCAGGGCAGACGATCGTTGTCATCCAGTGGATGGCCTTCTGCCATTTTCAGGATATTGGCGCGCGGATGAAGAAAATCACCGTCGAGAAACGCGGTGTTTAACTGGTGAGAAACCTGGTTAGCGACAACGGATTTACCGCTGCCTGAAACACCCATCAGAATAAAAACGTGATGAGGCGAAGATTGCGTGGTCATTTTTTACTCCGGCAAGTTCAGTCAGTCTGCCATGTTACCGATAACAATGGTGAACCACATTGTCCTGGTGGCATTACATGCTGGCAACCTTTTTACATCCCAAAGCGTTAAAGTGTGAGCCGCTTCATAAAATCACGTTAATCAGATACTGCCACCTTCCAGAATCTCAAAACCGATATCCAGCGGTGGTGTGACGCTGTGTTCCCCGGCGATACGCGCCAGTAACAATGCAGCAGACTCACGTCCCATTCGATCGCGCGGGGTGAGTACCGTTGCCAGCTGCGGCGTGACAACCTGGCTAATATCATGGCCGTGGAAACCAGCAATCGCCATTTGGGCGGGCACCTTGAGTCCCTGCCGCTGACACTCAAACATCGCGCCGACCGCCAGATCGTCATTGGTACAGAACAGGCTGTCTGTTTGAGGATAACGGCGCTGCGCTTCACGCAGCAGATCGCCGCCTGCACTAAACGAGGAGGCTTCTTCCATCATCACGCTGCGCGGCGTTAATCCGGCCTCGCGCATGGCGGCTTCATAACCGCGCTGTTTTTGCAGCGTTCGCTCATCCAGACGCGCGCCCAGATAAACGGTATGACGATGACCTTTATTGATGATTGCCAGCGTCATCTGCCGGGCCGCCTCGACATTGTCAAAGCCGACCGCCATATCAAGACAAGGGGTAACGCTGTCCATCATTTCAATGACCGGAATCCCCGCCACTTCCAGCATGCGCAACGTGCCGGGCGTGTGGGTGCGTTCCGTCAGGATAACGCCGTCGATGTTCCAGCCCAGCAACGACCGTAGCTGACGCTCTTCTTTTTCCGGGTTATAGCCAAAGTGCGCCACCAGCGTCTGATAACCGGCCTCATCGGTGACGGCTTCAATGCCACGCAGTACGTCGGCAAAAACCTGATTGGTCAGGGAAGGCAGCAACACGCCAATGGCGCGGCTGGTCGCATTTGACAGCATATCCGGGGCACGATTCGGTATGTATCCCAGTTCGTCCAGCGCCACGGCAATCTTTTTTCCCAGCGCAACGGACACCTGCTCGGGATTACGCAGATAACGGCTGACAGTCATTTTAGTGATGCCGATACGATCGGCAACGTCCTGTAAAACCGGTCTTTTCTTCTTCATCGTAAGCGCCTGGATAGCCCTGAAAGCAAGTTACGACGAGTCTATCACTTTTTTGCAGCCAGATTGCCAGTGGGGCGAGATATGCCCGCCCCAACAGGTTTATACCGGCGGCAGATCAAACAGCAGGACTTCCGCGGCACTGTCTGCTTCGAGCACCAGGCTGCTTTCGTCCCAGATGGCAAAAGCATCGCTGTTTGTCGCTGGCTGACCGTTTACCTTGACCTGGCCCTTCACCACCTGGATCCAGATACGGCGGCCCGCGTCGGGTACCACGCTGTCGCTGTCGCCCGCCGCAAATACCCAGCGCGACAACGTCATGTCCTGCCAGACTTTGAGCGACCCGTCACGGGCATCAGGCGTCAGAATATACTGGCGTCCCTGTACGTCGGGGAAACGGCGCTGAGCGTAGCGCGGCTCTATCCCTGTACTTTCTGGAATAATCCAGATTTGGTAGAGGTGCAGGGGTTCGGTTTGGCTGGCGTTATATTCTGAATGACGCACGCCCGTACCGGCACTCATAATCTGGAATTCGCCTGCCGGTATCTGTTCTTTATTCCCCATGCTGTCCTGATGTTCAACGGTACCTGACAGCACATAGGTCAGAATTTCCATGTCTTTATGGGGATGCGTACCAAAGCCCTGCCCCGGGTCGATCACGTCTTCGTTAATGACGCGTAACGCCGAAAAGCCCATAAAATTGGCATCGTAGTAGTTGGCAAAAGAAAAGGTGTGCCAGCTGTCCAGCCAGCCGTGATTCGCGTGGCCGCGTTCTTCAGCTTTGCGTAAATAGATCATGTTCAAATCTCCTCACTGTTTTTTATAGTGTGGTATTCGGCGTAAAAGATTGATAGCTGAAAAACTTCACTTCTCTGTTCAAAAATTATGAACATTGAATGACGGGTTGTTGAAAGGGGCTGAAGGAGGCCTGGCGGGAAGAGGTAGCAAAAAAAAAGCCAGCACCCGGCTGGCTAAATAATACTGGAAGCAATGTGAGCAATGTCGTGCATTCTACCGTATCGATGACACGCGAGAAAGCATGACAATAATAATCATTATCATTCGCATCTGTAAAGTCTTTTTGCACATTCTTTTATTGATGTCATACGTAAATACCTTGAAGTTGAGAGGGTTATCCCCCTGCCAACAAGGATAAGCGCTATGAGCACGGTAACCATTCGTCATGCTATCCCTTCTGACGCATCCGCATTAACGCGTCTTTACAGCCAGCCTGAAACGCAGGCGGCTACCCTGCACCTGCCTTATTCTTCCCCCTCGCTGTGGGAGCAGAAACTCGCCAGCCCGCCCGCGGGCGTTTATATGCTCGTTGCCTGTCTCGGTGAGCAGGTCGTTGGGCAGCTTACGCTTGAGGGAATGACGGCTGCACGGCGGCGGCACTGTGCCAGCATGGGGATGGGCGTCGATCCGGCGTTTCATCGTCGCGGGATTGGCAGCGCCCTGATGGCCGCGATGATCGATCTTTGCGACAACTGGCTACAGGTTACGCGCATTGAACTCACGGTGTTTGCCGACAATGACAACGCGATAGCGCTGTATCACAAGTTCGGCTTCCGAATTGAAGGCACCGCGCAAGGCTTCGCCATGCGTGAGGGTGCCTTAATCGATACACATTACATGGCGAGGCTAAAAACATAAGATTACGGGCAGCCAAAAGGCTGCCCGTTTTCATCAGTAACCTGCGCTCAGGTCATCTACGGTGCGCGGATCAGAGGCGCCGTACAGCGTACCGTCAGGCCCAATCATAATACTTTGGGTACTGCCCATCGATGGCAGCACTTTCACATGCTGACCTTTGGCTTCCAGTAACCGCAAGGTGTCCGGACTGAATCCTTTTTCAACCCGCAGCTGATCGGGCAGCCACTGATGATGGAAGCGCGGGGCGTTGGTTGCCTCTGCCACGTTCATCCCATAATCAATGCTGTTCACCACCATCTGCAATACCGTGGTAATAATGCGGCTGCCGCCCGGGCTACCCGTTACCAGCCATGTTTTCCCGTCTTTTACCACGATAGTCGGTGACATCGAAGACAGCGGACGCTTCCCGGCCTGCACGGCATTGGCTTCGCCGCCGACTAACCCGTAAACATTCGGCGTGCCCGGCTTGGCAGAGAAATCATCCATCTGGTTATTCATCAGAATGCCGCTGTTACCGGCCACGATACCGCTTCCGAAGTTGGTATTCAGCGTATAGGTCACGGCGACCGCATTGCCGTTTTTATCCACAACTGAAAAATGGGTGGTTTGATTACTTTCGTAAGGGGCCAGTTTACCCGGCTTGATCTCGCTGGACGGGCGGGCTTTGGCAATATCAATCTGCTGCGCCAGTGATTTCGCATAGGCTTTGCTGGTCAGCGCCTGCCAGGGCACTTTAACGAAATCCGGATCGCCCAGATATTCGGAACGGTCCGCGTAGGCATACTTCTCCGCTTCCGCCATGACCTGCATCGCGTCCGCGCTGCCGAAGCCCATTTTAGCCAGATCAAAATTTTCCAGGATATTCAGGATCTGCACGATATGAATGCCGCCCGATGAAGGCGGTGGCATGGAAAACACCTCATAGCCACGATAGGTGCCGCTGACGGGCTTACGTTCAACCGCATGATAGGCTGCTAAATCGGCTTTAGTAATCAATCCACCATGCTGCGCCATCTCGGCCGCAATCTGGTCAGCAATGTTCCCTTTATAAAAGGCATCCGGGCCTTGCTGAGCAATCAGCTGTAGGCTGTGGGCCAGATTTTTTTGCACCAGACGCTCGCCCTTCTGCCACGGCGTGCCATCGGGCTTGTAGAAAATAGCTTTGCTGTTGGGATGCGCGAGCAGCACTTCCTTACCGTAGGTCTTCAGGTCATCCGCCAGCGCATCGTTGACGACAAAACCGTCACGCGCCAGTTTAATAGCAGGCGCCAGCAGCTTGCCGAGCGGCAGCGTGCCATATTTGTTGACGGCTAAAGCAAAACCGGCCACGGTGCCGGGCGTACCTGAGGCCAGGTGCGAAGTGAGGGAAAGCTTACTGTCGGCATTACCCTGTTTATCCAGGAACATATCGCGCGAGGCTGCCGCAGGCGCCATTTCACGGAAATCGATGGTCGTGGTCTGCCCTGATGCCGTGCGCAGCAGCATAAAGCCGCCACCGCCCAGGTTGCCCGCCTGAGGGTGCGTGACCGCCAGCGCAAAGCCCACCGCGACGGCAGCATCCACGGCGTTCCCCCCCTGACGCAGGATATCCACCCCAACCTGAGTTGCCAGCGCATCAACCGAGGCCACCATACCGTTACGCGCTTTTACCGGATGAAAGGTATCACTGTCGACACCATAGGAGACGGGCGGAGCCTGAGCAGGCGCGGCACCCGCGCCGGTTATGACAGTAAAACTCATTAACAATGACCAGCCCAGCTGGCGCAGTTTGCCTTGTATCATCATGCCGTCTCCACTCTTCACGGTTATTTACATTTCTTTATCCTTTATGTAACTGACTACAAACACAGTCGAATATCAAGAATTAACGCAAATTCAGTGCACTCCTGGAGCAGGAATCTGAACCCGTGCATAGAATTACGCTAACGACCTTGTGACCCCACTTGGGCAAGCACACACAGCATCCGGTCGTTTACTGGAGGATAAAAATGAAAAAGTGGCTTATGGTTTTTGCCGCCCTGCTGCCGTTAAGCGGCATGGCGAACATGCTGAATAATACAAACAATCCTAATCAACCCGGCTATAACCCTAGCCAGCAACGCATGCAGACGCAGATGCTTAATCAGTCCCAGCAACAGCAGACGAAGTTACAGCAGGACCAGCAGCGTCAGAATCAGGATTTACAACGTAAACTGCAGGAACAACGAGACAGTGCCCAGCAGCGAGTGATTAAATCGCAGCCGGGCCAGCAGCAGAATCAACAGAGTCAGTATTAGCGGAAATCGGGGCCGATGATGTCGATGCTGTCCGTACAAATGGCATCAACGCCCCATTTCAACAGCGTTCTGGCCCGATCAGGGCTGTTTACGGTATAAACCAGAATATGCAGATCGGCCTCTTTTAGTTCTGCCACCCGCGCCTCGGTCAACACCTTATGATTGAGATGAATGGAGGTGCAGTCGAGCGCGCGGGTTTTCGCTTTCCACGCGGCGTCCCAGCTGTGGGATAACAGCCCACGCGGTAGCTGAGGTTCAGCCTGCATTGCGGCTTCCAGCGCCTCAAAGGAAAATGATGACAGCAATGGCAGCGTTTGCCCCTGCCACAGCGCGGCGGCTGCCTGAGCAATGGCGCGCCCGGTTTCTGCATCCGTTCCTGTTGTAGGTTTAATTTCGATATTGGCCATCATGCCATGCTGGCGACAGCGCTCGGCGACCTCATCCAGCCGGGCCAGCTTTTCCCCCTGAAACACATCGCTAAACCAGCCGCCCGCATCCAGCTGCGACAGCTTGTCCCAGGGCAGTTCACCCGCTACGCCCCAGCCGTTGCTGGTGCGATCTAACGTATCGTCATGCAGCAGGAAAATATGCGCATCGGCCGACAGTTTGGCGTCGAATTCAATCATCAGGTGACCATATCTGGCGCCCGTATCAATTGCCGCAAGTGTATTTTCCGGCGCCAGCTTTCCTCCGCCCCGATGGGCGACGATGGGCGGATAAGGCCACTGTTTTTTGCTCATTCCAGACGTTTCCCGTGCGTTGAGTCGAAGAAATGTAGCGACCCCACGGGCAGATGCAGCCACAAGGTACTGCCTGCTTCAGGGCGCTCGCTGTGGGGCAAGCGTACCACTAAACGTGCCTCACCGATGCGGCCATGCGCCAGATTATCCGCCCCGAGCATTTCCAGGGTTTCCACCCGGAACGGAATTCCGCCCTGCGCCTGGCTGCTGATCTGAATATGTTCTGGTCGTACGCCAAGGACGACGGGACGGTTGGCCCACTTCGCTTTTCCCTCGCCAATGGCTATCCCGTGGGAGGCATCAATCGTAAAGCGCGTCCCTTCCTGGCTGATATTGCCATGGATCAGATTCATGGCCGGTGAGCCCATAAAAGACGCGACAAACTGGCTGGCGGGCCGTTCATAGACCTCTACCGGCGTACCGATCTGCTCCAGTATGCCTTTGTTCATGACCATAACGCGCTGCGCCAGCGTCATCGCCTCGACCTGATCGTGCGTCACGTACAGGCTGGTGGTTTGCAGACGACGGTGCAGTTGCTGAAGCTCCAGGCGCATCTGGACACGCAGGCGGGCATCCAGATTAGAGAGGGGCTCATCAAACAGAAACACTGCAGGCTCACGCACGATAGCGCGGCCCATAGCCACGCGCTGGCGCTGCCCACCCGATAACTCACGCGGACGGCGCGTCAGCAGGTGATCCAGCTCCAGGCTCCGTGCGGCTTCCAGCACACGTTGACGAACATGTTCTTTACTCATGCCGCGGATTTTCAGGCCGTAAGCCATGTTCTCTTCGACAGACATATGGGGATAGAGCGCATAGTTTTGGAACACCATGGCAATGCCGCGATCTTTTGGCTCTTCATGAGTGACACGTTTATCGGCAATATAGATATCGCCAGAGGTCACCCGCTCCAGTCCGGCGACCATACGCAACAGCGTGGATTTGCCACAGCCCGAAGGGCCTACCATCACCATAAACTCACCGTCGTTGATCGTGACGTTGAGCGGTTGGATGATCTGATTTTTACCGTCGTAAGACTTGGTCACCGCCTGAAGGGTTACGCCTGCCATCTTTATTTCTCGCTCTCAACCAGACCACGCACAAAGGCGCGCTGCATAACAAATACCACCACCACCGGTGGAATCAGGGTTAACAACATTGCCGCCATCACTTCATTCCACTGGGTTGGCGAACCGCTGGTGGAGATCATGCTTTTAATGCCGGCCACGGCCGTTCCCAGGTTAGCGTTATCAATGATTAACAGCGGCCAGAGATACTGGTTCCAGCCATAGATAAAGGTGATCACGAACAGCGCCGCCAGGTTAGTTTTCGACAGCGGCAGCACGATGTCCCAGAAAAAACGCATCGCGCTGGCCCCGTCAATGCGCGCCGCTTCGATTAACTCATCCGGTAGCGACAGAAAGAACTGCCGAAACAGAAAAGTGGCGGTAGCTGAGGCCATCAGGGGCAGGGTCAGCCCGCTGTAGCTGTCCAGCAGATTAAGATCGGCGATAACCTGCACCGTCGGGAAAATGCGCACCTCAACCGGCAGCATCAGAGTAATAAAGATCATCCAAAAGAACAGCGAACGCAGGGGAAAGCGGAACCACACCAGCGCAAAGGCCGACAGAATCGACACCAGGATTTTGCCAATCGTAATACCCAGCGCCATGATAACGCTGTTCATCAGCATCACGCTAAAGGCCGGACCGTTGCCGTTAACCCCGCGCGTCCAGATGTTCGAAATGTTTTCCCACAGGTGCGTGCCGGGAATCAGCGTCATCGGGACGTTATACACGGCGTTGTTATCCAGCGTAGCCGCCACAAAGGCGACATAGAGCGGAAACAGAATGGTCAGGATGCCCAGTACCAGCACCACATGGCTGAATATGTCCAGCCCGCGACGGTTTTCAATCATTGGTATTGCACCTTACGCTCAACAAAACGGAACTGAATGACCGTCAGGCCAATCACCAGCAGCATTAACACCACGGACTGCGCGGCTGAAGAGGAGAGATCGAGGCCGGTGAAGCCTTCGCGATAAATTTTATAGATAAGCGTGGTCGTTGCCTGAACCGGACCACCGCCTGTCGCGGCATCAATCACCGGGAAGGTATCGAAGAAGGCATAGATCAGATTGACCACCAGCAGAAAGAAGCTTACCGGCGTGATCAACGGGAGCGAAATCGTGAAGAAGCGGCGCACCGGCCCTGCGCCATCAATGGCGGCAGCTTCGACCAGCGACTTCGGTATCGACTGTAATGCCGCAAAAAAGAACAGGAAGTTGTAGCTCATCTGTTGCCACACCGAGGCCAGCACGACCAGAAACATAGCCTGACCGCTGTTCTGGGCAAAGTTCCAGTTGTAGCCCATGTGGTTAAGCAGATAGCTGAGTAAACCCAGGCCGGGGCTGAACAGAAACATCCATAATACCGCGGCAATAACCGGCGCCACGGCGTAGGGCAACAGCAGCAGCATCTGATACAGCTTGCGCAGCCGTACGACATAGTCCACCAGTGCCGCCAGGAGCAAAGACGATACCATGCCAAAAAACGCCACCATCCCGCTGAACTTGATCGTGGTCCAGAAGGTATCCAGATAGAGGCTATCGGAAAACAGCCGCTTGAAGTTATCCAGCCCGACAAAGGTGCTGGAGATACCGAAGGGATCCAGGTTTTGCAGGGAATACCACAGCGCTTCACCCGCTGGCCAGACAAAGAAAATAGCAGTGATCAGGAGCTGCGGGAGCACCAGCAAATAGGGTAACAGGCGATTGCGAAACACCGGGCGAGATGGAGACATAACGTTCTCTGACTTTGGGGAAAAAAGGCCAGCCGAAGCTGGCCTGCACAACGGATTACTTGTTCTGTTGCTCGAAACGACGCAGCAGTTCGTTACCGCGTTTCACTGCGTTATCCAGTGCCGCCTGCGGTGACTGCTTGCCGGTCCAGACGCCTTCCAGCTCTTCATCCAGAATGGTACGGATCTGAGGCATATTCCCCAGACGCATGCCTTTGGTGTAAGGCAATGGTGGCTTGTTCATCATCTGGCGAATGGCGATATCCGCGCCTGGATTTTTATCGTAGAAGCCTTCTTTCTTCGTCAGCTCATATGCCGCAGTGGTAATCGGCAGGTAGCCGGTTTTCTGATGCCATTCCGCCGCAATTTTTGGCTCGGTGAGGAATTTCATGAATTCCGCTGCACCTTTGTAGGTGTTAGCATCTTTGCCCTTCATCACCCACAGGCTGGCACCGCCGATAATCGCGTTCTGTGGCGCATTCGGGATATCCGCATCGTAAGGCATCATGCCTACGCCGTAGTGGAATTTGGCATAATGACGGATGTCAGCCAGCGAGCCGGATGAGGCCGTTGTCATACCACAGTCGCCGTTGTAGAACTTGGCGGTCGATTCGTCTTTACGACCAAAATAGGTGAAGTCACCTTTCTTGTTCATATCTTCCAGTAGCTGGATATGACGAACCTGTGCCGGCTTGTTGAACTCCAGCACCGCGTCGGTACCGTCGAAACCGTTGTTTTTAGTGGCAACCGGCAGGCCGTTCCAGGCGCTGAAGTTTTCAATCTGAATCCAGCCCTGCCAGCCGCTGGCATAGCCGCAGCTCATGCCTGACTTACGCAGCGCGTCGGCATCCTTTGCCAGTTCCTGCCAGGTTTTTGGCGGCTGCTCGGGATTCAGGCCCGCTTTTTTAAACGCGTCTTTGTTGTAGTACAGCACGGGCGTGGAGCTGTTGAAGGGTTGAGAGATCAGCTGGCCTTGTGCGTTGCTGTAATAACCGGCGACCGCAGGCACAAACTGCTTCTCATCCATTGGGATGCCAGCATCTTTAAACACCTGGTACACCGGCACGATGGCTTTGGAAGCCATCATGGTTGCCGTACCCACTTCATAAACCTGTAACAGCGCAGGCGCTTTTCCTGTGCGGACCGCAGCGATACCTGCCGCCAGACTCTGTTCGTAGTTCCCTTTATACACCGGGACAATCTTGTAGTCGGGGTGCTCCTGGTTAAAACGTTGTGCCAGTGAGTCAACTTCTTTGCCTAACTCGCCTTCCATTGAGTGCCAGAAAGGGATCTCAGTGACGGCCAGTGCATTACCACTGATCGCCAGACCGAGCACGGCGCTCATCAGGCTGCGACGAAAAGTAACAACGGACATAGAATTTTCCTGTTCAGGTAGGTACGCGCGTTATCACGCATTTTTTGCTCGCGAAGTAACATGACACGCGGAAATGACGGAAAAATAACAGTCAGATGACGGAAAAATGACGACAGAATGTCAGAAAATGACAGGGATAAGCGGGATTAATGCATGATGACGACAAGCAAGTGCAGAAGAATGCCGCTAAGACAGCACTGGGAAACAGCGCCCACACCTGTATAAGGATGGGCGCTGCCGGATACTGGCCTGACAGGAACGTCAGGCCAGAAAGCTAGGCGCCCAGATACGCGCTGCGCACGGCCTCGTTAGAAAGCAACGCCTCACCGCTGTCCTCCAGCACCACGTGACCGTTTTCCAGTACGTAGCCCCTGTCGGCCAGTTTCAGTGCCTGGTTCGCGTTTTGCTCAACCAGGAAAATCGTCATGCCTTCGCTGCGTAACTGCTCAATCGTATCGAAGATTTGCTGAATAATAATCGGCGCCAGGCCCAGAGAAGGCTCATCGAGTAACAACAGGCGCGGCTGGCTCATCAGTGCCCGACCGATAGCCAGCATTTGTTGTTCGCCTCCGGACATCGTGCCTGCCCGCTGAACTTTACGCTCAGCCAGACGCGGGAACAGCTGGTAAACACGTTCGATGCGCTGCAGATACTGCTGACGACTGGCAAAAAAACCGCCCATCGCCAGATTCTCTTCCACGGTCATACGTGAAAATACGCGACGGCCTTCAGGCACGATGGCAATGGCTTCACGCATAATGCGCGCCGTTTGCCAGTCGGTAATGGCTTTGCCATCAAAAGTAATGGTGCCGCTGGTGGCGCGCGGTTCGCCGCACAGCGTACCCAGCAGCGTGGTTTTACCGGCACCGTTCGCACCAATCAGCGTGACGATCTCACCCTGATCGATATGCAGACTTACGCCATGCAGGGCCTGAATTTTGCCGTAATGCGCACTGACGTTGTCAATGGTTAACATGGCCATATTACGCCTCTCCTAAATAGGCACGGATCACGTCCGGATTGTTACGAATCTCTTCCGGCGTGCCGTTAGCCAGCGGCGTTCCCTGATTAACCACATAGATACGATCGGAAATGCCCATGACCAGTTTCATGTCGTGCTCAATCAATAAAACGGAAACCTTATGTTCGCCCCTTAACTCGGCAATCAATTCATCCAGCTCGTGCGTTTCTTTGGGGTTAAGTCCGGCGGCCGGTTCATCCAGCATTAAAATCTCCGGACGCGTCACCATGCAGCGGGCGATCTCCAGGCGGCGCTGCTGACCGTAGGCCAGATTACCGGCCTGGCGGTTGGCCATGTCCAGTAACCCAACGCGTTCGAGCCAGGTGGCGGCTCGATCCAGCGCCTCGCCTTCACTGCGGCGAAAGGCGGGCGTTTTAATCAGGCCGGAAAAGACCCCGCTTTTCAGATGTTGATGCTGCGCGACCAGCAGGTTTTCTATCACTGTCATTTCGCGGAACAGGCGCACATGCTGAAAGGTGCGGACAATCCCCATGCGCGCGATCTTCTGTCCCGATAAACCGGCCAGATTCTTGTCACGCAAGGTAATGCTGCCGCCTGTTGGCTTGTAGAAACCTGTCAGGCAGTTGAACACGGTGGTTTTGCCTGCGCCGTTCGGACCGATAAGCGACACGATTTCCTGTGGACGCAGTTCCAGTTTGACGTTGTTTACGGCTAACAGACCGCCGAAGCGCATCATCAGGCCTTCAACGGCTAATAAAGGCTGACTCATGCCTGCTCTCCTTGTTTACCCTGTCTGAGTTTCAGATGTGGACGCTTCATGGGCAGTAACCCCTGCGGCCGCCAGATCATCATCAGCACCATCAACCCACCGAGGACCAGCATGCTGTACTCATTGAGATCGCGCATCAGTTCACGCGACACCACCAGCAGAATGGCGGCCAGAATCACCGCAAACTGCGATCCCATTCCGCCCAGAACCACGATGGCCAGCACAAACGCGGATTCAACGAAGGTAAAGGATTCGGGACTGACAAACCCCTGGCGCGCGGCAAACAGCGTACCGGCAAACCCCGCAAAAGCCGCACTGATAGTAAAGGCAGTCAGCTTAATACGGGTTGGACTCAAGCCCAGCGAGCGACAGGCGATTTCATCTTCACGCAGTGCTTCCCAGGCCCGTCCAAGCGGCATACGCAGCAGACGGTTAATCACAAACAGCGTCAACACCACTAACAGTAACGCCACCAGATACAGGAAAATCACCCTGTCGCTGGGATCGTACTTCATGCCAAAGACCTCGTGAAACGTGCCCCATCCCCCTTCACTAACGCGGCGGCCGAACTCCAGGCCGAAGAAAGTGGGTTTGGGAATCTGGGCAATACCGTTCGGTCCCCCTGTAATCGCGGTATTGTTAAGCAGCAGAATACGGACGATTTCGCCGAAGCCCAGCGTCACGATAGCCAGATAGTCGCCGCGCAGCCGCAATACCGGGAACCCCAGCAGCAGGCCAAAGGCCGCGGCCACTAATCCGGCCAGCGGCAGGCTCTGCCAGAAACCGAAACCATAGTAATGATTGAGCAAAGCAAAGGTATAGGCACCGATGGCATAGAAGCCGCCATAGCCCAGAACCAGCAGCCCCGATAGCCCAACCACCACGTTCAGCCCCAGGCCCAGCATGATGTAGATGAGCGTCAGTGTCGCAATATCAACGCTGCCGCGCGAGACCAGAAAAGGCCAGATAACGGCAGCAGCAATCATTAACGCCATGACGAGTTTTTGCTTCGGCGTGGAACCATCAAACCCCGGCAGTACCAGACCGCCACTGCTGCGCTTCAGCTTGCCCTGAAGCAGCGGACGCAGCAGCTGGAACAGAAACACCACCGCGCAACCGATAAATATCCAGTTCCAGCGCACGCTACCGGCATTGACCACCTGTAGCTTCGTACCATTCAGATCGAGGCGCATTCCCATAAAGAACGCAGCCAGAACCAGCAACATGACCGTCGAAATCAGCGCATTGACCAGACCAAGGCGTTTCATACTTTCTCTACCTCCGGACGGCCCAGAATGCCGGTCGGCATCACCAGCAGCACCACGATCAGTAAGGCAAACGACACCACATCTTTATATTCCGTGGAGAGATAGGCAGAGGTCAGGGCTTCAGCAATGCCCAGCACCAGACCGCCAATCATCGCGCCGGGAATACTGCCAATACCGCCCAGCACCGCAGCGGTAAAGGCTTTCATGCCCGCCATAAAGCCGATAAAGGGGTTGATGGAGCCATAAAACTGGCCTAACAGCACACCGGCCACCGCCGCCATCGCGGCACCAATCACGAAGGTCAGCGAAATGACGCGATCCGTATTAATGCCTAGCAGGCTGGCCATCTTCAGGTCTTCAGCACAGGCACGGCAGGCGCGGCCCATGCGGGAATAGCGAATAAACAGGGTCAGCGCCAGCATCGTCAGGAACGTCACTACCCAGATCACCAGCTGCATCGTCGACAGCGTAGCCGCGAAACCATTGCTTTCTCCCAGCGTCCACTGGCCGGTAATCAGGCTCGGCAACGCCAGATCGCGCGAGCCCTGGGTCAGGCTGACGTAGTTTTGCAGGAAGATGGACATTCCGATGGCGGAGATCAGCGCAATCAGGCGCTTGGAAGAGCGAACCGGCCGGTAAGCCACGCGCTCAATGCTCCAGCCATAGGCGCTGGAAATAATCACTGCCATCACAAAGCCGGCGGCGATCATGAGCCATGAGGTATCAATGCCCATCATCATCAGGGCCGCAATCACCATAAAAGAGACATAGCTGCCGATCATATAGACCTCGCCGTGGGCGAAGTTGATCATGCCGATAATGCCGTAAACCATGGTGTAACCAATGGCGATCAGCGCGTAGGTGCTCCCGAGGGTGACCCCGTTGAACATCTGCTGAATGAAATAGAGAAACTGCTCGGACATAATGAGGACCTACTCAGAAACCAGAAAACCCCTCTCCTGTCAGCAGGAGAGGGTTAGCAAGGCAAAAGCATTACCCCACAGGGCGCATCGCTTTGGCCTGCTTCCCCGAGCAAAGGCTGCAGGGAAGCGTCACGACCTTATTTAACCGCGGTGGACGAACCGTCTTTGTGCCATTTGAAGACACCAAACTCGAAGCCTTTCAGATCGCCTTTCTGATCCCAGCTCAGGTCACCCATTACTGTCGGCACCGGCGCGCCGGTTTTCAGGTTCTTCGCAATCGCATCTGGCTCATCGCTCTTACTGCGCTCAATGCCGGTGACCAGAGACTGAATCGCTGCGTAAGTTGTCCAGACAAAGGGGCCGGTTGGATCTTTGCGGTTAGACGCGGTATTCGCTTTAATGGCTTCAACAATCGCCTTGTTCTGCGGCAACTGGTCGTAACGTTTTGGTAAGGTTACATACAGCCCTTCAGAAGCGTCGCCTGCGATGTTAGACAGCGAGGCGTTACCCACACCTTCTGGTCCCATAAAGCCGGCTTCCAGCCCTGCCGCTTTCGCCTGGCGCAGAATCTGGCCCAGCTCCGGGTAATAACCACCGTAGTACACGAAATCCACGTTCTCTTTCTTCAGACGCGCAACCAGCGTTGAGAAATCTTTATCGCCTGCGGTGATACCTTCAAACATCACCACGTTGCCGCCTTTGGCCTTCAGGGTTTTTTGTACGGATTCCGCGAGGCCCTGGCCGTACTGCTGTTTGTCATGCACCACAGCGATACGTTTGGGTTTGATTACATCCAGAATGTAGTTCGCCGCCGTTGGGCCCTGGTCAGAATCCAGACCGGTGGTGCGCATCACATCTGCATAGCCACGCGCCGTGAGTTCAGGTGCCGTAGCAGCAGGGGTAATCATCAGCACGCCTTCGTCGTTGTAGATATCTGAAGCGGGCTGAGTTGAGGAGGAGCACAGGTGGCCGATAACATACTTAATGCCGTCATTGATCACCTTGTTCGCCACCGCAACCGCTTGTTTTGGGTCGCAGGCGTCGTCATATTCCACACCGACCAGTTTGTCGCCGTTAACGCCGCCTTTGGCATTAATATCTTTAATCGCCTGTGCAGCGCCGGTAAATTCCATATCACCATATTGTGCGACCGGGCCAGTAGCGGCACCTACGATAGCGATTTTAATCTCTTTCGCCATTGCCGCATGGCTCATCGCCAATGCAACGCATCCTGCCAGTAACGCGCGACCTGTCATTTTCATGCGAACTACCCCATCAGTTGTGTCGTGTTTGTTGTGAGTGATGTTATTTTCTGCCAAATAAAGTGGAAAACTGATTTAACAATAATGAGTTAGCACGCTTTTCTGGCTTTTATTAATAATAAGGCTTTATATTTCAGTCTATTAAACAGGAAGTTTATTCTGTAAAGCAACTGACATATTCATGATTCGCAGCCAAAAGCAGCATAATCCTCTGGAGCCAATGCGTGGTTTTTACTCACCAGGGCAGCGCGTTATGCTGCCTTTAAAATTGGATAGCATGTTTATAACTATTATCCTGGCACTCTGTCGCTGTTTTGACCTGTTTTATTGCCTAAAATGTGCCAGGGTTCCGGTAACGGGAATTGACTACACTAACGGCTTTTATACGCACAGGTGTTTATTATGAAGCTCACCATTTTGCGTCTCACCTCGTTGACGCTACAGGACCGGATAGATCTGGGGAAAATCTGGCCTGAGATCGATATAGAAAAGCTGGAGACAGCGTTGAATGAAAGCCATCGTCTTTATGCGGCGCGCTTCAACGATCGCCTACTGGCTGCATTACAACTCGAAATTTCAGGTACTCACGGCAAAGTGCATCATTTGGCTGTAAGAGATGTTACCCGGCGACGTGGCGTAGGACAGTATTTGCTGGAAGAGACGATGAAGCAGAATCCATCGTTAAACGACTGGTGGATTGCCGATGACGGCAGTGACGATCAACGCATTCGTGCGGCGTTTATGCAGGCCTGTGGTTTTCGCGCCCAGGTTGACGGCTGGGTAAAATAAAAAACAGACAATAAAAAAGGGCGACCTGAAGTCGCCCTGTCTCGTCAGGCTTCGATAGCCATTCGGAGTTTCTTCATCGCGTTCTTTTCAAGCTGTCGGACGCGCTCTGCGGAAACGCCATAACGATCGGCCAGTTCCTGCAGGGTGGTTTTGTTGTCCTCATCCAGCCAGCGGGCGCGAATGATATGTTGGCTGCGCTCGTCCAGGCCTTCCATTGCGAACGTCAGCTTGTCGGCTGCATGTGACTCCCAGTTGTCCTCTTCGATACCGTCGGCAAAGTCAGAGGTTTTATCCTGGAGATACAGCACCGGCGCCATGGACTTACCTTCACCGCTTTCGTCATCAGCGGACATATCGAAGGTCATATCCTGAGCGGCCATGCGCGATTCCATTTCCCGCACATCTTTGCTGCTCACGCCCAGCTCGCGCGCGACCATTTCTACTTCATCCTGATTAAACCAGCCCAGACGCTGCTTGGTTTTACGCAGGTTAAAGAATAATTTGCGCTGTGCTTTCGTGGTCGCCACTTTCACGATGCGCCAGTTACGTAGCACATATTCGTGAATTTCCGCTTTAATCCAGTGCACGGCAAAGGATACCAGACGGACGCCCACTTCAGGATTAAAGCGACGAACGGCTTTCATCAAGCCGATGTTACCTTCCTGAATCAGGTCAGCCTGTGGAAGGCCATAACCTGAGTAGTTACGAGCGATATGAACAACAAAGCGTAGGTGAGACAGGATCAGCGTCTTAGCCGCATCCAGATCGCCCTGGTAATGCAGCCGTTCAGCCAACGCCTTTTCCTCTTCTGCCGATAGCATCGGCCAGGTGTTGGCAGCCCGAACGTAGGATTCCAGGTTGCCCAGAGGAGCAATAGCTAAAGTTTGCATTTCTTTGGTCATTCAAACCCTCACAAAATCAGTGGAATTGCCGCATCTTTCCTTAAGCGCACGTCACATTATGTCAACGTCGCAGGAAAACCAAAAGCAATCTGTGCTACTTAGAAAACAAAGTTATCCACAAGTTCAATTTTAGCAGTGAATATTTTACACACAGATGACAGCGGGGCAATATCCTCTGCACCCATTGTCGGCAGCAGAGGATGATTATAACAAAAAAATGTTGCAGAGGTTTACTGCGGCGTAAATCGGCGTAAATGTTGTACGGTAGCCAGCCAGGCCGCAACCCAGCCAATAATCGCCGCGATCAGCAGCAGCAACACTGCCTCATCCCAGGAGAACCCTTCGAGCGAGAAGGTCGTGCCAAACACTGAGGCAACATGGGCCACTACGGACTGCAAACGCAAGACCAGCACTTCGGAAAGAAGCAGCGATAACACGGCACCAGAGAAACCCAACAACGCACCGCCATACAGGAACGGACGCAGAATAAACCCGTCGGTCGCCCCGATCAACTTCTGCACGTTGATGGTATCGCGCCGGGCAAAAATACTCAGCCTGACGCTGTTGCCAATCACCAGGAACACCGCCACGATCATTAAGATACCGATCATGGAGGCAATCTGCCCCACCAGACCGGTCAGCGCCGCAAGACGAGCAAACCAGCTGTCATCCATGCGCACTTCGTCAACGCCCTGCACTTTCGCCACCCTGTCGCGCAGAGTTTGTAGCGTGTCGGAATTCTGGAAAGTCAGTTTAGGCGTAATGATGACCACGGCCGGCAGAGGATTCTGCTCCAGCATATCCATCGCGCCGCCAAAGCCTGACCAGTTACGGAATTCGTTCAGGGCCTCTTCGCGCGTCAGGTAGTTAACGTGGTCCACGCCATCGACCTGCTTCAGCTGAGTCGTCACGTTTTCGGCGGCGGCATCATCCAGCGTTTTGGAGAGATAGGCCGTCAGCTGTGGCGCCGGATACCATTGAGTGGCAGCCTGGCTAACGTTTTTCCACACCATGTAACACACGCTGGGCAACGTCAGAGAGATTGCAATAACCATCACCGTCAGCAATGTCGCTAACGGCTGACGCCACATGTCAGACAACGTACCACGCAGCGCGTAGCGCCACTGCTCCTGCCAGCCGCCGCGTAACGCTTTGCTTTTCGACGGTTGCTTCGCCTTCGGCGCGGGCGCGCGTTTGTTGCGTTTATTGACCATCGTGGCCTCCGTGCAGGCGTCCTTTATTTAGCGTCATCACCCGATAATTTCGGCGACCGATTAGCCCCACATCATGTGTCGCCATCAGGACCGTCACCCCAACGCGGTTAAACTCTTCAAACAGTCGCAGGATGTCTTCAGACAGCGCCTCATCCAGGTTACCGGTTGGTTCATCAGCCAACAGCACCGCCGGTTTATTCACCACAGCGCGTGCAATACCCACGCGCTGCTGTTCACCACCGGAAAGTTGAATAGGATAACTTTTCGCTTTGTCGAGCAGGCCCACTTTATCTAACGCGGCTGAAACACGCCGCCGGATATCTTCCCCGCTGGCACCGGAGATGATCAGCGGAATGGCCACGTTGTCATAGACAGAACGATCCATCAGCAGGTGGTGATCCTGAAAGATCATACCAATCTGACGGCGCAGAAACGGCACCTCGCTGTTACGCAGGCGTGAAATGTCATGCCCGCTAAACCAGATTTGTCCGGCGCTGGGACGCTCAATGCCACAAATCAGCTTCAGCAAGGTACTTTTCCCTGCGCCAGAATGGCCGGTCAGAAACGCCATTTCACCGGGACGTAGATGAAAATCTACGCCCTGCAGCGCCTGACGTCCGCCGAGATATGCCTTACTGACCTCTTCAAAGCGAATCATCCTAATTAGTCCTCTCGGGCAAACAATGCCTCAATAAAATCCTCGGCCTTGAACGGCCGTAAATCTTCGATGCCTTCTCCGACACCGATATACCGGATAGGGATGCCAAACTGATCTGCCACCGAGAAAATCACACCGCCTTTGGCCGTGCCATCCAGTTTTGTCAGGGTAATACCGGTCAGACCGACCGCTTCATGAAACAGTTTGGCCTGGCTGATGGCATTTTGCCCGGTGCTGGCATCAATTGTCAGCATGACTTCATGCGGCGCCTGCTCATCCAGCTTTTTCATGACGCGCGTAATTTTTTTCAGTTCTTCCATCAGGTGCGATTTGTTTTGCAAACGGCCTGCGGTGTCGGCGATTAAAACGTCAACGCCACGGGATTTAGCGGCCTGAATCGCATCGAAAATCACCGAAGCGGAATCGGCACCGGTATGCTGCGCCACCACAGAAATGTTGTTACGCTGACCCCATACCTGAAGCTGTTCAACGGCCGCTGCACGGAAGGTGTCGCCCGCCGCCAGCATGACCGACTTGCCTTCTGCCTGATACTGACGAGCCAGCTTGCCGATGGTGGTCGTTTTACCTACGCCGTTAACACCGACCATCAAAATGACAAAAGGCGTTTTGCCTTCAACATTAAGCGGTTCTTCCACTTTCGCCAGAATGTCGGCCATTTCAGTTTTCAGCAGGCCATAAAGCGCCTCTGCATCGCGAAGCTGTTTGCGGTCGGCATGCTGCGTCAGGCTGGTGATGATACGGCGCGTCGTTTCGACCCCCACATCTGCAATCAGCAGTTGCTCTTCGAGCTCTTCAAACAGCTCATCATCAATCTTTTTGCCACGGAACAGGCCGATAAACCCCGATCCCAGGTTCTGACGGGTTTTCACCAGGCTGCGTTTCAGGCGGGCAAAGAAGCCCTCTTTTGTCGGACGATCCTGCTCCTGCGTCACCAGTGGCGCGGCGGCTAAAGGAAGATCGCTGACAGTATCTGTCGGCTCCGCCCGATCGGCGTTTTCTGAAACATCCTCCACGATATCCGCATCGGCCAGCGCCAGTGCGGCGAGTTCGTCATCGCTGAGCGGCGCCTTGTCTGCCTCCTGGACAGGTTCGGGCTGAAGGATTTCAGGCTCGTGCGGCGTGACTTCCACGATCTCCGCATCAGCCAGCGCCAGTGCCGCGAGTTCGTCATCGCTGAGCGGCGCCTCATCGTCCACAGGCTCGGACGCAGGTTCTGCGGGCGTGATAATGCCATCATGCGGATCAGGCACGTTTTCAGCCGATGGGGTAATCGCTTTGAGCTTTACTTCGCTGTCGGGATCCGCTGCGTGTTGCTGTTCAACGACTTTTTCAGTCGTTGCAACGGTCTCTTCCGCGTGGATCTCTGCCTGACTTATTGCCGGGGATTCCTGTTCTGGCTGCTGGACTTCCGGTTGTGCAGTCTGTGAGGCCTGCGCTTCCGTTGAGGGTTGTTTCTCTTCTTCTTTGCCAAATCCCAGCCAGGAAAAAAAGCCTCGTTTTTTCTCTTTTGCCATTGTGTAACCACACTCCTCGATGGCTTCATCCCGGTAGCACAATGTTCCCAGGGTTAAAAAAAGTATTGGTGATAAACGCCAGATGAGCGTCAAACCGCAGAATTATGCATAACAGCAGCAACGCTGTAGTCTAACACTTTCCAGCCAGCTCACCACAGCACCCTTTTTTAACGTTTCTTCTCATCGTTTCGCCCGTTAAACTACGCAACAAATTATGAAGATTTGTGAGCAAGATGATAAAACCTCCCCGTAAGACTGGTGGTGCAGGCCAAATCCGCATTATTGGCGGACAGTGGCGCGGCCGCAAATTGCCGGTGCCGGACAGTGCCGGACTGCGTCCAACTACCGACAGAGTGCGTGAAACCCTGTTTAACTGGCTGGCGCCCTCTATTCAGGCGGCCAACTGTCTGGACTGCTTTGCCGGCAGTGGTGCGCTGGGGCTGGAAGCCTTGTCGCGTTTCGCCGCCTCGGCAACGTTACTGGAGCTGGAACGCCCGGTGGCGCAGCAGTTGGCCAAAAATTTACAGACGCTTCAGGCCGCCAACGGCCAGGTTGTGCAGACCAATACGCTGACATGGCTGGCGCAGAGTGGTAAGCCGTTCAATATTGTGTTTATCGACCCGCCGTTTCGTCAGGGCCTGCTGGAACAAACGCTGCAACTGCTGGAGAATAACGGCTGGCTGACTGCTGACGCACTCATCTACGTTGAAAGTGAAGTTGAACGCGGTGCCCCCCCGGTTCCAGCACACTGGGATCTTTACCGCGAAAAAATTGCCGGCCAGGTGGCCTATCGCTTATATCAGCGCCAACAGGAGACACACGATGTTACTTAATTTAGGACGCCTGCTGATGCTGTGCGTATGGGGTTTTTTACTGTTTAACCTGATTCATCCTTATCCCAAGCCACTGACCTGGTTTATCAATGTGGCTCTGATATTTATGATTCTGATGCATGGTCTGCAGTTGGTCCTGCTGCGCACCACCCAAGTTAAAGATGCGCCGCCGATCGATCGTGTCACCCAGATAAAAGTCTTTTTGTTTGGCGTATTCGAACTGGTCGCGTGGCAGAAAAAAAACTTCCCACGTAAGTAAGTCGTCACGGCGGGCACCTGGCCCGCCGCCGTTAGTGCCGGGCGGGCGTAAACTGAATAAAGCGCGAGGCATGCAGAGTCAGTTCCCCTTGCGTGCCCTTGTCCATCAGATGGTAGTCATTTTCACTTACCCGCATCTTAATATCGCTTTCGCCGTTCAGCGGATGAAACCACGCTTCATAGCGCATTTCATCACCGGCGATCACTTCCCGTTCACGCGAACGCCGACTGGAAACAGAAAACTCACGTTTGGTTTTCACTTCGACTGTCAGGGTGCGAACCGGTGAGGCATCATTGACGGCGGCTTCACGACGCTGTTTGATGAACTGGCGAGTCGCTAAAACAGCGATAACAGCCAGCACAATGATAAAAAGTAGCGGTGGTTTCATAATATCCCAACGTTTCTCAGGTTACAGATGGCGCAAATGGCGCGCTAAAGCATACAACCAGAGTTGACCGATTGTCACATCAGGCTGGCGTAACCTAGACTGACAGGAGTATTTCAGGAATTGTCACCATTTTTGGTCAATAGGGAGAAGCAATGCTCTGGTCCTTTCTCGCGGTACTTTTCTCCGGCTGGCTGTATGTGGATGCCTCTTACCGGGGACCTCAATGGCAACGCTGGTTATTTAAGCCTGTAACCTTGCTGCTTTTAGTCGGCCTGGCCTGGCAAGCCCCCACGCGCAACACGTCAGACTATCTGATTGTGGCCGGGCTGGTCGCCACGCTTGTCGGCGATACGCTGACGCTGCTTCCACGTCAGCAGACGCTCTACGCGCTGGGCGCGTTTTTCCTGTCGCATCTGCTCTATACGCTGTGCTTCGCCGCCAACATGACGATGAGTTTCTACTGGCCCATTCCGCTGACCTTTTTGATCATCGGGGTTGTCGTGATTGGCATTCTGTGGAGCAAGCTGGAAACGTTACGCTGGCCGGTCTGTACGCTTATCGGCATGACGCTGGTGATGAACTGGATGGCGTCAGAGCAATATTTTTTCCGTCCCAGTGATTACAGCTTTTCGATTCTCGTCGGTTCGGCCCTGCTTCTTTTGGCCAATATTGTGTGGTTTATCAGCCATTACCGTCGCCGCTTTAGCGCGGACAGCGCCATCGTCGCAGCCTGCTATTTTGCGGGCCACTTTATGATTGTCCGCTCCCTGTGGATTTACTAAGAAAGCGTCACAATAAATCTTGAGATGGAACAAACCGTCGGGTGTAAGATAAGGCGTGGGCATGGTGCCCACGCCTTCCGGAGGTTATATGCATCAACATCATGCTTGTGGCTGCGGTAAGCCCTACGGTACGCACCGTGCCGCAAAACCGCTTTGTGCAATCCGCCCTGTTCGTTCAGGTACGCTGTCTGTTACTGCGGCAACGCCTGAAATTTCTGACGGCAATGGCTGCGGTGGTGACTGCGCATGCGGCAGTTCATCCAGCAGTGAAGCCAATGACGAAGGTGACCGACGACGGTCCTCAGATGCTTTTCAGTTCAGTTGGCTGGTCAGCGGCATGGACTGCCCCAGTTGTGCCCGCGCTATCGAAACGGCCGTTCGTCAGCTTCCTGACGTCACCCAGGCCCGCGTCGTATTCTCCAGTGAGAAGCTGATCGTAGACGCCCGCGCACCGGTTCAAGGATCTATAGAAGACGCCGTCAGAAAAGCCGGTTTTCAACTCTCCTCCATCGCAGCTTCCGCTTCTTCACCCGCGCCCTGGCAAACACATCTTCCCCTTTTTATGCTCGCCGGGTTAATGCTGGCCAGCGTTGCGCTCAGCCAGGTCAATGCTGTGTGGGGCGATGGATTATTTATTCTCACCACGCTGGTTGGTCTGGCACCGGTCGCGCGTAAAGCCTGGCAACGCCTGCGGACCGGCTCTGCTTTTACGATTGAAACCCTGATGACGCTGGCGTCGGCGGGCGCGCTGTTGATTGGCGCCCATGCGGAAGCCGCCATGGTGTTGCTGCTGTTCCAACTGGGTGAACGCCTGGAGGCCTGTGCGGCAACCCGTGCGCGCAGTGGCGTGAGCCAGCTGATGGCGATCCGTCCCGAATCGGCCGTGCGCCTGCAAAATGGCGTTCGCAGTGAGGTTCCACTGACGGCGCTGCAGCCAGGCGACCGTATAGAGGTTGCCGCCGGTGGTCGCCTGCCGGTTGACGGATGCCTGGTCGCGGAAAGCGCCAGTTTCGATGAAAGCGCCTTAACCGGCGAGTCTTTGCCGGTTATTCGCATGCGGGGCGATAAGGTGCTGGCCGGTGCCACCAGCGTCGACAGGCTGGTGACGCTGGACGTGGTGTCAAAACCCGGCGAGAGCGCGATTGACCGCATTTTGCAGTTGATTGAGGAAGCCGAAAGCCATCGTGCTCCGGTGGAACGCTTTATCGATAATTTCAGCCGCATTTACACACCTGCAATCATGCTGCTGGCGCTGCTGGTCATGGTCATACCGCCGCTGCTCGGCGCGGGGGCATGGCTACCGTGGATCTATAAAGGGCTGACGTTACTTCTCATCGGTTGCCCCTGTGCACTGGTGATCTCGACGCCCGCGGCCATTACGTCTGGCCTTGCGACTGCGGCGCGGCGCGGCGCTTTAATCAAGGGCGGTGCAGCCCTGGAACGTCTGAGTGCGGTGCAGACGATAGCGTTCGATAAAACCGGGACGCTCACGGAAGGCAAACCGCAGTTGACCCGCATTTTGGCATTCGGCGATCTCAGTGAAGACGAGATTCTGCTGCTGAGCGCCGCCGTTGAGCAGGGCTCCACGCATCCGCTGGCGACGGCAATTGTGGCTGCGGCCCAGGCGAAATCCCTGACAATTCCGGCAGCCGCGCATCAACAGGCCATCGCCGGCAGCGGCATCAGGGCCGAGGTTGCAGGCCAGCGCATTGAACTGCTGGCCCCGGCCTACGTTAACGCGCTGAGCGCCCGGCAACTGGACATGATTGGCGAGCAGGAGGCCCTGGGCGAAACCCTGGTGATTGTGCTGCGTAATGGCGATGTACTGGGTGCACTCGCGTTGCGCGATCGTCTGCGCAGTGAAACGCCTGCCGCGTTGCAGGCGCTAAAGGCCCTCGGCATCAACAGCATTATGCTCACAGGGGATAACCCGCGAGCGGCGGCTGGGGTGGCGCAACAGCTGGATATCGCGTGGCACGCAGGTTTATTACCCGCCGACAAGGTGGAACGGGTTCGCCAGCTCAGCCAGCATCAGGTTGTGGCAATGGTGGGCGACGGCATCAATGATGCGCCAGCCATGAAGGCGGCCACGCTGGGCATAGCCATGGGCAGCGGCACCGATGTCGCGCTGGAAGCAGCCGATGCGGCCCTGACGCGCAATCAGCTCAGCCATCTGGCTCCGATGATTGGTCTGGCGCGCCGCACCCGGGCAATTATTCGCCAGAATATCGGTATTGCGTTAGGGCTTAAGGCACTGTTTCTGGTTACCACGCTTCTCGGGTTGACCGGATTGTGGCTGGCGGTGCTGGCTGATTCTGGCGCCACCGCGCTGGTCACGGCAAACGCGTTGCGGCTGCTGCGCACGCGGGATTAACAACCTGGACGGCGGCAGGTGCCGCCGTTATTCGCCCATCCCTTTTCTGATCAAAAACTGATAAGGCAGCGTGTCGGTTTGCGCGACTAACAGGCGATGCTCCATAAAGCGGCAAAAACCGGGAATATCCCGCGTGGTCGCCGGATCGTCAGCCACGATCAGTAGCGTTTCACCGTCCTGCATCCCGCGCACGGTTTTGCGAACCATCATGACCGGTTCGGGACAGCGCAGGCCTGACGCATCCAGTTGATGGTCGGCGGAAGAAAATGCATCACTCATCACGATCTCAATTCAGGTTGGCGGGCGCTTATTTTAGCGCGTCAGCCCCTGGACGCAAGGCGATAACGATTGCGTTAAAATTAGCCATTGCATTAATAGCACACCAGGGTAAGATGCGGCCGTTTTTTGTTCATGAAACCGTAGCGCGCGGACCGATCTGCGCTCTGCAATGGGTTCCCTCACCCCACGATTAAAAAGGCTAACTATGCTCGCATTTACTCCGCGTCAGCGCACTTATGCGCTTTTCTGGCTGTCCCTGTTTCACCTGCTGGTGATTACCTCCAGTAACTATCTGGTGCAGTTGCCCGTCTCCCTTTTTGGTTTCCACACCACCTGGGGCGCCTTTAGTTTCCCGTTTATCTTCCTGGCGACCGATCTGACCGTCCGCATTTTTGGCGCGCCGCTTGCACGGCGGATTATTCTGGCGGTCATGGTGCCGGCGTTGTTTATCTCCTATACCATCTCCAGTTTATTTTATCAGGGCGAGTGGCAAGGCTGGCAGGCATTGCAGCAGGTGAACCTGTTTGTCGCCCGTATCGCCTGCGCCAGCTTTATGGCTTACGCGCTGGGCCAGATTCTGGATGTGCATGTCTTTAACCGTCTGCGTCGCCTGCCGCAGTGGTGGATAGCACCGGGCTGTGCCATGTTTTTAGGCAACATCAGCGACACGCTGGCGTTCTTTTTTATCGCCTTCTATAAGAGCTCCGATGCGTTTATGGCGCAGCACTGGGTGGAGATCGCCCTGGTCGATTACAGTTTCAAAGTGCTGATCTGCATGGTGTTCTTCCTGCCTGCCTATGTTGTGTTGCTCAATGCGGCGTTGAAACGTCTGGCCGAACGTCAGGCTCAACCACAGATACATTTCGGCTAACCGGCAATACAGCCTTTCCTGACAATCCGCTAAAATCTTCTGACAATACTCAGGTTGCGTTTGCAGCCTGATTCCTGTTGTATAAACGCCTGAGTGGAAATTTAAAAAGGGATTCTGATGCGTAATTTAGTGAAATATGCGGGAATTGGTTTGCTGGTCCTCGGCCTCGCCGCCTGTGACCAAAAGAAAGATGACGCGGCAAACGACAACGGCGCATCTGCCAGTCAGTCGGCACAAACCGTGACGCTGATGGATGGCAAGTTAAGCTTCGCCTTACCGCCGGGCATGTCTGATAAGAGCGGCAAACTGGGATCACAAAGCACCAATATGCACGTGTATGCTGATGAAAGCGGCGCGCGGGCGATTATCGTTATTGCGGGTGATGCCACTAACGAAGGGCTGGATGTTTTATCACAGCGCATGGAACAACAGCAGCGTAACCGCGATCCGCAGCTACAGGTTGTCTCTAACAAAGCGGTCACCCTGGGCGGCGAACCCGCGCAGCAGCTGGACACCGTGATCTCAGCCAACAACCAGACCTCCTGGTCTTCCGTCGTATTGGCAAAGGTGGACGGTAAGCTGATGACCATGCAGGTCACGCTGCCGGCCCAGAACCAGCAGCAGGCGCAAAGCGAAGCTGAAACGGTAGTGAAGAGCATTAAACTGAAATAACCGCAACAGGCCCTTGCCTGACAAGGGTGTTATTTCAGGTTCCCGCCCTGAAAACAGCGAGCCGCGTGGAAAAGCACGTCTCCACACGGCTCGATTCTGGTTCTTTTCACGCCTGCTCGCGTGCCGTGCGCCAGTAATCAATCAAACGCAGATAGTTATCTTTTACAGCCGTTACCAGCGCCGCGTCGTCAATTTCACCCTGCAACCACTGACTTGAAGGCTGGGCAAAAATCGTCCGTCCCACCGCGAAGCCTTTCACCCATGGCGCAGCCGCAGCCGCAGCGAAACCGAGTTTCAACGTCTCCTCTGGCGCGTCCAGACCGAGCAACAGGATACCGCGACAGTGCGGATCCTGCGTCTCAATCAGGGTGCCAATGGCCTGCCAGCTCGCTGTTGACAGGGGCGGTAATTTCCACCAGTCCGGCTTGATTCCCAACGCATAAAAGTGGCGCAGAACCGCCAGATAACAGGCTTCGTGACGGTCTGGCTGCCCCTCTGGCAGAATCACTTCCAACAGCAGTTCATGTCCGCTTTTATTACAGCCTTTCCAGACATCCAGCAACACGGCATCCTGCTCTTCACGCAGTTCGGCGCTGTCATCCGGATGATAAAACACCAGGCATTTTACCACATGCTCCATTGGCCAACTGGCAAGCTGTGAGCCGATATTGCCGTGTTCAAGGCGTAACGGTCGGGATCCCGGTAACTCTATCGGCCGCCCGATCCATCTGTTCTTGCCGGTAATGGCGTTTAGCGTCCGTTGCCCGAAGGTGGTATCGGCCAGAATGCCGCTTTTGCTTTCAATGCCTGCCTGCTGTACCGCCTGCTCTGCGGCCTGAAGCAGCAGGAGCTTGAGTTGAGAAATTTGGCTGACGTCAGCCCCCGCTGCCTTGGCCATATCGACCAGTTGCTTACGATGATCAAAGGCAAAGATATTAAGTTCCGGCCAGGCACGCTGCCGGGTGGTCACGCGGTGCAAGTGCGTTAATCGACTGTCCAGGTCCGGACGCTTGACGGCGTTTTCGCGGCTCAGAAAATCGTCCAGTTCTTCCCGGGTCGGCATCGCCGGCGCGCAACCGTGGCGTGAAACTACCAACGCACCGCAGGCATTGGCGTAACGGCAGGCCTGCTCCCAGCCTTCATCATTTAACCAGCCACGCAGCAGGCCCGACATAAACGCGTCACCTGCACCCAGCACGTTTAACACCTCGACGCGCACGCCGCTGTGCAGCGTTACCTGCTCCCAGCTTTGCGGAATCTCATGTTCAAAGACAACGCATCCCATTGCACCCCGCTTACAGACCAGCGTAGCCTTACTGACCTCACGGACATTTCTCAGCGCCGTCAGCGTATCGGTGCTGCCGCCCGCGATATGGAATTCTTCTTCGGTGCCTACGATAAGATCGAAATAGTGGACGACCTGCTGCAGTTGCGCCGTCACCTCTGACGATGCAATGAAACGTGTTTCACCGTCACCCAGAGAGGTTAATCCCCACAATACTGGCCGGTAATCGATATCCAGCGCCGTTCGCAGGCCGTTTTTGCGGGCGAGCTCCAGCGCCTTCAGCACAGCGGCCCGGGTCTGGGGATGTGACAAGTGCGTGCCGGTGACCGCGACCGAGCGGGAGGAGGCGATAAAGGACTCCTCAATATCCTCTGGCACCAGCCCCATATCGGCGCAGTTATCACGATAAAAAATCAGTGGAAAGGTTTCGTCGTCTTTGATGCCGAGAATCACCAGGGCAGTGAGGCGTTTTTTATCCGTTATCAGCGCATCGGTATTACACCCAACCCTTTGCAGGCTTTCACGTAAAAAACGGCCGTTATGCTCATCGCCTACGCGCGCCAGCATGGCCGAACGCAACCCCTGAATAGCGGTGCCATAAGCGACGTTACCCGATGAACCGCCAAGATATTTGGCAAAGGACGTGGTGTCCTCCAGTCGCGCGCCAATTTGCTGACCATAGAAGTCTACGGCGATGCGTCCAATACAAATCACATCAAGACGCTTCTGTTGTGTACTCATACTTCTGGTTTCCTTCTGTGATGAGCAGACACTGTGGACAAGTTGGATATCGGGGTCTGAAGGTGTCTGGTTAGCGAGAAACACAGTATGAGGAACAAATATTCCAAACTCAATTCAAAATGAAACTTACAATGCGATTATGTGAACCAGTTAAAAATCTGTCGACCCCCGGGACTTTATCGCCATGCCCTGCGCACCTTGTACCACAAGGCATCAGACTTACCGCCTGACTTTCGAGGCTGACCTGACAATGAAATGAAATGAAATATTTTAAAAAACGGCAACGCTCACAAAACATTCCAGCTCCCCCTTTCCTTGCTATGACGTGGATCGCCGGGAATGTAAATTTGATCCCCCTCGCAAAATGAAATATTTCTTCTGTAATTGTATTTTATGAAAAATGCATTTGTTTATAATCCTCTGACATTTCAGTTATCCCGGTAGCTCTCTCCGTTACGTCACGCCGTTAATGCGCGGGGCCGGACGCCGCTACAGCCAGCACGTTAAGGAAAGTTTATGGCCACCATCAAACTGACTACCGCACAGGCATTAGTTAAATTTCTTGATAATCAATATATTGACGTAGACGGGCATGAGACGAAGTTTGTCCATGGCATTTTTGCCATTTTTGGCCATGGCAATGTACTGGGTCTGGGCCAGGCACTGGAACAGGACAGTGGGGATCTGGTGGTATACCAGGGACGTAATGAGCAGGGAATGGCGCACGCTGCAACCGGCTTTGCCAAACAATCCCTGCGGCGTCAGATCATCGCCTGCACCTCTTCTGTTGGCCCGGGTGCTGCCAACATGTTGACGGCGGCGGCCACGGCGACGGCGAACCGCATTCCCCTGCTGCTGCTGCCCGGTGACGTTTTTGCCACCCGACAACCTGATCCGGTGTTGCAGCAGATTGAGCAATCCTGGGATCTGAGCATCAGCACCAATGATGCCTTTAGAGCGGTCAGTAAATACTGGGATCGCATCAGCCGCCCTGAACAGTTAATGAGCGCCTGTATCAATGCGATGCGCGTGCTCACCGACCCCGCTGAAACCGGGGCCGTTACGCTCTCTTTACCGCAGGATGTGCAAGGCGAAGCCTGGGATTACCCTGACTATTTCTTTCAGAAACGCGTGCACCGACTGGACCGTCGTCAGCCCACCATGGCCCAACTTGAAGATGCGCTGAAGCTTATTATCCGCAAACGTAAACCGCTGATTATCTGCGGCGGTGGCGTCAAATATTCGGGGGCAGGCAAGGCATTGCAGGCGTTCGCTGAACGGTATCAGATTCCGTTCGCTGAAACGCAGGCCGGAAAAGGCACGCTGCTGTCCGATCATCCGCTCAACGTTGGCGGCGTAGGTGAAACCGGCTGTCTGGCGGCAAACCTGCTGGCAAAAGACGCCGATCTGGTGATTGGGATTGGCACACGTTATACCGATTTTACCACCTCATCGAAATGGATTTTTCGGCATCCCGAGGTGAGCTTTCTTAACATTAACGTCAGCAATTTTGACAGCTACAAGCTGGACGGCGTGCAGCTGCTTGCCGATGCGCGTGAAGCCCTGCTGGCGCTCAGTCATGGGCTGGTTTCGCAGCACTACGGCAACGACTGGGGCACGCAGGTTGCCGAGGCGCGGCAACAGTTAGAAGAAGAAACACAGCGCGTGTATCACGTTTCACATAACGAGGCTGAATTTGTGCCCGAGATTGCCGACCATCTGGATCGGGACGCCGTCTACGCCGAATTCAATCGCCTGACGCAGTCTCTACTGACCCAGAGCAGTGTCGTGGGTACCCTCAACCAGCATTTGCCTGCCGATGCCGTCATCGTCGGTGCTGCAGGCAGTCTGCCTGGCGACCTGCAACGCGTCTGGCGCACGCGCGGCTATAACGGCTATCACCTCGAATACGGCTATTCCTGTATGGGGTATGAAGTGAATGCGGCGTTAGGCGTTAAGCTTGCGGAGCCCCAGCGGGAAGTCTATGCCCTGGTCGGCGACGGCTCTTTTATGATGCTGCATTCCGAGCTGGTGACCGCCATTCAGGAGGGTGCCAAAATCAACGTGGTGCTGCTGGACAACATGAGCAATGGCTGCATTAACAACCTGCAAATGGGGCACGGTATGGACAGCTTCGTTACCGAGTTTCGCTTCCGCAATACGGACAGCGGTAAGCTAAACGGTAGCCTGGTGCCGGTAGACTTTGCCGCGATTGCTGCCGGTTATGGTTGTAAGACCTATCGCGTCAGCACGCTGGAACAGCTTAACGCTGCGCTGGACGATGCGAAAGCACAGCAGGTTTCTACGCTGATAGATATTAAAGTGCTGCCCAAGACCATGATTCATAATTATTTCAGCTGGTGGCACGTTGGTGTTGCACAAACGGCCCAATCGGCGCGCGCGCAGGATGTGGCAGACAAACTGAATGCGCATCTGGCACAGGCCCGCAAATACTGATTTCCGGGCCGTCTGACGGCCCTTGTTTCTTCTCTTCGAGTTAACCCTACAGGTGTAATTATGACATTGAAACTTGGTGTGATTGGAACAGGCGCGATTGGTCAGGAACACATTCGCCGCTGCAACAATGTCTTACAAGGGGCAAAGGTGGTCGCGGTGTCCGATATCAACGTTGAAAGCGCGCAGGCTGCACTGCAACGGCTGAACAGTGATGCGCAAGTCTGCAAGGATGGCTTTGAGGTGATTCAGTCACCTGATGTGGATGCGGTGCTGGTGACCTCATGGGATCCGACGCATGAAGAGTTTACCCTGGCGGCCATCGCGGCGGGTAAGCCGGTGTTCTGTGAAAAACCGCTGGCCATGAGCGCAGAGGGCTGCCGTCGGGTAGTCGAAGCAGAAATCCAGCACGGTAAGCGACTGGTTCAGGTGGGTTTTATGCGGCCTTACGATGCTGGCTACCGGGCGCTGAAAAAAGTGATTACCGACGGTGAAATCGGCGAGCCGCTCATGCTGCATTGCGCGCATCGCAATCCGACGGTACCCGAAAATTACAATACGGAAATGGCAATCACCAATACGTTAATTCATGAACTTGACGTACTGCGCTGGCTGACGAGTGACGATTACAAAAGCGTGCAGGTGGTTTTCCCCCGCGTCAGTTCCAAAGCGCGTCCGCATCTGAAAGATCCGCAAATCGTCCTGTTTGAAACGCAAAAAGGCGTGCGCATTGATGTAGAAATTTTTGTGAACTGCACCTACGGCTACGACATTCAGTGTGAGGTGGTGGGTGAAGAAGGCATCGCCAGACTGCCGGAGCCTTCGTCAGTGCAGCTGCGCAAACAGGCCAAACTTTCCAACACCATTTTAGTCGACTGGAAAGACCGCTTTATCGAGGCTTACGACGTCGAACTGCAGGCGTTTATCAACGACGTGAAAGCCGGGCAGTTAACCGGTCCGTCCGCCTGGGATGGTTTTGCCGCCTCCGTCGCCGCTGACGCCTGTATCAAGGCGCAGAAAAGCGGTGCCATTGAACCAATTGAAATGCCTGCCCGTCCGGCATTCTATAACTAAATCTCTCGATTTTGGCAGGTGCACAATGAACAACGATAACGTAAAGCTGGCGATAGCGCCCATTGGCTGGACAAATGATGATATGCCCGAGCTGGGCAGCGAGAATACCTTTCAGCAAACCGTCAGCGAGATGGCACTGGCGGGCTTCTCAGGAAGTGAAGTGGGTAGTAAATACCCACGCGATCCTGCCATTTTAAAGCCAATGCTCGATATTCGCGGCATTCAGATCTGCAACGCCTGGTTCAGCACCTTTTTTGCGCAGGGTGACAAGGACGAGACCATTGAAGGTTTTACGGCGCACATGAATTTTCTCTATGAAATGGGTGCCCGGGTGATCGGCTGTTCAGAGCAAAGTCAAAGTATTCAGGGCACAACACGGTCAGTGCTCGATCACAAACCGGTATTTAACGACGAGGAGTGGCAGAGAACGGCGGAAGGTTACAATACGCTTGCCGACCTTGCCGCCGCAAAAGGGATGCGCGTATGCCTGCACCACCATATGGGCACCGGGATTCAGACGCCAGCGGAAATCGACCGTTTCATGGCGCTCACGCATGACAATGTCGGTTTACTCTATGATACCGGCCACATCTATTATTCTGAAGGCTCACAGGACGTGATGCTGGCAGTGCTGAAAACTCATCTGCCGCGCATTTTCCACGTTCATCTGAAAGACGTGCGGGATGAGATTGTCGCAGAAGTGCGTGACCAGCACCTGTCGTTTCTGGACGGTGTAAAAAAGGGCACCTTCACCGTTCCAGGCGACGGCGTCATTGATTTTAAACCGGTTTTCAAAATTCTTGACGACTACGGCTATCAAGGCTGGATGGTGGTTGAGGCTGAGCAGGATCCTGCGTTGGCCAATCCGTTCGAGTACGCGGTAAAGGCAAGAAAATATATTCGGGAGAATACCGGACTGTAAGACTATTTTCCGCCCTGAAGAGAATGATCAGGCCTTGTGTAAGGCTGTGCCCTTATCGGATGCAGCCTGTTTAAGTGGCCAACTCACCCGCGCGTCGCCCCTGTCCCGGCGAATCTGTGAGTCATTTCATAAACCAATGAAATAAAAGCTGCATACATAACAAAAAAATGAAATTTTCCAACCATCTGATATCATAGCGTTCATTATCCAGCCACGTTTTCCGCAAATGAGCAGATGTCATGAGTAATAATCCTTCCCAACTTTCACTGCTGCAGGACGAGATTCGCCGCCGCTACGAAACGCTGAGCAAGCGTCTGAAGCAGGTGGCTCGTTATATCCTTGATAACAGTAACAGTATTGCTTTTGACACCGTGGCCTCTATTGCGCAGCAGGCCGATGTTCCGCCCTCTACGCTGATTCGCTTTGCGAATGCATTTGGCTTCAGCGGTTTCAACGAAATGAAACAGGTTTTTCGTCAGCATCTGATGGAAGAGACCGTCAACTATACCGAACGTGCGCGGCTGTTTCGTCAGACAGCAGCGGACGATGCTGCGAATTCGCCCGAAAGTCCGGCGGAAATCCTCAATGTTTTCACCATGGTCAACAGTCAGGCCCTGCAGCAGTTGGCTATGCAGGTGAGCCCCGACCAGTTAGACAAAACCGTGCAGCTTCTGAACGAAGCCGAAAATGTCTACGTAATCGGCCTGCGTCGGTCGTTTAGCGTTGCCTCTTATTTAGTGTATGCCCTGCGCCATCTGGAACGCCGTGCCTTCCTGATTGACGGGCTGGGCGGCATGTTTACAGAACAGCTTAATCTGGTCACGCCTAAAGATGTGGTGATTGCCATCAGCTGTTCACCCTATGCAAGGGAGGCGGTAGAAGTGGTCGAGTTGGGGGCCAAACGTGGTGCCAGCTTAATCGCGATCACTGACAGCCAGGTCAGCCCGCTTGCCGCCTTCAGTGACGTCTGTTTCGTTGTACGCGAAGCCCAGGTTGACGGTTTTCGCTCTCAGGTTGCCTCGCTGTGTCTGGCACAAACGCTGGCTGTATCCCTGGCGCTGGCGAATGCGCAGTCCGGTCAGCTCTCCTGACTTGCCGCCAGCTGCGGCGGCTCTGCTTACAGGTCATACCTGAACATATGATACACGCGCCCTCAGTAAAGCCAGGAGCATGACGCCCCCGCGTGTCCCGGCGAAAAACGCCCTCTGCAGCGACAAAAAGCAGCCCTCAGGCTCAATGCTGGTCACTTAAGGTGACCAGCCTTTTTTATCGGCATATTTCCGGGATCTTATTCGCCGCTCCCACGGATAGTTTCGTTCTCTTCGCCCCGGCAATATCAGCCATCTCGCCTTTTCATCCGGCGTTCTCAGTTCGCCCGGAACCGTGCCCGGGGTAACTCATCAGGAGCCGTGATATCTCACTGATGGCTCTGTCTGCTGAAGCTCAGCGGGAATAAGATTAGAGAGCGAGCGGGCGCGTTCGGGAGAAGTGGAATGAATGATGCCCAGAGCCTGTGAGAGTTCCATAAAAAAGGGTTCATGATGAACATGAACCCTTTTGACGCCTGCCACTGGATTGGTAAACCGGGCCTTACTTAAATGACCCGCATTAGCCCTCAGGCTGCCGTTTTGCTCTCAGCCGTGATTAACGTGACGGATAGCGTTCGCTGTTGACCCAGGCATGATCCTGCTCCCAACTGAATTTCCACAGGCGAACCGGCCCTGCCATAACGTTAAGGTAGTAGTTGTTATAGCCAGCCAGGGTTGCTACAGGATGGTAACCGCGCGGTACGGTGACGACATCCCGGTTATAAACAGCCATGCACTCATCCAGAGAACGATCGTCCGTATAAACGCGCTGCATCGCGAAGCCCTGTTCGGGTTCAAAACGGTGGTAATAGGTTTCTTCCAGATAGGTTTCGTTCTCGCTGTTTTCCTGGTCGTGCTTGTGACTCGGATACGAACTGGTATTGCCCTCATCGGTAAACACTTCCACCACCAGCAAGCTATTTGCTGGTTCACTGTCCGGCAGAATGTTGTGCACAAGTCGCTGGTTATGGCCTTTGCCGCGCCGCTCAACGCCGACATCTTCTGGCGCAATCAGTCTGGCGGGCAGGTTGTCGCCCTGCCCCGGTGCCTTACATACCGCCAGCTCAAGATCGCTGTCCGCTCTTACCGTCACTGCATCATCATGGGGGACATACACGGAATAAGGCGGCGTACGTTCAAACGGCGACATTCGCTTACCTAACCCCGGAAAGTTTGCATGACGCGTGCTAATCGAGGCCAGGCCTGCCACCAGCACCAGGCAAAGCTCACTGTCACCGCTGGCCATGTCGAGCGTCTGTCCTTGTTTTAACAGGAAAGACTCGAAACCCACATAGCGCCAGCCCGCACTGTCTGGCGTTACCTGCTGTATGCGCCCCTGCTCATCGGGCTGTTTTACCTTTGAGAGTAATGACATCCGCCGTCTCCTAATCCATCGCCCTTTATCGTCAATACGCTGTCACTGAGCGCCCACTCAACCCAACGTCGGCATACTGAATTCAGAAACCGTTTGCTGGCCGCTCGGCCAACGGACGGTCGCTGTTTTCATGCGCGTGTAAAAACGCACGCCGTCCGGACCGTGGACATTCAGTGCGCCAAACACCGATCGCTTCCAGCCACCAAAACTGTGGAATGCCATTGGCACCGGCACGGGCACGTTGACGCCGACCATTCCGGCTTCAACGTTTTGGACAAATTCACGCGCCGTGTGACCATTACTGGTAAAAATGGCGCTGCCGTTGCCGAATTCGTGACTGTTAACCAGTTTCAGCGCACTGTCGTAATCCGGCGCGCGCATGATGCTCAGCACCGGGCCAAAGATTTCTTCACGCCAGATCACCATCTCTGGGGTCACGTGATCGAATAACGTTCCACCGACATAGTAGCCGTCCTCATAACCTGTAACCTTCTGGTGACGACCATCCACAACCAGCGTTGCCCCTTCCTGCTCGCCGATATCGATATAGCCCAGCACTTTCTTCTGATGGGCGGCCGAAACGACAGGCCCCATTTCATTCTCGTCACTGCCCTTATTCATGCCCGGCCCGACGCGTAATGCTTTAATCAGCGGCGTCAGGCGCGAAATCAGTTTATCGGCGGTGTCATCGCCTACCGCGACCACGACCGGCAACGCCATGCAGCGTTCACCCGCCGAGCCAAATGCGCCCCCCATGATGGCATTGACCGTGGCGTCCAGATCAGCATCTGGCATGACGATAGCGTGGTTTTTGGCGGCGCCAAATGCCTGCACGCGTTTGCCGTGCGCGCTGGCCGTTTTGTAAATGTGCTCAGCCACACCCGACGAACCTACAAAGCTAACGGCCGCGATACGGGGATCTTTGTAAAGCTGTTCTGCGTTCTCATTCGAACTGTGTACCACGTTGAAAACGCCATCCGGCAGGCCCGCTTCTTTCAGTAATTCCGCCATGCGCACGGCAGCAGACGGATCCAGCGCCGGGGGTTTAAGTACAAAGGTGTTGCCGCAGGCCAGGGCAATAGGGAACATCCACAGTGGCACCATGGCGGGGAAATTGAAGGGGGTAATGCCTGCAACCACGCCGACCGGCTGCATGAGCGAGTAGCTGTCTACGCCGCCGCCCACGTTAGGCGAGTTCTCCCCCTTGAGCAGGTGAGGAATGCCGCAGGCGAACTCAATCACCTCAATCCCGCGCGTCAGTTCACCCAACGCATCAGACCAGACTTTGCCGTGCTCGGACACGATTAGCGCCGCCAGCTCATCACGATGCTGTTCCATTAAGGCCTTAAAGTTGAACATCACGCGCGCGCGGCGCAGCGGGGCGGTTTTGGACCAGGCAGGAAAGGCTGCATGCGCCACGTCGATTGCCTGGGCCACTTCGTCTGCGCTGCATTGGGTAAGTTCACGGATCACCTTGCCAGTTGCCGGATCGAACACAGGAATGGTTTCGTTGCTGGCACTGAACGTGGTTTTACCGCCAATAAAATTTCCTACGATAGTCATGATGTTGCCTCTTTGGTATGTACGGTTCCAGCAGGCAAAGCACAAGAAGTGGCACGCTGGCTGGGCAGGAAAAGCCAAAAGCATGCTGAGAAGCTATTACAGTGGAATAAATTTTTCAAATAAATATTTTTGAAAAATAACTTTTTAGCGGGGCAGATCGCATTTTTGCCTGTCGCTCTGAACGGGTCGCCAGCAATGGCTTTACATGACCTGTCTGGGGTGAAGTTAGTGCCTGTGTGCTGTGACGACAAGCGCCAGCTCGAAGTCTGCACTGATGCCGTCGTCCCTCCCGGTCAGGCGTCAAATTAAGCGGAGAAAGACAAAACAGCGCCTTTCGTATAAATTTCATTAAATCGCATAGTGAAATGAACATTTCTTTTTACACACCTCTTGCCCTCAGCCTGCCTTTGGCAAGGTTCACTCTGCTGGCGCAACGCCCTTAAGCCAAACGGGTGCACGACAGTGGTGCAAAATCCCTCACCCAAGGCCATTTCCTGAACCAATAATTTCCTTACTGCAAATCAGGAATCATGTGTTTCATAGCTTGCCGCCTTTCATGCATCTCAGGATAAATTTCTATCTGTATGATTATTATCATTATTTATGATATTACTCGACACAACGCAAAACCTGGCCTGCTTTATGCAATATCGTCGGACCTCCCTGCCCCCGAAAGAGATGACCATGCCTGACCCAAAAAACAGCGGCTTACTGTACGGACTGGACCAGCGAATCCCCCCACTCCAGGCTTTCTTCAGCGCTTCACAGCATGTGCTGGCGGGCCTGGTTGGCATTATTACGCCCCCGTTGCTAATCGGCACGGCGCTGGGTCTGGATGCGTGGCTGCCTTATTTGATCAGCATGTCGCTCCTTGCCTCCGGCATCGGGACGTTTCTGCAGTCAAACCGGGTATGGGGCATAGGGGCCGGCATGATATGCATGCAGGGCACCAGTTTTGCCTTTCTTGGTGTGGCCATCTCGGGCGGCCTGTGGGTCAAAGCACAGGGCGGCAGTCCAGAAGACATCATGGCGATGCTGTTTGGCGTCAACTTTGTCGCGGCGCTGGTGCCGGTCATCGTCAGCCGCTTCATTGATACCTTAAAGCGGGTCTTTACGCCGGTGGTGACGGGGAGCGTGATTGCGCTGATTGGTATCAGCCTGATCAAAGTCAGTGTGATTAACTGGTGCGGCGGTGAGAAAGCCCAGGATTTTGCCAGCCTCAGTAATCTGGCGCTGGGTGCGTTAACGCTTGGCGTTATCGTTGTGCTGAGCTGCTCCGGTAACCGCTGGCTACGCCTTTCATCGGTCGTGGCTGGCATCGCAGCAGGCTGTATTGCCGCTGCCCTGAGTGGCAAATTTCAGGTTCACGAACTGGGCGAGAGCGTCTTCCGTTTACCCTCTCTGTTTCCGTTTGGCTTTCACTTCAACAGTACGCTTTTCATTCCGGTGGTGCTGGTCTCTCTGGTCTGCATCATCGAGGCGGTGGGCGATCTGACTGCTAACAGCCTGATTTCCGGTAAATCTATTACCGACAAGACCTTTAGCACCCGTCTCAAAGGCGGCATTCTGGCAGACGGACTGAGCTGCATGATTGCGGCGATGCTGAGCGCCTTTCCCAACACCACCTTTGCGCAAAATAATGGCGTGATCCAGATGACGGGCGTGGCGAGTCGTTTTGTCGGCCGTTACGTCGGCGTCATTCTTATCCTGCTGGGGCTGTTCCCGCCTTTCAGCGAAGCACTGCGTCAGATTCCCACACCGGTGCTGGGGGGAGCCACAATGGTGATGTTCGGCTGCGTCGTCACGGCAGGGATTCGCATCCTAAGCCAGGCTCCGCTAACGCGCAGGGAAATACTTATTGTCGGTCTGGCGTTTAGTTTCGGGCTGGGAATCGAATCCGTTCCCGCTTCGCTCTCCCATCTGCCGCCCATGTTTGAGAATCTGTTTGGCTCCGCGGCTACCACCGGCGGCCTGGTCGCGATTGTCCTGAATCTTCTCATTCCTGGCGCAGACAAGCCGGCACGTGAAGAAGTAGAACAAGGCGAATCCGCACAGTCATTGTAATCCTGCCACATTCACCCGTGACGCAGTCGTTGCGGGTGACCGCCTGTGCGCTCAGGCCCCCAGCCCTTGATGTCTCCGACAGCTTTTTCCCGGGAGCCGCCCCGGAATCCTTTAACACCCAGAACGGCATCACAGCAGGAAATCCGGTTTATTCCGCCATTTATCGGGGGAATAAACTCGCCCGATTTACCGTTTCCCTTAACAAATCAGACCGTTACTTTTCCTTCAACTACACTTTCATCAGTTATTTATGCGTAGAGATACAGAATGAACGCGTTACAGCAGGAAAAAATTGGACAAAATATCTTAATCAAACTCGCGATGCTGGTGATTATCCTTGCCGGGATAAGAGCGGCCTCCGACATTCTGGTCCCGTTACTTCTGGCGGCTTTTTTTGCCATCGTACTGAATCCGTTAGTCACGATACTGATGCGGCGCGGGCTGCGACGCGGATTGGCGATTACGTTGGTGATTACGGTGATTTTTATCGTGATTCTGCTGCTGGGAGCCATACTGGCAAGCTCGATGAGTGAGTTTTCCGACCTCTATCCTCAACTGCGCACCATTATGGAAAAGAAAATGGGGGTGGTTCAGCATCTGGCAGCCAGCATCCATCTCAATATCTCAACCGATGCCCTGGTTCAGCGCTTCGACCCTAATACCGTTATGAATCTGGCCAGTGTGGCGCTGAGTGGCTTTTCAGGTGCGATGACCAATACCGTGTTACTGATCCTCACCGTGGTCTTTATGCTGTTTGAGGTGCACCATCTGCCTTATAAAATGCGTAACGCGTTTGTGAACCCCAAAATTCGTATCGCCGGCTTACACAAGGCCTTAAAAGGGGTGACGCATTACCTGGCACTGAAGACGCTAATCAGCCTGATCACCGGCATCGCGGTCTGGCTGACGCTCTACCTGCTGGAGGTGAAATTTGCGTTATTGTGGGGCGTGGTGGCCTTTATCCTTAACTTTATTCCCAATATCGGCCCGATTATTGCCGGTATTCCTCCATTCCTGCAGGCGCTGCTGCTCAACAGCGTGTTTGACGCGGCAATGGTGGCGGCGCTGTTTACTGCCATTCACATGGTTTTCGGCAATATGCTTGAGCCACGCATCATGGGGCGCGGTCTGGGCTTATCAACATTGGTGGTGTTTCTGTCATTGATATTTTGGGGCTGGCTGCTGGGCCCGGTCGGCATGCTGCTGTCCGTGCCTCTGACCAGCATCACTAAAATTTTAATGGAAACCACCCCGGGCGGGAGCCGTCTGGCCATTCTGCTCGGAACCGGCCGACCCAAGCCTTCGCGGCTGTTAACCAAGTAAACGCTGCTGCACATGCTGTAGATGCTCTCTCATCGCCGCCTGTGCAGCCTGCTCATCACCAGACGCAATGGCCTCGGCAATGCGCTGATGGTCCGCGTTCATTTCATCTGCAAAGGTATTGTCGGCATAATGACGTTCCAGCCGGCGGAAATGGGCGCTGTCACGTTTGTTCCACAGATTTTCCATCATCTCCCGCAACAGATCGTTGCCGCTCATCTCGCTAATCAGCAGATGAAAGCCTTTGTCCTGTTCGATGAAAGCCGCGTCGTTTTCATTAAATGCCTGGAGCGCTGCGCTAAGGGACAGCAGCTGCTGACGCTGGGCCTCACTGCCGTTTCGCGCCGCCATGCCCGCCAGCATGCTCTCATAGGCTTCGCGCGCCTGGAGCAGATCCTGCAGGCTGAAATTCTCGGTTTCTTTGCCTGCTGAAGGTTGCGGTAAGGTCTGAGCGACAAAAACTCCCGTACCCGTGTGGATGCTGACGTAACCCGTCATCTCCAGCGCTATCAGGGCTTCACGCACCGATGAACGACTGACGCCGAGTTGTCGGGCAAGTTCCCGTTCGGGCGGCAGCGCCCCGCCCGGCACGAAATCGCCGCCATGAATGCCCGCAATGATGGCATTGGCAATTTGCCGATAAAGCCGCTCAGTTTTCAGTACCGCTAACCCCATAACTCTCTCCTGTTGCAGGTCGTCTTTCAGGCAGCAGATGATACGTATTTATATTGCTGCGATCCGGATCACGGCCTTAACTTACGCGCTATCTTACTCTTGGTCCAGCGGCCTGACCACTGGGCCACACGTCCACCAAGGAGCAATAATGGAACATACATGGCGCTGGTACGGCCCCAACGATCCTGTGTCACTTGACGATGCCCGCCAGGCAGGTGCAACAGGAATTGTCACAGCACTTCATCACATCCCTAACGGAGAAGTGTGGCCGGTAGCCGAAATCAAAGCGCGTCAGGCGCTGCTGGCGGAAAAAGGGCTTACCTGGTCAGTCGTTGAAAGCATTCCTGTGCACGAAACGATTAAGACACAACGCGGCGATTATCAGCATTATATTGCCAATTATCAGCAGTCGATTCGCAACCTGGCAGCCTGCGGGATTGATACCGTATGCTATAACTTTATGCCGGTTCTGGACTGGACGCGTACCGATCTGGCCTGGGAACTGCCGGACGGCGCAAAAGCGCTGCGCTTTGATGCCGATGCCTTTGCCGCGTTTGAACTGCATCTGTTAAAACGTCCCGGCGCAGAAAAAGATTACAGCGCCGCTGAACAACAGGCCGCCGCAACGCGTTTTGCCGCCATGACCGAGGAAGAGAAAGCCACGCTGGTGCGCAACATCATCGCAGGCTTACCCGGCGCAGAAGAAGGTTATACACTTGAACAATTTCAGGCTCAGCTGGCGCAATATAACGGTATTGATAAAGCCAGGCTGCGCGAGCATATGGCCACTTTTCTGCGCGCCATCGTACCGGTGGCGGAAGAAGTCGGCATTAAGCTGGCCGTCCATCCTGATGATCCTCCGCGTCCCATTCTTGGCCTGCCGCGCATTATCTCCACGCAAGAGGACATGCAGTGGCTGAAAGAAACGGTAGACAGCCTGCATAACGGATTCTGTTTCTGTACCGGTTCCTACGGCGTACGTGAGGATAATGCCCTTATCGAGATGGCAGAAACCTATGCCGACCGGATTAACTTTGTGCACCTGCGGGCAACAAAGCGAGAAACGAACCCCAACAGCTTCCACGAGGCGGCCCATCTGACAGGCGATGTGGATATGGTTGGCGTTATCAAAGTGATCCTGGCCGAGGAGCAGCGTCGCCGCAGGGCGGGCGAACAGCGAGCCATTCCCATGCGCCCCGATCACGGTCACCAGATGCTGGATGACTTGCGCAAGCGCACCAATCCGGGCTATTCCGCTATTGGCCGCCTTAAAGGGCTTGCAGAACTGCGCGGCGTCGAAGTTGCCCTGAAGCAGATCTATTTCCAGGACTAAAGGTTGTTGCCCCGACGTCGTTATGCTGTCGGGGCACAGGGTAGTGTTTAGACAGGTTGCTATGCCCATAGTTATGGCGGCGCTTTCCAGGTAACAAAAGGGTTCTCATTTCTCTCCCTTCTGGCTGCTGTGTTTTGGGATACTCCTCCCACGGCTTAGCTGCGGCTCCCTTTTCAGGACATCCTCATGCTCACCTTTTCCACGACCCTTTTGCAGCCGCCATCAATCTAATGTGTGAGCATTCACTAATAGCATGAATTTTTTTGTCAATGAATTGCCTGTCAGGTCGATAATTGACCCTATCGGAGAATAAGGGATTTCCGACTGTTCACCAGCGGCGTGAACTGGCGTGCTATGCTGCATTAACCCTTAGCACCTCTCAAAACACGATCACGATTCAGAGGTTTTACGGTGCCGCTCATAAAAAGAAAACAGGAGCATGCTCATTCGCTCATTGTCCTCGCAGGACTCTTGCCGCTGCTCCTGGGGTTAGTGTTCACGATGATCGATGCCAGAAAAACAGTAAAAGAACAGCAAATTGATACGGCCGCGACCTTACTGTCTCAGGCAGAAAAAATCAGCGATAATGCCTGGAGCATGATCGCCTGGCTGCGCCAATATGAGTACCAACCCTGTGAAAAGATAGAAAATACGCTGCGGATTAATAGCAGTTTCCATCCCTATTTTCGCAGTATCGGCAAACTGGAAAGCAACACGATAAGCTGCTCTTCTGCCTACGGTAACAAGCCCGCTACGCTTAAAGCCATGATCGGCGTCGCCCCGCCCGTGACCGGCAAAGACTGGTGGAGCCTGTCCCTCGCGGGTTCTTACATCGTGCCAGACCGACCTGCCGTGATATTTGTGCGCCAGCTGGCAGCTGGCAGAGCCCTCTGGGTGATGGTTGAAGGGCAGTATCTTATTGATTTTATGAGCGCACTGGGCAGTACGCATCACTATCAGATAACCATGCGTTTTAGCAACGGTGCGCCCATCGTGTCAGGCGATCGTGAAATGGCCGATGACAAGTGGTTTAAGCCTCAGATCTATCATGCAACCTCTTCCCGCTATAGCATCAACGTCACCCTGATAGCACCCGGTACTGAGCTGGTTAAAGCATGGACACAGCTTCTTTTCGTGTTTATGCCAATGGCGGCGATTTTTTCCGTACTGTTTATGATTATTACCGCCTCATGGCTTCGCCGACGCTTTTCATGGGGAGATGAAATTCGTCGCGCCATTCAGTCCCGTCAGTTCAGCGTGCATTATCAACCTACCTACAGCTATACGCAGCAACGTTGCACGGGCGCAGAAGCCCTGTTGCGCTGGACCCTGCCCAACGGTAACAGCGTGCGCCCGGACACCTTTATTGCCGCCGCAGAAGCAGAAGGGATGATTATCCCGATTACCCATCATTTAATGGAGTTGATCGTTGAAGACACGCAAAGCTGGGCGCCTGACCCCGGCTTTCATCTGGCGATTAACGTGGCTGCCGAGCATCTTCAGCACCCGGATTTTGTTGACGATATGCTTAATTTTGCTGACAGGATGGCGAGAACCGAATTCAACATTACTCTGGAACTGACGGAGCGGAGCCTGATTAAAGAAGGGAGCCTCGTCGCGGCTAAGCTGGCGCAACTCCGTCAGGCAGGCATGAAAATCGCTATCGATGACTTTGGTACGGGGCACTGCTCTCTGAGTTACCTGCAAACCTTTACGCTGGACTACCTAAAAATCGATCAGGGTTTTATCAATGCCATCGAATCCCTGGAGGGTGAAACGCCGGTGCTGGACGCCATTATCAGTCTGAGCCATAAACTGAAGCTGCAGGTATTGGGAGAAGGCGTCGAAACGGCAATGCAGTTCCGCTATTTACAGCAGCATGGTGTCACCTTCATCCAGGGCTATTTTTACGCCAGGCCCATGGATAACCCCACGATCGTGGCATGGATGAAACAATATGGTCATTTGCCGGTTGAGGTTGAAAACACCTGAGCCGCAACTTAGTGACGCACGCGGCACAATGACGGTGAAGAAGCGCTAAATCAACGCGCTTTTCGTTGTGCTGCACGCTGCTTACTCGCCGCCCGCATTGCCACCGCAATGGCCTCTTCCTGCTGAATGACGTGCTCAACAGGCGCACTGGCGCGCTGATTCAACCGTTGCAGCGTAGGCATCGATTGCTGCAACAGCTGCTGGCACTCCTCGTATTCCGAGCATTGCTTACCTGTCACGGTCGATGTTTGTAGTGCTTCGCTCAATTGAGCCAGTCGATCAATCCAGTATTTAGTGCGGCAGCTAAACCATCCAGAACTGAGCTGCGCTTCAGGAGACTGGGAAGCCGTGGGCACCTCAGAAGAATTCATTAATTTTCTTTCTACACTATCTATCTGAGCCACCCAAGGGTTCTGGCAAGCATGGGGTGTTTTCCTTGACATTCTTCCTCCAAATCAAGGTGAAAGAGTATTGCTGAAGGCGTTCTGATAGGCAAGCCTCAAACCTTAACCCGTCCAATCCTTAATCTTTGTTAATAGCTTTAGGCAGATGGCTGAGGGTGCTCAAACCGCAGCGCTCACTTAACACGCAAACGCGCGCAGAACCTGACTTTTTTTCCTTTCAGCGGCTGCTATAAACCACCGGTAAAATTGTTCGTTTTCAGGTCAAACATGACAAATATCACACAAAAACGTTATACTCTGCGGCCGATAAATCAGATAACGACAGTATTTGTCGTTTTGATGTATCGACAGACAATGCTGTTTTACGGCTATGCTTAAATTTCCTCAACGCAGCGGTCTGAACGCTGTTTTCGGTTCGCGCCGTTGAGGACTTTCATGTTCCATTACAGGGTAATTCTATGAAATTGCGTAGGAAGCGTGTAAAACCGATTGGGATAGATGATGTCACCATCATTGATGATTCCCGTTTACGTAAAGCCATTACCGCCGCCTCTTTGGGTAACGCCATGGAGTGGTTTGATTTTGGTGTTTATGGCTTTGTGGCTTATGCCTTGGGTAAGGTGTTTTTTCCGGATGCCTCTCCAGGGATTCAAATGATTGCCGCACTGGCAACCTTCTCCGTTCCTTTCCTGATTCGTCCTTTAGGCGGCCTGTTTTTCGGCATGCTGGGGGATAAATATGGTCGTCAGAAAATCCTGTCGATTACCATCGTCATTATGTCGGTCAGTACCTTCTGTATCGGCCTGATTCCCTCCTATGCCTCCATTGGCATCTGGGCGCCGATTCTGCTGCTGTTGGCCAAAATGGCTCAGGGCTTTTCTGTGGGTGGGGAATATACCGGTGCCTCTATCTTTGTGGCCGAGTATTCGCCTGACCGCAAGCGCGGCTTTATGGGAAGCTGGCTGGACTTTGGTTCTATCGCCGGCTTCGTGCTGGGCGCGGGCGTCGTCGTCTTAATTTCTACCATCATCGGTGAAGAGAACTTCCTTGCGTGGGGATGGCGTCTTCCATTCTTCCTGGCCCTGCCACTGGGTATTATTGGCCTGTATTTACGCCATGCCCTGGAAGAAACCCCCGCGTTCCAGCAGCACGTCGACAAACTGGAACAAGGCGATCGCGAAGGCCTGCGTGATGGCCCGAAAGTCTCTTTCAAAGAAATCGCCACCAAACACTGGCGTAGCCTGCTAGCCTGCATCGGTCTGGTTATTGCAACCAACGTGACCTATTACATGTTGCTGACCTACATGCCAAGTTACCTGTCGCACAACCTGCACTACTCTGAAGATCATGGCGTGCTGATTATCATCGCCATCATGATGGGCATGCTGTTTGTCCAGCCCGTGATGGGGCTGCTGAGCGACCGCTTTGGCCGTCGTCCGTTTGTGATTATCGGCAGTATCGCCCTGATGATCTTCGCCATTCCGGCCTTCATGATGATCAACAGCGGCATGCTGGGAATGATTTTCGCTGGGTTGTTGCTGCTGGCCGTGATCCTTAATGCCTTTACCGGCGTGATGGCTTCGTCACTGCCTGCTATGTTCCCGACGCACATTCGCTACAGTGCATTAGCCAGCGCCTTCAACATATCGGTACTGATTGCAGGCCTCACGCCAACGTTAGCGGCCTGGCTGGTAGAATCGACCAATAACCTTTATATGCCCGCTTACTATCTGATGGTGGTTGCGGTCATTGGCCTGATTACCGGCCTCTACATGAAAGAGACGGCGAATAAGCCCCTAAAAGGTGCAACACCTGCCGCTTCTGACATGGAAGAAGCGCGCGAAATTCTGCAGGAGCATCACGATAACATCGAGCAGAAAATCGAAGATATCGACGCCGAGATGGCTCGCCTGGAAGCCAAACGTAAAAGTCTGGTCGAACAGCACCCCAATATCAACGAGTAACGCCCCTCTCTCCCGCCCCTGAGGCGGGAGAATCTTTTGCTGTCTCTGCACACCGCACACAAACCTTCATCGCCTGCACTTAATCGGAGTAGACTGTGCGTCTTATTTCAACTGGCTACGTGAGTGTCTATGTCTGATTTTTCCCTTACCCAACGTCCCAGAAGATTGCGCGCCAGCGCGTCAATGCGTGCAATGTTTCAGGAGTCCAGCCTTAGCCTGAACGATTTGGCCCTGCCCATTTTTGTTGAGGAAGGTGTTGATGATTATAAAGATATTCAGGCCATGCCTGGCGTAAGACGTATTCCTGAAAAACGTCTGGCCTACGAAATTGAACGTATCGCTAAGGCGGGCATTCGATCGGTCATGACCTTCGGGATTTCCCATCATACCGACGCGACCGGCAGCGATGCGTGGAATGAAAACGGCCTGGTGGCACGTATGTCGAAAATCTGCAAAGACACCGTGCCTGAAATGATCGTGATGTCGGATACCTGCTTCTGCGAATACACCAGCCACGGGCACTGTGGCGTGCTGTGTGACCATGGCGTTGATAACGATGCCACCCTGATCAATCTGGGCAAGCAGGCCGTTGTGGCGGCGGCGGCAGGGGCCGACTTTATCGCGCCCTCTGCCGCAATGGATGGCCAGGTTCAGGCGATACGCCAGGCGCTGGACGCCGCAGGCTTTACCCAGACAGCGATCATGTCTTATTCCACCAAGTTTGCGTCATCCTTCTATGGCCCCTTCCGGGAAGCGGCAGGTACGGCCCTGAAAGGCGATCGTAAAACCTATCAGATGAACCCGATGAACCGTCGTGAGGCTATTCGCGAGTCGTTAATTGATGCGGCTGAAGGTGCCGATGCACTGATGGTCAAACCGGCCGGAGCCTATCTGGACATTCTGCGCGATATCCGCGAGCGCACTGAACTTCCGCTGGCGGCCTATCAGGTTAGCGGTGAGTACGCGATGATTAAATTCGCGGCTCAGGCGGGCGCCATCGATGAACGTAATGTCGTGCTCGAAAGCCTTGGCGCGATCAAGCGGGCTGGCGCAGATTTGATTTTCAGCTATTTTGCACTTGAGTTGGCTGAGAACAACCTGCTCTGAGCCATGGCCCTTCTGCGACGGTGCATGCATCCTCGCAGAAGGCATTGTTCCTGTTCTGTGAAAGGTGAAATAAACGCGATGCTAATTGGCGTGAAATAATCACATTACGAATAATGTCCTCTATTCAGTAAACAAATAATACACAAATCGCAACGCAATATAATCATTAAGCTTATACTTCCACATCGCAGGAAATAACCATTCACTTCCTTAAGAATCTTTACGCATGTAATGTTTTGAAAAACACAGGATAATTTACAATCACCTTCGAAATTTAAGGGGGTGTTATGAATGAGAATAAATACAATGAGAGCGTGATTATTTCTGTTACTGACTGGATTAATAAGAATCTGGATCAGCGCTTAAGCATTGACGACATTGCTGAAAAGGCGGGTTATTCAAAATGGTATCTACAAAAGCTATTTTCCCGTTATCATAATGAGACGCTGGCCCATTACATCCGTAGAAAGAAATTAATTTCCTGTATTAATGATTTGAAATACAGCCATGCGCCCATTATCAGCCTGGCGGTTAAATACCACTTTGAAAGTCAGCAGTCTTTTACCCGCTCCTTTAAGCAGATGATGGGCTGTACGCCTAGCGTATGCCGTAAAAGCCAGCGACTGAACGTGACCGACAGCAACGCCCATCCTTGCAGCGTATGTAGTAAGGCTGAAAACCACCCAATAAAGAAGTTATATAGCGGAATAAACGAAACCTTCGGGGTTAGTCATTTAGTCCGCTTGCTGTAAACGTGGCAGCAAAAAACTAGTTATCATCAGGCTTATAGTACTGTACGCCAATCTGGATCCGCTCGCGACCACTGGCAACGCGATGACGATTGGTATCCCGTAGGGAGTAAACACAACCGCAATATTCCTGCTGATAAAAACTTTCACGCTTGCTGATTTCAATCATGCGTGCCGATCCGCCGCCTTTGCGCCAGTTGAACTCCCAGTAGGACAGATCGGGATAATGTGCGGCAGCACGTACGCCGCAGTCGTTAATTTGCTGCATGTTTTTCCAGCGGGAAATCCCCAGTGAACTTGTGATCACCGGGAAACCATTTTCATGGGCGTACAGCGCCGTGCGCTCGAAACGCATATCGAAACACATGGTGCAGCGCTCACCGCGCTCCGGCTCCCACTCCATCCCTTTGGCACGTTTAAACCAGTCGTCACGATCGTAGTCCGCATCGACAAAGGGCACGCCAAACTTTTCGGCAAAGCGGATATTTTCGTCTTTTCGCAGCTCATACTCTTTAAGCGGATGGATGTTCGGATTATAGAAATAGATGGTGTATTCAATGCCGGATGCCAGCATCGCCTCCATGACTTCTCCCGAACAGGGCGCGCAGCAGGAGTGCAACAGCACTTTTTTATGGCCGCCGGGTAAGGGCAGCGGTTGTCGCTCGTAGGGCTGAGACATAAGCACCTTCAATCAATGTAATCAAAAGCGCAGTGTAATGCCGGGGCGCGGATGTTGCAAAATTTCACGCTGACGGCTGCCACGCCCCCTGTAAGCCCGTCAGCGTTGCTGCAACCTTTACCTCACCACTGAAGCGTTTTGCCCGCGTAGTCCAGATAGTGATGGCCGCCACGTCCCCGACTGGCGGTTAACTGCGTAACAATCCCATTGGCGCTTTCTTCAGGCGTGAGCGGTGCCGCATCGCCTCCCATATCCGTTTTGACCCAACCGGGATGCAGGGTCAGCAGCGTGCCGTTTTGCGCCTCCACCGGTCTGGCCAGCGAGCGCGTGAGCATATTAAGGGCCGCTTTGCTGGCTGAGTAAAGCGGCGCTTCTGCATGACGATTCTCATTCAGGCTGGCAAGTTGAGATGAGGTTAACGCCAGTACGCCGTGTTGCTGGTTCAGTAACGGCAGCAAAATTTCTGCGGTTCGTATCGGCGCAACGGCATTAGTAATAAACAGCTGGATGAGCTCAGCCTCGTTGCTCTCTGACAGCTTCTGATGAGCAGGCCCGTAAATGCCGGCGTTGATCAGAATCGCGTCAAAAGGCTGCCCGCTCAGCCCAACCGCAAATTGCTTAACCGCCTCGGTCTGCGTCATATCGAGCCGACGCCAGTCAACCTGCTGGATTTCTCCCTGCGGGGGGATATCACTGCGATGGGTGGCCGTGACCTGCCAGTTGTTGGCCGCAAACGCCTTGACGACCGCCAGTCCTATGCCACGTGATGCACCAATCACTAATGCTTTGCCTTGATAAACCATAGCGTTTCCTCGTTGATGAACGTCGTAGACAGCGTAGATGCGTATGGGCAAACACACTGCATCATCAATGCTATTTTGCATTCAGACAGCATTCATGGGGCAGTGAATACGTACGGACAGAGGTGTGACGGTATTATTCAATTTGCTGGTCTGGCGGGGATGAAGGGTCACCTTCACGACTTTTCGCAACGCTCTGCGGATGGTCTTCGCCCATTGACAGTGCAGTTGCGCTGGCGGGATCAAACAGTGAGAAGCTTTCAACCTGATCCACCATGATGACTTTTCGAAATGCCATCGCGTTTTTCGGCTCAGAATCCAGTGTGATGTCGTGCTCGGCATACCAACTGCTGTAGTTGTGCTCGACCGACAGTTTCAACGTATGACTGTCGCGGTAGCCGCTCAGCATCGGGATGAGCACGATATTGGCCGTGCGCTCATATTCAAAGGTGGCAGCGTGTACCATGCCGATATAAATGCGGCGGGATTTTAACGTGATCCAGGCCAGCTCGCCTTCTTCCATGCACTGGAACAGCATCTGTTCAACACCATTGGATCGTGAAAGCTTCTGATAAAGATCTTTGCGACCGGACACGTTCAGTCGTGCGCTGCCTGCCCAGTTTGACCGGTAGAGACAGAACAGGATGGCAAAGCTCAGCATGATGACCACTGGAGCCTGAATACCGAGAAAACTCCAGTTCATGAACTTCATTTGCAGTTGCAAATGATCGCCAGGAAACGCATACAGGAAATTGGAAACGCTTGAAATAAGAAACAAGATAAACCAGATAAGGGCGGTGACGAAAACGCCCTGCAGTACAAATATACAGCCGTAAAGTGCGACAAGAAAATAGACATCCCATCCTGAAGAGCGACGTATTTTGAAACGGCTGGACAGATCCCGGCTGGTGTACCAATAACCACTCACCATCAGTACCATAAAAATTGCGGTTCCCACCTCAAACTCCCTTTAAGGTATTGACGTGCCGATTAAAATCTTCCTTTACTTCATCACTGAGAATATTGACGGCAGCGTTGCCATTTTCATCAATGATTATGCGCTCACCATCCGCAATGGAGTCGTTTATGTCCTGGCGGCTCATTATCTGCAGGAATTTATCCGGGCTGGCGAATAAAGAACGAACGAAGCTAATCATGATATGTCACTTAACGAGTCAAAAAAGCAAGTATGTGACTGAATCGTGTTTACTGCCATTTTATTGCCGGTAAACATTCTTAAAACTCACTTTAGCGAAGCGGTAATCAGGCATAATTTTTTCTGCATGCAAAAGACCGCCGTTTTTAAAATTACGCCAGAAACAGGTTATTTTAACGCTGAATTTGTCCCCTTCGCGGCCATCGCTAATTTTTGCTTTACCTCACTCCCTGGGGTTCAAAACGCGGCCTGAAAAACCGATCGTCTCTGGCTCGCCATCAGCGTGACGCGTAATGTCTCCGCACCGTTCAGGCCCCCATGCCTTGTCCTCAGACCCCGTAGCGCAACGGCCTTGACCGCGCTGACCGGGTCCGCGCCGTGCTAAACCGTTTTCTTCACCTACATCACACTTCCCGCCGATTTTGTTGCCCCAATGTGATGCAGGTTTCAAATATGTTGCACCCTAATTGCGCCAGATTGATGGACAGGCTATTCCTCCTCTCACTCCCTCCACTGAATCTTCTGACGTGCGGCTTATTTTCATGCACCTCAGATATATGGCATGCTTCGTGCTTGTTACCTGAATAACAACGAAGCAGGCAATGACAGCCAGGTAACATTGAGGACAACATGAGCGGGAACGAAGCCCTGATTAAAAAAATCGAAGCCGCTTTTAGCCTGCAAACCCCGAGCGAAAAGCGGATTAGTTCGTGGCTGTTAAGTCATACCGAGCAAATTCCGTTTGAAACGGCTGACAGCATCGCCCAGGCGACCGGTACCAGCGGTATAACCGTAGGGCGTTACCTGCGTAAGCTGGGGTTTAAAAACCTTGATGATGTGAAAAACCTGCTGCGCGACGTCCCCAATACGCCCTACAAGCAATGGGGCGTTATTGACCGTCTTGGTTCCTGGCAGCAGCAACGTACCCTGCCCGACCTGTCCAGTCAGTCCCTGCAGATGGAGCTGGATGCCATTCGCTATGTCTATCAGCTGGCCCAAACGGATAGTTTCCGCCATATCAGCCAGCAAATCGCGGATGCCGATACGGTCATCGTGCTGGGAATTCAGTCTACACGCGGGATTGCCAACACCTTTTTCAGTCATCTGGAATATTTACGCCCGCGCGTTACCTACGCCGATGGCAGCTCAGGCAGCTGGCTGGAGTCGCTGAATTCAGAGTCTTCAAAGCCTTACGTCATTCTTACCGATACCCGGGCCTATTCCACCGTAGCAAGGCAGTTTTGCCGGGTTGCCACCGAGCGCCAGGTCGCGATGGCGCTCGTCACCGACATCTGGTGCCCATGGGCGCGTGATTACCCGGTTGATCTGCTTCAGGTAAAAACGGATACCGCCAATTTCTGGGACTCTCTTGCGCCCATCAGTTGCCTTTTCAACCTGCTGTTGTCCGCCGTCGTGGAAAGACTTGGCCCGGCGCTTTCTGAGCGTCTGGTACAGAACCGACTGTTACAGCAGGAATTTGGCCAGTTTGAACATTAACAAAACAGGGATTACAGCATGATGCAGGAAACAGAGTTAGTCGATATTGCAGCGGCCTTTCCCGCGCTCACTATCGACCTTAAATACGCCACCGCCGATAACATTACGGGACAGCCCATCTACAGCGTCGCCCGCTGTCTGCTGCACCCCGATGCGGTTAGCGCGCTGGAGAAAAGCATCGCAATCGCAAAAGTGGCCGGATTGAGTCTGCTGGTGCTGGACGCCTATCGCCCGCAAAAAGCCCAGGAGCTGCTGTGGCACGCCTGCCCCGATCAGAATTACGTTGTGCCTTTATCGCAAGGATCCAATCACAGTCGTGGCACCGCTATTGACGTCACGCTGGTCGATGCCGAAGGGCAGATTCTGGATATGGGCACCGGATTCGATGAAATGCAGGCGTTGTCCCATCCCTATCATCCCGACGTACCGCTAACTGCCCAACGTAACAGGCTGCTGCTTAATGCCGTGATGTTTGGCGGCGGCTTCACTGGGATTGCCACGGAATGGTGGCATTTCGAATTACCGGAAGCGGCCCGTTATCCGCTGCTCAATGATGTTTTCACCTGCATATCCCCAGCCCAGACTGACGGAGTATTACCATGAAAATGATGCATACAGCACCCGGCTATTTTCGCCCTTTGTTACTGGCCATGACCCTTGCAGCCACCACAACACCCGTCCTGGCGGCGGTTCCCAAGGACATGTTGGTGATAGGTAAAGCCGCCGATCCCCAGACGCTTGATCCTGCCGTGACTATTGATAATAACGACTGGACCGTTACCTATCCTGCCTACCAACGATTGATCAAATACAAAACCCAGGACGGGAAGGGTTCGACAGACGTTGAAGGCGATCTGGCAGAAAGCTGGCAGAGCAGCGAGGAGGGGAAGGTGTGGACGTTTAAATTACGTCCCGGCGCCGCGTTTGCGGATGGGTCAGCCGTTAACGCGGAGGCCGTTAAGCTGTCGTTTGAGCGCCTGCTGCGCATTAAGCAGGGGCCTTCAGAAGCCTTCCCGTCCGATCTCAACGTTGAGGTCGTGGACCCGCTTACCGTGCGCTTCACACTGAAGACGCCGTTTGCGCCTTTCCTTTACACGCTCGCTAACGACGGCGCTTCCATCATCAACCCAGCCGTGCTGAAAGCGAATGCCGCTGACGACGCGCGCAGTTATCTGGCCGACCATACCGCAGGCTCTGGCGCCTACATGCTGCAGCGCTGGCAGAAAGGTCAGCAGCTCGTGCTGGTGCCGAATCCTCATTTCTCCGGACCTAAGCCTGCCTTTAAGCGCGTGTCCGTAAAGATTATCAGTGAAAGTTCGGCCCGACGCCTGCAGCTGGCAAAAGGTGATGTAGACATTGCTGACGCCCTGCCGATGGACCAGTTTGCCGCCCTGAAAAAGCAAAATGAGGTGGCAGTGCAGGATTATCCCGCACTGCGCGTGACCTATCTCTATCTCAACAACAGTAAACCGCCACTGAACCAGCCCGATTTGCGCAGAGCGATCTCCTGGGCCACCGATTATCAGGGAATGGTGCAGGGCATTCTGGGCGGCAACGGTAAACAGATGCGTGGACCGATCCCGGAAGGCATGTGGGGCTACGATGCCAAAGCCATGCAGTACGACTTTAATCTTGCGAAAGCCAAAGCGGAGATGGATAAAGTGGCCACCAAACCGCAGTCGCTGTCGTTCCTCTATTCTGACAACGATCCCAACTGGGAGCCGATTGCCCTGTCGATGCAGGCCAACCTTCAGGCTATTGGCATCAATGTGAAGCTGGAAAAACTGGCCAACGCCACCATGCGCGAGCGCATCAGTAAAGCAGACTATGACATCGCGATTGGTAACTGGAGCCCGGACTTCGCCGATCCCTACATGTTTATGAATTACTGGTTTGCGTCAGACAAAAAAGGCCTGCCGGGTAACCGCTCCTTTTATTCCAACCCTGAAGTCGATGCGCTGCTGAAAAAAGCGGTATCGACCACGAATCAGGCTGAGCGGACTACCGATTACCAGCAAGCGCAAAATATCGTAATTAACGATGCAGCTTACGTTTACTTATTCCAGAAAAATTATCAGGTTGCGATGAACAAATCGGTTAAAGGCTACGTGTTTAATCCGATGCTGGAGCAAATATTTAACATCGCCACCATGCATAAAGAATAACACCGCTCACACCCGTTCATGCAGGGCCTGCATGGCCCTGCTGAGGAAGACATGATGAGTTACTGGAGTTTATTAAGACAGCGTAGCTGGGGACTGCTGTTGGTGGTCGCCGGTGTCTGCGTCATTACATTTATTATTTCACATCTTATTCCCGGGGATCCTGCCAGGCTGCTGGCGGGCGACCGCGCCAGTGATCAAATCGTCCAGCACATCCGTCAGCAGTTGGGGCTGGATTTACCGTTATGGCAACAATTTATTCGTTATGTGGAGCAGCTGTTACATGGCGACCTCGGCACCTCTATCCGGACAGGTCGCCCGGTCCTGGACGATCTGCGGGCGTTTTTTCCCGCGACTCTGGAACTGGCCTTTTGTGCCCTGACCATCGCCCTGCTCGTTGGCGTGCCGCTGGGCGTGCTCTCTGCGGTGTATCGTAATCGCTGGCTCGATCATCTGGTTCGTCTGCTGGCGCTGACCGGGATTTCCACACCGGCCTTCTGGCTGGGCCTTGGGGCGATCGTGCTGTTCTATGGCAAGTTAAACCTGCTGCCCGGCGGCGGACGGCTGGATGACTGGCTCGATCCCCCCACGCGCGTTACCGGCTTCTATCTGATCGATGCCCTGCTGGAAGGCAACATCGAGGTCTTCTTTAATGCGCTTCAGCATCTGATCCTGCCTGCCACCACCCTGGCCTTTGTTCACCTTGGCATTGTGGCGCGCCAGATTCGCTCGGCCATGCTGGAGCAGCTGAGCGAAGACTATATTCGTACCGCGCTGGCCAGCGGGCTGCCGAAATGGACTATTGTCGTGCGCTATGCCCTGCCCAATGCCCTGATTCCCTCCGTAACCGTACTGGGGCTGGCATTAGGCGACCTGCTTTATGGTGCAGTATTAACCGAAACCGTGTTTGCCTGGCCAGGTATGGGCGCGTATGTGGTGTCTTCTGTTCAGGCGCTTGATTTCCCGGCGGTGATGGGCTTCGCCATCGTGGTTTCCTTTGCTTACGTACTGGTAAACCTGTTCGTGGATCTTCTTTATCTGTGGATTGACCCGCGAATGGGTCGGGGAGCGTAGAACATGATGATAACGCAAGAGCAGCCCGCCGTGCGTCAGGTAAAACCCAGCCTGTTCGCCTGGAAACGCCGCCTGTGGATGCTGAGTAAAAGTCCACTGACCCTGTTGGGTGCCGCCATTATCACGCTGGTGCTGGGATTAATGGTGTTTTCACCGTGGATTGTGCCGCACGATCCCAACGCCATTAGCCTGACCGATCGCCTCCAGCCACCCAGTGCCGCACACTGGTTCGGGACTGATGAGGTGGGCCGGGATCTGTTCAGCCGTGTCCTGGTGGGAAGCCAGCAGTCGGTCGCGGCAGGGCTGGCGGTCGTGCTGCTGGCTGGCATAAGCGGCTCGTTACTGGGCTGTCTGTCCGGCGTATTAGGTGGCCGCAGCGATGCGATAATAATGCGCCTGATGGACATCATGCTGTCTATTCCTTCTCTGGTCCTCACCATGGCGCTGGCTGCCGCGCTGGGGCCGAGCCTGTTCAACGCCATGCTGGCTATCGCCATTGTGCGCATCCCTTTTTATGTCCGGCTGGCGCGCGGTCAGACGTTAATCGTCAAACAGCATACCTTCGTTGAAGCAGCGAAAACGTTCGGGGCTTCGCGCTGGCACCTGATTAGCTGGCATATCCTGCGCAATGCTCTGCCGCCCTTGGTGGTGCAGGCCTCCCTGGATATTGGCAGCGCGATTTTGATGGCGGCAACGTTGGGTTTTATCGGGCTGGGCGCTCAGCAACCCACGGCGGAATGGGGCGCAATGGTGGCTAACGGACGTAACTATGTTCTTGACCAGTGGTGGTACTGCACCTTTCCCGGGGCCGCGATTTTGATCACAGCGGTGGGATTCAATCTGTTTGGCGATGGCATCCAGGACCTGCTGGACCCCAAAGCGGGAGGACGTAACTGATGCAAGAAAGAATTCTGACGATTGAGGATTTACGTCTCAGCTTCCCGGTTTATCAGGGAGAGGTGAACGTGCTGAATAGCGTATCAATGCACATCAATCGCGGCGAGATTGTGGGCGTTGTCGGCGAATCAGGTTCGGGGAAATCCGTCACCGCCATGCTGGCGATGCGGCTCATTCCCGAACACAGCTATCACATCAAAGGCGGCAGGCTGGAGCTGGCGGGTCAGGATGTCCTCGCCGCCAGTGAAGTGGACATGCGCAAAATGCGCGGCAATCGTGTTGCCATGATTTTTCAGGAGCCCATGACCGCGCTGAATCCGACCCGCCGCATTGGTAAACAAATGGTCGATGTGATTCGTCAGCATTGTTCTCTGTCTGTCCGTGAGGCTAAAGCCCGGGCGCTTACGCTGCTGGGCGATATGCAAATTGCGGATGCGAAGAACGTTATGGATCGCTATCCCTTTGAACTCTCAGGCGGAATGCGTCAGCGCGTCATGATTGCCCTGGCCTTTTCCTGTGAGCCAGACCTGCTGATTGCGGATGAACCCACGACCGCACTGGATGTTACCGTTCAGCGGCAGGTACTGCGCCTGTTGAAACAAAAAGCCGAAGCGACTGGCACCGCCGTGCTGTTTATCAGTCACGATATGGCGGTGGTTTCACAGCTGTGCGATCGGATCTACGTGATGTATGCCGGGTCCGTCATTGAAAGCGGCGTCACTGAAACCGTGCTGCGTTCACCGCGCCATCCCTATTCCATTGGTCTGCTGGCCTGTTCGCCTGACGCGATTGAACCGCGTGCTCCGCTGGCATCCATTTCCGGCACCGTACCTAATCTGGCCTGCTTACCCGCAGGCTGTGCCTTTCGCGAGCGCTGTTTTGCGGCAGGAGAACGCTGCACCACCACGCCGCGCTTGCATACTACCGACAACGCCGCGCAGCAGGTTGCCTGCTGGTATCCACAACAGGAGGCGCAGCATGTCTGATGCTCTGCTTAGGCTGCAAAACGTCCATGTCACCTTCCCGGCCAAAAAGAACTGGCGCGGCAAAGTCACGGAACAGGTCCATGCGCTGAATGGCCTGGATATGGAGGTCAGACAGGGAGAAACGCTGGGGATTGTTGGCGAATCCGGCTGTGGAAAAAGCACCCTGGCGAAACTGTTGATGGGCATGCTCAGCCCAACCGCAGGCCAGCTCGAACTGGCAACAGCGTCTGCCGTTAACCGGGGACGTCGCATGCAAATGGTGTTTCAGGATCCGCTCTCTTCACTCGACCCCCGCCTGCCCGTCTGGCGCATTATCACCGAGCCGGTGTGGATTCAGTCGCGTGCTTCAGAAAAAGCGCGGCGCGCGCTGGCGGAATCACTGGCTCACCAGGTCGGTATTCGCCCCGAATACCTGGACCGCCCGCCGCATGCGTTTTCCGGCGGCCAGCGTCAGCGCATCGCGATTGCCCGGGCCCTGTCATCGCAGCCCGATATTATCGTGCTGGATGAACCGACCTCGGCACTGGATATTTCTGTTCAGGCGCAGATTCTGAATCTGCTGGTAGAACTGCAAAAACAGCAAAACCTGACCTATATCCTGATATCGCACAACGTGTCGGTCGTGCGCCATATGAGCGATCGCGTTGCAGTCATGTATCTGGGACAAATTGTGGAGCTGGGTGAAACACAGCGCGTCCTTGATGCCCCGCAACATCCTTATACCCAGTTACTGATGGCGTCCGTGCCGCGCATCGGCGCAGTGCTGGATGGCGCGCCTGTGAACACCGAGCTACCGGGTAACCGCCACCTGCCAACGGGATGCTATTTCCGCGATCGCTGTCCGCAAGCCACCAGCGGCTGCGAGGCGCCTCAGTTACTCCTGTCACAGGAAAAAGGCAGCGCGGTGCGATGCTGGCAGGCACAAAACCCGGTTCAGGCATAAGCCACAACGAGAACCGATGGCCCAGGCAACACCTGCGCCATTGAGCGCTAACGCATGCAGGATAACGATCAACATGAAAATTATTGTACTCGGCAGTGGTGTTGTGGGCGTAACAACCGCCTGGTATCTGCAGAAAGCCGGACATCAGGTGACGGTGGTTGATAAAGAAGCCGGTCCGGCATTAGGCACCAGCGCGGCCAATGCCGGGCAAATTTCTCCAGGCTATGCCGCGCCCTGGGCCGCGCCGGGCGTTCCCTTAAAGGCGGTGAAATGGATGGTACAGCGTCATGCTCCCCTTTCCGTGCGCCCGGATGGCTCACGTTTTCAGCTTGCCTGGATGATGCAAATGCTGAAAAACTGCAATCCGCAGAGTTACGCCGAAAATAAGGCCAGAATGGTCAGGCTGGCAGAGTACAGCCGGGACTGCATCAGAGCACTGCGGGCCAGCACGGGCATTGAATATGAAGGGCGTCAGGGCGGCACGCTGCAGCTGTTTCGCACCGCTCAACAGTTTGACAATGCGGCACGCGATATCGCCGTGTTGCAGGACGCCGGCGTTCCTTATCAACTGCTGGAAGCCTCACAGCTGGCCGAGGTTGAACCGGCGCTGGCGGCGGTTAAGCATAAGCTGACCGGCGGGCTGCGACTGCCTAATGACGAAACCGGCGATTGCCAGCTGTTTACCCAGCGGCTTGCGGCATTGGCGCGCGAGGCGGGCGTCGACTTTCGCTTTAACACAACCGTGGATGCGCTGCTGACACAGGGAGACAAGATCAGCGGTATGGCCTGTGGCAGCGAAACGCTGACAGCGGACGGATACGTCATGGCGCTGGGTTCATACTCCACGCCATTACTCCGGCCACTCATGTCCGTTCCGGTTTACCCACTCAAAGGCTACTCGCTGACGATCCCCATTGCCGATGCGTCCGCCGCGCCGGTGTCCACAGTGCTGGATGAAACCTATAAAATTGCCATTACGCGCTTTGATGATCGCATTCGCGTGGGCGGTATGGCGGAAATTGTGGGATACAGCAACACCCTGCTGCCTGCCAGACGGCAAACACTTGAGATGGTAGTGAACGACCTTTATCCCCGTGGCGGTCGCGTTGAGCAGGCAACCTTCTGGACCGGATTACGTCCCATGACGCCTGACGGCACGCCCATCGTCGGCCATACACATTTCAGCAACCTGTGGCTGAATACCGGCCACGGTACGCTGGGCTGGACGATGGCCTGCGGCTCCGGCCAGCTGTTGAGTGATGTGATTTCAGGCAAACCGCCCGAGATTGCCCATGCGGACTATGCGGTTTCGCGTTATGCCTGAGTGCAGGGCGAGATGGCGACCTTACAGCGCCTGGGCGCAGGCCCAGGCCGAACTCCAGGCCCACTGGAAATTATAGCCGCCGAGCCAGCCGGTCACGTCCACCACCTCACCGATAAAATACAGGCCCGGTACGTCCCGCGCTTCCATCGTCTTCGACGACAGTTGGGTAGTATCAACGCCACCGAGGGTGACTTCGGCGGTGCGATAACCTTCGGTGCCGTTAGGCTGAACCTGCCAGCCGTGCAGCGTCTGCACCAGCTCTGTTTGCTGCTTGCGGTTAAGTTGCTTCAGCGTCACATCCGGCACGACGTTCATATCCTGCAGGACCTCCACCAGGCGCTTGGGCAGGATTTTCGCCAGGCTGTTTTTCAGGCTCAGATTCGGATGCGCCTCACGTTGAATCGTCAGGAAATCCTCAAGACGGGTAGCCGGAGAGAGGTCTACAGTGAGGTAGTCGCCCGGCTGCCAGTAGCTGGAAATCTGCAACACTGCCGGGCCGGACAGGCCGCGGTGGGTGAACAACATCGCCTCTTTGAACAGGGTGCCGTCCTTTGCCGCAATGGTCGTATCCAGCGCAACGCCTGACAGCGTCTGCAACTGTTCCAGGAGTGGTTTATGTAAGGTAAAGGGCACCAGTGCCGCGCGCGTGGACAGTACCTTCAGCCCAAACTGCTCAGCGATTTTATAGCCAAACGGTGATGCACCCAGGCCCGGCATGGAAAGACCGCCACTGGCAATGACCAGCTTCTCAGCCTGAACCGCGCTGCCGTTGAGCTGCAGGCTGTAGCCCGCGTCATTCCGGATTACGCTCAGTATTTCGCTACGCAGCCGAACGGTGACGCCACCTTTGTCACATTCAGCCATTAATAAATCGACTACCTGCTGGGCAGAATCATCGCAAAACAGCTGCCCCAGGGTTTTCTCATGCCAGGCGATACCGTGGCGATTCACCAGATCGATAAAATCCCATTGGGTATAACGCGCAAGGGCCGACTTACAAAAGTGAGGATTATTCGACAGGTAGGCGGCCGGTTCGGTGTAGAGATTGGTAAAATTGCAGCGCCCACCGCCAGACATCAAAATCTTGCGTCCCGGCTTCTTGCCGTTATCCAGCAGTAACACCCGGCGACCACGCTGTCCGGCCTGTGCAGCACAAAAAAGCCCGGCAGCGCCTGCCCCAATTACGATAACGTCAAACTGTTCCACTGCTTTTGCCCACCTGGTAAGAGAGGGGCAGATTGTAGTGATCTGCTCCTGTGGATGCCAGTGTCAAAATTTTGCCGTAAATATGTCACAATGTAACCAGCTAATTTTTATAGCTTTTATATCTTTTTACCGGGTAAATTGACACTTTTAGTCCAAATCATGACTATATTTTCCTTTCCCAGACAGCATGTTGTCGCGGATAATGCGCCGCGTTCATGTCCTCCAAAAATGGCGTAACGTCTATGCTACATCTGTTTGCTGGTCTAGATCTTAGCACCGGCCTGTTACTGATACTTGCTCTGCTGTTTGTATTGTTTTACGAAGCAATTAACGGCTTTCATGATACGGCCAACGCGGTTGCAACGGTCATCTATACCCGTGCCATGCGGGCGCAGCTTGCCGTTTTAATGGCAGGCGTCTTCAACTTCTTTGGTGTATTGCTCGGCGGATTAAGCGTGGCTTACGCTATCGTGCATATGCTGCCTACCGATCTGCTGCTGAATGTCGGATCGGCCCACGGTCTCGCCATGGTCTTTTCCATGTTGCTGGCGGCGATTATCTGGAACCTGGGTACCTGGTATTTGGGCCTGCCCGCGTCCAGTTCCCACACCTTAATCGGCGCCATTATCGGCATTGGCCTGACGAACGCGTTGATGAGCGGTACATCGGTCGTTGATGCGCTTAATATCCCGAAAGTGCTGAATATTTTTCTGTCTCTGATTCTTTCCCCTATTGTCGGACTGGTGATTGCGGGCAGCCTGATCTTTGTTCTCCGCCGTTACTGGAGTAATACCAAAAAGCGTGCGCGTATTCATATGACGCCCGCCGATCGCGAGAAGATTGATGGCAAGAAAAAACCGCCTTTCTGGACGCGCACGGCACTGATTATCTCCGCCATTGGTGTCAGCTATTCACACGGTGCGAACGACGGGCAGAAAGGCATTGGCCTGATCATGCTGGTTCTGATTGGCGTTGCGCCAGCCGGCTTCGTGGTAAATATGAACGCATCGGGTTACGACATTACGCGTACACGGGATGCGGTCAATCATCTTGAGCAGTATTATCAACAGCACCAGGCCTCACTAAACCACATCATCGAGATGGCGCCGCCTAAGCTGCCCACCCCGGAAGAAGTGGCGCCGGTATCATCGACAGAGTTTCATTGCGACAGTGCACGTGCGCTGCAGGCCGTGCAACGTGCTCAGTTGCTGCTGAACAACCTGCAAAGCTACAACGACCTGTCCGTTGAGCAGCGTAGTCAGATGCGTCGCCTGCTGCTGTGTATTTCTGACACCGCCGATAAAGCGGCGAAGCTGCCGGAAACCTCTCCGGACGATAAACGTTTCCTGGGCAAGCTCAAAGGCGATCTGTTGAACACCATTGAGTACGCGCCGGTATGGATCATCATGGCGGTTGCGCTGGCATTAGGCGTCGGCACCATGATCGGCTGGCGTCGCGTGGCCACCACCATCGGTGAGAAAATTGGTAAGAAGGGCATGACCTATGCGCAGGGCATGTCTGCGCAGGTGACGGCAGCCGTGTCGATAGGCATTGCCAGCTACACCGGAATGCCGGTCTCCACCACGCATATCCTCTCTTCTTCCGTTGCCGGCACCATGCTGGTTGACGGCGGCGGCTTGCAGAGCAAAACCATCAAAAACATCGCCATGGCGTGGGTATTTACCCTGCCGGTCTGTATTTTGTTATCGGGTTCGCTCTACTGGATAGCGCTGAAACTCATTTAATTCGGTAGCATACCAGGGCGACTTCGGTCGCCCTTTTTAATGCCAGATGGCCAGCGCAATCAGGCTGATAATCACCAATCCACACAGTGAACTGGTTAAGATAAAGAGACCTCTCACCCGCTCACACCGGCGAATGAATTCGTCGTCATGATGATCAAGATAGCGCCTTGCCCAGATGTAACGCACCAGCCGCACCTGCTTGCCGGGCTGACCATGGGATGTGAAAAACCCCGCGCCATCAACATACTGATAGAGCAGCGGATCACAGCCACGCAGAACCACCAACAGCGCACGCAGCGATGAGAAATAGCGCGCCATATTCACAATACATACCACACAAAGAGCCCAAAAAAGCGCGATAGTGCTGATCATGTCATCCTCCTCACCGGCACCGCAGCAGGGTGCTGAGCGCGCACCATGTCGAACAGTCCCTACAGAATTAGCCAACAGCCCCGTAAAGCGATTTGTAGTTTTATTATTGAATCACCAGAAAAGTAGCAACCGTGTGATGCAGGCTGCTTTTTTCAGTTTAGGAGAAATGTTCAATTTTTTACCAGCGAGGATTTTCGTTTTATACGAGTAAAAATCGTTCATCATTGATCTTATTCACAACCCAGGCGGCTTCAGAAGCATTTGTTAACACACAGGACTATACTTTCAGGTATAACAACATTATCGCCTGTGCTTTACATTAATCATCTCGGTGGCGCTCATCGCCCGTTCGCGCAATGGATTTCGCAACTGTGACGCGTCTGGAAATCGCTGCCATTCTGAATCTCGTGGAAGGAGTTATATCATGGCTTATAAACATATCCTGATTGCAGTCGATCTTTCGCCAGAAAGCCAGTTGTTAGTGGATAAAGCTGTCTCACTCGCGCGCCCTTACGACGCAAAAATCTCGCTGATTCATGTCGATGTTAATTACTCGGATCTCTACACCGGTCTGATTGATGTCAACCTCGGAGATATGCAAAAGCGTATTTCTGAGGAAACGCATCTGGCGTTAAAAAGCCTGTCCGATGCCGCGGGCTACCCTATCACCGAAACCCTGAGCGGCAGTGGCGACCTGGGGCAGGTGCTGGTGGATGCGATTAAGAAATACGATGTGGACATGGTGGTGTGCGGTCATCATCAGGATTTCTGGAGCAAGCTGATGTCGTCTGCCCGTCAGTTGATCAATACCGTGCACATCGACATGCTGATTGTGCCGCTGCGTGACGAAGAAGATGAATGATTCGCTCGCGCTAAGCCGGTGCGACTGAGGTGCCGACCGGCTTAAAACAACGATTAAGACAGAGGCGGATAGATATCGAAGCGGTGGCTTTTGGTGACCACCGCAGACTGCGTGGCAACACCGGCCAGCGGTGGCGCGTAGTCGGGACGCTTCACCACAATACGCTTCTTAGCCAGACGGCGAGCCGGTGCCAGCAGTGCGTCGGCATCTTCATCCGCCCCCACCAGCGACTGAAAGACCCGCATCTCTTTTTTTACCATGGCGCTTTTTTGCCGATGGGGATACATAGGATCGAGATACACCACGTCCGGCTGCGGGGTAATATCGGTCAGAGCCTGAATACTGGAAGCATGAATCAACGTCAGGCGTTCGCGCAGCCAGCCGCCAATTTCTGCATCTTCATAGCCACGCGTTAGCCCGTCTTCCAGCAGTGCGGCCACTACCGGATGACGCTCAAGCATCCTTACCCGACAGCCCAGCGCGGCCAGCACAAAAGCATCCCGTCCTAATCCGGCGGTGGCGTCCACCACATCGGGCAGGTAGGTCCCTTTTATTCCCACCGCTTTCGCGACAGCTTCACCGCGGCCACCGCCAAAACGACGTCGATGTGCCAGGGCACCGGAGGCGAAATCTACAAAGATCCCCCCCAGTTTGGGCTCATCCCGTTTGCGCAGTTCAAGATGTGTGGCGGTTTTCACCAGCACCAGCGCGGCATCATCACAGTGCGTCAGTTGCCAGCGTGCGGCTAAAACAGGTAAGGCGCCGTCACCGGCGCCTGTCTCATCAAGCAAACAGATTTTCACGTACGGCTTATCCCTGAATACCGTAGTGTTCCAGCATGGCATCCAGCTGTGGTTCTCGGCCGCGGAAGCGTTTAAACAGCTCCATAGGTTCTTCTGACCCGCCGCGCGTCAGAATATTGTCGAGGAAGGACTGCCCGGTTTCCCGGTTGAAAATTCCCTCTTCTTCAAAGCGCGAATAGGCATCTGCTGCCAGCACATCGGCCCACAGATAGCTGTAATAGCCCGCTGCATAGCCACCTGCAAAAATATGGCTGAAGGCATGAGGGAAACGTCCCCACTCCGGGCTGGGGACCACGGCGACTTTGCTTTTCACTTCGCGCAGGGTTTCGAGAATCTGTGCACCTTTTTCCGGATTGAATTCGGTATGCAGGCGGAAGTCGAACAGGCCGAACTCCAGCTGGCGCAGGATAAACAGCGCCGCCTGGTAATTTTTCGCCGCCAGCATTTTATCCAACAGTTCTTTAGGCAGTGGCTCACCGGTTTCGTAGTGCCCCGAAATAAACGCCAGTGCTTCCGGCTCCCAGCACCAGTTCTCCATGAACTGGCTAGGCAGTTCCACGGCGTCCCATGGCACGCCATTGATGCCGGACACGCCCGCCGCCTCGATGCGCGTCAGCATATGGTGCAGGCCGTGACCGAACTCGTGGAACAGGGTTATCACTTCGTCATGCGTAAACAGCGCAGGCTTGCCGCTTACCGGACGGTTGAAGTTACAGGTGAGGTAAGCCACCGGTTTTTGCAGGCTTCCGTCCGCTTTACGCATTTGCCCCACGCAGTCGTCCATCCAAGCGCCGCCGCGTTTGTGCTCGCGAGCATAGAGATCGAGATAGAAACTGCCGCGCAGCTCGCCGCTTTCATCGAACAGATCGAAGAAACGCACATCCGGATGGTAAACATCGACGTCCGTGCGCTCTTTCGCGGTAATGCCGTAAATGCGCTTCACCACTTCAAACAGGCCGGACACTGCACGCGACTCCGGGAAGTAAGGGCGCAGCTGCTCATCGCTGATGGTATAAAGATGCTGCTTCTGCTTTTCGCCGTAATAGGTGAGATCCCATGGGTTCATGGTTTCCACGCCGTACTCTTTCTTCGCGAAAGCACGCAGCTGCGCCAGCTCTTTCTCACCCTGTGGACGGGCGCGATCGGCCAGATCGTTCAGGAAATCGATCACCTGTGACGGGCTCTGTGCCATCTTGGTGGCCAGGGATTTATCCGCGAAGGAGTCGAAGCCCAGCAGTTGCGCCAGCTCGTGCCGCAGCGCCAGCTCTTCCGCCATAATCGGACCGTTATCCCATTTACCCGCGTTAGGGCCTTGATCAGAGGCGCGGGTCGAATAGGCGCGGTACATCTCTTCACGCAGCGCGGCATTATCGCAATAGGTCATGACCGGCAGATAGCTGGGGATATCCAGCGTCAGTAACCAGCCTTCCTGCCCTTTGGCGTCCGCCTGGGCTTTCGCTGCGGCCAGCGCGCTTTCCGGCATGCCCGCCAGCTCGCTTTCGTCCGTAATCAGCTTGCTCCAGCCCATCGTGGCATCAAGCACGTTGTTACTGTAGGCCGAGCCCAGCTCGGAAAGACGCGCGGCAATTTCGCCGTAACGCTGCTGCTTGTCTTTTTCCAGACCGATACCGGAAAGCTCAAAATCACGCAGTGCGTTATCGACCGCTTTCTGCTTTGCCTGATCCAGCGAAGCATAATGACGGCCTTCTTTCAGGTCGCGGTAGGCCTGATAAAGTCCTTCATGCTGGCCCACCCAGGTACTGTATTCAGACAGCAGTGGGAGCGTTTGTTCGTAGGCTTCGCGCAGTTCCGGACTGTTTTTAACCGAGTTGAGATGGCTGACCGGTGAAAAGATACGGCTCAGGCGGTCATCGGTTTCTGCCAGCGGCTGAACCAGATTATCCCAGGTGTAAGGTGCGCCTTGCGCCACCACTTTTTCCACCATTGCGCGGCATTCATTCAAAACGTCGGTTACGGCGGGCACCACATGTTCAGGCTTAATCGCTGAAAACGGGGGAAGTGTGAACGAGGTGAGTAACGGATTGGTCATAGCGCAGTCCTTTAACAATGTGTGGGGCGCGACGGCTCGCGCGACGCAATTTAATTAACATGCGGTCGGATATCACGAAAATCAATGGCGCGACCAGCGGTGATTTCAACAATGGTGCGAATAGTGATCCTGAAGACAATGAGATCAATCATAGCTGACGACAAAACAGGCTATCACTTTCCTGTCGCTGAATACGTAACGGAGGTTAACAGCCTGTGGCAGATTGCTATGCAAAGTGTAAAGCGGTCTGAACAGGGAAAACCCGCTTTACGGGCGACGAATGCGCGAAATGCCAGCAATTATTCCCGTCTGTCGGTATAATCGGGCCAATATCACTATTTTTAGCTTCAACCGCGGAAATCCCCTTTTTTATGCTGAGTTATCGCCACAGTTTTCACGCCGGCAACCATGCCGATGTGCTTAAGCACACCGTACAAAGCCTCATCATCACCGCCCTGAAAGAGAAAGAAAAACCGTTTTTCTATCTTGATACACATGCAGGCGCAGGACGTTATCAACTGAGCGGCGAGCATGCAGAGCGTACCGGCGAATATCTGGAAGGCATTGGACGCATCTGGCAGCAGCCGGATGCGCCCGCACTGCTGCAACCCTACTTTGATGCGATTCATGCCCTGAACCGCAGTGGAACGCTGCGCTACTATCCAGGCTCCCCACTGATCGCCCGCCACTTACTTCGCCCGGAAGATAAGATTCAACTGACCGAGCTGCATTCCAGCGATTTTCCTATGCTGCGCACTGAGTTCAGTAAAGACAGCCGCGCGCGCGTTGAAAAGGCCGATGGCTATCAGCAGTTAAAATCAAAGCTGCCCCCGCTTTCGCGTCGTGGGCTGGTGCTGATCGATCCGCCTTATGAAATGAAGAGTGATTACCAGGCGGTCGTCAAAGGCATTCAGGAAGGCCACAAGCGCTTTGGCACCGGGATTTATGCCCTGTGGTATCCGGTTGTCATGCGTCAGCAAATCAAGCATATGCTGCGCGATCTGCAGGCGACCGGCATTCGAAATATCCTGCAAATTGAACTGGCCGTGCGTCCTGACAGCGATCAGCGCGGTATGACCGCCTCTGGCATGATTGTAATTAATCCCCCCTGGAAGCTGGCCGACCAGATGAATACGCTGCTGCCGTGGTTACATCAGAAACTGGTACCGGCAGGTACAGGTCATTTCAGCGTAAACCAGATCGTTCCTGAATAACGCCTTTCCCGTTTAGCGCCGCCGGTTCAGATCCGGCGGCGTGATATCGCAGGTCATTTTTATGTGGATTATTCTGGCAGGCGCCCTGGCGGCTCTGCAACCGGCGAAACGCCTCTCTCTGTTACTGCTGGCACTGGCAACGGCTCTGGGTGTGTACCAGAACGTTCTGGAGTGGCCCGTTACCCTCGTTTTCGCTGCGGTTGCAGCGCTGGTCGCGTTTCGTATTTACGATCGCCGCAGTCGCATGTGGCAGGGCATCAGCGAGGTGCTCCTGGTCGTGATGGCCGCTGCGCTGCTGCTGCATCTTATTCCCGGCTTTAACAATCCGCGTCAAATCGATGCCGTTCAGGTAGGCGCACGCAGCCTGCCCTTCTCTTTTTCGTTTAATTTTGACAAAGCCCTGATTCCCTTCCTGTTGCTGGCCTGTATGCCGACGCTGTTCAAAGCCGAGGCGCACCCACCGCGCACGCCTCTGTTATGGCTGGTACCCGTGGCGGCGATTCCGCTGCTGTTAGTCAGCGCGGTAGGGCTGGGTGGCCTGGCGTTTGAGCCACACCTGCCTGACTGGCTGGGCGCGTTCGCACTGGCCAATCTGTTTTTTGTCTCGCTGGCAGAAGAAGCTTTTTTTCGTGGCTATCTACAGCAGCGGCTGCGCCAGAAATGGGGCGGCACAATCGCCCTGGTGGCCACCGCCTTGCTGTTTGGCGTGGCGCATGCGTCCGGCGGCGTACTGCTGATGATATTTGCCGGGCTGGCCGGACTAATTTATGGCCTGGTCTGGCACTGGAGCGGCCGACTCTGGCTGGCAACAGCCTGCCATTTTGCACTCAACATGGTTCATCTGTTGTTGTTTACCTACCCGGCACTGATGCATTAGTCGTTACAGCGTAAAGACGGCCAGGTCATACGCCATCTCGGTTTCGGGGAAAATGGCCTGGCACTCTGCCAGCAAACGCGTCATGTCTCTGGCGAGATAGCGTGAGCTAAAATGCGTGGCGATCATCCGTTTTGCACCGGCCTGCTTTGCTACTGTTGCGGCCTGCACGGTAGTTGAGTGACCGCGCCCGTTGGCTTTTTCCGCCAGCGCATCCTCCAGCGTGGTTTCGTGCACCATCACGTCCACATTAGCCGCCAGCTGTAACGCCACCTCAGTAGGTGCCGTATCGCCAAAAATCGCCAGGGTTTTTCCTTTAGTGGACGGCCCCAAATACGCCGCGCCATCAATGATACGTCCATCTTCCAGCGTAATACTTTCTCCCTGCTTCAGCTGTTGATACCACGGGCCACGGGGCACACCTTCCGCTTTGAGACGTGCAGCATCCAGAAAGCCGGGCTTGTCTTGCTGTTCAATACGATAGCCAAAGCAGTCAATAGTGTGATTCATCGGCCATGCCGTGACACGAAACTCGCCGTCATCCAGCACCTCGCCCGCCACAATCTCGATCACCTCAAGCGGATAGTCGGTGTAGGAGCCGGACAGGGAAAGTGCGGTATCGACAAAGGCTTTCAGTCCTTTTGGGCCATAAACCGTCATCGGCGTGGTCAGCCCGGCCATTGAACGGCTGGTGAGCAGGCCCGGCAGGCCAAAAATATGGTCACCGTGCAAATGGGTAATAAAGATTTTATCGAGCTTGCCGGGTTTAAGATCGGATCGCATAAACTGAAGCTGAGTGCCTTCACCACAGTCAAACAGCCAGGTGTCGCCACTGCTTGCCCGGGTGAAAGCAATGGCGGTGACGTTACGCTGCAAACTGGGCGCGCCACCGCCCGTGCCAAGAAAAGTCAGGTGCATGCTATGCTTCTCTGTAAGTAGTGGAAAAATATGGCCTGTTACAATCATAGGCGCAATTTTTGCGACACCGTGCCCTGCGGCGTTACACTCTATATCACTTTCCATGTAACCGGATGATACTTCAATGACCCGACATTATGACTATCTCGCCATTGGCGGCGGCAGCGGCGGTATTGCTTCGATCAACCGTGCAGCAAGCTATGGCCAGAAGTGTGCCCTGATAGAAGCCAAAGCGCTGGGCGGAACCTGCGTCAACGTAGGCTGTGTGCCGAAAAAAGTCATGTGGCATGCCGCGCAAATCGCCGAGGCCATTCATCTTTACGGGCCTGATTATGGTTTTGATACCACGGTAAACCGCTTCGACTGGGGCACGCTGGTTAAAAACCGCAGCGCCTACATCGACCGTATTCACCAATCATACGACAATGTTCTGGGGAAAAATAAGGTCGATGTTATCACCGGCTTTGCCCGTTTTATTGATGCGCATACCGTTGAAGTCAATGGCGAAACCATTACGGCGGATCATATTTTGATCGCCACCGGGGGGCGTCCGAGCCATCCCTCTATCCCCGGAGCGGAATACGGTATTGATTCAGACGGCTTCTTTGAACTGGACGCGCTGCCGAAACGGATCGCGGTGATCGGTGCCGGTTATATCGCGGTGGAGCTGGCAGGCGTGGTCAATGCGCTGGGCTCGGAAACCCATTTATTCGTCCGTAAACATGCCCCGCTGCGCAGCTTTGATCCGCTGATTACCGACACGCTGGTTGAGGTCATGAACGCGGAAGGCCCCACGCTGCATACCGAGGCGACACCAAAAGCCGTCGTGAAAAATGCCGATGGTAGCCTGACGCTACAGTTGGAAAACGGCAGTGAATACACCGTGGATTGCCTGGTCTGGGCGATTGGCCGGGTGCCGGAAACCGACAGCCTGAATATCGAGGCGGCGGGCGTTGCGCTGGATGAAAAAGGCTATATCAAGGTCGATAAATTCCAGAATACCAACGTGCCAGGCGTTTATGCCGTTGGTGATAATACCGGCGCCGTTGAGCTCACGCCGGTAGCGGTGGCGGCCGGTCGTCGCCTGTCTGAGCGGTTGTTTAATAACAAACCTGAGGAGCACCTGGATTACAGCAATATTCCTACCGTGGTGTTCAGCCATCCGCCCATCGGCACCGTGGGCCTCACGGAACCGCAGGCGCGCGAGCAGTACGGTGATGACCAGGTAAAAGTCTACAAATCGTCCTTTACCGCAATGTATACCGCGGTGACCCAACATCGCCAGCCGTGCCGCATGAAGTTAGTCTGCGTCGGCCCGGAGGAGAAGATTGTGGGTATCCACGGCATCGGCGGCGGAATGGACGAAATGCTGCAAGGCTTTGCGGTGGCGTTGAAAATGGGCGCGACCAAGAAAGACTTTGATAACACCGTGGCGATTCACCCGACGGCAGCAGAAGAGTTTGTGACGATGCGTTAATTCGCCTACGCGCACAACGTAGCGCTGCCCGCAGATCCTGTGATCTGCGGGCAGCAGCCTCAATTAAAATAGGTCTCCCGCAGCGGCGTCAACGCCGCCCCCAGCGCCGAACTGTCCCCCTCAATGGCGCTCAGCAGAATATCCGGATATTCCGCAGAAATGTTCCAGCGTTTACCCGAACTGATGCGCGGCATGGCTAAAAACATTTCGCCCAGCTTACGGGGAATCTCGCCCCCTAATATGATGGCTCCGGGATCGATCACCGCATTCATAGCATCCATTGCCCGATGCAGGTTTGGCGTGACGTCTTCTACCCACTGTTGCGCAATCGGCCAGGCCGGATCGAATTTATGATTGAGATCGCGAATATCTTTAATTTCAATACCACCGTGACGTAACCGATCGATCAAGATCCCCAGAGCCGGGCGCAGCTTGCCCTCTTCCGGCGTAAAAATACGGCTGATCTCCCCCGCATTTCCAAACGCCCCCTGAAACGGTTTACCGTTAATCACGATGCCACCGCCAAAACCATAATTAAAAGAGAGATAGCCAAAGGTATCGTATTTCAGTCCGGCACCCAGAAAAGCCTCAGCGTGCGCCGCCGTTGTGGCGTTATTTTCAATCCATACTGGTCGATCAAATAACATGGTAATTTCACGGCGCAGATCGATGCCCATCCAGTTTTTTAAAGGTTCAGGTGGATTGAAATACTTTCGTGATTCATAAAGAAAGCCCGCCATGCTGTATCCCACACCACAGACTTTGTCCGGCGAAATACCGTATTGCTTCAAGGTATCCAGATAGTGATGTTTGATATTGAGTAAGGTACGGGCAGGATCGCGCGGATGCGTATCCAGTACGCAGTATTCTGTAATACCGCCCCGGAAATTAATCAGGCTGGCGGCCACGCTGTCTGAGTTAATTGAGATGCCGTAACCATAACGCGCATTCGCATTCAGTGATAACGATGGGCTGGGCTTGCCCCTTCCCTGGGACGGTGATTCCCCCAGGCTGAGAAAGCCGTTTTCTGTCAGCGTATCAACAATGCGGTGAACAGATGACTGATTCAGAATGGTTTGCGAAACCAGCGAGGAGCGGGAAATGCCATCGTTGCGGCGGACAAGCTCAAGAATGAGTTTTTCACTGCGATTAAGTTCGACTTCATGACCAGCGGAATATCCATGAACCACAGCGTTGTCCTCACCGTATTTAATAATGGGTTCTGTTAATACCCTAGCATGTTTTTATGCAGGACGAATAGTAAAGGCCCCTGCCTTTGCGTTTTAATAAAATGTGCTGATGTTCAGCTTCTCCGGCCCGGCTTTTCCCGATCATAAAAACATCATAATAGTGAAACATAATGGAGAGACACTTCAATATCATGCAATGAGCATTATATTAAAAGCGAGCCCTGTGTCCGGATGGACGCTTTCACTGTGCGTAGGGCTCTGTCTTCATTCTCACGCTTCTATTTATGCATCAGGTAAACAATGGAAACGCGCTTAAAGGTTGCTGAACGCATCGCACAAGAGGCTTCACTTTTGGCTCTTGACTATTTCAGACAGCTGAGTGAATTAGCGATCTGCGAAAAAAGGCCGCAGGATGTCTTCAGTGAAGCCGATCGGGAAGTGGAAAATCTGATTCGGCAGCGCCTGGAACACCATTTTCCACAGGATTCTGTTGTTGGGGAAGAGCATGGCGGTGAGCTCAGCGCCAGCTACTGGTCTGTTGATCCTATCGATGGTACGAGTAACTTCCTGCGCGGCTCGTCATTGTGGGGGATTTCTGTTGGCTATGTGCAGAATGGCGAGCCGGTTATGGGCGTGATCGTCCATCCGGTATTAAACCTCATGGTGAGCGGCGGCAAAGAGACTGGGGTTTATCTGAATGGTGAACCCTTTGAACGGCCAGTCGTCGCCGAGGCGCTGAAAACCGTGGCGATTGGCGACAGTCCATCATGGGATTTCACCCATCAGCTCTGTATTGAAAAGGCCTATCGGGACGACGGCTGGAATGTGGTGCGCTATCGCTGTGCCACCGTCGGTTTAACCTTTAGCGTGCTGGGTTACGTTGACGGTTATCAGGAATGTTTTAGCAGCATGTGGGACGTTTCTGCAGGTTATGCACTCTGTAAAGCGGCGGGACTGGATTCGCATCTTGCCGGCACACAGGAAAAAAGCAGTACACATGTTAGTGTCGGTACGGCTGAAATGAACCGCCTTTCTGCTCAGTTTATCCCTCATCCTCGTTTTACTCCCGCCTGATCACGCATTGCCCCCGGCTTACCTCATTACTGCATTTCAGGACAGCGTTCACCCGCTGTCCTGCCCTCTGTGCGCTTGCTGATGCAACGATCCAGCCCTTCACCCAAAATATTAATCACAACGCATTAAAATGGTTAGCGCGTTAAACGTACGATTTCAAAGTAAGTCTCCATTTGACTGTTATATCTAGGTTTTAAAAACTTAATAAATTCTTAACCTGTCTGAAATTGCTTAAATTCACTACAGCAAATTATTATGCGTCTCGCATTAATTAAGTAGTCCCTGGCATTATATGACGGAGCAGCCCAACGTGAACACGCTAGAAATCCACAATGCCATGCTGACGTTCGACGATTTTGTCGCGCTGAACGGCATTTCACTGCAGGCCAAAAAAGGACAATTTGTTTCCTTACTTGGCCCATCTGGCTGTGGCAAAACCACGCTGCTTAAAGTTATTGCCGGCTTTTACAGTCTTGATAGTGGCGAAGTACTGATCCACCAGCAGGACATGCATCATGTCAAACCTGAGCATCGCGACACGGCGATGTGCTTTCAGTCCTATGCGCTTTTTCCTCACCTTTCCGTTGCTGAAAATATCGGGTTTGGCCTCAAGCAAATGAAGATGGCGAAAACGGACATTCACGATCGTGTCGCGCAGACCGCCGCTCAGGTATCGCTGAATGCGCATTTGCCTAAACTGCCCGCGCAGTTATCCGGCGGTCAGCAGCAGCGCGTGGCGCTTGCCAGAGCGCTGGCCGTGCGTCCGGAAATCGTGTTGTTTGATGAGCCGCTGTCAAATCTGGATGCCAAATTACGCGACAAGGTACGACTGGAGATCAGACAACTTCAGCGCTCCCATGGGTTTACCGCCATTTATGTTACCCACGACCGTGCAGAAGCCTTGTCGATGTCTGACATTGTGGTGGTCATGAATGCCGGAAAAATTGAGCAAACCGGTACGCCGGATGAGATCTATTATTCCCCGGTAAACCGCTTTGTCGCCAGTTTCGTCGGTCAGGCTAACGTCATGAAAGCCCGCGTACTGAATGGTGACAGCAGCACCGGTATTTATCGCATTGCGTGCGTACTGGGCGAAATGGAGATCCATAGCCATGTGCCGCCCGTCTCAGACAAGGTTTATACCTTCTGGCGCCCTGAGGATGCCTTACTCAGTGAACACAGTGCCGGGAAAAACATGCTGGCCTTTGAGATCGGTGCGGTGAGTTTTCTGGGCAACCTTTCTGAACTCCAGGTTCATCCACTGGGCCATGAAGAAACGGAATATCAGTGGTGTATCCAGTTGGTCGGTAAAAACCACATCCGCGAAGGTGACAACGTTAATTTCTCTATTGCGCCAGACAAGATCCGCTTTTTACGGGAAAGCTATTCATGAAAACGCGCAACCGGAACAGGCTCTGTTGGTTGCTGGTCCTGCCGGCGGTCGCGCCGGTCATCATCACTCTGGTGCTGATTGTGATCATGGCGTTGGCGCAATCCGTTGGCCTGTTTAATTTTGGCGCACCGGCGCACTTCACGCTTCAGTACTGGCAAACCATTCTGAATGACAGCCAGCTGTGGCGCGCAACAGGCTATTCGCTCAGAATCGGCGTGCTCAGTGCAGTGCTGTCCGTTGCCCTGGCGCTTCCGCTGGCACTGTGGCTGAGAAAACCTTTTCCCGGCTCGATGCTGATGGGCGGCTTACTCAAAGCCCCGCTGATGGTACACGGGCTGGTGGCTGCGCTGCTGTTTATCAACCTGATTTCCTGGCAGGGCTTTATTAACCTGGGCTTGCTCAAGCTGGGGATCATCTCTCACCCCATCAGAATGCAGAATGACCGCTGGGGAATTGGCGTGATTATTTTGCAGGTCTGGAAACAGCTTCCCTATGCGCTGCTTATCATTACCGGCAGCCTGCGCGCGATTGGTGACGAAATTTTTAATGCCGCGCGGGATTTAGGCGCTGGCAAGACTGCCCGGTTGTTACAGATCATCCTGCCCTTATCTATCAAGTCCGTTCAGGTATCGCTGGTGCTGATCTTTATCGGCGCCTTGGGTGACTTTTCATTTCAGGTCGTTGCGGGGCCAACCAGCGTGTTCTCTCTTTCGCAATACATGCTGCGCTTCCCTGAAATCAGCGCGCAGGGCTGGAATCTTGCGGCCGTTGTCGCGGTAATTTTGATGCTGGCGGCTTTTATCGGTGCAGTGGTGCTTGCCACCCTGGCGAAGTGGCTACAACAAGCCGGAGAACAGAGATAATGAAAGCCAGAGAGACGTTATCCCCGCTGCGAATCGTCATGATGATCCTTATCAGCGCCCTGTTTATGCTGTGGCTGGTTATTCCCTTTATGTTGACCGTCCTGTGGTCACTGGTCGATAAAACCCATCCGTGGGCATGGCCAGATGCTCTGCCGCCGGTTCTCTCACTGGGGCGCTGGGTGGAGGTATGGACCACGACCGCGTTACCCCAGGCGCTCAGGAACAGCTATTTACTGGCGGCAACCGTCTCCGTTTGCACGCTGATGTTGTCTCTGCCTGCCGCGTGGGCGTTTGGCAGAATGTCGTTTACGGGCAAACACCTTTTACAGAATGCGATCTTACTGCCGCTTATCGTGCCGGGCTTTGTCGTCGCGCTGTTTTTTTCCATGTTGCTCAATGTGGCGGGCATTCACAGTCGGTTTGGTGGCATTTTGTTGGGCCATATTATTATCTTGATGCCTTATGCCGTGCGCATTCTGACCCTGTCATTTTCGCAGATACGTCAGGACACGCTCGATGCCGCACGAGATATGGGCGCTTCGGTAATCAACCGTTTTTTAGTGGCCTGCCTGCCCACCATCAGACCGGGAATATTTGCCGCATTAATTATTGTCTTTACGTTATCAATAGAAGAGTTCGCTATAAGTTTTATTGTTGGCTCACCCGATTTTATTACCGTCCCTACCATTCTGTATTCTTATCTGGGTTATAACTTTATTCGACCCAATGCGGCGGTTATTTCTTTAATGCTGGTTGTGCCAAATGTCATATTGATGTTGATTGCAGAAAAATTATTGACAAAAAATCCTGTCGCCTCGTTTGCAGGAAAAGGCTGACAGTCTTTAACACGCGTTATTGGGGAAAACTATGTTCAGACTCGTTGCTGCAATATTATTGCTGGCCGGGGCTTTCTGTAGCCAGGCTCAGGATTTAACCTCGATGAACTGGGAACAGATTGTCGAACAGGCGAAAAAAGAAGGGAAATTAACCTGGTATCAATGGTATTACCAGGACCGTTTAAAAGAGCAGGTCAGCCTGTTTGAAAAACAGTACGGTATTAACGTTACCCTGTCTGAAGGCACATTACAGGGCAACATTAATAAACTGATGGCTGACCGGGGACGGGAAACGGGCGATATTGATGTGTTTTCGATTGGCGGAGGCGCATTCGGTACCGTATCGCCTCAGCAAACGTTTTTTGGCCCGCTTAATACACTGCTGCCGGAAGGCAAAACGCTGAACTACACCATTGAGGGAACGGACAGTAAAGGCTATGGCGTGGCATTTTGGGGCAACCAGACCGGTCTGGCCTACGATTCGCGACGCCTGAAAGAGAGTGAGTTGCCACGAACCCTGCCGCAGATTACGTCCTTTCTGCAAAGTCATCCTCAGGAATTTGGCTTCAACGTTGAAAACGGCGGTTCCGGCCCGGCCTTTATTGAATCGGTCACGCGCACGCTGGTACCGGGTTTTGATTTCACCAAAGGCGACGCTGATGTCAAAAGCCTGACGGCTCTGCAGCCCGCATGGAACTGGTTCAAACAGCAGCGCCCCAACTACATCATTACGGCCTCCAACGCCGACAGCGTCACCCGACTGGTCAGCGGTGAGTTCCTGCTGGTCCCCGCCTGGGAAGATTACCTGGTGGGATTAGAAAACCACGGTGAAGTCCCGAAAACTATCCGGCTGTATATCCCCGATTTCGGCATGCCCGGCGGCGGAAATATGGTGGCGATACCTAAAAACGCGCCCCACAAAGCGGCAGCGTTGCTGTTTATCCACTGGTTGACGCTGCCCACCACCCAACGGCTGTTCCAGCAGGTTTATGGCATTACGCCTCAAAACAAAGAAGTGAATCGTGATGCCGGGCTGATTAACAGCAAAGAGCGCGTTCATGGCACTCAGTTCATGCCTAAACCGCTGGGTGATGAAGTCAGGACCGAATTCTCTAACCAGGTTTTGCTTAAGTAGACCTGCGATAAAACCCTAACAGAAGGTAAAGCCAAGAATGTCGACCAAAAAACACCCTGCACGCGTCGTGAACGCCAGCCTGATTGCCCATCGGGGAGCACCGCTGCTGGCACCGGAAAATACGCTGCCTTCGTTTCAGGCGGCGGTTGAACACGGCGCGACGTGGATAGAGGTGGATGTCAAACTCACCAAAGACATGCACCCAGTCATTATTCATGACGATTCCGTAGACCGGACAACGAATGGCAAAGGTTATGTGGCAAATTTAACCCTGGATGAGATCCGGTCGCTGGAGGCTGGCGTGTGTTACGGCCACCTCTTTAAAGGCGTAAAAGTGCCTACGCTGGCTGAAACTGTGGGCTTTGTGCTGGATAAAGGCATTGGGCTGCAACTGGAAATCAAACCCACCTCCGGGCAGGAAGTGGAAACGGCGGAGATTGCGATCGCTCAGTTGAAGTCGCTGTGGCCAGCGAGCGAGAAGAAGTTATTTATCAGCAGCTTCTCTGAGATTTCGCTGCAGGTTGCCGCCAGGCTGATGCCTGACGTACCGCGTGGGCTGGCGGTTTGCGTCCCGCCAAAAGACCCGGCGGCGCTCCTCGCCAGAACAGGTTGCCAGATCCTGCATTTCCTGGGTGACTTCGCAACGGACGAAGACCTGACGCGCCTGGCCCATTCAGGTATCGAATTCGCGATTGCCACAATCAACGACCCGGTGCTGGCCCGAAAATATATTGATGCGGGCGCACAAACGGTATTAAGCGATATACCCGACCTGGCATTTTGAATAAAAAGATCATCAGGATGTTCTCTGCCTGAATGGAATAACACCAGGGAAAGCCATTATAAAAAATGGCCATAAATTTTATGGCCGCTATGCCCATTTTATTATTTAGTCATTAAATAAGACGAAAGTGATATTGAAATAAATACCGCCCTGAGCGGTAACATCCTCATGCTTCAGTTAACTGATAAGGGTAGATGATATGCACAATAAAATAAAAACAGTCGCGCCGTATGCAATGTGTTTTCTGGTCTCATTTTCTGCATGCTCCGCCGAGATTTATAATAAAAGTGGAAATAAGCTTGACCTGTACGGTAAAGTCGATGCGCGCCATGTTTTCTCAGATAATACTGCAGAAGATGGCGACAACTCTTATGCACGCCTGGGTTTTAAAGGTGAGACGCAAATTAATGATAAGCTTACCGGTTATGGACAATGGGAATATAATTTCCAGCTGAATCACAGTGAAGGCGGTAGCGATGCGCAAACGGGTAATGCCACACGTTTAGGGTTTGCCGGTCTGAAACTCGCCGACTTCGGCTCGTTCGATTATGGCCGTAGCTTTGGGGTACTGTATGTTGCCTCTGCCTATACGGATATGGCACCGATCTACGGTTCCGGCACCATGACCACCAACGATAACTTCCTGTCAAAACGCTCAACCGGCCTCGCGACCTGGCACTCTCCGGACTGGGGCGGGTTAAAGTTAACCCTGCAGTATCAGGGGAAAAATGACCGCTCAACCGCCAAACTGGCTAACGGAGACGGTTACGGTGCTGGTCTGACTTACAGCATTACCGATGGGCTGAGCATTGCGGCGGCAGGGATGAAAGCAAAACGGACACTGACTCAGCAAGCTGACGGTCAGGGAGACGATGCCACCGCCTGGGTAACCTCTGCAAAATATGACGCCAACCAAATCTATCTGGCCGCCATGTATGGCGAAGCCAATGACGTTACGCCTTATGGACAGCTGGCACAGGTCGCCGACAAAACTCATAACTTTGAGGCGATTGCACAATACCAGTTCCTGAACGGTTTGCGTCCTTCTGTCGGTTTTGTTACGCAGCGTGGCGAAAACCTGCAGGGCGCGGGGAATTTTGCCGGGGGCAGCCAGACGATGCAGAAATATATTGCGGTGGGCACCTATTACTATTTCAACAAGAACATGCTGACCTACGTGGACTACCGCATTAACTTACTGAAGGAAAACGATTTTACGCGCGCCACCGGCATTACGACGAAAAACAGTATCGGTATGGGCCTGACCTATCAATTCTGATCCGCCTGTTGCTGCTTCGTCCTGTGTTGCTTCAATCCTGATCATCGCTCATTTAGCGAGGCCGGCAAATGCCGGCTTTTTTTATGCCTGCCGCAGGAAGCGTCAGGACAGAACGGAGGCGTGCCTGACCGCCAATGCGCCCTGACTGAGGTTTTCCAGCCATTTAACATAGGCCTGATCCCACAGTGCGGCAGGTGTACCCGCTTTGCCGAGTCCAAAACCATGCCCCCCGCTGGACAGCTGAATCAGCTGCACCGGTACGCGGTTGCGGCGACAGGTGTCACGCATGAGCTGGGTGTTAAAAGGTTTTGAGGTGTGATCGTCTCCGGCCTGCGCCAGGAACGTGGGAGGATAGAGATTCGTCACATAGTTTTGTACTGACCAGTTGGCTTCTTCTTGCGGACTGGCGTCATTGCCCACCATCATCAGGTGCGTGTTGGTATGTTGATAGGGCGCTTCAAGCGTAATCACCGGGTAAATCAGCCCAACGCTGTCGGCTTTAGGGACTTCCTGATCCAACCTGTCCACCGGCGGATATGACTGAAATTCCGGGCGCGCCGCCGCCATGCCCAGTAAATGCCCCCCAGCCGAAAACCCCAGGACATGCACTTTTCGTTCAAACGCACGTATCAGGCGCAGCGCACGCTGTGCATCCTGTAAGGGCGCGAGGTTGCCAGCCTGCCATTTCTCGCGCGGTAAGCGGTAGCTGAGCACATAGGCGGTATAACCGTTAGCATTTAACCAGTGCGCGACGGGCCAGGCTTCGCGTCCCATACCGATCCACCGGTAGCCTCCCCCGGCCGCAATCAGCACCGCTTCGCCATTGGGATTTTCTGGCCTGAAGCGTTGAATCGCCGGGCTGACAATATTCGACCATGAACCCCAGGCGTCCACGCGCAATGTTCCAGACGGCCCACCGCCGCCGGGCGGTTCGTCCGGCCAGAGAGGAATAATATCATCGCGGGCAAACAGTTTGCTGGTAGCCAGTGAAAGCGCAAGCGCTCCTGTGCCGAAAATAAAGCGTCGACGCGTAATCATGATGCCTGTTAAATCAATGCCATAAAGGTCAGCCGACCCTTTCGGCCCGCTGCGTTTTTATTATGTATCGCACATTTGGTTAAGACGCTGGCGATTATGTACGCAATCGGTAGGGAAAATCCATTAAAAAACGCGCCATTTTAGCGCGTTTATTGGCGAATTAACTGCGGTTAATCTTCCTGTTGAAACTGCGTCATCACCGTTTGTTCACACTGTTGGGTATGGGTACGGAGTTTGGCGCGTTCTTCATCACCCAGCTGCAGCCAGGCGCTGGCCACTTCATTGGCCAGCTCTTCATCAAATTCAGGCTTGCTGACGGCAGAGGAGGACTGCGATCCTGCCACGCTGGCCTTCATTTTTTCCACATACTGGTCGGCTGTCGAAACGCTTTTTTCACTGCTGACAATGTGACACAGCTGGCTTGCATACACGCTTTCTTCACTATTGTCTTCCGCCAGCGCGCTGCCCGACGCCAGCATGCTCAGCAACAGTATCTGAGATATCTTCATCATCAACTCCCGTTATCAGTTAATTCACTATCATGACTGGCGTTGTTTCGCCTCCAGTCGGGCCTGGCGCCAGTTGAGCAGCGGCGTCACCGAAATGCCGTGAACCACGACACTGCACACCACCAGCGTCAGCGCCATATCAGCCATTATCGTTGCTTCTGCGCCCCCCATGCCATGCACCCAGGCGAACGCAATATAGTTAAGGCTCCCAATACCGCGGATACCCAGCCAGCCAATCAGCAACCGCTGAGGAAGCGGCATGCCCGTCCTGAGGGTAACCAACCACACCGCCAGGGGGCGCACCACGATAAACAGCAGCAGTCCAAGCAAGATACCCTGAATGTTCCAGTGGTATGCCATGGTTACGCCCAGTACCACCATCATGATGGCAGCCAGCAAACGTTCAATAGTATCGCCAAAAGAAAGCGCGTCGCCTACTACTAAACCAACGGATTTCACCATGCCACTGCTGCGTTGCTGCAGGCGCTTGTTGGGATTGACCAATGCCTCTGCGGGCAGTAACCGATCGTCGTCCGGCATATCGTCTGGTTGGTAACGTTTAAAGACGCGCAGCTCAGCACGGCGCAGCCCAAGACCGGCGGCAAAGGTGGCCAGAAAGCCTGAAGCACCCAGCCATTCCGCCAGGGCGTAGCTGAGCGCGATCAACGCCAGCGCCAGAAAGTCGTTGGGGGCGCAATCCCCATGCGCATTGCGAAGCCGGGTGGCCAGTAAGCCAACAAGTCGGCCCAGGCCAAATCCCAGCAGGATACCGCCGCCGATGGCCCACACGACGTCGACAGCAGCCCAGTGCGCCAGCATGCCTGCACTGAGGTTTTGGCCGTTGAACAGCAGCAAGGCCAGTACCAGCAACGGCAGCGCTGAACCATCATTCATGCCCGCCTCGCTAGAAATGGCGACGCGCAAGGCGTCATCGTCCTGCGCGTCGCTCACCGAAATCAGGCTAGCCAGTACCGGGTCGGTTGGCGCAACAATTGCGCCAAACGCCAGCGCAACGGGCCAGGACAACCCGACCAGCCAATGAGACAGCAGCGTCATGGCCGCCACCGTTATCAACATCGCCGGAAAGGCCAGCAAGCCTCCTGCTCGCCAGCTTTTCGCTTTAAGCGGCAAGCGTAATTTGAGCCCCGTAATAAACAACGACGCAGCCATCGTGATTTCGGTAATGTGCGTAACCAGTTCCGCATGGCGAATGATATCAATCTCGATGACATCAAACATCCACGGCCCACAGGCGATCCCGGCTAACAAGAAAAGACCAAAAGAGGTCACCGGGCCACGGTGGATCCACCCTGATGCCAGTGACATTAATAACAGAAGACAGCCCGTCGCGGCTGTCCAGGCAATAAAGTTCATCACGCACCGTTTTAATTGAGTTTATGACTAAGCCTGGCACATTTGCTGACGGGCGGATTGATCAGTCCTTGAGATGACGGCTGGCGAGCCGCACCATCAGGCTGGCCGCGGCGGCAAGCGTGGACAATACGACAACGCCATTCCAGCCCCAGTGGGCAAGCGCCAGGCTGCCCAGCGCCGCACCGCTGGCCATGCCGATAAACACGACGGTAAAGAGTAGAGCGTTAAGACGACTCCGTGCATCGGGTACCAGACCATAAATCAGCGTTTGATGGGCGACCAGCGTGGCCTGCACACCTAAGTCAAAACCCAACGTGCTGATAACGATGACGACCAGCTGACCGGTGAGCGACAGCAGCGGCAGCAAAAACATCAGGGCGAAGGCAGCCGTGACCAGGCCGGCACCAAACTGGGTTACGCGTGCCGGGCCGAGTCGATCGGCCAGGTTACCCGCCAGCGGCGCGGCCAGTGCACCCGCCGCCCCTGCCAGACCAAAGGCACCGGCGATGGCACTGTCAAAGTGAAAACGTTCGCTGAGCATGATCGCCAGCGTAGACCAGAAGGCGCTGAAGCTGACAGAAAGCAGTCCCTGAGCCAGGGCCGCGCGCCGCAGGGTCTGGTGTTCGCGCCACAGGTGAACCAGCGATAAAAGCAGGCGGGGATAGCTTACCGACGTGCCGGGCGTAAAGCGCGGCAGCACGCGCCACAACGTCAGGCTTATCAGAAACACAGCCAGGGCCGCGATAATATACATGGTGCGCCAGCCAAAATACTCTGCCACCACGCCGCTGACGACCCGGGAGAGTAAAATGCCTACCAGTAATCCTGTCATTACCGTACCCACGGTTTTACCCCGGCTGTGCGCCGGTGCCAGCGCCGCCGATGCCGGAACAATATCCTGCGCCACGGTCGCCGTCAGGCCGGTGACAAAGCTGGCGATGAGCAGCACGCTGATACCGCTGGAAAACCCACACAGCAGCAGCGCCATCACCAGCAGCAGTCCTTTGATCAAAATTATCGTGCGGCGATCGTGGCGATCGCCAAGCGGGGCCAGCAGCAGAATACCTAAAGCATACCCGGCCTGCGTTAGCATCGGCACCATGCCGACGGTGCTCACACTGACCTGAAACTGCTTACCGATGATATCCAGCATCGGCTGACTGTAGTAAATCGAGGCCACACTCAGGCCCGCGCCAGCAGCCAGCGTAAAGACAAGGGGCGCGGGCAGGCGTTCAGTTGCGTGGGGAGTCATAGTTTTTACCGCTGACATGGTTACATCCTCAAAAAATTGTGTAGCAAGTAAAGCCTGTTTTTGACATACGCGGTAGACTAATAAAAAGCAAAACGGTTATACGTGGAACGCATGAGCAATTTCAGTAACAGCGATCGCATCGAACTGATGCACACCTTTATTCGTATTGTCGAAAGCGGCAGTTTGTCAGCCGCAGCATTGCAGCTGGGTATTACGCAACCGACAATCAGTCGCCGGTTGCAGTCTCTTGAGCAGGGGCTGGGGCTGAAACTGATTCTGCGCACCACCCATGCGCTGAAGCTGACTGATGACGGTGAGCGTTGCTATGCACAGGCCCGGCAGCTCCTGGCAACCTGGCACGCGCTGGAAGATGAACTGACCGGCGCCGGCAGCGATCCGGTTGGCATCTTGCGGGTGCGCGCGCCCCACGCTTTTGGCCAGGATCAGCTGGTCACACCGCTGGTGAACTTTATGCGCCGCTATCCGCGTTTGCGCATTGAATGGATGCTGAACGACAGGACGCCAGACTTCGTCGCCGAGAACGTGGACTGTGCGATTCAGGTGGGGGCGCTGACCGACCCTTCTGTGGTAGCCGTGCTGCTGGCCGAAGTGCCGCGCATTGTTGTCGCTGCGCCCGCGCTGCTTCAGCACTATCCCCCGATTAACCAGGTGGCGCAGCTGGGCGATTTGCCGTGGCTGGCGCTGACGAGTTTCTACCGTAACGAGATCGCATTACAACATAAAGACAAGGGGGAACCGATGAATCTGCCTATCGTTCCCCTGCTCAGCAGCGACAGCCTCTTCGCCGTGCGCAAAGCTGCGCTGGCGGGGCTGGGAACCGCTATTCTGTCGACATGGGTCATTCAGGAGGATCTGGCGCAGGGCAATCTGATTCAGCTTATGCCGGAATGGCAGGCTCCCGCATTGCCAGTCTGGCTGACCTATCCCTGGGCGAGCTATTATCCCGCCAGGCTGACCGCCTTCTTTACCATGATCAAAGCGGTATTTCCGCATTTGACGGGCGCGCGGCCCGCTTCAGGCTGAAACTGGCCTCCCCCACAGGGGAAGCCGTGTCACCGGACGGCATGGGGAGGTTGCCGTCGATCAGACGTTTTTCTTTTCCGCTCGCGACATGTTATCCAGCCAGCCCATCACGAAGGCAGACAGGACAAAGGTCAGGTGGATAATGACGTACCACATCAGCTTGTCGTTTTCGACATTGCGCGCATCCATAAACACCCGCAGCAGGTGAATGGAGGAAATGGCCACAATCGAGGCCGCGACTTTGTTTTTCAACGAGCCGGAATCCATTTTGCCCAGCCAGCTCAGCTTCTCTTTGCCCTCGTCAATGTCGAGTTTGGACACAAAGTTTTCGTAGCCTGACAGCATAACCATGACCAGCAGCCCACCCACCAGCGTCATATCCACCAGCGACAGCAGCAGCAAAATCAGATCGTTTTCTGCAATGCTAAAAATGTTGGGCAACAGGTGAAAAATTTCCTGGAAAAATTTGACGGTGAGCGCCAGCAGTCCCAGCGAAAGTCCAATGTAAACCGGAGCCAACAACCAGCGCGATGCATACATCAGGTTTTCGGTAAAACGTTCCATAATTTCCCAATCATAATCAGTAAGGTCGCGCATTATAACCGATCATCTGTGAAGTTATTTCAAGCCTTCAGGAGAAATTTCAGGAACGGGTGGAAGTGGTAAAGAGAGACGAAAGCAGGCGCCGCCTTCAGCACGATTTTCTGCCCAGATCTGACCGCCGTGGCTTTCGATAATCGTTTTACAAATCGCCAGTCCCAGCCCAACGCCAGGTACGGCCGATTCTTTATCACCGCGTGAAAATTTGTCGAAAATCCGCGTCAGGTCGTTTTGGGCGATGCCCGGCCCGCCGTCCCAGATGGCGATTTCCAGCCGGGTATTTTCACACCAGGCACGTATGCCGCGGGGCGCACAGTTGCCAGCGTACTTCAGGCTGTTTTCAATCAGGTTGGTAAATACCCGCTCCAGCAACGTACTGTCGCCTTTGATCAGGACAATATCTTCAGGCAGGTCGAGTTCGACCTCTCTTCCCTTGAGCGAGGGTGCCATGCTACTGAGCGCGCCGCCAATCACCTCTTCCAGCGCCAGCCACTCTTCGCGTAAATTCAGGCCGCCTGACTGAATACGCGCCATATCCAGCATGTTGCTGACCAGACGAATGGTACTCAGGGTTTGTTCACGAATCTGGCTGGCCTGCGGCACATACTTTGAGTTATCGCTGGCCAGGTCCAGCATCAGCATTTCTGCCTGACCAAACAGCACCGTCAGCGGGGTACGTAGATCATGGGAGAGCGCCGACAGCAAAGCATTACGCAGTTGCTCACGTTCAGCTGACAGCCGGGAAGCCGCCTCACTCTGGGACAGCGCCATCCGCTCCAGGGCATTGGCAATCAGCACGGTGAAGGTTTCCAGCAGCCGTTGCTGTTCCGGCACCATCAACTGACGCACATTCTGCGGTTCAACCACCAGCAATCCGCGACACAGATCGCCCACTTTCAGCGGCAGAATCTGGTAGGGCACCGCCGGTAAGGTGTCCGTGCCTGCGCCTGCTGGCTGGCCCTTGCTGAAGCTCCATTTCGCGATAGCCCAGTCCGGTTCGTTGCCCGGCAGCGCGTTGCCCAGCGTGTGCAGTTCGCCCTGCTCATCGGGCAGCAGCAACAGGCATCGCGCCTGTAAGGTCGCCTCCAGCACCCGCTGGCTGGTTGCAGCGATATCTTCAGGCGTCAGGCCGCTTCCCAACGATTTGGCCATTTCGTAAAGCTGCCGCGTGCGCTGCTCCCGGTAACGGGCAACCCGTGCCTGGTAGCGAACGCCGGCCGTCAGGTTGCCAACAATGACCCCGACCGCCAGCATCACCCCAAAGGTCACCAGGTATTGCAAATCCGAGACCGCGACCGTGCCGGTAGGTGCGACGAAAAACAGGTCAAAGGCAATGATGTTCATAACGGTGGCGATAACGGAGGGCCATCGTCCGTAGCGCAACGCGACGATCACCACCGCCAGCAGGTAGATCATCACACAGTTGGCCGGATCGAAGCTGATCAGCACCGACTGCCCTGCGGCGGTAACCACAATACACAGCACCAGCGCCATCAGCACGCCGCGCAGCTGCAGCCGCCATTTGTCGCTGTTAACCCGATCCTCGGCTAACGGATGGGGCGCATCCTGGATCGGCTCATTGAGCGCCACCACCAACAGATCCAGATCGGGACCCAACTGTCCCAGCCGCTCGGAAAAGCTGTCACGCCGCCAGCGGCGCGCCGGGCGTCGGCCCGTCACAATTTTACCCAGATTGTGTTCCCGCGCGTAACGCAGGACCGCCTGCGCCTCATCAGGGTCAGACAGCGTCGCCGTTTCCGCCCCCATATCCTGCGCCAGCTTCAGCGTGCGTAAAATGGCCCGACGCCGCGCTTCCGGTAGCCGGTTAAGCCGGGGCGTTTCCACGTAAACGGCATGCCATTCGCTGCCCAGCCTTGCGGCCAGCCGCGCCGCCGTCCGCACCAGTTTTTCGCTGCCGGTATCGTCCCCGATACACAATAAAATGGCATCACGCGTGTGCCAGACCCGATCGCGACCCTGACTGTCGCGCCAGGCGCGCATCTGGTCATCGACCCGGTCGGCCGTGCGGCGCAGCGCCAGCTCACGCAGGGCATACAGGTTGCCTTTACGAAAGAAATTTTCGATGGCGCGTTCGGCACGATCGCCAATGTAGACCTTGCCCTCTTTCAGGCGCTGGCGGAGATCGTCAGGTGGGAGATCAACCAGTACCACTTCGTCGGCAGCGTCGAAAAAGGGATCGGGAACGGTTTCACGCACCTGAATGCCGGTGACGCCACCGACCACATCATTCAGACTTTCCAGATGCTGAACATTCACTGTCGTCAGGACGTCAATGCCCGCCTCCAGCAGCTCCTCAATATCCTGCCAGCGTTTGGGATGACGTGAGCCCTTCACGTTCGTGTGCGCCAGCTCATCCATCAAAATTACTGCCGGATGGCGCGCCAGCGCGGCATCAAGGTCGAACTCTGCATGCCGCGAACGGCCCGTCGCCCGGCGCGGCAACAGCACCAGTCCGTTAAGAAGCTGTGCTGTTTCCGGACGTTCGTGCGTTTCCACTACGCCTACCAGCACATCCAGCCCCTGGGCACGCAGCCGCTGCGCCTCCTGCAACATGGCATAGGTTTTACCTACGCCCGCACAGGCGCCAAAATAGATTTTCAGTTTGCCGCGATGGCTGTCGCTGCTGGTCTGCAGCAGGGCATCCGGATCGGGGCGCAGCGGTTCGTGGTTCATAGCGTCCTTACAGTTATTTGAGGTCGTTCAGCGCCAGATTAAGCTGCAGCACATTGACAGTCGGTTCGCCGATAAAGGGCAGCAGCGGCCGCTGCGTCATGCTGTCTACCAGGGCATCCACTTTCGCCAGCGGCAGCTGACGTGCCGCCGCAATACGCGGTGCCTGCCACAGCGCAGCCTCTGGCGAAATCTCGGGGTCCAGTCCACTGGCCGAGGTGGTGACCAGCTCAACCGGTACCGCCCCGTTAGCCTGTGGATTCGCCGTGCGCAAAGCCGCCACGCGCTCGGCTACAGCCTTATCCAGCGCCGGGTTGCTGGCCGCCAGGTTGCTGCCGCTGGAGGCCAGAGGATTATAAGGCTTATCACCGGTTGCAGAAGGGCGCCCCCAGAAATAACCGGGCTGGCTAAAATTCTGACCAATCAGCGCTGACCCCCGTTCTTCGCCATCGACCTTCAATACTGACCCGTTAGCCTGCCAGGGAAACAGCAGTTGCGACAGTCCCGTGGTAAGCAAAGGATAAACGACGCCGCACACAACCGTTAGCAGCACAAGCAGGAAAATCGCCGGACGTAACTGACTCATTTTAATCTCCTCAGGCCATACCAGACAGCACGAGCAACATATCAATCGCTTTGATGCCGACAAAGGGCACCAGCAGCCCACCTAACCCATAAATCAGTAAATTACGGCGCAACAGCGATGCGGCACTCAAGGGGCGATAGCTGACACCTTTAAGCGCCAGAGGGATCAGGAATACAATCACCAGGGCGTTAAAAATCACGGCCGACAGGATGGCCGATGCGGGCGAGTGCAGCTGCATCACGTTGAGCATATTTAACTGTGGATAGGTTGCCGCAAACGCGGCCGGGATGATGGCGAAGTACTTGGCAACGTCATTGGCGATACTGAAGGTGGTCAGCGAACCACGCGTCATCAGCATCTGCTTACCAATGTGCACCACTTCCAGCAGTTTGGTGGGGTTCGAGTCCAGATCCACCATGTTGCCCGCTTCTTTCGCCGCCTGCGTACCCGAGTTCATGGCAACCGCCACGTCCGCCTGGGCCAACGCTGGCGCGTCATTGGTGCCGTCACCGGTCATCGCGACTAAGCGCCCCTCCGCCTGATACTGACGAATCAGTGCCAGCTTGGCTTCCGGCGTCGCTTCTGACAGAAAGTCATCCACCCCCGCCTCTGCCGCGATGGCGGCGGCGGTCAACGGGTTATCACCAGTGATCATCACGGTTTTAATGCCCATCTTGCGCAGTTCCGCAAAACGTTCTTTGATGCCACCTTTAACGATATCTTTTAGCGCCACCACGCCCAGCACCTTTGCGCCTTCCGCCACCACCAGCGGTGTGCCACCGGCCCGCGCCACCTCTTCCACCCGGGCGTTCACCTCAGCCGGAAAGGCACCGTGGCTGGCTTCAATATGACGGCGCACCGCATCGACCGCACCTTTACGGATCAGGCGGTCCTGTACGTTGACGCCGCTCATGCGGGTTTGAGCCGAGAAGGGAATAAAGCTGGCACCCATACTGCTCAGGTCGCGTTCACGCAGGTTAAACTTTTGCTTCGCCAGCACCACGATGCTGCGTCCTTCCGGCGTTTCATCCGCCAGGGACGCCAGCTGCGCCGCATCGGCCAGCTGTTCTTCCGTTACGCCGGGAGCCGGTAAAAACTGCGTTGCCTGACGGTTACCCAGCGTGATGGTGCCGGTTTTATCCAGCATCAGCACATCCACGTCGCCCGCGGCTTCAACAGCGCGGCCGCTGGTGGCAATGACGTTAGCGCCGAGCATCCGGCTCATCCCGGCCACGCCGATAGCGGACAGCAGACCGCCAATGGTGGTGGGGATCAGACAGACCAGCAGCGCCACCAGGACGGTGATGGTGACCGGCGTGCCGCCCCAGGCTGAAAAAGGCCACAGCGTGACCGTGGCTAACAGAAACACAATGGTGAGCGACACCAGCAGAATGGTCAGGGCAATCTCATTCGGGGTTTTACGACGCTGCGCGCCTTCAACCATGGCGATCATCCGGTCCAGGAAGGTTTCGCCTGGGTTGGCGCTGCAGGTAATAACCAGCCAGTCAGACAGAATGCGTGTCCCGCCGGTCACCGAGGCGAAATCACCACCCGATTCACGGATCACCGGTGCCGATTCACCGGTGATCGCGCTCTCGTCTACCGATGCGCCCCCTTCCACGACTTCACCATCGCAGGGGATCACATCACCGGCCTCTACCAGCACGGCATCGCCTTTACGCAGCGCATCGGCCGCCACCTGCTGCCACGCTGCACCGTAGTGCGCCGCCGACAGTTTTTTGGCGAAGCTGGTCTTTTTAACGCCTTTCAGGCTGTTTGCCTGGGCTTTACTGCGCCCTTCCGCCAGGGCTTCTGCCATGTTGGCAAACAGCACGGTGAACCATAACCACAGGGCAATCGCGCCGGTAAAGCTGGCGCTGCCGCTCTGGTGTCCGGTAAACATCATTATGGCCAGAATCGAGGTCAGGATACTGCCCAGGTAAACCACAAACATGACCGGATTGCGAAACTGCACGCGAGGATCGAGTTTTTTTACCGCATCGATCGCTGAGGTACGTAACAGCGCTGCGTCAAACACCTGTTGTTGACGACTCATGATTATTGTCCCTGAATAAGTTGCAGGTGCTCGGCGACCGGACCCAGCGCCAGAGCAGGAATAAAGGTCAGCGCGCCGACTAACAAGACGGTACCAACCAGCAGTGCGATAAACAGCGGACCGTGCGTAGGAAGCGTGCCGTTACCTACCGGCTGCACTTTTTTCACCGCCATTGCCCCCGCAATCGCCATGACCGGAATAATGATGCCGAAGCGACCAACGAACATGCACACCGCCAGCAGCAGGTTCCAGAACGGCGTATTGGCGCTCAGGCCCGCAAAGGCGCTGCCATTGTTATTGGCGGCCGACGAAACGGCATACAGGACTTCACTAAAGCCATGCGTTCCGGGGTTTGCCATACCTGCGCGTCCGGCGTCGGTCATCATCGCAATCGCCGTACCGATCAACACCAGCGCGGGCGTGACCAGAATCGCCAGGGCCGTCATTTTCATTTCCCATACGTCGATTTTCTTGCCGAGAAATTCCGGTGTGCGGCCAATCATCAACCCGGCAATAAACACCGCCAGCAAGACAAACAGCAGCATCCCGTACAGACCGGCGCCCACGCCGCCGAACACCACCTCGCCCAGTTGCATCAGCAACATCGGCACCATACCGCCCAGCGCCGTAAACGAGTCATGCATCGCGTTTACCGCCCCGCAGGACGCCGCCGTCGTAATCACCGCAAACAGGCTGGAGTTGAGAATGCCGAAGCGCGTCTCTTTGCCTTCCATATTGATGGCGCTGTCAGCCCCTAGCGTCAGAAAGTGCGGGTTGCCACGGAGTTCCGCCCACATCACCAGCGCAGCAGCCACGACAAACATCAGCGTCATGGACCACAGCAACATTGAGCCCTGGCGCCGATCTTTAACGCTTTCGCCAAAGGCAAAGCAGAGAGCCGCCGGAATCAGGAAGATACTCAGCATCTGGACGAAATTGCTCAGCGCGGTAGGGTTCTCAAACGGATGCGCAGAGTTGACGTTGAAAAAGCCGCCGCCGTTGGTGCCCAGCATTTTGATGGCTTCCTGAGAGGCAACCGGTCCCATTGCCAGCGTTTGCTGCACACCTTCCAGACTGGTGACGTTGTGATACGGCAGGAAGTTCTGGATGCTGCCCTGACTGACAAAAAACAGCGCCATCAGCAGGCTGATCGGCAACAGGACATAGAGTGTAATGCGCGTTAAATCGCGCCAGGCGTTGCCCAGGGTTGCTACCGAACGATTAGCAAAACCGCGAATCAGCGCAAACGCCACAGCGATGCCGGTAGCGGCGGAAACGAAGTTCTGTACCGTCAGCCCGACCATCTGGCTGAAGTAACTCAGGGTGCTTTCACCGGCATAAGACTGCCAGTTAGTGTTGGTGACAAAACTGATAGCGGTATTCAGCGCCAGATCCCAGCTCAGTCCGGGAAAATGTTGCGGATTGAGCGGCAACGCTCCCTGACACATCAGGATGGCGAGCAGCACCACGAAGCCAAGCAGGTTGAACACCAAAATGGCCAGCAGGTAGTGCTGCCAGCGCATACCGCCTTCTTGTACACCCGAAAAACGCCACAGCAGGGCTTCTGCACGTGCAAAGAGGGGTTTATCGGCAACCAGCGCGGCCAGCCCACGCCCCAGCGGTTGCGCCATCACCATCAGCAACAGCAGATAAACCGCGATCAGTAAAAACGCATTGGCCGCCATCAGAAGGCCTCCGCATTTAACAGGGCATAGATTAGATAGCCCAGCAACAACACTACCAGCACAATGCCGGTTATTACGCCTGCACTCACAGCAACCTCCAGAGGATTGGATTTGCTGAGTAGCTTGCGCTGGCGCACATAAAGAAAGGGTTAAAATGCAGGTCGGGGATGTAAAAAATGTATAAAAACGACCTGCAATATCAGGCGGTGTCCAGCAACCAGATTCGGCGCAGATAGACGTTGTCCCAACGGCCATTATCTTCGGCACACACAATGCTGTCAGTACAGAAACTGTCGCCCAGATCCAGCACCTCGGGTTTGATTTCCCGCTGCGCATGCAGTGACCAGAAGACATGCACCGTAGGTCGCTTTAATGATTTATCGCCGCCCTTCACCACCAGCGCAATGCGTCCAGACGCCAGGCGAACCAGGGAACCGACGGGATACATCCCTATCGTACTGACGAAAGCGTGCAGTAAGGTACTGTCGAAATGCCCCGGCCAGCTCAACATCATTTGCAGGGTTTTGGCTGGGGTCCAGCCTTTACGGTAAGGCCGCGTTGAGGTCAGCGCATCGTAAACGTCGCAAATCGTCGCCATGCGGGAATACACGCTGATCTCATGGCCTTTCAGGCCGTAGGGATAGCCGCTACCGTCATATTTTTCATGGTGATGCAGCGCGATATCCACAAGATCATCGCCTGCCTGTGCATCCATCAGCATTTGCGCACCGGCAATCGGATGTTCACACATGATCTTAAACTCTTCGTCGTTGAGCGTGTCCGGTTTGTTGAGGATAGCCAGTGGTACGGCTGCCTTGCCCAGATCGTGCAGTAATCCGCCCATCCCCACCCGCTGAAGCTGCTGAGCATCCAGCCCCAGTTTTTTTCCAAAGGCGATCATGAGCCCACAGACCGCCATGGAGTGCAGGTAGGTGTAATTGTCATGATCCTTGAGCTGCGCAACGCGTAACAGCGCGGAGGGCTCACGCTCAATAGAGCCCGCAATCTGATCGACAATGGCAATCATGTCATTGAGATTCAGACCATGGCCCAGGCGTGCCTCGCTGAACATGGCCAGCACTTTTGGCTTTCCCTGTTCAAAGATATGCTGCGCCTGCTCCATTTCCTGAGAAAAAGGCGCACGCAGGCCTGAATCGACCTTTTTCGGCACAGATGGCGTCACTGAAATCGATTTCTCCATATCGATCCATAAACGCTGTATGCCCTCATGACGAAACATCGAAACCTGACGTTGATCGGTGATCAACATCTGATTACGAATGCGTTTGTCTTTAAACCACCAGACTTCAAGCTTGTGGACGAACATACCCGGTTTTAGTTCGTCAATGGTGATGAGTTTAATCACAATCTCCCTCCAGAGTATCAGCGGGTGATATCGTGATATCGGCAGGCACTCGGTTTTATGCAGGTCATTTTGTGCGAACTGTGGCACAGCACAAATTTTAGCCGCCGAAGGGAGATTTTTCCTGTTAACCGGTTAAAAAGGGCGTGGTCAGGCTGTCTCAGTGAGCAATTTTGCCATCATCACCACATCGTGAAATTTGCCTTCACGCAGTGACGCCTGGCGACGGATGCCCTCGCGCTCAAAGCCCAGTCGCTCATACAGCGCCAGCGCCCGGTGATTATCGTGAAACACCTCCAGCTCCATACGGGTGATGCCCAGCCAGTTGCGCGCATAATCCATGGCGTTACGAATCAAATGCTCTCCGATTCCCCGACCAGAGAAGGCGGGATCGACGCCAATACCGAAACTGATGCAGTGGCGGGTACGCGGATTATGATTGGTAAACAGCGTAAGTTCACCCACCATTTCCCCCTCGACTTCGGCGATAAAATTGATAAAGCCTTCCGCATCCATCTTTGCAAACTTCTTTTCCCAGGTCGCGACGCTGGGGAAAGGCAACTGAAGCGTCCAGGGATAAACCGCCGGATTCCCGTAAAGACGTTGGTATGCCGCAGCATCGCCAGGCTCGCGGCCGCGCAGAGTGATATCCATATTTAATCCTTTTTAATCGGGCGTACACATGCACTAAGCTATCACTCTTCCCGAACGGAAAGAGTGACTCTATGTTGTATCGTCGTTTCGAACGTTTTATCAATATTTTTCAGGATGCGCCAACCGATATGCCGCCTTCACGGGTCTGGCCATTTTACTTTTACTATCTGCGTCAGGTGTGGCCGAGCTTCGCCGCGCTATTGGTGGTGGGATTAATTGGCGCACTGATTGAGGTTGCCCTGTTCAGTTATCTGAGCCGCATTATCGATTTGGTGAATCACGCTACGCCAGCAACGTTGTTCAGGGATAACTGGCAAACGTTGTTATGGATGGGCTGCGTTGCGCTGATACTGCGCCCGGTGTTTATTGCACTGCACGATATGCTGGTCCATCAAAGCATTAACCCCGGCATGACCAGTATGATCCGCTGGCAGCACCATAATTATGTCCTGCGGCAGAGCATGAACTTTTTTCAGAACGACTTCGCCGGGCGGATTGCGCAACGTATTTTGCAAACCGGTAACTCGCTGCGCGACTCGGCAGTACAGTTGGTGGATGCGATCTGGCATGTGCTGATCTATGCCGCAACGGCGCTGCTCCTGTTTGCAGAAGCCGACTGGCGTTTGATGATTCCGCTGATAATCTGGATTGTGGCCTACGTTGCCGCGCTGCGCTTTTTCGTCCCCCGGGTAAAAGCCCGTTCGGTGGTGTCATCGGAGGCCCGTTCGAAGCTGATGGGCACCATTGTTGACGGCTATACCAATATCGCCACCATCAAGCTTTTCGCGCACAGCGATCTGGAACGTCAGTATGCCCGCGAAGCGATTCAGGAGCAGACGGATAAGACGCAGCAGGCTAACCGGATGGTGACCAGCATGGATCTCACCTTATCAACGCTGAACGGAATTCTGATTGTCTCAACGTCAGGCCTGGCGCTGTGGCTGTGGAGCGCGTCGCTGATCAGCGTTGGCGCCATTGCCCTGGCAACCGGCCTGGTGATCCGCCTGGTCAACATGTCCGGCTGGGTGATGTGGGTGGTAAACGGGATTTTTGAAAACATCGGTATGGTGCAGGACGGGCTGAATACCATTTCACAGCCGCTTAGCGTGCAGGATTCCTCAAAGGCAACACAGCTAAAGGTGACGCAGGGCGAGATTCGTTTTGACGCTATCCGTTTCGACTATGGCGGCGGCCGTCAGGTCATTGATGGCCTGGACCTGTCCATCAAACCCGGTGAAAAAATTGGCCTGATTGGGCCTTCCGGTGCGGGTAAATCCACCCTGGTGAACCTGCTGCTGCGCCTGTACGACCTCAACGGCGGTCGTATCCTGATTGATGGTCAAAATATTGCTGAAGTGACGCAGGAGAGCCTGCGCAGCCAGATCGGGATGATCACCCAGGATACCTCGCTGCTGCATCGCTCTATTCGCGAAAACCTACTGTACGGGCGGCCAGATGCCAGCGAAGAAGAACTCCAGTTAGCCATTCATCGCGCCCGCGCCGATGAGTTTATCCCGTTGCTGTCCGATTCACAGGGCCGGTTTGGCCTGGATGCACATGTGGGCGAACGCGGCGTAAAACTGTCAGGCGGGCAGCGCCAGCGCGTAGCTATCGCCCGTGTCCTGTTGAAAGATGCGCCGATCCTGATTATGGATGAAGCGACGTCCGCGCTCGATTCCGAAGTAGAAGCCGCGATTCAGGAGAGCCTGGAATCCCTGATGCAGGGCAAAACGGTGATTGCCATCGCCCACCGCCTGTCCACCATTGCCAAAATGGATCGTCTGGTGGTGCTGGAAAAAGGCCAGATTGTGGAAATCGGTAGTCACGCTGAGCTACTGGCTCAAAATGGCCTGTATGCCCGTCTGTGGCAGCATCAGACGGGAGGATTTGTTGGCGCGGATTAATCGCCGCGTCGATATGGCAGGGCGTCACGGGCTTCTTCGGCCCAGAGATGGACGCCTTGCCGCTCCTGCTGCAGAAAGTCATCCACGGCCGCGCGCAGGCCGGGATGACACAGATAGTGCCAGGAGTGGGTCATCTGGGGTTCAAAACCGCGTACCAACTTGTGCTCGCCCTGCGCACCCGCATCGAAGCGTTGCAGCCCTTCCGCAATGGCGAAATCCATCCCCTGATAAAAACAGGTTTCGAAGTGAAGCCGGTCAAATTCCGCCAGGCAGCCCCAGTAGCGGCCATACAGGCTTTGGCCGTCCTTGAGGTAAAAGGCCATCGCCGCCGGTTGTTGCTGCAGACGGGCAATGACCACGCGAATAGGGTCCGGCAGCCTCTCAGCCAGCAGGCTGAAGAAGGCGCGGGTCAGATAGGGCCGCTGGCCGCGCACTGCATAAGTATTGGCGTAGCAGGTATAGACAAAGTCCCACTGCTCCTCGCGCAGTTGATCGCCGCGATACCAGTCAAATTCAAAACCGCTCTGCACCACCTGCTCGCGCTCTTTTCGCAGCTGTTTACGTTTACGCGACATCAGCGTATCCAGGAAATCCTGAAAATCGCGATAGCCTCGATTGTGCCAGTGATACTGGCAGCCCAGGCGTGACAGCCAGTCAGGTTGCGCCGCCAGCAAGGCGTTCGCTTGCGGGTCGGTGAAGTTGATATGCGCACCACTCAGCCCCTGTTCAGCCAGCACGTCCGGGAGAGCCGCAAGCAGTCGGGCGGCGGCATCCGCTGCGCCGAGTAGGCGTGCCCCTGTGACCGGGCTGAAAGGAATCGCGCCCAGCCATTTCGGATAGTACGGAATCCCGGCGCGCTGACAGGCATCTGCCCAGGCGTGATCGAAAACGTATTCACCCTGAGAATGAAACTTTTGATAACCGGGAAGCGCGGCGCGAAGCACACCGGCCTCACGCCAGAGAAGGTGATCGGGCTGCCAGCCCCTTTCCGGCCGGACGCTGCCACTTTCTTCCAGGCTCAGCAAAAACGCGTGGCGTAAAAAAGGCTGTTGATCGGGTAACAGCGCATCCCATTCAGCGGCAGAGATGTCTGAAAGCGAACTCAGGTGGAACAACGACATGCATAACTCCAGACAGCAACCGATGACATGTCAGTCAAGCAGGTTTTAGGGTTCAGGGAAAGCAGAACGGCACGGAATGCCTCATGCCGACGCGCGACCCAGATCGCCGTTAGGTTTTGACGTTAATCCCGCCAGCTGTTCAAATGCCCGCAGAATCTGACAAAACAGCGAAAGGAACAGACATGGCAAAAGCATTGGTGATCTTCCTGCACGGCGTGGGCAGTAACGGCGACGATCTGGCCCCTATTGGCGACGACTGGGCAACCCTGCTCCCGGATGTGGCCTTTGCATCACCGGATGCGCCTTACGTCTTTGAGCATGGCGCAGGCTATCAGTGGTTTAGCCTGGCCGGGATTACGCCGGAAAATCGCCCGGGTCGGGTACGTGAAGCCCGCGAGGCCTTTGACCACGTTATCCGCCACCTGATGGCGCAGCACGGAATGACAGATTGCTGGGAAAACGTCATTCTGGTGGGCTTTTCCCAGGGCTCCATTATGGCGCTGGATCTGCTGGCTTCCGGGCGTTATCCGCTCGCGGGCGTGGTGGCGTTTTCCGGACGCCTGGCCTTTGACGGCCCGCTGACGCCAGCGCCTCACACGCCAGCCCTGATACTTCATGGCCGTGCTGATACGGTCATACCGGCAAGCGAAAGCGAGTCGGCGGCCACTCGCCTGAAGGCGGCTGGCGTCCTGGTCGAAGCGGTATTTGAGCCGCAGACCGGACACACGATTTCGGCTCAGGGTGCGATGCACGCCGCCGGGTTTATTGCTCAGTGCCTGCGGGACTAAAGCGCAGACATGCCGGTTTGGCCCTCAGGCTAACCCAACAGGTTAATGAGCGCGAAACCGGCAAAACTCATCAGTAACGAGCCAATGACATGCACCAGCGCACTGCTCATCGCCCACAGGTATTTGCCGGTCTGCAATAAGGTCATTAACTCTGCTGTAAACGTGGAAAACGTGGTGAGCCCGCCGCATAAGCCCGTAATGATGAGTAACCGCCAGGCGGGATCGAGTGAGGGATTTTTGATAAACCAGGCCATTGCACCGCCAATCACGAATCCGCCTATCAAATTCACCAGCAAGGTTCCCGGTGGCAGATTGGGGAAAAACGCATTAAAACGCATCCCGAACCACCAACGCAGTACACAGCCCACGCTGCCGCCCAACATCACAGCCAATAGCGGTTTTAACATCACAGTCTCCATTTCAGGATTTGCGCGGAAGAGGGTGGAGGGCCAGAAAAAATGCATGCACCTGACACTCCATCTCCCGCGAAAGGATTAAGGATAATGTCAGGCGTCATCAGCCGCAGGTTAAGCCTGCAGGCGGTTGGGAAAGGTGGAACGCCATCACCTTGTGCGCGCCATAATACGACGCCTTTTTCTGACTGGCAACCACAGTTGAGGGGGGAAAGCGGCAATGCCCTCCGACGCCGTCTGGACAGCTACCCTCCGTTCAGGCTGCCGCAAAGCACAAGGTTTAGGGCCACACAATTCAGGTTTCCTCTTGAGCCGTTTTCCGCTTAAATGGTGACCTGCCAGCGGCCTTCAAGGGCCGTTTATTGCCCTTCACGCATGGCGAAGGGATGACCCTGCTCTGGAGCGTCCTGTGCGAACTGTCATTTTAGATACTGATATCGGCGTAGACGATGCCTTTGCTCTGGCTTATGCCGCCCGCACCCAACATTTGCTGGGCATTACTACGGTGTTTGGCAACGTTGCCGTGGGACAGGCCGTGAAAAACGCCCGGCTGTTTTGCCACAAAATGGCGATTGAGGTGCCGGTGTACCGGGGCTGTTCACGTCCATTGGCCCAGGCGCCGAGCGCGCCTGCCCGACTGCACGGCGAAGATGGTTTAGGCGACGCGTTTGATAATCCCTTCAGCGATGAGGCACCCGGTGCCGTTCAGTTTATTATCGACAGCGTTCGGGCCAGTCCGGGTGAAATCACGCTTGTCGCGATAGGTCCGCTGACCAATATCGCCAGCGCAATCAATCAGGCGCCGGATATTATTCCGCTGGTGAAAGAGCTGGTCATGATGGGCGGGGCATTTGGCACGGATGGACACAGCGGGAATGTCACGCCCTTCAGCGAATTTAATATCTGGAAAGATCCTCACGCCGCCGATCAGGTTCTCTCTTCCGCCTTGCCGATCGTGGTGATCCCGCTCGATGTCACGCATAAGGTCTTGATCCACAGCGATGAGGTCGATCGCCTTCATCAACCCGTCCTGCATGCGATCTGCCGCCCCTATCTGGCATACAGCCTTGAGAAAGAGGGCTTTTCTGGTATGGCACTGCATGACACGCTGACGATATCCTGGCTGTGTTTGCCTGACGCGTTCACGCTGGTGGAAAGCCCGCTTCGTGTCATTACGGAAGGCATTGCCTGCGGCCAGACGGTGCGTCAGTTGAGCACCCTGGCGTCCCGGCATGATCCCTTCCGCAATCTACCTCGACAGCGCATCGCACTGGGCGTTGATGCGGAGGCCGTGCGGAAACACTTTTTTCAGTTGCTCAGCCGATAAGCCTGGCGGCGAGACGGCTCCTGTGATCTACCGTTAGCGATCAAAATCGATAACGCCTTTTATCAACTCACGATTGTTGATAACCGCTTCCTCAAAGTGCTCTGCCAGCGTAGAGAAGGCGAAACGGCGGTTCAGCATCATGTCTGCTCGCAGTTTCCCGGCGGTCATGAGTTCACGCACCCGGTCAAAATCTTCGCGCGTCGCGTTCCGGCTGCCCATCAAGGTACTCTCTTTTTTGTGGAACTCACTGTCGGGGATGACCAGATCGCCTTTGTGCAGGCCGACATAAACCACCGTACCGCCATGCCGAATCAGGTTAACCGCCGCGTTCATGGCCGCCGGGTTGCCCGTGGCATCGATCAGGGTTAACGCCAGCTGACCGTTAAATTCAGCGCGCAGCGTGGCAATGAAATCGGCGTTGGCCGGGTTAAGCGCGGGAAGACCCAGCTGTTGACTGACGTGCTGGCGGCGGTATTCACTGGTGTCCGCCACGATGACCCGCGCGCCATTGGACGCCGCGATGGCCGCCGCCCCCAGCCCAATAGGGCCAGCGCCCACCACCAGCACGGCATCGCCCTGTGCCACTGCCGCACGCCTTACCGCATGGGCGCTAATCGCAAAGGGTTCAATCAGCGCCGCCGCCTCAGGTGCCAGCGCGTCTACGGCCAACAGGTTTGACGCAGGCACGCTCAGATAGTCACAAAAGCCGCCATCCTGATGTACGCCAATAACTGAGATATGTTCACAACAGTTGGTTTTACCGCTTTGGCAGGCATCGCACTGATAACACGAGAGATAGGGGATCAGCGCCACGCGCTGGCCAACGGCAAATCCCTCCACGGCACTGCCTGTTTCAACAATGTCTGCGCAGAGTTCATGCCCGAGTACCCGTGGATAGCTAAAAAAAGGTTGGTTTCCCGCCCAGGCATGGATATCCGTGCCGCAGATGCCCGCGCTGACAATTTTAATCAGCACCTCCCCTGGCGCGGGTTGAGGCGTTGCGCGCGTGGTCCAGACCATATTGCGTGGTTCTGCGATGACTAATGCTTTCATTGTTGTCATGGTAAGACTCCCGTTATCGTTAGCGCAGTTATGGCTAATCTTGCCGTGACAAGGCATTTCCTTTGCGCGTTCTGTGAAGCGTGACGGTTTTTTTGGGCCTTCAATGGTTTTTAATGCATAAAAAACCGGAGCCGCTCATGAGCCGTAGTCAGAATTTACGTCATAACGTGATCAACCATATGCTGGAAAGCATTGCCCAGGGTCACATTCAGTCGCCCCTGCCGCCGCAGGCCGCCCTGGCTGAAATGTTTAATATCAGCCGCACTACGGTGCGGCATGCTCTGCGCTATCTGCACCAACGCGGCGTGCTGGAGAACGTAAAAGAGAGCTGGGTCATCGTGCGCGAGCCCGAAGAGCAAGACAGCCTCAGCGCCGTCACGCCAGCCATCGAGCAGCAGGCCAGCCAGGTCGAAAAACACTTTTTTGATATGATTAATCAGCGACTGCTGCAGCCCGGTGATACGTTCAGCGAACTGCAACTGGCAAAACAGGCCAATGTCAGCCCGGTAGCGGTACGGGAATTCCTGCTGCATTTTATGCGTTATAACCTGCTGGAACCGGTTAAACGCGGCCACTGGCAGATGAAAAAGTTTTCACAGGAGTACGCTGAAAAGTTATTTGAGCTGCGCGAGATGCTGGAAACTCATGCGCTTACCCGCTTTCTGAATTTGCCCAGAGAGGATGAACGCTGGATCCAGGCCAGAGATCTGCTGGATCGCCATCGATCGATGCGCGAAACGATCGCCAGCAACTATCGCCATTTTGCTGCCCTCGATAAAGAGCTGCACTGGCTGATCCTGTCTGCCGCCAACAACCCCTTTTTTAATCAGTCGCTGGAGATTATTTCAGTGATTTTTCATTCGCATTATCAGTGGGATGAAAGCGATCTTAAGCAGCGCAACATCGTCGCGCTGGAAGAGCATATGGCGATTCTGTCCGCCCTGATTGGCCGCCGGGATGTGGATGCGCTGTGCGCATTGCATAACCACCTGGCTACCGCCAAGCGCTCTATGGTACGGAGCATTAATCAGTACAATTAAAACCCGATTAAAAACCACAAAGCATTAGCTCCCGCACGATTTTGAAACAACTTTACAACATATCCTGTTCATTCCCCCTACTCTCAGCGCAACGTCCCGACGGCCTTGTACCGTCGGGCGACCGTAATACTCACCATAATGATGAATCGCCTGCCCAGGGAGATTGCCATGCAACACAGATCGGTTGTTGATCACGCGAAACCGTCCGACACGTCGCCCGATGAGGCCTTTGTGCCGTGGCGCAGTGATATCGTGCGCTCGCCGCGCATTCGTAAAGTCCAGATTACCGCCATGCTGCTGCTGCTGTTTGCTGCCGTCATTAACTACCTGGATCGCAGTTCGCTGTCTGTGGCCAACATGACCATTCGTAATGAAATGGGGCTGAGCGCCACTGAGATCGGCGTGCTGTTGTCTGCGTTTTCGCTGGCCTATGGGCTGGCGCAGTTGCCCGCCGGTGCGCTGCTGGACCGTAAAGGACCGCGTATCATGCTGGGCCTGGGAATGTTTATCTGGTCCCTGTTTCAGGCCGCGTCCGGACTGGTGCATAACTTTACGCAGTTTGTCCTGGTGCGAATTGGGCTCGGCATTGGTGAAGCCCCTATGAATCCGTGCGGGGTCAAGGTCATCAACGACTGGTTTAATATTAAAGATCGCGGTATGCCGATGGGGATGTTCAACGCCGCCTCGATGATTGGCTTATCCATCGCGCCGCCGATCCTGGCGGCCATGATGCTGGTTCTGGGCTGGCGCGGCATGTTTGTCACCATCGGGATTCTGGGTGTGTTTCTTGCCATCGGCTGGTACCTGATTTATCGCGACCGCGATAACACCACGCTGAGCGCAGAAGAGATTCACTACCTGCAGGCAGGCAGCGTGGCATCGCGTAAAGAGCCGATCAGCTTTCAAGAATGGCGCGGGCTGTTTAAACAACGCACCATGTGGGGCATGATGATTGGCTTCAGCGGCATCAACTATACCGCCTGGCTGTATATCGCCTGGCTGCCGGGCTATCTGCAATCCACCTATCATCTCGACCTGAAAAGCACGGGATTACTGGCGGCCATTCCCTTCCTGTTCGGTGCCGCAGGCATGCTGTTAAATGGCTATGTGGTTGATGCGCTGGTCAGACGCGGCTGGGATGCGGTAAAAACCCGTAAAGTCTGCATTGTCAGCGGTATGATTCTGTCTGCCGGGTTTACCGCTATCGTGACCCGCGCGACCGACACCACCAGCGCCGTGACGCTGATTGGGATGGCGCTGTTTTGCATCCACTTTGCCGGTACCTCCTGTTGGGGTTTGATTCATGCCAACGTTACCGCGCGTATGACGGCGTCCGTGGGCAGCATTCAAAACTTCGCCAGCTTTATCTTTGCCTCGTTTGCGCCGGTCGTGACCGGATGGGTGCTGGATACCACCAAATCATTCAGCCTGGCGCTGATGATTTGCGCCTGCGTCACCCTGGTTGGCGCCCTTGCGTACCTGCTGCTGGTGCGCAAACCCATCACGGACGGGGCCTGATATCCCGATTCAGGTCAGCGAATGGAGGGTCACGCCGTGGCGCGCACCGTAACGCTGAATGCCCGCAATCGCTTTATCAATACTGAGCGCCGGCGGCGCAGGCAGTCGCGGTGCGCGCTCCCGTAGCGCCGAATCGAACCGGGAAAAGGTGGCAAAATCGTGGGGGAAGCGCGTTTCATCTACCCCGACTAATGCGCCCTCTTCCCTGGCAAAGGCTAACAGCTGTTTCCAGCGATCGATGCCCGCCAGGCCAATGCTGTCGGTGCCGTGCGAATACAGCATCATATCGATATGGTTGAAAGGCGGCTGCTTTTCAAGAAAGCGCTGCAGCGCATCAGCCGACGGCACGGATGGAAACATCAGCCAGAACGGAATCGCGTGCTGCTGCATGCTGCACCAGGGATCCATGAGTAAAAAGCTGTCTACCGTCAGCCGGGCAGGCAATATGCCCGCCGCCAGATACCAGTCGCGATAAATTTCAGCGACCACGAAACTCAGCGCTTCGGGATGGTCGTAGCGAATCTCCATCAGCCGCCAGCGCTGGGCTTCTGCCAGCTTTTTCAGTGGCGAAATCAGGTAGCCATCCAGCCCCCATTCGGCTTCAGGGACGTGGTCGGTGATAGCAGGCGGTTCCCAGCGCGCCCGATCCACGCCTGCCCGCGCCAGATATTCCGCCACTCTCGCTCCCCCCTGCAAATACTCCTTTTCGGTTGCGCCGCCGGGGGCGCCAAACTGAAAGAAAGAGCGGTCACTGGTGCGCGTTACCGGCCACTGTCGCGTACAGTGATTAATGAACAGTGTTGAGCCCGCCGGTAAACCTCCCAGCAGAAACTCATTAAAGGCCAGCGGCATGTCGCGCAGCTTCAGGCGGAAATAGTGCATTTTTTCCAGCAGGAGGCGATCCTGACTCGGATCCTGCATGTGGTGCACGGCAAGCTTAGGCCAGGTCGCCAGCAGCGCTGCGGCCACAGCCTTGCCGTTTTCAAATTCGGACTGGGCGTCATCCGGATCGCTCTGCTGTACCCGCACCGGGCACAAAAACGTTTGCGGTAGCCACGGCGTTCCCATCGCCGCGGCCAGATGCACCATGGCACCGTTAGTGGCACCGACAAACGCAGCCGGATAATCGCGCTGCGGATAGGTACTGACCATCCATTCGGCGATGCCTTCGACGTCCAGTTCACTGGCCTGTTTGTGACTGATGCCCTCGGCCAGGCCACTGACCGCATAGCCCCACTCCCGCAGTCGGGTCGGTAACCGATCAAGCGAAGGCAGTAAGCGGTCTAACATGGGCGACTGGCCTGGACTGGCAAAAGGCCGATCGTGCAGCGCATTCGCTAAGGCCAACAGCATCGTGGCGGCTGAATCAAACCGGGCAATGCCCTTGGGAGGTTTACTCATGCTGGCTCTCCTGCTGAATACGCGCCAAAAAAGGTCGAATGGCGTGGCAGAAACTCCACGGATAGACATAGTGCAGCCGGTGCGTGCCGCCGCACAGGGTGATTTTTTCACTGTGCGGCAGCAGCCCCGCCAGCTCATCCAGCCAGCGCGCCGGGCAAACCGGATCGCGCGAGCCTCTCAGTAAAAGGGTTGGCGCGGTGAGATAGGTCAGATGGTGTTCGATAGGATCGTTCAGCATGGCGCGCAGGGTGCCAAAGGCTCGCGGCAAACCGGCTTTCGCCCAGTCAATTCGGGCCAGTGAGTCGGGCGATCGATGCGCTTCCATTCGGCTGTTACGCCAGCCTCGCCATATCTGACGAACCACGCTGCGCGCGTGGCGATCGGCGGTGGGCCCCTGTAATACCAGGCCTGCCACCGCTTCCGGGTATTTATCCGCCAAAGCCGCCAGTACCTGGCAGCCAAAAGCGCTCCCAACCCAGATCGCCCGCTGAAAACCGTTGTGCTGTAACCATTGCCACAGGATATCGGCCAGCGCTTTCACCGAAAGCACCGGTGCGGATGCGGGCAACGCACTGCCGCCAAAACCCGGCAGGTCGGGCACCAGGACGTGATAATCCCGTCCCAGCGCCAGTGCCAGTGATTCCATCGACCGCCCCGACATGACCAGGCCGTGTATCAGCACCACGGGCAACCCCTGAGGTTCGTCAGGCGTGACGCGGGTAAACATGCGCCAGTCACCGATCTGTTGATAATAACCCGCCAATCCCGCGTGATGACTGCGAGGTGAAACCGGCGGCGTTTGCTTCATTTGCTGCCAGCGTTTCGTGCCCCACATGACCGCCGCGACACCGAAGCCGATCCCGGCGGCAAGCGCCATGCCCTGCCGCTTTCTACACTGGATGGTACGCCTCATCAGCTGCTCCTGTTCCTGGGTATCCATTGAGTGTAGGACGGGAATGGCAGAGGCAGGCGGTTAATGCATTGGGTCAGGCAATGGTATGGCGCAGGCGGCCGATTTTTTCGATCTCAACCTCAACCACATCGCCACTGAACATGAACAGCGGCGGCGTGCGTTTTTTGCCCACGCCGCCCGGTGAACCCGTAATAATCACATCGCCTGGCGACAGCGGGCTAAAGGCGGAAACGTATTCAATAATCCTGGCGACCGGATGCACCATGCTGCCGGTGGTATCGTTTTGTACTTCCTGACCGTTCAGCACCGTTTTAATGGTCAACTGCTGCGGATCGGGGATCTCGTCGGCGGTAGTCATCCAGGGCCCGAAGCCTCCGGTTTGCGGCCAGTTTTTCCCTGCGGTAAACCAGGTAAACTGCATGTCGCGTACCGTCGCATCCATAAAGCAGCTGTACCCTGCCACCGCGCTCAGCGCCTCTTCCGCCTTAACCCGGTGCGCAGGCTGTCCGATGATCACCGCCAGTTCCCCCTCGTAATCAAACTCCTGGGTGGTGGTGGGTTTTTGCAACGGTTGCTCATGGCCGACCAGGGAGTCAGCAAAGCGTACAAATAACGTGGGCGCATCTAGCGTGGCGGCGAATTCCTGGCGTTTATCGGCATAGTTCATGCCCACGCAAAACACTTTACCAGGCTGCTCGATAACGGGCAGAAACTGCACAGTTGACCAAACATGATCGGCGGGCATCGCCTCAAAAGCAGTCAGGTCGGCCAGCGACGAGCGCGTCAGGAAGGTTTTTAAATCGGGGCAGGCTTTTCCCAGGCGCATACCGACATCCACTACGCCCTGAGCCTTAACGATACCAAAGCTTTTCTTCCCCTGTTCAGGAAGGTAAAAACTGCATAGCTGCATGACCGCCTCATGATGATTACGGGTTATAACCGCATGTTTTACATGAAATTGGCGCGCAGAGTAGCAAAAATAGCGATGAAAATCGTACCGCGTTTGGCACATCGGATGTCCAGATGTATCACGTTGTGTCAACAGGAGGATATCAGGAAGGTCACGCAGAGAAGGTTGTCGTTATAACAGGGGACAATCAAAAGGGGGCGAGATGACGAGTGATAATCACCGGTCAATCCCTGACCGCGACTATCGAGGGTATTCGGTGGGCGCTTAGTTCAGCGCGCCTGGCGGTACGTGTTTAAAGGTTTCGACATAAGCGTGGAACACGTACTTAAAAAAACGTTTCATACATTATCCGGTTAAAAATTTGTTGAATATCTACAGCAAAAGTATAGCGCCTGCTGTTTAAAGCATCAATAAATTTTGAACCAGATCACAAAACTCACTTTTAACTGCGTTACTGAAACAGGGCCAGGTGCTCTGCAAGAATGGTTGACCCAATAGCAATCAGGACCAGGCCGCCCAGCACTTCAGCCCATTTGCCCAACACCGGTCCGATAAAACGCCCAATCAGCACGCCAGTGGTGGCCATTACGGTGGTTGCAGCACCGATAGTCAGGGCCGTGGTCACGATGTTTACCTGCAGGAACGCCAGTCCAACCCCGACAGCCAGGGCATCAAGACTGGTTGCGACCGCCGTGGTGGCCAGTACCATGAAGCCGTGACTCTGCGGTGCTTCACAGGGCTCCGTGGCTGTTTTGCGGAAGCCTTCCATCATCATACGCGCGCCCAGAAAGGCCAGCAGGAAAAAGGCAATCCAGTGATCCCATGCCGCTACGTACTGGCTGGCCGCCAGGCCCAGCGCCCAACCGATAAGTGGCGTCAGGGCTTCGATACAACCGAAAATCAGACCGGTCCGCACGGCTTCCTTCAGGCCAGGACGATGCAAGGTTGCACCTTTGCCCAGTGCGGCGGCAAACGCGTCCATTGACATTCCAAAAGCGAGAATAAGCGTGGCAATAAAGGTCATGATTCGTTCACTTGGGATGAAAAAGCACGGCTTCATGCTAAATCCATCACACAATTTGCTCGGTTATTTAAAAAGTGCGCGCAGTCTATCACGCGATAATCGATATAAAAAGACAATAAAATCAGGGATTTAAGTATAGCAAAGGCTATAACTCATAACAGTCGCTATGAATGCCGCTAAGTTAATGTCATTTAAGCCTTTTCTCGACAGCTTTCCTCCGGGAATGACAGGTTGCGGCAGAGCATGATTGAACCTCTGCACGGAATACCGGAAAATGTCCGGCTGATAAACAGAGAACACTGCTCATGAATAACCCTTTTGAGTCCTTAATCCTTCCCGGTGGCATTTTACTGCTGGGCTTTCTGTCTGCCCTGCTGCTACCCGCACCAGCTTTTAGCCTGACGGTGGCGCAGCATTTGCAGCAGTTGTTTCATTTACAGGATCTGAGCCAGCTGTACACCCTGGTGTTCTGCCTGTGGTTCCTGGTGCTGGGCGCGCTGGAGTTTTTTGTTATCCGCTTTGTCTGGCGTCGCTGGTTCAAGGTGTGACAACGCTGTCCTGAAACGCGGCCAGGATACAGGGCTGCCGGGCGGTGGGCCCTGGCCGGTTTTCTGTTCTGAAGAAAATCTTAAAATTGCGCTGTCACGCGTATTTGCTGAGGCTTGGCAACCGTGCTGGCATCCTGCATGGGGCCACTTCCGAGGTCACAAAAATGTAACATTTGTTTTACACAAATGGGTCAGCTACACCAGTGATTAAAAATTCACCTCAAAGAATAAAATTAAATAAACGTCATTTTTCATAAGTTTAAATTATTCCTTCCCTTATGTGACATTTTCACCCTGCACCATAAAGAGGCAATCTCGCAACATCAATCTTAACTTAACTCACTGAGTTAAAAGAAAAATCCCCCTTATGCCCAGCCCGAAATTATGATTACTTCTTATGCTGAATCATTTCTGCATTTAAAAAATAAACAAATGTTTAAATCCGATACGAGAATGTTATATTTGAGCAACAAAGCATAACGATGAGTTAACTCGTTATCGTCGCTTTAACCCATACCTGAGTCTTAACCCGGAAATAGCGCAACGCGCTCATCAGAAGCGTGACTATTTCGCCTGCAACGCTGTTGAGCTTCAGGTCAACAGAAGAGGAGATGTCGCCTCATGTGCAAATCAGCTGTAAATCTTGCGCTCATGATGAGTGTTAGCGGAAAGGACACCACCAGGGCGCAGGAGCGTAAAGACGTTGATGTACTGCTTATTGGCGCAGGCGTCATGAGTGCTACGTTAGGAACCTGGCTTCAGGATCTGGAACCTGACTGGTCCATCGAAATGGTGGAGCGACTGGGGCACGTAGCGGAAGAGTCTTCAAATGGCTGGAACAACGCGGGTACAGGCCATGCGGCGCTGGCCGAGTTGAACTATACGCCTCAGCGAGCCGATGGCAGTATCGATATCGCCAAAGCCGTTGCGATTAACGAGTCATTCCAGATTTCTCGCCAGTTCTGGGCCTATCACGTTCAGAAAGGCAACCTGCATACGCCGAAAAGCTTTATTCACAGTACTCCGCACATGAGCTTTGTCTGGGGCGATGATAATGTCGCGTTCCTGCGTAAGCGCTTTACTGCCTTACAGAAAAGCACGCTGTTCCGCGGCATGGCTTACTCTGAAGATCCGCAACAAATCGCACAGTGGATTCCGCTGGTCATGAAAGGCCGTGCGTCGAATCAGAAAGTGGCTGCAACCTGGACAGACATGGGCACCGACGTCGATTTCGGTGAAGTGACGCGCCAGCTGATTGCTTCGCTGGAGCAAAAAGCCAACTTCCGCTTACGGATGCATCAGGAAGTGCGCGAGATTACCCGCCTTAATGATGGCCGCTGGCAGGTGACGCTCGTCTGCATGAAAGAGGGTACACGTCGCACGTTGACGGCTGGAAAGATCTTTATTGGCGCGGGCGGTGCGGCGCTGCCGCTGCTGCAGAAGGCCGGCATTCCGGAAGCCAACGGCTATGCGGGCTTCCCGGTTGGCGGTTCCTTCCTGGTCACCGAAAATCCAGACGTCGTGAAACAGCACATGGCGAAAGTCTATGGCAAAGCCAGCGTGGGCGCGCCACCGATGTCCGTGCCCCATGTCGATACGCGTGTGCTGAACGGCAAGCAGGTGCTGCTGTTTGGTCCCTTTGCGACCTTCTCGACCAAATTCCTGAAGCAGGGCTCGCTGCTGGATATGTTTGCCTCACTCAACAGCACCAACGTAATGCCCATGATCAAGGTCGGACTGAAAAGCTTTGATCTGGTGAAATACCTGATGGATCAGGTGCTGCAAAGTGACCGCGATCGTATGGATGCACTGCGTGCTTATGTGCCACAGGCGAAACAGGAAGACTGGCGCCTGGTGACGGCCGGGCAGCGCGTGCAAATCATCAAAAAAGATGAGAAAGAAGGCGCAGTGCTGCGTTTAGGCACGGAAGTGGTGTCGTCCGCAGACGGATCTGTCTCTGCGTTGCTGGGTGCCTCGCCTGGTGCCTCGACCGCAGCGCCGATTATGCTGGAGCTGCTGCATAAGGTCTATCCGGAACAGATGGCGTCGCCGGAGTGGCAAAATAAAATCCGTGCCGTGGTGCCGTCCTGGGGCCGTAAGCTGAATGGCGATGTGGCGCTGACTGAAAAAGTACTGGCAGAAACCAGCCGTATCCTGCAGCTCAAATACACGCCGGTTACGCCAGTGGCTGCCAACGATGAAGGCCGTGAAACCGCCTATGTCATAGGCAAATAATCCACGGCAGCGCGCAAAACATCATCGCCACGTGCGCATTTGTGGCGATGATGTGCCGGAAATCCAGAACGAAACGTCGCCCTTGACGACCGCGTCAGGCCCACCAGACTAGAGAAGCCTGAAGGCATCGACCAGCATCCAGATCGTGGTCGCCACCAGCGACAGCGCCATCAGGCTGTTAAACAGCTGGCGCTTCCAGTTGATTTGCAGGTGACCGCGCAGGCGATCACCCAGTGCAGCCCACAATAAAATGCACGGCAGATTGAGCAACATAAAAGCCCCCATCACGGTCAGCACGCCACTGCTGGCGCTGTAGAGCAGTGCCACGTTGCTGGCCATTAACCAGGCTTTTGGATTGATAGCCTGAAAACAGGCCCCACCCACCAGGGTCATGGGCTGCGGCTTTGCTCGCGCTTCGGGGGCATTCGCCCGAAATATTTTCCATGACAGCCACAACAAATAACCACATCCCACCAGCGTCAGCGGCAGACGTACAGATGCCATCCAGTGCAGCAGGACTTCCAGCGCCAGCCCCGCAATGGCGGTTTGTAGCGCACAGCCAATCAAAATGCCAAACATCATGGGTAACGTCCGGCGCATACCAAAGTTAACACCGGAAGTGGCGAGCAACAGATTATTTGGCCCCGGTGTAATCGACATCACGGTGACATAACTAAAAAAGGAAGGATCGAGCATAGTGGCGTTCCTGATGAATGAGAGAACACCATGCTACGATCAGAAAAGCCATGGCAACAGAGACAAGAAATCGCTATTTTGATGGGTACAATCAGCACTGATTCCAACTGTACCTGTTATCTACGGAGGCAATTGTGTCCCCTGAAACTCAGTCCGAGCACAGGCTTTATCAGCAACTGGCCGACAGCTTTGCCGAGGCCATTCACAAGGGCACGCTAAAACCGGGCAAGCGCTTACCCGCCATCCGGCGCGTTGCTCAGTCACATCAGGTCAGCGTGAACACCGTGCTGAATGCCTGGCAGCTGCTGGAGAATCGCGGTCTGATTGAGGCGCGCCCGCAATCGGGCTACTACGTGCGCGGCGTGCTGCCAGTGGTAACGCGAGATGCCCAGCACTCTGCCCGGGTGGTTCGCGATCCAGGCAACGAGAAGCTGGACTTGATTGATAAGGTTTTCGCCGCACAAAATCATCCGGATTACACCAATATTTCGCTGGCCTGTCCGCAGGACAGTGATCTGTTTCCGTCAGCCAGACTGGCGCGCATTACGGCCTCTCTGCTACGTCGCGATCCACAACTCATTGGTCGCTACGCGCTTCCGCCGGGTAGTGAGCGCTTACGGGAGGAGATTGCGCGACGTGCCCTGCATAGTGGCCAGTCGCTCGCGGCCGATGAGATCACCCTTACCCATGGCTGCATGGAGGCACTTCAGCTGGCACTCAGGGCGGTGACCCGGCCAGGTGATTGTGTCGGTCTGGAATCCCCCACCTATTTCTTCCTGTTTCCCCTGCTGGCATCGTTGGGCCTGAAGGCACTGGAGATTCCTACCGATCCTCAGCGCGGCCTCTCGCTGGATGCACTTGAGATGCTGCTCCAGGAAAAGCGTATTCAGGCGCTGGTTGCCATGCCCTCTGCGCAGAACCCGCTGGGCTTTGGAATGTCGTTGCCCGACAAGAAAAGGCTCGCAGAGTTAGTGAACACTTACAACGTTCCATTGATTGAGGACGGGCTTTACGATGAGTTGCAGTTTGACTGGCCGCTGTCCCCTACGGTGAAGTCATTCGATCAGCATGGCTGGGTGCTCTACTGCACCAGTTTCACGAAAACCGTGGCGCCCGATTTTCGCATCGGCTGGATTGCAGCCGGCCGCTTTCATGATGCCATTGCACGCCTTAAAGCCGTGTCATCCATGGCGGAATCGGCCCTGCTGTCTGAAACGCTGGCAGAATTTCTTGCCAACGGAGGCTACGACCACCATCTGCGCAGCCTGCGCCGTAGCTATGCCAGTAATCTGGATGAAGCGCGCGGTTTGATTGCGCAGCATTTTCCTCAGGGTACCCGGGCTACGTTACCGCGCGGCGGCTTCGTTTTTTGGGTCGAACTGCCCGGCAATGTGAATACCACAGAGATGTTTAGCCGTCTGTTGAAAGAGCAGATTTGTGTCACGCCAGGTGCACTGTATTCGCTGAGCGAGCGCTATAACCATGCATTGCGCCTCTCATGCTGCTATCCGTTTGATCAGCGTTATGTCAGCGCGATCATCCGTGCGGGGGCGGTAGCCTGCGAACTCGCTGGCCTGCCGCCGGGCCAGGATCAGGGCGTGCCATTACGTCCCCAAATGGTATAGCCATGCCGTTCAGTGAGGCGTTCGTAGTAGGTCCGCACGGCCGGTAAATCAGGATGGTCAAGCGGCGTTTCAAACCAGCGGTTAACGGCCAGCCCAATAGGGATGTCCGCCAGACTGAAGTTACGCCCGGCAACATAGCGACCGGTATGTTCGAGCTGCTGATTGAGAATACCCATGGTGTGGGACCAGCCTTTGCAGGCAGCGGCCAGCAGTCTTGGGTCCTGATGGGCGGGCGAATTACGCACCAGTGACATAAATGCATAGCGCCATGAGGTATTAAGTTCCGTCGACTGCCAGTCCATCCACTGATCCACCGGCGCACGCGCACGTGGATTGTCGGGATAGAGCCAGTCGCCACCGTAGGCGGTGACCAGATAGCGTAGAATGGCGTTGGACTCCCACATCGTCAGGTCTTCATCAATCAACACTGGGATCATGGCGTTAGGATTCAGCGCGATAAATTCAGGAGAGTGCGTGGATTTGTACCCTTCTCCCCACTCTTCACGTTCGTAGAGCAGGTCCAGTTCGTCACACAGCCAGAGTACTTTGCGCACGTTGATTGAGGAGGCGCGTCCAAGAATTTTTAACATAGCAGGCTCCATCCAGTTGCTTAACTTATTCATAGCCCTGTTAACTGACATAAGCAATTGCCGGAGCATGAAAAAACATCTTTACCTCATTCACAAGGAGTCACAATGCGCGTTGCGTTTAAACAAGTCGATGTTTTTACTTCAGCCGCGTTTAACGGCAATCCCCTGGCCGTCATCATGGATGCACAAGGTCTGGACGACAGCCAGATGGCGGCCATCGCACGCTGGACTCACTTATCTGAAACGACCTTTGTCCTGCCGCCGCAGGATAATCAGGCCGACTACCGCGTGCGTATCTTCACCGTAGAGGGCGAACTGCCCTTTGCCGGCCATCCGACGCTCGGTACCGCTCATGCTTTACTGGAAGCGGGCTTCCAGACGAAAACGCCGGGCGTAATGATCCAGGAATGCGGCGTAGGCAACGTAATGATAAAGATTGCCGACGACAAGACGCTGGCCTTTGCCGCGCCAAACGCCACCTTAACACCGTTTCATGATGCGCTTATCAGCGCGGCGCTCAACAGCCATGCGCTTGATACCGCGCAGGATGCCGTGGTGGTCGATATGGGCATCCGCTGGCTGCTGATCCCAATGATCAGTGCCGATGCGGTCCTGGCGATTAAGCCCGATATTGCGGATTTACAGCGGCTTGTTCATCACGCCAACGTCACTGGCATTATGCCATTCGGCCCGCTGCCCGCAGGGGAAGCGGAACAGTACGAGGTTCGCGGCCTGATAATTGAGCATGGAAGCCTGACCGAAGATCCGATTACCGGCAGCGCCAATGCCTGCCTGGCACGTTACTTCGCTGCTCAGGGCAAAACGCAAGATTACCGCGTCCGTCAGGGCACCCGGGTAAACCGAGAGGGACGCGTAACGGTGGAATATCAGGGCGATACGATCTGGATCGGGGGGAAAACCGTGACGGTGATAGAGGGTACCATCAGGCGCTAACCCAGACGTTGGCACAAGGGCGGCAAAGCCGCTCTGAAATTACAGCGCCTGACCGCCCGATGCTTCGATACGCTGCGCAGTGATCCAGCTGGTTTCCTCACTGAGGATGGCACAAACGGCATCACCGATATCGTCTGGCAGGCCCACCCGGCCCAGGGCGGTTAATGCGGCGATAGTGTCATTGACCGTTTTATCATCGCGCACGCGCCCGCCGCCAAAGTCGGTCTCAATGGCACCCGGCGCCAGGATGTTAACGCGAATGCGCCGCTCGCCCAGCTCTTTAGCCTGATAGCGCGTCAGCACTTCCATTGCGCCCTTCATTGAGGCATAGGTTCCGGAACCGGGATACGTCAGGCGGGTTAACCCGCTGGAGATATTCAGAATGCGCCCGCCGTCTGCTATCGCAGGCAATAGCGTCTGAGTCAGGAAGTAAGGCCCCTTGAAATGCACATTCATCAGCGCATCAAATTCAGCCTCGGTAGTCTCAATAAACGGTTTATAGTGCCCATGGCCGGCATTGTTCACTAAATAATCAAACGTCTCACGCTGCCAGTGCTGTTGCAGTGCATTTTTCACTTCAGACATGAAACGATCAAACTGGCGCAGATCGCCGACATCCAGCTGGAGCGCCACTGCGCGGCCGCCTGCGCTTTCAATTTCCCTTACCACGTCCTGCGCTTCATGTTGATGACTGCGGTAGGTCAGAATGATATCCCGGCCCTTAGCCGCCAGTTTTAGCGCTGCATTCCGGCCTAAACCGCGATTAGCGCCCGTGATCAAGACGATTTTACGATTCATGTTGATTTCCTGTTGCAAAATTGAACACAGGTTGAGGATATTCTCTAATAATTGTTCTATAAACGCTTAAGAACGAGCAGCACTGTTCCACTTACAACAACAATCGGCAGGCCATATGGATAAAATTCATGCAATGCAGGTTTTCGTCAGAGTGGCAGAGATGGGCAGTTTTACGGCAGCAGCAGAAAGTCTTGGGCTGCCAAAAGGAAGCGTCTCGCGACAAATTCAGGCGCTGGAAAATCAGATGGGGACGCGTCTTTTGCACCGCACCACTCGCCGGGTGCAACTTACCCAGGATGGCTTAGTTTATTACGACCGCTGTCTGGATTTGCTGTCGATGATTAGTGATATGGATAGCCTGTTCCAGCACGATCCCGCCACCTTAAGCGGTAAGCTACGGGTGGATATGTCCGCCGCGATGGCGACCGATCTGATCCTGCCCCGCCTGCCAGAATTTCTGCAGCATTATCCCGGCGTTGAAATCGAGCTCAGCAGCAACGATCGCCAGGTTGACGTTATCCGCGAAGGGTTCGACTGCGTGATCCGCGTTGGCGAGCTGAAGGATTCGGGCCTCATCGCCCGCCGTATCGGCACCCACACCTTAATTAACTGCGCCAGCCCTGGCTATCTTTCCCGTTTTGGCCGGCCGGTTAGGCTTGAAGAGCTGTCGCAGCATGCCATGGTGCATTACAGTCAGCAGCTCGGCCAGCCTGCCCAGGGCTTTGAGTTTTTCGATGGCAAGCAGTGTCACTATGTGCACACCGGCGGCGTTGTCACCGTCAACAGCACCGAAACCTATCGCGCGGCCTGCCTCGCGGGGCTGGGCATTATCCAGGTGCCGACCGTGGGGATTCACAAATATCTGGAAAGCGGTGAGTTGGTGGAGGTGCTGCATGCCTTCCCGGCAAAACCGATGCCGATTCATTTACTTTATCCCCATCGCCGTAACGTTGCCCGTCGCGTGCGGGTATTTATGGAGTGGTTGAGTCAGGTGCTTCAGGAGTATGTCACCTGAGAGGCTATAATGTGTTTTTACGTTTAACAGGAAGTGAATGTCTATGACAGACGAACAGGACAACGCAAAAGACGCACAGTCACCCAAGCCACTGATTGATATCAAAACAGGTAACAAGACTGTCGATCGTTCGATCGTGCGGGTTTCACGCTTTGCCACCTGGTTTCAGGCCATACCCGCCGTTGCCCATTTTATTCGTGCGCTTGACCGGTTTAACGATCGTCTCGGTAGCCAGTTTGGCGCAGCCATTACCTATTTTTCATTTTTATCATTAATCCCGATTTTAATGGTGTCCTTTGCCGCCGTGGGTTTTGTGCTGGCATCGAATCAGGATCTGCTGACCGATATCATCAACAAAATCGTCAGCAGCATCAGCGATCCCTCGCTGGCAACGACCCTGAAAAATACCGTAAATACGGCCATTCAACAGCGCGCGACCGTGGGGATTACGGGTCTGCTGTTGGCGCTATACTCGGGCCTTAACTGGATGGGCAACCTGCGTGAAGCGATTCGCGCACAGTCGCGTGATGTCTGGGAACGCCAGCCCGACGATAAAGAGAAGATCTGGAAACGCTACATTCGCGACTTCTTATCGCTGACAGGACTGATGCTGGCTCTGGTCATTACCCTGTCGTTAACCTCAGTCGCAGGCTCTGCCCAGGCGATGATCGTGAGCGCGTTAGGTCTGGATGGCATCGAATGGTTACGTCCTGCGCTGACAATTATCGCGACCTCGATTTCCGTAATGGCAAACTATTTGTTGTTCCTGTGGATTTTCTGGATTTTGCCTCGCCATAAGCCCCGTAAGAAGGCGCTGCTACGCGGTACGCTGCTGGCGGCAGTGGGTTTCGAAATCATTAAATTTGTCATGACGCTGACCTTGCCAAAACTGGCCACCTCCCCGTCAGGCGCCGCATTTGGGTCGGTATTGGGATTGATGGCCTTCTTTTATTTCTTTGCGCGTCTGACGCTGTTTTGCGCCGCATGGATTGCCACCGCGAAATACAAAGACGATCCGCGCATGCCGGAAAAAGGCGCGCTGACCACGCACAAATGACAATACTGCGTTAAACCAGCGTAAAATATCCCCCTCCGGTTATTTATTCACCAAATTACAGGATGAATAACTGAGGGGTCACTTTTCTTCAGCGCTTTCTTAGAGTATCTCGCCATATTTGCGTCACTTAACGCTGACATTCTCCGGCATTTAACACATCACAAAAATTTTCCACTTTTGCTGGCGCAACGTCGCTAACCACGCGGCTTTCCGCCATTGAATGCCGTTATACAGGTGCGTAAGATTCCCTATCTGTCATTAAAAATAAGAAACATTTATGCAAGCCTCCATATCAGAACCGCTCGATCAGCAAAACGATCCCACGCCAGTAAACTCACGAAGTAAAGTGGTTATCGCCTCGCTGGTTGGCACCGCTATCGAATTCTTCGATTTTTATATTTATGCCACCGCAGCCGTCATCGTTTTCCCTCACATCTTCTTTCCTCAGGGTGATGCCACCGTCGCGACGTTGCAGTCGCTGGCCACCTTTGCGATTGCGTTCATCGCCCGTCCCATCGGCTCTGCCCTGTTTGGTCACTTTGGCGATCGCGTAGGCCGTAAAGCCACCCTGGTTGCCTCACTGCTGACGATGGGGATCTCGACCGTGGTTATCGGTTTATTACCCAGCTACCAGAGCATTGGCGTGCTGGCTCCGCTGCTGTTGGCGCTGGCACGTTTTGGTCAGGGGTTGGGCCTGGGCGGTGAGTGGGGCGGCGCAGCCCTGCTGGCGACGGAAAATGCACCTGCCAAAAAGCGGGCGCTGTACGGCTCCTTCCCGCAGCTGGGCGCACCTATTGGCTTTTTCTTCGCCAATGGCACCTTTTTACTGCTCTCCTGGCTGCTGACCGATGAGCAATTTATGCAATGGGGCTGGCGCGTGCCTTTTGTGCTGTCTGCCGTGCTGGTGCTGATTGGACTGTACGTGCGCGTGTCGCTGCATGAAAGTCCGGTTTTTGCCAAAGTGCAGAAAGAGAAGAAACAGGTGCGCGTGCCGATTGCCTCACTCCTGAGCAAACATCTGACGGCAACGATACTTGGCACCTTTATCATGCTTGCCACTTATACGCTGTTTTACATCATGACCGTTTACTCAATGAGTTACGGCACCGCCGCCGCGCCAGCCGGACTGGGGATTTCTCGTAACAGTATGCTGTGGATGCTGATGATGGCGGTGATTGGATTTGGCGTGATGGTGCCGATTGCGGGCCTGCTTGCTGACCGCTTTGGTCGCCGTAAAACCATGATCGTCATTACGCTGATGATTATTGGCTTTTCATTCCTGTTTCCGGCCATGCTGGGCTCCGGTTCTCAGGCGCTGGTGATGGCTTTCCTGCTGCTGGGCTTGAGCATTATGGGGCTGACGTTTGGCCCAATGGGTGCGCTGCTGCCTGAGCTGTTCCCGACGGAAGTGCGTTATACCGGCGCATCCTTCTCCTATAATCTGTCGTCGATTTTAGGTGCGTCGGTTGCACCCTATATTGCGACCTGGCTGAACGCGCACTATGGCTTGTATGCTGTCGGATTGTACCTGGCTTCCATGGCTTTTCTGACGCTGATTGCCTTGATTGCCTGCAAAGAAACCCGGCATCAAACGCTGTATGAAGTGTGATACCCGATAACGCTAAAGACACTCAACCCGGCTCAGGCCGGGTTTTTTATCGTTTCCAGTCACGCTATTTCGCTCTAAGCCAGGCCATAAAATCGTCAATAAAGACACGGGTTTTTAGTGGTAACAGACGGTTGGGTAAGGTAATGGCGTAAGTGGTCATTGAGAGCGTATTTTCAATTCGCCAGTCTGGTAACACGCGGCGTAACTGCCCGTTGAGCAAATAACCATTTGCAATAAAGGTGGGGATCAACGCAATACCTACACCCTGCAATATCGCATCAATCATGGCATCACTGTTATTTATCATCAGCCGGGGCGTGAGTGTAACGCTCTCCATCGTGTCGTTTAGCCAAAAACGCCATTCTCCGCGAAACTGAGCATCGTCCGGAAAGAAAATATTGTGCTGTTTGAGATCGCCCGGCATATCAGGCAGCCTTTGATCGTAGTGCTCTGCACAGACTAAAACATAGTCAACAGGCATTAATGCTCGCGCGACCATATTGATAGGTGGCGTATCCGTGACGCGCAATGCCAGGTCGTACGACTCATGCGTGAGGTTTATCAGATGGTCAGTGAGATTGAGCTCAATATTGATTTCAGCATAGCGTCGCAGAAAACCAGGCAGGAACGGCGTCAGTAAAATCTTCCCAAGCGTTGTCGGCGCAGTAATACGCAGTAACCCCTTAGGGACATCGCTGTAACTGTCTGCCTGAGAAAACAGGGATTTAGTTGCGGCGATAACTGATAAAGCCTAGTGATATATTTCCTGTCCGGCCTCGGTCACAGCGAGCGCGCGCGTCGAGCGGGTAAAGAGTAAAACATTTAGCCTTTTTTCCAACCTGTCTATCATACGACTCACTGAAGACGGCGTCATGGATAGCGCTCTGGCAGCTGAGGAAAAGCTACCACTTTCAACCACCTGAACAAACAAAACCAATCCAGGCAAGACTTCCGTTAATTCATTTATGTTCTTCACGCACAGCTCTTTTGCATCTCAACTATCTAGCCAAGCTAGCACTGAACAGTATGATGTTCAACAGAGGTTTACATCCTTGAAACCTTATTATTCTTAATACTTTAATGACAGGCTAGCTATGTTTGAACATGCAGTAATTAAACGCATTGAACAACATGACGTATTAAATGTTGGTGTGAGTTTAGGCTTTAAAGGCCTTTCGCAGCGCGATCCCCTCAACAACAGCTGGAATGGATTTGATATTGATTTGGCACGCGCTGTGGCTATCAGCGTGCTGGGAGACGGCGGCAAAATCCATTTTATCCCTTTGCAATCGGCTGATCGCTTCCAGGCTCTACGTGATGGCGTCATCGATCTTGGCACCTTTAACGCTAGCGTGACCTTTCAGCGCGAAGCGGAGTACGGCATTAATTTCCTACATCCGATGTTGTTTGATGGGGAAGTGCTGATGACTCCGCGCAGTAACCTCACTGAAGAAAGCCCACAAGCCAGGTTCACTCGTCAGCGTCGTATTGCTGCGATGCGTGGCTCAACAACGGAAGAGAACCTCACTCGCTATTTTGATGAACTTAACCTTCCCTGTGAGATTCTGCTATTTGACTCTCCGCAGCAAGCGAGGCAAGCCTACGAATCAGGAGAATGTGATATCTACTGTCTGGATGGTTATCTGCTAGCGGGTGAACATCACCAGTTAACAGACAGCAGCCAACATCTTATCCTGGACGATCGCATTTCACTTGAGGCAATGGCACCCGCCGTTAGCGCCAGTGACTCACAATGGTATATTGCGACAAAATGGGTTATGCGCGCACTGATTGAAGCTGAGAATCTGGGTATTACCCAAAAAAACATTTTAGAAAAAAGTGATAATCCTGAGGGTTATTTAAAAACGTTTCTCTATCCCGATGTGAATTTGTGTTCGCAACTCGGTCTACAACCTGACTTTATTAGAGAGATAATACGTAAAATTGGCAATTATGGTGAGATTTTTGAGCGTAACCTGGGTAAACACTCAGAATTAAAACAACAGCGCCGCGACAATAAACCTTGGGAGGAAGGCGGAATGCTCTGGTCACCTCTTTTTATTTGACTTCTTAAATTCAAATGGCATGGAAACATTATGACTGATTTACTGACCTTAGAACCTACGCAAACAATATTAACGGGTTCAAAAAAAACAAACTTTGGCTATCTGGAATCAACAGATGGCGTTATTAACTTCTCCATTGTTAAAAACATTATTCTTAACGGCCATCATCATGGCAATGTTTTATATGTTATTCGTAATTACGCATCAAAATCCGTGTGCGAAAAACTTGCAAAAAACTTTGATTACAGGGTTACCCAAAGTGGAGGGAATCGCGCTGACGATGGCTTTGTTTTAACCAATCAGATCGGTGCAACGCAGTTTTCGCGTAATGGTGAACAATATATTCATGAAGTCAATCGTGTGAATCAAAGTGTCGCCGACCTGATGAAAGCAACCAGCGCAGAAGATAGTGAATCACTTTTCCTCAACCTGACGCTGGAAAAAGAATTTTTAGAACGAGGTATTCATTTTGGTCCGGCACGATTCAAAAACGGCTATGCCTGTTTTGCAACCTTTCGTCGCTGGCTTGATAACGGTGTGATGTCACTTATGCCACATGAAGATATGGCACAGGTTGACTTTGCAAAAGAAGACGGCTTTGAGATTGCGAATACTCAAACTGTAACAGCCTATAATGTTTGTCTGGAAGCTGCGCAGGGTGGTGGCCAACTTAAAATCTGGAATCTCATTCCCGACCAGGTGTGCCGTGAAACACTTGGCGTAACACGAACAGGTTATCCTTATCCACCCCATCTGTTAAATGAAATAGAATCCCTTTCTGTTCAGCTCAATGCTGGCGATCTTTACTTTATGAATGCTTGTCACTTACACGGCGTAAGCAGTGTAAGTGAAGGAAGCCGACTCACTGCTGGACGATTTATTGGAAAACTGAATGACCGTAAGGTGGTTTACTGGACATAGCTTATGGAATGTATTTAAAACTATCCTTTTAATGCAGAGATAAATAAATGATGGAATATGCAACGCATCTCTCCAGGCAAGGCTATGCCTTTATTCCCGGTGATTATTATCGTTCAATTGAAGCCATGCAGTTTTCGAATAAAGAAGATTTCTTAGATGAGCTGGAAAAATTAAAAAAAGGCTATGAGAATTTACTTCTTGATCCTTATTCGCCAGGAAACCGCTGGCGCGGTTATGCTCAATGCAAAAAAATGAAAAGGGCGAATTAACCTTTGGAAAATTTAACCCTTATAAACAAACAAAAGCCTTTAATCCTGATACTGGTGATATTATTCGCGATTATCCGCTATTGCCTGAAGCGATCACCCGTAATCGTCTGTTTCAAACGCTGTTGCACGATGACTTATCGTTAGTCGACGCTTATGAAAGCATTGGCCCTGTCGACAGCCTGACCATTGGCATTCATTTTTTTCGTTATCAGGCCACGGAAAATGAGCCTGCTTATAGCTCGCCCGTCTGGCTGCATAAAGACGATGAAGACGTGGTGTTTGTGCATATGATTAATGCCTCACCGAATATGCTGGGCGGAGACAGTCTGATTGCCAGCCATCCTCGCAGCATTGATCGCGTGCTGCGTCTGGAACAGCTTTTTGACACCTTAGTGGTTAATCACGACAAACTTCATGCCGTCACTCCCGTTGGCGCACGTGAAAACAGTGGCCCTGCTCAACGCGACATCATTCTGATCACGTTTCAGAAAAACGAGGAGAAGACAGCATGTCCGGTCTGAAGCTTAAAGCCGTTATCACGGGGGCATCCAGCGGAATTGGCCGCGCGCTGGTCAAGGCCTTCCTCGACAAAGGTTATCAGGTTGAGGGTATCGATCGTTCATCATCGGAATTTAACGATACGTCAGCCTATCGCCATCATCAGCTGGACGTGACTGACTCCGTCAGCCTGGCTGCACTTTTCGAAACTCTGGAGTACGGCGAGGCTAATAACGTTCTGATTAACTGTGCCGGTACGCGTGAAATTTGCAGTATCGCGGATTTAACGCTGGCGCAATGGGAATCCGTTTTTGCCCTTAACGTGACAGCCAGTTTTATAGCAGGTCGTGCTTTTTGCCAACAGTTGGTAAACCAGAACCGCCCTGGAAATATGGTTAATTTGGCCTCCGTTTCAGGATTAATGGGCGAGCCTGATCGAACGGCTTATGTCTCATCAAAACACGCCGTCATTGGACTGACGAAACAACTGGCACTCGAATACGGCAAACACGGTATTCGTGTCAATGCAATTGCGCCCGGCGTTATTCGTACGCCACTGACGGAGTCTTATTACCACGATGACTCGCAGCTTGAAAAAATTAAGCGTGGCCAGTTTTTACCGGTACTGGGTGAGACAGGTGACGTTGCCGAAGCGGCACTTTATCTGACCGCCCCGGAGAATCGTTTTGTCACAGGTTCAACACTGGTCATCGATGGTGGCTGGACGCTGGGAAAAGATCTTTAACTTTCTTGGGTCAGATAAACGGCCCAACCTCTTTGCAGGAGAAGCAACATGGATAAGCGTTATATATTAATTTTAGGCGGCGAGTTTTCCCTTCGTGAACGTGTATTAGCCGGTGCACTGCGCGCAGCAGGCGGAATGCAGGTGCTCACCATGGCAAAAAATCGTACCAATGCCGCAATCAAATTTTTTGACGGCTATTTGTCAGGTGATGTCGCCGATGAAAACGCCGTATTAAATGCGGTAAAAGCCCATGAAGCCTCAACAGGGTGCAAACCCGCCGCCGCCATTCCTATGAATGATTTCACTGTCCGCGCCGCCAGTCTGGTGGCTGAACATTATCAGCTTCAGGGTAATAGTCGTCAGACTATTCATAATTGCCGTGACAAGTTTGTCATGAAACAACTGCTGGAGAAGGCCGGATTACCGGTGCCACGTTTTGCCGCATTCAGTACGCTGGAAGAACTCAGACACCATATTCGTGATATTGGGCTGCCTGTCGTTATTAAGCCCCGTGAAATGGCAGGTAGTCTTGGTGTTCTGAAGATTACCCGTGAAGAGGAGATTGAACCGAGCTTTGCCAGAAGTGTGGCTGACGTCATCTCACTTAACGGTGAATCCTATGCTCCCGAAGATCTGTTCCAGGTGGAAGAGTACATTCCCTCTCTTCAGGAAGTTAGCGTTGAGGTAATAAATCAAGGTGACTACCACAAAGCTATTGCGGTAACGGATAAATATCTGGGCGAGGAACCTCATTTTGTTGAAGTGGGACACAGTGTCCCTTCCGTTCATGCCAGTAACGCACAGTTGCGGGATATCGCGGAGCGCGCCTGTCATGCCTTGGGCATTCATTATGGCGTGGCGCATTTTGAAGCGCGAATTACCCCCGCCGGAGAGATCAAAATCATTGAAGTGGGTGCCCGCACCGGCGGCGACACCATTATGGATCTGGTTGAACGGAGCTATGGCATTAATCCTTATGAGTTGCATGTAGCAAGCCATTTAAACGCGCTTAAACCCCTTGCAGAACCTTTAGTGCCGAAAGGCCTGAGTGCAGTGGCCTTTATAAAAGCGCCTGTCGGCACAATTGAGAAAGTGACGCTTCCTGCCAGCCTTCCTGATCACATTGTGAATATGCAGATCACCGCAAAACCGCTGGATACATCGAAGAAGCTCGAGTCCTGGAAAACACGTGAGGGATCGGTAGAGTTTTTTTGGCCCAGCCGGAAGCCGGAAACCGGTTTTAATGAGCATCTACGCACTGCGGATGACCTGGCGACTACGCTCTTTACCTTACGCCAGGCGTAATTATTTTTGAGCCGCTGCAAAGCGGCTTTCAAGCAGGAGTCCCCTTATGTCTGCTGAAAACTTCGGTTTAAAGCGCTTCGTTTTTTCCCGTTTTGTCGGCGCGTTGTGCGATCAGTTCTTACTGTTTGCTGTTCCTCTGGCTATTCTCAAGGCGACAGGGTCGCTTACGCTTTCATCCCTGGCCTTTGTCATTGAATGGCTGCCACGCATTATTTTCTTCCCGTTATCGGGATTTATGGCTGACCGCATCAAGCCCCGTTTCATCTTTTTCAATGTCGATGCTCTTCGTGCCTTACTGATGGGGGCCGTCTTCGCCCTTCTTTACTGGTATCCGGGGTCAACTTTTCCGGCCCTGGCCGCGATGATGGCTTTGTTGTCTGTAGCCTATGTTCTCAACTTTGTGGCCACGGATGCCCTCTTGCCTCGTCATTTGTCCAGTGAAGCCTTGCCGAAAGCCCACTCCATGCTTCAGGGCGTCGATCAAATCACTATGGTATTGGGGCCTGCTATCGCGGTTGCGATTTCTTCGTGGGGCGGCATCGACAGCATTTTGATCGTCGCAGCTGGTCTGTTTGCCATTTCGGCTATTAATTATCTTTTTTTGGAAACACACGATCTAGAGGTGACGGAAAAGCTAGGGTTTCATACCTTACTGGCATCTAACCGAACGGCATTGCACGTGCTCAAGAAAAACAAAATACTGCTGCATCTTTGCGCACTGACCTGGGTCGTGAATCTGGTTTACGGCGCGGCGCTGGTCGTGAGCGCAGCGGTCATTTTAAAAGAGTTCAACCTGTCCGATCGCTACTTTGGCGCCTTGCAGACAACAGCCGCTCTCGTCAGTATCGTGGCATTCTTCTTTGTTCCCAGGTTTGCCAGCCGCTTTGGTTTGTCCACGTTGGGAACATTTTCGTTTTGCGCCATGATTCTTGCGGGTGCCGTAATGTCGCTGTCCGTTGATTACGCAATGTATCTGGCAGGCTATGCTGTGCTGATGGCTTTTGACGGTGCATTCAGTGTTTATTTGCGCACGTTGAGAAGCCAGGTCATTCCTAAAGAACATTTAGGGAAAACCATGGGAATTATTGGCTTGATGAACATGTGTTCAGTACCGGCGAGTGGGGCTGTGGTATCGCTGCTGTCCGGGCATTTTATGCCGCTGCAAATCATTAGCATTATTCTGGTTGCCGCATTAGTGTTTGGCTTGCTTTTGATTTTCTTCGGGCGCCGTGTCTTTGGCTATAAAAGTTTATTACCCCCAGTGATCGTGTCAGAGCCATCCTGTTAACTTTTTATACCTGAATTGCCATAACAAGCCGCAGGCTTAATACATAAAAAGGGCACAGCCAGATGGCTGCGCCCTTTTTGCCTGTGCTGTTTTGCTGAAAACAGTGACGGTGCGGCTTAGCCTGCAACCGCGATGCGTTTCATATCGGTCATGTAGCCACGCAGTTTGCGGCCAACCTGCTCGATAGGATGCTGACGAACAGCTTCGTTAACGTCGCGCAGTTGGGCATTATCCACCTGTGTGCCCTCTATCGCTTTACCCAGATCGCCCGGCTGCAGCGTGGTCATGAACTCTTTCAGCAGTGGAACGGCCGCGAAGGAGAACAGGTAGTTACCGTACTCAGCGGTATCAGAAATCACCACGTTCATTTCGTACAGACGCTTACGGGCAATGGTGTTGGCAATCAGCGGCAGCTCATGCAGCGATTCGTAGTAAGCCGACTCTTCGATGATGCCAGCATCAACCATGGTTTCAAATGCCAGCTCAACGCCCGCTTTGACCATGGCAACCATGACAACGCCTTTGTCGTAGTATTCCTGCTCTTCGATTTTGCCATCGAACTGAGGTGCGGTTTCGAACGCGGTTTTACCGGTCTCTTCGCGCCAGGTCAGCAGCTTCTTATCGTCATTCGCCCAGTCCGCCATCATGCCCGCAGAGAAATCACCGGAAATGATGTCATCCATGTGCTTCTGGAACAGCGGTGCCATGATGGTTTTCAGCTGCTCAGACAGCGCGTAAGCACGCAGTTTGGCCGGATTCGACAGGCGATCCATCATCAGCGTAATGCCACCAAACTTCAGGGATTCGGTGATGGTTTCCCAGCCAAACTGAATCAGTTTTTCGGTGTAAGCCGCATCGTGACCTTCCGCCACCAGCTTATCGAAGCACAGCAGAGAACCGGCCTGCAGCATGCCGCAAAGAATAGTCTGCTCACCCATCAGGTCAGATTTCACTTCGGCAACGAAAGAAGATTCCAGCACGCCCGCGCGGTCGCCACCGGTGGCAGAAGCCCAGGCTTTGGCGATCGCCATACCTTCACCTTTCGGATCGTTTTCCGGGTGAACCGCGATCAGCGTCGGTACGCCGAAGCCACGCTTGTATTCTTCACGCACTTCGGTACCCGGGCACTTCGGCGCAACCATAACAACGGTGATGTCTTTACGGATGGTTTCGCCTACTTCAACAATGTTGAAACCGTGTGAATAGCCCAGCGCGGCACCGTCTTTCATCAGTGGCTGTACAGCCTGAACAACGGCGGAGTGCTGTTTGTCTGGCGTCAGGTTAACCACCAGGTCTGCCTGAGGAATCAGTTCTTCGTAAGTGCCCACGTTGAAACCGTTGTCGGTGGCTTTACGGTAAGAAGCACGTTTTTCAGCGATGGCTTCTGCACGCAGGGCATAAGACACATCCAGACCTGAATCACGCATGTTCAGACCCTGGTTCAGACCCTGAGCACCACAGCCCACAATCACAATCTTTTTGCCTTTCAGGAAGCTGGCGCCATCCGCGAACTCGTCACGCCCCATAAAACGACATTTGCCCAGTTGCGCTAACTGGTTGCGCAGATTCAGTGTATTGAAGTAATTAGCCATGGGTACTCCGGTTAAATGTTGTGTTTGCTTTTGTCTGTTGACGGCGTAAGGTTCAGCGCCGCGAATGACCCCATCATATGACAGGACTTCTGTTGCTTAAATTGATATATTAACAACATTACATTGCAACAATTGCAATGCCATCCTGAGGTAGATTCCCTATGGATTTACGCGATCTCAAATTGTTTTTACATCTGGCAGAAAGCTGCCATTTTGGCCGCACCGCACGGGCCATGCACGTCAGCCCGTCCACGCTGTCGCGCCAGATTCAGCGGCTGGAAGAGGATGTCGGCCACGCGTTGTTTCTGCGTGATAACCGCACCGTGGCGCTCACCGAAGCGGGCGAAAGACTGAAGTTATTTGCACAACAAACCTTACTGCAGTATCAGCAATTGCGCCATGCCATGGATCTCAACGGCCCTTCACTCAGTGGCGAACTGCGGCTGTTTTGCTCGGTGACGGCGGCCTATAGCCATCTGCCGCCTATTCTGGATCGCTTCCGCGCCGAGCATCCTCAGGTCGAAATCAAACTGACTACTGGCGATGCGGCGGATGCGATTGAAACGGTGCAGTCGGGCAATGCAGACCTGGCTATCGCGGGCCGGCCTGAGTCGCTACCGGCCAGCATTGATTTCACCACGCTGGGGCTGCTGCCGCTGGGGCTGATTGCGCCTGCGCTGCCCTGCCCGGTACGCAGTCAGGCAACGGAAGAGGTACCTGACTGGACACAGATTCCGTTTATTTTGCCCGAACAGGGGCCGGTTCGTCGGGCCATTGAACTTTGGTTTCGTCGTCACCGCATTGTTAACCCGTTGATTTACGCCACGGTTGCGGGTCATGAAGCGATTGTTTCCATGGTGGCGCTTGGCTGTGGCGTTGCCCTGTTGCCGGATGTGGTGCTGGAGAACAGCCCTGAGCCGGTACGAAACCGGGTGTTACCGCTGGAAAGCGTGGCATCCGTCGCGCCGCTGGAGCTGGGGGTTTGCGTACAAAAAAAGCGGCTCGGGGAGCCGCTTATCAGTGCATTCTGGCACCAGCTATAGTTACTGGCCTGCCAGGAAAAAGCGGAATGCCGGATTATGCGTTTCGTCGTGGAAATCGTAGCCCAGATCGGCAAGGTGCTCTTCAAAACGCGGTTCGTCGTTGCCAAGCTCGAAGGCCGTGAGGACCCGGCCGTAATCCGTGCCGTGGCTACGGTAATGGAACAGCGAGATATTCCAGTGCGTGCCCAGCGTTTGCAGAAACTTAAGCAATGCGCCGGGCGCTTCCGGAAACTCAAAGCTGAACAGGCGCTCACGCAGCGGCTTGGAAGGCCGGCCGCCCACCATGTACCGCACGTGCAGCTTTGCCATCTCATCGTCAGACAGATCCACCACCTGATAGCCGTTTTCCGTTAACTGACTGATGATCTCTGCGCGCTCCTCCATCCCCCGCGTCAGGCGCACTCCCACAAAGATGCAGGCTTTGTCGGTGTCGGCATAGCGATAGTTGAATTCGGTAATCGAGCGACCACCCAGCGTCTGGCAGAACTTGAGGAAGCTACCCTGCTGTTCCGGTATAGTGACGGCCAGAAGCGCTTCACGTTGTTCACCCAGCTCGCAGCGTTCAGAAACGTAGCGCAAGCCATGGAAGTTAACGTTAGCACCCGACAACACGTGCGCCAGGCGCTCGCCTTTGATGTCATGTTGCTGAACATATTTCTTCATGCCTGCCAGCGCCAGCGCCCCTGAAGGCTCCGCCACGGCGCGCACATCTTCGAACAGATCTTTCATGGCCGCGCAGATAGCATCGCTGTCCACGGTGACGATATCGTCGAGAAATTCCTGACACAGGCGGAAGGTTTCACTACCGATGCGTTTCACCGCCACACCTTCGGCAAATAAGCCCACGCGCGGTAAATCTACCGGCTCACCGGCATCCAGCGCTGCCTTCAGGCAGGCTGAATCCTCTGACTCTACGGCAATCACTTTGATTTGCGGCATCAGCTGTTTGATCAGGACGGCCACACCGGCCGCCAGACCACCGCCACCCACCGGGACAAAAACCCGATCAAGATGCGCATCCTGCTGCAGCAGTTCCATCGCCAGCGTACCCTGTCCGGCAATAACTGCCGGATGGTCAAACGGCGGGACAAAGGTGTAACCCTGCTGCGTCGCTAACTCGATAGCTTTAGCTTTTGCCTCGTCAAAGTTGGCACCAAACAGGAAGGCTTCTCCGCCAAATGCACGCACGGCATCCACCTTAATGTCGGCAGTGGCAAGCGGCATCACGATCAGCGACTTGATGCCCAGCTTCGTGGCGGATAAAGCAACGCCCTGAGCATGGTTGCCCGCAGACGCGGTGACGACGCCGCGTGCTTTCTGCTCTTCGTTAAGTCCGGCAATCATCGCGTAGGCGCCGCGCACTTTAAAGCTGTGCACCGGCTGGCGATCTTCTCGCTTGACCAGAATGGTATTGCCCAGACGCGCAGAGATTTTTTCCATCTTCTGCAGCGGGGTAACCTGTGCCACTTCGTATACCGGTGAACGCAATACAGCGCGCAAATACTCGGCGCCGCAGGGCGCCTCGGGTAGCGGTTGAGCCTCAGCCATTCTAGCCTCCCAGCTTACTCTTATCGCGCACGGCACCTTTGTCGGCACTGGTGGCAAGCGATGCATAGGCGCGTAGGGCAAACGACACCTCGCGCTGACGGTTCATCGGCGTGTAAGCGGCATCGCCACGTGCTTCCTGCTCTTCACGGCGCGCGTGCAGTTCATTATCCGGCACGGCCAGCTTGATGCCGCGGTTCGGAATATCAATTTCAATGGTATCGCCATCTTTAACCAGCGCGATGGTGCCGCCATTGGCTGCCTCGGGTGAGGCATGACCAATTGACAGGCCAGAGGTACCGCCAGAGAAGCGACCGTCGGTGATCAGGGCACAGCTCTTACCCAGCCCCATCGATTTCAGGTAGGTGGTGGGATACAGCATTTCCTGCATGCCCGGTCCACCTTTTGGCCCTTCGTAGCGAATCACAACCACGTCACCTGCCACCACTTTGCCACCGAGGATAGCTTCTACTGCGTCATCCTGGCTTTCATAGACTTTGGCCGGGCCGCTGAAGGTCAGAATCTCTTTATCGACGCCCGCGGTTTTTACGATACAGCCATCTTCAGCAATGTTGCCGTAGAGTACGGCCAGACCGCCATCCTGAGAATAGGCGTGTTCGCGCGTGCGGATGCAGCCTTCAGTACGGTCATCATCCAGCGTGTCCCAACGGCAGCTTTGCGAAAACGCCTGAGTCGTTCGAATACCGGCTGGACCCGCACGGAACATGTCCTTCACCGCCTGATCCTGAGTCAGCATGATGTCGTACTGATCGATCGTTTCACGCATGCTTTGCTGCAGAATGTTGCGTGCGCTGGTGTCGATGAGTCCGGCACGATCCAACTCGCCGAGAATACCGATCACGCCACCGGCGCGGTGCACGTCTTCCATGTGATATTTCGGCGTGCTTGGCGCCACTTTGCACAGCTGAGGCACTTTGCGTGACAGGCGATCGATATCAGAGATGTTGAAGTCGATCTCGCCTTCCTGCGCGGCAGCCAGCAGGTGCAGAACGGTATTTGTAGAGCCGCCCATCGCGATATCCAGCGTCATGGCATTTTCAAACGCTGCCTTAGTGGCGATGTTGCGCGGCAGCATATTGGCATCGTCCTGCTCGTAATAGCGTTTGGTCAGGCTGACGATGCGCTTACCGGCGTTGATAAACAGTTCTTTACGGTCGGCGTGAGTGGCCAGCAGGGAACCGTTACCCGGTTGCGACAGGCCCAGCGCTTCGGTCAGACAGTTCATGGAGTTTGCGGTGAACATGCCTGAACAGGAGCCACAGGTCGGACAGGCGGAGCGTTCAATCTGCTCGCTGTCGGCATCGCTGACGTTCGGGTTAGCCCCCTGGATCATGGCATCCACCAGATCCAGCTTGATGATCTGATCGGACAGTTTGGTTTTACCGGCTTCCATTGGGCCGCCGGAAACAAAGATCACCGGAATATTCAGGCGCAGCGCGGCCATCAACATGCCTGGGGTGATTTTGTCGCAGTTTGAAATGCAGACCATGGCATCGGCACAGTGCGCATTCACCATATACTCGACGGAGTCAGCAATCAGTTCCCGGGAAGGCAGAGAATACAGCATGCCGCCATGGCCCATGGCAATACCGTCATCCACCGCTATCGTGTTGAACTCTTTGGCCACGCCACCAGCCGCTTCGATTTGCTCGGCAACCAGCTTACCCAGATCACGCAGGTGAACGTGGCCCGGCACAAACTGGGTGAAGGAGTTCACGACGGCAATAATCGGTTTGCCGAAATCATCGTCGGTCATTCCTGTTGCGCGCCAGAGGGCACGGGCACCGGCCATGTTGCGGCCGTGGGTGGTGGTAGCGGAACGGTACTTAGGCATGCTCTTTACTCCAGTGAAAATAAGTTCGCGGACATCCAGCGACATCCGCGCAGGTCTGGTTATGCGTTAACCGGGTCCAGCCAGCCCCATTTGTCTTCAGTCTCGCCGGTGAACAGGCCAAAGAAGGCCTGCTGAACGCGTTTGGTGACGGGACCGCATTTGCCTGCGCCAACCTGAATGCGGTCAACGCTACGCACTGGAGTAATTTCAGCTGCGGTGCCAGACATAAAGACTTCATCAGCCAGATAGAGCGACTCACGGGACAGCGTCTGTTCACGTACTTCGATGCCCATATCACGCGCCAGCGTAATAATGGCATCGCGGGTGATGCCCGGCAGTGCAGATGAGGTAAACGGCGGGGTAAACAGCACACCGTCTTTCACTTCAAACAGGTTTTCGCCTGCACCTTCTGAGATCAGGCCATTGGTGTCCAGTGCAATGCCTTCCTGATAACCATGGCGGCGCGCTTCGCTGCCCACTAACAATGAGGAAAGGTAGTTGCCGCCTGCTTTTGCCGCGGTTGGCAATGTGTTTGGCGCAACGCGGTTCCATGAAGACACCATTGCATCAATACCGTTTTCCAGCGCTTCAGCACCCAGATAAGCGCCCCACGGAAAGGCTGCAATGATCACGTCGGTCGTAAAGCCATCCGGCGGGTTCACGCCCAGTCCCACATCACCGACGAAAGCCAGCGGGCGGATATAGGCGCTTTTCAGGTTGTTGACGCGAATGACTTCACGGCAGGCTTCCATCAGTTCATCAACGCTGTGTTTGATTGGGAAACGGTAGATTTTGGCCGAATCGTGGAGGCGCTGCATGTGCTCACGGTGACGGAATACAACCGGCCCTTTATGGGAGTCATAGCAGCGAACGCCTTCAAATACGGATGTGCCGTAGTGCAAAGCATGAGACATCACGCTGACTTTTGCCTCTTCCCACTTAACCATTTCGCCGTTGAACCAAATAAAGTCTGCTTTTTTGGTACTCATTATTATTTCCTTTCGCGACTAGGCGCGTATTTGTTGTGATGTCTGTTGTTGAGTCTGGACGCAGGCGACATCCATCAGTTTTCTTAGCTGGGAAGACAGTAAATCGACAGAGCGCTGGCTGGCAACGGTCATTTCGATATTAATGTTCTCAGTGTTAGCCACGGTGGCCATGTTCATGGAACACACCTGAAAACCACGATGGCGTACCACACGTAAAATACGTTCCAATATTTCAGGTCGAAAGCGCGCTTCGATAGACAATTGATGCTGGTTCATACGGTTTTCTCCATCATGTTGGCGTTGCTGGCACCAGGCGGTACCAATGGCCAGACGTTTTCATGCTCATCGATTGAAACATGCAGGAAGTAAGGTCCTTCACTGCTCAGCAGAGCATCGAGTGCGGCGTCGACCTGATCTTTACGGGTGATTCGCTGGCCAGGGATATCAAACGCGCTGGCCAGCGTAAGGAAGTCGGGATTATCGGTCAGGATGGTTTCGCTGTAGCGACCATCAAAAAACAGCTGCTGCCACTGGCGCACCATGCCTAAGCGCTGGTTATCGAGCAGCAAAATTTTTACAGGCAGCTTGCCACGCTTGATGGTGCCCAACTCCTGAATGTTCATCATGATCGAGCCATCGCCCGAGACGCAGATAACCGTATCGTTGGGACGCGCCACCTGCGCACCGATCGCCGCGGGCAGCCCAAAGCCCATGGTGCCTAACCCACTGGAGGTGATGAAATCTTCAGGTGCGTCACAGACGATATGCTGGGCCGCCCACATCTGGTGCTGGCCGACGTCGGTCGTGATCACGGTGTTAGCAGGCTTGCGATCGGACAGTTGCTTCAATAACAACGGCGCATAGATCGCTTCGCCGGGGTGATCGTAGCGCCATGCATGCTGGGCTTTCAGGGCGGCCACTTCGTCACGCCATGTCTGAATCTGTAAAGGCTGGCTCAGGGCTGGCAGGACATGGTTAAGATCGCCCTGCAGTGAAACATGCGCACGGCGCAACTTGTTCAGTTCTGCGGGATCAACATCCAGATGAATCACGCTGGCCAGCGGGGCAAACGTATCCAGTTTACCGGTGACGCGGTCGTCAAAACGCGCGCCAACGGCAATCAACAGGTCACAGGACTGCACGGCCAGGTTCGCGGCCTTAGTACCGTGCATGCCCAGCATGCCCAGATAGCCTTCGCTGTCGGCGTCAACACTTCCCAGGCCTTTCAGCGTGGCGACAGAAGGTATGCCGGTCTCCTGCATCAGCGCGCGCAGCGCCGGCACGGCCTGCGCCATCCCTACACCGCCGCCCACATAGAATATCGGCTTTTTAGCCTTAGCCATCATGGCGCGCGCTTCAACAATGGCCTGGTGCGGCATCGACATCACTTCTTCGACCGGCATCAACTGTGGCGAAGGCTCGCCTTTTGCCAGCTGAATATCTTTTGGGATATCCACTAATACCGGCCCGGGGCGACCCGACTGCGCGATGGCGAATGCCTCGGCCATCACGGAAGGCAACGCGTCCAGAGACTCAACCATAAAGCTGTGTTTTGTGCAGGCTAATGACAGGCCAAGAACATCAATTTCCTGGAATGCATCCGTGCCGATGAACGCAGAGGCGACCTGCCCGGTTAAGGCGACGACCGGAACAGAGTCCATCATGGCGTCGGCAAGACCGGTGATCAGATTCGTCGCGCCGGGGCCAGAGGTTGCAATGCAAACGCCGGTTTTGCCGGTTGAACGGGCATAGCCGATTGCGGCCATTACTGCGCCCTGCTCATGGCGGCACAACAGGTGTTCTACGCCGCCGTCGTATAGCGCATCGTATACTGGCATGATCGCACCACCAGGATAGCCAAATACGGTATCAACGCCCTGTGCGCGTAAAGCCTGAACTACCCATTGTGCACCTGTCATCGCTATTCTCCTGTATTCCGAGGGGAACAACAGAATTTTATGCTACTGTTCATTGTTTGTTCCTTGTAGATTTACTAAGTTTTTGCCAGGTCAAAAAAAAACCCCCGGACCTTTCGGTGCGGGGGGTTTTTTAGAGTTCTGGCTTGATTTTTAAGCCTTTCTTGCTCCAAGCGTTGCCCCGCACAGTGGGTTAATAATCACCACCACGCTAATCACGACAAGGCTAATCACTAGTAGAAGGGCTTTCATAACGTATTCGATTCTTTAACTCGTTCGAAGTAATGCCTACAGAGTTATCATAGTTACCCCTCTAATTACAATATTTTTTATCAGGTTTTTTATTCACGCAGGTTTACCGTATTCATTATCGAATTGTTATTAAAAGATTATTTTATCATCCGGGGTTCCGGACAAAAAAAGGCCGCTCATTGCATTTTGACGATTTCACAGTCTGCTTCTGCAAAATGTGAAACCCGATGTATGGCAGGTAAAAAGTTTGCGGGGCGACATTCATTTCCTTGTTCTGGCCTTCGCTACACCTAAATTCCGGGTACAGAATGGCCGCATTTGGGGGCCGCTATGTCATTGTCAAAGGTGCTGACACGGGCAGCCATCGGTGTTGAAGCGCCGCTGGTGACGATTGAAGTGCATATCAGTAACGGATTGCCCGCACTCACGTTGGTAGGATTGCCTGAAACGACCGTGAAAGAGGCGCGTGAACGCGTACGCAGTGCCATTATCAACAGCGGTTTTGACTTCCCTGCCCGACGTATCACCATCAACTTAGGCCCGGCAGACTTACCCAAAGAAGGCGGCCGCTACGATTTGCCTATGGCTATTGCCATTCTGGTGGCCTCTGAGCAGCTTCCTGCGGACAAGCTCAACCACTACGAGTTTCTGGGTGAGCTGGCGCTTGACGGTGGTCTGTGCGGCGTTAAAGGCGCCATTCCGGCGGCACTGGCTGCGACAGGGGCCGGTCGGCAACTGGTGCTCTCAGCTGAAAACCAGCCTGATGTGGGATTGATACGTCAGGGCGCGACTTTAGTCGCCGCACATTTGATCGAGATTTGTGCCTTTTTACACGGTAAGTGTGAGTTAGCGACCGCAACCGCTCATGTTGAAGATGATGACAGCATTACCGAAGATCTTCGCGATATCGTGGGTCAGGAGCAGGGACGGCGTGCCCTGGAGATTACCGCTGCAGGTGGACATAATCTGTTGTTGATCGGTCCGCCAGGAACCGGTAAAACCATGCTCGCCACACGCTTACCCGGTATCATGCCGCCGTTAAGCGATCAGGAAGCCCTGGAGTGCGCCGCCATCGCCAGCCTGAGCCAGACATCCCCGTTGCATCTGCGATGGCGTAAGCGGCCTTTTAGGGCCCCTCATCACAGCGCTTCTCTGTATGCCATTGTCGGGGGCGGTGCGTTACCACGACCCGGAGAAATCTCGCTGGCACATAACGGCGTGCTGTTTCTGGACGAACTGCCCGAGTTTCAGCGCAGCGTGCTGGACGCGTTACGTGAACCCATTGAGTCTGGCGAAGTGGCCATTTCACGGGCGAGGGCCAACGTCGTTTATCCTGCACGCTTTCAGTTAATCGCAGCAATGAATCCCAGCCCAACCGGACACTATCAGGGACAGCATAACCGTACGTCGCCACAGCAGATTTTACGCTATCTCAGCAAACTTTCTGGCCCTTTCCTGGATCGCTTTGATCTGTCACTGGAAGTTCCGCTGCTTCCTGCAGGAATGCTGAGTCAGCAACGGCAGGCAGGGGAAAGCTCTGCAGAAGTGCGTGAGCGCGTTTTTGCCGCACGTCAGGTACAGATGGCGCGCTCAGGGAAGATCAATGCGCAGTTGGCTAATTCAGAGGTACTACAGTGGTGTCAGATTTCGCCATCGGATGCACGGTGGCTTGAGTCTGTTTTAAATCAGTTGGGCTTATCGGTGAGGGCGTGGCAACGTATCCTGAAAGTGGCGCGCACGGTGGCCGATTTAGCGGGGGAAGAGGTGATTGGACGTCATCATCTTCAGGAAGCAGTAAGCTATCGAAGCATTGACCGACTGATGATCTATTTGCACAAGAGCTTGCAGTAAAAAGGGGCTTTCGCCCCTTCTCATTAATCGTCGCTTTCGGTGTAGTCTTCAACGGTATCCATCTGTGGTTTACCGCCTGACAGCGTGTGAAAACGCTTAGGACGCTTAATACGTGTCATGTATTTGGACCATACACGTTCTGCTTCCGTTTGTGGCTCACGCACGCCACGACAAACCTCAATGAACAGACGCTCTTCTTCTGTTGCTGGCTCACGCTTGGCGAGGTCCAGCTCATTAAACGCTACGCCGTGACGTTCAAGTAGCTGTGCTTCTTTAATCGTAAAGTCACCATGCCGCGAAAAACCGCGTGGGTAATGTTTGTTGTCAAAGAAACGATTTTCCGTTGAGAAGCTTTCCGCCATGTTACACGCTCCTGTTTCTCGTATGGCCGTGCTATTTATGGCGCGGAGTATTAGATAGGCTTGACAGAGTGTAAAACAAAACATTTAAATCTATACGACAAACAAATTTTGGGAGAACGTTGTGGATACGGAATTACTGAAAACTTTCCTGGAAGTGAGCAGAACTCGCCATTTCGGGCGCGCTGCAGAAGCACTTTATTTAACGCAGTCTGCTGTCAGTTTTCGCATCCGCCAGTTAGAAAATCAGCTTGGTGTTAATCTTTTTACCCGCCATCGTAACAATATCCGTCTGACCTCCGCAGGTGAGCGGCTGCTGCCCTATGCGGAAAGCCTGATGAATACGTGGCTGATGGCCAAGAAAGAAGTGTCGCATACGCAGCAGCACCACGAGCTCTCTATTGGTGCCAGTGCCTCGTTATGGGAGGCGTATTTAACACCCTGGCTTCAGACGCTCTATGAGAACCGTGAGAGCCTCCATCTGGAAGCGCGTGTGGCACAACGCCATTTACTGGTTAAGCAGCTTCACGAACGTCAGCTGGATTTATTAATCACCACAGAAGCGCCGAAGATGGATGAGTTAACCAGTCAGCAGATCGGTCATATCTCACTGGCGCTGTTTCGCTCACGACAGACAGACAAGCGTGAAAAATATGATTATATAAAACTGGAATGGGGAGCCGACTTTCATCAGCATCAAAGCTATCTCTCTGGCGGTGACGATGTGCCCGTGTTAACCACCACATCCGCCCAGGTGACGCGCGAGTTGCTTCACACGACAGGTGCATGTGCGTTTCTACCTGATTTCTGGCAAGGCCTTTACAGCGATTTGATGGTAATGCCTGATACTTCTGTAGCCGTTCGCCCTCTTTATGCGGTGTGGCTACAAAACAGCGATCAGCAAACGTACATCCGTCAGCTGTTAAAGTTTCCTGTGGTACCGAATTAAAAACAGGGGGACGTCAAAGAGGCGTGGGCCAGTATCTGCTGGCTGGTTTTCTTTTTAAGTTTTCTGCAGGCAAAAAAAAATCCTTCGCCGAAGCAAAGGATTTTTCTCTTTCTGGCAGGGGCGGAGGGACTCGAACCCCCAACACCCGGTTTTGGAGACCGGTGCTCTACCAATTGAACTACGCCCCTAAAAAGGGTGGCGGAACGGACGGGGCTCGAACCCGCGACCCCCTGCGTGACAGGCAGGTATTCTAACCAACTGAACTACCGCTCCACCGATTCTGTACTGACGTCAGAAAAACGTTCTGATATCAGGTATATCGCCCTTCCGCGTCACCGGTAAGGTCACGACCAGCGTACTGGTCTCAATTTGATGCCTGGCAGTTTATGAATCACGCTGTGATTCACCCTTCGGGCCGCTGCCTCGCAGCGTTCAAAAGCGTTCGCTTTTGTCCTACTCTGTTGAGTAGTGAACTGCCCGAAGTCACGTGCAGGTCGTTCAATTTGATGCCTGGCAGTTCCCTACTCTCGCATGGGGAGACCCCACACTACCATCGGCGCTACGGCGTTTCACTTCTGAGTTCGGCATGGGGTCAGGTGGGACCACCGCGCTACAGCCGCCAGGCAAATCTTGGTGCACTGTCCTGTGTCTTTTGTGCTGATGCTGTGTTGTCTTCCCTCGCGCCACTCAGTCACATACCCACGTATGCTCCTTCGTAACGCCTCAGTCGACGCCTTGCCTCAGCGCAAAATCCGTCGGACTCACGTCCGCAGGACACCGCTAATTCTTTATCCGGGAAACAATGCTGAAAATTCTTCTGTCTCTCAACCAAAACGCCTCTGGCGTTGTAAGGTTAAGCCTCACGGGTCATTAGTACCGGTAAGCTCAACGCATCGCTGCGCTTACACACCCGGCCTATCAACGTCGTCGTCTTCAACGTCCCTTCAGGAGCCTTAAAGGCTCAGGGAGAACTCATCTCGGGGCAAGTTTCGTGCTTAGATGCTTTCAGCACTTATCTTTTCCGCACTTAGCTACCGGGCAGTGCCACTGGCGTGACAACCCGGACACCAGCGGTGCGTTCACTCCGGTCCTCTCGTACTAGGAGCAACCCCCCTCAATTCTCCAGCGCCCACGGCAGATAGGGACCGAACTGTCTCACGACGTTCTAAACCCAGCTCGCGTACCACTTTAAACGGCGAACAGCCGTACCCTTGGGACCTACTTCAGCCCCAGGATGTGATGAGCCGACATCGAGGTGCCAAACACCGCCGTCGATATGAACTCTTGGGCGGTATCAGCCTGTTATCCCCGGAGTACCTTTTATCCGTTGAGCGATGGCCCTTCCATTCAGAACCACCGGATCACTATGACCTGCTTTCGCACCTGCTCGAGCCGTCACTCTCGCAGTCAAGCTGGCTTATGCCATTGCACTAACCTCCTGATGTCCGACCAGGATTAGCCAACCTTCGTGCTCCTCCGTTACGCTTTGGGAGGAGACCGCCCCAGTCAAACTACCCACCAGACACTGTCCGCAGCCCGGATCACGGGCCTACGTTAGAACACCAAACATTAAAGGGTGGTATTTCAAGGCCGGCTCCACGCAGACTGGCGTCCACGCTTCAAAGCCTCCCACCTATCCTACACATCAAGGCTCAGTGTTCAGTGTCAAGCTGTAGTAAAGGTTCACGGGGTCTTTCCGTCTTGCCGCGGGTACACTGCATCTTCACAGCGATTTCAATTTCACTGAGTCTCGGGTGGAGACAGCCTGGCCATCATTACGCCATTCGTGCAGGTCGGAACTTACCCGACAAGGAATTTCGCTACCTTAGGACCGTTATAGTTACGGCCGCCGTTTACCGGGGCTTCGATCAAGAGCTTCTCCTTGCGGATAACCCCATCAATTAACCTTCCGGCACCGGGCAGGCGTCACACCGTATACGTCCACTTTCGTGTTTGCACAGTGCTGTGTTTTTAATAAACAGTTGCAGCCAGCTGGTATCTTCGACTGCCTTCAGCTCCACCCGCGAGGGGTTTCACCTACCGACAGCGTGCCTTCTCCCGAAGTTACGGCACCATTTTGCCTAGTTCCTTCACCCGAGTTCTCTCAAGCGCCTGGGTATTCTCTACCTGACCACCTGTGTCGGTTTGGGGTACGATTTTGTGTTACCTGATGCTTAGAGGCTTTTCCTGGAAGCAGGGCATTTATCACTTCAGCACCGTAGTGCCTCGTCGTCACGCCTCAGTGTAAAGTGAACCGGATTTGCCTGGAACACACACCTACACGCTTAAACCGGGACAACCGTCGCCCGGCTGATATAGCCTTCTCCGTCCCCCCTTCGCAGTAACACCAAGTACAGGAATATTAACCTGTTTCCCATCGACTACGCCTTTCGGCCTCGCCTTAGGGGTCGACTCACCCTGCTCCGATTAACGTTGAACAGGAACCCTTGGTCTTCCGGCGACAAGGTTTTTCACCTTGTTTATCGTTACTTATGTCAGCATTCGCACTTCTGATACCTCCAGCAGCCCTCACAGGCCACCTTCGACGGCTTACAGAACGCTCCCCTACCCAACAACGCATAAGCGTCGCTGCCGCAGCTTCGGTGCATGGTTTAGCCCCGTTACATCTTCCGCGCAGGCCGACTCGACCAGTGAGCTATTACGCTTTCTTTAAATGATGGCTGCTTCTAAGCCAACATCCTGGCTGTCTGGGCCTTCCCACATCGTTTCCCACTTAACCATGACTTTGGGACCTTAGCTGGCGGTCTGGGTTGTTTCCCTCTTCACGACGGACGTTAGCACCCGCCGTGTGTCTCCCGTGATAACATTCTCCGGTATTCGCAGTTTGCATCGGGTTGGTAAGCCGGGATGGCCCCCTAGCCGAAACAGTGCTCTACCCCCGGAGATGAGTTCACGAGGCGCTACCTAAATAGCTTTCGGGGAGAACCAGCTATCTCCCGGTTTGATTGGCCTTTCACCCCCAGCCACAGGTCATCCGCTAATTTTTCAACATTAGTCGGTTCGGTCCTCCAGTTAGTGTTACCCAACCTTCAACCTGCCCATGGCTAGATCACCGGGTTTCGGGTCTATACCCTGCAACTTAACGCCCAGTTAAGACTCGGTTTCCCTGCGGCTCCCCTATACGGTTAACCTTGCTACAGAATATAAGTCGCTGACCCATTATACAAAAGGTACGCAGTCACACCACGAAGGTGCTCCCACTGCTTGTACGTACACGGTTTCAGGTTCTGTTTCACTCCCCTCGCCGGGGTTCTTTTCGCCTTTCCCTCACGGTACTGGTTCACTATCGGTCAGTCAGGAGTATTTAGCCTTGGAGGATGGTCCCCCCATATTCAGACAGGATACCACGTGTCCCGCCTTACTCATCGAACTCACAACCTGTGCACCTTTGTGTACGGGAGTATCACCCTGTACCCTGCGACTTTCCAGACGCTTCCACTGATGCACAAGCTGATGATGGTTCTGGGCTCCTCCCCGTTCGCTCGCCGCTACTGGGGGAATCTCGGTTGATTTCTTTTCCTCGGGGTACTTAGATGTTTCAGTTCCCCCGGTTCGCCTCATACAGCTATGTATTCACTGCATGATAGTGTGACGAATCACACTGGGTTTCCCCATTCGGGTATCGCCGGTTATTGCGGTTCATATCACCTTACCGGCGCTTATCGCAGATTAGCACGCCCTTCATCGCCTCTGACTGCCAGGGCATCCACCGTGTACGCTTAGTCGCTTAACCTCACAACCCACAGGCGTTTATCTGTTTTACCGTAACGGCACCACAGTTAGCTTGTAAGCTGTAAGCTTTTGAGAGACTCGAACACATTGTCATCATTCTTTATTACGGAAGAATGCGACGCTGTGTCGTTTCAAATTTTCAGCTTGTTCCGGATTGTTAAAGAGCAGAATACTTCGCAGCACACCGTTGCCGGTACGCTCTGAAGTATTTTCAGAAAAAAATACAGTAGTGAGTATGGTGGAGCTAAGCGGGATCGAACCGCTGACCTCCTGCGTGCAAGGCAGGCGCTCTCCCAGCTGAGCTATAGCCCCATACAGTTACTGCAGAGACCACTACCACCACTCAACCGCGTGCACTTCGTGAGAAATGCACTTCGTGCTCAGGCAAGGCGTGTGTCCGCGAAGCATAGTGAACTATGCGAGCCGGAGACATAACGCAGCATGAGTGCGAAGTTGGTAGGCCTGAGTGGACTTGAACCACCGACCTCACCCTTATCAGGGGTGCGCTCTAACCACCTGAGCTACAAGCCTGTAGAGGTTTTTTCTGCTCGTGACTTTCTATCAGACAATCTGTGTGAGCACTTCGCACGAAGGTATCTTCAGGTAAGGAGGTGATCCAACCGCAGGTTCCCCTACGGTTACCTTGTTACGACTTCACCCCAGTCATGAATCACAAAGTGGTAAGCGCCCTCCCGGAGGTTAAGCTACCTACTTCTTTTGCAACCCACTCCCATGGTGTGACGGGCGGTGTGTACAAGGCCCGGGAACGTATTCACCGTGGCATTCTGATCCACGATTACTAGCGATTCCGACTTCACGGAGTCGAGTTGCAGACTCCGATCCGGACTACGACGCACTTTATGAGGTCCGCTTGCTCTCGCGAGGTCGCTTCTCTTTGTATGCGCCATTGTAGCACGTGTGTAGCCCTACTCGTAAGGGCCATGATGACTTGACGTCATCCCCACCTTCCTCCGGTTTATCACCGGCAGTCTCCTTTGAGTTCCCGACCGAATCGCTGGCAACAAAGGATAAGGGTTGCGCTCGTTGCGGGACTTAACCCAACATTTCACAACACGAGCTGACGACAGCCATGCAGCACCTGTCTCACGGCTCCCGAAGGCACCAAGGCATCTCTGCCGAATTCCGTGGATGTCAAGAGTAGGTAAGGTTCTTCGCGTTGCATCGAATTAAACCACATGCTCCACCGCTTGTGCGGGCCCCCGTCAATTCATTTGAGTTTTAACCTTGCGGCCGTACTCCCCAGGCGGTCGACTTAACGCGTTAGCTCCGGAAGCCACTCCTCAAGGGAACAACCTCCAAGTCGACATCGTTTACGGCGTGGACTACCAGGGTATCTAATCCTGTTTGCTCCCCACGCTTTCGCACCTGAGCGTCAGTCTTCGTCCAGGGGGCCGCCTTCGCCACCGGTATTCCTCCAGATCTCTACGCATTTCACCGCTACACCTGGAATTCTACCCCCCTCTACGAGACTCAAGCCTGCCAGTTTCAAATGCAGTTCCCAGGTTAAGCCCGGGGATTTCACATCTGACTTAACAGACCGCCTGCGTGCGCTTTACGCCCAGTAATTCCGATTAACGCTTGCACCCTCCGTATTACCGCGGCTGCTGGCACGGAGTTAGCCGGTGCTTCTTCTGCGGGTAACGTCAATCAACAAGGTTATTAACCTTGTTGCCTTCCTCCCCGCTGAAAGTACTTTACAACCCGAAGGCCTTCTTCATACACGCGGCATGGCTGCATCAGGCTTGCGCCCATTGTGCAATATTCCCCACTGCTGCCTCCCGTAGGAGTCTGGACCGTGTCTCAGTTCCAGTGTGGCTGGTCATCCTCTCAGACCAGCTAGGGATCGTCGCCTAGGTGGGCCGTTACCCCGCCTACTAGCTAATCCCATCTGGGTTCATCCGATAGTGAGAGGCCCGAAGGTCCCCCTCTTTGGTCTTGCGACGTTATGCGGTATTAGCCACCGTTTCCAGTGGTTATCCCCCTCTATCGGGCAGATCCCCAGACATTACTCACCCGTCCGCCACTCGTCACCCGAGGAGCAAGCTCCTCTGTGCTACCGTCCGACTTGCATGTGTTAGGCCTGCCGCCAGCGTTCAATCTGAGCCATGATCAAACTCTTCAATTTAAAGTTTGATTTGCTGCAACCAGTGCAGCGGTGCTCAAGGAAAACGTCGTAATGAATTTATTACGTGTTCACTCTTAAGACTTGATATTTTTTACGTCCGGAGACGCTGATATCAATCCTGCGAGTGCCCACACAGATTGTCTGATAAATTGTTAAAGAGCAGTGCCACACTTCTCTGTGGCGCGGGCTGCATATATTACGCTTTCCGCTTTATCAGTCAAGCACTTATTTTTGCTTAACTGACCGGTTCGAATCGTTCTGAACCTTACTTAACCCGGCGCTTCGTATTCCGTTGTGCCGTGTCAGTGGAGGCGCATTATAGGGAGTTCTTTTCGGCTGACAAGGGCTAATTTCAATAAATTTTCCGAGTGCTGTTTTTTTCAACGAAAACCTTCTAAAGCGCCAGTTTTTCAAGCAATGGGAAGCCATAACGTTGCAAAACTGGTGACAATTGCACCGCTTCGCCATCCAGCTCGGTACAAAACGCCACGTTTTGCAGTGACGATCGGACCTCAGGGGCTTCATTTTCCAATAGCCAGGCCGTTCGTCTGGCTATGGCTGCCCCAGAATCAATTAAACGCGTCCCTTCCGGCAGGATCTGCTGCAGCTCATCGCGCAGTAAAGGAAAGTGCGTACATCCTAACACCACTGTGTCCGGCGGCTCCGCCATACGTAACCAGGGTTGCACAATGCGCCTGATTTCATCTATCGACACCTCTTCGCCATGGAGTTTGGCCTCAGCCAGCTCAACCAGTTCGGCTGAACCCAACATTTCAATCTTGCAGGTTTTGGCAAACTGCGACACCAGCTCATGCGTATACGAGCGACGGACCGTCGCGCGCGTTGCAAGCAGCCCGACCACACCGTTACGCGTTAGACGCGCAGCAGGTTTAATCGCAGGCACTACGCCGACGACAGGAAAGGCAAATCGCTCACGTAATGCGGGCAGTGTCACGGTGCTGGCTGTATTGCAGGCGATGATGACCAGGGAAACAGGATGACGGCGGGTAATGGCATCAACAATCGCGACCACACGCTCGACAATAAACGTCTCGGTTTTTTCACCATAGGGAAAACCGGCATTGTCGAATGCATAGAGATAATGCAGGTCCGGCAGGTGTTGCCGAACCTCATCATAGACAGAAAGCCCTCCTACGCCGGAGTCAAACACCAGCACAGTCGGGCGCAGGTCAGAAGCTGTAGCTTCCGCTGAGGTAATACTCTCTTCCTGGAGTCTGATAGCCATACGCTGTCTCGTAATCTTTATCGAACAGGTTGGCGATTCTACCACGAACGGTCAGATGTGATGTGACCGGATACGATACGGCGAGATCCCACAGGCTGACACCGCCCAGCTTTACCGTTTCAAGCGTGTTGAAATTGGTGTCGTAACGCTGGCCAAGATACTGATAACTCACTGACCAGTCGAAATCATACAGCGTTAAATCCAGCTGATATTTAAACTGTTCTTTTGCCCGACGAGCCAGCCATTGATTTGTCGTCGCATCGCGAGCATCAAGATAGTCAAAAGATAATGAATGAGAGAGCACGCCAGTATCAAAAGATGCCGTTGTTTCAACGCCTTTTATCCGGGCCTGGTTGACATTGTAATAGCGATTATTGGTATAGGAGATCAAATCATCAATATCATTGCGGTATCCCGACACTCGCCAGTTAACCGGGCCTGTCAGGCCTTCAAAACCCCCTTCCCATTGTTTGCTTTTCTCTGGGTTGAGATCCGGGTTACCGCCAAAGCCACTGTATAGCTGTCCAAAATTAGGGGCGTTAAATGCCGTGCCATAGTTGGCAAAGACACGATAACCTTCTACAAATTCCCAGGCTGCGGCTGTCTGCCATGTGGTATGCCAGCCAAACTGGCTATTGTCATCCCCACGAAGTGCGCCTTCCAACGTCACATCGCCAAATTCTTGTTGGGCCGTCGCGTAAAGGCCGGTGTTGCGCTGTTCGTAGCCCTCACTCAGGAAGTTTGTACCGGGCTGAGTCGCTTCTTTCCGCCAGTCGACGCCGCCGCTGAAGGTGCCGTGCTCTGCTTGCAATGTGTTGCCCCATTGCACGTTATACTGCTCAATGTCATCAAAGGTCGCGGTACTGTCATATCGCCCCAGTTGAGGGCTGTAGTTAATGTCTTTGGTATGGCTGTAACTGGCCACCAACTGCGTTGAATAGATGCCCTGATTGAAGCGCAAGCCGCTATCCCAGCTTTGACTGTAGAGTTGGCGAGTATCAACAAACGCATTGGGATCGAAAGATACCTGCTGTCCATCGTAGGCAGTGCGGTTGTCAAAACCATAGCCACGGATAAAACCACTAAATTGATCGTTAAATTGGTGCTCCACCGTGCCAAAGAGGGTTTTACTCATAAAACCATCACGGTCGGGCTGGGCCGCGCTAAAGGCATCAGGCAGGTTAGCCACCACATCATACCCTTTGGTGTAGGTATAATTTCCCGCCAGAGTGGCTGTGGTCGCCTCACCCAGCCGCTGCTGGGTGGACCCATCGTATGCCTGATAGCCGTTAGAACCCACACCTGCGGTCAGCGTGGTGCCGGGCTTATCGCGGCCCGTAATAATATTCACGACGCCGCCGATGGCATCTGAACCATAAACCGCCGAGCGTGCACCCCGGATATATTCAATTCGTTGCACCAGCGACAGCGGGATCTGGCTGAGATCGGAAGAACCCGAAATCCCAGCCTGGTTGAGACGAATACCGTCGATCAGCACAAGAACATGGCTGGAATTGGTTCCACGAATAAACATGGAGCTTGACTGCCCCAGTCCACCGTTTTGAGCAATATCCACCCCCGGCAAACGCCGCATGACATCAACGAGGCTTTTGGACTGCCAGCGATCAATCTCTTCACGCGTAACCACGGTCGTCGGGGCCAGTACCGACGACACTGGCTGTTGAAAACGATTGGCGGTCACAATTTGCGTATCATCATTACCCTGCGCAAAGCCATTTTGCGCCCAGAGGGAAATCGCCGTTGCGCTGAAGGCAAACAGCGAGGCTTTTGTTTTACTCATTTTTATCGCATCCAAAAGAAAAAGGATGCCGCAGGCATACAATCGATAGCACGCGATGACTGTAAGAGTGGCGACGTCACACCGGCAGGTCTTCGGGCTGGGAATCATAGCAGGTGATGACTTCCCATCCCGCAGGACAGTGTCTGCAATTGCAATCACCCTGACATTCCTTACCGCTGCGCGTCAGCTCCAGATTCACACTGGATTCCCTATTAACTCAAGGCTGAGGCCGGTGCCAGCAGTCTACGAAGAGCGCATGAGCAAGTCCAGACTTCCGCACGTCGTCTTTCTGCGCCAGCGTACAAGACTGGACATCGGCAGGTGAATGCCTACAATCGCCCGGCAAGTAAGCTCTTAACCAGGATTAAACATGACACCCGAACATCTCCCTGTTGAACAGTATGACGCGCAGCTGGCGGAAAAAGTCAGTCGGTTAGAAACGATGATGACGCCATTCGCTGCACCCGCCGTGGAGGTGTTTCGTTCCCCCGTCAGTCACTACCGCATGCGAGCAGAGTTCCGCATCTGGCACGAGGGTGATGACCTCTACCACATTATCTTCGATCAGGAGACGAAACAGCGCATACGCGTCGATCAGTTTCCTGCGGCCAGTGAGTTAATCAATCAGGTCATGCCAAAAATGATGGCGGCCATTCGGGACAATCGTCTGCTGCGCCACAAGCTGTTTCAGATCGATTACCTGTCCACAATGAGTCATCAGATCGTGATTTCGCTGCTCTACCACCGCAAACTGGATGAGGAATGGCAGCAGGCCGCCAGCACGTTACGCGATCAATTGCGCGCTGAAGGTATTGATGTCCAGCTGATTGGCCGCGCGACCAAGACCAAAATCTGCCTCGATCGGGATTATGTCGATGAGCGTTTGCCGGTGGCCGGTAAAGAGATGATTTACCGTCAGGTAGAAAACAGCTTTACGCAGCCCAACGCCGCCATGAACATTCAAATGCTGGAATGGGCACTGGACGTCACCACGGGTTCTCGCGGCGATCTGCTGGAGCTCTACTGTGGTAATGGCAACTTCTCGCTGGCGCTGGCCCGAAATTTCCGACGGGTACTGGCAACAGAAATCGCCAAACCTTCCGTAGCGTCAGCGCAGTACAATATTGCCGCCAATCAGATTGATAACGTGCAGATTATTCGCATGGCAGCCGAAGAGTTTACGCAGGCGATGAATGGCGTGCGCAGCTTTAACCGGCTGGAAGGGATCGATCTGAAGAGTTATGACTGCGAGACGATCTTTGTCGATCCGCCGCGCAGCGGGCTGGATGAGGAAACCGTTAAGATGGTGCAGGCTTATCCTGCCATTCTCTATATTTCCTGCAATCCGCAAACCCTGTGCGACAATCTGCTGATACTGGCGCAAACGCACGACGTGACGCGGCTGGCGCTGTTTGACCAGTTCCCGTACACCCACCATATGGAATGCGGCGTGCTGCTGACGCGTAAAGCGTAAAAAAACGGGAACCTGAAGGTTCCCGTTTTTTAATTACCGATTGCGGTTGCGCTTGTAACGTAGGGCAATCCAGAACACCAGCCCAACCATTAAAATGGTCGGGATGAAATTAGAGCCAATATCCGGGTACTCTGCCCTGACCAGCGCGCTGTATACCAAAATGCCCAACAGGAAAAAGGCGGCAGCAAGGCCGGGAACGCCATCCGGCATGTTTTTGTTCAGATAACGCTGATGCAGGCACCAGGCCGACAGCCCCAACGCAATCAGTGGAAAAATAGAAAAAGGAACAAAAGCACTAAACAACACGGAGAACGAGCCGTTCATAGCAAGGCCGGTAATAAAAGCCAGCAACATCGTGCCTTTATCACGGGAGCTTGGGTGGGTCATGGCAGGGTCCTTATTCATATCTCTTCAGGTTTATCCAGGGTTACCGCAAGGCGTTCTTGTTCCCGGCGATACCAGTAATAAGCGCCTTTGGCGATCATGCGTAACTGTAATACCAGACGATCTTCCAGCTTACGTCGCTGCCCAATATCAATGTCCAGGGCTTCAGCACCCGCGCTAAAAACAATCGTCACCATCGCTTCAGCCTGCGCTTCGGTGAAGCTGCGCGGCATGCGATTTTCGACCTCAAGATAGTCAGCCAGTTCAGCAATGAAATGTTGAATTTCACGTGCAACAGCAGCGCGAAAGGCCGCGGAAGTTCCTGAACGCTCGCGCAACAACAAGCGAAACGCGTTAGGGTTATTCTCGATGAACTCCATGAAAGTGGCGATAGAGGTTTTAATAATGCTGCCACCTTTTGCGATACGCTGACGTGCCTGGCGCATCAGCTGGCGCAACATCAGTCCACTTTCGTCAACCATCGTCAGACCTAACTCATCAACATCTTTGAAATGCCGATAAAAAGACGTGGGCGCAATGCCGGCTTCCCTGGCAACTTCACGTAGGCTCAGGCTGGCAAAACTGCGCTCGGCGCTGAGCTGACTGAATGCAGCTTCGATGAGTGTACGCCGTGTACGTTCTTTTTGTTGCGCTCTGACACCCATTCTCTCTGCCTTGTGAGGTTCTGAAACAGCACTATAACAAAATATTCAGCGTACAGCCGGGCAAACTTTGTGACGGCTTGTTAAACACCACTGAAAGGCAAAACGTGATGAAAATCGCTGTTAGAATTCAGAAGTGCGCGGTGAGATGTTAGAATCTCGTTGTAAAAATGTATAAATAATAGGACGTATCGGTATGCAAAAGTCTTACGATTACGATGTTATAGTGATTGGTTCAGGACCCGGCGGCGAAGGTGCGGCGATGGGACTGGTCAAGCAAGGCGCACGCATCGCGGTTATCGAACGCTATCACAACATCGGCGGCGGCTGTACTCACTGGGGAACCATCCCTTCAAAAGCCCTCCGTCACGCTGTTAGCCGCATCATCGAATTCAATCAAAATCCCCTTTACAGCGACCACACCCGACTGCTTCGTTCATCCTTTGCCGATATCCTTAACCACACGGAAAACGTGATCAACCAGCAAACGGCAATGCGTCAGGGTTTTTACGAGCGTAACCGCTGCGAACTCTTTCAGGGCGATGCCCATTTTGTTGATGCCAACACGGTCGAGGTAGAACATCATGACGGTACGCGCGAAAAACTAACCGCCGAGAAGTTTATCATCGCCTGCGGTTCACGCCCTTATCATCCCCACGATGTCGACTTTACCCATCCACGCATTTACGACTCCGATTCTATTCTCAACCTGCACCATGAACCTGGCCACGTGATCATCTATGGCGCCGGCGTCATTGGCTGTGAATATGCTTCTATTTTCCGTGGACTTAACGTCAAAGTTGATTTGATTAACACCCGTGACCGGCTGCTGGCATTTCTTGACCAGGAGATGTCCGACTCGCTGTCCTATCACTTCTGGAACAGCGGCGTAGTGATTCGTCATAATGAAGAGTTTGAGAAAATTGAAGGCGTAGATGACGGCGTGATCATGCACCTTAAATCCGGCAAGAAAGTAAAAGCGGATTGCCTGCTGTATGCGAATGGTCGTACCGGTAACACTGATTCGCTGTCGCTGGAAAATGTCGGTCTGGAAGCAGACGGACGTGGCCTGCTGAAAGTGAACAGCATGTATCAGACAGCTCAGCCGCACATTTATGCGGTAGGCGACGTGATTGGTTATCCAAGTCTGGCATCCGCTGCTTACGATCAGGGCCGTATTGCCGCGCAGGCCATTATGAAAGGTGAAGCCTCAGCGCATCTGATAGAAGACATCCCGACCGGGATCTATACCATTCCGGAAATCAGTTCTGTGGGGAAAACCGAGCAGCAGCTGACGGCAATGAAAGTGCCATACGAAGTGGGTCGTGCTCAGTTCAAACATCTGGCGCGTGCGCAAATCGTTGGAATGAATGTGGGTAGCCTGAAGATCCTGTTCCATCGCGAAACCAAAGAAATCTTAGGCATTCATTGTTTTGGCGAGCGCGCGGCGGAGATCATCCATATCGGTCAGGCGATTATGGAGCAAAAAAATGGTGGCAACACAATCGAGTACTTTGTGAATACCACCTTTAACTATCCCACCATGGCCGAAGCCTATCGTGTTGCAGCGTTAAACGGCCTAAACCGCCTGTTTTAACGTCGTATCGAAATAGCCCTGCATGTGCGTTCGGATTGCCTCTGCCAGTTGTTCATAACGACTGCGCAGGGGTGAACCGGGGCGGTATACCAGTGCGATAGTGCGTTGGGGAACCGGTTTGTAGCACGGGAGATAACAAACGCCGTCACGAATACGCTGATCCGGTACGGCCAGTGCAGGCAGTAACGTGATCCCGCTTCCCGCCGCAACCATATTGCGCAAGGTTTCCAGGCTGGTCGCGCGGAAATGCGTGTCTTCGTCTGCACCTGCTTCAAAGCAAAAGCCCATCGCCTGATCGCGCAGGCAATGACCGTCTTCCAGCATGAGCAGCTTTTCGCCCGCCAGATCGGACATCGGCACGCGGTCACGATCGCGCCATGGGTGATCTTCATAAACGGCCAGCTTCATCGGCTCATCAAACAGCGGGACCTCGATAAAGGCTTCGCTTTCTTTCACCAACGCCAGAATCGCACAGTCCAGTTTGCCGCTGTCGAGCTGCGCCAGCAGTTGCTGCGTCTGCGCTTCATGCAGATACATTTCCAGCTTTGGAAAGGTCTGATGCAGCATTGGAATGATCTGCGGCAGCAAATAAGGGCCGGTCGTGGGGATAAGCCCAATATGCAGTGGCCCTGACATCGCTTCGCCTTGCTGACTGGCCATCTCTTTCAGCACTTTGACTTCACGCAGAACGGTACGCGCCTGGTCGACCAGCAACAGGCCGGCCTGAGTAAACAGCACTTTGCGGCTGGTACGCTCCAGCAGCATGACACCTAATTCGTCTTCTAATTTACGGATCTGTCCGCTCAACGTGGGCTGACTGACATGGCAGGCATCCGCAGCACGTCGGAAATGACGATGTTCAGCAAGCGAAACCAGATATTCAAGATCACGGATATTCATTATTACCCTCCATTCCACGATAGCTCGTGGCGATAGATAGAATAGCAACCAACGATTGGCCCTATCAAGAGCGGATGGGAATAATGCCCACATCAATTCAGATTCATTGCCACCCAGGGAAATGTTTTCTGAACGTTGGAAACGGTGTCGCCCCTGTTTTCAACAGTCGCGAGCCCTTCGCCTAAAAAAAGACGAGAAGCACTGTCAGGCTTCCCTAAAACGCGTAGAGGGTGAACGTAACGAATCTGAGCATCGGCCGGGAGCGCCGTGGCTCTGATGATGTGCCTAAAATAAAAGTAGTTTCTGAAGCTAGAGGTTGGCGGGCATCTGATGCCCGCTTTTTTTTGCCTGCTGTTTACGCTAAGCGTGTTTTGGCATCCGCGATAGCACGGGCAACCTGACCGGGCGAAACCCCACCCTGAGCATTCCGCTTATCCAGACAGGATTTTAGGGCCAGAACAGGATAGACATCGTCCTCTATCACACTACTGAACTGCTTTAACTGCGCCAGCGTCAGCGCTTCCAGCGCCACGCCCTGTTTTATCGCTTCAACGACCGTTTCACCGACAATGTGGTGCGCCTCACGGAACGGCACGCCTTTAGCAACGAGGTAGTCAGCCAGCTCGGTTGAGTTCGCGTAGCCCTGCTCTGCCGCTTCCTGGCAGCGAGGACGTTTTACCTGCAGGCCATCCAGGACAAGAACCGACATATGCAGGCAGTCCAGCCAGGTATCCAGCGCGTCGAACAGCCCTTCTTTGTCTTCCTGCATGTCTTTGTTGTAGGCGAGCGGCAGACCTTTTAGCGTCATCATCATTCCGGTTAACGCGCCCTGTACACGGCCACACTTGCCGCGAATCAGCTCCAGTGCATCCGGGTTTTTCTTCTGTGGCATCAGGGATGAACCCGAGGTGACTTTATCTGAGAGTTCGATAAAGCCGGCTTCGCCAGTGTTAAAGAAAATCATGTCTTCAGCAAAGCGCGACAGATGTACCATACCGATTGACGCATCCGAGAGCAGTTCCAGAACATGGTCACGATCGGACACGGTGTCCAGGCTGTTACGCGTGGCAGAAGCAAAGCCTAACCAGCCAGCCAGCTGCTCACGATCGATGTCGTACGCCGTTCCTGCCAGCGCGCCACAACCCAGTGGGCTAACATCAAGACGCTTCAACGTATCCTGCAAACGGCTTTCATCGCGCGCCAGCATTTCAACATAGGCGAGGCACCAATGCGCAAAGGTTACCGGCTGCGCCCGCTGCAAATGCGTATAGCCTGGCATCACCGCATCCTGGTTCACTTCGGCGGTGGCGACCAGCGCCTGCTGCAGCTCACGTGTGGCGTCCAGCAGTACGGCAACCTGCGCCTTACACCAGAGTTTCAGGTCGGTCGCTACCTGGTCATTACGGCTACGGCCGGTGTGCAGTTTTTTGCCCAGCGCACCGACTTTCTCGATCAACTGACCTTCAACCCAGCTGTGAATATCTTCGGCATCACTTTGCAGAATTTGCTCAGGATTGGCACGAACCTCTTCCAGCAATGCATTCAATGCGGCTTCCAGCTGCTGCTGCTCATCACCGGTCAGAACATTTACCGTCACCAGCGCTTTGGACCAGGCCACTGAGCCAATGATGTCCTGCTCAGCCAGGCGGTAATCAAAACGCAGCGAGTCGTTGAACTGTTTGAAACGTTGATCTGCTGCCTGGGTAAAGCGTCCACCCCAAAGTGCCATGTGAATCTCCTTCAAGTCGTTAAACCAGGGGCGGCCTGAAAGCCGCCCCTGATGTCATACTGAGAGGCGAGGCGATCCTCGCCTGCGATTACTTTTTCTGCTCGTTCAATGCACGGATGCGTGAAGAGAGTGAGAACAGACGGATAAAGCCACCGGCATGACGATGATCGTAAACCTCGTCTTCGCCGAAGGTCGCGAACTCTTCGGAATACAGGCTGTTGGCTGAACGCTTCTGCGTCGCCGTGGCCTGGCCTTTGTAGAGTTGCAGGACCACTTCACCGTTGACGTCTTCTGCCAGCGACTCTGCCGCCGCCTGGATAGACTTACGCAGCGGTGCAAACCAGCGACCATCGTAAACCACATAGGACATTTCATGGCCCAGCTGCTCACGCCATTTGAAGCTGTCGCGATCCAGAACCAGTTGTTCAACCGCACGCAGTGCGTTAACCATGATGGTGCCGCCAGGCGTTTCGTAACAGCCGCGTGATTTAATGCCCACCAGACGGTTTTCAACGATATCGATACGACCTACGCCGTGTTTAGCACCCAGCACGTTCAGCTTTTCCAGACACTGGAACGGGCTCAGTTTCTCGCCGTTTACCGCGACAACGCGCCCTTTTTCAACGGTTACCGTCACGTCTTCAGGCTGATCCGGGGCTTCCAGCGGATCAACGGTCCAGACCCAGCAATCTTTATTCGGCGCATTAGACGGGCTTTCCAGCACGCCGCCTTCGGTGGAAATATGCCAGGCGTTTTCATCACGGCTGTAGATTTTTTCCAGCGAAGCGGTGGTTGGGATATTGCGCGCTTTCAGATAATCCAGCAGCGCTTCACGTGAACGCAGGTTCCATTCGCGCCATGGCGCAACCACTTTCAGCTGGGGTGCCAGCGCGGTGTAAGTGGTTTCAAAACGTACCTGGTCATTGCCTTTACCGGTCGCACCGTGGCACAGGGCATCAGCACCGACTTTCAGCGCCAGCTCAACCTGCGCTTTAGCGATGATAGGACGCGCCATTGAGGTACCCAGCAGATACGTCCCTTCATACAGGGCCCCGGTCTGCAGCACCGGATAAACGTAGTCGCTGATAAATTCTTCACGCAGATCAACAACGTGACATTCTGATGCACCTGACTGCAGCGCTTTCTTCTCAACGCCTTCCAGATCGCTACGTTCCTGACCGATATCCGCCACAAACGCGACCACTTCACAGCCGCCATAGTTTTCTTTCAGCCATGGAATAATGGCGGAAGTATCCAGACCACCAGAGTAAGCCAGAACGATTTTTTTGATGTTTTGCGTTTGCATTTCGTAATCCTTGAATCTGAGTCGTTAAGCGAGAATCCGGGTGCCAATGGACACACCGTTAAAAAGGTCGGGCAGTTGCTCGGCATGACGCCAGCTGGCGATATCAACCGGGCGGCCCAGCGTGCGCGCAGCATCCAGCGCTGCGTTCACTTTAACAATCATGCCATCGGTGATGATGCCCTGCGCAATCAACTGTTCAGCTTTGTCAGCCGTCATCTCTGCAATGCGCTGGCCTTTGCCATCGAGAATGCCACTGACATCCGATAACAAGACTAAATCAGCACCCAGCGTTGATGCCAGCGCCGTGGCGGCCTGATCCGCATTGACGTTCATTAACTGGCCGTCATCGGTAATGCCAATTGAGCTGACAACAGGCATATAACCCGCCGCAAGCAATGTATTGACCAACGCGGGATTACCCGGCGTGGCGTGGCCCACATGACCCAATGCTTCATCCAGCTGCGTGACATTAACCAGGCCTGCATCGCCCAGGCAAAGGCCTACCGCATGAATGCCATATTTTTTCGCCCAGGCCAGCAGGGTTTTGTTTGCGGTACCCGCCAGTGCGCCGGTAATAATGTCGATCTGGTCGGCAGGCGTGACGCGTAAGCCGTTCTTTTTCTGCACCGGCAGCGCCAGTTTTTTCATCAGTTCATCGACAAGGCAGCCGCCGCCGTGAACGACGATCAACGGGCGCTGATGCGCGGAGCGATAGGCCAGCAGCGCGTCAAATAAACGGGCCAGCGCTTCTTCGCTGTCTAACAGCACACCGCCCAGCTTGATAATCAATGGATTGGTCATGGTTTACTCGTCCGTTAAATCAGTGACTGCGTTTCAGGGAAACCGAAACGAATATTAAGGCACTGCACCGCCTGGGAGGCCGCGCCTTTAAGCAGGTTATCTTCTGCAGCCACCACAATCAGGTGTTCGCCCTGAACGGCGAACCCGATATCGCAATAGGGTAGCCCGACAACTGCTTTCAGAGCCGGCACGCCCTGGTCGTACACGCGTACCAGCGGCTTATCGTGGTAGGCGTTATGGAAAGCTTCAGCAACATCATCACGGCTTACGCCGGCCTTCAGGCGGCAGGTAACGGTCGCCAGAATCCCACGCGGAAAACTGCCCAGATGCGGGGTGAAAATTACCGGCGTTCCCAGGTGCGCCACAATCTCAGGATGATGACGATGATTAAAAATACCGTAAGGTTGCAGGCTGACTTCGCAGAAGCTGGTGCCGACATTCGCTTTGCGCCCCGCCCCACTCACGCCGCTGGTGGCATTAATGACCGGCCACTGCGCGTCATTCAGCAAACCCGCATCCAGCAAGGGCTTCAACGCCAGCTGGGAGGCGGTGGGATAGCAGCCCGGTACGGCCACCAGCTGTGCTTCTTTAATTTTTTCCTGCTGGAACTCAGCAAGACCGTAAACGGCTTTATCCAGCCAGTCACCGTGCTGATGCGTAAAGCCATAAAACTGGGTGTAAAAATCGTCATCGTTGACGCGAAACGCGCCTGACAGATCGAACACCACACAACCGGCTTTAAGAAATTCAGGGGCCAGGTCATGGCTAACTTCGTGGGCGGTCGCCAGAAACACCACATCCACTTTGCCTGCCCATTCGGCGGCATCACTCAACGGCTGCAGCGGCAAATCCACCACGCCTTTCAGCTGTGGATGCAGATCGGACAGGCGCTTGCCCGCATCGGGACTTTGCGCAGATACCGCCAAAGCGGTTATGTTGATATGTGGATGGCGATTAAGGAAGGTGGCAAGCTCTACGCCAGCGTAACCACTGGCACCAACGATCAGCGTATTCAACATCAGGCTGTATACCTTTATTACAGTCACACGTTCCGGGTCGCGGCCTTGCCCCGTTGCCCACGATGTCGTTTGCAGCGATTTAAGGTTCACATGCACACGACGTTAATGTATTTTTATTCACTATTAATGCATGAATATTGATACATCCTAACTCAAGGACCGTCAACAGTGAAGACAAAATTACCGCCTTTTATCGAACTATACCGCCAGTTGATCGCAACACCGTCAATCAGCGCAACCGATGCCGCACTCGATCAGAGCAATGAAACTTTAATCAATTTACTGGCTGGCTGGTTCCGCGACCTGGGTTTTGCTGTGGAAGTACAGCCCGTCCCCGGAACGCGTCATAAATTTAATATGCTGGCGCGCACCGGAAACGGCGCGGGCGGCCTGCTGCTTGCCGGGCATACCGATACCGTTCCGTTCGATGACGGTCGCTGGACTCGCGATCCCTTTACCCTGACCGAACATGACAACAAGCTGTACGGTCTGGGCACCGCCGATATGAAAGGCTTCTTTGCGTTTATTCTGGACACGCTACGTGATGTGGATGTGACAACCCTGAGTAAGCCACTGTATATTTTGGCGACAGCCGATGAAGAAACCACGATGGCAGGGGCGAAATATTTTGCAGAGTCCACCCAGCTTCGCCCCGACTGCGCCATTATTGGCGAACCGACCTCGCTAAAGCCGGTGCGGGCGCACAAAGGCCATATATCTAATGCGATTCGCATTCAGGGACAATCGGGCCACTCCAGCGATCCCGGACGCGGCGTTAATGCCATTGAGCTGATGCATGAGTCGATTACCGAACTCATGCAGTTGCGTAACACACTCAAATCACGTTACCACCACGATGGCTTTGCCATCCCCTATCCGACCATGAACTTTGGTCATATTCACGGCGGCGATGCGGCAAACCGTATCTGCGCCTGCTGCGAATTGCATATGGATATCCGGCCTCTGCCGGGCCTCACGCTGAGCGATCTCGACGGGCTGCTAAATGAAGCACTGGCACCGGTAAGCGAACGCTGGCCGGGACGGATCACCATTGAAGAACTGCATCCACCGATTCCCGGCTACGAGTGCCCCGCTGATCATGAACTGGTTAAAGTGGTAGAAACGCTACTGGGGATTCAGACGGAAGTGGTGAATTACTGCACTGAAGCGCCTTTTATTCAGCAACTCTGCCCAACCCTGGTACTGGGCCCAGGATCGATCAATCAGGCGCACCAGCCAGACGAGTTTATCGATACCGCATTTATTAAGCCTACCCGTGCGCTGATAAGCCAGGTTGTGCAGCATTTCTGTCACTAATTATCATTAATCGGGGCATTTCACTGAAATAACAGCAAAATGCCCCGCCATTCTGTGGGATTTGATAATAAGAATAACTTATCCCGCTTCTCCCCTATCAAATTCCATGAATTTCCAGCAGTTAGCTGCATGTTTCCTTCACTTTAAGTCAATTGACGAACGGATGATTACGTGGCTAGATAAAAGACGATGTTATACCTACGGGGCAATCATCCCACTTTATTCAGCTTGCGCCAGGCAGCAACTGAAGAACCTCGGGCAGTACCGAGAGGACAACGTTGCTGGCTTTTGTGCTGCCTGAAAAGACCGGGTATAGAGGTTTATCAAGACGATAAGGGTGTCAGGGTCACATGAACGAACAATATTCCGCAATGCGAAGTAATGTCAGTATGCTCGGCAAACTGCTCGGGGATACGATTAAGGATGCGCTGGGAGAGAACATCCTGGACCAGGTGGAAACCATCCGTAAGCTGTCTAAATCATCCCGTGCTGGCAATGACACGCATCGTAAGGCGTTGCTGAATACGCTGCAGAATCTGTCAAATGACGAGTTGTTGCCCGTCGCACGTGCTTTCAGTCAGTTCCTGAACCTCACTAACGTGGCTGAACAGTATCAAACCATTTCCCGCAGCGGCGATGGCGCGAATCATCCCGAGTTGTTAAAAAAGACCTTCGAAACGCTCAAACAAAACAATCTTAGTGAAAGTGCTATTCACGCGGCGATTGAATCCCTGTCGCTGGAACTGGTGTTGACCGCCCATCCCACAGAAATTACGCGTCGTACGCTGATTCATAAACTGGGCGAAGTAAACAGCTGTCTTGAACAGCTCGATCACAGCGATATTTCTGACTACGAGCGTAACCAGATTATGCGCCGCCTGCGCCAACTGGTCGCTCAGGCCTGGCATACGGATGAGATCCGTAAATACCGCCCTACGCCCGTGGATGAAGCCAAATGGGGCTTTGCCGTCGTTGAAAACAGCCTGTGGGAAGGCGTACCTGCGTTTCTGCGTGAGCTGAATGAACAGGTAGAAGAGACGTTTGGCATTAAACTGCCGGTCGATTTCGTTCCGGTGCAGTTTACCTCCTGGATGGGCGGTGATCGTGACGGCAACCCCAATGTCACGGCCTCCATCACCCGTCACGTCATGCAACTCAGCCGCTGGAAAGCCACCGACCTGTTCCTGCGTGACATTGGCGTACTGATTTCAGAACTGTCGATGTCTGAATGCAGCCAGGAAGTGGCCGATCTCAGTGGTGCCCCTGAAGCGCTCGAACCTTATCGCGTGATTTTGAAGCGTCTGCGCAGCCAGCTAATGAGCACGCAGGCTTATCTGGAACGCCGCCTCAAAGGCGAACGTTTACCACGTCCGGCTGACCTACTGGTCTCTAACGCTCAGCTTTGGGACCCGCTGTATGCGATCTATCAATCCCTGCAGCAGTGTGGCATGAGCATCATTGCCAACGGCCAACTGCTGGATACGCTGCGCCGCGTGAAATGCTTTGGCGTGCCGCTGGTCCGCATTGATGTTCGTCAGGAAAGCACCCGTCACACCGAAGCCATTGCAGAGATTACCCGCTACCTGGGGCTGGGCGATTATGAGAGCTGGTCAGAAGCCGACAAGCAAGCGTTCCTCATCCGCGAGCTGAATTCTAAGCGCCCATTACTGCCGCGCAGCTGGGAACCGAGCGATGAAACCCGCGAAGTGCTGGAAACCTGCAAAGTGGTAGCAGAAGCGCCTCAGGGCTCTATCGCCGCCTATGTGATTTCGATGGCAAAAACGCCGTCGGATGTGCTGGCCGTCCACCTGTTACTGAAAGAAGCCGGTATACCTTTTGCGATGCCGGTTGCACCGCTGTTTGAAACGCTTGATGACCTCAACAATGCCAACGATGTGATGAGCAAGCTGCTCAACATTGACTGGTATCGCGGCTTTATTCAGGGCAAACAGATGGTCATGATTGGCTATTCCGACTCGGCGAAAGATGCCGGGGTCATGGCGGCCAGTTGGGCGCAGTATCAGGCGCAGGATGCGCTGATTAAAACCTGCGAAAAAGCCGGAGTGTCACTGACCTTGTTCCACGGACGTGGCGGTACTATCGGTCGCGGCGGCGCGCCGGCACATGCTGCGCTGCTGTCTCAGCCGCCAGGCAGCCTGAAGGGCGGCCTGCGCGTTACCGAGCAGGGCGAAATGATCCGCTTTAAATACGGTTTACCGGAAGTGACTATTGCCAGCCTGTCGCTCTATACCGGTGCGATACTGGAAGCTAACCTGATGCCACCGCCGGAACCTAAACCGGAATGGCGCAGTATTATGAATCAGCTTTCTGCGGATTCCTGTGCCATGTACCGGGGCTACGTGCGCGAAAACGCTGACTTTGTGCCCTACTTCCGTTCAGCCACCCCAGAGCAGGAACTGGGCAAGCTGCCACTGGGTTCACGCCCGGCCAAACGCCGTCCTACCGGCGGTGTGGAATCCCTGCGCGCCATTCCCTGGATCTTCGCCTGGACCCAAAACCGTCTGATGCTCCCGGCATGGCTGGGTGCAGGTGCGGCGCTGCAGCAGGCGATGCTGGCAGGCCATCAGGATCAGCTTGAAGCGATGTGTCGCGACTGGCCGTTTTTCTCAACCCGCCTCGGTATGCTGGAGATGGTGTTCTCCAAAGCAGACCTGTGGCTGGCTGAATATTACGACCAGCGGCTAGTGGATAAATCCTTGTGGCCATTAGGTCAACAGCTGCGTGACCAGCTGGATGCCGATATCAAAGCCGTGCTGACCATCGCCAACGATTCACACCTGATGGCGGATCAGCCGTGGATTGCCGAATCCATTGCCCTGCGCAATGTGTATACCGATCCTCTGAACGTACTGCAGGCTGAACTGCTTCACCGTTCACGTGCTCAGGAAGCCCGCGGTGATGAACCGGATGCGCGCGTCGAACAGGCGCTGATGGTGACGATTGCCGGTGTTGCCGCTGGCATGCGTAACACGGGTTAAGTCCATTCTTGTCAGGACGGTCCGCGCAGCCTGTGCGGCCGTCCTTAACCCACCCGCGCTCGGGTGAGTTTGCCCGCCTCAACTACGCACCCTCTGATGAATGCCTGCTGTTTTATCTGGTGTTTTACCCCTTCACCCTCAGCGTCCTTAAGACCCTTTCATCTGGTCAAGTGCGTTACCTCAGAAATTATTACAGTTTGATTACAGTTAGCCTATAAACCTTATGCCTTTGTGGTCGTTACTCTTTATACGGGTCAAAAATCACCCGGATTGATCGATAAAAAGCCACACACTGATTCACACACCACACTGACAGAAGGCAGTGAGGCCTTCGTGCTTCTCATTAACATCAGGGTAACAGTATGAATAACATCAGAATAGGAATACGGCTCGTGGCGGCTTTTGGCTTCATGGGCATGCTTGTCATTTTCATGGTCCTGATCGGTATTACCAAAACACGTTCTCTGGCCGACGCCAACAGTGAGATCGCCGGGGGCCTTTACGCCAAGGCATCCGAATCGGCCGTGCTGTCATTTTATGCGCAAGATATGAGTCGTCTGGCGCGCATTGCGGTACTCCAGCCGGATCCGGCAAAAACAGAAAAAGCGGTTAACAGCTATCAGCAGGTCAGAAGCCAGGCCGACAGCCTGATGCAGGTACTGGATAAAGAGGTTGCCTCCGTCACTGGCAGACAACTTTTTTCCAACATCCAGTCTCACGCGGCGCTTTTTCTGCCGCTAATGGATAAGGTCGTTGCACTTGCTCAGCAAGGTAAAAAAGAGGAGGCCGACCAGCTGTTACAGGCCTCGGGAGACAACATTCAAACGGGCTACATCGCCTCCCTTCAGGCATTAAAAGATCACCAGGAAGCGCGGATGCAGGTTGCAGAGCAAACGTCCCATAGCGATCAAACCAATGCGTTGCGCTTACTGGCGGGCGCCGGTGCCGTTGCGCTATTTCTGGCGGGATTGTCTGCCTGGCTTATTACGCGCAGCATTACCCGCCCCCTTAATCAGGCCCTGATTGCCGCGCAGCGCGTGGCAAAAGGTGACCTCAGCGAGCCTGTGCAGGTCACTCACACCGATGAAACCGGCAAACTGCTGGTGGCAATACGGGAGATGCAGGAGGCACTGGTTCAAACGGTCAGCCTGGTGCGATCCAATGCGGAAAGCGTCGCCTCTGCCAGTAGTCAGATAGCGCAGGGAAATGCCGACCTGTCACAGAGAACCGAAGAGCAGGCCAGCGCGCTGGAGCAGACGGCAGCCACCATGACGCAGCTTGGCATGACGGTAAAAAATAACGCCAGCAATGCGCAGCAGGCCAGTCAGCTTGCGGTCAATGTGCGTAATGTCGCCAACGAAGGCAATGATGCCACGGCAGCGATTACCAGCACGATGCGCACCATTAAAGACAGCTCAGGGAAAATCGCCGACATCACCGCCGTCATCGACAGTATTGCCTTCCAGACCAATATTCTCGCGCTGAACGCAGCAGTAGAAGCCGCGCGTGCGGGCGAACACGGTAAAGGTTTTGCGGTGGTTGCCAGCGAGGTCAGAACTCTGGCGCAACGTAGCAGCACGGCCGCAGGTGAAATTCGCCAGTTAATTGACGCCAACGCCCGCAGCGTGGGGCAAGGTGACGAACTGGTTGCACATGCCACCGCGACGATGCAGAGCATCGTCAGGGCCGTGGGTCACCTGAGTGATACCGTTGAGGAAATTACCTCAGCCAGCGCCGAGCAGGCCAGAGGCGTGGAACAGGTGGGCATCGCGGTAACCGAGATGGACAGCGCCACACAGCAAAACGCCGCATTAGTGGAAGAATCCGCCTCGGCCGCGAACAGCCTCCGGGAACAGGCACGACAGCTGCTGCAGGCGGTCTCCGTCTTTCGTTTTAATAACGCGACACAGCAGGTGCAAAGCGTACCGACGCTCAAAACACCCTCGCTGGTGAAACCGGCTCAATCCTTGACCCATGAAGGCTGGACACATTTTTAATGCGTGGCACATCAGGCTGCTGTCAGCCCTGTATATGCAATGGATGAGACATTAAGAACCGACGCAGACACGTCGGTTTTTTTTATGGCCCTCTTCAGGCGGCAATTCCCGGGCGCACACCTAACGTATGACAAATGGCATAGCTCATTTCTGCCCGGTTCAGAGTGTAGAAATGGAAATCCTTTACGCCCTCACGCGACAGGATTTTCACCATGTCCATGGCGATGTTCGCCCCCACCATTTTGCGCGTTTCAGGATCCTCATCCAGTCCTGCAAACATCGCATTCATCCAGCCCGGCACACGCACGTTAGTCATGGTGGCGAAGCGCTGCAATTGTTTGAAGTTAGAGACGGGCAAAATGCCCGGCACGATTTCAACATCAATACCGGTGGAAACGCAGCGATCACGAAAACGCAGATAGCTTTCAACATCAAAGAAGAACTGGGTAATGGCACGGTTAGCGCCAGCATCAATTTTACGTTTCAGATTGATCAGGTCAGCCTGGGCACTTTTTGCTTCGGGGTGGACTTCCGGATAGGCTGCGACGGTGATATCGAAATCACCGACCTCTTTAAGCAGCGCAACCAGATCGCTGCCGTACATTTCCGGCTTACCGCTATTGGGTGGCAGATCGCCACGCAGCGCCACGATATGGCGAATCCCGTTATTCCAGTAATCCTGTGCAATGGCTTGCAGCTCATCCCGGGTAGCGTCAATACAGGTCAGATGCGGCGCAGCTTCAAGCCCCGTTCGTTCTTTAATACCTTTGATAATGCTGTGTGTGCGGTCACGCTCACCCGAGTTCGCCCCGTAGGTTACAGAGACAAAACTGGGTTTCAGGCTGCTCAGGCGATGAATGGAATTCCACAGCGTTTCTTCCATTTCACTGGTGCGCGGCGGGAAAAACTCAAAAGAGACATTAATTCGCCCGTTTAGCTCTGCCAGGCTCTGATTGAGCGCCTCGCGCTGATTGGCATGAAAGAAACTCATCCTGCTACCTCCGCCCACATCGGTTATCTGTTAACCTGTAAACATCTATACGTTTAGACGTCCAGACACTCAAAATGAACCATTTCCCCACAAGCGTCAACGGATAAATCATTCCAGGAAGTGACAAATATTCAGTCGATGTGAAAGGGCTTTATACATGAGGATGTTAGGGCAGGACAGGCGCCGAAGCGCCTGGAGAAAAGCAACGTCAGAGAAGTCGGGCAAGGCGATTGATATCAGACTGGATAGCGCCGGCGGTAACGTCCCGGCCTGCACCCGGTCCGCGGATCACCAGCGGATTATCGCGATACCAACGGCTGTCGATGGCAAACACGTTGTCACAAGGCAGTAAGGCGGCCAGAGGATGCTCCGGACGTACCGCTTCGACGCCAACACGTGCTTTGCCGTTTGCATCGAAGCGCGCAACATAGCGCAGCACCAGCCCCATCTCCTGCGCGGCTTCAAGCCGTTGCAGCATCTGCTCATTAAGCTCGTCGCCATTTTCGAAAAAGTGATCTATTGATTCATCTTCGCAACTCTGCGGCACCAGCGACTCCACGCGCACCTGATCCGGCTCGATGTCATAGCCTGCTTCACGTGCCAGAATCACCAGTTTGCGCATGACGTCCTGACCCGACAGATCGACGCGAGGATCCGGTTCCGTCAATCCCTGCTGCCACGCCTGATCCACCAGCTCGGTAAAGGGCACCGTGCCATCAAATTGCAGAAACAGCCAGGACAGCGTTCCGGAGAAAATACCGCTGATCGACAAAATCGTGTCGCCGCTTTCCCGTAAATCGCGCACCGTATGGTTTACTGGCAGACCTGCACCCACGGTGGCGTTATACAACCAGTGGCGACCGGTTTTTTCAAAGGCATCCCGAATCTCGCGCCAGGTTTGTGTATCCGATGCTCCCGCCACTTTATTGGCGCTGATGACATGAAACCCATGGCTGGCAAAATCCAGATACTGCTGTGCCAGCGGCTTACTGGCTGTCACATCCAGCACAACCAGATCATCATAAGGGTGCGCGCGCATCCACAGAAACAGCGACTCTTCATCACGCGCTTCCGCTTCATCGTCAAAGAATGCCAGTGCGCGACTGGCGTCCAGACCTTCATAGCTCAGCAGGCTGCGTTGGCTGTCCACCACGCCCGCTAGCACAAACTCGAAACCGGTACGCGCCGACAACGTTTCCTGCTCGCGGGCAAACAACTCCAGCCAGCGAGAACCGATGTTGCCCTTGCCAAACAGCATCAGGCCAATGCGCTTTTCTGCCCGAAACAGGGAACTGTGCAACCCCTGAATGAGATGCTGAGTAGGGCCAACGCGCAGCACCGCAACCACGCTAATGTGCTCTGGCGACTGGCTGATAAATTCGACCGGCTGATCTTTTAGCTGCTGCCAGAAACGGTGCGTGTGCAACGGGTTGCGCGTGACGCCAGCGCCAACCAGCGCGACCAGCGCTAAACCTTCACGTAACTGCAAGTGTCCAGGAAAGCCGGCGTCCTGCAATATAGTAAAGGCACTGTTCACCACTTCAGAGGTGTAGCACAGTTGCAGCAGTTGACGATCGGGATGAATGCCCATCGCCAGCGGACGCATCTGCGCGCGCGTCAGCAGCTGGTCGATCTCTTTTTGAAACAGCGTAAAATCGTGCTGCTCAGGAAGTTGGATCTCTACCAGGCACACGTCGTCGTGGCTGGTGACGATGCGGGCGCCCGTACCGGACGCGAGGACGCGCTCGATACGGGTAGAGCCCTGTTCCGGCTGATAGCTGCAGCGTAACTGCAAATCAATATCGCTGCCCGAGACCGGCTGTAAGGTGCGGGTATGCAGTACCGGGGCTGCCAGACGCGCCAGCTCACTGGCCTCATCCAGGCGCAGTAAGGGCAGCAGACAGGCATCAGAGACTTTGCGGGGATCAGCACTGTAAACGCCCGCCACATCGCTCCAGATCGTCACACGTCCCACGCCTGCCAGCGCACCAATCTGCGTGGCAGAGTAGTCAGAACCATTACGCCCCAGCAGTACCGTTTCTCCCGCGTCATTGCCGCAGATAAAGCCGGTTACCACGATGCGTTTATGCGGATGCTGGGCCAGCAGCGTTTGTAACAACGGCCAGGATTTGCCTTCATCTACCTGCGGCTGGGCGGCCCGTTCCGCACGCAGAAAATCGCGTGCATCCAGCCAGCAGGCATGAAGATCCTGCTGGTTCAGCACCGCTGACATTAAACGTGCAGACCAGATCTCACCATGGCCCACCACTTCCGCATAGACCGCTTCTGTGACGTCACCATCCAGTAACGCCGCCAGTTTTTCGAGGTCGCGAATAAAGGCAGTAATTAAGGGTTCGGCTATTTCGGCAGGTAACAGTGCACTGATGAGCTCACTCTGATAGCGACGTAATGTCTGCTGCACCTGATGTGCGGACAGTCGGTCGCTCTGGCTCAGCTTCAGCCAGCTAATCAGCTGATTGGTCGTCGAGCCCGCGGCCGATACGACCATCATGTCACCTGGCTGGCTGTAATCCGCCATAATGCTGGCGACACGCTGGTAGCAGCGTGCATCTGCAAGGCTGCTGCCACCAAACTTGTGGAGCTGTCTGTTGTTTGGCGTTCCTGCGCCAACTGAACTCGTCATCATCAATCCTCGGCTGCGATCCGGAATGCATTATCCAAATCGGCAATTAAATCTTCGTGGTCTTCAATACCTACTGAAATACGTAGCAATGTTTCAGAGATGCCTGCTGCGGCCCGGGCCTCTGCAGACATACCTGCATGGGTCATGGTCGCCGTGTGTGAAATCAAGCTTTCAACGCCGCCCAACGACTCCGCCAACGTGAACAACTCAAGCGCTTTAAGAAAACGGCGCAACCGGGCTTCATCGCCGTCCAGCTCAAAACTGAGCATGGCACCGAATCCACGCTGCTGGCGTGCAGCGAATTCATGCCCCGCGTTTTCCGGCAGTGAAGGATGATACAACGTTTTCACCAGCGGCTGTTGCTTGAGATAATCAACAATGGCTAACGCATTACGTTGCGCAGCGGCCATACGTGGGCCCAGCGTGCGCATTCCGCGCAGCAGCAGATAGCTGTCAAAAGCGGAGCCGGTGACCCCAATATTATTGGCCCACCAGGCTAAATCGGTCGCCGCCTGCGGATCTTTAGCAATCACGGCACCGGCTACCACGTCAGAGTGGCCATTCAGGTATTTGGTACAGGAGTGAATGACCAGATCCGCACCCAGTGCCAGAGGATTTTGCAGTGCCGGACTCATAAAGGTGTTGTCCACGACGCTGACGGCGCCCGCCGCACGCGACGCTGCGCAAATGGCGGCGATATCCACCACGCGCAATAGCGGGTTACTGGGGCTTTCAACCAGCACCAGTTTAGGCTTCTCATCCAGTGCCGCCTGAAGCGCAGCTTTATCACCCTGATCGACAAACTTTACCCGGTAAGCGCCCCGCTTACTCAGACTGTCGAACAGCCGATAGCTGCCGCCATAACAGTCGTGCGGCGCAACCAGCAGATCGCCAGGCTTCAGGAACACGGTTGTCACCAGATGAATCGCGGACATGCCGGTATTGGTCAGCACCGCGCCCGCTCCGCCTTCCAGCTCTGCCAGGGCACGCTGCACCACATCTCGCGTGGGGTTACCACGACGGGAATAGTCATGCGCTCGGGGCTCATTGAAATCATGGAAGTTATAGGTGCTGGAAAGATGGATGGGCGGGACAACGCAGCCGTATTGCTCGTCGTCATTCAAACCGCTGCGCACTGCGATGGTTGCCTGTTTACGCGTCATAGGGCTAACTGTTCCTGAGGTATGAAATAAGTTGCCAACAGGATATCATCTTGCTTTTAGACGTCAATACATCTGGACATCCAAATGTCTTTGCGTATAGATTGAGCATCGTCGCAATAACCGCTAAAATTATGCGCCCATACCTGGCGTTCAACTCCATTAGCACTGTGCGTTGAACGAAGAAACCCGCCAGAGAAGGGGTCAGGTAGAAGAAAATCAGGCATAATCGGCTGATTTCGTAACTTTTAACTTTTATTGATTAAGGTATCCCATGGCTGAATGGAACGGCGAATATATCAGCCCGTACGCTGAGCACGGCAAAAAGAGCGAACAGGTTAAAAAAATCACGGTATCAATTCCGTTAAGCGTGCTGAAAATTCTGACAGACGAACGGACACGTCGTCAGGTTAACAACCTGCGTCACGCGACAAACAGTGAACTCCTGTGCGAAGCCTTCTTGCATGCTTTTACCGGACAACCGTTACCTAATGATGTCGACCTGCGTAAAGAACGTAACGACGAAATACCGGAAGCCGCGAAAAAAATTATGCGTGACATGGGCATCGACCCGGATACCTGGGAATACTGATTTTCAGACATAAAAAAACCCAGCCTGAGCTGGGTTTTTCTTGCCGCCGAACAGATGTCCGAATGCCGTTTCTTATTTTTTGGTGCCTGGCACGCTGAAACGCTTGTTGAAGCGGTCAACGCGGCCACCAGTGGCAACTTCACGCTGCTTACCGGTGTAGAACGGGTGGCACTTACCACAAACGTCCAGGTTCAGTTCGTGAGTCAGCGTAGAGCGAGTGTGAATCACGTTACCGCAAGTACAGTTGATGGTAACTGCTTCGTATTTTGGGTGAATACCTTGTTTCATGGGAAACCTCATATAAGGCCGTGTCGCTCTCCGCGCCAGGACGTGAACCTGCGCAGCACCACACGCGATTGAACATTAATGGTGAACTCCGGCAAGGTCTTTCTTACCGAAGGCGGCATATTATACAGGCTAATGTTTAACGCTGCAAATGTCGCCTGAGATACACGCCGTGTGCGTCAGCGTGTACACTAACCGCCCTGCTAGATGAACCGGAAAGAGACTGTTATGCCCGTTGTTCAGGTTGCCCTGCCCGTTCCCCTTCCTCGCCTGTTTGACTACCTGCCTCCTGTCGGCGTGCAGCCGGTCATTGGCGGTCGGGTGATCGTGCCTTTTGGTAACCGAAAAATGACCGGTATCGTGGTGGCATTACCTGACACCAGCGACCTGCCCGCAACCCAGCTCAAACAGGTGATATCGGTGCTGGACAGCGAGTCGCTGTTTCCCCCGTCTCTGTGGCGCATTCTCCACTGGGCGGCGAACTACTATCATTCACCGCTCGGCGAGGTACTGAGCCATGCGCTACCGGTGCTGCTCAGACAAGGTAAACCTGCCCAGGATAATCCCTTATGGCGTTGGGAAATTACCGAGCAGGGCCGGGCTACTGCTCCCGAGAGCCTGAAGCGGGCCCCCAAACAGCAGCAAGGGCTTGCAACGCTGCGACAGCGGCCGCTTTATCGTCATGAAGTCACTGAGCACGATCTCACCGATGCCGCCATGCAGGCGCTGCGTGCCAAAGGGTTATGCGAATTACATGAGCATCAGCCACACAGGCATGACTGGCGCAGCAGCTTCGCGGTCAAAGGTGAACGCTTGCGCCTGAATACCGATCAGGCGACGGCAGTTGGGGCGATACGCAGTGAAGATGAGCATTATGCGGCCTGGCTACTGGCGGGAATTACCGGATCAGGCAAGACTGAAGTTTATCTCAGCGTGCTGGAAAACGTCCTGGCCAGAGGAAAACAGGCCCTGGTGCTGGTGCCGGAAATCGGCCTGACGCCACAAACCATTGCCCGTTTTCGCGAACGTTTTGATGCGCCGGTTGATGTGCTGCACTCAGCGCTGAATGACAGCGAACGCCTTTCTGTCTGGCTACGGGCGCGCAGAGGAGAGAATGCCATCATCATCGGCACGCGCTCGGCCCTGTTTACCCCGATGGCGCGTCCGGGCGTCATTATTATCGATGAAGAGCACGACAGTTCTTATAAGCAGCAGGAAGGCTGGCGCTATCAGGCTCGCGATCTGGCTGTGTTTCGCGCCCATGAAGAGAATATTCCTGTCATCATGGGTTCCGCGACACCGGCGCTGGAAAGCCTGCACAACGTGCGTAACGGCAAATACCGTCAGCTCGACCTGATGAAACGAGCCGGTAACGCCAAACCCGCTCTGCAGCAGCTAATCGATTTGAAAGGTGTACAGCTGACAGGCGGCCTGGCGCCTGCCCTGATCTTCAAAATGCGCCAGCATCTGAAAGCTGATAACCAGGTGCTGCTTTTCCTGAACCGCCGTGGTTTTTCACCTGCGCTGATCTGCCACGACTGCGGCTGGATTGCCGAATGCCAGCGCTGCGATCGCTATTACACTCTGCATCAACATCATCGTCAGTTGCGCTGCCACCATTGTGACAGCCAGCGGCCGCTGCCCAACCAGTGTCCACAATGTGGTTCAACTCACCTGTTACCGGTGGGCGTAGGGACGGAACAGCTTGAGCAGCAGTTGGGCACGTTATTTCCCGGTGTGCCGGTCTCGCGCATCGACCGGGATACCACCAGCCGCAAAGGCGCGCTGGAGCAGCATCTGGCGGATGTCCATCGCGGCGGCGCGCGTATTCTTGTGGGAACCCAGATGCTGGCAAAAGGGCATCATTTTCCTGATGTGACGCTGGTGTCACTGCTGGACGTCGACGGTGCCTTGTTTTCCGCTGACTTCCGCGCCGCAGAACGCTTCGCTCAACTTTATACTCAGGTAGCCGGCCGCGCCGGTCGGGCTGGTAAGCAAGGCGAAGTCTTGCTGCAAACACACCATCCTGAGCATCCGCTTCTGCAAACGCTGCTCCACCAGGGCTACTTCGCTTTTGCCCAGCAAACGCTGTTGGAGCGCCAGTCGGTTTTTCTCCCGCCGTGGACACATCATGCGCTGTTTCGTGCGGAGGACATGGACAACCATCAGGCTGCAGAATTTCTGCAACAGCTGCGTAATATGCTGGAAGCCAGCCCGCTTAACGACACGGCAATGTGGTTCATGGGGCCACTGCCTGCCCTGCAGCCAAAGCGGAGCGGTCGCTGGCGCTGGCAGTTGCTGGTGCAGCATCCTTCACGCAAACGTCTGCAACAGCTGCTGAGTAGTTCGTTACCGCTGACGGGCACTTTACCGGCCTCGCGCAAGGTGAAGTGGACGCTGGACGTGGATCCTACCGAAAGCTAGGCCCGGGCAGGTTGTGAGAGGGATCGAAAAACGTCGCATAAGTCACAATTTTTATGCAAATTAAGTAACGGCCCGGCATCGCAATCGATAACAATGGTGCCTGGCCTGTTTTTACCTCAGACAATACGAACGTTGAATGCGCGATTACGCATCAGGAGCATGTGTTGGATCAGAATCAACCGTCGGCTGCCGCCACGATGAAAGACGTCGCAGAAAAAGCTGGCGTCTCAACCGCTACCGTGTCGCGTGCACTCATGAACCCGGAAAAAGTCTCTTCGGCCACGCGTCAGAAAGTCGAACAGGCCGTGGCTGACGTCGGCTATGCCGCCCAGAGTCTGTCCCGCCATGCCAGACGCAATGACACGCAGACGCTGCTGCTGATCGTCCCCAATATCTGCGATCCTTTCTTCAGTGAAATTATCCGCGGTGTTGAAGTCGCCGCCTCAAAGGCTGGTTATCTGGTGCTTATCGGCGACTGCGCACACCAAAAACCGCAGGAGTGGACGTTTTTAAACCTGATGCTGACCCGGCAGATCGATGGCATCGTGCTGCTGGGCGCACAGTTACCCTTTGATGTGAGTCCTGAAGAGCAGCGCAATCTTCCGCCGATGGTGATGGCGATTGAGTTCTCGCCAGAAATGTCGTTACCCACCGTCAATATCGATAACCTGACGGCCTCGTTTGTCGCGGTCAATCACCTGCTGCAGTTGGGTCATAAACGCATTGCCTGCCTGACGGGACCGGAAGACGTTGCGCTGTGCCAGTATCGCCTGCAGGGTTATGTGCAGGCCTTACGTCGCAGCGGCATCAACGTGGATCCCACGTATATCGTTCGGGGTGACTTCACCTTTGAATCCGGCGTTGATGCCATAAATCAGCTATTGGCTTTACCACAGCCGCCACGAGCCCTGTTTTGTCATAGCGATATCATGGCCATCGGCGCTATCAGCCAGGCAAAACGGCTGGGCCTGCGCATACCGGAAGACCTGTCGGTTGTGGGGTTCGACGATATCGAACTCTCGCGCTACTGCGAGCCGCCGCTCACCACGGTAAAACAGCCCTGTTTTGAGATAGGTTGTGAAGCCGTGCGGCTGTTACTGAATGAACTACAGGGTAATTGCACTCATAACGGTTCAACGCTGCTGGATGCCGAACTGGTGGTGCGTGGTAGCACAACTTTGGCAAAAAAGGATGAAAGATAGGTAAAAATTTCCGCTATTTTCAGGGGATTCTTAGGGCTATCATTGCTGGTCAAAGTTCCGGCCCTTAAGTAACATGGCGGGCTCCTTGCCGGGCGTGTGGTAACAACGGATTCGCCTACGTGGCATCATATTTTCAAGGGTATCAGGACGAGAGTGGCACAAAAAGATTATGTAGGCCGCGGGCGTTCAACAGGGACGCGTCGCAAGAAAAGCCCAAGCCGTGGCAAAAAAACAAAAAGCGGTTCAGGCACCTCTAAATTAATGATTGTACTGGCGGTTGCTGTATTGGTGACCTTTGCCGGTGGTTTATGGTTCCTGGCGCACCACAAGAAAGAAGACGTGCCGGTTATTACGGATCATAAAGCCAACGGTAATGGCTTACCGCCAAAGCCTGAAGAACGCTGGAAATACATCAAAGAGCTGGAAAACCGTCAGGTCACTGTGCCGACCCCAAGCGAGCCTACCTCCGGTGGCGAAGTGCAGTCGCATACACAACTGACCGACGAGCAACGCCAGCTGCTTGAGCAAATGCAGGCGGATATGCGTCAGCAACCCACCCAATTAAATGAAGTGCCGTGGAACGAGCAGACGCCAGCTCAACGCCAGCAAACGCTGCAGCATCAGCAGCAGGTGCAGCAACTTCAGCGACAGCAACAGCTCCAGCAACAGCAACTGCAGTCGCAGCAACGTCAGCAGCAGGCACAACAGCAACAGCAACGCCAGCAACAACTACAGCAGCAGCGTCAGGAGCAGCATACTCAGCAACAGCAGAGTGTGCAGCAGACACAACCCGCGCCTGTTACGCGTGAACCTACTGCTCAGCCTAAAACGCAGGATACCGCCAAAGCAAAACCGGCGGAAAAAGCAGCCTCGCAACGCTGGATGGTGCAGTGTGGCTCGTTTAAGGGAACAGAGCAGGCTGAATCAGTACGCGCCGCACTGGCGTTTGAAGGGTTTGAAAGCCGTCTGACCTCCGGCGGTGGATGGAATCGTGTCGTGGTAGGGCCTTTTAAAGACCGCGCCAGCGCAGACAGCACGCTGAAACGTCTGCGCGCTTCAGGACATTCCGGCTGCATTCCGCTCGCTGTTGGGGGTTGAAACCCGTCAAACCTGCCCCATATCTGTCTGCATGATCCTCCGCGCCCTGGGCGCGGAGCTTTTTTCCGACAGTAAAAGGGGTCTGCCCGTGACAACAATAGTAAGTGTTCGACGCAACGGCCAGGTAGTGATTGGCGGCGATGGCCAGGCTACGCTCGGTAATACCGTAATGAAAGGCAACGTCAAAAAAGTGCGTCGTCTTTACAACGATAAAGTGATTGCTGGCTTTGCTGGCGGCACTGCAGATGCCTTTACCCTGTTTGAACTCTTCGAACGCAAACTTGAAATGCATCAGGGCCATTTGGTGAAAGCGGCCGTTGAGCTGGCGAAAGACTGGCGCACCGACAGAATGTTACGCCGCCTGGAAGCGCTGCTGGCGGTGGCGGACGAATCGGCATCGCTGATCATCAGCGGTAATGGTGACGTCATCCAACCCGAAAACGACCTTATTGCTATCGGTTCTGGCGGTCCCTATGCCCAGGCCGCTGCCCGCGCCTTGTTAGAAAATTCTGAATTGAGTGCGCGCGACATCGTTGAGAAATCGCTGAATATCGCTGGCGATATTTGCATCTATACCAACCACAACGTTAATTTCGAAGAATTAACGTCCAAGTCGTAAGGATTTAAACATGTCTGAGATGACTCCACGCGAAATCGTCAGCGAGCTGAACCGCTTTATTATTGGCCAGGACAGCGCTAAGCGCGCCGTGGCTATTGCCCTGCGTAACCGCTGGCGCCGTATGCAGCTTGACGAAGAGCTGCGTCACGAAGTGACACCTAAAAATATTCTCATGATCGGCCCAACCGGTGTGGGTAAAACAGAAATTGCTCGCCGTCTGGCAAAACTGGCCAACGCGCCGTTCATCAAAGTTGAAGCCACCAAGTTCACCGAAGTAGGCTATGTCGGTAAAGAAGTCGACTCCATTATTCGTGACCTGACGGACTCCGCGATCAAAATGGTGCGCAGCCAGGCCATTGAGAAGAACAAATATCGCGCAGAAGAAATGGCGGAAGAGCGCATTCTTGATGTGCTTATCCCACCGGCGAAAAATAACTGGGGACAGCCGGAACAAACCAGCGAGCCTTCATCTGCACGTCAGTCTTTCCGCAAGAAGCTGCGTGAAGGCCAGCTCGACGATAAAGAAATTGAGATCGATTTAGCCGCAACAGGCCCTGGCGTTGAAATCATGGCGCCGCCGGGCATGGAAGAGATGACCAGCCAGCTGCAGTCCATGTTCCAGAACCTGGGCGGGCAGAAACAGAAACCGCGCAAGCTGAAAATCAAAGAAGCCTTTAAGCTGTTGATTGAAGAAGAAGCCGCCAAGCTGGTGAATCCGGAAGAGCTGAAGCAGGATGCCATTGATGCGGTAGAACAGCACGGCATCGTGTTCATCGATGAGATAGATAAAATCTGTAAGCGCGGCGGACAAAACGCCGGCGGCCCGGACGTCTCACGTGAAGGCGTTCAGCGCGACCTGCTGCCACTGGTAGAAGGCTGCACCGTGTCGACCAAGCACGGCATGGTCAAGACTGACCATATTCTGTTTATCGCCTCAGGTGCGTTCCAGGTTGCCAGCCCGTCCGACTTGATTCCTGAGCTGCAGGGTCGTTTACCGATCCGTGTTGAACTCCAGGCCCTGACGGTGAATGATTTCGAGCGCATCCTGACCGAACCTAATGCTTCAGTCACAGTGCAGTACAAAGCGCTGATGAATACCGAAGGCGTGAACATTCACTTTACTGACGATGGTATTCGTCGCATCGCGGAAGCCGCATGGCAGGTCAACGAAACCACTGAAAACATCGGTGCGCGTCGCTTGCATACCGTGCTGGAACGTCTGATGGAAGATATTTCCTATGATGCCAGCGATCGGAGCGGTGAATCCGTCACCATTGATGCCGAATATGTGGGTAAACATCTGGATGAGCTGGTTGCAGACGAAGACCTGAGCCGCTTCATCCTGTAAGGTTCATCTGTCTATGTGCTGTATCAAAGCCCGGCCAGTTTGGCTGGGCTTTTTTCTGCATGCGCTTGATGCGGTACCGGTTTTTTACCACTGATGATTTTGCCAACAATTGGCATTAAGCGATATACTTAGCGCTCCTGTGGCAAACAGACGAAACCCTTATGAAATACGATACTTCTGAACTCTGCGACATCTACCACGAAGAAGTGAACGTTGTTGAACCGCTTTTTTCAAATTTCGGTGGGCGGACCTCATTCGGCGGTCAGATAACCACAGTGAAATGTTTTGAAGACAACGGGCTGCTTTACGATCTGCTGGAAGAGAACGGTCGTGGCCGCGTGTTGCTGATCGATGGCGGTGGCTCAGTACGCCGCGCTTTGGTTGATGCGCAGCTTGCCCGACTGGCAGCGCAGAATGAGTGGGAAGGCATCGTGGTTTACGGTTCGGTACGTCAGGTGGACGAACTGGAAGAACTGGAAATCGGCATTCAGGCTATCGCCGCGATTCCGGCAGGCGCGGCCGGTGAAGGCATTGGCGAAAGCGATGTGCGCGTAAATTTCGGCGGCGTCACCTTCTTCTCTGGCGACCATCTCTATGCGGATAACACCGGTATGATTTTATCGGAAGATCCACTCGACATTGAATAATGTCAGCAAACGAAAACGGGTGCCAGGCACCCGTTTTTCGCATTAGTTGAGGCTTATACCTCTTCCATTTTTCCCAACAGCGCACGCAGGCGTTCTTGCCAGACATGCTGCTCCTCTTTCAGATGCTGATTTTCGCGCATCAGTGCTTCATGGTTGCCAGCAGCATTCTGCGCGTCGTGACGCAGGTTGTTGTTCTGCTCTTTCAGCTCTTCAATTTCCATTTGCAGCAGGGTGATAGTATCAATCGCCTGCTGTACTTTTGCTTCCAGTTTCTCAAACACTTCAAATGACATCTTTCTGACCTCTCCTAAAATCCTGCAAGGCGTTGATGATGCCAGCTTTCGCACATAAGGCGTTTACCAGCAACGTTGTCCCGATTGTATGTAGCCTCATCACGCAAGTCCAGCAACGCGGGCCTGCAGACCGCCCTCAGTAACATTTTTCAGCCTAACCCTAAAATGTTCCTTTCCCACCTGTTTGCGTAGCGAAGCTGGTAAAGGCGGATGAAAACGGCCCGAATGGCGCTTAAGGAAAATCAAAACACGCGAAAACGCGCATTTTTTTGACACACTACACAAAAATCGATTTCGCTATTTCTCGTTTATGCTCGTTAACGATAAATTAACAACAGCCCTACATCAAAGATGGGTGACTCACGGAATGAGAACAAAAACTGATAAAATTTAACCTCGCTTCAGGAACAACTATCATGAGTCAGACTACAACCACACTCAAAGGTCAGTGTATTGCCGAATTTCTGGGTACCGGTTTGATCCTGTTTTTTGGCGCGGGTTGCGTTGCCGCGCTTAAGCTGGCTGGTGCCACTTTTGGCCAATGGGAAATCTGTATCGTCTGGGGGCTGGCCGTTTCTATGGCGGTCTACCTCAGCGCAGGTGTGTCAGGTGCCCATCTCAACCCGGCAGTGACTGTCGCACTCTGCCTGTTCGCTAATTTCGAAGGCCGCAAAGTCCTCCCTTATATTCTGTCTCAGGTCGCCGGTGCTTTCTGTGGCGCGGCGCTGGTCTACGGACTTTACTACAGCTTGTTTATCAATTTCGAACAAAGTCATAACATGGTACGGGGTTCAGTTGAAAGCCTGAGCCTGGCGGGCATTTTTTCGACCTACCCGAATCCGCAAATTAGCGTAGGTCAGGCCTTCCTGGTTGAAATGGTGATTACTGCAGTCCTGATGTCCGTGATTATGGCACTGACCGACGATGGCAATGGCGTCCCGCGTGGCCCGATGGCACCGCTGCTGATTGGCCTGCTGGTTGCCGTTATTGGTGGCTCTATGGGCCCACTGACCGGCTTTGCTCTGAACCCGGCACGTGACTTCGGACCGAAAGTGTTCGAGTGGCTGGCTGGCTGGGGCAGCGTTGCCTTCACTGGCGGTCATCAGATTCCGTATTTCCTTGTGCCAATTTTTGGCCCACTGGTCGGTGCTTGCCTGGGAGCCTTTGGTTATCGCGCCCTGATTGGCCGCCATTTACCCGGTGCGGTGATTTCCCCACCGATCAGTGACAAACCGATTGCGTCCGCGCATGAACGTAAAGCGTAAGTTCCACTTTTTATCATCAGGAATGAATTTATGACTACCACCGATAAAAAATACATCGTCGCTCTCGATCAGGGCACAACCAGTTCACGTGCTGTGGTGCTGGATCACGACGCTAACATTGTGGCGGTATCGCAACGCGAATTTACCCAAATCTATCCTAAAGCGGGCTGGGTAGAGCATGACCCAATGGATATCTGGGCATCACAGAGTTCTACGCTGGTTGAAGTGCTGGCACATGCCGATATTCGCTCCGATGAAATCGCGGCGATTGGGATTACTAACCAGCGTGAAACCGCGATCGTCTGGGATAAAGAAACCGGTAAGCCGGTCTATAACGCCATCGTCTGGCAGGATCCCCGTACTGCTGACTACTGTAATAAGCTGAAGAAAGAGGGCCTGGAAGAGTACATCCAGCACACCACCGGTTTGGTGATTAACCCTTACTTTTCTGGCACCAAAGTTAAGTGGATCCTGGATAACGTAGAAGGTGCGCGCGAGCGTGCCAAACGTGGCGAACTGCTGTTTGGTACAGTCGACACCTGGCTGGTGTGGAAAATGACCCAGGGACGCGTGCACATCACCGATTACACTAACGCCTCACGTACCATGCTGTTCAACATTCACAAGCTTGAGTGGGATGAGCGCATGCTGGAAATCCTGGATATCCCGCGTGAGATGCTGCCAGAAGTGAAATCTTCTTCTGAAGTTTATGGTCAGACAAACATTGGTGGTAAAGGCGGTACGCGTATTCCTATCGCGGGTATCGCAGGCGACCAGCAGGCTGCGCTGTATGGTCAGCTGTGCGTTCAGCCGGGAATGGCGAAAAACACCTACGGCACAGGCTGCTTTATGCTGATGAACACCGGTACCGAAGCCGTTACCTCAACGCAAGGCCTGCTAACCACTATTGCCTGCGGGCCACGTGGTGAAGTCAACTATGCGCTGGAAGGGGCGGTCTTTATCGGCGGCGCGGCCATTCAGTGGTTACGCGATGAGATGAAGCTGATCAGCGATTCGGCTGACTCAGAATACTTCGCGATGAAAGTGAAAGATTCTAACGGTGTATATATGGTGCCTGCCTTTACTGGCCTGGGTGCACCTTACTGGGATCCCTATGCACGTGGCGCGCTGTTCGGCCTGACACGTGGTGCTAATGCGAACCACATCATCCGTGCAACGCTGGAGTCCATCGCTTATCAAACACGTGATGTCCTGGAAGCCATGCAGAATGATGCCAACACGCGCCTGCAGGCTCTGCGTGTGGACGGCGGAGCAGTGGCTAACAACTTCCTGATGCAGTTCCAGTCAGACATTCTTGGCACACGCGTTGAGCGACCTGAAGTACGTGAAGTCACTGCGCTGGGTGCCGCATACCTGGCAGGTCTGGCGGTAGGCTTCTGGCAGGATCTGGAAGAAGTCCGTGCCAAAGCCGTGATTGAGCGCGAATTCCGTCCAACACTGGAAACCACCGAGCGTAACGTCCGTTATGCCGGCTGGAAGAAAGCTGTCGCGCGCGCGCAAGCGTGGGAAGAACAAGAGTAATCCGCACTGCGCCCGTGACGTCCTCCGTCACGGGCCTTTTCCCCGCCCTCTCCCTCCGCTACACTGCCAGCCTGTTTTTTGTCAGGTACATGCAATGAAACGAGAACTTGCCATTGAATTTTCCCGCGTAACTGAGGCTGCCGCACTGGCTGGTTATAAATGGTTAGGGCGCGGCGATAAAAACGCGGCGGACGGTGCCGCCGTTCATGCCATGCGTCATGTCTTAAATACCATTCAGATCGATGGACAGATAGTGATCGGCGAAGGGGAAATTGACGAAGCCCCTATGCTCTACATCGGCGAAAAAGTGGGCACGGGTCAGGGCGACGCGGTGGACATTGCCGTCGATCCTATTGAAGGTACCCGCATGACGGCCATGGGACAGGCCAATGCGCTTGCCGTGATGGCCGTCGGTGACAAAGGCAGTTTTCTTCATGCGCCTGACATGTATATGGAGAAGCTTATTGTCGGTCCGGCGGCGCGGGGCCATATCAATCTGGATCTCCCGCTTGAGATTAACCTGCGTAATATCGCCATCGCCATGAATAAGCCGTTGTCACAACTCACCGTGTCCATTCTGTCAAAGCCCCGTCATGACGCCGTTATCGAGCAGCTTAAACAGCTGGGCGTAAGACTGTTCGCGTTCCCTGATGGCGATGTGGCGGCCTCTATTCTTACCTGTATGCCCGACAGCGAAGTTGACGTGATGTACGGTATTGGCGGCGCGCCTGAAGGCGTGGTATCAGCCGCTGTAATTCGTGCGCTGGACGGTGATATGCAGGGCAGATTACTGGCACGACATCACGTAAAAGGTGACAGCGAAGAGAACCGCCGGATTGGGGAATATGAGCTGAAACGCTGCGCTGGCATGGGGATTGAGGCAGGAAAAGTTCTGCCCCTACAGGCGATGGCGCGAAACGACAACGTGATCTTTGCCGCCACCGGTATCACCAGTGGTGATCTGCTGAAGGGCATCACACGTCAGGGCAATATGGCCACCAGTGAAACCCTGTTAATTCGCGGCAAATCACGCACGATTCGCCGCATCCAGTCTGTGCATTACCTGGACCGCAAAGATCCGGTTTTACATCCCTTTATCCTGTAACAGCCTGATTTTCGCCTGCTGGCTGTCGCGAAAGCGGCAGCCAGCACAGCAACATCACCAGAGCCGTGATAACCATCAGCAGGCCAAGGCTGAACTGATCGCGCTGAGGCATCAACGCCGAGAGGGACGCCACCAGCCCCGAACCCAAATTCTGTAAACCCCCAATCAGTGCGCCCGCACTTCCTGCGAGCCAGGCATAGGGCTCCATCGCACCGGATGTGGCCAGGGGAAACAGCATTCCCGCGCCAAAGAAAAACAGCGACGCCGGTATCAATAACGTCCAGATTGTCATGATGCCAAACCAGGCAGGTATCCACATCAACACCGCCGCCAGCAGGCAACTGTTGACGCCAAACCACATCAGACTATGCCAGGAGCGCTGCTCACGCCCGGCGAACCAGGCACCAAAGAAGGCCGCTGGGATAGGTAAGATAAACAAAATACTGACGGTGAAACTGTTCAGGCCCAGAACGCCACCCAGCAGCACGCCACAGCTGGCCTCAAAGACGGCAATGCCGGCCAGTGCGCCAATCAGCAGCACCAGATAACGGACGAAATTCGCATCACGTAACAGCCGGATGTAGCGTGTTAAGAAGGGCGTGACTTCGGCACTGTTCGGGCGCGTCTCCGGCAGCCAGCGCGCCATGGCGACCGTCACCATCAAACACAGCAACAGCAGAAAAGCAAAACAGGCATGCCAGCCAAACAGCTGCGTTAACAGTGCGCCAATCACCGGTGCCACTAAAGGACTGGCGAGCACGCCCATATTAAGCCAGCTGTTCGCCTGGCGTAGGGCATGACCGTGATAAAGATCGCGCGGCATGGTTCGCGCCATTACACCGGCCACGCCGGTGCCCGCGCCCTGAATCGCACTACCCGTTACCAGCATATCCAGCGACGAGGCCATCATGGCGGCAATCGCGCCGATCATAAAGATCGCCATCCCCGCCAGGATCACCGGACGGCGCCCCACGCTGTCAGAGAGCGGACCGTAGATCAGCTGCGATCCGCCGTAGGTGATTAAATAGGCCGCCATGACATGCTGCATCATGCCATTTCGCACCTGAAGTGCATCCGCCATTGCCGCCATGGCAGGTACATAGATGGTCTGAGCCATCTGCCCGACTGCGACCAGTGCAATGAGCATGATCAGCAACGGACGATTTTCTATTTTCTTCATCATCTTTTAACGAAAGGTCTGTACGAACAGGGACGATTAAACAGCACAAATAACGGCTGAAACCCGTTGTGGCAGGAAAATATCAGGATTTCATGACAAAGCGAGTGATTCATAAAAAGTGGCGGGGCAATTCACGTCAATAATTGCAACCAGGATGTAAACTAAATATTACAGTTTGTCGATTAGAGCCTTTGCAGCCTGACGGACTGGTAATCTGCCAGTGCAGTAGAGAAGATGTTTATTCGCCAGACGATTCAACGCTGAAGGAGTAACCATGGCCGAGTGGATCAATGCTCAAGTAAAGGAAGTGAAAAACTGGACTGACGCGCTGTTTAGCTTGCGGGTTGAGGCCCCTGTCGCTCCGTTTAGTGCCGGGCAGTACGCCAAGCTGGCACTGGAGATCGAAGGTGAACGTGTGCAACGTGCTTACTCTTACGTCAACGCGCCCAATGACGACCTGCTCGAGTTTTACTTAGTCACCGTACCCGACGGCAAATTGAGTCCACATCTGCAGGCGCTGCGCCCCGGTGAGCAGGTCATGATTACCAAAGATGCTGCAGGCTTTTTTATTCTGGATGAAGTACCGGAATGTCAGACCTTATGGATGCTGGCAACCGGTACGGCAGTGGGGCCTTATTTGTCCATTTTGCAGCAGGGTGAAGGCCTGGATCGCTTTAAACATATCGTTCTGGTCCATGCCGCACGTTACGCAGCCGACCTCAGCTTTTTACCGCTAATGCAGCAACTCCAGCAGATCTATAACGGCAAACTGCAGGTGATCACGGTCGTCAGTCGTGAAGAAAGTATGGGCTCATTAACCGGACGTGTTCCGGCATTAATCGAAAGTGGCGAGCTGGAGCGGGCGGCCGGATTGAATATTGATGCAGAAACCAGCCATGTGATGGTCTGCGGCAATCCACAAATGGTACGAGATACGCAGCAGCTGTTGAAAGAGACACGCGGCATGCGCAAGCACCTTAAGCGCAAGCCCGGTCATATCACCAGCGAGAATTACTGGTAAGTCGCTCACTTCAGACGTAAAGGCACCGGTGCGGCACCAAAGCGGTTATCGCCAGCGGTGCCACGAAACAGGCCTAAGTCCAGCATCAGTCCTGCCAGAATGATAAAAGGCAGCGCGCGGCCAATAACCCACTGCAGGACATCGCCAGTCATGCTCCAGTTACCTGCCATCAACAACCAGGCAGCGATCAGTAACAGCGCCCAGTAGCCGCGGCGATCGCGATCGTGCAGGCGCTTCACCACGATGGCGCTGGCCGGCCACAATAAACACACGATGCCAAACGCAGCCATTTGGGTATCCACCAGATCGTTACCGGCTAAAAAGAACAGGACGCTGGTTAACAGCAACCAGATTGCCTGCCAGAGCCAGAAATCACGGCGCCCGACGCGACCACGAAATGAAAAAAACCATTGCTGTAATATCATGCATGCTCCCCAGACAAAATTTTACCTGCACGCTTTTGACCTTGGAGGTAAAAACCGTTCTAATTTGATTCCGAGTTTATTGGTCAGGGCCGACAAAATGAAGAATTTGCCAGGCGCACTGTTGCTGAGTCTTGCGCTGACGGTTCCGGTATTTGCTGCCGATCCGCCGCCACTCGACAAGGCCGAACATATGCCTACCGCGCCCTATCTGTTAACAGGCGCGCCCACGCTGGATATGACTATCGGCCAGTTTCGTGAAAAGTATAATCTCGCGAATCCTCAACTGCCGCTGCTGGAGTATCGCGCCATTGACGCCCGCGATGAGAAAACCGATCTGACGCGGGCAGCCACCAAGATTAACGAAACGCTTTACTCCTCGACCGCGCTTGAGCCTGGCACAGGTAAAATTAAAACGCTGCAGGTCACCTGGCTACCGGTTCCGGGCCCGGATCAAAGTGCGTCCCAGGCCAGAGCCATGGATTATATGACCGCAATATTACGTTTTTTTGTGCCGGGACTCACGCCAGAAGAAGGGCGTAAAAAGCTGGAAACATTACTTAAAGCAGGCAAAGGCTCACGATACTACGAGCACGTTGAAGGCGCACTGCGTTTTGTGGTGTCTGATAACGGGGATAAAGGATTAACCTTTGCCATTGAGCCGGTAAAACTTGCGCTGGCTGCGCCCTGATGGACGGGGCAAAAATGACGAAAAGCAAAGCCACGACGTTATTTGATCTCTATACTGTCTGGCAGACAACGTTGCCCCGGGGCAGCGCCATTTCATGTATCGCGTTATGCGGAGGATAGAATGCGACATCCACTGGTTATGGGTAACTGGAAGTTGAATGGCAGCAAGCATATGACAGCCGAACTGATCGACGGTCTGCGCAAAGAACTGTCGGGCGTTGAGGGTTGTGGCGTCGCTATTGCACCGCCCGCGCTCTATCTTGATCAGGCTAAACACGCCATCTCCGGTAGCCACATCGCTCTGGGTGCTCAAAACGTTGATGTAAACCTCTCTGGCGCATTTACCGGCGAAGTGTCCGCTGAAATGCTGAAAGATATCGGCGCGAAATACATCATCATTGGTCACTCAGAACGTCGCACTTATCACAAAGAAAGTGACGAGTTCATTGCGAAAAAATATGCCGTGTTGAAAGCCGCTGGCCTGGTGCCGGTTCTGTGCATCGGTGAAACCGAAGCGGAAAACGAAGCGGGCAAAACCGAAGAAGTGTGTGCACGCCAGCTTGATGCGGTGCTGACCACGCAGGGTGCAGAAGCGTTCAAAGATGCGGTCATCGCTTATGAACCCGTTTGGGCGATCGGTACCGGAAAATCCGCGACGCCAGCCCAGGCGCAGGCCGTTCACAAATTTATTCGTGACCACATTGCCAAAAAAGATGCGGCTATCGCTGAGCAAGTGATTATTCAGTACGGCGGCTCAGTTAACGATAAAAACGCTGCCGAGCTGTTTACTCAGCCGGACATCGACGGGGCCCTGGTTGGCGGCGCGTCGCTGAAAGCCGATGCGTTCGCTGTTATCGTCAAAGCTGCAGCCGCGGCTAAACAAGGCTAACCTACGGTTTAGCACTGCCTAAGCGGCCTGTTCAGGCCGCTTTTTTTATGGGTTGTAGCAGGGCGCAGTCGTGATCCTGCACCTCCTCTGCCGATCCCTTATTCAGCAAAAGCCAGTTGCGCGCTACCGCCATCAGCACCAGACGACCATCGGGTAAGCTTGCCAGTGCCATGCCGTATTTCCCCATCGCATTCTTAGCATCCGGGACTTCAGACGCTAACCGGATAAAGACACTCTGTTGATCCAGTTCCGCCTGACTGAGCACCCGCACAATATAGTGATGGTTCAGAAAGGTAACAGCTTTCCACTGCGCATTGAGAGTTGGTGCCAGTTCATCCAGTTGCTGACGGACATCGGGCCGTAAGCAGGAAATATGAATGTGTAGCTGGTTTTGGGTACGCCCGTATTCGGAATTGATCGCCAGTGACAGCACAGTGTCTTTAATGGGCGAACCGAATTTCTGCGCCACTACGCCTCTGTCCTGCCAGGCAAAGCTGAAAAAATTGGGTGTGGCTGTGCTGAGCAACCGCGGGCTTTCAATGCCGGTTATCTTATCAACGGGAATTAACAGGTATTGCAAGGGGCCGTTACGGTCTTTTAGCAGTGTATAACGCTGCTGCAGATCGACTCGCAGGCAAGGCGCGGGTTGCCCGTTATTCTGCTGATTGGGTACGCACTTTTCGCTGACGATCTGCCAAAGCGCATCGGCATTGCCTTTAACATGAAGGGAAGCTATCCCCATTCCTGCCACGACAAGCACCAGCAGAAACGCAATGATGATGAAGGCCCGACGATTCGCCTGCATAGTTACCCTCTCCATACTGAATCAGTCAGCATCCTCGCCTGACAGCGCCGGAATGTCACGCATAAAAAAACCAGCATTTCCGCTGGTTTAGATTGTGTCAGGCGATCGTTACGGCTTCATGACCTGGTCATAGGTGCCGCCATCCGCAAAGTGGATTTTTTGTGCCTTAGCCCAACCGCCGAATTTCTCGTCCACAGTAAACAATTTTACAGGGGCAAAGGTGCTGGCAAACTTCTTCGCAACCTCGGCATTGCGCGGACGATAGTAATTCTCGGCTGCAATAGTCTGTCCCTCGGTCGAATAGAGATACTTCAGATAGGCCTCAGCCACTGGGCGCGTTCCCTTCTCATCAACCACTTTATCCACCACGGAAACCGTCGGCTCTGCCAGAATAGACTCGCTTGGGGTCACGATCTCAAATTTGTCTTTGCCCAGCTTATTCACGGCCAGGTACGCCTCATTTTCCCAGGCGATAAGAACATCACCAATGCCGCGCTCAACGAAGGTGTTGGTCGCACCGCGCGCACCAGAATCCTGCACTTCAACATTTTTAAACAGGGCTTTGACATAGCTTAGCGCTTTTGCCTGATCGCCGTTATTGTGATCCAACGCCCAGCCCCAGGCTGCCAGGTAATTCCAGCGTGCACCACCTGAGGTTTTTGGATTTGGCGTGATGACGGAAACGCCAGGTTTGATCAGATCGTTCCAGTCATGGATCCCTTTGGGATTGCCCTTACGGACCAGGAACACAATCGTGGAAGTATAAGGTGCCGAGTTATCCGGCAGACGCTTAATCCAGTTTTTATCAATACGGCCACGTTCAGCAATCGCATCAATATCAGACTGCAGCGCCAGCGTCACGACATCAGCACGAATGCCGTTTATCACTGATGTGGCCTGCTTGCCTGAACCACCATGCGACTGACGGATCACCACATTATCGCCCGTTTCCTGTTTATAGTGAGCACTGAAGGCCTTGTTGTACTGCTCATACAGCTCACGGGTGGGATCGTAAGAAACGTTTAACAGCTGAATATCCTTCGCCAAAACACTGCCTGATGCCAGTAACAAGCTAATACCGATGGCCCATTTATTCATTGCGCACTCTCCCAGTTCATTATGGGGTAAGCGTGACATAAACGTTTTCAGAGCTAAAAGAATTAAAAATAAGCGGTTATAACTATGGGGAATATACGGAAGGTATAAGGGCATGCCTGATGAGCATGCCCGTTAATGCAGTGAAATCAGTAAAGCTGCTTCGCGGTATCCATCCAGTCACGCTTGAATGGACGCTTCATGTTCTCGATCGCATCAATGATGTCATGGTGCACCATTTTGTCGTTCTGGATACCCACACAGCGGCCACCGTAGCCCTGCATGAGCAGTTCAATGGAATACGCGCCCATGCGGGATGCAAGAATACGATCATAAGCGCACGGCGCACCGCCACGCTGAATGTGGCCAAGTACCGTCGCGCGCGTTTCGCGCTTCGTTTCGGTCTCGATAAACCGTGCCAGATCGTCGATATCACAGATATGTTCAGTGATAGCAACAATCGCATGCTTTTTACCTTTCGCGATGCCGGCCTTAATTTCTGCCACCAGCTCTTCACGGGTATAGGGAATTTCTGGCAACACGATAAACTCGCATCCACCCGCGATAGCGGCAGCCAGGGTCAAATCACCACAGTAACGGCCCATCACTTCAACGATGGAGATGCGCTGGTGTGATGAAGAGGTATCACGCAGGCGGTCAATCGCCTCAACCACCGTCTCCAGTGCGGTAAAGTAGCCAATGGTGTAATCGGTGCCAGCAACATCGTTATCGATCGTGCCTGGCAGGCCGATACAGGGGAAACCCATCTCAGTCAGTCGCTTGGCGCCCATATAGGAACCGTCTCCGCCAATGACGACTAACGCATCAATACCGCGCTTTTTCAGGTTTTCAATGGCCACCTGACGGACATCATCGTTACGAAACTCAGGAAAACGCGCTGAACCCAAAAAAGTGCCGCCGCGATTGATCATGTCAGATACGCTGTAACGATCGAGATTGATCATGCGATCTTCGTACAAACCCTGATAGCCGTCATAGATACCAAAAACTTCCAGCCCTTCACTTAACGCGGAGCGAACCACGCCGCGAATGGCTGCGTTCATGCCTGGGGCGTCACCGCCGCTGGTCAGTACACCAATTTTTTTGATCATGACAACCTCTGGATTGTTCAAAGCTAAGGGTTAATCCGGCCTGTTCAACGCTGATAAACACTATTGTGATGAGCGCAACATATAATGGCAGATAGTATATCAAAGGCCTGCGGCTGAATTGATTCAGGTCAGACAACTTTTCACTATTTTTTTGCAGCAATGTTAAAAACGTGCCGTTTCCATTTTATTAATTTAATTCATGTAGGTTAAAAGTTAAAAGAATCCTGCTTTTCAAACGGTACCACAGAACAGGGATCCTGATGAATAATCACGTCAGAACCGGGAAACGCTTTTCGCAGCGCTTTCTCGACCTGATCGGCAATACGATGAGCCTGGACGAGGGGTAACTGATCTTCGAGCTCAACGTGAAGCTGGATAAACTTTGTCGGGCCGGACTGACGCGTACGCACATCGTGTACGCCCTGCACCCCCGGCCAGTTGAGGGAAATCGCAATAATTTGTTGCCGCTCTTCATCGGGTAAAGCTCTGTCCAGTAAAGACTGAACGGCTTCATGGCCCATCCGCAGCGCACTAAACAGAATATAGACGCCAACCCCTAACGCAAACAGTGCATCAGCGCGCGTGAAACCGTAGCTGCTTAATATCAGCGCCACCAGAATAGCCCCGTTCATAAACACATCTGACTGATAGTGCAGCATATCTGCGCGAATGGCCTGACTCCGGGTTTTACGCACGACCCAGCGCTGGAAGGTGACCAGTACTAATGTCGAAACCAGCGCTACGACGGTGACAACAATGCCAATGCCCGGCGAGCGCAGTTCGTTAGGGGAAGCAAGATGTTGAATACCCGTAAGAAAGAGGAAAAGGGCTGAACCCGAAATGAACATGCTTTGGGCCAGCGCGGCCAGCGACTCTGCTTTACCATGACCAAATGTATGATCGTCATCGGCGGGCTGTAAGGAATAACGCACCACCAGCAGGTTGGTCAGCGAGGCGGCAATATCTACCAGGGAATCGACCAGCGCGGCCAGCAGGCTCACCGACCCGGTGTACCACCAGGCAAAAATCTTCACAACCAATAAGACGGAAGCCAGCAGCGTCGCCGCGACTGCCGCAGACTGGATTAACTTTCCGTACGAAGCCTGCATGCCGAACTCCATAGACATATTACTGAAAACGTAACGCAGTATGAGAGAAAGGCTAAGTTTAACACTACAGAAGGCGTCTCGCCTGACTGTCTGAACGGCGAAGAAGCGGGATGAAATGGCATTTCTAAAAGGATAAAAGTACTCCGCCCCGTCCTGATAGAGAGACGGGGCGGATTGCCTACCTGGGTAAGCGCCAAATCAACGTGCAGATTTGGTTCAGTGCTTAGCAGCCGTTACTTTTTGCCGCCTTTCTTGCCCGCTTCGGAGGCTTTTTCGGGGTTATTTTTAAAATTACCGCCGCCGCCATTGCCGCTGCTCTTACCACCTTTTTTACCGGCTTCAGACGCTTTTTGCGGGTTGTCTGCGAAATTACCTGAACCACCACGATGCTCTGCCATAATTTACTCCGTTAATAGGTTAATTCGGACTACATGATGTGGTTACTGCTCTCCGTTAATTTCGTAAGTACATCGGCTTCCATGCTGAGACAACTTAAGTGTAGAACTGCGCAATTAGCGTGCAAGCGGAGCGGGATATTTGCAGCTGATTGAAATATAAATAAAAATAAAGAAAAAACTTAAATAAGTTTTACTTATCATGTATTTAAAATATGAAAGAAAAGTGAAATATCTTAGATCGAAAAACGGGCAAGAAAAACAGCCCCCTGAAAAACAGGAATAAAACCAACGGTGTTTTCTCTTTTTTTAACTACCCGATTAATTGTAAATTCATCGTAAATGATAAATCGCAGATAAAAACATCATGAGATGAAAAGGGATTCCTGGTTCAAAGTGAGCCAGAACAATTCTGCACATTAATGAAACTGGCGAAGCCAGATATACCCAGGCATCAACCTATGCATATCTTGCGGCATACGTTCAGCCGTTGGTCGTGATGAACGGCAGAAACCTCATCTCGTTACAGGCGATTTTAGGCTATGCCAGCATTAAGCAAACGGCTGCTGATGCTCATCTTGCACCTGACGATTTGATGGATGCGATTACGCGTAATCCGCCTGAAGGAGGCCTAAATGTATAGCAAATATTGTCTATATATTGTCTACACTGATGCCGCTTAAGGCGGCTTACAGATGCTTAAAAGGGGTTTTTAGCAGCCTTGATTTGAAAGGATTTTTGAATACGTACCTGATAAAAAAAACCCCCTCATCATGAGGGGGAAGACAGGGATGTGTCTATGGCAAGGAAAACAGGGATACTATTTACTACTGGTTACTACTGGTACGACTCACGGGTTGCAGCGATGATGCGGGCTGCAGATTCGAAAGCTTGCGTAAGGAATTTAAACGCCGCTCATAATTCTTTTGTAACGCGGCCTGCTGCTCCGGCGTTAACAGGTGGTACATCTGATTACGAACGCGCGCCATCTCAACCTGCTGCTCTACCTGAACTCTGGCAATAGCTTCTGCCTTGCTGCGGATGGCCGCTTCGTTAAAATTATCTGCAGTCACCAAATCATGCATGGCTGCGATATCATCAATATTCGTTGCCGGACGATCGTGTCGGGCTTGCTGCATAAGGTCACGCATCTGCTGCCGCTGATGTTCCGTCAACTCAATGCCGTCGAACATGTGACTTTGCGAATTTTGCGTCATACTGCCTGTCGTAAATTCGCCGTGATGCACATCATCAGGCGCCATCGGCTCTGCTGCTCTTGCGCTGGCGTTACAGAGAACCATCGCTGAGGCAATAACGACGGCGGTTAATTTGCGCATCGTTTACTCCAGTTCGTTCTGTTTTGCGATTCAACGATAGCCAGTGTACGGCGATAGCTGCAAACATCCGTCAGGGGGTGTAAAAGTACGTAAATCGATGGATTGGTATCATGGTAACACGCTATTTTGCCTGCGGAGGGCTACAAAAATGAATAAAATCCTGTTGGTAGATGATGACCGCGAATTAACTTCGCTTTTGAAAGAGCTGTTGGAAATGGAAGGGTTTGAAGTCGTGGTCGCCAGCGATGGTGAACAAGCGTTGAACCTGCTTGATAACTCAATTGATCTGCTTTTACTGGATGTCATGATGCCGAAGAAAAACGGTATCGACACCCTGAAAGAATTACGCCAGCAGTATCAGACGCCCGTCATTATGCTTACCGCACGCGGAAGCGAACTGGATCGCGTGCTGGGCCTTGAACTGGGTGCCGATGACTATTTGCCTAAACCCTTTAACGATCGTGAGCTGGTCGCGCGTATTCGCGCCATTTTGCGTCGCTCAAACTGGAGTGAACAGCAGCAGCACGATAACAGTTCACCCACGCTGGAAGTTGACTGCCTGCGGCTGAATCCGGGCCGTCAGGAAGCCAGTTTCGACAGCGAGACGCTGGATCTCACCGGAACGGAATTCACCTTGCTTTATCTTCTGGCACAGCATCTTGGGCAGGTTGTCTCTCGCGAGCACCTTAGCCAGGAAGTGCTGGGCAAGCGCCTTACGCCTTTTGACCGCGCCATTGACATGCACATCTCTAACCTGCGCCGTAAGCTCCCTGACCGCCGTGACGGGCATCCGTGGTTTAAGACCTTACGTGGCCGCGGCTATCTGATGGTTTCTGCATCATGATAGGAAGTTTGACTACCCGCATCTTTGCTATTTTCTGGCTGACGCTGGCGCTGGTATTGATGCTGGTGCTCATGGTACCCAAGCTTGATTCACGTCAGATGACGTCGCTGATGGAAAGTGAGCAGCGTCAGGGAACGATGATAGAGCAGCACGTTGAAGCGGAGTTAATGCGCGATCCCCCTAACGATTTGATGTGGTGGCGGCGCTTATTTCGCGCGATTGAGAAATGGGCACCGCCCGGTCAGCGATTGCTGTTAGTCACCAGCGAAGGCCGGGTAATTGGCGCGCAGCATAATGAAATGCAGGTTATCCGTAACTTTATCGGTCAGTCAGACAATGCCGATCATCCACAGAAGAAAAAGTACGGTCGCGTCGAAATGGTGGGCCCTTTCGCCGTTCGGGATGGGGAGGATAACTATCAACTTTACCTGATTCGCCCTGCCAGTAGTTCTCAACTGGACTTTATCAATCTGCTGTTTGACCGGCCTTTGCTACTGCTTATCGTTACCATGCTGATTAGCTCACCGCTTCTGCTCTGGCTGGCGTGGAGCCTGGCGCGTCCTGCGCGTAAACTCAAATATGCTGCGGATGAAGTGGCCAGCGGCAACCTGCGTCAACATCCTGAACTGGAATCGGGCCCGCAGGAGTTTCTGGCCGCCGGCTCCAGCTTTAATCAAATGGTGAGTGCGCTGGAGCGCATGATGAACGGTCAGCAACGCTTGCTTTCCGACATCAGCCACGAATTACGTACGCCGCTGACGAGACTTCAGCTGGCTACCGCCCTGTTGCGTCGCCGTCACGGTGAAGGCAAAGAGCTGGAGCGCATCGAGATGGAAGCTCAGCGGCTTGACGGCATGATTAATGACCTGTTGGTGCTGTCGAGAACCCAGCATAAGAACGCGCTGGTCAGCGAAGCCATGAAGGCAAACCAGCTCTGGAATGACGTGTTGGAAGACGCCAGGTTTGAAGCGGAACAAATGGGCAAGACGCTGGAGATTCCCTATCCTCCAGGCCCCTGGCCGCTCTATGGCAATCCACATGCGCTGGAAAGCGCACTGGAGAACATCGTCCGTAATGCGTTGCGCTACTCGCACACGCATATCAGCGTCAGTTTTTCCGTGGATATCTCGGGTATTACCGTGCACGTTGACGATGACGGTCCTGGCGTCAGCCCGGAGGATCGCGAGCAGATATTTCGTCCTTTCTACCGCACTGATGAAGCGCGGGACAGGGAATCCGGCGGAACTGGCCTGGGGCTGGCGATTGTGGAAACGGCAATACAGCAACATCGCGGGTGGGTCAAAGCGGATGACAGCCCGCTGGGTGGACTGCGCCTCACTATCTGGCTACCACTTTACTCCTCTGCAAGGCAATAATTTGCTATGCTTCGGCCCTCGTTATCGGGGGCCATATGCTTAACATCGTATTATTTGAACCAGAAATCCCACCTAACACCGGCAATATTATTCGCCTGTGCGCCAATACCGGTTTTCAGCTCCACCTGATTGAGCCACTGGGCTTTGCCTGGGACGATAAGCGCCTGCGTCGCGCCGGGCTGGATTATCACGAATTTACCGCCATCAAATTTCATGCTGACTATCAGGCTTTCATCGCTACTGAGCAGCCTGAGCGCCTGTTTGCGCTGACCACCAAAGGCACGCCCGCACACAGTGCGGTCAACTATCAGTCTGGGGATTATTTGCTGTTTGGACCGGAAAGCCGCGGGTTACCCGCAGAGATATTACAGGCTCTACCCCCAGCGCAAAAAATCCGCATTCCGATGATGGCGGAAAGCCGTAGCATGAACCTGTCCAACGCGGTATCGGTAGTGGTTTACGAAGCGTGGCGCCAACTCGACTATGCTGGCGCACTGATTAAATCTTAAATACCATCGCCAAACTGGAAGCCTGCACCGTTACCGTTAAAGTGTTGATCCATATCCATTGACGGCTTTTCACTGCCGGGCTTACCGACGATGCGCGCAGGAACCCCGGCGGCGGTGGTATGTGGAGGGATAGATTGCAACACCACGGAGCCGGCACCAATCTTGGCACCACGGCCTACCTCGATATTACCGAGGATTTTCGCACCCGCGCCGATCATTACCCCTTCACGAATTTTCGGATGGCGGTCGCCGCTGGTTTTTCCGGTGCCGCCAAGCGTTACTGACTGCAGGATTGATACATCATTTTCCACAACGGCGGTTTCACCGATCACAATCCCGGTGGCATGATCCAGCATGATCCCATGACCAATTTTGGCAGCCGGATGAATATCAACCGCAAAGGAGACTGAGACTTCGTTTTGCAGATAAACGGCCAGGGCGCGTCGGCCTTCATTCCACAGCCAGTGCCCGATACGATGCGCCTGAAGCGCATGAAAGCCTTTCAGATAAAGCAGCGGCGTGGAATATTTATCAACCGCAGGATCGCGCAGGCGAACCGCCTGAATATCACAAGCTGCAGACGCAATCATTGAGGGATCTTCACGGTATGCTTCTTCTACCACTTCACGAATAGCGATAGCAGGCATGATCGGATTCGCCAGCTTATTGGCCAGCATATAGCTCAGAGCACTGCCAAGATTCTCATGCTTCAGCAATGTCGCATGGTAAAAGCTGGCCAGCATTGGCTCGCAGTCTGCCAGCGCGCGTGCTTCCGCCTTGATATTGTCCCAGACCAGTTCTAACTCATCAGACGACATGCTGTTTTCTCCCGATAAAAAAAGCGCCTTGACCGGCGCTGCAGGTGATGATGCCTGGCTTCCTGCTTTAGTTTGTGCTGTTTTCGTCCTTCCTCGAACGCCCCAGCAGGCTTAATGCTGCATCTCGTGCCGGTTTTCCGCAATAGAGCACCTGATAAATCTGCTCCGTAATGGGCATTTCAACCCCGACGCGTGCAGCCAGCGCTTTGACTTCTTTCGTGTTTCTGTAACCTTCTACAACTTGTCCGATAATGCGTTGTGCGCCATCGACCTCTTCACCCTGCCCCAACATCATGCCAAAGCGGCGGTTACGCGACTGATTATCGGTACAGGTCAGCACCAAATCGCCCAGGCCAGCCATCCCCATAAACGTCGTAGGATCGGCACCCAACGCCGCGCCAAGACGGCTCATCTCTGCCAGTCCACGAGTGATTAATGCCGTTCGTGCATTCGCGCCAAATCCGATACCGTCCGACATCCCAGCACCAATCGCGATCACGTTTTTAACCGCGCCACCCAGCTGAACGCCGATAAAATCGGGATTGTTATACACGCGGAAACTTTTGCCGCAGTGCAACCGCGTTTGCAGATCATCCGCAAACTGCGTATCGGTTGCCGCCAGCGCAATCGCCGTAGGTAAACCCGCGGCCAGTTCTTTCGCGAAGGTTGGGCCAGATATCACCGCCAGCGGAATGGCCTCACCCAGGATTTCCCGGGCGACGTCCTGCAGCAAACGACCGGTTTCTTTTTCCAGCCCTTTCGTCGCCCAGACGATACGCGAGTCCTCACGTAAGCCAGGTTTGATCTGGGTCAGCACTTCGCCAAAGACGTGGCTGGGTACGACCACCAGTAGATCGCGGCTGGCCGCAATGACCCTGGCGAGATCGGGTTCAATCGTCAGGTTATCGGGAAAGGGAACATCAGGCAGGAAAGCGAGATTGCAGCGGTCTGACTGCAACTGTGCCATGTGGGCGGGATTATGCCCCCACAACAACACGGGATGGCCATTACGGGCCAGCGTAATCGCCAAAGCGGTGCCGTACGAACCGGCACCGATGACGCTAATCGAAGCGTGAGTAGTCATCAGGCATCCTGATGTTGCGCGGCACCTTCTTCGCCTTGCTGCTGCTGCAGATAGTTCATAAACAGCGCATCAAAGTTCACCGGCGCGAGGTTAAGCTGCGGGAACGTACCACGAGAAACCAGACTGGTGATGCATTCACGGGCATAAGGGAACAGAATATTCGGGCAGTAAGCGCCCAGGCAATGCGCCATCTGAGTGCCGTCGATACCGCCGATGGTGAAAATGCCCGCCTGCTGCACTTCACACAGGAAAGCGGTATCTTCGCCAACGGTCGCGGTTACAGTCACACGCAGCACCACTTCATACACTTCATCAGCCAGCTGCGAAGAAGCCGTGTCCAGATCCAGCTTAACGTCTGGTTCCCACTCTTTCTGAAACACTTGTGGCGCGTTCGGCGCTTCAAAAGAAATGTCTTTCGTGTAAACGCGCTGAATCTGAAATTGCATTTCGTTGGTGTTATGTTCTGACATGTGACTAAGTCCTGTAAGTTAATATGTCTGGCGTAATTACGCCTGTAGTAACGGATCTAAACCTGCACGATCGTTGAGCGCCATCAGATCATCGCAACCGCCAATATGCTGACCGTCGATAAAGATCTGCGGCACGGTAGTCCGGCCACTGCGCTTAATCATCTCTTCGCGTTTTGCCATGTCCCCATCGATGGGAATCTCCTGAAACGCCACGCCTTTTTGACTCAGCAGCGCTTTTGCCCGGTGGCAATAAGGACAGGTTGCTTTGATGTAAATTTCAACATTTGCCATAGGGACCTCAGGATGATTATTTACCGCGAACCAACGGCAGATTTTCGCCGCTCCAACCACTGATACCGTCTTTCAGAACGGCAACCTGGGTAAATCCAGCCGCGCTCAGATGGGCAGCAGGATCTGCCGCGCTTTGTCCGGTTGCGCATACAACAATTATGGGCTGCGCTTTATGCTTTTCCAACTCGCCTAAACTGCCTTTCTTGATATCTGCTGCAGCCACATTTATCGCGCCCGAAATGTGCCCCTTGCGGTAATCATCACGCGAACGCACGTCTACCACTACCGCGTCCTCTTTGTTAATGAGTCGGGTTGCTTCGCCTCGACTGATAGTTTTTACTTTAGAGAACATTCCTTTAACGGTAGTCACAATCACCAGTAAGAGTAAGACGACCCATGCCAGACTCAGGATAGGGTGATTGCTTGCAAACTGCATAATTTCTTGCATGAGGGGTAACGACTCCAGACCGGGCTAATAAGCTAAAACAAGGCTTCTGAGTATACCTGCGCCACTTCGCATGTACAGACGCTAAGCGGACAGAGTGACGATTTGTGCGTCATTTTCCAAAAAAATTGGCTGAATGGCAAAAATGTCGTGGCGCTTGTCCCTTGTCCTGATAAAAATGGATCGCACTCCGAAAGCAAAAGCCGGTCGGCAATGCTGGTAAGCAACTGTTCATCGTGGAATAATCATCGGCCTATGAAGGGAAAGACAACCGTTCTACCAACATGGACTCGTTACAACGGTCGTCCCCTGCCGTTGTTTACACGCTTGTCCGCCCTGTCTTTTAGCCTGCTTTATGCGGGCATATTGTTGTTTCCTCCTCCCGGCTTATCGGCGGATGACAACAAAGCCCAGCTGAAATCTATCCAGCAAGAAATTGCCGAAAAAGAAAAAAGCGTAAAAGCCCAAAAGGTTCAGCGCAGCCAGTTACTTAATCAGCTGCAAAGTCAGGAAAAGATCATTGCTCAGGCAAGTCGACAGCTACGGGAAACCCGTAACAGCCTTTCGGCCCTGAACGGTGAGATTACCCAGGTCACCGCCTCGGTTTCCCGTCTTGAAAAGCAGCAGGCCCAGCAGGAAAAGCTGCTTGCAGAACAGCTGGACGCCGCCTTTCGCCAGGGGCAGCACAAAGGTTTGCAACTTCTGTTAGGCGGTGAAGAAAGCCAGCGTAGCGAACGTATCCTCGCCTACTTTGGCTATCTGAACACCGCACGTCAGGAAAATATCACCGCCCTGCAAACCACCCGTCAGGAATTAGCCCAACAGCGCGCGTCGCTGGAACAAAAGCAACAGCAGCAGAAAACGCTGTTAACCCAGCAGCAAGAACAACAAGACAAACTCCAGCAAGCCAGCGCCGCGCGTAAAAAAACGCTCACGTCCCTGGAGAGCGCCCTGCAGAAGGATCAGGCTGACCTGGTTGAGATGCGCCAGAACGAAAGCCGCCTGCAAGATAAAATCGCTCGTGCCGAGCGAGAAGCGCGTGAACGCGCCGCCCGTGAGGCACGTGAGGCAGAAAAAGTGCGTCAGCGTCAGGTGCAGGCGAAAGCGAAAGGCTCCAGTTATCAGCCCACACAAAGCGAGCGCGAGCTGATGGCGCGAACAGGCGGGCTGGGACGGCCCAACGGTCAGGATATCTGGCCGGTGCGCGGACGCGTCGAACATCGGTTCGGAGAGGAACTGCAAGGCGAATTACGCTGGAAAGGCCTGGTCATTGCGGCTCCGGAAGGCACTGAGGTCAAAGCCATTGCCGATGGTCGTGTGTTGATGGCTGACTGGTTGCAGGGCTATGGTCTGGTCGTAGTTATCGAGCATGGTAAAGGGGATATGAGCCTGTATGGCTATAACCAAAGCGCCCTCGTCAGCGTAGGTGCCCAGGTGAAGGCCGGTCAGCCCATCGCGCTGGTGGGCACCAGCGGTGGTCGCGGCACGCCTTCGCTCTATTTTGAAATCCGGCGTCAGGGTAAAGCGGTCAATCCAGTTCCGTGGTTGGGAAAATAAGTGTTAGTTCATCGTTACCAGATTACCGCCTTGCTGTGCGGACTGTTGCTCAGTTTCGCGTCCCTGGCCGCTAAGCTCGCCATTGTCATTGATGATTTCGGCTATCGACCTACGGAAGAAAATAAAGTGCTGCAAATGCCGCAGGCGATCTCTGTCGCGGTGCTTCCTGATGCGCCCTATGCACGTCAGATGGCCATCAAAGCGCATCAGGGCGGCCGTGAAGTTCTGATTCACCTGCCTATGGCGCCGTTAAGTAAGCAACCGCTTGAGAAAAACACCTTAACGCCTGAAATGAGCCGCGCGGAAATCGATCGCATCATCCGTAGTGCGGTCAACAATGTCCCCTATGCCGTGGGGCTGAATAACCATATGGGCAGCAAAATGACATCGAGCCTGCAGGGTATGCAAAAAGTCATGCAGGCGCTGAATCAATACAATCTGTACTTTCTCGACAGCATGACGATTGGTAACAGTCAGTCACTGCAGGCTGCACAGGGAACGCACGTCAGGGTGCTAAAGCGTCGCGTATTTTTAGATGACAGTCAGGACATCAATGCGATCCGACAGCAGTTCAGCCGGGCAGTCAAGCTGGCCCAGCGTGATGGCTACGCGATTGCGATCGGTCATCCGCATCCCAATACCGTGCGGGTGCTGCAACAAATGTTGCCCACTTTGCCTGCAGATATCACGCTGGTGACGCCGGGGCAGTTATTAAATGCGCCGCTGCACAACGGCAACACATCGCCGGCTAAAACCACATCACCTGACAAGCCATCGCAAGGCTTCCTGCCACCGGGTGAGTGTAAAGTGAAGCAGCCGCTGGCACCGGTGCCTGCTACGCGCGCACTGAGCGTGATTGTTAAGAGCATCACAGAAAGCCCACTCTATCACCAAATTGATAAGCTCTTCTGAAACCGGCTGCACCAGGCAAAACCCGGTGCAGAACGGTAACGCTAATTAGACAAACATGATCCTGCCGTCTCTAGGTATAACACTTGTGGGCGCAATCACTCCCAGCTCAGAATCACCTTTCCTGAATGCCCCGAGCGCATTTCATCAAAACCCTGCTGGAAGTCATCAATCGGGTAACGGTGAGTGATAATCGGGGTGAGATCCAAACCTGACTGAATCAGCGCGGCCATCTTGTACCAGGTTTCAAACATCTCACGCCCGTATATGCCCTTGATAAACAGCCCTTTAAAGATCACCAGGTTCCAGTCAATAGCCATTTCTCCCGGAGGAATGCCCAGTAAGGCCAACCGCCCACCGTGATTCATCACCTCAAGCAAGGTTCGGAAAGCGGGCGGTGCACCTGACATTTCTAATCCCACGTCAAAGCCTTCTTTCATGTCCAGCGCATGCATGACTTCACGCAGATCTTGCCTGGCGACATTGACCGCGCAGGTCACGCCCATCTTGCGGGCCAGTTCAAGCCGGTAGTCATTAATGTCCGTAATCACGACATTCCGCGCACCCACATGGCGGCACACCGCAGCCGCCATAATACCAATAGGGCCGGCACCGGAAATGAGTACGTCTTCACCAACCAGGTCGAAGGATAAGGCGGTATGTACCGCGTTGCCAAACGGGTCAAAAATCGCTGCCAGATCGTCGGAAATATTGTCGGGAATTTTAAATGCATTAAAGGCGGGAATAACCAGATACTCTGCAAAGCATCCCTGTCGGTTAACGCCAACGCCTTGGGTATTTCGACAGAGATGGGTACGGCCTGCGCGGCAGTTTCGGCAGTGCCCACAGGTGATATGCCCCTCACCCGAAACCCGATCGCCAATGTTAAACCCTTTAACCTCCTGACCAATAGCCACCACTTCACCGACATATTCGTGGCCGACAATCATGGGTACCGGGATGGTTTTACGCGACCAGTCGTCCCAGTTGTAAATATGTACGTCTGTCCCACAGATGGCGGTTTTACGAATTTTTATCAGCAGATCGTTGTGACCCGGTTCGGGAACCGGCGCATCAGTCACCATCCAGATGCCCTGCTCTTTTTTCAACTTAGCCAGTGCTTTCATGGTTAATCCTCAGGCAATGACGCCAAGTTGTTTACCAATGCGCGTGAAAGCTGCCACCGCCGTTTCAAGTTGCTGCTGGCTGTGTGCTGCTGAAATTTGGGTTCGGATGCGTGCCTGACCTTTTGGCACAACCGGATAGAAAAACCCGGTGACATAGATGCCCTCCTGCTGTAACAACTGAGCAAATTCCTGCGCGACGCTGGCTTCTCCCAGCATGACTGGAATGATCGCATGATCGGCGCCGGCCAGCGTAAAACCTGCCGATGTCATTTTTTCGCGGAAGAAACGGGCGTTGTCCCACAGGCGCTGACGCAAACCGTCGCCTTCGCTTAATAAATCCAGTACGCGAAGAGACGCCGCGACAATAGCCGGTGCCAGCGAGTTAGAGAACAGATAAGGCCGTGAGCGCTGACGCAGCCATTCCACCACCTCAGCTTTGGCTGCAGTGTAACCGCCTGATGCGCCGCCCAGCGCCTTGCCCAGAGTGCCGGTGATAATGTCGACCCGGCCCATGACGTCGCAATACTCATGCGTTCCGCGACCGGTACTTCCGACAAAGCCAACCGCATGGGAATCATCGACCATGACAAGGGCGGAATAGTCGTCTGCAAGATCGCAAATGGCGTTCAGATTGGCGATCACGCCGTCCATTGAGAACACGCCGTCCGTGGCAATCATAATGGTCTTCGCCCCGTTATCCCTGGCTTCCTTCAGGCGGTCGCGCAGTTGCGCCATATCATTGTTAGCGTAACGATAGCGCTGTGCTTTACACAGGCGTACACCATCAATGATCGATGCATGATTGAGTGCATCAGAGATGATGGCATCTTCCGCACCCAGTAAGGTTTCAAACAGCCCGCCGTTGGCGTCAAAACAGGAAGAGTAAAGAATGGCGTCCTCCATTCCCAGAAAATCGGCGAGCTTTTTTTCCAGCTGTTTGTGTATATCCTGAGTACCGCAGATAAAACGCACGGATGCCATGCCAAAACCGTGCGAATCCATGCCCTCTTTGGCTGCCTGAATTAAGGCTGGGTGGTTGGCCAAACCCAGGTAGTTATTCGCGCAAAAGTTAATCACGGGACGATCGGGCCCGACCTTAATTTCAGCCTGCTGAGCGGAGGTGATAATACGTTCTTTTTTGAATAAACCTTCACGCTGGGCGGCGTCGAGTTGCTGTCGGATATGTTGGTAAAAATGCGCTGGCATTATCCTGCTCCTGATAAGGTGGAAATCTGGCAAATATTACTGAACATATCGCCTTTCTACGCTTAATCGACCAGGAGAATGTTAATTTTGCAGCATAGTTCACGTCATTATGTTGGATGTGCAGGACCTTACAGAGTCATCTGGCTGTCCGGAGCGGGATGAAATGTTATGATGTAGGCATTACGTGTGAAATGTCCCGTTTCAACTCAAAACTTTAAAGGTAACAGTATGATTATCGTAACCGGTGGCGCAGGAATGATCGGCAGCAATATTGTCAAAACGCTGAACGATCGCGGTCACAACGACATTCTGGTCGTGGATAACCTTAAAGATGGCACCAAGTTCGTGAATCTGGCCGATCTGGATATCGCTGATTACATGGATAAAGAAGAATTCCTGACCTATATCATGTCAGGTGAAGATCTTGGTCCGATTGAAGCCGTTTTTCACGAAGGTGCCTGCTCAGCCACCACCGAGTGGGACGGTAAGTACATGATGGATAATAACTATCAGTACTCTAAAGATCTGCTGCACTTCTGTCTTGAGCGTGAAATTCCGTTCCTTTACGCTTCTTCTGCCGCCACCTATGGTGGACGCAACGAGAATTTCATTGAAGAGCGCCAGTACGAACAGCCACTGAATGTCTACGGCTATTCAAAAATGCTGTTCGACCACTACGTGCGTCAGATCCTGCCTGAAGCCTCCTCGCCGGTATGCGGCTTTCGCTACTTTAACGTTTACGGCCCGCGTGAAAGTCATAAAGGCAGCATGGCAAGCGTGGCGTTTCATTTAAACACGCAGATCAGCAATGATGAAAATCCAAAGCTGTTTGAAGGCAGCGACGGCTTTAAACGTGATTTTATTCATGTCGATGATGTGGTGTCGGTGAATCTGTGGTGCTGGGAGAATGGGATTTCCGGCATCTATAACTGTGGAACAGGCCGCGCCGAATCCTTCCAGGAAGTGGCAGATGCGGTGCTTAATTTTCACCAGAAAGGCCAGATTGAGTACATTCCTTTCCCTGACAAGCTGAAAGGCCGCTACCAGGCTTATACGCAGGCCGACCTGTCTAAATTACGCGCAGCGGGTTACGACAAACCGTTTAAGACCGTGGCACAGGGCGTATCTGAATATATGGTTTGGTTAAATCGCAACGTCTAAAGGAATAGATACCGGTAATGAAAATTCTGGTGATCGGCCCGTCGTGGGTCGGCGATATGATGATGTCGCAAAGTCTCTATCGTACCCTCAAGGCCGAACATCCTGACGCAGTGATTGATGTGATGGCACCTGCGTGGTGCCGTCCTTTACTTTCACGGATGCCTGAAGTGAATCAGGCGCTGGCGATGCCGCTGGGTCATGGCGCGTTAGCGCTTGGGGAGCGCCGTCGACTGGGCAAATCGCTCCAGGCCAGCCATTATGACCGCGCTTATGTTTTACCCAACTCTTTTAAATCAGCGCTGGTTCCCTTTTTTGCCGGGATCAAGCGCCGTATTGGCTGGCGTGGAGAAATGCGTTACGGCCTGTTAAACGATTGTCGGGTACTGGATAAAGCCGCGTTTCCGCTGATGGTTGAGCGCTATGTGGCGCTGGCCTATGACTCGCCAGTCCGCTCTGCGCGGGAACTGCCGCAACCCTTATTAACGCCTCAGCTCCAGGTCAGTGAACAGGAAAAAAGTGAGACGTCCGCGCAGTTTCGGCTGACTCCGGCGCGGCCGACGATTGGTTTTTGTCCCGGTGCAGAGTTTGGGCCGGCAAAACGCTGGCCCCATTTTCACTATGCGACGCTTGCCCAGCAGTTAATCAGTGAGGGTTATCAGGTTCTGCTGTTTGGCTCGGCAAAAGATCGTGCCACTGGTGAAAAAATCCTGTCTTCGCTACCGGAAGCGAGCCGTGTACATTGCCGCAATCTGGCTGGCGAAACGCAACTGGAACAGGCTGTTATTCTGCTGGCTCAGTGCCACGCAGTGGTCAGTAATGATTCAGGCCTGATGCATATTGCCGCAGCATTAAACCGACCGCTTGTCGCCTTATATGGTCCCAGCAGCCCTGACTTTACGCCGCCCCTGTCTGACCGGGCACGTATTCTCCGTTTAATTAGCGGCTATCATCGTGTACGTAAAGGCGATGCCGGGCAGGGCTATCACCAAAGTCTTATCGATATTCAGCCCGAACAGGTTCATGAAACATTGAGCACGTTGTTGCGCGAAGTCCAGGAGGGGACATGCACGTCCTGATCGTCAAAACCTCCTCCATGGGAGACGTACTGCATACGCTGCCAGCACTCACCGATGCCATGCATGCCCTGCCCGGAATACGCTTTGACTGGGTAGTGGAAGAAAATTTTGCACAAATCCCGACCTGGCATCCGGCGGTGGATAAGGTTCTGCCTGTCGCTATTAGACGCTGGCGTAAACACTGGTTTGGCAGCCAGCAGCGTGAAGAGCGCGTGCGTTTCAAGCGTGAGCTTCAGTCTCGTGACTACGACATCGTGATCGACGCTCAGGGGCTGATTAAGAGTGCCGCGCTTGTGACTCGTCTGGCTAAAGGCGTTAAACACGGCCTGGACAGCCGCAGCGCGCGAGAACCTTTCGCCAGCTGGTGGTACGACAAAAAACACGAGATCAGCAAGCAACAACATGCAGTCGAGAGGACGCGGGAGCTGTTTGCTAAAAGTCTGGGTTACGATAAACCCCCGTCTCAGGGGGATTATGCAATTGCCGACCATTTTCTGAAGCCCTTATCACAGCATGAGAGCCCTTATCTTGTCTTTCTTCATGCCACTACCCGTGATAACAAGCACTGGCCAGAAGCTCACTGGCGAGCGTTGATTGAACGTGTCCGGCCAGCGGGCTTGCGTGTAAAGCTGCCGTGGGGCGCTGAACATGAACATCAGCGTGCGCTGCGTCTGGCTGAAGGTTTTGAGCACGTAGAAGTCTTGCCTAAGCTTTCTCTTGAAGCCGTAGCACAGCAGTTGGCAGGCGCAGATGCCGTAGTGTCGGTAGATACAGGCCTGAGCCATCTGACCGCCGCGCTGGACAGGCCCAATATCACGTTATACGGCCCCACCGATCCGGGTTTGATTGGGGGTTATGGGCAAAATCAGTATGTTTTGCGGCCTGCAGAGGGCAGCAAATTAGCAGACATTAGCGCTGAGGACGTCGCAGATATGGTCTTTGAGATTCTTGTATGAAGAAACTCCACATCATCAACCTTGAAAAAATGGGTGGTGTTGAACGCCTGTTCCTGCAGTACATCAATGATTTTTCGGATGGAAATGATGATGTGATATGCATCAGTAATGAGATAGACGATGATATTCGTCGTCATATTCCTCAACAAAAAATCACCTTTGCCAATCGTTGGGTAAATGGGCTGAAATATAAAGTCCCGCAATTTCTTCGGAAATATTTGCTAAAAAAACGCATCGAAGCAAGTGATGCCGATGTAATAGTGGTTTGGGATTTAATTCCAGGACTGCCAGCAAAACCCAGGCGGGCTGCTCTGGTCTATTACGATCATGGCTGCTCGTGGCGTTATCCAAAAAATAAAAAAACGCTTAACTTTATGGCAATGCTGGACGGCGTGATTTCTGCCTCATACGCGTCAAACCGGGTGATGCATCACCGCTTCAACCTACCTTGCCCGCATCACGTCGTGATAAACCGAATCATGTTGCCGCAGGGGATAAACTCCGCAATCAGAACGCTACAAAATCCGGTCAGGCTAGGAACGGCATCTCGCCAGGTTAGCCTGAAAGGCATTAGCGTAGGACTTTTAACGCTTAAAGAATTACGCCAACGTGGACACAATGTTGTTTTGGAAATTGCGGGAAAAGGGCCAGATCATGACGCCTTCGTGGCGCTTGCTGAGCGTTTGAATATTAGTCAGTTTGTTACCTTCAGCGGGTTTCAGCATGATATGAGCGCCTTTTTTAATCGCACAGATATCTATCTCAGTACACCTGTCACTGAGCCATTTGGCCTTTCCTGTATGGAAGCACTTTATTTTGGTGTACCGGTTATTTTCCCCATGATTGACGGCCAACCTGAAGTCGTTGGTCATCAGCAGTGTGGCATTGGGTTACCCCCCACCGTTACAGTTGATGAGCATGAGAAATTAACTGGTATACGCGTTGATTTCCCCTATCAGGTCTACGAACCTGTCCATGATATTATGGAAGAAGCCAGGCTGATTTCACATATTGATTGCGCCAACGCGGTTGAAGTCTTGTCGGTGCCTGAAACGTATCAGCGATTTAGTGAAGCCGCCAAAGCCTGGACAGTAGAACATTTCGACTATGCGCTGTTTAAAGCAGAATTCAACGATGCTTTAAAGGACGTTATAATTAAAAAATGAAACTAAATCATATAATCTTTAAAAAAGAAGCGCCTGCCAACTTTTTCAGCCAGCTTATTTTTATCGGTTGTGCTATCGCCTTTGTTACTTCGCCATTTGGATGGGCCTTTGGCAGGAATGTTTTTTATCTTTCCAGCTATCTGGCTTTTCTGGTCATCATTTTTCATCTCAGATTTTACATTGCTGACAAAAAAAACCTGATTCTCCCTGGTGCGTTTTTTGCTGTCGGGATCGTCAGCATTATCTGGACAGCCATGTATAAACAACCTGGCGATTTCATTACTCTGTACCGGCAGTACCAATCAACCGGACGATTACAAATCGCCGCAGCGTTTGTTCTACTGGCGATGCTTAATGTAAGGATAGCGCTACAAAAACATACCGTGCTGGCAGCCCTTGTTTGCGGGCTTGCGGTAAATAGCTATGCCATTTATCAGGGGGTTTTCTTACACATAGCGCGTGTAGAGCTGAATTTTGATCGAGCAACGGTTGCTGCCTACATCATTACCGCAGTTAATCTGATATTCATTAAAGCCGTATTACTTTTAAGAACCCGCCACAGAGTGTTGCTTTTTTTGGCTGCTTTCACCTTTACCTATGCTTCCATTCTGTTGACTGGAACCCGTGCAGCTATGCTGGCTTATCCCGTGTTGACTTTAATGATTGTAGTAATGAGCACACATGTAATTAATCGTCGTCATAAAATTATTCTGTTCATTCTGGTGCCCATCATGCTCCTGCTCAGCGCTGCACTTTTTCATAAAGTCATCACTATGCGTATACAGCAGTTCAATCAGGATATTGCGCATATGCATGAGCAAACGGGAGAAAACTCAATCATCTCACGCTTAAGCATGCAAACCGTTGCATTTCGCACGGGCTCTGAAGCCCTGTGGGGAGAGTCTGCAGAGCAACGAGCGGCAGAAGCAAAAGTGATTGTTGCACAAGAACCTTCGCTTTATGGGGCATTAACCTACCTTACCGTTCATATGCACAATGAAGTAATGGAAACGTTCTCGATTAAGGGCATTGTGGGTCTGTTAGCGTTGGCAGTTTTATATCTTTGCTTACTACGCAGCGCATTCACGCCTTACAGCAATCCCGCACTCTTCGCAGTCACAGCATCTTTGATCACCTATGGCGTAAGCGACGTGATATTTTTCAGCACTGAGGGAACCCTCATCTATTGTCTGGCCGTTATCATCAGTGGCTTATTAGTCAAAACACCGTCAGTATTACAGGAAGCGAAGTAATGCAAACGCGTGACTGGCTGCTAAGCATCATTATTCCTCTATACAATAATCAGGATTATATCGTTCCCTGCCTGACATCCTTGTTTACCCAAATTGATCCTGATATTCAGGTCATCATTATTGATGATGGTTCGACAGACCTCTCAGCTCAGCGTGTGAAAGAATTTCTCAAGACTCATCCTTCAGCTTGTGTTGAATTCATTCAGCAGGCTAACCAGGGGGTTTCCGCAACCCGCAATGTTGGCCTGTCAAAAGCTAAAGGAAAATTTATTACCTTTCTGGATGCTGATGATGTACTCAGTAAAAATTATCTATCAGTTATCCGACCGTTATTACTCTCCGATCAAGACGATCTGATTGATTTTAACTACGCACGCTTTGAAAACACGCCCCCTGAAGCATCAGAAAGCGAATTGCCTCAACGTGTCGCTTACGATTTTCCCGCTCAGGGGATAAATTGTCTGCGTCCGCTTTTTATCCGATCGATGTGGCATGTATGGAACCGCATATACAGAAACAGTCTGCTGGAAGGTGAGGCTTTTGAAGTCGGCAAACGTTACGAAGACGTTATCTTTACGCCATTTCAATATCTCAAAACACAGCGTATCGCTCATCTTGAAAATACGCTCTACTACTACCGCGATAATCAGCAGGGCATCACACGTAATGTCCGTATGAGCGACATAGAGGACATGCTCTTCGCCATGAATAAAATGTGTGCAATGGCACAGTCTGATACTAAGCTACGTCGACTGGCTGCAGGGATGATAGTGAACTGCTTTAATGAAGTGAAAAGCATGTCGAAAGCGGTTTTTGGTTATTATCATTATGATAAACAAACCAGGCTGGCCATTAAGTCAGCCTCACGCCTTTGCAGGGGCCATTGCAAAACAAAAAAGTTTTGGCAAATGCGCTATCCCGAAGTCGATACGCTTTTTTCGTGGTTGCGATTTAAGGCCCGCAAATCTGTTCCTGAAGCGAATCAGTGACGGCACCGAGTGCCGTTTTTTTCTTCAGGGCATATTCGGTCAAGGTCATACCCTGGGTACGTTCCTGAAGCCAGCTGAACAGCTGCTCTAAATCATCGTAAAGACGGTCAATGTCTGCGTCGTTTTTAAACGTCGGGCTGCCGTCAGGCATAAACTCCGATGAGTGCAGCATAAATTCAACATAGTCGTTTCCCTGCGACAGAGTTTGCTCAACGACATGCTTCATTTGCGCCAGATTCCCGCCCACAGGCCGCAGCCAGTTTACCCGAGGTCCTCTCGACTTGCCCCTAAGGTTGTCCCAGACTTTTTTAAACTGGTTTTTCAACATGCCATGCCGGTACTGAATGCTCATCGGCAATTCCAGCAAGGTTGAGCCGCCAGGTTTAGAAATATCGTTGATGTCGATATAGTAGGCCTGGTCAGGAAAATGGCGGTAATCTGTACCGCCTTTCCCTTGGGGAGCACCGGGAGAACTACGCCAGTCCACGCGCGGCGTCACAGAGCAATCGACCAGATAGCCATGATCGATCAATGCACGTGCATAAACTTCATTGAAGGCCCAGCGGCCTGCACGGTGACTACGCATTTTAGTTTCAAATGCCGTTTCAAGCAGGTCGGTCATATAGGCGACCTTATCGTGCAGTATCGACTCTGGATATTCGATCAAATAAGGCTGGTAGCGCCAGTCATTCTCCGTGAGTGCATAGTCAGGAGGGCTGTACCAGGCATGTAAATGCATGCCTATTTCACCCTGATTACGCTCAAGAAGATCTCGTCCGAACTCGACATAAGCCGGATCGCAAGCCATTTCATAATTAGTAAGCCACGTCGGTTTGAACGCGTATTTCTCGCAAAGCGACTGAAAACGCGGTAGAAAGCGGACATTATGTGTGGTGACATTGCCGCTGCGGTTGCGCCAGAGGTTGTCGCCTTCCGTATCGAGAGTGATTAAAAATGCCGGTTTATCCATGACTTATCCAATAATCGGTAGAGATTATCCTGTCTATGTTACGCAGGGTAGTCATTCCGCGCAAAAATATAATTGCAATTGGTTTGGTTTTTATTCGTAGTCATCAATAGTCTGATAACCTAAGATAATTCCCGTGGGCAGCGGGGGATTTGTTTTGTAACACTCTGATTAGAATATAATTTTGGTGTTTTTCCTATTGAAAAACTGCGTCAGATCCCCACTATTTTACTCTGTTATGGCGAGTTTACTGCCGTGCGCTTTATGCTTTAGGTCATTCACAGTGCTGGCGGCGTCTTTGAGGTGATAATTTGTCCAAGCGTATTTTGATGATAATAGACGGGCTGCCCGGTGGCGGCGCTGAAAAAGTAGTACTGACCCTGGCACAGGGCCTGATTAACAGTGGACATCAGGTATCACTTTTTTCTTTGCGTAACGTCTGTGATTATTCCCTGCCGTCAGGGCTTGATTATCAGGTGATTGAAGACCGTTGTCGCAGTCCATGGCGTAAGCTTACCGAAACATCTCGTCGCGCCGCACTCCTGGATAAAGCCGTCCGTTACAGTGAAGCCCGCCAAGGCAAATTTGATCTTGTGCTGTCTCATCTGCATAAAACGGACCGAATAGTGTCTTCTTCGTGTGCTCTCGATCCGCTCAGGACCTGGTATTGTATTCATGGCATTTTTTCTGCCTCTTATCTCGCTCGCAAATCGGGTTTTTCATTATGGCTTAAGCGACAGAAAATACGTCATGTCTATCGCCATCGCCAGGTGATCGCGGTTTCCCAATATGCTCTTGATGACTTGATCAACCATATTGGCGTAAAAGCATCGCGAACGGATGTTATCTTTAACCCTTTTGATTTCAATGAAATCAAAAGGCTCTCACTGGAACCCTGCCCACTGGCAGGTGAGGATTTCCTTGTTCATGTTGGCCGTTTTCATGAAACTAAACGCCATGACCGCCTGTTGGAAGCTTATGCGCAAAGCGGCATTCAGGCCCCTTTAATCTTACTGGGGCAGGGCAGTCCTGCTATGAAAGAAAAACTGTATCGTTTATCTGAACAACTGGGCGTTTCAGATCGCGTGCGCTTTGAAGGCTTTCAGCGTAATCCCTATCCCTGGATTCATCATGCACGGATGTTGATTTTGAGTTCTGACAGTGAAGGTTTCGGCAATGTTTTGATCGAAGCAATGAGCTGCGGAACACCTGTAGTGAGTACACGTTGCCCCGGCGGGCCCGCGAGTATTTTGACGGGGGACCTGAGTCGCGGGCTGTCTGAGATGAATGCAACCTCTCTGGCGGAAAAGATGCGAGAGATTTACGATAACCCGCCTGATTTGCATCAACTTGACCTGAGTATCTACAGCCTCTCCGTTATCTGTCAGCGATACTTGCAGTTGGCAGATTTACGAGTGTCCAAATAAATGCATGTTGACCGCTCATAGCATCAATCAGTCGTTCCCATGAACCGATAAGCAGATCAAGGGAACGGCAGGTTTTGAGCGTTGTTCTTCAGGTAATTGATATCGTTTAGCCAGAAATTTTCGGAAAATAATCGAGCGTATCACGTGTTAGCCACTCAAGGGATGTCCTTAAGCTGCAGCCACGCACTCATCACCTCATGAGGAGTAATATCGTTACATTCACCAGAAGGTGTCTGCAAAATTCTGTACTCACCAGACCATGGATGCCACCCCGGCGCATCCGTATCGCCAAAAAACACCACCTGCTTTTTATGCAAACCCGCCGCGATATGCATTTGGCCACCATCGCTACACAGAATTTGGTCACAACAACTAAAACCCGCCATTAGATCACGCACTGACGTGGTAGTGTAAGCCGCTACGCGTGAAGAATTGACCAGTTGCATAAGTTGCTCGGCTCGGGCGTCATCACCCCGATCATCCGGCCCCAGCGCTCCCTGTGGCGACCAAAAGATCAGCACACGGGCTTGCGCATCGTCTAACAGATGACGAATAAAAACAGCATACTTTTCTATATCCCAGCGGCGCTTTGGGCTGCGACTACTAATGTGTATACCGTATGTCTGACCTGATACCGTAAACAGTGAATGCACATGCGTTTTAGCCTGTTCATGCTCTCGTGGGGTTAAATAGACTCTGACGGGGGGAACGACAGGTAAATGAGCAGTGAGCGCTGAGAGATACGAGTAAGTATGTTCGACCTGATGGTTACCGGAAAAATCTGTTCTGCCAAAATATCTGGTGAGCCCGTTATCGGCTTCACCTGCGCCAATGATATGTTTTGCGCCCGCCATACGCGCGAGGCGAAGGCTGTATTTACAGGGGACAGGATTGGCCAGTACAGCCGCATCGAAGTGCGTCTTGCGTAAAGCCCAAAAGATTTTTAATCGGTGCCAGTAAACGCCCACTGCGCTTTCATTCTTACTGCGATGTTTGGCTTTTTTATACACATGCAGCGCGTCAATATGTGGGTTATGCAGCACCACGTCCTGCGCAACTTTATTGACCAATAGTGTCAGCTTAGCTTCAGGGAAGGCCGTCTTTATGCCTTCCAGTAACGGTGTGGTACACACCATATCACCAATGTTGTCGCGCCTGATGACGAGAATATTTTTCATACTGTACCTGGTTAAACGTACCTGACCGGACTGCAGCGTACATACGCCATAAAGTTGCAAAAAAATAAATTTCTGCTACACATCAACATTTGACTCTAAATGCACAAAAAGTTCTATCGGCATTCGTAATAATGTCGGCGGGATTCCGTGTTCTTTTCACTTTAAGTTGTGCTGCTGTGTCACAAAATTCGCCTTTACTATCGATAATCACACCAATGTTTAACGCTGGTGACATGTTCGAGACTTTTATTCAGTCTTTGCTGGCTCAGACGCTGACATCTCTGGAAATCATCCTTGTCGATGATGGATCGACTGACGGCTCGGGTGAGAGAGCGGATGACTACGCACAACGTTATCCTCACATCCGGGTCATTCACCAACCTAATGGCGGCGTATCACGTGCACGAAATGCCGGGCTGGCTGTTGCATCCGGTAAGTACGTCACCTTTCCGGATGCTGATGACACCATGAAGCCAGAGATGTATCAAACGCTGGTCGATATGGCAGAGGCAGACGATCTCGATGTGGCGCAATGCAATGCCGAATGGTTTTTCCAGGTCAGCAATGAAACCCAGCCGTTAATACCGCCTGAACGACTCTCAAGCACATCCGTCCTTAGCGGCCCTGAGTGGCTCAACAAGGCGCTAAAGACGCATCGCTATAAACATGTTGTCTGGCTCGGTATTTACCGACGCGAACTGATTGAAAAACTTAAGCTAAATTTTGAACCTGGCCTGCACCATCAGGATATACCCTGGACAACAGAGTTCATGCTGAATGTAAAACGCGCGCGTTATACCGAGAAACAGCTTTACCGCTACTATTTGCACAATGCTTCAATCAGCAATCGCAAGCGGACCGGCCTGCGTAACGTTGAATATCAGCGTCACTATCTGAAAATTGCGCAAATGCTGGAGTCAATCAACAGCCGCTATCGCCATAAAGTCAAAATCTACCCGGCATTCCACTATCAGATTACATACGAAGCCCTGAGCGTCTGCCACAGTATCCGACGCGAGCCGGACGAATCAGCGCGACAGGCGATGATTGCCGATATCTTCGCGACCCAGACACACACGCGTATGCTGCGTAATGCGCGCGGGATAAAACAGTGGTATCACCTTCTGCTATGGCTGGGTCGAATTTATTACTGGCGCAGGAAATAAGCGGCGTCACTTGCTTTAACCTCAAAAGGGTTTGCCCTACAATCGGCTCACTGAATTCTGAGAGCATTTGAGTATGACAAGCCCGATTCCAGTCCAGTTTCCACCCCAAAAAATTCTGTTAATCAAACTACGTCATCACGGCGACATGCTGCTGACTACGCCTGTCATCAATGCTTTGCATCAGCATTACCCGCAGGCCAGCATTGATGTCCTGCTCTACAAAGAAACCCGGCCCATGCTGGAAGCCCATCCATCTGTCCGTCATCTGCACATCATCGATCGAAACTGGAAAAAGGAAGGTGGCTGGCAGACTTTTCGCCATGAAGTTGCACTGGTCTCCGCAGTGCGAGCCTGTCATTACGATTTGGTGATTAACCTTGCCGATCAGTGGCGCAGTGCCATTCTCACCGGCCTGTCTGGCGCGCCGGTACGCATTGGATTCGCGTTTAAAAAGCGTGATAACGCCTTCTGGCGCTGGTGCCACAATCATTTGGTTACCACAGAAAATCATGAGCGCTTACATACGGTTGAACAGAATCTTTCCGCTCTGTCACCGCTGCAGATTTCAACCGACGTTGCCAGAGCCTCTATGCACTTTAGCCCGGAGGATGCGTTAAAAGTGCAGAATATGCTGCTTCAGCAGCAGGTGAAGCCCCCTTATATCGTGCTGCAGCCTACCTCCCGCTGGCAGTTTAAATGTTGGGAAGAAGACAAGGTTGCCGCCACTATCGATCAGTTGGCTCAAGCCGACCGCAAAGTCATCCTGACAGCAGGACCGGATGATAGTGAGCTGGCGATGGTTGAGCGGATTCTGGCGCAGTGCCAGTCTCCGCATGTTATCTCGCTGGCAGGCAAACTCTCTCTGCCACAACTGGCTGCACTTATTGCTCGCGCTCAGCTCTTTATTGGCGTTGACTCAGCCCCGATGCACATGGCCGCCGCGCTCGACACGCCCTGCATTGCGCTTTTCGGTCCGACAAAACTGCAGCACTGGCGCCCCTGGGGTGACAACAATCGGGTCATCTGGGCTGGCGACTATGGCCCCCTTCCTTCTCCGGATTCCATTGATACTCGTACCGAACAACGTTACTTGTCCGTTATCCCGGTTGAGGACGTCGTTACCGCAGCAAGGAGCTATCTAAATGAGTAAGTTACGCCTGGCGATAGTCCGGCAGAAATATCGCCCTGATGGCGGGGCCGAACGCTTTATTTCACGCGCGCTGGAAGCCCTGGGTAGCGAAAAACTGGACCTCAATATCATCACCCGAAGCTGGGAAGGCAAGCCCAACCCGGACTGGCACCTGCATATCTGCAATCCCGGGAAGCTGGGACGGGTTTCACGTGAACGCGGTTTTGCCCATGCGGCGCGGGCCTGCTGGGAACGTGAAAAGTTCGATATTGTGCAAAGCCATGAGCGTATCGCAGGTTGTGACATCTTTCGGGCTGGCGATGGCGTTCATCGTGTCTGGCTTGAACAACGGGCACGTATTGTTTCGCCCCTGCAGCGCCTTAGCGCCAGCCTCAGTCCATATCATCGCTATGTTCTGCAGGCAGAAGCCGATATGTTCAACTCCCCCGCTTTGAAAGCGGTGATATGTAATTCTGAGATGGTAAAAAAAGACATCCTGCGCTGCTTTGCACTGCAGGCTGACAAAATACATGTCATTCACAACGCCATTGATTCAACGCGCTTTCAACCTGCGACAGAGGCCGCCCGCCATGCGGTTCGGACACAGCTGAACCTGCCCGCTAACGCGACTGTTCTGATCTATGTGGGTTCGGGATTTGAACGTAAGGGCCTCAAAGCCGCCATTGAAGCACTGGCCAAAAGTAACCGCTATCTGATCGTGGTCGGCCAGGACAAACAGGCAAAACGTTATCAGCAGTTAGCCAGTCAGCTTCACTGCAGTGAGCGGCTTCGCTTTGTCGGCGTACAGCAGGATGTGCAGCCCTATTACCATGCTGCTGATGGGTTGCTTCTGCCCACTCTTTACGATCCTTTTCCCAACGTGGTGCTGGAAGCCATGGCCTGCGGGTTGCCGGTGATCACCAGCACCGGGTGTGGCGGCGCTGAATTTATTCGCGAAGGTCAGGAAGGGTTTGTTCGTGATGCGCTGGATGTAAAAGGACTCAATCAGGCCATCAATGCCCTTTCTGCTTTAACCGTTGACGGCAGAATGGGCGAAGCAGCAAGACGCAGGATTGAACCTTACACGCCGCAGAACCTGGCACATTCATTGAACAGGCTCTATCAACAGGTCCTGAGTCGCCACGCATGATGTGGGATGAGTGATTATGCTGTTTCTGATAAGATGCTGTATTCTGACTTTAATCTGCTTTTTTGACGCCAACGTGTCATAACGGTAACTATGACGACCATTTACACCGCATTGCTTTATCTCATTCAGCCACTTATTTGGCTGCGCCTGTGGCTGCGCGGTCGTAAAGCTCCTGCCTACCGTAAACGCTGGGCAGAGCGTTATGGCTATTGCGCCGGAAAAGTGAAGCCTGAAGGCATCGTTTTACACTCCGTTTCCGTGGGCGAAACCCTGGCGGCAGTGCCGTTGGTGCGCGCGCTACGTCATCGCTATCCAACGCTACCTATCACCGTCACAACCATGACGCCAACCGGTTCTGAACGTGCGTTGTCTGCTTTTGGCAAAGATGTGCATCATGTTTATTTGCCTTACGATCTCCCCAACGCCATCAATCGCTTTCTTGATACGGTCAATCCCCGCCTTGTGATCATTATGGAAACCGAGCTGTGGCCTAACATCATTCGTATCCTGCACCAGCGCCATATTCCTCTGGTGATTGCTAATGCCCGACTTTCGGAACGATCGGCTAAAGGCTATCGCAAGCTTGGCAAGTTCATGCGTAATCTCTTACAAAGTATCACGCTGATCGCCGCACAAAACGCCGAGGACGGTGAGCGGTTTGTGCAACTCGGCCTGAAGCGCTCGCATCTGTCGGTTACCGGCAGCCTGAAGTTTGATATCTCTGTTACGCCCGAGCTGGCCGCAAGAGCCGTAACGCTGCGCCGGCAATGGGCGCCCCGTCGCCCTGTCTGGATTGCCACCAGCACGCATGAGGGTGAAGAAGCTATCCTGCTGGATACGCACCGTCGCTTATTACATACCTTTCCAGATTTGCTGCTGATTCTGGTGCCGCGTCACCCGGAGCGTTTTAACGATGCCCGAGAGCTGACGCAAAAGCGCAACTTTAGTTTTACCCTGCGCAGCAGCGGTGAAATCCCATCCGGCTCAACGCAGGTTGTGATTGGTGACTCAATGGGTGAACTGATGTTGCTGTATGGCATTGCCGATCTGGCCTTTGTTGGCGGCAGCCTGGTTGAGCGCGGTGGTCATAACCCGCTCGAACCCGCCGCTCATGCTATTCCGGTGCTTATGGGCCCCCATACCTGGAACTTCAAGGATATTTGTAGCAAGCTGCAACAGGCACAGGGGCTGATTACCGTTACTGATGTCGCATCGCTTGCAAAAGAGGTGACGAACCTGCTGCAGGACGATGATTATCGTCGCTACTACGGACGCCATGCCGTAGAAGTGCTGCATCAAAACCAGGGCGCCCTTCAGCGTTTGCTTCAGTTACTTGAACCACATCTGCCGCCAAGAGCCCATTAATGACATCCCCTCGCCAACGCCTTTCAGTCGTGATGATTGCCAAAAATGAAGCAGAGCTGCTGCCTGACTGTCTTGCATCAGTGAGCTGGGCCGATGAGATTATCGTGCTGGATTCTGGCAGCGCGGACGACACGATGGCACTGGCCCGGGCAGCAGGCGCGCAGGTTTTTCAGGCGACGGAATGGCAGGGCTACGGCAAGCAGCGCCAGCGGGCGCAGAGTTTTGCCAGTTGCGACATGATTTTGATGATCGACGCCGATGAGCGGGTCACGCCAGAGTTACGTCAGGCCATTGAGCGGGTGCTCGAGGCGCCCCCGGGCGACACCGTTTACAGCTTGAGCCGCAGTAATCTTTTTTTGGGGCGATTCATGCGCCACAGCGGCTGGTACCCTGATCGAGTGATGCGCCTTTACCCACGTACGTTAAGCTATAACGATAACAGCGTGCACGAGTCACTCAATACCGAAGGCGCCTCCGTGCAGGCCCTCAAAGGCGATTTACAACACCTGACCTGTCGTAACCTGATGGCTTTCCAGCGTAAGCAGCTGGCCTATGCGGAGGCCTGGGCACAGGAACGATTTCAGCGCGGAAAAACCTGCAGCCTGTTTTCGGTTTTCAGTCATGCGCTCGGCGCCTTCGCGAAAACGCTGCTGCTGCGTGCCGGCTTTCTCGATGGTAAACAGGGTTGGCTGCTGGCGGTCGTCAATGCCCAGTACACCTTCAACAAATATGCAGCGCTATGGGCGCTGACTCATGCTTCGGCGAAAGGGCGCACATGACCACGAAAGCTATTTATCCAGGCACCTTCGATCCCATCACATTAGGCCACATCGATATTGTGACGCGTGCTGCGCAGATGTTTGACCGGCTGGTCGTAGCCATTGCCGCCAGCCCGAGCAAAAAGCCCTTATTCACGCTTGATGAAAGAGTTGCGCTGGCGCGTCAGGCGACCGCGCATCTGGCCAACGTTGAGGTGACAGGTTTCAGCGATCTGATGGCCAATTTTGCCCGCACTCAGCAGGCAAACATTCTGGTGCGCGGATTGCGTGCCGTGTCGGATTTTGAATATGAGACACAGTTGGCGCGTATGAACCGGCATTTGCTGCCGACGCTGGAAAGCGTGTTTTTGATGCCATCGGAAAACTTTTCCTTTATCTCTTCTACTCTGGTGAAAGAAGTGGCGCGGCACGGCGGCGACGTCTCGGCCTTCCTGCCCGCGCCTGTCCACCAGGCTCTGCTGGCAAAACTGCCTTAGTGTTGACAGTTGGGGCACCAGTAAGTACTGCGTTGCCCATGCTTGCCACTGACAATCGGTGTGCCACATGCCCTGCAGGGCTCTCCCGCGCGACCATAAACCTGTAGCTCTTGTGCAAAATAGCCCGGTTTGCCATCACTTTGTAAAAAGTCGCGTAATGTTGTTCCGCCCTGCTCGATTGAGCGCAGCAGTACCGCTTTGATGGTATTCGCTAATATCGCCGCATCTTCATGGGAAAGGCTCATTGCGGGTCGATCAGGAATGATCCCTGCCGTAAACAGTGATTCACTCGCATAGATGTTACCCACGCCAACGACAATTTTATTGTCCATTAGCCACTGCTTAATCACCGTTCGCTTTCCGCGGGATTTTTCAAAAAGATAGTCGCCACTGAATGCTTCACTCAGCGGCTCTGGGCCAAGGTGTGCCAGTACGCTACTGCCGGCCAGGTCACTGCTCCACAGCCAGGCGCCAAAACGCCGGGGATCGGTATAGCGCAGGACTTTACCGTTGCTCATGACCAGGTCGACATGATCGTGTTTGGCTGCGGGCAACTCTTCAGAAAGGACACGTAAACTGCCTGACATACCCAGGTGGATAATAATCCAGCCGTGCGGCAATTCGAGTAAAAGGTATTTGGCACGACGTTGAACGCTCAGCACAGGCTGATCGCTTAACGCCAGGATTTCTTGTGACACTGGCCAACGCAAACGCGCGTTGCGCACGACTGCGTGAAGAATTGTCTGACCAACCAGATGTGGCTCAATGCCGCGTCGGCTGGTTTCTACCTCTGGCAACTCAGGCATAACCTCTCCCCTGCGCATTACACAAACAAAAAACCCGGCCTGAGCCGGGTTTTTTGCAGAAAACCAAAATTACTTAATTTTGGCTTCTTTGTAGATCACATGCTGACGTACAACCGGATCGAACTTTTTCAGTTCAAGTTTCTCTGGTTTAGTACGTTTGTTCTTCGTGGTGGTATAGAAGTGACCTGTACCAGCAGAGGAAACCAGCTTGATCTTCTCACGAATACCTTTAGCCATGATTCAGTTCCTTAGTACTCTTAGTACTTCTCACCACGGGCACGCATGTCGGCTAACACCGTATCAATGCCCTTTTTATCAATAATACGCATACCTTTTACAGATACACGCAGAGTAACGAAGCGCTTCTCGCTCTCAACCCAAAAACGGTGTGAGTGCAGGTTCGGAAGGAAACGGCGTTTCGTCGCGTTCATTGCGTGGGAACGGTTGTTACCGGTCACCGGACGCTTTCCAGTTACCTGGCAGACTCGTGACATGTCTATTCTCCAAAAATCAAATCAGCTCGAGCTTTAAAAATTAGGTTTTGGCCGCCTCGTCAGGCTTACAGCCCGCCAGGCGAGTTCCATGGAACCCGCTAAGCTGGCCTAACCGCCAAACCCGAGATTCTCAAAGGTGGCGTAGTATACGCCGCTCGGCCCAAGTGCTCAAGTCCCGAACAGATAAAGATCCCGAATGATCGTGTAAAAATCCGCCACCTGGACCAGATTTTCAGGCTCAGAGCCATCCCCGCTCGGTAAATGAGACCGATTCACCCCGTCCAATCACTAAATGATCGAGCACGCGAATATTTACCAGCCGACACGCTTCGCAGATTTTAACGGTAATGTCGCGGTCAGCCTGGCTCGGCTCGGCTCTTCCTGACGGATGATTATGTGCGATGATTAACGCTGCGGCGTTAATTTTAAGCGCCTCGCGCACAATTTCGCGCGGATGCACTTCCACACTGTTAATCGAGCCTGAGAACATTTGCCGGGCGGTTATCACCCGGTGTTGATTATCCAGAAACATCACGATAAAAATCTCACGTTCCTGATCGGCTAACAGCGTTTGCAGATACTGGCGTGTCGCAAGCGGACTGTCGAGGGTATTTTCACGGGCCAACTGGCTGGCGAAAAACCGTTTAGCCAGCTCAGCCACGGCACGTAGCTGAATTAACTTAATTTCCCCCGCCCCTTTGATTCCTTTGAAATCCTCCGCACTGGCGTTCACGATGTTGTAAAGCGACCCCAGCTCTTGCAACATCTGCTGCGCCAGCTTCATCACCGGTACGCCTCTTGAACCCGTACGTAAAAAGATGGCCAGCAGTTCTGCATCGCTTAATGCATCTGCGCCCAGTAGCTTGAGTTTTTCCCGTGGTAGAAAATGATTCATTGCTGCTCTCCCTGTCGCCCCCTGTATCATCTTCTGTCAGTCAACACGTGACCAGTGAGCAAATGTGATTCTTCGGCACTTCTCGCAAACGCAGCCTTTGAACAGGTGACGGCAAGGTTTTGTGATAAAATTCGCCCATTCCGCCGTGGCTGTACGGCAACTGAAAACGAGGTCAACTGCATGATGGGATTAGCCGGTAAAAAAGTGCTTTTAGGCGTAAGCGGTGGCATCGCAGCCTATAAAACCCCCGAGCTGGTGCGCCGTCTGCGCGATCGCGGTGCCGATGTACGCGTGATGATGACCCATGCAGCAAAAGCGTTTATTACGCCCCTCAGCCTCCAGGCCGTATCGGGCTACCCGGTAATGGACGATCTGCTCGACCCGGCAGCCGAGGCCGCCATGGGCCATATTGAGCTGGCCAAATGGGCCGATCTGATTCTGCTGGCGCCCGCATCCGCGGATTTAATCGCGCGCGTGACAGCCGGTATGGCGAACGATTTAGTGACAACTGCTGTGTTGGCTACCGCGTCGCCTGTCGCGATTGTGCCGGCGATGAATCAACAGATGTACCGCGCAGCCATCACGCAAACGAACCTGACGACGCTGCAGGCCCGCGGCGTATTCATCTGGGGGCCTGACAGCGGCAGCCAGGCATGCGGCGATGTCGGGCCGGGCCGCATGCTCGACCCGCTGGCTATCGTTGACCATGCGGTTCAGTGGGCCAGCCCCGTCAACGATCTGCAACATCTCAACATTATGATTACCGCCGGCCCGACTCGTGAAGCCCTCGATCCCGTGCGCTACATCAGCAACCACAGCTCAGGAAAAATGGGCTTTGCCATTGCGGCCGCGGCCGCCAGACGCGGTGCCAGCGTCACACTGATTAGTGGCCCGGTTAGCTTAGCAACGCCCGTGGGCGTTAAGCGGGTGGATGTGACGTCGGCACGGGAGATGCAGTCTGCGGTGATGGACGAGATAAATAAACAACATATTTTCATTGCAAGCGCAGCCGTGGCAGACTACCGGGCAGCCGACATTGCGGATGAGAAAATCAAGAAACAGGATGACGATGATAATGTCACCCTGCAGCTCATTAAAAATCCCGATATCGTCGCGGGCGTTGCCGCATTAACGCAGGGCCGGCCTTTTGTGGTTGGATTTGCGGCTGAAACCCAGAATGTGGAAGAATACGCCCGAAAAAAACGCGCGCGTAAAAAGCTGGACCTGATCTGTGCTAACGACGTGTCGAAAGCTGGACAAGGGTTCAATAGCGACACCAATGCTCTTCACCTTTTTTGGCAGGAAGGAGAAAAGACCTTACCGCTCAGCGATAAGTCACTCCTTGGTCAACTTTTAATAGACGAGATTGTCAGCCGTTATGATGAAAAAAATAGACGTTAAAATTCTCGATGCGCGCGTCGGCAAAGATTTTCCATTGCCGACCTACGCGACACCGGGTTCCGCTGGGTTAGATCTTCGTGCCTGTATTGATGACGTGATGGAAATCGCCCCCGGGACTACAACATTAATCCCTACCGGCCTGGCTATCCATATTGCCGATCCGAGCCTTGCTGCTGTGATCCTCCCACGCTCAGGACTGGGCCATAAACATGGCATCGTACTGGGTAACCTGGTGGGGCTTATTGATGCCGATTATCAGGGTCAACTGATGGTATCGGTATGGAATCGGGGTCAGGAAAGCTTTACGCTACAGCCGGGCGACCGCATGGCCCAGCTGGTTTTTGTTCCTGTCGTTCAGGCCGAATTCAATCTGGTAGAAGAGTTTGATGCCAGCTTACGCGGTGAAGGCGGCTTCGGTCACTCAGGTCGTCAGTAACCAGCACTACCTATTTTCACTTACGCTCATCATTTTATTTCTCATCGCCATAGGTGTTTATCTTGTGGCTGATGCGTAGGTGTTGCCTGTTTATGGTGAAATTCAGGGGTTTTTAAGGGCATGGCAGAAAAAAAAGTCGTAAAGCGGAATCGTCGTGAAGAGATTTTGCAGGCGCTGGCGCAAATGCTTGAGTCCAGCGATGGTAGCCAACGAATCACTACCGCGAAGCTCGCGGCCAACGTCGGAGTTTCGGAAGCGGCGCTGTATCGTCATTTTCCCAGCAAAACACGGATGTTTGACAGCCTGATCGAATTTATTGAAGACAGTCTGATTACCCGCATCAATCTCATTCTTAAAGATGAAAAAGAAACAATGGCGCGCCTGCGTCTTATTGTGCAGCTGATTCTGGGGTTTGGTGAGCGTAATCCGGGGTTGACACGTATTTTAACGGGTCACGCGCTGATGTTTGAACAGGATCGTTTACAAGGGCGCATTAACCAGCTGTTTGAGCGCATTGAAGTCCAGCTACGCCAGGTGATGCGTGAGCGGAAAATGCGAGAAGGTGAAGGCTTTCAAACCGATGAAGCATTACTGGCCAGTCAGCTACTGGCTCTGTGTGAAGGATTACTATCGCGTTACGTTCGCTCGGAGTTCCGCTTTAGTCCCACCGCTGACTTTGATATCCGCTGGCCGCTGATTGCGGCACAGCTGGTGTAACAGGCAGGCGGGCAGCGCCCGCCTGTAATCAGACGCCGTACGCTTTTTGATACGCACGCACCTGCGCTAAATGATCGGCCATATGCGTTTTTTCAGCCAGATAGTCGATCAGGTCGTTGAGCGTGATAATGGCGGTAACCTTGCAGGAATAGTCACGTTCCACTTCCTGAATAGCGGAAAGCTCTCCCCGGCCACGTTCCTGACGATCCAGTGAAATCATGACGCCAGCCAGACTCGCATCATGGGCATTAATGATATCCATCGACTCGCGGATTGCCGTGCCTGCCGTGATAACGTCATCGACCAACATAACTTTACCCTGTAGCGGACTTCCCACCAGCAGACCGCCCTCACCGTGATCTTTCGCCTCTTTACGGTTAAAGCAGTAAGGCACATCCCGGTCATGATGATCGGCTAAGGCAACCGCTGTCGTGGTCGCAATAGGAATCCCTTTATAAGCGGGCCCGAACAGCAAATCGAAATCCACGCCGCTGTCCACTAACGCCTGCGCATAGAAACGCCCCAGCAGCGCTAAGTCTCGCCCGCTGTTAAACAGACCGGCATTAAAGAAATAGGGACTTTTACGACCAGATTTTAACGTAAACTCACCAAATTTAAGCACCTGCTTATTCAGTGCGAATTCAATAAACTGCCGCTGCCAGGCTTTCATGTCTTACTCCTCAGATAAAAAAAAGGCGACTCTGCGGTCGCCTGTTACTTTATTTTTCCAACGCCGCTTTTTGCGCCTGAATTAACTCTTCGATGCCGCCGCGGGCCAGCGCCAGCAGTGCCAGCAACTCTTCATGGCTGAAAGGTTCGCCTTCCGCCGTGCCCTGCACCTCGATCATACGGCCGTCTTCCATCATCACGACGTTCATATCGGTTTCAGCAGCGGAGTCTTCAACATATTCAAGGTCACACAGGGCTTCACCGTTAACGATGCCCACAGATACCGCCGCGACCATCCCTTTCATCGGGTTCGCTTTGAGCTTACCGCTGGCAACCAGTTTGTTTAGTGCATCCGCCAGTGCCACGCAGGCGCCGGTGATAGATGCGGTACGGGTGCCACCATCAGCCTGGATGACGTCGCAATCAAGCGTAATGGTATATTCACCCAGCACTTTAAGATCGACGGCTGCGCGGAGTGAACGGGCGATCAGACGCTGAATTTCCAGCGTGCGGCCGCCCTGTTTGCCCTTCGCGGCTTCACGTGCCATGCGGCTATGCGTTGAACGCGGCAACATGCCATATTCGGCAGTGACCCAGCCCTGTCCCTGTCCTTTGAGGAAGCGCGGAACACCTTCATCCACCGTGGCAGTGCAGAGCACTTTGGTTTCACCGAATTCCACCAGAACGGAACCTTCTGCGTGTTTAGTGTAATTGCGGGTCAATGTGACTGGACGCACCTGATGTGCGCTACGGCCTGCTGGACGCATGGTTATCTCCGGCTTGCAAATGATTGGCTGCGTATTATACGGACTTCCTGGCCCGCTGTCTCTTGCAGTGGGCTGTAAGGCTCAGGATGAAATTCATGTGGGAGTATGGCTAAATGCCCTACCTTTTGCCGCATTTTACGAACAGATTAAACTATGGCCGCTATTTTACATTTCCTGCTGGCGCTGGTGGTGATTTTCGCCCTTGCGCTGTTGGTCAGTCATGACCGTAAACACATTCGTCCGCGCTATATCATTCAGCTCATTATCGTTGAAGCCGCGCTGGGCTGGTTTTTCCTTCATTCTGCCAGTGGACTGGCGCTCGTGGGAGCGGTGGGCAGCTTCTTTGAAACATTACTGGGTTTTGCTGCACAAGGCACAGAGTTTGTTTTTGGCGGCATGAGTCAGCAGGGCCTGGCCTTTATCTTTCTTGGCGTACTTTGCCCGATTGTTTTTATTTCCGCTCTGATTGGTATTTTGCAGCACTGGCGCATTCTGCCGTTGCTAATCCGCCTGGTGGGAACTGTCCTGTCTAAAATCAACGGCATGGGAAAGCTGGAATCTTTTAATGCGGTCAGTACGCTGGTACTGGGTCAGTCTGAAAACTTCATCGCATATAAAGGTATTCTGGCGGATATCCCGCCGAAGCGCCTTTACACCATGGCGGCAACCGCTATGTCTACCGTCTCGCTTTCCATTGTCGGTGCATACATGTCGATGATTGAGGCTCGCTATGTCGTGGCGGCGCTACTGCTCAATATGTTCAGCACCTTTATCATTCTGTCGATTATTAATCCCGGTAAGGAAAGCGAGGAACAGCCTGTAGCCCTGGATAAGTTGCATGAGGAGCAGAGTTTCTTCGAAATGCTGGGAGAGTACATCCTGGCGGGCTTTAAAGTGGCGATGATCATTCTGGCAATGCTGATCGGTTTTATTGCGCTGATCGCGGCCGTCAATGCGCTGTTCGCAGCGCTATTTGGCTACAGTTTCCAGCAGCTCCTGGGCTATGTTTTTTACCCTTTTGCCTGGTTAATCGGCATCCCCGCCGTCGACGCCCTTCAGGCTGGGAGCATTATGGCCACTAAACTGGTGGCCAATGAATTCGTCGCCATGATCGAACTGAAGAAAGTGGCGGCAGGCATGACGCCGCGTGGATTAGGCATCCTGTCGGTATTCCTGGTCTCGTTTGCTAACTTTGCGTCGATTGGTATTGTGGCAGGCGCGATTAAGGGGCTGAACGAACAACAGGGGAACGTCGTCTCCCGATTTGGCTGGAAACTGGTATATGGTTCGACCCTGGTAAGCCTGCTTTCGGCTGCGTTCGCCGGACTGTTTATCTGATCATCTTACGGCGGCCTGGGCCGCCGTTAATGGCATCAGAAACTCACGCAGGAAGGCGAATCGACACGCATGACCGATTCCTGACCAAACTGTTTTTTATACTGCTCGCGTAGTGCTTCGACACGGCTGTTGTTATCGCTGTCAAAGTGATAGATGAGCACCAGCGCTTTGCTTTTCTCACGCGCCAGCTGACCGTTTTCACCCAACCACTGCCCTTGCGCATCATAAACCGAGAGCCCGGCTTTAAAGCGAGGCGTCACTTGTTTATCGATAAAATTCATCCAGTCCAGCGAACTCACGCTACCGCCTTGTGGCTTACTGAGACCAAACCACAATGTGGTTTGCATCATCACCTCACCGCCAGCACAGATGGGAACAGGTCGGGTTGATGGCACAGGTGGCGGTGATGGCGAATGACAGCCAGCCAGCAGTAAGGTCAGCATGACAGGAAAGCGTAATACGTGAGACATAAACGGGGTCCTCAACGAGTAAGCCAGTAAACAGCATAAGTGCCTGTTGCTGAAAGCGGAAATAATTTGTTCTCTCATCCTGCTGCTGCTTACACCTGTTATGGTTAGCTTTGCCTCGTTATACTGACTTTAATCTTTCTGAAAATGAGTAACGCTTATGATCCGCAGTATGACCGCCTACGCCCGCCGTGAAGTTAAAGGCGAATGGGGCAGCGCCGCCTGGGAGCTGCGTTCCGTTAACCAACGTTATCTTGAAACCTATATTCGTCTGCCAGAGCAGTTCCGCGGACTGGAGCCGATGATTCGGGAACGCATTCGCCAGCGTCTGACGCGCGGTAAAATCGAATGTAATCTGCGCTTTGATGCCGATCCCGGCGCACAAGGCGAGCTGATGCTGAACGAGTCGCTGGCTAAACAGCTGGTTCAGGCCGCTAACTGGGTGAAGATGCAGAGCGACGAAGGCCAGATCAATCCACTGGATATTTTGCGCTGGCCTGGCGTGATGTCTGCGCCAGAACAGGATCTGGACGCGATTAATACACAGCTGATTCAGGCACTAGATGGCGCACTGGATGATTTCATTGCTGCACGTGAGAGCGAAGGTAGCGCATTGAAATCCCTGATCGAGCAGCGTCTGGAAGCGGTAACGCATGAAGTCAGTAAAGTGCGAGCTCAACTGCCTGATGTCATTAAGTGGCAGCGTGAAAGGCTGATCGCCAAACTGGAGGACGCCGAAGTGCAGTTGGAAAACAACCGCCTGGAGCAGGAACTGGTGATGATGGCGCAACGTGTGGATGTAGCAGAAGAGCTGGATCGCCTGGATGCGCACGTTAAAGAGACGTACAACATTTTGAAGAAAAAAGAAGCCGTCGGACGTCGGCTCGACTTCATGATGCAGGAGTTCAACCGCGAGTCGAACACTCTGGCCTCGAAATCGATTAATGCAGAGATCACCAATTCAGCCATTGAGCTGAAAGTGCTGATTGAACAGATGCGCGAGCAGATCCAGAATATTGAATAATTTTCTCTTGTTTTCCAAAGCTTTTCAATATTTATCAACGCCCTGATTTATCAGGGCTTTTTATTTCCAACCTGTTTTGTACGTTTCAATTTGTTTCATCCAAGCGGTGAGCACGTCAAAGTATTGAGACCAGGCTATGACAGTAATTTGAGAAAAAGATGAGATTCTCAGCACTTCCCTTTCCCGTATATGAAGTTTATTATTACACTAATCAGCTATAGGTTAAGAGTCAGAAATGAATATCTTGTAATGACAAGGAACTGAGTTTACAGACATGACGATATTTAAAGATTTGGATCTACCTTCACAAGTAAGAGTTTGGTCTGAAAATTAATATCATAAGGAAGTTATTATGTCAGCTATGGTGTTCCCAGTCACACTTTATCAGACTAAGCATCAGTTCAATGACCACAGCTCTGATGATATGCAATGTGGCGATCTTACTGAAAAACAGCTTAGAAGCGACTTAGGTCTTGATGATGTTTCTGATGTCGTTGATCCGTGGACTGGAGAGGAAGTCTCAATATTTAGTTCCTTCCGTAAATCCCAACCAAAATCAAAAACGGTAATTGCTCAAATCCTTTTCGATGAGTTTCTTCGAGTGTCATTGCCTACATATTACTTAGGGCAACATAATTTATTTAATAATCTTGTAAAGCATTTTTATCATGGCAATGGAAAAAGCTATTCCAGCCCTTTTCTTGATAGTGCATATAAAAGTTTGATATTAAACGAACAATCCTCTCCGTTATCTTCGCTAAAAATAATCCAGTCTATGCTCGATAAGGTTGCCATTGATGTAAAAAATGGCTTATCTGATGCCGACAAAGATTCAATAACTAAAGCAATAGGAAATTCAATACTTCCTAAGTTTAACAGATGGGCAGATAGCTTTAATGGATTAGGAATGTCTATACATGACATATATGCCACAAAGATACAACTCACTAAAATTGATATCACTGAGAGTGGTTATGTAGCGAAAGTAACTTTTACGGGACAAGATCATTTTGGTCTCGACAAAACTGACATTATGAATATGAAGTTTCACTATATTAGGGCATTCCGCATCTGGTTTGTGCTCCAACGATGGGAAAAATTTGCATTTAAACCTTTTTTTACAAATATGAAAGCCGAGTTTGAAATTAGTAGCCGGAGGAATGGATGAAAGCCAGAAAAATTATAATATTTATATTAGCAGCTATTATTCTTGTATTCTTCTATTTGAATTTTTTTAATTCCACTAAGGTCCTTGCCGTTCACGGCACTGGCTCTAATAAAGAATTTTTAGTTAAAAACATGCCTTTCAGTGATAGTAGTAAAATTGAGTGGTGGGATAATAATGGAGCTAAAACCCTCTCATCCGCTGAAACTTACTTTGTTTCAATCTGGAAGTTTGACGGAAGATATCAAAAGCTTGCCCCTAAAAATTCAGGTATTTTTCCAGATCATGATACAGATTATTTACTATGCTTCGATGACATGAATACAGAAGAAAATTGTATTGATAAGTCTAATTGGATCATGGACATAACTAAGACAAAGGATGGCTATACCTATTACCGGATAGGAACCGAATCTTACTATCGGAAACTTTCTGGTGAACTCATGAAAGGTGAAAGATCAAAGACAACCATTCAATGACAGATGTAATCTGTAACCTGGCGAGCTGAACAGCTTGCCACTGTTATAAATGGGGAGTTGATTGGGGAGTAAAATGGTAAGCCCCTCAAAGGTCAATCCATTGAGATGATGATAAATAGCATTTATTTTATTCAACATTCAGATTCAATCGAGTTATAGCTAATTTTGCTTTGTAACGTTTACTATGTTAACTCATCATTATCAACCCCTTGTAATAGCCGACTTTTCTCATTACTGCTCAGTAAACTCAGGCGCGTAAAAAAGGCTTACCAACCTGCTGTAAGCGCACTGAACGCCCGTTTTACGCGTGCTATCTGATCAGACAGATAAAATCTGTAACCCGTTAATGTTAGCTTATCATTTCCGGTGCTCCCTTTTTTAACGGAACATGGAATTGATTTTTATGTTCCGTATTATGCATCCCTCTCGACAAGGGCCTTATTTCTTAAGTAAAGCGTTCTCCCCCCCTCCGCTAACCGAATAGTGAGATGTGATAAAGAGGCCGGAAACTAAAACGCGAAGAAGCCCAGACGTACAACAATTCCAGTATGGATAATGAAGATATTTTCATCTGAGTGATACACGACCTGGATGCCGCATTTCAGCCTGTCCGCCGATTTTCACACGCCTTAATGCAACGGTTTTTTTTTGTGATTTACCGCCCAGTATTCAGGCGGATTTGTTAAAAAAGAGAAAATCTTACTAAGAAAAAAAATGCCCATAAGGTGGTGAACTATAATCCACTAAGCTTCTTCCAGCAATCGGCATTAATAAGAGTCTGTAAGTGCTAAATCACTCACACTATCGTATAAAATAATTTTTAAAAAATAAAAAAGCACGATCGACTAAAGTTTTATTATTTGGTGCCGTTCTTTGTTTATGAAAATCAACACAGAGTGTGAAGCCATGAAAAAACTAACTTATGTATTTGTCTTAATGGCATTATCATCCTCGTCATTTGCAACTGGCGGCCAAATCACTTTTCGTGGTGCTATTGTGGAGACCGGATGTGATACCCTGATTGTTCATTCTCAGATTAAGCAAAGCTGCACAAGAGGGGGTAAAACCGAAGCTGCCACCCTAGGGTTGAATGACAGCCAGCAATCTTTGCCATTCAAGCTGGGCACGATGCAGTTAAAAAAAGTCGGTAATTACCGCATGATGACTGTGAATTACTACTAGCGCTCCTTTTTTGTACAGCATGTTCTTTCAGGCTATGATGTGACGTACGGGGACAGACGTGTATAGCCTGTGAAGACGCATGTCCTTACTCTCTCCTCTTATGATCTGCCGAAATCACTTATCGCACGGATCATGTCGCTTTTCATCACATCCCGGCGCATACTCGTCCTTAGCCAATTTTTAGAATTTTGCCACTCTGAATGTAAGTTTTTCGAAAAGATTTTAGCTTGTGAGTACAGAACTGTCTTAATTTCCCTACGCTTCCCTTAACGTTCTGGCTTTACAAGAGTATACTTAAGACGTTGTTTTTAAATCATTAAAAAATAAAACACCACCCTGTTTTGTTCGTTCAGTAGGCCATTCCATCGATCGTCTTAATCCACAGGATGACGAAAGCTCACTGTGACAGAGGGCACTTTTTGATAAAGTGCTGGTCGTAGTTAGCACAGCCGTACCGCTTGGGAACTTAAGGAATGGGTCTTTTTGCGTTACATCCATTACTCCTTTAAGGTCAATGATGAAAAACACCAGGCAATTCAGCAGCACACTTTTACACCCGCGTTATTGGTTTACATGGTTCGGTCTAGGCATTCTCTGGCTTCTGGTTCAACTCCCTTATCCTGTTCTGATGAGATTGGGTGCAGGTGCCGGTAAACTTTCCCGTCATTTCCTTCAGCGTCGAGAGCGCATAACCCGTCGTAATATTGAACTCTGCTTTCCTTTTATCAGTGAACAAGAAAAAGAAAGCATGATCGCGGGTAATTTTGCCTCTCTTGGTATGGCACTGGTTGAAACGGGTATCGCCTGGTTCTGGCCTGACCATGCGGTTAAACGTTTATTTAACGTTTCTGGCCTTGCAAACCTCTATTCAGCTCAAAATGAAGGCCGTGGCGTAATGTTAATCGGCATTCATTTTATGTCCTTAGAGCTCGGTGGCCGCATCAGCGGGTTGTGTCAGCCGATGATGGCCATGTACCGTCCGCATAACAACCGCGCGATGGAATACGTACAAACCAGAGGCCGGATGCGTTCCAACAAGGCGATGATCGATCGCCGCGATCTGCGCGGCATGGTGCAGGCACTCAAGCAGGGCGAATCCGTCTGGTTTGCGCCGGACCAGGATTACGGCCCTAAAGGCAGTACATTTGCGCCACTGTTTGCTGTTGAGAAAGCAGCGACAACGAACGGTACCTATGTTTTATCCCGCCTGGCCAAGCCGGCTATGGTGCCAATCATGCTGATTCGTAATCCCGATAACGATGGCTATAAACTGATTATTGAACCGATTCTGGAAAACTATCCTCATAAAGATGAATCAGCCGCTGCTGCTTACATGAACAAAGTGATTGAAAGCCAGATTATGCGCGCGCCGGAGCAGTACCTCTGGCTACATCGCCGGTTTAAAACGCGCCCGCCGGGTGAAGCGTCTCTTTACGTATAAAGACAAAGCAGGCTCTGGCCTGCTTTGCTTTTTCAGGCGGGATTCGTTTTACCGTTACGGCAAACAAGACAGGTTCAGCCTGAAAGCAGAACCCCCTATCCAGCCCCGCCTTTCTCTGCCTTCTTTAATAACTACCAAAGGCTATTTTGCCAGTACAGCGGTTGGGGCATTCTTACGCTCCGGTTTTTTATGTTCAGAATGTTTAAGTATTTACCCCTCACGCGCGTACAAAACGTGTTTATGCTTTGCCGCTGCTTAAGCATTTTATAGCGGAAAAATCCTGGCTCACGCTCTCACAGCGTTCCTATGTACAGTGTTTAAAAGCCTTTTTTATTCCAGACTCTTTTATGCTGGATAGTCACACCGAATCCTGGCACAAATAAATATGTAGATTTTATCTGTCAGTCAAAAAACATCATGCAGCTACTCAATATTAACCCTTATCTCAAATCCTATATCAGATTTTCCTTATGATGTTATTTCTAATAAAAAGCGCTATAAATCACCTACACACAGCAATACTTATATAACGATATAACAAAGGCGTTCAGTAACGTTCATTATGGCATCATGAATGTTATAATTATGAATGTCGTCTGGATAATTAAAACAACAACAGGGATTCAGCACCACCAGGGGAAATATGCACGCGATAGATCCGTTCGCGACAGCATCAGCTTGATCGTTAATATCACCTGTATAAACAGACCAAACGCTAAGCCAGGGTTTCACCTCCGCTTATCACTATAATTATTTACACGATGGAAAAACCATGGCTATACGTAAAATAAATATTATTGACGCTAAATGGCCCTTTCTTTCATCAATAAAAATCTTAAGCATTGGCGTGTTGCAACTTTCCCTGCTGGGTAAAATCCTGCAGGCAGAAGCATTCAATTTTCTGGCTGTCGTGATTGCTGGCCTTTTAATCATAGACACACTGGCGGATCGCGGCTTTTCAAACAAAGTGATTCGCTATTCCCCCCTCTCTGACAATACGTTGTCTGTCATATATTGGGGGAATGTGTTAATGGGCCTCCTCATTTTTTCTGCGTTTTTTATTTCCGGCATTGTTGCCGATCATCTTTTTAACCAGCCAGAGATTACCATGATGCTGGAGATGGCAGCGGTCATTTTTATTATTATCCCTCAGGGCCAGCATTACCGCGCGATCTTGCAGCGCGAAAAGCAGTATTCCGATATCGCTTTTTGCGAAATATCCTCCGTATTCGTTGGACTGATCATTACGCTGCTGACTGTGTGGAGCACGCCTTCCGTGTTGTGCGCGTTATGGGGCTATCTGGCAATGATTTCAGTAAGGATGCTGGCTTACTGCTGTTATGGCCGGGTCTGGTTTCAGCCCGAGTATCAATTTAATCTGAAAACCTTTTTCCAGGTTTGTATCAGGAACGTACCGCGATAAGAAGGTATTTGGACTTCAGGCATCTGATAAAAGGTCTTCACGTGCTGCCAGTCAGCACGTTTTTTTTGAGAACACACAGCCCTTTCCGTTATTGGTTATTCCTGCGGATTCAGCTCTGCTTTTCACCGGCCTCTGCATGCCAGCTGCCATTGACCCAACAGGTTTTCATCCTGCATGGCTTTCTTGCGTTGTTTCCTTTCCCTGTTTAAACCAACATAATGCCACGGCAGAGAGCATGATCAGGGCAATGCCTCAGCGCTCCCTGGCATGTCTGGATTAAAACCAATAAAAAATTTCATCTCTACTGGTGTCTTCATCCATGCACCTTATTGATTATTAATGTCTTATCCCGAACAGGATAATTTTTACTAATACTTTTAACGTCACTAACAGAAAATCTCAGTCGCGCCGTGCTCTTCAGTGGCGTAGCCTTGCCGCCGTCTTCCTGGAGCCTGCTATGTTACTTACTGTTCTCTATATCATTGGTATCACCGCTGAAGCGATGACGGGTGCACTTGCCGCCGGCCGTCGTAAAATGGACCTGTTTGGCGTGATTATTATTGCTTCTGTGACCGCGATAGGCGGGGGTTCAGTACGCGATATTCTGCTTGGCCATTATCCACTGGGTTGGGTAAAGCATCCTGAGTACATCATGATCGTCGCCGCGGCTGCCGTGGTGACCACTTTTGCCGCGCCGTTGATGACACATCTGCGCAAGGTATTTCTGGTTCTGGATGCGCTGGGTCTGGTGGTGTTTTCCATCATTGGCGCTCAGGTTGCGCTGGATTCAGGCCATGCCATGATCATTGCCGCGATAAGTGCCGTCATTACCGGCGTATTTGGTGGGGTTTTACGCGATATGTTTTGTAATCGTATCCCGCTGGTTTTTCAAAAAGAGCTTTACGCCGGTATCGCTTTCGCTTCTGGCTGGATGTACATCCTGCTCCTGAAAACGCCTCTGGCACATGAGCTGGTAATCATTATCACCTTACTTTTCGGTTTCTTTGCCCGCCTGCTGGCACTGCGGTTCCGACTCGGCTTGCCCATCTTCAATTATCCCCATCCTGAACACTGACGATGCCGGGATGCCCTGCTGCTGCAAAAAGGTAATCAACTTCCGCAGCCCGGCATCCTGAAATTGTGCGGCAATGCGTTCAGCACGTCTTGCGCCCACACCGGGCAGCGCTTGCCAGGTTTGCACATCACGAGCCAGCAAGGTTTCCCACTCTTTATCGGCCAGGGCGCGAAGTGCCTTTTGGGGCAACGCGATGCCCAACGCGTTAACCCAGCGACGCAAAGGTTGCTGGCGGGTCAATTCGAACCTGTGCCAGATTTGCTGTGCTCTTTCAGAGGAGATGCCTGCTGCAGCGGCAATCTGTTCTGGCGTCATCGTCAGCCAGGAAAACAGGTGCGTAATACAACCGGTATCCAGTAGTCGCTGCCAGGTGCTGCGCTGAACGCCGGGAATATTCAGCACGGACTTTTGACTCAGCCAGCTCAGGCGAGCCAGTAACTGGCGATGGCAATCCGGCGTTAACGTATAACAACTAAGATGAGTGAAGTGCTCAGAGCCCGGTGGCTCAGGATAATCACGCTGCGCCACGCGCCAGATAACGCGCTCCAGCCGGGGAATTCCCTGTCCTGCCAGGCTAACCGTCACCTGATCTCCCGCGATGACATCCTGCTCACGCCAGCGTTTTAACGATCCTATGTTGACACGTCTGACGGTTTTGTCATCAAGCTGAACGGGCTGAACATTCAGTACGACCGCCACCTTTCCCGTTCGTCCTATTGAGAAATCGACGGAGCGTACCTCACTGCTCACCTCCGGTGGCGGGTATTTCCAGGCGATGGCCCACTCACCCTCACCAGGCTGCCAGTACTTTCCTGCCGGGCGGGCAGCCTGGTGCACGACAATGCCGTCGGTAACAAAAGGCAAGGGCGCGCGAAACCAGCGCTCGCGCCAGCTTGCCGCATCCTCTTCATCCTGAACGGGTTGAGTCCAGTGGCTGGCGAGGTCAAAGCCCCATGAGCTCAACCGGGCCAGACGTTCAGGCATACTCGCCGGCCCGTCAGGCCAACCCCAGATAAAAATACCCAGCTGTGCCAGCAGCGGCGAGTCAGCCTCGCTCATCATTGCCCCTGCCACACGGGCTCTGGCATTCCTGCCGCCGTCAACAGCCTGCTGATGACCGGTCATCTTCAAAAAAAGCTCGCCCTGCAGGATGATGCTGCCTTGCTGACTGTCGATAACCGATGGAATGGCAGGAATATGACGGGCTTTCGCCAGCCACTGCTCGCCGTGTAACCCATCGCCGCGGCTGATTAGCGAGACCAGTTTTCCCTGTCGATAGATCAGGGAGACGGCAACGCCATCGATTTTTGGTTGTACCCAAAGATCATTTCGTGCCTGCATCCAGTAACCCAGCGCACGTTTATCCTGTACTTTTTTTACGCCGGTGTGCGCAACGGGATGCCACTGCGTACCGTCCTCTGGCAAGGCAGGCACATATTCATCCGCAGCCTGAGTAAAACAGCGCTGCCAGTGGTTAAGCCGCTGCTGCAAGCTATCGTAGTCTGCGTCACTCACCAGCGAACGCCCCTGCTGGAAATACGCCTTATCCCACTGCTGAAGTTGCTGTTGCAAATGCGCAATCTCACTGACGGCACGCGCAGACGTCCAGGCGGGGCACAACGCCGCAAGGGAAGAAAACGTGCTGAATATCAGTAGCAGCCCAACAATAAACATCCCTCTCATCCGTCACCTCCTGATTTTGAACCATTCAATCTCTGAACAACAGGCTGAGCCAGCCCTGTTCCGGTGTTCTGGAACGGGTTAGCCGAACAAAGCGTTGTGTTTTCAGCTGCTGCGGGCTGGGCTGCGTAGCATGTCGCATAAACTTTTCGCTTTGGAGATGGCGCAAACGCTGCGTGGGGCGGGGAAGCTGTGTATACTGTGCAGGAAACCGACTCCGCACTTAATCAATTCAAGAAAATCATGGCCCAAGGTACGCTCTATATTGTTTCTGCGCCCAGTGGTGCAGGAAAATCCAGTCTGATTCAGGCACTGTTAAAAACGCAGCCGCTGTATGATACGCAAGTGTCTGTTTCCCATACCACCCGAGGTATGCGTCCGGGCGAAGCGCATGGTGAACATTATTTCTTTGTTCAACAGCATGAGTTCGAAAAAATGATCGCGGAAGATGCTTTTCTGGAGCACGCGAAAGTTTTCGACAACTATTACGGCACCTCGCGTAAGGCAATTGAACAGGTCCTGGCGACCGGCGTGGACGTTTTTCTTGATATTGACTGGCAGGGCGCGCAGCAAATTCGCGCTAAGATGCCCGAAGCGCGCAGCATATTTGTTTTACCGCCTTCGAAAGAAGAACTGGATCGTCGCCTGCGTGGTCGCGGTCAGGACAGCGAAGAGGTCATTGCACGTCGGATGGCACAGGCCGTGGCAGAAATGAGCCACTACGCCGAATACGACTATTTAATTGTGAATGATGATTTTGATCTGGCGTTATTGGATCTGAAAACCATTATTCGCGCAGAACGTCTGCGCATGGCCCGTCAGAAAGCGCGCCATGATGCTTTAATCAGCAAACTGTTGGCAGTCTGAACCCAGTTTCAGTATGATGCCGAGTCATTTCTTCATCTGTGGAGTAGCACACCTATGGCACGCGTAACCGTTCAGGACGCAGTAGAAAAAGTTGGTAATCGTTTTGACCTGGTGTTGGTCGCTGCACGTCGTGCACGTCAGATGCAGGTAGGCGGAAAAGATCCGCTGGTTCCGGAAGAGAACGATAAACCTACCGTTATCGCACTGCGCGAAATCGAAGAAGGTTTGGTCACCAATCAGATTTTAGATGTGCGTGATCGTCAGGAGCAGCAAGAGCAGGAAGCCGCTGAGTTACAGGCCGTTACCGCTATCGCTGAAGGTCGTCGTTAACAGCTAGCTGCAGGTCAACCTTGTATCTGTTTGAAAGTCTCAATCAACTGATTGAACAATACTTGCCTGAGGACCAGATTAAGCGCCTCAAGCAAGCCTATCTTGTTTCACGTGATGCCCACGAGGGACAGACACGCTCCAGCGGCGAGCCTTACATCACCCATCCTGTTGCAGTGGCCTGTATTCTGGCAGAAATGAAGCTCGATCATGAAACGCTCATGGCCGCGCTTTTGCACGATGTTATTGAAGACACGCCAGCCACCTATCAGGATATGGAACAGCTGTTTGGCAAGAGCGTTGCCGAACTGGTTGAAGGCGTTTCAAAGCTGGATAAGCTGAAATTCCGTGACAAGAAAGAGGCGCAGGCAGAGAACTTCCGCAAGATGATTATGGCAATGGTGCAGGATATCCGTGTCATTCTCATCAAGCTGGCCGACCGTACTCACAACATGCGAACGCTCGGGTCGTTACGTCCCGATAAACGTCGTCGCATCGCGCTCGAAACGCTGGAAATATACAGTCCACTGGCGCACCGCCTGGGTATTCATCACCTAAAAACGGAACTGGAAGAGCTCGGTTTTGAAGCGCTCTATCCCAATCGTTTTCGGGTGATTAAAGAGGTCGTGAAAGCGGCCCGCGGCAACCGTAAAGAGATGATTCAAAAAATCCTCTCTGAAATCGATGGCCGCCTGCAGGAAGCCGGTATCCCCTGCCGGGTCAGTGGGCGCGAAAAGCACCTTTACTCGATCTACCGCAAAATGACGCTGAAAGAGCAGCGTTTTCACTCGATTATGGATATCTATGCCTTTCGCGTGATCGTGAAAGACCTGGATACCTGTTACCGCGTGCTGGGCCAGATGCACAGCTTATACAAGCCGCGTCCTGGTCGCGTCAAAGACTATATCGCTATCCCTAAAGCTAACGGCTATCAATCGCTGCATACTTCCATGATCGGACCGCATGGCGTGCCGGTTGAAGTGCAAATCCGTACCGAAGATATGGATCAGATGGCTGAAATGGGGGTTGCCGCGCACTGGGCCTATAAGCAGGCAGGCGAAAGCGGTACCACGGCGCAAATCCGCGCTCAGCGTTGGCTGCAGAGCCTGCTTGAACTGCAACAGAGCGCTGGCAGTTCATTTGAATTCATCGAAAGCGTGAAATCTGATCTCTTCCCGGATGAGATCTACGTCTTTACGCCAGAAGGCCGTATTGTCGAACTGCCGACAGGCTCCACGCCGGTCGATTTCGCCTACGCGGTACATACCGATATTGGTCATGCTTGTGTAGGCGCACGCGTTGATCGTCAGCCTTATCCACTGTCTCAGACGCTCACCAGCGGCCAAACTATCGAGATCATCACCGCGCCCGGCGCGCGTCCTAACGCCGCCTGGCTCAATTTCGTGGTCAGTTCCAAAGCACGCGCTAAGATCCGTCAGCTGCTGAAAAACCTCAAGCGCGAGGACTCGGTAAACCTGGGACGTCGCCTGCTCAGCCATGCAATGGGCGGCAGTCGTAAACTGGCGGAAGTACCGGCTGAAAACATCAAGCATGAGCTTGATCGCATGAAACTGACGTCACTGGACGATCTGTTAGCGGAAATTGGTCTGGGTAATGCAATGAGCGTGGTCGTGGCCAAGAACCTGCTCCAGACTGACACCAGCACGCTCAGCAATAACAAAAAACAAGGCAAGCTGCCCATCAAAGGTGCAGACGGCGTGCTGATTACCTTTGCGAAATGCTGTCGCCCTATTCCTGGCGATCCCATTGTCGCTCACGTCAGCCCCGGTAAAGGCCTGGTTGTTCACCATGAATCCTGTCGAAATATTCGCGGCTACCAAAAAGAGCCAGAAAAATTCATGCCGGTAGAGTGGGATAAAGTCACCGAACAGGAGTTTGTGGCTGAGATCAAGGTGGATATGTTTAACCACCAGGGTGCACTGGCTAATCTCACGGCAGCCATTAATACTGCCGAATCCAATATCCAGAGTCTGAATACTGAAGAGCGCGATGGCCGCGTTTACAGTGCCTTTATCCGTCTGACGGCACGCGATCGCGTCCACCTGGCGAATATCATGCGTAAGATTCGTGTGATGCCGGATGTGATCAAAGTTCACCGCAACCGTAACTAGTGCATGAATCCTCAACGCTTTGCTCGTATCCAGGAAATGCTGGCCCTGCGCCAGCACGACCTTACCGTCTGCATGGAACAGGTGCATAAACCGCATAACGTTTCCGCTGTCATTCGTACCGCCGACGCGGTGGGGATTCATGAGGTCCATGCCGTATGGCCCAGCCAGCGCATGCGCACCCAGGCGTCGGCATCGGCCGGCAGTAACAGCTGGGTGAACGTGGTAACGCATCCCTCAATCAACGACGCCATTAGCCATCTTAAAACGCAAAACATGCAGATACTGGCGACCAACCTCTCTGCTGACGCCGTGGATTTTCGTGAGATTGATTACACCAAACCCACCTGCATTTTGATGGGGCAGGAAAAAACCGGTATTACTGATGACGCTCTGGCGTTGGCCGATCGTCATATCATTATTCCGATGGTCGGTATGGTTCAGTCACTCAACGTTTCCGTTGCATCTGCCCTGATTCTTTATGAAGCGCAGCGCCAGCGTCAAAATGCCGGCATGTATCAACGTCAGACCAGCCTTTTAGCGCCGCAAGAGCAACAGCGCCTGCTGTTTGAGGGTGGCTATCCCGTGCTGGCCCGCGTGGCAAAGCACAAGCGCATGCCGTATCCTTATATCAATGCTCAGGGCGAGATAGAAGCCGATGAAACCTGGTGGGCAACGATGCAATCTACAGGCAGAAGTAAGAAATGAAAGGCCGTCTGCTGGATGCCATCCCGCTCAGTACCCTGACCGGCGTCGGCGCCAGTCAGGCGGCAAAGCTGGCTAAAATTGGCCTGCATACTGTTCAGGATTTACTGCTTCACCTTCCCCTGCGTTATGAAGATCGTACTCAACTTTATGCCATTAATGACCTGCTACCGGGCATTTGGGCGACTGTTGAAGGCGATGTCCTGCATACCGAGATTACCTTTGGCCGCAGGCGCATGATGGTGTGCCAAATCAGTGACGGCAGCGGCGTGCTGAGCATGCGCTTCTTCAACTTTAATGCCGGGATGAAAAACAGCCTCGCGCCAGGCAGACGCGTCACCGCCTATGGTGAAATAAAACGTGGCCAGCGCGGCGCAGAAATCATTCATCCGGAATACCGTGTACAGGGCGAGCACAGCACCGTGACGCTGGAAGAAACCCTGACGCCCGTTTATCCCACCACTGATGGCATTCGTCAGGCGACGCTGCGCAACCTTACCGACCAGGCGTTAACTCTGCTGGAAAACTGCCCGATTACGGAACTGTTGCCGCAGGCGTTAAGTGGCGGACTGATCAGCCTGCCCGAGGCCTTACATACGCTGCATCGGCCACCGCCAGATGTGAAACTCAGCGAACTTGAAAGCGGGCACCATCCTGCTCAGCGCAGGCTGATTCTGGAAGAACTGCTGGCGCATAACCTGAGTATGTTGGCCGTCAGAGCTGGCGCACAGCGCCATTATGCTCTGCCCATGCCTGCCCGACATACATTGAGTGACCAGTTACTGGCCGCTCTGCCTTTTTCGCCCACTTCTGCCCAAAAACGCGTCGTGGCGGAAATCGAAAAAGACTTAGCGCATGATTATCCCATGTTGCGACTCGTCCAGGGCGACGTGGGGTCGGGTAAAACGCTGGTCGCGGCGCTCGCCGCCCTGAACGTTATTGCTCACGGCAAACAGGTGGCGATGATGGCACCGACAGAGTTGCTGGCCGAACAGCATGCAATCAATTTTCGTCAATGGCTCGCGCCACTGGGTCTGGAAGTCGGCTGGCTGGCAGGTAAACAAAAAGGCAAAGCGCGTCAGGCGCAGCAGGACGCCATCGCGAGCGGTAATGTCGCCATGGTCGTCGGCACACATGCCCTGTTTCAGGAGCAGGTGAAGTTCAACGGGCTGGCGCTGGTGATTATTGATGAGCAACACCGGTTTGGTGTTCATCAGCGGCTCGCGCTTTGGGAAAAGGGGGAGGAGCAGGGTTTTCATCCCCATCAGCTGATCATGACCGCCACTCCCATTCCGCGCACGCTGGCCATGACCGCCTATGCCGATCTGGATACATCAACCATTGACGAATTGCCGCCGGGCAGGACGCCGGTCACGACCGTTGCCATTCCGGACAGCCGTCGCAGTGAGATCATTGAGCGCGTACAAAAGGCCTGTCACGAGGGCCGTCAGGCTTACTGGGTCTGTACATTGATTGAAGAATCAGACCTGCTGGAAGCTCAGGCTGCAGAAGCCACATGGGAAGAACTCAAAGTTGCACTGCCCGATTTACAGGTCGGCCTGGTGCATGGCCGTATGAAACCGGCGGAAAAGCTGGCAGTCATGCAGGCTTTCAAAGCGAACGAGATCCAGCTGTTAATCGCGACTACCGTCATTGAAGTCGGCGTGGACGTGCCAAACGCCAGCCTGATGATTATCGAAAACCCGGAACGGCTTGGGCTGGCTCAGCTGCACCAGCTACGCGGACGCGTCGGGCGGGGTGCGGTTGCCTCTCACTGTGTGCTGCTGTACAAAGCGCCGCTGAGCAAAACGGCGCAGAAGCGTTTGCAGGTGCTACGCGACAGCAACGATGGCTTTGTGATTGCCCAACACGATCTGGAGATTCGGGGGCCGGGTGAACTGTTGGGAACGCGCCAGACCGGTAATGCTGAGTTTAAGGTTGCCGATCTCCTGCGCGATCAGGCCATGATTCCTGAAGTTCAACGCGTCGCACGGCATATCCACCAGCACTATCCTGAACAGGCTCAGGCCCTAATCGAGCGCTGGCTGCCGGAAACCGGCCGCTACAGCAACGCCTGACACTTTTTTTGCCACCGTTAGCAAACGTTTGCTTTTGAGCCGTTGCAGATTACAATCGCCTCACTTTTTTTGGGAACCGTTACAATGTCGACCAATCAGCAGCCAGCCTCCTCATCCGTCAGTAAAAGTGAACTGATCTACCGCCTGGAAGATCGCCCGCCGCTTGCGCAAACCCTGTTTGCAGCCGGTCAGCATTTGCTGGCCATGTTCGTCGCGGTGATTACGCCCGCGTTACTCATCTGCCAGGCATTGGGTTTACCGGCGCAGGACACACAGCACATCATCAGCATGTCCCTGTTTGCCTCTGGCGTAGCCTCAGTGCTGCAAATTAAAACGTGGGGGCCGGTTGGCTCAGGTTTGCTGTCTATTCAGGGCACCAGCTTTAACTTTGTCACACCGCTGATTATGGGTGGGATGGCGCTGAAGAACGGCGGCGCAGATGTGCCCACGATGATGGCGGCGCTGTTTGGAACGCTGATGGTCGCATCCTGCACGGAAATGGTGCTGTCACGGGTGCTGCATCTGGCTCGCCGTATTATCACGCCCCTGGTGTCCGGTATTGTTGTAATGATCATTGGGTTATCGCTTATTCAGGTTGGCCTCACCTCCGTCGGCGGCGGCTTTGCCGCCATGAACGATCACAGTTTCGGCGCACCGAAAAACCTGCTGCTGGCCGGCGTCGTTCTGGTCGTGATTATCCTTCTAAACCGTCAAAAAAACCCTTATCTCCGCGTTGCCTCCCTGGTGATTGCAATGGCGGTCGGCTACCTGCTGGCCTGGGCGATGGATATGCTGCCCTCCATCAGCACACCGACCGATCAGCCGATCGTTGCGTTGCCGACGCCGCTTTATTACGGTCTGGGTTTTGACTGGAATCTGCTCATCCCGCTCATGCTGGTGTTTATGGTGACCTCGCTGGAAACGATTGGTGATATCACCGCAACCTCAGATGTATCGGAACAACCGGTGAGCGGCCCCATTTATATGAAGCGCCTGAAAGGCGGCGTGCTCGCTAACGGCCTGAACTCCTTTGTCTCTGCCCTGTTTAATACCTTTCCTAACTCCTGTTTTGGGCAGAATAACGGCGTTATCCAGCTGACCGGCGTTGCCAGCCGCTATGTTGGTTTTGTTGTGGCGCTGATGCTTATCCTGCTGGGCCTGTTTCCGGCGGTGAGTGGACTGGTGCAGCATATTCCTGAGCCGGTTCTGGGCGGCGCAACAATCGTGATGTTTGGTACCATCGCCGCATCTGGCGTGCGAATTGTCTCCAGAGAGCCGCTCAACCGGCGTGCAATCATGATTATCGCCCTCTCCCTGGCCGCAGGACTTGGCGTGTCACAGCAACCGCTGATTTTACAGTTTGCACCGGACTGGTTGAAAACCTTACTGTCTTCCGGCATTGCCGCAGGGGGCATCACAGCGATTGTGCTTAATCTCGTCTTTCCACCAGAAAAGTCGTCTTAAGGCAGGCTGCGGCCTGTCTGCTATTTATGCTGATTTACATCCAGGCGGTTGAGCTATAACGATAATTCAGGCATAACAACCTTTCAGCGGACTGAACCCGGGAAGGATACGATGAAATTTATAGGAAAGTTTTTCCTTACCTTATTGTTACTACTACTGTTTGCGTTAGTGGTGCTGTATGTACTGCTGCAAACACAGTGGGGCGCGGGCTGGTTTAGCCGTTGGGTGAGCGACAAAACGGAATGGCATCTGTCGCTGAGCAAAATCGAACATAACTTTTCATCACCTACACACATTATTCTGGATGACTTCAGTTTTGGCCATGACGGACAACCGGCCGTGCTGGTCGCCAAACGCGTCGATCTTGGCATCGCCCTGCTGCAGTTCAGCGATCCCTTCCATTTTGCCAGCATAGAGCTCCGTGACGGTGAGGTTAACCTGACCAATCTGGCCAGGAATAGCGCCTTACCCGTGCAGGCCGATCGCCTGCAACTGAACAACATGCGCATCGACAGTCCCGCTTCCGTTTTACCGCTTTTCGCATTGCAGGTGAATGGCGGCATTCTGCCGTGGAAGCCCTTGCCCGACGATGTGCTGGGTAAAGATGCACAGTTCCAGATGAGTGCAGGCAAGATGACGCTCAACAGCGTAGCAGGTGAAAACGTGCTGATTCAGGGCAACGTGTCCCAGGGGCGCATGACGTTTAGCAACATCGGCGCTGATTTAGCCCGGGGCTCGATGACCGGTAACGGAGAGCGCGATGCGCAGGGTAACTGGAAGATCAATCAGCTCCGCCTGAACGATATCCGATTGCAAACCGCCAGTTCACTTGTCGATTTCCTGAAGCCGTTTGAAGAGGTGCCCTCGGTTACGCTGAACCGCGTCGATATTACCGATGCCCGGCTGCAGGGCCCTGACTGGGCGGTAACCGATCTCGATCTGACATTGAAAAATATCAGTTGGAAAGGCCGGGACTGGCAGAGTCAGGATGGCTCACTGGCGATGAACGCAGGCAACTTTATCAATGGCAAATTCGAGCTCAACGATCCCATTATCAATATGGACTTCTCGCCACAGGGGATTGCCCTGACCCAGTTCAGCTCACGCTGGGCTAACGGCGTGATCCGGGCTGACGGTAACTGGTCACGTAATGACAGACGCTTAACACTGAATAACCTGGCCGTCGCGGGCCTGGAATATACGCTGCCACAGAACTGGCGGGCGTTATGGCAGGATACCCTTCCTGACTGGCTGGATGGGATCATCGTGACCCGTTTCACCTCAAACCGCAATTTGATTATCGACATCAATCCTGCGTTTCCTTTCCAGCTTACCTCCCTGGATGGCAATGGTGAGAATCTGCAGTTGGCCCGCCAGCATCAATGGGGGATCTGGTCAGGGAAACTGAGCCTGAATGCAGCGGAATCGACTTTTAACCGCACGGATTTACGCCATCCGTCCATTGCGCTGGAGGCTGACGATCGGCAGATCAAGGTGACGGAACTCAGCGCGTTTAGCGCTAAGGGTTTACTGGAAGGCACGGCAACCGTAGGTCAGCAAACCGACCGCCCAGTTAGCCTTAACCTTACGGGTCGCGGCGTACCCGTCAATGTCTTGCAAAACTGGGGCTGGCCCGCCCTTCCTCTGGAAGGCGACAGCAATTTCCAGCTGCGCCTGAATGCCTCACTGAAGGCCGATCAGCCGCTGGCACCGTCGGTTAACGCCACGCTGTCGGTGAATACAGACAGCCAGCAACTGCAGCAGACCATGCAGGCAGGTCAGGTGAGGTAAAACACACAGGGCCGCAATCGCGGCCCTGTCGTTTAATTGATGCGCGCCCCTGAGCCGCCCTCTTCGAGCGGCCCGTCCGGATCCACAGGCAACACGATATACACCGCTTCAAATACCGCACCACACTCATCATCACCGAATAGCTGCACGTCCAGCTGAACACGGGCTTTGCGCCCCCGAGCCAGGCGATCGAGATCGCCACTCAGTGAGCCAAGGTCGGCAATAGCACCCGGCCTCCCGGTGATCGGACGGCTATAGCGAATATGCGCATCGGCCAGAATAATAGTGCCACCGAGATGGCGCTCACGCAGCAGCAGCCAGATCAGCCCCCAGCCGGTAAGCGTGGCCAGCGAAAACAGGCTTCCGGCAAACAAGGTATGATGCGGGTTTTGATTACCTGTTTCCGGCATGGTGGTAATAAATTTTTGCCCGGTATATTGCAGAATCCGCACACCCATTTTTTCACTCAGGGGGATGTGATCGTACCAGGCCTGCTGTAGCTGCCCGCACCAGTCCGCGCGGTGCAAGATATCATCCAGCGTAACAACCGGCTTGATCATCAGAAAGTGGCGTACCGGCGTGGTCTGTGGGGCGGTAATTTCACCCTGATTGACATATCCGAGCTTGGCAAAGAACGCCACCGCATCCTCACGCGCACTGCACGTCACACGTTTGACGCCTTCCTGACGCGCAACCGACTCCAGCGTCATCGCCACCAGCGTGCCCAGGCCTTTCCCCTGAACGGTTGGGTGTACGGCTAAAAAACGGATTGCCGCCTCATTATCCGCATTGATGTAAAGTCGCCCCACCGCAACAGGTTTACCCTGCTCATCCACTACCATTTGATGATGCGCTAACGCATCCCAGGCATCACGTTCAGAACCCTGAGGTTGATGCAGCGGCTTTCGTAACATTTCCCAGCGGAACTGATAATAGACATCCAGCTCTTCCGCCGTTTGTGGCACACGAAGATGATACATAAAATGTTTCTCTCGGTCTGATGCGGGATGGCGGAGGTTTAGCCGCGCGGTATGCGGCGTCATACCTGTAACCAGAATGTCACCGGTCCGTCGTTGACCAGCGCGACCTGCATATCCGCGGCGAAACGGCCATTCGCGGTCATCACGTCATGGCGACGGCAGCACGCGCTGAAATAGTCATACAGCCGTTCTGCTTCTTGCGGCTCAGCCCCACCGGAAAATGAGGGGCGCATACCCTTTTGCGTATCGGCAGCCAGCGTAAACTGAGACACCACCAACACACTGCCGCCCGCCTGTTTGACGTTCAGGTTCATCTTGCCCTGGTCGTCACTAAAAATACGATAGCCCAGCACGCGCTCCGCCAGCCGCTCGGCGCGCTTGTCATCATCACCTTTTTCAACGCCCAACAGTATTAACAATCCCTGTCCGATTTCACCCACAACAGCGTTATCAATACTGACGCTGGCACGCTGAACGCGTTGAATTAAAGCAATCATCCGTCCTCTCGTTCTTTTTCTCTTTCCTGCCGTTTGAACTGGCGGTAATCATCTAAGGTCACGGTAATTTCCGCACCGAGAAGTACGATACACCACGTCCAGTAAACCCACAGGAATAAAATGGGGATCACCGCCAGCACACCATAAATCAGCTGGTAAGACGGGAACATCGTAACATAGAGCGCAAAACCCTTTTTCCCCAGCTCAAACAACAGTCCGGCGACCAGCGCCCCCGTCAACGCATCACGCGAAGGAACCCGCTGTGTCGGGACAATACTGTATAACAGCCAAAATGACAGCCACGATAAGAGCAGCGGAAAGAAACGCAGCATCTGATCGACCAGGCTGGTTACGCCCGTCACGTTGATCCATTTCAGCGACAGCAGATAAGAGCTGATGGCTAAACTGGCACCCGCCAGCAAGGGCCCGAGCGTTAATATCATCCAGTAAACCGCAAAGGAATAGACCAGCGGCCGCTTTTTGTCGCTGCGCCAAATGGCATTCAGCGCCGAATCCACGGAATGCATCAGCAACAGCGCCGTCACGATCAACCCCACCGCGCCCACGGCCGTCATCCGGTGCACGTTTGCCACAAACTGCTCAAGGTAACGTTGCAGCGTGTTACCCGCCGCGGGCATGAAGTTGGTAAAAATAAAATTCTTAAGCTGTACGCTAATATCAGAGAACACAGGAAACGCAGCAAACAGCGCAAAGACCACCGCAATCAACGGCACCAGCGCCAGTAACGAGACAAAGGCCAGGTTGCCTGCCTGCGTCGTCATGGCATCATTATCAATGCGCTTCCACAGCAGCTTAAGCCACAACCAGAACGCATGAAGCCCGGGGCGAAAATGACGTAACTTCATGGCTTAATGCTGACCTGCAAACCAGTTCGGCACGGTTGTGCTGTCGGTTACCAGCACACTCTTAATACCTAAGGCTCGTGCGCCCTCAATATTTTGCGCGTTGTCATCGAAGAACACGGCCTGATCGGCGCTCACCCCTTCAGCATCTAACACATGCTGGTAGATTCTCGCTTCAGGTTTACGCATGCCCAACTCCTGTGACAGGTAGATCTTGTCAGCCGCCTGCTGTACGTCAGGATATTGCGTTGGCCAGAAGGTACAGTGCAGTGCGTTAGTGTTGGAAAGAATAACCACCCGATGTCCCGCTTGTCTTAGCTGATGCATTACGGCCAGCGTCTCCGGCCGGACACCAACAAAAACCGCCTGCCAGCCTGCCGCGAACTGTTCATAGCTCAGCGCGATATCCAGCTTCTCACACAGGACTTCTGCAAAGGCCTCATCACTGATTTCGCCGCGCTCATGTTGCTCAAAAGCCTCGTCCATTTGGAAGTGACTTTGAAGCGAGGCCAGCGGCACGCGGCTGAGGTCACTCCAGACGCCCAACACGCGGTTAAAGTCGATATCGATTATTACATTGCCCAAATCAAAGATGTACAGCATGGTGCCTCCTTTGGTTCCCTGGATCATTCACTCTAGCGGTAAAAACGCGGCCTGAACAGGCAGTCCGGACGAGAAAAATATAAACCTTAACTTAAGGTACGACAGGACAAAGTGGGAAGGGTACAGAGAAGAAGTTACAGGCTGGTTTAGGCTGGATTTAACTGTGCTGGCAGGCACACAGGCAAAAAAAAAGCCCCGATAAACGGGGCCTTTTTGTGACGCGATTATGCGTCTTTACCGCCACGTGAAGCACGCTTACGGTCATTCTCGGTCAGGTGACGTTTACGGATACGCACTGACTGAGGGGTAACTTCGACCAGTTCGTCGTCATCGATGAACTCAATGGCCTGTTCCAGCGTCATTTTCTGCGGTGGAACCAGCGTGGTGGCTTCATCAGTTCCTGATGCACGCATGTTGGTCAGCTTCTTACCGGTCAGGCAGTTTACAGTCAGGTCGTTAGAACGGCTGTGAATACCGATGATCTGGCCTTCATAGACTTCCGCACCGTGACCCAGGAACAACTTGCCGCGATCCTGCAGACCAAACAGGGCGAACGCAACGGCTTTACCCTGGCCGTTAGAGATCAGGACGCCGTTCTGACGCTGGCCCACTTCGCCCGGACGAATATCATCGTAGTGGCTGAAGGTGGAGTACAGCAGACCGGTACCTGAGGTCATGGTCATAAATTCGTTACGGAAACCGATCAGACCACGGCTTGGGATCACGTAGTCAAGACGTACGCGGCCCTTGCCATCTGGATCCATGTTTTTCAGGTCGCCTTTACGCTCGCCCATGGCTTGCATGACTGAACCCTGATGCGTTTCTTCGATATCCAGCGTCACGTTCTCGAAAGGCTCTTGCTTACGGCCTTCGAACTCGCGGAAGATAACTTTCGGACGGGATACCGCCAGTTCGAAACCTTCACGACGCATGTTCTCGATCAGAACAGACAGGTGCAGCTCGCCACGGCCCGATACGCGGAACGCGTCAGCATCTTCGGTTTCTTCAACACGCAGTGCTACGTTGTGAACCAGTTCTTTGTTCAGACGCTCAAGGATCTGACGAGACGTCACGTACTTACCTTCTTTACCGCAGAACGGAGAGGTGTTGACGTTAAAGAACATGGTAACCGTTGGCTCATCCACGCTCAGTGCCGGCAGCGCCTGCACGTTTTGTGGATCACAAATGGTGTCAGAAATGTTCAGCTCGCCCAGACCGGTAATCGCAATGATATCGCCTGCTTCTGCCAGGTCGCTGTCAATACGCTCCAGACCCAGGTGAGTCAGGACTTTACCGACTTTACCGTTGCGGGTTTTACCTTCGCTATCAATGATAGTGACTTGCTGGTTAGGCTTCACTTTACCGCGCTTGATGCGGCCGATACCGATCACGCCCAGGTAGTTGTTGTAGTCCAGCTGAGAGATTTGCATCTGCAGCGGGGCATCCGCTTCAACCTGTGGAGGCGATACATGGTCGACAATAGCCTGATACAGCGGGGTCATGTCGTCAGCCATGTCTGTGTGCTCAAGACCGGCAATACCATTCAGCGCCGAGGCGAAAATGATCGGGAAGTCGAGCTGCTCGTCAGTCGCATCCAGGTTAACGAACAGGTCAAATACCTGATCAACAACCCAATCAGGACGCGCGCCAGGACGGTCAACTTTGTTGATAACCACAATCGGCTTCAAACCATGCGCGAACGCTTTTTTGGTGACGAAGCGGGTTTGCGGCATAGGGCCATCCATCGCATCTACAACCAACAGTACCGAATCCACCATAGACATTACGCGTTCAACTTCACCACCGAAGTCGGCGTGTCCTGGGGTATCAACGATGTTGATACGGTAGTCGTTCCATTTAATGGCGGTATTTTTTGCGAGGATGGTAATCCCACGCTCTTTCTCCAAATCATTGGAGTCCATCACGCGCTCGGTGGCTTCAGTACGGGCATCGAAAGTACCGGACTGTTGCAGCAGTTTATCAACCAGGGTGGTCTTTCCATGGTCAACGTGCGCGATGATGGCGATGTTACGCAAATTTTCGATCACAGCTTTTTTGCCTCAGGCATTAGAAATAACGCGGTATTGTACACGGATTAAGCGGGAGACTGAACACGATCACACTTTTCACTGAAAGTTTATTGCATTGTCGCAAAATCGCACTAATAGGCGTGCAAAATTTGCACTGCATCGATGTTTTGCACCAAAAAAGTGCTCACTTTCAACCCAATCGCACACAAACAGTGCAATGCAACTATCATGGTGCATGACCTTTATGACAAAAAGGTGCATGACAGCGCGATTTTGTGCAAAGAAATAAAGTTGGCACAGAATTCGCTTTGTATTATCCAGATGAAAACGATGTAAGACAACGGTTACAGAGCTGGTCAGGATCAGATTCAGGAAAGACAGTTCACAGTCGTCTATTCCGTAACCCGGTTCTCGCCATGTAGACAATGACCATTTCCAGGAGAGTTGAGTATGTCCGCTGAACACGTTCTCTCGATGATGAACGAGCATGAAGTTAAGTTTGTTGACCTGCGTTTTACCGATACCAAAGGTAAAGAACAGCACGTTACTATTCCGGCTCACCAGGTTAACGCTGACTTCTTCGAAGAAGGCAAGATGTTCGATGGCTCTTCCATCGGCGGCTGGAAAGGCATTAACGAATCAGACATGGTGCTGATGCCGGATGCAACCACAGCGGTAATGGATCCTTTCTTTGAAGATTCTACCCTGATCATTCGTTGCGACATTCTTGAGCCAGGCACTATGCAGGGCTATGACCGCGATCCACGTTCTATCGCTAAGCGCGCGGAAGATTACCTGCGTTCTTCAGGCATTGCGGATACCGTTCTGTTTGGCCCTGAGCCAGAGTTCTTCCTGTTTGACGATATCCGTTTCGGTTCGTCAACGTCGGGTTCTCATGTTGCTATCGACGATATCGAAGCAGCCTGGAACACTGGCAAAGAATACGAAGGCGGTAACAAAGGCCATCGTCCAGGCCTGAAAGGCGGTTACTTCCCGGTTCCACCGGTTGACTCATCACAGGACATCCGTTCTGCCATGTGTCTGACCATGGAGCAAATGGGTCTGGTTGTTGAAGCCCATCACCATGAAGTTGCAACAGCAGGTCAGAACGAAGTGGCTACCCGCTTCAATACCATGACCAAAAAAGCTGACGAAATTCAGATCTACAAATATGTCGTGCACAACGTGGCTCATGCCTACGGCAAAACGGCGACCTTTATGCCAAAACCGATGTTTGGTGATAATGGTTCCGGTATGCACTGCCATATGTCGCTGTCTAAAGGCGGTCAGAACCTGTTCTCTGGCGATAAGTACGGCGGCCTGTCTGAAATGGCGCTGTTCTACATCGGCGGCATCATCAAGCACGCCAAAGCGATCAACGCCCTGGCGAACCCAACCACCAACTCCTACAAGCGTCTGGTGCCGGGTTATGAAGCGCCGGTGATGCTGGCCTATTCAGCCCGTAACCGTTCAGCCTCAATCCGTATTCCGGTTGTCGCCAGCCCGAAAGCACGTCGCATTGAAGCGCGCTTCCCGGACCCAGCGGCTAACCCATACCTGGCGTTTACCGCACTGCTGATGGCAGGTCTTGATGGCATCATCAACAAGATCCATCCTGGCGATGCGATGGACAAAAACCTGTATGACCTGCCACCGGAAGAAGAAGCTGAAATTCCAAAAGTTGCAGGTTCACTGGAAGAAGCGCTGAATGCCCTGAACGAAGACCGCGAGTTCCTGACCCGTGGCGGCGTGTTCACTGATGACGCGATCGATGCCTATATCGAACTGCGTAAATCCGAAAACGATCGTGTGCGCATGACGCCGCACCCGGTTGAGTTCGAACTGTACTACAGCGTTTAATTTCAGAATAAGCAAATGGGTGCCGCAGACAGATCTTGCAAAGGCGGCACCGATAGCCTGAAACGTTTTTTTGTTGCCGTGGAAACTTTAGCCCATCTTCGGATGGGCTTTTTTCTCCGCGAATTCATCGTTCATTCGCTTTAATTCCGGCTTAGAGATTACAATGCACTAAATTAGTGCAGAGGAACGCTGTATGGCAACTGCCTCACTGCCCGATGCCGGGCAGATTCTCAATACCTTAATCAACAGTATTTTGTTGGTGGATAACGATTTGGTTATTCACTACGCCAACCCGGCGGCACAGCAATTACTGGCGCAAAGCTCCCGTAAATTATTCGGCACGCCGTTACCTGAACTGACCGGCTACTTTTCGCTGAATGTCGAGGTAATGCGCGAGAGTCTTGAGGCGGGCCAGGGCTTTACGGACAGTGAAGTTACCCTGGTGGTCGATGGTCGGGCACATATTATGTCGCTGACAGCGCAGCGCTTGCCAGAGGGCCTGATTTTGCTGGAAATGGCGCCCATGGATAATCAACGTCGCTTGAGCCAGGAACAACTCCAGCATGCTCAGCAGGTTGCGGCACGCGATCTGGTGCGTGGACTGGCGCATGAGATCAAAAATCCGTTAGGCGGACTGCGCGGTGCGGCCCAGCTGCTGTCTCGCGCCTTGCCCGATCCCGCGCTGAATGAATATACCAAAGTCATTATTGAACAGGCCGATCGCCTGCGGAATCTGGTGGATCGCTTATTAGGGCCGCAACAGCCCGGGATGCACATCACCCAGAGTATTCATCAGGTCGCCGAACGGGTGGTCAACCTGGTCTCGATGGAGCTGCCAGAAAATGTCTCTCTGGTCCGCGATTACGATCCCAGCCTGCCGGAGTTGCCCCACGATCCCGACCAGATTGAACAGGTACTACTGAATGTGGTGCGTAATGCGCTGCAGGCGCTGGGCGAGGACGGTGGCACGATAGTCATTCGCACCCGTACCGCCTTTCAGCTGACGCTGCACGGTACGCGGTATCGCCTGGTCGCCCGTATTGATATCGAAGATGACGGTCCAGGCATTCCGGCACAGCTTCAGGATACGCTGTTTTATCCGATGGTAAGCGGACGTGAAGGTGGAACCGGTTTAGGTCTTTCTATTGCCCGTAGCCTGATTGATCAGCATTCAGGAAAAATTGAGTTTAACAGTTGGCCGGGTCATACCGAATTTTCGGTTTACCTGCCTATTCGCCAGTGAGGTTTCTATGCAACGAGGGATAGTCTGGATCGTCGATGACGATAGCTCCATCCGCTGGGTGCTTGAACGCGCGCTCACTGGAGCCGGTTTGAGCTGTGCGACCTTTGACAGTGCGAACGACGTGCTGAACGCATTAGCGACAAAAACGCCGGACGTTTTATTGTCAGACATTCGTATGCCCGGAATGGACGGGCTGACGCTGCTAAAACAGATTAAACAGCGCCATCCCATGCTCCCGGTCATCATCATGACGGCGCACTCCGATCTGGATGCCGCGGTCAGTGCCTATCAGCAAGGGGCGTTTGATTATCTGCCCAAGCCGTTTGATATTGATGAGGCTGTTGCGCTGGTCGAGCGCGCTATCAGCCACTATCAGGAACAGCAGCAGCCACGTAACCAGCCTGTCAGCGGCCCGACCACCGATATTATCGGCGAAGCGCCCGCCATGCAGGATGTGTTTCGTATTATTGGCCGTCTCTCTCGCTCGTCGATCAGCGTCCTGATCAACGGGGAATCCGGTACGGGTAAAGAACTGGTTGCGCATGCGCTGCATCGCCATAGCCCTCGCAGCAAAGCGCCGTTTATTGCCCTGAATATGGCCGCGATTCCCAAGGATTTGATCGAGTCAGAACTGTTTGGTCATGAAAAAGGGGCGTTTACCGGTGCCAATCAGATCCGTCAGGGCCGTTTTGAACAGGCCGATGGCGGCACGCTTTTTTTAGACGAAATCGGCGATATGCCGCTGGATGTTCAGACACGACTGCTGCGCGTTCTGGCTGACGGGCAATTTTACCGCGTCGGCGGCTATGCGCCGGTAAAAGTTGACGTCCGAATTATTGCCGCAACGCATCAGAACCTTGAACTGCGGGTGCAGGAAGGCAAGTTCCGTGAGGATTTATTCCATCGTCTGAACGTCATCCGCGTGCATCTGCCGCCGTTGCGTGAGCGCCGTGAGGATATCCCGCGTCTTGCCCGTTATTTCCTCCAGGTTGCGGCACGGGAACTGGGGGTCGAGGCCAAGATTTTGCACGCGGAAACCGAAACCGCGCTGACACGTCTGCACTGGTCGGGTAACGTGCGCCAGTTGGAGAATACCTGTCGGTGGTTAACCGTTATGGCTGCGGGACAGGAAGTGCTGATCCAGGATCTTCCGCCAGAGCTGTTTGAATCCAGTACCCCGGAAAGCCCTACTCAGTCGTTGCCGGATAACTGGGCAACCCTGCTGGCGCAGTGGGCTGACCGCGCCTTGCGTTCCGGTCATCAAAATCTACTGTCTGAAGCCCAGCCGGAGATGGAGCGTACGTTGCTGACCACGGCGCTCCGTCATACTCAGGGCCACAAACAGGAAGCGGCACGCTTGCTGGGTTGGGGGAGAAATACTCTGACACGTAAGCTCAAAGAACTGGGCATGGAATAAGAAATCCACCGCCGGAACAGCGCAGGCTGCTCCGGCTTTTTTAAATGACGCGTGAAAACTGCTGCTGCCGCGCCTTGTGACGTAGATACGCATCAAAACACATACAGATATTTCGAATCAGCAAGCGTCCGGCTCCCGTCACTCTCAGGCCCGTTGCATGCTGCTCCACCAGCCCATCACTAATCAGCGGTTTTAACAGCGCCATGTCTTCCGCAAAATAGCGTTCAAACTGAATATTCCACTGCGCTTCGACCGTGCTGAAATCAAGTGAGAAATTGCAGATCAGCCGTTTAATCACGTCACGACGTAAGCAGTCGTCTTCACTGAGCAGTAATCCGCGCCACAGGCCATGGCCCTGTTTTTCAACCTGACTGTACCAGTCGTTAAGCCCTTTCTGGTTTTGCGCATAGCTGTCGCCGATCATGCTAATCGCAGATACGCCAAGCCCCAGCAAGTCACTGTCGCCCTGTGTCGTATAGCCCTGAAAGTTGCGGTGCAGTTTTCCTTCACGTTGCGCGACTGCCAGCTCGTCCTGCGGTTTAGCAAAGTGATCCATACCAATAAACTGATAGCCCTGCTGGGTCAGCGTGGTAATAGTCTGCTGCAGGATATCCAGCTTCTGCTGTGCTGAGGGCAGCTCATCTTCTTTAATTTTACGCTGTGCGGCGAACAGCGCGGGTAGATGGGCATAGTTAAAGACGCTGAGGCGATCAGGATCCAGTGCGATAACGCGCTGCAAGGTATAAGCGAAGCTTTCAGGCGTTTGCAGCGGCAACCCGTAAATCAAATCGATGCTGGTTGAACGAAACCCCTGCTCGCGCGCCCGCGCCATTAAGGCAAAAATGACCGCTTCATCCTGTATCCGATTCACCCGCTCCTGCACGGCTTTATTGAAATCCTGCACGCCCATGCTCAGGCGATTGAAACCACACGCGCGCAGGTGATCGACCCTATCCAGTTCAATTTCACGTGGATCGACCTCGATCGACATCTCTGCGTCGTCGATAAAGGTAAAGTGCTGCTTCAACAGCGCCACCAGCCGGCTGATTTGCTGTTTATCAAGGAACGTGGGCGTTCCGCCGCCCCAGTGCATCTGGCTAACCTGACGCCCCTTAAACAGCGGTGCGCGGGCAGTGATCTCCTGCTCAAGCGCATTCAGATAACGGTCGGCTTTATGCAACTGACGCGTGACAATCTTATTGCAGCCACAGAAGTAGCACAGGCGATGACAGAACGGGATATGAATATACAGCGATAAGGCACGTTGCGGATAACGTTCAATGGCGTGTCTGAAGTCGTTATCAGTAAACTTATCGTTGAACGCTAAGGCGGTGGGATAAGACGTGTAACGCGGACCGGCAGCGTTATATTTTTCAATTAACGCCTGGTCCCACTTAATCTGCATTGCTGACATGCTCACTCCTTCCGCTTACGTTGCCGTCGTAAAGGTCGCGATCCAGAAGGAAAGAGAGGTGAGCGGGCGGAAACCCGACGTAAACGCTGCTTCAGACGCGACAGTCGCCGTAGTTTAAACAATAACCACAGCAGATAACATGTCATCAACAACGCGAAAATTGATCCAGGCCAAAACATTGTCGTTTACCTGTTAAGCATGGCATGCGCATGCGCGCATGCCGATCAATACAGCTTAGTTACCTTTCAGCAGGCGATACATATCCTCTTCCGCCTCCTGGTCTTCCTCTTCGTCCATTTCAATACCAAGCTGTTCCATCAGTTCATCAATGCGATCCAGCGTCACGTCAAGCCAGCCCTGATCTTCTGATGACAACGTCTCACCCTTTTCAAGACGATCGAGCAGCGCATCCAGGCGCTCACTGTTCTCCAGCTGCGCCAGCTCCTCTTCAGGAGTAAGAGACACTTTTTTCTCCCTTACCGGTTTGGCCGCGACGTTTTTCGCTTTTTTTGGTGCGGCCTTTTCGTCAGCGATCAATGCCACTGGCTTTTTGCTGCCAATACGCGGATCTTTCGCGGCGGCGCTTTGCTTGCCGTTGTTGCTCTGCGTTTGCGGGTTAGCACGGCTGCCTGACGCATGGCCACGATGCTTTTTATCGCGTTTACGATCGCGCGCTTCATTATTAATTTCTTCACGCGATTTACGTTTCGCTTTGGCGACAGGCTTACCTTTCGCAGCGCTTGCAGGTTGCTTCATGATGTTCGGTCCCGGTGTTTTTTATTCAGTATAGAATTGCGGCGAAATCTAGCAGAAACCACACAAAGAAAAAAGGCGACAGCTCAAGCTGTCGCCTTATTTCATACCTTCAGCAGAAGGAATCATGTTTCAAATCCGTTTCGGCTCACAACGTCCCGGTTAATCCTGCGCCTGCTCAACTCCTGAGCGTATCCCTTTCCTTTTCCGGCTCCCGTCCATAGCCATTTCCACTCCAGCCGCTCTTCGTTATCCCAACATTCCTGAGCGCATCATCCTGATGAGTGCATCCTGCACTGCTGAATAATGTAGACCATTTGGTAAAAGGCTCAAGTAACACATGTCAGTCTTTAGGCGAAAAAACCTGTACTTAAGTATAATTCACTGAATTTTAATGGTTTATTTTTTTAATTATTTAACTAAAAAGAGACATAACGGGCAAAATTTATGGCAAATATCTTACAACGTCGTCTCACCAATGGTATTGAGCACTTTCGCGCCATAACGCGTATAATCAGCGCCATTGCCCTAATGCGTTTCTGGAGTATTCCCTTGTCTGAACTGAATTACCATGTCACCCGCTTCATTCTTAGCGCACCGGACATCCGCCATTTACCCTCTGATACCGGCATTGAAGTTGCGTTTGCTGGTCGTTCAAACGCGGGTAAATCCAGCGCCCTGAATACGCTCACCAATCAAAAAAGCCTGGCGCGAACCAGTAAAACACCCGGTCGTACGCAGCTGATTAACCTGTTTGAGGTTGCAGAAGGTAAGCGCCTCGTAGACTTACCGGGCTACGGCTATGCTGAAGTGCCAGAAGAGATGAAACTCAAATGGCAACGGGCGTTAGGTGAATATTTGCAAAAGCGGCAGGCGCTTAAAGGCCTGGTGGTACTGATGGATATCCGCCATCCGCTTAAAGATCTGGATCAGCAAATGATTCAGTGGGCGGTTGAGAGCGAGATCCCTGTACTCCTGCTGCTGACTAAAGCTGACAAACTCGCTTCCGGCGCACGTAAAGCCCAGCTCAATATGGTGAAAGAGGCCTCAATGGCGTTTATGGGTGATGTGCAGGTTGAGGTTTTCTCATCGCTGAAAAAAATCGGCGTCGACAAAGTGCGCCATAAGCTGAATAGCTGGTTTAGTGAACTCGAACCTGCTGTTGAAGATCAGGGCACTGAAGCCTGACAAACCTCACAGGCTGCCGTTTTTTAGCGTCAGCCCAATAAAAAACGCCCCAGTCACAGAATGACTGGGGCGGCTAAATTCAGCCAAATCCGATTACGTGAAGTAAAAGGTCTGAAAGATAGAACATCTTACCTCTGTACCCTACGCCTCGAACTTTACCTGATTTTTTGTGAGCAACAAAGGGTTTTTTGTTGCTCTCTTTCATTTTTAGTCACTTTTTTTACAATGCTCGTCACAAAAATGAGTATGGCATGTAGTTAAATTACATAAAAAGTGCTTAGGCCATAATAAGTTACTGCATCGTTATGCAGCGCCGGTACCACGGAGTGCCGGCTTCATGCCTGATCACGTGATAATGCACCAGCGGTGGCGCATAAACGCCACCAGCCAGAGTCTTAATGCGCCTGATCCCAGTTGTCGCCTACGCCGACTTCGACCAGTAAGGGGACATCCAGCGCCATACTGCCCTCCATCAGCGCGCGAATCTGCTTGCTGGCTTCATCGACGGCTTCAGCTTTGATTTCAAACACCAGTTCATCGTGCACTTGCATGATCATCCTGACCGCATCATCGGTTTGCTTTTGTAACCAGTCATCGACCGCAATCATGGCGCGTTTAATGATATCCGCGGCCGTTCCCTGCATGGGGGCATTAATCGCTGCACGTTCAGCAGCTTTACGACGAATGGCGTTACTGGACTTGATGTCGGGCAACCACAAGCGGCGTCCATCCAGCGTTTCAACATACCCGTTACTGGCTGCAAGCTGGCGCGTGTTTTCCATATAGCGCAGCACGCCAGGATAGCGCTCGAAGTACAAATCCATATACTTTTTCGCTTCGCCTGCGCCAATGTTCAGCTGGCGAGATAATCCAAACGCGCTCATACCGTAGATAAGACCAAAGTTGATGGCCTTGGCGCTACGACGTTGTTCACCCGTGACCTTAGACAGCGGCACGCCAAAGACCTCTGACGCAGTAGCACGGTGAATATCTTCTCCCTGGGAAAAGGCATCGAGCAGGCCTTTATCCTGTGACAGATGCGCCATGATACGCAGTTCAATCTGTGAATAGTCCGCCGCCACGATACGGTTCCCCTTGCCCGCAACAAAGGCCTGACGAATGCGGCGTCCTTCATCGTTACGGACCGGGATGTTTTGCAGATTAGGATCGGTTGAAGACAGGCGACCGGTAGCCGTCACCGCCTGATGATAGGACGTATGCACGCGACCGCTGACAGGATTGATCATCAGCGGCAGTTTATCAGTGTAAGTTGACTTCAGTTTCGACAACCCACGGTGCTCCAGAATGACCTTTGGCAGCGGATAGTCCAGTGCCAGCTCAGCCAGGACTTCTTCACTGGTAGAAGGCGCGCCTCCGGGTGTTTTCTTCGTCGGCTTAATGCCCTGCTTTTCAAACAGGATGACCTGCAGCTGCTTGGTTGATGAGAGATTAAAGGGCTCGCCCGCCAGCTCATGCGCTTTAAGCTCAAGCTCAGCCAGGCGCGCTGTCAGCTCTTTAGAGTGCTGCGCCAGAATGGCTTGATCGATCAATACGCCATTACGCTCAACACGTGAAATCACCTTAAGCAGGGGCATTTCAATTTGTTCAAAAACCTTTTTAGGGCCGGCTTCTTTTTCAAGCTCAGGCCACATTTTCAAATGCAGTTGCAGAGTGACATCGGCATCTTCTGCTGCGTAATGTGCAGCCTGCTCTAAAGCGATTTGATTAAATGTGAGCTGATTTTTCCCTTTACCAGCGATCTCTTCAAAGGTAACGGTTTTATGATTCAGCCACCGCGCAGACAGGCTGTCCATATCATGCTTGCCTACTACGCTGTTCAGAATATATGACTCCAGCATCGTGTCATATTTGATACCGGCGAGTTCAATATCGTAGTTTTTCAGCACGCCACGATCGTATTTGAGATTTTGCCCCACTTTACTGACGTCAGGATCTTCAAGCAGCGGCTTGAGTTGCGCAAGAACGGCATCGCGGTCGAGCTGCTCCGGCGCATCGAGGTAATCATGTGCCACGGGCAGATAAGCCGCCTCACCTGGCGCTACCGCAAAACTGAGGCCGACGATATTAGCCGTTAACGTATCCAGTCCATCGGTTTCGAGATCGAACGCAAACACCTCGCTGTTTTTCAGCTTCTCCACCCAGGCATCTAAGGTTTGCTGATCCAGAATGGTGATATAGCCGTCAGCCGATAGCAGGCTGGTAGCCTCAACACTCGCCACCGGCTCATCGGCAAGAACCTGCTGGGCTTGCCGGTTGCTTTTAGTACCCTGCAGCCATTTTCCCTCTTGCAGGTCGGTCAACCAGCGCTTAAATTCGAAACGGCTAAATAGCGCTTGCAGCGCTTTAATATCAGGTTCGCTGACCGTAAGTGCTTCACAGGGTTGATCGAGCTCAACGTCTGTTTTAATGGTAGCAAGCTGATAAGAAAGAAAAGCAACATCGCGATTCTGCTCCAGTTTCGCGGCCATGGTTTTTGCACCGCGAAAAGAGAGATCGGCGACTTTATCAAGATTGTCGTAAATGGACTGCATCCCGCCCAGGCCCTGCAGCAGCGCCTGGGCTGTTTTTTCACCCACGCCGGGTACGCCGGGAATATTATCTGAGCTGTCTCCCATCATCGCCAGAAAATCGATGATCAAAGACGGTGGCACACCATACTTCTGCTCGACCTCTTCTGGGCCAAGAATGGTATTCGTCATGGTATTGATTAGCGTAATGCCTGGCGTGACAAGCTGCGCCATATCTTTATCGCCGGTGCTAATCAGAACAGCGTGGCCTTTTTTCTCTGCCTCTAACGCCAGCGTACCAATCACATCGTCCGCTTCAACGCCGCTGACAGCCAACAGCGGCAAGCCCATCGCACGCACCATTTCGTGCAGCGGCTCTATTTGTGACCGCAAATCATCAGGCATCGGTGGCCGGTGGGATTTGTAATGTTCAAACAGTTCATCCCTGAAAGTTTTGCCTTTAGCATCAAACACCACAGCAACATGTGTAGGGCTGTACTGTACCAACAGGCTTTTCAGCATGTTGAGCACGCCATACATAGCACCAGTAGGCTCACCTGCGCTATTGGTTAGCGGCGGGAAAGCGTGGTACGCGCGATAAAGATAGGATGAGCCATCAACCAAAATCAGGGGGTTTTCTGCTATTTGCGCCATATGTCTGTGTATTCTTCGTTGCCATGGATTGGCCTATAAGGATGCCACACCTTGGCGAAAAGGGTTAATCAAGACAGACAGGGAGTGACGTTTTTCGTGCTTATGTAATGAGGATCGCAACGATCTTTCTGTGGATAACTTTGTGCGTAAAAATTATATCAATAGTTTATTTGTGTCATAAAAAAGATTCAGTCAAAATTAAAAACAACAAAATCATATGGTTAATATAAATCCGTGATGCGATCGTGATTTTTAATGGCATGTTCGCTTGTGTGGATAGAAAAACTGTGCTTCGACAACTGGTCAGCGATGGGCGCACAAATTACAAATGAAAACGCCAGCGTATGCTGGCGTTTTGCAAAAAACTCAGCGTAAAACGCTTATTTTTTCTCAACCAGGAACTTCACTACGTTGGCATAATCCGCCACGAAGTTCGCCATTGAGCTGGTGTCCAGACCGCCGTTATTAACCATATATTTGCCGTTAATAAACATCGCTGGCACGCCGCGCAGATCAACGTCAGATGCCGCTTTTTGCTGCTGAGCAACAAGGGCTTTAACTGCAAAGCTGTTCCACGCCGCATCATACTGCTCAGAAGAAATGCCCGCTGCTTTGATGAATACGTCTTTCAGACTGGCTGCATCCGTAATCGTCTGGCTTTTCTGAATGCCATCAAAAATAGGTGAAGTCACTTTATCTTCTACGCCCAGCGCCATAGCGACGGCCCACGCATGAGTGACAACGGGACCTAAGTCGCCGCCAAGGAAGTCAACGTGGTACTTCACCATCTTCGTATCGGCTGGCAGATTCTTTTTAACTGCATCACCGACGTGGTAAATTTGCTCAAACTGGTAGCAGTGAGGGCAGAAAAAAGAGAAAAACTCCATGACCTGGGGTTCACCTGCAACAGGTTTAGGCAGGCTAACGTATTGTTTACCTTCAGTGAATTGTGCAGCAGATGCGCTGAACGCCAGCACCAAACCCATCAGTGCAAAAAATATTTTCTTCATTGGGGAAAACTCTCCTGACTTTTCATTAAAATTGCGGGGCCAGCTGCAACGGAGGTTCCCGTAACACCTTTTCCTGCTCGATAAACTGCAAAATTTGGCTGCGCCAGAAATCCTCATCCACCATCCAGGGGAAAGCGCGCGGAAAAGCGGGATCCTGCCATCGGCGCACGACCCAGGCCAGATAATAAATCATGCGCATAGCACGTAAAGGCTCAATCAGTGACAATTCGTTAATATCGAAGTCGCTGAATTCACTATAGGCGTCCAACAGAATATCCCATTGGATGCGTTGTTCCTGCTTGTCTCCGCTAATTAACATCCACAGATCCTGAATAGCGGGACCGTTACGGGCATCATCAAGATCGACAAACAGCGGGCCATCGCGCCACAGAATATTGCCCGGATGGCAATCACCATGTAAGCGTAGCGGCTGCCAGTCGCTATGCCAGCACTGCCGCAGCGTGATGCCAAGTTTATCGACAGCTTCCAGCAATGCAGGGCGGAGTGACGCAGGCACCAGCTCAGCCTTTGCCAGGACTTCTCGCGGCTGCGCCAGATATTCTTCCAGCCCTATGGATGGGCGTTGCTGAAACAGGCTTTTGCGGCCAGTTTGATGAATACGTCCCAGGAAACGGCCTACCCATTCCATCTGATCTTCGTTGTCGGTTTCATACTGCCGTCCACCCAGACTGGGAAAGACCGCATAGTAAAAACCAGCATGACGTTGCAGCGTATCGCCCTGCAAAATTAATGGCGCGGCAATCGGCACCTCATCGTCCAGCAAATCCTGGGAAAACCGATGCTCTTCGGTGATCTGTTCTGCACTCCAGCGCTGAGGGCGATAAAACTTGGCCACATAGCGACGTTTTTCATCGTCGCTAAACTGATAAACCCGATTTTCATAGCTGTTCAGGGCGGTTAAACCAGAATCTACCCGTATACCCGTTTCCCAAAGCGCATCCAACAGGACATCAGGATTGAGTGTCTGGAAGTTAAAGGCGGCATCACTCATGGTTATCCCTGTGCTTATCTTTTCTGTTAATGGCCAAGGATAACACTACTCGTCATTTTTGATGACACCACGTGCACGTAGCAGAGCGGTTTTAAAATCGACTTCATAATCTTTTTTCAGGCCCGGAATCTCATCGGTGCTGGCTGAATCACGCATTTTTAGATGATAAATCAATACGTCATCGCTTAATTCACTTAATGGGCCAATGAAACCAGACTCGTGGGCCAGTTTTTGTAAAAATGCCAACAGGTTAAGATCGGGCTCTTTCTCCCATGCCGGTTGCAGGAGTTCAAGCAGTTCAGTCAGCCGATGGGTTTTCATAATGATTCCTCAATGCAGGTGATTCACGTCCAGAATGACACAAGGAGACAAGATGGCAGCATGTACTGGTGTAATCCTGGCTGGTGGACAAGGTAGCCGTATGGGCGGGCAGGATAAAGGATTACTCATGATGCAGAGTAAACCCCTTTACCAACACGTTCTAGCGCGGTTGAGGCCGCAGGTAGACATTGTGTTAATAAGCGCTAACCGCAACATTGATCGTTATCAGCTAAGTGGTTATCAGGTCGTAACCGATTCAATGAAGGACTACCCAGGACCGCTTGCAGGTATGTTGAGCGGTTTACGGCACAGCCCCACTGATTGGGTGGCATTTTGTGCCTGTGATACACCTCAGATCCCTTGTGATTTTGTTGCGCGCCTCTGGCAGCAGCGTAACAACGCACCTGCTGTATGGGTGAAATCCTCCCAGCGGGATCATCCAACCCTGGCCTTGATGAATAAGGCGATTGCCGACGATCTTGAGACATGGTTGTTACGGGGGGAGCGCCGGCTTATGCAGTTTATGCGTGAGCATGGCGGCCACCCGGTTTTATTTAGCGATCCAGAGTCAGCGTTCAGCAACATCAATACACCTGACGATCTGATCATGCAGGAGAAGTCATAATGCATATTCCGTTATTGGCCATTGTCGCCTGGAGCGGAACCGGTAAAACCACACTACTCGAGCAGGTTATACCGTTGTTAAAAGCGCAGGAAATACGTGCGGGATTAATTAAACACACCCACCATGACATGGACGTAGACAGACCGGGTAAAGACAGCTATCGGCTGCGTAAAGCCGGAGCCGAGCAGGTTATTGTCGCCAGCGACAGGCGTTGGGCACTCATGTGTGAAACACCTGAGCAGCCTGTCAGTTTAATAACGTTAGTGGAACGAATGGACGGCGAACAGCTGGATGTAGTGTTAGTCGAAGGATTTAAAGATGAGCCAGTCGCCAAAATTGTGCTTTGGCGATCGGGTCTTAAAGGTGAGCTAGCAGCACTGCTGGATGAGAAGGTGGTGGCTGTCGCCTGTGACGACACGACTTTAAACCTGAATGTGCCCGTTTTGAACATCAACCAGCCACAAGAAGTGGCCGCATTTATCCTGACATGGCTGGGTAAAAAAGCGCATAGCTGACAACACAATGGGTAGCGATTGGATGATGCAGATCAGCAGCGTTCAGTACAGAGTTTTCCCGTCTTCGAACGGCAAAGAAGGTGTAATTACCATTATCCCCTGAGCCTGTCGGCCGCTTACCAGATAACGCGCCTGGGTTTTACGTCGCTCCGCCACTGCACCCGTGCCCTGCTTCAGGTTCACCGTTGCCCGCTGAAAGCCGGTAAAGGGAGGCATCCGGCCCGGAACGGCGCAGAGACGAGGGGTTATCCGGCAGATCGACAGACGTAAAAAAGCCCCGCACTTTCGTACGGGGCTTCTCTACTTAATTGATGCCTGGCAGTTCCCTACTCTCGCATGGGGAGACCCCACACTACCATCGGCGCTACGGCGTTTCACTTCTGAGTTCGGCATGGGGTCAGGTGGGACCACCGCGCTACAGCCGCCAGGCAAATTCTTTGTGCCGAAACGCCTCTTTTACACCGTGACCGCGTTGCCATCGCTCAGCCACACCGGTCACATACTTCTGTATGCTCCCGCTGATGTCTTCGCTCTGCGCCTTGTCACGCCGCAAAATCATGCGTTTCCGCAGATTCTTTATCCGGGAAACAATGCTGAAAATTCTTCTGTCTCTCAACCAAAACGCCTCTGGCGTTGTAAGGTTAAGCCTCACGGGTCATTAGTACCGGTAAGCTCAACGCATCGCTGCGCTTACACACCCGGCCTATCAACGTCGTCGTCTTCAACGTCCCTTCAGGAGCCTTAAAGGCTCAGGGAGAACTCATCTCGGGGCAAGTTTCGTGCTTAGATGCTTTCAGCACTTATCTTTTCCGCACTTAGCTACCGGGCAGTGCCACTGGCGTGACAACCCGGACACCAGCGGTGCGTTCACTCCGGTCCTCTCGTACTAGGAGCAACCCCCCTCAATTCTCCAGCGCCCACGGCAGATAGGGACCGAACTGTCTCACGACGTTCTAAACCCAGCTCGCGTACCACTTTAAACGGCGAACAGCCGTACCCTTGGGACCTACTTCAGCCCCAGGATGTGATGAGCCGACATCGAGGTGCCAAACACCGCCGTCGATATGAACTCTTGGGCGGTATCAGCCTGTTATCCCCGGAGTACCTTTTATCCGTTGAGCGATGGCCCTTCCATTCAGAACCACCGGATCACTATGACCTGCTTTCGCACCTGCTCGAGCCGTCACTCTCGCAGTCAAGCTGGCTTATGCCATTGCACTAACCTCCTGATGTCCGACCAGGATTAGCCAACCTTCGTGCTCCTCCGTTACGCTTTGGGAGGAGACCGCCCCAGTCAAACTACCCACCAGACACTGTCCGCAGCCCGGATCACGGGCCTACGTTAGAACACCAAACATTAAAGGGTGGTATTTCAAGGTTGGCTCCACGCAGACTGGCGTCCACGCTTCAAAGCCTCCCACCTATCCTACACATCAAGGCTCAGTGTTCAGTGTCAAGCTGTAGTAAAGGTTCACGGGGTCTTTCCGTCTTGCCGCGGGTACACTGCATCTTCACAGCGATTTCAATTTCACTGAGTCTCGGGTGGAGACAGCCTGGCCATCATTACGCCATTCGTGCAGGTCGGAACTTACCCGACAAGGAATTTCGCTACCTTAGGACCGTTATAGTTACGGCCGCCGTTTACCGGGGCTTCGATCAAGAGCTTCTCCTTGCGGATAACCCCATCAATTAACCTTCCGGCACCGGGCAGGCGTCACACCGTATACGTCCACTTTCGTGTTTGCACAGTGCTGTGTTTTTAATAAACAGTTGCAGCCAGCTGGTATCTTCGACTGCCTTCAGCTCCACCCGCGAGGGGTTTCACCTACCGACAGCGTGCCTTCTCCCGAAGTTACGGCACCATTTTGCCTAGTTCCTTCACCCGAGTTCTCTCAAGCGCCTGGGTATTCTCTACCTGACCACCTGTGTCGGTTTGGGGTACGATTTTGTGTTACCTGATGCTTAGAGGCTTTTCCTGGAAGCAGGGCATTTATCACTTCAGCACCGTAGTGCCTCGTCGTCACGCCTCAGTGTAAAGTGAACCGGATTTGCCTGGAACACACACCTACACGCTTAAACCGGGACAACCGTCGCCCGGCCGATATAGCCTTCTCCGTCCCCCCTTCGCAGTAACACCAAGTACAGGAATATTAACCTGTTTCCCATCGACTACGCCTTTCGGCCTCGCCTTAGGGGTCGACTCACCCTGCTCCGATTAACGTTGAACAGGAACCCTTGGTCTTCCGGCGACAAGGTTTTTCACCTTGTTTATCGTTACTTATGTCAGCATTCGCACTTCTGATACCTCCAGCAGCCCTCACAGGCCACCTTCGACGGCTTACAGAACGCTCCCCTACCCAACAACACATAGTGTCGCTGCCGCAGCTTCGGTGCATGGTTTAGCCCCGTTACATCTTCCGCGCAGGCCGACTCGACCAGTGAGCTATTACGCTTTCTTTAAATGATGGCTGCTTCTAAGCCAACATCCTGGCTGTCTGGGCCTTCCCACATCGTTTCCCACTTAACCATGACTTTGGGACCTTAGCTGGCGGTCTGGGTTGTTTCCCTCTTCACGACGGACGTTAGCACCCGCCGTGTGTCTCCCGTGATAACATTCTCCGGTATTCGCAGTTTGCATCGGGTTGGTAAGCCGGGATGGCCCCCTAGCCGAAACAGTGCTCTACCCCCGGAGATGAGTTCACGAGGCGCTACCTAAATAGCTTTCGGGGAGAACCAGCTATCTCCCGGTTTGATTGGCCTTTCACCCCCAGCCACAGGTCATCCGCTAATTTTTCAACATTAGTCGGTTCGGTCCTCCAGTTAGTGTTACCCAACCTTCAACCTGCCCATGGCTAGATCACCGGGTTTCGGGTCTATACCCTGCAACTTAACGCCCAGTTAAGACTCGGTTTCCCTGCGGCTCCCCTATACGGTTAACCTTGCTACAGAATATAAGTCGCTGACCCATTATACAAAAGGTACGCAGTCACACCACGAAGGTGCTCCCACTGCTTGTACGTACACGGTTTCAGGTTCTGTTTCACTCCCCTCGCCGGGGTTCTTTTCGCCTTTCCCTCACGGTACTGGTTCACTATCGGTCAGTCAGGAGTATTTAGCCTTGGAGGATGGTCCCCCCATATTCAGACAGGATACCACGTGTCCCGCCTTACTCATCGAACTCACAGCCTGTGCACCTTTGTGTACGGGAGTATCACCCTGTACCCTGCGACTTTCCAGACGCTTCCACTGATGCACAAGCTGATGATGGTTCTGGGCTCCTCCCCGTTCGCTCGCCGCTACTGGGGGAATCTCGGTTGATTTCTTTTCCTCGGGGTACTTAGATGTTTCAGTTCCCCCGGTTCGCCTCATACAGCTATGTATTCACTGCATGATAGTGTGACGAATCACACTGGGTTTCCCCATTCGGGTATCGCCGGTTGTAGCGGTTCATATCACCTTACCGGCGCTTATCGCAGATTAGCACGCCCTTCATCGCCTCTGACTGCCAGGGCATCCACCGTGTACGCTTAGTCGCTTAACCTCACAACCCACAGGCGTTTTACGCTGCGTGTCATGAGCTTTTGAGAGACTCGAACACATTGTCATCATTCTTTATTACGGAAGAATGCGACCCTGTGTCGTTTCAAATTTTCAGCTTGTTCCGGATTGTTAAAGAGCAAATATCTCAAACGTGACCCTGAGGCCAGTTTTGAGATACTTTGTGGAGACACCTTTCACCTGTCACCAAGCAAGTGGCGTCCCCTAGGGGATTCGAACCCCTGTTGCCGCCGTGAAAGGGCGGAGTCCTAACCGCTAGACGAAGGGGACACGTACGCGTGTCTCGACTTCGCAGCCGTCTTGCTTCTTTATCTTTCTATCAGACAATCTGTGTGAGCACTTCGCGGGAAAGTATCTTCAGGTAAGGAGGTGATCCAACCGCAGGTTCCCCTACGGTTACCTTGTTACGACTTCACCCCAGTCATGAATCACAAAGTGGTAAGCGCCCTCCCGAAGGTTAAGCTACCTACTTCTTTTGCAACCCACTCCCATGGTGTGACGGGCGGTGTGTACAAGGCCCGGGAACGTATTCACCGTGGCATTCTGATCCACGATTACTAGCGATTCCGACTTCACGGAGTCGAGTTGCAGACTCCGATCCGGACTACGACGCACTTTATGAGGTCCGCTTGCTCTCGCGAGGTCGCTTCTCTTTGTATGCGCCATTGTAGCACGTGTGTAGCCCTACTCGTAAGGGCCATGATGACTTGACGTCATCCCCACCTTCCTCCGGTTTATCACCGGCAGTCTCCTTTGAGTTCCCGACCGAATCGCTGGCAACAAAGGATAAGGGTTGCGCTCGTTGCGGGACTTAACCCAACATTTCACAACACGAGCTGACGACAGCCATGCAGCACCTGTCTCACGGTTCCCGAAGGCACTAAGGCATCTCTGCCGAATTCCGTGGATGTCAAGAGTAGGTAAGGTTCTTCGCGTTGCATCGAATTAAACCACATGCTCCACCGCTTGTGCGGGCCCCCGTCAATTCATTTGAGTTTTAACCTTGCGGCCGTACTCCCCAGGCGGTCGACTTAACGCGTTAGCTCCGGAAGCCACTCCTCAAGGGAACAACCTCCAAGTCGACATCGTTTACGGCGTGGACTACCAGGGTATCTAATCCTGTTTGCTCCCCACGCTTTCGCACCTGAGCGTCAGTCTTCGTCCAGGGGGCCGCCTTCGCCACCGGTATTCCTCCAGATCTCTACGCATTTCACCGCTACACCTGGAATTCTACCCCCCTCTACGAGACTCAAGCCTGCCAGTTTCAAATGCAGTTCCCAGGTTAAGCCCGGGGATTTCACATCTGACTTAACAGACCGCCTGCGTGCGCTTTACGCCCAGTAATTCCGATTAACGCTTGCACCCTCCGTATTACCGCGGCTGCTGGCACGGAGTTAGCCGGTGCTTCTTCTGCGGGTAACGTCAATCAGTAAGGTTATTAACCTCACTGCCTTCCTCCCCGCTGAAAGTACTTTACAACCCGAAGGCCTTCTTCATACACGCGGCATGGCTGCATCAGGCTTGCGCCCATTGTGCAATATTCCCCACTGCTGCCTCCCGTAGGAGTCTGGACCGTGTCTCAGTTCCAGTGTGGCTGGTCATCCTCTCAGACCAGCTAGGGATCGTCGCCTAGGTGGGCCGTTACCCCGCCTACTAGCTAATCCCATCTGGGTTCATCCGATAGTGAGAGGCCCGAAGGTCCCCCTCTTTGGTCTTGCGACGTTATGCGGTATTAGCCACCGTTTCCAGTGGTTATCCCCCTCTATCGGGCAGATCCCCAGACATTACTCACCCGTCCGCCACTCGTCACCCGAGGAGCAAGCTCCTCTGTGCTACCGTCCGACTTGCATGTGTTAGGCCTGCCGCCAGCGTTCAATCTGAGCCATGATCAAACTCTTCAATTTAAAGTTTGATTTGCTGAAACCAGTTCAGCGGTGCTCAAGGAAAACGTCGTAATGAATTTATTACGTGTTCACTCTTAAGACTTGATATTTTTTACGTCCGGAGACGCTGATATCAATCCTGCGAGTGCCCACACAGATTGTCTGATAAATTGTTAAAGAGCAGTGCGAACAGCGGGTTAACCGTCTGTTGCGAGGTGGCATATATTACGCTTTCCTCCTTCAGAGTCAACCTCTTTTTCAGAAGTTTTTCTCCGGCGGAAACTCCTGGGAGCCTCCTGCTGAACACCGCGTTACGTAAGCCGTTGTGCCGTGTCAGTGGAGGCGCATTATAGGGAGTTCTCCGAAGCTGACAAGCATTAATTATAAAAAAATGTCTGAGCGGTTTATTTTTAAACGAACGAGGTAAAAACCACCACTTCCTGCCTAAACAACGCACGGAAATCACCGCGTAGTCATTGAAAGAGGCGTATTGTGGGTTTCTGCCAATGCTATTCTTCTTCATTATTTTTGCTAAAAACATTACGAAGGACGCTCAATGATTAAATCCGCGCGCAGTATGGCCGGTCTGCCATGGATTGCCGCTATGGCATTCTTTATGCAGTCCCTGGATGCCACGATATTGAATACTGCCCTGCCCGCGATCGCCACCAGTCTTGACCGTTCCCCGCTTGCCATGCAGTCCGCCGTCATCAGCTACACCTTAACCGTTGCCATGCTTATCCCTGTCAGCGGCTGGCTTGCAGATCGTTACGGCACACGCAAAATCTTCATGATTGCCGTTTCACTCTTTACCCTTGGCTCGTTAGCCTGCGCCTTGTCGCCTTCTTTATCTGTTCTGGTTACCTCCCGTGTCATTCAGGGCATTGGTGGTGCCATGATGATGCCGGTAGCGCGCCTGGCACTCTTGCGCGCCTATCCGCGCAGTGAACTCTTACCCATACTTAACTTTGTGACGATGCCGGGTTTGGTGGGGCCGATCCTGGGGCCGCTGTTGGGCGGTATAATGGTGACGTATGCCACCTGGCACTGGATATTCCTGATTAACATCCCTATTGGCATACTCGGCATATTCTATGCGCGCAAATATATGCCTGACTTTACTACGCCTAAACGCCGCTTCGACTTTCTGGGCTTTTTACTCTTCGGCATCGGGTTGGTGATGCTCTCCACCGGGATAGAGCTGTTTGGTGAGCGTATCGTCTCACCCTGGATTGCGGCCGGAGTATTGTGTGGCGGTGTTGTGTTATTGCTTCTTTATATTGCGCACGCCCGACGTCATCCCTCTCCCCTTATTAATCTGCCGATGTTTAAGACCCGCACCTTCTCGGTAGGTATCATTGGCAACATCGCCTCGCGGCTTGGTACAGGCTGTGTGCCGTTTTTGATGCCGCTGATGCTTCAGGTGGGTTTCGGTTACTCGGCTATTCTGGCGGGATGCATGATGGCGCCCACGGCCGTAGGATCTATTCTGGCAAAACAAAGCGTAACGCAGCTGCTGCGCTGGTTTGGTTATCGCCGCTTGCTGGTCAGTATTACGGTGATTATCGGGTTCATGATTGCCAGCTTTTCACTGCAGTCACCTTCTGAAAGCATCGCATTGTTATTGATCCCGCTCTTTCTGCTGGGTATGGCGATGTCCACCCAGTTTACGGCGATGAATACCATTACGCTGGCTGATTTAGATGACGACAACGCCAGTGGCGGCAATAGCGTGCTAGCCGTGACACAACAACTGGCGATCAGTTTCGGTGTAGCGGTGAGCGCTGCTGTACTGCGTTTTTATCAGGAGTTCGATAGCACGACGGTAGAACAGTTCCATTCCACCTTCCTGACGATGGGCATCGTAACCGTGCTGTCGGCGCTAACATTTATGATGTTGCGCAATGGTGATGGACGTAACCTGATCAGCAATCGCGATAAAAAGAAAAAGGCTTAAACCGAGCCTCGCGGCACCAGCTCCGGCGTTAGTACCAGCGTTTGCTGGCTGACGTCGGGATTGCTCAGGCGGTGAATCAGCGTATCTATCGCCAGTTCGCCCAGTTCATCTTTGGGTTGATGAACAGTACTCAGCGGCGGTGACATATAGCGTGCCAGTTCAATATCATCATATCCCATCACCGCCATATCCTGTGGAATCTGCAGTCCGGCCTGATGCAACGCGTGATAAACGCCAACCGCCATCGCGTCGTTGCTGGTAAAAACAGCATGTGGCGGCGTTTCCAGCGCCAGCAATTCAAACATCGCGTTGTAGCCGCCTGAAAACTCAAAGTCGCCACTGACAACATACTCTGGCGGAACATGCAGACCGCTTTTCTGCATCGCCTGGTAATAACCTTCCAGTCGCATACGTGCAGGCGTTTTATCAAGCGGCCCAGAAATACAGGCAATACGCGAGTAGCCACTGTCAATCAGGTGCTGCGTGGCCAGCTCTCCCCCCAACAATGCGTTATCCTGAATAATATCGCCATGGCCTTCGAAAGGTGCCCAGTCCATCATCACCGTTGGGATAGAGGGATAACGGTTAAGAATTTCGGCCGAAGGCAGATGACTCTCGGTACACATGATAAGCAAGCCATCAACGCGCTTTTGCAGCAGCGTTTCCAGGCTACGATTCATGCGCGCTTCGTCGCCAGCGGTATTACAAAGAATCAGACTGTATCCCCGCTCATAGCAACTGTCTTCTACCCCGCGCACCACTTCTGCATAAAAAGGGTTGCTACTGGCAGTCAGTAGCATGCCGATGGTATTGGTTTGGTTAAGCTTGAGGCTACGTGCTAGTGCCGACGGCGCGTAGTTGAGTTCGCGGATCGCCTGTTCAATTTTTTCACGCACGCCGTCACTGACAAAACGGTTCTTGTTGATGACGTGTGAAACCGTTGAAGTTGAGACACCCGCCAGTCGGGCGACATCTTTCATCGTAGCCAAGCGCTTAACCCTGCTGCTGTAAAAAGTCGTCGATTTCCGCACGCCACGGTACAGAAGGCTGCGCACCTGAACGGGTTACCGCAATTGCCGCGGCGGCATGGGCAAAACGAACGGCATCATGCATGGCCTTACCTTCAAGGCGCGCAGTGATAAACGCACCGTTAAAGGTATCGCCAGCAGCAATGGTGTCGACCGCGTTGACCTCAAAGCCGGCAATACGTTGTCCCTTCCCATTTTCACTTAGCCAGACGCCACGGCGTCCCAGGGTGATCAAAACGGTAGCAATACCTTTTTCATGCAATGCAGCGGCGGCACGTGCAGCATCATCATCATTATTTACCGCAATACCGGTCAGAATTTCAGCTTCAGTTTCATTCGGCGTAATGATGTCGATAAGCGCTAACAAATCATCAGACAGTTTCGTTGCCGGAGCAGGATTTAAAATCACGCGGGTTTGATGCTGTCTGGCCAACGTCGCCGCAGCCAAAACACTGTCCAGAGGCGATTCCAACTGCATCAGTAAGGCATCCGCCTGGGTAATGACCTGCTGGTGACGTTCAACATACTGCGGCGTCAATGCCGCGTTGGCGCCGGAATAGATGCCAATGTTATTTTCGCCTTCGCCATTCACGAAAATCATCGCCACACCCGTAGATTCACCCTCGACGGCTTCTACTGAATGCGTATCAATATTGTCCTGCGCGAGCTGTTGGCAAATACGTTCGCCAATGTCATCAGCGCCAACACAGGCTATAAAAGCGATATTCGCACCCGCACGACCCGCGGCAACCGCCTGATTCGCGCCTTTACCGCCAAACGCAATCTGGTATTTCTGCCCGATCACCGTTTCGCCAGGGCGGGGAAAATGAGCCAGATTAAGGATGTGGTCAGCATTAATGCTACCAAGAACGGCCAGTTTTGCGTTTTTGCTCATTGGAGGAGTCCGAAATAAGTGCGCCACCGACGGGTGGCGCAATGCCCTGCTTTTCTTTGATTTATTTGGTAACCAGTTTCAGATCGACCGGATTGACCGCCTGCACTTTTTCACCTTTCAGCACTTTATCAGCAGTCTGAACGCCGATCATGCCAATTTTCTCCGGCATCTGAGCCACGGTTGCGGCCAGCTTGCCACCTTCAACGGCTTTCACGCCATCAGGTGTGCCATCGAAACCAACGACCATCACATCGGTTTTACCTGCAGTCTGCAGTGCACGCAGCGCGCCCAGTGCCATTTCGTCATTCTGTGCAAACACCGCCTGAACATCCGGATGCGCCTGCAGCAGGTTCTGCATGACGTTCAACCCCTTGGTACGATCAAAGTCTGCCGGCTGGCTGGCCAGAATCTGGAATTTATGTGCATCAGCAGCCTGTTTAAAACCTTCGCCACGTTCACGCGCAGCAGAAGTCCCTGCGATGCCTTCTAACTCGATCACTTTCGCGTTATCACCCAGTTTACGTGCGATGTAGTCACCCGCCATCTTGCCGCCAAAACGGTTATCAGATGCAACGTGACTGACTACCGTACCCTGTGCAGCTACGCGGTCCAGGGTGATCACCGGGATCTTCGCCTGGTTAGCCATTTTGATGGCGTTGCCGACAGCGTCAGAATCGGTCGGGTTAATCAACAGCACTTTCGTCCCGCGCACGGTCAAGTCCTGAACGTTAGCCAGTTCTTTTGCCGGGTTGTTCTGTGAATCCAGCACGACCAGGTTGTAGCCCAGTTTATCGGCTTCTTTCTGTGCGCCGTCTTTCAGTGAAACGAAGAACGGGTTGTTCAGCGTAGAGATAACTAAGGCAATGGTATCTTTAGCCAATGCGCTGGCGCTGAGCGTTGCACCAAGGATCACAGCTAATGCAGTTAACTTTTTCATCTTTTTATCCTGTATTAAGGTCTGAGTTATTTGCTGCTTTTATTGTCCACCAGCACCGCCAGCAGAATGACTACCGCTTTTACGATCATCTGGTAATACGACGATACACCCATCAGATTTAAACCATTGTTCAAAAAGCCAAGGATTAATGCGCCAATTAAAGTGCCAACAATCCGGCCCTTACCTCCGGCCAGGCTGGTACCGCCTAATACAACGGCGGCAATCGCATCCAGTTCATAGCCTGTTCCGGCTGTCGGCTGCGCGGACGAAAGACGGGCGACTTCGATTGAGCCCGCCAGCGCCGCCAGCATGCCAGACAGCGAATAAACAATGACTTTCACCCGATTGACGTTGATACCGGAGAGACGTGTTGCGGCTTCATTCCCCCCCAGTGCATAGATGTAGCGGCCCAACCGCGTGTGGTGCAGCATGTACCAGGCCGCCACGAACACCAGCACCATCAGCCATACAGGTGTAGGAATTCCCAACGGACGACCAATACCAAACCAACCGAACAGATCGGCATTGTCATTAAAGCCGGTATTCACTGGGCTGCCGTTGGTATAAACCATGGTGACACCGCGCAGTAACAGCATCATCACCAACGTGGCGATAAAAGCCTGCACCTTACCGCGCGCGACAATGGTACCGGTCACCGCGCCAATGGCTGCGCCCAGCGCCAGCGAAGCCGCAACCGCAACAAAGGCATTCACCTCCATTCCCACCAGCGATGCCGCCACCGCACCGGTGAGCGCCAGTAGCGATCCCACAGAGAGATCGATACCTGACGTCAGAATAACCAGCGTCATGCCCACCGCCATAATGGCGTTGACCGATGTCTGCTGCAAAATGTTGAACAGGTTTGCCACGGTAAAGAAATTAGGGCTCTGGCTGGCGACCACGGCAATCAACACAATCAGCGCAATCAGCGACTTTTGCTCAAGCAGCCAGGCTTTGCTGAACCAGCGACGGTTAGACGGAACGGTTTGGGTGGTCATACAACTAAATCCTCACTGTGTTGCTTACCAACGGCTGCGGCCATCAGGCTTTCCTGGGTAGCGTCTTCACGGGTAAATTCGCCGCTTAAACGGCCTTCATGCATCACGACAATACGGTCACTCATGCCCAAAACTTCAGGCATTTCAGACGACACCAAAATAATGCTCAGCCCTTCTGCCTTAAACTGGTTAATGAGCTGATAGATCTCTTTTTTTGCCCCCACGTCAACACCGCGCGTCGGTTCATCAAGAATCAACACGTTGGGGCGCGTCATTAATCCGCGGGCAATCGCGACTTTTTGTTGATTACCGCCGGACAGCAGGCCAATCGGCTGCTCCATTGAGGGGGTTTTAACGTTAAACAGACGGATAAAATCGCTGACGGCGAGCTGCTCTTCAGCGTGCCTGAGCCTGCCGCCCAGGTGACTGAAGTAGCGCAGTGCGGTCAGAGACATGTTCTCTTTGACTGACATGCCCAGCACCAGGCCATCGCGCTTACGGTCTTCTGAGATATACACGATGCCATTGGCAAGGCCATCCTGCGGTGAGCGGGTCACCACTTCACGTCCACTCAGCCAGATCTGCCCGGCGCTGCGGGGCGCAGCACCGTAGAGGATTTTCATCAGTTCGGTGCGCCCAGCGCCCATCAGGCCAGACACGCCAAGAATTTCACCTTTGCGCAGGATAAACGAGACGTTATCGACGCCAGGCCCGCTAAGATTTTCGACTTTGAGGCGCACGTCGCCGGGCGCCTCGTCCAGATGGGGATATTGATCTTCCAGCTTACGGCCTACCATCATCTCAATCAGGCTTTCTTCACTCAGATCGCTGACGGCACGCTCAGCAATAAACTGACCATCACGGAACACAGTGACATCATCGCAAATCTCAAAAATCTCTTTCATGCGATGGGAGATGTAGACGATACCGCATCCCTGTGCTTTCAGTTCGTTGATAACGCGGAATAGCGACAGGGTTTCGGTATCGGTCAGCGCGTCGGTCGGCTCATCCATAATGATGACTTTCGACTCAAAGCTCAGCACTTTAGCGATCTCGACCATTTGCTGATCGCCGATGGATAAATCGCCCACCAGTTTGTGGCTGTTAAAACGTAAATTCAGGCGCTTTAGCAGCGCGTCAGCTTCAGCATACATCCGTTTCCAGTTGATGCAGCCCAGACCATTAACGAATTCGCGACCAAGAAAAATGTTTTCCGCGACGGTTAACTGGGGGATCAGGTTAAGTTCCTGATGGATAATACCAATGCCCGCTTCCTGAGAAGCCTTGGGGCCGCTGAATGTCGTTTCTTCACCCAGCCACAACAGTGAACCCGCATCACGACTGTAAATGCCGGTAAGCACTTTCATCATGGTCGATTTGCCCGCGCCGTTTTCCCCCACCAGCGCCATAACGCGTCCCGGCCAGACTGACAACGATGCGCCATTCAGTGCCTTGACGCCCGGAAATGATTTTTCGATGCCTTTAAGCTGCAGTAACGGTTGCATAATGGCCTCAGAAGGTCACACCTGCGCTCAGGATGACATTCGCAAACGGAGAACACTCTCCGCTGCGAATGACCGCCTGACTACGCTGTGTTTGTTGTTTGAACTGTTCGTGACTGATGTAGTGGATACTAATGGTATTTCCCTGGTGCTGTTGCAATGCTTCGAGCACGGCGATCAGTTCGCTGTGGAGCTGCGGATTATGCTGCTTAATTTCTTCCGCGATAAAGGCGCTTTCCACCTGCATCTCATGCGTTACCGCTTCAACCACCTGCATAAATCCTGGCGTACCCGGTATCAGTGCCAGATCGATACGCTGGGTTTCTGCCGGAATCGGCAACCCCGCATCGGCGATCGTCAGTGTATCCGTATGGCCCAGGCGGGCGATGACGTAAGAGAGTTCAGCGTTTAACAGGCGACCTTTTTTCATTTTTCCACTCCAGAGCGAAACGTTTCGCTTTCAGGAGTGTATAAAATGAAGGTTACAATTCAACCACTGAATAAGAAATTTGTGATCGCTATCGAAACGTTTCGCTGTTGCAGACCAGAATTTGAGTTACGGGGCCGTCAGAAGGGATAAATGGACCGACTGGGCGGTCCATTGGGGCAGAATCAGGGCAACTTTTTGACCTGTTTAACGTCCAGCTCGATGCTGTTGAAATCTTTATCCAGTTCCCCGGTCAGTTCAACACGGTCTTTGGGTGAGACAGTCAGCCCATTCCAGCGCTTATGATCGATTTCGACTTTCATCGTGCCGGTCTGATCGCGGAACACGTAGTCTTCATCACCAATCTGCTTTTCAAGCTGGCCACGAACGGTAATCCAGCTGTCATCTTTCATCTCTTCAGCCTGTTTCACCGTTACAACACTGCTTTGATCGGCTTTAAAACCGCCCTGCTGCTGATGTGCGGCCGGCGCTGGCGCATTGGGATCAACAAATCCGCCTTGTTGTGCAGCAAAGACCGGCGCGGAAGCCAGCATGGTTACGGCTAATAGTGCAGCATACTTTTTCATTTTGTCACCTCTTGTCCATGAAGCAGTTAGGGTAGTAACTGCAGTAAAACATAGAGTTCTTAACAGGATCTTAAGGCAAAAATAAACGCAGTTTTTAGCCAAACTCACTGTACAACCCCCATTTGCCTTCGTATAAATCGCTTACTAAAAGGGAGAAGCGATGCGAATTTTACTGATTGAGGACGACCGCCTGATTGGAGACGGCATTAAAGCGGGACTCAGTAAGCTGGGATTCAGCGTTGACTGGTTTGTCTCTGGCGAGGCCGGTTTTCAGGCATTAACGGCGGCGCCGTGGGATGCGGTCGTACTCGATTTATCACTACCTGAGCGTGACGGGCTGGACATACTGCGTCATTGGCGTCAGCAGGGGCACGACGTCCCGGTCCTTATCCTTACCGCCCGCGATGCGCTTGATCAACGCGTTGAAGGATTACAGATGGGGGCTGACGATTACCTGTGCAAACCCTTTGCCCTTACAGAAGTTGCCGCTCGCTTACAGGCACTGATTCGCCGCCGCCACGGGCAACTCCAGCCCGAACTGCGTCATGGCGATGTCGTGTTGATTCCCGGTAATCTCAGCGTGGAAAGAAACGGCGAAACTGTCGCGTTAAAAAGCCGTGAGCTGGCCCTGCTTGAGCTGTTTATGCGAAATCCGGATCGGGTACTGACGCGAAGCCAGCTCGAAGAAAAACTCTATACCTGGGATACCGAAGTGTCGAGCAATGCGGTAGAAGTGCATATCCATCATCTGCGTAAAAAACTCGGTAACCGCTTTATCCGCACCATCCACGGCGTGGGCTATACGCTGGGGGAAAGCGAATGCGATCGATGAGTTTGTTTTTACGCCTTGGCATTGGCCTGGTGCTGATACTGGGCATTTGTTGGGGAACGGCCACGCTCAGCGCCTGGTATAAAACACGTGACACCGTTAACGAGCTGTTTGATACGCAACAGATGCTGCTCGCTAAGCGCCTGCTGACCCTGGACTTTACGACGCTGAACGGCACGTCGCTGCCAAAAACGAAAAAGTTGCTGGATCACAATCGTGGCGAACAGGACGATGACGCGCTGGCTTTCGCGGTATTTGACCAGGAGGGAAAACAGGTCCTCAACGATGGCGATAATGGCAAAGATCTGCCCTTTAATGCGGATCATCAAGGTTTCCAAGATGGACAGCTTAACGGGGATGACGATCTCTGGCGCTTTGTCTGGCTGACTACGCCCGATCAACGTTACCGCGTCGTGGTGGGTCAGGAGTGGGAATACCGTGACGATATGGCAAAAGATCTGGTCGATGCCAGCATGTTGCCCTGGCTGATCTCATTACCTTTTATGCTGCTGATGTTAACGGGCCTGGTGTGGTATGAACTTCGTCCGCTGAAGAAACTCAGCCACCAGCTTGCCGGGCGGGCACCTGACGATGATGCGCCCTTGCAGGCCGATCGCGTTCCTAAAGAGGTACGACCGTTAATTGACGCCCTGAACGGTCTGTTTCGCCGCATTCATTCCATGATGCAGCGGGAACGCCGTTTTACGTCGGATGCCGCACACGAATTACGTAGCCCGCTGGCCGCACTGCGGGTGCAAAGCGAGGTCATTCAACTGGCCGCCGATGACGAGGCGATGCGCACTCACGCGCTGCAACAGCTGGATGCGGGTATTACCCGCGCCACTCGTCTGGTTGATCAGTTGCTTACCCTTTCCCGCATTGAAGCCGAGGATGTTCGCAATACGTTCCAGCCCGTCATGTTAAAAAAGGTGGCACAGGAAACGCTGGCTTCACAGCTGCCACTGGCAGATAAGGCTGACATTACATTGCGCCTTAACGCTGAAGCCGACCCGGTTATTTCGGGACACGCGTTGCTGCTGTCACTGCTGATCAGAAACCTGTTGGATAACGCTATCCACTATACACCGCCGGGCAGCCGCGTTGACATCGTGCTCAGCCCGAATACGTTGCGGGTGGAGGATAACGGGAACAGTTTATCGGCAGCGGAGTTGCAGCGTTTAGGCGAACGTTTCTGGCGTCCGCCCGGGCAGGAGAAAAGCGGCAGTGGGCTGGGTTTATCGATCGTACGCAATATTGCCCAGTTGCACGGTATGTCGCTGCACTTCAGTCAATATCCCGGCGGCGGATTGTGCGTCACGCTGCACTGGTGAAACGCAGTGCCTGACAGGCAGGCACAGCCGTTTAAATCTCGACCTGCGTTCCCAACTCAATAACCCGATTTGGCGGGATTTCAAACTGATCGGGCGCACGCAGCGCATTGCGTTGTAACGTCATAAACAGCTTGCCGCGCAGACGCAAATACCAGGGGCGTTTTCCAATGATCAGCGACTCATGGGACATAAAGAAAGAGGTCTCCATCATGCGGCAGTTAAGTCCTTCCAGGCCACAGCGGTGGAAAATCTCTTCAACGTTCGGCGTTTCACGCCAGCCGTAACTGGCTACCACGCGCCAGAAGGTGGGCGACAACTGCTCAATAGTGACGCGCCTGACGTTGTGCACGTATGGCGCATCTTCGGTACGCAGCGTTAACAGCACGACGCGCTCATGCAGCACCTTGTTGTGCTTAAGATTATGCAGCATGGCAAAAGGAATCACGTTCAGCGCGCGAGACATGTAAACCGCAGTGCCGGGTACGCGAACAGGCGGTGACTTTTCCAGTGAAGCAATCATTGCTTCCAGGGAATTGCCGTGCTCATGCATGCGGCGCAGCAACCGAAAGCGTTCACTCTTCCAGGTTGTCATCACAATGAACATCATCAGCGCCAGCGTCAGAGGCAGCCAGCCGCCGGAGAAAATTTTAATCAGGTTGGCCGAGAACAGCGACACATCAATGCACAGCATCGCCACTAAAATCAGCCCCACCAGATAACGATTCCAGTGCCAGTTCTGAATCGCCACGGTCGCGCACAGAATGGATGTCAGCACCATAGTGCCCGTGACCGCAATCCCGTAAGCCGCGGCCAGGTTACTCGAATGCTCAAAGCCGATGATGACAATCACGACAGAGAAAAAAAGCAGCCAGTTAATCACGGGGATGTAGATTTGTCCCGACTCTTTTTCCGACGTATGGACGATGCGCATTGGCGGCAAATAACCCAGACGTACCGCCTGTCGGGTTAATGAGAAGACCCCAGAAATCACCGCCTGTGAAGCAATAACGGTGGCTAAGGTCGCCAGAATCAACATGGGGATCAGCGCCCAGTCGGGGGCCAACAGGAAGAACGGGTTTTTAATCGCTTCCGGCTGCTTCAGTAACAGCGCGCCCTGACCAAAGTAGTTGAGCACCAGGGAAGGCAATACCACCACAAACCATGCCAGCCGGATAGGGAATTTACCAAAGTGCCCCATGTCCGCATACAAGGCTTCGACGCCTGTAATGGCGAGCACCACCGCGCCGAGCGCAAAGAAAGAGACAGACTTGTATTCGACAAAAAAGTGCAGCGCCCAGTAAGGATTGAGCGCCTGCAATACTTCAGGATTATTGAGAATGCTGCGCGCACCCAACACGGCCAGGACAATAAACCACAACAGCATGACGGGCGCGAAGAGTTTACCGACAATGCCGGTTCCGTGTTTTTGAATGACGAACAGCAGGGTCAGGACGGCGATGGCCATGGGCACGATGTAGCTATCGAGACTTGGCGCCGCAATTTCCAGACCTTCAATCGCCGACAGGACAGAAACCGCCGGGGTGATCACCACCTCGCCGTAAAAAAAACTGCCGCCAATCAGCCCCATAATCACCAGAATTGCGGTGGCCCGCCCGCCCGTATGTCGCCCAGCCAGTGACATCAGCGTCAAGATGCCGCCTTCTCCGGCATTGTCTGCGCGCATGACGTAGCTGATATATTTCAGCGATACCACTAGCACCAGCAGCCAGAAAATCAGCGAAAGAAAGCCAAAGACCGCATCCCGCTCCACGCCAAAGCCAAACTGCCCCGAAAGACATTCGCGTAAGGTATAAAGCGGGCTGGTGCCGATATCCCCGTAGACGACACCAATGGCAGCCAGCGTTAATCCGCCTAATGAGTGCTTATTATCCGAGCTCATAAAATTATCTTTTGTTGGAGTCTGAGAGGCGCACAAGCCATCAAAAAGCGCACAGTATGCACGTATTCACAAAAATTCCTACACCGCCGTCCGGGTAACCGATGGTCATTCACTGTTTTTTGGTGCTGCATTAACATTTAAAGTCGCGCTGTCGAACCTTCTGAAACAAAAAAGCTGACATCGATTAACGCTTTCGCGCATCATACCCTATAGAGTATTGCGTTCGCTAAAACGCGGCGGCTCGACGATCGTAAGGACATTGATGTGATTATGGCTCAACCCCATCTTTTGGCAGAAAGAATTTCTCGTCTCAGCAATGCGTTAGAAAAAGGTTTGTATGAGCGACATCATGCCATTCGCCTTTGCCTGCTCGCCGCACTCAGCGGCGAAAGCGTATTTTTGCTGGGTCCGCCAGGCATAGCAAAAAGCCTGATTGCCCGTCGCCTGAAATGCGCCTTCCAGCATGCCCGCGCTTTCGAATATCTGATGACCCGTTTTTCTACCCCGGAAGAAGTCTTTGGTCCGCTGTCTATTCAGGCTTTAAAAGATGAAGGACGCTATCAGCGGCTGACCAAAGGCTATCTTCCCGATGCCGAAATCGTTTTTCTGGATGAGATCTGGAAAGCTGGCCCGGCAATCCTTAACACGCTGCTTACCGCCATCAACGAACGCCGTTTCCGTAATGGCGATAGCGAAGAAAAAATTCCGATGCGCCTGCTGGTCACGGCCTCCAATGAGTTGCCGGAAGCCGATAGCGGGCTCGAAGCCCTGTATGACCGCATGCTAATTCGCCTGTGGCTGGATAACGTGCATGAAAAGCAGAACTTCCGCAGCATGCTGACCCATCATCAGGATGAAAATGACAACCCGGTTGCCGAGTCGCTGCGCATCAGCGACGAAGAGTATGTGCAATGGCAGCAAGGCATCAGCCAGGTCACCCTGCCCGATAACGTGTTTGAACTGATCTATCAGTTACGCCAGCAGCTGGAAAAGTTACCCGAGGCGCCTTACATCTCCGATCGCCGCTGGAAAAAGGCCATACATCTGTTACAGGCCAGCGCCTTTTACAGTGGGCGAAACACCATTGCGCCACTGGATCTGATCTTATTAAAAGACTGCTTGTGGCATGACGTTGCATCCATGCAGCTTCTGGATCGTGAGATCGATCAGCTCATGACTCAACATGCCTGGCAACAGCAGGCGATGTTGCTCAGGTTGCAGCAACTGAAAGCCCGACGTCTGGCCCTGCAACAGCAGCAAAGCGTGGCTGCCGCCATTACGCTTGAGAAGCACAGCGGCATGTTCAGCCGTAAACCGCATTACGACATGCCCGAAAGCTTTACCGACGCCCAGTTAACGCTGATGCTGCAAAAGCCGCTCACGCTGCATGATATGCAGGTCACGCATCTGGTTATTGAGCGTGAAGCACTGAACCACTGGTTACAGAAAGGCGGCGATATTCGCGGCAAATTAAACGGCATTGGATTTGCTCAAACGGTGGATATGCTGGTGGATGCGCAGCATTGCCTGGCGGTTCGCGATGTCAGCTTACAAACGGCAAGACTGACACTGCCCGGCAGCAGCAGCAGTGAGGCGTTGCCGGAAGAAATCAGTGAAGCGCTGGATGAACTCGACAACCAGCTGCGTCAACAACGCCACCTGTTCAGTCAGCAACAGCGTTGCCTGTTTATCAGTGATGACTGGCTGGCTCGCGTCGAAACCAGCCTGCAGGACGTTGCGGAACAACTAAAACAGGCGCGTAAATGATCTCACTGGAGACGCTGAGCACCCTGCTGTCAATCGGCGAGACCGAGCTGATTGAAGAGTTAATTCTGGCACTCCTCGCGTCTCCACAGCTGGCCCTGTTCTTTGAAAAATTTCCCGGCATGAAAAAAGCGCTGTTACGGGATGTTCCTCGCTGGAAGGCAGAAATTGATGCCGAACTCAAAGCCACGCCGGTACCGGAAGCACTGGCGGAAGAGTTTCAGTTATTCCAGCGAATTCAGTTACTCAGCGATCGTGAATTCAGCCAGCAGCTTGATGAAACCCTTTCTCACCTTGAACGCCTGACATCTCCTTTCCAGGAAGAAGCAAAACGACTGCTTCTTCATAACGATCCCGGCCATCTCAGTACTGCCCAGCATACGCTGTTCCTGCAACGCTGGCGGCTCAGCCTTACGCTGCAAACGTTAACGCTTAATGAACAACTTCTTGAGCAGCAGCGCGAACGTCTGATGGCAGAGTTACAGCAACGTATGGCCCTGAGCGGGCAACTGGCGCCTGTGCTGGCAGACGATGACGAAGCGGCAGCCGGACGGTTATGGGATATGGGCAAGGCGCCGCTTCAGCATGGCGATTACCAGTTGATGCTGCAATACGGCGAGTTCCTTGCACAGCAGCCCGAATTAATGAAGCTGGCCCAGCAACTGGGGCGGAGTCGGGAGGCAAAATCGGTTCCCTCCCAGGATGCGCCGATGCAAGCCTTTCATCATCTGGTGCGCGAACCGGATGCCGTACCGGAAGAAGTCAGCGGCATTCATCAAAGTGATGACGTATTACGCTTGCTGCCGCCCGAACTGGCAGCATTGAGCGTCAGCGAGCTTGAACTTGAGTTTTACCGCAGGCTGGTAGAGAAGCGACTGCTTACTTACAAACTTCAGGGCGATGCCTGGCATGAAAAAATCACGCAACGTCCCGTCAGCCACCAGCAGCATGAAGAACAGCCTCGCGGCCCGTTTATCGTTTGTGTCGATACCTCAGGGTCAATGGGAGGGTTCAATGAACGCTGTGCAAAAGCCTTTTGTCTGGCCCTTCTCAAAGTAGCACTGGCCGATCGCCGTCGCTGTTACATCATGTTATTCGCTCATGACGTAATTGGTTACGAATTAACGGGCGATGACGGGCTGGAGCAGGCCATCCGTTTTCTCAGCCAACGTTTTCGTGGCGGGACCGACCTCGCAGCCTGTCTTTCCGCGGTGGTCAAACGGATGGAAGGCCCGTTGTGGCAGGATGCCGATGCCGTCATCGTGTCAGACTTTATTGCGCAGCGCCTGCCGGAAGAGGTGGTACGCAGCGTTAAACATCGCCAGCAGCAACAGCAGCAGCGCTTCCACGCCGTCGCCATGTCCACGCACGGTAAACCCGGCATAATGCGTATCTTCGATCATATCTGGCGTTTTGATACCGGCTTGAAAAGCCGCATATTACGTCACTGGCGGCGCTAAGCGAGACAGCAGAAATTCCATTTTGCTTTATAGTAAATATCTGCAATTACTTATTCAGCAATCAGGAGTGTCCTGTGAACACCGTTCAACCCCATCGCGATTTACCTGCGCCAACCCGGACGCTGATGCTCTCTGGCCAAAATGTCGAACAAAAACGTGCCGAGCTGCTGACTTACTTTAGTCAGACATGGGCGCTGTACGAAGATCTCTTTACCTGCCTCAACGATCAGCGCGCATGGTTTACCAAAGCAATTCCCCTACGCCATCCGCTGATCTTTTACTTTGGCCACACCGCCACGTTCTACATTAACAAGTTAATGGCTGGACGTTACATCGATGAACGCATTGACGATCGCATCGAAGCCATGCTGGCTATTGGTGTGGACGAAATGAGCTGGGATGATCTCAACGACAACCACTACGACTGGCCTTCTGTAGAAGCCGTCCGCGACTATCGCGGTAGCGTAAAAGCCGTAGTGACACAATTTATTCAGGAGATGCCGCTTGAACTGCCCATCACATGGGACAGCCCGGCCTGGGTGATCCTGATGGGGATTGAGCATGAGCGAATTCACCTGGAAACCTCCAGCGTGCTGATCCGTCAACTGCCTGTCGAATGGGTGAAACCTCAACCGCAGTGGCCTGTCTGCGGGGAAGCGCGCCGCGATCGTCAGTTGGTGCCCACCAACGCACTGGTCTCGCTGCCCGGTGGCCACATCACGCTTGGTAAAACCGATGATACCTATGGCTGGGACAACGAGTACGGTACTCAGCAGGTCGAGCTAAAGCCTTTCAAGGCCAGCAAAATGCTGGTCAGTAACGCAGAGTTTTACGAATTTGTGCAGGCTGGTGGCTATCAGGAATCCCGCTGGTGGGATGAAGAAGGCCTGGGCTGGCGCCAGTTTGCACAGGCAGAAATGCCCACCTTCTGGGTGGGTAACGCTTCGATGCCCGATCAGCTGAAACTCCGACTGATGTGCGAAGAGGTACCCATGCCGTGGGACTGGCCTGCTGAGGTCAATCAGTTGGAGGCCGCGGCCTTCTGTCGCTGGAAAGCGGAAGAAACCGGTAAGTCGGTCCAGCTACCCTGTGAGGCAGAATGGTATCAACTGCGCGAACAGGTCGAAGGCGATCAGCCAGACTGGCAGCAGGCGCCAGGCAATATTAATCTGGCTTACTGGGCCTCTTCCTGCCCGGTCGATCGGTTCCCGCAGGGCGAGTTCTACGATATCGTGGGCAACGTCTGGCAATGGACAACCACCCCAACCAATGGCTTTGAAGGCTTTAAAGTCCATCCGCTTTATGACGATTTCTCAACGCCCACCTTTGATGGTAAGCACTCACTTATAAAAGGTGGAAGCTGGATTTCCACCGGCAATGAGGCGATTAAATCCTCGCGTTATGCCTTCCGCCGTCACTTTTTCCAGCATGCGGGTTTTCGCTATGTGATTTCTTCCCACCAGGAAACTATGGCCTTAAACCCCTATGAAACCGACAGCATGGTTTCTCAGTATCTCGATTTCCAGTATGGCCCTCGTTATTTCGGCGTCGATAACTATGCAGAAGCTCTGGTTAAACTGGCGCTGTCGTACAGCCAGAATCGGGGAGAGGCGCTGGATATTGGCTGCGCCACGGGTCGGGCAAGCTTCGAACTGGCCCGCCACTTTGCGCATGTCACCGGCATGGATTATTCGGCCCGCTTTATTGATGTGGCGCTGCAGCTCACCACCGGCGAAGATTTCCGCTACGTGGTGCCTGAAGAAGGCGATCTGGTGGAATACCGTCAGGTACGACTTAAGGACTTTGCTATCACCAGCGAGCAGGCGAAGCGCATTCAGTTTGTTCAGGGCGATGCCTGTAACATGAAACCTCAGCCAGCACGTTACGATCTGGTCCTGGCCTCGAACCTAATCGATCGCCTGCGTCAGCCGGCACGTTTTCTTCAGGACGTCACGCCCATGTTGCGTTCTGGTGGGATCTTAGTGCTGTCGTCACCATACACGTGGCTTGAAGCCTTTACTCCGAAGGAAAACTGGCTTGGCGGCGTGCGTGAAAACGGAGAAGCCCTGACCACCCTGCAGGCACTGCAACGGTTGCTGGCCGCCGACTTTGAGCAGATAGGTTCACCCCAGGATATGCCCTTCGTTATCCGTGAAACGGCGCGTAAATTCCAGCATACGCTCGCGCAGGTCACGTTGTGGCGTAAACGTTAAGGCAACCGGCAGCGGCTTATGCCGCTGCCGGTGTGTTGCCAGTTACGTTATTTTGCTGCACATTCTCCTCAGTTCATTGAAGAAAAACGATAACGAGGACGACCATGCCCGAACATCTGCAACTGGATAACCTTGACCGGGGGATCCTGAATGCACTACTGGAAAATGCACGCACCGCCTATGCCGAACTGGCAAAACAGTTCAACGTCAGCCCGGGAACCATTCATGTCCGTGTCGAAAAAATGAAGCAGGCAGGCATTATTTTGGGAACGCGGGTTGAGATCGATCCCCGTCAGCTGGGCTTTGATGTCTGTTGTTTTATCGGCATTATTCTCAAAAGCGCCCGTGATTACCCGGCGGCGCTGAGTAAGCTGGACGCGCTGGATGAAGTCGTTGAAGCCTGGTATACCACCGGGCATTACAGTATTTTTATTAAAGTCATGTGTCGATCTATCGATGCTCTCCAACAGGTTTTAATTAACAAGATCCAGACGATTGACGAAATCCAGTCAACAGAAACCCTGATCTCTCTGCAGAACCCCATCATGCGAACCATCAAGCCCTGATCTTTCCACCCGTTTGTGCACAATCTTATCCTTTAACGATCGGCCGCCTGACAACGGCTGTATCGCCTTTGTCAAAACTAATAACCTTGTTTTCCACAGGTGGATCACCGCTTGATCACAGCGTACAATGTTCATCTTGATCTCAGGAGAGCACGATGGCCGACATTACGTTAATCAGTGGCAGCACCTTAGGCAGCGCCGAATATGTTGCTGAACATCTCGAAGAAAAACTGCAGAAAGCGGGCTTCTCAACGCAGATGCTACATGGTCCTGAGCTTCATGATGTGCCCCTGCAGGGGATCTGGCTGGTCGTGAGTTCTACCCACGGAGCCGGAGAGTTGCCTGATAATCTGCAACCTTTCTATGACGCCATTGATGAAAGCCGTCCCGATCTGTCAGCCGTGCGTTTTGGCGCAGTCGGTATCGGCAACCATGAATATGATCTGTTTTGTGGTGCGATACGCAATCTTGACGCTCTGTTAATTGCCTGTGGCGCGCAGCGCATCGGCGAAAGACTGGAAATTGATATTCTGCAACATGAGATCCCCGAAGATCCGGCTGAAGAGTGGGTGATGACCTGGAAAGACGCGATCTGAGCCGGTCAGGGATCGGGAAATCACGACGATCCCCAGCAGATGATACTGTTTTTATCCGGATCCGGTCTTTTATTCTGTGGGTAACTACCCTGTTTAGTTGCGTATAACCGGTAGTTATCCAAAGAACAACTGGTGTTTACATTGTGAGCTGTGGATAAACCCCTCTTTTGATCCCAGCTTATACGGATCAGGATCACCGATCATTAACAGGTAACGATCCTCGCTACACACTTGTTTATCCTGTGCTTTTAGCAGATATCCACAAGAGGTGGCGATCCTAATAAGAGATCTAACAGAAAGATCATACAAAGAATTAAGATCTTTTCTTTTAATACCTGTCGATCCCGCTGCTTTCACCTCAGCCATAATTTCAGTAGAATCCACGGCCCAGAGAGAACGATCTCTGACTATTCATCAACGAGGTACCACTTCATGTTTTATCAAGATCCTTTTGACGTCATCGTTATTGGTGGTGGTCATGCGGGCACGGAAGCTGCCATGGCAGCAGCCCGAATGGGTCAGCAAACCCTGTTACTGACCCATAACATCGATACGCTGGGACAAATGTCCTGCAACCCGGCCATCGGTGGTATCGGTAAGGGACATTTGGTAAAGGAAGTGGATGCCTTGGGCGGTTTGATGGCCGGTGCGATCGATCGGGCGGGTATTCAGTTTAGGATACTAAACGCGAGTAAAGGTCCTGCCGTGAGAGCAACCCGTGCTCAGGCAGACCGCGTACTCTATCGTCAGGCGGTACGTACTGCGCTGGAGAACCAGCCAAACCTGATGATCTTCCAGCAGGCCGTTGACGATCTTATCGTCGAGAACGATCGCGTTGTCGGTGCGGTAACCCAAATGGGCCTGAAATTCCGTGCCAAAACGGTCGTGCTGACCGTGGGTACCTTCCTCGACGGAAAAATTCATATCGGGCTGGATAACTACAGCGGAGGTCGTGCAGGCGATCCGCCGTCGATCCCTCTGGCAAAACGCCTGCGTGCTTTGCCACTGCGCGTTGACCGCCTGAAAACCGGTACACCGCCACGCATTGATGCACGCAGCATCGATTTTAGCGTACTCACCCCGCAGCATGGCGATAACCCGATGCCGGTGTTTTCTTTCATGGGCAATGCCGGACAGCACCCACAGCAGGTGCCGTGCTGGATGACCTATACCAATGAAAAAACACATGATGTGATTCGTAATAACCTCGATCGTAGCCCCATGTATGCCGGGATCATCGAAGGGATCGGGCCACGTTATTGTCCGTCCATCGAAGACAAAGTGATGCGCTTCGCCGATCGCAACTCGCATCAGATCTTCCTTGAGCCTGAAGGACTGACCAGCAATGAGATCTACCCCAACGGTATCTCAACCAGCCTGCCATTCGACGTACAGATGCAGATCGTTCGTTCAATGCAGGGCATGGAAAATGCGAAGATCGTGCGCCCGGGTTATGCCATTGAGTATGACTTCTTTGATCCACGCGATTTAAAACTCACGCTGGAAAGCAAATTTATCGACGGCCTGTTTTTTGCCGGTCAGATCAACGGCACCACAGGCTATGAAGAAGCGGCAGCACAGGGATTGCTGGCGGGGCTTAACGCCGCGCGTCAGTCTGCGGACAAAGAGGGCTGGGCACCGCGTCGCGATCAGGCTTACCTCGGGGTACTGGTCGACGATCTTTGCACTCTCGGCACCAAAGAGCCTTACCGCATGTTTACCTCACGTGCCGAATATCGCCTGATGCTGCGTGAAGACAATGCTGATTTACGTTTAACGGAAACCGGGCGTGAACTCGGCCTGGTGGATGATGCGCGCTGGGCTCGCTTCAATCAGAAGCTTGAAGCGATCGAGCAGGAACGCCAGCGACTGCGCGATATCTGGGTGCACCCTAAGTCCGAACATGTTGAGGCGGTGAATACCATCACCAGCTCGCCATTGACGAAGGAAGCCAGTGCTGAAGATCTGTTACGCCGCCCCGAAATGACCTATCTGAAGCTGATGGCACTTGATGCTTTTGGCCCGGCTTTGGCAGATGAACAGGCTGCTGAACAGGTTGAGATCCAGGTAAAATACGAAGGCTATATAGCGCGTCAGCAGGAAGAGATCGATCGCCAGTTGCGTAATGAGAATACGCTGCTGCCAGCCACGCTTGATTATCGTCAGGTCAGTGGCCTTTCTAATGAAGTTATCGCCAAGCTTAACGATCATAAACCGGTTTCAATCGGCCAGGCATCACGCATCTCAGGCGTCACGCCTGCGGCCATCTCAATTTTACTGATTTACCTGAAAAAACAAGGTCTGCTGCGCAAAAGCGCCTGATCTGAACCGGGGCGGGATTTTCCGCCCCCGCTGACTGGACTGATGCTGTGATCAACAAACTCACTTCGCTGCTGCAAGCGGCCAAAATTTCCCTTTCCGATCAACAAAAACAGCAACTGGTGGCCTATGTAGGGCTACTGGATAAATGGAATAAAGCTTATAACCTGACTTCGGTCCGCGATCCTCAGCAGATGCTGGTTCGCCATATCCTCGACAGCATCGTGGTGGCGCCACATCTTCAGGGTTCACGTTTTATTGATGTCGGCACTGGTCCCGGTTTACCTGGCATTCCGCTGGCCATTGTGATGCCGGAGGCACATTTCACTTTGCTGGACAGCCTGGGTAAACGCGTACGTTTTTTACGGCAGGTGCAGCATGAACTGGGACTCACAAATATCGAGCCGGTCCAGAGCCGGGTCGAAGCCTTTCCTTCCGAACCGCCATTTGACGGGGTGATCAGCCGCGCCTTTGCGTCACTGGAGGATATGGTGAGCTGGTGTCGTCACTTACCCGCGGAAAATGGCCGTTTTTATGCGCTTAAAGGCGTGCGGCCGGATGAGGAAATCGCCAGCCTGCCTGCGGGCTATGCGCTGGACAAGGTGATTTCACTTCAGGTTCCCCAACTGGAGGGCGAACGTCATCTGGTTATCGTTGCCAGGAACAGTACGCCATAGCGCATTCAGGCACCGTAAAGCGTATCAACGCGCGGTGCCATGTAACCAAAGATGCGATGGTCTTTGGGTCATCTACTCTGCTTTTCCGGCGCACGTTGTTAAATCCTGACGCGGAAATTATCTGAAAAACTTTTTCACATTTAACCTTTGCTTCACAAAGTTTTATCAGAATAATCACGAATTTTTGGCGTTTTACCGGTGCGCACCGCGATTAATCATATTTAAGGCCACCCGCCTTTCAGCAAGAGTAATTGGCTTTTTACGATTCTGAAGGAGACTTCGATGTCAATAGACCATTTTCATCGGGAACAAAAAAATGTTGCGGCGCTTTTCTTTATAAATTATTGATAATAAAGTTTTTTACCCCTTATTTTGCGTTAGGATAATTGGGTCTTAATAAAACATAACGCGGTGCGAATGCTTATTATGTGATCTAAAGCACGCTTTAAAACTGAGTTGCTGCGGAAGTATTTACGGCTTTATCCGAAACGGGCTGCTCAGTATCTTTTGAAAAATAGTCATTCGGAAAGAAATTTAGATAATTGTTCACCTTTTCGTTACTTAACGATTGAAATCACAGGTACGGCCCGTATAATTTGCACGGCTTTTGCTACTTGACTCAAATGCACAAAGGCAGTCTTATACGACACGCGACATACCCCTAAAGGGGCAGGAGAGTATCAGCGTCATGTCAGTGTCTCTTTACAGTGTGAAATACGCCCGAACGGTGCTGGTGATTCAGCTAGTGGCCATCGTCATCGTCGGTGCACTCTTTGCCCTGAAAGATGTCACCTGGGGCGGCTCTGCTCTTGCTGGCGGAATGGCAGCCTGGCTGCCAAACGTGTTGTTCTTGTTTATAGCCTGGCGCCTGCAAGGGCAAACTCCGGCTTCGGGGCGCGTCGCGTGGAGCTTCGCTTTGGGGGAAATAGCCAAAGTGTTCGCGACCATTATTTTGCTCATTGTGGCGTTGGGTGTATTCGATGCGGTCTTCTGGCCGGTCGGGATCACCTGGTTATCGGTGCTGGTCGTTCAGATGTTGGCACCGGCGGTAATTAACAACAAAGGGTAAGAGGCATCATGGCTGCAGGAGAAATCTCTACTCCGCAAGAGTACATTGGTCACCACCTGACTCATCTTCAGTTGGACCTGCGTACCTTCGAGTTAGTGAATGCTCACGACGCTCCCGCGACGTTCTGGGTATTAAATATCGATTCCATGTTTTTCTCTCTGGTGCTGGGAGTTATCTTCCTGGTGTTGTTCCGTAGCGTGGCGAAAAGCGTCACCAGCGGTGTGCCAGGGAAAATGCAGGCGGCTATCGAGCTGGTTGTCGGTTTCGTTGATAGCAACGTGCGCGACATGTATCACGGTAAAAGTAAACTTATCGCCCCGCTGGCTCTGACAATTTTTGTCTGGGTCTTCCTGATGAACTTCATGGATCTGCTGCCAATCGATCTGCTGCCGTATATCGGTGAGCATTGGTTAGGCCTGCCAGCGCTTCGCGTTGTGCCGTCCGCAGACGTGAACATCACGTTATCTATGGCGTTGGGCGTCTTTATTTTGATTCTGTTCTACAGCATCAAAATGAAAGGCATTGGCGGCTTCACGAAAGAGCTGACGCTGCAGCCTTTTAATCACCCGATCTTTATCCCCATCAACCTGATTCTGGAAGGTGTTAGCCTGCTGTCCAAACCGGTTTCTCTCGGTCTGCGACTGTTCGGTAACATGTATGCGGGTGAACTGATCTTTATCCTTATTGCCGGTCTGTTGCCGTGGTGGTCACAGTGGGTTCTGAATGTGCCATGGGCCATTTTCCACATCCTGATCATTTCGCTACAGGCTTTCATCTTCATGGTCCTCACGATTGTCTATCTGTCGATGGCATCTGAAGAACATTGATTTTTTTCTCAACAATACGCGTTTAACTGAAACAAACTGGAGACTGTCATGGAAAACCTGAATATGGATCTGCTGTACATGGCTGCCGCTGTGATGATGGGCCTGGCGGCAATCGGTGCTGCGATCGGTATCGGCATCCTCGGAGGAAAATTCCTGGAAGGCGCTGCTCGTCAGCCTGACCTGATTCCTCTGCTGCGTACGCAGTTCTTTGTTGTAATGGGTCTGGTGGATGCAATCCCAATGATCGCTGTTGGTCTGGGCCTCTACGTGATGTTCGCTGTCGCCTAAAGCCCCTGTGTTCACTCCGCACCTGGTGCGAGAGTGAACGGATTCTGCCGTTTATCGTTGATAGCGGCAGAAAAGTTAAATACTTAATTAGAGGCATTGTGCTGTGAACATTAATGCAACAATCCTCGGCCAGGCCATCGCGTTCATCCTGTTTGTCGCGTTCTGCATGAAGTACGTATGGCCACCGATTATGGCTGCCATCGAAAAGCGCCAGAAAGAAATTGCTGAAGGCCTTGCTTCTGCTGAACGCGCGAAGAAAGATTTGGATCTCGCGCAGGCTAATGCGACCGACCAGCTGAAAAAAGCGAAAGAGGAAGCTCAGGTCATTATCGAGCAGGCGAACAAGCGTCGCACGCAGATTCTGGACGAAGCTAAAACTGAAGCTGATAACGAACGTACTCGCATTGTTGCACAAGCGCAGGCTGAAATTGACGCCGAACGCAAGCGTGCACGTGAAGAACTGCGTAAGCAAGTCGCGTTGCTGGCAATGGCTGGCGCCGAGAAGATCATCGAACGTTCCGTGGATGAAGCTGCTAACAGCGACATCGTTGATAAACTGGTCGCTGAACTGTAAGGAGGGAGGGGCTGATGTCTGATCTGATTACTGTAGCTCGCCCCTACGCCAAAGCAGCTTTTGACTTTGCTGTTGAGCATCAAAGTATTGAACGCTGGCAAAAGATGCTGGCGTTTGCCGCAGAAGTGGCTGCCAATGAACAGATGGCCGACCTGCTTTCCGGTGCATTAGCACCTGAAGCGCTGGCTGCCTCGTTTAATGCAGTCTGTGGTGATCAACTGGATGAACCCGCACAGAACCTGATTAAGGTGATGGCGGAAAACGGACGTTTGACAGCGCTTCCGGCTGTACTGGCGCAATTCATTCAACTGCGAGACGCTTATGAAGCGACTGCCGAAGTGGATGTTATTTCTGCCAGCACGCTGAGTGACGACCAGCTGACTAAAATCAGCGCCGCGATGGAAAAACGTCTGTCACGCAAAGTTAAGCTGAATTGCAAAATTGATAAGTCTGTGATGGCAGGCGTGATCATCCGTTCGGGTGATCTGGTGATTGATGGCAGCGTACGCGGCCGTCTTGACCGTCTGGCTGACGTCTTGCAGTCTTAAGGGGACTGGAGCATATGCAACTGAATTCCACCGAAATCAGCGAACTGATCAAGCAGCGCATTGCTCAGTTCAATGTCGTGAGTGAAGCTCACAACGAAGGTACTATTGTTTCTGTAAGTGACGGTATCATCCGCGTACACGGCCTGGCCGATGTGATGCAGGGTGAGATGATTTCCCTGCCGGGAAACCGTTACGCTATCGCCCTGAACCTCGAGCGTGACTCTGTAGGTGCGGTGGTGATGGGTCCGTATGCTGACCTGGCCGAAGGCATGAAGGTCAAGTGTACTGGCCGTATTCTTGAAGTACCGGTTGGCCGTGGCCTGCTGGGCCGCGTGGTGAACACCCTGGGTGCACCTATCGACGGTAAAGGCGCGATCGACAACGACGGCTTCTCGCCAGTCGAAGTGATTGCACCAGGTGTTATCGACCGTCAGTCCGTAGACCAGCCTGTTCAGACCGGTTACAAATCTGTCGATGCGATGATTCCAATCGGCCGTGGCCAGCGTGAGCTGATCATCGGTGACCGTCAGACCGGTAAAACCGCAATGGCTATCGACGCCATCATCAACCAGCGCGATTCAGGCATCAAGTGTGTCTATGTTGCGATTGGTCAGAAAGCGTCAACCATTTCTAACGTGGTACGTAAACTGGAAGAGCACGGTGCGCTGTCTAACACCATCGTTGTTGTGGCCTCTGCGTCTGAGTCTGCTGCGCTGCAGTATCTGGCTCCGTATGCAGGTTGCGCCATGGGCGAATACTTCCGTGACCGCGGTGAAGATGCGCTGATCGTATATGATGACCTGTCTAAGCAGGCTGTTGCTTACCGTCAGATTTCTCTGCTGCTGCGCCGTCCACCAGGCCGTGAAGCATTCCCGGGCGACGTGTTCTATCTCCACTCTCGTCTGCTGGAGCGTGCATCACGCGTGAGCGCTGACTACGTTGAGCGCTTCACCAATGGTGAAGTGAAAGGCCAGACCGGTTCTCTGACCGCGCTGCCAATCATCGAAACTCAGGCGGGTGACGTTTCTGCGTTCGTTCCGACCAACGTAATCTCGATTACGGATGGTCAGATCTTCCTGGAATCTAACCTGTTCAACTCCGGTATCCGTCCGGCTGTTAACCCGGGTATCTCTGTATCCCGTGTGGGTGGTGCTGCTCAGACCAAGATCATCAAGAAACTGTCCGGTGGTATTCGTACCGCGCTGGCGCAGTATCGTGAACTGGCTGCTTTCTCCCAGTTTGCATCTGATCTGGACGATGCAACCCGTAAACAGCTGAGCCACGGTCAGAAAGTGACCGAGCTGCTGAAGCAGAAACAGTATGCGCCGATGTCGGTTGCGCAGCAGGGTCTGGTGCTTTTCGCAGCGGAACGCGGCTATCTGAACGACGTTGAGCTGGCAAAAATTGGTAGCTTTGAAGCGGCTCTGCTGGCGTTCGCAGATCGCGATCACGCCGAGCTGATGGCTGAAATCAACCAGTCTGGTAACTTCAATAACGATATCGAAGAGAAGCTGAAAGGCCTCCTCGAGACGTTTAAAGCAACCCAGTCCTGGTAATGTCTGGCGGCTTGTCTGAAAAGGCAGGCCGCAAGGCTTTGAGGAGAAGCTAATGGCCGGCGCAAAAGAAATACGTACCAAGATCGGAAGCGTAAAAAATACGCAGAAGATCACCAAAGCGATGGAAATGGTCGCCGCCTCCAAAATGCGTAAAACGCAGGAACGCATGGCGGCCAGCCGTCCGTATGCAGATACCATGCGCAAAGTGATTGGTCACCTTGCACTGGGAAATCTGGAATACAAGCACCCTTACCTGGATGAGCGCGACGTTAAGCGCGTCGGCTACCTGGTCGTTTCGACTGACCGCGGGCTTTGTGGTGGTTTGAACGTTAACCTGTTCAAAAAATTGCTGGCAGAGATGAAGGCCTGGTCCGACAAAGGCGTACAGAGCGATCTGGCCATTGTGGGATCGAAAGGCGTGTCATTCTTCGGCGCTGTTGGTGGCAATGTTGTGGCACAGGTCACTGGCATGGGCGATAAGCCTGCGCTGTCTGATCTTATCGGCCCGGTAAAAGTGATGTTGCAGGCCTACGATGAAGGCCGCATCGACAAGCTGTACATTGTTAACAACAAGTTCAACAACACCATGTCTCAGACTCCGACCATTACCCAACTGCTGCCGTTACCGCCAGCGGAAGGTGAAGAAGAGATGAAGGCGAAGACCTGGGATTACCTGTACGAGCCCGATCCGAAAGCGCTGCTGGATACGCTGCTGCGTCGCTATGTCGAATCGCAGGTTTATCAGGGTGTGGTGGAAAACCTGGCCAGTGAGCAGGCCGCACGTATGGTAGCAATGAAAGCTGCAACCGATAACGGCGGAAATCTGATCAAAGAGCTGCAGTTGGTTTACAACAAAGCTCGTCAGGCCAGCATCACCCAGGAACTTACCGAGATCGTCTCGGGAGCCTCCGCGGTTTAACCAGGTTTGGAATTAGGTAGAGGATTCAAGATGGCAGCTGGAAAGATTGTCCAGATTATCGGCGCCGTAGTTGACGTCGAATTCCCTCAGGATGCAGTACCGCAAGTGTACAGCGCTCTTGAGGTTAAGAATGGTGATGCTCGTCTGGTGCTGGAAGTTCAGCAGCAGCTGGGTGGTGGCGTGGTTCGTACCATCGCTATGGGTACTTCTGACGGCCTGAAGCGCGGTCTGGAAGTCACCGACCTGAAAAAACCGATCCAGGTACCGGTTGGTAAAGCAACCCTCGGCCGTATCATGAACGTGCTGGGCGAGCCTATCGACATGAAAGGCGACCTGACAGAAGAAGACGGCAGCGCAGTAGAGGTTTCCTCTATTCACCGCCCTGCGCCTTCTTATGAAGATCAGTCTAACTCGCAGGAACTGCTGGAAACCGGCATCAAGGTTATCGACCTGATGTGTCCGTTCGCTAAGGGCGGTAAAGTCGGTCTGTTCGGTGGTGCGGGTGTAGGTAAAACCGTAAACATGATGGAGCTGATCCGTAACATTGCGGCTGAGCACTCAGGTTACTCGGTATTTGCCGGCGTGGGTGAGCGTACTCGTGAGGGTAACGACTTCTACCACGAAATGACTGACTCCAACGTTATCGATAAAGTTGCGCTGGTGTATGGTCAGATGAACGAGCCGCCGGGTAACCGTCTGCGCGTGGCACTGACCGGTCTGACCATGGCGGAGAAATTCCGTGATGAAGGCCGTGACGTTCTGCTGTTCATCGACAACATCTACCGTTATACCCTGGCCGGTACGGAAGTATCAGCACTGCTGGGTCGTATGCCATCTGCGGTAGGTTATCAGCCAACGCTGGCAGAAGAGATGGGTGTATTGCAGGAGCGTATTACCTCCACCAAGACAGGTTCAATCACCTCCGTACAGGCCGTATATGTGCCAGCGGATGACTTGACTGACCCGTCACCAGCAACCACCTTTGCTCACTTAGACTCAACAGTCACCCTGAGCCGTCAGATCGCCTCTCTGGGTATCTACCCGGCCGTTGACCCGCTGGACTCCACCAGCCGTCAGCTGGATCCACTGGTTGTGGGTCAGGAGCACTATGACGTTGCACGTGGCGTACAGTCACTGCTGCAGCGTTATCAGGAACTGAAAGACATCATCGCCATCCTGGGTATGGACGAGCTGTCTGAAGAAGACAAACTGCTGGTGGCACGTGCGCGTAAGATTCAGCGCTTCCTGTCCCAGCCGTTCTTCGTAGCAGAAGTGTTCACCGGTTCTCCAGGTAAATACGTGACGCTGAAAGACACCATCCGTGGCTTTAAAGGCATCATGGAAGGTGAATTTGACCACCTGCCAGAGCAGGCCTTCTACATGGTTGGCGCCATCGAAGAAGCGGTCGAAAAAGCGAAGAAACTGTAATAACGGTTTCCCAGGAGGAAAATTATGGCTATGACTTATCACCTGGATGTTGTCAGCGCAGAGAGCCAACTGTTCTCTGGTCTGGTACAGAAAATTCAGGTGTCAGGTAGCGAAGGTGAACTGGGGATTTTCCCTGGCCATGCCCCGTTGCTGACTGCCATTAAGCCTGGAATGATCCGTATCGTGAAACAGCACGGCGAAGAGGAGTTTATTTACCTCTCTGGCGGCGTGCTGGAAGTGCAGCCTGGCAGCACCACCGTTCTGGCCGATACCGCAATTCGCGGTACTGACCTGGACGAAGCGCGTGCCCTGGAAGCAAAACGTAAAGCAGAAGAGCATATGAACAGCAGCCACGGCGACGTGGACTACGCTCAGGCCTCTGCGGAACTGGCGAAAGCCATTGCGAAACTGCGCGTGATCGAGCTGACCAAAAAAGCGATGTAATCCGGCTTTATGCGTCACGAAATGCCAGCCCATTGGGTTGGCATTTTTTTTGCGTAACGGTAAAGCAAAAGGATGTTGGCTAATTTCGGGCCGAGAAAAATGTAGTAATCTCAGTGCTAAATCGTTTAACTTTCTTCAGTCTACAATCAGTCAGGATAGATATGTCTAACAGTGCGATGAGTGTGGTGATTCTTGCGGCTGGCAAGGGCACCCGTATGTATTCCGATCTGCCGAAAGTGTTGCATACGCTGGCAGGAAAACCGATGGTTCAGCACGTCATTGATGCCGCAAAGGGCCTGGGTGCAAAGCATGTGCACCTGGTATACGGGCACGGTGGTGACCAACTCAAAGCAACGTTAAACGACAGCACAGTAAACTGGGTGCTACAGGCTGAGCAGCTGGGTACAGGCCACGCTATGCAGCAGGCGGCCCCTCACTTCGCCGATGACGAAGACATCATGATGCTCTATGGTGATGTCCCGCTGATTTCTGAAGCTACCTTACAGCGTCTGCGCGAAGCAAAACCCGCGGGCGGTATCGGTTTATTAACGGTCGTCCTGGATAATCCCACCGGTTACGGTCGCATCGTGCGCGAGAATGACACCATTGTAGGTATTGTTGAACAAAAAGATGCCACGCCTTCTCAACTGACCATTAACGAAATTAATACCGGTATCCTGATCGCCAATGGCGGCGATCTTAAGCGCTGGCTGTCCCAGTTGAATAACAATAATGCTCAGGGCGAATTCTACATTACCGATATTATTGCTCTGGCGCATGAAGAAGGTCGGGTGATTAATGCAGTGCATCCGGCCCGCAATAGCGAAACTGACGGTGTCAATAATCGCCTGCAGCTGGCCACGCTTGAGCGGACTTACCAAAGCGAGCAGGCTGAAAAACTGCTGTTGGCAGGCGTCATGCTCCGCGATCCTGCGCGTTTCGATCTGCGTGGCACGCTGCAGCACGGCCGTGATGTTGAAATTGACACCAACGTTATCATTGAAGGCCAGGTGACGCTGGGTAACCGTGTAAAAATTGGTGCTGGCTGCGTCATCAAAAACAGCGTTATCGGGGATGACTGTGATATCAGCCCCTATTCGGTGATCGAGGATGCAAATCTGGCTGCAGACTGTACCGTAGGGCCATTTGCGCGTCTGCGTCCGGGAAGTGAGCTGGCTCAGGCCGCGCACGTGGGTAATTTTGTCGAGATGAAGAAAGCCCGACTGGGTAAAGGGTCCAAAGCGGGTCACCTCTCTTACCTTGGCGATGCCGAGATTGGTGCCAATGTGAATATTGGGGCGGGAACGATCACCTGTAATTACGATGGCGCGAATAAATTCAAAACAATCATTGGCGATAACGTCTTTGTAGGATCGGACACGCAGCTGGTCGCGCCGGTCAATGTGGCGGCAGGCGCGACTATCGCAGCGGGCACCACGATAATGAAAGATGTCTCTGCAGCCGATCTGGTCTATAACCGTAAAGAGCAAAACCATAAAGCCGGTTGGCAACGTCCGCAGAAGAAAAAATAATGTTTACGGCCCGTGATAAACGGGCCGCTTGCAGTACCAAAACTATAATCCCCACTCTCTACAAGGCTCGGGGAACCGGCAAAGCCGGACTATCAGGTCATATGACAACGCAATGGCGAACAGCCATGAAGTCAGGAAATAACTATGTGTGGAATTGTTGGTGCAGTAGCACAACGTGATATCGCTGAAATTTTGTTAGAAGGGTTACGCCGCCTGGAGTACCGCGGTTATGACTCAGCCGGTCTTGCCGTCGTCGATCAGCAGGGGCATGTAACGCGCCTGCGTCGTCTGGGGAAGGTTCAGATGCTGGCTGCAGCCGCAGAAGAACAGCCCCTTGTCGGCGGAACAGGGATTGCCCACACTCGCTGGGCAACCCATGGCGAGCCCTCAGAAGCCAACGCGCATCCGCACGTTTCTGAGCACATCGTTATCGTCCATAACGGCATTATTGAAAACCATGAGCCCCTGCGTGAAGCGCTGATGGCGAAAGGTTATCACTTCGCCTCAGAAACCGACACTGAAGTGGTGGCGCACCTGGTCCATCAGGAACAGAAACAGGGCGGCTCGCTGCGTGAAGTTGTACAGCGCGTGATCCCTCAGCTGCGCGGCGCCTATGGCATGGTGATTATGGACAGCCGCGATCCGTCGCTGCTGGTGGCGGCTCGCTCCGGAAGTCCGCTGGTCATTGGCCGTGGTGTGGGTGAAAACTTTATCGCTTCTGACCAACTGGCGCTGCTACCGGTCACTCGCCGCTTCATTTATCTGGAAGAGGGTGATATCGCTGAAATTAGCCGTCGTGATGTCACCATCATTGATGGCAACGGCAATAACGTCCGTCGCGAAGAGATCGAGTCCAGCGTGCAGTATGATGCGGGCGACAAAGGCCAGTATCGTCACTACATGCAGAAAGAGATCTATGAGCAACCGAATGCGATTAAAAACACCTTAACAGGACGTTTTAACCACGGTGAAGTGGATCTCAGTGAACTGGGGCCAAATGCAGAAGCCCTGCTCAGCAAGGTAGAACATATTCAGATCATTGCCTGCGGCACCTCATATAACTCCGGTATGGTTTCGCGTTACTGGTTCGAGGCGCTGGCAAACGTCCCTTGCGACGTCGAAATCGCGTCTGAATTCCGCTATCGCAAATCCGCGGTGCGTAAAAACAGCCTGCTGATTACCCTCTCTCAGTCGGGTGAAACCGCTGATACGCTGGCTGCGCTGCGCCTGTCCAAAGAGCTGGGTTATCTGGGATCGCTGGCCATTTGTAACGTCGCGGGTTCGTCGCTGGTGCGCGAATCCGATCTGGCGCTGATGACTAAAGCGGGCACTGAGATTGGTGTGGCCTCCACAAAGGCCTTTACCACCCAACTCACCGTGCTGCTGATGCTGGTGGCAAAACTCGGCCGCCTCAACGGCATGTCCGCAGAAAAAGAGCATGAGATAGTTCATGGTCTGCAGGCGTTGCCAAGCCGCATTGAGCAAATGCTGGCGCAGGATAAGCTGATTGAAAACCTGGCTGAAGATTTCTCTGATAAGCACCATGCGCTGTTCCTTGGTCGTGGCGATCAATATCCGATCGCCATGGAAGGCGCGCTGAAGCTGAAGGAAATTTCGTATATTCATGCGGAAGCCTATGCTGCGGGTGAACTCAAGCACGGTCCGCTGGCGCTAATCGATGCTGACATGCCGGTCATCGTGGTGGCACCGAACAACGAGCTGTTAGAGAAGCTGAAATCGAATATCGAAGAGGTGCGGGCGCGCGGCGGTCTGCTGTACGTGTTTGCCGATCAGGATGCCGGTTTCAGTGACAGCGAGGGAATGAAGATTATTCCCTTGCCACACGTTGAAGAGGCCATTGCGCCTATCTTCTATACTGTGCCGCTCCAGCTACTCTCCTATCATGTCGCCCTGATTAAAGGCACCGATGTGGATCAGCCGCGTAACCTGGCGAAATCGGTCACGGTCGAGTAAAGCCTCTCACGCGTGAATCCCAGCAGGGATTCACGCGTTCCATTTATTTTATTTTGCTGCTGATTTGCTCAATTACGCGCTGCTGATCGCTGATTTTACGGTTAGCCTCATCAAGTGAGCGTTGCAGGTTATTGATCGTATCTTCATTTTTACTGATCTTTTGTATGAGCTGGTTGAGGGTATCAGTCTGGTTTTCTTGCGTTTTTAATAATTTCTCTACATTCTCCTTCGTTTTACTCACATCCTCAGCATTGACAGAAGCTTGTCTGACCGCGCCACCACCATCAATTGTAGCCAGCGTGCCTCTGCCATCTGCCATTGCAAAAGATTCATCCGAATGAATCTGCGGTACGTCATACGCCTGGGCACTGGCCAGCGTACAGAGGATGACGATATTGCCTACCAGAAGCTTCTTCATAAATTTCATCGAACATATCCTTTTCAATAGTGTGGTTGTAAAAATTAGCAATAATTGTGTCTGTCATATAACTGTAATATTAACTACATTTTTCTGTCACTAAACTGTCCTATTTTCCCTCCTGCAGCAATCACTGACTCTTACTAAAAAGGCACTTAGCCTGACTTTTCTCCCCTGGAGGGAACATGACACTGATGCGTAGCACCGTAGCCCGAATCCTCGCCGCCTCTCTTGCCGTTAGTGCGGTTTCTGCCTTTGCAGCCACCGATCTGACTGGTGCTGGCGGTACATTCCCGGCGCCGGTTTATGCCAAGTGGGCAGCAGAGTATCAGCAAGCCACCGGTAGCAAAATTAACTATCAGGGCATTGGTTCATCTGGCGGTGTAAAACAAATTATCGCCAAAACCGTTGATTTCGGTGCGTCCGATGCGCCTATGAAAGACGAAGATCTGCAGAAGAATGGGCTGTTCCAGTTCCCTACCGTGATCGGCGGTGTGGTGCTGGCGGTTAACCTGCCAGGCGTAAAATCTGGCCAACTGACGCTCGACGGAAAAACCGTAGGTGATATCTATCTCGGCAATATCAAGAAGTGGAACGATCCAGCGATCGTTAAACTGAACCCGGGCGTGAAACTGCCAGACACCAACATCAACGTGGTGCGCCGCGCGGATGGTTCAGGTACCTCTTTCGTTTTCACCAGCTACCTGGCGAAAGTGAATGAAGAGTGGAACAGCAAAATTGGTAAAGGTAACACCGTTAACTGGCCAACCGGTCTGGGCGGCAAAGGTAACGACGGCGTTGCGGCGTTCGTTCAGCGTCTGCCAGGCTCCATTGGTTACGTTGAGTACGCGTATGCCAAACAGAACAACCTGACTTACACCAAACTGATGGATGCAGACGGTAAGGCCGTTGCGCCAAGCGAAACCAGCTTTTCTAATGCTGCAAAAGGCGCAGACTGGAGCAAATCATTTGCCCAGGATCTGACCTTTCAGAAAGGCAATGATGCATGGCCGATCACCTCAACCACCTTTATCCTGATTTACAAAGACCAGGCGAATGCGGCGAAAGGTGCCGAAGTACTGAAATTCTTCGACTGGGCTTATAAAGACGGCGGCAAAACGGCTAACGCCCTGGATTATGCTACCCTGCCTGAGAGCGTTGTTCAGCAGATCCGTGCTGCATGGAAAGCCAATATCAAAGACAGTTCAGGTAAAGCGCTGTACAAGTAAGTGAATGACCCTGGCCGGACATCAGTCTGGTCAGCCTTCATGGGCGGCGTCTGCCGCCCTGATAACTTCTGAGGACTGAGACTTCTATGGCTGCAACGAAGTCGGCATTCAAAGCCCCAGGCAAGCAAGGTGACAGAGTTTTCGGTGCACTGGTAAAACTCTCTGCGCTGATCGTCTTGTTACTAATGGGCGGCATCATCGTCTCCCTGATCTTCTCTTCCTGGCCGAGCATACAGAAATTTGGTTTCGCGTTTTTGTGGACCAAAACCTGGGACGCTCCTAACGAACAATTTGGTGCGCTGGTACCGATTTACGGTACGCTCGTCACCTCAATTATTGCCTTAATCATTGCGGTACCGGTTAGTTTCGGTATTGCGCTTTTCCTTACTGAACTTGCACCAGGCTGGTTACGTCGTCCACTGGGGACCGCGATTGAGCTGTTAGCCGCGATCCCCAGTATTGTTTACGGCATGTGGGGCTTATTTATTTTTGCGCCACTGTTCGCCGAGTATTTCCAGACGCCGGTGGGCAATGTGCTGTCGGGCATTCCGATCCTCGGTGAGCTGTTTTCAGGTCCGGCCTTTGGTATCGGTATTTTGGCCGCAGGCGTTATCCTGGCCATCATGATCATCCCCTACATCGCCTCAGTCATGCGCGACGTATTCGAACAGACGCCGGTCATGATGAAAGAGTCGGCTTACGGTATCGGCTGCACCACCTGGGAAGTGATCTGGCGTATTGTTCTGCCCTTCACTAAAAATGGGGTGATCGGCGGGGTGATGCTGGGGCTGGGACGCGCGCTGGGTGAAACCATGGCCGTGACCTTTATCATTGGTAACACCTACCAGCTCGATAGCGCTTCGCTGTATATGCCAGGTAACAGCATTACGTCGGCACTCGCGAATGAATTTGCCGAAGCTGAATCCGGCGTACACGTTGCGGCATTGATGGAGCTGGGACTGATTCTGTTTGTGATTACCTTTATCGTGCTGGCGATTTCAAAGTTAATGATTATGCGTCTGGCAAAAAGTGAAGGAGCGCGATCATGACAACAATGGAAGTACAGGCTCGCGCTGAGCTGGAAGCGTCACGTCGTAAGATGCAGTCGTGGCGCAGTACCAAAAACAAAATTGCGCTGACAATGTCCTTACTGACCATGGCTTTTGGCCTGTTCTGGTTAGTGTGGATTCTGTTTACTACGGTAAGCCGTGGTCTTGATGGACTGTCATGGTCGCTGTTTACCGAGTCCACGCCGCCACCTAATACGGCAGGCGGTGGCCTGGCCAATGCCCTGGCGGGAAGCGGTTTACTGATTTTCTGGTCTACCTTCTTCGGGACGCCGCTCGGCATCATGGCTGGCGTGTATCTGGCGGAGTACGGACGCAAATCAGCACTGGCAGAAGTGATTCGTTTTATTAATGACATTTTGTTGTCAGCGCCCTCAATTGTGGTTGGCCTTTTCGTCTACACCATCGTCGTGGCGCAGATGCACCACTTCTCCGGCTGGGCGGGCGTGATTGCGCTGGCGCTGCTGCAGATTCCAATAGTGATTCGTACCACGGAAAACATGTTGCGACTGGTACCAGACAGCATGCGCGAAGCCGCCTATGCGCTGGGCACGCCAAAATGGAAGATGATTTCGGCGATTACGCTCAAGGCGTCCGTTTCCGGCATCATTACCGGTGTGCTGTTAGCCATTGCCCGTATTGCCGGTGAAACCGCGCCGCTGCTGTTTACTGCGCTGTCGAATCAGTTCTGGAGTACCGACATGATGCAGCCGCTGGCCAACCTGCCGGTCACCATCTTTAAGTTCGCGATGAGCCCGTTTGCTGAGTGGCAGAGCCTGGCCTGGGCTGGCGTATTGATTATTACCCTGTGCGTGCTGCTGCTGAATATCGTAGCAAGAGTGGTTTTCGCCAAGGGTAAACACGGTTAACTACCGACACTGCCCTGTGCGGTGTCGATTAAGAGAGAAAAACAATGAGTACTGCGACTGCGTCAGCTGGAAAAATTGAGGTTCGTAACCTGAATTTCTATTACGGCAAGTTTCACGCTCTGAAAAACATTAATCTGGATATTGCTAAAAACCAGGTTACAGCGTTTATTGGACCATCAGGCTGCGGTAAATCCACATTGCTGCGCACCTTCAACAAAATGTATTCGCTCTATCCGGATCAGCGTGCCGAAGGTGATATTCTGCTGGATGGCGACAATATTCTGGCCTCGCATCAGGATATCGCGCTGTTGCGGGCGCGCGTTGGCATGGTGTTTCAGAAGCCAACGCCTTTTCCAATGTCGATTTATGACAACATTGCTTTCGGCGTGCGCCTGTTCGAGAAGCTGTCTCGTGCCGACATGGATGAGCGCGTGCAGTGGGCCCTGACCAAAGCGGCCCTGTGGAACGAAACCAAAGACAAGCTGCACCAGAGTGGTTACAGCCTGTCGGGTGGACAGCAGCAGCGTCTGTGCATTGCCCGCGGCATCGCTATCCGTCCGGAAGTGCTGCTGCTGGATGAGCCATGCTCGGCCCTGGATCCGATTTCCACCGGCCGTATTGAAGAGCTCATTACCGAACTGAAGCAGGATTATACGGTTGTGATCGTGACCCACAACATGCAGCAGGCTGCACGGTGTTCCGATCACACGGCATTTATGTATCTGGGCGAACTGATTGAGTTCAGCGACACCGACACGCTGTTCACCAAGCCGGCACAGAAACAAACAGAAGACTACATCACAGGTCGCTACGGCTGATTTGACAGGAGATCGCCATGGACAGTTTAAATCTGAATAAACACATCTCCGGTCAGTTCAACGCTGAACTGGAGCACATCCGCACTCAGGTGATGATTATGGGCGGGCTGGTCGAGCAACAGCTGACCGATGCGATTACCGCCATGCATAACCTGGACGGTGAGCTGGCCCAGCGCGTCATCGATGGCGACCAGAAGGTCAACATGATGGAAGTGGAGATTGATGAGGCCTGCGTGCGCATCATTGCCAAACGCCAGCCTACTGCGATTGACCTGCGCCTGGTGATGGCAATTATTAAGACCATTTCCGAGCTGGAACGTATCGGCGACGTGGCCGAGAAAATCAGCCGTACCGCACTGGAGAAGTTTGGTCAGCAACATTTGCCTCTGCTGGTCAGCCTGGAATCCCTGGGCCGCCACACCGTACAGATGCTGCATGACGTGCTGGACGCGTTTGCACGTATGGATCTTAACGAAGCCGTTCAGATCTATCGCGAAGATAAAAAAGTGGATAAAGAGTATGAAGGGATTGTGCGCCAGCTGATGACTTACATGATGGAAGATCCCCGTACGATTCCCAGCGTGTTAACTGCACTGTTCTGCGCCCGCGCCATCGAGCGTATTGGTGACCGCTGCCAGAACATCTGCGAAATTATTTTCTACTTCGTCAAAGGTCAGGATTTCCGTCACGTCGGCGGGGACAAGCTTGATGAGCTGTTATCCGGCGACGACGGCAGTAATAAACCTTCTTGATTCTGCACAACCGTGTGCTATTCAGGCGCACGGTTGCGGCTATTCTGCATAGACCTCATCATCATCGCTCTTTATACTTGCGCCAGTTTTTTAACCAACGGTGCTGACTCATGTCCTCTTCTTCCTCTTCTAAGCAGAGCGTTACGCCTGCCAAAGCGATGCTGGCTGCCGTCAGCGGTTATGCCATGGATGGATTCGACCTGCTGATTCTGGGATTTATGCTGCCCGCCATTAGCCTGTCGCTGGCGCTTGATCCCTCACAGGCAGGCTCGCTGGTGACCTGGACGCTGATTGGCGCCGTGATTGGCGGCATCGTGTTTGGCCATCTCAGCGATCGCTACGGGCGTATTCGTGTCTTAACCATTACGATACTGATGTTCTCCGTTTTTACCGGCCTGTGCGCGGTGGCTCAGGGTTACTGGGATCTACTGGCGTACCGTACGCTGGCTGGAATGGGGCTCGGCGGCGAGTTTGGTATCGGCATGGCGCTGATTGCGGAAGCCTGGCCGGCAGAGAAGCGCAACCGCGCATCGGCGTGGGTCGGGATCGGCTGGCAACTGGGGGTTCTGCTGGCGGCCTTTATCACGCCACCGCTGCTGAGTGTGATTGGCTGGCGCGGCATGTTCCTGGTGGGGTTACTGCCTGCACTGGTGTCGTTTGTTATTCGACGCAGCATGGGCGAACCTGAGAGCTTTACCCGCCAGATCAAACATGTACCCTCGCTGTCTTTTCCCGCCCGACTGAAATTACTGGTTAAAGACCGCGCCACCAGCAAGGCCAGTTTGGGGATCTTTATTCTCTGCTCCGTCCAGAACTTTGGTTATTACGGCCTGATGATCTGGATGCCGAGCTACCTCTCATCAAACTTCGGTTTCAGCCTGACAAAATCCGGTCTCTGGACGGCAGTAACCGTGGTCGGCATGACCTTTGGCATCTGGTTGTTTGGCGTGCTGGCGGACCGCTTTGCACGCTGGAAAATCTTCCTGCTTTATCAGTTCGGCGCAGTCGTGATGGTTGTGGTTTATGCGCAACTGCGCGATCCCACCGTCATGCTGTTTACGGGCGCCCTGATGGGATTGTTTGTTAATGGCATGATTGGCGGCTATGGTGCATTGATCTCGGATACCTTCCCGCCACAGGTGCGCGCGACCGCGCAAAATGTGTTGTTTAACCTGGGACGTGGCGTCGGTGGATTCGGCCCGCTGGTGATCGGCCTGCTGGCAGGCAAGTTTTCGTTCGTGGCGGCCATTACCTTACTGGCGCTCATCTACCTGCTGGATATTGTGGCAACGCTGTTCCTGCTGCCGAAAAAGCAGAGTCAGGACGATGCGCTGGGGGCGATTGGTTAAGTGAAAAGGGGGCAACACAGTTTGCCCCCTTTCTGGATTACGCCTGCATCAACGGCAGCAGCTGCTGATACAGCCGACTGAACGTCTCACGTCTCGGCTGATAGTACGCATGGCGCGCCGGGTCCGGCTGGTGGCGCTGCACCTGCTTCAGGGCAGGCACGGTCAGCTTCTCATCCAGCGCCATTTGCGCCAGACGGGCTGCGCCCAGCGCCGGTCCGACATCCCCACCTTCGCAGTAATCCAGCGTCTGTCCGCTGATATCCGCCAGCATCTGGCGCCAGTAACCGCTACGGGCGCCGCCGCCAATCAGCATGATACTGCTGGGCGTCACACCACATTCGTGTACCACATCCATGCCTTCGGCCAGTGCGAAACCCACGCCTTCCAGCACGGCTTGCGCCAGCTCTGGTCGTCCGTGCTGGTGGGTAAAGCCAAAGAAGCTGCCACAGGCATGCGGATTATTATGCGGCGTGCGTTCCCCCGACAGATAAGGCAAAAACCACAGCGGCGGCGCATCCTGTTTTGCCCGCTCCGCCTCTGACAATAAATGAGGAACATCGTCGCAGCCGGTCAGCGTAGCTGCCCAGTCAAGGCAGGACGCGGCACTGAGCATCACGGACATCAGATGCCAGCGCTGTGGCAAGGCATGACAAAAGCTATGAACGGCACGTTGCGGATTACTGAGATAGCCATCGCTGACCACAAAATAGACGCCGGACGTTCCCAGCGACAACATGCCTTGCCCCGGCGCTGTCATGCCGACACCCACCGCGCCGGCAGCGTTATCGCCCCCGCCTGCCACCAGCGGCACCTGAGGCAGTTTCCAGCGCTGTGCGATATCCGCTGACAGCGCACCGGTAATCTGATTACCTTCAAACAGCGCAGGCATGTGGTGACGCGCCAGCCCGCAGGCCGCCAGCATCACATCACTCCAGTCACGCTTTTCCACATCCAGCCATATTGTACCCGCCGCATCTGACATATCGCTGGCAAATTCGCCGCTCAGTCGCCAGCGCAGGTAATCTTTGGGCAGCAGCACTTTTGCGACCTGAGCAAAAACGTCAGGTTCATGCTCTTTCAGCCACAGCAGCTTTGGCGCGGTGAAGCCCGGCATCATCAGGTTACCGGTGATCTGACGCGATTCAGGCACCCGGTGTTCCAGCTCACGGCACTGATCGCCGCTGCGTCCGTCATTCCAGAGAATGGCCGGGCGCAGCACCTGATGCTGTGCGTCAAGCAGTGTAGCGCCGTGCATCTGCCCGGTCAGGCCAATCGCTTTTACCCCACTCAGATCGTGCTGCTGGGCCAGTGCCTGTATCGCGCGGTCTGTTGCCAGCCACCAGCTTTCGGGATCTTGTTCGCTCCACAACGGCTGCGGGCGGGAAACCGCCAGGGGTGAGGTTTCCACCGCAATAACCACGCCTTGCTCATCCAGCAGCACAACCTTAACGCCGGATGTGCCGATATCGATCCCGATTACCATGTCGCGCTCCTTACGGATTAAAAATCATAGAGATAGTGATTCACCAGGTTTTCCAGCTGCTCCTGACGTCCACTGTTGTGCTGCGGGTTAAACTGCTGCTGATGCGCATGGGCTGCCAGCGCGTCCAGAGAGAACTCGCCTTTCAAAATCTGCTGACCGAACTCACCGTTCCAGCCGCTATAGCGCTGCGCAACGCGTTTATCCAGCTCACCGTCAGACAGCATGCGCGCCGCGACTTTTAACGCCAGCGCCATGGTGTCCATCGCCCCGATATGGCCATAAAAAAGGTCATACTTATCGGTGCTCTGGCGGCGCACTTTGGCATCAAAGTTTAGGCCGCCGGTCGTGAAACCGCCTGCTTTGATGATTTCATACATCACCAGCGCGTTTTCTTCCACGCTCACCGGGAACTGGTCAGTATCCCAGCCGCACTGCGGATCCCCACGGTTGGCATCCACTGAACCAAACACGCCAAGGGCGATTGCCGTTGCAATTTCATGATGGAAAGCGTGGCCGGCCAGCGTCGCATGGTTCGCTTCGACGTTCACCTTAATCTCTTTTTCCAGACCAAACTGCTTCAGGAAGCCATAAACCGTGGCGACATCATAATCATACTGATGCTTGGTGGGTTCCTGCGGCTTAGGTTCGATCAGCAGCGTGCCCTGGAAGCCGATTTTGTGCTTGTGCTCCACCACCATTTGCATAAAGCGGCCGATCTGCTCGCGCTCCTGGCGCAGGTCGGTATTTAACAGGGTTTCGTATCCTTCACGACCGCCCCACAGCACATAGTTTTCGCCGCCCAGCGTCTGGGTGGCTTTCATGGCACTGCATACCTGGCTGGCTGCCCAGGAAAACACCTCTGGATCGGGACTGGTTGCAGCGCCTGCACCATAACGCGGATGGGTGAAGCAGTTCGCTGTGCCCCACAGCAGCTTAAGCCCGGTTTCCTGCTGCTTTTCCAGCAGTTTATCGGTCATGACGGCCAGGTTTTCGCGATAGCTTTTCAGCGAATCCCCTTCCGGTGACACGTCTACATCGTGGAAGCAGTAATAGGGCACGTTCAGCTTGTGAAAAAACTCGAACGCCACGTCCGCTTTGAGTTTGGCCAGATCCAGCGCCTCGCCCGCTTTCTGCCACGGACGATCAAACGCACCCGCGCCAAACATATCGGCACCGTTCCAGCAGAATGTATGCCAGTAACAGGCGGCGAAGCGCAGATGCTCGGCCATGGTTTTACCCATGATCACTTCATCCGGATTGTAGTGGCGGAACGCCAGAGGATTGGTGGTTTTTGTTCCTTCGTAGCGAACGCGATCAAGCTGGTCAAAATAAGCGTGCATGGTTTGCTCCTTAGCATCGGCCCCGAATGGGTTACCCAGAAGCGTTATTGTGCGTACCCGCTCTCAGCGCGCTCAATTACGATATTTCACACAGCCGGTAAGATAATTATTTATTGTGCACTTGCTCGCAAAAAAATATGAAAGCTTTATGACGCCCGACAGGTTTCATCTCGCAATCGGTGAGTCTGAAAATGTAAAATTTTCGATCACGCTCATAAATACAGAAATAAACCAAAAAACGTAATAGCGGGATAAAAATCAGTAATTGCTGGCAGCAGAAAATAAGGTGAACAATTCATCCGCCTGGTTCATAGCCTTACAACGACAATAACCGTACCCTACAGGATGACCATGATGAAAATGAAACCTGCATTACTCGCAGCTCTTGCAGCGCTGGCCCTGTTCAGCCAGGCCAGTCTGGCAAAAGAAGTCAAAATTGGCATGGCAATCGACGATTTGCGCCTGGAGCGCTGGCAAAAAGACCGTGACATCTTTGTCAAACAGGCTGAGGCGCAGGGCGCAAAAGTCTTCGTGCAGTCAGCCAATGGCAATGAAGAAACGCAGATGTCGCAAATTGAAAATATGATCAACCGTGGCGTTGATGTGCTGGTTATCATTCCCTACAACGGTCAGGTATTGAGTAACGTAGTGGCAGAAGCCAAACGTGAAGGAATTAAAGTTCTTGCCTATGACCGCATGATAAATAACGCCGACATCGATTTTTATATTTCCTTTGATAATGAAAAAGTGGGTGAAATGCAGGCGGAAAGCCTGGTGAAAAAGGTACCAAAAGGAAATTACTTCCTGATGGGCGGATCACCTGTAGATAATAACGCCCGCCTTTTCCGCGCAGGACAAATGAAGGTGTTAAAACCTTACATCGATAACGGCAGCATTAAAATTGTTGGCGACCAGTGGGTGGATGCCTGGTTGCCGGAAAACGCGCTGAAAATTATGGAAAATGCCCTGACCGCCAACAAAAACAATATTGACGCAGTTGTCGCCTCTAACGATGCCACTGCGGGCGGTGCCATTCAGGCGCTAAGCGCTCAGGGGCTGGCTGGTAAAGTGGCCATTTCCGGGCAGGATGCGGATTTGGCTGCCATCAAACGCATTATGAACGGCACCCAGACCATGACGGTGTACAAACCCATCAAAGAGCTGGCTACCGAAGCCGCGAAGATTGCCATCGAGCTGGGGAACGGTCAGACGCCAGCCAGCAACGCCACGCTCAATAACGGCCTGAAGGATGTGCCAGCGCGCCTGCTGACGCCGATTGAGGTCAACAAAGACAACATCGACAGCACCGTGGTGAAAGACGGTTTCCACAAGAAAAGCGAGCTCTGATCGCGCTACGCGAAGGAGAGTAAACGATGTTGCTGGAAATGAAGAACATCACCAAGCGCTTTGGCGCGGTGAAGGCGCTGGATAACGTCAGCCTGCAGCTGGATGCCGGTGAAGTGCTGTCGCTGTGCGGTGAAAACGGCTCTGGCAAATCGACGCTAATGAAAATCCTGTGCGGGCTCTATCCGCACGGGGATTTCGACGGGCAGATTCGCTTTGCCGGGGAGGATATTCAGGCGCAAACCATCCGCGATACCGAACGCAAAGGCATTGTCATCATCCATCAGGAGCTGGCGCTGGTGCGGCAGCTCACGGTGATGGAGAACATCTTTCTTGGCGCAGAGCTGGGGCGCTTCGGCATGGTGGATGATGAAACCATGACGCTGCGCTGCCAGCAGCTGCTGGAGCGCGTCAAACTCAACGTCTCGCCGGATACGCGCGTGGGCGAACTGGGCCTTGGGCAACAACAGCTGGTGGAGATTGCCCGAGCGCTTAACAAGCAGGTGCGCTTACTGATCCTGGATGAGCCCACCTCATCGCTGACCGAGCAGGAGACGACCGTGCTGCTCAGCATCATCCAGAACCTGCGCGAACATGGCATTGCCTGCGTGTACATCTCGCACAAGCTCAACGAAGTGAAGGCTATCTCGGACACGATCTGTGTCATTCGCGATGGTCAGCACATCGCCACCCGGCCAGCGGCAGGCCTGAACGAGGATGACATCATCACCATGATGGTCGGTCGCGAACTCACGGCGCTTTATCCTCATTCGCCTCACGACATTGGCGACACGGTATTGCAGGTCGATAACCTGACAGCCTGGCATCCGGTTAACCGTCATGTGAAGCGGGTGAATAACGTCTCCTTCACCCTGCGAAAGGGCGAAATTCTCGGCATCGCCGGATTAGTCGGTGCAGGCCGGACTGAAACCGTGCAGTGCCTGTTTGGCGTCTGGCCGGGACGCTGGCAGGGCGACATCGCGATTAATGGCCAAAAAGTCACGATTCGCGACTGCCAGCACGCCATCGCGCACGGCATTGCCATGGTGCCGGAAGATCGTAAAAAAGACGGCATCGTGCCGCTGATGGGCGTAGGCAAAAACATCACGCTGGCCGCGCTGGACCAGTTCAGTCACCGGCTTTCCACCCTTGATGAGGCCGAGGAACTGCAAGCCATCAACGCCGCCATTGCACGACTGCGGGTGAAAACCTCTTCGCCTGAGCTGCCGATTGGTCGCCTCAGCGGCGGTAATCAGCAAAAAGCGATTCTGGCGAAGTGCCTGCTGCTCAACCCAAAAATCCTGATTCTGGACGAGCCGACGCGCGGCATTGATGTTGGGGCGCGCCAGGAAATCTATGTGCTGATCAACGCCCTGGTACAGCAGGGCATCTCGGTAATTGTGATTTCGTCTGAGCTGCCTGAAGTGCTGGGCCTGAGCGATCGCATTCTGGTTATGCATGAAGGGCAAATCAAAGCCGATCTGATTAACGACAATCTGACTCAGGAGCAGGTGATGGAAGCCGCCCTGCGGAGTGAACATTATGCTTAACAGCGAGAGTAAACCTGCCGTAGCGGCACCGGCTAACAAGCACGTATCCAGCAAGCTCGGCCTGCGTAACCTGCAGGTGCTAGTGATGCTGGGGGCGATTGTCTTGATTGCCCTGTTCTTTACCTGGACCACTGACGGCGCCTGGCTCAGTCCGCGCAACGTCTCTAACCTGCTGCGCCAGACGGCGATCACCGGCATTCTGGCCGTGGGCATGGTTTTTGTGATTATTTCCGCCGAGATCGATCTCTCTGTTGGATCCATGATGGGCCTGCTGGGCGGCGCGGCGGCGATCTTCGATGTCTGGCTGGGCTGGCCGCTGCCGCTGACTATCGTGGTCACGCTGGTGCTGGGCTTGTTGCTCGGCACCTGGAACGGTTGGTGGATAGCTTATCGCAAGGTTCCTTCATTTATCGTTACCCTGGCCGGTATGCTGGCGTTTCGCGGCATTCTGGTGGGCATCACCGATGGCACTACCGTGGCACCGACAAGCCCGGCGATGTCGCAGATCGGTCAAAGCTATCTGCCTGGGGGGATCGGTTTTGGCTTTGGCTTTGCGGGCCTGGCGCTATTTATTCTGTGGCAGTGGCGCCTGCGGCTGCGCCGTCAGCAACTGGGCCTGGCTCAGCCAGCCGCCACCGGCACCGTAGCGCGGCAGGCCATTACCGCCGTTCTGGTACTGGGTGCGATCTGGCTGCTGAATGATTATCGCGGCGTACCGACACCGGTCCTGCTGCTGGCATTGCTCATGCTGGTGGGGATGTTTATGGCCACCCGCACCGCCTTCGGGCGGCGTATCTATGCTATTGGCGGCAACATTGATGCCGCGCGGCTCTCCGGCATTAACGTGGCGCGCACCAAGCTGGCGGTGTTTGCCATCAACGGCCTGATGGTGGCGATTGCCGGGCTAATCCTCAGTTCGCGCCTGGGGGCCGGTTCGCCTTCCGCCGGGAATATCGCCGAGCTGGATGCGATCGCGGCTTGCGTGATTGGTGGCACCAGCCTGGCCGGCGGTGTCGGTTCCGTCGCGGGCGCGGTGATGGGCGCGTTTATTATGGCCTCGCTGGACAACGGCATGAGTATGATGGATGTGCCGACCTTCTGGCAGTACATCGTTAAAGGTGCGATTTTGCTGCTGGCCGTGTGGATGGACACGGCAACGCGCCGCCGTATGTAATCGTGTGAACGATCACACTGTGGCGCAAACCATTTCTGTGGCGCATCCGGCTGTGCTATGCAATGCGCTGGGAGTTAAAGGGATGTGCCACTATGCATGAAAAACGATACCGCATTACCCTGCTGTTTAACGCCAACAAGGTTTACGATCGTCAGGTGGTAGAAGGCGTTGGCGAATATTTACAGGCTTCGCAGACCAACTGGGATATTTTCATTGAGGAGGATTTCCGCTGCCGCATTGAGAATATCCATGAATGGCTGGGCGACGGCGTCATCGCAGATTATGACGACAGTGCCATTGAGCGTTCGCTGGCGGACGTGGCAGTGCCGATTGTCGGCGTAGGCGGCTCCTATCACCGTGAAGAGGATTATCCGCCAGTACACTACATCGCCACCGACAACAGTGCGCTGGTGGAAAGTGCCTTTCTGCACCTGAAAGCACGCGGCATCAACCGTTTCGCCTTTTACGGTTTACCGGCTTCCAGCGGCAAACGCTGGGCGCAGGAGCGCGAACTGGCGTTTCGTAAAATGGTCATGCGTGAACGTTACATGGGCGTCGTCTATCAGGGCATGGAGACTGCCTCTGAGAACTGGCAGCATGCACAAAACCGCCTGGCCGACTGGCTGCAAACGCTTCCTCCCCATACCGGCATTATTGCCGTCACCGACGCCCGCGCGCGTCATCTGCTGCAGGCCTGTGAATACCTGAAGATTCCGGTGCCGGAGAAGCTGTGCGTGATTGGTATTGATAACGAAGAGCTGACGCGTTACCTGTCGCGGGTAGCGCTGTCCTCCGTGGTTCAGGGCTCGCGCCAGATGGGTTATCAGGCCGCCAAACTGCTGCATCGCCTGCTGGATAAGCAAACCCTGCCTCTGCAGCGTATCTTAGTACCGCCGGTAAAAGTCATCGCCCGCCGCTCTACGGACTTTCGCTCACTGCACGATCCCGCCGTGATCCAGGCGATGCACTTTATTCGCTTCAACGCCTGCAAGGGGATTAAGGTAGAGCAGGTGCTGGATGCGATTGGCATGTCGCGCTCAAACCTGGAGAAGCGTTTCCGGGACGAAACCGGCGACACGATTCATGCCATGATCCACCGTGAGAAGCTGGAGAAGGCAAAGGAGCTGCTGGCGGGCTCGTCGCTGAGCATCAATGAGATCTCCCAGATGTGCGGCTACCCGTCGCTCCAGTATTTCTACTCTGTGTTTAAAAAAAGCTATGCCACCACGCCGAAGGAGTACCGCCAGGAGAATGGCGAGGTGGTGTAGATGCTTAACGAAGGAATGTCCAATGCTCAAGGTCCGCAAAGCCCTACCAGAGGATTACTCTGCCTGGCTAACCCTCTGGAAAGGTTATCTGCATTTTTACCGACAGAACCTGGACGATGCCGTCACGTTATCGACCTGGCAGAGAATACAGTCGCCCGAATCAGCGTTAATGTGTTGGCTGGCCGAATTTGATGGCAAGGTGACGGGCTTCGTGGTCTGCGTGATACATGAAGGCACATGGTTTACACAGCCCGTATGCTATCTGGAAGATCTCTTCGTTGAAGAAAATGCGCGTGGCGTGGGAGCGGGAAAAGCGCTCATCACTAGGGTCTGCGATGAAGCCCGTGAGGCGGGCTGGGCAAAGGTGTACTGGGTGACAAATGAAAATAACCCCGCGCGTAAACTCTACGACAAGCTAGCCCAGGTTGATGATGTTGTTCGCTACAACATCAGGTTCTGAAAACCGACCGCTCAGCACCCTCCCAATCGCGCAGGATACTGCCCTTATTAAAAGAATCAGGGCAGAGATTAATAACCTCTCTCCCCCTTTTATTGGCATCTGCCAATAATAAAAATAATCTGTGATAAATATCTCAATATTATAGTATTGAGATTCATTGCGACCCTTATTCATTTTTCCTCTGTTTTCAAGGCGCAGGAAGGCTTCTCCAGTGGCTGACATTCCGAAAACAGAAAAAACCCCATTGAAATAAACTGTGCGCGATCACAAGATGGATATGTTTACTAAAAAATAATAATCAGTAAATTTTGAGGCCAGTTATGCAACATACACTGTTACCGACCACCTTCGAGCTCCAGAAGGCATTTTTCCGTACTCAACCCGTAGAGATCGTCAAGGCAGCGGGGTGCAGCGCGACGTTATTTACCTATGAATCAGGAATCGAAGCCGTGCGGCTGAAAAACGCTCGCGGTCATCTGGTGGTGCTTCCTTATTTTGGTCAGATGATCTGGCAGGCCATGTTTGATGGCGTTGACCTGACAATGCAAAGCCGTTTTACCGAGCCACGCCCTGCCAGCGATATTGTCGGCACCTACGGCTGCTTTATGTATCACTCAGGGCTGCTGCGCAACGGTAACCCCACAGCGGAAGACACGCACGCTTTGCACGGTGAAATGCCTGTTGCACCTATGCAGCGGGCACGTATTGAAACGGGCGAGGATGCGCAGGGGCCGTGGCTGGCGCTGGTGAGTGAGCGTGAATACCTGATGGGATTTGGAGACCATTATCTGGCCCGGCCGCGGGTGGTGATCCGTCCGGACAGCGCGACCTTTGAGGTGTGCATGGCGGTAGAGAACCTGTCGCTCAATCCCATGGATCTGATGTACATGTGCCATGCTAACTTTGCCTATGTCGAAGGCGCTCGCATCATTCAGCCTGCGGCCTTTACGGCAGCCGACACGGTGATCCGTTCGTCAGTACCGGCCATCGTGAAAGCGAATGATGCCTATCTGGCAAGGCTTGTGCAGCTCAGGCACGATCCCGCCAGCACAGAAGTGCTTAACGCTGAGTTGCAGCCCGATCCCGAACTGGTTTTCTATATCAAAAATCTGCGTAAAGCCCAGGATGGTCAGGTCCATGTCATGCTCAGGCGGCCGGAAGGTGATGCCTTTACGGTGAACTATAACCCGGAACACTTCCCGTTTCTGACGCGCTGGATTCTGGCGAATAACATGCAGAAGGTGTGCGCCTTCGCGATGCCGGCGACCTGCGGCGTTGAAGGTTATCTGGCAGAAAAGCATGCCGGGAATGTGCGGTCACTGGCCGGAGGGGAACGGGCCTGCTTCAGCATCACGCTCGGCTACCTTAACGCGCAGGAAAGCCAGCATGAAGAAGCCCTGATCCACGATTCAGTTTGATCGCTGCCGCGATTTTGTTAATGAAATGTGTGAGCTTTATCAAAGAAGGAATCTTTAGCGGTGTCAGGTAATTTACTTTTTTATTCATTTAAGTAAATTCTTGAGTGTGCCAGGACAATTATGCGGTTTGTTTTGGAAAACGAGAAAAACCCTTAACCGGTAGAACGGTTTATTTTCTCTTCTTATTACTAAGAATGCCCACTTTTCAGGGTTGATTATTTATCTGCTGTCGTCATTGCCGGCAGCGGACGTTTTATATCAATTTCTGACAAGAGAAGATTTCATCATATTAATGATAACCAGGGGTAGCAAAATGAATCGCCGCAATATAATTAAACTGTTAAGCATCTCTACGCTGTTATCCGTCTCAGTAAGTTTAGCCTTTCCCATGTCCGCACTGGCCTCCGAAACCAAAACCATGGTGACCGTAGTGAAAGAAGCCGGTGTGCCCTGGTTTAATATCCTTAATCAGGGATTAAAAGAGGGCGGTGAAAAAAACAATCTTAAAACCTCAATGGTGGGACCTACGCGAGCCGATCCTGCGCAGCAGGTGAAGCTGATTGAAGATTTGATTGCCAAAAAAGTTGATGTGATTGGTTTGGTTCCGCTGGATACCAAAGTCACCGCGCAGGTCGTAAAGCGTGCGCGTGATGCGGGCATCATGGTGATCACTCAGGAAGGTCCAAACCAGGAAGGAAAAACCTGGGATGTAGAGCTCATGAGCGCGAAAGCTTACGGCGAAGCACAGATGAAAGCCCTGGCGCGCGAGATGGGTGAAAAAGGGGAATACGTCGTGCTGGTCGGCACGTTGACGACCACGGGTCACAATCAGTGGGCCGATGCCGCTATCGCCTATCAAAAAGAGCACTACCCGAATATGAAACTGGCCGCCGACCGCTTTCCTGGCGCGGACTTTATCGATGAATCCGAGCGGGTTACGCAGGATATCCTGAAAGCCCATCCGAACGTGACGGGCATTATGTCGATGGGCTCGAACGGCCCGATCGGTGCAGGTAACGTGCTGAAAAAACGTCATCTGGAGAAAAAAATCGCCCTGGTGGGGACCACTATTCCCTCCCAGGCGCGGGCATACATCATGTCTGGTGTGATTCGTGAAGGTTTTCTGTGGAGTCCGAAAGAGGCCGGGCTGGCCATGACGGATGTGGCCCGCCTCGCGCTGGATAATGCGGAATTTAAAACCGGCATGACCATTCCGGGTTTGGGGGAAGCTACTGTGGATAACGAAAACAAGGTGATCATGGTGGACCGCATCCTTCAGATCACCAAAGCCAACATTAACGATCTCGTCAAACTCGGTCTTTAATTCTCACCATCAATGCTGATGCTGGCCAGGTTCAACAGAACCCGGCCAGTTCCCCGTATTCTGATTAGGTAAGGGATAGTGCTATGCCTGCATTTTTACAACTCGATGGCATATCGAAAATATTCGGCGGCGTGCATGCACTTTCAGATGTCAGCCTCACGCTTGAAGAGGGCGAGGTACATTGTCTGTGCGGACAAAATGGCTGCGGTAAGTCGACGTTGATCAAAGTGATGTCTGGCGTACATCAGCCCGAGCCGGGTGGCCGTATTACGATTAGCGGAAATGAGGTTTCGCCGCTAACGCCAGTAGAAAGCACTCGTCTGGGCGTGCAGGTGATCTATCAGGACCTGTCTCTGTTCCCTAATTTAACCGTGGCGGAGAACATTGCCATCGGTCAGCATACCGGCCGCTTCAAACGGGTTAACTGGAAAAAGATTTATGAGATAGCGGCCGAAGCGGTTGCGCGCATTGGCGTTTCGCTCGATCTGAATGACAAAGTGGCAGATATCTCTATTGCTCAGCGTCAGCTGGTGGCAATTTGCCGGGCGATGGCGGCGAATGCCCGGCTGGTGATTATGGATGAACCCACATCCTCCCTGACGCGCCATGAAGTGGACGCCTTACTGAAGCTCACGCTGCAGCTTAAACAGCGCGGCATCACGATTGTGTTTGTCAGCCATCGTCTGGATGAAGTGCTGGAAATTGCTGACCGCGTGACCGTGATGCGCGATGGCGTGAAGCTAGGCACCTTTGATGCCCGCGAGATGTCAGACCGTAAACTGGCCACGCTGATGACGGGTAAAGAGTTCCATTATGAATCCGTTGCCAAAGACAGACCGCAAACCGAAACGGTGCTCGAAGTCAGCAACTTGTCCCGTAAAGGTGAGTATCGGGATATTTCGTTTGATATCCGGCGTGGCGAAATTCTCGGTCTCACCGGCCTGTTGGGGTCGGGACGCACCGAATTAGCGCTGAGCCTGTTTGGTCTGACGCGCCCACATCAGGGCGAAATAAAACTCCACGGTCATGTCGTAAAAATGCGATCTAACCGCGATGCTATTGAACACGGCATTGCCTATCTGTCAGAAGATCGTCTGGGACTGGGCCTGGTACTGGAGCAGTCCATTAGCGCTAACATTACGCTTTCTGTAGTAGAGAAGCTGGTGAACAAAGCCGGACTCATTCGTGACGACCTGTATGAGCAAACGGTCAACGACGCGATTGCCTCCCTGACTATTAAAGCCGGTAATCCCGACAACAAAGTCAAAACCTTGTCAGGCGGCAACCAGCAGCGGGTGGTGCTGGCAAAATGGCTGGCGACGCAACCCAAACTGCTGATCCTGGACAGCCCCACCGTGGGCGTCGACATTCATGCCAAAGACGGTATTTACGCCATCGTGCGGAAACTCGCCGCCAGCGGTATTGCCATCATCATGATTTCCGATGAGATTCCCGAGATTTATTATCACAGCGATCGGGTGTTAGTGATGCGCGGCGGCAGGCTTAATGGGGAATACTTCCCTGGCCGCTGCAGCGAAGAAGAATTAAAGGAGGCAGTAAATGCGTGATTTCCTCCCGCGTTTTATTCACACCCACGAATGCCGCCTGCTGGCGGTAATGACCCTGATGATTGTGTTCCTGACCGTATTCACCACGGAGTTCGCAACCTTACAAAACCTCCTGGACGTTTCAGGCGCAACAGCCTTCATTGGCATCATGGCTGCGGGCCTGCTGGTGGTGATTATTACCGGCGGCATCGATCTCTCTTTTGCGGCCACCGCTTCCATTACCCAGTATGTCGCCCTGACCTTAGCGAACAAAATGGGGCTGGGCTGGGTGGGCATTTTTGCCATTGCTATCGGTCTGGGCATCGTACTGGGTTTTATCAATGGCGTGCTGGTTAACGTGCTGCGGACCTCCGCGCTGATTATCACCATTGCAACGCTAAACGTTTTCTTCGGCATTCTGCTGACGGTGACCAGCGGCCAGGACATTTTCATGCTGCCGGACTGGTTTAACGCCGGGTTTGAACTGGTGTTCTATACCGATGCGCAAGGGGCGACCTATGCGCTGAACTTCCAGATTATCGCTCTGATTCTGGCGTTTGTGTTGACGTGGCTGCTGCTCAACCGAAGTAACACCGGTCGACAAATCTATGCCACCGGTGGTAACCCGGATGCTGCGCAACGCGTGGGCTTCAACGTGTTCAAACTGAATATGCTGGTTTATGGCTATATGGGGGCGCTGGCCGGTCTGGCGTCGCTGGTTCAGGCACAACTTGCCCAGTCGGTTTCCCCGACGGCACTGGTTGGCAGGGAACTGGACGTGGTGGCGGCGGTGGTTATCGGCGGTGCCAGCCTGACCGGCGGTAAGGGAACCGTTCTGGGCACCGTACTGGGCGTGGTGCTGATTGCCGTGATGCAGAATGGCCTGATCCTGCTGGGTGTTTCATCTTACTGGTCGTTGTTCAGCACCGGCCTGGTGATCATCGCCGCTATGATCATGATGGCCAGAGAAACCCGCAAACAGAACAAGCTCGTCGATGAAGGAGCAGTATCATGAAGCAGACTGGCAACGTGTTGGAGCAGGTGGAAAAACGGCTGGGAACCACCAACGTCCGGCTGCTGTTTATTCTGATAGTTATGGTGATCGGTCTTGGGCTACTTGAAGGCGACAAACTGTTTGCGGCGGCAGGTTTGCGATCGATGGGCTTCCAGCTGCCGGAACTGGGATTTCTTGCGCTCGCCATGATGATTCCTATGCTTTCCGGCGGTATCGATCTTTCGATCATCGCCACCGCCAACTTGTGCGCGTTAACGGTCGCCTACACCTTGACCACCTTCATGCCTGAAATGCAGGGGACATCAGGGGATCTGCTACAAATTGGCGCACTGCTGCTGGGCCTGGTGTTGTCAGCCCTGGTGGGTTTACTTAATGGCGTGCTGGTGGCCTACCTGCGCGTGCCGCCGATGCTGGCGACGCTGGGCACGATGACGGCGGTGAAGGGCATTGCCATTGGATTCAGCCATGGCGATGTGATTTCCGGCTTTCCGGCGCCGATTGTGTTTATCGGCAACGGTACGGTGTTTGGCATCCCCTTTGCGCTCATCATTTTTGCACTGGCGATTATTCCGTTAAGCATTTTCGTCAATAAAACCCCACTGGGCAAATCGATTGCCATGATCGGCTCCAATGAAAGAGCGGCCCATTATTCCGGCATTAACACGCGCAAAAGCCTGGTATGGGTTTATCTGATCTCGGGCTTATTTGCCGGTATCGCGGGCATTATCATGATGGCGCGTTTCGATTCGGCGAATGCGGCCTACGGTGAAAGCTACCTGCTGGTCGCTATTCTGGCTGCGGTACTGGGCGGGATCGATCCACTGGGTGGATTTGGCCGGGTCAGCGGCGTGATTCTGTCGCTGCTGATTCTGCAGTTGGTGTCTACCGCCTCGATTCTGCTCGATCTTAGCCAGTTCATCACGCTCGCGTTGTGGGGCGCGATTTTGATAGTGGCATCGGGCGGTGTTGTGCTTAAAGAGTGGCTCTCTGAGCGGCGCAAGCTCCGCAATAAAGCGCCTGCTGTCACGCGAAAGGCGTAAGTTTTGTAAACCCTTGTTGATGCATCGCCATGCCGACCATGGGGCGGCGTGGCTATCGGACCTCATGACATGATAGATTTAAAAAATAATCATCCAACAAGGTATGTCATGAGTAATCGAGCTGATGATGTCAGTGCTATAGGTCCCCGGTTACGACTAATGATTGCCTCATTGACGTCTCTTGAAGCCCGGTTGGTTCACGCCGTGTTATCAAACGATTTTGATGAGAATGTCTCTATTAAAGCCATTGCCAGCCGTTGCGAAATGTCAGAGGCGATGGTGGTGAAGACAGCAAAGAAGTTGGGTTTCAAGGGGTTCAAAGAGTTACGCATAAAAGCAGCCCTGTATAACCGCCTGCCCATCACCGAAATGCACCAGGAGCTTTCTCCCAGCGATACCACGCGTGAGATCGTCAGTAAGGTCTTTCGCACCTCTGTTCAGGCTATTGAAGAAACACTGGCTATCCTGGATATGGCGGCCTTTGAAAAAGCCGCAGATCTGCTGGCAAACGCCCGCCAGCGAGACTTCTACGGCTTCGGTGGCTCGGCGCAAATCGCGCGGGATGCGGTGCATAAGTTTTTGCGCATCGGCACGCGGTCGGCCGCCTACGACGATCCGCATATGATGTTGATGTCGGCTGCGTTACTGAACGAACAGGATGTGGTTGTCGCCATTTCACATTCCGGCCGCACTAAAGACATTATCGAAGCGGTGAAGGCCGCGCAGCTGCAAGGCGTCCCGGTCATTGCCATTACCAATTCCATTGGTTCACCACTGGCTAACCTTGCCGATACCGTTATCTGCTCAACGGCTCAGGGCTCGCCGCTGACCGGTGAAAACGCGGCGGCGCGCATCGCACAGTTAAATATCCTGGACGCGCTGTTCGTTGTCGTCGCGCAGCGTGACTATGCCCAGGCCGAACGCCAACTGGGCCGCACGATGCTGGCCGTTGCCCATAAACGCTAATAGCGATAACCACTTTTCACAGGAGCCTCGAATGGCATCACGGGCGCATCACTATCAGGTCAACGTACGCTGGACGGGGAATCGCGGCACCGGGACGCAGTCTTACACGGCGTATGACCGAAACGGCGAGCTGACCGGTGAAGGTAAAGCCACGGTCGCACTCAGTGCCGATCCGGCATTTCGTGGTGATGCCGCACGCTGGAATCCAGAGGAGCTCTTGCTGGCGTCAGTTTCGGCCTGCCATAAGCTGTGGTATCTGCATCTTTGTGCCGATGCCGGCGTTATTATTGACGCTTATGAGGATTCAGCCGAAGGCACCATGGTCGAAGGAGATCGTGGCCATTTTACCCGCATCACGCTGAAACCCAGAGTGGCACTGCGTAATAAAGATGATGTAGCCCGAGCCGAAGCACTGCATCATCACGCCCACGAAGCCTGTTTTATCGCAAATTCGCTGAATTTTCCGGTGAGTTTTGAACCGATGTTTGTTTAAGGATACAGAACAAGGTCTCAGTTAAAACACACACGTTAATTCAACGTTTTATCAGCCAGGGTCGCGCGCCATGCCAGAGTAGTCGATTGGCGCTCAACGCCTTATTGTGATCAGGCTTCAGCACCGATATCCGTTTTCCTTTAGCGCCCATTTTCTGTTGCATTGCCCACAGCGATCGTTGGTGTCGGAATCTGACGTACCGCTGTAATCAGCATCAGAACCACGATGTTAAGGCCAATAACACTTTCCCAGGCCAGCCAGAATCCCAGTCGATCGGCCATAAGGCTCAATCCCAGGCCTAACGCCGTTGAGAGGCAGATAAATATAATCTCGTTAAAAGAGAGGATACGAGCCAGCGCCTGGCTGTCTGACTGGGTCATGATCAGTGTGTTTCGTCTTACCCTGATGTGACAATGGCAGAAGGCGATAAGGAAAAGGCATGCATATACGGCGCTGAGGGTTTTAAAGAGTAAAGGAAGCAGTAAACCCAGGGTAAACACCATGCCAAAAAGCAGATATACAGATTTCAGGGTCGGCAGATAGCGCTGAGAATTTAACATGCTACCCGCAATTGCGCCCAGCCCGTAAGGAACCACCAGAATCGCGTATGCGCTCACTGGGGCACCGATCTGTGTAAACAGCGCAGGATATAAGGCATTTAGAAACACCACACAGATATAGGGAAACAAAGAAAGCAGTTCTACAACGCGTTTTTGCTCCCCCAGAAAGAAATCATAACCTTTAACATATATGCCACCTCTTAACGTTTTACGGCTGCGGCTTTCAGGTTCAGCGTCGCTGGCATTATCCACCGGAATAAAAACGTTAATCAGTAATGACAGCGTGAAGCAGAGAAGCATAACCAAGCATACGTTGTGAATAGATTTGTCCTGAAGGATAAAAAACGCGACGCCCCCTGAAAGAAAGGTTATTCCCTGCCTGACCATTTCTAACAATCGATTCGCATGGTAAAGCTTTTGTTCAGGCAACACCTTTTTCATATAGGTGGCGCGAATGACCTGATCGGAGGCGCGAATCAACGTAAATACGGATGTGGATAACAAAATGACCGTGAATGAAAGTAGGGCATTGCGCTCGCCAGGGTTGATTAAAAAAAAGGCCAGAGCGTTGATGGCGCCCAGGACATACATAATCGTCAGCATCCGCTTACATGTCGTTTTATCCGTTATGTGTCCAATGAAGGGCAGAGCAAAGAACGTGATGATGTAGCCTGATGACAAGACCGTGGAGACCAGCAAACTCGACCCGAATGTACTTTCAATAAACCAGGCGATGGCAGTAAAAAACACTGCCATTGAAACACCTGACGTAAGCGCCGAGAGCAGGACAGGAAACATAGTTAAATCCCGAAGTAGTCGACCCGCTGCCGAGGAATATAGTTACCTTCTTTCGAGTAATACTCCTCAATTTCAAGGCACTGAAGATCGATGGCATGCTTAATATCATGTATAGCATTCAGGATGAAGGACGTTTCTTCCATGTCAGCCAGGGTAACAAGATGCAGATGATCATCCAGAAGACGTGAATGGCCTAATTCATAATCAATTTGAGAGTGTTTGAAGAAAGGTTCAAGAGTTCCAGGCTGAAGATTGTAATGGCTATTGATGTCCTGAATGGCATTTTTCACCTCAGCCTCGTCAAAATCGTGAGACTCAATCACTTTTGCAATCAGAAAGACCGTCGGGGGATGTGTTCTGAACAGCGCCTTCATCATATTAATCAAATTCAGTGTTGAAACGAGCGGAATGGCATTTTCAATTTCTACCTGCTTCATACCCAATTTGGTTAAAGTTTCTAATATGAATGATTCGTGGCCAGTTTCCTGTTGCTTATAGGTTGTCAGTACCGACTGAAGCTCAGGGTTGTCTGTACTCTTAATCGCGACGTCAATGATGTCCGGAAAGGCGTTGATGTAGTGCCAGGTTTCTATGAAGAAGCCTGTCAGAACGTTACGGTGCGTATCACCATAGAGAAATTTATTGAACAGATGCGTTTCTTCAACCTGCTCGGCCCACATTTCACATGCCTGAAGAGTTTTTTCAAGGATGTCTTCATTGTGCGGTGTTTCTTCGTTTCTGAGCATCCCAATATCGCCAAGAGAAGTCACCATCTCCTCAATGCGCTGAGCGGGAACGTTGGTTTTTTTAGCAATGTCAGCGATGCTGTTATGGCCGGTGCAGTAACCACGTATTTTATAAAAATCTTGCGCATCCCCTTGTTCCACTTCGTATAGCCCACCCGTGAAGCGCAGGTAGTGCTCACCATCTTCGTTCGTGGTCCAAAGGTTATGAACAAATTTGGGTGTGGTTTGATAATTTTTTTGCATGGCATTTTTTCCTTCAACGCGGACAGCAGGGCCAGTGCAAACGACCGGCCCCGATTTTGATATGCATGGGTTAGCCGCAGGTAGCGCCGCCCAGTTTTTTCGTGGATTTCTTGCTAACTTTTTTCAGTTTCATGGTTGGTTCCTCTGTTTAGAATCGGTAAGCCTGATAACAGGCGCTCAAATTGTTTACATAAACTGATGTTTTGGTAAAGATGATGTGCGTTTTTTCGTTATAAATATTAGACGTGCTTCTCATTTGTACGGGATCATGACTGTTGGATCGCAGTCATTCTGCACATCATGTCGCGTAGGAATAAGAGAGACTTTTGGTGGAGGCGATGCTGCCGGGACGGGATTGAAAACAGGCAAGGCCGTCAGGGATTCTTAACTCGACGCGGGGCGCGGTCGGGAAGACATGATCGTGGGATGAAACGAGACGAGAGTTGACGACATGCATCATTTCCGGCTAAGGGTTAGTGGAACCCCTGTTCTGTCGGCATCCAGAGGCTGTGCTTAAAAAAACACCGACCATCCTCAAGTTTATCTCATCATTGCCGATACTTTATGCGCAACTGGCGAAATCCGTCGCCGGTAGTATGTGACCCCCATTCGGGGCTCAGTCAACATAAGGAGCAACGGCATGGATATTCAGCAACTCACAACGCTGTCTGCAGGGTTGGAACAATGGCAGGCACGTGGTGAAGCCAATGCGACGCTGTTAAAGAAAACCCTCAACCAACAGGCAGATACCATCACGACACTGGTTGAAGGTGTCACCGCGCTTCCTGCTAACCCGGCGGTAGGGCGCAATATTAACACCACCGCCTGACGGATCCCCCGGGCGGCTTTTGTTGTGTCGCCCGTTTTAAATGCACCACGCAATCAATTGTTTTGCGATGAATGCGCACGGCTAACCGCCTTCTCAAACGCCTGCATGACAAGCAACTCATCCCTCATCCGCTTTCTAAAACCTGTTTTACGGCAACCATTACCCATGTTCTTCAGTCAATCCGGCAGAACTAAAAGCAGCAAAGCGCTATCAGTGCGATAGGTAGCATGATCACAATAACGGCACTTATTGTTAACTTTGTATTAATAACTATGGTTATCATTGTCTCCATCGAAAGCAAACCGCTTTCCCGCTTACAAGATAAGGAACAGGATTATGAAAACCATGAAAACACTTTCACTTGCCGCCGTTGCTGCGCTCTCACTGATGTCAGCTTCCGCTTTTGCGCAAACTGTTACCGCCACCGGTTCAACGCTCGATGGCACCGAAGCGAAAATTGCTGCCCAGGCTGAGCAGCAGGGCGCACAGTATAAAATCATCGAAGCCAATACCAACGATCGTGTTCACATGACGGCTGAGCTGTATAAATAACAGCGTTATGTTGAGAAAAGCGAAAGAGCTGCCTGATGGCAGCTTTTTTTTGGGCCTTTTTCACGGACGACGAGAATCTCTGCTTTCGCCGATAGCGCGATTGACCTGAAGTGCACCTGTTTCTCAGCACAATGACAGTTTTCCCCTTTTAAGGCGGTCATCAGGCAGCGCTGTGTCCGGTATTCAGCCCTGTATCGAAGTTATTAACCTTGTCACAATCTGTTGCTTGTTTATTCGCCATTGTCTCAAGCCCGTTCTTTATCCTGCCGATAACTCATCCAGACCACTCAATATGGCAGTATAAAAATGACAATATTAAAAAAACTTTTTTCTGTTTTTCCTAAACACCAGCATAAACACGCCGCCGATTCGCTCAGAGCACTGGACGATGCGGTTCCGATCATCGAATTCACCCCAGATGGCATCATTCTTCGCGCAAATGCCCTGTTTCTCAGCAAGATGGGTTACGACGCGAAAGAGATTGTGGGTCGTCACCACAGTATGTTTTGCCCGCCATCAATGGTGAACTCAGCCGAGTACCGCCAGTTCTGGCTGCGCCTTGCCAGCGGCAAGAGCTTTAGTGGTAAATACCTGCGCCTGGGCAAAGACAGTCATCCGGTCTGGCTGGAAGCCAGCTATGTGCCAGTAAAAGACAAACATGGCCGCGTCATCAAGGTGATTAAGCTGGCGGCAGATATCTCCGAGCGCATCAGTGAGGCACAGCAGCAGGATGCGCTGGTTCAGGCCATCAGCCGTTCAATGGCGGTCATCGCGTTTAATAAAGCCGGTGAAGTGCTGGAGGTAAATGAAAACTTCCTCAAAGCAACGGGCTACAAGGCAGACGAGGTACTGGGCAGGCATCACCGGATGTTCTGCTCTGAGGAGCTGCGTAACAGCCAGGAATATCAGCAGTTTTGGCAGCGTCTGAATCAGGGGGAATTTTTCTCTGGGCAGTATCCGCGGCTCAATCGTAATGGCGAAACTATCTGGCTGCGCGCAACCTATAATCCGGTTTTTGATGCAGAGGGGCGGATGTACAAGATTGTCAAATTCGCCAGTGACGTCACCGAGCAGGTATTGCAGAACCAGCAGGAAAATGATGCGGCTCAACACGCGTGGAAGATGGCGCAGCAAACCCGCGAAAGCTCGATAACGGGCGCGGATGTGATTGAAGACAGCGTCAGAACGATGGCCGAAATTGCGAAAGAGATGAACAGCGTATCCGCAGATGTCTTTGGTTTAAACGGACAGTCGGATCGTATTGCTGATATGGTACATACCATTCGCAACATTGCCGAGCAGACGCGTTTCATCGCCCTGAATGCGGCAATTGAGGCGGCCAGGGCCGGCACGTCCGGACGCAGTTTCGCCATTGTGGCAGCTGAAGTCCGGACCCTGGCGGCCCGAATTAATGAAGCGACCGAAGAGATAGGGCGCGTGGTGTCCAGCAATAATCAGCTGGCAAAAAAGGTGCTGGAAGATATCGAAAATAACCTGAAAAACACGGCTCGCGGCGTTAATTTGATGCGCCAGGCCGGAGAGGTGATAGCCAGCATTCAGAGTAATTCAGCGCGTGCCGAGGAAGCGGTCAGAAACGTGTCTCGTTCAGCGTCACCGCGTTTCGCGTAGTTTTTATTATGTCGGATCGCCTGTTTGCACGGGCGATCTCCTTTTGGCCTGCCGTTTTCTGTTACCCGTCCCGTCAACATTTCACTTTGTTTGCTGCCATTCGATAAGGCACTATGAGTTCCCTCTGTCTTTGCTTCTCCCTCGTTGAAAGGAACGTCAGCCGCTATGCCCGTTAATTTCGATCTTAACGATCTCTATGCGTTTCGCGCATTGGTTGAATATGGCAATTTCCGTATTGCAGCGGAATCCATCTGCCTGTCTCAGTCGGCGCTGAGCCGAAGGATCGAGAAGCTGGAAACGGCACTGGGCATCAGGCTGTTTGACAGAACCACTCGCCGGGTCACGCTGACACTTTATGGTCAGACGTTTGCCGCACGTTCAGAGCAGCTTCTGAGCAACTTTGAAGAAGTTATGGCGGATATCAGTAAAGTCAGTCAGGACAGAACGGGCCTGGTGACGGTGGCCACTGTGCCGTCTGCTGCCTATTACTTTATGCCGGATGTGATCCGCCGCTTTCAGGCCCGCTATCCCAGAGTGCGTGTCAAAATTATTGACAGTAGCGCAGGTAACGTCATAGAGGCCGTCACCAGCGGTCAGGCAGATTTTGGCATTTGCTTCTCGGGTAATCCGCCGCCTGACACCGAATTTTTACCGCTGGTTGAGGATGTTTACGTGGTTGCCTGTCGGCACGATCATCCTCTTGCCAGCCGTAAAAGTCTGACGTGGGAAGAGTTTTATCAGCAGGATTACGTGGGGCTGGATAAAACCTCAGGCAATCGTAACCTACTTGATTCCGCGCTGGGCCATGTCGTGCCTGCGCGTCCGAGTATCTGCGAAACCCGGCATGTCACCACCATGTTAGGCATGGTTGAAGCGGGAATCGGCATTGCTGCCGTTCCCGCGATGTCGATGCCGTCATCAGGTCATTCGGTGCTGGTTCATCTGCCGCTAACCGATCCGGTAGTAAAACGCACCGTCGGCCTGATCAGGCGCAGCGGACGCATTCAGTCCTACATTGCCGCTGAACTGGAAAAGCTAATTACTGAACGGTATCACTCTGCTTAGCAGGCTGCTGCGCTTTGACCGAGTGCAGGCCCGTGGCATGGACCACTTCCTGAGCCGGGGCTGACGCCAGGAAATCAAGTAGCGCTTTGCCTTCCTCTGGATGCTCAGCTTTGGCTGGCACGGCGCCGGCAAATCGGGTGATATACTGCACGTCGTCAGGCAGTTCGCCTACAAAGGTCACGCCCGGCACCGGCAGGAGTTCACTCACCTGCTGGAAGCCCAGCGCATAGTGGCCTTTTGCCACTTCAGACGCCACCGGAATGCGCTCCACCTCGTGGGCTTTGCCTTTAACCCTGTCTTCAATGCCTAACTTTTTAAACAACTGATGGCTAACGTATTGACCGCTGGCGCTGTCGGAATAGGCAATGGATTTAGCATTCAGCAGGGTTTTACGCAGTGCGTCATCCGTTTTGATATCGGGTTTGGCATCTCCCTTCTTCACCACAATGCCGATCGGCGAGTCGGCCAGCTCAACGCGTGAACCTGGTTTGATCCACCGGTCTTTTTCCAGCTGACTGAGCGCATCGCCCACCATAATCACTACGTCGGCTTTTTCCCCGCGCGCCAGTCGGTTAGGGATCGCCTGCGGGGTTTTGCCCATGGAAGGCCCGGACACCAGAATAATTTTATCGCCACTTTTCGCTTCAAACTGAGGCGTCAGTTTTTCCAGCGCGGCTTTGAAGCCGCCAGAAATCATCACGGTCACATCTTTTGCCAGCACCGCGGTGCTGACCGATGAAAGAACCAACGTGGCAAGGAGTGAACGGTAAATTATTTTCATTATGTAAGCCCTGACTTAATGTTTAACGGCGGTTTGCAGATTGATCGTGCTGCGACGGTACAGGTACAGCGTTGCCAGTAAGGCGCAGACGGCAGCGAAGCTCATCCAGTAACCCGGAGAGGCTTTATCGCCGGTGTACTCAATTAACGCTGTTGAAATCACCGGCGTGAATCCGCCAAAGATGGCGGTCGCGAGGCTGTAAGCCAGTGAAAAGCCTGCGACTCGCACCTCCGCTGGCATGATCTCGGTAAGTGCCGGAATCATCGCGCCGTTGTACAGGCCATAAATAAATGACAGCCACAGCAGGACAGTGAGCATCATGGAGAAGCTGGGGGCAGCAGCCAGCATCGTCAGGGCAGGGTAAGCGGTCGCCAGCGCGATCAGCGTCATGCTGACCAGGACGGGTTTACGTCCAAAACGGTCAGACAGCGCCCCGCCAACCGGCAGCCACAAAAAGTTAGAAATGGCGACCAGCAGCGTAACCAGCAGGCTGTCCGAGGCGCTGAGCATCAGCACTTTCTTGCCGAAAGTCGGTGCATAAACGGTGATCAGATAGAACGCGGTGGTGGTCATCGCCACCATCAGCATGCCGGCAAGCACAACCTGCCAGTTGGCCAGAAGGGTTTTAAACACGTCGCGCATCGCCAGGTGATGACGACGGGCGTTAAATTCCTGGGTTTCTTCGAGCTTGCGGCGCAGAAAGAAAATGAAAGGCACAATCATGCAGCCAAACAGGAACGGAATGCGCCAGCCCCACTCACGAATTGCGCTCTCTTCCAGCACGGCATTCAGGGCAAAGCCCATCGCGGCGGCAACCATAATGGCAACCTGCTGGCTACCGGACTGCCAGCTGGTGTAAAAGCCTTTACGGCCCGGCGTGGCGATCTCAGCCAGATAAACGGAAACGCCGCCCAGTTCGGCTCCGGCAGAGAAACCTTGTAACAGGCGGCCGGTTAACACCAGCATCGGTGCCCAAAGCCCAATGCTTTGGTAAGACGGAATCAGGACGATCAGGAAGGTGCCCGCCGCCATAATTGACAGGGTAACAATCAGACCTTTACGTCGGCCGACCTTATCAATGTATGCGCCCAGCACCACAGCACCAATGGGGCGCATCAGGAAGCCCGCGCCGAACACGGCAAAGGTCATCATTAGCGAGGCAAATTCACTGCTCGCAGGAAAGAAGGTGTGAGCAATATAGGTGGCATAAAAGCCGAACAGGAAAAAGTCGAATTGCTCCAGAAAGTTGCCTGAGGTAACACGTAATATGGCGCCGGTTCGGGCGCGGGTGGTCATAGGTGAAGTCGAGGAATGCATCGGTATCTCCAGTTTATCATTGACGCTTTTTGCCGCGTCTGTTGCTGAAGACTGGATCAGGAAAATAAAGTAAATAAGCGCAATAATCTCATCGACTAATGCGTAATGCGCATCAATAACGCTTAGCCATTACCTGAGGCTATGTGTAACAAGCCCTTAACAACATAGCGGAATAGACGGTCACCGCTAAACACGGAAAAACGGAATGCGTGTTTTGTGACAAGGTTCATACGGGTCTTTGACGGCGAGCGTGCAGCGTAACGCGATTGTCAGGTTTTATCGGGCGTACCAGGCGCTGGCCTGGCAGGGAGTAAACTCGTAGCCTGTGAACCTGATCTCCCGCCCTTGACTGAGACCGCCAGACCACAGGGGAGGACACCATGCCGTTTGCAAGGCGCCAATGCCGATCGGCCCTGTACAGGAACCTCCGATCGGCAATGGGTTATCGTCGTTGCAGACAGAATGCGCGTCTGTCGTCGCAGGATGAGATCACGGGTGCCTAAAACCAGGCTTCCCACATCGCGCCCAGATTAAAGTCGTCCAGTATTTCGTTCTCCCAGCCGTTCACGCGAGCGGTGCGCGCATTGTCCACTTTGCCCCCGGTGACATAGAAGCGCAGCATAGGACGAAACTCCGGCCCCATGGCAATGGCGATATTTTGCGACAGAGTCAGCTTCCAGCCATGGTTACTGCCGCCTTCATCGTAGTTAACGCGCTGATAACCGGCTTCCAGCCAGGTGGAATGGACGTCATTCCAGAAATACATTGGGCGGACAATTGCGGCGTAGTTCTTCCGGTTATCGCTTTTCAGCCGACTGTTATCGTAGTCGTGATAACCCAACAAATACTCGACCTGCGCCTGCGGGCTAAACAGATGTTTACCCTCAAAGCTGGTATACACAGTGCTGAGGCCCTCGGTTTTGCTGTAAACGCTGTTATCCGAATTGTCAGAATAGCGGGCAATCACTTTATTCACGCCATGGTCGTTAGTGTGGCTCAGTACAAACGCCCCCTGCCAGGCTTTCAGGCGATCCTCACTGTCTACGGCTTTAGAGTCGAAACCGTAATTGGCGTACAGCTCCAGATCGAGTGCGCCCAGCTTGATGCCGTGAATTTTAGAGGTGGCAGCGTAGTTGCCTTTATCCCCGGTACCTGAACCTCCCGTACAGGTGATGCGCGAGGGATTAGACTCATCGCTGAGCACTTCAGGGCTACAGGATTCCACGGCAGCGACGGCGGCCACGTCAAATTTTATCCCGCCCACATCGAAGTTCTTCACGCCCGCGCCCTGGCCATCATGGTTCATCCAGAAATAATCATTGATGTTCTGCTGCGGGCGCTGATGAAAGTCCCGTCCGGCCCAGAGGTAGGCATCAGGATTTGATGCCAGCACATTCGTCACGCCGGCATAGGCCTTTTTCAGATTCACCTCGTCGCCCCAGTGATCGATCATCACATTGACATCCCAGACAGCCCCACTTTGGCTTTTAAACGCCTTGGAGAGCTGGAATTCGCCACCGTTGCCTTCATTGCCCAGACGGCCAATGCCGGAGGCACCGTTATAAGAACCGTCCACGGCGACATATTTCTGATCGCCGCTTTGATAATGCGCACCGTAGCGCGCATAGCCGCTGAACGTGACGCCAAAGGGGATTGCCCTATCCGGTGTCTGGGCCGGGCTTTGCGGGTCGGTCACCACGTCCGTTTTTTTCGCTACGGCCGCATCCATTTTCGCCTGATGTTCGGCCAGGGCTTTATCAACGGCTTTGGCGACGATGGCGTCGATCTGTTCCTGCGTAAACTCCTGTGCAGCGACAACGGCAGGGCACAGCGCGGCTATCACCGCCAGAGGTAAGGGAAGTTTTCGAATAATATTCATGGCTATCTCGTTTGCACAGCGTCATTCGGGTTGATGATGTTCAACCCGAATAACGACGTGTGTTAATGATCAGACAATAACCATCCTGCGCGGGTTTATTGATGACCAGGGCAAGTTGATTTTTATATTATGTTATTTCCAGAGGTTTTTTTTCAGCCGATCTCCTGTCATGTTTTTTTATTAACGCTGGTAGAGATAAACAATTTCTTCTGCCAGTTCACGTGCCAGCATTGAGGTCATTAAATGATCCTGAGCATGGACCATAATTAATGTCATTGGCTGGCGGGCTTCACCCGCGTCCTGCTCAATTAATCGGGTTTGCATGTGATGCGCGGTGCGGGAATAGTCGTCGGCCTCCTTCAGCCGGGCTTTGGCCTCATCAACGTCACCCTTTCGCGCTGCCTGAAGGGCTTCAAAGCACAGGCTGCGGGCATGCCCGGCATTGACAATAATCGTCATTACCGCGTCTTCAAGTTCAATCATGATCGTTGCTCTCAATTAAAACCGTTATTTTCGGCAACCTCAGCAAACCATTTGCCACTCTTTTTAATCGTACGTTTTTGTGTGGCTAAATCTAACTGCACAAAACCGTAACGATTTTTATAACCGTTTAGCCATGACCAGTTATCAATAAATGTCCACATATGATAACCCAGGCAATGACAGCCTTCGCGAATCCCTTTATGCAGCCATTTAAGATGTTCGGAAACAAATTCAATACGATAATCATCCAGAACTTCACCGTTCTGAATAAATCGCTGTTCATTCTCAACGCCCATACCATTTTCAGAAATAAAACAGCGCGGGTTTCCATAATTAATTCGCAGGTTAGTCAGAATATCGTAAATACCGGGCGCGTAAATTTCCCACCCACGATACGGATTCATCTGACGGCCTGGCATTTCATAGGGGTCGAATAACCACTCCGGCATAAAGGGCGCTTCAGCATTGACGGCGCTGTCCCGACACTTCACCCGGCGCGGCTGATAATAGTTCACGCCCAGAAGGTCGATAATGCCGTCGGCAATCAACGCAGCGTCGCCAGGCTGGCAGCGCGGAAGCTGGTGGTACTGACTCAGTAAGCTCAGCAGATCCACGGGATATTCTCCCTTCAGAACCGGATCCAGAAAGCTGCGGTTAAACAACAGGTCAGCATGATGTGCGGCTTGCACATCGGCCGGATTCGCCGATCGTGGATAGGACGGCGTGAGGTTCAGCACCACACCAATGTCACCGTCGTAGCCGCCGTTACGCCAGGCTCGTACTGCCAGCGCGTGTGCCAGGAGTGTGTGCAAGGCCACGTTAGCCGCTCGTCTGAAGTCCACGACGTTGGGATAATGAAAATCGTACAGATAGCCACCTTCGACCGGCACAATCGGTTCATTGAAGGTAAACCAGTGTTTTACCTTATGGCCGAACAGCGCGAAACAGCGCTGGGCATAGCGGCCAAACGCCTCCACAACCTCACGGTTCTCCCAGCCGCCTTTGTCCTGCATAGCCAAAGGCATATCGAAATGAAACAGGGTGATAAAGGGTGTAATGCCCTGCGCCAGTAATGCATCGATGACCTTGTTATAAAAAGCCACGGCGTCAGGATTCACGGCGTCAGTGCCGTCTGGCATCAGGCGCGCCCAGCTCAGCGACGTGCGAAAGCTGTTGTGTCCTAACTGCTTTAGTAATGCGATATCGCGCTGCCAGTGCTGATAAAAGCCAGAGGTGTCTTGTGGGCCAATACCTTGATGGAAACGGTGAGGCTGTTGCGCAAACCAGCGATCCCAGGTGGTAGGGCTTTTACCGCCATTCAGGCTGTCCCCTTCGGCTTGTAACGCCGAGCTGGCGCTGCCCCACCAGAAATTTTCAGGAAAACGAAAGTTCATTTTATGGGCTCCTTAAGCCTGTGGATGACCGGGCACGGGTTGGCCTGCAGGAGGCGCATCCTTGATTTTTTTCTCTTCTGCTTTAATCAGGCTGCGTTCATAGGCACGCAGGAAGGGTAAGTACATCAACGCCGACATCAGCATACAAATCAGGCACATCACCAGCGGGCTTAGCGCCCAGTTAGCGGCCCAAGAGGCACCGATCGGGGCGGGCGTGGTCCATGGCGTAAGCGAAACCACCTGGGCGATCCAGCCGAGTTTCGTGGCGGTATAAGCCAGCACGGCATTAATCATTGGAACGCAGACGAAGGGGATAAACAGCAGCGGGTTCATGATGACCGGCGCACCAAACAGGATGGGCTCATTGATATTAAAAAAGCTGGGCACCACGCCCATTTTGCCAATGGTGCGTAAATGTAGCACCCGGCTACGCAGCAGTAAGAAGGCCAGCGGTAAGGTGGAGCCCACACCGCCAATCAGCAGGTAGTGATCCCAGAAACCCTGTAGATAGACATGCGGCAGAGCGGCTCCCGCCGCCAGGGCGGCCTGGTTAGCAGAGAGGTTAGCCATCCAGAAGGGATTCATAATGCCGGTGACGATCAGTGCACCATGAATACCGGCAAACCAGAAAATCTGACACAGCAGGACGGAAAGCAAAATGGCGGGCAAAGAGTCCGAAGCCGAAACCAGCGGCTCCAGCAAATGCATGATCGCCTGGGGCATAATCATGCCGGTTTGCGCTTCGATAAACAGGTTGAGCGGATGTAACGTTGCGATAATCACCAGTACCGGGATCAGAATCTCGAAGGAGCGTGCCACGCCGGTGGGCACTTCTTTCGGCAGGCGGATAGTGACATTATTTTGTTTTAGCCACGCATAAACCCGGGTGGCGTAAATGGCGGTAATCAAGGCAGTAAAAATTCCCTGACCGGAAAGATACTGGGTAGAGATTTTTTCATCCGCATAAGGCGCGGCCACCAGTAAAAACGCCATAAATGCCAGCAAACCCGACATGATGGGGTCCAGATTGAACTGGCGGCCCAGGCTGGCGCCAATCCCGACCGAGATAAAAAAGGTCATAACGCCCATGCTGAGATTAAACGGCAGCATCAGCTGTTGGCGATAAATGATGGAAAAGTCCAGCCAGGCACGGGCAACGCTGTTGGTGGTATCCGCTGAAAACGGCGGGAAGATAAATACCAACATAAACGATCCAATAATCATAAACGGTAGCGCCGCCGTAAAGCCGTCACGAATCGCTATCACATACTTTTGCTGACCTAACTTTCCGGCGAGTGGCGTAATGGACTGTTCTATTACCGTCACCATCGACTGATATAACGAACTCATAATGACACCTTTCTAGTGTGCCGCTTCAATAAGCGACAGAGCGTAATCCAGCACCTTGTCACCGCGTTGCATGCCGTAGTCCGTCATATTGATAGCCTGGACAGGAATGCCGTGGGTGGCAGCTTTTTCTGAGAGCGTGGTTAACATGTACTTCACTTGCGGACCGAGCAGAACGACCTGATAGTTTGGAAACTGCGCATCAAATTCGGAAACGCCCCAGGCATCGATCTGCACACTTAGCCCGCGCTGGTTCGCGACTTCGACCATCTTGCGGACTAAAAGACTCGTGGACATTCCTGCCGAACAACACAACATAATCCTGATCATTAATAACCCTCCTTTGCGTATAGAACGTGTTACAGGCTGGATTTGATATGATACGGAAACCGGTTTCCATTTGATGCTAACGGAAATGTGACAGGCATCATGATCCCCGTTAAATAAACATTTTTCTTACGATTCAGATCACGTAATTTCAAGTTATTGTCGATAATTGAGAAGAAATGGAAAATCGGTTTCCATGAAAAAACGAAAAAGCTATACTGCTGGTGATGATTATTTGCGCCGCAGAGTTGGGATATTTTTCAGGGATTCAGCGGGGTTTTCAGGGGAAAAGAATGTCTACTATCAACGATGTATCGCGTCTCGCGGGTGTGTCAAAAGCCACGGTGTCGCGCGTGTTGAGTGGGTCACGCGGTGTAAAAGAAGCCAGCCGCGTTGCGGTATTAAAAGCGGTGGATGAACTCAGTTATCGTCCAAACGTGATCGCTCAGTCATTACTCAGTCAGACCACCGGCTGTATTGGCGTAATTTGCGCACAGGACAACATTAACCAGACCACCGGTTACCTCTATGCGCTGGAAAAACACCTTAGCCAGCACCAAAAACACCTCTTGCTCCGTTTCGCGAACAGCAGGATGGAAGTGATGACCTGCCTTGATGAGCTGACCTGTGGGTTGTGTGACGATGTGTTGATTATCGGCGCGCGCTTCCCGCTGAACCTGAATCAAAAAAACGTTATCCTGGTGGATTGTCTGGAAGCCGGGGATGACGTTAACAGCATTCAGTTCGATCACGCCTTTGCCGCTGAAACCGCCTGCAACTACCTGATAAGCCAAAATCGTCGACAGATTGCTTTGATTCATCCTGACAGAATGGGGTTTTCCGATCGGGTTCTGTTGGGTTACAAACACGCGCTGGAAAAAAACTTTCTGCCGTTTAACCGCAACCTTGTGTTTATGGACGCCACATCCTCCTCTGTAGCGCTCCAGGAGTTGCTGAATAACGCGCCCACGCTGAATTTCAGCGCATTGCTGGTGGCGGATGAACAACAGGCGCAGAAAGTCATTCCCCAGTTGCAGGCGTTCAACAAAAAGGTTCCCGACGACATTATGGTCTTCAGTCTGGCGGGCTCGTTGAACTTGCCCGGCATTCCAACTATTCCGGCAATTGAGTACTCGATGGACGCGATGGCAGCGCGCATCGTTAAGGCACTGACTGAACAGACGCGTAGCGTACTGGACTCGTATGTTATGCGGGGTGACCTGATTATCCCTGACTTTCGCCAGCGCTGAGCGCCCTTAGTCCGTTCGCTGCTCTTGTTGCTCAATAATCGCCAGCGCCAGCCCCGTTGCCGGAGCAAGGGGCGACGTCAGAAAATGTACCTGAGTGTGAGCGGCAATGAATGCCAGCTTATTGGACTGGGTTTGATTAAGTACGGCCTGACAAAATGTTGGGCTGACGCTCCAGGGGCAATCGATGATGATGTTGGCCGGATTGAGCAACAGCATGATCTGGCTAAGCGCGATACCCAGATAGTTTCCCGCCAGTTGCATCACTTCGTTTACCACGTTAGGCGCGCTGTCGCGGTTGTGCCAGGTCAGGCCCGGCTGACGCTGGGCCAGCTGTTGATTAATGGCAGGTTTACTGATCATGGCTTCCAGACAACCCTGACGGTTGCAGCTACAGCGGGGCCCGTTCGGCTGGACAGTGAGGTGGCCGGCTTCGCCCGCCGTCCAGCTGTTGCCGGTAAAAACGACGCCGTGCTGTACCAGTGCGCCGCCAATCCCTTCGGCAATTCGTAAATAAAAATGCCCGCTTTCGGCGGGCAAGTTGAGTTGTTGCACAGACAGCAGCGCAGCGGCTTTAACGTTATTCATAATGCGAATCGGCAATCTGATCTGTTTACGCAGGTTGCTCGCCAGATCAACATCCTGCCAGCCCAGATGGGTAGATAAATGCATCCAGCCCCGTCTGGGATCGACGACGCCAGGAAAGCCCAGCCCGATGCCCAGCAGTCCCGGCCAGGATTCGGTCAGTTTTTCACACAAGGCGGTCACCTCCGCTAACAGTGTCCCCGGTCGGCTGGTATCTGTCCGCAGGGTTTGTTCCGCCAGGGGTTGGGAGAAATAATCGCAAACCTGCCAGTGGATCAGGTTCTTTTCCACCATGATGCCGGCGCTGACCAGCTTTTCCGGACGCAGAGTAATCTGGATTTTAGGGCGACCTGCCGCAGAGACACTGGCTTTTCCCAGCTCCTGCACGAGATCCTGTTCCAGCAGATCATCAATAATCTGCGACACGGTATTTTTACTGATTGCCAGGATGTGCGCCAGGTCCTGCCGCGACGTGATACGGCGCTGGCGCAGTTGCGCCATGACCCGCTTTTGATTATTCAGCCGCATTAATGCAGGCCCTTTGCCAGTCACTTTCATGGCGGATTACCCCAGGTGTGGAAATCGGCAGCAGATTTGCCACCAACGATGAAGTCTTATTAGTTTGATGTCTAATCAAAACTTAGCATCGTGCAGATAAGCCTGCCAAACGGCGACGGCCTCAGGGCGAGAGAATTAAGTCAGAAATGGGTGCCAGGCCACAGGATTATGTAACGATAAGGTAAAGGGCTGGCCCGCGTTCGCGGGCAGCCAAATCAGTATTCATCACCGCGAACGCGGCTACGGTAGCTTTCCCAGTCAAAGCGAACCCACAGGCTATTGCCCAGGCGCATGCGATCCATAACGCGTTCACCCAGCAGCGCATTCATCCCGGCGTGATCGAGGTTAGACAGCATGCCCGTCGGGCGTTTCGAGGAGGAACGGCGGTCCACAATCTGGTTGATAATCACTTTCTCGTAGCGCGATTCACTCTGCATACCGATCTCATCGATCACCAGCAAATCAACGCTGCTGAGATCCTGAATCAGCCGTTCTTCCGTAATATTGCTGCTGCCGCTGAAGGTGCCCTTCATGCTCGACATCAGATCTGCCACCGTAACGATTAGCACGCTCTTGCCACGTAAAATCAGATCGTTACCAATGGCGGCTGCCAGGTGGTTTTTGCCAGTGCCTGGACGGCCCGAAAAAACAAAGCTGGCAATACTGCCATCAAATTCGGCCGCATACTGGCGTGCCAGTTCCAGCGCTTTGCGCTGGCCTTCGTTTTCAACCCGGTAGTTATCGAACGAGCAGTTGATGTGTAGCTCGCGAATGCCGGAACGGCCCATGATGCGCTGCATTTTCATCGCGCGATTTTCGCGCACAATCGATTCTGATCGCAGACGGCCCTGTTCCTGATTCCAGGCCAGTAATTCTTCACCGTTTGTGAACTTGGGTCGGGTACCCGCGGGCATCATTCGTTTCAGACGGTTAAACAGATCGTTCGGCGTTTTCATTATTCACCCCGGAAACCATCAGGAATTGTGCTGTCAGGATTCGGCAACTGTGTAATGTCACGTCTGGGTTGTCCGCCATTGGCCGCCCGATTCATTTGCAGGCTGCGTGCCAGCTTCTGCTGCCACTGAACGTGATGAAACAAACGCCCTTCCGCTTGCCAGTAAGCCACAAAGGCAGCCAGTTCAGCTGGCGTCACCGGTTCGCTTAGTGCAACGCCCCATATGGCCGCCTGTCGGGTAAAGTCAGTGTCCGGCTGCCAGCCATCATACATGGCGAATTTACCCACCGGCGTATGCAGCGTAGCAGAAACATCGTCATACAGGCTGTCGTCCAGCGCCACATCACTGGGTTGCTGGGCGGCGGCCTCAAGCGCCAGTAGCCGTGCGAGGCGCGCTGGCGTAATGGCATACATAACGGGCGTATAATTTTCCAGCACCGCCAGCGTGCCGTCTTCAGCCTGCTGCAAGGCGCTGAGCGGATCCTGACGGAAAGCCTCAAGCCCAATAAGCGTTGACGTTAAGATTTTGACTGACATGAAAAGACCTGCGGTTAACTTACACCGAACACCGGATGAAATTTCCAGTGCAGAAGCGGATATTGTACCTTTTTTAACGCGCGGGATCGCTGAAAAAGCGTTGAGGTTTTCCACCCAACCGGATGCGTTTACACAATGGCTGGGCGGACGTGGCCTAAGCTGTCTTACGCTTTTAGCGACGGGTTTGCCACAGATAGCGGAGCCCGGCCAGCCAGCACAGGCTGTAGCCCAGTAATTCCACGCCTTCTTCGGCCATGTTTTTTACGCCTCGATTGTAGTGATCGGGCATCAGGTGAGCCCACAGCGTGTTCATCCCAAACAGTCGGGAAAAAACCAGCACGATCATCAATCCGGCAGCCATAACGGGCCAGCGGTTGTGATTGAGGAGATCGGCCAGCGCGCTCAGGGTCTGCTTTGGGGTACGCATGGCCACCGCGAAACTGCCCAGCGCGATCGCCAGCGCAAACCACACCCAGCTACCATGACGGATGAGATCGAAGAAAAAATCCAGTTCACGAATAAGCATGCAACTGTAAAAACCGGCAATTAAGGTTAATCCGCCGCGTTGTGCAGGCCGATGACGGGCGGCAATGAAAAACAGTGCGGCAAGACTGAATAGCAACAGTTCCTGCGTGGTTTCGGTAAAAGACGCTTCGTGCAGCGCATTTTTCATCCAGACCACATCGATATAGATGGGGCCGATCATGAAGGTGATAAACAGAGAAGCAAAAAGAAATACGGTGAGCTCACGCCCGATAAGGATGACATTGTTACGCATGGAGTTACCTGAAAATGACTATCGTTATCATTGTATTTACATTCGTTATCGCTGCCTTCGCTTTTTATGCGTGATCGGTTCAGCTAAATGCATGACTGCAGCGGATAACCGAAGCGGCCTCGCAATTTACTGTGACTCGGGTTCAAATGTTGGAAGATTCCCCCTACTATCGAGGCAATAAACATGGCCTGGCATAAAAGGAAAAACACGATGCAACGATGTGGCTGGGTAACGCAAGATCCTGTCTATCTGGCGTATCACGACGATGAGTGGGGCAGACCACAGAGGGATAAGCAGGCGCTGTTTGAAATGCTCTGTCTGGAAGGCCAGCAGGCTGGGTTATCCTGGATTACCGTACTGAAAAAACGCCAAAATTACCGCGCCGCGTTTCACCAGTTTGAACCGCAAGCCATTGCGCAGATGGACGATCAGGATATCGCCCAACTGATGCAAAACAGTGGCATTATTCGTCATCCCGGAAAAATTGCGGCCATTATTGCTAATGCCCGGGCGATGCTGGCAATGGAAGCAAAAGGGGAGAATTTTGCCCAATTTGTGTGGCAGTTCGTTGATAATCAGCCTGTCGTCAATCATGTTGCCGATTACAAACAAAGCCCCACCACCTCTGCGCAGGCTATCGCGCTTTCAAAAGCGCTAAAGACCCGTGGTTTTAAATTCATCGGCCCGACAATTTGTTATTCATTTATGCAGGCCTGCGGCCTGATAAACGATCATCAAACCAACTGCTTTTGTCATCCTGACAACATTTAACGTCGATCCTTTACAAAATAAGACATTGTCTCAGGATTTTCCTCACTTTTGCGCGGCATAATCAATGCCAACCGGGGAACAAGGTGCCCCGTTGTGATGAATCTAAGGGACATAAAATGCAGAAAAAGTTAATTGCGCTCACCCTGCTGTTGAGCGGTAGTTTGGTGGTATCAGGTTGTACAACTAATCCTTACACCGGTGAGTCTCAGGCGGGAAAATCCGGTGTGGGCGCAGGTTTGGGCGCATTAGTGGGTGCTGGCGTTGGCGTGCTTTCCTCTTCGAAGAAAGATCGGGGCAAAGGTGCGTTAATCGGTGCAGCAAGCGGCGCGGCGTTAGGCGGCGGCGTGGGCTATTACATGGATGTTCAGGAAGCGAAGCTGCGTGACAAAATGAAGGGAACCGGCGTGAGCGTTACGCGACAGGGCGATAACATCGTGCTGAATATGCCGAACAATGTGACCTTTGATTCCAGTAGCAGCAGCCTGAAACCGGCGGGCGCTAATACGCTGACCGGCGTCGCTATGGTGCTAAAAGAGTATCCTAAGACCGCTGTGAATGTCGTGGGACACACGGACAGCACCGGCTCGCGTGATTTAAATATGCGTCTGTCGCAGCAGCGCGCAGAGAGTGTGGCCAGTGCGCTGATCGTCCAGGGTGTAGCCGGCAGCCGCTTGCATACTCAAGGGGTAGGTCCAGACAGTCCGATTGCAACCAACAGCACTGAAGCCGGTAAGGCGCAGAACCGCCGCGTTGAAATCACGCTCAGTCCGTTAAATTGATCATCTCGCCCCCGTTGTCGGGGGCAAAGTCAGACTCGCTGTCCTTTTTTCGACGGCTTTTGGTAATAAAATGGGTAAGGTTTCCAGTTGGGAACCTGCGCACGGTGCCTGTCAACGCTTTATGCCAGAATGGTTCAAATTGAACAATGGATAACGCATCATGTCACTTAAAGCCATTGCGTCAGTACTGGGTCTCTCCGTTACCACCGTGAGCCGGGCACTCAACGGCTATGAAGATGTGGCAAAGCAAACGCGGCAGCGCGTGGAAGAAGAAGCGCAGCGGCGCGGCTACCGTCCCAACATGGCAGCGCGACGGTTGAAAACCGGCCGTGCCAATGCGGTTGGCCTGGTTTATCCAATGACCACATCCGCTCTCAACGATACGCACTTTAATAAGATATTACTGGCGCTCGATCAGCGTCTTTCCCAACACGATATCGATCTCGTGTTGTTAACAGATAAACCGCATGACGGGCAGCGTTCACTGATTCGCATGCTGCGCAGCCGGGCAGTGGATGCCATTGTTGTTACGCACACGTCACCTCATGACGAGCGCCTGCTCAGCCTGCAGCAGAAAGGCGTGAGTTTTCTCACGCTGGGACGCAGTGATTCAGAGCAGAATCATGCCTGGTTCGATGTTGATAACGCCGCGGGTTCGGCGCTGGCGGTAAAACACTGCCTGTCGCTGGGTATGCAACGCATCGCCTGGCTCGGGGGCGATACAACCTGCACCTTTGTGCGCGATCGTCGCCAGGGCTACCTCAATGCAATGGATTCCGTGCCGCCCTATGCCACGGCGGTGGTTGCGCCGTCGCGCCGGGCAGGCTATCAGCAAACCACAGACTGGCTGGCACAGGGGCTGCAACCTCAGGCCATTATCACCGATTGCAGCGCCCTGGCAGAAGGCGCGCTCGTGGCCTTACAGCAGGCGGGCCGCCTGGAGGGTGATACTGCTGTTACCTTAGTTGCATGGGATGGGCTACCGGTCGACGCCATTATCGATCATCCGGTTATCGCCATTCGGCAGGCCAGCGAGCAGCAGAGAGGCGAGCAGGTTGCGATGATGGTGATGCGACTGCTGGAAGGCGCACCGCTGGCGGAGTTACAAATACTGTGGCAACCCTGCCTGCAATTTCCCAAGTAACGCGAACGTTTTTGCCATGTTGTGTGGCTGTGGTAGTCTCGCGGGATGCTTAATTTGCGGAATCCTTTATGAAAACCAGGCCGCCTCGCGCCACTATCAGCGATGTTGCTCATGCGGCAAAGACCGGTAAAACCAGCGTCTCGCGCTATTTAAACGGTGAGCAACATCTGCTTTCTGCCGATTTAAAAATGCGCATCGAGCAGGCGATTAGCGATCTTAACTATCGGCCAAGCCAGATGGCACGTGGCCTGAAACGGGGGCGTACCCGACTCATTGGCCTGATCATCGCCGATATCACCAATCCCTATTCTGTAGACGTCATGTGTGGCATTGAAGCGGCCTGCCGTGAATGTGGCTTTACGTTACTGATGTGTAATACCAATAATGAAGTCGACCTGGAACAACACTACCTGCAATTGCTGAGCAGCTATCAGGTTGAGGGCATTGTCGTTAACGCCGTTGGCATGCATGAAGCGGTACTGAGCCGACTACAACAGTCTTTACTGCCCATGGTGCTGATCGACCGAAAAATCCCTGATTTCCCCTGCGATGTGGTTGGGTTGAATAATGCCGAAGCGGCAGAAACGGCCACCGCCCATCTTATTGACAACGGTTATGAGTCGCTGCTGTTTCTCAGCGAACCCTTAGGCAGCGTGAATACGCGCCGAGAGCGACTACAGGCGTTTCGGCAACGTCTTGCCGCACATCCCGCAATCACCCATGAGAATGCGGAAGTCGCGCTGCACCAGCCCGGGATAATGGACAAGGTTTTGCGCGACTTTCATCAGCGGCACGCGGGAAAACGCTGTGCGGTAATGGTCGCCAATGGCGCGCTGACCTTGCAGGTGGCTCATTCTCTGCAGCGTCTTGCCCTACGCTGGGGTAAAGATATTGGCCTGTTAGGGTTTGACGAGCTCGAATGGGCTGCGTTGGCGGGCGTCGGTATTACCACCTTAAAGCAGCCCACCTGGCAAATTGGTTATCGCGCGCTCGAACGTCTTATATCCCGTATTGAGGGACACGACCATCCACCTTGTGAACAGGTTTTTTCAGGCGAACTCATCGTGCGCGGTTCCAGCCAACGCCTCGGCTGATTTTCAGACTCTTCCTTTCGATTACGTGCTCGCTTCGTGAGCACGATCATACTTCCGCATTTTGCTACTTTGCTTTGGAACCGGTTCCATTTAACGTTTTTATAACGTTAATGCAGATTTTCACATCAGGAGTCGTAATGAAGCCCGAAATCATCGTCGTGACCGCCGCGTATGGTCATCAACAGATTGCTGAGCTGGGCGGGCAGGCCGCGCTATTGCCCCTTATCCAGCAGGCGGGCGCCGACGGTGTGGAAATCCGCCGTGAACTCTTTGATGAGACCGCGTTGGCCCATTTACCCGCGCTGGCGCAGGCCGCGCAGGTGCATCAGCTGCGCATCAGTTATTCGGTACCCGATGCCTTGTTCTGTGAGGACGGCAAACTTAACCCCTTACTGGACGGTTACTTTTCCGAAGCACGTCAGTTGAATGCAAAGCGGCTGAAAGTGGCGATGGGTAACTTTACGGGCGCGCTGTACAGCGAAAAGCTACGTGGCTTGATGACGGAATATGGCGTGCCCCTGACTGTGGAAAACGATCAAACCCGCTTCGGCAAACAGCAACCGATGATAAGGTTCTTTAAGGCCGCCAATGAGGCGGCGCTGCCGATTACCATGACATTTGACATGGGTAACTGGTGCTGGACAGGTGAAGACCCGATCCAGGCGGCTGATCTGCTGGCTGAGCATGTGGGTTACGTGCATGTCAAAGCGGCGGTGCCGCAGGGGGCAAGCTACCGCGCCATCGCGCTGGATGATGCCGGTCCTGGCTGGCAAAGCCTGTTATACCGGTTGCCAGCAGCAGTGCCTCGCGGCATTGAGTTTCCGCTGGAAGGCGACGATTTGATTGCGGTGACGCGCCATTATGTGACGCTGCTGCGTAACGTCTGAGGAGTGCATATGACTACCCATCCAAACGGCACGCTTGATGTCATCACCATCGGTGAGGCCATGGCCATGTTTGTCGCCGGTGAAACGGGCGATTTGGCCGCAGTAGACACCTTTGTTAAGCGCGCCGCTGGCGCAGAGCTGAACGTCGCTATTGGTCTGGCGCGACTGGGGCTGAAAGTGGGCTGGGTGAGCCGCGTGGGGCAGGACGCCTTTGGTCGCTTCATCTGTCAGGTGCTGGATAAGGAAAATATCGATCATCGTCAGGTGACCGTTGACCCGCGCTATCCCACCGGCTTCCAGCTGAAATCCAAAGTCGATGACGGTTCAGATCCGCTGGTGGAGTACTTTCGTAAGGGCTCCGCCGCCAGTCATCTGTCGCCAACAGATTTTGATCACGACTATTTTGGCGCTGCACGTCATCTGCACCTCAGCGGGGTTGCAGCCGCGATTTCAGACAGCTCACTTGAGCTGACAAAGCATGCTGCTAAAGAGATGCGGGCGCGAGGCAAAACGCTTTCGTTTGATCCCAATCTGCGTCCGGTACTGTGGCGCAGCGAAGGCGAAATGCGCAAGCAGCTCAATCTGTTAGCAGAATACGCGGACTGGGTACTGCCTGGCGAAAAAGAGGGCTATATCTTAACTGGCTATCGCCAGCCTCAGGATATCGCTGACTTTTATCTTGATAAGGGCGTAAAGGCGGTGATCATTAAAACCGGCTGTGAGGGTGCCTGGTACAAGACTGCCAGCGGTGAACAGGGCCAGGTTGAGGCGATGAGAGTGGATAACGTCGTCGATACTGTAGGGGCAGGGGATGGCTTTGCCGTGGGTGTGATTAGTGCGTTGCTGGAAGGGAAGCCACTGGTGCAGGCGATCCGCCGGGGTAACAAAATAGGTTCACTGGCAATTCAGGTTATTGGCGACAGCGAAGGGTTGCCGACGCGTCAGCAGTTAGGCGATGCATAGCCCAGCCCTCAAACACAGACAGAGGAGTTACCGATGAAAACGCAGACGATCGCGCCAAAACGCTGGTGGTTCATCATGCCCATCGTGTTTATTACATACAGCCTTGCCTACCTTGACCGTGCCAATTTTAGTTTTGCCTCAGCAGCGGGCATTAACGACGATTTGGGCATCACGAAAGGCATGTCGTCACTACTGGGCGCCTTGTTCTTTCTGGGATATTTCTTTTTTCAAATACCCGGCGCGATTTATGCCGAACGTCGCAGTGTAAAAAAACTGATCTTCTGGTGCCTGATTCTGTGGGGCGGCTGCGCCTCACTGACCGGCGTAGTCAGTAATATTCCCATGCTGGCGGCTATTCGTTTTATCCTCGGAGTGGTTGAAGCGGCCGTCATGCCTGCGATGCTGATTTATATCAGTAACTGGTTTACTAAATCTGAACGCTCGCGGGCTAATACCTTTCTGATCCTGGGCAATCCGGTCACGGTATTATGGATGTCAGTGGTCTCCGGTTATCTGATTGAGGCCTTTGGCTGGCGGGAAATGTTTATTTTTGAAGGCATTCCTGCGGTTATCTGGGCCGTAGCCTGGTGGTTTATGGTGCAGGACAAACCCTCACAGGCACGCTGGATGAGTGAGGTCGAAAAAGCCGCGCTGCAGGCCGAGTTGCAAAAAGAGCAGGAAAGTATCAAGGCCGTGCGTAACTATGGGGAAGCCTTCCGTAACCGCAATGTGATCATTCTTTGTATGCAATATTTTGCCTGGAGCATTGGCGTTTACGGTTTCGTGCTGTGGCTACCTTCAATTTTGCGTAACGGTACGCAAATGGGCATGGTGGAGGCGGGCTGGTTATCGGCAGTGCCTTATCTGGCGGCGACCATTGCAATGGTGCTGGTGTCATGGGCGTCAGACAAAACACAAAACCGTAAATTATTCGTCTGGCCTTTATTGCTGATTGGGGCGTTGGCCTTCCTGGGCTCCTACCTGGTAGGATCGGGCAATTTCTGGCTATCCTATACGTTGTTAGTGATTGCCGGGGCTGCGATGTACGCGCCATATGGCCCCTTCTTTGCCATTATCCCGGAAATGTTGCCACGTAATGTTTCAGGTGGCGCAATGGCCCTGATTAACAGTATGGGTGCGCTGGGTTCCTTTATCGGCTCATGGATTGTGGGTTATCTGAATGGCGCGACCGGGAGTCCTTCTGCCTCCTATATATTTATGGGAGGGGCGTTACTGCTGTCAGTGGTACTGACGCTGATCGTCAAACCTGCACAAAATAAGACGCCATCGCTTCATGGGGCAAAACCGGCCTGAAAGCGTAAGCGTTAGCCTCTTCTCCGGGCGACCTTAGCGTTGCCCGTCATCTATTTACAGGAAGCTATCTGATGAAACCCGCCGTCATTCTATACAAAAAATTGCCTGACGATCTGCGCGCGCGTCTTGCTGAACATGCCACGGTAACTGAAATGAAGGATCTGTCGCCAGAAAGCCAGCAGCAGCATGAAAAAGCGCTGCAGGAGGCAGAAGGATTACTGGGCTCGGGTGGCAAAGTTAATCGCGATCTGTTGGCAAAAATGCCCCGACTGCGGGCCTGCTCAAGCGTGTCTGTGGGCTATGACAACTTTGATGTGGAGGCGTTAAATCAACGAGGCGTGGTACTGATGCACACGCCGACGGTACTGACTGAAACGGTCGCCGACACCATCATGGCGCTGGTCCTCAGCAGCGCGCGCCGCATTCCGGAGCTGGATGCCTGGGTCAAGGCTGGTAACTGGCAAAAAAGCATCGGTCCGGCGCATTTTGGTATTGATGTACACCACAAAACGTTGGGCATTCTGGGGATGGGCCGCATAGGCATGGCGCTGGCCCAGCGGGCGCATTTCGGTTTTGGCATGAAAATTATTTATCAGGCTCGCCGCCAGCACGCGCAGGCCGAGTCACAGTTCGCCGCAGAACGGTGTGACCTGGAAACGCTGTTGAAACAGAGCGACTTTGTATGCATCAGCCTGCCGCTGACTGAAGAGACTTACCATTTGATCGGCGCGGAACAGCTGAAACTGATGAAATCCAGTGCGGTACTGATCAATGCCGGCCGTGGGCCAGTGGTGGATGAAAACGCGCTGATTGCCGCCCTGCAGGAGGGCACTATTCACGCCGCCGGGCTGGATGTCTTCGAAAAAGAGCCTTTACCCACTGACTCGCCGCTGCTGTCGTTACCGAATGTCGTGACGCTGCCGCACATTGGTTCAGCGACCCACGAAACCCGATACGGAATGATGCAGGATGCAGTTGAAAACCTGATTGCAGCGCTTAACGGCAAGGTAGAAAAAAACTGCGTTAATCCCCATGTCCTGACGTAATCCCCACGGCTTCCCATTGCGCCCGCCGGGAGCGGGCGTTATGGTGGTTCTCCCATTATTCATTACAAATTTTTAACCGCTATGGCCTTTTCTCAGTTCGGCGACAAATTTACTCAGCATTCCGGCATCTCACGTCTGATGGAAGACATGGGTGCAGGCTTACGCACGCCAGGCACTATCATGCTTGGCGGTGGCAATCCCGCGCAGATTCCGGAGATGAACGACTATTTTCAGCAGTTGCTGCAGCATATGCACGATGAAGGCAAACTGAGTGAGGCCTTGTGTAATTACGATGGCCCTCGCGGCAAGGCGGTGCTGTTGGATGCGCTGGCGACGATGTTGCGAGAGCAACTGGGCTGGTCCATCACTGCACAGAATATTGCCCTGACCAACGGCAGCCAGAGCGCGTTTTTCTATCTGTTTAACCTGTTTGCAGGGCGCCGCAGTGACGGCAGCAAAAAACGCGTGTTGTTCCCTCTGGCTCCCGAATATCTGGGTTATGCCGATGCGGGTCTGGATGACGATCTGTTTATTTCGGCCAGGCCGAATATTGAGTTACTGCCGGAAGGGCAGTTTAAGTACCACGTCGATTTTGAACATTTGCCCATGAATGATGACGTCGGCCTGATTTGTGTCTCACGCCCGACGAATCCAACCGGTAACGTGATTACCGATGACGAACTGCTGAAGCTGGATGTGCTGGCGCAGCAGCATGAGGTTCCGCTGCTGATCGACAATGCCTATGGCGTCCCGTTTCCGGGCATTATTTTCAGCGATGTCCGGCCTCTGTGGAACCCCAACATCATTCTCTGCATGAGCCTGTCCAAACTTGGCCTGCCTGGCGCGCGCTGCGGAATTATCATCGCTGATGAAAGTACTATCACGGCGATTAGTAACATGAACGGCATTATCAGCCTGGCACCGGGCAGTATTGGGCCCGCTATCGCCTGTGAAATGATCCAGCGTGGCGATCTGTTGCGGCTGTCTGAAGGGGTGATCAAACCCTTCTACCAGCGCAAGGTCATGGAGACGATTCACATTATTCGTCGTTATTTGCCCGCAGAACGTTGTCTGATACATAAACCCGAAGGGGCGATTTTCCTGTGGTTATGGTTCCGCGATTTGCCGATCACCACGGAGCTGCTGTATCAACGGCTTAAGGCGCGAGGCGTACTGATGGTGCCCGGGCACTTTTTCTTTCCGGGGCTGGAGCATGACTGGCCGCACACGCATCAGTGCATGCGTATGAACTACGTGCCGGATGCGAAAAATATTGAACGAGCCGTACAGATTCTTGCAGAGGAAGTGGAGCACGCCTGGCGCGACAGTTAGACCTGCTCCCGGGCTCAACACGGACAGCCCTATGTGAGGTTAGCTGGTTATACGCCACGCTGCCTGAACCTGATATTGAGGGGCTGCCGAGGCCTGTTTTTGCATTATCGACAGATGCGATTGAGCTCAGCGCTATTGTGGCCTGAGACGGGCAAAAGGAGTGTGCTGTGTCGGGAAAAGATATGCTGTTGGCCCTTTGCGTGGTGGTTGCCTGGGGCGTGAACTTTGTGGTGATCAAACTGGGCCTGCAGAATATGCCGCCCTTCCTGCTGGCCGGGCTGCGTTTTGCCCTGGTCGCCTTTCCTGCCATTTTGCTGGTGCGTCGTCCTGCCGTGCCACTGCGCTGGATTTTACTCTACGGGATGACCATCAGCTTTGGACAGTTTGCGTTGCTGTTTTTGGCGATCAAGCTGGGCATGCCCGCAGGTCTGGCCTCGCTGGTGCTACAGGCCCAGGCGTTCTTTACGTTGCTACTCGGCGCGCTGTTCCTGGCAGAGAAACTCCGCTGGAATCATATCGCGGGCATTATTATCGCCACGCTGGGCATTTTTTTGTTGTCGACTTCAGGAATGGTGGGCCAGAGTGCAGCTGGTATTACGCTCACCACGATGATGCTTATGCTGGCAGCGGCATTCTCCTGGGGGCTGGGGAACATCACGAATAAGATCATTACGCGTCATTATCCGGTGCCGGTGATGTCGCTGGTGGTCTGGAGCGCACTGGTACCGGTTATCCCCTTCATTGGCTGTTCGCTGCTGTTCGACGGTAAAGCCGCGATAGTCAGTAGCCTGGCGCAGATTAACCTGCAGACGGTACTGGCGCTCATTTATCTGGCCTTTATTGCGACTATTTTGGGCTATGGCATCTGGAGTACGCTGCTTAGCCGTTATGAAACCTGGCGAGTGGCACCGCTTTCTCTGCTGGTTCCGGTTGTTGGAATCGTCAGTGCAGCCTTGTTGTTGAATGAAACGCTGTCACTCCAGCAGGTTGTCGGCGCTGCGGTCATTATTGTCGGCCTGCTGGTGAATATGTTTGGTGGCATGATCAGGCCGCGATGGTTTATGCGCCCGCAGATTTAAAGTATCAGGCTGAGGTTGCAGGCCTCTGACGAGCATACAACCTCATTTTCTGATTGTTTATCCATGGGCGTGATGATCAAAGCCATAGAGCTCTGATGGATTATCACGCAAAATCAACAGCCTGTCCGCAGACGAAGGTGCCCAGTGCGCCAGTAAATCGAGCATAGCGGCATCATCGGGCTTATCATTTTCTGCTTTTGTCGGATGGGGCCAGTCACTTCCCCATAACAGGCGGTCTGGCCGGCGCCTTACCAGTTCCGCAGCGACCTGGCCGACATCCTCATAACCCGGTGGTCCGATGCGCGACTTGATATAGGGGCCAGACAGTTTTATCCAGGTATTACCCGCGTCAAGAAGACGGGTTAATGTCTGGAAACACGGCGCTTTTGTTCCCTCGGGTTGCGGAACATGTCCCATGTGATCGATAACCAGCTTTGTCGGCAATGCCCTCAGGCGCGATGCCAGCTCAGCCAGTTTTTCACCGGGCGCAACAACCTGAATATGCCATCCCAGTGGTGCGATTCGAGAAGCAAGAGGCTCCAGACTGTCCAGAGAGGTTCCCCCTCTGCTCAAATTAAAACGGATACCACGCACGCCCTGCCGGTCCATTTCTTGTAGCTCTGCATCACTCACCGAAGCGTCGACAACGGCCACGCCCCTTGCGTGTCCACCACTCTGCCTGAGACCGTCAATTAAAAGCCGGTTATCTGTGCCGTAGGTCGAAGGTGTGACAATGACCATGCGGCGAAGTCCCAGCCGGGTTTGTAACTGGTGGTAGTCGGCAAGAGAGGCATTGGCAGGCCGTAAGCTGGCACCGGGCGCAGCAGGGTATTTATCGTTATAAAGGTGCATATGGCAGTCCACGCTGCCTTCGGGAACGTCCAATACAGGTTTTTTTTCTCCTGAGCTAAAAGGTGTGCTGCTGAGGGCGTTAAAAACCGTTAGCGCACTCAGCGCACCGCCAGCCTGTAATATAAAGCGTCGGGTTATAGCCATTAAGAGACTCCTTGCAGGTTGGAAAGAGTATTTAATGCAGCGCCATCTCGAAGCTGGCCATAAAGCCTTGCCGCTGGTGATACCCGTACTGTTTTACAGGGGGAGACGCAGGCCATATCCTTATTCCACCTGTTGGCGGGATGAATTTACCCATCCCGCGCTGGCCGGTAAATTGTAAAGCACCCGCTTTCCGCTGGTTGATGTCACGGTAATATCGGATGACAAAATAGCGGGCCACTGCAGTATGGCTGCGCTGGCGCTGGCGCTGGCGCTGGCGCTGTTGCAAAAGCCTATCCATCAGCGCGATCTCGCCGATCGGATGGACAGGCTGGTCCCTGTGCGGCTGTCAGGTTATCTTTCATCATCACGGGTCGTATCATTGGTACATTATATCATGCAGGCGGGGGAAACCCCGGCCGTCGAGGCTTTCATTCAGGAACTCGCCCCGCGGGTGCCGCAACATGGAGACGCGCTCATGACCATTGCACAGCAGCTTGAACAAAAAGGGATTGAGAAAGGCCTTGAGCAGGGGATTCAGAGAGGCCGCGATAAAGGGAAACGTGAAGTCGCGCGAACCATGCTACAGAATGATCTCGATCTTTACACCATAATGAAAATGACAGCCTGAGTGAGGAAGAACTGGCGCAGATTCAACACTGATTTCTGTGCTGTTGGTCGTTCAGGGCGGTTGTATTCCTGCCTTATTTAGCGTGTTCTCCTTTTTTCAGTCAGCTTCCCTGACCGCGGCGCTTCCTCAGTGACGCGTCATCGCTATTGCGTCCATAAAAAACGGCCACAGCACGTATGCTGTGGCCGTTTTCAAAATGACGTAGCCATTACGGCCGCTTTATTTCAGAATTTCAATCCGGCGAGGTTTCGCTTCTTCAGGCACCAGGCGCTCGAGATCGATGCTTAACAGACCATTTTCCAGACGCGCATCGCGTACAACGATATGGTCAGCCAGCTGGAACTTGCGCTCGAAATTACGCTCGGCGATGCCCTGGTAGAGATACTTACGTTCAGTCTGCTCTTCTGGGTGGGCACCGCGCACGATCAGCACGTTGTCGTGGGCAGTAATATCAAGTTCACTCTGGGCAAAGCCAGCCACCGCAATGGTAATGCGATAATGGTTTTCATCAACCAGTTCGACATTATAAGGAGGATAACCGCCATTGCTCTGATTTTGATTGGACTCAAGCAGGTTGAACAGGCGATCAAAACCGATAGCAGAGCGATAAAGTGGAGACAGATCAAAGTTACGCATAAAAATACTCCTGAATGTCAGCAAGTTTTGGCAACCTTCCACCATTGGACAGGTTGTGTCGTACCGCATTGCCCCTTACGGCGGCAACCTTAACGGCCTGCTATAAAAATGGGTGCGGACAACATCCTTTCAAGGGCCTGTGCGTAATTTTTTCGCCAAATCGGTGAAATGACATACACTCAGGGGTAGATTGCCGGACCAGAACGGACTTCACTATCCGGTGGGAAGGTACGCTGGCAAGCCAACTCAGCCGGGTGTGACCAGGACTGAAGGGATGACGATATGAAATTGATGAAAAGGTTACCGCTGGCTGGCGTTATGTGTTGCGCAGTCGTTTCAAGCGGCTGTTCGAGCGTGATGTCGCATACCGGAGCAAGCCAGGGCTATTATCCGGGCACGCGCGCCAGCGCGGATATTCTTACCGACAGTAACACCAGTTGGGCGCTTAAGCCGCTGGCCCTGGTTGACCTGCCTTTTTCTGCGGTCATGGATACGCTGTTATTGCCATGGGACTACTATCGCAGTGACAGTGACCAAAGCCTGGACTCTCCGCGCGCTCGGGTGTTGCAGAGTGAAAAGCTGGCGCACACTGAAGAAAATCTGGCGCATGCCCAGCCCCTGCCCACTATGCAACCGCAACGGTAAACAACTGTCGCCAGCCCTCAATCTCACGCATGAAGGCAATCTGCTTCCCGTCTGGTGACCAGACAACCGCATCACCAGACGGTGCTTCACTGCTTCGCGCCGTTAAACGCTCACACTCGCCCGTTACCACATGGCAGCGCATAACGCTGTTGTCGCTGATAAAGGCAATGGCTTCGCCGCGAGGCTGCCAGCTGAACGCCGACTGAATACTGTGGGTAAGTCGGGTCACCTGATGTGGTTCGCCGCCATTGGGCGACACGACCCAGAGCTGGATGACCTGCTGGTTATCTGCCATCAAAAACGCAATTTTGCTGCCGTCAGGCGAGCTGCGCAACCAGTGACGAGGCTGTGATGCCAGGCCCCGGGTCGTCGTTATTCGACGTTGCCGAACGCCAGCGGGTGGAGCCGGTAAACGATCGCTACTACCTTCCAGCGGGAAAAAGCCGGGTTTTGCGAAGTCTTCCAGCTTCTCTGGCAGATCGACCACGAATACCTCAGGACACTTTTCGCCTGAGGCGGAAAGGGTATCGCCTGTAAAGGCGATGGCCCAGCGCTGCCAGCTACCGTCAGGTTTTTGATAGCCTTGGTCGCCAATCCATCCCTCTTCATATGCCCGACTGATCTGATCGCTGCCCGGGTGCGGATTGACGTGGGTTTCACTAACCAACACACAAAAATGGCTACCGTCATATTCTCGTGGGTGCTGCTTTTGTGGCGTAACCGCCCGCAGGGGAACGGCGACGCCAACGTTACGCAGGTCGAGGCGCCGATCCCGTTCGTGCATCACATGATCGTTATAGGTGAAACTGAGACGTGTCCCATCCGGGCTAAAAACATGTACGTGGGAGCCGCCCCGCAAGGCTCCGGCAGTAAAGGGCGGAGTGATGTCACATGCCTCCAGATTTTCTGCCTGGCCCTTTTCAACAATGACCCCGCGACGATGGTGAAAATCATACTGCCAGTTGTCATCGGGATGTTCAGGCCCATGAATACAAACGTAACGTGGAGGCAATGTCGGACTTACGGTGACGACACCAACGTGCGCGCCATCCCTTGCCTGATATAACACCTCCACGTCACCTGTGTTCACATTGACTCGCTCAATGGTCTGACTGGTAAAAGAGGCACCGGAGGGCCGCACATCAAATGCCAGCCACTGGCTATCGGCTGTCCAGACGTTGATGTTAGTCAACTGATGATGGCGTGATGCAAATGTGATCTGTTTTTCAGACATGACAAAATCCAGTGAGCGGTATTATTCAGACAAGTTACGCGCGCGTATTTATTGATGAAACGGCCGCGTCAGGTACTTTCACTCGCCGTTTCATCCTGCGTCAGGAAAAAAATTAAAGTACCCATTTTTCAATCGCGTGCGCGACGCCATCTTCCCTGTTGGTTTTGGTGATAAACTGGGCAATTTTCTTCACCGACTCAATTGCATTGCCCATCGCCACGCCAGTGCCCGCGTAGTCAATCATCGCCAGATCGTTTTCCTGATCGCCTATCGCCATGACGTCTTCCGCTTTCAGGCCCAGTTTCTCTGCCAGCATTTTTACGCCATAGCCTTTGTTCACCCGGCGATCGAGAATCTCCAGGTAATAAGGCGCACTTTTCAGGATGGTGTAAGTCTGATGCGCCTGCTCAGGCAGTTTTGCAATCGCCGCATCAAGCAGGGCGGGTTTATCAATCATCATCAGTTTCGGGAAACGCGTGGCGGGATCCATCTCTTCTACTGCGCGATAACGTACCGGAATACCGGTCAGGCTGGCTTCGTGAATAGTGAATTCGCTGATGTCTTTGTTTGGCGTATAGAGGTGGGATTTATCAAAGGCCTGAAAATGTACGCCCAGTTCTCGCGCCAGCTTCTCGACATACAAATAATCGTCAAAGCCCAGCGTCACATCTGCCACGACCTCGCCATCTTTGGCCTGGTGAACCAGTGCGCCATTATTGCTGATGCAGTACTGTCCGTCAGCCTGTAGATCAAGCTCCTGCAGATAACGCTCAATGCCAATGAAAGGCCTGCCGGTCGCTAACACAATGGACACCCCTTTTTCCCGGGCGCGGTTCAGGGCGGTTTTTACCGCAGGCGTGATCTCATGCTGCGGATTAAGCAGCGTGCCGTCCATATCAATTGCGATCAGTTTTATAGCCATAGCATCCTCGTTGTGTCGGGTTTACTGCAATGCTAGCGCGATTCAGCTCACATTGACCAGTTTGTCGACGCTTTACAGCACGCGTAAACCATTATCTTGTTGCAGCGGGTTCTACCCCGCGCAGGGCAGGCAGACGTATCGGGCAAAAAAAAACCCTTCCGGTGGGAAGGGTTTTGTCTGTCGCAGGGCGATTAGATATCAATATTTGCGGCTTTCAGCGCATTCTCTTCAATGAAGGCGCGGCGCGGTTCAACCGCGTCACCCATCAACGTGGTGAACAGCTGATCGGCGGCAATCGCATCTTTGATGGTCACGCGTAACATACGGCGGCTGTCCGGATCCATGGTGGTTTCCCACAGCTGATCTGGGTTCATTTCGCCCAGACCTTTATATCGCTGCACTGACAGACCGCGACGCGACTCTTTCTCCAGCCAGTCAATCGCCTGTTCAAAACTGCTGACAGGCTGACGGCGTTCGCCACGTTCGATATAGGCATCTTCTTCAAGCAGACCGCGAAGCTTGCCGCCCAGTGCACAGATCTTGCGGTATTCGCCACCCTGCAGGAACTCGGCATCCAGAGGATAATCCGTGTCCACGCCATGTGTACGAACGCGTAAAACCGGCTCAAAGACATTCTGCTCACGGTTCTCACGCACCTTGGCCAGATAGGTACTGCCGTGCGCCTCGCGTGCTGTCAGGTAGCTAACCAGACCGTTGATCCAACGGGTCACCTGCGCTTCGTTGCTGATATCGCTCAGTGTGTCGTGATAAATCAGCGCACGCAGCATGGCCATCGGATAACGACGCTCCATGCGTTTGATCATCTTCTGAGTGCTGTTGAATTCAGCGACCAGCGTTTCCAGTGGTTCGCCGCCTAGCGCGGGTGCGCTGGCGGTAGTATGCAGCGAGGTACCGTCAAGGGCGATAGCAATCTGGTACTGCAGCATGGCTTCGTCATCCTTGATGTATTGCTCCTGCTTACCTTTTTTCACCTTATACAGCGGCGGCTGCGCGATATAAACGTGACCACGCTCGATAATCTCTGGCATCTGACGATAGAAGAAGGTCAACAGCAGTGTACGAATGTGGGAGCCGTCGACGTCCGCATCGGTCATGATGATGATGCTGTGGTAACGCAGTTTATCTGGATTGTATTCATCGCGGCCGATGCCACAGCCCAGTGCGGTAATCAACGTGGCAACTTCCTGAGAAGCCAGCATCTTATCGAAACGCGCCTTCTCAACGTTCAGGATCTTACCTTTCAGCGGCAGAATGGCCTGATTTTTACGGTTGCGGCCTTGCTTGGCAGAACCGCCCGCTGAGTCACCCTCCACCAGGTAAATTTCTGACAGCGCCGGGTCGCGCTCCTGGCAGTCCGCCAGTTTGCCTGGCAGGCCAGCAAGATCCAGCGCGCCTTTGCGGCGGGTCATTTCACGGGCACGGCGTGCCGCTTCACGCGCGCGTGCGGCGTCAATAATTTTGCCCACAACGATTTTTGCATCGCCCGGATTTTCCAGCAGATATTCAGCCAGCAGTTCATTCATTTGCTGTTCAACGGCCGATTTCACTTCTGAAGAAACCAGTTTGTCTTTGGTCTGTGAAGAGAATTTCGGGTCCGGCACTTTGACCGACACGACCGCAATCAGACCTTCACGGGCATCGTCACCGGTCGCGCTGACTTTGGCTTTTTTGCTGTAGCCTTCTTTATCCATGTAGGCATTTAGCGTACGCGTCATCGCGGCGCGGAAACCCGCAAGATGTGTACCGCCGTCGCGCTGTGGAATATTGTTGGTGAAGCAGTAGATGTTCTCCTGGAAGCCGTCATTCCACTGCAGTGCGACTTCCACGCCAATGCCGTCTTTCTCGGTTGAGAAATAGAATACGGTTGGGTGAATAGGCGTTTTGTTTTTATTCAGGTACTCAACAAAGGCGCGGATACCACCTTCGTAGTGAAAGTGGTCGTTTCTTGCATCACGCTTGTCTTCCAGACGAATCGATACGCCAGAGTTCAGGAAGGACAGTTCGCGCAGGCGTTTCGCCAGAATGTCGTATTCGAAATCGGTAACGTTGGTGAAGGTGTCGTGGCTTGGCCAGAAACGAATGCGGGTACCGGTTGCATCAGTATCTCCCGTAACCGCCAGCGGCGCTTCAGGTACGCCGTGCAGATAAATCTGCTGATGCACTTTGCCTTCACGACGAATGGTCAGTTCCAGTTTCTGGGACAGGGCGTTAACAACGGAAACACCTACGCCGTGCAGGCCGCCAGACACTTTATAGGAGTTGTCGTCAAACTTACCGCCAGCGTGCAGTACGGTCATGATAACTTCAGCCGCCGATACACCTTCTTCTTCGTGGATACCGGTTGGAATTCCGCGTCCATCATCCTGAACGGAAACCGAATTATCGGCATGGATTGTCACGACAATATCTTTACAGTGACCGGCGAGCGCTTCGTCGATTGCGTTATCCACGACCTCGAATACCATGTGATGCAGACCGGTTCCGTCATCGGTATCGCCGATGTACATGCCCGGGCGTTTGCGTACCGCATCAAGCCCTTTCAGGACTTTGATACTTGAAGAGTCATAAGAATTCGACATCAACGTTTCTCGCTCATTTAATCTTTAGGTTGAACCGCTATTTTACCCTGTTCCACGCGGAACATCTTGCCCTTTTCGTCAGTCATGTCGATTACATGCTCCGAAGAGATGGCGCTGACAAAAACCTGTGCCTGGGTCGCTTTCAGTCGTTCCGCCAGCAGGCGGCGGCGACTGTCATCCAGTTCAGAAGCAAAGTCATCAATGAGGTAAACACAGCGGCGTCCGCTCTGGCGGGTCAGGAACTCGCCCTGCGCCAGACGCAATGCGCACATCAGCAGTTTAAGCTGACCGCGTGAGAGTAAATCTTCCACCGGCGTGCCCTCGGCACGAATGCGAAAATCCGCTTTGTGCGGGCCGCTGGCAGTATAGGTCAGGGCGCGATCGCGTTCGAAGTTGCGCTCAAGCAACTCGGCATAATCGCTTTCTTTGTCCCAGCCGCGCTGAAACGAAAAACGCAGATCACATTCGGGCAGGAACTGTGCACAGGTGGTGACAATTTCGGCCGAGATGGCTGCGCTGTAGTCGGCGCGCCACTGGCTGATCTGCTCCGCCAACGGCACCAGCTCCTGATCCCAGGGGCGAATCTGGCTGTAGCGCGTGACCTGGCGCAGCGCCGCATTGCGTTGTTTAAGCAGGCGCCGCAGATTGCTCCAGGCATTAAAAAAACCAGGTGTGTTATGAAAGCAGCCCCAGTCGACATAGGCTCTACGATATTTGGGACCGCCGTTGAGTAAGGTAAAACCTTCCGGCGTGATCAACTGCATTGGCAGCAACTGTGCCAGCTCAGCGACTTTGTGGCCATCGCTGCCATCAATACGCACTTTGCTTTCGCCAGCGCGATTTTTACTGAGCCCTACCGAAAACTCACGTTCCTGGCCTTCCAGCCTGCCGTGCAGCACAAATGCTGCCTGATCGTGACGAATCACCCGGCCGGCCTGCAAACTGCGGAAAGCACGGCCGTGACCCAGCGTGTAAATCGCCTCCAGCACGCTGGTTTTACCGCTACCATTCGCCCCGACCAGAAAGTTAAATCCTGGCGCTAACGCTAAGTCGGCCTGTTCAATATTACGAAAATCTTTTATCAGCAGGCGGGTTAAAGCCATGAATCAATCCAGCGTGAAGGGCAAATGAGGTTTATCGAGCCTCAGTGAGTAAGGACGTCAAGGGCACCGCACATTGTCGCACGGGCAGTGCGCCTGACGCATACAGCGTACGTGACAGGTGCACTGCCCGAATAAAGCCCGTGTGCTACAAACGCATCGGCATGACGACATAGGCCGCTGCCGGACTCACCACATCTTCAATCTGCACGCTCGAAACGGAGTCCGTCAGCAGCAGGCGGACATTCTCGCACTTAAGGGCGTTCAGCACATCCAGTACGTAACTGACGTTGAAGCCAATTTCCAGCTCGCTGCCGGTATAGCTGACATCCAGCATCTCTTCCGCTTCTTCCTGCTCAGGATTATTAGCGGTAATTTTTAGCTGATTTTCGGTGATGTGGAGACGAACGCCGCGGAATTTCTCATTAGAGAGGATCGCCGCACGGGCAAAAGCCTGCTTGAGCAGATCACAGCCTGCCTCCAGCGCTTTATCCGGATTTTTTGGCAGCACCCGACGATAATCCGGGAAGCGACCATCCACCAGCTTGGAGGTAAAAATATAGTCGCCAACGTGCGCGCGGATGTTGCTGCTGCCAATTTGCACCTGAAGCGGTGTATCACCGCCGTCCAGCAGGCGTAACAGCTCGATAACCCCTTTACGCGGCACAATGACTGAATGGCTGGGAAGCGCCTGGCCAATGGGCATGGAGCAGACCGCCAGACGGTGACCGTCGGTGGCAACCGTACGCAGCTCTTCGCCTTCTGTCTCAAACATCATGCCGTTCAGGTAGTAGCGTACGTCCTGATGGGCCATAGAGAACTGTGTGGCTTCGATCAGGCGTTTTAGCGTAGCCTGAGGCAGCGTGAATTCCACCTCGTTCTGCCAGTCATCCAGATTTGGGAAGTCGCTGGCGGGCAGGGTAGAGAGCGAAAAGCGGCTGCGGCCGGAACGCACTAACATGCGTTCGCCTTCCAGCGTCACGTTTATCTCCGCCCCTTCCGGCAGGCCACGGCAAATATCCAGGAATTTGCGTGCCGGCACCGTCGTCGCACCCGTCTCGTGCGGCTGGGTTAAGGCAACCCGTGCGACCATTTCCATTTCCAAATCGGTGCCGGTCAGTAACAACGATCCTTCATTAACCTGCATCAGCAGATTGCCGAGGATAGGCAACGTCGGGCGACCGCCTAGCGGACCGCTGACTTGCTGCAGCGGCTTTAGCAACTGTTCACGTTCAACAATAAATTTCATAGCGTCACGAAGATAATGTTCTGATGAGATTTGAGAAATCTTCTTTGATGTCGTGGCTTTCTTCACGCAGTTGCTCAATCTTCCGGCAAGCGTGAAGTACCGTGGTATGGTCGCGACCACCAAAAGCGTCGCCGATCTCCGGCAAACTGTGGTTGGTCAGCTCTTTAGCCATCGCCATCGCCATTTGACGCGGACGCGCTACCGAGCGCGAGCGGCGCTTAGAAAGCAGGTCAGCGACTTTAATTTTGTAGTACTCAGCTACGGTCTTCTGAATATTATCAATAGTGACCAGCTTTTCCTGCAGGGCCAGCAGATCCCGCAGTGCTTCACGAACGAAGTCGATGGTAATTGCCCGGCCGGTAAAGTTGGCGTTGGCGATGACCCTGTTCAGTGCCCCTTCCAGTTCACGGACGTTAGAGCGTAAACGCTTGGCAATAAAGAAAGCCACTTCGCCCGGCAGTCGGATATCGTTTTCATCCGCCTTTTTCATCAGGATCGCAACGCGTGTTTCCAGTTCCGGCGGCTCGATCGCCACCGTTAAGCCCCAGCCAAACCGCGACTTCAGACGATCTTCCACACCGTTGATCTCTTTTGGATAACGATCCGAGGTCAGGATGATCTGCTGATTGCCTTCTAACAGCGCATTAAAGGTGTGGAAAAACTCTTCCTGAGAACGCTCTTTATTGGCAAAGAACTGAATGTCATCGATCAGCAGGGCGTCAACCGAACGGTAATAGCGCTTAAACTCTTCGATAGCATTATTTTGCAGCGCTTTAACCATGTCCTGCACAAAGCGCTCAGAGTGCATATAAACCACTTTGGCGTTGGGTTTACGCGCAATAATGCCGTTGCCGACTGCATGCAACAGGTGGGTTTTCCCCAGGCCCGTACCGCCATAAAGAAACAGTGGGTTGTAGGCGCCGCCAGGGTTATCCGCCACCTGACGTGCCGCCGCGCGTGCCAGCTGGTTCGATTTACCTTCAACAAAGTTATCGAAGTTATGACGATTATTAACGTTAGAGCGATAAGTGACATCTGCAGGCGCAGGGAC